>CBDHGC010000004.1:0-4800000 GCA_965262925.1 Vicinamibacterales bacterium | reverse complement strand
GCCCGTGCATGTGCCCCGAGGTCCAGCCCGGTTCGTCGTTGTCGCCCGGCCCCGCCTCGATCCGTCCGTCGTAGGGTCGTCCGGTGATGTCGCGCCAGAGGGTCGGAATCGAATCGTGGATGAACGCCAGCACGTCCGCGGGCATGCTGCGGGTGTCGATGTGGAAGTTCCTGGTGTGGTCGAGGACGTTCGACCCGAAGGGCATTGGCCCCGACAGGCCGTTGCCCTCGCGGCCGTATGCGGCGTAGACCAAGTCTCTCCAGAACAGGTCATCGAAGCCCGTAGCCGACGTGTGGCGGGCCGGCGTCGTCGGCCGCGACGGGCCGACGCGCGGGGTAGTCGACGTCGGTTCGGTGGGCGTGTTGCAGCCGCAGGAGAGAGCTGCGAAGACGAGGGCGAGACAGGCGCTCCATCGCATGGCGACCCTTCCCCCGGCGGGGAAGGCCGCCGGGTCAGTCGCCAAACATTCAGTCTCGCAACGGAGAGGAATCCCGCCTATTCCGCCCACAGGGGGCGTTTTCTATTCGGCGGGCGACCCGACGGAAAATGCGTCTCCTGAGAGCCACTTGCAAAACTCTTGGGGTCGCGGCTCGGCTCAGTCCTCCGATTCTCGGGGTGAACACCCCAATTGTTCTGGATTTTGACTCCGTGTTCTGGTCCTGAAGGGCCGGCGGCAGCCAGGAAGCGGAAAACAAGGGGATCGACGTGTTTTCCACCGAGCGTCGGGACACCGGTGGGTGACTGACGCCGGTTGAGCGCCGGGATTGGATGGGCGTTTGCCGGCGGCGCGTTGGCTATGTCACCAGACGCAGGAGCTGGTCGGCGGTGAGCGCCAACATGCCGAACATGCAGTGGCACATCACCTTCGCGGTGCCACGGACCCGGACATGGCGACCACCGAACTCGTCCTTGAGACGGCCATTGACGCGCTCACCCGCCGTACGCTCGTTGTAGCGAACCTGCTCGGCACGCTGGAAGCCGAGATTTTTCAGGCGCCGGGCTTCGGTTCGCAGTTCCTCCGCCCGGGCCTTGTCGCCACGAGGGTTGACGTCAATCAACGGGACGTGGCCGAGTGAGCGGCTGTGCTCCCGGATCTGCTCCGCGTCGTAGGCGGCGTCCATCAGGTCATACAGATTGGTCGTCCGCTCGGCGGACAGAGACGCCAGCGGAATGGCGGCCTGGCTGTCATGCAGGGAGGCGGACGTCAACAGGCAACTGATCGGAATCTGGCCGTCGGCCACGTCGATGTGCAGCTTGTAGCCGACCCAGGTGGTCTTGTAGCCCTTGCTGTTCTTCTTCGTGCCGACATCGCAGGCGGTCGGCAGGTCGTCCAGCATCGCCGGCAGGTTCATGGTCGGCTGCCGTTCGAGACGTGTCAGGACCTTTGGCCCTTCTTCGCCCTTCTTCGGCCGCCCGCGCTTGCGCTTGGGCGGCGGGGGCGGCTTCTCCTTCGTGGCCGGCTTCTCACGGGCCTCGATGGCCGTCGAGTCGCGCGAGAGGTGGCCCACCAGCCGGTCGTGGTGCGTCTCCCGGATCAGCGCTTCGTGCACGCGCTGGGGCAACTGCGTGTCGGCGAACTCGGCAAAGGCGCGCGAGAAGACCGACTCGCTCGGCACCTCGAACTTCCGCTCCCAGCCGCAGAGCCGGCGCAGGGCCACATCGGCGGCCAACCGGTCCAGCAGTGCGCGCGTCGACGGCAGGTCGTAGACCGCCTTGGCCACGAAGGCCCGCGCCATCGCCGCGCGGTCCTTGGGCGGCCGCCCCGGCGCCCGGAAGTACCGGGGAATCAGGCGCTCGATACGGATGACCTCCAGGGTCTGCACCAACTGCTGCTGTTTTTCGGTCAGTGGACCCAACGCCTGCTCCAACCGCGGGAACAGCGTACGCTGGATCGACTCCCAGTAGGGGGCGAACGAGGCGCGCAGGGCATTCATGGCTTGTTGACCGCTCCTACGAGCTACTGTATATTTACGCGCAGGGGCAATGTCAAGCTGCGGTTCGATGGCCGGTGGGGACCAGATGCGCCAGTACACGGAGCGATACGACGCGCTCAAGGCGGAACTGCAGTCGCTTGGGTTTCTCTTCCAGGGCAGCCTCCAGACCCGCCGGATAGCGTGTGGGAAGACCACCTGCCGCTGCTACCGCGACACGGACGCCCGGCACGGTCCCTACCACTACTGGACACGCAAGGACCGCGGGAAAACCGTCGGGATGAGGCTCACCGAAGACGAACTCGTCCTCTACCAGGAGTGGATCGAGAACAACCGCGAATTGGAGCGGCTCGTGAAGGAAATGCGCGGCCTCTCTTCGCGCGTGCTTGCCTTCATAACCGGCCGGGAGGCCCCATGAACCCCCGCGTCTCGGACTCGTCGGCGGCGGTGACCGCTACCGCCATCCTTCAGACGCTACGTCCCGCCCACTGACCGTCCCTCGCCCTGCGGCTTCCGGCAAAGAAAACCCGGCCGATTACCGATTTTTGCAAGAGGCTCCTGAAAATAGCCGAATCGACGCAAACCGCGACGGGCACTTGCGCCGGACGGACGAATCGAACGCCGCGAAGACTGAACGTTTAGCTGGTCCCATCGTAGCACAGCAGGCGACCGAATCTGGTCGCATGCGCCGCTCGGGTAGGACTCCCACCTGTCGAATCATGAGCATCTGACCGAAAGACGGTGCGAACCAAGGGGGGCGACCGGCCGTTCCCGCGGCCGACCGCCCCGCATCGCGGAGCCCGGTCGTGGACCTCAGAGATCCCCTCATTTTCTCATATGAACAAATAGAGCAAAATCCTCCGTTTCACATTAGGAATGTTGGAAAGGTGCGCACTTTGAATTAGAATATGGTTGTATGCATAAACATCAAGACCGGCCAGCCTCATCCCGGCAATGGCTCCGGAGACACGACATCCTGAACTTCATCAGCACCTTGTATGAAGGCGACCTGCATGCCAAACGGGTGCTGTCCTTGGCCAACGCAACCCAGGGCGTGCTGACGAGCGCTTCGCTGGCAATCCATGCCGTTGGGCGCGGCTTGGCCCAGGCCATGGGCACGTTGACCAAGCATGGCGTGAAGCAGGTGGATCGGCTGCTGAGCAATCGAGGCGTCGACGTCTGGGCCTTCTTCGCATACTGGACGCCGTTCATCGTCGCCGCCCGCACCGAAGTGGTCGTTGCGCTGGATTGGACCAGCTTTGCGGCCGACGGGCAGGACACGATCGTGCTGTCGATGGTGACTGGCCATGGGCGCGCAACGCCCCTTCTGTGGAAGACGGTGGCGTCCTCGACGCTGAAGGGTAATCAGCGGCGCTATGAGTACGAGCTACTGTGCCGGTTGCGGGAGGTGCTGCCGGCCGGGGTGAAAGTCACCGTCGTGGCGGACCGGGGCTTTGGGGACTGCAAGCTGTTCTACGCGTTGACGACGGAGCTGGCCTTCGAATACGTGATTCGGTTGCGTGGAGACATCTACGTGACGAGTGCGGGGGGCGAGCGGCGAACGGCCGCCGCGTGGGTCGGCGCCGGGGGGCGTGCGCGGCGGTTGGTGGGTGCTCGGGTGACCGACACGTACGAGCTGCCGGTCGGCGCGGTCGTGTGCGTACAGGATCCGAAGATGGACGAACCGTGGTGCCTGGTGGCCAGCGAAGCGAAGGTCCCGACGCGGGTCCTGATTCGCTACTACGGCAAGCGCTGGGGGATTGAGGCGGGCTTTCGGGACATCAAGGACATGCGCTTCGGGATGGGGCTTTCTTCGATGCATGTTTCGCGCCCGGACCGGCGGGACCGCCTGTTGTTGATCAGTGCGTTGGCGGTCGCCGTGCTGTCGTTGCTGGGTGCGGCGGGCGAGCGCATCGGTTATGACCGCTGGTTGAAGGCGAACACGGTGAAGCGGCGGACGCATTCGTTGTTTCGGCAGGGGCTGATGCTGGTCGTGGACTCCTGATGCTCAGGCCAGCCTACACCGGTGTCTCCGCAGGGAGGCGCACCGTGAACGTCCTCGTTCCGTCGCGGCGCCGCGCGGTCCTCGCAGCTCTCCTGGAGGGCTGCTCCATCCGATCCACGTCCCGGCTGACTGGCGTCCACAAGACGACCATCTTGTCCCTGCTCGTCTCGGCCGGCGAGCACTGCCAGGCGCTGCTCGACGAGCACCTGCGGAACCTGCCCTGCCGCTGCATCAAGGCGGACGAGATCTGGACGTTCGTCAGGAAGAAGCAGCGGCGCTTGAACCCCCACGAAGTACATAACGCCGAAATCGGGGATCAGTACACCTACGTCGCGTTCGACCCGTACTCGAAGCTGGTCGCCGCGCACGTGGTCGGCCCGCGCGACACCGAGACGACCGAGAGCTTCATCGCGCAGCTCCAGCGCCGCGTCCCGGGGCGGCTGCATCTGTGCACGGACGGGTTCAGCGAGTACCTGCCGGTGATCGACAACCTCTACGGTGCCGACATCGACTACGCCCAGGTGATCAAGCCGCTGCCCGATCGCGTTCGCACGATCCACATGACTGGCCGGCCGGACCCGATCCTCGTCTGCACGTCGTACGTCGAGCGGAACAACCTGACGATGCGCGAGCACATGCGGCGGTTCACGCGGCGGACGCTCGGGTTCTCGAAGAAGCTGCGGAACCTGCGCGCGGCCGTCGCGCTGTACTTCGTCTGGTACAACTGGTGCCGGCCGCACAGCTCGATCCGCATGACGCCGGCGATGGCTCTCGGGATCGCGGACACGTTCTGGAGCCTGGACCGGCTGATGCCGTAGGGGATCGCCGGTCTGGACAGCGGCCTGCCGTTCCGGTAGCATGCCGCCTGGAGGTCAGCGGATGGCGACAACCTACAAGATTGGCGAGAAGCCCGGAAAGGGCGAGTACTGCTGCACGAACTGCGACTGGTCTGTCACGCTCGATGATGCCGACGATGCCCTGCCGCCTTGCGGCAAATGCGGAAAGGGGCAGAACACCACGTACAAGAAGTGCTGACTCTTCAGGCGTGCGGTGCTGCGGGAAAGGAGGCGCCCTGTGCCCGAAACCCTGACCGCTGCCACCCTGACCCTGACCCTCGCAGGTGCCCCGCTCCCGACCGCCGTTGATGTATACCGCCTCGCGGTCCCTGCGATCGAGCTTGAGCAGCCGGCCGACCAACAATCCGCGGAGGATGAGCAACCGAGTCGAACCGATGGTTGGCAGAGAGGCATGGGGGTCGGATTCCTGGCCGGGTGCGCCTTCGGCTTGTTCGTCCTGAACGTGCTGATAGAAGACCGGGCCGAGGGGGGCGGTGTAAACGTCCTCGCCTGTGCGAGCGCCGGCGCGTATGGCGCAGGGCTCGGAGCGGCTGTCGGGGCGATTGTGCCTTGAGCGAACCGAAGAAAAAACTGATGCCTGGGGGCGACGACGTGAGCAACGATGACCAGACGATGACGCTCGATCAGTTTCTCCGATTCCTGATGCGATTCGCGTACGCCGGTGTTGCCATCGTTGGAGCTTACGCGGCGAGCGAGTTCCTGTCGGCAGAAAGCGCGCCACAGCAAGCCGCCGCCGGCGCCGGCGCGGTCATCGCGTACGTGCTCGCGCGAGCATTCGAGAAGATCGCGAAGGGGTGATTCACCACCGAGAGCTACTTGAGCGCGTCGTCCACGGCGTGCTGCAGATCAGCCACACGCCGTTGCAACCCGTGTTCCTGCCGCCAAGCCGCTACGAGTTCATCACGAGTCGGCCACGCCGCAACCGTAGCGAGTCCGCTGTTGCTGTCAGTGCTCGGCACGCAAAGGCCGAACGAATCGTGGAACACCAGGTCCGGCTCCAGGCTCCCGATGCAGCTCAGCCGCTTCCGCAGGATGACCAACTCGCGTTGTGCGCTCTTCAACTCGCTCTCGGCGGTCTTGAGTTGCTTCGTGGTGGCGAGGAACGCTTGGTCCGTCATGTGGCGATTCTACCTGCAAGCTCCGCGCCAGAACCGCCGAAAACCCTCAAAAATCCAAATTAGCCCACCACCAGCAGCCCCGCGCTCTTGACCAGACGCGCCGACAACCGCTGATCGCCCAACGGCGCCCCTCCAAACTCGTTCACCGTCCAGGCGCCGCTGTCGAGACCGTCAGCCGGCGCCAGCGCCGGCGCCGCGTCGACCCGCGCCACCCCCAACCGCCGCCGCCAGTGCGGCTCCAACTCATACATATATACCGACTTGACCGGACGAGCCCGCGCGTGGTCGCGGTCCTGGCGCCCGCGACCGGCCGTGTGCCCGACCCACACGAAGTTGGCCGCCTTGAAGCTGGCGCCGTCATGCGCGGGGCCGACGAAGGTCTCCACCAGCCACGGACGATACCGGTAGCGGGCCTCGAAATCCGCTGGCAGACGCGCCAGCACCTGGCCCAGCACCTGGCTGGCCAGGTTGCGGCATTGCACGCCGGGGCGGATCAGGAACCGGCTCAGGCACAGCACCCGGTGCAGATGCGCCAGACGCTGCCCGGCGCTCCACCCCATCCACGCCTCGCGCGCCCGCAAATGCAACGCCGACGCCGAAAACCCGACCGCGCCGAGCACCCCGTGCGCCGAGACCACCAGATAGCGCACCTGGCAGCCCGCAAAGGTCGTCGTCCCCTGCGGATGCTCGAAGTGCAGCAAGGTATTCCACACCCGGCGCTGCCGGCCTTGCTCTACCCGCTCCAGCGACAACCCCGCGACCGCCTCCACCGTACCCGGCACCGCCGTGGCCGCCGCCACCGGCGCGTCGAAACGCTGCGGCGTGGGCGCGCCCCCGCCACCCCGCGACGCCGGCAACGCAATCCGCCCCGCCTTGTGCAGCGTGTTGAGCGCTTTGAGACAACCCGCGAGTTGGGCCGACCCGCGCGCATCCACAAACCCGAACTCCGCGCACACCCGCCGCCCCACCGCCGCCCGGTTGTTCAGCGCCTCCTGCGCCACAATCCGCTCGAGGCGAGCTTGCGACTCAGGCGCACGAAGGGTCTGTAGTATCTGGTTCTGATGCTCCATGCCGTGACGCTACACGGCGGAAGCTGATTTGTCCAGCCCTGAATGCGGGTACAGGGCAGAGCTAGCTGCTAGCGCGCCGGCAAACACCTTGCCAACAGAGGACGCCGTGAAGTAGATCTCAACTCCAGTCTCGGGCCGCCGGAAATGGCCGGTTTTGAGGTGTCCATAAATGGCCGGTTTTGACCCGTCCACTGAGGGGCAGTACGGCTGGCAGTGCAGCAGCGCGGAAACCAGCACCAACAAGACATCTCGGCCAAAAAGGGGCACGTCAAGCAGACCTCAAAACAAACCGCGATGGGACGTGCTACGACGGATCACCGAACAGCGCGGCTTGCTCGGCTCGTGCAGAACGAGCCAGGCCCGCGATTTCCGACCAACTCGGCACGAGACTGGTGTACGACAGCGCCTCAGCCACGCGCTTCTTACGCGCACACAGCGTGTAAAGCCGCTAGGCACAGCTCGCACGCGATTTCAGCGATGCCGCCGAGCGTCGGCGCGAGATCCGCCGCGCCGGGTTCGCCAGGCGTCTCGAGGACCCGGATCAGGTGGTGAACCGCCTCCCACGCAGTCAGCCGCGCATCGGCTGCAGGTTCCCAATCGGCGAACAGGTCCTTCGGCCTCAATAGACGGACCTTGCCCCCCTTGTGACTCGACGATCCCCGGCGTCAACCATGCCGGAGACAGTCGTGTTCTTCGCCTTGGAGAGCGTCTCGGCCACGCCGTAGTCGCCGTCGTCGAAGCCGTGCGGCTCGAACCGATCGAGCGCCCAGCTGCTGGCCGAACGGACCACGACGATGCAGCCGCCGACACAACGGACCGGATCGGCGTGCTAGGCTCAGAGCAAGAAAACGTTCAGCCTACATCGAGATCGCACAGAATGACCAACAACACCACGCGCTTCAGCGCGTCGTTGACGAGCAGCGGGGCGCAGCCGGGCCGACGGTACCAGAACGAGAGCAACGTCAAACTCGACCTGTCCCAGCTGATCGACGCGTTGGGATACGGGCCCGTCGAGAACGAACACACAATCCGTGGTGGGTCCATCGACATCTACATTCCCCACCACCGCGTCATCATCGAAACCAAGGCGCGCGGACTCGCAGACGATCCGCACAAGCCGCAAGCCGGCGACAGGGAGAGTCCAAAGGAGCAACTCGACCGCTACGTGCTGAGCGAGATCCGGAAAGAACTCGGCTCGTTCGAGTGGGACCCAGAAAACCGGTCCACGCAGCCGTGGACCGGAGTCGTAACGGACGGACGCGTGTGGCATGCCTGGCGATACCCGCACGCTCATGACCCCGAGGTTGAGACGACCCCCTCGACCACCGCCGACAGCGCTGACGCGCTGATCGAAGCGCTGAAAAACGCGTTCGGAACAGAACGCGTCGGCAAGCAATGGGTACCGGCGGCTCCGGCCAATCTATTACGGGACCACGCCACGGCGCTCGACGAGCTATACCACCAGCTGCCGCGCGACGTGCGGGGGAGGACGGAAACGAAACGCCGACTGTGGCTCGAGATGCTGCAAGTGTCCGGGATCGCGCCGCACGACAACGACGCAGACCGGCTGTTCGTCACGCACTCGCTGCTGATCGCGATCGCGCGCCTAGTATTAACAGGGTCATTGGTTGCCTGACATCCGACAGGCACTTTCCGGCCTGATTTCCTCATATTTCGGCATACTGCGAGGTCAGGATACTTATTTCCAGCTTAATAACACACACGCTAACTCCACGGCGGCGGGACTGGAAAGTCACGTTGAAAGACGGCTTCGTATCGTGGATCACCGATTCGCGGACCGGGATCGAATGGGCCAACGGCCTGCGACTGACGATCGACCAACACAACTGGAAGCGCCGGCAGCACGACGTGATGCAGTCGCTTTATATGGACTTCGTGTCGGCGGCGGACCGGAAGGTGTTCGGCGAATACTACACCCCTGACTGGCTGGCGGCGCTGATAGTCCGCGAAACGCTCGACGACGCTTGGCGCGCGGACGCCGTCGAGCGGGCGGAATCGGCAGCACGCACAGGAACACGCCTCGAAGGGCTCGGCGTGCTGGACCCGACCTGCGGGTCCGGCACGTTCCTGTACCACGCCGCGCGGCGCATCCTCGATGCCCCGGAGATAGAAGGACTCAGCCCGGTGCAGCAGGCCGACATCACCGCCAGCCTAGTGCACGGCATCGATGTCCATCCGGTCGCCGTCGAGATCGCGAAGACGAACATGATGCGCGTGCTGCCGACTGCCCCCTCAAGGGGAGATGCGGCGATCCAAATTCGGATGGGCGATTCGCTGATGGCAGAGGGCGACCCCACAAGGCTATTCGACGTCAAAGGCGCGATGCGGATCGTGACGCCGAAGAGACACGAGATCCTGCTGCCAATGAGCTTCGTACGCCGGTCCAGCTTCGCGGATGACATGGGTCGCGTCGTCACCGCGGCCGTACAGAAAACACAGGTGCCCGCACCAGTACTGAGCACGCTGGAGGCAGCAGACCGCAAGGGCCTCGAAGAAGCTCGCGATTCGCTGGCAAAGGCCATCGACGAGGAAGGAAACTCCGTCTGGACGTGGTACGCCGTCAACATCGCCGCCCCGAAGCTACTGTCCGAACAGAAGGTCGACCGGATCGTAGCCAACCCGCCGTGGGTGAAGCTCTCCGACATCCAGCACGAGCCGCGCAAGCGCGCGATGGAAGAGTTCGGCGAGCGCCTGGGTATCTACCAGGGCGGCCAGCAGGCCCCGCACACCGACATCGCAGCCTTCTTCATCCAGCGAACGCGCGAGCTGTACCTGCAAGACCCGAACGGGAATCCAGCAATCTGGCTCGTGAAGAAGTCGTCGCTGAAAGCGGGCCAATGGGCCGCATTCCGCGAACTGCACCGCGACACGCTGGCACAGTCCATCGACCTAGCCCGGACTATTCATGGCGACCGTGACTTGGCCCCTGGGAGGCGGCACCGGAACCGGACTCGGTCACGGACAACGGGCAATGAGCAGTGGGCGGCCGCTGGAACGTCTCAACCGCGTGTGGCAGGGTGGTTGAGCGCCGAATGGACGTGATGACGGGTGCCGCCGGGGAGGACAGCGCACACTTCCCCCGTTGCGGGCGGTTGGCAGCCTCCGTCAGTCAGCGATGCGGCGCTCGCCGAGCGGCTATCCGGCGCGCGCCCCGAGCGCGAACGCGATATGCCGCCACGCCGCCAAGTCTGGTGTCGCGCGCGGCAGGCGCAGGACGATGCGACGCACCGAGCACACCACCTGGACGCCGAGCTTCAGCAGCCGGTCGCGCAGCCAAGGCACCTGCGCGCGGGCGCACGCGGTGTCGGCGGCGCGCAGCCGCAACTCCTGCATCAGCACGTAGGCCGCCGCCGTCAGCAGGACGCGCAACTGATTCGCCGAAAACGTCTGGCAACTCGTGCGGTCGATCTGTAGGGCCTTCAGTTCCTTGATCCGGTTCTCGGCGTCCCCGCGGGCGCAGTAGACCTTCTCGTAGAGGAAACGCGGCGTCTGCCGCATGTTGGTCACGACGAAGCGCGGATTGTCCCGTGGCTCGCGGTCTCGGTGGCGGACGACTTCGGCCTTGATCACCACCCGCCGCGCGTGGTTCCACGTGCCGGCCTGGTACTCGTTGGTCTCGGTGTAGACGTGCTCGGTCTGTTCGCTGCGCCACGTCCGCGCCCGCGCCACCAGCATGGCCGGCTCGGCGTACCGCTCCAACACCGCGTTCTTCGCCATCGCGATCACGTAATCGAGCCGCGGCTGCGCCTCCAGGAACGCGAAGACCGCCGGGCTGGCAAAGCCCCCGTCGAGCCGAACGAGAATGCGCGCCCGCGGAAACGCCCGGCGCAGCCGCGGCAGCAACCGCGACAACAGCCCGACCGTCCCCTCGGAGGCGACCGCCTTGCCGTGCCGCAACAGCGCCGCGCACAGATACTGCTCGGATTCGCGGTCGAAGGTCAGGAAGCCAAGCAGCGGCAGGTAGCACCAGTTGTCGTAGTAGCCGTTGAAGAGCGTGTACTGCTGCGCCCCGTGCGTCGGGTCGTCCGTCGGGTCCAGATCGATCGTGATGCACCGCGCCCGCCCGTCCAGACGGCGGCGATGCCGCGCGATGACCCGCGTGGCCAACTCGTCGGCCATGCGGTAGAGCGCGCAGCCGTTGACTGCGTTCTCGAACCGCGACAGCGTCGGCTGCGACGCCAGGCGCTCGCCCGAAACCGGGTCTCTGTCGAGCAGCAGCTTGTGGATCGGGTCCTCGGCGAGACGGTCGCCATCATTGCAGTCGGGATGGCCGCAGGCGATGCCAAAGATGCGCTGGCCGATCAGGTCCGCGAGCGAGTGACGGGTCTTGTCCGGCGCCCGCTTGTCGAACAGACACCCGGCGAACGCCTTGACCAGGCCGTAGATGCGCTCGGCGGCCTTCAGCAGGATCGCCCCGCCGTCGGAACTGGCCTGCTCCTGGTTGAACCGGGCGAACAGCGGCTTGTCAAACAGATCCGGGAACAGAACAGTCTGTGGTACAGTGTCGGTCGTCACGCAAGGGCCTCCGTGGTGGCGCAAGTGGTTGTTAATACTGCACTTGTACCACACGGGGGCTCTTGTGTCTGTACCGGAATCGGAACACGCCACGAATTTTCCGGGCTAGAAGCCCTGCAACCGTTCGGCGGCGGAGACGCCACGAGATGCTGCCTACTGCTCGAACACCGGCCAATGGGCGGCACGGCCGGTTCAAGAGAACTGAAGGCCGTACGCAAGGTCGATGAAGTAACGAAAAAACGGGCAAAGCGCCCCCAGGTGCACGAGGCGCCCGAGACTGCGCTCGAACGGATTCACTTCACCGCAACAGGGACGCGAGGACCGCAAGCGCCATCCGGTTACCTTACGGCAACAGGAAAAGCTCTATTCCGCAACGGGGCCACGGTATTTCCTCGGGTGCTGACGTTCGCTGAGAAGACGGAACCGGCAACAGAGCGAACGCGAGTCCGCGTAACGACGGCAAAATCGACAAAGGCGCCATGGGACAGCGTAAAATCACGCACTATCGAGATTCCAAAGCACTGGGTGACCGAAGTGTACACGTCGAACAACATGGCCGCATTCGTGGCACGCACGACAAAGGCGTTTATCCCGCTCGACGGTAGAGGCAACCTGCTGCCGGAGCGCGACATCAAGGAAAACGGCTGGTTGCTACTCGACGAACTCTACAGAACACACGCCCGGGCTGGACGGCATACACCCAAGAGCCTACTCGAACGGGTGGACCACGTAGGAAACCTACGAGTGCAACTGCCGTTACAAAAAGGAGCGCACCAAAAGCTGGTGCTGCACCCGAAATCGGGAGACATCATGCGCGCCGCACGCCAGGAAAGCGGCCGCGGCGTCGTAGAGAACACGCTCTATTGGTACCGAGCACGGACGAGTGCTGAAGCAGCATACCTGACAGTGCTGCTCAACACAAACTGCTTACAGTTGGCATACGCCGAGTCGCGACAGAGTGGACGTCACTTTGACGTCCACCCGTGGTGGAAGGTACCGATCCCGCGATACGATCAAACCGTCGCGCTCCATAGGGAGATCGCCGGCCTGTGCACTCAAGCTGAAGAGATTGCGGCAACAACCGTGACCAGAGAGCTCAAAGCTAAGCCGAGCAAGGGACAGATCGCCCTGACGAAGGCAGTGCGAAACGCCCTAGCGGCCGCCGGGGTGGATACGAAAATGGACGAGTGCGCACGGCAACTGATGCCCAGGCACGCACAATAGCGGCGTAGTCGCGGCGGAGCGGTCCATAGGACCGACTACAATAACGAGAGTAGGCCGTGACCTGGTACGCGACTGGAAGCCCGGCCAACCGAGCAGGGTGATTTTGGAATGATAGAGTGGCTCTACGTCAGCGCGGCGCTGATAACAGTGATCGAGACCGTCTCGCGGGCATACCGAGAGGGTGTCCCGCCAGTAGTTGAAAGTCGGCAGCGACAGACACACATTACCCCGCCTTCTGCAATTCGGCAAGGGCGCCATTCTCTTCGTCGAGGTGCGCCTTCAGCATCCAGAGATGCTCATAGCCCGTGATGCGGCGATAGTGCTTCTCCGTCTCTCGGAACGTCACCGCGGCCCACCGCACCGCCATCTCCTCGCTCTGCCAGCGACTCACCCGATTCGTGTGCTGGCGAACGCCCGCGTGCGACGAGTCGATGATGTTCGTCGTCGTCAGGCAGCGGCGCAGCGGCTTCGGCAGCCCAAGGCGATTGACCGTGAACAACTCCGAGAGCCCTTCGCGCAGGCTCGCCGCCGCCGACGGCCACTCCCGCTCCAGCCACGAGGCGTACTGCTCCAGCTTCCGGATGCCCTCGTCGGCGTCCAGCTTCCACGCCGCCCGAAGCGTCGAACGCGCCTGCTCGTGCTGCTCTTTCGGCAGATGACCCAAGACGTTCCTTACCTTGTGGTTTCTACAACGTTGCACCAGGTTCGCCGACCCGAACACCCGCCCGATGGCCTGCCGCAGCGCCTTGGCGCCGTCGATGACGAACAGACGCCGCCGGTCAGCCCGCAGGCCCCGCGTCACCAGATCTTCGAGCAGGCCAGCGGTGACCTCCGTGTTCTCCGATGCCCCGCCGCAAAGCCCCAGCACGTGCTTACGACCATCCGCATCCACACCGACCGCCGCCACCACGTGGTAGTTCCCGAACACGATCCCGTCGAGGTAGACGACCAGCACGTCCAACTTGCCCAGGTCCCGTTCGGCCAACTCCTTCAGAACGCGCGTCCCCGCCTCGATGGTCTCCCGCGAGACCTCCGACTTGCTCACCCCCACCTGGTCGGCCAGCGCCGGCAGCACCTTCTCGTACTTGCGCGTCGACACGCCCTGCAGCACCAGCTCCAGCATCCGGTCGGCCAGTGGCTGATCCGCCTGCAACGCCGTATACGCCGGAATCTCCACCTCGCCCGGCTCATCGGCCCGCGGCCGCTTCTTGCGCAGCCGCGGCTTGTCGACCCGCAACTGCCGCTCCTTCAATGCCACACGTCCCGCCTGCACCCCGTGCCAGTACAGATCCCGGTCGGCGTCGCGCCGTCCCTGCTCCTTCGGCCCCGCCACCTGCTCGGCGCTCATCCGCAGGACGGCCTCGATGGTCGCCCGGCCCATCACGTCGATCACCTCGTCGATGGCTCGCTCGCCCTTCTCCAGCAGTTCGACCAGCGGGATCAGCAGTTGCCCGTCCTTCGCCAGCCAGTCCGCCAGTTCCCGGCGGTTCGGCGCGGACGCGCCCGAAACGATCTTGTACGGTTTCTTCATCGGTGGCCTCTCCTCCTTTTGAACACACCCGACTGATACCACAGCCGGGCAGGAGTCGCCACCGACTTTCCACTACGCTTGGGGCACCCTCCATACCGACGTCTGAAGCGGCGATATAGCCCGCCACGAGTTGTATCAGGCTGGGTACCGCGACCACCAAGAGAGTGGAAAGCGTCGGACTTCATCCTGACCGAGTTGTACACTGAGAAGGCAGTGGAAGAAGAGAGCCCACCACGATACAAGCGATCAGGGGTCAGCCGAAGGGGAACCGCAGTCAGGTAGAGCGTTCAAGGACGGAATGACGGCTCAGCAGCACATTGCCAGAACGGCCAGTATTCGGTTGGATCAACACACTCGGCTACCCGCAGCGAGACGCCCTGCACGCACATGGGCGACGAGACCCGCCATCGCCGTGCCGGTGGTAGACCTTGCGAGCAGCAGCGCGTCGTGCCGCGCCGCCCGCGCCATCGCTTCGCGCACCGCGTCGTTGAGCTTGCCGTAGCCCGGCGCGTGCATCGCGTCGGAGACCTTTAATTGATCCCCTACGAGGCACGTCGCGCCATGGCTTGGCGTGGCATGGCAGGGTCTGTCGGGGCTTGAGCTGGGGGGGAGCAGGACAGGAGGACAAGGTAGACGACAACGCGGGATCAACAGGTCAGCGCAGACCGGAGATCGGGCACCTGCCTCGGGATTGGCAACCGATTCGGGTTCCGCAAACACAACCCAGGGGAGGACAGCAGGCCGACTCTTCCGGACCGGGAGGGCGCGTCGGGATTCGACGCCTCCGCGGTCACCAAGCAAGCGGCATGCGAACTCGACGCGGTTGCACGGCGATTTTGGCGTCGAGGCGGTCAGGGGGTAGTAAGTGAACGAACGTAGTTCAGATCATGCGCCGGAGGTG
Organism: Vicinamibacterales bacterium; assembly: GCA_965262925.1. Lineage (GTDB taxonomy): Bacteria > Acidobacteriota > Vicinamibacteria > Vicinamibacterales > UBA8438 > WTFV01. The sequence continues at coordinate 4,784,827 of CBDHGC010000004.1, read as the reverse complement.
GAGCGGGCTTGCGCCCAAACTGCAAATGTGCGATGACACAACGACGCTGCCCGCACGCCGCCCGACTGGGCGCCCTGCTCGACGACTACGGGCCACAGGAGTCTCGCCTAGCAGACCGGATCGCGATCGCAGACAGCACACTGCGCCCATCGAAGCCGCGGCACCACCTGCCGGACGGTGACCGCCCGACCCCGCGGCAACACGCGCTGGACAGGGGGCCAGCACGCCGGGCAAAAGAAAACACGTTTCCCCGGCAACGCATCGGCGAGGGTACCCAGCTCAGTAGCGATCCCGGAGACACCGGTCGGCCGTGGTCGGATTCGCCGCAACGGCGGCGTCTAGGAGAGCGAAGAGTGCGCCGTTCATCGCCATGTCGGCCGCCAAGTCAGTGCTGACGGCGCCGGCGTCGTCGCGCCCGGCAACCGCTCGCGCTCCATGGGTGAACTGAAGGCAGATCAACAGCGGAACGAGGGTGCCATAGTCACGATTTGCGCCACCAACACGCGGTCACACGACGAGAATCCAGTTGACGGAACACTCCAGACCAAACCGACCCAGCGCCGGGCTGCTGGCGTCGTTGCCCGGAGAGGCGGTCACCGCCAACGCGTCCCACGACCGCGCGGCGGTGAAGGGCTACTACCGGCTCATCGACCAGCCGGTGTCGTCGGCGGTCACGCCCGGGAACATTCTCGCGCCCCACCGGGCGCGCACGCTGCAGCGGATGCGCGGCCAGGACACGGTGCTGTGCATCCAGGACGGGACGGATCTGAATTTTGCGACGCGCCCGCACTGCGAGGGGCTGGGCATCATCGGGCGCAACCAGACGGTCTCGAAGACGCTCGGCCTGCATCTGCATCTGACCCTGGCGGTCGATGGCGCGGGTCTGCCGCTGGGCGTGCTGCGCTGCGGTTTCGAGGCGCCGCCGGGCGGCGCGGCGCGCCCGGCGGACGAGCCGCCGCCGGCGGCGGCGCAGGAGACGGCCCCCAAGACGCGGCGCTGGGTCGACGGCCTGCGCGACATCGACCGGGCGGCGGCGGCGTTGAGTCGCAAGACCCGGGTGCTCAGCGTCATGGACCGGGAGGCGGATTGCTTCGCGGTGTTCGACGAGCAGCGCCGTCTGAACCGGGTGGAAGTGCTGGTGCGCGCCCACCATGACCGCTGTCTCGCCCAGGGCGCCCCGAAGCTGTTCGCCGCCATGCGCGCCGGCGCCGCCGACGGGCACGTCGAGATCGAGATCGACCGCCTGAGCGCGCGGCGCAAATCCAGCGGCAGGCAGGCCCGCCCGGCGCGCACCGGGCGGGTGGCGCGGGCCGAGGTGCGCCATCGCCAAGTGGTGGCGCCGCCGACCATCGCCGGCGCCGAACCGGTGGCGCTGTCAACGGTCCATGTGCGCGAAACCGCGCCGCCGCCCGGCGAGCCGGCGGTCGAGTGGTTCCTGCTCACCAGTCTCGACGTCGACAGCACCGAAACCGCGGTCGCGGTCATCGGCTACTACCTGCGGCGCTGGCGCATCGAAGACCTGTTCCGGGTGCTCAAGTCCGGATGCCGAGTCGAACATCTCGCGTTCCACACCGCCGACCGGCTCCAACGCGCGGTCACCATCAATACCGTGATCGCCTGGCGCCTGATGGTGATGACCCTGCTCGGACGTGACGTACCGGGGTGCGACGCCCAGTTGCTGTTCACCGACATCGAGTTGCGTTTCCTGACCGACTATGCCGAAGAACTCGGCCTGCCGCCCCCCTGACCATCTCGCCGCCGCAGTCCTCCTGCTCGCCATCCTCGGCGGCTACCAGAACCGAACGCACGACCCGCCCCCCGGACACCAGATCATGTGGCGCGGTTACGAACGAATGTCCATCGCAACCATCGGCTACCGCATTGGACGGCGGGAGCGTGCTGGAGTTGTTCAGAACGAATAATGTGGGTACAGGGTAGAGCTAGCTGCTAGCCGTCACGCCCGAAGCCCCTGGGCAGCTCGACAGCCTCCAGTACCGACAGATCCAGATCGCAGACCTGCTCGAGCAACTCCGCGGTCGCGGATCCGGCAAGGCGTCCCGCCACTCCCGGTACCTGTTCCTGCAACTCCAGGAGCGTCTGCACCGCGTCGTTCCACTGCTGTGGCCGCGATCTGCGGTCCGCTGGCCGACGGTACCGGATCCGGGATTCGCCAGCCTTCCGCCGCTCCCGGTAACGTGCCTGCCGCTCGGCGTTCGTCAACGCCACACAACCATGCTGCACCGTTACGTAACGGACCAGGGGGAAGCGGTCGGCCGAGCGATCGAGGCGCAAGCGAGGCGACACCCACCGCTCGGTTGTCATCGGCATCGGTGTACGCGTGCGGGTTGGTCCGCGACAGCGTGCGCGAGGTAATGCTCCAAGCGTAGAGAGGGCCTTGTGTGGTCCGGTCTCCTGGGTGGTTCCGCGCCGGACGTCGGTGTTGGTCATGCCCGGACGGGGTACCCTCGCGAGACGGAACGGCCGGGCTGGGCCGGACGGTGTGGTTGACGACGACGCAGTGGAAAGGGCGTTGCGTCGAGCGACAACTCGAGTGCCGCGGAAGGCTCGTCTGGCGCCCGCGGCGAGTGTGGGGACGGTCGGTGTCGGTTGTTGTGCCAGGCGAGCCTGGAGGCGGCGCTCTCGCGCGCGCGGACCACGTCCGGATGGGCGTTGACGCTCGGCCGCGCGCGAATCCTCCGCTCCGCTGTGCAACGCCGGGGTAACTGGCGGAACGCTGCGGACGCCTTCGGACGCCAGCCGAACGCCGGCTACCGGAGAACGGGTGGAGGAAACGTGCCCACGGGGTTCGGACTGCGGCCCGGTGCGAAAGCGCCGGATGAGCCACCGACTCCCCACCGGTTACGCGCCTCCCGTCGACTCTACCAAGGTGGTCCGCACCCGGGTGCGCCAGCTGCGCGGCCCGCACTTGAGCACGTGCGCGTGATGCAGGAGCCGGTCGAGCAGCGCGGTGACCGCGGCGGTGTCGCCGAGCAGCTTCCCCCACTCGTCGACCGGCCGGTTGGAGGTGAGCATCGTCGAGGCCCGCTCGTAGCGGCGCATGATCAGCTCGAGCAGGTTCTCGGCGGCGGTGTGGGGCAGCTTGCGCATGCCGAGGTCGTCGATGATGAGCAGGTGCGCGCGGGCCAACTCGGCGAGGTAGTCCTTGCGGGTCTCGGCGAGCGTCGCCTCGGCGAGTTCTTCGAGGAAGGTGTGCGTTTCGCGGTAGAGGACGCGGTAGCCCTGCTGGATTGCGGCGCGCCCGATGGCCTGGGCGAGGTGACTCTTGCCCGTACCGGGCTGGCCGATGAGCAGGACGTCTTCGCGCTGGGCGATGAAGCGTGCGGTGGCGAGCTCGAAGACGAGCGCGCGGTTGATCTTCTTGTTGAAGGCGAAGTCGAAGCCGTCGAGCGCGCGGTCGGGGTCCCGGAATCGGGCCTGTTTGTGCCGGCGGGCGAGCAGGCGGTCCTCGCGGCGCTGGAGCTCGTCGGAGACGAGCGCGGCGAGCAGGTCGATGGGGGCCATCTGCTCGGTCTGGGCCTGGAGCAGGCGCGTCTCGAGGACGTCTGCCATGCCGGAGAGGCGCAGCTTGCGTAGCGCCTGGTCGAGTTCGACGAGCTTCATGAGGGGTCTCCTGTTCTGCGGTCGATCAGATCGCGGTAGACGGTCAGTTCGCGGATGAGCGGGTCGACCTGGCGCAGCGACAGCGGCGCGACGGGGTGACGGTCCAGGTAGCGTTTCAGGAAGCGGTAGGTGGGCACGCCGAGTTCGAGCGCGCCGGTGGCGGCGTCCTCGACGACGGCGGGACCGTGCTTCTTGACGAGGGAGAGGACGCCGAGGATGCGTCGGACGCCGACGGCGCCCTCATGGCGGTGGATGTGGTTGCAGACGGTGGAGATGGCGGGACCGGCCCGCTTGGCGGCGGCGAGCAGGGCGAGGGTCTTCGGCGGTGTGCGTGCGGGCCGGTCGTCGGCGGCGATGCGATGCCAGCCCCGCTGGGTGCGCAGGTGCTCGCGCAGCAACTGGCCGGTGCCCGGGTCGAGGAGGCGGACGTGGATGTCGTCCCACTGCACGTTGACGCGGCGTCCGATCCAGCCGGGCGGCGCCGAGTAGTAGGCCGCGGCGACCTCGACGCAACCGTCCAGATGCACGGTGCGGCGGCCGTATTGGTAGTAGCGGAACGGCTCGAGGGGCAACGGGCCGAGCGCGGGGCGTTCTTCCTCGAACATGGCGGCGACCCGGCGCTTGGTCGTGCCGTGAATGCGCGTATCGGCCCAGCGCTGCTCCCAGCGGTCCAGGTACGCCTGGCCGTCGTCGAGGTGCTCGAAGCGGAGGCCGCGCAGCGGCGTCTTCTGGGCGTGGCCGACGCTGGCTTCGACCTTGCCCTTCCGATCGGGGTCGCGGACGCGGCACGGCAGGGCGACGACGCCGTAGTGGGCGAGTACGTCGCGATAGAGCGGATTCAGCGTCGGGTCGTAGATGTCCGGGGTGAGGACGCCCTCCTTGAGGTTGTCGAGGACGACGACGCGTACGGTGCCCCCCAGGCGGCGAAACGCCCGCTCGTGCAGCTCGGCCCAGACCTGTGCGCTGGAGCGGTGAACCAGCAGCCGGACGGCCTTGCGCGAGTAGCCCAGGGTCAGGACGAAGAGCCGTGTCCGGCGGTACTTGCCGGAGTCCGGGTCACGGACCATCGGTCCCTCGCCGTAGTCGACTTGTGCTTCTTCGCCCCGGTCCGTGGTGATCACTGCCCGGGCCTCGACGGCGGGCTGCTGCCGGACGGTCGAGACGAAACGCCGCACGCTTGCATAGCCCGCGGGGAAGCCGTGGTCGTCGACCAGGTCCTGCCAGATGGCCATGGCGTTGCGCCCGCGGCCGAGCGCGTCGACGATCAGCTCGCGGTAGGGCTCGCACGCGCTCGCCTGCGGCGCCCGACCGGGCCGTTGCTCGGGGACGGGTGCGGCGGCGGCGGCGCCCTTGCCGGCCGTCGTGGCCAGCGAAGAGTCGGTGGACACCTCCGGAGAAATGGCCGGTTTTGCCGGGCGAGCGGGAGGCCGTCCACGGCCCCGCACCTTCAGGCCGGCCGCCTTCAGGTAACCGCTGGCGGTCTCGCGCCGGACCCCGGTGGCCTCTTCGATCTGCCGAAGCGACCAGCCGAGCCGCCCCAGCGCGAGGACCTGTTGTCGTTTCTCTTCCTTCAAGACGTTGCTCATGCCGGGCAGGAACGTCGTGGTTCCAGACCGGTGTCAACGTCTCGGGCCGCTATCGGAAATGGCCGGTTTTCAGCCGTCTACTAATGGCCGGATTTGGGTGTTCACCGAGGGTACTGCCAGCCGAACCTGCTCCACGGGGGTCATTTCTGCTCAGATCGGCGTACATCTGCACCCCAAAACCCCAATAAACACCGTTTTCATTGCTGATCTGGGTGATCTGCGCGTAGGGTTCCCTCCTCTGCGGCGTCGGGCTTCTCACGGTAGCAGTGGTGCGCCTCGTCGTTGAGGATCATCACGCGCTTCGTGCTCATCAGCTCGGGCATCACCCGCTGGAGCATCTGCCCCTCGGTTTCGCGTGTCTCCAGTGGTGCGCCGTGGCCTTGGAGCAGTGCTCGTCCGCCGGTGGATACCTCGAGGCGCTCTCGTCGCAGGAACGCGTGGTAGTTCGTGATGACGATCTTCGCCTTTTCGAGATCGCGGAGCATGTCTCCGGGTAGGAGTTCGCGGTGTCCGTAGTAGCTGTCGGGGTCGTTCGGCTGGAGGACGCGGAGGCGCTGCCGGATGGTCACGCCGGCCGTCACGACCAGGAATCCGCGGGTGAAACGCGGGCTGGAGGGCCGCCGGACGGCGTTGATCGTCTGCCAAGCGATCACGAGCGCCATCACGGTGGTCTTCCCGGCTCCGGTTGCCAGCTTCAGTGCGATCCGGTTCAGCCCGGCATGTGGGTCGGGCGTCGCCCCGGCGTTCGCGTCTGCTGACCTTCACGCCCGATTCTTGGCGCGACCTCGGTGAGCCAGATTAGGGGTCTCGACCGCTTCCAGTTGGCAGAAGAAGGGCCGGATGTCGCCGAAGGCGTGATGGCGCCAGTGGCGCAGGAGCCGTGCCGTTTCCGGGGTCACCCGCCAAGCGGATTCGGGTTGGTTGCGCCATTTCCCGACCGCCCGGCGCACCCCGTTGATGAACTCCGTCGAGTCGTACCGCTGGCTGTCGGAGCCAAGCCTTTTGGCGGTCTCGTCTGCAACCAGTTCCAGCTGCTTGCCGCCCGTCTTCCGCGTCTTCGGGATCGGAGACACGTACGAGGACGGTCGCCGACTGTCGGTCACTTGGTTGGTCGGCCGGTTGTCTCCGTCGAGTTCCCAGTGCCGCGTCGGGTACTCGTAGGGCGAGTTCAGGATTGGGTGATCGTAGAAGGCGTTCGACGCAGGATTCATGGTCCTGTAAAGCCTAGTTGTGGCGGTCCGATCATCGCGCCGACGACCACGCCGACGATCTCCCAGTCCTCGGTTTGTTCATCGATCACGATGGCGCAGTGCTCTGGGTTCTTGCTGCACGGCCGCAGCTCGACTCGAGCGTCGCTCGGACGGTGGAAGCACTTCACCGTGATCTCCGTCCCGATTCGGGCCACCACGATGTCGCCGTCTGCGGCGTCCGGGGTGCGCTTCACGGCGATGATGTCCCCGGACCGATACCCCACGGAAGACATGCTGTCGCCCCGCACGACGAGGTAGCAGTCCGCCTGAGGATGCACTTGGCGGGCGAGTTCGTCGGTCACCCGCATGACCGCCTTGCTCTCGTCGGCGAGGATCGGCGTCCCCGCCGCGACCTCGGGAAGCTGGTCCGGGTCGAACACGGGCGTCCCCTCTCGCAGGAGTCTGATGCCCCTGTCCATTCCCGGATTGAGTTCGATCCAGCCCTTCTTCTTGAGGGCACGCAGGTGGTAGTTCACTGCGGACCCGAACGCGAGTCCCAAGCTTCGCGCCAGCTCGGACCTGGACGGCGGCATCCGCCACCGCCGGATGTGCTCCCGGATGTGCTCGAGTACCTCGTGCTGCCGGTCGGTGAGGTTGTCTGCTCGCATGCCGACTCGCTTTTGGGTTGACAAGCCCTTGCGGGCATGGTTCAATCGAACAAGTGTCCGACCGAACACGTGTTCGATATGACCCGTATTCCAGTTTACCACGGAGATATTTTCCCGAGAGGACGTAGGGATGCGCACCAAGGTGTCGCGGGGGAGCGAGGACGTGACGGTTCAGCTCGTCTACCCGTCCACGTTGGATTCAGTACTTCAGAACGGGACGTTGGCGACGACCTCCGGCGCCGGATCACGGTGCACCACGTACGGCGGGTCGAAGACCTGCTTGAACTGGTCCTGCTTCCTGAGGAAGCGGCGGGCGGCCGCCGCCTTGGATCGTCGCAGGTGCGGCTGTAGTCGTCTGGAGAATGACGAGACATGGCCAGGAAGTCCGTCTTCGCTCTTGGCTGGCGCCCGATCGGTTCGAGCAAGCGCCGCTGGCAGTCTGCAGGACTGCGTTGATGTGGTCCAGGCGGGCCGCCTCGCCGCGGGCTTGGCGCGTTTCGACGGGGGCGGCCGGTGGCGGGTCTACGCCATGGTGACCGTGCCGGCGGAAGCCGGCTCGCTGAAGCTCGTGCGCCGGCATCTGGTCGCGGAAGCTGTCGTTCGGCCGGGCGCTCGCTGATCAGTCCGTCGCGGTTCCCTCCCGGCCCTCGGCCGGCGAGTTCGTCGTCTTCATCACGGAGGTTGCTCGTGGCTCCCGTATCCGTCTACTACCGGGTTGGCGCCGTCGGCGCCGATCCCTCGTACTTGTTCGCGGGGGAGGCCCGTGATTCCGACCTGCGTCATGCGGCGTGGCTCGGCTGGCTCCCCCTGACGTTGGTGGAGTTTGCCGGGCCGGGCCTCGCCCTGGCGGGCGACACGTGGCTGACCGCCCCGGCGGGCTGCTCCGAACCCTCGCGTCCCGCTGATTCCGGCGATGTGGTCACCGCGCTCGACGCTGCTGTCGAGCTGATCGTGCGGCGCGACAGCGGGTTGGCGGCTTCCACGGGGTGTCCTGCGGACGTTGTGTCGGACTGGCCGTTCTGGGCGTTGTCGCTCGCCGTGCTGGTTGGTGATGACCTGGCGGCGCACGTCGACCGGCTCCGCACGGCTCACCTGGCCGTGGTTGAGGGCCTTGACGGGGTCGAGCAGGAGCGGGCAGTCCTGCACGCCTCCCGGCGCAGTTCCTCCGGTGACACGCCGGTGCGGCGGCGCTGTGGTCGTGCTGTACGGGATCTGCAGGAGGAGCAGCGGCGCCTTCACCCGCTGCTCGAGGCGGCGGTACGGATCCGGGTCTTCGACCCCGCGGTGGGTCGCTGATGACTCTCGTGTGTCTTCCCGGCCCGCTTGGATTCCTCTGGGCGTTGCGGCTGCTGAGCCTGCATCCTGGCCCGGGCCATACCAACGGCAGTGTTGCGCACGTGCTCTACTGCGCCGCGACTGCTGCCGCCGATCCCGTGATGCCTCATCGCGGCGTTGTGTTTCAGGGCCTGTGTCAGCTTGACGTGTTGCCGGTGCCAGCCGTTGCTCGTTCCGTCCCGGTTTCTGACTCTTCGGTGCGTGTTCCGACCCCGATTGTCATCGCGATACCGAGGGACTTGCAGACGTCGTGTGCTCGATCGAGGCTCGGCCTGTGCCCTTTGAGGAGCGATCGGAATGCATCTTCTGGAAGACCTACCTTGCTCGCCGCTCGCCTTGTGCCCCAACCCCGTTGCTTCAGCTGTGCTTGCACCAGTTCCGCGAGTTTGCGGCTCGCGGGTCCCGCTGGCTTCCTGTTCATTCGCGTTTTCACCTCGGTTCTTCATGTAGCCGTGTTCGGTTGCGCTACCGATCCTCGAATTGCACTGGTTCCGTGCTCGTCCTGTGCCGGCGTCGAGCCCTTGGGCTCTCGCCGAAGGCGCCCGCTCCTCCGTCGTGTCGGGCAGACCGCTCGATGGCGGTACTTCGCGCTCGCCGTTCCGCGCCCGGCGTACGTGCGTGTTTTGCGTGTCCTTGCAGACTCTCCTTGCAGAGACGTGCGGGCTTCTGGTACGCTCTCGGTACCGGGTGAAAGATTCCCCGGCCACGCCGTGTTCTCCGTGGGGATTCGACGCCCGACCGTGCTGGATACGAGGTGGACCCGAATGACCGAGGTGACCGAGTCGATCGTCTTTCTGCGCGAGCGGATCGCCGGTCTAGACCGCCAGCGCGCTCGTCTCGCCCGGGCGCTTGAGGCTCTTCAGGATCAGTCTCCGCCCGCTGTTCGTGCTTCCCCTCCGCCGCTCGACGGCGCGTCAGGACCGGAGGACTCGCCCACGCGGGCGACGCAGATTCTCAGTGTTCTGAGGCAGTTTGGGCCGTTGAACCGTCGTGAGCTCCTCCGGGCTTTCGACGGCACGGACCTCAAGGCCGGAACTCTCGACAGTGCGGTCTACCGGCTCAAGGAGCGGGGGTTGGTCGACAAGCGCGGCGACCGGTTTGCCATTGTGGAATCCGAGGCGGCTGTCGCCGGTGCCGGCGCCGAGGCCGGCGCGTCGTCCGCGCCAGATCGGTCTTCCGGGCCCGTCCGGGCCGCCGTTGGGCTTGGTGCGCCCCAGGTCCCGGGCGATCTTCCGGTCCTTCCCGTCGTTGAGGACCGTGCTCGGGCTGCAGCGGCTCCGCCGGAGCCAGTTCCCGACGAGGACGACGCGGCTCCTCTCACCGTGCGGGTACGCCAAGCGGTCGTTACCGGTGTTGCCGGTACGCGTCGCGCTCTTGTGCGTCACTTTGCCCCGCAGGGCTTCTCGGAATCCGCCGTGGACGCTGCTCTGTCGGGTTTGCGGAAACGCGGAGAGCTGAAGTCGGTCGCTCGCGGTGTGATCGTGGTTGTCGGCTCCGGTGCATCATCGGAGCCCGCGAAACCGGAGTCCCAGGGTTCCTGATGAGAGGTTGCTCGTGCTGGCCCACCATCCTGCTCGCTGTCGATTCGGGGGCGTAGCTACGGTGCCGATGACCGGGCGCTTGAGACTGGGGAGTGGGCTTTCAGACCCGTCATGTTCTGTCACGACTCGATGGTCGGTGTTGAGGAAGGGCGCGCCGGAGGCCTTGCGGCCCCCGGCGCTAGGTGAAACATGTGCTCCAGGGGTTGTTCGCAGCAACCGATGGAGCGAGAAAGCGGCGCGGGAGGTTCCCGCCCCACGATCCTGACGGGCATTCTGCCCTTTTTCGGCCTGTCCCGTCAAAGGCTCTCGTGGGCACGGTCCCCTCCTGTCGCCGCTGGGGGAGCGCGCCACATGTCTCGCGGTAGACAACCCAAGAAAAGACTAACGTACCTGGAAGTGAGGCAGTCCCTTCCGGGCCGCTATTCCGATGGCCGGGGTCTCCGGCTTGTTGTGCTCGATCGCGGGGGTCGTCGCTGGCGCTATTGGTCCCAGCGCCTCGTGATCCGGGGCAAACGCCGTGACTTGGGCATTGGACCCGTGGATGAAGTTTCTTTGGCGGAGGCAAGGGAAATCGCGGAGAAGAACCAGAAGATCGCGCGCCGGGGCGGTGATCCGTGTGCGGAGGCGGCGCACGAGAAGGGTGCCACGTTCGCCGAGATGTACGAGATTGTAACGGAAAACCGGAGCAAGAACTGGAAGACGCCGGGGACCGGCGTCGCTTGGGTTCGGATGTTCAAGCACGACATCCTTCCGACTCTCGGCGACATGCTGGTGGCTGACATCACCATCAAGGATATCCGGGATATCGTTGAGCCGGACTGGTATGGCCGTGGCTCGAAGGGATACTTGGCGAGGCAGAACATCGAGTCCGTCTTCGCCTGGGCGGTCGGGAATGGGTATCGTCCTGACAATCCAGCGGCAAACCTCAAGGCTATCCTGTCGCCCGTGAGAAGGATCGTCAAGCATCATCCCAGCTTGCCGTACCGCGAGGCGCCGGCGGCGCTGGCTGAATGGCAAGAGTTGCGGATAAAGAAGCCTGTCAAGTTGGCCGTGCTTTTCATGATTCTCACTGCGGGGCGCCTTTCTGAGGCTACTGGTGTGACGTGGCGAGAGATCGACCTCTCTGAGCGGATTTGGCGGGTTCCCGCGGAACGTATGAAGGCGCGGAAGGTTCACACGGTTCCTCTTTCCGAGCAGGCTCTCGAGCTCCTCAACCATATGAAACTCCCCGCGAGTCGCGAGGACTCATTGGTCTTCCCGGTAGTCGACCGTAATGGCTGCATCCGGAATGCTAGTCAAGGGATGATTTCAGACGCGCTCCGAAAGCTGGGCAGGAAAGACGCCGACGGTCGGCGTATTGTCGCGCACGGCTTCCGTGCGACTTTCCGCGTGTGGGCGATTGAGCAGGCCCGAGCACCTCGTGAAGTGTGTGAGGCGGCCTTGGCCCACCAGGAGTCCGATCGGACCGTGGCGGCGTATACAGACGGGGCCGATCCGTTTGATGATCGGAAAGAGCTCATGCAGACTTGGGCGGATTTCCTATTGTCTCGCCCTTGGTCTGTCAAGGAATAGTCACGTCTGTTGTTGGGATTGTTTGGGGTCTGCTCTGCCGTTGCGGTTGTTGACGGTGTTGATGGAGCGCCCGAACGTGTGCCTGCGCCGGCGAGCAGCTTCTCTTTTCCCGGATGCTTTGCCAATGGACTGTTCGGGTACCTCGTTGCATCGCGACTCGTTGGCTCGCGTCGTAGCCTCTCTCTGGGGCTTCCACGGAGCTTCGAACTGGGTACCCAAGCAGTGTCCAGTTGTCCACTAGGAGCCAGAATCGTGATCCCACTCTTGATCCCACATATGGTCCCGGTAGGGAGGATCGGCCAGATCGAAGCTGTTTAGTAACTCACGTGATATCAACGGTTTGCGGCGTGCGACTCCGTCGCGATCGGCGGAAGTGTGTCCGATCAGTGTTACCTGCTCTATCCCGCCTACTACGAGACGCTGCAGCGGCGCGCGTTCGAAGCGACGAAGTACTGCCTGGATCTCGGGCTCGACGTCAACGCGGTGAACGACGCCGGCCAGACCCCGCTCCACGGCGCCGTCTACATGGGGGGCACGCTCATCGCCCCGTACCTGGTGGAGCAGGGCGCCGAGATGGACGTCATCAACCTGCGCGGGCAGACGCCCTGGATGGTCGCGGCGCAGGGCGAGTACCGCGCCGGGTCGTTCTACCGCCACGAGGAGACGGGCGAGGTCCTCGACGCGCTCGGCGCCGACACGACGCTCGGCTTCGATCTCGGCCGCGGTTTCTGGGTGCAGCTCGGCATGGAGGATCCGACGCGGAGGCGCCGCCGGTAGCGCGGTTGTTCACTCTGCATCTCCGCGCGGGTGTGAGATCGCGGCCCAGTCGTTGTGCAGCGCCGCCGCGACGGCGTCGAATCCGGACGGATAGAGACCGGTATCGGTGTCGAGTGCGATCTCTCTCACCGTAGCTCCGCCGCCGTCCTCGGCTGGTTCGAACAGCCACACGCCGACTTGACGGCCATCCAGGGACTCGGCGCCGGGTTGTCCTTCGCTGCGCTCGGCGATTGCGGCGCGTCCAACGACGTTACCGAGCTCTTCGAGGATCCATTCGCTGTGCGTGGTCAGCATGACCCGCACTCCAGCCCGGACTATCTCCGCGATCCGTCGGATGAACGCCACCTGCATGGCCGGATGCAGATGCGACTCCGGCTCATCGATGATCAGCAGGTCGCCTGGGGCGAGGACATGACGGAGGCACAGCACCAGCGGGGCGAGCTCCGACACCATGGAGGAAGTCTGTGTGAGAGGCAGGGCGGTCTTCCATCCATGCGGACGGTAGGTGAAGTGCGGATGCGCGACGCCGGGCAGGCCGCCGACCTCGACCGCTCCACCGAGTATCTCTTCTTCGATGCGCTGGGCGACACTGCCAAGAGGCTGCCGGTCGCGCCCGGGTCGTTTGCGACGATCGAATTCCATCTCCAGCAGTTGCGCCAGGAAGTCGCCCTGCACGACCGACAGCGGCGGCACGGCGCCGGCGCGATGCGATTCGGCCATGGCGGCGCTCTCGACAAGGGCGCTCACGAGGGTGCCGTAGACGTTCATCAGTCCGGCCCTCTCGGCGGGGAGATGGCATGCACGACGGAGTTTCGGCAGCACGTCACGGGCAAGCGCACCGGCGGCGTCCCACGTCTGGCGCGTCTCTACGCTCTCGGACTCGTCCCCGATGAGCAATGGGTCGTCAATCAACTGCCAACCGAGCCGCTTGCAAAACTCTTGGCGTAGCTCGGCTCGGAGCACAAGTTCTTCTGGTGAACATCGTTTTGCCTGGATCCCGACCGAGAATGCGGGGCGGGAGGACCGGCGGCGACCCAAGAGGCGGAAATCAGGGAGTTCGAGGGTTTTCCCACCGGGCGTTGGAGACACCGGTTGGTGACTGACGCCTGTCGGGCGACCGGAAGGGGATGCGCGTTGGCCGGCGAGGCGTTGGTTTACGTCACCAGCCGCAGGAGCTGGTCGGCGGTGAGCGCCAGCACGCCGAACATGAGTGGCACATCACCTTCGCGTTGCCGCGGACTCGGACGTGGCGCCCGCCGAACTCGTCCTTGAGTCGGCCATTGACGCGCTCACCCGCCGTGCGTTCGTTGTACCGAACCTGTTCGGGAAGCTGCAAGCCGAGACGCTTCAGGCGCCGGGCTTCGGTCTGCAGTTCTTCGGCCAGCGCAGTGTCACGGCGGGGGTTGATATCGATCAGCGGGACGTGGCCGAGTGCGCGGCTGTGCTCGCGGATCTGCACCGCGTCGTAGGCGGCATCCATCAGGTCATACAGATTGTCCACCCGCTGGGCCGACAGGGTGGCCAGTGGAACGGCGGCCTGGCTGTCGTGCAGCGAGGCGGACGTCAGGATGCAACTGACCGGAATCTGGCCGTCGGCCACGTCGATGTGCAACTTGTAGCCGACCCAGGTGTCCCTGTAGCCCTTGCTGTTCTTCTTCGTGCCCACACTGCACTCGGCCGGCAGGTCGTCGAGCATCTCCTGCAGGGTCATGCTCGGTTGCCGGTCGAGGCGTTTGCGTGTCTTGGGCCGTTCTTCACCCTTCTTCGGCCGGCCCCGCTTGCGCTTGGGCGGCGGAGGCGACTTCTCCTTCGCGGCCGGCTTCTCGCGCCCCTCGATGGCCGTCGAGTCTCGGGACAGATGGCCCACCAAACGGTCGCCGTGCGTCTTCCGGAGCAACGCTTCATGCACGCGCTGGGGCAACTGGGAGTGGGCGAATTCGGCGAAGGCGCGAGAGAAGACCGACTCGCTTGGCATCTCGCGCCGCCGCTCCCAGCCGCAGATGCGGCGCAGCACCACGTCGGTGGCCAACCGGTCCAGCAGCAGGCGCGTGGTCGGCATGTCGTAGACCGCCTTGGCGACGAAGGCGCGCGCCACCGCCGCGCGGTCCTTGCGGGGGCGGCCCGGCATCCGCAAGCGCGAGGGAATCATCTGCTCGATACGGATCACCTCGAGGGTCTGCACCAACTGCTGCTGTTTCTCGGTCAGCGAACCCAACACCTGCTCCAACCGGGGAAACAGGCCCTGTTGGATTGACTCCCAGTAGGCGGCGAACGAGGCGCGCAGGTTCTGCATGGCTTGACTGCTCCCAGCGCCTACTATATATAGTAGTGTAGGAGTGAGGTCAAGGAGGGAACCGATGGGCCGCCGGAACCCGATGCGCCGGTACAGCGAACAATACGATGCGCTCAAGGCGGAGTTGCAAACGCTCGGGTTTGTCCGCCAGGGCAGTATCCAGACCCGCCGTCTCACGTGCGGGAAGCCTGCCTGCCGCTGCCACCGCGACCCGGACGCGCGTCACGGCCCGTACCGCTACTGGACACACAAGGTGCGCGGAAAAACGGTCAGCCTGCTGCTCTCCGAAGACGAACTCGCCCTCTACCAGGAGTGGCTCGAGAACAACCGCGAACTGGAACGGGTCGTGAGGGAAATGCGCCACGTCTCGTCGCGCGCGCTCGCCCTCATAACCGACCGGGAGGTCCCAGAGGTCCCTTGAGACCCCGTGTCTCCGGTTCCCCGGCGCCGGTGACGGCTGCTATCCTAATCCTACGAACGCTGCGTCCCACCCCGCTGACCGTCCGTTCCCTCTGCCTCGGGTAGGAAAACCCGGCCGACCAAGGGTTTTGCAAGAGGCTCAATAGGGATTGGCTTTGAGTCGCAAACCCGGGGGAACCTTCGACAGCAACGCCCATTTTTCGTCGTCGAAAGTCAGTTCGTGCATGGCCGGCGCGCCGGCTGCCTCTACCGCGTGTCGAAGCAGGATGCGCGCGCGCCCCGCACCCCCCATGCGGATCAGATGGCTGCCGGTGTCGATGCCGAGGCAGCGCTCGATTTCCGCGCCGAGTGCCCCGGCCTGTCCCGCGATATGCAAGCGGATGGCCGCGGCCACCGAGGCCGACGGTTCGATGCCCTGGACCAGGTCAGGGCCCCTCGGCACCGCCACAATCCAACGTTCTGCCATGTCGAGGAGGTCCGCCCTTGCGCCCTCGGGAAGCGCCGGCATCTCGACTGGGGCTGTCTGGAACCGGGGACGCCGACTCGCCGGAACGATCCCGAAGTACCGGTACAGCGCGTATACCAGCGTCGCCAACCAGGACTTGCCGGTGTTGCCGGTTCCGACGAACACGGTCAACGGGCGCAATTCCACGGCCGCCCGGGCGATGGGCCCGAAGTCGGTCACCTCGAGCGTCAATGGAGGGTGGTTGGTTGCCGGAGCGCGCGTCCTCCTGCGCTTGGCGGACTTTCGGGAGGAAGGCTGTGCCCGTTTCATCGTCAGGAGCTTGTCCGTGGATGCTCCTGTCACTGGCGAAGGCCGTGTCCGTCGCATCGTCAGGAGCTTGTCGGCGGATGCTCCTGATGACGGTGGTCAGCGGTAGGGTCGGGGGCGGGCGCCGCCGCGAAGGGACGGCGCCCCGAAATATCTGCGTAGCGCCTACTCCTGCTTCACGTATTTGTGCAGCTCCGGCCGCACGGTGTCGGCGATATAGATGTCGCCGTTGGGCGCCAGCGTCATGTAGTGCGCTTCGCCGAACTCCCCGAGCCCGCGGCCGGGCTGGCCGTTGGCGCCCACCGCCATGCCGTTCTCGTCGAGCTGGAGAATCTCGCCGGCGAAGCCGCTGACCATGTACATCGTGCCGTCGGAATGGATGTAGAGCCCGCACGGAAGCCCCTTGTAGGCCCACTCCTTGACGTAGTTGCCCTCGCTGTCGAAGATCTGGATCCGTCGGTTCTGCCGGTCGGCGACGTAGACCATCCCCTCCGTATCGATGACGACCGAGTGCGGCGTGTCGAACTGGCCGGGGCCGTTCCCCTGCTCGCCCCACGACTTCAGCAACTCGCCCTCGGGGTCGAACTTCAGCACGTGCGGTTCGCCGCGGCCGTGGCCGACGAGGACGAAGATCTTACCGTCGAGGCCGATGGCGAGGTCGGTCGGTTCGTTCATCAGCGGCGTGTCGTCGGGATTGATGGTCAGGAGGACTTCGCCCTCCGGATTCATCTTGCGCACCGTGTCGGCATTGACGTCGGTCGTCCAGATGTGGCCCTCCGGGTCGATGCGCATGCCGTGCGGCCGGTCATACTGGCCCTGGCCCCAGGAGCGCACGAAGGTGCCGTCCGGCTCGAACTCCATCAGCGGGTTCGGACCGCGGTTGAATACGAGGATCCGGTTCATGGAGGTCCAGCCGACGCTGGACGGTGCACCCATCTCGAGGTCGTCCGGGATCTGCAGCCCGTGCGGTACCGCGCGGTAGCCGAGATCCGGTGCGTCCTCCATCTGGGCGGGGTCGGGAGCGTCCAGTACCTGAGCCCCGGCGCCGGCGGAGAGGCCGAGCGTGAGCGTGAGGACGGCAGCGAACGTCCAGGAAACGCGGCGTGCTGGGAACATGGCAACTCCTCGGGAAAAGGCCTGTTGAACGGCTCGCATTGTAGCACTCTGCCCGTTGCCCTCCGGCCGGGCCGCACGTGCCGTCGCGGGAGGGCAGAGGAGCACACGCGCGTGCTACGCTTCATGCCCGGCGACAGAACGAGGGGGTACCTGATGGAGTCGAGATACTGCACCCGCAAGCGCAACGTGAAGACGAGCCTGCCGGGTCTGACCGCGGTTCCGGTCTGCATCCTTCTGGCGTGGAGCGCGCTGTTCGCGGCCCCGGCGCAGGCCGGAGGGCAGCAGGACCAGCGCGCGGCGATGCTGGCGCGGGCCGCCGAAGCCGAGCTCGACACCGACTACGTCGCGCCGCCCGGCGATCCGCTGTCGCACCACATCTCCGGCTTCGCCAAGACGCTCTGCTCGGCCGTCTTCGTCACCGGCCTCGAACCGGATTTCGCGGCCGAGAGCGTCGGGTTCTTCAGCGGGCCTTACGAGCACCGGCGCCACGTCACCAACCGTGAGGTCGACAACGACCAGCGGCGGATCCACCTGACCCTGCCGAACGGCGTGGTTCGCACCGCCAAGCTGAACGGCGACCACGGCTGCGTCACCCTGCCGGTGGGCGAGGAGGACGTCTTCTTCGAGCCGATCGATATCCGGAGCACGCTGCCGGATCCGGCGACCACACCGTGGCCCATGGGTGACGTGGTGCCCGACACGCCGCTGCCCGCCGGGATCGATGCCGACAAGGTGCAGCAGGCGGTCGACGCCGCCTTCGAGCCCGCCGAAGGGCTGACCGCCGCATTGGTCGTGACCCACAAGGGACGCCTCATCAGCGAGCGCTACGGCCCGGGCATCACCATGCACACGCCGCTCGAGAGCTGGTCGATGGGCAAGAGCCTGACCGCGACCCTGATGGGCGTGCTGATCCAGCAGGGCGTCTACGAGCTCTACCAGCCGGCGCCGGTGCCGGAGTGGCAGACGCCCGGCGATCCGCGGCAGCAGATCCGCATCGCGGACATCCTGCGCATGTCGAGCGGTATCCGCTTCCGCGGCGTAGCCGATCCGGATCTCGATCCGGCGCTCGGCTATCCCGATCATTTGTACGTCTACACCGGTTCGGCGAACTCCTTCGAGTGGGCGGCGACCCGTCCCCAGCAGTGGCCGCCGAACACCATCGGCCGCTATCGCAACTCCGACCCGGTGCTGACCAACTACTTGGTGCGGCTTGGTGTCGAGGGCGGCGGCAACGAGTACCTGTCGTTCCCGCAACGCGAGCTCTTCGACAAGATCGGCGTCCGCGGGTTCGTGCTCGAGACCGATCCCTACGGCAACTACCTGCTGCAGGGCTACGAGCTGGCCCCCGCCCGCGACTGGGCGCGGCTGGGCAACCTCTACCTGCAGGACGGCGTCTGGAACGGTGAGCGGATCCTGCCCGAGGGCTTCGTCGATTTCGTCAGCACCGTCGCCCCCGCCTGGGAGGCCGACGGCCGGCCGATCTACGGAGGCTTCTTCTGGATCAACGGCACCGGCACGTTCCCGGTCCCGCGCGAGGCGTTCTACATGTCCGGCGCGGGCGGCCAGACGACGCTGATCATCCCGTCGCACGACCTGGTCGTCGTTCGGCAGGGGCACTACCGCGGCGCGCGGTTCGGCGGCCAGGCGCTCCGGCGCGCCCTGGCGCTGTTGATGGAGGCGGTGCCGGAGAGCTGATCGGGCGTCGGTTGGGTTGGCGCCTGGCCCGGCAGGCGACGATGTTCAGATCCGCGCAGCGGTGCCTCGTGGCGCGACAGAATGTGGCAACCGTGAGGACAGATGGCGATTCCAGCTCCGCGCTCGCTGATGACGGCCGAGGAACTGTCCGAGCTTCCGGACGATGGCTACCGCTACGAACTTGTTGACGGAGATCTGGTTCGCATGACTCCCGCAGGCGGCGAGCACGGCGTGGTGACGGCCCGCGTCGGCCACGTGCTCCAGGAATACATCGACACGCATGGCGGCGGCGTCTGCTGCGGCGCCGAGACCGGGTTCATTCTGCGACGCACGCCGGACGTCGTTCGTGCTCCCGATGCCGCCTTCGTCTCCCGCGAGCGCGTCCCGAAGAGCGGTATCCCCAAGTCGTACTGGCCCTTCGCGCCCGATCTCGCCGTCGAAGTTCCGTCGCCCGATGATCGTTTCTCCGACGTGCACGTCAAGATCGCCGAGTACTTCGCGGCGGGCACGCGTCTGGTCTGGATAGTCGAGCCCGCGACGCGGCGTGTGCACGTGTATCGGTCATCTCACGACGTACAGGTGGTCGAGGGGGATGGCGAGTTGATTGGCGACGACGTGCTGCCGGGGTTCAAGTGTGCCGTGAAGCGGCTCTTTCCGGCGTAGTGCCGCCCGCCGTGGCGGTATTGCTTGGCGGCGGAGCCAACGGGAAGATAGTCCCCGGGCGTAGCCGGCTGGTGCGTTCGTGACGATGGGAGCGTACGGCTCCCGACGTCAGGCGTTCGGGAGGATGATGTGGAGACCCCGTCGATCATCGAACGGGATGCCTGCAATTTCGCAAGCGATTCTCAGGGCCTGGATCTTGTTCTTGTTGGACAAGCGAGTAAGCAGCCACCAGCGGCAACAGGGCGGCAGAATTGACCATCACATCGGTCGATGACAGTGCTTGTTTCGTTCGCGCGACTTTGCGGTTCTTGCGGCCATGGAATTTGGGCTCCAGCCGAGTCAGGAACTCCCGATCTCGTTCAGCCAGCGTCGTGAACACCGCGATATAGGCTTTGCGGGCGCACTCTCCACGAGTGCTGAGGTTGCGTCAATCAGGAGGGCCGTCAGCCGTCCGTCGGCCTCGTTTTCGACGAGCCGGGTCCAGGCTCGCGGAATCGCCTCCCTCGCCTTGCGTCGATCGACGCGTTTGTCGAGATCCACGCGCGCGTAGTCAGCCGCCCTTCCTGATTCGGTGTTTGCGTAGGAGAGATAGCGGTCGAGAGCCGCGGCAACTTCGTCCGGGGGCTCCGTTTCGATGTCGAGATTCCTGACCAGGCGCTCCGCGTAGGTTCCGGCGCTGAAGGTGGAGTAGAAACGCCAATTGACTCCGTTCGTCAACAGCGCCAGCGGAGCGCCGGCGTGGAACGCGTACTCGAACAGTTGCCGGTCGCCGTCCGACCGACCGACCTCCTTGAGATCGTACTCGGTCGACTTCAGCTCGATGATGCACCGCGGATTACGGTTCTTCACGCACAGTGCGAGATCGATGCGGCGGGATGTGGTCTTCAGCTTGAGCGTGTATTCGTTGCACACCTTGTCCGGGTCGAAGACGCTCCATCCCAATTCGTGCAAGATCCGCTGCACGATCTGGGTTCTGACTGCCGTTTCGTTGGGATATGCGCTCCTCGCTATCCCGTCCCGGATTTGCAACAGCACGCCGGCAAGATCAGTCATCGGCCTTGAATTCGAACGCTGAGTGTAGCAAACCCCGGAGGATCGTCTGCGGACGAACGGGCCGGCGTTCACGCGCGTCGGAAGGTCTCGTAGCGGATCTCCAGGAAATGTTGGTCCGGCTGCTGCGCCGGCCTCCTGGGCACGGCGATGCGCGTTCCATGCAGGGCCTGGATCCCATGCACCAGAGTGGGACCGTCCGTCTCGTCCAGCAGGTCGTGACGCACCTGCACGACGTAGTCGGGCCGGACACCGAGGAAGTAGCGATCGAAGGCGGCGTGATGGAGCTTGCAGAGCGCCAGTCCGTTCGCCACGACGGGTTCCCCCTCATCGGCGTCGGGTACGATATGAGCGGCGTCCAGCAGCTCCGCGTGCCGGAACCGGCAGAATGCACACTGCTGCCGGTAGGCGGCGAGGACTCGTTCCCGAAACGCGCGTTGGTGGAGGCGCTGCCGAACTGCCGCGGTGGTGTACTGCCGCCGTGCGGTCTCCATGCTGTCGCGTGCCGTCTGACCGCGCGTGGACGGCCAGAGGTGACGCGCGTCGTCGACCGCAAGAGTGAACGTCAGCCCCGCCGCGATCATCACCGACGACGAACACGGGCCAAGCGGCGACGTACCTGCCCGGAATCAGGCCGTGGAAATATACCAGCGGCAGCCGCTCCTTCATCGCAAAGCGCAGACGCCGGTTGTCGGGATGGTCAGGGTCCGTGCCGCGGTATCGATAGCGCAGCAGTTCGTTCGGACCGAAGGCGTCGTCATACGGCCCATCGGGCGTGGTCGTGATGGACAGTGGCGCGTCGTGCAGGACCTGCGGCTTGAAGATGCCCTGCGGACTGACTAGGCTAGCCCGGAAAATTCGTGGCGTGTTCTGATTCCGGTACAGACACAAGAGCCCCCGTGTGGTACAAGTGCAGTGTTAACAACCACTTGCGCCACCACGGAGGCCCTTGCGTGACGACCGACACTGTACCACAGACTGTTCTGTTCCCGGATCTGTTTGACAAGCCGCTGTTCGCCCAGTTCAACCAGGAGCAGGGCAGTTCCGACGGCGGGGCGATCCTGCTGAAGGCCGCCGAGCGCATCTACGGCCTGGTCAAGGCGTTCGCCGGGTGTCTGTTCGACAAGCGGGCGCCGGACAAGACCCGGCACTCGCTCGCGGACCTGATCGGCCAGCGCATCTTTGGCATCGCCTGCGGCCATCCCGACTGCAATGATGGCGACCGTCTCGCCGACGACCCCATCCACAAGCTGCTGCTCGACAGAGACCCGGTTTCGGGCGAGCGCCTGGCGTCGCAGCCGACGCTGTCGCGGTTCGAGAACGCGGTCAACGGCTGCGCGCTCTACCGCATGGCGGACGAGTTGGCCCCGCGGGTCATCGCGCGGCATCGCCGCCGCCTGGACGGGCGGGCGCGGTGCATCACGATCGATCTGGACCCGACGGACGACCCGACGCACGGGGCGCAGCAGTACACGCTCTTCAACGGCTACTACGACAACTGGTGCTACCTGCCGCTGCTTGGCTTCCTGACCTTCGACCGCGAATCCGAGCAGTATCTGTGCGCGGCGCTGTTGCGGCACGGCAAGGCGGTCGCCTCGGAGGGGACGGTCGGGCTGTTGTCGCGGTTGCTGCCGCGGCTGCGCCGGGCGTTTCCGCGGGCGCGCATTCTCGTTCGGCTCGACGGAGGCTTTGCCAGCCCGGCGGTCTTTGCCTTCCTGGAGGCGCAGCCGCGGCTCGATTACGTGATCGCGATGGCGAAGAACGCGGTGTTGGAGCGGTACGCCGAGCCGGCCATGCTGGTGGCGCGGGCGCGGACGTGGCGCAGCGAACAGACCGAGCACGTCTACACCGAGACCAACGAGTACCAGGCCGGCACGTGGAACCACGCGCGCCGCGTGGTGATCAAGGCCGAAGTCGTCCGCCACCGAGACCGCGAGCCGCGGGACAATCCGCGCTTCGTCGTGACCAACATGCGGCAGACGCCGCGTTTCCTCTACGAGAAGGTCTACTGCGCCCGCGGGGACGCCGAGAACCGGATCAAGGAACTGAAGGCCCTACAGATCGACCGCACGAGTTGCCAGGCGTTTTCGGCGAATCAGTTGCGCGTCCTGCTGACGGCGGCGGCCTACGTGCTGATGCAGGAGTTGCGGCTGCGCGCCGCAGACACCGCGTGCGCCCGCGCGCAGGTGCCTTGGCTGCGCGACCGGCTGCTGAAGCTCGGCGTCCAGGTGGTGTGCTCGGTGCGTCGCATCGTCCTGCGCCTGCCGCGCGCGACACCGGACCTGGCGGCGTGGCGACACATTGCGTTCGCGCTCGGGGCGCGCGCCGGATAGCCGCTCAACGAGCATCGCATCGCTGCCGGCCGGAGGGCTGTCAACCGCCTGACGGGTGGAACTGTCGTTGCCCGCCTCTTGCCGCCCTCATCACTACGGCGGTCGGCCGCTTGACCACACCATCACCCGCGGTCGGCGACGTTCGAAGGGCCGCCCACCCGTCGATCACCCTCTACCGGTGACCGAATCGGGTGCTGTCACCTCCTGCCGGTGACCGCGGCGGGGTCGCCGTGAATAATCCAGGCTAGAGGCACCCGTACGCCGCTAAACGTGAACCCCTCGGCCAGCAGTGCTCGCGGCAAAACGTCGCCGTGGCTGTCGACTTGCGCCTTCAGCCAAGTGAAGGCGGCGTTCCGAACCGTCGCATCCCGGGTGCGGTCGAACATCGCAACTTTCGAGAGCCGGCGGCGATTCGTTGGCGTTCCGGGTCCGGCGGCACACTCGCCACCAGAATCGTCATCGATCAGGCAGTGTCCCTATTCCGCTGGGCACAATGTCCCTCAGTCCACAATCGGTTCGAGACCCGTCTCGGCGATCGTCGGGGCCGCCGCGGCCGATGACAGGAATTTCATGAGCTCTTGCGCGCCGTCGGGATTCTCCGCACCCGCCGTGATACCCGCGGAGAACGTCGTGACCCGCTGATACTCATCCGGAATGGGGCCGGCGTACGCGGCGCCCTCGATCGAGAGGATCTCGCTGACCTGCTGAAAGCCGATCCCGATCTCGCCGCGCGCGACGACGGCTGCCACCCGTTCGCTGACGATGCGCCGGCTCTTGGGTGCGAGCTGCTCGGCCACGCCCAGCCTGGGAAACAGCTCCGTGGAGACGTACGTCCCGCTCACGCTCGCCGAATAGCCGATGGACTCGGCAGCGAGCAACGTCTCCACGAACGCCTCGGGCGTGCTGATGTCCGGCAGCGGCGCGCCTTCGCGCACCGCCATGCCGATCGACGAGCTGGCCAGATCCAACCGTGTCTCCGGCCGGACGAGACCCTGCTCGGAAAGCGCGTTCAGGCCGGCCTGCGACATGATCAGGACGTCGAAACGTTCCCCGCGCTCCAGCCTCGCCGGGATCGAGTCGGGAGCGCCCCCGGTCGACGCGCCATACGCGGTTACCAGTCGGATGCCCGTCTCGTCCTGAAATCGCGGGGCGAGCGCGTCGTAGGCGGCGGCCAAACCGCCGGAAGTCACCACGGCGACTTCGGCGAGCGTGTCCGCCTCGCTGGCCTGCGTGTCGCCCGACGGCGGCCCACAGGCGGAGAGCGACACTGCCAGCACGAGCAGGAGCGTGACCGTCAGGAGTCTCAGCATGCCTCTACCTCTACCTCCGAACCGGAGCGGTCTGCCAGACGATGGTATCAGGAGGGCGAGATCCTGCGGACGACGCACAGGCGGCCAGGGCCTGGGCCGGGGTGACCGTGCAGGGAAAGCGGTGCGGCTACCTGGCGCGGGCGCCGCTCGATCGGACAGAATCGCCCGAGCCGACGGCGGCCACGCCCGAGCCGTACCGGTCCCGGCTCCCTCCGGCGGTCGGGGCGCGACGGCCGACCCGCGCGGCACTCTCACGCGGCGGCGTCGGGTCGAGCGCGGTCCGCAGGCGTGTCCAGTACTCCTCCCGGTCTTCGGCGCGCGCCTCGCTGAGGGGGCTCCGGACCGGCATGCCGAGGTCGTCTACAGCAGGCGCCGGCCGATCGTCGCCCGGGCTGTTGCTGGTGTCGCCCGGGTTGTTGCTGGTGACGTGCAGGACACTCTGCTTCGGGAAGGTTGCGAGAGGCACTCCGTCCTCGCAGATGCAGAGAAGGTCGTCCGTGGTCGAGATCTCTGTGCCCTGCACGGTCGCGGTTGCAACCCTGCCGCTACGGTCGTACGTGACGGTGAACATCCTCATGCGTCGTATCCCTCCGGCGGCGGGGCATCGTCCGGGAGAGCAGCCGCCTCGAGACCGAATGCAATTCTACACCACCTGAGCCGCTTGCAAAACTCTTGGCGTAGCTCGGCTCGGAGCACAAGTTCTTCTGGTGAACATCGTTTTGCCTGGATCCCGACCGAGAATGCGGGGCGGGAGGACCGGCGGCGACCCAAGAGGCGGAAATCAGGGAGTTCGAGGGTTTTCCCACCGGGCGTTGGAGACACCGGTTGGTGACTGACGCCTGTCGGGCGACCGGAAGGGGATGCGCGTTGGCCGGCGAGGCGTTGGTTTACGTCACCAGCCGCAGGAGCTGGTCGGCGGTGAGCGCCAGCACGCCGAACATGCAGTGGCACATCACCTTCGCGTTGCCGCGGACTCGGACGTGGCGCCCGCCGAACTCGTCCTTGAGTCGGCCATTGACGCGCTCACCCGCCGTGCGTTCGTTGTACCGAACCTGTTCGGGAAGCTGCAAGCCGAGACGCTTCAGGCGCCGGGCTTCGGTCTGCAGTTCTTCGGCCAGCGCAGTGTCACGGCGGGGGTTGATATCGATCAGCGGGACGTGGCCGAGTGCGCGGCTGTGCTCGCGGATCTGCACCGCGTCGTAGGCGGCATCCATCAGGTCATACAGATTGTCCACCCGCTGGGCCGACAGGGTGGCCAGTGGAACGGCGGCCTGGCTGTCGTGCAGCGAGGCGGACGTCAGGATGCAACTGACCGGAATCTGGCCGTCGGCCACGTCGATGTGCAACTTGTAGCCGACCCAGGTGTCCCTGTAGCCCTTGCTGTTCTTCTTCGTGCCCACACTGCACTCGGCCGGCAGGTCGTCGAGCATCTCCTGCAGGGTCATGCTCGGTTGCCGGTCGAGGCGTTTGCGTGTCTTGGGCCGTTCTTCACCCTTCTTCGGCCGGCCCCGCTTGCGCTTGGGCGGCGGAGGCGACTTCTCCTTCGCGGCCGGCTTCTCGCGCCCCTCGATGGCCGTCGAGTCTCGGGACAGATGGCCCACCAAACGGTCGCCGTGCGTCTTCCGGAGCAACGCTTCATGCACGCGCTGGGGCAACTGGGAGTGGGCGAATTCGGCGAAGGCGCGAGAGAAGACCGACTCGCTTGGCATCTCGCGCCGCCGCTCCCAGCCGCAGATGCGGCGCAGCACCACGTCGGTGGCCAACCGGTCCAGCAGCAGGCGCGTGGTCGGCATGTCGTAGACCGCCTTGGCGACGAAGGCGCGCGCCACCGCCGCGCGGTCCTTGCGGGGGCGGCCCGGCATCCGCAAGCGCGAGGGAATCATCTGCTCGATACGGATCACCTCGAGGGTCTGCACCAACTGCTGCTGTTTCTCGGTCAGCGAACCCAACACCTGCTCCAACCGGGGAAACAGGCCCTGTTGGATTGACTCCCAGTAGGCGGCGAACGAGGCGCGCAGGTTCTGCATGGCTTGACTGCTCCCAGCGCCTACTATATATAGTAGTGTAGGAGTGAGGTCAAGGAGGGAACCGATGGGCCGCCGGAACCCGATGCGCCGGTACAGCGAACAATACGATGCGCTCAAGGCGGAGTTGCAAACGCTCGGGTTTGTCCGCCAGGGCAGTATCCAGACCCGCCGTCTCACGTGCGGGAAGCCTGCCTGCCGCTGCCACCGCGACCCGGACGCGCGTCACGGCCCGTACCGCTACTGGACACACAAGGTGCGCGGAAAAACGGTCAGCCTGCTGCTCTCCGAAGACGAACTCGCCCTCTACCAGGAGTGGCTCGAGAACAACCGCGAACTGGAACGGGTCGTGAGGGAAATGCGCCACGTCTCGTCGCGCGCGCTCGCCCTCATAACCGACCGGGAGGTCCCAGAGGTCCCTTGAGACCCCGTGTCTCCGGTTCCCCGGCGCCGGTGACGGCTGCTATCCTAATCCTACGAACGCTGCGTCCCACCCCGCTGACCGTCCGTTCCCTCTGCCTCGGGTAGGAAAACCCGGCCGACCAAGGGTTTTGCAAGAGGCTCCACCTGTATGGAGTATCGGTCATTCGCGCGCGCAATGACAGGGGTGCGGCGCGGAAACCGGCAGGCGCATCCCACGGAATGCCGGGCAGGCGTTGGCGATGCGGGACGCCGCCGACGGGAGGCTGTGTCAAGCACGGTTGCAGTCCGGGCGGGGGACGCCGCGGCCGGCTCGCGGGTGACCGCGAGCCGGCCGTTGGGACGTATTGAGCGGTCTAGTCGCCCGGGGCTGATCGCTGTATCCTGCATGGTGCGAGTGTCGGTGGTGCCGGCCTCCGGCACTCCACGATTCCGACCATTCCCGTGTCGGGCTGATTCAGTACCGAGTATCGCCTGCAGATGCCACCGCCAGTATGAGCAGGCCGACCGCGGTCGCGCTTCCGATCCATGCGCCCTTCTTGCGCTTCCCGGCCGCGGCGTCACTGTACGCCGCGGCGTAGCAGCGCGCCTCGTCGCCGCTGTACTGCAGAACCGTGTCCGCGGGCGGCTGCGGCGTGCTGACGTGCGCGACGATGGGCATGATCACCGGCAGGAACAGTCCACCGACGAACCAGCCGACCGATCCTTGTCGCTGCCGCCCGTCGGTGGAGCCGTCCGTGGCGGCTGTGGCGCAACTGATCTGCGCCGATTGGCCAACAACCGAGTTGGGGTGACCCTTGTTCGCTCGACGGAGCGCCGACTCGAGAATAGGGCCGGCGTGAACAGGAACGCTCGCGATGAGCAGTCCCGCGACGAGTCCGAGTGCGATCACCTTGTGCATTTCAGCCTCCTTGAGCTTCACGGTGTTACAGATAGGGCGCCCGGCGCCTGGAGCTTGCCACTCGGCTTCAGGCAAGCCGTTCTCGTTTGGCGGGGCAACGCTGCAAGTCGCATCGGGCTTGCCGCCAAGGCGTCTGCTGCCGGACAGCAAGCAAAGTACTGTCGGGCACCGTCAGAACCTGTCAGTGGCGGCAGGGAGAGCCGAAATGCGTGCTTGTGGAGTGTCGCTGAGAAGCGCAGGAACGGCCGTCTTCAGATCAGGTCGGGCTGGCGGGGAGACTGGCCGGTGTCGGTCGACGGCATGCCGGGCAGGTCACGCTGTGAGCGGAGCGCGGCAGGCGTCTGCCCGTCGTTCTGGCGGTGCCGTTCGTACGCGCGGCCGGCGATCTCGGCGACCCGTGCAACCAGGGCGGGGGGCTCGACGGCGCAGGCGGCCCCGGCGAACCCGACGATCCAGCGCGCAATCTCGTCGAGGTGCGAGATGGTGACGCGGTACTCGATCAGGCCGTTCTTCAGTGGACAGATGCGCTCCTCGGAATGGTGTGCACCTTGCTGGATGAGCGGTGCGAGTGACGCATCGAAATGGATGACGACCTCATGCAGGGTCCGGCCGCGGTAGACGCCCCAGGTCTCCCGCAGGAACGCGTCCAGATCGAAGGCGGGCCGCTCGAAGGCGCCGTCGAGGCGTTTGGTCTCGGCGATTCGATCGAGACGGAACGTGCGGGGCTCGTTGCGCAGGTGGCAGTGCCCCACGAGATACCAGGTGTTCTCGCGATGGAAGACGGCGTATGGATCGAGGCCGCGCCAGGCCTGCTGCCGGCTCCACAGGGAGCCATACAGCAGCGAGACGGGCGTCCGCTCGCGCACGGCCTGCTCCAGCAACGGGAGCAGGCCCTTTGCGATGTTGCCCGAGCGCTCGGGACCCGCGAGCGTCAGCGCCTGAGGCGTTTCCTCCAACTCGCGCGTTGCGACGTCGAGCTTGCGCTCCAGTCCCGCGGTCAGGTCCGCGGCGTCCCGGAACGCCGGATGCTGCAGCAGGAGCTTCAGGGTTGCGCGTTCGGTGGCGGTCAGCGCCAGCGAGCGAAGCGTCGTGCCCTCGAGCAACCGGTAGCCGTGCTCGTCGCGCGTGATCGGGACGCTCTCCAGGCGGCTCAGGTCCTGGATGTCGCGGTACGCGGTTCGTTCCGAGATGCCGAAACGTTCGGCGATCTCGGCGGGTCGTCTGGACCGGCGTCCACCAAGGAACTGGAGGATCTCGATCAGTCGAATCGGACGGTCCATGCTGCCACTCTCCTCGTCCAGTTTGACCGGGTCCGACCGCTGGGGTGCCGCCGGCCGCCCGGGGGGATGGACGGTTCGCCACGCTGCCCCCACGCACTCTATCGGTTGCGGGCGTCAGATCCTGTCAGACGCCCGACTAAGGACACTGACGGGAATAACCTTGCCGCGTCCCAGGCGTGCCAAGCAGCGAAAGAGAGGCTGCGCCTCGGTGAAGTTGGCAAGTCTATATCGATCACTGTCCTAACGGCCGATTGACGCTGCTGCAGCCGGCGGATACGCTGGGTTGCAGTCCTTTCCAATCCAGAAATGAGCCTGAAGCGGGGCACGTGAGCCGCGCCTGTCAGGCGACCGAACCGACGGATCGAAACAGGTCCTGGCGCGGGCCGCGTTGAGGGCGCGCGTGACCGCAGCATTATCGCTCATGGCGGCGGAACCGTCACGATGTACGACGCGGCGCTGGGCGCGTCCTGGTTCAGGGCGAAGGTGCTGTAGCCGCTGCCGTAGCAACCGAACGGTGAGGGTCTGGTTTGCCGGGTTCTGAACAGCAGGAGACCAAGCGGAGCGAACGTCCGTCTGTGGACGTTTGCGGAGTGCGGTAGCCGAGCGCGGAACCGGCAGCAGAGGGGCTGGACGTGACTACGCGAGGGGCTGTGAAACGGCCGGCAACGGCTGGATGGATCGTCGTCGGCGCTCGTGCCTGATGGCGTCGCGCTTCCGCCTTTCGGTGGTGCTGAAGCCGGTGACGACGCAAGTCGGCGCCGGCGATCCGGGCTCGACGACATCGCTGTCCGTCCGTATTCGACCGCAGCCGGTGACGACGCGCGTCGGCGCCGGCGATCCGGGCTCGGCAGCGCCCGCGCGAGTTGGCACGTCCGGTGTTCGAGCTTCCTCGCGCCTGCTCGTCAACAGCACGACGCCGACCGACAGGCGGCGGTAGCGGGCCGGAGCAAACCTTCAGGCCGCTGGGTGGATGGACCGGAACAACCGCGTGCGGGCCTCGTCGAGCGCCTGCGCGGCTTCGTTGTCGCTCATCGCGACCGCGACCGCGTCGAGCTTTGCGAAGGTGGTTCCGGGCTTCAGGCAGGCGGCGGCGTCGGGCAACGACTTGAGCTTCTCGTAGGGGGTCATGATGTCGGCGTCGCGGTAGCGCTTGCGCACGCGGCCCTTGCGGTCGACTTCTTCGGTGGGGAAGAAGCAGGGGCGGTGGAAGTTGAGATAGGGCGAGAGGACCTGTTGGGTGAAGGCGTTGACCTGCGCGGCACAGCGGCTGGGGATGTGGCCGTGACCGAGCTGCTTGCGGATGACCGAGCCGTTCTTGCTCTCGACCAGGGCGTTGTCGGTGCTGCGACGGGCGCGGGACTTGGTGAATGCGTCGATGTGCAGCCCCTGGAGCAGCGCCGCGACCTCGCGGTTGATGAACTCCGAGCCGTTGTCGGCGTGGAAGCCGTGGAGCGTGAAGGGGAACGCCCGCAGCAGAGCGTCGAGGACCGGGGCCAGGCAGGCGGCGTGGATATGCTCGACCGAGCCGATGCACTGGAACTGGGTGACCTCATCCACCAGGTTCACGTGGTAGAGGCCCTTGATGCCGTCCAGGTCGCCTTGATGGACGGTATCGACCCGCACCCAGCCAGGTTGTCCGAACGGCTGCGGGCGGCGGCGTTCCCCGATCGCGACCTGCACCGGGCGCGTCGGCAGCGGCGTCGTTCCGCGGCGCCGTTGATAGCTTGTCGTGTGCCGCAGGTTGTACAGATGGCCGTTGGAGATGCCGGCCAGGCGTTCGAAGCGGCGGTCGCCGAACAGATGGAAAGCGCGGGCGCAGAGCTTGCGCGTGGCCGGACCGGACAGCGTGCCGTGGAGCACGTCGAGCTCGGCCAGCAGCCCGATGTCGGCGTTGGAGTAGCGGCGCGGGAACGGTCGGCGCGGGGTGTCGCGGCGGTCGGCGATCTCTCCCGTGGTCCGGTGTTGCTGCAACAGGCGTGTGATTTGGGCCCGTGACAAGCCGGCCACCTTGGCCAGGAAGCGGCGCAGCAGGCCCTTGTCGGCCTTCCCCCGCAGGGCGTAGTCGAACCGTCGCACGGTTTTCGCCACGAACGCGTAGGAGTCGGCGTGGGTTTGTGGTTGCAGGTCGACCTGCTCGCTTCCGGCGAGGAATTCCCGAACCTGATCCAGGGTCTGCAGACGGTGCGTGTCGAGTCTCACGATCATCCTCCGATGATCCTCGACCCGGCCCCCGTTCAGGCTTGTCTGTTAGTTTTGCCGCCGTGGACTTCGGGAGAGGTTCACCCCCTGGCATCCGGTTGGGACGCCAAGGGGTGACGGTGGTCGGACCGCGTCAGGCCAGGCCAATCAGGGCCGTACATGAGTTTGGTCGCCACCGTCTTTTCCTACGTCCTGAATGGATACATGAGCGTGAAGGCTCGCAAGACAAGCACAGGAGAAGGAAAAGATGCCCGATTGTACCGTAGGTGTTGACATTTCGAAGACGCATCTCGATGCCTGCATGGCTCCTGCCGGCAAGGCCGCGCGATTCACCAATGACTCGGCGGGATTCAACGCGCTGATCGCGTGGATCGACCAGCCGGTCCGCTCGGTCGTGTACGAGCCCACCGGACCTTGGCACCGCGCCTTCGAGGAGGCGCTCCTGCAGGCGGGCCTGCCGCTGGCGCGAGCCAATCCGTTGCAGGCGCGGCGTTTTGCGCAGGCGATGGGACAGCGCGCCAAGACCGACGCCGTAGACGCGCGGGTGCTGGCGCAAATGGGGACAGCGTTGCCTCTGCGGCCGACCGCGGCGTCGCCGCCGGCGCGGCGCGCCCTCGAGGAACTGCAAGTGGCGCGCGACGCGCTGGTCACGGACCGCACCGCCGCACGGAACCGCCAGAAGCACCTTCGACATCCGCTGCTGAAGCAGCAGAGCAAGACGCGGCTGTCCCAGATTGACCGGCATCTGGCCGCCGTCGATGCCGCAATCGGCAAGGGGTTGGCCGAAGATGTGGTATTGGCCCGCCGGACCGAGATCCTGACCTCGATCCCGGGCGTGTCGAGCATCACCGCGGCGGGCCTGCTCACCCGGATGCCCGAACTCGGCCGCCTCGACGCCAAGGCGGTCGCCAGCCTGGCGGGTCTCGCGCCGGTCACGCGCCAGTCCGGCGCCTGGCAGGGCCGCAGCTTCATCCAGGGCGGCCGGCCGCGGGTGCGGCGGCTTCTCTACATGCCGGCCCTGGCGGCGATCCGTTGCAACCCTGGCCTGCGTGCGAAGTACCGCCAGCTCCGCGGCCTGGGGAAGCCGCCGAAGGTCGCTCTGACCGCCGTCATGCGCAAGCTCCTCCTGCTGGCCAACGCCCTGCTCGAACAGAACCGCTCCTGGTTGCCCGACCGGCCCGGGCGCGGCAGCGCGGCGGCGCCGGCGGGAAGCGCGCCGTTCGTCGCCGCATGACCAGTCCGTGGGCTCCACGCCTCGCGGGTCGGATTCGAGCAGCAGAAGACCAAGTGAAGTGCACGTCCGTCTGCGGGCGTGCGCGTAGCGCGGTAGCCGAGCGCACGACCACGGCGGGGATTTGGCCGAGCGTTACTACGCGAGGAGCTGTGAGAGGGTCGACGGCGGCTGGACGGAATCGTCGTCGGCGCCCGTGCCTGCAACGCTTGCAGTGGAACGCCGCGCTGTGCCGTCGTCACGTCGGCAGCGTTCGCATGCTGGCTCACGACCTCGATGTCGATGACTGTCCGGATTTTCGGAGTCCGCCACAGAGGATGCGCGTCATGGAGCGCGCTCGGCAAGTGCAAGGATTGGCGGGACGCCGGGTTCGCCGTGCGCGGCCATCGGAGCCCCGCGCAGGGACGGTCACTCCCCTGTCGGTACGTACGCTCACCGGAGGTGACGTCGGGATTGGCCGCGACGTTCGACCATCGTACGTACAGGTCGGCGCCGGTGCCCGAATGTACGGATTCACCCCCCGCGGCGGACGAGCTCTTCCCTCGACCCGGACCCTTGACAACATGGATACTCATGTGTCGTTGGAAACAACTCCTCGTTCAGGCTCATGTGTCATTGGAAGAGACTGTTGCCGGTTCGCCCGCGGTCACGCGTGCTACACTGGAGAGAGGCACTGTACGATGATTCCGCGGAGGTGAGGCGCCATGAGCAGATGGATGTTGCTTGCATGTTTTCTGATGGCGGGCTGCGGCGGCGCGGCGGCGCCGCGGAGCCGGAGCCGGAACCGGCGCCCGAGCCCGAACCGGAGCCGAGTGCGGGGACCATCGAGCGTCTCGATCCGTCCTTCGACCGGCTCGTGCCTGCCGACGCCGTGATCGAGCATCTGGCCGAGGGGTTCGGCTTCACCGAGGGACCCGCGTGCGTCGATGACGGCGGCGGCTTCCTGCTGTTCAGCGACATTCCCGGCAACCGCATCGTCAAGTGGGAGCCGGACGGCACGGTCAGCGACTTCCTCGCGCCCGTCTACGAGGGCGAGCACGAAGAAGGCCGGCTGGTGGGCTCGAACGGCATCGTCGTCGACCCGGACGGGAACATCGTCTTCACGGAGCATTTCAACGGCCGGATCTCCCGCGTAGCGGCCGACGGGATGCGCAGCGTGGTGGTCGACAGCTACGAGGGTGGGCGGCTGAACAGCCCGAACGATCTCGACTACCACTCGAACGGGTTCCTCTACTTCACCGACCCGCCGTACGGGCTGCCGAGTCCGGAGGACCGGGCGCAGGACGTCAACGGCGTGTACCGGCTGAGCCCGGACGGCGAGCTCGCGCGCCTGGCCGACCAGACCGGACCCAACGGCATCGCCTTCTCGCCCGACGAGTCGCGCCTGTACGTGGCGGACAGCAGCACCCGGCAATGGTCCGTCTATCCGGTGGCCGACGACGGGACGCTCGGGGAGGCCGAGCTGTTGCTCGACGCCAGCGGTTCGGAGGAGAGCGGTTCCGCCGACGGGCTGAAGGTCGACGAGCTGGGCAACCTCTGGGCGACCGGGCCCGGCGGCGTCTGGGTGATCCGCCCGGACGGTCTGCATCTTGGCACGATCAGGCCGAACGAGGTTCCGGCGAACGTCGCCTGGGGCGATGCCGACCGGCGTACGCTCTACATGACGGCGCGGACCGGGCTGTATCGGATTCGCGTGAACGTCGCCGGAGACCAGTAGACGGGGCGAGCCGCCGTATCGGAGCAGAAGGGAGATCGACCATGCGCCATCCTTCCGTCGCGGTGTTGATCATGGGGTTTGCGATAGTCCTGGCGGCGGCGCCGGGCACGGCCCAGGAGACGGATGCCGGCTGGACCCCGGCGCGGACGTCATGGGGGCATCCGGACCTGCAGGGCATCTGGGACCAGACCACCGGCACCCCGCTCGAGCGGGCCGCGGAAGCGGGCGACCGCGAGTTCCTGACCCAGGAAGAGGCGGCCGAGCGCGAGCGGCGGCGGTTCGCGGCGTTCGATGCGTCGCCGCGGCAGGGCAGCCCGGGCAACTACGGATCGCAGTGGCGCGACGGGTCGCGCAACGCGCTCACCCGCACGTCGCTGATCGTCGACCCGCCGGACGGGCGCATCCCACCCTTGACGCCCGCGGCCGAGCAACGCGCCGCGGAGAACCAGGCGCGTCGGCGGGACCATCCGGCCGACTCCTGGGAGGACCGTAACCTGTGGGAGCGCTGCATCACCCGCGGCACCCCGCGGGTACCGAACAACTACAACAGCAACATCCTCATCCTGCAGACGCCGGACACCGTGGTCCTGCTCAACGAGATGATCAACGAGACCAGGGTGGTCAGCCTCGACGGGCGTCCCCACGTCGGACGGGGCATCCGTCTCTGGAACGGGGACTCGCGTGGCCACTGGGAGGGGGATACGCTGGTAGTCGAGACCACGAATTTCAGCCCCAAGCAGCAGTTCCGGGGCTTTGCCGTCGACGGCCTGCGGCTGGTGGAGCGGTTCACGCGAACCGGCCCGGACCGGATGGATTACGAGATGACGCTCGACGACCCGGCGATGTATACGCGTACCTGGACCGTCGTGCTGCCAATGACGGAGACCGGCGGCCCGGTCTTCGAGTACGCATGCCACGAAGGGAACTACGGCATGGAGGGAATCCTCGCCGGTCACCGCGCCGAGGAGCAGGCGCTTCGATAGGTAACCGTCATGCACGACACGTATTACCACCCGAAGGACCTCGAGCACTTCGCGGACATCGGCAAGAACCGTCCGGAGCTGGCGGAGAAGTTCTTCGCCTGGTACAACGCCGTGTTCGAGGACGGAGCGCTGTCTGCGCGGGAGAAGTCGCTGATCGCCCTGGCGGTCGCCCACGCGGTGCAGTGTCCCTATTGCATCGACGCCTACAGCAACGACGCGCTGGAGAAGGGCGCCGACCTGGATCAGATGACCGAGGCCGTGCACGTCGCGTCGGCCATCCGCGGGGGTGCCTCGCTCGTCCACGGGGTGCAGATGCGCAACCACGCGGAGCGGGTCGGGATGTGACGCGCCGGCGTACCGCGTTCCGCGACCATGTCGGGGGCCGCCCTCCGGGTTGCGCGGCTGACGAGTTCAGTTTGGTGAAGGGCCATGGCTAGCACGCTCCCCTCGCTCGTTTCACGGCAGCTTCCGCTGGCGTCGTCGTCCGAGCAGTTGGCGATGCTGCATCGCCTTCCAGTGGCGCGCGAGTTCACGGAGGCCCTCGACGAGACCGGTCTCCATCCCCTGCGTCCGACCGGGATCGAGATCCTGCAGATCAACGTCGGCAAGCTCTGCAACCAGACCTGCGTGCACTGCCACGTCGACGCGGGCCCGGACCGCCGGGAGATCATGACCCGCGAAACGATGGCGCAGTGCGTCGAGGCGCTGAAGCGTACCGCGATCCCGACGGTCGACGTCACCGGGGGCGCTCCGGAGCTCAACCCGCGCTTCCGCTGGCTCGTCGAGCAGTGCGCGGGGCTCGGCCGTCACGTGATCGACCGCTGCAACCTCACCGTGCTCGGACTGCCGTCGCAGGCCGACCTCGCCGACTTCCTCGCCGAGCACCGGGTCGAGGTGGTCTGCTCGCTGCCGCACTACCGTCGGCTCAACACCGACAAGCAGCGGGGCGACGGCGTGTTCGACAAGTCGATTGCGGGACTGCGGAAGCTGAACGCACTCGGCTACGGGGACGAGTCGTCGGGGTTGCGTCTGGTCCTGGTGACGAATCCGGTCGGCGCGTATCTGCCGGCCGGGCAGGCGTCGCTGGAACGCGAGTGGAAGCGCGAGCTCGACCGGCTGTACGGCATCCGGTTCAATGCGCTCCACGCGATCACCAACATGCCGATCAGCCGCTTTCTGGAGTGGCTGGTCGACTCTTCCAACCTCGAGCGCTACATGGAGCGGCTGGTCACGAGCTACAACCCGGCCGCCGCGCGCGGGGTGATGTGCCGTAACACCCTGTCCGTCGGGTGGGACGGCGTGCTCTACGACTGCGACTTCAACCAGATGCTGGACATGCCGGTCGAGCCGGGCGTTCCGCGGCACATCGCGGACTTCGATCTCGACGCGCTCGAGTCACGGTCGATTGTGGTCGACCGCCACTGCTTCGGCTGCACCGCCGGGGCCGGGTCGAGCTGCTCGGGCGCCACGGTCTCGTAGGACGCAACTGGTGGCGTCCATCCGTCCAGCGTCCTGCAGCGACCTGGCCATGATGCCCATCCCCAGGACCAGCAGCGCGATGAAGAAGATCTGCCGGAAGCGCCGTTCGGAGAGACGCCGTCGGAGGCGCTGACCGAGCACCATGCCGATCGCCGCCGGCCCGAGCGCCGTCGCGGACCAGGCGCCGAGCGATGCACTCAGCAGGTCGTTGTCCTGCAGCGCCAGGGCCAGCGCTGCGGTCGAGACCGCGAAGAGCATGCCCATGGCCTGCACGAGCATGTCGCGCGGCAGGCCGATCGCCTGCAGGAACATGACCCCGGGAACGACGAAGGACCCGGTCATGCCGGTCAGTATCCCATTCACGGCGCCGATCGGCGGACCTGCCCACATCGCCTGCCGCGCAGACAACGCAATACGCACGCCGGCGATGTTCACCAGGGCGTAGATCACCAGCAGCAGGCCGAGCAGCCCGGAGAGCAACGCCGGGTCCAGCGCCGTCAGCGCTGCCGCACCGAGCCGCACGGTGATGGCCGCCGCGCCCAGAAACGGCCAGATGCGGGCGAGGACGGCGCGGCCGTTGCCGCCCGCCAGGCCCTGCCACACATTGGTGGCGAAGGAGGGGACGAGCAGCAGGGCCATCGCGGTCGGAAGGTCGAGCACCGCTGCCAGCAGGCCGAGACTCACCGTGGGCAGGCCCAGGCCGATCACGCCCTTGACTGCGCCCGCAAGCAGGAAGGTGGTGACGATTACCGCAATGGTCGGCGGATCGAACATGCCGGCATGCCAGCCCGCGCAGGCGCCTCGGAGCCTGCCCCCGCGACCCGCGCCCGCTCTCACAAGAAGAAAGCCGGGGGGCGCAAGGCCCACCCGGCTTCGAAGTGCGGCTGCCGGCGACAGTGCGCCAGCGCATCCTACGCGATGATCACGTTCCGCGGGAACTGCTCGTGGGCCTCGAGGAACGTCATCTTGTCACTGAGCTCCTCCGCCGACGGCTGGACGTTGCCGTTGGCGTCGGTCACGCGCGAGATGACGGTGTGCTCGCCAGGGGTGGCGCCCTCCCACCGATAGTTGAAGAACTTCCAGCCGTACTTCTCCCGCATCGTCTCCGCGTCGAGCGTCGCACGCTGCCACGGGCCGTCGTCGACCTTGACCTCGACCGAGTCGATCGGCGTGCCGTCGTTCAGGACGACGCCGAAGACGTTGTGCGCGCCGTCGACCGCGGTGACCCGCGCGACGTACGACTTCAGCCGCATCGTCGAGATGGCGGTCTCGACCCATTTCATCTCGCCGTTGATCATCTCGCCCTGCAGCGTCCGGTACGAGCGGGCCTGCCACCGGCCGAGGTACTGGTCCTTCTGTACGTGGATTTCGGCGACCCACTTGACGTTCGGCGCGCCGTACCAGCCGGGAACGAGCAGTCGCAACGGACGGCCCTGGTGCGCGGAGAGCGGCTCGCCGTTGAGCTCGTAGGCAAGGAGCGGCTCGTCCGAGAGCGCCTGATCCCGTTCGAGGCTCCGGCCGTACTGCTGCTCGACGTTGAAGGTCCGGCCGCGCCAGAGCACCTCCTCCTCGCCGCGGTCGGTGCCGAAGAAGACGAACTCGCGGGCGGCGTCCTGCACGCCGGCCCGCTGGAGCACCGTGCGCAGCGAGACGCCGGTCCAGCGGCCGTTGCTCGACAGGCCATTCAGCGGGCCGCGGTTGCCGGAGCACTCGAAGCCGAAGATCAGGTCGCGGCTCGGCATCGCGCGCAGGTCGTCCATCGACAGCTCCAGCGGGGTGTCGACCAGGCCGGACACGCGCAGGCCGTACGCCGCCACGTCGACCTCGGGGTGGCCGTAGTGCTGCGTCGTGAAGAACTGCTCGTTCGGCGTAAAGGGGCCGTCGATCTGGCGAACGTCGATGATTCGCCGCTCGGCGTCGCGGATCCACTGCACGTCGTCGGACACATCGGTGAACTGCATCAGCGTCTCGCCCTGCGCAAGCGCCGGAAACGCCCATTCGGGCATTCCGATCACGCCGAGCCCCGCCATCGCCAGACTCCCCTTCAAGACCTCACGACGTGTGGTTTCTTTTCCCATTTTCGCCCCTTTTCGAACGCGGCCCCGTTTTCCGAAACTGCTGCCCATCCGCGCTGCCGTCGGCCCTCGCGGATCCGGACAGTCGATTGCGAACAGTTATCTTATAGAGAGACCGTTGCACCCGCAACCGGCGCGGCCAATGCACGTTGCGCGGGAGCGCCAAGTGCGGGAAGATGCACGGAGCGAGCGGGTGTCCAGGGGCGGACTCGGGCGCGCCGGCCCTGTGAGTCGACGCCCGACGGGAGGCGACCATCATGCAGTATCGACGTCGTACGGTCATGTTGCTTGTGCTGGCAGTCGTGGCGTGGATGGCGCCGACCGTGGGAGGGCAGACCCCGGACTCGTGGGAGCCGGCGCGCACTTCGGACGGCCGCCCCGACCTGCAGGGGGTCTGGCTCAACAACGTGGCCACGCCGCTCGAACGCTTGCCGGAGCTGGCCGACCGGTCGCATCTGACCGACGAGGAGGTTGCGACGCTGACGGCGCGCGCCGACCGGATCTTCCAGAACGGTCGTAGCGCGTTCACGACGCCCGAGGGCGCGTTCCGGGCGGCGCTGCTGAACGTGGAGACCTACATCGCGTGGTCGACCAGCAGCTCGATCGGCATGGTCGACGTGAGCTTCACCGATCGGACGTCGCTCGTCATCGACCCGCCCGACGGGCGGATACCCGCGCTCACCCCGGCGGCCGAGGCGCGCGAGGCGGCCGTCGACGACGGCTGGGAGTTCAAGACCGGACCGGAGGATCTCAACAGCATCCACCGTTGCATCACGACGGGAGTACCGCGGCTCGGCGGCAACTTCGGCGCCGGACCGTACACCTACTACCAGATAGTGCAGTCACCCACCCACCTGGCCTTCATCAGCGAGGCGTTCCACGATGCGCGGATCATCCCGATCGGCGACCAGCCGCACGCGCCGGATGAGATCCGCCAGTGGAACGGCGACTCCCGCGGCCGCTGGCAGGGCGACACGCTCGTCGTGGAGACGACGAACTTCTCGGCCGAGAGCTACTACCGCGGCGCCACCGAAGGCCTGCACCTGGTGGAGCGGTTCACACGCACCGGGCCGGACACGCTGGCCTACCGCGTCACCCTGACCGACCCGCAGACGTGGGCGTCGTCGTGGACGGCAGAGGTTCCGCTGCAGCACCGCGACCAGCCGATCTACGAGTTCGCCTGCCACGAGGGCAACAAGTCGATCGTGGGGATGCTGCGGACGGCCCGCCTGGAGGACGTGAACCGCTGATCATTCGAGGCGGCGAACCGCCGCGAGCAACGCTTGGTCGGGTTGTCCGGCGGCGGTTGCTCGCCAGCCGATCAGATCCGGGCGCCGTCCGAACAGGACGTAGACGACGCCGTCACGCGGCGCTCCGGGTTGAAGCCCGCTATCCACACGCCAACCGCGCGCCGCCCCGGGGAGTAGGGCGGCGGAAGGGGCCTCCAGCCCGTCTGCGCCCAATCCGCGCTGTCGGCTCGCTTCCGTCCGGCATGCGGGATAGGATGCGTAGCCGCCGGCGAGCACTTCCTGAGGCAAGTCGGGCTTCGCATGCTGCTGGTGTCCGAGGTCGACGGCCCAGAGGGCGTGCCGGATCGTCGCCAGATCTTCGGGATCCGTGATCTCTTCGTGGCGCAGGAACTCCGCCCACGCGCCGTCCGGGGTGTCGCAGAAGTAGTGCACAGGGCCGTCGCCCGCCGCGTGCCATCGCGCGGCGGGTTGCTCGGGCCCTTCCCAAAGGAACGGATAGCGCGGGTCCGCGTGCCGGAAGCCGATCATGATCACGTGGCCGGCGATGCGGTTAGGGCGTTCGCCAGATCGCGCACCTGCCGGGGACCCGGATTCTCTGGCCGCCACCCCGAGGTGAGGACGTCGGCGGGAGCACGGTTCCCGAGCACGGTGCGCGGACGGACGAACCAGCGGCGGATGCCGGCGTCGTTGTAGGCGCCCGCCAGATCGCCAACGATCAGCGCCAGCACGTGGAGGCGGACGCCAACGTCGTCCGGCGTCGCCCGCGCCCCGGACTGGTATCGGCGAAGACTCACCGTGGAAATGTCCAGCAGACGAGCGAGCAGGGCAGGTCCGAGCACGCGATGCAACGCCGGCCACTCCGCAGCGGGTACTGGTGACGCTTCCAGAGCCTCGTTGACGTGTTCGAGCATTGTGCGGAACCGATTCGGTTCCAGTGCCGTCGCGGGGCCGTGGCCGACGAAGAGACCTTGCCCGATGCCCGCCCGGGAAACGTCTCTGGCCACCCGTTCCCATTCCGCCAGATCGAGACGATCGATTGCTCGCGGGGCGAGCAGCCCCATCGCATCTGCGCGCATCACGACCGAGATCCCGAGTCGGGCGGTATCCGGATTGTCGAATGGACTCTGGATGGATTGAATGCAGATATCCGCCATTTGTCCGATCATATACCGAGCGCGCTTCAGGGCGTCGGTCGGCTCGCGCCGCACGGAACCGCCGCTGTCGTGGTGTTGCCGATGTACGGTCTCGCCCCCCGGCCGAGAGACTCCAGCGACGGAAGCGACGTAGAGGTCGACCCTGTCGCCGTCGAGTCTGTCGTTCGGGTATTCTGTCCGAGGTCGTCAGCAGAAGCCGGATTGTTCGGTTCGTGATGGAGCAGATAGGTGAAGGAAATCTACGGATGGGTGCCCTGGTTCAAGAGCCTTGCGAACACTGTTGCCGAACGGGACAAGGACTTCCTGATCGAGCGGGCGAAGAAGGTGCGTTGGACCCCGGACGGAGCGAAACCGCCGTCACTGATGCATGGGGACGAGAACATCGATCCCTTTTCGTTCATCTACTACATCACTGGCCGGAGCGACACTGTAGACAACCGACAGCGGATCTACTCCAGCATCAACAAACTCTTCGGTACTCCGGAACTGGAATGCGTTGCCGACGACGAAGCGTTCTCTATCCCATCATCCATCCGTAGCTGGTCATTTCATCAAGGGGGGAAAGGGAATCCCGGTTTGCTCTGGGATCTGTTTCGGAATGCTGTGCAGGGTGTCAATCACATGTCTGCGAGCGATTTCGATGAATCCTTGGAAATACCGGGAGTCGCGATACGAAAACTCACGCACGTGTTGTACTTGATCAGCCCGGACGAGTTTCTGCCGTTTGACGAACGAATCCTCTCTCTGGGCATTTCCGAATTTGGCAAGCCCCAGCGAATCGACTGGATTCGTTACCGGGAGGAACTACGTCGAATCCAGAATGCATTTCCGGGTTGCGCACCTTACGAAATCAATCTGTTCGCGTACTTGCGTCATGCGGGCAAAATTACGGTTGGCCGGCGGGTGTTTCAGGTTAGCTCGAGAGTCGACGGTAACAAGAATAGAGACCATTGGGAGGACTTCCAGCAGAACAACTGGGTCTATACGAGTGGACCAAGCACCAAAGTGGATTGGGGCGACCCGGAATCGAACGACGCAGGTTTCGAGTATCCGCTTCAAGAAGCGCATCCGGGAGACGTGGTGCTGGTGAGAAAGGGAGTGACGGAAGGACGTGGTATCGGCGTCGTCTACAAGAACGACTACCGTGACAGGCGCAGCGCTGATAGCAAGTTGCATGTCCTGTGGTTGAGCAAGCTGACCGCCGATCTGCCGGGACAGACGACGAGATACGGCTTCACCACCTGAGCCGCTTGCAAAACTCTTGGCGTAGCTCGGCTCGGAGCACAAGTTCTTCTGGTGAACATCGTTTTGCCTGGATCCCGACCGAGAATGCGGGGCGGGAGGACCGGCGGCGACCCAAGAGGCGGAAATCAGGGAGTTCGAGGGTTTTCCCACCGGGCGTTGGAGACACCGGTTGGTGACTGACGCCTGTCGGGCGACCGGAAGGGGATGCGCGTTGGCCGGCGAGGCGTTGGTTTACGTCACCAGCCGCAGGAGCTGGTCGGCGGTGAGCGCCAGCACGCCGAACATGCAGTGGCACATCACCTTCGCGTTGCCGCGGACTCGGACGTGGCGCCCGCCGAACTCGTCCTTGAGTCGGCCATTGACGCGCTCACCCGCCGTGCGTTCGTTGTACCGAACCTGTTCGGGAAGCTGCAAGCCGAGACGCTTCAGGCGCCGGGCTTCGGTCTGCAGTTCTTCGGCCAGCGCAGTGTCACGGCGGGGGTTGATATCGATCAGCGGGACGTGGCCGAGTGCGCGGCTGTGCTCGCGGATCTGCACCGCGTCGTAGGCGGCATCCATCAGGTCATACAGATTGTCCACCCGCTGGGCCGACAGGGTGGCCAGTGGAACGGCGGCCTGGCTGTCGTGCAGCGAGGCGGACGTCAGGATGCAACTGACCGGAATCTGGCCGTCGGCCACGTCGATGTGCAACTTGTAGCCGACCCAGGTGTCCCTGTAGCCCTTGCTGTTCTTCTTCGTGCCCACACTGCACTCGGCCGGCAGGTCGTCGAGCATCTCCTGCAGGGTCATGCTCGGTTGCCGGTCGAGGCGTTTGCGTGTCTTGGGCCGTTCTTCACCCTTCTTCGGCCGGCCCCGCTTGCGCTTGGGCGGCGGAGGCGACTTCTCCTTCGCGGCCGGCTTCTCGCGCCCCTCGATGGCCGTCGAGTCTCGGGACAGATGGCCCACCAAACGGTCGCCGTGCGTCTTCTGGAGCAACGCTTCATGCACGCGCTGGGGCAACTGGGAGTGGGCGAATTCGGCGAAGGCGCGAGAGAAGACCGACTCGCTTGGCATCTCGCGCCGCCGCTCCCAGCCGCAGATGCGGCGCAGCACCACGTCGGTGGCCAACCGGTCCAGCAGCAGGCGCGTGGTCGGCATGTCGTAGACCGCCTTGGCGACGAAGGCGCGCGCCACCGCCGCGCGGTCCTTGCGGGGGCGGCCCGGCATCCGCAAGCGCGAGGGAATCATCTGCTCGATACGGATCACCTCGAGGGTCTGCACCAACTGCTGCTGTTTCTCGGTCAGCGAACCCAACACCTGCTCCAACCGGGGAAACAGGCCCTGTTGGATTGACTCCCAGTAGGCGGCGAACGAGGCGCGCAGGTTCTGCATGGCTTGACTGCTCCCAGCGCCTACTATATATAGTAGTGTAGGAGTGAGGTCAAGGAGGGAACCGATGGGCCGCCGGAACCCGATGCGCCGGTACAGCGAACAATACGATGCGCTCAAGGCGGAGTTGCAAACGCTCGGGTTTGTCCGCCAGGGCAGTATCCAGACCCGCCGTCTCACGTGCGGGAAGCCTGCCTGCCGCTGCCACCGCGACCCGGACGCGCGTCACGGCCCGTACCGCTACTGGACACACAAGGTGCGCGGAAAAACGGTCAGCCTGCTGCTCTCCGAAGACGAACTCGCCCTCTACCAGGAGTGGCTCGAGAACAACCGCGAACTGGAACGGGTCGTGAGGGAAATGCGCCACGTCTCGTCGCGCGCGCTCGCCCTCATAACCGACCGGGAGGTCCCAGAGGTCCCTTGAGACCCCGTGTCTCCGGTTCCCCGGCGCCGGTGACGGCTGCTATCCTAATCCTACGAACGCTGCGTCCCACCCCGCTGACCGTCCGTTCCCTCTGCCTCGGGTAGGAAAACCCGGCCGACCAAGGGTTTTGCAAGCGGCTCCAAGGACAACGGAAACACTGAGCAGATCTTTCGGCAGACCGCGGAGTACGAGCAGACGTTCGAGCTGTTGGATCGGCTCGCCCCCGACCCCGCAGACAACGGCGATGACAGGCGGCCGGTGACGCCGATTCGCAACGGGCCCGATCTGCAGAGGCTGGCGCACGAACTGCTGATCGATTCTGAATACCTGGGCAAAGATCCAGCGACTGTTGGATGACAAGCGGCAAGTCATCTTTCAAGGTCCGCCGGGCACCGGGAAGACTTTTGTCGCGCGGGAATTGGCGGCCGTGCTCGCGGGGACACCCGAGCGTGTGCGCCTGGTTCAGTTTCATCCGTCCTACGCTTACGAGGACTTCGTACAGGGGCTACGCCCAAGCTGACCGACGGACAGCCCGGCTTCGAGCTCAGGGACGGACCGCTGCTTGCAATCGCCGAAGCTGCGAGAGAGGATTCCGATCCAGCCGCGAAGTACTTCCTCATCATCGACGAGATCAACAGGGGTAACCTCGCCAAGGTGTTCGGCGAGTTGT
The DNA here is from genome assembly GCA_965262925.1 of Vicinamibacterales bacterium. Taxonomy (GTDB): domain Bacteria; phylum Acidobacteriota; class Vicinamibacteria; order Vicinamibacterales; family UBA8438; genus WTFV01. Next base: position 4,740,465 of record CBDHGC010000004.1, on the reverse strand, counting down.
ACTTCCTGCTCGAGTACCGCGATCAGCCCATTCAGCTTCAGTACTCCGACGAGCCGTTCAGACTCCCGCAGAACCTCTACATCATCGGAACGATGAACACAGCGGACCGCTCCATAGCTTTGGTTGACTTGGCGCTTCGTCGTCGCTTTCACTTCGTCGAGTTCCATCCCGATAAGGCGCCAATCGAGGGCTTGCTCAAGCGCTGGCTGGGCAGGAAGGCGCCCGGCATGGCGCGGGTTGCTGACCTGGTCGATCGTGCAAATCGAGAGCTGAATGACCGGCAGGCGGCCATCGGACCGAGCTGCTTCATGAGGGACGGCCTCGACGAGGACGTTGTCAGAGACATCTGGGAGCACAATGTCCTCCCCTATATCGAGGAGCGGCTGTACGGGCAGCACGAGCGCTTGCAGGAGTTCGCATTCGACCGGCTGTGGCGGAAGGGCGACGGCGATGCGGAAGACGGGCGTGAGGGCGGCGGCCGGGCCGGTACCGCAGATGAGACATCTTGATCTGCGGGAGTTCGAACAGAGCGAACCGATCCGGCTGTCACTCGGCGCGCGACGTGCGCTTCGCGGTTGGCTGCCGTCGCTCGCCATCGCGCCAGCGCCCGACTCGGAGAATGCGTACGTTCTGACTCCCGGCGCAACCATCGGCGCGGTTGAGATCGAAGATCTGTCGGTGTCCATTCAACCGAAGCTGGGCATCGGTCGCGTGCTGTTCCTGGCTTCGTACACCATGGGTGCGTTCAGGCTCAGGGACAGGGACCGCTTCGACTTCAGGGACGAGGACACGCTGGTCGAGGCGCTGGTCCCTGGGTTCGCGTCGGCTGCCAAGCGTGCGTTTGCACAGGGGTTGCTCCACGGTTACAGAACGGAGGAGGAGACTCTACACGTCGTCCGCGGGCGAATTCGTATGGGCGAACAGATTCGGCGAAGGTTCGGCGTTCCTCTGCCGATTGAGGTCCGTTACGATGACTTCACCGAGGACATTCTGATGAATCGGCTGGTGAAGGCGGCGGCTGCACGCCTTGGGCTGATGCGCATCCGGTCGCCGCAGTCGCGCGCTGACTTGGGTTGGGTCGACGCGACGCTCGAGAACGTTGCCGCCGTCGAATTCGCGCCGAACGCTTTGCCCGCGGTGTCGTTCAATCGTCTCAACGAGCACTACAGGGAGATCGTCGCCCTGGCCCTGCTCATCCTGCGCTACTCGACGATCGAGACCGAACGAGGTGTCACGCGTCCGGCGGGCTTCCTGATGGACATGAACCGGGTGTTTCAGGACTTTGTGACCCAAGCGATCCGCGAAGCCCTCAGGCTCTCGGATCAAACGTTCCGCTCCGACAGCGGCATTCGCGGTGTGACCCTCGATGAGGGTGGCAGTGTCCAGCTCAAGCCGGATCTCTCGTGGTGGGACGGGCCGCGTTGCACGTTCGTCGGCGACGCCAAGTACAAGCGGGTCGTGGACGAGCGCGTGCCCAATGCGGATCTCTATCAGCTTTTCGCGTACGCTACGGCGCTCGATCTACCAGGTGGCCTGCTTGTCAATGCCCAGGGCGAGGTAGACAACGTGGTGCATCGGGTGCGCCACGCCGGGAAGCGACTGGAGGTCGCTACGCTGGATTTGTCCGGGTCAATCGAGAATCTACGTGAGCGCGTCCAGGAACTTGGCGGAGAGAGTGCGTTCCATGCGAGGTGAGGGTCGCCACCGGATACACGCCGCGTGACGCGGGATGGGGTCGCAGGGTGCCTTCGGCAGGACCACGCCGTCGGGCGTACAGAAGAAAGCCCGCGAGACCGAAGCGGTCTCGCGGGCTTTGACGAAGAAGGAACGAGCTATTCCCGCTCGGTCGGATCCCGGCCGTCGCGCGGGGCGCCGGTGCCGGACGATCCGGCGAAGAGGCGCGTCCCGTCCCGGAACGTGACGTCACGGCCATTAGCCCGGAACGCACCGTCTATCGCCTGGTAGCCCTCGACGAGCACCTCGGTGCCGGGGATGACCGAATCCCGGCGCCATCCGCGACGCACCAGGGCTCCGGGGGGGCCCGCCTCGATCATCCAGGCATCGACGGAGCCGTCCTCGTTGGTCACATCGATGTGCATCCAGGCGTGCGGGTTGATCCACTCCATTTTGGTGATCGTGCCCCGCAGTGCGACCGGTTTCGTCGCGTCGAACTCGGCCGAGAACGCATGATGCGCGAGCGCCGAGCCGCCCGCCACCAGGATGGCGAGCGCGACGCCCGCCAGGGTCAGTGCCAATCTGTTCCGCATCGGTGATACCTCGTTGTCGTGCGCGGGTGCGTGACGACCGACCTACCGGCCGTCCGCCTCCGCAGCCTCACGGTCGCGCGCCCGCGCGCCGCTCAGGATGTTGAACATGCCGTAGTTGCCCTCGTGGCAGGCGTACTCGACCAGCTCGTACTGCTCGCTGTCCATGTCGAACGTGAAGCGGCCGGTGAAGGGCGCGGTCCACACGGCCGGGTCGTTCACGGTGAACTGGTACTCGAGCCGCGTCGGGCTGATCCGCGTGTACCGCTCGGTCAGCACCATGTCGGGGCTCGATCCGCGGTACGACGCCCGGCCGTTGAGATTGGTCGTCTCGACCACCAGCGTGTCGCCCTCCCACTGGCCCTGCGAGCTGCCGAGCCACGAGGTGAGCTGCGGTCCGTCCTTGGGACGCGGAGTCGTCGGGACGACCCGCGTCTCGTGGATCATCTCCTTCTGGATCCCGACGAATCCGGGGCCCTGGTAGATCTGCAGGCCGTTGTTGTAGACCCCGGGGAACATCAACCCCGGCAGCCCGCGCGTGATGCAACGGACGAACTGCGTCGCCTCTTCCGGACCGGCGATGTTGCTGTTCGTGTAGCGGGCGCGGTCGCTCGCCACCTGTGCGGCCCGGCGCTCGCCCTCCGGCGTCAGCGCGGGAATGCGGCCGTCGGACGGGTCGATGATCATCGCCACCTGCGTGGACGGGGCGTTCTTGTCGTAGCCGAGGGTCGTGTCGCGCCACTCGCGCTCGTACCCCCAGATGCTGCCAAGGGTGCCGCGCTCGCGCCGCGAAGCCGCCTCCTCGGGCGTCAGCGTCTCGATCTCCGCCAGATCGAGAGGGCGCTCGAGCGGGATGCCGTGCGAGGCGTTGCCGGTCCAGACGCCCTGCAGATCCGGCTCGCCCCACGGCGTGCGCGGCGTGTCGTAGGGCTCGGTCACGTCCGCGAACACGGGCGCGGTGCCGCTCGAGTCCACGCCTGCGAACCCGGTCTCGACGAGGGCCAGGCGGACATTGTCGGGTCCGTAGATGAAGGCTCGGGGCACGGCGGCGCGGGCGTTCTCCGGAACGATCGGGTCTTCCTGGAACTCGGCCCCGGCGTCGCGCAGCTCGGCCGCGGCGGCCTCGATGTCGTCGACCATGAAGCCGATGTGGTCGATGGCGCGGCCCTCGGTGGTGGCCGGCGTGCCCTCGGGGTGCGCGGAGGCGAGGAGCCAGACGTCGCCGTAGAGCAGCCCGTCGATGCGGCCCTTCAGCGAGGCCCGCTCACCGCCGAACATCTGCTCGTACCAGGCCAGCGTGGCCGCGGGGTCGGTGGCGCTGAGGTGCACGTGGTGGAATCCGAGATACTCGGTGTCCTCCACCATCTCGATCCGCGTTCCCCACGGATCGAAGATGAAGCCGATCTTGAACAGGCCGGGCACGTCGCGCACCGTCGATCCGTCCGGGAAGCGCTGTAGCCGCACACCGGAGCCGCGGACGCCGATATCCTCGAGCTCGGCCATCTTCGCCGTCAGGTCGGGGTACGAGAACCCGATGTGGTTGACGCCGGTTCCCTGCGTGCTGCCCATCGTAGGCTGCGGGACGAACGTGACCTCGACGCCGTGGCAGTCGGCCGTGTCGTCACGGTCGGCGATCGGCGCACAGTCGAGGTGGCGCGAGTACCAGCGCACCGACTCGGGCGGGGCCGAAGAGGTGATGTGGACGTGGTGGTACTCGGCGTCCGCCGCCCGGACTTCGTCCGGCGCTGCGGCGACGAGCACTCCCACGGCGACGAGCGCAAGCAAGACGCGTGTAAGTTTCAGTGTCATGACGCGATTCCTCCGTGGTGATCGCCCGCTCTAGCGGGTCGGCTCCCTGCGCAGATGTCCGTACAGGAGATCCTCCGAGAACTCGATGCACTTGAATTCCAGCACCCGCGCGTTCTCTTCCAGTCGGCGGTACAGCAGCAGGCTGATGTCCCACGGCCGGGTGAACACGGTGGGATCCTCGATGGTGGCCTCGTAGCGGATCGCGTTCGGCCCGAGCGGCGTGTAGCGCTCCTGGACCCGCAACTGGTTGCTCGCGAAGTTGCCCGCGCGGTCGAACCACGCCTCGCCGAGGAAGCCCTCCGCGTCGACGACCAGGGTGTCGCCCTCCCACCGGCCGTGCGACCGTCCCATCCAACTGTCGATGGGTGGCGGCTCCGGGTTTTCCCAATCCATGTGAATGGTGCGGTTGGCTTCCGCGAAGCCGTAGATGACCAGGATCTTCCGGTCGCCCTGAATGATCTGGAACGGATACGGCATGTAGTTGGCCCGCGGCACGCCCGGCATGAAGCACTTCGCCTCGGGGTCCGCGCCCATGCGGTTCGCGAAGTTCTCGTCCCGCTGCTGCCGCGCGGCGGCCTGGTAGGGGATTTCGCCCCCGACCACGACGCCCTGTCCCGGGGGAGTGGCGCCGATGGCGCCGAGGTCGGGATGCCCGGGACCGGCTGGATGGTCCTCGAGATTCCAGTTCGCCGTGGTCATCGTCTGCCAGATGCCGTTCAGGTCCGGGCGGTCGTCCCAGGCGCGCGGGATGTCGCCGCTCTGGGCGAAGGTCGGGCCGGCCGCCAGCACCAGGGCGAGGGCTGCGAACGCGACGGAGATACCGAAGATGTGCGAAGCAGGATGCGTTTTCTTCATGTGTGGAGACACTCACTCGCTCGTGGAACCCGGGTCGCTGTCGAGATGCCCTGAATCCATGCCCGGTCTGCGCCGGCAGCGCCGACGGGACGATTGCGACACAGGGACTTCGAAAACCATGGATTCGGTAATGATACCAGTGGCGGCGCCCGTTCGGGAAGCGGCGCCGGCGCTTGCGGGCTCGCGTGTCCGGGACGGCGGTTATGATGCACGGGATGAAGTGGACGCGGGTGGCGGGTGGCGCTGCGAGCGGCGGGTGGCGGAGCAGGCTCACGGTCGCGGTCGCGTTCGGCGCCGTGGTCGCGTTCGGCGGCGCTTGTACCGGAGACTCCCGCGGGAGCGGACTCGACCGGACCCCTGCCGGCGCCGCGCCGCGCGAGTCGGCGCGTCCGAACATTGTCTGGATCGTCGCCGATACGTTCGACGGAGTTCCCGTTGCCGGAAGTTTCGGCGGAGCCCGTGCCGTGGTTGCCGAGACCCCTGCCGTGGCGTCCGACCCGGCGTCGGCGCGCTCCGCGCTGCTGACCGGCATGCACCCTGCGGCCCTCGGCCTCGACGCGGCGACCGGTCGGTTCGTCGGTACGCCGCCGGCGGGCGTGACGGTCCTTCCGGCGCAGCTTCGGCGGGCCGGCTACTACACCAGCCGCGCCGGGCCGCCAGGTCACAATCTGGCGTCCGGCCATGCCGTGCCCATCCGGATCGTGCACGTGGACGGCGGCGTCCACGCCGAGGCGCGCGCCCGGCCCGTCCCGGTCGAGGACTTGGCGCAGCCCGGGCTGTTGGGCGCGTGGGACGCGGCCGGTCCCGACGCAGACTGGCGCGGCCGCGAGAAGGACTGGGAATCTCCCTGCACGGTGTCCTTCGGCTGCGGCGGCGCCCGCAGTCCGGGCGCCCGGCCGTTCTTCGCGCTGTTCAACCTCGACCTGCAAGGGGCTGGCGACGGGGACGACCTCGGGCAGCAGGTTGCGCGGGTCGTCGAGACGCTCGAGGCCGACGATCTGCTGGAAGATACCGTCGTTTTCCTGATCGGCGTGAGCGGCCCGTCGACATCCGTCGCCGTCCGCTGGCCCGCGCGCATCGCCGGCGCCGTCGATCCGGCGGATCCGGTCAGCCTGCTGGACCTGGCGCCGACCGCACTGGCGTTGGCGGACGTGCCGGCGCCCGCCTACATGGCGGGATACGCGCTGATCGGCCCGCAGCGGAGTGTCCCTCCGGCGCGAGCAGCCGTGGCAACATCGGCGAGACGCAGCCTGGGCGCCGATCCCGGTTCCCTCACGCCGACACCGCACACGATTCCGGTGGCCGCCACCCCTGGCGGCTACCCGACAGGCGGCCTGTTCCACGTCGCACCGCGCGTCGATTTATGGTGCGACACCGAGGGGGCCACGATCGTCTACACCACCGAGCGCGAGGCGCCGTTCCACTGGCGGCTGTACGACGGTCCGTTCCGAATGCGCTTCTGGACGCTCAGGTTCCAGTGCGGGCGTCTCGGCTACCGCGACAGCGACATCGTGACGTACGACTTCGACATCGAGTGATCTAGAGTGAACGCAATCTGGAGGGTGTCATGAGGCAGAGACACGTCTTGTTCGGCTTGGCGATCACGGCGTTGGCGATGGCGCCGGTTCCGGCAGCCGGTCAGTCGGCGGACTCGACGCCCCGGACGTCTTGGGGCCACCCGGACCTGCAGGGCTACTGGACGAGCTCGACCTACACGCCGCTGGAACGGCCCGACAGCCTCGCCGAGCAGGAGTTTCTCTCGGAGCAGGAGCTCTCCGAGCTGAACACGATCCTGACAGCCGATGGGGTGGATCCGTTGCGTGCGCGCAGCGTCCTCTCGGCCGAGACCGAGGAGGAGCGCCTCGAGCGGACCAGGCAGTCGCAGGAGAACATCCACTACGACAACTCGGTCTGGCTGCGCGAGTCGCAGCCGCGGCAGTTGACCACCCGGCGCACGTCGCTGATCGTCGATCCGCCGAGCGGCAGGATCCCCCCGCTCGTTCCGTCCGCCCGGGAACGCGAGGCGTTGCGGCGGGCCGAGAGCCGCTGGCTGGTCTACAACATCTCGCCGCAGTCGTTCGCCAGTCACGAGACCCGGACGCTGCAGGAGCGCTGCCTGGTGTGGCGCCACGAGGGGCCGCCGATGCTGCCGCCCTCCTACAACGACCTCATGCAGATCCTGCAGACCGAGGACTACGTGGTCGTGATGCAGGAGATGCGCGAGAACGACGCCCGGATCATTCCGCTCGACGGCCGTCCGCACCTGCCATCGAGCATGCGGGAGTGGTCGGGCGACTCGCGGGGCCGCTGGGAAGGCGACACCCTCGTCGTCGAGTCCACCAACTTCAACGACAAGGTGCACTTCAACGGATCGAGCACCGGGTTGCACGTCGTCGAACGCTTCACCCGGATCGACGACGAGAACATCCGCTACGAGTTCACCGTCACCGATCCGTCCGCCTGGACCCGTCCCTGGAGCGTCGAGTATCCGCTGATGAAGCGGGAGGGGCCGCTGTACGAGTACGCGTGCCACGAAGGCAACTACGACGCCAAGCACATCCTGGAGGTCGCGCGCAACCTCGACAAGGCGGCCGCCGCCGAGACGTCGAAGGAGAAGTAGGGGAGCACGATGCGCACCCATCAGCTTGCGGTCGTTCTCTGCGGCGCACTTGTCCTCTCGGCCTGTGGGCCGGGCGACGCCGGCGATCCGGTCGGCGATTCGCTCGGGCCAATCGTCGAGACCGGCCTGGGAACTCTCGAAGGCGGGCGGGTCGCCGGCGACGACGGCGTCCTCGTGTTCCGGGGCGTGCCGTACGCCGAGCCGCCGGTGGGCGACGCGCGCTGGCGCGCTCCGGTGGCCAAGGCGTCGTGGGACGACGCGCGGTCGGCGGCGACGTTCGGGCCGGCCTGCTGGCAACGGCTCACGCCGGAATCCTCCGTTTACACCCGAGGCGATCTGGAACGCGACGAGGACTGCCTGTATCTGAACGTCTGGACCGCGGCGGAAGAGGCGCACGAGGCGCGGCCGGTGATGGTCTGGTTCCACGGCGGCGGACACACCGGCGGCTGGGGCAGCGCGAAAATCTTCGACGGCACGGCGCTCGCGAAGAAGGGCGTCGTGCTCGTCACCATCAACTACCGGCTCGGACCGTTCGGCTTCCTGGCGCACCCCGCTCTGACCGCCGAGTCGCCGCACGCCTCCTCCGGCAACTACGGGCTCCTCGACAAGGTGGCGGCCCTCGAATGGGTGCGCGACAACATCGCGGCCTTCGGCGGCGACCCGGGCAACGTCACCATCTTCGGGCAGTCGGCCGGCTCGTGGAGCGTCTGCTACCTGCTGGCGTCGCCGCTGGCGTCCGGTCTGTTCCACAAGGCGATCGGGCATTCCGGCGGCTGCTTCCGCGGCGGCCGGCCCGACCTGCCGGCGGCGCACGAGGCGGGTCTGGCCGCGGCGGCCGGGCTCGGGGTGGAGGGCGACGGCGCCGAAGCGCTCGCCGAGCTGCGGGACCTCGACGCCCCGGCGGTGCTCGATTCCGACCTCGGGTCGGGCGCCATCGTCGACGGCTGGTTCATGCCGCGGCCGGCCCGCACGATCTTCGAGGCGGGCGAGCACAACGACGTGCCGGTCATCGTCGGTGCCCTGGCGAACGAGGGGACGACGCTGTATGCCAACATGCCGGAGCGGACCGAAGCGGATCTGGTCTCGCTGCTGCGCGCGCAGTACGGCGACCACACGGACCCGCTGCTGGCCGCCTACGCGGCGGACATCGAGAAGTCGACGAAGTGGGGCGCCCAGGCGATCCAGGCCGACCGCAGCTTCGTCTGGGAGATGCGAACCTGGGCGCGCACGGTGGAGGCGGCCGGCAACGACGCCTATCTCTACTTCTTCAGCCAGGCGCCGCCGGTGTTTCGGATCTACGTCCCCGAGCGCGCTGCCATCGACATGCCCGACGGGCCCGACGGCTACGGCGCGTACCATTCCGGCGACCTCGCCTACGCCTTGGGCAACACCGGGCTGTTGGGGGTCGGCTGGACGGAGTGGGATCACGAGATCTCGAACGCGATGACGCAATACTGGGTGAACTTCGCGCGCACGGGAGATCCGAACGGGGACGGGCTCGCGACGTGGCCGCGCTACGAGGCGGCGGCCGACGAGTGGCTGGAGTTCGGCTCCGACATCAAGACCACGCGTGAGGTACGCAAGAAGAAGCTCGATCTGTTCGATCTCATCAATGCACGGCCGGCGTCCTGAACCGCCGGTCGAGGTTCGGTTGATCGGCACCCTCGACGAGTTCGGGGTCGCCCGTCACGTCGACTACAAGGTCTGGGCGAAGGGGCTTCTCATCGAGGACGAAACGGAGTTCCGGCTGAACTTGGTCTCGCTCACCCCTCTGTCGCCCGACTGCGAGTTGAGGAAACGATGAGCCATCACAAGAAGGTCGCGATCCTGGTGGGCGGCGGTCCGGCGCCGGGAATCAACAGCGTCATCGGAGCGGCGACCATCCGTTGCTGTCTCGAGGATGTCGAGGTGGTCGGTATCCGCGACGGCTTCGACTCGATCATGCGGGGCAACATCGACCACGTGACCCCGCTGACCATCGACGCCGTCAGTCGGATTCACTTCCGCGGCGGCTCCGTGATCGGCACGTCGCGAGCCAATCCGACGACCGATCCCAAGCTGCTCGAGAACGTCGTCACCTCGCTGCTACGGCTGAACGTGTCGCAGCTCATCACGATCGGCGGCGACGACACCGCGTTCTCCGCCATGCAACTCGAGCGCGTCGGCGCGGGCCGGTTGCGCGTCGTGCACGTGCCGAAGACCATCGACAACGACCTCGACCTGCCGTCGCACGTCGAGACGTTCGGCTTCCAGACCGCGCGGCATCACGGCGTCGAGATCGTCAAGAACCTGATGGTCGACGCCAAGACCACCTCGCGCTGGTACTTCCTGGTCACGATGGGCCGCAAGGCGGGGCACCTCGCGCTCGGAATCGGCAAGGCGGCGGGAGCCACGCTGACGCTGATTCCGGAGGCGTTCCCGCAGGAGCGGGTGCGGCTGAGGACCGTCGTCGACACGCTGGCCGGCGCGATGATCAAGCGCTGGACCGGCGGGCGGCGCGACGGCGTCGCGGTCGTGGCGGAAGGGCTCGTGCTGAAGATAGACCCCGAGGACCTGAAGCAGCTCGTCGACGTCGAGCGGGACGAGCACGGCAATGTCCGCATTGCGGAGGTGAACCTGGGCGAGATCCTCAAGACCCAGGTCGCGGCCCGACTGGCCGGATTCGGTCTCAAGATCACCACCGTCGCGAAGAACATCGGCTACGAGCTGCGCTGCGCGGACCCCGTGCCGGCCGACATGGAGTACACGCGCGACCTCGGCTACTGTGCCGCCAAGTACCTGCTGCAGGGGGGCAACGCGGCGTTGATGTCGCTGGATGCCGGTCAGTTCGTGCCGATCCCCTTCGACCGGTTGATCGATCGGGACAAGGGGCGTTTCCGCGTCCGTCTCGTCGACGTCGAGTCCACCCGCTACCGCATCGCGCACCGGTACATGATCCGGCTGCGCCGCGACGACTTCGACGACCCGCACGATCTGGCGAAGCTGGCGGCCACCGTGGGCGTGTCGCGCGAGCAGTTCGAGAAAGAGTTCGCCTACCTGGTCGACTCGGAGCCGGAGCCGCTGATGCTGGACGACGGCAGCGGGCAACTCGAGGAGCAGGCCGCATCGTAACCGAGGGTGTCGAGATAGTCGGGAGGGGTGCGAGCGCGTGGGGACCGGCAGGTCTCATCGCCTGCCTGCCGATCCCCGGCGAACTGGTGCTACCGGCCTGCCGCATCGTCGGCGCGGCCGCCGGAGAGGATGCCTTCCATCCCGAGGTTGCCCTCGTGGCAGGCATACTCGTACATCACGTCCGGTGAGAGCGAGAACGGATACGCGACCGTCCAGGAGCGCGTGTACATCTGCGGATCGCGGACCTCCACCTCGTACTCGAGCGTCTCGGGACCGACCCGGGTGAAGCGCTCGATGAGCATCATGCCCTCACCGGAGCCGTCGTGCGAGCTGAAGGCCGACCAGGGCTGCAGCGCGCTCACGCGGTGATCGAGATTCGTGGTCACGACGACGAGGGTGTCGCCCTCCCAGTGCCCGCGCGCATCGCCGTTCCACTGGCCGATATGGCCCGGCAGCGGCGGTCGGCCGTCCAGCGGCACCACGCGCACCTCGTGCACCTGCTCGAGCAGCATCACGACGTGATCGGGCGTCTGGAACACCTGCATGTTGTTGTTGTAGGACCGCGGGAACATGGCGTTGGGCATTCCGCCGCGCGTCACGCAGCGCTCCCAGATGTGCCGGTCCTCCCAGGTGTCGTCGCCGCGCGGCTGGCTGATGCGGGCCTTCTGTCCCTCCGGGGTCAGCGGCGGAAAGCGGCCGCTCGGCGGATCGATCAGCATCGACGTGCGGTTCGTCCGGTCGCCGCGCTCCATCCAGAAGTTGTTGTAGGCGCCCACGTTGCCTCCGGCGTTGGTGCGCTGGGCGTTGGCGAGCAGGAGCTGCCGGTTGCGCTCCTCGGTCGCGCGTCGAATCTGGGCGACCTCTTCCTCGCTCAGAGTCGCGCGGTCCTGAAACTCGGCCGGCCGCTCCATCGGCGTGGCGCCGGAGGAGCTCCAGATGCCCTGCAGGTCGGGGTGTCCCCACGGCGTGCGGTAGTCGTCTGGCCCGGACTGTGCAGCCGCCGGCGCGGCCGCCACAAGTGGAATCATCAGCGCCACGGTGGCAACTGCGAGAAAACGGAACCGTAGAGCACTCATCTGAGACCTCCTTCGAGACCGCGGATCGCGCGGCTCATGCTGATGCGGCAGTTCTGATCGGACTAACGTGGCACAGGCGGTGCTCAAGGTCAAGGTCTTCACGCGGGCTCACGTGCCGCCGTGGCACCCGGGGCTGAACGGCCACCCGCAGTAAGCCGCCCCGCGCCCCACCTCGTAGGCGAGTTGCGCGTGGTACCGTTCGCGCTCCGTGAACCACTCGGTGTCGCTGCCGGCTTCCGACGACATCAGCGCCTGGCGGTCCGCGACGTGCCAGAGCCCGAAGGCGTGGCCGAGCTCGTGGGCGAGCAGCCGGCCGAAGTACCCGTTCTGGAAGCACCGGTCGTCGTCGTACGCGATCCAGATGCTGCCGGAGTCGGAGCCGGGGGTGGCGAGGCCGCAACGGGCGCCGATATCGGGGTGCTCCGCGCGCGTAACACGCGTAACAGAAGCGGACCGTGATCCAGCCTTCCCGATCGCCGCGCTCCTCGATTCCCGCCTCGATGCGGCCGTGGTACGGCTGGCCGGTGATCTGTTCGGCCAGGGCTGGAACCGCGCGGCGGATGTGGTCCTGCCGGTCGCCCGATACCACCTGCCGCGTTCCGGTGGGATTCCCCAGGCGGATGTAGACGTTCGGGCTCGGATCGGACAGCACGCGAACGAAGTCCCCCGCGCCCGGTGCATCGTGCTCGTTGAAGATCAGCTCCTGCCAGAATCGATCGTCGAATCGTGCATCGGCCGGCCGGGATTCGGCCGTCGATCTCCGAGTCCGGGTCGGCGCGCCCGGCGAATCGATGCAGGCCAGTGCCCCCGCAAGCAGTATCAGGAGGGCGCTGCGTGCCTTCATCGGGCCATGCTGAGATCGCCCGTCGCCGACACGGAGTGGGAGGCGTCTGCGTTGACCGCCGTCGCCGTCGCGGTCGGACTCCCGGTGATGACGGGCCCGGACACCGTCGCCTCCACGGTGAGCGACAGGGACTCCAGACTCCAGGGCTCGGAACCGCAGCCGGAGATCACACCGACCGCGATCGCGTCCGGCGTGCAGGCGCCCACCGTGGCATCGACCGTGTTGCCCGTCACCGTTCCGCTGAAGCTGCAGGTCAGACCTTCGATCTCCAGCGACGTCTCGGTGAGGGTCGTGCCGTCCTGTGCGACTTCGACGGTCGCCGTCCAGGTCTTGCTGAGTCCGAGATCCCGCGCCACGTCTCCGAGACATCCGCCGCCGACGATGTCGGCCGTCGACGCGCTGATGGTCGCCGTCCACGTTCCCGCCACGTTCGCCGTCGCCGGCGGTCCGAGTGGCTGGGGAGTGGGAGCGGCGGGCGATGAGCCGTCGCTGCCGCATCCGGACAGCAGAGAAAGGGAAAGCACGATCGTACGGATCTTCATTTTCTGCCCCGTGGTCGGTCTTCATCCGACACGAGGGGTTTTCGGCCGTTGGCCTGGGAAACGATAGGCAGTGTGGCCGAGACCGCCAGGCCGCGCCGGATTCCCACCCGGCGGGCGGCGGAATGGCAGGGCGCGCAACGCGTAAGCAGCCCAGTCGTCAGCGTCGTCAACATAGACAGTACCGATGACAGCTCACGCCGCGGTCGCGCTCGGACTCCTGCTCGCGAGCAGCCAGCCTGCGGCTGCCCTGCAGACTGCGCTGGGACCCAGGGAGCCGGCAGCCCACATAGCGGGGACGGTTTCCGACGAGACCGGCGGCGTGATGTCGGCCGTCACCGTGCGCGTGTTTGCCGGCGGGTCCCTGGAGCCGCTTCGGGAGACCGTGACGGATCGGAACGGCTACTTCAGCATGGAGGTGCCCGCCGGCTCGTACCGGATACGCGTGTCGGCGCCGTCGTTTCGGTCCGTCGACCACCCGGTCGACGCCGTCCCCGGCCTGGAGCCGCTGGCGGTGACGCTGGCCCTGGAGGCGCTGGAAGAGAGCGTCGACGTCGTCGACACGGCGGGGGAGTTCGCCGTCGACGCGCTGTCGAGTCTGACGGCCACGACGCTCTCCGGCGACGAGCTGCTGGGGCTGCCGGCCGACGAGGAAGACCTGACGCTCTACCTGCTGCTGCTGGCCGGCGCGGACTCCACCGGCGATCCGGAGGACGACGTATCCGGCTTCATCATCGACGGTTTCGACGAAGGCCGGCTGCCGCGACCGGAGGAGATCGCGCAGATCATCATCGATCCCACGCCGCTCAGGGCCGACGGCGGCGGCGAGGGGCCACGCATCGAGATCATCACCCGCCCGGGAACGGGCCGGTGGGAGCGCTCGGCGAGCCTCGACTTCGCCGACGCGTCGCTCGACGCGACGACACCGGGCGAGCGCACGAAGCCGGCGCGGCAGACGCGCAACGTCGACCTCGACCTGCGCGGCCCGGTTCTCCCCGGCCGCCTGGACCTGGACGTCGAGGCCTCGACCGACGCGCGGCAGCGCGCCGGCGACTCGTTGCGGGCCATCACGCCGGCCGGCAACGTGTTCGACGGCGTCGTCCGCCCGCAGCGCCAGCACGAGCTGGAGCTCGATGCCGACATCGAGATCGCCTCCAACCGCAGCCTGGGCGTCCGGTTCGACTACGAGAGCCGCCGCACCGAGAACAGCGGCGTGGGCGGCTTCACCCTGGCCGAACGGGGCACGCGCGACGCGCGGCGCGACTGGTCGTTCCAGGTCAGCGAACGGAGACTGGGAGAAGCGTTCGTCAACGACCTGCGGGTCCGGATGCGGCGACGGGGATCGAGCGCGACGCCGGTGTCGGAAGGGGTGGCGATCGACGTCGCGGACGCGTTCAATCACGGCGGGGGGAACAGACGGAACCTGGATGAGGAGACCCGCATACAGGTGGAGGACCGGCTGCGCTGGCAGCGCGGGGACTGGAGCCTCCAGGCCGGGTTCGAGGCGCGGTACGACCGGAACTACAGCCTGTCGGAGGACAACTACAACGGCACGTTCGACTTCGCCAGCCTGCACGACTATTGCGGCGCGACCGGCTTTGCCGGCGTGAACTGCGAACCGACCCGGCAAATCGTCGAAGAAGCGCTGCGCCGCGGCGCCCCGCCGGCCTACCTGAACGGCCGCGGCGAGACGGTCGAGCTCACCGGGCTGCCGACCACCTTCATGCTGACGTCGGGCAATGGAGAGCTGGACATCACGGAGCTGGGCGTCGAGAGCTACCTCCAGGCGGACCGGAAGCTCGGCGAGCGGGCGAGCCTGCGTCTGGGGCTGCGCTACGAGGCGACCAACTACTCGGTCGACTATCTGCGCTTCGATCCGACCGTCAATCTCCAGTACCGCCTCTTCGACGACACCATCGTCAGCGTCGGGTCGCGGGTGCGGTTCCGGGACTTCCGGGATCACGTGCGGCTGATCCGCAACGACGGGTCGACGTATCAGAAGCAGCTCTCCATCTCGTCGCCATCCTTCCCCGATCCGTTTCGGGGAGGCCGGGTCACCATCGACGACCGGAGCACGTCGCTGTACCGACTCGATCCCGACTACCAGTCTCCCTACAGCCTCGATCCGCAGCTCAACCTGACGCAGCAACTGCGCGGCGGACTGCGCCTGTCGGTCTCCTACAGCATGAGCTTCGGGCGCCGGCAGCGGCGCATCCGCAACGTCAATGCGCCGTTTCCGGGGACGCCCCTGCCGCCGGCGATCCTGATGCTGCCGCGCGACGTGCGGCAGGAGAGGGTGGATCGGATGCGGCCGTTGTACCCCAACGTCGGCAACATCCACCAGATCGAATCGACGGGGAAGTCGGTGGGCCGGCGTTTCCGGGTCCGGCTCGAGCGGCGCCGCAGTCTGCAGGTGGCGGGCATCGGCCTGTCGGGGAGCCTGAACTACAGCTACCGCTCCGGCGGGGACGACGACGACTTCAACAATCCGTACCTCCCCGCGTGGGGGCTGGCCCGGCAGGAGCACAGGGTCCGGTCGCAGTTCCGTGTCCGACTCCCGCGCGATTCCGGGCTGCGGCACCCCGTCCTGAAGGCCCTCGCCCGCGCCACCTACGAGGCGACGGCCTTCAACTTCAATCTGCGCGCCAGCTCGGGCCGGCCGTACAGCATCCGGAGCGGACGCGACCTGAACGGCGATCAGTCGACTCGGGACCGGCCGCCGGGGGTCGCGCGCAACTCCGAGACCGGTCCCGCCCGGATCAATCTGGACATGACGTTCACCAAGGAGTTCCGGCCGCGGCCGACGGATGTCGCCGGAACGGGGGGCGCACGGAGCCCGGAACGGCGGGTCCGCTTCCAGGCGCGGTTCTACAACGTGTTGAACAGTACGCAGGTGCGCGGCTACAGCGGCGTGCTGTCCTCCCCGCTGTTCGGTCGACCGACGGGGTTCCTGCGCGGCCGGACGGTGCGCCTGTCGATGCATGTCGACTTCTGACTCAGCGGTCAGGCGGGACGCTCCACGCAGCGATCTGCACCCCCCCTTGTCGGCCGCAACGTGATACTGGACAAGACGGTATGATGCGCTGGAAGGAGACCACGGCATGTCTACATTCCGTTTCGGCCTGCTGCTTGTCGTCGGCTTGAGTCTGGCGGTCGCCGGGGCTCGGTCGGCGGCCAACTCCGAGGCAACGACCGGCGTCACGCCCGAGTTCCAGCACATCGGCAAGCTGGCGTTCGGGCCCGACGGCGTGATCTTCGCGGCCGACGCCCAGGAGGTGTCCATCACCGCCCTGCATCTGGGCGAGAAGATGGCCGGCGGGGTGCCCGGGACGCAGGACGTGCCCGCGATCGATCGCAAGGTCGCCGGGCTGCTCGGCATCGATGCCGGCAACCTGCTGATCACCGACATGGTGGTCGACCCGCGGACACGCAATACCTGGCTCTCCGTGATGCGCGGGCTGGGCGCCGGCGCCGTGCCGGTTCTCCTGCGCGTGGACGGAGCGGGCGAGATCGAGGTCATTTCGTTCGACGAGGTCCGCTACACGCGGATCGGGGTGCCCAATCCGCCGCCGGCCGAGACGCCGCTGGTGCTGGCGGACGGGCGGGCGATCCCGGTGAGTAACTACCCGGACCAGGTCGATCCCGCGGGGCTGATCGGCGTGCAGACCATCACCCACATCGCCTACATCGACGGCAACCTGTACGTCTCGGGCCTGTCGAACGAGGAGTTCGCGTCCAAGATGCGCGTGATCCCGTATCCGTTCCGGGTGGCGGCCGCGGGGACGAGCGTGGAGATCTACCACGGATCCCACGGGCAGCTCGAAACGTTCTCGCCCGTGTTCACGTTCGTGCCGTACGAGATCGACGGCGAGCCGTCGATCGTCGCCAGCTACCTGTGCACGCCGCTCGTCAAGTTCCCGGTCTCGGCGCTCGCGCCGGGCGGCAAGGTCCAGGGGACGACGATCGCCGAGTTCGGGAACCGCAACCGGCCGATCGACATGATCGTCTATGAGAAGGACGGGCAGGACTACATCCTGCTGTCGAACAACCAGCGCGGCGTGATGAAGGTGCCGACGGCGCCGTTCGGCGCCGCGGGCGCCATCACGGAACCCATCCCCGATACCGCCGGCGTGCCGTTCGAGACCATCGCGTCCCTGCAGGGCGTGCGGCAACTGGATCAGTTGGATGCTTCGCGGGCGATGCTGCTCGTCGACGCCGCGGGCGGCGGGCTGAACCTCGAAGCGGCCGCGCTGCCGTAGGCGCGTGCATCCGATGGGACATGCGGCGAGGGCCGCCGCCCTGGTGGCGGCCCTCGTGCTCGCGCCGGCGTGCTCGCAGACGAGCGGTCAGGCACCGGAATCCGTTCCGGGCGCGCCGCGCATCCGATTGGCCGCCTCGCCCTCCGGGCAGCGGACCGTCGACGTCGCGGGGCTGGCGGTCGTGGATCTGGTCCACCTCGAACGCACCGCCCTGTCGCGCGACGCGTGGCAGGCAATCCTGCGCGTCCACGTCGCGCAGGCGGATCCGGCCTCCGCGGAGTTGCCGCCGGTGCTCGGGGACTACGCCGTGCACGCCGGCGCGCTACGCTTCACCCCGCGGTTTCCGTTCGATGCGGGTCAACGCTACGAGGTGGTGTTCGATCCGTCGTCCCTCCCGTCCGCGCGAGGCCGTTCCGCACCCATTCCGTCGCACGTCCTCCGCACGATGGTCGAGGTGCCGGCTCCTCACCGCGAGCCGTCGACGAGCGTCGTCGCCCTCTATCCGACAGGTCCGGAGGTGCCGGAGAACCATCTCCGCCTGTACATCGCCTTCTCCGCACCGATGGGCCTGGGCGGCGGCAGTGCGCACGTCCGGCTGCTCGACGAGCACGGCCGCCCGGTTGCCGACCCGTTTCTGCCGCTGAACGTCGACCTGTGGAACGCGGATCGCACCCGCTACACGGTTCTCTACGACCCGGGGCGCGTCAAGCGCGGCATCCGGCCGAACGCCGAGCTGGGCCGCCCGCTGGCGGTGGACCGCAGGTACACGCTGGTGATCGATGCGGACTGGCGCGACGGCGCCGGTCAGCCGCTGGTGGCGCCGTTCCGCCGGGAGTTCCGGGTGGGTCCGGCCCGGGAGCGCGCCCTCGATCCCGCCGCCTGGCGACTCGACCTCCCGGCCCGCGGCACGCGGGACCCCCTCGCGGTGCGCTTTCCGATGCCGCTGGACTACGGCCTGCTACAACGCGCGCTCCGGGTGGCGAACGGCGGCGGCCGGCCGCTGGCCGGGGAGATCCGCGTGGAGCAGGGTGAGACGCGCTGGACCTTCACGCCGCGCGCGCCGTGGCGGCCGGGCGAGTATCGACTCGTCGCGGCGGCGACCCTCGAGGATGTCGCCGGTAACCGCATCGGGCGGCCGTTCGAGGTCGACGCGGCCGAGGCCCAGGGCTCCGAGCGCGCCCGCGGCGCCGTAGTGCCGTTCCGGATCGACCGCTGATCGGTCTCGCGGTCAGGGACGGCGCGGAGTCTCAATCATGCGCGCGCCCGTGACGAACCGCCGATAGTTCGAGATCTCCTGGGTGATGAACTGCCGCGTGACGCCCGCATTGCGCCAGACCGTCATCGACTCGATCGACGAGGGTAGCAGCAGCGTTTCATCCGGATCGGAGAATGCAACCCGGCGATAGCGGACCGTGCTGTTGGAGCGTTCGATGGTCATCGTCCGAGGCATACCACGGCGCCGCTGCTCGGGCGGCACCGCGAACTCGAACATGCCGGCCAGGCGCTCGTCCACGCGCAGCACATCTCCGTTTTCTGCATCGGCCCAGACCCTTCCGCGAGTCTCTCTCGGCAGATCGATGCTGACGCAGAATCCTTCCCATTCGATGGTCGGTGCTTCGTCGTGCCGCAGCCGATAATCGAGGACGTCCGTTTCCCGGCCCGCCTCGCGCTCGCGCCCGGACCAGGTGAACACATAGTCCTTCCGCCTCGCCGGAAGGAAGATTGCCAGGGGCTCCTCCGAAAACGGCTCCGGATCGGCACACTCGGGCTCGTCTTCCGGTGCGGCCGGCCGGCCGTTGGCTTCCAGGAGTCTTCGCATCACGACGGGCTCGGGAGCCATCGTATCCGTCCCCTCCGCCCACTCCACCCGCATCTCGTACAAGAGGTTTCTGGCTCGACCCGTGGAGCGAAAGTCTCGCCCCATTGGCCGCACGCGGACGCGAACGTCAGCCAACACGGTCAGCGCCCGCGAATAGAAGCGCTCGACGGAGACCTGGATGCGCTGCAGAGCCGCCTCCACTTCGCGGTCGCCCGCACTCTGAGCGGAAACCGGTGCCCCGCCGGCCAAGTGGGCCCCCAGCACGAGCACCCACCATGTTCGAGGCCAGCTCATCACGAGAGCATAGCCACGACGTCAAGGATCTCGCAAAGAAGGGTGGCACCCGTTCGAGCTTGACGATCTCCTCTCGTGCGAATATGGTCCAATCGGCCCCGCCGCGGGGTGCACGACATCATTGTGAGATGAGCGTCAGGCGGCATTTGCGGCTCGTCGCTCCCAGAAGTCCTCGAAGCGTCCGCTGAGGATGCAGCAGCGCAGCGCGATGATGGCGTTGGCCCCGGCGACGGTCCAGCGCATGCCGGCGCGCTTGAGCCGGTCGCCGATCTGCTTGCATCCGGCCTCGACGACGCCCGACGAGACGCACAGGCCCCTGGCGCGGAACTGCGGATAGCGCATCCGGTGGCGGTTCCCGAACAGGTAGTGAATGCACTTTCGCGCCTCGGGCGTGGTCTCGACATGGATGCGCAGCGCGGCGACGACGGCGCACAGCCGGCCGGCGTCCAGTTCGGCACGCCGGTCCCTGGCCCACCGGTCGGCCAGGTCGGTTCCGGGGCCGTAGATGGCCTTGGCGACGTCGCACAGGTGCTGCTTGGCGTGGTAGATATCAACGATCTCGATGGCGCCGGGAAAGTGCTCGGCGGCCAGGTTCCAGATCCACGCGGCGCCGTCGCCGATGACGACGCGCTGGGCTGCAGAGTCGAAACCGCGCCGTATTGCCTCGCGATAGGCCCGTTGTGCGAAGGCGGCCGGCTGCGGGTCGGTGTCGCGGCTGGCCGCGCTTTCGACTGCGGCGTTGTAGCTGACCGACCCGCGGTCCCGCACGGGGCGGCCTTGTGTGTCGCGCCCTTCGGCCGTCCACACGGTGGCCAGCTTGACCTCGCGGGTCTTGGCCGAGCCGTCGGGCTGCTTGCCGCGGCGTCCTTCGACCTCGGTTGGGCGCACCGGCACGCCGGTGCCGTCCAGCCCCAGGTACATCGTCGGCGCGGGCGCCGCGGCGGTCTGCTCGGTGACCGAGCGCTCGTCGTCAGCGATGTCGCGTCCGAGCGCCTCGGCACAGCGCTCGACCTGCCGGGTCTCGACATTCACCCCGGCCAGGGCGGTCAACCACTCGCTCGCCTTGGCGAAGCTGCCCTCGGCCGCCGTCAGTCCCACCAGCCGCGTGATGGCCGGTGACAGCGAGCTACCTTGCAGACCCAGGGCCTGGTCGCGCGGACACACCCCGCTGCGGCAGGCGTCGCAGTGGTAGTAGGCGCGTTGCAGGGTAACCGGCCCCAACAGTGTGGTGAACGTCTTCGGGCGACGGCCGGCGTAGCGCGCCCGCCGGCCGCAGGCGCATGCTGTGGTCGAACCCGAATGGTCGGAATCGTCTGCGTTGAAGCGCTGCGCCATCCACTGCGCGGCGATGTCGAGGGCTTGGTGACGGACCGCCTGTTCGAGGGCCTCGAAGTCCGCCACCTCGGCGCGCCCGGGACCGACGAGCGCATCGACTTCGGCCCCGATAGCGGCTACGAGCGCTGCGCCCCAGCCGCTTCTACGACCCGGGTCGCCGTGGCGAGCGCGCGGCGGCGAACCGTCTGCAGGAGCGTCTCGAAGTCCTGCGCATTCACGCTCCCCCGCCTGAGGAACGCGTCGACATCGGCCTCGACCGCCGACTTCAAGGCGGCGAATATCTCCTCCTTGAAGCCCCCTTTTTCGGCCGCGTCAGCGAGCGGTTCCGTCAACTGCGCCTCGGGCATGGTCGGAGTCCTCCTACCCGAGGAATCGGACGATCAGCGCTCGCTCGATACCCCCCTACGGCAAAACCCTCACTTTCTTGTCGTGCACCCCCGCGGCGCTGCCGGGAGGGGCGAATCCGTGCGAGGACAGTCGGTAACCCGCCCTGTTCGAGCGTGCGGCGTGCCGGCGAATCCATCCCAAGGGACTGTCAAGGAGGCTCGCGATGCAGCGTCTGATTGCTGGTCTGTCGCACGTGGTCGCAACGCTCGCAATCGCGGCGGGGCTCGGCGCCGCCGCCGTACACGCGCAGTCGCTCGCGGGTGAAGCGCCGGGCGCCGCGCTCCGGACGTCGTGGGGAGATCCGGACCTGCAGGGTATCTGGGTCGGTTCCACCCTTACGCCGCTCGAACGGCCGCCGCAATTCGAGGGGCGGGAGTTCCTCTCGGAAGAGGAAGTCGCCACGCTGGAAAACGGCGCCGTGGCGCGCAACGTCCAGCTTGCGGAACGCCCCGCCGAGTCGACGACGGCCGGCGGCAACGTGGATTGGCGGGAAGACGGCACGCCCGGTTTCTACAACGCCTTCTGGCTGGACGGCGGCACGGCCTGGGACCCGAGCCGGCGCACGTCGCTGGTTGTCGACCCGCCGGACGGTCGGATTCCGTACACCGCCACCGCGCGTGACAACGAGCGCCCGCACGGTTCCGGCCCCTGGAACTCCGTTCTGGACCTCGACACCGGCGAGCGCTGCCTCGGCGACGGCCTGCCGCAGATCTGGTTCGGCTACAACCCGAACCACCAGATTTTCCAGACCCCGGAGCATGTCGTGATCTTCCACGAGATGTTCCACCAGCGGCGCATCATCCCGCTGGACGGGCGCCCGCATGTGAACATCACGCAGTGGAACGGCGAACCGCGCGGCCGCTGGGAGGGCGACACGCTCGTGGTGGAGTCGCGCGACTTCCCGGACCGGCCGCACGACCGGTGGAACGCCACCTGGCGCACCCCGACCAGCCAGCTTCACATGGTCGAGCGGTTCACCCGCGTCGACGCCGAGACCATCGACTACGAGGCCACCATCACCGACCCCACGCGCTTCACGCGCCCTTGGACCGTGCGCTTCCCGCTGTCGCAGGACCAGTCGGAGCGCGGCGTGGCGGCGGGGGAGCTGTTCGAGTTCGCCTGCCACGAGGGGAACTACGCGATCGGCAACGTCCTGCGCGGCGCGCGGGCGCAAGACGACGGGGTGAAGTAGGCGGACCCGAACTCGCGCAGGCTCCTGCTTCGGAGCGCTGCCGGCGAGGACGACGAAGATCCGTTCTCCGCCCCTCGCGCGGCAGCCCTTCGAAAGCGTTCCGGCGCGTACGTCAGTAGGGGTAACCTGGAAGCCGCGGCATCCCCGGCTGCCAGTCCGGCAGGGGCGCCCATCCGTCACGATTCGGCATCTCGACCTGCGGCAGACTCTCGGCGTCCATCACCGCGTCCTCCGCGATGACCTCGTTCTTGAAGAGCAGAAAGGCCGTCAGCGCGTATACCTGATCGGCGGTCAGCGTCCCCTCTCTGTTGAGCGGCATGCCGCGATTGATATAGTCCCAGACCGTCGTCGCGTAGGGTGAGCGGTACGGCAGTATGCGCGCCGCGACCCAGGGGTCGACATCCGGCCCCGGTTCGACTTTCACCAACCTGGGAGCTCGCCTGGGAGCTCGGCCGCCTTCGCCCTCCCTCCCGTGGCATCCCGCGCACCCCGTTCGCAGATAGACCCGCGCGCCTTCCGCGGCGGTTCCGCTCCCCGGCGGGAGCTCCTCCCCCGTGGGACCGATGGAGATATCCCAAGGACGGATTTCTTCCGCCGTCGGGGTTCGTCCCACACCATAGGTGGGTCCCTGCGCCAACGCGGCGCCCCCCATCAGCATCGCCAGCGCGACAACCCTAAGCACGCCCATTGTGAACGCTCCCATCGCTGGCGACCCTCCACGTCTGAATCGTGTTGTCGAGGCCCGGCACCCTGAATGAGGGATCGTCGGACGCGTCGAAGTGCTCGGCGACCTGGGCTTCCAACGGTTGCACCTGGCCGATCTCGTCCGTGCAGCGCGACAAGAGCTCGGTCTCCTGTCCGTCCCAATTCCACCTGAGGCCAAACCGGGTATGCGCCATCCGATATACCGTCCCCTTGAGCTCCGCGTCCATCCAGCTCCCGCCGCCGTCGGTGGAGACCTCCACCCTGCGAACGGCGTCCCCACCGGACCAGGCCAAGCCGCTGATTTCATAGAACCCGCGGCCGGGAAGCTGCTGTCCCGCGGAAGGAAACGTGATGACCGATTTCGGTCCGATCTGGTAACCCAGCGCGGCGCTCACCGGGTCTGGACGAAGGTGCCCGAAGTCGTTGTAGTTCATGTAGTACCGGTCGACCACCTTCATGCGCCTGAGATACTTCGTGTTGAAGATTCCCTCGAAGCCGGGAATCACCAGCCGCAGCGGAAAACCGTTCTGGGGACGCAGCGCCTCGCCGTTCATGCCGTAGGCCACCACACAGTCGTCCATGGCCTTGGCCAGCGGAAAGCTCGACGCGCCCTTCACCTCCTCCGACCCTTCCGCGACGACCCAGGACGCCCCGTCCTTCACGCCGGCCTCTTCGAGCAGCACGGACAGGAGCACGCCGGTCCATTCGGCGCAACTGGTCATCCCGTGCGTTTCCTGAACGGTCTTGTGGCTGGACCGCGCACGGTTACCCGCGCACTCGATGAAATGAGGGCGGGTCACGGACGGGAGGCGCTTCAAGTCCTCCATGGTGAAGAGCAGCGGACGGTCCACCATGCCGTGGAGCAAGAAACGATGCTCGAGGGGATCGATCTCCGGAATGAAGGAGCCACGGGTGGTCCCCACGAAGTGGAGCGAGGACGGCGTGATCATCCCGACCGAATCCTGCAGGGGAGCCGCCACATGAAACACCAGCCCGAAGGCATCGGGCGACGGCCTGCCGCCGTGCGGTATGCGTACCGAGGTCACGAAAGGGGAGCGCTCGCCATACGCGATCAAATCATCGCTGCCCCTGATGAACCTTTCAGGTTCGGGTGGCTGGCCCATCGCGGGCGCGGCTGCGCCCAGGGTGAAACCACCGGCCAACGTGGCGCCGCCTCGCAGGAATTCCCGTCGATCAGGTTGTTTCGAACCCATGGGTTTCTCCTTTTCAGTTCCGGAAATCGCTACCCGCCCTGGTCGCAGTATACGCCAGTTTTAGGACGCTACCGGGGGGCCGTGAGCCTTGCAGCGGGAGGTCGCGGGCACGATGGACGAGAGGTCCGACGATACGATTGCGAGCCGGTCATTCCATGCTCGTCTTGACGCGGCGTTGGCGACGCGGCGGTAGATCCAGCAGGGTCTGCAGGCTGCGGGCTTCGACCCTGGAGGCGCGGGCGGTCTGTTCGGGCCGCGGATGCGGGCGGCGATTCGGGGCTGGCAGTGTCAGCTACGTTGTGCCAATCCAGTACATGCAGCCGGGACCGGCGCCGTCACCCATCGGCATCTCGAGGGTAACCTCGAGCGTGTTCAAATCCACGACCGCGACACGGTCCGCGGCCCTCAGCCCCAGATAGGCACGTGAGCCGTCTGGCGCCACCAGGACGGCGCCGTCGCCCGTGTCCGCCGAGCCCAGCCTCACCCGCTTGATGACCGCCCGGGAAGCGGCGTCCATGACCACCAGGGATGCCGCTTCGCCGTCGATGATCAGCACTCGGCCGTCCGGGGTGAATTTCAGGCGATTGGCATCTTGCAGCCCCAGGTCGAGCGTCTCGACAACGCGTCGGCTCGCCACGTCGATGATCGACACGCCCCCGTCGCTGCGGGTCGCCGTCCAGATCTCCCGGCCGTCCGGCGACAGGTCGATGCCCTCGGGCCTGTCGCCCGGTACTGCAATATCGGTGAGCGTCGCTCGAGCCGGACCCGCCATGATGCCCTCGACCATCGTGACGCTGTTCGAGCCGGTGTTCGGCATGAACATCGTGTCCCTGCCCTGATCCAGCACGAGCATATGCGTGCCGTCCTGACCGATCCCGAGCGTCCAGTCGATCTGGTTCGTTGACGGATCGTAGCGGCCGATGGACTTGTAGCCCTCGATGGTGAAGTACACCTTGCCGGCGGCAAACAGTACGTCGTGCGTCTGACTGCCTGGGCCAGGGTCGACCCGCCGGATCTCCTCCCGGGCGGCGATGTCGATGACCGAGATCCCATCGACCATGCTTGCCACGAACGCCAGCCGGCCGTCCGCCGACGCGGTGACCTCGTGCGGATCTCTGCCGGTCTGCACTCGCGCAAGAACAGTTCCGCTCGCCGGGTCGACGATCGCAAGAGCGCTGGCATCCCTGAGCAGGACAAGGAGTCTCTCGGGCGTCTGCGCGTGGGCGTCGGCGATGCCGAGCCCGGTGACGATCACCGCTAGCGACAGCGAGACGACCCACCGGAGCGGCGTCTTGACTTGGCTCATCTGGAACCTCCTGGACAATCTGGCGGACTGCCGGAACGGCAACGGCTCCAGCAGGACACGTGACTGAGAGTCAGCCGATTATACCCACGTGGCGGCAGTCCCGAGCGCGTGCAGGGAACCGGCACGACGCGGACGGTGCCGCTAAGCCCACGTCGTGCCGACCTTGCAGCGGGAGGCCGCGGCCAAGATGGACGCGATTCTGTCGACCCCGATCAGTGCCGATCGAGACTTGAGGATCGACTGCGCGCGTCCACCGGCGTCCGCTGGCTCGGGCGCGGATAGGCAGTACGGCGACGAGCCCGAGGGGGCGAAAGCCGCAGATTCCCTAGGAAAAGAATGGTGAGCCGCCGGGGACTCGAACCCCAAACCCGCAGATTAAGAGAACAAAATCAGGCTGTCCAGTGGTGACCGCTGGCGTCCAGAATGGTCTGTTTCTTGAGGAGATCGCCACCTTTCGCTTCCAGGGGTGTCCAGAGATCGCACGGGGGTCCGCTCCGTAGGGTGTCAGTTAGGGTGTCAACTCTCGGAGGGCGTGCCAAGCGGCGTGTACATTTGATGCACACGGGACGCCGCGCGCCGGTCGACAGCCGACTGAGCACGGCTGGGGCGCGTTCCTCGGTGAGGAACCGGATGGCGCGTAGCTGCCCAGCCGTGCCGTGCCCGCAAGCGTCTCCAGCGTCGCGGGCCTGCCGCCAGCGTTCATCGGCGTGGGCGGGATGGACCGCGCGGTGCCGCCTCGAACAGCCAGATGTCGCCCGCTTGCACGAGTTCCCGGCTGATGTTGTACGTGTACTTGTCGGCAATCGAGGCGGTGATGCCTTCGAGGATCGGACCCGACTCGATGCGCCGGAGCTGGCGCTCGTAGCGCTTGCCGCCGATGCGCAGCACCGCCCGGCCGTCGCGCTCGGCTTGGCGCGGCCAATTCTTCCACAGCCGGCCGACCGCGCTGCGCATGTAGGCGGAGAAGACGTACAGCTTGCCGTCGTGCTCGCCGACCCAGATGGTGCGGGACCGCGGCGGGTCCTCCAACTGCAGCTCGATGGTCACGATGTCGTTGGTGAAGCTCCAGTCCGGCTCCGGGCCGGTGTGCAGCTCGCCCGACACGAGGGGGCCGCCCGAGAACACGAAGTCCGAGCCGTCCGAGAGGCGTTGCTTCGCGGCAGCGGTGAGGACCGCGGTGACCGGGATCAGCAGGAGGCAACCAACGACTATCAGCACCCTGGTCGCTAGATGCATGGTTCGCCCAGTCTACCACCGCCGGCACGTTGTCCGGGATCGACCCACGTGCCGGCCGCAATAGGCTGCCGCGGTGAACCAGAACGACTGGCTTTCGAGATCGAAACCGCACCCGAGCTGACGTCGAACATGAAGCTGTCGGTCGCATCGCCGTCGAAGTTGATTCCGCCGATCAGGGCCACGTCCCGCACCGGACCGCCGCCCACGGTCCGGTCCGCCAGCCTGCCGAAACTCAGCGTCGGATACACTCGCCGTAGAACTCCAGGTCGTTGAAGCCGTCCGCGACGCTGTCCTCGAGAATGTCGATAAACACGATGCTGTCCCCGGGCACCAGCTCGACGCCAGTCTGAACCGCCAGAATGTCCGTGAAGTGGCGCGTCCGCGCGAAGGGATTCGCAAGCTTGCCGTACTGGTAGTGAAACTCCGTCTGCGCAGCCGACGCGGCCGGCACGGCGTACAGAAGCGAGAACCTGCTTTCCCGGCTCACCCGACCCGGTCGCGACTTGGATGACCGCTGTGCGCGCGCGCCTTGCGGGCGTATCGCCGGAGGGTATCGCGCGCGTCCTCGAGGGCGCGCAGAGCGATGAGGAGGCGTGGGACGGATTGTCACAGATCAACAGCGATAGGCAGGACTCCAACTAATGTCTATGCTGCCGGCCCGCGGCGATGCAGTAGTGCAGGAGCGGCCGGCGGTCAGGGAACTCGCGGCGGCTGCGCGCTGCAACACCCGCCGGGACCGACATCACCAAGTACCCGGCGTCGGGCTGCTCTGCGAGGGTATCGGTGTCGATCCGCGAGTCGACGCCCGCGGTGTACGCTGCTGCGTTTGAGCGATCTCGACGCTGAGCGATCTCGACGCTGGGGCTCTCGCAAAGGGGCAGCAATGCGGCGTCGTGACAAGCGACGGCGACGGAAGAAAGGGAGTGCCGGCAACACCACGGCCCTCGGGACCCGGACGCCGGCAGAAGGACAAGGCCGAGATTCGCGGGACCCTCACCGCCACACGGAGTCACGACGCTCCGGACTCGGCGGACAACCGAGCTCGCCGACGGACGAGGACAGAGCCAGCAAGCCCGGAACCCGTCGGCGATAACGGCGACCGAGTCGTAGCGCGCTCCGCCGGGCCCGAACAGGCCCTCCGTTGGTCACCATCCTCCGAAACCTCGGGGTGCGGTCGTCGAATGGCGTCCCGTTCAATCCGTAGCGCCGATTGCATACGGATCCGTCGCGGTCCACGCCGACGAGGTCGATGAGTCCGCCGCGGTCGGTTCGGACCTGGCGCCCGATGCTCCGGATCCGTCCATCTTGGAGGACCCCGTCGGGATTGGACTCCAGCCACTTCTCTCGGTCGTGTTGTCGATGCCCCCTTCTCTTCCGGGAACGCGTCTTGCTCGACGTGTTCATCGCGCGGTTCGACGCCGCAGGCGATACGGCGCTGGAAGCGTTCCGGGGATGCTGCCCGCGTGCGCGCGGCTGCTCGGGATGCGGCTCGACGACCTCCTCACGATGCAGGGCCAGATGGACCCAACTCCTCGGTCCGCGTGACGTAGTCGACGACGACCGCGCACCGGAGGCCGTCGTCGAGGTCCTCGTCGACCTGCCTGCGGTTCCCCAGCGGCAGGAGGACGCGGCCCAGGCCGCCGCGGTGCGCGGCGAGCACCTTCTCTCGGCGATGCCGCCGAGCGCGAGCACTTGGCCGTCGAGGGTGATTTCGCACTCATCGCCAGGCCGCGTACCGGACGGCCCGTGAACGCCGACACCGGTGCGGCCACCATCGTCACGCCCACCGAGGTCCCTTCCTTGGGCGGCTCGCCCAAGCGGACGCGCAGATGCACGTCGGTGTCGCGATGCCAGGCCGGGTCAAGGCCGTGCCGGGCGGCGGGTCGAGCAAGTCGAGCAGTGCCGCGGCCGGGCGGGCGACAGCGCGCCCGACGCCCCCCAAGATCATCTACTGTACGGCCGTAGCGGAACCCGTGGGTCTGCTGCCCGAACCAGCCGCTGGCCGCGCGGATGCGAAGGCCGCGCGCCACGGCAGGCCAACCGCGGCACCGAAGCGATGATGAACGACATCCGATGGAGCGAGCACCCGCTGTATGCGGACGTGGTGAAGAGAGTGCCGCCCGAGCTGCACCCGACGCTCGCGCGCGCGGTCGACCTGAGGGCAGCCGACGCGTGGCTGCACGAGGGCACGATGCCGGCGGGACTCGACAGCGACGGCAAGAGTCTCGGCGGCCAGCAGGGCCCGGCGTTCCTGCGCGCGGCCGGACGCCGCTACATGCGGCGGTGGGTGACCGACGAGCACGGCGAGCAGTTCGGCAAGGGCGAGGCCGGAATGCTCCTCGACAAGTGGATCGACGAGATACTGGCGTTCAGTGCGGGGCTGGGCGGACGCGGGCGGGGCATCTCATGGCTGCCGGGGCGGGTGGAGGAGATCCACGTTCTGGTCGACAGCCGGAGCGGCGAGCCGCCGACGTACCGCTACTACACGGTCAGGGAAGTCTGCGAGAGCAAGGCCCTGGCGCACTTCCTCGGGCTGTACGCCCGGCGACGGCGGCACAAGACGTACGAGCGGATCGAGAGGGCGCGTGAGGACGAGCGCATCCCGCTCAACCGCAAGGCGCGCGAGACGCTGGCGTGCGTGCTGGCCAACAGGCTGATGGCGGGCGAGGACGAGCTGGAATGACCAACAGACGCCGGACCCGCAGCGCAAGCCGGCCCCGGGAGGGAGCCGCCGACGAGGCCAACGGCTTCAGGGCGGACATCGCGCCGGAGAAGCCCGACGAGCCTCGCCCGCTGGCGAAGCCGATATGGCTGCACCCGAGCGTGTCGGACACGCTGCGGGAGTGGTCTCACCTGTACCGGCGGCTCGGGCTGATCCTCGAGCAGCTGGCCGCCCACGGACGCACCGCGATCGTCAAGGGGTGCGCGCGACCGAACCGCGGGTGGCGGCGCTCGCCGCTGGGCGGCGCACGCGGCAGCCAGTACTACCTGTGGTGGGGGATAGCCGGGAGCAGCGGGCCGGCAGACAGCTGCGGCGCCGAGCCGGGAACGATAGTCGTGCGCGCCGTGCGGCACCACGACGACCATGCGGCGCTGGGTGGCGGCAGGCGGGCCGACTACCTGCCGATCCAGCAGGCGACGGATATAGACGAGGACATCGCAGGACGGCCGCAGAACAGACAGCAGGCGTCGTTCGAGACCGACCGGAGCCCGGTGCGGGTGCTGCGCGGACGCCCGGGAAGCGGCAAGACGACGGCGCTGTGGCGGGCCATCGAAGCGCGTTCGGGCGAGAACGTCCTCTACGTCACGTGGTCGGCGCGGCTGAAACGCAGCGCCGAGGAACGGCTGGCGGCTTTCGCGCCGTCGACGAGCCGGGTCCGCGCGACGGACTTCCGGGCGCTGACCGGCGAGATCACCAGCGAGGACGTGCGCCGGATACCGCCGGCCGAAAGCCGGAGGAAACTCGGCCTTGCGATCGAGCAGGCCGTCGGCCACGAACGCCACCCGTGGAAAGGCCACGAGGCCGCCGTGTACGCCGAAGTGCGCGGGCGGCTGCTCGGTAGAGGCGTCGACGGCGAGGCCGACAGCAACGAAGGCGCGAAGCTGGCGTCGCTGCGCCCGGATGCGTACCGCCAGCAGCGGGGCAACGAGCAGGGGATCGGCGCCGCTACGGCGAAGACGCTCCTGCGGTTGTGGGAGAAGGTGCCCGAGAGCACCCGCGTGGAGATATTCCCCGAGCTGGCGGCCGCCACGGCCGCCGCGCGCCTGCTCTCCAGCAAGGGCCTGCCGGAGGGGATGGAGTTCGACCGTCTCGTCGTCGACGAGGCACAGGATCTGACCCTGACCGAGTTCTGGATGTTGCTCGAGCTGCTCCGGGCATGCCGCAAGCGCACGGGCAAGAGCCCGTGGCTGCTGATAGCCGGGGACGCCGGGCAGCGCGTCGAGGCCAGCGGCTTCGAGTGGGGACGCTACACCGAGCTGCTGAGCAGCCGCTGGCGCAAGCCGGCAACGTTCGACCTGCACGAGCACGTGCGCTGCCCGTCGCGGATCGCGGCCGTCGTCAACCGGTCGAACATCTTCTACAGCCTGGTCGACAAGAACCGCCGGCCGGAGAAGCAGCAGCCGGTAGTTGAGTCCGAGCACGTCACGGGCCACGCGCTGTACGTGCGCGTCGACCGGACGGAACAGGCCAACGGGCTCGTCGAGCATCTCGCCGCCCTGGAGGGAACCGCGGTGATCACTGCCGCGGACGAACCGCCCGCATGGCTGGACGAGAGGCGCCGCAAGCTGGTGCTGACGCCGGGCGAGGCCAAGGGCCTGGAGTACCAGCGGGTGTGCGTGCTGGATGTGGGAGCGGCTATCGAGGCCTTCGACGGGAACGTGATCGAAGACAGGACACCGCTGCGGCAGGAGAGCCGGCGAACGGCCATCGACCAGCTGCGGGTGGCGCTGAGTCGGGCCACCGAGACGCTGGCTGTGGTCAACGTCGAACCGGACGCGCGCAAGGACCTGAGCACGCTGGCGCTGGTCGGCGGAGCCGGCCGCTACAACCAGGACGATATCATCGCCCGGTTCGGAGACGAGACGGCGACGCCCGAAGAGCGCACGAGCGAACGCATCCGCCGGGCGGAGGCGATCGTCGAGGAAGACCCGGACCGGGCCTGGGAGATCGCCAGCCAGACGGTCGCCGAAATGGGAGCGCCGGACGTGCCGAACGGGGTGTCCGACCGCGGCGTGCGCCGCGACGCGCGCGCGACGCTGATGCGCACTCTGGCCCTGCTTCTCGCCGCCGGCGAGGACAGGGAAGACAACGTGCATCTGAGGGGTTCGCTGCAAGTCGGCGTGGATATAGATGCTGAAACCGAGGAGGAAATCCCGGACGAGGGGAGCGACGCCCACGACTGGGCCGGCCAGAAGCTCATCCGGTCGATAGAGCACGGCGTGGTCGAGTTCCTGCTGACGGAATCGCCCGACGACCGGCCGAGGCTGAAGCTGCTCGAAGCGCTGCAGGCATTGAAGGACGCCGCGCCGCGCCGCCGCTACTGGCCGGATCTGGCCGTGGCGCGGATGCAGCAGACGCTGCGAAGCGGCCTGATCGACGGGGCAAGCGACCCGTCGAGTGCCCGCCACTACTTCCCCGACGACGTCGAGGGCTGGCTGAAGCTGACCGGCTACCACGGAGACGCCGCAGACAAGGCGTATGAGCTGTGCGAAACAGCGATCAGCACGCTGCTCGACGCGGCAGAGGCCGACACGAACGAGACCAGCCGGAACATCCTGCTCGGCCAGGTTGAGAACCTGCTGCATGCCAGCGGGTGGGAGCCGCTGCTGGTCGCGCGGCTCGAAGAAGAGAGAGGACACACCGCCGAAGCGCGCGAAGCGTACGAACAGGCCGGAACGGCGGCCGACGTCAGGCGGATTCTGCGCAAGCAGGCCAAGTGGGAGGAAGCGGCAGCGCTGGACGGTGACAACGCGGACCTCGAGTGGCTGCTCAAGGTCGACAGACTCGCAGCAGCGAGGCCAGCCGGACTCGGTGCGCGGCTGTACGAGCAGGAACACCGCCGGCTGACCGAAGCGCTGGCGAAGATGCGCGACGACGATAGAGCCGGAGCGTAGATGTCCGGACCGGCGCCGGCAACGACCGGATCGCGGCGGCGGGTGCACGACAAGAAAGTGAGGGTTTTGCCGTAGGGGGGTATCGAGCGAGCGCTGATCGTCCGATTCCTCGGGTAGGAGGACTCCGACCATGCCCGAGGCGCAGTTGACGGAACCGCTCGCTGACGCGGCCGAAAAAGGGGGCTTCAAGGAGGAGATGTTCGCCGCCTTGAAGTCGGCGGTCGAGGCCGATGTCGACGCGTTCCTCAGGCGGGGGAGCGTGAATGCGCAGGACTTCGAGACGCTCCTGCAGACGGTTCGCCGCCGCGCGCTCGCCACGGCGACCCGGGTCGTAGAAGCGGCTGGGGCGCAGCGCTCGTAGCCGCTATCGGGGCCGAAGTCGATGCGCTCGTCGGTCCCGGGCGCGCCGAGGTGGCGGACTTCGAGGCCCTCGAACAGGCGGTCCGTCACCAAGCCCTCGACATCGCCGCGCAGTGGATGGCGCAGCGCTTCAACGCAGACGATTCCGACCATTCGGGTTCGACCACAGCATGCGCCTGCGGCCGGCGGGCGCGCTACGCCGGCCGTCGCCCGAAGACGTTCACCACACTGTTGGGGCCGGTTACCCTGCAACGCGCCTACTACCACTGCGACGCCTGCCGCAGCGGGGTGTGTCCGCGCGACCAGGCCCTGGGTCTGCAAGGTAGCTCGCTGTCACCGGCCATCACGCGGCTGGTGGGACTGACGGCGGCCGAGGGCAGCTTCGCCAAGGCGAGCGAGTGGTTGACCGCCCTGGCCGGGGTGAATGTCGAGACCCGGCAGGTCGAGCGCTGTGCCGAGGCGCTCGGACGCGACATCGCTGACGACGAGCGCTCGGTCACCGAGCAGCCCGCCGCGGCGCCCGCGCCGACGATGTACCTGGGGCTGGACGGCACCGGCGTGCCGGTGCGCCCAACCGAGGTCGAAGGACGCCGCGGCAAGCAGCCCGACGGCTCGGCCAAGACCCGCGAGGTCAAGCTGGCCACCGTGTGGACGGCCGAAGGGCGCGACACACAAGGCCGCCCCGTGCGGGACCGCGGGTCGGTCAGCTACAACGCCGCAGTCGAAAGCGCGGCCAGCCGCGACACCGACCCGCAGCCGGCCGCCTTCGCACAACGGGCCTATCGCGAGGCAATACGGCGCGGTTTCGACTCTGCAGCCCAGCGCGTCGTCATCGGCGACGGCG
This sequence comes from Vicinamibacterales bacterium, assembly GCA_965262925.1. Lineage (GTDB taxonomy): Bacteria > Acidobacteriota > Vicinamibacteria > Vicinamibacterales > UBA8438 > WTFV01. Next base: position 4,706,780 of record CBDHGC010000004.1, on the reverse strand, counting down.
CCGCGTGGATCTGGAACCTGGCCGCCGAGCACTTTCCCGGCGCCATCGAGATCGTTGATATCTACCACGCCAAGCAGCACCTGTGCGACGTCGCCAAGGCCATCTACGGCCCCGGAACCGACCTGGCCGACCGGTGGGCCAGGGACCGGCGTGCCGAACTGGACGCCGGCCGGCTGTGCGCCGTCGTCGCCGCGCTGCGCATCCATGTCGAGACCACGCCCGAGGCGCGAAAGTGCATTCACTACCTGTTCGGGAACCGCCACCGGATGCGCTATCCGCAGTTCCGCGCCAGGGGCCTGTGCGTCTCGTCGGGCGTCGTCGAGGCCGGATGCAAGCAGATCGGCGACCGGCTCAAGCGCGCCGGCATGCGCTGGACCGTCGCCGGGGCCAACGCCATCATCGCGCTGCGCTGCTGCATCCTCAGCGGACGCTTCGAGGACTTCTGGGAGCGACGAGCCGCAAATGCCGCCTGACGCTCATCTCACAATGATGTCGTGCACCCCGCGGCGGCTTACGCCTTGACGTTGCCGGGACGCGGCGGCAGAGTACGACGATGTTGGCCCGAACTACTGGGTCATGCCCGGTGGGATGGTTCGCTGGCGGCCGCTCGGGCCGAGCTGGACTTCCGGCGGTGCTGCAGGAGGTTCGCCGACGTGAGTAACGACGTGAAGTTGACCGTTGGCGTTTGTGTGATCGTGGTCGCCATCTTCGGGTCCGCCGGGCTCGTGAGCCACGTCATGATCGAGCTGGCCGGCATCGTGCGAGCGGACCTGCAGGCCTTGCGCGAGAGCATGGAAGCGATCGCTTGCGGTGAGTTGGCGCGGAACGACGACGCCGTGGCGGGCATCGAGTCGAGCAATCGACCCCGACAGTGGCCCACGGCGGACCGTCCGACGGCGATCGCGCATCCCCCGGTAGATGCCTCGCCGAATGGCCATCGCTACGATGGGACTATTGCCGTGTCTATCCCTCGCTGGCCAGAGCGATGCTGGCGATATCGCGCGGAGAATCATCCGGGCCGACGGGCTGCCCTGTGCATTCCTCGGCCCCGCGCCGCTTCCGCTGACGCGAGGAGCAGGTGCGCCCCGCGCCCGCCGGGATAAATCGCGCCTGCCCAGGTCGATGCGTGAAGCGGTCTCTTCGGGGAGCGCCACCGGGCACGGGGATGGACCCGAGCCGCTGTGGCCGCGCCTCGCCTCCGGCGACCTCCGCCCCGCGCCAGCGGGGATGAACCCCCTGTACCTTTCTGAACGACTTCGCGCGGTTTGTCTCGTGGAGTCGGGCAGGCCGCCGGGAGCCACCAACTGCCCCCTGTGTCTCGAACACCTGGGGGGGACTCGTGCCCCGGCGGTCAGCCAGCGATGAATGCCCCGTGGGGAGTTTGCGCCGTTGAGCGCCAGTACAGGGACCGGCAGGCATCGTTGGCGCGCCCGTTGGATTCGGCAGACAGGAGGAGGTTCGTTTTGAAGCTGGCGTGGTTCGCGGGTGTCGACTGGGGTTCGCAAAAGCATCAGGCGTGTGTGCTCGACGCCGTCGGGAAGGTGCTCGGGGAACGGGCGTTCGAGCATGGCGGCCAGGGTTTGGCGGAGATGGCGGACTGGCTGCTGTCCTTCGCCTCGGGTGAGGCCGGTGAGGCGGGCGAGGTCGGCGTGGCGATCGAGACGCCGCGAGGACCGGTGGTGGAGAGTCTGATGGAACGGGGCTTTGCGGTCCACTCGATGAACCCGAAGCAACTCGATCGCTTCCGGGACCGCTTCTCGCCGGCGGGCGCGAAGGACGACCGGCGGGACGCGCGGGTGCTGGCCTCGGCGTTGCGCACCGACCCGCATTGCCTGCGGCAGTTGGAGCCGACCGACCCGAAGGTCATCGAGTTGCGGGAGTGGTCGCGCCTCAGGGAGGACCTGACGCGGGAACGCACGCGCCTGGCGAACCGGATGCGTGAGCAGCTCTGGCGCTACTACCCACAGTTCCTCGCCGCGATCGACGACGACGTCGCGACGCCGTGGGCACTCGACCTATGGCGACGTCTGCCGACGCCGACCGCGGCGCAGCGCGTTCGCGAGGCGACGCTCGCCAGAGTGTTGAAACAGCACTGCATCCGCCGGATCGCCGCCGCGACGCTACGCGGTCGGCTACGGGCGCCGGCCATCAGGGTAGCGCCGGGCACGGCCGAGGCCGCCGCCGCGCACATACGGCTCGTCACCGAACGCCTCGCCTTGGTCAACCGGCAACTCGCGCACGCGCGCAGCCAGCTCGATCTGTTGGTGCGGCAGTTCGCCGAGGCCGCTCCGGCGGAAGACCCGAACGCGTCTGCGGAAACCGATCCAGGGCCGTCGAAAGAACCGGCTGACGCGGCCATCCTGCTGTCCCTGCCCGGCATCGGCACGGGCGTGCTCGCCACGTTGCTCGCCGAGAGTAGCGACGCAGTGCGGCGGCGGGACTACCACGCACTGCGCTGTCTCTGCGGGGTGGCGCCGGTGACCCGCCGTTCCGGCAAGAGCCTGATCGTGTCGCGTCGTCTGGCCGCTCATGACCGGCTGCGCGACGCCGCCCACCACTGGGCCCGCGTCGCCGCCCAACGCGATCCGGCCAGCCGTGCCAAGTATCAGGCGCTACGAAGTCGCGGCCACGGACACGCCCGCTCCCTGCGCTCGGTGGCCGACCGCCTGCTCAACGTCGCCTGCGCAATGCTGCGCGACGGCGCCTGTTTCGACCCGCACCGTGTCGGGATTACCGCTACGTGAGCCCGGCTCCGCGGCCCGTAGCTTTGGTGTCCGGATGGCCCATGGCCGCCGCTCGCAGCCGGGAAGGCACACGTGGGTCCCGTCCGGGAGTCGTCGACGGTGTTCCGCGACAACGGAGTGGCTCACAGGCGTCGCACTTGCAGGCAGTCGAACGCGGGCCAGCCTTTCCGGCTGGCCCGCAAGGGCTTCTCGCACGGTCGGTCGCGGCAGTCATCCGTAGGACCGGAGCGCAGCGAAGGACCCGCAAAGCGGGTTGACGGCCGTGGCTGACCGTGCGGGGTGAACGCGATCCGAGCGAAGCGAGGGCCTTTGGCGACATCCCGTCATCCGCGGAGCGGCCCTCAACCCACTCAACATCCCAGTGCCTGTGACGGGTATGCCACGCACCTGGGTCGGTGGATCGAAACAGTCGGTCACGGACCAAAAAGAACACGAAGATGCTGCTTGCAAAATGGTGGGGAGTCCCCCCCCCCCCCCCCCCCCCCAGGCCAACTGGCTGAAGGCGCTCCTCGAGTAGCCGCCCCGCGCACGGGGAGAAGGCCGCACTGCCGGGACGCCCGTGAAGCACTGGCAAGAAGGCCCGCAATCAAGGATGATGAGGCGGAAGGGCAGATGGCGAAAGAGACGCGCAAGGGCGGCGACCCGAGGGTGGGAGCGCCACCGGCCCGCCCGGTGAGCCAGGGAACAAGAGGCGCGAGACAAAAACGCCGCGGAAGCCAGACGGTGGCTTCCGGACGCCAGCTGGAAGCAATCATGGCCGAAAGCGCACGCGAACAGCTGGGACCAGAGGCCGACGAAGCCGAAGTCGAGCGCCTCGCCATGCGCCGGCTGGAAGGGCAACGACTGCGGCCGCCCGACCCGGAAACGCCCATCGAACGCTGGGAGCGCGAAGCAAGGTCGGCCAGGGCACAGGCCGACCTGGAGAAGCTGTACGAATGATCGTCGTCGACACGACCGAACTGACGCGCCACACGCAGCGAAAGCTGCACGCGGCATGGTGGGAGTTGAAAGGCAAACAGCTGCTGGCTACACCAGGAGTAGCCGAAGAACTGGCGCCACTGGGCGCGCCGGGAGCGGCACGCGCCGGAATGAAGACGAGCGACCACCTGGCAGCTCTCATCCGCGAAGCACAGAGCGAGCAGCGGAAAGGACGACTCCGGATCCAACAATGGTGGGCCAGACAATGGGAGAACCCGCAAAGCCCATACGGGATCGCGAAGCTGAACGCGCAAGATGAAGAAATACGGGCGGCCGTGCTGGACGAGATAGACGAGAGGTGCTTCCCCGGCGTGGACACGATCGAGCTTCACGCCGACGCGCGCATCGTGGCCGAAAGCATGGCGCTGGGCGCGAAGATGCTGCTGACGAGCGACATGCGGACCATGGACCGCGTGCGAGTGAACGAGTGGGCCAAGGTAAACGGGGACCGCCTGGGATTCCCCGCCCAGGATGTGTTGTACCCGGCCGACGAGACGCTGGTCCAGTGGACGCGCACGCCAGGTGCCGGCGAGAAGTGGCTGCAGGCAGGCATGATTGCATGCTGGCCAGCAAGGGACGACGCACCCGCGACCGAAGTGGTGAAGGAAACCCTGGCACGAATCGACCGGATGCGCAGCGGCAGCGGCGGAAAGCTGGTGAATGCAGGCGGGCGCCTGATCAACGAGCTGCGGGCCCACCCAGACCCCATCGGGTTTGTCGAACAGACACGCAAGCTGCTGCCGAGTGCGACAATCGACAGCGAGCGGGGCCACCCTACGTACCAACTGCGGTAACCACGGCAGCGTAGGGCACCGCTACGCTGCACGCCACCGAGCTGGCAGCGGCGCTGAGCCACGAGCCGTCGGCGGCCGTGCCGGCTGGCATCGCCGGATACCCCGCATGGGCGGGGACGAACCGCGCCTTGTCGTGCATGCCACAAGCACCTATCGACGACGGCCCCGCACACGCGGGGATCGAACACGTCGGCGGTCCACGGCGTCGGCGCCCCGATGGCGAAGGTGCCGGGGTTGCCGAGGCTCGACCAGCCGGTCCGTCCCGATCTCCTCGAGCTGGCGGTCTTCGAACGCATCGACGCAAGCTTGGTGGACGAGGTGCTGGGATCGAGCGACGCGCGCCTGCGGGTGTCAGCGCGGCCGGAACTGGGCGGTCTTCTGTTGCCCGTCGACGAGGACGGCGACATGCGAGGCCTGCACCCGTTGGAGAAGGAGTACTGTGTCTATCGGCTGTCGGCGGAGGATCCAATCCGAATGCGGTCCCTACACGCTCGGATCGCACGGGTGCTGTCCCGCCGCGACGCCTGATGCCGGCCTGGAGTCGTGAGCACTCCAGGCGAGCTGCTCCAGCTGCTGTTGAGACGCGCGCCGCGCAATCTGCATGTGGCCCTGGCGTTGCGGGCCAACCCGGGGCTCGAGCTGGCGACGCACCTGCTCGACGGCGGGGCGGTCGTCGATACCGAGGCGCTGCGTTTCTCGACAGACGACATCGCCCGGTTCTTCGACGGGAGCCTGCCGCACGCGGAACTGGCCGCGCTCGAGGAACATACCGCCGGCTGGCCGGTCGCGTTGGCGGTCTATCGCAATACGCGAGCCGCCGAGGGGAAGCTGCTCGGCGCCGACGCCGCGCAAATCACCACGAACTACATCGGCATGCGGCTGCTGGGCGACCTGTCGAAGCAGGACCGGGTCTGCCTTCTCGATCTGGCGGTCTTCGACTGGATCGACGCGGAACTGGTGGACGACGTGCTGGGGTCGAGCGCTGCACGCCTGCGGGTCGTATCCTCGTCGTCGCTGCACGGCCTGCTGCCGACCAAGCGGCGGACGTCGGGCCGGTCGCCGGCCGGGTTCGTCTTCGAGCGACGGACAGTGACGACGTCGTTTCCAACAGCATGACGGGCGAGGCGACCTTCGATCTGGTGCCGACCGACGACGGGGTTGCCGAGGGCGCCGAGACGGTGACGGTGAGCGGGACGACGAACGACCTGAGCGTGGACCCGGCGATCGTAACGATCACCGACGACGACGCGCCGGCGTGGAGCGTGTCGTTCGCCCCGTCGACGATTGCGGAGGCGGACAGGGGTTCGTCGACGGTGACGGTGAGCACCGGCGGGGCGAAGTTCGCGGAGGCGCAGACGATCACGCTGGACTTCACGGGCACCACGGCAACGGAGACGAGCGACTACACGGTGGGTTCGAAGACGCTGGAACTCGGCGTGGGCTCGACGTCGGTGACGACCACGGTCACCGCGGTGGACGACACGGATGCGGACCCGAACGAGCAGGTCAAAATTGCGGCGATGGTGGACGGGTCGACGGTCGGCGCGCAGCAGACCATCACGATCACGGACGACGACGCGCCGGCCGCCCAGCAGAGGGTGAAGCTGTCCATGAAGGGCGACTCGGAATGGGTCATGGAGGACGCCGGCCCCACACGGGTGACGGTCAAGGCGGAGCTCACCGGCGAGCCGCGGGACGTGGACACGCGCGTGGACGTCGAGCTCCATCCGCATGAAGCGTCCCGTGACGACTTCGAAGCGGCGGAGGAGAACTTCGAGATCCTCATTCCGGCGAACAAGATGAGCGAGACTCACACCTTCACCTTCACGCCGATGGACGACGACAAGGAGGAGTCGGACGAGAACCTGATGTTCACCGGGGATTCCGGGGAGAGCAACCTGCCGGTCGACCCGACGACGTTGATGATCAAGGACAACGATCGTCGCGCGGACCCGGGGGACGGGCTGGCGTTCTCCCGAGTGCGCTACACCTTCGACCTGCCCGAGCACCGGGACGGCCGTGAGGAGCCGTACGCGCTCGGGGTCGTGACGGCGCGGGACCCGGACGGCCAGCCCTTGATGTACGCGCTGGCGGCCGGCGACGAGTCGCGTTTCGCGGTCGGTGCGTCGGACGGGGCTGTCACCTACGTGGGCCCGGGCGAGGACTACGAGACGGGGCCTCGCGAGTACCGGCTGACGCTCAGGGTGCGCAACGGGAACCGCGAGACAGCGAGCGCCACGGTGGTCGTCAGGGTGACCGACGAGCCGGAGGCACCGGTTGCGGCCGACGATACGGCGGAGACGCCCGAGGACGAGCCGACGCTGGTCGACGTCCTGGCGAACGTCAGCGCGCCCGACGGCAAGCGCCTGCGCGTGGCGTCGGTGACCGCGCCGGAGCACGGGACGGTCAGCGTCGAGTCCGGTGGCATACGGTATGCGCCCGCGTCGAATTATCACGGACCGGATCCGTTCCGCTACACGGTAGCTGGCGCGAATGGAGTGTCGACGCCCAGGTGACTCGCCGCTGGCTGCTGGGCGTGGCGATGGCGCGTAGCGGCGGGTCGGGCACGTGGCAACGGGGAGCGTCCGCCGGAGAGCTCTCGACCACGCTGACGCGGGTGCATCCCTACGTGCGCTGGGCGGACGGCGACACCGCAGTCGGGGGCGTGCTCGGCGCCGGCCGGGGGACCGCCACCCACGTGCGGACGTTGACCGGGCTGGGCGAGAGCAGTTCGCTGGGCCTGGGCCTGGGCCTGCTCGAAGGGCGGAGGCGCGTGGCCACGGTGGGTGGCGGCTTCGAGATCGGCGTACGCGGCGAAGCGTCGTGGGCACGACTCGAGACCGGCGGGGGCGACGAGACGATAGACGATCTCGAGGCGGGGGTTCGGCGCGTGCGCGGCGGCGTCGAAGTGACGCGGGCGCTCTCCGGACCGGGCGGATTGACGTTGACGCTGTTCGGCGCGGTCAGCACGCGCCAAGACGGCGGCGCCGGCCAGACCGGGGTAGGACTGGAGGTCGCTGGTGGACTGCGGCTGCGCGGCGGCCGGGTGCACTTGGAGGCGCAGGGCCGGCGGCTGGTACTGCACTCCGCGACCGCCTACGAGGAGCAGGGCGTGAGTCTGGCCGCGACGGTGGGATCGAGCCCGTACGAGCCCGGCCTGACGCTGTCGCTGCGGCCGACCTGGGGTGCAGCCGGCATGGGGGCCGAGACCCTGTGGCAGGACCAGATCCAGAGCTACATGCAGGGCTCCGCCTACGACCAGACCGGAATGGACGCCCGGCTCGGCTATGGGCTGCGGATGGGGCGGGATGGATTGCTGACCCCGTTCACTTCATTCGGACAGCGACACAATAGTGGGCGGCGGCTTCAGGTGGGGAACGCTCGTGGGCACGTGGGGCCAGGCCCCCGGCTCGCTCCACGACCCGTTCCAGATCGAGCTCTCGGGAGAACGCTACGACCGCCCGGGCGGCAACGCCGACCACCGCTTCAGTATGTTCGGCGTCATCAATCTCGGCGGTAGCGCGCCGGCGTACGACACCACGACGGGCATCGATCCCAGGCTGCACGACCCCGCGTCGGACCTGCTGGATGTCGCCGCCTTGCAGGACGCCGAACCTCCGGCGCCGGCTACCGACGAAGCGCCGGTCGACGAGACAGCAGCGCCGGCGCTCGTGAACGCCGCCGCGGTGGGCGAGGCAATGCCGGCGGTAGTTCTCGTGCCGGCCTCCGTCGCAGACCCGCCCGCGGACGGCGCAGCGCCGCTGCCGGCTGCGCCGTCGGCAACGTCGTACGCGGAGAGTGTGCCGGCCGACGCAGATCGGTTCCTGCCGGATGCGGTGGCAGAAGCGACGGGGACGAGGAAGAGCACCGTGGAGTCGAGCCTAGCGGTTAGAAGGACGGTTCGGCGGGAGGATGTCGATCTCTAGTGGTGTGTCCCAGAAATGGCTTTACATCACCAGCCTGTAGCCGACGAGACCGCGAAACCTCCGGTTTCCGGGACGATTCTGGGCCGCGGTGTTGGAAGCACCGTGAAAGTCGAACTGTAAACTCTTTCTAGTGACGCACCACTAGGGTGCGCTACGGTCGACGGCGGCGGCGCGAGAGCCGGCAGGCTGTGGAACGCGGTTGGGGACCAGATGCCTGCGACGTGCAGTACCGGCGGGCTCGGCAACTGGGCGGGGACACACATCGAGCAGCTCAAGGCCGCCGGCGTGCGAAACGTGTCCGTGATTCCCGATAGGGACCTGGAGAGTCGGACGCATGCGCATAAGGTCGCGTACGCGTGCCACGCGGCCGGCCTGAGCGTGCGCATTGTCGACCTGCCGGAGTCGGCGAACAACGTATCCGACTGCATCGGTACCGGTTACCGAGGCAACGACCTGGTGGCTTTGATTGAGGCCGCCCCGTGGGTCACTGGTCCGCGCCCGACACGATTGAGCGAGGTGAGTTCGGAGCCTCTGTCTTGGCTGTGGCCGGGCTGGATACCGGTAGGAAGCGTTACCGCGCTGGAAGGGAATCCGGGGGTCGGCAAGACGCTGCTCGCGCTCGATCTGGCCGCGCGCGTTTCGCAGGGCCGGACGATGCCCGACGGCCGATCGGGACTGAGGGAGCCGGCCGGCGTCGTGCTGGTGACCGGCGACGACTTGAGCCGCACTGTGAGGCCGCGTCTTGACGTCATAGGAGCAGACGTGACGCGGATCGAACATCTGCCTCGCGATGGCCATCGCCTGCCGACCGACGCGGATCTCGCATCCGTACATGTGACCATTCGCGCTGCAGAGGCGAAGTTCGTCGTGGTCGCCCCGCTACTGCCCGTCCTGTCTTCGGCGGCCGCCTCGTACACGGATCAGGAACTTCGGAACACCTTGGCGAAGCTGGAAGACTGGCCGCTCGCACGCGGCCGGCGATCCTGGTTACTGGAGTTGCCCCAGCTATGCGGAGCTCCGCATAGCTGGGGCTATGCGGAGTTCAGGACTATGCTGAGTCAGCTCCGAGATTCATCCGCAAGTAATTCTGAAAAAGCGGTTTGCGTGAGTTGATCGGGTTTCGATACTCCGCATAGTCACGGGATGCTTCTGACCGGCCTGATTGGCCGGAAAGGAGCACTTCCATGACCCTTCATGGCTCGTGGACCCTCGATCGTCTGGTCGAGGCGTACACCCAGCACCAACGACGTACGCGCGGGCTGCGTCCTCAGACTCTGCGTGGCCGCGCCCGGCTCGTTCGGATGCTCGTCCGGGCCTCTCTTGGCGAGGACCCGGTCGAGCCTGCCCGCCTTGCGCCGGCTGATGTGGTGGCGTTCATCACGTCGTTGCGAGGCCGGTTCTCGCCTGGGTCGATGCGGACCGTACGGTCGACACTGCGGTCGTTCTTCCGGTTCCTGCGCTTCGAGGGTTTCTGCAGCGATGAGCTCGAAGCTGCCCTTCCGGCGGTTGCGCACTGGCGACTTGCAACGCTGCCTCGTTCCCTGACCGATCAGCAGGTTCAGCAGGTGCTGGGGTCTTTCGACGCCCCCACCCCGTGCAGACAACGAGACCATGCGATCGTGCAGTGCCTGTCGACCTTGGGGCTGCGGCCCGGCGAGGTCGCCGACCTGCGCCTGGACGACATCGACTGGCGCGGCGGGACCATCGCGGTGCGCATCCGGAAGAACCGTCGAGGCGCCGTGTTGCCGCTGCCTCGCGTCGTGGGGCAGACGTTGGTCGACTATCTGAGCGGGGAGCGCCCGGCGACCGACGAGCGGCGCGTGTTCGTGCAGCACCTGGGAGCGCGTCGCGGCAAGCCGATCTCGAGCACTGCCGTCTCGGGTGTCGTGGTTCGCGCGCTTCGCCGGGCGGCAGTCGACACGCCGCTCGCCGGCGCCTACGTCTTCCGGCACACCGTGGCCAGCCGCATGGTGCAGAAGGGCGCCAGCCTCAAGGAGGTCGCTGACGTGCTCGGCCATCGCAGCCTCGACACCACGGCGATCTACGCCAAGCTGGATCTGCCGACGCTGCGTGAGGTCGCGCTCCCCTGGCCGGAGGTGCCCCGATGACGCCCCCGAGCTTCGACCGGCTGGTCGACGAGTACCTGACCGTGCGTCGTGGTCTGGGCTTCGACCTCGAAACGCCCGAATGGCAGTTGCGGAACTTTGCCAGCTACGCAGACCGGATCGGTCACAGCGGACCCCTGACGATTGCGCTCGCCGTCGAGTGGGCGCAGTCCTCGCAATCGAGCAATCCGGCGCAGGCCGTACGCCGACTTGCCGCCGTGCGACAGTTCGCGCGACACCGCGCGCTCTTCGAGCCGGCGACCGAAGTGCCACCGGTCGGGCTCCTGGGACGCCTCCCGCGACGCCCGCCGCCCCACATCTACACCGAGGCGGAAGTCGCCGGTCTCCTGCGCCAGGCAGGCCGCTTGTTGCCCCGACACGGGCTGAGACCCGCCACCTATGTGGCGTACTTCTCCCTGCTGGTCTCGACCGGCCTGCGGCTCTCCGAGGCCTGCCGGCTCACGACCGACGCTGTCGACCTCGTCAACGGCATCCTCGTCATCCGCGAGACCAAGTTCCGCAAATCCCGACTCGTACCGCTCCATCCGTCCACGACACAAGCACTGGCCCGCTACGCCGACCGCCGCGACGCGTGTCGTGCTGCGTCCCAGTCGGAGCACTTCTTCCGCACCGAACATTCGCCCCGACTCACGCGCGACGCCGTGGGGAGGACGTTCAGCCGGATAAAGCAGCGTCTGGGTTGGACCGGGCACGGGCGCGCGCGCGACCCGCGCATTCACGACTTGCGACATTCCTTCATCACGAGACGGCTGCTGCGCTGGTATCAAGACGGCGCCGATGTCGATCTCAAGATGCTGGCCCTGGCAACCTACGTCGGCCACGCCAAGGTCAGCTACACCTACTGGTACTGCACGGCCGTTCCCGAGCTGCTCTCCTGTACCTCGCAGCGTTTCGAACGCTTCGCCCACCGGGCCCTGGAGCGCCCGTCATGACGTCGGTCGAGCGGGCGTTTCCCGCACTCTTGCAAGACTTCTTTCGCCGGCGCCTTGTCGCGCAACGGGGCGTCAGCGCCCACACGATCGCCAGCTACCGCGACACCTTCACGTTGTTTCTCGGGTACGCCACAGAGCGCACCGGACGGTCGCCCTCGGCATTGACCCTTGAGGACCTCGACGCACCCATGGTCCTCGACTTCCTCGACCATCTCGAAACCGAGCGCGGCAACTCCGCGCGCACACGCAACCTCCGTCTTACCGCCATCCGGTCGTTTATGCGCTACGCCTCGCTGCGCGAGCCAACCCTACTGCCCGTCGCGCAACGCGTCCTCGCAATTCCCGTCAAGCGCTTCGACCGCCCCGTCCTCGGCTACCTGTCCCGCGACGAGGTGGCCGCGATCATCGATGCCCCAGACCGATTAACCTGGAGCGGACAGCGCGACGCCGTCCTCTTCGCCGTGCTCTACAACACCGGAGCCCGCGTCTCCGAAATGGTTCGGCTAAACGTGGCCGATGTGCTTCTCGATCGCGCGTCGTCCCTGCTCCTGCACGGCAAGGGGCGCAAGGAGCGTGTCGTCCCGCTCTGGAAGAGCACCGCAACGCAACTCCGGGCATGGCTTCCCCGAATCGATCGAAGCCCCGACGCCCCCGTATTTCCCAATCGCGCGGCCAAGCCCTTGTCGCGCTCCGGCGTCGAGCACCAACTGCGCGTCGCCTGTCGAAAGGCCTCGGAGCGTCATCCTTCGCTCGCGACGCAACGGATCTCGCCCCACACGCTGCGCCACACGACCGCGATGCATCTGCTCCAGTCCGGAGTCGACAGCACCGTCATTGCCCTCTGGCTTGGCCACGAGGACACGGCCACCACCCACCAGTACGTCGAAGCCGACCTCGCCATGAAGGAAGCTGCCCTCCGGTGTGTCGAGGATCCCGCACCTCAGCCACTCCGCTTCACCGCCACCGATCGGCTCCTCGACTTTCTGGAAACCCTCTGACTATGCGGAGTACCACTTCGCGTGACGGCCCGCGTTCACGCGGGTCGCCAACCCAACTCCGCATAGTCCTGAACTCCGCATAGCCCCAGTTCCGTGGACACCTATCCTCTTGGCGAGGAGGAGGAGTCCACGATGCCGAAGTCGAGACCGCCGTACCCGGCGGCATTCCGACAGCAGATGGTCGAGCTGGTTCGGTCCGGACGTACACCGGGAGAGCTGGCTCGGGAGTTCGAGCCGTCGGCCGAGGCGATACGAAACTGGGTCGCGCAGGCTGATCGCGACGCTGGCAAGCGCTCCGACGGCCTGCGCACCGAAGAACATGAGGAGATTCGTCGGCTGCGCCGGGAGAACCGGCAGCTGCGCGAAGAACGCGAAATTTTGGCAAAAGCCACGGCCTGGTTCGCGCGGGAGACCGGACCCGGGAGGTCTACCGGTTCATGAGCACGAACCAGGCTCGTTTTCGCGTCTCCACGATGGCCCGCGTGCTCGGTGTCTCCACGAGCGGGTACTACGCGTGGCGTCAACGTCCACCCTCAGCTCGGGCGCAGGCGGATGCGGACCTGACGGCCCGCGTGCGAGCGATTCACACCGATAGCCGGGGAACGTACGGTGCGCCACGGGTTCACGCCGAACTGGCCGAAGCCGGCGTCGCGGTCGGCCGCAAGCGAGTCGCACGGGTGATGCGTGCGGCGGGCATCGCGGGCGTGAGCCGGCGCCGCGGGCCGCGCACGACGCGCCGAGATGTACAGGCCCGGCCGGCGCCGGATCGGGTCGAGCGCCACTTCGCGGCGGACGCGCCGAATCGTCTGTGGGTCGCCGACATCACCTACGTCCCGACGCTCGTCGGCTTCCTCTACTTGGCCATCGTTCTCGACGTGTTCAGCCGCCGGGTCGTGGGTCCATCGTCATACTGCCCCCAAACTTATGAGGAGTGCTTGAACAGCGTGGCTTGATCGTCGATCACCTTGATTCGCAGGCCTTTTCTCTTCCCGTGGTGGACATGCACGGCGTCGAGTTCGCCGCGCTTGACACGCTGCAACACCGTCTGGCGCGACACGCCGAGGATTCGAGTCGCGTCCTGCATCGGCACGTACCCCGCCGGCGTCTGTTCGACGAAGCAGGCGAGCAGTTCCGGGGTGATGCGGATCCTCCACGGTGCCCCGGGCGTGAGCTGTTCGCCGGCAATGAATCCGTCGTTGATCCATCGGTGGAGGGTCGAGGGCGCCATCTCCAAGCGCTCGGCCGCTTGCTGAATGCTGACCAGTTCACCGTCGGCCGAGCGGGTGGCCGGGTCGAATCGCCCGAGGTTCCAGTTGCGGCGCAGGTTCCCGACATGCATGGCGGTGAAGGGGTGGCCGTAGGCGGTCTTCTTGCCTTGGCGGCTCAGGATGCCGGCGATCACCGCATCGGGATAGTGGCGGGCCAGGCGGCGCACGAGTTCAAGGGTGTCCTCGTCGGTTCGGATCGGCGGCTGGCGCGTCTGCGGGCGATCGATGTCGAGCTCGGTCAGCAGACCCCCACGCCAACGCAGCGTCAGGTGGGCGGTGTGCCCACCGCGCGGCGCGGCGACGATGACTTCATCGAGCAATGTGCGCAGCAACTCCTTCTTGTCCCGCGCCGTGGTGGTGGGCGCCTCCCAGACCCGCGGCAGGTCCATGCCGAGTGCGAGTACGGCCTTGCGCTCGTCGGTCGTCAGTTCGCGCGGTCGGCGCCGCTCGCGGCGTTCGAGTTCGGACCGCGCTTGTTCAAGTTCGCTCAGGCGCTGTTCCCATTCCGTCTCGAGGCCGCGGGCGACGAGGCGATTCTCGGGCTCGACGGCGCGGTACCGGCGTTCGGCGCGCTCGGCTTCATAGCGCGCCCGTTCGACGGCCAGACGCCACTGTTCGAGCGCGCCGTCGTGATCGGCTTCGATCCGTTCGGCGGCGCGCAACGCGGCCTCGAGACCGCCCGGCTGCGCCGCGTCGAGCACAGCCTCGGAGACCGCCCGGTCGATCTGTACGCCGCCGATGTACAGGCAGTACACGCCGCTTCCCTGGACGATATCCTGACCCGAACAGTGATAGCCCGGCGAGGCGTTTCGTCCCTGGTAGTGGACATACAGCCGCCGCCCGCAATGGCCGCACGTGGCGATGCCTTGCAGCAGCGCGCTTCCTTCTCTGACGGCGCCGCTCCCCGCCGCATGCGGTCGCGGCCGCGTGTTGCTGCCGATGCGGGCGAGGTTGTCCTCGTAGGTCGGCCAGTCGATATAGCCCGGGTGGTGGTCGGTGATCAGCACCGGCCACTCCGAGCGCGGTACTCGACGCACACGCTGGCGCACCACACCGTTTTCGCCGACGACGCGCTCCTGCCTCGACTTGCCGTACGTGTAGGCGCCGGCATAGGCCGGATTGGTGAGTACCTGATGAATCGCATGATACGACGGAGGAACCCAGCGGATGGCGTCGCCGTGGTTCAAGCGCAGCGGGAACGTGAGCTTCTCGGAGATGAACCACAACCAGACGCGGCGCACCGACCCGAATTCGGCGAACCGCTCGAAAACCGCGCCAACGGCCCCGGTGACCGCTTCGTCGGGATGCAGCCGGATCTCGCCGTCGCGCTCGCCCCAGACGAGCCCGACAGGCAGACCGCAACGCAGCTCTCCGCGGGCCGCCTTGTTGCGGATCCCGCCGTCGAGGCGCGCATGCAGGACATGCAGTTCGGCCTCTGACATTGTCCCCTTCAGCCCGAGGATAAGCCGGTCGTTGAAGACGTTCGGATCGTACACGCCGTCGGCATCGCCAATCAGAGTGTCGGTGATGCCGCACAGGTCGAGCAACCGGTACCAGTCCGCGTTGTTGCGGGCCAGCCGCGAGACTTCCAGGCCGAGGAGAATTCCGACGTGTCCGAGGGCGACCTGCGCGGTCATGCGGGCGAAGCCACCACGCCCCCGCGTGGTCGCGGCAGACAACCCCAGGTCCTCGTCGAGCACCGTGATCTGATCGGTGCGCCACCCGAACTGGCGCGCCCGTTCGGCCAGGTCATATTGCCGTCGCGTCGATTCGCGATTCTGCTCGACCTGGGCGACAGTGGACTGTCGCACGTACACGACGGCGGCGCGGCGCAGGTGGGTGGGCTGGACTTTCGTCTCACTCATCGTCGTCCTCCTTTTCCGGTTCCGGTCGCGCCGCTTGCACGATGAGTCTCTCCAGCACGTCCAGCACACCGATGCGCTGCTCGTCCTCCAGCGCCGCCCACACGTTCGGGTCGGGGCGCGGGTCCTTCAGAATGCCCAGGTTCAGTTGCATGCTCCTCCTCCGCTTCAAGGCGACGGAGAAGAGCGTCGACAATCGTCCGCATCCGCAACAAGTCGGCGATGCCGGCCAGAGTGTGTGCGGCGCGGGCGACACGGTCGTCCGCGCCGTCTGATGCGGCGTCGGTCCAGGCGACCGGCACCAACCGCCGGCCTCCATCTGGAAACAGCAACAGAAGCTGGTGCCCGCCTTGCCGCTGCATCCGCCTCAAGACCGCGAGCCGTTGGCCTTGGAAGGGATGCGCCTCACGAGTGATGGTCGCGAAGTCAGGAAGGTCTTCGAGATGGGTAGTGTGTCGGGTGTTCCGTGGGCTGGGCGATGGCGACGCACCTGCGCACCGAGCTGGTAGTCGAGGCACTGGAGATGGCCGTGGAGCAACGCCGGCCCGAAGCGGTCGTGCATCACTCCGACCAGGGCTGCCAGTACACGTCGCTGGCCTTCGGTGGCCGCTGCCGGGAATGGGGCGTGGCGCTGTCGATGGGTTCGGTGGGGGATTGCTTCGATAACGCAATGGCCGAGAGCTTCTTCGCGACGCTCGAGTGCGAGCTGCTGGCCCGCACGACCTTGGCCACGCACGCTGAGGCGCGGGCGGCCATCTTCGAGTTCATCGAGGGGTGGTACAACACGCGGCGCCGGCATTCTGCGTTGAGCTACGCGTCGCCGCTGGAGTTCGAACGGCTCCATGCGGCAGTCCCTGTGGGCGGCGCCCGGCCGGTGGAGGCTCTGCAGGCGCCCACGAGTCAGGTGGAGCTCGGATTGCCGGTGACGACTCACGCCGTCACCGGCTTTGCTGCAGGGGCTTGAGTCCCGTTACGTAACGGTGCATGGTTGAGCTGGAAACACTCGGAGGAAATGGTGGCCAACAGGTACACGGCTCGCCTTCGGCTTCGCGAGGCGAACCGCTGTTGCGGGACCGTGTACCGTATCCACGGGGGCGCTGTGGAAGTGCCCGGCCTGGGGACGCCCGGTCAACATCGCGCTGAATCTGAAGGTCGGCGAGGCGGGCGCCCCCAGTCCGTTGGAAATCTCGCGGGAGATCGTCGCCGATCACGCCTGTGTCCGGGCCGCGAGATTCCCACACTCCCACAGCGGTCATCGTCGTCGATGACTGACACGGAACGACGTTCATCCGAGGATGTGTCATGATGTGAGCCCGCAAGCGTTAACCCGTCCACGGGATCGGGGCAACCTCACTTCGCGGCAGGGTCCATGGACGGACATCTATGCGTTGGGAGCGATCGCGTATGTGGCGTTGAGCGGGGAAGAGCCGCCGGAGGCGACCGTTCGAATCTTCAGTGACGAGTTGGAACCGCTGACGAGGGTGGCAGCGCAACCGGTCAGCACGGAACTGGCGACGGCCGTCCACAGGGCGCTGGCAGTTGGTCACGAGGACAGACCGCCGGATCTGACGGAGTGGCAGAAGCTGCTGGCGCCATCGGACTACTCCTCGCCGGTCCCCCAGCACTATCCGCCGGTGCTTCCGCCGTTGGACCCCACCCCCGGCGGGCCACGGGTGGTTCCGGTTCACCGGACGTCGACGTCACGGGCCGCCGCTGCTCCCCTCCACGCTTCGCCGTCGGATGGTCGTTATCCGACGGTGGAGCCGGACCGCTATCCGACGGTAGAGCCGGACCGCCCGTCGGGGCCGAGGTGGCCGTACGGCCCTGTGGCGGCGGTCGTGGCGCTGGCGCTGATCGCGCTGGCGCTGATCGTGTTGTGGCCCTCCCGTGACGTGGAGCCGGTGGACGCACCGGACGAGGAAGCAAGCCTTGCGGCCAACACCGGAGGTGGCCGGCCCGACCCGCTACGCGCGACGCCGGCCACAGACCCGTCCTTCAGGAGGCTGGCCACAGACCCGCCCCGCACGACACCGGCCGCAGACCCGCCCCGCACGACACCGGCCGCAGACCCGCCCCGCACGTCGCCGGCCGCAGACCCGCCCCGCACGACACCGGCCGCAGACCCGCCCCGCACGACACCGGCCGCAGACCCGCCCCGCACGACACCGGCTGCAGACCCGCCCCGCACGACACCGGCCGCAGACCCGCCCCGCACGTCGCCGGCCGCCGACCCGCCCCGCACGACGCCGGCCGCAGACCCGCCCGCACGACGCCGGCCGCCGACCCGCCCCGCACAACGACGCCGGCCGCCGCCCCGCACGACGCCAGCCGCCGCCCCGCCCCGCACGACGACGCCGGCCGCCGACCCGCCTCCGATTCGCCCCGACCCCATGGCCGAAAGGGCGGCGGCGCTGCTCGCGGAAGCCAGGCAGGGAGACGCGCAGGCGCAGGTTGACGTGGCCCTGCTGTACGCCGGAGGCAATGGAATCGAGCGGAGCTACGCGGACGCGTTGCGTTGGTTGCAGGAGGCAGCGGGCAACGACCAGCCCGACGCCGCCATGCATCTCGCGCTCATGTACGCCGCCGGAGAAGGAGTGCCCAACAATCGTGATCAGGCGTTGCACTGGTTCCGAGAGTTCCTGCAACTGAGCGGTCACGGCGGCATCCTCCCGTCGAGCCCCGCGGGACAGTTCGACGCCCTGCTTGCGGAAACGGCGGCAGCGTACGGCGATCTCACCCGGGACTATCTGAGGCAGTGGAACCCGATAGTCAATACATCGGACGAGTTGGCGCCCCGCGGCGCTAATCCGAACGGCGTGTTTTCTCGTGACGCCCGGGCACTCCGGAGTGCTTCCCGGCAGAGAGCGGACAGAGTCCGCAATCGACGGGCTGACTGGACCCTTCCGGACGCCGTGCGCGGCGAACTCCGCGTGGGGGCCATGGCCCAGCGGGATCGGATGCCCAACATCAGGCGCGACCCGCTCGGTTACCTGGTCGATGAGATGCGCGACGCCATGAACAGGAATAGCGCGAGAGGAGGCGATTCATTCGAGTCCGCATTGGAGGCTATCGATGCCCAGTCCAACACGTTCAATGACCTCGTGAGCAACCTGCAGTTCCGCACCGGCGTGCTCAAGATCGACTCCGAGCCCGATGATGCCATTGTGTTCATCGACGGCACGCGCTACGGGACCGTGGACGATATGGATGACGGACAGGGGCAGCTCGTTGTCGCTGGACAACGGACGATACGCGTTTCGCGAGACGGGTACAGGACGCACGAGGAGACGATAGACCTCCGTCCCCGTGAGCGGTACCTGATTCGCGGCAACCTGGAACGAGCACGTTGATCAACTCGGTTGTCGAGGGGAGATATGGCCATGAGGATAGCGCTGTTGCTGGCGATTGTGTTGGCTGTGGTCGTAGTGCAGGGGGCACGACCCGCGGCAGGGCAGATCAGGGAATCGGCCGAGCGCCTGGCGAGAGAGGCGGGGGCTGTCCAGCTCACTTCGTCACGACGCGTCACTTCGCAAGCGCGCGTGACCACGGGTCTCATCATCGCCGCCGCAGGAGCGGGCATGGTCTATTATGCGTGGACGCGATGTGCGGCCGTGGGGCCTGATGCGGGCCACTATGACCCTCCACTGACCGCTTCCTACAATAGGCAAACCGAGGAATGCGAATTGAGCAGGCGTACGACCCTGTCGGCCCGCGAGGTCTACGCCCTGCCGGCTCGAGACATGCGGCTATTGTCGGGCGGTGTCGGCGCGGCCGCGTTCGGCGTAGCCCTGGCGTGGGCGTGGTCTGACGTCGATGCCAACAACAGCGTGACGTTCGACCTGCGACCGGACGGCGTTGGAGTCGCAAAGAGGATCGGTTGGTAGTCAGGTATCGCACATGGCGCTGATGTCGACGCGACGAACGACTCAGGCCGGACGCCGTTGGATCGAGTGCCCGAAGAAGGCGCGATACGCACGTTGCTCCACCGGGACGGTGTACGATGAGTGACACAGTCTCAGACGAGGCTTGAAGGGTATGACGTGGACATGGAACACCGGGGGCTGATCGTGGCCGTGGCCGCCGGGCTGATCTGCGTATCGACGTCGAGCCCTGGAGTTCCGGAGCTCGACGTCAACCGACCGGACCAGCGCCCTGCTGAACTCGCCGCTACAGGTGAGGACGAGGCAGCCGCGATCAACGATGCCGCTCGCGGGGACGGCCCCCAGGCGGTCACGAACGCGTTGTTTTCTGCTGTCGTGACGCGTGGCGGGCTGCGTCGGGCCAACGCGACAGTGGTCCTTCTGGAGACGCCGGGCGAGATCGAGTACTGGAACGCGTCATGAAGCGTGCGAACAGGGAGATCAACATCTTCAGCATGTCGGCGCTCGACCTGTTCGCATCGGCGCTGGGAGCGTTCATCGTCGTCTCTCTCGTGCTGTTTCCCTATTTTCCCAACACGGGCGAGGCCCCGCCCTCGTCGATCGATTCCGCATCTGCAGCCGGCGTCTCTCCCGCCGAGATCGAGGCTCTTCGACGGCAGTTGGCCGGCGCCGAGGCAGAGCTGGACGCCGTACGAAGCAGGGAGCGGGCGCATTCCCGATTTCCCGGTCACGCGCTCACACCCACCGGCGTCATGGCCATCCGCTGCAAACAGTTCCATCTGCCGGACTTATAGAAAGACCGCAGGAGAAGAATCGCGTCGACGCTCTCCGGTAGCCAATAGATGGAGGCGCCCTTGATGCGGAGATTGATGACGCGACGGATGGCGCTTTCGACGGCACCGCTGCCCCGCGGAAGCCCGAGCCCGACCATTGTGGTGTAGGCGAAACGATGACGGTTCTTCAGGAAGTAGTTGAGGTGCGTGCGGATCTTGCCGGCCGTGCGCCCGCGGCACAGCTCCCGCAGGGCCGTGATCACCTCGTCCACCCGTGCTCGCTTGAGCAGCCCCCGCGTGCGGTTGAGCCAGCGGGTGCGTTGCGTCGCGCTCCAGCGGCGCAGCTTGACCGCGTCGGAGAGTTGCTTCGCGGCATGATAGAAGTCGATCAGCCCCAGCACCTGTGTCGGCGAGAGCCCGAGCGCGGCGATGAGGCGCGGGATGCGTTGCCAGATCCAGGGCGCGCCGTCGGCGATGAAGAGCACCTTGTCAGCGGCGTTGAGGCCGATCTGCCGCGCGTACGACAACAGCAGGGCGAAGACCGCCTCCGGTCCCCGGAGCGTGCCGTCGATGATCGGGGCCCACGTCTGAGACGGTCGCCCGTCGTCGCCGACGACGTACAGGATGAGGAGCTTCGGTTCCTTCCAGTCGGTATGGAATCGGTTGCGCCCCTTCTTCGTCTTGGGGCCACGCTTCTTGCGCCTCACACGGACGCGGCCCCCGTCGAGGGAGACGACCACCCGCTTGCCGGTCACGCGGTCCAGCAGGCCGCACGCCGCGCTCTGCTGGGCCGCTCGGGCCCGCGCAGCGTAGCGATAGGCGGTCGAGCGGAGGGTCTTGATATCCAGGGCGATGCCGTCGGAGCGGAGCTGCGCCTGCGCTTCGGCCAGCGAGCTGAGCATGGCGACCGCGCGGCTTGCATCGGAGGCCAGCTTCGGCGTGCACCGGTCGTAGATGCCCAGCACCACCAAGGCGGGGTAGAGTCCCGGCCTCCGCTTCGCCCGACGGGCGTGTTTCTCGCGGTAGTACGGCGTCGTGACCGGCACCGTCGTGCCCCGGGAGGTGCGAACGTTGACGGTCTCCAGGCCGTCGCTCCGCATCCGCCGGGGCAGGTGGCGCACGAGGGCGCTCGCCGCGTCGCCAACCGCGGCGGAGCGCACCGCGCGTTGCAGCACGGGGGTGAGGAGGGCGCCGAAGAACTCGTCCGCGATGGCCCGCAGCTGCTCTTCGCACTGCTCCGCTTCCTCTGCCGACCTGGGCGCTGGAGCACGCGCCTCAAACTCCAGCGCCCGCCGGAGGGCAGTGCGCAGGTGGACGGGAATGTTGCGAAGATCGATCTCGCGGCTCGGGGTGTCGATGGCGCTCTTGTCCATTTCAACGCACCATCATGGGCAGTCCGAGCCGTAATGTCCAGTACCACCCTCCCCGTCTGTCCGAAGACCGGCTCAACCTCCCCCAGCCTCACAGTCCATCTTTGCCTACACACTGTTCCGGGAAATCGGGAATGCGCCCGCAGGGAGCGGGAGCTGGCTCAAGCGCTCGACGAGGCAACGTCGTCGGTGCAGAAGCTGCCGCCGATCGACCTCGTCATCGCGCTCGACACGACGGGCAGCATGCAGAGAGAAATCACCAGCCTGCGGGAAGAGATCGCTGGACTGGCCGAGTTGCTGGTCCGGCTGGCCGATGACGCGGCCGTAGGCGTCATCGACTTCAAGGACCGCTGCGACCCGCGCACCGCGCTCCGCATCGCCCCGCTTCAGCGCGTCGACGAGCAGTCGGTCGGTCGACTGGTGGCGTTCGCCCGATCCATGCGTGCCGGGTCGTCTGCTCGGTGCAACCGGACCCTCGAGGAGGACTACGCCCAGGCGCTTCGCGCGGCCGTTGACGCGAACTGGCGCCTTGAGAGCGAGCGCCGTTCCATCGTGATGATTTCCGACAACCCGGCCCACAGCGACATGCGCCAGCAGGCGGTAGCCGACGCGGGCCGGTTCGCCGGAAGACCCGGCGCGCTGCACACCGTGTCGTCGGTCCTCGTGGACACCACCGCGATCGCCCTGCGCCACCCGGATACCGTCTCGTTCATGCAGCGCGTCACCGAGGCCGGCAGAGGCCAGTTCGTGCGGGGCGATGAGAACGCTTCGCTGTCGGTTACGATTCTGCTTGCAATATTCGACGACTGATCACGCATCACGATCAGTTTCTTCCACGGCTCCGATCCATGAACGCCGTTGCCCCGGAAGACGCGCCGCCCACCCAACGGCGGGCCTGGTTGCCGTCGCCGTGCTGGGGAGGTCCGACCGCCCTCGACACCCACATGCTCGCGCGGATCAACTCGCGGAAGAGACCTAAAAAGACCAGCACTTCCGCTATCCCAACTTTACCGTGCGCCGCGAAACGCGCCATTCCTCAGCGGGTGCGAACCCCGTTCCACCGGGTCTCGGTGGATGGTTCCGCCGCCGTTTTGACTGTACTAAGAGCCTCTTGCAAAAATCGGTAATCGGCCGGGTTTTCTTTGCCGGAAGCCGCAGGGCGAGGGACGGTCAGTGGGCGGGACGTAGCGTCTGAAGGATGGCGGTAGCGGTCACCGCCGCCGACGAGTCCGAGACGCGGGGGTTCATGGGGCCTCCCGGCCGGTTATGAAGGCAAGCACGCGCGAAGAGAGGCCGCGCATTTCCTTCACGAGCCGCTCCAATTCGCGGTTGTTCTCGATCCACTCCTGGTAGAGGACAAGTTCGTCTTCGGTGAGCCTCATCCCGACGGTTTTCCCGCGGTCCTTGCGTGTCCAGTAGTGGTAGGGACCGTGCCGGGCGTCCGGGTCGCGGTAGCAGCGGCAGGTGGTCTTCCCACACGCTATCCGGCGGGTCTGGAGGCTGCCCTGGAAGAGAAACCCAAGCGACTGCAGTTCCGCCTTGAGCGCGTCGTATCGCTCCGTGTACTGGCGCATCTGGTCCGCACCGGCCATCGAACCGCAGCTTGACATTGCCCCTGCGCGTAAATATACAGTAGCTCGCAGGAGCGGTCAACAAGCCATGAATGCCCTGCGCGCCTCGTTCGCCCCCTACTGGGAGTCGATCCAGCGTACGCTGTTCCCGCGGTTGGAGCAGGCGTTGGGTCCACTGACCGAAAAACAGCAGCAGTTGGTGCAGACCCTGGAGGTCATCCGTATCGAGCGCCTGATTCCCCGGTACTTCCGGGCGCCGGGGCGGCCGCCCAAGGACCGCGCGGCGATGGCGCGGGCCTTCGTGGCCAAGGCGGTCTACGACCTGCCGTCGACGCGCGCACTGCTGGACCGGTTGGCCGCCGATGTGGCCCTGCGCCGGCTCTGCGGCTGGGAGCGGAAGTTCGAGGTGCCGAGCGAGTCGGTCTTCTCGCGCGCCTTTGCCGAGTTCGCCGACACGCAGTTGCCCCAGCGCGTGCACGAAGCGCTGATCCGGGAGACGCACCACGACCGGCTGGTGGGCCACCTCTCGCGCGACTCGACGGCCATCGAGGCCCGTGAGAAGCCGGCCACGAAGGAGAAGCCGCCCCCGCCGCCCAAGCGCAAGCGCGGGCGGCCGAAGAAGGGCGAAGAACGGCCAAAGGTCCTGACACGTCTCGAACGGCAGCCGACCATGAACCTGCCGGCGATGCTGGACGACCTGCCGACCGCCTGCGATGTCGGCACGAAGAAGAACAGCAAGGGCTACAAGACCACCTGGGTCGGCTACAAGCTGCACATTGACGTGGCCGACGGCCAGATTCCGATCAGTTGCCTGTTGACGTCCGCCTCCCTGCATGACAGCCAGGCCGCCATTCCGCTGGCGACTCTGTCCGCCGAGCGGACGACCAATCTGTATGACCTGATGGACGCCGCCTACGACGCGGAGCAGATCCGGGAGCACAGCCGCTCACTCGGCCACGTCCCGTTGATTGACGTCAACCCTCGTGGCGACAAGGCCCGGGCGGAGGAACTGCGAACCGAAGCCCGGCGCCTGAAAAATCTCGGCTTCCAGCGTGCCGAGCAGGTTCGCTACAACGAGCGTACGGCGGGTGAGCGCGTCAATGGCCGTCTCAAGGACGAGTTCGGTGGTCGCCATGTCCGGGTCCGTGGCACCGCGAAGGTGATGTGCCACTGCATGTTCGGCATGTTGGCGCTCACCGCCGACCAGCTCCTGCGTCTGGTGACATAGCCAACGCGCCGCCGGCAAACGCCCATCCAATCCCGGCGCTCAACCGGCGTCAGTCACCCACCGGTGTCCCGACGCTCGGTGGAAAACACGTCGATCCCCTTGTTTTCCGCTTCCTGGCTGCCGCCGGCCCTTCAGGACCAGAACACGGAGTCAAAATCCAGAACAATTGGGGTGTTCACCCCGAGAATCGGAGGACTGAGCCGAGCCGCGACCCCAAGAGTTTTGCAAGTGGCTCCTAAAAGAGGAGCTGCTTCCGAAACTCCTGGGGCTGGCGGCTTGGCGCACAATTCTCCTGGTGAACACCCATTCGCCCTGGATCGCCGACCGGATGCCGGTTCTGGAGGACCGGCGGCACGCCGAGAGGTGGACGTAGGAGGAGGGGACGCCGATCCCGAGCAGCAAGCGGTGCGCAACGAAGACGGACCACAGGAGGGGGGGGTGGCCATGCGACAATCAGATCTGTGACGCCCTGCTCGCATGCCGCCCTGACGGGCGGGCCAACGTCGGCGCGCTGAAGCGCGAAGTTCCCCGCGAACGCCCAAGGGGCGGCAGCCGGAAACGCGGGACGGGCGTAGCCTGAACACCAAGGTGGAAACAGGCCTGGGACAACGGGCCCGGAATCCGCTGCACGCGCGGGCCGAAGCGATACAGTCGGACCACGCACGACGAAGCTGTGGCATCGAAGACGTATCTGGCCCACGCGACCGCGGGCGGAGACCCGGAGGCGGCGCTCGCCATCGGCGAGGAGATCGGCGAGATCGGCAGCGACGTGCGCATCCTCAAGTAGCTGGTCGGCGTAGTGATCGCGCTGCTGCTCGCCGGGCGGCACCTGGAACAGCGAGCGGCCGATGGCCGACGAGTACGTGTCGAAGATGGGCCACGGCTACGGCAACGGGGTTTTGGGGCGAGCCGATGGAGGACGTGTTCCGGCTGGCGCTATCGGGCACGGAGAAGGTGGTGCACAGCAGCTCCACCATGCGCTACGGCGCCTTCGACGACGACGATTCTTCATCTACCTGGGTGGCCTCGCGGCGGCCGTGCGGAGCATCTTGGCGTTGGCGCCTCGAGGACGACCTGTTGCCGGCCGGGCCGCTCTCGGGATCGAGCTCGATCCGGGATGCCCTGGCTGCCCACACGAGTCTCAGTCGTTCGGCGTCCCTTGCTGGCGGCGTGAGAGCCGGTAGGCCGTGTACGCCCCCCGCGACAGGATCGAAAACGCATTCCCCGCACTCAGTAACCGGCCGCGCGGCAGGAACTCCGCCACGTCCAGGTCTTCGATCGCGGCCAACGCGCGCTCCAGCGCCGACTTCACCAGGTCGTGGAGCCGCTGGAAGCCGAGGTCGAGCCCGCCGCATCCCAGGATGCAGGCCACGAGAACACCCAGCATGTTCTGGCGGTAGCTGCGCCAGCAGTCGTCGAACGTGAAGTCCCTGGCCCCCAGGCGGCACACGATGTCGTGGTATTCCTCGAGTGCCTCGCGCTCGATGCGGCGACGGTCGCCGGGGAGGACGTTGGTCCCGAGGAAGTACGCCACGTCGTAGAGGCCGGGACCCAGCCCGCAGCCCTGCCAGTCCACCACCGCGAAGTCGTCCCCGGCCGAAGCGCCGCCGCCAACTTCGGGGCGGAAGAACATCGACAGCGCGGCCTCCATCAGCGTGCCGATCTCGGCGTCGGTCAACAGGTACGGGGCGGGCCTGCGCAGCGTGGTCGGTCCAAGCACATGCTGGGGCGGAACCTCGTGGCGGGGGTCCTCGGCCTGGAGCCACACGGCGAACCGCCGGGCGACGCTCAGCCGCTTGCCTGCGGCGGCCGACGACGATGCGTCGCAGGCCCAGCCGAGCATCGTGTCGGCCACGATGAGGTCGTCACCGCGGGTCATGGCCCAGGCGGCCCACGAGCGCAATATCCGCTCGTTGTTGACGAACTTGTAGCCGAGATGGCGTTTCAGGGCGACGTAACGGTCGACGTGAGCTTGCAGCTTCATCGCGCATCTCCTATCCAGGGCTGCGCCACCTCCAGGAGCATGGGCCGGTCGGTCTTCGCGTAGATGACGGTGGTGTCGGGTGAGCGATGCCGGAGCAGCGCGCCGATGACGTCGAGCGACGCGCCGGCTCGCAACAGGTTCGTCGCCGCGGAATGGCGGAACAGGTAAGCGCCTTTGGGCTTGACGTCGTGCATGCCGGCGCGCTTCAGGGCCTGGATGACGATGTCGGTGATCGCGTTGCTCGAAGTGAAGGGCCGATACGGCGCCCTGACCGTGAGAAAGACCCTTTCGTCGCCGATGCGTGGACGCGCGTGCTCGATGTAGTCCAGCACGGCATCGCCGGCGTCCTGCGGAAGTGGCAATCCGGTCTCACGTCTGGACTTCCCGCACACCCGTACCCGTGCGTTCTCCCAGTCCATGTCGCTGAGGCGAAGACGCACGACGTCGCCCGCACGCAGAGCCAGCCGGGCAAGGAGCAGCAGAATGGCCCGGTCGCGCAGGCCCACCGGCGTGGTGACGTTGCACGAGGCGATCACGCGCTCGATATCGGCGGCGGGAACATATCGGGGCAGCTCGCACAGCCGCCAGCCGGGGGCGGTGGGAACCGCGCCGACCAGCGTCGGAGGGCACTCTCCGCGCGCGGCGAGGAAGCGCAGATACATGCGCATCGATGTGGCCAGTGCCCGCGCGTGGGACCGGGAGGCGGTTGCGATCCGGCGCAACAGCACCTCCCTGACCGATGCGGCGTTGTACTGCCCCGGGTCGGCGCCGAGCGCCGTGCGCATCTCCGCGACCCGCCTGAGGTGATGGACAATCGTCGCTTCGCCGGCGCCGCGATGGCGTCGAAGCCACTCACCGAACGCTTCCAGATCTGCATCGACGACCTCGTTCCTGGGTGTCGATACAGCACCCGGCAGCACTCCCCGGGCGACAAGAAAGCTGGAGAAGCGCTCGACGGGATAGACTTATCGCCCACCCCCGAGGCGCTTGCGCGGGCTCTCGAACGGTCCCGGACAGACACAGTCATGGGCGACGAAGCGCTCCAGCACGTCGGCATCCATCCGCCGCATCGGGATGCGCGACTGGTGAAGCCACACCAGGACGTGCCGGCAGGCACTTCGATAGCCCGTGAGCGAATCGGGCGCATATCCGTGCACCGCGCACTCGACCAGGAACTGCTCGAGGAGGCGCAAGCCTTCGTCGAGCTCGCCCGGATGCTCGAGACGTCCGCTCTGCTCGAAGAACCGAACGAGCCTGAGCGCGTCGGAGACGAACTGCCGGGTCGGACCGGCGAGCATCTTGCGACGCTCGCGTTCCATTCTCGGGCACCGGCAATCGTGACGGCGAAAGCGCCGTAGCACCGCGTCATCGATCACGCCGATGTCGATGTCCTCCTGGCCGAGCCAGACCAGGAAGTGACGCGCCGACGCGCGAAGGCAGCGGATCCGGCCTTCCGTCAGACCTTCCTGCTGCAGGTGCTCGATGAACGGCGCAAGACATCCATGGAAGGAGTCCTGGCTCGTTCCCGAACGTGGACTGCTCGTCTGAGACAACTCCATTGCTGCTCTCCTCTCGTGACCAAACGGTGGAGAGGAGAACGTATAGAAATGTTGAGTGATTCCGGCCTTGCGGGCCGTGTTCGTAGGGCCGGAGCGCTCCAACTCTCCATTACTGTGCGCTCAACATTAATGAGCGAGTACGAGCTCGACCTGCTGCGCCAACGGTCGCTGGAAGCCCGGTGGGCGAAGGCCCGGCGCGGAGAGCTGGTCATCGAGGCGCCCATCGGCTTTGTCAAGACCGCGGATCAGCGTCTGGAGAAGGACCCCGACCTGCGGGTGCAACACGCCATCGAACTGGTCTTCGCCAAATTCTTCGAGCTGGGGAGTGCGCGTCAGGCGGCGCAGTGGTTTGTCGAGCACGGCGTCGATCTGCCCGCCAAGCGTCGCGGCGTGACGGGCTGGGAAACCTGGTGGCGGCGGCCGGCCTACCACACCGTGATCGCGATCCTGAAGGAACCGACGTACGCCGGCGCCTATGCTTACGGGCGCACGTCCGCTCAGACGCACGTCGTCGACGGGGTTCTCCACAAGAGCGCGGTACGCAAACCGCTGCATGAATGGGCCGTGTTGATTCCCGAACATCACGACGGGTACATTGCGTGGGACCAATTCCAACGCGTACAGCACATGCTCGACGACAATGCCAGCCAGTTCCGGACCGAACGACGCCGCGGGGCGCCGAAGCGCGGCCCGGCCCTGCTCGCCGGCCTGTTGCGGTGCCGTCGCTGTGGACGAAGGCTGCTGGTCACCTACTCGGGCAAGAATTCGACGGTGCCCCGCTATCAGTGTCAACGCGGCAGGCTCGACGGCATGGAGCCAAAGTGCATTTCCTTCGGCGGACTGGCGGTGGACACGGCCGTGGTTGGGCAGACGCTGCTCGTGGTGCGGCCGGCGGCGGTGGACGCCGCGAGGTTGGTCGCGACCCAGGAAGCGGACCGCCGCCAGGAAGTGGTGAAGGCGCTTTCTCTGGAGGTGGAAGCGGCTCGTTACGCCGCCGCGTTGCTCCATCGGCAGTATGACGCGGTGGACCCGGACAACCGCCTGGTCGCGGCCGAGTTGGAGCGGCGCTGGAACGAGGCGTTGCAGAAGGTCCGCACACTGGAGGCCAAGCTCCACCAGGAACGAACTCGCCGCGAGCCTGCGCCGCCGAACCCGGATGACCTCGGACGTCTCGAGGCCGACCTGGATTGCGCGTGGCATGCGCCTGACACCGACCCGCGACTGAAGAAGCGCATCCTGGGAGCGTTGATCGAGGACATAGTCGTCGACATCGATGACGACCGTCACGAGGTCGCGTGCGTCATTCACTGGAAGGGCGGACTCCACAGCGAGGCGCGCGTTCCGCGGCGGCGGCGCGGTCAAAACGGGTCACACACCAGCGCGGACGTGGTCGATGCCGTGCGCCAGTTGGCTCGCATCTGCGACGACAAGCTCATTGCCGCCTATCTCAACCGCAACGGCATCTTGACCGCCCGCGGCAACCGCTGGAACCACACGGCCGTGACCTCTGTACGGACCTACCGCGGGATTCCCGTCTACCGCCCCCAAACGCAGCAGGCCGAGGGATGGATGAACCTGACCGCAGCGGCGGCTTACCTGGGTGTCGCCTCGAAGACCCTCCGGCTGGAAGCCGAGCGGGGTGCGGTGGCGGCCACGCGTCCACTCCGGGACGGTCCCTGGTTGTTCAACGCACGCGACCTCGACGACCCGACGTTCCGACAGCGACTCCGACATCGCCTGAACCGCCAAGATACCCCCGCAGGACCGAACGCCGATCAGCTAACTCTTGAAATATCAAGCACATAGTGAGGTGAAGCACTGTGAATCCCACTTCAAAAACAGCTCGACTTGCCAGCGGTGCCGGTACAACTCGGCGACCGTGAGCGCAGGGATCGCGAAGTTGTTGGTCAGGAAATTGAACGTTTTGCCCGTTGACTCGTCCCAATACTTCACGCGGCGGAGCGGCTGGGGATACCGAGACGTGGAATCTGCGCCCGTGAGCACGATGGTCTGATCACAACGAAGACCGGTCGTCTTGTCGACCAGTTGAGAGTACCGACGCTGGTACGGCGTGTTGGACTTTGCGCGGATGACGAAGAACGCGCCGAATGCCGCCAGGGCGTGCAGGCGCTCGAAGTCGAGATAGGCACGATCCATCACATAGATAGAAGGCCCCAGCCTGGAAGGCCGGCTCGATCACCGGGACCGCCAACGGGCCTACCGCGCGCGGCGTCGCCGCCGGCGCGTGACGGATGCACCTTCCCCTCGATCCCCCACCATCGCACCACCCGTCAGGCACGTGGGTATTCGGCCCGTGTGCCACCTGTGTGGGCGCGTGTGGGTGGGGTGACACCGAGAACGCCGATCCCCGAGTGCGTCGATGGAGATATCGCCGACGGGCACCAGTCCGCCGCGGCCGTCGTCGTTGCGCATTCCGGTGAAATCGATCGCCCGTTCCGGTGGCAAATCGATCACCTGTCAGAGCGAAGCGACACGGGACGGAATCATGAGTTTCGGTTCTCCGTTCGCGCCGACGGCCGGCGCCGCTTTCGCATGGAATCTCCTTTCAGTTCGAGCTTGTAGGCATTGTGTACGAGACGGTCGAGAATCGCGTCGGCGAGGGTCGGGTCACCGACGGCATCATGCCACTTGTCGACGGGAAGCTGCCTGGTGACGACGGTGGAGCGCTCGGCGTGGCGGTCCTCGAGGAGCTCGAGAACCCTCGGATCGGCATCGTCCACCTGGACCGGCGCGGGCGGATCCTGGCGGTGAATGACCGTGCCCTGAGCCTCCTCCGACAGGGTGAGTGGTTGTCGGATAAGAAGGGAGTGTTGCAGGCCCGCGCGCCGGACGACCAGATCCGTCCGGCGCAGCTGGTGGCGGAGGCGCTGCCGACCTCCGGGGCGGTCCCGGTCGGTGGGTCGATGCTGCTGGGCCGCGTGTCCAGGTTCCCCCCGTTCGTGGTGCACGTCAAACCCGTGGGGGTCCCGCAACCGGACTACGGCGCGCGGCACGTCGCGGCGCTGGTCCTGCTGGTCGAGGCGGGGCGCCATCCGCGTCTCGATCCCGCCGTGGTCGCCAAGACGCTGGGGCTGACGCCGGCCGAGAGTCAGGTGGCGGTCTGGTTGGCCGACGGCACACCCGTGCGCGACATCGCCCGGGTGACGGGGCTCACGGAAGGCGCCATCTACTGGCACCTGAAGCAGATCTACCGGAAACTGCCGATCTCCCGGCAGTGTCAACGGTCGCCCGAAAGAGCGTCATTCTGGACAGGACGTCGACCTCAACATGTAGGGGTGTATGAGTGAGCATCGTCGGCAAGAGCCATTCTGGACGAGCGTGCGCGGAGCCGGCGTCAAGGCCGTCAGCCCCGCGGATCGGGGGCGGAGCGAAGCGACGCGCCTTGACGTCGGTGAGCACACGCGCACGCTGTTGGCTTGACGATGCCGCCGGCGACCACGACATCTTGCGGTCGACCCGAGTCCAGTTTCCTTCAGTATGACCAGCATCGCGTTATGACAAGTGACGGTCAGCCGAGCGCCGTTGCCCCTGGCGTGGCGGGCATCCCCGCTACCGCGAGCTTGACATAGTACGCATGGTCTCTGCGGGTTCCCAGTGTCAGGGGACCAAGGAGGAGACCATGCTTGAAACGCTTTCCGTTCGCCCACGCATCTGCGACCAGATCCGGTCCGGGCCGTTGGGTCGCTGGGTCGACGACTTCGTCGACGTACTCATGACGCGCGGGTACGCGACGGGCACCGTGCGCCGGTACGTGCGAGCCGCCGCGATCTTCAGTGCCTGGCTGGCCCAGCAGCGCGTTGCGGCGACGGACGTTGACGAGACGCTGGTCACTCGGTTCGTGACCGGGCTGTCACGGCGACCGTCTTCGACGCGCCCGAGCGGCCGGCTCTCGGATGTGGCATACGGCGTCCGTCTGCTGGCCGCGCATCTGTGGACCCGAGGGGTAGCGGCACGCCCTGTCCGGGTCGCCGCGCTATGCGAGTCCGAGCAGTGGCTGCAGCGCTTCGACGAGCACCTCGTGCAAGCGCATGGCCTGGTCGTCGGGACCCGGCGGAGGTACCGGCGCTACGCCGCAGCCTTTCTTGCCGAGTGCGCGGGGACGCCGACGCCCGACTGGTCCCGCCTCACCGTGCCGACGATCGCGGCTTTCGTGCAGGCCCGGGCAAGCGGGCTTTGTCAGTCCTCCCGCCGCAGCCCGGCCACGGCCACCCGTACGTTTCTTCGCTTCCTGGCCGCCCACGGCGTGGTTCCGGCCGGCATCGCGGGAGCCGTGCCGACCATCCGCGAATGGAAGCACGCCAGACTGCCCCGGGCCCTCGCCGATGACGACGTGCAGCGGGTGCTGGCCGCCGTGGACGAGACGCGCCCCAACGGCTGTCGTGACCGCGCCATCCTGCTGCTGCTGAGCCGGCTCGGCCTCCGGGCAGCAGAGGCCGCAGCCCTCACGGTGAAGGATGTCGACTGGCACAACGGGGTTGTCCGTGTGGCCGGCAAAGGAGGAAAGGAGCGACGACTCCCGTTGCCGGCCGACATCGGGGCGGCCCTGGTCGCCACATTGCGCTCGCGGCCCCTGGCGAGTCCGCCGGACGTGATCTTCGTAACTGCGCTGCCGCCGTATCGGCAGCTCGGCGGGTCGGCCGTCACGGCCATCGCCACACGGGCGCTGCGTCGCGCTGGCGTCATCGTCCCACGGCCCGGCGCCCACCTGTTCCGGCACGCCTTTGCGTCCCAGATGGTCCGCCGCGACGTGCCGATGAAGACAGTCGCGGACCTGCTTGGCCATGCCCGCCTGGAGACCACCACCATCTACGCGAAGCTGGACCGCGAGACCCTGGCGACGATCGCCCTGCCGTGGCCCGGAGGCGAACGATGACCGGCGAGGCTTGGCGCCAGTACTTGCAGACCTACGTCGCGTTGCGCCGCGCCTTCGGCTTCACCATGCAACGGGAAGTACGCCTCCTGCAGGACTTCGTCGAGCATCTCGAACGGCGCGGCCACGACGCCCCGGTTGCGCAGGTTGCCGTCGAGTGGGCCTCGGCGAGTACCGAAAGCCAGCACGCGGGGCGGTTGAGCATCGTGCGCAGGTTTCTCACGATGGTCCGCGCCGCCGAGCCCGATGTCGATGTCCCCGGCGCCGGGCTGGTTCGCACGTGCAAACGTCCCACCCCGCGCATCCTCGCGCCCGACGAGATCGTTGCTCTGATGGACGCCGCCCGCTCTCTCGGACCGCCCAATGCGCTGCGTCCGCACACCGTCGCCACCGTGATCGGGCTGCTGGCGAGCTGTGGCCTCCGCGGCGGCGAGGCGATTCGCCTCGACATCGATCACGTCGACCTCGTCGGTACTCCGCCATGCCTGGAGATTCAGAACACCAAATTCCGGAAGTCGCGCCTCGTGCCGCTCCATCCCACGACCGCCGCCGCGCTACGGGCTTACGCCGAACAACGCCGGGTTCTCGGCTACGATGGCTTGTGTAGCGCCTTCTTCGTCTCCGAACGCGGCGCCAGACTCCACTACCACGTCCTCGCCCGGACCTTCGTGCAGTTGGCTCGCCGGCTCGGCCTGCGCGGGCGGGTCGGCACCCGTGGGGTCAGCCTGCACAAGCTGCGCCACAGCTTCGCCGTGGGCAGGCTCGCCGCCTGGTCGCAGCAAGGAGTCGTAGTCCGCGATCGGCTCCCCGCGCTCGCCGTCTACCTCGGCCACGTCAGCCCGCAAGACACTTACTGGTATCTGACGGCCACGCCGCCGGTGCTCGAACCGGCCGCCGCGCGGTTCGAGGCGTTCGTCGACGGGAAGGGGGCGCCATGACTGTCCGTGCCCCGCTCGGCCCATTGCTCCGTGCGTTCTTCGCCGACCATCTCCTACAGCAGAAGGCCGTCAGCCCACAGACCATCCACGCCTACCGCGACGCCTTTCGCCTGCTGCTGACGTTTCTGAAGCAGCACCGTCAGCGCAAGCCCGAGGTGCTGACGCTCGACGACCTCGATGCTCCCGTCATCCTGGCGTTTCTCGACCACCTCGAAGAAGACCGCGCCAACTGCATTGCGTCGCGCAATGCGCGTCTGGGCGCCGTCCGCTCCTTCGTCCGGTTCGCAGCGCTACGTACGCCTGAGTGCGTTGACCTGGCGTCTCGCGTCCTGGCCATTCCCCGCAAACGCACGCCACGACGACAGGTCGCCTACCTGACGCGTGCGGAAATGGACGCCATCCTGGCAGGCTGTGACCGTTCGACCCACGGCGGACGGCGGGACCACGCCCTCCTGCTGACGCTGTACAACACCGGGGCGCGGGTCTCCGAACTCATTGCCGTGCGGCACTCCCACGTACGCTTCGGCCCCACCGCGGTCGTCCAGCTCTTCGGCAAGGGCCGCAAGGAGCGAGCGGTTCCCCTGTGGACCAGGACCAGCCGCTGCCTGCGCCAGTGGTTCGACGAAGAGGGCGAAGCCGCGCCCGACTATGCGTTCCGCAACGCGCGGGGCGACCGCTTGACGCGACAAGGAGTCACCCATCTGCTCGATCAGGCCTGCCTGCGAGCTCGCGAGCGCTGTCCGAGCCTGAACACGAAGCGCGTGTCGCCGCACGTCGTCCGCCACACCACCGCGATGCACCTGCTCCAGGCTGGCGTCGACATGGCGACCATCGCGCTGTGGCTCGGCCACGAGCGACTCGAAACCACCCATCAATACGTCGAGGCGGACCTGCAACTCAAGGAAGACGCTCTGCGAAAACTCGAGCCGCTCGGTCAACGAACGCAGCGGTTCAAGGCCGACTCCTCGCTGTTGGCCTTCCTGGCGAGCCTCTGATTATGACCAGCAGACGACGTGCTGGACCCCGACCGCCACCGTCTCGCCGACGGTCACTTGTCATAACGCGATGCTGGTCATACTGACAGGTATGACCAGCTGGTCATACCTGTCAGTTCCTCGCGCTCGGCAACAGGCAGGTGGACCTGGTGCGGTTGGTGCTGTCGATCACCGAGTTCGGGTAACCGCGACGCGGCCGGCGTCCTCGCTGGGCGGGCCGCTGGCCCCGCCGCGTGCTGGATCTTCTCCGACGCACGACTATTTCCCCGGCACTGCCAATCCTGGTAGTGACTGGAAGGTGTTGAACGCGCTAGAATCCTTGAGCTGTCGGGATCTTTGCAGTTGAGTCAAGTTCAGGTTTTGATCGCCTTATCTTCGCCGTCATGGTGCCCCGATGGCCAAGGCCACGTGGCGAGGAACACGCTCACTCTACATGCTTGTTGGCGAAGCCTCGCTAGCGTTAGCCGTGTTGAACACGTTGGCCGCTGGCGGCCTGCAGAGATCGCGACGCAGGCCATCCGCCCGGCGATTCGGCGAGCGTCGTTGTAAGAGTCCGTCGCGAGAACAGGTGCACACCCAATGAACACTCCATGCACGCCGGTCGGATGGGCCAAGTTCGGGATCCTCCTTCTGCCAGTAGCCGTCCTGCTGCTCAACGCGACAGCGGTTGTCTCGATGCAGACTCCGGCGACAGTGACGGAGGAACGGGTGCTGGTCGCGCTCATAGACTACGTCGATGTCGACCCTGCGGAGCGGCCATTTTCCAAGAGCGACATCGAGGACCTGCTCGTGCGCAACGACGATGCCCTGAGCCACTTCATGTGGGAGACGTCTCGTCGCACGCTGCGGGTCGACTTTGACATTCTGGACTGGGTCACCATAAACAAGAACCGGGCGGACATTACCAGGCGAGGATTCTGGATCGACGCTGTCAATGAAGTGTCCTATTTCGCCGATTTGGCTCTGTACGACAGGGTGTTTCTCGTCGCGATCCCTTATGACCAATACGGATATCCTGGCTGCGAGGCCTATCTCACACCCCGTCGGCATACCACGCCGAACGGCGTGTTCAATCTGCATGTGGCGGCGGTGAGTGGGAGGGACATGGATTGCGTGCGGAAGGGACGTATCGCACATGAGTTCGGGCACACCTATGGCCTGCTGCATGCCTACTTCATAAGTTGCGCGACTGACACTGGTCTTCCGGCGAGCCTGATTGATCCATTCGATATTAACGATTCGTGCTTCTACCACGGGTGCACGGACGACGACGACCCCAATTGTACGGACACGAGGCTGGTGGAGTCGGGGATCACCGCCAACAAAGACGTGGACATGATGGGCGGAGACTGGGTCGAATTGTACGAGGAGCACTTCCCCCTGCAGTTCAATGCAGCCGCGCAGGCTTTGGCCGGTTGGCTGCCCGAGAATCAAGTCGTCACGGTGGAGGATTCCGGCACGTATCGGGTCACGACCCTGGAACGGTTGGATTCGCAACCGAAGGCCGTGCGGATAATGCTCGGTCGCGACCAGCGGGAGGATCCCGTATCTTACTGGCTCCAGACTCGTGAGTTCAGCCCGTGGCAAACAGGGTTGTACACAACGCCCGAGAACTTCACCCAATGCCAGGTCGACGTGCGGCTCCAGACTTCCAGTGTTTGGGGGGCGCCCGGTGGCGGCTGCAGAGTGCGTGAGCCGGGATGGCAGCATACCTACGCCTTCGGAGCAGACGGTATCGAAAAGTCGGGCGGGGAGGTGGTAAGCCGGACGCCCAAAGAGTCGACCATTCGCAGAAACGCTCCCTTCCGCGATCCGTTCCGCGGGGTTCTCGTAGAGATGCTCGCGTGCAACGCGGATCTTGACGCGAGGTCAACAGAAATCGATCTTTCGGTCCAGCTCACGACATTGAAGCTGGATCCACCGATAGTCGCCTTCTACCATGCGGACCTGACGACGGTGACCATGACGCTGTCGAATGGCGGTACGGCGGCTGTCACTGTGGGCTCCGCTTCGCTTGGTGGACGGCATCCGGAAGCGTTTTCGATTGACGCGGACGGATGCAGCAACCGCACTCTGGGTCCGGGAGGCACGTGCGAGATCAGCGTGTGGTACAATGTCAATGCGGTGGTGGAGGAGGGTCGTTATCTTCCTCCCGATCACCACGCGCTCCTCAAGATCCCGAACGATGACACCCGGCTGTCCTCGGATGTTGGGGCTGGGAAAGCATCGATGCCGGCTTCCGGGTGGAGACCGTCCACGGTTCGGTCTACGTGGGAGTGGTGCCGAGCGAGCAGATTCTGGATGCGGCCGCGTGCTTTCAGGTGCTCGATCACGCCAAGCAGATGAAGTGTGCCCCAATCGTCTGGAATCACTGGGAGCGGCTGCCAGCCGATTCGGCTCGCCTCGCGACCCTCACGATGGGGAGGGCGATCGAGTGCTGCGCACCTGTTGTGATTTCGGATGGAGACGGGATCCACGAACTCGTGGAGCTAGCAAACAGACTCAAGATTCCCGAACGGAGGGTCATTGAAACGTCTGGAGAGGCGATCGTTGATCTCGGATACGCTTGGGGACTGGACAACGCCTTCAAGATGGTCACCAAACATCTGGCGGCAGGCATGGCTAGACGCGCATTGAATCGGTATCGCAGTCTCGGCACTCTCGGTGGAGATCGAAGTCGGCCTTGATCTTCATGACGATGAAGATCCACCCGGCGAGCTGGTCACCAAAGATCCCGGCTGGCCACGTGAACACGAACAGCGACACGACCGCTATCGCCATCATCGGCGCCGGCGTCGGCGGCATATCCGCATCGACGCCGAATCGGACCACTGCCTGGGCGGCTGAACCGCTGGTAGAAGACGCGCGACCCGGTAGCGCGAGACCCAGAGTGACGCCGACGACTGCGCACCTCGCACGCACGGGGATCGAACACGTCGGCGGTCCACGGCGTCGGCGCCCCGATGGCGAAGGTGTCGGGGTTGCCGAGGCTCGACCAGCCGGTCCGCCCCGATCTCCTCAAGCTGGCGGTCTTCGAACGCATCGACGCAAGCTTGGTGGACGAGGTGCTGGGATCGAGCGACGCGCGCCTGCGGGTGTCAGCGCGGCCGGAACTGGGCGGTCTTCTGTTGCCCGTCGACGAGGACGGCGACATGCGAGGCCTGCACCCGTTGGAGAAGGAGTACTGTGTCGATCGGCTGTCGGCGGAGGATCCAATCCGAATGCGGTCCCTACACGCTCGGATCGCACGGGTGCTGTCCCGCCGCGACGCCTGATGCCGGCTTGGAGTCGTGAGCACTCCAGGCGAGTTGCTCCAGCTGCTGTTGAGACGCGCGCCGCGCAATCTGCATGTGGCCCTGGCGTTGCGGGCCAACCCGGGACTCGAGCTGGCGACGCACTTGCTCGACGGCGGGGCGGTCGTCGATACCGAGGCGCTGCGTTTCTCGACAGACGACATCGCCCGGTTCTTCGGCGGGAGCCTGCCGCACGCGGAACTGGCCGCGCTCGAGGAACATACCGCCGGCTGGCCGGTCGCGTTGGCGGTCTATCGCAATACGCGAGCCGCCGAGGGGAAGCTGCTCGGCGCCGACGCCGCGCAAATCACCACGAACTACATCGGCATGCGGCTGCTGGGCGACCTGTCGAAGCAGGACCGGGTCTGCCTCTCGATCTGGCGGTCTTCGACTGGATCGACGCGGAACTGGTGGACGACGTGCTGGGGTCGAGCGCTGCACGCCTGCGGGTCGTATCCTCGTCGTCGCTGCACGGCCTGCTGCCGACCAAGCGGCGGACGTCGGGCCGGTCGCCGGCCGCGTTTCCCTCGATCGCGTGGAACGCGCGGCCTAATGAACCCGCGCCGTCGCGCAGTTTGGCCCGGAGCCGGACGCAGGGCCCGTCCGCCCTGGACGTGGCGATGGACTTCTTGCGGAAGCTGCTGTCTGACGGAGCTGTGCCCGTGGGAGATGTGCGGAAGCGGCGACTGCAGCGGGTATCAAGATGCCGACCTTGAGGCGCGCCAAGCGCCTGCTCGAGGTCGAGTCCGAGAAACTCGGGCAGCCGGGCAGCGACGCACAGGCGTGGATATGGAGACTGCCCCAAAGGGTGATCCACGGTGCGGCTGACGGCCACCGAGTACGACCTGCTCCGCGTGCTGTCGCTCAGCCCGCGGCGGGTCCTGACCTACGACGCGCTGCTGCGCCAAGGTGTAGGGCGGACGGGAGGCC
This sequence comes from Vicinamibacterales bacterium, assembly GCA_965262925.1. Taxonomy (GTDB): domain Bacteria; phylum Acidobacteriota; class Vicinamibacteria; order Vicinamibacterales; family UBA8438; genus WTFV01. The sequence goes on along the minus strand of CBDHGC010000004.1, from coordinate 4,667,739 downwards.
GGGACGTGAGGCTGGTTCGGGCCTACGTGAAGAAGCTCCGCTGGAAGCTGGGCGACGACGCGGCGCGGCCGGCCTACATCGTGACCGAGCGCCGGGTCGGCTACCGCATGGCCCGGCCGGACGACTTGTGACGGCCTCGAAATGCCGCGCCCGCGTGTGACTGGAACGATGGCCTCCTGTCACAGCCCGAATCACATTCCGCCGGGCCGTCGGGCCGGAACGCCCCGTGTTTGCGGGACCGATATGTCCCGGGTCGCATCGGAACCTCTTCGATGCTGGCTGAATCAGCTCACGCGTGCAAGGACACCGTGAGCCTCAGGGTGCCAACGCCCAGTACCGCGCCGCCCTCGATGAGCGCGCTTGCCCCCGGCTCGAGTTGCACGTCGTTCAAGGTCGTTCCGTTCGTCGAGTTCAAGTCTTCGATCATTACCGATGTCCCACGGGCGAACAGGCGGAAGTGCCGCCGGGAAACCTCGTCATGGTCGAGCACCACCGTGCTGTCGAACGGGTTGCGCCCCACCACGGCGCCGCCCTCGCCAGCGACGACGACGCCAGGCACGCGCAGCGCTATTAGCTGGCCGTCGGCATCGGCACCGTCAAGGAAGACTGCCGGCGCTTGGCTGGCCAGGCGCTCCCGCTCGTCCCGCGCCGCCAAGTCCCATCGCGCCGCCTCCGACGCTGCCTCAGCTCGTGCCCTTTCCCGCGTTGCGCTGGTGACCGAACGCCGGCTGACGATCCAGAAGATCAAGGCCACGGCTGACATGACGACCGCAACGATCGCGATCCACCGGATGTATTGCGCGCGGTCCGCTGCCGCCTGTTCCTGTGCCGTCTCGGCCTGCTGTTGCGCCCGCTGCTCCGCCTCGGCGGCCGCTTCCGCGGCCTGCTGCGCCGCCTCGCGCTCCTGCTGTGCCGCCTCGCGCTCCTCCTGCGCCGCGTCGCGCTCCTCCTGCGCCGCGTCGCGCTCCTCCTGCGCCGCGTCGCGCTCCTCCTGTAGCGCGTCGCGCTCCTCCTGCGCCGTGTCACGCTCCTGCTCCACCGTGTCGCGCTCCTGCTGCGCCGCGTCGCGCTCCTCCTGCACCGCGTCGCGCTCCTGCTGCGCCGCGTTGCGCTCCTGCTCCACCGCGTCGCGCTCCTGCTCCACCGCGTCGCGCTCCTGCTCCACCGCGTCGCGCTCCTGCTCCACCGCGTCGCGCTCCTGCTCCACCGCGTCGCGCTCCTGCTCCACCGCGTCGCGCTCCTGCTGCGTGTCCCTGAGCGCTCGTTGCGTCTCGTCGAGCCGCTCCTGTTGCTCGCCGACCCGTTGCAGGTCGGTCGCGCCCTGCCGGTCGAGGTACCCGGTCGGCGCCTCTTCCCGTTCAGTCTGCCAGGCCCGGATCGCCGCGCGCGTGATCTCGCCGAACACGCCGTCGGATGCGCCCGCATCGAACCCCGCGACCGCCAGCCCCCGCTGGATCAGCCGGCGTGCGCGCGGGCTCAGGCGGAGCGCCTCCTCGGACGCGCCGGGGTCCTCGGCGACCGGGGTCGGCTCGGGGTTCGAGGACGGGTCAGGAGCGGTCGAGGGAGCTTCCTGCGTCGTGCCGGCAGGCTCCTGCCTTACGGTTGGCGCGGGGTCTTGACTGAAGCGATCCGGCGGTACCGTCAGTTCCGGTCCCAACTCCGCGAAAGCGCCGGCGCTGGCAGCGGTCGCGGCCGGCGCCATGACGCCAGTGGCCATTGCTGGCAGCGCTGCTCCCAGCGCGGCGACGAGACAACCTGCGAGCCACACAACTGCATGCTGCATCGACCTCATCGCTACGATCTCCTGCCTCTCGTTTGTCGCCTTCACATCTCCAGGTGCGCACAGCGTTGACACCCGCATGTTACGCTCGGCGTCCGGACCCCGCGAACGGCGTCACATCAACCGGACCCGACCACCGGCTGCGTGGGCGCGGTGAACCGCCTGAGCCTCTTGCGGAGCGCTCCCGCCTCGGCGTGCTGGTAGACGACGACGGTAGCGTTGTCTTGCGACGGCCGGGCGCGAGCCTCTACCGCCTGCAGCATGTCCGACACGATCGCGGATGCCCCGTCCCCGCGACCCAAGCGCAGAATCTCTTCCTCCGGCAGCGTCTCCAGCCCGTCGCTCGCCAGCACGATCCGGTCGCCGAGCTCGAGCTGGACCGGTGCCGCGTTTTCGTCCACCAGCGGCAGGTCCTCGCCGATCACCGCCGAGCGAAGCTGCTGGGCCGCGCCGCTCTCGGCCTCCTCCTCGGTCACGTGGCCGAGCTGCAGCAACTTGTCCAGCACCGGCCGCATGGAGTGGTCGGCGTTCAGCCGCTCCATCCCGCCGGTGCCGCCCTCTCCTGCGGCCCGCAGGCGCCAGAGCGGCGAGTCGCCGACACTGATCCAGTGGGCCTTCTCGTCGTCGGTCACCACGCACGCCACCAACGTGCATCCCATGCCGGCACAGCGAGGGTGCTCCGCCGCGTAGCGACCGATCGCGGCGTTGGCCGCGTCGAGCGAAGCCCGCAGGCGTGCCGCGACCCCGCCTGTCGCCGGACTGAAGGTCTTCAAGAAGGTCTCCACCGCCAGCCGGCTCGCTTCGGCACCCCCGCGGTGACCTCCCATGCCGTCGGCCACCACCATCAGCAAGTCGCACCCGTCCGGATCGCGGTCGCCAAGTACGGTCATCGAAAAGCTGTCTTCCTGGTACTCTCGCGACCCTGGTATCTGGCTGCCCTCGAGCAACGCGCCGCACCCCCGCAGATTGTCGGGTGGTGACTCGTCAGCCTTCATCCGACTCCTCGTCCCAGGAGAACGCGTCGCCGCAGAACGGCACGAACCGCAGGACGGTGTCCCCTATCCGCACGTGCGCCAGCGCCTCCAGCTCGCGGGCCTCCAGCACCAGTTCGTCCTCGACGTACGTCAAGTTGATCCCGTCGCCGCGCAAGATGTGGAATTTCCGTTGACGGGGGTCATAGGTGATGGCTGCATGATTGACCCGCGAGATCGTCGTGTCGCCGTAGTCGAGCGAGATCCGCTGACTGGCATCGCGGCCGATCGCGTTCTGCCCGACTCCGAGCGTGGCAACCGCTCCCCTGCCGGGCCCGTCGACGATCACCAGCCAGCCGGCCGGCGGATCCTGCATCGGATCGCTGAACCTCGCCGCGGCGTCCTCGACCGACGCGCCCGACCGGACGATTGTCGTGGGGCGCGAAATCCGACCGGAGTCACGCAACGCGTCGCGCGACGTCATCCGGGTGGGGGTCTTGTACCGACCGGCGTCACGGGACTCGAGTTGCGACGTCCCCCGCGCGGTATCCCTGGTTGAATCGGTCGCCTTCCCCCCGACGATCACCGTACGCGAGTCCGCGGAACGCCGGTCCCCGACCGATTTGGCTCGGTTCACGTGCCCCACCACGCCGGTTCGTTCGTCGACGATGTTGCCGTCCGCATCCCGCTTCACCGGCATCTTTTTCCTCCTGTCGGAACTCTGCATGCACGGCTCCCCGCAACGACCACCGCGCCGGTATTCGCCACGGCCGGCATGCCGCCGGCGCCGCCGCTTCGGGCCCCTGGTCCGTTACGGGCGCCGTTCGTAGAGACGATTGATCAGGTTCTTCAGACCGTACTGGCCGACCCGGTTCAGCGCGCCCTCCTCGCGCTCCTGGATCAGATGCATCGCGAACATCAGCACCGCCGACTGCAACAGCGCCAGCAGCGTCGTGTAGAATGCGACGCCCAGCTCCCCAGTCAGCGTCGTCATCATCTGCGGGCCCAGCTCCGCCATGTTGGTGTCCGGGTCGACGCCGGCGAACATCGCGCCGGCCGTCCGCAGGGCGAACGCGATGCCGAGCACGGTGCCGATAAAGCCGAGCGTCGGGATGAGCCAGACGAGATACCGCAGCATGTTGTAGCGCAACTCCGTTTCGTGCTGGTAGAGATCCATCGACGAGTTGAACATGGCGTTGACCTGGTCGATGGACCCGCTGCTCTGGAATTGCAGCAGGGCGCCGTTCAGCAGGCGTTGCAGCCAGAACCGTCCTTCGGCGTCCGACTCGCGCACGCGCCGGTAGATCGTTCCGATATCCTTCTGGCGCAGGATCGTCTCGTCATCCTCCGGCAGCAGGCCCAGCCCGAGCTGCTCCTCCTCGTTGCCGCCAGCGACGTACCGGACGACGAGCTCGCCCGCCGCCACGAAGAACACGAGCCACATCAGATTCTGGATCGTAAGCGGGTAGGGGAACGACTGCGTGTTCCGGTCCAGCAGCAGATCGGCCGCTACGCTGTCGGTGCCCGCCGGCAGCAGCAGGCTCAGGAGGCCTACCCAGAGCACACCGACCACGAACGAACCGGCAAGGGTGGCGAGTCGGTTGTACATCGCAGTCGATTCAGCCCGCCCGTGTCGTGGCGGCCTTCGTTGGCCGGCAGGATCCAACAATACTCCATAGAACTATACTGCAGGGACGCGAAAACCGACCGGTGGCTGTCGGCGCCCGACGGCGGTCGTGCAGAGGGGATTCCGTGAAGCGACGCAACCGCGAGATCAGCATCTTCAGCATGTCGGCGCTGGACTTGTTCGCGTCGGCGCTGGGCGCGTTCATCCTGATCGCGATCGCGATTTTTCCCTATTTTCCCAATACCGGCCGAACCGCCGGGCCGCGCCCACCGGCGCCTGCGGCGCCGGGTCCGGCACTCGAGCGGCAACTGGAAGAGATCCGGCGTCAACTGGCGGAGGCGCAGAGCCGGTTGGCCGAGGCACGGGAAGAGGCACGGGACCGGGAGGAGAACCAGAATCTGCTGGTAGAGGTGGAGGGTGAGCTGGCGGCGGCACGAGCTCGGTTGGCCGATGCGGCGGCAGACGCGCGGGACCTGGAAGAGATCCGGGACCGTCTGATCCTGGCCCAGGGTCGGTTGGCCGCCGCGCAAGAGCGTGAGCGCGGCCTGGAGAGGGCGCTCCAGGACGAACGCCGCCGGAAGTTCCTGCTGATCACGATCTCCTGGGACCGGGATGACGACGTGGATCTGCACATCGTCGATCCCCGTGGCAGAGAGTACTACTACGCGGCGCGGCGGCACGCGGGCAGTCCGGCGCAGTTCGAGGAGGACACGACCCATGGTCCCGGCAACGAGGTGTGACTGCACCCCCGCGTGGAACAGGGCGAATACGCGGTCTACTACAAGCTGTTCTCCAAGAGAAGCAATGCCGTGGACGTCCGCGGAGCGGCCGTGCATTCGGACGGCCGGGAGGAGTTGCCGGGCGCCCGCCTGAGCCGCCAAGGAGAGCGGCCGCTCGTCGCCAAGCTCATCGTGGATCGGAATGGCGCTGTCCGCCTGCGATGATTCGGTTGCATGGGTGCTCGTCGCGCCTGCACCGTGAGAGAGGGTAGGCCACTCGGGAGACCATCAAGCACGTGCACCTCTGATGCGGGTTCTGCGGGAAACGCAACGCAATTGGAGAACCGAACATGAATGGTGACGAACTGCCCCACGGAGCGCGGCTGAACCAGTTCCAGATCGACGGGGAGCCGCTGGGGGCCGGCGGGTTCGGAATCACGTACCGGGCGAGGGACGGTAGTCTCGGGCGGACGGTGGCGATCAAGGAGTACCTGCCGCGCGACTTGGCGTGGCGTGACCCCGAAGGCAACGTCGGTCCCCGATCTGTCGCTCTCGGGGATGATTACGAGTGGGGGCTGAAGAAGTTCCTGAAAGAGGCGCAGACACTCGCCGTGCTGTCGCATCGGGCGATCGTGCAGGTGTATGAGGTAATCCCACGGGACGGAACGGCCTATATCGTGATGGAGCACGTGGAAGGCCGGACACTCGCCGAGGAGCTGAGAAACAAGGGACTGCTGGGGGAGTCGCGGGTGCGGCGACTTCTGGAGGAGTTGACGTCCGGTCTGGAACAGGTTCACGAGACTGGTTTGCTGCACCGGGACATCAAGCCCCAGAACGTGATGCTGCGTCAGGGGGATGACTCTGCGGTGCTGATCGACTTCGGGGCGGCCCGGCGCGCAGGAAGCCAGTCCCGGTTGACTCGTGCACTTGTGACGCCGGGGTACGCGGCGGTCGAGCAGTACAGCGAGGACCCTTCGCGGCAGGGTCCATGGACGGACATCTATGCGTTGGGAGCGATCGCGTATGTGGCGTTGAGCGGGGAAGAGCCGCCGGAGGCGACCGTTCGAATCTTCAGTGACGAGTTGGAACCGCTGACGAGGGTGGCAGCGCAACCGGTCAGCACGGAACTGGCGACGGCCGTCCACAGGGCGCTGGCAGTTGGTCACGAGGACAGACCGCCGGATCTGACGGAGTGGCAGAAGCTGCTGGCGCCATCGGACTACTCCTCGCCGGTCCCCCAGCACTATCCGCCGGTGCTTCCGCCGTTGGACCCCACCCCCGGCGGGCCACGGGTGGTTCCGGTTCACCGGACGTCGACGTCACGGGCCGCCGCTGCTCCCCTCCACGCTTCGCCGTCGGATGGTCGTTATCCGACGGTGGAGCCGGACCGCTATCCGACGGTAGAGCCGGACCGCCCGTCGGGGCCGAGGTGGCCGTACGGCCCTGTGGCGGCGGTCGTGGCGCTGGCGCTGATCGCGCTGGCGCTGATCGTGTTGTGGCCCTCCCGTGACGTGGAGCCGGTGGACGCACCGGACGAGGAAGCAAGCCTTGCGGCCAACACCGGAGGTGGCCGGCCCGACCCGCTACGCGCGACGCCGGCCACAGACCCGTCCTTCAGGAGGCTGGCCACAGACCCGCCCCGCACGACACCGGCCACAGACCCGCCCCGCACGACACCGGCCACAGACCCGCCCCGCACGACACCGGCCGCAGACCCGCCCCGCACGACACCGGCCGCAGACCCGCCCCGCACGTCGCCGGCCGCAGACCCGCCCCGCACGTCGCCGGCCGCAGACCCGCCCCGCACGTCGCCGGCCGCAGACCCGCCCGCACGACGCCGGCTGCCGCCCCGCCCCGCACAACGACGCCGGCCGCCGCCCCGCACGACGCCAGCCGCCGCCCCGCCCCGCACGACGACGCCGGCCGCCGACCCGCCTCCGATTCGCCCCGACCCCATGGCCGAAAGGGCGGCGGCGCTGCTCGCGGAAGCCAGGCAGGGAGACGCGCAGGCGCAGGTTGACGTGGCCCTGCTGTACGCCGGAGGCAATGGAATCGAGCGGAGCTACGCGGACGCGTTGCGTTGGTTGCAGGAGGCAGCGGGCAACGACCAGTCCGACGCCGCCATGCATCTCGCGCTCATGTACGCCGCCGGAGAAGGAGTGCCCAACAATCGTGATCAGGCGTTGCACTGGTTCCGAGAGTTCCTGCAACTGAGCGGTCACGGCGGCATCCTCCCGTCGAGCCCCGCGGGACAGTTCGACGCCCTGCTTGCGGAAACGGCGGCAGCGTACGGCGATCTCACCCGGGACTATCTGAGGCAGTGGAACCCGATAGTCAATACATCGGACGAGTTGTCGCCCCGCGGCGCTAATCCGAACGGCGTGTTCTCTCGTGACGCCCGGGCACTCCGGAGTGCTTCCCGGCAGAGAGCGGAGAGAGTCCGCAATCGACGCGCTGACTGGACCCTTCCGGACGCCGTGCGCGGCGAACTCCGCGTGGGGGCCATGGCCCAGCGGGATCGGATGCCCAACATCAGGCGCGACCCGCTCGGTTACCTGGTCGATGAGATGCGCGACGCCATGAACAGGGATAGCGCGAGAGGAGGCGATTCATTCGAGTCCGCATTGGAGGCTATCGATGCCCAGTCCAACACGTTCAATGACCTTGTGAGCAACCTGCAGTTCCGCACCGGCGTGCTCAAGATCGACGCCGAGCCCGATGATGCCATTGTGTTCATCGACGGCACGCGCTACGGGACCGTGGACGATATGGATGACGGACAGGGGCAGCTCGTTGTCGCTGGACAACGGACGATACGCGTTTCGCGAGACGGGTACAGGACGCACGAGGAGACGATAGACCTCCGTCCCCGTGAGCGGTACCTGATTCGCGGCAACCTGGAACGAGCACGTTGATCAACTCGGTTGTCGAGGGGAGATATGGCCATGAGGATAGCGCTGTTGCTGGCGATTGTGTTGGCTGTGGTCGTAGTGCAGGGGGCACGACCCGCGGCAGGGCAGATCAGGGAATCGGCTGAGCGCCTGGCGAGAGAGGCGGGGGCTGCCCAGCTCACTTCGTCACGACGCGTCACTTCGCAAGCGCGCGTGACCACGGGTCTCATCATCGCCGCCGCAGGAGCGGGCATGGTCTATTATGCGTGGACGCGATGTGCGGCCGTGGGGCCTGATGCGGGCCACTATGACCCTCCACTGACCGCTTCCTACAATAGGCAAACCGAGGAATGCGAATTGAGCAGGCGTACGACCCTGTCGGCCCGCGAGGTCTACGCCCTGCCGGCTCGAGACATGCGGCTATTGTCGGGCGGTGTCGGCGCGGCCGCGTTCGGCGTAGCCCTGGCGTGGGCGTGGTCTGACGTCGATGCCAACAACAGCGTGACGTTCGACCTGCGACCGGACGGCGTTGGAGTCGCAAAGAGGATCGGTTGGTAGTCAGGTATCGCACATGGCGCTGATGTCGACGCGACGAACGACTCAGGCCGGACGCCGTTGGATCGAGTGCCCGAAGAAGGCGCGATACGCACGTTGCTCCACCGGGACGGTGTACGATGAGTGACACAGTCTCAGACGAGGCTTGAAGGGTATGACGTGGACATGGAACACCGGGGGCTGATCGTGGCCGTGGCCGCCGGGCTGATCTGCGTATCGACGTCGAGCCCTGGAGTTCCGGAGCTCGACGTCAACCGACCGGACCAGCGCCCTGCTGAACTCGCCGCTACAGGTGAGGACGAGGCAGCCGCGATCAACGATGCCGCTCGCGGGGACGGCCCCCAGGCGGTCACGAACGCGTTGTTTTCTGCTGTCGTGACGCGTGGCGGGCTGCGTCGGGCCAACGCGACAGTGGTCCTTCTGGAGACGCCGGGCGAGATCGAGTACTGGAACGCGTCATGAAGCGTGCGAACAGGGAGATCAACATCTTCAGCATGTCGGCGCTCGACCTGTTCGCATCGGCGCTGGGAGCGTTCATCGTCGTCTCTCTCGTGCTGTTTCCCTATTTTCCCAACACGGGCGAGGCCCCGCCCTCGTCGATCGATTCCGCATCTGCAGCCGGCGTCTCTCCCGCCGAGATCGAGGCTCTTCGACGGCAGTTGGCCGGCGCCGAGGCAGAGCTGGACGCCGTACGAAGCAGGGAGCGGGAGCTGGCTCAAGCGCTCGACGAGGCAACGTCGTCGGTGCAGAAGCTGCCGCCGATCGACCTCGTCATCGCGCTCGACACGACGGGCAGCATGCAGAGAGAAATCACCAGCCTGCGGGAAGAGATCGCTGGACTGGCCGAGTTGCTGGTCCGGCTGGCCGATGACGCGGCCGTAGGCGTCATCGACTTCAAGGACCGCTGCGACCCGCGCACCGCGCTCCGCATCGCCCCGCTTCAGCGCGTCGACGAGCAGTCGGTCGGTCGACTGGTGGCGTTCGCCCGATCCATGCGTGCCGGGTCGTCTGCTCGGTGCAACCGGACCCTCGAGGAGGACTACGCCCAGGCGCTTCGCGCGGCCGTTGACGCGAACTGGCGCCTTGAGAGCGAGCGCCGTTCCATCGTGATGATTTCCGACAACCCGGCCCACAGCGACATGCGCCAGCAGGCGGTAGCCGACGCGGGCCGGTTCGCCGGAAGACCCGGCGCGCTGCACACCGTGTCGTCGGTCCTCGTGGACACCACCGCGATCGCCCTGCGCCACCCGGATACCGTCTCGTTCATGCAGCGCGTCACCGAGGCCGGCAGAGGCCAGTTCGTGCGGGGCGATGAGAACGCTTCGCTGTCGGTTACGATTCTGCTTGCAATATTCGACGACTGATCACGCATCACGATCAGTTTCTTCCACGGCTCCGATCCATGAACGCCGTTGCCCCGGAAGACGCGCCGCCCACCCAACGGCGGGCCTGGTTGCCGTCGCCGTGCTGGGGAGGTCCGACCGCCCTCGACACCCACATGCTCGCGCGGATCAACTCGCGGAAGAGACCTAAAAAGACCAGCACTTCCGCTATCCCAACTTTACCGTGCGCCGCGAAACGCGCCATTCCTCAGCGGGTGCGAACCCCGTTCCACCGGGTCTCGGTGGATGGTTCCGCCGCCGTTTTGACTGTAGAGCCGCTTGCAAAACTCTTGGCGTAGCTCGGCTCGGAGCACAAGTTCTTCTGGTGAACATCGTTTTGCCTGGATCCCGACCGAGAATGCGGGGCGGGAGGACCGGCGGCGACCCAAGAGGCGAAAATCAGGGAGTTCGAGGGTTTTCCCACCGGGCGTTGGAGACACCGGTTGGTGACTGACGCCTGTCGGGCGACCGGAAGGGGATGCGCGTTGGCCGGCGAGGCGTTGGTTTACGTCACCAGCCGCAGGAGCTGGTCGGCGGTGAGCGCCAGCACGCCGAACATGCAGTGGCACATCACCTTCGCGTTGCCGCGGACTCGGACGTGGCGCCCGCCGAACTCGTCCTTGAGTCGGCCATTGACGCGCTCACCCGCCGTGCGTTCGTTGTACCGAACCTGTTCGGGAAGCTGCAAGCCGAGACGCTTCAGGCGCCGGGCTTCGGTCTGCAGTTCTTCGGCCAGCGCAGTGTCACGGCGGGGGTTGATATCGATCAGCGGGACGTGGCCGAGTGCGCGGCTGTGCTCGCGGATCTGCACCGCGTCGTAGGCGGCATCCATCAGGTCATACAGATTGTCCACCCGCTGGGCCGACAGGGTGGCCAGTGGAACGGCGGCCTGGCTGTCGTGCAGCGAGGCGGACGTCAGGATGCAACTGACCGGAATCTGGCCGTCGGCCACGTCGATGTGCAACTTGTAGCCGACCCAGGTGTCCCTGTAGCCCTTGCTGTTCTTCTTCGTGCCCACACTGCACTCGGCCGGCAGGTCGTCGAGCATCTCCTGCAGGGTCATGCTCGGTTGCCGGTCGAGGCGTTTGCGTGTCTTGGGCCGTTCTTCACCCTTCTTCGGCCGCCCCCGCTTGCGCTTGGGCGGCGGAGGCGACTTCTCCTTCGCGGCCGGCTTCTCGCGCCCCTCGATGGCCGTCGAGTCTCGGGACAGATGGCCCACCAAACGGTCGCCGTGCGTCTTCCGGAGCAACGCTTCATGCACGCGCTGGGGCAACTGGGAGTGGGCGAATTCGGCGAAGGCGCGAGAGAAGACCGACTCGCTTGGCATCTCGCGCCGCCGCTCCCAGCCGCAGATGCGGCGCAGCACCACGTCGGTGGCCAACCGGTCCAGCAGCAGGCGCGTGGTCGGCATGTCGTAGACCGCCTTGGCGACGAAGGCGCGCGCCACCGCCGCGCGGTCCTTGCGGGGGCGGCCCGGCATCCGCAAGCGCGAGGGAATCATCTGCTCGATACGGATCACCTCGAGGGTCTGCACCAACTGCTGCTGTTTCTCGGTCAGCGAACCCAACACCTGCTCCAACCGGGGAAACAGGCCCTGTTGGATTGACTCCCAGTAGGCGGCGAACGAGGCGCGCAGGTTCTGCATGGCTTGACTGCTCCCAGCGCCTACTATATATAGCAGTGTAGGAGTGAGGTCAAGGAGGGAACCGATGGGCCGCCGGAACCCGATGCGCCGGTACAGCGAACAATACGATGCGCTCAAGGCGGAGTTGCAAACGCTCGGGTTTGTCCGCCAGGGCAGTATCCAGACCCGCCGTCTCACGTGCGGGAAGCCTGCCTGCCGCTGCCACCGCGACCCGGACGCGCGTCACGGCCCGTACCGCTACTGGACACACAAGGTGCGCGGAAAAACGGTCAGCCTGCTGCTCTCCGAAGACGAACTCGCCCTCTACCAGGAGTGGCTCGAGAACAACCGCGAACTGGAACGGGTCGTGAGGGAAATGCGCCACGTCTCGTCGCGCGCGCTCGCCCTCATATTAACAGGGTCATTGGTTGCCTGACAGCAGACAGGTGATTGCCGGCCTGATTTCCTCATATTTCGGCATGCTACGAGGTCAGGATACTTATTTCCAGGTTAATAACCGACCGGGAGGTCCCAGAGGTCCCTTGAGACCCCGTGTCTCCGGTTCCCCGGCGCCGGTGACGGCTGCTATCCTAATCCTACGAACGCTGCGTCCCACCCCGCTGACCGTCCGTTCCCTCTGCCTCGGGTAGGAAAACCCGGCCGACCAAGGGTTTTGCAAGAGGCTCTGTAGTAAAAGAGGAGCTGCTTCCGAAACTCCTGGGGCTGGCGGCTTGGCGCACAATTCTCCTGGTGAACACCCCATTCGCCCTGGATCGCCGACCGGATGCCGGTTCTGGAGGACCGGCGGCACGTCGAGAGGTGGACGTAGGAGGAGGGGACGCCGATCCCGAGCAGCAAGCGGTGCGCAACGAAGACGGACCACAGGAGGGGGGTGGCCATGCGACAATCAGATCTGTGACGCCCTGCTCGCATGCCGCCCTGACGGGCGGGCCAACGTCGGCGCGCTGAAGCGCGAAGTTCCCCGCGAACGCCCAAGGGGCGGCAGCCGGAAACGCGGGACGGGCGCAGCCTGAACACCAAGGTGGAAACAGGCCTGGGACAACGGGCCCGGAATCCGCTGCACGCCCGGGCCGAAGCGATACAGTCGGACCACGCACGACGAAGCTGTGGCATCGAAGACGTATCTGGCCCACGCGACCGCGCGGGCGGAGACCCGGAGGCGGCGCTCGTCATCGGCGAGGAGATCGGCGAGATCGGCAGCGACGTGCGCATCCTCAAGTAGCTGGTCGGCGTAGTGATCGCGCTGCTGCTCGCCGGGCGGCACCTGGAACAGCGAGCGGCCGATGGCCGACGAGTACGTGTCGAAGATGGGCCACGGCTACGGCAACGGGGTTTTGGGGCGAGCCGATGGAGGACGTGTTCCGGCTGGCGCTATCGGGCACGGAGAAGGTGGTGCACAGCAGCTCCACCATGCGCTACGGCGCCTTCGACGACGACGATTCTTAATCTACCTGGGTGGCCTCGCGGCGACCGTGCGGAGCATCTTGGCGTTGGCGCCTCGAGGACGACCTGTTGCCGGCCGGGCCGCTCTCGGGATCGAGCTCGATCGGGGACGCCCTGGCTGCCCACACGAGTCTCAGTCGTTCGGCGTCCCTTGCTGGCGGCGTGAGAGCCGGTAGGCCGTGTACGCCCCCCGCCTCGACATCGATCACGTCGACCTCGTCGGTACTCCGCCATGCCTGGAGATTCAGAACACCAAATTCCGGAAGTCGCGCCTCGTGCCGCTCCATCCCACGACCGCCGCCGCGCTACGGGCTTACGCCGAACAACGCCGGGTTCTCGGCTACGATGGCTTGTGTAGCGCCTTCTTCGTCTCCGAACGCGGCGCCAGACTCCACTACCACGTCCTCGCCCGGACCTTCGTGCAGTTGGCTCGCCGGCTCGGCCTGCGCGGGCGGGTCGGCACCCGTGGGGTCAGCCTGCACAAGCTGCGCCACAGCTTCGCCGTGGGCAGGCTCGCCGCCTGGTCGCAGCAAGGAGTCGTAGTCCGCGATCGGCTCCCCGCGCTCGCCGTCTACCTCGGCCACGTCAGCCCGCAAGACACTTACTGGTATCTGACGGCCACGCCGCCGGTGCTCGAACCGGCCGCCGCGCGGTTCGAGGCGTTCGTCGACGGGAAGGGGGCGCCATGACTGTCCGTGCCCCGCTCGGCCCATTGCTCCGTGCGTTCTTCGCCGACCATCTCCTACAGCAGAAGGCCGTCAGCCCACAGACCATCCACGCCTACCGCGACGCCTTTCGCCTGCTGCTGACGTTTCTGAAGCAGCACCGTCAGCGCAAGCCCGAGGTGCTGACGCTCGACGACCTCGATGCTCCCGTCATCCTGGCGTTTCTCGACCACCTCGAAGAAGACCGCGCCAACTGCATTGCGTCGCGCAATGCGCGTCTGGGCGCCGTCCGCTCCTTCGTCCGGTTCGCAGCGCTACGTACGCCTGAGTGCGTTGACCTGGCGTCTCGCGTCCTGGCCATTCCCCGCAAACGCACGCCACGACGACAGGTCGCCTACCTGACGCGTGCGGAAATGGACGCCATCCTGGCAGGCTGTGACCGTTCGACCCACGGCGGACGGCGGGACCACGCCCTCCTGCTGACGCTGTACAACACCGGGGCGCGGGTCTCCGAACTCATTGCCGTGCGGCACTCCCACGTACGCTTCGGCCCCACCGCGGTCGTCCAGCTCTTCGGCAAGGGCCGCAAGGAGCGAGCGGTTCCCCTGTGGACCAGGACCAGCCGCTGCCTGCGCCAGTGGTTCGACGAAGAGGGCGAAGCCGCGCCCGACTATGCGTTCCGCAACGCGCGGGGCGACCGCTTGACGCGACAAGGAGTCACCCATCTGCTCGATCAGGCCTGCCTGCGAGCTCGCGAGCGCTGTCCGAGCCTGAACACGAAGCGCGTGTCGCCGCACGTCGTCCGCCACACCACCGCGATGCACCTGCTCCAGGCTGGCGTCGACATGGCGACCATCGCGCTGTGGCTCGGCCACGAGCGACTCGAAACCACCCATCAATACGTCGAGGCGGACCTGCAACTCAAGGAAGACGCTCTGCGAAAACTCGAGCCGCTCGGTCAACGAACGCAGCGGTTCAAGGCCGACTCCTCGCTGTTGGCCTTCCTGGCGAGCCTCTGATTATGACCAGCAGACGACGTGCTGGACCCCGACCGCCACCGTCTCGCCGACGGTCACTTGTCATAACGCGATGCTGGTCATACTGACAGGTATGACCAGCTGGTCATACCTGTCAGTTCCTCGCGCTCGGCAACATCATGGAGGGCTGGTCAAAGACGGCTTCGCCGTGATAGCGGCCGTGCACGGCGGGTCCAGACTCGCGTTGGACGCGTTACCCGGCGCGCGCGCCGAGGGAAAGGGCGATCTTGCGCCACGCGTCGAGATTCGGCGTCGAGCGCGGCAGATGCAGGACGAGGCGGCGGACGGAGCTGACGACGTGGACGCTGAGCTTGAGCAGCCGATCGCGCAGCCACATCACCTGGGTTCGGGCACACGCGGTGCGCGCCGCGTGCAACCGCAGTTCCTGCATGAGCACGTAGGCTGCGGCGGTCAGAAAAACGCGCAACTGGTTCGCCCGGAGTCTGCAGCAGCTCGTGCGGTCGAGCTGCAGGTCCTTGAGTTCCTTGATCCGGTTCTCGACGTCGCCACGGGCGCAGTAGACCTTCTCGTAGAGAAAACGCGGCGTCTGCCGCATGTTCGTCACCACGAAGCGCGGGTTGTCCCGCGGCTCGCGGTCCCCGAGACGGACGACTTCGGCCTTGATGATGACCCGGCGCGCGGCGCTCCACGTGCCCGCCGCATAGTCGGTGTCCATGTAGAGATGCTCGGTCTGCTCGCTGCGCGCCCGCGCCACCAGCATCGCCGGCTCGGCGTGCCGCAGCAACACGGCGTTGCTCGCCATCGCCACCACGTAGTCGAGCCGCGGCTGTGCACCCAGGAAGTCGAACAGCGCCGGGGACGCAAAGCCGCCGTCGAGCCGAACCAGAAAGCGCGCCCGTGGAAACGCGCAGCGCAGCAGCGGCAGCAGCCGTGCCAACAGGGCCACGCCCCCTTCGGAGGCGACCGCCTTGCCGTGCCGCAACACCGCCGAACACAGATACTGCTCGGGTTCGCGGTCGAACGTCAGGAACGCGAGCAGCGGCAAGTAACACCAGTTGTCATAGTACCCATTGAAGAGGCTGTACTGCTGGGCGCCGTGCGTCGGGTCGTCGGTCGGGTCCAGATCGATCGTGATGCGCCGAACCCGCCCCAGCCGGCGGCGGTGGCGCTCGACAACACGCGCCGCCAACTCGCACCCCATGTCGTAGAGCGCGCCGCGGCCGGCTGCGTTCTCGAACCGCGACAGCGTCGGCTGCGAGGCCAGTGACTCGCCCGCCACCGGGTCGCGGCCGAGCAGCAGCTTGTGGATGGGGTCGTCGGCGAGGTGCTCGGCATCGTTGCAGTCGGGATGGCCGCAGGCGATGCCGAAGATGCGCTGGCCGATCAGGTCCGCGAGCGTGTGCCGAATCTTCTCCGGCGCGCGCTTGTCGCTCAGGCACCGGGCGAACGCCTTGACCAACCCGTACACGCGCTCGGCCGCCTTGAGCAGGACCGCCCCGCCGTCGGAGCTTGCCTGCTCCTGGTTGAACTTGGCGAACAGTGGCTTGTCGAACAGATCCGGGAACAGAACAGCCTGTGGCACAGTGTCGGTCGTCACGCAGGGGCCTCCGTGGTGGCTAAAATACCTGTGGAGCCACTTGCAAAACTCTTGGGGTCGCGGCTCGGCTCAGTCCTCCGATTCTCGGGGTGAACACCCCAATTGTTCTGGATTTTGACTCCGTGTTCTGGTCCTGAAGGGCCGGCGGCAGCCAGGAAGCGGAAAACAAGGGGATCGACGTGTTTTCCACCGAGCGTCGGGACACCGGTGGGTGACTGACGCCGGTTGAGCGCCGGGATTGGATGGGCGTTTGCCGGCGGCGCGTTGGCTATGTCACCAGACGCAGGAGCTGGTCGGCGGTGAGCGCCAACATGCCGAACATGCAGTGGCACATCACCTTCGCGGTGCCACGGACCCGGACATGGCGACCACCGAACTCGTCCTTGAGACGGCCATTGACGCGCTCACCCGCCGTACGCTCGTTGTAGCGAACCTGCTCGGCACGCTGGAAGCCGAGATTTTTCAGGCGCCGGGCTTCGGTTCGCAGTTCCTCCGCCCGGGCCTTGTCGCCACGAGGGTTGACGTCAATCAACGGGACGTGGCCGAGTGAGCGGCTGTGCTCCCGGATCTGCTCCGCGTCGTAGGCGGCGTCCATCAGGTCATACAGATTGGTCGTCCGCTCGGCGGACAGAGTCGCCAGCGGAATGGCGGCCTGGCTGTCATGCAGGGAGGCGGACGTCAACAGGCAACTGATCGGAATCTGGCCGTCGGCCACGTCAATGTGCAGCTTGTAGCCGACCCAGGTGGTCTTGTAGCCCTTGCTGTTCTTCTTCGTGCCGACATCGCAGGCGGTCGGCAGGTCGTCCAGCATCGCCGGCAGGTTCATGGTCGGCTGCCGTTCGAGACGTGTCAGGACCTTTGGCCGTTCTTCGCCCTTCTTCGGCCGCCCGCGCTTGCGCTTGGGCGGCGGGGGCGGCTTCTCCTTCGTGGCCGGCTTCTCACGGGCCTCGATGGCCGTCGAGTCGCGCGAGAGGTGGCCCACCAGCCGGTCGTGGTGCGTCTCCCGGATCAGCGCTTCGTGCACGCGCTGGGGCAACTGCGTGTCGGCGAACTCGGCAAAGGCGCGCGAGAAGACCGACTCGCTCGGCACCTCGAACTTCCGCTCCCAGCCGCAGAGCCGGCGCAGGGCCACATCGGCGGCCAACCGGTCCAGCAGTGCGCGCGTCGACGGCAGGTCGTAGACCGCCTTGGCCACGAAGGCCCGCGCCATCGCCGCGCGGTCCTTGGGCGGCCGCCCCGGCGCCCGGAAGTACCGGGGAATCAGGCGCTCGATACGGATGACCTCCAGGGTCTGCACCAACTGCTGCTGTTTTTCGGTCAGTGGACCCAACGCCTGCTCCAACCGCGGGAACAGCGTACGCTGGATCGACTCCCAGTAGGGGGCGAACGAGGCGCGCAGGGCATTCATGGCTTGTTGACCGCTCCTACGAGCTACTGTATATTTACGCGCAGGGGCAATGTCAAGCTGCGGTTCGATGGCCGGTGGGGACCAGATGCGCCAGTACACGGAGCGATACGACGCGCTCAAGGCGGAACTGCAGTCGCTTGGGTTTCTCTTCCAGGGCAGCCTCCAGACCCGCCGGATAGCGTGTGGGAAGACCACCTGCCGCTGCTACCGCGACCCGGACGCCCGGCACGGTCCCTACCACTACTGGACACGCAAGGACCGCGGGAAAACCGTCGGGATGAGGCTCACCGAAGACGAACTTGTCCTCTACCAGGAGTGGATCGAGAACAACCGCGAATTGGAGCGGCTCGTGAAGGAAATGCGCGGCCTCTCTTCGCGCGTGCTTGCCTTCATAACCGGCCGGGAGGCCCCATGAACCCCCGCGTCTCGGACTCGTCGGCGGCGGTGACCGCTACCGCCATCCTTCAGACGCTACGTCCCGCCCACTGACCGTCCCTCGCCCTGCGGCTTCCGGCAAAGAAAACCCGGCCGATTACCGATTTTTGCAAGAGGCTCTCCGGATAGGCGTCGACCGCGCGGTCCGCGTTCTTGGCGGTCGGGGTCGTGTTGATCAGTGGCGACTCGACCTCAGACAAGTTGAGGGGTTGTCCGATCAGCGCAAGGCAGAG
Source organism: Vicinamibacterales bacterium (assembly GCA_965262925.1). Lineage (GTDB taxonomy): Bacteria > Acidobacteriota > Vicinamibacteria > Vicinamibacterales > UBA8438 > WTFV01. The sequence goes on along the minus strand of CBDHGC010000004.1, from coordinate 4,649,390 downwards.
CTTGATGATCTCTGGTTCGGTTCTCAAGAGACCGATCAGGGCTTCCGGGTGCCCTCGTGTTCGGCGGCGCGTCTTGTTGCGCGCTTCCGGTCGATGGCGCGCTCGGACGCGAGGCGCTCGAGCTCGACAGCCGAATAATCTACGAAAGTCATCGCGGCCGCAAGCGCGGCGTGGCCCGCCTCTTCAGCGATGAGCCGGTGCATCCGCTGGCACACGCGCCGGTAGGCCGGATGGCCCTGCGGTGACGTCCTCAGTTCGATGACGTGCATCGCCTCCCGCGCGTTCATCCGCATGTAGAAGCGGATGCGGTAGGCCATCGAGACGGCGTACTGCGCGACCGCCGGCGAGCACCGGCCGGCCACGTGGTCGTAGAGCCGGGCGGAGTCGTCCATCACGCGCTCCCAGTCCGCGAGCGCGCCGACCTCCTCCACCGCGTCAGTGTGACTCGCGCAACCGTGCCGCGTCGTCAGGTCCTGCCACTCCAGGGTCAGCATCCGGTGCCGCTGCAGATCCCGGAAGGCGCCGTAATCCGACACCACGTCGAATGTGTAGGAGGCATGCTCGAACGCGCGGCCCGGACGGTGCCGGCGGTTCTCCCGGTCGCCGGCGTATGTCCGGAGCACGCGGACCCGCTCTTCCGTCGTCATGCCGCGCGCCGCGGCTAGCAGGCGGTCGAGCGGGAGCCCGGAGGAGGGGTAGAGGGCCGCCGCCACGACCTTGATCTCGCCGTCCGGGTCGAACTCGGTCAGCGTGACCTCGTCCCGCGAGTCGTCCGCACAGGCGTCAGTCAGCTTGTTGGTCAGTGCCCGCGTCTCTCTCTCCCGCGCACCCAGATAGTCGCTCCAGCAGACGCCGCGGTCCGGCCGGTCGACCCGTTGCAGGAACGCCGGGATCTCCCGCCGCAGCTCACGGAGCATCAGGTTGGCCACCTCGCGGGTCTCGGCCAGCGGATGGGCGCGCATCCGGAGCAGCAGCATCTCGTAAGCCTGGCCGGAGCCGTAGATGCCGACGTTGGAGCGGGTCGCCGCCGGCAGCAGGCCGCGCAGGGTGTCGAGCGCTTTCGCGCGGATCACCGTGCGGTAGACCGCGTCCGAGTCCGCGACGGACTGCGGATTCCGCGCCCGGAAATACGCCTGCAACGGACCGATCCAGCGCGCGTAGGTCTCGAACGCACGGTCCAGCGTCGCCTCAAACGCCCGGCGGTCCACGTCGTCCTCGAGCTCGGCCGGAACGACGTACTTCCAGCGCCCGCCCGGCCGGTCGGTGTACGGCACATAGCGCGTCGACTGCTCCAGGTAGGCCATCAGCCGGCCGCGCTCGATCACCTTCGTCAGGATGTTTGAGACGCCCTCGCAAGCAATGTGCGCGCCACCGAGCTGCGCCACCGAGTCGTCGCCGTACTGATCGAACACCCGGCGATACAAGCGCTCTGCACGCTCGCGTCCCGGTGCGGCGCGCGTCCCGGGGGCGTCGGGGCCCGTTTCGACCCCGTCGGAGAACTCGTCGAGGAAGAGGCGGCGGATCGAGTTGGCCGACCGCGAATACCGCGCGAAGAGCGCCCCCTTGACCGCTTCCGGGAGGTTGGTCAGGACGAAGACCGGCTGATCGGTGTTGCCGAAGTAGGGTGCCAGCGCGGCAGTCTCCGCGTTGGTGAAGCTCTCCGGGACCGCCAGCGTCGAATGCATACGGTAGGATACACAAGCCCCATCGGAAGTCGTCTGCGAACGGCGGCCATCGACGACCACCCTCGTCTCGCGGGCCGCGGGGGTCAGCCCCGGGGTACCTGTGGGGTTGGTGCGGTCGCAGTCGTTTGGATACCTTCGGGTCGGCGGCGGCGGCCACGGCCGGGTCCGCCTCGGCGGCGCGCGTGCCCGATAGCAATCGGTCTGTCAGCAGATCGACCTCGAGCGGACCGTTGCGCAGGCTGAACCAAGGCCCGTCCGCCGACGATCCCGGCGGCATCGGCCGCGCCGATCTCGAACCCGAGCTCGCGTAGCGCCTTCGTCAGCGCTCATTGTCCGGGTGCCGTCTCGACGAGCAGGGTCGGGCCACCTGGGACGTCCTGGAGGACGGCGCCGGTCTTTGCCAGGAACGAGGTACTCGACCTCGTGTCTGGTGAGAGCAATCATCGCGTTAAGAGGTTAAGAGGAACACGCCGCCATCCGTCGACCGGTTCGACAAATGGCCGACGTGCTGCCATCCACGGCGTCCATCGGTGCGGCGGAACTCCAGCCGGTTGGCGGCGACATTTCGTGAAACGTACCCTGCCTCGCCCTGCCAAGCCATGCCAGGCCCCGGCCCGCCATACCAAGTATAGCAGGCTCGGATCCGCGCGGATGCGAGCCCGATCGGCATCTCCGGGCCCTTCTGAGACTGCGGTTCTGAGCGATTTCGTGGCGCCTGCCCGGGCTGCGGAACGACTCTAAGGCGACAGCGAACTGCTGAGCGACGGGCGAACGTTGATCCAGGGCATGGGCTCGTTCCCGCCCGCGCGGGGCGGCGTGGGTGGCAGGTGGGGACGCAGGGGCGCTGCTTGACGCTATCGCATTCCGTGCCGCCCTGGTGCGTTGATGTGCGCGTTGTGCGCTCGCTGCGCTGCGTTCATGCGCCCGGTGTCAGAAATGGAATTGCTTCCGACTCGTCGGGGAGTAGATCCAACTGGCCGGTGTCGTTGCCGTTGTCGCGGGCTTGGGCTCAGCGGATGGCCAGGACTGGCCCTTCCGGATGCCGGGGCGTCAGTCGCCCGTTCCTGCCGTCGGCGATCAAGTCGAGCGCTTCGAGCACGAGCTCTCCGATCAGCGTGGACCCGGGTCTTCAGGTGCTGATTGCGATCGTCACGCTCGCGCTGGCCGCGCAGGAGCTCTGACCAGATCCTCGATCGGCTCGCGGTTCGGATTCACCAGCTCGTGGTTCCGCCGTTCGAGGGCCCAGCATTGGTCGCACGCCGGGTGCATCCAGCCCCGTGTCCGGACGCGGCCGGGACGGCCGCAGTAGATGCACGTCGTCGCGCTGACGTCGCTCAGGATGGCGCCGATCCCCTCGTAGAACGGCGTGTGGCGCCGGTGGTGGAACTTGAGCCTGCCGAGCCGCTCCTTGATGCAGCTCGCCCGCCAGGGCGGCGCGACACCGGGGCACTCGAGGGGCAGCAAGACCGCTAGGCCCCGGCGCAGGAGATGGTTCCAGCCGGCTCCACCGATCGGGCAGACGATCCTCATGTCGGGGTCGCTCTGGCTTCTCCTGACCGGCCAGCCCGCGTGTGTCGCCGGCGTGTGGCGCGCGTCCATCAGGTCGGCGAGGTCCCGAGCGCCGACGAGGTCCTCGAGGCCCGGTCGGAACAGGAGCTCGCGATCGCGATCCAGCAGTGCTATAGGCACGTGTTCTACCCCTCGCGGAACCGAATCGGCGCGCGTGGCGTGGATCTGGCGCACACGGCGATTGACATTCCTTCGGCGTCGAATCAGCCTGGTGCGGGCCAGCAGCAGATCGCGCGCACGTTGCGCGAATTGAAGAAGCTGCGTTCCCCTGGGGACGCGCCGGACGCGCCCGCGTACGTGCGTGACCGCACGCCGTTGCGGAAGGGCCAGATGACAACCTTCGCGTTGCGCGACGAGTTCCGGCGCGATCCGACTCTACCGATCCTGATCGGAGACGAGATTTTCATCTCCGGCATCCGGCGTGGGATCGACACCGGCGAATACGTCTACCAGCGTGGTGACCTGTTGTTCGGGCCGGGCGATGCGCCGGCCGAGATCCGGATCGACGAGCAGGCCGTCGTGATGACGATGGCCTATGCCAAGAACAAGCAACGACAGAACGGCGATCGCCAACGCGCTGATCAACAACAGGCGGTCCCGCCGGTCCGGGCGCGAAACATGCATCGAAGAAAGCCCCATCCCGAAGCGCATGTTCTTGATGTCCCGAAAGCCCGCCTCAATCCCCCAGCGCTTGCCGTAGTAGCGAATCAGGACCCGCGTCGGGACCTTCGCTTCGCTGGCCACCAGGCACCACGGTTCGTCCATCTTCGGATCCTGTACGCACACGACCGCGCCGACCGGCAGCTCGTACGTGTCGGTCACCCGAGCACCCACCAACCGCCGCGCACGCCCCCCGGCGCCGACCCACGCGGCGGCCGTTCGCCGCTCGCCCCCCGCACTCGTCACGTAGATGTCTCCACGCAACCGAATCACGTATTCGAAGGCCAGCTCCGTCGTCAACGCGTAGAACAGCTTGCAGTCCCCAAAGCCCCGGTCCGCCACGACGGTGACTTTCACCCCGGCCGGCAGCACCTCCCGCAACCGGCACAGTAGCTCGTACTCATAGCGCCGCTGATTACGAATCACATTCTGGGCCGTCCAACCACGTCCGGATGCGTCCAGATCGTCGTTTTTCATAGGAAATTCGCGGATTCCGGATCCAGGCGCGTCCAGAAATCGCATCCGCGTCCGCTCCGTAGGGTGTCAGATAGGGTGTCAAATCTCGAGGCCCGCCAAGCGTGAATCGAGGCAGTGAGCGCGGGCGTTTTCGGCACGCCGGGTCCATGGCGAGGGGCGCGGCCGCCGTTCCGCATCAACGCGCCAGCAGCCACCGCCGCCGGCTCGGCGTGACAGGTTCCTCCATCCGGCCTCGAGCGGCTCGCACACGCACCTGCGCTTCGGTTGCCACTGCGTGGCATGCTGGCGGTCGACCTTGAGCTTCGTCTCGCCGGGTCTCCGTCCGCCGATGCCGCCAGCGAGTCGCGACAGCGAGACATCGGCGCGCTGCGCGAGCCGCGGCAGCAGGTACTTGAGTTGCGCCAGCTCCACCTGGAGCTTGCCGTCGCGCGTGGTCGCATGTTGCGCGAAGATGTCGAGGATGAGCTGCGTGCGGTCTATGCGAGAGGGCGAGCTCGCCGACCAGACCGCGAACACGCCGGAAAACCAGTGGCTGACGCCCACCGAGGTCGGCGTGTGGCTGTTCCACACGCAGGAGTCGGCGTCCGGTTCACCGTCAAGGAGATTCCGTTCAACCCGATCCTGACTCTCGCGTGGGCGGACCGGGGCGTCCGCCCACGGCGCGCTCACCTCGCTCCGGCGCACCCCCCTGCGATTACGGCGACGAGCCGGCGCGCGCGACCTGGTCGGACGCAACGCCCGCTGGTGCGCGCCGCGGCCACCCGCGTCGGGGCGCTTGGCGCAGCCCTCCCCTGGTCGTGGAACTCGGGGAGGAAGGCGACACCGCTCCTTCGCGCCCCCGTTCACCACCGGCATCGGCGCGGGGTCGCGACATGCGATAATGCGCCTGCTCTCTGCCGGTGACCCACGAACGACAACGTAACCGCGCCCCGCCGGGGGCGCCCCGGGAGCTCGACATGACACGCGACCGAGAGATCCGCGTACATTGGCGCCAGGCGCTCGCGCTCGCCGCGATGCTGTGCGCCGCCAGTCCGCTGTACGGTCAGGAACCCATCCCCGTCGGAGACATGAGCACGCCGGAGTCGGCCCTCCACGACCCGGTGGCGGACGTCTACCTCGTGTCGAACATCAACGGCGGGCCGGGCGACCGCGACGACAACGGGTTCATCTCGCGCGTGTCGCCGGACGGGCAGGTCCTCGATCTGAAATGGATAGACGGCGCCGACCCGGGTGTGACGCTGCACGCCCCCAAGGGCAGCGCCGTCTACGGAGACCGCTTCTACGTGGCGGACATCGATGTCGTCCGCCGGTTCGACCGGACCTCCGGCGCGCCGCTCGGCGCGTGGGCGGTGCCGAACGCCGGCTTCCTGAACGACGTCGCGGTCGGCGCCGACGGGACCGTGTACGTCACCGATACCGGCATCGCCATCACCGCGCAGGGGTTCGCGCCGACCGGCACGGCCGCCATCTACCGGTTCGAGGCCGGCGGCGAGGCCCGGGTGATCGCGCAAGGCGACGCGCTGGCCCTGCCCAACGGCATCATCGACACCCCGCAGGGCCTCGTGATGGTCCCGGTCGGTGGGAACACGGTCGTCGGCGTCGCCCCGGACGGGGAGCTGACGGTCTTGGCCGAGCTGCCCCAGGGACAGCTCGACGGCGTCGTGGCGCTGGAAGACGGCTCGCTGGTGGTCTCGAGTTTCGGCGCCAACGCCGTCTATCACGTCTCGTCATCGGGCGCGGTGACCGAGATCATCTCCGATACCCCGGCCGCCGATATCGGCTTCGACGCGGGCCGCGGTCGCGTCCTGATTCCGCAGCTCGACAACAATCGCCTGCTCATCTACCCGGTGGATCTCGACTGAGGCCGGCGCCCCTTCATGGGTCCCCGCATCGTCGTCACTGGACGTATCGATTCGGCGACGGTTCCCCGGTCCTCACGGATGCTCGACGCCGCACGTCGCCAGTAACCGCGCGTAGATGGATGCCGTGATCGGCATGATCCTCACACGTGACGCGTCCCTTCAGGTCGGCCAGCAGGCTCTCATGATTCAGGTGCGGCCGGCAGGTCGGTGTGCTCGCGCGCGCGATGTCGGATACGCGCGCCGCAGAGCGCCTCGACCAGTTGACGCAGCGCGTCGGCGCGCTCTTGCGAGCCAGTTTCGAGGCGTAGCGCGGTGGGAGTCAACCATACCCGGCCGATGACGGTTTTGCCGGTGCCTGGCTGGGTTTCGTCATTGGTTACGACCATGTATGCGACCGAGTCTTCGTCGGCTCTCTCCCGCTTGGCGCCCTCGATGTGGGCGAGCCGGGCATCGATTTTGGGCATGGCTCCGAGCGTGACCTCAAAGTGGTCCACGGTGGTCAGCAAGTGGTCCCCGTCCCGGTCTCGCAAAGGGGGTAGCGTGGCGGCCAGGCTTCGGGTTGCGTCATGCTCGGCTTCGTCGGCCGGCAGATGACACTTCTTGTATTTGTGGCCGCTGCCGCAGGGACAGGGTCGGTTGCGTCCCACGCGCGGTTGGAACGTTTCTGCCGGCGGCGTGGGGTAGAGAGAGGCGTCGCGCTCCTGTTCCGCGGGTTCGTTCAGTTTGAAGTCGGCGATCGCTTCGTAGGGCACGGTGAACCGCACCTCGCGGTCGTCGTCGTCGAAGTACGACTCGCAGACTGGAGTGAAGGAGTCGGCCTGGAAGATGCCGGCATGCTTGGGGAGGAACGCGCTCAGCGCGAGAGCGCAGGCGGTGGCGGTCTCGACGTCACGGTCGCCGAGCGGTTGTGGAATGCCGTTCGGGTTTCGGTGAGCGACCAGGGGGTAGGCGTCCGGGCTTTCGACCGGCAATGCGTTGCTCATCGCCTCTCGGTACATCGATGGCGGCAATTCGGTGGCGTGCTGGAAGGTGAGCGAGAGCAATTCGGTGCCCATCGTGGTCGCACCATGTTCGCGGCGGCTGGCGTTTGCGGCCGCGAGGAATCGTTCGAAGCCATCGAGCGAGGGGAAGATGAGTACGCCTCGACTCTCGCCGAGCTGTCCGATGATCGACAGGCAGGCACCGTCGATGCCGAGCGTCGGGATGTCCATGCGCAGCACCTGGTCGGCTTTGACGAAGGTCCAGGGCTTGACGGCGAAGAGGTAGCGGCTGGCGGTGAACAGTTTCTCGACGACGGCGGTCGAGAAGCGCCCCTGGGCGAGATCGCTGTGTTCGTGGCGGCCGCCGGTTGGCATCGAAAGCGATCATATGTCTTGGAAGAGCAGGCGGCGGTGGCGGGGAAGCCGTCGGCGCGTTGCATCAGGCTTGAGCCGAGCCGGTAACTGCCGTGTGGGCGCGCCCCCCCAACCCGGCCGGTCGCGGACCCGGAGCACGAAGCAACAGGAGCGGGGGAAGCCCCGGGCGAGTGCGGGAGCTGCCACGTCCGGTTCGAGGTCGATCAACGGGAACGGGAGCCTCGCTGTCCGGACTGCGGCGAGCTGTTCCAACCCTCCCATACGGGCTCCCGCTCCGCTGCCCGACGTCCCTCCGAATGGGTCGGACAGTCCCGGCTCCGGCTGACCCGACTCGCCGCCTGCCTGGCCCGCCGCCGGGGGGCCCCTCGCCGAGGAACACCCAGTCGCTGTACCGCGACTGCCCGTTGTAGAGCGCTATCGAAGTCTCCTCGCTACGGCTGACGACGCCGGCGATGTTGCCGTCCACGCCGCCGGGCGTACGTTCTCCGCGGTTCGCGAACGGCCGGACTCCCTGCATGAATCCCGGGCGGTCCCGGACGTCTTCGCCCTGGCGTTGGCGGCGCGGCCCGTCTCCCGCTTCCTCGGGCTCGCCGTCGTCCGCCGCCCCTCCGACGGCGCCGAGACCGGAGAACTCGACCAGCTCGGACTGCAGGATGAGCCGGAACTCGCCGCCGGCAGTCATCGGATCGCGGTAGGCGCGGCGCAGAAACCGTCCCTCGACAGCGGGTGAGTAGGCGCCGGGGGTCTGCCGCTGGTAGAGCATGATGGCCCGCGCGTACTGCTCGCCGCGGAAGATCAGCTCGGCCTCGCGCTCGCGTTGCGCCGCGTGGTGCCACACCGGGAGCGTCATCGACAGCATGAGACTCATGACGGCGAGAGCGACGAGCAGAGCGGCCATCGCGAATCCCTGCTGTCCGCGCAGTCGCCGGACTTTCTTCACGGACTTGCTACCAGTCGGCATAGGCGGTGCCGTCGAGGGCGATCGCCTCGGATCCGCTCCTGACGTCGTAGACGCCCTGAGAGCGGCCATCGCGAAATCCCTGCTGTCCGCGCAGTCGCCGGACTTTCTTCACGGACTTGCTACCAGTCGGCATAGGCGGTGCCGTCGAGGGCGATCGCCTCGGATCCGCTCCTGACGTCGTAGACGCCCTGGACGAACGGTTCCGCCGGATCCGGTTCCGCCGGCACGACCACCCATGTTGCGGACGACCGCGTCACCGGATCTTCCGGGATCGAGCGCAGATAACCGCCGCTCACCAGGGCGTGCAGATCCCGGGGGTACTCCCCGAGGTCGGCGTTGTGCTGATCGATGGCGTCGCGCATGCGGAAGAGGTCCTCTTTCAGCACCGCCTCCCGCGAGCGGATCACGGCGTTGCTGTACCCGACGAGCGCGATCGTCGACAGCACCGTGATCAACGAGATCACGATGGTCAGCTCGATGAGCGTCCAGCCCTGCGCGCCCCGCCAGTCCCGCATCGTCTCACCAGTCCCGGTAGCGCGTGCCGTCGAGCGCCGTGCCTCGCGATTTCGTGTAGACGTCGTACACGTTGTCCCCGCCCCAGCGTGTGGTGTCGGGATCGTCCTGGTAGGAGCGCAGGCCCCAGTCGGTGCTCTTCGTCATCGGATCGATCGGAATCCGCCGCAGGAAGCGCAGGACGCTGCCCGCGTTCTCGTCGACCGGCTCGACGCCCCCCACGAGCGTCTCGAGGCTGGGAGGATAGCCCTGGTTCTCCGGATCGATCTCCGTGCCGCCGATGACACCCAGGTCCACCGCGTCCTTGTAGCCGTCGATCGCGGTCCGCATCTCACGCAATGCCCGCCGCAGCTCAATCTCCCGCTGGCGCTGCATGGTCACCTGCGCGAGCGGCGCGACCGCCGACGCGAGGATCAGCAGGATGCTGCTGACGACGAGCAGCTCGACGAAGGAATAGCCGAGCATCTCCCGCACCAGGCGGCTGGTCGTGCCCATGAGCACCCTCCCCCGCAGGTCGCTCGACGGCTTCGGACGCCCCGCGCTACGGCTCGACGCGCTGTGCATGATCATCGTCCCGATAGTAGGTGGAGAGAACCATGCTCAGTACTTCCCCCGCCTCCGTCTCGTCTCCCTGGCTCAGAACGATCTCCTCGATGACGACGAACTCCGGCGCCGTCTCTAGCGCGTGGATGAACCGGCGAATGTCCCGATACGCGCCGCTGAGCAGCATCGACACCTGAAGTCGCGCCAGCCGGCTGCCTTCTTCCCGGTCCGGCGCGGAGGCGCGCCTTTCCATCAGCAGCCCGTGGTCGGCCGCGAGCGCGGCAAGTCGGGCGAACGTGAGTGCGCGCGCGCCGGCCAGATCGCGCGGCAGGATCTCCTCGTGGAACGTGCGCAGTTCCGCGTCCGCCCGTGTCATCGCGTCCGCGGCGAGCCGGGCGCTCTCGAAGCCCCGCCGTGCCGCTTCCAGATTGGCGGCGGCCGCAGCCGCACGCCGGCCCGCGTCCTCGACCTCGACGCTCGCTGGGTAGACCGCGAGAGTATAGAGCCCGGCATCGGCGGCCAGACCGAGCGCCACCAGCGCAACGGCGACGCGCTTTTCCGCGAGCACCCGCCGGAGTAACGCGACGGTCCCGTTCATGCCCCTCCGGTGCGTCCCGGCCGTCCCTTTCGTCGAGGCGCACCAGGCGTCCGCGCAACTGCGCGCGGCTGATTGACGTTCCGTCGACGCCTACCCGGGGCGGTTCTCCTCACCCCGCCTCCGCCTTCGGGATTGTGACCCGCCGTCTGTCTGGCGGCAAGGGATTGTTCGGTCTATCCGCCGCCGGCCGGGTCAGGGACCAGCCAGCTCTCGCGGGCCGTAGCGCTGACGGTCACCGACGAGGTGACGGCCGCGCGGCTCAACCAGTGGTTGCAGACCGGGCCGTCTCACCCTCACGCAGTTTCGATGAGTGCCGCGATGCTGTTCGGGCAGTGCAGGCTGTCTAGGTGGAATAGCCGTTGGGTGCCAGCGCTGGCACCCAACGGCACCCCAACGCGTCCTCATCCCAGCCGTGCGAGCACGCACGATCACCGTGGCTGCAACTATCAGAGGAAATGCGGCCGAACGCGGGAGCGGCTCATACAAGCGCGCGAACACGATCAGAACGTGATCATCAAGATGATCGTGTTCCAGCACACGGCGATCACCTCGGCAGTCTCGACCCGCGCTTGCCGCGAAATTTCCGGGTCTTCGGGACGCACGACTCCTGGCGCGACGGAAGGTGTCACGAACAGATGGCGGCGGTGGACACGGTTGCCCGACGGGTGACGGTTCGACTGGCGAGGCTGCCCCAACTGGCCTCTGCGCGAACCGTGCTGCCGGGGGCAACACGCGTGGGATGGCGGTCTCAGCGCGTCGGGACGGTGCTCCTGTTCGCGGGAGACGGCCAGTGTACCGAGCAGGTGCCGTCGTCGTTGCGGACGAGAATGTCGAACTGGTGCAGCTTGCGCAGCCAGCGCGACGCGTTGCGCTGCACGAGCAGCGCCTCGTAGTCGGTATCCGGGTCGCGGTAGGGCGTGTCGTCGCGGAGCAGTGCGAAGACGCATCGCAGCAGCTTGTGGGCGGTGGCCACGATGGCGCGCTTGTAGCCGCGCTTCCTGGTCAGGGCTTGGTGATACGTCTGGAACTGGCAGTTGTGGGTCCGCGCGGCGGCGTGGGCGCACTCGATGAGCACGGCGCGCAGCGTCTGGTTGCCGCGCCGGGTGCGACCGGTGCGGCGTTTGCCGGCGCTCTCGTTGTTGCCGGGGCACAAGCCGGCCCAGGTCGCGAGGCGGTGGGCGTTGCCGAACACGCGGTGCGGGTCGGCTCCGATCTCGCTCAGGATGGCGCAGGCCGCCGTGTGGTCGATGCCGGGAAGGGTCTCCAGCAGGCGGAGTTGCTCGGCGTAGCAGCCCGTGGAAGAAGTCTGTTCGCTGAGTTCCGCTGTTCAGGCAGCTTGGCGATGAGCGATTGAGCCAGCGAGCGTCGCCGGTGTCCATTTGGACCCCCAGGCGCGCGTCAGACGCCCCCAGCGGTCGATCAAACGCCCGATCAGGCGGCAAATCGCCGAAACAGCCCGCCCCTGCAGGCTCCGGGGCGTACCGATGCCGGTCTGGCTGCGCAGGAGCAGCCCGATGTTGCAGGCGGCCGCCTGAAGCAGCACGCGCTTGCGGACATTCTCGTGACCGCGCACCCACACCCGGCGCATACCGCCCGTCTCATACATGTGCGCGAAAGTCCGCTCCACCACCTCGCCCCGGCACCGTTGCAGGCGACGACCCCGCCGCCCGCGGACACGCCGGCGGTTCGCATACAAAGCCTTCTGCGCAGCACGCTTCTCCGGCGGTGTCTCTCCCGTCTTCTTGTCCTGCCAGCAGCGCCGGCCGCGCTCCGGCTCCGATACGTGACTCCGAACCCCTACCGCGCCGAGCGCCACCAGCGTCTCGTCGCTGTGGTAGCCCTTGTCGGCCACCACCTCTTCGACCCCCGCGCCGGCCGGCTGCACCGCCTCAACCTGCTCGGCCGCCATGATCAGCGTCTCCGGCAGCGTCGCCGTGTCACCATCCGATGCATCCTGCACCGTCACCGCGACGATGGCCCCCGTGTCCATGTCGACCCCGTGCTCGGCCTTGTGGGCCAGGTGCGTCCGACCGTCCTTCATCTTCGCGATCTTCGCGTCCGGGTCCTGCGGCGATTTCCACTCCTTGTTCGACGTCTTCTTGTTCTTCCGAGACCGGTCGAACCGAGCCAGATCCGCCCGCGTTGGCGTCTCCACGCCGGACGCCTCCGCCAACCGCCGAATGAACGCCTCGTGGGATTCTCCCGTGTCCCGCCGCTCGATGCTCCGCATCGCCGCGTTCGCTTCCAGCGTCGTAGCATCAATGCCGACCGTCTTCCCCCGCACCAGACCCGCAGCGGACAGCCGCTCCAGAATCCACGTAAATACCGCCTCGTGGGTCTCTACGTCGATCCGCCGCCGGGTGCGCGACAGCGTCGAGTGATCCGGCGCCGCCTCGGTCAGCTCCAAGTCCAGAAACGACCGCAGACTCAGCGAATCCGCCACCCGCCACGCAATCCCGCGCTCCGACGACAGACCCTCGAAATAGCCGATGAACAGCATCCGGAAATACCGACCCGGACGCAGACTCGGCCGTCCCAGCCGGTCCGCGTAGAAGGCCGCGCACAACTCCTCGACGAACGCATCGAATCCGGAATCCGCCAGGACCCGGTTCAGCCGCTCGAAGTAAGGATGCCCATCGTTCGTCGGAAGGTCCGCCGTGTCCACCCACATCGGCGACGCCTGGCGCGCCGCCGGTCTCTTGCCCATCGCCATGCCGTTCAGTGTACGAAACTCGACCGCGCCGGGGCCAGGCCGGATCCGCGACTTTCGCCACAGGCTGGTAGGGGGCCAGCGCCGCGTCGAGGTGCCGGTTGAAGTCGTCGACGCGCCGGCTGATAGTGTCGTGCTCGGTCAGCAGGTCGGCGAGCAGGAGGCGTTCGGTCTCGCGTAGCGCCAGGCGCAACGCGTCGCCGAGTTGCTCGAGCTTGCCGCGGACGTGTGCGCTGAGCGAGGCCAGGATGTCGGTGCTGTGCAGCCGGTTGACCAGACCGTCGAGGATGCGGCGACCGTTCCTGCCGAAGATGTCGCTCAGCACCGTCCCGATGCGGACGCCGCCGCGGTCGATCACCTTCTGCACCTGATTGCGCACCTGAGAGCGCCGGGCGACCAGCTTCCGCCGGTGGCGGCTCAACGCGCGCAGGTCGCGGAACTGCTGGGAGGGGACGAAACTGGGCCGCCCCAACCCGAACTGGCACACCCGCGCCAGCCAGCGGCTGTCCTCGACATCGGTCTTGCGGCCGCGCAGTTGCTTCACATGTTGCGCGTGGAGCAACTGCGCCTTGATGCCCGCGTCGGTAAGCGCCTGCCACGGCGTGTGCCAGTAGACGCCGGTCGCTTCCATCGCGGCGGCCACGACGCGGTGGCTCGTCAACCACGCGACCAGGGCGGCCAAACCGCTCGCCAGCGCGCTGAACATGCGCGTCTCGCACCGCGGCGGGCCGGCCGTCGCCTCGGACAGCCGCACCGTGGCGGTGATATGCCCCTTGTGTATGTCGAGGCCCGCCGCGCGGGGATGGACAACACACAACTCATCGTTCATCATCGGATTGCCTCCAGTTTTCGGGGGGGGGGTAGACGGAGGCGGGGCAGGCCGGTCGGACTCTGACTCGCGCCCTGCATGGGCACGGTTGCGTTTTGCCGCGCGTCCACGGCCCGAGGGCCGGGTGCAATTCGGGGCTCGATGCCGAACCGGCCGGGTCAGTTTGGGTTCGGGGATAACACCCACCATTGAAACAAGACGACCACGCGTCCCACCTCCGCCACTATTGTGCGACCGTCGGCGGTCGGTTCTGACGAATTTCATCCTTCGGGGCGAGCGGCGCGTCGTCGCTCATGACCGTTTGGTTCAGAAGCCGATCCCGGCTCCGATCCCGACGCGAAAACAGGATGAGCCGCTCGTCCACGCGCACGAAGAACCGGCGGCCGACCGGCCAGTCCAGCGCCGCCCCGGCCTGATGACGGACGCCGCGGCGCATGCTGGCGCCGAACGGCAGCGCCGTGCGGGGGTCGTCCCGCTCCAGGAACCGCCACGCCGCCAGCACGTTGACTGCAACGTCACGCCCTCGCGGGTGCTCCGCAGATAGTCCACGTGCGCCCGCCAACGGCCCGAGCCGACCGCGCCCCGGACGTCCGCGACGACGAGGCCGCCGAGGACGAAGTCCGACCGGTAGACCGTCGGGCAACACCCCGTCCGATCGGGACAGTCGGCGGCCTGCGGAGCACACAGCACGAACGGGTCGACGCCGATACGGTCGAGCGTGGCGACCCGAGACTAGATGACGCGGCCGAGGCCCGCGGCGGCCACCGCGAACGGATCGACCTGCTCGGCGCGCGGCTGCGCAATGGCCCCCGAAGCGGGGAGAAGCGTCGACAGCGAGAGGGCGACAACGGAACGCATCCGGCGATGGTAGAGGGAGCGGCCGAGGCGCCCCAGCAGGGACCCGGAGCCCTGGCAGAGACGGACACGACGGGGCCGGGAAGCTAGTTCAGTTCGAGCGAACGCGGCGCGCGAGCGGACCGGGGCGGTATCGATCATCGAGCCGGTACGAGTGGGCGTTGACATCGACGGCGGTCCGTCGCCAGACTGCGTAGAAGCGGTATTCTACGCACTTGTCAGTGTCAACCAAGGCGTCGCGCCCCTCTTGTCGGGCCGCGAGCTTGGTACTCCCCTCGCGTCTTCACGGTCGCCGGTTCCGGGGCGTCGTCGGTCCCGATTCCCGCTAGCGCATGATTGGTTCGTCAGGCGTCGCGCGCACGTTTTCATCCTGCCGGTGCGCACCACGCGGCTCACCCCTGGCCGCCGGGTAAGAAACACACGGCCCGGTGAGAGAGCGATCCGGGCGGTAAGGCTTTCCGAGGCTGCCGCGCCGTGGAACGGGATTGCCCTATCATCGGTTCGATTGGCCATACCATTGTGCAACGCGACCGGCACGGTAGTGCGAACGGAGGGCCGGGACTTCAGCGGGAAGCGGTCCCAGACGCGCGACGGAACCACGTGCAACGATCCGACAAGAGCACAGCCCCGGTCGAGGACGGCGACGGTGGCATCCCGGCCGACCGCACGTCGAGGCCGGGCGCGCCGGCCCGGAACCGCATGCCCGCGCCGTTGAACGATGCCGGCCGAGCGGATCCCACGGATCCCGGCTCCGAGCAGCGTCTCCTGAATCAGGTGCGGCGGGGGAGCGCCTCGGCGGTGGCCGCGCTGTTCGAGCGGTACGCGCCTTGGCTGCGGATACGAGCCCGCGGCCGCCTGCCGCAGTGGGCCCGCAGCGGGGGGGTGGCGACCAGCGATCTGGTGCAGGACGTGCTGCATCACACCTTCGCCCGGCTCACCTGGTTCGAGTCGAAGCACGTCAGCGCCTTGCGCGCCTATCTCCGGCGCGCCGTGGAGAACCGCGTCCAGGACGAGCTGCGCCGGGCCATCCGCCGTCTGGACATCGCCCGCCTCGCCCCTGGGGAGGACCCCCTGCGGCCCTTCGAGGACGCGGCGCCACAGTATCAGCGACGCCTGCGGGAGGAGCTGTGGGGGCGTTACCGGGACGGCCTGAAGCGCCTGAAGGTCCGCGATCGCCGGCTGATCGTCGGCCGGGCGGAACTGGGGTACAACTACGCGCAGCTCGCCGCCATCGAACGCCTCCCGAGTCCGGACGCCGCGCGCAAGGCGCTCAAGCGGGCCGTCATTCGGCTGAGCGCGGTCATGCCGCTGGCCTCCACCCGGTAGCGTCCCGCGCGCCGGCGCGCCCGGGAGGGCGTCGACGGCACCCCGTGCGGAACCCGTCCGGTTCCGGCCACCCAGACGTCATTAGAGACATACTCCGCTGGCCGCGCGCCGTGCGCGCGGGTTGGCGCTGCGCGGTGGGATGCCGGCTTTGTGATGCGCACCGACGACCGTGACGATCTGGTAGGCGACGTGGCCGACGCGCTCACGCTGGACCAGCAGGTGCAGTGGGAGCGCTGCGCCCGGCTGGCCGCGGGCGCCGAGCGCGCGCAGATCGAGAACCTGCGCGTCATCGAGCGGGTGCTGGCGAGCCGCCCGGTGGCGGGCCCGGCGGCGGAGACCGTGCCGGCCACCCGGTTCTACGGCCGCGCGGGCGTACGCCACGCCGTCCACGCGCTCATCGGCCTCGCCAGCCTCGAGGTGGCGGCCACGCTGCTGCTGCTGCCGTGGGCCTGGGGCGACTACTATCGCGCGCACGGCGAGGTGGCTGCCTTCATGACGACCAAGTTCGTCGCGCACGCCGCCGCCGCGGGCCTTTTGCTGTGGGCCGGTCGCGGGGACTGGCGGACCTGGCTGCTCGGCGTCTATAGCCTCCTCAAGGCCACCCAAGCGCCGCTGCACATGCTCCCGGCCTTTGTCCTGGAGGTGCCGCCGCCGGCGGCGTACGCGGCCTATCTCCAGCATCTGCCCGTCGACAGCCGGTTCTTCCTGGCCTTCTACATGCCCGCGTTCCTGTTCGCGCCGGCGTTCCTGTGGGCGTTTGCGCGCGAGTGCCCGCGGGTCCATCGCCGGACCTGGCTCGATGACTTGGCGCGTCGCATGATCCCGGCCAGCGTGCTGATCGGCGTCGGCCTCTGGGTGGCCTGCGCCGTGACGCTGGCGCTGGCGCGGGCGGGCGCGGTCGCGCCGGTCGCCCTGGTGCTCGATGGCACGGTCGCCACGCAGGACCTGCTGGTGCTGGGGGCGGTCATCCTCCTCGCGCTGCGCGCGCACACAGCGTCGGCCGACGAGGTGCGGCGCGTCGTGGTGTTCAGCGTGGGGTTCTTCCTGCTCATGGGTCTGTCGACTGCCTACAACGTGGCCGAGACGTTCGCGCCCGGGGACTGGGTCTCCAATTACCGGTGGTCGCCGACGATCCTGGTGATGGAGGTGCTGCGCTTTCCCGGGTTCCTCCTGCTCTGGTACGCGGTGCTGGCGGCGCGCATTCCCCACCTGCGGGAGGCGGTGCGGGCGCTCTACCGCCGCCTGCTGCGGCGCCGCGGCCTGCTCGGGGCGGTGGCCGCCGTGCCTGCCGGGGCGCTGGCGTGGCTCATCGGGCGCAGCCCGGAGCGGGCGGTGGGCGCCGTCATCGCGGATCCGCTGGCGCAGGCGCTGGTCGCGACCGTCGGGATCCTGCTGTTGGTGATCGCCGCGCGGGACCGCATTCTGCTCCACCTGGACGCCTGGATCCTCCCTGAGACCGCGGACCAGCGGCAGGCCCTGGCCGACGCGGCAGGCGCCTTGGCGCAGGCCGAGCGGAGCACGACCGTCGGCGAGACCGTCACCCGGACGGTGCGGCGCGGGTGCGGCGCGCCCGCGACCCTGCTGGTGGCGGACGACGCCGAGACCCGCGCCGGCGGGTTCAGCGCCCCGCACGCCCGGATCGTGCCCCTGTCGCGCCAGACGGCCATCGTCCACCTGCTGGAAACGGCCGGCGGACCCGTGCGGGTCGAGCCGGCCGGACGGCCGTCGGTCTTCCCCTTGCTGCCGCCCGCTGACGCGGCCTGGGTCACCGAGACGGGCGCCGACGTGATCGTGCCGGTGCCCGGTCCAGGGACGGACGTCCTCGGGGTGCTGGTGGTGGGCCGTCGCCTCGACGGCCGCTTGGTCCGCTCGGTCGACCTGCCGTTCCTGGAGGCGCTCGGCGCGGCCGCCGGGTTGGCGCTGGCGCGCCTGCAGCTGCTCAACGCGCCGGGCGCGGGGTCGGGGGAGGCGCCGCCGGCCGAGGAGTGTCCCGTCTGCCGATGCGTGAGTGCGGCCGGCGCGCCGCCAGGCTGCGCCTGCGGGTCGGCCTACGTCGCCACGGAGGTCCCGACACTGCTCGCCGGCAAGTTCCGCCTCACGCGCCGCCTGGGGGCCGGGGGCATGGGCGCGGTCTACCTGGCGCGCGACCTGCGGCTCGAGCGCGACGTGGCGATCAAGATCCTGACGGCGCGGTCCCTCGACCGCCTGATGGGGCTGCACTCGGAAGCCTGGGCCATGTCGACGGTGACGCATCCGGCCGTGGCCCAAATCTACGGCGTCGAGGTCTGGCGGGGACGTCCGTGTCTGGTCGTCGAGTTCCTGGCCGGCGGCACGCTGGAGGACCGGCTGCGGGACGGGCCGCTCGCCCCCGCGCAGGCGGTGGCTATCGTCATCCGGCTGGCCGACGCCCTGGCGGCCCTGCACGAGAAGGGCTGCCTGCACGGAGACGTCAAGCCCAGCAACATCGGGTTCACTGCGGAGGGGGCGCCGAAGCTGCTGGATTTCGGGCTGGCGCACGCGGTGGACGACGCGGCCCTGGTGGGCGGCACCCTGCTCTACCTCTCGCCCGAGGTGCTCACCGGCCGCCCGGCCGAGGCCGCCGACGATGTCTGGTCGCTGTGCGTGGTCCTCTACGAAATGGTGGCGGGCCGGCAGCCCTTCGCCGGCGGCACCATCGAGGAGGTGCAGCGCCGCATCCGGCGCCAGCGCCTCGCGGCCGGCGGGCCGGACGCCTCCGCCGCGCCGACAGCGGCGACGGCTGTGGCCGTCTTCGCGGCATCGATTCTGACGGCCCCCCGGGCGGGGCGGCCGGACATCGCGCCAGCCTTCGCCGCCGCGCTCGCCGAGGTCCCCAGGACCGCGTAGCCAAAGTTTTTTCCACCCGGCCTGTCCGGTTCTCTCCCGCCATACGTCCCTGCAATCAGAAGGTGGTTCGGGTATAGGGTTTGTGCCCAACGCGGACCAGCTCTGAGCGGTGACGGTGCCACCTGCGGTCGTCGATCCGGCGATCTACACGGTGTGCATCCGGCTTCGCGCGGCCGGTCCAGGCCGGAACGAGGGGACAGACAACGTGATAGATGACTTCAACAAGAGCGTGACCGCAGGCGCGCGCGGTGAACTTGCCACACCGCCACGCCGGCAGACTGCCACACCGGCCGACCTAGCGCACCTATCCAGTAAGAGTGGGACAACATACGCCGCGAACCTACGCGAGTACCGATCGCGAACCTCCAACCCGAACGCACTGCGGGCAAAACCACACACACACCGGGAGGAGCGCAAATGGGAATGAGAATCGGAGCGGTAGTGCTGGCACTGTTGGTGACAGCAGGGTGCGGAGACGACGAGGGCGGCGGGCCGATGTCGCCCTCCCCGGTGGACACGGCGACGTCGTCGTCACCCGGCCAGACCAGGATGCCGGGCATGCCTGGGCTCGGTGGCGAGGGCGGCGACGAGGGCCTGCATTCGATGTCAGGGCCGGACGCGCGTATGGCCGGCAAGCCGGCAAACACGATCAACTTCAATGGCGTGAATTGGAGCTGGAACGCCCAGGAGACACACCTGGAGCCGGACAGCTTCCCGGATGAACGTGTTCTCTCCAACTCGAACGTCTGGAAGCGCGACGACGGCACCGGGCTCATTCGGATCTTCAGCAACGACAATCTCAGCGGGTTCGGCTTCGAGACCGCGGGAGGCCGGTGGAACCTGAGCGAGAGGCGTGCCGGGCTGTACGTATCGAACATCACTGCGGAGGACGTAGAGCAGATCAGAGCGGGTGGCGGCAGCGGCGGGAGAGGCGACGACGGAAGCGGCGATGGCGGTGGGGACGATGGCAGAGGGGGACCTCGGAACACACCCACGCTAGAGTGCGAGCCGTCGGACACGAACCCGAACAATCAGACACGGCTCGGGGCAATCGATCCGGGAGCCGGTACGGTCAGTTTCCTGATCGAGGTCACATGCAACAGGGCCGCGCTGTCTGCGGAAAAGGAGACCGTCGAGACCGCCGGTTCGGCCGAAGACTTCTACGCCGGAACGACAGGAACCACGGTAGCCAATTGGGTCAGCACGACCGCGGCACGCTCTAGCATCTCTAGCGGGTCAACCGCCCCGACGCCCCCGCTCTACAACCTGAGCGTCAACTTCGATGTCGAAAGGAACGACACCGGCAGCTTGCGCACCGGACGCCTGGTCTGGAAGGACGGCGGAACGGTCGTGGGTGAGAGGGTCGTGCAGCAAGCCGCGCCAACAACCGAATGCAGCCTGCCAGCCGTCAGATCGTTCAGCGCACGGGCTGTCGATCCGCGGCATAACCGGATCACGTGGAGCCTGCCGAGCCAGCCCTCCAGCTGTCCGTACACTAGGGTTGAGCTTGACGTGGCGACTCCGAGCAGCACCACTGCGGTACAGATGCTGTCGGATATCGACGAGTACATTCACGGTGCGTTGCCTTCTTGTCCAGCGCCGCGCTGCGGCCCACTGACCGAGGACGAAGCAGTCGTCACCTACAGGATCCGAACGACCAACAACGCGAGCCACAACGCGGGGCCGTGGTCGCGCGAGGTGACAGTCAATCGTAGTACCGCCGTCACCCCGACAGCGCCGCTGTACATGCGAGCGATCCACCAGGATTCAGGGCACGTCTTGCTGCGCTGGGATGAGCCCGCGATCCCGGAAGATGGGGCGGGCGTCACGTACAGCGTGGAGGCCAGTGCGCGCGGTGGAGCATGGCGGAGCTGGACGAACTTCACAAATGAAGGCCCACTGACCCGTACGATTTCGTTCGCGGACATGCCGCCTCTGGGTGTAGAAACACCCTATAGGTTCCGAGTCCGGGCAACTCACAACGGACGATCCGGCCCGTGGAGCAACGAGACGGATACGGCGCGTACGTGGGATGCGCCTGGAGCCGTGACCGTCCAGCTCGGCAATCAAACTGGTGACGTCGTCGGTGCCAAGGGCGAACAGATCTTAAATTTCAGATTCGCTCCAGAGGATAGCCACCGTCGTAGCGGTTACGGCACAGGCACGGCGGAGGAGTGTGCGATTTCAGTCGGGAACCGGTCGTCATATCAGGTGGCCAGCATCAGCACCAACGGCCTCGACTGCGTCCCTTATGCGCTCGGGAACGGTGGCTTCTCCGGTCTGAAACTCGAATGGCTCGCGGCCGGCTGGCCCGGTGCTGTGAATCAGACTATCTGGATGCGGTTCGCGCTCCGTAGGGGTTCTACGATCTACGGCCCGACGCAAGAGGTCGACATCACTCGCAATAGTGACAACAAACTCGTCTCGCAGAACGCTTCGACGTTCGGTGGTGGCGGTGGATCAACCGATCCCGACCCGTGCTCACCCCACAACTGTGACGAGCTGCCGGATCCGCCCGAAGGTGTAGCCACGTACGGTAACGGGTCTCTCACGATGCGCTGGACAGCGGGGTTCGCCGGCACGGACTCACGCGGGAATCTGTCGCGCATCCGCCGGATGGACATGAAGTACGAGGCTTGCCCGCACCGTTGGGACGCGGCACTGTCACGGTTCACCAGGATAGGAGGCGCCGTCGGCGCCAACGACACCAACTGCCGCACCGGGACAGGCACAGGCAGAAGCACCGGAACGATGACGTTCCGTGGATCGTTCGGCACCATAGACGGCCATCAAGTAGACATGTGGGATGCGAAGATGGACGCCAAGGTGTTCAACAGTCTTGGAAAAGAATCGAGCTGGGCCGGCTGGACGGGCGGACACGTGGTCCAGGACTGACCCGCACGGCAAACACGGCGGGCGGTCTAAGGGCCGCCCGCTTCTTCCGTCACGCAACAAACAGCTATCCGCCGACGGTCTCGGCAGCAAATAAACAATAGAATCGGTTCAAGGAACTTCAGCGGTCTTTGTTTAGCGGGTCGCGGCGAAGATCCGCGTTTAAAGACTGCAGGTTTGGTGCGCCCGTGCCGACAAGCGGGGTATGGCCGAGGGTCAGGGCGCGCCCCAGCGTGAGGATGATCCGCGGGACACGCGCATCAAGCAGCAGGACCGGGAGATCTCGCGGCTGCGCGGGGACTTGGCGCAGGTCAACCGCGACCGGGATCGCTGGAAGCGCCACAGTGAACGGCTCCAGCAACAACTCGATACCGCGCGCCGCGCGGGCTTCCGGCAAGCGGCTCCCTTTGCCAAGGACCGACCGCAGGGGCGCGGCGGGCGTCCCGGACGGCGGGCCGGTGCACGCTATGGCCGGCAGGCGTGCCGCCGGCGTCCGGCCCAGGTGGACGAGACGCATGCGGCGCCGGTCCCGGCGGCGTGTCCGGACTGTGGCGGCGCGATCGAAGTGACCCGCGTGGCATCGCAATATCAGGAAGAAATCCCCGAGGTGCGCCCGGTCGTGCGCCGCTTCGACATCGAGGTGGGTCACTGCTCGCAGTGTCAGCGGCGCGTGCAGGGCCGCCACGCGCTGCAGACCTCGGATGCGCTGGGCGCGGCCGGTGCGCAACTGGGCCCCGGCGTCGTGGCGCTGGTCGTCGAGTTGCACACCGAGATGGGCGTACCGCTGGCAAAGGTCGCCCACGTGCTGCGGACCACGTTCGGCCTGCAGGTGACGCCGGGCGGCCTCTCTCACCTGCTGCACCGCACGGCCCGCGACGCCGCGCCGACCTACACGGCGCTGTGCGAGCAGGTCCGCAACTCGCCGGTGGTCACGCCGGATGAAACCGGGTGGCGGGTGGGTGCCATCAGCCACTGGCTGTGGGCGTTCGTTACCCCGGAGACGACGGTCTACGCCATTTGCCCCGGCCGCGGGTTCGACGATGCCACCACGGTTCTGGGGGCCGACTTCGCCGGGGTGCTCGTGCGCGATGGGTGGGTGTCGTATCGCTGCTACCGAGCCGCGCTGCACCAATCCTGTCTGAATCACCTACTCCGACGATGCAAGGAACTGCAGGAAGATCATCCCGACAGTCTCTGGGCCGGCCAGGTGCAAGCGGTCTTGCAGACGGGCCTTGCCGTGCGTGACCGCTGCAACGACGGCGAGCTGAGCGAGCACGGTCTGGCATCGGTCCGCGGCCGACTCGTGGCCCAGCTCGGTCGGCTGATTGACGCACCGCCACCGCTGGACGACACCGAGCGCTTTGCCCGGCATCTGGCCACCGAATTCGCTGCCGTGTTTCTCTTCTTGTGGGACCTGTCGGTCGACGCGACCAACTGGCGCGCCGAACAGGCCATCCGTCCCGCCGTCGTTATCCGCAAGGTCTGCGGTGGCAACCGCACCCGCCACGGCGCCGACAGCCAGCAGGTGCTGGCCAGCGTCGTGCGCACCGCCCGCCAACGCGACCTCGATCTGCCTCCGCTGATCGCCACGATGTTGCGCGCCACCGGTCCCGTCGTCCCCGACGCCTTCGGGCTCCTCCCGCCGCCCGCCTGAGGGTGGGCGGCATCGCACCCTCGCGAGAGACGTGAAGACCGGCAACCCCGAGACGGTCGCTTCAACTGCGACCGACCCAGGCAGGTATCGTCACGCGCAGGGGTGAAGCATCAATAGAACCGATGCAGTTCACAGCTCCGTTGCCGTTCGGGACTTCAAGAGTCCCCAACCCATTTCTGCTATTTCTGCCCGTATTTGTTGAGGAATCACCCGCTAAACGAATACCTTCAGCGTTCCAAAACCGACCGCTGGTCGTACGCACTACCGACAGGTGCGTACAGAAACAACGGTTGCTCGAGAGGAGGAACGGATGCGGCGGAGGATAAAGCCACGTGAACCGCTGAGCGTGACGATGACACGCAGCAGCGACAACGAGTGGGCAATCGAGATCAACGGACAGAAGGCCGGACACCTGGCCCGGTCCGCGGAAGGGTGGCGAACGGTACTGAGCCGTTGGCGACTCTACAGCAATATGCGCTTCAAGTCGATCGAGGAAGCGCAGAAGTGGTTCGCACAGACCTTCGAGTGTGACGTGAAGATGGTCGAGAGAACATAGCCGCACGAAGCGGACGACCACGAGAAGACAACGCGGCGACAAAGGAGAAAGAGTCATGGAAAACACGCAGATGGTGCAACATCCTCGACCCGGCCCCCGTTCAGGCTTGTTTGTTAGTTTTATCGCCGTGGACCGACCTCGGAGGGTCCACCCCCTGGCGCCCCCCGGTTGGGAGCGCCGGGGGTGGCGGTGGTCGGACCGCGAGCTGCTTGGCCGAACAGGGGCCGGAACGGAGTTTGGTCGCCACCGTCTTTTCCCACGGCCTGAATGGATACACGAGCGTGAGGGCTCGAAAACAAGCACAGGAGCAGGAAAAGATGCCAGATTCTACCGTAGTAGGCATTGACATTTCGAAGACGCATCTCGACGCCTACATGGCTCCCGCCGGCAAGGCCGCGCGATTCACCAATGACTCGGCGGGATTCGACGCGCTGATCGCGTGGATCGACCAGCCGGTTCGCTCGGTCGTGTACGAGCCCACCGGACCTTGGCACCGCGCCTTCGAGGAGGCGCTCCTGCAGGCGGGCCTGCCGCTGGCGCGAGCCAATCCCTTGCAGGCGCGGCGTTTTGCGCAGGCGATGGGACAGCGCGCCAAGACCGACGCCGTAGACGCGCGGGTGCTCGCGCAAATGGGGACAGCGTTGCCTCTGCGGCCGACCGAGGCGTCGCCGCCGACGCACCGCGCCCTCGAGGAACTGCAGGTGGCGCGCGACGCGCTGGTCACGGACCGCACCGCCGCACGGAACCGCCAGAAACACCTTCGACATCGGCTGTTGAAGCAGCAGAGCAAGACGCGGCTGTCCCAGATTGACCGGCATCTGGCCGCCGTCGATGCCGCAATCGGCAAGCGGTTGGCCGAAGACGTGGGACTGGCCCGCCGGACCGAGATCCTGACCTCGATCCCGGGCGTGTCGAGCATCACCGCGGCAGGCCTGCTCACCCGGATGCCGGAACTCGGCCGCCTCGACGCCAAGGCGGTCGCCAGCCTGGCGGGTCTCGCGCCGGTCACGCGCCAGTCGGGCGCCTGGCAGGGCCGCAGCTTCATCCAGGGCGGCAGGCCGCGCGTGCGGCGGCTTCTCTACATGCCGGCCCTGGCGGCGGCCCGTTGCAACCCTGACCTGCGTGCGAAGTACCGCCAGCTCCGCGGCCAGGGGAAGCCGCCGAAGGTCGCTCTGACCGCCGTCATGCGCAAGCTCCTCCTGCTGGCCAACGCCCTGCTCGAACAGAACCGCTCCTGGTTGCCCGACCGGCCCAGGCGCGGCAGCGCGGCAGCACCGGCGGGAAGCGCGCCGTTCGTCGCCGCATGACCAGTCTGTCAGCGGTCGCCCGAAAGAGCGTCATTCTGGACGGGACGTCGACCACAACATGTAGAGGGTGTATGAGTGAGCATCGTCGACAAGAGCCAATCTGGACGAGCGTGCGCGGAGCCGGCGTCAAGGCCGTCAGCCCCGCGGAGCGGGGGCGGAGCGAAGCGACGCGCCTTGACGTCGGTGAGCACACGCGCACGCTGTTGGCTTGACGATGCCGCCAGCGACCACAACATCTTGCGGTCGACCCCGAGTCCAGTTTCTGTCAGTTCCTCGCGCTCGGCAACACCAGTCCGTGGGCTCCACGTGTAAGCGAGCACCGAGCACTGATCGAAACTGAACGCGGGTCGGTTCAAACCGCTTTCTGAAGAAGCAGAAGACCAAGCGGAGCGAACGTCCGTCCGCGGACGTTTGCGGAGTGCGGTAGCCGAGCGCGGGACCGGCAGCGGAGGGGGCTGGACGTGACTACGCGAGGGGCTGCGAAACGGCCGGCGACGGCTGGACGGATCGTCGTCGGCGCCCGTGCATGCAACGCTTGCAGTGGAACGCCGCGCTGTGCCGTCGTCACGTCGGCAGCGTTCGCATGCTGGCTCACGACCCTGATGTCGATGACTGTCAAGTGCAAGGATTGTCCGGACGCCGGGTTCGCCGTGCGCGGCCATCGGAGCCCCGCGCAGGGACGGTCACTCCCCTGTCGGTACGTACGCTCACCGGAGGTGACGTTGGGATTGGCCGCGACGTTCGACCATCGTACGTACAGGTCGGCGCCGGTGCCCGAATGTACTGATTCACCACCCGCGGCGGACGAGGTCTTCCCTCGATCCGGGCCCTTGACAACATGGATACTCATGTGTCGTTGGAAACAACTCCTCGTTCAGGCTCATGTGTCATTGGAAGAGACTCATGTTCCGGGACCTGAAAGAGAGCATGAACGACCGGCTAGCCAACACCACGAAGCAGATCGACGAGTTGAAGACCGACATCAATAGCCGATTCACAGAGACGAACAGACGGTTCGACAACCTCACCAACGAGATGAACCGGCGGTTCGACGAAGTGAACCGCGAACTCGCCGACAACCGCGAGCGCATGGCGAAACTCAAGGGCTCACTCGAGGGCTTCCTCGCCGGTCGCCGCGACCGCGAAGCAGCCTGACGAGCAGGCAGCGCAGCGGAACCGGTCGTACGACCGAAAGTCAGCATAACGGCCATGACCACCGGCAAGGGCATAGTGTTCAAGAGCAACGCGGTGACCATCGTGGGGTTCGGTCTCACGCTTCTACTGGTGGTCGGTGCCGCGATGTGGAATCTGCGTGGCTTCGTCAGCTCGGAGATCGAAAAGGCCACGACCGCTACGAATGCACGCCTGGAAGCCGCGACCGCAGAGATCCGGCAAGAGATTCGCGCCGGGCGCGAAAGCACAGCGCGCCAGATGGCGGAAATCGGTCAGCTCATCTTCGACCTATACGCCGACGAAGACGAGGACGACGAGAACAGCCGGAACTGAGCAAGCCCGGGCTCGATCCGTGTCGATTCGAGACTACGGGACCAGCCAAGCTCGGGATCGACCTGTCCCCGGTCGCTGCCACGCTCATTGAATCCCGCCTACGCGACCAGTCCGGCATCTTCGCGGAGAGCTACCGCCGCACCGACGTCCCGCGGCAGACCGACCTCGGAGACCTGCCGCGAAGAACATCTCGGAGGCGCAGGCGAGCCTAGTTCACGAACGCCTGAACGGGTTCGACAAGCGGCTCGACCGAATCGAGAGCAACACCCACAGGCTGATCCAGCTACACCTGGACGCCAGGCACACGGCCACCGAGGCAAGACAGCAGCCCGGGTGGACGGACCGGACTCCATCCGGTCGATCGGGGTAAAGGCGTAGAAAGCCTGCACCAGCGGGGATCTACCCGGACTGAAAACACCCCGCACGCACGGGGATCAACCCCGACAGCGGTAATTGGAAATGATGCGGCGACACGGCACCCCGCACGGGCGGGGATCGGCCTGCACCGAACCCAAATCCCCTGGCGCGTGGCTTCCGCCTGTTTCGTGCGCGTCTGCCAGCAGCCGGCCGGCAGGCTGCCGGTAGGCTGTTTCTTGCCATGTCGCCCGTCAGACCGACTTCGACGTCGTCTCCTCGGCTGCCGCCTGATTCGGCGGTCGGCGGCCCGGTCCGTGAGGTCCTCTCGCTGGACCAACTCGTAACCGATGCCGGAACTCAGGTCCGCTCGGCCATTGACGACGAGGTCGTCGACGAGTACGTGCAGGCGTTAGCCGACGGCGCTCAGTTCCCGCCTGTGGTTGTTTTCCGTGCCGACGGCGCGGAAATGCTCGCCGACGGTTACCACCGCGTTTTCGCCTACCGGAAGGCTGGGCGTTCCGAGATCCCGGCCGATGTGTATCACGGCACTCGTGAGGACGCGCTCTGGTTCGCCCTCGGCGCCAACCGCGCTCACGGTCAGCGTCTGAGCGGCGCCGACAAGCGCCGTGCCATCGAGCTCGCGTACCGCGCCTGGCCTGACCTCAGCCAGGTCCGCATCGCCGCTCAGGTTGGGTGTGCTCAGCCGTACGTCGGTGAGGTTCGCGCTCAACTTAAAGCTACCTTTAAGTTGCCCGATCGAGTTGTCGGCGTTGACGGCCGCCTGCGTGCGGCCACGCGTCCGGCGTCTTCGTCCCGCCGTAAACCTTCGCCTTGCTCCGATGCCGCTGCTGATTCCCCTGCGCCCATTGCGGGCGACGGCGGTTCTCGCCTGGACGTCGACTCCCTTCCGTCCGCCGGCCGCCCCGTTGCTTCGGCTGTTGGGGACCCTTCGCTGGTACCGTCTTCTGAGCTTCCCGTCTCCCAACCTCCGGTTCCCGACGATGATCGTTCCGAGCTTTCTTCGTTGTCTGGTTCGTCGCCGGCACCTTCCGGCAATGGCCTCACCGCCAGTCAGTCGGCTCGCGATCGCTCGAACCGTATCGTCTCGGTGGTCGCCTACGACGCAAAGAACCTGACGGCGCAGGAGGACCTCATCGAATTCGCCGCGCTCGACCGTGCCCAGCTCCCGGATTGGATTGCCGACCTCGAGGAGGCTCGCCGCGGTCTCGGCCGCTTCATACGTCGGCTTCGGCAGGAGGTTGCAGATGGATCCTCGTCCACGCCGGTCGAAGATTGAAAAGGTCGGCCTCGACTCGTTGCGCGTCCCTCCCGCCGGCAAGGCTCAGCGGCCTTTCCGCCAGGCCAAGGGCGACGAGATCGCGGGTAATTTCGACATTGACAGTTTCGGCTTTCCTGTCGTCTGCCGCGTCGAAGACGTCAACTGGCTGGTCGACGGCAGTGACGATGGGAAGTCAAGAATGCTCCGGATCGTTCGCGGCGTCTGTGCGAACGTGAATGGCTGACGGGAAGAGGGAGCGGATGACGGAAGATGTGCCGGAACTGCCAAGTGGCGAGCGTGCAGCCATGGAGCCGACAGGTGGCGCGTTCGGCGTGAACAGTGGTTCGGAGGCGGCGCGGCGGTACGACGTGGACCGGACGCGGGGAACGTCGGGAAAGTGCTCCGTCTGCGGGTTCGAGAGTCTGGCGGTGCTGGATGGCAGGTGCGCTCTGTGCCGGTACGTGGAGACGGGAGGCTCATGATGAGCCGGCGCCGCCGGATGAACGCGGCGGCGTCACGGCCGGCCATCGTCCGGGCCCGCGCGGGCGAAGATCGCCGGCCGCCCGTTTTCGGGAAGTCCGGCTTGCAAAGTGCGGTCTCGTGTGAGTCCCCCCTATATGTCCCACCCTCACTCGGGACTGGATTCACAGGACGAGCTGAACCGACTGCGGCCGAACTCGCCCCAACGGCGCAACAGAGGGACGTTGGCGGTAGCGGGAGATCTTGGGGCTCGTCGCCCGTCGAACGCGCACACGACGGGATGAACCGCGCTGACGACACTGGCAACGGCGAAAGTGTTAGCCTCTCCGCGGAATCGGGTCAACTTCATCGATACGCTCACGAATGATGCGGCGGGTTAGCATTTGATCGTGGTGTAAGAGCGGCCGCGTTCGCGACGTGGCCTCCCGTCGCTCCGACCTGTTCGAGCGCCGGCGCCACCTCATGAACGAGTGGACGGCCTACCTGAACGGGGGGCGCGGAACCGGCGATTCGCCGCCCCGCTGACGCGGCGCAGGAGCGGTCCGGCGACCTGGTGGACCATTGAGCACGGCTTGGGCCCACGGCTCCAGCGCGTCTCCAGTTCCCGACGGCGCCTTACCCGGCCGTTCTGCGGGCCGTGCGCAGCCGCGCCAGCGCGGGGCGCATTCCCGATTTCCCGGTCACGCACCAGTGCCGTTCAGGTCGGTGCGTTCCGACGCATTTCTGTCCTTCAGAACTGGCGACGAGCCGGGTTTGCTGGCGGGGAGTGAGGCACTGGCATCGCGAAAGCCGGCGGTAACAGCTACCCCCATCGGCCTACCGCCACCGAGCCAGTCGTCGACTCTGGGCGCCGGTCAATTGTTCCGGGCAGTGTACAGAATTGTGGCACCCCTGTCGCGATCCGCACCGCGTCCCCTTGTGCCGTACATCTGGACTACTCGCACGACGTTTCCTGATTTCCTGATGCACCAGGTGTAGCGGAGAGTCCGTGGGAACTCCGGCCCTCACCGTGGTGTTCGCCGGGTGCGCAACGTCGGGGAGCGCGGCACCCGCTGAAGAGGAACAGCGTGACGGAGGCGTTCTCCCCCTGCGTCGTCCACGACGTACCATCCGACCAGTGTACCCGGTGGCCGGGACGAAGGCGTCCGGCGATAACCAGCTCCGAGCCCACGCGAGCGACGGGTCATCCGAACGACCGAAGGGACAGTAGAGGAGACGCGAAGCGGCTTGACTCGGCGCGAGCAGAGGCTACTCCCCTGCGGGACCTACCCACACGATTCCCCGGAAGAGCCTCTTTGCAAGGCCGCAGAGCCGCGGGCTCCTCGGCAAGCCCATTACTACAAGGGAATCCTGTCGTGGGGCCAAGTTCTTGCTGTGTCGAGACTCGAACGGGAGAATTAATAGTGGAGTTCGCACCGAACTCCACGCTTCTCGGCGTCGCACAGCAGTCGCCGAGCCGGCTCGACTTCCGACAGCCCGTCGTGGATCTGAAACGAATCGGTCTGCGGGCGCCGACGCGAACAAGGTGTGCACGATAATCACACTGGTGAAGCTGCGCCTTCGGCTTCCAGTGGCAGCCGGACGACGAGTCCGGCGTTGTAGGGGGACGGCCGGAACAACCGAGGAGAACCCATGCGAACCATCCGCTCTCGGCTGGCACTCATCGTGGTCCTCGCCATGGCGGCGCCCGCGCTCGTCGTGCACGGACAGCAGAATCCGTAGGCGATGCCCCAGGCCGGCCTCGTCAGGCTGCTCGACGAGGATAAGGTGGCCTTCGGCGTCACGGTCGACGCGCGCGCGGACCCCGTTGCTCTCTCGGCAAACGACGATATCGACTTCGTCTTCTTCGACATGGAGCACGGTCCCTACGACGTCAGCGCGTTGCGGACGTGGATGCAGTGGCTTGTGAATCCTGCCGCGATCGCCGTGACGGGCGACGCGATGGCGGGCAAGGCCGTCATCGTGCGGATTCCGGCGACCGGCCGCGAGCTCGACCAGAACATCTGGATGGTCAAGCAGGTGCTCGACGTGGGTGCGCACGGCATCATCTTCCCGACGGTCGAGACCGCGGAGCAGGCGCTCATGGCCATCCGCGCCATGCGCTACCCGCAGAGGCTGGGTGCGCCGGACCCGGAGCCGGCGGGGTTGCGGGGCACCAATCCCCGGCTCGCGGCGCGCTACTGGGGCCTGTCGGTTCCGGACTACATCGAGCGGGCGGACGTCTGGCGGCTGGATCCGCCGAACGGCAACCTGCTGCCCTGGATCCTCATCGAGAGCCCGCTCGGGGTGGCCAACGTGCGCGAGATCGCCCGCCAGCTCAGCGAGCGGAACATCGGCGCCGTGCTGTTCGCCGGTTCCGAGACCGGCGGAGACATGCTGAACACGCACGGAGGCAGCCTGGAGGCCGTGGCGCAAGCCATCGATACCGTGCTCGCCGCCGGGAAGGAGTTCGGCCTCCCCGTCGCCATGACGAGCACGACCAACATGATGGAGCGCATCGAGCAGGGAGCGCGCCTGTTCACGGGCGGTGTGACGCCCCGCGCTACGGAGGGAAGCGGGCCGTTAGGAGGCCGGCTCGCTCAGCCGGGCAACGGGCCGCCGCGTGTCCGGCACGGTGACGATGACCTTGCGCTCCTGAGGGAACTGCAAGCGCTGCGACGTGGGGTCGAGGGTCGCGAAACCTGGTCGGCGACGTGCACCTCGGTGCGGGTCAGCGCCCGCAGCAGCGTGCTCTTGCCCGCATTCGTATAGCCGACGACGGACAGAACCGGGACCGCGCGGCGCCCCCACCGCTGCCGCCGGTTCTCGCGTTGCGCGGCGAGCTTCTTCAACTTGCGTTGGAGTCGGGTCAGGCGGTCCCTGGGTACGCCGCCGGTCGAGCTCTGGCGGTCGGCAGGTGAGATGTGGACCGGCAGGACGCTCGTGGCGGGTACAAGTCCTGCCGCCGAATGGCGGTCAGTCGTCGGTGATCGTGGACGAGTGGAAACCATTACTGGACACGGGTTAAACTCCCGGCACCTCCACTGCGATTTCCGCAGCCACAGCGTCGGAACCGCGACCGCGGCGGATGAGAGCGACCAGGTTTTTGAACTCCTTGCGGGCCACGGTAAGCTCCGCCTTCTTGCGACGGCGAATGTCGGCAACGTCGCCGTGCAACTTGGCGACCTCGTCGGCAACACACCGAAGGGCATGCCGGATGGCAGCCGGATCAAGGAGCCGATCGGAGAGGCCACGAAGGAAGATGCGCTCCAGCTTGGACGAAGGCCGAACAGCCCCGAAGAGCGGGGATGAACCCTACGCGCAGATCACCCAGATCAGCAATGAAAACGGTGTTTATTGGGGTTTCGGGGTGCAGATGTACGCCAATCCGAGCAGAAACGACCCCCCTGGAGCAGGTTCGGCTGGCAGTACGGC
Organism: Vicinamibacterales bacterium; assembly: GCA_965262925.1. Taxonomy (GTDB): domain Bacteria; phylum Acidobacteriota; class Vicinamibacteria; order Vicinamibacterales; family UBA8438; genus WTFV01. The sequence goes on along the minus strand of CBDHGC010000004.1, from coordinate 4,617,137 downwards.
TGGCAGTACACGCCGCACCGAGAGAGAACAAGCGAAGGCTCACAGAACAGAAGGTACGCGGCACGCGGTGCCTACGCTTCCGTCGTGGCCGGCTCTCCGAACTTCGCCAACCGGACGATGTGGACGGGCGACAACCTCGACGTCCTGCGGGGGCTGAACTCCGAGAGCATCGACCTCGTCTACGCCGACCCGCCGTTCAACTCGAACAAGAACTACGAGGCGCCGATCGGGTCGAAGGCCGCCGGCGCCGCGTTCAAGGACACCTGGACGCTGAGCGACGTCGACGTCGCTTGGCACGGCGAGATCGCCGAGCGGGAGCCCAGGGTCTATGCGGCGATCGACGCTGCCGGCATCGTGCACGGCAAGGGCATGAAGAGCTACCTCATCATGATGGCTGTGAGGTTGCTCGAACTGCGACGGGTGCTGAAGCCGACCGGGTCGCTGTACCTGCACTGCGACCCGACGGCGAACGCGTACTTGCGGTTGCTGCTGGATGCAGTGTTCGGACGCGAGCACTTCCGCAACGAGGTTGTTTGGTGCTACACGGGACCGTCGTCGCCCCGGATGAAGAACTTTCCCCGAAAGCACGACACGATCTTCCGTTACACACGTGGCGCGCAATGGACATGGCACGGGCCTCGGACTCCCTACAAGGATCCGAAGCAGTCCCTACGACGAGCGATGGACGGCGGCGCCGGCATCAGCGCTTATGAGGCAGCCAAGTACCGAGAGCGGGGGAAACTGATCGAGGATTACTGGACGGACATCGCCCTAGCGGTCCGAAGTCCAAAAGAGCGGATCGGTTACCCCACCCAGAAGCCTATCAAGCTGCTCGACCGCATTGTGGAGGCCAGCTCGAACCCGGGCGACGTTGTCCTCGACCCGTTCTGCGGCTGCGCCACTGCGTGCGTGAGCGCCGAGTCCCTCGGGCGCGAGTGGATCGGCATCGATCTCTCGCCGGTGGCGGCGACCCTGGTCGAGTCGCGCTTGGGCGAACAGTTCGGCATCTTCGCCGAGATCCACCACCGTACTGACGTTCCTCGTCGCACCGACCTGGGCGACCTGCCGAACTACCGGACGCACAAGCACCACCTGTTCGGCGTTCAGGAAGGACGCTGCGCCGGGTGCCGGATGGTCTTCCCGTTCCGCAACTTCGACGGCGACCACGTAATCGCGCAGTCGAAGGGCGGGTCGGATCACCGGGAGAATCTGCAGCTCCTCTGCCCGGCCTGCAACCGGCTCAAGGGCACGGGCAGTCAGGCTGCACTCATCGCGAAGCTGAAAGAGCGGCGGCTGCTGGCCGCGTAGGAGACCGGGAGGCGGTTCGATGATCGAGTTCGGCATCGGGACGGCAATCGGGGCGCTGGCCGGCTGGGCAGCGCGAGCGCCGCTGCACCCGGCGCCGGCGCCGGACGCGCCCGCAACGGACTCGCAACGGGCGTACCTCCAGAGGCTGCTGGAACAGCTGGCCGGGGCACAGCAACTGGCGACAAGAAACGTGACGGATCCGTGGGCGCCGGAGATCTCAACGAAACGCGCAAGCGCGCTGCTCGACGAACTCTCGGCACTCAAGAAGTGCGTCACGAAGGACCGGCGCGGGGTGTTCCACGTCCAGGAAACCTGCGCTCTGCACGGCGTGCCGCGACGCGACGTCTCGCTGGAGAACGAGACGATCGTCTTCTCGGGATTCCGAGACGACACGCTGGCGAGACAGATCGAGCAGGCAGGGGGCACCGTGGAAGACGCGCTGACGAAGAGCAGGACGACACGGCTGCTGACGTGGAACCGCAACGGCGCCCCGACGACCAAGATCAAGGCGGCACAGCGGTACGGAAAACCGATCGAGCACCGGGCCGAGTTCGTCCAGCGCTTCTACCAGTAGTCAGCGCACGCGCATCTGCTCCAGATAGTCGACGGCCGCGGGCATCTCCTGAACGTCCCAAGCCGTCCAGTCGTCGCCGGCCGGCAGCCTCGAGACCCCGGTGTCGCGGCCCACGGCGACGAGACGGACCGCCAGACGCTGCGAGCCGTGGTACTGGCACAGGGCCAGGAACCGCTGCGTCAAGGCGAGCGACGGAAGCTCGTTCACGAACGGACCCTTGCTCAGTGACGAGGAATGGCGTGCCGGTGGCCGACAGCCAGAGCGCAGGTTATGCACGAATCCGACACAGAAGCGGCTGGATCACCAACCAGCGCGCGAGGGACCACCGGAGCAGTCAGCGGACACGAACAAGGCCCAGGCTGGCAAGAGATCATGAGCGAAAAAAGACCGCGCCAGTCCCAATAGAGCCGGAGAACAACGAAGCAGGTATTGGGCGAACCACCGATCAACTTATGGTTTGTCCCACACGGTCCGCATCCCGGACTTCGATGCCGAGATGCGCCGAGCACTGCTCGAGGCAGGCCAGTTCGACTGGACGGCGATCTCGCCGACCATCTTCGGAGCGCTGTTCCAGTCGGTCATGGAACCTGCTGAGCGCCGCGCCCAAGGGGCGCACTACACGACCGAGAAGAACATCCTGAAGGTCATCGAGCCGCTGTTCCTCGACGACCTGCGGGACGAGTTCCGGCGTTTGCAGGCTCGCCGGGATGGCCGCGCCGTGGCCGACCTGCGGAAGTTCCGGGACAAGCTCGGCTCGCTGCGGCTCTTCGACCCGGCGTGCGACTGCGGCAACTTCCTGATCATCGCCTACCGCGAGCTTCGGACGCTGGAGATCGACGTGCTGCGGGAGATAGCTTCCAGGGCTTCCGGCGTCATGACCTAATAAAACACTGAACATTAAGTACTTATGAGAAATAGCCGCGCTCGGTTCCCCCCTCGTTCCCCTCGTTCTGAATCGGAACGCAGTGGACTCACGGAGTCGTCCGCGGAACGATGTAGCGGTGTCGCCGGGTGCTGCGGCGCACGACCGCCGTCGCTGAGCACGAGGTCGTGGCGTGCCTTGTTGAGAGACTGGCGCCGTGCTAGCGTTGGTGATACGGTCCAGTACGTCCAGGGGGAGACGTGGCTAGATTGACCATCGGCAACCTCGACGATCACGTGATCTCCCGGCTTCAAGAGCGGGCCCAAGCGAATGAGCGTTCGCTTGAGGGTGAGATCCGGCACGTGTTGACGGAGCGCGTGAATCCTCGTTCCCGCATCGTTCAGTTTCGTGCGCGTGTGCAGCAGATCGCGGCGCTGACCGCCGGTACGCCCCAGACCGACAGCGTCGCCTTGCTCCGCGAAGATCGGGATCGGTGAAGCTGACGGTTGATGCGAGCATCGTCGCCAAGTGGTTCTTGACGGAGCCGCAGTCCAAGGAAGCCCTTCAACTGCTTGCCCCGCGGATTCGTCTGCACGCTCCCGATATCCTGCTTGTTGAGTACGCGAACACTATCTGGAAGAAGGTCCACCGACGCGAGATCTCGGACCCGCAACCGTACCTCGAGGAGTTGGCGAGGCTCCCGGAGACGGTCACACTTCATCGCAGCGCCGATTTCCTGGATCATGCCGCGCGACTCGCCATGGACATGGACCATCCGGTCTATGACTGTCTCTACTTGGCGTGCGCTGACGCGACGACATCGGTCCTGATCACGGCCGATCACCGATTCGCGAAGAAGGCTGCCGGAAGCAGCATAGAGGTGTGGACGATCGGGTCGGCCGGAGTCGCAGACCGGATCGAGATGGCGGCTACGGCGCCAATCATCCGTGGAGAGAGAATCGAGGAGCTGATCAAGCTGCACGAGTTCTTCGCGAGAACAAAGCAGCATGTCCTCGAAGGCCTGAGCAACCGAACGAAGGAGGGCCTACCCATTCTCTCGCCGCCAGATTTCGACCGCTTTCTGGATTCTCCGTCCTACAAGCGCCTTGTCGATTCGGTGAGCGAACTCGCAGACGAGGAGCGCGTCGACCTGCTCGCGCTCGGATGGCTCGGAGCCGGGCATTTCAACGCCAACTGGCCGCGCAACCTGGAACACGCCTACGAGATGGCCGAAACGGTCGACAACCGCTACGTAGCCGGCTACGGCCGCGACTGGCAGGCTGGATACGACCGCCTGAAACGCCTGATGCAGGCCCGAGGATGGCCCGCCCTCGACACCAGATCATGACGAGACGTCGAACCCAGATGGTTGCTCCGACCTGCAGGGTTTCGGTCGCCGGAACCGGACGCCAGCGTGACGGTCGTCACGCGCCTGCTTGCTGCCAGGAAGATGCAGGGGGGCGGCCCTACTACCTCCATCCAGCCCCGGTCCCGCCCGCGGCTGCGGTCGGTGGTCTCTCCCGCGCCGTGAGCGGGCGAGGGCGGCGTCGCCGGGTTCCTCGGGGACCTCTGGCTGGGCCGCGGGTTAAGGCGCCGCGCAGGCCGGCGCAGGCGCCGCACGGGGTGGGGAGCGGCGCTGTGCGGTGGCTGGCGATGTCGACTCGGCGGGCCGGCCCGGCTGCGGTCGGGCGCGGGCAGCCTCGGCGCGCTCGCGCTCCCGCCTCTGCCACTCGCGTTCGCGCTCGTATTGCCGTTCCCGTGCCCGCGCCTCCCGCCGGAGCGCCGCGTCGTGGTCGCGCACGACCGGCTCGGCGGAGCGCTCGTAGCGGTCGAGCCGGCGTTGTGCGCGCTTGTGCCGTGCCCAGCAGCGGTCCATCTGCGTAGCGGGCGCGCGGACGCTGCTGGCGAGTAGGACGGCGTCCATTGCGGTCCTGACGGCATCGCGCAGCAGCCGCCGGATGCCGAGCACCCGCTCGCGGGATCTTCCCGCAGTCGATCAAGATGGACCCAACGCGGTCGTGACAGAATGGGGAGCGAGCGACTTGGGACACTGTGCGGCGTACCGGGGAGGAACACACATCGACAGGAGCGGATCGGAATGCGGAACAAGTGGAACGAGGCGTTCCAACTGCTGGGTCAGTTGGCGGTCGTGGGCGGCGTGATGTTCGGGGTGCTCTGGTTGGCCTACGGCCCGCCACCGGCGGGATTCTTCCGGCTACTGGCGTTCCTAGGTACGGGATTCATCGGAGTCGGTGCGGTAGTCACGCTCATACGGGCCGGCTGCCTATGGACGTACCGCAGGCTCAAGGACTGGAACCGCGAGCGGTGCCTGAGGCTGCCGTTGTCGGCGAGCGACCGCGTGTTGATGACGATGGTGACACCGAAGCGGTCGATCTGGTACTGGCAGGAAGACGTCATGCGGCCCTGCTGGAACCCGCCGTTTCCATGGCAGCGGCGTACGGGCTCGACCCGTCGAAGAGCACGGTTCGACACCTGCAGTCTGGCCAGGAGCCTCAACCGACTGCTCCGGCATCACCGCGAGGAGGACCAGCATGCTCGATAGCCAAGGCCGAAGGGCGGCGGGACTGATCGCTGTAGGGATCATTTTCAACCTGGCGTTGGGCAGCCCGATGCTTGCTCGCCAAGCAGAAGAGAATCAGGAGCCAAGCCTGACCACCTGAAGAGGAGCTGGAAGCACTGCGCGAGGAGAGCCGAAGACGAGACGAGCGTTTCCGGCTCTACACCGGATGCCGACCTGTGTACCTGGAAGTACAGGTGACCCAGGATCCAAGCAGCCGAGCAGGGGTTGCACAAGTAACCATCGAACGAGCCGTGCGGTCACGCCTGCGGGGAGCAGGCATGTATCAGGAAAGCCTCTTGGACGAACAAGGCCGACTCTCACCAATTCTGTTGGTACGTGTCTGGTTACGGGGCCCAGCGGTCCACTTCAAAGTCTTGCTGATGAAGCAGCTGATCGATTATGGAGCGGATGCCAATATGCACGCAACAACGTGGCGGATCGAACGCCTGGGGGCTCACGGGCGCAACCGAGGGGCGGTGTCGCAGGCAATAGCAGAGATGGTAGACGAGTTCCTGGACGAGTACCTGCGAGTGAACGAGGCCGACTGCTAGGAGCGGAAATGCGCGAGAGCGCAAGGGCGGTAGACGGCGTGGTAGCGCGACGTCTGGGAAGCCGAACTCGCGCTGGAGAGCCCGGACACGAGCCAAGCGTCGGAGGAAGCTCGCCTGGCGACGCTGAACCCATTCCGGGAACAAATAGGCACACGCCTAGTACGCGCGGCGACCGCCACGAGTGTAAACCACTGAAACAGAACGGTTTACAAAGCTCGGGCTAAAGGCTGACACCTCCCGGGAACGACAGGTTGCGGGACGAACAGTGGGACGGACTCCCGAGCTAGTTTGTGGGACCGAGTGAGGGACGAGTTCACCGCCGCCATTACGACCGCTTCCGCGGAAAAACGTAGTCGGCCCACTTCTGCATGAGAAGAACCCTGGCGTTAAGCAAATCCTTGCGTTGATACGCCTTGCGGGTATCACTCTCCGGTGCATGCGCGAGCGCGGCCTCGGCCGCCTCAACTGACGCCTCCGCGTTGTCAGCGACCCAGTCCGTGAACGTGGCGCGGAAACCATGCGCCACTACATTGCGACCCTCGTCGTCCGTCAACTCGAGCGCGTGCAGCACCTTCGCGATATGCACAACCACGGAAAGACGAGGGTCGAGTATCACAGGCAGAAGCACGAGGGCCGGAGGACAGCCGCGACAAAGCGTACAACGCAGAGAGGAGACAGCAAGTGACACCGAGAAAGCGAAAGGTCAACCGGTCAGCGACCGACCGGCTGAAGCGACTCATCGAAACCGAACTCGACCAGCAGGAGCTTACGGACGAGGAAGCGGCTCGCGAGGGGAAGCTGCCCGGCAACGCAGCCCGTGCACTGCGGAAGGGACATCGACCGAGCATCGACCGGGCCGACGAGCTTTGCAGAACACTTGGCATCTCGATGACCATCGGGACCGACAGTCCGACTACCGAGGGCAAGCCAGAGAACGCACCCAGCGACAGTTGACGCCGACATCAGCGGACAGGTCCAACCCTGTACTGATGGCCAAGCTAGACCACTGACCCGCGCGCTGATCCTGGTGAGGCCAAGAGTGGTCCATCTATCCGCTCGTCCGGACGAGCGCGACCGCGCCGCAGCAGATCGACCCCGAAACGCCGGCCCAACCAAACGGTCTCGATCGAGAACCCAGGCACGGTCTTGAGCCAGGCACAAGAGCGGGCAAGCACGGCGCACCATCGCAATAGTTTAAGCATTCGGTCGGCGGAGATTGTACTATCGCCGCAGCGGCTATCCACCGGCTGAAGGGAGCCGCCCGCCGACCGTCGGGGACCACCGAACGAGGAAGGCAGGAGTGAAACGATGAGACAGGAAGAGAAGCGCCAAGCGGGAAGCCCGGTCAGGAACAGAAGGAACTGGATCAGCCGCACAGGTTTCGCAGGCGCGGTCTGCGGTTTGGTGCTCGCCGCGGCCAACGCAGCAGGTCAAAGTGTGCCAACGGTCTCAGTGGACGAAAACCCCAACGCGAAGTCCGAGGGCCATACCTTTATTTACACGATCACGCTCGACGAACCGGCTCCCGCGAACGGGCTGACGGTGAACTACATGGGGTGCGGCTCTTCTTCGTTGGCGGCCCAATCAGTCTCTCCGGCGGCGGCGAGGCAGGAGGCAATTGGATCCGTCAAGGCGTGGTGAGGAGCGGCAGAGGGTCCGGTGGCCGACGGTACTTCTGTCGTCAGCGACCGATGGGGGACTTCCGCTGGTCCTCGCGCGCTTCGTGAGAGGTCTCAGTACGCATCAAGACTCCGGCTGCCTGCGGCAGCTGAGAACCGCCGCAACTGCAGCCAAGTGTCACCGTGCGCCGGTCGACTCCCATCGGGTCGCGGACCAAATGCCGACAGGCCCTTCGATGAGCCGACGACGAGCACCGCACGCCGCGTCGCCGCTGCCACGTGGATGATGTCGAGTACCACTGTGGCTTCCAGGGCGTACGCGGTGGTGCCCGCGAGGCGGTCGCGATGGTCACGCGGCGGCGCATCTCGACCAAGTAGCGCTCCGGCAGCAGGTTCAGCGCGGCATCGAGCCGATGCAAGCCGTCGTGACCGCGCCGCGCGCAGCCCAGACCCACAACCTGCATCGTGCCGGAGGTCGTTTCGGCGTGGCTTTCGTGCTCGTGCGGCTCCGAGCACTCGACACCGCTGGTGTCCTCGGCCGGACCAGCAGCCTCTTTCGGGCTGCGTTGGTCGCGATGTCCTTGCAGGAGCTTGCGTACCAAATCCTGGCGCCGCCGGTGCAGTTCCCGTTCGAGTTCGCTCTCGCTCATCTGCCGGGCTTCGCTGGACGAGAGGAAGGCTTTGGCATCCGCGAAGACAGCATCGGCCGCTGCGCACGGGGCTCGGCTCGGGAGGTCGATGCAAGGGACGCCGGTTCGCGGCACGTCGAATGTACGTCCCTGGAATCCTGTCGTCACAGCCATCGCAGGTCTGCCTCCCTTCCCACGGCACCGTACCAGAACGCCGCGCGAATGTCCAGAAGGGAGCGCGCCCGAGGGGGACAGACCGACGGTGTTCGGTACCGTTTCGAGGCTCGGCTGGCCGCCGGAAAGACGCGGGTACGCGCTGGCTTGGTTGCTGTCCCCCCGAAAGGAGCACTGGAGAGACGCATCCGCGGGCAAAAAGGCCCATGAATAGGGCAAAAACTCCTCTACGAAGAAGAGCCGCACCCAACTACACGTTGACGGTTCAGCCGCCTGATCGGGCAAATCGGGACTTCGGAGCGGCACAGTATCTGGGCGACAAGAGCGTGTTCGTCCAGGGCGGAGCAGCAAGCGTCCAGGTAAGGATGCCAACAGTCGCTGACGGGCGGTACGAAGGGTGGGTGCCCATGACAACAACTGTCGACCTGCAGATCGTAGACGGCACAGGCTACAACGTGGCCGCAGGCACAGGCTACTGCTCCGTAAAACCATCGTGCGGCGTACGAGTAGTGGCAGATGATAAGAGCGTTGGCCGGATCGTCTTCGGCCAATTGGATTATCACTTCGAGGAGAACGCAGGGACGTTCAGTATCGAGGCCCGACTAGGGCCTGTTAACACTTACCTCAGCGCGTCGAAGATGAGCACGAAGTGGATGAAGCCGATGAACATCACATCCAGCTTCTCGAATCGGGAGAATATCCGGCGATAGCCCTTCAGCCGGCGGAACAGACGCTCGACCTCGTTACGTCGCTTGTACATCTCCCGGTCGTACTCCCACGGGTCCGTCCGAGTCTTGAGCGGCGGCACCACGGGTGTGAACCCCAGGTCCAGCGGCCAGTTGGCGAGTTTCGTCGCCCTGGTACGCGCGGTCCATCACCAAGGCCACATTGTCATCCTGCGGCCCCATGCTGGCCAGGAGCTTTCGGCCTTCCGGGCTGTCGTGGGCCTGGCCGGGAGAGAGCGCGAAGGTCAGTGCCGTTCGAGCATCCGCGGCAACCAGATGAATCTTGGTGGTCCACCCGCCGCGGGACTTGCCGATGGCTTGGGGGCCGTTTTTTTTCGAGCCCCCGTGCCGTCGGGATGGACCTTGACGACGGTGCTGTCCAGCGACACCGCCTCCAGCTTGATACGGATCAACTGGGCGCGTTGCAGGTGTTCGAAGACCCGGTCGAGCACCCCGTTCTTGGACCAACGATTCATACGGGTGTAGATCGTGTGCCAGTTCCCAAAGCGCTTCGGCAACCCTCGCCACTTGCACCCCTGCTCGGCGACGTACAGGATCGCGTTGAGCACCTGCAAATTGGGCATGCTGACATTGCCACGCTGTCGCGGGAGGCAGGGCTCGATGCGTACGTACTGCGTCTCGGTGAGCTCCATCCAGCAACGATATCACGAACCGTCCAATAGTGTTAACAGGCCCTAGTAGAGGACGATGACGCCACAAAGCGTAATCCGTACGCCTTCGAGTTGGTATGGCCTTTCACTGTACAAGCCCTTGGACGGACCGACGGTGCAACTGAGAACTCCGACTTCACTCTGAGTATCTCCAACGTCGTATTCCCGCCCGGAACCACAAGCGTGTTATTGAACGGCCAGATACTCGACGACACGATTCTCGAAGGGACCGCCCGTACGCTCACGGACGGAATCAGGATGGCAGAGCACTTCATCCTGTCTCTGAGCACCGCGGATAGCGACAAACTGGAGAACGACAGCAACGAACCCGACGACGCCGGCCCGATCACAACCAACGTCTACATCCTGGACGACGACAAGTTCGAGTTCGAGGTCGTTCCGCCCGACGAGCGGCTGACCGAAGGCGACGAACTGGTGATGACCGTCCGCAACCTGAACGAGTGCACGGGCGATATTCCGAACGCGCTACCTCTCGCCATGAGAGCAAGAGAGCTAGGGGACTCCAAGCTGTTCCCAGCAGGTGCGGACCTGTCAAGGGCAGTAACTTTTGTTAGTTGCGGCACCGAAACCGGACTCTCGTTCGGCCATCTGCAGGACAACGCCGTTGACGACGGCGCAACCGCCGGGCTCATCGAGATCACCACAGAGACGAGGGAGTGGCCAGCAGCCGTCCGCTACCGCGGCGGGCACGAGTTCGACCCGATCGTGTTGCGGGTGAACGACAACGACGGCGCCGGCAGCTACCTGCACGCCGCCGACGATGCATACACGTTGCCCTCAGCAGCAGCAATGGACCTCGACGTGCTCGCAAACGACGAGTACCAGAACGGAGACAGATCGCTGTTGACGTTGACAGCCACGGACCCGCCAAACGGGTCGGTGACGGTCACCGACGCGAAGCTCCGCTACACGCCGGACTCCGGATTCTCCGGCACCGACACGTTCACCTACACGGTGAGCCACGGATCACTGAGCGACACGGCGAACGTCGAGGTGACGGTCCCAGGCACGACGGCGGCACCGGTAATGTCGTTCAGCGGCACAACGCTGTCGGAAGACGACGCCGGGCTGACGACAACGCTGAGCAACCCGCCCACGTGCACGGCGGGAACAGACTGCCCGACCCTCACCTGGCACTTCGTGCCCGACAGGAGCACAGCCGACCTCGACGACTTCGACATGGAGGGCGATGATGCCGGAGGACCGGCCCGCATTTCAGGATCCCAGGACTACCCCGGGATCGGTTGGGCATTCGCGACATTCGCAAAGCCCGGGGCAGCCCAGGATCTCGTGTTCGTACCCAAGCTGAATGCGGAAGCGACGCGCCAAAACGAGACCGTCTACTGGGTCGCGTACGTCGACGGAGAGCCCGCAGGAAGCGACACTATCATCATCACGCCGGGAAGCGGAACAAGCCCGGCCATCACGTCGGTCGTACTGGCCCGAGAGACCATAAACGGAGCCGACAGCATACTGGTGAAGCTCGGCTGGGGACGGCCGGTGGCCGTGATCGGGGAGGGAGCACCATCCGTACAACTGGAGTTCTCACCCGTCAACGACACCTGCCCCTGCAAGTATCAGGCCGCGACGTTCAACAGAGAGGTATCGACAGAGGCTTCTCCGCAACCTGTGAACGCCGGCGTCAACACGTTCTATGACGTCCTGACGTTCAGCTTCCCGCTATCGAGGATCAGCGCCAGCAACCTGGCGCTGATCGGGGCCGTGCAGCTGAACGCCGGCAGCATCTCGCTCAACGGCGCAGCGATCAAGACAGATGAACTACGAGACGTTCAACTGGGGCAGAGAGGAAGCCAGCCGATCGTGCTGGAAACTCTGAACTCGGTGATCGTCGGCGTGAACCTCGCCTATGAGGACGGGACACATTCGCGCCCAGCCCGAAACGTGCGGAACACACACAACGGAACGAACCCGAGAGTAGCCGCAACGTGCGGAAGCCGCCAAGTCCAGCGCGGCGCGGACGAAACGGCAGAACGAGGCCGAGCGCCGGCTGCGGGCGTTCCTCGAGCGGCTGCGCAGGTTCACGGTGCTCGATCCGGCATGCGGCTCGGGGAACTTCCTCTACTTGGCGCTGCAGGCTCTGAAGGACCTCGAGCACCGGGTGCAGCTTGAGGCCGAAGCGCTGGGCTTCCAGCGCGCGTTCCCGGAGGTCGGTCCGGTCAACGTCAAGGGCATCGAGCTCAACCCCTACGCGGCGGAGCTGGCGCGCGTGTCGGTGTGGATCGGCGAGATCCAGTGGATGCGCCGCAATGGCTTCGCGGAAGCGCGCAACCCGGTCCTCAAGCCGCTGGACACGATCGAGTGCCGGGACGCGATCCTTACGGCCGACAGCACCGAGCCCGAATGGCCGGCGGCCGACATCGTGATCGGCAACCCGCCGTTCCTGGGCGGCAAGCTGCTGATCACGCATCTGGGCGAGGACTACGTGTCGCGGATGTTCACGACCTACGCCGGCCGCGTGCCGGCGGAAGCCGACCTGGTCTGCTACTGGTTCGAGAAGGCGGGCCGGCAGATCGCCTCTGGCCAGGCGGCCCGGGCCGGGCTCGTCGCGACGAACTCCATCCGTGGCGGCGCGAACCGGCGGGCGCTGCAGGCGGCGACCGACACACGACGGATCTTCGAGGCGTGGAGCGACGAGCCGTGGGTGATCGATGGCGCAGCCGTGCGGGTGTCGCTGGTCTGCTTCTCGCGCGCCGGCGATGAGTCCGTGTCCAGTGCTCGTCTCGACGGTCAGCCCGTCGACGAGATCTACACCGACCTGACGGCGCGGCGCGGCAGCGCCGGCGTCGACCTCACCGGTGTCCGACGTCTTCCGGCGAACGCCGGCGTGGCGTTCATGGGCGACACGAAGGGCGGTCCGTTCGACGTCGCGGGCGACCAGGCGCGCGAGTGGCTCCGTCTTCCGGCGAACCCGAACGGTCGGACGAACACCGACGTCCTGAAGCCGTGGGTGAACGGGATGGACCTGACCCGGCGGTCGGCGGGGAAGTGGATCGTCGACTTCGGGTGGAGGAGGTCAGCCGGCGACGCGGCGCTGTACGAGGAGCCGTTCCGCTGGGTGAAGGAGCGCGTCTATCCGATGCGCCAGCAGAACCGTCGTGAAGCCTATCGGCAGTACTGGTGGCGGCACGTCGAGCCGCGGCAGGGCATGTGGGGAGCGCTCGGCGGCCTGTCGCGCTACATCGCAACACCGACCGTCGCGAAGCACCGGCTGTTCGCTTGGTGCGACGTGCGCATCTGTCCGGATCATCAACTGATCGTCATCGCGCGCGACGACGACACGACCTTCGGGATCCTGCACAGCCGGTTTCACGAGCTCTGGTCGCTTCGTCTCTGCACGTGGCTCGGGAAGGGCAACGACCCGCGCTACACGCCGAGCACGACCTTCGGGACGTTTCCGTTCCCGGCCGGCCTGACGCCGGATGTGCCCGCGGCCGACTACGAGGGGAACGCGTGCGCGGCCGCGATCACGGAAGCCGCGCGACGACTCGTCGACCTGCGCGATCGCTGGCTCAACCCGCCCGAATGGGTCGACTGGATGGACGAGCCGGCGTCCGGATATCCACCCCGTCCCGTTGCTCGCGATGAGGAAGCCGCGAAGGCGCTCAGGAAGCGCACGCTGACGAACCTCTACAACGCCCGTCCGCAGTGGCTCGTCGATGCGCACGCAGCTCTCGATGCCGCCGTCGCGGCCTCCTACGGGTGGCCGGCTGACATCACCGACGACGACGCCCTGCGTGAGCTGCTGGCACTCAACAGTGGCTCCTGAGTGTCGTCGCTTCGGCTGGGTGGCGCTTTGGTGCGGAAGCAAAGAAGTTCTCGACCGCCAACGGCCCGTAGCGCGGGTGGCGGCCCCGGCCCATGGCGGCTCCAGCGGTACTCAACCGACGTCGAGGACGGTGCCATCGCCCGGCACCAGGGATAGAGACCGCCTTCGGCGGCCCGCATCCGCCGCTCATGCTCGAGCACGACCGTTATCCTTGGATTCCGCCCGAAATCGGACGGCCTGACGGCCGGAACCACACGGGAGAGGGGAGTGGCGTGTCGAGGGGGAGGGGACGGAGCACATCGAAGTTGGCGGGCGACCAGAGGGCGGGAGAGGAGAGATGATACGTTCGGCGGCCCGCCGCGGGCGTGGGCACGCCTGGGTTCGATCTGGCCTCTTGTTGACGGAGTACTGGTTATCGGACTCAGCGCCGCTTCAGCGCCGCTCGATCCCGGCGCAGGCGGCCGCAGTTCCGAGGGGGGGCGGCCAAAGCTCGAATGGGTCCAGCGGGACCGGCCGCTCGTCAAGCTGCACCACGTCTTCAACGTCGAGCAGACCGAAGGCCTGAAGCTCCGGTTCCTTGAGACCGCGGCTCCCGAGTGGGACGGGCACGAGCCGGCCGAGGCGCTGATCAACGCCTGGCGGCGTTCGGGTCGACCACGTTGCCGGCGACCGGGCGTACTACAGCCTGAAGGACGACCGCGTGGTGCTGCCGGACCGGAGCCAGTCCGAGTCGCAGTCGGCCTACACGCACACCGCGCTGCACGAGCTTGGGCACGCGACCGGACACCCCGACCGCCTGAACCGGGCGACCCTCGTCGAGCACGGCGGCTTCGGATCGGAGGCCTACGCTCGCGAGGAGCTGCGGGCCGAGATCGCCGCTATGATGACCGGCGAGCAGCTCGGTGTCGGGCACGAGCCGCGGCACGGCACCGCGTACGTCGGTTCCTGGATTAGAGCGTTGGAGAACGACCCAAACGAGATCCGCGCCGCGTCTGTCGATGCGCAGCGGATGTCGGATTGGCTGCTGGCGCGCGATCGCGAGCGGAGCCGCGACGAGGCCGAACAGGGCCAGGAGCGGCCGTCCGTCCACCGCGGCGAAACGCAGAAGCGTGTCAACCCGGAGCGGGCGTCGCCTGGGATCGGAGACGTGTTGAATAGGTCAGAATCGGCACCCGACGGCGAGCGATCGCGTCTCGGAACGTCACCGCAGGTAAGCAGCTCGATACCGAACAGAAACCATGAGCGAGACACCGCGCCAAGCCGGTGACCCGGCAAATGTAGCAACACCCGAAAGCAATCGGTAGACGCGACATCGGTCACCCTGGCGAGGACGGTGCGATCAGCAACGCCGCGCCCAACCCACTGCCAGACCTGATAGAATTCTCGCTAGAGCGCTCAAGAGGGCGACCTGCCGTTGTGCCCAAGGAGAATCGGCAACGGCGACTTGCGCTTCTCGAGAAGGGCCACACGAAGGGCCCTATCTGTTTTTCCTCGCGACGCTTCAGGAGTTCGTGTGGGCGTCCACGGTGTCCGGGTAGAGGTCGAACCGAAAGCGCGGTTGCCTGCGAAGACCTGTTTGGTGCAGTATCGCGATGTACAAGACACGAGACCTATTGGCGGCCATAGACGCGTCCGGGCACGTGAAGATCCAGCAGGAGTTCTGGCGTGCACGTCTGTTGGATCCGGACCAGACGTTCTTTGAACAGTTTGAACTACCGCCGCAGGTCCTCTACAAATACATTCCTGCCCGTCGATTAGACGATGCCCTTCCCAACGGGGGGCCATGTTCATTTCGTGCCACGCCGCCAAACAAATTGAACGACATCAACGAGAGCAGTTTCTTAGCAATGTTCGTTGACGACGAGGCGAGTCGCGAGGACATCAATCGAGACTACGCTTCGACCCTGACCGAGTTGTTTCCGGCATCGCCGGTTTCTACTGATGATGTCGAAGCGTATCGCCGGGAACATCCTGTAGCCTATGGTGCTGAACTGGTGTGCGATCAGTTGTCGAAGCGGTACGGGGTCACATCGTTCTCGGCCAGGAATAACGATGTGAAGATGTGGTCGCACTACGCGGACGATTGCAAGGGCGTAGTTGTCGGCTACAACGTGGACCACTGGGTAAGGCACCTGGTCGGCACGTCAGTAATCAGGCAGGTGACGTATGCAGATAGACCGCCTCTGGTTCGGGGGCCGCGCGTCTTGAACCAAGAGAACGCCTATGGGTTCATGTCCTGCAAAGGCGCTTCTTGGGAGGATGAACGGGAGTGGCGGCTGATTACCGAATTGTCCAAGACACAGCAGGCGAGAAAAGGCATCGCTGTGATAACCGTGCCCCAACAGTCTGTGTCGTCCGTTGTGATCACCGATCGGACTCCGGAAGACGTTGTGGACCGCATTGTTGGGCGGTTGAACGACTCGTCGAACGGTTATCGAGTATCGCGGATTGACAAGATGCAAAGAGGGCGCGATGTAGCGACGCTGGCGTTCATCGGACAGATCGATGCACGTGCTCGACGCAGCAGGGAAGCATGATGTCGGAGTTCGTGGGGGGCCGAATTGGCACACGGCGGGGCCGCTGAAGCGCCGGTTCCGGCGGTTTCTCGGCTCGTCGGTCGAGTTCGATCTCGCTCCGTACATGGCGCGACATGCGCGGATCGATCGCCTGGCGACCGAGGTGGCTGCGACCGACGATGCCGGGCTCACCGCATGGGCACGCAGGCTCAAGACGCGCGTCGGTGAGGGCGTATCGCTCGACCAGGTGCTGGACGAGCTGTTCGCGCTGGTCCGTGAGGCATCGGAACGGGTGTTGGGGAAGCCGGCCATTCGACGAGCAGATCGTCGGCGGCCTCGCCATGCATCAGCGCAAGATCGCGGAGATGCAGACAGGCGAGGGCAAGACGCTGGCCGCGGTGGCGCCCGTGGCCCTCAATGCGCTCGCGGGCCGCGGTGTGCACGTCCTGACGTTCAACGATTACCTCGCGCGCCGAGACGCCGCCTGGATGGGCCCCGTCTACCTATGCTCTGTTTGACCGTCGGCTCCGTCCAGGAGGGCATGCCTCCGGCCGAGCGGAGGGCGGGTACGATCCCGAGAACCTGCATCTCCTGGTTGCGCTCAAGAACGCCCTGCATGCCGACTGCCTCCTCGACCGCGACGTCGACTACATCGTCCGCTGCGGCAAGGTGGAGCTGGTCGACGACTTCACGGGGCGGGTGGCCGACAGACGGCGGTGGCCGGACGGGCTGCAGGCTGCCATCGAATGCAAGGAGGGTCTCGAAATCCAGTGCGAGGGACGGATCCTCGACTCGATCACGGTACAGCACTTCCTGCGCAACTATCCGCGGTTGTGCAGCATGACCGCCACGGCACAGCCGTCGGCGGAAGAGCTCAAGGAAATCTACGGGCTCGACATCGTCGTGATCCCGACCCAGACGCCGTGCCTGCGCCGTGACGACGAGGACGTCATCTTCGCCAACCGCGCGGCGAAACGTCAGGCTCTCGTGACCGAGATCGCCCGAGTTCAGCGTACGGGTCGGCCGATACTGGTCGGCACCGCAAGCGTCGTCGAGTCGGAACAACTGGCTGCCGCGCTCCAAGAGGCCGGCGTGGAGTGCCGCATCCTCAACGCCAGGCACGACGAGGCCGAGGCCGAGGTCGTGGCCGAGGCGGGATCGCTCGGCGCGGTGACGGTCTCCACCAACATGGCCGGTCGCGGCACAGACATCAGGCTGGGCGGCCGCGATGGCCGCGAGCACGCGGCGGTGGTAGCACGCGGCGGTCTCTACGTCATCGGCACCAACCGTCACGAGGGCCTCCGTGTCGATCAGCAACTCCGGGGCCGCAGCGGACGACAGGGCCCCGGGTCGTCGCGGTTCTTCGTCAGCGTGGAGGATCCGATCATCGCGCGGTACGGGATCCGCCGTCTGATGACGGTCCCCGGCCTGTCGACCAGCGATGAACCGACGACCAACCCGGTATTACGGCGCGAGATCCGACGCGCGCAGCGCATCATCGAGGGCGAGAATCTGGACATTCGTCGCCGGCTCTGGGACTACTTCGAGGTCGTGGAAACGCAACGACAGTGGATCCAGGCCTGGCGCCACGAGATACTGCGCGCCGAGCCGCCCCTCGCTCTGCTGGCCGAGCGAAGCCCTACCCGCTACGCGCAAGCTCGTACCGTGGCCGGTGATGACATCCTCCGCCGTGTCGAGCAGCGAGTGACGCTGCTCGCTCTCGACCGCCACTGGAGCAACCACCTGGCCCAGATGCGCTGGAACCGGGACCGCCTGGCGCTGATCGGCCTGGTCGGCAAGAATCCGCTGGCGGAGTTCCTTCGCGAGGCCGGCGACGAGTTCGACCGGCTCCCATCCCCGAGTCGAAGACCAGGCAGTCAGGACCTTCGAGCAGATCGAGGTCACGGCCGACGGCGTCGACTGGGAGCAGGACGGGCTCCTCGGCCCTTCGTCGACCTGGACCTATCTGGTGAACGATCAGTTCCTCGGCAACAACGTGCTGCGGGACCTCTCGCACCGCCCCGGCGTCGCGGCGTGGGCCGTGATCGCGCTTGGTCCACTCCTCTTCCTGTGGGGGCTTCGTGAGCGCTGGATACGGCGCAGGAAACGCGCGGCGCGCGACACGCCATAGTCGAGGCGGAGCACTTGAGACGTGGCCCAGGGCGACTAGGCCCTGTTAACACTACCTCAGCGCGTCGAACATGAGCACGAAGTGGATGAAGCCGATGAACATCACATCCAGCTTCTCGAATCGGGAGAAGATCCGGCGATAGCCCTTCAGTCGGCGGAACAGACGCTCGACTTCGTTGCGTCGCTTGTACATCTCCCGGTCGTACTCCCACGGGTCCGTCCGGGTCTTGATCGGCGGCACCACTGGTGTGAATCGAGGTCGAGCGCCAGTTGGCGAGGGGCGCATTCCCGATTTCCCGGAACAGTGTGTAGGCAAAGATGGACTGTGAGGCTGGGGGAGGTTGAGCCGGTCTTCGGACAGACGGGGAGGGTGGTACTGGACATTACGGCTCGGACTGCCCATGATGGTGCGTTGAAATGGACAAGAGCGCCATCGACACCCCGAGCCGCGAGATCGATCTTGGCAACATTCCCGTCCACCTGCGCACTGCCCTCCGGCGGGCGCTGGAGTTTGAGGCGCGTGCTCGAGCGCCCAGGTCGGCAGAGGAAGCGGAGCAGTGCGAAGAGCAGCTGCGGGCCATCGCGGACGAGTTCTTCGGCGCCCTCCTCACCCCCGTGCTGCAACGCGCGGTGCGCTCCGCCGCGGTTGGCGACGCGGCGAGCGCCCTCGTGCGCCACCTGCCCCGGCGGATGCGGAGCGACGGCCTGGAGACCGTCAACGTTCGCACCTCCCGGGGCACGACGGTGCCGGTCACGACGCCGTACTACCGCGAGAAACACGCCCGTCGGGCGAAGCGGAGGCCGGGACTCTACCCGGACTCTACCCCGCCTTGGTGGTGCTGGGCATCTACAGTCTCTTCCAATGACACATGAGTATCCATGTTGTCAAGGGTCCGGATCGAGGGAAGAGCTCGTCCGCCGCGGGTGGTGTGAGGTGGTCTCGGTTTTTCGGACAACCGGCTAAGGTGTATTCCAGGGCCTTGGGGAGGCACTGGGATGACGACGAAACGGCGCCGCCGGTTCACGGCGGACTTCAAGAAACGGGTGGCGCTCGAGGCGTTGCGGGGGGACCGAACGGTGCAGGCTATCGCGGCCAAGCACGAGGTCCATCCGAACCAGGTGGGCACCTGGAAGCGGCAGGCGGTCGAGGGGTTGGACGAGGTGTTCGCCCGCGGCGGATCGCCCGGCCCGTCGGAGCACGAGGCGACGATCCGCGACCTGCACGCGAAGATCGGCGAGTTGACGATGGAACGGGATTTTTTTCAGCGGGGGTTGCAGCGCTGAGCCGGCCGGCGCGGCGGAACCTGGTCGACCGGGCCGGCGCGTTGAGCATCAGGCGGCAATGCGCGCTGCTGGGCATCAGCCGCTCATCGGTGTACTACGCGCCGCGGGGAGAGAGCGCGGAGAACCTGGCGTTGATGCGGCGGATGGACGCCTTGTCGCTCCAGTACCCGTTCTACGGCAGTCGGCAGATGGCGCGCCACCTGCGGCGCGAGGGCGTGGCGGCGGGGCGCCGTCGAGTCCGGCGCCTGCTGCGCCTGATGGGCCTGGAGGCGATCTACCGCAAGCCGCGCACGAGCGACGCGCAGCCGGATCACCACGTCTACCCGTACCTGCTGCGCGAACTGACGATCGACCGTCCGGACCAGGTGTGGTGCGCGGACATCACGTACATCCCGGTGACGACCGGCTTTCTGTACCTGGTCGCGATCATGGACTGGGCCAGCCGACATGTGCTGTCGTGGCGGTTGTCGAACACGATGGACAGCAGCTTCTGCGTCGAGGCTCTGGAGGCGGCGCTGCAAACGGGGACGCCCGGCATCTTCAACACCGACCAGGGGTCGCAGTTTACGAGCGCGGCGTTCACCGACCGTGTCCAGGCTGCGGGCGCGCGGTGCTCGATGGACGGCCGCGGTCGGTGCCTGGATAACGTCTTCATCGAGCGGCTCTGGCGGTCGCTGAAGTATGAAGCGGTGTATCTTCACGAACTGTCGGACGGGTTTGCGGCCGAGCAGGTGATCTCGGAATGGATGACGTTTTACAGCGACGTGCGTCCGCACTCGGCGCGCGGCGGACGCACGCCGGCCGAAGCCTACCGCGAGGAGCGGGCGGCGTGAACACGCGGGCAGCGGGGCGTGGGACCACCACGGCGGGCATCGCGGCCACGACCGACGCCGTGACGACCGTGGCAGCCGCCGGCGAGCGTGGGAGGCAAGGGACGAGGCGGGGCGTGATTTACCAACCGGGGTACACCTTGACCAAGTCCGCGACCTTTCCGGAGAACCGGACCACGTCGGTGAGCCGGTTGTTGACCGGCTCCAGCACGGTCCCGTTTCATCGGGGTGGACGGTGTTTCGTCCGGCTACCGGTGAGCCGGTCGTTGACCGGCTCCAGCACCGTTCCAGTTCATCGAGAAGGAGGAAGCCGTCAGCGCATGAGCGGACCGAGCACCATGTCCCACCCGGCACTGTGGACCTGCCCGGCCTGTGGACGCCCGCTCACCGTCGCGCTGAATCCGGAGGGAGGCGAGGCGGGCGCCCACAGGCCGTTGGAAATCTCGCGGGCGAGCGCCGCCGCCCATGCCTGCACACCGGCCGCGAGATTCCCACAGCTCCACAGCGCATCATCATCATCGATAACCGGGTACGAACCGGCCTCGTGCCAACCGTGGCAGCCGCCGGTCAGTGCAGGAGCCGAGGACGACGAGGGCGTGATTTCGCAATCGGAATACACCTTAACCAAGCCCTCGAGTTGTCCAAACCACCGGGACCACGTCAGTGAATCCGTACATTCGGGCACCGGCGCCGACCTGTACGTACGATGGTCGAACGTCGCGGCCAATCCCGACGTCACCTCCGGTGAGCGTACGTACCGACAGGGGAGTGACCGTCCCTGCGCGGGGCTCCGATGGCCGCGCACGGCGAACCCGGCGTCCCGCCAATCCTTGCACTTGCCGAGCGCGCTCCATGACGCGCATCCTCTGTGGCGGACTCCGAAAATCCGGACAGTCATCGACATCGAGGTCGTGAGCCAGCATGCGAACGCTGCCGACGTGACGACGGCACAGCGCGGCGTTCCACTGCAAGCGTTGCAGGCACGGGCGCCGACGACGATTCCGTCCAGCCGCCGTCGACCCTCTCACAGCTCCTCGCGTAGTAACGCTCGGCCAAATCCCCGCCGTGGTCGTGCGCTCGGCTACCGCGCTACGCGCACGCCCGCAGACGGACGTGCACTTCACTTGGTCTTCTGCTGCTCGAATCCGACCCGCGAGGCGTGGAGCCCACGGACTGGTCATGCGGCGACGAACGGCGCGCTTCCCGCCGGCGCCGCCGCGCTGCCGCGCCCGGGCCGGTCGGGCAACCAGGAGCGGTTCTGTTCGAGCAGGGCGTTGGCCAGCAGGAGGAGCTTGCGCATGACGGCGGTCAGAGCGACCTTCGGCGGCTTCCCCAGGCCGCGGAGCTGGCGGTACTTCGCACGCAGGCCAGGGTTGCAACGGATCGCCGCCAGGGCCGGCATGTAGAGAAGCCGCCGCACCCGCGGCCGGCCGCCCTGGATGAAGCTGCGGCCCTGCCAGGCGCCGGACTGGCGCGTGACCGGCGCGAGACCCGCCAGGCTGGCGACCGCCTTGGCGTCGAGGCGGCCGAGTTCGGGCATCCGGGTGAGCAGGCCCGCCGCGGTGATGCTCGACACGCCCGGGATCGAGGTCAGGATCTCGGTCCGGCGGGCCAATACCACATCTTCGGCCAACCCCTTGCCGATTGCGGCATCGACGGCGGCCAGATGCCGGTCAATCTGGGACAGCCGCGTCTTGCTCTGCTGCTTCAGCAGCGGATGTCGAAGGTGCTTCTGGCGGTTCCGTGCGGCGGTGCGGTCCGTGACCAGCGCGTCGCGCGCCACTTGCAGTTCCTCGAGGGCGCGGTGCGCCGGCGGCGACGCCTCGGTCGGCCGCAGATGCAACGCTGTCCCCATTTGCGCCAGCACCCGCGCGTCTACGGCGTCGGTCTTGGCGCGCTGTCCCATCGCCTGCGCAAAACGCCGCGCCTGCAACGGATTGGCTCGCGCCAGCGGCAGGCCCGCCTGCAGGAGCGCCTCCTCGAAGGCGCGGTGCCAAGGTCCGGTGGGCTCGTACACGACCGAGCGGACCGGCTGGTCGATCCACGCGATCAGCGCGTTGAATCCCGCCGAGTCATTGGTGAATCGCGCGGCCTTGCCGGCAGGAGCCATGCAGGCATCGAGATGCGTCTTCGAAATGTCAACACCTACGGTACAATCGGGCATCTTTTCCTTCTCCTGTGCTTGTCTTGCGAGCCTTCACGCTCATGTATCCATTCAGGACGTAGGAAAAGACGGTGGCGACCAAACTCATGTACGGCCCTGATCGGCCTGGCCTGACGCGGTCCGACCACCGTCACCCCTTGGCGTCCCAACCGGATGCCAGGGGGTGAACCTCTCCCGAAGTCCACGGCGGCAAAACTAACAGACAAGCCTGAACGGGGGCCGGGTCGAGGATCATCGGAGGATGATCGTGAGACTCGACACGCACCGGCTGCAGACCCTGGATCAGGTTCGGGAATTCCTCGACGGAAGCGAGCAGGTCGACCTGCAACCACAAACCCGCGCCGACTCCTACGCGTTGGTGGCGAAAACCGTGCGACGGTTCGACTACGCCCTGCGGGGGAAGGCCGACAAGGGCCTGCTGCGCCGCTTCCTGGCCAAGGTGGCCGGCTTGTCACGGGCCCAAATCACACGCCTGTTGCAGCAACACCGGACCACGGGAGAGATCGCCGACCGCCGCGACACCCCGCGCCGACCGTTCCCGCGCCGCTACTCCAACGCCGACATCGGGCTGCTGGCCGAGCTCGACGTGCTCCACGGCACGCTGTCCGGTCCGGCCACGCGCAAGCTCTGCGCCCGCGCTTTCCATCTGTTCGGCGACCGCCGCTTCGAACGCCTGGCCGGCATCTCCAACGGCCATCTGTACAACCTGCGGCACACGACAAGCTATCAACGGCGCCGCGGAACGACGCCGCTGCCGACGCGCCCGGTGCAGGTCGTGATCGGGGAACGCCGCCGCCCGCAGCCGTTCGGACAACCTGGCTGGGTGCGGGTCGATACCGTCCATCAAGGCGACCTGGACGGCATCAAGGGCCTCTACCACGTGAACCTGGTGGATGAGGTCACCCAGTTCCAGTGCATCGGCTCGGTCGAGCATATCCACGCCGCCTGCCTGGCCCCGGTCCTCGACGCTCTGCTGCGGGCGTTCCCCTTCACGCTCCACGGCTTCCACGCCGACAACGGCTCGGAGTTCATCAACCGCGAGGTCGCGGCGCTGCTCCAGGGGCTGCACATCGACGCATTCACCAAGTCCCGCGCCCGTCGCAGCACCGACAACGCCCTGGTCGAGAGCAAGAACGGCTCGGTCATCCGCAAGCAGCTCGGTCACGGCCACATCCCCAGCCGCTGTGCCGCGCAGGTCAACGCCTTCACCCAGCAGGTCCTCTCGCCCTATCTCAACTTCCACCGCCCCTGCTTCTTCCCCACCGAAGAAGTCGACCGCAAGGGCCGCGTGCGCAAGCGCTACCGCGACGCCGACATCATGACCCCCTACGAGAAGCTCAAGTCGTTGCCCGACGCCGCCGCCTGCCTGAAGCCCGGAACCACCTTCGCAAAGCTCGACGCGGTCGCGGTCGCGATGAGCGACAACGAAGCCGCGCAGGCGCTCGACGAGGCCCGCACGCGGTTGTTCCGGTCCATCCACCCAGCGGCCTGAAGGTTTGCTCCGGCCCGCTACCGCCGCCTGTCGGTCGGCGTCGTGTTGTTGACGAGCAGGCGCGAGGAAGCTCGAACACCGGACGTGCCAACTCGCGCGGGCGCTGCCGAGCCCGGATCGCCGGCGCCGACTCGCGTCGTCACCGGCTGCGGTCGAATACGGACGGACAGCGATGTCGTCGAGCCCGGATCGCCGGCGCCGACTTGCGTCGTCACCGGCTTCAGCACCACCGAAAGGCGGAAGCGCGACGCCATCAGGCACGAGCGCCGACGACGATCCATCCAGCCGTTGCCGGCCGTTTCACAGCCCCTCGCGTAGTCACGTCCAGCCCCTCTGCTGCCGGTTCCGCGCTCGGCTACCGCACTCCGCAAACGTCCACAGACGGACGTTCGCTCCGCTTGGTCTCCTGCTGTTCAGAACCCGGCAAACCAGACCCTCACCGTTCGGTTGCTACGGCAGCGGCTACAGCACCTTCGCCCTGAACCAGGACCCGCCCAGCGCCGCGTCGTACATCGTGACGGTTCCGCCGCCATGAGCGATAATGCTGCGGTCACGCGCGCCCTCAACGCGGCCCGCGCCAGGACCTGTTTCGATCCGTCGGTTCGGTCGCCTGACAGGCGCGGCTCACGTGCCCCGCTTCAGGCTCATTTCTGGATTGGAAAGGACTTCTACGACCGGTGCACGCCGAAGCTGGCCTCCGATGCAAGCCGCGCGGTCGCCATGCTCAGCTCGCTGGCCGAAGCGCAGGCGCAGCTCCGCTCCGACGGCATCGCCCTGGATATCAAGACCCTCCGCTCGACCGCCTATCGCTACGCTGCGCGGGCCCGAGCGGCCCAGCAGAGCGCGGCGTGCGGCCTGCTGGACCGCGTGACCGGGAAGCGGGTGGTCGTCTCCCTCGACGGGGGCCGCGTCCGCGTGAGGCGCAAGAAGCGTGGCCCCAAGACGAAGAAGGGGCGCAACCGATTCCATACCGACTGGAAGGAACCGAAGCTCCTCATCCTGTACGTCGTCGGCGACGACGGGCGACCGTCTCAGACGGGGGCCCCGATCATCGACGGCACGCTCCGGGGACCGGAGGCGGTCTTCGCCCTGCTGTTGTCGTACGCGCGGCAGATCGGCCTCAACGCCGCTGACAAGGTGCTCTTCATCGCCGACGGCGCGCCCTGGATCTGGCGACGCCTCCAGCGCCTCATCGCCGCGCTCGGGCTCTCGCCGACACAGGTGCTGGGGCTGATCGACTTCTATCATGCCGCAAAGCAACTCTCGGACGCGGTCAAGCTGCGCCGCTGGAGCGCGACGCAACGCACCCGCTGGCTCAACCGCACGCGGGGGCTGCTCAAGCGAGCACGGGTGGACGAGGTGATCACGGCCCTGCGGGAGCTGTGCCGCGGGCGCACGGCCGGCAAGATCCGCACGCACCTCAACTGCTCGCGAACCGGATGCCTGACCGTCCGGCACGTCCGCGTCGAGGGTTGGCAGACGACCCAGGGGGACTGTTCGACGGGGTCTACGGCTCACATCCGACAGCAATACTGACGCGCGCGAGACTGGCTACGCACGCCCGTGCCGAGCCATCCCTTGAGGGAATTGCACACGGAATTGACAGTGCACGCCTGGCTACATCTCGTAAATTATTGCAAACACGTAGGTTGTGAGTATTGAGATGGTGGAGGCGGCGGGAGTCGAACCCGCGTCCGAAGATCCAGCACCGGAGGAATCTACATGCGTATCCGCCCTTGATTGTGTCGCTCCCGGCGTGGAAGGGCGGCGGAAACCGCCGGAAGCCCAGCCCCGATTAATCTCGTCGTGGCGTGTCGGTGCCGCGCGCTACGACCAGCCCACTGTATGACACCTGACTCCCGGCCCGCGGGCGTGGCCAGAACAGGCGCGCCGCCTGATTAGGCAGCGAGAGGAAGCTGCGTGTCCGCAGTTACTTGGTTTTCCATCGGATTAACGAGTCGATGGTGCTCGGCATGCATCCTGCGGTTCCATGACCCCCGTCGAAGCCGTGTCGCCCCCATCGGCGAGCATCTAAACAATTATAATGCGGATCAGGCATGACCGGATCGCGCAGCGTCGAGGATGTGGTCGAGGTACTCGTCCCGCGCCTGCAGGACGCGGTGGCGGTGGAGGTGCGCAACTTGGCGCAGGAACTGGCCGCGCGCGCCGACGAGGTGCGCGCGGAGGCCGAGGCCGAGCGTGAAGCCTTGCGGGCCAGCGAGCGCAGGCAGGCGATGGCCGAGCACGCGGAGGCGATCTCCGCCGCGGTGGCGGTGGCGCGCGAGCAGGCCGCGCTGGGTGTCGTGTCGCGGTTGCTCGATGCGGTGCGCCGTCTGGACGAGCAGACCACGCTGAGCGGTGTGCTGGACGCGTTGGCCGATCTGGCCGCCACGGAAGCGGGCCGGGCTGCCCTGTTCGTAGCAGCGGACGAAGGGCTGCGGAGCTGGCGCCTGGTCGGATTCGATGCGGCGGCCGCAGAGACGAAGCGAGTTCTGACGGCGGCGGACGCCGGCGTCGCCGGGCGGGCAATCGACGAGCGACGCAGCGTGTGGGTGGTCCGCGGTGCCGAGGAGGGCGCGCAGGATCGCCCTCCCGTGTTCGCGACGCTGCCAGAGGACCGCGCCGGCGTGGCCGTTCCCGTGTTGATCGGGGGCGAGCCGCTGGTGGCGGTCTACGCCGACGAGGGGAAGAAAGAGCGCGGGTCGGACAGCGCGCGCTGGATTCCGGCGATCGAGCTGCTCGCGCGCCACGCCGGATCGCGCCTGGAGGCGCTGGCCGCCGAGCGGGCCGCGGCGTTCGCCCGCGATGCCGTACCGTCTGCGCCGGGCGCGGACTAGCGTCAATACCGTAGCATCGCCGCGTCCGCGGCCGGCACGTAGAGTCTCTTCCAATGACACATGAGTATCCATGTTGTCAAGGGTCCGGATCGAGGGAAGAGCTCGTCCGCCGCGGGGGGTGAATCCGTACATTCGGGCACCGGCGCCGACCTGTACGTACGATGGTCGAACGTCGCGGCCAATCCCGACGTCACCTCCGGTGAGCGTACGTACCGACAGGGGAGTGACCGTCCCTGCGCGGGGCTCCGATGGCCGCGCACGGCGAACCCGGCGTCCCGCCAATCCTTGCACTTGCCGAGCGCGCTCCATGACGCGCATCCTCTGTGGCGGACTCCGAAAATCCGGACAGTCATCGACATCGAGGTCGTGAGCCAGCATGCGAACGCTGCCGACGTGACGACGGCACAGCGCGGCGTTCCACTGCAAGCGTTGCAGGCACGGGCGCCGACGACGATTCCGTCCAGCCGCCGTCGACCCTCTCACAGCTCCTCGCGTAGTAACGCTCGGCCAAATCCCCGCCGTGGTCGTGCGCTCGGCTACCGCGCTACGCGCACGCCCGCAGACGGACGTGCACTTCACTTGGTCTTCTGCTGCTCGAATCCGACCCGCGAGGCGTGGAGCCCACGGACTGGTCATGCGGCGACGAACGGCGCGCTTCCCGCCGGCGCCGCCGCGCTGCCGCGCCCGGGCCGGTCGGGCAACCAGGAGCGGTTCTGTTCGAGCAGGGCGTTGGCCAGCAGGAGGAGCTTGCGCATGACGGCGGTCAGAGCGACCTTCGGCGGCTTCCCCAGGCCGCGGAGCTGGCGGTACTTCGCACGCAGGCCAGGGTTGCAACGGATCGCCGCCAGGGCCGGCATGTAGAGAAGCCGCCGCACCCGCGGCCGGCCGCCCTGGATGAAGCTGCGGCCCTGCCAGGCGCCGGACTGGCGCGTGACCGGCGCGAGACCCGCCAGGCTGGCGACCGCCTTGGCGTCGAGGCGGCCGAGTTCGGGCATCCGGGTGAGCAGGCCCGCCGCGGTGATGCTCGACACGCCCGGGATCGAGGTCAGGATCTCGGTCCGGCGGGCCAATACCACATCTTCGGCCAACCCCTTGCCGATTGCGGCATCGACGGCGGCCAGATGCCGGTCAATCTGGGACAGCCGCGTCTTGCTCTGCTGCTTCAGCAGCGGATGTCGAAGGTGCTTCTGGCGGTTCCGTGCGGCGGTGCGGTCCGTGACCAGCGCGTCGCGCGCCACTTGCAGTTCCTCGAGGGCGCGCCGCGCCGGCGGCGACGCCTCGGTCGGCCGCAGAGGCAACGCTGTCCCCATTTGCGCCAGCACCCGCGCGTCTACCGCGTCGGTCTTGGCGCGCTGTCCCATCGCCTGCGCAAAACGCCGCGCCTGCAACGGATTGGCTCGCGCCAGCGGCAGCCCCGCCTGCAGGAGCGCCTCCTCGAAGGCGCGGTGCCAAGGTCCGGTGGGCTCGTACACGACCGAGCGGACCGGCTGGTCGATCCACGCGATCAGCGCGTTGAATCCCGCCGAGTCATTGGTGAATCGCGCGGCCTTGCCGGCAGGAGCCATGCAGGCATCGAGATGCGTCTTCGAAATGTCAACACCTACGGTACAATCGGGCATCTTTTCCTTCTCCTGTGCTTGTCTTGCGAGCCTTCACGCTCATGTATCCATTCAGGACGTAGGAAAAGACGGTGGCGACCAAACTCATGTACGGCCCTGATTGGCCTGGCCTGACGCGGTCCGACCACCGTCACCCCTTGGCGTCCCAACCGGATGCCAGGGGGTGAACCTCTCCCGAAGTCCACGGCGGCAAAACTAACAGACAAGCCTGAACGAGGAGTTGTTTCCAACGACACATGAGCCTGAACGGGGGCCGGGTCGAGGATCATCGGAGGATGATCGTGAGACTCGACACGCACCGTCTGCAGACCCTGGATCAGGTTCGGGAATTCCTCGCCGGAAGCGAGCAGGTCGACCTGCAACCACAAACCCGCGCCGACTCCTACGCGTTCGTGGCGAAAACCGTGCGACGGTTCGACTACGCCCTGCGGGGGAAGGCCGACAAGGGCCTGCTGCGCCGCTTCCTGGCCAAGGTGGCCGGCTTGTCACGGGCCCAAATCACACGCCTGTTGCAGCAACACCGGACCACGGGAGAGATCGCCGACCGCCGCGACACCCCGCGCCGACCGTTCCCGCGCCGCTACTCCAACGCCGACATCGGGCTGCTGGCCGAGCTCGACGTGCTCCACGGCACGCTGTCCGGTCCGGCCACGCGCAAGCTCTGCGCCCGCGCTTTCCATCTGTTCGGCGACCGCCGCTTCGAACGCCTGGCCGGCATCTCCAACGGCCATCTGTACAACCTGCGGCACACGACAAGCTATCAACGGCGCCGCGGAACGACGCCGCTGCCGACGCGCCCGGTGCATGTCGCGATCGGGGAACGCCGCCGCCCGCAGCCGTTCGGACAACCTGGCTGGGTGCGGGTCGATACCGTCCATCAAGGCGACCTGGACGGCATCAAGGGCCTCTACCACGTGAACCTGGTGGATGAGGTCACCCAGTTCCAGTGCATCGGCTCGGTCGAGCATATCCACGCCGCCTGCCTGGCCCCGGTCCTCGACGCTCTGCTGCGGGCGTTCCCCTTCACGCTCCACGGCTTCCACGCCGACAACGGCTCGGAGTTCATCAACCGCGAGGTCGCGGCGCTGCTCCAGGGGCTGCACATCGACGCATTCACCAAGTCCCGCGCCCGTCGCAGCACCGACAACGCCCTGGTCGAGAGCAAGAACGGCTCGGTCATCCGCAAGCAGCTCGGTCACGGCCACATCCCCAGCCGCTGTGCCGCGCAGGTCAACGCCTTCACCCAGCAGGTCCTCTCGCCCTATCTCAACTTCCACCGCCCCTGCTTCTTCCCCACCGAAGAAGTCGACCGCAAGGGCCGCGTGCGCAAGCGCTACCGCGACGCCGACATCATGACCCCCTACGAGAAGCTCAAGTCGTTGCCCGACGCCGCCGCCTGCCTGAAGCCCGGAACCACCTTCGCAAAGCTCGACGCGGTCGCGGTCGCGATGAGCGACAACGAAGCCGCGCAGGCGCTCGACGAGGCCCGCACGCGGTTGTTCCGGTCCATCCACCCAGCGGCCTGAAGGTTTGCTCCGGCCCGCTACCGCCGCCTGTCGGTCGGCGTCGTGTTGTTGACGAGCAGGCGCGAGGAAGCTCGAACACCGGACGTGCCAACTCGCGCGGGCGCTGCCGAGCCCGGATCGCCGGCGCCGACTCGCGCATTCCCGATTTCCCGGTCACGCGCTCACACCCACCGGCGTCATGGCCATCCGCTGCAAACAGTTCCATCTGCCGGACTTATAGAAAGACCGCAGGAGAAGAATCGCGTCGACGCTCTCCGGTAGCCAATAGATGGATGCGCCCTTGATGCGGAGATTGATGACGCGACGGATGGCGCTTTCGACGGCACCGCTGCCCCGCGGAAGCCCGAGCCCGACCATTGTGGTGTAGGCGAAACGATGACGGTTCTTCAGGAAGTAGTTGAGGTGCGTGCGGATCTTGCCGGCCGTGCGCCCGCGGCACAGCTCCCGCAGGGCCGTGATCACCTCGTCCACCCGTGCTCGCTTGAGCAGCCCCCGCGTGCGGTTGAGCCAGCGGGTGCGTTGCGTCGCGCTCCAGCGGCGCAGCTTGACCGCGTCGGAGAGTTGCTTTGCGGCATGATAGAAGTCGATCAGCCCCAGCACCTGTGTCGGCGAGAGCCCGAGCGCGGCGATGAGGCGCGGGATGCGTTGCCAGATCCAGGGCGCGCCGTCGGCGATGAAGAGCACCTTGTCAGCGGCGTTGAGGCCGATCTGCCGCGCGTACGACAACAGCAGGGCGAAGACCGCCTCCGGTCCCCGGAGCGTGCCGTCGATGATCGGGGCCCACGTCTGAGACGGTCGCCCGTCGTCGCCGACGACGTACAGGATGAGGAGCTTCGGTTCCTTCCAGTCGGTATGGAATCGGTTGCGCCCCTTCTTCGTCTTGGGGCCACGCTTCTTGCGCCTCACACGGACGCGGCCCCCGTCGAGGGAGACGACCACCCGCTTCCCGGTCACGCGGTCCAGCAGGCCGCACGCCGCGCTCTGCTGGGCCGCTCGGGCCCGCGCAGCGTAGCGATAGGCGGTCGAGCGGAGGGTCTTGATATCCAGGGCGATGCCGTCGGAGCGGAGCTGCGCCTGCGCTTCGGCCAGCGAGCTGAGCATGGCGACCGCGCGGCTTGCATCGGAGGCCAGCTTCGGCGTGCACCGGTCGTAGATGCCCAGCACCACCAAGGCGGGGTAGAGTCCCGGCCTCCGCTTCGCCCGACGGGCGTGTTTCTCGCGGTAATACGGCGTCGTGACCGGCACCGTCGTGCCCCGGGAGGTGCGAACGTTGACGGTCTCCAGGCCGTCGCTCCGCATCCGCCGGGGCAGGTGGCGCACGAGGGCGCTCGCCGCGTCGCCAACCGCGGCGGAGCGCACCGCGCGTTGCAGCACGGGGGTGAGGAGGGCGCCGAAGAACTCGTCCGCGATGGCCCGCAGCTGCTCTTCGCACTGCTCCGCTTCCTCTGCCGACCTGGGCGCTGGAGCACGCGCCTCAAACTCCAGCGCCCGCCGGAGGGCAGTGCGCAGGTGGACGGGAATGTTGCCAAGATCGATCTCGCGGCTCGGGGTGTCGATGGCGCTCTTGTCCATTTCAACGCACCATCATGGGCAGTCCGAGCCGTAATGTCCAGTACCACCCTCCCCGTCTGTCCGAAGACCGGCTCAACCTCCCCCAGCCTCACAGTCCATCTTTGCCTACACACTGCACTGCTCCGGGAAATCGGGAATGCGCCCAGCGGAGCTGCGCCTGCGCTTCGGCCAGCGAGCTGAGCATGGCGACCGCGCGGCTTGCATCGGAGGCCAGCTTCGGCGTGCACCGGTCGTAGATGCCCAGCACCACCAAGGCGGGGTAGAGTCCCGGCCTCCGCTTCGCCCGACGGGCGTGTTTCTCGCGGTAGTACGGCGTCGTGACCGGCACCGTCGTGCCCCGGGAGGTGCGAACGTTGACGGTCTCCAGGCCGTCGCTCCGCATCCGCCGGGGCAGGTGGCGCACGAGGGCGCTCGCCGCGTCGCCAACCGCGGCGGAGCGCACCGCGCGTTGCAGCACGGGGGTGAGGAGGGCGCCGAAGAACTCGTCCGCGATGGCCCGCAGCTGCTCTTCGCACTGCTCCGCTTCCTCTGCCGACCTGGGCGCTCGAGCACGCGCCTCAAACTCCAGCGCCCGCCGGAGGGCAGTGCGCAGGTGGACGGGAATGTTGCCAAGATCGACCTCGCGGCTCGGGGTGTCGATGGCGCTCTTGTCCATTTCAACGCACCATCATGGGCAGTCCGAGCCGTAATGTCCAGTACCACCCTCCCCGTCTGTCCGAAGACCGGCTCAACCTCCCCCAGCCTCACAGTCCATCTTTGCCTACACACTGCTCCGGGAAATCGGGAATGCGCCCGCGCCGACTCGCGTCGTCACCGGCTGCGGTCGAATACGGACGGACAGCGATGTCGTCGAGCCCGGATCGCCGGCGCCGACTTGCGTCGTCACCGGCTTCAGCACCACCGAAAGGCGGAAGCGCGACGCCATCAGGCACGAGCGCCGACGACGATCCATCCAGCCGTTGCCGGCCGTTTCACAGCCCCTCGCGTAGTCACGTCCAGCCCCTCTGCTGCCGGTTCCGCGCTCGGCTACCGCACTCCGCAAACGTCCACAGACGGACGTTCGCTCCGCTTGGTCTCCTGCTGTTCAGAACCCGGCAAACCAGACCCTCACCGTTCGGTTGCTACGGCAGCGGCTACAGCACCTTCGCCCTGAACCAGGACCCGCCCAGCGCCGCGTCGTACATCGTGACGGTTCCGCCGCCATGAGCGATAATGCTGCGGTCACGCGCGCCCTCAACGCGGCCCGCGCCAGGACCTGTTTCGATCCGTCGGTTCGGTCGCCTGACAGGCGCGGCTCACGTGCCCCGCTTCAGGCTCATTTCTGGATTGGAAAGGACTCGTAGAGGCGGATGTCGGTCAGGCTGGCGCTTCCCTCGTAGACGTTGGTGTAGAGGTCACCGATGACGAAATAGTCCGGGTAGGCGGAGCCGGCCGGCCACTGGTCCGGCCAGGTCATGCTGCCGTAGGCGTCGTTCTGCACGAGATCGCCATTGAACCGGCCGTCGTACTCGTCGGCCGCCACGTTGTAGTGCCAGATCGGCGCCTCGTCGACGACGAACGGGCGGTGGAAGCGCAACGTCTTGTGGCCGGCCCGCGCGAAGTTGCCGCTCGCCTCCAGGGTGTAGCCTGCCGCGTCCCGCTCGATGGCGAAGGTGTAGATCTCTTCCGGCATCAGCTCGGGCTGGAGCTCCGCGGCCGAGGAGAGTCCGCGCTCGGCGAGGCCGCCGGAGCAGCTCGTCATGAACCACTGCGAGTTGCCGGGCAGCCCACCGGGCGCCGGGGTCCAGTTGGGGAGCCCGCTGATCCACATGTTGACGGTGTTGAAGCTGCTGTCCCGGTAGTCGTAGTACCCGTTGGTCGAGGAGTCGCACACCTGGCCGCCGGCGCCGGATCCCACCCGGTCGGAATGCTGCGAGAAGGCGTCCATCAGCACCTTGCGGCGGTAGTGCCAGAAGTGGTTGTTGCGCGGGGCCGGGTCGGCGACGTCCACGATGGCCAGGAAGTGGAACCCGTTGTAGCCGTACGGGCCCGCCCGCACGTCCTGCCACTCGCAGTACGGCGCCGACGCGTCTCCGGTCCAGCCCGGGCTGTTCGAGCCCTCGCCCCACGGGTGCTGCGTCTTGCAGCCCCCGGCGTCGTAGCCGTTGATGCGGTCCTCGT
The DNA here is from genome assembly GCA_965262925.1 of Vicinamibacterales bacterium. Taxonomy (GTDB): domain Bacteria; phylum Acidobacteriota; class Vicinamibacteria; order Vicinamibacterales; family UBA8438; genus WTFV01. The sequence goes on along the minus strand of CBDHGC010000004.1, from coordinate 4,583,505 downwards.
ACTCGAGCGCGCCGTGGCGCCGGCCGCCGAAATCTAGTGGTCCGTCACGTCATAAGCTTAGGATAGACGGACTTGAGTTTACAGCGCGCATCGTCGACCTTCATCTGCCAGTCGACACCGCGTTGCGTGCCATTGACGTCGGTGGACCACGCCAACACTTCGCCGTGCAGCGTCTTGAGGTCGCCGATGCGGCGCCCGCGCAGGCATTGGCGCGTCATGGCACTGAGTTCGTTCTCCGCGATGTTCAGCCAACTCCCGTGTTTCGGCGTGTAGCAGAACTCGATGCGACGAACCAGTTGCCGTGCCCGGGTCGGCTCGAACACTTTGTAGAAGGCGCCCTTCGTGTGCGTGTTGAGGTTGTCGCACACCAAGGTGATCTTCTCGCAGTCGGCGTAGCGTCCTTCCAACAGGCCGGCGACCTCCAGCGCCCAGTCCACCTTCGTGCGCCGGGCCCGGGCCGTCGCCTGCCGCCAACCCGCCAGCGGTTCGCTGAACAGGAAGACCGAGGCCGTGCCGGCCCGTTCGTACTCGTAGTCGACACGCCGGGGACGCTTCTTCGTGGCCTCCATCGGCGGGCGGGTTTCCTTGACCAACTGCACCGGCTGCTCGTCCATGCACACGACGGGACAATCCGGATCGTAGGGTTTCTGGTACAGATCCAAGACCTGTTCCATGTTCGCCACGAACTCGGCATCGGCCTGCGGCGGGATCACCCAGTACTCGATTTTCCGCTGCGTCATGCCGTTTTTTTCAGCGTCCGCCGGATGGTTTCGTGGCTGATCGACTCGACGATCGCCAACTCGACGACCCGGCGCGCCAACAGGCGCAACGACCAGTTCGCATAGCCCTTCGGGGGCGGCCCCAGACGCAGGGCGATGACCTGGGACTCCTGTTCGCCGTCGAGCAGTTTGGGGACCGGGGGCGACGCCCGCCGTTTTCGTTCCAGCGCCTGCTCGAACCCTTCCTGCACGCAGCGTTGGCGAATGTTCTCGACCGTCTTGGTGCGGCACGAAAAGGCCTCGGCGACCCGCTGGTCGGTCCACGCCGGCCCGTCCGCATCGGCCTTCAAGAGAATCTGCGCGCGGCGCACTTTCTCGCTGCTCCCGTTGAGCTTGCGGACCGTCTGTTGACAGATCTCGCGTTCCGGGGCTGTGAGTCGAACGATGTACCTCTTTTGCGGCATGGAAACTCTCTCGGTTCGAGACGAGCTCCCCAATAGTCCTAATGTTTATTGATGGCACAGCACTAGGGTCGTCAGCTTGTACTCGATCCGGTAGCGCGGCGGCAGCGCATCCGTCGGCCGGAGGATCGCCCCGCCGGTGTGGTCGGGCACATCCAGTACCGCCACGTGCCTGTCTCCCTGCAGCTCGGTACGGATAGAGGGCGGGGCCTCGATCACCCCGTCCTTGTTCCGGTCCCGCGCCGACAGCGAGGCGGTCAGCCAGCCGTCCTGTCCGACCGGGAACTCCTTGCGGTAGGTGGTGAAGGAGTTGTAGGCGGTCTCCCAGTCCGGGCCGTAGTCGTTGCGGTACCACAGCCCGCCGTCGTCCATGATGGTGTCGAACGGCTCGTAGTGCGAGTCCGAGAGCCAGGGCGTGACCGCGTCGTTCAACGGGGTGGAGAAGTCCTCGGCGTAGAGCAGGGTCCAGGCCGTGTCGATCCCGAGGCCCGAGGTTCCGGGCTCGACACCCGCCGGGGGCTGCAGCGAGAGACTTGGCGCCAGGAAGAAGAGCGACGCGACGACGGCGCTGACGGCGACGAGCACCGCCCGGCGACCATGTCCCGCTGCGCCGAGATCGCTGACCGGCTGCACGACGTCAGTACCGTAACACCGCCGACGCGTAGACGCCGCCGAGCCGGTAGTCTCCCGCGTGCCGGTCGATGAGGTAGCTGACGTCGATCGTCCGGTAGCCGACGTTCAACCCGAGGTGCCGCGACAGGTTCAGCGTGGCGTACGCGTCGATATCGATGTACCGGCCGTGGTAGCCCTCCACGGCGTCCTCCGGCAGCACGAACCCGGTGGCTTCCACGGTGATGGGGGTGAACCGCGTCACGTAGAAGCGCGCGATGCCGCCGATCGCGGGGATGGGGGCCCGCGCCTCGACGAACGCGCTCGCGACGCTGGAGTCGACCGCGGTGTAGACGTGCGTGTACTTCGCCTCGAGAATCAGCCCGAGATATCCCCGCCCGCCGGTGACGACGTCGAGCTCGTAGCCGAAGCGCCAGGCGTCCCATCGGAAGGTCGAGGTGACGGGTAGCCCCGTATCGAGCCGGGTACCGCGAAAGACGACGCGTCGCCCGAGCACCTGTTCCTGCCGGTACTGCATCGGGATCAGCGACGCGCGCAGCTTGTGGCGGCGGCCTGCCTTCAGCGTCAGCCGGAAGCCCGGGTGGCGCTTCCGGCGCAACCCGAAGTCGCCGGCGAAGTCGATGCGGCTGCCCGGGATGCCGAACGCCTCGGTCGAGGCGGAGATGGCGGCCGTCGGATCCCACAGACCGGCGGCCAGCTCGATGGTGTAGTTCTCGCCGGGTGCCGTGGCCGGTTCCAGCTCGCGCCACCGCTCATCGGCCGGCGTCTGCCCGCGGGCCGGGGCGGCCAGCAGCGCCAGCAGGATTCCGCCGCACGCGGCCAGCCTGCCGCCTGCTATCCTGATGGATTGATGTCGCCCGCCGCGTCCGCGCTGTTCCCCTATCTGGTCCGGTATCGGCATCGGTTCGCCCTCGGCTCCGTCTTTCTCGTTCTGTCCGCCGCGATCACGCTGCTGTCGCCCTGGGTGATCAAGCATGCGATAGACCATCTGGCCGCCCGCCTCGGTCCCGACTCCGTCCTCGCCGCCGCGGCGGGTCCCTCTCTGGCGGCGTACGCCGCCGCGCTCGTTGCGCTGGCGCTGGCCGGGGGCGCCTGCCGCTTCCTGATGCGGCGCATCATCATCGGCGCCTCGCGCGAGATCGAGCTCGACCTGCGGAACGACCTCCTCCGGCATCTGCAGCGCCTGCCGCCGGCCTGGTTCCAGGCCAATCGGACCGGCGACCTGATGTCGCGGGCAACGAACGATCTGTCGGCGGTCCGCATGCTGGCGGGGCCCGCGATCATGTACACGGCCTCCACCTCGATCACCTTCGTCGTCGCCCTGGTGCTGATGCTGTCCCTGTCGCCGGCGCTCACGCTATTGGCGCTGCTTCCGCTCCCGGTGGTATCGGTCGTTGTGCAGCGCTTCGGCAGCGCCATCTACCTGCGGTCCGAGCGGATCCAGGCGCAGTTGGCGCACATGAGCGCGGTAGTGCAGGAGGCGCTGGCCGGGGTGCGGGTGGTCCGGGCCTACCGGCGCGAGGGGGTGGAGATCGACCGGTTCCGGGAGGCCAACGAGGAGTACGTCGCCCGCAGCCGCGCCATGATCCGGCTGCAGGGCGCGTTCCACCCGACCCTGGCTTTCTTTCTCGGTCTGTCGGCGCTGGTCGTGCTGTGGATTGGCAGCCGGCACGTCATCGACGGGCGTCTGTCGATGGGCGAATTCGTCGCGTTCAACGTCTACGTGGCGATGCTGAGCTGGCCGATGATTGCCTTCGGATGGGTGACCAACATGCTGCAGCGCGGGCTGGCGGCGTGGCAGCGGATGCTCGACATCCTGCAGGTCGAGCCGGCCATCCGCGATCCCGAGACGCCGGTCACGCCCGAGCGGATACGGGGCGCGGTCGAGTTCCGCGACCTGACCTTCGCCTACGACGGGCGGGCGGTCCTCTCGGGCGTGTCGGCGCGGGTGGAGCCGGGGCAGGTGCTGGCCCTGGTCGGTCCGACCGGCTCGGGAAAGTCGACGCTGGTCGACCTGCTGCCGCGTCTCTTCGATCCGCCGCCCGCGACGGTGTTCATCGACGGGATCGACGTCCGCGATCTGTCGCTGGAGACCCTGCGCGGCGCGATCGGCTACGTGCCGCAGGAGCCGCTGCTCTTCTCGGAGACGGTGGCCGGCAACGTCGCCTTAGGCGCCCGCGCCGCGGACGGCGTTCGCGAGCCGGTGGAAAGGAATGGTGCCGCGAACGGCGTCGGCGGCGCGGTGGCGGACGCGGTCGGGCTGGCGCGCCTCGACACCGACGTCGCCGGGTTCCCGCGGGGGCTCGACACCGAGGTGGGCGAACGGGGCATCACCCTGTCGGGGGGGCAGAAGCAGCGGGCGGTGCTGGCGCGCGCGATCCTGACCGATCCGCGGATCCTGATTCTCGACGACGCGCTTTCGGCGGTCGACACGCATACCGAGGAGGCGATTCTCGGGCGGCTGCGGGAGGTCATGCGGCAGCGAACCACGATCCTCGTCGCTCATCGCATCTCGACCGTCCGTGATGCCGACCTGATCCTCGTGCTCGACGACGGCCGGGTCGTCGAGCGGGGCACGCACGACGATCTGGTGGCGCTGGACGGTCTCTACGCCGGGCTGCACCGCAGGCAGTTGCTGGAGGAAGCGCTCGAGGAAACGTAGGCGGATGTCCGTTCACGAACCGGAGCTGCTCGGCAAGGCGTACGATGTGCGGCTCATGCGGCGCCTGCTCGGCTACCTGCGCCCGCACCTGCGGGCCGTGGGGGTCGCGCTCGCCGCCATCGCCGCGGGGTCGGTGCTGCAGCTCGCCCAGCCCTGGCTGACGAAGGTCGCCATCGACGACCACATCGTGGCGGGCGATATGGACGGCCTGGACCGCATCGCCCTGGCGTTCCTGCTCGTCCTGGTCGGCTCGTTCGTGCTCGAGTACGTGCAGACGTGGACGATGCAGATGATGGGGCAGCGGATCATGTTCGATCTCCGGATGGAGATCTACCGCCACCTGCAGCGTCTCGACCTCCGCTTCTACGATCGCAGCCCGGTCGGCCGGCTGATGACCCGCGTCACCTCCGACGTCGACACCCTGAACGAGCTGTTCACGTCCGGCGTCGTCACCGTGTTCCGGGACGTCTTCATGCTGGCCGGCATCATGATCGTCCTGCTGTGGATGGACTGGCGCCTGGCCCTGGTCACCTTCGCCGTGCTGCCCGGAATAGCGTGGGTGACGCACTGGTTCCGCATGAACGCGCGCGAGTCGTACCGCCGCGTGCGGCTCCAGATCGCGCGGATCAACGCGTTCCTGCAGGAGAACATCACCGGTATGTCGACGGTGCAGCTCTTCCGGCGGGAGGCCCGCAACTTCGAGCAGTTCGAGCGCATCAACCGCGCGCACCGCGACGCCAACCTGGAATCCATCTTCTATTACGCCACCTTCTACCCGGCCATCGAGGTGCTGGGCGCCGTCGCCACCGCCCTTATCATCTGGTACGGCGGTGGACGGGCGGTTCAGGACACGGTCGAGTTGGGCGCGCTGGTCGCGTTCTTGCAGTATTCGCAGCGTTTCTTCAAGCCGATCAGCGACCTGTCGGAGAAGTTCAACATCCTGCAGTCGGCGATGGCGTCGTCCGAGCGCATCTTCGGCCTGCTCGATACGCCGGTAGAGATCGCGTCGCCGCCTGCGCCGCAGCATGTTCCGGCCCTCGTGCAGGGCGCACCGGATGTCGCGAGCGGCGGCCGCATCCGTTTCGAGCACGTCTGGTTCGCTTACCGCGACGACGAGTACGTGCTGCGCGACGTCTCGTTCGAGGTGGCCCCGGGCGAGCGGGTCGGCGTGGTCGGCGCGACGGGGGCGGGCAAGACCACCCTCATCAACCTGCTGATGCGCTTCTACGAGGTCGGTCGCGGGCGGATCACCATCGACGGCGTCGACGTCCGGGAGATCCCGCTGCCCGACCTGCGGCAGCGCTTCGGCCTCGTCCTCCAGGACGTCTATCTCTTCTCGGGCAGCGTGCGGGAGAACATCCGCCTCGGCCACGACGCGATCGGCGATGCCGAGGTGCAGGCGGCGGCACGGAGCGTCCACGCCGACCGCTTTATCGACCGCCTGCCGGGCGGGCTCGACAGCGAGGTGGGAGAGCGCGGCGCGACCCTCTCGGTGGGCCAGCGGCAGTTGCTGAGCTTTGCGCGGGCCCTCGCCTTCGCTCCCGAGGTGCTGCTGCTTGACGAGGCGACGTCGAGCGTCGACACCGACACCGAGCGCCTCATCCAGGACGCCCTGCACGTCCTGATGGCGGGGCGGACCACCATCGCCATCGCACACCGCCTGTCGACGGTGCAGGACATGGACCAGATCCTGGTCTTCCACAAGGGCGAGTTGCGCGAGGCCGGGACCCACCAGCAGCTTCTCGCGCGCCGCGGGCTCTATCACACGCTGTATCAGTTGCAGTACAGGGACCAGGAGCGGGTGGGGGCGGCAGAGCGGGCGGGCTCCGAGCCAACCGTACTGGAGCCGGCGGTGGCGGATTCGGGGAGCGGAGGCTGACGCCGGCTCAATCCGAGCCCGCGAAGTGCTGGTACCCGCCGGGCAGCGGCTCGTCCCTGCCGTCACGCCGCAGGCAGACGTCGCGCGCCTTCGTGACGACGCCGATCGGGGTGAGGGGCAGATCGCCGATCTGCCGCCGCACGTGGCGCAGTCGGCCACGGAAGGCCGGAGGGCTCGTGAAGGCCAGCTCGTAGTCCTCGCCGCCGGCCAGCGCGGCGGATGACGGATCGAGCCCGGCCGCCTCGAACCAGGCGCGCGCTTCCGGGTAGATCGGCAGCGCCTCGGCTTCGAGTCGCACGCCGACCCCGCTCGCCACCGCGATGCGGTGGACGGCGTCACCGAGCCCGTCGCTCAGATCGATGCACGCCCGGGCCGCCCGGTTCCGGCCGAGCGCGACGCCGAGGGCGACGCGCGCCTCGGGGCGGCGGTGGCGCCGCCGGCACTCCTCCGGGACTGCGCCTGCGTCCCGTGCATCCTCGTGCAGTGAGGCGAGGCCTGCCGCCGCGGCGCCGATCGCGCCGCTGACGTAGACGATGTCGTTCGGCCGGGCGCCGTCGCGGCCGAGCACGCGCCGCCGTTTCGCGCTGCCGATGGCGGTCACCCCGAGGACGAGCGGTCCGGGGGACGCGGTGACGTCGCCGCCGACCAGCGTCGTCCCGTGGCGAGCCGCGAGTGACAGCAACGCGTCGATCATCTCGTCGACGTCCGCCACGAGGCAGGCGGCGGGCAACGAGAGCGCGAGCAGAACTTGGCGCGGCACCGCGCCCATCGCCGCCAGGTCGCTCAGGTTGACGGCGAGCGCCTTGTCCCCGATGTCGGCGGGGGAGCTGTGGGCGCGGTCGAAGTGGACTCCCTCTACCAGCGTGTCCGTGGTCACGACGGCCAGCGTGCCGCGGTCCGGCTCGATGACGGCGGCGTCGTCCCCGATGCCCGTCGCCACACCGGGGGCGCGTGCTGGCACCCGGTCCCGGATGCGTTGAATGACGGCGTGCTCGCCGATGTCGGCGACGGTGGCGGATCTGCGCACGACAGAGCGCTCAGTGCGCGTACTCCACCGAGCGGGTCTCGCGGATCACCGTGACCTTGATCTGGCCGGGGTACTGCAACTCGTTCTCGATCCGCTTGGCGATGTCCTTCGAGAGCCAGACCGCGTCCTCGTCGGAGATTCGCTCGCTTTCGACCATCACCCGGATCTCGCGCCCGGCCTGCAGCGCGAAGGACTTCGAGACCCCCTTGAACGAGTCCGCGATGCCTTCGAGGTTCTCCAGGCGCTTGACGTACGACTCGAGGATGTCGCGGCGGGCGCCCGGGCGGGCGGCGGAGATGGCGTCGGCCGCCTGAACCAGCATCGATTCCAGCGAGGGCCAGTCGATGTCCATGTGATGCGCGGCCATCGCGTCCACCACCGCGTCGCTCTCCCCGTGCTTGCGCAGGAACTCGATGCCGATCTGCAGGTGCGTGCCCTCGAGCTCGCGGTCCATCGCCTTGCCGACGTCGTGCACGAACGCGGCGCGGATGGTGGTGTGCGCGTCGAGGCCGAGCTCGCGCGCCATCACGCCGGCCACGTACGCGACCTCCTTGGAGTGGGCGAGGACGTTCTGGCCGTAGCTGGTCCGGAACTTCAGCCGGCCCATCATGCGGTTGACCTCGGGATGCATGTCATGAATCCCGAGCTCGAACGCTGCGGCCGCGCCCTCTTTCAGCGTCGCCTCGTCGACCGCGGCGCGGACCTTCTCGACCACTTCCTCGATGCGGGCGGGGTGGATACGGCCGTCGGCGACGAGCTGCTCGATGGCGCGCTTGGCGATCTCACGGCGGTAGGGGTCGAAGCTCGACAGGATGATGGCGCCGGGGGTGTCGTCGACGATCAGCTCCACGCCGGTCGCGGTCTCCAGGGCGCGGATGTTGCGGCCCTCGCGGCCGATGATGCGTCCCTTGAGATCGTCGCTCGGCAGGTCGACCACCGACACCGTCGTCTCGATGGCGTGGTCGGCGGCGCTGCGCTGAATCGCCTGCGTGATGATGTTCTTCGCCTTGTCGGCAGCCGTCTCGCGCGCCTCGTGCTCCAGCCGCTTGACGAGGTTGGCGGCGTCGCGCCGGGCGTCCGATTCGAGCTGTCGGACGAGCAGCTCCTTCGCCTCGTCGGCGGTCATGCCCGAGACGCGTTGCAGCTCGGCCTGGGTCTGCTCGACGAGCTCGCGGGTGCGCGTCTCCTCGATCTCGGTGGCCTCTTCGCGTCCGATGACTGTGTCTTCGCGGGTGCGCAACTCACGCGCGGCCCGGTCGACCCCTGCGCTGCGATCCGCGAGCGCGCGCTTGCGTTCGTTCAGGTCGCGTTCGAGCGCGGCCAGCTCCTCGCGGCGCCCGCGGGCGTGATTTTCGGTCTCGTGCCGGAGGTTCTGGGCCTGCTCGCGGGCGGTAAGCTCCGCCTCTTTGCGCCGGGCGCCAATCTCGCGCTCGGCGCTCTCCACCAGTCGCGCGGCCTCGTCGCGCGCGCGCCCCACCGTCTCGGCGGCGATCCTCCGGCGCGTGGCTATCCACACGCCGAAGAGGATCAGACCGACGATGGCGGCCGCGAGGCCGGCGGCGACGATGGGCGACAGGAGCTGCATGCGCGACTCGCACGGAGTCGGCGCGGCATGCTGGAACGCCGCGGGACGAAACCCGAGGACCCCCGCGATTACCGTGTGGGGAGGTCGTATGAACCTGCGCGTGCAGGTGGAACCGCTATGTCAAACCCCGCCTCTAGGCTTCCTCGTGCCGAGGCGTGCACACAGCGAAGCGTCGCGGTTCACTTCGATACAACAATGGCTCAAACGAGCCTCCAGACCATCACGCGTACTGCAGGGAATCTCAAAAAAACCAACACACGTGCCGTGCTCCGTTTCTGCGGCGATCTTAGAACGAAGCGGCAGTGGGGGCAAGGAGCCGCGCGGTGACGATTTTGGGGCTAGTCCGGGGAACGGCCGCCGCTGACGGCGCGGTCGACGATGGCCTCGATGGCCAGCATGCGGTCCAGGACGTGGCGCTCGTCGTTGGCGCGCCCGTCGAGGCTCCGAAAGTAGTCGTCGGCGATGTTGAGCGCGGCCAGCACCGCCACGTGCACCAAGTCGCGGCGCGGCGCGCGATTCGCGACCGCTTCCATTTTCTCGCGGACGTACGCGCCCAGCCGTGCAACGTCGTCCGAATCCAGCCGGCTGCGGATCGGGTACTGCCGGCCCAGGATCTCCACGTGGGTGACGCTGGGGTCGGTCGGTTTGTCCATCGCGTCGTGCACGGCGGGGACGTTTCCGGATCCGGCCGCGCGCGGCCCGGTCCGATGCCCGCCCGATTACAGGTCGAGCGCCTCGAGTTGTTCCAGCATCTCGGCCACCCGCTCGCGCACCTGATCGCGCTCCGCGCGGAGCGTTTCGATCTCCTCCGCTTCGTGGCGGGTGGCGGTCAGGTTGTCCCGGAGCGCACCGACCTCCTCGTTCAACCGTTCGTTTTCCGTCCGCGCTTCCGCGAACTCCTGCCGCGTACGCTCCAGAATCTGCACCAGCGCCGTGACCTTCTGGGCCAGGCGGTCCACGGTGGCGAGGTCGACGTATTGGGCCGTCTCTGACATCTACGACACTGCTCCTTGACCCCTTCAGGGGCGCTTCCGGTCGCCGCTACCGCAACGCGGCCTGGTGAGTGGTCTTCAGCGCAGCGACGATCGCATCCATCGCCTGTTGCACCTCAACATCGGTCAGCGTGCGATCCGCGGCACGGAACGTCAGGCGGAGCGCCAGACTCATGCGACCGTCCGGAATGCCCGTGCCGGCATAGCGATCGAATTCCCGTACCTGCAGGAGCGTTTCCGGTGCAACGGATCGAATCGTGTCACGAACCGTGGCGGCGGGCAAGGCTTCGTCGATGACCACCGCCAGATCGCGGACGATCGAGGGATAGCGCGGGAGGGGTGATGCCACCATCAGGCGGCGGTCGTTACCGGCCCGTGCAATCGTGCCCAGGTCGAGCTCGGCCACGTAGATGGCGTCTTCGGCGGGCAGCCCCCGTGCCTGCGCTATGGACGCGGCGAGCTGGCCGACGTAGCCGAGCGCCACCGGTTGCGCGGTGCCCGGCGCGGTCGTCTGCACGGCGGCGGCGCGGCCGTGAACGAGCGTGTCTCGTGCGGCCGGCTCGTACGCCGGCGTGACCCCGAAGGCGTCGCATACGCGATCGACCAGGCCGATCGCGTCGAACAGGTCCGTCTGCCGCTCTCCGCCGCTCCAGTGTCCGGGCGTCGAGGCGCCGGTGAGCGCCACCGCGAAGCCCGACGTCTCTCCATCCGCGGCCGTGAACCGCCGGCCGATCTCGAAGAGCCGGATGTCGCGATGCTCGCGCCGGCGGTTGTGGATGAGCGCGTCGAGCAGGCCGGGAACCAGCGACGGCCGGAGCACCGCGAACTTCTCCGACAGGGGGTTGGCGATGCGAACCAGGTCGTCGGGCCGGTCGACGAACGGGCGTCCGGCGGCTTCCTCGATGAAACCGTAGGTGATGGCTTCCGAGCAGCCGCCGGCGGTCAGCACGTGCCGCAGGAGTCGCTGCCGGGAGAGTGTGTCGCTGGCCGGCGCCGCCGGGCGGACCAGCGCCGGGAACGTCGATGGCAGCCGCTCGTAGCCGTGGTGGCGGGCGACTTCCTCGATGAGGTCGATCTCGCGGCTGACGTCGACGCGGTGCGCTGGCACGGTGACCCGCCACCGGGCGCCGGCGCCGTCCGCCGCTTCCGGATCGACGTCGAACCCGAGCCGCTCCAGGGTGGCCGGCACGAAAGCGGGCTCCACCTCGACGCCCAGCACGTGGCCGATCCGCACGTGGCGCAGGTTGACGCTGGCTCGTTCTCGCGGCGCGGGGTAGCGGTCGACGATCGGGCCGCGCAGTGTGCCCCCGCCCGTCTCGTCCAGGAGCCGCTGCGCGCGGCGCATCGCCCGCACCGGGGCCTCGATGTCGGCTCCGCGCTCGAAGCGGAACGAGGCGTCGGTCGACAGCGCCAGCCGCTTGCTCGTGCGTCGGACCGAGACGGGATCGAACCACGCGCTCTCGAACGCGACGCGCACCGTCCCGTGCGAGACCTCCGAATCGGCTCCGCCCATGACGCCGGCCACCGCCTGCGGGCGCGCGCCGTCGGCGATGACGAGCATGTCGTTCTCCAGCTTTCGCTCGATGCCGTCCAGGGTCCGCACGGTTTCTCCGGCCCTTGCGCAGCGAATCCGCAGCTCTCCCCCTGCGAGCCGGTCGAGGTCGAACGCATGCATCGGGTGGCCCAGCTCGATCATCACGTAGTTCGTGATGTCGACGACGTTGTTGATGGGCCGGACGCCGGCCGCTTCGAGCCGGGCCGCCATCCACGGCGGCGACGGACCGATGGCGACATCAGCCACCGACGCCGCGTAGCGCGGGCACAGGGCGAGGGCGTGATCCTCGATCGTGACCGGCAGCGCATCGTCGCCGGTGGGAGTCGAGGCCAGGGCCGGCCACGTGACCGCGCCCCCGTAGATTGTCGATACCTCGCGGGCGATGCCGGCGACGCTCAGGCAGTCGGGCCGGTTCGTCGTTATTTCCAGGCCGAGAACCGCATCCTCGCCCCGGGCCGGCCGGCCGGGAACGGAGGGCGCCGGCTCGATCGCCGACACCTCGAACCCGTGCGCGGTGAGCGCCTCGGCCAGCTCGTCGACGCTCACCGTGACAGGGACGAGCTCACGCAGCCACGAAACCAGGATTCTCAATAGGGAAACTGCTCCAGGAGCCGCAGATCGTTGTCGTAGAACGCGCGGATGTCCTCGACGCGGTATTTCAGGATCGCGATGCGGTCGATCCCGACGCCGAACGCCCACCCGGTGAGCCGCTCGGAATCGTAGCCGACCGCCTCGAGCACGGCCGGATGCACCATGCCGCTGCCGAGGATCTCCAGCCACCCGGTTCGCTTGCAGACCGCGCAGCCGTTCCCGCTGCAGAAGACGCAGCTTATGAACACCTCGGCGCTCGGCTCTGTGTAGGGGAAGAAGCTCGGACGGAACATCACCCGCGTGTCCGGGTCGAAGAGCTGCCGCAGGAAGCACTCCAGCGTACCCTTCAGATCGGCCATGGTCACTCCCTCGCCCACCAGCAGACCCTCGACCTGCTGGAACATCGGCGAGTGGGTCAGGTCGGGAGTGTCCCGCCGGTAGACGAGCCCGGGCGCGATGATCCGTACCGGCGGCTCGTGCGTCTCCATGTAGCGGATCTGCATGCCGGAGGTGTGCGTCCGCAGCAGGGTGCCGGGCGGCCCGCTGCGCGTCCGGAGCGGTGCGTCCAGGTACAGCGTGTCCTGCATGTCGCGGGCCGGATGCTCCGGCGGCATGTTGAGCGCCTCGAAGTTGTGGTAGTCGTCCTCCACCTCGGGACCCTCGAGAATCTCGAAGCCGAGGCCGGTGAAGATCTCCTCGATCTCCTCGCGGATGACGGTCAGCGGGTGGCGGTGTCCCAGCCGGAACTCACGGCCGGGCAGCGTGACGTCGACCTGCTGGATGCTCCGCGGCTTGATGGCAGGCGTGCCGCCGCCATGAATCCCATGGTCCAGGCTTGCCGCAGCCCGAACGTCGGAGCCGGCTCCATCGGCGTTCGTGTCCTTCCCGGTGCTCCCGCCGCTTACCGCGGAAGCGACCTGCGCCGCTGACTCGTGGCGCTCCGCCAGCGCCTGCTCGATCTCCTGCTTGAGCGCGTTGGCCTGACGGCCGAGGTCGCGGCGTGTCTCGGGCGGCGACCGGGACACGGACTTGAGCAGCGCGGTGACCGCGCCGCGCTTCCGGCCCAGATAGCGGTGGCGGAGCTCCTGGAGTTCGTCGGGCGCGGTTGCCCGATCGATCTCGGCCCGGAACGCGGCCCGCACGTCGTCGACGGTGGGAGGAGGGGACATCGGTGAGCCCGGGGCTGCAAGTCCCCGGCGAACGTCGTCCTACGACGTCGCCGTGCGCGCCTCCCTGGCCTGCTCGGCGAGATGCGCGAACGAGTCCGGCTCGCGGACGGCCAAATCGGCCAGCGCCTTGCGGTCGAGGCCGATGCCGGCCAGCTTGAGGCCGTTGATCAGATGGCTGTAGCTGAGCCCGTGCAGGCGCGCCGCGGCCCCGATGCGCGTGATCCAGAGACGCCGGAAGTCCCGCTTCTTGCGCCGGCGGCCGATGAACGCGTAGTTCAGGGAGGTGTCGACCGCTTCCTTGGCGGCGCGATACAGCTTGCTCTTGGTCTGGTAGAAGCCCTTGGCGCGGGCCAGCAGCTTCTGCCGCTTCGCGCGCCGGACGGTGCCGCGCTTCACTCGAGGCATCTTCTCGACTGCTCCCTACTTGTACGGAATCATGCGCAGGACCCGCGGCTCGTCGGCCGTGTCCACCGTCGTCGTGCCGCGCAGCCCGCGCTTCTGCTTGGTGGTCTTGCTGGTCAGGATGTGGCGCGAGAACGCCTTCTTGCGGGTCACCTTGCCGGTCCCGGTGGTGTTGAACCGCTTGGCCGCGCCACGGTGCGTCTTCAGCTTCGGCATGCCTGCCTCTTTCTAGCGCCCCTTCTTCGACACGCTCTTGCTCGACAGGATCGTGTGCATCTGGTTGCCTTCCATGCGGGGCAGCGTCTCCTGGGTGGCGACCTCCTGCAGCTCGTCAACGAGCCGTTCGAGGATGTGCCGCCCGTAATCCGGATGCGCCATCTCGCGACCGCGGAAGAAGATGGTCGCCTTGACCTTGTCGCCGTGCGCCAGAAAGCGCTCGACGTGCTTCTTCTTGAACTGGTAGTCGTGTTCGTCGACCTTCGGCCGGAACTTGATCTCCTTGACCTCGATCGTCTTCTGGTGCTTCTTGGCCTGCCGCGTCCGCTTCTGCTCCTCGTACTGGAACCGCCCGTAGTCCATGATCCGACAGACGGGCGGCTGGGCGGTTGGCGAGATCTCGACGAGGTCAAGCCCCTTCTCCCGCGCTATCGCGAGAGCCTGCGGCGGCGCCATCACGCCTAGCTGCTCGCCACCGTCGTCGATGACCCGGATCTCTCGAACGCGGATCCGTTCGTTGACTCGCGTGCGAGGCTGGCGGAAATCGCGGCGTGGCCCGCGCGGGCCGCGTCCTGGAGGAATATCGTGCTCCCTTCGTGACAGCGTTCGCCGCTCGGGGCGAACCGCTAGTTTACTCCGTTGCGGGGGCCCGTTTCAGCCGGACCTCCTCATCGAGCGATCGAACCAACTCGTCGACGGGGTGCGCGCCGATGTCTCCCTGCGTGCGACTCCTTACCGCCACCGTGCCGTTCTCGACCTCCCGGTCGCCGATCACGAGCATCCGCGGAATCTTCTGGAGCTGCGCCTCGCGGATCTTGAGTCCAATTTTCTCGCGGCGGTCGTCGAGCTCCACACGGAAGCCGGCCGCCGTCAGCCGTTCCTGTACCGTCCGGCCGTACTCGGCGTGCCGGTCGGCGATGTTCAGGATGCGTACCTGGACCGGCGCCAACCACAGCGGGAACGCGCCCGCGTACTGCTCGATCAACAACGCGATGAAGCGCTCGAAGCTGCCGAAGATGGCCCGGTGAATCAACACCGGCGTGTGGTCGGCGTTGTCGGCGCCCACGTACTTGAGGCCGAACCGCTGCGGCATCTGGTAGTCGAGCTGGATCGTCGCGCACTGCCACCGGCGGCCGATCGCGTCGGTGACGTGGACGTCGATCTTCGGTCCGTAGAAGCTGCCGTCCCCCTCGGAGACGGTGAACGGCCTGTCCGCCGCCTCGATGGCGCCGCGCAGTTGCGCTTCCGCGTGGTTCCAGGTCTCCAGCTCGCCCAGGTAGTCGTCCGGGCGGGTCGAGAGCTCGATCGCATAGTCCAGGCCGAAGTCACGGTAGACGCGGCCGATGAGCCGCAGCAGGCGCTCCACTTCCTCGCCGATCTGCTCTTCGGTGATGAAGCAGTGCGCGTCGTCCTGAGAGAACTGGCGGACGCGGGTCAGGCCGCTCAGCACGCCCGAGGCCTCCTGACGGTGGAGCACGCCCTGGTCATGGAAGCGGAGCGGCAGGTCGCGGTAGCTACGTCCCTCGCTCGCGAACAGCAGCATGTGCCCGGGGCAGTTCATCGCCTTCAGGGCGAACTGCGGCCCGCCCCGGTCGTCCGATGCGGCGGCCGAGGCGCCTCCGCCGTTGCCGGACTCGGAAGCCGCGGGCTCTCCGTCGGAATCGAGCAGGAACATGTTCTCCCGGTAGTGCTCCCAGTGCCCGGATGTCTTCCACAACGCCTTGTTGAAGATGAGCGGGGTCCGGACCTCCAGATAGTCCTCGCCGGAGAGCGCGTCGCGCATGTAGTCGGAGAGGAGCCGGTAGAGCGTCGCCCCCTTGGCCTGCCAGAACGGCGCGCCGGGCGCCCAGTGGTGGAACGTGAACAGCCCGAGATCCTTGCCGAGCCTGCGGTGGTCGCGCTTCTTCGCCTCCTCGATGCGCGTCATGTGCGCGGTCAGCTCGGACGCCTTGAAGAAGGCGGTCCCGTAGATGCGCTGCATCGGCTGGTTGCGCGAATCGCCCTTCCAGTACGCGCCGGAGCTGTGCAGCACCTTGAACGCCTTGAGGCGGCCGGTCGACGGCACGTGCGGTCCGGTGCAGAAATCGATGAAGGCGTCCTCGATCGTGTAGCACGAGACGATCGGTCCCCCCTTCTCCTCGATCAACTGGACCTTGAGCGGCTCGCCGCGGCCTTCGAAGTACGCCTTGGCCTCGGCCTTCGACATCATCTTCCGCTCGTAGCGCAGGTCCTGCTTCGCCAGCTCGCCCATCTTGCGCTCGATGGCCTCGATGTCCTCCGGGACGAACGGGCGGTCGACGACGAAGTCGTAGAAGAACCCCTCGTCGATTGCCGGCCCGATGCCGCACTGCGCTTCGGGGAACAGCGCGGTCACCGCCGCGGCCAGCAGATGGGCGGTGCTGTGGCGGTAGAGGTTCAGCGCTTCCGGGGCATTCGGGGTCACGAACCGCACCGTAGCATCACCCTCGAGCGGGTACGTCAGGTCGACCATGCGTCCGTCGACGATCGCGGCCAGCGCCTGTTTGGCAAGCCGTGGCGAGATGTCGGCGGCCACGGCGGCCACCGCCGCGCCCGCGGGGGCGGTGCGGGTGGATCCATCCGGCAGGGTGACGTTGATCTGGTTCATGCTGCGTCGACCGGTCGGGAGACCGTCTTGGAAAACCTGGTAGGCACGGGCGGACTTGAACCGCCGACCTCCTGCATGTCAAGCAGGCGCTCTAACCAACTGAGCTACGCGCCTATCTTTCGCGGAGAGGAGTGGACGTTACAGGCCATGAAACGAACGGGCAGTATACCAACCGGGGGAAAGTCGCGTCAAAGGTCCCGTCACTGCTACGCGGCCTCGGCGACGATCCCGTCGATCTCGTCGATGGCGCGCTCGAGCACCACGTCCTCTTCGGGCAGCGGCTCGCCGAGTTCCGGCAACTGAACGGCCACCCCGATCCCCGGCGCAATGCCGAACGGGTGGATCGATTCACCCGCAGCGGTCAGATAGCGTGCCCACGAAAGCCACAGTCCGGCGCCGTCCGGCAGCGGAACGAGTCGCTGCAGGCTGGTACGCCCGGCCGTCCGCTGGCCGACGGTGGTCGCTCGTTCACGCTCGACCAGGGCCGCGACGAAGACCTCTGCCGGACCGGACGATCCGAAGTTGATCAGCAACGTGACCGGCAGCCCGATGGCGTCCTCTCCGGCCGTCGCCTCCAGCGGCGTGCGCGTGTCGCCGTGCTCCTCGCGGATGGCCAGCGTCCCGTTCGCCACGAACAGCTCGGCCGCTCTGACCGCCGCCTCGTAGGTGCCCTCGCCCGCGTTGCGAACGTCGATGATCAGGTGCGACGCCCCGCCCGCCTCCAGGGTGGCGATCTCATCCGCGAGGCCCGCGGCGACGCCTTCGTCGAAGGTCGGAACCCGCACGTAGCCGACGCCGTCCGCCTCTTCCAGCAGGCGCCCGCTGACCGCCGTCGGCGGGAGCCGCTCGCGGACGAGCGCGATGTCGTACGGCTCCTGCGTGCTGCCCCGGATCAACGACAGCGTGACCGCGGTTCCCGGTCCGCCGTGGAGCCGCCGCTCGCCCTCGATGACCGACAGCAGGCGGGTCGGCTCCCCGTCGATGGCCCTCACGTAGTCGCCCGGCACGATGCCGGCCTCCGCGGCCGGCGATCCGTCCCGGGCCGCGATCACCTGCAGGTAGTAGCGCCGGGTGACGTCGAGGCCGACGCGTCCTTGCGGGAGCGGTCGGCCGCTCTCGATGCGACTCGCGTCGGCGGGCGACAGGTAGGCGCTGTCGGAGTCGAGCCCCTCGGCCAGCCCGCGCAACGCGCCCTCCAGCACGTCGTCGAGATCGACGAGCTCGACGTAGTTGTTCGAGATGAGCGAGACGACGTCCTCGAAGACGCGCAGGTGCCGGTAGGTCTGCTCTTCCTCGCCGGCCGCCGCGCGGCCGTAGTAGCCGCCGATGACTGCGAAGGCGATGATGGGAATCGTTGCGAAGAAGACGATGATCCGGATCTTCAAGACATGTCCTCGCTTCACAAGCAGGCTCGTGGCGCCGCGGGCCGCAACCCGCGACGGATTCGGCGGAAAGCATCCGACCGTGTGGCGGAACACGCACCAGCGAAGTCGCCATTCTAGCGGATCGGTTGCGGCCCGTCGACGGTGAAGTTCGGAGGGCTGCGGTGCAGACTCCTAGCGCCGCCAAACCCGTCGCAGGGCTCCGTGTCCGGCCCCAGCCCCCACCGCCTCAGGAGCCTACGGCGCAGAACTCACTTCGTTGCGTTCTACGGCGCAGACTCCTAGACACCGTATCGAGTCGAGGCGTACGCTGGATCGGGCAGGAGGGCGCCGGGGAGAGGCCGTTGGCTGGCGGGAGCATGCGGGCACTCGGTATCGACTACGGGGATCGCCGCATCGGGCTCGCGGTGAGCGATGCTTCCGCGACGCTGGCACGCCCGCTGCGCGTGGTGGCGCCGCGGGGAACGTTGCGGGAACGGGCTGCCGCCGTTGCCGCCGAGTTGGCGGCGGTAGCCGCGGAGCCCGACGGTCTGGTGGTGGTCGTTCTGGGCGTCCCGCGTGCGCTGAACGGTGCCGCGCATCGTCAGACCGAGCGCGTGCTCGCCTTTGCCGACGTGCTTCGTGCCCTCACCGGCGTGCCGGTGGTGCTGCAGGACGAGCGGCTGACGAGCGTCGAGGCGGAGGAGCGGTTGGCGGTGCGGGAGCGCGACTGGCGGAAGCGGAAGGCACGGCTCGACGCGGCGGCCGCGGCGGTCATTCTGCAGGACTATCTGGACCGGAGCGCGGCGAGTAGCGGCCGGCCGCCGCCGATGGGTGATTCGGATTCTGGCGAGGAGGCGTAGGCCGACGCTGAAGCGGCTTTCGATGGCACTGGCCTGCCTGATTCTCCTGGGAGCCGGGGCTGCCGCGTTCGCCTGGCAGGAGCTGCTGGCGCGGATCGTGGCGCCGCATCCCGGAATCGCGGACGCGGGAGTGTTCGTCGAGATAGCGCCGGGCGACTCCGTCGCGGCGATTGCGAGCCGGCTCGTCGCGGCCGGGATCGTCGCCGACGAGTGGACCTTCCGTTTCGCCGCTCGGCGCAGCGGCCGGGACCGGTACCTACAGGCCGGCGAGTACTTCTTCGGCGCCCCGGTGTCACCCCTGGACGCGGTGGCGAAGATCGCCGACGGTCGGGTCCACCTCCGCCCGATTACCTTTCCAGAGGGGCTGACGCTGCCGGAGATGGCGGCCATCGTGGAGGCGAAGGGCCTCGGCTCCGCCGAAGCGTTCGCGATAGCGGCGTCCCGGACCGCGCTCATCGCCGACCTGGATCCCGAGGCGACGGACCTGGAGGGCTATCTGTTTCCCGAGACCTACTCGCTGCCGCGCGACGCGACGGTCGATGACCTGGTCGCGGCGATGGTGGCGCAGTTCCGGGCGGTCTTCGACGACGGGCTCCGCGCCCGCGCCGCCGAGCGCGGTCTGAGCGTGCGGGAGGCGGTGACGCTGGCCTCCGTCATCCAGCGGGAGACCAGCAGTGGCGCCGAGCACGCGCTCGTGTCGGCGGTCTTCAATAACCGGCTCCGGATTGGCATGCCGCTTCAGAGCGACCCCACCGTCATCTACGCCCTCGAACAGGCCGGCGTGTACGACGGCAACCTGACGCGCGCCAACATGCGGGTCGACTCGCCGTACAACACCTACCGCTACGGTGGGCTGCCGCCGGGTCCGATCGCGGCGCCCGGCCGCGACGTGCTGCAGGCGGCGCTGGACCCGGCCGACGCCACCTACCTTTACTTCGTCAGCCGCAACGACGGCACCCACGCCTTCGCCAACACGCTGCGCGAGCACAACCGCAACGTGCGCGAGTTCCAGGTGGAGTACTTCCGCCGCCGCACGGGGCGCTAGCCCAAGTTTACCAACCACAAAACTAAACCAATTTAGAGAGCCGCTTGCAAAACTCTTGGCGTAGCTCGGCTCGGAGCACAAGTTCTTCTGGTGAACATCGTTTTGCCTGGATCCCGACCGAGAATGCGGGGCGGGAGGACCGGCGGCGACCCAAGAGGCGGAAATCAGGGAGTTCGAGGGTTTTCCCACCGGGCGTTGGAGACACCGGTTGGTGACTGACGCCTGTCGGGCGACCGGAAGGGGATGCGCGTTGGCCGGCGAGGCGTTGGTTTACGTCACCAGCCGCAGGAGCTGGTCGGCGGTGAGCGCCAGCACGCCGAACATGAGTGGCACATCACCTTCGCGTTGCCGCGGACTCGGACGTGGCGCCCGCCGAACTCGTCCTTGAGTCGGCCATTGACGCGCTCACCCGCCGTGCGTTCGTTGTACCGAACCTGTTCGGGAAGCTGCAAGCCGAGACGCTTCAGGCGCCGGGCTTCGGTCTGCAGTTCTTCGGCCAGCGCAGTGTCACGGCGGGGGTTGATATCGATCAGCGGGACGTGGCCGAGTGCGCGGCTGTGCTCGCGGATCTGCACCGCGTCGTAGGCGGCATCCATCAGGTCATACAGATTGTCCACCCGCTGGGCCGACAGGGTGGCCAGTGGAACGGCGGCCTGGCTGTCGTGCAGCGAGGCGGACGTCAGGATGCAACTGACCGGAATCTGGCCGTCGGCCACGTCGATGTGCAACTTGTAGCCGACCCAGGTGTCCCTGTAGCCCTTGCTGTTCTTCTTCGTGCCCACACTGCACTCGGCCGGCAGGTCGTCGAGCATCTCCTGCAGGGTCATGCTCGGTTGCCGGTCGAGGCGTTTGCGTGTCTTGGGCCGTTCTTCACCCTTCTTCGGCCGGCCCCGCTTGCGCTTGGGCGGCGGAGGCGACTTCTCCTTCGCGGCCGGCTTCTCGCGCCCCTCGATGGCCGTCGAGTCTCGGGACAGATGGCCCACCAAACGGTCGCCGTGCGTCTTCCGGAGCAACGCTTCATGCACGCGCTGGGGCAACTGGGAGTGGGCGAATTCGGCGAAGGCGCGAGAGAAGACCGACTCGCTTGGCATCTCGCGCCGCCGCTCCCAGCCGCAGATGCGGCGCAGCACCACGTCGGTGGCCAACCGGTCCAGCAGCAGGCGCGTGGTCGGCATGTCGTAGACCGCCTTGGCGACGAAGGCGCGCGCCACCGCCGCGCGGTCCTTGCGGGGGCGGCCCGGCATCCGCAAGCGCGAGGGAATCATCTGCTCGATACGGATCACCTCGAGGGTCTGCACCAACTGCTGCTGTTTCTCGGTCAGCGAACCCAACACCTGCTCCAACCGGGGAAACAGGCCCTGTTGGATTGACTCCCAGTAGGCGGCGAACGAGGCGCGCAGGTTCTGCATGGCTTGACTGCTCCCAGCGCCTACTATATATAGTAGTGTAGGAGTGAGGTCAAGGAGGGAACCGATGGGCCGCCGGAACCCGATGCGCCGGTACAGCGAACAATACGATGCGCTCAAGGCGGAGTTGCAAACGCTCGGGTTTGTCCGCCAGGGCAGTATCCAGACCCGCCGTCTCACGTGCGGGAAGCCTGCCTGCCGCTGCCACCGCGACCCGGACGCGCGTCACGGCCCGTACCGCTACTGGACACACAAGGTGCGCGGAAAAACGGTCAGCCTGCTGCTCTCCGAAGACGAACTCGCCCTCTACCAGGAGTGGCTCGAGAACAACCGCGAACTGGAACGGGTCGTGAGGGAAATGCGCCACGTCTCGTCGCGCGCGCTCGCCCTCATAACCGACCGGGAGGTCCCAGAGGTCCCTTGAGACCCCGTGTCTCCGGTTCCCCGGCGCCGGTGACGGCTGCTATCCTAATCCTACGAACGCTGCGTCCCACCCCGCTGACCGTCCGTTCCCTCTGCCTCGGGTAGGAAAACCCGGCCGACCAAGGGTTTTGCAAGCGGCTCTAGAATCAGTGGTTTACGCCGACAGAAATGCCCGAGTGGCACTACAAACGCGTACGAACCGGGGAAATTGGTCGGTCAGACGAGCGTCTTGCGGACGCCGCCGGGATGTGGGTCGACGCCGAGCGCGTCGTAGATGGCCCGCTGATCGGGTTCGGCTTGGGTTGCCGTGCGCACATGCAGCGTGCGTCCGTCGGGACGGCGGAAGGTGGCGGTGACGCGCTGCTGGCCTTCGAGGACGCGGCGTAGCGTGGTCCACCTGGCGTGTTCGCGGCGCGCGCGCAGCCGAGTGCGGATGACCTGCACGAGCTGGTAGGCGATGACGGTGATGAACAGGTGGCCGTCGGCCCGCGCCGGCTTGCGGTGGTAGATCGGGCGCAGGCCGAGCTCGGATTTGAGCGAGCGGAATACCGCCTCGACGTCGGTGAGCGTGGTGTAGGTACGCCACAAGGCGTCTTCGTTCCAGTCGGTCTCGCTGCTGCGCAGGCAGTAGACGCCCGGATGGGTAACCATCGAGCCGTCCTGGGGGCGGCGGGTCCAGTTGACGGCGACGGCCTGGTCGCCGGCCTCGTTGGCGGTAACGGTGATCTGGTAGTGCGAGGCGACGCGGGAATGCTTGGCTTTCAGCCGTCCGATGCGTTGCCAGACCTGGTCGAGGCGCTTGTGCGCGCGGGGACGCGACAGCCCGTCGTTGAGCTTCGTCAGGGCGGTCTCGAAGCGGGAGGCGAAACGCTCGACGATGCCCCGCTCCTTCTCGGCGCGCTCCTCGGAGTAGCAGTACAGGCGCACTTCGTCGGGGTCGGTCGAGACCACCTTGTGCATGTGCACGGTCTGGTCCGACTGCGTCTGGAGCGACACGGCGGCATCGGCATCGAAGCGGCGGTGGCGTTCGCGGCTGACCACCAGATAGCGGTAGCCGTTGTCGCGCAACCACGTCACACAGGCGTCGGTGGCGACACCGCGGTCCATCACCACCAGGGCGCCGACCGGCGCCTCCAGTGCTTCGAGCATCCCGGCCAGCGTCCGGTGTTCCCGGACGTTGCCGGCGAAGACCTTCGAGCGGCGCACGAAGCCGCTGGCATCGAGCATCAGGCCCAGGGTCAGCAGCGGGCAGTCGCTGCGCTTCTCTTTCGAGTGCCCGCGTTGCGCCTGCGGCTGGTCGCTCGCCTCGCCCTCGAAGTAGGTGTTGGTCAGGTCGTAGAGCGTCACCGTCGGCTGCAGGTCGAACAGCCCCATCGCGCGGTCGAACAGATGCGCCTCGATCGCCTCGCGATGCTTCACCAGCACGTCCGAGGCGCGGTAGAGCTGCATCGCACCGACGGTCTCGAAGTCGACGCCGAGCAACTCCCCGAGACCGCTGCGCTCCTGCAGCCAGCGGTGCGTCGCGCGCTCCGAGGCGGGCGCGGCCAGACGCCCGACGATGGCGCCGGTGGCCGCGCTGCGCAGGGCGCCGTTGACGCCCAACCGGGTCAGCAGCGCCGGCAGGTCCAGTTGCTCGAGCGCCCACAGGCCGACCTGCTCCACGCCGACGCTGCGGGGCCGGACCAGCCGCAACGAGTCGACATCGACCGGCTGCACATCGGTCGGTCCGGCGGTCGGCGCGGCCGCGCCGCGGGCGATCAACTGCGCCGCGATCCGTTGCGCTTCCTCCTCCACGGCAGGCGGACAATCGGCCACCAGCGGCGCCTGACCGCTCAACGCATCGTTGATGCGGGCGCACAGCAGCGGCCAGTCCGCCTGAGGAATATCGAAGTGGCGACCGAGGTTGAGGAGGGTGCGCTGGCGCACGCTGCTGCCGAGGCGTTCGGCGTGCACGAGGCGATGAGAGAAGTAGGGCTTTCCGTCCTCAGTCCGCCGGGTTTGGGTGCGCCGAATGAACATGGCGCCCACCATAGCGGACGCACCCTGTTCCAGGCAAGTATTCCTATACGGTTATGGCACTACATTCGTCTCTGGCGAAACCTGATCCTTTATAATCAACAAGTTGCAGGCCTCGCACTCCCCGAAAACCACCCAAATCCGCAAAACGACCGCTAATCTTGGTAAAGATGGGCTACTAGTGCTGCGCCATGATTAAACGTTCGGGTGTGCGGTGCTGTGATTCGTCGATGATTGCTCGCTGTAACCCATGTCCGTATCCGAAGATGATGACGTGACGCACCACTAGGGTGTCGTGGGCGGGAGAATCTGGTAGGCCCGCCAGCCCTCGACCTCCGTGTAGAAGAGCGGCGTGGCGTCCCTCCCTGTCGCGAGGTTGTGCTCGATCACGCCGGCAGGCCGGACAGTGTCGCGTGCGCTCGCTTCCCGGGTGTCCACCCGGTCGAACAGGATGCCGCCGAAGGCCAGGTAGGCGGCGGCCAGGGTCAGGACGACGTTGAACGCCTGCCCGGTCAGGTAGAGCTGGACCGGACCCCCGCCCGAGGTGTGCCGGGCGAGGTCGCGCAGGCTCGACTCGAGGCCGATGCTGACGAACGCCAGGCAGAACAGCCAGCCCCGCACGTCGGACGTCAGGTCGAGCGCCTCCGCAACGCGTGCGTCTCCGAGAGACGGGGTCAGCACGAACGAGAAGAGGAGCGACGCGGCGACGAAGCCGATGATGAACTTCGGGAGGCGGTACCAGATCTCCATCGCCTCGGGCCTGCGTTCGCCCGTCGCTTCGACCCGCGTCACCCAGAACACCGCCACGAGAAACGCCACGACGCCGATCAGGATGTTCTGGATCATCTTCACGACGGCGGCGATCTGCTCCGCCTGCTCGCCGAGTATGGCGCCGGCCGCCACGACGGCCCCGGTGGCGTCGATGGTGCCCCCGATCCAGGCGGCCCCGACCACCGGGTCCATGCCGGACCAGCGGATGCCGAGCGGCATCACGATCATCATCGCCACGGTGAAGATGAGCGACATGCCGACGGCCAGCGTCAGCTCCTGCTTGCGGGCGCGGGCCGCGGCGGCGACGGCGATGGCGGCCGAGACACCGCAGACCGATGTCGCCGCGGCGATGACCATCACCAGCGCCCGGCTGCGGATCCGCAGGAACCGGACGCCGAACTGGTACATGAAGACGATGACAACCGGCGTCACCAGCCAGGCGACGAACAGCCCCGGCGCGCCGAGGCGCATGACGTTGCCGAACAACACCTCCGCTCCCAGCAGCACGAGGCCCGTCTTGATGTAGAGCTCGCTCCGCAGGGCCGGTCTGAGCCAGTCGGGCGTTCCGCCGGTGTTCGCGATGATCAGGCCGATGATCAGGGCCCAGAAGGCGTAGCCGAAACCGGCGGCGCGCACGCCCGCCTGGTTGGCCAGGGTGTAGGCGGCGACGGCCAGCACGAAGAGGGGCACGAACGCGACGGCCTGGCGCCGGGCGGAGTGGCCCATGATCCGCACGGTGAGCGCGGAGAGGGCGGCCATGACGATGCCGAGCCCGGCGAGGCCCGCCGCGCGGCCCGCGAACGCCTCGGTCGGCAGCGCCGTCCAGCGTCCGACGCCGGGCACGGCGCCGATGGCGCCGGCGACCACGCCGGCCATGACGAGCCCGGCGAGCCAGACGGCCCACCAGTCTTCGGATGCAACGAGGGGGTTCCTGGAGGGGGTCGGGGCGTCGGGCATGGCGCGCCTATAATGCACGAGATTCGCGTGGAGTGGGGAGTCCAGCCATGATGTTCAGATACATTCTTCGGTTCGCGGCGTCGCTGGCGTTGGTCCTGTCGGCCGGCGGGTCGGTGGCCGGCGCCCAGGAGGCGCGGCAGGAGACGCTCGATGCGGCCGGCCTCGTTGCGCCGGTCGAGATCGTGACCGACCGCTGGGGGATCTCCCACATCTACGCGGAGAACGAGCATGACCTGTTCTTCGCCCAGGGCTACGCGGCGGCCCGTGACCGGCTGTTCCAGTTCGAGATCTGGCGCCGCCGAGCGACCGGTACCGTCGCCGAGATCCTCGGCCCGCGGGAGCTCGAGCGCGACACCGGCGCCCGCCTGTTCCGCTTCCGGGGCGACCTCGCGACCGAGATGCGCCACTACCACGAGCGGGGGGACACGATCATTCCGGCGTTCGTCGAGGGCGTCAACGCCTACATTGCCCGCACCGAACGCGAGCCGGACCTGCTGCCGCTCGAGTTCGAGCTGCTCGGCATCACGCCGGGGCGCTGGACGCCCGAGGTGGTGGTCTCGCGCCACCAGGGGCTCGTGTCGAACGTGACCCAGGAGCTCGACAACGCACGGGCGGTCGCCGCGCTCGGGGCGGAAGCGGTCAAGGAGCTCAACTACTACATTGGCGATCCCGACCTGACGATCGATCCGGCCATCGACGCCTCGCTGCTCGACGACGGGATCCTCGACCTGTACCGCGCGCACCGTCGGGCGCTCGCCTTCGAGCCGGAGGACGTCACCGTCGCCTACCGCGGCGACCGCGAGACGTTCGAGCGGCTCGCGGCGGCCATGCCGTCGGAGATCGACCTGGAGCGCAACGACTACGACGCCATCGGCAGCAACAACTGGGTGGTGCACGGCACACGGACGCTGAGCGGCTACCCGATCATGGCCAACGACCCGCACCGCGCGCAGTCGGCCCCCTCTCTGCGCTACTGGATGCACCTGGTGGCCCCCGGCTGGAACGTCATCGGGGGCGGCGAGCCGGTGCTGCCGGGAATCTCCATCGGCCACAACGAGCATGGCGCCTGGGGACTGACCGTCTTCGGCCAGGACAACGAGGACCTGTACGTCTACGAGATCAACCCGGCCAATCCGAATCAGTACCGCCATCTCGGCCGCTGGGAGGAGATGACCGTCATCCGGGACACGATCCCGGTCAAGGGGCAGGGCGACGCGACGGTCGAGCTGAAGTACACCCGCCACGGTCCGATGGTCTTCGAGGATCCGGACAACCACGCCGCGTACGCCGTGGCGGCGGCCTGGCTGGACTACGGCTCGGCGCCGTATCTCGCGAGCCTGCGCATGGATCAGGCGACGACGTGGGAGGAGTTCGTCGAGGCCTGCAGCTACAGCCGGATCCCGTCGGAGAACATGGTCTGGGCCGACCGCGCCGGGAACATCGGCTACCAAGCGGTGGGGGTGTCGCCGATCCGGCCGAACCACAGCGGGCTGGTGCCGGTGCCGGGGGACGGGCGCTACGAGTGGGACGGGTTCCTGCCGATCAAGGCGCTTCCGAGCGTCTTCAATCCCCCGAAGGGCTACTTTGGCACGGCGAACAACTACACCCTGCTCGACGTCCCCACACGGTATCCGTACTGGGAGGCGCTGCACTATACCTGGGGCGACCAGATGCGTGCCGCGCGGGTGGAGGAGGTGCTGGCGGGCGCCCGGCACATGACGGTGGTCGACAACATGCAGCTCATGATGGACGAGCTGTCGGTCGCCGCCCGCAACCTGGTGAGGCTGCTGCACGACCTGCCGGGTCTGGACGGTCGGGTGGACCGCGCCCGCCGGCTGCTGCTCGCCTGGGACGGGGTCCTCGGCAAGGAGTCGGTGGAGGCGGCGATCTACGTGAGCTGGGAGCGCGAGCTGCGAACGGCCGTGCACCGCACGGTGGTTCCTGCCGGCGCCCGCGACTACATCCGGGCCGTCAACACGAAACGGATGATCGACTGGCTGACCGCTCCGGATGGGCGCTTCGGCGACGACCCGCTCGCGGGCCGCGACGCCCTCTTGCGCGCGACCCTCGACGCCGCGCTCGCCGGCCTCGCCGACCGCTTCGGCACGGACGACATGACCACCTGGAAGTACGGCGGCGAGCTCTTCAAGCACGCCCTCATCCGCCATCCCCTGAGCGCCGCGGTCAATGCCGACCTGCGGCGCCGGCTCGACGTCGGTCCGTTCCCGCGCGGCGGCTACGGCGGCACCGTCCACAACACCGGGGGCGGCGACAACCAGACCTCCGGCGCGTCGTTCATGATCATCGCGGACACCTCGAACTGGGACAATTCGGTGGGCTCGAACACTCCGGGCCAGGCCGGCGATCCCGACAGCCCGCATTACCGCGATCTGTTCGACGTATGGGCGCGCGACCGCTACTTCCCGATCTTCTTCTCGCGAGCGAAGGTGGATTCGGTCACGGAGTCGACGACGGAGCTGCGTCCGGCGGGAGAAAGCTCGACGAGCGTCGATCCCTAGTCGGGCAGCAAGCCGGCGTGAATTAACCGGGCCCGGACCGCCATGATTCGATTGCTCCGCGCCGCTGCGATCTCGGCGTTCAAGCGCCGCCCTGTTCTGCGGCGCGCCGTGCACGCAACCTGGGAGCCGATCTTCGGTTGCGCCCTGTTGCCGTTTCGACTCCCGCGCGGACGGGGGTCGGCCGTCGAACAACGGGATCTGGTCCGGCGCACGGAGGAGTACAACCAGGCCGCGGAGCGCTACTACGCAGAGTACCCGGACCCGCAGTATCTCCTCGACAAGCCGTTCAGCGACACCCCGGATTTCGCCGCGCACATGATCGCTGTCGGAAACCTCGTCGCGGGAGCCAGGCTGCGGCCCGGGGACACGGTGGTGGAGTTCGGGGCCGGTTCGTGCTGGCTGTCGCACTTCCTCAACCGCTACGGGTGCCGCACGATCTCGGTCGATGTCTCCAAGACCGCGCTGGCGGCGGGGCGACGCCTCTTCGAGCGGGACCCGCGTACGAACTGGTCGCTCGATCCGCAATTCCTGCCGTACGATGGACACACTCTGCCGCTGGATAACGGCGCATGCGACCGAGTCGTCGTCTACGACGCGTTTCATCACGTACCGAACCAGCGCGAGGTTCTTTCCGAGATGTACCGCGTGCTCGCCCCGGACGGGGTGGTCGCGATGTCCGAACCGGGAAAGGGACACGCTTCGAGTCCGACCAGTATCGCCGAGTCTGCCGGCACGGGCGTGCTTGAGAACGAGCTGGTCATCGAGGACGTGGGGGTTCTGGCCGAAGACGTTGGATTCGGAGCGGTGAACGTCCTGGCGGAGGGGCCCGCGAGGCGCTACGAGATTCCGGTGCGGGAGCTGGGGCGCTTCAAGGGGGGCAGGGGGTTTCGCAGATACTGGTCGAGCCTGTGCGTCGAACTCCTTTACCACCACTACGTGCTGCTGTACAAGGGCAGCTCGCGGGCGACGACGGAGCGTCCCGGCAAGCTGTCGTCCGAGCTCCGGATCGTCGGCCCAGCCGGCCCCGTGGCGCTGTCTCGCGGCGCGCGTCTCCGGGTGGATCTGCGCGTGGCGAATATCGGAGATACGTGCTGGCTCCATCGGGGCGCGGGCGACTCGCGCGCGGGATGGACGCGGGTCGGCGTTCACATGCACGAAGCGGGTGAGCCGGTCGGCAAGGTGATCGACTTCGACTGGCACCGCGCCGAGTTCGACGGCGACGTCGAACCCGAGAGCAGCGTCCGGGTACGGTGCGACCTGCCGGCCATCCATCGCGCCGGGGCGTACGATCTTCAGTTCGATCTGGTCGTCGAGGGACTGACGTGGTTCGCCGAGCGCGGGGCGTCGAGACCGCCTCGGCTGCGCGTCAACGTCTCGTAGCCCATATAGACCGTCGTTCAGCCGACCGACACCGTGGAGGCGCCGCGGATGGCTGACGTGCGCGTATCCTGCAGGAAGACGATCGCACGCAGGTTCGACCGCTTCCAGTCCGCCTCGATCCGCAGGCGCCTGGTGATGCGCCAGGCGGGGGCCCCGGGGGCGGGAATGGTGCCGCTCTGCAGCCGCTCGAGGTGGCGCACGACCCCGGTGTGCTGGAGCCGGCGGAACAGGTTCTCGCCGCCCATGACGTCGGTTGCCAGCCCGGTCTCGGTGATGGCGAGCCAGACCTCGGTCTCTCCCTCGACGTCTGGAGGCGCCGCCGCCGGCCCGACCGTCGCCGTCACCTCGACGACCCGGCTGGCTGCCTGACCTGCCACCTGCACGGCCACCGGCGTCTTCCGGGCCGTGGCGGCTTCGACGATCGCGCGCCGCACGTCGCCGGACTCGCTGCCGATGACCACGAATCGCCCGTCGACGACGAGCATCGGGGTGAAGAGGCCTGGAATGTCGAGGGCGTCGGCGTAGGCCCGCTGCCGCGCGCTGAAGCGCGGTGACGAGAACGGGTCGCGCCAGCCCAGCCGGTTCCAGTAGTCGACGTGCTCGCTGAGCGGCACGACGAGTACGCCTGCGACAGGCTGGTTCCGTTCGAGGGTGCGCAGCACCGCGTCGGCCGGGGGGCAGCTCGAGCACCCCTGGGAGGTGAACAGCTCGACGACGACAGGCTTGAGGGACCCGCCGGCGGGTGCGGCGGCAGGCGCCGGTTCCGCCGTGCGTTCCGGCGACACCCCCGGGCTCCGCGATGCCGCGGCCACGGCGGTCGCGGCCACGGCTGCCGCGAGCACCGCAGCGCCGAGTCGGCCCCCGGCGGCGCGTGCGAAAGTACTTCGGCGTTCTGAAGTCATGGCAGAAGGCTGTTGGCTATACTAACCGCTCTGCGGCGGATTCGCCGCGTTGCCTGCGCTTTCGACCCAGGCATCGAGTCCGGCGGGCCGCCCATGGATTTCTGAACCTCGCGTGAAGGGAAAGGCAAGCCGCAATGTCCACTCGATTCTTCGGCCTCACGTGTCTGCTGGCACTCGGCGTCCTCGTGCTGGCGCCGTCCGCGTCGGTCGCCCAGCTCGACCAGACCGCGGCGTGGGCCTCGCACGTCTCGAACGAGTACCGTGTCGTGCCCAACGTGACCTACCACGTTGCGAACGGCTTCGAGAACAGCGTCGATCTCTATCTGCCGCGCGATGCCGCCGGGCCCACGCCCGTGCTGATGTACATCCACGGCGGCGGCTGGGTCGGCGGCAGCAAGGAGGGCAACGTCCTGCGGTTGCTGCCCTGGCTGGAGAAGGGCTGGGCGGTGGTCAACGTGCAGTACCGGCTCGGCCGCATCTCGCGCGCCCCGGCTGCCGTGGAGGACTGTCTCTGCGCCCTGCACTGGGTGAAGAGCAACGCCGAGCAGTACGGCTTCGATGCGTCGCGCATCGTCGTCACCGGGAACTCGGCGGGCGGGCATCTGGCCCTGACCACCGGCATGGTGCCGGGCTCGGCCGGGCTCGACCTCGAGTGCCAGCCGAAGGACGATCTGGGTGTCGCCGCGATCATCAACTGGTACGGCATCACCGACGTCGGCGACCTGCTGGCGGGCGAGAACGAGAAGTCGTACGCCGTTCGCTGGACGGGCAGCCTGCCGGACCGGCTCGACGTCGCCCGCCGGGTGTCGCCGCTCAGCTACGTCCGGGGCGGCCTGCCGCCGATTCTCACCATTCACGGTGACGCCGATCCGGTCGTTCCTTATCGGCACGCGATCCGGCTCCACGAGGAGCTCGCCACCGCCGGGGTGGACAACGAGCTGCACACGGTACCGGGCGGCGGCCACGGCGGTTTCAACCGCGACGAGACGATTGCGATCTTCGAGACCATCCAGGCGTTCCTCGGGACGCACGGGCTCGGCGACATGCCCGCGCCGACCCAGGGTCAGCAGTGACCCGCTCCTCCGGACTCCGGCCGAGCCGTTCTCGGCCGCAGTCCGGTCGT
This sequence comes from Vicinamibacterales bacterium, assembly GCA_965262925.1. Lineage (GTDB taxonomy): Bacteria > Acidobacteriota > Vicinamibacteria > Vicinamibacterales > UBA8438 > WTFV01. The sequence goes on along the minus strand of CBDHGC010000004.1, from coordinate 4,552,225 downwards.
TTCGGTTCCCGCGCCGCCGCCGCCCTCGGGCTGGCGGCGGCGCTGGCGTTGTGCGGCGCAGGGCCCGCGCTCGCCGGCCAGTCGGCTGACGATGCGCTCGACGAGGCGCTGGCCGCCTTCTGGTCCGCGGCCTCGAGCGACGAGATCGCCGCTGCCACGGCGGCCATTCTGGCGACCGAGCCGGGCATCGAGCCGATCTGGGGGCGGCTGCGCGCGGGACGCGCCTACGAGCGCGACGTTCCGACCGGGCGGCGGCTCCTGACCCGCGAGAACCGCGACGGCGTCGAGCACGGCTACGTCGTACGGGTGCCGGAGGGCTACGATCCGGCGGCGCGGTATCCGGTCATCGTCTACCTGCACGGCGGTGTGTCGCGTCCCAAGCGGGAGGACGGGACCTGGTGGCGCCGGGAGGAGCGGCTCGCGCGTGACGACGCCATCGTGGTGGCGCCCGCCTCCTGGAACGAATCGCTCTGGTGGCAGGACACCCAGATCGAGAACCTCGCCGGGGTCCTCAACGACCTGAAGCGCACGTACAACCTCGACGAGAACCGCGTCTACCTGATCGGGATCTCCGACGGGGCGACCGGGGTGTTCTACCACGCAATGAAGGCGACCACGCCGTGGGCGGCGTTCCTGCCGTTCAACGGCCACCCGGTGGTGCTCGCCAACCCGGCGTCCGACGTCGACGGCGAGATGCACGTCACCAACCTGCGCAACAAGCCGCTGTTCATCGTCAACGGCGGCCGCGATCCGCTGTATCCGGTTGCGTCGGTGGTCCCCTTCATGCGGTTGTTCCAGCAGGCCGGCGTCTTCCTCGACTTCCGGTCCCAGGAGGAAGCGGGCCACGACGTGAGCTGGTGGGACGACGAGAAGCCGGCCATGGACGCGTTCATGAGCGAGCAGGCGCGCCGGCCGCTCCCGGCCCGCCTGTCCTGGGAGACGGAGCGGACCGACCGTTACAACCGCGCGCACTGGCTGGTCATCACCGAGCTGGGGGAGGCCGAGGGCGAGCCGGCTCTCGACGCGTACAACACCATCCTCGACGGGGCGTCGGGTCTGCCGCTCGGCATCAACATGATTGGCCAGATGGTCGACGGCTCCGGACTGCGGGTCCTGGAGGTCGCTCCGGATTCAATCGCCTCGGCCTCCGGGATCGTGAACGAAGACACGATCGTCGAGGTGGAGGGGCAGTCCGGCCCGACCGTCGAGGACCTGAAGCAGGCGTTGATAGGATTCGCGCCGGGCCAGCGGATTCCGATGGTCGTGCAGCGGGGCGGCGAGCGGATCGACGTGACGCTCGACTATCCCGCGGAAGCCGCGCCGCGTGGCCGCCAGGCGTTTCCGCACACGCTTGCGCCGGGGCGGGTGGAGCTGGATCAGCAGCGCAACACCGTGATGGCCTACACGCGGGGGGTCCGGCGGTTCACGCTCCTGATCTCCCCGGAGCAGTTCGACTTCACCGAGCCGATCTCGGTGGTCGTCAACGGCGTCACGGCCTTCGCCGGCATGGTCGAGCCCGACGTCGCCACGCTGCTGCGCTGGGTCGCGACCGACCAGGATCGCACCGCGATGTACGGCGCCGAGCTCGACATCGAGGTGCCGGCGGCGCCGTAGCCTCTGCCGGCCGCGCGCTTCAGGCGTCCGATGGGACCGGCGGCAGGCGCCTCGCCGCGAGCACCGTCAGGTCGTCCGCCAGCCGGGCGCTGTCGGCGTGCGCCACCACTCCCGCGACGATCGCCTCGCCGAGGTCGTCGAGCCCGCCGCCGTGGTGCGTCTCGATCAATCCGCGGAGCCCGACCTCGTCGAACGGCACGCCGGCGGGGCTCTCCGCCTCGGTCACGCCGTCGCTGTAGGCGACCAGGAGGTCGTCGGGCTCGAGGGTCAGCTCCGCCGCCTCGTAGGTGGCGCGGTCGAACATCCCGAGGGCCATGCCGCCGGTCGTGAGCGCCTCCATGGCGCCGGTGCGCCGGCGGAGCAGCGGGGGCGTCTGTCCGGCGTTGATGTAGGTGAGCGTCCAGGTGGCGGGGTCCACGACGGCGACGAACATCGTGATGAACCGCGAGCCCGGGGTCTGCTCGTACACCAGCCGGTTGAGCCGCTCCATCAAGCCGACCAGCGTCAGGTCCTCCGCAGCCAGCGTCCGCAGCATTGCGATGGCGAGGGCCATCAGAAGCGCGGCGGGGCTGCCCTTGCCGGAGACGTCCCCCAGCATCAGCAGCAACCGACCCTCCGGTAGCCGCAGGATGTCGTAGCAGTCGCCGCCGACGGTGTTCGCGGGCCGGGTGCGGCCTGCGGCTTCGAGGCCCCGGACGGCGCGGGTCTTCTGCGGCAGCATCGCGAGCTGAATCTCGCGGGCGACTTCCAGGTCGTTCTTCAGGGTGAGGCGATCCGCCACCTCGAGCAGCACCAGCAGGTTGACGAGCACGAAGCCGAGCGCCAGCCAGCCGGTGCCGTCCGCCCAGACCAGGCTGGGGAGGGGAATGCTCACGAGGAAGGGCAGTACGGGAACGCGGATCAGGCCGACGCCCTCGAACAGCTCGATCAGGCCGATGATGGTCGCCACGAGCGCGGTGCCGAACAGCGCCCGGCGGGCCGGCGACAACTTCAGCGTGAAGGCGAGGAACACGAGGCGCGCGCGCAGGGCGAAGCGTTTCAGCGGCGGCAGTCCTGCGAATGCCGCTTCGTCGATGTGGCGGGTGAAGAACCGGTACGCGTCGCGGGCGTCGCGCGTGAAGAGACGCTGGACGTCCTCGCCCGTGAGGTCTTTCGTGTAGACGTCGAAGAAGTCGTCCTCGCGCCGGTCGGTCCCCATCACGGGGAGTATACGTAGCGCGCTCCCCTGACGGTCCATGGTATGAAAGGGAGATGGCCGACCTGAAGAAGATCTACGAGGCGGACGGTGCGGGCGATGCGCACGTCCTCCGCGGCCTGCTCGAGGTCGAGGGGATCGACGCCGTCATCCGAGGCGACGACATGGTGCCGCTGCAGGGCGGTAGCCTCGCTTTTGTCGACATAACGACCTCGGTGTGGGTGCTCGACGACGACGCGGGGCGGTACGCCCGCGCGGTCGAGATCGCCGACGAGTACGCCGCGAGGAGGCAGGAGCCGGCGGAGACGGAGGGCGGCGCCGTCTGGCGCTGCCGGTCGTGCGGCGAGACGGTCGAGGAGCAGTTCACCGCGTGCTGGAGCTGCGGCGCGGAGCGTGGGCGGCAGTCGTGACCGGCACGACCGCCGCCCGGGGATTCCGAGGTGTTACGGGAGCGGGATCAGGTCGCCCTCGAACGTGACCTTCTCGCCCGGCACGATGAGCACGTCGAGCGTGAGCGGCTCGTAGCCGGGATGCTGCAGCTCGACGGTGTGCGTTCCCTCCTCGATCCGCAGCCGCTGGAACACGCCGTCGAACTCGTTCACGATTCCTACGAAGTACCCGTCGACGTAGACCTCCGCGGATCGCGGGCGGACCTTCAGGCGGAGGAACCCGGTATAGGCGTCCGCCACGTGCGCGTAACCGTAGCGGACGTACGGGTCGTACGACCCGTAGGGATAGCCGTAGCCAGAGTACGGGTAGCCGACGCCGACGTGCACGTGCGGCGAGTAGCCGAACCCGGCGCCGAAGGAGAAGCCGGGGAAGTAGAAGTAGTTGCCGTAGATGCTCGGCCGGCTGTATCGGGCGAATCCGACGTGGCGGTGTCGGCGCGGCGAGTACCAGGGGCGGTAGTAGCCGTACCCGCCGCGATAGTGGTACCCGTAGCGGTAGCCGGGCCGCGGGCGGGGACTGTAGCGGCCGCGATAGTCCGGACCGGGACCGGGACGGCCCGCCGCGCGGGCGCGCGGGACGGCGCGTCCGTGGGTGTCGACGACGGCCGTCCGCCGTCCGCGCCCGCCTCCCCGGGCCTGTGCCGGTTGCCCTCCCCGGGCGTACGGGCGATCCCGGACAACGCCGCCAGGCCGGCCGCCGGGGCGGCCGGGGGCAGCCGCGGGAGAGCGCCGTGGTACCGCCCGCGCTCTTCCCGCCTGCGGTTGCGTGCGCCCCGCCGGCGCGGCAACCGTGCGCGGCGCGGGCCGTGCGGGTGCGGCGTCCGGAGAGCGCCGCGGCACCGCGCGCGACCTGCCCTGCTGCGATTGCGGCCTGTCCGCCGGTCGGGCGGCCGTGCGGGGCGCCGGTCGAGTGGGCCTCGCCGTACGCGGCGCGGGCCGTGCGGGTGCGGCATCCGGCGAGCGTCGTGGCACCGCGCGCGACCTGCCTTGCTGCGATTGCGGCCTGTCCGCCGGTCGGGCGGCCGTGCGGGGCGCCGGTCGGGTGGGCCTCGCCGTGCGCGGCGCGGGCCGTGCGGGTGCGGCGTCCGGAGAGCGCCGCGGCACCGCGCGCGCGCGGTGCCCTTCCGACTGGGGCCGCGCCGCCGGCGCACTGCGTGCCGGCGGACGCTGGGCGCGCTGCGAAGCCGGGGGCCGTTGCGGGCGTGCGGCCGGCGCACGTCGCGCGGGCGGACGCTGCGCCCGGGGAGCGGGGGCCGAGCGGGGCGGGGCAGCCCGTCCGCCGCCCCCGTCGCGGCGCCGGGCCCGCTGTTCCTCGTCCGCCCAGACGGCGGGCGCGACGAGCGACAGCACGAGAGAAACCGCCACGAGGCAGGAAGCGGTACGCAACATCACGAATCTCCTCAGGCAGGCTGGCGGTACGAAGTGTAGCAGGGACCGTGCCAGAATCCGGAGTCCGGCATTTACTGCGTTGAACCATCAGGACTCCGGGCGCCTGTCCCCCGCAGCGGGCAGGCCGGTGTCCGCTTTCGGCTGCAAGCGGTCGTTTCAGTCCCGAGGTTTCGTCCGGTTCGCGGTTCGGTCCACAATAGGGCGGCCTCCGGCGCGACCGTCACCGGCCGGCGACTGGGAGGGCCGCGGCAAAAGGCTCGATGACATGGAAAGCGAGAGGTGGCTCATGACGGTTGTACGGAAGTTGGCGCTGGCGCTGGTCGCGTGCGGGCTGCTCACGGCTTCGGTGGCGGCGGACGACTGGCAGCAGTGGCGCGGTGTCGATCGGCTGGGGATCTGGCAGGAGGACGGCATCATCGAGTCGTTCCCGGAAGAGGGGCTGAAGGTCAAGTGGCGGACGCCGCTCCGGTCCGGCTACTCGGGGCCGGCCGTGGCGGATGGCCGCGTGTTCGTCCTCGACTGGATGGAGGATCCGGAATCGCGGACCCTCGACGGTACCGAGCGCGTCGTCGCCCTCGACGAGGAGACTGGGGCGGTGCTCTGGACCCACGAGTGGCAGACCACCTACCGGATGCTGATGGTGTCCTATGCGAAGGGCCCGCGGGCCACGCCGACGGTGGAAGGGGACCGGGTCTACGTCTCCGGCGCCACCGGACGCCTCTTCTGCCTCGATGTCGAGAGCGGCGACGTCATCTGGAGCAAGAACTACGTCGAGGAGTACGACACCAGCATCCCGACCTGGGGCACCGCGAGCGCGCCGCTCGTGGACGGCGACAAGCTGATCGCGGTCGTCGGGGGTGAGCCGGATGCGCTCGTCGTCGCGTTCGACAAGCGGACCGGCGAGGAGATCTGGCGTGCGGTCGAGGTCGTGGGCGAGATGGGCTACGGCCAGCCGGTCATCTACGAGGCCGGCGGTGTGCGGCAGCTCATCGTGTGGCACGCGGCGGCGCTCGTGTCGCTCGACCCGGAGACCGGCGAGGTCTACTGGGAGCAGGAGTGGGAGGTCGGCGCCGGCATGTCGGTCGCGACCCCGGTGCGGAGCGGCGACTACCTGCTGGTCTCGCAGTTCTACAACGGCTCGATGATGATGCGGCTCAACCAGGATCGGCCCTCTGCGTCGATGCTCTGGAAGGGCGGCGCCCGCAGCGAGATGCCGGACCAGACGGACGGACTGCACGCGCTGATCACCACGCCGCTGATCATCGGCGACTACATCTACGGCGTCGGCAGCTACGGCGAGTTGCGCGGCCTGGACGCGCGGACGGGACAGCGTCTCTGGATGAGCGACGAGATGACCGCGCAGGCTCGCTGGGGGGCCGCGTTCTTCGTGCGGCACGGCGACCGCTACTTCGTCAACAACGACGACGGCTATCTGATGATCGCGCAGTTCACGCCGGAGGGTTACGTGGAGCTCGACCGCACGCGGCTCATCGAGGCGGACGGGCGCTCCGGCATCGGGTCCGGCACGCGGCTGCGCTGGGATCGAGGAGTCAACTGGACGCACCCGGCCTACGCCAACCGGCACATCGTGCACCGGAACAACCGCGAGATCATCCGCGCGTCGCTGGCGGCCAGCGACTACGAGTGATGGCGAGCGAATCCGAAGGGAAGACGACGATGCGAACGTTGCGGCTGCTGTGCGTGACCGCGGTGCTGTGCGCCGTGCTGGTGGGAACGTCTCTCTACGCGGCGGACTGGCCCGAGTGGCGCGGCGCGGGACGCGTGGGGGTGTGGACCGAGGACGGCATCATCGAACGGTTTCCGGCCGACGGCCTGAAGGTGGTCTGGCGGACGCCGGTCGAGGGCGGCTTCGCCGGCCCGGTGGTCGCGGACGGGCGCGTCTTCGTCACCGATTTCGCGTTTCTCCCTGAGACCAGGGTGATGGACGGTGTCGAGCGCATACTCGCGCTCGACGAGCAGACCGGCGAGGTTCTCTGGACGCACGAGTGGCCGGCGGCCTACCGGAACCTGCAGCTCTCCTACGCGACCGGTCCGCGCGCCTCGCCGACGGTGGACGGCGACCGCGTCTACGCCGCTGGCGGCGCCGGGATGATCGTCTGTCTCGATGTCGAGACGGGCAGCGTCGTGTGGCAGCACGACACCGTGGCGGAGTACGACACGACCGTGCCGGTCTGGGGCACCTCGGGCTCGCCGCTGGTCGACGGCGATCTGGTCATCTCCATCGTCGGCGGCGAACCGGACGCGCTGGTCGTCGCTTTCGACAAGCGCACCGGCGAGGAAGTCTGGCGGGCGATCGACGTGGTGACCGAGATGGGCTACTCGCAGCCGATCATCTACGAAGCCGCCGGCACCCGGCAGCTCATCGTCTGGCACCCGGCAGGTGTCGGCTCGCTCGATCCCGAGACGGGTGAGGTGTACTGGGAGCAGCCGTGGGAGGCCCCCTCCGGCATCACCGTCGCGACCCCGGTGCGCAGCGACAACTATCTCTTCTTCACGCAGTTCTACGGCGGTTCGTTGATGCTGCGCCTCGACACCGACCGTCCCGCCGCCACACCGCTCTGGCAGGCGCGCGGCACGAGCGAGATGCCGCCCGACACGCGGGGGCTCCACTCGCTCATCACGACCCCGATCATCGAGGGCGACACCATCTACGGGGTCGGCAGCTACGGCGAGCTGCGCGGCCTCGACGCCACGACCGGCGAGCGCTTGTGGGTCAGCGACCGGATGACCGTGCAGCGCCGCTGGGGCGCCGCCTTCCTGGTGCGCCACGGCGACCGCTACTTCGTCAACAACGACGCCGGCGACCTGATCATCGCGCGGTTCACGCCGGAGGGCTACGTGGAACTCGACCGCACCCGGCTGATCGAGCCCACCTCGCGCGCCGGCTACGGGCCGCGCCGCTTCGAGGACCGCGCCGTCAACTGGACGCAGCCGGCCTATGCGAACCGGCACCTCGTGACGCGCAACGACGAGGAGATTATCCGGGTCTCTCTGGCCGCCGCGGATTACTAGAGGCCGGCGGCACGGGTCCCGGTCCGGTCCGCGGCTCTCACGTCGTCGACCGGTCCGGGCAGGGCGTCGGAGGGGTCGCGGAAGTAGACGCGCGACAGGTAGCTGAGCGCCACCGCCGCGCCCTGCCGTTGCGGCATCGTCGCGATGAGGGGACCGGCGATGGCCAGGAAGAAGCCGAGGCCGTTCAGCCACGACGTGATCCGAAAGCCGAAGAAGATCGCGGCGATGCCGAGGAGGATGGGAATCCTGTCCATCACGATCCAGAAGAACCAGATGTCTCCGTGATTGCGGAGGTACACCAGGCCGCAGTCCGCGCACTGCTGGTGGAGGGTGATCCAGCGGACGAAGAGCGGCCCCCGCCCGCAATGGGGGCAGCGCCGCCGCACGCCGCGCCAGACGGTGGGGAGGATGGGTGGCGCCGCGGCCGCCGGTGCTTCCTGCGCGCCGACGGGCGGTGGGGGACGGCGATCCGGGTCTGATCGGGGCGAAGCGGGCATCCCTCCCTTCACTATACTCAACCGATCTTCAAGGTATGCCGCGGGTTGTCGAGACCCGCGCGGATGGTCAACGACCGGTCACGAGCCGGTTCACGGGGAGGAACAGCCATGACGGATTTGAGAACGAGTCGTAAGAGCTGGGCGGCGGCGGCGGTCGGCGTCCTGCTGGCGGTGGCATTGCTGGCGACGCCGTCCCTGCGGGCGGCCGAAGACGTCGTCGTCGCCAAGCCCGAGTCGGTGGGCATGTCCTCGGAGCGCCTGAAGCGAATCGACAGCTTCATCCAGGAGTACATCGACAGCGACCGCATCGCCGGCGCGGTCACCCTGGTCGCCCGCAAGGGGAAGGTGGTTCATTTCGAAGCGCAGGGCTGGCGGGACAAGGAGAACGGCGTCCCGATGACCGAGGACTCCATCTTCGTCCTGATGTCGATGACCAAGCCGATCGTCTCGAGCGCGCTGATGATGCTGTTCGAGGAGGGGCGGTTCCTGCTCGACGATCCGATATCCAAGTGGATTCCCGAGTACGAGAACCACACGGTGCGCATCAACGCCGATGGCGTACGGCCGCTGACCGTGCCGGAGGCGCGGCCGGTCACGGTGCGCCACGTGCTGACGCACACGTCCGGTCTCACGCTCAATCCGCAGGGCAAGGGGCTGAGCCAGGCGCAGATCGACTACGCCACCAACCACGGCAAGGGCTGGCCGACGCTGGCCGAGCGGGTGGCGCACGCTGCCGTGATTCCCGCCGCGTTCCACCCCGGCGACGAATGGCAGTACGGCGATTCCACCGACTACGTCGCGGTCCTGGTGGAGAAGATCTCCGGTCAGTCGATCGACGACTTCCTGCGCGAACGGATCTTCGAGCCGCTCGGCATGACCGACACCTACTACTACGTGCCGCAGGAGAAGGTGGAGCGGATGGCCTCGGTCTACCGGCCGGACGAGAACGGGAAGATCGAGCTGATGGTGTCGCCGACCTTCCGCGAGCCGACCCGGATGTTCCGCGGCATCGCCGGGCTGGCGGGGACGGCGGCCGACTACTACCAGTTCGCGCAAATGATCGCCAACGGCGGCGAGCTGAACGGGACGCGGCTGCTCGGCCGGATGACCGTCGACAACATGATCAGCAACCACATCGGGGCCGACCGCCCGGTCTACATCCGCGGTGGCGGCTACGGCTTCGGCCTCGGCTTCGGCGTGCTGACCAACTCGGCCCAGGCGCCCGACGCGCTGTCTATCGGCAGCTACACCTGGGGCGGCGCCTACGGGACGCTGTACTGGGCGGACCCGGTCGAGGACCTCATCGGGATTCTGATGATCCAGATCCGGCCCTACAACCACTTGGACATCCGCCCGCTCTTCTCGAACGTCGTGACGCAGGCGGTGGTCGACAGCCTGTCGGATCAGAAGCCGAAGATCATGGGGCGGCCGACGCCTCGGTAGCAGAGGCTCCGGTAGAGGTGCGCGGGCCGGCCGTTCCGATCCGGCCGGCCCCGCCGAGTCTGGCCTCAGAGCACTCCCGGCGCCAGTCCCACCGCACGCAGCGCCTGGTCGACGGCCCGTTGGGCGTCGCCGCCGGGGTCGAGGTCGGCCGCGGACTGGCGGATGACGGCCGCGGCGATCGGCAACGACGCCATCGCCGGCATCAGGTCCCGCATCGCGCGGAAGAAGATCGCCTCCATCTCCGCCCGGTTTTCTCCGCCGATGCCCTCGACGGTCATGCCGCTGCTACGGTGCGTCCCGCCTTCGATGGCCAGATAGAACGCGTGGCTCAGGATCAGCGAGTTCCAATGGTCGCCGCCGTAGCCGAAGCCGTCGTTGCGCAGGGTGCCGAAGTATTCACCGCGGACGAAGACGTGCCCGGAGTAGTCCCACTCGAACGCCCCGCCAAGGGTGAGGGCGAACTCGAAGCGATCGCGGTACGTATCCGGATCTTCGCTGAAGCTGGGGTCGATCATGGAGCGGATGGGTCCTTCGGAGAAGTCACCCCCCACGAGATAGTCCGCCGAGACGCCTTCGTCTTCGTAGTAGAACCCGAGCGACTCGCCGAATATGTCGGAGTAGCCCTCGTGGATGGCGCCGTCTCCGGAGTAGGCCAGCACGAACCGGCCATCGACGCACCAAGCGGGAACCAGTCCGACGTCCAGCCCCTGAGGCGTCTCGACCACGCCGGGGAACCGGGCAGTGTCGCACGTGTGCGTCTCGCCTGTTCGGTCCGTGAAGTTCGGCGGGCCGAGTCTGGCGCCGACGGGGATGAGGTTGTAGAGGCCGAAGGGGCTCCCGGTGCGATTACTCACGGAGAAGTGCGTCACGCCGTGCATCAGCTCGTGGCCGACGACGTCGAAGAGCGTGTAAGGCTCCTCGCTGGTTTCGTCGGTCGCTCGGCCGTACCCGAATACGCCATTGCCTTCCGGGCCAAACGGTGGAGAGGCGAAGAAGGCATTCGCCCCTTCGAGGTTGACCATGGTGATGGTCCGTCCGTTCGCGCCGTCGATGCCCTCCCAGCCGTGCCGCGCGGAGAAGTAGTCGTAGGTCCAGCCCGTGTAGGCGTGGGCTTCGACCACCGTCGGGTCGTCCCATTCGTTGTCCGCGTCGGTGGCGTAGTCGTCCGCCGTCCAGACCGGTTCGCCCGGCGGCAGGTTGTCGATCAAGTGGTCGGCGAGCAGTCGCAGGTAGCGCTCGAAGTTGAACCGCACGTCCAGCGTGACGACCTCAGCCGGCCGCATCCGGTCGTGGGCCTGGAAGCGGCCGTCTTCCTGCGTCGTGCTCAGCTTCCGTTGGTTGCCCTGCGAGCCCGAGCCGGCCCCGACCGCCGCCTGCTCCTTCACCGCGTTGAGGCGTTGCAGGAGTCTGCCGTCGGCGGCGTCGGCGAAGTAGAAGTATCCGTCGCTCATCGCGATGTGATAGGCCAGCGCGTACGAGCCGTTCGGCAGCGGAAGGATGCCGAGCCCCGGCTGCCCGCCGGCGACGACCTCTCCGCCGTGCATCGCTTCCAGTAGCGCGGCGACCTCCGCTCCGGACAGCGCCGGCGTGATGTTCACGTCGATTCCCTGGTGCAGCGTGCCGAACAGCGACACGGTGACGCCGGCGGCGTCGAGCTGCCGCGAGACGCCGCCCCCGTGCACCGGAATGCCCGCGTAGTGCTGCGCGAGATACTCGTGGGCGCGTCCCTCGAGGGACGCGTCGCCGAGACGCGACATGACGACGAGCTCGCCGGTCCGCGCCATGCCGTCGACGGTCGTGTCCCACTGCCGTAGCTCGTCGACGCCCGCCGCGTGTCCGGCGGAGATGGAAAGTACGGCGGATTCCTGGGAGGAGGCGTCCCGTTCCGTGGCCATGAGCGCGACCCCGATGAGGGCCGAGGCGATTGCGAGTCGTGGAGCGGTTCTCATTGCGTGTCGATCTCCCCTGCAGTCAGGCTTGCCGGGCATCGGTTCACCGTGCGTCGCCGCGTTCAGAACCGCAGACGCAGGCCCACCGCGGTATGCAGTCCACCCGCCTCGATGTCGAGCGTCTCGCCGCTGGCCGACGGGACCTCCACCATCGCACGGCTGTACCGGGTGAGCCAGCCGATGCCGACGTTGCCGCTGAAGTAGAAGGCGACGTCGACTCCCACGTTGAATCCGGCGGCGTCGGAAGATTCCTGGCCGGTGACCGCACTCGAGAACTCGGCGGTGTCGTAGGGGTAGGCGTGGGTGAAGTTCACGTCGGTGACGAGTTGCTGCTTCACTTCGAAGAACGTGGGCCCGCCGAACCCGGTCACCGTGAACGAGCGGGTGACCGGCAGCACCACCAGCGCCTGCAGGTGTATGGCCCTCTCTTCGCGGGTGAGAGGCGGCGAAGCGCCGGAGATGGAGCGGTCACGTTCGGGGAAGAACGGATGCGGCACCTGCGCCGATACGCTGGCCGTTTCCTCGATCATGAAGCGCGACACGCCGACCCCGAGCGCGAAGTACGGCGCGACGCGCACGCCGCCGCTCACGTCGAGGAGCGTGGGATTCTCGAAGCGGTAGTCGCTCTCGAAGCGCGCTTGTTCGTGGGCCGCGGCGTCGGAGATGACCCCTCGATCCGTCGGATACGCGCCTCCCGACTCCATGAAGACGATGTCCTCGGAGAAGCCGCTGGTCAGCGTCTGCAGGCCGCCGTTGACGCTGACGAACACCCGTGCGTCTCCCGCGGGCGCCTGCGCGTGCGTCGGTGCGGCGCCGGCCAACGTAGCGCCGGCGGCCGCCAGCCAGACGACCAGCGGCATGTACGGTCGTGTGTGTGCATGCGTCATCTAGGGGTTCCTCTTGTCAAGGCGTTCACGTCGACCAACTCAATCGTGCAGCTCCGCTTGCGTCGGAAGATTGCGCAGCACGCTACGGTGCTCACGGAGGCCCGCCTCGCCAAAGTCGGCAGGATTCGTGAAGTGCAGGATCGGTACGGCGACCGGCTGCGGCAACGAATATCGCAGGCTCTCGTATCCCTATCCCGCCCCTTTCGAGGCAGGCGCTGGCTCCGATCCAGTGTATTTCACCGGCTGCCCGGAGGACAACGGCGGCCACCCCTTCGAGCGTCAGGCAGGATGGAGGCTCGGGGCCGGTATACTCGGGTGCACTCTGGACATCCGGTCTCGCGCACGATTTCGGCGCTCCGGGAGGAGAACGTCGCCATGAGTTGGAAACATCCGATCATCGCCGCCGCGGCTCTCGTGCTGGCCGCCGCAACCGTCGCGGAGGGGCAGGCCGGCCGCGAGGTCTTCCCGTTCCCGGTCACCACGTTCGCGCTCGACAACGGGTTGCAGGTGGTCGGGGTCGACTACGACAGTCCCGGCATCGTCGCCTACTACACGGTCGTCCGGACCGGGTCGCGGAACGAGGTGGAGCCGGGCTTCTCCGGCTACGCCCACTTCTTCGAGCACATGATGTTCCGCGGCACCGAGAGGTACCCGACCGAGGCCTACAACGCCGTGGTCAAGCGCATCGGGGCCGACTCGAACGCGTTCACCACCAGCGACTGGACGACCTACTACATCGTCGCCAGCTCGGACGCGCTGGAGACGATCATGGACCTGGAGTCGGACCGCTTCCGGAACCTGCAGTACAGCGAGGACGACTTCCGTACCGAGGCCGGCGCGATCCTCGGCGAGTACAACCTTAACTTCTCGAACCCGGTGTCGCTGCTGCGCGAAAGGCTGCACGACCTCGCCTATACGGCGCACCCCTACAAGCACACGACGATCGGGCTCCTGGAGGACGTCCAGGACATGCCGAATCACTACGACTACAGCCTGCAGTTCTACGACCGCTACTACCGCCCCGAGAACTGCATCGTCGTGGTGGTGGGCGACTTCGACCAGGCCGAGCTGGAGCGGCTGGCAACGGAGCACTACGGCGGGTGGGAGCGCGGGGACTTCGAGCCGGAGATCCCGCCGGAGCCGGCGCAGACCGAGGCGCGCTCGGCCCGTGTCACCTGGCCGAACCCGACCCTGCCGTTCCTGATGATGGGCTACCACGCCCCGGCGTTCTCGGACGAGCGAATCGACATGCCGGCCCTCGACGTCCTGTCGCAGCTCCTCTTCTCGGAGACCTCGCCGCTCTTCCGCAAGCTGTACCTCGAGGAGCAGGTGGTGGATGCGCTGCAGGGAGGCGCGCTCGACAGCCGCGACCCGCCGCTGTTCACGATCATCGCGCGCATAACCGATCCGACGAGGATCGAGTACGTGCGCGACGCGATCATCGACGAGATCGACCGGCTCAAGACCGAGCCGGTCGACGAGGCGATGCTGGCGGCTACCAAGTCGCACATGCGCTACGGTTTTGCGATGGGACTGGACAACCCCGGCGGTATCGCGCAGACGCTGGGCCACTACCTGCAGCTCACCGAGGATCCGGCTACCGTGAACCGCGTCTACGAGCTGTACGACGCGGTCTCGCCGGACGACGTCCGGACGGTGGCGAACGCCTACTTCGCGGATACCAACCGGACGGTGGTGATCCTGACCCAGGAGGAGGGGCAATGATGCCGCTGAAGTCGATTCGCCGTAGCGTAACGGGCGGTGCCCTCCTGCCGGTCGCCGGGCTGGGCCTGCTGCTCGCCGGGGTCGCCGCGGCCGGTTGCGGGGCGTCAGGATCGGGCGGGGAGGATTCCTCCATCATCGCGCTGGCGACGCCCGATTCGCCACTGGTGACGCTGCGGATCGGGTTCCGCACCGGGTCGGTCGACGACCCGGTCGGCAAGAACGGCCTGAACGCGCTGACCGCGCTGACGATGGGGCGCGGAGGGACCGAGTCGCTGAGCTTCGAGCAGATTACCGAGGCGCTCTATCCCTGGTCCGCCTCCATCCGCGCGCAGTTCGACAAGGAGATGACGGTTCTCATCGGCGAGGTGCACCGGGATCACCTGGAGCCGTTCCTCGGGATCGTGCGCGACCTGGTCGTCGCGCCGCGGTTCGAGTCATCCGACTTCGAACGGAACCGCGACTTCCTGACCAACAGCGTCGTCTCGACCCTGCGCGGCAGCGACGACGAGGAACTGGGCAAGGAGGCCCTGAGCGCCTTGATGTACGCGGGGCATCCGTACGAGTCGCCCAACGTCGGCACCGAGGAGGGGCTGGCCGCGCTGACCCTCGACGACGTGCGCGCCTTCCACCGCGAGCACTATACGCGCGACAGGGCGCTCGTCGGCGTCGCCGGGGGCTATCCGGACGGCTTCGTAGAGCGGGTCGAGCAGGAGATCCTCGACCGGCTGCCAGCGGCGGGGGCGGCACGCGCGCCCCTGCCGGCCCCACGGGGGCTCGACGGAATCGAGCTATTGCTGGTCGACAAGGACGCCATCGCCACGGCGATATCCATCGGGTTCCCGATCGACTTGACCCGCGCCGGCGACGACTTCTACGCGCTGATGGTGGCCAACTCGTACTTCGGCGAGCACCGCACGTTCAACGGCCTGCTGATGAACAAGATGCGGGGGCAGCGGGGCCTCAACTACGGCGACTACTCCTACATCGAGAACTTCATCCAGGACGGCGGGTCGCGGCTGCCCGTTCCGAACATCCCCCGCAGCCAACAGTTCTTCAGTATCTGGATCCGGCCGGTGCCGCACCACAACGCGCACTTCGCGCTGCGGCAGGCGATTCGCGAGCTGCACGTCCTGGTCGACGAGGGCATGACGCCGGAGGACTTCGAGGCCTCACGCGAGTTCCTGCTGAACTACTCGAAGCTCTACGTGCAGACGGCCAGCCGCCGGCTCGGATACCACATGGACTCGGCGATCTACGGCGCCGGGTACTTCATCGACGAGATCCAGCGGCAACTGACGGCGCTGACCGTGGACGACATGAACGCGGCGATTCGCCGCCACCTGCAGTACGAGAACCTGGCCATCGGCATCGTCACGCGCGATGCCGCGGCGTTCCGCGACCGGTTGCTGGCCGGCGAGCCGTCGCCGCCTGCCTACAACACCGCGGTGACGGAGGAGATTCAGGCGGAGGACGCGCTGATCGAGGGTCTCGAGCTGGTCATCAATCCGGCCCGTGCGCAGGTCGTGGTGGTCGAGCGGATGTTCCGCGCCGTTTCCGGCGGATAGGGGGAAATCAGATGAACGAACGTCGATTCGTCGTTGCGGGCGTCGCCGCGGCGTTGTTGCTGTCGAGCGCTGGCATCGGGGTCGCATTCGCGCAGGAGCCGGGGAGCACCGTCGAGGCCGATCCCCGTCTCCAGGGCCGCACCTACACGTTCGAGGAGACCGGCGCCGAGGTGCCCTACGCGCTGTTCGTGCCGTCCGACTACGACGCCTCGCGCGCGTGGCCGCTCATCGTCGGCCTGCACGGGCTGGGCCGGCCGTACGACTGGGTGATGAGCTACGACGGCTACGTCGATAGGGCCGAGCGGGACGGCTACATCCTGGTGACGCCCAAGGGCTACCACCCGCGCGCGTGGTACGGCAGCCGGGGCCCGGGCATCCCGCGCCGGCTCGGCGGCGACCAGGCCGGGGGGCTGCCGGAGAACCTCGGCGCACTGGCCGAGCAGGACGTGATGAACGTGCTGCACCTGGTCCTCGACGAGTTCAACGTCGACCGCGACCGCATCTATCTGTGGGGGCATTCGATGGGCGGGGCCGGCACCTACCACCTGGCCGCGAAGTACCCCGGCGTCTGGGCCGCCCTGGCCGTCGCCGCGCCCGCGCCGTCGGTCAGCCCGGATCAGCTCGCGGCCTTCCGCCACCTCCCGATCCTCGTGATGCAGGGAGACGAAGATCGGGCCGTTCCGGTCACCCGCACCCGGCAGTGGGTCGCGAAGATGCGCGAGCTCGGCATGGAGCACGTGTACGTCGAGGTCGAAGGGGGCGACCACTCGGCCTTCATCAACGCGGACCGGGCCATGATATCGAAGCTCTATGCGTTTTTCGACATCGTCCGGAAAGTGCAGCGGGCGGAGACCAACTGATCCCGGACGGGCGCGAGGCGGACCGGACTGCGTCCGCCGAGGGCGGCATTCTACTACGAGGAACTTCGTAGTTCAGCCGCCCGCCCGTTCGTTCAGCGCCCCCGGTCGATACCCGGCGGGATCGACCTCGACCTGTTCAAAGCCCGTCGCCCGGAAGCGGGCGGTGACGTCGGCCAGGAGCGCCGCGTCGCAGAGGCGCTCCACTTCCTCGGGGGCGACCTCGATGCAGGCCCGCGTGTCGAAGTACCGGACCCGGCAGACCGTGAAGCCGTGCTCGCGGAGCACGCGTTCGCACGCCGCCACCTGCGTCAGCCGTTCCGGCGTGATGGAGGTGCCGTACGGGAAGCGGCTCGACAGGCAGGCGAGGGCCGGCTTGTTCCAGACCGGCAGCCCGAGCCGGCGCGCGGCCTCCCGGATGTCGGCCTTGGTGAAGCCGGCCTCGTCCAGAGGGGAGCGGACGCCGTGCTCCTTCGCGGCCTGCCTTCCGGGCCGGTGGTCGCCGCGGTCGTCCACGTTGAAGCCGTCGACGACGCGGTGGGTGCCGAGCCGCGCCGCCTCGCGGACCGCCCGGCCGTAGACCTCCACCTTGCAGAAGTAGCAGCGGTTCACCGGGTTGGCCGCGTAGCGCGGATCGTCCACCTCGGCGGTGTCGACGAGCAGATGCCGGGCGCCGAGCCTCTCGGCGAGCCGGCGCGCGGCCGCGCCTTCCTCGGGTGCGAGACTGGGAGAGACCGCGGTCAGGGCCACCGCCCGCTCGGCCAGGACGCCGACCGCCTCGGCCAGCAGGTAGCCCGAATCCACGCCGCCGGAGAAGCAGACGACCACCTGACCCAGCTCGGCCAGCAGGGTTCGAAGGTGGGCGATCTTGGCGTCGAGGGTCGTCATGGCGTCATAATCACCGGTCACCCTTAGTGTAGCGTTAGGCGTCCGGCCGCACGCTTCGCCGGCCCACCATCATCCCGATGCCCGATCCGACCCAGACCACGACGCTCCTGCTCGGCACCACCGCCTCGCTGGCGATCGTCCATACCCTCCTCGGGATCGATCACTCGCTCCCGTTCGTCGCGCTCGGCCGCGCCCGTAACTGGGCACTCGGGCGCACGCTGCTGGTGACCGCGCTGTGCGGCGCCGGGCACGTCGCGTCCTCCGTCGTCATCGGCGCGGTCGGCGTCGGTCTCGGCATCGCGACCGACGCGCTGCTGTGGCTCGAATCCGCGCGCGGAGAGCTGGCCGCGGCGCTGCTGATCGGCTTCGGTCTCGCGTACGCGGCGTGGGCGGTCTGGAGAGGCCTCCGCGACCGGGACGGCGCGCGGCTGCAGGGCGCGGCCGCCGGCGCCGACCGCGTCACGCCGTGGGCGCTCTTCATCGTCTTCGTGCTCGGTCCGTGCGAGCCGCTCATTCCACTGATGGTCGTTCCCGGCATGGCGCGAGACTGGTTCGCGGTAGGCGCCGTGGTCGGCGTGTTCGGGCTGCTCACGATCGCGGTGATGCTGCTGGCGGTGACCGTTGCCTGGCGCGGGGTCGCGCTGCTCGGCGCCGGCCGCATCGGCCTGCACGCCGACGTCGCGGCCGGGCTCGTCGTCGCCGCGAGCGGGGCCGCCGTGCTCTTTCTGGGACTGTAGCAACCTGCCGATCCGGAACCTCCATGCTCTACGACATCCTGCTGATCGCCGTCGGTTTCGCCCTCGTGGCCAAGGGGGGCGATCTGTTCGTCGACTCCAGCATCCACATCGGCCGGGCGCTCCGGATTCCGCGCTTCGTCATCGGCGGCACGCTGGTGAGCCTGGCGACCACGGCGCCGGAACTGGTCGTCTCGGTGACCGCCGCGACGATGGGCGATTCCGGCATCGCGCTGGGCAACGCGGTCGGGTCCTGCATCTGCAACATCGGGCTCATCGTCGGGATGGTGGCTCTCATCATGCCGGTGCAAGTGGACCGAACGGACTTTGTCCGGCGCGCCGGCTGGATGGTCGCCGGCGGCCTGTTGGTAGTCGGGTTCTCCTGGGACCTGTCGCTGGACCGGGTCTACGGCATTGTGCTGCTGGCGCTGGCCGTCGCCTACCTGGCCTGGGATCTGATGGGCATTCTGCGGTCGCGAAGGGAGTCCGGGACGGAAGCGCAGGATCCGAACGCCTCCAAGGGGCTGGCGAAGGCGGTCGGTTGGTTCGCCGTCGGCGGCGCGTGCGTCCTCGCCGGCAGCCGGCTGCTAGTGACGTCGGGTCAGGGACTGGCCGAGGCGCTCGGCGTGCCGTCGGCGATCATCGGCTTCTCGGTCATCGCCATCGGGACGTCGGTCCCGGAACTCGTGACCGGCGTGAGCGCCGCCCGCAAGGGCGTGCCCGACCTCTCGCTCGGCAACATCATTGGCGCGAACGTCCTGAACCTGCTCCTTATCGTCGGCCTGTCCGGGACGATTCAGCCGCTGGTGCTCGATCCGTTCAGCCAGTGGTACGGGTTCCCGTGGCTCGGCATCTTTTTCCTGGCGATCGTCGGCATGGTGCTGAAGAACGGCGTCGTCCGGCGCTCGGCCGGTATCGGCCTGCTCGTGCTCTATGCGCTCTACACGATCGGACTCGTGTCGATTCCGGTGCTGAGCTGATCGGCGCGGCGGCGGTGCGTCAGGTCAGCAGCTCGCCGCGCAGGACCGTGACCGCCTGACCCGACAGCGTGACGCGCTGGCCGCGGACGGCGACCTTGACGAGCCCGCCGCGTTCGGACGCCTGCCATGCCGTGAACGTGTCCCCGCCGAGACGGCGCTGCCAGTAGGGTCCGAGGCAGCAGTGCGCGGACCCGGTGACCGGATCCTCGTCGATACCGGCGTACGGAGCGAAGAAGCGAACACGAAATCGAACCCGTCAGTCTGCGCCCGTGCGGTGACCATGATGCCGCGGGCCTCGATCGCCCGGAGACCCCGGAAGTTCGGCGCGAGTCGCCGCACCGTCGCTTCCGTGTCGACCTCGACGAGGTAGTCGAAGCGGTTGCGGCCGACGTAGGCCGGCTCTGTCCCGAGCGCGGCGGCCAGCCCGTCGGGAGCGGGCGTCGCCTCGTCCGGCTCGGCCGGGAAGTCCATCTCGATCCAGCCGTCGCGCAGAACGGCCGACAACTGGCCGGAGAGAGTGTGGAAGACGGCCGGTGCGTTTGGCGAGAGATGGTTGTCCTCCCACAGCACGTGGGCGCTCGCCAGCGTTGCGTGGCCGCAGAGGTCGACCTCGACGGCCGGCGTGAACCACCGCAGATCGAACGCGCCGTCGTCGCGGCGCACGAGGAAAGCCGTTTCCGACAGGTTCATCTCGCGGGCGACGCGTTGCATCCACGATGCATCGGCCGGACGGGGCAGCAGGCAAACGGCGGCCGGGTTTCCGCCGAACGGCTTGTCGGTGAACGAGTCGACCTGGGTGATTTTCAGCGGCACGGGTGAGTCCTCTGATTCAAGATACAGCAGTCTGGTCGACCCGTGAGGGGGGCTCGGGATCGGTGGTGATGTACTGCCGCGGCAGTAAGTTGGGGAATGGAAGCGTTTCGGAACCTCGGTCGGCGGACGAACTTTCGCGGCGGCAGGCGCGTCTGAGATCGTGGACGATGACCACCCGAATCGATTCCGGAGTACACCCGACACCGCGCGGGTCTCGGCGCGCCGGCAAGTCTCACCGCCGGCTCCCGGCGCTTCTCATGCCCGTCGTGGCTGCCGGCGTCCTGATCGCCGGCGCCGGCACGGCCGGCGCGCAGGACGCTGACGACAACGAGCTCGACCGCTTCATGTCGCAGGTGCTGGAGCAGCGCGAGCGGAACGCGGCGGCCCGGCTGGAGTACGTGCTCGACGAGCAGTCGCGGTTCCGCATCACCGGACCCGGCGGCGCGCCGCTCTGGGGACTTCGCGGCGAGTACACCTGGTACGCCCGCGACGGCGTCTTCGTGCGGAGCCCCGTCCGCATCGACGGCGTCACCATCGACGAGGCGCGCCGCCGGGAGTACGAAGCCGACTGGCTGCAGCGGGAGCAGCGGCGGAGCGAGCGCCGCCGGGACGAACGCAGGTCGCCCACCCGCGCGTCGCGGCGGTCGACCCGCGACAACGTGGGGATGGCGGTCGAGCGTCTGTGGGGCGCCGGCGTCGACGGAGATCTGCTCGACACGATCACGGGGCAGGCCCGGACCTGGGGTGACGACCACGCTGCGATCACGGCCGCGGCCGACCGGATCCTGGAGGCGCTCGGCGGAGTGACGGCGGTCGGTTTCGACCGCGCCGTGGAGCGGGCGCGCGACGGGTTCGCCATGCTGGAGACCGCGCGGCTGCTCCCGAACGAAGTGGTGGCGATGCTCGATGGCGCCATCGCGCGGATCGCCCCGGCCGCACCGGCGGCGACGGAAGAAGAGTTCGCCCGTTTCCTGGAACTGTTCGACCTGGCCGTGCGGTTCGAGCTGCCCATCGCGCCGGTAGCGATGACGGCGGCTGACCTGCACGCCGATTCGGTGGTGGGGGAGACCCGTGCCGCCGCGCTCGCGGAGCGTCGGCGGGCTCTCGTGGCGCTGGCCGAGACGCCGGCCGCGGGGCAGGAATCCCCGGCGTCCGCGCCGGAGCCGGCGTGGGGCGGCATCGAGCCGCGCTTCATGTCCGACGCGTACTTCCTCGATTTCGAGTTCGAGCCGGGCAACTACTACTTGGTCGGCCGCGAGACGCTGGACGGACACGACGTGCTGCGGATCGAGTACTACCCCGAGCAGATGTTCGCCGAGGATCCCGACGATGCGGACGGGGACCCGGACCGGGGCACGGATGGTCGCGATGAGGCCGCGGCGATGGACAAGACCAGTCTCGTCACGCTCTGGATCGATCCGGCGCAGCACCAGATCGTGCGCTACACGTTCGACAACCTCGGTTTCGACTTCCTGCCGGGGCGCTGGCTGTTCCGCCTGGACGACCTGACCGCGTCGATGACGATGCGGCAGCCGTTTCCGGGAGTCTGGCTGCCGTCGCGCATCGACATGCGAGCCTCGTTGTCGCTGGCGATGGGAACCTACGAAGCGACGGCCGCTCGCACCTACACCGGGTATCGCGAGGCCGAGACGGGTGGGCGCATGCGGTCGGTCGGGCCGGACCTGCCCCGATGACTCGCCGTCGGGCCGCGCGCCGCGCTCGGGCCGCCATCATCGCGGCGCCCACCATCGCGTTCACGGTCGCGCTCGTCGTGCCCGGCGCGTTCGCGCAGGGACACTTGCCGGAGACGGTGGTGGACGTCCGGGTCCACGGCAACCACTCCATCGCGGACGAGGAGGTGCTGGCGCTCGCCGGGGTCGCGGTCGGTGATGTTGTTGCGGCGGGCGATCTGGATTCCGTCACGGCGCGTCTGGAGGACAGCGGTAGATTCGAGGCGGTCGAGGTCCGCAAGCGGTACCGTTCGCTGACGGCCACCGACCGGATCGCGCTCATCATCGTGGTGCGGGAAAGGCCGCGGGCGTCGATCCGGAACCCCCTGGCCCGGTCGTTCGCCCGGCTCGCCGGCCAGTCGATGTTCCTGCCGATCATCCGCTACGACGAAGGCTACGGGATGTCGTACGGCGCGCGGTTCAGCTTCGTCGACACCCTCGGGACGGGGAGTCGGGTGTCGGTACCGGCGACCTGGGGCGGCGACAAGCGGGTGGCGCTCGAGGCGGAGCGGCCGCTTCCTGGCGAAGTGGTCGACCGTGTGCGCGCCGGCGGGTCGTACGGCCGCCGTACGCATCCGCACTTCGGGGTGGAGGACCGGCGGAGCCGGGTCTGGGTCGGCGCGGATCGGGAGTTGCGTTACGGCCTTCGAGCCGCCGGGAACGTGATGCGCGAGGAGGTGCGGTTCGGCGGCCGCGCGGACCTCCTGACGCGACTGACCGTCGGGCTGCAGTACGACGGCGTCTCGGCCGGCGCGTTCCCGCGTGACGACGCGACGGTGAGCGCTTCACTGGAACGGATCGTGGTCTCGGGGCAACCGGCGGCCGTCGTCCGGCCGCGCGTCGACGCGCAGGCGTTCAAGGGCATCGGAGGGCAGGCGGTCATCGCGGCGAGAGTTCTCTACGAGGGCGCTTCGGCGGGGCTGCCGCCCTACGAACAGTCGCTGCTCGGCGGCGGCACGTTGCGCGGGTGGCGGGTCGGCGCGCGGGTGGGGGACCGGCTCGCGGCGGCGTCGGTGGAGATCCGGCTGCCGCTGAGCTCGCCGCTCTCGATCGGGAACGCCGGGTTTCGTATCTTCTACGACACCGCGGCCGCCTACGACGCCGGCCGGTCCATCCACGACCAGCGGTTCCTGAAGGGGGCCGGCGGCGGCGTGTTCCTGACGGTCCCGTTCGGCAGCCTGCACATCGACGTCGGCCATGACTTTCGCGGCTCCGTGCGGCTCCACGCGGGCGCCGGCCTCGGCTTCTGAGGCCGCTGCGGCCCGCGCACGCTCGGTGCGATAACCGCCGGCGCTATACTCCGCCGTGCCCGCCGGTCCACTCTTCGGTACCTGTCTCTTCGATCTCGACGGCACCCTCATCGATTCCATCCCGCTCATCATGGAGTCGTTCCGCCACACGATGCGGACCCATCTGGGCGCGGTACCGGACGATGCAGGCTGGCGGGCCGGCTTCGGGACCCCGCTGCGACCGCAGCTTCGGAAGTTCGCGCGCGACGACGATCACGCATCGCGGATGGTCGACACCTATCGCGCCTACACCGACGCCCATCATGATCGGCTTCTGAAGTCCTACGCCGGCATCGACGGCGCGCTTGGGACACTGCGCGGCGCGGGCGCGCAACTGGCCGTCGTCACCAGCAAGACACACGCGCTGGCCCGGCGCGGACTGAAGGGCTGCGGGCTCGACGAGTACTTCCACGTCCTGATCGGCGCCGACGACGTGAAGCAGCACAAGCCGCATCCGGCGCCGGTCCTGGCGGCCCTGGAGAGGCTGTCGGCCGACCCCGAGGATACGGTCTTCATCGGCGACTCGCCCCACGACATCGAGGCCGGGCGTGCCGCGGGGGTGCAGACCGCGGCCGCACTGTGGGGGCCGTTCTCGCGCGAGGCGCTGGCGAGCGCTGTACCCCATCATTGGCTTACCGAGCCGGCCTGCATCGCCGTTCTGGCTCCCTGACGGGCGACTCGCTCCGCCGCACGCCGTTCTTCGGTACCATGTCGGCATGGAGCCGCAGCCAACCATCAATCCCACGCTGCCCGCGGGCTACCAACCGTTCGCCTACGAGGACCCGTTCGAGGACCACGTCGGCCCACTGGGCTACAAGGTGGTCGACGGCACGATCGTGTTCGCGTTCCAGGCGGATCGCCGGCACGCCAACACCAGCGGCACGCTGCACGGCGGCATGCTGATGACCTTCGCCGACTACGCGCTCTGCCTGACCGCGGTCTGGGATCAGCCGGGAGAGAAGTGTGTCACGGTGTCGTGCAACTGCGAGTTCGTCGCGGCCGGCGAGCCGGGGGCGCTGATCGAGGCGTCCGGCGAGGTGGTGCGGCGGACGCGCTCGCTGGCGTTCGTGCGGGGGCAGATCTTCAGCGGTGACCGCGTGCTGCTCACCTGCAGCGCGATCGTGAAGCGCATTCCGGGCGGCCGCGTGCCGGCTGCGGGTGGATAGGGACCTATAATGCGGCATCGGAACGTTCTGATGGAGGAGATGAAGATGCGCGACCGCAACATTCCTGCCGGCGTCCTGGCCTGGGGGCTCGTTTTCGTCCTGTCGTGCGCCGTCTCACCCGCGCTCGCCCAGCACGGGGCGGTCGACGGCCAGTGGCGCTTTCACGCGGCCGACAACGGCGCCACGAAGTACTCGCCGCTCGAGCAGATCGACGCCGAGAACGTCGACCAGTTGGAGATTGCCTGGACGCGGCCGACCGTGGACCAGTCGATCCTCGACGTGGCGCCGAATCTCGGCTACAGCAACGCCAACCGCTCGACGCCGCTGATGGTCGACGGCATCGTCTACGCACCCAACGCGGTCGGTCTGGTCGAGGCGTGGGATCCGGCGACCGGCGAGACGATCTGGGTGCAGCAGCCGTTCGAGGAGGGGCCGGCGGGATACCGCGGGGCCGGGCATCGTGGCATCGCCTTCTGGACCGACGGGACGGAACGCCGCATCATCGCTCACCGTGGCGAGTGGCTGTACGCGCTGGATCCTGCGACCGGCGAGCGGTATGCCGACTTCGGCGACAACGGGCGGGTCGATCTGAAGACCGGCCTCGCCGAAGGGGCGCGCTACCGCTGGGGCAGCGCGCCGACCGTGGTGCGCGACGTCATCATGATCGGCCAGTCGATGAGCGACACGTTCTACACCAAGGAGGACATTCGCGGCGACGTGCGCGCGTTCGACGTCCGCACCGGGGAACTGAAGTGGGTCTTCCACACCATCCCGCAGGCCGGTGAGTACGGCACCCAGACCTGGGGCGACGGATCGTGGGAGTACACGGGGCATGCGCCCGTGTGGTCGTTCTTCTCGGCGGACGAGGAGCTCGGCTATGTCTACATGCCGACGACCTCGTCGACCAACGATATGTACGGCGGGCACCGGCCGGGCGACAACCTCTTCACGCAGTCGATCGTCTGCGTCGACGTCGAGACCGGAGAGCGCATCTGGCACTACCAGCTCGTCCACCACGGCCTGTGGGACTACGACATTCCGTCCGCGCCGATCCTCGCCGACCTCACCGTCGACGGGCGCGACATCAAGGCGGTGATCCAGATCACCAAGCAGGCGTTCGCCTTCGCGTTCGACCGGGTGACCGGCGAGCCGATCTGGCCCATCGAGGAGCGCCCGGTTCCCCAGTCGGGGACACCCGGCGAGATGACCTCTCCGACGCAGCCGTTTCCCACCAAGCCGCCGGCGTTCGACCGCCAGGGGGCGACCATCGAGAACCTGATCGACTTCACGCCGGAGCTGCGCGAAGAGGCGTTGGAGATCGTCGAGCGCTACACCATCGGACCGATGTTCACGCCGCCGTCGGTGCGCGGCGAGGGGCCGAACGACAACCAGGGGACGATCCAGCTCCCGGGCTCGCAGGGGGGCGCGGACATCCAGGGTGCGGCGTTCGACCCGGAGACCGGTTACCTCTACGTCCCGTCGATCACCTCGCCCTTCGTCGCCGACATCCTCGAGGGCAATCCCGACCGGACCAACCTGGCCTTCATCAAGGGCACGCGGCAGTGGATCGGCGGGCCGCGCGGGCTGCCGCTCTTCAAGCCGCCCTACGGCCGCATCACCGCCTTCGACATGAACACCGGCGAGACCGCGTGGATGGTGCCGAACGGCGAAGGGCCGACCGCTCATCCGGCCATCGCGCACCTGAACCTGGGGCGTCTCGGTTCTCCCGGCCGCCCCGGGCCGCTGCTGACGAAGACGCTGCTCTTCATCGGGGAAGGCTCGGACGTCGGCATCCAGGCGGGCGGGCGCGTGATGGACGGCATGCCTCTCAACATCGTGACCAGCTACGGCGAGCCGTGGTTCCGCGCCTACGACAAGGCGACCGGCGACATCGTCTGGGAGATGGAGCTCGAGGCGGGGACGACCGGCGTCCCGATGACCTATCTGCACGAGGGCAAACAGTACGTCGTCGTACCGATCGGGGGCCGCGACGTTCCCGGCCAGTGGGTCGCGCTCAGCCTGCCGTAGCCGGCGGCTGTCCGTTTCGG
This sequence comes from Vicinamibacterales bacterium, assembly GCA_965262925.1. GTDB lineage: Bacteria > Acidobacteriota > Vicinamibacteria > Vicinamibacterales > UBA8438 > WTFV01. The sequence goes on along the minus strand of CBDHGC010000004.1, from coordinate 4,525,974 downwards.
ATTCTCCGGATCGAGTAGCCTGAAGCCGGCGGCACGCGTTGTGTCGCCGGCTCATTCGCCAGGGCCGCCTCCATGGTGACGAGACTCTATGTCGACAATTTCCGGTGCCTGGTCAACTTCGAGCTGAAGCTCGACGAGACCAACATTCTCCTCGGTCCCAACGGGAGCGGAAAGACGTCGGTCCTGGACGCTTTGCGCAGAATCCAGAACCTCGTTGTCCGGGGAGCCCGAATCGAGGACTCGTTTCCAACCAGCGATCTATCGTTGATAGAGGATCGTGACATACAGCAAATTGAGCTCGACCTGGAGATCGACGGATGCTCCTACCGCTATGTTCTGCGCATCCAGCACGATCGCCGTCGCCGAAGAATGCGGATCGTGCAAGAATCGCTGGATCATAATAACAAGCCGATCTTCTCGTTCCGGGAAGGTACCGCCAACCTATACCACGACGACTATGCGAAGGGGCCCTCATATCCTTTCGATTGGGCTCGCTCGGGCGTCGGCGCCCTGAATGAGAGAATTGACAACCAGAAGCTGACGAAATTCAGGCAGACGATGGCAGACTTTGTCATCGCCAGTCCGTGTCCGCCGCTCTTCGAACCGGAAACAAGAACCGAAGACGAGTTCCTCGAACCGTTGATGCAGAACTTCGTCGGTTGGTACCGTCACGCCGCGCAGGAGAACATGGGCGGAATCGCGAAGTTGTTCAAGGCGCTCGGCGAGGCGCTTCCGGGATTCGGCTCCATCAATCTGACCGAGTCGGGAGAAAACGCGCGCGCTTTGAAGGTGGACTTTCATGGGGCGCGGGATGAGCATCGTCTGGACCGCTTCGGATTCAGTCAGCTCTCGGACGGCCAGAGGGCATTGGTGGCGTTGTACTGCCTGATCTTCTTGTCCACGAGCCGACGAAGGTCGTTGTTCCTCGACGAACCGGACAACTACCTTGCACTACGCGAGGTTCAGCCGTGGCTCGTTGCTGCTGCAGAGCATTGCGGAGAAACGCTGGAGCAGGCGGTCGTCGTTTCGCATCATCCCGTAACCATCGACTACATGGCCGGAGCGAAGGGCAGGTGGTTCTACCGGGACGGGAACGGCCCCGTGCGGGTGAGCGATCAGCCGGAACGAACGGTCGACGGGATCTCGCTTTCAGAGACCGTGGCCAGAGGCTGGGAAAAAGAGCCGGACGATGACGGCTTCGATGATGACGAGCTGCCTGGGCGCCGGGTGGTAGTGCGGAAATGAACCTGTGAGTGGAGTCCGCATTACCCTCCTCTCTGAAGACTCACAGACGGATGCATTCGTGCGCCGGTTCCTGAAGCGCCGGAAGTTTGCCGGCAGGGACATTCGTACCCTGCCGCTTCCGAGTGGCCGCCAGTCGGGCGAGCAGTGGGTTCGAGAACGGTATCCGAAGGAACTGCGAGCCATTCGCAGACGGCAGGGTGCCTACCTGATTGTCGTCACGGACGCGGACATCCAGTCGACGGCGGTCCGACGCGCGCAGTTGGACGCGGCGTGCGACGATAGCGAGATTCCGAAAAGAGACGCTGGTGATCCAGTTCTTGTGATCGTACCGCGGAGGAACATCGAGACGTGGCTGGAGTATCTCGGCGGAACAACGGTCGACGAGAACACGACGTACCGGAAGTTGAAACGCGAGAGCGACTACGCCACGCAGGCGGACAACCTGTACAGAATGTGTCACGAGGCGCAGAGACTCGACGAAGGCGCTCCGCCTTCGCTGCGAGAAGCGTGCGAGGAGTACCCCAAGCTCCGGCGGTAGCCGCCTTCAGCCGCTCTCGGCGAATGGCAATTGTGAATCCGTACCGGCGACCCGGCGTTCGAGAGCGAGGAGCTTCTCCTTGACCGGCAGTCCGCCGCCGTAGCCGGTGAGCGTGCCGTCCGCGCCTATCACGCGGTGGCAGGGCACGACGATGGCGAGCGGGTTCCTGCCGTTGGCCGCACCTACCGCGCGTGATGCCGTGGGCTTGCCGATGCGATGGGCGAGCTCGCCGTAGGAGATCGTCTCCCCGTATGGGATGCGGCCGAGCTCCTCCCACACCCGGCGCTGGAACACCGTGCCGTCGGGGGCGAGCGGCAGGTCGAAGTCGCGACGCGTCCCTTCGAAGTACTCCGAGAGCTGGCCCCTCGCCGCACGTAGGGCCGAGGGCAGCGTTCGCCGCGTCCTTCGCCACGTCGTTTCGGGCTCGCGTGCCGCGGCGCTGGGCAGGTCGATGCGTTCGAGGTGTCTCTCGTCGCCCACGAGGCGCAGGGTGCCGATGGGCGTGTCGAAGTCATGGTAGGACGTGTCCATCTCAACCTCCCTGGGGGCGCCGCGCGCCGTTCTGCCACAGCAGCATCGCCGCGTAGGCCCGCCACGGGCGCCAGTCCTCGGCCATCGCCCGCAGTTCCTTCGGGTTGACCGGCGAGCCGGTTGCGACGGCCTTGCGTAGTCCCAGATCGCCGGCGGGGAAGGCGTCGGGATCGCGCAGCGCCCGCATGGCGATGTACTCCGCGGTCCACGGGCCGATGCCGGGAATGGCGGTCAGTCGCTCCCGTTGCGTTTCCGGGTCGGCGGTCGAATCGAGGTCGAGCGTGCCCGCCGCGACGGCGGCGGCCAGCGTGCAGAGCGCCGCGGCGCGCGCCGCGGGCACGCCGATGGCGCGCAGGTCGAACCCGGCCACCGCGTCGGGCGGCGGAAACGTCCGCGCGAGGCCGGACCCGCGCAGATGGTCCGGCAGTGTCTCTCCCAGCGCTTCCACGAGCCGTCCGGCCAGGGTCGTCGCACCTTTGACCGTGACCTGCTGGCCGAGCACCGCGCGCACGGCCAGCTCGAAGCCGTCCCAGGCGCCGGGGACACGGATGCCCGGCAGCGCTTGGAGACGACCGGCGAGTGCCGGGGCGCACGCGAGGCGCGGACCGAACGACAACGGATCCGCGTCCAGATCGAAGAGACGGCGCAGCCGGGCCGCCACCTCGAGCAGGACGCGCGCATCCGGGTGGCAAACCTCCGCATCCAGGTATCCGGGGCCGCCGGTCTCGACGCGCAGGATGCCGGGTTCTGCCGCTCGCGGCACTCGCGACCCGTTGCGCCCGCCGTCGCCGAGCCCCGCGCCCGCCAGACGAAAGGCGCGCCGGTAGACGCCCCGTACCGGGTCGACGGCCTCGACGCCGGGCATCGCCCGCGGCGCCAGAAAGCCGAGCAACGCCGCCGCGTCGTACGGCGCGCGGTAGCTCAGACGGAGGCGCAAAGCACCGTTCGGCTGGTCGGCGACCGCCTGCGCGCGACGACGCTGTCGGCGTAGCTCCCGCGGCGGGCGGCCGTAGGTGCGCCGCAGCAGGTCGTTGAAGCGGCGGACGCTGCCGAACCCGGCTACCTGCGCGACGTCGGCGAACGGCAGGTCCGTGGCGTCGATCAGGCGCTTGGCGCGGTGCAGGCGGCACGTCGACGCCACCTGCAGCGGGGATGCGCCGACGTGGCGATCGAACAGCCGGCGCAGATGACGCGCGCCGACTCCGAGTCGTCGCGCGAGCCTGTCCGCGCCGCCGTCGTCGAGCGCCCCGTCGCCTATCAGCCGCAGGGCGCGCCGCACGGTCGCCGGGGATCCGGACCACGCCGGCGTCCCGGGCGCGGTCTCGGGGCGGCAGCGCAGACAGGGACGAAAGCCGGCCTGACCGGCTGCCGCGGCGGAGGGGTAGAAGCGCACGTTCGCGGCCTTCGGCGGCTGGACCGGGCAGATCGGCCGGCAGTAGATGCCGGTGGTCACGACGCCGATGAAGAAGCGGCCGTCGAACCGTGCGTCGCGCGACAGGCGGGCCCGGTCGCACAGGTCGGTGTCCAGCATCCCCTGCACTATAGCGCCGGGGCGGGGGGCGCATTGGCCGTTTCCGGACCCGATGGTCCGCTCCGATCAGGCGCGGCGCGGTGAGGGCTGCAGGGACGTCCGACCGGCCATCCGGGTCAGGCCGTCGCGCGCGGGCGGGGCGCGCTGCGCAGAAGGGCGCGGATCTCGCCGGCTCGCGCCTCCGCGTCAGCCTCTCCGAGATCCATGAGCCGGACCAGATACTCCGGCTGGAAGGTGAGCAGGCTCAGCAGATCCGGCGACTGGACCTCGCGCGATCCGAGTCCGCGGACCAGGTGCCGGAAGACGCGCGGCAGTTGCGGCTCGTATTCCGCGGAGAGTCGCGAGATGTCGACCGACGGACGGATCACGAGGAGCTCTATCGGGCGCAGGCCGCGCCGCTTCTCGGGCGGCACGTCGCGGAGCAGCCGGTTGATCCGTTCCAGCTCCAGCGCGTCGCGATCGAGGTCGTCGAGGAAGACGGCATCGAGAAGCTGGCCGGCAATCTGCATGGGAGGAGGGTGGCGCCGCTTGTCGGTGTCGTCGAAGGTCCCGTCCGCCGCGTAGCGTGTCGAGATGGCCAGGATGCGGCTCGCGCCGAGATGCAGCGCGGGAGAGAAGGGCGCCGTAAGGCGGATGCCGCCGTCGCCGTGCCAGCCGTCCGGCAGGCGCACGGCCGGGAAGAACAACGGCAATGCCGACGATGCGAGCACGTGGTCGAGGGTCAGAGCCGTGTTGCGGCTGCGCCGATCCGGGCGCTCCCATTCGCGAAGATCGCGCCCCTGGGTCCAGACAACGGATTGACCCGTGCCGTAGTGGCTGGTCAGGAGAGCCAGTGCCCAGAGGCGTCCCTCGGCGATGTTGTCGGCGATGCCGCCGATTGCATCGTCGCGCGCGTCGAAGACGTCAACCAGCGTCTCGCGCAACGGCGAGGTGTCGACGAGGCCCTGGACCGCCGGCGCCAGCGCGGTGCCGCCGGCGAGCAACCTGAGTCCCCAGCGCGCCACGAGGGCGCCGAGCGAGGGTCCGTCGGTGCGGAAGACCCGATCGGACGTCATGTGGCTCCACATCTCGCACAGTCGATCGACGGCTGCCGCCTGCGTACCTCGGTAGGATGCGAGAAACGCAGCATTGATCGCGCCGGCCGAGACGCCGGTCACGATGGGAAAGTGTGCGTCGGGAATGTGCTTCGCGACCCAGCGCAGGAACCCCACCTGGTAGGCTGCGCGCGCGCCGCCGCCGGGAAGCAGGATGGCCAGATCGTCGGCGTCGCGGAGGCGTTGTTTGCCTGGTCGGGAGGTGGTCACGATGTGCGTATAGTGTCTCACGATGGCAGCAACGAACGAGTCGCAGTCCCTCGAACTCCGCGCGGCGATCGATCGGCTCCTGGACGGGGTGTCGTTCGCCGATCTGCGGCGGTCGTCGGATCGGCTCACTGCGGCGTATCGCGACGCAGGAGCGGGGGGCGCCTCTCCGATGACGTCTGCGAACGATCGGTTGGCGTACCTGGCGGCGAGGCTGCCGTCGACGTTCGAAGCCACCCGGGCGGTTCTCGCCGAGCTGAGGCATCGGGCGCCGGAACTGAGAGCGGAGAGCCTGTTGGAGCTCGGGGCGGGACCGGCGCCCGGACTCTGGGCGGCCGGCCAGCATTTTCCCGAACTGTCGCAGGCCAGGCATGTCGAGAAGGACGCCGGGATGGCCGAGTTGGGCCAGCGGCTGCTGGAGGCTGCCCACTTTGGGGCACACGTCGAATCGACGTGGTCGGTACATGAGTTCGGACGTGCACGCGAACTCGGGGAGCACGACCTGGTGCTTGCCGGCTACGTGCTGGGCGAACTGTCCGAGTCGGCCCGCGACGAGCTCGTCGATATGGCCTGGGACGTCACCACCGGCGGGTTGGTCATTGTCGAGCCCGGTACGCCGGCTGGCGCGGCGCGTGTGATCCGGGCGCGGGCGCGCCTCATCGAGCAGGGCGCTACGGTGGCTGCGCCGTGCCCGCACGCATCCGACTGCCCGCTTCCGGGCGGGGACTGGTGTCACTTCGGCGTACGCGTCAGTAGATCCAGTGTGCAGCGGCGGCTCAAGAGTGGGTCGCTGGCTTACGAGGACGAGAAGTACTCCTACGTGGCGGTGGTCCGCGGTGACGCCGTTCCGTGCGCCGCGAGAGTCCTGCGCCGGCCGGTCATCGAGCCGCGCCGCGTATCGCTCCGGCTCTGCGCCCGCCAGGGGCTCCGCCGGGAGCTGGTGACGCGGCGCGAGGGAGATCGGTACCGCGCCGCGCGCAAGAGCCGGTGGGGTGACGGCTGGCAGCCGAACGCCGCGGAGACCGAAAATCGCACATGACCACGCCCCGCGGAGCGGCGGCGCTCCCTGTGATTCCGCGGGAGGGTGCCTGATGCAGTTCCGCAACACCGGCGACGAAGACCTCTGCTTCGTCATCGTGACCATGCCGCCGTGGCCGGGCGCCGAGGAGGCCCGGCGGGTAACGGACCATTGGCCGGTTACCTGAGCACCCGGATGCGGTGGGCCTCGCTGTCGCCCACGTACAGGGCGCCGGCCTGGTCCACCCAGATCCCGTGCGGCCGGTTCATTCGGCACCGCCGCGGCTCCGGTTCCGGTCCATCCCCGCGCTCGCCGGTTCCGAGGGCCGTCGAGATGACACCGGTCGCGATGTTGATGCGCCGGATCACGTGGTTCTCGGTGTCGGCGACGTAAAGGGTGCCGTCGGCGGCGTAGGCGAGCCCCTTGGGGCCGGCCAGCGTCGCCTCGCGGGCCGCGCCGCCGTCGCCGGTGTAGCCCTGTTCGCCGGTGCCCGCCACGTGGTGGATCGTCTCGTTCTCGAGGTCGATGCGGTAGATGGCGTTGCCTTCGCGCAGCGCGAGGTAGAGGTTGCCGTCCGGATCGAGGGCCATCGCGCGCGGTCCGTTCAGCGGCGTGCCGGCCAGCGGCGCGCCGTCCGGGGTCGGCTCGCGCTCGCCGGTGCCGGCGAAGGTCTCGATCAGCTCGGTCTCGAGGTCGACGCGGCGCATCCGGTGGTTGCCGATGTCGCAGATCAGCAGGCGCCCGTCCGGGGCGAACACGATGCTGTGCGGGGCACGGAGCTGCGCCTCGGCGGCCGGCCCGCCGTCGCCGGAGAACCCGGCCTCGCCGGTGCCCGCCACGGTCGAGATGATCCCGGTCCGCATGTCGACCTTGCGCACGACGTGGTTGTCGCGCTCGACGATGTAGAGATCCCCGCGCGTATCGAACTGGATCTCGTGCGGCATATTGAGCAGGGCCTCGGTCGCGGGCCCGCCGTCGCCGCCGTACCCCCGCTCGCCGTTGCCGGCGATCGTGGTCGTCATTCCCGTCGCGAGGTTCAGCCGCCGGATGCGCTGGTTGTCGAGGTCGCAGAAGTAGAGCGCGCCGTCCGGCCCGATCACCACCCCGTAGGGGTTGTTGACCTGCATGTCCGACAGGCCCGGCATGCCGTCGCCGATGATCGTCGACACCTCGCCGAAGACCTGGAAGGTCTGCTCGAGCGTCATCGCGATCCCGGCGTTCGCGTCGCGCACCTCGGCGCGCACCAGGTACCGTCCGAGCGGGTCGGCATCCGTGAGGTCGATCCCGGCGTAGCCGACCGACAGGCCGATGATCCCTTCCGCCGGAGTCGGTTTCCCCCGCCACAGCTCGAGTCCGGGGGTGCGGAAGAGCGCCGTCCCGTCCGGCCGCAGGACCTCCAGGTCGAACGTCGCGTCGCATACGCCGAGGCGGTTCTCGGTGCAGCCGGTGAAGAAGATGAACGGTGCGAGTGGCTGGCCGCGGCGGCCGACCCGGGTGGTCCGGATGGAGACGCCCGGGGTTCGCTGCACCCAGTTGTCGAGGAACTCGTCCGGCCGGTCCGACAGCACCAGCATGGCGCCGAAATTGTCGCGGAGCTTGCGCCAGGACTCCTCGGGCATCGGCTCGCCGTCGGTACGCCACTGACCCGCCGCGGGCGCGGCGAGAGCGACGACCAGACCGGCGGCCACGATCAGCGAAGGCGGAGTGCACACGTCGGTATTCCTCGCTTCCGTCAGAAGGTCGCGATCGGGTTGAGGGGCGACCCCATGCCTTTTTCGATGCGGAGCGGCGCGGCCACGAAGAGGAACTCGTAGCGGCCGAGCTCGCGCGCGGTCGCGGCGAGGTCGTCGAAGTCCAGGTTATCGAAGATCCCGACGCCGAGTGCGACCAGCGCCAGCCGGTGGATCGGCAGCCGGACGTCGTCGGAGTACTCGTGCGGGAAGGCGTCGTTCCACATGTCGTGGCCGATGAACGAGACGCCCCGCTCCTTCATGAAGTAGGCGACGTCCGAGTGGTAGCCGGCCACGCCCTCCTCGGAGGGGTTCCAGGGGCCGAGCGCGGCGCGCCGCTTCCAGCGGCCGGTGTGGAGCAGGATGACGTCGCCCGGCTCCACCCGCACGCCCTGGATGCGCTCCAGCTCTTCGAGGTCCGCGGCGCGGATTGCGGTGCCCGGCTCCACCCAGCCCTGTCCGGCGTCGTTGCCCGGCAGCAGCGTCGCATCGAACAGAATGCCGCGCGTGAAGATGCCCTCGCGGAGCGCGTGGATGCTCCCTTGCGGGCAGCCGTCCGCGGCCACTACCTGCTCGGCCGTCACCCCGTTATAGCCCTTCCCCTCGAACATCACATGACAGGCGATAGAGTCGAGGTGGCTGTGGATGACGCCGTGGTAGGTTCCGGTGTACTGGTAGCGGTCAGAGGCGCCGGTCTCGCTGACGTTGACGACCTGCCGGTCGAGGTACCACTGGCCCTCGAGCGTCTGCGCCTGAATGATGTCGTGGGCCAGCGACACGCTACGGCCCTCGGTCACCAGCGCGGCGGCCGCCTTCCGCTTGGCCGGCGTGATCAGGTTGGCGGCGCCCAGCTCGTCGTCGGCGCCCCAGCGGCCCCAGTTGGACAGTTCCTCCATGGCCTGGAGGAACTCCGCCTCGGTGGTCATCGCGGGGCGCGACTGGGCGTCGACGGCTACAGTGGCCGCGCCTGCCAGCAGGGCCGCCGCGATGACAAGAGTGCCGCGACGCCGCAGAGCGACTGTGAGCATGGTTGCCTCCTTCGCCGGAATGGGCCGGGTTGAGGCAGTTTACTCCGTCGGGCCGCTGCGGCCCATCCGTGCGCCCGGTCGCGTCGGGCGCTACCGGGCCGGGATGTCGCCTTCCTGGACGCGCGCCCCGCGCAACACCTCAGTAGCCTTCCAGCACCGGGAACCGCTCGTCGTCCGGCTGCGGCTGCACGCCGAAAGCGTTCAGCGCCATCGAGACCATCCGGTAGCGCGCCGCGGTCAGCGCGATGCTCATCATCTGGTGCGTGTCGTAGCGCGACGACAGGTCCGCCCAGGTCTCGTCGGAGATCATCGAGTCGCGGAACATCTCGTTGGCGGCATCAATGAGCGCCAGGTTGTTGGCGCTCCAGCCCGACTGATCGCGGCCCTGGGCGATCCAGACCGGGTCGAGGCCGTGGTCGCGGGCGCGGCCGACGCTGCCGACGTGCTTCGCCCATTCGTACACCGCACCCGCGTTCCAGCCGGTACGCAGAATGAGCAGTTCCCGGTCGTGGGGCGTCAGTCGCGACTGCTCCGGGTCGAGCACGTAGCGCGGATTCCGATTGCGCGCGTCCACCATCGCCGGGTGGCGCAGGAAAGTCCGGGTTACCCGCAGCCCGTCGCCTTCGACCGGTTCGATGCGCGGCGTCGTCCGCGGGGGCTCCTGGTCCGGGACCACGACGCGATAGCCGACATCCTCGGTCGGGATGAGCGCCTCGCCGGGGACGTCGTCGTCCGGCTGGATCCCGAGCGAGTTGAAGAGCACGGCGTTCGTGGTGGTGGCGCTGACGGTCATGACCGCGTCGACCAGGTTGTGCATGTCGTAACGCTCGGCGAGCATCTCCCACGTCGAGTCGGTGACCGCCGAGTGGCGGAACAACTGGTCCGCCAACCCGATGAGCACCCCCTCGAATGCGTCCCAATCGTCACCCGGACCATCCGCAACCCGCCGCACCTCGTCCGCGGTCAGGCCGGACTCGGCCGCCCGGCTCGCGTGCGCCGCCCAGATGCTGGCGTTCTGGGTGAGCCACGCGGTGCGCAGAATCAGGATCGCCCGGTGGCGCGGCGAGAGGGTCGACTCGTTGGCGACGTAGTGCGCGAACGGCAGCACGCGGTCGGCCAGCGCCGGTACCCGGGCCAGGGTTCGCACGACGTTCGTGGAGTGTCCGTCGGCCGCGTACTGCTCGACGGTCGCGCGCTGCGCCGCCGTCCATTCCGCTTCCGGCAGCGGCGTGACCCGCGCATCGGTCAGCCGCACCGCCGGAACGACGCTGCCCGGCGCCTCGGTGATGGCGCGGGCGGGTTCGATGCGCAGCAGGGCGCCGTTGTCCTCTTCGGTCAGGACGTACAGATAGCCGTCCGGTCCCTGCTGCACGTCGCGCACCCGCTGCTTCAGATCCATCAGCAGCCACTCGCGGCGGATCTCCTGTCCCAGCCGGTTGAAGACGATCCGCTCGAGGTGCCCGGTGTGCTGCATCCGGCCCACCATCATCGAGCCGACGAAGAGGTTGCCGCGCCAGGCGGGGAAGTGCTCGCCGTCGTAGAAGGTGAGTCCCGACGGGGCAATCGACGGCCACCACATGACGTGCGGTGCGGTGAAGTCCGGCCGCCAGGGGGTGTCCGTGATCGGTCGGCCACCGTAGGTCCGGCTGTAGGACGCGATGGGCCAGCCATAGTTCGAGCCCGGCTGGATGATGTTGGCCTCGTCGCCGCCCTGCACGCCGTGCTCGGTCGCCCACAGCTCGCCGGTGTCCGGGTGGAAGGCCAGGCCGATCTGGTTCCGGTGGCCCATCGTCCAGATCTCCGGGTGGTAGTCGGCGTCGCCGGCGAACGGGTTGTCGTCGGGCGCCGTGCCGTCGTCGTTCAGCCGCAGCAGCTTCCCGAAGTGGGTGCCCGGATCCTGGGCGTACTCCCCGGTACCGGCGAACTCGAACGCGCCGCCGACGGTCATGAACAGCTTGTCGTCCGGTCCCCAGATCAGCCGCGACGCGGCGATGCCGCCCCCCCAGCCGTCGGCGACGAAGATGTCGCGCACCTCGGTCAGCGCTCCGGCGCCGACGTCCAGGCGCCCGCGCGCCAGCGCCACGGTAGCGCCCTGCCGCCCGTCGCGTTCCTCCCCCTTGGAGTAGGTGAGGTAGACGAGGGTGTCGTCCTCGGGATGGACCACGACGTCCATCAGCCCCGCGAGCCGGACGCCGGCGAAGACCTCCGGCACGCCCGGGATGTCCTCGTCGAGGAGCTGTCCGTTGCGGATGACCCGCAGCGTGCCGCGGTCGCGCTCCGTCACCAGGATGTCGCCGTTGCGGCGGAACGCCATCCCCCACGGGTGGTCGAGGCCGGTCACGACCGGTACCACGCGGATGCGCGGCTGCTCGGCCGTGTAGAGCACCACCGGCTGGTCCGGCGGCGGCAGCGCGGGCACGCCCCGGAGCGCGGAGGCGCCGGTGCGGTTCTGGGCCCCTACCGCGCTCTGGAGCAGCGTGGCGCAGGCGATGACGAGGGCGGCGGCGAGCGCGGAACGGAACGGCGTCGTGCGGGTCATGGATTCCTCCCCGTAGCGTGGGGACAACTCTACCGGAAACCGGCGGGGAGAGTTCTGCGGGAACTGCGTTCCTCCCTCTGGATGCGCGCGGTCCGGAACCGACAACGACGCGTTCCGAGCAATCCGGGACATCGATGGCCCCACTCGGCCGGCGCGCCAGTATCTACCCGGCCGGGCGGCCGCCGGGTCTTTCCGGTCGAGGCTCGTGCCGGTGCGCGTCATAGTAGGCGCGCAGGATCGCGTTGATGCGGCTCTGGTACCCCTTGCCCTGGCTCTTCAGCCACGCCAGCACGTCGGTGTCGAGGCGGATCGTCAGTTGCTGCTTGCGGGGCGGCACCACGACCCGCGCCTTCCGGAAGAAGTCGGCGTCCAGCTCCGGAATATCGGAGTAGTCGATGTCCTCGTCTCGCAGGGTGTCAACCCGCTTCAAGTCGCTCCCGATAGCGTCTGGCTTCACGGCTGTTCGCCTTTCTCATGGAGATCACCCGCGTGCGTCCGCCGCGCGGCGTGTGGGCGACGACCACCGTGCGGCCTCTCAGCAGCCCGATCTCGATGAACCTCGGCTCTCCGTAGTCTCGGCGCGTACCCTCGAACGTCACGCAGGGGCCGGCGAAGACCGCCTCGGCGTCGTGGAAGCTGAGGCCGTGCTTGGCCAGGTTCTCTCGGCTCTTGTTTTCGTCCCACTCGTAGTCTGCCATCCATGCGTTTGTAGCTACGAGTGTAGCTTCGGGGGGAGGGCATGGGTCAAGTGACCGATTCCATGGCGCTGCCTCGGGACGCATGGCGTCACGGTCTCACGACACTGCTCGGCACCTGCCATCCTGATTCCTGGGACGAGCGTCGTCGGATAGGATGGATGGAGTGACCTGGGGCGAGTTGATCCGCCGCCTGAAGGCCGCCGGCTACGTCGAGCAGCGAACGGGAAAGGGGAGCCACCGGCAGTTCGTTCATTCGGCGACCGGGAAGGTGATCACCGTGTCCGTTCACACGAAGAAAGAGGTCGGTACGGGCCTCGCACACCGCATCTTGAAGGAGGCGGGATTGTGACGATGCACTACCCGGTGATCGTCGAGCACGAGAGCAACGGTACGTTCAGCGCGTGGGTGGCGGGTCTGCCTGGGGTCTATGCCGCGGCGGACACCGCGGCGGCGGCGAAGCGGGCCATCCGCTCGGCCTTGATTGCGCATCTCGACAAACTGGAGACATCTGGGGGCGATCTGACGCCGCGTGCCGACGTGGTGCTGCTTCGTTACGACACCGGGGCCCGCACCCGTCGCGAGAGTCTGCGCTACGTGGAGATGGGCGAGTTGTGGGAGTCGCCATCGCCGCGCTCGTGATCGGGAAGTTGCGGTACGCCAGGAACGCCAAGGAAACCGCTCGCGCCGTTCTGGACCGGCTACCCGAGGATCGCAGCCTGGACGACGTGCTGACCCGCTCATGTGTAATCGTCCGGCCCGCGTCGGCATCGGCCCGCCCCTTCTGTACGGTTCTCGTCGTGTCAGCCGCTCACCGCCGTGTCATCACGCGTCGATCTCGTGCATCGGCGTCGAGCTGTTCCCGAGGCGGTAGATCGGCACCCCCATGCGCTGCAGCAGCGACAGATGGAGGTTGGCCAGATCGGTCGGATTCGCGAAATCGAGCGCCCGTCCGCTCTTGATGGTGCCCCCGCCGCGGCCAGCGAGCAGCGTCGGCAGGTCGTCCGGATCGTGCTCGTTGCCGTCGCCGAGGATCGCCCCGTAGACGATCATGCTGTTGTCGAGCAGCGTCCGGCCGTCCGGCTCCTCGATCGCCTTGAGGCGGCCGAGGAGGTAGGCCAACTGCCGGTGGTGCCAGCGGATCACTTCCGAGTACATCCGCTGCTTCTCCTCGGGGGAGCTCCACGACGTGACGCCGTCGTCGTCCTCGGTCTTGCCGGACGCGTTCTTGTAGTGCGACAGCGCGTGCCACGTGCCCTGCACGCACGGGATGAAGTTGAAGTAGCGGTTCGATTGCCCGTGGTCGAGCATGAACGTCACCACGCGCGTCGCGTCGGACTGGAATGCGGCGACCATCAGGTCCATCATCAGCCGGACGTACTCCTGGTGGTCGGACGGGATTCCCGGCTCGGGCGCCTGGAGCGTGTCGGTCAGCGCCTTGTCCCTGCCCAGCGCCACCGAGCGCCGCTCCGAGAATTCGATCCGCCGTTCCAGGGCGCGGATCGACTCGAAGTACTCGTCCAGGCGGACCTGGTCGGTGCGGCTCGCGGTCCGGCGCAAAGCCTTCGCGTCTTGGAGCACCGCGTCCATCACCGAGCGGTTGCTCGCGCCGCCGGACGGGGGACGGAAGATGCGGTCGAAGACGGCGCGCGGCTCCACTTCGCGCGGCAGCGGCCGATCCGGCGCCGACCACGAGATGCTGTTGCGCGACAGCGAGTTGGAGAAGAAGCCCTCGCCTTTCGTCGATTGCTCCAGCGACGGCAGCAGCGTCGCCTGCCCGACATGCCGGCCGGCGATCTGGTCGGCCGATACGCCGCCGGCGCTGACCGCCTGCCGGTCGTAGTCGAACCCGGTCAGCCAAGTCGGCGTGCCGCCGACGTGTCCGTTGCCGAGCGGCGTCCATATGTTGCGCGGAATGGTCAGCTCGTCCTTGAACGGCTCGAGCGGGCTCATCCACTCGTTCAGTTTCAGCAGCCGCCCGTCCGGGCCGGTCTCGGCCGGATGCCACGAGCCGCGCGCGATCCCGTTCGGGAAGTAGAGATACGCCAGCCGACGGACCCGCACTGTGGCCCCCGGCGCCGCCTGAGCGCCCCTGCCGAGGGCGGACACCGGGTGCATGACGTCGAGCAGCGGGAGCGCCATCGTGGCGCCGAGTCCGCGCAGGACGGTCCGCCGGGAGATGCGTCGTGTCGTCATCGGGTCAGTTTCTCGATTCGACCTGAGTCTGGGTCGCTCAGACAGCCACAGTTTAGATCACTCGCGGCCTTGCGGTGACATGAGCAGGTGCCGTTGGCGAGGGCAGTTCGCCCACGCAGCCTCCGCGGTCGCCGATGTTCGTGGCATGCTTTCAACGGCAGCACGAACGACTTGCACAGGATGCAAGATCCACTTGGATGAAAATCCACCACACGCTAGTATTGGTTCGTGAAGACTACAATTGATATTCCCGACGGCGAGCTGATTGATGCCATGCGCTTCACGCGCGCGAAGACCAAGCGGGAAGCCGTCGTCACGGCCATCGTCGACTTCAATCGACGCCGTCGCATGGCCGATCTCTTGAAGTACGCCGGCACCTGCCCCGACTTGATGACGGTGGACGAGCTTCAGGCGCATCGCCGGCAACGGGTGCAGGCCGTTGATCCTGATTGACACCTCGTCGTGGATTCACCTGTTGCGTCCGAACGGCGATCCCGCGGTCCGCAGCCGTGTCGAAGCTGCCCTCAGGGCAGGGGAGGCCTGCTGGTGCCCAATCGTTCAGCTCGAGTTGTGGAATGGCGCACGCGGCGACCGGGAGAAACGGGCGCTGCGTGACTTCGCGGCCATCCTTCCCGTGTTGCCGATTGGCGAGGACGTCTGGCGGGCCGCGTACGAGCTCGCCCGTCGCGCTCGCGCCCGGGGCGTCACCGTTCCGGCGACCGATGTGGCGATCGCAGCCTGCGCGCAAGTTCACGGCGCCGACCTCGAGTCAGCCGACAGCGACTTCCAGTGGCTTCGACGCGTCACCGATTGACATGTTGGCAACGCAGTGGAACCAGCAATCGTAACGGCGGCGCACAAAGGAAGCAAACATACAAGGGCTAGGAACGAATGACACGGTGTGCTCTGTTGTGGGGCGACTTGGAGCTGGTGTTAGTAATCGTCGGGTGCGACGGTAACGAGAGCAGTAGTCGGTCGCCAGCCAGTCCCTCTGCCACGACGCCGACACGGCCAACAGTGACTCCGAAGGATGTGTCAGGTTGCTATCGGGTAGACAAGAGGGAGAGTGGACGCTTGCAACCGCCACATTTAGGTTGACGAACACATGCGATGTCCGCGTCAAGAGCTCGTTCCTGTATGTGCTCTGGGTCGACGGTACATAGATCCAATGCAGTTATCGCGGTCCGATGTTCCCGAGCCCTGGGGGGCGCATAGCCTGAGATTCGGCGGGCTGTCGGGAACGACTGATCCAGGGTGCTTCGGGCTCGCCGGCGGGCCGCAGCCCGAGAACGTCATACCGCCCGCGGTTTCCTGGAGCGGTCCCAATTCTGGCACCTGTACGGCGCCAACTATGAGGCGTCGTGGGCGTGGGTTGCGTGCGATGGACGTCTCACGGAACCGTGCGGGTTCACACGCTGGCCATTCGACCGGACTGGCTTTCAAGTCTGGTGACCGGGCGGTGAGGATGGGGAGGGAATCGACCGGACGCGATTGCGGCGTACCGCCGCGGGCCTGTTCACGCAGGCGGACACGTGCATGCTCGCCGCCGCCGACTTTCGATTGCCGGCGGGACGCCCTCTTCGCACGTAGTGGGGCACTCTTCCGAGGGTGCCGGGGGGAAGACCGTTCTCGGTGCAGGCCTTGTCGAGAACCTTCTGGACGTTGGAGTTGCTGAGCTGCTGAAGAGAGTCGTCCTGTTGGGGAAACAGAAACTGCGTCGACAGCATGTGTCCGAAGAGGCTCCACTTGGGTGAGCAGCGCAGATGGATATTGGCAATCCGGTAGTTGTTGAAGTTCTGATCTACGGATAGGTTCTCCGCGTCCTCTTGCATTGCGAGTCCCAGTCCCTGTTGCGCATGAGGCCTGAAGTGCATTGATGATTGGTAGCCACGAAGATCGATGACTTTCAGCAGCCCCTGCTCCCTCGTGTGCCTACGAACGTACACGGAAATCCAGCCCCCCTGGCTCGTTCGCCCGGTCTCGAGGTCATGGGTGGCGAACCATACAGCGGTATGAACATTGGTGACAGCATCGAGCCACGGGGTCTTCATCCCGTAGTGCTGAAGGACTGCGCCTATGTTCTCCCTGCGCCATCGTGACCGACGCCCCCTTGGCTTCAGTTTGAGTGCCAGTCTTTCCACCGCTATCCTGTAGGCGCACCAGCGTCGCTTACGCTGCTCGGGCGAGCATTGGCCATCGTGGCTCGCGGGATCTCGAAAGAGGGATGGAAACGACGTCGGATAGTCTCTGACCGTGCCGCGGAGGAATACCCTTCGTCGTCTTTGTTTAGCGGGTCGCGGTGAAGATCCGCGTTTTAAGACTGCAGGTTTGGTGCGCCCGTTCCGATAGGCGGGGTATGGCCGAGGGTCCGGACGCGCCCCAGCGTGAGGATGATCCGCGGGACACGCGCATCAAGCAGCAGGACCGGGAGATTTCGCGGCTGCGCGGGGACTTGGCGCAGGTCAACCGCGACCGGGATCGCTGGAAGCGCCACAGTGAACGGCTCCAGCAACAACTCGATACCGCGCGCCGCGCGGGCTTCCGGCAAGCGGCTCCCTTTGCCAAGGACCGACCGCAGGGGCGCGGCGGGCGTCCCGGACGGCGGGCCGGTGCACGCTATGGCCGGCAGGCGTGCCGCCGGCGTCCGGCCCAGGAGGACGAGACGCATGCGGCGCCGGTCCCGGCGGCGTGTCCGGACTGTGGCGGCGCGATCGAAGTGACCCGCGTGGCATCGCAGTATCAGGAAGAAATCCCCGAGGTGCGCCCGGTCGTGCGCCGCTTCGACATCGAGGTGGGTCACTGCTCGCAGTGTCAGCGGCGCGTGCAGGGCCGCCACGCGCTGCAGACCTCGGATGCGCTGGGCGCGGCCGGTGCGCAACTGGGCCCCGGCGTCGTGGCGCTGGTCGTCGAGTTGCACACCGAGATGGGCGTACCGCTGGCGAAGGTCGCGCACGTGCTGCGGACCACGTTCGGCCTGCAGGTGACGCCGGGCGGCCTCTCTCACCTGCTGCACCGCACGGCCCGCGACGCCGCGCCGACCTACACGGCGCTGTGCGAGCAGGTCCGCAACTCGCCGGTGGTCACGCCGGATGAAACCGGGTGGCGGGTGGGTGCCATCAGCCACTGGCTGTGGGCGTTCGTTACCCCGGAGACGACGGTCTACGCCATTTGCCCCGGCCGCGGGTTCGACGATGCCACCACGGTTCTGGGGGCCGACTTCGACGGGGTGCTCGTGCGCGACGGGTGGGTGTCGTATCGCTGCTACCGCGCCGCGCTGCACCAATCCTGCCTGAATCACCTGCTCCGACGATGCAAGGAACTGCAGGAAGATCATCCCGACAGTCTCTGGGCCGGGCAGGTGCAAGCGGTCTTGCAGACGGGCCTTGCCGTGCGTGACCGCTGCAACGACGGCGAGCTGAGCGAGCACGGTCTGGCATCGGTCCGCGGCCGACTCGTGGCCCGGCTCGGTCGGCTCATTGACGCACCGCCACCGCTGGACGACGCCGAGCGCTTTGCCCGGCATCTGGCCACCGAATTCGCTGCCGTGTTTCTCTTCTTGTGGGACCTGTCGGTCGATGCCACCAACTGGCGCGCCGAACAGGCCATCCGTCCCGCCGTCGTTATCCGAAAGGTCTGCGGTGGCAACCGCACCCGCCACGGCGCCGACAGCCAGCAGGTGCTGGCCAGCGTCGTGCGCACCGCCCGCCAACGCGACCTCGATCTGCCTCCGCTGATCGCCACGATGTTGCGCGCCACCGGTCCCGTCGTCCCCGACGCCTTCGGGCTCCCCCCGCCGCCCGCCTGAGGGTGGGCGGCATCGCACCCTCGCGAGAGGCGTGAAGACCGGCAACCCCGAGACGGTCGCTTCAACTGCGACCGACCCAGGCAGGTATCGTCACGCGCAGGGGTGAAGCACCAATAGAACCGATGCAGTTCACAGCTTGTTTGTTAGTTTTATCGCCGTGGACCGACCTCGGAGGGTCCACCCCCTGGCGCCCCCCGGTTGGGAGCGCCGGGGGTGGCGGTGGTCGGACCGCGAGCCGCTTGGCCGAACAGGGGCCGGAACGGAGTTTGGTCGCCACCGTCTTTTCCCACGGCCTGAATGGATACACGAGCGTGAGGGCTCGAAAACAAGCACAGGAGCAGGAAAAGATGCCAGATTCTACCGTAGTGTGCGCCAGGCAGCGCACTGGTCAGGAGGGTTGAAGTCCCTCCGGCCCCCGGATGAGGGGGGCCGTATCCAAAGGCGGGGGTAATGCCTCGCCGGCCGCAGGTGGCAGGTATGGAGACACCTACACGGGCACGCAGGCGAAAGCCGGACACAGCCAAGGTGGACCTGGAGCCGCCACGACGGAACTGCGGAGGACAGGGCGCCCACCGTGAGGTGGGGTCCGAAGGGTTTGCGGAGCAGTACCGGGCCGTAGTCGAGGGGGCGACCCCATGACGAACCGGTCGGCCAAAGGTGGGGCAAGGTCGAGCCTGCACTACAGAGGCGAAGGCGATCTCATCCACCCACCGCACCAAGGTGTTTGCGGGCGGCACGGTATGGAAGACCAGTGCGTGACCCTGGGAGACCTCGGCGGGTCCGCGGGTGGCGCCGCGGCAACTGACCCTATAAGCGAGAGCGAAGTGGGAAGGGATGCTCGTCGAGGAGTCGGACGGCCGAATAGTACCTGAAGCGCGGTGAAAGCCGCGTGACCGTCAGGGGGCGGCAACCGAGTGGGTTGGGGAAGGCGGCCGGCGAAGACGGTCGGGACCAGACAGGACGGTGAGATGAGCAAGGGCGCTGAGGTGGACAGTTCCATGAGTGAAAGACCCCAACATCAGCGACCGAGGAGACTTGCCGACTGGCTGAACCCGACGGGCCGGAGGATGGTCCACTCTTTGATTCCTCCATCGGTCCTCATCACGCGAAGACGTCTTCGTGAAAGCGGTATGCGGGAAAACCGCACGTACCGTTTGAGCGGCGGACGGAGGCCAGCGCCCGCGGGGCGCGCCTCCTCCGACCCGACAGGCATTGACATTTCGAAGACGCATCTCGACGCCTACATGGCTCCCGCCGGCAAGGCCGCGCGATTCACCAATGACTCGGCGGGATTCGACGCGCTGATCGCGTGGATCGACCAGCCGGTTCGCTCGGTCGTGTACGAGCCCACCGGACCTTGGCACCGCGCCTTCGAGGAGGCGCTCCTGCAGGCGGGCCTGCCGCTGGCGCGAGCCAATCCCTTGCAGGCGCGGCGTTTTGCGCAGGCGATGGGACAGCGCGCCAAGACCGACGCCGTAGACGCGCGGGTGCTCGCGCAAATGGGGACAGCGTTGCATCTGCGGCCGACCGAGGCGTCGCCGCCGACGCACCGCGCCCTCGAGGAACTGCAGGTGGCGCGCGACGCGCTGGTCACGGACCGCACCGCCGCACGGAACCGCCAGAAACACCTTCGACATCGGCTGTTGAAACAGCAGAGCAAGACGCGGCTGTCCCAGATTGACCGGCATCTGGCCGCCGTCGATGCCGCAATCGGCAAGCGGTTGGCCGAAGACGTGGGACTGGCCCGCCGCACCGAGATCCTGACCTCGATCCCGGGCGTGTCGAGCATCACCGCGGCAGGCCTGCTCACCCGGATGCCGGAACTCGGCCGCCTCGACGCCAAGGCGGTCGCCAGCCTGGCGGGTCTCGCGCCGGTCACGCGCCAGTCGGGCGCCTGGCAGGGCCGCAGCTTCATCCAGGGCGGCAGGCCGCGCGTGCGGCGGCTTCTCTACATGCCGGCCCTGGCGGCGGCCCGTTGCAACCCTGACCTGCGTGCGAAGTACCGCCAGCTCCGCGGCCAGGGGAAGCCGCCGAAGGTCGCTCTGACCGCCGTCATGCGCAAGCTCCTCCTGCTGGCCAACGCCCTGCTCGAACAGAACCGCTCCTGGTTGCCCGACCGGCCCAGGCGCGGCAGCGAGGCAGCACCGGCGGGAAGCGCGCCGTTCGTCGCCGCATGACCAGTCCGTGGGCTCCACGTGTAAGCGAGCACCGAGCACTGATCGAAACTGAACGCGGGTCGGTTCAAACCGCTTTCTGAAGAAGCAGAAGACCAAGCGGAGCGAACGTCCGTCCGCGGACGTTTGCGGAGTGCGGTAGCCGAGCGCGGGACCGGCAGCGGAGGGGGCTGGACGTGACTACGCGAGGGGCTGCGAAACGGCCGGCGACGGCTGGACGGATCGTCGTCGGCGCCCGTGCATGCAACGCTTGCAGTGGAACGCCGCGCTGTGCCGTCGTCACGTCGGCAGCGTTCGCATGCTGGCTCACGACCCTGATGTCGATGACTGTCAAGTGCAAGGATTGTCCGGACGCCGGGTTCGCCGTGCGCGGCCATCGGAGCCCCGCGCAGGGACGGTCACTCCCCTGTCGGTACGTACGCTCACCGGAGGTGACGTTGGGATTGTCCGCGACGTTCGACCATCGTACGTACAGGTCGGCGCCGGTGCCCGAATGTACGGATTCACCACCCGCGGCGGACGAGGTCTTCCCTCGATCCGGGCCCTTGACAACATGGATACTCCGTTGCCGTTCGGGACTTCAAGAGTCCCCAACCCATTTCTGCTATTTCTGCCCGTATTTGTTGAGGAATCACCCGCTAAACGAATACCCTTCGTCTTCTTGAGCTGCAATGCACAACGAAGGCCGACAAGATAACCGGATCGTCCAACACCATGTACCGACCGGTCCAATGCATCGTTGCAAACGTCTTGTAGTACTTGTCATCACAGAAGCGTCGCATTTCGCAATGTCGCTGCAAGGAGTTCATTTGGCGTGACCTCAAGGAGTCCCGTTGGAAGTCCGCCCTGTCTCGCTCCGGGGCAAGGGCATCCAAGACAACACCGTCCAATACTGGCGGGATCAACCTGATCGTTCCGGGGCGTTCGCTACTGCTTCTTGTACTGGAACGGATAGCTGGCGACAATTTCCTTCACCAGCGTCTGGAACCGGTAGTCGTCCGCTTCGAGCGCGGCGATGATCTGCCGCAGGGCCGGCTCGTCGTAGTACTCGAGCTGGCGGCCGAGCGCGTAGGCGAGCATCTTCCACGCGGTCTGCCGGACCAGGTCGTCGTGACGCTCTTCGAGCAGGGTCCGCTTCAGGCCGGCCGGGCCGTCGAACGCGGCGCCGCCGGGCAACGGCTGCGATCGGCGTGTAGGTGTTCCTGTAGAAGCGCTTCTGCGCGAACACGTCGGTGTCCTCGACGATGCGGATCTCGTCGGCCTCTTCCTCCGTCTCCACGCGCTCCCGGAAGTGATAGCTGTCGCGCCAGCGGCCGAAGTAGTCGAAGTTCTCCAGGCTGAAGCCGATCGGGTCGATGCGGCTGTGGCAGGCGCTGCAGGTCGGGTTGCTGGAGTGCATCTCCAGCTTCTCCCTGAAGCTGAGCTTGCGCAGATCGCCGAGCTCCTCCGACAGAACCCCGGCGCCCGGCGGCGGCGGCGGCGGCGGTGTGCCCAGCAGAACGTCGAGGACGTAGTGGCCGCGCTTGACCGGGCTGGTGTCCTTGTAGTTCGAGGTCAGCGCGAGGACGCTGCCGTGGCCGAGGTAGCCCCCGCGGTTCGGGTCGTCGAGCGGGACGCGGCGCATGTGCTCGCCTTCGATCCCTTCCATGCCGTAGAGCGTCGTGCCGAGCTCCTCGTTCACGAAGGTGTAGTCGGCGTCGATGAGCCGGCGGATCGGCTGGTTGTCGCGGATGAGCGACATGAAGAACATCGACGACTCGTCGCGCATCGCGGTCATCAGCGTGTCGGTGCACCACGGATTGTCGATTGGATCGAGCCAGATCCGCGTGCCGACCTGCTGGAAGCCGAGCCACTGCGCGGCGAAGCTGGTGCCGAGGGTGTCGGCGTTGCGGTCGGCCAGCATCCGGTCGACCTGCGCTTCGAGCACGTCCAGGTCGCTCAGCTCATCGCGGCGGGCGAGATCGCGCAGCTCGGCGTCGGGCATCGACGCCCAAAGAAAGTAGGAGAGGCGCGAGGCCAGGTCCCAGTCGCTTATGCGGTAGGGCTCGGGGTCCGCCGTCTCCGGGGGCGTCTCGATGCGCAGGAGGAACTTGGGTGAAATCAGAATCGACTGCAGCACGACCTTCACGGCGTCCGTGAACGCCTGCCCCGACGGCCGCGCGGCGCGGTACTGAGCGAGCGCGCGTGTCACGTCTTCCAGGCCCGGCGGACGGCGGTAGGCGCGCCCCAGGAAGTGGCGGAGCACCAGCTCGGCCGCTTCCTCGTCGGCAAGTTCGCCGCCGGGCGTGGCGACGAACACCAGGTCGTGCGCGCGCCGCTCGGCCGCGGTGGACGGTTCGGCGGGGAGCATCAGCTCGACGACCCGCTCGGCCGCCGCGATGTAGCGCTCCATCAGCGTCGACTCGATGAACAGCGTGTTGGCCGTATTGTCGAAGCCGCTGGCGCCGTTCAGCTCGGCCGGGAAGCGGTCGGTGAGGGTGAAGTCGGCGCCGAGCAGGTCGCGCAGCGTGTTGTCGAGCTCGCGGTGCGTGAGTCGCCGCATCGGCTCGTAGCCGGGGTCGTCGACGGTGGAGTAGTCGAAGTAGTCGAAGTTGTCGATGGCGTCGGACAGCAGGGCATGGAGCGTCTCGCGCTCGGCGTCGGCGGGTTGCCGGGCGCCGGCGGGCGGCATTTCGCCGACCTCAATAGCTTCCATCACGCGGGTCCAGGCCTCGCGGTTGCGCGCCAGCGGGCGCTGGGCGATCAGCCCGTCCAGGTTGACGCCGGCGGTCTGGGTCTGCGCGCCGTGGCAGCGGAAGCAGTACTGCTCCAGCAGCGGTGCGGCCGGGTGCCGGGCCGCGACGTCGACGCCTTGGCCGGCCGTGGTTTGTGCGGACGCGCGCCCGATGCCCGCCACGGTGGCGAGGGCGAGCGCGAACATGGAGACGCGTTGCAGCTTCTTCATGCGCAAGTATGTCGGTGGAACATGCAAGAGTAGCGACTTCTTCAGTGTCGTTCAGACAATCGCCGGGAGCCGGTTCAACGGACCCGGCCAGTCGAGGATCTGCCGGTCCGCCGTGACCAGTTGATGGCCTCTCAACGCAGTGGCGACGATGATCCGGTCCGCCGGGTCGCCGTGCATGTCGGGGATGAGTCCCGCACGGGACGCGATTCCGCCGTCGACCGGCGTCTCGATCAAGCCCTGGTCGAGAAGATTGCGGCGCCAAGCGTTCAGGTCGACCAGCAGTTGCAGCCGACCCTTGCGGACCTGCATCCCGACCTCCCAGAACGAGATCGCCGACACCGTGGCGTCGCCGTCCTGCAACGCGCGTTCACACGTGCCGCGAGCCTGCTGTCCGAGCCGCCGGTCACCCAGTCGCAACCAGGTGAGCACGTGCGTATCGAGGAGGATCAAAACAGATCCTCGTCGGAGTCGTCGGTCTTCTCGTACCACTCCGGGGGCATCGGGGAGACGATGTCGCCGAGAATACGGATCTTGTCCCGATCACGGCCAAAGAAGAGGCCCGGTGACTTCTTGCTGTAGGGCGCCAGCCGCGAGACCGGCCGCCCGTTCTTGGTGATCACGATTTCTTCGCCGCTCTCGGCGACCTCGTCCATCAGCCTGAGGCACTTGGCCTTGAACTCGGACGCCTTGATGACCCGGGCGCCCGCTGGCGGGCCGCTCTCCGTCTTCACGATCTCCTCCTGAGCAAGTCCGGCCTCAAACATACCATGGTCATGACCATGGTCATCCTTGCGGCTGGTTCGAGCCGTGGCGGGTCCACCATCCGTATCTCCCACATAATCAACAGTTTAGAGAGTGCCCATTCCGCCGGCCAACCCGCGCACGGGGTTACACCCGCTAGTGGCTGCGGGGCACGTCCGTCCGTACGGGCGCGCCCCCCGCGCGCGGGGTTGACCGCTGCGCCACGGCGCCCAATTTGGGACTGAGCGGGTCCACCCCGCACAGGCGGCGATAGACGCGGCTTGTTGAGCCGGCCCACGGTCGGCCGGCCCGACCCGCCACGCCCGCGCGGGAATGAACGGCGGTGGCCCTGCGGCCGGACCTAGCACGCGTCGGCCACCCCGTGCGGGCAGCGGAAGGTGAAGCACTCAATCAGAGGGTCCGCTAGCGCGGCAGGGAAGACGGCCGGCTGTTTGAACTCCCGTTCTCCACGACTCTTGCGGATGTCGCTGCAGATCGAGATCGAGTACCGCAGCCATCTGGCTCCGTCGAGCTGGTTGGCCCGACGTCGAACCGAAGGGCGAGAGCGCAACCGGTCCGGTTGGCCGGTTTCGGGCAGGACCGGCTGGTCGTCTGGTGGAACTGCCATCCAACGTCTCGATGCCGGATGGAGAGTACCGACGGTGAGCCACACTCAACCCGCCGAAGAGCACCGGAGGCGAGCGGCCACGCCTGAGCGGAAACAGGTCCGCGTGCTAGGCTCCCGAATTGTGGAACCAACCGATCAGCTGGGGCGGGGCCAACACCACGGCTCGGACACGGGAGGATGGTAAGCGCCGCAGAAAGCCGGATTCCACCTGGTGAGTGGTACCCAACCGAGGAGCACGCCCATGGCCACCACGACGCAAGGCACCGTCAGGCAGACCTACAACGACTACTGCGCAACACCGGATGACGAGCGCTACGAGCTACTGAACGGCAATCTGATGATGGTTCCCGCACCCAACATGAAGCACCAGAAGGTGCTAGGCACGCTCTACGTGGAACTGCGCAATTTCGCCAAGGAGCACGGGCTGGGCGACGTGTACGTCGCACCATGCGACGTCGTTCTGTCGGACAGCGACGTCGTGCAGCCCGACCTGCTGTTCATCTCGCGAGCGCGCGAGCACACGATCACCGACGAGAACGTGCGGGGAGCGCCGGACCTCGTGATCGAGATACTCTCGCCGTCCACCGCCGACCGCGACCTGGGCTACAAGCACGAGCTGTACGGCAGACACGGCGTGCTCGAGTACTGGATCGTCGATCCGATGGAGGAAACCATCGCCGTGCATCAGCAACGGGACGAGAGGCTCGAACTCACCGAGACCTTCGGGCGCCGGGACACCCTGCGGAGTGGGGTGCTTGAGGGGCTGCACCTCAAGCTGGACGACATCTTCGCGAGCTGAGTAATCGCGGACACACACGGACAGGTCGGGTGCGGTCTGCCGGGCGGCGGCGGACCACAGGCGAACGAGTTCTCTACGGGAGAAGCACGAAACGCGTTGAGCTCCTGAAGACGAGAAAATGGATCACAACAGCGGCGCCGGAGAACTCGGGCCCGGAGGAATTCGGTGGGACGCCTGTCCAGGGATCTGGCGGAACCCGGAGAGAATGAGCGGAGCATGGTGTTTCGACCGGGGTCGGATCACGGTATCAAGCCTATTTCAGCCGGTGCCGCCGCGCTGCCGCGCCCGGGCCGGTCTGGCAACCAATAGCGGTTCTGTTCGAGCAGGGCGTTGGCCAGCAGGAGGAGCTTGCGCATGACGGCGGTCAGAGCGACCTTCGGCGGTTTCCCCTGGCCGCGGAGCTGGCGGTACTTCGCACGCAGGTCAGGGTTGCAACGGATCGCCGCCAGGGCCGGCATGTAGAGAAGCCGCCGCACCCGCGGCCGGCCGCCCTGGATGAAGCTGCGTCCCTGCCAGGCGCCGGACTGGCGCGTGACCGGGGCGAGACCGGCCAGGCTGGCAACCGCCTTGGCATCGAGGCGGCCGAGTTCCGGCATCTGGGTGAGCAAGCCCGCCGCGGTGATGCTCGACACGCCCGGGATCGAGGTCAGGATCTCGGTCCGGCGGGCCAGTACCCCGTCTTCGGCCAACCGCTTGCCGATTTCGGCATCGACGGCGGCCAGATGCCGGTCAATCTGGGACAGCCGCGTCTTGCTCTGCTGCCTCAGCAGCCGATGTCGAAGGTGCTTCTGGCGGTTCCGTGCGGCAGTGCGGTCCGTGACCAGCGCGTCGCGCGCCCTCTGCAGTTCCTCGAGGGCGCGCCGCGTGGGCGACGACGCCTCGGTCGGCCGCAGAGGCAACGCTGTCCCCATTTGCGCCAGCACCCGCGCGTCTACCGCGTCGGTCTTGGCGCGCTGTCCCATCGCCTGCGCAAAACGCCGCGCCTGCAACGGATTGGCGCGCGCCAGCGGCAGGCCCGCCCTCAGGAGCGCCTCCTCGAAGGCGCGGTGCCAAGGTCCGGTGGGCTCGTACACGACCGAGCGGACCGGCTGGTCGATCCACGCGATCAGCGCGTTGAATCCCGCCGCGTCATTGGTGAATCGCGCGGCCTTGCCGGCGGGAGCCATGTAGGTGTCTAGATGCGTCTTCGAAATGTCAATGCCTACTACGGTAGAATCGGGCATCTTTTCCTGCTCCTGTGCTTGTTTTCGAGCCCTCACGCTCGTGTATCCATTCAGGCCGTAGGAAAAGACGGTGGCGACCAAACTCCGCTACGGCCCCTGTTCGGCCAAGCGGCTCGCGGTCCGACCACCGCCACCCCCGGCGCTCCCAACCGGGGGGTGCCAGGGGGTGGACCTTCCGAGGTCGGCCCACAGCAGTAAAACTAACAAACAAGCGATTCGGCCTCACAGCAGAGACGGTCGCGGAATAGGGCAAGTGGCGCAGTCAAGAGCCGTTCACGTCAATGGACGGGTCAAAACCGGCGATTCGTGGGCGCCTCAAAACCGGCCATTTCCGGCGGCCCGAGACTGGAGTTGAGATGACACGGAACATGACGCTGGGAGCAGCGCTCCTGGGAGTAGCACTGATCACGACCCGGGCCGCGACCGAAGCCAGCGAAGCGTCTTCCTGACCGTCTTCTCGGTCACCCCCGCCGCGACAGCGATAACGCAGTTCGAGAACCCGAGCAGGTGGAATTGGCGGACCTGCGGAGCGATCAGCTGATAGAGAGGCGGCCCCTGGACGCGCCGGAGCTCGACGTCGAGCGGCATCTGCCCAAGGGTTCGAATGCTATCGTGGCGGGTCCGACCAGGCCGGCGATGCCCGGCGATCCAGGGAGTCCTTTCCAATCCAGAAATGAGCCTGAAGCGGGGCACGTGAGCCGCGCCTGTCAGGCGACCGAACCGACGGATCGAAACAGGTCCTGGCGCGGGCCGCGTTGAGGGCGCGCGTGACCGCAGCATTATCGCTCATGGCGGCGGAACCGTCACGATGTACGACGCGGCGCTGGGCGCGTCCTGGTTCAGGGCGAAGGTGCTGTAGCCGCTGCCGTAGCAACCGAACGGTGAGGGTCTGGTTTGCCGGGTTCTGAACAGCAGGAGACCAAGCGGAGCGAACGTCCGTCTGTGGACGTTTGCGGAGTGCGGTAGCCGAGCGCGGAACCGGCAGCAGAGGGGCTGGACGTGACTACGCGAGGGGCTGTGAAACGGCCGGCAACGGCTGGATGGATCGTCGTCGGCGCTCGTGCCTGATGGCGTCGCGCTTCCGCCTTTCGGTGGTGCTGAAGCCGGTGACGACGCAAGTCGGCGCCGGCGATCCGGGCTCGACGACAGCGCTGTCCGTCCGTATTCGACCGCAGCCGGTGACGACGCGCGTCGGCGCCGGCGATCCGGGCTCGGCAGCGCCCGCGCGAGTTGGCACGTCCGGTGTTCGAGCTTCCTCGCGCCTGCTCGTCAACAGCACGACGCCGACCGACAGGCGGCGGTAGCGGGCCGGAGCAAACCTTCAGGCCGCTGGGTGGATGGACCGGAACAACCGCGTGCGGGCCTCGTCGAGCGCCTGCGCGGCTTCGTTGTCGCTCATCGCGACCGCGACCGCGTCGAGCTTTGCGAAGGTGGTTCCGGGCTTCAGGCAGGCGGCGGCGTCGGGCAACGACTTGAGCTTCTCGTAGGGGGTCATGATGTCGGCGTCGCGGTAGCGCTTGCGCACGCGGCCCTTGCGGTCGACTTCTTCGGTGGGGAAGAAGCAGGGGCGGTGGAAGTTGAGATAGGGCGAGAGGACCTGCTGGGTGAAGGCGTTGACCTGCGCGGCACAGCGGCTGGGGATGTGGCCGTGACCGAGCTGCTTGCGGATGACCGAGCCGTTCTTGCTCTCGACCAGGGCGTTGTCGGTGCTGCGACGGGCGCGGGACTTGGTGAATGCGTCGATGTGCAGCCCCTGGAGCAGCGCCGCGACCTCGCGGTTGATGAACTCCGAGCCGTTGTCGGCGTGGAAGCCGTGGAGCGTGAAGGGGAACGCCCGCAGCAGAGCGTCGAGGACCGGGGCCAGGCAGGCGGCGTGGATATGCTCGACCGAGCCGATGCACTGGAACTGGGTGACCTCATCCACCAGGTTCACGTGGTAGAGGCCCTTGATGCCGTCCAGGTCGCCTTGATGGACGGTATCGACCCGCACCCAGCCAGGTTGTCCGAACGGCTGCGGGCGGCGGCGTTCCCCGATCGCGACCTGCACCGGGCGCGTCGGCAGCGGCGGCGTTCCGCGGCGCCGTTGATAGCTTGTCGTGTGCCGCAGGTTGTACAGATGGCCGTTGGAGATGCCGGCCAGGCGTTCGAAGCGGCGGTCGCCGAACAGATGGAAAGCGCGGGCGCAGAGCTTGCGCGTGGCCGGACCGGACAGCGTGCCGTGGAGCACGTCGAGCTCGGCCAGCAGCCCGATGTCGGCGTTGGAGTAGCGGCGCGGGAACGGTCGGCGCGGGGTGTCGCGGCGGTCGGCGATCTCTCCCGTGGTCCGGTGTTGCTGCAACAGGCGTGTGATTTGGGCCCGTGACAAGCCGGCCACCTTGGCCAGGAAGCGGCGCAGCAGGCCCTTGTCGGCCTTCCCCCGCAGGGCGTAGTCGAACCGTCGCACGGTTTTCGCCACGAACGCGTAGGAGTCGGCGCGGGTTTGTGGTTGCAGGTCGACCTGCTCGCTTCCGGCGAGGAATTCCCGAACCTGATCCAGGGTCCGCAGCCGGTGCGTGTCGAGTCTCACGATCATCCTCCGATGATCCTCGACCCGGCCCCCGTTCAGGCTTGTCTGTTAGTTTTGCCGCCGTGGACTTCGGGAGAGGTTCACCCCCTGGCATCCGGTTGGGACGCCAAGGGGTGACGGTGGTCGGACCGCGTCAGGCCAGGCCAATCAGGGCCGTACATGAGTTTGGTCGCCACCGTCTTTTCCTACGTCCTGAATGGATACATGAGCGTGAAGGCTCGCAAGACAAGCACAGGAGAAGGAAAAGATGCCCGATTGTACCGTAGGTGTTGACATTTCGAAGACGCATCTCGATGCCTGCATGGCTCCTGCCGGCAAGGCCGCGCGATTCACCAATGACTCGGCGGGATTCAACGCGCTGATCGCGTGGATCGACCAGCCGGTCCGCTCGGTCGTGTACGAGCCCACCGGACCTTGGCACCGCGCCTTCGAGGAGGCGCTCCTGCAGGCGGGCCTGCCGCTGGCGCGAGCCAATCCGTTGCAGGCGCGGCGTTTTGCGCAGGCGATGGGACAGCGCGCCAAGACCGACGCCGTAGACGCGCGGGTGCTGGCGCAAATGGGGACAGCGTTGCATCTGCGGCCGACCGAGGCGTCGCCGCCGGCGCACCGCGCCCTCGAGGAACTGCAAGTGGCGCGCGACGCGCTGGTCACGGACCGCACCGCCGCACGGAACCGCCAGAAGCACCTTCGACATCCGCTGCTGAAGCAGCAGAGCAAGACGCGGCTGTCCCAGATTGACCGGCATCTGGCCGCCGTCGATGCCGCAATCGGCAAGGGGTTGGCCGAAGATGTGGTATTGGCCCGCCGGACCGAGATCCTGACCTCGATCCCGGGCGTGTCGAGCATCACCGCGGCGGGCCTGCTCACCCGGATGCCCGAACTCGGCCGCCTCGACGCCAAGGCGGTCGCCAGCCTGGCGGGTCTCGCGCCGGTCACGCGCCAGTCCGGCGCCTGGCAGGGCCGCAGCTTCATCCAGGGCGGCCGGCCGCGGGTGCGGCGGCTTCTCTACATGCCGGCCCTGGCGGCGATCCGTTGCAACCCTGGCCTGCGTGCGAAGTACCGCCAGCTCCGCGGCCTGGGGAAGCCGCCGAAGGTCGCTCTGACCGCCGTCATGCGCAAGCTCCTCCTGCTGGCCAACGCCCTGCTCGAACAGAACCGCTCCTGGTTGCCCGACCGGCCCGGGCGCGGCAGCGCGGCGGCGCCGGCGGGAAGCGCGCCGTTCGTCGCCGCATGACCAGTCCGTGGGCTCCACGCCTCGCGGGTCGGATTCGAGCAGCAGAAGACCAAGTGAAGTGCACGTCCGTCTGCGGGCGTGCGCGTAGCGCGGTAGCCGAGCGCACGACCACGGCGGGGATTTGGCCGAGCGTTACTACGCGAGGAGCTGTGAGAGGGTCGACGGCGGCTGGACGGAATCGTCGTCGGCGCCCGTGCCTGCAACGCTTGCAGTGGAACGCCGCGCTGTGCCGTCGTCACGTCGGCAGCGTTCGCATGCTGGCTCACGACCTCGATGTCGATGACTGTCCGGATTTTCGGAGTCCGCCACAGAGGATGCGCGTCATGGAGCGCGCTCGGCAAGTGCAAGGATTGGCGGGACGCCGGGTTCGCCGTGCGCGGCCATCGGAGCCCCGCGCAGGGACGGTCACTCCCCTGTCGGTACGTACGCTCACCGGAGGTGACGTCGGGATTGGCCGCGACGTTCGACCATCGTACGTACAGGTCGGCGCCGGTGCCCGAATGTACGGATTCACCCCCCGCGGCGGACGAGCTCTTCCCTCGATCCGGACCCTTGACAACATGGATACTCATGTGTCGTTGGAAACAACTCCTCGTTCAGGCTCATGTGTCATTGGAAGAGACTCAGGGTAGCGGACACGCCCGGAGGCGTGTAGAATACCGCTGAGCGCCGTATTCGAGACCCGGAGGCTGGATTTCCGCGGGGAATACCCGCGGCTTCACTGAAGGATGGCCACCATGCGTCGGTTGAAGCTCGGCTCCGCGGCGATCGTGTGTGTGTTCCTCGCGGCGGGCGCCGTCGGCCCGGCAGCCGCCGCTCCGCAGGGCGCTGCACCCGGCGAGGCCGTGTCCTCCGAACAGGCGGTAATCGAGCGCTACTGCGTCACCTGCCACAACGACCGGCTCGAGACCGGTGGTCTCTCGCTGCAGGGTGTCGATATCGCCGATGTCGCCGCGCATCGCGACGTGTGGGAGAAGGTGGTCCGCAGGCTCCGCGCCGGGGCGATGCCGCCGCGGCCGCGCCCCCGGCCGGATGACGTCACCTACGCGCGTGTGCTGGCCTCCATCGAGACGGCTCTGGACACCGCCGCCGCAGCCGAGCCGGATCCCGGCCGAACGGCGACGTTCCGCCGTCTGAACAGGACGGAGTACCAGAACGCGGTGCGCGATCTGCTGGCCCTGGACATCGACGTGACCGCGCTCCTGCCGCGCGACGACTCCGCGTTCGGTTTCGACAACGTCAACGCCGGTGGCCTGTCGCCGACCCTGATGGAGCGATACTTGGCGGCGGCGCAGAAGGTCAGCCGGCTGGCCGTGGGCAGCGACCTGCCGGCGCCCGGCAGCCGCGTCGTGGTGGTTCCCGCCGACCGTACCCAGGAGGACCACGTCACCGGCTTGCCGTTCGGGACGCGGGGCGGAACCGCTGTCGAGCACACGTTTCCGGCCGACGGCGAATACGAGATTCAGGTCCGCCTGCAGCGCAACCGCAACGAGAACGTCGAGGGGCTGACCGAGCCGCACGACGTCGAGATCACCCTGGATGGCGAACGGCTGGCCATGTTCGCCATGGAGCCGAGCCGCAACTACGTGATGCAGGCCAATGCCGCGTACTACGCGGACGAGGGCATCGACAATCACCTGAACGTGCGCATCGCCGTGCCGGCGGGGCCGCACGAGGTGGGCGCTACGTTCATCAAGAAGAACTCCGCGCTGCTCGAGACGACCCGGCAGCCATACGACGCCCACTTCAACATGGACCGCCATCCGCGGCAGCAGCCGGCGGTGCGCACCGTGTCCATCGTCGGTCCGTTCGATCCGACCGGGGTGGGGGAGACGCCGAGCAGGGATCGCATCTTCTCGTGCCGGCCGGCGGCCGCGGCATCCGACGCCGATGCCGAGGAGTGCGCGACGGCGATCATCGCCGGGCTGGCCCGTCGGGCCTACCGGCGCCCGGTCACGGTCGACGATCTCGATCAGCTCGTCTCCTTCTATCACCAGGGCCACGCCGCGGGCGGGTTCGAGACGGGCCTCGAGACGGCGTTGCGCGCGTTGCTCGCGAGTCCCGAGTTCCTGTTCCGCATCGAGCGCGATCCGGCCGGCGTGGCGCCCGGCGCCCCCTACCGGGTCAGCGACCTGGAGCTGGCGTCGCGGCTGTCGTTCTTCCTGTGGAGCAGCCTGCCTGACGACGAGTTGATCGACGCTGCGGCCGCCCGCCGGCTGAGCGACCCGGATGTGCTCCGCACTCAGGTGGAGCGGATGCTGGCCGACCCGCGGGCGGAGACGCTGACGACCAACTTCGCGTCGCAGTGGCTGCACCTGAGGAACCTGGACGCGGTGCGGCCCGACGCCCGGCTGTTCCCTGACTTCGACGACAACCTGCGGCAGGGATTCCGCCGGGAGACGGAGCTGCTGTTCCAGAGCATTCTCGAAGAGGATCGCAGCGTCGTCGACCTGCTCACGGCGGACTACACCTTCGCGAACGAGCGGGTGGCCCGGCACTACGGGTTCCCGGGGATCTACGGCGACCACTTCCGGCGCATCGACCTGCCCGAGCGCAGCCCGCGGGCCGGCCTGCTCGGGCATGGCAGCATCCTGACGGTGACGTCGTACGCCACGCGGACGTCCCCGGTGCTGCGGGGCAAATGGATTCTCGAGAACCTGCTCGGGACCCCGCCCCCGCCGCCGCCGGCAAACGTGCCGCCGCTCGACGAGACCCGTTCCAACACGCGTATCGTTGCGATGCGCGAGCGGATGGAGGCCCACCGGCGGAATCCGCAGTGCGCGGTCTGCCACCAGATCATGGACCCGGCCGGCCTGTCGATGGAGAACTTCGACGCCATCGGCCGCTGGCGGGACGCCGAGGGCGGGACTGCGATAGACGCGGCGGGCAGTCTGCCGGGCGGCGACGACTTCGACGGTGTCGCCGGACTGCGCGAGGCGCTGCTCGATCGCCCGGAGGTGTTCGTCGGCACGGTGGCGGAGAAGCTTCTGACCTATGCGCTCGGCCGTGGCCTCGACCATGCCGACGCTCCGGCGGTTCGTGCGATTACGCGGGCGGCCGCGGCCGCCGACTATCGGCTGTCGTCGCTCATCCTCGGCATCGTCGAGAGCACTCCCTTCCAGATGAGGAGATCCCAGTCATGATGATCACGAAGACGGCGCTCCCCCGGCGGACGTTCCTGCGCGGCGTGGGGGCCACCCTGTCGCTGCCGCTGCTCGACGCCATGGTGCCGGCTGCAACCGCGATGGCGAAGACGGCCGCCGCGGCACCGCGACGGCTCGGCTACGTCTACATCCCGATGGGGATGAATCCCGAGCCGTGGACGCCGTCCGAGGTCGGAAGGCTGACGAAGCTGTCGCCGTCGCTGTCGCCGCTGACGCCGCATCTCGACAACGTCAGCATTCTGACCAACCTGGAGATCGATGCCGCGCACATCTCCGGCAACCACGCGTCGGCGAACTCCTCGTTCCTGACCTGCGTGCGGCCGAAGCGCACCGAGGGCAGCGACTACGTCAACGGCACCTCCGTGGACCAGGTCGCGGCGAAGCAGATCGGTGGCGACACGCCGCTGCCGTCGCTGGAGATCGGGACCGACCTGATCGCCCAGGTCGGCAACTGCGACAACGGGTTCGCCTGCGTCTACATGAACAGCCTCTCGTGGGCGTCGCCGACCGCCCCGAACCCGACCGAGGCCGACCCGCGCGTCGTCTTCGAGCGGCTGTTCGGCGACGGTGGGACCCCGGCGCAGCGGCAGGCGGAGCTGAAGACCAACCGCAGCATCCTCGACTGGGTGCTCGACGACATGGCCAGCCTGCAGTCGCAGCTCGGCACGAGCGACAAGCACAGAGTGAACGAGTACCTCGACACCGTCCGCGAGGTCGAGCGGCGCATCCAGCGTGCCGAGATGTCGGCCGCCGACTCGCCGCTGAGCGACCTGACCCGCCCGACCAGCGTGCCCGAGGTCTGGGAGGATCACGTCAAGCTGATGTACGACATGCAGGTGCTGGCCCTGCGCGCCGACCTGACCCGCGTCATCACGTTCCAGATGGCGCGTGAGGCGAGCACGCGGACCTATCCGCAAATCGGGGTGCCGGAGCCGCACCACCCGACCTCGCACCACGTGGACGATCCGGAGAAGCTCGCCAAGCTCGCGAAGATCAACCAGTACCACGTCTCGCTCTTCGGCTACCTGATCGAGAAGCTGAAGACGACCGAGGACGGCGACGGGACGCTGCTCGACCACACGACCTACATGCTCGGCAGCGGCCTCGGCAACCCGAACGTGCACAACCACCGCAATCTGCCGATCGTCGTGGCGAGCGGCGCGGGGTCGAAGATCGCGGGCGGACGGCACGTCAAGTACGACGAGCTGACCCCGCTGGCGAACCTGCACCTCACCCTGCTGGACGACGTCGGCGTGCACCTCGACGAGTTCGCGGACAGCACCGGGCAACTCGGCGCCGTGATCGAGCCGCTGTCGCTGTAGGGGAGCCGCAAGGCGACGGTTTCCGGGCTACGGCAGGAACCGCGGGCTGTCGGCTTCGTCAGGCCGGCAGCCCGCACAGTATTTGTGAGGAGCTTCCCATGTACCGCCTGATGCCCTCGTTCGTCGCGTTCCTCTTGATTGCCGTTGCTTCGGGCGGCGCCAATGCCGCCGTGGCGGCGGAAGCGGCCGACGCCGGCCTGATCGGCGCAATCAAGGCCATCGATGATGCGGGCGTGCGCGCGGCGCTCGCGCGCGGCGCAGACGTCACCGCTACGGACCCCGACGGCACCACGCCGTTGCACTGGGCGGTACACGCCAACGACGCCGCCATCGTCGGGCTTCTGATCGAGGCGGGCGCCGACGCCGACGCGGCGAACCGCTACGGCGTCCGGCCCCTCTCGCTGGCCTGCACGAACGGCAACGCCGCCATCGCGGCGCTGCTGCTCAATGCCGGGGCCGACGCCGACACGACCCTGGCCCAGGGAGAGACGGCCCTGATGACCGCGTCCCGCACCGGTGCGCTCGACATCGTCAGGTTGCTGCTCGAACGGGGCGCGGACGTGAACGCGGCCGAGTCCTGGCGCGGGCAGACGGCCCTGATGTGGGCGGCGGGCGAGGGGCACGAGCAGTTGATTCCGACGATGCTGTCGTACGGAGCCGACGTCTCCGCGCGGTCCACGAAGGGTTGGACCCCGCTGTTGTTCGCGGTGCGCGAAGGGCGGATCGACGTGGTTCAGACTCTGCTGGAGGCGGGGGTCGACGTCGAGGAGTCACTGCCGGTTGCGCAGGAGACGCGCCGCGGCGGTACCAGCGCCGAGCGTTCGGCCACCGGCCTGAACGCGTTCCTGCTGGCCGCGGCCAACGCCCACTACGAGCTGGCCGCGCTGCTGGTCGACAGGGGGGCCGAAGTCAACGTCGCCTCGCGCGGCTGGACGGCGCTCCACCAGGTGTCCTGGGTGCGCAAGGCGGGCATCGCCGGCAGCAACAACCCGTCGCCCAAGGGTTCCGGCAACATGACGAGCCTGGAGTTCGTGCGCAAGATCGTCGCCGCGGGCGCCGACGTCAACGCCCGCGTCACGAGCCGTCCGCCGGCCGGGATCACGCGGCTCAACTTCCTCGGCGGGACCCCGTTCCTGCTCGCGGCGCGCACCGGCGACGCCGGTCTGATGCGGCTGCTCGCCGAGCTGGGCGCCGACCCGCTGCTGCCGAACGACGACAACACCACCCCGATCATGGTGGCGGCCGGCGTCGGCACGTCGTCGCCGGGTGAAGATCCCGGCACGGAGCCGGAAGTGCTCGAAGCGGTGAATGTGGCGCTGGAGCTCGGCGGCGACCTGAACGAGGTCGACGACAACGGCGAGACCGTCATGCACGGCGCCGCGTACAAGCACCTGCCGAGCGTGGTGACGTTCCTGGCCGAGGCCGGCGCCGACATCGACGTCTGGAACCAGCCGAACTCCGAGGGCTGGACGCCGCTGGAGATCGTCGCCGGTGTCCATCGCGGCATGAACGTGCAGAGCAGTCCCGGTACCGCCGCCGCCGTGCGGACGGCGATGGAAGCAGCCGGCGTGCCGGTTGCCGTCGGGCAATAGGCGGTGGCAGCGTCTGTCGAGCGGCTGGCCCGGGGCCGCTCACCGTGCGTGGCCGAGGCCGCTCACGACCACAGTGTCTCCAGGACCTCGTCGTAGCCCCGTTCGAAGACCGGGGCGTTCTCGCACCAGAACTGCACCGCTTCGAGGCTGTACCTCTGGAACAGGTCGGCCCTGCCTTCGTGCACCAGCAGGCTGTCGCACGCGGCCCGATACCGCAGCAGACCGCCGGCGCGACGAAGATCGATCAGGTCGACGTGATCGTCGTCGAGCACCTCCACCAGCGTGGCCCGCAGTCCCGGCACGTCGGCTCCTTCGTTCGCCAAGTATCCGAATTCCCGGTTGGCGCCGGGCCGCGCCTCTCCCCGCGCCCGTGAGCGGAACAGGATCAGCAGGTCGAGCCCGACTATCGCACGCGCCGTTGCGGCTACGGCTTCGAACACCGAATCGGGTAGCGGTGGCTTCATGCAGGCATCGTACACCGGCGCGCCGGGAGAAGGACCGCCGGACATCGCGTCCCTACTGAAGAAGCAGCCGCTCCCAGCGGAGCGCCGTCACCACTTCTCGCCCCTGGTCGTCCGTGCTCACGGGAGGCCGCAACGTCAGGTGCGTGTCGGTCAACTCGTAGTAGCGTCGAGCGTCCGTGCCGCTGCCACGAGGGTCTTCGCTGCCGACACGGTGATGAGTCAGGTATCCCTGGTCGCGCGGTCCGGGGCACGTGATGCAGCCCGCCATCTCACGCACCGAGAACGGGCCGAAGTAGCTCCCGTAGCTCTCGATGATGTGGAGCGCTTCCTCGGCGGTCGGTCGATCACCGGCGTACGGTTCTCGGCCGGGACGCATGAGATGCACGGACATGTGTCCCGATGGCGTGTAGAAGAGGTAGGCACGCTCGTATTGCTCGGCCTCGATGGCGTAGCCGTCGGTGGTGTGGCGGGCAACCGACTCGATGCGATACGCCCCGAAGAGTCGCCGGTGCGAGTCCGTCACCTCCGACGGCGGCAGATCGGGCTGCCGTATCCAGCTCAGCAGCATCTTCGAACCGTCGGCCGCGGGCGGCGGCTGGAGGGTCAGGCGATCCTCGATGAGTGTGTACGAGCGCTTGTAGTCGGAGCCGACGCCGTTGGGGTTCAGGCTCCCCTCGACGTGATGCGTGATCGTCCCCTCCGCCTCCTCCACGGTGAAGCGTCCGAAGTACGACGCATAGCTGCCGAACTGCGCCAGCGCCTCGTCGGCGGTCGGGCCGCCCTCCGAGTACGGTACCCGGTCGGGGCGCATGATCGTCACCCCCATGTACCCGGCCGGGTCGTAAATGAGGTATCCGAGACGGTCCTCGGCGGGTGGCGAGAGGAGATCGCCGTCGGCGCTGCGTCGCTCGATGCCGGCCAGCGTCCAGGCGCCGACGAACCGGCGCCCTGCCTCGGACAGGGCCTCCAGCGGGGATGACCCGGCCGTATCCGAGGGGCCGGCCGACTCGCCGCATGCGAGCAGCGTGACGACGAGTCCCCCGGCCGTCAAGAGGCGTGCGTAGCGACTGACCATACGTGCCTTTGCGCTGTGGCGACCGGAAGGCGCGATAGCCGTTGGCGATCGCCGTATCTACGATTCAGCCAGCCTACGGCCGGCAGGCGGCGTCCAGGCTGGCCACCGTCGTCACGTTGATCGCGTCCAGTGCATCGGCGTCGTTCCGCCTGATCAGGAACCCCTTGGTCTCGACGCGGTGGCCCTCGTAGGGATCGGGATCGGGGAAGACATACATCAGCTCGAACGTGTTGGTGCCCAGCGCCAGCGCCTGCGTGAGCGTGAGCACGTCGCCGGTCGAGGCGTCGGGATCGCGCGTGCGGATCGGCTCGCTGCCGTCGGTGACGATCCAGGTGCGGTCGTCGCGCGAGAGGCAGCCGACCACCTGCACCATGGCGAAGTTCGGCACCGCGTCGGGACCGTCCGCACCGTAGACGAGCACGTCACCGGCGCGCTCGGCGGTTAGCTCCGCTTCGCCGTGCGGGAAATCGTTCACTTCGAGCACGTAGGCGATGATGTCGACGTACCCGGGTTCGCCGAGACTGCCCGAGGCGCCGGGGGGCATGGTCTTCGCGCGGGTGAGGACGCCGTCCAGCTTCAGGCCGCCCCAGTCGCGGATGAAGCTCTCGCCGGCCAAGGGCCGCGCGTTGGCGCCGGAGAGATCCTCGCCGTGGCACCGGGAGCAGGTCGCCTCGTAGAGTTCTTTGCCGCGCATCGCCTGCTCGGCGGAGTAGACGCCGTCCCAGACCGACGGCTCGTCCGTCTCCTGCGCCGCGATCGGCGGTACGACGACCAGCGCCAGCGCGCCGACGCCGATGGCCGCCGCGAAGGCAGCCGAACGGCGGCGGAACGCGGAGCGGACCGTCCTGCCCCGCGTCCCTCTCTTGCTGCCGTTACCGGCCGAGGTAGTCAGCGTCATTTCGCCCGCTCCCTGGTGAATGCCGGGCCGGATGGAGGCTAGTCGAGCGTCCAGAGCACCAGCGAGGAGATGTCCTTGATATAGAGGCGGTTGCCCGACAGGGTCGGCGCCGTCCAGGTCTCGCTGTCGGCGACGTCGTAGCGCGTCACCGGGCTGAACTGGCTGCGGCTGTGCGCCAGGACGACCAACTCGGCGTCGTCCTCCAGCGAGAGGATGGTGTCGCCGGAGCGCTGGATCGAGGCGTTCTCGGCCTGCCGCGGGGCGCTGGTCCACAGCACCTCGCCGGTGTTCAGATCGAGGCCGAAGTACTGGCCGCTGTTCAGATGCGAGAGTCCGTAGAGGACGCCGTCGTTGACGACGCCGTTGGTCATGTGGAGCCCGACCTCGTCGGTGTGCCAGACGTTCTCGGTGGTCCAGCCGCCGTTGCCCGGGCTGACGCGGAACGCCGTCACGCCGTTGCCGCGGCCGTTCTCGATCACCATGTCCTCGTGGAGGATCGGCGTCTGCGAGGTGGTGGTGGCCGGCGTCGTGAACGGGCGGCTCCAGAGGAGCGCACCGGTTTCGAGCGACACGCCGACGAAATGCTCCTGCGTGAAGACGACCACCTGCCGCGTGCCGCCCAGCTCGAACAGCATCGGCGAGCCGTAGGCCGGCCCGTCGCCGTCCCACGTCCAGCGCACCGCGCCGGTGGCGGCGTCGAAGGCCGTCAGCTCGCCGTCGTTGTGGCCGCCCACGTGGACGATGACCAGGTCGCCGTCGACGAGGGGCGACATCGCCGTGTGGAAGAGCGGTGTGAGGCCGGTGCCGGGGTACTGCCAGAGCTGCTCCCCGCCGGCGGCGTCGAAGGCGGTGACGGTGCCGGTCATGCCGTGCGTGAAGAGACGGCCGTTGGCGAACGTCGGCGTCGACTTCGGCCCCGCGCGATGCCGCGCCGTCGCCGGATTCATGTTGAACGGCGCCGCGTAGCCCGTCCGCCACACCGTCTCGCCGGTCGCCGCGTCCAGCGCGGTCAGCACCTCTTCCTCGCCCTGGCGAGTGAACATGTAGAGCTGGTCTCCGATCAGCACGGGGCTGGCGTAACCGAGTCCGATGTCCACGGACCACTGCCGGCGCAACGTGTCCGGCCAACTCGCCGGCACGTCGAAGGCCGCCGCCACGCCGTCACGCTCCGGGCCGCGCCACTGCGGCCAGTCCTGCGCCGCCGCACTTGATGCGATGCCCATCAGCAGCGCTACGGCCGCCGCCACCACCAATCCACGTGAGAGGTATCTCATTGTTGCCTGCTCCAGATATTCAACCATGGTTCCGAGCCCGAGAGCGCCCCTATTGTACGAGCATTCGGACGTCGCGGCGAGGGTTCCGTCACTTCGCGGAACATCGGCGCTCGTTGCCGCGATCCGTGGTTATACTTTCGGTATGAAGACGGCGGTTTCCATCCCCGACGAGGTTTTCGAGAAAGCTGAGCGACAGGCGGAACGCGAGAAGAGGTCCCGGAGCGAGGTTTACAGCGCTGCTCTTCGGGAGTACGTGGCGCGCCATGCACCGGACGAAGTTACCGCTGCCATGAACCGGGTATGGGATGAGGTCGGCAGCGAATCGGATGGGTTCGTGGCCGAAGCGGCGCGCCGCGTCCTGGAGCGCGTAGAGTGGTGATCTCGCAGGGCGAGATCTGGTGGGCCGATCTGTCGGCGCCCGTGGGATCCGGTCCCGGGTTTCGACGACCGGTCGTGGTCGTGCAGGGTGATGCCCTGAATCGGAGTCGTCTCGCGACTGCGGTGTGTGTGCCGCTGACGAGCAACCTGCGGTGGGCGGCGGCACCGGGCAACGTGCTCCTGGCCGCAAGGACAACGGGTCTTCCGCAGGACTCGGTGGCGAGCGTCTCGCAGATCGTCGCGCTCGACAGGAATCTGCTCGATGAACGCGCCGGCAAGCTCCCGGAGGCCAAGCTCGAATTGCTGCTGTCCGGGCTCGACGTCGTCCTGGGCCGTTGACTGATAGAGGAGGCTGGCATGTCGAATCCGGTCGCTCGGCGCCTGCGCCGCATCGGGATGTTCGGTCTCGTCACGGCTCTGGCTTCCGCGGTCCCGCTCTCTGCGGGCGGACAGCAAGGCGAGTGGCGCGCCTACGCCGCCGACAAGGCGAGCACCAAGTACTCGCCGCTCGAGCAGATCGACGCCGAGTCGGTGCACGAGCTGCGCGTGGCCTGGAGGCAGTCGACGATCCCCGACGCCACGCGGCAGGGGAACGCGATGGATGCGCCGGGCGGTTCGCAGAACACGCCGCTCATGGCCGGCGGGCTGCTCTACATCAGCACGGGCCTGGGCATGGTGGCGGCGCTCGACCCCGTTACCGGTGAGGTGGTCTGGTTCGACGCGCCCCCGGTCCGCGAGGGCGGGGAGACAAGCCGTAGCTTCGCGACCCGCGGGCTCGCCTACTGGACCGCCGGCGAGGACGCGCGCGTGCTCGCCATCCTGGAATCGCGACTCGTTGCGCTGGATGCGAAGACCGGCGCCCGCTACCCGGACTTCGGGAACGGCGGCGCGGTGGATCTGATGCAAGGCTACGACGACCGGACCGTCGACAGCTTCCGTTGGCGCTCGGCGCCGCTCGTGGTCAACGACGTCATCGTGGTCGGATCGCTGATCGGCGACATCACGAGCCACACCATGCCGGCCCTCAAGGAGATGCCGCCGGGCGACGTGCGCGGGTTCGACGTGCGGACGGGCGAGCAGCTCTGGATCTTCCATACCATCCCGCGCGAAGGGGAGCCGGGGAACGAGACATGGCTCTCGGCGCTGAACGAGGACCGCGCGTCCTGGGAGTACACCGGCAACACGAACATGTGGGCGTCGCCGGCCGGCGACGAGGAGCTCGGCTACGTCTATCTGCCGCTGTCCACTCCGACGAGCGACTACTACGGCGGTCACCGGCCGGGCGACAATCTGTTCGCCGAGAGCCTGGTCTGCCTGGAGGCGCGCACGGGACGTCTCGTCTGGTACTTCCAGGCCGTTCACCACGGGCTTTGGGACTACGACTTTCCGGCCGCGCCGCTGCTGGTGGACATCACCGTGGAAGGGCGTCCCGTCAAGGCGGTCGCCATCCCCAGCAAGCAGGCGTTCACCTACGTGTTCGACCGGGTGACCGGCGAGCCGGT
The DNA here is from genome assembly GCA_965262925.1 of Vicinamibacterales bacterium. GTDB lineage: Bacteria > Acidobacteriota > Vicinamibacteria > Vicinamibacterales > UBA8438 > WTFV01. Next base: position 4,483,839 of record CBDHGC010000004.1, on the reverse strand, counting down.
GTGGCCGATAGAAGAGCGCCCCGTGCCGGCTGGCGACGTGCCCGGCGAGTGGTACGCGCCGACGCAGCCGTTTCCCACGAAGCCGCCGGCGTACGACCAGCAGGGCGTGTCGGTGGACGACCTCATCGATTTCACGCCGGCGTTGCGCGCCGAGGCGCTGGCCATGCTCGACGACTACGTGTGGGGGCCGTTCTTCACGCCGCCGGCGCTCATCGACGACCGGCCCGGCGGTACGCAGGGGACGCTGGTCGTGCCCGGTCTCGTCGGCGGGAGCGACTGGAACGGCGCCGGTGTCGATCCGGAGACCGGCATCCTCTACGTGCCGTCCGTGCACAGCGGCACCGTCGTGGGACTGGCGCGCTCGGAGCATCCCCGCTCGGATGTCGACTGGGTCATGAAGCAGGCGCGGCACATTCCCGGCCCGCGCGGGCTGCCGCTGTTCAAGCCGCCCTACGGCCGGCTGGTGGCGATCGATCTCAACCGGGGCGACATCCTCTGGACGGTGCCCAACGGCGAGGGGCCGCGCGATCACCCCGCCATTGCGCATCTGGACCTGCCACGCCTCGGCCAGGGCGGACGCGCCGCCCCGCTCGTCACGAAGAGCCTGGTCTTCCTGGGCGAGGGTGCCAACGTCGGGGCGGCGTTCCTGCCCCCGTTCAGCGGCGGGAAGATGTTCCGCGCCTACGACAAGAGGACGGGCGAGGTGGTCTGGGAGATGGAGCTGCCGGGCGGGGTCACATCGGCGCCGATGACCTACATGGCCGGCGGCAGGCAGTACATCGTGGTCGTGGTCGGCTGGGACGACCTGCCGAGCGAGTACGTGGCGCTGGCGTTGCCGTAGAAGAGCGATACGGAGATCACGGTACAGGTGGCTTCCGAGCTTGGGAACCGGAGGAGATCGATGACACGGCATACTCGAATCAAATGGCTCGCGGCGGCGGTCGTCGCGGCACTCGCTGGTTCACTCGGCGCCGCTCAGGAGCCGCAGGAGATCGTTGAGGACGGTGACTTGCAGGGCGTCGTGCGCAGCCCGGCCGGTCTCGAAGCCGGCGTGTGGGTCATCGCGGAGACCGAGGATCTCGACACGCTGTTCCGCAAGATCGTCGTCACCGGCGACGACGGGCGGTTTCTCGTGCCGGATCTGCCGGACGCGGCGTATCGCGTCTGGGTCCGCGGCTACGGGCTGGTCGATTCCGAGCCGGTGACGGCCCGGCCGGGGGAGTCCGTGACCCTGGAGGCGACGCAGGCGGCCACGCCGCAGGAAGCAGCCGCGGTCTATCCAGCCAACTACTGGTACTCGCTGCTCGAGCCCCCCGCGCCCGACGAGTTCCCCGGTACCGGATCCGACGGAAACGGCATCTCTCCGGCGCTCCGCAGCCAGGCGGCGTGGGTAGACGTTACCAAGCAGGGCTGCCAGCTCTGCCACCAGATGGGCAACCGGTTCACCTTCGACACCAGCCACCTCGACCGGTTCGACTCGTCGGTCGAAGCGTGGGACCACCGCGTCACCTTCGGGCAGCGCGGGGCGCAGATGAGCGGCGTCGTCAACCGCTTCGGCCGCGATCGCGGCCTGGCGATGTTCGCCGACTGGAGCGACCGGATTGCCGCCGGCGAGGTGCCGGCGGCCCCGCCGCGGCCGCCGGGCGCCGAACGCAACCTCGTGCTCACCATGTGGGAGTGGGCGGGGGAGACGTCGTACGTCCACGACGAGGTCACCACCGACAAGCGGCAGCCGACCGTCAACGCCGACGGGCTCGTCTACGGCGTGTCGATCACGCACGACACGCTGGTGGTCACCGACACGGCGCGGCACGAATCGACCGAGATTCACATTCCGCTCCGCGAGCCGACCGAAATGGTGCCGTCGATGTTCCCGACCGCGCCCGGCTTCGAACCGTCGCCGTACTGGGGGGACGAGATCATCTTCGACGCGCCGGCCAACCCGCACAACCCGATGATGGACGCCCGCGGGCGGGTCTGGCTGACCTCGACGATCCGCCGGCGCAACAATCCCGACTGGTGCAAGGAAGGCTCGGCCCATCCGTCCGCCCGTTACTTCCCGGTCCAGCGCAGCGGCCGTCAGGTCTCGGTGTACGACCCCGCGACCGAGACGTTCACGCTCATCGACAGTTGCTACGGAACGCACCACCTGCAGTTCGCGGAAGACGAGAGCGACACCCTCTGGTTCAGCGGCGACGCCAACGTGGTCGGCTGGCTCGACACCCGGATGTACGACGAGACCGGCAACGAGCAGGCGTCGCAGGGCTGGTGTCCGACCGTGATCGACACCAACGGCGACGGGCGGATCACGCGGCCATGGAACGAGCCGGGCGAGGCGGTGGACCCCGCACGCGACACCCGCCTGGCCGGGTTCGCCTACGGGATCATCGCCAACCCGGTGGACGACTCGGCCTGGGTGGCCCGCACCGGACCGTTCCCCGGCCGGCTCGTCCGGCTCGACCGCGGGGACAACCCGCCGGAGACCTGCATCGCCGAGGTCTACGAGCCGCCCTCGCCGGAGAATCCGGACGTCGATCCCGCACGGACCGGGCACGCACCGCGGGGCGTCGACGTCGACCGGAACGGCGTCATCTGGACCGCGCTCTCGGGCAGCGGCCACATGGCCAGCTTCGACCGCCGCAAGTGCCGTGTCCTGAACGGTCCGGCGGCGACCGGCCAGCATTGTCCGGAGGGCTGGACTCTGTATCCGACGCCGGGACCGCAGATGAAGGGCGTGACCGACTCCGGCAGCGCCGACTACCACTACTACAACTGGGTGGACCAGTTCGACACGCTCGGGCTGGGGACCAACGTGCCGATCGCCCCGGGGTCCGGATCGGACTCGCTGCTGGCCCTGCTTCCCGAGACCGGCGAATGGGTGGTGCTGCGCGTGCCGTACCCGCTCGGCTTCTTTGCCCGCGGCCTGGACGGCCGGATCGACGATGCGGACGCCGGCTGGAAGGGGCGGGGCCTCTGGGCCAACTACGGGTCGAACCTGAACTGGCACATCGAGGGGGGCCAGGGCCGGCGGAGCTCGATCATCCACTTCCAGCTCCGGCCCGACCCGCTCGCGGAGTGACTGTGAAATGGAGGACGAGATGAGCTATCGAATGACGATGTTCGCGGGCGCCGTCGTGGCGGCGGTCGCGATCCTGGCCCTCGCGGCGGCGCCTGCCGGCGCCCAGACCGAGCCGCCACGGACCGCCTGGGGAGCGCCCGACCTCGGGGGCGTCTGGGACTTCCGCAGCATCACCCGGATGGAGCGGCCCGAGGAGCTCGCCGACAAGGAGTTCCTGACCGCCGAGGAAGTGGCCGACCTGGAGCAGCAGGCGCTCGACCGCCTGAACGACTTCCTGGAGACGCCGGCGCAGCGGACCGAGGCGGGAACGAACGTCGACCGGCGGCCGGACGGCGGGAACGGCTCCTACAACCACACGTGGCTCGATCAGGGCCTCGAGGCGGTCGCGACGGGCCGGACCTCGCTGATCGTCGATCCGCCGAACGGGCGCTATCCGCCGCTCACGGCGGAGGGGCAACGCCGCGTGGACGCGTACCGCGAACACCGCCGGAACCAGCCGGCCGACTCCTGGCTGGATTTCAGCACCTACGACCGCTGCATCCTGGGCTTCAACGCCGGCCCGCCGATGACGCCGAGCGCCTACAACAACAACATGCAGTTGTTCCAGACGCCGGACCACGTCGCGATCGTGACCGAGATGGTGAACACCGTGCGCATCGTCCCGCTGGACGGCCGTCCGCCGTTGCCGGCGGACATGCTCCAGTGGTCGGGCGAGTCACGCGGGTACTGGGACGGAGACACGCTCGTCATCGAGACGACGAACCTCGATGCCCGTCGTCTGTGGCGTTCCACCACCGGGAGCATGCACCTGATCGAGCGGCTGACCCGCATCGACGCGGAGACGCTGCTCTACGAGGCCACGGTGAACGACCCCGAGACCTGGGAGCGCCCGTGGACCTTCGAGGTCCCGATGAAGGCGCTCGACGGCGAGAAGTGGGAGTACGCCTGCCACGAAGGGCATCACTCGATGCCCGTCATGCTCGGGGGCGCCCGCGCCCTGGAGGCGAGCGAGGTCGCCGGCCAACAGCAGTGATGAGCGGGGGGGTTACGGACGACGGTGCCCCTGGCCGTCGCCCGTACCCTCGCAGGTCAGTAGATCGCCACCGGGACGACGGTCGATCCGGTGGCGCCTTCGATCTTCAGCGGCTGCACCACGAACGCGAACTCGTACACCCCGGCCTCGGCCAACTCGTCGAGCCTCATCCGTTCGACCAGGTGGATGCCGTTGACCGCCAGCATCATCTGGTGGATCGGCAGCGACAGCTCCGGATCGGGGTTGGGCGAGACCTCCACCGGCTGGTTGTCGGCGCCCAGCAGCATCGGATCCTGATCCACGAGCCACTGTGCCGCCGGCACGCCGATCCCCGGGTTCGTCGCCATGAAGCGCTCGGCGTCGGTGTCCCAGAGGACGCCCCACCCGGTGTGGATCAGCACGGCGTCGCCGGGCTCCAGCGCCACCCCCTGCCGATCGAGCGCCTGCTGCAGGTCGTCGACCGTGATCTCGTACCGGTCGGGCAGCATGTCGACGCCCTTGAGGGCCGCCACGTCGATGAGCACGCCGCGGGTCATGAGCGTGCCGACGTTCTCGACGCCGAGGCGCGTGAAGCCGCTGCGCGTGCCGATCTCGTTCTGGTCGAAGCAGTTGTAGAGGCTGTCGCCGATGGTCTGGTGGGTGAAGCCGTCGAACTGCGTGCCCACCTGGCCCAGCTCGGTGACCACGAGCTCCTCGTTCGAGCCGCGCTGGTTGGCACCCACGTTCGGGCCGGTCGGCTTCATGTAGAGGTCGAAGTGCCGGGCGCCGAGCGGCATGTCGCTTCTCAGTACCTGTCCGAGCTCGATCACCCGGCCGGTCCGGATCAGGCGCGCCGCCTTGAGCACCGTCTCGGGGCCCATGTGGTTGGCCGCGCCCCGCTCGTCGCCGGCGCCCCACCTGCTGGGACAGCGCTCGTCCGGGGACGGCGGCGACCACGACTGGGCGGCGACGGGCGCGGTTCCCGCGAGCAGGATCGTGAACGAGGCGACGACGATGACGGCAATGGTAGTGAATCGCATGGTTTTCCTCCGGGAGCGGAAAAGTTCCGTCTCCGAGCGCCGCTGATTCTACCGAAACGCGCCGCACTCACGCTCACCTCTGTCGCGCAATCGTCGCGACCGTGACGCTCACGATCACGGTGTCCGCGGCGTCGGGCTCGACGAAACACGCTGCGACGAGACGCAATCCGGAGGACGACTTCACGTTCTGAACGGAGCAGACTCGGCGCATTCGCGCCCGAGGTCTTGCTAGGCGAAGTGGCTTCGTGGTTAAATTCGGTCGGGATTGAGACAGGAAACATCGCGAGGATGTCAAACCATGGCAGATGTGCTGAATCTCTCGCCTACAGGAGACGACTCAGATGCTTAGACGAACCATATGTGTAATTGCCCTGCTGACGATTGGGATCTCTCCGGTCTCGCCGGTAAACCCGGCGGTTGCCCAGGACGGTGCACCGACCAACGACTATTGGTGGCCCAACCGGCTGAACCTCGATCCACTGCGCCAGACGTCTCGGGAATCCAATCCCCTGGGTGACGACTTCAACTATTCGGAAGAGTTTGAAAGTCTCGACCTCGATGCGCTGAAGGCGGATCTCGAAGAGTTGATGACGACTTCTCAGGACTGGTGGCCGGCGTACTTCGGTCACTACGGGCCCTTTTTCATACGTATGGCCTGGCACAGTGCGGGCACCTACCGAACCATCGACGGCCGCGGTGGCGCCGACGGCGGTCTGCAACGCCTCGCGCCGCTGAACAGTTGGCCCGATAACGGAAACCTGGACAAGGCGCACCGATTGCTCTGGCCAATCAAGCAGAAGTACGGTCGCAAGATTTCCTGGGCCGACCTGATGATTCTGGCGGGCACCGTCGCCATGGAGTCCATGGGCTTCGAGACCCTGGGTTTCGCGGGGGCGGTCGTATCGATGCCTGGCAACCCCAAGAAGTGAACTGGGGACCTGAGGGCGAGTGGCTCGGCGCCGATCGGCGCAATGAAGACGGAGAGCTGGATCATCCTTTCGGTGCTACGCAGATGGGCCTGATTTACGTGAATCCTCAGGGCCCGGGCGGCAACCCGGATCCGCAGGCGGCGGCTGACGCCATACGTGAAGCTTTCGGTCGCATGGCGATGGATGACGAAGAGACGGTTGCGCTGATTGCCGGCGGCCATACCTTCGGCAAGGCCCACGGCGCCGCTGACCCGTCCCGGTACGTAGGTGTCGAGCCGGAGGGCGGCGATATCGAAGCGCAAGGATTCGGCTGGCGGAACAGCTACGGCAGTGGCCATGGCGCGGACACGATCACCAGTGGCCTGGAAGGCGCCTGGACGATAGACCCCGCGGCCTGGACTCATAACTTCCTCGAGAACCTGTACGGCTATGAGTGGGAGGAGACTCGGAGCCCCGCCGGCGCAATCCAGTGGAGGCCCGCTGGTGGTGCCGCATCGGATTTGGTGCCGGATGCCCACGATCCGTCGCAACGGCATGCGCCGATGATGCTCACCACCGACGTCGCACTGAAGGTCGACCCGGCCTATCGCGAGATCACATCGCGCTGGCTCGACAACCCGGAAGAGTTCGAGGACGCGTTCGCCCGGGCATGGTTCAAGCTGACCCACCGCGACATGGGGCCGACGTCGCGTTACCTCGGCGATCTGGCGCCCGACCGGGAATTCGTATGGCAAGACCCTGTTCCCGAAGTCGATCACAGGGTGATCGATGCGCAGGATGCGGAGACGCTGAAAGCCGGGATTCTCGATTCCGGGTTGTCGACCGCCGAGTTGGTCAGAGCCGCCTGGGGCTCGGCATCCACTTTCCGCGGGACCGATATGCGCGGCGGCGCCAACGGGGGACGTATTCGTCTGGCGCCGCAGAATGATTGGGCCGTAAACGATCCGATTGAACTGGATCGCGTGTTGGAGACCCTGGAGGAAATCCGGAGTGATTTCAACAGCGCGCAGTCCGGCGACAAACGGGTCTCCCTGGCGGACCTGGTCGTTCTCGGCGGTGCGGCAGCCATCGAGCAGGCGGCGGCGAGAGCTGGGGTCGACGTGGATGTGCCCTTCGCGCCCGGTCGCACGGACGCCTCGCAGGAACAGACTGATGTGGACTCCTTTGCTCTGCTGGAGCCGGCCGCGGATGGGTTCCGCAACTACTTCGCCGACGGCGCCGCCCGATCTCCGGCGGAGATGCTGGTGGAGAAGGCGGCTCTGCTGAACCTGACGGTCCCTGAAATGACAGTGCTTGTCGGCGGCATTCGAGGCATGAATGCCAATGCCGGGGGCTCTGCGCACGGCGTGTTCACGGACCGTCCCGGCACACTGAGCAACGACTTCTTCGTCAACCTGATCGACATGTCGACGCAGTGGACCAGGTCATCCACCGAGGGCGTTTACGAAGGTCGTGAGCGCGCCACGGGTGAGCTCGAATGGACGGCCACGCCGGTCGACCTGATCTTCGGTTCCAACTCCGAGCTGCGCGCAGTCGCCGAGTTCTATGCGGCTGACGATGCGCGGGAAGAATTCGCGCATGACTTCGTCGAGGCATGGACGAAGGTGATGACCCTGGACCGCTTCGATCTGGTTGATTGAAGCAGAAGAAGCTGCTCGAAAGGCCCCTGACCCGCGGCTTCGGTTCGAGTGCCGGGGTCGGGGCCTGAGAGGACCCGCAAGGGCTAGCGCTACCCTGTACCCACATTATTCGTTCTGGACAACTCCAGCACGCTCCCGCCGTCCAATGCGGTAGCCGATGGTTGCGATGGACATTCGTTCGTAACCGCGCCACATGATCTGGTGTCCGGGGGGCGGGTCGTGCGTTCGGTTCTGGTAGCCGCCGAGGATGGCGAGCAGGAGGACTGCGGCGGCGAGATGGTCAGGGGGGCGGCAGGCCGAGTTCTTCGGCATAGTCGGTCAGGAAACGCAACTCGATGTCGGTGAACAGCAACTGGGCGTCGCACCCCGGCACGTCACGTCCGAGCAGGGTCATCACCATCAGGCGCCAGGCGATCACGGTATTGATGGTGACCGCGCGTTGGAGCCGGTCGGCGGTGTGGAACGCGAGATGTTCGACTCGGCATCCGGACTTGAGCACCCGGAACAGGTCTTCGATGCGCCAGCGCCGCAGGTAGTAGCCGATGACCGCGACCGCGGTTTCGGTGCTGTCGACGTCGAGGCTGGTGAGCAGGAACCACTCGACCGCCGGCTCGCCGGGCGGCGGCGCGGTTTCGCGCACATGGACCGTTGACAGCGCCAGCGGTTCGGCGCCGGCGATGGTCGGCGGCGCCACCACTTGGCGATGGCGCACCTCGGCCCGCGCCACCCGCCCGGTGCGCGCCGGGCGGGCCTGCCTGCCGTTCGACTTGCGCCGCGCGCTCAGGCGGTCGATCTCGATCTCGACGTGCCCGTCGGCGGCGCCGGCGCGCATGGCGGCGAACAGCTTCGGGGCGCCCTGGGCGAGACAGCGGTCATGGTGGGCGCGCACCAGCACTTCCACCCGGTTCAGACGGCGCTGCTCGTCGAACACCGCGAAGCAATCCGCCTCCCGGTCCATGACGCTGAGCACTCGGGTCTTGCGGCTCAACGCCGCCGCCGCCCGGTCGATGTCGCGCAGGCCGTCGACCCAGCGCCGCGTCTTGGGGGCCGTCTCCTGCGCCGCCGCCGGCGGCGGCTCGTCCGCCGGGCGCGCCGCGCCGCCCGGCGGCGCCTCGAAACCGCAGCGCAGCACGCCCAGCGGCAGACCCGCGCCATCGACCGCCAGGGTCAGATGCAGATGCAGGCCGAGCGTCTTCGAGACCGTCTGGTTGCGCCCGATGATGCCCAGCCCCTCGCAGTGCGGGCGCGTCGCAAAATTCAGATCCGTCCCGTCCTGGATGCACAGCACCGTGTCCTGGCCGCGCATCCGCTGCAGCGTGCGCGCCCGGTGGGGCGCGAGAATGTTCCCGGGCGTGACCGCCGACGACACCGGCTGGTCGATGAGCCGGTAGTAGCCCTTCACCGCCGCGCGGTCGTGGGACGCGTTGGCGGTGACCGCCTCTCCGGGCAACGACGCCAGCAGCCCCGCGCTCTTGACCAGACGCGCCGACAACCGCTGATCGCCCAACGGCGCCCCTCCAAACTCGTTCACCGTCCAGGCGCCGCTGTCGAGACCGTCAGCCGGCGCCAGCGCCGGCGCCGCGTCGACCCGCGCCACCCCCAACCGCCGCCGCCAGTGCGGCTCCAACTCATACATATATACCGCCTTGACCGGACGAGCCCGCGCATGGTCGCGGTCCTGGCGCCCGCGACCGGCCGTGTGCCCGACCCACACGAAGTTGGCCGCCTTGAAGCTGGCCCCGTCATGCGCGGGGCCGACGAAGGTCTCCACCAGCCACGGACGATACCGGTAGCGGGCCTCGAAATCCGCTGGCAGACGCGCCAGCACCTGGCCCAGCACCTGGCTGGCCAGGTTGCGGCATTGCACGCCGGGGCGGATCAGGAACCGGCTCAGGCACAGCACCCGGTGCAGATGCGCCAGACGCTGCCCGGCGCTCCACCCCATCCACGCCTCGCGCGCCCGCAATTGCAACGCCGACGCCGAAAACCCGACCGCGCCGAGCACCCCGTGCGCCGAGACCACCAGATAGCGCACCTGGCAGCCCGCAAAGGTCGTCGTCCCCTGCGGATGCTCGAAGTGCAGCAAGGTATTCCACACCCGGCGCTGCCCGCCTTGCTCTACCCGCTCCAGCGACAACCCCGCGACCGCCTCCACCGTACCCGGCACCGCCGTGGCCGCCGCCACCGGCGCGTCGAAACGCTGCGGAGTGGGCGCGCCCCCGCCACCCCGCGACGCCGGCAACGCAATCCGCCCCGCCTTGTGCAGCGTGTTGAGCGCTTTGAGACAACCCGCGAGTTGGGCCGACCCGCGCGCATCCACAAACCCGAACTCCGCGCACACCCGCCGCCCCACCGCCGCCCGGTTGTTCAGCGCCTCCTGCGCCACAATCCGCTCGAGGCGAGCTTGCGACTCAGGCGCACGAAGGGTCTGTAGTATTTGGTTCTGATGCTCCATGCCGTGACGCTACACGGCGGAAGCTGATTTGTCCAGCCCTGAATGCGGGTACAGGGCAGGGCTAGCGCTACCCTGTACCCACATTATTCGTTCTGGACAACTCCAGCACGCTCCCGCCGTCCAATGCGGTAGCCGATGGTTGCGATGGACATTCGTTCGTAACCGCGCCACATGATCTGGTGTCCGGGGGGCGGGTCGTGCGTTCGGTTCTGGTAGCCGCCGAGGATGGCGAGCAGGAGGACTGCGGCGGCGAGATGGTCAGGGGGGCGGCAGGCCGAGTTCTTCGGCATAGTCGGTCAGGAAACGCAACTCGATGTCGGTGAACAGCAACTGGGCGTCGCACCCCGGCACGTCACGTCCGAGCAGGGTCATCACCATCAGGCGCCAGGCGATCACGGTATTGATGGTGACCGCGCGTTGGAGCCGGTCGGCGGTGTGGAACGCGAGATGTTCGACTCGGCATCCGGACTTGAGCACCCGGAACAGGTCTTCGATGCGCCAGCGCCGCAGGTAGTAGCCGATGACCGCGACCGCGGTTTCGGTGCTGTCGACGTCGAGACTGGTGAGCAGGAACCACTCGACCGCCGGCTCGCCGGGCGGCGGCGCGGTTTCGCGCACATGGACCGTTGACAGCGCCAGCGGTTCGGCGCCGGCGATGGTCGGCGGCGCCACCACTTGGCGATGGCGCACCTCGGCCCGCGCCACCCGCCCGGTGCGCGCCGGGCGGGCCTGCCTGCCGCTGGATTTGCGCCGCGCGCTCAGGCGGTCGATCTCGATCTCGACGTGCCCGTCGGCGGCGCCGGCGCGCATGGCGGCGAACAGCTTCGGGGCGCCCTGGGCGAGACAGCGGTCATGGTGGGCGCGCACCAGCACTTCCACCCGGTTCAGACGGCGCTGCTCGTCGAACACCGCGAAGCAATCCGCCTCCCGGTCCATGACGCTGAGCACCCGGGTCTTGCGACTCAACGCCGCCGCCGCCCGGTCGATGTCGCGCAGGCCGTCGACCCAGCGCCGCGTCTTGGGGGCCGTCTCCTGCGCCGCCGCCGGCGGTGGCTCGTCCGCCGGGCGCGCCGCGCCGCCCGGCGGCGCCTCGAAACCGCAGCGCAGCACGCCCAGCGGCAGACCCGCGCCATCGACCGCCAGGGTCAGATGCAGATGCAGGCCGAGCGTCTTCGAGACCGTCTGGTTGCGCCCGATGATGCCCAGCCCCTCGCAGTGCGGGCGCGTCGCAAAATTCAGATCCGTCCCGTCCTGGATGCACAGCACCGTGTCCTGGCCGCGCATCCGCTGCAGCGTGCGCGCCCGGTGGGGCGCGAGAATGTTCCCGGGCGTGACCGCCGACGACACCGGCTGGTCGATGAGCCGGTAGTAGCCCTTCACCGCCGCGCGGTCGTGGGACGCGTTGGCGGTGACCGCCTCTCCGGGCAACGACGCCAGCAGCCCCGCGCTCTTGACCAGACGCGCCGACAACCGCTGATCGCCCAACGGCGCCCCTCCAAACTCGTTCACCGTCCAGGCGCCGCTGTCGAGACCGTCAGCCGGCGCCAGCGCCGGCGCCGCGTCGACCCGCGCCACCCCCAACCGCCGCCGCCAGTGCGGCTCCAACTCATACATATATACCGCCTTGACCGGACGAGCCCGCGCATGGTCGCGGTCCTGGCGCCCGCGACCGGCCGTGTGCCCGACCCACACGAAGTTGGCCGCCTTGAAGCTGGCCCCGTCATGCGCGGGGCCGACGAAGGTCTCCACCAGCCACGGACGATACCGGTAGCGGGCCTCGAAATCCGCTGGCAGACGCGCCAGCACCTGGCCCAGCACCTGGCTGGCCAGGTTGCGGCATTGCACGCCGGGGCGGATCAGGAACCGGCTCAGGCACAGCACCCGGTGCAGATGCGCCAGACGCTGCCCGGCGCTCCACCCCATCCACGCCTCGCGCGCCCGCAATTGCAACGCCGACGCCGAAAACCCGACCGCGCCGAGCACCCCGTGCGCCGAGACCACCAGATAGCGCACCTGGCAGCCCGCAAAGGTCGTCGTCCCCTGCGGATGCTCGAAGTGCAGCAAGGTATTCCACACCCGGCGCTGCCCGCCTTGCTCTACCCGCTCCAGCGACAACCCCGCGACCGCCTCCACCGTACCCGGCACCGCCGTGGCCGCCGCCACCGGCGCGTCGAAACGCTGCGGAGTGGGCGCGCCCCCGCCACCCCGCGACGCCGGCAACGCAATCCGCCCCGCCTTGTGCAGCGTGTTGAGCGCTTTAAGACAACCCGCGAGTTGGGCCGACCCGCGCGCATCCACAAACCCGAACTCCGCGCACACCCGCCGCCCCACCGCCGCCCGGTTGTTCAGCGCCTCCTGCGCCACAATCCGCTCGAGGCGAGCTTGCGACTCAGGCGCACGAAGGGTCTGTAGTATCTGGTTCTGATGCTCCATGCCGTGACGCTACACGGCGGAAGCTGATTTGTCCAGCCCTGAATGCGGGTACAGGGCAGGGCTAGCGGGCTAGCGCGGCTAGCGCGGGTCGTTCACCGAGAAATAGTCGTCGATGAACACATCGACAATCTGCAACACGACCCTCTGTACCTGCGGCAGGTTGGCTTCGCCGACCGTCCCGAGCGAATCCAGGTCCCAGGTGTCGACGAACGCGCGCTCCTGGTTGCCTTCGATGGTGACGAGCTGCTGCAGCGACACCCGCGCAAAATAGGCGTACAGGCCGGTCGTGCCCTGATGCGTCGCGACGCGCACGTAGAGATCGCCGGCGAGCTGCGAGCGGCCCAGCGGTACGCCCCGTTCCCGCAGGCGGGCCTCGACGGCAGCTTCGATAGCGTCCCGGGTCAATCCGGCCGCCTCGGCGTCCGGGGCCAGGTCGTCGACGAACACGTTGATCTCGTGCAGGTCGGTGAGGTACTCGCGCTCGTTCTCGTCCTGGGCCCGGGTAGGCGCGGTGGCGGCCGTGAGAATGATGACCGCCATCGCCACGGCGCGCGGAATCGTCGGCATGGCTCCTCCGGTGTGGGAGTGTCGAGATCCTGGCAACGAAGCGTGCCACGTCGCGGCTCGACCTCCTGATTCTGTTCATCATATGGGACATAATGATCCGGTTTCGTTACAGGGAGATCGACACGATGGCACGATTGCGATGGAGTAGAGCCCTGGTCACCGGGCTGGTCCTGGTCGGGCTCTTCGGTGGTGGCGGTGCGGCGTCGGCGCAGGACGGCGGCTGGACCCACTGGGGCGGCGACGAGCGCAGCACCCGCTACACGCCGTTCGACCAGATCGATGCGGAGAACTTCGAGGACCTGGAGGTCGCCTGGCTCTGGCGCGGCGACAACTACGGGCCGACCGTCGACAACGTCATGCGGTCGACCCCGATCTACGCCGAAGGGAAGCTCTTCGGCGTGGCCGGCTACCGCCGCACCGTCGTGGCGATGGATCCGGCCACCGGGGAGACGCTCTGGACCTTCCGCGAGCCGACGACGCAGCGCTGGGAGAACTCCATGCGCAAGAACTACGGGAAGGGCGTCGCCTACGAGGTGGTGAGCGGCGAGGGACGCATCTACGTCGTCACCCCCGGGTTCTTCCTGCACGCGCTCGATCCGGACACCGGCGACCCGATCGAGAGTTTCGGCAACGACGGGACGGTCGACCTGCTGGCCGACTTCGGCTACGAGTACCACCCGACCGACGGTCTGCCGTCGACGGTCGGCTACATCACGAACTCGTCTCCGCCGATCGTGGTCAACGGGGTGGTCGTGGTCGGCAACTCGCACGAGCAGGGCTACCGGCAGACCCGGCAGGAGAACGTGCCGGGGCACGTACTCGCCTACGACGCCGCCACCGGCGAGCACCTCTGGAAGTTCAACGTGATTCCGCAGTCGGAGAGCGAGTTCGGCTTCGACACGTGGGAGAACGACGCCTGGCAGTGGACCGGCAACGTCTCGGCGTGGGCGCCGCTGTCGGCCGACCCGGAGCGGGGGCTCGTCTACGTCGTCACCGACCCGCCGACCAACGACTACTGGGGCGGCTTCCACCCGGGCGACAACCTGTTCGCGACGAGCATCCTCGCTCTCGACGTCCGTACCGGCCAGCGCGAGTGGCACTTCCAGACCGTGCACCACGACATCTGGAACCGCGACAACCCGACCGCCCCGAATCTGCTCGACGTCACCATCGACGGCCGCGAGGTGCCGATCCTGGTCCAGACGACCAAGCAGGCGTTCGCCTACGTGTTCAACCGCGAGACCGGCGAGCCGATCTGGCCGATCGAGGAGCGCCCGGTCCCGCGCGGGCACGTGCCGGGCGAGTGGTACTCGCCGACCCAGCCGTTCCCGACGAAGCCGGCCGCCTACGATCTGCAGGACGTCACCGAGGACGACCTGATCGACTTCACGCCGGAGTTGAGGCAGCAGGCCCTCGAGATACTCAACCGGTATGAGTACGGCTCGATGTTTACCCCGCCACTGCATCCGGACAACGACCTCGGCAAGCGGGGCGCGCTGCACTGTCCCGGCCCCGGCGGCGGGACCAACATCACCGGCGGTACGTCGGCCGACCCGGACACCGGCATCCTCTACGTGGCGTCGATGACCTTCTGCGCGGCGCCGATCCTGAGCCCGGGCGAGCAGGGCGACGCCGCCGACCCGAACCCGATCGGCCGCACGGTGGCGAAGTACGCGACCGACAACGGCTTCATGCAGGGGCCGCAGGGACTGCCGCTCTTCAAGCCGCCCTACGGCCGGATCACCGCCATCGACATGAACACCGGGGACACCCTGTGGATGATCCCCAACGGCGACACGCCCGAGCGGATCAAGAACCACCCGGCTCTGGAGGGCGTGGACCTGCCGAACACCGGCGTGCGGAGCCAGGCGCTGACCCTGGTGAGCAGGACGCTGCTGATGTACAGCGAGGGGCGCGGCGGCCGGCCGTTGCTGTACGCGGTGGACAAGGCCGACGGCACGCAGCTCGGGGCCGTCGAGATGCCGGCGCCGGCCACCAGCATCCCGATGAGCTACATGCACGAGGGCCGGCAGTACATCGTCGTGCCCGTCGCGGGCGGTCCCAACCGCCTGCCAGGGTCGCTCGTGACGCTGGCGCTGCCGGAGTAGGGCGCTCCGGTCGGTAGCGCATCTCCACGCGCGGGCGGCCCCGAATGCCGCCTGCGCTTTGTTCCACCTGACGTTGCGTGAGCCGGCCGAGCGGCGATGCGAGGGAAGCGCTGAAGAGTGAGTCGTTGGAGGCAGGGTAACGGCGACGACTGTCCGGATGCGGCCGGGAAGCATATGGAAGACTCCAACGTGCTCATCGCGGGAAGTCGTTACGATGGCGGCGCCTACTTGGCGGGGTACGTCGTCGAGTGCTCTTTGAAGACCTTGATCCAACTGGAAACCGGAAGAGCGGATCATCGCACGACTTGCCTCGATTGTGCGACACGCTCGATACGCTCGCGGCTCAAGTGAGCTCCCGGACCGGCAGGTGTTATCTCGGTGCTCAGACGGCGTTGAGAGCATCGAGTGTGCTCAACAACTGGAGACCGGAGCAGCGTTATCGGGGCCCGGGAGTCACCGCCCAGGACGCGAGAGCATGGAATCAGGAGGCGGCCTTCGCCTATCGGCAGATCTTCGGCGAGCTCAGTCTCGCGGGAGTGATTTGATGCAGCACCTCGATGATGCCCACGAGCAAGCCGAAGCATGGATGGCAAGCTGGCTGATTTCCAAGCGTCGGAACTGGCGCGCCCTTCTGGTCAAGGACGTGCTTGCCAGGCTCCGCGTAGTTCTCTGGTGTCCAGACAGAAGTTGGGAATCGAGCCGCCGCGAGGTCGATGAGCATTTGAATGAAGTGGCGTCCGACTACTGGTCGAAGTCCGTGCTTCCAGGTCGCGATCCACAACACCCCGACGGCGCATGGCAGGAGCAGGCGTGGAGTGCAGCCAGGCGCCACGACACAACGGACAGGCTGCGGATGCTGGGACCGGCACTTGTCGAAGACCGGCTGGTTCGACGCCCCCCCCGGAGCCGCCATGGACGCTGCGCGCGAAGGGCGCTCCGCCAATCGCGCTGTTCTATTCGTTCAAGGGTGGAGCCGGCCGGTCGACGGCGCTCGCGGCTACGGCTCTGCATCTGGCCGCGGCCGGCGAACGGGTCGCGGTGCTCGACGCCGACCTGGATGCACCTGGCGTCGGGACTCTGCTCGCCGGTTACGATGGCGCCGTCGCCTCGTGTGGGATCACCGATTACCTCTTGGAGCAGCGTATTCTGGGAAACCCGGCCGGTATCGATACGGAGGACTACCATCACCGGTATGCGCCTGATGGCGGTCGCGGGGCTGGAGAGATCGTCGTTTGCCCCGCGGGTCGCTTCGATAGCCGATACATGGAAAGCTCGCCCGAATCGACTGCGGGGAGTCCCCGGATGGCACACCGCATCCCTTCGTTGTGCTCCTGCAGCGGATCCGTGAGGACCTCTCACCAGGTTGGATCCTGATCGATGCCCGCGCCGGACTCGGCGACGTATCCGGGTTCCTGACAGGCGGTCTGTGCCATTTTCATGTCCTGCTCGGCACGCTCGCGGATGCGAGCTGGCGCGGGCTGGAGCTGATTCTGGAACGACTCGGCGGCGACCGGGTGCGGCAAGGCAGGCCCCAGGCGGAATGCGTGCTTGTAGCGTCGATGGTGCCGCGGTCCGATGAAGCGCTGTTTCGAGGATGCGTGGAGCGCTTCACCGACCGGGCGCGCGAGGCATTCAGCGAGTACTATTACGCGGAACCCGAGACGCCCGATGATTTCTGGACGCTGGACGACCTGGAGAGCGCCGACGCGCCGCATGTGCCGGTCGTGTTACCGTACGACGAACGTCTGGCAACCTTCCGCAACCTTGGTGAAGTTGCGGAGCCGATTCTGCTCGGGAGTTCCTATACGGAGCTTTTCGAACGTCTTCGAGCGAGCTTCAGGAGGTCCAAGGGGCGGGGCCGATGAACCGGACGTCAAGGCAACTCAATAAACAGGACTGCGTTAGCCTGCGGAGGCAGCTTGTCGACCTCGGCTACGGACAAGCAGAATCCGAAGAACAAGAGTTGTTCGCGTATCGACTGTATCCGGTTTCCGAGCATCTTCGGGCGCTCGATCCGAGAGTCGTTCTGGTTGTCGGTCCGAGAGGATCAGGAAAGAGCGCGTTGTTCAAGGCGTTTTTCTCGGAAGATCGTGATCTTGCGACCGCGATCGCCGGCTGGATGCCGAAGATCCGAACACCGGAAGCCCAATCCGGTTCCTCGCAGTGGAGAGCCGCGTATCCTGCTGGCACGGGTTTTCCCGATACCCAAGCGCTCGCGAAGTGGGCGCGTTCGGACGAAGTCGCGAAGAAGATTTGGCACATCATGCTGGTCCGACGGCTGGCGGATCGGCTCGATGGGCGGGCGCGGGACGCGCTGCAGCCAATGCTGCAACCGGCTGCCGTGGATGTCGGCGAGCTTCTCCGAACGTACGAAATGCCCCAAACGAGCCTCACCGCCGCCTTGGACGAGTTGGAGGAGCGATTACAGCAAGAGGATTCCCGAATCTACGTGGGCTACGAGGAACTTGACACATTGGGTGGTTTCGACTGGGCACTCATGGCTCGGATGGTGCGCGGGCTGGTCGCGTTCTGGTCCGACTACAGTCGGCGTTGGCAGCGGATCCGGGCGAAGGTCTTTCTCCGCTCGGACCTGTTTCGCCGCCACGCGGGAATGGGAACGGCGGACTTCGCCAAGCTCGCGGCCAATCGAGCAGAGCTCGAGTGGTCGGATGCGGCGCTACTCGCCATGCTGGTGAAGCGCATCGCCAACACATCGGAAGGACTCGCTGCGTACTGTAGTGGCGCTCGCATACGGTTCGAGAGAGATGACTCGCTGGGGCTGATTCCACAGATCCGAGAACCAAACGACGCACATCCCCTGTTGGAGCGGTTATCCGGGGAGTTCATGGGCGCCGGGAAGAAGAAGGGCTTCGTTCGCAACTGGGTGCTTGCCCACCTCCGTGACGGTAACGACCGGGTCGGTCCTCGATCACTCGTTCGGCTGATAGAGCAAGCCGCCGGCAAGGATGCCGTGAATCGGACCCTGCGTCCGCCTCGGCTCATTCATCCCACCGCGCTTCGCCAGGCGCTCGACGATGTTTCCGATAGTCATGTGACGCAAGGAATCTCCAGTGAGTGGCCGTGGCTGGAAGGGGTGAAGGAGCGACTGACGCTGGATCGACTTGTGCCCTGGACGCGGAAGGAGATCGTCGACTTGTTCGAGACTGCCTGGACGAAAACATCGGGGCCCCGTGGAGGCCCCGATGTTCGTCCGCCGGTTGAGCAGCCGGCGGACTTCGTTGACTATTTGATCGATCTGGGTGTGTTCCGGCAGCGTTCTGGTGACCAGATTGACGTGCCCGACCTGTATTTGTCCGGTTTGAATCTGCGGCGCAAGGGAGGCGTCAGAAGGGGTCCGCGGTCCGCCAAGAGAGCGTGATTCTGACAGCCATGCCAGTCTGAGACCTCAACCACTGCCGGATGATCCATGGACCAGAACCGCCGTTGCGTGCTGGCAGCGACCCGGCGGGATGGCGTGTTCGGGGCGCGGCCCTGCTGGACCGGTTAGCCAGCCGTCACCGCGGAAACGCCGGCAGCCCCGGCTCCACGCCCTCCGGAAGCGGGGTCCGGGCCGTGTTCATCGCCATCGCCAGCAACTGGTAGTAGCCCAGAATGCCGATGGTGTCGATGACCCCGTTCTCGCCCAGGTGTTCCACCATCCGGGCGTAGGTCGGGTCGCTGACCTCGTGGTTGCGCAGCAGCTCCATGCAGAAGTCGTAGACCGCGGCCTCGTCGTCGGCGAGCTCCGCCGGCCGGCGTCCGTCGGCCACCGCCTCGATGACGGCCGCATCGAGTCCCTCGCGCTCGGCGATCGGCGCGTGGACATACCACTCGTAGTTCTGCGTCCAGTGGCGCGCGGTCAGCAGGATGACGAACTCGCTGAGTCGCGGCGGCAGGGCGCTACGGAAGCGCACGTAGTCGCCCACGTTCCGCGCGCGGTTCATCATCTCGGGGCTCCGGAGCAGCACCATGAACGGCCCGCCGAAGCCGTCCGTGTTGCGGGCCGCCTTGAACTCCTCGACGGCGGCTTTCTGCTCCGGGGTCATCCGGTCCTCCGAGAGCGGAGGCATGCGGTTCTGGGCTGTTGCGGTCATGGCGTGTGTCAAGGTCAGCAGTACGGTAACGATGAGTACTCCGGCGACGCGGAACGGCTGCGGTCGACTGTAAGTGTGCATGGGAGTGTCCTCACTCTCCGGTCGTGGCCGGCGACGCGGCGGCGCGGCGGGTGGCATCCGTCTCGATCTGCGGTCGGAGGACACGATTCCACCACATGATCGCGCCGGTGACGAACAGGACCGGCGGCAGCAGTCCGATAGCGAACCAGGAGACCTTGGTGACCGTCCCGCCGAAGCGGCCGAAGTGCACGCGGGCCACCCAGTAGAGAATCGTGTCGACGGTGCGCGGCTCGAACGATTCCTCGTCGAACGGCTCGAGGTAGTCTCCGAGCGCGTTGAACGGGTCGGGAAACGCCAGATAGATGCCGGTGACGCCCCACATCAGGACGAAGAGCAGGGTCCAGATTCCGATCGCACCGTGCAGGGTCCAGGTTAGCCGGCGCCAGTTGGCGCGCCAGTCGACGTTGAGGGCGCGGCGCCAGCCCGCGATGCCCGGCCACCAGATGATCGAGCCGGTCAGGGCCGACAGCGTCAGCAGGATGGCCCCGACGCCGTTGACGTGCCGGCCGGTCTGCCCGCCGAGCAGATTGTCGTGCAGGTCGAGCAGCCATGTCGTGAGACGGTAGGGTAGCGGCAGCCGGTGCCCGAGGTCCTCTCCCGTGTACGGGTCGAACACCATCTGGGACGGCTCGCCGTCGCGGACGATCGTGACCGTGCTCGCCTGCGCCGGATCGTCGCGCAGGATCACCCGCCGCACGCTGTGGTCCGGGTACGCGCGCTCGGCCGCCGCGGTCAATTCCTCTTCCGTCATTCGCTCGCCGACGATCTCGACGAAGCGCGGCTGCGGCTCGAACGTCTGGCGCAGCTCGCTGCGGTAGATCAGGATGCTGCCGCTGACCGAGATGACGATGACGTAGAGGCCGATCCCGAGGCCCGACCAGAGATGCACCTGGAAGACCGCCCTGCGCAGCCAGAACGACTGTGGACGACGGACCCAGCGTTGCCAGAGCGTCGCGGTCGACATGTCGGGCGACTGTACCACGGACGCCTTGCGCTGGCGGGCGCAGCCGTCTATCGTGATCGGATAACGCGCCGGCAGCGCCTCGCCGGACGGTATTCCACAAAGGCGCAGGGGAGGTTTCCATGAATAGCCGCTGTTTCACGGCATGGGCGGCGATGGCCGCGGTTCTCGCGTTGGCGCCGGTCGCGGCGTTCGGGCAGGGCGACTACACGGCGCCCACAAATCCGTTCGGACAGCCCGACCTGTCCGGCATCTGGACGAACAACAGCGCGACGCCGCTCGAGCGCCCCGAGCAGCTCGCCGGCAGGGCGACCCTGTCGGACGAGGAGCTCGCGGAGCTGACCCAGAGGATCCAGGAGTTCCGCGACGCCGAGCAGGCGGGCGATCTGCTGGGCGACCGGCTGATTCAGCAGGCGCTCGGCAACGCCGAGTTTCAGGATTTCGACGTCGTCACCGGCAACTACAACGCGTTCTGGCTGGTGGAGCGCCATCTGGACAACCGCACGTCGCTGATCATCGATCCTCCCGACGGGCGCGTTCCGGCGTTGACCGAGACCGCCTCGGCGCGTGCCGCCGAGCGGCGGGCCTACGCGGCCGAGCATCCGTCCGACGGCCCTGATGATCGGACCCTGGGCGACCGCTGCCTGCACTTCGAGGCGCCGCGCATGGGGGCGGGCTACAACAGCTACTTCCAGGTCGTCCAGACGCCGACCCACGTGGCGATCTTCCAGGAGATGGGCCACTTCACACGGGTGATCCCGCTCGACGGCCGGCCGCACATCGACGACGGCATCCGGCAGTGGGCCGGCGATGCGCGCGGCCGCTGGGAGGGCGACACGCTCGTCGTCGAGACGATGAACTACTCGCCCCAGGCGCGCTTCAGCGGCGCGACCGAGAATCTCCACCTCGTCGAGCGCTACACGCGGATCGGTCCAGGCGTACTGCGGCACGAGATCACGCTGAACGATGCGGAGACCTGGACGCGGCCGTGGACGGTCGAGCTGCGCCACGAGTCGACCATGGACCCGATCTTCGAGTACGCCTGCCACGAGGGGAACTACGCGATGCCGGGCATTCTCGGCGGCGCGCGCCTCGAGGAGCGGGAAGCGGGCGGACAGTGAAGGCGGGTGGCATGACACGAAACGTCTGCATGCGGCTGGCAGCCGTCCTGCTCGCGTCGATGCTCGGCGCCGCCGGGTGCGGCGGCGGGGGAGAGCCGTCGCCGGCGCCGGCTGCGGAGGAGCCGGCCGTCGCCGAGGAGTCGCTCAAGCTGTACGTCTTCGAGTGCGGGCGGTTGCGATTCGACACCGTGGAGCGCTTCAGCATCGCCGACGACGAGACCGATGTCCGCGAGCTGATCGTGCCCTGCTACGTCGTCGACCACCCCGCCGGCACGTTGCTGTGGGACGGCGGGCTGCCGTCGGCGGTGGCCGAGACCGAAGGCTGGAGCGACAGCGGCCAGCGTCTCGACCGGACGTTCGCCGAGCAGCTCGAGGAGTACGGCCTGGGCGTGGACCTCGGGTCGTTCGACTACGTCGCGTTCTCCCATATCCACTTCGACCACATCGGCGTGGCGGGCGAGCTGACGGGTGGCACGTGGCTCGTGCAGCAGGGCGACCTCGACGCGGCGTTCCCGGAGGGGACCGGCGCCGAGGCGGCCCAGTCGCTCCTGGACAACATGCGCAACCTCGAGCGGATGGTCCTCGACGGCGACCACGACGTGTTCGGCGACGGCCGGGTTCAGATCGTCTCGGCCCCGGGCCACACGCCGGGGCACCAGGTGCTCTTCCTCGACCTCGCCGAGACGGGGCCCCTCGTGCTTTCGGGTGACCTCTACCACTTCCGGCTGAGCCGGGAGGAGCGCCGCGTGCCGACCTTCAACTTCGACGCGGAGATGTCGCTGGAGTCGATGGAGAAGGTCGAGACGTTCGTGGCCGAGCGGAACGCCACGTTCTGGATCGAGCACGACCTGGCGCTGTTCGAGACGTTGCAGACGGCGCCGGCGTTCTACGAATAGGGATGTTCTCGGTAGCCGGCCGACAGGGTATGGGGCGGGCGGCCTGAATGGGCCGCCCCGCCCTGACGATGCAGTCTTCGACTAACGATCTCGCCGCTCGTTGTCGTACGGGGCGCCAGTGCCGGACGAGCCCATGAAGAACTTGCGGCCGTCCTCGAAGGTCAGGTCGCGCGCATTGGCCCGGGCCGTGCGATCCTTGCTCTGATAGCCGTCGACGACCACCACCGTGCCGGGCTGTACGTAGTCCCGCCGCAGGCCCCGGCGCAGCAGCGTGTTGGGCGTGCCCCCCTCGACCATCCACACTTCGCTGGTGCCGTCGTCGTTGGTCACCTCCACGTGGATCCAGGTGTGCGGGTTGACCCATTCGACCCGCACGATGGGACCCCGGAGCAGCACCGGCCGGTTTGGATCGAACTCGGCGCCGAAGGCATGGTGCGCGACGGCCGGGACGCTGGTCGCGACAATCGCAAGCAGAGCGGCGGCCAGCAGGCAGAGCGTGAGGCGTGACGAACGGCGTGACTGCGTGATCATGGCGTGTACCTCCGAGTCCTGTGTCTCTTTACCGGTCTATCGGGGCGGTTCGGGGACCCGTCCCTCGCGCACGTCCTGCTCGAGAATCCGCGCCCCGCCGAGAATGCCACGGAACGAGTAGTTCGCCTCGTGGCAGGCGTACTCGTAGACGCGGGTGTCGCTGGCCGGCCAGACGTACTCGCCGGTCCACGGCGCGGTCCACACATTCGGATCCTCCACCGTGAACCGGTAGAGCAGCGTGTCGGCGTCGAGGCGCGTGAAGCGCTCCACCACGTGGAGGTCGCGCATCGTCTGCCGGAGCGCCGGCGTGTCGTTGAAGTTGGTGGTGTCGACGACGAGGGTGTCGCCGTCCCAGTGCCCGACCGAGTCGCCGAGCCAACTCCGGATCTCCGGTGGCGCGTGCTCGGCGTTCATCCGGATGATGCGGGCGTCGTGCACCATCTCGACCAGGATCAGGACGTGATCGTCGGTCTGCACGATCCGCTTCAGGTTGTTGTAGAGCACCGGCAGCATCGGCGGTCCGCCGGTGGAGCCGAAGCCGAGCAGGCAGCGCTCGGCGAGCGGTCGGATCTCCGGGTCGTCGTAGGGACCGGGGGCGTCGGGGCCATTCTCGATCATCCACCAGGCGGTGCCGGCGTTGGGGCGGGCCAGGCCCCGGCGGGCGGCGATCCGCTCCCGCGCCGCGTCGGTCAGCGGCGGCTGGCGGCCGTTCGTCGGGTCGACGATGATCGACGTCCGCCATTGGCCGTCGATCTGGTACGCTTCGTTGCCCCGGTCGATCCAGAACGTGTTGTAGCCGCCGACGTTGCCGGCCGCGCCGGGCGATCCGTCGCCACCGGCGGGCGGCGCCTCGCGGTTGGGGTCGCTCGCCTCGTTGCGGCTGGCGTTGCGCTCGAACTCCTGGCGCGCGATCCCGGCTGCTTCCTCTTCCGTCAGAAACGCCTTGTCGCCGAAGCGCTCGGGCCGCTGCAGCGGCGTCAGCGTGGCGATGTCGTAGGTGCCGGACAGGTCGGGACGCCCGCCGGCGGTGCGGGGGATGTCCTCGGACTGTGCCATGGCGGATCCTGCCGTCAATGTGGCGACAGCAGACACGATCACGGCCAGCGCACGGGCTCGATTGCGCATGAGAGCCTCCATCGGTTCCTGTTCCTTACGGCTGGCGCCCCTCGCGGACGTCCTGCTCCAGAATCCGTGCGCCGCCCAGGATGCCGCGGAACGAGTAGTTCGCCTCGTGGCAGGCGTACTCGTAGACCCGGTCGCGGGTGGCCGGCCAGACATACTCGCCGCTCCACGGGGCGCTCCAGACCGTCGGATCGTCGACGGTGAACTGATAGCGCAGCGTGTCCGCGTCGATCCGCGTGAAGCGCTCCACGACGTGCAGATTGCGGGACGCCCCGCTCAGGGCCGGCGTGTCGGTGAAGTTGGTCGTGTCGACGACGAGCGTGTCGCCTTCCCAGTGGCCGACCGAATCGCCGAGCCATTTGCGAATCTCCGGCGGCGCGTGCTCGTCGTCCATCCGGACGACGCGGGCGTCGTGCACCATCTCGACCAGGATCATGACGTGGTCGTCGGTCTGCACGATCCGCTTCAGGTTGTTGTAGAGCACCGGCAGCATCGGCGGCCCCGAGGTCGACCCGAAGCCGAGCAGGCAACGTTCGGCGAGGGGCCGGATCTCCGGGTCGTCGTAGGGACCGGGGGCGTCGAGGCCGTTCTCTACCAGCCACCACGCCGTGCCGCTGTTCGGCCGGAAGAAGCCGGCCGCCTCGGCCATGCGCGCCTGCGCCTCGGCCGTCAGCGGCGGCCGCTGGCCGTTCGGCGGGTCGGTGATGATCGACGTGCGCCACTCGCCGTCGATCTGAAACGCCCCGCTGCCGCGATCCATCCAGAAGGTGTTGTAGCCGCCGACGGCGCCCGCGGCCCCGGTCGATCCGTCGCCCCCTACCGGCGGCGCCTCGCTCGGCGGCGCGCTCTCGATGTTCCTGTCGGGCGGGATGCCGAACACGGCGGCCAGCGCCAGCGGTTCGCCCTGGGCGATCGCCGCTGCTTCTTCTTCGCTCAGCGTGAGGCGGTCACCGAACTCCGCGGGGCGTTGAAGCGGCGTCAGCGTCGCCGTGTCATACGTACCCGACAGATCCGGGCGTCCGCCGGCGGTGCGTGGAATCTCCTGGGCGTCCACCGCGGCGGCCGTGGCGATCACGAGGCCGACCGTCAGCGCGGCGCCCGACGCGAGCCGATATCGATTGTTGATTCGCATCCGGACCTCCTTGCTGCACTCGTAAATCATGGGAACCGGCGCCTAGCCCGAAAATCGTCGCCTCCGGCTCCGATTTCCGCCCGACCGGGCCTGCCTGGGAGTCTACGCCGTTCCACGGCGCAGGCTCCTAGCGCGGCAGCGGGCTTCGCCGGAGATCGCCGAACAGCAGTTCCTCGACGAACTCGACGCACTTGAAGTCCATCAGCCGCGCGCCCGGCTCGATCCGCCGGTAGAGCGGCATGCGGATGGTCCAGGGCTCCGTGAAGACGTTGGGGTCTTCCATCGTCGCCTCGTACTGGATATGGTTCGGGCCGATCAACGTGTAGCGCTCGACGACGCGCAACTGATTCGTATGGTGGCTGCCGGCCCGGTCGAACCAGGTCTGATCGTTCTGGCCGGTCACCTCGACCACCAGCGTGTTGCCTTCCCAGCGTCCCACGGACTGGCCCATCCACGAGTCGGTCTCGGCCGGCCCGACGTCCTCCAGATAGATGTCGCGCACGGCTCCGGCGAACTCGTAGGCGATGAAGATGTTGTTTTCGTTCTGAAAGATCTGGAACGGGAAGGGCATGTAGGTGGCGCGGGGGACGCCCGGCATGTAGCACCTGATCTCCGGGTCGCGGTCGATCCAGTTGTCCTGGTTCTCTTCCTTCCGCGCGCGCGCCTCCGCCGTGTACGGGATCCGGCCACCGCCGTCGACGACCCCCATGCTGCCGGGGACTGCCCCGACCGCGCCCAGCCGCAGGACCGGGACATCGGGAAGCGGGCTGCGCGGCCCCTGGCGAAGCTGCATCGCCGGCCGTGCGATGTGCGGCTCGACGTCGTAGTGCGCCGCGTTCAGCGCCTGCCAGATGCCGTTCAGGTCGGGATTGCCGTTCGCCAGCCGGGGCGGCTCGAAGTCGGTCGACTGGGCGGCGGCCGGGCCGGCCGCCAGGATGGAGATCCCGGCCAGCACGACCGCCGCGGTGGCTATCGTCTTCGTCGCCTTCAACATCACGGTCTGTGCCCCTCCTGCATCGCAGCGCGGCGCGGGTGCGCCGGACCGACGCGCCCGTCCTCCGCGCAGGACCATTGTACCCAGTGGACGACGCCGATCCGGTCCGTGCACGCGGGCACGCCGGCGGAGTCGGCGCTGCCGTTCACTGCCGCACGAAGCGCTGAACCCGTTTTCCTTCGAGCGTCTCCCCGACGTAGATGTTGCCGCTCGCGTCGACGGCCAGGCTGTGGGCCGCCGTGAAGCCGCCCGCCCGATGCCCGCCGAAACCGAAGGAATCGACGATCGACAGGTCCTCGCGCGAGATGATCCAGACCTTCTGGTTCATCCCGTCGATGTTGTACATGAACCGCTGCTCGGGGTCCGGCGAGAAGTCGACGTCGAACGCCGAGCCGAAGTCGCGCGTCCGCGGGGCGATGAGCACCTCGTCGAGGAAGGTGCCGTCCCGCTGGAACACCTGGATCCGGTCGTTCACGCGGTCGCACACGTAGACCAGCCCGTCGTCCGACAGCGTCGCGCAGTGCACCGGCCGCCCGAACTGCTGCGACAGCGGCGCATCCGGATCGTAGGTGTAGGCATCGTCGGTCGGGACGTTGCCGTAGGCGCCCCAGTGCCGGCGGTACTCGCCGGTGTCGGCGTCGAACACCGCGACCCGCCGGTTGCCGTAGCCGTCGGCGATGTAGACCTCGTTGGTCTCCGGGTCGACGTCGATCTCGGCCGGCTGCCCGAAGTTGGCGAGGTCGTTGCTCCCCTGGCCCTGGCCCTGCGCGCCGATCTGCAGCAGGAACCGGCCATGCCGGGTGAACTTGAGGATCTGCGAGTCGTTGCCCCCGCTGCCCGCGAGCCAGACGTTGTCGAGATGGTCGATGAAGATGCCGTGCTCGGACTGCGGCCACTCGAAGCCGTGGCCGGGGCCGCCCCAGGCCTGGACGACGTCGCCTGCCTGATTGAACTCGATGACCGGCGGAGCCGGCCGGCAGCACTCGGCGAGCGGCGGGTCGGCGTCCGCGCCCCGTTCCTGCTGGTTGAGGCTGCCGGGCCGGTGCACGATCCAGACGTGGTCGTGCGAGTCGACCGCCACGCCGACGACGTTGCCGAGGGTCCAGTTGTCGGGCAGCGGTTTCGGCCAGTACGGATCGAAGGCGAAGCCGGCGCCGCCCAGCGCGCCGTCACCCGACTGGGTGGTGACTCCGGTGGAGGACGCGCCGCCCGGCGCCGCCGCCACGACGGCCAGCGCCACACCGAGCGCACAGAGCAGAAGTCCGTATCCGAATCGTCGATAGGTCATGGTCTGCCTCAATGTCGTTCGTCGAGATAGGCGCGCGATGCCGCCGCGTCCATCAGCGGCACCACCTTGTCGGGGTCGACGCGCACCATCATGTAGCTGATGTGGTCGTCGATCCGCGTGAACTCGTGCCCGGTGCCTGCGGGGATGACGAATACGTCGCCCTGCTTGAGCTGGTGCGTCGCGCCGTTCCGGACGTCTTGGGCGTTGTTGCCGGGGCCGTTGAGGAACTGCACCGCGCGGTTGTCGGGCGGACGCCGTACCGGGTTCACCAGATCGGGACCGGTCAGTATGGTCCCGCCGCCGCTCATGACGACGTACACCTCGGTGACCAGATCGTGCTCGGCCACGCTTCCCCGGCGCTCCGGGAGCCGGCCGCGGTGCGCCATGGCGATCTGGACCTTCGCCTTGCCGATGTCGATCGACCGCACCTGCTGATCGACCAGACCGCCCGCGCGTCCGACGAACGCGTACTCGGCGAGCTCCTCCGCCGCGACGTGGGCGGCAGGGCACATCGGGCAGGAAGGCTCGACGTCCTGTGCGGACAGGCGGCCGAGCAGGAACGCGCACAGAATGGCGCCGGCGACGACGACGGGGTAGCGCATGAATCGCATGACGACTGCCTCTTTCCGATTGCGGGTTTCGCGCATTGTCGAGCTTGCCGCGTTGCGGGTTCACTCTAATACAGTCCGCCGCGCCGCGCCGCGATTTTGTACGCTCGGCAGGTGGCGCCGGCCGGCGTCGTCACGACGGGAGGGACGATCATGCGAGTCGGATTCATAGGCTTGGGCGTGATGGGGCGCTCGATGGCGCTCAATCTGTTGCGGGCGCGCCACGACCTGACGGTCTACGCGCGGCGACCGGTCTCCCTCGAGCCGCTGGTCGAGCGGGGGGCGGCCCCGGCGGCGACCCCGGCGGCGCTGGCCGCCGACTGCGACGCGGTCTTCACCATGCTGACCGGCACGTCGGACGTCGAGCAGGTCCTGCTCGGCGACGACGGCGTCGTGCACGGCGCCCGGCCCGGCACGGTGGTCGTCGACACCAGCACCATCGATCCGACCGCGACCCGTGCAATCGCCGCCCGGTTGGGGGAACGGCAGGTCGACATGCTCGATGCGCCGGTCTCGGGCGGTCCCCACGGCGCCCGCGACGCCACCCTCTCGATCATGGTCGGCGGGAAGGCCGACGCCCTCGAGCGCGTCCGGCCGCTCTTCGACTGCATCGGCACGAAGGTGCTGCACATGGGCGATCACGGAGCAGGTCAGGCGACGAAGGCGTGCCACCAACTCCTCCTGCTCGTGACCGCTCAGGGGGTCGCGGAGGCGTTGACGCTGGCTCGTGGCGCCGGGCTCGACGCGGGCAAGGTCCGGGAGGCGATGCTGCAGGGGATGGCGTCGAGCCGCGTGCTCGACTTCTTCGGCGACCGGATGGCGCGGCGCGACTTCGACGCCGGCATCGAGAGCCGGCTGTATCACAAGGATCTGGACATCGTCCTGAGCCTGGCGCACGACCTCGGCGTGGCGCTGCCGGCCGGCGCGTTGACGATGCAGTTCATCAACGGGCTCCACGGGCGGGGACGGGGACGCGACGACCTGTCGGCGTTGATCACGCTGGTGGAGGGGCTGGGAGTCCGTGGTGAAGTCTGGAGCTGAAGGCTAACCTATTTATTTTCCGTTGTTTAGGGAGCTGCCTCCAGCGGCCGTGTGCATTTCCGTGCACAATTCGTGATTCGACTATAGCGGATTATTCTAGCCCTCCGCGGACGGATCCCGCGGCGCGAGCGACGTGTCCAGAGCCTCTGCGGGTTGCCTGTCACGACCGGGGAGTGACCGGGGGGACGAGCGCCTCCCGCAAATTCCGTAGCGTCTGCGGGTCGTCGTGGATCCCCAGGATGCGCGTTCGTTCCCCGTTCTTGCCGAGGCGTGTGGGAACGACTCGGAGCGAATCCGGTCGCGCCGCCGGTCTCTTCGGGGAGCCGTGGTACGCTGCCGGATCGATGACGATCAGGGGAGAGAAGGGCAAGGGCGAGGTCCTGATCAGGGTCGACGGCGCCTCGCTGGACTGGCGGTCGTCGCTCGCGGTGCGGAACCACTCGCCGACGGGACCGGCGTGGGGCTACGGCGGCTCGGGCCCGGCCCAGCTCGCGCCGGGGATCCTGCTGTCGGTGACCGACGCGGCGACGGCCGAGCGGTTCTACCAGCGGTTCAAGTGGAGCGTCATCGCACCGATCGAGGCGGACCGCTGGACGCTGGACGCAGGCGACATTCTCGGCTGGCTAGAGTCGGCTGCGGGAACGGACGACTTTATGCGCTTGGCGGTGGCGGAGCGGTGAGCGCGCGGCGGCTGCTGGGTGCGCATCTGCCGGCGGCGTCTCCGGAGCGTCGGGAGACGGTGGCGGGTGAGTGCCTGGGCTGTCAGACGCAGTTCGCCATCGACGTACGGCTGCCGCTGCCGGTGCCGGCGGTGTGTCCGGACTGCGGGGCCGACGTTCTCGCTCGCGCGGACATTGAGGGACCGGAAACGCAGCGCCGGCTGCCATTTGCCGCGCCCCGGATGCGGACGGAACGATGACATTGCGTTGCATCGTGGGTCGCATATTGCAAGAGCTGATCAAGCCGGCCGAACGCGATGCGGCCGCAGAGCTGGCCGACGCGTTGCACGACGCGCTCGATTCGGCGACGCCGGCGTCGTCGAACGGAAGGTGAGAATGAGCCTCGCGGTCCCGGGCTTGGCCGGCTGGGAACGTTCCGGCACGCGGGTTGCCGATGTCGGCGACGGCCCGGTCGAGGCGGTGCTGGGCCGCCGGCTGGCGGAGGGGCTCTGAGGACGCATCGACAGGACTGATGCCGGAGCAGAAGCTCGTGGTCCCGGTGTGTCCTCGCCGCGAGAACGGGCACCTGTGGCGGTTCGACCGGGAGCGTTCGACGGGGGATTGTCAAGCAGATGTGTGCCAGGCCTGCGGGCTGGTGCGGTTGACGTCGTATCGGACGGGGCAGGTGGTGCGCTATGCGGGTTCGGGGGCGGCGACGGCGTATGAACGGTGAGCAGGGTCGAGTAAGGCAAGGGACGGTATCGTGAGCGGCCAGCGTCTGATCGGGGCTCATCTTCCGACGACGCATCCCGAGCGTCGGGAGACGCGTCCTGGGCGGTGCTCTGGCTGCCTGACGCGCTTCGTGGTCGACGTGCGGCTGTCGTGGCCGTCGAGGTGTCCGGACTGCGGCGGCTCTGTGGTCTCCGAGGGGGATGTCGAGCCGGTGGCGCGCCGCCTGCCGTTCGAGGGTCCGCGGCGGCAGAGGCGCAGCCGGGGCGCCCCGCTCGGCGGCTCGGCCGCGGCGTCCGGCCTGGGGACCTCGATGGTGCGGGTCAGGCCGTGATGCCCGCCGTTCGACGCGATGCGGATCCGGACGGGTTGAGCAGGATAGAGTCGGTGCGTGCCGGCAGATGTCGCCGGCCCGAGAGTGGCTCCGCGAGCTCGCGGAGCCGATGTTGTGACCGGCCAGCGGCTGATGTGCGACGATGTCGAGCAGCCTCCGCGGCGGCGGCCCGTTCAACGGCCTGCAGAGATCTGGTGGTGGTCGAAGGCAACCTGCTGTGGTCCTGGTCCGGGGCTGGCGGCTGGGCAATGTCCGGCAGTCCGAACGGTAAAAGGGTAGGACGGTCCGGGACCACGATCCACTGCAGAACTGCCGCTCGTCGAAGGCGACGCGGAGGAAGTAACGGTGGACGAGCCGACAAGCGCGGAATGGGTCATCGGCGAGTGGGTGACGCTCGACCGCGAGCTGCATCCATTCGAGGCGCTGGAGTTGGCGACGGTCATCGAGGCGGTGAAGCTGCATGTGCTGCACGGCTGGCCGCGCTGGTGGGCGTGGACGTTCGCGAGTCTGGTCGCGCAGATCGCCATCGGCATCTTGGAAGCAGCTGCCGGCGAGCTTGTGATCGTCGACCATGACGTCGGGGAGACGATCCATTGACCCGCCTTTGTGCCTGTGGGTCACTTTGGGTGGTCGAATGGGGGGACCACGTACGACCATTCGCTGGCCGGGCGTCTGCGGCCGGACAGCAGACCGGACCTTGATGGTGGAGCCCGACTCCGCCGAACCCATCTGGAAAGCCACGCGCAGCGTTTCAGCGGGCGCTCGTCGAGCCACCCGTAGCGGCGGCAGAGCGACGCTGGCGTAGGCGCGGGTGTTGGCGCTGACCGAGGCGTCGACCAAGTGGCGGCGGTTCGTGCTCGGCGGGCCGATCACAGTCTCGGTCGGGGC
Source organism: Vicinamibacterales bacterium (assembly GCA_965262925.1). Lineage (GTDB taxonomy): Bacteria > Acidobacteriota > Vicinamibacteria > Vicinamibacterales > UBA8438 > WTFV01. The sequence goes on along the minus strand of CBDHGC010000004.1, from coordinate 4,452,097 downwards.
GACCACGGCGAGCGACGCGTCAGATAAGCGCGGTTCGGTTAACCTAGTGCTGCGGTCGAGAGGCTCCACGAGCTGTTCGGGCTCGTGGACGGTCCGGTCGTCCGGGTGGATGCGAGGTGTTGATCGACGACAAGCCGGTCCCCTTCGCCCGCGAACTGGAGGCTGCCGCTCGTGTGGTGCTGCTGGATCGTCGACCTTTGGCCGCGCCTTGGCGGCCCGCGGCGCCGAACTGGTGTCGACCGGGGGGGCACCGAGCGGGCGCTGGCGGAGGTAGGTCTGCTGGTCACCGCGGTGTCCGACGTGACCGGTTTTCCCGGATGGCGTCAGCGTGGCGCCCGACGTATTGCTGCGGGTCGTCACGAAACGGCAGCCGACGGACGAGGAATGGATCGTGCAGCGGCGAGGGGTAGGATTCGCCGAGAAGGAGAGCTCTCGCGGCCTCTCGTGCGCGCCCACGGACCGGACCCGCGCGTCGACGGCCGGAACCGCCGCACCCGTCTGCACGGGGCGCGCGGACGCTCGACGGCATTCCGATGGTTCTGGCGTTGACGCTGACCGGCGTTTCCGCGGCGGCGCAGAATATCTGCGACCCGGACTGGCTGGAGAGGCCGACCAGTTCGGAGGTGACGGCGGCCCTGCAGGTCGGCGTCGACCCCAACCAGATCTGCACCTGGACGAAGGACCGACCTCTCCATCAGGCGCTCTACACGGACGGCGTCGCTCCGGACGTGATCCGGGCACTCGTCGAGGGGGGCGCGCCGACATCCTGCTCGGGAACGGCGAAGGAGACACGCCGCTCGAGTATGCGGAGGAGCGATTCGCACGGGCGGAACGTCGATTCCCGCCGGGCAGCGGCCCGTATCGTCGAGAGGAGGCGATCTGCCTCACTGATCCTGTTCACGACCTGTTACCCTTCATTTCGACGGTGAAAAATGATTATGTCCGGGGCGATTCCGTTCGATGTCAAATTCGTTCCTGTGGGTACCGGGCCTGCTGTTTGGGATGATCCATACGTTGATCAGGTCATTCACAAATTCATGCCCCACGACCGTAAACACGGACCGATGCTCGGTGTCCTCCAGATGGGCGCCGCTTGCCCGACACCGGGGGTCCTGCGGAATCTGGTTGTGACCGTCGGTGAAGACGTGAAAGCCGGGCGATACGGCAGTTTCTCGTTGTTCATTTGCAGTGAGGACGAGGACACCCGAAGCGTGATTGGCGATGTCGCCGCGTCAAGCAACGTTGCCCTGTTCGTATGCTTCTCTTCCAACGACCTCGAGGACGCAGAACCCGTCGGTATACTCACCGCAAAGGATCGTGAAACCTTGCGCCTGGTTTCGCAAGCCGGTGGGACCGTTACCGCGTTGGAACTGGCCGACCAAGTCAATATCGAGAAAACGGCAGCAGGAAACCGCTTGGTTTCGCTGCAGAAAAAGGGCTACCTACAGCGTGTGGAGCAGCCGCATCCTGCCGGCGACCTCTTCGCCGACCCTCGCTCGGTGCGTTTGACCTAGCTGACCGTGACGGAGTCTGCCGTTGGCGGCCCGCTCAGGTAGTGCTTGCTCAGCAGCGAGTGATACTCATGCGGTCGCTGTTCACCGCCCGTTGACGCCAGCACCCCGATCGCGCGGCCTCGTCTGGTGGAGGTGCCCGACGTTAGGCGGCGAGGGGCGGCGTCATCGAGCGGACAGCCGTCGAGCCAGACTGTGAGCTGGGGGCGGAGCCCGGAACCCTCGGTCTCGCCAACCGCGACCATCCACACCGGCTTCTGCCCGCCCTCCGTCGTCCGCTGCCGCAACGAGAATCCTCGTCCTGACTCCGCCCCCTAACCGTGCGAGGCACTGACGCGGCGAGGGTCTGGCGGCGCCGAGGTGGGCGTGCAGTGGCTTGCGGAGCTCGGCGGGCACGCCTTCGGTCCGGAGGCTTGACAGTCTGGGCGGCCCTGTGGCGCATAATACCCACTGTGCATCGTGGGCACAGTGGGTAAGGAGATGGGAATGAGCGACAAGCGTTTTGAGATCACGATCGTTGTCAATGGCCAACCGGTTGAAGTCAAGGTCGGCCTGGACGAACAGATCGGGGAGGCCGTGGAAGATGCGCTGAAGGACTCGGGCAATTCAGGACAGCCCCCAGAGCGGTGGGAGCTGCGGGACGAATCCGGCCAATCCATCGATACCGGCAAGAAGATCGGTGGATCAGGCATTATGGCAGGCGCCAAACTATTCCTGAACCTCAAGGCCGGCGTTGGCGGTAGCAGTGTCTGAGCCGCAGTTCGTGGACCCGGCTGTTTCTCGACGGAAATTCGACAGGGAAACAGCCGAGTTTCGGTCGCGGGCCGACGAATACGGACGCCGGGGCTGGTTTCTCGCGGATGCCGAATTCCCCCACGCGCTGGTGATTCTGGCAACCGCCAAAACGCAACCTATCTCGATTCTGAGCGGGGTCTGGTTCGACTACTCGAACTATGACGCAGTCCCGCCGTCCGTGCGGCTCGTCCACCCGCTGACCCGTGAGCCTTAGAAGTGGTCGGAGTTGCCAACGCGATTGCTGCGAATGCCAGCGCCGCCGGACGCGGGAGAAGCCGCCCGGCCGCAGCCGCCGGGCGTTGCGCAGGTGCTACTACCGCCGGGCGTTGCGCAGGCGCTCGCGCAAGCGCAACTGGTGGTACCGCAACCGCTCATGCAAGGCTACGGCGGCGACGACATTCCTTTTCTGTGCATGGCCGGCGTGCGGGAATACCACGAGCATCCTGCCCATAGCGGCGACCACTGGGAGTCGTACCGGACGTCCGGCGCGGGGCGTCTTGTCCGGCTTGTCGACACCATTTCGAAGTACGGCCTGGAGCCCATCAAAGGCTTTGAGGTGCAGATGGTACCCAAGGTCGGATTCCTTCTTGGTGTGCCACCAGAATGAATACGTTCGAGTCGATTCGTGAGTTCGTTGTCCCGGCTGACCTATGTGGCGCGACGGACCGGCAGTTGCGTGAAGCGGGACTCGATGGGAACGAGCGCTTCATACTCTGGAGCGGGGTAGTTCGCGACGACCGCTTGCTTGTCAGGACGTTGCACTGCCCGAAACAGACTGCCTATCGCCTTGCCGGCGGCCTGTGCGTGCGCGTGGAGGCGGACGAACTTCATCGGCTGAACGTGTGGCTGTATGAGAACGCCGAACGGCTTGCCATACAGGTGCACTCACACCCTACGGAAGCGTTTCACTCGGATACCGACGACGCCTACCCCATGGTAAGGACACTACCCTAAACTAGTTTGTCACCTGCCGATTTTCTGGTCATACTGGAGGTATGAAGCGAGACATCGAGCTGGAAGCGACCCTTGTTGCGAAGTATGCCGCCGTCGAGCCCGTGTTGGACGAGCGCAGTCGCCGCCGGTGGGCGGCGGCCGAGTCGCGCGCTATCGGCTACGGCGGCGACGCGGTGGTTTCGTCGGCCACCGGTCTGGCTCGGGAGACGATTCGCAAGGGACGCCGGGAGATTTCCCGCGACGAGGCGCCGACGGACCGCATCCGACGCCCTGGAGGCGGAAGGCCTCGCATCCAGCAGGATCAACCCGGCATCGAGGCCGCGCTCGAAGCCTTGGTGGATCCGCTGACGCGCGGAGACCCGACCTCGCCGCTGCGCTGGACGTGCAAGAGTCGCGCAAAGCTGGCGGCGGCGCTGAACGAGCAGGGGTGGCGGGTGAGTTCGACCACTGTGGGCCGGCTGCTGCACCGCCTGGGCTACCGGCTGCAATCGCCGCGCAAGCGGCAGGAAGGCGCCACGCATCCGGACCGCAACGCGCAGTTCGAGCACATCAACCAGACCGCGGACGCGCATCTGACCGCCGGCCAGCCGGTGATCTCGGTCGACACGAAGAAGAAAGAGCTGGTCGGGAACTTCAAGAACGGCGGGCGCGAATGGCAGCCGAAGGGCACGCCGCCGGCGGTGCTGGTGCATGATTTCCCGACCGACGCCGAGGGCAAGGCGATTCCGTACGGCGTCTACGACATGGCGCGCAACGAAGCCTGGGTGAGCGTGGGCTGGGACCACGACACACCGGCGTTCGCGGTGGCGTCGATTCGACACTGGTGGCATCAGATGGGTTGCGGCGCCTACCCCGAGGCCACGACCCTGTTCATCACGGCCGATGCGGGCGGGAGCAACGGGTATCGGTTGCGCGCCTGGAAGCATGCGCTTCAACAGTTGGCCGACGAGACCGGACTGACCATCGAGGTGAGTCATTTTCCACCCGGCACCAGCAAGTGGAACAAGATCGAGCACCGGCTCTTCTGTCACATCACGGCGAACTGGCGCGGCACCCCGCTGACGACGTACGAGACCATCGTCGACCGCATCGGGAACGTCCGGACAGCCACCGGGCTCCGGGTCCGGGCCGAACTCGACGCCGGGGAGTATCCGACGGGCGTTACGGTGACCAAGGAACAGATGGACGCACTCGCGCTGGTCCCCGATGCGTTTCACGGGGAATGGAATTACAAACTGTTACCCCGATGAAGTTGACAACTTTGTATCGATCACTGTCCTAACGACGCTTGGGGGTTTGTCGCTCGTGGTGCCCGACTTCGCCCGGCACGGCGTTCGGGCTCCTGAAACCGCGCTGTACCGCTTGTCGAGCGCGGGATGGCAGGGGCTTTCACCAACCGATGCCCGGCGTGTCCTGCGCCTGGAGGATTGACTATGGCGATTCCGGACTATTTTCAACGCAACGCCGTCGCCGTTTCTCAAGTCATATCCGGGCTCGACGAACAGCGATTAGCGGCGCGGTTGGCCGATGTTTGCATTGGGGTGACGATCGGGCCCGACGCTGGCGGCGATGAGGGTCGGGCCATGGCTGATCTTCTGGTTCGCCTGCTTGCGCGGCTCTATCCGTCGATCATCATTCGCGAGGAGGGAGCAGGCGGCGTCGGGGACGAGGTCTGTGCGTTGGCGCGGCGGATCAACCCGCGTGTCGACCTGTCGGGTCAGCCGACAATAGAGGTGGTCGTCGGTACAGCGCGCCCGCGGTGGAAGACCGCTCGAATCGTTTTCGCGGGATCCAGGGGCTGGAGCGCCAAGCTGTCGACACGTGACCCGCGAGGATGCGGGGCGAGTAACAACCCGTTCGGGGCGGGGTTGGCGGCCTGTCTGGCGGCGGCCGACGTGTTCAGACACGTGTTCCTGCCCGGAGCGGAACTGGACGGCGAATGCGAGATCGCCGTTCCCAATGCCGGCGAATGGGCTACTGACGACGGCGATGTCGATGGGAACGTCGGCAGCGTCGTTCTGGCCGGCGCCGGCGCCATCGGCAACGCCGCCGCATGGGCATTGTCCCGCACCTGGGTGGAGGGGTCGATCGAGATCGTCGATCACGAGTCGGTGGACCTCGGCAATCTGCAACGGTACGTACTGGCGGAACGTGACGACGAGAAGAGGCCAAAGGCTCCATTAGTCGCCGGGCGATTCAATGGCAAGCTCAGCGCGAGTGACCATGAATGCACGCTTGCCGAGTTTCTGCAGAAGAAGCGTCACAACGTCGACAACCTCCTGCTGGCACTCGACTCCGCGAAGGATCGTTGTGCTGCTCAGGCGTCATTGCCCCGCCGGGTAGCCAACGCATGGACCCAGCCGGGCGACCTGGGTGTTTCCTCGCACGACTTTCTTGAAGGCGCTTGCGTCAACTGCCTGTACCTGCCGGATGGCAAGCAGAAGAACGAGGATCAGATCATCGCGGAATCCTTCGGTGTGCCGGACCGGTTGATGCAGGTTCGGACGCTGCTGTACAAGAATGAAGGTGCCCCGAGGGATCTGCTCGTGGCGATTGGCACGGCACGGGACTTACCGCTCGCAAGGCTCCTGCCGTTCGAGGGCCGCCCGTTGCGGGCCCTGTACACGGAAGGCTTTTGCGGCGGCGCCGTGATCCCGCTGGGTGAGCCCGGAAGGTCGGCGAATGACGTCCATGTTCCCTTGGCCCACCAGTCGGCGTTGGCCGGCGTGCTGCTGGCCGCCGCCGGTGTACGCATAGGCCTGAGCGGACGTGTGGACAGTGTCGTCGCGCAGTATGACGTACTCAAGCCGCAGAAACGGTTTCAGGTGTATCCGGCGGCAAAACATGCCGGGGAAAGGTGCATCTGCCAGGACGCAGATTATCGTGAGGTGTACCGCAGAAAGTACCGGGGTGAATGACCCAACCGCGGTTTGGGTAGCGCTCTGGTCCTTCGGAATTGGCCTTAGATGCGGTACTTGTATGACTGAGGATACTCGTGCAGCGCTTGATGGCTTCCGGCGCAATTGTCTAGATTCGTTGCAACACGCACTGTCTCATTACAGCGAGTTGAGCTTGCAAGGTGACAGCTTTCATGACCGGAAGTGGGCGGTTATCAGCGCAGCTCACGCCGCGGAGGGTTTCTGCAATATGCTATGGGTGCGGCTCTTCTTCGTAGACGGCTTTTTTCCCCTATATCATAGGCGTTTTTTGCTCGCGGACGATCCCTTTTCGGTACGCCTTGCGCGGGGACAGCGCTCGCTGGCGCGCGTGACCTGGTTGAGCACGAACTTGAAGTCACGCCACGCGCTCGGGGGGCGCCGGCGCCGGCACGTCGTGGCCCCAGGGGGAAATCGCGCGGGCGTGGTGGATCCGCTTCTCCACCAGCAGCGCCACGAACAGTTTCCCGTAGAGCCACGCCTTGGCGCTGTCGTCGTCGTACTTCGGCACGTGCCCCAACTGGGCCAGCGACTTGAAGCGCTTGAACACCAATTCGACCTGCCAGCGCAGGCGATACCACTCCAGCACGTCCGCGGCGGAAAAGGGTGGCTCGGGAAAGGTCGTGAAGACGATCACGTACTCAGCAAAGCGCAGCGTGGCCGGTTGCACTTGGTTGCCCTTGCGGGCGGCGTCTCGGCGGACTTTCTGGTGCGCCAGGCGGATGGCTTCCGCCGACTTGCGGAGCACGCAGACCCGGCCCGCAATCTTGCCGGCCGGGCCGCCATCGTCGCCCGGGACCGCGACTGTGATCGCCCAGGACCGGCCGGCGCCCGGACGCGTGACCGACCCCACCGCCGCAAGCAGGTCGAACGGCCGCCCGGCCGTCGTGCACAGCGGCAGCGACCCCGTGTTGACACGCACAATCAGCCGCCCGCCCGCGTCGACCACGTGGCGAATGCCCCGGGCCGTCGAATAGCCGCGGTCGGCCAGCACATGGTCGCCGGCGCGGATCGGGAACTGCGCCAACGATTCTCCCGTGCCCGGCCCCTCGGTCCCCGTCAGCTTGAAGAAGTCGCACGCCAGCGACGGCAGGCCCACGCTGTAGTGCAGGCGCCACAGCGACCCGCTCGGGCCCGGTTCCTTCACCGTCGTCGCATCCACGGCCCGGACCTGGAACGCGCCTCCGGGGATGACCGCGCCGCGACAGCTCTTCCCGGAGCCGCTCTACCTCGTCGCGCAGCCGTCCTATCCGTTCGTCGCCGGTATCGTCGCTGGACAGCCCGTACTCGTTGACCACACAAGACTTATGCCATATTTGCGCCAAAAGTACAATCCAAAAAAACTGGATCTTGGGTGGCCACACGCTAAACAAAGACGCTTGGGTTTCTCTTGGGTGCGGCTCTTCTTCGTCGGCGGCCCAAGGGGCTTTTTGCGAGCGGCACGGCAAGAGCTACTTGACGCGTCGAAGGCGTGGTGGGGAGGGTGGCGGGTGCGGCTCGCTGACCGGCGGTGCTGTCCCATCAGCGTATCGCTGGGCGTGGTTGCGCTGGTACTCGCGCGCTTCGTGGAAGTCCCAGTACGCATCGAAGTCGCGGCTGGCTCGTAGCGCCCGCAGCTTCAGAACCGCCCCGGCGCCAACCAGGCGCCAGCGTGCGCCGGTCAACTCCATCCGGTCGCGGACCAGGTACCGGCACGCCCCTTCGATCACGCCGGTGGCAATGGGATAGCCCGCCGCGAGGTAGCGGTCGTAGTGCAGATACGGCGCGTATTTCAGCAGGTAGTCGGCGCACGTATCGACCGGCTTGCGTGTGTCGCTCGACAAGCCGGCGACGGTCGCCGCACGCCGCATCGCCGCCGCCACCTTGCGGGCCTTGCCCTCGAGAATGCTCCGCACGCGCGTCCCGACCCAGCACTCCAACTCGGGGCTTCCCTCGCTATGGAACACATGCGCCGCCTTCCAGACGTACTCGACCACGTGGATGATGTCGAGTATCACCGTGACGTCCACGCCGTAGGCTGAGGTTGCCCCGACCCCGTGGACGGGTTAACGCTTGCGGGCTCACAATCATGACACATCCTCGGATGAACGTCGTTCCGTGTCAGTCATCGACGATGACCGCTGTGGGAGTGTGGGAATCTCGCGGCCCGGACACAGGCGTGATCGGCGACGATCTCCCGCGAGATTTCCAACGGACTGGGGGCGCCCGCCTCGCCGACCTTCAGATTCAGCGCGATGTTGACCGGGCGTCCCCAGGCCGGGCACTTCCACAGCGCCCCCGTGGATACGGTACACGGTCCCGCAACAGCGGTTCGCCTCGCGAAGCCGAAGGCGAGCCGTGTACCTGTTGGCCACCATTTCCCCCGAGTGTTTCCAACTCAACCATGCACCGTTACGTAACGGGACTCAAGCCCCTACAGCAAAGCCGGTGACGGCGTGAGTCGTCACCGGCAATCCGAGCTCCACCTGACTCGTGGGCGCCTGCAGAGCCTCCACCGGCCGGGCGCCGCCCACAGGGACTGCCGCATGGAGCCGTTCGAACTCCAGCGGCGCCGCGTAGCTCAACGCAGAATGCCGACGCCGCGTGTTGTACCACCCCTCGATGAACTCGAAGATGGCCGCCCGCGCCTCAGCGTGCGTGGACAAGGTCGTGCGGGCCAGCAGCTCGCACTCGAGCGTCGCGAAGAAGCTCTCGGCCATTGCGTTATCGAAGCAATCCCCCACCGAACCCATCGACAGCGCCACGCCCCATTCCCGGCAGCGGCCACCGAAGGCCAGCGACGTGTACTGGCAGCCCTGGTCGGAGTGATGCACGACCGCTTCGGGCCGGCGTTGCTCCACGGCCATCTCCAGTGCCTCGACTACCAGCTCGGTGCGCAGGTGCGTCGCCATCGCCCAGCCCACGGAACACCCGACACACTACCCATCTCGAAGACCTTCCTGACTTCGCGACCATCACTCGTGAGGCGCATCCCTTCCAAGGCCAACGGCTCGCGGTCTTGAGGCGGATGCAGCGGCAAGGCGGGCACCAGCTTCTGTTGCTGTTTCCAGATGGAGGCCGGCGGTTGGTGCCGGTCGCCTGGACCGACGCCGCATCAGACGGCGCGGACGACCGTGTCGCCCGCGCCGCACACACTCTGGCCGGCATCGCCGACTTGTTGCGGATGCGGACGATTGTCGACGCTCTTCTCCGTCGCCTTGAAGCGGAGGAGGAGCATGCAACTGAACCTGGGCATTCTGAAGGACCCGCGCCCCGACCCGAACGTGTGGGCGGCGCTGGAGGACGAGCAGCGCATCGGTGTGCTGGACGTGCTGGAGAGACTCATCGTGCAAGCGGCGCGACCGGAACCGGAAAAGGAGGACGACGATGAGTGAGACGAAAGTCCAGCCCACCCACCTGCGCCGCGCCGCCGTCGTGTACGTGCGACAGTCCACTGTCGCCCAGGTCGAGCAGAATCGCGAATCGACGCGACGGCAATATGACCTGGCCGAACGGGCGCGCCAGTTCGGGTGGCGCACCGATCAGATCACGGTGCTCGACGAGGACCTGGGGTTGTCTGCCGCGACCACGCGGGGGCGTGGTGGCTTCGCCCGCATGACCGCGCAGGTCGCCCTCGGACACGTCGGAATTCTCCTCGGCCTGGAAGTCTCGCGGCTGGCCCGCAACAACGCGGACTGGTACCGGTTGCTCGACCTGTGCGGCATCACCGACACTCTGATTGGCGATGCCGACGGCGTGTACGATCCGAACGTCTTCAACGACCGGCTTATCCTCGGGCTGAAGGGGACAATGAGTGAGGCCGAACTGCATGTCCTGCATGCGCGCCTCGACGGCGGGATCCGCAACAAGGCGGCCCGCGGAGAGCTGCGTTGCGGTCTGCCTGTCGGGCTCGTCTGGGGCGAGCGCGACGGCGAGATCCGGCTGCATCCCGACGAAGCGGTCACCGGGGCCGTTGGCGCGGTTTTCGAGCGGTTCGCCGAATTCGGGTCGGTGCGCCGCGTCTGGTTGTGGTTCATCTCCGAGAAGCTCACGTTCCCGCTGCGCTTGAACCACGGCGACGCCATCCGCTGGGTTCCTCCGTCGTATCATGCGATTCATCAGGTACTCACCAATCCGGCCTATGCCGGCGCCTACACGTACGGCAAGTCGAGGCAGGAGCGCGTCGTCGGCGAAAACGGTGTGGTGCGCCAGCGTGTGCGTCGAGTACCGCGCTCGGAGTGGCCGGTGCTGATCACCGACCACCACCCGGGCTATATCGACTGGCCGACCTACGAGGACAACCTCGCCCGCATCGGCAGCAACACGCGGCCGCGACCGCATGCGGCGGGGAGCGGCGCCGTCAGAGAAGGAAGCGCGCTGCTGCAAGGCATCGCCACGTGCGGCCATTGCGGGCGGCGGCTGTATGTCCACTACCAGGGACGAAACGCCTCGCCGGGCTATCACTGTTCGGGTCAGGATATCGTCCAGGGAAGCGGCGTGTACTGCCTGTACATCGGCGGCGTACAGATCGACCGGGCGGTCTCCGAGGCTGTGCTCGACGCGGCGCAGCCGGGCGGTCTCGAGGCCGCGTTGCGCGCCGCCGAACGGATCGAAGCCGATCACGACGGCGCGCTCGAACAGTGGCGTCTGGCCGTCGAACGGGCGCGCTATGAAGCCGAGCGCGCCGAACGCCGGTACCGCGCCGTCGAGCCCGAGAATCGCCTCGTCGCCCGCGGCCTCGAGACGGAATGGGAACAGCGCCTGAGCGAACTCGAACAAGCGCGGTCCGAACTCGAACGCCGCGAGCGGCGCCGACCGCGCGAACTGACGACCGACGAGCGCAAGGCCGTACTCGCACTCGGCATGGACCTGCCGCGGGTCTGGGAGGCGCCCACCACCACGGCGCGGGACAAGAAGGAGTTGCTGCGCACATTGCTCGATGAAGTCATCGTCGCCGCGCCGCGCGGTGGGCACACCGCCCACCTGACGCTGCGTTGGCGTGGGGGTCTGCTGACCGAGCTCGACATCGATCGCCCGCAGACGCGCCAGCCGCCGATCCGAACCGACGAGGACACCCTTGAACTCGTGCGCCGCCTGGCCCGCCACTATCCCGATGCGGTGATCGCCGGCATCCTGAGCCGCCAAGGCAAGAAGACCGCCTACGGCCACCCCTTCACCGCCATGCATGTCGGGAACCTGCGCCGCAACTGGAACCTCGGGCGATTCGACCCGGCCACCCGCTCGGCCGACGGTGAACTGGTCAGCATTCAGCAAGCGGCCGAGCGCTTGGAGATGGCGCCCTCGACCCTCCACCGATGGATCAACGACGGATTCATTGCCGGCGAACAGCTCACGCCCGGGGCACCGTGGAGGATCCGCATCACCCCGGAACTGCTCGCCTGCTTCGTCGAACAGACGCCGGCGGGGTACGTGCCGATGCAGGACGCGACTCGAATCCTCGGCGTGTCGCGCCAGACGGTGTTGCAGCGTGTCAAGCGCGGCGAACTCGACGCCGTGCATGTCCACCACGGGAAGAGAAAAGGCCTGCGAATCAAGGTGATCGACGATCAAGCCACGCTGTTCAAGCACTCCTCATAAGTTTGGGGGCAGTATGACGATGGACCCACGGTGCCGGTCACGACGCCGTACTACCGCGAGAAACACGCCCGTCGGGCGAAGCGGAGGCCGGGACTTTACCCCATAGGCGCTAACTTGTTAAGGCCCTATGGTCCTCCGGCAGCTCAGTTCAGCCGAAGTACGCGGAGAGTTGCGGCTGTCGGCGACGTGGCGGCTCCGCCAGCTCGACGGAGATCGTTCGCCAGTCGCTGATCATGCGCGCCAGCGGGAGCGGTGGTTCGATGGCGCGCGTGACCTGGTTGAGCACGAACTTGCAGTCACGCCACGCGCTCGGGGGGCGCCGGCGCCGGCACGTCGTAGCCCCAGGGGGAAATCGCGCGGGCGTGGTGGATCAGCTTCTCCACCAGCAGCGCCACGAACAGTTTCCCGTAGAGCCACGCCTTGGCGCTGTCGTCGTCGTCGTACTTCGGCACGTGCCCCAACTGGGCCAGCGACTTGAAGCGCTTGAACACCAATTCGACCTGCCAGCGCAGGCGATACCACTCCAGCACGTCCGCGGCGGAAAAGGGTGGCTCGGGAAAGGTCGTGAAGACGATCACGTACTCAGCAAAGCGCAGCGTGGCCGGTTGCACCTGGTTGCCCTTGCGGGCGGCGTCTCGGCGGACTTTCAGGTGCGCCAGGCGGATGGCTTCCGCCGACTTGCGGAGCACGCAGACCCGGCCCGGCAATCTTGCCGGCCGGGCCGCCATCGTCGCGCGGGACCGCGACCGTGATCGCCCAGGACCGGCCGGCGCCCGGACGCGTGACCGACCCCACCGCCGCAAGCAGGTCGAACGGCCGCCCGGCCGTCGTGCACAGCGGCAGCGACCCCGTGTTGACACGCACAATCAGCCGCCCGCCCGCGTCGACCACGTGGCGAATGCCCCGGGCCGTCGAATAGCCGCGGTCGGCCAGCACATGGTCGCCGGCGCGGATCGGGAACTGCGCCAACGATTCTCCCGTGCCCGGCCCCTCGGTCCCCGTCAGCTTGAAGAAGTCGCACGCCAGCGACGGCAGGCCCACGCTGTAGTGCAGGCGCCACAGCGACCCGCTCGGGCCCGGTTCCTTCACCGTCGTCGCATCCACGGCCCGGACCTGGAACGCGCCTCCGGGGATGACCGCCAGACCCTGCTCCTCGAACAGGCGGACACACAGCGCGTGCAACCAACCCTTGGATTTCTTCAGCCGCTTCAACAGCGCCACGTCGGACAGGTCCGCCAGATGCGCCTGTCGGGCCCGAACCACCGTTTCCCGCAACGAGTGTCCGCAGCCGAGGTGCAGCAGGAGGGTCCGCAGGAGGTTGTCGACCGTCTTGTCCTTGCGCAGCCCCTTCAACGCCCCGGTGTCCTGCGCCAACTCGCGCCAGTCCTGAGGGAAGAACGACACCAGCACATCCCAGTCCTCGTCCACCGTGCCGGCCTCCGTGTCATGCATCCGCATGCCAGGATACGCCGGCCATGCCGCGAAAACAAGCTAGCGCCTATGGGACTCTACCCCGCCTTGGTGGTGCTGGGCATCTACGACCGGTGCACGCCGAAGCTGGCCTCCGATGCAAGCCGCGCGGTCGCCATGCTCAGCTCGCTGGCCGAAGCGCAGGCGCAGCTCCGCTCCGAGGGCATCGCCCTGGATATCAAGACCCTCCGCTCGACCGCCTATCGCTACGCTGCGCGGGCCCGAGCGGCCCAGCGGAGCGCGGCGTGCGGTCTGCTGGACCGCGTGACCGGCAAGCGGGTGGTCGTCTCCCTCGACGGGGGCCGCGTCCGTGTGAGGCGCAAGAAGCGTGGCCCCAAGACGAAGAAGGGGCGCAACCGATTCCATACCGACTGGAAGGAACCGAAGCTCCTCATCCTGTACGTCGTCGGCGACGACGGGCGACCGTCTCAGACGTGGGCCCCGATCATCGACGGCACGCTCCGGGGACCGGAGGCGGTCTTCGCCCTGCTGTTGTCGTACGCGCGGCAGATCGGCCTCAACGCCGCTGACAAGGTGCTCTTCATCGCCGACGGCGCGCCCTGGATCTGGCGACGCCTCCAGCGCCTCATCGCCGCGCTCGGGCTCTCGCCGACACAGGTGCTGGGGCTGATCGACTTCTATCATGCCGCAAAGCAACTCTCCGACGCGGTCAAGCTGCGCCGCTGGAGCGCGACGCAACGCACCCGCTGGCTCAACCGCACGCGGGGGCTGCTCAAGCGAGCACGGGTGGACGAGGTGATCACGGCCCTGCGGGAGCTGTGCCGCGGGCGCACGGCCGGCAAGATCCGCACGCACCTCAACTACTTCCTGAAGAACCGTCATCGTTTCGCCTACACCACAATGGTCGGGCTCGGGCTTCCGCAGGGCAGCGGCGCCGTCGAAAGCGCCATCCGTCGCGTCATCAATCTCCGCATCAAGGGCGCATCCATCTATTGGCTACCGGAGAGCGTCGACGCGATTCTTCTCCTGCGGTCTTTCTATAAGTCCGGCAGATGGAACTGTTTGCAGCGGATGGCCATGACGCCGGTGGGTGTGAGCGCGTGACCGGGAAATCGGGAATGCGCCCCGGGCCGGTTCGCCTACGCCGGTAACGATGTCGGGTCGTCCCGAAGACGGCCGCGCCGACAACATCACAAGCCGATCCGCCTTTGGTTGGTCGCGGTCGACGCTTGTCCGACGGCGTGTATTGGTCGGCCAGCACGTCCGCGATCCACTGGCGTAGCTCGACCGGCAAGGGTTCATTCCTCCGCAACAGACTCTCCGCGATCAGCTTCACAGAGTCCCACGCGTGCTTGCTTTTGGCCGACTCGTCGATCAGCCCGTGGAGAAACTCATCTCGCCCACGCTTGGGTAGGACCTTCGCGAAAACGCGGAGCCGGGTTTCCGCCGGGAGTTCGTCCAACTCCGGCTGATGGTGAGACATGAAGGCTTGGGCGAACCAGCTCCACCGGTCCATCAGCCGGCGGCGCTTCGCGAGCAGGTCAGATCGCGCGTACGCCCGCTCGACTGCGGTCCCGACGTGATGGGCGAGGCTCCATGACCGCGTGGTCGGCGTTCGTCTTCTCGCTCGCCCAGCGCGATCGTCAGGTGCCCCATGTTGCCCCTCCTGTCCCAACGAATTGACCAACGGCCTATCCGGGAACATAAGGGATTCGAACGGAACTGTAAAGCCTGTAAGTGCCTGCAATTCCGGCAGGTTACGGGTGTTTGCGGGATTGTATGGGAACGGGCAAAAAGGGAGATTGGCGTCCCCAACGGGATTCGAACCCGTGTCGCAGCCTTGAAAGGGCTGAATCCTAGGCCTCTGGACGATGGGGACGTCCGGGAGAGCAGATCAGAAAATTATACACGGCGCGGTGCCCGGCCGGCCGGGAGACGGCATGACTGCTAGGATCTGAGGCAGCATGCACGCGGATCTGCAGGAGGCCATCGATTTCCACGAGGCGGTCATCGCCGAGGGCGCCAAGGCGCTCGTCGGCTACGAGCGCGAGAAGGTGCTGGCCAACACCGTCCTGCTGTCGGAGATCCCGACCACCTACGACGCCGAGGAAGAACGGCAGGTCAACGCCGGCAACCTGCTGCTGCGCGGCGTGCCGGGGGTGGGGAAGACGTTCTTCGGCGTGATTCTGGCCGCGATCAGCGGCGCGAAGTTCGCGCGCCTGCAGGGGCGGGCGGACCTGCAGCCGACCGAGGTGATCGGCTTCCAGATGATCAATCCGGCGACCGGGCAGTTCATCACCGAGTTCGGCCCGCTGGCGTCGGCCGAGGTGATCCTGCTCGACGAGATCAACCGCATCCCGCTGAAGTCGCAGAGCGCGTTTCTGGAGGGCTTGCAGGACCGGACCGTCACCGTCGGCAAGGAGACCTATCGCCTGCCGGCGTTCAGCTTCGCCATCGCCACGATGAACCCGATCGAGCTGGGGCAGGGGACGTTTCCGCTGTCGGAGGCGGCGACCGACCGCTTCGCGATCATGGTGAACATCGGTTACCTGCCGCCGGAGGAGGAGCAGCGGCTGGTCGGCTTCGACTTCAAGAAGGTGTCGCTCCACGGCCTGATGTCGAAGGAGCGGGTGGTCGCGCTGCGGTCGAGCATCACCGAGCGGGTCTTCCTGCACGACGCCATCGCGCAGTACATCCAGCGGTTGGTGGCGGCCTCGCGGCCCTACGCCGCCGAGACGGACTGGCGGTGGCGGTCGCCGTCGGAGCTGGTGGAGCGCTACGTCGATCTGGGCGGGTCGCCCCGCGCGACGATCTGCTGGGGGCGGCTCGTGAAGGTGTGGGCGCTGCTCGCGCGGGGGCGGGCGGAGGTCTACCCGGAGGACGTGCAGGAACTGGCCCGCTACGTGCTGGGCCACCGCATCTGGCTGGCGCCCCACGCGGCCGGCCAGGGGGTCTCGGTCGACGCGGTGATCGCCGAGATCATCGAGCGGGTGCCGATACCGTGACCGCTCGCGCCGGCGACGAGCTGGTGAGCTGGTCCGAGGTTCAGGACATCGAGCTGGTCATCGTGCGGCGCATGCGGGAATACATGGCGGGGGCCCACCCGAGCGTCTTCCAGGGGGCGGGGTTCGAGTTCGCGGGCCTGCGGGACTGGCAGCCGGGCGACCGGCTGACGTCGATCGACTGGCCGCAGTCGACGCTGACCAACTTCAGTCCGCTGGTGACGCGCGAGTTCGAGCAGCCGAGCACGGCGCGCCTGGTCATCGTGGCCGACACGTCGCTGTCGACCCGCTGCGGGGCGGCGGAGGCGCCGATTGCCGGCGTAATCGCGCGGACGGTCGCGACCCTGGCCCTGGCCGGCGCGTTCTTTCAGGACCGGGTCGGCCTGATTACGTTCGATGCGGATTCGCGGCGCCTGCTCGTTCGGCCGCAGATCGGGCGGAACCATGCGATCCACTGTCTGGACGCGTATCAGGACCTGGTGCTCGAACGATCGGAGCGCGAGCCCCGGCGGACGAACGACAGCTTCCTCGGCCTGCTGCGCAAGCCGTCGATGGTGCCGGTGGTGTCGGACTTCCTGTTCGAGGACACCGAGCCGCTGCTCGACGAGTTGCTGGCCCTGAACGCGACGCACGACGTGTTCGTGATACTGATCGACAGCCGCCACGCCTTCGCGCTCCCGGAGCTGTCGGCGGGCTGGGTGGAGGGCTGCGACGTGGAGACGGGCGAGTCGCGGCTGCTGTCGGCGGACGACGTGCGCCGGCTGGGCGATCGGGTCGTCGAGTGGCAGGATGGGGTGGAGGCGCGGGCGGCCGGTCTGGGCCTCGAGGTGCTGCGGTTGGGCGCCGACGCCGAGCGGTTCCACGACCAGGTGGTCGAGTTCCTGGCCGACCGGCGTCTGCGGAAGCGGTAGCGGTCTGCGCCGTAGAAGCGGCGCAGACTGCTGGCTGGGCTTGGTTGGGCGGCAATCGGAGCCGCAGGCGACGATTGTCGGGCGAGGGGGAGGCAGCGTGTTGCAGAGGCGCCGGATAGTGGCCGGGATGTTGGCCGGGAGTCTGACCCTGGGGGCTGTCGCCGCGTGGCCGGCGCCGACCGCGGCGCAGCCGGGGCCGGACATGGTGGCGATAGAGGCGCTGCAGTGCTGGCGGCGGATCGCCGCCCACGCCGTCCACGTCGGCGAGCGCTTCGACATGGTGCTGACCTGCGCCGTGGTCGACACCGGGACCGCCCGCACGGTTCCGGACCTTACGTGGCTCGAGCCGGAGACGCTCGGCGTGTCTCCCTTCGAGGTGCTCGACGGCGAACGCTACGACGACGTGGTGCGCGGTCCGCGCCGCTTCTTCCAGTACCGCTACGCCCTGCGGATCATCGGGGAGGACTACTTCGGCCTCGACGTGGAGCTGCCGGCGCTGGAGTTGCGCTACCGCATCGAGCGTTCGCTCGACGGGCGCACCGCGACCGAGGGGCGTGAGCTGGCGTACGTTCTGCCCCCCGAGTCGGTCCGCGTCCTGTCGCTCGTGCCGGCCGCCGCGGCGGACATCCGGGAGCTGCCGGGGGAGACCTTCGGCGACGTGGAGGCGCGCCTCTTCCGCGCGAACCTGACCGGCATCGCGGCCACGGCTACCGGGGTGCTGGCCCTTGGCGTGCTCCTGCTGGCGGCGGTCCGGGCGCGGCGCGAGTGGCGCGGCGCGGCGGTGGCCCATGCGGACCGGCTGCCGGCGTGGCGCATCGCGCGGACGGTGATCGGCGAGCTGCAGGCGGTGCGGGCGGCGTCGGAGGGAGGCTGGACCGGCGAGCTCGTGGCGCGGGCGCTGTCGGCGTTCCGCATCGGCGCCGCGTTGGCCATCGGCCGGCCCGTGGTCGAATCGGCAACTGCCGCAGGCGGGACGGCGGCCGATGGGGAGGGGCGGCTGTCGGTGCGGCGGGGGCTGCTCGGGGCCGAGCGCGTATCCGTGTGCGCCGCCGTCACGGTGCGGGACGTGGATCGCGAGCTGCCGCGCGTCGCCGCCGAGTGGCCGGAGGGGGCGCGGGCGGTCGAGTCGCTGCGCGCGGGGCTGGCCGGCTTCGGCGCGGTGCGGTACGGCTTGGCTGCGGAACTGCCGGCCGAAGTCCTGGCGGCCGACCTCGATGCCGGAATCGACGTACTGCAGAGGCTCCAGATCGATCTGTTCGAGCCGTTCCGGCGCCTGCGCCGGGTGTACCGCAGCGGTCGGGAGTGGGCCGCGGACCTATGGAGACCCTGAGCGCGATCCTGACGCGGGCCGGGGAGGTGCTGGCCGGTCTCTCGGCGGCGGACTGGGAAGGGCTGTCCCTGCTGCGACGCGACGCGACGGTCATCGCCGCCGGCGGGCTCGCCGTTGTCGCGCTCGCCATGCTGGTCTGGCGCTACGCGCGGCCGCGCCGTCCGGGTGCGGCCAACGTCGTGCTGCCGGCGCTGCTGTCGCGCCGCCTCGCCCCGCGCGCGCACCTGGCGCCGGTCCGTCATGCGACGTTCGCGATCTTCCTGCTCGGCCTCGTCCTGTTCGCCGTGGCGCTGGCGGATCCGCACAGCGCGCTCGTGCAGGAGGAGGAGTCGTATCCGGGGCACCGCATCGCGATCCTGATCGACGCGTCGCTCAGCATGAACACGGCGTTCGCCACCGAGCGGCTCGCGGCGGGGAACACCTTCCTCGCCAACGTGGCGGCGGCCGAGTACTTCGTTCGGCGCCGCATGGAGGGGCCGTACCACGACATCGTGTCGCTGGTGCAGTTCGGCAACGAGGCTTACATCGTCACCCCGTTCACCAACGACTACGAGAACATCCTGCTCAGCATCAGCCTGATCGGCACCCCGGAGGAGTACCGCCGCTTCCCCGATCACGGCACCCTCGTCATGAACGCGATCAGCCGGGGCGTGCAGCTCTTCCGGACGTTCGATTTCCTCGGCGCGGCCGGCAACCTGATGGTGATCTTCAGCGACGGGCAGGACACCCACGCGCGGTTCGAGGACCTGACCCTGGACGAGATCATGCAGCAGGCGGCCGACAACGAGATTCCGGTCTACTTCATTCGGACCGCCTACGATCAGGCGCTCGGCGACATCATCTCCGACCAGCAGTGGAAGCTGGCGGTGGAGCGGACCGGCGGGAAGTTCTTTCCGGCCGAGAACGAGGATGCGATCCTGGCCGCCATCCACGAGATCGACGAGCTGGCCGAGGGCCGCATCCGCGTGCGGCGCTACACGGCCCACGAGCCGCGCTTCGCCCCGTTCGCACTGGCCGCGGTCCTGCTGTGGCTCACCGCGCTGACCCTGACGCTGGGCGTCAGGCATTTCCGGAGGTTTCCCTGATGCAGGCGGCACTCAAGTACCTGGTCACGGCGTTGGTCCTGGGCGCGATCGCCGCGGCGGTGGCGGCGGCCGGCCGCGTCGACCGTCGCGTCGCGCACGCCCAGCAGCAGATCGCGACCTTCGCGCTCGACGACGCCGACGCCGCCTACGCGGAGCTGGAGCGGTCCCTGGACGTCGCCGGCGCCGTGCCCTGGCTGTTCGGGGCCGCGCGGGCCGACGTCGTGACCCGTCGGGCGGCGCTGCGCTACTGGCGGGGCGACCACGCCGGACTGCTGGCCGACTACGCCGACGCGTCGCCGGACGTCACGGGGAACCTCCCGCTGCAGTTCGTCCTCGCCAACGCGGCGGCCCGCGCCGCGCTCGACCCGGAGGCGGACCGCGAGCAGGTGCTGCGGGCGCTCGACGGCGCCATCGACGTGTATCTGGGCGTGCTGCAGGAGAGCCCGGGCCATCTCGACGCCGCCTACAACTACGAGTACCTCCTGCGGCTCCGCGCGGACCTCGCGTCGGGGGCGGAGATGCCGGCGCCGCGGCGCAGCCAGCACGGCCAGGAGGGAGAGGCGCCCGAGGACGGCGAGCTGGAGGAGATCGAGATCTACGTGCCGGTGCAGCGCGACGTGGACCCGGAGATGGACGAGTCGCCGACCCTCGGCGCCGGGGAACGAATCCGGAAACGCGGATAGGAGTCTGCGTGCAGAGAATCGTGCCGGCGCAGACGACGCTGAGATAGAGCGAGGAGAGAGCGGAAACGATGCCGCCCGTCCGCTTCGAAGAGCCGCTTCTGCTGTGGCTGCTTGCCGGTCCGGCCCTGCTGCTGCCGCTCTGGCTCTGGCAGCTCGCCCGGCGCCGCCGCGACGTGCGCCGGCTGCGCGCGTCGCGCACCGCGCCGGTTCGCGAGCGCTACCGGTTCGCCGGGGGGCTCTCGTTCTGGCTGGCGGTCACCGTCGCCGCGGCGCTGGTGATTGTGGCGCTGGCGCGGCCGCAGGCGCTCGTGTCGGTGACCGAGACGGCGGGTGTCGACTTCGTGGTGCTGCAGGACGGGTCGACGTCGATGCGCGTCACCGACGTGGCGCCCGACCGGTGGCAGCGCTCGGTGGCGTGGATCCGGACGTTCGCCGAGGTCCTCGGGTGGCGCCGGGAACGGGTGGCGCTGGCGCTCTTCGCCCATCGGGCCGCGCCGCAGGTCCGCCTGACGAGCGACCCCAACGCGCTGTTCTTCTTCCTGGATCACCTCGCCGACGAGTCGCCGTTCCGGCTGCGCGACGACACGAGCTGGAACACCAACATCGAGGACGGCCTCGCGTGGGGCGTGCGGATGATCGAGAAGGACGAGGAGCTGTACGGCCCGCGGCTCGGGGCGCGGGCGTTCGTCGTGCTCTCGGACGGGCAGTCCTGGAGCGGGGAAGTGGCCCGCTCCCTGCAGTTGGCCCAGGCCCGCAACATCCGCGTCTACGTCGTCGGGGTGGGCACCACCGGCGGCGGCTTCATCCCGCAGCTACCGGCGGGGCGCTACCAGGAGCCCGAGCCCCCGATCCACTCGGTGCTCGACCGGCGCTCGCTGCGGGCCATCGCCCAGGCCGGCGGCGGGCAGTACTTCGAGCTGGGGGCCGAGCCGGACCACGTGGTGGCCCTGCGGATCCTGTCCGACGTGCAGCGTTCGGCGCGCGGCGTCGTCCAGCGGCAGGAGTCGTTCACGGAGCTGTACTGGTACTTCCTGCTCGCCGCCGCCGTCGTGCTGGGCGCGGGAACGCTGCTGCTCAAGGAGCGGACGCAGCTCTGGTGGCAACTGGCCGCCGCCGCGGCGCTCGGTGCGGTGATGCTGCCGTAGAGCCTGACTGGACAGGCGGCCGTCGCGGTCAGCACCGGGAGCCGTCGGTGCGGGCGGGCGCCAGGTGGGCGGCGGCGAGCGCGGCCGGCGCCCGGAATCCATCCGTGCAACCGAGGGCCTGCATCGTCGGCGTGTGGTCGAGCGCGTTCGCCTCGATCGACGCGGCGCGCAACTTCAGATGGGCGAACATCGGACGTCCCCCGCCGACGGGGCGCAGGTCGTCGTCCGGCCCGCGCGCCGCCGGCAACAGCTTCAGGGCCACCGTGCCCCGCACGTTGCCCCCGATGGCGAGGATGCGGTTGCGGGACGCGTCGAGCTCGACGACGATGTCGCAGTGGGTGCGGGCCCCGTTGCCCATCTGGCGGCGCCGTTCGGCAATCGAGCGGTAGGTGGGCCGCCGTGCGCTGCACAGCAGGTCGCCGGGGACGATGGCCGCCGTCCCGATGTCGTACGCGGCGAAGGCGGCCGGGGTCTCGTCCGCTGCACGTCCCCGAATGGCCTGGTCGATGTAGACGTGGTGCGCCACCGCGCGCTGAAAGCGGTCGGCGTCGCCGAGACCGCCCTCGCACATGATCCACGACACGAAGGCGGCCGACCAGGGGTACCGCCACCGGGCGGCGACCCCGCGCGGTCCCTTCCAGGCGGCGTTCTGTTCGTTCAGGATCCAACCGCCCTGCGGCGTCACCGCCCAGTAACCGGCGATGGAGTCTGCCACCCGCGCGGATTCGGCGCGACCCGGCCGCCGCCGGCGGCGCCGGGTGCGCTGTGTCGTGCGATCCGTGGCGTCGATGTTCGTCCGGTCCACTACGGGGAACCCGAAGAAGGCCCATTCCTGTACGGCGAGGTCGACGACGCGGCGCCGGACGTCCGCCAGCGGCAGGTTGGGGCAGGGCATGCGGCGGACCGTCATGTTGCCCGGGGCGCCGCGTACGCGCCCGGACGGGGGCGCGGCGTCGAGACGGTCGGGGGGCAGGCGCTCGAACGGCGCCTGCTGCGCGAACCCGACGGATACGACACCCACGCAGGCCGCCAGCGCCAGCGCGAAGGCGCTGGCCTTGGCACGCACACGCCCGCCCGAGCCGTTCACGCGTCTACCTGTCACCGCGCACGCTGCCGCAAGAAGTGTTTACGCGACCGGAACCACTTCTAGAAGTCCGCGGGGGCAGGTGCTTCCCCGCCGTCCCAGTCCTTGACGGATCCGTCCTTGGCCTTCAGGAACCCGAGCAGACATCCGTTGGAGCCGTCCCTGACGGGGTGGCAGCGCACCTTCACCGCATCGCCCGGGCCGATGTAGTCGCGCGTGATGCCAATCCGCACGAGCCCGTTGCGGCTGGTGGCTTCCAGAGCCCAGATCTGCGGCTCGCCGTCGGGGCCCTCAACCTCCAGGTAGAGCCACGAGTGCGGGACCAGCAGGTGGAGCTCCGTGACCACCCCCTCGATGTCCGTGAACGCATCCGAGTAGTTGCCGTGGGAATGGTGTCCCCAGGCCGGCAACGCGAAGACGACCGCACAGACGACCGCGACAGTCAGCTTGAACCGCATGCTCATCCTCCTCACGCTCTAGAACACTGCCGGGACGCGGGGTGGCGCCGGGAATCCGTTGGAGTAGGTCGACTGGTAGCGAAGCCCCCTGCCGTTCTCGTCGAGCCACCCCAGGGACTGCTGAAAGAGCGCCGGATCGGGGTAACCCCGAGGGACGACACCCTCCAGGACGTAGAGCTTGTTCTCGTGCATGTAGATCGACACGAAGGTGCGCGACTCGTCGGGGCTGGTCAGGTGCAACTGGTAGCCTTCGACGCGATCGACGTTGTTGTAGCCCAGGTGCGTCGGCTCGGCGTCCCGCTGCAGGAACGTCCAGGTCGCATAGAGCATCGCGCCCAGCAGGTCGTGCCTCCAGTACCCCTCGCCGGTCAGCCCGCCGCCGCTGCAGCGCTCCGCCCCCGGCGGGCAGTTGCCGGCCCTTTCCGTGAGTATTCTCTCGACGTGGTTGTAGTCGGCCACCGTCACGGTATAGCGGCTCGGTCCGACCTCGGCGGCATAGACGCGCGCCGGCAGCTCCGCCCCGAACTCCGAGGTCCAGGTCGTCTCCGTCACGGTCGGTTCACCCGGAAAATTGCACGTGAAGCGATCTTCCTGGCTCGCGTACTCGGACCATCCCTGCGCGAACGCAGGCGCCGGAATCGCCAGGATCGACGCTACTGCAACGATTGGAATCAGGCGCATTGCTCGTTCCTCCACGCTTTCCGCGGCCACCATCATGGCAGAGTCGTCAGGGAGCCTGCGGGCAGCGGTCCGCTCCCTGCCCGCTCCCTTCGGCGCCCGCGTCACGATAGATCGTGTGGCAGTTGTCACAGGCGTTGTTGAGCTGGTCGGTGACCTCGACCACGGCATCGACGCTCCGGGACTGCGACGCCCGGTAGGCGGCCCGCCCCGCTTCCACGAGCGCTTCGGTGTACTGCTTCCAATCGTCCCGATCCACGGGCACGGGCCTGCCGTTCTCGCATCGGCGTCCGGGCGCCAGGAAGAGCGGGGTGGACTCGGCGAGCGCCAGCGCGGCCAGATCGATGGCCTGCCATCCCGGATAGATCGTCGATCCCCATTCCACGTAGTCGAAAGGCCTGGTCCCCGGCGCCGGCAGCACCTGGGCTCCAGGATCCTTGACCTGCACGTTGAAGATGACGTTCGAGTTGGGGAAGGTGACGGCCCGCATCAATTGGGCGAGGTTGGCGACCGGGGCGAGGGTCAGGTCGCCGCCGGCCGCGGCCGCCGCTGGCGCCGCGGGAAGCACGATCCCGGCCAGCATGCCGTCGGTCAGCTCGGCCTCTCCGGCCGGGAGTCCGCCGGCCTGAAGAATGTAGGCCGCGAGGTCGATAGACTCCTGCCGGGACAGCGGCGCCGGCGCCTCGAGGGGCATGGTGTTGTGGATCTTGTCGACGAGATCCACTACCGGGCGCGCGCCCCAGATCGAGAGAAAACCGTCTCCGGCCAGCGGAGGGCCGACGGTGCCCTCCAGCGCGTCACCGTGGCAGATCGCGCACTGGGCCCCGTAGACCTGCTCCCCGCGCGCGGCCTGCCCCTCGGAGTACACGCCGTCGGTTGCGGCCTGCGATTGCGCGGCATGTCCCGCGAGAGCGAACGCACTCACGAGCGCGCCGACGCACGATGTCGCGGCTACTACCCGGCGAACGGCTCTCCGGCCCGGTCGAATCACGCGCATGAAGAATCCTCCCGAGCTGCCCAGTGGTAGATGACGAACCGCGCCAACATCAGGGGTCTACCGTAACCCGTATCCGTCGCCCCTTTCAACCGCGGAGTCCGCACCGGGTGCCCGAGCCGGCCGTCGATGCCAGCACGCGCAGCCCGTGCACCGCATGCATGCGCCGAACGGCGCTCGCGTGGAGGTTGCGCCGGCCGCCGTTCAACGCCGCCATTTCCGGCGCGATGCAGCGCACCGTCATGCCGCAACGGACGAAGCGTACGAGGCCGGTGGCGCCCAGCAGGTGTGCGCCGGCCAGGAGGGCGGCCTGGTCGATGACGACGTCGCCGACGGTCCTGCCCACCAGGTCCCGCACGCAGGGTTCCACCTTCAGCCAGTTCCCGGCCGTGTAGCGCAGCATGGCCGCGTCCTGCGCGCGGCGGTCGCTCCGGAACTCGTCGTCGGAGTCGATGCCCCACGCGTTGTCGAGCCAGTTGCCCGCGGCATTCTTCAAGCCGGCATCCACCAGGGCGGCGCGGGTCATCTGATAGCAGCCAATGGCCGAGCCGCCGGGAGGGCGGGCGAAGCAGTCGCCGCCGGTTTCCACCGCCTGCAGCAGCCCGAGATACCGGGGAAAATCGACGCCGCTTCCCTGGGCCGTCGCAGCCGGGTGCGCATCCCGGTCCGTCGCCGCCGGGCGCGTTTCGGAGTCCCTGTCGACCACGATCCGCGAGGGAGAGGGAAACGGCCGCGGTACCGGCGCTCCCACGCGCGCGGACCCGCACGCCGTGACGGCGACGGAGACCGCGACGGCGATTGCGGCCAGAGCCGGACGAAACGTCACTGTCATTGCCGGGGCAGGGGTCCGGTAAGGCCGACTGGTCGAGGTGAACATCGCGTTGTCTATCGGCCGCTGGGCTCCGGAGTCTGAACGATGGCCTCCAACGCCGATGCCGATCCCGGTGAGAGCTGCCCCCGGGTTGACCTTGCCCTCCGCTGCGGGCCGTGGCGCGCGCTGCCGATACGGTGCGCATGGGACACCATGCTTGAGCCGATCTCGGCGGTTTCCGCCCCGCGCACCATAGGCGAGCTGCGGGAGCGGTCGCTCCACGCGGGACTGAAGTCCTGGTACGCCCGTTCTTGCGACCGTGTCGAGGCACCGATGGAGGGCTACATCATCGATCTGGTGCGGCGTGGCACCCTGATCGAGATCCAGACGCGCGGCTTCGGCAAGCTCCGACCCAAGCTGAACCGGCTGGTGGGCACGCATCGCGTGCGTGTCGTGTTTCCCATCGCGGAACGGAAGTGGATCGTGACCGCCGACGCGGAGGGGTGCGTGCTGCGCCGCCGGCTGTCGCCGAAGCGCGGCGCCTACCGGGACCTGTTCGCGGAATTGATCTGGATCCCCAACGTGATGGGCAGTCCCAACTTCACGCTCGAGGTGCTTCTGGTGGAGGTGGAGGAGCTGCGCTGCGCCGACGGCCGCGGCAGTTGGCGGCGCAAGGGCGTCAGCGTCCTCGACACCCGGCTGCTGGAGGTGGTTGGCGGACGCCGCTTTCGGACCCCGGCGGATCTGGCCCGCCTGCTACCGCCGCATCTGCAGGAGCCGTTCACCAACCGCGCGCTGGCCGCCGCCGCGGGCATGTCGCTGGCCGCCGCCGGCGAGATGACCTACACCCTGCGGCGCATGGGCGCCCTTGCCGTCGTGGGCCGGCGCAGTCGCGCGTACCTGTTCGCCCGGACGTGACGCGCTGGCGGACCCTGCTGTCCGGCTGACTGAGTCCACTCCAGTTTTCAGCCCGCTTGTCCGGTTTCACGCGTTCGGTCGTCTAGCTAGCCCTGCCCGTGCCCCATAATTTTTCGCTGGACTTCATGCAGCCACTTCGCTACGGTGGCCGGCATGGAGATTCAGAATCAGGTCTCACGTATTCTACGGGACAACCTCGCCCGCCTGCGTGACGTGCTGGACGAGGCGGTTTCGCAGGGTGTCGGCAGCCTCGGTCAGGTCGCCGATCGCGTCTGTGAAGCGTTCGATTTCCGCGACGGGCGGGGCCGGTGGCAGCGCGCGAGCTGTTGCCGGGCGTTGTCCGACCTGCAGGCGGCCGGCCACGTCTCGCTGCCTGCGAGTCAGGCGGCTCGCGGCGTTGGGGGCCGGGCGCGGGTGCTTCCGCACCCGATGGCGCCGGCGGTGGACGTGCCGGGCACGGTCGGCAAGGTTGTGGGTCTGACCCTGGCGCTGGTTGAGACCGACGCGCAGCGCCAAGTCTGGAACACGCTGATGGCGTACGAGCACCCGCGCGGCGCCGGTCCGTTCGTCGGCCCGCAACTGCGGTATCTGGTGGGTTCGGCGCATGGTTGGCTGGGCGGCGTCGGGTTCGCGGCGAGTGCGCGGCGGCTGCGGTCCCGCGACGCCTGGGTCGGGTGGGACGACACGGGCCGGCGCGCGCACCTGCACCGGGTGTTGGGACTGTGCCGGCTGCTGGTGCGCCCCGGCATTGTGTGTCGCAACCTGGCCTCGCACGTGCTGGGCCGGGTCGTCCGGGCAGTCGGCGACGACTGCGAGGGTCTGTATGGCTATCGCCCCTGGCTGCTGGAGACGTTCGTCGACGAGACCGAACAGACGGGGGCGAGCGTGCGCGCGGCCAACTGGGTTCGGGTGGGTGAGACCTGCGGTCGCGGTCGCCAGGACCGCCGGCACGCGGCGCCGGAAACGCGCAAGGCGGTGTATATGTATGCCTTGGAGCCGGCGTGGCGCACCCGCCTCGCGGTGCCTGCACCGGTCGTGGCGCCGCTGGCGGTTGGCGACGGTCTCGACGCCGCGGTCTGGGCGGACCACGAGTTCGGCGGGGCGCGTTTGGGCGACGCGCGTCTGAGCGCGCGGCTGGTACAGAGCGCGCAGCAAATGGCAGAGTCTCCGATGCGCGCCATCACCGGCGCCGCCCACGGCGCCCGCGCGATGGTCAAGGGCCATTACCGGCTGATCGACCAGCCCGCCGACAGTGCGGTGACGGTCGACAACATCCTCGCGCCGCATCGCGAGCAGACGCTACGCCGGATGCAGGCGCACGACACGGTGCTGTGCATCCAGGACGGCACCCGGTTGAACTTCACCCGGCGCGGGCAGACGCAAGGGCTGGGGGCCATCGGCTCGAACCAGACCGGGGCGGTGGCGCGCGGCCTGGAGTTGCACACGACCTTGGCCGTCAATCCCGACGGGGTGGCGTTGGGTGTGCTGCGGGCCGCCTTCGACGCGCCCGCGTCCCCCAACTCCGAGGCGGAAGGCGAGCCGACCCCAAAGCCGCGCGAGAAGCGCAAGTCGTTCCGTTGGATCGAGGGGCTGCGCGACTGCGCGCAGGCAGCCGAGCAATTGTCCCAGACCCGCGTGGTGTGCGTGATGGACCGCGAGGCCGATTTCCTCGACCTGTTCGTCGAACACCGCGCGGCTGCCCCGCAGGTCGACCTGCTGGTCCGCGCCAAGGCCGACCGCGTCCTCGGCAGGGAAAAGACGCCCGCCGGGCAGACGGTCTCACGCCGTCTGTTCGATACGGTGCGCAACGCGCCGGCCCGAGGCGCCGCCAAGGTCGAGGTGCAGCGGCTGAGCGCGCGCGTGAAGGCCAGCAAACAGGCCCGCAAGGACCGCCGGGCGGAGCGGGTCGCCGACGTGACGCTGCGCTACCAGCAGGTGCCGCTGCCCTGCCCCGGCGACGAGCCGGTCGCACTGTGGGTCGTCCACGTGCGCGAGGAACAACCGCCGCCCGCGGCCGAGCCGCTGGAGTGGTTCCTGCTGACCACTTTGCGTGTGAGCAGCGCCGACGACGCCACGCGCATCCTGCAATGGTACGTCCGGCGCTGGCGCATCGAAGAATACTTCCGCGTGCTCAAGTCCGGCTGCAAGGTCGAGGAGTTGCAGCACCACACGGCCGAGCGGCTCGAACGCGCCATGGCCATCAAGATGGTCATCGGGTGGCGCATCCAGTTGATGGTCCAACTCGGGCGCGAAGTGCCCGACCTGCCGGGCGACCTGCTGTTCTCCGATGGCGAGTTGCGCGTGCTCGCCACCTTCGCCCGCTCACGCAAGCTGCCGCCGCCGGCGCGCCTCGGCGACGCTGTCGGTCTGGTCGGGCGCCTCGGCGGGTGGCTCGGACGCCAACGCGACCCGCCCGGCGCACAGTTGATGTGGCACGGCTACACTCAACTGGTTGCCATGGCCTTCGCCTTCGAACTGCGGGACGAGTTCGGATGACCTCCTGCTCACTACAGTCCAGCCCCGGACATCCGGGGCACGGGCAGAGCTAGCCCTACCCTGCCCCCACATTCAGGGCTGGACAAATCAGCTTCCGCCGTGTAGCGTCACGGCATGGAGCACCAGAACCAGATACTACAGACCCTTCGTGCGCCTGAGTCGCAAGCTCGCCTCGAGCGGATTGTGGCGCAGGAGGCGCTGAACAACCGGGCGGCGGTGGGGCGGCGGGTGTGCGCGGAGTTCGGGTTTGTGGATGCGCGCGGGTCGGCCCAACTCGCGGGTTGTCTCAAAGCGCTCAACACGCTGCACAAGGCGGGGCGGATTGCGTTGCCGGCGTCGCGGGGTGGCGGGGGCGCGCCCACGCCGCAGCGTTTCGACGCGCCGGTGGCGGCGGCCACGGCGGTGCCGGGTACGGTGGAGGCGGTCGCGGGGTTGTCGCTGGAGCGGGTAGAGCAAGGCGGGCAGCGCCGGGTGTGGAATACCTTGCTGCACTTCGAGCATCCGCAGGGGACGACGACCTTTGCGGGCTGCCAGGTGCGCTATCTGGTGGTCTCGGCGCACGGGGTGCTCGGCGCGGTCGGGTTTTCGGCGTCGGCGTTGCATTTGCGGGCGCGCGAGGCGTGGATGGGATGGAGCGATGAGCAACGCCAAGCGCATCTGCACCGGGTGCTGTGCCTGAGCCGGTTCCTGATCCGCCCCGGCGTGCAATGCCGCAACCTGGCCAGCCAGGTGCTGGGCCAGGTGCTGGCGCGTCTGCCAGCGGATTTCGAAGCCCGCTACCGGTATCGTCCGTGGCTGGTGGAGACCTTCGTCGGCCCCGCGCATGACGGGGCCAGCTTCAAGGCGGCCAACTTCGTGTGGGTCGGGCACACGGCCGGTCGCGGGCGCCAGGACCGCGACCATGCGCGGGCTCGTCCGGTCAAGGCGGTATATATGTATGAGTTGGAGCCGCACTGGCGGCGGCGGTTGGGGGTGGCGCGGGTCGACGCGGCGCCGGCGCTGGCGCCGGCTGACGGTCTCGACAGCGGCGCCTGGACGGTGAACGAGTTTGGAGGGGCGCCGTTGGGCGATCAGCGGTTGTCGGCGCGTCTGGTCAAGAGCGCGGGGCTGCTGGCGTCGTTGCCCGGAGAGGCGGTCACCGCCAACGCGTCCCACGACCGCGCGGCGGTGAAGGGCTACTACCGGCTCATCGACCAGCCGGTGTCGTCGGCGGTCACGCCCGGGAACATTCTCGCGCCCCACCGGGCGCGCACGCTGCAGCGGATGCGCGGCCAGGACACGGTGCTGTGCATCCAGGACGGGACGGATCTGAATTTTGCGACGCGCCCGCACTGCGAGGGGCTGGGCATCATCGGGCGCAACCAGACGGTCTCGAAGACGCTCGGCCTGCATCTGCATCTGACCCTGGCGGTCAATGGCGCGGGTCTGCCGCTGGGCGTGCTGCGCTGCGGTTTCGAGGCGCCGCCGGGCGGCGCGGCGCGCCCGGCGGACGAGCCGCCGCCGGCGGCGGCGCAGGAGACGGCCCCCAAGACGCGGCGCTGGGTCGACGGCCTGCGCGACATCGACCGGGCGGCGGCGGCGTTGAGCCGCAAGACCCGAGTGCTCAGCGTCATGGACCGGGAGGCGGATTGCTTCGCGGTGTTCGACGAGCAGCGCCGTCTGAACCGGGTGGAAGTGCTGGTGCGCGCCCACCATGACCGCTGTCTCGCCCAGGGCGCCCCGAAGCTGTTCGCCGCCATGCGCGCCGGCGCCGCCGACGGGCACGTCGAGATCGAGATCGACCGCCTGAGCGCGCGGCGCAAGTCGAACGGCAGGCAGGCCCGCCCGGCGCGCACCGGGCGGGTGGCGCGGGCCGAGGTGCGCCATCGCCAAGTGGTGGCGCCGCCGACCATCGCCGGCGCCGAACCGCTGGCGCTGTCAACGGTCCATGTGCGCGAAACCGCGCCGCCGCCCGGCGAGCCGGCGGTCGAGTGGTTCCTGCTCACCAGCCTCGACGTCGACAGCACCGAAACCGCGGTCGCGGTCATCGGCTACTACCTGCGGCGCTGGCGCATCGAAGACCTGTTCCGGGTGCTCAAGTCCGGATGCCGAGTCGAACATCTCGCGTTCCACACCGCCGACCGGCTCCAACGCGCGGTCACCATCAATACCGTGATCGCCTGGCGCCTGATGGTGATGACCCTGCTCGGTCGTGACGTGCCGGGGTGCGACGCCCAGTTGCTGTTCACCGACATCGAGTTGCGTTTCCTGACCGACTATGCCGAAGAACTCGGCCTGCCGCCCCCCTGACCATCTCGCCGCCGCAGTCCTCCTGCTCGCCATCCTCGGCGGCTACCAGAACCGAACGCACGACCCGCCCCCCGGACACCAGATCATGTGGCGCGGTTACGAACGAATGTCCATCGCAACCATCGGCTACCGCATTGGACGGCGGGAGCGTGCTGGAGTTGTCCAGAACGAATAATGTGGGTACAGGGTAGAGCTAGCCTAGCTAGCCAAGCTAGCCTGGATTATTCACGGCGACCCCGCCGCGGTCACCGGCAGGAGGTGACAGCACCCGATTCGGTCACCGGTAGAGGGTGATCGACGGTTGGGCGGCCCTTCGAACGTCGCCGACCGCGGGTGATGGTGTGGTCAAGCGGCCGACCGCCGTAGTGATGAGGGCGGCAAGAGGCGGGCAACGACAGTTCCACCCGTCAGGCGGTTGACAGCCCTCCGGCCGGCAGCGATGCGATGCTCGTTGAGCGGCTATCCGGCGCGCGCCCCGAGCGCGAACGCAATGTGTCGCCACGCCGCCAGGTCCGGTGTCGCGCGCGGCAGGCGCAGGACGATGCGACGCACCGAGCACACCACCTGGACGCCGAGCTTCAGCAGCCGGTCGCGCAGCCAAGGCACCTGCGCGCGGGCGCACGCGGTGTCTGCGGCGCGCAGCCGCAACTCCTGCATCAGCACGTAGGCCGCCGCCGTCAGCAGGACGCGCAACTGATTCGCCGAAAACGCCTGGCAACTCGTGCGGTCGATCTGTAGGGCCTTCAGTTCCTTGATCCGGTTCTCGGCGTCCCCGCGGGCGCAGTAGACCTTCTCGTAGAGGAAACGCGGCGTCTGCCGCATGTTGGTCACGACGAAGCGCGGATTGTCCCGCGGCTCGCGGTCTCGGTGGCGGACGACTTCGGCCTTGATCACCACGCGGCGCGCGTGGTTCCACGTGCCGGCCTGGTACTCGTTGGTCTCGGTGTAGACGTGCTCGGTCTGTTCGCTGCGCCACGTCCGCGCCCGCGCCACCAGCATGGCCGGCTCGGCGTACCGCTCCAACACCGCGTTCTTCGCCATCGCGATCACGTAATCGAGCCGCGGCTGCGCCTCCAGGAAGGCAAAGACCGCCGGGCTGGCAAAGCCTCCGTCGAGCCGAACGAGAATGCGCGCCCGCGGAAACGCCCGGCGCAGCCGCGGCAGCAACCGCGACAACAGCCCGACCGTCCCCTCCGAGGCGACCGCCTTGCCGTGCCGCAACAGCGCCGCGCACAGATACTGCTCGGATTCGCGGTCGAAGGTCAGGAAGCCAAGCAGCGGCAGGTAGCACCAGTTGTCGTAGTAGCCGTTGAAGAGCGTGTACTGCTGCGCCCCGTGCGTCGGGTCGTCCGTCGGGTCCAGATCGATCGTGATGCACCGCGCCCGCCCGTCCAGGCGGCGGCGATGCCGCGCGATGACCCGCGGGGCCAACTCGTCCGCCATGCGGTAGAGCGCGCAGCCGTTGACCGCGTTCTCGAACCGCGACAGCGTCGGCTGCGACGCCAGGCGCTCGCCCGAAACCGGGTCTCTGTCGAGCAGCAGCTTGTGGATGGGGTCGTCGGCGAGACGGTCGCCATCATTGCAGTCGGGATGGCCGCAGGCGATGCCAAAGATGCGCTGGCCGATCAGGTCCGCGAGCGAGTGCCGGGTCTTGTCCGGCGCCCGCTTGTCGAACAGACACCCGGCGAACGCCTTGACCAGGCCGTAGATGCGCTCGGCGGCCTTCAGCAGGATCGCCCCGCCGTCGGAACTGCCCTGCTCCTGGTTGAACTGGGCGAACAGCGGCTTGTCAAACAGATCCGGGAACAGAACAGTCTGTGGTACAGTGTCGGTCGTCACGCAAGGGCCTCCGTGGTGGCGCAAGTGGTTGTTAACACTGCACTTGTACCACACGGGGGCTCTTGTGTCTGTACCGGAATCAGAACACGCCACGAATTTTCCGGGCTAGAGCTACAGGTGGGGCTCATCGCAGTTAAGTCTGAGGCAGGTCCATGCTATTCTGTCGGCAGTCTTGGGGGATTGGATTGCTCCGAACCCCGGGCGTGCTTGGAGCGCCAGCCAGGTGCTGGACGGCGAGAGATGCGAATGGACCGAGTGGAGCCGACGCGGACGGATGCGTCGGCGTCTACTTCTCAGGAGCTGTTGGAGCGGGCGCGCGAAGGGGATTCCGGAGCGCTGAATCGGCTGTTCGTACGCTATCTGCCGCGTCTCCACCGGTGGGCGCATAGACGGGTTCCGACTTGGGCGCGCGATGCGGCCGACACGGCCGATTTCGTCCAGGAGACGGTGTTTCACACCTTGCGGCGCCTCGATTCCTTCAAGCCGCAACGCGATGGCGCGCTACTGGGATATCTCCGGCGATCGCTCGTGAATCGGGTCCACGACCAGTTTCGGCGAGCCTCCCGCCGGCCCCAGGTCGACCCGCTGGTGGACGGGCTCGACGAGCGAGTCGCGAACAACGACGAATCGCCGCTCGATGTGGCGATCGGCCACGATGACCGGCGACGCTACGAAGCGGCGTTGAAGCGCTTGCGACCGATTGATCGGCGAGCGATCGTCGCGAGCATAGAGCTCGGTTACAACTACGAGCAGCTCGCGCTCGTGCTGAACAAGCCCTCGGGCCCGGCGGCCCGACTCGCGGTCAGACGCGCACTGCTTCGCCTTGGCGATGAGATGCGTCGTGAATGAGTGGGCGCCAGCTCCTCGATTCTGTCGCTGATGCCGTCGCGGCCGGTGGGGCCGTTGACTGGCATGATGTCGAGCGGGTGGGGACGAAGACCCGCGATGCCGACCTGATCCACCAGCTCAAGATAATTGCAGGCATCGGGGCGACCCGCCGCACCCACGCGCCACGCGGCCCCACCTGGTGGAGCCGTACGGTGGAGACTGGTGTGGCCGTCGTGCTCAGCATTGCCATCGCGCAGCTCGCGCTGGCGATCGTGGGCGCTCCCGCCGCGCTCGCTGGGGTCGCGTGGCTCCACGTCGTCAACGTCTTCATCTTCGGCGTGGGAGGTCTAGTGCTGTTGGCGGGCGGTGGGCGTGACCGCCGGCTCCCGTTGCTGGGTGGCCTGTTCGTCACGATCGGTTCCGCATTCGCGCCCGTGTTGATGCCGTTACCCGGAGCCGGACTCGGCGGCACGCTGGCCGCGGTGCTTCGTCCGCTGCTGCCAGAGTCGTTCCTGGCGCTGATGCTTTGGCGTTTCGTGCGCGAGTTTCCCGCCGACACGCAACGACCGCGGGTACGCCGGGTTGCCAGCTTCTTCGTAAGGGCCTCGTTCGGTGTCGGCACCGTGATATTCATCATTAACGCCATCGGATGGTTCGGCGATTCGACGATCCCGGCATGGTTGACGACGTTCTTCGAGTTGCTCGACCGCGACCATCCGGAACGGGTCTACTGGCCGCTGCTCTTTGGCGTCGCGGCTCCCGCCATTCCGTTTCTCTTGTGGAAGACCCGCCTCGATTCGTGCGATGACCGCCGTCGCGCGATGCTCTTCGTTGGAGCGCTGACGGTCGGCCTGACGCCGTTCGTGCTTGCGGTGGTCGCCACGCCGTTCGTGCAGGCGCTTCAGGATCCGTCGGTTCAACCGCGTGTCGGCGTCGTTCTCTACGCGACGCTTGCGACGATCGTGCCGGTTACCGTCTACTCCGTGGCGGTGGATCGCGTGATGGATCTGCAGATGCTCGTCCGCATCACGCTGCGATACGCCCTGGCCCGGTACGCCGTCTGGGCCGTCAGCCTCGGGCCGCTGTTCTACGTGGGGTTCGACATCCACGCGAACCAACAGTTGACCATCGCGGAGTATCTCGATCGCTCTCGACCCGCCGGACCCTTCGCGCTATCCACGGTGGGCCTAGTCGCCCTGGCACTTCGGCAACATCTGGTCCGGGCCGTCGATCGCTGGTTTCTTCTCGAGCCCACGGACGAGACACGGACCCTCGCGCGGCTTGAGCAACGATACCGAGCGGCGGACAGCTTGCGTGGCGTGACGGCGGCGCTCGCCGAGGAGCTGAGGCGGGGGCTGCACGCCACATCGGTGGCAGTCCTGTTGTTGAACGACGACGGAACAGAGCTGGTGCCGATCGAAGGGAACACCGCCCCGATTCGGCGCGATTCGGCATTGCTCGAGATTCTTGGTTCAACCCGGGGCGATGTGCGGCTCGATTCCCAGACGCTGGAGTCGATTGCTCGATTGCTGCCGCCAGCGGATCGGGAATGGCTGGACCACGCTGACGTCCACCTTCTATCGCCTCTGGTCGCGGTCACCGGGATGCTCCTGGGGGTGGTGGCGATAGGCGAGGCCCGGACCGGTCTGCCTTACTCGGCCGTCCACTTCGCACTGGTGACGGCGGCCGGTGGCCAGGCGGCCATGCAGATCGAGAATCGCCGGCTTCGCGGTCGCGCCGCAGACGAATCTCGTTCTCGCCCATGCCCCGTCCTGCAGGGGCTCGACTGGAAGGACGAGCCAGCCGTGTACTGTCCGGCGTGCTCGCTGGTGTGGAGCCCAGAGACTCACCAATGCTCGTGTGGGACCGCCACGACTGATGCGGCGTTGCCGTTGTTCGTCCAGGGGAAGTTCCGTCTGGAGCGCCTGGTCGGTGCCGGAGGAATGGGCGTCGTCTACTTGGCAGTCGACATGGTCCTCGACCGTCAGGTGGCGATCAAGACACTGCCTTCACTCCGTTCGGAGTCGGCCGAACGGCTGCACCGGGAGGCGCGAACGATGGCGAGGGTTCTTCACCCGAATCTGGCACTCATCTACGGCACCGAACAGTGGCGGCGTACGCCGATGTTGGTCGTCGAGTATCTCGACGGGGGCACGCTACGTGACTGGATCCGTCGGGGTCCGGTGCCTTACGCGGATGTGATCGATCTTGGGATCGTACTCGCGGACGTCCTGGATCGTGTGCATGCGTCGGGAGTGCTGCACCGCGACGTGAAGCCGAGCAACATCGGCTACACCAGCGACGGCCGACCGAAGTTGCTCGACTTCGGGTTGGCTCTGCTCGATGGCCCCCGGGACTCCCGCCCCGGGGCGAAGCCGCTGTCGGGCCGCGCGACCGATGCGTTGCTCCGATCGGATGACCCGGCGGCCACGGTGACCGTTGACGAACAGCTGGTCGGCACGCCGTTGTACTTGGCGCCGGAGGCACTCGCCGGCAGCATGCCTCAGCCGTCCTTCGATCTGTGGGGATTGGCGCTGGTGCTCTACGAAGCGATCGCCGGGCGCCACCCGTTCGCCGCGCAGGACGTAGGGTCCGTGCTGGCCGCCGCGGAACGGGCCGGCGTACCCGACATCCGCGACTACCGGCCGACGTGTCCCTTGGGGCTGGCGTCGTTCTTGCGTGACGCGTTGTCACCCAACATCACCCGGCGACCGGAGAGTGCGGGCGCCATGCGAAGCGAGCTGCACCGGCTCCGGACGAGCATCCAGGCACACGCACACTGACCGTCGTCCCGGGGGTGTACCAAATCGCGGCCAACGGCGTTCTCCTCTCAGTGCACGGCAGTCTTGCACAAAGAGGTGCCCATGGCTCGAGTCGCAGACCTCGACTACATCCTCTCCGACTGTTTCCTGGCCGTTGGTCAGGCCGTCGGACCCGACAAGACCGTGGATTTTGACACCGTGACTTGGTGGCACCAGCGGTATCGCCAGGCTTTCCACCATGCGATGACCACCAGGGGCACGTCGTGGGCCGCTGACCGCCGCCGGGTGACGGCCGTCGGGCGGTATCTCGGCCAGCGCGTGGTCGAGCACGCCGGTCGTCGAGGCAGCATCGACTTGGTGTCGGCTGCGCGCGCCTCGGCCGAGGTTGAGCTTGGCTGCCAGATGAACGCGACCCGCGAAGCCCTCTTGCCCGGTGACTGTACGAATTCGGCCACGACGGCGTTCTCCTCTTAGCTGGCATTCTGGCTCGCCTGATGCAGTCACGCCAGGGAGGCATAGATGAGTGAGATGATTCCGGGATTGCACTCCACAGAAGTTGCTGCCGCTTCCGCAGATCCGACCGGTGCGGAGGCGGTTGGCGCTGAGTCTGGCACCAAGGGGCAAGCACTGGAGGAGGCGGTCGAGTACGTCTTGGCCGACTGCTTCTTTGCGGTGGGCCAAACGATCGGCATGCGGATGACCGTCGACTACGACGCCGTGATCTGGTGGCACGATCACTTTCGGATGAAGTTCCTGGCTGCAATGCGTCATCACGGAAACCGATGGCTGCAAGACCGGGAGAACGTGACCGGCGTTGGGTGGATGCTGGCGGAGCGTGCAGTGCGACATGCCGCCGGCCGGGATTCAATCAACGTTGAGGCGGCTCGTAGCGCTGCTGCTGATGTCGAACGGTATTGCGAAATTCGCTCGAAGCGAGCGGCGCCAGCGGGTGAACGCGACTCCGAAACCGCCCCCCGGTTGGCCGGCTACTGGTGTGTCGGCACTCCGTACTAGTGGTGTGTGTCACTAGTGTGGCGTCTCAGGGCGGAGTTCTCGGTGCCGTTGAGCTTTATCGGGTTGCGAGAGCGCCGATTTATGCCATGCACTTGAGGGACTCGACACTAGGACAGGTTTACGGTTGCGCTTCCGTGGCGCCCCGGACCACAGCTAGCCGCAGCGGGAGCTGTTCGGGGCGGGCAGAGTGCCCGATGCAGCCCGTCGGCCGTAGGGCAGATCGCGCGGGCGACCGTTGACGTCGGCTGACAAGGTCTCCGGAGATCCTGACGGCGTCGGGTGCGTTGCGGCACAATTCGCGCTCGTTGATGACTCGTGCAGTGCTGGCCAGGGAGGGCAGCTCAAATGAAATTCCGTCAACTCTCCGCTGCGGTCGTTCTGGCCTTGATGACGGCCTTACCGTTTCAGGCTGCAGAGCAGTACCCACCCAGAATTCTCCACAGTTTAAATCGTTCGGCGGATTTCCACCCCTCTCAAGCGGCCGTGTTCCAGTTCGACGTCCTGCAGGCCATCGGTGGCGTGCTGTCGCAGACCAGCCGACTGTTAGCCGCGACGGGCGAGCGCGGGACATTCTCAATCACGCTAGATCTGGAATCCGGTGAATACCCTGGGTACGTCATTGTGCGACACGCGGAAACAACTGTACCGTATATGATAGAATATTCGGACTTGGTTCCGATGGCGCTCTTCGTCGATAGTGGGGGGGGCAGCCTCTATACGCTGTGGAACGAAGACGATGACCGGCTGCCCGAGGATTTCCAGCGCGTCGCAGGCTTCGTAGAGCATCACGTTCGAGGTCACGTGGCACTTGAATTCAATGACACCCAGTATTCTGACGCGTTATATTTCATCGATCGTTGTCGGGGCTGCCTCGGCGAGCGGGACCTCAATGTCGGCGACGGTCTAACACAAGTCCTCCGCGAGAGCTCGGGCGAAAGGACAGGCTCGTCATACATAAATACGGACGTTGGGATGCCCTTTATCTTCAGCGTAGACACTGGGTGGGTCGATTTGGACGGCCGCATCGGGCGTTTCCACTGGGATACTTCATCGTTAGGTGCGAGTATTACTGCACTTCCCGTGCTTCGGGAACCGGCTTGGGACGCCATTGAAGCATCCGAAGTGTTCACTGACTTACTGCGGGTGACTGCGCGACCGGATGTGGACGTGACCATATCTGAGTATGAGTCATTAGACTTTTTTATGACGGCGACCGACATCTCGCGGCAAAGGCTGAATGTCGGGTTCTTTCTGTTCGAGACGTTAGCCTTGTTGCGCACTGCGAAGACTGATGCGCCCGACGGATGGTCGGAGTTCATGGACTTGCTTTCATCGGAGGAAATGGTGGAGACCAACCCGGTTCCGTGGGATCGCTACACACGCTCCGTCTGTGCTGTATATCCGAATAGGACTGACTGCAGGAGCTAACTTCGATGCGACGCCTGCTCTTTCATGCCTTTCCGGGACCCTCACGCGGCTCGCTGAGCGAGCGGCAGACGACTGCGGATCTGGGCATTGCGCAGCTTGACCTGATGATGCGTTACGGGCTGTTGTTAACGCCGGAGCATCTGCATATTCCTAAGAACGACGCTGCCGTTAACCGTGAGCCTCCAAAGAAGGATTTTCGTCAAGCACGTGCTTGCTTTACGCTTGTGGAGAATCGAGAAGAGCTCTGGCGCAATACTAGGCTCGACGAATATGGACAGCCGACTTCGCACGTCGGCCTTTTTGGAGAATTCGCTGTCGGGATCGACCCGATTCGTGCCCGTGAACTCGGGGCAATACCCGCTATCTATTTCTACTCCGGTGGTGATTCTGCACATGCGAGAGTGTCCCACGAAATTCTGTTCACACTTCGCGAATTGCGCTCGGTGGCGATCGCGCTCGCTAGGCTGGAGGCGAAAGCCCGTATAGAAGGTCGTGACACGTTGGATGCCGCAACTCTGGACGCCGTCGGCTACGTTCTGGACGGTGACCCCATCGTGAGAGAACGGATCGAAGCGGCGGACCATCACTCGGCCCGTGCCGCCGTCGATTTGCTCGACACCGACCGGCGTCCAGCATGGAATCTCGTGGACTGGATCGACGGTATGTTGGACCTGTTCCAGACGGCCGATAGTCGCCATTGTCCAGAATCGCTGGCATACTACCACGAACGCGAGTGGCGGATAGCGCCGTTGTTCAGTTCGGGCGTGCGTTGTCGGCGGCTGAAGGTCGAAAAGGCCAATGGTGAGAAGGAGTTGCCGGCGTGGGTGCGGGAACTGCGCGGCAAGCTGCTGTCAATAGACAGGGATTTCTTCAGCGAGGAAGTACTGGACGACTCGGTAATCCTTCATGGAACACACGACCAGACATTTTTTGACTTCGTCGAGGAGATCGTGTGTCCCGCCGAAGCGGCCGCCGGTGTGGCGAATGTTCTCCAGTCCCGGAACGATCTGCGTCAGATGACTCAGAACAACGGACCGGTGGTCTTCGTACGCTCGAAGTGACTGTGGTTATAGCCTCTTTGCGAAGTTTCCTGTACGTGGCTGCCTTTCGGTCACACTCAGTTGTTTCGGGAGGAGCCGTGTATGCCGACTGCAGATCTAACCGAGATGATTGGCGCTCTGGCGGATTTGGCATGGCCAG
This sequence comes from Vicinamibacterales bacterium, assembly GCA_965262925.1. GTDB lineage: Bacteria > Acidobacteriota > Vicinamibacteria > Vicinamibacterales > UBA8438 > WTFV01. Next base: position 4,411,938 of record CBDHGC010000004.1, on the reverse strand, counting down.
TACTGACGAGCGTTGTATTGTGGAAGCTGTGGCCAATTGTTCTGGACATTGCCGAGAATCGACCTTTCAGGGTAAAAGTGGGCATGATGGAAATTTCCGTGCAGGATGCAACAGAGCAACTCCGGCGGAGTGTGGGGGACTTACAGCGCAAGGTCGAGGAACTTCGAGGAAAGTCCGGTCCAGAGAAGTCTCGGACGGAACCACACAAACTGCCAGCGAAACCCCGCCTTGCGTGGGTAGACGACGTTCCAGAAAATAATGCCTACGAGATCGCACGTCTTCGAGAAGATGGCGTTAAGGTTCTTGAAATACTCTCGACTGAAGATGCGGTTCACAGACTCATCGAAGCAAATGAATCTGCGGATATGGTCATTTCGGACATGGGTCGGCTAGAGGGTGGGGTCTACAATCGGGAGGCTGGGATAGACCTAATTAGGGCTCTTCGTGCCGCGAACTTCGACAAGCCGATCTATGTATACTGCTCTTCTGATTCAAAAGAGAAGATGCGAAACGAGGTTGATAGCGCCGGTGCCGAAGGGATAACATCCTCTCAGTTGGAGCTGTTTGAGATTCTTCATAGAGAGGGACTGTTGAGCTAGTGGTTGTGTCACGAATATCTTGACAGTTATTAAGCTGGAAATAAGTATCCTGACCTCACAGTATGCCGAAATATGAGGAAATCAAACCGGAAATTACCTGTATGCTGTCAGGCAACCAATGACCCTATTAATAGTGCGCCGGGTAGTATTCCTGCGGGTATGAACAACCCCGCTGCCCCACTGCTGCTCAGTCACGACGTTTGGAACACGCTGACGAATTGGGCGCTCAATGCAATCGCGTCGTATCGCGTGATGACCCGCGGCAAGGCTTGCTGATGGCCGGTGATGGCGTGGCGAACGGTCGCATTGCGACCACGCTCGAGATGGGTCGGCCGACGGTTTGGACTGGCGGATCTCGAGCCTCAGCGACTCCGCTGGACCGCGACCGGCCGACTCCTCGACGTCCGGGGAAGCGTTCTGACTAGGCAGAGTACGCGCCCAACCGGTCGCCCATGCCCGCGCGGGCTGCCGAGTTGACTGCGTGTAATCGTGAACTCCGCATGAGTCAAGCTATGTCGAGATCGGCATAGAGAGTGGGCGATCTCCAGATGTGTCGGGTTGGCGGAACGTCAGCCTGCGGCGCATCTGCCCGGAGTTGACTCTGCGGCCGGTGGATCTATGCTCTCATGAGCGTACGCGGACACCGCCACGCCAGGACGGCGGCCGCGCCCCCGACGCCGGGCGTCGGCGGTGGCCGACGCCGAGGAAAAACGAGAGGAGCCCACACATGTCCAAGCTCAGTCGACTCGACCGGCGCGCCTTCCTGCGCAGCACCGGCATGACCGCGGTCGCGGGCGCCGTCGGCGCAACGGTCCCGGTCCCCCTGGCGGCGGAGGCCGGCGGCGCGGTTCGGCAGCAGGGCGGCCGCTACGACTTCGACACCATCTACAACCGCATCGGGACCGACTCGTCGAAGTGGGACGCCCAGATCGCCCGCTACGGGCGCGACAAGATCGAGGTCGGCATGGGCACCGCCGACCAGGACTTTCGGATCGCGCCGGCCATCAGCCGGGCCCTTCGCGACCGGGTCGGGCACGAGAACTTCGGCTACCTGTCGATTCCGGCCTCCTACAAGGAGTCGATCGTCGACTGGAACCAGCGGCGCTACGGGCTCGCCATCGACCCCGACACGATTCTGCACACGCCGGGCGTTCACCCCGGCATCATCAGCACGCTGCGCGCGTTCTGTCCGCCGGGCAGCAAGGTGCTGATGCAGACGCCGGGCTACAACGGGTTCTACACCGACATCCAGGTCGTCGGCTGCGTCGCCGAGGAGAGCCCCCTGCGGCTCGTCAACACCCGCTACCAGATGGATTTCGAGGATCTGGAGCGCCGCATCGACCACGATACGCACGCGTTCATCCTGTGCAACCCGCACAACCCCACCGGCAACGTGTGGTCGCGGGCGGACCTGATGACGCTGGGCGAGATCTGCACGCGGCGGCGCGTCGTGGTGCTCTCCGACGAGATCCACTGCGACTTCGTCACGAAGGGCCATACCTACACGCCGTACGCCACGCTCGACGACGAGGCCGTCGTCCGCAACAGCGTCACTTACAAGTCGGTGAGCAAGTCCTTCAACCTGTCCATGTTGAAGTGCGCCTACCTGTTCTCGAGCAACCCCGACTACCTGGAGCGGATCGGGGGGGCCGGACAACACCGGCAGTCGATGAACACCCTGGGGATCGTCGCGGCCGAGGCGGCCTACAACGAGTGCGAGGACTGGCTCGATCAGCTTCTGGAGTACATCGACGGGACGCACGATCTCGTCGAGTCGTACGTCAGCGCGAACGTGCCGGGCGTGGAGACCGTGAAGCCGGAGGGCACCTATCTGGCCTGGCTCGACGTCGCCGCGGCGATGGAAGCGGCCGGCATGCAGAAGGCGGCGGACGCGGCGGAGGAGCCGACCACCCCGGAACAAGAGTTCCAGCGTTACTTGGTGGACCACGCCCACATCCACCTGAACCCGGGATCCTCCTACGGACTGGGCAGCGACGGCCGCATGCGGATGAACCTCGCCACCTCGCGCCAACTGGTCGAACGGGCGCTCGGCAACATGGCGCAGGCGCTGGCCACCGCCTGAGGGGATTGTCATGAACGTGTGGACAGCGGCGGGTGCGGAAGACCGGGCGCCCGTCCTGGTCTGGATCTACGGCGGCGGGCTGCGGATCGGCAACGGCGCCGACGTCACCTATGACGGCACGCGACTCGCGCAGCGGGGCGTCGTGCTGGTGACGATCAACTACCGGCTCGGGGCGTTCGGCTACCTCGCCCATCCCCTGCTGAGCGCCGAATCCGAGCACGCCGCGTCCGGCAACTACGGCACCCTCGATCAGGTCGCGGCGCTCGGTTGGATCCAGCGGAACATCGCGGCGTTCGGGGGCGACCCGTCCCGCGTCACGATCTTCGGCGAGTCGGCCGGCTCGTGGAGCGTCAACCACCTGCTGGCGACGCCGCTGGCGCGCGGCCTCTTCCATGCCGCGATCGGCGAGAGCGGGGGCGGCTTCGGATCGCGGGGCCGGGCCGAGCCGAAGGAGGAGATCGAGGCGGCCGGAGAACGGTTCGTCGAGGCGCTGCTCGGCGACGGGGTGACGCCGTCTATCGAGGCGCTGCGGGCCGCGAGCGCGGACGAGGTGCAGGCCGTCGACCCCGAGCTGGTCCTGTCGACGGCAACGGTCGACGGCTGGGTGTTCCCCGACACCGTCTACAACATCTTCGCGGCGGGAGAGCAGCAAGACGTGCCGGTCATCGTCGGCTCGAACGCCGACGAGATGTCGATCCTCGGCGGCGCGGCCGGGGCCGAGACCCTGGAGCAGTACCGCGAGTCGATCCGGAAGGAGTACGGCGAGCACGCCGGCGCGTTCTTCGAGACCTTCCCGGCCGAGACCGACGAGGAGGCACGGCAGGCGCGCATGGCCAGCGGTACCGACGCCACGTTCGGCTGGGAGATGCGGACGTGGGCCCGCATGATGCAGACGGTCTCGTCGCCCGCGTATCTCTACTTCTTCAGCCGCATCCCTCCCGCGGCGGACGCCGACCGCTACGGTGCCTACCACACGGCCGAGATCGCGTACGTGTTCGACAACTTCGGGGTCAGCCCCCACCCGTACGCCAACCGGGACTACACCGACACGGACCGGAGGCTCTCCGACATCCTGGCCTCGTACTGGGTCAACATGGCCGCTACCGGCGACCCGAACTCGGCCGGGCTGCCGCAATGGCCGGCCTATGACCGGGAGGACGACGCGGCGCTGCACATCGGCGACACGATTGCCGTGGAGCAGGGCATCCGCAAGGACCGCCTCGACTTTTTCGATCGCTACTACGCGGCGCAGCGCGGCGGGAAGGACTGATTCTGGCGAGGCTCGTCGGCCAGCGCGTCAAGCGGCGCGAGGACCCGCGCCTGATCCGGGGGCAGGGCATCTACGTCGACGACGTGAAGATCGCCGGCCTGCAGCACTTGGCGTTCAAGCGCAGCGACGTCGCGCACGGCCGGATCCGGTCGATGGACACCAGCGCCGCCGAGGCGATCGAAGGCGTGGAGGCGGTCTTCACCGGGGCGCAGGTCGCCGAGTTTCTCGCGCCGATGCCGATCGGCACGCCGTTCCCGTCGCCCGAGCACCGCGCGGTGGCGGTGGACACCGTCCGCTTCGTCGGCGACCCGGTCGCGGTGGTGGTGGCGTGCGACCGCTACGTGGCGCGCGACGCCGCCGACGCCATCGAGGTCGACTACGAGCCGCTGCCGGCGGTGGTCGATCCGGAGGCCGCGATGACCGGCCGGCCGGCGGTGCTGCACGCCGACTTCCCGAACAACGTCGCCCTCGGCCCGTTGCCGGCAGGCACCGGGGTCGGCCGCAAGGGGGCGGTCGACGACACCGCCGTCGACGCGGCCTTCGAGGTGGCGGACGTGGTGGTCGCCCAGCGGATGGTGAACCAGCGGCTCGCGCCGAGCTCCATCGAGGCGCGCGGCGTGGTGGCGCACTACGAGCCGGGCCGGGAGGCGCTGACCATCTGGTCGTCGACCCAGAATCCCCACATCCTGCGCACCTTCGTGGCGCGGATGCTCGACCTGGGGGAGGACCGCGTGCGGGCCATCGCCCCGGAGGTGGGCGGCGGGTTCGGGGCGAAGATCAACATCTACGGCGAGGAGTACGTGGCGGCGGCGCTGTCGAAGCGGCTCGGCCTGCCGATCAAGTGGATCGAAGACCGATCCGAGGCGTTCCTCGCCACCGTGCACGGGCGCGACCTGCTCGCCTACGTGGAGCTGGCCGCCACGCGGGAAGGAAAGGTGCTCGGACTGCGGCTGCGGATAATCGCCGACATCGGCGCCTACAACATGCTGCTCACTGCCCGCGTGCCGACCCACAGCATGACGATGGCCAACGCCACCTACGCGTTTCCCGCCATCCGGGCCACCCTGACCGAGGTCTTCACCAACAAGACCCCGACCGACGCGTATCGCGGCGCGGGGCGGCCCGAGGCGGCCTACTTCGTCGAGCGGGCGATGGACATGCTGGCCCGCGAGCTGGAGATGGACCCGGCGGAGCTGCGGCGGAGGAACTTCATCCAGCCCGATCAGTTCCCGTACAGGACCCAGATGGGGGCGGTCTACGACTCGGGGGACTACGAGAAGGCCCTCGATCACGCCCTGAACGTCGCCGGCTGGGAGCAGCTCGGGCGCGAGCGGGACGCGGCGCGGGCGGACGGCCGGCTGGTGGGGCTCGGGCTGTCGATGTACGTCGAAAGCTGCGGCCTGGGGCCGTCCTCCTCGTTGCCGCCGGGCGGCTGGGAGCACGCGCAGGTCACCATCGAGCGCGACGGCCGGATCAGCGCGACGACCGGTGTGTCCCCGCACGGTCAGAGCAACGAGACCACCTTCGCGCAGATGATGGCCGACCAGTTCGGGGTGCCGCTCGAGCACGTGACGATTCACCACGGGGACACGGCGGTGGTGAAGCAGGGCATCGGCACGTTCGGCAGTCGCTCGCAGGCGGTCGGCGGGGCGGCGCTGCACGACGCCGGAACGAAGGTGAAGGCCAAGATGGCCAGATTCGCGGCGGCCCTGCTCGAGGCGCACGAGAGCGATCTCGTCTTCGAGAACGGGACCATCGCCGTCAAGGGGGCGCCGGCGTCGGCGAAGCCGTTCGCCGAGGTCGCCGCCTACGCCTACCGGCCGATCAGGCTGCCCGAGGGGCTGACCCCCGGGCTGAGCGACGAGGCGTTCTTCGAACCCAAGAACCTCACCTATCCATTCGGCTGCCACATCGCGATGCTGGAGGTCGACCGGGAGACGGGGGAGCCGCGGCTGCTGAAGATGGTGGCGGTCGACGACGCCGGCCACCTGATCAATCCGCTCATCGTCGAGGGGCAGATCCACGGCGGGCTCGCGCAGGGCATCGGGCAGGCGATGATCGAGGAGGTCGTCTACGACGCCGACGGGCAGCCGCTGACCGCCTCGTTCATGGACTACGCGCTGCCGCGGGCGAGCGATTTCCCGCGCTTCGAGCTCGACAACACGGTGACCCCGACCCCGGTCAATCCGCTCGGGGCCAAGGGTGTCGGCGAGGCGGGGACCATCGGCTCGACGCCCTGCATCGTGGCCGCCGTGGTCGACGCCCTGAGCGGCTTTGGGGTGCGGCACCTCGACATGATGCTGCGGCCCGAGAAGCTGTGGCGCATCATTCACGGCCGGTCGGCCGGAAGCTCCGACGCCTGATCCCCACCGTTTCGAATCGGCGCGCTCCGGCCGTGTAGAATGCCAGTTCGATGCTTGCCGGTGCGATCCGAGCGGGTAGCGTGCGCCACGTTCCGTGAGCGCAGGCTGGCAGTCCGTTGGATGGAGCGCCGGCGTCAGCAGGGAGGTGTCCGATGCGGAAGACCGGCATGACGGTCGGTGTGACTCTCGTTTGCGGTGCGCTCGCGGTCGGCGCGGCCGTCGCCGCCGCGCAGGAGCCGGGCGCGAGCCGCGTGGGGCCGTTCGAGCACCTCGACGGCCCGCGAATCTCGCTGCCCGACGATGCGGGGGAGGGCCCCATGCGCGAGCTCTGTCCCGACGTCACCGACATGTGCCAGAGGTACTGGGCCTACACGGGCTACTTCGTCCGCAACGCGACGATCCCCACGCGCCATCGCGAGCTGCTCATCCTGCGCACCGCCTGGCTGTCACGCGGCGACTACATCTGGGGCCGGCACGACGTGATCGGGCAGGAGGCGGGGCTGACGGCGGAGGAGGTCGGGCGGGTCATGGCCGGCCCGGACGCGCCCGGCTGGGACGACTTCGAACGCGCCATTCTGCGGGCGGCGGACGAGCTCCACGGCAGCCGGTTCGTCTCCGACTCGACGTGGAACGTGCTCGCGGAGGGCTACACGGAGGACGAGCTTCGCCAGGTCGTGCTGATCGTCGGCAACTACACGCAGTTGGCGATGTTCCAGAACACGCTGGGCGCCCAGCTTCCCCCAGGCTTCGAGGGGCTCCCGGCTGACGGCGGCCGCTGAGGCGCGGCCGGCCGCGATGTCTGCGCGCGGGATGGTTGCGGCCGGCACTCGGTCCCATGGGAAATTCGTGGTCGCGTTGGATGCAGGCGCCGCAGGGCGTGCGGCTGCGCAGGGCCATCTTCCAGGTTCACCTGTGGACCGGGATCGGTCTGGGCGCCTACGTCTTCGTGATCTGCGTGACCGGGAGCGTGCTGGTCTATCGGAACGAGCTGTACAGGGTCTTCTCGCCGCAGCCCGTCATCGTGGACGGCGCGGGCTCGTCATTGGGCGAGGACGCCCTCGAGCGCGTCGCCCGGCAGGCCTATCCCGGCTACGAAGTACGGGACCAGCGGCCGGGCGAGACCCCCAACCATGCCGTCCAGCTCACCCTGACGCGCGACGGCGACCGGATACGGCGGCTGTTCGACCCGTTCACGGGCGCGGACCTGGGAGACCCCCTGCCGCTGGGTTACCGCACGACCGCCTGGTTGCTGGACCTGCACGACAACCTCCTGGGCGGAACGACCGGCCGGCGAGTGAACGGCATCGGCGCGTTCTTCCTGCTCGTGCTGTCGCTGACCGGCGCGGTGATCTGGTGGCCCGGCATCCTGCGCTGGCGGCGCAGCCTGACCATCGACCGGCGGGCGGACTGGAGGCTGTTCAACTGGAGTCTCCACAGCGCGTTCGGCTTCTGGTGCTGGCCGTTCCTGCTCATGTGGGCGATTACGGGGGCCTACCTGTCGTTCCCGGCTCCGTTTGCCGCGCTGGTCGACTACCTGGAGCCGTTCGACGAGACGAACCCGGTGGAGCGCTTCGGCGACCGGGTGATGTACTGGCTCGCCTACCTGCATTTCGGCCGGCTCGGCGGCCGGGGAATCCCGGGCTGCGGGACGCTCTGCAACTCGACCACCAAGGCGGCCTGGGCGCTGATCGGGCTCGTGCCGCCCGCGCTGTTCGTCACCGGTGCGTTCATGTGGTGGAACCGCGTGGTGCGGCGCTGGCTGAAGTCCGGCCCCGCCGCATCGACAGGTACCCGCTGAAGCTCTCCAATCTCCGACAGTAGGGACAGAACGAAAGGGAAACAGGAATCGTGTTTAGACTCTCCCGCTCGTCTTGGGCATTCGTCGTCGTCGGCTCCTTCCTGCTTGCGCCGGCCGCAGCGTTGGCGCAGGGCATCTCCGGCGAGGTTACGGACAACACCGGCGGCATACTGCCGGGCGTGACCGTGACCGTCACCGCCGCCAGCCCCGCACTCATCGAGGGCCAGCGGATCGCCATCACCGACAGTCAGGGCCTCTACTCGATCATCGACCTGCGGCCCGGCGTCTATACGGTCACGTTCACCCTTCCGGGCTTCACCACGCTCATCCGGGAGGGAATCGAGCTGTCGACCGGGGTCACGGCGAACATCGACTCGGCGATGTCGGTCGGCGGCATCGAGGAGACCATTACCGTCACGGGCGCCACGCCGGTGGTCGACGTGCAGAACGTCCGGCGGCAAACGGCGGTCACCGACGAAGTGCTCTCCACCCTGCCGATGAGCACGAAACACGTGAACAACCTCGTCACCCTGACGCCGGGGTTCACGGGTCTGGCCGACGTGGGCGGCCGGTACAGCTCGCAGGTGGGCGGCTCGTTCCACGGGAAGCAGGGCACCAAGGTGGCGTTCGACGGGATGGGCGTCGAGAACACCTCGGGGAACAGCAGCTACCAGATCAACGCGGCGGCGATCCAGGAGATGGTGCTACAGACCAGCGGCATCGGGGCGGACACGAACGCCGACGGGCCGGTCGTGAACATCATTCCGAAGGAGGGGAGCAACCGGTTCAGCGGGATCGTCGCGGGTTTCTTTACCGACGACAGGATGGAGAGCGAGAACCTGACCGCCGACCTCGAGTCACGCGGCGTGACGACGTTCCTGGAACGACGCCAACGGCGACTATGTGCCGGACTGCAACCTGGGGAACATCGGCGCTAACGGGGAGTGCGGTCCGATCGACAACTCGTTCTTCGGTCAGCAGAACCCGAATGCCGTGCGGTGGGACCCCGACGTCCTGAGTGGCTGGGGCAAGCGGGACTACAACTGGGACATGTCGGCGGAAGTGCAGCAGGAAATCCGCCAGGGTCTCTCGATGAGCCTCGGGTACTACTACAACACCGGCGGGTACTTCTCGAGCGGGTCGGGCTACGGCGTCCTCGGGGCGAGCAAGGTCCGGTTGACGGACAACGTCCTGGTGACGCCGGACGACCACGATCCGTACTGCATCACGGCGCCGGTGGATTCGCGGCTGCCGGACGGCGGCGGGTATGAGGTCTGTGGCCTCTTCGACATCTCGCCGGACAAGTTCGGGCAGGTCGAGAGCCTGATCACGTCCGTGGACAACTTCGGCCAGTTCGGGCTGGCGCACCACTTCGTTCAGGTGAGCTTCGACGGGCGGTTCGACAACGGCATCCAGATCGGTGGCGGCGTGGACACGGGGCGCTCGGTCCAGGATCAGTGCTTCGTGGTCGACTCGCCGCAGCAGATGTTGCACTGCCGCGAGGTCAGGCCGTGGAAGGCCCAGACGCAGGTCAAGTTCTTCGGGTCGGTGCCGCTGCCGGCCGACGTGATGTTCAGTGCGACGTACCAGGATCTGTCGGGACCGCCGATCGATGCCATCTACGCGGCGACGAACGCCGAAATCATGGGTTCGCTCGGGCGGCCGCTGGCGGGCGGTCAGAGCACGGCGACGGTGCCGTTGGTCGCGCCGCAGACGTTGTTCGAAGGGCGGATTCGGCGGCTGGACATGCGGGTCAGCAAGATCCTCTATGCCGGCCGCTTCCGCTTCCAGATCAACTTCGACGCCTACAACGCGCTCAACAGCAGCTCAGTGCTGGGGGTGAACAGCACGTTCGGATCGCGGTGGCAGCAGCCCACGACGATCATGGATCCGCGGCTGATGCAGATCGGCGGCCAGATCGACTTCTAGGCCTTCTGGCGTTCGCGTTCGCAGCGTGTCCCGGGCGGTCCGTTTTTGCACGGCCGCCCGGGCCGAGCCTTTGTGCTAGCCCTACCCTGTGCCCACATTCAGGGCTGGACAAATAAGCTTCCGCCGTGTAGCGTCACGGCATGGAGCACCAGAACCAGATACTACAGACCCTTCGTGGGCCTGAGTCGCAAGCTCGCCTCGAGCGAATTGTGGCGCAGGAGGCGCTGAACAACCGGGCGGCGGTGGGGCGGCGGGTGTGCGCGGAGTTCGGGTTTGTGGATGCGCGCGGGTCGGCCCAACTCGCGGGTTGTCTCAAAGCGCTCAACACGCTGCACAAGGCGGGGCGGATTGCGTTGCCGGCGTCGCGGGGTGGCGGGGGCGCGCCCACGCCGCAGCGTTTCGACGCGCCGGTGGCGGCGGCCACGGCGGTGCCGGGTACGGTGGAGGCGGTCGCGGGGTTGTCGCTGGAGCGGGTAGAGCAAGGCGGGCAGCGCCGGGTGTGGAATACCTTGCTGCACTTCGAGCATCCGCAGGGGACGACGACCTTTGCGGGCTGCCAGGTGCGCTATCTGGTGGTCTCGGCGCACGGGGTGCTCGGCGCGGTCGGGTTTTCGGCGTCGGCGTTGCATTTGCGGGCGCGCGAGGCGTGGATGGGATGGAGCGATGAGCAACGCCAAGCCCATCTGCACCGGGTGCTGTGCCTGAGCCGGTTCCTGATCCGCCCCGGCGTGCAATGCCGCAACCTGGCCAGCCAGGTGCTGGGCCAGGTGCTGGCGCGTTTGCCAGCGGATTTCGAGGCCCGCTACCGGTATCGCCCGTGGCTGGTGGAGACCTTCGTCGGCCCCGCGCATGACGGCGCCAGCTTCAAGGCGGCCAACTTCGTGTGGGTCGGGCACACGGCCGGTCGCGGGCGCCAGGACCGCGACCACGCGCGGGCTCGTCCGGTCAAGTCGGTATATATGTATGAGTTGGAGCCGCACTGGCGGCGGCGGTTGGGGGTGGCGCGGGTCGACGCGGCGCCGGCGCTGGCGCCGGCTGACGGTCTCGACAGCGGCGCCTGGACGGTGAACGAGTTTGGAGGGGCGCCGTTGGGCGATCAGCGGTTGTCGGCGCGTCTGGTCAAGAGCGCGGGGCTGCTGGCGTCGTTGCCCGGAGAGGCGGTCACCGCCAACGCGTCCCACGACCGCGCGGCGGTGAAGGGCTACTACCGGCTCATCGACCAGCCGGTGTCGTCGGCGGTCACGCCCGGGAACATTCTCGCGCCCCACCGGGCGCGCACGCTGCAGCGGATGCGCGGCCAGGACACGGTGCTGTGCATCCAGGACGGGACGGATCTGAATTTTGCGACGCGCCCGCACTGCGAGGGGCTGGGCATCATCGGGCGCAACCAGACGGCCTCGAAGACGCTCGGCCTGCATCTGCATCTGACCCTGGCGGTCAATGGCGCGGGTCTGCCGCTGGGCGTGCTGCGCTGCGGTTTCGAGGCGCCGCCGGGCGGCGCGGCGCGCCCGGCGGACGAGCCGCCGCCGGCGGCGGCGCAGGAGACGGCCCCCAAGACGCGGCGCTGGGTCGACGGCCTGCGCGACATCGACCGGGCGGCGGCGGCGTTGAGCCGCAAGACCCGAGTGCTCAGCGTCATGGACCGGGAGGCGGATTGCTTCGCGGTGTTCGACGAGCAGCGCCGTCTGAACCGGGTGGAAGTGCTGGTGCGCGCCCACCATGACCGCTGTCTCGCCCAGGGCGCCCCGAAGCTGTTCGCCGCCATGCGCGCCGGCGCCGCCGACGGGCACGTCGAGATCGAGATCGACCGCCTGAGCGCGCGGCGCAAGTCGAACGGCAGGCAGGCCCGCCCGGCGCGCACCGGGCGGGTGGCGCGGGCCGAGGTGCGCCATCGCCAAGTGGTGGCGCCGCCGACCATCGCCGGCGCCGAACCGCTGGCGCTGTCAACGGTCCATGTGCGCGAAACCGCGCCGCCGCCCGGCGAGCCGGCGGTCGAGTGGTTCCTGCTCACCAGCCTCGACGTCGACAGCACCGAAACCGCGGTCGCGGTCATCGGCTACTACCTGCGGCGCTGGCGCATCGAAGACCTGTTCCGGGTGCTCAAGTCCGGATGCCGAGTCGAACATCTCGCGTTCCACACCGCCGACCGGCTCCAACGCGCGGTCACCATCAATACCGTGATCGCCTGGCGCCTGATGGTGATGACCCTGCTCGGACGTGACGTGCCGGGGTGCGACGCCCAGTTGCTGTTCACCGACATCGAGTTGCGTTTCCTGACCGACTATGCCGAAGAACTCGGCCTGCCGCCCCCCTGACCATCTCGCCGCCGCAGTCCTCCTGCTCGCCATCCTCGGCGGCTACCAGAACCGAACGCACGACCCGCCCCCCGGACACCAGATCATGTGGCGCGGTTACGAACGAATGTCCATCGCAACCTATCGGCTACCGCATTGGACGGCGGGAGCGTGCTGGAGTTGTCCAGAACGAATAATGTGGGTACAGGGTAGTGCTAGCCTGCGGGCTATGGGTATCGAGACGATTCTGGAATATCTCAACGCCGTGCCGGTGCGGGCGACGTACGGGGCCGTGGCGGACGTGCTGGGCGTGCGGCCGCAGGTGGTTCCCCGCCTGCTCGGTACGCGGCGACCGGAGGCTTCGTGGATCGTCAACGGCAGCACGGGCGAGCCGACCGGCTACTCGCCGGAGCAGGTGGACCCGCGCCTTGCCGGAACGCCCGTCATTCGTTCGGGCGATGAACTCCGGCGCGGCCTGGAGAGGGGGCATGCCGCGACCACCGCGCCGCTACCGCTACCGCTACCCGAGGTGGCGTCCACCGCGGAAGGAGTGGCCGGCCGCGAGACGCCGGAGACTGGAGTGGCCGGCCGCGAGACGCCGGAGACCGCGGACCTGGCCATGAGCAGCGACACGAAGTGGATCATCGGAACCATCGTGCCGGCCGTCCTGCTCGTGGCCGCCCTGTTGTCGGCGCAGATCGCTAGCGTCAGCGGCAGCCTGAACGCCCGCATCGATGACGTGAACGCCCGCATCGATGACAAGCGCGCCGACCTCGCGGCGCAGATCGCCGGCGTGGACACCCGGGTCGACGGCGTTCGGAACGAGCTCGGGGAGGAGATTGCCGCTCTGCGCGGCGATGTGAGTAGCATCGCCGCGCGCCTCGGCGCTGTCGAGCTGGCGTTGGGACCGATGGACCCGAGCCTGGTCCCGGCCCCGGCCGGAAGCGAGCAGGCGTCGGACCCGGCTGCACCGGCGGTGAGCGATCCCGATGCGGAGCCGGAGGCTCCACCCAAGCCTGCCGAGCCGGTGAGCAATCCCGATGCGCAGCCGGAAGCTCCGCCCGAGCCTGCCGAGCCGGTGGTGACTCCCGATGCGCAGCCGGAGACTCCGTCCGAGCCTGCCGAGCCGGTGGTGAGTCCCGATCCGCCCGGCGCGTGAACGGCGCCGATTTCCGCGCTCAGGGCATCTCGTCGTCGCGCCAGGGAGTGCGACACGGTTCTCCGCGTTCGTACAGCGCGAGATTCCCGGCCATCGACTGCACCAGGTCGTCGCGCCCCGCCTGCGCGGCCATCGACATGACCTCCCGCTGCCACGAGGCGGCCTCGGCGTACCGTCCGACCTCGGCGAGCGCCATCGCCATGGCCTCGCCCAGATCGAAGCTCCGCTCCTGCGCGAGCAGCTCCTCCACCAGCGACAGCGCCCGCTGCCCGTCGCGGGCGCGCGCGTCGGGAGCGGCGGCCAGCAGGCGGGCGAGGGCCTTGCGGAACATCGCCTGGTCGGGGTAGTCCGCCGCCCCTGCCTCCAACCGCTCGCGAGCCTCCCGGTAGCGCCCGAGGGCGACAAGCGTCAGCGCATACCCCAAGGGCGCCTCGACGCTTCGAGGGTCGGAGTCGATCACCCGCGCGTACTCCGGGAGCGCTTCGTCCGGCCTCCCAATCCGTCGCAAGAGACGAGCCAGTCTGAGACGGGCCTCGACGTAGCTCGGCTCGTATCGCACCGCGGCCGAGAACCGGTAGAGCGCTTCCTCGAACCGACCGTTCCCCTCCATGAGCAGCCCGAGGCTGTAGTGCGCCTGGGCGTGCTCCGGGGATACCCGCAGGGCCGCTTCGAATTGCGCTTGGCCCTCGCGCTCGTTTCCCGACATGAACAGCGCGGTTCCCAACCGGTGCCGCAGTGACGGGTTCTCGGGCGCCAGCTCGATGCCCCGGCGAAATGCCGCGGCCGCGGCTTCCCAATCCCCGCTGCCGAGCGCTTGTATCCCCTGACGCTCGTAGGTGCTGGGGCTCTCCAGCGATTGACGCATGACCTGCATCAGCGGGTCGGGCCGGCGGACCGTGCCGCTGTCCCGTTGTTGCAGGTGAGCTTCGGCTCTCTCCATCTCGCCCAGGCTGCGGTAGGCCAGCCCGAGCGGATAATGGATGTCGGCGGCCTCCGGATCCACCGCCAGGGCTTCCTCCAGATGTTCCACTGCCTGCAGGTGGTCCTGTCTCGTCAGCGCGGCCCGTCCCAGGCCGATACGCGCCCAGACGGACCCGGGTTGCAGCGCCAGAGCCTGCGTGAACAGCGGCTCGGCCGCCTCCGGCCGGCCCTGTTCCAGATGCACCTCGCCGAGCGAGATCAGCGTGGGTACGTCGTCCGGCTGCAGCGCGAGGGCCTGCTCGAAGGCCGCCGCGGCCTCCGCGAAGGCGCCGCGGGTCGTGTACAGGTGCCCGAGATAGTACGGCCAGCGTCTGTCGCCCGGCGCCAGCGCCTGCGCGTTGCGGTAGAAAGGTTCGGGCGCGTCGACGTAGCGCGCCGCCGTCAGCACGTTGCCCATCGCGCCGTATGCCTCGCTCAGCGCGCCGGCCTCGTCCGGACGCTCGATGGACGCCGTCAACGCCGCGTGTCGCTCGCGGATCTGGTCCCGTACGGCGGGAGTCATCTCGGAGAGATCCGGCAACAGGGTGGGCCGCAGCGCCTGCCCGTCGGGCGCGTTGGGCACCGACTCCCCGGCTGCGGGCGCGCGGGGTTCGGCGGTGCAGCCGGACATCGCGGTGGTCATCGCCCACGCCAGCAGCCCGTGGCGCAACGCCGCGTAGCACCGGGAGCGACGAGGCGCTCGCAGGGCAGGGCGTGACGAGGGAGTCATCGCCCGGTCCCCTCCGTCAACGTCGTCCAGCTATCGATTGCGACGTCGGTCCACTCCTCGACCTGCCCGCTCGGCCAGTGCACGCGAATGCGGGGTACGGCCGTCGCATCGCCCAGCCCGACGTGCACCCGGGGATCGTTGGCCGACCCGTAGCTGCCGTCCGCGCGCGCCCGCCGCCACAACGTCGCTCCATCGCTCCTGGTGACCTCGACGCGCGCGCCCAGCATGTCGCGAGGGGCTTCAGCGCCTCCCAACAGCAGTATCCCCAGCCAATGGTGGGGGCTGGCCACCCGGTTGACGAGCAGGCGGACCCGTCCGCTGTCGTTGCCGACGAGCACGTCGATGTCGCCGTCGTTGTCCACGTCGCCGAAGGCGGCCCCGCGCCCAACCTCGGAGACCGCGAACACCGCGCCGGCCCGCTCGGTGACCTCCTCGAACCGTCCGTCCCCGAGATTGCGAAACAGTTGCTTCGGCTGGTCGTACGGGAACGGTTCGTTCGCCCGCTCCTCCGTCCGGCTCACCCTGCCGTTGACGGTCAGGATGTCGAGCCAACCGTCGTTGTCGAAGTCGACCCAGGCGGTTCCGAATCCGGTCGACGCGAGGCTCGGCGGACCGAGACCCGAAAGGGCGCTCCGGTCTTCGAACTGTCCGGTCCCGTCGTTGACATAGAGCGTGTTCGTCTCGCTCGTCAGATGGGTCATGAACAGGTCTTCGTCCCCGTCATTGTCGAAGTCGCCGGCGTCCACGCCCATGCTTCCCTCGGCGTCGCCGGCCCCGTTCAGGGCCGTGCCCGACAGGAGCCCCGCGTCGACCAGCGTCCCGTCCTGCCGGTTCATCCAGAGTTGGTTCTCCTCGCCGTCGTTGGCGACGTAGATGTCCGGCCAGCCGTCGCCGTCGAAGTCGGCGGTCGCCACGCCGAGGGCCGGCCCGAACGTTGTCGGCGTCAGGGCGGTGGCGGTGACATCGACGAAGCTGCCGTCGCCCCGGTTCCGATACAGCCGGTCCGGCTGGGCCCGATACACCTGTGGAACACAGTAGCCGACCCGCCCCGTCTCGCTGGGGCATTCCTGATCCGCTTCGGTGCTGTAGTCGACGTAGTTCCCCACGTACAGATCCAGCCATCCGTCGCGGTCGTAGTCGACGAACGCGGCCGACACGCCCCAGCCCGGATCGTCGAGGCCGCTCTGCCGCGACACGTCGCTGAACGTTCCGTTGCCGTTGTTGCGGAAGAGTTGGTTCGAGCCGAGATTCGTGAGGTAGAGGTCGACCCGGCCGTCGTTGTCGATGTCGCCGGTGGCCACCCCCATCCCGTACCCGCGCGCGTCGATCCCGCTTCCTTCCGTGATGTCCGTGAACCGCAACGTGCGCGTCCCGTCCGCCTGCACCGTCAGGTCGTTGCGGTACAGGCGGCCGCTGAGCGGCAGCGGCCCCGGCGACGGGAACAGGGCCTCGTCGATCGTCGTCCCCGTCCCCAGCAACTGCCCCTGTACGAGGTAGATGTCCAGGTCGCCGTCGTTGTCGACGTCCAGCAACCCGACGCCGGGCGGCATGATCTCGGGGAAGTAGAACTCCCCCGACATGCCGTTGAAGTGCACGAAGTGGAGGCCGGCGTCCTCCGCAACGTCGGTGAACCACCCGGACGGGTTGTCCGGCCCGGTACCAGCGGCGTCGCCCGGCGCGGTTCGATTCCCGCCCCCGTCCGATCCGCCGGCGTCCGTCGCGTCGGGACCGCAGCCCGCGAGCAGGGCCAGCGCCATGAACGCGGAAAGGAGGCCGTGGCGAAACCCCGCTTGGGTCTTGCCACGGCCTCCTGGGGTCCCTCTGCTCATGCGGAGGATGGTCGCGTACCTCCCTCTAGTGTGCCGTCCCGGAGAAACGTAACGCAATTAGCTCTACACGTTGGCGGGGAGCCATGGGCGTTTTCGCAGTCTGGAGCTTCAGACATTCTGCAACGCATTTGCGAGACGCCACACTAGTGGTTCGTCACGTCATCATCTTCGGATACGGACATGGGTTACAGCGAGCAATCATCGACGAATCACAGCACCGCACACCCGAACGTTTAGTCATGGCGCAGCACTAGCGCCCCGAAACGCCTCGCAGGCTCGGAGTCTTCGGCCCGTCCCATCCGCACCATGACCTTGCGCCTCAGCACTCCGCTACGCTGCGTTCTGCCGCGCAAGCTCCTAGAATGCCACCGCGCCGCCGACGTGAATCAGCCGGCCCGCAAGAATCGAATCGACCTCGTTGTTCTGCAGCGCCGCCGGCACCAGCCACCGGGAACCGAACCGCTCGTTGACCCCCAGCACCTGGTTGCCGTTGAACACGTTGTAGATGTCGAGGTTGAAGGTCACCCTGGCCCCACCGGCGTTGACGGCCTTCGAGAGCCGCAGGTCGAGCACGTGGCGCCGGTCCAGGAACTGCGTGTACGGCGCTATCAGCGGTATCGGCTCACGCACCGTCGAGGTGCACACTGCCACGGGGCCGCACAACGACAGGTTCCGCCCGAGTGACGGCGCGATCAGGTCGTTGGGCGCGAACCAGTTCGCGTCGATCGGCCTCCCGGCCACCGTCCGGAACGAGCCGCTGAACGAGAGGTTGTAGGGCAACGGGTAGCTGCCGAACATCTTGAAGTTGTGGTGCGCGCCGAACGGGATCCGGGTGTCGCAGTTCAGCATGGCCTGCGGCGAATCGATCGTGAAACAGGTGTTGATCACCGTCCGACCGGTGTCGAAGCCCCCGCCGAGCTGCGCGCCGTTGAGGAACCGCGTGTCGATGTTGACGCCGAAGAAGTCCGACGTGCCGCAGTTCCTGCCGGCAAACGGGGCTCGTCCCGACGACGTGCGCTGTTCACCGCAGGTGACCCCGCCGGCTCCCGAGATGAACTTTCCCGCCTCCGTCGCCACCGTCTGGGCCTGCCCGTGCTTCTCGGGGCTTATGTCATAGAGACCGCAGACCTCGTAGCCCCCGCCACCCGGCAGTTGCGGATGCATCGGCGCCGTGACGCAGTAGGGGTCGAAGTCCTCCGGGCCGACAAGGGTGTTGTCCAGGGCCCGCCAGTTGCCGGCCCAGTTGCGATAGTAGCCGGCGGTCAGCGAGACCCCGGGCCCCAGCTCGTGCACCACTTCCGCCGACAGATCCCAGGTGTAGTTCCGATTGCCGAAGCCTTGCGTGATCACATCTTCATACGTGGTCGCGCTCGGCCTGTTCTGACCGAAGTTGAGGTCGCTGATCGGCCCGCATTCGCCGTTCTGGCCGAAGTTGGCCAGGTCGCAGTCCGGCACGAAGTTGCGATTGTCGTCGTTCCAGGGGCGATTAGCCGAGTTCACCGAGGTGATCAAGGGGTTGAGATTCGTGAGGAGACCGCTCAACGCCGTCTCCACGTAGCGCCCGAGGGCGAACTTGAGCGCGGTCCGGCCCGTGCCGAACACGTCGTACGCGGCCCCTATCCGTGGATTGATGTCCTTGAACTGGATGGCGTGCGGGATCTCCGCGAAGTCGCGCGCCGGGATGAACCGGGTGGCGCCGAAACTCTGGGCCGGTACCCGGCCGTTGAAGGCGTCCCACCGCAGGCCGAGGTTGAGCGTCATGCGGGGCAGCGTCCATTGATCCTGGACGAAGATCCCCAGGGGGGTCAGGTGCTCCTTCCTGGGGTCGTCGGCATACGTCGCCCACTGCGTGATCCGGCTCGGAACACCGTTCCGGAGCTCGTAATACACGTCGCCATGGATCTCCTGCTGGAATTCCGAGATGCCGTGCTCCATCTGGAACCCGGCCTTGAAGGCATGCGACCCGGTGACGTAGGACAGCGAGGCCCGCTCGGCGTAGCGGTGCTTCTTGATGTGGTCGGAGTAGTAGCTACGCGCGTTCCACTGGAAACCGGTCGCCAAGTCCCGGGTGTGGATCGCGCCCGGCACCGACGCGTACTCGCCGTCTCCCGGCGACGGATAGGGCCACCGGCCGCGCATGTTCGAGAAGCCTGCCTCGAGCAGCAGCCGGCTCGACACCGGCGACGTCCAGGTGGTCTGATACAACTGCTCGGGAGAGAGATTGTATTGGTGTTGGAAGGCCTCCGGCGAGTAGAACTCCCCCCGCCCCCGGTTGAAGAACGACTGGAAGTCGGCGAAGACGCCGATCTTGTTTCTCTCCGATGCCTGCCACGTGATCCGTCCGCCGATGCTCCGCATCCATTCGGTGCGGTACGCCCGCCGAGTCTCGTCGGGCGTGTATTCGAGAGTCGGGCTCCCGATGCTGTCGTTGAAGAACACGCCGGGCACCGTGTTCTGGTTGCGGGCGGCGCGGGACGCCGCGTAGAACCACACCCTGTCCTCCGCGATCGGGCCGCCGAGGGTCGCGTCCACGTTGTAGAACTTCAGCATCTCGTTCGTGAAGGTCACGCCCTGGTCGATCAGGCCCTGATCGAGGTTGTCGGCCTGCAGGCCGTCGTTGGAGTAGCGCGCGTCGAACATGCCCGAGAACTGGTTCCCGCCCTCCTCGGGAAGGGTGCGGCTCTTCTTCGTAGAGGATTTTTCGCCCTATTCATGGGCTCTTTTGCCCGCGAATGCGTCTCTCCAGTGGCCATTTCGGGGGGGGGGGCATCAAGCAGGCCAGCGCGTGCCGGCGTCTTTCCGGCAGCCAGCCGAGCCTCACGGCGCCGAACACCTTCGGTCTTCTCCCCGACAGGCGCGCTCCCTTCTGGACATTCGCGCGGCGTTCTGGTACGGTGCCGTGGGAAGGGAGGCAGGCCTGCGATGGCTGTGACGACAGGATTCCAGGGACGTACATTCGACGTGCCCCGAACCGGCGTCCCGTGCATCGATCCCCCGAGGCGAGCCCCGTGCGCAGCGGCCGATGCTGTCTTCGCGGATGCCAAAGCCTTCCTCTCGTCCAGCGAAGCCCGGCGGATGAGCGAGAGCGAACTCGAACGGGAACTGCACCGGCGGGGCCAGGAGTTGGTGCGCAAGCTCCTGCAAGGACATCGCGACCAACGCAGCCCGAAAGAGGCTGCTGGTCCGGCCGAGGGCAAGGGCACCAGCGGTGTCGAGTGCTCGGAGCCGCGCGAGCACGAAAGCCACGCCGAAACGGCCTCCGGCACGATGCAGGTTGTGGGTCTGGGCTGCGCGCGGCGCGGTCACGACGGCTTGCATCGGCTCGATGCCGCGCTGAACCTGCTGCCGGAGCGCTACCTGGTCGAGATGCGCCGCCGCGTGACCATCGCGACCGCCTCGCGGGCACCACCGCGTACGCCCTGGAAGCCACCGTGGTACTCGACATCATCCACGTGGCAGCGGCGACGCGGCGTGCGGTGCTCGTCGCCGGCTCATCGAAGGGCCTGTCGGCATTTGGTCCGCGATCCGATGGGAGCCGACCGGCGCACGGTGACACTTGGCTCCAGTTGCGGCGGTCCTCAGCCGCCGCGGGTAGCCGGAGCCTTGATGCGGACTGCAGAAGAACCTGGCCAGCGCGGTGCTGGCGCGCGGCCTGGACAAGCGGCGGTTACGGGAGCGTTGAGCCATGCAAGTTGTTCCCCGCCGCACCGCTCCACCCGCCCCGGCGCCCTATGCGGCGGCGGAGGCTTCTTTCGCGGAGACCAAAGCCTACCTTTCTTCGCGCGAGGCCCTGCAGATGCGTGAGAGCGACCTCGAACGGGAGTTGAACCGGCGTGGTCAGGAGTTGATGCGCAAGCTCCTGCAAGGGCATCTCGACCAACGCAGCCCGGGGGAGGCGGCGGGTCCGGTCGAGGGGGCCGACGGCGTCGAGCGTTCGGAGCGGCGGCTGCACGACCGGCAGTTGGAGACGACCTTTGGGACGGTGGCGGTCGAGCGCCTGGGCTACGCGCATCCCGGTCACGACAGTCTGCATCCGCTCGATGCGTCGCTGAACCTGCCGGCTGAGCGTTACTCGCTCGAGGTGCGTCGCCGGGTGGCCGAAGCGGCCGCATCGCGGTCGTTCGACGAAGCGCTGTTCGAGCTGTCTCGCCATAGCGGGGCCCAGGTGCCCAAGCGTCAGGCGGAACAGTTGGTCGCTCGCGCGGCCGAGGACTTCGACGCCTTCTACGCGGCGCGCCGAGCGGCGGCGGGCGAGCCGGTCGCTGACGAGTCGGTGGTGGTGCTCACCTTCGACGGCAAGGGCGTGGTGCTGCATCACGAGGACCTGCGCGAGGCGACGCGCAAGGCGGCCGAGAGGCGCCGGCGGCAACGCGAGCAGCTCTCCCCGTTCAACCGCCTGCGGCCGGGCGAGAAGAAGCACGCCAAGCGCATGGCGACGGTGGCCGCCGTCTACGCGGTCGCGCCGTTCGTGCGCAGCCCGGAGGATTTCCTGCTGAGCCTGATGCCCCGACAGCCGGCGGCCAAGGCCAAGGCCAAAACGAAGAATCGGGCCGAGACCGCGGCGGTGCGGCCTCGCCCGGTGGCCAAACGGGTCTGGGCGAGCCTCGAACACGAGCCGGCCGAGGTGGTCGCCGAGGCGATGCTGGAAGCTGAGCGCCACGACCCGGAGCGCGTCAAGCGCTGGGTCGTGCTCGTCGACGGCGCCGAGACGCAACTCGACCTCGTCGAAGCGGGCGCCGCCGCCTACGGCGTCGACGTGACGGTGATACTCGACATCATTCACGTGGTCGAGTACGTCTGGAAGGCGGCGCACGTGTTCCATCGCGAGGGGAGCCCCGACGCGGCGCATTGGGCCTGGACGCGCGTGCAGAGCATTCTCGAGGGCAAGTCCAGCAAGGTGGCCGCGGCGATGCGGCGTGCGGCGACCGTCGCCGGCTTGTCGAAGGACACCCGCAAGCCGGTCGATACGTGCGCCGACTACCTGCAGAAGTACGCGCAGTATCTGCACTACGACCGCTACCTCGCGGCGGGCTATCCCATCGCCACCGGCGTGGTCGAAGGGGCGTGCCGGTACCTGGTCCGCGACCGGATGGAGTTGACCGGAGCCCGCTGGCGGCTGGTCGGCGCCGAGGCGATCCTGAAACTGCGGGCGCTACGGGCCAGCGGCGACTTCGATGCGTACTGGGACTTCCACGAAGCGCGCGAGTACGAGCGGAACCACGCCCAGCGCTACGCTGACGGGATAGCACCGCCGGTCAGCGAGCCGCCCCCATCGCCCGCCTCACCCCGCCTTCGCAGGGTCAAGTAGCTCTTGCCATGCCGCTCGCAGCCCCTCCTGGACCCCTCTGGTCCGCCGACGCAAAAGAGCCGCACCCCCTCGGGAATCAGGTTCATCACCAGCGTCGCCTTGCTCTCGGCATTGCCGCCGCTCGTTTCCATGACCGTTTCCGACGAGAACGCGGTGTTCACCATGTAGATGATCGACGTTCCGTTCGGGTCGGCGATGCCCATCCCGTCGAACAGCATCTCGGCGTCGCTCTTGCCGTGGAAGAACAACGCGCCGCTCTGGCCGTTGGCCCGGTAGAGACCCGACGTCCCGCCGACGTCGGCGGTGCCGGTCACCCCGGGGACGAGCGCGATGAGCGACGACGCCACGGCCTTCAACCCGGTCGGCAGGGACTCGAGCTGCTCGGTCGTCAGCGATTGCTGGGCGACGGTGCTCTGCACGTCGACCAGGGGGCTCGCCCCGGTGACCGTGATCGTCTCCTCGATCCCGCCCACCGCCATTTCGGCGTCGATATTGGCCGTGAAGCCCGCCGTCAGCACGACGCCTTCGCGGATGATCGTCGAGAATCCCGGCAGCGTGAAGTTGACGGAATAGTCTCCAGGCACGAGGTTGATGGCGTTGTAGTTTCCCTGGCCGTCCGTGAAGACGGTGCGGGACCCTTCGATCAGCGCCGGGCTGGTGACTTCGACGGTCACGCCGGGCAGCAGGCCGCCCGTGTCGTCGGTCACCGAGCCGGCGATGCCCGCGGCCTGCTGTGCCGAAGCGGCGACGGGCAGGACCAGCACCGTGCCTATCAGCATCGACCCGATTCGCCGGAATGGGTGCCAAGTGCCGTACGAACAGGATCTTCTCAACAATCTGGACATGCCGTAGTACCCCCGAAACTGAAGTTGGTCGGCTGGGCAGTGACTGACCGGTTCGCCTGCGAGACCCCACCCTCGACTTCTGTCACAACGCGGGTGAAAGCGCTCTGGCGAACGACGCGGCCGACCGGATCGCGACGGCGAACGTAGCGAGCGACGACTTCGTGACGTGCAGCTAGTCCTCCTCCGTCCTGCCGCTTCGATTAGGGATCAACGTTAGCGGCTTGTCAATTACTCTTTTTCGGTCCCGATCCGGCCCCCGAAGGGGCTCGAGCACGCCGCGCACCCTTGCCCGCGCCGGCACACCCGGCGGACAATCGAGTCCCGCCGGAGCGCCGACGTCGCCGGGGGACGCAGGACTGCCATGAAGCACCGCATCGTGGTCATCGACGACGAGGTCGCCATCCGCGACTCGCTGAAGATGATCCTGGAGTACGACGGCTACGAGTGCCTGCTCGCGCCGAGCGGGCAGGCCGGACTCGCGTGCGTCCAGCGCGACGATCCCGACCTGGTGTTCCTCGACGTCAAGATGCCGGGGATGGACGGCATCGAGGTGCTGCGGAAGATCCGGGCGATCGACGAGCTGCTGCCGGTGGTCATCATCTCCGGGCACGGGACCGTGAGCACCGCGGTGGAGGCGACCCGGCTCGGGGCGTTCGACTTCCTCGAGAAGCCGCTGTCGACCGACCGCGTGAGCGTCACCATCCGCAACGCGCTGAACCAGCGACAGCTTCGGGCGGAGAACCGGAGCTGGCGGCGGGCCGCCGAGGCGCGTCACGAGATGGTGGGCGAGAGCCGCGCGCTGCGGGCGATGACCGAGGAGCTCCGCCGCGCCGCGCCGGTGCGGAGCGCCGTCCTCATTCGGGGGGAGAGCGGCGTCGGCAAGGAACTCGTGGCCCGTGCCATCCATCGCAACAGCCCGCGGGTCCGCGAGCGGTTCGTGCAGGTCAACTGCGCCGCGATCCCGGACGACCTGATCGAGTCGGAGCTGTTCGGGCACGAGCGCGGGTCGTTCACCGGCGCCACCGAAAAGCAGGTGGGGAAGTTCGAGCAGGCGGACCGCGGCACCATCTTCCTGGACGAGATCGGCGACATGTCGCTGAAGACGCAGGCCAAGGTGCTGCGGGTCCTGCAGGAGGGGGAGGTGGAGCGGCTGGGGTCGGCGCGCACCATCCGCGTGGACGTCCGCGTCCTGGCCGCCACCCACAAGGACCTGGGGCAGGCGATCGACGCCGGCGAGTTTCGGGAGGACCTGTACTTCCGCCTGAGCGTGCTCCCGATCCACGTGCCGCCGCTGCGCGAGCGGGCGGAGGACGTCCCCCTGCTGGTGCGCCATTTCGCCGCGATGTTCGCGCGCGAGAACAACTTCAGGCCCAAGCCGTTCGGCGACGAGGCGCTCGCCGCGCTCGCCCGGCACCACTGGCGGGGCAACGTCCGGGAGCTGCGCAACTCGGTCGAGCGGCTGCTGGTGATGGCGCCGGGGCAATCGATCACGCTCGGCGACGTGCGCTCGGTGTTGCGGCTCGACGAGCGGTCGGCCGCGGCCGGCTCGGCGGCGGGAGCACGCACCCTGCGCGAGTTCAAGGAGGCCAGCGAGCGGAACTTCCTGGTCGCCCGGCTGCGCGAGCTCGACTGGAACATCTCCCGCACCGCCGAGGAGATCGACACGCCCCGTAGTAACCTGTACAAGAAGCTGGAGCAGTACCGCATCAGCCAGCAGACCGACGGCTGACGTTCTTTGACATTCCGCCGCAGTCGGCAGGGCGGCCGCTACGTCCGGCGCGGCCTCGGCCGCGATCGGACGGGGAGGAAAGTCCGAACTCCGCAGGGCAGTGCGCCGGGTAACGCCCGGTCAGGGCGACTTGAAGGAAAGTGGCACAGAAAACATACCGCCTCGCGCTCGGCGCGCGGTAAGGGTGAAAAGGTGCGGTAAGAGCGCACCGCGTCCGCCGCAAGGGGGACGGCAGGCTAAACCCCGCACGGAGCAAGACCAAATAGGGAGGCGCTACAGGGCGGTCCGTCCGAGGCCTCCGGGTAGGTTGCTCGATCCCGCCAGCGATGGCGGGGCTAGAGGAATGGTCGCCACCGCGGGACGTCGCGCTCCGGCGTGACGGTTCGCGGGACAGAATTCGGCTTACGGTCCGGCTGCGGCGGAATCCTATCGCGGCGCGGCGGCGGGCGGCGGGGTGCATCGACCTCGCCGCCGGGGCCGCGCGCCGTTCTTCGGAGGTGACATGCGACGTTGGGCTGCGATCTCGGGTGTGCTGCTGGCGCTGGTCGCCGTCGTGTCGGCGATCGTGGTGCAGGCGCAGCGAAGCCGGGGGCAGCGGACCGCCGAGCCGGCGCTGAGCGTGGAGGACTACAGCCCCCGCTCGACCCTCGTGGTCGACGCCAACCCGGTGCCGCGGGCGCGCTTCCCGGTCGTCGACGTGCACAGTCACCACCGGCCGGGGCTCTCCGCTCGGCGCCTCGACGAGATCGCCGGCGAGATGGACGAGTTGAACCTCGCCGTGCTGGTCAACCTCAGCGGCGGCTCCGGCGGCACCCTGGAGCGCTGCGTGGACACGGTCGCCGGGAGCCGCCACCCGCGGCGGATGGTCTGCTTCGCCAATCTCGATTTCCGCGGGGGCGTCGGGCCCGGCTTCGGAGAACGCGCGGCAGCGCAGCTCGAACGGGACGTGGCGGCGGGGGCGGCCGGCCTGAAGTTCTTCAAGAACTTCGGCATCGACGTGCGCGACGGGCGCGGCGCGCGGGTGCCGGTGGACGACCCGGAGCTCGACCCGGTCTTCGAGACGGCCGGGCGTCTCGGCATCCCGGTGCTGATGCACGTCGGGGAGCCGCAGTCGTTCTACGAGCCGGTCGATCGCTTCAACGAGCGCTGGCTGGAGCTGACGCTGCTGCCCGACCGCCGGCTTCCCGCGGATCGCTACCCGTCCTTCGAGACGATGACGGCCGAGCGCGACCGCCGCTTCGCGCGCCACCCGGACACGACGTTCATCGCCGCCCACATGGGCTGGCACGCCAACGACCTCGGCCGCCTCGGGGAGCTGCTCGACCGGCTGCCGAACGTGTACGCCGAGACCGCGGCCATTCTGTACGAGCTGGGCCGCCAGCCGCGGACCGCCCGCGCTTTCTTCATCAAGTACCAGGATCGGATCCTGTTCGGCAAGGACCGCTACGCGCCGGAGGAGTTCCCCTACTATTGGCGCACGTTTGAGACCGCCGACGAGTACTTCGACTACTACCGGCGTTATCACGCCTTCTGGCAGATGTACGGCATGGATCTGCCCGACGAGGTGCTGCGCAAGGTCTACTACGGGAACGCCCTCGACTTGATTCCCGCCATCGACCGGTCCCTGTTCCCGGCGGACTGATTCCCGCGGAGCCATGGCGCGCTACCTCGTCACCGGCGGCGCGGGGTTCATCGGGTCCCACGTCGTCGACGCGCTCGCCGCGCGCGGAGACGCGATCCGCGTGGTGGACGACCTGTCGACCGGCTGTCGCGACAACCTGGCGGGGCATCCCGACGTCGAGCTGATCGAGGCCGACCTGGCCGAGCGGCAGGTTACCGGGGCGGCGGTGGCGGGTGTCGACTGCGCCATCCACCTGGCCGCGATTCCGTCGGTGCCGCGCTCGGTACGGGAGCCGCGCCGCGCCCACCGCGCCAACGTGGAGGCGACGCACGAGCTGCTGTTGGCGGCTCGCGAGGCGGGCGTGCAGAGGGTGGTCCTGGCCAGCTCGTCGTCGGTCTACGGCGAGTCGAAGACGCTGCCGAAGCACGAGGGGCTGCGCGCCGCCCCGCTGTCGCCGTACGCGCTGCACAAGCTGATCGGCGAGCAGTACGCCGCGCTCTTCAGCCGGCTCTACGGTCTCGAGACGGTCGCGCTCCGGTTCTTCAACGTGTTCGGTCCGCGGCAGTCGCCGGAGTCGCAGTACTCGGGCGTCATCTCGCTCTTCATCTCGGCGCTGCTCGGGGGCCGGGCGCC
This sequence comes from Vicinamibacterales bacterium, assembly GCA_965262925.1. GTDB lineage: Bacteria > Acidobacteriota > Vicinamibacteria > Vicinamibacterales > UBA8438 > WTFV01. Next base: position 4,384,788 of record CBDHGC010000004.1, on the reverse strand, counting down.
GACCATATACGGCGACGGCGAGCAGACGCGCGACTTCACGTACGTCACCGACGTCGCCCGCGGCGTCCTGCAGGCATGCTCCGCGCCGGCGATCTCGGGACGGGCCGTCAACATCGCCCGCGGAGGCCGCATGTCGGTGAACGCGCTGTACGCGGCGCTGCAGCGGGCGACCGGGGCGTTCGTCGAGCCGCGGTACGCCGACGCGCGCCCCGGCGACGTCCGGCACTCGCAGGCGGATGTAGCTCTGGCCCGCGATCTCCATCGGCTTTGCGCCGGTCGTGCCGGTCGAGGAGGGGCTCAGGCGCACGGTCGAGTGGCAGCGGGAGCAGGCGGCCGACGTCTCCTCCCGGGATCCGCGGGTTGCAGGCGCCGGCGCGTGAGAAGCGGCCCGCGGGGAGGCCGCGAGCTCCTCATCCGGCCGGTGTCAACCGGACGGGCGCCGAGCGGAGCCCGTGTGCCGTCCGGCGCGCGCTTCCGCTTCGGCGTGTCGGACGGACAGGACCAGCCCCTCGGCGCCGACGACTTCCACCGCCAGATGCGGCGCGATGGGGTTCGCGTCGTCCGTGCGGGCTCGCCACAGCTCGCCGCCGATGCGGACGTAGCCGTCCGGCGCCAGGGGCTCGATCGCCACGCCGCGGCATCCGATGAGGCGCTCCACCGGGGGCGCCTCGTTCACGTCGTAGGCGCTGCGCAGGAGCGGGTAGAGCGCCATGTCCTTGACGACCCAGGCCAGCGGGACCGCGGGCGCCAGCCAGCCCGGCGCGTCGAACGACGCATGGATCCACCAGCCGCCGGCCAGGGCCAGCACCCAACCGGGAACCTGCAATGCGGTGTAGCGCCAGAACGGCGAGCGGCGCGGCGGCACGACACCCATATAATCAGGTGTCTCTTGCGCCGGCAAGGGTGTGCGGGAAGGGGCACTGATGAAGATCGCGTTTCGCGGATCGCCGCGTCCGACCGTCGGGGTGGAGATCGAGCTGCAGCTTCTCGATCCGGAGACCATGAACCTGGTCGCCGGCGCGCCGGCGATTCTGCAGCGGACCGCGGATCTCTCGCATGTCAAGGCGGAGCTCATCGAGTCGACCATCGAGCTGAACACGGACGTCTGCGAGGACATCGCCGCGGTGCGCCGCGACCTGACCGATCGGATCGCCCAGCTCCTGGCGGTCACGGACGAGCTGGGCTACCAAGTCGCTTGCGCCGGGACCCACCCCTTCTCCAAGTGGGTGGAGCAGCGCATCACGGCGTCCGAGCGCTACCACCGGCTGGTCGATCAGTGTCAGTGGCCGGCGCGCCGCCTGATGATCTTCGGGGTCCACGTGCACGTCGGGATCGAGAGCGGCGAGAAGGCGATCGCGATCAGCAACGGGTTGACCACCTACCTCCCGCACCTGCTGGCGCTCTCCGCCAGCTCCCCGTTCTTCAACGCCGCCGATACCGGCCTGGCGTCCTGCCGCACGAAGATCTTCGAGAGCCTGCCGACCGCCGGGCTGCCGTACCGCCTGCTCAACTGGGCGGAGTTCCAGCGGCTGATGATCACGCTGGTGAACGCGAAGGCGATCGAGTCGATCCGGGAGATCTGGTGGGACGTCCGGCCGCATCCCAACTTCGGCACCATCGAGGTGCGGATCTGCGACGGCCTGCCGACGCTCGACGAGGTGGTGGCGGTCACCGCGCTGATCCAGGCGCTGGTCGTATGGCTGGGGGAGCAGTACGACGAGGGGATGTACCTGGCGCTGCACCGCCACTGGATCGTGCGCGAGAACAAGTGGCGCGCCGCGCGCTGGGCCACCGACGCCGAGATCATCGTCGACGAGGACGGCAACCTGGAGCCTCTGGAAGAAAGCCTGGCCGCGCTGGTGGAGTCGGTGTCGCCGGTCGCGAAGCGCCTTGGCAGCGACGCCGAGTTGCAGCGGATCGGCCCGATGCTCCGGTCCGGACCGAGCTACCGGCGCCAGCGGCGCATCTACGAGGAGACCCACGACTATACGGCGGTGATGAAGGCGCTCGTCCGGGAGTTCCGCGAGAACGCACCGGTAATGGCGTGAGTGTGGCCGGGGTCACTCGCCCCAGGCCAGCCAGCGGCCGCCCTGCCGCCCCAGGGCGAGCCGGATCCCGAAGCAGCGAGACAGGCTCTCCGCCGTCAACGTGTCGGAGATCGGCCCCTGAGCCGCCACCCGTCCGTTCGCCAGCATCAACACGTGCGTGAAGCCGCGCGGGATCTCGTCGACATGGTGGGTGACGAGCACGATGCCGGCAGTGGCGCGATCTGCCGCAACGTCTGCCAGCATGGCGACGAGCTGCTCCCGCCCGGCGAGGTCGAGGCCCGCCGCCGGTTCGTCGAGCAGCAACAACGGCGGGTCGCTCATGAGGGCGCGCGCCAGCAGTACCCGCTGTCGCTCCCCGGCCGAGAGCGTGACGTAGCGCGCCGACGCGAGGTCGGCGCATCCGAACCGGGTCAGCAACTGCGTGGCGCGGTTGCGGTCGCCGTCGTCGTACTGGTGCCAGTACGGCGCCAGGGCGGCGTTGAGGCCGGTCATGACAAGGTCGACCGCCTGCAGTCCCGGACGCAGCATGTCGGCGAGGGCCTGACTGGTCAGGCCCAGCTTCGTGCGCAGCTCTCGCACGTCGGTGCGTCCGAGACGCTTGCCGAGCACGTCGACGTCGCCCTTCGTCGGGTGCAGGTAGAGCCCGGCGAGGCGGCAGAGCGAGGTCTTGCCGGAGCCGTTCGGTCCGAGGACGATCCAGCGCTCTCCCGGAGCCACCTGCCAGTCGATGCTGTCGAGAATGGTGCGTCCGTCGCGGACGAGCGAAACGCCGGTCAGGGCGAGCACGGGTTCGGTCGGCATGCGGAGAGAATATAGACCGTGAATCCGAGGAACCTGCTGGTTCGCCTGCCGAACTGGGTGGGAGACATCCTGATGGCCCGTCCCGCGGTCGCGGCGCTCCGCGCGCGCTGGCCGGCCGCACGGTTCGTCGGGATGGCGCGCCCGCAGCACGCCGCGCTGGTCGAGCGCCTCGGAATCTTCGATCCGATCGTGGGCGCGCCGGGCGGATCCGGTTTGGCGCGGGTGGCGGCCGTCCGGGCCGCGGCCCGGACGCTCCGGTCGCTGCGGGTGGACACGGCGGTCGTCCTGGCGCCGTCGTTCGAGGCGGCGCTGAGCGCATGGCTGGCCGGGGCCGGGCGGCGGATCGGACACGACACCGATCATCGCGGCGTGCTTCTGACCGACGCCGTCGCGCCGCGGGCCGGGGCGCACCGCACGGACGAGTATCTCGACCTGGCGCGGATCCTGGACGCGGGCGAGCCGCCGACCGCGGCGCCGCTGGCGTTGACCGCCGCCGACCGCGCCTGCGCGGCCAGGCTGTTCTCGGCGATGGGGTGGCCGGACGATTGCCGCCCGCTGTTCGTCAATCCGGCCGCCGCGAAGAGGCCGCGCGCCTGGTCGGCCGAGCGGTTCGCAGCGCTGGTGGAGCGGCTTGCCGCCGCCGGTTACCCGATCGTCCTGCACGACCGCCCGCCGTTCGACAGGCCTCCGGACCGGGCCGCCGCGCGGGGCGTCGCGCTCGTCCGCGACGCGACGCTGCCGGAACTCCTGGCGCTGCTCGAGCGCTGCGCGCTCTACGTCGGAAACGACAGCGGGCCGGCGCACCTTGCGGCGGCGGCCGGGATTCCGACCGTCACCATCCACGGGCCGTCGTCGCCGGGTCGGACCGCACCTCGCGGCGGAGGTGCGGTCCCACACGTCGCGGTATCGGCCACGTTCGCCTGCTCGCCGTGTCGCGAACGCTTCTTCGCCGAGTGTCCCTCGCCGCCGTCCGCCGACGGCCGCCCGCCCTGCCTTGGCGCGGTCACGGTGGAAGAGGTTGCCGCCGCTGTGCAGCAGGTCCTGGAGCGGAGCGTCACTCGTCGAGCTTCGCCTTCAGGGCGTCGAGCTCCGCGCGCAGACTCGCGATCTCGGTCGCCATCCGGGGGAGGCGGTGCAGGTAGCCCTGCTGCTTCTTGATGGCCTTGAGCGGCCGCGCGGGGGTGCCCCAGAAGGGTTGGCCGGCCGGGACGCGCTTCCGCGACGGGATGCCGCACTGCGCGCCGACGATGCCGTGGTCGTCGATGCGGCAGTAGTCGGCGATGCCCACCTGGCCCCCGATGATCGCCTCCCGTCCGACCGTGGAGCTGCCGGCGATGCCGGTCTGGGCAGAGATGACCGTATGGTCGCCGATCCGCACGTTGTGCCCGAGATGGCAGAGGTTGTCGATCTTCACGCCGCCGGCGACGGCCGTTTCGTCCAGAGCGCCCCGGTCGATGCACGCGTTGGCGCCGATTTCCACGTCGTCGCCGATCTGCGCCCGTCCCACCTGCGGCATCTTGATCTGCCGCTCGCCGTCGAAGACGAAGCCGAACCCGTCGGAGCCGATGACGACGCCGGCATGGAGGATGACGCGGCTGCCGACGCTCGTTCCCGGGTACAGCACCACGCGGGGGTACATAATGCAGTTGGCGCCTATCGAGGCGCCGGCGCCGACGTAACTTCCGGGGAAAATCACCGTACCTGCGGCTACCGTTGCACCGGCCTCGATCACCGTCCAGGCGCCGACGGAGACGTCGGTTCCGAGGGTGGCGTCCGGCGCCACGATGGCCGTCTCGTGCACGCCCGGGGCCGGCAGAAGCGGAGGCAGCAGCCATTGTGCGGCGCGCGCGAATGCGACACGGGGCCTGGCGACGACGATGACCGTGCGGTCGGGCATCTCGACGTCCGGGATGAGGACACACGTGGCCGCGGTCGCCGCCACCTTGGCGAGGTGCTTCCCTTCGGCGTACGCGAGCGCGCCGCGGGTCGCCCGTTCGAGGCTGCCGACGGTCCGGACCTCCAGCGTTCCGTCGCCGTGGACCCGCCCGTCCACGAGATCCGCGATTTCCTGCACCGTTTTCATCGGTTCTCCCGCGAGGCTCGGGCGTCCGGACGACGGCCGGCCGGTCAGCTTCCGCCGAGGATCAGCTCCGTGGCGCCCGGTGCGATCGTGACCGCATGGCGGCTGCGCTCGGCGCCGGCCTGCACGACGGCGGTGTACGATCCGGCGGCGACGTCGTCGAAGATGAAGGTGCCGTCGCGGCCGGCCACGGCGGCGTGCGGGGACGCCGTCACCACGACGCTGGCCCCCATGGCGGGATGGATGTCGCACGCCACGCGGTAGGTGCCCGCGGTGTCGAACCTGTGCTCGTAGGTGCCGCCGATGGGGGTCGAGATGTTGAAGGCGGTTTCCCGAGTGTCGATGTTGTACACGCGGACGTTGTGCAGCACGTCCTCGCTGTTGTGGAAATAAACCGGTTGGTCCACGTTTGCGAGCAGCACCGGCGGCAGGAACTCCATGCCGAGCTGATCCATCTGCACCGGCTCTTCCGGGGCCTCGAACGGCGCTCCCGACAGCGGCTCGAGGACGACGACGGTGAGCGAGCCGTCCAGCGCGGTCGGTGCGGTCCCGGTGACCCGCAGGCCCTCGCCGACAGGCGCCGGTGAGGGCGCCGCAACCGGCGATTCCACCGGTGCCGGCGTCTCGGTCGGGCTGCTTCCGCAAGCACCGCAGACTACGATGCCGGCGAAACACGCCGCGGCTGCACGATGGTGCCCGACGCGGCGCAGGGCCCGGATGGTACTGTCGCCACAGCTCATGCAGACACTCCCGCGCCCAATTATACGGACATGGGAGCAGGAGTTCGTCCGTTCCCACCCGGTCGCCACCCCCGCGGCGACCCTGACGCTGCCGCTAGAATGAAAGCATGCTGCAACGAATTCCGATCGCTGTTCTGGCCCTGTGCGCGGGTCTGGCGCCGGCCGCCGCGCAGGAGGCCCGCATCGACGCCGAGATGGAGCGCGTCATCGCGCGCATCACCGAGTTGCGCCATCGGATCCACGAGTACCCGGAGCTCGGCAACCGGGAGTTCGAGACCGCGCGGCTCGTGGCCGACCACCTGACCGGCCTCGGGTTCGACGACGTGCGGACCGGCGTAGCGCATACCGGCGTCGTGGCGGTGCTGCGGGGCGGGCGTCCCGGGCCGGTTGTCGCCGTGCGCGCCGACATGGACGCCCTGCCGGTGACCGAGGACACCGACCTGTCTTTTGCGTCGACGGTGCGGTCGACCTACCTCGGCCAGGAGGTCGGGGTGATGCACGCCTGCGGACACGACGTGCACGTGGCGGTGCAGCTCGGCGTGGCGTCCGTGTTCAAGGCGCTTCAGGCGGAACTGCCCGGTACCGTCGTGTTCCTCTTCCAGCCGGCCGAGGAAGGGCCGCCGCCCGGCGAGGAGGGTGGCGCCGCGCTGATGCTCGACGAGGGTGTATTCGAGGAGCTGCAGCCGGAGGTGGTCTTCGGCCTGCACGCGCGGGCCGGTCTGGACGCGGGCCGCATCGAGTACACGCCGGGCGGCGCGCTGGCTGCGGTCGATCAGTTCCGCATCGCCGTCAAGGGGGAGCAGGCGCACGGGGCGGCGCCGCACCTGAGCGTCGATCCGGTGGTGATGGCGGCGCAGACGATCACCGCGCTGCAGACGATCCGCTCGCGCAACCTGTCGCCCCTGGCGCCGAGCGTCGTCACCGTCGGCATCGTGCGCGGGGGGACCCGGTTCAACATCATCCCGGGCGAGGTCCATCTGGAAGGGACGGTGCGGACCTACGACCCGGAGGTGCAGGACACCGTCGAGCGGCGAATGCGGGAGATCGTGGACGGCGTCGCACGGGCCGCGGGCGGCTCGTTCGAGATCGAGTACGACCGCATCACCCCGGTGGTCGTCAACGATCGCGACCTCACCGCGTGGGCGGTGCAGGCGCTGGGCGAGGCGGTGGGCGCCGACCGCGTGTCGCTGGCCGACCCCTGGATGGCCGGCGAGGACTTCTCGCGCTTCGCGAACGAAGTGCCCGGATTCTTCTATTTCCTCGGGACCCAGAAGCCGGGCACGACTTCCGGCGGCCACCACTCGCCGACGTTCCGGGCCGACGACGCGGCACTGCCGGTGGGCGTGCGGGCGATGGCCCACCTGGTCTGGCGGTATCTCGGCGAGCGCTGAGACGGTTGATTCCCGACCGCCGATGGCGGTACACTAGCAGTTCAATTCCGTCGAGCGGGTTACTAAACGCAGTCCGCGCTTGTGCCGCTCCTGGAGGTGCTCAGATGAAGAATGCCACGTTTGCGCTGGTCGCCGTTGCGGCCGCGGTTGTGGTGCTGCTCCCCGGCGTCGCCTCCGCACAGTCGGACGACGTGACCTTCCACAAGGATATCGAGCCGATCCTGCAGCGCTCCTGCCAAGTCTGCCATCGGCCGAACAACATGGCGCCGATGTCGATGATGAACTACCAGGAGACGCGGCCCTGGGCGCGTTCGATCAAGAACAAGGTCGTCTCCCGCGAGATGCCGCCGTGGCACGTCGACCCGAACGTGGGCATCCAGGAGTTCAAGCAGGACCGCTCGCTGTCGCAGGTCGAGATCGACCTGATGGCCGCCTGGGCCGACGCCGGTGCGCCGCGCGGCAACCCGGCCGATGCGCCGGCGCCGGTCGATCTGCCGGACTTCGGCGCCTGGGAGATCGAGCCCGACATCATCGTCACCTCGCCGCCGCACACCGTGCCGGCCGAGGCGGGCGACTGGTGGGGCGACTATATCGTCGACTCGGGCATCCCCGACGACCGCTACATCCAGGCGATCCAGACCAAGGCGGGCGACCTGCGCGTCGTTCACCACGCGCTGACCTACGCGGTCACGGATCCGGACGCGCCGCTCAACGACAGCTCGAACGACTTCTTCCTGAACGAGTACGCGGTCGGCAAGAACGCCGACAAGTACCCGGAGGGCAGCGGCAAGGTCTTCGAGGGCGGCTCGCGCGTCCGCTTCAGCTTCCACTATCACTCGATCGGCGAAGAAGTGGTCGACCGGACGGATCTGGGGCTGGTCCTCTATCCGGAGGGTGAGACGCCGGACAAGATCCTCTACTCGCGGCAGCTCGGGCAGGCCGGCGAGCTCGACATCCCGGCCGGACAGGTCACGCGCCACGACGGCTACACCACGATGTATCTGCCGGGCCGGCTGACCGGCTTCCAGCCGCACATGCACTTCCTCGGGAAGCGGCAGTGCCTGGAGCTCATCTACCCCGATTCGAGCACCGAGATGGTCAGTTGCGCCAACTTCGACTTCAACTGGCACATCGTCTACAACTACGCGGACGAGGCCCAGCCGGTCTATCCGGCCGGCACGAAGCTGCACGTCATCAGCTACCACGACAACACCGAATCGCACCGCGGCAACCTCGATGCGCTGAACTGGACGGGCGGCGGCAGCCGGACCATCGACGAGATGGCGTTCGGCTGGATCAGTTGGTACGACCTCACGGACGAGGAGTACCAGACGGAGCTCGAGGCCCGCGCCAACAACGACAACGACTAGTTTCGTTGCGGTAGCGGAGGCAGTGTCTTGACCAAGCACTCTGCGGGGCGCGTCTCCGCAGAGTGCTTTTCGCTGTCCGGGGGGGCCGGTCGCGCAGATGACCGCGCCGTGCCGCCCCCGATTTGACGCGCCGCTCGTCGAGGGCGCGACGTGACTCCGATACGACAGAGGGCATCATGAGGACGTATTCCCGTTGGGCGATGACCGCGGCCATGGCGGCGGCCGTGGTCGTCAGCGCGGTGAGCATCGCTCACGCGCAGGTGAATCCACGCGACGTGCCGATCGTCTCGCAGCCGCAGCAGCGGTTCGACGGGGGGCAGGACATCCAGCCGATCTTCGAGGGCTGGACGCGCCTCGACGACGGCAGCTACCTGTTCCACTTCGGGTACCTGAACCGCAACTATCGCGAGCAGCCGAGCATTCCGGTCGGTCCGAACAACTACGTGTCGCCCGGCGCCGAGGATCGCGGGCAGCCGACGCACTTCTATCCGCGGACGCAGCGGTACCAGTTCACGGCGCCGATGCCGGCCGACACCGGGCCCAATCCCGAGGGCGGCATCATCTGGACCGTGACGGCGCACGGCAGCGAGCAGCGGGCCTACGGGTGGCTGCAGCCGGAGTGGGAGATCGACGAGAACACCATCACGTCGAACTCGCGCACCGGGTTCGGGCGTCCGCTGGAGCAGTTGTTCGCCAACCGGCCGCCCGAGGTGGAGGTGTCGGCGAGCGCCGAGACGGTTGGGGTCGGCGAGCCGCTCACCCTCACCGCGGCGATTCGCGACGACGAGCTGCCGACGGAGCTGCCGGCGCGCCCGCCACGCACGCGGCTCCCGACATTGACCCCGCCGGAGGGCACCCCGAGCGCTCCCGACAACGTCCGCTGGTACCAGAAGCCGCGCCCGCCGCGCAACGGCCTGTCGCTGCTCTGGATCGTCCATCGAGGCCCAGCCGACGGCGACTTCGAGCCGGACGGCTTCCAGCGCTCGGTCGAGGAGAAGGAGTTCGAGCGGGAGGTGGACGGCGCGGTGACCGCCCCGACCTCGTCCGACAACCCGGCGACCCACATCGACGGCGACGGCTGGACGTCGGCGACCTTCGAGACGACCGTCACTTTCGATTCGCCCGGCACCTACACGCTACGAGCCTGGGCGTCCGACGCGATGTTTCTCAGGCCTGGGGACGTGACCGTAACCGTGCGGTAGCCCGTTGCCGTTCGTCACGGCGGCCGCCGATGCTCGCCGTCAGCGATGCGCGAGCACGGCGAGCCGCCGCAGGAAGTCGTCCTCGTCCCGGCACTCGAAGGCGGCGCGGGTGAGGGCCGGGACCCGAAGGTCGGCGAAGGCGGCGAAACGCGCGGCGAAGGTCGCCGACCGGCGGACGTTTCGCATGTCGAGGATCTCGAGAACGGCTTGGCGCGCGCCATGCCAAGCGCCCTCGGCACGGCCGGCGACACGACTCTCCTGCCGCTCGGCGGAGATGAACGGGTCGTCGTCCGGCCCGGTGCCCGACTCCTCGCCCATGGCGTGACCCACCCGCCGGAGAATGTCCACGGTCTCGCCGGACAGCGCGTCCTCGTTCAGTGCCCGATGGATCTCCCCCGCCGACCAGCCGGAGAACGCGCGGCTGGTCGCTGCCGAGCCGTACCCGTCCGGCCCCAGGAGATGGATCGTCAATCCGGACTTGCGGGAGGCCGGGCTGCTCGGTGTGCGGCGTTCCGGCACGTCGACCCACACCTCGGGGAACCCCCAGGACTCGTACAGCGCCAGCTTGCCGCGGCGGACGTCGGTCGTCAGATCGACCTCCAGGATCACGTCCGGCAGTTCGTCCCGGCCGATTTCGATGGCGGCGCCGAGCCGGCGGATCGCCTGCTGGCGCAGATACACCAACTGGTCGGCCTGGAGGATGCGCTGGCGCTCGCCGGCCTGGTTGCGGAGCAGAAGATCCGCGTTGCCGACCGTCTCGATGGCGGCTCCCCGAACCGACGCGATCCGTTCGGCGAGCCGCGCCAGGCGCTGTCCGGGAAGCTCGTGCCAGACGCCGACCGGTGCACGGACCACCCACGCGGTCTCGGTGTCCGCCTCCCAGTATTCCAGGCGCCCCTCGTAGTCCGCTATCCCGTCGCGGGAAACGTGAATCGGACGGCAGCCGGGGAACTCGGGGGTTGCCGTCGTCGCCGACGGCGCGGCGCCGGCCGGCCGCGGGACGGTGCGTCGGTCGGTCAGCCGCGACGGGGCGCGCCGGTGGGTCGATGTCGTCGTCCGCTTCATGTGCCGCGTTCCTCCAATCGGAGGATACCACGGTCATTCACGTAGTCGGCGCGGTGGGACGATCAGCCGTTCCCCCGGCGCTTTTTCACGGGCACCGAGGGGCTGGACAAGGTCGAGACGGCGCGCGCCATCAGGAACACGGCGATCGCAAGGCACGCCGCGCCGACCGGTACCAGGGCGATGCCGACGCCGGGGTCGCCGCTGTAGAAGGCGACCCCGCCCGCGAAGAAGCCGGCCGGCAGCAGCACAGTGGCCGCGACCAGAGTGCTCGATATGAGCCGGACGTGCCCGTTCGTGGGCAGTTCCGGCAGCATCCGCAGCGACAGCCCGGCCGCTACGTTGACGAGACCCAGCAGCGCGCCGTGGGCATGGGCGAGCGTCCACATCAGCCGGCGGGTGTCGTTCGACACGTCCAAGTAGAAGCCGACCTTGAAGCCGTGCAGGGTCTCCAGAGTCGCGCCGAGCAGCAGAAAGACGAAGAGCGCCCACCAGCCGAAGCGCAGGTGGCGACCGACGTAGTCGGGTTGCGGCGGGAAAGGGCTGGCTGCCACGGTCGTGCTATTCCCGCAGAAAGAGCGGCCGGGTATCGCGCAGATCGAAGAGGCGCCGCATCGCCGCGGTGTCGAGCGTGCCGTCGGTTCCGAAGAGCAGCGCCGGATCGCGCCGGGTTCGGGCCGGCGTGCTGTTCCGCCAGGCGCGCAGTGCGCCGACGGCCGAAACGATCCGATCGTCCCGGGTGCCGGTGAAGTCGTACTGTAGCGTCTCGAACCCGGGAATAGTGCGCAACGACTTCGCGGCGATGAAGCGGACCGCGTCGTACGGGTCGCCGAGCAACTCGCCCAGATAGGGGACCATCCAGCTCGTGCCCGACGCGGCCTGTGCGGGCTCCCAGCCGTAGCTCCAGGCGGCCAGGGCGCGCTGGCCGGCGTCGCCGCGGAGCAGCCAGAGTATCGACGCAGCCACGGTCCGTTCATCGTCGTCCAGACCGGGCGCCGGTTGCTCGTACCACTCCCGCAGGTGGCCGGCCGACCAGGCGAGGGTCCGATCCAGGTGGCAGAGGTTGCACGCGTTCGGTCGTCCGACCTCGACGCTCTCGCGGACCGACGGATTCGCGACGGTGTGGCTGCGAATGGCGCGCAGGAGGCCGTACGAGGTGTACGGCATGTGGCAGTTGTAGCAGCGGCTGCCGGCCGATTCCGGCAGGTGGTTGGTGTGGACGCTCACGTCCGCGGCGATGCTTTCGTGACACTGGGTGCACGCCGTGTCGCCGTCCATGCCGGCCGACACCTGGTGCGTGTCCGCCCACTCGGCGACCGGACGCGGATCCTCCGGCGTCTGGTGCATGCTGTGGCACGAGAAGCAGGAGAGCGTGCGGTCCGACGTCGTTGCGTCGTAGAAGCAGGGCGAGTCGATGAGGCCGCTGTACTCCCGTCCCGAGACCCGGACGAGTCCGTCGGCCCAGAACGATCCACGGACGAAGTCGGGGTCCGCCGCGATCAGGTCCTGCATGGCCGCCGACCGGCCGTTCACCCGCGGCTGAGCGACGAAGCGCGTCTCCCGCAGCTCGTCGCCCGGCCGGTACGGCAGGCCGCCGGCGCTGGCCGCGCGCTCGCCCGCGAGGTCGTGAAACTCCCAGATGCCGTGGCATTGCCCGCAGACCTGTGACGAGCGTTGCGGGTCGAGCCGCGTCGGCTCGACGATGGTCGGGTCGGGCCCGCCGCCGGCGTGCAGTGCGTAGCGCCGAACCGGGTTGCGGTTGGCGGCGACGTGCGCCCCGGCCGGGCCGTGGCACGCCTCGCAGGCGATGCCGAGCTCGGCGACGGTGCTGTCGACCGTCTGCTCGCTGATGGGTTCCGAGCGGAATGGCGTGTCGAAGCGGGTCTTGCCGTGCGTCGTGTGGCAGTCGATGCACACGGCGTTCCAGTGCCCGTCGAGGGTCGCCACACCCTGTCCGGGCGGCGCCAGCACGACGGCGTTGCGGGGCGTCCAGCGCTCCTCGTCGAGCAGGTAGACGCCGGGCAGGACGTTGAGCGCCCGCTCGTGCCCCGTCGAGTACCAGTAGATGTTCTGGTGGTGCGAGCCGGTGAGCATGACCACCTGCCGGGTGATGCGCGGGCGGGCGCCCGGGTCGCCCTCCCAGCCGGGATCGTCGAACTCCGCCCAGAACTCGTCGCCGCGGCGCTCCAGCCGCATCGGGCGGCCGGGCACGGCGTCCACCACGACCCCGTCGAAGTCGGCGCGTACCGATTCGGAGGTGGCGACCTGGGTCATCGTGCGGTGGAACGACGCGTGCCACGTCGCATACTGCGAGGGGTGGCATCCGCGGCACGTGTCGGACGAGACGTAGCCGTCCTCGGAGACCGAGATCGGGCGGTGCCCCACGGCAGTCTCGGGGACGATCGGTTCGAGCGATACTGCCGCGGCCACACCGAGGGCGGCGGCACCCGCGATCAGTGCGCCGACCGGCGTGAGCGCCCGGAGCCTGGAGCGGGAAGGCGCGGAGAACCGCATCATGCAGTCGCCCTGCGATTATATCGGGGCGGAAGCCCGGCCTCTACGAAACCCGGCGCAGGTCGAGCCTGAACTCGGGGAGCACAGGGTCGCCGTCGACGAAGTCCGGACTATCGAGCACCTGCACGGCGGCGCCCGGCCGGTAGACAAACACCCGGCGTTCGAACGGGTCGATCAGCCAGCCGAGCTGCAGCCCGTTGTCGATGTACTCGCGCATCTTTTCCTGTGTCTGTCGCAGCGATCAGGTCGGCGACAGCAGTTCGATGGCGAAATCTGGGCACAGGGGCAGGAAACGTCGCCGCTTGTCTTCCGGTACGGTCGCCAGTCGGTCGTTGCGCACCCACGCCGCGTCCGGCGCGAACACCGCGGAATCCGGCAGGATGAAGCCGCCGGAGGACTCGGTGGCGATTCCGGTTCCGTCGCGCTCCGCCCATTGTCCGAGCTGGATCACGATTCTCAGGTTGAGATGGCTGGTCTGAAATCCCGCCGGTGTCATGATCGACAGCTCTCCCCGCGCCGTCCGTTCAATCTGCAGGTCGCCGTTGATCCGGCAGAATTCGTAGAACTGATCGTCCGAGAACGGCACGAGTGGCCGGACCCTCAACGGGAAGCACTCGGACAGGGCGGTTGCGGGATGGTGCGGCGTCGCGATGCTCATGACGGATGCTGTCGAAGCCGGCCGGCACAGGCGGCCCGGCGGATTCCGCTCGATCGCGCGGGTACGCGGGACGGCGCTCCGGCGCGGGACCAACCAGCGTCCCGCGCCGGAGCGGCCGTATGCCTTCTCTAGTCGATCGCGAAGCAGTAGTAGAAGCCGTTGCCGCCGGTCGCCTGCAGGTTGGCCTGCCCGCAGCCGCGCGAGGGGTGGGCAGTGCTCCAGTGGCTCGGGTTGGCGCCGCCGCCCTGCCGGTCGTGGTGGCCAACCAGCGCGCTGCCGTCCGCGGCATTGCTCGTCCAGTTGCCGCACGTGCTGTCGCCCTCGCCCTCCCAGGCGCTGCCGTCCATCTGCGTCCCGGTCAGGATGTCGTGCATGTTGGGATCGTCGCCGCGGCCGTTGACGATCTCGCCCTTCTCGTTCAACTGGGTTTCCTTGGTCAGGTTGTTGTCGCCCAGCAGGTTTCCGACGCTCGACGCGACCTCGACGCCGTCGGCGTTGTACCAGGGACCGCTGCCGATGCGGTCGCGGGCGTTGACGCCGGTCGACCCGGAGGTGCTCAGGTAGGCGCGCCAGGTCTTGCCGCCGACCATGGCTGCCTCGGCCAGCATCGAGCAATGTGCGTCGGCGCCTTCGAGGCCGCCGAGATTGGCGCCGTCGCCGGGGCCGGCGCTCGTGATGAAGAAGCTCATGCTGTTCTGCGTGGCGACCGGCGCGGCCATGACGGCCGCGAGCAGCAGGGCGATGCCGAGTGAACGTGTACGTGTCATGCTGTCCCTCCTCGTCCCGGCGCCGGATGCCTCGTGCATCTGTTCGACGCGGGATCGCACAATGGCAACGCGAGTGTATAGCAAGGTCGTGTCAGGATCACGGCGCGCGCCGGCGGGAACGGCGTAGTATTGGGGTCGTGAAGACAAGAGGACTCGGTTGCCGGGGGTTGTGGGCCGTGGCGGCGCTCATGGGACTGGCCTGTGCTGGCGCGGGGGCGGCGCAGAACGCGCGCGCGGTGCTCGACCGGGCCGTCGACGACTTTGGGGCGGGGCGTCTGGCCGCGGCGGCGGACGGGTTCGACGAGGTGGCCGCGCTTGTGCCGCGCGCCGCGCCGCAGCTCTGGCAGCGCGGGATCGCCCTCTACTACGTCGGCCGCTATCAGGACTGCCGGGAGCAGTTCGAGTCGCACCGGCTGGTGAATCCGAACGACGTCGAGAACGCGGCCTGGCACTTCCTGTGCGTGGCGCGCGCCGATTCACCCAACGCGGCGCTCGAGGCGCTGCTGCCGGTCGGGCCCGACTCTCGCGCTCCGATGCGCGAGATCTACGAGATGTTCCGGGGGGAGCTGACGCCGGAGGAAGTGATAGCCGCCGGTGAGCGTGCAACCGAGCGAGGTCGTGCATCCGGGCTCTTCTTCGCGCACCTGTACGTCGGCCTTTACCACGAAGCGCTCGGTAACGACGCCGACGCGCGCGTGCACCTGGAGGCAGCGGCCGACGAGCGGTACGCACCGGCCGGCGGGTACATGCACATGGTGGCGCGCGTGCACGTGCAGCAGTTGGACGGCGCCGCGCCCCGGTAGCCCGCGGGCGCGGGCGCGTCGTGTCAGAAAAGTGCTACTGTCGGCCTGTTCGGAACACGGTCGAAGCAGGGTTGCCGACATTGGCCGATTCGGTGGAACGAAGGCAGCGAACAGCGTCAGGGGAGGCAGTGACATGAAGATTGACACGCTCTATCGAGCAGGTCTCGCGGTGGCGGTCGGTGCCGCGCTGATGGTCGCGACGACCGGCAGCGCCGGCGCGGGGCAGGCGGTGATGGTGGACGCCGACGATATCGGCGGCGTGGTGACCGGTCCCGACGGACCCGAGGCGGGCGTCTGGGTGATCGCGGAAACCAGCGATCTGCCGACGCGGTTCAACCGGATCGTGGTCACCGGCGACGACGGCCGCTACGTGATTCCCGACCTGCCGGATGCGACCTACGACGTGTGGGTCCGTGGCTATGGCCTGGTCGACTCGGAGAAGGTCCGGGCGACCCCGGGCGCGTCCCTGGACCTGACCGCCGTCGTCGCGCCGGACGAAGCGGCCGCGGCGCAGTACTATCCGGCCGGCCACTGGCTGTCGCTGATCGAGGTCCCGGGCCACGAAGAGTTCCCCGGCACCGGACCCGACGGCAACGGCATCTCTCCCAACATGCGCAGCCAGGCGGAGTGGATGCGCACCGTGAAGTCCGGCGGGTGCACGGCGTGCCACGCGCTCGGGAACAAGGCGACGCGCGAGGTGCCCTCGGAGCTGGGCGAGTTCGACTCGATGGTCGACGCCTGGGACCGGCGCATCCAGTCGGGGCAGGCCGGTGGCTCGATGTCGAACGGGCTCGACCGGATGGGGCGGACCGCGGCGCTGGAGATGTTCGCGGACTGGACCGACCGGATCATGGCGGGCGAGCTCCCCGAAGCGCCGCGCCGGCCGCAGGGCGTCGAGCGCAACGTCGTCGTGTCGCAGTGGGACTGGGCCGATCCGAAGGCCTACCTGCACGACGAGATCGCGACCGACAAGCGCAACCCGACCGTCAACGCCTACGGCCCGATCTACGGGGCGCTCGAGGCGAGTGCCGACTACGTGCCGGTGCTCGATCCGGTGGCCAACGCGTCGAGCGAGATACCGGTGCCGGTGCGCGACCCCGACACCCCGGTGGCGGCCGGACCGCCGCTGGCCTCCTCGCCCTACTGGGGGGACGAGGCGATCTGGAACAGCCAGTCGAACGTGCACAATCCGATGCTCGACCAGGACGGCCGGGTCTGGCTGACCTCGCGCGTACGCTCACCGCAGAACCCGGAGATGTGCCTGGAAGGCTCCGATCACCCGTCGGCGCAGGCGTTCCCCAACGGCCGGGCCAACCGGCACCTGGCCGTCTGGGACCCGGCGGCCGAGGAGATGACGCTCGTCGGCACCTGCTACAGCACGCACCACCTGATCTTCGCCGAGGACGAGAACAACACGCTGTGGACGAGCGGCGGCGGCCAGGTCATCGGTTGGCTCGACACGAAGATGTTCCTCGAGACCGGCGACGAGGAGGCTTCGCAGGGCTGGACCGCCCTGGTGCTCGACACGAACGGCAACGGGCAGCGCGACGAGTTCACCGAGCCCAACGAGCCGATCGATCCGACCAGGGACCACCGGGTGACGAGCGGCTTCTATGGTGTCGCCTACAACCCGGTCGACGGGACCATCTGGGGCTCGTCGCTCGGTTTCCCGGGCGCGGTGCTGCGGCTCGCTCCGGGCGACGACCCGTCCAACACGGCGCTGACCGAGGTGTTCGAGGTGCCGTGGGACAATCCCGGCGCCGAGGTGCAGGGCTACTCGCCGCGCGGCATGGACATCGACCGCAATGGCGTGGTCTGGACCCCGCTGGCGAGCGGTCACATGGCGAGCTTCGACCGCAGCAAGTGCACCGGTCCGCTCAACGGCCCGGAGGCTACCGGCCAGCACTGCCCCGAGGGGTGGACGCTCTACGAGGAGCCGCTGCCCAAGTTCAAGGGCATCGAGGATTCCGGCAGCGCCGAGGGCAGCTACTACACCTGGGTCGATCAGTTCGACACCTTCGGCCTCGGTGAGAACACGCCGATCAACACCGGCAACGCGTCGGAGGGCCTGCTCGCGCTGCAGGATGGCGAGTGGGTGATCATCCGGGTACCGTATCCGCTCGGCTTCTACACGAAGTGGATGGACGGCCGGATCGACGATCCGGACGCCGGCTGGAAGGGCCGCGGGCTGTGGGCGACCTACGGCACCCGGGCGCCGTTCCACACCGAGACCGGCAAGGGGACGCCGAGCAAGGTGGTGCAATTCCAGCTTCGGCCGGATCCGCTGGCGAAGTAGACGACCGGCGCGGGCTGTGATATACCGGCGTGGCGCGCCGTCCGGACGGGACCGGGCGTGCGCGCCGCGCCGTTCGTTTGTCAGAGAGCATGCGGCGAAGGAACAGGCGGGCGGCAGGGGAGAGGTGATGACGATGACGGTCGAACGGGCAATCGTTGTGGCACTGTGCCTGTGCGTCCTGGCAATCGCCGCGCCGGCGAGCGCCGAGGTTGTTCAGGTGACGATCATCTCCCGCGAGCCGTTCGCGGACGATGTGCCGGATAAGGTGGGGCGCTACGAGCGGATTCGCGGGCGTGTCGTGTACGCGCTCGACCCGGAGCACGAGGCCAACCAGGCCGTCGTCGACCTGGGGCTCGCGGCGCAGAACGGCGAGGGGCGGGTGGAGTTCTACGGGGACTTCGAGATTATCGCGCCGCTGGACCGCTCGCTGGCGCAGCCGACCGTGCTCTACGACATCAACAACCGCGGGCGGAAGCTGTGGGGCACGCAGCCTTTCTTCCTGCGCCACGGCTATGTCTCGGTCTGGAGCGGCTGGATCGCCCAGGTGCGGCCGGATCCGTCGCTTCTGCGCCTGGAGGCGCCGGTGGCGCTCGACGAGGACTACGTACCCGTTACCGGGACGGTGCGCGCGGAGATGATCGGCGACATCGCCACGGACCGGCTGGCCGTCTCGGATCGGCGCCAGTTCGCGTTCGAGCCGGTCGTCAGCGCGCTCCCGCGGGCCAGCCTGACCCGGCGGCTCCGCGAGCGCGACGCGCCGGAACCGATCCCGCGCGACCAGTGGGAGTTCATTCTCACGAGGGCGGCCCGCGATGAGGGGAGCGGGCTCATCGAGGCGGATATCCTGCTCGATGGCGGCTTCGAGCCGGGCGTCATCTACGACCTGACCTACGAGGCATTCGGGGCGGTCGTGCAGGGGGCCGGGTTCGCGGCGATTCGTGACTTGGTGGCGTTCCTGCGCCACGACGATTCGTCGATGAACCCGCTCCGCGACGCCCGCGGCCAGCCCTTGGCCCAGCAGGTCATCGGCGAAGGCCGCTCCCAGAGCGGCCGGGCCCTGCGGATGTTCCTGTACGAGGGATTCAACGCCGACGAGCAGGGGCGTATCGTCTTCGACGGCGTCATGCCGGTCATCTCCGGCGGCGGCCAGGGCTTCTTCAACCACCGCTTCGCGTCACCGACGCGGACCGCCACCGAACACAGCGGCCACCTCTACCCGGTGGACGTCTTTCCCTTCACCTATGGCGAGGAGACCGACCCGTTCACCGGGCGCACGGACAGCCTGCTGCGCCGGGCGCGGGCGACCGGCACCGCACCGAAGGTGATGCACCTCGATACGAGCTCCGAGTACTGGCACCGGAGCGCATCGCTCGTGGTGACGGACCCGACGGGGCAGCGCGACAGCGAGATCCCGGACGACGTGCGGGTCTACGTCTTCGGCGGCTCGCAGCACAGCCCGGCGCGCGGGCCGTCGGACCGGGGGCAGTTGGCGCCCAATCCCAACGTCTACCAACCGTTTCTCGAGACGCTGTTCCTGGCGCTGGACCGCTGGGTCACGGACGGAACGGCGCCGCCCCCGAGCATGCATCCACGCATCGCCGACGGCACCCTCGTCGGTTGGAAGGAGGACGAGGCGGGCTGGACCGCGCTGCCCGGAGTGCACTACCCGACCGCGATTCAGCAGCCCGACCACCTCGACTACGGCGAGGAGTTCGCGACGAAGCGGCGCATCGACAACCAGCCGCCGGTCCGCTCGGGCAAGCGGTACGGCGTGCGCGTGCCGGCCCTCGACGACGACAACAACGAGGTCGGCGTGCTCCGCATGCCGGCCGTCGTGGTCCCCGTCGCGACCTATACCGGCTGGAACCTGCGGCATCCCGCAATCGGGGCGCCTGACGCGCCGCTCGGGCTCGCCGGCGGGTACATCGCGTTTCCGAGGACGAAGGCGGACCGGGAGGCGTCGCACGATCCCCGCCCGTCTGTCGACGAGCGCTACGACAGCTTCGAGGAGTACCGCGCGCAGATCATGCGGACTGCCGGGGCGCTGGTGGCGGAGGGCTACCTGCTCGACGAGCATATCGCGGGGGTTGAGGCGCGGGCGGAGGCGAATCGCGGGCTGTTCGGAAAGTAGCCGAAGCCGACCCGGTCATCCCGGTTCGGCGCCCACGAGTCCGGCCAGGAAGTCGGCGAACGGGCCGATCTCCTGGCGGACGCTCGCTGCTTCGAGCGCCGCCATGTAGGTGTCCCGCCGTTCGACCGGAACGATGGTCCACGGGTAGCCCCCCGCCGCCAGCATCACGTTCATCAGGAATCGCGCCATGCGCCCGTTGCCGTCCGGGTAGGGGTGGACGTAGACGAACAGGAAGTGCCCGAGCACGACGCGCACCGACGGCTCCGCCTCCTCGCGCAGCAGATCGAAGAACGCCGGCATCGCGTCGCGGACCGCGTGGGAACCCGGCGGCACGTGCATCGACCGCTGGATGTAGACGGGGGCGTCGCGGTACCCCGCGAGATCGGCCGGCCGCGCGAGGCCCGCGGTCACGCTCGGCGCGAACATCTCCCGGTACCAGGTCCGATGATCCGCTTCTGCGACCGCTCCCGGATTGTCGCCCTCCGCCACGCGGCGAATGCTGCCGCGCACGACCTGGTAGGCCTGCCAGTAGCCACGGGCGGCGAGCGCGTCGCGATGCATCCGATCCTCCTCGTTGCGGTTCGGGTTCCAGGAGCCGCTGCGCACCCGGTCGATCAGGGTAGGGCTCACGCGATAGCCTTCGATCGAGAGCGAATGATAGGCGTCCGTCGCGTAGACGTACTCGATCCGTTCGAGAACGGCGTCGACGTCGTCCGGGCGTCCGGGGGCCCGCGGGAAGCGGTTGGGGATGCGGCCCCGCATGGCGTCCCACATCAGGCGGATGCGGTGCACCAGCGGTGGAGCGTCCCGTCGTAGGTGCAGGGTGGGGGAGGGTGTCTCGAAGGGGTCTCGTTCGCGCACCTGGAAATCGGCGGCGCGCATGGTGTCGACGATGTCGTTCGCTGTTCGCTCCCGGCCCATGCCGCGAAAGGCGGCGGCGAGGCGCCCCGCCACCGTGCTGTGGCCGCCGGCGAGGAGGTGGCGAAGCAGGTCCGACGCATCGTCCACGAGGGCCAGCGCCGTGCGCGCGTCGACCGGGTTCCCGCGGAAGAACCGAGCCTGGCACGCAACCAGCGCCGCGGGCAGGCTGAATGCCCGCATCCCGTCCAGCGACACGACGTCCCCGGCGTTCGGCAGCGCGGCGCGCACTTCGAGCAGCGACGTGCCGTGCAGCAACGCGCTGACCTGATTGCGCCCCCGGCGCGCCCGTACGAGGAGCTGGCCCGGAACGGTCCGATTGCCCGCGTGGAGCGCCAGGGACTGCTCCGGCGACAGGCACCACGCCTCTCCGAAGCGGGCGAGCAGGTATCCCGCGCAGAAGCTCCAGAACGACACGTACCACGTCGTGCTGTCGCCGGGGTCCCGATCCGGCGCGACGGCGATGTACCATCCCTTCATGACCGGTTGCAGAAACCCTTGCCTGACGAGCCGCTCGCGATGCCCACGCGCGAGATCGGCGGCGCGGATCGCAACGACGCCGCGCGCCTGAACCGACCGCAGGGCGTCCAGGGAGCCGGCCAGTTTTTCTGCAGGCGGCGTCATTGCTCTTGGGCTCCGGTTAGCTTTCCACGCTGTACCGATTTTAGCTTTTCGTGCTGTGCAGACTCGCTTGCCGTTGGGCAACGGTGGCTGTGGCGTCGCGGCGGAGACCCCGCTACAATTACAGGTTGCGCATCGCGCCCGCGCGAATGGCGCGAATGGCGCGAATGGCGCGAATGAGGAGATTCCAGATGCGGAGACGATATCCGATGCCGAGTGGTCTGCTGGTCGCGATGGTTGCCCTCGTCGCCTTTGCCGCGCCCGCGCCGGCCGCCGCCCAGGACAGTGACTGGACGCTGCCGCGCACCCCGGACGGCCAGCCCGATCTGCAGGGCGTGTGGGCCAACAACAACGCCACCCCGCTCGAGCGGCCGGCGGAGTGGGCGGGCAAGGAGCGGCTGACCGCCGAGGAGCTCGCCGAGTTGCGGATCGCCGCCGAGCAGGCGGTCGACGACGGCGACGCCCTCTTCGGCGATCAGCTCGTCCTGGCCGCCATCGAGCGGACGAAGGCCGAGTCCTACGACCCGACCACCGGCAACTACAACCAGTTCTGGATCGCCGAGCGCGACTTCAACGACCGGACGTCGCTGGTGATCGATCCGCCCGACGGGCGCATTCCCGCGCTGACCGCATCGGCCGGCGATCGCTCCGCCATGCTGCGGGCCCGCCGCCGGGACCATCCGGCCGACTCCTATACCGACCGGCCGCTCTCCGAGCGCTGCGTCACCTACGGCGTGCCGCGGCTCGGCGCGGGCTACAACAGCTATTACCAGATCTTCCAGAGTCCCGACCACGTCGTCGTCTACCACGAGATGAACCACGACGCGCGCGTCATCCCGATCGACGGGACGCCGCCGCTCGACGACGACGTCCGGCTGTGGCACGGCGACTCGCGGGGGCGCTGGGAGGGTGACACGCTGGTGGTCGAGACGGCCAACTACTCCGCGCAGGCGACCTTCAGGGGACTGTCGTCGGAGAACATGCGCATCACCGAGCGCTTCACGCGCGTCGGCCCGCGGACCCTCGACTACGAGGTGACGGTCGACGATCCGACGACGTACACCGGGCCGTGGACGGTTCGGATTCCGCTCAGGGGGACGACGGACGCGATCTACGAGTACGCCTGCCACGAAGGCAACATCGGGATGGACGGCATTCTCGCCGGTCATCGTGCCGAGGAGCGAGAGGCGGCTGGCGGTTCGAAGTAGCGCGTCATTTCCCGCCTTCGTCCTCGTTCGACTTTCCAGCGCATGCCGGCGAGCCGGTCCGGCGCCGGCCACCGGCGCCACCGCGGAGGAACGTTCATGAAAGTCTGCGTTGTCGGCGCCGGGGCCATCGGCGGCTACATGGCGGTGCGCATGGCCGGCGCGGGGCATGACGTCGCGGTCATCGCCCGCGGCCCCCACCTGGCCGCCATCCGCGCCAACGGCATGAAGCTGATCGAGGGTGACGGCGAGTCGGTCGCCGGCAACCTGACCGCCACGGACCGGATCCGCGACCTCGGGCCGCACGACGTCGTGGTGCTCGCGCTCAAGGCGCACCAGATCGCGGCGATCGTCGACGACCTCCCGGCCCTCTTCGCACCCGAGACCTGCCTGGTCACCCTGCAGAACGGCATCCCGTGGTGGTACTTCCAGAAGCTGGGGGGACCCTACGCGGACCGTGTCGTCGAGACCGTCGATCCGGGCGGCGTGCTGTTCAGGAGCATCGATCCCGACCGCATCATCGGCTGCATCGCCTATCCCGCCGCCACGATCACCCAGCCGGGCGTCATCAAGCACATCGAGGGCAACCGCTTCCCGCTCGGCGAGCTCGACGGGAGCGAGTCGGCGCGCGTCACCCGCGTGTCGGAGCTGTTCGCCGAGGCGGGTTTCAAGGCGCGCGTGCTGACCGACATCCGGTCGGAGATCTGGCTCAAGCTCTGGGGCAACCTGACGTTCAACCCGATCAGCGCGGTGACGCACGCGACGCTGGTCGACATCTGCCAGTTCCCGCTGACCCGCGCGCTGGCCGCGGCGATGATGACCGAGGCGCAGACGATAGGCGAGCGCCTGGGGGCCGGCTTCCGCGTATCGATGGAGCGGCGCATCGCGGGCGCCGAAAGCGTGGGCAAGCACAAGACCTCGATGCTGCAGGACGTCGAGGTGGGCAAGCCGCTCGAGATCGACGGCATGCTCGGGGCCGTGGTCGAGCTCGCGGAGGTGACCGGGGTGGAAGTGCCGACCCTGCGCGCCCTCTATGCCTGCGTCAGTCTGCTCAGCAAGACCATCGTCGACGAGCAGGTCAAGATCAAGGGCGCGCCGAAGTAGGCGGTGGATGAAGAGACGGAGACCGACATGAAAGCGCTCGACGGAGTTCGCATTCTCGACATGACCCACGTGCAGTCCGGCCCCACCTGCACGCAGTTGCTCGCCTGGTTCGGCGCCGACGTGATCAAGGTGGAGCGGCCCGGGGTGGGCGACGCCACGCGCGGACAGTTACGCGACCTCCCCGACGTGGACAGCCTCTACTTCACGATGCTGAACCACAACAAGCGCAGCATCACCATCAACACGAAGTCCGAGACCGGCCGGGCGATCTTCACGCGTCTCATCGAATCGTGCGACGTGCTGGCCGAGAACTTCGCGCCCGGCGCCCTCGACCGCATGGGCTTCACCTGGGAGCGTATCCAGGAGATCAACCCGCGCATCATCTATGCGTCGGTCAAGGGCTTCGGCCCCGGCCCCTACGAGGACTGCAAGGTCTACGAGAACGTCGCGCAGTGCACCGGCGGCGGGGCCAGCACCACGGGCTTCGACGACGGGCCGCCGACCGTCACCGGCGCCCAGATCGGCGATTCCGGCACCGGCCTGCACCTGGCTCTCGGCATCGTCACGGCGCTCTTCCAGCGCGAGAAGAGCGGCCGCGGCCAGCGCGTCGTCTGTGCCATGCAGGACGGGGTCCTCAACCTCTGCCGCGTCAAGCTCCGCGACCAGCAGCGACTGGCGCACGGCCCGCTCAAGGAGTATCCCCAGTACCCGAACGGCACCTTCGGCGAGGCCACCCCCCGCTCGGGCAACGCTTCGGGCGGCGGCCAGCCCGGCTGGATCGTCAAGTGCAAGGGTTGGGAGGACGACCCCAACGCCTACATCTACATCATCACCCAGGCCGCCGCGTTCGCCGGGCTCGCCCGCGCCATCGGCCACGCGGACTGGCTGGACGACCCGGAGTGGAACACCCCGGAGGCGCGCCTCCCGAAGCTCGAGCACGTCTTCGACGAGATCGAGAAGTGGACGCAGACGAAGAATAAGTTCGAGGTGATGGAGATCCTGAACCCGCTCAACGTGCCGTGCGGCCCGGTCCTGTCGATGAAGGAGTTGTCCGCCGAGCCGTCGCTGCGCGACACCGGCACCGTCGTCGAGG
The DNA here is from genome assembly GCA_965262925.1 of Vicinamibacterales bacterium. Classification (GTDB taxonomy): domain Bacteria; phylum Acidobacteriota; class Vicinamibacteria; order Vicinamibacterales; family UBA8438; genus WTFV01. The sequence goes on along the minus strand of CBDHGC010000004.1, from coordinate 4,359,984 downwards.
TCGACCACCCCACCCGCGGGAAGTACCTCACCGTCGGCAACCCGGTCAAGCTCTCCGACTCGCCGGCCGACGTCGTGCGCTCGCCGCTGCTCGGGGAGCACACCGACGAGATCCTCGCATCCGTGCTCGGGATGAGCGCGGAGGAGATCGCGGCGGCCAAGGCGACCAAGGCGGTGTGAGCGTCAGCGCCCGGCTGCATCCTCGCGCACGAACACCGCTCCCTTCTCGGCGATCATGACGGTGGGTGCGTTGGTGTTGCCCGACGTGATCCGGGGCATCACCGAGGCGTCGATGATCCGCAGGCCGGACACGCCGTGCACCGCGAGCCGGTCGTCGACGACGGCGAGCGGGTCGTGGCCCATCCTGCAGGTGCCGACGGGATGGAAGATCGTCGTGCCGAGGTCCCCGGCCACCTGCGCCAGCGCCTCGTCGGTATCAATTTCGGGACCGGGCTTCCATTCCTGCGGCTCGAACCGCGCCAGGGCCTGCGCGGCCATGATGCGCCGGGTGAACCGCAGTCCCGCGACGGCGACCTGCCGATCCTCCTCGGTGGACAGGTAGTTGAGGGTGATGGCCGGCGCCTGCAACGGGTCCGGGTCCTTGATGCGGACGTGCCCGCGGCTCGTCGGCTGCAGGTTGGCGACCGACGGCGTGATCGCGTTGAACCGGTGCAGCGGGTCGCCGAACTTGTCGAGGGACAGCGGCTGCACGTGCCACTCGATGTTCGCGGACGCCCGCGACGGATCGCTGCGCGCGAAGGCGCCGAGCTGCGACGGGGGCATCGTCAGCGGGCCGGTCTTGAACAGCAGATACTCCAGTCCCATCGCTGCCTTGCCGAACAGCGAGTTCACCCGCTGGTTCAGGGTGACGGTGTTCTGCACCTTGTAGATGCTGCGGATCTGCAGGTGGTCGTGCAGGTTCTCCCCGACCCCGGCCAGGTCGTGGACCACCTCGATGCCGTGCCGCTGCAGCACGGCGCCGGGACCGATCCCGGACAACTGCAGGATCTGCGGCGAGCCGATGGCCCCGGCGGCCAGGATCACCTCGTGCCGCGCCGGAAGCCGCTCGCCCGTCACCAGCTCGACGCCGGTCGCGCGCGGGCCGCCGTCGCCCGCTTCCACCGCCAGGCGCCGCACCTGCGTGTCGGTCCGGACGGTCAGGTTCGGCCGGTGCATGACGGGGCGCAGAAACGCCTTGGTGCCGCTCCAGCGCCGGCCGCCGCGCTGGTTCATCTGGAAGTAGGAGTTGCCGAAGTTGTCGCCCCGGTTGAACTCGGCGATCTTCGGAATCCCGCACTCCTCGGCGGCGTTCCGCCACGCGTCGAGGATCTCCCAGCTCACCCGCCGCTCCTCGACCCGCATCTCTCCGCCGACCCCGTGGCACTCGTCGGCGCCGTGCTGGTAGTCCTCCGAGCGCTTGAACACCGGCAGCACTTCGTCCCAGCCCCAGCCGCGGTTGCCGAGCGACGCCCAGTGGTCGTAGTCGCTCTTCTGCCCCCGCATGTAGATCATGGCGTTGATCGAGGAGCAGCCGCCGAGGACCCGCCCGCGCGCATACCCGATGGTGCGGCCGTTGAGCCCGGGGTCCGGCTCGATCTTGTAGCACCAGTCGGTGCGGGGGTTGCCGATGGTGTAGAGATAGCCGACCGGGATGTCGATCCAGAAGTAGTCGTCCTTGCCGCCCGCCTCGAGCAGCAGCACGCTGGCGTCGGGGTCGGCCGACAACCGATTGGCGAGCACGCACCCGGCCGTGCCGGCCCCGATGATGATGTAATCGTGCGTCACGCCGGGGATCCTACACGAGCCGATCTAGAGGCCGGCCGCTGGGGATGTGGCGATGGCTCGCCCGCGCCATCGGCCGTGCGGGTTGGCTGGACACGCCGGAGGGGAAACGCCCCGGAGGTGCACCTCCCGAAGCTCGACGGTTCTTCGACGAAAGGCGCCGCCAATTTCGCTTCGCGTACTCCCGCGGTCGTTCGTTGAGGACAGAACCAAGTCTTGCCTGTGTGTAAACAATAGTATATATTGTTTGCGTAGGCTGGCTTCCAGCGGCGTCTGGTCCGACCATAATCGAATGATCGTCACCGACGCTTCACCGTTGATCGTCATGGCCAAGCTGCAGCGCCTGCAACTTCTGAATGATCTCCATGGCGACGTGTTGATCGGACCTGCCGTGAAGCGGGAAACGGTTGATGCCGGCAGGATCGTCAGCGCCTGGGGTGTGGAGCAGATCGAGGCTGCATTAGAGCGTGGCTGGCTGCGCATGATGCTCCTGACTGCTGAAGAGAGTGGCGTGATGCGGCGCCTGACGAGGAGCTCGGGGCTCGGTTCGGGGGAGGCCGAGTCGATCGCGCTGGCCGGCGTGCGCCGTCTGCGACTGATCGTCGACGACAAGCAGGCCAGGAGCGTGGCCGCGGCTGCTGGCATAGAGCACGTGGGCACCGCCGGTATTCTGCTGGAGGCGTACCTGCGCGGCCGTTACGACATGGATGGACTGGAGGCTGCCCTTGGCGATCTGAGTCGGGTCTTGTGGCTCTCTCCGGCCGTCGTAGCCGAGGTACTGAGGCTTGCACGGGAGGCGACGCGGTGAAGAAGGAACAGATGGTGGGCGCCCGGCTGCCCGCGGGGCTGGTCCGCGAGTTGGAGCTTATCGCGGACGTCGAGCAATCCGACCGGTCGACGACGGTGCGCAAGCTGCTGTCGAACGCGATCCGGCAATGGAAGCTGGAGCACTACGTACGGCTGTACGGCGATGGGAAGCTCACGCTTGCACGGGCCGCAAGAGATGCGGGTGTGTCCCTGTGGGAGATGATGGACTACGCCCGCGCCAGAAGGGTGCCCGCACAATACGATCTCGAAGATCTCAAGCGGGATTTGGGGACCATCCGCCGGGCGTGATCGTCACTGCGCGCGCTTGGCCTGCTCGTCGCGGGGCAGTTCCGGGAACAGTGTTCCAGACTTGTCCAGCGTGAACGCGTCCGCTCTCTCGATGAAGATGAGGGAGTTCGACCAGCGCAGCACCAGGTCGAGTTGCGTTTCGTAGTCGGCGGATGTCCGTTTCAGTCGCACCGATGGGCTTCGTGCTTTCCACCACGGGGCTCCCGCGAGCCGGTCGATCCGGGCAACGAGCCCCTCCTCCGGGCGCTCGGTCTTGACCGAGTCCGTGACGATGACGCCGCCGCTGAACGGTTGCCGGACGTGGGTCGCCAGCGCTTCGGTGCACCAATGTCGGTCGCGGGCAGGCGCATCGGACAGCTCCGAGTCGTACCGTACGAGCCTTCCCTGCTTCTCGAGCTTCTTGACGAGTTCTGTTCCCCGTCGATGCCAGGGACGGTCGTCCGACGAGAAGAGGGTGCTCCACCGGCCGCCGCGCAGGTTGCGAACGAGTCCCTCGGTCAGCATCGCCTCGCGGATCGTGTCGAGGCGAGCCGCGCATTCCTCGGCGGTCGTGTAGGAGGAGACGTCGAACACGTCCGGCGTGATGGCGTAGTCGGCGAGGAGCGGCATCAGAAGATCTCCCGAAGGTCTTCTTCGAAGAAGCCGCCCGGCCACGCCTCCACCAGCTCTCCCCGCTCGTTGAGCGGCATCTCGCGAATCAGCGTCTGGTCGGCGTTCGGGTCGATCTCGACGAAATAGACGGCGATGTTCTCCGGCCGCACCTCGGGGGCGCCGTCGGGCAACGTGCCGTCGCTCGTTTGTCGCATGCGCCGCATGAACCGGAGGAGTAGGTGCTCGCTGTGAGTCTCGATCAGGAAGCCGCCCTTGTCGAACTGATGCGCGAACAGGTCGCCGAGCTCGACCTGAATCCGGGGATGGAGATGGAGCTCCGGTTGCTCGATGGCGGTGATCCCGCAACGGTCGGGGTCCAGCGCTGCGACGACGACAGGCAGGATCTGCGACACACCGACGCCGATATCGGAGGGTCGTACGGGCAAGCCGGCCTTCCTGGTCACGAGTTGAAGCTCTCGCTTGAGTGGACGCGCGGTCATCGCCGCGGCAAGCTCGGTGAATTCTGCAGAAGTAAAGTCACGTTGCTCCATCTTCACGATCAGGGCTCTCAAGCTTCGGTACTTCTCCTGCAGGGAGCTGAAGGCACGGTCGAGTATGTTGCGCCACTCCGGCTTGACCGACGCGAAGATGTCCTCCTTCTCGGGTGTCCTGATTCGTGCCGCAAGTTTCTCGACAGAGAACCCCTGAAGCAACTCGCGCGCCACTTGATCGGCCCGAACTCTCGCATGAGCCTCTCGCAGGTGAATGTTGACCTGCCGGCGGATGCTGTCGATGAAGTTCTTGGCTTGCCTGTCCGCCCACTTGTCAAGGTTGATCCCTCCCTCGGTGGTCCCGAATTCCTCGCGAAGTTGCTGGTATTCCCGTACCAGAGACACGATAGGCGTGTCTTCCGGCACTTCCAGAATGCGCTGGGTCTGTAGCGCGTAGCCAGTGTCCAGTCGATCCTCTTGCGCAAGCCAGTTGCTCACTTCGTGGATCAAGTCGCGACGAGCATTGTTGTGGAGGTACGTCCAGGCGGCCGAGCCATCTGCCCAGCACGGGGAGGCGGGCGTCCCGGTTTCAATCGTCGTTCGTGGGTGCAGGTCGCGAGTTGGTCCAATGTACCTGACGCTTGCCAATTCATCACGGAGGACGTGTCCGATGCCTACCAACAGAGCTGTCACCAGCGCCTGGAACCGCAAGCCATGTGCCTGGTCGACGCCGCTCTGCGCGAGCTCACGCTCGTCCAGGAGCAGAAGGTCGTTCCAATGAGGCAGCGGCGAGGCCAAGCCAGGCACCGCTACGTGGGATTGCTGCCAGACGTCTGTTTCCGATTCAGGCGCTTCGCGAACCCGGACAGTCTGTGCGTCCGACTGTATTAATTGGATGTTTCCCTCCGTTTTGATCAACGGCGGTCGAGGAGGATGTTGCGCCCATTCAAGCAGCGGATGTGCCGGACTGAACTCCAGGGATACGCCCTTGGGGTGGCGTGCATGGAGACGACCGACGAGCGCGCTGTTCACGCCAAGCTCGTAGCTGGAGAGTGCCAGCCGTTCGCTTCTCTGTTCGACCTGGAGCTCAATCCACCCGGACCTGGGTCTCTCGGTCCGATTCGGGAACAAATCCCAATCGGGCATTTCCACCCACCTCGTCCAGTGGTGATTCGAGCTTGTCGTCCAGCATCTGAGGAATGCGCCAGTCTTCGAGGTTCAACTCGAAACGAAGCCGCACGGTGCGTGTCGGATCGTGAGCATGGACGAAGTTGCGGAATCCGCCCAAGTCGACCCGGTCGCCGCCGAGGTCGGTCTTGTGCACGTCGACGTCGCGATGGCTCAGGATCTCGTGTGCATAGCAGAGCGCATGGAGCACGGTGCTCTTGCCCGCGCTGTTGTTCCCGAACAGGAGGGTGAGCGGCCGCAGGTCGACGCGCATCGGGCGCCCAATGCCCTTGAAGTTCTCGATCTCGATGGCTGTGATCAGCGGTGCCGCCACTTCGTTTGCGAGCTGTGCGGCGCTGCCGCGGGGCTCATCGCCGTCAGTCGACACCAAGCCGGTGGATCCAGTGGGCGGCAGAGCTGCGGTGTCGACGACCGGCTCGGTGGCTTCCGGCGGCTCATCCGGCATGGTCTTATCCGCCATCTCGTCCCATCGATGAAGCAACGAGCGTGCCATCATCGGCGGCGCGCTCTGTCCGGGGGCGTCACATCGTACCGCTTCATCCAGTTGGTGAGCGTCTGGTAGCTTGCCAGGCCGATCAAACTCGGCGGCTTGGGTCTTGTTCCCGTTCGCCTCAGCGAGCGCGCGTTCCAGGTAGTGGCGGGCGAGATCGGCAACCAGGGTTGGCAACTCCAACCCGTTGCCGAGGCGCCGACCGAGCAGATCGGCTGGCTCGTCGCCAATCGTCTGGAGCAACACTCTTCACGGACATCCTCTGCGGCGACGGTCGCGCCGGGCGCCCACAGCACGAGCCGGTCGATGGTCGCTTGCAGTTCCCGGACGTTGCCGGGCCACGGGTGTCGCAACAGAAGGTTCCTTGCCGGTGGAGAAAGGGTCTTCTGTTCGACGCCGGGCTGGTCGGCGAACTTGCGGTTCGCGACGGCGAGGAAGTGGTCGATGAGCGGCGTCAGGTCGCCCTGGCGCTCGCGGAGCGGCGGGAGCCGGATGACGCCTGTCGCGAGACGATAGTAGAGATCTTCGCGGAACCGGCCGGCCGCCACATCGGCCCGCAGGTCGCGGTTCGTGGCCGCGATGACCCGTACGTCGACGGCGATCGACTTGTCCGATCCGAGCCGGCGGACGGTCTTCTCCTGCAGCGCGCGGAGGATCTTGACCTGCGCGGGCAGCGGGAGTTCTCCGATCTCGTCCAGGAAAAGGGTTCCGCCGCTGGCGGCCTCGAAGTGACCCGCGTGCTCGCGAACCGCGCCGGAGAATGCGCCCCGCGCGTGGCCGAAAAGCAGCGACTCGACGAGTCCCTCCGGCAATGCGCCGCAGTTGACCTCCTCGAACGGCCCGCGGCACCGGCGGCTCTCGGCATGAATCGCGCGCGCGAACAGCTCCTTGCCGGTTCCGGACTCGCCCTCGATGAGCACGGTGACGTCATGAGGGGCGATGCGCCGCGAGCGTGCCCGGGCGCGGTCCATGGACGGGCTGCGGCCGAGGATGCGGTCGAACTCGGGGGACTCCGGCGGCAAACCGGCGGTCAGCCGCGTCAGCTTGTTGTCAGTCTCGCGCAGCAGTGCCGGCACGTACTCGGCCGCGATATCGAACGGCACCGAGACGGTCCGGACGCCCATCTTCTCGTGGGACTGAATCAACTCGGCGGGATAGCGCGTCTTGGCGAGCAGCACCCAGACCGCCTGCATAACGGGCGTGCCGGGGCTGACGTGGATGGACAGATGAGCGTCCGTGCCGAACGTCTCTCTCGCGTAGTCCAGCGCCCGGACCGCGGCCCCGTGGATGGCGCCGTAGTCGGTGGGATCGTCGAGGTGCTCGGTCCGCAGATGGACGGGGGGAGCGTCCGTCTTCGCCAGCCAGTCGACGAATGCGCGGTTCTGCGCCGGCGCGTAGTTCGAGAGCAACACGAGCGCGTCGAAGGGACGGGCCGCGACGACACTGCCGATCGGGCCGGGTCCGGGCCGGCTGCCGTTCGCGCAGTCGAGGTCTGTTTGGCCGATCCAGGCGAGGAGGACCGCCGTCCTCATGCATCCCCTCATTTTGCCAGCATCAGATCACGCCGAAAACCTCGCGACACACCCGCTGTTCCATGAGCATGTTTCCGAACGTCTCCATCAACGGACGAATCCGATCCTCGGGCCAATTGGGGAGATGGTGGTACAGCATCAGCCCCTGCCGAAACAACGAATGCGTCCGCCGCTTCACCGTGTTCGCCTTCAACCAGCGGTCATAACCGATGCGCTCGCCCGCCGCACCCAGCAACGACAGCACGGCGACCGCCAACGCACTGATCAACAACAGGCGGTCCCGCCGGTCCGGGCGCGAAACATGCATCGAAGAAAGCCCCATCCCGAAGCGCATGTTCTTGATGTCCCGAAAGCCCGCCTCAATCCCCCAGCGCTTGCCGTAGTAGCGAATCAGGACCCGCGTCGGGACCTTCGCTTCGCTGGCCACCAGGCACCACGGTTCGTCCATCTTCGGATCCTGTACGCACACGACCGCGCCGACCGGCAGCTCGTACGTGTCGGTCACCCGAGCACCCACCAACCGCCGCGCACGCCCCCCGGCGCCGACCCACGCGGCGGCCGTTCGCCGCTCGCCCCCCGCACTCGTCACGTAGATGTCTCCACGCAACCGAATCACGTATTCGAAGGCCAGCTCCGTCGTCAACGCGTAGAACAGCTTGCAGTCCCCAAAGCCCCGGTCCGCCACGACGGTGACTTTCACCCCGGCCGGCAGCACCTCCCGCAACCGGCACAGTAGCTCGTACTCATAGCGCCGCTGATTACCCTTCAGCGTCGAGGACGCCACCGTCTTCCACAGAAGGGGCGTTGCGCGCCCATGGCCAGTCACCATCGACAGCACGATCGTGTCCTGCCCGTCGGCCGCAAAGCTGGTCCAATCCAGCGCAACGACCACTTCGGTGCGGGCGGCGACGATGAACGGCGTCCAGTATGCGAAGAAGGCCCAGACGTCGACGCCTCGATTGCTCAGCAGCCGATCCACCTGCTTCACGCCATGCTTGGTCAACGTGCCCATGGCCTGGGCCAAGCCGCGCCCAACGGCATGGATTGCCAGCGAAGCGCTCGTCAGCACGCCCTGGGTTGCGTTGGCCAAGGACAGCACCCGTTTGGCATGCAGGTCGCCTTCGTACAAGGTGGTGATGAAAGTTCAGGATGTCGTGTCTCCGGAGCCATTGCCGGGATGAGGCTGGCCGGTCTTGATGTTTATGCATGCAACCATATTCTAATTCAAAGTGCGCACCTTTCCAACTTTCCTAATGTGAAACGGAGGATTTTGCTCTATTTGTTCATATGAGAAAATGAGGGGATCTCTGAGACCGCCGTCACATCTTCGATCATAAGGTTTCTGCTGTGCGATAGATGAAATGTTGTGCAGCGCGATACGCCGACGGGACGAGCGCAGCACGAAACCGGGCGAGCACGATGGGTGGGGTAGGCAAGGCGCGAAGACGCGCGCGCGAGCGGGACGCAGCAAGCATCTGCGAGACGAGTCAGCGGTATCCGTCCGAGCGGTCGAGCAGTAGACTAGTCGAACGTCATTCACATCACGGAGAACCCCATGCGATTCGCTCCCGTCCTGATTCTCTGCCTGACCGGTTCGCTGCTGGCCCAGGCACCCGACACGGTGTTCCTCGAAGAGCTCACCTGGACCGAGGTGCGCGACAAGCTCGCCGCGGGCGTTACCACGGTGATCATTCCAACCGGCGGCACCGAGCAGAACGGACCACACATGGTGCTGGGCAAGCACAATTACTTGGTCCGCCACAAGGCGGGCGAGACGGCTCGGCGGCTCGGCGACGCGCTGGTGGCGCCGGTGATGGCGTACGTGCCCGAGGGGAACGTCGAGCCGCCAAGCGGCCACATGCGCTTTCCCGGCACGATCACAACGCCGCCCGAGGTGTTCGAGCAGGTTCTGGAGTACGCGGCGCGGAGTCTCCGCCAGCACGGCTTCGTCGACATTGCGCTGATGGGGGACAGCGGCGGCAACCAAGCGTCGCAGGCGGCGGTAGCCGAGCGGCTCAACGAGGAGTGGGCAGACTCACCGGCACGCGTGCACCACCTGACCGACTACTATCCGGGGACGGGAGACGAGTGGCTCATCGCGCAGGGAGAGCGTGAGGAGGACGTCGGCTCCCACGCCGGTATGCACGACACGTCGACCCTGTTGTTCCTCGAGCCGTCGCTGCTGCGCGTCGACCAGATGGCGCGCGGCACGCGCGGCGACGGCAGCGGGGTGTCCGGGAACCCGACGCGCGCGACCGCGGAGTACGGCGAGCAGATCATCGAGATGCAGATCGACGCCGCGGTGCGACAGATTCAGGGATTGCGCGAGACCAGCCGAGCGCTACCCCAAGTTTACCAACCACAAAACTAAACCAATTTAGAGAGCCGCTTGCAAAACTCTTGGCGTAGCTCGGCTCGGAGCACAAGTTCTTCTGGTGAACATCGTTTTGCCTGGATCCCGACCGAGAATGCGGAGCGGGAGGACCGGCGGCGACCCAAGAGGCGGAAATCAGGGAGTTCGAGGGTTTTCCCACCGGGCGTTGGAGACACCGGTTGGTGACTGACGCCTGTCGGGCGACCGGAAGGGGATGCGCGTTGGCCGGCGAGGCGTTGGTTTACGTCACCAGCCGCAGGAGCTGGTCGGCGGTGAGCGCCAGCACGCCGAACATGCAGTGGCACATCACCTTCGCGTTGCCGCGGACTCGGACGTGGCGCCCGCCGAACTCGTCCTTGAGTCGGCCATTGACGCGCTCACCCGCCGTGCGTTCGTTGTACCGAACCTGTTCGGGAAGCTGCAAGCCGAGACGCTTCAGGCGCCGGGCTTCGGTCTGCAGTTCTTCGGCCAGCGCAGTGTCACGGCGGGGGTTGATATCGATCAGCGGGACGTGGCCGAGTGCGCGGCTGTGCTCGCGGATCTGCACCGCGTCGTAGGCGGCATCCATCAGGTCATACAGATTGTCCACCCGCTGGGCCGACAGGGTGGCCAGTGGAACGGCGGCCTGGCTGTCGTGCAGCGAGGCGGACGTCAGGATGCAACTGACCGGAATCTGGCCGTCGGCCACGTCGATGTGCAACTTGTAGCCGACCCAGGTGTCCCTGTAGCCCTTGCTGTTCTTCTTCGTGCCCACACTGCACTCGGCCGGCAGGTCGTCGAGCATCTCCTGCAGGGTCATGCTCGGTTGCCGGTCGAGGCGTTTGCGTGTCTTGGGCCGTTCTTCACCCTTCTTCGGCCGCCCCCGCTTGCGCTTGGGCGGCGGAGGCGACTTCTCCTTCGCGGCCGGCTTCTCGCGCCCCTCGATGGCCGTCGAGTCTCGGGACAGATGGCCCACCAAACGGTCGCCGTGCGTCTTCCGGAGCAACGCTTCATGCACGCGCTGGGGCAACTGGGAGTGGGCGAATTCGGCGAAGGCGCGAGAGAAGACCGACTCGCTTGGCATCTCGCGCCGCCGCTCCCAGCCGCAGATGCGGCGCAGCACCACGTCGGTGGCCAACCGGTCCAGCAGCAGGCGCGTGGTCGGCATGTCGTAGACCGCCTTGGCGACGAAGGCGCGCGCCACCGCCGCGCGGTCCTTGCGGGGGCGGCCCGGCATCCGCAAGCGCGAGGGAATCATCTGCTCGATACGGATCACCTCGAGGGTCTGCACCAACTGCTGCTGTTTCTCGGTCAGCGAACCCAACACCTGCTCCAACCGGGGAAACAGGCCCTGTTGGATTGACTCCCAGTAGGCGGCGAACGAGGCGCGCAGGTTCTGCATGGCTTGACTGCTCCCAGCGCCTACTATATATAGTAGTGTAGGAGTGAGGTCAAGGAGGGAACCGATGGGCCGCCGGAACCCGATGCGCCGGTGACAGCGAACAATACGATGCGCTCAAGGCGGAGTTGCAAACGCTCGGGTTTGTCCGCCAGGGCAGTATCCAGACCCGCCGTCTCACGTGCGGGAAGCCTGCCTGCCGCTGCCACCGCGACCCGGACGCGCGTCACGGCCCGTACCGCTACTGGACACACAAGGTGCGCGGAAAAACGGTCAGCCTGCTGCTCTCCGAAGACGAACTCGCCCTCTACCAGGAGTGGCTCGAGAACAACCGCGAACTGGAACGGGTCGTGAGGGAAATGCGCCACGTCTCGTCGCGCGCGCTCGCCCTCATAACCGACCGGGAGGTCCCAGAGGTCCCTTGAGACCCCGTGTCTCCGGTTCCCCGGCGCCGGTGACGGCTGCTATCCTAATCCTACGAACGCTGCGTCCCACCCCGCTGACCGTCCGTTCCCTCTGCCTCGGGTAGGAAAACCCGGCCGACCAAGGGTTTTGCAAGAGGCTCTAGAATCAGTGGTTTACGCCGACAGAAATGCCCGAGTGGCACTACAAACGCGTACGAACCGGGGAAATTGGTCGGTCAGACGAGCGTCTTGCGGACGCCGCCGGGATGTGGGTCGACGCCGCGCGCGTCGTAGATGGCCCGCTGATCGGGTTCGGCTTGGGTTGCCGTGCGCACATGCAGCGTGCGTCCGTCGGGACGGCGGAAGGTGGCGGTGACGCGCTGCTGGCCTTCGAGGACGCGGCGTAGCGTGGTCCACCTGGCGTGTTCGCGGCGCGCGCGCAGCCGAGTGCGGATGACCTGCACGAGCTGGTAGGCGATGACGGTGATGAACAGGTGGCCGTCGGCCCGCGCCGGCTTGCGGTGGTAGATCGGGCGCAGGCCGAGCTCGGATTTGAGCGAGCGGAATACCGCCTCGACGTCGGTGAGCGTGGTGTAGGTACGCCACAAGGCGTCTTCGTTCCAGTCGGTCTCGCTGCTGCGCAGGCAGTAGACGCCCGGATGGGTAACCATCGAGCCGTCCTGGGGGCGGCGGGTCCAGTTGACGGCGACGGCCTGGTCGCCGGCCTCGTTGGCGGTAACGGTGATCTGGTAGTGCGAGGCGACGCGGGAATGCTTGGCTTTCAGCCGTCCGATGCGTTGCCAGACCTGGTCGAGGCGCTTGTGCGCGCGGGGACGCGACAGCCCGTCGTTGAGCTTCGTCAGGGCGGTCTCGAAGCGGGAGGCGAAACGCTCGACGATGCCCCGCTCCTTCTCGGCGCGCTCCTCGGAGTAGCAGTACAGGCGCACTTCGTCGGGGTCGGTCGAGACCACCTTGTGCATGTGCACGGTCTGGTCCGACTGCGTCTGGAGCGACACGGCGGCATCGGCATCGAAGCGGCGGTGGCGTTCGCGGCTGACCACCAGATAGCGGTAGCCGTTGTCGCGCAACCACGTCACACAGGCGTCGGTGGCGACACCGCGGTCCATCACCACCAGGGCGCCGACCGGCGCCTCCAGTGCTTCGAGCATCCCGGCCAGCGTCCGGTGTTCCCGGACGTTGCCGGCGAAGACCTTCGAGCGGCGCACGAAGCCGCTGGCATCGAGCATCAGGCCCAGGGTCAGCAGCGGGCAGTCGCTGCGCTTCTCTTTCGAGTGCCCGCGTTGCGCCTGCGGCTGGTCGCTCGCCTCGCCCTCGAAGTAGGTGTTGGTCAGGTCGTAGAGCGTCACCGTCGGCTGCAGGTCGAACAGCCCCATCGCGCGGTCGAACAGATGCGCCTCGATCGCCTCGCGATGCTTCACCAGCACGTCCGAGGCGCGGTAGAGCTGCATCGCACCGACGGTCTCGAAGTCGACGCCGAGCAACTCCCCGAGACCGCTGCGCTCCTGCAGCCAGCGGTGCGTCGCGCGCTCCGAGGCGGGCGCGGCCAGACGCCCGACGATGGCGCCGGTGGCCGCGCTGCGCAGGGCGCCGTTGACGCCCAACCGGGTCAGCAACGCCGGCAGGTCCAGTTGCTCGAGCGCCCACAGGCCGACCTGCTCCACGCCGACGCTGCGGGGGCGGACCAGCCGCAACGAGTCGACATCGACCGGCTGCACATCGGTCAGTCCGGCGGTCGGCGCGGCCGCGCCGCGGGCGATCAACTGCGCCGCGATCCGTTGCGCTTCCTCCTCCACGGCAGGCGGACAATCGGCCACCAGCGGCGCCTGACCGCTCAACGCATCGTTGATGCGGGCGCACAGCAGCGGCCAGTCCGCCTGAGGAATATCGAAGTGGCGACCGAGGTTGAGGAGGGTGCGCTGGCGCACGCTGCTGCCGAGGCGTTCGGCGTGCACGAGGCGATGAGAGAAGTAGGGCTTTCCGTCCTCAGTCCGCCGGGTTTGGGTGCGCCGAATGAACATGGCGCTCACCATAGCGGACGCACCCTGTCCCAGGCAACTATTGTTATACGATTATGGCACTACCTTCGTCTCTGGCGAAACCCGATCCTTTATAATCAACAAGTTACAGGCCTCGCACTCCCCGAAAACCGCCCAAATCCGCAAAACGACCGCTAATCTTGGTAAAGATGGGCTACGGTAGCGACGCTACGTTCGCCCGCGGTTTGAACCGTCGCCGCCGATCACCCGTTGTCCCATGTGCGGAACTCGGCGATGCGGGTGCCGTCGACGAGGCGGTCCAGGTTCTGAAGCGTGAAGACCCTGCCGCGGGTTGAGAGCAGCAACTTTTTCATGTCCTCACGGCGGACCTTGAAGCCCCGGCCCCCGATGCAGGCGACGACGTCGAAGCGCGGCAGCTGGTCTGGGGCACGCTCTCGCCGGGACAGACTGTAGAGGTGCTGGATGCGCGTGACCTTGTCTCGCGCCGTACCGTCATCCTCGGCAATCTTGGCTTCGATCACGACCTGTGGGTTGAACTCGTCCGGCACGATGAAGTCGGGAGCCTGATCGAAGCCGGAGACCTTTTCCGCCCGCTTGGTCTTGCGAAAGGAAACTCCCGCCTTGACGAGCACGCCCTCGATCGCCGTTTCCATCACGTCGCCGATCAGCTCGGAGACGGAGTCGCGATGGCCGGCAAACGGTCGGCCGAGTAGTCGCTCGTACAGGAGCACCGCGTATGGGACGCCGAGGGCCGCCAACGGCTGAAGGCTCTGCAGGCCGCCCTTCGTATCGGCCTTGTCGAGACGGTGGATCAACTCGAGCGGGCCATCAGGAGCACCTTCCTGCAGGTGCTCGCAGGCCGTGGCTACCAGCGCCCGGAGTCGGCGATCCGTGAGCCCGCCGGTGGCTTTGAGTTGCCTGGACGGTAGTAGACGGACCGCCCGATCGAGAGAGCGGGCCGCATTCTGCGTGACGGCGTCGTCGGATTGCCGTGTCGTGACTTCCGCCCATTCCGGCGGCGTGAATCCGAGCATCGTGCGCAGGACGATGAGGGCAATCGGCGCCTGGTACACTGCTTCCATGGCCGTTTCCGGCGTGAGGTTCCGAAAACCGCTCGTCGTCCGCTTGAGCGTTTCGTAGCCCTGTTCGAACACCGGGTACTCGACGAAGCCATCGCCCTTCGGCATAGTCAGGAATTCCGACCGGAGTACGCCGAAGACTGCGTCCACAAACGTATCGAGGTCAGCCTCGACTTCGTCGAAGGGAACTTCAAAAGGAAACGGCATCGAAAGAATGCTTCTGGTCGTCAGGAAAGAGCGGCGTGCCGTGTCCCGTGGCAGCCGGAGACGTGTCTGAGGCAGCAAGCGTCTCGATCAGGGGTTTCGTGTCGCCCATAGCGGCCATTCTGGATCGGACCTCGTCCAGTCGTTCGGACGTCGGCTTCGTCGCATCCCAGGCGTGGCGCAAGCTCCAGACCGCCATGCGCGCGAGGTGGCCGAAGACGATGCACCGGACATCGCCCGCGGACGGCTTCATTCCCGCCGCCCGAAGTTGAGCCAGATCGGTCCGAACCACCGTGGAGAGACCCTCGCGATCGTCGAAGAGAGCGTCGCGACGGGCTTGACCCCGGTCGCGACACACGAAGATGGTGTCGACGATGGACGACCCGGTACCGTGGATGTGAATCGAGCCTCCCATTTCAGCCGGACACGGGATGGACGCCGAACAGATGAGACCTGCGTCGAGGATTGCGACGCCGATCGCGTGATAGGGCTCCATCGCATTGTGGTGGAAGGTGAACGCGAGCGGTGCGCCGGGTTTGAGGGCCTGCGCCATGGCGCGGTAGACCGCGGCCATGCCGTCCGTAAAGTGTTCCAGGTCGCGGGCCTGGGTCGCGTTGCCGGTCAGTTCACCCGGTGACCGGGTCGATTCCTGATCGAAGCCCTCTGAGTCGGAACCGACGAGGCGACGGAGCCAGACGTAGCAGAAGTCCATGAGCTCGCCGTACTGGACGTTGCCGAAATACGGCGGGTCGGTGAATACGGCGTCGAGAGAGTTCGGGGCGAGATCCAATGCGGTCGAGCTCGCGCAGCGGATGGAGGCGCGACGCGGACGCCTGCCGGCTTGGCGCTCGCCGATCCACTCGCCCGGAATCGGAACAAGTGTCTTTCGACCCCGGCTGTGATCGACCTCGAAGGGAGCGTCGCAGAACCGCTTCGCCTTGTCGTACTTGGCGATGATGTTGGTCCAGCCGCCGGAGCCGACCCCGGCGCCAGCCCTCGTCGTGATGCCCGGCAGGTTGGATTCGCACTGGACGAGGCCGGCGGGGAAGCCATGAACAGAGAAGACGTCGAGTGATTTCAGCGCGGTCGTGTCGTACCGGCACAGCATGTTCTGGTACCGGAGCAGGTCCGAGAGGTTCGTGGCGAGAGCGCGGCGGATCCGTTGATCGCTGACCGTGGAGATGTGGCGGGCGCTGAGCTCGAGGCCGAGAAGTTGTCGCGGGTTGAACAGCTCCCGGTAGTGGCGATAGCCCCAACGGTGCAAGCGGTCGGTCTCGTCGCCTGGCGGAATCGGCTGTTCCGGGACATACTCCGGAGTCGTCGCGGTCCAGCGAGCACTCATCGCTGCGTAGCGGGCGAGATCCTTCCGGTCGGGTTTCTTGAAGAACCGGCCGCGGTGCTCGGCTTTGCGATGCGGGTTGTAGTACTCGAGCGCGAACAAGCGATGCCGCGGTGGCCCCGTCTCGGACCGTGGATAGCGTGTGGCCCGACCGCAGGAGCGGCACATGCAGCGCTGACGGCGCGCGGGACCGGCAATGGCGAGCGGCCGAGCGCATCGCCGGCACGCCCCTGGGCGATCTCGGTCGGCCGCTTCCGTAAGCTCGCCGCACTCGGCGCACAACACTACGTGCTTCGGGTGGCGGGCGTTGCCGGCGACGAGATACCCGGGGAACAGATCGACCTCGGCGCCGCAATGCTCGCAGTCGGTTGTCTTGACCCAGAGAAAGTACTTCACGGGTACGTCGAAATCGCCGTAGAGCGGACAGTCCGTCACGTACGAGTCGCCGACCTCGACCGTGAGTTTCTGGACGAGAGCGTCGGCGGCGCGTCGGTACGCGGCCGGGTCGAGGGGCTCGATCTCCTCGCGTACCACCCACGCCGCCATCGGATTGATGTCGACGCCGAGCACGTCGCAGCCGACCCGGTTCGCTTCGAGCAGCGGAGTCCCACCGCCCATGAAAGGGTCCGCGATGGTTCGCCCCGCGAAATCGTTGGCGACGAAGAAGCTCTCGGAGAGGGGGCGGTCCCCGAACTCGGCGAGCGTCAGCCCGCGAAACAGGGTGCCGGGCCGCCGGGCGAACCACTTGTGAACGGCGATGATCGGCCGGTAGTTCTGCTGGATCTGCTTCTCGCGTCGCGCCATTGCCCCGATGAACGCTATGTCGAAGTGGGTTTCGATGGACATGGCCGTCAGTCTCTGACCGGCAGCGATGACGGCTTCATGCCCGCGCCGACCTGCCACAGCGCCACGAGCGTGACGACGAGGAACCAGCCGATGGCGAACCACGGTCTGGCGATGTCGCTGCGAGCAGGCGAGGGAGCGTCGGTGGGCGGCATGGGGCTCACGCCACCTCGGGCGTGAACGTCACGTCGCCGGCGGCGGTGTCGCCCGGCGCCAGCACGATGATCCCGGTATCCGTGCGTCCGGCGTCGGCCAGGTTGAATCCGTCGATGCAGTTGGTCGCCGGCTCGACGCAGAAGAAGTCCTGGCCCGCCGGCGTATAGACGACGAGGCAGGCATAGGCCGGATCGGCGGCGATCCGCAGTCGCGCGTTCCACTCGGGCCACTCGATGACGGCGTTCCCGCCGAAGTCGACGAAGTTGTTGTCGAGGGTCGTGGCGTCCGGATTGAGGCCGTCGCCGTCGAGCAGGAGCTGCGGGGGCGGCGGCACGAGGCTGGCCGGCATGAAGTTCGCGTCCGCCTGCCACATCCGGCCCACATCGGCGCGCACGGTGGCGCGCGGCGTCCGGACGAAGTAGGGGTGGAGGCCGAAGCCGACCGGCATCTCCGCCGCCTCGTTGGTCACGGTGAAGCGCACCCGGAGGCGTTCGTCGGTCAGATCGAAGGTCTGCTGCGCCACATAGGTCCAGGGCCAAGTATCGGCAGGATGGCGGTATTCCATCGTCAGCGCGGCCTCGGACCGCGCGGTGACGGTCCACGGCTCGCGCCAGGCGTGGCCATGGATGGCGTGCGGCTCGGGGCGAAAGTTCTGCGGAAGCTGGATGGTGCGTCCCCGAAAGCGGAACGCGGCGTCGCGGATGCGGTTCGAGAACGGCACGAGTGGGAAGCTCGACGTGCCGCCGGCCGAGCGGCTGGCGATGGCGTCGGGGGGCGCCGGGCGCATCCAGTCGAGGGTGGCCCCGCTGCGCTCCGAGGCGTAGCGGGTGATTGAGCCGCCGACCTCCGGCGCCACGGAGAGGCGCGTCGAACCGGCCCGCAGCTCGATGACTTCCGGCGCGTCTTGCGTCATGAGGGAATCGTAGCCCGACAATCGTCGCCCGCGGCTACGTCTCGCGTCTGGGTCGCATGTTGGCGGCCAGGATCTCCTTGCGGAGCCGGATGCTGCCGGGCGTGATCTCCACCAGCTCGTCGTCGTTGATGAACTCGATCGCCTGCTCCAGATTCAGCAGCCGCGGCGGAACCAGGCGGATTGCCTCCTCGGCGGTGGACGAGCGCATGTTGTTGAGCTTCTTCTCCTTCGTCACGTTGACGTCGAGGTCGGCCGGGCGTGCGTTCTCGCCGATGATCATCCCTTCGTAGACCGGCGTACCGGCGTGGATGAAGATCTCGCCGCGCTCCTGCAGGTTGTAGATGGCGAAGGCGGTGGCCTTGCCGGCCCGGTCGGCCACCAGCCCGCCGGAGGGCCGTCCCGCGATCGGTCCGCTCCACGGCTCCCATCCCGCGAACAGGTGGTTCATGATGCCGGTGCCGCGGGTGTCGGTGAGAAACTGCGACCGGAAGCCGATGAGGCCGCGGGTGGGGATCCCGAACTCGAGCCGGACGCGGCCGCTGCCGTGATTCACCATTCGGGTCATCGTCGCCCGCCGGTTGCCGAGCTGTGCGATGACGACGCCCTGGTAGTCCTCGGCCACGTCGATGACCAGCTCCTCGACCGGCTCCTCGGTCCGTCCGTTCCGCTTGCGGGTGACGATCCGGGGTCGCGAGACCTGCAGCTCGTAGCCCTCGCGCCGCATCATCTCGATCAGGATCGACAACTGCAGCTCGCCGCGGCCGATCACCCGCACCTGCTCCGGCGAGTCCGTGTCCTCGACCCGGATCGATACGTTGCCGACCAGCTCGCGGGCGAGCCGGTCGCGGAGATTGCGCGAGGTGACGTACCGGCCGTCCCGCCCGGACATCGGCGACGTGTTCACGCCGAAGACCATCGAGACCGTCGGCTCGTCCACGTGCAGCGCGGGAATCGGTCGCGGATCGTCCGGGCCGGTGATGGTCTCGCCGATGGTGATGTCGTCGATGCCGGCCAGGCAGATGATGTCGCCGGCGGCGGCCCGCTGGACCTCCATCCGCTCCAAGCCGTTGAAGACGTACAGCTTCGTGACGCGAGTCCGCTCGATCGTGCCGGTGACCTTGGAGACCGCAATCGTGTCGCCCGTCGCGACCCGGCCGTTGACGATGCGGCCGATCGCGATGCGCCCCAGATAATCGCTTGCATCGAGATTGGCGACCAGTAC
This sequence comes from Vicinamibacterales bacterium, assembly GCA_965262925.1. Taxonomy (GTDB): domain Bacteria; phylum Acidobacteriota; class Vicinamibacteria; order Vicinamibacterales; family UBA8438; genus WTFV01. Next base: position 4,340,865 of record CBDHGC010000004.1, on the reverse strand, counting down.
CTGCAGCGGGGCGTCCGGGTCGCCCGCCGGGGCCGGCATCCGCTCCACGATGGTTTCCAGCAGCGGCTGCAGGGTACGTCCCGGATCGGCAGGGTCCCGACTGGCTGTGCCCGCCTTGGCGTTGGCGTACAGCACGGGGAACTCGATCTGGTCCTCTCTGGCGTCGAGGTCGATGAACAGGTCGTAGATCTCGTCGAGCACCTCGGCCGGCCGCGCGTCCTGCCGGTCGATCTTGTTGATGACGACGATCGGCGGCAGCCCCTGCTCGAGCGCCTTGCGCAGCACGAAGCGGGTCTGCGGCAGGGGCCCTTCGGAGGCGTCGACGAGCAGCAGCACCCCGTCGACCATGGTCAGAGTGCGTTCGACCTCGCCGCCGAAATCGGCGTGGCCCGGCGTGTCGACGATGTTGATGATCAGATCCCGATAACGGATGGCCGTGTTCTTGGCCATGATCGTGATGCCGCGCTCCCGCTCCAGGTCGATGTTGTCCATGGCGCGCTCCTCCACCCGCTCGTGCTCGCGGAACACACCGCTCTGATGCAGCATGGCGTCGACCAGCGTGGTCTTGCCATGGTCCACGTGGGCGATGATCGCGATGTTGCGGCGGAGGGGATTGGCGACGCCGGCGCTGGCGGGCGCCCTCATGGGACGGGACGCCCCGACGAAACGATCACACCGCCATTATCGCATGCCGCCGCGGTGACGGTCGGACGGGCGCGAACTTCGTCTTCACGCGCCATGCCGTAGCGCCGGATTCGATGCCGCATGCGGTCGCAGTCCTTTCCAATCCAGAAATGAGCCTGAAGCGGGGCACGTGAGCCGCGCCTGTCAGGCGACCGAACCGACGGATCGAAACAGGTCCTGGCGCGGGCCGCGTTGAGGGCGCGCGTGACCGCAGCATTATCGCTCATGGCGGCGGAACCGTTACGGTGTACGACGCGGCGCTGGGCGCGTCGTGGTTCAGGGCGAAGGTTCTGTAGCCGCTGCCGTGGCAACCGAACGGTGAGGGTCTGGTTTGCCGAGTTCTGAACAGCAGGAGACCAAGCGGAGCGAACGTCCGTCTGCGGACGTTTGCGGAGTGCGGTAGCCGAGCGCGGAACCGGCAGCAGAGGGGCTGGACGTGACTACGCGAGGGGCTGTGAAACGGCCGGCAACGGCTGGATGGATCGTCGTCGGCGCTCGTGCCTGATGGCGTCGCGTTTCCGCCTTTCGGTGGTGCTGAAGCCGGTGACGACGCGAGTCGGCGCCGGCGATCCGGGCTCGACGACATCGCTGTCCGTCGGTATTCGACCGCAGCCGGTGACGACGCGAGTCGGCGCCGGCGATCCGGGCTCGCCAGCGCCCGCGCGAGTTGGTACGTCCGGTGTTCGAGCTTCCTCGCGCCTGCTCGTCAACAACACGACGACCGACAGACGGCGGTAGCGGCCGTGAGCAAACCTTCAGGCCGCCGGGTCGATGGACCGGAACAACCGCGTGCGGGCCTCGTCGAGCGCCTGCGCGGCCTCGTTGTCGCTCATCGCGAACGCGGCCGCGTCGAGCTTTACGAATGTGGTTCCCGGCTTCAGGCAGGCGGCGGCATTGGGTAACGACTTGAGCTTCTCGTAGGGGGTCATGATGTCGGCGTCGCGGTAGCGCTTGCGTACTCGGCCGCGCGCGTCGACCTCCTCGGTGGGGAAGAAGCAGGGGCGGTGGAAGTTGAGATAGGGCGAGAGGACCTGCTGGGTGAAGGCGTTGACCTGCGCGGCACAGCGGCTGGGGATGTGGCCGTGACCGAGCTGCTTGCGGATGACCGAGCCGTTCTTGCTCTCGACCAGGGCGTTGTCGGTGCTGCGACGGGCGCGGGACTTGGTGAATGCGTCGATGTGCAGCCCCTGGAGCAGCGCCGCGACCTCGCGGTTGATGAACTCCGAGCCGTTGTCGGCGTGGAAGCCGTGGAGCGTGAAGGGGAACGCCCGCAGCAGAGCGTCGAGGACCGGGGCCAGGCAGGCGGCGTGGATATGCTCGACCGAGCCGATGCACTGGAACTGGGTGACCTCATCCACCAGGTTCACGTGGTAGAGGCCCTTGATGCCGTCCAGGTCGCCTTGATGGACGGTATCGACCCGCACCCAGCCAGGTTGTCCGAACGGCTGCGGGCGGCGGCGTTCCCCGATCGCGACAGGCACCGGGCGCGTCGGCAGCGGCGTCGTTCCGCGGCGCCGTTGATAGCTTGTCGTGTGCCGCAGGTTGTACAGATGGCCGTTGGAGATGCCGGCCAGGCGTTCGAAGCGGCGGTCGCCGAACAGATGGAAAGCGCGGGCGCAGAGCTTGCGCGTGGCCGGACCGGACAGCGTGCCGTGGAGAACGTCGAGCTCGGCCAGCAGCCCGATGTCGGCGTTGGAGTAGCGGCGCGGGAACGGTCGGCGCGGGGTGTCGCGGCGGTCGGCGATCTCTCCCGTGGTCCGGTGTTGCTGCAACAGGCGTGTGATCTGGGCCCGTGACAGGCCGGCCACCTTGGCCAGGAAGCGGCGCAGCAGGCCCTTGTCGGCCTTCCCCCGCAGGGCGTAGTCGAACCGTCGCACGGTTTTCGCCACGAACGCGTAGGAGTCGGCGCGGGTCTGTGGTTGCAGGTCGACCTGCTCGCTTCCGTCGAGGAATTCCCGAACCTGATCCAGGGTCTGCAGCCGGTGCGTGTCGAGTCTCACGATCATCCTCCGATGATCCTCGACCCGGCCCCCGTTCAGGCTCATGTGTCGTTGGAAACAACTCCTCGTTCAGGCTCATGTGTCATTGGAAGAGACTGTCGCCGCGTCCGGTGCGGCCAAAGCTGGTATCGTTGACGGTTGCGGAACACGTTCTCTCGGGAGGGGTGAGGGCATGAGTTTGAAATCCGCGGGAATGGCGGCGGCGGTCGTGGCGCTGATGCTCGGCTCCGGCGCACCGTTCGACGGCGGCGCGGTCGAAGCCGCCGGGCAGCAGGAGATGACCGAGAATCCGTTCTTCACCGAGAGCACGCTGCCGTACCGGTTGCCGCCGTTCGACCAAATCGACGACGCGCACTACGGACCGGCGTTCGAGCGTGGGATGGCCGACCAGATCGGGGAGATCGAAGCCATCGCCTCCCAGCCGGATCCGCCGACGTTCGAGAACACGATCCTGCCGCTGGAGCGCTCCGGGAGGCTGCTGGATCGCGTTGCGTCGACGTTCTTCAGCCTCGCCAGCGCCCACACCAACGACGCGATCAACGAGATCCGCAACGAGATGGCGCCGCGGCTGGCCGCGCACACGGACCAGATTCTGCTGAACGCGGACATGTTCGCGCGCGTGCAGGCGCTCTACGACCAGCGGGAGTCGCTGGAGCTCGAAGACGAGGCGCGGCGTCTCATTGCGGAGTACTACGTCGACTTCGTGCGGGCGGGGGCGCGGCTGACCGAGTCCCAGAAGGAGCGGATGCAGGAGATCAACGCCGAGTTGGCGGCGCTGTCGAGCCGCTTCACCCAGAACGTGCTCGACGAGGTCAACGCCTCCGCCGTCGTCGTCGAGTCGCTCGACGAGCTGGCCGGCCTCTCCGAGAACCAGATCGCCGCGGCGGTCGCGGCGGCCGCGGCGCGCGGCCTCGAGAACCGATACGTCATCCCGCTGCTGAACACCAGCGGCCAGCCGGCGCTGGCGTCGCTGGACAACCGCGAGCTGCGGGAGCGCATCACGCGCACGTCGCTGGCCCGCGGCATCCAGGGCGGCGAGTACGACAACCGCGAGGTGATCGCCACAATGGCCCGCTTGCGGGCCGAGCGGGCTGCGATGCTCGGTTACCCGAACCACGCCGCCTACATCCTGGAGCGGGAGACCGCGCAGACGGTCGAGGCGGTCAACGAGCGGCTCGCGAGCCTGGCCCCGCCCGCGGTGGCGAACGCCGAACGGGAGGCCGCCGACCTGCAGGCGATGGCCGCCGCGGAGGGCGGCGACCTGGAGCTGTCCGCCTGGGACTGGTCCTACTACACGGAGAAGGTGCGGGCCGACCGCTACGCGTTCGACGCGTCGCAGCTCCGTCCCTACTTCGAGATGGACAACGTCATCGAGAACGGCGTCTTCTTCGCCGCCAACCGGCTCTACGGCCTCACCTTCGAGCCGCGGCCGGAGCTGCCGGTCTACCAATCCGACGTCCGGGTCTGGGAGGTGTTCGACGCCGGTGGCGACCCGCTGGGGTTGTTCCTCGGCGACTACTACGCCCGTCCGTCGAAGCGGGGCGGGGCCTGGATGAACGCCTACGTCTCGCAGTCGCACCTGCTCGGCACCTCGCCGGTGGTGGCGAATCATCTGAACGTGCCGAAGCCGCCGGCCGGCGAGCCGACGCTGCTGACCTTCGACGAGGTGACGACGCTGTTCCACGAGTTCGGCCACGCCCTGCACGCGTTCTTCTCGAACGTGGATTACCCCTACTTCGCCGGAACGTCGGTGCCGCGCGACTTCGTCGAGTACCCGTCGCAGGTCAACGAGATGTGGGCCACCTGGCCGGAGGTGCTGGAGAACTACGCCGTCCACTACGAGACCGCCGAGCCGATGCCGGCGGACCTGCTCGACAAGGTGCTCGCGACCCGGCAGTTCAACCAGGGATTCGCCACCACGGAGTACCTCGCCGCGTCGCTGCTCGACCAGGCGTGGCACCAGTTGACGGCCGACGAGGTTCCGGTCGCCGCCGATGTCGAGGTGTTCGAGGCGGCGGCCCTGGAAGCGGCGGGGGTCGCCCTCGCCGCTGTGCCGCCGCGCTACCGCAGCACCTACTTCTCGCACATCTGGAGCAGCGGCTACTCGGCCGGCTACTACTCCTACATCTGGAGCGAGGTGCTCGACGCCGACTCGGTGGAGTGGTTCAAGGAGAACGGCGGCCTGCTGCGCGACAACGGAGACCACTTCCGGGGGACGCTGCTGTCGAAGGGGGGCAGCGTCGACGCCATGACGCTGTTCCGCGACTTCAGGGGCGCGGACCCGGACGTGCGGCCGCTGCTGGTGCGCCGCGGGCTGAACTGACGAAGCGGCGGGCTTCGTCCGTCCAGTACGCGGCGCGAGCAGTCAGGCGCAAGGGGAGTTCGGCCCGCACATCCGGGGCGACGTGGGGGCAGGTGTCGGCGATGTACGCGCGCCAGTTGGCGACGTACGCCTGCAGCCACGCCGCGTAGTCCCGTTGCGCCGCCGTGCCGTCCACCGCCGTGAGTCCACGCCGTGCCCAGGTGTCGAATCGCATCGTCGCGAGGTCGAGCCAACGACGTGCGTAGGGACCCGAAGTCAGAGTGTCCGACACGGAGGCTGCGATCTCGTCGTCGTAGCGCTGGAGCTCGGCCCGCGCGCGGACGGTCGCCTCTTCCCACCGCGTGTGACGGAGATCGCCGGCGTGAAACGGATTACCGCCTTCCACCGGATCCCGATGGGACCAGCGGGACACGGCCGACAGCGTTGGCATCGCTCCCCGGGTTCCTCAGCGTAGCGCCAACGGGTCGCGCCCCTCCGGCGACGCGCAACTGGCGATGCACCGCGTCGCCGGGTGGGGACCCCGGCCCTCTTCGTGGGCCCGCTCCTCGGCCCGCGCTCCGATCAGCAGCCCGGGCAGCCCGTAGTTGCCCTCGTGGCACCGCGGCTCGTAGTAGATCCGATTCGGGCCGTCGGGCTGCCTGGCGAAGTCCTGGATCACGGTCCATGGCCTGGTCCACACCGTCGAATCCTCGACCGTGGTAACCAGTTCCATGCTGCCCGGCCCCGTCCGCCTCCAGCGCTCGACCAAGTGCAGGTTCTCGCGCGACCCCCGGAAGTCCCTCTTCTCCGAGAAGTTCGTCACGTCGACCACGAGCGTGTCGCCCTCCCAGCGGCCGCGCGAATCGCCCCACCGCTGGCGTACGCCGGGCGGCAGGTGCGGCGCGTCGGTGATCGGGATGACCCGGTCGAAGCCCTGACCCTGGCCGACGTCGTAGAAGATGGAGACCTTGCCCGGCGACTGGACGACACGGATATGGATGCCGGTGAAGCCGCCGCGGAAAGTCGGGAGGTTGCCGCTCATGCAGCGCTCGCCGAGGCCGCGATCCTCGGGCCCGTCGGCGCGATTGAGGTTGCCGACCGAGTAGTACGGCGGCGGCTCCTCGCGCCGGGGCGAGGGCGGTCCGTACTCGCCGCCCCGGCACCCGGGCAGGCCGTCCCGGCACACGATGGTGTTCTGCATCAGGGCCAGCTCGTACTCGCTGATCTCCGCCTGACGCGCCTGGGCCTCCGGCGTCAGCGGGGGCACCCGCCCATCGGGTGGATCGATGACCATGCCGGTGCGCCGGCCGGTGGGCCGTTGCGAGGTGAAGACGGCGTTGTAGGCGCCAGCCACGTCGGCTTCCGTTCCCCGCTCGGCGCGGACGTGATTCCCGAAGACCGACATCTCCGCGCGCTGGCGATCCAGCTCGGCCTGCTGCTCCTCGGTGTAGAACGGGGTCGTCACACCCTCCGGGCGCTCCAGCGGGACCAACAGCTCGACGCTCCAGATCCCCTGGAAGTCCGGCTCACCCCATGGCGTCCGCAAGGACGAGGCCGTGTCGGCCTCCTGCGCCCGGAGCGCCGGTGCGCCCGTGCCGACGGCCCAGGCGATCGCTGCCAGCACTGCGGCCGCCACCACCGCGCTCAATACGTGGAGTGGTCGACAGGTCATCATGATCCTTCCCCCAACTCTCGAACGGGCCCGCAACCAAGGATTCTCTTCAAGTATGGAGTATATTTGGCCTTTCCTGCCGCTGCGCAAGATTCTGGCCGGCCATCGCACCGAGGAGCAATCGGTCGAGCCCCGGCGGCAGAGGCGAGGGCCGATCGCGTCGCGAACCGAAGGAGCACGCCGATGAGAACGCGTCAGTTCGCAGCCGCGGGAGCGGTTTCGGCACTCGTGGTCACGGTGGGCCTGCTCGGCGCGACCCGGATCGGCCTGTCGGGCCAGACCGCCGGCAGCCGGGCCGACGCGTCAATCAGGACACCGTGGGGCGAGCCGGATCTGCAGGGCATCTGGACCACCGAGGTCGACACGCCGTTCGAGCGGCCCGAGCGGTTCGGCGACCGGGAGTTCCTGACGCCCGAGGAGCAGGCTGAGCTCGACGAGCAACGCGCCGGGCTCATCAGCCGGAACCGCCGGGTCGAGCGCGGGACGGAGCTCGACGTCGCGGGGGCTTACAACGCGGTTTTCCTGTCCTTCAAGCCTACCGACAGTCGGACCTCGCTCATCGTGGATCCCCCGAACGGCAGGGTTCCTCCGCAGACTCCGGAAGTTCAGGCGCTGGCCGCTGAGAACCGGGCGTTCCGATTGGAGCTGCTGCGTTCGACCGAGACCTGCCGGAGCGGGTCGGTGGCGTGCCGCGGCGGCGAGTACAACCCGGAGCCTTCCCCCCGGCGCTCCCGGATGCAGCCGCCCCGCTACAACACCGGCCGGATGAATCGCCAGGACAACATTGAAGACGGTTCGCTCGGCGACCGTTGTCTCAGCGGTGGGATCCCCGAGTTCGGCACCGCGTTCGGCGGCAGCTTCCGGCGCATCGTGCAGACCCCGGGCGGGATCTCGATCTTCTATGACGTCGGCCAGGGCCAGGGCTTCCAGCGGAACATCGTCATGAACGGCAGTCCGCATCTCCCCGACCACATTCGCCAGTGGTGGGGCGACTCGCGGGGCCACTGGGAAGGCGATACATTGGTCGTCGACGTCACCAACTTCAGCCCGAAGCGAGACTTCCGCGGGTCCCGCGAGAACCTGCACCTCATCGAGCGCTGGACCCGCACGGGCCCGGATACGCTGGACTACGAAGTCATGATCGAAGACCCGACGGTGTGGGTCCGGCAGTGGACCGTCCGACAGGAATTCCGGAAGCAGAACGAGCAGCAGAATCGCATCTACTACGAGCCCCGATGCTACGAGGGCAACTACGGCTTCCCGGCCCTGCTGCTGGGGGCCCGGATCGCGGAGGAAGAGTACGACGCGGGCCGAGGCCCGCATCCCGCGACGTTCGACAACGCCACCGACTTCGTAGGCGTCGAAGAGAATCCGCTTCGCTAGTGCTTTCCAGGAGATCGACATGCGCTATCGCCATGCAGGTACATTGATCGCCGTCGCCCTCGTGGCGGCGGTGGCGGGTGGGATGTTCACGGCGTCCGGCGGCCGGCTGGCGGGCCAGACCAATCAGCCCGAGCGGCCGGACCGAATCGAAGGACGTCCGAATTTCAGCGGCATCTGGCAGGCCAACAACGAGGCCAACTGGGACCTGGAATCCCACGCCGCCCGGCCGGCGATGATCACCCAGCCGGGCGCCTATCCGTACGACTACGCACGGCTTCCGGCGCCGCCGGTCGTTGCGCTCGGGGCGGTCGCCTCGGTCCCGGGTTCACTCGGGGTCGTCCAGGGTGACGGGCGCATCCCCTATACCCCCGAGGCGCTGGCCCGGAAGCAGGAGAACGCCGAAAACTGGGTCGACCGGGATCCGGAGATCCGCTGTTACCTCCCGGGCATTCCGCGCGCCATGTACATGCCGTACCCGTTCGAGATCACCCAGAGTACGAACAAGATTCACATGGCGTTCGCATACACCGCCACGGCCCGCACGATTCACATGGACGAGGTGGAGCTGCCGCCGGACTACACGTGGATGGGCCACTCGCTTGGCCGCTGGGAGGGGGACACCCTGGTGGTCGAGGTGACGAATTTCCGCGACAACGGCTGGTTCGACCGCGCCGGCAATCACCACACTGCAGCCCTCCGCCTCGATGAGCGCTTCACGCTCATAGCGCCGAACGTCATCAACTACGAGGTGACGATCGAAGACCCCAATACCTTCACCCGTCCGTGGCAGATCGCCATGCCCCTCTATCGCCGGATGGAACCGAACATGCAGCTCCTGGAGTTCCGCTGCCAGGAGTTCGCCGAGGAGTTCATGTACGGCCATCTGCGCAAGGAGCCGCTGGTCACCCACTGGGAGAGCGCCACGATGGAAATCGATGTCACGCGGAAGATCCCGGAGGGGGACGCGTTCTACGACTGGTACTCGCGCTGAGCCCGCGCGGCGGCCGGCTCGGTAGGACTAGCCGCGCAACGCGATCACGGAATGCACCGCGCGGCCTTGTTGGACGGATCATCCGAGGTTCCACCCGGCCTGTCGCGATAGGCTTCGTGACAGTTGTAGCACGCGTCCGCGATGAGATTGGTGACGTCGCTCACGGCCGCCTGATCTCTGGTCTGCGAAGCACGGTACGCGGCCTTGCCGGCCTCGACCATTTCTTCCGTGTACCGAATCCAATCGGGCCGCTCGACCGGCACCGGCTGACCGTTCTCGCAGAGGCGACCCGGCGTCAGGAAGAGGGGCGCGGCCTCGGCCAGGGCGATCGCCGCGTAGTCGACGATCTGCCAACCCGAGTAGATCCCCGCACCCCACTCGACCCACGAGAAGTTGTCGGTCGCGTCGAAGGCGGTACGCTCGGCGCCGGGGTCGTGCAACTGCACGTTGAAGAGCATATTCGAGCTCGGAAACATGATGCCGCGCATCACCTCCGCCAGATTGCCGACCGGCGGGGCGGTCGACGCCCCGATGCCGGCGGACGCGGCCTGATCGGCCGGCGCCGCGCCCCACGCAATCCGGGTCAGCGCGACGGGATCGTCGCTCAGCTCCGCATCGCCCGCCGGTATTTCGTTCGCCTGCAGGATGTAGGCGACAAGGCCCGCCGCCTCCGTCATCGTCATCGTGCCCGGAGCGTCCTCAGGCATCGTACTCCGGACCTTGGTGACGAGATCCGACAGGGGGAGGCTGCTCCACCTCCCGACGAACGTCTCACCCGCCAGCGGCGGACCGGCGCTCCCGCCCAGCGTACTCCCATGACAGATGGCGCATTGTGCATTGAACCGAGTCTGACCGCCCTCGGCCTGCGCGGTGGTGTACACGCCGTCCTCGACCAGCCGCGGTGACTGGGCTTGTCCGACCGGCGCGAAGGCGCCGACGAGTCCGCCCAGCACCGCCGCCGAGACGAACGCCGAAACTCGCCGTGGCCAACAACTGCGCTGCATCCGTTCCGTCATCGTTGGTGCTCCGTCTGTCTGACGACGACCGATCCGAGTCTCCGGCGGCTACCGCGCGGCGCGCGAGCAGGGCGGCGGTCGATCGTCACGCGCTTCCCGCCAGCGAGAGCAGCGTGCGCCGCACCAGATTCTCGACCAGCGGGACCTTGTAGCGATTCTTCGACAGCGGCCGTGCGCCGTCGACGGCGAGCCGCCCCGCTTCGGCGGCGAGCGACTCGGTCATCTGCCGCCCCGCCAGCAGCTCCTCGACCTCCGCGACCCGCCAGGGAATGGGGGCGACGCCGCCCAGCACGATTCCCGCGCGGCGAATGCGGTCGCCGTCCATCTGCAGCGCAAGGGCCGCGCTGACGACGGCGTGGGTCCACGCTTCCCGGTCGAGCACCTTGGCGTAGGTGCTCCGGAGACCCGACGCGGCCGGCACCGTGACGTCGGCCAGAATCTCGTTCGGCTGCAGCACGTTCTCGCGCGCCACGTCGACGCGCGGCAGCGTGAAGAACTCGGCCGCCGGAACGACCCGCTCGCCGCCGGGGCCGACCAGGCGGAAGCGGGCGTCGAGGGCCACGAGCGCCGGGGCGGTGTCCGAGGGATGGACGATGTAGCTCGGGCCGCCGCCGAAAATGGCGTTGAACTGGTTCTCGCCGGTCCGGGAGAAGCAGCGGTTTCCGCCGTGCTTGTAGCACGGGAAGTGCTGACGGTAATACCAGCACCAGGGCCGCTGGCAGAGGTTGCCGGCCAGAGTGGCGACGTTGCGAATCTGGGGCGTCGCCGCCGACCCGGCGGCCTCCGCCAGCACGTGGTAGCGGGAGGCCACCTCCGGATGGGCGCCGAGCCGCGTGAGCGTCACCAGCCCGCCGACCCGCAGTTCGGCCGGTCCCGACACGATGGCGGCCAGACCGTCCGAAGCGGGAAGCGCCCGGAGGTTCACGAGGACATCGGGCGACGCCAGGTCGTCCTTGATCATTCCGAGCAGGTCGCTGCCGCCGCCGACCGCGGCCGCTCCGCCACGCTCCAGGCGCTCCACGGCGTCGGACAGGCTCTCCGGATTCACGTTGGCGAGTGGTCTCACGCCAGCGCCTCCAGCACCCGGTCCCGCGTCATCGGCAGCTCCCGCAGCCGGCGGCCGGTCGCATTGAACACCGCGTTGCCGATGGCGGCTACCACCGGGATGATCGGCGGCTCGCCGACGTTCTTCGCCCCGTACGGTCCATACGCGTCGTCCGGCTCGATGAACCGCACCTCGACCTCCGGTGCGTCGAGGTGCGTCATGACCCGGGCGCCGTAGTACCCCGGGTTGACCGGAATGCCGGTGAGCCGGTCGTAGATCAGCTCCTCGTGCAGCGCCATGCCGATCCCCATCGTGACGCCGCCCTTTACTTGGCTTTCCGAAGTGAGCGGGTTGATGATGCGCCCGCTCTCGTGCATCGCCAGGTACTTCAGCACGCGGATGCCGCCCAGCTCCGTGTCGACCTCGACCTCCACGAAGTGCGCGGCCGAGGCGAACCGCGCCAAGCCGTCGAGGACCGGCTCCGGCGTCGCCTGCGCGATGAGCGTGCGGCTCTCCAGGGGGCCGTCCATCGCTGCGATCTGCCGCTTGAGATCTTCCGCGGCTTCGACAATCGCCAGTCCGGTATGGGTGGTCGTCCGGCTTCCCGACTCCCCCACGGAGTACGGGCACCGATCGGTGTCACCCCAGACGACGGTGACGTCGGCCAGGTCCATCCCCATCGCTTCGGCGGCGAGCTGGGCCATGGCTGTCTTGGTCGCGGTGCCGATATCGGTCACCCCAATATGCAGAAACAGGCGCCCGCCCTCCAGACGCAAGACCGCGCTGCTGCGTCCGAGGCGGGCCGCGAACATGCCGATCGCCATTCCAACACCGCGCCGAAGCGGACCGGTGCGGGTCCCGGCCCGCCGCCACCGCGCCGGCCAACCGAACCGGTCGGCTCCCTCGGCGAGGCATTCGCGAAGCGCCCAGCTCGTATAGGGCGTCAGGTCGTTGTAGGCGCGCGTCAGGTTCCGGAGATGGAAGTCGAGCGGGTCGATCGACAGCTCGTGGGCCACCTGATCCATGACCGATTCGATCCCCCAGACCCCCTGCGGATAGGAGGGACCCCGGAAATTCGCGGCGACGGTCATGTTGGTGTAGACCGGCGAGACCTCGCGGTGCACGTTGGGACACCGGAACAGCTCGATCCCGGCGATACCCCCGCCGCTCTTGCGATGCGGACCCATCCCGCTGAAGCCCCGGAGCCGGATCGCCTGCAGCGTCCCGTCCCGGCTGGCCCCCACCTGGTAGTGCTGCACCGTCGGCCAGCGGCCATGGACTCCGAGAAAGTCTTCCTTCCGCGTCAACTCCAGCTTGACCGGGCGCCCCGCCTCCCGCGCTAGGAGCGCCGCCATGAGGTCGGCGTCCTGACACTGATTCTTGTTGCCGAACCCGCCGCCCATGTACTCGCAGACGACCCGCACCTGCTCGGGAGGCAGCCCGAGATCGCGCGCCATGTCCGAGCGGCAGTTCGAGATGCCCTGGGTCGGCGACCACAGGGTCAACTCGTCGCCCTCCCAACGCGCCACCGCCGAGCGGGGCTCCATCTGCGCGTTGTTGTGGTGCTTCGAAACGTAGGTCTCCTCGACCACCACGTCGGCCGCGGCCAGACCGGCGTCGACGTCGCCGCGTTGATAGGTGTCGGGCAGCGCCTCGCCGTCTCGCCGGCGCGAGAGGTTTCCTCCCGGCTGGATCTCGACCGCCCCCGGCTGGACGGCTTCCTCCGGGTCGAGGACGAAATCGAGCGGCTCGTAGTCGACCTCAATCGCCTGGATCGCGGCCTCGGCCACGTGGCGGTCGATGGCGGCCACGGCGGCTACCGGATCCCCGACGAACCGAACCGGATTGTTGAACAGGTAGCGCGCGTTCTGCTGGTCGCCGGATCCCCAGATCGTGTCGCAGTTCTCGCGGGCCAGCACGGCGTGGACGCCCGGCATTTCCCGCGCCCGGCGGGTATCGATCCGCGTGACGCGGGCGTGGGGGTGCGGGCTCCGGAGCACCCGCGCGTAGGCCATCCCCGGAAGCTTGACGTCGCCGGTATAGCGCGCCGCGCCGGTGACCCGCTCGAGCGCATCGATCCGGGGACGGCTCCGGCCTACCACTCTCAGCGGGTCCCGATCCGTCGCCGGCTCGGGCGGGCGGTCCAGGACCGCGGCCACGTAGCGGTTGTAGTTCGAGCAGCGGCAGATGTTGCCCGTCATGCCCTGCCGGACGTCGTCCTCGGTGGGATTCGGCGTGGCCGCGACGACCGCCTTGGCCGCCATCAACTGGCCCGACGTGCAGAAGCCGCACTGCGGGCCGTCGCCGGCGACGAACGCTTCCTGGAGCGGATCCAGCCGGTCGCCGTCGGCGAGCCCTTCGACCGTCGTCACGGCGCGGCCGTCGGCCCAGACGGCGAGCTGACTGCAGGAGTAGACCGGGTCGCCGTCGAGATGCACCGTGCACGCGCCGCACTCGCCGCGATCGCAGCCGATCTTGGTCCCCGTCAAGTCGAGGTGGTCGCGGATCAGCTCGGCGAGCGTCCACCGGTCCTCGACCGCGACGGTGCGCCGCACGCCGTTGACGGTCAGGGCGATAGTGGTCCGAGGCGCCGAATCGGCCGGTCGACCCTGGGCGCCGAGCGGCGCCCGGGAGGCCGGCAGCGTCGTCGCCGCCGTGACGGCCGCGCTCGACTTGAGAAACGTCCGCCGCGAGACGGGTCTCACGGTCGTATCATAGTCGATGGACACGGCGGCGGATTGACGCGCCGATGTTCGGGTATGCTGCCGTGACGGAGGACAAGATGAAGCACCATGTGTCGATAGTGGCGATGACGATGTGCGCCGTCCTGACGGGCGCGGCGCCGGCAGTCGGTCAGACCGGGTCGGTGGACAGCGCGGGGTGGACGGTGCCCCGGAACCCCGACGGGCGTCCCGACCTCCAGGGTGTGTGGGCGAACAACGCCGCGACCCCGCTGGAGCGGCCCGAGACCCTCGCCGATCGCGGCGAGTTGAGCGACGAGGAGGTCGCCGCACTGGAGCAGCACGCGCGGGAGCTGTTCAACGGCGCGACCGATGCGGCGTTCGGAGACAGCGTGTTCGAGGCAGCTCTGGCGGAGAGTCAGGGGTACACCTCGTCCGATACCGGAACCGGAAACTACAATCAGTTCTGGCTGGTCGATCGGGATTTCGATGACCGCACTTCGCTCATCGTCGATCCGCCGAACGGTCGGGTGCCGCCGCTCACGGACGCCGCCCAGGCAAGAACGGACGCGGCTCGCGCGTATCGACGCGACCATCCGGCCGACACCTACACCGACCGAGACAGCACCGACCGGTGCATCACTTGGGGCGTGCCGCGAATCGGGGCCGGCTACAACAGTTACTTCCAGTTCGTGCAGACGCCCGACAACCTCGCGATCCTGAAGGAGCTGATTCACGACGTCCGGATCATCCCGATCGACGGGCAGCCGCATCTCGACGACAGGGTTCGGCAGTGGATGGGTGACCCCCGCGCGCACTGGGACGGCGACACGCTCGTCGTCGAGACGACAAACTTCTCGGAGCAGAGCGATTTCAGGGGCTCGGCCGAGAACTTCCACTTGGTGGAGCGCTTTACCCGCGTCGCGCCCGACACCCTCGACTGGGAGCTGACCTTCACCGATCCCACGCACTGGACGCGGCCCTGGACCATGCTGATCGCCCTGAAGAAGAGCGATGATCCGGTGTTCGAGTTCGCGTGCCACGAAGGCAACCACGCGATGACAGGGATTCTCGGCGGTCACCGGGCCGAGGAGATGGAGGCGCAGGAGCAGTAGAGCCCGACTTCCCTCCGTCGAAGGAGCCCGTGCTCGCGTTCGAACGCGGACTCCCACCGGAGTTACCGGTTTCGCGAGCGCCCCCATGCCGTCCGGGGTGTCGTCGCCGACGCCGGGTGGTTAGGGGACACCCGCGAATCGATCGATCCCCGCCCCCGAGGCGTTGTCGTAGGTCGCGGGGTGCGGTCCCGTTCCTTCTGCGTACAGCTCGTCCGCGATGCGCGCGGCGCGGAGCAGCGCCGGAAAGCCGTAGTTGCCCTCGTGGCACCGTGGCTCGTAGTAGATACGGTTCTGTTCGTCGCTCTGCTTCCGGAACTCTTGCCGCACCGTCCAGGGGCTGACCCAGACGGTCGGGTCTTCGAGTGTCACCTCGTACTCCAGGGTGTCGGGGCCGGTTCGGGTCCAGCGTTCGACCAGATGCAGATTCTCGCGGGATCCTCTGAAATCCTGCTTCGGGCTGAAGTTGGTGACGTCGACCACCAGGGTGTCTCCCTCCCAGTGCCCTCGTGAGTCGCCCCACCACTGACGAATGGTGTCGGGCAGATGCGGGCTGCCGTTCATGACGATGTTCCGCTGGAACCCCTGGCCCTGACCGACGTCGTAGAACATGGAGATGCCGCCCGGCGTCTGCACGATGCGGCGAAAGCTGCCGCCGAACGCCGTGCCGAACTCGGGAATCTGCCCGGCGATGCACCGATCCCCGAATGCCCCATCCTCGGGATTGTCGTGTCGATTCATCCGGCTCGTGTTGTACCGGGGAGGCAGTTCCGCCCGCCGGGGTGAGGGGGTCGGGTCATACACGCCCCCGGCGCATTGCCGAAGCTCACTCCGGCATGTCTCGGTGGACCGGAGCAGCTCGAGGCGAAACTCGCGCTCGGCCGCGGCGCGGGCCTGCGCCTCCTCGGTCAGCGGAGGAATGCGGCCGTTGGGTGGGTCGACGATCAGAGAAGTGCGCCGACCCATATGCTTGAAGGAGAGGAACGCGTCGCTGTACGCGCCGGCGACGTCTCGCTCACTCCCCGGCTCGTTCCGACGGTCACCATCCGCTTGCTGCTGGCTGTTGAGGGCCGCGGCGCGGCCCTCGTCGATCTCGGCGTACTCCTCATCCGTCAGGAACTCGCGGTTCCCGTAGCGTTCCGGCCGCTCGAGCAGAATGTCGAACTCTTCGGTCCAAATCCCCTGGAGATCCGGCTCGCCCCAGGGTGTGCGCGGGGACGTCCCGCCCTGGGACGCCGTCTGTCCCACGAGGGCGACCCCAAGCGCTGCCGACAACCCCACGAAAACCACGAAGACTGCGCTCGTCAGCCTGACGTACTCCCGCACGCGCATTTGGCGCCTCCTACCCCGAGCAGGGTCAGCTATCCCGACCATTGTTACCTGCTTCTAGTGTCCTGCCTCTCAAGTTCGATGCAGAAATCCTCGCCGTTTAGGGCCGCGGAGACGCCATTGATTCCTCACCAAGGTGCAGACCGAATTATGTCATGTGTCTCCGGGACGGCACACTAGTTCCCGGCCGCCGGGCTCTCCACCGCTTCCTCCAGATCGCTCAACGCCATGACCGCGCCATGAATCGGCACGAGCCGGTCCACCCGGAGCCTGCGGTCCTCGATGGCCTCGAGCAGCGTCGCCGCGGTCTCCGCGAACTCGCCTCCGACCCCCGGGATGAACATGTCGGCCTGGATCAGCATCCGCTCGGCCGGCAAGTAGACGACGAGCGCTCCGTCGGCGTGGGGATTATCCCCCATTCGGAAGATCTGCATGGTTCTACGGCCTTCCCCGAGCTCGAGCGTGTCGTCGCCGGCCACCGTCTCCAGCATCAGCTCCGCCGGCTGCTGGGCCAGATGATCGGCCACGATCGTGTGCGGCCGCGACGCCAGCTCTTCGAACAGGGCCCGGTTCGTCTGGTGGGTGATCACCGTCAGTCCTTCGGCCACGGCCGCCCGAATCCCGCCCGAGTGGTCGAAGTGATGATGGGTGTTGACGACGTGGCTGAGCTGCTTGTCCGGGACCAGCTCGCGCGCCCGCGCGACGGCGGCCAGCGTGCGCGTGTCGTGCTGTGGCGCCTCCACCAGAACGGCGTACTCGTCGAACTCGACCAGGACGCTGTGATGGGATTGCCCGGCGAGCAGCCAGACGCCGTCGGCGAGCTCTTCGTCCGTCACGTTGGCGGCGGGCGGACCGGGCTCGGCGGCCGAGGCGACATCGGCCGGCGCGGCGAGATCGCCGATGTCGGCATTCACCGCGTGACTGACCCGCAGGAAGCTGACAGGTTGGCCGTCGACCGTCCTGGTGATCGCCCCAGGCAGCACCAATGCCCCCGCGGCCGCGTAGTCTCTGAACGTGGTCGCCGTCTCGATGTCCCCCAGATTCGAGTTGTACGCCATCGAGCTGATTCTCACCACCTGCCGGGACTCCGCGTCGACGTGCAGCGTGAGCTCGCTGCCGTCGGGCGTGGTGATGTCGACGACGTCATGTCCCGTCTCCTGGCGCAGGTTGCCGACCGTCGCGGCCATCCCCTCCCCGGCCAGCGCAACCTGGAGCAGCGTCAGTGGATGATGGTAGTACTCCGTGTGACGCTCTCTCGCCACCCTCGCACCCGCCCGCCGAGCACCGTCCTGCCCGACGTTGAACGCCACGCCCGCGTCCATTGCGGTGACCGCGGTGTTCACCCGCCCGGCGAAATTGGCGCTCGCAATCTCCCACCGCATGCGGTGATTCCGGAGGTCGGCTTCGACGGTGTACGACTCGACGGCAGCCGTCGGGAGAGCCGCGTCGGGCGTCCGGTTCTGCCCCAGCCGGAAGTTGTTCCCGCTGCCCTCGAGGCGCAGCGTGGCGACCTCCTCGACCGCCTCGACACCGCCGAGGGCATCGGCGGCGTCGTGAATCAGTTGCATTTCCGGCGAGAGCTGCTCACAACCGCCAACGGCCACCGTGACGACGAACAACCAGATCAAGCGTCGCTTCATCATCGGTTCCTCCTCCCGTGGATGCGGTCCGCACGGCCCGACCGTGAGCGAGCCAGCGTCTATTCTGCCGGTCTGGGGACCGGTGCGCCACTGTTTTCGGCAGCGGGACGTAGAGCGCGTCACTGCCCTCGGGCTCGCAGAGCTCGATGTCGAACTAGAACTTCAGGGTGATCGCCGCGTTGACCGTGCGGCCCATGAGCTGAATGTCGTTCTCGATGATCTCGTCCTCGATGACCTCGAACTCCTTGTACCAGACGTTCGGGCGGTCGTAGAGATTGAACAGCGTGAGGCTGAAGACGCCGCGCATGGTGTCGCGGACGAAGAACTCGCGGTTGAGCGCCACATCCAGGCGGTGGTAGGCGGGCAGACGGCCGCCGTTCTTCTGTCCCGCGACCACGCGGTCGATGGTGCCGCCGAAGGGCAGCTCGACCGGTTCGAGCCCCACCGGTTCCGTGTACGGCTTTCCGCTCGCGTAGATCCAGGTCTGGGACAGGTGCCAGTCGCCCATCTGGTACAGGTTGACCAGCTTGACCTCGTGCCGCTGATCGTGGGTGGCGGGAAACGGCGCCGCCTGGAGGTCGGGGAACGATTCCTCGACCGCGCTCAGGGTGTAGCTCGCCCATCCCGTGTGCCGCCCCGAGCGCTTCTGCACCAGCAGCTCCCCCCCGCGCGCCGTGCCCGTGCCGCGGTAGAAGAAAGGCGTCGTAGTCGAGATCATCGGAGGCCGCGGCGAAGCGGGGGGCGAACTGGGTGAGGTCCGTCAGGTCCTTCGTGAACAGCTCGACGTCGACGAGAAGGTTGCCGCGTTCGTAGCTCGCTCCGCCTATCAGATGCGTCGCCTCGGCGACGGGTACCGTCGTTCCGTCGGACAGGCTCCAGAACTCGCGGTTGCCCTGCAGCACGTCCTCGCGCGTGACCCGGTTCGTGAACTGGTGGTAGTGGCCGGCGGCCGTCTTCAGCTTGAACGTATCCGTCAGGAACAGGGTCGCGGCGAGTCGCGGCTCGGTGTAGCGGCCGCCTGTCCTGTCGAAATGCGTGAGTCGTACGCCGGGAACCAGGAGCAGGCGCGATCCGATCAGCCAACGGTCCTGGAGGAAGGCGGCCGTCAGTCGACCGCTCTCGTCGCGATTGAGGACGTTGGCGAGGGGGCCTCGCGCCGAGCCGGGCGCCCTGCCCCTGCCCGGACTGCAGGCTGTAGGAGAGCCGGTTCCCGGTCACCTCCACGCCGCCCTCGAAGGTGTGGCCGACGCCCAGCGTGATCGGCACCGTGGCTCGGAAGGTGACGTCGTCGACCAGATTGCTCTCGGCGGAGGGGTTGGCGTTCGAGCCGATCTGCCGGGCCCGGTCCCGGACGTCTTCGAAGCGGGAATAGCCGAGCGAAACCTCGCTGAGCACGCTGCGGTTCCACTGCCGCGACCAGACGAGGCCGACGCCGGTGTTGCCGGAATCGCGCACGTCGCTGATGTCGACGGTGCCGTTGAGATCGAGTCCCCGCTCGGCAGGGTCGATGCCGCGCTCGCGCAGCCTCTCGAACAGTCCCTCCGGGATCTGCAGGGAGCGGGAGTTGTCCAGGTTGTCGTTCCCTCGATACAGCGAAACGGAGACGGAGTCGGACGCGGAGGGGTTGAAGAGCAGCTTGCCGTTGACGTCGTAGAAGTTGGACGACGGCTCGCTGCTGAAGGTCGAGAAACGCCCGCCGCCGCCCGGTCCGAACCCGCCGCCGCCCGGCGGACCCGCGGTCGGGTTGTTGTCGTAGAGGTTGAGAATTTTGTCGTAGAGCGGACCCTGGAACGAGCGGCGGACGGCCAGCAGGCCCGAGCCCCGGTTGTCGAAGAGCGGGGTCTCGTACACCCCGTTGAAGCTCAGCAGACCCGCGCCGACGCTGCCGGCTGCGCGATCCAGCCGCCCGCTCTTGCCCGTGATCTGCATCACGCTGGAGAGCGCGCCCCCGTGCCGGGCCTCGAACCCGCCCTTGCTGAGTTCGACCGTGTCGACAGCGTCCATGTTGAAGGCGCTGAAGTACCCGAACAGATGGTCCACGTGGTAGACGCGGAACCCGTCGTACTCGACGCGGTTCTGGTCCGGCGTGCCGCCCCGGACGTAGAGGCCCGAGGACGCCTCGTTGCTGCCGGAGACGCCGGGCAGGAGCTGAAACGCGCGAAACAGGTCGCGCTCGCCCAGGCTCGGCAGCACCGAGACCTGCTCCGGGGCGAGCTGGATGCGGCTGACGTCGTCGGTAGCGTCGAGCATCGGCACCTCCGCTATGACCGTCACGTCCGCCGCGAACGTCGGCGTCAGCGTGAAGTCGATGCGGGTGCTGAACGGTCCCGTGACGTGGATGGTGGCGTCGTCGCTCCGGAAATCGGGCAGCTCCGCGAAGAGGATGAGCCGGCCCGGTGCGCGCGTGGCCGCGAGCACGTAGTTGCCGTCGCCGTCCGTGGTGGAGACCAGCGGCGTGCCGAAGATCCGCACGGTGGCGCCGGGGAGGCGCGACCCGTCGGGCGTCTGCACGGTGCCGGTGATCCGGACGTCATGGCTCGTCTCGCCGGACGCGTTCTGCGCCAGCGCGTCGACGGATGCGGCCCCCGCAAACAGTGTGAGCACGAAGAAGTGGAATACGAATCGGGACATCGGTTGCTTCCTCCGGAGTGAGCCGGACCGCTCGGGTTTGTTTCCTTTCGCGGCGACCGGCGCGTGGGCGGCAGGCGCTGGCAACGCACGGCTTCCCATTCGCGATACGGAGTGATCGACCCGAAGCAGGCTCGTTTTATTCCGGGCGGGGCGGGATGACGCAGTCTGCCGCCGGGGAAGGCGCGGCTGGCATCGGTCCGGAGCAATTCACGCGCGGCAGAGACCTTCGTGGCGCGTCGGCGCTAGAGTGCGACTCCCGCGTACCGGATAATGGCTCGGTGTCGGCCGCCATCCACGTCGCCTTCCTCGGTTGCGGCTTCATCGCCGGGGTCCACAGCGGACATCTGCGGCGGTTGCGGGAGGAGATCGCACCGAGCTACGCCAGCCGTAATCGCGCCAGGGCCGAGGCATACCGCGTCCGGCACCGGGGAGTGCAGAGCTACGGCGATTATCGCGCCGCCATCGACGACCCCGGCGTCGACGCGGTGGTGGTGGCGGTGCCGCCGCGGTTCCATCTCGACCTCACCCTGCAGGCATTGGCCTCCGGCAAGCACGTGCTGGTGGAGAAGCCGGCGTTCCCGCGGCTGGACGACTACGAGCGGGTGCGGGAAGCGCGCGACCGCGCCGGCCGGGTCGTCCTGGTAGGGGAGAACGATCACTACAAGCCGCTGGCGGCCTGCCTCCGCCGGCTGCTGGCGGAGGGCGCGATCGGCGAGCTGGTCCTGGCCCACTTCACGACGCTGGTGCGGAAGTTCAAGTCCGCCGGCGACTGGCGGAACGACGAGGCGATGGCCGGCGGCGACGCGTTCTTCGAGGAGGGGATCCACTGGCTCCACATCGCGAACAGCCTCGGACCGGCGATCTTGTCCATCCACGGCTACCGGCCGCCGCCGGCGCGGACGGGACCGGACGCCCGCGCCAAGACGATGCTGGCGGCCTTCCGCTACGACAACGGCGCGGTCGGATCGCTGTACTACTCGCGCGAGGTGCCGTCGCTGCTGCGCGGCGTACGCCTGTCGAAGCTGTTCGGCCGCGACGGCATCGTCACCTTCGAGTCGAACGGCGGGTTCGTCCTGGTGCGCGGGCGGGAGCGGGGGTGGCCGGAGCTGCTGTTTCCCGGCTTCCGCGACATCCGCGGCTACCAGGCGATGTACCGGGACTTCGTTCGGTCGATCCGTAACGGGGGCCCTCCGGAGATGAACCTGGAGGCGGCGATGGCCGATCAGCGCCTGATGGAGCGGATCTACGCCACCGCCGATGCTGCGGAAGACGCAGAGCCGGGTTCGAGGTGCACCGTCCGGGCCGGCGACTGACACCGGATCTCATGCGACACGGCTTCGATCTCGTCATCATCGGCAGCGGCGCCGGCGGCGGCACGGTGGCGCAGGCCCTGGCCCCGAGCGGCGCGGGCATCCTGCTCCTGGAGCGTGGCGGCTTCGTGCCGCGAGAGCCCGAGAACTGGGACCCGACCGCGGTCTGGAAGGATCTGCGCTACCGCACGACCGAACAATGGCTCGACCGTGACGGGCGTCCGTTTCTGCCCTATACCCACTACTGCGTCGGTGGCAACACTAAGTTCTGGGGCGGCGTTCTCTACCGGCTGCGGAAGGAAGACTTCGAAGCGGTGGAGCATCTCGACGGCGTGTCGCCGGCGTGGCCGATCGACTATGTCACGCTGGAGCCCTACTACGAGCGGGCCGAGCGGCTCTACCAGGTGCACGGCGAAGCGGGACACGACCCGACGGAGCCGCCGCGCGGGCCGTATCCCCACCCGCCCATCCCGCACGCACCCGAGATTGCCGAGACGGTGGAGCGCCTGCGGGAGCAGGGCCTCCACCCGGCGCCGCTCCCGCTCGGCCTGATCGACCCGGGGGAGCCGGACGGCTGCATCCTCTGCAACACCTGCAACTCGTTCCCGTGTCAACGCCACGCCAAGAGCGAAGCGGATGTCTGCTGCGTCCGGCCCGCGACCGGGGAGGAAAACGTCACGCTCTGGACCGGCGCGTTCGCCAGGCGGCTGCTCACCGACGCGAGCGGCCGGCGGGTCGTGGCGGTGGAGGTCGAGCGCGACGGGGAAACGCTACGCGTCGAGGCGCCGCTCGTCGTCGTTGCCTGCGGGGCGGTCAACTCGGCCGCGCTGCTGCTGCGGTCGGCCGGCGACCGGCACCCGGATGGGCTGGGGAACTCGTCGGGGCTGGTCGGCCGGCGCTACATGGCGCACCTGGCGACCATGATGCAGGGGTTCCATCCCCTCCGGATCAACCACGCGGTGTTCCAGAAGACGGTGGGCATCAACGACTTCTACTTCGGTGGTCCGCACACGCGCTATCCGCTCGGTCAGATCCAGTCGCAGGGCCGGACGCACGGCGTGATGGGGCAGACCGTCGTCCCCTGGGTGCCGCTGTGGGCGTACGATGCGTGGATGGCGCGGGGCGTCGATTGGCTCGCACTGTCCGAGGACCTGCCGCGGCGCGACAACCGCGTTACCGTCGGTGCCGATGGCCGCATCCGGCTGGAGTACCGCCCCAACAACGAGCGCGCGCACCGGCGCCTCGTGCGGGAGATGCGGCGCATCCTGCGACGGCTCGGATATTGGGTGATCATGACGCACTCGCACAAAGCGAAGAACACGACGCACCAGTGCGGGACTCTCTGCTTCGGGACGGACCCGCGGACCTCCGTGCTCGATGCCTATTGCCGGTCGCACGACGTCGAGAATCTGTTTGTCGTCGACGCATCGTTCTTTCCGTCGTCCGCCGCCGTCAATCCGGGACTGACCATCGCGGCGCAGGCGTTGCGCGTGGCCGACCACATCGCCCAGACCGACCTGAGGAGCCTGTCGTGAGAGCCCGATCCTTCAGCCATGCCGGCATCACCGTCTCAGACTTCAACGCGGCGGTGAAGTTCTACTGGGATGTTTTCCGCTGCCCGCTCGTGGGCGTCGCCGACCAGCCGTCGGACCGCGTGCGGAGCTTCTTCGGGGTCGACGCCGAGGCGCCGAGCTGCAAGGTGGGCTGGATCCGCATGCCGGGCGGGGCCGTGCTCGAGATCTTCGAGTTCCGGCCACACCAGCCGCCGATCGAGATCCCGTGGAACCGGGTCGGCCTGACACATATCGCCTTCAACGTCCGCAACACGCAGAAGTGGTACGACTACCTCGTCGCCAAGGGCGTCGAGTGCGTCAGCCGGCCGGAGCGCTCCCCGCGCGGTCACACGTTCTTCTTCGCCAAGGACATGGACGGGAACCTGATCGAGCTGATGGACCTCGGCTACATGCACCACGTGCTCGGGTGGCTCGGGCCGCTGGGCGGATTCCTCTTCCGGCGCGGGATGTACCGGCGCTACTACGAGTAGAGGAGTTGCGGTCGACACGTCACGCGGGCGGCATGCCGTAGCCCAGCGCGCGCGCGGCCTTGCGGAACGCCTTCTCGGAGGCCGTCCGCACGACCAGACGGCGGTCGCCCGCGCGTACGCACAGCCCGGCCGTGCCGGCGTCGGTGGCGAGGCGGGCGGCGATCTCCACGTCAGCGCACTCGATGAGCAGCGCCGTGCCCTGCATCTTGAGGGCGCGGGCGCCGCGTTCCGCGTTGCGGAGGAACCCGTCGACCGTTTCCGGCAGGGGCTGATCGTCGCGCGCGGCGAGGAACTTGCGGAAGGCGTCCGGATCGTGGCCGCTCTCGATGGCCGACAGGGCCTTGTCGCCATCCATGCGCCAGACGCCATCCGCCTCGGCGTCTGCGTAGGTCTCCAGCATCATCCTCTCGTCCGGCGACAGCGGCCCGTCCGCCTGCAGCCAGAGGGCCGGATAGATGGTCAGCGCCGCCTGCGCCGTGGGTGTGCTCGGCTCGTAGGTCGCGGCGCGGCCCAGGCAGTACGCGCCCAGCGGATTCAACCGGAAGTAGTGCAGGCCGTCGTAGCGGCTCAGGTATGCCAAGCCGTCGGCGCCCCACATGTGCGCGAAGTCGATCCGTGCTTCCCGCGGATCCGTGTAGGCGACGTCGATCAGGCCCAGGGTGGCCGCGTACTCGAACAGCAGACAGAGGAGGTACCGACCCTGGAGGATGGGCCATTCGTGACTGCCGTCGTACCCCAGGCTGCCGTACCCCGGCTCCAGGAGGTACAGATCCCAGGGGTCGCGGGTAACGTCGAAATCGAAGGACATCGCCTCCATGAACTGCGAGAAGTCGTCGAAGCGGACCCAGCGGCCGGCCGGGCATTGCGCCAATGCATCGGCGATGATCGGCCGGCGGCCCGATACGGCCGTCATCGATCGCCTCCCTTTGCCGCGAGACTGGCCCTTGATGGCCTCCACCCTGCTGAACTCGTCCAGCAGGGTGCTCCCGAGCCAGCGCTTCCAGATGCGGCGCAGTGTGTCCGCGGCGGGCGCGCTCAGGGCGGCGCGGCCGGCTTTCGTCAACGCCAGCTTCGATCCGCGGAGCTCGGCCAGCCGGGCTCCCTGCAAGAGGCACGGCCAGGCGAAGGCCCTGATCGGGCCGATCTCCTGGACCCATTTCGGCGCCTTGCGTGCCGTCGGGTCGAAGAAGTCGCCGCCGGACAGTAGCTCCGCGATACGCCGACTCGCCGCCGCCGACGGCCGCCGGGTTGTCGCGCTCACCGCGACCCGCCCGCCGTCGATCAGACGCAGCACTGCGATCAGATCGTGCGGCGCGACCCGCTCCATGTCGCGCCGCGTGAGAATCACCCGATTGAAGGTCTGCTTCTCGCCCGGGCGGACGTACCGGGAAGCCGGCAGCTCGACCGCCTCGGGCAGGTCGTCGTGGGCGGCGACCTCGGCTTCCGGCGGCGGGGGCACGAACGGCCGCAGGCGTTGCGCCAGCTCCTCCGGGAGGATCGTCGGCTGGGACTCGTAGCGCTGCGGCGAGTAGAGGAAAAAGTGCAGGGGGGAGGCGGTCGCGCGCTTGGACGCCGTGCCGAAGCCCACGGGCAACCCGTTGTACTTGGCCTTGAACCGGTGTCTATCGAAGACGCCGAGCGGCGTGTGCAGGGCTTCGCTCACCGCGAGCTGCTGCATCTCGTCGAGCGCATCCCAGAGCTTCCGCAGCCGGTCGCCGGCCAGGTGGCTCTCGATCGCGGCGACCATGTCCGTCTTGCGGGTGGGGAGCGGCTTGGCCATGGACAGCAGGCCCATCATCGGACGCAGGATGTCGACGCTCAGCAGCGAGAGCGCCTCGGATATCGTGGCCGGGGGTGGCGAGAACGCGCGAGCCATGTTGCCTGCCTCTACGTCTGGACCGGTGAGCGCATGCCCGGAACGCGAGCGATGGTACTCGACGTCCGCCGGTGCGGGCCCGGCGCGGTGGAACGAGCGCCCGCGTGTCCTGCGCGGGAGCGACTCGAGGTGCGGTGGCTATAATGAGGCGCCAAGCCATCACGTCCCCTTCGACCAGGAGCCTGAGCCATGACGGATACGTACGATGCCACGGACCGCGGTCGGCGCGCGGCCGACCCCGGTTCCGTGACCCGCCGCACGTTCCTCGGATCCCTCGCCGCGCTGGCCGCGGCGCCCTCCGTGCTGCCGCGCACCGGCCTGGCGGCGGGCCAGGAGGGGGATGGACCTCCGATTCCGGTGCGCTCCTGGAATCACATGACCCTGACCGTCACCGACATCGGCCGCTCGCTGGAGTTCTACCAGGGGCTGTTCGGGATGACGATCGCGGCGCGCCAGGCGAGTACGCTGATTCTGCGGATCGGCAACGGGCCGCAGTTCCTCGCGCTGGGCGGCGGCCGTCCTGACGCCGAGCCCCGTATCAGCCACTTCTGCCTCACGGTCGACGACTTCGACGACGACCGGCTGGTCGGCATCCTCGGCGAGCACGGCGTCGCGCCGACGGAGCAGCCGGGACAGAACGCGGCCCGCCGGGTGCGCGTCCGGATGCGCGGCGCGGAGTTCGGCGGCGCCCCGGAAGGGACGCCGGAGTTCTATCTCGGCGATCCGGACGGCGTCGTCGTGCAGCTTCAGGACACGACCTACTGCGGTGGCGAGGGACTGCTCGGCGAGCTCTGCCCGACGCCGGAGCCGTCGTCGAGCGCCGGGCTCATCGCGCTTCAGGACATCAACCACTTCACCGTGTTCGTGTCGGATCAGCAGCGGTCCATCGACTTCTACCAGGGGCTGTTCGGGATGCCGATCACCCGGTCGCAGGGGGCGCTGCCGCTGCTGTCGGTCGGCTCGGGGCGCCAGTTCCTGGCGCTGGCCCCCGGGCCCGGCCCGGCCCGGATCCATCACGCGAGCATGTCGATGGAGAACTTCCAGCACGAGGAAGTGATGGCCACGCTGGAGGAGTTCGGCATCCGGCCGCGGTCAGCGGATGCACAGGGGCCGCCGGAGCCGCTCACGTCGTACGTCACGATGCGGATGCCGGATCGCGGCGGCGCGCCGGAGGGGACGCCGGAGCTCTACTTCACGGACCCGGACGGCATCCTGCTGCAGCTCCAGGACGTGCGCTACTGCGGCGGCGGCGGGTATCTCGGCGACGTCTGCACGTAGCCCGGGGGCGGTCAGAACCCGGGAAGCGATCAGGACCGGACAGGGATCAACGCGGGTGTCGAGGAGAAGACCGATGGCACGACAGGGACGCGGCCGGTGGACGACGCTCGCGGCGGCGGGATTGATGGCCGGCTCGTTGACCTGGGTCGGTGCGCAGGAGGGGGCGGTTGCCCTCGACGCCGATGACATCGGCGGAGTGGTCACCAGCGCCAACGGTCCGGAGGCAGGCGTCTGGGTGATTGCCGAGACGACCGACCTGCCGACGCGGCTCGCGCGCATCGTCGTTACCGACGACGCCGGGCGCTACCTCGTGCCCGACCTGCCGGACGCGAGCTACGAGGTATTCGTGCGCGGCTACGGCCTGCTCGACTCGGAGCGCGTCGCGGCGCGGTCCGGACAGACGCTCCACCTGCAGGCGACGGTGGCGCCCGATGCGCGGTCTGCGGCCCAGGTCTATCCGGCCGCGTGGTGGCTCACCATGATCGAGCCGCCGGAAGACGAAGCGGAGCAGCTCGAGTTCGCGCTGACCATGAAGCAGTGCTACGACTGCCACCAGGTCGGCAACAAGGCGACGCGCGAGATCCTCCCGGCGATGCAGGGCCGCTCCGGGTCGTCGCTCGACGTCTGGACGCGACGGACCGCCATCGGTCCGTCCGGCCCCGGCATGGCCACGCAGTTCCGGGCCCTCGGCGACATGCGGCAGGCGCTCGCCGACTGGACAGACCGGGTCGCCGAGGGCGCCGCGCCGACCGAGCCTCCACCGCGTCCGCGCGGGGTCGAGCGGAATCTGGTCATCACGCTGTGGGACTGGGGTTCCGAGATCGACGGGCGCACCGACATGGCGGCGGCCGACATCCGCGACGGAACGGTCAGTGCCAACGGGCTCGTCTTCGGCGTGGCCGAGATGACCGACTCGCTGACCGTGCTCGATCCGGTGGCCCACCGATCGTGGGTCGTCACGGTGCCGTCCGAGGCGTCGCCGCTCGTGGGGGGATTCAACGCGTCGCCGACCCGCTCGCCGCACTACGGCGCCGACGTCTGGGCGCGGCGGGCGGACGTCCGCAGCTCGGCCGTCGACGGCAAGGGGCGCGTCTGGATGGCGTCGCGGCTGCGCGATCGCGACGATCAGCCGGCGTTCTGCACGTCGGACGAGAACCCGTTCGCCGCCTACTACCCGCTGAGCGCCGCCAGCCGGCAGGTGACGCTCTACGACCCGGAGACGGAGCAGTTCGAGCACATCGACACCTGTTTCAGCGCCGACCACAACCAGATGAGCGACGATGACTTCTTCTACTTCGGCCAGAGCGGCGCCGTCGGCTGGATCGACATGGACGTCTGGGACGAGACGCACGACGCCGAGGCGTCGCAGGGCTGGTGCCCGGCGGTGATCGACACGAACGGCGACGGGCGGATCAGCGAGTGGACCGAGCCGGACGAGCCGGTCCTGCCGGATCGCGATCACCGGATCGCCTTCGGCTGCTACTCGGTGGCGGTGAGCCACGGCGACGGCAGCCTCTGGTGCTCCGGCATCGGCCGCGGCGACCGGCGGCTCGTTCGCATCGAGAAGGGCGACAGTCCGCCCGAGACCTGCAAGGCGGAGTTCTACGAGCCGCCGCCCGACCGGATGCCCGACGTCATCGGCTCCGGCGGGGTGGAGGTGGACGGCCGGGGCGTGGCCTGGCAGAACTGGCGGGTGAGCGGCCACTTCTCCAACTTCGACCGTACGCTGTGCGATTCGACCGCCGATCCGGGGGCGACGGGGCAGAGCTGTCCGGAGGGGTGGTCGTACCGGCGCAAGGACGATCCGACCTACGGCGACAGCTTCTACCACGCCAACGAGAGCTACCTGGCGCACATGGACTTCCATGACACGCTCGGGCTCGGAGACGACGCCCCGATCTACGGCTCGGTCAACACCGACGCGATGGAGGTCTTCGCGCTCGATCTCGGGCAGTACGTGACGCTGCGGGTGCCGTATCCGCTCGGCTTCTTCCCGAGGTCGGGTAACGGGAGGGTCGACGATCCGGACGCCGGCTGGAAGGGCAAGGGCTACTGGGCGAGCTTCTCGACCTACGCCACCTGGCACATCGAGGGCGGGCGCGGCGAGGGCGGGCCGGGGGTGCTGCCGAAGGTGGTGAAGTTCCAGGTTCGGCCCGATCCGCTGGCGAAGTAGCCGGGTATCTAGCGAAGTCGCCGGGTATGATGTTCCGCTCGCCGGCATCGGCGAGCATGACGGAAGAGGAGAACAGCATGAGCAGACAGCACGCACGGATGGGCGCACTAGCGGTCGGACTGGCCGTCGCGATCTCGGCGGTTTCCTACACCGCGGCGGCGCAGGAGACGCAGATGACGTTCTTCGTCACCAGCGTCGGGCTCGGCGCCGGGGCGAACCTCGGCGGTCTGGAAGGCGCCGACGCGCACTGCCAGTCGCTGGCCGTGGCGGCCGGCCGGGGCGACGCGACTTGGCGCGCCTATCTCAGCACGCAGGGCGAGAACGCGGTCAACGCGCGCGACCGGATCGGCAGCGGTCCCTGGCATTCGTACGACACCCGGCGCCAGATTGCCGCCGACCTCGGCTGGCTCCACGGCGACACCCTCGAGCAGGCGCGGCTCGGCAACGCCATCGGCAAGATGATCGCGCTGACCGAAGAGGGGAATCCGGTCAACGGCGTCGGCGACTCGCCCAATCAGCACGACATCCTCACCGGCTCGCGGTCGGACGGGACCGCGTTCATGGACGACGCGGA
Source organism: Vicinamibacterales bacterium (assembly GCA_965262925.1). GTDB lineage: Bacteria > Acidobacteriota > Vicinamibacteria > Vicinamibacterales > UBA8438 > WTFV01. The sequence continues at coordinate 4,311,124 of CBDHGC010000004.1, read as the reverse complement.
CCATACCTGCAGCAACTGGACGAGCAACGGCGAGGGGTCGGCGCAGGTCGGCCACTCCGACACGCAGGGCGGCGGCAACAGCTCGTGGAACTCGACCCACCCCAGCCGCGGCTGCAGCCAGGACAACCTGGTCGGCACCGGCGGCGCGGGGCTGTTCTACTGCTTCGCGATCGACTAGGAGTCTGCGCCGTAGAACGGGGCAGACTCCTAGTCAGGCCCGGTTGGGCGGCAATCGGAGCCGTAGGCGACGATTGTCGGGCTAGGGCGATCTCCGGAGATCTCGTGTGAAACACGGGAGATTCCGGGAGGAGGAACGATGCGGGCAACACGTGCGATGGTGGTTCTCGCGGCCGGCGCGGCGGCCGTGGTCGGGTTCGGCTGGCTCGGAGCCGAAGCGCCCCGCGGCGCGGCGCCGATGGCGTTGACCGGCGCCGACTACGCCGAGATCGAGCGGCTGTACGGCCTCTACAACCAGGGGAGCGACTTCCGCGATGCCGAGATGTGGCTCTCGGCGTTCAGCGAGGACGCGGTCTTCGGGCCCAGCGGCGGGCCGAAAACGCGGGGGCAGGCGGCGCTGCGGGCGGGCCGCGAAGAGCGGTATCAGGGCCAGACCGGCGACAACGGGCGCCGGCATCTGAACAGCAGCTTCGTCATCACGGCCACCGAGGACGGGGCTGAAGGACGGGCCTATTGGGTCGTGAACGACGTCACCGGATCCGCGCCGACGCCGGTGTCGTCCGGCTACTACGACGATGCCTTCGTGAAGACCGCCGACGGCTGGAAGATAAAGAGCCGGACGCTCTATCGGGATCCCGTCGCCGTCGAATAACGTCCGTCGTTGGCGAGTCGCGGCGCACTGCCGTGACACCGGTGTCACGGCGCCGGAAAGGCAGTCTGCTGGCAGGATCGCTCGTAGATCCTGCCGCAGACCTCTCCGTGCGGCGTGCTACAGCCCTGCTGACGCCGTCACCCGCGGAACGCACCTGTCGGCAACGGGGCCTCGTAAGCGCGGAACGCGGGTGGTCACTGGTCGGCGTTACACGAACCGCACCAGCTTCACGCTCAGCATCCGGGTCGGACCGCCGGCGCCCTTCCACTGGACCAGGATCGGGCTCTGGTAGGTTCCCCAGCCGATCTCGCCGACCCCGTCGCCCCGGCGGTCCAGGATGGGGAGGCTGATGCCCCGTTTCATGCGCAGAAAATGCGACACCGGCACCGCCAGCGCCCGGTTCACGAGCCGCTCCACCACGGACCGGCGCACGCCGACCCGATCCATGAGCTCGTTGAAGAGCTGGACGGCGTCGTACTGCGCGTAGTTGAGGGCCTTGGCGGGGATCGCCCGGGGGGCCTGGAGCGCCTCCCTGCCCATCCGCGCCATGAAGCGGAGGGGATTGCCGAGGACCTCCCGCAGGTCGTGCGTCATGAGCAGGGTTTCGTACTCGTTGACGGTCAGACCCGCGTGGCGCTCCTCCGTGGGCAGCGAAATGTCGAAGCGGCCGAACGAGACCTGGTGCTCCCGCGCCAGCGCCTGTAGCCGGCCGACGAAGCCGAGGCGCGGGTCGCGCAGGTTCTGGGCGTCGATGGCGTGCGGCGACGCGGCTACCGGGACCTGCATCCGGGCGACGTCCTCTTCGTCTCGGTAGGCGATGACCGTCGTGCGTCGCTGTCGGGTGCCGCCTGCGTGGATTCCGTCCAGCTCCACGAACCACACCGGCTCGTTGCCCGGCAGCTCGTAGGACGCGCAGCTCCGCAGCCCGCCCCCGATGAACGTGAGGTGCGAGTCGGCGTTGCGGGGCTCGGTGGCGCGCTGCTCGGCGGAGAGCTCGGTCCGCAGGTGCAGCTCGTCGTGGACGTATCCGGCGTCGGGCGGGAAGAGCTTCTGAAAGACCTGCAGGTAGTCCTGGATGTTGTCGCCGTCGTGCTCGAGCACCTCGGCGAGCTGCCGGTCCAGGTAGCCGGCCGTAGTGTGATCCGAGATGTAGAACGCCTTGGGATACCGGGTGAAGTCGGACCCGTACTCCTCGCGCAACGTTCCCCGCACGTCTATCAGGTCGACGCGGGACGCGGGCCGGATGCGCAGCGTGGCGTGGAAGGGTCCCCCTCCAGAGTCGGTGTGCCGGTTCACCAGGATCATCGGCTGTCGTCAAGCGCCAAGCCGGCGGGCCGCCGCGAGGCGGCCGTCGCCGAATGTCGTTCCCATCGCTGCGCGCGCGTAGTGTAGAACACCGGATCGGTCGTGTCGATTGTGGCCGGCGCCCCCTGCGCTGCGACGTTCCGCTTGGCGTCGGCTACGCGACGCAGCAGGGACAGCTCGGACCGCTCGGCGAGAAGCTGCTCGTCGCGCTCCCGGCGGCGGCCGGCGGGCGGTTCGCCAAGGGGCGGCCGGCGGCGGCCAGGCCCGCTCCCGTCGCCGCGGCGCTGCGTCCGGGTCGCTCCCGACGCGCCTCGGCCGGCCGCTCTCCCGGCCCCCGGTAGCCGGTGAAGATCTGGTAGTGGCGCAGATCGATCGTGGCGTCGAGGCGGATGGCGTTCGGCCCGTCGACGCTGAACCGGCCGAACGGCTCGCCGTCGCAGAGGATGAAGACCTCGTCGGTGCTGGGCAGGTTGGTGACCCGCCAGCTCGTGTTCAGACCGCGGCGGTCGGGCGCCGCGGCGTAGGTGCCGACGTGGAGCGCGCCGCTGCCGGTGTCGTTCCACGCCTGGTAGATCCCCAGCGACGGAAAATCGACGCCCTCGACGGTCGGCGCGTCGAACTTGTCGAGGTGCGGCGCCTCGAACGCCCGGTACCAGGCGTCGCCCAGGCCGACCTCCGACACCATCATGCTGGCGCTGCGCTGCCCGCGCGGATACGCCTCGTTGAGGCCGAACCACCAGCCGAACATCTCGTTGTCGTCGCCGAAAAATCGTGGATCGTACTCCCGCTCGGCCGCCGCGCGGAGCCGAGCAACCGCGGTGTGGTCTCCGAGCTCGCGCGCCAGGACCAGCCCGGGCTGCGACGCGCGGATCTCGACGCGCGGGTCGTTCCAGCCGAGGGCGTTGGCCGCCGACTCGTAGATAAACGTCGCCAGCTCCCGGTCCTGCGGCAGCAGCAGGAAGGCGGTCCCGACGCCCGCGCCGGGGCCTCCGTTGGCCTTGTGGTTGACGATCGGGTCGTAGTAGCTGGTGACCCACTCCAACCGACCGTCGTTCCCGATCCCCAGGAAGTTCTCCCGCGCGTACTCCAGCCAGCCCTGCACGGGCCGGTGCGTCGCGCGGCGGTAGATGCTGTCGTACAGGTACAGCCCGAGCCCGGCGGCACTGTTGCACGGGAACCAGATCTTGGTGTTCTCGCACTGCGGCCCTTCCGGACGCTCGCGATACTGCCGTTCGAGCAGCGCCGCGATACGGTGCTGATCCCACTCGAACACCTGGTCCCCGTACCCGGTCACGTTGAACGGCCGTTCGTACTTGTCGTCGCCCGAGATGTAGCGGTAGATGCCGAGAACCAGGTTGAACCAGCCGCGGAAGAAGAGGTTGCCCTCCGAACCGATGGGATCGGGGGAGAGGCCCCACGGCTCGATGCCGTTGGCCGTCCAGCCGATGCGGTTGTAGTTGCCGCGGAGCCGTTCCGGGATCGTCTGCATGACGCGGTCGGGGTAGTTCGCCCGCCGCGGGTCGTCGCCGATCTGCGTCAGCCAGTCGATGGCGCCCCAGTAGGTGGGGTAGCGGCTGGCCAGCCCGTCCGCGATCCGCGTGTAGGCCTCGCGCCACGCCGGTGTCTCGTCGGCCATGAGCAGCAGGGCGTACGACGAGTTGTGCAGATCGAAGCGGCCGTAGCTGGTGACGACCGGATTGGAATAACGGTCCCACCACATGTGGGGCACGCCGTCGCCGCCCCAGTCGTCCGGGGTGGTCGCCTTCTCCCACAGGAAGCGGAGCCAGCCGCGTGCCCGCCGGTTGAGCGTCGGGTGCACCGACCGGGGCGTCTCCGCGGGAAGCTGCGGGACCGGTCGGCCCGCCTCCGCCATGGCGGAGGGCGAGAAGGCGGCCGCGCCGGCGGCGGCGCCCACCCGCTTCACGAAGGTGCGTCGCGATTGTCCGTTGCCTGTAGCCATGGCAGCCTCCGGAACGTCGTCCTGTTTGCACTATAACCGAAGGGGATAGCGTCCAAGGGCCGCGGGCGGTAGGATCTGGTCACCGCGAGCCGACGCCATGATGTAGTTGCGGACTGCGGGGGATGGCGGGGCGAGTCGATACGGATCCAGGAGCGATCCGATGGAGGTACCGATGCGACGTATGGTCTGTCTTGGAATCGTGACCGCGGCGGGCGTCCTGGCGACGGCGGTCGCCAACGTGGCGCAGGAGCCGGCGGAGGAGCCCCGAGCGAATCTCGTGCCGCACGAGGTGGCGCACAATCTGTACATGCTCGCGAACGACCCGGCCGAGCAGGGCATGCGCAGCGGCGGGAACACGGCCGTCTTCATCACCGCGTCCGGCGTGACCCTCGTCGACACCAAGATCCTCGGCTACGGGCAGGACATCCTGGCCGAGATCGCGAAGATCACCCCGAAGCCGGTCACAACCATCATCAATACCCACACCCATTACGACCACAGCGGCGGCAACGTGGAGTTTTCCGACACGGTCGACTTCGTGGTGCACGAGAACACCGCGGCGCAGATGTCGCGCGAGACCTGCGAGCCGGTGACCAACTGCGACGCGTTCAAGGGGGACAACGCCAAGTACCTGCCGCAGACCACGTTCGCGGACCGGATGTCGCTGTTCAGTGGTCCGGACCAGATCGATCTCCACTACTTCGGCCGCGGGCACACCGACGGCGACACGTGGGTGGTCTTCCGCAACGCGCGCACCGTGCACACCGGCGACATGTTCGCCCGCAAGGGGCTGCCCTTCCTGGACGTGGTGAACGGCAACGGCAGCGCACTCGAGTTCGGCGAGACGCTGAAGAAGGCGGTCGCCGGCATCGCGGACGTCGACATCATCATTCCGGGTCACAACGACGAGACGCTCGTGTGGGACGATCTCGTCAACTACAGCACGTTCTACAACGGCATCGTCGACGCCGCGAAGGCGGGGCAGGCGGCCGGCCAGACCGTCGACGACGTGGTCGGCGCCTACTCGGTGCCGGTGCAGCTCAGAGACTTCGCGGCCGAGCCGGGCCGGCTGCAGTCCGTCGTGCAGTACGTCTTCGACGGGCAGTAACGGTTCGCGACGGTTTCCGGGCTGGGAGCCTGCGCCGTAGAACGGTGCAGACTGCTGGAGAGGCCTGGTTGGGCGGAAACCGGAGCCATAGGCGACGATTTCCGGGCTAGGATTGCACAGTTGCACCATCGGCGAAATGCGGGACCCGGACTCGGGCGGGTCGCAGAAGGGGAGGTCCAGGTGGCCAATCGAATTTTCGCGTCGTCGTTCGTCGTCGTCCTGTCTCTGACGCTGGCGCCGGCGGCGCTTTACGCCCAGGGCGCCCCGGAGGAAGCTGCGCCGCGCACTTCGTGGGGCGCGCCGGATCTGAACGGCGTCTGGGACTTCCGGACGCTGACGCCGTTCGAGCGGCCGGAGGATTTGGCGGAGCAGGCGTTCTTCACGGAAGAGCAAGCTGCGCAGTTCGAGGCCGATCGCCTGGCCGCTTTCGAGGTGCGCGACACCATCGAGCCGGCCGACGGCGTGGGCAACTACAACCAGTTCTGGTTCGACCCCGGAGACACGGTGGCCGCGACCAACCAGACGTCGCTGGTCGTCGATCCGCCCACCGGCCGCGTCCCGTCGCTGAACGCGACGGCGACGGCGAAGCAGGAGGCGGAGATGAGAGCCCGCGAAGGGGTCAATCGCCACGAGCCGACCTACGGCGGGTTCCTCGACACTCTCGGGGGCGGCATGTTCGCCGTGCGGTGCATCCTCGGGTTCAACTCCGGGCCTCCGATGACCCCGGGCGGCTACAACCAGAACGTGCAGGTGTTCCAGACCGAGGACCACGTCGTGCTGCTGAACGAGATGGTCCACAGCTCGCGCGTGATCCCGCTCGACGGGCGGTCGCATCTGCCGGACGGCATGCGGCAGTGGATGGGCGATTCGCGCGGGCGCTGGGAGGGCGACACGCTGGTCGTCGAGACCAGGAACTTTCTGCGTGAGACCAGCTTCCGCGGCGGCGTCACGACGGCGGACCTCCTGCTGACCGAGCGCTTCACGCGCGTGTCCGACGGCACGCTCATGTACGACGTGACGGTCCAGGACCCGAACACGTGGGATCAGCCGTGGAGCTACCGGATCCCGATGACGAAGAACCAGTATCCGATCTACGAGTACGCCTGCCACGAGGGGAACTACGGCCTCTACAACATCATGGCCGGCGCCCGTGAAAAAGAGGCGGCGATGGACGCCGAGGCCGGCCGCTAGCGATATGTATCTGCAGGACGGAGGGTGCGCCGCGCCCGTGCGGCGCGCCCGTATCGAGAGCGGGAGGAGCGCGCCGTGGAGCGGCGAGTACGTCTGGCCGGCCACCGGCGACCGGGTCTACGAGTACGCCTGCCACGAGGCGAACTACTCGTTCCGCGGGATTCTCGGGGGTGCGCGGATTCTCGAGGCGGCCGCCCGCGCGGCGGACGAGGACGCTGGCGGGCGCGACTGACGCCTTTCTGATGACGGAGGAGAGCCCGGTGCGCAACATTCCGAGTCTCGTCTGCGTGGTAGTGCTCGCGACGGCGGCGGTCGCCGGTGTGTCGGCGGAGGACTGGCCGCAGTGGCGCGGCGCGGACCGTCTCGCCGTCTGGAACGAGACCGGGATCGTCGAGGAGCTGCCGGAAGAGCTGCGCGTCGCGTGGCGCACGCCCATCCGGTCGGGGTACTCGGGACCCGCCGTCGCGGACGGGCGGATCTTCATCACCGACTGGTTCGAGGACCCCGAGTCGCGGACGCTGGACGGCACCGAACGGGCCCTGGCCCTCGACGAGCAGACCGGCGAGGTGCTCTGGACGCACGAGTGGCAGACCAGCTACCGGATGCTGTCGATCGCCTACGCGGTGGGTCCACGGGCCACCCCGACCGTCGACGGTGACCGTGTCTACATCGTCGGCGGCACCGGGCGGCTCTTCTGCTTCGACGTCGAGACCGGCCGGGTGCTGTGGGAGAAGGACTACGTCGCCGAGTACGGCACGAGCGTGCCGGTGTGGGGCATCGTCAGCGCGCCCCTCGTCGACGGCGACCGGCTCATCACGGTGGTGGGCGGCGAGCCCGATGCGCTGGTCGTCGCGTTCGACAAGCACACCGGGGAGGAGAGCTGGCGCGCGATAGAGACCGCGTCCGAGATGGGCTACGCGCAGCCAATCATCTACGAGGCGGGCGGCGTCCGCCAACTGATCGTCTGGCATCCGCTCGCGCTGGCGTCGCTCGATCCCGAGACCGGTGATCTCTACTGGGAGCAGCCCTGGGACGTCTCCATGGGGGTGACGGTCGCCACCCCGGTGCGCAGCGGCGACTACCTGCTGGTCTCGCAGTTCTTCAACGGCTCGATGATGATGCGGCTCAGCCAGGACCGGCCGGCCGCGACCCATCTGTGGCGGGGCCAGAGCCGCAGCGAGCTGCCGGGTCAGACCGACACCATACACGCGATGGTGACGACGCCGATCATCATCGGCGACCACGTCTACGGCGTCGACAGCTACGGCGAGCTGCGGGCGCTGGACGCACGGACCGGCGAGCGCCTCTGGATGAGCCCCGACATGACCGCGCAGGCGCGCTGGGCCACCGCGTTCCTGGTCCGCCACGAAGACCGGTACTTCGTCAACAACGACGACGGCTTCCTGATGATCGCGCAGTTCACCCCGCAGGGCTACGTCGAGCTGAGCCGCACCCGGCTGATCGAGGCAACGGCCAGCTCCGGCACCCGCACGCCGCACGGCCGCATCGCGGCGCGGGTGGTCAACTGGTCGCACCCGGCCTACGCGAACGGTCACATCGTGCACCGCAACGACCGCCAGATCATCCGCGCGTCGCTGCGTGCTGCGGACTACTGATGTTCCAGCCGGGCCGCGAGTCTGAGACGAGGAGAGCGCCGGGTGGATTCGCTCTCAGCGTTTCCGTCGTCGCAGCCGGGCGTGGAAATCGTTCGCGTCGCGGCAATCGAGCAGAGCGTCCATCACGTCCTCGTCCGTCAGCCCCGCCAGCTCGACGGCGTCGAGCGTGACGTCGGCGGCGGAGATGCCGCGCGAGGCCAGCGTCCTCCGAACGACGACGTTCAGGAGTCGGGCGCGACCCTCTACGAGTCCTTCGCTGCGTCCCTCAGCGTGACCCGCCGCGCGTCCTTCCGTGTGACCTGCCGCACGCCCCTCCTGGCGCTGTCGGCGCAGCCACGGCGTGTCGTCGGGACCGGTACCGTCGCGGGCGCCCAGCGCCCGGCCGACGCGTTCGAGGACCTGGGTAGTGGCCGCCGACGGCAGCGGCTCGTTCATGGCGGCGTGGATCTCGGCCGCGGTCCAGCCGGGGAAGGCGCGGCTGACGGTTGCTGTCCGGTAGTGGTCGCCGGCGAGCAGATGGATGGTGAGTCCGGGCGCGCGGCCGGCGGGCCGGCTCGGCGACGTCTGGTCGGGGACTTCCACCCACACCTCGGGGAATCCCCACGCCTCGTACAGGCCCAGCTTACCGCGCCTGACATCTGTGGTGTGATCCACCTCGACCACCACGTCCGGCAGGTCGTGGTCGCCGATCACGATGCCGGCGGACGCGGGCAGCCGGGCGCGGCCGGGATTCAGGTACGCCACCTGGTCCGCCTGCAGGATGCGGCGCCTCCGGTCCCCCTCGTCGTGCAGAATCAGGTCCATCGTCCCGTAGCACTCGATGGGGGCGCCGCGCACGGCGGCGATTATGTTTGCTTGGCCGGCGAGGCGTTGCGACGGCTGCTCGTGCGCGCGCCCGGTCGGTTCGCGCATCTTCCAGGCGGTTTGCGTGTCGGCGTCCCAGTACTCGAAGTGGCCGTCATAGGTGTCGACGTCTGCCCGCGTCAAGCGGAACGGCCGGCAGCCGGGGAACTCCGGCGACGCCGGGGGGCGGACCAGGGACGATTGCGGACCATAACTGACGATCTCCGCGTGGGCCGGGCGGGGCATTCTGCTGGTTCCTTTCGATGGGGCGTCGGGATTGAAACAGCATAGTTCGTGCGATGGACGTGTTCAACCGTTGGTGACGAGGCCCGGAAACCGGGCATCTGTACGCGTCGCCAACCGCGCGACGAGGCCGTGTCACGCTGCTGCCAGGGCACGAGACGCTGCGGAAGCGGCCGGCCGGTGACGAAAACTGCTCCCGTGCGCGCGCGGGCAGGTCACGGCGTAGAATGGGGCCACCAACGAGGAACCGGCAACGGGAATGGGTCCGGTGGCCGTCGAGCTGCCGCGCCGCAGGGTAGATGGAGGCTCCGATGAGAAACGTTCTGGCCACGGCGCTCGCGGGCGCGCTGCTGTTCGGCGCGACAGCCAGTGCCCAGCAGAAGGAATCCTACGACTACTGGCAGCAGCAGCGGCGGATGGTCCGCTACGGGCAGCAGGCGGTCTTCATGTGCAACGGCCTGTTCACCTCGAACAGAACTCTCGAGCAGGTGTTCGCGCAGGAGCTGGCGTTCCTGCCCGAGCCGGTGGGGACGGCCGACGGCGGCGATTACGAGGTCGACACCGACCGCAAGGCGGTGACCATCGGCAACGGCCACGGCACGCCGAAGATGCGGGCGGCGTTCCGCGAGGGGATCGGTTGCGTGGTCCTCCCGCCCGACCAGACCCTCGACGACGTGGACGGCCTGCCGATCCTGGAGCTGCCGCTGCCTCCGGGCGACGCGGCAGAGATTGCTTGGCCGGACGGCGACAAGATCGAGGAGCGGCCGCTCCCGGCCCACGTCGACGCGGCGGCGCTGCAGGCGGCCTCCGACTGGGCGTTCGACCGGGAGTCGCCGGAGCAGGTGACGCTGAGCCTGCTGGTCGTCCACCAGGGCGAGATCGTCCACGAGCGGTACGCGCCGGGCGTCGGCATGACGACGCGGACGCGGACCTGGTCGACGGCCAAGAGCATCGCCTCGACGCTGATGGGGATGCTGGTCGACGAAGGGAAGCTGAAGCTCGACGAGCCGCTCGGCTATCACTTCTTCCCCGAGGCGGCCGCGCCGGACCAGGATCCCCGCTCGGAGATCACCCTCCGGCACGTTCTCAACATGTCGAGCGGTCTGGAGCCGATCGACAACGCCGGCCGCGAGTACGCCATCGGATCGGGACTGTCCTACTGGGCGGGAGCGAGCTCGGTGGCAGGCGCCCGCAGCCGCGCCGTCATTCGCGAGCCCGGCACCAACTGGGACTACGAGAACTACGACACGCTGCTCGGCGTGTACGCGATGAAGCGCGCCCTCGGCAGCGAGAGGGCCTACCGCGAGTTCCCACGGCGGCGGCTGCTCGACCGCATCGGGATGCGCAACACGCTGGTCAGCACCGACCGCTTCGGCGACTTCATCCTCAGCAGTCAGGTCTACACGAACGCGCGCGACCTGGCCCGCTTCGGGCTGCTGTACCTGCAGGGCGGCGTGTGGGATGGCGAGCGGCTCATCTCCGAGGACTGGATCGACTTCGTCCGCACGCCGGCGCCGGCCACCGCCGAGACCGGCAACTTCTACGGCGGGCAGTTCTGGCTGGTGCCGGACGGCCGTACCGACGTGCCGAAGTCCGCGTACTCCACGTCGGGCAACCGCGGGCAGTACGTGGTCATCGTCCCGACGCACGACCTGGTCATCGTCCGCCGCGGGCTCGACTACGGGCGCCAGGGCTTCGACCGCTGGAGTCTGACCCGCGAGGTGCTCAAGGCGATCGGCTCGGTGCCGACGCAGGAGGCCAGCCTCGACCTCACCGGCGAGCGCCCGCGGTGGCGCTACTTCAGTCCGCGGTAGCGGTGGCGGACGGCGCGGGGGCGCGCCGGGTCACGCTTCCGCGCCGCGGCCGAGCGCGGCGACGATGTCGTACTGGGCCTGGGTGACCGGCTGGACCGACAGGCGGCTCCCTTTCTTCGTCACCATCATCTCCTCGAGGCCCGGGATCTCCTTCAGGGTCGCGAGGGCGATGGTGCCGGGGAAGCGCTCGGCGAAGGCGATGTCCACCATGTACCAGACCGGCTTGGCCTCGGTGCTCCGGGCGTCGAAGTACTTGTGCCCGGTCTGCCAGGCGTAGTGGTCGGGGTAGCCGGTGCGGCAGATCGAGGCGAGGCCGGTGACCCCCGACGGATCGGCATTGGACGCGTAGAACAGGACGCCGTCGCCCTCCTGCATGACGTCGCGCATGAAGTTGCGCGCCTGGAAGTTGCGGACCCCTTCCCAGCAGGTCCGCCCGTCGCGCTCCAGGTCGTCGATGGTGTAGGCGGCCGGCTCGCACTTCATCAGCCAGTAGCGTTGCGGCATCGGTGAACACTCCGCGGAAATCGGACGTGCGTAGCATAGCAGCCCGTCGCTGCCGCCCTGCCGCACGTGCTCCGGCTCGCGCACGGCGGCTGGCGGCCTGCAATTGCCGTGCGTCGGGGCGCCGATCGTGTGCTACAGTCTCGCCGCATGTGGGAACATGACTACCGACCGGTTGCCGACAGCCTCGCGTACTCGACGCTCATCTCGGCCATCCCGCTGGGCGTTCTCTTCTATCTGCTCGGCATAAGGCGGAAGCCGAGCTGGGTGGCCGGCCTCAGCGGGCTCGGCGCCGCGCTGGTTCTGGCGATCGGCGTGTACGGCATGCCGGTCCCGCAGGCGGCCGCGTCGACGGTCTACGGCGCCGCCTTCGGGCTGTTTCCCATCGGTTGGATCGTCATCGCATCGCTGATTCTCTACCGGGTGACGCTGGAAACCGGCAAGTTCGAGATCATCAAGGACTCCATCGGCGCTCTCTCCGATGACCGCCGCCTGCAGGCGGTGCTGATCGGCTTCGCGTTCGGCGCCTTCATCGAGGGCGCGGCCGGATTCGGCACGCCGGTGGCGGTGGCCGCCGCGATGCTTACCGGGCTCGGCTTTCCTCCCTTCTACGCGGCGTTCATCTGCCTGCTCGCCAACACGGCGCCGGTCGCCTTCGGGTCCCTCGGCATCCCGGTGGTTACGCTGGCGAACGTCACCGGCCTGCCGGAGGCCGCGTTGAGCTCGATGACCGGACGCCTGTGCGGCCTGATCGCCATCGTCATCCCGGCCTACATGGTCGTCGTCATGTCCGGCATCAAGCGCTCGGCCGAGGTGCTGCCGCCCATCGCGGCCTGCTCGCTCGCCTTCGCGGTCGTGCTGATCCTGGTGTCCAACACCATCGGACCGGAGGTGGCGGCCATCCTGGCCGCGATCGCGGCCCTGGTGGCGATGGTGTTGGTGATGAAGGTCTGGAAGCCGGCGCAGGTGTTCCGGCTCGAGGGTGACGTCGAGGTCGTCAAGCAACACCGTACCTACACCGCCGGCGAGCTCGTGGGGGCGTGGGTGCCGTACATCCTGCTTGTCGTCTTCGTCCTGGCGTGGCGTTATCCGCCGATCCAGGGCGTACTGAACCTGGTCAGCGTGCAGTTCGACGTGCCGGGGCTGCACAACACGATCATGCGTCTCCCGCCGCTGACACCGGAGGCGTTGCCTTACGGAGCGTCCTACAACTTCAACTGGCTCTCGGCCGCCGGAACTTCGTGCTTCCTGGCCGCGTTCGCGGCGTCTCTCGTCCTCGGCCTGTCGCCGGCCCGCTTCGTCGGGATCGTCAAGGCGGTGCTGACGCAGTTGAGGATGCCGCTGCTGACCATCGCCTCGGTGCTAGCGGTGGCCTACGTGATGAACTACGCCGGCATGACCACCACCCTGGGGCTCGCCTTCGCGGCCACCGGGGCGGTGTTCCCGTTCTTCAGCGCGATGCTCGGCTGGACGGGTGTCTTCCTGACCGGCAGCGACACCGCGTCGAACGCGCTGTTCGGCACGCTGCAGACGGTGACGGCCAACACGCTCGACCTGAACCCGATCCTGACGACCTCGACCAACGCCGCCACCGGGGTCATGGGCAAGATGATCTCGCTGCAGAGCATCGCGGTCGCGGTGGCCGCCACCGGCATGGCGTCGTCCGAGGAGGGCCGCCTGTTCCGGGTCACGCTCAAGCACAGCATCATCCTGGCCGTGTTCATGGGGATCGTGACGATGATGTTCGCCTACGTGCTGCCGCAGCTCGTGCCGCTGCCGTAGCCGGTCGGCGCAAGATGCCGTGGCGCGGGGCAGGGCGGTTGCGGCCGTCTCGCCCCGCGGCTCGTTCGGTTCCCGGACCATGCCGCTCTTCCGCTCCGAGGAACGCCGCGCCATCGAGTCGCTGGCGCGGCTGGCCGACTGCAACCCGTTCACGCCGGAGTTCGTCGCGGGGGAGCGGACGATCCTCGGCCCCGATCACGCGCCCGCCGGCGCGGTCTGGAGCCTGCGCGCCGAGCCGGACGCGGAGAACTCCGCCCTCGCGAAGATCGGTGTCGTCGCCGAGCGGGTGGCGCGCGACGCCCGCGAGCGCCTGTTGCGGCGTCCGACCGCGGCCGGCGACGAGCTGCGCCTCTACGCCTCCGTCGTCATCTATACGCTGTACCAGCGCTACGCCGGCCCGCTGCACGAGATCCACCTCGACCCGGAACGCGCGCGGCGGCGGGTGGCGTGCTACCGGTCGTTCCGTCGCGACCTGGACCACTTCCTGCTTGCGGGTCGTCTGCCGCTGCCGGGGCGGCTCGATGCGACACACCTGTTCGCCTGCTTCTACCAGGTCCGCCGGGCCTTCCACCTCATCCACCGCTACATCGTCGGGGCGTCCACGCCGGCCGCCCGCCTGCGCGCCGCGGTCTGGCAGTCGATCTTCACCCACGACATGCGGCGTTACTGGCTCTCGCTCTACGACCGGATGCAGGACGTCACAACCCTGATCGCCGGCCCGTCCGGGACCGGCAAGGAGCTCGTCGCCCGGGCAATCGGCCTGTCGCGCTACATCCCCTTCGACCCGGAGCGGGAGACCTTCACCGCGACCCTCGACGGCGCGTTCCACGCGCTGAACGTATCCGCGCTGTCGCCCACGCTCATCGAGTCGGAGCTGTTCGGTCACCGGAAGGGTGCGTTCACGGGAGCGGTCCAGGATCGCGTCGGCTGGCTCGATGCGTGCCCGCGGTTCGGCGCGGTGCTGCTCGACGAGGTGGGGGAGATCGACGCGGCGATCCAGGTGAAGCTGCTGCGGGTGCTGCAGACGCGCGAGTTCTCGCGCATCGGCGAGACCGCGCCGCGCGCGTTTCAGGGCAAGCTGATCGCCGCCACCAACCGCGATCTGGCGGCCGAGATGCGGGCGGGCCGGTTCCGCGAGGATCTTTACTACCGGCTCTGCTCGGACTTGATCGTCACCCCGTCGCTGCGCGAGCAGCTTCGGGACGCGCCGGATGAGCCGCGCAACCTCGTGCTGTTCGTGTGCGAGCGCGTCGTCGGTTCCGACGGGGCCGCGGAGCTCGCCGACGAGGTGATGGCCTGCATCCAACGCGACCTCGGTCGCGACTACCCGTGGCCCGGCAACGTCCGCGAGCTGGAGCAGTGCGTCCGCAACGTGCTCGTGCGCAAGGAGTACCGCCCGCCTGCCGCACCGGGCCGCGGTCCGGCCGGCGATCTCGCAGCGGAGTTGAGTGAGGGGAGTCTCACCGCCGAGGAACTGCTCCGGCGCTACTGCACGCTCGTCTACGCGCGCACGGGCAGCTATCAGGAGACCGCGCGCCGCCTGCAGCTCGATCGCCGGACCGTGAAGCGCCACGTCGACCGGGAGCTGCTCGCGCGATTGAAGGAGCCACCCGAAGCGTCGTCCTGACCACGGCGTTCACCGCGATCCTCGTTTCTCGCACGGCACACAGCAGACGGCTGTCCGCCGGCCGCCGAGGCGGCCCTTGGGTGCATGGTTGTACGGAAAATGCACGCGCGAGTACTCCAAATGTCTGCCTATTTCCTCGATGCCGGTCGCATGATATGTGCTGCGCCTGACACTGTCTTGGATAACCCATTGATAAAAAGGCCTTTATCCTTCCCGTCACCAACTTGGCATCCTGTCTGCTTTCCCTTCTGCATATTGGCGTTCTCCGGACCTTGACCCGAGGTGTGACATGACACGACGTCGACTACCGGCCATGCGAGGAGCGCGAGGGATGAACGGAATGGGATTGCCGGCCGGGTCGCCCATGCGGCACACGCTCCTGCTGGCGCCACGTCGTGTCGCCCTGATCCTGCTGGGCGCGTGCCTCGTGACGTCGGTCGGCTGCGCAAGCATGCATCACGGTCGGACACAGCTGTTGGCGAGCGCGAGGATCTGAAGGAGACTCGACTCCGGCCGACCGCAAGATGTTGTGGTCGCTGGCGGCATCGTCAAGCCAACAGCGTGCGCGTGTGCTCACCGACGTCAAGGCGCGTCGCTTCGCTCCGCCCCCGCTTCGCGGGGCTGACGGCCTTGACGCCGGCTCCGCGCACACTCGTCCAGACTGGCTCTTGCTGACGATGCCCACTCATACGTCCCCTACATGTTGTGGTCGCCGTCCTGTCCAGGGTCCTTCACTTTCCAGCGACCGTTGACACAGCACGTGATCGTGACTTCCGAGCCGCCTGGAGCCAGGATTCTCGCCGACGATCTGCCGGTTGGCGTGACGCCGGGCATCGTGACGGTGAACCGGCGCGGAGTCGTGCTCCAACTCGAAAAGGACGGTTTTCTGACGGAGGAGATTCTGATGTCGTGTGCGCCGTCCGCGTGGCTGGCCGGCAGCGCGATGCTGGCGATGCCGTCCCTTTTGACCGGGCCGTACGCGTTGCTGGGGTTGGCGCTGACGCTCGGTGTCGACCTCGGAACGGGTGCCGCCTGGAAGTTCCCGGAGCGCGTCGAGGCCGCACTCGCGCCGACGGTCGAAATTCTGGAAGCTGTGCCGGTCGCCGTGACGGACGAGGTGGACTGAGCTCCCGTTCGGGACGGCACCCGTCCATACAAGAGCCGTAAGGAGATCGTCGAATGGAGTCGAATCTGCCGCCGAACGGGTCGTCCCACGCACGCCGCGTGTCGCGCGGTGTGGCCTGCGTCCTGCTGGCGGCGTGCGCCTTCTCGTCCGCGTGCGCCACGGTCATCAACGGATCTATGCAGCGCGTGGCGGTCGCATCCGATCCGCCCGGTGCGGAGGTGTACGTGAATGGCGCCCCGGCCGGTGTGACGCCCGCTTTCGTCGACGTCCCCCGGCGCGACGCCGATCTGCAGTTGCGACTCGAGAAGGACGGCTACGAGCCCACCGTGCTCGCCGTGGAAAGGTCGCGAAGCGGGTGGTTGGTGGGCAACGTGTTGCTTGCCGGCTTTCCGATCAATGACTACGGGATGGAGGCGTGGGTCGGCGCCATGGTGGTGTACGGGGTACTGGGCTCGTTGTGGGACGCCAGGTCGGGGGGAGGGGCGTACAAACGGCCAAGTCTGGTGCGTGCAACGCTTGAACGCGTCGTTCCAGCGAACGACGCCACCGTGACGGGCGCGCTCCGGCGGTCACCTCCTGCGGTTGCCGGCGGCGCACCGCGTGTCGCGGGGCCGAAGTCGCGCAACCGATTGGTGCCGATGCAGCTCAATGAAAAGGCTCACCGCCTGACGGGCGGGTGGAACGGGCGGGATGCGCATCCGAGGCGACGTCCGGCCCGGTGACGACCTTGACGGTTGGACTGGGGGAACGAGATGGGATTCCGGCACACGCAGGTGTCACGCTGGTAGCGATCGCTCCGAACCGACGACACCGGAAGACCGCGGTGCTTCGTTTTGAGTTCGGAGGTAGTCCTTGTCCGCACCGGGCGGCGTGACGGCGATCAGGCTGCCTCGGCGGTCCAGCCGGCCGCGCCGGCGACGAGACGCGTGCGCAGTTCGGCGGGCCTCCGCCTGCCGATGTTCTTCAACTCGGAGAGGTCGAACGCCGCCAAAGGGCGCGCGTGAAGCACGATGAGGCGAAGCAGGCGATCCGCCTGCGCGCCGATCGGCGTCCTGCCGTGCTCCCAGCGCGAGACGGTTTCGGCCGCGGTTCCCATGTGGTCGGCCAGTTTCTGACCGGACCAGCCGAGCGTCGTACGGAGAAAACGGATCTCGGCCGGCGTCAGGCGCGCCGGCTTCCTGATGACCGCGCAGGCCATGACGCGGTGCAGTTCTTCGATATGAGGGATGGCCACGTCGTGATGACCACAGCGCGCACAACGGTTGACCTCGACGCCGACGAGCGTGACGCCGGGCAGTCCGGACGCGTCGTACTTGAAATTCTCTCGGTGCGTGGTCAGGGTGTGGCCGCAGTCCAGGCACTCCATCGGGATCATCTCCACCGCCACGCCGTGATGACCGTCAGCTCGCGCTCGCTGCGAAGAACGACCACAGAGGTGCTCAAGCATCAGTATACCAAGATCAAGTACTGATAATTCCTCAAACAGAGGGGCGAAGAAGATGGCCAGGATGCCGGTAATGCAGAGCATTTTTTGGTTGACGGCGCGGCGGCCACCGGCCGACAGCGGCAGGGCGCGTCACCGCGCCGCTGACCAAAAATGGATTGGACTGAACCGCTGCCCCGACGCTCGGCTATGGGCGTTGCATTGGTCGGGAGACACTGCTGGCGTGCGGGCCGCGGGTCGTACGTGGACGTTGCGGACCGACAGCGTTTGGTGAGGATGAGTACGGAGGCCCTCCCGCAGCGGTCGGGTGGGGTTGGAGACGCAAGTCGACCGGCCCGGCGACCCGGGAGCTGCAGGATGCGGCGCCTGGCGGACTTCGATGGGCTCGTCACGACGAATCCTGGATGGCCGTCGCCGCCCACTCGCCGGCGAGGCCGTCGACGAGGTGCATGTTCCCGTCGTGACACGAGGGACACCGCCGCAACGAGCGACCGGTCAACGCCTCGTAGCGGTCGCGATAGTCGGTTGTGGCGGGTCCGGCGTGCTTTGCCTCGGGTAGCGGGGGCGCGTGCAGCAAACGCCGGCACTCGGTGAGCTTCTGCTGGCGGTTGCGATTGGCGAGGAAGCCGTAGTGCCGAATGCGGTGGAAGCCGGGCGGGAGCACGTGGAGCAGCATGCGCCGGATGAACTCGGTCGCCGTCAGCGTCATGGTCTTCTTGCGGGACGCGCCAGCCCGGCGGTAGTCGGTGTAGCGGAAGCACACGGAGTCGTGGTGGAGGCTGCACAAGCGCTGGTTGCTGATGGCGATCCGGTGGGTGTAGCGGCCGAGGTAGTCGAGGACCTGTTCGGGGCCGGCGAAGGGTCGCTTCGCGTAGACGACCCATTCGGTCTCGCGGGCCGGCCGGAGGTGCTCGGCGAAGCGCCGCGGGTCGCTGAGGGTCTGCTGCCGGCCGGCGAAGCGCAGCTCTCCGGACTCGAAGGCGTCCTGCAGCGCCGCGAGGAGCACTCGACGGAAGTAGCGTGACAGGACCCGGACCGGCAGGAAGAACCCGGGACGGCAGGCAACCCAGCCGCTGCCGTCTCTCGCCAGCCCCCCACCCGGAATCACGCAGTGCAGATGGGGATGATGGACGAGCGTCTGGCCCCAGGTGTGCAGGACGGCGAAGAAGCCGATCTCGGCACCGAGGTGGCGGGGGTCCGCGGCTATGGTGCGGAGCGTCTCGGCGACGGTTCGGAAGAGTAGACCGTAGACGACGGCCTTGTTCTGGGCGGCGATCTCGGCGATCGCCGGGGGCACGGTGAAGACGACGTGGAAGTACTCGGTGGGCAGCAGGTCCGCCCGGCGCCGTTCGAGCCACGTGGCGCGGGCCAGCGACTGACAGGTCGGGCAGTGGCGGTTGCGACAGGAGTTGTACCAGACGCGCCGATGACCGCAGTGGTCACACTGCTCGACGTGGCCGCCGAGGGCGGCGGTGCGGCATTGCTCGATGGCCGTCATCACGCGGCTGTGCGCCGTCGAGAGGGCGGCTCCGACCTCGGCCCGGAAGGTATCGCCGTAGCGGCGGAACACCTCCGCCACGGTGAGCGCGGCGCGTGGCACAACCGTAGCTCAGTCGACGACCTGGGTGCGTTCTGGGACGGGCCGTGGGAGCAGATCCAGCGGACTCGCGGTCGAGCAGACCGTGGTGGTCGCGATCCGCAGGTACTGCGCCGTGGTCGCCAGACTCCGATGCCCGAGCAGGAGCTGGATGGTGCGCAGGTCGGTGTCCGCCTCGAGCAGATGGACGGCAAACGCATGGCGGAGCGAATGTGGCGAAACCGCTTTGGCGAGGCGCGCGCGTCGGACGGCGAGCCGGCAGGCATGCCGGACGGCTTCCGGCGTGATCGGCGTCTCCGGGCGCTCGCCGGGAAAGAGCCAGTGCCGGGGCCGGTCGACTTTCCACCAGGCGCGCAGGACCGCCAGCAGCTTCGGCGAGAGCATCACGTAGCGGTCCTTCTGTCCCTTGCCCTTCGCGATGCGCAGCACCATGCGTTCGCTGTCGATGGCGGACACGGTGAGGCGGACGGCTTCGGAGATGCGCAGGCCGGCGGCGTAGCACGTGGTCAGGATGGCGCGATGCTTCGCGGCTTTCACCCCGTCGAGAAACTGGACCACTTCTTCCGGACTGAGCACGACCGGTAGGGACCGCGGTTTCTTCGGCGCGGGGATCATGTCGTCGAAGACCCACCGCTTCTGGAGCGTGACCCGATAGAGGAAGCGAAGCGCCGACACGGCGACGACCAGCGAGCTCGGCGCGAGACGACGTTCGTTGGTCAGGTACACCTGATAGGCGCGGATCTGCTCCGGACCGAGACGAGCCGGGGACCGGTCGAAGTAACGAGCGAACCGTGCGACGGTCTCGACGTACGTCCGTTGGGTGCACGTCGACAGCCGCCGCACCTGCATGTCTTCGAGCATGCGTTGACGAAGGGAAGCCATGAGACGCTCCTCTGTGAAGGGCCTGGGGGATTCCAGGCACTCGCAGACCAGCGTACGGCGAGGCTCACGACGGGCTGTGGGGGCTCGACGATCTGGCCGGACGTCTCAGTGGTGGCGGGTGGATCCGCCCTCTACCGCGGAGCGGTTTAGGGCCTGTTAACACTTGCCTCAGCGCATCGAAGATGAGCACGAAGTGGATGAAGCCGATGAACATCACATCCAGCTTCTCGAATCGGGAGAATATCCGGCGATAGCCCTTCAGCCGGCGGAACAGACGCTCGACCTCGTTGCGTCGCTTGTACATCTCCCGGTCGTACTCCCACGGGTCCGTCCGAGTCTTGAGCGGCGGCACCACGGGTGTGAACCCCAGGTCCAGCGCCAGTTGGCGAGTTTCGTCGCCCTGGTACGCGCGGTCCATCACCAAGGCCACATTGGCATCCTGCGGCCCCATGCTGGCCAGGAGCTTTCGGCCTTCCGGGCTGTCGTGGGCCTGGCCGGGCGAGAGCGCGAACGTCAGTGCCGTGCGAGCATCCGCGGCAACCAGATGAATCTTGGTGGTCCACCCGCCGCGGGACTTGCCGATGGCTTGGGGGCCGTTTTTTTTCGAGCCCCCGTGCCGTCGGGACGGACCTTGACGACGGTGCTGTCCAGCGACACCGCCTCCAGCTTGATGCGGATCAACTGGGCGCGTTGCAGGTGTTCGAAGACCCGGTCGAGCACCCCGTTCTTGGACCAACGATTCATACGGGTGTAGATCGTGTGCCAGTTCCCAAAGCGCTTCGGCAACCCTCGCCACTTGCACCCCTGCTCGGCGACGTACAGGATCGCGTTGAGCACCTGCAAATTGGGCATGCTGACATTGCCACGCTGTCGCGGGAGGCAGGGCTCGATGCGTGCGTACTGCGTCTCGGTGAGCTCCATCCAGCCAACGATATCACGAACCGCCCAATAGTGTTAACAGGCCCTAGTCCAATCTTGCTTAAGGCAAGATCAGTGCCGACACCCGACAATCGACAGGGAAGTCAAGCCCCGCGCCGCCTGAAATGCCTCACGGCGCGGCCGGCGCTCGCCATCGCCGCGCTTGTCAGGGCGTGACGACGACGCGAAAGCCGATGAAGGGCCGGCGCACGCCGGGGTCGGCGCCGCCGCGGATGGCCGCGCGCACGTTGGGCGCCGGATCCATGAACGAGCCGCCGCGCATGACGAAGAGCGCGTCGGTCGCGAGGTCGCCGGTATCGTCGCCCTCGTCGTAGGGGTAGGGCTGGTACGGGCTGCGGGTGAGCTCCCAGACGTTGCCGCTCATGTCGCGCAGGCCGAAGGGACACTCGGGGCAGTCGAAGTTGCCGGCCGGGGTGGGGCCGTCCGCACCGCCGAATCGGGCTCGGTCGGGTCGCGGTTCGTCGCCCCAGGGGTAGACGCGCGCGTCGGCCCCGCGGGCAGCCTTCTCCCATTCCGCCTCGCTGGGCAGCGTGATGCGCCAGCCGGCGTCGAGCCGTTGACGCAGGAGCGGCGGCGTGCCCGTCCACTCCCGGAGCGTCGCCTCCAGCCACCGGCAGTAGGCGAGCGCGTCCGGCCAGGAGACCGATCCGACCGGGTGGTCCGGCGGCGCACGCAACGCCCCGGAATCCACCATGACCCCGGCGGCGTCGGCGAAGGCGCGGAACTGCGCGACCGTGACCTCGTAGCGACCGATGGCGAACGCGGGGAGATCGACGGTCCCCTGGGCCTGCCCGGCCGACCAGCGCTCGTTCTCGAAGGCTTGCGGGTCCGTGGCCGGATCGCTGCCCATGGTAAACGGCCCGGCCGGGATCTCGACAAAGCCGAGCAGATCGTCGTCCGGGAGGAACCAGGCGTCGGCGCGGAAGCCGTCGAGCGCGTCCGGCAGCGGCGGTAACGACGCACCCGACGATCCGTCGCGCGCAGACGGTTCGCAGGCGGCCGCAGCGACGAGGAGGGCCAGCGTCAGAGCCGCGCCGACGGTGCGCCGGAGGTTCCGGGAACGGGACTCGCCTTGACGTGGAGGACGCATGGCTTACGGTCTCGCCGCCTCACAGGCGGACGGCCAGCCGTGCTCGCACGCTCGGGCCTGCAGGTCCGCCTCGGACATGTCCATCAGGTTCCGGCCGCCTTCCCGGAGGAGAAGCCGCAGGTCGAGCGTCTTCGGCGGCGCGCGGTAGGCGCTGTCCCGAGCCAGCAGGTTGAGACAGCCGGGACGGAAGCGGAGCTCGCAGGCCCGCGCGAAGTAGTTCAGCCCCAGCGCCGGGTCCGCCGCGACGATCTCGCCGTCCATGTAGTGACGTCCCAGCTCGTTGCACGCCCAGGCCGACGCGTCCGCGCAGTACGACGCCTCGATCTGCAGCAGCCGCTCGCAGCCCTGCGTGCGCCCCTCCCTGCATGCCTGTTGCCAGAACGGCACGGCGTCGCCCCGATGCCGTCCGTCGGTGGCGCCGATCAGGGTCATGGCGCCGAAGAAGGCGACCCAGACCGCCATCTGCGCGAGGTTCGCGTTCGGGCGGGCCAAACGCTCGGCGATGCGTCCGAGGGGTGCGCTCGTCTCCAGCGCCCCGGCGAGCCGGTCGATCCAGCGCACGCTCAGGTTGAGAAGCGGCACCGAGAGCAGCTTGTCGTAGAACGTGGGCGCCCCGAACGCGCCGAGCAGCGCGTAGAGGACGAAGACCCCCACGCCGTACAGGACCCCGAAGACTGTCTTTCCGAGCGGCGTCCGGGGCGAGGTGGACGGATCCGTCACCAGCAGATGCAGGCCGAGAAAGACCGCGGTCGGTATCTCGGAATCGATGAACCAGGGGATGCCGGTGGCTGCCGAGTAGAGCGCGCTCAGTCCGAACAGCACGATCGCCGCGGACCCGGCCACGAGGGTGATCGCGAAGCGGTACATCACCACCAGGCCGGCGAGGAAGAGGAACAGGTAGATGCGCGTCGCCAGCGTCAGCGTCGTGGCGATGTCCTCGCCCCAGGTGAGCGGCGTGGCGTCGGTCGCTATCAGGACGACCGAGAACAGTCCCAGCGAGAACGCGGACGGGTTGAAGATGTGCACCCGGCGTCCGCCCCGCTCCCAGCGCACGAACGCCTTGCCGAGGAAGCCGACCGCGATCATCAGGAACTGCAGGTGGAACCAGTCGTCGCGGAACCAGAGGAACAGGTTCGTGCTGAAGATGATCGGGAACGGCCCGAAGCCCAGCGTGTAGCGCTCGCGGCGCGACCAGGCGAGCAGCAGGTCGAAGGCGTAGGCGAAGACGATCTGGCCGGCCAGCAGCCACGCGTGATCGTAGACCGGCCGCCAGTACCAGCCCCAGTAGGCGAACACCGAGAGCTGCACGGCGGCCTGCACGTAGTGCTGCGGTCGCAGGACCGTGTCGATCGCCGGCGAGGCATCCTCCCGCCTGCGCACCAAGAAGAGTGCCGCCTGCCAGGCCAGCAACGCCGCGGCCGCGCCCCAGAAGGACTGCGCGAGCACCGGGTGCGTCTGGATCCGCGGGACCAGCGAGATGAGCAACAGCGCGAGCGCCAGTCCCAGCGGGATGCCGAAGAGGCGTCCCGCGGGCGCGACGGATCCGCGCCCGTCGTGCGGGGCTGGCGCGGGCGGTCCCGAGCGTCGGCCCTTCGGGCGGGTGCGGCGGCGGGCGGCAGGCATCGTTCGGCAGCGGGACGGCGAACGGACTCGGCCGGCTACTGCACCGCGTCGCGCGGCAGGTAGCGCCCCTCACGGTAGGCGCCGCAGAGCACCTGCACCAGCGGGTGGCGGATCGGCTCGCCCTCGGCGTCCGGCTCCAGGTGCCGTTCCGCCACGTAGGTCGTGTGCTCCTCGCCGTCGACCAGGACGTGGTACCACGGTTGGTCCTTCGGGGGGCGCGAGCGGGCGACCTTCGCGTACCACTCCGCGCTGCCCTGGAACGTCGCGTCGACGTCGAAGACGACGCCGCGGTAGTCGAACCGGACGTGATGGACGATCTGGCCGACGAAGAATCCGGCGATCCGTTCCGTGTCGCTCATGATGTGTAGTTCCGCATTGTTCCGGTAGGATAGTCGACACGATGGAAACAGCCGCCACCTTC
Source organism: Vicinamibacterales bacterium (assembly GCA_965262925.1). GTDB lineage: Bacteria > Acidobacteriota > Vicinamibacteria > Vicinamibacterales > UBA8438 > WTFV01. Next base: position 4,287,183 of record CBDHGC010000004.1, on the reverse strand, counting down.
AGTTGGGTCGTACCGGTGACGGTCGCCCTTGTCGTCCTCGGCTTCGCGGCCTTCGCGCTGTGGTTCGTCCTGCGGCTCGATCGCAGTCGCCACAACGACTGAGCGGGCTGCCCGCCCGGGGCAACCCGCACCAGTGCGCCGTCATGGGTCTGCCGGCCGTCACGGCGCGGCGTCCGCCCCGTTCAGCCGGTCGAACTTCTGGATCCGCTGCCCGACGTTCACCTCCGTCGTGTAGAGGTTCCCGCGCGAGTCGATGGCCAGGTTGTGCAGCCGGTAGAACTCCCCGGCGTACTTGCCCATCCGCCCGAAGCGGTCGACGACCGTCAGCGAGGCGCGGTCGAGGATCCAGATCACGTTGTTCGTGCCGTCGGGGACGAACAGCCAGCGCTGGTCCGGGTCGACGGACAGCGTCACGCCGGAGGCCGACCCGCTGCCGAGAGTTTCGGGCCGGATGAACGTCTCGCGGACGAACGTCCCGTCCTTCTGGAAGACCTGCAGCCGATCGTTGGTCCGGTCGGCCACGTAGACGAGGCCGTCGTTGGCGATGGCGACGTCGTGCACCGGGCTGCGATAGTGGCGGATCGGCTCCGCCTCCGGATCGTACGGCGGTAACTCGGCGTCGTCCGGGCGCTCGCCGTAGGCGCCCCAGTGGCGCTTGTAGGCTCCGGTGTCGGCGTCGAAGACGATGACGCGCCGGTTGCCGTAGCCGTCGGCGACGTAGATCTCGTTGGCCTCCGGATCCACCCGGATCCCGGCCGGGCGGCCGAGGTTCTCCGTGTCGTTGCTACCGCCGCTCTGCCCGGCGCGGCCGATCTGCAGCAGGAACTCGCCGTCGGGCGTGAACTTCAGGATGTGCGCGTCGGTGGCGGCGTTGCCGCCGAGCCAGACGTTGCCGTCCGGGTCGATGTGGATGCCGTGCTCGCTCTCCGGCCACTCGTAGCCGTCGCCGGGGCCGCCCCACGAGCGCAGGACCGTGCCGTCCGGGGCGAACTCGATGACCGGCGGGGCGGGCACGCAGCACATCCCCTCCTCGCCGCGCTGGCGGGCGTCGAGGGTGCGCGGCCGGTGGATGAGCCAGACGTGATCCTCGTCGTCGACCGCCACGCCGGCCGCCTGTCCCAGGATCCAGTCGTTCGGCAGCGACGGCCAGAAAGGATCGACGCGGAAGCGCGGTACGTCGGCCGTCGCCTGCTCCGCCTGCCCGGCCGCTTCCGGCGCCCCGGTCGCCGCGAACGGCTCTTCCGCGCCCGCACCCGCCGTTCCGACTGCCGCCAGGACGAGCCATGCCGCCGTCGCACCGAGCATCTTCGCTAGTTCTGCCGGACGCCTGCGCCCGCGCATGCTCATTGTCATGTCGCTCCCCCCGCGTTGTGCGTGTCCGCCGCTACCGGAGCACGATACACTAGGTGACCCCGCGAGCCGCGCGGGATTACCGCTCCCCGCGGAGCGCCGCCAAAGGAGAATCGACCATGAGGCTGCTGCTGACGTCCACCCTGGTCCTCGTGCTCGCCGGCGCCGTCGCGCCGCCCGCGGAGGCCCAGCTCGCGACGCCGAACGCCAACGGCATCACCTACGGGCACGTGCACCTGAACGTGGCCGACATCGAGGTCCACAAGAAGCTGTGGGTCGACTACTTCGGTGGCGAGGTCGTCCAGAAGGGCCCGCTGACCGCCATCAAGCTGCCGAACTTCCTGGTCGCGCTGACCGAGCGGGAGCCGACCGGTCCGATGCAGGGCTCGGTGCTCGACCACTTCGGCTTCAAGGTGCGCAACACCGCCGAGTTCATGGCGAAGTGGAGCGCGGCCGGCATGGAGGTCGGGCGGCAGTTCACCGGCGCCGAGGGGATGCCGAACGGCTACGTCATGGCGCCGGACGGGGTCTGGATCGAGCTGCAGGAGGATCCGTCGCTGCACGTGCCGATCGCCGGGTATCACATCCACTTCATCACGCCCGACTACGAGGAGCTGCTCGCCTGGTACACGGAGGTCTTCGGTCTCCACGTCCGCCCGCGGGGACGCATCCAGACGAGCACCGACGTGCCCGGCATGAACATGAGCTTCGGGAACGCGGAAGAAGCGACCGCCGCCACGCGCGGGCGCGCCCTCGACCACATCGGCTTCGAGGTCGACGACCTGGAAGCGTTCTGCGAGAAGCTCGAGGCCATGGGTATCGAGTTCGACGTCGCCTACCGCGAGGTCGAGAGCGTGGAGCTGAAGATCGCGTTCCTGACCGACCCCGCCGGCACCTACATCGAGCTGACCGAAGGCTACGACGAGTACTGACGCGTCGAAGGCTCCGGCTCCGGCGATCGCAGGGCGGCCACCGTGGCCGTCCAGCGCGCGTCGAAGTCCGTCCAGCGGCGCTCTTCCTCGTCGGTGGAGTGGCCGACCGGCAACTCGACGATCTCCGGCGGTGGGTCCATGTGGTTGGCGATGGCGTACACCGTGGCCGCGGGAACCACTTCGTCCCGTCGCGCCACGCCGATCAGCGTGGGGCAGGCGATGCGGTCGGCGACGTTGACGGTGTCGAAGTAGCGCAGCGTCGCCGTCGCCGCGGCTTCCAGGCGGGGATGCCGGGCCAGATGCTGGTTGATCTCCTGCCCGGACCCGCGCGTCACGAGTTGGCGGCGCCCTTCGAGCCAGCCGAAGGTGGGCAGGGCCACGGCCAGGTAGTCCGCACGCGAGGTCAGCCCCTGGGCCAGCAGCGCGAGCGCGCCGCCATAGCTGCGTCCATGGAAGACCACGCCGCCGCGGCCGGCGCAGAGCCGCTGCGCCACCTCGGCGGCGCGCACGTAGTCGCAGACGGCGCCGCGCAGGATGGAGGTGTGGGGGGCGGTCAGACCGGTCAGGATGTAGCCGCGGGGATCGACCTGGCAGGCGGCACGCGACAGCCCGAAGCCGCGCACGTCGAAGCAGAACAGATCCGCGCCGCAGGTCGCGGTATGGCGCGCCTCCAGCACCGGATTGCACTGGCTGTTGTAGCCGTGGGTGGTGACGACCAGCGGCCGGCGGGCGGGCGAGTCCGCCGCCGCGCCGTCCTCCGGAGCGTCGAGCGTGATCAGGAAGCCCTGGATATCGCAGTTGCCGAGGGACGCGAAGCGCACCGGGACGATATGCGCTCCCTCCGGTGAGGTGACGGTCAGTCCGAGCCGCGGATTCGCGGGAACCCTGGCGAGGGCCGCCAGCGTTCCCTGCCAGAACGGGAAGAAACCGTCGGGTCTGGCCAGCGGCGGGCGGGTGGTGCGGACCGCGGAAGCGTCGTAGGCGCCCATGGATGTGACGGATGTGACGAACGCGACACGAGAGTTTATCGCTTCCATCCGGGCGCGGTCGTCGTGGCTCGACGCCGACCAGGGACTGCCTTGGGACCGGCTGGCCGAGCTCGCGGAGGAGTGCCGCTTCGACGCCGACGGCGTCCTGACGCGGCAGTTCGCCCCCGCGAGGCACCTGTATTTCGTGGGCGACGGGACGGTTCGTTTTCAGCTCCGTCTCGAGGAGGGCAACGAGGACCTCGACGTCGGAGAGCGATCCACTCCCTGGACGGCGGTCGGCTGGTCCGGATTCCGCGACCTGCGGCGCTACGCCACGACCGTGGTGTGCACGCGTGCGTGCCGCACGCTGCGGTTCGAGCATGCGGCCCTGGTCGCGCTCTTCGAGGAGGAGCCGCGCCTGGGCGTCGTCTTTCTGGAGGGGATTCTCCGCCAGTGTTTCGAGCGCCTGGCCGACATGCGGGCGCGGCTGACCGCCTACTCGCAGACGCCGGTGAACTTCGGGCGGACGCTGCAGGACGAGGGCGAGGAGGAGGCCTACAACCGCGCGCCGCCGCCGCTGGTCGACCTGCTGCGCCGGTCGGGCTTCTTCGCGCCACTGGAGGAGGAGCAGTTGCGCGTGCTCGTCCGGGCCGTCGAGAGCCGCTACTTCTGCCGCGGCGAGCCGATCGTCGAGCAGGGGAGTCCCGAATCCGGCCTGTGGGTGCTTGCGACCGGGCGCGTGGCGTTGAACTACAGCCCGCCGTCCACGTCCGACGCGTTCGCCCTGCGGACGCTGTCCGAGCCCGGCTCCGTCGTGGCGCTGGCCGGGCTGCCCGGGGTCGATGCGCACGGCGCCTCCGTCGTGGCGACGCGGGACTGCACCGTCTATCGCATCGACGTCGAGCGGCTCGAGTCGGTATTGCGGGACGACCCGCGGCTGGCCCTCGCGCTGGTCCACCGCGTGCTGTGGCTGGTCTCCATGCATCTGCGCGCCGCCCGCGCGCTGTTCATCTCGCGCCGCTTCGAGAAGGAGCGGCTGGCCGTCGGCAACCTGCTGGAGCAGAGCTGCACCCAGTTGAGCGTCCACTCGCCGCTGCACACGGTGCCGCATCTGCTCGGAAGCCAGCTCACCGTAGGCGAGGCGTTCGCGATCATCGAGCGGATGGCGGGCCGCGGCGACGCGCTGGAACGCAGCCTGGCCGAGCTGTGCCAGGAGATGCTGCGCGACGTGAAGCGGGAGCACGAGTTCTTCGAGGCGCTGCGCCGCGTCTACCACGCCGTGGTGACCGCGCCGGAGGGAATGCCGGCCCGTGACGTCCGCAAGCTGTGCGCCAGGGGCTTCCAGCAGGCGTTTCGCCGCGTGCGCTACGTCGTGGAAGGGAAGGAGCGTCTGCCGCCGGCGCCCGGCCACATCTTCATCTTCAACCATCTGAAGAACCACGAGCACAACACGCTGCCCAACAACTTCCAGCTCACACTCGACTCGCACTTCGTCAGCGCGATGATCCTCGACCCGCGCTACGGCGACGGCGGCATCCGGGTGGTCCGTCACAGCCGTGGCTCGGAGTACGGCCACCAGGCCTACTACGACCGGCTGGGGCACATTGCCGTCTACACGCACGAGTCCGACCGGATCGAGGAAACCCCGGAGGAACGCCAGACGCGCCAGAACGAGTTCTTCGAGACCGCGGGCCGGCACCTGAAGGCCGGCACGAACCTGATCCTCAGCCCCGAGGGGACGAGCTACTGGACCGAGGACTCTCCCGGCCGCTTCAAGCCGGGCGCCTTCCGACTGGCCGCCAGCCTCGATCCCGAGCCGTGGATCGTCCCCATCGCCGTCGCCCATTTCGACCGCCGCATCCACTCGACGGTCTGCGCGGCGGTGATCGAGCCGCCGTTCAAGGTGTCCCAGGTTCTGCGCGATTCCCACGACCACGAACAGGTGCGGGCGTTCCTCGTGAACCTGCGGAAGACCTACCACGGATACGTCGAAGAAGCCCGGGCGCTCGCCGGCACTGCGGCGAAGTCCTGACGTCCGATCCCGTCCCACATTGCCGCCAATTTTCGGGATTTTGGATTGCGGGCTTCAACTCGTTGGATCGGGCGCCCCGTGACCATTCCGCATGTCGCGCGTGGAGTCGCGCCGGGCAACGGTGGAGGCGTGACTCTTCGAGAAGCCGTAACGAATTGCACAGATCGCCTGCGGCGGCATGTTGCTTGCAGCCGTCCGATGCACGCTCGTTGGTTCTTGCGGGCTCCTTCGCATCCGCGTTCGAGAGGAGGACACTCATGAGACGTTCATTCACCGTTGTTGCTGCGCTGGCAGGCGTGTCGCTGCTTTCCAGCGCGGCGATGGCCCAGACGATCGCCGGGCAGGTCACCGACAACACCGGCGGCATTCTTCCCGGCGTCACCGTCGAGGCCACGAGCCCGGCGCTCATCGAAGGGAGCCGCGTCGCCTTCACGGACGGGGCGGGCCGCTACACGCTGATCGACCTTCGGCCGGGGGTCTACAACCTGACCTTCAGCCTGCCCGGCTTCTCGACCGTCCTGGTCCAGGGGCAGGATCTGCCGGCCGACTTCACGGCGACCGTGAACGTGGAGCTGTCGGTGGGCGCTCTCGAGGAGACGGTCACCGTCTCGGGCCAGGCTCCGCTGGTCGACGTCCAGTCGACGGCGCGGGCCGAGGTGCTCAACCGTGAGCTACTCGACACCATTCCGACCGGCAACACCCTGCAGTCGACGGCGCAGCTCATCACCGGCGTCAAGATGAACCGCCCGGAGGTGGGGCTGACCACGGCGGCGCAGCAGACCTACATGTCGGTGCACGGGATGAGCCCGTCGCAGGTGACGATTCAGGTCGACGGCCAGAACATGAACAGCATCGGCGGTGACGGCGCCGTCCAGAGCTACCACAATCACTTGGCGAACCAGGAGATGGTGTACGAGACGAGCGGCATGAGCGCCGAGACGTCGGGCGGCGGCGTCCGCATCAACATGGTCCCCCGCGAGGGGGGCAACGCGCAGAGCGGCCAGCTCTGGTTCGGCGGCAGCCACGACAGATTCCAGAAGGACGGTCTCGAGAGCCTGTCGCAGGAGGTCCAGAATCGTGGCGTGACGTCCACCGAGGGCATCTCGATGATGTACGACATGAACCTCGTGCACGGCGGGCCGCTCGTCCGCGACAAGCTCTGGTACTTCGGCAGCGTCCGGAACTTCCAGATCGACAAGAAGGTGACGAACAGCTTCTGGCGGTTCGACCCGAACGGTTCGATTCCGCAGGACTGGTACTTCGCCTCCCCGCGCTGGTTCGATCCCGACCCGCAGAAGCTGGACGGCACGAACGGCACGGAGCGGTTCCCGGGCGTCGACGAGAACACGATCTCGAGCGGCCTGCTGCGCCTGACCTACCAGGCGAGCCAGAACAACAAGTTCTCGGCGCACATCGACCGGGTCTTCAAGGAGCGCTACGCTAACCACGGCTCGGACGACGACATCGCCACCGCCGGCCGCTGGCAGGGCTCGCCGATCTACTACACCGGCAGCGCGAAGTGGACCTCGAAGTCTCTTCCAATGACACATGAGCCTGAACGAGGAGTTGTTTCCAACGACACATGAGTATCCATGTTGTCAAGGGTCCGGATCGAGGGAAGAGCTCGTCCGCCGCGGGGGGTGAATCCGTACATTCGGGCACCGGCGCCGACCTGTACGTACGATGGTCGAACGTCGCGGCCAATCCCGACGTCACCTCCGGTGAGCGTACGTACCGACAGGGGAGTGACCGTCCCTGCGCGGGGCTCCGATGGCCGCGCACGGCGAACCCGGCGTCCCGCCAATCCTTGCACTTGCCGAGCGCGCTCCATGACGCGCATCCTCTGTGGCGGACTCCGAAAATCCGGACAGTCATCGACATCGAGGTCGTGAGCCAGCATGCGAACGCTGCCGACGTGACGACGGCACAGCGCGGCGTTCCACTGCAAGCGTTGCAGGCACGGGCGCCGACGACGATTCCGTCCAGCCGCCGTCGACCCTCTCACAGCTCCTCGCGTAGTAACGCTCGGCCAAATCCCCGCCGTGGTCGTGCGCTCGGCTACCGCGCTACGCGCACGCCCGCAGACGGACGTGCACTTCACTTGGTCTTCTGCTGCTCGAATCCGACCCGCGAGGCGTGGAGCCCACGGACTGGTCATGCGGCGACGAACGGCGCGCTTCCCGCCGGCGCCGCCGCGCTGCCGCGCCCGGGCCGGTCGGGCAACCAGGAGCGGTTCTGTTCGAGCAGGGCGTTGGCCAGCAGGAGGAGCTTGCGCATGACGGCGGTCAGAGCGACCTTCGGCGGCTTCCCCAGGCCGCGGAGCTGGCGGTACTTCGCACGCAGGCCAGGGTTGCAACGGATCGCCGCCAGGGCCGGCATGTAGAGAAGCCGCCGCACCCGCGGCCGGCCGCCCTGGATGAAGCTGCGGCCCTGCCAGGCGCCGGACTGGCGCGTGACCGGCGCGAGACCCGCCAGGCTGGCGACCGCCTTGGCGTCGAGGCGGCCGAGTTCGGGCATCCGGGTGAGCAGGCCCGCCGCGGTGATGCTCGACACGCCCGGGATCGAGGTCAGGATCTCGGTCCGGCGGGCCAATACCACATCTTCGGCCAACCCCTTGCCGATTGCGGCATCGACGGCGGCCAGATGCCGGTCAATCTGGGACAGCCGCGTCTTGCTCTGCTGCTTCAGCAGCGGATGTCGAAGGTGCTTCTGGCGGTTCCGTGCGGCGGTGCGGTCCGTGACCAGCGCGTCGCGCGCCACTTGCAGTTCCTCGAGGGCGCGCCGCGCCGGCGGCGACGCCTCGGTCGGCCGCAGAGGCAACGCTGTCCCCATTTGCGCCAGCACCCGCGCGTCTACGGCGTCGGTCTTGGCGCGCTGTCCCATCGCCTGCGCAAAACGCCGCGCCTGCAACGGATTGGCTCGCGCCAGCGGCAGGCCCGCCTGCAGGAGCGCCTCCTCGAAGGCGCGGTGCCAAGGTCCGGTGGGCTCGTACACGACCGAGCGGACCGGCTGGTCGATCCACGCGATCAGCGCGTTGAATCCCGCCGAGTCATTGGTGAATCGCGCGGCCTTGCCGGCAGGAGCCATGCAGGCATCGAGATGCGTCTTCGAAATGTCAACACCTACGGTACAATCGGGCATCTTTTCCTTCTCCTGTGCTTGTCTTGCGAGCCTTCACGCTCATGTATCCATTCAGGACGTAGGAGCCGCTTGCAAAACTCTTGGCGTAGCTCGGCTCGGAGCACAAGTTCTTCTGGTGAACATCGTTTTGCCTGGATCCCGACCGAGAATGCGGGGCGGGAGGACCGGCGGCGACCCAAGAGGCGGAAATCAGGGAGTTCGAGGGTTTTCCCACCGGGCGTTGGAGACACCGGTTGGTGACTGACGCCTGTCGGGCGACCGGAAGGGGATGCGCGTTGGCCGGCGAGGCGTTGGTTTACGTCACCAGCCGCAGGAGCTGGTCGGCGGTGAGCGCCAGCACGCCGAACATGCAGTGGCACATCACCTTCGCGTTGCCGCGGACTCGGACGTGGCGCCCGCCGAACTCGTCCTTGAGTCGGCCATTGACGCGCTCACCCGCCGTGCGTTCGTTGTACCGAACCTGTTCGGGAAGCTGCAAGCCGAGACGCTTCAGGCGCCGGGCTTCGGTCTGCAGTTCTTCGGCCAGCGCAGTGTCACGGCGGGGGTTGATATCGATCAGCGGGACGTGGCCGAGTGCGCGGCTGTGCTCGCGGATCTGCACCGCGTCGTAGGCGGCATCCATCAGGTCATACAGATTGTCCACCCGCTGGGCCGACAGGGTGGCCAGTGGAACGGCGGCCTGGCTGTCGTGCAGCGAGGCGGACGTCAGGATGCAACTGACCGGAATCTGGCCGTCGGCCACGTCGATGTGCAACTTGTAGCCGACCCAGGTGTCCCTGTAGCCCTTGCTGTTCTTCTTCGTGCCCACACTGCACTCGGCCGGCAGGTCGTCGAGCATCTCCTGCAGGGTCATGCTCGGTTGCCGGTCGAGGCGTTTGCGTGTCTTGGGCCGTTCTTCACCCTTCTTCGGCCGCCCCCGCTTGCGCTTGGGCGGCGGAGGCGACTTCTCCTTCGCGGCCGGCTTCTCGCGCCCCTCGATGGCCGTCGAGTCTCGGGACAGATGGCCCACCAAACGGTCGCCGTGCGTCTTCCGGAGCAACGCTTCATGCACGCGCTGGGGCAACTGGGAGTGGGCGAATTCGGCGAAGGCGCGAGAGAAGACCGACTCGCTTGGCATCTCGCGCCGCCGCTCCCAGCCGCAGATGCGGCGCAGCACCACGTCGGTGGCCAACCGGTCCAGCAGCAGGCGCGTGGTCGGCATGTCGTAGACCGCCTTGGCGACGAAGGCGCGCGCCACCGCCGCGCGGTCCTTGCGGGGGCGGCCCGGCATCCGCAAGCGCGAGGGAATCATCTGCTCGATACGGATCACCTCGAGGGTCTGCACCAACTGCTGCTGTTTCTCGGTCAGCGAACCCAACACCTGCTCCAACCGGGGAAACAGGCCCTGTTGGATTGACTCCCAGTAGGCGGCGAACGAGGCGCGCAGGTTCTGCATGGCTTGACTGCTCCCAGCGCCTACTATATATAGTAGTGTAGGAGTGAGGTCAAGGAGGGAACCGATGGGCCGCCGGAACCCGATGCGCCGGTACAGCGAACAATACGATGCGCTCAAGGCGGAGTTGCAAACGCTCGGGTTTGTCCGCCAGGGCAGTATCCAGACCCGCCGTCTCACGTGCGGGAAGCCTGCCTGCCGCTGCCACCGCGACCCGGACGCGCGTCACGGCCCGTACCGCTACTGGACACACAAGGTGCGCGGAAAAACGGTCAGCCTGCTGCTCTCCGAAGACGAACTCGCCCTCTACCAGGAGTGGCTCGAGAACAACCGCGAACTGGAACGGGTCGTGAGGGAAATGCGCCACGTCTCGTCGCGCGCGCTCGCCCTCATAACCGACCGGGAGGTCCCAGAGGTCCCTTGAGACCCCGTGTCTCCGGTTCCCCGGCGCCGGTGACGGCTGCTATCCTAATCCTACGAACGCTGCGTCCCACCCCGCTGACCGTCCGTTCCCTCTGCCTCGGGTAGGAAAACCCGGCCGACCAAGGGTTTTGCAAGAGGCTCGTAGGAAAAGACGGTGGCGACCAAACTCATGTACGGCCCTGATCGGCCTGGCCTGACGCGGTCCGACCACCGTCACCCCTTGGCGTCCCAACCGGATGCCAGGGGGTGAACCTCTCCCGAAGTCCACGGCGGCAAAACTAACAGACAAGCCTGAACGGGGGCCGGGTCGAGGATCATCGGAGGATGATCGTGAGACTCGACACGCACCGGCTGCAGACCCTGGATCAGGTTCGGGAATTCCTCGACGGAAGCGAGCAGGTCGACCTGCAACCACAAACCCGCGCCGACTCCTACGCGTTGGTGGCGAAAACCGTGCGACGGTTCGACTACGCCCTGCGGGGGAAGGCCGACAAGGGCCTGCTGCGCCGCTTCCTGGCCAAGGTGGCCGGCTTGTCACGGGCCCAAATCACACGCCTGTTGCAGCAACACCGGACCACGGGAGAGATCGCCGACCGCCGCGACACCCCGCGCCGACCGTTCCCGCGCCGCTACTCCAACGCCGACATCGGGCTGCTGGCCGAGCTCGACGTGCTCCACGGCACGCTGTCCGGTCCGGCCACGCGCAAGCTCTGCGCCCGCGCTTTCCATCTGTTCGGCGACCGCCGCTTCGAACGCCTGGCCGGCATCTCCAACGGCCATCTGTACAACCTGCGGCACACGACAAGCTATCAACGGCGCCGCGGAACGCCGCCGCTGCCGACGCGCCCGGTGCAGGTCGCGATCGGGGAACGCCGCCGCCCGCAGCCGTTCGGACAACCTGGCTGGGTGCGGGTCGATACCGTCCATCAAGGCGACCTGGACGGCATCAAGGGCCTCTACCACGTGAACCTGGTGGATGAGGTCACCCAGTTCCAGTGCATCGGCTCGGTCGAGCATATCCACGCCGCCTGCCTGGCCCCGGTCCTCGACGCTCTGCTGCGGGCGTTCCCCTTCACGCTCCACGGCTTCCACGCCGACAACGGCTCGGAGTTCATCAACCGCGAGGTCGCGGCGCTGCTCCAGGGGCTGCACATCGACGCATTCACCAAGTCCCGCGCCCGTCGCAGCACCGACAACGCCCTGGTCGAGAGCAAGAACGGCTCGGTCATCCGCAAGCAGCTCGGTCACGGCCACATCCCCAGCCGCTGTGCCGCGCAGGTCAACGCCTTCACCCAGCAGGTCCTCTCGCCCTATCTCAACTTCCACCGCCCCTGCTTCTTCCCCACCGAAGAAGTCGACCGCAAGGGCCGCGTGCGCAAGCGCTACCGCGACGCCGACATCATGACCCCCTACGAGAAGCTCAAGTCGTTGCCCGACGCCGCCGCCTGCCTGAAGCCCGGAACCACCTTCGCAAAGCTCGACGCGGTCGCGGTCGCGATGAGCGACAACGAAGCCGCGCAGGCGCTCGACGAGGCCCGCACGCGGTTGTTCCGGTCCATCCACCCAGCGGCCTGAAGGTTTGCTCCGGCCCGCTACCGCCGCCTGTCGGTCGGCGTCGTGCTGTTGACGAGCAGGCGCGAGGAAGCTCGAACACCGGACGTGCCAACTCGCGCGGGCGCTGCCGAGCCCGGATCGCCGGCGCCGACGCGCGTCGTCACCGGCTGCGGTCGAATACGGACGGACAGCGCTGTCGTCGAGCCCGGATCGCCGGCGCCGACTTGCGTCGTCACCGGCTTCAGCACCACCGAAAGGCGGAAGCGCGACGCCATCAGGCACGAGCGCCGACGACGATCCATCCAGCCGTTGCCGGCCGTTTCACAGCCCCTCGCGTAGTCACGTCCAGCCCCTCTGCTGCCGGTTCCGCGCTCGGCTACCGCACTCCGCAAACGTCCACAGACGGACGTTCGCTCCGCTTGGTCTCCTGCTGTTCAGAACCCGGCAAACCAGACCCTCACCGTTCGGTTGCTACGGCAGCGGCTACAGCACCTTCGCCCTGAACCAGGACGCGCCCAGCGCCGCGTCGTACATCGTGACGGTTCCGCCGCCATGAGCGATAATGCTGCGGTCACGCGCGCCCTCAACGCGGCCCGCGCCAGGACCTGTTTCGATCCGTCGGTTCGGTCGCCTGACAGGCGCGGCTCACGTGCCCCGCTTCAGGCTCATTTCTGGATTGGAAAGGACTCTCGACGATCAGCAGCCGTCTGCTGCTCGAGGCGGGCTACTCGACCAACGTCGAGAACTGGAACCAGCAGGATCCGCCCGGCGGCGTCAACGCTCTCGGCCAGGACCTGTCGCAGGATCGGGCTGCGGACTGGCGGCCCTGCCACGCGACTCCCTGCTTCGAGAACTACGGACACGCGGCCCAGCTCAGCGGCCCGGACGAGTTCAACCCCACCATCGATCCGTGGTACGGGCTGATCCTGCGGCATGACCAGTCGACGGGGTTCCGCGATCGATACCACTGGGGCAAGGAGAGCTGGCGCGTCGAGCGGTTCAACTACAACCTCGGCCTCTCGTACGTCACCGGCTCGCACAACTTCAAGGTGGGCACCAACAACAGTTGGGGTCCGTACGAGGCGTACCGCACCGGGAACGGCGACATCGAGCGGCAGATGTACCGGAACGGCGTCCCCGAGTTCGCCCGCGTGACGAACCGGCCGATCATCTCCGGCATCGACTACGCCCGCGACATGGGCGTCTTCGCGCAGGACACCTGGACCATCGACCGCCTCACGCTGAACCTGGGCGTCCGCTGGGAGCAGATGATCGCCCACACCTACGAGGCGGGGCCGAACGTCGCGCCGGGCGCGCGCTCCACCATCACGCAGACCGGCCGGTTCGTCGCCGCCCAGCAGTTCGCCTCGCGGCGGAACCTCCCCGACTGGAAGGACTTCGCGCCGCGCCTGGGCCTGTCGTGGGACGTCTTGGGCGACGCCTCCACGGCGCTGAAGGTGTCGTGGGGCCGGTACAACGCCGCCAACACGTTCACCTACGCCGAGTGGTTCAATCCGGTGTCGTACCAGCTCGAGAACCGCAACTGGGTCGACTGCGCCAGCCTCGACGGCCGGGCCTGCCTGACGCAGGCCGATCTGATGGGGATGGGGATGGACCCGGGTATCGCGTACGGCGGCAGCACCGCGAACGAGCACACGATCGGCCGGGAAGGCACCGTCTGGAACGGCGGCTCCAACGGTGACGGCTTCGCCCAGGACTGGGAGATCGGTCCGCCTCTGCGGGCCAACTTCGGCGGCCTCGCGTCGCGTCCGGTGGAGCATTCGGACGGCGTGGCGCGGAACTGGGTCGGCGTGCTGAACGTCGGCGTCCAGCGCGAGCTGTTCGACGGCTTCTCGGCCAGCTTCAACTGGTACCGGCGCGACACCTACGACAGCGTCCTGCGGGTGAACCGCGCGCTCGGGTTCGACGACTACACCGGGTTCCTGCTGGACAACCCGTGCGCCGCCAATGCCAGCCCGGGGTTCCTCTCCTGCACCCAGAGCGGCGGCCAGGTGCCGGCGCAGATCAGCGTGTTCAACCTGAATCCGGAGGCGGCGGGCATCGCGGACGACTGGGTGGTGCAGAACACGCCGACCGGGGAGGACTTCTCGGAGGTCTACAACGGCTTCGAGACCGGCTTCAACGCGCGCCTCGGCAACGGGAGTACGATCTTCGGCGGCTGGGTGATGGAGCGGAACGTCTTCATCCGCTGCGACATCCCCCACGATCCGAACCGCCTGTTGTTCTGCGATCCGCGCGGCCGGAACGACATGGTCGGCGGCGTGCCGATCACGCAGCCGGCCTACCCCATCCCCTTCCTCCAGGAGTTCAAGATCTCGGGGACGTTCCCGTTGCCCGGCAACTTCTGGATCAGCGGGTCGGCGCAGTTCTACCCGGCCCAGGAGGCGGTGGCTGGCGGCTCGCAGGACCAGTGGGGCGGCACCCACCGCGGCGGCGAGCTGTCGGGCGCGCGCCCGTACTCCGGCAACATCAACTACAACGTCACGCCCGCGAACGTGATGGACAACCTCGGCATCGCCCGGACCGAGGGGATCAGCGTCCCGCTGTTGCCGGCCGGCCAGCTCTTCTACGATCGCCTGACCCAGATCGACGTCTCGGTCCGCCGGACGTTCACCCTGGGGAACGGGATGCGCCTGGACCTGCAGGCCGACATGTTCAACATCATCAACTACCAGCCGATCCTGAACGGCACCAACACCTACGGCGGCTCGCTGGGTCGTGCGAGCTCGACCATTCAGGGCCGGTTCGTCCAGTTCGCGACGAACATCCACTGGTAGTCGCGACGCAGGAGCACGACGCGTCACGGAAGTGACGCAACCCGAGGGCGGGGAAGCCCGGAGCTCCCCGGCCCTCATCAGCTTGACATCCGAGCCGTGGCGTAGTCGACTGTGCGGCTACGATTGGCGGTCGGTGCCCGTTCAGGTCGCCGTGCCCGCGATTCGTCGCATCCGCGTTCGAGGAGGACACAATAATGAGACGTTCCTGTACGGCAGTCGTCGGGCTGGCGGCTCTGGCGCTCGCGCCTGGCGTGGCGTTCGCCCAGACCAACAGCACCGTCACCGGGGGGGTCACCGACAACACCGGCGGCATCCTGCCCGGCGTCACCGTCGAAGCGTCGAGCCCGGCGCTGATCGAAGGGAGTCGCGTCGCCATCACGGACGGCTCGGGCCGCTACACGCTGGTCGACCTGCGGCCCGGCCTTTACAACCTCACGTTCACGCTGCCCGGCTTCTCCACGGTCCTGGTCGAGAACCAGGAGCTGCCGGCCGGCTTCACGGTCACGGTCGACGCGGAGCTGTCGGTTGGCGCCCTCGAGGAGACGGTGACCGTCTCGGGCGCGGCGCCGGTCGTCGACGTGCAGTCGACCCGGCGGGTGGAGGTGCTCGACACCGAGGTGCTCGACGCCATCCCGACCGGCCGCAATATGCAGTCGACCGCGCAGTTGATCGTCGGCATCAAGCTGAACCGTCCCGAGGTCGGCCTGTCGACCGCGGCGCAGCAGACGGTCATGATGACCCACGGCATGAGCTGGCGGCAGGTCAGCGTGGCGGTGGACGGACAGCTCGTCAACGGTACCGACCGTGACGGCGGTATCCAGAACTACCACAACGAGCTGGCGACCCAGGAGATGACCTACGAGACGAGCGGCATGACCGCCGAAACCTCGGGGGGCGGGGTCCGCATCAACATGATTCCGCGCGAGGGTGGCAACACCTTCAGCGGACAGTTCTACACGGGGTTCTCCAACAACGCGCTGGCGGCGGATCACACCGTGGTGCCGGACAGCCAGCGTTTGTCGCCGGACGGCACGGTCAGGGCCAGCTCGTCGGAGGGGAACGAGCTCTTTTGGGACCTCAACGCCGCCTACGGCGGCCCGATCGTGCGCGACAAGTTCTGGTTCTTCATGAGCACGCGCCGCTGGCAGGTGGACAAGCCGATCACCAGCAGCTTCTACCGGAACCTGGAGGGCACGTACCCCCGCTACTTCGATCCCGAGCCGGTGAAGCTCGACGGCCAGGACGGCCGCGATCTGCTCTCGGGGATCGACGCCAACACCATCACCAGCGGCCTGCTCCGCCTGACCTACCAGGCGAACGCGTCCAACAAGTTCTCGGCCTACATGGACCGGATCTTCAAGGACCGGTTCCGCCCGCACAGCGCCGGCGACGACCCGGCGACCGCGCCGAACCATCAGGGCTCGCCCATCTACTACACGGGGGCGGCGAAGTGGACGTCGACTATCAGCAGCCGGCTGCTGCTGGAGGCGGGCTACTCCTCCAACGTCGAGAACTGGAGCTACGAGGAGCGGCAGGATCCGCCCCCCCTCGGCCCGGCCGTGCCGCTCAGACAGTCGCGTCCCGGGGTGACACCGTTCTGTGCGAGTACGCCGTGCTATCACATCGGCGATCCCATGGCCATGGCGATGCAGTCCGGCGCCGGCATGGATCCCTGGTACCAGATCGTCAGGCGGAACGATTCCACCCAGAACTTCCGCGACCGGGGGAACTGGAGCTTCATCCACGAGACGCCCGAGCGATTCAACTACAACGTCTCGATGTCGTACGTCACCGGATCGCACAACATGAAATTCGGCGCGATGAACAGTTGGGGGAACCACGACCGGTCGCACGAGGTGAACGGCGACATCTGGCAGCAGGACTACCGGAACGGCGTGCCCTATCGCGTGGGGGTGTCGAACCTCCCGATCTGGCGGCCGATGGACTACCAGCGCGACATGGGCATCTACGCGCAGGACACCTGGACCGTCGACCGGTTGACGCTCAATCTCGGCGCCCGGTGGGAAACGATGCTTGGGCGTAATCTGGATACCACCCGCATCCAGAACCGGTTCGTCCCCGGCTTCGATGTGCCGGGGCGGGAGAATCTCCCGAACTGGTCGGACATCGCTCCGCGGTTGGGGATGGCCTACGACCTGTTCGGCGATGCCTCGACGGCGGTGAAGTTCTCGTGGGGCCGCTACAACGCCTCCAACACGACGAGCTACAGCCGCCAGTTCAATGCAGTGACGCACGTGGCGGAGAATCGGAACTGGTTCGACTGCGCGCTCAGCCCGGCCAACGACACGCAGTGCGCGACGCAGCAGGAACTGATGACGATGGGCTTCGATCCATCCATCGCGTTCGGCAGCAGCGCCGCCGCCACGCATTCCGTCGGGGCTGCCGGGACGGTGCAGAACGGGGGCACCAACGGCGACGACTACGTGCAGGACTGGGAGATCGGGTTCCCGGTGTCGTCCGCCTTCGGCCAGTTGGGCGCCATTCCGACCGAGGATCCGGACGGCGTCGACCGTCCCTGGGTCAGCCTGATGAACCTCGGCTTCGAGCGTGAATTGGTGACGGGGCTGTCGGTCAACTTCAACTGGTACCGGCGCGAGACGTTCGATCCGATCATCCAGTACGGGCGCGGCGTGGCCCACGCGGACTGGACGCCGCTGACGATCCCCAACCCGTGCGCCGCCACCGGGTTGGCGCCGAGCGGTCTTTCCTGCTCGTCGCGCGGCATCGCGGCGCCGTCAACGCTGACCGTCTACAACCTGAACGAGGATGCGCGGGGTCTCACCGGCACCGACCGGTTCATGACGAACTCGGACCTCAACACCGACACCTACAACGGTTTCGAGTCCGGGTTCAACGCGCGGCTGCCGAACGGTGTCACCATGTTCGGCGGCTGGTCGATGGAGCGGAACATCATGACCCGCTGCGACCAGCCGGAGAATCCGAACCGGCTGCTCTTCTGCGACTCCGGGCAGTACGACATCCCGTGGCTGCACGACTTCAAGATCTCCGGTGTCGTGCCGCTGCCCGGCGGCTGGTCCCTGAGCGGGTCGGCGCAGTTCTATCCGGCCCACGAGGTGACCGCCGGCGGGTCGACCGGGAATTTCGGCGGGACCAATCAGGGCGGCTCGACGTTCGACGACGTCCACACGTTCGTCGGCAACCTCGCCTACAACACGACCGTCGACGATTTCACGGCGCAGGGGGTGACGCGAACGCAGGGACTGACCATCCCGCTGATGCCGCCCGGCGCGCTCTTCGCGGATCGGCTGACGCAGATTGACGTCTCGATCCGGAAGACCTTCACGCTGCCGAACGGGATGCGATGGGACGTGCAGGCCGACATCTACAACGTCCCCAACTACTTCCCGATCATCCAGATGAACTCGACCTACGGCAGCGGTTTCGGGGACGCGACGCGGACCATCAACCGCCGCTTCCTGCAGCTCGCGACGCACCTGCACTGGTAGGTCGTCTGGCTCTAGCGGTCGTTCACGTCACGCGTGAGGCGTGACGCCGGTTCAAGGGCCGGGAAGCCTGAGCGCTTCCCGGCCCTTTCTTCGTACCGGCGAATCGTGCGGCAGGGTTGCGGCGGGCGGCGCGGACCTTGGCGAAGGCTCAGGGGAAGAATGTCTTGACGACGAGGCTCGCGACTCCGGCCAGGACCAACGCCACCATGACCTCCAGGCGGGTCAGTCGATTCTCGAAGCCGGCAATCTCTTCGGCCGCCTCGCGGGCTTTGTCGTCGGGCGCACCGGCCACCTTGAAGGCTTCGTAGGTCTTCGACAACACCATCGCCATACAGCCATCGTATGTGCCGTCGCGGGCCGGTGCAAGCTGCGCGAGGCCACCCGTCGGTGCGTCGGCTATGATGGCGTGTCAAGATTCGTGACCATCACCGACCGTTGCTCCCCGCTCGCCGCGCTGCGCGCGATTCTTCTGCTTTGCCTGTCGGCCGGATGTGCGGCGGAGTCCGGCGGCGTTGCCGACACGAACGACCGATCTCCGGACTCTCCGGTGCTGGAGATCCCGGCCGGCGACTGGTTCACGGACGAGGCGGCGGCGTCCGGTCTCGACTTCGTCCACTTCAACGGCGCCGCCGGCCGCTTCCACTACCCGGAGCTCGTGCCTCCGGGCGTCGGCCTGTTCGACTACGACAACGACGGCGACCTCGACGTCTATCTCGTCCAGGGGCGGATGCTCGACGCGGGCCTGAAGCCCGACGACGCGCTCATTCCACCGGCAGGGCGGGGGCCGCTCACCGGGCGGCTCTACCGCAACGACCTCGAAGTCGGTGCGGGTGGGGCGCGGCGACTGCGGTTCACGGACGTGACCGCCGCGAGCGGCATCGAGGCGGACGGTTACGGGCTCGGTGTCGCGGCGGGCGATGTGAACAACGACGGCTGGACGGACCTCTTCCTGACCAACTTCGGGCCCGACGCGCTCTATCTGAACCGCGGCGACGGCACCTTCACGGAGGAGGCCGCTCAGCGGGGCATAGGGCCGACCGCGGGCTTCGGCGTCTCGGCCGCCTTCGTCGACTACGATCGGGACGGCTGGCTCGATCTCTACGTCGGCCACAACGTCGACTACACGCTGGAGAACGGCATCGAGTGCGGCACCCTGGCCGACGCGCGCGACTACTGCCCCCCGGAGACCTACGGCGGCACCCCGGACCACCTCTACCGCAACACCGGGGACGGGCGGTTCGTCGACGCGAGCGACACGGCGCTCGTCGGCGGCCGCTTCGGCCCGGCGCTCGGTGTCTCCACCGCCGACTTCGACGGCGATGGGTGGATCGACATCTACGTCGCCAACGACGGCGCCGAGAACCTGCTCTGGATCAACCAGCGCGACGGCACCTTCCGGGACACCGGCCTGCTCGCCGGCGCGGCGCTCAGCGAAATGGGCATGACCGAGGCGAGCATGGGAGTGGACGCCGGCGATTTCGACAACGACGGCGACGATGACCTCTTCATCACCCACCTGAACGGCCAGGGGAACAACCTCTACGTCAACGACGGGTCGGGGACGTTCCAGGACCGGAGCACCGGATCCGGGCTCGGGGCCGGGAGCCTGGCCTACACGGGGTGGGGGACCACGTGGTTCGACTTCGACAACGACGGCTGGCTCGACCTGTTGGCCGTGAACGGCACGATCACCGCGCTTCCGGGCCGTCCGGTGGGGCACTTTCCCTACGATCAGCGGAAGACGCTGTTTCGCAACCTCGGCGACGGCCGTTTCGCGGACGTGACGGCGCAGGCGGGGGCGGCCTTCGCGCTCTCGGAGAGCGGCAGGGGCGCGGCCTTCGGCGACGTCGACAACGACGGCGACGTCGACGTGCTGACAGGCAACGACGCCGGGCCGGTGAGACTGCTGATCAACCACGTCGGGGAGCGCCGTCACTGGCTCGGCCTGCGGCTCGTCGGGATCGGCGGGCGCGACCTGCTGGGGGCGCGAGTGGCGGTGCTGCGCGACGGCGCGCCGACGCTCTGGCGCCGGGCGCGCTCGGACGGCAGCTACGCATCGGCGAACGATCCGCGCGTGATCGTGGGGCTCGGCGATTCGGATGTCCGGCCGATCGTGCAGGCGCACTGGCCGGACGGGGCGGTCGAGGAGTGGCGGGACGTTGAGGTGGACGCCTGGGTGACGCTGCGCCGGGGCGACGGCGGCGCCGTGCGGGTCGTCCGTTGATCGTCGCAGGCGACCGAAGATGAGATCGAGGGAACCGGGCGGCTCGGGTGGCACGCTGTCCGTCGTACTGGCGTGCGGACTGGCGGCGCTGGCGGGTGGCTGCGGCGCAGCCGACGAAGGGGCGCCCGCCGCGCCGTTGGCGCTGTCGGCGCCGGCCGGATCGCCTCCCTGCGGAACACCGCTCCCCGACCTCGACCGCGTCGGTGCGTCGGTGCAGGCGCAGATTCGCGAGCGGCAGGCGGCGGTGACCGCTCTGGAAGACGCGGCGAACGCCGGCGCCGACACGCGGCCCGCGGCCCGCGGCGCGCTCGGCATGATCCTGATGGCCGCGAGCTTTCCCGAGGCGGCTGCGGCGTGCTTCCGCGAAGCCGCGGCGCTGGCGCCGGACGACCCCCGTTGGCTCTACTACCTCGGCCATCTGCGTCGCGAGGCGGGGGATCTTGCCGAGGCCGCCGCCCTCTTCGACGCGGCGCTCCGGCTGCTTCCCGACGACGTGGCGGTGCTGATCTGGCTCGGCGAAGTGCGTCTGGCGCAGGACCGGCCGGTCTCGGCCCGGCCGCTCTTCGAGCAGGCGCTCGCGCTGCGCCCCGCTTCCCTGTCGGCGCGCTACGGACTCGGCCGCGCGGCGCTGCTGGCCGAGGACTACCAGCGGGCGGTCGACGTGCTCGAAGAGATCCTGGCGCGCGATCCGACCGCGGCGGCCGCCCACTACCCGCTCGGCATGGCCTACCGTGCGCTGGGTGACGACGCCCGGGCCGCAGCGCACCTGCGGCGGCGGCAGAGCACCGCGCTGCATCCCGCGGATCCGTTGATGGCGGAGGTGGACGGGCTGATCGAGAGCGCGCGCGCCTACGAGACCCGCGGCAACGAAGCCCTCGACCGGGGGGAGTGGAGTGTCGCGGCGGATCTGTTTCGGCGGGGGCTCGCGCTCGACCCGGACCATCCCGTGCTGCGGCACCGGCTCGGCACCGCGCTCTACGTGATGGGCGACGTCGAGGGTGCGATGGCCGAGTTCGAGCGCGTGATGCGGGAGTCGCCCAACTTCCCCGCCGTGCACTACAGCGTCGGCGTGCTGCTCCAGGAGGGAGGGCGTCACGGCGAGGCAATCGAGCGGTTCGAGACTGCCCTCCGTTACCAGCCGACCGACGGCGACATCCGGTTGCGTCTGGCGGTCAGCCTGCGCCGCGCCGGCGACCCGGCCGCCGCGCTCGAACACTACCGGTCGGTGCTGCGGATGGATCCGGATGTGATCGACGCGCGCTTCGGCGCCGCCATGGCCCTGGTGCAGCTTCGGCGCTACCGCGAGGCCCGCGATCGCTTGGCGGAGGGGATGGAGACCTTCCCGGGCGCAGCCATCTTCCCGCACGCCCTGGCGCGGCTGTTGGCCGCCGCGCCGGAAGGCGAGGTGCGGGACGGCCGGCGGGCGCTGCGCCTCGTCGAGCAGCTCGCGCAGGCGGAGCGCACCATCGATCTCGGCGAGACGATGGCGATGACCCTGGCCGAATTGGGGCGCTACGGCGAGGCCGCGGCGGTGCAGCGGGATCTGATCGCCGCCGCCGAGGCGGAAGGGATGCGGGAGGCGGTTCCCCGACTGGCCGCGAATCTCCGCCTCTACGAGCAGGGCCGGCCGTGCCGCACGCCCTGGCCGGCCGACGCCGTCCCGTGACGACGGAACCAACTCCACCGTTTACCGTGCTTGACACGCTTCGTGCGACCCTGTTGAATCAGTGCTTCCGCGTGTCGGGCGTGTGCCGCGCGCGTTGAGCAGGACTTTGGATCTAGATCCATTCCATTGGAGGACGGTCGCTGGCGGCGGTCCCGGCTCGAGGCCTCCGCAAGTGCGGTTGCCGAAGGCCGCAAACACGTGCAGAATAACGGCTTACACGATCATTGCGCCGGCCGGCACCAGTTGTCGGTACGGATGGAACACCCCTTGCAGCATGACGTTCAGTGTGTTCGTCGACGTGGATCGTTTTGGAAGTGAGGAACCAATATGAGATGTCCGACAGCGACCGTCGTTGCGCTGGCCGCTCTGGCGCTCGTGCCCGCTGTGGCGCTGGGTCAGGCCGGCAGCCAGATCACCGGGGAGGTCACCGACAACACCGGTGGCATCCTGCCCGGTGTCACCATCGAGGCGTCGAGCCCGGCGCTGATCGAAGGGAGCCGTGTCGCGATCACCGATGGCTCGGGTCGCTACACCATCGTCGACCTGCGTCCCGGCACGTACTCCGTGACCTTCACGCTGCCCGGCTTCTCGACCGTGCTGGTCGAGCGGCAGGAACTGCCGGCCGGGTTCGTGGCGACGCTCGACGCGGAGCTCTCGGTCGGCGCGCTCGAGGAGACGGTGACCGTCTCGGGCGCGGCGCCGGTGGTCGACATCGCGACGACCCGCCGGGTCGAGGTGCTAAATCGCGAGATGCTCGATGCCATCCCGACCGGCAACAACCTGCAGTCGACCGCGCAGTTGATCCCGGGGATCAAGCTGAACCGCCCGGAGGTCGGCCTGACGACGGCGGCGCAGCAGACCTACATGTCGGTCCATGGCATGAGCGTCCGACAGACCACGGTCGCGGTCGACGGGCAGCTCGTCATGAGCGCCGGGTACGACGGGGCGAACCAGAACTACAACAACCACCTCGCGAACCAGGAGATGGTCTACGAGACGAGCGGGATCTCGGCCGAGACCTCGGCGGGGGGCGTCCGGATCAACATGATCGGGCGCGAAGGGGGCAACACCTTCAGCGGGCAGCAGTACTTCGGCTTCAGCCGGAAGGGCCTGCAGTGGGACAACCTCTCGCAGCGGACCATGGACCGCGGCGGCAGCTCGAACGAGTCGATCGACCAGATCTACGACCTCAACTTCGCCCAGGGCGGGCCGATCGTGCGTGACAAATTCTGGTTCTTCGGCAGCTTCCGCCGGTTCGAGATCGACAAGCCAACCACCAACAGCTTCACGCGGAGCGACGACGGGTCGGTGCCGCGCTACTTCCTGCACTCGCGGTACGGTACCGACGTCGACGGGAACGACTTCGACAAGAAGCTGCCAGGGGTCGACGACAACAGCGTCACCAGCGGTCTGCTGCGCCTGACGTACCAGGTCAACCCCAACAACAAGTTCTCGACGTACATGGACCGCATCATCAAGCAGCGGTTCCACAACCACGGTTCGACGCAGGACGTCGCGACGGCGGCGACCCACCACGGCTCGCCCCTCTACTACGTCGGGTCGGCGAAGTGGACCGCCACGCTCAGCAGCCGGCTGCTGCTGGAGGCAGGCTACTCGACCAACGTCGAGAACTGGAGCAACATAGACTCGCAGGACGACGTGCCGTTCGCACCGGGCGCTTCGCTGACGCCGAACGGCATGCACACGCAGCCGCTTCCCGCTGGTCTCGCTACCTGTCAGTCGACGCCGTGCTACCCCGGTGTCGGGGGGTACCCGGGCCTCGGCATGCAGGGCTCCCTGAACCAGTACGGTTCGACCATCGATCCGTGGTACATGATCACCGACCGGCAAGAGAAGACGAACGGCTTCATCGACCGGTACCACTGGGGCGACAGCCATGGCTACGTCGAGCGGTTCAACTACAACACCTCGATGTCGTACGTCACCGGGTCGCACAACCTGAAGGTGGGCCTGATGAGCAGTTGGGGGCCGTTCCTCGAGGATCTCAAGAAGAATGGCGCCTTGCGGCAGTACTACGACAACGGCGTGCCGACGACGGCAAGGCCGACCAACCACCCGACGTACTTCAAGATGTCCTTCCAGGACGTCTCGACGTACGTGCAGGACACCTGGACGATAGACCGGTTGACGCTCAACCTCGGGCTCCGGCTTGAGTCGTTCAACTCGACGATCGAGGAGACCCCGGCCACCCTGCGGCGGTTCACGAGCTGGGACACGGCGTTCCCGAGGCAGGAAGGCGTGCCGTCCTGGACCGACATCGCGCCGCGGCTCGGGATGGCGTACGACGTGTTCGGCGACGCGTCGACGGCGCTGAAATTCTCGTGGGGGCGCTACAACGCGTCGAACATCTTCAACTACGCGCGCGACTTCCATCCGGGCGGCTGGCAGCACCACGAGCGTGACTGGTTCGATTGCGCGCTCAGCCCGGCCACGAGGAACTCGTGCGCTACGTTCGCCGAGTTGGAGACCATGTCGCCCGGTCTCGGCGCCGTCGCCTACGGGGGTCGCGATCCGGGCGCCCCCTACACGACGGGCGTCGCCGGAACCACCGGGCACCAGCAGCATGGCGGCACCAACGGCGACGACTACGTGCAGGACTGGGAAGTGGGCGTGACGAACGATCCCGGATTCGGCGGCCCGATCGGGCGTCCGAGTCAGGACCCGAACGGCGTCGCGCGGCCCTGGGCCTCGCTGTTCAACCTGGGAATCCAGCGCGAGCTCCTGCCCGGGCTGTCGGCGAGCTTCAACTGGTACAAACGCGACAGCTATGAGGGCATCCTCCAGCACAACGCCGCGCGCGGTCTGGACGACTACGTCGCGTTCGATATCCCGAATCCTTGCGGCCCCAGCAGCCTGGAAGGGAATGCGGCCGGGAAGGGGCCGAGCGGCTTCCCCTGCTCGACGAGCGGCATCGCGGCCCAACCGATGCTGACCGCCTACAGCCTGACGCCGGAGGCGCGCGCACGAACGCCCCAGCACATCGTCATCAACACCGCGGGGGACGACGGGTACTCCGACTCGTACAACGGTCTGGAAAGCGCGTTCAATGCCCGGCTGCCGAACGGAACGAACATTTTCGGCGGCTGGACGATGGAGCGGAACATCCTGACCCGTTGCGACACCCGGGACAACCCGAACGAGCTGCTCTTCTGCGACCCGACCGGGGCGTGGGGGCCGGATTCCTACGGCGGGTACGGCGTGCCGTGGATCCACGAGTTCAAGATCTCCGGCACGCTGCCGCTGCCGGGTGACTTCACGCTCAGCGGGTCACTGCAGTCGTACAACCCCCGTGAGCTCCACGTCGGTGGCGGCCAGGGCCAGAGTGCGGGCGGCCTGAACGGCGGCGGCGAACTGGAAGGCTCCCTCACGCGCACCGGGAACGTCGGGTGGAACGTACCCAAGACCGATGCCTACTACCCGGCCGGTGTCCCCAGGACGGACACCATCTACATCCCGCTGATGGCGCCGGGGTCCACCTACCTCGACCGCCTGAACCAGATCGACGTCTCGATCCGGAAGGTGTTCAACCTGCCGAACGGCTTGCGCGTGGACGTGCAGGCGGACCTCTACAACATCATCAACGCCGACCCGATCATCGAGGGGACGAACTACTTCGGTGGCAGCCTCGGGAACGTGACGCGGACGATCCAGGGGCGGTTCATGCAGGTCGCGACGAACATTCACTGGTAGGGTTCATCAGTGGATCGTGGTCACGCGTCGACCGGCGCGCGACCGTTGAATGTCCGGGCCGGGAAGCCAAGCTGTTTCCCGGCCCGTTTCTTTGCGGCGGGCCCGTGGCCCTATAGCGCGCGTGGTGCCGTCGCGGGCGCTATACTGCGCTCCTTGGTGGCTTCCTCCCGGAAGCGTCGCGATGAACACGGACACCCCGGTCGTCACTCGACGCAAGCTGCCCATCGGCATGCAGACCTTCCGCGAGATCCGGGAGCAGCACTGCTACTACGTGGACAAGACCGCCTTCGTCGCGCGCCTGCTCGACGAGGGCAAGCACTACTTCTTGTCGCGCCCGCGGCGCTTCGGCAAGAGCCTGTTCCTGGACACGTGCAAGGAGCTGTTCGAGGGCAACGAGGCGCTGTTCGAGGGACTGGCCATCCACGACCGGTGGGACTGGTCGGTGCGGTATCCCGTGCTGCGCCTCAGCTTCGGCAGCGGCAATTTCAAGGAGCCGGAGCATCTTCCCGCGACCGTGATGGCCCAGCTCGACGCCGTGGAACGCGAGACCGGGGTGGTTTCCAGGTACGCTTCGGCATCGGACCGGTTCGGTCACATGCTCGAGGCGCTGCATCGGCAGAGCGGGCGACCCGTCGCCGTGCTGGTGGACGAGTACGACAGGCCGATTCTGGACGCCCTGGAGGAGTCGGAGATCGCGCGTGCGAACCGCGACTTTCTGTGCGGCCTGTACGCCACCATCAAGGACTGCGACGCGCACGTGCGGTTCAGTTTCATCACGGGCGTCAGCAAATTCTCCAAGGTGAGCCTGTTCTCCGGCCTCAACAACCTGACCGACATCACCCTGGACCCGCGCTACTCGGCAATCTGCGGCTACACCGACGCCGACCTGGACACGGTGTTCGCGCCCGAGCTCGGAGGACTGGACCGGGACGAAATCCGCGACTGGTACAACGGCTACAGTTGGCGGGGCGAGGAGAAAGTCTACAACCCGTTCGACATCCTGCTGCTGTTCCGCAACCGCGAGTTCGATGCCTACTGGTTCGAGACCGGCACGCCGACCTTCCTGATCGAAACCCTGGTCGAACGCGGCGTCAGCGCCTTGGCGCTGGACGGGATGGTTGGCAGCGCGAGCCTGCTGAGCACGTTCGACGTGGACAGCATCACGCCGGAGGCCCTGCTGTTCCAGACCGGCTACCTCACCATCCAGGCGACGGAGTCGCGCGGCGGGAGAACGCGCTACCGGCTCGGGTACCCGAACCGGGAGGTGTTCCAGAGTCTGAACGAGAGCCTGCTGGCCCACCTGACCCGGGACCCGCAACGGGAGCGCAACGGCGACAGGCTCTACGACCTCCTGATGGCCGGCGATGTTCCCGGCCTCAAGGACCTGTTCCACGCGTTCTTCGCCAGCATCCCCTACGAGTGGTTACACCAACAACGACATCGCCCGCTTCGAGGGCTACTACGCCAGCGTCTTCTACGCCTACTTCGCCTCCGTGCTGGGCGCCGGCGTGACGGTGGAGGACAGCAGCACCCGCGGGCGCGCGGACATGGCGGTCCGCTTCGGCGGCAGGGTGTGCCTGTTCGAGTTCAAGGTCGTGGAGCAGGCCGGGCCGGGGGCGGCCCTGGCGCAATTGAAGGCGAAAGCCTACGCGGACAAGTACCGTTCGCTGGGCGAACCCGTCCACTTGGTCGGGGTGGAGTTCAGCAGCGCCTCGCGCAACGTCGTGGCGTTCGAGCACGAAACGGTGTGACGCGCCGAGGGGCTTCGGTGTCAACGCGCGTTGGCGTGATCTTCGAGATGGTCGACGAACAGGAGGCGGATCTCGGCGATCAGTCCGGTCAGACGGGTCTCGCTCTCTGCAATCTGCGCCGTGAACCGATTGTCGAGAGTCGTGAGCCGGTTGTCGGTCGCCGCGATCTGCGTGGTGAGCCGGTTGTCGGTTGCCGCGATCTGCGCGGTGAGGCGGGTTTCGGCGGCTGCGATCTGCGCCGTGAGCCGGGATTCACTTGCCGCGATTTGAGCCGTCATGAAGTCTCTGACGCTCCAGGCCGCGGTCCAGACGGCGCCGGCGATGGTGCCGACGATGACGACGATGGGCCAGGCGTCGCGGAAGAACTTCATGCTGCGGTCTTCTCCGGGGCGGTTCGCTCGTGCGCCGCCGGCGCGCCGCCTCCAAATGATTGCACGTGCGCCGGTGGGAGGGCAACGCGGCATCGGCGCGATTCGATGCTTCGAAGAATAAGCACGATCGTGCCATCGGTCCGCTGGTTGCGGCTGGTCGGGTCGGTCGATCTACCATGACACGATGAACGCACGGTCCGGCTGGCGTGTGGGGGGGTTGGCTATTGCCGGTTGGCTGGCCGCCTGCGGGGCGGAAACGACGGCTCCTCCCGACACCGCCGGAACGAGCGCACCGGCGGTCCTGTCGATCGAGCACGACGGCGACTGGTTCGTCGACCGGGCCGCGGAGTCGGGGCTCGACTTCGTCCACGTCAACGGGATGAGCGGCAGGTTCTACCAGCCCGAGATGATGGGCCCCGGGGTGGGCCTGCTCGACTACGACAACGACGGCGACCTCGACGTCTACCTGGTGCAGGGCGGAAGGCTCGGGGACGGCGATCCACTCCTGCCGCCGCCCGCGGGGCAGCCGCCGGGCGACAGGTTGTATCGCAACGATCTCGAGGCGGGGCCCGGCGGGGAGCGCCGGCTGCGGTTCACGGACGTGACGAACGAGGCGGGCATCGCCGCGCGCGGCTACGGTATGGGCGTGGCCGCCGGCGACTACGACAACGACGGCTCGGTCGACCTCTACCTGACGCGGTTCGGGCCCAACCAGATGTACCGGAACCAGGGGGACGGGACGTTCGCCGACGTCTCGGCCGAGACCGGCACCGCCGGTTCCGGGTGGAGCGTTCCCGCCGCCTTCTTCGACTACGACCGCGACGGCTGGCTCGATCTGTTCGTTGGGAACTACCTGAACTACACTCAGGAGTCGCACTGGCAGTGCTTCGCGCCGTCCGGACCGGCGGACTACTGCCCGCCGGAGGTGAGTCCGGCTCAGCCGGACCGGCTGTACCGCAATCTCGGCGACGGGACGTTCGCGGACGTGACGCTCCAGGCCGGGATGGGGCGGGAGTTCGGGCCGGGACTCGGCGCCAGAGCCTCCGACTACGACAACGACGGCTGGCTCGATCTGTTCGTCGCCAACGACCAGCGGGAGAACCAGTTGTGGATCAACCAGCGCGACGGCACCTTCCGGAACCGCGCGCTCCTGTGGGGGACGGCGCTCGGCGCCACCGGAGTGGCCAAGGCCGACATGGGGGTGGACGCCGGCGACTTCGACAACGACGGCGACGAGGACCTCTTCGTCACCGAGCTGGCGGGGCAGGGGAGCACGCTGTACGTCAACGACGGGGGGATGTTCAGGGACCAGAGCGCGGGCCGGGGCATCCGCGCCGCAAGTCTGCCGTACACCGGCTTCGGGGCGGGTTGGCTCGACATCGACAATGACGGCTGGCTGGACGTGGTCGCCGTCAACGGGACCGTCACGCTGGATCTGGAGGCGTACGGACCGGACAATCCGTTCGCGCTGCAGCAGCGGAACCAGGTGTTCCGCAACCGCGGCGGCGCGCGGTTCGAGGACGTGACGGAGCGGGCCGGTGCCGCGTTCGCGCTGTCGGAGGTGAGCCGCGGCGCCGCGTTCGGCGACGTCGACAACGACGGCGACACCGACGTGCTCATCGCCAACGGCGCCGGGCCGGTGCGCCTGCTCGTCAACGAGGTGGGCCAGCGGCGTCGCTGGATCGGGCTCCGTCTCGTCGGCCGCGAGGTGCCGCGGGACATGCTGGGGGCGAGGGTGGAGGTGATGCTGCCGGACGGCTCGACGCGCTGGCGCCGCGCCCGTACCGATGGGAGCTACGCCTCGGCCAACGATCCACGGGTAGTGGTCGGTCTCGGGGAGTCGGACGGTCCGCCGCGCGTGCGCGTCACTTGGCCCGGGGGCAGCGTCGAGGAGTGGGCCGGGGTGCCGGTGGATCGCTACACGACGCTGACGGAAGGAGACGGCCGGCGACCATGAATGCTCCTCCCGGCGCCGTCGTGTCGTCCATGGCCGCTGCCGCCATGCTGGCGGTGGTGATGTGCGCAGCCTGTGGGCCGCTCGACGAAGCAGGTTCGGGCGCGGAGGGACGGCGCGCCCCCGCCAAGGACGCGGCGCCCCCACCGTTGGTCCTGCCCGGGCTGGCGGGGCTGGAGACGGGCGTGCAGGATCAGATCCGCGCGCGGCACGCGGCGGTGCTCGCGCTCGGCGGTGGGGCGGGCGCTTCGGCGGAGGCGCTCGGCGACGCCTACGGCGAGCTCGGTCTGCTGCTGCAGGCGGCCGGGTTCTACCAGGCGGCGGAGGACGCCTACCTGAACGCGCAGGCGCGGGTTCCCGGCGCGGTGCGCTGGACCTACTACCTGGCGCATCTGTACCAGGCGACCGGGCAACGGGCGCGAGCCGTGGAGGGCTTCCGGCGAGTCCTGGATCTGGAGTCGGACAACCTGCCGGCGCTGGTCTGGCTGGGCGAGATGCATCTCGATCAGGGACAGCCCGCGGAGGCCGAGCGGGTGTTCGACCGGGCGCTGGCCGTGCAGCCCGCGTCGGCCGCGGTACTGGCCGGAATCGGGCGCGCGGCGTTGGCGCGCGAGGACGCGGCGCGGGCCGTTACCTACCTAGAACGGGCGCTGGCCGTCGATCCGGGGGCGACGAGCCTCCATTACAGCCTCGGCATGGCATACCGGGAGCTGGGCCGGCTGGATCTCGCGGAGCGGTATCTGCGGCAGCGGGGAAACGGGGCGCCGGGACTCCCCGACCCGCTCCTGCAGCAGTCGACCGGCCTGCTGGACAGCGCGCTGGCCCACGAGCGGCGTGGGTCGGGCGCGCTCGGCGCGGGACGGCACGCCGAGGCGGCGGCGGCGTTCCGGGCCGGTCTGGCGCTGGCGCCGGACGATCCGACGCTGCGGCACCGTCTCGGCGTGGCGCTGCACATGACGGGCGACGTCCGCGGCGCGGTGGCGCAGTTCGAATCGGCGCTGGCGGTGGCCCCGGATTTCGCCGACGCCCACTTCAGTCTGGGCGAGCTGCTGGCCCGTGATGGTCGTTACGGCGAGGCGATCGCGCGCTACGAGGCCGCGGTCCGGAGCCGGTCGAACTACGTGGATGCCCGGATGGGGCTGGCCGACACGCTGAGCCTCGCCGGACGACTCGCGGAGGCGGCGGCGGCGTTCGAGGAGGTGGTCGAGATCGACCCGGCCTCCGATCAGGCCTGGATGGGGCGGGGGGTGGCGCTTATCCAGCTCGGACGTCATCGGGAGGCGCGCGACTGGCTGGACCGGGCGCAGCTCGTGCATCCCGGCCATGCGCTGCTGACCAACCTGCTGCTGCGGGTACTGGCGGCGGCGCCGGACGCCCGGGTCCGGGACGGGGAGCGCGCGCTGGCGCTGATGGACGAGCGGCTCGGCGGAGACACGAGCATCGAGACCTACGAGACCCGGGCGATGGTGTTCGCCGAGCTGGGGCGCTACGACGAGGCGGTGACGTGGCAGCGGCGGGCCATCGCAGCGGCGCAGCAGGCGGGGCAGGCGCCCCGCGCCCGGGGACTGGCCGCGAACCTGGCCCGCTATGAGCGGGGGCGTCCGAGCCGGTCGCCGCTGTGAGCTTCCGGGTCGCCGCGTGGCGGAATGTGAGCCGAGGCGCTAGTGTCGAGTCCCTCAAGTGCATGGCATAAATTGGCGCTCTCGCAACCCGATAGAGCTCAGCGGCCCCGAGAACTCCGCCCTTTGCCTGGCGGACCGCACCGCGCAATCGATCCGCCGCAGGAGCGAGAACACTTATGCTATAGATTTGCGAGACGCCACACTAGTGGTCCGCCACGTCATAATCTTCGGACACGGACATGGGTTGCAGCGCGCAATCATCGACGAATCACAGCACCGCACACCCGAACGTTTAATCATGGCGCAGCACTAGACTGCCCAGCCGTAGTGACGATCCGGGGCCCGAGGCCGCGACATGCTCGGGTCGCCGGTCGTCGAGATCGACCGCTGGACGACGCTCAGGCAAGGTGCGGGGAGTTCCTGATGCCGGTTCGACGAACGGACGCGCCGCCACGGCTCATCTCACATTGGGTACTCGCCACGGGGTTCGGGCTCGCCGTGCTGGCCGCGGGGTGCTCCGCGCCGGACGGGACGGCGCGCGGTGACTCGCCGGCCGCAATAGATACGCAGACCGCGGAAATCGCAGCCTCGTGCGGAGCCGCGTTGCCGGATCTCGCCGGGGTCGGCGAGGGCGTGCAGGCGCAGATTCGCGGCCGTCACGCGGCTCTTCCGCGGCCTGACGCGCGCGCGGGCATTCCGGACGAGTTGCTGGCCGAGGCGGTCGGCGTGATGGGGATGACCTTAATGGCGGCTTGGTTCACGGAGGAGGCCGAGCCGTGCCTGCGCGAGGCGGCGGCGCTGGCTCCGGACGACGTCCGCTGGCCCTACTACCTGGCGCAGTTGTACCGCGACCGCGGCGCGCTGGAGGAGTCGGCCACGTTCTTCGAGCAGGTGCTCCGGATCCAGCCGGACGATCCGACGACGCTGTTCTGGCTCGGGGACATTCGTCTGGAGCAGGGACGGTCCGAGGACGCCGAGCCGCTCTTCGCGCGGGCGCTGTCGCTGTATCCGGCGTCGCTCTCGGCGCGGTACGGTCTGGCGCAGACGGCGCTGCTGGAGGAGGACTACCGCCGGGCGGCGGATCTGCTGGAGGAGATCCTGGCGCGCGGTCCGGACATCGGCGCCGTGCACTATCCGCTGGGGATGGCCTACCGCGGGTTGGGGAACGACGCGAAGGCCGAGGAGCATCTGCGGCGGCGGGAGAACGCCGAGATCCGCCCGGGCGACCCGCTGATGGCGGCGCTGGACTCGCTGCTCGACACCGCCGGGACCTACGAGACCAGCGGTGTGGCCGCGCTCGACCGGCAGGAATGGCCCGCGGCGATCGAGCAATTCCGGCAGGGGCTGGAGCTGGCTCCCGACGACCCCGGGCTGCGGCACCGGCTCGGCACCGCGCTGTTCATGACCGGCGATGTGGACGGCGCGATGGCAGAGTTCCAACGGGTCGTGCGGAGCACTCCCGACTACTTTCCGTCCCACTACAGCATCGGCGTGGTGCTGCAGGAGACGGGGCGCCACGCCGATGCGGTCGAGCGGTTCGCGACCGCTCTGCGCCACCGGCCGGGTGACGACGCGGTCCGCCTGCGAATGGCGATCAGCCTGCGGCACTCGGGAGACCCCGAGGCGTCGTTGTCGTACTACGAGCTGGTTTTGCGCTCGAATCCGGACGCGGTGGAGGCGCGATTCGGCTACGTGATGGCGCTCGTGCAGCTCGGCCGCTATCGCGAGGCACACGACCGGCTCGTCACGGCGATGGACGCGTTTCCGAACGAGATCTCTTTCCCGCACGCTCTGGCCCGGCTGCTCGCCGCAGCGCCCGATCCCGCGATCCGCAATGGCCGGCGGGCGATGACGCTCGTCGAGCGGGTCATGGACGCGGAGCCGGAGCCGACCATGGATCTGGGTGAGACGATGGCGATGACGCTGGCGGAGCTGGGCCGTTTCGGTGAGGCCGCGGAGGTGCAGCGTGCGCTGATCGGCGCCGCGGAGCTCGCCCGGATGCCGGACGCCGTCCGGCGCCTGACCGTGAATCTGCGCCGTTACGAACGGGGGGAGCCATGCCGCACGCCGTGGTCCGCCGACGCCATGCCGTAACGCGGGGTGGTCCCGGTCAGGTAGCTCCATGCCCGCGTCGCTCCGGTCCTCTGACGTCGCATCCTCGCCACCCGAGCAGGGTCGCCTAGCGTATAGTGGGATGGCTCGACAGGGCAAGGAGGACTCCCATGGCGATGTCAACGCGAACGCGCCGTTCGTCGCGTCTACGTCCGGTCGTCGCCGTCGCTGTCGTCGTTGCCCTCTGGGCGGCGGTGGACGCGGTTCTTCCCGCGCAGTCGGCGCAGCAGCTCTACCTGACCGTGCTCGACGACGACGGGCAGCCGGTGGTGAATCTCCGGCCCCAGGAGGTCTCCGTGCTGGAGAACGGGGTGCGGTGCGAGGTGCTGTACCTGGCGCGCCCGAGCGGCCTGGCGGACGTCTCGATCCTGGTCGACACCAGCGAAGCGGTCGTGCCGGCGACCACACACGTGCGGCGGGCCCTGGCGGAGTTGGTCGATGCGCTGGACGGCTATGCACGCATGTCGCTGATGACGTTCGGGGACATTCCGGTGCGGGTGGTCCCGGCGACGACCCGTCTCAGCGTGCTGCAGGAGGCGGTCGAGCGGGTGTTCCCGACCGTCGGCGCCATTTCGCGTTTTCAGGACGCGCTGATCGAGACCGTTCGCGACATTCGCAACCGGCAGCCGAGCCGACCCGCGCTGGTCATCATCACCTCGGATCAGGTGGCCGGCGCCTTCGCCACCGAATCGCCCAACACCTCGGTCCGCCCCGTCGATGAGGTCATAGGAGTACTGCAGGCGATCGGCGCGCCGGTCCACATCGTGGCGCTCCGCAGCAGCGCCTCGTTCTCCGTTGTGGGACGCGGCGTTTTCGATCGGGCGTCGGCCTTCAGCGGCACCGCCGACAACAACATGCGCAACTCGATCATGGCCCGCGAGACGCGCGACTGGCTGACGGCGCTCGAGACCGCGTCGCAGCGGACCGGCGGCCGGCTCGTCAACACCTACGCCAGCGCCGGGCTCGCGAAGCCGCTCCTCGAAATCGCAAACGAGGTGGCAGGTCAGTACATTCTGACCTATTCCCGCGCGCCGCTCCCGCTCGATACCGAGACGATCGACATCCAGATCGGCATCGCCCGCGAGGACGTCACCGTGCGCGTGACGCCCGTCGTCTGAACGGCACGATGGCGACCGACGATGGCTTCGGCGGCCGGCGTGAGCAGTGGGAAGGTCCGATGCGGTCCGTAGCGGTCTTCGCGACGTGAGGCGCTCGCTGCTGGCGTGGACCGCGGCCGCGATGCTGGCCGCGTGCGGTCCGGCCGTCCCCGGGTCATCGGAGTCGGCCGGGACGGGTGCTCCGGCTGTTGCGCCTCTCGATCCGTCGATCGCGCTCTTCGAGGACCGCGCGGAGGAGACAGGCCTCGATTTCGTCCACTTCAACGGGATGTCCGGCAGCTTCTATCAACCGGAGATGATGGGGCCGGGCGCCGGCCTGCTCGACTACGACAAGGACGGCGACCTCGACGTCTACCTGGTACAGGGCGAGCTCCTCGGGGCGGGAACGCCGATGGCGCCGTTGCCGGAGGCGCAGGCCCCCGGCGATCGCCTGTTCCGGAACGACCTCGATGTGCGGCCGGACGGAACGCGGGTGCTCCGGTTCACCGACGTCACGGCGCAGAGCGGCCTGCCCGCCGGCGGCTACGGCATGGGGGTGGCGGCCGGCGACTACGACAACGACGGTTGGGTGGATCTGTACCTGACGCGTTTCGGCTCGAACCGGATGCTGCGCAACCGCGGCGACGGTACGTTTGCGGACGTTTCGCGCGAGACCGGCACCGACGAGCCCTCGTGGGGCGTTCCTGCCTCGTTCCTGGACTTCGACCGCGACGGCTGGCTGGATCTGTTCGTCGGCAACTACCTGAACTACACCCTCGACACGCATACGCAGTGCTACAACCGGTCCGGGCCGCCCGACTACTGCCCGCCGGAGGTGAGCCCGCCGGCCCCGAGCCGGCTGTTCCGCAACCGGGGTGACGGGACCTTCGCCGACGTCACCGCGGCGGCCGGACTGGGACGGGACTTCGGGCCGGCGCTGGGGGCGGCGTCGGCCGACTTCGACAACGACGGCTGGATCGATCTGTTCGTCGCCAACGATCAGCAGGAGAACCAGCTCTGGATCAACCAGGGCGGCGGCGCGTTCCGGAACCTGGCCCTGCTGCGGGGCGTCGCGCTCGGCGCGGCGGGGGACGCGAATGCGGACATGGGGGTGGACGCCGGGGACTTCGACAACGACGGCGACGAGGATCTGTTCATCACGGAGCTGACCGGGCAGGGGAGCACTCTGTACGTGAACGACGGCGCGGGGTTGTTCGAGGACCTGAGCGCGGCCTTCGGCATCCGCGCCGCGAGCCTGCCGTACACCGGGTTCGGGGCGGGCTGGATCGACGTCGACAACGACGGCTGGCTCGACGTTGTCGCCGTCAACGGCTCGGTGACGCAGCAGCTCGAAGCACTCGGACCGGACAATCCCTTCCCGCTGGATCAGCGCAACCAGGTGTTACGCAACCTGGGCGGGGTGCGATTCGCGGATGTGACCGACCGTGCCGGGGCGGCGTTCGCCCGGTCCGAGGTCAGCCGGGGCGCGGCGTTCGGCGACGTGGACAACGACGGCGACACGGATATCCTGGTAGCAAACGCTGCGGGCCGGGTGGAGCTGCTGATCAACCAGGCGGGTCACCGCCGCGACTGGTTGGGACTGCGTCTCGTCGGCGGTGCCGCGCCGCGCGACAGGCTCGGCGCGCGCGTGGCGGTCGCCGGCTCCGATGGGATCATGCGCCGGCGGCGGGTGCGGGTCGACGGCAGCTACGCGTCGGCGCACGATCCGCGGGTGCTGATTGGGCTCGGGGACGAGGCGGCGGAGGCGCTGAGCGTGCAGGTCATCTGGCCGGACGGGAGGACGGAGGAGTGGTCCGCGGTGTCGGTCGGCCGCTACAGCACGCTCGTGCAAGGTGAGGGAGAGCCGCGATGAATCCGGCGCGGAGCGGGTGGGCGGCAGTTCTGGCCGTGGTCGCTCTCGCCGCGGCATGCGGCGGCGGGTCGTCCGATGCGGGCGGCTCCCTGCCGGTCCCCGGCGCGCTAGAGTGGCCGGGACCGCAGACGGTGGATCGGCCCGACCTGTCGCGACTGGCCCCGCCGGTGCAGGCGCAGGTGCGCGAGCGTTACGCCGCGGTGTCTCGTGCGGCCGACGGTCCCGATACGTCGCCGGCGGTTCTGGGAGACGCCCACGGCGAACTCGGCCTGATCCTGATGGCCGCCGGCTACCGCGAGCGGGCGGAGGTCGCGTACCTGAACGCCCACGGACTGGCGCCGGGCGTCATGCGCTGGCCCTACTATCTCGCGCACCTCTACCGCCAGCGGGGCGATCGCGAACGGGCGGCGGAGTTCTTTGCCCGCGCGCTCGCCGTGGAGCCGACGGACCTCGCGGCGCTGGTCTGGCTCGGGCGGATGCAGCTCGACAGAGGGCGTCCCGCCGAGGCGGCGGCGGCGTTCGAGCGGGCGCTGGCGGTCGATCCCGCCTCGGCCGCGGCGCTGGCCGGCGCCGGGTGGGCGGCCCTCGCCGCACGGGACGCGGGCCGGGCGGTCGGTTACCTCGAGCGCGCCCTGGCGCTGGAACCGTCGGCCGGGAGTCTGCACTACAACCTCGGCATGGCGCACCGTGCGCTGGGCGATCTCGACGTGGCCCAGGCGCATCTGCAGCGCCGCGGCGACGGTGTACCGGCGCCCCCGGACCCGTTGATGCAGGCGTACAACGGTCTGCTGCGGAGCGCCCTCGCCTACGAGATCCGCGGCATGCGGGCCATGGATGCCCGCCGGTTCGACGACGCGGCGGCGATCTTCAGGGACGGGCTGGCCGCGACGCCGGACGACCCGTCGCTGCGGCACCGGTTGGGGACCGCGTTGATGATGGCCGGCGACACCGATGGCGCGGTGGAGGAGCTCGAGGCGACGCTGCGCATCGCGCCCGACTTCGAGAAGGCGGAGTTCGGCGTCGGGGTGATCCTGGGGATGAGCGGTCGGCACGCCGAGGCGGCACAACGTTACGCCGCGGCCGTCGAGCTGCGGCCGAACTACCTGGAGGCGCGGCTCGGGCTGGCGGAAGCCCTTCGGCTGACCGGGCGGCTGGAAGAGGCGGCGGCTCAGTTCTCCGAGGCGATCCGAATCGATCCCGCGTTCGCGGAGGCATGGATGGTGCGCGCCGTCATCCTGCTGCAACTCGGCCGCTCGGGCGAGGCGCGCGAGTGGCTGCGCGAAGCGCTGCTGGTACACCCGGGCCATCCGGATCTGACGGATCTGCTGGCGCAGGTCCAGGCCTCGGCGGGACGCTGATCGCCGGCGTTTCGTCGCGCCCGCCCTCCCGTCACGGCGGCGCGCGATAGGGCTCGAAGCGCAGGTACCGTCGCAGCCGCTGCTCGATCCCCGGCGCGAGTTCCTCGAGTCCCGGCGTTGCGCGCGCACGGGCCGCGGCGCGGCGAGCCGTGGCCACGGCGTCCTCGAAGCGGCCGGCGGCGGCGTAGGCGGCAGCCAGCGTGTCGAGCGCATCCGGATGGTCGTCGCCTCCGAGCCGTACCGCCTCGCCGGCGAGCCGCACCGCCTCTGCGCCGTCCCGCAACGCGGCGTCCGCCGCCGTGGCGCGGATCCAGGCCAGTCCCAGCCGCGGCG
Organism: Vicinamibacterales bacterium; assembly: GCA_965262925.1. Taxonomy (GTDB): domain Bacteria; phylum Acidobacteriota; class Vicinamibacteria; order Vicinamibacterales; family UBA8438; genus WTFV01. Next base: position 4,248,993 of record CBDHGC010000004.1, on the reverse strand, counting down.
CGCTCAGGGTCGGGCGAGCCGCGATGGCCAGTGCGTACAGCGAGGTGGCCTCGGCCGCGTCGCCGGTGCCGACCAGCGCCCGCGCCAGGTTGTTCATCACTTCGGCGTCGTCCGGGGCCGCCGCCAGCGCCAGCCGGTAGTGCCGGATCGCTTCCGCCGAGTCGCCGCGCGACAGCAGCACGTTCGCCAGGTTGTAATGCGCCCCGGAGTGTCCGGGATCGAAGCGCACCGCGAGCCGGTAGTGCACGAGCGCTTCGTCGAGGGCGCCGGTCGCCGCCAGCAGCCCGCCCAGGTTGTTGTGCGCCTCCGGGTAGGCGGGACGCAGCGCGATGGCGCGCCGGTACGCCGCGATGGCCGACGCCGTATCTCCCTCGGCCAGGGCCACGCCGCCCAGGTTGTAGTGTGCGTCCGCGAAGTCCGGGTCTAGGCCGATGGCCCGCTCCAGGTGCTCCCGCGCCAGCGCGATCTGGCCGACGTCGAGATAGCGGACCGCGAGCGCGGCGTGGTTCACGTGGTTGGCAGGATCGGCGCGGAGCAGCGCCTGATAGCCGAGGATGTCGTCGCGGGCCCGCTTGACGGCCAAATCGCGCGCCAGCGTGGCCGCGTCGCCCACCGGCAGCACCTGCAGCATCAGCTCCGCCATCTCGTCGGTCGCCGCCGGTCCGAAGCCGACCGTGACCGGTGGAACCTGCGGGTTGCGCGGATTGGCGGTCGAATTGTCGAAGGTGAAGCGCACCCGGAGCCGCGTGCCGGCCGGCAGATGAATCGGCTCCTCGTAGCGGTACTCGTCCTGCCAGTTGAAGTCCCAGTCGTCGATTCGCAGCAGCGGCTCCTCGCTACCGTCCGGCAGCGTGGCCCACGCCTCCACCCTCTTTCCCAGGTAGTGCATGTGCGGTGCGATGCCCAGCACGTCGACCGCAACCGGCAGCCGATAGCGGTCTTCGATGACGTGGGCCGGAGCGCCGGCCGGGATGCGGATGGCCTTCGACGTGAGCAGCACCGAGACCGGCGTCAGCGATGCCGGCCGGTCCGCGAAGTGGATCCCGACGGTCGGCTGCACGTCGACCGGTTCGGGACCGGGCAGCAGGTGGAGCTGCAGGACGAGATCGGTCCCCGGATCCAGCGGCCAGGCGATTGCGTCCGGGAGCGCCGCCGGGGTCTTTCCGGGCGCCCAGCCCAGGAAGTGGCCGGCGGGGAACCGGGCGTGGTCGAGCATCAGGCCGTCGTAGCCGGGCGCGGCCTCCTCGGCGTCGAGCGCGCGCGCCGCGCCGGTCCCATCGAGCAGGATGCGCGCGTGGTGGATGACGCGTCCGCCGCCGGCGCCCGGCCGCAGCTCGATGGCGCGCACCCAGCGCCGGGCGTCCAGCTCCACGGGGAGCACGAAATTGCGGTAGACGTCGGCGTCGCCGGAGGGTAGCGGAAAGGGCGCCGGCAGCGCCACGACGAGGTCCGGTGCTCCGAGCTGCCAGCCGTCCGCGGGGCCCGGCGCTGCCGGGAGGTCGGCCGGGTCGCCTTCCGCCGCGCCGGTCGCCGCCCACCGGGACAGCAGGGCGATCTCCGCGTCGGAGAGGCGCCGCTCGTTCCGGAAGCGGCCGTGGCCGGGAACCGGCTTCCAGGGCGGCATCCGCCGCTCGGCGGTGACCGCCGCGATCCGCGCCGCCTGCGGGCGCGCGTCGGCGTAGGTCGTCAGGCTGAACGGGCCGATGCCGTCCTGCCGGTGGCAGCCGACGCAGTTGGCATGAAGGATCGGCGCGACGTCCCGGTTGAACGTCACGGGGCGGGTCTGTCGAGTTGTAGCGAGGCCCCCGTTCGCGGCGCCGGTCGCGCCCGTGGCGCCGATCGCGTTCGAAGGCCAGAAGCCGATGACGACGAGCGCCGCCGTGGCGGCGCAAGAGACGAGCCGTCCGTATCGCGGCATGGTTGATCCGAGCTGCGCAGACCCGCACTCGATCAGCGGTCCGGCGGATCCTCACCGGAGAGACGTTCGAGCAGGCCTCGCATCAGGCCCTCCCGACGGCGAGGATCGCGATCAGCTCGCTGGAGGTCGTCCTCATCATGGTCAATCGTGCTGCACGTCACATGCCACGTCAATCCGTCCTTATCGCGCCGGTCGGAGCGGCTGTCGTTGCAGGTAGAGCGACAACCGGCGTTGCAGCTCCGCCATCAGCTCGGGACCGCCGATCGGCCGGGCGAGTGCGATTGCCTGTCTCTGCGCCTCCAGCGCGTCGTCGAAGCGCCCGACCGCGGCGTAGGCGGCGGCCAGCGTGGCCAGCACGTTCACGTCGCGCCGGTTCGTGAGCGCGGTCGCCCGCTCGGCCAGCGCCGCCGCCTCGCCCGGCGCCCGCAGGCGTGCGTCGCCGGTCGTCGCCAGGATCCAGGCGAGCGACGTCAGCGACTCGATCCCGTCCGGCTCCAGCACCAGCGCCCGGCGGTAGTGGCGGACCGCGTCGGCCGCCCGGCCGGTGGACGCGAGGGCGCTGGCGAGGTTGTTGTGCGCCGCGGCGTTGCTCGCGTCGAGGGCCACCGCCCGCTCGAAGTACGGCGTGGCCTCGGCGAGGCGGCCCAGCGCCCGCAGCACCGCCCCGAGGTTGTTGTGTGCGGCGGCATGCGCGGGACGCAGGGCGACGGCGCGCCGGAAGTGCCGCACCGCCTCGTCGAGCGCGCCCCCCGCCGCCAGCAGCGTGGCCAGGTTGTAGTGCGCGGTGGCCGACGCCGAATCCAGCTCGATCGACCGCCGGTAGTGGCGGATGGCGGCGGCCGTGCGGCCGGCGGTCATGTAGAGCACCGCCACGTCGCGGTGCAGCACGGCGTTGTCGGGATCGGCGGCCAGCATCGACTCGTAGCCGACGATGTCCTCGTTGAGCACCTTCGGCATGAAAGCGCGGGTGAGTGTCTCGCGATCCGCCTCCGAGTGGGGCAGGAGCTGCAGCCAGAGATCGCCCATCTCGTCGTTCGAGAACTGCCCGAACCGCACGCGGCGGGGCGGGTCGTCCGGATTGCGCGGGTTGGCGACCGAGTTGTCGTAGGCGTACTCCATGGCCACCGTCGTGCCTGCGGGGAGGAAGGGGCGTGCCTCGTAGCGGTAGACGTCCTGCCAGTTGAAGTCCCAGTCGGAAATGCGGATCAGCGGCTCGGTGCGCCCGTCCGGGAACGTGGCGAAGCCGTTGATTTCCGTGGCGCGGAAGTGCGCGTGCGGCTGGATGCCGATGAGCTCCGCGCCGACCGGCAGCGTGAACCGGTCGCGGATGATGTAGCGCGGCTCGCCGGGCGGAATATCGATGCTCTGGCGGCCGAGGCGCAGCATCATCGGGGTGCGCGCGGGCGGGGCGTCGGTGAGATAGAGCCCCACGCTGGCCCGGATCGACTCCGGCCGTCCGGTCGACTGCATGTGGAGCTGAATGACGAAATCGCTGCCCGGCTCCAGGCGCCACCCCATCCCCGGCTCGGCCAGCGGCGGAAGCTGTCCCGGGGTCCAGCCCAGGAAGTGCCCGTCCGGGTAGTGCGCCTGCGGGCTGATCGGACCTTCGTATCCGGGCGCCGGATCCTGTTCGTCGAGCTGCCGCGACGAGCGCGTCCGGTCGAGGCGCAGGTTGGCGTGGTGCGCCACCCGTGCATTGCCGGGCCGGAACTCGATGCCCGCGACGAAGGCGGTCCGATCAATCGGAATCGGCAGCACGAAGTTGCGAAAGGTGTCGGGGGCGTCGTCCGGCACGGTATAGGCCTCCGGCATCGTGACCACCACGTCCGGGGTGCCGAGCCGCCAGCCCTCCGGCCAAGTGGGTTGGGGCGGCACGCGGCTCAGATCGCCCGCCGGCGCTCCCGCCTCGGCCCAGCGCCGGAAGATCGCCACGTCGCTGTCCGCGAGCCGCCGCGAGCCGATGAAGGGGCCGCCGAAGCCGGGCGCCGGCTTCCACGGCGGCATGAACCGGCTGGCTGTCACCTCGGCTATCTGCCGCGCCCGCCGGCGGACGTCGTCGTACGTGAGCAGCGGAAAGGGACCTACCTCGCCGGGCCGATGGCACGGCGCGCAATGCGCCAGCACGATCGGCGCGATGTCGTCGGCGAAGGTCGGCGCGGCCGGGTCATGCGCCGTCGGCTGGGACTCCGCCGTCTCCGGCGCGCCGGCCCCGTACGCGAGGAGGCCGACGGCCAGGAAGGCGTGGGCGGAGAGGCGCCATCGGCTGCGGCTGCGGCTGCACATGGTTCCGGGCGCGCGAGAGCCCACCGGTCATTATCGCAACCCGGCGGGCCGTTCTTCAATCCCCGGCGACCGGTTCGCCCCGCAGTCGCGGGAGTCTGGTCCGCATCTCGTCCGAGGTCAGTCCCAGGATGTCGGTCGCGGCCACGAGCGCCTCGACGTCGGCGGGGTAGAGCCGCCGGCGGGCCGGGTCGGCGAGACCGGCGAGGTTGCGCGGCGCGATCAGCCGACGCACGCCGTCGATGCCAGCCGCTCCAGGGCGGATGGCGGCCAGCGGGGTCGACGATTCCCCGTCGTGCAGGCAGAGTAGCAGCGCCCCACTGTCGAGGCCGCCCGAGAAGAGCAGGCCGAGCAGTTCGTCCAGGGCGGCCTTCGCATCTGTGATAAGTTCGCGTTCAAGTATGCCGTTTGAATCGATTGCTGGAGTCTGCGGAGAAGGGATATCCAACAGGTTGGATTAATCGAATCCAAAGGATTGGATGTTTCACCGGTTTGTTTCTCTGGAGGAGGTTCGTGACAATGCGAAAGTCTTTCGCTCTTCGGTGCCTGCTCACGGCGTCCATACCTCTGGCTGCCCAGCCTGCGGCGGCGCAGACCGGCGGCGACATCGCGATCGGATACTCGTTTCTGTCGAACAGCGAGTTGGCCGCGAACGCGACGAGTCTGCCGGCCGGCTTCTTCTTCGATACGTCGCTGCAGGTGAACGAGTTCATGTCCATCGCGATGGACGTCAACGGCCACTTCAAGCGCGGCATCGAGGCGAGCAGCATGTACTCCGGCGGTCCGAACGACCCCGTGGTCCGGCCGCTCGAGAACCAGGACTTCCAGGCGTTCTCGTTCAACCGGCCCGAGGTCGAGTACTGCTCGCCCGTCCTGACGGCGTGCGAGGTGCACATCCAGGCGGTCGGCGCCGTGGCCGGTCCCCGCTTCCACTTCGATGCCGGCGGTGCGCGCCCGTTCGTGCACGGGCTGGTCGGGATCTCGCGGTCGCTGCGCAAGATCGGGTTCTTCGCGCACACGGCAACGCACCTGGCGATCCAGCCGGGCGGTGGGGTTGACATCTCGATGACGCCGAACACGGCGTTTCGCATCCAGGCGGATTACCGGATGACCTTCTTCCCGGTGCCGGACCAGACGGATCCGGGATCGCAGTCGTCGCTGGTGAACGTGGACGGAACCGACTTCAGGGACTTCACGTTCTCGCTCGGCGTGGTCGTCAATCTCGGCGCCCGGCGGAACTAGCCGGTTGGTGATCGCGACGTTCGGTTCGTCGCGTTTCGCCTCGGTCGGTCGGAGAGCATTTGTCGCCGATTGGGAGGAGACTATGAGGAATGGTCGGTTGAAGGTCGCGGTCGTGGCAGGAACACGGACGCCGGCGTGCAGGGCCGCCCGCCCTCACGGCGACTGCTCCCGCTTTCTCGCTGACTTCACTGCGCCTCGGGTAGTATGGAGTGGCTGCTGAGCAACTCACTCACCGTCGCGGCACCGTCACTACGTGGAGGGAAGACTCATGAAGTCTCGCTCGCTTTTCTCGGTCGTCGCATGTCTTCTTCTGGCGCCTGCCGGTGCGGCGGCCCAGAGCGCCCTCGCCGGTCAGGTCACGGACAACACCGGCGGCGTGCTGCCGGGCGTGGCCGTAGAGGCCGCCAGCCCCGCCCTGATCGAAGGCTCGCGCGTCGCGTTCACCGACGGCTCGGGCCAGTACACTCTCATCGACCTCCGGCCCGGGACATACACGGTCACGTTCACGCTGCCCGGTTTCGGGACGCAGGTACGCGATCAGATCGAGCTCCTCGGCGACGTGACGCTGAACATCGACGTCGCGATGGCGGTCGGGGGTATCGAGGAAACCGTGACGGTCTCGGGCGCCGCGCCGGTCGTGGACGTGCAGCAGGTGCAGCGCATCGAGGTGCTGACCAAGGAGGTCCAGGAGGCGATTCCGACCGGCCGCAGCGCGTGGTCCTATGCGTTGCTCATCCCCGGCGTCAAGGTGCACAAGGCGGACGTCGGCGGCAGTTCCGGGGCGCAGCAGTCCGAGATGATGGGCCGCGGCCTCGACGCCGCCCACAATTCGATCGAGATCGACGGCATGAACGTCAGCCCGATGTTCCGGGACGGCCGGTACCAGGCCTACCTCAATCCGCTGCTCGCCGCCGAGACGTCGTATACGACCACCGGCGTCACCGCCGAGACGCAGCAAGGGGGACTCCGGCTCAACATGATCCCGCAAGAAGGCGGGAACGTGTTCAGCGGACAGTTCTTCGGCGGCGGCACGCCGGCGGCGCTGCAGGCCGACAATTACAATCAGCGGCTGGGCGACCTGGGCGTGACCCAGGTTCCCAGAATCGATCTGATCTACGACTTCAACGGCGCGATCGGCGGCCCGTTCGTCCGGGACAAGCTGTGGTTCTTCTCGACCGCGCGGCGCAACGCCGTCAGCGCCGGGGTGACCAACAGCATCTACCGGGACGGGAGCCCGGGGTTCGACGACAACAGCATCACGAACGCGAACCTGCGGCTGACGTGGCAGATGACCGCGCGGAACAAGCTGTCGGCGATGTTCGACAAGGTGCGGAAGCGCCGGTTCCACCAACACGGCTTCGGCACCGACATCGAGACGGCGTCGGCGTACTGGACCTCGCCGCACTACGACACCGGCACGGCGAAGTGGACCTCGACGATCAGCAACCGGATGCTGGCCGAGATCGGGTTCTCGCTCAACTATACGGACTGGGACCCGGGCTACCAGCCGGGGATCGAGCAAACCCGGCCGGCGGATAACGCGCTGGCCACCTGCTTCTCCACGCCCTGCTTCCCGGCGGTTGGATCCGCCCGGCATCTGGCGCAACTGGCGAGCGGGGATCCTTTCTACAACGTCGTCCACCGGAATGACAGTTGGCTGGATTTTCGCTACGGGGCAAAGAACTACTCCGAGAACAACTACATGCGGCGGTTTTCGTACATAGGGGCGCTGTCGTACGTCACCGGCTCGCACAACTTCAAGATCGGGACGAACCTCACCAGCGGCAGCTCCCGGTACTCGTTCGGCAGCAACGGCGACCTGGACCAGCGCTACGTCTCGGCGGCGAACCCCCTCGGGCGGAGCCTGGACTTCATCGACGCCAACTGTGGCCACTACGCCGCGGCGGCGAACATCGGCGCCGGCTTGCCCTGCGGCACGATCGGCACGCCCGATGCAGTCGGGGTGTACAACCATCCCTCGTTCTCCCAGAGCAAGCTGGACTACAACGGGGGCATCTATGCGCAGGACTCGTGGACGATCGACCGCTTGACGATCAACTACGGCGCACGACTCGACTTCGCGGTAATCTCGGTCCCAACCACCCCGAAGCCCCTGGGGCGGTTCGTCGGGGCCTTCGAATACCCCGCCGCCGAGAATCTTCCCTCGTTCGGGCCGGACTTCGCGCCGCGGCTGAGCGTGGCCTACGACCTGTTCGGCAATGCCCGGACGGCGCTGAAGTTCGCTTGGAACCGGTACGTCAGCGACGTCGGCACCGATCTCCCCGAGCGGTACAACGTCGCGACCCGCGCCACCGACGTGCGGGACTGGTTCGACTGCCACCTGAACCCGGTCGGCACCGCCTGCTCGGGGCTCAACCCGTACGGGGGCAACGGCGACGACATCGCCCAGAACTGGGAGATTGGGCCTGGTCAAGAGATCTTCGGGTACCGGTCGCCCAATACCCCCGACCTGGACAACTTCGCGCGGGTGTACAACGACATCTGGACGGTCGGGATCCAGCAGGAGCTCGTGCCGGGTCTCTCGATCAGCGCCGAGTTCCGCCGGCGGGAGTTCCACAACACCTGGTCGGCCGACAACCGGGAGTACGACCTGAGCGACTTCGGTGCGCTCCCCGACGGCAGCCCCGACCCGGCGATGGCGGGCACCGGGCGTTACTTCGACGTGGCGCGGCCCTATCCGCTCGTCGGGTCGGTCACCGTCTTCAACATCGACCCGGCGGTGCGCCTCCTGACCGACAACCTCGACAGGACGCGGGGCGACGGCTACTCGAACGTCTACAAGGGGTTCGAGCTGAGCATCCAGGGTAGGCTCCCCGGCGGCGGCCAGCTCTTCGGCGGCTGGACCGTGGAGGACACCGGACGCACGACGATTTACCACTATGACCGCGCGACGGGGGGCACCCGATACGGCGGCGAGGTGAACGACTGCGCCGACCTCCTCGCCCGGGGCGACAACCCGAACGAGCTGCGGTGGTGCGATGGGGCGGCCTATCCACGTCCCTTCCGGCACGAGTTCAAGCTGTCGGGCACCTATCCGTTCTCGCTGCCGGGCGTCGGAGACATGCAGTTCGGAGGCTCCCTCCAGGCGTATCCGGGCGGCGCGGGCGATTGGGGCGGGCTGCAGGAAGGGCTCTATGTCCACCGCACGTCCAGCGACGAACTGCTCGGGACCTACTCGGAAACGTTCTACGGGCAGCCCGGTCATTGCGTCGCGCCATGCGCCCTCGGTGAACGCCTCGTGCCGAGCGAGGCCTCTACGGTCTCCACGAGCACCACGGCGTTCTGGGTTCCCATGATTCCCCTGAGCAGCGTCAAGTTCGTGCCCTACTGGACGCAGCTCGACGTGAATATCGCGAAGGTGTTCAACGTCGGGAACACCCGCTACGATGCGCGGTTCGAGTTGTTCAACGCGCTCAACAACGGCGTCGAGATCTGGCAGACCGGCTCCCGGAACGCTCGGGGGAGCACGGGCGCGGGCTACCAGAGCCTGGCGCAATGGGAGCGCGCGGACAAGCTGCTCGAGGGACGGGTCATCCGCTTCGCCGTAACCGCGAGCTTCTAGAGGAGTCCACACAGGGCTCCTCAGCCCTTCCACGCCTTCCGGGGAGTTGGCGGAGGTTCTCTCCGCCGGCTCCCGGTTTTCCCCGCCGCCGCGTTCCACTCGGACCCGTCGCCGTTCCGCGGCTCGATAACTCCGATTTGACTTCGCCGCGTTCGGATAGTACTCAAGGGGTAGCAGAAATTGCCCACCGTCGCGGCTCCGTCACTCGAGGAGGGAAGAGTCATGAAGTCTCGCTCGCTTCTGCTCTCGGTCGTCGGATGTCTCCTCTTGGCCCCGGCCGGCGCGGCCGCCCAGGGCGCCATCGCCGGTCAGGTCACCGACAACACCGGCGGCGTGCTGCCGGGCGTGACCGTAGAGGCCGCCAGCCCCGCCCTCATCGAAGGCTCACGCGTCGCCGTCACCGACGGCGCAGGCCTGTACACCATCATCGATCTGCGGCCCGGAGCCTACACCGTCACGTACACGCTGCCCGGATTCGGCACGCAGGTACGCGACCAGATCGAACTGCAGGGCGACGTCACGCTGAACCTGGACGTCGCGATGTCGGTCGGCGGCATCGAGGAGACCGTGACCGTCTCCGGGGCCGTGCCGGTCGTCGACGTACAGCAGGTACAGCGCATCGAGGTGCTGAGCAAGGAGGTCCAGGAGGCGATCCCGACCGGCCGCAGCGCGTGGTCCTACGCCCTGCTCATCCCGGGCGTCAAGGTGCACAAGGCGGATGTCGGCGGCTCCGCCGGGGCGCAGCAGTCCGAGATGATGGGCCGCGGGCTCGACGCCGCCCACAACTCCATCGAGATCGACGGCATGATCGTCAGCCCGATCTTCCAGGACGGCCGCTACCAGGCCTATCTCAACCCCCTGCTCGCGGCCGAGACCTCGTACACCACGACGGGGAACACCGCCGAGACGCAGCAGGGCGGCCTGCGCATGAACATGATCCCGGAAGAAGGGGGCAACAACTACAGCGGCAAGTTCTTCGCCGGCCAGACGCCGGGCTACTTCCAGTCGGACAACCACAACCCGCGGCTGGCCGATCTGGGCATCAGCGAGGCGCCGAAGATCGACCTCATCTACGACTACAACGCCGCGGTGGGCGGCCCGTTCGCCCGGGACCGGCTGTGGTTCTTCGCGTCGGCCCGGCGCAACGTGGTCAACGCCCAGGTGACCAACAGCATCTACCGGGACGGCAGTCCCGGCATCGACGACAACAGCATCACGAACGGGAACCTGCGGCTCACTTGGCAGATCAACGCGCAGAACAAGTTCTCCGCCATGTTCGACAAGGTCCGCAAGCGCCGGTTCCACCAGCACGGCTTCGGTACGGACATCGAGACCGCGTCGGCGTCCTGGACATCGCCCCACTACGACACCGGGACCGCCAAGTGGACCTCGACGCTCAGCACCCGGTCCCTGGTCGAGGTCGGCTTCTCGCTGAACTACGGCGACTGGGACCCCGGCTACCAGGACGGCATCTTTCAACCCCGGCCGGCCGACGACGCGCTCGCCACCTGCTTCTCCACTCCCTGCTTCCCGCCGGTCGGCTCACCGGAGCATCTGGCCCAGCTCGCCGGGGGCGATCCCTGGTACAACGTCGTCCACCGCAACGACGACTGGCTGGACTTCCGGTACGGCGCGAAGAACTTCATCGAGAACAACTACACGCGCCGGTGGGCGTACATGGGCGCGTTCTCGTACGTCACCGGCTCCCACAACTTCAAGTTCGGGGCCAACATCACCAACGGCAACAGCCGGTATGCCTACGGCAGCAACGGCGATCTCGACCAGCGCTACGCCGCGTCCCCCAACCCGGTCGGCCGGAGCCTCGACTTCATCGACGGCAACTGCGCCCACTACGCGGCCGCCGCGAACCAGGTCGCCGGCCTGCCCTGCGGCACGATCGGCACGCCGAACGCGGTCGGGGTGTACAACCACCCCACCTTCTCCAAGTCCAAGCTGGACTACAACGGCGGCATCTACGCGCAGGACTCGTGGACGATAGACCGGCTGACCATCAACTACGGCCTGCGGATGGACTTCGCCTCCGTGTCGGTCCCTTCGACGCCGAAGCCGCTCGGCCGATTCGTCAACCTGTTCGCGTACCCGGCGGCGGAGAACCTGCCGAGGTTCGGACCCGACTGGGCGCCGCGGCTGAGCGTGGCCTACGACCTGTTCGGGGACGCTCGGACGGCGCTGAAGTTCGGCTGGAACAAGTACGTCAGCGACGTCGGCGTCTACCTCCCGGAACGCTACTCGGTAGCCACCCGCGCCACCGACGTGCGGGACTGGTTCGACTGCCACCTCAACCCGGCCGGCACCGCCTGCTCGGGGCGCAATCCGTACGCCGGCAACGGCGACGACATCGCCCAGAACTGGGAGATCGGTCCGGGCCAGGAGATCTTCGGGTTCCGCTCGCCCAACACTCCCGACCTCGACAACTTCGCGCGGGAGTACAACAACATCTGGACCGTCGGCCTGCAGCAGGAACTGGTGCAGGGCCTGTCCATCGGCCTGGAGTTCCGGCGGCGCGAGTTCCACAACACGTGGTCGGCCGACAACCTGGAGTACAACCTCGGCGACTTCGGGGCGCTTTCCGACGGCAGGCCCAACCCGGCGATGGCCGGCACGGGACGCTACTTCGATCTGGCCCGGCCCTATCCGATGGTCGGCTCGGTCACCGTCTTCAACATCGATCCGGCCGTACGGCTGCAGACCGACAACGTCGACCGGACGCGCGGTTCCGGCTACTCGAACGTCTACCACGGATTCGAGTTCAGCATCCAGGGACGGCTTCCGAACGGCGGCTCGCTCTTCGGCGGCTGGACCGTAGAGGACACCGGCCGCACCACGATCTACAACTACGACCGCTCGACCGGGGGCACGCGGTACGGCGGGGAGGTCAACGACTGCGCCGACGTGCTGGCCCGCGGGGACAACCCGAACGAGCTGCGGTGGTGCGACGCGGGCGCCTATCCGCGTCCCTTCCGGCACGAGTTCAAGCTGTCGGGAACGGTTCCCTTTTCACTGCCGGGACTCGGCGACATGCAGTTCGGCGGCTCGTTCCAGGCCTACCCGGGCGGCGCCGGCGACTGGGGCGGCCTCCAGGAAGGGATGTACGTCCACCGCACCTCCGGCGACCCGCTGATCGGCGCCTATTCGGATACGTTCTACGGACAGCCCGGCCAGTGCGTCGCGCCGTGCACGCCGGGCGGCCGCCTGGTGCCCGAGGAAGCCACGACGATCGGCACCGGCACGACCGCCTACTGGATCCCGATGGTCCCGCTGAGCAGCGTCAAGTTCGTGCCCTACTGGACGCAGCTCGACGTCAACATCCAGAAGGTGTTCAACATCGGGACGTGGCGCTACGACGCGCGACTGGAGCTCTTCAACGCGCTCAATTACGGCGTGGAGATCTGGCAGACCGGCTCCCGCAACGCGAGAGGCAGCACCGGCGCCGGCTACCAGAGCCTGTCGCAGTGGGAACGCGCAGACAAGTTGCTCGAAGGGAGGGTCATCCGCCTCGCGGTCACCGCAGCCTTCTAGGAGCCCGCTGTACCACGACACTCGGATTCGGATGCGTACGCTGGCGTTGCTCTCTCTGTTCGCGCTCACGGCCCTGGCCGGCTGCAGTCCGGCCGCCGATCCGACGCTCCTGCCGGTAGAGCTGCCCGAACTGGGCGGCATGCACCCGGCGGTCCAGGCGCAACTGCGCGGCGCGGAGGAAGCGCTTGCCCCCGGCGGCGCGGGGCGCGCCGAGGCCTACGGCGATCTGGGCATGCTGCTGATGGCCGGCGAGTACCTGGAGGCGTCGGAGCCGAGCCTGCGAAACGCCCGGCGACTTGCTCCGGACGAGTTTCGCTGGACGTACTACCTGGCCCACCTGCTCTGGAAGCAGGGCGACCTGCCGCAGGCCGCCCGGTACTTCGAAGAGGCCCGGCGCCTGCGCCCCGACGACTTCCCCACGCTCATCTGGCTGGCGAGCACCCACCTCAACCTGGGCCGCCCGGCGGAAGCCGAGTCCGTGCTGGCGCAAGCGCGCTCGGTGCAGCCCGGCGCCGCCGTGGTGCGCTACCACGAAGGTCAGGCCGCCGCGGCCGCCGGGGACCACACGCGCGCGGTCGAGCACTTCACCGCCGCGCTGCGTCTGGAGCCGAACGCCGGCGTAGTGCACTATCCCCTGGCGATGGCCTACCGGGCGCTCGGGAATCTCGAGCTGGCGGAGTTCCACTTGCAGCGCGGCGGTTCGGGAGCAGCGGACGTCGCCTCCGGCATGTCCAGCCTGGCCCTGTCGGACCCGCTGATGGCCGAGATCACCACCGTCCTGCGCAGCCCGAGGGTCCACCGGGAGCTCGCCATCGCGGCCGACGCAAACGGGGACCTGTCGGAGGCGGTGCGGCAGTTCCGGAGGGCGATCGACCTAGAGCCCACGGATCCGCTTCTGTATCTGAGCCTGGCCATGGCGCTCGACCGGGCCGGCGACGCCCGCGCGGCGCTGCCCGCGCTCGACGAGGCGCTCCGGCTCGATCCGCAACTCGTCCAGGCCCATTACGTCAGGGGGACGCTGCTGGAACGCGCCGGACGCGATGCCGAGGCTATCGAGCACTTCACGACCGCCGCCAGCCACGACCCCCGGTCCACCGAGACGCAGTTGCGGCTGGCCAACGCCCTGCGACGCACCGGCCGCTTCGAGGCGTCGTTGCCGCACTACCGCCGGGTCATCGAGCGTGCCGCCCAGGCCGCGGACGCGCGGTTCGGCGAAGCGATGGCGCTGGTGCGGCTCGGACGTCACCGGGAAGCGAGCACACGGCTCGAGGCCGCGTTGCGGCTTCATCCCGACCAGCCGGCGTTCGCCACCGCGCTGGCCCGCCTGCTGGCCGCCTCCACCGATCCCCGGGTCCGCGCCGGGCGGCGGGCACTCGCCCTGATCGAGGAAGTGGTGGCGGAGCACAAGACCACCGGCGTCGCCGAGACCATGGCGATGGTCCTCGCCGAGCTGGGGCAGTTCCAGGGCGCGGTCGAGTGGCAGCAGATCGCCATCGACGTCGCGCGGGACGCGGGGCGGCCCGATCTGGCTCTGCAGATGTCGGCGAACCTGGCCGATTACCGGCAGGGTCGACCGTGCCGCACGCCGTGGCGCGACGACGAGCCGGAGCAACGCCCGGGTCCCGCGGTCAAGTCGGGACTGCTCGGATCGGCGCCGGCACGCTGAAACGCCGGCACGTCCTGCCGGCGTCGCTGAACGATACGATGGCGAAACGTGATGCGCTCTCCGCGACCCTGTCCGGGATGTCAAGACGCGGGCCGCCGGCGGCGCGGCCGTCTACTCCAGCTCGTCGGCATGCCAGGGCGTGCGGCAGGGCTGGCCGCGCAGATACAGCGCCAGGTTGGCCGACATCCGCCGGACGGCGCCGACCTGCCCCGCATCGGTGGCGACCGACATGGCCAGCCGCTGCCAGCGGATCGCCTCCGCGAACTGCCCCAGCTCGGCATGCGCCATGGCCATGGTCTCGGCCACCGCCGTCGTCCTGATCTCGGCCGCCAGGGCCTGCACCAGGTCCAGCGCCCGCTGCCCGTCGCGCACCGCGTCGACGGGAGCAGCGGCCAGCAGGCGCGCCAACCCGAGGGCGAACGCCGGCTCGCCGGGATGACGATCCATTCCCGCACTGAAGCGATCGCGCGCCGCCGCGAAGCGCCGGAGCCCTACCAGGGCCATCGCCTGACCGAAACGCGCCTCGCTTCGCGCGATGGTCCGTTCGTAGTACGGCAGCGACGCTGCGAGCCGGCCGTCCCGGTGCAGCGCTTGGGCGAGCCGCAGGGCGGCGTCGTCGCTGTCCGGATCATGGGCCGCGGCCAGCCGCAAGTGCTCGATCACCTCGTCGCCGCGGTCGTTGCGCTCGAGCAGCGTGGCAATCAGAAAGTGCGCACGCGCCAGCGTGGGATCGAGCCGCACCGCGTCGCGCAGGTGCGCCAGGACGGCATCCGCATCCCGCCCCATCAGGTTCAGCACCATCCCGAGCTGCAAGTGCAGGAGCGGATCGTCCGGCTCGAGTGCGACCGCCTGCTCGAACCGGCGGACGGCCTCCGGCCAGTCTCCGACCGCGCTGGCGTCGAGTGCGCGTACCCGGTGCTCCCGTTCCCCCGCGGGCGTGGCCCCGAGCGCCGGTAACGTCCACGGCGCGCGCGCCACCGGGGCAATCCTGGGCGCACCCTCGCGGACGCGGTAGATCCGGTTGGGCTCGACGTCCCTGTACACGTCCGTCCGCCCGCTCGCGGGCCACGTGACGGCCACCGCCCGGATGGCGGTCGCGTCCCCGAGTCCGATCTCCTGCTGCAGGCTGGAGCCCCCGAAGCTTCCGCCGCTGCCGGCCGCCGCATGGATCTCGCGGTCGCCGGCGGGCGTCGCGACCGTGATCCGGATCCGGGCGCCGATCCCCATCCGATTCGACGCGACCCCCTCCAGGCGCAGGGTGATCCACCGGTTGCCGTGACCCGGATTCAGGTACAGGGCGTTCGGAAAGGTGTCGCCCTCGAACGCGCCGCCGAGCACGTGGTAGAGGTCCTGGTCGCCGTCCGCGTCGACGTCCCCGAACGCCACGCCGTGCCCCTTCTGCAGATGCCCGAACCCCCCGGACGAGGTGACGTCCTGAAAATGCCGCCCGCCGGCGTTGCGGAACATCAGGTTCGGGATGAGCATCCGGTAGTCCGGGTCGCCCGTACCCAGGTACATGTCGAGGAAACCGTCGTTGTCGAGGTCCCCGAAGTTCGAGCCCATGCCGACCATGATCCGGTCGAGCCGGGTCGCCCGCGTGACGTCGGTGAACGTGCCGTCGCGGTTGTTGCGGTAGAGCCGCGGAAGCTGTCCGCGGTGCGGCTGTCCGAGACGCTCGAGGACGACGTCGGACAGCCCCCCGCTGAAGCCGCTCACGAAGAGATCTTCCCAGCCGTCGTTGTCGAAGTCGAAGAACCACGTCGGGAAGCTCACCGGCGGCCCCTCGACGCCCGCCTCGGCGGCGACGTCGCGGAACAACCACCCGCCGCCCGCCCCCGGCCCGGCGTTGCGAAAGAGACGGTTCGGCTGCCCGGGATCGAGCAGCGTCACGTAGAGATCGAGCCGCCCGTCGTTGTCGTAGTCGCCCCAGACGACCCCCTTCACGAATCCGACCACGTCCACGCCGGACTCGGCCGCCACGTCGGTGAACGTCCCGTCGCGGTTGTTGCGGAAGAGCTGGCAGGGGTAGGCCGCCGACACGGACGACTCGTTGCCGATGTACAGATCCACCCAGCCGTCGTTGTCGAAGTCGCCCCACGCGGCGGTCTGCGTCGGCGCCGAGACCAGCAGGCCGGCCTCTTCCGTGACGTCCGAGAACGTGCCGTCGCCGTTGTTCCGCAACAGCGAGTTCGGATGCGGGGCGCTCAGCCACGCGCCGCGCAGGACCAGCAGATCGACAAACCCATCGTTGTCGTAGTCGGCCTGCACCAGGTTCAGGCCGCTGACGAGCCCCGTGAGGCCGGCCGCCGCGGTCCGGTCGGTGAAGCTGCCATCGCCGTTGTTCCGGAAGTACCGGAGCTGGGTGGGATTCTCGCCCGCGGCGACGGCGAACAGACCCGCGGACGACGCGACGAGGTCGAGGTCGCCGTCGCCGTCGAAGTCGTCCAGGACCGCACCGCCCTTGCGGCCGGCAACGTCGATCCCGAGCCGGGGAGCGACGTCGGGAAACGTCCGGACGTCGTAGTCCGACCGGAAGGCGGTGGGAGGCACCAGCCAGGGCTCGGGAACCTCGAACGGGTAATCACCCAGCGTCATGTAGGCGAGGTTGAGGAGCCACCGTGAGTCGAGCGCGGTGGACTCGTCCGGCGGATCGCGCAGAATGCCCTCGTACAGCTCGATGGCGCGCCGCGCGGGGCGCTCGTCCGGGTGAATCCCGGTGCGGCGCATCGGCGCCGAGCAGCGCCGGGTGGCGGCGCCCGCCGCGCAGTTCCGTTGCGTGGCCACGCGCAGGTGGGACAGGGCCAGAAGTTGCTGCACCGCGCTCACGAAGGTGGGCGAGACGCCCGGCTCGGCCAGACTCTGCGTCAGGACATCCTCCAGCGTCTCGGCCGCCTCCTCGCTCTTGCCCGCGTAGAGGAGAAACCGCGCAATCTCCGAGCGGTACCGCATCAGATCCCGCGGCGCCGACGGCGGGGGCACGGTACGAAGCTCGCGGGCACGCACGGAGCCCGCGTAGGGATTGGTGTAGATGGACGCGCGTGCGATGGCGTCGAGGCGCGCCGCCATGCCGGGGGTCCCGGAGCCGCCCGGCGCCGCCGGGTTCTGTCCGGCCGCCGGCGGCGCCCAGACGCCGATCAGCACCGCCGCGATGCATAGGCGATAAACCGCGAGCCTCGTGCTCACCCGCTCCCGGAGCGCATCGGCTGGCCGGTCCCCTCGGTCAACGTCGTCCACTGCCCGACCGGCACGTCCGTCCACTCCTCGATCCGCCCGCTCGGCCACTCGACCCGGACGGCGGTAACCCTGCCCGCCGCACCGAGTCCCACCACCACTCGCGGGTCGCTGGCCGACGCGTAGCTGCCGTCGGCCCGCGCCCGCCGCCACAGTACCGGACCCTCGCCGCGGAAAACCCCGACCCGCGCCCCCGGCATGTCCCGCGGGCCGGCGCCGCCGACCAACCGCAGACCCAGCCAGGGATGGCGCTGCCCCACCTCGTTGATCAGCAGCCGGGCCGGACCGTTGTTGTTCGCCACCAGCACGTCGACGTCGCCGTCGTTGTCGACGTCGCCGAACGCCGCCCCGCGGCTGACCTCGGACAGGGCGAACGCGGGGCCGGCCCGGCCGGTGAGGTCCTCGAAGCCCCGTCCCCCGAGGTTGCGGAACAACTGGTTGCGCTGATGCAGCGGGAACGGATCGCCGGCAGCCGCCAGACTCTCGACGACCTGTACGTCGCCGTTGACCACCAGCAGATCCAGCCAGCCGTCGTTGTCGAAGTCGGCCCATGCCGTGCCGAATCCCGTGTACGGCATGCTGGGCGCACCGAGGCCGACCATGGCGCTGCGGTCCTCGAAGAACCCGCCGCCCGCATTCGCGTACAGGGTGTTGGTCTCCGTAGTGACGTGGGTCATGAAGAGGTCGTCGTCGCCGTCGGCGTCGAAGTCGCCCAGATCGACCCCCATGCTCGCCTCGCTGCCCCCCGCGCCGTTCACGGCCACGCCGTTCAGCAGGGCGCGGTTGGCGAAGGTCCCGTCCTGTTCGTTGATCCACAACTGGTTGGGCTGGCCGTCGTTGGCCACGTAGACGTCGAGCCAACCGTCGCCGCTGAAATCGGCGGCCAGGACGCCGAGGGCCGGCCCGTACTCGCGCCCCGTGCCGGCGCCGGCCGTCACGTCCTCGAACGTGCCGTTCCCGCGGTTGCGATACAGGCGGTCGGGCGCCGCCGCGTAGCTCGTCGGCGCACAGTAGTCCCGCTCGCCGGTCAGCGTCAGGCAACGCTCCTCGTCCTCGGGATCGTAGTCGACGTAGTTGCCGACGTACAGGTCCAGCCAGCCGTCCCGATCGATATCCGCGAACGACGCCGACACCCCCCAGCCCGCGTCGTCCACGCCGGCCCGCCGCGAGACGTCGCGGAACGTCCCGTCCCCGTTGCCGCGAAACAACTGATTGGCGCCCAGCCGCGTGCGGTACAGATCGACCCACCCGTCGTTGTCGAAGTCTCCGGCCGCCACTCCCATGCCGTAGGCGCGCACGTCGAGGCCGCTACCCTCGGTGACGTCGGTGAACCGCAGGGTCCGCGTGCCGTCCGGGTGAATCTCCAGATCGTTGCGGTAGAGACGATCGGTGAGCGGCAGCGGCACGTGCGAGGCGGGCGGCATCAGCGCATCGTCCAGCGACTTGCCTTCTCCCAGCATCTGGCCCTGAACGAAGTAGGCGTCGAGGTCGCCGTCGTTGTCCATGTCGAACAGCGCGGCCCCCGGCGCCATGATCTCGCCGAGGTGGAACGCGCCGGACATGCCGTTGAAGTGGACGAAGTCGATGCCCGTCTCCCTGGCCCGGTCGGTGAACCAGATCTCGTCGGGTCCGCCGTCCGGCGGAGAGGCTGCGTCTTCCACCGCAGCCGATGCCGCGAGATCGCCTTCCCGAACCCCGGAGTCCGCCGGACGGCAACCCGGCCCGCCGGCGAGACTCGACAGAAGCAACGCCGCGATGCAGCCATGCGGCCGCGGGAGTGGTCGGAACACGCAACATTATCCGCCGGCCCCGCGGGCCGCTTCAAGCCGGCGGACCGGCCTCCGGACGGCGAGCCGCGGACGCCCGCCCGCGTCAGGGCCGGGAAGGATCCAGGAGGTCCGGATCGACAGCCGGACCCGGATTGTGCTCCGGCTCGTCCTCCCGCCAGGGCGTACGGGACGGCTCGTTCCGCAGATAACGCGTCAGGTTGTCGGCCATCGCCCGCGCGACGTCGGGCAGAGCCGCGTCGATGACGATGCCCATCGCGAACCGCTGCCACTCCACCGCCTCCGCGAACCGCCCCAGCTCGGCCAGCGCCATCGCCATGCTCTCCGCAACCGACGCGGTCTGGTACTCGCCGGCCAGTGCCTGCACGAGCTCCAGCGCCCGCCGACCATCCCGTACCTGCTCGTCGGGCGCCGCGGCAAGCACGCGCGCCAGCGCGTGCTTGAATGCCGGCTGCCCCGGGTGGCGCGCCGCCGCGGTGGTCAGCCCCTCCCGGGCCTCTCCGTAGCGCCCCAGGCGGACCAGGGCCATCGCCTCGCCGAAACGGGCCTGGTCGTCCTCGCCGGCCTGCCGGTAGTGGGTCAGGGACGCCTCGAATCGGCGGTTGCGCCGCAGGGCGTCCGCCAGGCGCAGGTGCGCTGCACCGAGCGTCTCGTCGTACGTCCCGGCGGCGCGGAAGCGCTCGATCGCCTCGGCGTCGCGACCGCTCCGCTCGAGAAGAGTGCCGAGCAGGTAGTGCGCCGCCGCCAGCCGGGGATCGATCTCCAGGGCCGCTTCGAGCGCGGCCAGCGCGGCGCGCGGCGCGCCGGTGCGGATCAGTGCCGTGCCCAGATTCAGCCGCATCACCGGGTTGTTCGGGGCCATCTCGACCGCGGACCGGAACTGGCGCACGGCCTCGGGCCAGTCCTCGCGCGCGGTCGCCTGCAGCCCCAGATCGCGGTGGGTCTGGGGGCTTCGGAGCGCCGTCGTCAACGTGGCCATCAGCGGGTCGGCCATCGGCACGGCGGCCCGGGCCGCGTAGCCGGCGCCGATACGGCCCCCGCCGCGGCTCAGGTGGTCGCGCGCCCGCTCGAGATCGCCGAGGCCCCGGTAGGCCATCGCCAGCGGGTAATGGATCACCGTAGCCGACGGGTCGCGGGCCAGGGCCGCCTCGAATCGCTCTACCGCGCGCGGGTAGTCCCGCGCGGCAAGCGCCGCCCGGCCGCCCTGGTACAGCAACGCCTGGGCGTTCGGATACAGGGTCAAGCTCCCGGCGAGGAGCGGCTCCGCCGCCTCGGGCCGGTCGAGGTCGACGTAGGCGTGAAGCAGCCAGACGATCGTCGCAAAATCCGTGAAGTCGAGCCGCAGGACCTGCTCGAACCAGGCGGTCGCCCGCTCGAGGTCCCCGTTGCGCATGGCGACGTGGGCCAGGTAGTAGGGCCAGCGGAAGTCTCCCGGCGCCAGTTCCTGCGCATGTCGAAAGCAGACGTCCGCCGCGTCCGGGTAGTCCCCGGCGAGCAGGAGCGTCCCCAACGCGCCATATGCATCGGCCCGATCCCGGCGCCGCGGGTCCGCCGCCGGATCGGCCCCAGCCCCCACGGGCGGTCCCAACGCGACCAGGGCACGGTACGCGGCGCCGAGCTGCTCTTGCACCGCCGGATGCATGCGGCCGAGATCCGGCAGCTCGCACGGTGCGAGAACCGACTGGGTGAACACGACCGGCGGGGGCACGGCCTGCGCCTCGACCACGCCCCCTGCCGCGAGCTGTGCGACCACGGCCAGACCGCGTGCGAACGCGGATCTCACCGCGGACTCCGACCCGTCCCTTCGAGCAGCGTGGTCCAGCGATTCGTGTCCACGTCCGCCCACTCTTCCACGCTTCCGCCCGGCCAGACGACGCGGACAAGGTCGATGGTCGCTGCCCGACCCAGACCGACCAGGACGCGCGGATCGTTCGCCGACACGTAGCTGCCGTCCGTATGCGCCCGCCGCCACAGGGCCGGGCCGCCGTCACGGAACACCGCGACCCGCGCGCCGAGCATGTCCCGACGGCCGTCCTCGCCGAGCAGCCGGAGCCCAACCCACCGGTTGCGCTGGCCGACCTGGTTGATCAGCAACCGCACCGGCCCGTTGTTGTTGGTCAGCAGCACGTCGCTGTCGCCGTCGTTGTCCACGTCCCCGAACACCGCGCCACGGCTGACCTCCGAAACACGGAACGTGCTCCCGGCGTCCGCTCCCACTTCCTCGAACCGGCCGTTTCCCAGGTTGCGGAACAACTGGTTGCGCTGGTGCAGCGGAAACGGATCGGCGACCCGCACGAGTGCCTCCCGGGTCCGGATCTCGCCGTTGGCGATGAGCAGATCCAGCCATCCGTCGTTGTCGACGTCGAACCAAGCGGTTCCGAAGCCGGTGTACGGCAGGCTGGGCGGGCCCAGACCGACGCGAGCGGTGCGATCATCGAAGAGCCCCGAGCCGTCGTTGACGTAGAGCGTGTTCGTCTCGGTGGCGATGTGGGTCATGAACAGGTCGTCGTCGCCGTCGGCGTCGAAGTCCCCGGCGTCGACTCCCATGCTTCCCTCGGCGTTCCCGTCCCGATTGACCGCCACGCCGGCCAGCCATGCACCGTTCAGGAAGGTGCCGTCCCGCTGATTGAGCCAGAGCTGGTTGGGCTCCCCGTCGTTGGCGACGTACAGATCCTGCCACCCGTCGCCGTCGAGGTCGGCGGCGACGACTCCGAGCGCCGGACCGTACTCCCCGCCCTGCAACGCATCGGCCGTCGCGTCGGCGAACGTTCCGTCCCCACGGTTGCGCAACAGCCGGTCGGGGACCGGCACGTAGCGCTTCGGCCCGCAGTAGTCCTTCTCACCGGTGCGGTTGAAGCACTCGATCCGGTCCTCCAGACGCGGATCGACGTAGTTGCCGACGTAGAGGTCGAGCCAACCGTCCCGGTCGTAGTCCACGAAGGACGCCGAGACGCTCCAGCGCGGATCGTTCGCGCCGGCCCGCTCGGTCACGTCCGCAAAGGTGCCGTCCCCGTTGTTGCGAAACAGATGGTTGGCGCCCAGACCGGTCCGGTAGATGTCGACCCAGCCGTCGTTGTCGACGTCCCCGGTGGCCACCCCCATGCCGTACGCACGGATGCCGAGGCCGCTCCGCGCGGTCACGTCCGTGAACCGCAACGTGCGCGTCCCGTTCGCATGCACCTGGAGGTCGTTGCGGTACAGCCGGTCGCCCGGCGTCGACCCGCTTCCCGCCGGCGGCGCGAACAGCGCGTCGGCCAGCGTCTTCCCCGGACCGAGCATCTGCCCCTGGACCAGGTAGACGTCGAGATCCCCGTCGTTGTCGAAGTCCAGCAGTGCACCGCCCGGGCCCATGATCTCGGCCGAGTAGTACTCCCCGGACATGCCGTTGAAGTGCGCGAAGTCGAGTCCCGCGGCCGCTGCGCCGTCCGTGAACCACGCGCCCGGCGCTGGCCCCGGTCCGGACTGCGACGAAGCCGGCGTAGCGCCGGGACCCATGGCCACGAAGATCAACAGGACTGCAATGGGAAAGCGGCGGGGGCTGTTACGCACCGGTAGTCCACCATGCCAGATGACGTCATCGATCATCGTAACACTTGTCTAACGGCCCTCGATCCCGGCCAGCGCGGCGTCGATCCGGTCCTGCAGTCCTTCGCCGCCGGGGTCGATTCGCAGCGCCTCGCGGTAGTGCGCGACGGCCTGCTCCAGGTCCCCCTGGATATGAAGCGCGGTACCGAGGTTGGCGTGGGCCTCGACCGAGTCGGGATCGATGGCGAGCGCGCGCCGGAACTCGACGCCGGCTTCGTCCAGCCGCTCCTGCGACGCCAGAGCGACGCCCAGCATGTTGAGCGTAGCCGCTACGGGTGGCGCGAGATCCAGAGCCCGGCGCAGATGGGTCACCGCGTCGTCCAACCGGCCCTGGGCCTGCAGCGCCATGCCCAGAGCGGCGTGCGCCTCGGCCGAGCCCGGATCCAGGGCGAGCGCGCGCCGATAGCTCTCGACAGCCTCGTCCGTGCGGTCCAGCGCGACGAGCGCGTTGCCGAGATTGGAATGGGAATCGGCATCGTCCGGCGCGATCTCCAGGGCCCTCTCGTAGTGGACTATCGCCTCGGCGGGCCTGCCCAGCGCCGCGAGCGCCGTCCCCAGGTTGCTGTGGGCGAGCGCGTCGTCCGGCGCCAGCGCCAGCACCTCCCGATACTGTCCCGCCGCGTCGTCCAGACGCCCCCGAGCCTGCAGTTCGGTACCGACGTTGAGCGCGGTGACCGCGCGCATGTCGGCCATCGAGAGCACCGGCCAGTTGCAGAAGACCAGCATCGGCGCGACGACTGCGCCGGC
This sequence comes from Vicinamibacterales bacterium, assembly GCA_965262925.1. GTDB lineage: Bacteria > Acidobacteriota > Vicinamibacteria > Vicinamibacterales > UBA8438 > WTFV01. The sequence goes on along the minus strand of CBDHGC010000004.1, from coordinate 4,225,414 downwards.
CCACTGCTCCCGCCGGTCCCACCCGGCCGCGACCATCCGTCCGATCTCCGCGACGGCCGCCGCCGCGAACGGTATCAACAGCGGGACGAGCGGATACCGGTAGCGCGCCATGACCGCGAACAGCACGACGCTGGCCGCGTAGGCCGCGAGCAGCAGATACGTCAGCAGGAGCTGCCGGCGGCGGTTCCAGGTCAGCCACAGACCTCCGGCGGCCAGCGGAGCCAGAACGCCGAAGTGCCAGAAATAGCCGGTTACCCGCAACGGTAACGACCAGTCCGCGTGACTGAACTGGTCTTCCGTATCGGCCACCTCTGCCGCGTTGAACGCCAGCACGATCTTGCGTCCGGTCAGGCGCAGCCAGTCCACCGGCTCCGTCCGGATGTAGTCCAGCGCCCGCCGGGTCCAGAAGCGGGAAACCTCTGCCGGAGTCAGCGTCGCCCCGAGCTCCCGCTCGGCGACCTGGGTGGCGTCCTGCCGCTCGAAGCGGGGATCTCCCCGTCCGAACACCAGTGGCCGATACGTGCCGTCGGCCGCGGCGTTGTTGCCGATGTAGAAATTGGGCCCGAACTGCGCCGTCGTCAACACGAACTCGCCCCCCACCGCCGCGTTCCGCGCGGCAACGGGCAGAACTACCAGGGCCAGCCCCAGAACGAACGCGCCGGCCCGCGCGACACGGTCGCGGCGCGGCCCTTCCGACACCGCCAGCCAGCCGAGCACGGCGACGACGAACACCAGGGCGTGCTCGCGTGTCAGCAGCAACGCGCCGAGGGCCAGCCCCGGCCAGATCCAGGCCCGGACCGGCACGGGTCGCGTGACCAGCCGGCCGAGTAGCGCGAGGACGGCGCAGAGCAGAAACAGACCGAGCGACGCCTTCTGCACGAGGCCATCGAAGAAGATGGCCGGCGCGTAGACCGCCAGCATCAGGCCCGCCAGGAGGCCGGCGGGACGCGAGAACAGACGCCCTGCCGCAACCGCCAGCAGCACGCACGACGCGGCGCCGAGCACGCTCTGGACCAACCGCACCGCGAGCGGGTCCGAACCGAACAGCGCGTAGACGGCGCCGAGGAAGTACGGATACAGCGGCGCCTGGTAGAAGATCTCGCTCCCGGCCCAGTCACCGGCCAGGATCTCCAGGCCCCAGGAGTGATAGCTCTGGGCATCGCCCATGGTCAGGCCGAAGAAAGGCGCCGCGCGCAACTGCCACACGTGGACGAGCCGAATCGCGAGCGCGAGCCCGAAGATCGCGGGCAGATGCCAGCCTCGGCGGCCCGCGTGCCCGGCCCCGGCGACTGCAGAGTCACGTCTCGCGGACGCTGGAGCCCCACGGCGCGGACCGGCAGCGGCGCGACGCGACCGGCGGCGAGCCGTCACGGTGTCTCCCCGGCACCGCACGAAGACGCGCTGGCTTCGACCGACACTTCTGTGATCCGGCTCCTAGCGAGCCACCGCCTGCTCTCTCCGATACCCGTGCAATCGCTGGCGGATGGCCGCCGCCACGTCGTCTCGACCGGCCGGGACCAGTCCCAGCGCGGCCTCGGCGGTAGCGACCGCCCGCTCCAGCGCTCCGGTGGCCGCGTAGACCGCGGCCAGCACATCGAGAATGCCCGGCTGCGCATGGCCGCTCAACTCCGCGGCGCGTTCGCCGAACCGCACCGCGCGGACCGGATCGCGGCGGGTTGGATCCGGATGCGTCGCCAGCACCAACGCGAGCTCCGCATACGGCTCCGGGGCGCCGGGCTGGACCGCGATCGCGCGCCCATACAACTGGACCGCGTCGTCGAGCGCCCCACGCATCATCAGGGCGTTCGCCAGGTTGTAGAGCGCCTCCCCGTCGTCGGGACGGAGCCGCACGGCCTCGCGATAGTGCGAAATCGCCGCCGCCAGGTCGCCCCGCAGCTTCAGGGCGGCGCCCAGATTGTTGTGGGCCAGGGCGTACGCCGGATCGAGGCGCAGCGCACGTTCGAGCTCCGCGACCGCCGCGTCGAGCGCGCCGAGCTGCAGCAGCGCGGTGCCCAGGTTGTACGCCGCGGCGGAAGCGTCCGGCGCCAGGCGCACCGATTCCCGGTAGTGCTCCACCGCTTCCGCGGTCTTACCGAACTGCGTATAGAGCAGCGCGACGTCGTCGTGGACCATCCGCTGGTCGGGGTCGGCGGCGAGCACCATCTCGAAGCCGACGATGTCCTCGGCCAGCTCCATCGGGCGCCGGTCGGCGACCAGCCGGTCGAGGTCAGCGGCGCTACGCGGCACGACCTGAATCCACAGGTCGCCCATCTCGTTCGCGGAGAACTGTCCCCAGGTGACCCGCCGCGGCGGCGCATGGGGGTTGGCGGGGTTCGCGGCGGAGTTGTCGTAGGTGAACTCCATCGCCAGCTCCGTTCCCCGCGGCAGCAGGAAGGGCTCGGCGTAGCGGTAGGAATCCTGCCAGTGGAAGTCCCAGTCGTCGATGGCGATGAGCGGCCGACGTGTGCCGTCCGACAGCGTGGCGTAGCCCCGCACCTCGGTAGCCAGGTAGTGCGCATGCGGCTGCACGCCGTACACCTCGACGTCGACGGGCAGGACGTACCGGTCCGCGGTCCGGTAGTCGGCAACCGCCGGCGGAATGTCGATGTCCTGCTTTCCCAAGCGAATCGTGAACGGGATCCGGGTCGGCGGCTCGGCGGTGAAGAAGAAACCGATGCGCGACTGCACCCGCTCCGACTCGCCGCTCGGCGTCAGGTGCATCTCGATCAACAGGTCCGAGCCCGGATCGAGGGTCCAGGCCATACCTTCGGCGGCCAGGGGCCGTACCTGTCCGGGCGTCCAACCCAGGAAGAAACCGAAGGGAAACCGCGCCGAGAACGGCGTGACGCCGTCGTAGCCGGGCTCCGGATCCTCCGCATCGAGCTGCCGGGACGCGGGCGTCGGATCGATCTTCATGTTGGCGTGATGAACCACCTTCGGGTTACCCGGCTGGAACTCCACGCCACGCACGTACCGCCGCGCCGCAATCGGGATCGGAATCGCGAACTTGCGCAGTACGTCGGTCCCCTCGGCCTGCAGGGTGTACGCCTCCGGCATATCGATCACGAGATCCGGCTCCCCGAGTCGCCACCCGTTCGATTCCGCCGGCCACGCGGTCAGATCGCCGGGGTCTCCTTCCGGCGCGCCCGCCTCCACCCAGGCCGCGATCAGCTCGATCTCGGCGTCACTGAGGCGCTGCTCCCCGACGAACGGCCCCCCGTAACCGGGCTCCGGCTTCCAGGGCGGCATCGAACGGGTTCGCGCGGCGTTGCGGATGGCCCGCGCCCAGGGTCGGACCTCCGCATAGGTGAGCACGCTGAACGGCGCCACCCCGCCGGGATGGTGGCAGGCGCTGCAACGGGCCCGCAGCAGCGGGGCAATCCGGTTGGCGAACGTGACGGCCGGTCCCGTGGCCGGCGGCGCAGGCCGCGCTCGGCCTGCGTCCGCAACGCTCCCGCCGAGGCCCGCGCACAGAACCACCGCCGTGGCGCACCACGTGCGCCCGGACCTCCGGGGGGTACGCGCACGTCTGCCCATCCACCGAAGTGTAGCAAAGAGAGCGTCGGCACCCGTGCGGCCCGTGCGGCCCGTGCGGCGCGGGCCGCCGGCGCCATCGGTAATGTCGCCCGCGGGTTGGCACGACATGTGCTCGCACTACCCTCACGGACGCCCTGGCGTGGAAGCGGCGTCGCAGCGTGTGGTAGCTTGAGTGAATCGTGCGCGCCGCCGCGCCGCCTGGAGGGGCACTGCGATGATCCGACCCGCGCCTGCCGCAGTTCAGATCGAATACCCGAGTTCAGACGGCAAACCCATGGCGGAGAACGACGCCCAGCGCAACGCCATCATGTACGGAATCAGCGCTCTGACCCGCCATTTCAGGAGCCGCCAGGACGTATACGTGTCCGGAGACCTTCTGATCTACTACGAGGAAGGCAACCCGCGGGTGTCCATCGCCCCGGACGTCTTCGTGGTCTTCGGCGTGGAGAACCACGAACGGCCCAATTACAAGCTGTGGGAGGAACGGCGCGCGCCGGCCTTCGTGCTGGAGGTGGCGTCGCCCAGCACCTGGCGGGACGACCTCGGGTGGAAGCGCTCAGTGTACGCCCGGCTCGGCGTGCGCGAATACTGGCAGTACGACCCGGCGGGAGAACTGCTGCCCGCGCGCCTGCAGGGCGAGCGGTTGACGCCGTCGGGCTACGTTCGTCAACCGGTGGCGACGGCGCCGGATGGCACGCTGACCCTGCACAGCCGGACGCTCGGTCTGGAGCTGCGGGCGGCGCCGGGACGGGAGATGCGCTTCCTGGATCCGGTCACCGGCTCCTGTCTGCGCAGCCACGACGAAGAAGCCGAGGGTCGGCTCGCGGAGGCCGAGGCCCGCCAGGCAGAAACTGGAGCCCGTCAAGCGGAAGCCGAGGCCCGCCAAGCCGCGGAAACGCGCGCCGCCGCCGCCGAGGCACGGGTCGCCGAGCTGGAAGCCCTCCTTCGCAAGCGCTCCGGTTGACGGCGCCGCCCGCGGACAGCCTCCGACAGCCCGTTCGGCAGGAGCGCGTACCGCTGTCCTGTACGTGCAAGGCGTGAGTCACGTCGACCGGAACGGCTAGAAGCGCGCGGGTCGCTCTACGGCTGCATCCGGCGGTCGCCGAACAGGTTGAAGCGGACGCCGGGGCGGGACGTCAGCCGGACCGACACGCGGGACCCCGGCGGGTTCGGCCGCTCGTAGATCAGCCGGTACCAGTTCGACACGCGGTCGTAGTGCGCGTTCATCCGGGTGGCGAGATCCGTGAGCCTTTCGTCGAGCCCGCTCGACGCGTTGATGACCTCGAACACGCCGCCCGTGTTCTGCGACAGGTTGTTCGATATGCTCGTCACCTCGCTGCCGCCTCGCATGGACAGCAGCACGGTGTGAATCGTGACCGCGTTGTCGATCAGTATCTGGCCGAGCTCCGCGAACTCCCCGGGCGTGACGTAGCCGCTGCCCTCGGAACCGTCCGTCAGTACCAGTACGAACACCGGAAAGGCTTCGTTGTCCTCGAAGCGTCGGTTCATCGTGTCCCGAACGCCGTCGAAGACGCGCACGCTGCCTCCCCGATCTGGAAAGATCTCGCCCACGCCGGACTTGAGCTCGACCCGATCCACGGTGAAGTCCACCCGCCGCCGGGTCTGGCGGGCGATCGTGAACAGGCCGACCTCGTGCGCCGGCGCCAGGGTATCGAGAAAGTCGTCGAGGGCGCGCCGCAGGTCGCTGATCGCGTTCGTGTCGGCGAGGACGTCGCCGTTGTCGACCAGCAGGGCGACCTTCATCGGTGCGTCGCCGATGTCGGCGGACACGATGCCGCCGGGGGAGCCGTCCTCCTCGACGCGGAAGTCGGTCGGCCGCAGGTCGGTGACCGGTGCGCCCGTCCTGGCGTCGAGCGCTTCGACGAAGAGCTGGTTCAGAGCCTGCGCCCCGGCCACGGACGGTGTGCCCGCGAGGCCTGCGGCGAGTGCGGCGGCGGCGAAAGCGCGGGCGATGACGGTGCGGCACATGGCTCGGGTCTCCTTGTCGGATATCTACATGTCTTTCCGAACGTAGCGCGCGCGTCGGACGGATGTCAAAACGCGCACGGGAGCGGAGTGGACGGGTTGCGCGCTCACCCGACGTCTCGCCGTCAGTATGTCATCGAAGCAGTCCGATCACGACGCCGAGCGACACCGCCCCGGTGCTTTCTGGTGGCGACCGGACGTCGGTTGGCGTGGGACCGGCGAGGTCGCCTGCCGGGGCGTGTCACGGCGACGATGGCGCCCCACGATTGCTCCAGACCGTGACCCGCGACATCCGGTCGTACGGACCGGCGATATGCATGCCGCCGGTGGCGAGGTCGGCCGTGCCGTTGCCGTCGAGGTCGCCGACGGCCAGCGTGACCAGGTGCGTCGGCGCCCGCGCGATGCGGTGCATGGCGAACTGCATCCGTCCGTTGTTCTCGAGCCAGACGAGGCTCTGGACGTTCTCGTCGCTCCACCGGTTGTAGGCGCTGGCCACCACGACGTCGAGGTCGCCGTCGCCGTCGAGATCGGCGGCCTGCGGGCTCGACGCGCCGGAGAGATCCGCGATGCGATGCAGCTCGAACTCCAGGTCGCCCCGGTTCTCGAGCCACTGCACGCCGTGCCAGGGCCGGCTGTTGGCGGGGGCGTAGTCGAACGCGTCGCCGTTGCTGTACAGGATGTCGGGATCGCCGTCCCGGTCCAGATCGACGACGGTGATCCAGCTCGATCCGAAGTCCGGGTTGGTCGATCCCCAGAGCAGCTCGGACGTCAGCGACGGCCCGGTGAAGGCCCAGATCTCCTCCCATTCCTGGCTGACGACCGTCACGACGTCGAGCGCATCGTCGTCGTTCAGGTCGACGACGATCGCGTTGATGGCGCCGGAGAACCGCTGCAGGACGTGGGCGTCGAATTCCCATCCGCCCAGGTTCTCGAGCCACAGCGTCTCGCCGTTGTCGTACCCGAAGGCCGCGACGGCGAGATCGGGATCGCCGTCCCCGTCGAGGTCGCCGGCGCGCACGTCGGCGACCCGCGGCAGGCCTTCCGCCACGACGTGGCTGGTGAAGCGCTGGCTGCCGTCGTTCTCGAGGATCGCCACCGAGCCGATGCGCAGATTGCTGGGGAAGAGCTCCCCGAGGCTCGCAATCACCAGATCGAGGTCGCCGTCCCCGTCGACGTCGGTCGGCTCCGCATGCGCCGGCGCGAGGACGTCGTCGCTGACGGGCTGCTCGGTGTAGGTCCCCCGCGGGAACTGGCGGATCCAGGAGACCCGGTTGCGAGACGCGTCGCAAACGACAATGTCCGGCAGTCCGTCACCGTCCAGGTCGGCGATTCCTATGTGTGCGATCTGCGGCCGCTCGTTGTCGCCGCGCGGGTCGCCGACCGGTTGCGCCGTGAAGAAGTCGGACGGCGAACCCTCCGGAAGCATGCTCTCTCGCGCGTCGGGGGGCGGAGCGGAGCCGGCTCCGCACGCCCATATCGAGGCGCAGAGGAGTGCCGCGGCGATGCCCCGGACGAGGGCTCTCGGCACGATCGATCTCGCCCGCACTCGAGCGTGGCACACCGGGAGCACACTATATAAGCGCTTGTTCCGAATCGCCATATGTTCCCCAATTCGGCCCTCGGTCCACCCTCTCGCGCAGGTTGCCCCGGCGTGCGCCAGCGGCCGCTCCGCCACGCGGTCGGGGGACTGGGACACGGGCCGCGGGCCACAACGTCGTAGAATGAACCCCATGGGCTTCGTTCGCGATGTGACGAACCCGAGATGAGGCTCGTCGCGGCCAAGACGTCGCGGCCCGATTGTTCTCCTGCACCGCGTGTCGCTCGACGGGATCGGGTTGGCAGACGCCATCCGCGTACGTTGGCCTGGAACTTGCTTGAACTGGAGCCATGATTCGCATCGACACCATCGAAGATCTCGTTCGCGTGCTCGACGACCATCCGGACTGGCGCGAGGCGGTGCGCACCCGCCTGCTGTCGCGGGAGCTGCTCGATCTGCCGTCGGAATTCTCGGCGTTCGTTGCCGAGACGCGGGCGTTCGTTGCGGAGACGAAGGCGTTCCGCAAGGAGATGACGACTTTCGCTGCGGAGACGAAGGCGTTCCGCGAGGAGATGGAAACGTTCGTTGCGGAGACGAAGGCGTTCCGCAAGGAGATGACGACGTTCGTTGCGGAGACGAAGGCGTTCCGCGAAGAGATGACGAAGTTCGTGGCGGAGATGACAACTTTCGTTGCCGAGACGAAGGCGTTCAAAGCCGAGATGCATGACTTCGTCGCGGCGACGAACAGGCAGTTCAAGTCTATGCGTGACGATCTGGGCGTGCTCAAGGGAGCCCATGCCCGGAACGCAGCCGAGCGGAACCTCGGGTTGATAGCGCGCTGCATGGGTCTGCGGCGCCGCCGCGTGCTCGACGGCGAGCAGTTGTTCGATCTCGCCGGGGAGGCCGGCGCCGACATGGGTGACGGCGCGATAGAGAGCTATCTGCAGGCGGACCTGGTGTTCGAGGCGGAGGACGATCGGGGCGCGACGGTGTACGTGGCCCTGGAGGTGTCCTACACGGCGAACGGCCGGGACACGACCCGGGCGATGCGCAACGCCGAGCTGGTCGCCCGGTTCACCGGGTCCGGCTGCCGCGCGGCCGTGGCGAGCCTGCGGGTCGACGATCGGATCGCCGATCTGATTGAATCCGGCCGGGTCGCGTGGTATCGCCTGCCGCGCCGGGTGCTGGAAGCCGCCTGATCCGTGGCTTTCTGCGGCGCAGACTCCTAGCGCCCCGAAACGCCTCTCAGGCTCGGAGTTTGGGCCCATCCCGTCCTCACCATGACTTGGCGTCTCAGAACTCCGCTTCGCTGCGTTCTGCGGCGCAAGCTCGTAGAGTAGAATAGAAGCGCTTGGGCAGGATGACCGGACCGACTGGAAGATCCCGCGACGAGGAGACCGGCCGTTCGCTGTCGGCCGCACCGGGCCGCCTGTCGACGCTGCTCCTCACCGGTTTCGCGGTGCTGCTGCTGAACGCCATGTGGCTGGTCGCGGCGCCGAGCGCGTCCCTCGGGTACGTGATCCAGGTCGTGGCGCACCCTCTGCTGGGGCTGGCGCTTGCAGCCGCGGCCGGACTGTGGTTGAGACGTCGCTCGCGGCCGGTGGAGCGTCTGGCGCTCGCAGGGCTCGGATGGCTCGCAGGCGGGCTGTTGCTGGGGTGCGGCGTGCTCGTCCTGGGCGCCACGCGGCCGTACGAATGGTTGCTCGACCTGCACGTCTCCGTGTCTGCGGTCGGCGCCGTGCTCCTGGCGGCATATCTTTGGCGGACCGCGCCGAGTCTCCGACTGGGACGCCGGGCGGTTCGGAGCGCCCTCGTCGCACTCGCCCTGGGGGCCGTGCTGACACCCCTGGCCCGGGCGGCGTGGGATGCCGACTGGCGACAGGCGCATCGCATCGTCAACCCCCTGCGCCCGCCGGCGACCATGGAGGGCGAAGGAGCGGGCCCCGACAGCCCGTTCTTTCCATCGTCCGCACGGACCAATACCGGCGATGTAATCCCGGCCGATTTCTTCCTGACCAGCGAGACCTGCGGTCGGTGCCACCGCGACATCTACGAGCAGTGGAACTCGTCCGCGCACCATTTCTCGTCGTTCAACAACCAGTGGTACCGGCGGTCCATCGAGTACATGCAGGACGTGGTCGGCACCCGTCCGTCGAAATGGTGCGCCGGCTGCCACGATCATGCCGTCTTCTTCAACGGGCGCTTCGACCGGCCGATCCGGGAGCAGATCGACACGCCGGAAGCGCAGGCGGGGCTGGGCTGCACCTCCTGCCACTCGATCGTCCACGTCGGCGGCACGATGGGGCAGGGGGACTTCACCGTCGAGTACCCGCCGCTGCACGATCTGGCCGCCAGCGAGGCGCCGCTGCTGCGCTGGGCGCACGATCTGGTGACCGAGCTGGCCCCGGAGCCGCACCGGCGCACGTTCCTGAAGCCGTTCCACCGCGAGGACAGCGCCGAGTTCTGCTCGACCTGCCACAAGGTCCACCTGGACGTGCCGGTGAACGGCTACCGCTGGATCCGCGGCTTCAACGAGTACGACAACTGGCAGGCGTCCGGAGTGTCGGGCCAGGGGGCGCGCTCGTTCTACTACCCGGAGACGCCGCTCGCCTGCAACGACTGCCACATGCCGCTGGTGCGCTCCGACGACCCGGCGGCGGACGACGGTTACGTGCGCTCGCACCGCTTCCCGGGGGCGAACACGGCGCTGCCGTTCGTCAACGGCGACGAGGAGCAGTTGCGGGTCGTGCAGGACTTCCTGCGGGCCGGACAGATCTCGGTCGACGTGTTCGGGATCACGCGGGCGGAGGAGGCCGCGCCGCCGCGGGCGGCGGACGAGCGGGTCGCCGAGCCGCGGCTGTCGAGCACCTTCGCGGTCGGGGAGGAGTCGGCCCGTTTCGGGGCGGGGGGCGTGGTGACGACGCCGGCCGAGGTGGTCGCGCCGCTCGATCTGGCCCCGGTCCCGGTGCGCCGTGGCGAGTCGGTGCGGGTGGAGGTGGTGGTCCGCACGCGCGGGGTGGGGCACTTCTTTCCGGGCGGCACGGTCGACGCTTTCGACGTGTGGGTGGAACTCGAGGCGGTCGACGACCGGGGGCGGGTGCTGCTGCACAGCGGCGCGGCGGCCGACGGCGGCAGCGGTCCGGTGGATCCCGGCGCCCACTTCTACCGCAGCCTGCAGCTCGACGCGCACGGCAACCCGATCAACAAGCGCAACGCCTGGATGACCCGTTCCGTCGCCTATGTCCGGCTGATTCCGCCCGGCGCCGCCGACACCGTCCACTACCGGCTGCGGGTGCCGCAGGACGCGGGCGACCGCATCTTCCTGCGGGCGAAGGTCAACTACCGGAAGTTCGCGTGGTGGAACACGCAGTGGGCGTTCGCGGGTGTGCGCGATCCGCACGCGCTGCCGGCGGCGGCCGACCACGACGACGCGGAGTGGCGGTTCACCGGCGACACGAGCGGCGTCTCCGGGGACGTCAAGGCGATTCCCGACATTCCGACGACGGTGATGGCCGGGGCGGAGGCGTCGCTCGATGTACTCGCCGCGGACGCGCCGCTGCCGGAGGTTCCGCGGGTCGCGGCCCCATCGTTGCGCGAGCGCTGGAACGACTACGGCATCGGTCTTCTGTTGCAGGGCGACCTGCGCGGCGCCGAGGCGGCGTTCCGGACGGTGATGGAGATCGATCCGGACTATCCCGACGGGCCGGTCAACGTGGCCCGCGCGCGCCTGCAGGAGGGCGACGTCGAGACCGCCGTTCCGCTGCTGGAGCAGGCGTTGGCGCTGTCGCCGGGACTCGCGCGCGCACACTATTTCCTGGGCACCGCGCTGCGGGCGCTGGGGCGCTACGACGAGGCGCTGGGCCAGTTCGAGGCAGCGCGTGTGCAGTACCCGCGCGACCGGGTCGTCCTGAACCAGATCGGCCGCATCCACTTCCTGGAGCGACGCTTCGACGAGGCGGTCACGACGTTCGAGGCGGTGCTGCGCATCGATCCGGAGGATCTGCAGGCGCACTACAACCTGATGCTGAGCCACCAGGGGGGCGGCCGCCCCGAGGAGGCCGCCCGCGAGCGGGCGCTGTACGAACGCTTCAAGGCGGACGAGGCGGCCCAGGCCATCACCGGTCCCTTCCGGCGCGCCTCGCCGGAGGACAACAACGAGCGGCAGGCGATCCACGAGCACGGCGCTCCGGCCGGGCCGGCCCCGTGAGTCGGGATGCCTGCTGCATGGGATCGGGGATGTATCCCTCCCGCGCACCTCTGTGTCCCCGTCCCCCGCGCCGCCCCGGGTATCGGATCTCGGAGGACTGCGGACATCGACGGTGGACCGCTCAGGACCGTTGGCCTGTTGTCTGGTCTCCCCTGCCGCGGGCGTGCTGATCCGATCGCCGGCATCGGTGGCCTCGAGCCTTCAGGGTTCCGTCCTGGGCGTGGCGTGCCACTGCGGGGCGCGCTGGTCGAAGTAGGTGCGGAGAAGATCGTATCGCGACGCGAGCTTCGCGTTTCCGGCGCCACGGAAGTTACGGCAGTGTGCGCGCACATTGTCATACGCCCGCGAGAATTGGTTGCGAAAGTCCGGGACCTCCCCGAATTGATCCAGCATCGTTTGGCCGAGACCATCAACAACCACGTGGCCGTCGGTATCTTCCCGGAGCATCGAAAGACACAGGTCGGCGCTGAGGGTAGCCAATTTGGAACTGGCGTCGGAGACGGCTTCGCTACGCTTGACTGCTTCCAGGAACTCCACGCACTTCGGTCCAACGACGATGCGCGGGAGCCCCGCGACCTTGGATTCAAGATGGTAGGCTGCCTCAAGGGCTTGTCCATAGATCTCGCCGGGCTCTATGTCTATTCCGGTACCGATTTCCATGCCGCCTCGGATGGGATGTCCCGTGCTGAGGCCAAAGAGCCACATGCTGCCGGCCGCTAGAAGCGACCGAAACACGTCACCGACACGGGCAGCAGGATGTCGCGTCCGAGCTAACGGAACTGCCACGAAAATGGCATCTGAGACCCCCCAAAGCAGGATCTCGCTGGCCATTGCCGCCAGCATCTCGGCGCGTTGGGGTCCGGCTAGAGAATCCGCAAGGCCGGTGGGTTCGGCGGCTGCCTCGAAGAAGTTCCTGAATAGCCCCCTGAATCCGATCACGACACCGGCTGTGTCCTTGAGGTTGGCGACTATCCGCTGTCGTTCGACCTGATCGTCGCCTAGTGGCATTCCCGTTTGCGCTCGGAGCTTCCGGCTCTGTCCAAGGACGTCGAAGACTCCAATCATGTAGTGACCGAACGTGGCTTCCTCGTCCTTGCTTGCAGTCAGCGTTCGCCGTTGAGGTGGCTGGCGCGTCGTTTGCGGAATCAGTTGATCCTGGCTCGCTGGGTACTCGCTTCCAGGCGCGGAGAGAATGCGGCGTGGCGGGAGAGAGACAAAGTCGCTCTGCGAAGCGTCCTGTGTGGCCCGTATGTCTCGAAAAATCGCTTCTACATCGTAACCGCACCGGGCTGCGTGTTGATTTCGCACGGCCCGGAGTTCATCGATGATTGGATCGGTCTTCGTCGCCTTCATGGGGTAGTCTCCAGGAGTTCGTTTGGGGTGCAGATGATCGGAGGGGCGTAGCCCGACCTCCGGCATACGTCCTCGATTCTGGACCGCATGGTCGCGTTGGCGATGTGGCGGAAGTTCCACGTGACCAGATAGTCGATGCCGTTGGTGACGGCGATGGCGATGTGCGCGGCGTCGTCACCAGCTTCCTTTGGCACCGCTCCGAGTTCCAGCAGGTGCCGGGCCAGTTCCGTGGCCTCCGCGGTTGCGCGGAGTTGCGGGAGCGTCTCGATGATCTCCAGACGAGCCCGCGCGGCATCCGGGTCGCCCGTGCCGGCTTCGGCGACAACAAGCCCTGAGGCGAACAGCGCGAACCTGTTCCGTGCGCCGCGCCACCATTCGCGGGTAATCTCCTGATAGGCCGCGACGACGACATCGCGAGAGGGCCGGGCAGTGAGGTAGCTGATGACCGACGTCTCAACGTACACGCTGGGGTTCATCACCGCTCTCATGTCGTCCGTCATGGTTCCGTTGCCACCGGATATCCGGTGGTGAGACCACACGTAGTTCCGGGGTCCGTCCCTCGCTCGGCGCGTCCTTCTGCACCTGCCTCGCGACGTAGAGGCCGCAAGGGATGGCTCGTGCCCTGGTCGGCCAGTTCCTGAACGCAAGACACCTTCGGCCTGAGCGTCGTGCCGACCGCCGTCAGGAGATTGTAGAGCGGCCCATACGGCGTCCGCTCCGGTGTCGCGCCCGCCGACGACCGGACTTGTCGCCGGTCGAAGAGGTAGTCCTCGGTCGGCACGGTCAGCTTCTTCCTCGTGCGGATCATCGTCCCGGTCGTTGCCTCACGCAGCACGTACTATTGTCGCATCCGATCTCAATCGGCGGCTCGTCGTCAACCGCCTTGAGGAACGGTTGGTAGCGCCAGAGCTGCTTCCGCATCCGGCTCGCCAGATGAACCCGCTCTTGCGTCAGGTCCTCGCCCAGGCGCGACCATTCCCGCCACTCCACGATCACCGGGTCGATCGGCTCCAGCCGCCGGAGCCAGTGGTGTCAGTCCGCAACGCCGAGGCCAGCATGCGCCCGTCCCGCCGGTCGTTCTTCGTCGCCCGCTTGCGAGAAGCGAATCACTACACCGACCGCGGGGACTTCGCCGCCCACGACCCGCTCGCCTGGCGGCGATCCGGACGCAACGCGGGTCGTGTCTCGGCGTGCGTAGTGGCTTGCTTTCGTGTGTGGGGGTCGATAGAGTTCGGCACTCGCCATTTCTGCTCAAGTGACGCCGGTTGATCGAGTTCGCTCGTGGGAGGAGCACATTCGCGCGATGGAACGCGAGTGGGACGAGATCTCGATGCGCCGGACGCGAGAGCTACTGGCCGGCTGGCGGGACGCCATGTCGGCGATGCGACGTCGGCACGACCGTCTCGTGGCCGACGGGCTGTGGGTGGGCGGGCCGTCGGACTTTCTTGGGATCATCGGTCAGGCCCGCGTCGAGAACACGCATTCCCTTATGCTCGCCTGGCTCCTGAATCCGACCCGCCGGCACGGGCTCGGGTTTGGGCTGGTCAGGCGCCTGCTGGAACACTGCTTCGGGGAGCCGGTACCAGCGGCCCCGGCGGTCAGGACAGTGAAGTTCTCCGAGTGGCGGCACGGCAGGGAGGCCGACCTCGTCGTGCGGGGCGAGGACTTCACGCTCATCATCGAGAACCAGGTCGACGCAGACGAGCAGCCCGACCAGTGCGACGACTTGTACGAGAACTTCAAGAACGAGGTCGCCGACGATGGCATTGAGTCGTTTTTCGAAGAAATCGGAGCCTGGCGAGGATTGGGTCTCCGCGGACGCGGCTGGCCCCAGGGCCCGGACGATCCGGATGTGAGACTGGAATGGAATCGCAACTCGGCTCGTTTCTCGCCGGGTGGGCACCTCATTTGCGGAGTCAGAACCAACGTCGACCGCTACAGGCCGCCCTTATACGCAGGAGACGTGTCCAGCGTTTCCACATCGCAACCAATATTGGCCGGCCTATGCGCGCGTCGATCCGCCGGTTGGCAGGTTCTGGGAGGGACGACAGCGGCAGGTCGGATGTAAGCCCGTCCGGCAGGTGCGGCGCTCGAGTCTGCGGAAGGGCCTGACGGGTCCGGTACAATCGACTGGTGGATTGTGCGCGGAACCGTGCACGCGTGCTGGCACAGCCCGACAAGCCGTTGCAGAGACGCAGGTCATGCATCCGAAGCGTTTGCTGCGGACTCCTGCTTCTGCTGGCCGTCGCTTCCGGCTGCGGCGGCGCTGGCGAGGCTGAATCCGACGGACGGGCGTTGTCCGCGGGTGCGTCGAACGCCGCGACCGTGGCCGCCGATCGGGCCGTACCGATCACGCTCACCGACGTCACGGCGGCGGCGGGGATTCGGTTCGCCCACAATACCGGGGCGTTCGGCGAGAAATACCTGCCGGAGACGCTCGGCGCCGGGGCGATCTGGCTGGACGCCGACGGTAACGGGCGGCAGGACCTGCTGCTGGTCAACTCGACCGACTGGCCCGGGCGGGGCGCCGGCACCCCGCCGGCGCTGTACCGCAACGACGGCGACTGGAGCTTCACCGACGTCACCGGCGGATCCGGACTCGATACCCCGATCTACGGCATCGGCGGCGCGGCGGCCGACTACGACAACGACGGGAACGTCGACCTCTACCTGACCGCCCTGGGCCCGAACCGCCTCTACCGGGGAAGAGGGGACGGTACGTTCGCCGACGTCACCGCCACGGCCGGCGTCGGGGATCCCGGGTTCTCGACAAGCGCCCTCTGGTTCGACTACGACCGCGACGGGCACCTCGATCTCTTCGTCGCCAACTACGTGACCTGGACGCCGGAAACGGACTTGTTCTGCACGCTCGACGGCGAGATCAAGTCGTACTGCACGCCCGAGTCGTACCCGGGGCAGAGCGCCACGCTCTACCGCAACCGGGGCGACGGGACGTTCGAGGACGTGACGGCGGCGGCCGGGGTCGGGGCGCCGTCGGCCAAGGCGCTCGGCGTGGTGATGCTCGATACCGATGCCGACGGCTGGATGGACCTGTTCGTGGCCAACGACACCCAGCCGAACCAGTTGTTCCGCAACCGGGGCGACGGGAGTTTCGAGGACATCGCGGTCACCGCCGCGGTCGCCTTCAGCGAGACCGGGGTGGCGCGCGCCGGCATGGGGGCGGACGCCGCCGACTACGACGACTCGGGACTGCCGGGACTCGTGATCGGCAACTTCTCGAACGAGATGCTGGCGCTGTACCACAACGAGGGCAACGGGCTCTTCATCGACGAGGCGCCCCGTTCGCCGCTCGGCCGGGCGACGCTGCTGACGCTGACGTTCGGCGTCTTCTTCTTCGATGCGGACCTGGACGGTCGCCTCGACATCTTCGCCGCGAACGGCCACGTCGCCGACGACGTCGGACGGGTCCAGTCGCGCGTCAGCCACGCGCAGCGCCCGCAACTGTTCCGCAACCTCGGTGGGGGGAGGTTCGAGGAGGCGAGCGGCGCGGGCGGGGGGCTGGAGGTGCCGCTGGTCGGGCGCGGAGCCGCGTACGCAGACGCGGACGGCGACGGCGACCTCGACGTCGTTGTCACCGCCAACGGCGGCGCACCCAGGCTGCTGCGCAACGACACGGCGGCCGGCGCCGTGCTGCGGATGCGTCTTGTCGGGACGACAGCGAACCGCGACGGCATCGGCGCGCGCGTCGAGGTGACGGCCGGCGGCGAGACGCGCTGGCGGCGCGTGCGGACCGGGTCGAGCTACGCCTCGCAGAGCGAGTTGCCGGTGACGTTCGGGCTGGGTGGCGCGACGGGCGTGGAGGCGGTGCGGGTGGTCTGGCCCGGGGGGACCGTAGACGATGTCGACCCGCTCGAGGCCAATCAGAGAATCACGATAGAGGAAGGCGCCGGGATCGTCGAGGCGAGCCCGCTGGAACGCTGACGGACTCATGGGAAGGCCATGCCGGTGACGATTTGAATCTGATGGGCGTGCGCCGGCCGCGGGGCGCCGCTCGGTTCGGGAGCGGCATGCTCCGGGTGCGGCTCGTTTGTCTTGCGGCCTGTGCGTCGGCGCTGTTCCTGGCGGGTTCCGCCACGAACGCTGCCGCGCAACCGGTCGTGACCGCGGTCCGGGTTGCCGAGCCGCCGGCCATCGACGGACTGCTGGCCGACGACGCATGGCGGCGGGCCGCACGGCTCTCCACCTTCGTGCAGACAGCGCCGGTCGAGGGCGCCGCCGCCAGCGAGCCGACCGAGGTGTACCTGGCCTACGACGGCGAGAACCTCTACGTCGGCATCCGGGCGCGCTACGCAGAGCCGGGTCTGATGCGGGCCAACCGCGCGGACCGGGATCAGATTGCGGAGGACGACACCGTCTCCCTCTTCTTCGACCCGTTTCGCGACCGGCAGCGCGCCTACCAGTTCACGGTGAACGGGTTCGGGGTGCAGGGGGACGCCATTCTCAATTCGACCGGCCTGCGCAACCGGAGCCAGCGGCGGGCGCTGGGTGCGAGGAACAGAGGCCCGGCGAATACGCCCCCCAGCGGCATTCCGGAAGGGGACATCTCCTGGGACGCGCTCTTCGTCTCGGCCGGGGCGCCGTCCGAAGACGGCTGGACGGCGGAGCTGGCGATTCCGTTCAAGAGCCTGCGGTACCCGCCGATCGACGAGGGCGAGGCGCACCGTTGGGGATTCCAGGTCTCACGCTCGATCAAGGGGAAGGACGAGACGGTCGTCTGGTCGCCCGTCTCGCGAAGCATCGCACAGTTCCTGGCGCAGATGGGGGTGCTGGAGGGGCTCACCGATCTCTCGACGAGCCGCAATCTGGAGATCCTGCCGACGGTGACCGCCTTCCGCAGCGGCGCCCTGGATGCTGCCGGTGCCTTCGTCGATGACGACGTCGCCGAAGCGGGGCTGAACCTGAAGTACGGCATCTCGTCCGACCTGACCGCCGACTTCACGATCAACCCGGACTTCTCGCAGATCGAGTCGGATCTGCCGCAGATCGACGTGAACCAGCGGTTCCCGCTCTTCTACCCCGAGCTGCGGCCCTTCTTCCTGGAGGGGCAGGAGATCTTCAACGTCTTCGCGCCGATCACGCCGATCCATACGCGGACCATCATCGATCCCCGCTACGGCGGCAAGGTGAGCGGCAAGGTGGGGCGCAGCTCGGTCGGCGTCCTCTTCGCCGACGACGAGGCGCCGGGCAAGCGGGACGACACGTCGGACCCGGCGTTCGGCCGGACGGCCAACGTCGCTATCGGTCGGGCGCGCTTCGATCTCTACCCGGAGTCGTTCGTCGGGGCGACGATGACGAACCGCGACTTCATGGACAGCTACAGCCGGATGCTCGCGTTCGACTCCAACATGCGCCTGGGCGCCGCCAACCGCTGGAACGTCTTCGTGGCGCAGTCCTGGCACCGCGACGAGGAGGGGGTCGAGCGGGAAGGCCAGGTTGCGGGCACCTTCTTCAATCACGTGGGGCGGAACGTCAACTTCTCCGCCTTCTACGGCAGCACGCATCCCGACTTCCGGATCGACACCGGTTTCGTTCGCCGGGTCGACGACAAGCGCATGAACACCAACCTGGCCTACCGGTGGTGGCCGGAACACTGGCTCGTCAACTGGGGGCCGCGCGTATCGTACGGCCGGGACTACTCGTTCGAGGGCGTCCTGCTGGACGAGACCGCAGGCGGCGGTCTCGACTTCACCTTCGCGCGCAACGTGTGGCTCGGCCTGAGCGCCGAACGGGCGCTCGAGCGCTACGGCGACGTCGATTTCTGGAAGTGGAACCAGGGCGTCGACTTCGACGTCAACGCCAGCCCGCGGGTCGCGCTGGTCGGCAACTTCTCCTGGGGTGAAGCGATTCGCTACGGCGGGATGCCGTTCCTGGGCCGTGCGCGTCTCGGCAGCCTGACCGCCATCTTGCGCCCGGTCTCGCGCTTGCAGTCGCAGTTGAACGTCGAGCTGAGCCGGCTGGAGGATCCGCGCGCCGAGACCCTGGTGTTCGACATCCGGGTGCTGCGGGCGCTGACGACGTTCCAGTTCACCGAGCGGCTGCTGCTGCGCAACATCCTGGAGTACAATTCGTTCGACGCGACCCTCGACGGGAACCTGCTGTTTCCTGACGCCCCGCTACCGCCGGACCAACCGCGCGATCTTCACGAAGGTGTCGTACCTCTTTCGGTACTGAGCGGGCCGCGCTACCTGCGCACCGAGCCGGGGGCCTCCGTCGGCGAGACGGGCGCCGCTCCGGCCGGCGCGGCCGGAGCGGCGTCGGGGAACGGCAGCAGGTAGTGCGTTCGCGACCGGACCTCGGCTCCGTCGCGCGCCACCTCGACCCGCAACTCGCGCGTCCGCCGCGTCTCGTCCGGGTTGGACGAGTAGAAGCCGAGCACGTAGTAGTCGCTCGTCTCGGCGTCGATCTCGTGAACGCCTCGCGGAACGTGTTGCGGTTGACCACCGCAATTCCGCCGGTCAGCTCCGCCAGCGTCCGGAGCGACGTGTGCTGCTTGCGGATGTACTCGTTCCACTCGGTCGTCCGCAGGTCGAAATCGAGATCCGGGATGGTGGTCAGCCCACGGACGTCGATCGTGTAGAACGAGACGTTGGCGCGGTTCGCCTCGTCGATCAGCAGCAGCAGCTCGTTGTGCAGATCCGAGTCGCTGAACACCTCGCCGAACGCGTCGGTCGTCGCGAACTGATCGAGGGCCGGCTCGTCGAACTCCGGCAGCCGGACGTCGCCGTTCCGAAACAACCCCGCCTCCTGCATCGATTCGATCCGTGCGTTGACGCGGCTGTCGTCGAACGGATTGAAGTTGTAGCCGGCGCTCACGTACAGGAAGGCCTTGCGCCGGTGCCGGATCTGCTCGAGGCCGCGCACCGTCTCGATCGCCGTCTTGAAGGCGACGTGAGCGCGCCACCGCGACTCGCCCAGCGACGAGAGCTGCGTCGCCCGCTCGATCAGTTGCCGCGGGTCGAACGCTTCGCCCACCGCCCGGTCGATGGCCCGCAGCCGGTTCCGGTCGGTCGTCATCTGCACGCGGATGGCCGACTTGCCGCTCGAGATGATCCCGAACTCGTCCCCCTCGTGGATCAGCGTCTCGGGCAGCAGATCCATCGCGCGGTGTATCAAAGGCGTGTCGGGCGGTCGGATGTGCAGGTCGTCGATGAAGATGACGAAGATCCGTCCCGGCGTCGTGGTCCCCGCCGGCACGGTCCGCCCCGGCAGGATGATCCCTTCCGGTACCGGCGGCGGCGGCAGCAACTGGTTGAAGACCCGCCCGCCATGGACCAGCACGAGCGAGGCGAGCTGCTGCGGCACGCCGTCCTCGTAGATGGTGAAGTCGCCGCGCGTCAGGTCGGGGAGGAACTGGCCGTCGCCGTCCCGGACGATGACGTCGGTGGTGACCAGCGTCACCCCGGAGCGGAAGACCGGGGGGCTCTGCGCCACGGCGACGCCGAGGCCGCCAGCCAGCAGGACGACAGCGAGCGCTGCGGCCTTGTATTCGGCTCTGGAAGGCATCCTCGGCAGTATAGCCCGGCGACCCGGCGCCTGCGGTTCCGACTCTTCTTGCGTGGGCGGATCCCCGGCACTACAATCGCGGGCGGGCGTTGCGTCGACCGTATACACCTCGAACCTGAACGGTTGGACGCAGAAACACGGCGATTCGTTCCGTTTCAGTCGCGAGGTGTTATCGATGTCGCGTACGTTCAGGCAACGGTTCCGTTTCGGCGTTCGGACTTCGGCCGCGCTCTGCGCGGTGCTCGCCTGTGCGGGCGGTGCGTCGGCGCAGCAACTCGGCGGCATCTCCGGCCAGGTGACCGACAACACGGGGGGCGTCCTGCCGGGCGTCACGGTGGAGGTGACCTCCGGAGCGCTCGGTGCGGCGCAGGTGGCGTTCACCGACGGCGCCGGGCTCTACAGCGTGGTGCAGCTCCCCCTGGGAAGCTACACCGTCACGTTCACGCTGCCCGGCTTCTCGACGGTCGTCCGCGACGGGATCACCATCGGCGCCGGGTTCACGGCGACGATCGATGCCCAGATGGCCGTCGGCTCGGTCGAGGAGACGATCACCGTCACCGGCGAGGCGCCGGTGGTCGACGTGCAGACCGTCCGCCAGCAGGCGGTGCTCGACACCGAGGAGCTGGAAGTCCTGCCGGTGGGCAACTACGGTCTGCAGACGATCGCCCAGGTGACCCCCGGGTTCACCGAGGACCGGGCGGACGTCGGCGGCACCCGCGACACCTGGTCGGCGCAGGGGGCCTACCGCTTCTACCACGGCAAGCCGGGCACCCGCGCCTCGTTCAACGGCTTCCGGAACCAGTAATACATCGGCACCGCGTCCGGTTCCGGCTATATCACCAACTCCGACACGATCGGGGAGATGCAGGTCGAGATCGCCGGCATGGGCGCCGAGAACGGCTCGGGCAGCACCACGATCAACGCCATTCCGCGCGAGGGAAGCAACACCTTCACCGCGTCCCTCAACACGAAGTACTCCGGCGGCGGCATGCAGTCGGAGAACCTGACGCCCGAGCTGGAGGAGTTCGGGATCGAGCCGCCGCAGATGGTGAACATCTGGCGCGCCGCCGGAACGATGGGCGGCCCGATCCTGACCGACAAGCTGTGGTACTACGGTTCGATAGCGCGCTGGGGCCGCCGCATTCAGCCGCCGGGCGGCTTCTTCAACGGGCTGCAGGGGCACAACGCGTTCGGGCTGGCGACGGCGCCGTTCCCCGACCCCCGCATGGCCGGTCCCGACGAGATCCAGGACCCGTTCGGCCTCCGGGGCGGACCCGGCGCGCCCGGCTTCTACAACACCCGGAGCATCTTCCACGAGCGTGACCCGAGCCGTCCGGCGTACGACTTCGACTGGAACCGGACGCACGCCGTCCGCCTCACTTGGCAGGCGGCCGAGCGGCACCGGTTCGCGAGCTTCCTCGACATCCAGAAGGACTGCCGCTGCACCACCGGCTACACCGGTCAGTACGCCATCGAGAACGAGAACGGGTGGGACATGTGGCCGAACGGGGTCGTCCAGGGCTCCTGGACCTCGCCCGTCACCACGCGCCTCCTGCTGGAGGCGGGCGGCGGCTGGCAGACTGCGAACTGGGTCAACTTTCCGGCCACCGGCGTCGTCGACGGGCAGGACCGTCACATCCGCGACGCGGCCACCGGCTATCGGTGGGGCGCTCCGCTCCTGAACATCGCGCCGCGCGCGCGGACCGGTCGGAGCATGGAGTACTTCCGGATGTCGTACGTCACCGGTTCGCACAACTTCCGCGTCGGATTGACGCTCGAGCAGGCGTTCAACGACGAGGAGCGGACCACCGGCCACCAGGACACGCTCTGGTGGCTGCTGTTCAACGGCGACCCGCTGCGCCTCTACTACTACGCCCAGCCGTACTTCCAGCAGGAGCGGATGAACAGGGAGTTGGGCCTCTACGTCCAGGATTCTTGGACGGTCGGGAACCTGACGCTGACCGGTGGCATCCGCACCGACTACGTCTCGATGGGCTTCCCGGCGTCCCAGCAGGGAGCCGGGCCTTTCGTCCCGGAGCGGACGGTATCCCAACTGACCGGCGCCCCGGACTGGACCGACGTCAACCCGCGCGGCGGCGTCAGCTACGACCTGACGGGCGACGGCCGGACGGCGGTGAAGGTGTCGATGGGCCGCTTCAACGAGTTGACGCGGAGCCGCCTGACGCGCGAGTTCCACCCGTTCACGTCGTCGGTTTCTTCGGCGTGGCGGGCCTGGCAGGACCTCAACCAGAACTGGATCCCGGACTGCGACACGCAGAACTTCACGGCGAACGGCGAGTGCGGCGGCATCGACAACGTCAACTTCGGCCAGTTCCCGGATCTGCAGCCGGAGGAGTACGTTCTCGGCAACCTGACCGGCTGCTCGGAATCGACCCCGGAGGTCTGTCCCGCCACGACGTTCGATCCGGAGATCCTCTACAACAACCGGCCCTATACCTGGGACTTCCTGGCCGAGATCCAGCGCGAGCTGCTGACCGGACTGTCGGTCAGCGCCGGCTACAACCGGAACTGGTCGGGCGGCTACTGGGTGTCGGACAACCTGCTGACCAGCCCCTCGGACTACGACGAGTACTGCATCTCGGCGCCGTCGGGCGGGCGGCTGTTCGACGTGGTCGGCGACATCTCGCCGGGCCAGAGGCTCTGCGGGTACTACGACATCAGGCCGGATCTGTTCGGCCAGAGCAAGCGCCTGGTGACGACCGCCGACAAGTACGGCGCTCAGACCCGCCTCTGGAATGGCATGGTCTTCTCGGTCGACGGCCGTCTGCCGAACGGCATCCGCGTGACGGGCGGTCTCGACCTCGGGACGCAGTCGGTCGGCAACTGCTTCACCGTCGACGAGCCGAACCAGCCGCGCGACCTGTTCAACGCCCTGCCGCCGGGCGGCCCGAACTGCAGCCACGTGCATACCTGGGGCAACCTGGCCGACTTCCGGATGCACGGCGACATTCCGCTGCCGTCGGACTTCACGCTGAGCTGGATCTACAAGAACACGCCGGGGACGCCGATCAACCCGGTGGGCGACTTCACGAACGCCGACATCCACTGCTGGGCGGACGGCAACGGGAACTGCAATCCGAGCAGCACGCGGACCGGGTTCGCCGGCAGCTCCACCCGGACGCTGGCGTTGACGGCGCCGAACCAGTACTTCACGGAGCGGTTCACGCAGTTCGACCTCCGATTCCTCCGGACGTTCAATCTGGGTGACATTCGTCTCGACACCAGCATCGACCTCTACAACGCGCTCAACTCCAACTCGGTCCAGTCGATCGAGAACACCATCGGCCTCGCGTTCGGCCGGCCGATCACGGTGCTCGACGCGCGGGTGCTGCAGGTGTACGCGAACCTGCGTTTCTAGCGGTCGCATTACATCGAGAGGAGATGGAGACGATGATTGCGAAGACGAGCTGGAAGCGGGTGACGGCGCTGGCGCTGGCGATACTGATCGCGCACGCGCCGTCGGCGTTCGCGGGTCGGTTGCTGGTGTCGGCCCTGCAGGCCGCGGCGGACGTGACCGCCGCCCGGCCGGCGCCGGCGGAGCGCGGGGCGGTCGTGCCCGGATCGTCCGCCCGACCGGTGGCCGAGACGCGGGCCGCCGAGGCCATGCAGGCCTCGTCGGGAGGCGGCGACGGGGGTGGGACGCGGGGACGCAAGGTATGGGCGCTGATCGGCGCCAGCGTGGCGATCGGCTTGATCATGATGAAGCTCGACCGCACGGTCGAGGATTCCACCCCGTCGACCAACCGTGAGCGCCGGGACGGCTGCAAGCTGTTCTGTTCCTGATTTGGTCATGCCGCCGGGCGGCCGTACCCGAGCCCCTTGGCCGCGTGCCGCCTGCGGCCGGTGTTTGGCGGCGTCGCTGCTCCTCACCGGCTCGATCGCCGGATGCGGGGCGGGCGTCGGCTCACCGGCCGGCGAGACGCGGGGAGCAGGCGCCGACCACTCCCCGGCGGACGCGGGCGGCGACCTCTTCGTTGACCGCGCGGCGGAGGCCGGCCTCGACTTCGTTCATTTCAATGGAGCGTCCGGCCGTTTCTACTATCCGGAGATCCTGCCCCCCGGCGTGGCGCTCCTCGACTACGACAACGACGGCGATCTGGACGCGTACCTCGTGCAGGGACGGATGCTCGGTCCCCACGAGCCGCCGCCCGACGCGCTCGCGCCACCGGCGCTCGGCCGCGAGCCGTCCGGAGGGCGCCTGTTCCGGAACGATCTCACCTCCGGTCCCGACGGTCATCCGGTACTCCGCTTCACGGACGTTACCGGCCCGAGCGGCATCGAGGCCGGCGGTTACGGCCTCGGCGTGGCGGCCGGCGACGTCGACAACGACGGCCTGGTCGATCTCTACCTGACCAACTTCGGCCCGCCGAGGTTCTACGGCAACAACGGCGACGGCACGTTCACCGATCGGTCAGCCGAGAGCGGCCTCCTGGGGTTGGCGGGGTTCGGCGTCTCCGCGGCGTTCGTCGACTACGACCGCGACGGCTGGCTGGACCTGTACGTGGGCCATAACGTCGACTACGGCCTGGACAACGACGCCGAGTGCCCGAACCAGGCGGGGGTTCGCGACTACTGTCCGCCGCAGGTGTACGGCGGGATGCCGGATCACCTGTATCGCAACCGCGGCGGCGGCCGGTTCGAGGACGTGAGTGACACGGCTCTCGTGGGCGGGCGTTTCGGCCCGGCGCTCGGGGTGGTGACGGCCGATTTCGACGGCGACGGCTGGACCGACATCTACGTCGCCAACGACGGGACCGAGAACATCCTCTGGATGAACCAGGGCGACGGGACCTTCCGGGACTCGGCGCTGGCGTCCGGCGCGGCGCTGAGCGGCCTCGGGGTGCCGGAGGCGAGCATGGGGGTGGACGCCGGCGACTTCGACAACGACGGCGACGAGGACCTCTTCATGACGCACCTGATGCGGGAGGGGAACAACCTGTACGTCAACGACGGCGCCGGCCGCTTCGCCGACCGGAGCGCGCCGACCGGGCTGGGCGGCTCCAGCCTGCCGTACACCGGCTGGGGGACGTCGTGGTTCGACTACGACAACGACGGCTGGCTCGATCTGCTGGCGGTCAACGGCACCGTGGTGATGGTGGAGGGAAGGGAGCGCGACTCCTTTCCGTACGATCAGCGGATGAAGCTGTTCCGCAACCTGGGCGGCGGGGGCTTCGAGGACGTGAGCGCAGGGGCCGGTAGCGTCTTCGGGCTCTCCGCGGTGGGACGGGGCGCCGCGTTCGGCGACGTCGACAACGACGGCGACGTGGACGTTCTGGCGGGGAACGACGGCGGTCCGGTCCGGCTGCTGATCAACGAGGTCGGCAGCCGCAACCACTGGCTCGGCCTCCGTCTGATCGGCGCCGCGGGCCGAGACATGCTCGGCGCGCGGGTGGTGGTCGAGCGTCCCGGCGTTCCGACGCTCTGGCGCCGCGCGCGGTCGGACGGCAGCTACGCGTCGGCGAACGACCCGCGCGTGCTGGTCGGTCTGGGCGACTCGCCGTCGGCGCCCACCGTGACCGTCCACTGGCCGGACGGGAGTGCGGAGTCGTGGCCGGGGCTGCCGATCGACGGATGGCGAACCCTGGAGCAGGGCACCGGCGACCCGGTGGACGGCGGGCGACCATGATCACCGGATGGCGAGTCTGCGTCGCGGCCGGACCGCTCTTTGCGGCCCTGCTCGCGGCGTCGGCCTGTGGTGGAGCCACGCCGGGGGGAGCGGGACGGCCGGACGCAACGACGGGACGCCGGTCGAGGTTCCGTTGGAGGCCGTGGCGCTTCCCGATCTCTCGCAGGTCAGCGACTCGGTTCGCGAGCAGATCGAGGCGCGCTGGCGGCCGGTGGACGGGCTGCAGACCGGCGCGATGGCGCCCGCCGCGACGGCGGCGGAGACCTACGGCGCGCTCGGCATGGTGCTGATGGCGGCGGAGTTTCCCAATGCCGCGATGCCTGCATTTCGGAATGCCCTGGCGCTCGCGCTGTCCGATGTCCGCTGGCCCTACTACTTGGCTCACCTGCACCGGGACGCCGGGGCGCTCGACGACGCGGCCGACCGGTTCGAGGCGGCGCGGGGTCTGCAGCCGGACGACATGGCCATCCTCGTCTGGCTGGGCGACGTGCGCCTCGCGCAGGGAGACGCGGGGGCGGCCGAGCCGCTGTTCCAGCGGGCGTTGTCGCTCTATCCGGATTCGCTCTCCGCGCGGTTCGGGCTGGCCCGGGCGGCGTTGATGCGCGAGGAGTTCGAGCGGGCCGCGCAGGAGCTGGAGGAAATCCTGGAGCTGGAGCCCTCCGCGACCGCGGCGCACTATCCGCTCGGGCAGGCGTACCAGCGACTCGGGCAGTCCGATCGGGCTCGGCAGCACCTGCGGCGGCGCGAGGCGGCCGATATCCGCCCGGCCGATCCGCTGATGGCCGCGCTCGACCGGCTGCTCGAGAGCGCTCAGGCGTACGAGACGCGCGGCATCGAGGCGCTCAACCGCGACGACTGGGACGGCGCGGTCGCCGCGTTCAGGCGCGGCCTGGAGATCGACGCCGACGCGGAGCTGCGGCACCGGCTCGGGACGGCGCTCTACCTGCGCGGAGACAGCGGCCCGGCGCGGGCGGAGTTCGAGCGGGCCGCCGCGGAGGCGCCGGACCTGCCCCAGGCGCACTACAGCCTGGGGGTGCTGCTGCAAGAGGAGGGCCTGCACGGGCAGGCGGCCGAGCGGTTCGCCGCGGCGCTGCGGGCGCGGTCGTCGTACCCGGAGGCGCGCCTGCGGTTGGCCTACAATCTGCGCCGGTCGGGCGATCCGGAAGGCGCGCTGGCGCAGTATCGGCAGGCGTCGCGGATGAACCCGGACCTCGTCGAGGCAGCCTTCGGGCACGCCATGACGCTTGTTGTACTCCACCGCTGGGGTCCCCGCCCGCGCCCGGCTCGAGCAGGCGCTGGAGGCGTACCCGGACGATGCGGGCGTGGCGCACGCACTCGCGCGTCTGCTGGCCGCGGCGCCGGACCAGCGCGTCCGCGATGGTGCGCGGGCGCTGGCCATGGCGGATCGTCTCGCCTCGCGGGGGAGGAACCTCGACCTGGGGGAGACCATGGCGATGGCCCTGGCCGAGGTCGGCGCTTTCGACCGCGCGGTGACGCTGCAGCGGGATCTCATCACCGGAGCCGCGCGCGCCGGACTCACCGGGGCGTCCGGCCGGCTGCAGGAGAACCTGCGGCGCTACGAGCGGGGGGAGGCGTGCCGCACGCCGTGGCCCGCCGGGGCCGTCCCATGACGTCCGCCGACCGGCGGCGCACTTCGTCTCGTGGCGGTTCTCATGTCCGCGAGGGGGCAGGCGAGCTACCATATAGGCATCTCTTGAGGGTCTGTCGGCGCTCCCAGGGGGAGCGCGGGAGGGAATCGACGCATGCGGAAGTCTCTGATCTGCGGGGTAGTGGCCGTGGCGGGCCTGGTGTTGGTTGCGCCGGCGTCGGCCGGCAACAACGAGTCGGCCGACGGCTCCGTGACCTTCGCGGAGCACGTCGCGCCGATTCTCCAGCGCAGTTGCCAGAACTGCCATCGCCCCGAGTCGGTCGCCCCGATGCCGCTGCTGACCTACGAGCAGGTGCGTCCCTGGGCGCGGGCGATCAAGCAGCGCATCACCCTGGGGCCGCGCGCCGGCGTCATGCCGCCGTGGTACGTGGAGCGCAGCATCGGCATCCAGCGGTACAAGAACGATCCCTCCCTGAGCGAAGCGGAGATCGCGACCGTCGTCGAATGGGTCGACAGCGGCGCGCCGGCCGGCGACCTGTCGCAGCTCCCGCCCCCGCGGGACTTCAGCGACGGCGGCTGGTCCATCGGCGAGCCGGACCTGATCGTGAAGCTGCCGGAGGTCACCGTGGGGGCCGAGGCGCCGGACTGGTGGGGTGAGATCGAGTCGACGCCGGTCGGCCTGGACGAGGACCGGTACGTGGCCGCGCTCGAGTTCCGGGAGGTCAACGACTACGACTTCGCCGAAGCGCGCGACACCGTCGGCGGCCGCTACGTCTTCCACCACATGATCTGGAGCACGCAGGTCCTCGGCGAGGACGGCGAGCAGGACGCAGCGCGTCGCCGGGAGACGACCACCGGGTGGCCGGTGCACGAGGTGGGCCGCAACGCCGACATCTTCGACCCGAAGGCTGGCCGCCTGCTGGCCGCCGACTCCAGCGTGGTGTCGAACTCGGTGCACCTGCACTCGAACGGCCGCGACATGACTTCTCATCTGGAGATCGCCTTCAAGTTCCACCCGCGCGGCTACGAGCCGACCCTGAAGCGGGCCGGCCGGGAGCTGGGAAACGGCCTCGACATCGACATCCGGGGGATGCAGGCGGGCCAGGAACTGCACTCCTACACCGTGCTGGAGGAGCACCAGAAGATCACCACCTTCGAGCCGCACCTGCACGCCCCGGGCGAGCGGATGTGCCTGGAGGCGATCTGGGGCAACTTCATCGAGACCCTCAGTTGCGTCGGCTACGACCACAACTGGGTCCGGACCTACGAGTACGCCGACGACCATGCGCCGCTGCTCCCGAAGGGCACCATCCTGCACATCACCGGCTACATGAACAACTCGCCCACGAACCGCAACGTGCCGGATCCCCGGAACTGGCAGGGCTCGGGCAACCGGTCGGTGACGAACATGTTCATCGACCTGGGGCTCGGCGTGGAGCTGTCGGACGAGCAGTTCCTCGAGGAGATGGCCGAGCGGCGCCGGGCGCGGGACTGGCGATTGGGCGATCACATCATCGGCTGTCCGCTGTGCGGCTACCCCGAGCTGGAGGCTCCGGGCGGCGAGGGCGAGGAGGACGAGGACGGTGAGGAGGCGGAGTCGGAGGGCGCCGCCGCTTCCGCCGGCCCGTAAGCCGTCGCGATGAGGGGAACGAATCGTCGAGGGCTCCGCGTGCGGGCTGCCGCGGGGCTGGCCCTCGCGGGGCTGGTGCTGGCGGGGCTGGTGCTGCTGGCGGAGGCCCAGGGCCGGGGCGGGGACTACACGCTGTCGTACTCGAGCGGCCTGAACGTGTCGCCCGCCTACGAGGGCTGGGAGCGTGACCCGGACGGGGACCGCTACTTCCTCTTCGGCTACATGAACCACAACTGGGAGGAGGAGATCGTGACGCCGGCGGGCCCGGACAACGCGATCGAACCCGGCGGCCCCGATCGGGGGCAGCCGACCCGCTTCCTGCCGCGGCGCAACCGGTTCATGTTCCGGGTGCCGGTGCCCGAGGATTTCAGCGAGACCGACGAGATGGTCTGGACGCTGACGACGAACGGCGTGACGGAGAAGGCGTACGCTACGCTGCGCCTCGACTACTTCGTCGACTCGATGGTGCGGGCGTCCGAGCAGGGCGCGATCGGCGCCGGCACCACGAACCCGGTGGTTCGCTCGAACACCGGGCCGACGCTGACGCTGGAAGGGGCGGCCGAGCGGCGGGTCCGCGTCGGGCAACCGCTGACGCTGGTGGCGCGGGCCACCGACGACGGTATTCCGGAGTCGCGCCGCCGGCGCACGAGTCGCCGGGGGCGGTCGGATCGCATGAACCCGTGGCGCCCCCCCTACCGCGGGACCGTGAGCAGCGAGACCGGGCTGCGCGTGTCGTGGTTCGTCTATCGGGGGGCCGGGGAGGTGACGTTCGACCCCCCGCAGGTCACCGTCTGGGAGGACACGCGGCCGGGGGCGCACTCGCCCTGGGCGCCGCACTGGGTGACGCCCGAGCCGCCGCCGGACAACGGCTGGGTCGCCTCGGTGACGTTCCACGATCCGGGCGTCTACACGCTCCGCTGCCGGGCGAGCGACGGCGCGCTGGACGTGGACAGGGACGTGATCGTCACGGTGGTTCCGTGAGGACCGTCGCGGGGGCCGCCCGCGGGGCCGGCCCCGTTGCCACTCCCGCAACGTGGGTGTGCAGGGGCCCGCGGCTGACGCTCGCCGTGCTGGTCGCGTGCGCGGTGGCGGGTCCGGGGTATCGCGGCGCGGCAGCGCAGCCCGATGCGTCCGCCGCCGTCACGTTCAGCGACGTGACGCGGCAGGCCGGCATCGACTTCACGCACGACAACGGCGCCACGGGAGAGCATCGGTACCCGGAGCTGTTCGGCGGCGGGGTCGCCGTGGTCGACCTCGACAGCGATGGGTGGCCCGACCTGCTGTTCGTCAACGGCCGGGACTGGCGCTCTTCCGTAGAGACCCGCCACGGACTGTTCCGCAACAACCGCGACGGCACGTTCACGGACGTGTTCGCCGGCAGCGGCCTGGACGGTACGCACGTCTACGGCCTCGGCGCGGCCGTGGCCGACTACGACAACGACGGCTACGACGACGTCTTCCTGACGACGGTGGACGGGGGGCGGCTGTATCGCAACGCGGGCGACGGCACGTTCCGCGAGGCGACCGCCGCCGCGGGCATCGGCGGCGACGGGTTCGCGGTCAGCGCCGCGTGGCTGGACTACGACCGGGACGGTCTGATCGATCTGTTCGTCGGAAACTATGTCGACTGGTCGCCGGAGACGGACGCGGGCTGCGGCAATCCGCGGGGGTACTGCGGTCCCGATGCATATCGTCCGGTGGCGCCGGTGCTGTACCGCAACACCGGAAACGGCAGTTTCGAGGACGTCACTACGCGGGCCGGCTTCGACGATCCGACCGACAAGGCGATGGGGGTCGCGGTCCTCGACTACGATGCCGACGGTTGGCCCGACCTGTTCGTCGGCAGCGACCGCGTGCCCGCCAAGCTGTACCGCAACGACGGCGCCGGCCGGTTCATCGACGAGGGGCTGCGCGCCGGGGTGGCGCTGAGCGAGCGGGGGCGGGCGCGCGCCAACATGGGCGTGGATGCCGCCGACTACGACCGCTCCGGACGGCCGGACATCCTCGTCGGCAACTTCCTGCACGAGATGCTCGGACTCTACCGCGCCACGGAGGACGGTTTCTTCACAGACGCGGCGCCGCGAACCACGGTGGGCCGGGCCAGCTACCAGTCGGTCACCTGGGCGGTGTTCTTTTTCGACGTCGACCGCGACGGGCACCTCGATATCTTCGCCGCCAACGGCGGCACGGACGAGTCGCAGGGCATCATGGAACGGCCAGAATCGCTCCTGCAGGTTGGCGCACTGCGCGGCCTGCGCGGCCTGGATCGCGGCGGGGCGATCTGGTGGGGGAAGGTGCTTGAACACGAGCCGGACCCGGCCGCCGTACGTCTCCCGGACGCGGGTGAACGCCGCGGCGAAACGGGCATAGTCGGCGCTCTGGAAGTCGCCGAACACGACCAGCTCGACCGGGGCGGTCTCCGGACCGAGCCGTGCGTCCTGCGCCGTCCGCTCCACGGCCACGCGGGGCGCATCCAGGGCCAGCTCGGCATTGATGGAGACGGCGGTCAGCTCCTCGAGGTAGTTCATCCGGGCCAGCTCGCGCGCCGTCACCCGCTCGAGCCAGGCGCGCAGCGCTGGTTCCATCTGCTCGTAGCTTGCGCCGCGCGCCGCCGTGCCCACGTCCGCGTAGAGGGACCGCACCGCCGATTCGGGCATCTCGACGATCCGCGGCGGGATCTCCCGTTCGAGCAACGCTTCGGGCGTCAGGCCCTGCGTATCCGCCTCGTGGGCGATGAGCGCCTCGGTTACCAGCGTGTCGGTGAAGCGCCAGCGGGTGTCGTGGATCTCGCGCGCCAGAGCGACGAAGCCGCCGGGATCCTGCCGGCGCCACTCGCGATCCACCTCGGCTACCGTGATGACACGATTGCCGACCGTCGCGGCGACGGTGCCCGGCTCGGCGGCCAGGCGGGGTCCGTCCGTACCGTTCGTCCTCACCGCCGCCGCCGGCCTCGTGCCCGAGCCGGAACGGGTGGCGGGCGTCGACCCGCCGGCCGCGGCGCCGCCGTGCAGCGGGACATCGAGCGACGCGTGCTCGCCCGGGCCTGGACCGCGGCTGACGGTCAGGACATAGTCGCCCGGGGGCATGAGGGAGATCGGCGCGGTGGCGACGATCTCGGAGTCGGTCGCCGAGCGGACGGCGAGTCGCACCAGGTCGAGGGTGACAAAGGGGTTCCGGCCGAATCCGGTGCCGGCGATGGTCAGCGTTCCCGCCCGTGGCGCGGGTTGCGCGGAGCTCACCACGAGCGGGGAGGTCTCGGTCGTTTGCGCGGCCGGCTGCGCAGACGCTGCACCGACAGCCATCCCGAGGATGAGAGCGACAACGGCTGCGACCTTGCCGGGCATGCTACGGTTCGCAAGAATATCAAGGATTCATGGTGGTGAACGTGCGTAAATCAGGTTTCTGTGCTTGGTCATTCGGTTCGTTCGGGCCGGCCGTTTCCGGCTGGCGGCAATTCACGCTGGCCGCGCGGGTGCTGGCCGTCGTGGCAGCGGGTACGGGGTATTGGGTCGCCTGCGCACCCGCGGGGGTGCCGCCGTCCGGCTCCGCCGAGCATCGGGAGACGGTGCGCGTCTTCTACCGGGGCTTGGCGTCGCTCGAGGTGGGCCTGCTCAGCGACGCTCGCGATCAGTTCATGCGGGCGAGCGAGCTGGCGCCGCGAGAGCCGGCCGTCCACGGCAACCTGGCCATCGCCCAGGTGGGCGTGGGCGACGACGAGGGCGCTACGGTCGCGCTGGAGACCGCTTACGCGCTTGCGCCGGACAGCGGCGCGATCGCCTTCCTGCAGGGCCAGCTCGCCAGCTTCAGCGGGCGGTTCGAGGAGGCGGTCGGGCAGTACCAGCGCGCGGCTGCGCTCGATGCAGATCACATGCGGGCCCGGTTCGCGCTGGCGCAGGAGATCGAGCGGGGCGGTGTCGAGTCCGACCTGCCGGAGGCGCGGCGTTGGCTGGAGGACGTTCTGGAACGCCGCCCGGAGAACCTGGCGGTGTTGCTGGAGCGGGTCCGGTGGGCCGCCCGTACCGCGGACGGCGACGTCGTCGGCGACACGATCGAGCGGCTGACCCGGCTCAGCGAGGCGTGGCCGGAGCTGGCCCTGACCCAGCTCGAGGGCCTGTCGGAGGCGGCCGCCTCCGGCGACATGGCACGGGCGGCGACCATGGCTCAGTTGCTCCGCAACGTGCTGGTCCGGACCCCGGCCTTCCGCGAGGATCTGGCCGTGGTCAGCGTCCGCGCGGAGCAGATCGCGGCGCCGCTCATCCGCTTTCTGCGGATGGCCACGCCGCCGGCGGCCGCGGCGCCGCCGGACGGGAGGCTCGCCTTCCTGGCGGAGCCCATCGAGTCGCTTGGGGCAGGGGCTGTCGATCCGGCCGCTATGGCGATAGTGCATGGCGGCGAGAACGCGACGCCGGTGATTGTCGCGACCGACGGCGAGACCGTGCGAGGCGCGGATTCGGGTGATGCGGCGTCCGGTTTCGCGTTTCCGGGAGATGCGTCCGGGGCGCGGCCCGCGGCGGAGGCCCTGCTTCCGCTGGACTGGAACGGCGACTATCGCATGGACCTCGCCCTGGTCGGACCGGGAGGATTTCGCCTCCTCGCGCAGGGCGAGGACGGCGAGTTCGAGGAGATGACCCCGGGGCCGGCGGACGACACCGCGGCGGACACGCTCGCCGGGTACGGCGCCTGGGCGGCGGACATCGAGATGGACGGCGACATCGACATCGTCCACGGTCCGGTGGCCGCGGCGCCGTGGGTGCTGCGCAACAACGCCGACGGCACGTGGCGGGCCGTGCGGCCGTTCCCGGAGGTGGCCGGCCTGCGCGGCTTCGCCTGGGGCGACCTCGACGTCGACGGGGACCCGGATGCGGTCCTGCTCGACGCCGCTGGAAACGTGCACCCGCTCGAGAACCTGCAAGCGGGGCGGTTCGGCGCATGGCCGGCTTGGGAGTCCGCGGATCGTGTCGTCAGCGTGACCCTGGGCGACCTGAACGCGGACGGCACGCTGGACGTCGTCACCCTCGACGCGGCGGGAGAGGTGTGGCGCACGAGCTGGAGCGACGGGGTGTGGGACCGCGAGCGCGTCGCCCAATGGCCGGCGGTTCCGGCCGACGCCACCCCCGGCTCGCGGCGCCTGCTGCCGGCCGACCTCGACAACAACGGCGCCCTCGACCTGCTCGGCTCGGGACCGGCCGGCACGCGCATCTGGCTGGCCGACGAGCGGTCCGTGCTCCGCGACGACACTCTCGACAGCCCGGTCACCGCCGAGATCTTCGCCGTCGCCGACCTGGACGCCGACGGCCGGCTCGACCTGGTCGGGGTGGAGGAGGGTGCGCCGGTGCGGCTCCTCGGGCAGGGCAGCGCCGGCTACGGCTGGCAGCAGATCCGCCCGCGGGCGCACGTTGCGGCCGGCGATCAGCGGATCAACGCCTTCGGAGTGGGCGGCGAGATCGAGGTGCGCGCCGGGTTGCTCGTGCAGAAGCAGGTCCTGACCGGCGCTCCGGTCCACTTCGGTCTGGGCGAGCAGCCGCAGATCGACGTGGCCCGCGTCGCTTGGCCGAACGGCGTGGTGCAGGCCGACTTCGAGCTCGCGGCCCGGGAGGTGTTCGTCGCCGAGCAGCGCCTCAAGGGCTCGTGCCCCTGGCTCTTCGCCTACGACGGCAGCGGCCTGCGCTTCGTCACCGACGTCCTCTGGCGGTCGCCGCTCGGGATGCGCATCAACGCGCAGGACACCGCCGGCGTCACGCAGACCGAGGACCGCGTGCTCATCCGCGGCGATCAGCTCGCTCCGCGCGACGGCCAGTACGACCTGCGCATCACCGCCGAGCTCTGGGAGACCCACTTCTTCGACCACGCGTCGCTGCTGATCGTCGACCACCCGGAAGACACGGAGGTCTTCGTCGACGAGCGTTTCGCGCGCGATCCCGCGCCCCTCGATCCCATCGTGACCGGACACTCGCAGCCGATCGCCGGCGCCTGGGACGATGCGGGCACGGACGTGAGCGACCTCGTCCGGAAGCGCGACGAGCGCTACGTCGCTACCTTCGAGCGGGGGACGCACCAAGGGATCACGCGCGATCACTTCCTGGAGATCGAGCTCGGCCCGGATGCCGAGGCCCACGCGGCGCTCCGGCTGCTGGCCTACGGCTGGCTGTACCCGACCGACAGCAGCATCAACGTCGCCCGCGGACAGAGCAGCCTGCCGGGGCCCCGCGGGGTGGCGGTGGAGGCGCAGGACGGCAAGGGGCGCTGGACCGTCATGCACGCCGACCTGGGATTTCCGGCCGGCAAGCTCAAGACGATGGTCATCCCCGTGGAGCGGGCGGCCGACGGCCGGTATCCGCGCCGGCTGCGGTTGCGCACGAACCTGGAGATCTACTGGGACCACATCGCCTACGCTCCGCTGCGCGACGACGCCCGTCTCGACACCGTGCGGCTCGCGCCCGTTGTCGCCGACCTCCGCTACCGCGGCTACTCCCACACGGAGTACGTCGGCCCGCGCCGCCTGGAGCTGCCGCGCTACGAGCTGGCCAGCCTCCGGCCCCGCTGGCGCGACCTGATCGGCTACCACACCCGGTTCGGAGACGTCCGCGAACTCCTCGCGAGCGTCGAGGACCGCTACGTGATCCTGAACGCCGGGGACGAACTCCGCCTCCGATTCACCGCGCCGGGACCCCCGCCCGAGGGTTGGCGCCGCGACTTCGTCCTGATCACCGACGGCTGGGTCAAGGACGGCGACTTCAACACCGCCCACTCCAAGACCGTCGGCCCGCTGCCGACGCACGACACGCCCGATTACGACCCCGACGCGTCGCCCGCGCTCGAAGACGACCCGGTCTACCGCCGGTACAAGGACGACTGGCGGGAGTACCACACCCGGTTCGTCGCGCCCGACGCGTTCCTGCGGGGCCTGCGACGGCCTGTCCCGTGAGCGCGTCTATCGTATGAGGCTGGCCGTCCTCTTGAATCCTGTCCGGAGCACTCATATGATTGCGTTGGAGGGTGATGCAGCAACGCAGGCCATCCGGATTCGTCGGTGAGCATCGACGAATCGCTCCGGCGTCAGATCGCCCGGGCCGCACGGCGCCCGCGCTTGCGGAAACGCGGAAACTTCAGCCCCGGGCGTCCGACGAAGTGGCAGCCGACGCAGGTGATCGACCCGGCGGCTGGACTCGATGGCCCTTTCACGAACGCAGGAGCATGGGAACTGATCGCCTCGAAACTCGATCACGGCCACGACGTCGAAGTCATCAATCTCCGAAAACCCCGGGGCGCCAGAGGGTACGTCATGAAGATCCGAATCGACCCGAACGCGCCGATGCTCTACGTCAAGGTGGAGTTTCGAGCCGGCAGGATAATTGGGCGGAGCTTCCACTATTCCGAGCATGAGTGAGGGATCGTGAGTCATGGAACCAACTCGCACGACAACGCTGACCGAAGAAGAGAACACGCCTGACGACCGCACTTGCTTCGAGTGTGATGCTCTCAGCCGTACGGAGTGGCGCGAACACGCATTCATTTACGGGGTGGGTGCCTCCGCGGTGGAATTGAGCGTCAATCTGCCGGTGCGCGTCTGCAACTCGTGCGGTTTCGAGTTTCTCGACCATGAAGCCGAGACTCTGCAGCACGAAGCCATCTGCGCGCATCTTGATGTCTTGACCCCGAAGGAGATTCGTGGCATTCGGAAGATGCACGGCATGTCCCGCGCAGAATTCTCCAAGGTGACGGGACTTGGTGAGGCGACGCTGAATCGTTGGGAGAACGCGATCCTGATTCAGAATACCGGGAATGATCGCTACCTTCGCCTTCTCGCATGGCCTGACAATATTCAGAGGCTTGCGCGTCCGGGTTCATCAGGGAGACGCCGGTTTTCAACTTCAGACGCCGACCGTTTCCATGTCGATCCGTCTGAAGAACTTCGTCAGGAACAAGTGGGGTTTTCTCTCCGGAAGGTAGCCTGACCGACGTTGGGCCGGAAAACATGTACATCACGACCTTCTATTCGTTCAAGGGTGGCGTCGGGCGCACGATGGCGCTCGTGAACGTGGCCGTCGAGCTGGCGCAACGGGGCCGCCGTGTACTCGCAGTCGATTTCGATCTGGAAGCCCCCGGGCTCGATACGTTCAACATCTTCCGGTCCCGGAAGAGGCGCCCAGGCATTGTAGACTTCGTCACCGAGTACCTCGACACCGGAAGAGCTCCCGAGGTCGAACGATTCATCCACGATTCAAGAGACGTTGGCGAGAACGGCGGCTGTCTGTGGGTGATGCCGTCGGGAGAACAGCACGGGAAGTACGCCACGAGCTTCCGGGAGATTGACTGGCTCGATCTCTATGAGCGCCACGATGGTTATCTGCTGTTCGAGGATCTCAAGGCACAGTGGGAGCAGTTCGTCAAGCCGGACTACGTGCTGATTGACTCTCGTACCGGCCATACGGATACGGGCGGCATCTGTACCCGACAGCTTCCGGATGCGGTCGCGATTCTGTTCTTTCCAAACGATCAGAATCTCCGCGGCCTGACTACGGTTGTGCAGGACATCCGATCTGAAGCAGTGAGCCCTCGCAAGAAGAAGATCGATCTCCATTTCGTGATGTCCAACGTGCCGGATCTGGACGACGAAGACCGCGTGCTGGAGCGGAAGATCGACGCGTTTCGGGAGAAGCTCGGCTTCGGGGGCGAGCCTCTGATTCTGCACCGGTACGACAGTCTGTCGCTGCTGAACCAGGTGGTATTCGCGAAGGAGCGCCCGAGGAGTCGGCTCGCTCGGGAGTACTGCGATCTCGTTGAGAAGATCGTCGGATGCAATCTTGCCGACAGGGATGGCGCCTTGGAGTACATCCGGCAGGCCGATCCGCGGCGTCGTCGCAGGGGAGCGACAAACGAGTCCGGTGAGATCGACCGGAAGCTGTCGCAGATCGAGAAAGCGCATGCACGCGATGGAGAGGTGTTGTTCGCACTTGGCGCGCTCATGGCGGATGATCGCCAACAGGATCGCGCGGCGTCGTTGCTCCACCGAGCCATCGAGGCTGGATACCATGATCCGGAGGCGTATTTGAGAAGGGCTTGGCTTCATGCCGACGCCGAGGACTCGGCGTCGGCAATCGAGGATGCCCTGCAGATTCTGAATCACGAGAAGTTGCCCAAGTCATTCGTTCTGGACGCAGCGAGGCTCGTGTCGGCTGACCGGGCCGGTGATGTTGCCGCGTCGGTCGCGGTGGCGTCCATGGATGCTGGCGATCGGATATGGCTTGCTGGGAAGCTCGATCGGTCCGAGCACCAGATTACAGTCGCAGTCCGGCTCTTGCGGCCGATTGCTGATGATGACGCCCTGTCGGCAAGTGAGCGACACTCCGCAAGAAACCGACTGGCGTCGAGGTGCCTCGGAATCGGAGCGTGTGGTGCGGCGGCAGCACTGCTTCGCCACGAGGCTCGTGATGTCGACGAGATGGACGTTCAGGACGTCGTGTTCGACTACGGAATGGCCTTGTGGGGCGAGACCGGGCAGGTCGTGCCCGGGCCGTTCGGGCGATTCCTGCAACTCGATGAAGAAGGAGCAGATAAGGAAGAGGGAGAAGATGGATGGCGAGGAGCGAATCGTCATCAGCGCCTCGCAGTGGCGCACTGGGCGACCGGGCAGCCCCGGAGAGCGTTTGAGGTTCTTGAGCAGGCGCGCGAACTGGCCGGATCCGAGACGTGGTGGTCCGATCCGCCCTTCAGTTGCTGGCGCTACCAGAGCGTGCGGCCAGAGGAGTTCATGAGGGATCTCGATGAGATCGAGGCGCTGATCGACGGCGATACCACGCCGAAGCCGCGGTTCATGACGGCGGCAGCTCCGAACGCAACCGAGTGAATACGGCTGCTTCGTGGTAGCTCTCACCCCCGCCAGTGCAGTAGACGACCGGAAACACCAACACTCCGGCGCTCACCGGCGTCACGCCAGATGCCGCCGATAGAACGCAAGCATCCGCGTCCAGCACTCGGCGGCGTACGCCGCGTGGTACACCTCCGCGCGGGTGTCGTTGAAGAAGGCGTGGTCGGCGCCGTCGAAGATCGTGACCTCGACCTCCTTGCCCGCCGCCTCCAGGTCGGCCTCCAGTTTGCGGGCCACCTCCGGGGTGACGAAGCCGTCCTTCTCGGCGAAAAAGCCGAGCACCGGCGCCTGCAGGCTGGCGAGATCCGGGGTGACGTTGGGGTGGATGCCGTAGAAGTCCACGCACGCCCCGACCTTCGGGTTGGCGCAGGCGGCGAAGAGCGAGAGCTGGCCTCCCATGCAGAAGCCGACGGTGCCGACCCGGTCGCCGGCCACCTCGTCGCGGGCCAGCAGGCAGTCGATGGCGCCCCGCAGGTCTCGTTCGGTCTGCTCGATGTTGAGCGCCATCATCAGCTTGCCGGCGTCGTCGGGGCTCGTGGCGGTCTCGCCGTGGTACATGTCGGGCGCGAGAGCGACGAAGCCTTCGCGCGCGAACCGGTCGGCGACGTCCTTGACGTGATCGACCAGCCCCCACCACTCCTGGATGACGACCACGCCCGGACCGGAACCGGACGCCGGCGTCGCCAGGTAGCCGCTCGAGCTCCTGCCGTTCGTCGCAAACTCGACCATCCTGCCCATCGTCTCGCTTTTCCTCCCGCTCGTCTCGCGACGTCCCTCGTCTTCAGCCTCAGTCTTCGGTGGTCGGAGACACCGTGCGGGCGTCGACCTCGATGGCCGACAGGCTCTGGGCGCGGTTTTCGAAGCCGTCGTCCGAGAGCGGCGCATAGAGCTCCAGACTCGACTGCAGCAGGCCGCCGCCGTGCAGCACGCCCACCTCGTCGGCGTTCAGGCCGGCGCGATGCACCATCCAGTCCCGGTAGTCGGCCGGCGCGGGAACCGCGGTCGACCAGTCCGGGCCGGGGCCGCCGACCACGAAACGGTCGGGCTGCAGCCGCTCGTCGATGGTGCCGACCAGCCGTCCGTCGACGTAGAGGTGCGTCTGTCCGCGCGCCACGTGGTGGGTCAGCGTCACGTGGTGCCACTGGCCGTCGGCGCCGGGCTGCGGCGAGGTGGCCGCGTTGCCGTTCGCGGAGGTGTAGACCCAACGGCCGTTCTGGATGGCGAGGGTCGCCTGGAAACGACGCCCGGTCGGGGTGAGCGTCATCGTCTCGAAGTCGAGCTCGGCGCGGCGGAAGGGGACCGTCACCCAGTCCACCTCGTTCCCGACGGTCTGTCCGCCGATGCTGGCGATGGTGCCGTCGCCCTCGGCCCGCACCTGGAACGTCAGGCCGAACGAGCGCATCGTGTCGTCCACGTTCAGCGTCAGGGGCGCCCGCCCGCGTCCGCGCACCCGCGCGAAGCCGGGCGCGGCGGAGCGCTGCGGAATCGGCTTGCCCGCCTCCAGGGCGTCGAAGAGGGTCGGCACGAAGGCGTGGAACATCTCGGTGTGGCCGGCCGCGTTGGGATGGATCGGCTCGGGGAAGAACCCGCGCGCCCAGCGGCCGTAGCCGTCGTCGATGGCCCCGAGCAGGTTGATGCTGGGCACGTCCCAGGTGTTGATCAGCAGGTTCGTTGCCCGCGTGTGGGCGTACTCCGCCTCGGTGAAGTCCCCGCGCGTGTAGGTGAGCCCGATCACCGGCACGATGTCGTGCTCGCGCGCCCGGTGGATCAACCGCTGCAGGCCATCGGCGAACTGCTGCGCGATGGCGTCGGCCGCCTCGCGCGAGTCGGCGCAGCGGGGCGACGGCTGTCCGGGCGGGCAGCGCATGATGCCCTCGTTGCCGAGCGACAGCGCGATGACCACATAGCCCGGCGCCACCGGCGTCAGGTAGCGGGTGCCGGGATCCGGCTGGCCCTCCGGCTCGAAGCGAGGCGTGATGGTGATCGTGTTGTCTCCGCCCCGCGAGACGTTGAGCACCTCCCAGCCGCGCGGCTCGAGCAGCTCGCGCAGGCGGCCGGTGTAGCCGCCGAGGTTCAGCTCGTCGCCGGTGCCGTTCGGTACCGACGAACCCCAGAGGGCGATGCGGCGCGGGCGCTCGCTGTCGTCCGACGATTGGGCGGCCGCGCCGCCGGCCACGAGGAGGAGGACGACCAGCAGGGCTACGGCGCGGCGAATGTCGGCGAATCGCATGGCATCACCTCTCATCGACGTTGATTCGTTCCAGGGCCCGCGGCGGAATCACGCGAAGGCTCACCCCGGACGCCTGGGCGACCCCACGGGATCCGGCGCTGGCCAGCGCCGGCAGAATAGCACGTCGGGGCGGCTGTCCGGCGTCAGCGGGACGTGACGTCGGTAGCCTCGCCATCCGCGTTGACGAATCCGAGGCGGCCGTTGCCGATCTCCCCGAGCGATGCCAGAAACGCTCCCTGCCCGTCGAGGAAGATGAGGCTGGGCGCGCCGTCCTCGGCAACCCCGGCGACGAGGCGTGTTCCGGTGGAGCCGCCCAGGTTGAGCACCGTCGCGTTGCCGACCGCGGTCAGGACCGCGCGCCGCCGGCCGGCGGCCGAGAGCGCCAGTTGCGGCATGTCGTCGCTGCCGACGGCGAGCGACGCGGCCTCCCCCCCGGTGCCGTCCGCGAGCACCACGCGGGGCAGACCGTCCGCGGTCAGGTGCAGTTGCAGGCGGCTGCGCGCACCGTCCCCCAGGGTGATGATCGGCCGTCCCTGGACGGCCCCGAAGAGTCCCTGGCCCGTTCCCGCCTCGCCGGCCACCACCAGGGCGTCCTCCCCCTGCACCGTGGCGAGCAGCCGGGTTTCTCCCGCCGCGTCGTGGAGCCGGATCAGGGGAGTGCCGTCGGGTTCCACGCCGAACGTGCTGCGCGCCTGGCCCGCCTGGTCGTAGAGCGTGATCGATGTGAGCCCCCCCGGGTCGCTCCCGGCCAGCACGCCGCGCAGCCGCCCCGCGCCGTCGACCAGGTTCACCTGGGTCGCCGTGACCACGCCGGCCGCGCCCTGCGCCCGGACCCCGCCCGCCATCGAGAGGTGGGTCGCCGCGCCCCCCAGAAAGGACGC
The DNA here is from genome assembly GCA_965262925.1 of Vicinamibacterales bacterium. Lineage (GTDB taxonomy): Bacteria > Acidobacteriota > Vicinamibacteria > Vicinamibacterales > UBA8438 > WTFV01. The sequence goes on along the minus strand of CBDHGC010000004.1, from coordinate 4,183,405 downwards.
AGCCAACATCCCCACTACCGTCCAGAGGCGCTCGTGCGCCCGCGCTCGCAGATTCGACATCTCTTGCTCCCCTGGTTGATTCGGTGTCCGCCGTCGGCCATCTCGTTCCGTTCCGCCGCTGGACGCGCTCACGCCTCGGTCGCCGAGAAATGGCGCCCGCGGGTCTCCGGCCCCAGCCAGATGACCGCGGCCACGAGCAGGCCGGATGCCGCGATGCAAACCGTCATCGCCGACCCGGTGGTCATGCCGCCATCCTGGAGTCGTCCCAGGACGAACGGCGTCAGCGACCCGAGCGCCGCGCCGACGTGGTACGAGAGCCCCGGACCGACGCCCCGCACCGCGGTGGGGAACCGCTCCGTCAGGTACGCGGGGGCCATGCCCCAGATCCCGCCGCCCGAGGCGCCCATGACGACGGCGCCGATGGCGAGCGTCGCGGCGCCCGACGCCCCGACGTAGGCGGGGATCGCCGCCACCCCGGTCAACGCCGCGGCCGCCACCGCGCCCCGCCGGCCGAGCCGCGTCTCGGATGCGTGTCCCCAGAGCGCCATCCCGACCACGGCGCCGAAATTGAAAGCGAGCAGGTAGCCGAGCGGTTCGCGCCCGGCCTCGCGAAGGAACGTCGGGTACCAGAAGCTGAGCGAGTAATACGAGAACATGAAGGCGCCCATCAGGATCGACGCCTGCACGGTGGTCCACAGCAGGTCCGGCCGCAGCAGTTGCAGGATCGATGCCCGCTCCTCCGTGCCCTCGGCGCCGTCTTCCCGCAGGTGGCGCTGCCGGGCGAGCCAGACCGGACTCTCGCTCACGCCCGATCGGATCCAGGGCACGAGCAGCGCCGGCACGACCCCGATCCAGAACATCACGCGCCAGCCGAGCGTGGAGCCCTCCGCGTCGCTGAGCGGATCCGGAAGGCCGCTGAAGAGGGGATAGACGAAGTGGAAGGTCAGGGCGGCCAGCATGTAGCCCCAGAACCAGCCTCCCTGCAGCAGCCCGGACGCCAGCCCGCGCAGCCGCGCCGGCCAGTGCTCGAGAGCCAGCGGCATGCCGGCCGCCCACGGGCCGCCCATCCCGATGCCGAAGAGGGCGCGGAAAGCGAACAGCATCGCGTACGAGGTCGAGAAGCCGCTCAGGAACGCGAACAGCGAGAACCAGAGGATCGACAGCATCAGCGGCAGCTTCCGTCCGTAGCGGTCCGCCATCATGCCCGCGCCGAGCCCGCCCACCAGCCGGAACATCAGCGTGACCGTCCCGAGTGCGCCGGCCAGCGCCCGGTCGACGGTGAAGCTCTGCTGGATATCGAGCAGGATGAACGTCAGGATGGTGAAGTCGAACGCGTCGAGCAGCCAGCCCAGGAAGGTCGCGAAGAACGCCCTCCATTGCTGGCGGTCGACCTCGCGGTACCAGGGGCCTGTCGGCTGGTTCACCATGGAGCGTTCTCGTGGGCGGCAATCGGAGCCGCAGGCGACGGTTTCCGGGCTAGGATACGGACAAGCGGACCTTATCAGAGACACGGCGCAACCGAGACGCGGCATCGAGGGTCGAGGGCCGGCCGCGACCACATCGGAGACGACAGATGATCACGATCCGGAGCATTCCCATCGTCCGCGCGGCCGCCTGCGCGGTCGCCGTGCTGGTCCTCTGGGCCGGTGGTGCGGGTTCGTCCGCCGCCCAGACCGTCCTCGATCCCGCTGCGCCGGTCATGGTCACGGGCGGAGCGGTTCGGGGCGCCGTCTCCGCGGGCAACGCGGACATCGTGGCGTTCAAGGGGGTCCCCTTCGCCGCGCCGCCGGTCGGCGAGCTGCGCTGGCGCCCGCCCGAGCCCGTCATCGGCTGGGACGGGGTGCGCGACGCGTCGGAGAGCGGCGCGATCTGCGTCCAGAACGGTGGCCAGGGCGTCGCCCAGGACGAGGACTGCCTGTTCCTCAACGTCTGGGCGCCGCGCGAGACCAGCGAGCCCCGACCGGTGCTGTTCTGGATTCACGGCGGCGGCTACACCGGCGGCTCCGGGTCGACCGCCATCTACGACGGCACGCCGCTCGCCGCCGACGGGGCGGTGGTGGTCACGATCAACTACCGCCTCAACGTCTTCGGCTTCCTCGCGCACCCGGCCCTGTCGGTCGAGTCGCCGCACGGCGCGTCCGGGAACTACGGCCTGCTGGACATGGTGGCGGCGCTCGAATGGGTCCGCGACAACATCGCGACGTTCGGCGGCGATCCCGGCCGGGTGACGATCTTCGGGGAGTCGGCCGGGGCCGGCGCGGTCATGTCCGTGATGCTGATCCCGCAGGCGGGCGGGCTGTTCCACGGCGCCATCGCCCAGAGCAACTGGATCAACGGCTGGGATCGGCCGCTGGCCGAGACGGCGCGCGGCTGGGAGGCCGCCGAGGCGCAGGGACTGCGGGTGGCCGCAGCGATCGGGATCGCGGGGGAGACCGCCGAGGCGCTGGCCGCCATGCGCGCGGCGAGCGCGGCCGACGTGCTGACCGCCTCGAACGCGGACGCGGGCAGTCCGTTCATGCGGAGCGGCAACGTCTGGGCCCCCAACGTGGACGGTTGGGTGATTCCGGACGATCCGCTGGCGATGTACCGCGCGGGCCGGCAGCACGCGGTCCCGCTGATGACCGGCCTGAACGGCAACGAGGGCTCCCTGATGACCCGCGGCATGGACATCCCGGACGCCGCGGCGTTCGAGACCTACGTCCGGTCGGTCTATCCGGAGCTGGCCGAGGAGATGCTCGCGCACTACGACGCGTCCTCGCCCGACGCGGCGCAGGCCGCCATCGACAAGGTCATCCACGACCTGTTCTTCGCCGGGCCGGTGCGTGCCCACGCCGAGTCGCAGGCCGCCTCCGGCGCGCAGACCTGGCTGTATCACTTCACCCACGTGCCGCCGACCGCCTGGGGCGCGGATCTCGGATCGCACCACGCGGCGGAGCTGGTCTACGTCTTCGGGACGTTGACCCGGAGAGAGGAAGGCGGCGAGCGCCCGCTCGGCCTCACCCCGGTCGGCGACTACACCGACACGGACACGGCGCTCTCCGCCGCGATGCGCGGCTACTGGGTGCAGTTCGCCGCCACCGGCAACCCCAACCGCGGCGGGCTGCCGCCGTGGCCGGTGTTCGATCCCGAAACCGACCGGCACCTGGAGCTGGGCTCCGTGATCGCCCCGGGGACGGGGGTGGATACGGAGGGGGCTGCGTTGTGGGAGGCGCTGGAGGCGAATCGTCGCGGCGGCGGAGAGTGAGAGCATCTTGCGGTCACGGTCGAGGGCTTCCACCCTGTATGCATCCTACGCGAGCGACGCCACTGCGCATCCGACCCAGGTCGCCGTCGTCGCCCGACTCGCACCCGCCGCGGTATCCCTCCACGATCGCCGCGGTCAGCCCCTCGATCAGGTCGGGGGCGTCGTCGTACGCCGCGCGCGGCGCGAGTCCACCTGCCCGCTCGTGACGAGCGGCAGCTCGGGTCCGTCGATCTGCACGGTCTCCACGTCCTCTGCCCGCACGCCCGCGATGCTCAGGAAGGCGGCGAACTCGTGGCGCGTCGTGCTGTCCGGATGTACGCCAACCCGCTTGCCGGCGAGATCCGCGGGCGCGTCGACGCCCTGGTAGGCAAGATCGTAGATCACCGTGGGCCCGAAGAGGTATCTCGAGCGGGAGACGAGCGAGGGTGGGAGGCTATAGTGACGGGTCCACCAAAGGAAGTCAGAGGAATAGCGCGATGACATCGCACGGACGAAAGCACGTCGGCCTCGCGATCGCCACGATGCTGTTGTGGTTGACGACAGCGGCGACGGCGAGCGGCCAGAGCAACGGAGCGATCGAAGGCGCGGTCGTCGACGCGAACGGCAACCCGCTGCCCGGCGTCGTGGTGACGGTAACCGCTCCGGGCGTGCGCGAGGAACGGGTGACCGGTGTGGACGGCTCATACACAGCCGCCGGTCTGGCGGGCGGCGATTATCTTGTCACGGCGGTCCTGCCGGGATTCGAGACGATGGAGCTTGCGATCTCCGTCGGGGCGGGCGTCAGCGAGACGCTCCGGATCGTCATGCAGATCGCCCGTCTGCTGGAGACGGTCAGCGTCGTTGCCGACGAGCCCCGGATCTTCGCGCGCAACGTGGTGGCTCAACCGATGATGCAACAGCAGTCGAACATCACCAGCGTCACGTCGGTGGTGGACAACCTGCCGGGGGTATCCATCCAGGAGGGGGACGCGTACGGCTTCGACGACTGGTCGAGCAACGTCGCCGTGCGCGGCTTCCAGGTGACCATCAGCGAAGCGCAGATCGGCACCACCATCGACGGTTTTCCGAACGGCACCTCCGACTACTTCAGCGGCGCCAAGGCGAACCGGTTCATCGACCCGATGAACCTCGGCGGCGTCGAGGTGTCACAGGGGACGGCCGACATCGCCTCCCGGTCGGTCGAGGCGCTGGGCGGCACGTTCGACTACCTGACGGACGATCCGGCGGCGGAACGGACCTACACCGCGTCGTCCACGATCGGCGAGAACGACGGCAAGCGGTTCTCCATGCGGATCGACACCGGACCGCTGTTCGGCGGCGAGACGCGCGCCTGGATCGCCGCCGTCCGCCAGGAGGCGACCGACTGGGTGCAGGGCTCGGCGCGGAACGAGCGGGAGCACGTCGCCGCCAAGCTCGTATCGTCGCGAGGACGCCTCGATCTGACCAGCTACCTCTCGTACGACAGCATCCACGAGGATACCTACCAGCGGCTCTACAGCGAGGCCGACTTCAGGGCCAACCCGCGCTGGGACCGCCTGGTCGGCGACTGGCCCGGCGTGCCGTACCTGAACCAGTTCTACCGGCCCGGCTGGCAGACCCGGCGGAACAACACGTTCGGCTACCTCAAGGCGGACTGGTCGTTCAGCGAGGCGGCGTCGTTGAACCTGGGCGCCTATTTCCACCGCAACCGCGGGCGGGGCGACTGGCTGCCTCCCTACATCGTCGACGTCGTGGACGACGGGAACGAACCGGAATCGGAGTTGGCGGGCCGGGCACCGGTGATGGGCGGCGCGCAGCTCGGGCTGATCCGCTTCGTGAACCGGGACGGAGTGGCGGTCGAACCGACCGCCGGATGCACGTCGTCCTACATCTTCAACTACTACGGGTCGGGAGGACCGGCGGCCGACCCCGGGTGCCACCCGGGCGCGACGGCGGTGCAGTCATACCGCCACAGCCACTACGGGAAGGACCGCCTGGGCGTAACGCTCGACGAGGAATGGTCGACCTCTCTGGGTGCCGTCGGCAGCACGCTGCGCGCCGGCATCTGGTACGAGGACTCACGGCGGGACCTGGGCCGAGATTGGCACCAGATGCTGGATCCGACGCTCAGCTTCAAGTGGAACGAGCAGGCCTACTGGCACCAGTACGAATGGGATTTCCCGCAGCACATCTTCAAGTGGTACGCGGAGGAGACGCTCTACGCCGGCCCGGTGGCACTGAGCGGCGGGATCAAGCAGTTCCGGGTGGGCGTGGCCCGAGAGGACCTGTTCGGCGTCGACCCGGCGCTCGACGTCGACTCCGATTCGGACCTGCTCTTCTCCGGCGGTGTGACCTACGAGACACCGGTCGAGGGCCTGGACCTGTTCGCCGGGTATGCGGAGAACTTCAAGGCGATTAGCAGCACGCTGCTCGAGGTACCGGGTCGGAGCCTGGACCTGCTCGAGCCCGAGACGGCCTCGAACATCGACGTCGGGCTGCAGTATGCCGGCGACGGGGTTGCGCTGGGCGCGACCTGGTACACGATCGATTTCCAGAACCGGGTGTTCTACCTGGGCCCGCAGACGCCGGCCGGCCCCAACTACCTCATCCCGGGGGGAGGCGCCTACTTCAATGCGGGCGGCATCGACACGAGCGGCGTCGAGTTGTCGGCGACGGTGCAATTGCCGCGCCGGACGTCGTTCTACACGGCGTTCACGTTCAACGACTCGGAGTACATCGGGAGCGGGGATCCGCTCGTGGACGCCAACCAGGGCATCGTGGCGGGGACCGACGTCACCGGGGTGCCGGCCCGGCTGTGGGTGGTCTCGCTGGACCGCAGCGGTCCAGTCGGCGCGGGACTGAGCGCCAAGTACACAGCGCCCCGGCGGGTCAGCCTGACGGCGGACTGGTACTCGGACGCCTACTGGCTGGTGGACGCCTACATCAGCTTCTCGGGAGAGGCGTTGAGCGATCTGCTCCGTTCGACGGAGTTCGCAATCGTGGCGAACAACCTGTTCGACAAGGCCTACCTGTCGGCCATCACCGAGAATGCTGCGTGGCTGGGAGCGCCGCGGACGATTTCGATGACCGCGACCGTCTCGTTCTGACCCGGCTACCGAGAAGAGCTGGGGAGAACGCGTCTACACCGTCCGGGAGAGAGCCCGCCAAGACGCAGGCACGCACCTGCGAGCCGGCGAGCAACCCGCCGCCACGGCGGATGAGCCATTCGATCCGCGACGACGCGCGGAAACACGGTCGAAGACCCCGCTACGGCGGGGACACCGCACGAAGAGGCCACCTCGCACGCGCGGGGCTGCAGCCGCCCTCACGCTTCTCGGCGTCGCACGGCAGTCGCCGAGCCGGCTCGACTTCCGGCAGTCCGTCGTGGATCTGAAACGAATCGGTCTGCGGGCGCCGACGCGAACAAGGTGTGCACGATAATCACACTGGCGAAGCTGCGCCTTCGGCTTCCAGTTGCAGCCGGACGACGAGTCCGGCGTTGTAGCGGGACGGCCGGAACAACCAAGGAGAACCCATGCGAACCATTCCCTCTCGGCTTGCACTCATCGTGGTCCTCGCCATGGTGGCGCCCGCGCTCGTCGTGCACGGACAGCAGAATCCGGAGGCGATGCCCCAGGCCGGCCTCGTCAGGCTGCTCGACGAGGACAAGGTGGCCTTCGGCGTCACGGTCGACGCGCGCGCGGACCCCGTTGCTCTCTCGGCAAACGACGATATCGACTTCGTCTTCTTCGACATGGAGCACGGCCCCTACGATGTCAGCGCGTTGCGGACGTGGATGCAGTGGCTTCTGAATCCTGCCGCGATCGCCGTGACGGGCGACGCGATGGCGGGCAAGGCCGTCATCGTGCGGATTCCGGCGACCGGCCGCGAGCTCGACCAGAACATCTGGATGGTCAAGCAGGTGCTCGACGTGGGTGCGCACGGCATCATCTTCCCGACGGTCGAGACCCCGGAGTAGGCGCTCATGGCCATCCGCGCCATGCGCTACCCGCAGAGGCTGGGTGCGCCGGACCCGGAGCCGGCGGGGTTGCGGGGCACCAATCCCCGGCTCGCGGCGCGCTACTGGGGCCTGTCGGTTCCGGACTACATCGAGCGGGCGGACGTCTGGCGGCTGGATCCGCCGAACGGCAACCTGCTGCCCTGGATCCTCATCGAGAGCCCGCTCGGGGTGGCCAACGTGCGCGAGATCGCCCGCCAGCTCAGCGAGCGGAACATCGGCGCCGTGCTGTTCGCCGGTTCCGAGACCGGCGGAGACATGCTGAACACGCACGGAGGCAGCCTGGAGGCCGTGGCGCAAGCCATCGATACCGTGCTCGCCGCCGGGAAGGAGTTCGGCCTCCCCGTCGCCATGACGAGCACGACCAACATGATGGAGCGCATCGAGCAGGGAGCGCGCCTGTTCACGGGCGGTGTGACGCCAGCGCTACGGAGGGAAGCGGGCCGTTAGGAGGCCGGCTCGCTCAGCCGGGCAACGGCCGCCGCGTGTCCGGCACGGCGCTGTCGCGTGCCAGCGGCGAGTCGACTTCGCGAACTCTGACGCCACGGGTGTTGAACGCATCACTCGCCAACTGGGGGAGGTGAAAGTGCTCGCGGCTCTGTTGGCCGCGCAGACCGGACACTCCCATGAACAGGCGATGTACGCGCTGTTCGAAGAGGAAGGCGAGACACCTGCCTGAACACGGCACGTGCGTATAATCGCGCCAGTGGCCGGGCGCAGTTCCCGGAGGAGGCATCATGCGTGCAACTCGATCGGCTACGTCCCGGACCTGCCTGGCGGTGTTGACGTGCGTGGCGCTCGTCGTCGCGGCCGAAGTCCCCGGCTGGGCGCAGGACGAGGACTTCGTTCCGGTTACCGACGCGATGCTGCAAGATCCCGATCCGGCGGACTGGCTGATGTGGCGCCGGACGCTCGACGGTTGGGGCTACAGCCCGCTGGATTCGATCACACAGGAGAACGTCGGCGATCTGCGCATGGTCTGGTCGCGCGCGTTGATGCCCGGCACGCAGGAGGGGACGCCGCTCGCCTACGGCGGCGTGCTCTACATGCCGAACCCGCGCGACATCATCCAGGCCATCGATGCGGTCACCGGCGATCTACTGTGGGAGTACCGTCGCGACCTCCCGGACGACCTCGACGACTACCTCTTCGCGGTCGCCACCAACCGCAACGTCGCCATCTACGGCAACCTGATCATCGACAACAGCGCCGACGACTACGTCTACGCGGTCGACGCGACGACGGGCGAGCCGGCGTGGGAGACGCAGATCCTCGACTACCGCACGCACCCAGCCAACCAGACTTCCGGCCCGATCGTCGCCAACGGCAGGGTGGTCTCGGGGCGTAGCTGCATGCCGCTGGGCGGTCCGGATGCCTGCGTCATCACGGCCCATGACGCGGCGACGGGGGCGGAGCTGTGGCGCCGGCGGACGATCCCCGGTCCCGGCGAGCCCGGTGACGAGACGTGGGGCGGCGTGCCGTTCGAGCAGCGCGCGCACGTCGGGGCGTGGATGGTGCCGAGCTACGATCCGGCGCTGGATCTCGTCTACATCGGAACGTCGGTCACGTCGCCCGCCCCGAAGTTCCTGCTCGGCGGCACCGACAACACGCACTTGTATCACAACTCGACCCTCGCGCTCGACGGCGCCACGGGCGAGATCCGCTGGTACTACCAGCATCTGAACGACCACTGGGACCTCGATCACCCGTTCGAGCGCTTGCTGGTCGACACCGTCGTTGCGCCCGATCCCGATGCGGTGAGCTGGATCAACCCCCGGCTGCGCGCGGGGGAAGAGCGAAAGGTCGTCACGGGGATTCCCGGCAAGACCGGGGTGGTCTATACCCTCGACCGGGAGACCGGCGAGTTCCTGTGGGCTACGCCTACCGTCACCCAGAACGTCATCAGCGACATCGACGGCGCCACCGGCACGGTGACGGAGAACGCGGAGGTCGTCTTCACGGGGATCGGCCAGGAGGTTCTCGCCTGCCCGACGTGGCTCGGCGGCAAGGACTGGGAGGCGGGCGCGTACAGTCCTCTGACCAACACGATGTACTTCCCGCTCCGCAACGCCTGCGCGCGGATGATGGCGACGCCCCCGCGGGAGGATGACCTCGGGGCCCGGTTGTACTCTCTGGCCGTGCGCAACCAGTTCGCGCCCGGCTTCGACCCGCTCGGCACGGTGCGCGCGATCTCCGTGGAGACCGGGGAGACCGTTTGGCAGCACGACCAGCGGGCGATGACGATGTCCCTCGTCGCCACGGGCGGCGGCCTCGTCTTCGGGGGCGACGCGAACGGGCGCTTTCGGGCGTTCGACCACGAGACGGGGGAGGTCCTCTGGGAGATCAACCTCGGATCGCCGGTCACCGGGTTCCCGATCACGTATGCCGTCGACGGCCGGCAGTACGTGGCAGTGAGCACCGGTGTGGCCGGCACATCGGGAGGCCTCCTGGTGCTGACCCCGGAGCTGCGCCCGAGCCTGGGGAACAGGGGTTGTCCCGTTCGTTGTTGAACTTCGGGTGGCGAACTCCCGGTCTCCTCTACGAAGTCATCTATGTTACGCCACGTCAGCAACCACGCCGTCGGGCGGAGCCAGCGCGTCCAGGGCACCGACCAGGTGCTGCAGATCGCGGTAGCCCCGGACCCGCCGGAAGTGCTTCTCCGCCTCCACCAGCGCGCTCGCCACCCAGCGTTGAATCATCTGGCCACCACGCCAGCGCTTGACGTTGCGCGAGTAGTGCTCGACGCTGCCGTTCAGGTTCTCGATGATGTTCGTCGTCCGCAGCGTACGCTGCAGCGCCCCCGTCAGACCGAGGCGCTGCACGGTCAGCGTCTCGTCCAGTCCCTCCCGGATGGACGCCGCCGCGCCGGGGTGGTCGTGCTCCAGCGACCCGGCCAGCCGCTTGAGCACCCGCGCCGCACGGTCTGCCGAATCGAGGTTCCACGCATCCCGCAACGCCTTGCCGACAGAGGCGTGCAGCCGCTCGGGCAGATGGCCGATGACGTTCCTCCACTTATGGACTTGGCAGCGTTGCACCACGCCGCGAGAACCGAAGACGTCGGTGATGGCCCGCCGCAGCCCCGTAGCGCCGTCGATGACAAACAGCAACGTCCGGTCCGTCGGCAGTCCGCGCGTCACCAGGTCGCTGAGCAGGCCGGTGGTGACGGCAGCCGTCTCGGTGGCGCCTTCGCGCAGGCCCAGCACGTGTTTCCGGCCCTGTGTGTCGATCCCCAACGCGATCACCATGCAGTGGTCCCGGAAGACCTTGCCGTCGATGCAGACCGCCCGCAGGTCCAACTCGCCCAACGGCCGGCTGAGAAACGCCTGGAGGCGCTTTGTCGACAGCGCCACGAACCGCCGCGACACGGCACTGCTCGACGTCGCCCGCTCGGTCACGTCGGCCGGTACCGGGTCCAGCGTGCCCGCGTACCGGCGCGTCGACACCCCGGCGGCGACCGCGGCCAGCGTGTGCTCGTCCAGCGGGTCGGTGGCCGCCGCCCATTGGAAGCTCGCCAGCGGGACTTCGCCATCCGAGCTCCGCACGCGGAGCCGCGGCAGCTCGACCTGCCGCCCGCCGAGTGTCACCTGGCTGTCGACACTCCCTCCGCGCCACGCGGGCCGCTCGACCTGATGGCGCCCCTTCGCACCACACAGGACTTCCCGGTCCGCCTCCATCATCGCCTCCAGGACCTGCAGCCCGGTCGCGATGCAAAAGCCATGGAACGCTTCCCGGACACCGTTGACCACGCCGAGCACCGGCAGCGGCACCTGGATCGTGACGGGTCGCGAGCTGGGGGGTTGGCCGGACGTCTTCCGCCTGTCATGCTTCGCCATGGGTGGCAGTCTCCTTTTCTGATTGCATCCCCCTGTCCTACCACAGGACAGGGGCAGGAGCCGCCACCCGCTTCACATCAGCTCAAGTTCAACAGCGTCCGGGACATCCCCGGGGAACACAACCTCTTCGTGTTTGCCCTGCCTTAACACCTCATCGTGGCCTGCGACTGTTCAGTGCCATCCAAGGAGGTGCAGTACCGCGCGCTGCGTGCGCCAGCGCATCCGCTCGGTGCTGGAGTGGGCACGCTCACGAAATGAGCGAAAGAGGCCGTCTCAAGGACCGTTCGCGAGGGTGCAGCAGGACGTTCCGGATACCGGCGGGCGCGTGTACGGCCTGGTCGGCGGCGGGTTCGGCGACGGCAGGTTCGTCGCGACCCGGGCCGGCGCGGGTCTCCGGCTGACGCCGTACCTCGGTCTGGACGTGGAGCTGACACACCTGTCGGGACGCGGCGAAACCGGGGCGACCGCGCCCCGGTTCGGCGGCATTTCCGTGTTCAGCGGCGTGACTTCCACGGCAGGTGCCGCCCTGGAAGACTACCCGTTCCCTTCCGTCAGCTTCGAGGACCGGGGAAGAGACGTGACGACGTTCCTGACGAAGTTCACCGTCGAGTTTCCGATCGCGAACGGACGCCTGTTCCCCTACCTCACGGGTGGCGGCGGCATCGGACGGGTGACGGAACGCTTCAGTGTCGTCATCGATCCGATCCCGTGGATTCCGTTGGAAGACAACCGATCCATTGGTCGAGCCGGCGGCACCGTCCACGCCGCCGGCGCGCTTCATTTCGGCGACACCGGGACCTTCCAGAGGCCGGCGTATTCTGAACTCGGCCTCGGCCTCGTGCTCGGCGGCGGGGTCGACGTGCGGCTGTGGCGGGGACTGGGCACCGGCGTCGACATCCGCTGGCTGCGGATCCTCCGCAACTACGACGCCCTCGACACGGCCCGGGTGACCGCGCGCGCAAGCTATCGCTTCTGAGCCCCGGGGTCGTGTTCGTAAAGGTGACACGCCGGGACCGGCGGCCGCCGAACGTCAGGATCCCGAGCAGGCGGACGCGGTGGTCGGCTGCACTCGTGCCGCTGGTGTTACCGTTATCATGTGCTGCGTCCGAAGCTCGGCGACAGTCGCATCGGCCGCTGGCTGGCCGCCCGGCTCGGCGATCCCTGCTACCGCATCCGGCTCGACGACATCGGGACGAATCATCTGGAAGGCGTGCGACGGCGAGACGCCGCTGACTGAGATGGGCCGGAGGCTGCGCGACGCATTCGGCGAGCGGGTCGAGCCGGCCGGGGAGCGCCTCGCGCGGTTCGTGCGGATGATGCTGCGATCGCGGATGATCGAAGCGTGAGCGGCGGATCGACGTGTAGGGGGCACGAGGAACCAAGATGGGCATGCACGAAAAGCACCAGTTCCGTCTGGCGGTATGCGGGCACAAAGCTGTCGAGGTTGGCGGCGTGTGCATGATTCTGATGGTGCAGGGGAACCTCGCCGGGCTGACATTGGGTCATATCGGCATTGCCAGTCAGACTGGCCTGCTCGCGGTCGTTCCAGTCCTTGGCGTCACCCTCACCCGGTACGCCAGGCATCTCACCAATCGGTGGACGTCGTCCGTGTTCCTCGCAGTCTGCACGTTTGTCGCGGACGCCGCGATCCACGCGTCACACTATCCGGGCGCGTACACAGAAGCTGCTTTCACCGCCATCGGCGCGTTCGTCTTTTCCGTGGCCGTGTCTTATACGCCGGTTGGTCGGCGTATTGACCGACTCGCAGAGACGCTCGTGCATAGGTAGCACCGTCTGCGACCGGTGCTCGGCGTGCTCGGCCGGGTTCTCTTTGCCGGAAGCCGCAGGCGAGGGACGGTCAGTGTTCTGCCAGTTCACCACGTGACCCCTCAAGATCAGTGGGGCCGTCGCGCCCGCGCGCCGCGCGCCCGGCCCCAGGCGCCCGACGCGCCGGAGCAATCGCGCGTCGAGTCGATCATGCGCACACTTCGCGGTCGCCGATGATGCACGCGCCTCCTAGAACACCTGGCCGAGCGAGAAGAAGAAGCGTCACCCGTCAGCTCGTGGACCATGAGGGTGTCCCCGGTCAGGAGGAGCGCCCCATCGAGATCGGAAGGTCGTTGCCCCAGTCGAACGCGGTCACGGTCACACGGCCCCGATCGAGGAGGGCTTCGGTCGGCCGGCGCTGAGCCATCGGGACGCCGGAGATGAGGAACGACGCCGCGGGGAACGTCAGCCGGCCGCCCGCGCTTTCCCAGTCCGGCGACGGCAACTCCAGATCGAGGACCGCCGAGGCGATGCCGGTGACCGGGGCGATGGTGGCCGGATCGACGAATGCCGCCAGCATCGATGGCGTCAGCGATCCGTGGCCGAGGCGTCGAGCGTGGCGCCGGCCCAAGCTGCGTGGAGAGCGTCGACCTGCAGGGCGCCGTCACGCAGCGACGCCCGGAGCGAGAGGTCGGTCAGCGGGGGGGACGTCACCGAGGAAGATCGAACCATTGTCGATCCTCACATGGCCGAGGAGCCGCGCGAGATCGGCCTCGACCAGGGGGAGATCCCGCTGCGGTCAACTCGACGGAGAGGGCGCCCGCCCTGGCGCGGCGCCCTGGTCCCCCGCGGCGAAGCGCAGGTCCGTCGCCGAGACGCGAAACTGCGCGAGAGCCAGATCGACGCGCCCGGCCGCGCCCACGATGCCATAATGGCGGTGGAGCCAGTCAGGCATGGCGATCTTCGTCACCGATCTAATCAGTCTCGCCGAGGACGAGATTGGCGAGCAGTTCGTGCGTGCGCCAGGACCCGGCGGGCAGAACGTCAACAAGCTCGCAACCGCGGTCCAGCTTCGCTTCGATGCGCGCGGGTCGACGTCGCTGCCGGACGACGTCCGCACCCGGCTCATCGAGCTCGCGGGTGCGCGGGCGACGAAGCACGGTGAGATCCTCATCAACGCTCACCGGTTCCGTACCCGCGAGCGAAACCGCGCGGATGCGCTCGAGCGGCTCGTATCGCTCGTGCGCCGGGCCGCGGTCGTTGCGAAAACGAGAAGGGCGACGCGACCGAGCCTGGCGTCGACGCGGCGCCAAGCAGAGCAGAAGCGCCGCCGCGCACAACTCAAGCGTACCCGCCGGCCACCCGACCAGGACTGAGACTCATCGCGGACGCCCGCGCCTCCATCCCGGTGCACGCGTGCGGGTTGGGGAGGGATCCTCCGGGCCGCGGAAGGCCCACGGTCAGGCCGCACCACCAGCAGCGAGGCCGAGAACCCTCAGCCGGAGCAGATTGCGGCAACGGCGAAACGGGGATCCGCAACGAGATTCGAACCCCGATGGCCTTACGGTCACCGGGGTTCGAATGTGGAGCCGGCTAGGCGGGTGCGACGTTCTCGGCACGGGGGCCCTTCGGGCCCTGGCCGAGCGTAAACGTCACGCTATCGCCTTCGCGCATGGAGTCGAACGGCGTGCTCGTGCACGCGGACTGGTGGAAGAAGTATTCGATGCCGTCTGGAGCGAGGATGAAGCCGAAGCCCTTGTCCGTGATGCGCTTGATCGTGCCGGTCGTAGATGCCATACGTGAGTCCTCTGAGTGTGGTCGGCCGAAATAGGCCGTGAACGCGCCGACGGATTCTCTCGTCGATGCACTGTCAAGTCGACGACGACAGTGCGGTCTGCCTCCTCATGAGGCCGCGCGCCATTTTGTAGCTGCTTTGGTGAGGATTGGGGCCTCAGGTTCGGCAGAACGCCGAGAGAGTCAGCGCAAATCTCATAAAACTAGCCGCCCAAGCGTCGCACATTCCCTCCACCTTGGCAAGGGGTCCCGACATTTTGATCGGGTCACGGGGAAGCCGACCTGCAAAATTGAGGCACGCGCTGGCCCGCCGGGGACTCTGCTCGGGGAAAATCTTGGTCGACACGGCCGTTCCCGATGAACCGCCGCCCTTCGGGCGCACCCGCGTCACGATGGACGACATCGCCCAGGATCTACTGGTTCGGGCGCGGCGTCAACCGGTTGGCCGTCGACGGCCAACCGGTTGACGCCGCCCTGGGCGACGGCTTGGCAGTGTGCGGCGGCGCACCTCTCAGCCGCGCCGACCCCCGAGAGCCACGGGCTGTCGACGACGCGCTTGGCGCGGCGAACATGGGCGCAGGTTACACTCTGCAATGACCACCTCCCGGATGGCCATGCCTGCACGCTTGGTTGGCGTGCTCCTCGCGTCGGGCGAGACGCGCGTCGAAGGCGTGCGCGCGATGGTCTCGGCCCGAAGGCGATCGAGCGCCATCGAGTTGACGGCACTGGGCGACACCCGGGCCGACACCGGATCTGGTGTGATGGCCGTTGACGGTGCCGGTCAGCTCGGGGTGACGACCTGGAGCAGCGGAATCGAGGTGCAGCGCGTCCGCGGTGACCTGTTCGTGCGGACGCGGAGCGGGCCGGTGATCGCTTCATCGGTCAACGAGGGTGACGTGGAGGTCGAGACCAGTTGGAACACGCTGCAGTCCGCCGGTTGGTAACGGCGTCATCAATCCAGCTCGCGCGCCTGTAGCAAAGGAGACATGCAATGGGAGACAAAGGCGGTCAGAAGGACAAGGCCAAGGACCAGAAGCAAAGGGCCGCGAAAGACGAAGCAAAGAAGAAAAAGCAGCGGGACAAGCAGGCGAAAGCGAAACAAGGCTGAACCCGGCGCGAGTCTCGGGCGCTGGCCGCCGCAGAGACCGCGGCGGTGTGGTACGCCGTGTCGGCGATCACGCTCGCGACGTCTCCGGGTGCGGTCTCGACGATACGGACGCGGGTCGTCGCGTCGTCGTCCGCCGAGATCCGCCCGGATCACGGATTTGTGCAGACGAAATTCTCGGCCTCGCCGGGATCCCCGGACTGACTGTATCGCGCGACGGACGGATACGGGCACAGCGTGCGAGTGAACTCCACGGTCGTCGTGTCCGCATCGTCGTCGACGTACTTCGTGGCAACCAACCGGTCCGGCGCCACGCCTGTTTCTACCCACTTCTCCAGGGCGAGCTGGACATCGTGGAGGGCGTCGCGTTGGGGAGGGATCTGTTGGCCGACTCCTCCGAAGCTGTTCGCCCCTGGGCCGCGGTAGCAGTGCGCCATCCCGGGGACCATGAACAGTCGATAGAAATCCTGGGTCTCGGCCAAGCCACCCGTTTCCGCCGTGACGAGATCGTAGTAGCCTGGGCTGTAAGCCGGTTGCAGTGTCTGATCGTTCCATCCGTGATACTGGATGATCTTGACGCCCTGCCGTTTCGCGGCCGAGAGATCGGTGTCGATGGCGTCGGCAAGGGAGCCGACCCTTGACTCGGCGAAGGTCAGGTCCTCCTCGAAATCGAAGGTTCGATAGTCCCAGTCGGGATCTTCGAACACCAGGTTCGAGAAGTACGAGTGCCCGAGGTTCGTCACGCCGTCGGCGTCGACCCATCTCGCCCAGCCACGCTCGCTGCCCATCGCCCAGCCGGGAAAGATGGCTGCGCCGGTCCGTGGATTCGTCGGACCACTGTAGAGTCTTTCCAACGACGCAATCTGCGCCTCCGTCAGGCAATCGTCGCTGTCCGCCGTGGTGCATCGCAGGATCTCGGGCGCAAAGCTGCACTTGTCCGGCTGTTCGATCAGCCCGTCGACGAGCCCGTCGGTCGCATCGCACGCGGCGACCGCCGCAGCCTGGATGGCGGGCAGCTTGGACGATGGAATCGCCGCCCCCGACGCACCGAGCGTCTGTGCGTCCCAGACGAATCCGGCGTTCGAACGCGACTGATAGTTCCACGGGGCTCCCACCACCACCCCGTCATAGTCGCCCGGGTAACGCTGGACTTCCATGAGGCCCTGGCGTCCACCATTCGAGCAGGAATTGAAGTAGGCATGGGTGGCCGGTCGTCCGTAATAGGCTGCGATCAGGCCTTTCGCCGCCACGGTCACGAGATGTTTCGACCGATAGGCGTAGTCGATGACCCGTTCCGGATGGCCAACGGCCCAGTTGTCGTCGGTCGAGCGATGCCCCGTGTCGGTCGACGCCGTGGCGTAGCCTCTCCTCAGCCACTCGTCTAGACGGAAGTTTCAGCGGGCGATTTAGCCCTAAACCATAGGGTCTAAAGGCTTTTTGGAGCTTTTCGGCTTGGTGCATACGGCGATATGTAGCCATGTAATAGGCGCGTAATGCGCGTTGTTTTCTTTTTATGTATTGAGTTACTTCGGTATAATTAGTGACCATGTATATCGAGAGCGTGCCCAATCGCTCCTCCCCCCCAGCCGTCCTCCTGCGCGAGTCCTACCGCGCCGGCGGCCACGTCAAGAAGCGCACCCTCGCCAACCTCTCCAAGCTGCCGACCGCCGCCATCGAAACGCTGCGCCGCGTCCTCCGCGGTGAGCGACTCGTCAACCCCGAAGACGCCTTCACCTGCGTGCGCAGCCTGCCCCACGGCCACATCGCCGCGGTGCTCGGCACCCTCAAGCGGATCGGACTGCACACGCTGATCGCCCGTAACGCCGGTCGCCTCCGCGACCTCGTCCTCGCCCTGATCGTCGCCCGCGTCATCGACGCGCAGTCGAAGCTGGCCACCGCGCGCGGCCTGGCCCCCGAGAGCGCCGTCTCCACCCTGGGCGAGACGCTTGGGCTCGGCGACGTCGATCAGCACGAACTGTATGCGGCGATGGACTGGCTGGTGGAGCGGCAGGCGGCCATCGAGCAACGCCTGGCCAAGCAGCACCTGCAGGAACACACCCTGGTGCTCTATGACTTGACCTCCAGCTACCTGGAGGGGACCCACTGCCCGTTGGCGCAGCGCGGGCACAGCCGCGACGGCAAGCAGGGCACCTTGCAGATCGTCTTCGGCCTGTTGTGCACGGCCGCGGGCTGTCCGGTCGCGGTGGAGGTCTTCGAGGGCTCGACGAGCGACCCGAAGACGGTGGCCTGCCAGGTGGACAAGCTCCGCACCCGCTTTGGCTTGCAGCGGGTGGTGCTGGTGGGCGACCGCGGCATGCTGACCGCAGCGCGGATCCGCGAGGACCTGGCGGGCGTCGACGGGCTGCGCTGGATCACCACGCTGCGGGCGCCGACGATTCGGAAACTGCTGGCCGCCGGCACGGTGACGCCGTCGCTGTTCGACGAGCGGGACCTGGCCGAGGTCACCAGCGAGCTGTTCCCCGGCGAGCGGCTGGTCGTGTGCCGCAATCCGTTGCTGGCCGCCGAGCGGCAGCGCAAGCGGCAGGAACTGCTGGCGGCAACCGAGAAGGACCTGGCGCCCATCGCGGCAGCGACAACGCGCCAGAACCGGCTGCTACGCGGAGCAGCCGAAATCGGTATGCGCGTCGGGAAGGTGATCAACCGGCACAAGATGGCCAAGCATTTCGTCACCACGATCACCGACGACACGTTCACTTATCGCCGGGACGAAGACAAGATCGCGGCCGAGGAGCAGCTCGACGGGCTGTACATCGTCCGCTCCAACGTCGAGCCGGAGCAGTTCGATGCAGCGCAGACGGTGCGGGCCTACAAGGACCTGTCGAAGGTGGAGCGGGCGTTTCGGAGCCTGAAGTCGGTGGACCTGAAGGTGCGGCCGATCCACCACCGGCGGGCGGACCGGGTGCGGGCGCATGTCCTGCTGTGCATGCTGGCCTACTACGTCGAGTGGCACATGCGCCACGCGCTGGCGCCGCTGCTGTTCGACGACCACGACCCGGCGGCGGCCGAGCAGCAGCGGCCTTCGGTGGTCGCCGCCGCTCGCCGCTCACCGGCGGCCCTGGCCAAGGTGGGCTGCAAACGGACCGACGACGACTTGCCGGTGCACAGCTTCCGGACGCTGCTCACCGACCTGGGAACGCTGACGGCGAACACGATGCAGGTCGCCGAAAGCGGCGTCACCTTTCAGTTGCAGACGGACCCCACACCGCTGCAGCAGCGCTGCTTCGAGCTACTGGGGGTAACGACCCGAGTGTAGCCACCACCGACACCCCGACGGAATCGCTAACTGACTCAATGAGAATGACTTCCGCGCGATTCGCTCTGAAACTTCCGTCTAGACCGCCATCCAGGCCCAGACGCGTGTAGTTGAGCCGTCCCGCGAAGCCACCCTCGCCGGATGACACGAACTTTCCGTTCCATGAATCGGCTGGCAACCAGACCTCGAAACGAATATCGGAATCGCTGGTCGGCCGACTGACTCCAGTCACCCGGCAAAACGCCGGAAGGTCAGTCAGACTCTGGCCTGTCGGCGTGACGAGGGCGCCCGTGGAGACTGTCGTCGACGCGGCAATGGTCGTGTTGCCTTCAAAGGTCAGGCCGACCAACTCTCCACACGCTCGATCGGGAGCCGTGGGCGGTGTCGGAAGGCTCTGGCCGGCAGTGGCCTGCGAGCCGCGAACGATGACGGCACACAACAGCGTGGCGCTCAATAGCGCCATCACCAGCCGGCTCATCCCCGGCCGCCGCTTCAGGCGGTGGACGAGATCGCGATGCCTCGCCTTAGTTAGTGTCAGCCAGAAAACCCTCGTTTCGGGCTGAGATTTGCGCCAATTCGTGGCATCCTGGGCGTGATTTCGGCACGAACCGGCGGCGACGGAGGCGCCTGACGAGCTGCGGGATAGCGAAGGGCAGCAAATCAGCCCGAATGTCCTGTTTCCAAGGACAGGAGGACCGTGCCGTCTCTTGCCGGCTCGGAATCCCGCTTGGTTATCAAGGGCCGGTTGGTCAGGCGACGAGTCGTTGTCGTTTGCGTTCCCGTTTCTGCAGGATCAACCCGATGCGATGCAGGTTGGCCGCCAGCACCGACAAGGCAACCGTACGCGCGAAGCCGTCCGCACCATGGCTGCGAACTCGGTCGAGTCCCCGATGCTCCAACCCATTGATGGCAGACTCGATCGCCGGATGCGCACGCCGCGCGGCAACAAACGACTCATCCTCTTCCCGTTCCCGGTCGGCTCTTGAAAGATACCCTCTCCCCGGCAACGCATTGACGTCGAGCAGCGCATCGAGGCGGACCCGATTGTCGCGGCTATGAAAGCCCCGGTCGAAACTGCACGCCCGCAACTCCGGATACAGTGCCTGCGCTTCCTGCACCATTGACACTGCCACGTCCACATCCTCACCCTCCCACAGGACCTTGTGGTGAAGGATGAATCCATACTGGTCTTCGATAATGGCGACAGGAACCCCGAGTTCGACCGGCGTGCCCGCCTTGCCTTTGGAAACCCAACGCGTGTGTTCCTCGAAAATGGAAAAGACCTTCTCCTCGTGAGGAATCGTCTCGCCACGCAGAAGACGCCGCTCCACCTGGTCAATCTGCCGCCGGGCGTGAGCGACGAGGCCTGTGATGGAGCGACAGCGTAATTCCCCCACACCCTGGCCGCGCAACACGTCGAGCGTTGACTCTGTTCGCTCCACCAGCGCCCGGCAGCGCTCCACATACGCCGCCACTCGCTCCGGATGCCGCTGCGCTCGCCTCGTCGAGCGCACCTTGTTGAACAGTTTCTTGACCTCCCGTGACAGATGGCGCCACTGACGCCAGCCGCGCACCGCGTATTGCTCAGCCGTCAGCCCCGTCTCCCGCAGCAGGCAACGCACCGCGTCCCACAACAGGCTGACGTCCGTCGGATAGTGCACGTCCGTCTCGACGACGAACGAGTCACACCGCCCGCGTAATGGCTCGCCAGGCTTTTTTTTGCTACCTTGTGTCCGCTCTCCACCACCAGGCGCCCGACCGCCGATAACAGCTCCGGCGTCAACAAGGACACGTTGTCGACCACCGTTTGGTACTCGTAACGCGTCTTGTCATCGAAATCGCCGTGTCCCAGGAACGCACGTATCGTCTGATGATGGTTCGTCAGGTCGTGAAGACGGTCGAAGTCGCAGCCCAGTCCCTGCTTCAGTACTCCCAGTACCAGAATCTGCCACAGGTCCATCCCCGGACGCCCCACCGTGCGATCCGCCGCCGGCAGAATATGCTCGTCCAGCAGTGCCAACAACCGCGCGCGCAACTCCTCGTCGCTCCAGATGTGCTGAAGCCCCTTCAACACCGCCGGGATGTCGTCCCGCGACTTCGGGTTGATCCAGATTTCCTCGATCGGCACCTGCCCGAGCTGGAACTGCGATCTGTGAACTTCTCTCATGATGGCAATGTCGCGAAGATGGTCCCGAAATGGGTCGATCCTTGGGAGATCACCCGCAAAGAATACGATATCTGGACGATCTTCGCCACTCAAAATAGGCGGTACACCCTATAGAATCAATGACTTGCGGGTTTTCCGCCGAACACTAGTTAGCGTCCACCGATTCGCTCATAACTCGCCTCCGGAGAGATCGCTTCCGGTCGCTTGATTTCCACGATCATCGTCTCTCCCTCCCAACGGGTGACAAGCGGCTCGTTGCGAAGATGACCGAACAGGTACTCCTCCACGAACGGCGTGCAGCGGTAGTGAAGAACCTGCATGTTGGGTTCGAGACGACGATACAGCGGCATCGAGATTGTCCAGGGCCGCGTGAAGACGTTCGGGTCCTCGATTGTGACTTCATACTGGATGGCGTGCTCGTCGATCAGCGTAAAGCGTTCGACCAGCCGCAACGCGTCACTGTGGAAGTTACCGGCGCGATCGAACCAGGTCTGGCCGTTGAAGTCCTCGACTTCGACGACCAGCGTGTCTCCCTCCCACCGACCGACCGAATGCCCCATCGACTGCGGGATGGGCGCCGGGTCCACGTCGTCCAGATGAATCACACGCGCCGCATTCGAAAACGCGAAGAAGATATGGATCTTCTCGGTGCTCTGCACGATCTGGTACGGGTAGGGCATATACATGGCCCGCGGCACGCCCGGAAGCTGACATTTCAGTTCCGGATCGCGGTCCAGCCAGTGCGCGGCGTTGTCCTGCTTCCGTGCCAGGGCTTCCGGCGTGTACGGAATCTCTCCGTCGCCCTGCACCACACCGAGCGATCCGGGAACTCCGCCGGCCGCACCAAACGGGAGCGACGGGGCCGCCGGTACCTGGGCGAAGTCGTACGGATACACGCCCGGCTGCATCACCGCGCCAGCTCGGGCTTCATGGGCCTGGAGGTCCCAGTTCGCTTCGTTGTTGGCCTGCCAGATCCCGCTCAGATTCGGCCGGCCATCGATACGGTCGACCCGCGTGCCCTGGCTCGCTGGCCGCGCCACCGACAACGCGACGACGATGGCCACCGCCACCCCCGTCGCCAGCACCATCGATCCTCGCATCAGTCTGTTTCGCATGTCAGTCGTCCCGCGGATCATTGATACCCGTACCAAGGGAGCCGGAGTTGGAGGAGATGTCGAACGAGGCCGGATGCGGACCCTGGCCCTCTGCAAATGCCTGCTCGACCGCGCGATTGCCCTGCAGGAGCCCGACCATTCCAAAATTGCCTTCGTGACATCGCGGCTCGTAGTAGATCCGATTCAGCCGACCGTCCTGCCGCTCCAGTGCCTGCGTCGTGGTCCAGGGGCGCGTCCACGTCGTCGGGTCTTCGATCGTGACCGAGTACTCGAGCGTGTTGGCGTCCAGGGGGGTCCAGCGCTCGACGAGATGCAGGTTCTCGCGGGAATTCTGAAAATCGAGATATGGCTCGAAGTTGGTGACATCGACGACCAGGGTATCGCCCTCCCACCGGCCGCGCGAGTCCCCAAAGGGTTCGCGGACCTGCGGAGGGAGATGCGGAAGATCGGTCACCGGGATGGTGCGATGGAAGCCCTGGCCCTGGCCGACGTCATAGTAGATCGAGACGACGCCGGGCGATTGCACGATCCGCCAGTATCCGTTGAACACCGGAAGCCGAGCCGCCATGCACCGCTCGCCCGAGCTCCGGTCTTCGGGACCGTTGGCGCGATTCAAGTTGATCGTCGAATACGACGGCGGCATCTCCCCGCGTCTTGGTGACGGTGGCCCGTAGGTGCCGTCGGCGCAGTCCCCTTCCTTGTTCCGACACGTCACCGTGTTCTGCTTCAGCGCGAGTGCATACTCGCGCAACGCCGCTCGCCGCTGCTGGACCTCCGGCGTCAGCGGGGGGAGTCGCCCGTCCGGCGGATCGACGATGAGCGACGTGCGACGCCCCGTCGGCCGCACGGAGACGTACACCCCGTCATAGGCGCCTGCGACGTCCGCGATGCTCCCCCTCTCCGCGCGAGGGCGAACGTCACTCTCGATACGTCGACGATCCAGCTCGGCTACTTCTTCCTCTGTATAGAACTCTCGCTCCCCCAGGCTGGAGGGGCGCTGCAGGTTCGTCGCGTAGGGGTCGGTCCAGATGCCCTGCAGATCAGGCTCGCCCCAGGGTGTCCTGGTTGATGCATCGGCCTGGCCGCCGGCGGTCTGGCCCGACAGGCCAATCTGGCTCGCGCCCAGCAGGCCCACGGCGACCATGATTGTTGCGGCTGCTCCCGCCGCTACGAATCGACGTATTGTCATTGTCATTGACGTGCTCCTTGCGGCTCGAACTTGCGAGTATAGCCCAAGGACCGGGTTTTCCTTGACACTTTTACGGTCTTGTGGGGCCCGAGGCCGGAAGCCTGCTGCGCCTGGGCCGACCGTACGTCTTCATCGAGCGGCTGTGGCCGACCGCTGAAGGACGAGGCGGTGTGTCTTCACGAGCTGGCCGACGGGTTCGCGGCCGAGCGGATCACCCGAACCCCGGTGCGTGGAACGGCATGACAGGCATCGGCTGCTCGGCGCCGACGTTGGCGGCGGCGGCTGCGGAACCGCCGTTGCTCTACGATGCATTATCATCGCTGGCAGCACGACCGGCGGCGACTATCGCTGCCATGCCTGGACAGCCAAATGAAGAAACTCTTGGATAGCCTCTCGGTTCTGCGGTATTTGTCGCCCCGGATCGGCTCCCTGGCGGTGATCTGCGCCTGGCACTGCATCGTCGGGCCGGCTTTTGGCGTCGCCGCTTCCCAACAGACCAGCCCGACAGACCCAGTCAGATCGGCCGTCGTAACGGCGGTCAGCTCGGAGATTGTCATCGATGGGTCGCTGGACGAGGCGCCGTGGCGACAGGCACCGAAGATTGGCGATCTGGTCCAGAGAATCCCGGTGGCCGGCGCAGTGCCCACGGAGAGAACTGAAGTCACGCTCCTTTACGACGAGGACAACCTCTATATCGGCGTCATGTGCTACGACGCCGAGCCCCGCCGCGTGCTGGCGTCGCAGATGGCGCGGGACGCGAGCCTGAACGGGGATGACCGGCTGGGCATCGTGCTCGACACGTTCCGCGACCAGAGCAACGCCTTCCACTTTGCGACCAATCCGGCCGGCGCCATGGTCGACGGCCTGGTGTTTGCGAACGGTGAGACGAACGACGACTGGGACGGCATCTGGATCGTGCGAACCGCGCGCACGGACGAAGGGTGGAGCGCGGAATTCGCCATCCCATTCAAGACCCTGAGCTTCCCGGCGGGTGAGACCGTTTGGGGCTTCAACATCACTCGTACCATTCAACGAAAACTGGAGGAGAACCGCTGGACGGGAGCGCGTTTTCAGACACAGTTCTTCCAGATCTCCGAAGCGGGCGAAATCACGAATCTCGAAGGCCTGGCGCAAGGTGTCGGCCTCGATGTCCGCCCATTCATCGCGCGGGGCTGGCCGCGTCGAGACACCGGCGGCGAGACGGTCGCCGGAAAGCCGGGACTGGACCTGTTCTACAACATCACCCCGAGTCTCAAGCTGTCCGTCACCGCAAACACCGACTTCGGTGAAACGGAAGTGGATGCGCGGCAGATCAATCTCACGCGTTTCTCCATATTCTTTCCGGAGAAACGGACGTTCTTCCTGCAGGACGCCGGCGTCTTCAACTTCGCCACGACCGGCATCGATCCGCCGGGCGGCATTCCCGGTACCGGAGCCGAAATTTTTCCGTTCTTCAGCCGGAAGATCGGCCTGCTCGGGGGGCAAGAGGTGCCGATCGACTACGGCGCCAAACTGACCGGGAGAGTCGGCCGAACTGAAATCGGCATGCTCGACGTGCGCACCCGCGACGTGACGAACGTGGACGCCGGCAACCTGTCGGTCGGGCGCGTCAAGCAGAACTTTCTGGAGCAGTCGTACGTGGGTGCCATTCTCACGAGTGGCGATCCCGCCTCCGCGTTCTCGAGCAGCACGGTGGGAGCGGACGTACGCCTGGCCACTTCCGATTTCCTGGGCAGTAATCGAAATATGGTGTTCAACGCCTACGGCCTCACGAGCAACAACGAAGGCGTCGCCGAAGAGAACTCGTCCTATGGCTTCGGAGCGCAGTATCCCAACGACAGGTTCGCCGCGCAGATTCTCTGGCGGGAGATTCAGGAGAACTTCGATCCGGCGATCGGTTTCGTGCAGCGCAGCAATGTGCGGATGCTTCGGGTCGCCGGCAGCTACAACCCGCGCCCGAAGCCGTCGACGGGTATTCAGCAGATGTTTCATGACGTCTTCTACACGCGCTTCACCCGACTCGACAACGGCTTGGTCGAGAGCTGGAACGTCTACGCCACCCTGGTCGATTGGCACCTCAACTCCGGAGACTCCCTTCACAGCCTGTTCGACCTGAACCCGACCTACGAGCGCCTGTTCGAGTCGTTCGAGATTTCCCCCGGAGTCGTGCTTCCCGCGGGCGAGTACCGCTTCACGCCCATGCGGATCTTCTTCACCTCGGCGCAAAAGCGGCGAGTTCAGGGCAGCATCGGCTTGTCGTTCGGCAATTACTGGTCGGGCGTCGCGAAAACGGTCCAGACGGGCATCAGTTACAAGCTCCCTCCCAACTTCCTGATCAGCTTCAATACCAACCAGACGTTCGCCAGCCTGCCGGAAGGCGACTTCATCGCCCGCATCTACAGCTCACAGGTGAGCTATGCGGCTTCACCCTTCCTTTCGTTCTCCAACCTGATCCAGTTCGACAACCGATCCGGCAATCTCGGCCTGCAGAGCCGCGTGCACTGGACCATAGAGCCGGGAAACGACCTTTTCTTCGTATTCGGTCAGGGCTGGGTGCAGGACCTCGAGCGAGGCTACGACTTCAGGAGACAGGACTCGAGGCTGGCCACGAAACTTCAATACACGTTCCGCTTCTGAGGTCTGCCGACATTGAGGGATCCGCCAAGGTAGCGGTGCCACGGTCGGGGCGAGAGCGGGTCACTGCAGCTTCAGGAGCCGCGTCGCGTTGCCGGAGTAGATCCTTTCGCGCTCATCGGCGGAAATCGGCAGCCGGTCGATGACGTCGATGGTCTCACGGATGTACATGGACCCCTGTTCCGGATCGAACGGCGCATCGGACGCAAACAAAACATGGTCGACGCCGAAGAAGTTCAGCCCGCACACGGTTCCGTCGTAGGCGCCGAACAGCGCCGTGTCGGCGTAGAACATCTTGAAATACTCGAAGGGTCGCTTCTCGAGATCGCGGAGCAGCGCCGGGTAGTCCTCGTCGGAAGTCCGGGCGCCCAACTGATCCCAGCCCGGGCCGATGCGCCCCTCGAAATACGGAATCATCGCGCCCATGTGGTGGGTGATGATCTTCAGGTTGGGAAACCGATCGAACAACCTGGCGAAGACGATGCGGGCCATGGCCACGCTGGTGTCGTAGGGCCACCCGAACGTCCACCAGATCTCGAAGAGGGACTTGTCCTCCGTCTTGTAGTCCGGAAAGCTCGCGTCGCGAATCGGGTGCAGCCAGATCGGGAGGTCGTGGCCGGCCATCAGCTCGAACAACGGCAGGAACTCGTCATCGGTCGTCGGCCTCCCGTTGAGGTTCGAGAACATCTGGATGCCGCGCGCCCCGAGCTCGTCGAGGGACCGGCGCGCCTCGTCCAGCGCCGCCTCCCCATCGTCGTACGGCAGCGACGCGATGAAGCCGGGAAACCGATCCGGGTAGCGCGCAACGAGCTCGGCCATGCCGTCGTTGGCGCGGCGCGCCAGGTCCGCGGCCTCGGCCCCCTGCGCGTAGACCTCGATGGGCGGCGTGGCGATGGACAGAATCTGCTGATAGCCCTCGTGCCTGTCCATGATCCGGAAGCGCACGTCCAGGTCGACGAGCATCGGAATGTTGCGGACGCGCTTGCCGATGTCCTTCCAGTCGGGCGCGACCTGTCGCATACGCGCGACATAGCTCTCGGGGAAGATGTGCGTGAAGATGTCGATTTTTCGCATGGGCTCACCGTGAAAAGGGCCGCCGATTACCAAGTATAGTGGCCCGGCACGCCCCGCAGATCGACCATCAGCCTGGAGGATCGTCTGCATCCTCCGGACGAGGGCTCCCTCGGCCCCGAGGACGAGCAGCGCCAGCCACCACCGCCTTTGCCGGCACCGTAACTGTTATTCTATCCTCACCGTGCCGGGGCGGGGTTGCATCATCCACCATCGCCGGCCAAGGAGAATGACATCCGCGTACTCACCATCAGAGGGACCGAGAGAGCGATGACAAGAGCGAGTGTCGTGCTGTTCGTCTTCTGCCTGTTGCCCCTGAGTCTTGCATCCACTGCGCGCGCTCAGAATCAGGGTGCCTCGACTGCGGGAGAACGCGATGGGGCCCTGTCGATAGAAGGAACCGAATATGCCGCGCGGCCGCGGCCGGATGCCTGGCGCCAACTGGGCGGCCCGCACCGCAACTTCCGCGTGGACTCCGCGGCGGTTGCAACCGCGTGGGGCACGGGCGGACCGACCCGCCTGTGGAGCCGGTCGCTCGGCGAAGGTTACTCGTCGATCCTCGCCGACGGCGACCTGCTCGTGACGATGTACCGCAAGGACGACGACGAAGTCATCATCGCGCTCGACGCCGCCACACCGGCGCCACGCGCTGGCAGTACGCCTACCACACGCCGCTCGTGCACAACGGGTACTTCGATGTCTGGCTGAACTCCGCCGGTCCCGGCCCGTACTCCACTCCACTGATCGCCGGTGACACCGTCTTCGCTGTCGGCGTCGACGGCCGTTTCCATGCGCTCGACAAGCGGACGGGGGAGCTGCTGTGGGCGCAGGACCTCGTCGCGGCGTTCAACGTCGTGGAGTACAACGCGTTCGCGTCGAGTCCCATCGCGTACGGGCGAACCGTGATCCTACCCCTGGGCGGCAGCGGTCACGGGGTGGTGGCGTTCGATCTAGAGACCGGCGCGACCGTCTGGCGCAGCCCCGCCTTCGATCTCGCACCCGGCTCGCCGGTGCTCATCGAGGTCGACGGTCAGGACCAGCTCGTGGTGGTCGGGCAGCAGGAGCTGGTGGGCCTCGACCCCCGCGATGGACGCCGCCTGTGGAGCCATCCGCACGCGAACGAGCTGGGTCTCAACCTCAGCATGCCGGTCTGGGGCGGCGACAACGCCCTGTTCCTCTCGTCCGGCTACGACGGCGGCAGCCGGCTGATCCGGCTGTCGCGGATCGACGGCCGGACGACGTCCGAGGAAATCTGGTTCAACAACCGCATGCGGGTGCACTTCGGCAGCGCCCTGCACCTCGGCGGGCTCGTGCTGGCCAGCACGGGCGACTTCGGCCCGGCATTCGTGGCCGCGCTCGACGTCGAGACCGGGGCGGAGGTGTGGCGGGAGCGCACCTTCGCCCGGGCGCAGATGCTGGACGCCGGCGGCCGCCTCGTCATCCTCGACGAGGACGGGGAGTTGGCCGTGGCATCGGTCACCCTGAACGGCCTGCAGGTGCACGCGCGCGCGGCGGTGCTGACCTCCAACGCCTGGACCCCGCCCACCCTCGTGGGCAGCACGCTGTACGTGCGCGACCGGCACCAAATCCTGGCTCTCGATCTCGACGACCCGAGCACCGCGGCGGCCGAGCACCGATGAGCCGGTAGCGCGCGCCGACGGGCGCTACCCCATCGTCATCCGGAACCGGCCGGAGACGACGGCGTCGATCTCGACGCTCACAGTCCGGCCTGCTCCTTCACGTAGCGCGCCACCTGCTCGTGGGTGGCGAACCAGACGTCGCCCTTCGCCATGATGTGGTCGATCAGCTCCTCGAGTATCACCACGCGCGAGCGGTGGCCGATGATGTGCGGGTGCGTCGTGAGGAGGAACATCGTCCCCTCCTCGTACGCCTTGTCGAACTCGTCGATGTAGACCTGCAGCAGTTCGCGGGGCGGCGTGTAGCTGTTGCCGCGCGGGTTCATCAGCGGGGCGTCGTCGAGGATCCACTCCACCGGCAGCTCGACGAGGCCGGTCGGCTCGCCGTTCTGCATGATCTCGTAGGGGCGGTCGTCGGCCATCAGCGAGCTGTCGTAGAGGAACCCCAGCCCGCGGATGATGTCGAGCGTGTTGGGGCTGAAGTTCCAGGACGGGGCGCGGTAGCCGACCGGACGGCTGCCGGTGGCCTGCTCCAGGTAGTTCGTGGCCCGGATGACGAGGGCGCGCTCGGTCTCGGCGTCGAGGGCGGTGTTCAGCTCGTGGATCCAGCCGTGCACCGCGAACTCGTGGCGTCCGGAGGCCTGGATGACGTCGACCATCTCCGGCCGCAGCACCAGGCTGACCGCCGGGATGAAGAACGACGCTGGGATCTCGTGGCGGTCCATCAGGTCGACCACCCGCTGCAGGCCGACCCGTGCGCCGTACTCGCCCTGCGACATCGCGCCGATGGACGGCTCGGCGTTGCGCCCGATCTGGATGGTGTCGTTGTCGACGTCGAACGAGATCATCACCGCGACGCGGGCACCGTTCGGCCAGGAGGCGGGCTGCAGGCTGCGGCCGGCGCGCACCTGGTTGGCGATGGCCCGGATCTCGTCGAGGTCGAGGTAGATGCCCGGCTGGTCGGTCTGGGCCTGCACCCCGTCGGTCAGCAGCGCCCCGCCCGCGAGCCACCCGAGCGCGGCGGTGACGAGCACACCGAGGATGCGAGTCCTTGTCGCCGTTGCCCTCGTTCGTGCTGCGCGCCGTTCCGGCGCGTGTCCGGACGGTCGCCCGGCCTTCATCGACTCCATGGTCACTGCTCCTCGCTGTCCTCGGTTTCGGCCGGCGCCGCTTCGTGCGGCTGGTTCTCGCTGATGGGCGGGTTGTCCACGTGCTCGCCGAAAAACGCGGCGTAGCGCCGCAGCCGGTCCATCTGGTGGAGCGGCTCGACGATGCCGTGCCCCTCGCGCGGGAAGCGTACGAAGGTGACGTCCTTGCCGAGGTCCCGCAACGCCCGGTAGAACTCGACCGACTGCTCCGGCGGCACCCGCGTGTCGCTGCCCCCGTGCATCAGCAGCACCGGGCTGCTCACGTTGGCGACGTAGGTCATGGGGGAGTGCTCGCGGTAGTTGTCGGTGGCGGTCCACGGCGTCCCGCCGAAGAACGACGCCAGGTAGTCCTGGATGTCGTTGGTGCTGTACATGCTGTAGAGATTGGTGAGGCCGGCTCCCGGCGAGACCGCCTTGAAGCGGTCGGTCCGGGTGACGATCCAGGCCGACAGATACCCGCCGTAGCTCCAGCCGTAACAGATCAGGCGGTCGGGATCGGCCCAGCCCATGGCGATCGCATGGTCCACGCCGGTCATCACGTCGTCGTAGTCGGTGATCCCCCAGTTGTCGACGTTGGCGCTGACGAAGTCCTGGCCGTAGTTGGTGCTGCCCCGGAAGTTCGGTTGCAGGACGACGTAGCCGTTGCCCGCGAAGAACTGGGCGGCGGTGTTGAAGGCGGCGAGCGACGCGCCGGTGGGGCCGCCGTGCGGATTGACGATGAACGGATAGGCGACGCCCTCCTCGTAGCCGACCGGCTTCGTCAGCACCCCCTCCACGGGAGCGCCGTCGCTGTTGGTCCAGCGCACGGTCTCCACCTTCCCGAGTTGCACGCCTTCCTCGCGGAGCCAGGCGTTCGCGTCGGTCAGCCGGACCGGCTCGCCGTCCACGGTGGCGGTGTGGATCTCGGCGGGCCGGTCGGGGCTCGTGTGGACCCACACCCAGCGGTTCCCGTCCTCGGAGAGCGACCAGGCGCCGTTGCGTCCGCCCGGGGCCGAGGCGGTGATGACCGCGCCCGATTCGACGCTGACCCGGAACAGGCCGGTCGAGGTGCCCTCGCCGGTGGGCCAGAAGACGTACCGCCCGGTCGCCGACCAGATGGGCACCGAGAAGTTCCGGTCGACGTCCTCCAGGAGCACCCGCGGTGTCCCCCCGTCGGAAGCCATCAGGTACAGCTTGTCGTGCAGCGTGTTGCTCGTCGGGGTGGCGTTCGAGGCGAACGCGATGGTCCGGCCGTCGGGGGACCAGCGCGGAGACGTGTCGCTGCCGCCGTTCTCGTGGAGGAGACGACGCTCGCCGGTCGTCACGTCGACGATCCAGACGTCGCTCCGCCAGCCGTCGTTGGCGGTGGGATTCGGCCGTGTCTCGAAGGCGATCTGTCGCGAGTCGGGCGACCAGTCGGGGTTGGCCGCCGTGAACTCGCCCGCGGTGAGCCGCCGCGTCTCCGCGCTCTCGATATCGTGCAGCCACAGGTGCGTCATCCGGTGCAGGCCATCGACCACCTCGGCGTCGCCCTCTTCCTTGCGGCGCTCCTCTTCCTCTTCGGGGAGCGGGTCGCGCGCCGTGAACAGCAGAGCGGAGCCGTCGGGCGCGAACGAGAACGACCGCACCGACTCGTCGTGCTCGGTGACCTGCCAAGCCTCGCCCCCGTCGGCGTACAGGAAGTGCACCTGCGTCTTC
The DNA here is from genome assembly GCA_965262925.1 of Vicinamibacterales bacterium. GTDB lineage: Bacteria > Acidobacteriota > Vicinamibacteria > Vicinamibacterales > UBA8438 > WTFV01. The sequence continues at coordinate 4,151,753 of CBDHGC010000004.1, read as the reverse complement.
GCGTCCGCCTCCTCCCCGCGGGCGGCCAGGAACGCGATGATTCCGCCGTCGGGCGACCATGCCGGCGCGGTCGCGTTCTGCGGACCGCGGGTGAGCTGCCGGTTCCCGGTGCCGTCGACCCGCACCCGCCAGAGGTGGGTGACCGCCGCCAGGTCGTCAGCGTCCATGTCACGTGTCCGGAGCGTGTAGACGACCCACTCGCCGTCGGGCGAAAGCTCGGGAGAGCCGACCTGGTTGATGCGCAGGGTGTCGCGGGCCGACAGGACCCGCTCAAGCGACCCTTCCTGCGCCGGGGCCGGGCTGACCGCGGCGGCGAGCGTCACGCCCGTGGCCGCGACGATCATACGCATCCGCTGACTTCGCATGTCACGTCCTCCCGAGTCGCTGTGGTTTCGCATCTTTGCCGGCGCTCCATCCGTGCGGGCCGCATGCATGACGACCAGGGTGGCAGAGCGAGCAAGGGGCGCGCCCGCGTCGCCGCGGTGCGCGCCCCTGCGTATCGCGCGCCTGCGCCTACATCGGGTGCTGGATCTGCAGCACCTCGTACATCCGCACCACCGCACGCGGGTCGACGCTGCGTGCACGCACCCCGTACGCGTCCTCGTGCGCGCTCAGGTCGATGCGCGCCGTCGCTTCTTCCGCCGACACTCCTTCGGCACGCAGCTTCGAGGCCTGTGCCCACAGGTCGCGCAGATAGGCCTGCAGGTCGTCGATCTGGCCGCGGTCGCGGAACGGCGCCCCGTGCCCCGGCACGATGACGTCGAAATCGAGCGCCTTCAGGCCGTCGAGGCTCGCGGGCCACTCGTTGACGAACCCGTCGCCCATGTACGGCAGCCCGTTGGCGCCGGGGCTCCCGACGAAGAAGTCGCCGGTGAAGACGATGCGCTCTTCCGGCAGGAACACCATCGTGTCGCCGCCGGTGTGGCCGCGGCCGACGAAGTGGAGCTGTACCTCGCGTCCGCCCTTCACGAGCGTCATCGTGTCGCTGTAGGTCACGTTCGGGGCCTTGACCACCGTTTCCTGGATGGCGTTGAAGTGCGCCTCGCTGATGCGGAGGGCGGTCTCCAGCCGGGTCCGTTCGGTCGCGTCGGTCGCGTCGGCGAGCTGCGCCTTGATCTGCTCGATCTGGACCGGGAGAGCGGCCGAGAACGACCGGTTGGTCCGCTGGTTGAGCGGGTCCGCGAGGTGCTGCGACCGCACGTAGTCGTGGCCGATGATCTCCACGTCGTCGCCGAAGAGCTGGTTCCCGTGGGAATGGTCGAAATGGAAGTGCGTGTTGAACACGTAGCGGATCGGCTTGTCGGTCACTTCCGACGCGATCTCCGCGATCAGCTTCCGCGCCGCCGCCGGCGAAACGCTGGTGTCGACGAGCATCCCGTGATCGTCGTTGACGATGACCAGCGCGTTGCTCATCGTCGTCATCGCGCCGGTGCCGGTGGCGAAGAAGACGCCGTCGCCGATCTCCTCGAACCGCCAGGCCGCCGCGCCGTCGGTCGGATCCGTTTCCTGGGCCGCGGCCAGCATGCCGGTCGTGATCAATGTCGCCGCCAGAACCACTGCCCGCGCTGCGCTTCGTCGTGTCTTGAACATGTCGTGCGTTCCTCTTCTTTCGTTCCTGTCCGTTTCGGTTCGTTCCCGGCGGTCTTCGTGCGGTGCCTGCCGGCGCGGCCGGACGTCAGTCCGCGGCCGCCCTGCCTGCGATCTCCGGATGATGGTGCTCGATGTACAGGAATCCGTGGTAGACGCCGGTGCGGTAGGCGCGCCGCTCCTGATCGCGTACGTGAATGGTCAGCGTCCGCGGCGCCTTCGCCTCGTAGCAGTTGCCTCGGCGCGCCGTCGACAGGTGCTGGAAGAGCATGCGCTGCTCGGGCGCTCTCCTGAAGGTCTCCCGGTCGTCGGAGCCGACGTCGGTGTACGCCCCGCCGTACCACTGGTCGATCGGCGCCGGACGGTGGTCGACGCGGCGCAGGTGGCGCCGGTTGACAGACGCCATCTCGCGCTCGATGGTGGCCGCGACGCGGGCCACCTGCACACAGGCTCCGAGTGTGCACTCGGCGTGCTCGTCGCGCGTTTCGACGAGGTGCGCGACCGGGAGCAGCAACTGGTCCTGCAACTTCTGCAGCACGGGGGGCGGTTCCCCGAAGTACGCGAGTCCCTCGGCCGCCTGGACCACGTAACAGTCGTTCGGATGGAGCGTCGCCACCTCGACCGTCGACTCATCCACCGGCAGGATCCAGTGGTACGTCTCCGGGGCGGGCTGTGGCTGCTCTTGCGCGGACGGGGCCGGACCGGCCAGACATCCGACGGCCACGGCCCCCGCCGCGAACGCCACGCGTCTCGCGCCGTCCATTCGCGCATTCTACCAGCGTCCCATGACCGTCGGGCCGAAGACCGGCGACCCGGCTCCAGCGCGCCGTCGAGTCGATCGTCCGGCGCCGCATGCTCCGATCCGTTCTCCCGCACGCGGGCGCTCTCTTGAATCCTGAGAAACGCCGAATGTACAAAAAAATTACGTGAAGATGCTTTTTTACATGTATCTCCGCGTTAAGATTATTAGTTGGGCAGTGGCCGATTTGCCCTGCCTATGGAGGAGGAGAAAACGATGCCGACACGACGACAGGCGAACGGGGCGACCGTCGCCCGTAATGCCCACCCGCGGCTGCGGCTTTCCGCCGCGCCGCAGCGCCAGGATCCCCACGAGTCGCTCCGACGGGCGACCGATGCCCGGCGTTCACAGCACTTGCGGACCGCCTATCTGCAGTTCGTGCGACGCCTCTGGGGGATCGCGGCGTAGCACCGATGTACCTCACGCGCGGAGACATCCGGCATCCGGGTGTCATCCGCGCGGCGGCAGGGCCTTCACAAGCCGCGCATTGAGCGCCGTCAGGGACTCGCGGCAGGCAGGGTCGTACAGGACGGCCTCGAAGTTCTTCCTGATCTCGCATCGATCGCCCGCCCGGCAAGTCGCACGGAGAAGGATCGACGACCCTCGGACCGACCGGGAGACCGTCGTTCATGGCGGGCTCACCGGCTGACGGCGCGCTCACCGTCGGTTGCCCGGCGCATCCGGCCGCGCGTACTTGAGGAGGGCGCCTCCGAACGCCACGACGGCGCCGTACATCGTCCCGTCGGCTGCGACGGTCACCCCCTCGGGGTTCGACCCGTCGATGAACCAGTCGAGGGATCCGTCCCGGAGGTTGCCGATGCGAATGCCGTACTCCCAGCCGGGGTGCTGGCCGCCGCGGGACGAGGCCGAGTCGGCGACGTAGACCGTATCGTCGTCGGCGATCTGGAGGCCGCTCGGCCGGCTGTACTGGTGGAACTCCTCGATGAATGCGCCGTTCGGGTCGAAGACCTGCAGCCGGTCGTTGCCGCGGTCGGCGACCACCACGCGGCCCCGCGAGTCGAGATCGATGGCGTGCGGCGTGCGGAACTGGCCCGGCCCGCTGCCGTGCGAGCCCCATTCCGCCAGGTAGGTCCCGTCGGGCGCGAACTTGACGATGCGGGCCGTCGTGTGGGGTCCGGCTCCCGGAAGCTGGCCCCCGTGCCCGTCGGCCACGTAGATCGTGCCGTCGTTCGCGACCACGACATCGCACGGCTGGTCGAGAGTGTCCTGGCCGGCGGCGCCCACGCCGGGCGTGCCGAGCGTCATCAGTAACTCGCCCTCCGGGCTGAACTTCATCGCCACGTGGCCCTTCCCCTCGCGGTGGGGATTCGCGCCGTCGGGGCGCCCTGCGCGTCGGTGACCCAGACGTTGCCCTCGGGGTCGACGTGCAGCCCGTGCGGCTGGATCATGAGACCGGCACCGAAGCTGGTGACAGCGCGTGCAACCAACCCTTGGATTTCTTCAGCCGCTTCAACAGCGCCACGTCGGACAGGTCCGCCAGATGCGCCTGCCGGGCCCGAACCACCGTTTCCCGCAACGAGTGTCCGCAGCCGAGGTGCAGCAGGAGGGTCCGCAGGAGGTTGTCGACCGTCTTGTCCTTGCGCAGCCCCTTCAACGCCCCGGTGTCCTGCGCCAACTCGCGCCAGTCCTGAGGGAAGAACGACACCAGCACATCCCAGTCCTCGTCCACCGTGCCGGCCTCCGTGTCATGCATCCACATGCCAGGATACGCCGGCCATGCCGCGAAAACAAGTTAGCGCCTATGGGACTCTACCCCGCCTTGGTGGTGCTGGGCATCTACGACCGGTGCACGCCGAAGCTGGCCTCCGATGCAAGCCGCGCGGTCGCCATGCTCAGCTCGCTGGCTGAAGCGCAGGCGCAGCTCCGCTCCGACGGCATCGCCCTGGATATCAAGACCCTCCGCTCGACCGCCTATCGCTACGCTGCGCGGGCCCGAGCGGCCCAGCGGAGCGCGGCGTGCGGCCTGCTGGACCGCGTGACCGGGAAGCGGGTGGTCGTCTCCCTCGACGGGGGCCGCGTCCGCGTGAGGCGCAAGAAGCGTGGCCCCAAGACGAAGAAGGGGCGCAACCGATTCCATACCGACTGGAAGGAACCGAAGCTCCTCATCCTGTACGTCGTCGGCGACGACGGGCGACCGTCTCAGACGGGGGCCCCGATCATCGACGGCACGCTCCGGGGACCGGAGGCGGTCTTCGCCCTGCTGTTGTCGTACGCGCGGCAGATCGGCCTCAACGCCGCTGACAAGGTGCTCTTCATCGCCGACGGCGCGCCCTGGATCTGGCGACGCCTCCAGCGCCTCATCGCCGCGCTCGGGCTCTCGCCGACACAGGTGCTGGGGCTGATCGACTTCTATCATGCCGCAAAGCAACTCTCCGACGCGGTCAAGCTGCGCCGCTGGAGCGCGACGCAACGCACCCGCTGGCTCAACCGCACGCGGGGGCTGCTCAAGCGAGCACGGGTGGACGAGGTGATCACGGCCCTGCGGGAGCTGTGCCGCGGGCGCACGGCCGGCAAGATCCGCACGCACCTCAACTACTTCCTGAAGAACCGTCATCGTTTCGCCTACACCACAATGGTCGGGCTCGGGCTTCCGCGGGGCAGCGGTGCCGTCGAAAGCGCCATCCGTCGCGTCATCAATCTCCGCATCAAGGGCGCATCCATCTATTGGCTACCGGAGAGCGTCGACGCGATTCTTCTCCTGCGGTCTTTCTATAAGTCCGGCAGATGGAACTGTTTGCAGCGGATGGCCATGACGCCGGTGGGTGTGAGCGCGTGACCGGGAAATCGGGAATGCGCCCCCCATTCGCGCCCCGCGGGCAGCTTCGTCCAGTCGCGGACGGTGGTGTACGGATTCGGCGCGTCGTTCTGCGGGGCGATATCGGGCTGGGCGGCGACCGGGCCGGCCGCCCCGACGAGCGCGCCGAGCGCAAAGGACAGTGAGATCGGGAGCCTGCATGCCAGGAGTGACGTCGTCATGCCCGAACCGTAACACGCGTGACGGGCGTGGAGTCAGCCGCCCAGCGCGGCCAGTTTCTCGCGCGCCTCGCGCGCCGGCTCGAATGCTTCGTCGGCGTTCTCCCACGCCGCGAGCGCCGAAGATCGCTTGGAGGCGGTACTGTACGATCACCGCCTGTAGTCGCCGTGAGCGGATGAGGGGAATGGACCTTCGAGATGACGAGATCACGGACCATCGATTACAACGATGACCTTCTGGCTGCACTGGGCATGACGCCTGACGAGTTTCGCGAAGAGGCGAGGATTCTCATCGCCATCAAACTCTACGAGTTGGGCCGATTGTCGACAGGCGCGGCGGGCGCATTCCCGATTTCCCGGAGCAGTGTGTAGGCAAAGATGGACTGTGAGGCTGGGGGAGGTTGAGCCGGTCTTCGGACAGACGGGGAGGGTGGTACTGGACATTACGGCTCGGACTGCCCATGATGGTGCGTTGAAATGGACAAGAGCGCCATCGACACCCCGAGCCGCGAGGTCGATCTTGGCAACATTCCCGTCCACCTGCGCACTGCCCTCCGGCGGGCGCTGGAGTTTGAGGCGCGTGCTCGAGCGCCCAGGTCGGCAGAGGAAGCGGAGCAGTGCGAAGAGCAGCTGCGGGCCATCGCGGACGAGTTCTTCGGCGCCCTCCTCACCCCCGTGCTGCAACGCGCGGTGCGCTCCGCCGCGGTTGGCGACGCGGCGAGCGCCCTCGTGCGCCACCTGCCCTGGCGGATGCGGAGCGACGGGCTGGAGACCGTCAACGTTCGCACCTCCCGGGGCACGACGGTGCCGGTCACGACGCCGTATTACCGCGAGAAACACGCCCGTCGGGCGAAGCGGAGGCCGGGACTCTACCCCGCCTTGGTGGTGCTGGGCATCTACGACCGGTGCACGCCGAAGCTGGCCTCGGATGCAAGCCGCGCGGTCGCCATGCTCAGCTCGCTGGCCGAAGCGCAGGCGCAGCTCCGCTGGGCGCATTCCCGATTTCCCGGAGCAGTGTGTAGGCAAAGATGGACTGTGAGGCTGGGGGAGGTTGAGCCGGTCTTCGGACAGACGGGGAGGGTGGTACTGGACATTACGGCTCGGACTGCCCATGATGGTGCGTTGAAATGGACAAGAGCGCCATCGACACCCCGAGCCGCGAGGTCGATCTTGGCAACATTCCCGTCCACCTGCGCACTGCCCTCCGGCGGGCGCTGGAGTTTGAGGCGCGTGCTCCAGCGCCCAGGTCGGCAGAGGAAGCGGAGCAGTGCGAAGAGCAGCTGCGGGCCATCGCGGACGAGTTCTTCGGCGCCCTCCTCACCCCCGTGCTGCAACGCGCGGTGCGCTCCGCCGCGGTTGGCGACGCGGCGAGCGCCCTCGTGCGCCACCTGCCCTGGCGGATGCGGAGCGACGGGCTGGAGACCGTCAACGTTCGCACCTCCCGGGGCACGACGGTGCCGGTCACGACGCCGTATTACCGCGAGAAACACGCCCGTCGGGCGAAGCGGAGGCCGGGACTCTGCCCCGCCTTGGTGGTGCTGGGCATCTACGACCGGTGCACGCCGAAGCTGGCCTCGGATGCAAGCCGCGCGGTCGCCATGCTCAGCTCGCTGGCCGAAGCGCAGGCGCAGCTCCGCTCCGACGGCATCGCCCTGGATATCAAGACCCTCCGCTCGACCGCCTATCGCTACGCTGCGCGGGCCCGAGCGGCCCAGCAGAGCGCGGCGTGCGGCCTGCTGGACCGCGTGACCGGCAAGCGGGTGGTCGTCTCCCTCGACGGGGGCCGCGTCCGTGTGAGGCGCAAGAAGCGTGGCCCCAAGACGAAGAAGGGGCGCAACCGATTCCATACCGACTGGAAGGAACCGAAGCTCCTCATCCTGTACGTCGTCGGCGACGACGGGCGACCGTCTCAGACGTGGGCCCCGATCATCGACGGCACGCTCCGGGGACCGGAGGCGGTCTTCGCCCTGCTGTTGTCGTACGCGCGGCAGATCGGCCTCAACGCCGCTGACAAGGTGCTCTTCATCGCCGACGGCGCGCCCTGGATCTGGCAACGCATCCCGCGCCTCATCGCCGCGCTCGGGCTCTCGCCGACACAGGTGCTGGGGCTGATCGACTTCTATCATGCCGCAAAGCAACTCTCCGACGCGGTCAAGCTGCGCCGCTGGAGCGCGACGCAACGCACCCGCTGGCTCAACCGCACGCGGGGGCTGCTCAAGCGAGCACGGGTGGACGAGGTGATCACGGCCCTGCGGGAGCTGTGCCGCGGGCGCACGGCCGGCAAGATCCGCACGCACCTCAACTACTTCCTGAAGAACCGTCATCGTTTCGCCTACACCACAATGGTCGGGCTCGGGCTTCCGCGGGGCAGCGGTGCCGTCGAAAGCGCCATCCGTCGCGTCATCAATCTCCGCATCAAGGGCGCCTCCATCTATTGGCTACCGGAGAGCGTCGACGCGATTCTTCTCCTGCGGTCTTTCTATAAGTCCGGCAGATGGAACTGTTTGCAGCGGATGGCCATGACGCCGGTGGGTGTGAGCGCGTGACCGGGAAATCGGGAATGCGCCCGGCGCGGCGGCGGCGTTGGCGAATGTGCCGAAGCCGCTCTTCCTGACGAAGCTGGCCGACTACGGCGTGGATACGTTCGAGTCGTCGGAGGCGGAGCTTCGCGGCGACGTGTCCAATGCCCGCGGTCATCTGTAACACCTCGCCGCTGGACGCTTTACTTCTTCTGGACGATCGACACGCCCGTCGATACGCCGCGGCCGTCGGGTTGGCGGTCACTGGCACGTTGGGAATTCTGGTACTGGCAAAAGAACGGCGTATGCTTGATTCCGTTGAACCGGTCCTGAATCGACTGCACGCGCTACGGTTCCGGCTTGATGTGAAGACTCGCGAAGCAGTACTTCGATTGGCTGGGGAAGAGATGACCGTGGCCCCGGCCGGCGCAGGCTGACCGGGGCCGAAAGATCGCGGATCGATTGCTCCTCAGCCGCCGATACGGTTGCCGTCGGCGTCCAGGAAGCGGATCTCGCCGAGATCCAGCGCCCGCACGCTCTCCTCGATGCGCTCGCGATCGCCGACGACGACCCAGATCATGCGGTCCGGCTGAAGGACGCGGTCGGCCTCGGCTCTGATCTCGGCGAGACTCAGGCCCCGTACCGAGCCGGCGTAGGTCTCCCAGTAGTCGTCGGGCAGGCCGAAGCGCACCATCTCGACGATGTCGGCCATGACCGCGCGGTTGGTCTCCCAGCGGCCCGGCAGGGTCAGCGTCCGCTGGTCCTTGACGCGGGCCAGCTCCTCCGCGGTCGGCGGCTGGTCGCCGCCGCTGCGGATGCTGCCGATCTCCTTGTCGATCTCGGCCATCGACTCCGCCGTCCGGTCGGTCTGGACCGGTGCGAGGATGATGAACGGCCGCTGGCCGGCGGCGTCCCACAGCAGCGACTGGGCGCCGTAGGACCAGCCCTTGTCCTCGCGCAGGTTCATGTTGATCCGCGCCGTGAAGCCGCCGCCCAGAACGTTGTTCATGGACTCGATCTGCAGATCGCGTGCGTCGCTCTTCGGCGGCGCCACGTGCCCGGCGAAGATGATCGACTGCTCCGAGTCCGGACGATCGATGAGATAGACGACGGTCTCGGCCTGCTGATCTACCTCGCCGAGGTTCTTGCGGGGGACGTCGCCCGGCTCCCAATCTCCGAAGCGGGCCTCGAGGGCGGGCTCGAGCTCGGCCATGGTGACGTCGCCGACGACGATCAGGGTGGCGTTGTCGGGCCGGAACCAGGTGTCGTGGAACCCTCGCAGGCCGTCGAGGCGGAACTCGCCGAGCGCCGCCTCGCTCCCCGAGCCGGTCAGCGGCTGGCTGTAGGCGTGGCCCTCGCCGTAGAGGAGGCGGGGGAAGACGCGCATCGCCATCCCCATCGGCTGGACCTTCTCGCGAGCGATGGCGGCGAGCTGCTGCCGGCGCCGGCGGTCGAACTCGTCCTCCGGGAAGGAGGGATTCAGCACGACGTCGGCGAAGAGGTCCAGCGATGCGTCGAGGTTCTCCTTCAGGGTCGACATCCTGACGCTCGACATGTCCAGGTTCGAGCCCGCCGACAGGGTGGTGCCGAGGCCTTCGAGCTCCTCTGCGATCTCCAGCGCGGTCCGCGACGTGGTCCCCTCGTCGAGCATGTCCATCGCCATGCGGGTCGTGCCGGGCAGCGCGAACTGGTCGGCCGCGTAGCCGGCGTCGAGCAGCAGGTTGAAGTCGACCACCGGGACCGCGTCGCGCCGGGCCAGGATCACGTCGAGCCCGTTCGACAGGCGTGTCGTCTCGCGCGCGGGGAACGAGGCGGCGGGAAACTCGGTGACCGCGGGCGGTCCGGACGAGCGGTCGACGTCGCTCTCGGCCGCGGCGTAGGCGGGGAAGGGCTGCACCTCCACGGTCAGCGCCCCCTGGCTCAGCCACTCGACCGCCGCCGCGTGGACGTCGGCGGGAGTGGCGTTCATGATGTTCTCCTGCGTCCGCTCGTGGCCGTCCGGGCTGCCGAGGTAGACCTCGCTGGCCGCCAGCACGTCCGACTTGCCGCCGAAGCCGCCGATGCGCTCGACGCCGCGGACGAAGGAGGCCCGCTGGCTGGCCTGCGCCCGCGCCAGCTCGGCCGCGGTCGGGCCCGATTCGAGGAACGCGCGCAGTTCCTCGTCGAGGGCGGCCTCCACCGCGGCCAGGTCCTGTCCCGGCTGGGCCGTCGCCTGCAGGATGAACAGACTCCCGAACTGCCGCTCCAGCGTGAACGCCGACACGTCGGTCGCGATCTGATCCTCGTAGACCAGCCGCCGGTAGAGACGCGAGCTGCGGCCGGACGTCAGCACGTCGCTGACGAGCGTCAGGTGGTCCAGGGCAGGGTTCTTGAACGCGGCGACGTTCCACGCCTTATAGACCCGCGCCTGCGGCACCCGGTCCTGGAGCACGATGCGGCTCTCCTCGGTGCGCCGGGCGAGGTTGACGTCGGGTTTGACGAGAGGTGGACCCGACGGGATATGGCCGAAGTAGCGCTCAACGCGCGCCCTGACGTCCTCCGGGTCTACGTCGCCGGCGACCACCAGCACCGCGTTGGCGGCGCCGTACCAGGTCTCGAACCAAGTGCGGGCGTCGTCGAGCGACGCGGCGTTCAGATCGTCCATCGAGCCGATGGTGGAGTGGTCGTAGGGGTGGGCGTCCGGATAGGTGTTCTCGAAGAGCGTCAGGAACACCTTGCCGTAGGGCTGGTTCTCGCCCTGCCGCTTCTCGTTCTGCACCACGCCGCGCTGCTCGTCGAGCCGCGCCTGATCGACGGCCCCGAGCATGTGGCCCATGCGGTCGGACTCCATCCACAGCGCCATGTCGAGGGCGGTGGTGGGCACCACCTGGAAGTAGTTGGTGCGGTCCTGGTTGGTGGTGCCGTTCATGCCGGTGGCCCCGACGCGGTCGAACGGCTTGAAGTAGTCGTCGTTGAAGTGCTCGCTGCCGTTGAACATCAGGTGCTCGAACAGGTGCGCGAAGCCGGTCTTGCCGGGGGCCTCGTCCGCCGCCCCGACGTCGTACCAGACGTTGACCGCGACGATGGGCGCCTTGTGATCCTCGTGCACGATGAGCCGCAGGCCGTTGTCGAGCACGTAGCGGGTATAGGGGATGTCGACCGGCTCCTGGGCCGCAGCGGGCAGGACGGCGGCGAGCAGACCGACGACGAGGGCGGTTCCGACGAGTCGTTGCATGGGAATCTCCTGTTGGCTGCGATTCTCCCATACGTGGAAGCCGGCATCGGAGTTCGAGATGATTTCGGGACTGGCGTGTGCCCGAGGAGTAGTAGAGATGCCACTCGATGCCGACGAGCATGAGCTTCTGGAGTCGGTCGAACGCGGGGAATGGCGGTCGACGCCGGGATTCGCGCGGCAGCGGACCGAGTACGCACGCTTGGCGGCGGCGACGTTCCGCAAGGATCGCCGGGTCAACATCCGGATCTCCAGCAAGGATCTCGAAGCCATTCAGAAACGGGCGCTCGAGGAAGGCCTGCCCTATCAGACCCTCATGGCGAGCGTGCTGCACAAGTACGCGACCCGACGGCTGTGACGGCCAGTTGCGGAAGTCGGCGATTGGCGTGCCCTTGCGGATGCGCGTTGCCGCGAGCCGTTTACCCGTGTAGTACTCACAAGACTAGTACTCTTACGATGCGCATAACCTCGAAGGGGCAGGTGACCATTCCGCAGCGGCTCCGGAGCAAGTTCGGGCTGCTTCCGAACACGGAGGTCAACTTCGAAGAGGGCGACGGCTGCGTGGTGGTCCGCCCGGCGTTGAGTAAACGGACGCTCGTTGACGAACGTCTCCGCCGGGCCCGCGGCGCTGCCGAAGGAGACCTCGGTACCGACGACGTGATGCGGCTGACCCGCGGGGACGAGTGAGTGTTCCTCGTCGATACCAACGTCCTGCTGGACATATTCACGGACGATTCCCGGTGGCGCCCGTGGTCTGAGCGGGCAAGTGGGGACGCGCCTGAGCGTGTTGCCGCGACGCTGCGCTATGATGGCGCCACGTTCACCAATCGTCCGGCAGTGAGACAGATTAAAGAGGCACCTATGCGCGATCGAACACGGCAGACCCGGACCGGCGCGGCGGCGATCGTCACCCTCGCCGTCATCCTTGCGGCCAGCGGAACGGCGTTCGCACAGCGCGGCGCCCCGGCCAACGGCGAGTGGCCGACCTACGGCGGCGATCTCGGCGGTACCAAGTACTCCCCGCTCGACCAGATCGACCGGAGCAACTTCGGCGACCTGGAGATCGCCTGGCGCTGGCTGTCGGCCGACGCCTTCCTGAGCATCGATACGCCGGACGGCGGCGAGTGGTGGGCCGATTCGCGGCTGATCTTCGAGGAACTGCTGCGCCGCAACCCGGACCTGTGGCGCGAGGGACAGTCGCCCTACCTCACGAACCTGAAGGCGACGCCGCTGATGGTCGGCGGGCGCCTGTTCATCAACATGCCGACGTCGCAGGCCGCGTCGATCGACGCCGAGACCGGCGAGACGCTCTGGGTCTACAACCCGAAGACCTACGAAGAGGGCACCACGACGATGAGCGCGCGCTGGAACCAGCGCGGGGTGGCGTACTGGTCGGACGGCCCGGAGCGCGAGGACGAGCGCATTCTGTTCGGGACCGGCAACGGCTACCTCATCTGCGTCGACGCCAAGACCGGACGGCCGTGCGCCGACTTCGGGGAGGACGGCTGGGTCGACCTCGTGGCCGACCTGCCGCGCGCCGACCGCGGGAACCGCGACTGGCTGAACGCCCTGCTGTACTCGGTGCAGTCGCCGCCGCTCGTCGTCGGGGACACCATCGTCACGCCCTCCTCCATCTCGTCCTACAACATCACCAGGGAAGCGCCGCCGGGCTGGATGCGGGGCTTCGACGCGCGGACCGGGCGCACCAAGTGGACGTTTCACACGATCCCGCAGGGGGACGAATACGGCAACGACACGTGGGAGGGCGATTCGTGGCGGGTGACCGGCAAGGTCGGCGTCTGGTCGTTCATGAGCGCCGATCCCGAGCTGGGGCTCATCTATCTGCCGACCAACACCCCGGCGCCGGACTACTACGGCGGGCACAGGCTCGGGGACAACCTGTTCGCCGAGAGCGTCGTCGCCCTCGACATCGAGACGGGACAGCGCGAATGGCACTTCCAGGCGGTGCACCACGGCCTCTGGGACTGGGACTTCCCGACGGCGCCCAACCTGGTCGACGTCGTGGTCGACGGCCAGCCGGTGAAGGCGCTCGCGCAGATCAGCAAGCAGGGCTTCCTGTACGCCTTCAATCGCGCGACCGGCGAGCCGATCTGGCCGATCGAGGAGCGTCCGGTCCAGACCGACACGAATGTCCCCGGCGAGCGGCCGTCGCCGACGCAGCCGTTCCCGACGAAGCCCGAGCCGTTCGAGTACCAGGGCGCGGTGATCGACGACCTCGTCGACTTTACGCCGGAGATCCGCCAGATGGCGATCGATGCGGTCGAGGGCTACCGGCTCGGACCGATCTTCACGCCGCCCATGTGGGACGGGACCATCCAGCGGCCGAGCGCCGGCGGCGGCGCCAACTGGTCGGGGGCGGCCTTCGATCCCGAGACGGGCATCCTGTACGTCCCCTCGAACAATGCGTACTCGGTAATGCAGTACCGCGAGCCGATCCCGGGCGAAGGGGCCACGCTGGACGTCATCGAGCGGCGCGGCGAAACCCGGACCCGACCGCAGATGCCGCAGGGGCTCCCGCTCTTCAAGCCGCCCTATTCGCGCATGACCGCCATCGACCTCAATACGGGCGACCACGTCTGGATGAAGCCGATGGGCAACGGCGACCGCATCCGCAACCACCGCCTGCTGCGCGATCTCGACCTGCCGCCGCTCGGGGGCGACAGCAGCCGGGCCGGGCCACTGCTGACCCCGGACCTGCTGATCTACGCCCTCACCGCGGGCGGGACGACCGACGACGGGCCGCGGCTGGTGGCGCTCGACAAGGCGACGGGCGAGGAGCTTGCGCAGGTCGATCTCCCCGGCGGGGCCATCGGCACCCCGATGACCTACATGCTCAACGGCCGGCAGTACATCGCGCTGACCGTCGGCGGCGGCCGGGTGCCGGAGCTGATCGCGTTCGCGCTGCCGCAGTAGCGCCGGGAGGCGAGGCCGTGAAACCATCCGAACCGAAGGGCGTCGGTCGCAGGGAGTTTCTCAAGGAGACCGCGGCGGGGGCCGCCGGGATGGCGGGTGGCGCGGCGTCCTCCGGTGTTGCGGCGGGCGCTGCGCACCCGCACGACCATGACCACCAGGTCGTGCCCGACGACATCGCGTTGCGGGTGCGCGCGCTGGAGTCGATCCTGGTCGAGAAGGAGATGATCGACCCCGCCGAGCTCGACGGGGTCGTCGACGCCTACGAGAACCGGATCGGCCCGCGGAACGGAGCGCAGGTCGTGGCTCGTGCCTGGACCGATCCCGACTACAGGGCCCGGCTACTGGCGGACGGGACCGCGGCGATCGGGGAGTTCGGCTTCATCGGCGCGCAGGGCGAGCACATGGTCGTGGTGGAGAACACGCCGGAGGTCCACAACCTGGTGGTGTGCACGCTCTGCTCCTGCTATCCGTGGCCGACCCTCGGCCTTCCGCCGATTTGGTACAAGTCCGCCGCCTACCGCTCGCGGGCCGTAATCGAGCCGCGCGTGGTGCTGCGCGAGTTCGGGGTTGAGCTGCCGGAAGACGTCGAGGTGCGCGTCTGGGACAGCACCGCCGAGATCCGCTATCTGGTGCTGCCGGAGCGGCCGGCCGGCACGGAAGGGATCGGCGAGGAGGCCCTCGCCGATCTCGTCACCCGCGATTCGATGATCGGCGTCGCCAGGGTGGCGGCTCGGTAGACGGTTTCGGGGCCGCCGGCGGCGCAGGGAGGCCGCGGATGAACGGGATACACGACATGGGCGGCATGGACGGCATGGGTCCCGTCGAGCCGGAGGAGAACGAGCCGGTCTTCCACGAGCCGTGGGAGGGGCGCGTCTACGGCCTCGGCCGTGTGATCGGCCGCTGGGGGCGAGGCCGCAACTGGGGGAGCTTCAGGTTCGCGCTCGAGAGCCTGCCGCCGGCCGACTATCTCCGGATGTCCTACTACGAGCGCTGGTTCACCGTGCACGTCAACCGGCTTCTCGGCAGCGACCTCGTCACGGAGGAGGAGCTGGAGAGCGGCTACGCGGATGCGGGCCGGCCGCGGCCGGAGCTCCTGACGCCGTCGAGCACGGGTTCGCTCGGTTCTGGCCTGCTGGACCTGGAGGTGGCGGCGCGCTTCGGTCCGGACGACGAGGTGCGGGCGCGAAACCTCCATCCCCGCGGACATACGCGCCTGCCCCGCTATACCCGCGGCCGCCGTGGCATCGTGATCCGCGACAACGGCGTCTACGCCCTTCAGGACACCGACGCGAACGGACAGCGGCTCGGCGACTTTCCCCAGCACGTCTACACCGTTCGCTTCGGAGCGCGGGAGCTGTGGGGGGATCGCGCCTCCGCGCGCGACTCGGTCTACGTCGACCTGTGGGAGGGATACCTTGAGCCCGCGTGAGGACGCGCCGTCCCCCGCGCCGGAGGTCGACGCGGAGCGTCTCGCCGCGCTGCCGCCCCTGCCGCGGGACGAAGAGGGACCCGTGTTCTCCGCGCCATGGCAGGCGCAGGCATTCGCGCTCGCCGTGAAGCTCTCCGAGCAGGGGCACTTCACCTGGAAAGAGTGGGCGGCTGCGCTGGCCGACGAGCTGCGGGCCGCAGCCGACCGGGGGGAGCCCGACGATGGGTCCCACTACTATCACCACTGGGTGGCCGCCCTGGAGCGACTGGCTACCGGAAGGGGCCTCACCGATTCACCCGCGCTGCGGGATCGCAAGGAGGCCTGGGCCGACGCCTATCGGCACACGCCGCACGGCCAGCCGGTGGTCCTGCGGAAGGCGGAATGAGGCCGGGAGGCGCGACGGGAAGTTCGTGGTGAACCCGAGCAGCACGGAGAGCGGCGAGGCGCCCGCGTCATGAACGGCATCCACGACATGGGCGGCGTGGACGGCAGGGGGCCGGTCGAGCCCGAGCCGAATGAGCCGGTCTTCCATGCGCCCTGGGAGGGGCGCGTCTTCGGGCTGCGCCGCCTGCTCGTCCCCTCGGGACTGGGCGGCAACTGGGGCAGCTTCCGCTTCGCGCAGGAGCGCGTCCCGGCCGCGGACTACCTGCGCCTGTCGTACTACGAGCGGTGGTTCACGGCGCTCGTCAACCTGCTTCGGGAGAACGGCATCGTCACCGAGGCCGAGCTGGCGAGCGGCGTCGCCGACCCGGAGGCGCCGCGGCCGGAACGGCGCGAGAGGCCGCCGCAGGCCCCGCTGGGGTTCGGGCTCCTGGACCTCGACATCCCGGCGCGGTTCGACGTGGGCGACACGGTCCGCGGACGGAATGTCGATCAGCCCGGACACATCCGGTTGCCGCGCTATGCGCAGGGCAAGCGCGGCAGGGTCATTCGGGACAACGGTGTCTACGCGCTCCAGGACACGGACCGGCACGGGCAACAGCTCGGCGACTTCCCGCAGCACGTCTACACGGTGCGTTTCACGGCGCGGGAGCTGTGGGGAGACCGCGGATCCGAGCGCGACGCGATCTACGTCGAGCTGTGGGAGGACTACCTCGAGCCGGCGTAGCGACGGCCGGGCCGGCTCTGCACTCATCGATCCCGCTCCTTTCCAGTCTCAGAATCCGACGGACAAGGCCAGGCCGCGGTGGTGGCGAGACAGCAGGGGCGAGACGCTGATGCGTCGCGCCGAGCGATTCGCGCTGTAGATGACGTTCGAGCTCTCCACGAGCGCGTCCACCCCGATGCCGACACTGGCGCCGGCGGCTCCGAATAGAGACGCGACGGCCAGCGCGGCAGCGGAGTCGACTCCCTCTCTCAACATCAGAGACGCCCCGATGGTGGCGCCGGACATGAATCCCATCAGGGCGCCATTCTTGAGCGAATCACGATGCCGACGGCGGATGACGGAGACCTCGGCTTCGTGCAGGTCGCGACGGGCGCCGTCCATCTGCAAGGAGATAGTCGACGGCGAGAGATCGACAATCCGTCCTCGCAGGTTCTGTCCGGCGCCGTCGGTCACCGTGACGCGGTCTCCCTGATTGACCAGGAGGGCAAGTCTGTCGAACGAGGTAATGGTCTGGGCCTCGGCGACCGATGCCGTGGCCGTCACCGTTGCCGCTACGAGAACGAGAGCGATTCGAGTCATCTTGTCTCCCTCCGCGCGACGGATGCCGACCAGCACTCGAACCCCGTCCGGTACCGTCTTCATCCCGTTGCCGTCGCACACCTGTCCGGGAATGCGTCAGGCGGCGGGAATCCGGCTCATCGGGCCGGTGCACCACCGCATCGCGGCGCATGCGAACGGGAGACGGACTCCACGCTATGGGTCGGGCGGGTGTTACCATCGCGAGGCGGTCGACCGCCCTGAGTCAGGCTGCCGGCGCACTGGAGCTTCTGGCCTTTGGACTCCGTCATCACCCTGCTGCGCGATCTGGTCGCCATCGATTCGGTCAACCCGTCTCTGGTCCCCGGCGGCGCGGGTGAGGCCGCGGTCGCGGAACGAATCGCGGCGGCGCTACGGGCGGCCGGCATCGATGTCGAGCTAACCGAAGTCGCCCCCGGCCGTCCGAACGTCGTCGGTGTGGTCGAAGGCAAGGCGCCCGGGCGCACGTTGATGCTCTGCGGCCACACGGACACGGTGGGCGTCGAGGGAGTGACCGCGCCGTTCGACCCGGTCGTGAGGGATGGACGCCTCTACGGGCGGGGCAGTCAGGACATGAAGAGCGGCGTGGCCGCCATGGTCGACGCGGCTGTTCGGGCGGCGCAGGACGGCGGGCTTCCGCGCGGGAGGTTGGTGGTGGCGGCGGTGGCCGACGAGGAGCATGCCAGCGTCGGCGCCGAGGCGCTGGTCGAAACGCACTCCGCCGACGGCGCCGTGGTGACGGAGCCGACGGACCTGCGCGTGGCGACCGCGCACAAGGGGTTCGAGTGGGTGGAGGTCGAGACGCGCGGGCGCGCCGCCCACGGCAGCCGTCCGGCCGACGGACGCGATGCGATTCTGCACATGGGCCGCGTTCTCGGACGACTGGAAGCGGTGGAGGCGGGGCTCAAGGCCGGCCCGACCCATCCACGGCTGGGAAGGGCATCGCTGCATGCCTCGACCATTCACGGCGGACAGGCCCTGAGCGTCTACCCCGACCGCTGCGTGCTCGGGGTCGAGCGGCGCACGCTGCCGGGCGAGCCCTCCGACGTCGGGTTGACGGAGGTCCAGGCGGTGCTGTCGGTGCTCGCCCAGGACGATGGTGATTTCAACGCTTCCGCGCGGCAACTGCTGACGCGTCCACCCCACGAGATCGAGGACGACGATCCAGTCTGCCGCGAGTTGCGGCAGAGCCTGCGCCGACGCGGTCTCGACACGGCGCCGATCGGCATGTCGTTCTGGACGGATGCCGCCATTCTCGGGCGCGCCGGAACGCCGGCGGTGCTGTTCGGCCCGACCGGCGCGGGCCTCCACGGCCCGGACGAGTACGTCGAGATCGATTCGGTCCGTGTCTGCCGGGACACCCTGGTCGAGTTGAGCCGCGCATTCTGTTGAGGCGTCCCAGGATCCCGGTATGGAAGATGCACTCCCACTGCGCGAGACGGCCGCTCCGGTGACGGGCGAAGAGCTGCTGCGCATGCCGTGGCTCAATCCGTGCGAGCTCATCGGCGGCCGCATCGTGCGCATGACGCCGACCAACCCGACCCACGGCCGGATCGAAGTGAACGTCGCTGCCGCGCTCAGCCGCTTCGTGCGTACGCAGAATCTGGGCATTGTGATGGCGGGCGAGGTGGGAATCTTTACCACCCGCAACCCGGACACCGTCCGGGCGCCGGACGTCCTGTTCTATCTCGCGCTACACGACTATGCCGGTAAGTAGCTGACAGTGCGAGAGTTATGCGGATGCCGCGAAAAGGAATCCCACGGCGTATCCCACGCGCACAATTGGGGAAGGGCTGGTGTTCAGGCGTCGGGTTCCCCCGCTGGGCGGTCAAGCCTCCGAATGATCTCGGACAGCGCCCGGTGGCGCTCGTACAGCTTGTCGCGTTCGTCGCTGCTCGCCGCGTCACCCATTGCGGTCTTGTCGCGTTCGTCGCTGCTCGCCGCGTCACCCATTGCGGTCTGCGTATCGTCGAGTAATCCTCGGATCGCCGCACGAACGACCGGATCGGGAAGCCGAAGGTCGCGCCTATCTCCCGCCCGGCCAGCCTGCAACGCGTCGACCAGTGCCTCCGCCCAAATCTCCCGCCTTCTCGCTCGGTTCATGCCGTCTACTCCGACTCGCGAGTCTGAACCAACCGCGGGCCGCCCATCTCTATCATGCGCAGTCGGTCATCGAGCCGGACATGATCATGGTGCAGTCGGCCCAGGTCGCCGCGCACGTCGTCTATGCGCTTGTGAACGCCGTTCACGAGCGCATACATGAAGCCGGCGAGCGCAGCGCCCACCGTGATCACCGTGCCGATGATCCATACCGTGTCGGGACTCATGCCCGCCATCCTACCCGATCACGGTGTCGCCTACCGGCGCCAGGAGCACGGCCGGCCGCTGGCGGCCTCACGACTACCACCCCGCATTCCGCCGGGCCGCCGGTCTACACGTCTTCGATCTGGAACGTCGGCCCGCTGGCGGCCGGCATTCCTCGAGCCCGGCCGCGTGCAGGCCATCGACGCCGCGGGCGAACTGCTCAAGGGCCTCGTCGTAATCGACGACGGCCGAGGCCGCCTGTAGATCCGCGATGCCGCCGTTCGCCGCGGTCGCAAGCAACCCCCGAACCTGCGCATCGCCGGTGCGGAGGATCTGCTTGTCGCTGATCCCCCCTCCGGGTTATCCCCACCCCCATCCGCGGATGGGTGATCGTTTTCGGTCTCTGACGTGTGTCGGTCTGGCTCGCCGCTCGGGTCCGGTTCGGCCTGGGCCGGGGCATCTGTAGGTTGTAGGTCCGACGTACAGGGACCTACATACCTACACACGTCCCCGGCTGGCACGTCTGTAGGTCTGTCAACACACGTCCCGACACACGTCCCGGCGCCGGCCGCCGCGGGCTGCTCGGGTTCGGCGTAGATGGTGCACTTGTTCCCTCGCACCGTGCCCGGCGCCGCGGTCAGCGCGCCGGCGGCCGTGAGGCGGTCAAGCGCCCTCGCCGCCGCCACGCGAGCGGCCGGGCTGTTCCCGATCCCAAGCTCGGCGTTCACCTTGGATGCCGTGACAGGCTTCCCGGCCGCGGCGATGGTCCGCACGGCGCCGAGCGCGTCATCGTCGCTCACGGCCCGTCCGCCGCCGCCGCCGGGCTCACGTGGCACGTGAGGCGACTTGTCGCCCCACTCGACAACGCCGATCATGCCGCCCATGCCGCGGCCGGCTATGCGGTATTCAACGTCGTCGGGCTGTGGTCCGATGTTGTGCTTCGTGACGCGCATCGTCCCGGCATCCGCGCCGGATGCTTTCTCGAACTCCAGGGCGAGCCGCACGGCGCCGATCAGCCCCATGTTGCTCCCGGCCGTGCGGAAGTGTTGCGGCCCGTCTTCCACGCCGGACTTGCGCCAGTGGGAGACGATGCCGCACGCGGCGCCGTCCCGTAGCAGGCCGCCGAAGACACCTTGAAGCTCGGCGCGCACCGCGGCGCCGTCGTTGGATTCTCGGAACCACGACACGTGAGAATCGACCACCACAAGATCGGGCTGCCACTCGCGCAGGGCTTCGCAGACTTCCGCGATCCGTAGCTGGTCCACTTCCGGCATCTTGAAGACGCGCAGGTTGTCCCCGCTGGCGCCGGCCTCGCGCAGTCGGGCGACGATCAGCCCGTGCGGGTCTTCGTCAACGCCCCCGACCCACGCGACACGCTTCGGCTCGCGCGCCTCGTCTCCGGGAAGCGCCGCACCCGCCGAGAGCGCAGAGCACACGCCGAGACTGCCGATAGTCTTGCCGGCGTCCGGCGCGCCTGTGATGGCGAACATCAGCCCGCGGGCGACGTAGCCGCGCCACAGCCAATCGACGGGCTCAGACACCGCCGCGCAGTCCTTCAGGAGCGGCGCCAGAGCGTCAAGGCTCAGCCGGCCGGTGTCCGAGTAGGCATCCGTCCGCCGCGGCGCCTCGCCGCATAGCTCATCGTTCAGATCGTGACGCTTGGCGTGATTCGACCGGACCACGTGCCCGCGGCCGGCGAGCGCGTCCGCCAGCTTGTCGGCGCACTTCTCACCAATGTCGCCCTTGTCGAGTCGATGCGGATAGATCAGCACGTCAGCGGAACCGGCGCACCACGGCGCCGCGTCCCTCATGCCCCAGCACCCGTGCATGCCAATGATGCCGTCTTCCGGCCGGGCGGCGCCCATCGCGTCAAGGCTCAGTGCGTCCGGCGCGCCCTCGCAGACGTGTAGCCGTCCGCCGCGGAGCGGGTCCGGCTGGCGAACGACGAACGCGGCCCGGTGGATACCGCGGCCGGGCTGTGAAATGCGCTTGGCGGGCTTCCCGTCCGGGTCCGGGCTGATCCACTCGGCCCGCGTGCCGTCCGGCATGATGCCCTCAAGCTCGAAGAATTCCCGCTTCCCGTCGCGCGACCACCACCGATAATTGAGCACACCGGCGATGGTGTCCGGGAATCCGGCGTCAATGCGCTGGCGACGGTCGCCGCCGCCGTCGCGGTAGCTCCTGCTCGGGAAGCACAGAGCGCGCCGGGCGCCGTCCATGTCGTCACGTGCGATCCACTGGACAGAGCGGCCGGGCTCGAGGATTCGCCGTGAGGCGAGGTAGGCGGCGCCGGGATCAGTCGGGCGGGCGGGCGCGCCGCTCATGCGCCCGCCGCCTTGCTGTCCGGGTTGATGCCGGTGGCGCGGGCGCGAGTAGCGCACCACCGCTCGATCTCGTTTGCCGACCATCGAACGGCCGACTGCGAAATCCGGAACGGGGTCGGAAACCCGCCATCCTTCAGCAGCTTGTAGACCATCGAACGGCCGATGCCGCAACGCTGCTCAACCTGACGACGACTCAGGAATCGATCCGGTGTATTCGACACGGCTCCCTCCGTCCATCGCTGCGGGACAGCGACAGGAGAAAACCGCGGTGCCAGGAACAACGGTGGGCAACGCCGCGGAAAAGGCCGGCCCGTTGATCCGGCCACGAACTGAGAGACAGAGTACCGCATTCGTGCATGCGCGTCCACAGGCGGCCTCACGCGTGCATCCGCAGCACCTTCCCGCTGGCGCCGGTCAGGAACGCCGCCCACGCGTCCATCAGCCCGCGGCGCTTCTCGAACAGGTCCGACCTCGCATAGCTCCGCTCGACTTCGGAGCCTACCCGGTGCGCCAGGGCCGCCTCCGCGACTGCATGCTCTACGCTGGTCCGCTCGCTGGCCCAATCGCGGAACGAGGAGCGGAACCCGTGCAGTGTGTGATCGGGAAAGACACGCTGCAGCGCCTTCACGACGGCCGACCCGTCGAGCGCCTTGCCGGGACGCTTGGGCGAGGCGAACACCACGCCGGACGAACGGTGCGCCCTCATGGACTCCAGCACGGCCACGGCAGCGTCAGAGAGCGGAACCCGGTGCTCGGCGTCCATCTTCATCCGGGCCGCCGGGATGCGCCACTCGCGGGCCTCCAGGTCGATTTCGTCCCAGGTCGCAAGGCGGGCCTCGGTGGACCGGACCGCGGTCAGCACTGTGAACCGCAGGCAGGCTTTGACGATGTCGCTCCGCCGCGTGCTCCCGTCGATTGCTTCCAGGGCCGCCGGCACGTCCTGATACGGAATCGCCGCGTGATGCTTTCGGGTGCTCTTCACCTTCGGCAGCGCGCCATTGATACCCTCACCGGCGACGTTGGTATCGATGTGGCCGTGTCCCTGCGCCCACGCCAGCACCCCGCGGAGCCAGACGCGCAGCTTCCGCCCGAGCGCCGGTTTCGTGGTCCAGAGCGGAACCAGCACCCGGAGCACGTCCTCACGGCCGATCTGATCGACGCGGCGATCCATCAGGGCCGCCGCGTGCATCTCCAGCGCAGAGCGCCGCATATCCCCGGTGCGGCCCTTCCACTCTCGCCCCGCCGCCACCCTCTCGCTCGCCACGCGGAACGAGGGGATCCGATGCTCGCGATTGCCGGCGAGCGGATCGCCGCCCCGCCTCGCCGCCCTCCGGTTCTCGTACGCGTGGTCGCGGGCCTCGGCCAGCGTCACGAACCGCGCCGATCCCAGGCCGATATCCCGGCGCCGGCCGTTCACTACGAGCCGCTGCATCCATGACCGCGAGCCGTTGCGCTGCACGAACAGATACAGCCCGTTCCCGTCCCCGTAGCGGCCCCGCGCCGTCAGCTTTGCGATCCCCTTGACCGTCAATCGTCCCATCGGCATCAGTCGTGTTCTCCACCAAATCCGTTCCCCCAATAATACCACATTTGGCGTGGTAACACGCGATTCCACCCGTGTCCACCAGATTCCACTAGTAGCGAGCAACGCACCGTTTATCAGCATTTTACGGACATGTATGGAACGCTATGAACAGTCAGTCCTGTTCCTCTCGCACAAACGGGACGCTTGCCGCACGCGGCGGGATGGATTCCTGGATGTCGCGCCGGACCTCGTGGTTGAGATCCTGTCCCCGACGGATCGGCCGGATGCGGTGCGGCGCAAGCTCGAGGAGTACTTCACTGCAGGCGTGCGCCTGGCATGGGTCATAGACCCTGCGGCCCGCACGGTTCACGTGCACAGGGCGCGCGGCGAGCCGCGGTCACTTACCGGCGATAGCGTTCTTGCCGGCGACGACGTGCTCCCGGGGTTCGCGTTGCCGATACATGAGATCTTCGAATAGCGGCCTGATGCCCAGAGACCCGGTGCGGTTCATGTGACCGAGCAGACGGAAGCAAGCCGTCAAGACTTCACCTGAGAACGACGATGAGGCGGATCTGCTACTCCGTTGCCATGAGTCTCGACGGATACATCGCCGGCCCGGGGGGCGAATTCGACTGGATCGTCATGGATCCCAGCCGGCGGTGAACGCCCTTGCTCGGCATCCACGACCAGCGTGTACCTACTACCGCCGGTGCGGGGTGCCGGCGAGCAGGCTGGCAAACCCCACGACGATGTTGCGCTTGCCGTCGCGTGCGATCGGATCCTCTCCCAGGTAGACGTCGAACAGCGCGCGGCAGAGAGCCGGCGATGCGATGGGCGGTCGCCGGGTGTCTCCCATCGACGTGGCCAGGATGCCCGCCGGATCGCATGAGAAGATGATCTCGGCGCCGCGTGCGACTTCGTCCACGTCGAGGTAGCTTCGAAGCCGTGCCAGCGCATCCGCGGCGTCAGGCGTGTGTCCTTCTCCCTTCGATCGTGGCAGCCGGCGCCGCAGCGCGTCGTCGAACGCGTCGGCCACGTCGCCGCCCCCGACCGTTCGCGTCATGACCAGCCGGAGCGTCATCCCGAAGTCGAGGTCGAGCAGGCGCCGGTGGAAGCGCGCGTCCCGTTGCAGCGCTGCCGCCGGCAATCCGACGAACTCCGCGAGTGCGGTCTCCGCGCCGGCCGGATCCACGTAGAGGCCGAAGGAGTAGACATCGACCCGGAAGATTGTCCGCTGCCGGATCCCGGTACCCACCAGTCGGTGCGCGGTCTTCCCGTCCGGCGGCGTCAGGACAACGGGGAACGGTGTGCCGCTCTCGGATTCCTGGACCATTCCTGCCGTTGTCGGCTGGCTCGCGGCGGGAGCCGGCGCTACGAACAGCCCGAGTATTGCAATCGAACCCACGAATCGCCGCATCTTCATCTCCTGACCTCGGCCGTCCGTGCGGGCGCCGGCGCGCCCGGCGCATGTCCTCCGCCGCCACGCCGCGGTGCAACCGGAGCATCACGAGGGTGTGTCGGCGGCGGTGCGGTGTCGATCTTCGGGTACAGGCGGGAATGCTCCAGCCCCTGGTGCCGTGCGCCGTAGCGGGCCGGAACGTCCTGGGTCCAGTTGCTCGGGATCGTCAGGCAGAACGCGAGCAGGCCGGCGAAGGCGAGGCGCTGAGAGATGAGCGGCGGCGCGTCGTCACGCCGAGCCGTTGGAGTCGCGTCGTGGGATCGACCTGTTACCGTCGCGGTGGCGAGACCCCACCCGGCGCTGCGCTTCAGTCGACCGAGCCTCCGCAGGCGCGACCGGTACAGCACGGCCGCGCCGAGCGCCGCCATGACGATGTTCAGGGTCTGGCCCGTGCCGAGGGCGAGCCGGTGGGTGGGGTAGTCCCGGAACAGGTCGATGAAGAAGCGTGGGAACGCGTACCAGAAGACGAAGCGGGCGGCCACCGCACCCGGCGTCCGGTTCACCCGCCGCACGTGCAGCAGGTAGGCCATCAGCAGCAGGTTCTTGGTTCCGTCGTAGAGCACCACGGGATGTCGTAAGCCCTCCGCGTCGGGGAACTTCACCGCCCACCAGACGTCCGTCATGGCGCCGACGATCTGGCCGTCGATGAAGTTCCCGATCCGCCCCATGCCCATCAGGAACGCCGCTGGAATGACGAGCGCGTCGGCCACGAGCAGGAACGGCTTGCCGTACCGGTGCGCGAACAGCGCGGCGCCGACCGCCCCGCCGAGCAGCAGTCCATGGGTCGCCATGCCGCCGAGCCACCAGGCGGGAATCAGATGGAGGTGATCCCGATAGAACGGCCATTCGTCGAAGGCGATCTCGACCGCGCGTCCGCCGACGAGCACGCCGGCGGCGATGAACAGGCTCAGGCTCCACACCTGCCGCGGTGACAGCCGGAGCGCTCCGTGACCGCGTCTGAGGAAGAAATGCAGTTCCAGGAATCCCAGCGCGAAGCCGAGGCCGTACCACCAGAGGTGGACGCCGCCGACGTCGAGCAGTATCGGGTCGATACGATGCGTGTACGGTCCCAACATCACTGCCTCCCGAAGCTTGTCCGTGCGTTTACCATGCCGCTGAGTCTATATGCACGATGGATGCCACTTGGCCGGCACATACGCCAAGTCGTTGTTAAAGAGCACTTTGCGACAGACAGGGGAGGATCTCCGCGTTGGATGATCCGGCGGTTTGTGATCACTGGATGACGCTGTATGTGCGCCTGGAGTACATACGACGCTGGTGGAGGTGCCCGCCGACGAGCCGTTGCCGCGCGGGTGCGTGGCCAGCGGCGAAATGGCCGTCGAGTCCCTCGCGGCGCGATCGGGACCGGCCAGCGGACCGCTGAGGCTGTCGGGTGGTTCGGGGTGGGTGTCGTTTCCGGTGAGCCGACCGAGCCCTATCCTATACTGGGCGGCGCCATGTCCACGGTTCCCACTCCCGGCACGAAAGCGGCTTCGTTCGCGCTATGCGACACGGCCGGCGACCCTTGCGCGTTCGGTCCCGAGGGTCCGGCCGCGCCCGCGACGCTCTTGTTCTTCTTCAAGCACGATTGCGCGACGTGCGACCTGACGGCGCCGCTGGTCGAGCGCGTGCATCGGGCTCTGTCGGGCTCGGGCCTTCGCGTGCTGGGCGTGTCGCAGGACGACACGTCGCTCACCGCCGCGTTCACCGACCGGCACGGGTTGAGGTTCCCGCGCGCTCTCGACACCGAGCTGCTCGTTTCCGAGGAGTACGGCTTCGACGCCGTGCCCGCGCTCGTGCTGGCCGACGGCGACGCGAACGTGCTGGCGAGCTTCGAGGGGTTCGGCCGGGCCGACCTGATGGCGCTGGTCGAGCTGGCGGCCAGCCGCTGCAGAGTCCCGGCGCCGGTGATCGAGCACGAGGGCGAGTCGTTGCCCGAATCGCGGCCGGGCTGTGGCTCGAAGGTCCACGATCCGGACGTCGCCCGGCGGCTGGCGGCCCGCCGCGACGCATCGAAGCTGGCCGCGCGGCGGGTCCGCATGCCGGCCGACCTCGATCCGTTCGAGTTCCTCGACCAGCAGGGCCTGACCGACGGCCTGCCGGTGGTGCCGCCGATGGAGGAGCGGGTCGCCCGGATGCTCGCCGGCACGTCACGGCAGCCCGCCGAGGTGGTCGCCGACGTGCCGCCCAACCTGGCCCCGGCCACCGTGGAGAAGGTCGCCATCAATGCCGTCATGGCCGGCTGCAAGCCGGAGTACCTCCCGGTGGTCATCGCCGCCGTGGAGGCCGCTTGCACCGACGCGTTCAACCTGCACGGCGTCCTCGCGACGACCTACTTCGTCGGCCCGCTCCTCATCGTCAACGGTCCCGTCCGGCACGAAATCGGACTCAACTGCGGGCGCAACGTCTTCGGCCAGGGGACCCGCGCCAACGCCACCATCGGCCGCGCGCTGCAGCTCGTGGTCCGCAACGTCGGCGGCGGCCGCCCGGGCGAGGTCGACATGTCGACGCTCGGCCAGCCGGGGAAGTTCGGCGCCTGCATCGGCGAGAACGAGGAGCTGAGCTGCTGGGAGCCGCTGCACGTCGAGCGCGGCTTCGACCGCGAGCAGAGCACCGTCACCGTCTTCGCGGCCGAGGCGCCGCGCGCCGTCCGCGATCAACTCTCGCGCAACTCCCGGTCGCTCGCGGCCAGCATGGGGTTCTCGCTCGAAGCCATCGCCCACGTGAAGCTCCACGGCATGGACCAGGCGCTGCTGGTCGTCTCTCCCGAACATGCGCGCACCTTCGAGCGCGACGGCTACACCAGGGACGACCTCCGCGCCCGCATTCAGGAGGTGACGGCCCGGCCGCTGCGCGACGTTCTGCCAAACGAGGAGTGTCAGAAGGGGACCGGCGTCCGCGCGCTGCCGAAGGCGTGGCTCGGTGCCGACGGCCGCCCGACCGCCGAGGCGCTGGACCGGCCGTTCCCGAAGTTCTCGCGGCCCGAGAACATCCTGATCGTGGTGGCCGGCGGCACGGCGGGGAAGTTCTCCGCCGTGGTAGGGGGATGGGCCAGTGGCGGGCTGGGATCGAAGGCGGTCACGCGGGTGATCGAGCGGTAGACGTCGGGAGACTCGACGGCGATGCGGCGAAGCGCCGGGTGCGGCGTGCGGCGCACGGACGGGGCATGAAGCTCCTGCTCGCGCTCGCGCTCGGGCGCGCCATCGGCGCTTTCGCTCACGGAGAGGCTGCGTCGGCGCGCGTTTCCTGCACGATCGCGCGATCATCGACGACAAGCGTCCGTCCGACCGCACGCAGGGCGCGTTCTACCTGATCGATGTGGGACCGGTGCTCCGGGTCCACGATGCGATGTGCGCTCGTATCGCTGACGCCCAGGCGCCGGGCCAGCTCCACCTTGGTGATCCGCCGGCGCTGCATCACCGCGTACAAGGCCAGTTTCGCTGCGACCAGGGGCGGCACCGTGACTACGACCTGGCCGGGGGCGGGTGCGCCGGGAGCCGGCAGCGCACGGTGCGCCTCGACGTAGCCCGCGAGCGCACCGACCAGAGCCTCTTCGGCGAAATAGAGGGCCTCGTCGTAGCTGCGGGCCGACATGACCGCTTCGGGGACGTCGGGAAAGTGGACCGACCAACCGTCGCCGTCGGGGACGACGCGACAGGGGTAGCTGTAGCGCATCAGAACTCCTCCTTGGCGATCTGCAGTTGATTCAGCATCGCTCGCAACAGACCCGGCCCCAGCTCGCTCCTCGGCACCCAGGTGAAGCGTTCACCGACCCACAACCGCCCGTGGCTGCCCTTGCCGTGGCCCGGCACGAACCGGACGGACTTCCCGGTTCGGCTGGCGTATCGCCTCGCGCGTCGGATGAACTCTCGGCCGTTCATGGATCAGCATGACACATATCTGCTGGACCAAGGGCGATTATTACCTATATAGCGGCGGGATAGGCGGTTCTCGTGCCTGAACGAGGTCGCGCGGGAGAACGGAAGACCACGTGACCGGTGACTGCCCCATGCGGACGCGACAAGGCATGCCGGCTTTGGGGCATCCTGACCTTCCATCGATTCGAAGATGTGCGTTGCAACCAGAAGTTGATGTAATACATAAAAAAACGTTATAGTAAACTTGCTGGGAGGGGTTGAGATGTTCGGACAACGGCTCAGACTGGTCCGGAAGAAGGCCGGACTGTCGATGCGGGATCTTGCGCTGCCTGTCACCGCCCCTGTCGGCGCAAGCGATCAGCAAGTACGAGGGGGGCAGGATGATGCCGAGTTCGGCGGTGCTAGTCGACCTCGGGAAGACTCTCGACGTGTCCCTGGACTTCTTGATGGGCGGTCAGGTCGAGGCCCTGGAAGGAATCGAATTCCGCAAGCACTCGGGCACGTCGGCGAAGGATCGGGCGCGGGCCGAGGCGATCGTGACCGAGATGCTCGAAGACTATCTCGCGGTCGAAGACATCCTGGAGATCGAGTCCTGTGTCGATCCGTTTGCAGGACTTCGGTGCGACCGGATCGAGAGCGTCGAAGAGGTCGAGAAGAAGGCGACCGATCTGCGCAGGCACTGGAACCTCGGTATCGATCCGATTCCGAGCATGACCGGCCTGCTGGAAGCCCACGGCATCAAGGTGATTGAAGCCGACCTGCCCGAGCGATTCGACGGTCTCGCCTGTGGCGTGGAAGCGCAGCGGCAACCGGGCGGATACCGACGTCGTCGTCACCTCTAGCCGGACCAACATCGAACGCAAGCGGCTCACGCTCGCGCACGAACTGGCGCACCGGATGATCCGGGGCACCGACAATCCGGATATCAGGCTTGAGAGGGCGATGCAGCGGTTTGCGGGAGCCTTTCTCGTGCCCGCAGAGCATCTCCGCGCGGGAGGTAGGCGAGCACCGGCGCGGCGTGACCTATCGGGAGTTGCTGCGGCTCAAGCACTTCTATGGCGTCTCGGCGACCGCCATGCTCATCCGTCTGCGAGACGTCGGCATCCTGTCCGCCGCCGCCATCGAGTATGCCTTCCGGACCTACGCGCGGTCGTGGCGCACCAGCGAACCGGAGCCGATTGCCGGCGAAGAGGGACTGGGCGCATTCGAGAAACCGTCGCGGTTCGAGCGGCTCGTCTGGCGCGCCCTGGGGGACGAGTTGATCTCCCCGATTCGTGCCGCGCAGCTACTCAAAAGATCGCGGAACGACGTGGAACGGGAAATCCGAGGACCGCGTGATCCGTGACCACCGTCGTCGTCAATGACGCATCGTGCCTGATCGATCTGTACAAGGGTCGGCTCCTGAACGTCATGTTGGATGCTGCCGTACCGGTTCGTGGTCCCGCTACCGATTCGGCACGCGGAGGCGCTGGACATCACGGATCGAGACTGGCAGATTCTGGAGGCCGGTGGGCTTGTCAGCTTCGACTTGCCGCCGAAGCGGGTTGCGGAAACCGCTGCCATCAAGGCCAGGTATCCGAGGCTTTCGGCGAACGACTGCTTCTGTCTGGTGTCGGCACGCTGCCACGATGGTGGCATCCTCCTGACGGGAGACCGGTTGTTGCGTCGGGTGGCCACACAAGACGGCCTGCGTGTACATGGCGTGTTGTGGGTCGTGGATGAGCTTCGAAGCGCTGGCGCCTGCACTGCCGACATGCTGGTCACGGCGCTCCAGCGGTGGCGGGATGACCGTGCGGTCTTTTTGCCTCGTCGCGAGCTCGACGCGCCGCTTCGAGGATTGCGCGACGAATGACGTATCGCTCTGTCGGCACATCCCGAGATCGAGACCATGAGAGTCCGGGCAACAAGGGACTTGACGCAGCTTGCCACTTCGGAGTTCTTCGCCGTAGTTGCCGAGGGACTCAACCTAATAGCCAAGAACGTCATCCGGCTTTGGGAGGGTGCCGCTATTCTCGGTGAGCAGAAGAAGGACGCCGCCCGCGTATTGGCGAACATGGCGGAGGAAGAGGCGGCGAAGATCCTGATCCTGATTGACGCGGTTCGCTGTCCGGCAATGCCTGCTGATCGCTTTGCTAGACAACTGGGTCGCTTCAGCGACCATCTCGCGAAGGGCCTGTACGCAAGGGCCTGCTGGATGAGGCCTGCAACACTGGCAGACCTTCAGAAATACCTGAACGACACACGGAAGGAATTCTATCTTGATGGACCGAACGAAGTAGATTGGATATTCCGTAACGAAGTAATCCAGGAGCGAGAAGGTGCCTTCTATGTAGACTACGTCGCCCATGAAGACGGAAACACGTGGTGGGATCCTACGTTCGCGGAAATCAGTGGACTTGACATCATGGAGCCGGAGTCAGTCAGAATCGCAAAGTGTTTCTGCGACGCGGGATTCTTCACCAGAGAATCACTGGAGATAGTCGCCAAATTGTGGCGGTCCCAACAGCTCGGTGCGGATACCCAGGTCCAGGAGATTTGTGGCATAAATCGCGCGACTCTCGAATTGATGGATTCGCATGGGTTGTTGATCGAACAGCCGGTGTCCATCTATAGACATGTGGTGGATGAATGGCAGTTCCCCATGTACGACCTCGACCTGTCGCTGAAGAAAGTGAATCGAGCCACTCTTCGCGAACAGCAGCGCAGTTGGTATCCAGATTGGTAAAGGCGCATCGGGTCGTCATCGCGGATCTGCCAAGTTGAGTTCCAGCAGTTCGTTGAGGGCTCCTTCATCGGAGATGTCGGCAGGCCAGCCGTATGCGGCTGCAACGGTGACATCGAGAGCGGAATGCGCGTCCGCGAGCCACTGCGGGCGAGCGTTGTAGACGTTTGTCAGTATGGGCCTCTTGAGTGCTTTGGCGGCATCTTCGTCACGGGGAACCAGACGTTCCGGGTAGCCAGGGGCTGGTTCGTCCACCCACTCGACCCATTCGGGAGGGTTGAGCCAGCGACCGCGGAGCTCCACGAGTCGGCGCGAGGCCTCCGCGATAGCTTCGGCGCGCGAGTCGCTTCCGTAGGCGGTAGCGGGTAGGTCGGGAGTCAGTCCATTGGGGAACGGAAACGTCTCGAAGGTGGTGCTCGGCGTGTAACGCGGGTCGTTGCCCTTTCCGAGCCAAGTGGAGAGCCGGAGCGACCAGAGTTGGTGAAACCGGCTGTGCAGGATGCCGAAGGTCGTGTCGTCTTCGCGAGCGATGACGATCAGTTTGGGAGTCGGGGCAGATGCGTGCGTTGCACCAGCCGAACAGCCGGTGCTTCGCGACCCGCGCCGTCGCTATGTAGCGGGAGAGGCCGTCGAGCGCCCGCCACATGCCCTGCCGCGGCTCCGCGGCTCGACGTGCCGCCACCAGTGCTCACGATAGACCTTGCGGCGGTTGCGCTGGCGCATAGGGTATACGTTCTCCTGAACCCAGCGGAATGGTTCTGCGTACAGCGCGGCATTGCGGTCCGACATGTCCCAACCGAAATCGACGATCCACTTGCCTGCGGGTCGGCGCGTGAGATCCATGCCGTTCATCCACGGCTTCAGGACGTCGGCATTGACTTGCCCGTTCGGGTTGGACGGAACTCGAAGCCATTCGCGCGCGAGTTCACCCGGGGCGTCGAAGGGGCCACCCTTCGTATCGCCCATGAAGGCGGCACGGCGTTCTCTGGGAGACGCCGGACCCCGGTGATATCGATGCGGGCTCCGCCGCGGCGGGCCATCAGGTCGGTGTAGATCTCATCGACGGGCTGACCGTCGAGCCGCGCGCTGGACACAGATTCGTCGTCGGCGTGCGAGAAGCACCCAACGATACCCGCACCGCCGCGCCGCCGATCACCCACGGCTCGTCGCTCCACGCCTCGAAGATTCTCCGCATGTCGGTCGCGGTCTGCAGTGCGCGCCGGTTCGCGCCGCCCCTGAGGGCCGGCGCAAAAATAACTTCCGTTTTTCGTTACATGGGTTCGATGGTGTAGTTCCATTTGGGCAGGGAGCTGTCGGGTGTGATGCGTAGCTCCTGCATTTGCGCGTCGGTGACCTTGACGCCGGTCCTGTAGGTCTTGCGCACCGGATGCGCGCGCACGCGCAGTCCGGTGGCGGTGCGTGTAGTGCGGAGGTATTTCAGGATGGTCTCGTAGCTGTCCAGCGGGCGGCCCGCCCAGTTCTTGGTGACCTCGCAGAACAGGCGGTGTTCGATGGGATTCCACTTCGACGTGGCCGGCGGGTAGTGGGCCACGGTCACGCGCAGGCCGTGCCGGTTGCAGAGGCGGTGCTGCAGGTTGAATTTCCAGGCGCGCGCCGTGCAACTGTTGCTGCCGCCGCCGTCGGCCAGGATCTGCAACGCGGT
This sequence comes from Vicinamibacterales bacterium, assembly GCA_965262925.1. Classification (GTDB taxonomy): domain Bacteria; phylum Acidobacteriota; class Vicinamibacteria; order Vicinamibacterales; family UBA8438; genus WTFV01. The sequence goes on along the minus strand of CBDHGC010000004.1, from coordinate 4,118,721 downwards.
GGCGTCGGGATAGAGTGCTTGCGGCCCTCGGTGCGCCACCATTTCTCGATGCAGTCGACGGCGAACGCCGGGGTGTCGGCGGTTTGGCCGACGAAGACGGTTGAGGTGGTCTCGGTTTTTCGGACAACCGGCTAAGGGTCCGCGCAAAAATAACTTCCTAGAAGCGTCTGTAGTCTCGCAGTAGAGCACACCGGTGCCGGAACCCTCGTGCTCGGCGACCAGCCCCCACTCAAGAGGGAGATTTTCTGGATTCTGAAGGGTGCAGCCCGCCCGTATTATGGCATCATTGCGGACCGTATACCCGGAATGGTGCCATAATGAGACCAACCGAATCCTCCGCCGACACGATCATCGCCCTGCTCCGCAAGCAGACCGTCGCCTCGCTGCACGAGGTGATGGCGGCGCTCGGTGCCCGCGCCAGCAGGCGCACCGCGTTTCGCAAGCTCAAGGACATCGACGCCCGCACCAGCTACTCGCATCGCGGCGGCTTCTACACCCTCGATGAACTCGCCCACTTCGACGAGCGCGGCCTGTGGTCGTTCGCCGGGGTCCGCTTCTCCCGCGCCGGCACCCTGATCGCAACCGCCAACGCGTTCGTCAACCATGCCGAGGCCGGACACTTCGTCGAGGAATTGGACAACCTGCTCGGTGTCGGCACCCAGGACGCGCTGCGCAGGCTCGTCGGCGACGGGCGGCTGACGCGGCACAAACTCGCCGGCCAGTTCCTCTACTGCGTGACCGACCGCACGCACCAGACGCACCAAGTGCGCGCGCGACGCCTGCTGATGGCCACGCCCGGACTCGTACGGCCCCTGCCCGCCGCCGACCTGATGCCCGAGGAGTTGCGCGCCGCCATCGTGTTGTTCGCCAGCCTGCTCGACGAGCGGCAGCGGCGGCTGTTCGCCGGCCTCGAAGCGCTCAAGTGCGGGTGGGGCGGCGACCGGCGCATCGCCCGACTGCTCGGCATCGACCCGGCGACGGTCGCCACCGGTCGGCGGCAACTGGTCGAGCGCGACGTCGAGCTCGACCGGGTGCGGCGCGCGGGCGGCGGACGGCGGCCAACCGAAAAAAAACGCCGGAAGTCATCGCCTGCATCAAAGCCTTGATGGACCACGAGACGGCCGGCGACCCCGGTCAGCGGCCTGAAGTGGACACGCCGTACGACCGCCAAGGTCGCCGACCAACTGTGCGCGCTCGGCATCGACGTCTGCCCCCAGACCGTCGCTCGATTGCTCAAGGCGATGGGCTATTCGCTGCGCGTCAACCACAAGAAGCTCGCCGGCGCCTCCCATCCGAGGCGCGACGACCAGTTCCGGCACATCACCGAACTGCGCGAGCGTTGCGCCGCCGACAACGTCCCGGTTATCAGCGTCGATACGAAGAAGAAGGAACTCGTCGGCGCGTTCCGCAATCCCGGCGCCAAATGGATCGCAGCCCCGAACGGGTCAAGGACCACGACTTTCGCTCCGAGGCCGAGGGCCTCGCCATCCCCTACGGCATCTACGACCCGCGGGCCAATGCCGGCACCGTCTTCGTCGCTCGATGGACGGCCGCGGTCGGTGCCTGGATAACGTCTTCATCGAGCGGCTCTGGCGGTCGCTGAAGTATGAAGCGGTGTATCTTCACGAGCTGGCGGACGGGTTTGCGGCCGAGCAGGTGATCTCGGAATGGATGACGTTTTACAGCGACGTGCGTCCGCACTCGGCGCTTGGCGGATGCACGCCGGCCGAAGCCTACCGCGAGGAGCGGGCGGCGTGAACACGCGGGCAGCGGGGCGTGGGACCACCACGGCAGGCATCGCGGCCACGGCCGACGCCTTGACGACGGTGGCAGCCGCCGGCGAGCGTGGGAGGCAAGGGACGACGCGGGGCGTGATTTACCAACCGGGGTACACCTTGACCAAGTCCGCGACCTTTCCGGAGAACCGGACCACATCGGCGAGCCGGTCGTTGACCGGCTCCAGCGTTTCATCGGGGTGGACGGTGTTTCGTCCGGCTGCTGTTGAGCCGGTCGTTGACCGGCTCCAGCACCGTTCCAGTTCATCGAGAAGGAGGAAGCCGTCAGCGCATGAGCGGACCGAGCATCATGTCCCACCCGGCACTGTGGACCTGCCCGGCCTGTGGACGCCCGCTCACCGTCGCGCTGAATCCGGAGGGAGGCGAGGCGGGCGCCCACAGGCCGTTGGAAATCTCGCGGGCGAGCGCCGCCGCCTATGCCTGCGCACCGGCCGCGAGATTCCCACAGTTCCACAGCGCATCATCATCATCATCGACAACCGGGTACGAACCGGCCTCGTGCCAACCGTGGCAGCCGCCGGTCAGTGCAGGAGCAGAGGACGACGAGGGCGTGATTTCGCAATCGGAATACACCTTAACCAAGCCCTCGAGTTGTCCAAACCACCGGGACCACGTCAGGTGCCGGCATTGGCCCGCGGGTCGTAGATGCCGTAGGGGATGGCGAGGCCCTCGGCCTCGGAGCGAAAGTCGTGGTCCTTGACCCGTTCGGGGCTGCGATCCCTGTACCTTTCCCAATGACTTCGCGCGGATGATCTCGTGGAGTCGGGCAGGCCGCCGGGAGCACCAAAGCGATCCCTGTGCATCGAGCACCTCAAATGGACTTGTGCCCCGGCGGTCCAGCCACCGATGGATGCCCCGTGGGGAGTTTGCGCCGCTGAGCGCCAGTACAGGGACCGGCAGGCATCGGGGGTGCGCCCGTTCGATTTCGGCAGAGGGGAGGCTCGACTTGAAGCTGGAATGGTTCGCGGGTATCGACTGGGGTTCACAGACACATCAGGCGTGCGTGCTCGACGGCGCCGGGAAGGTGCTCGGGGAACGGGCGTTCGAGCACGGCGGGGCAGGGCTGTCGCAGATGGCGGACTGGCTGTTGTCATTCGCCGCGGGCGAGGCGGGCGAGGTGGGCGTGGCGATCGAGACGCCGCGCGGGCCGGTCGTCGAGAGCCTGATGGAGCACGGCTTCGCCGTCCACTCGATCAACCCGAAGCAGCTCGATCTCTTCCGTGATCGCTTTTCCCCGGCGGGCGCAAAAGACGACCGCCGGGACGCACGGGTGCTGGCGGCGGCGCTACGGACCGACCCGCACTGTCTGCGGCGGCTGGAGCCGACCGACCCGGCGATCGTCGAGTTGCGGGAATGGTCTCGCCTGAGCGAGGAACTGACGCGGGAACGCGTTCGCTTGGCGAATCGGATGCGGCAGCAGCTCTGGCGCTACTACCCGCAGTTCCTCGACGCGGTTGACGACGATGTCGCCGCGCCGTGGGCGCTCGACCTGTGGCGAAGCCTGCCGACGCCGCGCGCGGGCCAACGCGTGCGCGAGGTGACGCTCACCCGAGTGCTGAAGCAGCACCGCATCCGGCGGGTCGACGCCGCGACGCTGCGTGCCAGGCTGCGGGCGCCGGCCGTCAAGGTCGCGGCGGGCTCGGCCGAGGCCGCCGTGGCACATGTGCGGCTCATCGCCGAACGCCTCGCCCTGGTCAACCGCCAGCTCAATGATGTGCGCCGCGAGCTCGACCGGTTGGTGCGTCAGCTCGCCGAGGCGACTCCGGCGGATGCGGCGGACGCGTCCACGGAGGACGAGCCGGCGTCGTCGACAGAGCCGCCCGACGCGGCCATCCTGCTCTCACTGCCCGGCATCGGTACCGGCGTTCTCGCCACGCTGCTCGCCGAGGCCAGCGATGCGGTCCAGCGGCGGGACTACAACGCGCTACGCTGTCTGTGCGGCGTGGCGCCGGTCACCCGGCGCTCGGGCAAGAGCCTGGTTGTGACGCGCCGTCTGGCCACCCATGCGCGACTGCGCGACGCCGCCTACCACTGGGCCCGCGTCGCCGCCCAACGTGATCCGGTCAGCCACGCCAAGTATCAGGCGCTGCGCACCCGCGGTCACGGACACGCGCGCGCCCTGCGCTCGGTGGCCGACCGCCTGCTCAACGTCGCCTGCGCGATGCTGCGCTCCGGCGCCTGTTTCGACCCGCACCGTGTCGGGATTGCCACCACGTGAGCCAAGATCCTCGGCCCGTGCTCTTGACGTCTGGATGGCTCCTGGCCGCCGCTGGCGGCCGGGAAGGTGAACGTGGTTGCGTCCGGGAGTTATCTGCGGTTCTCTGCGACAACGGAGCAGTTCACGGACGTCACATTTGGCGGCAGTGGATAGTGGGCCAGCCTTTCGGCTGGCCCGCAAGGGCTTCCCGCACGGTCGGCCGCGGCAGTCACCCAGAGGGCCGAAGCGCAAGCGGAGGACCCGCGAGGCGGGTTGACGGCCGCGGGTGACCGTGCGTGGTAAACGCGATCCGAGCGAAGCGAGGGCCTTTAGTACAGCGACATCCGTCGCCCCTCGGGGTCGCCTCAACCCACTCACCATCCCAGTGCTGCAGCGGGCACGTCACATGCCCGGGTCGATCGACCGAAGCAGTCGGCCGCGGACCGAAGAGGACGCGAAGATGCAGCTTGCAAAATGGTGGGGAGTCCATTTGGCGCCGGGATTGCGGAACGCGCCGACGAGTTCCTTCTTCTTCGTATCGACGCTGATAACCGGGACGTTGTCGGCGGCGCAACGCTCGCGCAGTTCGGTGATGTGCCGGAACTGGTCGTCGCGCCTCGGATGGGAGGCGCCGGCGAGCTTCTTGTGGTTGACGCGCAGCGAATAGCCCATCGCCTTGAGCAATCGAGCGACGGTCTGGGGGCAGACGTCGATGCCGAGCGCGCACAGTTGGTCGGCGACCTTGGCGGTCGTACGGCGTGTCCACTTCAGGCCGCTGACCGGGTCGCCGGCCGTCTCGTGGTCCATCAAGGCTTTGATGCAGGCGATGACTTCCGGCGTTTTTTTTCGGTTGGCCGCCGTCCGCCGCCCGCGCGCCGCACCCGGTCGAGCTCGACGTCGCGCTCGACCAGTTGCCGCCGACCGGCGGCGACCGTCGACGGGTCGATGCCGAGCAGTCGGGCGATGCGCCGGTCGCCGCCCCACCCGCACTTGAGCGCTTCGAGGCCGGCGAACAGCCGCCGCTGCCGCTCGTCGAGCAGGCTGGCGAACAACACGATGGCGGCGCGCAACTCCTCGGGCATCAGGTCGGCGTCGGGCAGGGGCCGTACGAGTCCGGGCGTGGCCATCAGCAGGCGGCGCGCGCGCACTTGGTGCGTCTGGGGCGTGCGGTCGGTCACGCAGTAGAGGAACTGGCCGGCGAGTTTGTGCCGCGTCAGCCGCCCGTCGCCGACGAGCCTGCGCAGCGCATCCTGGGTGCCGACACCGAGCAGGTTGTCCAATTCCTCGACGAAGTGTCCGGCCTCGGCATGGTTGACGAACGCGTTGGCGGTTGCGATCAGGGTGCCGGCGCGGGAGAAGCGGACCCCGGCGAACGACCACAGGCCGCGCTCGTCGAAGTGGGCGAGTTCATCGAGGGTGTAGAAGCCGCCGCGATGCGAGTAGCTGGTGCGGGCGTCGATGTCCTTGAGCTTGCGAAACGCGGTGCGCCTGCTGGCGCGGGCACCGAGCGCCGCCATCACCTCGTGCAGCGAGGCGACGGTCTGCTTGCGGAGCAGGGCGATGATCGTGTCGGCGGAGAATTCGGTTGGTCTCATTATGGCACCATTCCGGGTATACGGTCCGCAATGATGCCATAATACGGGCGGGCTGCACCCCTCAGAATCCAGAAAATCTCCCTCTTGAGTGGGGGCTGGTCGCCGAGCACGAGGGTTCCGGCACCGGTGTGCTCTACTGCGAGACTACAGACACTTCTAGGAAGTTATTTTTGCGCGGACCCTTATGGAATTGGTCGCGACGAGTCCGGCGCGCACCGCTTTGCCCGAGCCGCTTTGCTCGCCCGCCTTCTCGAACCAGTAGCAGACCAGGTCGGCTTCCGCCGGCACGCGGCCGGTGTAGGTCGTGAACCTCCGCGCCACGTAGTCTTCGCCCAAGCGCGTGATCAGCAGCTTGCCGCCCAGGAACGGCGGGTTGCCGATCACGACGTCCGCTTCCGGCTGTCCGGTTCGGTGCCCCCCGGCGTCAGGTTCGCGTCGCGGCACTCGATGGTGTCCAGCGGCTTCAGGATTGGGTCGCGCGCCTCCGCGAATCCGTTGCGCCGCATCCACTGAATCTCGCCGACCCAGACCGACACGCGGGCGAGTTCGGCCGCATAGGGGTTGATCTCGATGCCCTTGACGTTGGCCGGCCCGATTTCCGGGAACGCGCGCTGGAAACCGAGTGCTTCCGCTTCGAGCTGCACCCGGTGCTCCAGGTCCTTCAGCGCCTGCAGGGCGAGATAGAGGAAGTTGCCGGAGCCGCACGCCGGATCGAGAAGCGTGAATCCGCGTAGCCGGTCGAGGAACGCCCGATACCGCCGCTCGGCCTCGTTCCGCCGTTTCGTGCGGGCGGGGCGCGACCTGGCGGCTTCGGCGCGTTCCAGGTCCGCGGCGATGGCGGTCTTCTCGGCGGCCCACTCGGCAATCCAGGGCCGCACCACCAGCGGCTCGACGAGCAACATGATCTTGTCGCGGTCGGTATAGTGTGCGCCGAGTTGCGCGCGCTTGCCGGGGACGAGCCCGCGCTCGAAGAGCGTGCCGAGGATGGACGGGTCGATCTCCGACCAGAGCGACCGTCTGCGGTTCGTGGCCGAGTTCCCGAAGCGCCTGCGCGACGGTCGCGAAGGACGCTCGAAGGCGGCGTCGAGGTCCGCGCGCTGTCCCTTGTATTCCCAGGCGAAGGGTGGCGCTTCCAGACGTCGGCCCAGCCGTCGCCGCCCGTATCCTTGCGGGTGAGCCGCGTGCGAAGCAGTACGTCTCGCCGGACGGGTCGGCCTCGGCCGGCGTGGGCTCGCCCAGCAGGCGGCAGAGGTCGATGAAGTGTTCCTGAGACGCCGAGCGCTCCTCAAGCGCGGAGGCGCGCCACCTTGGCGATGAAGTCGTACGGGGCCACGGGTGTCCTATCGATATACGTCGCGGCGGTTGCCGAGCCTTACGACCAGGACGCGCAATGCGTCGTTCCGAATGTCGCAAATCACGCGACAGTCTCCGACCCGATAGCGCCATAGCCCACCGAGCGAACCGGTGAGCGCCTTCCCGGTGCTACGTGGGTCATCGAGTCTCGCAATCCGTGTGTCCATGTAGTCGAGAATGCGCCGGGCTCCTCGCCGGTCGAGCTTGCGAAGCTGAGACAGGGCGGTCTCGGTGTAGTCAATCCTCCAAGCCAAGAGCCTTCCTCACGTCGCTCGCGGAGTGGACCTTCTCCCGGCCCTGACGCAGGCGTTCCACCACGTCAGCGGCCAAGTAGTAGTCCTCCATGTCCTCGATGCCGCGCTCGATGATCTCCCGCAGGTAGAACGCCTTGGTGCGCCCCGTTTGCGTCGCCAGGGAGTCGAGCCGCCGTTCGGTGTCGGGAGCCAGTCGAATCGAAGTAGCCATGTCGGTGGACACCTCTTCAATACATGTATTCACTCTATCACGCTCTCAACGATGCCGGTTGAAGCACGGGGGATGCCGTACCATTGGAAGCGATGGTGCCTCTCTATCCGGCGGTCGCCTGCGAGCCGGGCGTGGTTCCCGAGCCGCCGCCGCGTCCGGTCAACCTGCCGCAGTGGCTGCGGTTGGTCCGCAAGAACCCGATCGACGTGTTCGACGGCGTGCGGAGTCTGAACGGAACGTGAAGCTCCTCTTCGCGGTCGCGCTCGGCGGCGCCGTCGGCGCGGTTGCCCGTTACCAGACCATGGTCTGGGTCTCGCGCTGGCTGGGGTCCGGGTTTCCCTTCGGGACGCTCTTCGTCAACGTCGCGGGCTCCTTCCTCATGGGGTTGTTCATCGAGTTGCTGGCGGTCCGTCTCGGCGGCACCCTGCAGTGGCGGGCGTTCGTGGCGGTCGGTGTGCTGGGTGCGTTCACCACGTTCTCCACCTTCGCCCTCGACGTGGCGGTGCTCTACGAGCGCGGCCAACTGCTGGCCGTCGGAGCGTACCTGGCGGCGTCGGTGGCGCTGTCGATTCTCGCTCTGTTCGCGGGCCTCTGGACGCTGCGGAATCTGCTGACCTGACTCCCGGTTGCGCGTCGCCCGCGGCTCCGTGCGTGGGGATGCTCGCCGGTGCCCGTGTGCTAGAGTGAGCGGGATTCAGTCGGGAGGCTGCATGCACGACTCTTCCGTCATCCTCGATCCGACCGACGAGCGCGAGTCGATCGGCCGCCAGCTCGCGGCGCGGGCAGGCGCCCTGTCCGGGGCGGTCGGCATCGTCGACATCTCGAAGCCGCGCGGCGACGTCTTCTGCGACGAGCTCGAGACGCTGCTGCGATCCCGGCAGCCGGGCCTCGACGTCATCCGCCTGCGAAAGCCCACCTTCACCCGGCCGGCCCCGGTCGACCTGCGCGAGGAGGTGGCCGAGCGCTGCAAGGCGGTGATTCAGGCCCTCGCCGATTGAGGGTCCTGCACGTCGTGCAGTGTGCACGACCTGGTCGACTACGAGGCGCGGGGCATCCCCACGGTGATGGTGGCGTCCACCGAGTTCGTCGAGGCGGCGGAGCGGCAGTCGGTGGCCCTCGGCATGCCGGACGTGGCGGACAAGGCCGTCTACGTGCCGCACCCCATCCAGGACGCGACGGACGACGAGATGCGCGCCAAGGCGCGCGCGGCGTACGACGCCATCGTCGAGGCGATCACGCACTAGCGCTGTCCGCCGGTCGCCTGCGTCGCGCCGGGGCGGAGGGGCGCGTCCCCGGGCCGGCGCCCTGCCCTGAACGCCGAGCCCCATGGACACCATCGCGGTCGGCGTCATCGTTCTCTACCTGATCGCCGCCACCGCCATCGGCAGCCTGATGGCGCGCCGGACGACCACGTCGACCGGCTGGGCGGTGGCCGGCGGTGGGATGTCGACGGTGCTGGTGGCGGCCGGCATCGCCGGCACGCGCATCGGCGGCGCCGGTACCTACGGCGTCGCCGGCGACGTCATCAGCGGCGGCGTCTGGAACCTCTGGTGGTACGGCATCAGCACGTTCCTCGCCCTCGCCCTCGTGGGGCTCTTCTTCGCGGCCTACTACCGCCGCCTGCGGCTGCAGACGGTCGGCGAGATCTTCACTCTGCGCTGGGGGAATCGCCGCTGCCAGTGGCTGACCAGCCTCTGCGTGCAGACCGAATACCTCATCGTCAACCTGATCGAGGCCTACGTCATCGGCGTCATCGTCAGCACCCTGACCCCGCTGTCCATGTTCTCCGGCGTCATGGTGTCGGCTGCCATCTTCGGCACCTACGTCTCGCTCGGCGGACTCTGGGGCACCGCGATCACCAACCTCATCCACTGCGTCGTGGTGCTGGTCGGTCTGCTGGGCGTGGGCCTGCTGGGCATCGAGCAGCTCGGGGGCTGGAGCGGGGTGACGGAGGCCATCGGCGGGCACCTCTCGGCCGCGTCGCGGGACACGGCGGCCTGGTGGGGATTCAGCGGCGCCGGGTGGCTGCCGGTCTTCGCGATGATCTTCTCGGCGGCGATCCACACGCCGGCCGCCTCCGTCTACACGAACTACGCGGCGGCGGCGCGGAACGAGCGGCACATCGCGCCGGCCTTCGTCGCTGCCGGGGTCATTGCGGCCCTGATGCCGATGCTGGCCGGCCTGATCGCCATCCTCACCACCGCGCGCTACGGCCTCGACACCGGACTGAGCGGCTACCGCAACCTGACGACGCTCGCCTCGGAGATCAGTCCGGTGGTCGGCGGGGTGGCGCTGGCCGCCGTGCTCGCGGCCGTCATCTCGTCCGGCGGGCCGATCCTGCTCTCGAGCGCCACGATGTTCGTCCGCGACTGGCTGCCGTTCACCCGCCGTTGCGACTCCGCGCGCCGCCTCCGCGCCTACCAGGTGACGACCGTCGTCTACGCCGTCGTCGCCGCCCTGGCCGCCTGGTTCGTCGCCACCCGCACGACCGTCTCGATACTCGACCTGCTGCTGTTCGGCTTCGCGATGGTGGTGCCGCCGGCCATCGCGGTGGGCTATGTCATCTACTGGCAGCGGACGACGGAGCGGGGTGCGTACTGGGGGATGGCGGCCGGCTACGGCGCGGGAATGGTCTGGTTCGCGATCACCAAGCTGGCGCTTGCGGCGGGATTCGACGCGCCGGAGGGCGCCTCGGCCCTCCATCGCCTGCTCGTCTACTGCTTCACGGTCAACGGGGAAGGCATCGACCCGTCGTACGTCACCACTTTCGTGCCGCTGGTCGTGATCCCGGTCGTGTCGCGGCTGACGTCCGACGCGTCCGGGGATCGGGAAGCGTTCTACGCGATGTTGGCCGGGATGCGACCGGTCGACAGGGAGCGGGTGTAGGCGGTCCGCCGATCGCGGCGCTCGACCCGGCGCGCAGGATCCGGTAGTCCGCCGGGGCGCCATCTATAATCGTCGCAAACGCAGAAAGGTCACGCATGCCCGGTTCCGTTACATTCGAACGCCACGATGACGTTGCGCTGCTGCGTCTGACGAATCCTCCCGTCAACGGTCTCAGCTTCGCCATGCGCGCCGCGCTGGGTGCGCGCGTGGCCGAGGCGCTGGCCGACGACGCGGTCGAGGCGCTCGTCATCGCCGGCGCGGACCGGATGTTCTGCGGCGGGGCCGACATCCGCGAGTTCAGTGCGCCGCCGCCGCCGGGAGCCGCGTCGCTGCCGGCAATCCTCGACGAGATCGAGGCGTCGCCGAAGCCGGTGGTCGCCGCCATCCACGGCGTCGCGGCGGGCGGGGGAATGGAAGTGGCGCTGGCCTGCCACGTGCGGCTCGCGGCCCCCGGCACGCGGCTCGGCCTGCCGGAGGTGACGCTCGGCATCCTGCCCGGCGCGGGCGGCACGCAGCGCATGCCGCGGCTCATCGGGGTCGAGGCGGCGCTGGAGGTGATCGTCGGCGGCAAGCTCCATTCCGTCGAGAGGGCGGTGGCGCTCGGCTTCGTGGACGAGTGCGTCGAGGGCGATCTGCTGGCGACGGCGATTGCCCGGGCCCGGCAGCTCGCGGCCGACCGCACGCCCTTGCGGCGGGCATCCGAGCTGGATGAGCACCTGGAGGCGGCGCGCGGCCGGCCGGAAATCTTCGACGACTTCCGCAAGAAGATGGCGAAGCGCGCCCGCGGCTTCGATGCGCCGTACGCCTGCGTCGACTGCGTGGAGAAGGCGCTGACGATGCCCTACGCCGAGGCCCTGAAGAACGAGCGGGCGGTGTTCAACCGGCTCCGCGAGTCGGACCAGTCGGCGGCGCAGCGGCACGCCTTCTTCGCGGAGCGCGAGGTGGCCAAGATCCCGGACGTGCCGAAGGACACCCCGGCGCGTTCGATAGCGACGGCGGGGGTCGTCGGCTGCGGCACGATGGGCGGCGGCATCGCGATGAGCATCGCCAACGCGGGTCTGCCGGTCACGGTCCTCGAGTCGTCGCAGGAGGCGCTCGACCGGGGCATGGCCATCATTCGGAAGAACTACGCGGCGACCGTCGCGAAGGGGCGGCTGTCGCGGTCGGAGATGGACGCCCGTCTGGCCCGCATCACACCGACCCTCGAAGACGCCGACCTGGGCGCGGCCGACGTCGTCATAGAGGCGGTGTTCGAGGAGCTGCCGCTCAAGCAGGAGGTCTTCTCCCGGCTCGACCGCGCGTGCAAGCCCGAGGCGATCCTGGCCACCAACACGTCCACGCTCGACGTCAACGTGATCGCCGCCTCGACGTCGCGGCCCGAGCAGGTCATCGGCACCCACTTCTTCAGTCCGGCGAACGTCATGAAGCTGATGGAGAACGTGCGCGGCGCCCGCACCTCGCCGCAGACCATCGCCAGCATCATGAAGCTGTCGAAGAAGCTGGGGAAGGTGGGCGTGCTCGTCGGGGTCTGCGACGGCTTCGTCGGCAATCGGATGCTCTACGCCTACCGGCGGCAGGCCGACTTCCTGCTGGAGGAAGGGGCGCTGCCGGCGCAGATCGACAAGGTCATCTACGACTTCGGCCTGCCGATGGGGCCCTACCAGATGGCCGATCTCGCCGGGCTGGACGTGAGCTGGCGCGTGCGGAAGGCGCAGGCGCCGACCCGGCCGGCCCACCTGCGCTACTCGCCGATTGCCGACCGCGTCTGCGAGCTGGGCCGCTACGGGCAGAAGACCGGTGCCGGCTGGTACCGCTACGAGGAGGGGAGCCGCGCCCCGATTTCCGATCCCGCCATCCACGAGCTGATCGCTGGCGTGTCCGCGGAGCTGGGCATCGAGCGCCGCACGATCGGCGACGACGAGATCGTACCGCGTTGCCTGTATCCGCTCGTCAACGAGGGGGCGAAGACCCTCGAAGAGGGCCTCGCCCTGCGCGCCAGCGACGTCGACGTCATCTGGATGCACGGCTACGGCTTTCCGCGCTACCGCGGCGGGCCGATGTTCTGGGCCGACCTGGTCGGGCTGCGGACGATCTACGACGCCATGAGCCGGCTCCACGACGAGCACGGCGAGTGGCTGGAACCGGCCCCGCTGCTGAAGCGGCTCGCCGAGCAGGGCAAGGGATTCAAGGACGCAGGGAAGTGACGCGCCGTTCCGTGCCGTCCTGACGGGCGGCGAGTGCCAAGCGCGGGGAAACGACGAGACTGATGGCCGATTCCGTAACCGTTGCCGAGAGCCTGGAGTACGCGGGCGCAGTGGCCGCAGATACGGCTGAACTCATCGAGTACTACTTCGAGCAGGGCTGGACGGACGGCCTGCCGGTGGTCCCGCCGACGCCGGAGTCGGTGGCGGCGATGGTCGACGCGCTCGGGGGCGAGCCCGACCATCTCGAATCCCGCATCCCGCCACGCTGGGGCAATCTGACCCGCGAAGTGCTCGCGATAAACCTCGTGCTCGCCGGCTGCCGGCCGGATTATGCGCCGGTGGTGCGGGCCGCCCTCCTGGCGCTCACGAGCAGCCCCTTCAACCTGCACGGCGTGCAGGCCACCACCCACATGGCCGCGCCGCTGCTGGTGGTGAACGGGCCCATCCGGGACGAGATCGGACTCAACACCGGCTCCAACGTCTTCGGATCGGGATTCCGGGCCAACGCCACCATCGGCCGCGCCATCCGCCTCGTCCTGCTCAACGTCGGCGGCGCCTGGCCGGGCGACCTCGACAAGAGCACGCTGGGCCACCCCGGCAAGTACACCTTCTGCATCGCCGAGAACGAGGAGGCGAGCCCCTGGGCGCCGTACCACGTCGAGCACGGCTACCGCCCGGAGGACAGCACCGTCTTCTGCATCGCCGCCGAGGGGCCGCACAGCGTCACCAACCACGTGGCCAACGATCCGGAGGGCATTCTCGACAGCATCGCGTCGGCGATGAGCACCATCGCCCATAACAACGCGGTCAGCAGCGGGTCGTGCGCCGTCGTCATCGGACCCGAGCACGCCGCCACCATCGCCGCGAAGCGGTGGACGCGTCAGGACGTTCGGCGCTATCTCTGGTCGGCGACGACCAACACGTTCGACGACATCAGCTTCGGAGGACGCTACGGGAAGATCTACAACCGCAACCTGCCGCGGTGGTACAAGCGCGAGCCGGGGGCGCGCATTCCCATCGTGCCGTCGGCCGACGACATCCACCTGTTCGTCGCGGGGGGCGAAGCGGGCCGGTTCTCGGCGTTCCTGCCGGGGTGGGGGCACATGACCTCGCCCGTGCTGCGCGCGATCGACGGGAGGCCGCCCGCGACGGGGGAGTGTGTCGACGGGACTTGCGCGTTGTGAAGGTCATCCTCCGTAGTGAGAAGATGGAGTGATGGGACTGTTCAGGGTTGCGTGTCTGCTCGAGAACCAGCGGGACCGGACCCGCTCGGTCCGGGTGGCCGACGTCGTGGTGGATACCGGCAGCGAGCTGACCTGGATTCGCCGGGAGCATCTCGGAGAGATCGGCATCGAGCCCGAGAAGCGGGACAGACGATTCGTGCTGGCCAATGGAGAGCAGATCACTCGGTCGATCGGCTTCGCCGTCATCCGGGTCGGCGAGGAGCTGACGACGGACGAGGTCGTGTTCGGCGAACCGGGCGATCTGCAGTTGCTCGGCGCGCGTACGCTGGAAGGCCTGAACATGAAGGTGGATTCGCGCGCCAAGCGGCTGGTTGCGGCGGGTCCGTTCCTTGCGGCGGGCAACGTGGCATGGAGCAATGACCGATGAGCAGTGAACGACGCTTGCCGGATGGTCGGATCGTCTACGACCCGCAGGGGACGGTGACCGTGGAACCGCGCGACCTGGCGGCGCGCCTGGACACGCTCGACGGCGTCCGGCTCGGCGTGCTGGACAACACGAAGTGGAACGCCTCGAAGCTGCTCCGGCACGTCGTCGCCCGGCTGGAGGGGGACTTGATGTTCGCCGCCGTGAACCTCTACGCGAAGGAGAGCTTCTCCCGGCCGGCGGAGGCGGGGCTTCTGGACCAGATTGCCGCCGAGAATGACGCCGTCATCACCGCGATAGGCGATTGAGGGTCGTGCACGTCGTGCAGTTTGCACGACGCGGTCGGCTTGGAGGAGCGGGGCTTGCCGGCGGCGGTCATCGTGACCGACGCGTTCCTGCACGAGGCTGACGTGCAGCGGACGGCGCTCGGGGCAGAGCGACTGGAGCCAGTGGTCATCACGCATCCGCTCAGCACCTTGACCGACGAAGAGATCGAGGGCCGGGGCGTCGAGGCGGCGGTCGGGGCGCGGCGGGTTCTCACAGGCGGCACGGTATGATTCGGCCATGAACGTCGATCTCGCCTACGGCCGCGGACGCCTGTCGGTGGACTTTCCGGACGACCGGACGACGGTGCTGGAGCCCTCCTACATCGGCGGCCTGCCGGACGAGCAGGCGGCGATCCGCCACGCCCTCCGGATGCCGTTGGGCGCGCCGCCCCTCGCGTCGCTGGTCAAGGCCGATCAGACGGTCGCCATCTCGGTCTGCGACATCACGCGGCCGATGCCCAGCCACACGCTGCTGCCGGTTCTGCTCGGCGAGCTGGCGCACGTGCCGGACGAGCGGATCGTCATCCTCATCGCAGCAGGAACGCACCGCCCCAACGACCGCGGCGAGCTCGTCGAGATGTTCGGCGAACCGATCGTCGACCGCTATCCCATCGTCAACCACAGCGCGTTCGACGAGGACGGTCTGGTGCACCTGGGCGAGGTCCAGCCGGGCGTTCCGGTATGGCTGAACCGGCACTGGGTCGACGCCGACTTCCGCATCACGACCGGGTTCGTCGAGCCGCACTTCTTCGCCGGCTTCAGCGGCGGGCCGAAGCTGGTGGCGCCGGGGCTGGCCGGGTTCAGGACGACCATGCGGCTACACGACGCCGAGATGATCGGCAGCCCGAACGCGCGGTGGGGCATCACCGAGGGCAACCCGATTCATGACGCCGTTCGCCGCATCGCCGCCCACGTCGGCGTCCACTTCAGCGTCGACGTGGCGATCAACCGCGACCGGCAGATCACGAGCATCGCGGCGGGGGAGATCTTCGCCGTGCACCGCACGATGGCGGCCCGCGTCAAGCAGAGCGCCATGCAGGCGTTCGACACGCCGTTCGACGTCGTGGTGACGACCAACAGTGGCTACCCGCTCGACCAGAACCTGTACCAGAGCGTGAAGGGGATGTCGGCGGCGGCGCAGGTGGTCAAGCCGGGCGGGGCCATCGTCTGTGCGGCGGAGTGCGCCGACGGTCTGCCGTCGCACGGCGAGTACGGGGACATCCTCCGAGCTCGGGAGACGCCGGAGGCGCTGCTCGAGATGATCTGCGCGCCGGGCCACAACCGGCACGACCAGTGGGAAGTGCAGGTTCAGGCGCAGATCCAGCAGCGCGCCGACGTGTTCCTGAAGACCGACGGCCTCGCGCACGACGAAGTGCGCGCTGCGCACCTGACGCCCATCGACGACGTCGCCGAGGCGACGCGCGAGCAGCTCGACCGGGCCGGGCCGGCCGCGCGGGTGTGCGTCCTGCCCGAGGGACCGCAGACGATCCCGTATCTGGCCGGGTGAGTGGCGCGGGTCGCGCTCCGGCGCGCTCAGAACCGATCGTCGCGGTCTGCGATCACGGCGTCGCTTCGCGTGCAGGCGGAATCAGCGCGACGATGCGCGCCGGTGCGCCGGTGCCGCCCTCGATCTTCATCGGCAGCGCTGCGAGCAGGAAGCCGGTGGGCGGCAATGCGGACAGATCCCCCACGTTCTCGAGGTTGGGCACGCCGGCCGCGGCCCCGATCTGGTGAGCGATGAAGTCGGTGGACTGGCCGTTGTCGATGCTGGCGGTGTCGATGCCGAGCAGTCCCGCGCCGCGCTCCTCGACGAGCAGGCGTGCTGCCGCTTCCCCGATGCCGGGGAAGTGCAGGTTGCCGGTCTCGCCGGGCGTGTCGTCTCCGAGATACGCGAGCGCATCGGGCCAGCGGGTGGCCCAGCCGGTCCGGATCAGCACCGCGGAGCCCTCCAGCACCCGGCCGTGCTCGTCCTCCCACGCCACCACGTTCTCGGGAGTCACCAGGTAGTCGGGATCGGCGGCCGCCGCTGCGCTCACGTCGATCACGATGCCCGGCAGTATGAGCCGATCCAGCGGAATCGCCGCCGCGTCGTCGCCGCCCTCCGCGAAGTGATTGGGCGCGTCGAGGTGCGTGCCGCCGTGCTCGGCGGTCGCGAACGCTTTCGCGGCGTAGAAGTACCCTCCGGGTGTCTCTCCCTCGGCGAGCGTGTCCAGCCGGAAGCCGTCGGTGTCGGTCGGCCAGTAGAGCGTGTCGCTGGCGTAGGCGTGGCTGAGGTCGATCATCCGCCAGCCGGCCACCAGTTCCGCTTCGGTCGGCAGCGGCGGTTCGCCCGACGGCGCATCCGAGCAGGAGACGAGCAGCACGGCGAGCGCGGCGCCGCCGGTCAGCGAGAATCCGCATCGCGTAGCTCTCATTGGGCAATCGTAGCGTGTTCGGACGGCTGAACCAGGACCTCCGGTTTCTTGATTACCGTCGACACCGACGTTACTTTCCCGGAGCTGACGTTGAGCGAGTCGGAGCATTGACGCATCCAGAGCAACTGGAGAGCCGACCCGCTTCCTTGACGTTGGTCATGGCGACCCTCCCGATGCGAGATCGGACCGGAGCCGGCAAACGGGTGCCGTTCATTCCGGTAGCGCGAAGATGAAGATGTTGTTGCCGCTGCTCGGCCGTAGCTCCGGCGTCATCGCGCTCCAGCGCGAGGCGTTGCCGCCCGTCCCGGTCCCCGCCACCACGTATTGCCGGCCGTCGACCGCGTAGGTCACGGGGAAGCCGCTCACCGGCGATCCGAGGTTGATCTCCCAGAGCACCTCGCCGGTTTCGTCGTCGAGGGCGCGGAAACGGCCGTTGATGTCCCCCACGAAGACGAGACCGCCGGCCGTGGTCGCCAGCGACATCGTGGCCGCACGCTGCTCGTAGGTCCAGGCCGTCACGCCGGTCTCCGCCGAGATGGCCCACACCGCGCCGAGCTGGTCGGTGCCGGGCGCCAGCTCGTTGCGCATGCTGAGGCTGTAGAGGGAGCGGCCGCCGTCGTCGAGCGGCGCCATCCGCGCGCAGGCGTTGCGCAGCGGCATGTACATCATGTTCGTGCGCGGGCTGTAGGCCCCGGCCTCCCAGTCCTTGCCGCCCATCGCGGTGGGGCAGGTCAGGACCTCCTGCCCGAAGCCGCCGAAGACCAGCTCCGGGTTCTCGGAGACCGCGCCGGTTGCGCCGTCGATGCTGCTGATCACGTTCTGCGCCACGGTGGGCGTTGCCCACAGGAACTCGCCGGTGGCGCGGTCGAGGGTGTAGACCACGCCCGTCTTGCCGGGGATGCCGGTCATCACGCGGCGCTCCTCGCCCGGCTGCAGGCGCGGATTGATCCAGCTCACCGCGGCCGGGTCCGGCCGCACTGCCGTGTCGACGAGCAGGCGCTCGAAGGGATGGTCGAGGTCCCAGTGGTCGTTCAGATGCTGGTAGTACCAGACGATTTCGCCGGTGTCGGCGTCGAGCGCGAGCGTCGAGTTGTGGTACAGGTGCCGGTTGTCCGCACCGCCCACCATGAACTTCGGGGCCGGCGAGGTCACCGAGGTGCCGATGAAGAGGAGGTTCAGCTCCGGGTCGTAGCTCGGGGCCATCCACGTGCCGACGTGGCGCCGCTCCGCGTCGGGCAGGCCGCCCCACGTCTCGTCGCCCGGCTCGCCGGGACGCGGAATGGTGCGCCGCCGCCACAGCTCCTCGCCGGTGTGCGGGTCGTGCGCGGTGATGACGCAGGCGTCGGGTCCGGCCGCGGGCATGCAGCTTCGTCCGGAGATGACCTTGCCGTTGGCGATGATCGGCCCGGTGCTCTGGTTCGCCGGATGGGTCCGGTAGTCGAGCACCGGCGTCTCCCAGACCAGCTCGCCGGTCTTCGCGTCGAGCGCGAACACGTACTCGTCGACGCTGGTGTCGATGATCAGGTCGTCATAGATGGCCAGGTTGCGGTTCGTGGTGCACACCCCGGGCATGATGCGCTCGCACGCGTCGTCGGGCAGCGGCCGCTGGTACTCCCACAGCAGGTCCCCGGTCGCCGCGTCGATGGCCTGGATGACGTCGCTCGGATTCGGCATGTACAGAACGCCGTCGTAGACCAGCGGAGTTCCCTGCTGCCGCCCCCCGGCGCGCAGGGCGCGGGTCCAGACCAGACGCAGGTCGCCCACGTTGTCCCGGTCGATCTGGTCGAGCGGGCTGTAGCCCCAGCCGTCGAGGGTGCGGCGCCACATCGGCCAGTCGCCGGGCGCCGGCGCCTGCAGCATCGCGTCGGTGACCGGGACGAACGCCGATTCCGCCGGGGACTGGGCGAGCAGCGCCGGTTGCGCAACCGCGCAGGCGGCGAGGACGGTGGCTGCGACCAGGAGTCGGCGCCGTGGACGATCAGCTTGCATGGACATCGGTTCCCCTCCGGTCGTGCGCGCGCCGGCCTCGGCGCACTCGGCCCGTCACTACACCATGTTCCCAGGACTCAGGATACGTGCTGGCGCCGCCTTCCGCCAGAGTCGAGAGGCGTGCCGAATCCGCTGGCGACGTACCGAGCCGAGCGCCGGCGACACGGGCACGGGCGCGCCCCTGGCACTACCGCGCTCGCGCCGGCTCCAGCTTCCGCACCCAGCCGTCGCCCTTCGTCAGCAGGTAGAGCTCCCCGGCGGAGTCGATGCCCAGACGCGCGTCCACCCGGTCGCCGCGGCCGTAGGTGTTGGGGAACCCGGCCACCTCGATCAGGTCGCGCTCCTGGCCGTCCACGATCAGCCGAAGCTCCCGGATCTCGGCGAGCTGACCCGCAACGAGCGTGTCCGCATCGATGTACAGCACCCGGCCGCGCGGGAAGTCGGTGAAGACGTACTTGCCCTGCAGGGCGGGAATGGCCTGACCCCGATAGACGAAGCCGCCGCCGATGGCGTTGCCGTCGCCGTGGTCGTACTGGGCTACCGGATACACGAAGGGACGGTCGTCCTGCGCCGGGCGCGGATACACCCGTCCCGGGCGCGACCCCACCGCGTAGCCCGTGGCGAACGTGCCCTCCCGGAGCCGCCAGCCGTAGTTGGCGCCGGGCACGCCCAGATTGACCTCTTCCACGAAGTTCTGGCCGATGTCGCCCATGAACATCCGGCCGTCCGTGTCCCAGGAGAACTGCTGCGTATGCCGCAGACCGTAGGCCCAGATCTCGGGAGCGATGCCCGCCTCGCCCACGAAGGGATTGTCCGCCGGAATGCCGTACCCCCGACTCCCGTCGCCCGCGAGGGGATCGATGCGAATGATCGCACCGTGCGGCACGCGGAGGGATTGGCCGAAGTCGCGGGGATCGTTGGCCGCCCCGGCATCCCCGAAGCTGGCATAGAGGAGCCCGTAGTCCGGCGATCCCGCGGCGGCCGTGGGATTGAACGCGATGGTGCCGATGTTGTGGTTGGAGGCGAACTGGCCGATCCGGAACACCTCCCGCGAGGTGCCGCTGAACACGTTGGCCCGCGGATCGCCGGCCGTCCACTCCCGGATCACGCTCTCGTGGGTCTCGGCGTCGTCGTCCAGGTAGTCCGCGCGGCCGCTGTCCGACCGGGCGCTGTACGCCGTGTAGAACTTGCCGAACCCCGGCGTGCCGGCGGCGGCGAACTGCGGGTGGAACGCGACCCCCACCAGACCGGTCTCGTTGGGGAACATCGAGTCGTCGAAGCCGACGTCGCGGGTGCGAACGTCCAGGTACGTGACCGGCGCCATCCCGTTCTCGTCGGTGATGTACAGCAGCCCGCGCAGGTCGTTGAGGACCAGGCGCCCCGAGCCGTCCCCCACCGGAGTCAGGAACTGGATGCGGGCGTAGGCCAGGTTCGTTATGGCGTCGAGGGCCGACTCCTCGGTTTGCGGAGCGCGAACGAACTCGGTCGCTGCCACGACCAGGTCGCCCTTCCGGATCGGGTCGGGCACGGGGTCGGTCACGGCCTCCACCTGCGCCTTGGCCGGGAAGGCCGCGGCGAGGATGATCATGGCGGTTGTCCCGAGCGAGAGTGCGATGTGCATATGGGGAACTCCGTAGACTGTGTCGTGGTGGCTGCGACGTTGGGGGTGGCCGAAACCGATTATGGCCAGACGTGTCGATCATATCGCCCGCCGCGGCGGCGAGGGAAACGACGCGTCGACGGCGCTGCGAGCTGTTGCGACGGCTCGTCGGCGGGCATCACGTCGAGCTGGTGCGCCGCGGTGCAGGCGCGAGCGCGTCACGATCATCGCCCTGGCCCCGAAGTCGCGAAACGACCTCCGCGGCCGGCTGCACGAGACCGGCTTCGATCTGCCGGTTGCCGAGTGCAAGCATCGTGAGAAGGGCCACGCTCTCCTGCATCTGGTCGTAGTCGTCGATATCTTGCACGGTCACCTTGTTTTCGCTGTTCTTGGCTGACGGCCGACATGCCGAGAGCACGTATAATATATACACTATACGTGTTTCGCTGGCCGGTGGCTGACCGATGAAGAGAAAACTGACGGTTACGGTGGACGGTGAGGTGCTTCCCCGGGCCAAGCAGTACGCGCGTTCTCGGGGCGTGTCACTGTCGTCCCTCATCGAAGCGTCGCTCAGAGAAATCGCGGTGGAGGACACTCCCTCGTTCGCGTCGCGGTGGAGAGGCCGGTTCCAGGAGGCGCGGCGGGACGATGGTCGCTACGAGGCGCTCGCCCGGAAATACCTCTGATGCTGCTCGACACGGACGTGCTCATCGACGTCGCCCTCGATCGGCGTCCTCATTCGGGACCGTCGTCCGAACTCCTCGATCGGGTCGAGCGTGGTTCACGGCGCGCGTACGTCGCGTGGCACACGGTGTCGAACTTCTACTACCTCGTGACTTCCGAGCGTGGGGATTCCGACACGCGCGACTTCATCGCCGAGTTGGTTCGGTTCGTGGCGGTGGCGCCGACGGATACGGCGGCTCTTCGCTACGCGGTGTCGCTTCCGATGGCGGACTTCGAAGACGCGATGCAGGTTGCCGCCGCACGCGCTTGCGGAGCGCGCCACATCGTGACCAGGAACGTCAGGGACTTCGCGCGCTCGCCGATCCCCGCCTTGACCCCACGGGAGGCACTCGACCAGTTGTTCTGAGAGGCTCCGGCAAGGTCGACCCGCGACCGCTGCTCATCCGGCCCTTTTTGCTGGCCGACGCATGAGCCTGCGGAGGGACCGACGACCGGTCACGAGCATCACTCGGACTCTCCGCCGGCCGCCTGGCAGGGATTACTTCGAGCCGAATCGGGTGGCGACGTACTTCGCGGCATCCTCTTCGCCGAGTCGCACCGAACCGGGGCCGGTCCGGACGTAGAGGTCGCCGGCATCGGTCTTCTCCAGGCCCTTCCAGCGCAGGTACACCGGCTCGGGACTCCGCTGGCAGCTCACGAGGCAGACGGTTCTGCCCTCGACGATCTGCGTCTTCGGATCGATGCAGGTGCCGGCGCGGTCGCCGAGGCCGTTGCGCACGGTCTGGGCCAGGTGGCGCAGGAACTTGTCGTCGCTGTCCAGGCGGTCGTGGTCGATGCCGAGCACCTTGCGGTCGTCTTCCACGCCGATCAGCAGGTCGCCGCCCTCGGTGTTGAGGAAGGCGGCGATGGTCTTGAGCGCCGCGTGGGTCACGTGCCGGTCGTCCTTGCGGTCCTCCTGCAGGTTCCAGCGCAGGCTCGACTTGAACTCCAGCGTCTTCGACTCCTGGAGCTTGAGCAGCTCCTCGGCGCGCCGGTGCCGCCGGATGTAGTCGTCGAAGAGGAGGTTCTTGAACGCCCGGCCGAAGTCCGGGTCGTCGGTGATGCGCTTGTAGAGGTCGAAGTTGGTCTCGACGATCTCCTGGATCTTGTTCTCGACCTTGGGGTCGAAGGTCAGCCGCACGTTCTCGCGGGTGTTCACCCGGGCGCTGGCGTCGAGGCCGGCGTCCTCGTCGAGGGCCGAGCGGATGGACTCGAGCGTGACGCGGTGCTCGGGGCCGAGGTTCAGCCCGAAGCGCTCGTTCAGCGCCTCGATGATCCGCAAGAGCGTCTCCAGCTCCTCCGCGCCGCCGCCGCCGCGCGGCTTGCTCCCGGCGGGTTCGAGCGGCCAGACCTGCCGTTCCAGCGCGACCCGGCCGCGGCTGGTCTGCTGGATGCGGAACGACTCCATGTCGATGTTCTGCTGGACCTCCCGGGGGAGCTCTTCGCTGCCGGCCGGCAGCAGGCGCCGGAGGTGCCGGGCGAAGACGTAGAGCTTTTCCAGGTCGGGGTCGGCGAACGTCAGCACCTGCGAGAGGAACGAGTACAGGCGTACGTAGTCGGTGAGCTGACCGCGGAAGTCGCCACCCTCGTCGGGGTCGAGATCGGCGAAGCGCCGGCGCGCCGGTTCCAGCGCCGCGTAGAGCCGGTCCTGGGTCGTCTTGTGATCGAAGTAGACCCGCGCGAAGGACCCGACGTCGTCGGCCGTGAACACGCCGAAGTCGAGCAGCCTGTCCTGGACCTCGTAGAGGAGGTTGGGGTCGGTCTCCTCCGAGAGCAGGGTGGTCTCGTAGTAAGGCTCGAAGGCCTTCTTGATCTCGTCGGACTCGTTGGCGAAGTCGAGCACCATCGTGCCCTGCTTGCCGGGGTGCGTGCGGTTCAGGCGGGACAGCGTCTGTACGGCGTTGACGCCCCCCAGCTTCTTGTCCACGTACATCGTGTGGAGCAGCGGCTGGTCGAAACCGGTCTGGAACTTGCTGGCGACCACCAGGAAGCGGTACTCGGGCTTCTCGAACTCGGCCGCCGTCTGCCGATCGCTGATGACCCGATCCTGTCCGGCCGAGTTCATGCCGGACTCGGTGTACGACTCGCCGCCGTCCTTCACCGTTCCGGAGAAGGCGACGAGCGCCTTCCAGGGATGGCGCTGCTCGCCGAGGTGGCTGTCCAGGGCGATCCTGGTGCGCACCGCGTGCAGGCGGGAGCGCGTGACGATCATCGCCTTGGCCCGCCCGCCGATCTCGGTCGCGACCTGCGCGGCGAAGTGCTCCACGCAGACGGCGATCTTCTCGCCGATGGCGTGCGGGTGCAGCTCGACGAACGACTTGAGCAGATGCTCCGCCTTGCGCTTGTCGTAGCGCGGGTCGTCCTCGATCTTCTTCAGCAGGCGCCAGTAGGCCTTGTAGGTCGCGTAGCTCGCCAGCACGTCGAGGATGAACCGCTCCTCGATCGCCTGGCGCATGGTGTAGCGGTGGAAGGGCTCGAACTTCCCGTCCGGCCGCTTTCGGCCGAAGAGCTCCAGGGTCTTGGGCTTCGGGGTGGCCGTGAAGGCGAACGTCGAGAGGTTCGGCTGCCGCCCGCGGCTGCGGATCTCCTCGATGACCCGGTCCTCGATCTCCTGCTCCGGGGTCTCGGCGCCTGCTTCCTCCCGCTCGGCCTCCTCCAGGCTCCCCGCCGCGAGCACCGCCTTGAGGCTCTTCGTGCTCTCGCCGGACTGCGACGAATGCGCCTCGTCGACGATCACGGCGAAGCGCTTGCCGGGAAGCTGGCCGATCTGCTCGGCGATGACGGGGAACTTCTGCAGCGTGGTGACGATGATCGTGCGCCCCGCCTCCAGGGCCTCGCGGAGCTGCCGCGAGGTGTGCTCGATGTTCTCCACAACGCCGAGGGTCTGCTCGAACTGCCGGATGGTGCTCTGGAGCTGGCGGTCGAGCACGCGGCGGTCGGTCACCACCACGACCGAGTCGAAGACGCGCCGGTCGTCGCGATCGTGCAGCACCGAGAGCCGGTGGGCGAGCCAGGCGATGGTGAAGCTCTTGCCGCTGCCGGCCGAGTGCTGGATCAGGTAGCGCTCGCCGGCGCCGTGGTCGCGCGCGTGGCCCACGAGCCGTCGCACGCAGTCGAGCTGCTGGTAGCGGGGAAAGATAAGGAAGCGCCTGCCGGTCTTGCGCCCGCGATCGTCCTCTACCTCCACCTCGTGGATGAACTGACGAATGAGGTCGAGGATGCTGTCCCGGGCCCAGATCCGCTCCCACAGGTAGTCGGTGGGGAAGCCCGTCCGGGTGGGCGGGACCGGCGGGTTCCCGGCGCCGCCGAAGCGTCCCTGATTGAACGGCAGGAAGCGGGTCTTGGGCCCGGCGAGCGCCGTCGTCACGAACACCTGCTCCGGGTCCACCGCGAAGTGGGCGAGGCAGCGCGCGTATCCGAAGAGCGGCTCGCGCGGGTCGCGGTCGTCGCGGTACTGCCGGATCGCGTCCTCGACGTCCTGCCTGGTGAGCGGGTTCTTGAGCTCGGCCGTGAAGATGGGGATGCCGTTCAGGAAGAGCACGAGGTCGAGGCTCTGCTCGCCCTGTTCGCTGAAGCGGAGCTGGCGCACCACCGCGAAGAGGTTGGCCGCGTGCAGGCGCTGCGACTCCTCGTTCAGCCCGCTCGCCGGCCGGAAGTACGCGAGCTGGAACCTGCAGCCGGAGTCCTTGACGCCGTTGCG
This sequence comes from Vicinamibacterales bacterium, assembly GCA_965262925.1. Classification (GTDB taxonomy): domain Bacteria; phylum Acidobacteriota; class Vicinamibacteria; order Vicinamibacterales; family UBA8438; genus WTFV01. The sequence continues at coordinate 4,093,865 of CBDHGC010000004.1, read as the reverse complement.
CAGCACGTCGAGCGCCCCCCGCCGGGCGATCTCGCGCGAGAGCCGGCTGATGAAGCGCGGCTTCACGTCGGTCCCGTGGTGCTGCGTGAGCTTCTCCCACTCCGTCGGCTGGGTGACGAGGAGGAAATCGACGACATCGGCCGGGAGCAGGCAGAGTCCGCGGTCGTAGTCTTCCGGCCGGCGCTTGCGGTAGCCGCCGGGCAAAGGCTCGTCGCCGTACGCCGGCGGTGACTCCCGCACCCTAGTCGCGCCCTTCCGACGGGGGGCGTCGGGGCCGTGGCGCAGCAGGGCAGACTCGATCGCTTCCTCGAAGGCTCGCTCGGAAATGTCAGGAGTCATGGGATGGACCGCTCAGGCAGGATCGCGGCGCCCGCGCCGGTAGCTTAGCTCCGTGTGATACTACAAATGGTACCATGATGGAGTACAAAGGCTACGCAGCCGCCATCGAGTTCGACTACTCGGTGGGCCGCCTTCACGGCCGGGTCGTCAAGAGCGGCCCCTATCCCATCGCCACGTTCGAAGCGACCGACGTGGACGGGATTCGGCGCGAGTTCCAGCGGTCCATCGACGAGTACCTCGCTTCGTGCAAGGAAGACGGGGTCGAACCAAGGAAGCCTTTCTCGGGCACGCTCAACCTGCGACTTGGCCCCGACCTGCAACAGCGAGCCGCCCTGTCCGCCAGTGCACGCGGCATGAGCCTCAACAGTTGGATCAAGCAGGTGGTCGATGAGAAGGCGTCGAGGTGACGGCGCGGACTCCGCATCGCGGGGAGCATCGCAGCTCGCCGCAGCATGTCACAGTTCGATGTCACAGCTTGCCATAGCTCCGCGGCCCCCGGACTCACGTGAGATCGGCCGTGATCGCGTGGGTGACGGTGAAGCCGGGCTCGAAGCTCATCGGGGTGCTGCCTCCCGCACGTCGATCTTGCCGGTGACCGCCGCGGAGATCAGGGCGGTGCGGAACTCCTTGAGGTGGTCGATGGCGGTACGAACCGTCTGAACGAGCTTCATCAGCTTGGTACCTTGACTATCCAGGTAGGTAACGATGCGCTCTTGCTCACGGATGGGCGGTTTAAGAACGACGAGCGATCGGACATCATCCAGCCCTAGGCCGTCCTTGGTGCCGCCATAGAGATCGGCAGCGAACTGCGTTTGGCCGATTGGCGACATGACGCAGTAGGAGATCCAACGAGAATCGACTTCCGGAGTGGAGAGTCGGATCAGCGCGAGGTGCTGATTGACGAATGCTTCAGCGAGATCCGCGGAGACCACGGCCACCGCCCCGATGAGCGCGGTGATTGACACAACGACGTCCCCTGGCTTCACACGAGTACGTTCGCCCTCCGAGCCTTGCGGTGGGTCTACGTGCTGGACGTCATCAAAGTTCAGGTCAATCGACCCCGACTGCACGTTGCCAATTCGCAAAAAAAACGGACCCGCATCCGAATAGAACTCTGCCCACCCTCGTGACCCACTCGTAACGAACGTAGAGAGGTTCTTGAGTCGCTTTACCTCCCAATGCGCTGGGATCTCGCCCAGCCACTCGACGCCGGAGTCCTTCGTGGGGACGTTCGGGTCGAGGCCCCGGGTGACGGTACGGGTAATGAGGGCGGTGCGCTTCTCCTGAAGCAGCTCGATCAGCCGCTCCTTCTTCGCCACCAGCTCATCGATCCTCGCCGTTTCGCGGTGGAGGAAGTCGGCGATAGCAAATTGTTCCGCAGGGTCCGGAACCAATAGTGGGCAGGCGGCGAGTTTGTCGCGATTGACCTTGGGCATGGCCACCCTCATGGATTGGTCCACCATGAGTTGAACGAAGGGAGCGGAGAGCATGAAATAGAGCAGGAACCACGTCTGGAGTCGACTCTCAGTGATTGAGACGGGATACATGTCCGCGCTACAGAGCCAACCGCCGGTTGAGATACAGGCTTTGTTGAGGGCGGGTCGGATCTTCGAATAGATGATATCTCCTGGACCGACCAGGTACTTTCCGCTGATCGCGGCCTGCTCGTCGGCCGTCTCCGTGTGGAGTATCCGACCCGTGCCGGATTCGATGTGATTGGGTGCGATCAGGATCCTCGCGCGAAACTGCTCGTCGTTGGGGGCAACCTGTCCCTCCGCAACGCGGCAGCAATACCGCCACTTCTTTACCTCCCAGTGCGCCGGGATCTCGCCCAGCCACTCGACGCCGGAGTCCTTGTACTCGGCGTACGGCCGGAAGCGACGAGGTCGCACCTCCTTGCCCGGATCGGTCATCTCAGTCACCGCCGTCGCCTTCCGTCCGGACCTGAATCCCCGGCCGCCACGGCCCGCCGGCGGGCCACGCCTGCGCGAACGGGCTCTCTTCGATCAGGCTGTCGCAGACAGGCCCCAGGAAGCACCGCAGTTCCTCGCCCGCGTCCACGAGCCGGACCGGACCGTCGGCGTCCATCGCGATCCGCCGCCGCAGCACCTGCCAGTGCTGCGAGCGCGCGGCGTGCTCGTAGTGGCCGGGGAGCAGCGCCGCCGGCCTCTCTTTCGTGAACGAGGTCCCTCGGCGATGGAAGGTCTCCGCGATTGCGGTTCGCAGGGTTTCGCCGTCGAACGCGAACCAGCGCGCGAGACAGGCGACGTCCCAGAGGTCCTTCACGCGGGAATTGGTCTGGTTCCGGCTCACCATCGCGTCGAGCTTCTCGGCGACGACCGTCTCGCGGGAGTAGGTCCAGAGGCGCGGGGCGGGCAGGTCGAGCAGTGTGGGGTAGTCCTGCTCTTCGGGTCCGGGCGTGATGACGTCGCCGAAGCCGATGTCGACCTGCAGGGCGAGGCGCGCCTGGCCCAGGCGGGCGTGTATCTGTGCCCGAATGCCGCCGTGCGGCTGCTCCTCGCGGATGTTGGCGATGCGCATCGTTCCCGGGTCGAAGACCACGCCGTCCTCGGGACACGGCGAGCCGCACACGGTTTCCAGAGCGGCACGAATCACGGCATGGTCCTCCGACCCCACGGCGAGGAAGTCGACGTCGCGGGTCGGCCGCAACTCCTGCCGGGTCCAGACTCGAAACAGCGCCGCGCCCTTCAGGGTGAAGCGGTTCACCTCCTCCGAGACGGAGAGGCGGTACAGGAACCGCTCGGCCGCGTAGCGCTGGAGCACGCTGTCGAAACGGATTCCCTGCTCGCGGGCGAGGTTGAGCAGGCGTTGGCGGACAGAGGCGGGGACGTCCCGAATTTTCCCGCGAGGAGTCATCCGGACAGCGCCTCCAGCACGGGGACGACGAGTGACTTGGCGCGGCAGACCTCGGCCGTGCGCAGGATCTCGCCGACGCTCGCCCGGCGATCGCGCAGTGCCTCGCGCAGTGCCTCGAGCGCCACGTCCTTGCCGACCAGCCGGCGGAAGCGGAAGCAGTCCACGACCGTGCGGGCCGGGGTCGTGATGCGGGCAGGAACGCCCTCGAAGACCGCGCTCTCGACCCCGTAGCGAAGCGAGGCGCCGGAGAAGCGGACCACCCGGACCGGCAGTTCGGGGAGACGGGGCGTGCGGGCCTTGTGCGGGATGGCGATCCACTCCTGCCACGGGAGCTGGGTTCCGAGGCCGTGGACGCTCAGGGCGGAGAGCAGGCAGACGATGGCGTCCGGCACCCGCGCGCAGACGGCGGCCAGGGTGTAGTGCTCGGTCGGTTCGGCGTCCGCGACGCGGTAGAGACCACGCGCCACGCGCTCGACGGATCCCTCGTCCACCAGGCGCCGCAGCGCACGGGAGTCGACGCCCATCTCGGCGGCCTCGCGCGGGCGGAAGAAGGTCTTCGTGCCGAGATCCTGCAGGCCGGGGGTGCCTGGCCAGGAATCGTGCCCGGAAATGTCGGCACCCACAGACATTTGCCTGCGTTTTGAATCGGTCAACGCTTCGGAGGGTAACCCGATGTAAGGGGAAGATCAAACACGATCACGCCGGTTCGTACCGCGCGACCGCGATCTCATTCGCCCGTGCGCGCATGCGCGAGGCGTCATGCCAAGCCTGCATCCGGAGCAGCATGTCCATGCTCACGTCGAAGGCCTTCTCCATGCGAAGCGCCATCTCCGGGGAAAGCGCGGCGTTGCCGTTCAGTAGCGCGGAGAGCGTGCTCCTCCGGACACCGAGAATTGCGGCGGCCCTGGTGACGTTGAGACCCAGTTCCTGTATGACCTCCGCGCGGATGAAGTCGCCTGGATGAGAGGGCGTCATGTTCACCTGGATGCCGGTGGCAGTCATCAGTGGTAGTCCTCCAAGTGCAAGCGCTAGAGCGTACGGTAATACCGATCACTTCGCGCAGCAACAACGGAAACAGTCCAGGATCGTGCGGGCGGGGCTGGTGATCCGGACTGGAACACCCTCGAACTCGGCGTCCTCGATGCCATAGCGCAGAGATGCCCCGGAGAAGCGGAACACCCTGACCGGCAGGCCGGTAACGGGCGTGCGGGACTTGTGCGGGATGGCGATCCAGACCGTCGCCGGAGGCTGTGTGCCGATGTCGTGTACGCGCAGCCGCGGTGCGGCGGCAGAGGCCGCGCGCGACCGCCGTCGAGCCCCGCATTGACAAGTGTCTATTGACACATTACGTTCTAGGGGTGATACGGAGCTTCCGACATCGCGGGCTCAAGCGTCTGTACGAGCGCGGGGACCGAAGCCTTATCCGTCCCGATCTGCACGACCGGGTGGAAGCAGTGCTCGCCCAACTCGACTACCACTGATGGAGGGAGAACTGCGATGCCGATGAAGAACCCCCCGCATCCCGGCAAGGTGGTGCGCGTATCTTGTCTGGAGCCGCTCGGCCTCAGCGTCACCGACGGGGCGAAGGTTCTGGGCGTCAGCCGCCAGGCGCTCTCGAACGTTGTGAACTGTCGCGCTCGAATCTCGGGCAATATGGCCGTGCGGCTGGCCAAGGCGTTCGGTTCGACGACCGAGACATGGATGCGGCTGCAGGCGGCCTACGACGTCGCGCAGGCGCAAGCGAGGGAAGATGAGATCGAGGTCGCGCGCTACGACCCCGATGTCGCTGCGTCCGCACGATGACGTGTGCGGGCGATCGCTGACCGGCACAATCACCCCGCAATCTCCCGCAGCATGGCGATAATCTCCTTCTCCACCTGCTGGATGTCGGCCTCGATCTCCTCCAGCGGGCGGGGCGGGCGGTACTCGTAGAAGTACCGGTTGAAGTTGATCTCGTAGCCCACCAGCCCGACCTCGCCGTCCTGCGGGTCCCGGCGGGTCGTGTCGATCCAGGCGTCGGGCACGTGGGGCTTCACCTCGCGTTCGAAGAACGACTCGACATCCTCCCGGAGGGGCACGTTCTCCGTATCCCGCAGATCCGGATCCGGCTCGGGGCGGCCCTCCGCGTCCCGGCAGATCGCCGTCTCGGCGTTGCGCTCGGACAGCGCGGAGAGAATGGCCTTCCGGATCGGCGCGGCGAGCTTGAGTTCCGCCTCCTGGACCGCAGCGGAAAGCTCCGTCTCGAACACCGCCCGGTCCAGGAACAGCGTGTCCGGCAGGCTCCGGAGCAGGGCGCGGATGGCGTCCTGCTGCTTGCGGCCCGCCGCCTCGTCCCGGGCCTTGGCCTCGCCCCGCTTGCGCGACACGGCCAGGTTGGCGAAGGCGCGCTCGTCGTCGAGCCGCGCGATGCGCTCGGGGCTGGCCTGGAAGTCGAGCCGGAGCGGCCGTTCGACGGTGATCTTACGGAAGCCGAAGTGCGTGGTGGGGTAGACGCGGCTGACGACGGCCTCGCGCTCCTCGCCGTTCCGGACGACTTGGCGGGTGGCCCCGTCCCCGAAGTCGGACAGCAGCCGCAGGATGTCCTGCTTCCGCTCGAACGGCACCTCGCGGCGCTTGGCGCCGAGGCTCTTGCGCAGCAGGACCCAGAACGCGGTGGCGTCGACGAGCTGGACCTTGCCGCGCCGTTCGGGCCGCTTGCGGTTTGTGAGCACCCAGACGTAAGTCGCGATGCCGGTGTTGTAGAAGAGCTGCTCGGGCAGGGCGATCAGCGCTTCGAGCAGGTCGTGCTCCAGGATCCAGCGGCGGATCTCGCTCTCGCCGCTGCCGGCGTCGCCGGTGAAGAGCGGCGAGCCGTTCATGATGATCGCGACCCGCGAGCCGCCCCGGGCCGGCTCCTTGACGTGCGCCAGCATGTGCTGCAGGAACAGGAGCTGGCCGTCGCTGATTCGCGGCAGGCCCGGCGCGAAGCGGCCGGCGGCGCCCCGGTCGTGCTCGGCCCGCACTGTGTCCTGATCGCGCTTCCAGTCCTTGCCGTAGGGCGGATTGGCGATCATGTAGTCGAAGCCGGCGCCGGTGTGCCGGTCGTTCGAGAGCGTGCTCCCGAACAGGATGTTCTCCGCGTCGCGGCCGTCCGCCGACTTCATGAAGAGATCCGACTTGCAGATGGCGAAGGTCTCCGGGTTCACCTCCTGGCCGAACAGGTGGGTGTCGGCGTCCGGGTTCACGGCAGCGCCGCGGCGCTCGCCGTCGCGTGTCTCGCCGGCGGTGATGTGCTCCTTGGCGATGGTGAGCATGCCGCCCGAGCCGCAGCACGGGTCGTAGACGCTGAGCACGACCCCCTTCGTGCGCAGCCGATCCCCGTCGCCGGCCAGCAGCAGGTCGACCATGAGATGGACGACGTCGCGGGGGGTGAAGTGCTCGCCGGGGTTCTCGTTCAGCGCCTCGTTGAACTTGCGGAGGAGCTCCTCGAAGATCGTGCCCATCGTGGCGTTGTCGACCCCGTCGGGGTGGAGGTTCACCTGCGGATCGCCGAACCGCTGCACGACCTGGAACAGGAGTCCCGACTCGTCGAGCTTGGCGATGGTGTTGTCGAAGTCGAACTTCTCCAGCACCTCGCGCATGTTGGGGCTGAACCCGGCGATGTAGTTGCGCAGGTTCTGGGCGACGTGGGGGGCGTCGGCGAGCAGCTTCTCGAAGTCGTAGCGGGACGTGTTGTAGAAGGCGAATCCGGAGGCGCGCTGCAGTTGCCGGTCCGGGTTGTCGAGCTTGTTCTTGAACCGCGCCTGCGCCTGCAGCACCTTCCGCTTGGTGGGGGCCAGCACGCAGTCGAGCCGGCGCAGCACCGTGAGCGGCAGGATTACGTCCTGGTACTTGCCGCGCTTGAAGGTGTCGCGGATCAGGTCCGCCACGCCCCAGATGAAGCTGACGATCTGGCTGTGGTTCATGTACGAGCCGGCGACCGGAGGCGCAGCAACGTCCTCTTCGCGAGGTGTTTCTCGTGTCGCGTCAGGGCGCCGCCCCGTGCTCGACGAGAAACGCGGCCACCTCGTCGAACCCGTTGATCCTGGCCGCGCTGACCGCCGTCCGCCCGCGCGCGTTCGCGGCGTCGACGTCGACGCCCAGCTCGATCGCCACCCTGACGGTTTCCAGCGTCTCCGCTTGGGCCGCGGTGCGATCGGGTCCCCCGCCGAGCTCCGTCGCTTCCGCAACTCTGGCGCGGTGGTCCACCGCCCGGAGCGGGTCGCGTCCTCCCAGTCCGACCGCCGCCATCAGAGCGGTCGTCTCGCCCTCCTCCACCCACATTCGGCCGGCGGCCGTCCCTCGGTCGCCGGTCCAGTACTCCGGACCGTGCGTGGCGTGGGGGTCGGCGCCGTAGCGGGCCAGGAGGCGCATGATTTCGGCTTCCCGGTGGCGGGCCGCCAGCCAGAACGCCGGCGCCCCGACGAACCAGGGCGGGAAGAAGAAGTCCGCGCTGTCGCGGGTGTAGCGCGTCGAGGCCGACACCCGGGCGTTGGGATCCGCCCCGGCCGACAGGAGCGTCTCCGCCAGCTTCCGGTCCCGGTGCAGAATCGCCGCGTGCAGCGGCGCATAGCCGCCCTCGGCCGCATTCGGGTCCGCGCCGTGATCCAGCAGCAGAGCGCCGACCGCTCCGTTTCCACTGAGCGCCGCGACCGCCAGGGCGCTGGCCCCGTCCGGCGCCGCCTCGTTCACGTCGGCGCCCGCTGTCACCAGCAGGCGTGCCGAGGCGAGGTCGCCCACCCGGGCGGCGAACAACAGCGGCGTGAACCCCCCGCTCCGGACCTCGGTGATGTAGCACTCGTCGCGGGGCACGCACTGGAGACCGTAGTTCGCGTACGTCGAGATGGTCTTGACGGTCTCGGTGAACGTGCTCGAGCGCGCGTGCACGTCGGCGCCGTGCGTCAGGAGCACCTCCACGACCGCGGGATGTCCTTGCGCGACCGCCCACATGAGGGCCGTCTGCGCGCCGTAGGCCCCTGCCTCGGTGGCGGCGTCGACGTCGGCGCCCGCGGCCAGCAGTGGGCCGACCGCGTCCGCATTGCCTGAACGGGCCGCCGTCATCAGAGGTGTTTCCCCGAACGGTAGCGGCGTGTTCGGGTCGGCTCCGGCCGCGAGCAGGGTCTCCACCATGGCCGAGCTGCCGTTCTCGCAGGCGGCCCAGAGCGCGGTGACCCCGAGGTCGTTCGTGGCATCGACATCGGCCCCCGCACCAATCAGCAGAGCCGCGATCTCCCCATTGTCCCGGTAGCTGGCCCAGAGAAGAGCGGTAGAGCCGTCCCCCTGGCGGGCGTCGACGTCGGCACCCTCTTCGAGCAATGCTCGGACCGTGGCCCAATCGGCGCGCTTCGCTGCGTCGGCGAGCGGCGCCTCCGGGGACGCCGCGGCCGCGACGCGGACTCCCACCAGGGCCAGCAGCAACGCGGACAGGCAGACGGCCACCTGGCTCCTTGCAGCGCTTCTTCCACGGGCTCCCAACATCGGCATCCTCCTGGTTCGGCGTCCTCCGCGCCTACAGCTCGGTCAGCGTGTTGATCTCGTCGATCGGCAAGGCCCCGGTGCTGCCGCCGACACGATCCAGGCGGACGTCGAACTTGTCCAGCAGGGTGAGCAGGAGATTGGCGTGCGTGGTCCCCGCGCCGTACTGGAGATGCCGCCCTCCCTTCAGCCGCCCCGCCCCGCCGCCGAGCACCAGGATCGGAACGTTGTTGCCCGCATGACGCATGCTGTTGGACATGCACGTGCCGTACATGATGGTCATGTTGTCCAGGAGCGAGCCGTCCTGGTCCGGCGTCGTCCGGAGCCGCTCCAGATATCTCGACGTGAGCTCCGCGTGATACGTGTTGACCTTCGACATCTTGGCGATCTGCGCCGGATTGTTGCCGTGGTGCGACAACGGATGGTGCGGTTCGTTGACGCCGACCTCGGGATAGGTCCTGGTGCTCTGCTCCCGGCCGAGCATGAACGTGGTCACGCGGGTGATGTCGCTCTGCAGCGCCAGGAACTGGAGGTCGAACATCAGCTCGACGTGCTCCTCGAACGTGGAGGGCACACCCCGCGGCTCCTCCGCGACGACCGCCACGTCGCTCCTGGATTCCGCCACCTCGATGCGTCGTTCGACGTCGCGGATGGCCGCGGCATACTCCTCGACCTTGCGCCGATCGTCCGTGCCGACCCGCCGCTCGACGTCCGCCAGCTTGTCCCTCACCGAGTCCAGGATGCTCCGCTTCTCCTGCATGCGCGCGAGTCGCACCGCGGGGTCGGTCGAGCCGCTGTCGCCGAACAGCCGCTCGAACACCGCCCGCGGGTTGTTCTCCATCGGCAGCGGCATGGTGGGCGTGCGCCACGAGATGGTCTGGGTGTACGCGCAACTGAGGCCCGACGTGCACTGTCCCGCGTTGGCCTCCTTGTCGATGGACAGCTCGAGCGAGGCGAGCGGCGTCGAGCCGCCGAACTCGCGCGCGAGCATCTGGTCGATCGACGTGTCGGCCACCACGTCCGTTTCGGACGTACCCCCGCGGCTCGTGCCGGTCAGGAAGGAACCGGAAGCACCCGCATGGACGTAGATCCACGACGAGTGGAGCCCCGAGAAGACGAGCATCCGATCGCGGAACGGCGCCAGGGGTTGCAGAATCGGCGTGAGCTCGAAGTCACGCCCGACCGCCGCCGGCGACCAGTACTCCATCGCCATCCCGTTCGGCACGAAGATCGCCTGGAAGCGATGAACCGGCTTCGCCGCGGTCCGCGCCAACGCCGACACGCCGGGCGCCATGGCGTCCAGGAACGGCAGCGCGACGGTCGCGCCCACGCCGCGCAGGACCTTCCGGCGGGACAAGGGCTTCGCGGTGAAGATGTTGATGCCTTTCATGTCAGTCCTCTCGTCGGCTCGTGCTGGTGCTCCGCCACCCGGGTGAATCCGTTTCCCGTTACTCCGCCGCCCGCCGCGTCAGGAACGCCGGGCTGTCGACGATCCCGAGAATGACCGACGACCAGCGATGTTCGTCCGCGGCTGCGTTGCGGACGATGCGGCGTACCGTCGGCTGGTCGTAGTATTGCGGCTCGCGCCCGAGGGCGTAGGCCAGAAGCCGCTCGGTGAGCGTGCCCACGAACTGCTCGGGCGCGTCGAGCAACAGGCCCCGCAGTCCGGCCAAGCCCACCGCCGTGACCCCGTTCGGCAGGGTGCCGGCGGCGTCCACCGGCTGACCCTCTTCGGTGACGGACCGCCACCTCCCGATGGCGTCGTAGTGCTCGAGCATGAAGCCCGGCGGATCGATGGTCCGGTGACAGCTCGCGCACGCCGGATTGCGTCGATGCAGCTCCAGGCGCTCGCGCATCGACGCCGGTGCGTCGTTGTCTCCGCGCTCCGGCAACGCGGGCACGTCGGGCGGAGGACCCGGCGGCGGCGCCCCGAAGATCGCTTCCAGCAGCCACCGCCCGCGCAGGACGGGCGAGGTGCGGTGCGGGTAGGAGGTCAGCGACAGCAGCGAGCCGTGGCCCAGCAGCCCGCCCCGCTGCTCCAGGTCGGGCAGCGCCACGCGCCGGAATCGGCTCCCGTAGACCCCGGGGATGTCGTAGTGCTGCGCCAGCCGCTCGTTCACGTACGTGTAGTCGGCGCCGAGCAGGTCCAGGACGCTGCGGTCCTCCTCGATGGTGCTGCCGATGAACAACGCCGTCTCCTGCCGGAACGCCTCCACCAGGTCCTGGTCGAACTCGGGATAGACCGCGGGCTCGGCCTTCACCTCGTCGAGGTTCCGCAGGTGCAGCCACTGCGCGGCGAAGTTGCTGACCAGCGCCTCGCTGCGCGGATCGGCCAGCATGCGCCGCACCTGACGGCGCAGCATCGCGGGATCCGTCAGCTCGCCGCGCTCCGCGACGCCGAGCAGCTCCTCGTCGGGGATGCTGCTCCACAGGAAGAACGACAGGCGCGAGGCGAGCTCGATGTCGCCCAGCGCGTACACCCGTCCCGCCGCCGCGCCGGGCGGGTCCTCCTGCACGCGGAGGAGGAAGTCCGGATCGACGAGCAGCCGTTCGAGCGCGAGCTGGATGCCGGTGTCGAAGCTGCCCTCCGCCTTCGCCCGCCCGTCCCGGAAGAACTCGAGCAGCGTCTCGACGTCCCGATCCGTCGGCGGCCTGCGATAGGCGCGGCGGGCCAGCCTCGACAGGATCCGTTCGGCGCACGCCTCCTCGTCCGGCACGGTGGCGGGCTGACACGCGAAGATCCTCCGCCGGCTCGGCGTGTCCTCGGGAACCGCGCCCTCGTAGGGGCCTTCGATCGTCAGCGCCTGGATCTCGGCGTGCCCGTGGTACTTCTCGTTGTTCGACAGGACCGCTCCCTTCATCACCGGCTGCAGCGGTCCCTCGGGCTCCCATCGGTTCCGGACGAACGAGACCCCGACGACGTGCGGTCCTGCATCGACCGGCACCCTGATCTCCAGGTGGGCGGCAGACTCGCGGACGTACCGCTCCCACTCGGGGGCGCCCGCCTCGGCCGGCGACCAGGTCGTCGGAGCCGGCGTGCCCGGCGCCTCGCCCCCCACCGTGAACCGCTCGACGAGCCTGCCGTCGATGCGGAGGTCGAGCAGGTTCCTTCTGCCCATGCCGCGGACGTAGTCCTGCCAGTTGGTCGTCAGCGCGATGCGGAAGATGTAGTTGCCGTCGGCCGGAAAATGGTGCGTCGCGGAAAGGCCGCCGCGGGACCCGAGCGGCAGGTCCTCGTTCTGCCGGTCCGCCTGCGTCAGCAGCACGGAGTTCTCGAAGCGCGCGAAATCGGGCGCCGTCATGACGCCGGTGGCCAGGCGCGAGATCTTCCGCGCGGCCGACAGATAGCGCTCCAGTTGCGCGGTCGATATCGAAAGCACCTCGGCGTTGTTGTCGAACCCGGTATCCGATGTCTCGTCCCCGGGCAGCATCGCCGCCACGTCGATTTCCAGCGCGAGGAGGTCACGAATGGCGTTGCCGTACTCCGTGCGGTTCAGGCGATGCATCGACGCGGTTCTGCCCGGATTCGGGTTCGCCGCAGCCGCCTGGTCGATCTGCGTCTCCAGCCAGCTCGTGACCGCACGCGTCTCTTCCGCGCCGGGCCGCGGGCGTCCCGCCGGCGGCATCGAGCCCGCCGCGAGTCTCGCGATCACCCGCTCCCACAGCTCCGCGTCGGCGCTCGGCCGCTCCGCGTCGACGACGTCCAGCGCGAGCCCCGTTTGCCGGAGCTGCGCATCGAGCACGGACGCGGCCGCGCCCGTCGCCGTGACTCTGCGCTCGCTGTGACAGCCGACGCAGTAGCGATTGAGGAGGCCGCGCACGGATTCGGCGGAAGCCGGCGCAGTTCGAGCAGCCGGGGCGGCCAGGAGGTAGTCGGAAGAGCGGCCGGGGATCCAGCTTCCCGCCGTCCCCACGGCAACCGCTACGGCCGCGATTATGGTCGGCACGGACCCGGTCCGCAGTAGATTCATCGTCACCCTCGCAAGCCTATACTCTAGATCACTTGCGTCCTTCACGAACCGCACGTCGTTCACCTCGCGTGATCGGGATGGATGCTCTTCACCAACTCCAGCGGACACTGCGGTCCTTCGGTCGGCAACCTGGGCTGAACGCGATCATCGTGGGGACGCTGGCTCTCGGCGTCTTCGGGCGAGCCTGGTGGCGGGGCAGATCGCGCTGGCTATCGTGCTCCTCGCCGGCGCAGGACTGCTCACGCGCAGCGTCGGTGCGCTGTTGGCCGAGGATGGCGGGTACGACGCCGGCCGGGTCGTCACCGCCCGACTGATGCTGGACGAACACCCGGTTTCCGGATGACCGCGCGCTGGTGGACGCCCTCCTGGTGCTGGGAGGTGCGGTCGCCGCCACGCTGGTGCCGGCACGACGGGCTGCGCGTCTGGATCCGGTCATCGCCCTCAAGGGCGTCGCCTGACGGGAGCAGTCTTCCAGAGGGGTTGAGCCGAGGACTGCTGGCAAGGCGACTGTGTGGTGCGCGGCGGTTCGTGGGTCGGCTATGCTGGTGCCGACGATGGAGAAGTTTCAGCGGCGCCAGAAGTTACGAATCGAGGTCGCTTCATGGTCGAGACAGTGTTCGCTGACGATAGTCCCTTCGCCCGTCCGCCGTCGCCGCGTGGGGAGCGGGCCGCTGGTCTGCGGGCTCCCGAGGGCGTCACCAGGATCGGGGCGGGCGTTGTCATAGAGGGCGAGGTACAGGGGAGCGAGAACATAGTCATTGACGGCAAGGTCGACGGGATGATCGACCTGCAACAGCATGTTCTGACGATCGGTCCGACCGGTAGAGTCGATGGGCAGGTGGTGGCGAAGTCGGTCGTCGTTCTCGGGAAGGTAAACGGCAGCGTCACGGGCGAGAAAGTGAGCATTGCCGAGAACGGCTCGGTCGAAGGCGTCATCGCGGCCCCGCGGGTGGTTGTAGCCGACGGGGCGCACTTGCAGGGCCGGGTCGATATGTAGGCAGGCCGCGGGCGGCCGTTGCCGAGAGCGGTGTCCGGACTGCGGCGGTGACCAGACGTCGCCGGGTATGGTTCCGGGCGAAGTGACCAGTGAGGTAGCAATGGCAAAGAGAACGCTCGCACTGGGGTTCAGCCTCGCGCTGGCCCTTGCGTTCGCGGCCAACGCTTTCGCGCAGGGCCGCCAGACCGGCACCATCAGCGGCGCCGCGGTCGACTCCCAGGGGCTTTCGCTCCCCGGCGTAACCGTCACGGTCAGCTCGCCGTCCCTGCAGGGGACACGCGCCGCCATTACCGACATCAACGGCAACTACTCGCTGCCGCAACTTCCACCGGGGGACTACTCGGTGGTCTTCGAGATTTCCGGTTTCGGCGACGTCGAAGAGGCCGCGACGGTCCCGCTCGGCGGCGAGGTGGGTGTCAACGCGGTCATGGCGCCCGGCGGCGTCACCGAGACGGTTCAGGTGGTGGGCGTGGTTCCGCCGGAGATCCAGACGACGGAGACCGCTTCGAACCTGGCGAGCGATGAAGTGAACGCGTTGCCAATAGGGCGGACACCGTTCGCCATCGCCGCGACTCAGCCCGGATTGAACACCAACACGCCCAACACCGGCCAACTCGCGATCAACGGCGCGTTCGCCTACGACAACGTCTACCTGGTCGACGGTGTCGACACGAACGACAATCTGTTCGGCACCTCGAACGCACTCTACGTCGCGGATGCGATCGAGGAGACGCAGGTGCTCACCTCCGGGATCTCCGCCGAGTACGGCCGCTTCTCCGGCGGTGTCGTCAACGTCATCACGAAGAGCGGCGGCAACCGCTTCTCGGGCAGTTGGCGCACGAACTACGACAAGCCGACGTGGGAAGGGCTGAACCCGTACGAGGTGGAGAACGAGGTGGAGCGTGAGGACGTTTTCAACCAGACGCACGAGGCGACGCTCGGCGGACCGATCACGCGCGACCGCCTCTGGTTCTTCTACTCGTTCCGGCGCGCCCGGATCACCGACAGCGACAGCTTCGCGCAGACCGGCATCTCGTACAGCGATCGTAGCAGCAACGACCGGAACCAGTTCAAGCTGACCGCCACTCTCGCCCCGGGACATACGTTGTCCGGCCAGTACATGCGGAACCAGACGGCCCGGTTTGAGGACCCGACGTTCGACTTCAGCATCACGCCGGCCACGCAGAACGATGCGACGCGGCCGAACGACCTGTACGTGACGACCTACCGGGGCAGCCTGAGCCGGAACGTCTTCGCCGAGGCCCAGGTGTCGCGGAAACGGTTCGGCTTCCGGGGCGGCGGCGGCGATCAGACAGCCATCGGGTACTCGCCGTTCATCACGCTGACGCAGGAGTGCCCTACTTCGATGCGACCGATCCGGAGGACCGGAACAACCTGCAGGTGACCGGCAACGTCTCCTGGTACCGGGGCACCGAGTCGCTCGGCTCGCACAACGTGAAGGTGGGCTTCGAGAGCTACCGGTCGACGCGGACCGGCGGCAACTCGCAGTCGTCGACCGGCTACGTCTTCGATGCGGACTACAAGGTGGACGCGAACGGCGATCCGGTCCTCGTCGGCAACCGGCTGATCCCCGTGTTCTCCACCTTCGAGTCGCTGATCGAGAACTGGATCCCGTCGCGCGGAGCCAGGGTCGACCTCAGCACCACGTCGTTCTTCATCAACGACAACTGGTCCCTCAACGAGCACCTCTCGTTCAACCTGGGCGTGCGGGGCGAGTACGTATCGAGCGAGGCGACGCCGGGCGACATCACGACCGTCGACACTCAGGCTATCGTCCCGCGCCTTGCCGCGTCGTACGACCCGTTGGGTGACGGCCGCTACTCGATTCAGGCGACCTACAGCCACTACTCCGGAAAGTACAGCGAGGCGCAGTTCGCGGAGAACACGAACGTCGGCAACCCGAGTCTGCTGTTCGGCTACTACGTCGGTCCGACGCACGAGTGCCCGGGTCTGCCGAGCGCCACCGCGCTCGATTGCCCCGGTCTCGACCCGGACAACTACGTCACGTTCCTCGGCCGCTTCCCGACGCAGAACGTCTTCACCGACGAACGGCTCAATTCGCCCGTCACGAAGGAGTTCACGCTGTCGTCCGGAACGACGCTCGGGACGCGCGGGTACTTCCAGGCGACCTACGTCCGGCGCCGCGCCAGTAGTTTCGTGGAGGACTACCAGGACCTGACGACGGGGGCGACGACACTCACCGATCCGGACACCGGGGACGAGTACGGCACGTTCACGAACAAGTTCTACCGGAACCCCGGCGACCTGGGGGACGACCCGGACGTCCTGCAGCGGAACTACGACGGACTGCAGATCGAGACGCGCTACCAGTTGTTCGATGACCTGCTGCTGAACGGATCCTGGACAATCCAGCTCGGGAACGAGGGGAACTTCGACGGGGAAGGAACCAACACGCCCGGCGCCTCGTCGGTCTATGGCGACTGGCCGGAGGTGACGCCGGCGGATCGATTCTACCCCTGGGGCCGCCTCGACGACTACCAGCAGCACCGGGCGCGCGTCTCCTGGGGAATCTACACGCTGGGCATGGGAGCCCTGGGGGATCTCGACATCGGCGGTTTTTGGCGGTACGACTCGGCGGGGAACTACAGCCTGGCGTCGAGCAGCTTCCGGGTGACGCCGGAGCAGCAGGCGATTCTAGACGAGCTGGGCTACGTCGACGGTCCTTCGGCGCGGACGCTGTACTACTCGGCCGGCCGCGGATCCGAGCTCTACAACGGCTCCGGCCGGTTCGACCTGTCGCTCCACTACGACATCCCGGTCTGGCGCAGCCTGCGGCCGTGGCTGAAGATCGAGTGGTACAACCTGACCAACAACGACAAGCTGCTCTACTTCAACACGACCATTCGGCCCGATGCGGATGGGCCGCGGGACGCGTTGGGGATCCCGACCACGTACATCGAGGGAGACCGCTTCGGCGAAGCGACCTCGGCCGGTGACTACCGCTCCGCCCGGTCGTTCCTGATTGCCTGGGGCTTCCGCTTCTAGAGCGGGACGCCCCATGTCGGGCCTCCATTTCAATAGCGGACGACCCCGCACCAGAACATCGTCTCGCCCCGCGTGTCGACCGGAAGGGTGGACCTGAACGCCAGCCGGCCGTCCGCTTCGATGTCGTACAGCGTTAGCGCGGCCGGCTCGGTCTCCAGACGCCCCTGGGCGCGGATTCGTCCTGGCTCCGGGCTCGCGGCGACCATTGATCGGCCGTCCGGTTGAAACGCCATCGTCCTGACGGCAATGCTCCGGGTGTCGATCGTCTGCACCAGGGTCGGCTCGCCGGTACCGGAATCAACGGAGAACACGGCAATAGTGTTTTCGGTGCCGTTCGACACCCGCTCGCCCTGAAAGATCTCCGTTCCGCGGCCCCGGTTCGCAACGTACAGGGTCCGGCCGTTGGTCGGATGCATGCGGATCGACGACGTTGTCTGTCCGCCGCGATATGCTTCCGGCGCGGCCAGCGTCGTGCTGACGAACGAGGGCTCCTCCGAAAGCGTGTCGTCCGCTCGGATGGCGTAGGTGTGCAGCAGGTTCTGCGTCTCGATATCGACGTAGACCCAACGGCCCGACGGATGGAAGTCGGCGTGCCGCACGCGGTACGCCAGTCCCCCGTTCGGCGCCACCGTCTGCTTGTTGGTCAACTGGCCGTTCTCGAAGCCGTATACGAAGAGGCCGCCCGGATCCTCCGTGTGGACGCCGGGCTCCGGCTCGTTGCCGCGCGCCGGCAGCAGGACCGCGCGGTTCGAGGGCATGACGTACACGGCGTGCGCGTAGAAGCCCGCGTCCAGGCTCGCCCGTTGCTCCACCATGTCGCCGATCGATCCGTCGGCGTTGAGCCGATGCACCGAAAGGGAGCTCGGAAAGCTGTACGCCGACAGCACGTACTCGCCGCTCTGGTCGACGGTGATGTAGATCGGCCGGTGCGGCAGCTCCACGGCCCCGCCGAACGGTTGGAGATCGCCCGACGAATCCACCCGGAACGCGTTCAGGTAGTGGTGCCGCACGCGGGCGGTCGAGGTGCGCTGATCGCTGCTGGCGATGTAGAAGTAGCGGCCCGACGGGTGCTGCCACCCCTCCTGCACCTGCGCGGGAAGGATCAGCGGGCGCGGTGCCCGCACCAGGGAATCGCCGTCGCGGCGAATCCGGTAGAGCCGGGCGTCCATGCTGGCATAGGTGGCGCCGCGCGACTGCGACTGCGCGGCGGCCGTGCCGAGCGGGCCTGCTGCGACCCACCCGGCCGTCCCCGCGAGCAGCGTGTTGAACCGACGTCGACCCAACATGTCGGCGCCTCAGTTGCGAGCCGGAGGCAGCGCGAACACGTAGAGCGCGCTGCCGGCTCGCCGGAAGCGGTCGGGCGCATCCGGTTCCGTATCGTCGGTGACCTGCACGCTCCCCGCGCGCTGGCTGCCGATGATGGCGACATACTGCCGGTCGTCCGGCCCGAGGTAGGTGATCGGCGAGTTCCGGAAGCTGCTACCGGTCCGGAACGTCCAGACGATGTCCCCGGTCCGGGCATCGATCGCGCGCACCACACCCTCGTTGGGGCCGCCCTGGAAGAGCAGGTCCCCGCCGGTCGCCATGACCGGCGCGTTGTTGGCGGTCGTCCACTGAATCCGCCAGACGGTCTCGCCCGCCACCGGATCGTTGGCCTGCAGCTCGTTGACGACCTCCGCATTGGGCGGGTCCGGGGCGTTGCCGCCGCGTTCGCGGAGCGTGTAGTCGTTCCCGGGCACGTAATCGCCTTCGACCATTCTCAGGCGATCGCAGGAGTTCGAGGTCGGGGTGTACAGGAGTCCGGTGCGCGGGGAGAACGCGTCGTTCTGCCAGTTCCGGGCGGCGATGCCGGGACACCAGCCGACGGCGATGTTCTCGGCGTCCGGCACGTACTGCTGTCGGTCCTCGACGGCGGTGAACATCATCTTCGTCAGGTCGTAGCGCGGCCGGCCGGTTTCCATGTTCACGCCATCGAAGATGTCGTTGTAGACGAACATCCAGGGCTCGAGGAGCATCTCGCCCGTCGCCCGATCGAACACGTAGAAGAAGCCGTTGCGCGCCGGTCGCACCAGCGCCTTGCGCGTCTGGCCGTTGATCTCGAGGTCGACGAGGATGTTCGCGTTGGGCTCATCCAGGTCCCACTGATCCTGAGGGGTCATGTTGTAGGCCCAGATGAGCTCTCCGCTGTCGGCGTCGCGGGCCAGGATCGACGCGCAGTAGTTGTTCCGGTAGCCGGTCAGGCCCCCGTCCTCGTCCAGCTCGACCACGCCCCACTCCCGACGGTAGTCCGGATTCCACGGGGCGCAGTTGCTCGTGCCGTAGTAGAAGATGTTCAGCTCCGGGTCGTACGTGAACCAGCCCCAGACGGAGCCGCCGCCGCGCCGCCAGGAGTCGCCGAACCAGGTGTCCAGCGCCGGGTTGGGGACCCGGTCGTCCGGATAGAAGGGTTCGAAGCGAGACCCGATGCCCACCTCGTTGTTCGGCCCCATGCTGTAGTACCGCCACCGGAACCGACCGGTGTCGGTGCTGTAGGCGGTGACGTGGCCGCGGACGCCGCGCTCGCCGCCGGCCACGCCGACGATGACCTTGTCGCCGACCACCAGCGGCATGCCGGGGACCGTTTCCCCGATCCCGATGTTCGCGTTCTCGGCCTGCCAGATCTCGTCTCCGGTCTCCGCGTCGAGCGCGAACACCTGTCCGTCGAGGGTGGCGAAGTAGATCCGGCCGTCGTCATAGGCCAGGCCGCGGGTCTGTGCACCGCAGCAGGCGCTCCTCCCCGTCGTTTCCGGGTCGGGGATCTCGGGCCGGAACTCCCACTTGATGACCCCCTGCCGGGCGAGGTCGAGCGCGTAGACGTAGTTCGGCTTCGGGGTGACGATGTACATCGTGTCGCCGATCACGAGCGGCGAGGCTTCGTACGAATCGTGGATGCCGAGCTGCATCGTCCACGCCATCGCGAGCTGCTCGACGTTGTCGACGTTGATTCGGTCCAGCGGGCTGTAGTTCCAGCCTGCATAGTTGGCGTTCGGCATGACCCATTGCGACGGGTCGCCCGCCGAACCCTCCTGGGCAACCGCAGCCTCCGGCACGTCGAGAACACACAGCAGCGACAGGAGCGGAATCCACATCCAGCCGCGCCAGTTGGTTGACAGGCTCATGCTGCACTCCTTGGCTCGGGGTACGTGCCCCAGGTTACCCGCAAATTGGCTGCCACGGCCGGCAGTATACGCCAATGCGGACGAGCGCATCAGCACGACACCGTGGGATGTCGTCCGGGCATACCCATAAACCAATGAATTCTCAGTCACTTACAGAAACAGTCGTGCTGTCGCTGCCTGAGTGGCATCGGGTCGTGATGACAACGCACGCCGGCGTTCGATAGGTGTTAGGATTCCGTACGCGCGCGGCACGGACACTGGAAACATTCGAGAAGGGGACAGAAGATGAGAACAGCAATGCTCGCCGTCGTGATCAGCCTCGCGTTCAGCGGCCTGGCCTTCGCCCAGGACGACCCGCCGCCGCCCTGCGGGCCGGCGGGCGACCTCGCGATGGAATTCTCCAAGAACGTCGCGGCTGACTCGCGCTGCTTCGAGATCCGCATGTACACGGCCGAGCCGGAGATGGACGGCAAGGGCGGCATCGACAATCTGCACCGGCGCTTCCGCGAGGGCGAGGTGGCGCTCTTCGAGAAGCACGGCGCCGAGGTCGTCTGGGCGTGGCAGAGTCTGGACAATCCCAACACGTTGATCTGGATGCTGACCTACCGCGACCGCGCCCATCGCGATCAGGTGTTCGCCGACTTCCGGGAGGACCCCGCCTGGCACGAACTGCGCGCGAAGTACGAGGTGCCGCTGAACGCCGAAGTGTTCATGATGAGCGCCGCCGACTACTCCAAGCTCAAGTAGCCTGCCGGAGCGTCATCCGGCGCTCATCGATTCGATCGCGGCTCCAGTCGTCCGGTCCCGCCGGCCGGCTGGAGTCGCGAAACACCTCTCGGTTCAGCAGGCTCCGTCTATCGCCGCGCGTCGCTGCCGACCCGGCCGCGACAGGACTTTTCCTCATGGATCACGGCACCTGGAGAGTGGGTCAATGACCGCACCCACGGCCAGCAGTCAAGGCGCGGATCCGGGCCGGGCTGATCACCGATGCCTGGGCCGAGCAGAAGGTCGTTCGCGCCGACTGAGCCGCCCCAGGGGCGCTCGGAGTCTGGTTCTCGTGAGGATTGCCGCGTTTCCGCCGTGCCGGTCGTGCTTGCCATTGTTCGGGGTCGTGGTCCAGTCCCGGACCCCGCGGGAGCAGGTGCGGAGACGCCAGCGACGGCGTCCCACTCGATTCTCAGCATGCGGTGCATCAGGGCGGACCTCCGTGGCCTGGATCATCACCGGTCGGAGCGGCCAAACCGATCACGCCGGTGTCCGTGCTCCGGGCGCCGACCTTCGATTCGCGGCGGTACAGCACGGATCCCGCGAGGACGCACTATGCCCGAGAGCACGGCCTGCCGGAAGTCCAGAAGGCCGGTAAGAGTCTGTCTGCAGCATCGTTCTTGTGGCCGGGGGATCGAGACGAAGGTAGGCGGAGAGCCGAGATTTGGTCCGGGAGTTCGTGGGCGGCCGCGCCCGAGCGGAATAAACGGGCGGCAGCCACAGTCTACGAGAACGTGAAGGACGTTTCGGAAGCATCACGAATGAGAGCCCGACGTGAGGTGACGACCTCGGCGCCGCCATGCGACGGTACCGCCGGAGGCCGCCGTCCAACTTCGTCCTCCGAGGCGGACGTGTGTCGCCGACAGGTGACACACGTGCACGACTCGGCGCTGACGAAGGCCGGGAACACACGAGGCCTGTTTCGGGGTCGATATCCGGCACGTCTCTTGCTTCTGGAACTGCGGATTCCTTGCCCTCGTTGCGTGGAGAAGGAGGTTCGATGGCGACTACACGGCGTCTTGCCACTGTGGTCTTGATGACTGGCGCAATCGTCGTCGGCGTTGCAGCAGCTCCGGCTTCGGTCGAGGCCCAGGGACGCCGCCCGCCGGCACGGTCTGCGGGGCGCGCGGTGGCGCGTCCGCCGGCGCACGCGGCACGCCCGATCCGCGCCGTGATTCCGGCCGGCCCGCTGTTGCTCGGCGGCCGCTTCCACCGCCCCTACGGTCTGTACGCCGGGTTCCACGATCCGTTCTTCGGACCGTACCCCTTCGCATACGGCTATGCTTCCCACCTCGCCCCCTACTACGGCGGCTACGGCTACAGCAGCGCGGTCCGGCTCGAGGTCGACCCGGAAGAGACGGAGGTCTACGTCGACGGGTACTTCACGGGGATGGTCGACAGCTACGACGGGTTCCTGCAACGCCTGCGCCTGCCTCCGGGCGAGCACGAGATCAAGCTTTACCTGGAGGGCTACGAGAGCATTCGGCAGACGCTCTATCTGGCGCCCGACGAGACCTACCGGATCCGCCACGAGATGCAGCCCCTTCACGAAGGTGCGCCGCAACAGCCGCGGCCCGAGCCGGTTGCGCCGCCGCCCACGG
Source organism: Vicinamibacterales bacterium (assembly GCA_965262925.1). Lineage (GTDB taxonomy): Bacteria > Acidobacteriota > Vicinamibacteria > Vicinamibacterales > UBA8438 > WTFV01. Next base: position 4,071,637 of record CBDHGC010000004.1, on the reverse strand, counting down.
CCATGGGGCCGGAGCCCCTCCCGCTGGTGCAACCCACCAGCGTCGATGAGTTCGGCACGCTGCTGGTGCGGATCCGTCCGCTCGATGCCATCGTGACCGTCGACGGCGAGCGCTGGGTGGGGCACGAGGGGTTCGGGGAACTCGTTCTCGATCTGGGCGCGGGAATCCACGGTCTGGAAGTAGCCCGGGACGGTCACCGTACCTATCGCGCCGATGTGGAAGTGCTGCCGGGCGAGCAGACCGTCGTCAACGTGAGTCTGCCGCGGGCGGAGGAGCAGTAGATGCCGGGTCTTGGGTGGAAGGATGGGGAAGCGACGATGCGGTGCAGCGCGCGGTCTTTCGGACAAGAGAGATGGGATGGTCGGCATGGGCGTCTCCTGCGCACGTGGGCGTGGCGATGCGGTCGGGCCCTCTGCATGCTGCTCGCGTTGGGCGGGTGCCTGGTCGGCGTCACGGCGTCGGCGCAGGAGCCGGAGGCCCAGGGTCGCCTGACGGTGGAGAGAATCCGTAGCGGATTCGTCTTGGCGCCCGACCTGAAGCTCACGAGTATCGACGGGGATTCCGGGGCTGTGGCGGGTCTGTACGGGGGATTCATCACGGACCGCCGGCTACTCGTCGGTGCCGGCGCCTACTGGCTGACGGCCGGGCCGTCCGGGGTCGACATGGCGTACGGCGGAGGCCTCGTCGAGTGGTTCGCGAACCCGGGCGGGCGGGTGGATTTCAGCGTGCGGAGCCTGTTCGGGTTCGGTCGGGCGACCCTTGCCTCCACGGTCGAGACACCCGTCTTCGACGCGTTCTACGACCACGCGGGCCGTCTGTCCTACGGTGGACCCGGTCACGGCCGGAACCGGGACCGCCGGTTCCACAACGGCCATCCGGCATGGAACGACAACTTCGAGTGGCCGAGTTCGGTCACGTTTCGCTACCGCGAGGACTTCCTGATCGCGGACCCGCAGCTTTCCGTTCATCTGAACGTGACCGAGTGGCTGCGAATCGGGGGTGGCGCGGGCTATCGGTTCATCGGGCGCGCAGGCTCCGACGGTGAACGGTTGCAGGGATTCACGGCAAGTCTCGGCCTGCAGTTGGGGCCACCATAGTGACCGCGGACAGTCCGTCTTCCCATCTCTTCGAGCGCGGAGGCGCGGAAGCACTTCGAGGGATTGGCGGAACTGGAGGACGCAGACGGCGCCTGGCGATACGAGGCCGTGCTTCTGTGCGGCGTGAGTTCCAGGTAGGCATAAAGGGATGGGCACAGACGCCGGCAGGGCGTCGCGACTCGCCAGCTGCTGGATCGAGTAGCCTTGGGGTCTCGACGACATGCATCCGAAACGGGCCGTCGCCGTCTTCGCCTACCTTGCGGCGGCGACTGCCCTGTCGGGTGTGGGCGGCGGCGCAGTCTACGGGGGCGGGTCCGCCCCCTTCGGTCACCGTCATCGATCAGCGACTGCTGGCAACGGAGCAGGATCCGAACCTGGACTACGCCTCCAAGGCCAGCATCCGGGGCGTGTACCGGCAGGCTCTTTCCGAGCTCGAGTCGGCGGCGCGCTGGCGTGTGACGGCGCTGGATTTCGCGCGCCGGACGACGGACGCGCCCACCACTCTGGCGGAGTTGGAAGCGGCGATGGCGGCGCCGCCCGTCCCGACACCTCCCTTTTCGGCGTCGGACAGCCTCGATGCGCTGGAACAAAGGCGCGCGGACGTTGACCGCCAGCTCGAGGAGGCGGCGTCATGTCTGTCGGAAACGGACGCCGAACCTCTCAGCCGTATCTCCCGTCGGGCGCAGATACGCGAAACGCTTGCGGAGCTTGCCGAGCAGACACTGCAGATCGAGGCTGCACTGGAAGCTCCCGTCGCGCCGGATGCGAGTTCCGTAGAGGCGGCCGCGCGCCGGACGTTGCTCTCGGCTCGCCGGTTGCATGTGGAGAACCGGACGATCTCGCTGCAGCGAGAGCTGGTGACCTACGACGCGGAACGGCCGCTGTTGCCGCACCGCCGAGAGCTGGCCGCTCGCGACGTGGCTCGCCTTCAGGAGCAGCTTTCGCAGCTCGACGCCGCGGTCGACGCGCTGCGTCGTCTGGACGCCTCTCAGCAGGTGAACGAGGCCCGGCTGCAGGCGTTGCGGCTCGGCATCGCCGCCGGCGGAGAACAGGCGGACGGCGTACGGCAGGCGCTGTTGACCCTGGCCGTCGCCAACAACGGTCTGACGGCACGGCGGCAATCGGCCGTGAGTCAGTTGGACACGGCTGAAGACGATCTGGACCAGGTCAGCGCGATGCTGGCGGAACTCACCGACCGGTTCACGCGGACGCGGGAGCGGGTGGCTGCCATCGGCCAGACGGGTGCGGTCGGGCTGTTGCTGCAGCGACACCGAGTGGGGCTTCCGGACGATATCCGGCGTTACCGGGAGGAACGCCGCGCAGCGGAACAGCGGACGCGACTCGTCCAGGAGGAGATGTTCGATCTCGATGAGCAGCGTCTGGCGCTCGCGGACGTCGGAGTGCGGGCGGCGGAGCTGCTCGCCGGACCTCAGCAGCGGAGCGACGAGCCGGACGAGGAGGTCGTCTCGTCGGTGCGGAGCATGCTGGAGACCCAGCGCACGTACCTCGGGTTGTTGTTCGACGACCAGGCGCGGTACTTCGATGTCCTGGTACAACTCGGGACGACGTACGGCGAGTTCCACGGCACGGCTGAGGCGTTTCTTCGCTTCATCGATGAACGCGTCCTTTGGACGCGCAATGCCGAACCGGTTGCGTGGTCCGATCTGGCGCCGGGGCGGGACGCGGCCGTGTGGCTGGTCGGTCCGGCTCAGTGGATGTCGCTGGCGCGCACTCTGACGACCGATGCAGCGGCCGGTCCCTGGCGGTATGCGCCAGTGCTCGCGTTCGTGTTCGCCGTGTCGTTCTTCTGGCGACGCGCCCGGTCCGCTCTGACGGCGTGCGGTGAGCGCGCTGCCGCGGGCTCCGCCAGGCGATACTCCCTTACCGCTCGGGGCCTGTTTCTTACGCTGGCGATCGCGGCTCCGGGGCCGGCAGTCGCATGGCTGCTGGCACGCCGCATCGGGGCGGCGGATGAATCGGAATTCGCGCAGACCGTGGCGGCGGGACTCGCGGCGGTAGCAGCCACGTACCTGCCCCTGGAGATCCTCCGTCAGGCGGGTCGGCCGCACGGGTTGATGGCGCGCACTTCAGATGGACTGCGCGCGCGGTCGAGGTGCTTTGGCGCAACCTGGGCTGGTTTGTCGCGGCGGCGCTGCCGTTCGTCTTCGTGCTGGCCGCGATGTCCTCCCAGGCAAACCAGGCTTGGCAGCATGCGCTTGGACGTCTCGCTCTTATCGTCTTGCCGATTGCGAGCGCCGTGTTCCTGGCTCGGGTGCTGCATCCGGCGCGAGGCGTGTTCGCCGAGTTGCTCGCGGCGAACCGGGGCGACTGGCTGGAGCGCCTGCGTAGCGTGTGGCACGGCGTTGCGGTCCTGGGGCCGCTCGGTCTGGCCGGTGTGGCGCTGGCCGGCTATCTGTACGCCGCCGCCGAACTCGCCACCAAGGCGCTGGAAACCCTGTGGCTGGCCACGGTGGTGGTCGTCGTGTACGGCATGGTGTCGCGCTGGGTGCTGGTCAACCGCCGCACGCTCTCGTTCCGGCAACGTCGCGAGCGCGCGCAGGCCGAGGAGGGCGAGACGCTGGAGCCTGCGCCGGACCTGGGCCAGATTGACGCGCAGACGCGCCGCTTGATCCGGACGCTGACCACGGTCGGGGCGCTCGGGGCAACCTGGTTGGTCTGGTCCGACATGTTCCCTGCATTGACCGTCCTCGATCGGGTTGTGCTGTGGCCTACGGGCGCGGAGCCCGGCACGGAGGGCGCGTTCACTCTCGAGCACCTCGGTCTGACCTTCATCCTGGGGGTGCTGACGGCGGCCCTGGCCCGCAACGTCCCGGCGTTGCTCGAGATGCTGCTGCTTCGACTACCCATCAAGCCGGGCTCGCGGTACGCGCTGACCAGCATGAGCCGCTATGCGCTGATCTTCGGCGGGACGCTTGCCATCTTCGGCGTGCTGGGTGTCACCTGGTCCAGCGTGCAATGGCTGGTGGCGGCTGTCAGCGTCGGTCTGGGCTTCGGCCTGCAGGAGATCTTCGCGAACTTCGTCTCGGGGTTGTTGTTGCTGATCGAGCGTCCGGTACGCGTCGGCGACACGATTACCGTGGGTGGCGTGACCGGAACGGTGACACGGATCCGCATTCGCGCGACGACGATCCAGGACTGGGACCTCAAGGAACTCGTGGTTCCGAACAAGGACCTGGTGACCGGCCACCTTCTCAACTGGACCTTGTCGGACGCGGCGAACCGCGTGACGGTCTTTGTCGGGGTCGCCTATGGGTCCGACGCGGATCAGGTGACGCGCGTACTACAGGAAATCGTGGCCGCCGCGCCCCTGGTGCTGGAGACTCCCGAGCCGATGGTCACGTTCGAGGAGTTCGGCGACAGCGCCTTGAAGTTCTGTGTCCGCGCCTACGTGCGCGGCGTCGAGGAACGACTTCCGGCCATACATGCCCTCCATACGGCGATCGCCCGCCGGTTCGGAGAGGAGGACATCGAGATCGCCTTTCCACAGATGGACATCCACGTCCGATCCACGGCGCCGCCGCAGCTCCGTGACGATTCGTTGCTGTCGAACCTGATGCTGGATGTCCTGGACAAGGAACTGGAGACGCGCGGCCACCGCTTTGTCCGCTACGCCGACGACTGTGCGCCACGAAGGCGCAGAAGGGAGGCCGAGATGGCCACCTAGCTGCAGCCATGCTGCACGAGGGATGAGGGCAGGCCCCTCGGAGCCGCCCGGCAGGGGGAGGCTTCAAACCGCCGTGCGCTGCCTCGGTCAAGAGCCGAGGTGGTAAGCGTCACGGAAACGGCGCGGCTTGACCGCGTCAGGTAGGGTGCAGGGAGACGAAGTGTATGAACCACCGGCAACGTGTCGAAAGCGTAGGGACGGTGTCGAAACCGGGGCGAGTCGTTATTAAGCTGGAAATAAGTATCCTGACCTCGCAGTATGCCGAAATATGAGGAAATCGGGCCGAAATTACCTGTCTGATGTCAGGCAACCAATGACCCTATTAATAACCCGGGACAAGTCCAGCGGGAGCCTGCAGCTTGGCTGGGCGGCACCCGGCATAAAGGTGGCGTGACCCTGCACCAAGCCCTTGTGTGGAACGTGGGAACCTGTCGCCTCGATGTGAAGGGAGAAATCCAAGGGGCCGACCCCCAAGGATGAGAAGCCCGATGCGAGGCACAGGGGCGGAGCGACCCGTACGAGCGATGAAGTCGGGGAAACTCGATGGAGCAAAGGGGTCGCGTCATCCTGCGTGTCCCGACGGTCAACCGCGCGCGCGGGAGGAGCCGTCGAGCCACGCGAAGCCGTTCAATATTTCCAAGTGGGTGGTTTGGGAGGCCTACACTCGGGTCAAGGCGAACCACGGAGCAGCTGGCGTCGATGCTGAGTCTGTCGAGATGTTCGAGCAGGACCTGAAGAACAATCTCTACAAGATTTGGAATCGGATGTCGTCGGGCACGTACTTCCCGCCTCCGGTCCGGTCGGTAGGGATACCGAAGAAGGACGGAAGTGAGCGACGTTTGGGCATTCCCACTGTCGCCGACAGAATTGCCCAAACGGTGGAGCCTCTTGCAAAAATCGGTAATCGGCCGGGTTTTCTTTGCCGGAAGCCGCAGGGCGAGGGACGGTCAGTGGGCGGGACGTAGCGTCTGAAGGATGGCGGTAGCGGTCACCGCCGCCGACGAGTCCGAGACGCGGGGGTTCATGGGGCCTCCCGGCCGGTTATGAAGGCAAGCACGCGCGAAGAGAGGCCGCGCATTTCCTTCACGAGCCGCTCCAATTCGCGGTTGTTCTCGATCCACTCCTGGTAGAGGACAAGTTCGTCTTCGGTGAGCCTCATCCCGACGGTTTTCCCGCGGTCCTTGCGTGTCCAGTAGTGGTAGGGACCGTGCCGGGCGTCCGGGTCGCGGTAGCAGCGGCAGGTGGTCTTCCCACACGCTATCCGGCGGGTCTGGAGGCTGCCCTGGAAGAGAAACCCAAGCGACTGCAGTTCCGCCTTGAGCGCGTCGTATCGCTCCGTGTACTGGCGCATCTGGTCCGCACCGGCCATCGAACCGCAGCTTGACATTGCCCCTGCGCGTAAATATACAGTAGCTCGCAGGAGCGGTCAACAAGCCATGAATGCCCTGCGCGCCTCGTTCGCCCCCTACTGGGAGTCGATCCAGCGTACGCTGTTCCCGCGGTTGGAGCAGGCGTTGGGTCCACTGACCGAAAAACAGCAGCAGTTGGTGCAGACCCTGGAGGTCATCCGTATCGAGCGCCTGATTCCCCGGTACTTCCGGGCGCCGGGGCGGCCGCCCAAGGACCGCGCGGCGATGGCGCGGGCCTTCGTGGCCAAGGCGGTCTACGACCTGCCGTCGACGCGCGCACTGCTGGACCGGTTGGCCGCCGATGTGGCCCTGCGCCGGCTCTGCGGCTGGGAGCGGAAGTTCGAGGTGCCGAGCGAGTCGGTCTTCTCGCGCGCCTTTGCCGAGTTCGCCGACACGCAGTTGCCCCAGCGCGTGCACGAAGCGCTGATCCGGGAGACGCACCACGACCGGCTGGTGGGCCACCTCTCGCGCGACTCGACGGCCATCGAGGCCCGTGAGAAGCCGGCCACGAAGGAGAAGCCGCCCACGCCGCCCAAGCGCAAGCGCGGGCGGCCGAAGAAGGGCGAAGAACGGCCAAAGGTCCTGACACGTCTCGAACGGCAGCCGACCATGAACCTGCCGGCGATGCTGGACGATCTGCCGACCGCCTGCGATGTCGGCACGAAGAAGAACAGCAAGGGCTACAAGACCACCTGGGTCGGCTACAAGCTGCACATTGACGTGGCCGACGGCCAGATTCCGATCAGTTGCCTGTTGACGTCCGCCTCCCTGCATGACAGCCAGGCCGCCATTCCGCTGGCGACTCTGTCCGCCGAGCGGACGACCAATCTGTATGACCTGATGGACGCCGCCTACGACGCGGAGCAGATCCGGGAGCACAGCCGCTCACTCGGCCACGTCCCGTTGATTGACGTCAACCCTCGTGGCGACAAGGCCCGGGCGGAGGAACTGCGAACCGAAGCCCGGCGCCTGAAAAATCTCGGCTTCCAGCGTGCCGAGCAGGTTCGCTACAACGAGCGTACGGCGGGTGAGCGCGTCAATGGCCGTCTCAAGGACGAGTTCGGTGGTCGCCATGTCCGGGTCCGTGGCACCGCGAAGGTGATGTGCCACTGCATGTTCGGCATGTTGGCGCTCACCGCCGACCAGCTCCTGCGTCTGGTGACATAGCCAACGCGCCGCCGGCAAACGCCCATCCAATCCCGGCGCTCAACCGGCGTCAGTCACCCACCGGTGTCCCGACGCTCGGTGGAAAACACGTCGATCCCCTTGTTTTCCGCTTCCTGGCTGCCGCCGGCCCTTCAGGACCAGAACACGGAGTCAAAATCCAGAACAATTGGGGTGTTCACCCCGAGAATCGGAGGACTGAGCCGAGCCGCGACCCCAAGAGTTTTGCAAGTGGCTCGGTGGTCAAGATGTACCTGGAACCGGACGTGGAGCCGCAATTCCACCCCGATTCGTATGGGTATCGCCCGCAGAAGTCCGCGATTGACGCACTCAGGACAGTCCGGCAGCGATGCTGGCGTTATGACTGGGTGATCGATCTGGATATCCGCGGCTTCTTTGACAACCTGGACCACGCGCTCGTCATGCGCGCGGTCAGGAAGTACACCCGGTGCCGGTGGATTCTGCTCTATGTGCAGCGGTGGCTGACCGCTCCCATGCAGCAGGAAAACGGAACCCTGGTGCCGCGCACGATGGGAACGCCCCAAGGGGGCGTCGCTACTCCCCGAACGCAAAAGGCAACTTTCAGTTCGATCGGGTGATCACCGGCTGGCGAGACCGACCGGTACTTGACTTGCGTCTCAAGCGGTAATATGTTTATGCCTCATGGCGCGGGCCACCAAGGCCGACAAGGCGCGCTTGCTCAACGCCGCGTACCGGCTGCTCGGGCAGCAGATGGAACGCGCCGAGGCGGCCCGCCATCTCGGTCGCGAGTTTGCATTGTCCCGCCGGCAAGCCTACCGCTATCTCCAGGAAGCAGCCGGGCTGAGCGCTCCGCTGCCGGCGGTCGAGCCGACCGTCGCGATCACCTTCAAGCTGCCGGTCAGCACCGTACGCGCAATCCGCGCCTATGCCCGCCAGAGCGGACTCTCCCTCGGACAAGTCGTCACCCAGGCGGTGACGGCGTTCCTGGACACCATCCGTCAGCGACGTGGGTGAACGACAACCACGAAGTGCTCCCCGGCAGGTGCAGCTCGATTGCACGTTCGATCGACTTCGCGACAGCAAGATCGCCCAGGCGTACACGTTGTTGGTGCCGGCCCGTATGCGTCCGGTTGCAGCTTATGGAATGGAGCGTCCACATGCAGATGGCGGCGATTTACACGCGCGTGTCCTCGAACCAGCAGCGCGAAGCGCACACGATCGCGAGCCAGACGGCGGCGCTGGTCGATTGGGCCGCGACGCTCGATCTGGAGGCGCCCCAGCAATGGATCTTCGAAGACGAAGGCTATAGCGGGGCGACTCTCGAACGGCCGGGATTGGAACAGGTGCGCGACCTCGCAGCCGCCGGCGACATCCAGGTGGTGCTCGTGCACAGTCCGGATCGGCTGAGTCGGAAGTACGCCTACCAGGTGCTGTTGATCGAAGAGTTCGCCCGCCAGGGGGTCGAAGCCCGCTTCCTCAATGCTCCGTCGAGCGCCACGGCCGAGGATCAGCTGCTGGTGCAGTTTCAGGGCATGATCGCCGAGTACGAACGCGCTCAGATCCTCGAACGGTCGCGTCGTGGCAAGCGGCACCGCGCGCGAGCCGGTGAGATCAGTGTCCTGGGCGGCGCTCCCTATGGTTATCGCTACATTCGCAAGCGTGAGGACAACCTCGCGGCGTACGTCGTCATCGACGCCGAAGCGCGCGTTGTCCGCGACGTCTACGAGCACTACACCGTCACGGGCTGGAGCATCGCGGCGATCACCCGCTGGCTCAACGAGCAAGGCGTGCCCACGCGGAAGGTCGGCACCCGTTGGGAACGCTCCACCGTATGGGCGATGCTGCGCAACCCGGCCTATCGCGGCACGGCGTGTTTCGGCAAGACGCAACGAGCCCACCGGCAGCGCGTGACGCGCCCACTACGGCTGCGCGGCGGCGCCGCCAGTCGCGACAGTGCGAACCACGAACGGCCGCGCGAGGAATGGATCGAGATCCCGGTGCCGGCGATCGTGGACGAGTCGACTTTCGCGCGCGCACAGGAACTGCTGCACGAGAACAAGGTGCACGCCCGGCGGCGCACGATCGAACCGAGCCTCGTGCAGGGGCTGGTAAGTTGCCAGAAGTGTGGCTACGCGCTCTCTCGCGCGTCGGCCCGGTCGAGCGCCCGGAAGATTCACTACTACCGCTGCATCGGATCCGACGGCTGGCGGCACCTCGGCGGTCCCCGGTGCGACACGCGCCCCGTGCGGCAGGACCTGTTGGACGAGGTCGTCTGGACCGAAGTGATACGGTTGCTTGAGGAACCGGCACTGATCCAACAGGAACTGGACCGCCGGCTGGCCGCCGCTCAGGCTGCTGACCCCGCGAAGACCCGCACGCAGGCGGTGGAGCGGGACCTCGCGCGAGTCGGGAAGAGCATGGAACGGCTGCTCACCGCCTACCAGGAGGATCTGCTGTCGCTCGAGCAGCTACGCGAGCGGATGCCGTTGCTGCGTCAACGCGAGCAGACGCTACGCCACGAGTTGAACGCTTTGGTCGAGCAGACTCGCGAGCGCGCCGCGCATTTGCGCCTGGCCGAGACCCTGTCGGCGTTTCTCACGCGCCTGCGTGCGGCGGCCGCGACGCTCGACATCGTGGAGCGGCAGCGAATCGTGCGCCTCGTCGTCAAAGAGGTCCTCGTCAATGACGACACGATCGTGATCCGCCACTGCATTCCCGTTCCCTCGGGGCCACCGCCAACGAACGGTGGCGGACCGAACAACGCCCACAACGGCGCGGACCCTCGAAGTTACCTTTTGCGTTCGGGGAGTAGCGAGCCCGCTCCTGGCCAACATCTTCTTGCACCTCGCGTTCGACGACTGGATGCGGTCGACGCACCCGGACGTTCCGTTCGAGAGGTACGCGGATGATATCGTCGCGCACTGTCGGACGGAGACGCAGGCGCAGCAGGTCCTGTCGCACATCAAACGTCGTCTGGCGCAATGCCGGCTGGAGGTCCATCCGGAGAAGACGCACATCGTCTACTGCAAGGATGACGACCGGCCGGGGCAGTATCCCACGGAGCAGTTCACCTTCTTGGGGTACACGTTTCGCGCGCGTCGGTCGAAGAATCGGTGGGGTAAGTACTTCATCAACTTCGCGCCGGCGGTGAGCAATGCGGCAGCGACGCGGATGCGACAAGCGATGCGACGTCGGCACCTCGCTCGGCGAAGCGACAAGGCCATCGACGACCTGGCCCGCATGTGGAATCCTGTCCTTCGAGGGTGGATTCAATACTACGGCCGTTTCTACAAATCGGCCCTGTATCCGGTCTTTCGCCACTTCAATGGCCTGTTGGTTCGATGGGCCATGCGGAAATACAAGAGGCTACGGCGACATCGCCGTCGAGCCAGTCACTGGCTCGGTGGCCTTGCTCGTCGCGAGCCCCGGCTGTTCGCCCACTGGCATCTGCTGGGGTTGACGCCGGCGGCTGGATGATGGGAGCTGTATGAGCGGAGACGTTCACGTACAGTTCTGCGAGCGCCCGGGGGTGAGACTCCCCCGGGCGACTCCCCTCGTCATTGGCTGCCAACGCAAGGCGGATGCGGACCAGCTTCTCCACGACCTCAGGGAGAGGCTGACCCAGTTCGCGCTTGAGCTGCACCCCGACAAGACACGCCTCATCGAGTTCGGCCGGTTCGCGATGGCGGACCGCCGAGCGCGTGGGGAACGTCGACCGGAGACCTTCGATTTCCTCGGTTTCACGCATTACTGCAAGAAGACGAGGAACGGACGATTCGGGCTGGGGCGCAAGCCGATAGCGAAACGGGTCACGCGGACCTTGAAGCGACTCAAGGAGCGACTCCGCGCGCGGATGCACGACGACGTCCACGAGACAGCGCAATGGTTGGGGCAGGTGGTCAACGGCTGGCTGAATTACTACGCCGTGCCAACCAGTTCCCCGACCCTTGGCGAATTCGCTTGGCGTCTCAAGTGCCTTTGGCTCAAAACCTTGCGGCGGCGGTCACAGCGGACACGGATAACGCTGACTGATGTGATGCGCCTCGCGGCGCTCTATTGGCCCCCCGTGCGGGTTCGGCACCCTTGGCCCGACACGCGGTTTGCCGTCCACCACCCAAGGTAGGAGCCGTATGCGTTAACGCGCACGTACGGATCTGAGCGGGGGGACCGGGGCAACCCGGTTCCCTACCGCAACCGACCAGCGCCACGACGCCGGGGCCCAGTTGCGCACCGGCCGCGCCCAGCGCATCCGAGGTCTGCAGCGCGTGGCGGCCCTGCACGCGCCGCTGACACCGCGAGCAGTGACCCACCTCGATGTCGAAGCGGCGCACGATCGGGCGCACCTCGGGGATTTCTTCCTGATACTGCGATGCCACGCGGGTCACTTCGATCGCGCCGCCACAGTCCGGACACGCCGCCGGGACCGGCGCCGCATGCGTCTCGTCCACCTGGGCCGGACGCCGGCGGCACGCCTGCCGGCCATAGCGTGCACCGGCCCGCCGTCCGGGACGCCCGCCGCGCCCCTGCGGTCGGTCCTTGGCAAAGGGAGCCGCTTGCCGGAAGCCCGCGCGGCGCGCGGTATCGAGTTGTTGCTGGAGCCGTTCACTGTGGCGCTTCCAGCGATCCCGGTCGCGGTTGACCTGCGCCAAGTCCCCGCGCAGCCGCGAAATCTCCCGGTCCTGCTGCTTGATGCGCGTGTCCCGCGGATCATCCTCACGCTGGGGCGCGTCCGGACCCTCGGCCATACCCCGCCTATCGGAACGGGCGCACCAAACCTGCAGTCTTAAAACGCGGATCTTCGCCGCAACCCGCTAAACAAAGACGAACGGAGAACATTTTTCGGTTGCCGGCGCAATGGCCAAGAACGCCGTCTTGGGGCGGTACGCCGAACCGGCCCTGGACCCCCATGCGCACGCCGAGAGCGCCAGGACCGGACGGACTGCACACGTTTACGCCGACACGTGCTACGCCGCCGCCACATGGAGCGTCGATTCGCTGAGTCTGCGGTCGTTTCTGCGTCTGGCGCCGCCGGCATCGCCGCCGGACCACTCGACGGTCTCGCGGACGCGACGGCTGCTGAGCCTCGAGACGCATGAGGCGTCTTCACCAGGGTGCTGCAGCAGCTCGCCTTCGTGTCGAGGCTCTTCAACCTGTTCGAGAGGTGGGAATGGAAACCACAGCACACTAACCCGGTACGAGGCGTCGAGCGGGCGAGGGAAGAGGCGAGAGATCGGGTACTGGACTCCGGTGAGTTGGCGACTCTGGCGGCCGCTCTCGACCAACTTGAAGAGAAGCATCCGGCGAGTGTGGCGACGACTCGTGTCGCGGCGCTGACCCGGCTGCGAATATCCGAGGTGTGCTCGATTCGGTGGGAGCATGTCGACTTCGAGAATGGGCGCGTGACGCTGCCGCAGACGAAGACCGGACGGCGGGTGCATCACTTCCCGGACGCGGCGCTTGTCGTCATGCGCTCCCGGCCGCAGATCAACAGGAATGACCATGTGTTCGCGGTCGACGCGCGCGGGCCGTTGACGTATCGGACCGCCCGCACACACTTCGCGGCGGCGGCGCGGCTGGCGGGACTGACGGACGTTCGGCTGCACGACCTGCGGCGCACGGTCATGACGAACGCGGCGGCGGCGGGTGTCGGCACCCACGTGCTGCGAGACCTGCTGGGTCACAAGATTACGGCGATGGCGGACCGGTACGTGCGGGCGGTTGGCTTGCCAGTCGTGGACGCACGGCGCGCAATCGGCGCCGCGATGGCGGCGGCGATGGTTGGAGGAGGGGCTCGGGACTGACCTTGGCATGGCACGCGGTCGGCATACTTGCTTTCGGAACGCAACCGGAGGCAAGCAAGTGTTCGACGACCACAAGCTGTACCTCGCCGGCGATCCGGCGTTGCTTGTGCTTGGCCGCCCCTCGACTCTCGCCCACTGGAGGAGCGAGGGTCGCGGGCCGGCGTTCATCAAGCTCGGCTCGCGAGTCGGCTACCGCGGCTCGGACCTCACCGAGTGGCTGGCCGCTCAAACCGTCCGACCGACCGACGGCCCGCAAGCGGGGACCTGACCCTGACCCACCGGTGCACGACCGCATCCGGCCCGACCGCGTGCATCCACCGAGGCGATTGGCGCTGCCTCGGCGTCGGCACGGCACTAGCGGGCAAGACCGCTGGCAGCGCCCATGGCCAGGCACTCGCTGAACCGGAGGAACCGAAGGCACGGCGGGATGGAAATACAATCATCGGCGACGATGGGACGCACGCGACTCGCGGAGTACGCCGAGGCTGTCCGCAACGGCTGGACCGAGGGCGAATTGCTGCGACTGCACCTGCACGAGCTCCCGCGGTCGATATTCGACCTGCCGCGGGAACGCCAGGTCGAACTGCTGAGCGAACGGCCGCCGCTAACCGAAACGCCGTGGGACGCGCTGCTCGCGGCGATGGTGGAGCACCTGTGCGAAATCCACGACCTGCCGCTGCCGACCTGGAGCCAGGAGCGCGAACGGTTCCGCGAAACCGCGTGGATCGTCGGGACGACGCACGAGGAACACCTCGTGGCGACCGCCTACGCGCCGGCAGCATTCATCCGGCACGGGGCGCTGCCGGACCCGAGAAGCCTCGACGCGAGGGGAGGAGAACGCCATGTCTGGGTCCCTGAGTCGCAGCCGCATCATGACGCTCTTCGCCGAGCTGTCCGAAGAACTGGAACGTAAGGCTACTGCCCTAAACTAGTGTGTCACCTGCCGATTTTCTGGTCATACTGGAGGTATAAAGCGAGACATCGAGCTGGAAGCGACCCTTGTTGCGAAGTATGCCGCCGTCGAGCCCGTGTTGGACGAGCGCAGTCGCCGCCGGTGGGCGGCGGCCGAGTCGCGCGCTATCGGCTACGGCGGCGACGCGGTGGTTTCGTCGGCCACCGGTCTGGCTCGGGAGACGATTCGCAAGGGACGCCGGGAGATTTCCCGCGACGAGGCGCCGACGGACCGCATCCGACGCCCTGGAGGCGGAAGGCCTCGCATCCAGCAGGATCAACCCGGCATCGAGGCCGCGCTCGAAGCCTTGGTGGATCCGCTGACGCGCGGAGACCCGACCTCGCCGCTGCGCTGGACGTGCAAGAGTCGCGCAAAGCTGGCGGCGGCGCTGAACGAGCAGGGGTGGCGGGTGAGTTCGACCACTGTGGGCCGGCTGCTGCACCGCCTGGGCTACCGGCTGCAATCGCCGCGCAAGCGGCAGGAAGGCGCCACGCATCCGGACCGCAACGCGCAGTTCGAGCACATCAACCAGACCGCGGACGCGCATCTGACCGCCGGCCAGCCGGTGATCTCGGTCGACACGAAGAAGAAAGAGCTGGTCGGGAACTTCAAGAACGGCGGGCGGGAATGGCAGCCGAAGGGCACGCCGCCGGCGGTGCTGGTGCATGATTTTCCGACCGACGCCGAGGGCAAGGCGATTCCGTACGGCGTCTACGACATGGCGCGCAACGAAGCCTGGGTGAGCGTGGGCTGGGACCACGACACACCGGCGTTCGCGGTGGCGTCGATTCGACACTGGTGGCATCAGATGGGTTGCGGCGCCTACCCCGAGGCCACGACCCTGTTCATCACGGCCGATGCGGGCGGGAGCAACGGGTATCGGTTGCGCGCCTGGAAGCATGCGCTTCAACAGTTGGCCGACGAGACCGGACTGACCATCGAGGTGAGTCATTTTCCACCCGGCACCAGCAAGTGGAACAAGATCGAGCACCGGCTCTTCTGTCACATCACGGCGAACTGGCGCGGCACCCCGCTGACGACGTACGAGACCATCGTCGACCGCATCGGGAACGTCCGGACAGCCACCGGGCTCCGGGTCCGGGCCGAACTCGACGCCGGGGAGTATCCGACGGGCGTTACGGTGACCAAGGAACAGATGGACGCACTCGCGCTGGTCCCCGATGCGTTTCACGGGGAATGGAATTACAAACTGTTACCCCGATGAAGTTGACAACTTTGTATCGATCACTGTCCTAAGGATACTGCCCTAAACTAGTGTGTCACCTGCCGATTTTCTGGTCATACTGGAGGTATAAAGCGAGACATCGAGCTGGAAGCGACCCTTGTTGCGAAGTATGCCGCCGTCGAGCCCGTGTTGGACGAGCGCAGTCGCCGCCGGTGGGCGGCGGCCGAGTCGCGCGCTATCGGCTACGGCGGCGACGCGGTGGTTTCGTCGGCCACCGGTCTGGCTCGGGAGACGATTCGCAAGGGACGCCGGGAGATTTCCCGCGACGAGGCGCCGACGGACCGCATCCGACGCCCTGGAGGCGGAAGGCCTCGCATCCAGCAGGATCAACCCGGCATCGAGGCCGCGCTCGAAGCCTTGGTGGATCCGCTCACGCGCGGAGACCCGACCTCGCCGCTGCGCTGGACGTGCAAGAGTCGCGCAAAGCTGGCGGCGGCGCTGAACGAGCAGGGGTGGCGGGTGAGTTCGACCACTGTGGGCCGGCTGCTGCACCGCCTGGGCTACCGGCTGCAATCGCCGCGCAAGCGGCAGGAAGGCGCCACGCATCCGGACGGGCGCATTCCCGATTTCCCGGAGCAGTGTGTAGGCAAAGATGGACTGTGAGGCTGGGGGAGGTTGAGCCGGTCTTCGGACAGACGGGGAGGGTGGTACTGGACATTACGGCTCGGACTGCCCATGATGGTGCGTTGAAATGGACAAGAGCGCCATCGACACCCCGAGCCGCGAGGTCGATCTTGGCAACATTCCCGTCCACCTGCGCACTGCCCTCCGGCGGGCGCTGGAGTTTGAGGCGCGTGCTCCAGCGCCCAGGTCGGCAGAGGAAGCGGAGCAGTGCGAAGAGCAGCTGCGGGCCATCGCGGACGAGTTCTTCGGCGCCCTCCTCACCCCCGTGCTGCAACGCGCGGTGCGCTCCGCCGCGGTTGGCGACGCGGCGAGCGCCCTCGTGCGCCACCTGCCCTGGCGGATGCGGAGCGACGGGCTGGAGACCGTCAACGTTCGCACCTCCCGGGGCACGACGGTGCCGGTCACGACGCCGTATTACCGCGAGAAACACGCCCGTCGGGCGAAGCGGAGGCCGGGACTCTACCCCGCCTTGGTGGTGCTGGGCATCTACGACCGGTGCACGCCGAAGCTGGCCTCGGATGCAAGCCGCGCGGTCGCCATGCTCAGCTCGCTGGCCGAAGCGCAGGCGCAGCTCCGCTGGGCGCATTCCCGATTTCCCGGAGCAGTGTGTAGGCAAAGATGGACTGTGAGGCTGGGGGAGGTTGAGCCGGTCTTCGGACAGACGGGGAGGGTGGTACTGGACATTACGGCTCGGACTGCCCATGATGGTGCGTTGAAATGGACAAGAGCGCCATCGACACCCCGAGCCGCGAGGTCGATCTTGGCAACATTCCCGTCCACCTGCGCACTGCCCTCCGGCGGGCGCTGGAGTTTGAGGCGCGTGCTCCAGCGCCCAGGTCGGCAGAGGAAGCGGAGCAGTGCGAAGAGCAGCTGCGGGCCATCGCGGACGAGTTCTTCGGCGCCCTCCTCACCCCCGTGCTGCAACGCGCGGTGCGCTCCGCCGCGGTTGGCGACGCGGCGAGCGCCCTCGTGCGCCACCTGCCCTGGCGGATGCGGAGCGACGGGCTGGAGACCGTCAACGTTCGCACCTCCCGGGGCACGACGGTGCCGGTCACGACGCCGTATTACCGCGAGAAACACGCCCGTCGGGCGAAGCGGAGGCCGGGACTCTACCCCGCCTTGGTGGTGCTGGGCATCTACGACCGGTGCACGCCGAAGCTGGCCTCGGATGCAAGCCGCGCGGTCGCCATGCTCAGCTCGCTGGCCGAAGCGCAGGCGCAGCTCCGCTCCGACGGCATCGCCCTGGATATCAAGACCCTCCGCTCGACCGCCTATCGCTACGCTGCGCGGGCCCGAGCGGCCCAGCAGAGCGCGGCGTGCGGCCTGCTGGACCGCGTGACCGGCAAGCGGGTGGTCGTCTCCCTCGACGGCGGCCGCGTCCGTGTGAGGCGCAAGAAGCGTGGCCCCAAGACGAAGAAGGGGCGCAACCGATTCCATACCGACTGGAAGGAACCGAAGCTCCTCATCCTGTACGTCGTCGGCGACGACGGGCGACCGTCTCAGACGTGGGCCCCGATCATCGACGGCACGCTCCGGGGACCGGAGGCGGTCTTCGCCCTGCTGTTGTCGTACGCGCGGCAGATCGGCCTCAACGCCGCTGACAAGGTGCTCTTCATCGCCGACGGCGCGCCCTGGATCTGGCAACGCATCCCGCGCCTCATCGCCGCGCTCGGGCTCTCGCCGACACAGGTGCTGGGGCTGATCGACTTCTATCATGCCGCAAAGCAACTCTCCGACGCGGTCAAGCTGCGCCGCTGGAGCGCGACGCAACGCACCCGCTGGCTCAACCGCACGCGGGGGCTGCTCAAGCGAGCACGGGTGGACGAGGTGATCACGGCCCTGCGGGAGCTGTGCCGCGGGCGCACGGCCGGCAAGATCCGCACGCACCTCAACTACTTCCTGAAGAACCGTCATCGTTTCGCCTACACCACAATGGTCGGGCTCGGGCTTCCGCGGGGCAGCGGTGCCGTCGAAAGCGCCATCCGTCGCGTCATCAATCTCCGCATCAAGGGCGCATCCATCTATTGGCTACCGGAGAGCGTCGACGCGATTCTTCTCCTGCGGTCTTTCTATAAGTCCGGCAGATGGAACTGTTTGCAGCGGATGGCCATGACGCCGGTGGGTGTGAGCGCGTGACCGGGAAATCGGGAATGCGCCCGCTCCGCTCCGACGGCATCGCCCTGGATATCAAGACCCTCCGCTCGACCGCCTATCGCTACGCTGCGCGGGCCCGAGCGGCCCAGCAGAGCGCGGCGTGCGGTCTGCTGGACCGCGTGACCGGGAAGCGGGTGGTCGTCTCCCTCGACGGGGGCCGCGTCCGTGTGAGGCGCAAGAAGCGTGGCCCCAAGACGAAGAAGGGGCGCAACCGATTCCATACCGACTGGAAGGAACCGAAGCTCCTCATCCTGTACGTCGTCGGCGACGACGGGCGACCGTCTCAGACGTGGGCCCCGATCATCGACGGCACGCTCCGGGGACCGGAGGCGGTCTTCGCCCTGCTGTTGTCGTACGCGCGGCAGATCGGCCTCAACGCCGCTGACAAGGTGCTCTTCATCGCCGACGGCGCGCCCTGGATCTGGCGACGCCTCCCGCGCCTCATCGCCGCGCTCGGGCTCTCGCCGACACAGGTGCTGGGGCTGATCGACTTCTATCATGCCGCAAAGCAACTCTCCGACGCGGTCAAGCTGCGCCGCTGGAGCGCGACGCAACGCACCCGCTGGCTCAACCGCACGCGGGGGCTGCTCAAGCGAGCACGGGTGGACGAGGTGATCACGGCCCTGCGGGAGCTGTGCCGCGGGCGCACGGCCGGCAAGATCCGCACGCACCTCAACTACTTCCTGAAGAACCGTCATCGTTTCGCCTACACCACAATGGTCGGGCTCGGGCTTCCGCGGGGCAGCGGTGCCGTCGAAAGCGCCATCCGTCGCGTCATCAATCTCCGCATCAAGGGCGCATCCATCTATTGGCTACCGGAGAGCGTCGACGCGATTCTTCTCCTGCGGTCTTTCTATAAGTCCGGCAGATGGAACTGTTTGCAGCGGATGGCCATGACGCCGGTGGGTGTGAGCGCGTGACCGGGAAATCGGGAATGCGCCCATCCGGACCGCAACGCGCAGTTCGAGCACATCAACCAGACCGCGGACGCGCATCTGACCGCCGGCCAGCCGGTGATCTCGGTCGACACGAAGAAGAAAGAGCTGGTCGGGAACTTCAAGAACGGCGGGCGGGAATGGCAGCCGAAGGGCACGCCGCCGGCGGTGCTGGTGCATGATTTTCCGACCGACGCCGAGGGCAAGGCGATTCCGTACGGCGTCTACGACATGGCGCGCAACGAAGCCTGGGTGAGCGTGGGCTGGGACCACGACACACCGGCGTTCGCGGTGGCGTCGATTCGACACTGGTGGCATCAGATGGGTTGCGGCGCCTACCCCGAGGCCACGACCCTGTTCATCACGGCCGATGCGGGCGGGAGCAACGGGTATCGGTTGCGCGCCTGGAAGCATGCGCTTCAACAGTTGGCCGACGAGACCGGACTGACCATCGAGGTGAGTCATTTTCCACCCGGCACCAGCAAGTGGAACAAGATCGAGCACCGGCTCTTCTGTCACATCACGGCGAACTGGCGCGGCACCCCGCTGACGACGTACGAGACCATCGTCGACCGCATCGGGAACGTCCGGACAGCCACCGGGCTCCGGGTCCGGGCCGAACTCGACGCCGGGGAGTATCCGACGGGCGTTACGGTGACCAAGGAACAGATGGACGCACTCGCGCTGGTCCCCGATGCGTTTCACGGGGAATGGAATTACAAACTGTTACCCCGATGAAGTTGACAACTTTGTATCGATCACTGTCCTAAGGGACTGCGCGGTCACATCTACATCGTGGGCGGGGCCGCGCTAATCGCCGGCTACGGCCGAAAGCGCTCGACGCGCGACGTCGACGCACGGATCGTCTACGAGAAACGCGGCGTCAGCGAAGCGGCAAACGCGCTCGCCAGGAAACACGACCTCCCGGCCAACTGGTTGAACGAGAACGCGACCCTGTTCATGCCGCACAAGGACGACACGCAGGCGACGACCGTCTTCAACAGCTCGTCGCTGGTCGTCACCGGAGCGTCGGCCAGACATATGCTGGCGATGAAGATCGACGCGGGCAGGCCCGAGGACGTCGACGACATCGAATGGCTGCTCGAGCAGCTGGACATCACCGACATCGACGAGGCGATCGAAGTACACCGGGAGAAAGACGGCGGTCGACCAGCCGACAGGAACGGCGGGTGTGGAAATCGGCGACCAGGCGGCCGACCCGGCCGCCGCGCCCGACCCGATCGGCAACCGAAGGGTGGCGAACCGGAAACGGAACGATCAGGGTTACGAGCAGTGAGGGTGCGAGCAGCCCGGGAGGAGAGAAGGCTCGTGGGCGCCGAGGATGCGGATCGAGGGCAACGAGGCCGAGCGCGCGGACCGCAGCCGAACACGGGGATCCAACCACGCTGGACACCGAGGCCCGCAGAACACCAGCGCACGACAGACTCGCGACCGCAGTCCCGCACACGGGAAGGGTCCATCCGAGGCGAGACACAGAAACCAGGCGACCAGGTCGCCCCGCGGGACGCGGGGATAACCGTGGTCTTCTCGTCCATGACGAGACCGGCAACGGGTTGCCCCGCGGGCGCGGGAAACAGGGAACTCAGTCTCGTGCGACGATAAGAGCGATGCTGATCAACGACCCGAACCAGGAGCCGTGCAGGCTGGCCCCGCCGGAGGCCTTCAGGAACGAGCTGGCGCCGACGGAACTGCGCCGACGGCTGCAGCCGGAGCGCGAGCCGAACCAGATCGAGGCGCGCAGCGAAACGGTGAGCCGCGTGTTCGCATCCCGGTGCGCGGGAGACGTAGAGCCGCCGACAGCAGCAGAGCTGTACCACGCTATGCGACAAGAGGAACCGAACGAGCGCGAGCGGAGCGTGCTCTGCTCGTGGGTCATGCACGCAACCATCGAGGACCTGTGGTGGGCATGGTCGGAACGCGCCTACAGCTGGCGGATGCTCGCCCGCGCGATGCAGCGCGTGGAGCTACCGTGGTGGGAGGCGTACCGGTACGTCAACGCGCACGCCGAGCGCCAGGAAATGGTCCCCGACGACGCGTTTCCTGTGGTGTAACAGATGACGCCGAAGCGGTTGCACCTGCCGAACCCGCCAGGAGACCTGTGGGAGCACATCCGGAGCAGCCTCGACGAGGCGCTGGTCGAAATCCTGGACCCAGGGGAACAGTGGGCCTTGGGGGGCGGCACCCTGCTGGCTGCCGAGTGGGAACACCGGGGTTTTGGCGTGCAGATGTACGCCAATCGGAGCAGAAACGAGTCCCGTGGAGCAGGTTCGGCTGGCAGTTACGGCTGGCAGTACACACCGGAACTGGCTGACCAGAGTCCCGAACGAGTTTGGTGCAAGCGCGCGGCCGCCTGAACGAGGTGGAGACCACCGGTATCATCCCGCGAGCCTGGGAGAACCACACTCGGCAGAATCAAGAAACTGGACGGATCGCTGTGAGGACATCGCCACCATCAACGATTATTCGAACGCAGATTTCACCGGTGTCGGGCGCCGGGAACGACTGTGACGGCATGCCGGTGGCATTGGCAAGCCAATCAGGGTCGGCGTCACTGCCGAGGATCTGGCGGTGTCGGAAACAGCAACAGAATCGACTGACCGACGCCAAGTCCTGCAGCCTGTAAACACGGACGTTTTCGCGATCCATCCGAGGGACGTTCGCGGGTGCACGACATCATTGTGAGATGAGCGTCAGGCGGCGTTTGCGGCTCGCCGCTCCCAGAAGTCCTCGAAGCGTCCGCTGAGGATGCAGCAGCGCAGCGCGATGATGGCGTTGGCCCCGGCGACGGTCCAGCGCATGCCGGCGCGCTTGAGCCGGTCGCCGATCTGCTTGCATCCGGCCTCGACGACGCCCGACGAGACGCACAGGCCCTTGGCGCGGAACTGCGGATAGCGCATGCGGTGTCGGTTCCCGAACACGTAGTGAATGCACTTTCGCGCCTCGGGCGTGGTCTCGACATGGATGCGCAGCGCGGCGACGACGGCGCACAGCCGGCCGGCGTCGAGTTCGGCGCGCCGGTCCCTGGCCCACCGGTCAGCCAAGTCGGTCCCGGGGCCGTAGATGGCCTTGGCGACATCGCACAGGTGCTGCTTCGCGTGGTAGATATCAACGATCTCGATGGCGCCGGGAAACTGTTCGGCGGCCAAGTTCCAGATCCACGCGGCGCCGTCGCCGAGGACGACGCGCTGGGCTGCGGTGTCGAAACCGCGCCGTATTGCCTCGCGATAGGCCCGTTGTGCGAAAGCGGCCGGCAACGGGTCGGTGTCGCGGCTGGCCGCGCTTTCGACCGCGGCGTTGTAGCTGACCGACCCGAGATCGCGCACGGGGTGGCCTTGTGTGTCGCGCCCTTCGGCCGTCCACACGGTGGCCAGCTTGACCTCGCGGGTCTTGGCCGAACCGTCGGGCTGCTTGCCGCGGCGGCCTTCGACCTCGGTTGGGCGCACCGGCACGCCGGTGCCGTCCAGCCCCAGGTACATCGTCGGCACGGGCGCCGCGGCGGTCTGCTCGGTGACCGAGCGCTCGTCGTCAGCGATGTCGCGTCCGAGCGCCTCGGCACAGCGCTCGACCTGCCGGGTCTCGACATCCACCCCGGCCAGGGCGGTCAACCACTCGCTCGCCTTGGCGAAGCTGCCCTCGGCCGCCGTCAGCCCCACCAGCCGCGTGATGGCCGGTGACAGCGAGCTACCTTGCAGACCCAGGGCCTGGTCGCGCGGACACACCCCGCTGCGGCAGGCGTCGCAGTGGTAGTAGGCGCGTTGCAGGGTAACCGGCCCCAACAGCGTGGTGAACGTCTTCGGGCGACGGCCGGCGTAGCGCGCCCGCCGGCCGCAGGCGCACGCTGTGGTCGAACCCGAATGGTCGGAATCGTCCGCGTTGAAGCGCTGCGCCATCCACTGCGCGGCGATGTCGAGAGCTTGGTGACGGACTGCCTGTTCGAGGGCCTCGAAGTCCGCCACCTCGGCGCCCCCGGGACCGACGAGCGCATCGACTTCGGCCCCGATAGCGGCTACGAGCGCTGCGCCCCAGCCGCTTCTACAACCCGGGTCGCCGTGGCGAGCGCGCGGCGGCGAACCGTCTGCAGGAGCGTCTCGAAGTCCTGCGCATTCACGCTCCCCCGCCTGAGGAACGCGTCGACATCGGCCTCGACCGCCGACTTCAAGGCGGCGAACATCTCCTCCTTGAAGCCCCCTTTTTCGGCCGCGCCAGCGAGCCGTTCCGTCAACTGCGCCTCGGGCATGGTCGGAGTCCTCCTACCCGAGGAATCGGACGATCAGCGCTCGCTCGATACCCCCCGTACGGAAAAACCCTCAACTTTCTTGTCGTGCACCCGACGTTCGCTCGCTGCTTGACAGGCGAATCGGGCCTCGTACAGTAGGAGCACACGCCGCGCGCCGCCCGAGCGCCGCGCCGTAACCGTCCCATGCGTCGTGCGAGGCGAGCCCTCGCGCACGTGCAGGACTTGGTCGAAGGAGAGAGCCGATGCACCGGATCGCGGTCTTGGCGCTGGGCGCGTTGCTGGTCGTTGCGGGTCCCGCGGCCGCGGGACAGGAAGACTGGCTGAAGTTCCGGGGGCCTGCCGCGGGCGTCGTTCCCGATGATCCGAACCTGCCGGAGCGCTGGAGCGAGACCGAGAACGTCGTCTGGACCGTCGATATTCCAGGGCTGGCGTGGAGTTCGCCGGTCATCGCGGGCGACAGCGTGTTCGTGACCTCCGCGATCAGAGCAGGGGAGGAGCCGGAGCCGATCAAGGGACTCTACGACCCGGGCATGGAGAACGAGTCGGAGGCTTCTCTGAACGAGCATCGCTGGATGCTCTACGCCGTCGACTTCCACAGCGGACGGCCCCTCTGGCAGCGCGAGCTCTACAGCGCTCCGCCGCCGGGCAAGCGGCATCTCAAGAACAGCTTCGCGTCGGAGACGCCGGTCACCGACGGCCGTCGGCGACGGCGAGCGCGAGGGGCACGATCGGCGCGTGCTGATTCTGGAACGATGACGGCGGCGCCAGGTCAGTCGCGAGACTCTGCGTGATGCGCGGAGTGTTTGTCACCGCTCTCGTACTGGCGGTCGCCTGCGGAACGCAGGACGGTCCTACGGAGCCCACGACGGCGCCGACGCCGACCGGTGTTGCGGTCACGCATGCGGCCGAGGGCACGATCTTCATCGGCCACGAGGTGCAGTTTCGGGCGACGGTGACCCTCAGCGACGGGAGCGCGGCGGCTGCGTCCGAGGTGAGGTGGAGGTCCGATGCTCCGGAGGTGGCGACCGTCTCGACCGCGGGCCTGGTGACGGCCGTCGCCGCCGGTGAGGCGACCGTCTCCGCGGAAGTCGCGGGCGGCCGCGGCGGCTACCTGCGAATTCGCGTGTACCCGGAGTTCCAGGGGAACTGGGCTGGCCGGGGGATAGCGACCGAGTGCACGGCGACGGGCGATTCACTCTGGAGCCTGCTCTGCGCAGGCTTCCTGGAGGGCGACCCGGCCGAACGGCGCGGGGAGGCGACGCTCGAGCTGACCCAGTCCGAGGCCGAGGTGGGCGGCGTGGTGGATCTCGGGGCGGACCGGCGGCTGGAGGTCAACTCGGGGGAAGTCTCCATCGACGGCACGTTGCGCCTGACGTTCGACGCGAGCACCTTCGCCCTCGATGGCGCGGAGCTGGATGTCGAGGTGCTGTCCTGGGAAACGCGGGCCGACACGCCGGGAAACATGACCGGCGGGTTTCAGTTCGTCTATTCCTGGGCGCTGTCGACCGGTTCCGCAGTGGTCGATGTGGTGTTCGAAGAGATCACGCGGACGGCGGGCGCTGGAGGCTGACGGCGCCACTCCGCGGCGTGTGGTTCGCTGGCGGATGCACACACTCCCAGCGAAACACCCTCAATGCGGTGGCCGGCAGGAACTGGGTGAGCTGGGCAGTTCGAGTCCCCAACGTGGGGGCCTGACCGACACCACGGCCCAGGTGATCCGAACGCTTGGAGGCGGGCGACGCCTGGAGAAGAGAATACGGACGCTGGACACCATCCTGGACGAAGTCCTTTCACTGATGCTGGGCGTCGCTCGTGCCCGGGAAACGTGGCGGACAGGGCAAGTAGTTCGGGTCCGGAGACGACGAGAATAGCCCGGCCGGCGGAGCTCGCCGGGCGGGAGTTGCTGACCGCGGAAGAGGTGGCGAACCTCCAACGGGAGGTTGTCGACCGTAACGCGGAGCTGCTCGCGCGGCCGGCGCGGCGGACCAAGGTTACCGAGAACCTGGACATCGGCGAGGACGGCGCGCCCGGCTACTACAACAGCTTTTGGCTGGACGAGGGCACCACGTCCACCGGCCGGACCTCCATAATCGTCGACCCGTCCTACGGCCGAATACCGCCACTGACCCCCGAGGGGCAGCGGGGCGGCGGCTCCAACCGCTGGAGAAACGTCGACCGCGCCGTCCTGTGGGCGCATCCGGCGTTCGCGAACGGCCACGTCATCGCGCGCAACGACGCCGAGGTCGTCCGCATGTCGCTGACGGCCGCCGATTACGAGTAGAGCCGGAGCCAGGGTCGCGATCGGACTGACCGCGGCGCCTGCGCCGGCGGTGCGCAAGCGCCGCGAGAAGACGCCGGATGAGCGAGCCGCGGTCTCGAACCGGATGACGGCGTACTGGAAGGGTGCCTCTCCTGTTCAAGGGCGGCGACTTCTCGAGGACCGACATCGAGAGCCCGGCCCGCGACCTATAATCGCGGACCATACGGGCGGCCCAGCGAGGTTGTCCGAAGGGAGACGCGCCGATGCCGAGACAGACACGCGCGGGACATGGTGGCGGATGCAGCGACGGTCGGGTGTCGCGGAGGACACGACCACTCGCCAGCGTCGCGAGCCTGGCCGCCGTCGGGCTGGCCCTCGGCATCGCCGCACCGGCCGGGGCCCAGCCCGCGGAGGGCGGCGCGTTCCTCGACGCTCAGGCCGCAAGCGGACGGACGGCCTACGGCCGCTCCTGCGCCTCCTGCCACGGAACGACGCTGCGGGGCGCGGTGCACGGGCCGGATCTGACCGGTCCGAGCTTTCTGAGCAACTGGGGATCGCAGACCGCGGCGGCGCTGTACGAGTACGTGCGGGCCGAGATGCCGCCGGGGCTCGGCGGATCGCTCCCGAGCGGAACCTACCTGAGCATCGTCGCCTACCTGCTGCAGGTGAACGGCCATGCGGCGGGACCGCAGGCGCTCACCGCGGACGCCGCGGGCATCGTCGGCGAGCCCGGCGCCGCTCCGGTAAGGGGCGCCCCCGCCACGGCGGATGCGTCTGACGCGGCGTTGGCGGATGAGCCCCGCGACGTGGACGCCGTGCCGGCCCTCCGCGCGTTCGTCAACCGCGAGGTCTCCGGCTTCACCCCGGTCACCGACGAGCTGCTCCGGAATCCGCCGGCGGAGGACTGGCTGACTTGGCGGCGCACCCGAGACAACCAGGGCTACACGCCGCTGGACCAGATCGGGCCCGACAACGTGGCCGGCCTGCGCCTGGCCTGGGCGCTGGCGATGCCCGAGGGCACCAACCAGACCGCGCCGCTCGTCCACGACGGCGTGATGTTCCTGGCGAGCCCCGGCAACGTCGTCCAGGCCCTCGACGCGGCCACCGGCGAGCTGCTCTGGGAGCACCGGCACCAGTATCCCGAGGACGCGGAGAGCAGGCGCGCGACCCGCAGCATCGCCCTCTACCGGGACAAGGTCTACCTGGCCACCTACGACGCGGCAATCGTCGCCCTCGACGCGCGGACGGGCGAGCCGGTCTGGCAGACCACGCGGGCCGACTACCGGAAGGGCTTCGCCCAGACGGGCGGGCCGAGCATCGCGAACGGCGTCGTCGTCAGCGGCATCAACGGCTGCGAGCGCTTCGAGGACGAAGGCTGCTTCATCACCGGCCACGACCCGGACACCGGCGAGGAGCTCTGGCGCACCTCGACCATCGCCCAGCCGGGCGACGTCAACAGCGGGACCTGGGGCGACATCCCGCGGCACCTGCGCGGCGGCGGCGACACCTGGATTCCGGGCGCCTACGATCCGGACCTCGACCTCTTCTTCATCGGCACCGCGCAGGCGAAGCCGTGGGTGGCGGCGAGCCGCGGGATGTCGACCTACAACGACGCCCTCTACACCAACTCGACGCTTGCCCTGAACCCGCGCACGGGGCAGGTCGCCTGGTACTTCCAGCACGTGCCGGGGGAGACGCTCGACCTGGACATCGTCTTCGAGCGGGTGCTGGTCGACGTCGATGATCACAAGTGGCTGTTCACGGCCGGCAAGGACGCCATCCTCTGGAAGCTCGACCGGCGCACGGGAGCCTTCGTCGACCTGGCCGAGATGCTGCACCAGGACATCTTCGAGTCGATCGACATCGAGACGGGGCGCGTGAGTTACCGGCAGGACATTCGCGACGCCGGTGTCGACGATGCGGTGGATGCCTGCCCCAGCCTGTACGGCGGCCACAACTGGCAGGCGTCGGGCTACAGCCCCGAGGCGAAGGTGATCATCTATCCGCTGCACCAGGTGTGCATGACGCTGACCGGCCGTCACGTCGAGCTGGTGGAGGGGGGCGGAGGTCTCGGGGTCTCCGCCATCGAGCTCCACGAGATGCCGGGCACGAACGGCATGCTCGGACGCCTCGCCGCGTACGACGTGCGAACGATGGAGGAGGTCTGGAGCCGCGAGCAGCGCGCCATCTTCCTGACGTCGGTCCTGACGACGGCCACCGGGCTGGCCTTCGTCGGAGACGTCGACCGCTACTTCCGGGCGCTCGACGTCGGCACCGGCCAGGTTCTCTGGGAGACGCGGCTCGGCCAGTCCGGTCACGGGTTCCCGATCTCGTACGCCGCGGGCGGCAAGCAGTACGTCGCGGTCCCCACCGGCGTCGGCATCTTCCGCGGCCTGAGCGGGGTGCTCAGCCCGGACATCTACCAGCCCCCGTCCGGGAACGGGCTCTACGTCTTCGCCCTCCCGGACCAGGAGTCGGCGCCGTAGAGCGGCGCGCACTGCGCGGCGTGGACGCGACGACCGGCGAGCGGCGGTGGTCGAGCGACCGGCTCGTGCCCGAGGACCGCTGGGCGAGCCGCTGGATGCTCGTCGAAGGAGCAGTTCGGACTCAGCGCGGGCAGCCCGTAGCTTCTTGATCGCCAGTTGCGCTTCCACGATGGGCGTTCGTAGCGTTCACCGCGCAGGCGAGGGATGCCGCCTGAGCGACAGTGCCGACTGGTGCCAGGACGGAGTTGGATGACGGCGGGCCGGTATGTCCGTCCGGAGCGCGGCCGATGAGAAGGCGGGTAACGGCCTGACGCGGCGGGAAGAAAGGCACCGCACGCCGACTCGAATAGCAGTTCCGGAACGGTGGCTCGGCATGCCCGGCGTTGACGAGTGACTCGGTCACCGCGGGTGTCTCACCCTCTCGTCGACGGTCTTCGACACAAGTTCCCGTCGCCGCGCGTCGATGGTCGCCGTGTGCGGCGATCCGCGCGTACGCCCGGCGCAGCGGACTCTCCCTCGGCCAGGTCGTCACCCAGGCGGTGACGGGGTTCCTGGACAACTTCCGGCAACGACGTGGGTGAAGGACAACTGTTCAGCGTCAACTACTTTTGCCGCCGCATTGCCTCACAAAGACTGCTACCCAAGGAGGGGCGATCTCGACCGCTAGGTGAGTGCCCGACGACGCCCCTGTCCGTCTCATGCCAGCCTGCGCCTGTGCTTCCGCAACACCATTTGTTTTTACTCTCAGCTCGATCTGATCCGGGATGAAATCCTATTTATTGTAGTAACATGAACTGTGTCGATCGAGTTCGACACGGCAAAACGCACGGCCACCCTCAAGGCTCGGGGACTCGACATGGCCCGCGCCGACGAAGTGCTCGCAGGCACAACGCTGACCGTCGAGGACTACCGGCAGGACTACAGAGAGGACCGCTTCATGACAATCGGGTTCCTCGACGCCACGATGGTGGTCCTCGTCTGGACGCCGCGCGACGGGGCGCACCGGATCATCAGCATGAGGAAAGCCAATGAACGGGAACGAACGCTCTACGGCCCCAGGTTCTGAACAGGATGTCGCTCCGGACCTCTCCATCGATGGCTGGCCGGAGAAGTTCGCTCAGGCCACGGTTCGCCGGGGCCGGCCACCGAGCGCCAATCCGAAGGTGTCAACCACCATCCGGCTCTCACAGGACGTGATCGAGCACTTCAAGGCCGACGGTCGCGGATGGCAGATGCGCATCGACGTTGCACTCCGCGAGTGGATCGGGAAACACGATGTCGCTTGAGCGCACGCCGGATACGCGCGGTCGGGCCGGGTAGCTCCGCTCGCTCGCTCGGAGACCGTGTGCATCAGAAGCGTACCGGCGGCCGGTGGCGACGACGAAGCGCTCGTCCGCGCAAGGGAATAGGAAGGGCCAGCCGGCACATCGCCGCGCGGGACCAACTCGGGCGCGGCCGCCATCCGCCGCCTGCGGGCGGCGGTCGCGCGGGAACCGGGCGATGCGGTCACGGTCTCGGCGCCGACCAGGTGAATCGGCGGCTTTGCGGCCGCCTGCGCGGCGGCCGGCCTCGAGCACGGCCGTTATCCCTGGATTCCGCTCGAAATCGTACGGCCTGACGGCCGGAACCACACGGGGGGGAGTGCTGGCGCAGCGCCGCGCGTCCCAACGGTCCGATAGTCTGTGTCCTCGTCGTCTTTGTCAATCGTCACCTCTACGCATCCAGGACGTGCGCACCGCCTTGGCCGGCGTGGATCGCCTTGGCGATGACTTCGGCCTGGTCGCGGTCGACGCCGCCGGCGGCGAGTTGCTGGGCGACGGCGAGCGTGTCGAACAGGCGGGCAGCCTACCATGCGCCTGCCACGGGCGAAACAGCCCCTGCCGTCTGGTCGATTCCAGTTGTCATCCCGATATATGAGTTATAAACGCGCAAGTATATTGACAATATTCTAGTCATGCGCGAGTATGGGTGTGCGCATCGGAAACACGGCATGGACCTGTGAGGCATCATCATGTTGAGCATGACTCGTTGGAACCCGTTCGAAGATCTCACCAACCTGCATCGGGAAATGGACCGCGCGTTCGGTCGCTACGCCGGGAACGAGCCGGCAGCAGTGTCCACCGCCGCCTGGATACCGGCCAGCGAGGTCAGCTCGGACGAGGAGAGCTGTACGGTGCGAGTGGCGCTGCCGGGAATCGACCCGAACCAGGTCCACGTCGACCTGCATGGCAACAGAGCCTCTTGCAAAACCCTTGGTCGGCCGGGTTTTCCTACCCGAGGCAGAGGGAACGGACGGTCAGCGGGGTGGGACGCAGCGTTCGTAGGATTAGGATAGCAGCCGTCACCGGCGCCGGGGAACCGGAGACACGGGGTCTCAAGGGACCTCTGGGACCTCCCGGTCGGTTATGAGGGCGAGCGCGCGCGACGAGACGTGGCGCATTTCCCTCACGACCCGTTCCAGTTCGCGGTTGTTCTCGAGCCACTCCTGGTAGAGGGCGAGTTCGTCTTCGGAGAGCAGCAGGCTGACCGTTTTTCCGCGCACCTTGTGTGTCCAGTAGCGGTACGGGCCGTGACGCGCGTCCGGGTCGCGGTGGCAGCGGCAGGCAGGCTTCCCGCACGTGAGACGGCGGGTCTGGATACTGCCCTGGCGGACAAACCCGAGCGTTTGCAACTCCGCCTTGAGCGCATCGTATTGTTCGCTGTACCGGCGCATCGGGTTCCGGCGGCCCATCGGTTCCCTCCTTGACCTCACTCCTACACTACTATATATAGTAGGCGCTGGGAGCAGTCAAGCCATGCAGAACCTGCGCGCCTCGTTCGCCGCCTACTGGGAGTCAATCCAACAGGGCCTGTTTCCCCGGTTGGAGCAGGTGTTGGGTTCGCTGACCGAGAAACAGCAGCAGTTGGTGCAGACCCTCGAGGTGATCCGTATCGAGCAGATGATTCCCTCGCGCTTGCGGATGCCGGGCCGCCCCCGCAAGGACCGCGCGGCGGTGGCGCGCGCCTTCGTCGCCAAGGCGGTCTACGACATGCCGACCACGCGCCTGCTGCTGGACCGGTTGGCCACCGACGTGGTGCTGCGCCGCATCTGCGGCTGGGAGCGGCGGCGCGAGATGCCAAGCGAGTCGGTCTTCTCTCGCGCCTTCGCCGAATTCGCCCACTCCCAGTTGCCCCAGCGCGTGCATGAAGCGTTGCTCCGGAAGACGCACGGCGACCGTTTGGTGGGCCATCTGTCCCGAGACTCGACGGCCATCGAGGGGCGCGAGAAGCCGGCCGCGAAGGAGAAGTCGCCTCCGCCGCCCAAGCGCAAGCGGGGGCGGCCGAAGAAGGGTGAAGAACGGCCCAAGACACGCAAACGCCTCGACCGGCAACCGAGCATGACCCTGCAGGAGATGCTCGACGACCTGCCGGCCGAGTGCAGTGTGGGCACGAAGAAGAACAGCAAGGGCTACAGGGACACCTGGGTCGGCTACAAGTTGCACATCGACGTGGCCGACGGCCAGATTCCGGTCAGTTGCATCCTGACGTCCGCCTCGCTGCACGACAGCCAGGCCGCCGTTCCACTGGCCACCCTGTCGGCCCAGCGGGTGGACAATCTGTATGACCTGATGGATGCCGCCTACGACGCGGTGCAGATCCGCGAGCACAGCCGCGCACTCGGCCACGTCCCGCTGATCGATATCAACCCCCGCCGTGACACTGCGCTGGCCGAAGAACTGCAGACCGAAGCCCGGCGCCTGAAGCGTCTCGGCTTGCAGCTTCCCGAACAGGTTCGGTACAACGAACGCACGGCGGGTGAGCGCGTCAATGGCCGACTCAAGGACGAGTTCGGCGGGCGCCACGTCCGAGTCCGCGGCAACGCGAAGGTGATGTGCCACTGCATGTTCGGCGTGCTGGCGCTCACCGCCGACCAGCTCCTGCGGCTGGTGACGTAAACCAACGCCTCGCCGGCCAACGCGCATCCCCTTCCGGTCGCCCGACAGGCGTCAGTCACCAACCGGTGTCTCCAACGCCCGGTGGGAAAACCCTCGAACTCCCTGATTTCCGCCTCTTGGGTCGCCGCCGGTCCTCCCGCCCCGCATTCTCGGTCGGGATCCAGGCAAAACGATGTTCACCAGAAGAACTTGTGCTCCGAGCCGAGCTACGCCAAGAGTTTTGCAAGCGGCTCAACAGTCTGACCATTTCCGGCGAGCGCACGCGCACGGAACCGAACGGCCACAGTTACTCCTCGGAGTTCCGCTACGGCACGTTCGAGCGGGCGTTCACGCTGCCGACCAAGGTCGACACCGAGAACGTCACCGCGCGCTACGACAACGGAATGTTGGAGTTGACCCTGCCGCTGTCCGAGGCCGCCAAGCCGCGCCGGATCGCGATTGGCACGGCTGCGACGGCCGGGGATGGCTCGACCGCACTCGGCGCGTAAGCGCGCGACGCACCACCTCCGTCATGCCGTCCGAGGGGGCCGTCCAGGCTCCCCCGGGCGGTCCTTCGTAAATGGAGATGTGGAGAAAAGCGGCAGCGGTCCGGATCCACCGACGACGCGAGCGGAGAAGAGCCATGACGCTGGAGAAGTTCACCACCCTGGCCGCCAGGGTTTCGGATGCCATGCTGCGGCCCGCCATCGTCGCGGCGCTGGCCAAAGGGGCCCCGCGGACCGCGAAGGAATTCCTGTGTTTCCACGATGACGTCATCGACGAGCTTCGCGGAGCAGCACATCGACCTGACCCGACAGCGACTGCTGTCGAGCCAGCTTGGAGGGTGTCCCGCCAGTAGTTGAAAGTCGGCAGCGACAGACACACATTACCCCGCCTTCTGCAATTCGGCAAGGGCGCCATTCTCTTCGTCGAGGTGCGCCTTCAGCATCCAGAGATGCTCATAGCCCGTGATGCGGCGATAGTGCTTCTCCGTCTCTCGGAACGTCACCGCGGCCCACCGCACCGCCATCTCCTCGCTCTGCCAGCGACTCACCCGATTCGTGTGCTGGCGAACGCCCGCGTGCGACGAGTCGATGATGTTCGTCGTCGTCAGGCAGCGGCGCAGCGGCTTCGGCAGCCCAAGGCGATTGACCGTGAACAACTCCGAGAGCCCTTCGCGCAGGCTCGCCGCCGCCGACGGCCACTCCCGCTCCAGCCACGAGGCGTACTGCTCCAGCTTCCGGATGCCCTCGTCGGCGTCCAGCTTCCACGCCGCCCGAAGCGTCGAACGCGCCTGCTCGTGCTGCTCTTTCGGCAGATGACCCAAGACGTTCCTTACCTTGTGGTTTCTACAACGTTGCACCAGGTTCGCCGACCCGAACACCCGCCCGATGGCCTGCCGCAGCGCCTTGGCGCCGTCGATGACGAACAGACGCCGCCGGTCAGCCCGCAGGCCCCGCGTCACCAGATCTTCGAGCAGGCCAGCGGTGACCTCCGTGTTCTCCGATGCCCCGCCGCAAAGCCCCAGCACGTGCTTACGACCATCCGCATCCACACCGACCGCCGCCACCACGTGGTAGTTCCCGAACACGATCCCGTCGAGGTAGACGACCAGCACGTCCAACTTGCCCAGGTCCCGTTCGGCCAACTCCTTCAGAACGCGCGTCCCCGCCTCGATGGTCTCCCGCGAGACCTCCGACTTGCTCACCCCCACCTGGTCGGCCAGCGCCGGCAGCACCTTCTCGTACTTGCGCGTCGACACGCCCTGCAGCACCAGCTCCAGCATCCGGTCGGCCAGTGGCTGATCCGCCTGCAACGCCGTATACGCCGGAATCTCCACCTCGCCCGGCTCATCGGCCCGCGGCCGCTTCTTGCGCAGCCGCGGCTTGTCGACCCGCAACTGCCGCTCCTTCAATGCCACACGTCCCGCCTGCACCCCGTGCCAGTACAGATCCCGGTCGGCGTCGCGCCGTCCCTGCTCCTTCGGCCCCGCCACCTGCTCGGCGCTCATCCGCAGGACGGCCTCGATGGTCGCCCGGCCCATCACGTCGATCACCTCGTCGATGGCTCGCTCGCCCTTCTCCAGCAGTTCGACCAGCGGGATCAGCAGTTGCCCGTCCTTCGCCAGCCAGTCCGCCAGTTCCCGGCGGTTCGGCGCGGACGCGCCCGAAACGATCGAGCCTCTTGCAAAAATCGGTAATCGGCCGGGTTTTCTTTGCCGGAAGCCGCAGGGCGAGGGACGGTCAGTGGGCGGGACGTAGCGTCTGAAGGATGGCGGTAGCGGTCACCGCCGCCGACGAGTCCGAGACGCGGGGGTTCATGGGGCCTCCCGGCCGGTTATGAAGGCAAGCACGCGCGAAGAGAGGCCGCGCATTTCCTTCACGAGCCGCTCCAATTCGCGGTTGTTCTCGATCCACTCCTGGTAGAGGACAAGTTCGTCTTCGGTGAGCCTCATCCCGACGGTTTTCCCGCGGTCCTTGCGTGTCCAGTAGTGGTAGGGACCGTGCCGGGCGTCCGGGTCGCGGTAGCAGCGGCAGGTGGTCTTCCCACACGCTATCCGGCGGGTCTGGAGGCTGCCCTGGAAGAGAAACCCAAGCGACTGCAGTTCCGCCTTGAGCGCGTCGTATCGCTCCGTGTACTGGCGCATCTGGTCCGCACCGGCCATCGAACCGCAGCTTGACATTGCCCCTGCGCGTAAATATACAGTAGCTCGCAGGAGCGGTCAACAAGCCATGAATGCCCTGCGCGCCTCGTTCGCCCCCTACTGGGAGTCGATCCAGCGTACGCTGTTCCCGCGGTTGGAGCAGGCGTTGGGTCCACTGACCGAAAAACAGCAGCAGTTGGTGCAGACCCTGGAGGTCATCCGTATCGAGCGCCTGATTCCCCGGTACTTCCGGGCGCCGGGGCGGCCGCCCAAGGACCGCGCGGCGATGGCGCGGGCCTTCGTGGCCAAGGCGGTCTACGACCTGCCGTCGACGCGCGCACTGCTGGACCGGTTGGCCGCCGATGTGGCCCTGCGCCGGCTCTGCGGCTGGGAGCGGAAGTTCGAGGTGCCGAGCGAGTCGGTCTTCTCGCGCGCCTTTGCCGAGTTCGCCGACACGCAGTTGCCCCAGCGCGTGCACGAAGCGCTGATCCGGGAGACGCACCACGACCGGCTGGTGGGCCACCTCTCGCGCGACTCGACGGCCATCGAGGCCCGTGAGAAGCCGGCCACGAAGGAGAAGCCGCCCCCGCCGCCCAAGCGCAAGCGCGGGCGGCCGAAGAAGGGCGAAGAACGGCCAAAGGTCCTGACACGTCTCGAACGGCAGCCGACCATGAACCTGCCGGCGATGCTGGACGACCTGCCGACCGCCTGCGATGTCGGCACGAAGAAGAACAGCAAGGGCTACAAGACCACCTGGGTCGGCTACAAGCTGCACATTGACGTGGCCGACGGCCAGATTCCGATCAGTTGCCTGTTGACGTCCGCCTCCCTGCATGACAGCCAGGCCGCCATTCCGCTGGCGACTCTGTCCGCCGAGCGGACGACCAATCTGTATGACCTGATGGACGCCGCCTACGACGCGGAGCAGATCCGGGAGCACAGCCGCTCACTCGGCCACGTCCCGTTGATTGACGTCAACCCTCGTGGCGACAAGGCCCGGGCGGAGGAACTGCGAACCGAAGCCCGGCGCCTGAAAAATCTCGGCTTCCAGCGTGCCGAGCAGGTTCGCTACAACGAGCGTACGGCGGGTGAGCGCGTCAATGGCCGTCTCAAGGACGAGTTCGGTGGTCGCCATGTCCGGGTCCGTGGCACCGCGAAGGTGATGTGCCACTGCATGTTCGGCATGTTGGCGCTCACCGCCGACCAGCTCCTGCGTCTGGTGACATAGCCAACGCGCCGCCGGCAAACGCCCATCCAATCCCGGCGCTCAACCGGCGTCAGTCACCCACCGGTGTCCCGACGCTCGGTGGAAAACACGTCGATCCCCTTGTTTTCCGCTTCCTGGCTGCCGCCGGCCCTTCAGGACCA
Organism: Vicinamibacterales bacterium; assembly: GCA_965262925.1. Classification (GTDB taxonomy): domain Bacteria; phylum Acidobacteriota; class Vicinamibacteria; order Vicinamibacterales; family UBA8438; genus WTFV01. The sequence goes on along the minus strand of CBDHGC010000004.1, from coordinate 4,035,658 downwards.
GAACACGGAGTCAAAATCCAGAACAATTGGGGTGTTCACCCCGAGAATCGGAGGACTGAGCCGAGCCGCGACCCCAAGAGTTTTGCAAGTGGCTCGATCTTGTACGGTTTCTTCATCGGTGGCCTCTCCTCCTTTTGAACACACCCGACTGATACCACAGCCGGGCAGGAGTCGCCACCGACTTTCCACTACGCTTGGGGCACCCTCCCAGCTTGAGTAGATCCTGATATCGAAATCGGAGGAGACATCGCAATGACGCACTACGGAAGCAAGGACCTGGCACGAAGCTTTCGCCAAGTTCGCGGCAACACCATTCAGACCGCCGACGACATTCCGGCGGACAAGTACGGATTCCAGGCGAGTCCCGACACGCGCAGCATCGGCGCCACCCTGGTCCACATCGCGGTGAGCACCGGGTTTCAGGACTATATCCAGCGCAACGAGGTCACCGACCTCAAGGACGTGAACTTCATGGAGCTGTTCCAGAAGTTCAGCGCGGAAGAGGCCAAGCCGCGGACCAAAGCGGAAACGATCGCCTACCTCGAATCACAGGGAGAGGCTTTCGCGTCGTTCCTCGAGGGCCTGTCGGATGAGTTTCTTGCGGAACCCGTCGCGATGCCCCCCGGCGCGGAGCCTGCGACCAAGACGCGTTTCGAGATGCTCCTGTCGCCAAAGGAGCACGAGATGCACCACCGCGGTCAACTCATGCTGCTTCAGCGCATGATCGGTCTGGTGCCGCATCTCACCCGACAGATGCAGGAGCGCATGGCGCAGCAGGCGCCGGCGGCGAAGACTACGTCGTAGATCGCTCAGGCTCGCGCGCCCGAACGTCAGCACGCAACGGGCCTGCATCGTCAGAACGACGGCTTGCAGCGTCAGAACGAACGCCTCCGGCGCGAGAACGAGCACCTGAAACAGCAGTTGTGGACGGAGCGCCGGGCGGGACGCCGGCAAGCCGCTCCTTTCGCCAAGGACCGGCCACAGGGTCGCGGCGGCCGGCCCGGAAGCGCACGCGAGCTCTTCATCGACGAGCTCGACGCCATCGGGCTTCGATTCCCGCGAAGGGGTCATCGTGCTGGCAGCCACGAATCGTGCCGACGTGCTCGATCAGGCGCTGTTGCGACCAGGGCGCTTCGACCGCCGCGTCGTGGTCCAGCGTCCCGACCGCGCCGGCCGCGCCGCGATTCTGAAGGTACACACCAAGAGTGCTGGGGCCAGCGCGAAACATTCTTCTGAATCCGACGGACCGGGAGCACACCGCTTACCACGAGGCGGGACACGCGCTGCTCGCGCTGTTGGTGCCAGCCAGCGACCCGGTGCATCGGGTTTCGATCGTGCCACGCGGCATGGCGCTCGGCGCGACATATCAGCTCCCCGTCGACGATCGAACGAGTCTGCGGGCGCGCATCACCGGCGCTCCGGGTGGCCGCGCGGCCGAGCAGCTTTGCTCGGCGTTGAGAAGGGCATGGGCGAGGGCGTCCAGCTTGTCGCGGTGCTCCATTGGAGAGTGTGTCTGCGTGTTCCACGCTGATCTTCGAGGTCCTCGTGCAGAGCATTGAAATAGTGGCAGGATCACGTTCTGGTGAAGGCCTCCGAAATCAGGCTCTCACCATGTTCACCGAACCGGCCGCACGACGATCGCAGCCAGCGCATGCGGACGTCGAGCCGGGTCGAGGTGGGGACCTAGCCGGCGCACCATGTCGATCCACCCGGCGTCGTTCCCCTTGTCGCCGGTGACACGCAGTGCGCCAAGCGGCCGGCGATGGAGCGCTATGGCCCAGTCGGGCCGAGTCTTACCCGTCGAGTCGATCACCTCCATCTCGAATACCGAGCCGTTCTTTGTACCGTCCTCGGAACGGTCCTTATACACCACTAGCAGGCCCTCGCCGCGTTCCGCGCCGATTTCAACTTCGAACCTCGCGACGCGGCCCAGATCGCTCTCCTCGTAGTGGGCAAAAATACCTTCGACGACCGGATGCCCGGACGCGAAGAAGTCGATCGTCTCGTTCTCAACGGCCTCCGCCCGGTCGAACGAGCCGACGTAGCTCGACCCGCCAGGTACGCTGGGCAGGCCGTCCACCAGCGCGCCGCTGCCAAGCTCGATCGAGAAGATCTGATCACCTCGGGGACGCTCGACGGTGAAGCCGAGACCGATGCACGCCGTGAGCACCACCTCCTGGTTGAGCGCGTCGAGTTCAGTAGGCACGCGCGCGAGAATACCGTCGGCCATCGTCGAGTGATAGGGGTCGCGATGGAGCTGCTGGTACGCCGCTTCCCCGATGCGCGTTCGTGCCGCGCGGGCTTCGCTCAGCAGCGATTCGAGATGCGCCTCGGAGAGCGATGACCAAGGATCGAGGGCGATCGCTTCAAGCGCGTTCTCCACGTGGGCGAGTTGCGGTTCGAGCCCGGCCACCGGCTCGCGGAAGAGACCGAGGGCTTCGAACAGCCGTACGACGTCCGCCCCGATCCCACCGGGTGGTCGGAAGTACACAACGTCCACCGGGATCTGGCGACCGATGCGGTCGAGACGACCGATGCGTTGCTCGACGACCGACGGCTTCCACGGCAGGTCGAAGAGGATGAGGCGCCGGCAGAACTCGAAGTTGCGGCCTTCGCCTCCGCATTCAGTGGAGACGAGCAGGCTGGGGCCTTTCGGTTCACGGAACCGCGCGACCTCCGTATCACGGCGTGCTGGTGAGAACTCCTCGTGAAAGACGCCGGTGGCCATCTGCGCGCGGTGGCTGAGAGCGGTTCGCAGCATCTCCAGCGTTTCGCGGTGCGCGACGAATACGAGTGTCTTGTCGCCAGTGCTCCGCCAACGGGGCGCATGCGACAGCAGCCACTGGACGCGCGGATCGCTAGCGTCCATTGCCTCTGCCTGTCGTCGCAGGTCCAGCTCGTCAGGTCCGAGAACGGCGCGGAGCGCTGCGCCGGATGCAAGCGCCCGGCGGATGCGATCGACCTTGCGTCGCCGCGCCACCGCGTTTGGCGCAGCTGCGTGTCGCTCGGTCGTTTCAACCGCGCTCCGGAGTTGCCAGCCGCCCGCATGGTCCGGTGTGGTTGGGATGCCCACCCTTGGCGGCAGGCCTCCGATGTCGGCGCGCCGGGTGGAACTGGTACATGGAGGTAGTGGCGTGCCATGTGCGAGGCGCTCCTCGAAACTCATCTCCTCCGGAAAGTCCCGCGGACGCAGTAGCTGCAGGAGGCGGAAGAATCCATGGGCGTCGTCTTCTAGCGGAGTTGCGCTGAGCAGGAGTACGTGGCGGCCCAGCGCGGCAATCGGCGCAACCGCCCGCCAGGGAGGTTCCCCTGGATGGCCTTTCGGACGGCGGAGCCGCTGCGCCTCGTCCACCACCAGAAGGTCGATCCCTGCTTTGACCGCTTGCTCGGTCAGATGGGGGCGTTCGGTCAGCATCTCCAGCGCGATCACGGCGCGACGATGCAGGTCGAACGGATTGAAGTCAGCGCCGAAGTCGCGGGCCACGTCGGCCAGCCGCTGCGCGTCGAGCAGCGTGAAGACCTGGTGGTACTTTCGCCACAGTTCGCCCAACCACTGCACGGTCAGGGTGTCGGGTGCAACGACGAGGCAGCGCTCGACTCTGCCCGTATGCACGAGCCGATTCAGGATGAGCGAGGCCTCTATGGTCTTGCCAAGGCCGACTTCGTCGGCGAGCAGCCATCGCACCGGGTCGCTCGCTGTCGCCCGCTCCGCCACGTGGAGTTGATGCGGGAACAGCCGTACGCGTCCACCGAGGAAAGAGCCAAGACCGTCGGCCTCGCGAAGACTCAGCAGGTGCAGGACGTCCAGCCGTGTCACGAAATCATCGACCTCATCCAGGTTGCCCAGCGCAAGGCGTTCCAGCAGCGCGCCTTCGAGTTCCAACGGCCACAACGCGTGGGAAGGCTTGGTGCTCCCATTGGCGAGTCGCAGCATACCGCCGGGGAGGCGCGCCGCAATCGTGGTTTCTTCCTGGGTAGCGGTAATCCGGACAGGTCGTCCGGGGGCCAGATCTACTGGGATCAGGGCGTCCGTATTGGCCGCCAGGCGCAGTTTCGTGCTCGAGTGCGGGAACTCGACGATCAGCGCGCGACCGTCGAGGGCTGCTACGCAGCCGATCCCCAGTTCGGGATTGAAGCGATGTGTGAGGTGGTCACCTGCGGTCCAGGTGCGTCCCGAGGCAGACACAGCCTCGGTTTTCAACGTCCTGCGGCCTGTCGCCGGTCACCTCCGGGCCTGGAGGCGACCGGCGACGCTCGGCGGTCCTCACGTGCTGCGGCCGGGCCAGCGACGATCATCGAGTTCCCAGACACTCGTTCCACCCAGATGCTCTGTCCGTCTTTGACGAACCGCCAGGACGACGGCGGCATGCGGAGAGTATAGTGCCTTGGGTCTTGCGGGTTGGGTGTCTGGCTTCAGGCGGCACCGGGGTGAGCGCGCACATCGGTCACAAGCTGGGTTCGGTTCGCCGATTTCGCCGATAGCATTTACCCAGCGGTCGCGGCGATCCCGGTCGTGCCGCTGTTCGGGAGGCCGGCATGGACCGTGTTCTCTTCGACATTGGGCGGCAGAGAGGCCAGCCGTCATCCTCGAAGCCGAGAGCACCGACGACTGACCGCCATCCCGCGGCGGGACGTGCACCCGCTACGAGCGTCCTCTGCCTCTCCACACACCTCACCTGCCGTCAGCCAAGTCCAGCCATCGTGGAGTCGATAACGCCCCACGGTACCGAGTCTGTCTCTGAGGCGACGGGGGATCGTCACTCTCAGGTTCGAGAGCTGCATGACGCCGTGGAGCCCTGGCGCTCGGGCCGCCCGCTCTCAGTGGGTCCGGAGCACCGCGACGAGACTGACTCGTCTGGCCCGGCGGGCCGGCAGGTAGGCCGCGAGCAGCGCCGCGGCGCCGAGCACGAGCGGCACGCCGAGGAACGTCAGCGGGTCGAGTGCGTCGATCTCGAACAGCAGCCCGCCCAAGAGCCGGGGCCTCGGGTCCGTTGATCGATCCATCTCGTGACCGCATCAGCTCCGTGCGAGGGTTGACCGTGCCGCTTCGAGGCGCGCCAAGCGCTCGCGGAGCGGGCTGCCGTCGCCGCGACGGGGCCGCCTTGAGCTGTTCGGCCGCAGGTTGGCCCGGCTCCGGCGTCCGCTTCGACACCGCCCCCGGCGAAAGCGTTGACCTGTCCACGGAATTGGGCCAACTCCTGGAGCGGCAAGCCGATGCGGGCTTGGTGCGAGGCGAGACGATCGGCACCGACGCGACGACGCTGTCGGCCGCGAGTAGAGCGGCGCCGATCCCCGGTCCGCAAGGAGATTCGAACCCCGATGGCCTTACGGTCACCGGGGTTCGAGTGTGGAGACGGCTAGACGGGCGTGACGTTTTCGGCGCGGGGGCCCTTCGGGCCCTGGCCGAGCGTAAACGTCACGCTCTCGCCTTCGCGCATGGAGTCGAATGGCGTGCTCGTGCACGCGGACTGGTGGAAGAAGTATTCGACGCCGTCTGGCGTGGCGATGAAGCCGAAGCCCCTGTCCGTGATGCGCTTGATCGTGCCGGTCGTAGGTGCCATACGTGAGTCCTCTGAGTGTGGTCGGCCGAAATAGGCCGTGAACGCGCCGACGGATTCTCTCGTCGATGCACTGTCAAGTCGACGACGACAGTGCGGTCTGCCTCCTCATGAGGCCGCGCGCCATTTTGTAGCTGCTTTGGTGAGGATTGGAGCTTCAGGTTCGGCAGAACGCCGAGAGAGTCAGCGCAAATCTCATAAAATTAGCCGAGCAAGTATGGCACATTCCCACCACCTTGGCAAGGGACAGTCTCTTCCGGGTGCACGACATCATTGTGGTGCGCCGTGCGAAGGCGCCATTCCTCAGCGGGTGCGAATCCCGCCCGGCAACTGTCGTTCCAGCCGGTAGCAGTCGGAGCGGACGATGGAGGCAACGACATCGCCTGAAGCACTCCGACGACACGGGTCGCCATTGGGCGGCTCAGCGACCATGCGGGCCGCAACGCGAGTGAACGCCGAGCAGGCCTCGAAACGTCGAATGCGGAAGCCGACCCGCCCACAATACGGGGAAGGCTGCCACGGGCCGGGAAGCGAGCGACGGAAGCACCGGCCGGTTCCGCCGGGGTATTGGCGGCGGCACGCATGGAAGAGGGGAATGGACGCAACACGGGAAGCCCTGCCGGCGGCGTGGCACGGTGCCAACCGACAGCCCGTGAGGGTCAGGTCGGGCCGGCGAGGGTGGCGGAGAGGCCCGTAGTGTGCGCCAGGCAGCGCACTGGTCAGGAGGGTTGAAGTCCCTCCGGCCCCCGGATGAGGGGGGCCGTATCCAAAGGCGGGGGTAATGCCTCGCCGGCCGCAGGTGGCAGGTATGGAGACACCTACACGGGCACGCAGGCGAAAGCCGGACACAGCCAAGGTGGACCTGGAGCCGCCACGACGGAACTGCGGAGGACAGGGCGCCCACCGTGAGGTGGGGTCCGAAGGGTTTGCGGAGCAGTACCGGGCCGTAGTCGAGGGGGCGACCCCATGACGAACCGGTCGGCCAAAGGTGGGGCAAGGTCGAGCCTGCACTACAGAGGCGAAGGCGATCTCATCCACCCACCGCACCAAGGTGTTTGCGGGCGGCACGGTATGGAAGACCAGTGCGTGACCCTGGGAGACCTCGGCGGGTCCGCGGGTGGCGCCGCGGCAACTGACCCTATAAGCGAGAGCGAAGTGGGAAGGGATGCTCGTCGAGGAGTCGGACGGCCGAATAGTACCTGAAGCGCGGTGAAAGCCGCGTGACCGTCAGGGGGCGGCAACCGAGTGGGTTGGGGAAGGCGGCCGGCGAAGACGGTCGGGACCAGACAGGACGGTGAGATGAGCAAGGGCGCTGAGGTGGACAGTTCCATGAGTGAAAGACCCCAACATCAGCGACCGAGGAGACTTGCCGACTGGCTGAACCCGACGGGCCGGAGGATGGTCCACTCTTTGATTCCTCCATCGGTCCTCATCACGCGAAGACGTCTTCGTGAAAGCGGTATGCGGGAAAACCGCACGTACCGTTTGAGCGGCGGACGGAGGCCAGCGCCCGCGGGGCGCGCCTCCTCCGACCCGACACCGCGGAAGCCGGGCAACGCCGGCGGAGGGAAGGGGCCTCGGTTCGAGAGCAGCGCATGACGGAGGGAAGGGACATGGGGACTGGTGAGAGCCTAACAGCCCCAGAAGGAGTTCAGCGACTCCAGACGGCGCTACATGCGAAAGCGAAGGAAGCTCCGGGCCTCCGGTTCTACTCGCTGAGCGACAAGGTGTGGCGCGACGACGTGCTCGCGGTCGCCTGGCAGGCTGTCCGCCGCAACGGCGGCGCGGCCGGGGTGGACGGCGAGACGGTCGCGGATGTCGAGTCGTTCGGGGTGGGCCGGTGGCTGGGAGTACTGGCGCGGGACCTGAAGGCGGGGACCTACCGGCCGCAAGCGGTTCGGCAGGTGCTCATCCCGAAGAAGCAACGCGGGAAGTTCCGGCCGTTGGGCATTCCCACGGTCATCGCGAACTGCACATCGCCCCAACGAGCCGTCGGGGTGGACTGAGATCACCCACCCGTTTCATCCACTCCGGGGTCGGCGGTTTCCGATCCTGAAGACGCGCCGCGTCTCCGGCATCGACACGCTCATTCTGCAGGGCACCTCCGGAGGTACGTTCTGCGTGCCCCGCGAGTGGACGGATCGAGAGGTTCCGGCCGCGGCGGCGGATCTTGCGAGCGGCGCTCATGTTCTCGATTTCGTGAAGCTCATCGCGTTGACCGAGCTGTTGGCGGCCGTGGAGCAGGCCGCTGACCGAGGGCTTCACAAATGAGGTCGACGGGTGTAGTATCAGACCAGTTGTATGACTGGTCTGAAAGAGCGCTTGGCGAGCTCGTTGCGGAGGCGCCGGACCATGCTGCTGCGGCAGCTTCCGCCCCTGAAGGCCATCCTGCGCGGCTCGCTCATCGAACGCTTCAAGCGCTGCGGGCGGCCGGGGTGCAAGTGCGCGCGCGGTATCGGCCATGGCCCGAAGGTCTACCTGTCGGTCAGCATGCCCAAGGCGCGGCCGGTCATGGTCTACGTACCGCAGGAGCATCGCAGCCAGGTCGAGCAGTTCGTCGCCAACTACCGCCGGACGCGCCAACTGCTCGACGAGGTCGCCGCGATCAACCTCGAGCTGCTGCGACGCCGGGAGCCAATCGACTGAGTGCAGATGGCGGCCGCCGTGCCCGTCGATGTCCAGACCGCCGGCCTGTTGGCCGCGAACATGCTGCAGTGCTGGATCGCTTCCGAGCGCACGGCCGCTGCGACGAGCGGGCACGCGCTTCCGTCCCACACCCGTCAGGAACTGATCGAGGGTGGTGCTGACGATGTCGAAAGTACAGAGCCACCACCTGCAGAAGCCGGCCTACATCTATATCCGGCAGTCGACGATGGGGCAGGTGCGCCATCACCAGGAGAGTACCGAGCGGCAGTACGACCTGCGGAACCGGGCCGTCGAGATGATGTGGGCGCCGGAGCGAATCCGGATCCTCGACCAGGACCTCGGGCAGTCGGGGGCGCAGACGACCAACCGCGAGGACTTCAAGACGCTGGTCGCCGATGTGTCGCTGGGCCGCGTCGGCGCGATCTTCGCCCTGGAAGCCTCACGGTTGGCCCGCTCGAACCTGGAATGGCATCGGTTGATCGAGATCTGCGCGCTGACCCGGACGCTGGTCATCGACGAGGACGGCTGCTACGCCCCGGCGGACTTCAACGACGCGCTGCTGTTGGGCCTCAAGGCCACCATCGCCCAGGCCGAGCTGCACGTCATTCGCGCGCGCCTCCAGGGCGGCAAGCTCCACAAGGCCCAGAAGGGTGAGCTCCGCTTCCCGTTGCCGATCGGCCTGTGCTACGCCGACGAGGGGCGCATCGTGCTCGATCCGGACCAGGAGGTCCAGGGCGCTGTCCGGCTGGTCTTCGAGGTCTTCCGCCAGACGGGCAGCGCCTACGCGGTCGTGCAGCACTTCGGCCGACAGCAACTGCGGTTCCCGAAGCGCGCCTACGGCGGGGCGTGGGACGGCAGACTCATCTGGGGTCGGCTGAACCACAACCGCGTGCTCGACATTCTCAAGAACCCCACGTATGCCGGGGCGTATGTCTTCGGGCGTCACCAGAGCACGAAGGAGGTTTCCCCCGAAGGCGACGTCCGCATGCGCACGCGCTGCGTCCCGCTGGACGCCTGGCTCGTGCGGATCCAGAATCACCACGACGGCTACGTCTCCTGGCCGGAGTACGAGCGGAACCAGCAGCTGCTCGAGAACAACCGGACCAATGCCGAGCACATGCTCTTGAGCGGCGCCGCGCGGGAAGGACTCGCACTGCTCCAAGGCCTGCTGCTGTGCGGGCGCTACGGTCGCCGACTGACCGTCCGCTACAAGGGCAACGGCGGCATCTACCCGACCTACGAGTGCAACGCGCGGCGGCGCGAAGGAGTGGCGACCACCAGCTGCATGAGCCTGCGTTGCGACCTGCTGGACACCGCGGTCTCGGAGCGGATGCTGGCGGTGCTCGAACCTGCCGAGCTCGAGGTCGCCGAGGAAGCGCTACGGCAGCTCGAACACCGGGACAAGGCGATGTCCGGCCAATGGCGCATGCGCCTGGAACGAGCCGAGTACGAAGCGCAGTTGGCCCAGCGCCGCTACGAGGAGGTCGATCCGTCGAATCGCCTCGTGGCCGCGACGCTCGAGCAGCGCTGGAACGACGCCCTGGTGCGGCTCGAAGAGGTCAGGACGCAGTTTGCTGACTTTCAGAGCAAGGAAGCGCTCGTGGTCACGCCGGAGCAGCGCGCCCGGGTGGCGGCGCTCGCCCACGACTTCCCCCGCCTGTGGAATGCGCCCACGACCAAGGCGAAGGACAAGAAGCGCATCCTCCGGCTCGTGATCAAGGACATCACCGTCGAGCGGTTCGGCGAACGCAAGACCGCCATCTTGCATGTCCGGTGGCAGGGTGGGGCCTGCGAAGACCTCGAGGTTACGCTGCCCGCCAACATTGCCGATCGCCTCCGGTATCCCGACGAGGTCGTCGACCGGGTGCGCGAGCTGGCTCGCGAGCGCTCCGACGAGCAGGTCGCAGCAGCGCTGAACCGGGAGGGTCGCCGGAGCGCCAAAGGCGGGGCATTCAACGTCTCGATGGTCCGTTGGATCCGCCACAAGCACCGGATTCCGGCTCCCGACTTCAAGCGCCCCGGCGAGCGCAGCGTCCGTCAGGTCGCCGACGAACTCGGCGTCAGCCGCAATGTGGTCTACTACTGGATCGACCGCGGCGTAGCCACGGCTCGACGACCTAACCACGGCTCGCCGTACTGGATCGCCTTCGACGACGACAAAAAGGAGACATTGCGCGCCTGGGTCCGAAACTCCTCGAGAATTTGAACGGTCGCACGAGAATCCCGAAGCCGTGCTGCAGGAGGTGCATTATGAAGCCGGCGTCCCGTGTCTCCGGGACCGGGTGGCGCAGACGGCGGCGATGTTGGTGTTGTCGCCGATCTTCGAGGCCGACCTGCAACCGGAGCAATACGCCTACCGTCGGGGCCGAGGCGCGCATGACGCGGTCAATCGCGTGCACCGGCTGCTGACGACGGGCCACCGGGAGGTGGTAGACGCCGACTTGTCAGACTACTTCGGCCAGATTCCGCACGCGGAATTGATGAAGTCCATCGCCCGGCGCGTGAGCGACGGGCGGCTGCTGGGCTGGGTCAAGGCGTGGCTGGAGATGGCGGTGGAGGAGGACGACGGTCGCGGCGGTCGCCGCCGGACGAACCGGGCGCGTCGGGAGCGGAAGGGGACGCCGCAAGGGTCCCCGATATCCCCGCTGTTCAGCAACGTCTACATGCGTCGCTTTCTTCTGGGCTGGAAGGTGCTGGGCTACGCCCGGCGCTTCAAGGCGGAAATCGTCAACTACGCGGATGACTTCGCGGTGCTCGGTAAGGTGCCGGCGGCAGAGATGCTGACGGCGGTCGAGGGCCTGCTGGAGCGTCTGAAGCTGCCGATGAACGCCGAGAAGACCCGCTGCTGCCGGGTGCCGGAGGAACCGATGACGTTCCTCGGCTACCGGATTGGCCGCAACTACCGGCCGGACACGGGAGCCGCCTACATCGGCACGCGTCCGAGTCGGGAGAGCGTCCGGAGCATCTGCCGCCGCGTGAGCGAGCTGACCAAGCCGCGCAGCGGGCTGCTGTCGCCGAAGGAGATGGTGTCTCGCCTCAACCGGGTGTTGTCCGGTTGGGCGAACTACTTCACCCTTGGGCAGGTGAGTCCGGCGTATCGCGCCGTTGACCAGCACACCACGCGACGGCTGCGCCAATGGCTCTGCCGCAAGCACAAGGCGCGGTCCGGGAAGTACGTGCGCTTCTCGAACGAGCGACTCCAGGAGGAGTACGGGCTCACGAGCCTTGCGCCGCGAACGGCGAGCCTTCCGTGGGCGAAGGCATGATCTCGCCCGAGAGCCGGATGCGGGAAATCCGCACGTCCGGTTCGATGAGCGGCGACTGGAAACGGAGTCACGGCGGGGAGTGAGGCACCGGCAACGTGCGAAAGCCGCCGGGAACAGCTACCCCCATCCGCCTACCGCCACCGCGCCAGTCGTCGACTCTACAGATGAGCGTCAGGCGGCGTTTGCGGCTCGCCGCTCCCAGAAGTCCTCGAAGCGTCCGCTGAGGATGCAGCAGCGCAGGGCGATGATGGCGTTGGCCCCGGCGACGGTCCAGCGCATGCCGGCGCGCTTGAGCCGGTCGCCTATCTGCTTGCATCCGGCCTCGACGACGCCCGACGAGACGCACAGGCCCCTGGCGCGGAACTGCGGATAGCGCATGCGGTGTCGGTTCCCGAACACGTAGTGAATGCACTTTCGCGCCTCGGGCGTGGTCTCGACATGGATGCGCAGCGCGGCGACGACGGCGCGCAGCCGGCCGGCGTCGAGTTCGGCGCGCCGGTCCCTGGCCCACCGGTCAGCCAAGTCGGTCCCGGGGCCGTAGATGGCCTTGGCGACATCGCACAGGTGCTGCTTCGCGTGGTAGATATCAACGATCTCGATGGCGCCGGGAAACTGTTCGGCGGCCAAGTTCCAGATCCACGCGGCGCCGTCGCCGAGGACGACGCGCTGGGCTGCGGTGTCGAAACCGCGCCGTATTGCCTCGCGATAGGCCCGTTGTGCGAAAGCGGCCGGCTGCGGGTCGGTGTCGCGGCTGGCCGCGCTTTCGACCGCGGCGTTGTAGCTGACCGACCCGAGATCGCGCACGGGGTGGCCTTGTGTGTCGCGCCCTTCGGCCGTCCACACGGTGGCCAGCTTGACCTCGCGGGTCTTGGCCGAACCGTCGGGCTGCTTGCCGCGGCGGCCTTCGACCTCGGTTGGGCGCACCGGCACGCCGGTGCCGTCCAGCCCCAGGTACATCGTCGGCACGGGCGCCGCGGCGGTCTGCTCGGTGACCGAGCGCTCGTCGTCAGCGATGTCGCGTCCGAGCGCCTCGGCACAGCGCTCGACCTGCCGGGTCTCGACATCCACCCCGGCCAGGGCGGTCAACCACTCGCTCGCCTTGGCGAAGCTGCCCTCGGCCGCCGTCAGTCCCACCAGCCGCGTGATGGCCGGTGACAGCGAGCTACCTTGCAGACCCAGGGCCTGGTCGCGCGGACACACCCCGCTGCGGCAGGCGTCGCAGTGGTAGTAGGCGCGTTGCAGGGTAACCGGCCCCAACAGCGTGGTGAACGTCTTCGGGCGACAGCCGGCGTAGCGCGCCCGCCGGCCGCAGGCGCACGCTGTGGTCGAACCCGAATGGTCGGAATCGTCCGCGTTGAAGCGCTGCTCCATCCACTGCGCGGCGATGTCGAGAGCTTGGTGACGGACTGCCTGTTCGAGGGCCTCGAAGTCCGCCACCTCGGCGCCCCCGGGACCGACGAGCGCATCGACTTCGGCCCCGATAGCGGCTACGAGCGCTGCGCCCCAGCCGCTTCTACAACCCGGGTCGCCGTGGCGAGCGCGCGGCGGCGAACCGTCTGCAGGAGCGTCTCGAAGTCCTGCGCATTCACGCTCCCCCGCCTGAGGAACGCGTCGACATCGGCCTCGACCGCCGACTTCAAGGCGGCGAACATCTCCTCCTTGAAGCCCCCTTTTTCGGCCGCGCCAGCGAGCCGTTCCGTCAACTGCGCCTCGGGCATGGTCGGAGTCCTCCTACCCGAGGAATCGGACGATCAGCGCTCGCTCGATACCCCCCGTACGGAAAAACCCTCAACTTTCTTGTCGTGCACCCTCTCTTCCATTGACACATGAGTATCCATGTTGTCAAGGGTCCGGATCGAGGGGGGTGCACGACATCATTGTGAGATGAGCGTCAGGCGGCATTTGCGGCTCGTCGCTCCCAGAAGTCCTCGAAGCGTCCGCTGAGGATGCAGCAGCGCAGCGCGATGATGGCGTTGGCCCCGGCGACGGTCCAGCGCATGCCGGCGCGCTTGAGCCGGTCGCCGATCTGCTTGCATCCGGCCTCGACGACGCCCGACGAGACGCACAGGCCCCTGGCGCGGAACTGCGGATAGCGCATCCGGTGGCGGTTCCCGAACAGGTAGTGAATGCACTTTCGCGCCTCGGGCGTGGTCTCGACATGGATGCGCAGCGCGGCGACGACGGCGCACAGCCGGCCGGCGTCCAGTTCGGCGCGCCGGTCCCTGGCCCACCGGTCAGCCAAGTCGGTCCCGGGGCCGTAGATGGCCTTGGCGACGTCGCACAGGTGCTGCTTGGCGTGGTAGATATCAACGATCTCGATGGCGCCGGGAAAGTGCTCGGCGGCCAGGTTCCAGATCCACGCGGCGCCGTCGCCGATGACGACGCGCTGGGCTGCAGAGTCGAAACCGCGCCGTATTGCCTCGCGATAGGCCCGTTGTGCGAAGGCGGCCGGCTGCGGGTCGGTGTCGCGGCTGGCCGCGCTTTCGACTGCGGCGTTGTAGCTGACCGACCCGCGGTCCCGCACGGGGCGGCCTTGTGTGTCGCGCCCTTCGGCCGTCCACACGGTGGCCAGCTTGACCTCGCGGGTCTTGGCCGAGCCGTCGGGCTGCTTGCCGCGGCGTCCTTCGACCTCGGTTGGGCGCACCGGCACGCCGGTGCCGTCCAGCCCCAGGTACATCGTCGGCGCGGGCGCCGCGGCGGGCTGCTCGGTGACCGAGCGCTCGTCGTCAGCGATGTCGCGTCCGAGCGCCTCGGCACAGCGCTCGACCTGCCGGGTCTCGACATTCACCCCGGCCAGGGCGGTCAACCACTCGCTCGCCTTGGCGAAGCTGCCCTCGGCCGCCGTCAGTCCCACCAGCCGCGTGATGGCCGGTGACAGCGAGCTACCTTGCAGACCCAGGGCCTGGTCGCGCGGACACACCCCGCTGCGGCAGGCGTCGCAGTGGTAGTAGGCGCGTTGCAGGGTAACCGGCCCCAACAGTGTGGTGAACGTCTTCGGGCGACGGCCGGCGTAGCGCGCCCGCCGGCCGCAGGCGCATGCTGTGGTCGAACCCGAATGGTCGGAATCGTCCGCGTTGAAGCGCTGCGCCATCCACTGCGCGGCGATGTCGAGGGCTTGGTGACGGACCGCCTGTTCGAGGGCCTCGAAGTCCGCCACCTCGGCGCGCCCGGGACCGACGAGCGCATCGACTTCGGCCCCGATAGCGGCTACGAGCGCTGCGCCCCAGCCGCTTCTACGACCCGGGTCGCCGTGGCGAGCGCGCGGCGGCGAACCGTCTGCAGGAGCGTCTCGAAGTCCTGCGCATTCACGCTCCCCCGCCTGAGGAACGCGTCGACATCGGCCTCGACCGCCGACTTCAAGGCGGCGAATATCTCCTCCTTGAAGCCCCCTTTTTCGGCCGCGTCAGCGAGCGGTTCCGTCAACTGCGCCTCGGGCATGGTCGGAGTCCTCCTACCCGAGGAATCGGACGATCAGCGCTCGCTCGATACCCCCCTACGGCAAAACCCTCACTTTCTTGTCGTGCACCCGATCGAGGGAAGAGCTCGTCCGTCGCAGGTGGTGAATCCGTGCATTCGGGCACCGGCGCCGACTTGTACGTAAGATGGTCGAACGTCGCGGCCGATCCCAACGTCACCTCCGGTGAGCGTACGTGCCGACAGGGAAGTGACCGTCCCTGCGCGGGGCTTCGATGGCCGCGCACGGCGAACTCGGCGTTCGGCCAATCCTTGCACATGCCGAGCGCGCTCCATGACGCTCATCCTCTGTGGCGGACTCGGAGAATCTGGACAGTCATCGACATCGAGGTCGTGAGCCAGCATGCAAGCTGCTGCCGACGTGACGACGGCACAGCGCACCGTTCCACTGCGAGCGTCGCAGGCACGGGCGCCGACGACGATCCGTCCAGCCGCCGTCGACCCTCTCACAGCTCCTCGCGTAGCAACGTTCGGTCAAATTCCCGCCGTGGTCGTGCGCTCGGCTACCGCGCTACGCGCACGCCCGCAGACGGACGTGCACTTCGCTTGGTCTTCTGCTGCTCGAAATCCGACCCGCGAGGCGTGAAGCCCACGGGCTGGTCACGCGGCGATGTGCGGCGCACTTCCCGCCGGTGCCGCCGCGCGGCCGCGCCCGGGCCGGTCTGGCAACCAATAGCGGTTCTGTTCGAGCAGGGCGTTGGCCAGCAGGAGGAGCTTGCGCATGACGGCGGTCAGAGCGACCTTCGGCGGTTTCCCCTGGCCGCGGAGCTGGCGGTACTTCGCACGCAGGTCAGGGTTGCAACGGATCGCCGCCAGGGCCGGCATGTAGAGAAGCCGCCGCACCCGCGGCCGGCCGCCCTGGATGAAGCTGCGTCCCTGCCAGGCGCCGGACTGGCGCGTGACCGGGGCGAGACCGGCCAGGCTGGCAACCGCCTTGGCATCGAGGCGGCCGAGTTCCGGCATCCGGGTGAGCAAGCCCGCCGCGGTGATGCTCGACACGCCCGGGATCGAGGTCAGGATCTCGGTCCGGCGGGCCAGTACCCCGTCTTCGGCCAACCGCTTGCCGATTTCGGCATCGACGGCGGCCAGATGCCGGTCAATCTGGGACAGCCGCGTCTTGCTCTGCTGCCTCAGCAGCCGATGTCGAAGGTGCTTCTGGCGGTTCCGTGCGGCAGTGCGGTCCGTGACCAGCGCGTCGCGCGCCCTCTGCAGTTCCTCGAGGGCGCGCCGCGTGGGCGACGACGCCTCGGTCGGCCGCAGAGGCAACGCTGTCCCCATTTGCGCCAGCACCCGCGCGTCTACCGCGTCGGTCTTGGCGCGCTGTCCCATCGCCTGCGCAAAACGCCGCGCCTGCAACGGATTGGCGCGCGCCAGCGGCAGGCCCGCCCTCAGGAGCGCCTCCTCGAAGGCGCGGTGCCAAGGTCCGGTGGGCTCGTACACGACCGAGCGGACCGGCTGGTCGATCCACGCGATCAGCGCGTTGAATCCCGCCGCGTCATTGGTGAATCGCGCGGCCTTGCCGGCGGGAGCCATGTAGGTGTCTAGATGCGTCTTCGAAATGTCAATGCCTACTACGGTAGAATCGGGCATCTTTTCCTGCTCCTGTGCTTGTTTTCGAGCCCTCACGCTCGTGTATCCATTCAGGCCGTAGGAAAAGACGGTGGCGACCAAACTCCGCTACGGCCCCTGTTCGGCCAAGCGGCTCGCGGTCCGACCACCGCCACCCCCGGCGCTCCCAACCGGGGGGTGCCAGGGGGTGGACCTTCCGAGGTCGGCCGAGTCGGGTCTCATGATGCACACCTCGCTACGTCACTGAAAATCAAGCACTTCCTGAGCCGAGCTCGATGTTAGCGGACGACGTCCGGATGGGATCGCGCCGGCAAGCGCGACGATCTGTTCCTCCGGGATGGCCCAAGGGGCGCCCCGGCAGACCTGCTGGGCGACGAGCGTGCCGTCGCCGATGAGTCGCAGCACGGTCATGGTGCTGACGCCGAGCCGGCCGGCGGCTTCCTTCAGGGTCAGCTCCCCACGTTCCGCCATCTCACCGGGACGATGTGCCGGCACCCGGTGTTGGCTTCGAAAGGTGCGGACCCGTGCCTCGGTCCAGGCGTTGCCGCGTCCGGTCCGCTTGCCGAGGCGATTCAGCGTTTGGGCGATGCCGCCGTCCCTCAGCTGGCGGGCCAGTCCCCGGATCAAGTCGCCGACCGTCGCGTCCGTGCACCAGCGATGCTGTCCCGTTCGGTTGCGGGGGACGGTGAGACGAGTGTGATCGCCGCCCCGCCAGTGGAGGAGCAATTCGATGTGCTCCGCGGCCAGCTTCACAACGATCTCTTCGAGGATGGCGCGCACGATTCGTTTCCGCGTCTGTGCTGTCGCACTGGGATGGGTCCAGGCCGTTTCGAGATCGGCGCCAAGCGCCAGCAGGCGGTCGTGCTCCGCGGGCGACAGCGCCTCCGGGTGGGCCGCCGTCAGGCCGGCGATCCGTTCTTCCTGCTGTTGCACGTCCGCGAGGCGATCGTTCCATCGGCGTTCGAGCTCGGCGGCGACCAGGCTTGGCCGGGTCGATTGCGTCGTACTGGCGACGCGCCAGGTCCGCCTCGTACCGCGCCTGGGTGAGCGCCAGCTTCGCGTGGTGTCGCCTGTCGGTGTGCTGCTGTTCGCGCATCGCTACCGCCTTGAGGGCAGCCTCGATGCCGAGCGGGTTCAACAGCCGCAGCACTTCGGTCGCCACCGCCGCGTCGACCCGCACGCCGCCGAACGCGATGCACCAGCCCGTCCCATGGTTGAGATGCGCGCCGCGGCAGCTATAGCGAACGCATTCGCCCTTGGTACCGCTGTAGGCGACGTGGATCCGTCGCCCGCAATGTCCGCAGCGCAGCAGACCGGCGAGCAACGCGTCCCCGCGGCGAACCGCGCCGCGCGTCAGCAGACCCTGCCGGGAAGCGTTGTCGGCGATCACACGCTGGTTCCTCTCGTACTCTGCCCACGAAACATAGCCCTCGTGGTGATCCACGATCAATACGTCCCACTGCTCGCGTTCCCGAGCGAGCCCACGCCGGACACGCTTGCGCCCGTTCTCGACCGTGACCCGGCTCCCCGTTCGACCGAAGGCGTAGGCGCCGCCGTAGATCGGGTTGGTCAGCAGTCTGTGAACCGTCTTGTAGACCGGGAGCTTCCACACGACCCGTCGGCCGTCGCCGTTGGCCTCGACGGACGGCAGTCGCACGCCCTCCTGCCGGAGCCAGAGATGCACCTGCCGGACGCTCTCGAACTCGGCAAACTTCCGGAACACGAGTCCGATTGCTTCCTGCACCCGCAGGTCGGGGTCCTTTGCGATCCGGTCGTGCCGGACCTTCACGTAGCCGACCGCGACGCTCAGGAACAGCTCGCCGCGACGCGCCTTCTGTCGGAGGGCTTCGAGCGAACGCTGGCGCAACAGCGACAGCTCCATCTCGGCCATCGTGCCCTTCATGCCGAGCAACAGGCGGTCGTCCGGCAGCCGCGGATCGTAGATGGCTTCCTCGTCGGCGAGCAGACAGCCCACCAGACCGCAGAACTCAAGTAGCGTGTGCCAGTCGCGGCCGTTACGCGCGAGGCGTGAGGCCTCCACCGCCAGTACGATGCCGACGCGTCCCTCACAGATCGCGAGCAGCAGCCGCTCGAACCCCGGACGAGCGCTGCCGCCGCCCGAGCGCCCGAGGTCGTCGTCCACCACGACCGGTTCGGTCCAGCCGAGCCGCCGGGCATGTTCCGCGAGCCCATACTGCCGACGCCGGCTCTCGTGGTGGTGGCGCAGTTGGTCTCGCGTCGATTGCCGGACATAGACGAAGGCCTGACGGCTGAGATGGTCAGGTGCGATCTTGCTCATCGCCTCCCTCCGTCTTTCCGGATTCCGCCGGTTTGCTCATGGTCGCGGGCGCCACCGCCGCTTCGAGCAACAGAGTCGCCACCAGCGGAAGCAGCGTCGCCCGTGTCCTCGACTCGAGCGCCGGTCCCGGCTCCATCTGCACCAGTAGCGCGCCTTGCCCCACCACCTGTATCCGTCCCATGCCGCTCTCCTTCCTCCATGCTGGAGAACGACGATAGCGCCGCGTCGAGAGCAAGACGCAAGTCGCGCAGGCCCGCCAACGCGATGCGTGGGTGGTCTACTACCGCAAGCGCGGCGGCCGGGGGCTCGCACATCCAGGTCGGGATGTGGGCCAGCGTGTCGTCCGGCTGTCGAACGACGAACACGCGCCTGCCACGAAAGTGCTGGCGGCGCACGATCTCCACGCGCTTCCCGCTCCGCGGATGGAACGGATAGTGGATCGTCGCTTCGGACGCTTGGTATCGGGCAGTATGGGACGGGGCTCCCCACAGCAGTAAAACTAACAAACAAGCCTGAACGAGGAGTTGTTTCCAACGACACATGAGCCTGAACGGGGGCCGGGTCGAGGATCATCGGAGGATGATCGTGAGACTCGACACGCACCGGCTGCGGACCCTGGATCAGGTTCGGGAATTCCTCGACGGAAGCGAGCAGGTCGACCTGCAACCACAAACCCGCGCCGACTCCTACGCGTTCGTGGCGAAAACCGTGCGACGGTTCGACTACGCCCTGCGGGGGAAGGCCGACAAGGGCCTGCTGCGCCGCTTCCTGGCCAAGGTGGCCGGCTTGTCACGGGCCCAAATCACACGCCTGTTGCAGCAACACCGGACCACGGGAGAGATCGCCGACCGCCGCGACACCCCGCGCCGACCGTTCCCGCGCCGCTACTCCAACGCCGACATCGGGCTGCTGGCCGAGCTCGACGTGCTCCACGGCACGCTGTCCGGTCCGGCCACGCGCAAGCTCTGCGCCCGCGCTTTCCATCTGTTCGGCGACCGCCGCTTCGAACGCCTGGCCGGCATCTCCAACGGCCATCTGTACAACCTGCGGCACACGACAAGCTATCAACGGCGCCGCGGAACGCCGCCGCTGCCGACGCGCCCGGTGCAGGTCGCGATCGGGGAACGCCGCCGCCCGCAGCCGTTCGGACAACCTGGCTGGGTGCGGGTCGATACCGTCCATCAAGGCGACCTGGACGGCATCAAGGGCCTCTACCACGTGAACCTGGTGGATGAGGTCACCCAGTTCCAGTGCATCGGCTCGGTCGAGCATATCCACGCCGCCTGCCTGGCCCCGGTCCTCGACGCTCTGCTGCGGGCGTTCCCCTTCACGCTCCACGGCTTCCACGCCGACAACGGCTCGGAGTTCATCAACCGCGAGGTCGCGGCGCTGCTCCAGGGGCTGCACATCGACGCATTCACCAAGTCCCGCGCCCGTCGCAGCACCGACAACGCCCTGGTCGAGAGCAAGAACGGCTCGGTCATCCGCAAGCAGCTCGGTCACGGCCACATCCCCAGCCGCTGTGCCGCGCAGGTCAACGCCTTCACCCAGCAGGTCCTCTCGCCCTATCTCAACTTCCACCGCCCCTGCTTCTTCCCCACCGAAGAAGTCGACCGCAAGGGCCGCGTGCGCAAGCGCTACCGCGACGCCGACATCATGACCCCCTACGAGAAGCTCAAGTCGTTGCCCGACGCCGCCGCCTGCCTGAAGCCCGGAACCACCTTCGCAAAGCTCGACGCGGTCGCGGTCGCGATGAGCGACAACGAAGCCGCGCAGGCGCTCGACGAGGCCCGCACGCGGTTGTTCCGGTCCATCCACCCAGCGGCCTGAAGGTTTGCTCCGGCCCGCTACCGCCGCCTGTCGGTCGGCGTCGTGCTGTTGACGAGCAGGCGCGAGGAAGCTCGAACACCGGACGTGCCAACTCGCGCGGGCGCTGCCGAGCCCGGATCGCCGGCGCCGACGCGCGTCGTCACCGGCTGCGGTCGAATACGGACGGACAGCGATGTCGTCGAGCCCGGATCGCCGGCGCCGACTTGCGTCGTCACCGGCTTCAGCACCACCGAAAGGCGGAAGCGCGACGCCATCAGGCACGAGCGCCGACGACGCTCCATCCAGCCGTTGCCGGCCGTTTCACAGCCCCTCGCGTAGTCACGTCCAGCCCCTCTGCTGCCGGTTCCGCGCTCGGCTACCGCACTCCGCAAACGTCCACAGACGGACGTTCGCTCCGCTTGGTCTCCTGCTGTTCAGAACCCGGCAAACCAGACCCTCACCGTTCGGTTGCTACGGCAGCGGCTACAGCACCTTCGCCCTGAACCAGGACGCGCCTAGGAGTCTGCGCCGCAGAAAAACAGATACGACAATTGTAGGCGAGCCGACGACGGAAGGACTCGATGTCGACCACATTCCGCCCCTATGTGCCTGACCAGTCGCTGCTGTTGCCGCCCGACGTGCGGGAGTGGCTGCCCGAGGGCCACTTGGCGCACCATGTCAGCGATCTGGTGGACGGTCTGGATCTGACGGCGTTCTACGCTCTGTACGAGGGGGACGGCCGTCGCAACGCGCCGTATGAGCCTCGGATGATGGTGAAGGTGCTGCTCTACGCCTACGCGACGGGGGTGTTCTCGTCGCGCCGGGTTGCTCGGAAGCTGGAAGAGGACGTTGCGTTCCGGGTGCTGGCGGCGGGCAACTTTCCGCAACACCGGACGCTGTGCGAGTTTCGGCGTCGGCACCTGGAGGATTTCCAGGCGCTGTTCGTGGAGGTGGTCCGTCTGGCGCAGGAGTTGGGTCTGGCGCGCTTGGGGAAGCTGTCGATCGACGGGACGAAGGTGCGCGCGAACGCGAGCAAGCGCAAGGCGATGAGCTACGACCGGATGCAGGCAGAGGAACAGCGCCTGGAAAGCGAGATCGAGGCGCTGTTGCGTCAGGCGGATGCGGTTGACGAGGCCGAGGATGCGCGCTTGGGCGCGGAGGTTCGGGGCGACGATCTGCCGGCGGAGTTGCGTCGGCGGGAAGAGCGTCTGGCGGCGATCCGGGAAGCGAAGGCGCGTCTGGAAGCGGCGGCTCGGGCGGCGGACGACGCGCGGGGTCGGCAGCCGGGTCAGGATCGGAACCCGAAGGGCGGTCGGCCGTACAAGCGGGCGTATGGCGAGCCGGACGAGAAGGCGCAGAGCAACTTCACGGACCCGGAAAGCTCGATCATGAAGACGAGCAACGAGGGATTCCAGCAGTGCTACAACGCGCAGGTGACGGTGGACGCGGAGCACCAGTTGGTGGTGGCGACGGACCTGACGGCGAACGCGAGCGACCAGGGTGAGTTGCCGGTGTTGCTCGACGCGGTAAAGGAGACGTTCGACGCGCAGCCGGAGACGGTGCTGGCCGATGCGGGGTACTGCAACGAGCGGGACTTGACGGACCTGGAGAAGCGGGGCATTGACGGGTATGTGGCGCTGGGCCGGGAGGGCAAGCAGACGGCTACCCGCGATCTGAAGGCCCATCCGGCGACGGGTCGCATGGTGGAGAAGCTGGCGACGCCGGCGGGCCGCACGGCGTATGCGGAGCGCAAGTGGTTGTCGGAGGCTCCCAACGGCTGGATCAAGCACGTGCTGGGGTTTCGGCGCTTCAGCCTGCGCGGGCTGGCGAAGGTGCGGTGCGAGTGGAACTTGGTGTGCTTGGCGTTGAACGTCAAGCGCCTGCAGCCGCTGATGGCGGCGTAGAAGGCAGGAGATGAGGCTCCCAACGGCGACAAATCGATGCGCATCGCGGTCTCTGGCGGGCCATGCGGCCCGCGAGGACCAAATTTCGTCATCTGTTCGCCAACTACCGAAAATCCACCCCGCCCTGCCGACCGGCGAAGTCGCCCCGACACGTGACTCAGGTCGTGGGCCGGCGACCCGTTGCGTGCCGCAAATCTCCTGCGGCGCAGACTCCTAGCTGTGGCCGAGCAGGCGGCAAGAAGCCTTCGTCCGTTCCGCGCCGCCAGGACGGCACGCCGACGGGAACGGGCTCTAGCTGTTCGTCCAGCCAACCGGAACGCGAAGCTGAGTCCAGCGCATCGTCATCCGCGTCCGGCGCCGCGAACTCGGGCTCGGCGCCGCCGCGCTCGTCACCCTCGCCGAGGCCCGCGAAGATGGCCCTCGCCAACCGCAAGCTCCCGGTCCGGCGGCGACCCCCTCTCCGAAGAGCGCCGCGCCGAGGGCGTCCCGACCTTTCGTCGAGGCGGCCGAGCGCGTGCTCGAACAGAAGCGCGGCGGCTGGCGCGGCCGGTGGCACGCGCAGAACTGAAGGGTGTATTTTGACGACGCCGGCGACGTCGCACGGCGGATGCGAGTCGATGTGTTTGCCGCGGCCGGCGAGGAGTTCGCATGACGCGGGTGGTGTATGCCGCTGCCGGGGTTCCAGCGTGTGCCGGCCACGTAGACCCCGATCGCCGGCCAGCTCGGTGAACCGCTCCGGATCGCGCGCCATGGCGGCGCGCGCCAACCTGCCATGAAGCCGAAACTCATTCCGCTGCAGTATGAGAAGCCCTCGCTCCCGGAGGTCGCCGCGCGGGCGCGCAGCTTCTTCGAGGTGATGAACCGGCGCCGAACGGTGCGGGACTTCAGTCCGGCACGGGTGCCGGCCGGGGTGATCGAGGATCTGGTGCGCGCGGCATCCACGGCTCCGTCGGGCGCGCACCGGCAGCCGTGGACGTTCGTTGCGGTCTCGGATCCGGATATCAAGCGGCGCATCCGCATCGCCGCCGAGCGCGAGGAGCACGAGAACTACGGGGGGCGGATGCCGGACGAATGGCTCCGCGCGCTGGAGCCGCTGGGCACGGACGAGCACAAGCCGTTCCTCGAGATTGCCCCCTGGCTGGTGGTCCTCTTCCGCCAGAACTACGGCCTGGGTCCGGACGGGGAGCACGTCCGCCACTACTATGTGTCCGAGTCGGTCGGCATCGCGGCCGGCCTGTTCCTGACCGCCGTGCACCAGGCGGGACTGGTGGCGCTGACGCACACCCCCAGCCCGATGGGATTCCTCCGGGAGATCCTGAAGCGTCCGGACAACGAGACGGCGTGTCTGCTGATACCGGTGGGCTATCCTGCCGCCGACGCGCGGGTACCCGACCTGCGCCGCAAGCCGCTCGAAGACATCCTACAGATTCTACGGGAGTAGGATTTCGCCATGATGCCTGCTCGGCGGCCGTGAATCGCAAACCCGATCATCTGCGCCGACAACGGGACCACACGGTGCGCCTTCGAGCGGGCGGTAAGGGCGCAGGGTCTGATAAGCATCGATCCGTCAGCTCCGCCCGCCTCGAGCTCTACTCGAGCGCCATCTGATCAGATCCGCAGCGAATCCTCAGCGCCGCCGCGCGGCGTTTCGTGAGCGTCGAGCGGCACCCAAGTCGACTTCGAGCGAGCAGATGAACCGGCACCTGCACCGGAACTGGAGACGCCGCGTCAGCGCCGGCGACACCGTCATCTGCCTCGGCGACGTCGCCCATCCGGATGCCTGGCGCGACGATGAAGGAGGTCGTTCACCGGCGCGCGGGTTTGGGCACCTTGCCACGAAGGAGATCCGAACGGAGCACGACGCGAAGGTGGCGGTCTCCGACATCAATTTGTTCGTGCTGTCGAGTCTGATGGATCTCCGGGCTGACGCACTCCGCCTGCATCTGACGCTTCAAGACGCTCCCGACTACGCCGAGCGCCGCCACGGCGAGCTACGCAGCAGAGTCGAACAGTGCGCAGACACCTTTAAGACGTTGCTCGACCGCGATCCACTGAGGGCATTCCGGGACCAGTTGCAGCAGGAGCTGGGTGAGGTGGGCCGGTTCGAGGCTCCTGTACGGCAACGTGGCGGGTCGTTGCGACCGCGTATAGGATCGATACAAGAACAGGAGAGCAGGCGACGCCATGAACACTTGGAAGACCTGCCCCGCCGTAGAACGCGACCCGGAGAAGGTGAGCGGAGCCTGGGTGTTTCGCGGCACTCGGGTGCCGGTCTCCGCGCTGTTCGAGAACCTGCGGGACGGCGCCACGATCGACCAGTTCCTGGAGTGGTTCCCGGGCGTCGAGAGACACCAGCTCCTGGCCGTACTCGATCACGAGCGGGAAGCCCTCATGGAGTCGGCTCGTTCGTGAGGATACTGTTCGATCAGGGCACGCCGGCACCGCTGCGCGACCACTTGACCGGACACTCGGTGGACACGGCCTTCGAGCGAGGCTGGTCGAATCTGCGCAATGGGACGCTCCTCGACCGTGCGGAGGCTGACGGCTACCAGCTGCTGATCACCACGGACCAGAGTCTCCGTCATCAGCAGAACCTTGGCCAAAGACGGCTCGGAGTCCGGGCCTCCTCGACCCGCCGTCGTGCCTCATACGATCTCCGGAATGTACTTCTCGCGCGCCAGGTGCCAGAGCGAGGCGAGAAAGGCGGTCAGCGGGATGGCCAGGATCAACCCGAGGACCCCGCCCAGGGCCGTGCCCCAGAAGAAGATCGCGACGATTATCGCCATGAAGTGCAGCCCGGTGCGCTGCCCCATGATCTTCGGGGTCAGGAACCAGCCTTCGATCTGCTGCACCACCAGGACCGCCGCGAGCACCCGCAGGCAGGTGAGCCAGCCGCCGTCCGTCTGGAAAAAGGCGATGGGGATGGTGACGGCGAGTCCGATCATGTTCCCGAGAAAGGGGATCACGTTGAGGAGACCCAGGGCGAGGCCGATGACGAATCCATACCGCAGGCCGACTAGGCTGAAGCCCGCCGCGAACAACAGGCCCTGCAGAAACGCGATGATCAGCTGGCCGCGGAAGAAGCCCACGGTGATGTCGACGAACTCGTGCAGCAGGTAGCTCACGTCCTCGCGGGTGCCCGGCTTGAGAAATGGAAGCACGCGGTCGGTGTCGAGCCGGAACGGCGAGGTCAGAAACCAGGCGAAGTAGACCGGGGTGATGATCCAGGAGAACAAAGCGCCGAGCCCGTGCGCGAGACCGAAGCCGGCAGTGACCGCCTGCATGCCGACGGTCCGGAGCCACTCGACGATCTCGACCTGCTGCGCCAGCGCGATCTCCCGCAGTCGATCGCCGAGACCCGACGATTCGAGCAACTCGCTGACGGGCGGGAGCTGGGCCTCGAACAGCGCGCGGGCGTTGTCCCACCACTCCGGCGCCTGCGCGGCGAGACCGACGATTTGGGCGATGGCCAGGCGTCCGAAGAACGCGACGAACACCCCCACCGGCACGAGCGCAGACAGGAAGACCGCGGCCACCGCCGCCGGCATGGGCAGCCGCCCCGTGCCACGCAGCCAGTCGTAGTAGGGGCGGAAGACGAGGGCGGCGACCGCTCCCACCGCGAGCGGCAGAAACACGCCCGAGAAGGTCTGTATGAACAGCGCCGCGAGCCAACCGAGGAGACCCACGGCCACGACGACGATCAAGGCCGAGACGGTGGTGATGGCCGCCGCGACGGTGCTGGCTTGACGCGGTGTGAACTCAATCGGCACGGGCGGCCTCCCCGGGACTGCCCGCATGGTACACGAACCGTCGCAGGCGGCGGCGCGGCCTGCGACGCCGCCGCCGGCCCGCGACAACGGCGGGGGAGCGCTTGCACCAGACCCGGTTCGGGGCGACCATTGACACCTCGGGAAGCGTCAAAACGGCAGAGCCTCGAACTCCGACACAGATATCTCGTAAGACACTGATACTATGTAAGTAGCAAGTAGCTTATTAATAGGGTCATTGGTTGCCTGACATCAGACAGGTAATTTCGGCCCGATTTCCTCATATTTCGGCATACTGCGAGGTCAGGATACTTATTTCCAGCTTAATATGACCTTCACCGGCGCCTCTTCCCCGCGCTTCATCCACCGCTCTGAATCGGATTCCGGAGGACCAACGATACCGGCCGCGGACGGACCGGGATCGCTACTCCCCTCGCGTCCTCGTTACGGGAGACGAATCCCACGGGCCAAACGCACAGCCACGTGAGGACCCGTGGTACCATGTCTCGTTTGACACCCACGCCATCGCTCGCGCGCTGACCGGCTCCAAGCTCACGTCTGAACAGGCCGACGCCATCACGGATGCCGTTCGGCAGGCCGCCGAGCACGGTGAGCATGTCACGCCTGACATGCTGCGCGCCGAAATCGCTACGCTCCCCGGTGATCTCACGTGGCGCATGGTCGCCGTCGGCGGACTCGTTGTCGCGGCAGTCCGGCTGCTCGGCTGAATCGAGAGCCCCGTTCCTATGTCCGGTTCGTCCACGTTCGGTGCCGGCAAGCCGGTCCAAAAGCTCGGTCGATCGCTCCCTGACCAACAGACGATTCGCGAGGCGGTCGGACAGGCCAGTGGGCGCATGTTCAATGTGTCCGCGCGTTATCGTGCGGCGCATCAAGACGGAAGCCGCCAAGTCCGAGGCGATCCAGGTCCGCTCGGGCGCCGTCTCGATGATCGGGATTGCCGCTCCCTGCATCGCTCGAGCCAACGACCCGGTCGATCTTGTCGAAACCTTCCGGCAGCTCGTCGTCCCGCAGCCGAGGGGCGCGAGCACGATGAACACGGGAACGATGACAGGAAGGGCATGGTGAACGCGTCCGGTGCGATGGCGCCGACGACGTGGAGCATCGCGCTAACGGCCGGCCGGCCCTCGCCGTCGTCGTCGGCTCGCCGGTCGCGGTACGCCGCGCCGCTCAGCCGCACCACGTCGCCGGCTGGGATGGAGTCCGTGTCACCGGGCGCGGCGCGGCCGAGCAGGACCGGCCTGGAGAGAATCAGTCGGGAGTAGATCTCCCCCGTATACTGATCGACGATGCGCACGTTGAGTCGCGGACGTCGAGCGCCTCGACAAAATCGCATGGCTCGACGAGGAACATCATCCCATCGTGCACGAGCGGCGTCGTCTCCTGACGGCCCTCCCGCATCGTCCAGGCCCACGCCAGCCGCAGGCCGCCGACGTCCGCAACCGACTGCGCGGAAACGAGTGCGCCGCCGAGCAGCAGAGAACAGAGCGATGGGGATCAGGAGCGGCCGGACGACGCGCATGTATCGATCTCCTCGGTGGCCGCCTCTACGCGTGCGGGCGATTCTGGCTCGAGCCACCGGCGTGTGGTACATTTACCGACACCTCTAGACCACGGAGTAGGACTCATGCCCATTTATCTCAGAACACTCGCCTCGGTGCTCGTGATTCTCGGTGTAGCGGCCGCCGCTGGCGCCCAAGGTCGCGACATTCTGCCGCCGGTACCGACGCCGACAGACATCAAGCCGGGCAGCATCACCTGCGACGAGTGCCCGTATCCGGCCCCGAGCAAGTATCTCAACATCAATGTCTACAGCCAGGACGTGCGCATCTCCTATATGGACATCGCGCCGACCAGCACGGCCAACGGCCACGTCGTCCTGCTGATGCACGGCAACAACTTCGGCGGCTTCTACTTCGGTGACATCATCGACGGGCTGACCGACGCCGGATTTCGCGTCATCGTCCCGGACCAAATCGGGTACGGCAAATCGTCGAAGCCGATCGCGCCCTACAACTTCAACACGCAGGCGCGCAACACGCAGCTCATCCTCGAGCACGAGGGGATCGACAAGGTCATGACGGTCGGCCACTCGATGGGCGGCATGCTCGCCGCGCGGTTCACCACGCAGTATCCCGACTCGGTCGAGCGGCTGGTGATCTACAACCCCATCGGCCTCTCCGACAACCGGTTCAATCGCCCGATGACGCCGGTCGATCAGATCTACGAGCGGATCCTCCAGACCGACTACCAGAGCACCCGCCGGAGCCTCAGCCGGTACGTCGGGCACGACCCGTCGGCCTGGAACGACAAGTTCGAGCTCTACACCCGCATCCGCTCGTCGTGGACCCTCAGCGCCGACTTTCCGCGCCTCGCCATGGTGCAGGCGATCATCAGCCAGATGCTCTACCAAGACCCGGTCGTCTACGACTGGCCGCATATCCACGTGCCGACGCTCGCCTTCGGGGGCGCGGAGGATCTGCTGCTCGGTCCGGCGGAGGTCTTCCAGGAGCGAATGCAGGTGTTGGCCGACACCGTCCCGAACGGAAACGGTCGCACGCTGCTCTTTCCCGGGCTGGGTCATGTGCCGCACTTGGAGCAGCCGGACATCATCGTGCCCGCGCTCGTCGAATACCTGATGGAAGGCGTTGAGTAGCGCTGTTCCGGAACAGACCGCTGTAAACCATCGAATCCGAATCCACCTGAGCCCCGTAGATCGTACGGCGCATGGTGGTCACGAACGGGACAACCTGCCGGTGCTGGTCCCGGGCGTGCTCGCCCCAAGGCTGCCACGTCCTGATCGTCGACGATGACTCGCCCGACGGGACCGGTCGCGTCGCTGATCGACTGGCGCGGCAGTATCCCGATTGGGTCCAGGGGATGCAGCGGACAGGACGAACAGCGCCAGGGTTCTGCGCCGCGGGCTAGCCGTTTTCCGCCACCCATCCACGAGTCATGGAGATCCTCGGGATCGTCGTCGTCTCGCTGCTCGGGCTGATGTACTTCGCCTACCGGGGCATCAACGTCCTGGTCCTGGCCCCCGTCATGGCGCTGCTCGCCTGCTCGTTCCACGCGGACGCCCCGCTGCTCGCGTCGTACACACAGGTCTTCATGCCCGCACTGGGCGGCTACCTCCTCCAGTACTTCCCGGTCTTCCTGCTCGGCTCCATCTTCGGCAAGCTCATGAGCGACAGCGGCGCCGCGGCCGTCATCGGGCGGTTCGTGGCGTCCAAGCTGGGCGCCGAACGCGGGGTGCTGGCGGTCATCGTGGCCTGCGCCGTGCTCACCTACGGCGGCGTCTCCCTGTTCGTCGTGGCGTTCAGCGTGTATCCGATCGCGGTGGAGCTGTTCAGGGCAGGGCAGATCCCGAAGCGGCTCATACCGGCCTCGATCGCGCTGGGCTCGTTCACCTTCACCATGTCGGGGCTCCCGGGCACGCCGGCCATCCAGAACGCCATTCCGATGCCCTTCTTCGGAACGACGGCGTTCGCCGCTCCAGGACTGGGCATGATCGGCGCCATCGTGATGTTCGGCGCGGGCTATCTGTGGCTCGACCGGCGGGCCCGCCGGATGCAGTGCCGCGGTGAAGGCTACGGGGAGCCGCTCGACGGCGCCGGGACCGCCGCGGGCACGGGCGAGGCTCGTGGCGCGCCGTCCGCGGCGGCCTTCGCCAAGGCCGTTACCCCGTTGGCCATGGTGCTGGTGATCAACTTGGTGTTGTCGAGGTGGGTGCTGCCCGCGATGGACCACGGCTACCTGGCGGAGGCGAGATTCGGGGCCACCAGCCCCGCAGCGGTGCTGGGCCTGTGGTCGCTCATCGCCGCCATCTTCGGCGCGATCCTGCTCCACCTGTTACTGTACCGGAACCAGCTCCGGCACCCGGTCGGATCGATCAACGAGGGCACTTTCGGCAGTATGCTGCCCATCTTCAACACCGCCTCGGAGGTGGGCTACGGCGCGACGATTGCCGCGCTCTCGTCGTTCGCCCGCATTCGGGACTCGCTGCTGGGTCTGGCCCCCGAGTACCCGTTGATCTCCGAGGCCGTCTCCATCAACATCCTCGCCGGCATCACCGGCTCGGCGTCGGGCGGCCTGAGCATCGCGCTGGACGCGCTCGCCGAGAGCTACCTGCAGTTGGCGGAGCTGGCGGGGATCTCTCCCGAGCTACTGCATCGGGTCGCCACCATGGCCAGCGGCGGCTTCGACACGTTGCCGCACAACGGCGCGGTCATCACGCTGCTGGCCATCTGCCGACTGGATCATCGCCGGTCCTATCCGGACATCGCGGCGGTGGCGGTGGCCGGCCCGTTTGCCGCCACGTGCCTGGTCGTCCTGCTGGGGTCTGTGTTCGGCAGCTTCTAGGAGCTTGCGCCGCAGGACGCAGCGAAGCGAAGTGCTGAGGCGCAAGGTCATGGAGCGGGGGGGATACGCATCGCCGATCCGAGTTTGGTCTGGTAGTTTTCCAGGATCTGCACAAGGATGTCGAAGGAGGTTTGCCATGAAGACACGTATTGCCGTCGTTGGAGTAGCCGTTGCTGTCGCCGCGCTCGCCGTGCCGGCGCTGGTCGCCGCCCAGGGGAGCTCGGCGGCGAAGCGGGTCGAGCCGTTCAACCACCTCACGGCTCCGCGGGTCGAGCTCGGCGAGGCCACGCCGGGTGGGAGCGAGATGCGTCGGCTGTGCCCCAATCGTCTCGACGTTTGCGAGAAATACTGGGAATATACGGTGTATTTCGTGGACAACTACACGATTCCGTTCCGCGACAAGGAGATTCTCATTCTCCGCACCGCCTGGTTGTCCCGCGGCGAATACATCTGGGGCCGGCACTACGTCAGGGGCAAGGAGGCCGGGCTGACGGACGAGCAGATCGCCCAGATCACGGAGGGACCCGAGGCGTCGGGATGGGACGACTTCGATGCGACGCTGCTCCGGGCCGCGGACGAGCTGCACACGAGCCGGTTCGTCAGCGACGCCACGTGGAACGCGCTGGCCGCGCGCTATACCGATGATCAGGTGAGAGAGGTGGTGATGATCGTCGGCGACTACACGCAACTCGCGATGTTCCAGAACAGCCTCGGGGCACAGTTGCCGCCGGGGTACGAGGGACTACCGGACTAGCGGAATATCTGGAGAAGGTCTGGGAGGTCGTCGACCGTACCGCGCTGGAGAACGTCCTTGGCGCAGCGGAGGCCGGTGAGGCCGACGCCGAAGGCGGCGAGGTCCCGGCCAGCACCGGCAACGACGAGGACGTTGAGGAAACGTCGAGCGACAAGACTGGGGGATTCGCGCTGGTGTTCGACGTGGTGCGCCGCTTCGCCCAACCGCTCGGCATCGATCTGCAGAAGTGGGAGAAGCGGACCATCGAGACGCAGAAAGGCGTGGTCCGTCTCTGCCGGTAGCGGAACGCGCGCGGCAGCTCTTCGGGGAGCGCGGGTCGCAGGCCATTGCAGCCCGACTGGTGCAGGAAGCGGCGGCAGGAACGGACGCACTGCAGGGCGTACTCTTTCCCGAGCGTAAGGAGCGGGGGACAGTCGCCGTCCGGGAGCGGCGACCGATGTACGGCGCCGACGACGGATCATCGGAAGGTCGGATCGCGGCACCCGCGGGGACGACGACACTCGACCGCGTAGACACCGGGATGCTGCTACAGGCCGGAGGGCAGACCAACGGGCTGCGAGCACGCTGAAGGCCGAGCGGGAACGGGGCCCGGATTTCCTGCGGCTGTCGAATGCGCTGTCCGCCCTCTATCCGCGCGGCAGCGAGGAGAAGCGGCTGCTCGACGGCATGCTGCTGGCGGCGCCGAAGTGACACCGAAACAAGGGCGTCCCGTGGCCCGACGGTACGGGCGCGGGTAACGTCGCACGATGGAGTACAGAGGCATGAGCCATTCCGAACTGCTGAACCGCATCACCGTTCGACCGGACGTGTTCGGCGGCAAGCCGATCGTGCGGGACATGCGCCTGTCGGTGGAAACGATCCTCAGCCTGCTAGCGCAAGGAGCGAGCTCGGAGGAGATCCTGGACGACTACCCGAAGCTCGAGAAGGACGACATCCGGGCGTGTATCGCGTACGCGCACGCGGTAATCGCAGGTGATACGCTCGCAGCAGTCTCGGTGAAGACGTCGTGAGGTTCCTCATCGATTACTGCGCTGGCCGACGGCTTGCAGAGTGGTTGCGGAGCGACGGCCACGACGTCTTCGACGCCAGTGAACTCGAAGCCGATCCAGGCGACGCAGCCCTGCTGGAACGGGCCAACGCGGAGGGGAGAATCCTGATCACGCTGGACAACGACTTCGGCAAGCTCGTGCACGTCGGACGAGCCCACCACGCAGGCGTGATACGACTGCCGGATCTGCCCGTCAAGCAGCGCATCATCCTGGTGAACGAAGTAATCCGCGAGCACCGAGACGCGCTGCAACGGCAAGCCCTGATCACGATCCGCGGTGGCCGAATCCGGATCGCGTACCCGGATGTATCGTGAACAGTAGAACAGGTCCGCCGGCGGACCGGGAACTAGTTAGGGCCGGCGCAAAAATAACTTCCGTTTTTCGTTACATGGGTTCGATGGTGTAGTTCCATTTGGGCAGGGAGCTGTTCGGTGTGATGCGTAGCTCCCCCATTTGCGCGTTGGTGACCTTGATGCCGGTCTTGTAGGTCTTGCGCGCCAGATGCGCGCGCACGCGCAGTCCGGTGGCGGTGCGTGTGGTGCGCAGGTATTTCAGGATGGTCTCGTAGCTGTCCAGGGGGCGGCCCGCCCAGTTCTTGCTGACCTCGCAGAACAGGCGGTGTTCGATGGGATTCCACTTCGACGTGGCCGGCGGGTAGTGGGCCACGGTCACGCGCAAGCCATGCCGGTTGCAGAGGCGGTGTTGCAGGTTGTACTTCCAGGCGCGCGCCGTGGAACTATTGCTGCCGCCGCCGTCGGCCAGGATCTGCAACGCTTTGGCCTCGGGATAGTGCTTGCAGCCCTCGGTGCGCCACCATTTCTCGATGCAGTCGACGGCGAACGCCGGGGTGTCGGCGGTTTGGCCGACGAAGACGGTGCCGGCATTGGCCCGCGGGTCGTAGATACCGTAGGGGATGGCGAGGCCTTCGGCCTCGGAGCGGAAGTCGTGGTCCTTGACCCGTTCGGGGCTGCGATCCCTGTACCTTTCCCAATGACTTCGCGCGGATGGTCTCGTGGAGTCGGGCAGGCCGCCGGGAGCACCAAAGCGATCCCTGTGCATCGAGCACCTCAAATGGACTTGTGCCCCGGCGGTCCAGCCACCGATGGATGCCCCGTGGGGAGTTTGCGCCGCTGAGCGCCAGTACAGGGACCGGCAGGCATCGGGGGTGCGCCCGTTCGATTTCGGCAGAGGGGAGGCTCGACTTGAAGCTGGGATGGTTCGCGGGTATCGACTGGGGTTCACAGACACATCAGGCGTGCGTGCTCGACGGCGCCGGGAAGGTGCTCGGGGAACGGGCGTTCGAGCACGGCGGGTCAGGGCTGTCGCAGATGGCGGACTGGCTGTTGTCATTCGCCGCGGGCGAGGTGGGCGTGGCGATCGAGACGCCGCGCGGGCCGGTCGTCGAGAGCCTGATGGAGCACGGCTTCGCCGTCCACTCGATCAACCCGAAGCAGCTCGATCGCTTCCGTGATCGCTTTTCCCCGGCGGGCGCAAAAGACGACCGACGGGACGCACGGGTGCTGGCGGCGGCGCTACGGACCGACCCGCACTGTCTGCGGCGGCTGGAGCCGACCGACCCGGCGATCGTCGAGTTGCGGGAATGGTCTCGCCTGAGCGAGGAACTGACGCGGGAACGCGTTCGCTTGGCGAATCGGATGCGGCAGCAGCTCTGGCGCTACTACCCGCAGTTCCTCGACGCGGTTGACGACGATGTCGCCGCGCCGTGGGCGCTCGACCTGTGGCGAAGCCTGCCGACGCCGCGCGCGGGCCAACGCGTGCGCGAGGTGACGCTCACCCGAGTGCTGAAGCAGCACCGCATCCGGCGGGTCGACGCCGCGACGCTGCGTGCCAGGCTGCGGGCGCCGGCCGTCAAGGTCGCGGCGGGCGCGGCCGAGGCCGCCGTGGCACATGTGCGGCTCATCGCCGAACGCCTCGCCCTGGTCAACCGCCAGCTCAATGATGTGCGCCGCGAGCTCGACCGGTTGGTGCGTCAGCTCGCCGAGGCGACTCCGGCGGACGCGTCCACGGAGGACGAGCCGGCGTCGTCGACAGAGCCGCCCGACGCGGCCATCCTGCTCTCACTGCCCGGCATCGGTACCGGCGTTCTCGCCACGCTGCTCGCCGAGGCCAGCGATGCTGTCCAGCGGCGGGACTACGACGCGCTACGCTGTCTGTGCGGCGTGGCGCCGGTCACCCGGCGCTCGGGCAAGAGCCTGATCGTGACGCGCCGTCTGGCCACCCATGAGCGACTGCGCGACGCCGCCTACCACTGGGCCCGCGTCGCCGCCCAACGTGATCCGGTCAGCCACGCCAAGTATCAGGCGCTACGCACCCGCGGTCACGGACACGCGCGCGCCCTGCGCTCGGTGGCCGACCGCCTGCTCAACGTCGCCTGCGCGATGCTGCGCGACGGCGTCTGTTTCGACCCGCACCGTGTCGGGATTGCCACCACGTGAGCCAAGATCCTCGGCCCGTGCTCTTGACGTCTGGATGGCTCCTGGCCGCCGCTCGCGGCCGGGAAGGTGAACGTGGTTGCGGCCGGGAGTTGTCTGCGGTTCTCTGCGACAACGGAGCAGTTCACGGACGTCACATTGGGCGGCAGTGGATAGCGGGCCAGCCTTTCGGCTGGCCCGCAGGGGCTTCCCGCACGGTCGGCCGCGGCAGTCACCCAGAGGGCCGAAGCGCAAGCGGAGGACCCGCGAGGCGGGTTGACGGCCGCGGGTGACCGTGCGTGGTAAACGCGATCCGAGCGAAGCGAGGGCCTTTAGTACAGCGACATCCGTCGCCCCTCGGGGTCGCCTCAACCCACTCACCATCCCAGTGCTGCAGCGGGCACGTCACATGCCCGGGTCGATCGACCGAAGCAGTCGGCCGCGGAACGAAGAGGACGCGAAGATGCAGCTTGCAAAATGGTGGGGAGTCCATTTGGTGCCGGGATTGCGGAACGCGCCGACGAGTTCCTTCTTCTTCGTATCGACGCTGATGACCGGGACGTTGTCGGCTGCGCAACGCTCGCGCAGTTCGGTGATGTGCCGGAACTGGTCGTCGCGCCTCGGATGGGAAGCGCCGGCGAGCTTCTTGTGGTTGACGCGCAACGAATAGCCCATCGCCTTGAGCAATCGAGCGACTGTCTGGGGGCAGACGTCGATGCCGAGCGCGCACAGTTGGTCGGCGACCTTGGCGGTCGTACGGCGTGTCCACTTCAGGCCGCTGACCGGGTCGCCGGCCGTCTCGTGGTCCATCAAGGCTTTGATGCAGGCGATGACTTCCGGCGTTTTTTTTCCGTCGCTATGCTGAGCTCAGCATAGCGACGGCTATGCGGAGTTCAGGACTATGCTGAGTTTGGTTCGGCGGCCCGCGTGGACGCGGACGATCGCGTGGAGCGGTACTCCGCATAGTCAGAGGGCTTCGAGGAAGTCGAGGAGCCGGTCGGTGGTCGTGAAGCGGAGTGGCTGAGGTGCGGGGTCCTCGACGCACCGGAGAGCAGCCTCCTTCATGGCGAGGTCGGCTTCGACGTACTGGTGGGTGGTGGCAGTGTCCTCGTGGCCGAGCCAGAGGGCAATCACGGTGATGTCGACTCCGGACTGGAGCAGATGCATGGCGGTCGTGTGGCGGAGCGTGTGGGGCGAGACCCGTCGCGTCGCGAGCGAAGGGTGACGGTCCGAGGCCTTTCGGCAGGCGACGCGCAGTTGATGTTCGACCCCGGAGCGCGACAAGGGCTTGCCTGCGCGATTGGGAAACACGGGCGCGTCGGGGCTTCTGTCGATTCGGGGGAACCACCTCCGGAGTTGCGCTGCGGTGCTCTTCCAGAGCGGAACGACACGTTCCTTGCGTCCCTTGCCGTGCAGAAGCAGGGAGGACGCCCGATCGAGAAGCACGTCAGCGACGTGCAGACGGGTGATCTCGGAGACGCGGGCGCCGGTGTTGTAGAGCACGGCGAAGAGAACGGCGTCGCGCTGTCCGCTCCAAGTGGACCGGTCAGGAGCATCGATGATCGCCGAGATCTCCTCGCGGGACAGGTAGCCGAGGACGGGCTGATCGAAGCGTTTGACGGGAATCGCAAGGACGCGTTGCGCGACGGGCAGCAGGGTTGGCTCGCGCAGCGAGGCGTAGCGCATGAAGGACCGGATGGCGGTGAGACGGAGGTTGCGCGTGCGCGCGGCATTGCCGCGTTCCGTCTCGAGATGGTCGAGGAAACCGAGGACCATGGGCGCATCGAGATCCGAGAGGGTCAGTGCCGAGGGTGTCCGTCCGGTGCGCTCTGCGGCGTACCCGAGAAACAATGTGAAGGTGTCACGGTAGCTGGCGATCGTGTGCGGGCTGACGCCCCGTTGTGCGACGAGGCGCCGATGAAAGAAGTCTTGCAGGAGTGCGGGAAACGCACGCTCGACGGGCGTCATGACGGGCGCTCCGACGCTCGGCGGGCGAAGCGTTCGAAACGCTGCGCGGTGCTGGCGAGCAACTCGGGGACAGCGGTGCAGTACCAGTAGGTGTCGGTGACCCTGGCGTGGCCGACGTAGGTCGCCAGGGCCAGCATCGGGCGCATTCCCGATTTCCCGGAACAGTGTGTAGGCAAAGATGGCCTGTGAGGCTGGGGGAGGTTGAGCCGGTCTTCGGACAGACGGGGAGGGTGGTACTGGACATTACGGCTCGGACTGCCCATGATGGTGCGTTGAAATGGACAAGAGCGCCATCGACACCCCGAGCCGCGAGGTCGATCTTGGCAACATTCCCGTCCACCTGCGCA
Organism: Vicinamibacterales bacterium; assembly: GCA_965262925.1. Lineage (GTDB taxonomy): Bacteria > Acidobacteriota > Vicinamibacteria > Vicinamibacterales > UBA8438 > WTFV01. Next base: position 3,998,436 of record CBDHGC010000004.1, on the reverse strand, counting down.
CTGCCCTCCGGCGGGCGCTGGAGTTTGAGGCGCGTGCTCCAGCGCCCAGGTCGGCAGAGGAAGCGGAGCAGTGCGAAGAGCAGCTGCGGGCCATCGCGGACGAGTTCTTCGGCGCCCTCCTCACCCCCGTGCTGCAACGCGCGGTGTGCTCCGCCGCGGTTGGCGACGCGGCGAGCGCCCTCGTGCGCCACCTGCCCCGGCGGATGCGGAGCGACGGCCTGGAGACCGTCAACGTTCGCACCTCCCGGGGCACGACGGTGCCGGTCACGACGCCGTACTACCGCGAGAAACACGCCCGTCGGGCGAAGCGGAGGCCGGGGGACTCTACCCCGCCTTGGTGGTGCTGGGCATCTACGACCGGTGCACGCCGAAGCTGGCCTCGGATGCAAGCCGCGCGGTCGCCATGCTCAGCTCGCTGGCTGAAGCGCAGGCGCAGCTCCGCTCCGACGGCATCGCCCTGGATATCAAGACCCTCCGCTCGACCGCCTATCGCTACGCTGCGCGGGCCCGAGCGGCCCAGCGGAGCGCGGCGTGCGGCCTGCTGGACCGCGTGACCGGGAAGCGGGTGGTCGTCTCCCTCGACGGGGGCCGCGTCCGCGTGAGGCGCAAGAAGCGTGGCCCCAAGACGAAGAAGGGGCGCAACCGATTCCATACCGACTGGAAGGAACCGAAGCTCCTCATCCTGTACGTCGTCGGCGACGACGGGCGACCGTCTCAGACGTGGGCCCCGATCATCGACGGCACGCTCCGGGGACCGGAGGCGGTCTTCGCCCTGCTGTTGTCGTACGCGCGGCAGATCGGCCTCAACGCCGCTGACAAGGTGCTCTTCATCGCCGACGGCGCGCCCTGGATCTGGCAACGCATCCCGCGCCTCATCGCCGCGCTCGGGCTCTCGCCGACACAGGTGCTGGGGCTGATCGACTTCTATCATGCCGCGAAGCAACTCTCCGACGCGGTCAAGCTGCGCCGCTGGAGCGCGACGCAACGCACCCGCTGGCTCAACCGCACGCGGGGGCTGCTCAAGCGAGCACGGGTGGACGAGGTGATCACGGCCCTGCGGGAGCTGTGCCGCGGGCGCACGGCCGGCAAGATCCGCACGCACCTCAACTACTTCCTGAAGAACCGTCATCGTTTCGCCTACACCACAATGGTCGGGCTCGGGCTTCCGCGGGGCAGCAGTGCCGTCGAAAGCGCCATCCGTCGCGTCATCAATCTCCGCATCAAGGGCGCATCCATCTATTGGCTACCGGAGAGCGTCGACGCGATTCTTCTCCTGCGGTCTTTCTATAAGTCCGGCAGATGGAACTGTTTGCAGCGGATGGCCATGACGCCGGTGGGTGTGAGCGCGTGACCGGGAAATCGGGAATGCGCCCGCCAGCATCTTGCGGTCGACATCGGCGCCGTCTTGATACCAGCGCAGCAGCCGTCTCGTGATGAAGGAATGTCTCAGATCGTGGATGCGCGGTTTGCGCGTGCGCCCGTGCCCGGTCCAGTCCAGACGCCGCCTGATCCGGCGGAACGTCTTCCCCACGGCGGTGGGCGTGAGTCGGGGCGAATGCTCGGTGCGGAAGAAGTACTCGGACCGCGGTGCAGCAAGACACGCGTCGCGACGTTCGGCGTAGCGGGCCAGTGCCTGGGTCGTAGTCGGATGGAGCGGAACGAGTCGGGACTTGTGGAACTTGGTCTCGCGGATCGTGAGGATGCCGTTGACGAGGTCGGCGTCGTCGGTCGTGAGGCGGCAGGTCTCGGAGAGCCGCAGGCCGGTCGAGGCCAGCAGGGCGAAGTATGCGATATAGGTGACGGGTCGCAGTCCGTGTCGGGGCAGCAAGCAGCTTGCCTGCTGCAGGAGCGCAGCCAACTCCGCCCCGGTGTAGATGTGGGGCGTTGAGCGGCGCGGGATGCGTCCCAGGAGTCCGGCCGGTGGAACTTCGGTGGCCGGGTCGAAGAGTGCGCGGTACCGGGCGAACTGCCGCACGACCGCCAGTCGACGTGCGGCCTGCGCCGGATTCGTGGAGCGTGAGGATCGTGCCCACTGGACCGCGAGCTCGATTGTCACGGGTCCGCTGTGTCCGATCCGGTCTGCATGGCTGGCGAAGTTCCGCAGGTACCCTTCGGCCGTTTCGAGGTCGAAGCCCAGTCCGCGGCGCGCGGTGAGGTACTCGCCGACCAGACGGTGGAAGCTCAGGGGCGTCATCAGAGCACCTCCGGCCAGGGAAGCGCGACCTCACGCAACCTCGGTAGATCGAGCTTGGCGTAGATCGTCGTGGTGTCGAGGCTGCGATGGCCGAGCACGTCAGCGACCTCCTTGAGGCTGGCTCCCTCTCGCACCATGCGGCTGGCCACGGTGTGCCGGAAGACGTAGGGGCCGGTGAGCGGCGTGTCGACCGCCGCCCGGCGAAGCACGCGGACCACGACAGCCGAGACGGCAGGGCTCGAGAGCGGCTCGCCGCGATGCGCTCCCAGGTGCTGCACGAACACCCGGCGTTCGTTGGTCGGCGGGCGCTCCCCGCTCAGGTAGGCGACCAGCGCCTGCCCCACCACGCGAGGCAGTGGCAGCACGGCGCCTCGACGGTTCTTCCGGGCGCGTATCTGAAGGGTGCCGTTGCGCCAGTCGATGTCGTCCAGACACAGGCCGGCCACCTCGCCGGGCCGCAGTCCCAGGGTCGACAGGCACTGCACGATCGTCTGGTCCCGTTGCCGGCACGGGGTGGGGGTGTCGAACGACGCGAACACCTGCTCGACCTGCTGATCGGCCAGGGAACGAGGCAGCGTCGCAAGCCGCCAATGGGCAACCGTCGGCAGAGCCGCCTCGAGCGCGTCGCCGCACAATCCCTGGAAGCGCAGGAACCGGAAGAACGACCGCAACGATGACCGCACGGTCCGCATCGACCCAGGGGAGAACCGGTGCCGTAACGACGTGATGAACGACACCACGTCGGCCGGCGTCAGGCGGCTGGGGTCGATCGGGTCCGCGCCAAGAGCGGCCCGGACGAGCCTCCGGACGAACCAGGCGCGGTTGCGCAACGTCTGAGGGCGCAAGCCGCGCGTACGTCGTTGGTGTTGCGTGTACGCCTCGACCAGACGGTCGACGGTCCACGAGCCGTGAAGAGTCATGGAATACTCCTTTTCCGGCCAATCAGGCCGGAAAGAGCATCCCAACTATGCGGAGTCCCGGGAACCGGTCAGCTCACATAAACCTAATTCCAACAGGTACTTGAGAGTGCACTCCTCAACCGACTCCGCATAGTCCCGAGCTCCGCATAGCCGTCGGTCGCCGTCCGCCGCCCGCGCGCCGCACCCGGTCGACCTCGACGTCGCGCTCGACCAGTTGCCGCCGTCCGGCGGCGACCGTCGACGGGTCGATGCCGAGCAGTCGGGCGATGCGCCGGTCGCCGCCCCACCCGCACTTGAGCGCTTCGAGGCCGGCGAACAGCCGCCGCTGCCGCTCGTCGAGCAGGCTGGCGAACAATACGATGGCGGCGCGCAACTCCTCCGGCATCAGGTCGGCGTCGGGCAGGGGCCGTACGAGTCCGGGCGTGGCCATCAGCAGGCGTCGCGCGCGCACTTGGTGCGTCTGGTGCGTGCGGTCGGCCACGCAGTAGAGGAACTGGGCGGCGAGTTTGTGCCGCGTCAGCCGCCCGTCGCCGACGAGCTTGCGCAGCGCGTCCTGGGTGCCGACACCGAGCAGGTTGTCCAATTCCTCGACGAAGTGTCCGGCCTCGGCATGGTTGACGAACGCGTTGGCGGTTGCGATCAGGGTGCCGGCGCGGGAGAAGCGGACCCCGGCGAACGACCACAGGCCGCGCTCGTCGAAGTGGGCGAGTTCATCGAGGGTGTAGAAGCCGCCGCGATGCGAGTAGCTGGTGCGGGCGTCGATGTCCTTGAGCTTGCGGAACGCGGTGCGCCTGCTGGCGCGGGCGCCGAGCGCCGCCATCCGCGGACAGCGAGGCGATGGTCTGCTTGCGGAGCAGGGCGATGATCGTGTCGGCGGAGAATTCGGTTGGTCTCATTATGGCACCATTGCGGCTCTATGTTTCCGCAATGATGCCATAATTCGGGCGGGCTACACCCCTCAGAAATCCAGAAAATATCCGTCCTGGTGGGACTGGTCGCCGGGCACGAGAGTTGCGGCACCGGTGTGCTCTACTGCGAGACTACAGACGCTTCTAGGAAATTATTTTTGCGCGGACCCTTAGTGGGCCGCCGTGCCGCCGGGCAGCAGCGCGGGCGGTCTTTCCAGGCGGGGTTTGGCGGAGTCGGGCTCCACCATCAATGTCCGGTCTGCTGGGCGACCGCGGACGGCCGGCCAGCGCATGGTCGTACGTGTTCCCGCATTCGACCACCTAAAGTGACCCGGCACAACGGCGGGTCAATGGATCGTCTCCCCGACGTCATGGTCGACGATCACAAGCTCGCCGGCCGCTGCTTCAAGATGCCGATGGCGATTTGCGCGGTGATGAGCGGGGACCCATGCTCGTAGCGGCGGCTGACGAGGTTGGAAGATCCCGGCTCGGGCTCAACCTCGGGGGCTCGCACCCGTGGGACTCGGCGTATCATGGGCTACATGACCGCCACCGGTCCGCCGCGGCATTCGGGGTGCGGGCGCGACGCGCAGATCCCTCAAGGATGCGAGCCGGCGGTTGGCATGGTACCAGAGGCGGGGCTACCTTGATCCAGACGCCCGCAGAAGCCTTTCCGACGTTGTGGGGTACGCCGTGGGATGGGAGCTCGCGAGAACGATCACTGCCGGAGAGGACTCGCGCCGCGTTCGGACGGGCGCATACTGTGGGCCTCGATGCCGGCGATCTGAGGGGCAACTGACATGAAATCGCGACTGATCGTCTTGAGCGTCTGTACTCTGTTGGCGGCGACCCTGGTCTGGGAACGGACCGACAGGGGCGAGGTCGGGGCGCAGGAATCGGTCCCGAACGCGCCGCTGTTCGAGGTCGACCCGTTCTGGCCGCAGCCGCTGCCGAACAACTGGCTGCTCGGCTCGACCATCGGGGTCTCGGTCGACTCCGACGACCACGTCTGGATCGTGCACCGCGGCAACCTCGCGCCGAACGAGATCCCGGCTGCGCTGGACCCGCCGTTCGCCGAGGCGTGCTGCCATCCGGCGCCGCCCATCCTGGAGTTCGACCAGGAAGGCAAGCTGGTGCAGCACTGGGGTGGTCCGGGCGAGGGCTATGACTGGCCCGAGTCGAACCACGGCATCTGGGTCGACCCCATGGACAACGTCTGGATCGGCGGCAACGGCGCCGACGACTCGCACGCCCTGAAGTTCAGCCACACCGGGGAGTTCCTGCTGCAGATCGGCGAGGACGGCTACGCCGAGCCCGACAGCAACTCGCGGACCCGCTATCAGAAGGTCGCCAAGGTCACCTTCGACGCCGAGGCCAACGAGGCGTACCTGGCCGACGGCTACGGCAACAAGCGCGTGGCGGTGGTCGACGGCACGACCGGTGAGCTGAAGCGTTACTGGGGCGCCTACGGGAACGTGCCGAGCGACGACGAGCTGCCGCGCTACACCGCGGCGAACGCGCCGGCGCACGGGGCGGTCAGCAAGGACAAGTCCGGCACGCAGCAGTTCCGCAACCCGGTGCACTGCGCCGACCCGACCAACGACGGCCTGGTCTACGCGTGCGACCGCGCGGGCGACCGGCTGCAGGTGTTCACCAAGGCGGGGGAGTTCGTCGAGGAGATCTACCTCATGCCGAAGACGCTGGGCTCCGGCTCGGTCTGGGACGTCGCGTTCTCGACCGACCCGGATCAGACCTTCGCCTATGTCGCCGACGGCGTGAACCAGCAGGTGCACGTGCTGCGCCGCAAGCCGCTGGAGTACCTCTATAGCTTCGGCAGCGGCGGCCGGATGGCGGGGCAGTTCTACGGCAACCACAGCATCGCGGTCGACTCGATGGGCAACGTCTATACGACGGAGACCTACGAGGGGAAGCGCGTGCAGCGGTTCCAGTACACCGGGATGGGCAGTGCCGCCGGCGACGTCGGTGTGGCTTGGCCGAGCGAGTGATGCTGGCCGGCGCCGGCGGCGACGCGCGATGAGAGGCGGGGGTTCGTCGTCGTCCGCGTCCGTCGCGGCCGTGCTGGCCGCGGTGCTCGGCGGCGCCGTCTCGGCCCAGGAGGTACCGAGGATGTCCTGGGGCGATCCGGACCTGAAGGGAATCTGGGTCGGCTCGACGCTGACGCCGCTGGAACGGCCGTCGGAGTACGAGGGACGGGAGTTTCTGAGCGAGGAGGAGGTCGCAGCGCTCGAGAACGCTGCGCTCGTCCATGAGGAACGCCTGCTGGCTCGGCCCGCGGAGCGGGCGCTGGCCGGGGGGGGACGTCGACTACCGGCTCGACGGCAGCCTCGGCTACGACGCCTTCTGGCTCGACGAGGGCACCACTTGGCAGCCGAGTGGGCGCCCGTCGCTGATCGTCGACCCGCCGAACGGCCGAATCCCCTACACGCCCACGGCGCGCGACCACGAGCGGCCGTACGGGACCGGCCCCTGGGACTCGCACCTCGACCTCGACACGGGGGAGCGGTGCTTCGGCGACGGGTTGCCCCAAATCTGGTTCGGCGACAACCCGAACTACCAGATCTTCCAGACGCCGACCGACGTGGTGATCCTTCACGAGATGTACCATGTGCGCCGCATCATTCCGATCGACGGCCGCCCGCGGACCGGCATCCCGCGGTGGAACGGTGAGCCGCGAGGCCGGTGGGACGGGAACACCCTGGTGGTCGAGAGCCGCTACTTTCCGGATCGGTCGCAGGATCGGTTCCGCCACGTCTGGCGCGCGCCGTCCGCGAGTCTGCGTGTAGTCGAGCGGTTCACGCGAGTCGATGCCGACACGATCGACTACGAAGCGACGATCACCGACCCGGTCCGCTTCGCCCGGCCGTGGTCCGTCCGCTTCACGATGTCGTCGGACCAGGCGGGGCGGGGGGTGCTCCGGGCCACCTGTTCGATTACGCCACCGGCTGTCTGGTGGCCAGAAAGCGGTCCGCCGTCGCATTGATGTGCTCGAACTGCTCGCTGCGATCCGGATGGACCGTGCCTTTCTGCCGTTTGCGCACCGACTGCAATCGGTAGCCCAAGCGGTGGAGCAGCCGACCCACCGTGGTCGAGCTCACGCGCCATCCCTGCTCGGACAGCGCCGCCGCCAGTTTCGCGCGGCTCTTGCACGTCCACCGCAGCGGCGATGTCGGATCCCCGCGCGTCAGCGGCTCTACGAGCGCTTCAAGGGCCGCCAGAACACCCGGCTGGTCCTGCTCGATTCCCGGACGTCCGGCGCCCGGAGCCCGAATGCGGCTCGTCGGCGGTTCACCTCTTGCGATCTCGCGGCGTCCATGGCGGATCGTCTCCCGCGCCAGACCGGTGGCCGACGACACCAGCGCGTCGCCGCCATAGCCAATCGCCGCCGACTCGGCCGCTGCCCACCGCCGGCGACTACGCTCGTCCAACACCGGCGCTACCGCGCTGTACTTTCCGACGATGGTGGCTTCCAACTCCACGTCTCGCCTCATGCCGCGACTATGACCGGAATCCTGCGGCGCAGACTCCTAGGCTGGCCGATACGACAGCAGGAAGCTGCGAACGTGGCGCACCGCCAGCGGAATCTTCTCCGGGGTGTCTTTCCAGGGGTACATGCTCAGCTGTCCGTTTGGCGCCAGCATCGCGCTCTCGATCGCGGCATCGTACGAATGTCCCGCGCTATCGTCCGGCAGGACGAGAACCGGCGTCTGACACTGCCTCACGAAGTCGCGCGTCACCGTGAACACGAAGTCAGGGTTGGTGCGGAACAGTCGGTTCAGGAATTGGTCGGCCATTTGCGTCGTGATGTCGGGGTGCCGCTTGACCACTTCTGCACCCCACGAGTTGCTCTGACTCTCATACATGGCGTTCGGCAGCTCCGGGCGGAACCCGACCGGCTGCGCCGGCACGGCCGCGACCACGCGATCTGGCGCCCGCTTGATGAGGTTCCAGATGAAGGGTCCCGCAATGCAGAAACCGAGCACCATGAACCTGTCGATCCCCAGGTGATCCATCAGGCCGAGATGGTCGTCGGTGTAGGCATCCCACGGCCGGTCGACCTCGAGCGGGCCAGTGGACTGCCCGGCTGCGTGGCGCAAGTCCGCGTAGATACAGCGGAACTCTCCGCTGAACGCCTCGATCGTGTTGAAGGGATTGCCGCGCCGGATGCCCGCGATCGTCGAGCCGTTCAACCCCCCGCCCGAGATGAGCAACAGCGGGAAGCCCGACCCTGTCTCCTCATAGCGGATGCGGACATTGCCCCTCTCGTAGAAGCGTCCGCCATCGTCATTACCGCCCTGCCGCGCGAACAGCGCCCCCGGCGTAGCGGCCATTGCCGCCGCCGCGGCGCCAGTCTTCAGCAGCTTGCGTCTGATCGGGTCCACCATACCTCCTCTTCTCGGCCGTGTTTCGCCTCGATGACGCAGCGATCGTCATCGGGGACCGGCTGAACCCAGGACTATAACGCAACCGAGGTGTAGCCGCGGGGTGCACGACATCATTGTGGTGCGCCGTGCGAAGGCGCCATTCCTCAGCGGGTGCGAATCCCGCCCGGCAACTGTCGTTCCAGCCGGTAGCAGTCGGAGCGGACGATGGAGGCAACGACATCGCCTGAAGCACTCCGACGACACGGGTCGCCATTGGGCGGCTCAGCGACCATGCGGGCCGCAACGCGAGTGAACGCCGAGCAGGCCTCGAAACGTCGAATGCGGAAGCCGACCCGCCCACAATACGGGGAAGGCTGCCACGGGCCGGGAAGCGAGCGACGGAAGCACCGGCCGGTTCCGCCGGGGTATTGGCGGCGGCACGCATGGAAGAGGGGAATGGACGCAACACGGGAAGCCCTGCCGGCGGCGTGGCACGGTGCCAACCGACAGCCCGTGAGGGTCAGGTCGGGCCGGCGAGGGTGGCGGAGAGGCCCGTAGTGTGCGCCAGGCAGCGCACTGGTCAGGAGGGTTGAAGTCCCTCCGGCCCCCGGATGAGGGGGGCCGTATCCAAAGGCGGGGGTAATGCCTCGCCGGCCGCAGGTGGCAGGTATGGAGACACCTACACGGGCACGCAGGCGAAAGCCGGACACAGCCAAGGTGGACCTGGAGCCGCCACGACGGAACTGCGGAGGACAGGGCGCCCACCGTGAGGTGGGGTCCGAAGGGTTTGCGGAGCAGTACCGGGCCGTAGTCGAGGGGGCGACCCCATGACGAACCGGTCGGCCAAAGGTGGGGCAAGGTCGAGCCTGCACTACAGAGGCGAAGGCGATCTCATCCACCCACCGCACCAAGGTGTTTGCGGGCGGCACGGTATGGAAGACCAGTGCGTGACCCTGGGAGACCTCGGCGGGTCCGCGGGTGGCGCCGCGGCAACTGACCCTATAAGCGAGAGCGAAGTGGGAAGGGATGCTCGTCGAGGAGTCGGACGGCCGAATAGTACCTGAAGCGCGGTGAAAGCCGCGTGACCGTCAGGGGGCGGCAACCGAGTGGGTTGGGGAAGGCGGCCGGCGAAGACGGTCGGGACCAGACAGGACGGTGAGATGAGCAAGGGCGCTGAGGTGGACAGTTCCATGAGTGAAAGACCCCAACATCAGCGACCGAGGAGACTTGCCGACTGGCTGAACCCGACGGGCCGGAGGATGGTCCACTCTTTGATTCCTCCATCGGTCCTCATCACGCGAAGACGTCTTCGTGAAAGCGGTATGCGGGAAAACCGCACGTACCGTTTGAGCGGCGGACGGAGGCCAGCGCCCGCGGGGCGCGCCTCCTCCGACCCGACACCGCGGAAGCCGGGCAACGCCGGCGGAGGGAAGGGGCCTCGGTTCGAGAGCAGCGCATGACGGAGGGAAGGGACATGGGGACTGGTGAGAGCCTAACAGCCCCAGAAGGAGTTCAGCGACTCCAGACGGCGCTACATGCGAAAGCGAAGGAAGCTCCGGGCCTCCGGTTCTACTCGCTGAGCGACAAGGTGTGGCGCGACGACGTGCTCGCGGTCGCCTGGCAGGCTGTCCGCCGCAACGGCGGCGCGGCCGGGGTGGACGGCGAGACGGTCGCGGATGTCGAGTCGTTCGGGGTGGGCCGGTGGCTGGGAGTACTGGCGCGGGACCTGAAGGCGGGGACCTACCGGCCGCAAGCGGTTCGGCAGGTGCTCATCCCGAAGAAGCAACGCGGGAAGTTCCGGCCGTTGGGCATTCCCACGGTCATCGCGAACTGCACATCGCCCCAACGAGCCGTCGGGGTGGACTGAGATCACCCACCCGTTTCATCCACTCCGGGGTCGGCGGTTTCCGATCCTGAAGACGCGCCGCGTCTCCGGCATCGACACGCTCATTCTGCAGGGCACCTCCGGAGGTACGTTCTGCGTGCCCCGCGAGTGGACGGATCGAGAGGTTCCGGCCGCGGCGGCGGATCTTGCGAGCGGCGCTCATGTTCTCGATTTCGTGAAGCTCATCGCGTTGACCGAGCTGTTGGCGGCCGTGGAGCAGGCCGCTGACCGAGGGCTTCACAAATGAGGTCGACGGGTGTAGTATCAGACCAGTTGTATGACTGGTCTGAAAGAGCGCTTGGCGAGCTCGTTGCGGAGGCGCCGGACCATGCTGCTGCGGCAGCTTCCGCCCCTGAAGGCCATCCTGCGCGGCTCGCTCATCGAACGCTTCAAGCGCTGCGGGCGGCCGGGGTGCAAGTGCGCGCGCGGTATCGGCCATGGCCCGAAGGTCTACCTGTCGGTCAGCATGCCCAAGGCGCGGCCGGTCATGGTCTACGTACCGCAGGAGCATCGCAGCCAGGTCGAGCAGTTCGTCGCCAACTACCGCCGGACGCGCCAACTGCTCGACGAGGTCGCCGCGATCAACCTCGAGCTGCTGCGACGCCGGGAGCCAATCGACTGAGTGCAGATGGCGGCCGCCGTGCCCGTCGATGTCCAGACCGCCGGCCTGTTGGCCGCGAACATGCTGCAGTGCTGGATCGCTTCCGAGCGCACGGCCGCTGCGACGAGCGGGCACGCGCTTCCGTCCCACACCCGTCAGGAACTGATCGAGGGTGGTGCTGACGATGTCGAAAGTACAGAGCCACCACCTGCAGAAGCCGGCCTACATCTATATCCGGCAGTCGACGATGGGGCAGGTGCGCCATCACCAGGAGAGTACCGAGCGGCAGTACGACCTGCGGAACCGGGCCGTCGAGATGATGTGGGCGCCGGAGCGAATCCGGATCCTCGACCAGGACCTCGGGCAGTCGGGGGCGCAGACGACCAACCGCGAGGACTTCAAGACGCTGGTCGCCGATGTGTCGCTGGGCCGCGTCGGCGCGATCTTCGCCCTGGAAGCCTCACGGTTGGCCCGCTCGAACCTGGAATGGCATCGGTTGATCGAGATCTGCGCGCTGACCCGGACGCTGGTCATCGACGAGGACGGCTGCTACGCCCCGGCGGACTTCAACGACGCGCTGCTGTTGGGCCTCAAGGCCACCATCGCCCAGGCCGAGCTGCACGTCATTCGCGCGCGCCTCCAGGGCGGCAAGCTCCACAAGGCCCAGAAGGGTGAGCTCCGCTTCCCGTTGCCGATCGGCCTGTGCTACGCCGACGAGGGGCGCATCGTGCTCGATCCGGACCAGGAGGTCCAGGGCGCTGTCCGGCTGGTCTTCGAGGTCTTCCGCCAGACGGGCAGCGCCTACGCGGTCGTGCAGCACTTCGGCCGACAGCAACTGCGGTTCCCGAAGCGCGCCTACGGCGGGGCGTGGGACGGCAGACTCATCTGGGGTCGGCTGAACCACAACCGCGTGCTCGACATTCTCAAGAACCCCACGTATGCCGGGGCGTATGTCTTCGGGCGTCACCAGAGCACGAAGGAGGTTTCCCCCGAAGGCGACGTCCGCATGCGCACGCGCTGCGTCCCGCTGGACGCCTGGCTCGTGCGGATCCAGAATCACCACGACGGCTACGTCTCCTGGCCGGAGTACGAGCGGAACCAGCAGCTGCTCGAGAACAACCGGACCAATGCCGAGCACATGCTCTTGAGCGGCGCCGCGCGGGAAGGACTCGCACTGCTCCAAGGCCTGCTGCTGTGCGGGCGCTGCGGTCGCCGACTGACCGTCCGCTACAAGGGCAACGGCGGCATCTACCCGACCTACGAGTGCAACGCGCGGCGGCGCGAAGGAGTGGCGACCACCAGCTGCATGAGCCTGCGTTGCGACCTGCTGGACACCGCGGTCTCGGAGCGGATGCTGGCGGTGCTCGAACCTGCCGAGCTCGAGGTCGCCGAGGAAGCGCTACGGCAGCTCGAACACCGGGACAAGGCGATGTCCGGCCAATGGCGCATGCGCCTGGAACGAGCCGAGTACGAAGCGCAGTTGGCCCAGCGCCGCTACGAGGAGGTCGATCCGTCGAATCGCCTCGTGGCCGCGACGCTCGAGCAGCGCTGGAACGACGCCCTGGTGCGGCTCGAAGAGGTCAGGACGCAGTTTGCTGACTTTCAGAGCAAGGAAGCGCTCGTGGTCACGCCGGAGCAGCGCGCCCGGGTGGCGGCGCTCGCCCACGACTTCCCCCGCCTGTGGAACGCGCCCACGACCAAGGCGAAGGACAAGAAGCGCATCCTCCGGTTCGTGATCAAGGACATCACCGTCGAGCGGTTCGGCGAACGCAAGACCGCCATCTTGCATGTCCGGTGGCAGGGTGGGGCCTGCGAAGACCTCGAGGTTACGCTGCCCGCCAACATTGCCGATCGCCTCCGGTATCCCGACGAGGTCGTCGACCGGGTGCGCGAGCTGGCTCGCGAGCGCTCCGACGAGCAGGTCGCAGCAGCGCTGAACCGGGAGGGTCGCCGGAGCGCCAAAGGCGGGGCATTCAACGTCTCGATGGTCCGTTGGATCCGCCACAAGCACCGGATTCCGGCTCCCGACTTCAAGCGCCCCGGCGAGCGCAGCGTCCGTCAGGTCGCCGACGAACTCGGCGTCAGCCGCAATGTGGTCTACTACTGGATCGACCGCGGCGTAGCCACGGCTCGACGACCTAACCACGGCTCGCCGTACTGGATCGCCTTCGACGACGACAAAAAGGAGACATTGCGCGCCTGGGTCCGAAACTCCTCGAGAATTTGAACGGTCGCACGAGAATCCCGAAGCCGTGCTGCAGGAGGTGCATTATGAAGCCGGCGTCCCGTGTCTCCGGGACCGGGTGGCGCAGACGGCGGCGATGTTGGTGTTGTCGCCGATCTTCGAGGCCGACCTGCAACCGGAGCAATACGCCTACCGTCGGGGCCGAGGCGCGCATGACGCGGTCAATCGCGTGCACCGGCTGCTGACGACGGGCCACCGGGAGGTGGTAGACGCCGACTTGTCAGACTACTTCGGCCAGATTCCGCACGCGGAATTGATGAAGTCCATCGCCCGGCGCGTGAGCGACGGGCGGCTGCTGGGCTGGGTCAAGGCGTGGCTGGAGATGGCGGTGGAGGAGGACGACGGTCGCGGCGGTCGCCGCCGGACGAACCGGGCGCGTCGGGAGCGGAAGGGGACGCCGCAAGGGTCCCCGATTACTCCCCGAACGCAAAAGGTAACTTTCAGTTCGATCGGGTGATCACCGGCTGGCGAGACCGACCGGTACTTGACTTTCGTCTCAAGCGGTAATATGTTTATGCCCCATGGCGCGGGCCACCAAGGCCGACAAGGCGCGCTTGCTCAACGCCGCGTACCGCCTGCTCGGACAGCAGATGGAACGCGCCGAGGCGGCCCGCCATCTCGGGCGCGAGTTCGCATTGTCCCGCCGGCAAGCCTACCGCTATCTCCAGGAAGCAGCCGGGCTGAGCGCTCCGCTGCCGGCGGTCGAGCGGACCGTCGCGATCACCTTCAAGCTGCCGGTCAGCACCGTACGCGCAATCCGCGCCTATGCCCGCCAGAGCGGACTCTCCCTCGGACAAGTCGTCACCCAGGCGGTGACGGCGTTCCTGGACACCATCCGTCAGCGACGTGGGTGAACGACAACCACGAAGTGCTCCCCGGCAGGTGCAGCTCGATTGCACGTTCGATCGACTTCGCGACAGCAAGATCGCCCAGGCGTACACGTTGTTGGTGCCGGCCCGAATGCGTCCGGTTGCGGCCCACGGAATGGAGCGTCCACATGCAGATGGCGGCGATTTACACGCGCGTATCCTCGAACCAGCAGCGCGAAGCGCACACGATCGCGAGCCAGACGGCGGGGCTGGTCGAATGGGCCGCGACGCTGGATCTGGAGGTGCCCCAGCAGTGGATCTTCGAAGACGACGGCTATAGCGGGGCGACTCTCGAACGGCCGGGATTGGAACAGGTGCGCGACTTGGCCGCCGCCGGCGACATCCAGGTGGTGCTAGTGCACAGTCCGGATCGGCTGAGTCGGAAGTACGCCTACCAGGTCCTGTTGATCGAGGAACTCGGACGTCATGGAGTGGAGACCCGCTTCCTCAACGGCCCGTCGAACGCCACGGCCGAGGATCAGCTGCTGGTGCAGTTTCAGGGCATGATCGCCGAGTACGAACGCGCTCAGATTCTCGAGCGGTCGCGTCGTGGCAAGCGGCACCGCGCGCGAGCCGGTGAGATCAGCGTCCTGGGCGGCGCTCCCTACGGATATCACTACGTCCGCAAGCGTGAGGACAACCCCGCGGCGTACGTCATCATCGACGCCGAAGCGCGCGTTGTCCGCGACGTCTACGAGCACTACACCGGCACGGGCTGGAGTATCGCGGCGATCACCCGCTGGCTCAACGAGCAAGGGGTGCCCACGCGGAAGGTCGGTACTCGGTGGGAACGCTCCACCGTATGGGCGATGCTGCGCAACCCGGCCTATCGCGGTACGGCGTGTTTCGGGAAGACGCGACGAGCCCAACGGCAGCGCGTGACGCGCCCACTACGGCTGCGCGGCGGCGCCGCCAGTCGCGACAGCGCGAACCATGAACGGCCGCGCGAGGAATGGATCGAGATCCCGGTGCCGGTGATCGTCGACGAGACGACCTTCGCGCGCGCACAGGAGCTGCTGCACGAGAATAAGGTGCACGCCCGGCGGCGCACGATCGAACCGAGCCTCGTACAGGGGCTGGTGAGTTGCCAGAAGTGTGGCTACGCGCTCTCGCGCGCGTCGGGCCGGTCGAGCGCCCGGAAGATTCACTACTACCGCTGCATCGGCTCCGACGGGTGGCGTCACCTCGGCGGTCCCCGCTGCGACACGCGCCCCGTGCGGCAGGACCTGTTGGACGAGGTCGTCTGGACCGAAGTGATACGGTTGCTTGAGGATCCGGCACTGATTCAACAGGAACTGGATCGCAGGCTGGCCGCTGCTCAGGCTGCTGACCCTACGAAGACCCGCACCCAGGCGGTGGAGCGGGACCTCGCGCGAGTCGGGAAGAGCATGGAACGGCTGCTCACCGCCTACCAGGAGGATCTGCTGTCGCTCGAGCAGCTACGCGAGCGGATGCCGTCGCTGCGTCAACGCGAGCAGACGCTACGCCACGAGTTGAACGCTTTGGTCGAGCAAACTCGCGAGCGCGCCGCGCATCTGCGCCTGGCCGAGACTCTGTCGGCGTTTCTCACCCGCCTGCGCGCGGCGGCCGCGACGCTCGACATCGTGGAGCGGCAACGAATCGTGCGCCTCGTCGTCAAAGAGGTCCTCGTCAATGATGACAAGATCGTGATCCGCCACTGCATTCCCGTGCCCTCGGGGCCACCGCCAACGAACGGTGGCGGACCGAACAACGACGCCGACAACGACGCCGACCCTCGAAGTTACCTTTTGCGTTCGGGGAGTAATATCCCCGCTGTTCAGCAACGTCTACATGCGTCGCTTTCTTCTGGGCTGGAAGGTGCTGGGCTACGCCCGGCGCTTCAAGGCGGAAATCGTCAACTACGCGGATGACTTCGCGGTGCTCGGTAAGGTGCCGGCGGCAGAGATGCTGACGGCGGTCGAGGGCCTGCTGGAGCGTCTGAAGCTGCCGATGAACGCCGAGAAGACCCGCTGCTGCCGGGTGCCGGAGGAACCGATGACGTTCCTCGGCTACCGGATTGGCCGCAACTACCGGCCGGACACGGGAGCCGCCTACATCGGCACGCGTCCGAGTCGGGAGAGCGTCCGGAGCATCTGCCGCCGCGTGAGCGAGCTGACCAAGCCGCGCAGCGGGCTGCTGTCGCCGAAGGAGATGGTGTCTCGCCTCAACCGGGTGTTGTCCGGTTGGGCGAACTACTTCACCCTTGGGCAGGTGAGTCCGGCGTATCGCGCCGTTGACCAGCACACCACGCGACGGCTGCGCCAATGGCTCTGCCGCAAGCACAAGGCGCGGTCCGGGAAGTACGTGCGCTTCTCGAACGAGCGACTCCAGGAGGAGTACGGGCTCACGAGCCTTGCGCCGCGAACGGCGAGCCTTCCGTGGGCGAAGGCATGATCTCGTCCGAGAGCCGGATGCGGGAAATCCGCACGTCCGGTTCGATGAGCGGCGACTGGAAACGGAGTCACGGCGGGGAGTGAGGCACCGGCAACGTGCGAAAGCCGCCGGGAACAGCTACCCCCATCCGCCTACCGCCACCGCGCCAGTCGTCGACTCTACAGAGAAACTCACGGTGATCACTGACTCAGGCGGTCTTCACTTCGACCTCCACTCCAAGGTCCTGCAGACGCCGGAGGAGGTGCTGGGTGACGCGCTGCTTGTCGCGGTTCGCCAGGTACCGGCCGCCAAGGTCGTGGTAGTCCGTCTCGTCGCGAAGCATGAAGTAGGCGGCGGTCAGCATGGAGGCGGCGACCGCCACGATGGCCTTCTTCGGGCCGCGCCGGCCTTTGAGCCGTCGAAACTGCGCCTGCAGATAGCTCCCGTTCTTCCGGGTCGCCGCCCACGCGGCCTGGACCAGCGCTGTCTTCAACCAGGGAGTCGCGTGACGGATCCGGGTCGAGCGGCGCTTCCCCGCACTCTCGTCGAGGCGCGGGCACAGGCCCGCCCACGAAACCAGATGGCCCGGACCGGGAAACCGCGTCATGTCCACGCCGATCTCGGCGACGAGCACCCGCGCGACCGTCTCACTGACCCCGGGCATCGTCGTCAGCCGCTCGGCGGCCTCGCGAAAAGGGCGAAGCACCTCGTCGGCCTGCTGCTCCAGTTTCTGCACGGCGGCGCGCAACGCATCGATCTGCCCCAGGTGCAGCTCCAGCAGGAAACGGTGGTGCGCCGTCACCCGGCCGTGCACCGCGGCGACGATGTCCGCGCGGCTGGCCTTCACGCGGACGTTGGTGCAATCAGCCAACCGCTCGGGATCGGTCTCCCCGGCGATGAGCGCCGCCAGGATCGCCCGGCCGCTGACGCCCAGGATGTCGGTGACCACGCGTGTCAGCTTCACGTTCGCGTCTTCGAGCGTCTTCTGCAAGCGTTGCGTGTGCCGCGCGATCTCGCGGACCAGTTGCTTGCGGGTTCGCGTCAGGTCGCGCAATTCCTGGATCGGGGCCGGCGGCACGAAGCTGCCCCGAATCAGCCCGTGCGCCAACAGGTCGGCGATCCAGGCCGCGTCCTTCCGGTCGCTCTTGCGGCCCGGAACGTTCCGGATGTGCTGCGCGTTGGCGAGCACCAGCGTCAACGACGCTTCGTCTTCGAGGACGTGCCACACCGGCTTCCAGTACACGCCGGTCGCCTCCATCGCCACGTGCGTGCAGCCGGCCTCGGTCAGCCAGGCCGCCAGTGCGAGCAGACCCGCCGTCGTGGTCGCAAACTCCCGGTGCTCGGTCGTGACCTTCCGGCCCGCCGCGATGCGCGCGCACGCGTTCACGCACCGCGAGTGGACATCCAACCCGGCGCACCGGGCATGCAAGACTTCCATGCGTCACCTCCTGATCGCAAAGGCGCTGGCGTGGAGTCCGCCGGTACGAAATCTACAGGGCGCGCTCACCGGAACATCTCCGGTCTCGCAATACGGGGTGCTCGCGGGACTCCGGGTCCAACTAAAAAACGGGCTCTTGGCACCATAGAGAAACCGACCTCTGGGCCAGCGCCAAGCCCCTACACGATATCCTGTTTCATACCTACGCGGGTCCGGCACCGCCGGGTGGCGAACTAAGAAGAAACTCTCAGAGCGCCCTCCCGGTCAGGCGACCTTCACTTCGACCTCGACGCCGAGGCTCTGCAAACGCCGGATGAGGTGCTGGGTGACGCGGTGCTTGTCGCGGTCCGCCAGGTATCGGCCGCCGAGGTCGTGGTAGTCCTTCTCGTCGCGGAGCATGAAGTAGGCGGCGGTCAGCATGGAGGCGGCGACGGCCACGATCGCCTTCTTCGGGCCGCGCCGGCCCTTGAGGCGCCGAAATTGGGACTGCAGATAGCTCCCGTTCTTCCGCGTCGCCGCCCACGCGGCCTGGACCAGCACCGTCTTCAACCAGGGAGTCGCGTGACGGATCCGGGTCGAGCGGCGCTTCCCCGCACTCTCGTCCAGCCGCGGGCACAGGCCCGCCCACGAAACCAGATGGCCCGGATCGGGAAACCGCGTCATGTCCACGCCGACCTCGGCGATGATCACCCGCGCGACCGTCTCACTGACCCCGGGCATCGTCGTCAGCCGCTCGGCCGCCTCGCGAAAAGGGCGCAGCACCTCGTCGGCCTGCCGCTCCAGTTTCTCCACGGCGGCGCGTAGCGCATCGATCTGCCCCAGATGCAGATCCAGCAGGAAGCGATGGTGCGGCGTCACCCGACCGTGCACCGCGGCGACGATGTCCGCACGGTCGGCCTTCACGCGGACGTTGGTGCAATCAGCCAACCGCTCGGGATCGGTCTCCCCGGCGATGAGCGCCGCCAAGATTGCCCGGCCGCTGACGCCCAGGATGTCGGTGACCACGCGCGTCAGCTTCACGTTCGCGTCTTCGAGCGTCTTCTGCAGGCGTTGCGTGTGCCGCGCGATCTCGCGGACCAGTTGCTTGCGGGTTCGCGTCAGGTCGCGCAGTTCCTGGATCGGGGCCGGCGGCACGAAGCTGCCCCGAATCAGCCCGTGCGCCAACAGATCCGCGATCCAGGCCGCGTCGTTCCGGTCGCTCTTGCGGCCCGGAACGTTCCGGATGTGCTGCGCGTTGGCGAGCACCAGTGTCAACGACGATTCGTCTTCGAGGATGTGCCACACCGGCTTCCAGTACACGCCGGTCGCCTCCATCGCCACGTGCGTGCAGCCGGCCTCGGTCAGCCAGGCCGCCAGTTCGAGCAGGCCCGCCGTCGTGGTCGCAAACTCCCGATGCTCGGCCGTGGCCTTCCGACCGGCCGCGATGCGCACGCACGCGTTCACGCGCCGCGAGTGGACATCCAACCCGGCGCACCGGGGATGCAAGACTTCCATTTCGTTACCTCCTGTATCGCAAGGCGCTGGCGTGGAGTCCGCCGGTACGAAATCTAAGAGTCGCGATCCCCGGATCCACCGGGCTCGCAATGCGGGGTGCTCGCGGGACTCCGGGTCCAACTACAGAACGGGCTCTCGGCACCATAGAGAAACCGACCTCTGGGCCAGCATCAAGCCCTACACAATAGACCTACCTGTTTCATGCATGCGCGGGTCCGGCGCCCGCCGGGTGGGGAACTACAGATGGCCTCATGCGACGTTTGCGGCTCGTCGCTCCCAGAAATCCTCGAAGCGGCCGCTGAGCCTGCTGCAGCGCAGGGCGATGACGGCGTTGGCGCCGGCCACGGTCCAGCGCATGCCGGCGCGCTAGTGTCCTGCCTCTCAAGTTCGATGCAGAATTCCTCGCCGTTCAGGACCGCGGAGACGCCATTGATTCCTCACCAAGGTGCAGGCGGAATTGTGTCATGTGTTTCCGGGACGGCACACTAGATGCAACCGGCTTCAACGACGCCCGAGGAGACCGACAACCCCCTGGCGCGGAACTGCGGATAGCGCATACGGTGGCGGTTACCGAACACGTAGTGGATGCACTTGCGTGCCTCTTCCGTGGTTCGGGTGTGGGTGCGCAGTGCGGCCACGAGCACACGGAGGCGCCCCGCGTCCAACTCGTCATGCCGGGCCTTGGCCCATTTTGGCGGCGCAGTCGTTGCCGGCGCCGTAGATGGCTTTGGCCACATCGGAAAGATGTTCGTTTCGCCATCCGCCCCCGAGCCGACACGAGGACAGCCTCGACCTCCTCACGCTCCTAGGATGGCCAGATTTCCTTGTGTCTTCGGGTCCGGCCAGGACTCCTGTGGTGTTCGACATCCGGACGACCGTCCAGGTGACCAGGCACACCCGGGACGGAGGCCTCACGCTCGGCTGGTAGGATGCGGGCGATGGAGCTCGAAGCCGTCCGGAACCTGTGGAAAGAGCTCGAACCGGGCGACCGCATCCCGATCATCCAAACCGCGCCTGAGACGACGTGGATCTGGTCCGACCTGCACCTGGGGGACCGCTCGTTCGTGAGAATACTGTTCGATCAGGGCACGCCGGCACCGCTGCGCGACCACTTGACCGGACACTCGGTGGACACGGCCTTCGAGCGAGGACGGTGTCGTCCCCATCGAGATCACCGTCTTGGCGTGGGACCCCTCCCGGTAAATCGGGTTGCCCGGAGACGTGCCGGAAACCCTCTCTTCAGTGGGAAACTCCCGACGGGTTAGCCCATCTTTACCAAGATTAGCGGTCGTTTTGCGGATTTGGGCGGTTTTCGTGGAGTGCGAGGCCTGTAACTTGTTGATTATAAAGGATCGGGTTTCGCCAGAGACGAATGTAGTGCCATAATCGTATAACAATAGTTGCCTGGGACAGGGTGCGTCCGCTATGGTGAGCGCCATGTTCATTCGGCGCACCCAAACCCGGCGGACTGAGGACGGAAAGCCCTACTTCTCTCATCGCCTCGTGCACGCCGAACGCCTCGGCAGCAGCGTGCGCCAGCGCACCCTCCTCAACCTCGGTCGCCACTTCGATATTCCTCAGGCGGACTGGCCGCTGCTGTGCGCCCGCATCAACGATGCGTTGAGCGGTCAGGCGCCGCTGGTGGCCGATTGTCCGCCTGCCGTGGAGGAGGAAGCGCAACGGATCGCGGCGCAGTTGATCGCCCGCGGCGCGGCCGCGCCGACCGCCGGACCGACCGATGTGCAGCCGGTCGATGTCGACTCGTTGCGGCTGGTCCGGCCCCGCAGCGTCGGCGTGGAGCAGGTCGGCCTGTGGGCGCTCGAGCAACTGGACCTGCCGGCGCTGCTGACCCGGTTGGGCGTCAACGGCGCCCTGCGCAGCGCGGCCACCGGCGCCATCGTCGGGCGTCTGGCCGCGCCCGCCTCGGAGCGCGCGACGCACCGCTGGCTGCAGGAGCGCAGCGGTCTCGGGGAGTTGCTCGGCGTCGACTTCGAGACCGTCGGTGCGATGCAGCTCTACCGCGCCTCGGACGTGCTGGTGAAGCATCGCGAGGCGATCGAGGCGCATCTGTTCGACCGCGCGATGGGGCTGTTCGACCTGCAGCCGACGGTGACGCTCTACGACCTGACCAACACCTACTTCGAGGGCGAGGCGAGCGACCAGCCGCAGGCGCAACGCGGGCACTCGAAAGAGAAGCGCAGCGACTGCCCGCTGCTGACCCTGGGCCTGATGCTCGATGCCAGCGGCTTCGTGCGCCGCTCGAAGGTCTTCGCCGGCACCGTCCGGGAACACCGGACGCTGGCCGGGATGCTCGAAGCACTGGAGGCGCCGGTCGGCGCCCTGGTGGTGATGGACCGCGGTGTCGCCACCGACGCCTGTGTGACGTGGTTGCGCGACAACGGCTACCGCTATCTGGTGGTCAGCCGCGAACGCCACCGCCGCTTCGATGCCGATGCCGCCGTGTCGCTCCAGACGCAGTCGGACCAGACCGTGCACATGCACAAGGTGGTCTCTCGACCGACCCCGACGAAGTGCGCCTGTACTGCTACTCCGAGGAGCGGGCCGAGAAGGAGCGGGGCATCGTCGAGCGTTTCGCCTCCCGCTTCGAGACCGCCCTGACGAAGCTCAACGACGGGCTGTCGCGTCCCCGCGCGCACAAGCGCCTCGACCAGGTCTGGCAACGCATCGGACGGCTGAAAGCCAAGCATTCCCGCGTCGCCTCGCACTACCAGATCACCGTTACCGCCAACGAGGCCGGCGACCAGGCCGTCGCCGTCAACTGGACCCGCCGCCCCCAGGACGGCTCGATGGTTACCCATCCGGGCGTCTACTGCCTGCGCAGCAGCGAGACCGACTGGAACGAAGACGCCTTGTGGCGTACCTACACCACGCTCACCGACGTCGAGGCGGTATTCCGTCGCTCAAGTCCGAGCTCGGCCTGCGCCCGATCTACCACCGCAAGCCGGCGCGGGCCGACGGCCACCTGTTCATCACCGTCATCGCCTACCAGCTCGTGCAGGTCATCCGCACTCGGCTGCGCGCGCGCCGCGAACACGCCAGGTGGACCACGCTACGCCGCGTCCTCGAAGGCCAGCAGCGCGTCACCGCCACCTTCCGCCGTCCCGACGGACGCACGCTGCATGTGCGCACGGCAACCCAAGCCGAACCCGATCAGCGGGCCATCTACGACGCGCTCGGCGTCGACCCACATCCCGGCGGCGTCCGCAAGACGCTCGTCTGACCGACCAATTTCCCCGGTTCGTACGCGTTTGTAGTGCCACTCGGGCATTTCTGTCGGCGTAAACCACTGATTCTAAATTGGTTTAGTTTTGTGGTTGGTAAACTTGGGTTAGGGCTCGCGAGGGACGGCGGGCCACAGGAGCTGACCGTATGCGAAGATCGATGCGACCCACTGGGGCTCCAGCCGCATTGTGTGGCTGCGATCTGGCGAGAGCTGGCCCACCGGGTACAGGTCGCGCTCACGCACAAAGACGAGACGCCCGCTTGTCATGCCGGTGAAGCGCATTCCTCCGAATCCGACCTTGGCGTAGCCGCCGGTGTCGTCCGCCGAGACGACTTGATCGGTGGGCAGCGACACTCGGAGCCTGCCCGGGAATAGGACGAACGTGCCGGGTGGACCGTTGCCCAGGATCGGGAACTGGGAGGGGCGGTCGCGTTCCACGACGAGCGACGACGGCGCGGCGAAGGCGATCAGGAGGGGAATAGCCACGCGGGCGGCGTCTGCGGTGCGCGAACGTGACGGTACGGACGGCCTTATTCGCATTCGCGGTCCTGACAGCCCGTGGAAGAAATCAGTTCGCCGAGCCCCGCGGCGATTTCCACTCCTTGTTCGACGTCTTCTTGTTATTCCGAGACCGGTCGAAACGAGCCAGATCCGCCCGCGTCGGTGTCTCTACCCCCGACGCTTCCGCCAAACTCCGCACGAAAGCCTCGTAGGATTCGCCCGTGTCCCGCCGCTCGATGCTCCGCATCGCCGCGTTCGCTTCCAGCGTCGTCGCATCGATGCCGACCGTCTTCCCCCGCACCAGCCCCGCGTCGACGAGCCGCTCCAACACCCACGTGAAAACCGAGACGTGGGTCTCGACGTCTATCAGCCGCCGCGTGCGCGACAACGTCGAGTGGTCCGGCGCAGCCTCGGTCGCGCCCAGGTCCAGAAACGACCGCAGACTCAGCGAATCGGCCACCCGCCACGCAATCCCCCGCTCGGAGGACAACCCTTCGAAATAGCCGATGAACAACAGACGGAGATACCGGCCCGGCCGTAGACTCGGGCGGCCCATCCGCGCCGCGTAGAACGCCGCGCACAGTTCCTCGACGAAGGCGTCGAAGCCTGCCTCCTCCAGGACCCGGTTCAGACGCTCGAAGAAGGGATGCCCGGCGTTCGTCGGAAGGTCCGCCGTGTCCACCCACATCGGCGACGCCTGTCGAGCCGCCGGTTTCTTGCCCATCGCCATGCTGTCCAGTGTACGGAATGCGAATCGATCTGGTCGAGTCCGAATCTCTGACTTTCGCCACAGGCTGCTAACCGCGTGGAGCGATCGTAGTACGCTGGGATCGCAGTGTCGATCCCTCTCGCGGACTTTTTTTCAGCAACCTGCTAGAATATGGCGGACGAATGGTAAAGGATCAGGACTCGCTGCCCAGTCTGGATTTCCAGATCGATGCGAGCAGTCCCTCGAAACGGCCCGAGCAGTTTGCAGCGCTTCTCGATAGCGCCCTGCGGCGTGAGTTTCCCGAGGCGCTGGATGTCGTTGAGATCGCCCAGGTACCGTACCCTCCTGGGGTGTGCCTCAGAGGTCTCGAGAAGCTCGAAGAAGATGCGGCGAAGCGGCTCACTCACGCCGCACGAGCCGTATTCAATGACTTCATGATCAGCCCCTGGTACTGAGGAGGCGCTCGTTTTCAGAGAAACAAGAGATGACCGCTGATTCCGAAGACAATCTAGACGCCCGTCCCGCACTGCAGCAGGTTCTTCACTACCACGAGATCACAAAACATCACTTCCAAGGCTATGCCCAGGGGCCAGGGTCTTTGGATTGGGCCACACAGCCAAATCCGTTTCGGCGGTATCAGGGGGCGCGGCTCGTATCTCTCGAGAAGTTCCCAGCCACGGACGAGCCGCTGTACGACGACGCTTTCGTTCGAGGCCGGATTCCCGCCGCTCCGGTGACCTTTCAGACGATCTCGCAACTCTTCTATGACAGCTTGGCAATCTCAGCTTGGAAGAGCACCGGCGAGCACAGTTGGGCACTCCGCGTGAATCCGTCGAGCGGCAATCTACATCCCACCGAGGGCTACTTGATCTGTGGGCCCATCGATGGGCTGGGCGATCGGCCTATGGTGTGTCACTACGCTCCGAAGGAGCATGGATTGGAGGTACGGGCGGAGTTCGAGCGGGGAATGTGGGACGCATTGTGGCTAGTAGCGCCGGCGGACATATTTCTTGTCGGACTGACGTCCATTCATTGGCGAGAAGCCTGGAAATATGGCCAGCGGGCCTATCGCTACTGCCAGCACGATGTCGGGCACGCGATTGGCGCGATCGTTATCGCTGCGGCTGGCCTCGGGTGGCAGACACAGGTCTTAGACGACCTGGGCACAGAAGAATTGGCGCTGCTCATGGGCACAGGGAATGACGACGCCGAGTCGGAGGAGCCAGATGTGCTTATGGCTGTGGGTCCGCATGCCGAAGAGGCTATTGGGCTCCAGGAAGATCAAATACAAGCCTTGAGGTCTCTTACCTGGCAGGGCACCGCCAATCAGCTCAGCCCATCTCACCTCGACTGGGGTGTCGAGACCACGGCCGCCGCCGCCCGAAAGCCGCGAAGTCGGCAGCCGTACGAGCGACGCGAGAGTCCGCAGCCTTCGTGTTCTTACGACCATCGGTCCGTTTCTCTCCGGACAGTCGTTCGTCAGCGCCGCAGCGCGGTGGCGATGGATAGGAAAACTCACATCACCCGAGACACGTTCTATCGGATTCTTCAAAGAACGCTGGCGGTACCAGGAAGCATTCCGTTAAGCACGCTTCCGTGGACGCCGCACATTCACTTGGCCATTTTTGTTCACCGCGTAAAGGATCTTCCCGCTGGCTTGTACCTCTTCGTGCGCGACGCGTCACAGACACGCGCTCTTCGGGCAGCATTCACCAAGGCGGAGCAATGGCAGCGACCCGTCGAATGTCCGCCGCAACTGGAGCTGTACTGCCTCATCGAAGCTGAGGCCCAGCAATCCGCCCGGCAGGTCTCGTGTCACCAGGACATCGCAAGCGATGGGTGCTTCAGTCTTGGGATGATCGCGGAGTACGAGGCACCCATTGAACAGAATGGTCCGTGGTTCTATCCACGTCTGTTCTGGGAGGCCGGGATGATTGGCCAGGTGCTCTATCTAGAAGCCGAAGCTGCCGGGATTCGGAGTACTGGTATCGGGTGTTACTTCGACGACCCCATGCATCGTGTCCTTGGCCTCCAAGACCTCACCTACCAAGACCTCTACCATTTCACGGTGGGTGGGCCCATCGAGGACACCCGGCTCACCACTCTCCCCGCCTATGCGAATGAGTATTAAGCGGGAAATAAGCTACCTGACACTATATAATGGAGAGTGTGAGGAAACGCGATGGTCGCTCGCTTGACCACAGGGTGCGGCTCTTCTTCGTTGGCGGCCCAATCAGTCTCTCCGGCGGCGGCGAGGCAGGAGGCATCGAGCCGATGCAAGCCGTCGTGACCGCGCCGCTGGACTTCATCGCCGGAGCCCGCCGGCCGGCGACGCCACATCGAGCGCGTCGTACAGCGCGTCGACCGGCAGGTGGGGGAGCGGGCCGCGATTGCCCGCTCGGAAAGATGATGCCTGAACGTCGCTGGCGCGTGAGGGGTCGCGGGTACGGGCTGTTCGTGACCCCAGCGGGGGAACGAGCAGCCCCGAGTCGGAGGACGGAACGATGACGTTGCGTTTCATCGTGGGTCGCATCCTGCGGGAGTTGATCGGAGTACTGGCGCTGAGCATGATGTTGCTGCCGGGCGTGGCGGTGGCGCAGGACGTGGCGGTATCCCTGGACGAGTTGCTGCGCTCCGGCAGCCTGCAGCCCGGCGAGGGGGTCTATGTCACGGATGCTGCCGGGCGTCGCCTGAAGGGCACGCTCAGCGACGTGTCGTCAACCGGGCTGGTGGTCACGCATCGAGGTCAGGCGTGGACGGTGGCCGCTGCCGATGTGCGGGAAATCGATCTCCAGGATTCCCTGCGGAATGGTATCGCGTACGGCATGGTGGCGGTCGCAGGCCCAATCGCCGCGGTGTGCGGGGCCGGTGGAAGTCACCCCGGCGAATGCGCATACGTGTTGTTGTACGCGTTTCCGGTCGTGGCGATCGGCGGTGTCGTGGGCGGTGTTGTGGACGCTCTCAGGCACAAGACGGTCTACCGCGCGGCCGGGTCAGTGCAAGCATCCGTGTCCCCGATCGTGTCGCACGGGAGTTTCGGCACACAGGTATCGATCACTTGGTGAACCGACCTCGCCGCGGTTGACAGTCGCTACTCGACGACGCGCGGATCCGCGCCGAGCTCGGCGGCGGCCGGGCCGCCGCCCGGGCGGATTCAGGACCGCGCGCATTGGCCGGATCGGCCGATCCGCTGCTGATCGGGAGACTTTCGCCGGAGGGCGGTCCCGAAACTGCCGCTCTGAGCGATTTCGTGGCTCTTGAGCGGGCTCCGGGGTCGACTTCGAGCACGCCTGGGGCCGTGGTACGCTGCTGCTCAATGACGATCCGGGGCGAGAGACGCAAGGGCGAGGTCCTGATCACGGTCGACGGCTCGCCGCTGGACTGGCGGTCGTCGCTGGCGGTGCGGAACCACTCGCCGACGGGGACCGGCGTGGGGCTACGGCAGCTCGGGTCCGGCCCAGCTCGCGCTGGTCATCCTGCTGAACGACGCGGCGGCGGCCGAGCGATTCCACCAGCGGAGTGGAGCGTCATCGGGCCGATCGAGGCGGATCGCTGGGCGCTGGACGCCTGTTGCAGGCCGAGCGGATCGGCCGTCCGGCTCTGGAGACTGACCCAGTCGGCGAGCCGTCGTTCCATCCGATCGCGGCGTGCCGTGATGAACGTGACGATGTGCGCGGTCGGCTCGGCCGTGCCCTGGGCGAGCGGCTCCTGGTCCTCGGCAACCACAGCGCCCTCATGACGCAGCGTCCCCGAGATCGCCTCCCGCCTCGTGGATGGCTTCCCCCGATAGCATCCTGCGCGCCGGCATCGCCAGCCGAAGACGACGACGACGGTTGCAGCAGCAGCTTACGCATGCGGATCACGTCCCATCCGTCAACCGGCGGGTCGGCCGCGCCGTCGTCGGCCGGCAACGTCCGGCCGGCGCGGGTCCGCATCGCGCAGGCGGCGTAGCGGTCGCCGGCGCGGAGCACGAGGTCTACCGTCCGGCCGCAGCGCCGACACTGCCACGTCATCGACCGATGCTCCCATGTATCCGGCTGAACTCCCGCCGCACGTCCGCCCGGCGCCCCAGGAGCATCGCACGAGCGGCCGCCTCGTGCCTCAAGGGCTGCTCGAACCTGATCCGCACTTCGGACGTGCCGGGCTCGGCGGAACCTTCCTCGAACTCGGCCGCCGGCTGATTCACGTCTACCACGATGATCAGGGCCCCACTTCGATCCCGCTTCCTCGTTGCCGGGAAGATCGAGCGGTAGGCTCGTCTCGGGGAAGATGGACGCACCCCGGCTTGTCAGCTCCGACGCGAGCCCGACGCGGCCCGAGTGTGCAGTCACCCGGCTCTCGACACCGGCGACCATGGCTGCGGCCGTGAATCGCAACCCGATCATCTGCGCCGACAGCGGCACCACACGGTCGCCCGGCTCTGGACTCGTGGCGGCACGTAGCGTCCGGAGGGCGCGCGCCACGCCGTCCTTCACGAACCGTACGTTGTTCACCTCGCCCTCCTGGTTCGTTTTGCTGCGGCGCACGGTGACCAGGATCCCATCGCCGTCGGTCGCATCGACGACATCATCGACGAGCTCCGAGGAGCAGCACACCGAGCTGACCCGACAGCGACTGCTGTCAAGCCAGCTTGAGTAGATCCTCCTGATATCGAAATCGGAGGAAACATCGCAATGACGCACTACGGAGGCAAGGACCTGGCACGAAGCTTTCGCCAGGTTCGTGGCAACACCATTCAGACCGCCGACGACATTCCGGGGGACAAGTACGGATTCCAGGCGAGTCCCGACACGCGCAGCATCGGCGCCACCTTGGTCCACATCGCGGTGAACACCGGGTTTCAGGACTATATCCAGCGCAACAAGGTCACCGACCTCGGAGAATGTGTCTGCGTATTCCACGCTGACCTTCGAGATCCTCGTGCAGAGCATTGAAATAGTGGCAGGATCACGTGCTGGTGAAAGGCCTCCGAAATCAGGCTCTCAACATGTTCACCGAACCCGGTCGCACGACGATCGCAGCCAGCGCATGCGGACGTCGTGCCGGGTCGAGGTGGGGACCTAGCCCAAGTTTACCAACCACAAAACTAAACCAATTTAGAATCAGTGGTTTACGCCGACAGAAATGCCCGAGTGGCACTACAAACGCGTACGAACCGGGGAAATTGGTCGGTCAGACGAGCGTCTTGCGGACGCCGCCGGGATGTGGGTCGACGCCGCGCGCGTCGTAGATGGCCCGCTGATCGGGTTCGGCTTGGGTTGCCGTGCGCACATGCAGCGTGCGTCCGTCGGGACGGCGGAAGGTGGCGGTGACGCGCTGCTGGCCTTCGAGGACGCGGCGTAGCGTGGTCCACCTGGCGTGTTCGCGGCGCGCGCGCAGCCGAGTGCGGATGACCTGCACGAGCTGGTAGGCGATGACGGTGATGAACAGGTGGCCGTCGGCCCGCGCCGGCTTGCGGTGGTAGATCGGGCGCAGGCCGAGCTCGGATTTGAGCGAGCGGAATACCGCCTCGACGTCGGTGAGCGTGGTGTAGGTACGCCACAAGGCGTCTTCGTTCCAGTCGGTCTCGCTGCTGCGCAGGCAGTAGACGCCCGGATGGGTAACCATCGAGCCGTCCTGGGGGCGGCGGGTCCAGTTGACGGCGACGGCCTGGTCGCCGGCCTCGTTGGCGGTAACGGTGATCTGGTAGTGCGAGGCGACGCGGGAATGCTTGGCTTTCAGCCGTCCGATGCGTTGCCAGACCTGGTCGAGGCGCTTGTGCGCGCGGGGACGCGACAGCCCGTCGTTGAGCTTCGTCAGGGCGGTCTCGAAGCGGGAGGCGAAACGCTCGACGATGCCCCGCTCCTTCTCGGCCCGCTCCTCGGAGTAGCAGTACAGGCGCACTTCGTCGGGGTCGGTCGAGACCACCTTGTGCATGTGCACGGTCTGGTCCGACTGCGTCTGGAGCGACACGGCGGCATCGGCATCGAAGCGGCGGTGGCGTTCGCGGCTGACCACCAGATAGCGGTAGCCGTTGTCGCGCAACCACGTCACACAGGCGTCGGTGGCGACACCGCGGTCCATCACCACCAGGGCGCCGACCGGCGCCTCCAGTGCTTCGAGCATCCCGGCCAGCGTCCGGTGTTCCCGGACGGTGCCGGCGAAGACCTTCGAGCGGCGCACGAAGCCGCTGGCATCGAGCATCAGGCCCAGGGTCAGCAGCGGGCAGTCGCTGCGCTTCTCTTTCGAGTGCCCGCGTTGCGCCTGCGGCTGGTCGCTCGCCTCGCCCTCGAAGTAGGTGTTGGTCAGGTCGTAGAGCGTCACCGTCGGCTGCAGGTCGAACAGCCCCATCGCGCGGTCGAACAGATGCGCCTCGATCGCCTCGCGATGCTTCACCAGCACGTCCGAGGCGCGGTAGAGCTGCATCGCACCGACGGTCTCGAAGTCGACGCCGAGCAACTCCCCGAGACCGCTGCGCTCCTGCAGCCAGCGGTGCGTCGCGCGCTCCGAGGCGGGCGCGGCCAGACGCCCGACGATGGCGCCGGTGGCCGCGCTGCGCAGGGCGCCGTTGACGCCCAACCGGGTCAGCAGCGCCGGCAGGTCCAGTTGCTCGAGCGCCCACAGGCCGACCTGCTCCACGCCGACGCTGCGGGGCCGGACCAGCCGCAACGAGTCGACATCGACCGGCTGCACATCGGTCGGTCCGGCGGTCGGCGCGGCCGCGCCGCGGGCGATCAACTGCGCCGCGATCCGTTGCGCTTCCTCCTCCACGGCAGGCGGACAATCGGCCACCAGCGGCGCCTGACCGCTCAACGCATCGTTGATGCGGGCGCACAGCAGCGGCCAGTCCGCCTGAGGAATATCGAAGTGGCGACCGAGGTTGAGGAGGGTGCGCTGGCGCACGCTGCTGCCGAGGCGTTCGGCGTGCACGAGGCGATGAGAGAAGTAGGGCTTTCCGTCCTCAGTCCGCCGGGTTTGGGTGCGCCGAATGAACATGGCGCTCACCATAGCGGACGCACCCTGTCCCAGGCAACTATTGTTATACGATTATGGCACTACATTCGTCTCTGGCGAAACCCGATCCTTTATAATCAACAAGTTACAGGCCTCGCACTCCACGAAAACCGCCCAAATCCGCAAAACGACCGCTAATCTTGGTAAAGATGGGCTAATGTCCTACCCTGTGAGCCACTTGCAAAACTCTTGGGGTCGCGGCTCGGCTCAGTCCTCCGATTCTCGGGGTGAACACCCCAATTGTTCTGGATTTTGACTCCGTGTTCTGGTCCTGAAGGGCCGGCGGCAGCCAGGAAGCGGAAAACAAGGGGATCGACGTGTTTTCCACCGAGCGTCGGGACACCGGTGGGTGACTGACGCCGGTTGAGCGCCGGGATTGGATGGGCGTTTGCCGGCGGCGCGTTGGCTATGTCACCAGACGCAGGAGCTGGTCGGCGGTGAGCGCCAACATGCCGAACATGCAGTGGCACATCACCTTCGCGGTGCCACGGACCCGGACATGGCGACCACCGAACTCGTCCTTGAGACGGCCATTGACGCGCTCACCCGCCGTACGCTCGTTGTAGCGAACCTGCTCGGCACGCTGGAAGCCGAGATTTTTCAGGCGCCGGGCTTCGGTTCGCAGTTCCTCCGCCCGGGCCTTGTCGCCACGAGGGTTGACGTCAATCAACGGGACGTGGCCGAGTGAGCGGCTGTGCTCCCGGATCTGCTCCGCGTCGTAGGCGGCGTCCATCAGGTCATACAGATTGGTCGTCCGCTCGGCGGACAGAGTCGCCAGCGGAATGGCGGCCTGGCTGTCATGCAGGGAGGCGGACGTCAACAGGCAACTGATCGGAATCTGGCCGTCGGCCACGTCAATGTGCAGCTTGTAGCCGACCCAGGTGGTCTTGTAGCCCTTGCTGTTCTTCTTCGTGCCGACATCGCAGGCGGTCGGCAGATCGTCCAGCATCGCCGGCAGGTTCATGGTCGGCTGCCGTTCGAGACGTGTCAGGACCTTTGGCCGTTCTTCGCCCTTCTTCGGCCGCCCGCGCTTGCGCTTGGGCGGCGTGGGCGGCTTCTCCTTCGTGGCCGGCTTCTCACGGGCCTCGATGGCCGTCGAGTCGCGCGAGAGGTGGCCCACCAGCCGGTCGTGGTGCGTCTCCCGGATCAGCGCTTCGTGCACGCGCTGGGGCAACTGCGTGTCGGCGAACTCGGCAAAGGCGCGCGAGAAGACCGACTCGCTCGGCACCTCGAACTTCCGCTCCCAGCCGCAGAGCCGGCGCAGGGCCACATCGGCGGCCAACCGGTCCAGCAGTGCGCGCGTCGACGGCAGGTCGTAGACCGCCTTGGCCACGAAGGCCCGCGCCATCGCCGCGCGGTCCTTGGGCGGCCGCCCCGGCGCCCGGAAGTACCGGGGAATCAGGCGCTCGATACGGATGACCTCCAGGGTCTGCACCAACTGCTGCTGTTTTTCGGTCAGTGGACCCAACGCCTGCTCCAACCGCGGGAACAGCGTACGCTGGATCGACTCCCAGTAGGGGGCGAACGAGGCGCGCAGGGCATTCATGGCTTGTTGACCGCTCCTGCGAGCTACTGTATATTTACGCGCAGGGGCAATGTCAAGCTGCGGTTCGATGGCCGGTGCGGACCAGATGCGCCAGTACACGGAGCGATACGACGCGCTCAAGGCGGAACTGCAGTCGCTTGGGTTTCTCTTCCAGGGCAGCCTCCAGACCCGCCGGATAGCGTGTGGGAAGACCACCTGCCGCTGCTACCGCGACCCGGACGCCCGGCACGGTCCCTACCACTACTGGACACGCAAGGACCGCGGGAAAACCGTCGGGATGAGGCTCACCGAAGACGAACTTGTCCTCTACCAGGAGTGGATCGAGAACAACCGCGAATTGGAGCGGCTCGTGAAGGAAATGCGCGGCCTCTCTTCGCGCGTGCTTGCCTTCATAACCGGCCGGGAGGCCCCATGAACCCCCGCGTCTCGGACTCGTCGGCGGCGGTGACCGCTACCGCCATCCTTCAGACGCTACGTCCCGCCCACTGACCGTCCCTCGCCCTGCGGCTTCCGGCAAAGAAAACCCGGCCGATTACCGATTTTTGCAAGAGGCTCCTGTACCCACATTATTCGTTCTGAACAACTCCAGCACGCTCCCGCCGTCCAATGCGGTAGCCGATGGTTGCGATGGACATTCGTTCGTAACCGCGCCACATGATCTGGTGTCCGGGGGGCGGGTCGTGCGTTCGGTTCTGGTAGCCGCCGAGGATGGCGAGCAGGAGGACTGCGGCGGCGAGATGGTCAGGGGGGCGGCAGGCCGAGTGGGCGCATTCCCGATTTCCCGGAACAGTGTGTAGGCAAAGATGGACTGTGAGGCTGGGCGAGGTTGAGCCGGTCTTCGGACAGACGGGGAGGGTGGTACTGGACATTACGGCTCGGACTGCCCATGATGGTGCGTTGAAATGGACAAGAGCGCCATCGACACCCCGAGCCGCGAGATCGATCTTCGCAACATTCCCGTCCACCTGCGCACTGCCCTCCGGCGGGCGCTGGAGTTTGAGGCGCGTGCTCGAGCGCCCAGGTCGGCAGAGGAAGCGGAGCAGTGCGAAGAGCAGCTGCGGGCCATCGCGGACGAGTTCTTCGGCGCCCTCCTCACCCCCGTGCTGCAACGCGCGGTGTGCTCCGCCGCGGTTGGCGACGCGGCGAGCGCCCTCGTGCGCCACCTGCCCCGGCGGATGCGGAGCGACGGCCTGGAGACCGTCAACGTTCGCACCTCCCGGGGCACGACGGTGCCGGTCACGACGCCGTACTACCGCGAGAAACACGCCCGTCGGGCGAAGCGGAGGCCGGGGGACTCTACCCCGCCTTGGTGGTGCTGGGCATCTACGACCGGTGCACGCCGAAGCTGGCCTCGGATGCAAGCCGCGCGGTCGCCATGCTCAGCTCGCTGGCTGAAGCGCAGGCGCAGCTCCGCTCCGACGGCATCGCCCTGGATATCAAGACCCTCCGCTCGACCGCCTATCGCTACGCTGCGCGGGCCCGAGCGGCCCAGCGGAGCGCGGCGTGCGGCCTGCTGGACCGCGTGACCGGGAAGCGGGTGGTCGTCTCCCTCGACGGGGGCCGCGTCCGCGTGAGGCGCAAGAAGCGTGGCCCCAAGACGAAGAAGGGGCGCAACCGATTCCATACCGACTGGAAGGAACCGAAGCTCCTCATCCTGTACGTCGTCGGCGACGACGGGCGACCGTCTCAGACGTGGGCCCCGATCATCGACGGCACGCTCCGGGGACCGGAGGCGGTCTTCGCCCTGCTGTTGTCGTACGCGCGGCAGATCGGCCTCAACGCCGCTGACAAGGTGCTCTTCATCGCCGACGGCGCGCCCTGGATCTGGCAACGCATCCCGCGCCTCATCGCCGCGCTCGGGCTCTCGCCGACACAGGTGCTGGGGCTGATCGACTTCTATCATGCCGCGAAGCAACTCTCCGACGCGGTCAAGCTGCGCCGCTGGAGCGCGACGCAACGCACCCGCTGGCTCAACCGCACGCGGGGGCTGCTCAAGCGAGCACGGGTGGACGAGGTGATCACGGCCCTGCGGGAGCTGTGCCGCGGGCGCACGGCCGGCAAGATCCGCACGCACCTCAACTACTTCCTGAAGAACCGTCATCGTTTCGCCTACACCACAATGGTCGGGCTCGGGCTTCCGCGGGGCAGCAGTGCCGTCGAAAGCGCCATCCGTCGCGTCATCAATCTCCGCATCAAGGGCGCATCCATCTATTGGCTACCGGAGAGCGTCGACGCGATTCTTCTCCTGCGGTCTTTCTATAAGTCCGGCAGATGGAACTGTTTGCAGCGGATGGCCATGACGCCGGTGGGTGTGAGCGCGTGACCGGGAAATCGGGAATGCGCCCGGCCGAGTTCTTCGGCATAGTCGGTCAGGAAACGCAACTCGATGTCGGTGAACAGCAACTGGGCGTCGCACCCCGGCACGTCACGACCGAGCAGGGTCATCACCATCAGGCGCCAGGCGATCACGGTATTGATGGTGACCGCGCGTTGGAGCCGGTCGGCGGTGTGGAACGCGAGATGTTCGACTCGGCATCCGGACTTGAGCACCCGGAACAGGTCTTCGATGCGCCAGCGCCGCAGGTAGTAGCCGATGACCGCGACCGCGGTTTCGGTGCTGTCGACGTCGAGGCTGGTGAGCAGGAACCACTCGACCGCCGGCTCGCCGGGCGGCGGCGCGGTTTCGCGCACATGGACCGTGGACAGCGCCAGCGGTTCGGCGCCGGCGATGGTCGGCGGCGCCACCACTTGGCGATGGCGCACCTCGGCCCGCGCCACCCGCCCGGTGCGCGCCGGGCGGGCCTGCCTGCCGTTCGACTTGCGCCGCGCGCTCAGGCGGTCGATCTCGATCTCGACGTGCCCGTCGGCGGCGCCGGCGCGCATGGCGGCGAACAGCTTCGGGGCGCCCTTGGCGAGACAGCGGTCATGGTGGGCGCGCACCAGCACTTCCACCCGGTTCAGACGGCGCTGCTCGTCGAACACCGCGAAGCAATCCGCCTCCCGGTCCATGACGCTGAGCACTCGGGTCTTGCGGCTCAACGCCGCCGCCGCCCGGTCGATGTCGCGCAGGCCGTCGACCCAGCGCCGCGTCTTGGGGGCCGTCTCCTGCGCCGCCGCCGGCGGCGGCTCGTCCGCCGGGCGCGCCGCGCCGCCCGGCGGCGCCTCGAAACCGCAGCGCAGCACGCCCAGCGGCAGACCCGCGCCATTGACCGCCAGGGTCAGATGCAGATGCAGGCCGAGCGTCTTCGAGACCGTCTGGTTGCGCCCGATGATGCCCAGCCCCTCGCAGTGCGGGCGCGTCGCAAAATTCAGATCCGTCCCGTCCTGGATGCACAGCACCGTGTCCTGGCCGCGCATCCGCTGCAGCGTGCGCGCCCGGTGGGGCGCGAGAATGTTCCCGGGCGTGA
Source organism: Vicinamibacterales bacterium (assembly GCA_965262925.1). GTDB lineage: Bacteria > Acidobacteriota > Vicinamibacteria > Vicinamibacterales > UBA8438 > WTFV01. The sequence goes on along the minus strand of CBDHGC010000004.1, from coordinate 3,962,706 downwards.
CCGCCGACGACACCGGCTGGTCGATGAGCCGGTAGTAGCCCTTCACCGCCGCGCGGTCGTGGGACGCGTTGGCGGTGACCGCCTCTCCGGGCAACGACGCCAGCAGCCCCGCGCTCTTGACCAGACGCGCCGACAACCGCTGATCGCCCAACGGCGCCCCTCCAAACTCGTTCACCGTCCAGGCGCCGCTGTCGAGACCGTCAGCCGGCGCCAGCGCCGGCGCCGCGTCGACCCGCGCCACCCCCAACCGCCGCCGCCAGTGCGGCTCCAACTCATACATATATACCGACTTGACCGGACGAGCCCGCGCGTGGTCGCGGTCCTGGCGCCCGCGACCGGCCGTGTGCCCGACCCACACGAAGTTGGCCGCCTTGAAGCTGGCGCCGTCATGCGCGGGGCCGACGAAGGTCTCCACCAGCCACGGGCGATACCGGTAGCGGGCCTCGAAATCCGCTGGCAAACGCGCCAGCACCTGGCCCAGCACCTGGCTGGCCAGGTTGCGGCATTGCACGCCGGGGCGGATCAGGAACCGGCTCAGGCACAGCACCCGGTGCAGATGCGCCAGACGCTGCCCGGCGCTCCACCCCATCCACGCCTCGCGCGCCCGCAATTGCAACGCCGACGCCGAAAACCCGACCGCGCCGAGCACCCCGTGCGCCGAGACCACCAGATAGCGCACCTGGCAGCCCGCAAAGGTCGTCGTCCCCTGCGGATGCTCGAAGTGCAGCAAGGTATTCCACACCCGGCGCTGCCCGCCTTGCTCTACCCGCTCCAGCGACAACCCCGCGACCGCCTCCACCGTACCCGGCACCGCCGTGGCCGCCGCCACCGGCGCGTCGAAACGCTGCGGCGTGGGCGCGCCCCCGCCACCCCGCGACGCCGGCAACGCAATCCGCCCCGCCTTGTGCAGCGTGTTGAGCGCTTTGAGACAACCCGCGAGTTGGGCCGACCCGCGCGCATCCACAAACCCGAACTCCGCGCACACCCGCCGCCCCACCGCCGCCCGGTTGTTCAGCGCCTCCTGCGCCACAATTCGCTCGAGGCGAGCTTGCGACTCAGGCGCACGAAGGGTCTGTAGTATCTGGTTCTGGTGCTCCATGCCGTGACGCTACACGGCGGAAGCTTATTTGTTCAGCCCTGAATGTGGGTGCAGGGTAGAGCTAGCCCTGCCCCTGCCCCAGATCTTCCGGCTGGACTTGTAGTGCGTGTGGGGTCATCCGAATTCGTCCCGCAGTTCGAAGGCGAAGGCCATGGCGACGAGTTGGGTGTAACCGTGCCACAGGAGTTGCGCGCCGGGCGGGTCGCGTTGGCGCCCGAGCCAACCGCCGAGGCGCCCGACCAGACCGACAGCGTCGCCGAGGCGCGCCGGCGGCGGCAGCTTGCGTGAGCGGGCGAAGGTGGCGAGCACGCGCAACTCGCCATCGGAGAACAGCAGGTCGCCCGGCAGGTCGGGCACTTCGCGCCCGAGTTGGACCATCAACTGGATGCGCCACCCGATGACCATCTTGATGGCCATGGCGCGTTCGAGCCGCTCGGCCGTGTGGTGCTGCAACTCTTCGACCTTGCAGCCGGACTTGAGCACCCGGAAGTATTCTTCGATGCGCCAGCGCCGGACGTACCATTGCAGGATGCGCATGGCGTCGTCGGCGCTGCTCACCCGCAACGTGGTCAGCAGGAACCACTCCAGCGGCTCGACCGCGGGCGGCGGTTGTTCCTCGCGCACGTGGACGACCCACAGGGCGACCGGCTCGACGCCGGGGCAGGGCAGCAGCACCTGCTGGTAGCGCAGCGTCACGTCGGCGACACGCGCCTCGCGGCGGTCCTTGCGGGCCTGTTTGCTGGCCTTCACGCGCGCGCTCAGCCGCTGCACCTCGACCTTGGCGGCGCCTCGGGCCGGCGCGTTGCGCACCGTATCGAACAGACGGCGTGAGACCGTCTGCCCGTCGGGCGTCTTTTCCCTGCCGAGGACGCGGTCGGCCTTGGCGCGGACCAGCAGGTCGGTCTGCGGGGCAGCCGCGCGGTGCTCGACGAACAGGTCGTGGAAATCGGCCTCGCGGTCCATCACGCACACCACGCGGGTCTGGGACAATTGCTCGGCTGCCTGCGCGCAGTCGCGCAGCCCCTCGATCCAACGGAACGACTTGCGCTCCTCGCGCGGCTTCGGGGTCGGCTCGCCTTCCGCCTCGGAGTTCGCCGACGCGGGCGCGTCGAAGGCGGCCCGCAGCACGCCCAACGCCACCCCGTCGGGATTGACGGCCAAGGTCGTGTGCAACTCCAGGCCGCGCGCCACCGCGCCGGTCTGGTTCGAGCCGATGGCCCCCAGCCCCTGCGTCTGCCCGCGTCGGGTGAAGTTCAACCGGGTGCCGTCCTGGATGCACAGCACCGTGTCGTGCGCCTGCATCCGGCGCAGCGTGCGCTCGCGATGCGGCGCGAGGATGTTGCCGACCGTCACCGCGCTGTCGTCCGGCTGGTCGATCAGCCGGTAATGGCCCTTGACCAGCGCACGGGCGCCGTGGGCGGCGCCGGTGATGGCGCGCATCGGAGACTCTGCCATTTGCTGCGCGCTCTGCACCAGACGCGCGCTCAGACGCGCGTCGCCCAAACGCGCCCCGCCGAATTCATGCTCCGCCCAGACCGCCGCGTCGAGACCGTCGCCAAACGCCAGCGGCGCCAAGACCGGTGCAGGCACCGCGAGGCGGGTGCGCCACGCCGGCTCCAAGGCGTACATATACACCGCCTTGCGCGTTTCCAGCGCCGCGTGCCGGCGGTCCCCGCGCCCGCGACCGCAGGTCTCACCCACCCGAACCCAGTTCGCCGCGCGCACGCTCGCCCCCGTCTGTTCGGTCTCGTCGACGAACGTCTCCAGCAGCCAGGGGCGATAGCCATACAGACCCTCGCAGTCGTCGCCGACCGCCCGGACGACCCGGCCCAGCACGTGCGAGGCCAGGTTGCGACACACGATGCCGGGGCGCACCAGCAACCGGCACAGTCCCAACACCCGGTGCAAGTGGGAACGCCGGCCCGTATCGTCCCACCCCACCCAGGCGTCGCGGGACCGCAGCCGCCGCGCGCTCGCCGCAAACCCGACGCCGCCCAGCCAGCCATGCGCCGAACCCACCAGATACCGCAGTTGCGGGCCGACGAACGGACCGGCCCCGCGCGGGTGCTCGTACGCCATCAGCGTGTTCCAGACCTGGCGCTGCGCATCGGTCTCCACCAGCTCCAGGGTCAGACCCACAACCTCGCCGACCGTGCCCGGCACGTCCACCGCCGGCGCCAGCGGCTGCGGAAGCACCCGCGCCCGGCCCCCAACGCCGCGAGCCGGCTGACCCGCAGGCAGCGAAACGTGGCCGGCCGCCTGCAGGTCGGCCAACGCCCGGCAGCAGCTCGCGCGCTGCCACCGGCCCCGCCCGTCGCGGAAATCGAACGCTTCACAGACGCGATCGGCGACCTGGCCGAGGCTGCCGACGCCCTGCGAAACCGCCTCGTCCAGCACGTCGCGCAGGCGGGCGAGGTTGTTCCGTAGAATACGTGAGACCTGATTCTGAATCTCCATGCCGGCCACCGTAGCGAAGTGGCTGCATGAAGTCCAGCGAAAAGTTATGGGGCAGGGGCAGGGCTAGCCCTGCCCTGTACCCGCATTCAGGGCTGAACAAATCAGCTTCCGCCGTGTAGCGTCACGGCATGGAGCATCAGAACCAGATACTACAGACCCTTCGTGCGCCTGAGTCGCAAGCTCGCCTCGAGCGGATTGTGGCGCAGGAGGCGCTGAACAACCGGGCGGCGGTGGGGCGGCGGGTGTGCGCGGAGTTCGGGTTTGTGGATGCGCGCGGGTCGGCCCAACTCGCGGGTTGTCTTAAAGCGCTCAACACGCTGCACAAGGCGGGGCGGATTGCGTTGCCGGCGTCGCGGGGTGGCGGGGGCGCGCCCACTCCGCAGCGTTTCGACGCGCCGGTGGCGGCGGCCACGGCGGTGCCGGGTACGGTGGAGGCGGTCGCGGGGTTGTCGCTGGAGCGGGTAGAGCAAGGCGGGCAGCGCCGGGTGTGGAATACCTTGCTGCACTTCGAGCATCCGCAGGGGACGACGACCTTTGCGGGCTGCCAGGTGCGCTATCTGGTGGTCTCGGCGCACGGGGTGCTCGGCGCGGTCGGGTTTTCGGCGTCGGCGTTGCAATTGCGGGCGCGCGAGGCGTGGATGGGGTGGAGCGCCGGGCAGCGTCTGGCGCATCTGCACCGGGTGCTGTGCCTGAGCCGGTTCCTGATCCGCCCCGGCGTGCAATGCCGCAACCTGGCCAGCCAGGTGCTGGGCCAGGTGCTGGCGCGTCTGCTAGCGGATTTCGAGGCCCGCTACCGGTATCGTCCGTGGCTGGTGGAGACCTTCGTCGGCCCCGCGCATGACGGGGCCAGCTTCAAGGCGGCCAACTTCGTGTGGGTCGGGCACACGGCCGGTCGCGGGCGCCAGGACCGCGACCATGCGCGGGCTCGTCCGGTCAAGGCGGTATATATGTATGAGTTGGAGCCGCACTGGCGGCGGCGGTTGGGGGTGGCGCGGGTCGACGCGGCGCCGGCGCTGGCGCCGGCTGACGGTCTCGACAGCGGCGCCTGGACGGTGAACGAGTTTGGAGGGGCGCCGTTGGGCGATCAGCGGTTGTCGGCGCGTCTGGTCAAGAGCGCGGGGCTGCTGGCGTCGTTGCCCGGAGAGGCGGTCACCGCCAACGCGTCCCACGACCGCGCGGCGGTGAAGGGCTACTACCGGCTCATCGACCAGCCGGTGTCGTCGGCGGTCACGCCCGGGAACATTCTTGCGCCCCACCGGGCGCGCACGCTGCAGCGGATGCGCGGCCAGGACACGGTGCTGTGCATCCAGGACGGGACGGATCTGAATTTTGCGACGCGCCCGCACTGCGAGGGGCTGGGCATCATCGGGCGCAACCAGACGGTCTCGAAGACGCTCGGCCTGCATCTGCATCTGACCCTGGCGGTCGATGGCGCGGGTCTGCCGCTGGGCGTGCTGCGCTGCGGTTTCGAGGCGCCGCCGGGCGGCGCGGCGCGCCCGGCGGACGAGCCACCGCCGGCGGCGGCGCAGGAGACGGCCCCCAAGACGCGGCGCTGGGTCGACGGCCTGCGCGACATCGACCGGGCGGCGGCGGCGTTGAGTCGCAAGACCCGGGTGCTCAGCGTCATGGACCGGGAGGCGGATTGCTTCGCGGTGTTCGACGAGCAGCGCCGTCTGAACCGGGTGGAAGTGCTGGTGCGCGCCCACCATGACCGCTGTCTCGCCCAGGGCGCCCCGAAGCTGTTCGCCGCCATGCGCGCCGGCGCCGCCGACGGGCACGTCGAGATCGAGATCGACCGCCTGAGCGCGCGGCGCAAATCCAGCGGCAGGCAGGCCCGCCCGGCGCGCACCGGGCGGGTGGCGCGGGCCGAGGTGCGCCATCGCCAAGTGGTGGCGCCGCCGACCATCGCCGGCGCCGAACCGGTGGCGCTGTCCACGGTCCATGTGCGCGAAACCGCGCCGCCGCCCGGCGAGCCGGCGGTCGAGTGGTTCCTGCTCACCAGTCTCGACGTCGACAGCACCGAAACCGCGGTCGCGGTCATCGGCTACTACCTGCGGCGCTGGCGCATCGAAGACCTGTTCCGGGTGCTCAAGTCCGGATGCCGAGTCGAACATCTCGCGTTCCACACCGCCGACCGGCTCCAACGCGCGGTCACCATCAATACCGTGATCGCCTGGCGCCTGATGGTGATGACCCTGCTCGGACGTGACGTACCGGGGTGCGACGCCCAGTTGCTGTTCACCGACATCGAGTTGCGTTTCCTGACCGACTATGCCGAAGAACTCGGCCTGCCGCCCCCCTGACCATCTCGCCGCCGCAGTCCTCCTGCTCGCCATCCTCGGCGGCTACCAGAACCGAACGCACGACCCGCCCCCCGGACACCAGATCATGTGGCGCGGTTACGAACGAATGTCCATCGCAACCATCGGCTACCGCATTGGACGGCGGGAGCGTGCTGGAGTTGTCCAGAACGAATAATGTGGGTACAGGGTAGACCTAGCCGGCGCACCATGTCGATCCACCCGGCGTCGTTCCCCTTGTCGCCGGTGACACGCAGTGCGCCAAGCGGCCGGCGATGGAGCGCTATGGCCCAGTCGGGCCGAGTCTTACCCGTCGAGTCGATCACCTCCATCTCGAATACCGAGCCGTTCTTTGTACCGTCCTCGGAACGGTCCTTATACACCACTAGCAGGCCCTCGCCGCGTTCCGCGCCGATTTCAACTTCGAACCTCGCGACGCGGCCCAGATCGCTCTCCTCGTAGTGGGCAAAAATACCTTCGACGACCGGATGCCCGGACGCGAAGAAGTCGATCGTCTCGTTCTCAACGGCCTCCGCCCGGTCGAACGAGCCGACGTAGCTCGACCCGCCAGGTACGCTGGGCAGGCCGTCCACCAGCGCGCCGCTGCCAAGCTCGATCGAGAAGATCTGATCACCTCGGGGACGCTCGACGGTGAAGCCGAGACCGATGCACGCCGTGAGCACCACCTCCTGGTTGAGCGCGTCGAGTTCAGTAGGCACGCGCGCGAGAATACCGTCGGCCATCGTCGAGTGATAGGGGTCGCGATGGAGCTGCTGGTACGCCGCTTCCCCGATGCGCGTTCGTGCCGCGCGGGCTTCGCTCAGCAGCGATTCGAGATGCGCCTCGGAGAGCGATGACCAAGGATCGAGGGCGATCGCTTCAAGCGCGTTCTCCACGTGGGCGAGTTGCGGTTCGAGCCCGGCCACCGGCTCGCGGAAGAGACCGAGGGCTTCGAACAGCCGTACGACGTCCGCCCCGATCCCACCGGGTGGTCGGAAGTACACAACGTCCACCGGGATCTGGCGACCGATGCGGTCGAGACGACCGATGCGTTGCTCGACGACCGACGGCTTCCACGGCAGGTCGAAGAGGATGAGGCGCCGGCAGAACTCGAAGTTGCGGCCTTCGCCTCCGCATTCAGTGGAGACGAGCAGGCTGGGGCCTTTCGGTTCACGGAACCGCGCGACCTCCGTATCACGGCGTGCTGGTGAGAACTCCTCGTGAAAGACGCCGGTGGCCATCTGCGCGCGGTGGCTGAGAGCGGTTCGCAGCATCTCCAGCGTTTCGCGGTGCGCGACGAATACGAGTGTCTTGTCGCCAGTGCTCCGCCAACGGGGCGCATGCGACAGCAGCCACTGGACGCTTCTACCTGTTGCGCGATCGGTTGGCGCACCGCGGGCTTACCGGCCTGCGCGATGCACGTCCCGGTCCGGTTGGCCCCCGCACCTGCACACCAGCGGTGGTCGCCTTTCTCCGTGCTCAGCGCGCCGCCGAGCCGACGTTGTCGATCCCGGCTTTGCTGGACCGCCTCGAACGCACGCACGGGGTCCGTCTGCATCGGCGGACCGTGGAGCGAGTCCTGCGCGCTGGTCCACGAAAAAAAACGCCGCGCAGCGGTGAACCCGCGGCCGGTGCGTGCCCCGGCCTCGCCCCGGGGCGGTTTCCACGTGGCTGGAGGTCCGGCCCAGGCCGAATACGAGCGGCGGCGGTCCGCTTTTCTCGGCTGGGACAGCCGCGCAGGAGCGGCGCGCCCGGCCGGGCTCGACCTCGCGGGCCTGGCCGGGCTCCTCACGCGCCCGGCGGCCGAGTGGCCGGTGCGCTGTGTGGCCGCGCGCCCATCGCGCTGGACCGGGACGGTGGATACGCGGATGACCGCGTTGGATGAAGCCTACCGGCTCATCCTGCGCGCAGCGCCCAGCCGGGGCACGCCCGTCACGACTCAGGAATGCAAGGAGGATGGTCATGCAAGTCGCACTGTACGCCCGCGTGTCGACCGAGCGCCAGGAACAGCAGGGCACGGTCGCGTCGCAACTGGATGCGCTCACGCGCTGGGCTTGTGAGCAGCATCACGACGTCGTGGATGCCTATGTCTGCGTGGACGACGGATACAGCGGCGCGCGTCTGGACAGGCCGGGCCTCGACCGGCTGCGCGACGGCGCCGAGGCCGGAGCGTTCGCGGCCGTCCTGGTCCTGTGTCCGGATCGCCTCGCGCGGAAGTACGCCTATCAGATCCTGATTCTCGAAGAGCTCGAGCGCTTCGGCGTCCAGGTGATCTTTCTCGACCAACCCCTCTCCGATGATCCGCAGGCGCGCCTGCTCACCCAGATCCAAGGAGCGGTCGCCGAATACGAACGCATCAAGATCGCGGAACGCTACCGTCGAGGCAAGCTCTTTCGCGCGCGACAGGGCGAAGTGTGCTGGGGGAAGGTCTCCTACGGCTACCGGCGGATTCCACGGCGTGACGGCGTCCCGGCCCACGTCGAGGTGTCGGAGCCCGAGGCGCAGGTCGTGCGGCAGATCTTCCGCTGGCACGTCGACGAGCACCTCAGCGTGCGGCAGATCGCGCTGCGTTTGACCGAATCGCCGCATCTGACCGCCCACGGGGCTCCCGCGCTGGGGGATCAGCACCGTCACCCGGATGCTGCACAACGAGGCCTACATCGGCACGATGTACTACAACCGCCGCGAATCGGTCGGCGGCAAGTCGAACTCCGCGTCGCGGCGCCGCCGCCTGTCAACGTGCCGGCAGGACCGCCCGGCGGCCGAGTGGATTCCGCTTCCGGTTCCCCCGATCATCGACGTCGAGCTGTTTCGTCGTTCCCAGGCGATCCACTACGACAACAGCCGCTTCAGTCCCCGCCATCTCAAGTCCGGCCACTATCTGCTTCGTCGCGTGGTCCGCTGTCGCGTGTGTGACCTGACCATGTCGTGTCACCGCATGCGCGGACGCAACGGCGCGTTCCACCACTACTATTACTGCCACGGTCACGACCTGCTGATGGCGCGGCGCGCCATCAGCTGTTGCCCGCAGAGGAATCTACGGTCGGACGAGCTGGATGCACTCGTCTGGGGCGAGGTCCGCCGCCACCTCGAGAACCCAACCTTGATTCGCGAAGGGTACGCGCGACTGCAGACCCAGGCCGGGTCGCCAGGGGACGACGGCTTGGCCGACGAACTGGCCGCGTTGGAGAAGCAACTGGCCGAACTCGATCGCGAGGAACACCGACTGCTCGACGCCTATCAGGCCGGACTCGTCGATTTCGATCAGCTCCGGCAACGTCAAGGACGCCTGCGGCAGCGGCGGGCGCACGTCAACGGCAGTATCGAGGTGCTGCACACCGAGCGGAAGACAGCCCAGCAGCAGGCGCAGCTCCAGGCTGACCTGGAGACCTTCGTCGACCGTATCCGCGGTACGCTCGCCACGCTCGACTTCGACGCCCGGCAACAGCTCGTCCGAACCGTGCTCGAGCGCGTGATGGTCGAGGACGGACGTGTCGACATCCACTTCGCCATCCCTCTGCCGGAGCCGCCGCCCGACACCACCAACCCCTCGGTGTCAGCACATTTCCAGTTGCGTTCCAACGGTACTCATTGAAGGCCGGAGCTATCGCAGACGGGAGGCCGAGCTCAGTCAGCAGGAGCGCAACCGCCAGCGTCCGCACCGTGATGACGCGGCGGAATGACCCTGAGACTCACGTCGTCAATGAGACCGGTCGATGCCTGTGCAGGAAAGCGCGTTTTCTCGCGACCGGCAACAACACGTCGGGTCAGTCGTTGGCAGAACGAGGCGATGGCGGTGCGAGGCGGTGCGGTGGGCAGCGGTGACGTGTTTCTGTTGCCGCCGACTTTCAACTACCGGCGGGACACCCTTGACCCCCCGTCGAACCCGCCGATCCCGCTCAACCCACCCACTCCTGTTTCAGGAGAGCCACCGTTCGTGGCTCCTATCCTTCCCAGGGTCCTTCGTCCTTCCCCCACGCACTTTCCCCCTCGTCGTTATCAGGCGCGTATCCCCCTTCGTTTTCCCAGGACTCCACGTCCTTGTCAGTACCGGTCGTGGTCATCGTCTCTTCCGCGTCCTCTTGGCTTGGGGGTTTGGCCAGCCCGATGACGTCCCGGATTTCTTTCTCGTTGAGCGATTCCAACTTGAGGAGGGCGTGGGCGAGTGCGTCCAGTTTGTCGCGGTGCTCGGCCAACCGTCGGTCCGCGTCATCGTGACATTGCTCGATAATGCGGCGAACCTCGGCGTCGATCAACTCAGCGGTGGCCTCGCTGTACGGCTGGTGCTGGAAGGCCGGCGGCAAGCCGTCATCTTGGGGCGCGACAAAGCTGACCGGGCCGAGCGTCTCACTCATCCCCCAGCGCAACACCATGTGACGGGCGATCTCCGTGACCTGCTGGAGGTCGTTTTCGGCGCCGGTCGTGACCACGCCGTAAACCAGCTGCTCGGCCGCACGGCCGCCGAGCGCGCAGGTGATGCGCGCCCGTAGATAGTCCTCGGCGTAGCTCGTCCGATCGTCGACAGGGAGCTGATACGTCGCGCCCAGCGCCATGCCGCGTGGCACGATCGAGACGCGGTGCACCGGGTCGCTGTCTGGTACCACCAGCGCGAGCAGTGCGTGTCCCGCCTCGTGGTAGGCGGTCCGCTCCCGGTCTGCTGGATTGAGCAGAATATTTCGCGCCGGCCCCAACGTGATCTTCTGGAGCGCCTCCGCGAACGCTTCGGCACCGACCGCACGTGCCCCCTGGCGTGCCGCGAGCAGAGCCGCCTCGTTGACTAGGTTCTGCAGTTCGGCACCAACCAGCCCTGGCGTCTCGGCGGCAAGCCTCTTGAGCGAGACGTCCGGCGCCAGGGGCACGGTCTTGGCGTGCACCTTTAGAATCGCGGCGCGGCCGCCGCGATCGGGACGCTGGACCACGACGCGGCGGTCGAAGCGTCCCGGTCGCAAGAGCGCCTGATCGAGCACGTCGGCGCGATTCGTGGCGGCCAGGACAATGACCCCTTCGCGGGAGTCGAAGCCGTCCATCTCGGTCAGGATCTGGTTCAAGGTCTGTTCGCGCTCGTCGTGGCCGCCGAGTTGGGCGCCAGTGCCTCGCGTGCGGCCGATGGCGTCCAGCTCGTCGATGAAGATGATCGCGGGTGCCGCCGCCCGCGCCTCCTTGAACAGGTCGCGCACCCGGGAGGCGCCGACGCCGACGATCATCTCGATAAACTCGGACGCGCTGAGGCTGAAGAAGGGGACGCCCGCCTGCCCGGCAACCGCCCGCGCCAGGAGTGTCTTGCCGGTTCCGGGCGCACCGATTAGCAGCACGCCCTTGGGCACACTGCCACCGAGCCGCTGGTATTTGGTGGGGTTCTTGAGGAAGTCGACGATCTCGATCAGCTCAGCCTCGGCCTCGTCGATCCCCGCCACATCGTCGAACGTGACCGTCGGTGACGCCTCACTGTAGCGCTTGGCGCGGCTGCGTCCGAGGCCGAAGAGCCCGCCACCCGCCGCCGCGGTCGCGCGGCGACTGAGCAGGACAAAGGCCCCGATCAGCAGCAAGGTGGGCCCAAAGCCGACCAAGACCGTGAACCAGGAGGACGTGTTCTCCTCGACGGCCTGGATGACCACCCCTTGCCTCTCGAGGCGCCGCTCCAGGTCCTGGTCTGCGAAGGTCGGCCGCTGCGTCGTGAACTCCAGCAAGGTGCGCGCCTCCGGCTGGTCGCCGGGAGGGGACGCCGGTCGAGTGGTCCTTATCCTTAGCTCCGGCGAGATCGGGGGCGGATAGGTGACCGGCGCCTTGAAGGTTCCGCGAATCGAATCGCCCACGCTGGTTACGTCTGCAACATTGCCCGCCTCGACCTGCGCGTTAAAGAAGGTATAGGGGATGGTGATCGAGGGAGGTGCCGGGAAGAACACCTGCGCCAGGAGGTAGTTGGCGATCATGAGCACAACGAAGATCAGCCACCAAGGCTGCGGCTGCCAAGGCGCCCTGTCTGCCGCGTGCTTCGGCCGACCATTGGGGGCAGTGGGCGCCGCGCGGTCAGGTGGTAGATTCGTCATTGCTTGTGTGCTCTCCGCGTGGCTCCAACACCAGCGCCACACGCGCCGTCCACCGCCGGCTCTGGGAACCCGGGAGTTGGGCCGACGGCGTCTCGGGTAGTATGCGCAATCCCAGGGACGGGCACAACGCGAGGGCCCCGCGCCAGGGCAGGGCGTACCATCGCAGGACCTGCGTGGCGTCGGCGGTGCTGGTCACGGGCAGCGTGGTCAGCACGAACCACTCCAGCGGCTCGGGCCGTGGGCGGCGGATGTTCGTCGCGCGCATGGACGACCCACAGTTCGCCCGCCGCGGCCCCGGGGCAGGGCAGCGCCACCTGCCGGTAGCGCAGTGTCACGTCGGCGACGCGCGCCGCCCGGCTGTCCTTGCGGGCCTGTTTGCTGGCCTTCACCCGCGCGCTCAGCCGCCTCAGTCAGTCGGTTGATGTCCATGGTGACCTCACTCGGCAGAATGACCCGGCCTCTCGCGCGAGCCGGCCGCGTTCTCGAGAGCCGCCAGCGCTTCGAAGTGCTTCCTCGCTTCCCCGCTCACCGAGCGGGGAAGCTGCACGTGCGCCGTGGTGTACAGATCGCCGCGAGCGCCGCCGCCTGGCACGACCGGCATGCCGTGGCCCTTGATCCGGAAAACTTGGCCCTGTTGTGTGGCCGGCGGCACCTTCAGCCGCACTCTGTCGCCGGCGATCGTGCCGATCGTGGCCTCGCCGCCGAGCACGGCCGTCGTGAGCGGGAGAGTCGCGCGCATGTACAGGTCGCGGCCCTTGCGCGTGTAGACCGGGTGCGGCGCGATCCGGAGGCGCAGGTACAGATCTCCCGACGCCGCCCCGCCCCGACCGGCCCGTCCTTCGCCGGCGACCCGGACCCGCGATTCGTCATCGACGCCGGGCGGAATGCGCACGTCGACGGTGTGCGGGTCGCCGTCGCTACGGAGCGTGATCCGCCGCGTAACGCCGCTGAACGCCTGGTCGAGCGTCAGTTCCATCGTGTGCTCGATATCGCCGCCGCGCCGCGCCGCTCGTACGCTGCCGGCCCCGGTTGCGCCGTGTGCGTCGCCGAAGAACGTTCGGAAGAAGTCGGAGAACGGGTCGCCGTCAGACACGCGACGGAACTCGTCCTCGGACACCGTACGGGCGCGCGTGCCGGGACCGTCACCCGGGAACGGACCGTGCGCAGCGAAGGGGTCGTGGCCCGCGCCCCGGGCCTGCTCGTACATCTTCCAGTTGGCGCCCAGCTCATCGTACTGGCGGCGGGTGTCCGGATTGCCGAGCACCTCGTAGGCTTCGTTGACCGTCTTGAAGCGCTCCTCGGCCGCCGGGTCCCCGGGGTTGACGTCCGGATGGTGCTTCCGGGCCAGCTTCCGGAACGCCGCCTTCACCTCGTCCGGCGGCGCGTTCCTGCTGACGCCCAGCGTCGCGTAGTAGTCCTTGAACTCCATCGTTCCACTCGCGTCCCCAGGCGGCCCGATCACCTCGCTCAGGTACTGCAGTCCGCGCAGCAGGCGTCGCTGCCCGCCGCGCCGGCGCAGACCTCGAACGGCGGCGAAGGGCCGCGGCCGTTGCGCCGCGTCGGCCCCAGACAAACGCCCGACCAATCCCGGCGCCCGACCGGCGCCAGTCACCCACCAATGTTTCGACGCTCGGTGGAACACAAACGGTACTCTTGTTGCCGCCTCCTTGGCTTGCCGCCGGTCCTTCAGGACCAGAACACGCAGTCGCAATCCAGGTCAATGTGTTCACCCGTGAGTTGATCGGGTTTCGATACTCCGCATAGTCACGGGATGCTCTGACCGGCCTGATTGGCCGGAAAGGAGCACTTCCCTGACCCCTTCATGGCTCGTGGACCCTCGATCGTCTAGGGCCTGTTAACACTTACCTCAGCGCGTCGAAGATGAGCACGAAGTGGATGAAGCCGATGAACATCACATCCAGCTTCTCGAATCGGGAGAATATCCGGCGATAGCCCTTCAGCCGGCGGAACAGACGCTCGACCTCGTTACGTCGCTTGTACATCTCCCGGTCGTACTCCCACGGGTCCGTCCGAGTCTTGAGCGGCGGCACCACGGGTGTGAACCCCAGGTCCAGCGCCAGTTGGCGAGTTTCGTCGCCCTGGTACGCGCGGTCCATCACCAAGGCCACATTGTCATCCTGCGGCCCCATGCTGGCCAGGAGCTTTCGGCCTTCCGGGCTGTCGTGGGCCTGGCCGGGCGAGAGCGCGAAGGTCAGTGCCGTTCGAGCATCCGCGGCAACCAGATGAATCTTGGTGGTCCACCCGCCGCGGGACTTTCCGATGGCTTGGGGGCCGTTTTTTTCGAGCCCCCGTGCCGTCGGGATGGACCTTGACGACGGTGCTGTCCAGCGACACCGCCTCCAGCTTGATGCGGATCAACTGGGCGCGTTGCAGGTGTTCGAAGACCCGGTCGAGCACCCCGTTCTTGGACCAACGATTCATACGGGTGTAGATCGTGTGCCAGTTCCCAAAGCGCTTCGGCAACCCTCGCCACTTGCACCCCTGCTCGGCGACGTACAGGATCGCGTTGAGCACCTGCAAATTGGGCATGCTGACATTGCCACGCTGTCGCGGGAGGCAGGGCTCGATGCGTGCGTACTGCGTCTCGGTGAGCTCCATCCAGCAACGATATCACGAACCGTCCAATAGTGTTAACAGGCCCTAGTCGGAAGTTTCAGAACGAATCGCGCGGAAGTCATGTTTATTGAGCCACTTGCAAAACTCTTGGGGTCGCGGCTCGGCTCAGTCCTCCGATTCTCGGGGTGAACACCCCAATTGTTCTGGATTTTGACTCCGTGTTCTGGTCCTGAAGGGCCGGCGGCAGCCAGGAAGCGGAAAACAAGGGGATCGACGTGTTTTCCACCGAGCGTCGGGACACCGGTGGGTGACTGACGCCGGTTGAGCGCCGGGATTGGATGGGCGTTTGCCGGCGGCGCGTTGGCTATGTCACCAGACGCAGGAGCTGGTCGGCGGTGAGCGCCAACATGCCGAACATGCAGTGGCACATCACCTTCGCGGTGCCACGGACCCGGACATGGCGACCACCGAACTCGTCCTTGAGACGGCCATTGACGCGCTCACCCGCCGTACGCTCGTTGTAGCGAACCTGCTCGGCACGCTGGAAGCCGAGATTTTTCAGGCGCCGGGCTTCGGTTCGCAGTTCCTCCGCCCGGGCCTTGTCGCCACGAGGGTTGACGTCAATCAACGGGACGTGGCCGAGTGAGCGGCTGTGCTCCCGGATCTGCTCCGCGTCGTAGGCGGCGTCCATCAGGTCATACAGATTGGTCGTCCGCTCGGCGGACAGAGTCGCCAGCGGAATGGCGGCCTGGCTGTCATGCAGGGAGGCGGACGTCAACAGGCAACTGATCGGAATCTGGCCGTCGGCCACGTCAATGTGCAGCTTGTAGCCGACCCAGGTGGTCTTGTAGCCCTTGCTGTTCTTCTTCGTGCCGACATCGCAGGCGGTCGGCAGATCGTCCAGCATCGCCGGCAGGTTCATGGTCGGCTGCCGTTCGAGACGTGTCAGGACCTTTGGCCGTTCTTCGCCCTTCTTCGGCCGCCCGCGCTTGCGCTTGGGCGGCGTGGGCGGCTTCTCCTTCGTGGCCGGCTTCTCACGGGCCTCGATGGCCGTCGAGTCGCGCGAGAGGTGGCCCACCAGCCGGTCGTGGTGCGTCTCCCGGATCAGCGCTTCGTGCACGCGCTGGGGCAACTGCGTGTCGGCGAACTCGGCAAAGGCGCGCGAGAAGACCGACTCGCTCGGCACCTCGAACTTCCGCTCCCAGCCGCAGAGCCGGCGCAGGGCCACATCGGCGGCCAACCGGTCCAGCAGTGCGCGCGTCGACGGCAGGTCGTAGACCGCCTTGGCCACGAAGGCCCGCGCCATCGCCGCGCGGTCCTTGGGCGGCCGCCCCGGCGCCCGGAAGTACCGGGGAATCAGGCGCTCGATACGGATGACCTCCAGGGTCTGCACCAACTGCTGCTGTTTTTCGGTCAGTGGACCCAACGCCTGCTCCAACCGCGGGAACAGCGTACGCTGGATCGACTCCCAGTAGGGGGCGAACGAGGCGCGCAGGGCATTCATGGCTTGTTGACCGCTCCTGCGAGCTACTGTATATTTACGCGCAGGGGCAATGTCAAGCTGCGGTTCGATGGCCGGTGCGGACCAGATGCGCCAGTACACGGAGCGATACGACGCGCTCAAGGCGGAACTGCAGTCGCTTGGGTTTCTCTTCCAGGGCAGCCTCCAGACCCGCCGGATAGCGTGTGGGAAGACCACCTGCCGCTGCTACCGCGACCCGGACGCCCGGCACGGTCCCTACCACTACTGGACACGCAAGGACCGCGGGAAAACCGTCGGGATGAGGCTCACCGAAGACGAACTTGTCCTCTACCAGGAGTGGATCGAGAACAACCGCGAATTGGAGCGGCTCGTGAAGGAAATGCGCGGCCTCTCTTCGCGCGTGCTTGCCTTCATAACCGGCCGGGAGGCCCCATGAACCCCCGCGTCTCGGACTCGTCGGCGGCGGTGACCGCTACCGCCATCCTTCAGACGCTACGTCCCGCCCACTGACCGTCCCTCGCCCTGCGGCTTCCGGCAAAGAAAACCCGGCCGATTACCGATTTTTGCAAGAGGCTCTATTGAGTCAGTTACCGATTCTGTCGGGGTGTCGGTGGTGGCTACACTCGGGTCGCCACCCCCAGTAGCTCGAAGCAGCGCTGCTGCAGCGGTGTGGGGTCCGTCTGCAACTGAAAAGTGACGCTGCCCTCGGCGACCTGCATCGTGTTCTCCGTCAGCGTTCCCAGGTCGGTGAGCAGCGTCTCACCCTCCCGACGCGCATACCGATTTCGGCTGCTCCGCGTAGCGGCCGGTTCTGGCGCGTTGTCGCTGCCGCGATGGGCGCCAGGTCCTTCTCGGTGGCGGCCAGCAACTCCTGCCGCTTGCGCTGCCGCTCGACAGCCAGCAACGGATTGCGGCACACGATCAGCCGCTCGCCGGGGAACAGCTCGCTGGTGACCTCGGCCAGGTCCCGCTCGTCGAACAGCGACGGCGTCACCGTGCCGGCGGCCATACAGTTCGTGCTGATCGACGTCGGCGAGCCCGAGCGTCTCGCCCAGGGTGGAGAGGGCGCTCTCGGGGGCCAGGCCGCTGTTGGAGCCACGCGGAGAGCACACAAGCATGACGAATCTACCACCTGACCGCGCGGCGCCCACTGCTCCCAATGACAGATGGCGCCACTGACGCCAGCCGCGCACCGCGTATTGCTCAGCCGTGAGCCCCGTCTCCCGCAGCAGGCAACGCACCGCGTCCCACAACAGGCTGACGTCCGTCGGATAGTGCACGTCCGTCTCGACGACGAACGAGTCACACCGCCCGCGTAATGGCTCGCCAGGCTCTCTTTTTTTTTACCTTGTGTCCGCTCTCCACCACCAGGCGCCCGACCGCCGACAACAGCTCGGGCGTCAACAACGACACGTTGTCAACCACCGTTTGGTACTCGTAATGCGTCTTGTCACCGAAATCACTGTGGCCCAGGAACGCGCGTATCGTATCGTGATGGTTCGTCAATTCATGAAGACGGTCGAAGTCGCAGCCCAACCCCTGCTTCAGGACTCCCAGCACCAGAATCTGCCACAGGTCCATCCCCGGACGAAGCGTGCGGCAGCCGGTTCGAGCACCGGCGGCCGCACTCGGTGAGCGCATCCCGCAGTCCCCGCGGGACATCGACCGGCTCGCCGGCGACTACGAGGTGCGTCTGCCTCGCCTCTTCCGGCATCTGTTGCGCAGCGCCGGGGCCGGCCCGCGGCACAAAGAACCCTGACTTGTTGAGCCTGCTGATGTCCGATCCAGAGTATTTTAGGACGCTCATGGCGATCGGTGAAGCCGACGCGGAGGCACGCTCTGAGGAGATCGGCGCCGTGGTCAACCCGAGCCCCGCACGGTCGGGGCCACGTAAACTCGTACAGGACAGGACCAACTGCCATTGGCGAGCACCCAACGAATCTGGCATCAGTTCTACGACGAGGGCATTCCACCCGCCCTGGATTTCGAGGCCCTCCCACTCTCAGCGTTCCTTGAGCGCAGCGCTCAGAACCACGGCGACGCCACGGCGCTGATTTTCCTCAATAGCCGACTCACGTATCGCCAGCTCCGGGACGATGTCGATCGGTTCGCCACGGTGCTGGCCGGGCTCGGCGTGACCAGCGGCACGAGAGTCGCCATCCAATTGCCGAACCTGCCGCAGACGGTCATCGCCTTCTACGCGGTGCTGCGCCTCGGAGCCGTGGTGGTGATGACCAATCCCCTGTATGTGGAACGAGAGATCGAACATCAGTGGAACGACGCTGGCTGCGACGTCGCCGTTACCACCGACTTCCTGTTTGCCGGGCGGATCGCCGCCATCCGTTCCAGGCTGGCCGTGCGGCACTATGTGATCGCGTCGATTCCCGAGTATCTGCTCTTCCCGCTGAACCTGCTGGCGCCGCTAAAGCTGAAGCGAGCGAAACCGCCCCTGATGGCCACGGTTGCGGTGGGCCCCGGCATCCATTTCATGCGCTCGTTGATCAAGCGCACGACCGCCAACGTGCCTGTGACCTCGATCGACATGGACGCGCCCGCAGCGCTGCAGTACACCGGTGGCACGACCGGCGTGGCGAAGGGCGCGATCCTGACGCACCGGAACCTGTCGTGCAACGTGCAACAGGTGGCGTCGTGGTTCGTCGGCGCGCGTCCGGGCGAGGAGGTGATGCTCGGCTGCCTGCCGTTTTTCCACGTGTTCGGCATGACAGTCTCGATGAATTTTCCGGTGCATGCCGCCGCCGCCATGGTTTTGATGCCTAACCCTCGGGGTATTCGTTTAGCGGGTGATTCCTCAACAAATACGGGCAGAAATAGCAGAAATGGGTTGGGGACTCTTGAAGTCCCGAACGGCAACGGAGCTGTGAACTGCATCGGTTCTATTGGTGCTTCACCCCTGCGCGTGACGATACCAGCCTGGGTCGGTCGCAGTTGAAGCGACCGTCTCGGGGTTGCCGGTCTTCACGTCTCTCGCGAGGGTGCGATGCCGCCCACCCTCAGGCGGGCGGCGGGGGGAGCCCGAAGGCGTCGGGGACGACGGGACCGGTGGCGCGCAACATCGTGGCGATCAGCGGAGGCAGATCGAGGTCGCGTTGGCGGGCGGTGCGCACGACGCTGGCCAGCACCTGCTGGCTGTCGGCGCCGTGGCGGGTGCGGTTGCCACCGCAGACCTTTCGGATAACGACGGCGGGACGGATGGCCTGTTCGGCGCGCCAGTTGGTCGCGTCGACCGACAGGTCCCACAAGAAGAGAAACACGGCAGCGAATTCGGTGGCCAGATGCCGGGCAAAGCGCTCGGTGTCGTCCAGCGGTGGCGGTGCGTCAATCAGCCGACCGAGCTGGGCCACGAGTCGGCCGCGGACCGATGCCAGACCGTGCTCGCTCAACTCGCCGTCGTTGCAGCGGTCACGCACGGCAAGGCCCATCTGCAAGACCGCTTGCACCTGCCCGGCCCAGAGACTGTCGGGATGATCTTCCTGCAGTTCCTTGCATCGTCGGAGCAGGTGATTCAGACAGGATTGGTGCAGCGCGGCGCGGTAGCAGCGATACGACACCCACCCGTCGCGCACGAGCACCCCGTCGAAGTCGGCCCCGAGAACCGTGGTGGCATCGTCGAACCCGCGGCCGGGGCAAATGGCGTAGACCGTCGTCTCCGGGGTAACGAACGCCCACAGCCAGTGGCTGATGGCACCCACCCGCCACCCGGTTTCATCCGGCGTGACCACCGGCGAGTTGCGGACCTGCTCGCACAGCGCCGTGTAGGTCGGCGCGGCGTCGCGGGCTGTGCGGTGCAGCAGGTGAGCGAGGCCGCCCGGCGTCACCTGCAGGCCGAACGTGGTCCGCAGCACGTGGGCGACCTTTGCCAGCGGTACGCCCATCTCGGTGTGCAACTCGACGACCAGCGCCACGACGCCGGGGCCCAGTTGCGCACCGGCCGCGCCCAGCGCATCCGAGGTCTGCAGCGCGTGGCGGCCCTGCACGCGCCGCTGACACCGCGAGCAGTGGCCCACTTCGATGTCGAAGCGGCGCACGACCGGGCGCACCTCGGGGATTTCTTCCTGATACTGCGACGCCACGTGGGTCACTGCGACCGACCCGCCGCAGTCGGGGCACACCCTCGGCACCGGCGCTTCCAGGGTCTGGTCAACCCGTGCCGGGCGCGGGCGGCACGCCTTCCGGCCATACTGCGCACCAGCCCGTCGACCGGGACGCCGGCCGCGTCCTTGCGGGCGGTCCTTGGCGAAGGGGGCGGCTTGTCGGAACCCCGCCCGACGCGCAGCGGCCAACTGCCGCCTCAGGTGCTCGATCTCCCGCTTCTGACGCTCGTCCTGGCGTCGCAAGCCGTCGATCTGGCGCTTCTGCCGGTCGTTCTCCCGCTCGCGCCGCGACAGCTCTTCCCGGAGCCGCCCTACCTCGTCGCGCAGCCGTCCTATCCGTTCGTCGCCGGTATCGTCGCTGGACAGCCCGTACTCGTTGACCACACAAGACTTATGCCATATTTGCGCCAAAAGTACAATCCAAAAAAATAGATCTTGCGTGGCCACCCGCTAAACAAAGACCCCTCGGGATATCCCGCTGATGACTCAAAACATCGCCAAACATCGCGTCACGCTGTTTCCGGCCGTGCCCGCGATGTTCAACGCCATCGTCAATGCCCCTCGTCTTGAAAAGATCGACCTGACGAGCGTCGCGTCCTGCTTTTCCGGAGGCGCGCCATTGCCGCCTGACGTACTCGAACGATTCGAAGCCTTGACGGGCGGCAAGATCGTGGAAGGCTACGGGCTGACCGAGACGTCCCCCGTGACGCACGCCAACCCGCTCAACGGCCAGCGCAAGATCGGGAGCATCGGCGTGCCTTGTCCCAATACCGATGTGAAAATCGTGCATGTCCACGATCCCACAACCGAGGTGCCCGCTGGCGAACAGGGAGAGTTGCTCATCAAGGGTCCGCAGGTCATGCCCGGGTACTGGAACAAGCCTGCCGAGTCGGCGGCGGCACTGACCGACGGCTGGCTCCACACCGGCGACATCGCCCGGGTTGATCAGGACGGCTACTGCTTTATCGTCGGGCGCAAGAAGGACATGATCATCGCCGGCGGCTACAACATCTACCCCGACGAGGTGGATTCGGTACTGATGGCACACCCGGCGGTCCACGAATCGGCGACGATCGGCGTACCGGATCCGACGCGTGGTGAAACGGTCAAGTCCTTCGTCGTCCTGCTCCCTGGGCAAGCGGCCAGTGCCGACGATCTCATCGCACACTGCCGACGCGAGCTGGCCGCGTACAAGATCCCGCGGGCGATTGCGTTCCTCGACGAGTTGCCGAAGAGTAGCGCGTTGAAGATCCTCCGCCGTGAACTACGCGATATGGAACTCAACGACACCAGCGAGCGGCCGTCAGTGCCATGATGACGAGCCTTGGTGCGGCGCTGCTGGTGCTGCTCGCCGTGCGGCTGCTGTATCTCGGCCGAGGCTACCCGGCCTGGGCGCTTCCCGGTGCAGCCGCGTTGGTCTGGTGGTGGATGCACACTTCCTCTGTGGGGGCCGGCGGCGCCGGAGATGTTCCCGCGGGAACGGGTCTTTCAGTCCCCATGTCGGTCGTGCTCGTGCTGTTCGTGCTGCTGGCCGGCGTTACCGGTATTCCGGCGCTCCGTCGCCAGCTCGTGAGCCGCGCTGCGATGCAACTGATGCGTCCGAGGCTGCCCCGGATCAGCAACACCGAGCGCGAAGCACTGGACGCCGGCACGGTGTGGTGGGAACGCGATCTCTTCGCTGGGCGTCCCGACTGGCGGAAACTCCTTGCGTTCACCCCGAGGCCGCTGTCCGATCGCGAGCAGGCGTTTCTCGACGGGCCTGTCGATGAGCTCTGCTCGATGCTTCGGGAGTGGGACATCGTGCGCGTTGGGGACCTTCCTCCCGACGTGTGGAGCTTCCTGAAGCGTCACAAGTTCTTCGGGATGATCATCCCGGAATCGTTCGGCGGCCTCGGATTCTCCGCGGCCGCGCACTCGGCCGTGATCGTGAAGGTGGGGAGCCGAAGCGTCACGGCCGCCGTCACCGTCATGGTGCCGAACTCGCTTGGCCCTGCCGAGCTCTTGCTCAGGTACGGAACCGACGAACAGAAACAACACTACCTGCCGCGCCTAGCGAGCGGCGAGGAGATCCCGTGCTTCGCCCTCACCGGTCCCGAAGCCGGCAGCGATGCGGCGGCAACGCAAAGCGTGGGCGTCGTGTGCCGCGACTTCTACCGTGGAGAGGAGGCGCTTGGCATCCGCCTCAACTGGCGCAAGCGCTACATCACGCTCGGTCCGGTGGCCACCGTCATCGGCCTCGCGTTCCGCCTCCGAGACCCGGATGGCCTGCTCGGCGGTGCCGAAGACCGCGGCATCACGTGCGCGCTCGTACCGGCCAATCTTCCCGGCATTGAGATTGGTGCCCGGCACGATCCGATGGGCATTCCGTTTCAGAACGGCCCGAACTGGGGCCGCGACGTCTTCCTCCCGCTTGAGTCGATCATCGGTGGCCCCGCGATGGCCGGTCAGGGCTGGCGCATGCTCATGGAGAGCCTGGCCGCGGGTCGCTCGATCTCATTGCCCGCGCTTGCCTGCGCTTCCGCGCAAGTCTCCGCGCGCCTGGTGGGCGCCTACGCCACCGTTCGAGAGCAGTTCGACACGCCGATTGGTCGGTTCGAAGGGATCGAAGAACCGCTGGCGCGCATTGGCGGGCTGACCTACGTGATGAACGCCGCGCGGTCGCTGACCGCCGGCGCCGTAGACGCCGGGGAACATCCGGTCGTTGCGTCGGCGATCGTCAAGGCCTACCTGACTGAGTCCATGCGGCACGTCGTCAACGACGCAATGGACATTCGGGCAGGCGCGGCCATTTGCCGCGGCCCGCGAAACATCCTGGCGCAGATGTATCAGGCGGTGCCGGTGGGGATCACCGTCGAGGGGGCCAACATCTTGACGCGCTCGATGATCCTCTACGGGCAGGGCGCGATTCGGTGCCACCCGTTTCTGCAGGACGAGGTCGCCGCGGCCACGGCCGGAAACCTTTCCGCCTTTGACGCGGCGCTGTTCGGGCACGTGGGACACGTCGCCTCGATGACCGCCCGTGCGTGTGTGCTGGGTGTCACCGATGGCCGGTGGATCGCGCACGCGCCGCCGAGCCAGAAGACACGCCGATTGCACGGCCGGTTCACGCGCATGAGCGCCGCGTTCGCGCTGGTGTCGGACGTGTCGCTGGCCACGCTCGGTGCCACCCTCAAGCGCCGCGAGAAGATCAGCGGTCGGCTGGCGGATGCGCTCGGGTGGCTCTACCTCGGCTCAGCCGCGCTCAAGCGTTTTCACGACGACAGGGAACCAGACTGGGCGCTCCCGTTTGTGCGATTCTCCTGCGAACACGCGTTGTACGAGATTCAGAGGGCCTTACAAGGCGTCCTCGACAATCTGCCCAATCGCTTCGCGGCCCTGACGGCGCGACCGCTGGTGTTTCCTCTCGGAGCGCGGTACCGGCCGCCAAGCGACGCCACCGGCTCGTTGGTCGCGCGGGGTCTGCTCGAGGAGCACGACGCCCGCTCCTGGCTTGCGACTGGCATCTACACGCCGCCCGCGGACGAGCCGGGCCTCGGCCAACTCGAGGCCGCATTGCATGAGGCGGTGTCGGCGCACCGCGTGGAAACGAAGATCCGAGACGCGGTGCGCGCCGGGCAACTCGACAAGGCGCCGGGGGACGTCATGCTGGAAGCGGCACTGGCGGCGGGCGTCATCACACGCGAGGAACACGATCAGGTGCTTCAGGCCGGCCGGGTGCGTGACGAGGTGATCCAGGTCGATGCCTTCTCAGCCGCCGACTACGCGGCGGGCGCCCGCTGACAGTTACCACGTCTCCTACCGGCACGATACGCGCACGTTGCCAATACACCCTTTGGAGTTGGCCCAATTCCGTGCACAGGTCGTTCGCGTTCGGTCGACGCCGAATCGACTGCGACGACGTGACGCACCGAGCGATCGATTCTGGATCAGAGTTTCGTCTCGATGAAGTTCCAGGCGTGAAGAAGCTGGACCTGGACCAGGAGATCCAGCGGATCAGTGAGAGCACGGAAGATCTGAAGGGTCTATGGCTAGATGGACTGCCCGACGAGTTGGTGCTCGACGCTTGGACGACCGATCTTGAGTTCGCTCGCGTCATGAACAAGATCCGTCAGTCGAAGGCGGCGATGACGTTCCGGGTCGTCTGGACTAACGGCGTAACGTTAGCGGAACTGCACGGGCGGACGCCGACGGCCATCCTGCACTGACACGTCGACCGGGAAGCTACCGCGAGCTACGTTCGCGTCACTTGAAGCGGCCCTATATGCTCGAAGGGTGATTGAGCAGATTCTCGGCGTTCTTGGTTGGGTCGTCGCTCTCGGATGCGTGCTCGCGTACTTGCTGAAGTGCCGCGAACGGCGAGGCCCTGCCCATCCAGGGCGCTTTCGTCGTGCGGATCCGCGCGCGCCGTTCGTCTTCGGTCATCGTCGTCCCTCGGCCTTGATGCGGTTGAGCGCGTCGTGGAGCGCTTCGAGTACGCCATGGTCGCGTAGCTGTTCGGCGTGCTGGATGAGCATGGTCAGCGTGTCACGTGTCATTGCGCGGAAGCGTTCGGAGTGTCCACGCGCTTCGTCTGTCATCCCGAAGCCGGGCTTGAGCGGGTTGGTGTCAGTCATTGAGTTCTCCCTCAGATACCTCCCGGTATCAGCCCGTTTCCACGCGGCGGCGAGGCGGCGCCGCGGACAGGTCGACCACGTGACTCCGCGCGTCAGGCTCGTGGGTTTCGTCTGTGGTCTCTTTCCATGTCTTGCCGCACCCGTTGCAGTGTCGGAGCGTAGACCCGTTGAACTCATAGGCCGGGGTTGTCCCGTTCGTTGTTGAACTTCGGGTGGCGAACTCCCGGTCTCCTCTACGAAGTCATCTATGTTACGCCACGTCAGCAACCACGCCGTCGGGCGGAGCCAGCGCGTCCAGGGCACCGACCAGGTGCTGCAGATCGCGGTAGCCCCGGACCCGCCGGAAGTGCTTCTCCGCCTCCACCAGCGCGCTCGCCACCCAGCGTTGAATCATCTGGCCACCACGCCAGCGCTTGACGTTGCGCGAGTAGTGCTCGACGCTGCCGTTCAGGTTCTCGATGATGTTCGTCGTCCGCAGCGTACGCTGCAGCGCCCCCGTCAGACCGAGGCGCTGCACGGTCAGCGTCTCGTCCAGTCCCTCCCGGATGGACGCCGCCGCGCCGGGGTGGTCGTGCTCCAGCGACCCGGCCAGCCGCTTGAGCACCCGCGCCGCACGGTCTGCCGAATCGAGGTTCCACGCATCCCGCAACGCCTTGCCGACAGAGGCGTGCAGCCGCTCGGGCAGATGGCCGATGACGTTCCTCCACTTATGGACTTGGCAGCGTTGCACCACGCCGCGAGAACCGAAGACGTCGGTGATGGCCCGGCGCAGCCCCGTAGCGCCGTCGATGACAAACAGCAACGTCCGGTCCGTCGGCAATCCGCGCGTCACCAGGTCGCTGAGCAGGCCGGTGGTGACGGCAGCCGTCTCGGTGGCGCCTTCGCGCAGGCCCAGCACGTGTTTCCGGCCCTGCGTGTCGATCCCCAACGCGATCACCATGCACTGGTCCCGGAAGACCTTGCCGTCGATGCAGACCGCCCGCAGGTCCAACTCGCCCAACGGCCGGCTGAGAAACGCCTGGAGGCGCTTTGTCGACAGCGCCACGAACCGCCGCGACACGGCACTGCTCGACGTCGCCCGCTCGGTCACGTCGGCCGGTACCGGGTCCAGCGTGCCCGCGTACCGGCGCGTCGACACCCCGGCGGCGACCGCGGCCAGCGTGTGCTCGTCCAGCGGGTCGGTGGCCGCCGCCCATTGGAAGCTCGCCAGCGGGACTTCGCCATCCGAGCTCCGCACGCGGAGCCGCGGCAGCTCGACCTGCCGCCCGCCGAGTGTCACCTGGCTGTCGACACTCCCTCCGCGCCACGCGGGCCGCTCGACCTGATGGCGCCCCTTCGCACCACACAGGACTTCCCGGTCCGCCTCCATCATCGCCTCCAGGACCTGCAGCCCGGTCGCGATGCAAAAGCCATGGAACGCTTCCCGGACACCGTTGACCACGCCGAGCACCGGCAGCGGCACCTGGATCGTGACGGGTCGCGAGCTGGGGGGTTGGCCGGACGTCTTCCGCCTGTCATGCTTCGCCATGGGTGGCAGTCTCCTTTTCTGATTGCATCCCCCTGTCCTACCACAGGACAGGGGCAGGAGCCGCCACCCGCTTCACATCAGCTCAAGTTCAACAGCGTCCGGGACATCCCCCCGCAGTCGCCCCGGCGGAGTAGTGCGCCACCATGCGGCTGGTTTTCCAGTTACCGGCCAGCATCACGTCGGTGGTCGACGCGCCCCGGCTGGTCAACTCGCTCGCCAAGCCGACCCTCCCCGAGTGCGCGGTCACCCGGGACTCGACGCCGGCGACCAGCGCCGCGGCCGTGAACCGCAACCCGATCATCTGCGCCGACAACGGCACGCCGCGGTCGCTCGGCTCCGGGCTCATGCGGCGCGCAGCATCCGGAGGGCGCGCGCGACACCATCTTTCACGAACCGCACGTCCGTTCACCTCGCCCTCCTGGTTCGTCTTGCTCCGGCGGACGGTGACGAGAACGCCGTCGCCATCGGTCGAATCGACGACATCGGCCCAGCGCAGCGCGCTGACCTCGCTGCGCCGCATGCCCGCCATGAACAGCAGTCCCGCGATCACCGCGTCGAGACGCCCACGCTCGAGAGCGACCTCCTCGGACTCGCCGCCGCGACCGCGCCGCCGCGGCCGATGGCACGTGGCCAGCACAGCCGCTAGGTCCGAGACCCCGAACGGCCGCGCTTGTCCTCGGCCCCGATCGGAGGCGGTCCGCCGATAGCCGGCCAGCACCCGGGCCGTCCGCGCGCCGGCGGAAGTGGGCTGCCCGGCCAGCTTCGCGCGGAAGCACGCCGCGGCGACCACCATCGAGGCGCTCGAGGAGGCGCGCCCGGCGTCGTGCAGCTCGGCGAGGTACGCCGCGAGGGCCACGTCGTCGAGCTCGCGGCCGTCGAGCCGCCGGAGCGCGCCGGCGTAGGCCCGGCCCGGCGGGTGTTCGGGCTGACGGAGGCCTCGACGAGGTGGCGCGCGGTCTGTGTCGGCCGTTCGATCGCGGCCTCTTCGGGGTCGATCCTGGCGGGCCAATCATTCATGTTGAAGGTAACGCGCGTCCGATATTATCCGCTCTCGCGCCGGAACGTGCGGGGCGGGATCGCGCACCCCCAGGACGGGCACCGTGTCGATGATCGGGGTCGCGCAACTGGCCCTGGGCGCCGACGTACCTGTAGAGCGTCCACTGCCTGATCAAGGTGCGCGAACCTTGCGAACGGCGACCGGTGCGTCCCGCGCGTTTCCTGGGTAGTGTCTCAGGTATCTTTTCGCGCCCTTGACGGCACGGCCAGCATCCGGGCCGCGAACGTCGGGTCGGGCAGTGCGCCAACCGATTCGGGCCGGCGCTTGGGCGGCCCAGGGTGACCGGCGAAATCCCGCCTGGGGATGGTCCCCGCAGATGCAGATGAGACGGACGGGGCGGCCTAGCGCTACCCTGCCCCCACATTCAGGGCTGGACAAATAAGCTTCCGCCGTGTAGCGTCACGGCATGGAGCACCAGAACCAAATACTACAGACCCTTCGTGGGCCTGAGTCGCAAGCTCGCCTCGAGCGAATTGTGGCGCAGGAGGCGCTGAACAACCGGGCGGCGGTGGGGCGGCGGGTGTGCGCGGAGTTCGGGTTTGTGGATGCGCGCGGGTCGGCCCAACTCGCGGGTTGTCTCAAAGCGCTCAACACGCTGCACAAGGCGGGGCGGATTGCGTTGCCGGCGTCGCGGGGTGGCGGGGGCGCGCCCACTCCGCAGCGTTTCGACGCGCCGGTGGCGGCGGCCACGGCGGTGCCGGGTACGGTGGAGGCGGTCGCGGGGTTGTCGCTGGAGCGGGTAGAGCAAGGCCGGCAGCGCCGGGTGTGGAATACCTTGCTGCACTTCGAGCATCCGCAGGGGACGACGACCTTTGCGGGCTGCCAGGTGCGCTATCTGGTGGTCTCGGCGCACGGGGTGCTCGGCGCGGTCGGGTTTTCGGCGTCGGCGTTGCATTTGCGGGCGCGCGAGGCGTGGATGGGATGGAGCGATGAGCAACGCCAAGCCCATCTGCACCGGGTGCTGTGCCTGAGCCGGTTCCTGATCCGCCCCGGCGTGCAATGCCGCAACCTGGCCAGCCAGGTGCTGGGCCAGGTGCTGGCGCGTTTGCCAGCGGATTTCGAGGCCCGCTACCGGTATCGCCCGTGGCTGGTGGAGACCTTCGTCGGCCCCGCGCATGACGGCGCCAGCTTCAAGGCGGCCAACTTCGTGTGGGTCGGGCACACGGCCGGTCGCGGGCGCCAGGACCGCGACCACGCGCGGGCTCGTCCGGTCAAGGCGGTATATATGTATGAGTTGGAGCCGCACTGGCGGCGGCGGTTGGGGGTGGCGCGGGTCGACGCGGCGCCGGCGCTGGCGCCGGCTGACGGTCTCGACAGCGGCGCCTGGACGGTGAACGAGTTTGGAGGGGCGCCGTTGGGCGATCAGCGGTTGTCGGCGCGTCTGGTCAAGAGCGCGGGGCTGCTGGCGTCGTTGCCCGGAGAGGCGGTCACCGCCAACGCGTCCCACGACCGCGCGGCGGTGAAGGGCTACTACCGGCTCATCGACCAGCCGGTGTCGTCGGCGGTCACGCCCGGGAACATTCTCGCGCCCCACCGGGCGCGCACGCTGCAGCGGATGCGCGGCCAGGACACGGTGCTGTGGTGCGCCAGGCTAACTGGCGAAGGACAGCCGGTGGAAGTCCGGCGGAAAGAAGGAGTAACCAACCACTTTCGCCCCGAGTCATGCGCCGGTCGCTGTGAGGCGGCAGGTGAAGCGTTGACAGGGGCGCGGACGGGCAGGGCTATTGAGCATCGAAAGCGTGAACGTCTGGAGCGCCGAGACTGTCACAGCGGTCGAAGGCAACACCGACATCACCGCAATGGTGAGGGGATGGCGGGCTCCACGGTGTCGGAGAACCCATGCACGTTCGTACGTCCTTCGTCGGGACCTGGGAGGTCTTCATTCTGCCCCGGCAGTCGAACCGGGGCCGCAGCGGGAAGGAGGATTCCGTATCCGATGATGTACGGAATGAAGAAGTCGGATGAGGCAATAGTGTGCGCCAGGCAGCGCACTGGTCAGGAGGGTTGAAGTCCCTCCGGCCCCCGGATGAGGGGGGCCGTATCCAAAGGCGGGGGTAATGCCTCGCCGGCCGCAGGTGGCAGGTATGGAGACACCTACACGGGCACGCAGGCGAAAGCCGGACACAGCCAAGGTGGACCTGGAGCCGCCACGACGGAACTGCGGAGGACAGGGCGCCCACCGTGAGGTGGGGTCCGAAGGGTTTGCGGAGCAGTACCGGGCCGTAGTCGAGGGGGCGACCCCATGACGAACCGGTCGGCCAAAGGTGGGGCAAGGTCGAGCCTGCACTACAGAGGCGAAGGCGATCTCATCCACCCACCGCACCAAGGTGTTTGCGGGCGGCACGGTATGGAAGACCAGTGCGTGACCCTGGGAGACCTCGGCGGGTCCGCGGGTGGCGCCGCGGCAACTGACCCTATAAGCGAGAGCGAAGTGGGAAGGGATGCTCGTCGAGGAGTCGGACGGCCGAATAGTACCTGAAGCGCGGTGAAAGCCGCGTGACCGTCAGGGGGCGGCAACCGAGTGGGTTGGGGAAGGCGGCCGGCGAAGACGGTCGGGACCAGACAGGACGGTGAGATGAGCAAGGGCGCTGAGGTGGACAGTTCCATGAGTGAAAGACCCCAACATCAGCGACCGAGGAGACTTGCCGACTGGCTGAACCCGACGGGCCGGAGGATGGTCCACTCTTTGATTCCTCCATCGGTCCTCATCACGCGAAGACGTCTTCGTGAAAGCGGTATGCGGGAAAACCGCACGTACCGTTTGAGCGGCGGACGGAGGCCAGCGCCCGCGGGGCGCGCCTCCTCCGACCCGACACCGGTGAAGGCGGCGAACAAGGGCGCGCCAACGCCTGCGGAGTCGCCGGAGGGAAGAGCCTCAACCAAGGGGAATCTGCGAGACCAAAGCACGCACCGGACGCAGGGCCGGGACGGCGTGTCACAGGCGGTTGAGCGGATACGGCAAGCTGCGACGCCACGCGGTTTGCCGTCAACCACCCCAGGTAGGAGCCGTATGCGTTAACGCGCACGTACGGATCTGAGCGGGGGGACCGGGGCAACCCGGTTCCCTACCGCAACCATCCAGGACGGGACGGATCTGAATTTTGCGACGCGCCCGCACTGCGAGGGGCTGGGCATCATCGGGCGCAACCAGACGGCCTCGAAGACGCTCGGCCTGCATCTGCATCTGACCCTGGCGGTCAATGGCGCGGGTCTGCCGCTGGGCGTGCTGCGCTGCGGTTTCGAGGCGCCGCCGGGCGGCGCGGCGCGCCCGGCGGACGAGCCGCCGCCGGCGGCGGCGCAGGAGACGGCCCCCAAGACGCGGCGCTGGGTCGACGGCCTGCGCGACATCGACCGGGCGGCGGCGGCGTTGAGCCGCAAGACCCGAGTGCTCAGCGTCATGGACCGGGAGGCGGATTGCTTCGCGGTGTTCGACGAGCAGCGCCGTCTGAACCGGGTGGAAGTGCTGGTGCGCGCCCACCATGACCGCTGTCTCGCCCAGGGCGCCCCGAAGCTGTTCGCCGCCATGCGCGCCGGCGCCGCCGCCGGGCACGTCGAGATCGAGATCGACCGCCTGAGCGCGCGGCGCAAGTCGAACGGCAGGCAGGCCCGCCCGGCGCGCACCGGGCGGGTGGCGCGGGCCGAGGTGCGCCATCGCCAAGTGGTGGCGCCGCCGACCATCGCCGGCGCCGAACCGCTGGCGCTGTCAACGGTCCATGTGCGCGAAACCGCGCCGCCGCCCGGCGAGCCGGCGGTCGAGTGGTTCCTGCTCACCAGCCTCGACGTCGACAGCACCGAAACCGCGGTCGCGGTCATCGGCTACTACCTGCGGCGCTGGCGCATCGAAGACCTGTTCCGGGTGCTCAAGTCCGGATGCCGAGTCGAACATCTCGCGTTCCACACCGCCGACCGGCTCCAACGCGCGGTCACCATCAATACCGTGATCGCCTGGCGCCTGATGGTGATGACCCTGCTCGGTCGTGACGTGCCGGGGTGCGACGCCCAGTTGCTGTTCACCGACATCGAGTTGCGTTTCCTGACCGACTATGCCGAAGAACTCGGCCTGCCGCCCCCCTGACCATCTCGCCGCCGCAGTCCTCCTGCTCGCCATCCTCGGCGGCTACCAGAACCGAACGCACGACCCGCCCCCCGGACACCAGATCATGTGGCGCGGTTACGAACGAATGTCCATCGCAACCATCGGCTACCGCATTGGACGGCGGGAGCGTGCTGGAGTTGTTCAGAACGAATAATGTGGGTACAGGGTAGGCCTAGCCCTTCGGCTTCGGGCCGGGCTTCTGCGGCGGGCACGGCCGTCGCGACCACGTCATCCAGCCATTCGTAGTCCGTGCCACGTGTCGGTCAAGCCGGCCGCCTGCGCGGGCGTCAGCCGCGTCGTCGTGTGACGGCGACACCAGAGTTCATCCCTTCCGGCAGTCGTGCACGATTTACCCGGACTCACTCCTTCACGGCGACCCGCGAGGTGTCGTAGCTTTTGGGGTCGGTCGGCCAACCGTATGTGTTCTGTGGGAATTCGGAGGCGGGACCGTGACCTGTTCTGCCCGTCAAGTGGTCGCGAGTTGGGGTACCGAACTCAAGAACGGTCTACAGGTAGCGCGCCACGGCTCCGCGCTCGGCAGTCGCGTCGGCCGAGTAGTGCGCCACCATGCGGCTGGTCTTCCAGTTCCCGGCGAGCATGACGTCGGTGGTCGACGCGCCACGGCTCGTGAGCTCTGACGCCAGCCCGACCCGTCCCGAGTGCGCGGTCACCCGGCGCTGGACGCCAGCGGTCGCGGCCGCGGCCGTGAACCGCAACCCGATCATCTGCGCCGACAACGACACCACGTGGTCGCCCGGCTTCGGAGTCGTAGCGGCGCGTAGCGTCCGGAGGGCGCGCGCCACGCCGTCCTTCACGTACCGCACGTCGTTCACCTCGCCCTCTTGATTCGTCTTGCTCCGGCGCACGGTGATGAGCATGCCGTCGCCGTCGGTGGATTCGACGACGTCGGCCCAGCGCAGCGCGCTCACCTCGCTCCGCCGCATTCCCGCCATGAACAGCAGTCCGGCGATCACCGCATCGAGACGCCCGCGCTCGAGGGCGACTTGGTCGGACTCGACGCCGCGCCCGCGACGCTGCGGCCGGTGGCGAGCACGGCCGCCATGTCCGAGACCCCGAACGGCCCCGCCTGACCTCGCCCCCGATCGCCGCCGGCGGTCCGCCGGTACCCAGCCAGCACCCGGGCCGTCCGCTCGCCGGCGGGAGTGGGCTGCCCGGCGAGCTTCGCGCGGAAGCACGCCGCGGCGACCGCCATCGAGGCGCTCGACGAGGCGCGGCCGGCGTCGTGCAGCTCGGCGAGGTAGGCGGCCAGGGTCACATCGTGGAGCGGCCGGCCGTCGAGCCAGGCGTCGAGACGGCGGAGCGCGCCGGCGTAGGCCCGCCGGGTGTTCGGGCTGACCGAGGCCTCGACCAGGCGGCGCGCGGTCGCCGGCGGGCGGCCGATTGCGGTCTCTTCGGGGTCGGTCCTGGCGGGCCAATCATTCATGTTAACGGTAACGCGCGGCCGTTCGGTCAACCGCAGTCAGCCTTGGTCTTAACCTCGATCATCAGGCGGCAGTGATCGCTCGGTCCCCAGTCGCCAACATGGTTCATCGCTCGTACCGACACCTTCTCGTGGAACCCGCGTGACGCGAACGCGTAGTCCAGTTGATTCACAGCGGTTTCCGGCCTGCCCCCTGCGTAGTAGACGGTCGGCACGTTCTTCGTGTCGGAGAGTACGTCGGCTGGCGCAGATTCCGCGCGCCGGCCGTGCGGTGCCTGCGGACCCAGAAACTCCAGGCCAAGCGCCTGCATGCGATCCCATACCGTGCGGTCGCGTTCCGGAAGTGACAACCTGTACCCAGTCGCCCCGTAGAACATGTTCAGATCCCCCGCCGCCAGAATCCTGTGCTTCGCAGGGTCGCGGTGGCCGATGAATGCCGACAGGTCCGAAATGATCCGATGGGTCGAAGCATCCGAGCAGCCGACACTCCAACTGCTCTTGGTAGAGGGATGAGGCTTCAACCAGCGCGCGTACATCGAGACCGCGACAAAGGCCTCTTCCTCGCTCTCGTGCGGGATCACCCTCGCAGCGGCGATCGTACCGATGCCACTGACGCCAATGGCATCCGCTCCCAGGTCGCTGATCGGCGGCACCTGCCGGTACTGTGTGACCGTGAGCTGATCGGACAGCTTCACGACCAGCGGCCAGCGGTCGTACAAGTGCCGGTTCCAGAAAACCCGGTCCTCGTCTTCGACCAAGTTGACCAAGTCGCCGGGCGGACTTCCTGCTTCCTGCAGGAGTGCCAAGTCCGCGTCACCATTGCGGGCCATCCGCACCAGCTCGTGCCACGGCTTCGCGCGCTTCCCGACGTTCCAGCTCACTATTTTGATCATCAGATCACCTTCTCACCTGCTCGGTGAACAGTAACCCAACCGTGGCCGCCTCTCCGCACGTCGGTCTGGCGGGTCGCTCACCGACAAGGCCGCAGCGCCGCCGGCGAGTCCGCTGAGCACGAACTTCCGCCGCAGTCCTTGGTCCTGGCCGCGGCCGCGATCAGAGGCGGCCCGCCGATAGCCGGCCAGCACCCTGGGCCGTGCGTTCTCCGGCCGGGGCTGCCCTGACCGGCGAGCTTCGCGCGGAAGCACGCCGCGGTTGCCGCCATCGCCGAGCGCGACGAGGCGCGCCCGGCGTCGTGCAGTTCCGGCGAGGTAAGGCGGCGCGGCTCGCGTCGTCGAGCGCGCGCCCGTCGAGCCAGGCGACGAGGCGCGCCGGAGCGCGCCGGCGTAAGCGCGGCGTGTGTTCAGGCTGATGGAGGCCTCGACCAGCCGGCGCGCGGTCGGTGTCAGCCGCCCGATCCCACAAAGGTAAGCGGCGGGAGCGGGAGCCGGGGTTCGATGGTGGTGGGTCACTGGATTGCGGCGGCGGAGGCGATGGTTGAGATAGAAGGGGCAGCCTACAGGTAGGGGCGACGGCTCCACGCTCGGCAGTCGCACCGGCGGAGTAGTGCGCCACCATGCGGCTGGTCTTCCGAGTCGGGTCTCATGATGCACACCTCGCTACGTCACTGAAAATCAAGCACTTCCTGAGCCGAGCTCGATGTTAGCGGACGACGTCCGGATGGGATCGCGCCGGCAAGCGCGACGATCTGTTCCTCCGGGATGGCCCAAGGGGCGCCCCGGCAGACCTGCTGGGCGACGAGCGTGCCGTCGCCGATGAGTCGCAGCACGGTCATGGTGCTGACGCCGAGCCGGCCGGCGGCTTCCTTCAGGGTCAGCTCCCCACGTTCCGCCATCTCACCGGGACGATGTGCCGGCACCCGGTGTTGGCTTCGAAAGGTGCGGACCCGTGCCTCGGTCCAGGCGTTGCCGCGTCCGGTCCGCTTGCCGAGGCGATTCAGCGTTTGGGCGATGCCGCCGTCCCTCAGCTGGCGGGCCAGTCCCCGGATCAAGTCGCCGACCGTCGCGTCCGTGCACCAGCGATGCTGTCCCGTTCGGTTGCGGGGGACGGTGAGACGAGTGTGATCGCCGCCCCGCCAGTGGAGGAGCAATTCGATGTGCTCCGCGGCCAGCTTCACAACGATCTCTTCGAGGATGGCGCGCACGATTCGTTTCCGCGTCTGTGCTGTCGCACTGGGATGGGTCCAGGCCGTTTCGAGATCGGCGCCAAGCGCCAGCAGGCGGTCGTGCTCCGCGGGCGACAGCGCCTCCGGGTGGGCCGCCGTCAGGCCGGCGATCCGTTCTTCCTGCTGTTGCACGTCCGCGAGGCGATCGTTCCATCGGCGTTCGAGCTCGGCGGCGACCAGGCGGTTGGCCGGGTCGATTGCGTCGTACTGGCGACGCGCCAGGTCCGCCTCGTACCGCGCCTGGGTGAGCGCCAGCTTCGCGTGGTGTCGCCTGTCGGTGTGCTGCTGTTCGCGCATCGCTACCGCCTTGAGGGCAGCCTCGATGCCGAGCGGGTTCAACAGCCGCAGCACTTCGGTCGCCACCGCCGCGTCGACCCGCACGCCGCCGAACGCGATGCACCAGCCCGTCCCATGGTTGAGATGCGCGCCGCGGCAGCTATAGCGAACGCATTCGCCCTTGGTACCGCTGTAGGCGACGTGGATCCGTCGCCCGCAATGTCCGCAGCGCAGCAGACCGGCGAGCAACGCGTCCCCGCGGCGAACCGCGCCGCGCGTCAGCAGACCCTGCCGGGAAGCGTTGTCGGCGATCACACGCTGGTTCCTCTCGTACTCTGCCCACGAAACATAGCCCTCGTGGTGATCCACGATCAATACGTCCCACTGCTCGCGTTCCCGAGCGAGCCCACGCCGGACACGCTTGCGCCCGTTCTCGACCGTGACCCGGCTCCCCGTTCGACCGAAGGCGTAGGCGCCGCCGTAGATCGGGTTGGTCAGCAGTCTGTGAACCGTCTTGTAGACCGGGAGCTTCCACACGACCCGTCGGCCGTCGCCGTTGGCCTCGACGGACGGCAGTCGCACGCCCTCCTGCCGGAGCCAGAGATGCACCTGCCGGACGCTCTCGAACTCGGCAAACTTCCGGAACACGAGTCCGATTGCTTCCTGCACCCGCAGGTCGGGGTCCTTTGCGATCCGGTCGTGCCGGACCTTCACGTAGCCGACCGCGACGCTCAGGAACAGCTCGCCGCGACGCGCCTTCTGTCGGAGGGCTTCGAGCGAACGCTGGCGCAACAGCGACAGCTCCATCTCGGCCATCGTGCCCTTCATGCCGAGCAACAGGCGGTCGTCCGGCAGCCGCGGATCGTAGATGGCTTCCTCGTCGGCGAGCAGACAGCCCACCAGACCGCAGAACTCAAGTAGCGTGTGCCAGTCGCGGCCGTTACGCGCGAGGCGTGAGGCCTCCACCGCCAGTACGATGCCGACGCGTCCCTCACAGATCGCGAGCAGCAGCCGCTCGAACCCCGGACGAGCGCTGCCGCCGCCCGAGCGCCCGAGGTCGTCGTCCACCACGACCGGTTCGGTCCAGCCGAGCCGCCGGGCATGTTCCGCGAGCCCATACTGCCGACGCCGGCTCTCGTGGTGGTGGCGCAGTTGGTCTCGCGTCGATTGCCGGACATAGACGAAGGCCTGACGGCTGAGATGGTCAGGTGCGATCTTGCTCATCGCCTCCCTCCGTCTTTCCGGATTCCGCCGGTTTGCTCATGGTCGCGGGCGCCACCGCCGCTTCGAGCAACAGAGTCGCCACCAGCGGAAGCAGCGTCGCCCGTGTCCTCGACTCGAGCGCCGGTCCCGGCTCCATCTGCACCAGTAGCGCGCCTTGCCCCACCACCTGTATCCGTCCCATGCCGCTCTCCTTCCTCCATGCTGGAGAACGACGATAGCGCCGCGTCGAGAGCAAGACGCAAGTCGCGCAGGCCCGCCAACGCGATGCGTGGGTGGTCTACTACCGCAAGCGCGGCGGCCGGGGGCTCGCACATCCAGGTCGGGATGTGGGCCAGCGTGTCGTCCGGCTGTCGAACGACGAACACGCGCCTGCCACGAAAGTGCTGGCGGCGCACGATCTCCACGCGCTTCCCGCTCCGCGGATGGAACGGATAGTGGATCGTCGCTTCGGACGCTTGGTATCGGGCAGTATGGGACGGGGCTCCCAGTTCCCGGCCAGCATCACGTCGGTGGTCGACGCGCCCCGGCTCGTCAGCTCTGACGCCAGCCCGACCCGCCCTGAGTGCGCGGAGACCCGGCTCTCGACGCCAGCAGCCGCGGCTGCAGCCGTGAACCGCAGCCCGATCATCTGCGCCGACAACGGCACCACGCGGTCCCCTGGCTCTGGACTCGTGACGGCGCGTAGCGTCCGGAGGGAGCGCGCGACGCCGTCCTTCACGAACCGCACGTCGTTCACCTCGCCCTCCTGGTTCGTTTTGCTGCGACGCACGGTGACGAGGATCCCGTCGCCCTCAGTCGAATCGACGACGTCGGCCCAGCGCAGCGCGCTCACCTCACTGCGCCGCACCCCGGCCATGAAGAGCAACCCGGCGATCACCGCGTCGAGACGCCCCCGCTCGAGGGCGACCTCCTCGGGCTCGACGCCACGCCCGCGCCGCCGCGGCCGGTGGCAGGTGGCGAGCACGGCCGCCAGGTCCGAGACCCCGAACGGCCGCGCCTGTCCTCGACCCCGATCGCTGGCGGTCCGCCGGTAACCGGCCAGCACCCGGGCCGTGCGCTCGCCGGCGGGAGCGGGCTGCCCGGCCAGCTTCGCGCGGAAGCACGCCGCGGCGACCGCCATCGCCGCGCTCGACGAGGCGCGCCCGGCATCGTGCAGCTCGGCGAGGTAGGCCGCCAGGGTCACGTCGTGGAGCTCGCGCCCGTCGAGCCAGGCGTCGAGCCGCCGAAGCGCCCCGGCGTAGGCGCGGCGGGTGTTCGGGCTGACGGAGGCCTCGACCAGGCGGCGCGCGGTCTGCGTCGGGCGGCCGATCGCGGCCTCTTCGGGGTCGATCCTGGCGGGCCAATTATTCATGTTAAAGGTAGAGCCTCTTGCAAAACCCTTGGTCGGCCGGGTTTTCCTACCCGAGGCAGAGGGAACGGACGGTCAGCGGGGTGGGACGCAGCGTTCGTAGGATTAGGATAGCAGCCGTCACCGGCGCCGGGGAACCGGAGACACGGGGTCTCAAGGGACCTCTGGGACCTCCCGGTCGGTTATGAGGGCGAGCGCGCGCGACGAGACGTGGCGCATTTCCCTCACGACCCGTTCCAGTTCGCGGTTGTTCTCGAGCCACTCCTGGTAGAGGGCGAGTTCGTCTTCGGAGAGCAGCAGGCTGACCGTTTTTCCGCGCACCTTGTGTGTCCAGTAGCGGTACGGGCCGTGACGCGCGTCCGGGTCGCGGTGGCAGCGGCAGGCAGGCTTCCCGCACGTGAGACGGCGGGTCTGGATACTGCCCTGGCGGACAAACCCGAGCGTTTGCAACTCCGCCTTGAGCGCATCGTATTGTTCGCTGTACCGGCGCATCGGGTTCCGGCGGCCCATCGGTTCCCTCCTTGACCTCACTCCTACACTACTATATATAGTAGGCGCTGGGAGCAGTCAAGCCATGCAGAACCTGCGCGCCTCGTTCGCCGCCTACTGGGAGTCAATCCAACAGGGCCTGTTTCCCCGGTTGGAGCAGGTGTTGGGTTCGCTGACCGAGAAACAGCAGCAGTTGGTGCAGACCCTCGAGGTGATCCGTATCGAGCAGATGATTCCCTCGCGCTTGCGGATGCCGGGCCGCCCCCGCAAGGACCGCGCGGCGGTGGCGCGCGCCTTCGTCGCCAAGGCGGTCTACGACATGCCGACCACGCGCCTGCTGCTGGACCGGTTGGCCACCGACGTGGTGCTGCGCCGCATCTGCGGCTGGGAGCGGCGGCGCGAGATGCCAAGCGAGTCGGTCTTCTCTCGCGCCTTCGCCGAATTCGCCCACTCCCAGTTGCCCCAGCGCGTGCATGAAGCGTTGCTCCGGAAGACGCACGGCGACCGTTTGGTGGGCCATCTGTCCCGAGACTCGACGGCCATCGAGGGGCGCGAGAAGCCGGCCGCGAAGGAGAAGTCGCCTCCGCCGCCCAAGCGCAAGCGGGGGCGGCCGAAGAAGGGTGAAGAACGGCCCAAGACACGCAAACGCCTCGACCGGCAACCGAGCATGACCCTGCAGGAGATGCTCGACGACCTGCCGGCCGAGTGCAGTGTGGGCACGAAGAAGAACAGCAAGGGCTACAGGGACACCTGGGTCGGCTACAAGTTGCACATCGACGTGGCCGACGGCCAGATTCCGGTCAGTTGCATCCTGACGTCCGCCTCGCTGCACGACAGCCAGGCCGCCGTTCCACTGGCCACCCTGTCGGCCCAGCGGGTGGACAATCTGTATGACCTGATGGATGCCGCCTACGACGCGGTGCAGATCCGCGAGCACAGCCGCGCACTCGGCCACGTCCCGCTGATCGATATCAACCCCCGCCGTGACACTGCGCTGGCCGAAGAACTGCAGACCGAAGCCCGGCGCCTGAAGCGTCTCGGCTTGCAGCTTCCCGAACAGGTTCGGTACAACGAACGCACGGCGGGTGAGCGCGTCAATGGCCGACTCAAGGACGAGTTCGGCGGGCGCCACGTCCGAGTCCGCGGCAACGCGAAGGTGATGTGCCACTGCATGTTCGGCGTGCTGGCGCTCACCGCCGACCAGCTCCTGCGGCTGGTGACGTAAACCAACGCCTCGCCGGCCAACGCGCATCCCCTTCCGGTCGCCCGACAGGCGTCAGTCACCAACCGGTGTCTCCAACGCCCGGTGGGAAAACCCTCGAACTCCCTGATTTCCGCCTCTTGGGTCGCCGCCGGTCCTCCCGCCCCGCATTCTCGGTCGGGATCCAGGCAAAACGATGTTCACCAGAAGAACTTGTGCTCCGAGCCGAGCTACGCCAAGAGTTTTGCAAGCGGCTCGGTAGTGATCGGTAATCATTGCGCGCCCTCCTGGGGTCCCCTCAAGACAGTCATTCATAGCTCTACAGGGGCCGCTGCTCGTCAAGATGATCGGGCCTGAACATGTCGCCGGATACCGAGACGCAACCGACGGGCGCGGCGGAATTGCGACGCGGTTCTTGGCCAGGCAAGACGGCAGGTGGAAACGGCCAGCGCCCGGAGATATTAAGGACCGCATTAGTATGGTGACACTATGCGGTGATATAGCGCAGGCTCGGCTTCTTGAAGAACCCACGCAACAGGGCTGGCGTCCGCTGTAAGGACCGCATGTGGCCGAGGACGTAGCGTTTGAGTTCCTGCGGCGTCTGCAGCAGGCGTTTGCGAACCCCGTGTGTCTTCAGATGGTTCCACACGAGTTCATCCGGATTGAGTTCCGGGGAGTACGGCGGCAGGAAGAACAGCTCAAGGTGGCCGTCCGTCGACGCTACGAACTCCTGGACCGCTTTCGCCCGGTGCGAGGAATGCTGATCGACGATGAGGAAAATCGGCTGCGTCTGATTGTGCAGTAAGCGCTTCAGAAATGCGATGAAGCGCACCGCCGTCATCCGCCCGTCGACCACCATGAACCGCAACACGCCCTGCGGACTCACCGCCGACACCAGATTGAGCCCGAACCGTTTGCCAGTCGCCGGCACCACCGGTGTTTGGCCCATCGGCGCCCACGTGGTGCCCGAATGATGGCTGTTCGACCGCACGCCCGCTTCGTCCGCAAAGAAAATCTGCGCGCCTGCCTTACGGGCTTTCGCCTGAATCGCAGGATAGTCGACCGTCAGCCACTCCCGGACCTTGGCGGGCACCTGTTCAATCGCCCGGCGAACCGGCCGCTGGGGCGTGAGCCCCAGCGAGCGCAAGAGCCGCCCAACTGAGGCCAGGCTCAGGGTCACGCCGCAGTGCTGCCGAATCAGGTGTCGGACCATCGCCCGCGTCCAGAGGGCGAACTCGAACTGCAACTGCAGCGGGTTGTTCTGCGTCACCGTGCGATACACCCAGGCGCGCTGCTGGTCCGTCAGCTTGGGTGGCCGTCCCGGAATCGGCAACGCCCGCAGCGCCTCGATACCACCGGCGCGATACTTGTTCAGCCAGTCATAGATTACAGTGCGGGCGAATCCCATCACCCGCATCACCGCGGAGGGGGCTTCCCCGGCTTCAACCCGCTGTACTGCCTGTATGCGAATGTCTTCGAGTGCCTTGTGGTCAAGCGAACGACCATCGCGTTTCCTCACACTCTCCATTATATAGTGTCAGGTAACTTATTTCCAGCTTAATATCGGAACGGAGGTAGCATGATCGGCAGGTGGATCGTGACCAGCACTTGCAGCGAAACGGACCTTCTACGTCGAATCACGTCGAACACGGCCATCTTCGGCGGCAAGCCGATCATCAGGAACCGCCGGCTCGCCGTCGAGCATGTCCTTGGTATGTTGGCCGCCGGCGACACGCCGGAGATCGTGGTGCAAGGCTACTCCTGGTTGGAACCTGACGACATTCGCGCGTGCTTGGCCTACGCCCGACGCCTCGTCGGACACGAACGCATTGAACCGGCGCTCGTCAAGTCCTCGAGCTCGTGAGGGTTCTGCTCGATGCATGTGTGCTCGGCCGCTTCTTGGGGAGTGGATCCATTCCGTATTCCATTCCCAATTCTGAGTTCGAGTGGAGCGAAAGTCTCTGGGACGAACCCTAGATCGTCGTCTCCAAGTATCCCGATTTTACTGGGAAACCTGAATGGCAGTATCGCCGGATGGCGAGAGATCGGCCAGAAAAGCGAAAGGCGGATTCCGCACCGAACGCCACGCATCGGCGCAATCGCCGGGCAGGATCCGCGGCGGGTCCAAGGCGAGGGCGGTGGTACACGGCTCCTCGATGTCGCGCAGATCCGCGCTGGTCTCGCTGGTTGCAGATCCGAGGTGCGGGTAGTCAGGCCCGTGCGCATCGGCCTGCATGACGATCCGCTGAAGAGCGACACCCTTCGCTCCGGGGTGAGGGGTCTGAAACTGCCGCTCTTGCCGATTTCGTTGCTCTCGCGCGCACTTCAGATCGACTTCGAGCAAGCCTGCGGGCGTGCTACGCTGCCGGCCGATGACGATCCGGAGCGAGTGGAACAACGGCCAAGTCCTGGCTCCAATCGAGGCGGGTTCCTGGGCGCTGGACACCGGCGATGTCCTCCGCTGGTTCGAGACGGCGGGGATGGACCACATCGTGCGCTTGGCGGTGGAGACGTGAGCAGCCGCCGGCTGCTGGGGGCGCATCTGCCGGCAGCGTCTCCGGAGCGTCGGGAGACGCTGCCGGCGGAGTGCCTGGGCTGCCGGACGCCGTTCGCCGTCGACGTGCGGCTGCCGCTGCCGGCGACGTGTCCGGACTGCGGGGCGGACGTGCTTGCCCGCTCGGACATCGAGGGACCGGGCGCACAGCGCCGGCTGCCATTCGACGCGCCGCAAGTCCAGAAGGTGAAGCGGTAACGCTGCGTTTCATCGTGGCTCGTATCCTGCGGGACGGGAGCTGATCGAGCTGGCTGCACGCGACGAGGACGCGGCGCTGCTCGACGCGGTGCACGATTCGCTCGATGTGGCGTTGCTGGCGGGCGGACCGCGGCGCTGAGGTCCGACGGAGTCTTCGACGTGAAGGTGTGACTTGAGACTGCGTCCGTCGGATGGGTGGGCGCAGGGAGCGGCGGGTCACCCAGGTCCCTCCCCTAGAGCTAGAACGGGATCTCGCCGTCGTCGATGCTGTTTGCCTCGGTATTGACGGGTTGGGCGCCGGGGTTCGGCTCCGGCGCAGGGGGCCGGATGCGGTCGAGTTCGCGGCGGGCGACGGCGAGCGTGGACGGCGGGAAGTCCTTGTTCAGGATCCAGGCGAGGAAGTCGGGGTGGTCGTCGGTCGGGTCGCCGCGGTGCTTGCCGAAGGCGAAGACGATCCGGTCGTGCTCGTCCCGCCGGAACTTGCCGGCGGGGTCGACCATATCCGGGTGCGCCTCGGCGTGCAGCTCGGCGGCGGTCTGGCCGTTGGCCATGCGTTCGATGACGGCGACTGTCATGCGCACGTCGTCGAGCGCGTCGTGGGGCTGCAGGTCGTCGGGGATGGGTCCGACGAAACGCTGGTAGGCGTCGGTGAGCTTGCGAGGCTCGCGTTTCTGCCACAGGCGCAGCCCGTCGACGATGCGCAGCGTGTCTGTGTCGAGGGTCACTTCGGCGGCGGCCAGCTCGCGTTCGAGGATCTGGATATCAGAGGAGACGGAGTAGCCGCCGATGTCGGCGCCTTCGAGGAAGGCCGCCACCTCGGCCGCGACGGTACGGAACAGCGGCCGGTCCGCCACGTCCGCATTGGTGATCCCGTGTACAGCAGTCGCTCCCGGATCGATCGGGGCGCCCGGGTTGACGAACCACTCGCGTGTTTGGGCAGTGCCGTCGGGCAGCAGCTTTGCGATGGCGATGCTGACCAGTCGCGCGTCGGCCGTCGAGGCGCGGGTCCATTCCGAGTCGAGGATGCACAGCGGGCGCGTCAGGTTGGAGAGCGCGTGCCGGAACGAGGGCGGGTCGGGAGTCATGGGCTATAGGGTCCTTTGCGCGCGGTGTGCGCGGTACGTGGCGGCGTGGCGGCGGCTTCTTGTTGGAAGGCTGCTTGGCCGGGGCGGTTTCCGGTCCGGTTGGTCAGGTTCTCGGGTCGCCGAACCCGACGGGACAGGGGGTGCGGTTGTGCGTCGAGTAGTTCTTGCCGGGCGTGAGGTTGCCCCGACTATGCTGAGCTACTCCCTGAACGCAAAAGGTAACTTGGACGGTCGGTGAGGGCGCCGGCGTGGCCGTTCGGTCCGGAAGCCGTTGGCGACGGTCCCGAGGGAACGGGGATGCAGTGGCGAATCACGATCGTGTCGTCGCTGACGAGCACCTCTTTGACGAGGAGCCGCACGATCCGTTGCCGCTCCAGGACGTCGAGGGTCTCGGCCGCCGACCGCAAGCGTGTCAGGAACGCCGAGAGGGTTTCGGCGAGACGCAGATGCGCGGCGCGGTCGCGAGTCTGTTCCACCAGCGCGTTCAACTCGTGTCGCAGCGCCTGCTCGTGTTGACGCAACAACGGCATCCGCTCGCGCAATACCAGTTCCTTCTGGTAGGCGGTGAGCAACCGCTCGATGGTCTTCCCGACGCGCGCGAGGTCCCGCTCCACCGCTTGCGTGCGGGTCCTCGTGGGATCGGCGGCCTGGGCGGCATCCAGCCGGCGATCCAGTTCCTGTTGGATCAAGGCCGGCTCCTCAAGCAACCGCAGCACTTCGGTCCACACCACCTCGTCCAGCAACTCCTGTCGAACCGGACGGGTGTCGCACCGCGGACCCGCGAGGTGGCGCCAACGGTCGGACCCGATACGGCGATAGTACTGAATCCTGCGCGCGCTCGACCGCGTCGAGATGCGCGAGAACGCGTAGCCGCACTTGCGGCAACTCACCAGTCCTTGCACGAGGCTCGGCTCGATCGTCCGGCGCCGAGCGTGCACCTTGTTCTCATGCAGCAGTTCCTGCGCCCGCGCGAAGGTCGT
This sequence comes from Vicinamibacterales bacterium, assembly GCA_965262925.1. Lineage (GTDB taxonomy): Bacteria > Acidobacteriota > Vicinamibacteria > Vicinamibacterales > UBA8438 > WTFV01. The sequence goes on along the minus strand of CBDHGC010000004.1, from coordinate 3,918,419 downwards.
CTCGTCGAGGATCGCCGGCACCGGGATTTCGATCCAGTCCTCGCGCGGGCGTTCGCAGGGAGCGCTGTCGCGACGCACGACGGCCCCGCCCATCCGTAGCGTCCGTGTGACGCGCTTCTGCCGGGCCACGCCTCGGACGATCCGCGTCTTCCCGAAACAGGCCATCCCGCAATAGGCCGGGTTGCGCAGCATCTGCCGCACCGTCGAGCGCCCCCAGTGGGCTCCGGCTTTCCGCGTGGCCACGCCTTGCTCGTTGAGCCACCGGCAGATCGCATCGATGCTCCAGCCCGTGACGGTGTAGTGCTCGTAGATGTCGCGCACGACGCGCGCTTCGGCCTCGACGACGGCGTACGAGGCCGGCGCATCGTCACGCTTCCGAAGATAGCGATATCCATAGGGAGCGCCGCTCATGACGCTGATCTCACCCGCTCGCGCGCGGTGCCGCTTGCCTCGACGCGACCGTTCGAGAATCTGGGCGCGTTCGTACTCGGCAATCATGCCCTGAAACTGCACCAGCAGTTGATCCTCGGCGGTGGCGCTCGACGGGGGATTTGAGAAAGCGGGTCTCGACGCCGTGACGTCCGAATTCTTCGAGCAACAGCACCTGGTAGGCGTACTTCCGGCTCAGCCGATCCGGACTGTGAACGAGCACGACCTGGATGTCACCCGCGGCTGCCAAGTCGCGCACCCGTTCCAATCCCGGCCGTTCGAGCGTCGCCCGGCTATAGCCTTCGTCCTCGAAGATCCAGTCCCGAGGCACTTCGATGTCGAGCTTCGTCGCCCACTCGATCAGCGCTGCGGTCTGGCTCGCGATCGTGTGCGCTTCGCGCTGCCGTTCCGAGGACACGCGCGTGTAGATCGCCGCCATCTGCATGTGGATGCTCCATTCCGTGTGTGGCAACCGGACGCGTGCGGGCCGGCACCAGCAACGCGTAGGCGTGGGTGAGCTTGCTGACGAGAAGTCGATAGAACGTGCAATCCAGATGCACCTGCCGCAGAGTCTTCCGGGGGCGTCGTTCACCCACGTCGCTGACGGATGCTGTCCAGCAACGCCGTCACCGCCTGGGCGACGACCTGGCCGAGCGAGAGTCCGCTGCGTCGAGCGTACGCGCGAATCGCCCGTACCGTGCTGACAGGAAGCTTGAAGGTGATCGCGACGGTCGGTTCGACCGCCGGGACAGGATCGCTCAGCCCGGCCGCCTCCTGGAGATAACGGTAGGCCTGCCGACGCGACACCGCGAACTCGCGGCCGAGATGCCGGGCCGCCGCGGCGCGTTCCATCCGCTGTCCGAGCAGACGGTACGCGGCGTTGAGCAACCGCGCTTTCTCGGCCTTGGTGGCCCGCGCCATGCGGCATAAACATATTACCTCTTGAGACGAAAATCAAGTACCGGCCGGTTTCGCCAGCCGGTGATCACACGGTCGAACTGGAAGTTGCCTTTTGCGTTCAGGGAGTAGCTCAGCATAGGCGGCGCAACCCGGCGACCGGCGCGATGGTCGAGATCCCGGCCAAGCAGGTGGTCAAGGCGCGGATCGCGAAGCAGCTCAGGGATGTGCTCGAAGCGTAAACGTCCGTGAGCAGGTTCGTTCGGACCAGCCGTATCAGCAGCTATCGAGCCGCTGGCATCTGGCGGGAGAACGCAGGGGTTGGGGGAGATCCCGGCCGAGCGGTACCGGCGAGGACCTCAAGAGCACCGGGTGCATACTCGAAGTTCATGGTTCTGTGGCAGAAATAGCTGGGCGCGGGCGACCTCGTGGCGAAGAGCGGCGTAGCGGCTGGAAGCGCCGCCAAGCGGCCTGAATAACAGAATCCTGCCGAATTGAGGCGTCCGCGCGCTCGGCCACTTCTCCCCGCGGAGCCGTCATCCCAGCGTTCATCGGGCCGAAGCGCCCCGAATCGTTCAACCAAGTCCGGGCACGCTTTCGCTTCCGAATTCGTCAACCGGTTCGTCTTCTGCATGTTCGCCGCCGCCGTCGGCCTGCTCGTCGCGCCGCCTGATAGGTCGTGAGCTTGAGCGCCTGGTCGACAGCACCGAGGGAAGGCGTCGCCGGGCCGGGGAATGAAAACACGCCTGTACAAGACGATGGCCCGCCGGCGAGCAGCCAGCGGGCCTTTTCGCGAGTATTACCGGGGTCGCCGAGCGCCCGGCCGTTGGTGACTCGATTCTACCTCAGTGGGTGGTCTGTCCCTCCTCCACCTTCGCCGCTACCCGCTCAGTCTCGGCCGCCGCGGCCTGTAGCGCGAACCCTACGACCTTCACCAGCTCCCCGCGCGCCGTAGCTCCCGCTCGTCTTTCGGCGGTCGCATGTTGGCAGTGACGAACTCCCTCACCGCGCCCGTGACAACATCGCCGAGTGGCCGCGTCCGCGCGTCCGAATCGGTCATCGCCTTGACCACGCGGTCAGCAGCTCGACGGCCAGCACACCGCAACGTGCGCCGTCGCACCCGCGCGCCAAGTGGTAGGCGAACCCCGACGTTGCGACGTGATGCCGTGCCGTGGCCATCGCGAACTGTCGAGCCGTCATTGTCGCTCTCACGGACTCTCCCCTTTCGGCCCGGCTTGGCGGCGTCGGACCTGGACTGGTCGGAGATCGACCCGGTGCTGGCCGCTCACGATGCCGTCCCTACCTCCAGATTCTCCAGATTCGCCGCCGACCGAACGGTGCGCACGCTATCAGGTTGCAACACACGCCGGGCGAACGCCATCCTCACCGGAGAGCGGAGCCCGGTCCGGACCGCTCGAACGGTTCGGCCTATTCGCGGGCGACGCCGCCGGCGGCGAGCTGCTGGGCGCCGGCGAGCATGTCGAACATGAAGGGCAGCCTACCCACGCAGCCGGCGCGGAAAACCGGCTTGCCGCCGCGCAGTAGATTCCGCGCGACTTCGGTGCGAAGGCGCGGTGGCGCAACGGGTCGATTCAGGCCGCAGACCATTGGAAACATTGACCGGTTCCGGTTAACGGTTCATCCGTTATCGGACGCCGATTTCTAGGACTCGAATGTTGTCGCTATGGCGGAGCACGCCGTCCTTGGCTGAGCAGCCCGTTATGGCGGAGCACGTCGGTCAGGCTGACCAGCTGGAGCGGTCTGGCAGTTTTCGGCCGTCGCGGTTCGGCGGCGGTTACGTTCTGAACCCCTGTCCAGCGGCAACGCGTTGCGCTCTCCGAGGCCTTCCGCGTCAACAGGCTGAGCCCCGCTCAGGCTCTCGAAGTCGTCCAGCAGTCCCGCCCAAGACCCACCAGCGGGCTCAGCGGCGAGAGACCAGGATTCGCCGTTATCAGACTCCCGCCCGCAGCGCCAGACCGGAGCGCCGGCCGGTGGACATGGACCGCCGCCGCGGGCGTAGGACCGCGACGACGGATAGCGCCGGCCGGCGCCCGAACTCAAGGTGTCCTCGTCAACGCCTTCGAAGCAGACGCCAGGCGGTCGGCCGCCTCGGCGAGCTTCCGCAGGTCAGGCTTCACCGGCCCGCCCCTCGACTCCCGCCGCTGCAGCCGCCCACACCGCCTTGGTGTATTCATCGCAGACTTCCCGGTGTGCCGTACGAAGATCCGAAAACTTCCGCCGTTTAGCAGTACCATCAGCCATGGCGTGCGGCCCCCTTTCGGGCCGCGTCGTCAAGGGGTCGGCGACGGCTTAGATCCCGTCGACCGATCCCGGTTCCTACAACAGCTCTCCCAGCACGACGCGGCCGTTGTCGCGGCCCGCGTAGGTGGGCGCAGTCGCTGGCGACGACCGACGAACAGCGGGTTGTTTGTAGGGGGACCGATGAGTGACGCAACAGACGCCTACCGAGAGCTGGTACAGCGCGAGCGAGTCCGCGAGGACACGTATCTCGACGACGGCGCCCCGGAGGATGTTGAGTATCTACGCGCCCGCGGCTCGACGCGAGCGAGCGAGCATGCTGCGATCTGGCTGTTCCGGGATGGTTCCAGTCTCCGGCGCGGCGCCCGGGGGAGGCTGTACACGGCCTGACTGCGAGGGAGCTGAAACCCGCGAGAATGCCCTGTACGGCGTTTCAGGCAAGCCGGATGCTGAGCCGGCCTCGGTCCGAAAATCGCCCGTTCGGCGAAACGTCGCGGGTCGGACGTGCGAGGATCCGCACCATGAGCGGCGACGGGCAACGCTGGCGGGTGCTCCTCGCCGAAGGCGAGGCGTTCGTTCCGGATCGAGGTGGACACCGGCGCCGGCTTCCGACTGGCCACCGTGGTCGAGGTTGACCAGGCGCTCGGAACCCGCGGAACGTTCCTCGGAACACCTCATCCGGAACGCGGAACATTTCGCCACCGTTCCGCGGAACACCCGAGCGGAACGCGGAGATCCGGCGCCGTCGAACTGCAGGTGAGTCCGTGCGCACCATCGCGGCGGCGCTCGGCATCGGGAACGCAACCGTTATGCGCGCATTGGCGGACTGAGGCGAGCCGGTTTCGGTCTTCGAGGCGAACGCCCGCCGGCCCGGTGGTCGATTCGCGGCGCGAATGCCCGTGAACACGGGCCGGGGCTGGTTTACAGAACTGGCCATTGTCAGATCCACGTCACCGCGCCGGCCCTGTGCTGCGGTCCCGTGATGCCGGTTGCGGCGTCTGGACCGGCGCCGGTCGAGGTGGCGTCGGCACCGGCGGCGGTTCCGGCTTCGCCGCGTACCGCCAGGGCTGGCCTTCAGCGGTGTCGAATTCGAGACGGTAGCCGGCCTTGTCGAACACCTCCGACAGCACGGACCGGAGCACAGCGACGCGGGCCAAGCGCTCGAGTAGCATGTTCAGGACGTTCTGCTGAAGGTGGTGGAGGCCGTTCGCGCGCTTGACCTCGTTGTCACGAGCCGTCTTCGTGGCCGCGAGATCCTTCTGAACCCCGTCGAGCTGGGCCCGATGCTGGCGCTGAACGTCCTCGAGCTGGGCCCGATGCTGGCGTTGGACTTCCTCGAGCTGGACCCGGTGGTCCGCCGCGGCCGCTTCCCGCCCGGCGGCCTCGCCATCGGCATGCGCGCTCCGACATCGTCCCCCAGAGTAGGGTCGGTCGGTCATTTACATGAGCCCCACGAAGTCAGACGCCTTGGCCTCGGTCGGTCGCTGCTTCCATTCGCCGCACCAATCGTTGGTCGACGTCCACGGCCAGACGGTCATGGCCTCGAAGTCTTCGTCGGGTGCTACCAGCACGGCGCCACGAGGCGCATACCGCTTGCACTGCCCATCCTGCTCATCCTGTCGCCAGAACGCGCAGCCCCCGCACGTCTCCTGTGGTTCGCTCATCGGTCAGTCCTTTCCGCGGTCGTTCACGCGGTCGCCTCAGACCAGCCGCACGCGCACCGCGGCGAGCGTCCGGGCCGGCCACAGCCGGGACAGGGGTACGCGCCCTGCATGCTGGGCCAGGAACGAGGCTCCACGTTCGGCCGCATCCGCCGCGGCCTCGGGGTCGTCGGCCTAGATGACGACGACGTGCCCGTTCGCCGGGCCGCGGTCTGAGCCTGCCGCCCGCCGTTCTTCCGGCTGCACCGAACAGCCAAGGTTTAACGGCACCGCCAGAGCACTAGCAAGAACGAGCAGTTTCATCGATCCGCTTGTGGACGCCGGGCCAGCCGAATGATCCACACCGTGGTCGGGGTTCATTCCCTCCTATCCTATACCTCAGAGCCACTTGCAAAACTCTTGGGGTCGCGGCTCGGCTCAGTCCTCCGATTCTCAGGGGTGAAGACCCCATTGTCCTGGATTTCGACTGCGTGTTCTGGTCCTGAAGGACCGGCGGCAAGCCAGGAGACGGAAACCAAGGGGATCGACGTGTTTTCCACCGAGCGTCGGGACACCGGTGGGTGACTGACGCCGGTTGGGCGCCGGAATTGGATGGGCGTTTGCCGGCGGCGCGTTGGCTATGTCACCAGACGCAGGAGCTGGTCGGCGGTGAGCGCCAACATGCCGATGCAGTGGCACATCACCTTCGCGGCGCCACGGACCCGGACATGGCGGCCACCGAACTCGTCCTTGAGACGGCCATTGACGCGCTCACCCGCCGTACGCTCGTTGTAGCGAACCTGCTCGGCACGCTGGAAGCCGAGATTTTTCAGGCGCCGGGCTTCGGTTCGCAGTTCCTCCGCCCGGGCCTTGTCGCCACGAGGGTTGACGTCAATCAACGGGACGTGGCCGAGTGAGCGGCTGTGCTCCCGGATCTGCTCCGCGTCGTAGGCGGCGTCCATCAGGTCATACAGATTGGTCGTCCGCTCGGCCGACAGAGACGCCAGGGGAATGGCGGCCTGGCTGTCATGCAGGGAGGCGGACGTCAACAGGCAACTGATCGGAATCTGGCCGTCGGCCACGTCAATGTGCAGCTTGTAGCCGACCCAGGTGGTCTTGTAGCCCTTGCTGTTCTTCTTCGTGCCGACATCGCAGGCGGTCGGCAGGTCGTCCAGCATCGCCGGCAGGTTCATGGTCGGCTGCCGTTCGAGACGTGTCAGGACCTTTGGCCGTTCTTCGCCCTTCTTCGGCCGCCCGCGCTTGCGCTTGGGCGGCGGGGGCGGCTTCTCCTTCGTGGCCGGCTTCTCACGGGCCTCGATGGCCGTCGAGTCGCGCGAGAGGTGGCCCACCAGCCGGTCGTGGTGCGTCTCCCGGATCAGCGCTTCGTGCACGCGCTGGGGCAACTGCGTGTCGGCGAACTCGGCAAAGGCGCGCGAGAAGACCGACTCGCTCGGCACCTCGAACTTCCGCTCCCAGCCGCAGAGCCGGCGCAGGGCCACATCGGCGGCCAACCGGTCCAGCAGTGCGCGCGTCGACGGCAGGTCGTAGACCGCCTTGGCCACGAAGGCCCGCGCCATCGCCGCGCGGTCCTTGGGCGGCCGCCCCGGCGCCCGGAAGTACCGGGGAATCAGGCGCTCGATACGGATGACCTCCAGGGTCTGCACCAACTGCTGCTGTTTTTCGGTCAGTGGACCCAACGCCTGCTCCAACCGTGGGAACAGCGTACGCTGGATCGACTCCCAGTAGGGGGCGAAGGAGGCGCGCAGGGAATTCATGGCTGCTATGGAATGACCCCTTGTCAACACTCATTCGTTCGTCAACACCTGTGGCCCCTGAGCGCCGGGCTCCGTCGGCCATCAGCCCAAGAGTGGGCCGCCGAAACGACGAACGATCGAAGGGCGCTTCGACGACGAGTCACGCTGCTATTCGGTGATTATTAAGCTGGAAATAAGTATCCTGACCTCGCAGTATGCCGAAATATGAGGAAATCGGGCCGAAATTACCTGTCTGATGTCAGGCAACCAATGACCCTATTAATATCACGGTTTCCCGTGACAGCGCACGCATGACGGTGATTCGTCGGGAGAGTGGGCCGTCTTGGAGTCGCGAGTTGGGAGCGGCCGCGCCGTCCGGATCGCATTGCCATGTCGCCCGTTCTCCAGATCGTGCCTCTGATCATTCGCCGTCTCGACGGCCCCTCCTCAGGCCACTTCACGTTTCCGGTCAGTTCCTGGCCGGAAGCTTGCTTTCGGCCATATAAGCTGTTCCCACCGTGGTGGGCGTCGGGGTCACCCGGAGGGCCGTAGCGAAGCGAAGGAGCCGCGCTTGCGCGGCTTGACGCGACGCCCGCCACGGTGGTTCCGGCGCCCAAGGCCTCGCATCCCCCTCCCCTCGCTCGACGCCGGTCGGCGTGCGCCGAATGCCGCACCGCCCCGCGATTCATGCCGCCTCCGGGTGCAAGGCCGCCCACAGAAATCCGACCAGCTCGCGGGCCACCGCCACCGTGACGACCGGGCCCGGCTTGTGCTCGGCCAGCCGCCGGAAGCGGCGACACAACCGCTGCTGCGCCTTGTCCGCCAGCGCAATCATCCGTGGCGGTTGCCCGCTCCGCCGCTGGGCCAGCGTCCGGCTGACGCCGGGCCGGTGCCGATAGTGCCACGCCGCTTCCACCACCAGCCGCCGCGCCAGCGTGTTGCCCGTCTTCGTGATCGGCCCGCGGCGATGACGCTCCCCGCTGGAGTGCTCCCCGGGTACCAGCCCCAGATACGCCATCAGCGCCCGCGCCGTCGGAAACCGCTGCACATCGTGCAGCTCGGCGAGCAGCAGCATCGCGGTCAGCGTGTCGATGCCCCGGAAGCAGCGCAACCAGCCCACCGGCTCCCGATACGGATCGGTGGTGGCCACGGTCGCCAACTGCGCATCCAACTCCGCCAGTCGGGCATCGAGTTGATCGATCGCCAGCAGGTAGTCGTCCAGGACGACCCGGTCGGCCGGATGCGGCCACGTCAGACCATTGACCCAGCGCCGGTGCGCCTGGGTCCACGCGCGACCCGGATAGTGCAGCCCTCGGCGAAGCAGCAATTTGCCGAGCCGGTGCCGGCACCGCTGCCGATCCGCGCGTGCGTCATCACGAGCCCGGCACAGGTCGCGCACCGCTTCCTCGGCCGGCGTCGGCGGCCGCACCTCGGTCAACAGCCCCGCCCGATGCAGTTCCGCCAGCTTGCGCGCGTCCCGCCGGTCGGTCTTGATCCGCTCCCCCGGCTTGCGCGGCACCAGCGCCGGCGCGATCACCTGGCACTGGACCCGGCCCCGCTCGAGCTGCCGCTGCAATACATAGCCGCACGGCCCGGCTTCGTAACAGCAGGCGACGGGACCCGCTGCGGCCTTCTCCAGCTTGCGGCGCAGCCGTTCCACCGCCCGGGCCTCGTTCTGTACCTTCCAGGTGACGGGAGCGGAGGCATCCGGCGCCAACAGCGCCACGTGCAACTCCACCTTGTGCGCATCGATTCCCACGTAGGTGATAGGCTCGCTCATGATCGGCTCCTTTCGTCTGCGGCTCTGACGCCGCGTTCGGTGTCAACCTGCGAATCGTAGGCGGCCTCGGCCACCTTGTCGCGTGCTCGCGCACGACGACCGTACGATAGCGAGCCGGTCATTCCATATCGTCTTGTTGACCGCTCCTGCGAGCTACTGCATATTTACGAACAGGAATAATGTCAAGCTGTGGTTCGATGGCCGGTGCGGACCAGATGCGCCAGTACACGGAGCGATACGACGCGCTCAAGGCGGAACTGCAGTCGCTTGGGTTTCTCTTCCAGGGCAGCCTCCAGACCCGCCGGATAGCGTGTGGGAAGACCACCTGCCGCTGCTACCACGACCCGGACGCCCGGCACGGTCCCTACCACTACTGGACACGCAAGGACCGCGGAAAAACCGTCGGGATGAGGCTCACCGAAGACGAACTCGTCCTCTACTAGGAGTGGATCGAGAACAACCGCGAACTGGAACGGATCGTGAGGGAAATGCGCGGCCTCTCTTCGCGCGTGCTTGCCCTCATAACCGGCCGGGAGGCCCCATGAACCCCCGCGTCTCGGGCTCGTCGGCGGCGATGACCGCTACCACCGCTACCACCGCTACCGCCATCCTTCAGACGCTACGTCCCGCCCACTGACCGTCCCTCGCCTGCGGCTTCCGGCAAAGAAAACCCGGCCGATTACCGATTTTTGCAAGAGGCTCCTCAGTTCGTTGATGCCAGCTGCGGGTCCGGATCAGCGCCTCGAAGACGAACCCACCCGGCGACCGCGAGGACTACCGCCTGCTCGTCGGCGTGTTTGCCCGCGCGCCGGCGCCGAGCTCCGGACCAGGACCGCACCGGCCGGCGACGGAGCGCGTGATCGCGTTGACGCCCCGCCATGTCAACCAGCGCATGCCGCACCTCACCCGCGCCGCAGGCCTGGACGTACGTCAGCCCCACGGGGGCGTAGTCGGTGTGCTCGACCGACACGTTGACGTGCCGGTCGGTCGGCCCGGCGGCCCGATGCAGGTAGCCGTGGACGTTGACGGCCCCGGCCGGTACCTTCAGCAGTGGGATGTGCGTCAGCACCAGCGGCGGATCGGTGGCGCACAACGCGGTTCGGCAGGTCTTGTGGAAACCGGCTCGTAGCGTTCCTGCAGGAGCTTCGCCCCGCCGGCGTGAGCCGTTTCAAGGTTCGCCATCTCGGTGCGTGGCGCGATGGTTCGCGCGGGCGCGTCCGGGCGCCCGCTGTGTGGGCGTGGACCAGCTTGCGCCGGGGCGCTTACGGGGGTGCGGGTGGGCTGCGCAGCAGTAGCCGCGTGGTCTCTGCTCGGGGCGTCGTGGGGGCGAATCAGACTCCCACCTACTCTCACCACCACCCACCATTTTCTCTTTTCCGCTCCCCCTCCCGTGGTTTCTGTCGTGTCCGCGCCGGTGTTCGATAGAGCGCGGGGGCTGTGAGGCCGGTGGCGGGGGGGACGCTTTCGGTGGGTGTTCAGACTGCGAACACCGGCCTTTCGGGTCCCAGCGGTCCTGCGGACATGTACGCGTTGCCCGTCCTGGTTCTCAGGTTCTCGGGGATTTCGGTCAGGAACGGCGATGGCTCGGTGGGGCGCTGCCGTGCGCCGTGCCCAGTGACGGCTGGCACGCTGAGGTACAACTCGGACCGGGCGCGTGTCATGCCTACATACGCCAGCCGGCGTTCTTCTTCCACGGCGCTCTGGTTGTCGTCGGCGGAGACGAGTGTGCCGCGGTGCGGCAGGTGCTCGGCGTCGAAGCCGCCGATGACGACCGTGTCGAACTCGAGCCCCTTGGCTCCGTGGAGAGTGGACAGCGTCACGCGAATGTCGGCCGCGCCGGCGCGCTTGGGCGCGCGCATCGACCGACAGTGTTCCAGGAACTCCGCGAGGACTTGCAGGCGCTCGTCGGGGCCTGCCGTGTGGGTTTGTCCGGCGTCGCGGCGGAAGACCGCGGCGTCGAAACCGAGCTCGGCCAGGTTGTCGAGCCGGTCGGCCGCGTCGGGGTCGCCGGAGGCGGCGACGGCCTGATGGTATCCGGTCTCGTGGAGCACGATGTCGACGAGGTCGTCGAGCGGCAGCCGCCGGGCGGCGGCGGCGAGCACCGTGGCGAGCTCGAAACGCAGCCGCAGGTTGGCGGTGTGGCGGTCGGGCAGCGTTCCGGTGCGTACGGCCAGCGCCGCGCGGCTCCAGAACGTGGGTGCGCGCATGCGGTCGATCTGCGCGGCGGCCTTCTGGCCGGTGCGCGGGTGCGGCGGCAGGTCGACGAACCGGCGCATCGCCTCGTCGTCGGTGTCGGGGTTGGAGGCGGCCTGGAGGCAGGCGAGCGCGTCGCCGATTTCCGGCCGGTCGTAGAAGCTCTTGTCGCCGGTGATCCGGTACGGGATGCCGGCCCGCTTGAAGGCGGTTTCGAAGGCTCTCGACTGCGCGTTGGTGCGGTAGAGGATCGCGACCGACCCGTTGTCGCGTGCGATTCGCGCGGCGGCGCGGCTGACGGCGAAGCTCGCCTCGGCCGTCGGGTCGGCTGCGTTGTGGACGGCCGGGGGCAGTCCCGGTGGGTTGGCCGAGCCCAGGCGGTGGTCGAGACGGTCGGCGTTGTGGCGGATCATCGCGGTGGCGGCCTCGAGCAGGCGCGCGCTGGAGCGGTAGGCGAACTGCAGGTCGATCCGTCGTGCGGCGGGGAAGTCGCGCTGGAAGCTCATTATGTTCGCCAGCTCGGCGCCGCGCCAGCCGTAGATCGCCTGGTCCGGGTCCCCGACCACGAACACGTCGTTATGTCCCTCGGCGAGCTGGCGAACGAGGAAGTACTGCGGGAGGTTCGTGTCCTGGTACTCGTCGACCAGCACGCGCGGGAAGCGGTCGCCGGCGGCGCGGCGCGCGTCGGGGTGCTCGTGCAGCGTGCGGACCGTGGCGAGCAGCAGGTCGTCGAAGTCGAGCCCGTTGGCCTCGGCGAGCGCGGTCTGGTAGGCGGCGCAGAGGCGTGCGTTGCGCACGGCGTGCTCGTCCCCGTCCCAGTTGTCGGGGGTCGCTGGCACCTGCATGCGGTTCTTGATGACGCTCATTCGGTGCAGCAGCGCCTGCGGCTTGTGGACCCGGGTGTCGACGTTGGCGTCGAACATGCACTGGCGCATGACGTTCATCCGTTCTGTCTCGTCGACGATCCGGAAATCGGCGGGCACCCCGATGGCGGTACCGTGCTCGCGGAGCAGGTTGCCGCACAGGCGGTGGAAGGTGGAGATCCACACGGCTCGCGCGTCGCCGGCGGGGAGCATCGTGCGCAGCCGTTGCGCCATCTCGTTGGCCGCCTTGCGGGTGAAGGTGAGCGCCGCGATGCGGGCGGGCTCGCTACGGCCGGTGCGCACGAGGTGGGCGATGCGGGCGCAGATCACGCGGGTCTTTCCGGACCCGGGGCCGGCGATGACGAGGATCGGTCCGTCCGGGGCGGTGACCGCTTCGCGCTGGCGTTCGTTGAGCGTCGCCAGGAGCTGTTCATGGTCGTGCCGGGCGGTGGATCTGTCTGGAACGGTTGTGGGCATGTCGGATGGGATGGTACGGGAAGAGGAGGTGGGCGGACGATCACCGACTTGGCCGGACACGCCGAGGTCAGTCCAGGGGACATGCACGAAGCAGCGGGACACTGCGAGTTGCTGCGCGAGACGCGAAGCTGAGGCCAACGCGCCTCAAGGCGCCGCTCAGCAGCCGGGGCGAAAGCGGCTGGGGCCGCCGTCGACGTGATCGTGTCCTTTCACACGTCACACGCGGGGTAGCGACTGGCCAGCGTCCCTCGTAGCGAGCCGCCTGCGCTGGACCGACGTCGGACGGCCTGCCGAGCTGCTACCGGCTCGCGAGCGGGGTGTGTCGTCTCCACCGCGGCTCGACCCCACGGTTACCGGTGTCACGGTCGACGGCGCTCCGCCGTGTCGGCGCGCGCGACCGTGACGGGTCGAAAAAAAGTGCCGATCTCGAACCGACCGAGTGACGATGGGAAGTCAAGAATGCTCCGGATCGTTCGCGGCGTCTGTGCGAACGTGAGTGGCTGACGGGAAGAGGGAGCCGATGACGGAAGATGTGCCGGAACTGCCAAGTGGCGAGCATGCAGCCATGGAGCCGACAGGTGGCGCGTTCGGCGTGGACAGTGGTTCGGAGGCGGCGCGGCGGTACGACGTGGACCGGACGCGGGGAACGTCGGGAAAGTGCTCCGTCTGCGGGTTCGAGAGTCTGGCGGTGCTGGATGGCAGGTGCGCTCTGTGCCGGTACGTGGAGACGGCAGGTTCAGGATGAGCCGGCGCCGCCGGATGAACGCGGCGGCGTCACGGCCGGCCATCGTCCGGGCCCGCGCGGGCGAAGATCGCCGGCCGCCGGTTTTCGGGGAAGTCCGGCTTGCAAAGTGCGGCCTCGTGTGAGTCCCCCCTATATGTCCCACCCTCACTCGGGACTGGATTCACAGGGGGAGCTGAACCGGCTGCGGCCGAACTCGCCCCAACGGCGCAACAGAGGGACGTTGGCGGTAGCGGGAGATCTTGGGGCTCGTCGCCCGTCGAACGCGCACACGACGGGATGAACCGCGCTGACGACACTGGCAGCGGCGAAAGTGTTAGCCTCTCCGCGGAATCGGGTCAACTTCATCGATACGCTCACGAATGATGCGGCGGGTTAGCATTTGATCGTGGTGTAAGAGCGGCCGCGTTCGCGACGTGGCCTCCCGTCGCTCCGACCTGTTCGAGCGCCGGCGCCACCTCATGAACGAGTGGACGGCCTACCTGAACGGGGGGCGCGGAACCGGCGATTCGCCGCCCCGCTGACGCGGCGCAGGAGCGGTCCGGCGACCTGGTGGACCATTGAGCACGGCTTGGGCCCACGGCTCCAGCGCGTCTCCAGTTCCCGACGGCGCCTTACCCGGCCGTTCTGCGGGCCGTGCGCAGCCGCGCCAGCGCGTAGACCACTCCGATTACCGGAACCACTGAGAAGGCCAGCGCCAGCTCCCAATCGCCCCGCACGCGGCCCGCGGCCATCAGCTGCGCAAGGCCCAGGTCGGCGACCACGTTCACTGTCAGGAGTGCCGCGAGGGCGAGGATCGTCGTCGTGGCGAGGCGAGGCCGCAACACGAGCACCAGCACGCCCGCGGCGCCAAGCGGATGCAGCAGGACTACCAGCAGCCGTTGCCAGATATCCCCACCGTTCGCGAATGCGCCCACCAGGGCCGTGAAGCCGGCGAAGAGTGCGTGCATCACCGCGAGCACCGTCACCGACATCCGGAAGCTGGTCATGGAGACATGATACGTCCCGCCGGGGATCTCGTCCTCTGAACCGCGCCGGACGAGACGGCCCATGTCGTTCACCACCGGCACACGTCTCACTTGAGCGTCACGCATCCGGCGGTGGGCCTGTTGAGACGACTCGTCGACGTGTCGCGTGTGAAGATCCCTGTACCTGTCCGTAGCTGGCCCAGGTGGTCTCGTAGAATCCCGACCAGAATTAGGAACGGAATTGGTCATGGCCACGCGCGGGTGTTCATGAAAACCATTGGCGACAAGGCGGTAATCCCAAAGGTGCGGACTCCGCTCCGAAGTCCACGCATCGGTGTCAAGCCTGACGCCCGGCCCGGCCGGATATGCCGGCTACTGGCCCATCTCTCAGCAGACGCAACGGCGGGTCTAAGACGAGGGGGTCACTCTGCTCACCGTTCACGGTCTGTAGTAGTGCGTTCCATAGAGGCAGCGACGGTTCTGGTTCCACGGCACTTCCCGGCATTCCGCCGTCATCTCGGGGATTTCTGCTGGACCGCTCCGGGGGACTGCGGAAGACATTCCGGGCAACGACTCAGGCCGGGCTCCTCTGCCACGCCATCGTGATCCCTTTGGGGTGCACCCGGCGGTCGGACTGGCCGCGACCCCGTCCATCGATGCGGTGGCCGCGGAAGATCCGGGCAGGGACGCGGGTCTACGTACCCCGAGTCTGGAGCAACGCCGCGATGGACCACGTCGGACGAGGAGCAGCCATGAAGAAGACCCTTTCCGTCATCGTCATCCTCGGCGCCACGATGACTGCCTACGGCTTCTACGGCACACGAGCCATCGAGATCATGCCGAACGTCAGCACCGTCACCGTGACTGAGGGCGACATCGTCGACACCATTGGAGCGACCGGCGCCCTCGAGGCGGTGACGACCGTACAGGTCGGAAGCCAAGTCTCTAGGAACGAGGGAATTGGGGTCGCGCGACCGAAGCGCACGAGACGAGCGCCCCACGCGACCGGACCGAAGAGCGGTAGTGAGTACCGGCAATTCAAGGCCAGCAGGAGCTACACCAAGACCACCGGATTCAGGCGCTTCGACGGCAACGAGAGGAACCGCAAGGAGATCCCGGCGGGTTCAGAGAGAAGAACACACCATGAGAAAACCACGGTACCGCGGGAACGATAACCGACCGGCTCGAACCGCTCCACGACGGCACACCGCGAGAACGATCGCCATCATCCTCGCAGCGGCACTGAACTGGAACACGAGCGCGGTGAGCGGGCAGCAGGAACGACGGTTCGATGGGCCGATGGCCTATCAGATACTGGACGCTAACGGTTTCCAGCACGGAACAGGGTTCGCGTTCATGCAGAACGGGAACCAGATGTTCGCAACGGCTGGTCACGTGTGCGCGACCGGCATGAGAGCCTACGGAGACGAGCGGTACAGCGCATACGTCCGCAACACCGACCGAGCGCAGCCGATCATGTTGCGGCGAAGAGCCGGCGGGTGCAGCCCACAGGACCGGACCAAAATGTCCGAAGACTGGATCGCGTTCGAGGTAGTGAGCAACTTCGACGTCGGGGGAACCGAAACGGCGGGACCGTACGAACTGGGAACAGCCGCGAACGTGACGTACGGGACCAGCGTGCGGATGTCGGGTTTCGCAACGATGCCGGCAGAGATACGGGGACCACCGAGCGACCGAGCAGGCTTTCCGCTGCCATTGATACGGCAAGGCGTGCTGAGCGGGCAAGCCGGACCGCTGTTGATCCTCGACACGATCGCCTGGACCGGCATGTCGGGTGGGCCCGTGGTCGCAGACGACAATCGATCGCAGGTAATCGGAATGATCGTCGGAACAGCGATCTCCCGGAAGATCAGCCCAACGGGATGGACGTACGCGATCTCAGCCGAACAACTGGAAGCCAGAATCAACGACCCCGACTGAAAATGCCCGGCGGACGCTGAGCCTAGCATTTCGTCGGGTTCAACCAGCGCGCGCCTGAGCTGGCCCCCAAGGGAGGTGGAGCATTCCGAGGCTGTGAAGACCGTCGGCAGCCGGTCACCGCCAGTCGTCGACGCGGGCGACGACGCGGCAAGGCGACGCTGCGCGCCTTGCCTTCTCGCCGTGACGCCCAGTACTGCCGCATCCGCGCCGTGATGGCTTCGCGCTGTTCCTCCGTCATGGGTCGCGACGGCGATTGCTCCTGACCGGTGATGCGGTCAGTGCTCGCGATCCGCTCCAGCTGCCCCACCATCCCCGAGATGGTTTGCCGTTGTTCCTCCGTCATGGGTCGCGGTCGTAGCGGCGGCGGTTGGTACTGGTCGGCGATCCGGTCGAGAGCGCCCGCGATCTGCTCCAGGTGACCGTTCATCATTGTCAACTCGCGCAGAAGGGCAGCCGCGGTTGTGTCATCCATTGAAGGTGGCGCCCTGATCGGATCCTTGTGGCGTTGACGGAAGGACCCCGATTGTCGGTCCTCGCACAAGGCCTCGCTCCCCGTCCGCCCGCGACACGGTTCAGTGCCGTTTCCGCAGCCGCAACCTTCGGCTCGCCCCGATCAGGCCAGCCCGGATCCAACTCGTCCAGTTTCCCCGCGTAGAGACCCCCACCGCCGCGACGTTCGACCTCCGCACGGCGAACTGCGCACTGCCGCTTCGCCTTCGCCAGCCGACGTTCCTCCGCCGCACGGCGTTCCGCTTCGATCCGAGCCAGCTCCTCTTCCGCATGCGTCAGTGCCGTTTCCGCAGCCGCAACCTTCGGCTCGTCCTGATCACGCCAGCCCGGTTCCAACTCGTCCAGTTTCCCCACGTAGAGCCCCCCACCGCCGCGACGTTCGATCTCCACAAGGCGAACTGCGCGCTGCCGCTTCGCCTCCGCCAGCCGACGTTCCTCCGCCGCACGGCGTTCCGCTTCGATCCGAGCCAGCTCCACTTCCGCATGCGTCAGCGCTGTTTCCGCGACCGCAACCTTCGGCTCGTCCGATCACGCCAGCCCGGATCCACGTCATCCAGTTTCCCCACGTAGAGATCCCCACCGCCGCGACGTTTCGGCACGTCGGCCACCTCGGCGGCGCCGAAGTTCATGCTCGGCGGCGCCGACCTAGCGCACCTCTACGACAACTCGAACTTGAGAATGGAAACCGGAAACACCACGACGAACAGACCACGAAGAACCAAGACGATATGGAATGACCGGCTCGCTATCGTACAGTCGTCGTGCGCGAGCACGCGACAAGGCGGCCGAGGCCGCCTACGATTCGCGGGTTGACACCGAGCGCGGCGTCAGAGCCGCAGACGAAAGGAGCCGGTCATGAGCGAGCCTATCACCTACGTGGGAATCGATGCGCACAAGGTGGAGTTGCACGTGGCGCTGTTGGCGCCGGATGCCTCCGCTCCCGTCATCTGGAAGGTACAGAACGAGGCCCGGGCGGTGGAACGGCTGCGCCGCAAGCTGGAGAAGGCCGCAGCGGGTCCCGTCGCCTGCTGTTACGAAGCCGGGCCGTGCGGCTATGTATTGCAGCGGCAGCTCGAGCGGGGCCGGGTCCAGTGCCAGGTGATCGCGCCGGCGCTGGTGCCGCGCAAGCCGGGGGAGCGGATCAAGACCGACCGGCGGGACGCGCGCAAGCTGGCGGAACTGCATCGGGCGGGGCTGTTGACCGAGGTGCGGCCGCCGACGCCGGCCGAGGAAGCGGTGCGCGACCTGTGCCGGGCTCGTGATGACGCACGCGCGGATCGGCAGCGGTGCCGGCACCGGCTCGGCAAATTGCTGCTTCGCCGAGGGCTGCACTATCCGGGTCGCGCGTGGACCCAGGCGCACCGGCGCTGGGTCAATGGTCTGACGTGGCCGCATCCGGCCGACCGGGTCGTCCTGGACGACTACCTGCTGGCGATCGATCAACTCGATGCCCGACTGGCGGAGTTGGATGCGCAGTTGGCGACCGTGGCCACCACCGATCCGTATCGGGAGCCGGTGGGCTGGTTGCGCTGCTTCCGGGGCATCGACACGCTGACCGCGATGCTGCTGCTCGCCGAGCTGCACGATGTGCAACGGTTTCCGACGGCGCGGGCGCTGATGGCGTATCTGGGGCTGGTACCCGGGGAGCACTCCAGCGGGGAGCGTCATCGCCGCGGGCCGATCACGAAGACGGGCAACACGCTGGCGCGGCGGCTGGTGGTGGAAGCGGCGTGGCACTATCGACACCGGCCCGGCGTCAGCCGGACGCTGGCCCAGCGGCGGAGCGGGCAACCGCCACGGGTGATTGCGCTGGCGGACAAGGCGCAGCAGCGGTTGTGTCGCCGCTTCCGGCGGCTGGCCGAGCACAAGCCGGGCCCGGTCGTCACGGTGGCGGTGGCCCGCGAGCTGGTCGGATTTCTGTGGGCGGCCTTGCACCCGGAGGCGGCATGAATCGCGGGGCGGTGCGGCATTCGGCGCACGCCGAGCGGCGTCGAGCGAGGGGGATGCGAGGCCTTGGGCGCCGGAACCACCGTGGCGGGCGTCGCGTCAAGCCGCGCAAGCGCGGCTCCTTCGCTTCGCTACGGCCCTCCGGGTGACCCGACGCCCACCACGGTGGGAACAGCTTATATGGCCGAAAGCAAGCTTCCGGCCAGGAACTGACCGGAAACGTGAAGTGGCCTGAGGAGGGGCCGTCGAGACGGCGAATGATCGGAGGCACGATCTGGAGAACGGGCGACATGGCAATGCGATCCGGACGGCGCGGCCGCTCCCAACTCGCGACTCCAAGACGGCCCACTCTCCCGACGAATCACCGTCATGCGTGCGCTGTCACGAGGGTGTCCCGCCAGTAGTTGAAAGTCGGCAGCGACAGACACACATTACCCCGCCTTCTGCAATTCGGCAAGGGCGCCATTCTCTTCGTCGAGGTGCGCCTTCAGCATCCAGAGATGCTCATAGCCCGTGATGCGGCGATAGTGCTTCTCCGTCTCTCGGAACGTCACCGCGGCCCACCGCACCGCCATCTCCTCGCTCTGCCAGCGACTCACCCGATTCGTGTGCTGGCGAACGCCCGCGTGCGACGAGTCGATGATGTTCGTCGTCGTCAGGCAGCGGCGCAGCGGCTTCGGCAGCCCAAGGCGATTGACCGTGAACAACTCCGAGAGCCCTTCGCGCAGGCTCGCCGCCGCCGACGGCCACTCCCGCTCCAGCCACGAGGCGTACTGCTCCAGCTTCCGGATGCCCTCGTCGGCGTCCAGCTTCCACGCCGCCCGAAGCGTCGAACGCGCCTGCTCGTGCTGCTCTTTCGGCAGATGACCCAAGACGTTCCTTACCTTGTGGTTTCTACAACGTTGCACCAGGTTCGCCGACCCGAACACCCGCCCGATGGCCTGCCGCAGCGCCTTGGCGCCGTCGATGACGAACAGACGCCGCCGGTCAGCCCGCAGGCCCCGCGTCACCAGATCTTCGAGCAGGCCAGCGGTGACCTCCGTGTTCTCCGATGCCCCGCCGCAAAGCCCCAGCACGTGCTTACGACCATCCGCATCCACACCGACCGCCGCCACCACGTGGTAGTTCCCGAACACGATCCCGTCGAGGTAGACGACCAGCACGTCCAACTTGCCCAGGTCCCGTTCGGCCAACTCCTTCAGAACGCGCGTCCCCGCCTCGATGGTCTCCCGCGAGACCTCCGACTTGCTCACCCCCACCTGGTCGGCCAGCGCCGGCAGCACCTTCTCGTACTTGCGCGTCGACACGCCCTGCAGCACCAGCTCCAGCATCCGGTCGGCCAGTGGCTGATCCGCCTGCAACGCCGTATACGCCGGAATCTCCACCTCGCCCGGCTCATCGGCCCGCGGCCGCTTCTTGCGCAGCCGCGGCTTGTCGACCCGCAACTGCCGCTCCTTCAATGCCACACGTCCCGCCTGCACCCCGTGCCAGTACAGATCCCGGTCGGCGTCGCGCCGTCCCTGCTCCTTCGGCCCCGCCACCTGCTCGGCGCTCATCCGCAGGACGGCCTCGATGGTCGCCCGGCCCATCACGTCGATCACCTCGTCGATGGCTCGCTCGCCCTTCTCCAGCAGTTCGACCAGCGGGATCAGCAGTTGCCCGTCCTTCGCCAGCCAGTCCGCCAGTTCCCGGCGGTTCGGCGCGGACGCGCCCGAAACGATCTTGTACGGTTTCTTCATCGGTGGCCTCTCCTCCTTTTGAACACACCCGACTGATACCACAGCCGGGCAGGAGTCGCCACCGACTTTCCACTACGCTTGGGGCACCCTCGCTGTCACGGGCAACCGTGATAATCACCGAATAGCAGCGTGACTCGTCGTCGAAGCGCCCTTCGATCGTTCGTCGTTTCGGCGGCCCACTCTTGGGCTGATGGCCGACGGAGCCCGGCGCTCAGGGGCCACAGGTGTTGACGAACGCATGAGTGTTGACAAGAGGTCATTCCATAGCAGCCATGAGGCCGACACCCGACAAGGCGCTGTCGGCCGCCTTCTTCCGCTCGGCCGCGCCCTGTTCGGCGTCAACTACTTTGGCCGCGCGCGTTGCCTCACTTGAAAATGTTACCCACCTGCCTCAGAAAGATCGTACCGCGTTTCCAGCGGATGCCGTGAGCAATTAGGGGACGAGAAGAGTGCCGGTGGGCGCTGTGGGCCATCCGTCTGCGGATGGTCCAAGCAGCGGTGGGCGCGTCTGCGCGTCCACGGCTGCGGCGGCGTCCACGCTGCGCGAGTGCTCGTGCCCCAGGTGCAGGTCCGACCAGACCCAGGTCACCGCGTCCGCTACGGTGCACGCCGCCGCGGCTTCGCACTCCGCCCTGCGGATGAGCGTCTCGGCCTGGCGCCCGTTCACCATCGGGTGTATCGGCGGCACCAGCGAGCGCCGTAGCTCGTCGATGTAGAGCGCCTGCAGGCCCGCGGCGTCCATTGTGTTCACTTCCAGCGCCCGAGCGCTCTGGCGGCGACCGTGGCCATCGGTACAGGCTCGTAGTTCCACCGCTCGACCGCCACGTTGACGTGCCGGCGTGTCGGCTCGGTCCCGTCGTGCAGGTGGCCGTGGACGTTGACCGCGCCCACCGGTACCGCGGCGAGCGGCTCGTGGCTGAGCGCCAGCGTCGGCTCGGCCTCGTACAGCGCCTGCCGGTGCTGCGTCGCGAACCCCGCCTCGGCGAGCGCGCGCAGGTCGCTGTCGTGGTTGCCGAGGATCAGGATCCGCTCGCCCGGGCACGCACGCAGGTCGAGCACCAGCCGCCGGTCGCGCCACGCGTCGGGGTGGGCGACGTCGCCCAGGCAGATGATCGTGTCGTCGGGCTGCACGCGCTGGCGCCACTTGGCGAGCAGGTGGCGGTTCATGGCCGGGATGTCGGCGAACGGCCGGTCGAAGGCATCGAGCGGCCCGCGGTCGCCCAGGTGCAGGTCGGACCAGATCCAGGTGCGCCCGATCGGGCTCGCAATCGTCGGCACGCGCGTCTCGCGGCTTCCCGCCAGTGCGAGCTCGCTCTCCCAGTAGCGCGCGATTCCGTCGATGTCCTGCATGGTTACGTCGTCTCCCGCCGTTCCGTGGCCGCTGCCCAGGCGGCGATCAGCGCCGTACGGAAGCGCTGGCCGGCGACGGCTCCTCGTCACGCCTCGTACACGTTGACGATGCTGACGTTCGTCGCCCGGGCAGGCGCCAGCTGTGGGGCCTGCACTTCTTGCGCACGGCTGCGCTCCTTGCTTCGAACAGTCCGGTCTATCCCCGCTTCTCTTCCTAACCCAAGTTTACCAACCACAAAACTAAACCAATTTAGAATCAGTGGTTTACGCCGACAGAAATGCCCGAGTGGCACTACAAACGCGTACGAACCGGGGAAATTGGTCGGTCAGACGAGCGTCTTGCGGACGCCGCCGGGATGTGGGTCGACGCCGAGCGCGTCGTAGATGGCCCGCTGATCGGGTTCGGCTTGGGTTGCCGTGCGCACATGCAGCGTGCGTCCGTCGGGACGGCGGAAGGTGGCGGTGACGCGCTGCTGGCCTTCGAGGACGCGGCGTAGCGTGGTCCACCTGGCGTGTTCGCGGCGCGCGCGCAGCCGAGTGCGGATGACCTGCACGAGCTGGTAGGCGATGACGGTGATGAACAGGTGGCCGTCGGCCCGCGCCGGCTTGCGGTGGTAGATCGGGCGCAGGCCGAGCTCGGATTTGAGCGAGCGGAATACCGCCTCGACGTCGGTGAGCGTGGTGTAGGTACGCCACAAGGCGTCTTCGTTCCAGTCGGTCTCGCTGCTGCGCAGGCAGTAGACGCCCGGATGGGTAACCATCGAGCCGTCCTGGGGGCGGCGGGTCCAGTTGACGGCGACGGCCTGGTCGCCGGCCTCGTTGGCGGTAACGGTGATCTGGTAGTGCGAGGCGACGCGGGAATGCTTGGCTTTCAGCCGTCCGATGCGTTGCCAGACCTGGTCGAGGCGCTTGTGCGCGCGGGGACGCGACAGCCCGTCGTTGAGCTTCGTCAGGGCGGTCTCGAAGCGGGAGGCGAAACGCTCGACGATGCCCCGCTCCTTCTCGGCCCGCTCCTCGGAGTAGCAGTACAGGCGCACTTCGTCGGGGTCGGTCGAGACCACCTTGTGCATGTGCACGGTCTGGTCCGACTGCGTCTGGAGCGACACGGCGGCATCGGCATCGAAGCGGCGGTGGCGTTCGCGGCTGACCACCAGATAGCGGTAGCCGTTGTCGCGCAACCAAGTCACACAGGCGTCGGTGGCGACACCGCGGTCCATCACCACCAGGGCGCCGACCGGCGCCTCCAGTGCTTCGAGCATCCCGGCCAGCGTCCGGTGTTCCCGGACGGTGCCGGCGAAGACCTTCGAGCGGCGCACGAAGCCGCTGGCATCGAGCATCAGGCCCAGGGTCAGCAGCGGGCAGTCGCTGCGCTTCTCTTTCGAGTGCCCGCGTTGCGCCTGCGGCTGGTCGCTCGCCTCGCCCTCGAAGTAGGTGTTGGTCAGGTCGTAGAGCGTCACCGTCGGCTGCAGGTCGAACAGCCCCATCGCGCGGTCGAACAGATGCTCCTCGAGCTCCTCGCGATGCTTCACCAGCACGTCCGAGGCGCGGTAGAGCTGCATCGCACCGACGGTCTCGAAGTCGACGCCGAGCAACTCCCCGAGACCGCTGCGCTCCTGCAGCCAGCGGTGCGTCGCGCGCTCCGAGGCGGGCGCGGCCAGACGCCCGACGATGGCGCCGGTGGCCGCGCTGCGCAGGGCGCCGTTGACGCCCAACCGGGTCAGCAGCGCCGGCAGGTCCAGTTGCTCGAGCGCCCACAGGCCGACCTGCTCCACGCCGACGCTGCGGGGCCGGACCAGCCGCAACGAGTCGACATCGACCGGCTGCACATCGGTCGGTCCGGCGGTCGGCGCGGCCGCGCCGCGGGCGATCAACTGCGCCGCGATCCGTTGCGCTTCCTCCTCCACGGCAGGCGGACAATCGGCCACCAGCGGCGCCTGACCGCTCAACGCATCGTTGATGCGGGCGCACAGCAGCGGCCAGTCCGCCTGAGGAATATCGAAGTGGCGACCGAGGTTGAGGAGGGTGCGCTGGCGCACGCTGCTGCCGAGGCGTTCGGCGTGCACGAGGCGATGAGAGAAGTAGGGCTTTCCGTCCTCAGTCCGCCGGGTTTGGGTGCGCCGAATGAACATGGCGCTCACCATAGCGGACGCACCCTGTCCCAGGCAACTATTGTTATACGATTATGGCACTACCTTCGTCTCTGGCGAAACCCGATCCTTTATAATCAACAAGTTACAGGCCTCGCACTCCCCGAAAACCGCCCAAATCCGCAAAACGACCGCTAATCTTGGTAAAGATGGGCTAATGTCCTAACACACTGACATTGCGGGACTTACGGTCACAGATCTCCGCCGATCCCACGTTCGGTCCCCCACTTGGGTTGTGCTGATTCGGCTTCCCGCTGCCGTTTCCTAGCTTTCCCGCTTTGGTGATATGTGCGTGACGTCCCGAACACCAACCGGAAGCGGTCGGGGTGTCCCCGATCGTGCGGCGCCTGCGGACACGGCAGGGGAATTCCAGGAGCGCGGGGTGAGCGGCCCCGTGCCCCCGTGAACTTGGCAGCCCGGTTCCGCGCGGAGTGAGCCGGTCCTCCGAGCCTCTTGCAAAACCCTTGGTCGGCCGGGTTTTCCTACCCGAGGCAGAGGGAACGGACGGTCAGCGGGGTGGGACGCAGCGTTCGTAGGATTAGGATAGCAGCCGTCACCGGCGCCGGGGAACCGGAGACACGGGGTCTCAAGGGACCTCTGGGACCTCCCGGTCGGTTATGAGGGCGAGCGCGCGCGACGAGACGTGGCGCATTTCCCTCACGACCCGTTCCAGTTCGCGGTTGTTCTCGAGCCACTCCTGGTAGAGGGCGAGTTCGTCTTCGGAGAGCAGCAGGCTGACCGTTTTTCCGCGCACCTTGTGTGTCCAGTAGCGGTACGGGCCGTGACGCGCGTCCGGGTCGCGGTGGCAGCGGCAGGCAGGCTTCCCGCACGTGAGACGGCGGGTCTGGATACTGCCCTGGCGGACAAACCCGAGCGTTTGCAACTCCGCCTTGAGCGCATCGTATTGTTCGCTGTACCGGCGCATCGGGTTCCGGCGGCCCATCGGTTCCCTCCTTGACCTCACTCCTACACTACTATATATAGTAGGCGCTGGGAGCAGTCAAGCCATGCAGAACCTGCGCGCCTCGTTCGCCGCCTACTGGGAGTCAATCCAACAGGGCCTGTTTCCCCGGTTGGAGCAGGTGTTGGGTTCGCTGACCGAGAAACAGCAGCAGTTGGTGCAGACCCTCGAGGTGATCCGTATCGAGCAGATGATTCCCTCGCGCTTGCGGATGCCCGGATGCCGGGCCGCCCCCGCAAGGACCGCGCGGCGGTGGCGCGCGCCTTCGTCGCCAAGGCGGTCTACGACATGCCGACCACGCGCCTGCTGCTGGACCGGTTGGCCACCGACGTGGTGCTGCGCCGCATCTGCGGCTGGGAGCGGCGGCGCGAGATGCCAAGCGAGTCGGTCTTCTCTCGCGCCTTCGCCGAATTCGCCCACTCCCAGTTGCCCCAGCGCGTGCATGAAGCGTTGCTCCGGAAGACGCACGGCGACCGTTTGGTGGGCCATCTGTCCCGAGACTCGACGGCCATCGAGGGGCGCGAGAAGCCGGCCGCGAAGGAGAAGTCGCCTCCGCCGCCCAAGCGCAAGCGGGGGCGGCCGAAGAAGGGTGAAGAACGGCCCAAGACACGCAAACGCCTCGACCGGCAACCGAGCATGACCCTGCAGGAGATGCTCGACGACCTGCCGGCCGAGTGCAGTGTGGGCACGAAGAAGAACAGCAAGGGCTACAGGGACACCTGGGTCGGCTACAAGTTGCACATCGACGTGGCCGACGGCCAGATTCCGGTCAGTTGCATCCTGACGTCCGCCTCGCTGCACGACAGCCAGGCCGCCGTTCCACTGGCCACCCTGTCGGCCCAGCGGGTGGACAATCTGTATGACCTGATGGATGCCGCCTACGACGCGGTGCAGATCCGCGAGCACAGCCGCGCACTCGGCCACGTCCCGCTGATCGATATCAACCCCCGCCGTGACACTGCGCTGGCCGAAGAACTGCAGACCGAAGCCCGGCGCCTGAAGCGTCTCGGCTTGCAGCTTCCCGAACAGGTTCGGTACAACGAACGCACGGCGGGTGAGCGCGTCAATGGCCGACTCAAGGACGAGTTCGGCGGGCGCCACGTCCGAGTCCGCGGCAACGCGAAGGTGATGTGCCACTGCATGTTCGGCGTGCTGGCGCTCACCGCCGACCAGCTCCTGCGGCTGGTGACGTAAACCAACGCCTCGCCGGCCAACGCGCATCCCCTTCCGGTCGCCCGACAGGCGTCAGTCACCAACCGGTGTCTCCAACGCCCGGTGGGAAAACCCTCGAACTCCCTGATTTCCGCCTCTTGGGTCGCCGCCGGTCCTCCCGCCCCGCATTCTCGGTCGGGATCCAGGCAAAACGATGTTCACCAGAAGAACTTGTGCTCCGAGCCGAGCTACGCCAAGAGTTTTGCAAGCGGCTCCTCCGTTAAACTAACGCGCTACGGCCCACGGCCTGCAAGCAGACGCCATGACGACGCAGCCCGTACTCGTGCTCGAACTCTTCAATGCCCAGGTCCAGTACATGGTGCCACGTTGGCAGCGCCGCTACCGTTGGGGCAAGGCCGACATCGAGCGTCTGGTCGAGGACCTGAAGACGGTTGCTGGCAAGCCGATCGACAACCGCCACTACACGGGCACAATTCTCACGTTCCCTGAGCCGGACCAGACCCCCATCGTGAAGCGCCTGCGCCTCGTCGACGGGCAGCAGCGGGTGACGACAATTAGCATCCTCCTGGCGACGATCGCCGAAGCCCTCGGGTCCGAGGGGGAAATCGGGCCGTGGACGGCCGAAACCATCCGGAACGACCGCCTACTGAACGCCGGCAAGCCCGCGAAGCTGCGCCGGAAGCTGCGGCTTCAGAACCGGGACGAGGAGGAGTACCGGAACGAGCTTGACCACCAGGAGCACGGCCCCGGCGCGGTGTCCGCCGCATTCAAGATCTGCCGCGGGATCACCGCGCGCGAGGACCTCAAGGTCCTGATGGACGGCATCGAGCGGATGCAGGTCGTGCAGATCAACTTGCAGGAGCACGATGACCCGCAGCAGATCTACGAGAGCCTGAACGGGACCGGGCAACCTCTGTCTGAGGGCGAGAAGGTCAAGAACTGGCTCCTGATGGGACTCGCTGAAGACGAGCAGCAGGAACTTCACGCCGACGTGTGGAAGCGGACAGAGAAGGTGCTCGACGCCCACGACGAACCGGGACGCATGGATGTCTTCCTCAGAGACCTGCTACGGGCCCAGACTGGGGCCACCTTCTCCAAGGATCGTGCCTACGAGGAACTCCGCCGATGGGCGGCCCGCACCGATCGCGACGCCGACAAGCCGGCGCTCCTGCGGGAGATCGCCGAATACGCCGACTTGTACGGGCTCATCACCGGGACGGCGGACACAAGCCGGTTGGATCGCCGAGTCGCCCGGGAGCTCGCCCACATGCGCACAACGCGCATAGAGACGTTGAGGCCGTTCGTCCTGCGGCTGCTGCGAGACGCCTACGGGACCGGTGCCGCCGAGCCCGCAACGATCACGATCAACGAACTCGCCAAGACGCTGGTCGCAGCATCCACGTGGATAACCCGATTGTGGTTGAGCGGAAAGGCTACGGCCGGCTTCAACACCGCGGGGGCGATGCTCGCCGCCCACCAGGGACCTGAACCCGGAGAAGAGCCGAGCACGTTCTGGACGAACCAGATCAAGGAGCTACGCCATACGCGAACCGGCGTTCCGACCGACGACGAGGTCCGCGACGGCGTCCACAACCGCAAGGCATACGGAGGGCAAGCAAACAACAGCACCCTGGCTATCCTGTACGCGCTGATTCGCGCCGAGCAGGGCGAGGAGAGCCCGCCGCTTCAACGGCTGACGATCGAACACGTGATGCCCCAGAAGCTCAACGACGCTTGGCGCGACGACCTCGGGCCCGACGCGGCCAGCATCCACGGGCAGTACCGGGACAAGCTCGGCAATCTGACGCTCAGCGGCGACCGTGTGAACCCCGCGATGGGCAACGGGCCGTTCCACGAGAAGCGTGCGGACTACAGCAAGAGCCCGATCCTGATGAACCGACGGGTAGCCGACGCGGACGCGTGGAGCGAAACCGAAATCGAGGGCCGATCCGAGGATCTCGCCAACCGCATCCTCGCGCGGTGGCCTTGGGACGACCCCGCTGCCGCCGCCCGCCCGAATCGCCGACTGAGCCAAGCCGCAGAATACCGCTGGAAGCTGGCTGATGGCGCTGAACACGTGGACGTCGGCACAAGCCAGTTCACGCTGAACGTGACGGCCGCGCTGCTGGACCTCGACCCCGAGAACATGAAACGCCTTTCAGGGTCCGCCGTCACGGCCGACATCCACCCCGCCTCACGATATCCGGCAGGCCAGAAGGCCGGTGCGATCACGATGCTGGCGATCCCGCGGCACCCCGACTGGGTGATGAATGCCTACAGGAGCCAGGAGAACGCGGTGCAGCACTGCCGCAAGTTCGCCGTGCGGTGCGGAACGACGCTTCATGTGCAGTTGAGGAGCGAGCCCGCGCCCCACGAGCGCTTCTGGACAGCATTCCAGAGAACTGGAAGGCTCCTCGCGGGAAGCCATCCGAGCCCCGCCCGAAGCCGGCTCACACGCACCGGGCCATACAACGCCAGGGGCGACACAATCGCCATCACGGTCGATCCGGACGAGATCCGGCTCGCGATCGAATCCGCCGGGTCAGAGGCTCCAGATGCAGCCAGACCCTGGACCGTCGCGGTCAACAGGCAGATCGCCGCCGAGATGAGTGACCAGCGCCGGAAGTTGCCCGATGACGCTACGCTGGCACGGCCCACAGCGATCTATACGCCGATCGACCTCGACGGAGAAGACGAGTGGGCGGAAACTGCGGAATGGCTCGCGACGCAACACGACCGGTTGGTGGACATCCTCAATTCCGTGAATCCTGATCTTGTTGTGACTCCGAACGAATGGAGCAAGCCGATTGTCGGCAAACGAGGTACATCGGAACGGAAGGAGAAGTACCGCCGTTTCTTCCAAGCGCTCATCGACACCCTCAGGGAAGAGCACGATTTTACCGGGGCTCGCAAGGCCCAACGGCAGAACTGGTACTCATTCTCATCAGGTACCAGTTGGATTACGTACGGCGCCAACTTCACCGCCGCCGGACGAGCGCGGGTGGATCTCTACATCGACTCCCCTGATCTCGAGCGTACCAAGCTGGCATTCAAAAAGCTGGAGCAGCAGAGAGCAGTGCTGGAATCGGAGCTGGGCGCGCTGACCTGGGACCGCTCGGAGAACCGCAGGGCGATCCGTATATCAACTCTCCGTCCGGGTTCCATCGATGACAACCAGGAAACGCTGGAAAAAGTCACGCAGTGGATGATCGACAGCCTTCTTGCATTCAAGCGGGTGTTCGGTCCTAGACTTGCGACACTCGCGACCTGAGCTGGTCAGGGCTCGAGCTGGACCGCCCGGGCAGCACCCTCATCCCGTTGGTCTTCGTGTGGTGTTGCAGGTCTGCGGTCTCGAAATGAGCGACCAGTTGTCGCGCGGATCTCGGTATTCGGCCTCGCCGTGCAGCCTCGATCCAGTCTTCGAGCGCGTACACGCTAACGCTGCTATGGAATGACCTCTTGTCAACACTCATGCGTTCGTCAACATCTGTGGCCCCTGAGTGCCGGACTCCGTCGACTATCAGCCCGAGAGTGGGCCGTCAAGACGACGAACGATCGGAGGTCGCTTCGATGATGGGGTGGACGCCTCCTCTTGACGGCATCGCAATGTGCCAAGGTGGAGCTGTCGTGACGCACCACCTGGAGGAGGAGGCATCCAATGGAGCACACTACCATCATCGGCATCGATCTGGCGAAACGAAGTTTTCAGTCTGCACGCGGCCCGGGCGGACGGGTCGGTTGCATTCCGCACGAAGCTGAGCCGGAAAAGGCTCCTGGCCTTCGTGGCGTCTCAGCCTCGATGCATCGTTGCGATGGAGGCGTGCGCGAGTGCGCACCACTGGGGCCGCGAGATCGGGAAGCTCGGTCATGAGGTGAAGCTGGTCCCGCCGGTCTACGTGAAGCCGTTCGTGAAGCGGCAGAAGAACGACGCGGCCGACGCGGCGGCGATCTGCGAGGCAGCCTCGCGTCCGACGATGCGCTTCGTGGCAGTGAAGACGCGGGACCAGCAGTCGCAGGGCATGCTTTTCCGCACGCGCGATCTGCTGGTCCGGCAGCGCACGCAGACGATCAACGCGCTGCGAGGACACTTCGCGGAGTTCGGAGTCGTGGCGCCGCAAGGGCCGGCACATGTCGAGGGGCTGGCGGAGGCGATTGAAGATGCCGATTCGGGACTTCCGAGCCCGGTTCGGGAGCTGGGCGCGCTGTTGTTCGTTCAGATCGCCGAGTTCGACGAGAAGATCGCCGAGTTGGAGAAGGAGTTGCGTGAGCGGGCGCGCGAAGACGAACAGACGGTGCGGCTGATGAGTGTTCCGGGAATCGGGCCATTGTGCGCGATGGCGATCCAGGCCTTCGCGCCGCCGATGGAGAGCTTCCGACACGGCCGGGACTCGGCCTGGCTGGGCCTGGTTCCCCTGCAGAGCTCGAGCGGCGGGAAGCCGAAGCTCGGCAAGATATCGGCTTCGACCCGCAGGCCTGGGAGGAGAACGACATCGCCCGCGGTACCCGCGTGCGGCTGCACGGCGTAAACGCCGTTGCGGGCTGGATCGCGGTGAAGATGGACGGGACGCAGCTCGAGCGGCTTGCAGAGGCGGCGCCTGAGTAGGCGGCAAGGAAGCCCCCGCGCGGGATCGACCTGGGAGTTCGTTGCAGAACCAGCGACTTCGTAAAGCTGCCCCGCTCACGCGGGGATGCACCCGGACCGACAACCGGTACAAGGAAAGCCGCGCGCCCCGCACGCCGCGGGGATGCACCCGCCGCAAGTCGGCCGGACACGACTGAGAATGCGTCCGCCCCGCACGCGCGGGGACGAACCAAAGAGACATGCGATCATCTACACAGCCGTCGCAGGAAACCCGCGAACGCGGCGAGGGACCGTCGTACCGTCGTACTGCTGAGCGCGGGCCTGAGCCCCGCGCCAGCAACGACCGACCGCGCAGGCACCGAAACAGATCGACGGCGCGGGATCGCAACCCCGCCGAGGCGGGGAAGAGACAATGCTGATCAACGACCCAAACCGGGAGCCGTGCAGGCTGGCCGCGCCCGAGGCCTTTAGCAACGAGCGGGCCCCGGCAGAGCTGCGGCGGCGGCTGCAGCCCGACCGTCCGGCCGATCGGATCGAGACGCGCAGCGAAACGGTCGCGCGCGTCTTCGCGGCACAGTGCGCTGGCGACGTACAGCCTCCGACGGCAGCGTACCCGGCGCCGGGCGCCGGACAACGGGCACGGGTGGGAAACGGAGAAGAGGAAGTACGGAAGAAGGCCGTGCCAGACGACGAGAGGAGGGCATGATCCAAGAGGTGCAAGCCGGAGACACGACGGCGCGGTGCGCGCGGATCCGGGAACGGTCCTTCGATCCATGGAGGATGGACTACCCTCTGGCTGCGGAAGAAGCGTTCAGCGCCGAATACCGCGACACAACGGACGTGCCGCCGGAAGAGCGCGGAGACCGGTGCCCGTGGCTTCACGGCCTGATCTGCATGAAATGCTGCGGATGGGGACGGATACCGACTCCCGCGGAAATGATGGAGGCGTTCCAGGCGGAGACGCCGGACACACGGCAACAAGCGATGCTGTCAACCGCAATCGGGGAGGGCACGCCCCTAGACTGGGTGATGATGCACCGCCACGGCGTCTTCACCTGGCGCCAGCTGCACCGGGCAGCAAAACGGACGGGTCCGTGGCCGGCGGAAACGGTGAGACGGATCAACCAGTTCGCGGAGGAATCACGATGAAAGGCTGGTGGAAACAGCTGATCAGCGCTCTACGGGAACGAAAGAGCGACACAACAAACCGGCCCGAGCCCGAGCCCGAACGGGAGAGACTCACACTGCCGCCAGGGGCCGGAGCGTTATGGGAAAACATACGGGACGCAGCCGGTGCGCAGCTCAACGCGCCCGCCGACAGGAGCAAAGGAAGCACGAGCTATGAAATCGGCGGCGGATCCATACTGGCCGCACGATGGCAGCACCGCGACAGCTACGACATCGACCTGACAACCACCGACCCAAACGGGGCGATAGGAGAAACGATAGCCACCAACGGGGGGCTCGCCAGCGCAATCCACGGCATGTTGAACCCGCAGTCGAGCATGCACCGGGCCGTGATCAGCACGCACGAAGGGACGCTGGACGTCACGAAGATGCGGCCCAAACGGGACGGCGAACAACGAACGGCCATCGTCAACCGAAGGCCCGAGACCGTATTGAGCACGGCGCAGATCATCGAAGGGAAGCTCGCCCGCGCACGAAAAGTGATCGCACGCGACGTATACGACGTGATAACCGCGCGCGAACTGGATCCAGACAGCTTGGAGCAGGCATGCGGCAACCTCGCAGCACGAGAAGCAGAAGCAATCGCAACGCTCTGGAAGACCCAGAGCAAACGCCTCGAGGCCGAAGGGAAAGTGAAAATCCGCACACTGGACGGTAAGATGCCGGGCAACCTGAAGGACCTGGGCCTGCACGGAGCCCAGGCCATACAGGAGTTCTGGCTGCGAAGCCGCAGAAAGGGACGACCGGGACCCGAGAACCCGGGAGGGCGACCGGCGCCGGCGCGGCCAAGAATCAATCCGGTACTGCCTCGGGGCGGCGGTAGATCGCGCGGACGGTAAGACCGGTACCGAAGGCGTCCAGCAAAACGCGCGTCAGGAGCTGACAGCACCGAAGTTTGCAACGCAACAGTCTCGCTGAGGCGCATCCGGCGAAAACAACACCCGCCGACGTGTCCGCCGGACAGCGCCGTGAAAACCGGACGCGGGGATCAACCCCGTTCGCAGATCGGCCAGATCACCAGTAAAAACCGTGTTTATTGGCTTTTTGTGGTGCAGATCTACGCGGATCTGAGCACAAACGACCCCCGTGGAGCAGGTTCGGCTGGCAGTACGGCTGGCAGTACACCCGGAAGCCGGACAGGAGCGGACCGTCAGGTCCGCATCGGCCTGCGCCCGAACGGGCGCATTCCCGATTCCCGGTCACGCGCTCACACCCACCGGCGTCATGGCCATCCGCTGCAAACAGTTCCATCTGCCGGACTTATAGAAAGACCGCAGGAGAAGAATCGCGTCGACGCTCTCCGGTAGCCAATAGATGGAGGCGCCCTTGATGCGGAGATTGATGACGCGACGGATGGCGCTTTCGACGGCACTGCTGCCCCGCGGAAGCCCGAGCCCGACCATTGTGGTGTAGGCGAAACGATGACGGTTCTTCAGGAAGTAGTTGAGGTGCGTGCGGATCTTGCCGGCCGTGCGCCCGCGGCACAGCTCCCGCAGGGCCGTGATCACCTCGTCCACCCGTGCTCGCTTGAGCAGCCCCCGCGTGCGGTTGAGCCAGCGGGTGCGTTGCGTCGCGCTCCAGCGGCGCAGCTTGACCGCGTCGGAGAGTTGCTTCGCGGCATGATAGAAGTCGATCAGCCCCAGCACCTGTGTCGGCGAGAGCCCGAGCGCGGCGATGAGGCGCGGGATGCGTTGCCAGATCCAGGGCGCGCCGTCGGCGATGAAGAGCACCTTGTCAGCGGCGTTGAGGCCGATCTGCCGCGCGTACGACAACAGCAGGGCGAAGACCGCCTCCGGTCCCCGGAGCGTGCCGTCGATGATCGGGGCCCACGTCTGAGACGGTCGCCCGTCGTCGCCGACGACGTACAGGATGAGGAGCTTCGGTTCCTTCCAGTCGGTATGGAATCGGTTGCGCCCCTTCTTCGTCTTGGGGCCACGCTTCTTGCGCCTCACGCGGACGCGGCCCCCGTCGAGGGAGACGACCACCCGCTTCCCGGTCACGCGGTCCAGCAGGCCGCACGCCGCACGCCGCGCTCCGCTGGGCCGCTCGGGCCCGCGCAGCGTAGCGATAGGCGGTCGAGCGGAGGGTCTTGATATCCAGGGCGATGCCGTCGGAGCGGAGCTGCGCCTGCGCTTCAGCCAGCGAGCTGAGCATGGCGACCGCGCGGCTTGCATCCGAGGCCAGCTTCGGCGTGCACCGGTCGTAGATGCCCAGCACCACCAAGGCGGGGTAGAGTCCCCCGGCCTCCGCTTCGCCCGACGGGCGTGTTTCTCGCGGTAGTACGGCGTCGTGACCGGCACCGTCGTGCCCCGGGAGGTGCGAACGTTGACGGTCTCCAGGCCGTCGCTCCGCATCCGCCGGGGCAGGTGGCGCACGAGGGCGCTCGCCGCGTCGCCAACCGCGGCGGAGCACACCGCGCGTTGCAGCACGGGGGTGAGGAGGGCGCCGAAGAACTCGTCCGCGATGGCCCGCAGCTGCTCTTCGCACTGCTCCGCTTCCTCTGCCGACCTGGGCGCTGGAGCACGCGCCTCAAACTCCAGCGCCCGCCGGAGGGCAGTGCGCAGGTGGACGGGAATGTTGCGAAGATCGATCTCGCGGCTCGGGGTGTCGATGGCGCTCTTGTCCATTTCAACGCACCATCATGGGCAGTCCGAGCCGTAATGTCCAGTACCACCCTCCCCGTCTGTCCGAAGACCGGCTCAACCTCCCCCAGCCTCACAGGCCATCTTTGCCTACACACTGTTCCGGGAAATCGGGAATGCGCCCGCCCGAACTGACGGTGGACGTCGACGCCAGCGTAGTACCCGCTCGTGGAGACACCGAGCACACAGGCCATCGTGGCGACGCGAAAACGAGCCTGGTTCGCGCTCATGAACCGGTAGACCTCCCGGATCCGGTCTCCCGCGCGAACCAGGCCGTGGCTTTTGCTAAAATTTCGCGTTCTTCGCGCAACCGCCGGTTCTCCCGGCGCAGTCGAAGCAACTCCTCGCCGTCTTCGGTGCTCAGGCCGTCGGTGCGCTCTCCGGCGTCGCGATCAGCCTGCGCGACCCAGTTTCGTATCGCCTTGGCCGACGGCTCGAACTCCCGAGCCAGCTCTCCCGGTGTACGTCCGGACCGAACCAGCTCGACCATCTGCTGTCGGAATGCCGCCGGGTACGGCGGTCTCGACTTCGGCATCGTGGACTCCTCCTCCTCGCCAAGAGGATAGGTGTCCACGGAATCGGGCCAACTCCAGCTGGCCGTCGAGCCGCACATCGGTCACCAAGTGGCCGTCACACGCGAGAAACAGACCAGCGACACCCGGACGGGTCGCGCCGACGACGACACGGCTCGTCGCTCCACGCCAACAGCTACCCCCACCGCCTACCGCCACCGCGCCAGTCGTCGACTCCTACCCGCGCTGTCGTGGCTACGGGCCAACGCTGGACGCTACGGTCTCGACCCGCCCTTGCATCGGGACACCGAAACCGCAACCGGGTAGACCTGGAACCGGGGCAGCGAGCGAGAGTGTTATGGTGCCGGAACCTGAGCCTTTGCGGTTCCGGTTTCCTCTGCGGTGAGCGCCCGCACGACCGATTCCGGGTCGCGGTCGATCACGGTCAGCAGCACGCGGGCAGCCCGGTCCGGAACCCGGCGACCCTGCTCCCACTCCTGCACGGCCCGCACGTCGAGGCCGAAACGGTCTGCGAACTTCTGCCGGCTCAGCTTCAGCCGCTTGCGGAGAGCGACTACTCGTTCGGCGGCCGGGTCGTCCACGATACGGCAGGGAAGCGTCGCCTCCCCGCGCACATGGGCGGCGACCTCGCCCAGCGCCGTCTCGATCTCCTGTCCGATCGCGGTACGTTCCGTGGTCATCTTCCGCCCCCTTCCCGTTCGATCTCTGTCACCAGCCGTGCCAGCGCCTTCCGGTCCGCCACCGTCAGATCGTCGCGATCCGCCTTCGCGTAGGCCGTCAGCATGTAGATGGCTCCGGGGTCGGCGCGCCAGAAGTAGATCGCGCGAATGCCGCCGCGCTTGCCGCGGCCGGAGCCGGCCCAGCGCAGCTTGCGGATGCCGCCCGTCCCGCGGATGACCGGGGCTGCATCGGGACCGGCGACGATCGCCGCCTCCATCTCCCTGCGGGAATCTTCGGAAAGCAGCTTGCGGATGGCGCGTTCATAGGGGCGGGTGAAGTAGAGCTGCATCGGCCACCCTACATCATGCGGCATTGCCGCAGGCGCTGGCAACTCTCCTGCGCCACCTTGTTCCGGGGCGACGCGACCGGTCGGCGATCACGACTTTCGTCGGAGAGGCCCGCAAACGGCTGGCCGGATCCAGTTAACGGATCTGGCCGTTATCAGACCCACCTCAGCAGTACCCAGAGGGGTATCCACCGTCGACATCGGATCGTCGAAAGCAACGGAGGTGATCCACACGATGCTCGGCGTGATGAATATGGACCATCGAACCAAGCGGTTCGAGCAGACGAACCGCCGGTTCGACGCCGCAAGAGCCGACCCTGAAGGAACACCTCAACAACACCAACCGCCGGGCCTCGTAGAGCACCGGGTGCATACCCGAATGGTCCTGTGGCAGAATAGCCTGCGCGCGGGCGACCTCGTGGCAAAGAGCGGCGTAGCGGCTGGAAGCGCCGCCAGGCGGCCTGAATAGCAGAATCCTGCCGAATTGAGGCGCCCGCGCGCTCGGCCACTTCTCTCCGCGGAGCCGTCATCCAGCGTTCATCGCGCCGACTACCCGGTCTGGAACGACAGTCATCTGGACCATCCCGCACGCCTCGCACACGTTCCGCCAGGCTGGATCCAGGAGCCCGTCCCACCGCCGGGTTCGCCGGGACGCCTTATGATCGCGCATGCGCACACATCGCTTCCGCTCCACCACGCTCGGTCTCATCAGCGCCGTCCTCATCGTTGTCGGCATCAACACCATCGACCGCGTCCCGGCGGTCGGTGCGCTGCATGCGCAGACGTCGTGGCGCGGCCTGACCGTCGCGCCGGAGCGACGCTGCTCGCCCTACGAGGCGGACGATTACCGGTACCCGCAGTCGGTAGAAGATCGGATCGTCGACGAACTGGGCGGGGTCTACGGTCCGTACAC
Source organism: Vicinamibacterales bacterium (assembly GCA_965262925.1). Classification (GTDB taxonomy): domain Bacteria; phylum Acidobacteriota; class Vicinamibacteria; order Vicinamibacterales; family UBA8438; genus WTFV01. The sequence continues at coordinate 3,881,785 of CBDHGC010000004.1, read as the reverse complement.
GGGGCGTTGGTTCGCGAGCAAGTCCGACACGGACATCGAACACATGGTGGCTCGCTCCGAGGCGCACGACAGCGGCCTGTGCGCCGCGGACCTTGCGACCCGTCGCCGCTTTGCGACCGACCCGCTGAACCTGACGCTGGCGGGTCCGAGCGTGAATCGCTACGAGAAGGTCGACCACGACGTGGCCGAGTGGCTGCCGGCGCAGAACCGCTGCTGGTTCGCGGCGCGGGTGATCGCGGTCCGGCAGCGATACGGCCTGACCATCGACCAGCGTGAAGCGGCCGCTCTGGACCAGGTGCTGGCGGGTTGCGCCTCGACGGAGTTGATCACGTTCGCGCGTGGCGCGGTACCGGCCCCGGCGACGCCCTCGGTTCGCGTTCCCGAGGCGATCGCCGCGTGGGACGACAACCGGAACGGCCGCGTCAGTTGCGCAGAAGCTCGATCACACGGGATCGCACCGGTGACACGCAACCATCCCGCATATCCGTTCATGCGGGACGGCGACGGCGACGGCGTGGTGTGTGAGTCCGGCAGCCGTCGCGCGTCCCCGGCAAGTCCGCCGGCATCGCCGCGCGCGTCCGGAGCCGGGTGCGGGCCGTACCGCAACTGCACGGCGCTGCGGCGCGATCATCCCAACGGCGTCCCGCGTGGCCATTGCGCGTATCAGCGGCGCATGGACCGCGATAACGACGGCCGGGCCTGCGAGCGGTAAGGTAGATGGTCGTCGCCGGCCACTGGGAAAAAGCGCGGCAGGTGAGGAAAGGCTGGGTACTACGGCCAGTCGGGGCGCGACCGGGACCGGCTGCTGACCCAGGGACACCAGGGGAGAGGGGAGACCCGGATGGCTGAGTCCCGCAGGATGAGCAAGAGCGAGCTGTTCACACATTTCGCCGAGCGCTTCGGCATCCGGCGTGCGGAGGCCGGCGAGAAGCAGCTCAAGGACGTGGTCGAAGCGTAGACGCCGTGACACCGCACGCCTTCATCACGAAGTGGTGGGCCTCGGCGCTGAAGGAGCGCTCGGCATCGCAGGAGCACTTCATCGACCTGTGCCATCTGCTGGACGAGCCGACGCCGGCCGAGGCGGATCCGTCGGGGCAAGGCCCTCGCGGGTGCTCTCGGAGGATCACTCTCGGAGATCATGTCGCGCTCGACCTCGGCGACTGGGAGTCGCTGGAAGCAGCGGCCTCCCGGCCGGTAGGGAGAAGTGGTCACGACCACCCATCGGACTCAATCCCCAGAGCCGCTTGCAAAACTCTTGGCGTAGCTCGGCTCGGAGCACAAGTTCTTCTGGTGAACATCGTTTTGCCTGGATCCCGACCGAGAATGCGGGGCGGGAGGACCGGCGGCGACCCAAGAGGCGGAAATCAGGGAGTTCGAGGGTTTTCCCACCGGGCGTTGGAGACACCGGTTGGTGACTGACGCCTGTCGGGCGACCGGAAGGGGATGCGCGTTGGCCGGCGAGGCGTTGGTTTACGTCACCAGCCGCAGGAGCTGGTCGGCGGTGAGCGCCAGCACGCCGAACATGCAGTGGCACATCACCTTCGCGTTGCCGCGGACTCGGACGTGGCGCCCGCCGAACTCGTCCTTGAGTCGGCCATTGACGCGCTCACCCGCCGTGCGTTCGTTGTACCGAACCTGTTCGGGAAGCTGCAAGCCGAGACGCTTCAGGCGCCGGGCTTCGGTCTGCAGTTCTTCGGCCAGCGCAGTGTCACGGCGGGGGTTGATATCGATCAGCGGGACGTGGCCGAGTGCGCGGCTGTGCTCGCGGATCTGCACCGCGTCGTAGGCGGCATCCATCAGGTCATACAGATTGTCCACCCGCTGGGCCGACAGGGTGGCCAGTGGAACGGCGGCCTGGCTGTCGTGCAGCGAGGCGGACGTCAGGATGCAACTGACCGGAATCTGGCCGTCGGCCACGTCGATGTGCAACTTGTAGCCGACCCAGGTGTCCCTGTAGCCCTTGCTGTTCTTCTTCGTGCCCACACTGCACTCGGCCGGCAGGTCGTCGAGCATCTCCTGCAGGGTCATGCTCGGTTGCCGGTCGAGGCGTTTGCGTGTCTTGGGCCGTTCTTCACCCTTCTTCGGCCGGCCCCGCTTGCGCTTGGGCGGCGGAGGCGACTTCTCCTTCGCGGCCGGCTTCTCGCGCCCCTCGATGGCCGTCGAGTCTCGGGACAGATGGCCCACCAAACGGTCGCCGTGCGTCTTCCGGAGCAACGCTTCATGCACGCGCTGGGGCAACTGGGAGTGGGCGAATTCGGCGAAGGCGCGAGAGAAGACCGACTCGCTTGGCATCTCGCGCCGCCGCTCCCAGCCGCAGATGCGGCGCAGCACCACGTCGGTGGCCAACCGGTCCAGCAGCAGGCGCGTGGTCGGCATGTCGTAGACCGCCTTGGCGACGAAGGCGCGCGCCACCGCCGCGCGGTCCTTGCGGGGGCGGCCCGGCATCCGCAAGCGCGAGGGAATCATCTGCTCGATACGGATCACCTCGAGGGTCTGCACCAACTGCTGCTGTTTCTCGGTCAGCGAACCCAACACCTGCTCCAACCGGGGAAACAGGCCCTGTTGGATTGACTCCCAGTAGGCGGCGAACGAGGCGCGCAGGTTCTGCATGGCTTGACTGCTCCCAGCGCCTACTATATATAGTAGTGTAGGAGTGAGGTCAAGGAGGGAACCGATGGGCCGCCGGAACCCGATGCGCCGGTACAGCGAACAATACGATGCGCTCAAGGCGGAGTTGCAAACGCTCGGGTTTGTCCGCCAGGGCAGTATCCAGACCCGCCGTCTCACGTGCGGGAAGCCTGCCTGCCGCTGCCACCGCGACCCGGACGCGCGTCACGGCCCGTACCGCTACTGGACACACAAGGTGCGCGGAAAAACGGTCAGCCTGCTGCTCTCCGAAGACGAACTCGCCCTCTACCAGGAGTGGCTCGAGAACAACCGCGAACTGGAACGGGTCGTGAGGGAAATGCGCCACGTCTCGTCGCGCGCGCTCGCCCTCATAACCGACCGGGAGGTCCCAGAGGTCCCTTGAGACCCCGTGTCTCCGGTTCCCCGGCGCCGGTGACGGCTGCTATCCTAATCCTACGAACGCTGCGTCCCACCCCGCTGACCGTCCGTTCCCTCTGCCTCGGGTAGGAAAACCCGGCCGACCAAGGGTTTTGCAAGAGGCTCCCCAGGGTAGTGGTTCACAGGCAGGAGACCAGATGGTCAGACAGTTGACGGCAATCATCGAACGCGAAGGCGACGGCTACGTCGCCCTGTGTCCCGACGTCGACATCGCCAGCCAGGGAGCGACGGTTGGTGAGGCGCGCGACAACCTGAAGGAAGCCCTGGAGCTGTTCTTCGAGACCGCTTCCGCCACCGAGATTCAGCGCCGGCTGCACGAGGAGGTGTACGTCACGCAGGTCGAGGTCGCGGTTGGCTAGACTCCGAGTGCTCTCCGGTCGGGAAGCCTGTCGCGTACTCGCCGATCACGGGTTCGTGGAGGTTCGGCGCAAAGGAAGCCACGTGATCATGCAGAAGGCCGAAGCCGGCGACACCATCACGGTACCGGTGCCGAACCACCGGGTACTCCGTATCGGGACGTTGAAGTCGATTGTTCGGCAGTCTGGTCTGTCCCGGTCTCTGTTCGAGCGGGCCGGCGCCTCATGAGGACCGCTGTTCACCCGAACTGCGGAAGCAGGCCCCAACGGTCGCCAGACGTAAACGTAATGGGCCGTTATCGGACCCGCGCCACCAGCGTTCATCGGGCCGAAGCGCCCCGAAATCGTTCAACCAAGTCCGGGCACCGCCTTCGCTTCCGAAATTCGTCAACCGGCTCGTCTTCTGCATGTTCGCCGCCGCCGTCGGCCTGCTCGTCGCGCCGCCTGGATAGGTCGTGAGCTTGAGCGCCTGGGTCGACACCACCGCGGGAAGGGGTCGCCTGGGCCGGGGAATGAAACACGCCTGTACAAGACGACGGCCCGCCGGTGAGCAACCAGCGGGCCTTTTCGCGAGTATTGCCGGGGTCGCCGAGCGCCCAGCCGTTGGTGACTCGATTCTACCTCAGTGGGTGGTCTGTCCCTCCCTGCAGCTTCGCCGCTACCCGCTCAGTCTCGGCCGCCGCGGCCTGTAGCGCGAACCCTGCGACCTTCACCAGCTCCCCGCGCCGTAGCTCAAGTGGTGCGACGAGAACCTGCCCCGGTGGCTGGGGTTTTTCCCGGCGGCCGGAAGACCGGGATCCGTGAGACCGAAGATCCGCCGGATCCGGCCGACTTCGAGGCGAAGGCGTGATCGGCGACAAGGCGATTCCCGGCGCGGATCCCCGGAAACACGGGGCCGGCGCAGTGAACGGTTCATCCTTTATCGGACGCCGATTTCTAGGACTCGAATGTTGTCGCTATGGCGGAGCACGCCGTCCTTGGCTGAGCAGCCCGTTATGGCGGAGCACGTCGGTCAGGCTGACCAGCTGGAGCGGTCTGGCAGTTTTCGGCCGTCGCGGTTCGGCGGCGGTTACGTTCTGAACCCCTGTCCAGCGGCAACGCGTTGCGCTCTCCGAGGCCTTCCGCGTCAACAGGCTGAGCCCCGCTCAGGCTCTCGAAGTCGTCCAGCAGTCCCGCCCAAGACCCACCAGCGGGCTCAGCGGCGAGAGACCAGGTCAGGCTTCACCGGCCCGCCCCTCGACTCCCGCCGCTGCAGCCGCCCACACCGCCTTCGATTCCTACAACAGCTCTCCCAGCACGACGCGGCCGTTGTCGCGGCCCGCGTAGCTGGGCGCAGTCGCTGGCGACGACCGACGAACAGCGGGTTGTTTGTAGGGGGACCGATGAGTGACGCAACAGACGCCTACCGAGAGCTGGTACAGCGCGAGCGAGTCCGCGAGGACACGTATCTCGACGACGGCGCCCCGGAGAATGTTGAGTATCTACGCGCCCGCGGCTCGACGCGAGCGAGCGAGCATGCTGCGATCTGGCTGTTCCGGGATGGTTCCAGTCTCCGGCGCGGCGCCCGGGGGAGGCTGTACACGGCCTGACTGCGAGGGTGGCGCGATGGTTCGCGCGGGCGCGTCCGGGCGCCCGCTGTGTGGGCGTGGACCAGCTTGCGCCGGGGCGCTTACGGGGGTGCGGGTGGGCTGCGCAGCAGTAGCCGCGTGGTCTCTGCTCGGGGCGTCGTGGGGGCGAATCAGACTCCCACCTACTCTCACCACCACCACCATTTTCTCTTTTCCGCTCCCCCTCCCGTGGTTTCTGTCGTGTCCGCGCCGGTGTTCGATAGAGCGCGGGGGCTGTGAGGCCGGTGGCGGGGGGTGTTGCAGGACGCTTTCGGTGGGTGTTCAGACTGCGAACACCGGCCTTTCGGGTCCCAGCGGTCCTGCGGACATGTACGCGTTGCCCGTCCTGGTTCTCAGGTTCTCGGGGATTTCGGTCAGGAACGGCGATGGCTCGGTGGGGCGCTGCCGTGCGCCGTGCCCAGTGACGGCTGGCACGCTGAGGTACAACTCGGACCGGGCGCGTGTCATGCCTACATACGCCAGCCGGCGTTCTTCTTCCACGGCGCTCTGGTTGTCGTCGGCGGAGACGAGTGTGCCGCGGTGCGGCAGGTGCTCGGCGTCGAAGCCGCCGATGACGACCGTGTCGAACTCGAGCCCCTTGGCTCCGTGGAGAGTGGACAGCGTCACGCGAATGTCGGCCGCGCCGGCGCGCTTGGGCGCGCGCATCGACCGACAGTGTTCCAGGAACTCCGCGAGGACTTGCAGGCGCTCGTCGGGGCCTGCCGTGTGGGTTTGTCCGGCGTCGCGGCGGAAGACCGCGGCGTCGAAACCGAGCTCGGCCAGGTTGTCGAGCCGGTCGGCCGCGTCGGGGTCGCCGGAGGCTGCGACGGCCTGATGGTATCCGGTCTCGTGGAGCACGATGTCGACGAGGTCGTCGAGCGGCAGCCGCCGGGCGGCGGCGGCGAGCACCGTGGCGAGCTCGAAACGCAGCCGCAGGTTGGCGGTGTGGCGGTCGGGCAGCGTTCCGGTGCGTACGGCCAGCGCCGCGCGGCTCCAGAACGTGGGTGCGCGCATGCGGTCGATCTGCGCGGCGGCCTTCTGGCCGGTGCGCGGGTGCGGCGGCAGGTCGACGAACCGGCGCATCGCCTCGTCGTCGGTGTCGGGGTTGGAGGCGGCCTGGAGGCAGGCGAGCGCGTCGCCGATTTCCGGCCGGTCGTAGAAGCTCTTGTCGCCGGTGATCCGGTACGGGATGCCGGCCCGCTTGAAGGCGGTTTCGAAGGCTCTCGACTGCGCGTTGGTGCGGTAGAGGATCGCGACCGACCCGTTGTCGCGTGCGATTCGCGCGGCGGCGCGGCTGACGGCGAAGCTCGCCTCGGCCGTCGGGTCGGCTGCGTTGTGGACGGCCGGGGGCAGTCCCGGTGGGTTGGCCGAGCCCAGGCGGTGGTCGAGACGGTCGGCGTTGTGGCGGATCATCGCGGTGGCGGCCTCGAGCAGGCGCGCGCTGGAGCGGTAGGCGAACTGCAGGTCGATCCGTCGTGCGGCGGGGAAGTCGCGCTGGAAGCTCATTATGTTCGCCAGCTCGGCGCCGCGCCAGCCGTAGATCGCCTGGTCCGGGTCCCCGACCACGAACACGTCGTTATGTCCCTCGGCGAGCTGGCGAACGAGGAAGTACTGCGGGAGGTTCGTGTCCTGGTACTCGTCGACCAGCACGCGCGGGAAGCGGTCGCCGGCGGCGCGGCGCGCGTCGGGGTGCTCGTGCAGCGTGCGGACCGTGGCGAGCAGCAGGTCGTCGAAGTCGAGCCCGTTGGCCTCGGCGAGCACGGTCTGATAGGCGGCGCAGAGGCGTGCGTTGCGCACGGCGTACTCGTCCCCGTCCCAGTTGTCGGGGGTCGCTGGCACCTGCATGCGGTTCTTGATGACGCTCATCCGGTGCAGCAGCGCCTGCGGCTTGTGGACCCGGGTGTCGACGTTGGCGTCGAACATGCACTGGCGCATGACGTTCATCCGTTCTGTCTCGTCGACGATCCGGAAATCGGCGGGCACCCCGATGGCGGTGCCGTGCTCGCGGAGCAGGCTGCCGCACAGGCGGTGGAAGGTGGAGATCCACACGGCGCGCGCGTCGCCGGCGGGGAGCATCGTGCGCAGCCGTTGCTCCATCTCGTTGGCCGCCTTGCGGGTGAAGGTGAGCGCGGCGATGCGGGCGGGCTCGCTACGGCCGGTGCGCACGAGGTGGGCGATGCGGGCGCAGATCACGCGGGTCTTTCCGGACCCGGGGCCGGCGATGACGAGGATCGGTCCGTCTGGGGCGGTGACCGCTTCGCGTTGGCGTTCGTTGAGCGTGGCCAGGAGCTGTTCATGGTCGTACTGCGCGGTGGATCTGTCTGGAACGGTCGTGGGCATGTCGGATGGGATGGTACGGGAAGAGGAGGTGGGCGGACGATCGCCGACTTGGCCGGACACGCCGAGGTCAGTCCAGAGGACATGCACGAAGCAGCGGGACACTGCGAGTTGCTGAGCGAGACGCGAAGCTGAGGCCAACGCGCCTCAAGGCGCCGCTCAGCAGCCGGGGCGAAAGCGGCTGGGGCATGGCGCGGCCGCCGTCGACGTGATCGTGTCCTTTCACACGTCACACGCGGGGTAGCGACGGGCGCATTCCCGATTTCCCGGTCACGCGCTCACACCCACCGGCGTCATGGCCATCCGCTGCAAACAGTTCCATCTGCCGGACTTATAGAAAGACCGCAGGAGAAGAATCGCGTCGACGCTCTCCGGTAGCCAATAGATGGATGCGCCCTTGATGCGGAGATTGATGACGCGACGGATGGCGCTTTCGACGGCACTGCTGCCCCGCGGAAGCCCGAGCCCGACCATTGTGGTGTAGGCGAAACGATGACGGTTCTTCAGGAAGTAGTTGAGGTGCGTGCGGATCTTGCCGGCCGTGCGCCCGCGGCACAGCTCCCGCAGGGCCGTGATCACCTCGTCCACCCGTGCTCGCTTGAGCAGCCCCCGCGTGCGGTTGAGCCAGCGGGTGCGTTGCGTCGCGCTCCAGCGGCGCAGCTTGACCGCGTCGGAGAGTTGCTTCGCGGCATGATAGAAGTCGATCAGCCCCAGCACCTGTGTCGGCGAGAGCCCGAGCGCGGCGATGAGGCGCGGGATGCGTTGCCAGATCCAGGGCGCGCCGTCGGCGATGAAGAGCACCTTGTCAGCGGCGTTGAGGCCGATCTGCCGCGCGTACGACAACAGCAGGGCGAAGACCGCCTCCGGTCCCCGGAGCGTGCCGTCGATGATCGGGGCCCACGTCTGAGACGGTCGCCCGTCGTCGCCGACGACGTACAGGATGAGGAGCTTCGGTTCCTTCCAGTCGGTATGGAATCGGTTGCGCCCCTTCTTCGTCTTGGGGCCACGCTTCTTGCGCCTCACGCGGACGCGGCCCCCGTCGAGGGAGACGACCACCCGCTTCCCGGTCACGCGGTCCAGCAGGCCGCACGCCGCGCTCCGCTGGGCCGCTCGGGCCCGCGCAGCGTAGCGATAGGCGGTCGAGCGGAGGGTCTTGATATCCAGGGCGATGCCGTCGGAGCGGAGCTGCGCCTGCGCTTCAGCCAGCGAGCTGAGCATGGCGACCGCGCGGCTTGCATCCGAGGCCAGCTTCGGCGTGCACCGGTCGTAGATGCCCAGCACCACCAAGGCGGGGTAGAGTCCCCCGGCCTCCGCTTCGCCCGACGGGCGTGTTTCTCGCGGTAGTACGGCGTCGTGACCGGCACCGTCGTGCCCCGGGAGGTGCGAACGTTGACGGTCTCCAGGCCGTCGCTCCGCATCCGCCGGGGCAGGTGGCGCACGAGGGCGCTCGCCGCGTCGCCAACCGCGGCGGAGCACACCGCGCGTTGCAGCACGGGGGTGAGGAGGGCGCCGAAGAACTCGTCCGCGATGGCCCGCAGCTGCTCTTCGCACTGCTCCGCTTCCTCTGCCGACCTGGGCGCTGGAGCACGCGCCTCAAACTCCAGCGCCCGCCGGAGGGCAGTGCGCAGGTGGACGGGAATGTTGCGAAGATCGATCTCGCGGCTCGGGGTGTCGATGGCGCTCTTGTCCATTTCAACGCACCATCATGGGCAGTCCGAGCCGTAATGTCCAGTACCACCCTCCCCGTCTGTCCGAAGACCGGCTCAACCTCCCCCAGCCTCACAGGCCATCTTTGCCTACACACTGTTCCGGGAAATCGGGAATGCGCCCGGTAGCGACTGGCCAGCGTCCCTGGTAGCGAGCCGCCCTGCGCTGGACCGACGTCGGACGGCCTGCCGAGCTGCTACCGGCTCGCGAGCGGGGTGTGTCGTCTCCACGGCGGCTCGACCCCACGGTTACCGGTGTCACGGTCGAAGGCGCTCCGCCGTGTCGGCGCGCGCGACCGTGACGGGTCGAAAAGAAGTGACGGTCTCGAACCGACCGAGTGACGATGCGAAGTCAAGAATGCTCCGGATCGTTCGCGGCGTCTGTGCGAACGTGAGTGGCTGACGGGAAGAGGGAGCCGATGACGGAAGATGTGCCGGAACTCGCAAGCTACAGACTTAACCACCGGAAACGTTGACGTTTGCGCGCGGACAGGCGCCGGACTTCCCACATATGCAACCACCGGATGATACGGCACGTTGCGGCCGTTGATGGACCGATGCGGATGGTCACTCGCAAAGGAGCGGATGGTCTGTTGGGGCGAATCGGATGGCCAGCGGGTCCCAATCTACGACGTGAAGTCCGCCGGCGGATCTACGCCTAGCGTCGCGTATGCCTTGATCACCTGTTGCCGTTGATCCCGCCGCACCTCGAACCAGACGCCAGAGCGCCGCGCTTCGTCCTCGTCAACGTCCGGCACACACGTCACCCCGCGCTTCCAGTCCGCGTAGCAGTCCGCCCCCATCTGTAGGAAGTTGTCTGCCACCGGTCCACCACTCGCCTCTGTCAGGCCGAGCGTCTGGAGTCTGACGAACTCCGCTCGCGCGATGTTGTAGGGCTGTAGCTGTTGGTCAATCGTCTGCATGGGAATCCTCCCGGTTCGCCGGTTCGAGCTTGCCCGAACAGACGGCCGCACTGCTCGCAACCCAGGCCCGTGTCTGGCTCGCATGGTTCGTTGCACGCTTCGCACAGCATCATGAGCCCTCTAGCTCGTTCTGCAACTGCCAACACTTCCCACAGCGCACAGGCTGGAGACGACACCAGCATCGACGTATGACGGCGCGCTTCTCATCGTCAGTCATTGACCGCGCCTCGCTCTTTCGAGCACGTCCCCCACGTTCTGGAGCGAACTAGCGTTTCCCTGCCCCTGCTCCACGAACTCGGACAACGGTATGCGCCCGTCGTCGTCGGTCTGCACGGGGCGTCCCGGTCGGGGCGCGATCCGGTCGCGCGCATCGCGAAGGACGTCCGCCGTCGCATCGTCGCCGGCCGCTTCGAGCACTTCGACAAGGGCGCGCACGACAGACGTGGCATGCTCCCGCACGCCCTCGACAATGCGCCCTCGGTCGCCCGGCGTCAGGCTGCAAACGAACGGATGCTCACGTTTCCACTGTCGTTCTGCGTCGTTATCGTCAATCGTCGTCACGAGAAGACCTCCAGGAAAAGCCCCCAGGTGACCACGTGGCGCGGGGCAGGGGTATTCACAAATACCCGAGCACGGGCCGCACCACCCGGGGATCTCGACCCGTGATCGTCTGGGTGATCGGCCTCGTCGAGGAAGAGCTGGAGAGGTTCAAGGACTGGGAGACGCGGCACGGCGCGCAGGCCCTGGCTGCCGTCGAGTCGGACGCACGAGCAGCGGGCGTGGCGCAAGCGGAGCAGACGAGCGCGTTCGGATGGGCGGTCTTCGGGTTGCGGCAGCGCGACTGACGCTGTAAAACCCATAAAACACATAGACTTACAGCGGCGCTAGGATACAGCATCCCACGGTTTACCCCACAATGTCTGGAAGGCTCTGCCGGTGTCTGGACCAAGGTAGCCCCGCCTCTAGTACCATGCCGGCCGCCGCCTCGGATCTTGAGGATCTGCGCGGTACTGCTCATGCAGCCCATGATAACGCCAAGTCCCACGGGCGCGATGCCCCAGGGGTCGAGCCCGAGCGGGGTCAGCGGTAGTTGGGCGGGGCCAGCCCCGGATGCCCGCCAAGCCGCGCTGGCTGCTCGCGATCCCCGACGCCATAGGGGCAGCTCGAGGAGTTGGACCGTCCGCTGCTGACGCGCCGCCGCGACCTCGAGCGGCTGTTCGGCGTCTCGCGGGCCCCGAGCGGCGACGCTGATGCGGACGTTCGGCGCGGAGCTGACCGGCCACGCGCTGACGCTGCCGCGTGTCGAGTTGCTGCGGCAGTTGCGGACGTAAGGGAAGCGGGGCGTCTTCCGGGCGGAGGAGCAGCGGCGCGCGCATTTGCTGACCGAGCTGCGCAAGGCCCGTCTGACCGGGATTCGGGTGCCGGTTCCGGCCGAAGCGCTCCAGGCGCGGCTGTCGGGCCTGCCGGCGGGCGTGCTCGTCGAGCCGGGCCGGATTGAGGTTCGGTTCGCCGGGGCGAAGGAGGCCCTGACGCGGCTGTATGCGCTGGCCCAGGCGCTGGTGAATGATTTCGAGGACTTCGAAGCGCTCGTCGGCGGGGAGAGAACTTCGAAAGATCGAGACTGAAGGGGTCCGTGGATCGCGCTTGCGGGCAATGGCTTCCTCACGCTTTCCGCCGCTGCTCGATCATCACGACGATCGCGCGCGCCACATCGACGTCGGTCGCGGCCAACCTGGTGAGTCGCGTCGGGCTTGACGATCGCGATGACGATGTTCGTTCAAGGTTGGCATGACGGGTCCGGGGAGCTGAAGGTTGAGTGCGAAGAGGAGAACGGACTGATGGCGCAACAGGAGAGGTCGAGTCGGGTCATGGCCGAGCCCGCCGTCGTTGACATCGCGGCGGCGGGACGTCGACTGCCGGAGCACGGCGGCGGGAGTCGCGCGCCGGTGGCTGGGGGCACCATGATCGGGCGCGGGATAGTCATCAAGGGTGATGTGAGCGGGAACGAGGACATGGAGGTCGAAGGCGAGGTGGTCGGCACGATCGAGTTGCAGCAGCATGTGGTGACGGTCGGCCCTGGGGGCCGTGTCGAGGCGCAAGTGCTGGCGAGGTCGGTCGTGGTGCTCGGTACGGCGACCGGGCAGCTGACGGCGAATGAGCTGGTGCGCATCGGCGAGACCGGGTCGTTTGAAGGGGTGATATCGGCTCCGCGCGTGGTGATTGCCGACGGTGCGCATTTCCAGGGACGTGTCCAGATGTAGCGCCGAGGCGGGCCAGCGCGTATCCATTCGATTCGGCTGCTGGTGGTGGTCGGCCAGACCGGGATGGGAGGAGAACGAAACCGGTGAAACTGACGAAAGCCCGCCCTGGCGATGTGTTGGAACGCCGTAGCGAGCATGGCGAGGTGGTCGTCGTGGAGGTGGTCAACGTGTTCACGGCCAGCGATCCGGGCGGCGCTGGCACGTGCGGTGCGCGGACTACCGCGCGTACGGCGGCGCCGACGACGATCTCGGCTGGCTGGCGTCGGCGGAGGGGACGGACGATGTCGTGCGCCTGGCGGTGGAGACGTGAGCAGCCGCCGGCTGCTGGGGGCGCATCTGCCGGCGGCGTATCCGGAGCGTCGAGAGACGGTGGCGGGCGCGTCGGCCGTTCAACGCGTTGCGGATCCGGAGGACAGAACGATGACGTTGCGCTTCATCGTGGGTCGCATCCTGCGGGAGCTGATCGAGCTGGCCGAACGCGACGAGGACGCGGAGCGGGTCGACGCGCTGCACGACGCGCTCGATGTGGCGTCGCCGGCCGGCGGGCTCCGGCGCTGAAATCCAGCGGCGGCATCGACCGGGGTATGCATGAGACCTCGCGGTCCCGGTCCGGGTTTTTCGCCGGCTGGGAAGAGTTCCATCGGAGCCGACCGGCAGGTGGGGGGCGGGCCGGGATTGCCCGCTCGGAAGGATGATGCCGGAACGTCGCTGGCGCATGATTGGTCGCGGTCGCGGGCTGTTCGCGATCGAGGTGGACGACGGCGGTGGGTTCCGCCCGGCGAAAACTGTCGAGGTCGATGCGGCACTGCGTCAGCGGGAGCTGTTCGGGGCGGCGGATTACCCGGTGCAGCGCGTCGACGCGGCCGAACGCGCGGGCGACGACGTCGATGTCGGTTGAGGGCTCCGGAACCTGGTGGCGGTGATGGACGAGCTGTACGCGGTCGGGTGGCGGTCGGCGGGCCGGCCGCGGCAGTGGGTCTGGTCGGTGTTCCCGTCGCTGGGTGAGGCGGTTCGCGTGGCGCGCGGCTATGCGGCGTGCGACGGCGGCGGACGGTGGCGGGTCTACGGCACGCGGGTTGTCAGTGTCGGTGACGGCACGCTCGAAGCAGTCCTGGGCCACCGGCTGGCGGAGGGGCTCGAGACGCGCCGACAGGGCTGATGCCGGAGCAGAAGCTCGTGGTCCCGGCGTGCCCTCGCCGCGAGAACGGGCACCTGTGGGGGTTGGACCGGGAGCGTTCGACGGGGGATTGTCAAGCAGATGTGTGCCCGGCCTGCGGGTTGGTGCGGTTGACGTCGTATCGGACGGGGCAGGTGGTGCGCTATGCGGGTTCGGGGGCGGCGACGGCGTAATGAACGGTGAGCAGGGTCGAGTGTTGCAACCTGATAGCGCGCGCGCACCGTTCGGTCGGCGGCGGATCTGAAGGCAAGGGACGGTATCGTGAGCGGCCAGCGTCTGATCGGGGCTCATCTTCCGACGACGCATCCCGAGCGTCGGGAGACGCGTCCTGGGCGGTGCTCTGGCTGCCTGACGCGCTTCGTGGTCGACGTGCGGCTGCCGTGGCCGTCGAGGTGTCCGGACTGCGGCGGCTCTGTGGTCTCCGAGGGGGATGTCGAGCCGGTGGCGCGCCGCCTGCCGTTCGAGGGTCCGCGGCGGCAGAGGCGCAGCCGGGGCGCCCCGCTCGGCAGCTCGGCCGCGGCGTCCGGCCTGGGGACCTCGATGGTGCGGGCCAGGCCGCGATGCCCGCCGTTCGACGCGATGCGGATCCGGCCGGTTGAGCAGGATAAAGTCGGTGCGTGCCGGCAGATGTCGCCGGCCCGAGAGTGGCTCCGCGGGCTCGCGGAGCCGATGTCGTGAGCGGCCAGCGGCTACTGTGTGACGATGTCGAGCACGCTCCGCGGCGGCGGCCCGTTCAACGGCCTGCAGAGATCTGGTGGTGGTCGAAGGAAACCTGCTGTGTGACGAGACTCGTGGTCCTGGTCCGGGGCTGCCGGCTGGGCAATGTCCGGCAGTCCGAACGGTAAAAGGTAGGACGGTCCGGGACCACGATCCACTGCAGAACTCCGGCTCGTCGAAGGCGACGCGGAGGAAGCAATGGTGGACGAGCCGACAAGCGCGGAATGGGTCATCGGCGAGTGGGTCACGCTCGACCGCGAGCTGCATCCATTCGAGGCGCTGGAGTTGGCGACGGTCATCGAGGCGGTGAAGCTGCATGTGCTGCACGGCTGGCCGCGTTGGTGGGCGTGGACGTTCGCGAGCCTGGTCGCGCAGATCGCCATCGGCATCTTGGAAGCAGCGGCCGGCGAGCTTGTGATCGTCGACCATGACGTCGGGGAGACGATCCATTGACCCGCCGTTGTGCCGGATCACTTTGGGTGGTCGAATGGGGGGACACGTACGACCATTCGCTGGCCGGGCGTCTGCGGCCGGACAGCAGACCGGACCTTGATGGTGGCGCCCGACTCCGCCGAACCCATCTGGAAAACCCACGCAGCGTGTCGAGGAGTGGCGGCATGGCCGGTGTCGTGGAGTTCGTTGACATAGGCGGCGGTCGGATCGCGAAGCAGCTCAGGGACGTGCTCGAAGCGTAAACGCCTCCTGAGCAGGTTCTGGCATCTGGCGGGAACGTAGCGGTTGGGGGAGATCCCGGCCGAGCGGTCCGGCGAGGACCTCGAGAGCACCGGGTGCACACTCGAAAGTTCATGGTCCTGTGGCAGAATAGCTGGCGCGCGGGCGACCTCGTGGCGAAGAGCGGCGTAGCGGCTGGAAGCGCCGCCAGGCGGCCTGATATAGCAGAATTCTGCCGAATTGAGGCGTCCGCGCGCGCGGCCACTTCTCCCCGCGGAGCCGTCATCCAGCGTTCATCGGGCCGAAGCGCCCCGAATCGTTCAACCAAGTCCGGGCACGACTTCGCTTCCGAATTCGTCAACCGGCTCGTCTTCTGCATGTATCCCGGCTGAATTCCTTGCCCACGTCTCGCCGCTCGCCGCCGACCAGTGGGCGCAAGTGCTTCGGGACGCCCGCGCGTTCGAAACACGTACAGCCGTTTCGAAGGCAGATCCCGGATGCGCGGAACGAACGCGTAACCGAGGATCGAGCACGCTGCGAAGACATGGTCCGTGAAGCCCCCCGTGTCGGCGTACTGTTCGCGGACGCGCCTCCTGGTCTCGTTCATCAGGAAACCGTCGAGGATGTAGGGGGCCTCGCGGACGGTGGCGGGGATGGTCTGCGTGGCGAACGGGGGGGAGAACCGGTCGGAGACGTGCGAGTACGCCTTGACGCCGGGTTCGGTTCCGTGCCGGGCGTTGACCAGGTTGAGGGCTTCGCCGCGGCCAGCGGCCGGGAAGAACTGGCCGTCGCTCGAGGCGGTCCGCCCCGTGCCCCAGACGGCCGCCATCGGTAGCGCGGCCTGGGCCTCGACGACCATGGACAACGCCCGGTCATACGCTTCACCTTCCACGTGCCAGCGCGCGATCCGCATCAGTTCCCAGAACCCGTGCGTGGTCCGTGGCTTCGGCCATCTTGCGCAGGCCGAGATTGATCCCCTCGGCGAGCAGCACGTTGAGCAGGCCGATGCGGTCGCGACAGGGCGAACCGGTTCGCAGGTACGTGAAGGCCCCGGTGAACCTGGTGGCGTCGTCCACCTCGAGCAAGGATGTCCGTGATCCGTACGTCGGGTATTCGCCGGTAGAGGTCAGCGACCAGGTCAGCGGGCCCGTCCGGCACGGCGGCTTCCGTCCTTTCGACGCGGAGCACGCCATTGTCGATGCTACCGCCGTGGATCGCACCGGCTCACGCCGCGGCGTCCAGCGTGCGCAGGCCTTCGTCCAGCGCGAACTTGCGCTCGGCGCTCGTCGAGCCAGCCTTGCGGATTGGCCGCGACCGGCATGCTTCGGTCGACGACGGGGGCCGACAGCAGCGCCTTTTCTGATATCGCCGTAGCGGCGCTACCGCGCCAGCCAGACGTCGCCGGCGCGGAACGCATCGCGCAGGTGGTCGGCCGCGCCGTGGAGTCGTCGCCCAGGACGTCGACGGCTTCCAGCAAGGGCCTGGCCGCAGGCGACGCCTTGATGTCCGGCGTGCGCAGCGCAGTGGGAGCAGTTCTGGGCGCGCACCGGGTTCCCCGTCGATCCCGACGCGGCGGTCGAGCAATTGAAAGCACGTCTGTCGGATGCGTTCGACCGGTTTCTCGAGGGTGTCCCTGACAACCGGCAGGTCGTGTTCGACGACGACGGGTGGCGGCTGAAGACGGATCCGGCCGAGCACCCCGACCCGGCGCAATCGGACAGCCTCGTCGAACTGCACCGCTGGCTGGACGCCCGCAGTCGCTCGATCCGGCTCGCCGACCTGCTCATCGAGGTCGAGAACGACCTCGGGTTCAGCGTCCACTTCCAGCGGCCAGACGAGCGGGTCGACCCTGGGGAAGTGTCCGCGCAGCTCGCCGCGATCCCGACACACCAAGCATGAGTATAAACGACGCAGATATATTGACAATATTCAAATCATGTGCAAGTATGGGTGTGCGCATCGGAAACACGGCATTGGACCTGTGAGGCATCATCATGTTGAGCATGACTCGTTGGAACCCGTTCGAAGATCTCACCAACCTGCATCGGGAAATGGACCGCACGTTCGGTCGCTACGCCGGGAACGAGCCGGCAGCAGTGTCCACGGCGGCCTGGACACCGGCCACTGAGGTCGGCTCGGACGAGGAGAGCTGTACGGTGCGAGTGGCGCTGCCGGGAATCGACCCGAACCAGGTCCACGTCGACCTGCAGGGCAACAGCCTGACCATTTCCGGCGAGCGCACGCGCCCGGAACCGAACGGCCACAGTTACTCCTCGGAGTTCCGCTACGGCACGTTCGAGCGGGCGTTCACGCTGCCGACCAAGGTCGACACCGAGAACGTCACCGCGCGCTACGACAACGGAATGTTGGAGTTGACCCTGCCGCTGTCCGAGGCCGCCAAGCCGCGCCGGATCGCGATTGGCACGGTTGCGCCGGCCGGAGATGGCTCGGCCGGACTCGTCGCCCCGTAAGCGCGCGACGCCCCACGTCCGTCATGCCGTCCGAGGGTGCCGTCCAGGCTCCCCCGGGCGGCCCCCTGTACAAGGAAAAGCGGCCGCGGTCTGGATCCACAGACGACGCGAGCGGAGATAGAGCCATGACGCTGCAGAAGTTCACCACCCTGGCCGCCAGGGTTTCGGATGCCCTGCTGCGGCCCGCCATCGTCGCGGCGCTGGCCAAAGGGGCCCCGCGGACGGCGAGGGAATTCTTGTGTTTCCACGAAGACGTCATCGACAAGCTTCGAGGAGCAGCACATCGAGCTGACCCGACAGCGACTGCTGTCGAGCCAGCTCGAGTAGATCCTGATATCGAAATCGGAGGAGACATCGCAATGACGCACTACGGAGGCAAGGACCTGGCACGAAGCTTTCGCCAGGTTCGCGGCAACACCATTCAGACCGCCGAGGACATTCCGGCGGACAAGTACGGATTCCAGGCGAGTCCCGACACGCGCAGCATCGGCGCCACCCTGGTCCACATCACGGTGAGCACCGGGTTTCAGGACTATATCCAGCGCAACGAGGTCACCGACCTCAAGGACGTGAACTTCATGGAGCTGTTCCAGAAGTTCAGCGCGGAAGAGGCCAAGCCGCGGACCAAAGCAGAAACGATCGCCTACCTCAAATCACAGGGAGAGGCTTTCGCGTCGTTCCTCGAGGGCCTGTCGGATGAGTTTCTTGCGGAACCCGTCGCGATGCCCCCCGGCGCGGAGCCTGCGACCAAGACGCGTTTCGAGATGCTCCTGTCGCCAAAGGAGCACGAGATGCACCACCGCGGTCAACTCATGCTGCTTCAGCGCATGATCGGTCTGGTGCCGCATCTCACCCGACAGATGCAGGAGCGCATGGCGCAGCAGGCGCCGGCGGCGAAGACTACGTCGTAGATCGCTCAGGCCCGCGCGCCCGAACGTCAGCACGCAACGGGCGCGCGGCTTTGAGCGACCGCGGGTTGTTTGCGGGAGCTCGGTATCAGGCCGGTGACGCTCTACAGGCACGTCGGGCCGCAGGGACAGTTGCGCGAGCAGGGCGAGAAGGTCCTCGCCACCTGAACCGGAGTGCAGCAACCTCGACGTGCCCTGTCCTGCCGCCGATTCGCATCGAGCAGTGCCGACGAAACGACCAGGAACTGGCCCGACGCCGGGCCTCCATCAACCCCCTTGGCAGAGTGGACTTGCAAGGCTTTCGGGTCGTGACGGGGATGGGGAACGCGGCGGATTGGTGGCCGAACTAGCCCCGCACACCCCGGACCTATCGGTCCTCGCGCGGGATGTGAGTGCACTTCCAATTCGGTGAGCGGCTCGCCAAGAATATAAGTCCTTTCCAATCCAGAAATGAGCCTGAAGCGGGGCACGTGAGCCGCGCCTGTCAGGCGACCGAACCGACGGATCGAAACAGGTCCTGGCGCGGGCCGCGTTGAGGGCGCGCGTGACCGCAGCATTATCGCTCATGGCGGCGGAACCGTCACGATGTACGACGCGGCGCTGGGCGCGTCCTGGTTCAGGGCGAAGGTGCTGTAGCCGCTGCCGTAGCAACCGAACGGTGAGGGTCTGGTTTGCCGGGTTCTGAACAGCAGGAGACCAAGCGGAGCGAACGTCCGTCTGTGGACGTTTGCGGAGTGCGGTAGCCGAGCGCGGAACCGGCAGCAGAGGGGCTGGACGTGACTACGCGAGGGGCTGTGAAACGGCCGGCAACGGCTGGATGGATCGTCGTCGGCGCTCGTGCCTGATGGCGTCGCGCTTCCGCCTTTCGGTGGTGCTGAAGCCGGTGACGACGCAAGTCGGCGCCGGCGATCCGGGCTCGACGACAGCGCTGTCCGTCCGTATTCGACCGCAGCCGGTGACGACGCGCGTCGGCGCCGGCGATCCGGGCTCGGCAGCGCCCGCGCGAGTTGGCACGTCCGGTGTTCGAGCTTCCTCGCGCCTGCTCGTCAACAGCACGACGCCGACCGACAGGCGGCGGTAGCGGGCCGGAGCAAACCTTCAGGCCGCTGGGTGGATGGACCGGAACAACCGCGTGCGGGCCTCGTCGAGCGCCTGCGCGGCTTCGTTGTCGCTCATCGCGACCGCGACCGCGTCGAGCTTTGCGAAGGTGGTTCCGGGCTTCAGGCAGGCGGCGGCGTCGGGCAACGACTTGAGCTTCTCGTAGGGGGGCATGATGTCGGCGTCGCGGTAGCGCTTGCGCACGCGGCCCTTGCGGTCGACTTCTTCGGTGGGGAAGAAGCAGGGGCGGTGGAAGTTGAGATAGGGCGAGAGGACCTGCTGGGTGAAGGCGTTGACCTGCGCGGCACAGCGGCTGGGGATGTGGCCGTGACCGAGCTGCTTGCGGATGACCGAGCCGTTCTTGCTCTCGACCAGGGCGTTGTCGGTGCTGCGACGGGCGCGGGACTTGGTGAATGCGTCGATGTGCAGCCCCTGGAGCAGCGCCGCGACCTCGCGGTTGATGAACTCCGAGCCGTTGTCGGCGTGGAAGCCGTGGAGCGTGAAGGGGAACGCCCGCAGCAGAGCGTCGAGGACCGGGGCCAGGCAGGCGGCGTGGATATGCTCGACCGAGCCGATGCACTGGAACTGGGTGACCTCATCCACCAGGTTCACGTGGTAGAGGCCCTTGATGCCGTCCAGGTCGCCTTGATGGACGGTATCGACCCGCACCCAGCCAGGTTGTCCGAACGGCTGCGGGCGGCGGCGTTCCCCGATCGCGACCTGCACCGGGCGCGTCGGCAGCGGCGTCGTTCCGCGGCGCCGTTGATAGCTTGTCGTGTGCCGCAGGTTGTACAGATGGCCGTTGGAGATGCCGGCCAGGCGTTCGAAGCGGCGGTCGCCGAACAGATGGAAAGCGCGGGCGCAGAGCTTGCGCGTGGCCGGACCGGACAGCGTGCCGTGGAGCACGTCGAGCTCGGCCAGCAGCCCGATGTCGGCGTTGGAGTAGCGGCGCGGGAACGGTCGGCGCGGGGTGTCGCGGCGGTCGGCGATCTCTCCCGTGGTCCGGTGTTGCTGCAACAGGCGTGTGATTTGGGCCCGTGACAAGCCGGCCACCTTGGCCAGGAAGCGGCGCAGCAGGCCCTTGTCGGCCTTCCCCCGCAGGGCGTAGTCGAACCGTCGCACGGTTTTCGCCACCAACGCGTAGGAGTCGGCGCGGGTTTGTGGTTGCAGGTCGACCTGCTCGCTTCCGGCGAGGAATTCCCGAACCTGATCCAGGGTCTGCAGACGGTGCGTGTCGAGTCTCACGATCATCCTCCGATGATCCTCGACCCGGCCCCCGTTCAGGCTTGTTTGTTAGTTTTATCGCCGTGGACCGACCTCGGAAGGTCCACCCCCTGGCACCCCCCGGTTGGGAGCGCCGGGGGTGGCGGTGGTCGGACCGTGAGCCGCTGGGCCGAACAGGGGCCGGAACGGAGTTTGGTCGCCACCGTCTTTTCCTACGGCCTGAATGGATACACGAGCGTGAGGGCTCGAAAACAAGCACAGGAGCAGGAAAAGATGCCAGATCCTACCGTAGTAGGCATTGACATTTCGAAGACGCATCTCGACACCTACATGGCTCCCGCCGGCAAGGCCGCGCGATTCACCAATGACTCGGCGGGGTTCAAGGCGCTCATCGCGTGGATCGACCAGCCGGTTCGCTCGGTCGTGTACGAGCCCACCGGACCTTGGCACCGCGCCTTCGAGGAGGCGCTCCTGCAGGCGGGGCTGCCGCTGGCGCGAGCCAATCCCTTGCAGGCGCGGCGTTTTGCGCAGGCGATGGGACAGCGCGCCAAGACCGACGCCGTAGACGCGCGGGTGCTCGCGCAAATGGGGACAGCGTTGCCTCTGCGGCCGACCGAGGCGTCGCCGCCGACGCACCGCGCCCTCGAGGAACTGCAGGTGGCGCGCGACGCGCTGGTCACGGACCGCACCGCCGCACGGAACCGCCAGAAGCACCTTCGACATCGGCTGTTGAAGCAGCAGAACAAGACGCGGCTGTCACAGATTGACCGGCATCTGGCCGCCGTCGATGCCGCAATCGGCAAGCGGTTGGCCGAAGACGTGGGACTGGCCCGCCGGACCGAGATCCTGACCTCGATCCCGGGCGTGTCGAGCATCACCGCGGCAGGCCTGCTCACCCGGATGCCGGAACTCGGCCGCCTCGACGCCAAGGCGGTCGCCAGCCTGGCGGGTCTCGCACCGGTCACGCGCCAGTCGGGCGCCTGGCAGGGCCGCAGCTTCATCCAGGGCGGCAGGCCGCGCGTGCGGCGGCTTCTCTACATGCCGGCCCTGGCGGCGGCCCGTTGCAACCCTGACCTGCGTGCGAAGTACCGCCAGCTCCGCGGTCAGGGGAAGCCGCCGAAGGTCGCTCTGACCGCCGTCATGCGCAAGCTCCTCCTGCTGGCCAACGCATTGCTCGAACAGAACCGCTCCTGGTTGCCCGACCGGCCCAGGCGCGGCAGCGCGGCAGCACCGGCGGGAAGTGCGCCGCCCATCGCCGCATGACCAGTCCGTGGGCTCCACGCCTTGCGGGTCGGATTTCGAGCAGCAAAAGACCAAGCGAAGTGCACGTCCGTCTGCGGGCGTGCGCGTAGCGCGGTAGCCGAGCGCACGACCACGGCGGGAATTTGACCGAACGTTGCTACGCGAGGAGCTGTGAGAGGGTCGACGGCGGCTGGACGGATCGTCGTCGGCGCCCGTGCCTGCAACGCTTGCAGTGGGACGCCGCGTTGTGCCGTCGTCACGTCGGCAGCGTTCGCATGCTGGCTCACGACCTCGATGTCGATGACTGTCCAGATCTTCGGAGTCCGCCACAGAGGATGAGCGTCATGGAGCGCGCTCGGCAAGTGCAAGGATTGGCCGGACGCCGGGTTCGCCGTGCGCGGCCATCGGAGTCCCGCGCAGGGACGGTCGCTCCCCTGTCGGTACGTACGCTCACCGGAGGTGACGTTGGGATTGGCCGCGACGTTCGACCATCGTACGTACAGGTCGGCGCCGGTGCCCGAATGTACGGATTCACCCCCCGCGGCGGACGAGCTCTTCCCTCGATCCGGGCCCTTGACAACATGGATACTCATGTGTCGTTGGAAACAACTCCTCGTTCAGGCTCATGTGTCATTGGAAGAGACTATATATTGTCTCTTCCGTCCCGATCTGCTAGGATTGGCAATCGCCTGCCACGAGTGCTAGCAGCCTGCCGGCGAGCGTGTCTCGGCTGTTTTCTCTCCCTCGTCCTGTCAACAACGTGAAGGAGCATGACGTTTATGCCTATCAAGATTCGCCCACTCCACGACCGACTGATCGTTGAACGTATTGATGAGGACACGGAACAGATGGTCGGCGGCATCATCATTCCGGACACGGCGAAGGAAAAGCCCCAGCAGGGCAAGGTCCTGGCCGTCGGTAAAGGCAAGGTGCAGGAAGACGGCACGCTCATCCCGGTCGACGTCAAGGCCGGCGACAAGGTGCTCTTTGGCAAGTACTCTGGTCAGGAGATCAAGCTGGACGGCACCGAGTACTTCATCATGCGCGAGGATGAAGTACTCGGAGTCATCGAAGAAGGCCAGTAGTAGCCACTGCATCGAGCACCCACACAGGTGCCGCCACATTGGCAAGGCACGAAACTGAACAGGTGATTGGGGTTCCAAGAGATGGCCAAGCAGATTGTGTACGGTGAAGAAGCACGACGGATGATAATCGAAGGCGTTAACAAGCTCGCCAACGCGGTCAAGGTCACACGGGCGCATTCCCGATTTCCCGGAGCAGTGCAGTGTGTAGGCAAAGATGGCCTGTGAGGCTGGGGGAGGTTGAGCCGGTCTTCGGACAGACGGGGAGGGTGGTACTGGACATTACGGCTCGGACTGCCCATGATGGTGCGTTGAAATGGACAAGAGCGCCATCGACACCCCGAGCCGCGAGATCGATCTTGGCAACATTCCCGTCCACCTGCGCACTGCCCTCCGGCGGGCGCTGGAGTTTGAGGCGCGTGCTCGAGCGCCCAGGTCGGCAGAGGAAGCGGAGCAGTGCGAAGAGCAGCTGCGGGCCATCGCGGACGAGTTCTTCGGCGCCCTCCTCACCCCCGTGCTGCAACGCGCGGTGCGCTCCGCCGCGGTTGGCGACGCGGCGAGCGCCCTCGTGCGCCACCTGCCCTGGCGGATGCGGAGCGACGGCCTGGAGACCGTCAACGTTCGCACCTCCCGGGGCACGACGGTGCCGGTCACGACGCCGTACTACCGCGAGAAACACGCCCGTCGGGCGAAGCGGAGGCCGGGACTCTACCCCGCCTTGGTGGTGCTGGGCATCTACGACCGGTGCACGCCGAAGCTGGCCTCCGATGCAAGCCGCGCGGTCGCCATGCTCAGCTCGCTGGCCGAAGCGCAGGCGCAGCTCCGCTCCGACGGCATCGCCCTGGATATCAAGACCCTCCGCTCGACCGCCTATCGCTACGCTGCGCGGGCCCGAGCGGCCCAGCAGAGCGCGGCGTGCGGCCTGCTGGACCGCGTGACCGGCAAGCGGGTGGTCGTCTCCCTCGACGGGGGCCGCCGTCCGTGTGAGGCGCAAGAAGCGTGGCCCCAAGACGAAGAAGGGGCGCAACCGATTCCATACCGACTGGAAGGAACCGAAGCTCCTCATCCTGTACGTCGTCGGCGACGACGGGCGACCGTCTCAGACGTGGGCCCCGATCATCGACGGCACGCTCCGGGGACCGGAGGCGGTCTTCGCCCTGCTGTTGTCGTACGCGCGGCAGATCGGCCTCAACGCCGCTGACAAGGTGCTCTTCATCGCCGACGGCGCGCCCTGGATCTGGCAACGCATCCAGCGCCTCATCGCCGCGCTCGGGCTCTCGCCGACACAGGTGCTGGGGCTGATCGACTTCTATCATGCCGCGAAGCAACTCTCCGACGCGGTCAAGCTGCGCCGCTGGAGCGCGACGCAACGCACCCGCTGGCTCAACCGCACGCGGGGGCTGCTCAAGCGAGCACGGGTGGACGAGGTGATCACGGCCCTGCGGGAGCTGTGCCGCGGGCGCACGGCCGGCAAGATCCGCACGCACCTCAACTACTTCCTGAAGAACCGTCATCGTTTCGCCTACACCACAATGGTCGGGCTCGGGCTTCCGCGGGGCAGCGGTGCCGTCGAAAGCGCCATCCGTCGCGTCATCAATCTCCGCATCAAGGGCGCATCCATCTATTGGCTACCGGAGAGCGTCGACGCGATTCTTCTCCTGCGGTCTTTCTATAAGTCCGGCAGATGGAACTGTTTGCAGCGGATGGCCATGACGCCGGTGGGTGTGAGCGCGTGACCGGGAAATCGGGAATGCGCCCGGTCACACTCGGCCCGAAGGGTCGCAATGTGGTGCTGGATAAGAAGTTCGGATCCCCGACGATCACGAAAGATGGTGTAACGGTCGCCAAAGAGATCGATCTCAAGGACCCGTTTGAAAACATGGGCGCCCAGATGGTCCGAGAGGTTGCGAGCAAGACATCCGACATCGCCGGTGACGGCACCACGACCGCCACAGTCCTCGCGCAGGCCATCTACCGCGAGGGCGCCAAGAACGTCACGGCCGGTGCGAATCCGATGGAGATCAAGCGTGGCATCGAGGTCGCGGTTGAGGCGGTGGTCGGCGCGCTGCAGCCGATGTCGACGCCGGTCAGCGGCGACATGATTGCGCAGGTCGGGACGATCTCGGCCAACACCGACCAGAAGATCGGCACGATCATCGCCGAAGCGATGGACAAGGTTGGAAAAGACGGCGTCATCACGGTCGAGGAGGCCAGAACCCTTGAGACTTCCCTGGATGTCGTCGAAGGGATGCAGTTCGATCGCGGCTATCTCTCGCCGTATTTCGTGACCGACCCCGAGCGGATGGAGGTCGTGCTTGAGAATCCGTTCATCCTGATTCACGAAAAGAAGATCAGCTCCATGAAGGATCTGCTGCCGCTGCTAGAGAAGGTGGCCAAGTCGAGCCGTCCCTTGCTAGTTGTCGCCGAGGACATCGACGGCGAGGCGCTGGCCACCCTCGTGGTCAACAAGCTGCGGGGCACGCTGCATGTCGCGGCGGTCAAGGCCCCGGGCTTTGGGGACCGCCGCAAGGCCATGCTGGAGGATGTCGCCATCCTCACCAACGGGAAAGCCATCACGGAAGACCTGGGCCTCAAGCTCGAGAACCTCCAAGTCGAGGATCTGGGTACAGCGAAGAAGGTAACGATCGACAAGGACAACACGACGATCATCGAAGGCGGAGGCACACAGAAGGCCATCGAAGGCCGCGTCAAACAACTCCGCGCGCAGGTCGAGGACACGACGTCGGACTATGACCGCGAGAAGCTTCAGGAGCGACTCGCGAAGCTCGTGGGCGGCGTAGCCGTGATCAAAGTCGGTGCGGCCACGGAAACGGAAATGAAGGAAAAGAAGGCCCGTGTCGAGGACGCCATGCACGCCACAAAAGCGGCGGTCGAGGAAGGGATCGTGGCCGGCGGCGGCGTGGCCATGTTGCGTGCCGCCAAGGCACTCGACAAGCTCAAGGTGGACGACGACCAACAGCTCGGCGTCAACATCATCCGTCGCGCCCTCGAGGAGCCGATGCGGTGGATCGCGCAGAACGCCGGATTCGAGGGCTCGATTGTCGTGCAGAAGGTGCGTGACGCCAAAGACAGCGACGAGGGGTTCAATGCCCAGACCGAGACGTATGAGAACCTCGTCAAGGCCGGTGTCATCGACCCCACCAAGGTGGTGCGCTCGGCGCTCCAGAACGCCAGCTCCATCGCGTCGCTCCTGCTGACGACCGAAGCGCTGATCGCGGAAATCCCCGACGAGAAGAGTGCGGCTCCAGCCGGTGGCGCTTCGGGCATGGGCGGGATGGGAGACATGTACTAAAGACGTCAGCAGAAGGCAGACGTCTGAATGGCACCGGAAGGCCTGTCGGCAACACATACCCGACGGGCCTTCCTTTCACGGGTGCGGCTCTTCTTCGTCGGCGGCCCAAGGGGGCTTGTGCGAGCGGCACGGCAAGAGCTACTTGAGCCGTCGAAGGCGCGGCGGGGAGGGCGGCGGAGGCGGATCGCTGACCGGCGGTGCTATCCCATCAGCGTATACCTGGACTTGTGCGACCACTACGGTTCGCAACGTGCGATCGTCGGGCTGGTCGCCGCCGGCCGCAAGGTCGGAGTATCGGGGTTGCCCGGCCACGCCGACTGGCCAGCGTGGGACGCCGACGAGATGCAGGCGGCGGTCAAGTACCTCGAGGAAGCGACGAACCGCAACGGCGGAGCCGCAGGTAAATGATCGACCGGACCAGCGTTCTGTGATCTGACCCAGCGACCGACCGAGCCGGGAGAGTTCGCTGACGACCAGGCGGTCGCCGCGCTGGAGGACGCTCATCAATCAGCTCCTCGAGCCGCCGGCGCTTTTCGGGAGCCTGTCCGGAGGCGATCTCCCTCGATGAAGTCGTCGTCGATGCGGAAGTCGTGCTTCCGCGCGTACTCGAGGATGGCGAGGCGCTGGCTGCGCACGTCCTGCTGCGCGGTCGAGACCCGCAGCTTAGGCGACGGTCTTCACGGCCTGTCCATGGAAGTCGTCTTCGGGTGCTTTATCGGACAGATACGGAACACGGAACGCGTCATGTTCCATGCTGCTGAACTGTTCGGCCAGAACGCGCGCGTTTGTTCCTGACAGAATCGTGCCGATCGCCGACCCCGACGTCTCCCGCCCCCGTCTGCTGCGCGATGCCAGCTTTGAAAGCACGTCTGTCGGATGCGTTCGACCGGTTCCTCGAGGGTGTCCCTGACAACCGGCAGGTCGTGTTCGACGACGACGGGTGGCGGCTGAAGACGGACCCGGCCGAGCACCCCGACCCGGCGCAATCGGACCGCCTCGTCGAACTGCACCGCTGGCTGGACGCCCGCAGTCGCTCGATCCGGCTCGCCGACCTGCTCATCGAGGTCGAGAACGACCTCGGGTTCAGCGTCCACTTCCAGCGGCCAGGCGAGCGGGTCGACCCCGGGGAAGTGTGCGCGCTGCTCGCCGCGATCCTCGCCCACGGCTGCAATCTCGGCCTGTACACCATGGAGAAGGTCGCACCCGCGATCGCCTACAGGAGGCTGAAGTACGTCAGCGATTGGCGCCTCATCGAGGAGAACCAGCGCGCGGCGCTCGCCGGCATCGTCCATGGCATCTCCCGCCTCGACGCCGCCGGCCATTGGGGCGACGGCACGACTGTCAGCCAGCGACGGGCAACGCTTCGCCATGCCGCACAAGGTGCTGCAGCGAACCTACAGCACACGCTTCAACGACTTCGCGCTCGAGGATCGAGCGGTCACTTTTCACTCGAGCGCCAGGATCGCATCGCCGCGCCACCGAGCACCTTGACGGCGTAGATCGTCGCCGCGCCGCCGAGGATGACGCTGGTGGGTGTCGCTGAGACCAATGAGACCACGGTAACGACCGCCACAACTGCCCCCGCCGCGCCGAGGATAGCGACCCCCTTGGCTACGGCCGCTGCCGCCTGCAAGGTGCGACGCGTGCCGGGCTTCTTCGCATCGTCATCCATGCACGCCATCGTATCAAGGAGGGGAGGGTTCAACTGGAGTAGCATGCACCCCCTTGGGCCCCACGAGGCCCCCGGCGCCCCTCGGACGCGGGAACCATGTCGATTCTCGGCGCGGATGCCCGTGAACACGGGCCGGGGCTGGTTAACAGAACTGGGTATTATCGGACCCAAGGAGGGAGAAGTGAGGATCACGTTCAACGAAGGCTTCAGCAACACACCAGTTATCTTCGCCGACTGGAAGGACTTCGTCATCGTTCAAGTGCAGTTGGGGAATACGTCCCATAGGCGCTAACTTGTTAGGGCCACATGGTCCTCCGGCAGCTCAGTTCAGCCGAAGTACGCGGAGAGTTGCGGCTTGTCGGCGACGTGGCGGCTCCGCCAGCTCGCCGGAGATCGTTCGCCAGTCGCTGATCATGCGCGCCAGCGGGAGCGGCGGTTCGATGGCGCGCGTGACCTGGTTGAGCACGAACTTGAAGTCACGCCACGCGCTCGGGGGGCGCCGGCGCCGGCACGTCGTAGCCCCAGGGGGAAATCGCGCGGGCGTGGTGGATCAGCTTCTCCACCAGCAGCGCCACGAACAGTTTCCCGTAGAGCCACGCCTTGGCGCTGTCGTCGTCGTACTTCGGCACGTGCCCCAACTGGGCCAGCGACTTGAAGCGCTTGAACACCAATTCGACCTGCCAGCGCAGGCGATACCACTCCAGCACGTCCGCGGCGGAAAAGGGTGGCTCGGGAAAGGTCGTGAAGACGATCACGTACTCAGCAAAGCGCAGCGTGGCCGGTTGCACCTGGTTGCCCTTGCGGGCGGCGTCTCGGCGGACTTTCAGGTGCGCCAAGCGGATGGCTTCCGCCGACTTGCGGAGCACGCAGACCCGGCCCGGCAATCTTGCCGGCCGGGCCGCCATCGTCGCGCGGGACCGCGACCGTGATCGCCCAGGACCGGCCGGCGCCCGGACGCGTGACCGACCCCACCGCCGCAAGCAGGTCGAACGGCCGCCCGGCCGTCGTGCACAGCGGCAGCGACCCCGTGTTGACACGCACAATCAGCCGCCCGCCCGCGTCGACCACGTGGCGAATGCCCCGGGCCGTCGAATAGCCGCGGTCGGCCAGCACATGGTCGCCGGCGCGGATCGGGAACTGCGCCAACGATTCTCCCGTGCCCGGCCCCTCGGTCCCCGTCAGCTTGAAGAAGTCGCACGCCAGCGACGGCAGGCCCACGCTGTAGTGCAGGCGCCACAGCGACCCGCTCGGGCCCGGTTCCTTCACCGTCGTCGCATCCACGGCCCGGACCTGGAACGCGCCTCCGGGGATGACCGCCAGACCCTGCTCCTCGAACAGGCGGACACACAGCGCGTGCAACCAACCCTTTGGATTTCTTCAGCCGCTTCAACAGCGCCACGTCGGACAGGTCCGCCAGATGCGCCTGCCGGGCCCGAACCACCGTTTCCCGCAACGAGTGTCCGCAGCCGAGGTGCAGCAGGAGGGTCCGCAGGAGGTTGTCGACCGTCTTGTCCTTGCGCAGCCCCTTCAACGCCCCGGTGTCCTGCGCCAACTCGCGCCAGTCCTGAGGGAAGAACGACACCAGCACATCCCAGTCCTCGTCCACCGTGCCGGCCTCCGTGTCATGCATCCACATGCCAGGATACGCCGGCCATGCCGCGAAAACAAGTTAGCGCCTATGAGGAATACGTCCCGTCTGCGGGACGTCATTGATGGTTGTCGGCTCGCGGCCAACCGTCTAGCAGAAGAAGGCGACGCCGCCCATTCGTCGACGAAGTGGAGCGTCGTCGAGGAACTGCTCGCCAAGGCGCTCGGGGAGCTGCCGACCTCTGGGGACCCCTGAGAGCCCTCCGGCGTCGAGCGCCGCGGGAACCATGAGCCCAAAATCGGACGGCCTGACGGCCGGAACCACACGGGAGAGGGGAGTGGCGTGTCGAGGGGGGAGGTGACGGAGCACATCGAAAGTTGGCGGGCGACCAGAGGGGGGCGGAGAGATGACACGTTCGGCGGCCCGCCGCGGGCGCGGGCACGCTTGGGTTCGGTCTGGTCCTCTTGTTGACGTAACCGCCGATTATCGGACCCCTGGTCCTCTTGGCCCATGGCGGTGACGGGGTCCGACTCTCTCTACAGCAGCCATCAGCAGCCGATACACGTGGTGGCGGCAGTGGGGCGGCGCCCGCGAGAACAACGTCGGGTGGCGCATCGACTACGTGCTGGCGTCGCCTTCATCTGGCCGCACGTGACCGGATCGGATCACTGCCCGGTCGGCGTCGACATGTCGCCGTGACACCGGCCGGAACCGACCATTTTGCGTTCTCGAGCGGGCTACGGACGAAACTCCGCATCCACCGCCCGCCTGCCCTTGCCGCCCCGCGCGGTCTCTGCTAGCGTTGAAAATTCAATGGTAACAGGGGAGGATCCATGCACACGGGGCTCGCACGATGTAGCCCTGGCTGGCGCGGCTGGATCGCCATCCTGGCGATAGCGCTGGTCGGTGTCACGTCCACCGCGGCCGTCTGGCACGAGGAGCACGCAGCCGACCAGGACTGCGCGGTCTGCCAGCTCCGACACCAGCCAGCCGCTGAATTTTCGGGATCCCTGCCGGTCGGGCCGGCGGACGTTCCGGAACCGCTCGAACAGGCTTCCCATATCGGATGGATCGCATCCGGCCACTCCCACCGCCTCCCCGCCCGCGCTCCACCCGCCTAGTTCCCGTCACACGCCGTATTCGTTCGTCGTGCAGTGACCTGCGTCGACGCCCGTGGTCCACGTCCGGCAGGCGCCGCGGCGCGGGCTCGGTGTTTCCGATGTGCCGCTCACTGGTGTCCTCCGACGCCCGCGGCGGGTCGCACGACGGTGGCAGGAACAGGTTCATGAGTGGGTGAGAACTCGGGAGAGGAATCGATGTACCGATTGCAATCGATGTGTTTCGCGGCGACCGTTGCGACGGCCGCCCTCCTTGGAGCGCCGGTCCAGGCGCAGGAGACCGGCGCCGTGCGCGGCAGGGTCACCCTGGTGGAGAACGGGGGACCGGTCCATGGCGCGGTGATTCTGGTGATCGGATCGGGCGCCTTGGGCCTGACGGACGAGCAGGGGGCGTTCGAGATCCCGGGCGTGCCGGCCGGCTCGTACGAAGTCCTCGCACAACGGGAGCATCTGACGGCAGTCCGTCAGGCGATCACCGTCAGCCCCGGTGAGACGGCGCTCGTCGACTTCGCGCTCGGCCTGTCGCCGGTGCACGAGGACGTGACCGTCACCGCGTCGGCGACCGGCACCGAAACGACGTTCGAGGCGTTCAATGCCGTCACGACGCTCGACTCGTTCGACCTCGCCCGGGCATCGAGCGGCAGTCTCGGCGAAGCGCTCCAGAACGAGCCGGGCATCGCGAGCCGCAGCTTCGGCCCCGGCTCGAGCCGGCCGGTCATTCGGGGGTTCGACGGCGACCGGGTGCTCATCCTCGAGGACGGGGTCCGCACCGGGGACCTGTCCAGCCAGTCGGGCGACCACGGCGTCACCATCGATCCCAACCGCGCGGAACGGATCGAGATCGTGCGCGGTCCGGCGACACTGCTCTACGGATCGAACGCGGTCGGCGGTCTCGTCAACGTGATCACGCCGCACGAAAGCTACCGCGAGTCTCTGTTCGAGGGCACGCGGGCGCAGTTCGGCACCGACGGCGGCAGCGCGAACCGGCAGGCGGGCACGAACGGCAGCCTGCAGCGTTCGCAAGGGAACGTGCTCGTCTGGGCCGGCGGCAGCCTGCGGCGGTCCGGCGACTACGACACGCCGGAGGGAACCATCGAGAACTCCGCGACCGAACTCACGAACGCGCAGGCCGGGCTCGGCTGGTTCGGCGACCGGTTCTTCGCGAGCGGCGGGCTGACGTTCGAGGACGGGCGGTACGGTGTCCCGTTCGCGGACGAGTTCCACGGCCACCCTGAGGAGGAGGCCGACCACGCGGAGGAAGCCGAGGACGGGACGGAGGAAGAACACGCGGAGGAGATCGAGGTCGACCTCGACTCGCGCCGCCGAGTCGGCCGGTTCGACGTCGGTCTGCGCAACCTGAGCAGCCGCGTCGTCGACGGGGTGCGCGTCACCCTGAACGTCATCGACTGGAACCACGACGAGCTGGAGATCGAGCAGGGACTCGAGAACATCGGCACGCGGTTCACGAACCGGACCTACATCATGCGGGCCGATGTCGATCAGCAGCAGACGGAG
Source organism: Vicinamibacterales bacterium (assembly GCA_965262925.1). Taxonomy (GTDB): domain Bacteria; phylum Acidobacteriota; class Vicinamibacteria; order Vicinamibacterales; family UBA8438; genus WTFV01. The sequence continues at coordinate 3,849,732 of CBDHGC010000004.1, read as the reverse complement.
CGACTCTCGGGCAAGTTCGGCGCCTGGACGCAGGTCCGCGGCTTCGAGGCGGTGGGCGCCGAAGCGCTGGCGCCGCGGACCGACCAAACCTCGTTCGCCGCCTTCGCCTACGAGGAGGTGAACCTCGGGCACGTTCGCCTGCAGTTCGGGGGGCGTATCGAGCAGAACGACTACCGGACCGGGGAACGCGTCGGGGGCCACGACGAGGACGAGGACGCCCTACACCATGACGACGCGGACGATGACCATGCGCAGGATCACGACGCGGAGGAAGAAGAGCACGGCCTGGAGGCGCCCGACCCGCGCGCCCGGCAGTTCCGCGGGGCGTCAACCTCCATCGGCCTGCACACCGACCTCGGCGCCGACAGCGCCTTCGTCGCCAACCTCACCCACTCGCACCGTTCGCCGGCGCTGGAGGAGCTCTACAACTTCGGCCCGCACGTCGGGAACCTCGCCTTCGAGGTCGGCAACCCGAATCTCGATGCCGAGACGACGCTCGGGATCGACCTGAGCCTCCGGCACCAGACCCGCCGCGTCCGAGGCGACTTCAACGTCTACTTCTACGACATCGACAACTTCATCTTCGGGGACCGGACCGACGAGGTGGCGGACAACCTGCCGGTCCTGCACTTCATCCAGGGCGACAGCCGGTTCGTCGGGTTCGACGCCAAAGGGAGCGTCCGGCTGGGCGGACAGGCTTGGGCGACGCTCGGGATCGGCCGCGTCGATGCGGCGTTGACGACGACGAACGAGCCGCTGCCGCGCATCCCGCCGCTGCGCGGTACCCTGAGCCTCGACATCCCCTACGGCGGATTCACGCTCAGCCCGCAACTGGAGTTCGCGGGGCAGCAGGCCGACGTGTTCCGGGACGAGACGGAGACCGACGGCTACTCCGTCGTCAACCTGCGGGCGTCGTACGTCTGGCCGCGGCAGCACACGGCGCACATCCTGTCGTTCACGGGCTACAACCTGACGAACGCGCTCTATCGGAATCACACGTCCTTCATCAAGGACCGGGCTCCCGAGATCGGCCGCGGCGTCAGGGTGAACTACTCGGTGCGGTTCTTCTAGAGAAGGACGGGCCGCCGTGACCCCGTCCATGCGCAGAGCCGCCTGCCGGAATCCCTCCCCGGCGAACGGTCTCGCCATGCGGCCGCCGTGTGTTGCGCGGCGGTTCCTGGAACGACCACCCCGTGGTCCTCCGTCCCGGCGCGCGCTTCAGGGACCGCGCCGGGGATCGGTTCGACGGCATCGGTTTTCGCGTTTCGAGGACGCTTGATTAGGTCTTGATTCTTCTTCTCTTTACTTCTTGGGGGGTCTGGGGGGCTTAGCCCCAGCGATCTCGGTACGGACCTCGGCTAGCCCAAGTTTACCAACCACAAAACTAAACCAATTTAGAATCAGTGGTTTACGCCGACAGAAATGCCCGAGTGGCACTACAAACGCGTACGAACCGGGGAAATTGGTCGGTCAGACGAGCGTCTTGCGGACGCCGCCGGGATGTGGGTCGACGCCGAGCGCGTCGTAGATGGCCCGCTGATCGGGTTCGGCTTGGGTTGCCGTGCGCACATGCAGCGTGCGTCCGTCGGGACGGCGGAAGGTGGCGGTGACGCGCTGCTGGCCTTCGAGGACGCGGCGTAGCGTGGTCCACCTGGCGTGTTCGCGGCGCGCGCGCAGCCGAGTGCGGATGACCTGCACGAGCTGGTAGGCGATGACGGTGATGAACAGGTGGCCGTCGGCCCGCGCCGGCTTGCGGTGGTAGATCGGGCGCAGGCCGAGCTCGGACTTGAGCGAGCGGAATACCGCCTCGACGTCGGTGAGCGTGGTGTAGGTACGCCACAAGGCGTCTTCGTTCCAGTCGGTCTCGCTGCTGCGCAGGCAGTAGACGCCCGGATGGGTAACCATCGAGCCGTCCTGGGGGCGGCGGGTCCAGTTGACGGCGACGGCCTGGTCGCCGGCCTCGTTGGCGGTAACGGTGATCTGGTAGTGCGAGGCGACGCGGGAATGCTTGGCTTTCAGCCGTCCGATGCGTTGCCAGACCTGGTCGAGGCGCTTGTGCGCGCGGGGACGCGACAGCCCGTCGTTGAGCTTCGTCAGGGCGGTCTCGAAGCGGGAGGCGAAACGCTCGACGATGCCCCGCTCCTTCTCGGCGCGCTCCTCGGAGTAGCAGTACAGGCGCACTTCGTCGGGGTCGGTCGAGACCACCTTGTGCATGTGCACGGTCTGGTCCGACTGCGTCTGGAGCGACACGGCGGCATCGGCATCGAAGCGGCGGTGGCGTTCGCGGCTGACCACCAGATAGCGGTAGCCGTTGTCGCGCAACCACGTCACACAGGCGTCGGTGGCGACACCGCGGTCCATCACCACCAGGGCGCCGACCGGCGCCTCCAGTGCTTCGAGCATCCCGGCCAGCGTCCGGTGTTCCCGGACGGTGCCGGCGAAGACCTTCGAGCGGCGCACGAAGCCGCTGGCATCGAGCATCAGGCCCAGGGTCAGCAGCGGGCAGTCGCTGCGCTTCTCTTTCGAGTGCCCGCGTTGCGCCTGCGGCTGGTCGCTCGCCTCGCCCTCGAAGTAGGTGTTGGTCAGGTCGTAGAGCGTCACCGTCGGCTGCAGGTCGAACAGCCCCATCGCGCGGTCGAACAGATGCTCCTCGAGCTCCTCGCGATGCTTCACCAGCACGTCCGAGGCGCGGTAGAGCTGCATCGCACCGACGGTCTCGAAGTCGACGCCGAGCAACTCCCCGAGACCGCTGCGCTCCTGCAGCCAGCGGTGCGTCGCGCGCTCCGAGGCGGGCGCGGCCAGACGCCCGACGATGGCGCCGGTGGCCGCGCTGCGCAGGGCGCCGTTGACGCCCAACCGGGTCAGCAACGCCGGCAGGTCCAGTTGCTCGAGCGCCCACAGGCCGACCTGCTCCACGCCGACGCTGCGGGGGCGGACCAGCCGCAACGAGTCGACATCGACCGGCTGCACATCGGTCAGTCCGGCGGTCGGCGCGGCCGCGCCGCGGGCGATCAACTGCGCCGCGATCCGTTGCGCTTCCTCCTCCACGGCAGGCGGACAATCGGCCACCAGCGGCGCCTGACCGCTCAACGCATCGTTGATGCGGGCGCACAGCAGCGGCCAGTCCGCCTGAGGAATATCGAAGTGGCGACCGAGGTTGAGGAGGGTGCGCTGGCGCACGCTGCTGCCGAGGCGTTCGGCGTGCACGAGGCGATGAGAGAAGTAGGGCTTTCCGTCCTCAGTCCGCCGGGTTTGGGTGCGCCGAATGAACATGGCGCCCACCATAGCGGACGCACCCTGCCCCAGGCAACTATTATTATACGATTATGGCACTACATTCGTCTCTGGCGAAACCCGATCATTTATAATCAACAAGTTACAGGCCTCGCACTCCACGAAAACCGCCCAAATCCGCAAAACGACCGCTAATCTTGGTAAAGATGGGCTACCGCGTCAGCTACCGACGCCTCATGGAGATGCAGGCCCGGCTCTTCGGCCGTTTCCTGCTCGGCGAGCTGCCCGAGTATCCGAACTTCACGACCCGGTGATCCCATGGAGCACCTCTACATCGTCGTCTACGACATCGGTGACCCCAAGCGGTGGCGCCGCGTGTTCAAGCTGATGCGGGGCTACGGCGAGTGGGTTCAGCTCTCGGTCTTCCAGTGCCGCATGAGCCGCCGCCGTCACGCGGATCTGGTTGCACGTCTCGATGGGATGATCGATCATTCCGAGGATCACGTCGTGCTGGTCGACATCGGCACCGCCGACGGAGTCGAGCCGCGCGTCGTCAGTCTAGGCAGGAAGTTCCAGGCGGTGCGCCGAGAGCCGGTAATCGTCTGAAGCATGCCGCCGCAGGGGAGCGAGCGCTCCAGTGCCGCCGCGAAGGCCAGGGAGGTTGATTCCTTAGAAACTTGGTTGCGTGATCGCTTCTTCGAGGAGCACTGCCAGCTCTTTCGTCAACGTCCCTTCATCTGGCACATCTGGGACGGCCGCCGCGACGGTTTCCATGCGCTGATCAACTATCACTGCCTCGCCGGCCCGAACGGCGAGGGGCGCCGTACGGTCGAGGCGCTGACCTACAGTCATCTCGGAGACTGGATCGCGCGCCAGAAGCCGGGCCGGGACCGGGGAACCGACGGTGCGGAGGGGCGACTCGCGGCCGCGCAAGATCTTCAGACCCAGCTCGAGAAGATAATCGCCGGCGAACCTCCGAGCGATCTTTTCGTCCGCTGGAAGCCGCTCCGCGAACAGCCGATTGGCTGGGAGCCGGACATCAACGACGGCGTCCGGGTCAACATCCGGCCGTTCATGTCCGTCGAGCTCCGCACGGGCGGCCGAGCCGGTGCCGGCATCCTGCGCGCCAAGCCCAAGATCGCGTGGGGTAAGGACCGCGGGACGGAGGTGCTGAAACCGCGCAAGCGGTGGACGCCGCCGTGGGCGGAAGGCGACGACCACGCCTCTGACGTCGACGAGGAGCGGGAGCTTCGCCCGAGGAAAGAGTACCCTTGGTTTTGGGGCTCTCCCGGCAACGGCGTGGAGGCGGAGCGCACGGATTTTCTAGGCGGTTCTGAGTTCGACGGCAACCGCTGGAACGATTTGCACTACACGAACGCGGTAAAGCGAACGGCACGGTCGCGAAGTTCCGTAGTGGCGGGCTCATGGCGATAGCATCACTGCCGAGGAGGGTTGGACGAAAGCGGGAGGGCGCACATGCCTGATGCCTGCACGGGACAGACCCTCGGTCCGGTCGTCCCGCTGGCCAAGGCGGAAGGTGCGTATCTGACGCTCGCCGCGGCAGGCGCGCTTGGCCGGCCGCAGGAGATCCGGCGGAACGTGCGGAGGGAGGAAAGCAGGCGGGCACATCTCGCTGGCTGGGCGAAAGCCCAGCGGGCTCCAGATCGGCGGCTGCCTTCGGATTCCGCCACTTCCAGAGCCGACCCTGTGACGCCCGCGGCCCCGGATTCCGTGGCCGACTTGGCCGTCGACCAGGGTGATGCGCTCTGCGGCGATTTCCAACGGCAACTGTGGACGCTGTTGAGCAACGGACAGGCGAGGCCCGAGAGAATCGAAGAGGCGCCGGGACTCATGCCCCTCCAGGCTCGCAGGTGGCTGGAACGAATGGAGCGCGGCGGGGAAATCGAACGGGCTTCCAGGAATCCGGTGGCGTACAGACTGACACGGAAGTCGCTGCTGTGACGACCAGGTTGACGCCATCGCCCCTAGAGCAGCCTGTGGCGAAAGTCGCGGATCCGGCCTGGCCCCGGCGCGGTCGAGTTTCGTACACTGAACGGCATGGCGATGGGCAAGAGACCGGCGGCGCGCCAGGCGTCGCCGATGTGGGTGGACACGGCGGACCTTCCGACGAACGATGGGCATCCTTACTTCGAGCGGCTGAACCGGGTCCTGGCGGATTCCGGATTCGATGCGTTCGTCGAGGAGTTGTGCGCGGCCTTCTACGCGGACCGGCTGGGACGGCCGAGTCTGCGTCCGGGTCGGTATTTCCGGATGCTGTTCATCGGCTATTTCGAGGGTCTGTCGTCGGAGCGCGGGATTGCGTGGCGGGTGGCGGATTCGCTGAGTCTGCGGTCGTTTCTGGACCTGGAGCTGACCGAGGCGGCGCCGGATCACTCGACGCTGTCGCGCACCCGGCGGCGGATCGACGTAGAGACTCACGAGGCGGTATTCACGTGGATTCTGGAGCGGCTGTCTGCTGCGGGTCTGGTTCGGGGGAAGACGGTCGGCATCGATGCGACGACGCTGGAAGCGAACGCGGCGATGCGGAGCATTGAGCGGCGGGACACGGGCGAATCCCACGAAGCGTTCATTCGGCGGTTGGCGGAAGCGTCGGGTGTGGAGACACCGACGCGGGCGGATCTGGCTCGGTTCGACCGGTCGCGGAAGAACAAGAAGACGTCGAACAAGGAGTGGAAATCGCCGCAGGACCCGGACGCGAAGGTCGCGAAGATGAAGGACGGTCGGACGCACATGGCCCACAAGGCCGAGCACGGGGTCGACATGGACACGGGCGCCATCGTCTCGGTGACGGTGCAGGATGCATCGGACGGCGATACGGCGACGCTGCCGGCGACGCTGATCATGGCGGCCGAGCAGGTGGAGTTGGTGCAGCCGGACGGTCCGGGGGTCGAAGAGGTGGTCGCCGACAAGGGCTACCACAGCGACGAGACGCTGGTGGCGCTCGGCGCGGTAGGGGTTCGGAGTCACGTATCGGAGCCGGAGCGCGGCCGGCGCTGCTGGCAGGACAAGAAGACTGGAGAGACGCCGCCGGAGAAGCGTGCTGCGCAGAAGGCGTTGTATGCGAACCGGCGGCGTGTCCGCGGGCGGCGGGGTCGACGCCTGCAACGCTGCCGGGGCGAGGTGGTGGAGCGTACTTTCGCGCACATGTATGAGACGGGCGGTATGCGCCGGGTGTGGGTGCGCGGTCACGAGAATGTCCGCAAGCGCGTGCTGCTTCAGGCGGCCGCCTGCAACATCGGGCTGCTCCTGCGCAGCCAGACCGGCATCGGTACGCCCCGGAGCCTACAGGGGCGGGCTGTTTCGGCGATTTGCCGCCTGATCGGGCGTTTGATCGACCGCTGGGGGTGTCTGACGCGCGCCTGGGGGTCCAAATGGACACCGGCGACGCTCGCTGGCTCAATCGCTCATCGCCAAGCTGCCTGAACAGCGGAACTCAGCGAACAGACTTCTTCCACGGGCTGCTAGCGGCTCTCAAGACCTTCCTGCTCCAGTTGTGTCCTACTGGCGCTGACGGCTTCGAGGGCCTGATGGCGAGCGTACTGACGGACATCACTGGAATACCGTTCAGACTGGCTGCCAGTGGATCGCAATTTGGAAGTGACGGAAGTGCCGTCAGGGAGGAAGATGGGGTTTCTTTCGAATGCAAACGCTACGGGGACAAGATTCCAAGAAGTGAGATTCTCTCGAAAATCGCCGAACTCTCCTTGAGTTCAACAAGTGTCGATGCATGGTTCCTCTGCGCGACCTCGGAAGTATCGGCCCAGATAGCCAGTGACGTACGACGACATGGCCGGGAGTTCGGGATCGGGACGATTGTCTTGGATTGGGCAGGCGTTCTTCCTCGGTTGGCTGTTGCCGTCGCCATGTCTTCGCACGCCACGCGACAAGCTCTCGGCGCCGACGCTTCACTCTCGGACGCCGTCCAGGCAGTCCGAGCGGTCAGTGACTTCGATGCCTGCGCTGAGCAACTTCGCCGCGACTTCCGTGAACCGCTGATTGGAACAGAGGACGCGCGGCGAGAGAACGCTGCCTGGCTGACGGCGGCCTTCTCCAGCAGGGAAAAGGCAATACTGGTGTTTGGCGAACCATTGTCGCCGCTCGATGACGTACGCGGTCCCGCACGCCCGCGAGCGGGTCTGATAGGCGAGATCCGGCCGTTTCTGACTGGTGATGCCGCCAGTACGACCCTTTGCGTGCTCGGTGGCGAGGGAGCGGGGAAGTCCTGGCTGGTTGCGCATTCCTGGTCTTGCGTCGACCGAAGGCCCTTGATGGTCGTACTGAGTCCCAGGGACTGCCAGGCTGTCGCCGGGCCCGACGATTGCGACGATCTGCTTGCTTCCAAACTCCCTGCTCAGGCCGGCGGCCCCGTGAACAAAGCCATCGTATCGAGTTGGCGCCGGAAGCTGAACCGTTGGCGCAGGGCTAGCCCTGCCCTGTACCCGCATTCAGGGCTGGACAAATCAGCTTCCGCCGTGTAGCGTCACGGCATGGAGCATCAGAACCAGATACTACAGACCCTTCGTGCGCCTGAGTCGCAAGCTCGCCTCGAGCGGATTGTGGCGCAGGAGGCGCTGAACAACCGGGCGGCGGTGGGGCGGCGGGTGTGCGCGGAGTTCGGGTTTGTGGATGCGCGCGGGTCGGCCCAACTCGCGGGTTGTCTTAAAGCGCTCAACACGCTGCACAAGGCGGGGCGGATTGCGTTGCCGGCGTCGCGGGGTGGCGGGGGCGCGCCCACTCCGCAGCGTTTCGACGCGCCGGTGGCGGCGGCCACGGCGGTGCCGGGTACGGTGGAGGCGGTCGCGGGGTTGTCGCTGGAGCGGGTAGAGCAAGGCGGGCAGCGCCGGGTGTGGAATACCTTGCTGCACTTCGAGCATCCGCAGGGGACGACGACCTTTGCGGGCTGCCAGGTGCGCTATCTGGTGGTCTCGGCGCACGGGGTGCTCGGCGCGGTCGGGTTTTCGGCGTCGGCGTTGCAATTGCGGGCGCGCGAGGCGTGGATGGGGTGGAGCGCCGGGCAGCGTCTGGCGCATCTGCACCGGGTGCTGTGCCTGAGCCGGTTCCTGATCCGCCCCGGCGTGCAATGCCGCAACCTGGCCAGCCAGGTGCTGGGCCAGGTGCTGGCGCGTCTGCCAGCGGATTTCGAGGCCCGCTACCGGTATCGTCCGTGGCTGGTGGAGACCTTCGTCGGCCCCGCGCATGACGGGGCCAGCTTCAAGGCGGCCAACTTCGTGTGGGTCGGGCACACGGCCGGTCGCGGGCGCCAGGACCGCGACCATGCGCGGGCTCGTCCGGTCAAGGCGGTATATATGTATGAGTTGGAGCCGCACTGGCGGCGGCGGTTGGGGGTGGCGCGGGTCGACGCGGCGCCGGCGCTGGCGCCGGCTGACGGTCTCGACAGCGGCGCCTGGACGGTGAACGAGTTTGGAGGGGCGCCGTTGGGCGATCAGCGGTTGTCGGCGCGTCTGGTCAAGAGCGCGGGGCTGCTGGCGTCGTTGCCCGGAGAGGCGGTCACCGCCAACGCGTCCCACGACCGCGCGGCGGTGAAGGGCTACTACCGGCTCATCGACCAGCCGGTGTCGTCGGCGGTCACGCCCGGGAACATTCTCGCGCCCCACCGGGCGCGCACGCTGCAGCGGATGCGCGGCCAGGACACGGTGCTGTGCATCCAGGACGGGACGGATCTGAATTTTGCGACGCGCCCGCACTGCGAGGGGCTGGGCATCATCGGGCGCAACCAGACGGTCTCGAAGACGCTCGGCCTGCATCTGCATCTGACCCTGGCGGTCGATGGCGCGGGTCTGCCGCTGGGCGTGCTGCGCTGCGGTTTCGAGGCGCCGCCGGGCGGCGCGGCGCGCCCGGCGGACGAGCCACCGCCGGCGGCGGCGCAGGAGACGGCCCCCAAGACGCGGCGCTGGGTCGACGGCCTGCGCGACATCGACCGGGCGGCGGCGGCGTTGAGTCGCAAGACCCGGGTGCTCAGCGTCATGGACCGGGAGGCGGATTGCTTCGCGGTGTTCGACGAGCAGCGCCGTCTGAACCGGGTGGAAGTGCTGGTGCGCGCCCACCATGACCGCTGTCTCGCCCAGGGCGCCCCGAAGCTGTTCGCCGCCATGCGCGCCGGCGCCGCCGACGGGCACGTCGAGATCGAGATCGACCGCCTGAGCGCGCGGCGCAAATCCAGCGGCAGGCAGGCCCGCCCGGCGCGCACCGGGCGGGTGGCGCGGGCCGAGGTGCGCCATCGCCAAGTGGTGGCGCCGCCGACCATCGCCGGCGCCGAACCGCTGGCGCTGTCCACGGTCCATGTGCGCGAAACCGCGCCGCCGCCCGGCGAGCCGGCGGTCGAGTGGTTCCTGCTCACCAGTCTCGACGTCGACAGCACCGAAACCGCGGTCGCGGTCATCGGCTACTACCTGCGGCGCTGGCGCATCGAAGACCTGTTCCGGGTGCTCAAGTCCGGATGCCGAGTCGAACATCTCGCGTTCCACACCGCCGACCGGCTCCAACGCGCGGTCACCATCAATACCGTGATCGCCTGGCGCCTGATGGTGATGACCCTGCTCGGACGTGACGTGCCGGGGTGCGACGCCCAGTTGCTGTTCACCGACATCGAGTTGCGTTTCCTGACCGACTATGCCGAAGAACTCGGCCTGCCGCCCCCCTGACCATCTCGCCGCCGCAGTCCTCCTGCTCGCCATCCTCGGCGGCTACCAGAACCGAACGCACGACCCGCCCCCCGGACACCAGATCATGTGGCGCGGTTACGAACGAATGTCCATCGCAACCATCGGCTACCGCATTGGACGGCGGGAGCGTGCTGGAGTTGTCCAGAACGAATAATGTGGGTACAGGGTAGGGCTAGCCCTGCCCCTGCCCCATAACTTTTCGCTGGACTTCATGCAGCCACTTCGCTACGGTGGCCGGCATGGAGATTCAGAATCAGGTCTCACGTATTCTACGGAACAACCTCGCCCGCCTGCGCGACGTGCTGGACGAGGCGGTTTCGCAGGGCGTCGGCAGCCTCGGCCAGGTCGCCGATCGCGTCTGTGAAGCGTTCGATTTCCGCGACGGGCGGGGCCGGTGGCAGCGCGCGAGCTGCTGCCGGGCGTTGGCCGACCTGCAGGCGGCCGGCCACGTTTCGCTGCCTGCGGGTCAGCCGGCTCGCGGCGTTGGGGGCCGGGCGCGGGTGCTTCCGCAGCCGCTGGCGCCGGCGGTGGACGTGCCGGGCACGGTCGGCGAGGTTGTGGGTCTGACCCTGGAGCTGGTGGAGACCGATGCGCAGCGCCAGGTCTGGAACACGCTGATGGCGTACGAGCACCCGCGCGGGGCCGGTCCGTTCGTCGGCCCGCAACTGCGGTATCTGGTGGGTTCGGCGCATGGCTGGCTGGGCGGCGTCGGGTTTGCGGCGAGCGCGCGGCGGCTGCGGTCCCGCGACGCCTGGGTGGGGTGGGACGATACGGGCCGGCGTTCCCACTTGCACCGGGTGTTGGGACTGTGCCGGTTGCTGGTGCGCCCCGGCATCGTGTGTCGCAACCTGGCCTCGCACGTGCTGGGCCGGGTCGTCCGGGCGGTCGGCGACGACTGCGAGGGTCTGTATGGCTATCGCCCCTGGCTGCTGGAGACGTTCGTCGACGAGACCGAACAGACGGGGGCGAGCGTGCGCGCGGCGAACTGGGTTCGGGTGGGTGAGACCTGCGGTCGCGGGCGCGGGGACCGCCGGCACGCGGCGCTGGAAACGCGCAAGGCGGTGTATATGTACGCCTTGGAGCCGGCGTGGCGCACCCGCCTCGCGGTGCCTGCACCGGTCTTGGCGCCGCTGGCGTTTGGCGACGGTCTCGACGCGGCGGTCTGGGCGGAGCATGAATTCGGCGGGGCGCGTTTGGGCGACGCGCGTCTGAGCGCGCGTCTGGTGCAGAGCGCGCAGCAAATGGCAGAGTCTCCGATGCGCGCCATCACCGGCGCCGCCCACGGCGCCCGTGCGCTGGTCAAGGGCCATTACCGGCTGATCGACCAGCCGGACGACAGCGCGGTGACGGTCGGCAACATCCTCGCGCCGCATCGCGAGCGCACGCTGCGCCGGATGCAGGCGCACGACACGGTGCTGTGCATCCAGGACGGCACCCGGTTGAACTTCACCCGACGCGGGCAGACGCAGGGGCTGGGGGCCATCGGCTCGAACCAGACCGGCGCGGTGGCGCGCGGCCTGGAGTTGCACACGACCTTGGCCGTCAATCCCGACGGGGTGGCGTTGGGCGTGCTGCGGGCCGCCTTCGACGCGCCCGCGTCGGCGAACTCCGAGGCGGAAGGCGAGCCGACCCCGAAGCCGCGCGAGGAGCGCAAGTCGTTCCGTTGGATCGAGGGGCTGCGCGACTGCGCGCAGGCAGCCGAGCAATTGTCCCAGACCCGCGTGGTGTGCGTGATGGACCGCGAGGCCGATTTCCACGACCTGTTCGTCGAGCACCGCGCGGCTGCCCCGCAGACCGACCTGCTGGTCCGCGCCAAGGCCGACCGCGTCCTCGGCAGGGAAAAGACGCCCGACGGGCAGACGGTCTCACGCCGTCTGTTCGATACGGTGCGCAACGCGCCGGCCCGAGGCGCCGCCAAGGTCGAGGTGCAGCGGCTGAGCGCGCGCGTGAAGGCCAGCAAACAGGCCCGCAAGGACCGCCGCGAGGCGCGTGTCGCCGACGTGACGCTGCGCTACCAGCAGGTGCTGCTGCCCTGCCCCGGCGTCGAGCCGGTCGCCCTGTGGGTCGTCCACGTGCGCGAGGAACAACCGCCGCCCGCGGTCGAGCCGCTGGAGTGGTTCCTGCTGACCACGTTGCGGGTGAGCAGCGCCGACGACGCCATGCGCATCCTGCAATGGTACGTCCGGCGCTGGCGCATCGAAGAATACTTCCGGGTGCTCAAGTCCGGCTGCAAGGTCGAAGAGTTGCAGCACCACACGGCCGAGCGGCTCGAACGCGCCATGGCCATCAAGATGGTCATCGGGTGGCGCATCCAGTTGATGGTCCAACTCGGGCGCGAAGTGCCCGACCTGCCGGGCGACCTGCTGTTCTCCGATGGCGAGTTGCGCGTGCTCGCCACCTTCGCCCGCTCACGCAAGCTGCCGCCGCCGGCGCGCCTCGGCGACGCTGTCGGTCTGGTCGGGCGCCTCGGCGGTTGGCTCGGGCGCCAACGCGACCCGCCCGGCGCGCAACTCCTGTGGCACGGTTACACCCAACTCGTCGCCATGGCCTTCGCCTTCGAACTGCGGGACAAATTCGGATGACCCCACACGCACTACAAGTCCAGCCGGAAGATCTGGGGCAGGGGCAGGGCTAGCCTGGCTAGCCACAGAAGCGGGTTGAGCCCGAGAAACCGCAGAGGAAACGGAACTCGGGATCCAGGAGAACGTGAAAATGCAAGAACTGACCGAGCGCCAGCAGGGAGTCCTGGACTGGATCAGGACGTACATGGGGAAGCACGGATTGCCGCCGACCCGGGCCGAAATCGCCGAAGGGCTCGGACTGTACGACGCATCATCCGTGAAGGGACACATCGAGGCGCTGCAGAAAAAGGGATGGCTCGAAGTCCTGAAGGAAAAGTACCGAGGGATCAGGTTGCTAGAGCCGGACCTGCCGGTGATCGGACCGCTGGCGAAAATCGCCCCGGGAACGCCAATCCTGGCCGAGGAACACATCGTCCAGCGGCTGCCCGTGCTCGTCGGGGAACGGTTCCGGCGGCGGCCGGACTACCTGCTGACGGTACGAGACGACTCGATGGATCGGACCGGTGTACGCGACCGGGACGTGGTGGCGATCAAGAAGACGAGCACAGCCAAGAGCGGCCAAGTGGTAGTGGCCAGGTTCGGCGACGAGGTCACGCTAAGGCGGTTCGTCCAAATCGACGAGCGGCACGTGGAGCTGAGGCCGGACAGCTACAACCCGGCACACGAGGTGATGAAGCTCGACCTGGCGAAACACATCCTCCACATCGAAGGCGTCGCCGTAGGGGCGATGATCGGGGACCTGCGAGACCCGGAGGAGGACTCCGGAGAAGGAGAGCGACCGGAGCGAGTGAGGCGGTTGAAGACCAAAGGGAAGCTGTGAGGAGGATCAACAGCGTTCCCGGAACCGGAGGAGCCTCATTGTGCGGATCAAAGACCAGATCGGGATGAAGAGGGGATCGACCCCGTTCGCAGATCGGCCAGGTCACCAATGAAAATCGTGTTTATTGGGGTTTTGGGGTGCAGATCTACGCAGATCTGAGCAGAAATGACCCCCGTGGAGCAGGTTCGGCTGGCAGTACGGCTGGCAGTACACGCCGAAGCTGACACGCTAGGAAAAAGCGATACGAGGAGTTACAGGCGAAACCACGACACGTTTACGGCGCGACCTCCCAAACACAGAGCATCTCGTCACCAAAGGCGGTGACGATACGGACAGCAACGCGGCCCCCGTCAGGCCGACGGAAGGGCGCGGAGGTCAACGATTCCATGTGTTCCCATTGCGCCGGGTCTACCCCGCGGCCAAGAGCAGTCTTCAGGCGCTTGATCTGCCGGTCAGCCGACTTCCGGGGAAAGTGAATCCGGCGCGCAAAGAAGGGAGGGTGCCCCAAGCGTAGTGGAAAGTCGGTGGCGACTCCTGCCCGGCTGTGGTATCAGTCGGGTGTGTTCAAAAGGAGGAGAGGCCACCGATGAAGAAACCGTACAAGATCGTTTCGGGCGCGTCCGCGCCGAACCGCCGGGAACTGGCGGACTGGCTGGCGAAGGACGGGCAACTGCTGATCCCGCTGGTCGAACTGCTGGAGAAGGGCGAGCGAGCCATCGACGAGGTGATCGACGTGATGGGCCGGGCGACCATCGAGGCCGTCCTGCGGATGAGCGCCGAGCAGGTGGCGGGGCCGAAGGAGCAGGGACGGCGCGACGCCGACCGGGATCTGTACTGGCACGGGGTGCAGGCGGGACGTGTGGCATTGAAGGAGCGGCAGTTGCGGGTCGACAAGCCGCGGCTGCGCAAGAAGCGGCCGCGGGCCGATGAGCCGGGCGAGGTGGAGATTCCGGCGTATACGGCGTTGCAGGCGGATCAGCCACTGGCCGACCGGATGCTGGAGCTGGTGCTGCAGGGCGTGTCGACGCGCAAGTACGAGAAGGTGCTGCCGGCGCTGGCCGACCAGGTGGGGGTGAGCAAGTCGGAGGTCTCGCGGGAGACCATCGAGGCGGGGACGCGCGTTCTGAAGGAGTTGGCCGAACGGGACCTGGGCAAGTTGGACGTGCTGGTCGTCTACCTCGACGGGATCGTGTTCGGGAACTACCACGTGGTGGCGGCGGTCGGTGTGGATGCGGATGGTCGTAAGCACGTGCTGGGGCTTTGCGGCGGGGCATCGGAGAACACGGAGGTCACCGCTGGCCTGCTCGAAGATCTGGTGACGCGGGGCCTGCGGGCTGACCGGCGGCGTCTGTTCGTCATCGACGGCGCCAAGGCGCTGCGGCAGGCCATCGGGCGGGTGTTCGGGTCGGCGAACCTGGTGCAACGTTGTAGAAACCACAAGGTAAGGAACGTCTTGGGTCATCTGCCGAAAGAGCAGCACGAGCAGGCGCGTTCGACGCTTCGGGCGGCGTGGAAGCTGGACGCCGACGAGGGCATCCGGAAGCTGGAGCAGTACGCCTCGTGGCTGGAGCGGGAGTGGCCGTCGGCGGCGGCGAGCCTGCGCGAAGGGCTCTCGGAGTTGTTCACGGTCAATCGCCTTGGGCTGCCGAAGCCGCTGCGCCGCTGCCTGACGACGACGAACATCATCGACTCGTCGCACGCGGGCGTTCGCCAGCACACGAATCGGGTGAGTCGCTGGCAGAGCGAGGAGATGGCGGTGCGGTGGGCCGCGGTGACGTTCCGAGAGACGGAGAAGCACTATCGCCGCATCACGGGCTATGAGCATCTCTGGATGCTGAAGGCGCACCTCGACGAAGAGAATGGCGCCCTTGCCGAATTGCAGAAGGCGGGGTAATGTGTGTCTGTCGCTGCCGACTTTCAACTACTGGCGGGACACCCTCAAAGAAGGACTTGCCGTCGTAGTCGGTATCGATCATCCAGAAGTCGATATCCGTGGGCTTCCCTCCGGGCCGGACGTTGCCGCAACCAGGGTCGTAGACATGGTAGACCTGAAGAGCTACCTGGCAGGTGCCATCGGGGCGCTCGATCAACTCGATGTCGGGCTCGCCGACGAGCACGAACGCGTGATCTTCCTTGCCGGACTTCAACTTGCCGATGGTCAAGTCACGATTGGCACGGGCGAGCACGACCTGCAGCTTGCCGCGCTGTTCATTCTTCGGTTCCGCCTCGAGGGGGACGGCCAGTGAAGGCCCTGTCCGTCCAGCAGCCGTGGGCGGAGCTGATCGTCTCCTGCAAGCACCCCAACGTCTGGGCCACCGGCTGCGCCGTCGCCGTGGTCAACCTGGTTGACTGCAGGCCAATGACCAGGGCGGATGAGGAGGCGGCGCTGCGCGACCGGTGGTCTGGGGGCAAGGCGTGGGTGCTAGAGAACCCCCAGCGGGTCAAACCCGTGCCCGTCACAGGCAAGAAAGGCGTCTATGACGTCGATCTGGATCCGGGCCGTCTCGGGATCCGATGATCAGGGCGGGAGGTAGTGCAAGGCTATCACGCCACGGCATCATGCATGCAGCATCGACGTACGAGATCCCGGAGTGCTCCGGCTATACGCAGGCGCTGTGCGTGGCTGTCTCCATAGCCCTCGATCCCCGCGTGTGACTCCCTCTCCGGCTCTGGCCGGTGAATTACGCGCAACGTATGGTTCCCTCGCTTGCGCGCAGCCTGTCTAGCTTCTCCGACATTGAGAACGGCGAGCTGCCCCTTCGGACGGACCTCTATCTTCTCGGCTAGGACAGAGCGGAGGCGTTCGATGGCGGTCGCGGTATCGTACCGGTCGAGCTTCTCAAGCCAGTCGACGGAGAGGTACGTGTCTCTACCCTCTCGTAGCTCGAAGGCGTTGCCGCTGGGCAGACCGTCGACAACACGTTTCGGGCTACAGTAATGCGCAACGTGATCTTCGTCTGCGATGATGCGCGGGGGCTGTTGCCCGCCTGGGCAGGAACCGGTCATCAGGCGATGATACGATCAGTGAACCAGCGGAGGTTCTGGATGGCCTCCCCTTCAAGGTGGCGTCCCGCGATGTCGAGGGCGTCATCGTCCATTACAGTCGCGGACGATGC
Organism: Vicinamibacterales bacterium; assembly: GCA_965262925.1. Lineage (GTDB taxonomy): Bacteria > Acidobacteriota > Vicinamibacteria > Vicinamibacterales > UBA8438 > WTFV01. The sequence goes on along the minus strand of CBDHGC010000004.1, from coordinate 3,833,276 downwards.
AGTGTAGTCCACCCTGTCCGACGGCAGGAACGATATCGTGACCCTGCCGCCGCCGACTACAGCCCACTCGGCGTGGATACAGTTCTTCTCCCCCGCGAGCGCAAGCGTCGGCTCGCCCCAAGCTGGGTTGGCTTGCATGACACGCACCAGTCTCTTCAAGGACTCCAGGTCGATGTCGGGCTCGTCCGGATCCTCGCGACAGAGGCTGTCCAAGTGAGCTACGCGCTTGGCAGTCTGCTGGAGGCCGAGTGCTTCGAGGGCGAAGACGGCTTCGAAGATCGTCGTAACGTGATCGATCCCCTGCTCGGCAATGGTGGCGACGGTCCTGAGCGAGACCAAGTTCCACCAACTGCCGCCAAATCTCGCCGCGTCATTCCTGCTGAGCAGCAGCACCGGATCAGGGGACTCTCCCTCCGCAGAGACGCTTTTTTGCTCCATCACTGGCCCGATCACAGTCTGCGTCCGGCAAGGCGGCGATACTGCACGCGCGGGGCGGAAGCGGCCACTCAGGTAGTCAGGCCCGCTCGGATTGGCGGAGAAGCTGTTGACAGCGCTGGGCATGGACGGGGTCATGACGCCTCCTGATCGCTTTCGGCTGGTCCGCCAGGCTGCTCTTCTTCATCGTCGGTCGGCACGACAGGGAGGTTTGCCATTATCAGCTGCGCCAGCTGATGCGCGACCGGACGAGGCAACACGGTGCGTCTGACTTGATGGACGGGCACGTTGTTCGTCTTCAAGTACTCAGTGATCTCCTCATGCGACATGCCCGTCAGGGCGAACGGCGGCAGCACGATGCCAAGCGACAGGATCACGTCCTGGCCGAACCGCTGGACCTGCACTGCGTTAGCCATCTGCGGATCAGGCTTCTCGCTGCCCCAGTCGAGGCTCATCCGGATCTGGATCTCGTTCATCGACCTCCCCTCGGTGCTCTCAGAGTGCAGAATACCCCGGATTAGCGAGCCAGAGGCAAGCGCTCCATGCCGCGGCCACCATCACCCCGCCGCCGCCCAGCCCGGCCGTCCCTGCTGAACTGATCCCTGCGCACGCGGCACGTCGCAGCATGGCTGGGCGTGGCATGGCTGGGTCTGACAGGGTCTTGGCCAGGCGGTGTTTCCATGCCAGGGTAGGCGACAACGGCATCAGAGGACCAGAGCAGCGTCCGACTCGGGCACGCGGATGACGAGAGGCTCGTCCTCGCCCTCGGCCTTCGCGTTGCGGATAACCTCGCCAACATCAGCTCCCGTCGCCACCCTGCGATCATGGGTTGACGCTATTGCGACCCACCGCCCGCGCGGCACGCCCTCGGTCAACTTCTCAATGTCGAGCGCCGGGATCACTCTCTTCATGTCCTTGCACCTCAGACCGAACATACCATTGATCGTAGCCCCCACCCTCGGGGGAGGCGCGAGGATCAGCAGGGCTCACCTGCCCCAATACGGCCCACGCGGCCCCAGCGGCGGCGTCCGCGCCTCAACCAGCCCCACGATCCACCGGACGTCGCGCAAGGTGTCCGTTACACCCGCGGCCATCGCCGACGTCATCCGCAGCGTCTTGTGGATCCGGCGGAAGTTGATGAGCCGCGGGAAGCGCCGGGCGCCACCAACGCCGACTACCGCCCGCGCGCACAGGACCCCAGCCGCGCACGTGACGTCTCGTCGAGCCGCTCCGGCTCGGGCCGGCCGAACCGGTACGACGCATCGACCCCATCGCCCCGCAGCCGGATCTCAAGCGGCACATCCCTCAGCAGCATCCGCGAGACGGGCCGCTGCGGCAGATGCACCATCAGCCGCGGCCGGTTGAACGAGTAGCTGGCCTGCAGCCGCTCGAGGGGTTGTCCCGTTCGTTGTTGAACTTCGGGTGGCGAACTCCCGGTCTCCTCTATGAAGTCATCTATGTTACGCCACGTCAGCAACCACGCCGTCGGGCGGAGCCAGCGCGTCCAGGGCACCGACCAGGTGCTGCAGATCGCGGTAGCCCCGGACCCGCCGGAAGTGCTTCTCCGCCTCCACCAGCGCGCTCGCCACCCAGCGTTGAATCATCTGGCCACCACGCCAGCGCTTGACGTTGCGCGAGTAGTGCTCGACGCTGCCGTTCAGGTTCTCGATGATGTTCGTCGTCCGCAGCGTACGCTGCAGCGCCCCCGTCAGACCGAGGCGCTGCACGGTCAGCGTCTCGTCCAGTCCCTCCCGGATGGACGCCGCCGCGCCGGGGTGGTCGTGCTCCAGCGACCCGGCCAGCCGCTTGAGCACCCGCGCCGCACGGTCTGCCGAATCGAGGTTCCACGCATCCCGCAACGCCTTGCCGACAGAGGCGTGCAGCCGCTCGGGCAGATGGCCGATGACGTTCCTCCACTTATGGACTTGGCAGCGTTGCACCACGCCGCGAGAACCGAAGACGTCGGTGATGGCCCGGCGCAGCCCCGTAGCGCCGTCGATGACAAACAGCAACGTCCGGTCCGTCGGCAGTCCGCGCGTCACCAGGTCGCTGAGCAGGCCGGTGGTGACGGCAGCCGTCTCGGTGGCGCCTTCGCGCAGGCCCAGCACGTGTTTCCGGCCCTGCGTGTCGATCCCCAACGCGATCACCATGCAGTGGTCCCGGAAGACCTTGCCGTCGATGCAGACCGCCCGCAGGTCCAACTCGCCCAACGGCCGGCTGAGAAACGCCTGGAGGCGCTTTGTCGACAGCGCCACGAACCGCCGCGACACGGCACTGCTCGACGTCGCCCGCTCGGTCACGTCGGCCGGTACCGGGTCCAGCGTGCCCGCGTACCGGCGCGTCGACACCCCGGCGGCGACCGCGGCCAGCGTGTGCTCGTCCAGCGGGTCGGTGGCCGCCGCCCATTGGAAGCTCGCCAGCGGGACTTCGCCATCCGAGCTCCGCACGCGGAGCCGCGGCAGCTCGACCTGCCGCCCGCCGAGTGTCACCTGGCTGTCGACACTCCCTCCGCGCCACGCGGGCCGCTCGACCTGATGGCGCCCCTTCGCACCACACAGGACTTCCCGGTCCGCCTCCATCATCGCCTCCAGGACCTGCAGCCCGGTCGCGATGCAAAAGCCATGGAACGCTTCCCGGACACCGTTGACCACGCCGAGCACCGGCAGCGGCACCTGGATCGTGACGGGTCGCGAGCTGGGGGGTTGGCCGGACGTCTTCCGCCTGTCATGCTTCGCCATGGGTGGCAGTCTCCTTTTCTGATTGCATCCCCCTGTCCTACCACAGGACAGGGGCAGGAGCCGCCACCCGCTTCACATCAGCTCAAGTTCAACAGCGTCCGGGACATCCCCCCGCTCGACGGTCGCAGGGAAAGGCGGTTCGTTCCCGATGAGTGCCTCGACGTCGTGATGGACGACATCCCGCCCGATCAGCCACAGCTACCAGACCCGCACCAAGTTAAAGACGGTGTAGGCCTCGGTGTCGGGGTGCCAAGGCAGGTGCCGGAGAGCCCGCCGGGCGTCCTCGCCGTAGATGCCGGGCGGACAGGACCAGTGCAACGACGCCTCCCAGACGACGTCGACGCGGCGCTGGTCGAAGGGACCGTGGGCGTCGCCGTAGTCGATCCGCAGCCGTAGCGGCCGCCAGTGGAAGTCGGTCCTGTCCGGGTACGCAACGACGTCGATGTTGCCGGGGACACGGTCGACCTGGGGGGCCGACCAAACGACTCTAACGGATCCGCGCGCGCGCCCAGGCGGCGCCATCGGGACGGCCTACGGCCTCGAATGCGCTTACAGTGGACGCGACCATGAAGGTCAGGCAGTCTGCCCTACATCGACTGGAGATCGCCCGGAATGATCGATCCGGACCGCGCCGAGCGCGACGACGAAGGGCCGCTCGAGGACATCGAAATCGACGACGACGCGCCGGCGATAATCCTCAAGTACGCGCGAACGCATGGCTACCGGCCGGCGCACCCGCGGGTCCTGCCGCCGGGACGCTTTCAGCGACGCCCGGGCCGAGCCGTGGCAGTGCGAGATGACCAACGCCCGTACAGCAGCGGACGAAACCGGTCCCAGAAGCGTCAGCGTCCAGATCGAGGATCTGGTCAGGACTCCTGGGCGACCAGCGCGATCGTAACGATCACAATCCAGTAGGCAGCGAACGGCGAAGCGCGCCTAGGGGCACACGCCGGCGCGGCGAAGAAAAAGCGCCGCAGGCGTAACCACCGGGCGTGGACCAGAAGCTAGGAGTCTGCGCCGCAGAAAAGCAGATGCGACAATTGTAGGCGAGCCGACGACGGAAGGACTCGATGTCGACCACATTCCGCCCCTATGTGCCTGACCAGTCGCTGCTGTTGCCGCCCGACGTTCGGGAGTGGCTGCCGGAGGGCCACTTGGCGCACCATGTCAGCGATCTGGTGGACGGTCTGGATCTGACGGCGTTCTACGCTCTGTACGAGGGGGACGGCCGTCGCAACGCGCCGTATGAGCCTCGGATGATGGTAAAGGTGCTGCTCTACGCCTACGCGACGGGGGTGTTCTCGTCGCGCAGGGTCGCTCGGAAGCTGGAAGAGGACGTTGGTTTCCGGGTGCTGGCGGCGGGCAACTTTCCGCAACACCGGACGCTATGCGAGTTTCGGCGTCGGCACTTGGCGGATTTCCAGGCGCTGTTCGTGGAGGTGGTCCGTCTGGCGCAGGAGTTGGGTCTGGCGCGCTTGGGGAAGCTGTCGGTCGACGGGACGAAGGTGCGTGCGAACGCGAGCAAGCGCAAGGCGATGAGCTACGACCGGATGCAGGCAGAGGAACAGCGCCTGGAAAGCGAGATCGAGGCGCTGTTGCGCAAGGCGGACGCGGTTGACGAGGCCGAGGACTCGCGCTTGGGCGTGGAGGTTCGGGGCGATGATCTGCCGGCGGAGTTGCGTCGGCGGGAAGCGCGTCTGGCGGCGATCCGGGAAGCGAAGGCGCGTCTGGAAGCGGCGGCTCGGGCGGCGGACGCCGCGCGGGGTCGGCAGCCGGGGCAGGATCGGAACCCGAAGGGCGGTCCACCGTCCAAGCGGGCGTATGGCGAGCCGGACGAGAAGGCGCAGAGCAACTTTACGGACCCGGAAAGCTCGATCATGAAGACGAGCAACGAGGGATTCCAGCAGTGCTACAACGCGCAGGTGACGGTGGACGCTGAGCACCAGTTGGTGGTGGCGACGGACCTGACGGCGAACGCGAGCGACCAGGGTGAGTTGCCGGTGTTGCTCGACGCGGTGAAGGAGACGTTCGACGCGCAGCCGGAGACGGTACTGGCCGACGCGGGGTACTGCAACGAGCGGGACCTGACGGACTTGGAGAAGCGGGGCGTTGACGGGTATGTGGCGCCGGGCCGGGAGGGCAAGCAGACGGCTACCCGCGATCTGAAGGCCCATCCGGCGACGGGTCGCATGGTGGAGAAGCTGGCGACGCCGGCGGGCCGCACGGCGTATGCGGAGCGCAAGTGGTTGTCGGAGGCTCCCAACGGTTGGATCAAGCACGTGCTGGGGTTTCGGCGCTTCAGCCTGCGTGGGCTGGCGGAGGTGCGGTGCGAGTGGGACCTGGTGTGCCTGGCCTGGCGTTGAACGTCAAGCGTCTGCAGCCGCTGATGGCGGCGTAGAAGGCGGGATGTGAGGCTCACAACGGCGACAAATCGATGCGCATCGCGGTCTCTGGCGGGCCATGCGGCCCGCGAGGACCGAATTTTGTCATCTGTTCGCCAACTACCGAAAATCCACCCCGCCCTGCCGACCGGCGAAGTCGCCCCGACACGTGACTCAGGTCGTGGGCCGGCGACTCGTTCTGTGCCGCAAATCTCCTGCGGCGTAGACTCCTAGTGGTCCGTCACGTCACAATCTGCGGACACGGACATGGGTTACAGCGCGCAATCATCGACGAATCACAGCACCGCACACCCGAACGTTTAATCATGGCGCAGCACTAGCCCATCTTTACCAAGATTAGCGGTCGTTTTGCGGATTTGGGCGGTTTTCGTGGAGTGCGAGGCCTGTAACTTGTTGATTATAAAGGATCGGGTTTCGCCAGAGACGAATGTAGTGCCATAATCGTATAACAATAGTTGCCTGGGACAGGGTGCGTCCGCTATGGTGAGCGCCATGTTCATTCGGCGCACCCAAACCCGGCGGACTGAGGACGGAAAGCCCTACTTCTCTCATCGCCTCGTGCACGCCGAACGCCTCGGCAGCAGCGTGCGCCAGCGCACCCTCCTCAACCTCGGTCGCCACTTCGATATTCCTCAGGCGGACTGGCCGCTGCTGTGCGCCCGCATCAACGATGCGTTGAGCGGTCAGGCGCCGCTGGTGGCCGATTGTCCGCCTGCCGTGGAGGAGGAAGCGCAACGGATCGCGGCGCAGTTGATCGCCCGCGGCGCGGCCGCGCCGACCGCCGGACCGACCGATGTGCAGCCGGTCGATGTCGACTCGTTGCGGCTGGTCCGGCCCCGCAGCGTCGGCGTGGAGCAGGTCGGCCTGTGGGCGCTCGAGCAACTGGACCTGCCGGCGCTGCTGACCCGGTTGGGCGTCAACGGCGCCCTGCGCAGCGCGGCCACCGGCGCCATCGTCGGGCGTCTGGCCGCGCCCGCCTCGGAGCGCGCGACGCACCGCTGGCTGCAGGAGCGCAGCGGTCTCGGGGAGTTGCTCGGCGTCGACTTCGAGACCGTCGGTGCGATGCAGCTCTACCGCGCCTCGGACGTGCTGGTGAAGCATCGCGAGGCGATCGAGGCGCATCTGTTCGACCGCGCGATGGGGCTGTTCGACCTGCAGCCGACGGTGACGCTCTACGACCTGACCAACACCTACTTCGAGGGCGAGGCGAGCGACCAGCCGCAGGCGCAACGCGGGCACTCGAAAGAGAAGCGCAGCGACTGCCCGCTGCTGACCCTGGGCCTGATGCTCGATGCCAGCGGCTTCGTGCGCCGCTCGAAGGTCTTCGCCGGCACCGTCCGGGAACACCGGACGCTGGCCGGGATGCTCGAAGCACTGGAGGCGCCGGTCGGCGCCCTGGTGGTGATGGACCGCGGTGTCGCCACCGACGCCTGTGTGACGTGGTTGCGCGACAACGGCTACCGCTATCTGGTGGTCAGCCGCGAACGCCACCGCCGCTTCGATGCCGATGCCGCCGTGTCGCTCCAGACGCAGTCGGACCAGACCGTGCACATGCACAAGGTGGTCTCGACCGACCCCGACGAAGTGCGCCTGTACTGCTACTCCGAGGAGCGCGCCGAGAAGGAGCGGGGCATCGTCGAGCGTTTCGCCTCCCGCTTCGAGACCGCCCTGACGAAGCTCAACGACGGGCTGTCGCGTCCCCGCGCGCACAAGCGCCTCGACCAGGTCTGGCAACGCATCGGACGGCTGAAAGCCAAGCATTCCCGCGTCGCCTCGCACTACCAGATCACCGTTACCGCCAACGAGGCCGGCGACCAGGCCGTCGCCGTCAACTGGACCCGCCGCCCCCAGGACGGCTCGATGGTTACCCATCCGGGCGTCTACTGCCTGCGCAGCAGCGAGACCGACTGGAACGAAGACGCCTTGTGGCGTACCTACACCACGCTCACCGACGTCGAGGCGGTATTCCGCTCGCTCAAATCCGAGCTCGGCCTGCGCCCGATCTACCACCGCAAGCCGGCGCGGGCCGACGGCCACCTGTTCATCACCGTCATCGCCTACCAGCTCGTGCAGGTCATCCGCACTCGGCTGCGCGCGCGCCGCGAACACGCCAGGTGGACCACGCTACGCCGCGTCCTCGAAGGCCAGCAGCGCGTCACCGCCACCTTCCGCCGTCCCGACGGACGCACGCTGCATGTGCGCACGGCAACCCAAGCCGAACCCGATCAGCGGGCCATCTACGACGCGCTCGGCGTCGACCCACATCCCGGCGGCGTCCGCAAGACGCTCGTCTGACCGACCAATTTCCCCGGTTCGTACGCGTTTGTAGTGCCACTCGGGCATTTCTGTCGGCGTAAACCACTGATTCTAGAGCCGCTTGCAAAACCCTTGGTCGGCCGGGTTTTCCTACCCGAGGCAGAGGGAACGGACGGTCAGCGGGGTGGGACGCAGCGTTCGTAGGATTAGGATAGCAGCCGTCACCGGCGCCGGGGAACCGGAGACACGGGGTCTCAAGGGACCTCTGGGACCTCCCGGTCGGTTATGAGGGCGAGCGCGCGCGACGAGACGTGGCGCATTTCCCTCACGACCCGTTCCAGTTCGCGGTTGTTCTCGAGCCACTCCTGGTAGAGGGCGAGTTCGTCTTCGGAGAGCAGCAGGCTGACCGTTTTTCCGCGCACCTTGTGTGTCCAGTAGCGGTACGGGCCGTGACGCGCGTCCGGGTCGCGGTGGCAGCGGCAGGCAGGCTTCCCGCACGTGAGACGGCGGGTCTGGATACTGCCCTGGCGGACAAACCCGAGCGTTTGCAACTCCGCCTTGAGCGCATCGTATTGTTCGCTGTACCGGCGCATCGGGTTCCGGCGGCCCATCGGTTCCCTCCTTGACCTCACTCCTACACTATATATATAGTAGGCGCTGGGAGCAGTCAAGCCATGCAGAACCTGCGCGCCTCGTTCGCCGCCTACTGGGAGTCAATCCAACAGGGCCTGTTTCCCCGGTTGGAGCAGGTGTTGGGTTCGCTGACCGAGAAACAGCAGCAGTTGGTGCAGACCCTCGAGGTGATCCGTATCGAGCAGATGATTCCCTCGCGCTTGCGGATGCCGGGCCGCCCCCGCAAGGACCGCGCGGCGGTGGCGCGCGCCTTCGTCGCCAAGGCGGTCTACGACATGCCGACCACGCGCCTGCTGCTGGACCGGTTGGCCACCGACGTGGTGCTGCGCCGCATCTGCGGCTGGGAGCGGCGGCGCGAGATGCCAAGCGAGTCGGTCTTCTCTCGCGCCTTCGCCGAATTCGCCCACTCCCAGTTGCCCCAGCGCGTGCATGAAGCGTTGCTCCGGAAGACGCACGGCGACCGTTTGGTGGGCCATCTGTCCCGAGACTCGACGGCCATCGAGGGGCGCGAGAAGCCGGCCGCGAAGGAGAAGTCGCCTCCGCCGCCCAAGCGCAAGCGGGGGCGGCCGAAGAAGGGTGAAGAACGGCCCAAGACACGCAAACGCCTCGACCGGCAACCGAGCATGACCCTGCAGGAGATGCTCGACGACCTGCCGGCCGAGTGCAGTGTGGGCACGAAGAAGAACAGCAAGGGCTACAGGGACACCTGGGTCGGCTACAAGTTGCACATCGACGTGGCCGACGGCCAGATTCCGGTCAGTTGCATCCTGACGTCCGCCTCGCTGCACGACAGCCAGGCCGCCGTTCCACTGGCCACCCTGTCGGCCCAGCGGGTGGACAATCTGTATGACCTGATGGATGCCGCCTACGACGCGGTGCAGATCCGCGAGCACAGCCGCGCACTCGGCCACGTCCCGCTGATCGATATCAACCCCCGCCGTGACACTGCGCTGGCCGAAGAACTGCAGACCGAAGCCCGGCGCCTGAAGCGTCTCGGCTTGCAGCTTCCCGAACAGGTTCGGTACAACGAACGCACGGCGGGTGAGCGCGTCAATGGCCGACTCAAGGACGAGTTCGGCGGGCGCCACGTCCGAGTCCGCGGCAACGCGAAGGTGATGTGCCACTGCCTGTTCGGCGTGCTGGCGCTCACCGCCGACCAGCTCCTGCGGCTGGTGACGTAAACCAACGCCTCGCCGGCCAACGCGCATCCCCTTCCGGTCGCCCGACAGGCGTCAGTCACCAACCGGTGTCTCCAACGCCCGGTGGGAAAACCCTCGAACTCCCTGATTTCCGCCTCTTGGGTCGCCGCCGGTCCTCCCGCCCCGCATTCTCGGTCGGGATCCAGGCAAAACGATGTTCACCAGAAGAACTTGTGCTCCGAGCCGAGCTACGCCAAGAGTTTTGCAAGCGGCTCATAAGTGTTCTCGGTCCTGCGGCGGATCGATTGCGCGGTGCGGTCCGCCAGGCAAAGGGCGGAGTTCTCGGTGCCGCTGAGCTCTATCGGGTTGCGAGAGCGCCAATTTACGCCATGCACTTGAGGGACTCGACACTAGGCGCGTGTCGGCGTCCTGTGTCCGGCGTGGGATGACCCGCGTGTCGGCATCCTGTGTCCGGCGTGGGATGACCCGATCACCCATCCTGCGCCGGTAGCGAGCGATGATGGCGACCGAAGCCGACGGCGCGGGTCTCCCGGGAAGAGATGAGGGAGATGATCGAGCGGTCCGAGGCGCAGATGCAGAAGCTGCGCGGAATACTTGGTCGACCACCTCGACGGCCACGCCGACTAGGGCCTGTTAACACTGCCTCAGCGCGTCGAACATGAGCACGAAGTGGATGAAGCCGATGAACATCACATCCAGCTTCTCGAATCGGGAGAAGATCCGGCGATAGCCCTTCAGTCGGCGGAACAGACGCTCGACTTCGTTGCGTCGCTTGTACATCTCCCGGTCGTACTCCCACGGGTCCGTCCGGGTCTTGATCGGCGGCACCACTGGTGTGAATCCGAGGTCCAGCGCCAGTTGGCGGGTTTCGTCGCCCTGGTACGCGCGGTCCATCACCAAGGCCAATTCGGCATCTTGCGGCCCCAGGCTGGTCAGGAGCTTCCGGCCCTCCGGGCCGTCGTGGGCTTGGCCGGGCGAGAGCGCAAACGTCAATGCCATTCGAGCATCCGCGGCAACCAGATGAATCTTGGTGGTCCACCCGCCGCGGGATTTGCCGATGGCTTGGGGGCCGTTTTTTTTCGAGCCCCCGTGCCGTCGGGATGGACCTTGACGATGGTGCTGTCCAGCGACACCGCCTCCAACTTGATGCGGATCAACTGGGCGCGTTGCAGGTGTTCGAAGACCCGGTCGAGCACCCCGTTCTTGGACCAACGATTCATGCGGGTGTAGATCGTGTGCCAGTTCCCAAAGCGCCTCGGCAACCCTCGCCACTTGCACCCCTGCTCGGCGACGTACAGGATCGCGTTGAGCACCTGCAGATTGGGCATGCTGACATTGCCACGCTGTCGCGGGAGACAGGACGCGATGGGTGCGTACTGCGTTTCGGTGAGCTCCATCCAGGAACGATACCACGATCCGGCCAATAGTGTTAACACGCCCTAGTTTGCTGCGCAACACGACTCGCAGTACCGACGCCACGCCCTCGCGCTCGTTCCCGAACTCGTACAGACAGGCGGCGGCGACCTGATCCTTGAAGGGATCACCGAGTTGCGTCTGCACGCCCGCGCTCGATGTCGCGACGGCAGCGTCGTCGAACGGAGGGTGTGCGTGCGCCTCGCGATTCCGGTTCCGGGCTTCGCCGGCTGGCAACGTTCCGGCGAGGCCGAACGGTAGGTACGACGCCACCCTATCTCTGCCAGCCGTTCTGCCAGCCGTTTCGGGTTCTGCCAGCCGTTTTGTGACCCTTTGGGACCTGTTCGGACCTTCGACTTCCTCAATAACTACGGGATTTTCTGGGGTTTCTGCCTTGGCGGGATCGGCTCCGGAGGCCGAAAATCCGACGCGCAACCCCCGTGTTTACAACGCTTTGCGGCGGCTGCTAACTTTCGGTGCTAACTTTCTGCACCGGTCGCTGCACTTTCCTCGGTGCCGTCGGTGCGTCTGAAGCCCCGAGATGCTCCTCGAGACGGGACATCGCCAAGCGCATCGCCTCCGGCACATGGCCAAGAGTATAGCGTTCCGTCATCCGCGTGTCAGAGTGGCCGAGGACGTCCTTGACCAGCCGCGTGTCCCCTGCGACGCGGTACAGGGCCGTTCCGTAGCTGTGCCGGAGGTCGTAGGGTCGGACTCCGTGAATCCCGAGCCGCGCCGCGGCACGGATGAACGCCCGGCGGACGGTGGACGTCGAGAACGGTCCGATCGCGTCCGCGGCTTCCAGATCGACCAGCGCCTCGGCGGCGGGCGCACCGAGCGGAATCGTCCGCGTGCGGCCGCCCTTCCCCGTGTAGACCAACGAGCGTTTGCGTCGTCCGGTTCCAGTGCTTGGGCCGGTAGCGCATCAGCTCGCTGGGCCGCAGCCCGGTGAAGGCCGGGACACGACAGCGGACCTTCGCGGCGGATGCAGTCGCCCGCGGCTTGCCCTTGACTCTCGCGCTCCCCTGATCCGACATGGCCGTCAAGATGTGCTGGACCACGTCGTAGGAGAGCCCGCGCGCCTCCGGCGCCGGACTCGTGAACGGCTTGACGTCACGAACCGGGTTCGGGGCGTCGGGGCCGTCGAGAGCCCGGTACAGCGAGAAGAGCGCTTGGCGGTAGTGGTTGCACGTCGACGCGGCATGTGTCTGCCGCAGCTCGGCGAGCGCGGCAGGCCGGGAGCCGCGACGCGGCGGACCTGGCACGCCGCCTCGCTGCCGCGGCGCTCGGGCTGTCGGTCGAGGGCGGCAAGGTGCTGGTGCCGGACGCGCAGGTCGAGTACGTCGACGCCGTCTGCCGAGGTGGTGGCGCGGGCCGCGATCCAGATCGCCCGGCCGCTGGGCGAGGACCCGGCGACCGATCCGATCATCGACGCGCGGCTGGCCGACGGCTCGTGCGTGGCAGTGTGCAGCCCGCCCGCGGTGCCGACGACGGCGATCACGATCCGCCGCTTCGGCGGCCGGCCTTCACCACCGACGAGCTGACCGCGAGCGGCTCGCTTTCCGCCCCGTTGGTCGAGGCGGCGGCGGCCGTGCTCCGGAGCGAACGCAACGTCCTGATCTCCGGAGGCACCGGCTCGGGGAAGACGACGCTGCTGAATGCTCTGGTGTCGCTGCTGCCGGCCGGGGGCCGCGTCATCTCGATCGAGGACACGCTGGAGCTGCGGCTCCGCCGCACGAACGGCCCGCGGTTCGAGGCGCGGGGCCTGGTCGGCCGCGACGTGACGATCCGCGACCTGGTGCGGCACGCCCTGCGCCACCGGCCCGATCACATCGTCGTCGGCGAGGTGCGCGGCGCCGCGGCGGCCGACCTGCTCCAGGCACTGAACACGGGGCACGGCGGCAGCTTGGCGACGGTCCACGCCAACAACGCGACGGCGGCGCTGTCGCGCCTGGCGACCTGCGCCATGCAGGCGAGCGGCGAACTGCCGTGGCGGTCGTCTGCCGCGTCGTCGACGGCATCGAGGCCGTCATTCACCAGACGCGGACGCCGGAAGGGGCCCGCCGCGTCGACCAGATGGTCCGCGTCCGGGACTACGACGCGGGCGAGAACCGCAGCCGTCGACGAAGCCTTCAGTCAGGCGCCGGAGGAGGAGTGGACGACGGGGCCGCTAGTCGCGGACGTGATCGAGGCGGGGGTCGAGCGGGCGGGTCGACGGAGCGAGATCCTGCGGCGTCGATCGAGCGGACCGGGCATCGCGGGCATCGGCCGGCGCGGCGGACTGGAGGTCGCGGATGTGGGCGCGGATCTTCGCCTTGGCGCGCTCGTTCTCGGCCCGCCGCTCGGGACTCCAGTCTTTCGTCAGCTCGGACCAGGGTCGATGCGTCATTTGCTGGACCTCTCGCGAGAACGAATCAGCCCCTCGCGGCGCAACTCGTTCACGTAGCGATCATAGATCGCATCGGCGCGGGGGACGAAACGGTCGTAGAAGCGTGTCGGGTGCGTCTTGTGGCCGGCGATCAGGAGGATGGCCGTACGGCGCGGGTCGAAGCCATAGAAGATGCGAATGGGACGCCCGCTGCTCTGGACCCGGAGTTCGCGCAGGTGGCCGTGGCGGGACTGCTCGACCGCGGAGGAATACGGATACGGCAGTCGCGGACCATGTTCGGCGAGCATGTCGACGATGCGTGACACGTCGTTCTGCTCCTGTTCGGAGAGCGTATTCCACCAAGCTTCGAATTCCTCGGTGTATTCGACGCTGGTCATGAGGCTCGTCGCGGGGCGGTGGGGGCCGATGCAGACGGGATCATAACGCTGCCGGTCCTTTGACGAAGGACCAACGAGGGGAGGGATGGAGATGAGCGAGTTCGATGGAGACGGCGACGGCGCGTGGGAGCAGGCGCCGGTCCGGGTGGCGCCCCGCGCGCAGTTCGACGAGGCGGTCCGGGAGCTGTTCCGGACGGGCCAGCCGATCGAAGCCCCGTCGCTGGAGATGCCAGCGGAGGTCGGCGTGCGTGGTCAGGACGGCCGCGCTGGCTGACGGGTGGCTACTCGGCTAGTCTCGACGTCGAGATCCGCATTCGCCAGCGCGCGGCCGTCGACACGTGCAAGAGCGGTCATGGCGGTGTCGCCGCGAACGCTCACCACGAGCGATGTCGGTACGCGCCCCCGGCGTTCGCTCAGTGCCCTTTCTCGGCAAGCGACGTTCGCCGGAATGGCTGGGGCCCCCATCAATGAGTGTCGAAGTCGTTGTACCGTGCGCCGGTGACGACGGCGACGTAGATCTCGAGCAGCGTCTGCTGTAGCGGCTCGGGCTCGTGCACGTATCGGACTTGCATGCTACGAATCCTGGCCCTCGCGTTCTGGTACTGCGTCCGGAACTGCGGGTCCGTGAGCAGTTCGCGGCGTGACCCTGTCCGCCTGTAGGTGGCCCTTCTGCCCGTCGCCTCGCGGGCAATCAGCCAGGGAAACGAAGCCGCACTCGGATTCGCACCGAATTGATTCCGTATGCGTTCGCGGATGGACCGCTTCGTGCGGCCTGCGTAAAGGTGCACGTTGCCCTCGGAGAACAGGTAGATGCCGCCGACGGGTGTACCGGTCGGTACGTCGACGGCGGCGACCGGGGACATCGCCAGCAGCGCCTCGCACTTGGCGTCCAGCGTCTCCACTAACGCCGCGAATCGTTGGTTCATGGGGGCGCATTCCCGATTTCCCGGTCACGCGCTCACACCCACCGGCGTCATGGCCATCCGCTGCAAACAGTTCCATCTGCCGGACTTATAGAAAGACCGCAGGAGAAGAATCGCGTCGACGCTCTCCGGTAGCCAATAGATGGATGCGCCCTTGATGCGGAGATTGATGACGCGACGGATGGCGCTTTCGACGGCACCGCTGCCCCGCGGAAGCCCGAGCCCGACCATTGTGGTGTAGGCGAAACGATGACGGTTCTTCAGGAAGTAGTTGAGGTGCGTGCGGATCTTGCCGGCCGTGCGCCCGCGGCACAGCTCCCGCAGGGCCGTGATCACCTCGTCCACCCGTGCTCGCTTGAGCAGCCCCCGCGTGCGGTTGAGCCAGCGGGTGCGTTGCGTCGCGCTCCAGCGGCGCAGCTTGACCGCGTCGGAGAGTTGCTTTGCGGCATGATAGAAGTCGATCAGCCCCAGCACCTGTGTCGGCGAGAGCCCGAGCGCGGCGATGAGTCGCTGGAGGCGTCGCCAGATCCAGGGCGCGCCGTCGGCGATGAAGAGCACCTTGTCAGCGGCGTTGAGGCCGATCTGCCGCGCGTACGACAACAGCAGGGCGAAGACCGCCTCCGGTCCCCGGAGCGTGCCGTCGATGATCGGGGCCCCCGTCTGAGACGGTCGCCCGTCGTCGCCGACGACGTACAGGATGAGGAGCTTCGGTTCCTTCCAGTCGGTATGGAATCGGTTGCGCCCCTTCTTCGTCTTGGGGCCACGCTTCTTGCGCCTCACACGGAACGCGAACTATCGGACATGCACGGTGATGGGTTAGCTCGAGTTGTGGATCCCGAACGTGCGGCGGGACGTGCTGTCACGGGAACAGTCCACTGGTTTCGATGTAGTAGTTGGGTCGACAAGGTGCTCAAGCGTTACGGGCCGGCGCTGGCGTTCCCGGCCCGTCGTCGACTTCAGGCCGGGCAGGAGGAACGCCGCCAAGCGGCTGCTGGCTATGGGAAGGACCGGGGCGTGATTCGATTTCCAGAGTCGGTGAAGTCCGCGTTGCGCGACGGCAGGCTGGTCGTTTTTGCCGGCGCCGGCGTCTCGATGGGGGAACCGGCGCGCCTGCCTGGCTTCGAGTCGCTGGCGCGAACGATAGCGAGAGGCACCGGCGAGAGTCGGAAAGAAAATGAACCGGTAGATCGTTTTCTCGGCAGACTGAAGCACAAGGGGACGAAAGTACACGAGCTTGCTGCGAAAGCGCTCTCACGAGAGGATCTAGCGCCCACAACGCTCCATCGGGACTTGCTGCGGCTCTATTCCGACGCTAGCCGTCTGCGCATCGTCACCACCAACTTCGACCTACTGTTCGAGCAGGCTGCGGCGGATCTGTTCGATACGGCGCCGGATGCACTTCGGGCGCCGGCGCTTCCCCTGGGACACGATTTCAACGGCATCGTCCACGTCCACGGCGCCGTATCTCAACCACAGGACACCGTGCTTACCAGCCTGTGGCGAAAGTCGCGGATCCGGCCTGGCCCCGGCGCGGTCGAGTTTCGTACACTGAACGGCATGGCGATGGGCAAGAGACCGGCGGCGCGCCAGGCGTCGCCGATGTGGGTGGACACGGCGGACCTTCCGACGAACGATGGGCATCCTTACTTCGAGCGGCTGAACCGGGTCCTGGCGGATTCCGGATTCGATGCGTTCGTCGAGGAGTTGTGCGCGGCCTTCTACGCGGACCGGCTGGGACGGCCGAGTCTGCGTCCGGGTCGGTATTTCCGGATGCTGTTCATCGGCTATTTCGAGGGTCTGTCGTCGGAGCGCGGGATTGCGTGGCGGGTGGCGGATTCGCTGAGTCTGCGGTCGTTTCTGGACCTGGAGCTGACCGAGGCGGCGCCGGATCACTCGACGCTGTCGCGCACCCGGCGGCGGATCGACGTAGAGACTCACGAGGCGGTATTCACGTGGATTCTGGAGCGGCTGTCTGCTGCGGGTCTGGTTCGGGGGAAGACGGTCGGCATCGATGCGACGACGCTGGAAGCGAACGCGGCGATGCGGAGCATTGAGCGGCGGGACACGGGCGAATCCCACGAAGCGTTCATTCGGCGGTTGGCGGAAGCGTCGGGTGTGGAGACACCGACGCGGGCGGATCTGGCTCGGTTCGACCGGTCGCGGAAGAACAAGAAGACGTCGAACAAGGAGTGGAAATCGCCGCAGGACCCGGACGCGAAGGTCGCGAAGATGAAGGACGGTCGGACGCACATGGCCCACAAGGCCGAGCACGGGGTCGACATGGACACGGGCGCCATCGTCTCGGTGACGGTGCAGGATGCATCGGACGGCGATACGGCGACGCTGCCGGCGACGCTGATCATGGCGGCCGAGCAGGTGGAGTTGGTGCAGCCGGACGGTCCGGGGGTCGAAGAGGTGGTCGCCGACAAGGGCTACCACAGCGACGAGACGCTGGTGGCGCTCGGCGCGGTAGGGGTTCGGAGTCACGTATCGGAGCCGGAGCGCGGCCGGCGCTGCTGGCAGGACAAGAAGACTGGAGAGACGCCGCCGGAGAAGCGTGCTGCGCAGAAGGCGTTGTATGCGAACCGGCGGCGTGTCCGCGGGCGGCGGGGTCGACGCCTGCAACGCTGCCGGGGCGAGGTGGTGGAGCGTACTTTCGCGCACATGTATGAGACGGGCGGTATGCGCCGGGTGTGGGTGCGCGGTCACGAGAATGTCCGCAAGCGCGTGCTGCTTCAGGCGGCCGCCTGCAACATCGGGCTGCTCCTGCGCAGCCAGACCGGCATCGGTACGCCCCGGAGCCTACAGGGGCGGGCTGTTTCGGCGATTTGCCGCCTGATCGGGCGTTTGATCGACCGCTGGGGGTGTCTGACGCGCGCCTGGGGGTCCAAATGGACACCGGCGACGCTCGCTGGCTCAATCGCTCATCGCCAAGCTGCCTGAACAGCGGAACTCAGCGAACAGACTTCTTCCACGGGCTGTTACGGATGCCGACTTCGGCCGGGCGTACTTGACTGAAGGTTGGGCTCGCCGGTTTCTCACCGGGTTGTTCCGTGAGTTCACCGTTCTCTTCGTTGGCTACGGACACAACGATACCGTCATGAACTACCTGGCCCGTGCGCTGCCGGGGACTCGGGAGCGCGGGCGCTTCGTGCTGATTGGGGAGGAGCAGCTCGATCCGCAACAATGGCAGATGCTCGGTGTTGAGCCGATTCCCTACCGCCAATCAGGCAAGCATGATCACGTTGCGCTGCAGGAAGGCGTCGCGCGGTTGGCCGACCTGGCCGGACGCAGGATATTGGACTGGCGGCGGGAGATATCCGAACTAGCGAAGAAGCTGCCTCCCATAGGCGGAGAAGAAATCGACGTCATTGATGAAGCGCTCAAGGATCCGGTGAAGACGCGCTTCTTCGCGAAGGCCGCGGTTCTGCCCGACTGGATCGGCTGGCTAGACGACCGTCACAAGCTCGACGCACTTTTTGGCGATTGTCCAGTCGGCGAACGAGATGCGGATCTGGCGGAGTGGTTGGCGAAACGGTTCGCGCACGACCATGCCGACGTCCTATTTCTGTTGATCGCCCGGCATGACATGCGCCTGCACCCCTGCTTCTGGTGGAAGCTGGGACGGGAGATCGGAGATTCCGAACAGGATCTGCAGAACAAGACGGTTCTGTCACGCTGGGTTTCGATGCTGCTCGCTACCGCGCCGCGACACACCGGCGTGCAGAAAGATGAGGAACGTCGCTTCGTCCTGCTGTGGCTAGGACAGCGCTGCGCCACGCACGGCATGGTTAACGATTTGCTGCGTGTTTTCGACGCAATGGCGGACAGTCGCCTTTCGCTCAAGCGGGCCTTCGCTTGGCCTGATCCCGACCGCCGCGGACCGCGGTGGTCAATCGATGCTGAAACGGTGTCGATCGGCGATCTTCATGCGCTGAACGGACTCTGGGACGAGTTGAAGCCGAACCTGAACCAGGTCGCGGAGCCCCTGCTTGGAAGGCTCGTCAAGCGTCTGGAGGAGCGATACGTCACGCTGCGTGCGTGGCAGCAAGCCAGTCCCCAATGGGAGCCGGTGAACTCTCATCGGTTGGCGATCGAGCCTAACAAGCAGCACAGGCTTCGTGAACCTGAGGACGTGATCATCGATGCGGCCCGCGACTGTCTCGAATGGCTGGCGGCGAACGATGCGGGTGCCGCCGCGCGATGGTGCGACCAACTGGCCGGCGCTGATGCGCCGTTGCTTCGTCGATTGGCGGTGCACGGACTCTACGCGCGCGCCGATCTGTCGCCGGACGCGAAAATCGGTTGGCTGCAAGCGAGTGTCGATATACACGACGTCACGGCGCGTTACGAGATATTTCGGGTGGCGCAACAAGCGTATCCTGAATCCAGCAGAGGACGGCGCAAGAAATTCGTGGATGCCGTGCTCGCATACCGCGGGCCGAACGAGGAAGATCCTGACAGAGATGGGTATGCGTCGTATTGCCATTTTAACTGGCTGTACTGGCTTCATACGTCGTCGCCCGATTGCGATCTGGTGAAGCAAAAGCTGGATGATCTACGGGCACGGTATCCGGAGTTCAAGCCGAAGCAAGGCGCTGATTTCAGCCAACACTTCAGTAGCCCGACGAAGCCGCTGCGTCAGAGCCTATGGACCGCGGACGATCTGCTGGCGCGTTCGGCCGCCGAATGGGTTCCGGAATTGTTGACACTCCGGCAGAAGGACGACAATGGTCCCGACGACCCCATCGGGTTGTTGGCAGCTATCCAGGATGCGGCAAAGCGCAACTTCGAGTGGGGAATCGACATGGCCGATGCGCTGGCTGACGCCGGCGCGTGGGATACGGATTTCTGGCGGGTTTTGCTGCGCGCGTGGCCGGAGATGGAGCTCGACGAAACCCGGGAGCCCCGTCCCATACTGCCCGATACCAAGCGTCCGAAGCGACGATCCACTATCCGTTCCATCCGCGGAGCGGGAAGCGCGTGGAGATCGTGCGCCGCCAGCACTTTCGTGGCAGGCGCGTGTTCGTCGTTCGACAGCCGGACGACACGCTGGCCCACATCCCGACCTGGATGTGCGAGCCCCCGGCCGCCGCGCTTGCGGTAGTAGACCACCCACGCATCGCGTTGGCGGGCCTGCGCGACTTGCGTCTTGCTCTCGACGCGGCGCTATCGTCGTTCTCCAGCATGGAGGAAGGAGAGCGGCATGGGACGGATACAGGTGGTGGGGCAAGGCGCGCTACTGGTGCAGATGGAGCCGGGACCGGCGCTCGAGTCGAGGACACGGGCGACGCTGCTTCCGCTGGTGGCGACTCTGTTGCTCGAAGCGGCGGTGGCGCCCGCGACCATGAGCAAACCGGCGGAATCCGGAAAGACGGAGGGAGGCGATGAGCAAGATCGCACCTGACCATCTCAGCCGTCAGGCCTTCGTCTATGTCCGGCAATCGACGCGAGACCAACTGCGCCACCACCACGAGAGCCGGCGTCGGCAGTATGGGCTCGCGGAACATGCCCGGCGGCTCGGCTGGACCGAACCGGTCGTGGTGGACGACGACCTCGGGCGCTCGGGCGGCGGCAGCGCTCGTCCGGGGTTCGAGCGGCTGCTGCTCGCGATCTGTGAGGGACGCGTCGGCATCGTACTGGCGGTGGAGGCCTCACGCCTCGCGCGTAACGGCCGCGACTGGCACACGCTACTTGAGTTCTGCGGTCTGGTGGGCTGTCTGCTCGCCGACGAGGAAGCCATCTACGATCCGCGGCTGCCGGACGACCGCCTGTTGCTCGGCATGAAGGGCACGATGGCCGAGATGGAGCTGTCGCTGTTGCGCCAGCGTTCGCTCGAAGCCCTCCGACAGAAGGCGCGTCGCGGCGAGCTGTTCCTGAGCGTCGCGGTCGGCTACGTGAAGGTCCGGCACGACCGGATCGCAAAGGACCCCGACCTGCGGGTGCAGGAAGCAATCGGACTCGTGTTCCGGAAGTTTGCCGAGTTCGAGAGCGTCCGGCAGGTGCATCTCTGGCTCCGGCAGGAGGGCGTGCGACTGCCGTCCGTCGAGGCCAACGGCGACGGCCGACGGGTCGTGTGGAAGCTCCCGGTCTACAAGACGGTTCACAGACTGCTGACCAACCCGATCTACGGCGGCGCCTACGCCTTCGGTCGAACGGGGAGCCGGGTCACGGTCGAGAACGGGCGCAAGCGTGTCCGGCGTGGGCTCGCTCGGGAACGCGAGCAGTGGGACGTATTGATCGTGGATCACCACGAGGGCTATGTTTCGTGGGCAGAGTACGAGAGGAACCAGCGTGTGATCGCCGACAACGCTTCCCGGCAGGGTCTGCTGACGCGCGGCGCGGTTCGCCGCGGGGACGCGTTGCTCGCCGGTCTGCTGCGCTGCGGACATTGCGGGCGACGGATCCACGTCGCCTACAGCGGTACCAAGGGCGAATGCGTTCGCTATAGCTGCCGCGGCGCGCATCTCAACCATGGGACGGGCTGGTGCATCGCGTTCGGCGGCGTGCGGGTCGACGCGGCGGTGGCGACCGAAGTGCTGCGGCTGTTGAACCCGCTCGGCATCGAGGCTGCCCTCAAGGCGGTAGCGATGCGCGAACAGCAGCACACCGACAGGCGACACCACGCGAAGCTGGCGCTCACCCAGGCGCGGTACGAGGCGGACCTGGCGCGTCGCCAGTACGACGCAATCGACCCGGCCAACCGCCTGGTCGCCGCCGAGCTCGAACGCCGATGGAACGATCGCCTCGCGGACGTGCAACAGCAGGAAGAACGGATCGCCGGCCTGACGGCGGCCCACCCGGAGGCGCTGTCGCCCGCGGAGCACGACCGCCTGCTGGCGCTTGGCGCCGATCTCGAAACGGCCTGGACCCATCCCAGTGCGACAGCACAGACGCGGAAACGAATCGTGCGCGCCATCCTCGAAGAGATCGTTGTGAAGCTGGCCGCGGAGCACATCGAATTGCTCCTCCACTGGCGGGGCGGCGATCACACTCGTCTCACCGTCCCCCGCAACCGAACGGGACAGCATCGCTGGTGCACGGACGCGACGGTCGGCGACTTGATCCGGGGACTGGCCCGCCAGCTGAGGGACGGCGGCATCGCCCAAACGCTGAATCGCCTCGGCAAGCGGACCGGACGCGGCAACGCCTGGACCGAGGCACGGGTCCGCACCTTTCGAAGCCAACACCGGGTGCCGGCACATCGTCCCGGTGAGATGGCGGAACGTGGGGAGCTGACCCTGAAGGAAGCCGCCGGCCGGCTCGGCGTCAGCACCATGACCGTGCTGCGACTCATCGGCGACGGCACGCTCGTCGCCCAGCAGGTCTGCCGGGGCGCCCCTTGGGCCATCCCGGAGGAACAGATCGTCGCGCTTGCCGGCGCGATCCCATCCGGACGTCGTCCGCTATTATTAATAGGGTCATTGGTTGCCTGACATCAGACAGGTAATTTCGGCCCGATTTCCTCATATTTCGGCATACTGCGAGGTCAGGATACTTATTTCCAGCTTAATAATAGGGTCATTGGTTGCCTGACATCAGACAGGTAATTTCGGCCCGATTTCCTCATATTTCGGCATACTGCGAGGTCAGGATACTTATTTCCAGCTTAATAACATCGAGCTCGGCTCAGGAAGTGCTTGATTTTCAGTGACGTAGCGAGGTGTGCATCATGAGACCCGACTCGGCGTCGGCGAGTGCTCGAGCGAATGACGACAACAGAACTGTATTCGAAGCATGCCCGCGACATCGCCGAAGCGCTTCGCGCGCTGGTGAGAGGCAGAAACGCACCTCATGTGAAGAATTTGCTGCCATTGGCCAATTCGGTTGCGGCAGCGTTGTGGCGTCATCTCGATCGACAGGAGCGGGCCGACGAGTCAGACGACCGGTTGCCGCTCGATCTTGAGAGGCACATTCCAGGGCGTCGAAACTGGCTGCGGATGGCCGATAGCCACACGGCGGGAGTACTTGCCGACTACTTGGTTGCGTGCGCTGTCGGCTTGGCGTCAGCAACAGGATCCCGCGCCGGATGCCCTCACGGGAGACTACCGCATCGCTCTGTCCGAAATCGTGCAGGACCGCACGTTGGCCGGAACACTCGGCAGATCGATTCTTGCCAGTCAGCTTCCTTTTCTTGCGGCCGTCGACGAGACGTGGACACGAGAAAACCTCGTTCCATCTTTCGGCATGGAGCAGGGCGTGGATGAGTTTCAGGCCGCATGGGATGGCTTTCTCTGGCGCGGATCGCTGGATCCCACCGTGGCGGAACTCATGGCGGAACCGATCCGGAAGGCTGTTCGGCAGATTCGCGGCGAGCTTGCGGGCCGAGAGCGACAGAAGCGTTTCGTGCAGTACTACACAAGCATGGTGGGCTATTTTGTTACGGATCCATCCGGTGACTGGATTCCACTCCTGTTCGACCACGGGAGCGAAGAGACGCGACTCCAGTTTGCAGATGCCGTGGAGGAAGAGCTTCGCGGGATGACCGGGGATGAACGGCGCGAATGGTGGCGACGGTGGCTCAAGCGCTATTGGGAAGACCGCTTGCAGGGGGTGCCGGTGGCGCTAGAACCGAGTGAAACGGAACCGATGCTGGAGTGGCTGCCGCTCTTGGCGGCCGACTTTCCGGAGGCGGTGGACTTGGCGATCCGGATGCCGGTAACGTCCGTGCAGCGCGGCACCCTCATCTATCATCTCCGCAAGCCGGAGTTGTTGCGGCACGGAGAAGGGATGGCGCGTCTGTTGATCTGGCTGGGCGGCGGCGTGGTTCCGCTTCACATGTGGCATCACGGAAGGGAGTTTATTGACGATGCGCTTGAAACAGAACTTCCTTCTGAACTTGTACGGGGATTGAACGAACTCGTCGCGAAGCTTGATTTGTGAATCAGCAATCAGCGTGAATCCGATTATGCCGCTATTCGCTTAGGCCACTGCCCTTAACTAGTTGGTCACCTGCCGGTTTTCTGGTCATACTGGAGGTATGAAGCGAGACATCGAGCTGGAAGCGACCCTTGTTGCGAAGTATGCCGCCGTCGAGCCCGTGTTGGACGAGCGCAGTCGCCGCCGGTGGGCGGCGGCCGAGTCGCTCGCTATCGGCTACGGCGGCGACGCGGTGGTTTCGTCGGCCACCGGTCTGGCTCGGGAGACGATTCGCAAGGGACGCCGGGAGATTTCCCGCGACGAGGCGCCGACGGACCGCATCCGACGCCCTGGAGGCGGAAGGCCTCGCATCCAGCAGGATCAACCCGGCATCGAGGCCGCGCTCGAAGCCTTGGTGGATCCGCTCACGCGCGGAGACCCGACCTCGCCGCTGCGCTGGACGTGCAAGAGTCGCGCAAAGCTGGCGGCGGCGCTGAACGAGCAGGGGTGGCGGGTGAGTTCGACCACTGTGGGCCGGCTGCTGCACCGCCTGGGCTACCGGCTGCAATCGCCGCGCAAGCGGCAGGAAGGCGCCACGCATCCGGACCGCAACGCGCAGTTCGAGCACATCAACCAGACCGCGGACGCGCATCTGACCGCCGGCCAGCCGGTGATCTCGGTCGACACGAAGAAGAAAGAGCTGGTCGGGAACTTCAAGAACGGCGGGCGCGAATGGCAGCCGAAGGGCACGCCGCCGGCGGTGCTGGTGCATGATTTCCCGACCGACGCCGAGGGCAAGGCGATTCCGTACGGCGTCTACGACATGGCGCGCAACGAAGCCTGGGTGAGCGTGGGCTGGGACCACGACACACCGGCGTTCGCGGTGGCGTCGATTCGACACTGGTGGCATCAGATGGGTTGCGGCGCCTACCCCGAGGCCACGACCCTGTTCATCACGGCCGATGCGGGCGGGAGCAACGGGTATCGGTTGCGCGCCTGGAAGCATGCGCTTCAACAGTTGGCCGACGAGACCGGACTGACCATCGAGGTGAGTCATTTTCCACCCGGCACCAGCAAGTGGAACAAGATCGAGCACCGGCTCTTCTGTCACATCACGGCGAACTGGCGCGGCACCCCGCTGACGACGTACGAGACCATCGTCGACCGCATCGGGAACGTCCGGACAGCCACCGGGCTCCGGGTCCGGGCCGAACTCGACGCCGGGGAGTATCCGACGGGCGTTACGGTGACCAAGGAACAGATGGACGCACTCGCGCTGGTCCCCGATGCGTTTCACGGGGAATGGAATTACAAACTGTTACCCCGATGAAGTTGACAACTTTGTATCGATCACTGTCCCAACCTCCAGCCGGGTCCTCAGAAGATCGACTTGGCTTTGAATGTTGGATATGGTGATTCCCCGTAGCCACCAAGCCGACAGGACTCCGATCATCAAGAGGGCGACGGCCAAGCCGGGATGCGCTCGAACCACACGCCAGTCGTTGATCAACCGGTCAACGTAGGGGAGCATAGGATCGGCCCGCGGGCGGCCTCTAGAAGCCGATCCGTCGACGGGGCGGCTCCGGCGGTTCCGGGCGGATCTCTACTTCCTGCCAAGGTCTTGGCGGCAGGTATATTTCGGGTGGCCCTGCCCAGGGTGGCTCAGGTGTCGCCGGACGATTCCCGAACGCGGCGTCTATCTCTACGAAGTTCCCCAACGAGTTGAAGGCGCTGATTGCTGCCCCGTACTCGGCCCGGAAGCTTTCCAACGCGCTGATTGCTGCCCCGTACTCGGCCTGGAAGCTCCCCAACGAGTTGAAGGCACTGATTGCTGCCCCGTACTCGGCCCGGAAGCTCCCCAACGAGCACAGGATGTCATCCTGCAATCGCAGAATCAATCTCAGTTCCTCGTCCGTCATCAAAGTCTCTCCCCACCTTGGTAATACTATAGCATACACGAAGCTGGGTCTCGCACAATAACTGGCACCCCGTACAACATGCGACCACAAAATGCTGTGGTTTGGCGCTCGGTAGATTCCGCTGCGCGTCGGAACGCTGCGCGCTCCAAAGATCGCAGGAGCGAGGAGGAGCGAGGGCTAATTATTGGCACAACTTATTGGACGATCGCCGCCTGCTGCCTCCGCTTCGGACACGGGCCGCCACGGCCTCAGAACTGTCACGCCGCCGCGCACCTGCACCGAGTGGGACGGCTCGCCCATGCGGCCGAGGACGGCCGCGCCGTCGTGAAGTAACCGAGGCCGTCCTGGCGCGCGCCTCGACCCCACGTCGAACCGTTTGTCCACCGTCCACGGTGTTTTCCGTGCTCCGGTCGCCCGGTCCCGCCATCCCGTAGCCGACATCGGCGGCGAACTGTCCCCGTCCAGGTCGACCGGCATCGCCCCGTACCGCGCGAGGCCGCCCATGCCCTGCATCGCCCACAGCCGGCACGCTTCGGCTGTGACGTGAGAGCGACGGGTGCGACCACTAGCCGAGACTCCGATAGCGCTCCAATGCGATTCTTGCCACGTCCGGCGACAGAAGCTTGGTGACCATCTTGAACGCGTTGTCCAGTCCCCAGGCGTATCCCAGATCGACGGTCGCCTTTCCAGACGCTTCGATGACCCTCCGAGTG
This sequence comes from Vicinamibacterales bacterium, assembly GCA_965262925.1. GTDB lineage: Bacteria > Acidobacteriota > Vicinamibacteria > Vicinamibacterales > UBA8438 > WTFV01. Next base: position 3,807,059 of record CBDHGC010000004.1, on the reverse strand, counting down.
GGGATCTTGTTCTTGTTTGCCAGCTCCACAAGTTCGTGGATCCCGTCTGTATCCGACGTCACAACAGGTGCGCAACACTCGATCACCCTCCCCATCGTCAGGTTCGCGAGGCGCGCCGAATCGGTTGGAAGCCGTTCCCAGTGATTCCAGATGATGGGGGTACAGTTCATCTGCTTGGCGCGATCGAGCACTCGAAAGCACGCGCCGGAGTCCAGAATCCGTTCGTTCGGCACGACTCCTACGTAGACCGGTCCATGGACGGTCTCAACCCGGACGTTGGAGTCGGCGGTGTCCCAGCGCCAACGGCCGAGGACGGCAGGCCGCCCGTCTCTCAGGGCAACGGACACGGGCCTGAGGAGTTTCCCCTTGCGTGGGAGCTTGGGCTTTCGGGCGGGCGGAATCTTCGACCAGTCCAGCGGCTCGCCGACCTTGGTCATGTCGAGGTCCACGACGTAGATGCTTCCGGCCTCGCAGCATTCGGACAGCGGCCGTGCCGTGTCGGAACCCGGTTTCCTGGCCCGGAGTTCAGTGCCATCCGGAGAGAACCCGAACAGGTGCGTCTTCTTCTTGCTCACGTCGCGATGGAGCGTGCAGAGACTGAAGACGCGGTTCTCCACCGCTCGCAGGCGGAGAATCGATGACCATTTGATGTCAGTCACGTTGTCGAAGCTGGGATTGACCCACAAGCGTGCGCCGCGTGCCGCGAGAGCGCGGGGAAGGAGCCCGAGATACTGATCGTGACAGATTGTTGCCCCGGCCGTTGTACCCGCGAGTTCAAAGGTCGGGAGGGCGGAACTCGGCTCCCAGCCCGGCCGCTCGAAGGCAACGGCGTCGGCGGTAGAGTGCTTGACGTACACCTGGGAGCGGGATCCGTCAGGGTCGAAACGAAGAAGAACCTGCCAAGCGCGGCGGGTGTCATCGACAGTGGTGTCTACGGCACCCACGAGCAGCGGTGCGTTCAGGTCCGCGGCGAGCTTCCTCAGTGATTCGGCGCGTCTCCGGTCGGACGCCGATACGTAGGCTTCGGGGAAGAGAACGAAGTCGACGGCCACGTCGGCCAACGAATCGGCCGTCGGCACGTCCGGCTGCTGGGCACCGGAACCGTTGGGCGGAACACCGTTCGAGGACCTCGCTACGACCTGGGGGAACACCAGCGCCGCGCGCAGGGTTGACTCCGGTCGCGCGGACGGGCGCGGAACTTCCACTGTCGTTCGTCTGGGCCGAGAATTGCCCTGATGGATCAGGTCCGAGAAGCGATTCCGGTCCGCCCTGCTGTCCAGATCAAGCGAGCACCAGACCCGGTCGCGCGCGTAGAGCCGCACGGTGGGTTGCACACCCTCGTTAGACGGGACGATGTCCCGCAGTGTGTCGTACCAGGCTCGCTGTTCGTCGCGGAAGGGGGGATCGTGGTCCCTTGCGTCATGTTGTTCGCAAAGCTCCAGCCAGTGTCTTGCGGCGAACCCCAAGGGGTGCCCGTCCGCATACACGGCAATGGCAAGCTTCCGCGGGCTCGTGAAGTGCTGGCTCTCATCGAACTCGACGATGAATCCAGGGTCGGGAACCCAGTAGTCACAGGCTGCGAGGATCGGGGTACGCACGAACGTGCCGACGCCATATCCGCGATATCCCTCCAGAACCCCGGCCACGTCTCGGAGAACCGGTTCGATTGAGGTTCCTGCGTACGCTGCGAGGCCCGTCGGCCATGGAAATCTGCGGTTGCGCACGCACGCCCCGTAGATGCGCTCGAGAAGTTGCCCGACCCGGACCTTGCAAGCGTGACACCGCTCCGAGTGCGGCTTGGAGGGGCTCGTACGCGCCCTCCTCACCATTGGACGGGTCACAACTGGGCTGACACCGTCGCCGACGCTGCCACAGCAGTCGCACTCGATGACGGCGAAGCCCCGGCGCCGGAGAAACTGGTTCGACTCAGGGCCTCCGGAGAATCGGCCCGAAGGCAGCAACTCGCCCGCAGCGACCTGATGGGCCAGCGCAATCGTGTACTTCGGGGGAAGATGCTCGCCCTTCGTCGCCAGGCAGTAGCCTCGACTCCTCCTCCCCGGTGGGATGCCGTCACGGATGATGAGCCGTATCGCTTCTTCGAGGTGCGCGCCGGTGATGTGCTTCGGGATCATCGCTGCTCGACGAAAATACTACTCGCGCGTCCCGCCGCAGGCCATCAGCCCTCCGTGCTCGGCCGTGTTGTCGATCTCGGTTTTGCGATTCATCTTCGGTCGATGGACGAGTGCTCGACCGTATCTTGTCAGCGAGCGCCCGCCGGAGGACTCGCCAACGGCCCTGGTGCAGCGCTGTCCGAATCGTGCGACCCGAACGAGTTCCCGCCCTCGTACGAGCAGGTCGACCGCATCGTCGCTTTCCTGCTCGACGATTCGGTTCCAGCGCGGGACACGATCTCGACCCTCATGCGCCGCGGTAACGACCGGTGATTCGGTGCCGGGGCGAGCGGAAGCGGCATTGAGCGCTGGCGTCGGCCGCCGGCTGCGCGTCATGCCGTGCCGCACATCGTGTTGCTGGCCCTCGCCATCGTCCGCATGCGGAGTGTAGTGATGCCGCCCCGTACGATTGTCGACCCGCATTGGGAACCGATTCCCTGGGCCGGGAAGGTGCACTTCACGGCGACGCAGTCGCACACGCTCGATCAGCTCGTCTCGGAGCTGCGCGTGTCGCGTGCGTGGCTGCTGCGCGTTGGTGCATCGCGGGTTGCCGCCGCTGGTCGACGACCTGCGGCCGCGGCGGCACCTCGGACTTTGGCCGGCGACACCACGTTCGCGCCGTACGACGAAGGGTCGGCGGCGCGGGCCGCGAGGCGGCGCCTCGGTGAAGGGCGCGTGGACGTCGCGCCGCGACGTGCCGATCAACGAGCCGCGCCTCGAGTACCCGAGCCGGAGGGCGGATGATTCCGTGCCGCTTGGAGTCTCGCGTGGCGCTCCGCATCGGTCTGTCGCCGCGCGGTGAGCGAGAGCAACGCGTGTCGCCGGTCGGTTCGATGACGGGACTCGACACGTGCGCATCCCGGGGTGGCTTCGTTCTCGGGGTCGATGGCCTCGCGGTTGCGGTCCATCATGGCCGGCATCCGGCTTGCCACGGCGCCGGGTCCGCGATTCGTATACCGCGGAGGCCGCCGAGCTCGCGCAGTACGCGGCGCCCGGTGGGTTCGCGACCCGGTCGCGGCTCACGAGCGCAGGCAGGGCTCGCCGAGGTCGGACAGCTCGTCGAGGATCGCGACGGCGCCGGGGGCGTGGTCGAGCGCGTCGTTGTCGCTCGCGCGCTCTTCGAGCATTGCGGTGATCGAGACCTCGGCGTCGTTGAACCCGTGCTTGAGCAGCCACCAGCGGCGCCTGGTGCAATGGATACAGCGCTGGTAGCTGCCGTGCGCCAGGCGACCGCAGGTGCCGGCCTCGATCGGCAGGTCGACGCCGACGTACAGCAGCTTACGTTGCTCGCGGATGCGGCGCATGTACTCGTGCGATCGTTGCGGACGATGCGCGCCGTTCGGCGTGCGTGCGGCGCGGACGATTGCGCTGCTTCCCCTGCGCTGTTGCGGCCCCGATGATGAGCAACTCGTACGCGCGCGTTGATGCGGTCGGTGCCGCCTTCGCCGGCAATCTCAGTAGCGTCAACCTGGATTTCCTCGCGATCTTCCGGGTCGAGTTCGATCTGCTCGTCGGGTACAGCATCCGGTGTGGACCCGGTGGTGCCAAAGCGGTGTTCGTGATGCCGTTCCAGGCCGAAGACGACTTGGTTGAGCTTGCCCGCTGGAAGGTAGGTCGCGCGGAAGTATGGCGTTTCGGCCCATCGTACACAAGTCGCTTGGGCGGTCAGTGGGCCGATGCCGCCCTGCGGAAGCACGGCCCTCGTGTCGGCGACGAGCGTGTTGATCAGGGTGCTCTTGCCGACACTCATGCATCCCCTCATTTTGCAGCATCAGATCACGCCGAAAAGCTCCCGATACACCCGCTGTTCCATGAGCATGCTTCCGAACGTCTCCATCAACGGACGAATCCGATCCTCGGGCCAATTGGGGAGATGGTGGTACAGCATCAGCCCCTGCCGAAACAACGAATGCGTCCGCCGCTTCACCGTGTTCGCCTTCAACCAGCGGTCATAACCGATGCGCTCGCCAGCCGCACCCAGCAACGACAGAACGGCGATCGCCAACGCGCTGATCAACAACAGACGGTCCCGCCGGTCCGGGCGCGAAACATGCATCGACGAGAGTCCCATCCCGAAGCGCATGTCCTTGATGTCCCGAAAGCCCGCTTCAATCCCCCAGCGCTTGCCGTAGTACCGAATCAGGCCCCGCGTCGGGACTGTCGCTTCGCTGGCCACCAGGCACCACGATTCGTCCATCTTCGGGTCCTGTACGCACACGACCACGCCGACCGGCAGCTCGTACGCGTCGGTCACCCGAGCACCCACCAACCGCCGCGCACGCCCCTTGTCGCCGACCCACGCGGCGGCCGCTCGCCGCTCGCCGCGCGCATTCGTCACATAGATGTCTCCACGCAGCCGAATCACGTATTCGAAGGCCAGCTCCGTCGTCAACGCGTAGAACAGCTTGCAATCCGCAAAGCCCCGGTCCGCCACGACGGTAACTTTCACCCCGGCCGGCAGCACCTCCCGCAACCGGCACAGCACCTCGTACTCATATAGCGCCGCTGATTACCCTTCAGCGTCGAGGACGCCACCGTCTTCCACAGCAGGGGCGTCGCGCGCCCATGGCCAGTCACCATCGACAGCACGATCGTGTCCTGCCCGTCGGCCGCAAAGCTGGTCCAATCCAGCGCAACGATCACCTCCGTGCGGGCGCCGACGATGAACGGCGTCCAGTATGCGAAAAAGGTCCAGACGTCGACGCCTCGATTGCTCAGGAGCCGATCCACCTGCTTTACACCATGCTTGTGGTCAACGTACCCAGGGCCTGGGCCAAGCCGCGGCCCACTGCATGGATTGCCAGCGAAGCGCTCGTCAGCACGCCCAGGGTGGCGTTGGCCAACGACAGCACCCGTTTGGCATGCAGGTCGCCTTCATACAAGGTGGCGATGAAGTTCAGGAGGTCGTGTCTCCGGAGCGATTGCCCGGATGAGGCCGGCAGGTCTTGATGTAGATGCATGCACTAATATTCTAATTCAAAGTGCGCCACCTTGCAAACTCTTCTAATGCGAGACGTCTGTTCAAGAAGGGTTTCTTTTTATTGATTTCATATGGCAAAATAAGGGGATCTCTGAGACCTGATCCCCGGATTTCCCTCGACGATCTTCGCCATTGTGGTCCCTCGTCGGTTGTGACCGTACCGTACCGCAACGCTACACTAATTCTGAGCTTGGATCCGGACTCACCGTCCTCTTTTGTTCGCGGTAGCACGCATCACACCGGTGGTGATATGGGTCAGGAGGTGAGATGTAGCTCTCCTGCTGCTTTGCTCGGGCTCCGCGCCATTTCTTCTGGATTTCATCCCAGTTCTTCCTACGCGGTAACCGCGCGCCACAAGCACAGCGTGGTGGACCGGCAGTACGTGACCTTTTGCGCTTCCTTTGCGTCCGGGGAACACACCTTCCTGTTTCTCGACCACCCTGTATCGGTTGCTCGCGAATGTGAGGAGGTAACGGCGAGCGCACTGGGCCGCTGCGCCTCAGCAGGGCTTCTTGTTCCGCCAAGCCGGCGCGTGCTGCTGAACGAACTCGCTGTCGGCTCGGTGCGTCCACTGGGGCCGGAGGCGGCACACGCGGTGAAGATGAGGGGCGACGCTTGCCTGACCGGCCGAGGAGCCATAAGAGGCCCAGCCCCACAGCGCCGACGACGAGTACTGGGTGCATGCTCCTCATCTTGTCACGGTCAATGTCCGAATGGAAGGCCTCTACGAGCGGGTGCGCGTTGTCGAGTGTCGAGCGCCCAAGATACCTGAGGGATTCTGAACGAGCGCCGCCGCTAGCGAAGCCCTGCGGTTCGATGCCGTCGGCGAGGTCCTGCAGCGCGGCGCCGATGCGGCCGGGGAGGTCCTCTTCGATCTGTTCGGCGTATCTCACCTGCGCCAGCATGCGCAGCTCGCCGAGGTTCAACTGCTGGTGGACGAGCCATTCGCGGTGGTTGTGGCAGTGGATGCAGCGGCTCCGCGCCGGGTCGATAGTCCTGCCGCACGTCCCCGCCTCATGCGCCAGCTCGACGCCGGGGCACAGCAGGCGGCGGTTGACGTCAAGGAGGACTTTCAATCGCTGTGGGGCTACGTGTCGCCGTACTGGGCCGGACAGTTCCTCGACCGCTGGTGCACTCGGACGATGCGCTCGCGGCTCGAACCGATGAAGGATGTTGCCCGCATGGTGCGCTCGCACCGCGACCTGATCCTGAACTGGTTCCGAGCCCGGGGGCAGTTCTCCAGTGGGGTTGTCGAAGGCTTCAACGGGAAGGCCAGAGTGATCAGCAAACGGGCGTATGGGTTCCGCACCTCCGGGGCACTGGAAGTCGCTTTGTATCACGCACTTGGCGCCCTGCCCGAACCAGAACTCACCCACAGATTCTGCTGACGAGGCCCGGATTGTCGAACCGGTGCCTTTTCGATGACGGCAGTTTCCATGACGTATTCAAGGTTCTGGCGCAGCGTGTAGCCTGTGCTATTGCGCCCGTCCCAATGGGGAAGGACGATTTCGCGGACATCGGCGAGAGTGACCGCGGCGACGGGCTTGTCGCCGATCACCGGGAGCGCGTACTTCTCGAAGCCACGGCGCCAGCCCTGGCATCGGTGCTCTTCCTCTCCCAGGCCTTGCGGCGCGTCTCGGTAGCGACCTCGTAGACGCGACGGAAGGTGGGCCCCTTATTCCGGGCGGCCTCCGGCCTGGGGTCACCGCCGGCACGAGCAATCCGGAGGTTGTCGAACGCGATCCGCCGCGCCTCGGCAAGCGCGGCCGATCCATCTGCTGCGGTCGTGGAGGCTCCGTCGGTCACTCCTTCCGCCTGAAGCGCCGACGTCGCCGCCGGCATCCGCAGTGGGATGCCAGCGAGGGTCAGTCTGGGAGTGGAACCCCCCTTTACAGATCGCCCAGATCACCAACAGAAACCGTGTCTATTGGGGATTTGGCGTGCAGATGTACGCCGATCTGAGCAGAAATGAACCCCCGGGGCAGGTTGGGCTGCAGTGCGGCTGAGAGTACAGGCCGAGAAGAGATCAACTCACGACCTTACGGCGCTGAAGCTCGTGCGCTCCGGATCGTTGCCGCAAGCCCAGGCACGGTCAACCGGAGTTTGGTCAACGCCTTACGTCTTCGAAACGCGCTGTAGAAGAAAGTCGTGTCTTCGAGTGAACCTAGGAAAGAGTGCATCGAACAGCTTCTTGAGTGCAGCCTCAACCGGTTCTACTTCTCCGTCCAGCCTAGACACGATTGTCGTCGCTGCTTCGTACCAGAGGTCCTGCAGCAGCTTACGTTGCCGGGGAGAAGAAAGCGCCTCTGGTACGGCGGCGATCAACTTCATGTTCCGAAGGAATCCACCTGGCTCTAGATCCGCAACGTCCGCGTGTTCGGCACGATGTACATGAAGATTTCGCCGTGCCTTAAGCGGCTCAACCGACTTGGACAGTTTCTTCAGGGCCGACGCGACCGGACGGGCGCATTCCCGATTTCCCGGTCACGCGCTCACACCCACCGGCGTCATGGCCATCCGCTGCAAACAGTTCCATCTGCCGGACTTATAGAAAGACCGCAGGAGAAGAATCGCGTCGACGCTCTCCGGTAGCCAATAGATGGATGCGCCCTTGATGCGGAGATTGATGACGCGACGGATGGCGCTTTCGACGGCACCGCTGCCCCGCGGAAGCCCGAGCCCGACCATTGTGGTGTAGGCGAAACGATGACGGTTCTTCAGGAAGTAGTTGAGGTGCGTGCGGATCTTGCCGGCCGTGCGCCCGCGGCACAGCTCCCGCAGGGCCGTGATCACCTCGTCCACCCGTGCTCGCTTGAGCAGCCCCCGCGTGCGGTTGAGCCAGCGGGTGCGTTGCGTCGCGCTCCAGCGGCGCAGCTTGACCGCGTCGGAGAGTTGCTTCGCGGCATGATAGAAGTCGATCAGCCCCAGCACCTGTGTCGGCGAGAGCCCGAGCGCGGCGATGAGTCGCTGGAGGCGTCGCCAGATCCAGGGCGCGCCGTCGGCGATGAAGAGCACCTTGTCAGCGGCGTTGAGGCCGATCTGCCGCGCGTACGACAACAGCAGGGCGAAGACCGCCTCCGGTCCCCGGAGCGTGCCGTCGATGATCGGGGCCCACGTCTGAGACGGTCGCCCGTCGTCGCCGACGACGTACAGGATGAGGAGCTTCGGTTCCTTCCAGTCGGTATGGAATCGGTTGCGCCCCTTCTTCGTCTTGGGGCCACGCTTCTTGCGCCTCACGCGGACGCGGCCCCCGTCGAGGGAGACGACCACCCGCTTCCCGGTCACGCGGTCCAGCAGGCCGCACGCCGCGCTCTGCTGGGCCGCTCGGGCCCGCGCAGCGTAGCGATAGGCGGTCGAGCGGAGGGTCTTGATATCCAGGGCGATGCCGTCGGAGCGGAGCTGCGCCTGCGCTTCAGCCAGCGAGCTGAGCATGGCGACCGCGCGGCTTGCATCCGAGGCCAGCTTCGGCGTGCACCGGTCGTAGATGCCCAGCACCACCAAGGCGGGGTAGAGTCCCGGCCTCCGCTTCGCCCGACGGGCGTGTTTCTCGCGGTAGTACGGCGTCGTGACCGGCACCGTCGTGCCCCGGGAGGTGCGAACGTTGACGGTCTCCAGCCCGTCGCTCCGCATCCGCCAGGGCAGGTGGCGCACGAGGGCGCTCGCCGCGTCGCCAACCGCGGCGGAGCACACCGCGCGTTGCAGCACGGGGGTGAGGAGGGCGCCGAAGAACTCGTCCGCGATGGCCCGCAGCTGCTCTTCGCACTGCTCCGCTTCCTCTGCCGACCTGGGCGCTGGAGCACGCGCCTCAAACTCCAGCGCCCGCCGGAGGGCAGTGCGCAGGTGGACGGGAATGTTGCGAAGATCGATCTCGCGGCTCGGGGTGTCGATGGCGCTCTTGTCCATTTCAACGCACCATCATGGGCAGTCCGAGCCGTAATGTCCAGTACCACCCTCCCCGTCTGTCCGAAGACCGGCTCAACCTCCCCCAGCCTCACAGTCCATCTTTGCCTACACACTGTTCCGGGAAATCGGGAATGCGCCCGACCGGACTGCCTTTGATAGCGGCATGTGCCAGCAGGATTGAAGGCCTGCAGTCTCGGGGGGGCGAGCCCGATTTCGAGTACCTCTGCGGCCAAGAGAAAACCCACATCCGACACGCTTACGAGGGAAACGGTGAAGTACCCGTAGTGATAGTCGACCCAGCGATCGCGTGTCAATCCATCGGCACCATCACCAAGTTGATCAGGGGACATCCCGATCATGCGACGTGCGGTGTCAAGAACTTCGAAGGTGGCGAGGAGACCAAAAGTTCTACGGAGCACTGGATCCAGATACTGATCGGCGACGTGCATGCGAGCCCGATTCTTCGCGCGCGCTCGGACATCGTGACGGCGATTGGCTTGAAAATTATCGATTGCCGCTAGCAGCCGCGGCATGGCTCGTTCTCTTACGGTCCTCACGAAGGGATACGTCGACAGGTTGGTCGGCATTCTGTACATTCACCTCGAACGCTCGGGGGAGGCACAACATTCGGTGTCCTCAAGTCCCCTGATTTCCTCAGCCCGTGGCCGCGCGCCAGCCCGAGTCCTATACCCGGGACCCGCCCGCGAACGAGGTGTCGCCGGGGGCACGCCTTCTCAAGAAACATGCAGCCTCACGTCGGTGCACGGTGTCGGTCCTGATCCTCTCACAAAACGGCGCGACCGCGCGCTCGACCGTGCGTACGCTCACGTCGGTCGACTGCTCCCGCAGCAGGTCCTGCCGCACCACCTCCGCGTTGCCGCGGTGTCGGAAGAAGCGTTCCTTCAGCCATTCCTCCTGATCCTCGAGCTTGCCGCCGCCTGCTCGGCGGCTGTAGGCCATCCAACCGTCGGCCTCCACGTAGCGCCTCACCTGTTCTTGCTGCACCCGAACTCCCTCGCTATGCGCTTCAACCCCCAACCGAGGGCATGCAGATGCAGCATTGCCTCCACCTCGTCTGACTTCCTCATCGTCTGTGCCCGTGGCCTCCCCGCCCACGAGCCGACATCCTCGCATCCCTTCATCTGCTGACCTCCTCCTTGTCCAAGGGGTGTCAGTTTTCACTGTCGCCAGGGGGTCAGTTGTCACTGTCGCGTGACATGTGGAGCCCGAGCGAGGCTACCGGCCAGCGGGTGACGTGGTTCCCGCGAGCCGCCGGGGGCCGGGGGTGAACTGAAGCGGGCGGCGGGTGGCGTCGCCGGAACTGCGTACCCGGGTCGTGACAGGCACGATGAACCGTTTCGAGAAGGAGGCTCGTGAAGACCGCCGCCGCGGTCGGGTATCGAACCCCTTGATCAAGGCGGGTCAACACAGCCTGTCGTTCCATGGTCTGAAGACCTGGTAGGTCGGACGAAACGGATCCCGAAAATCACCCGGGTTTCCACGAACTGCGAGCAGAAGGGAGAGACTGCGCATGAACACCCGTACAGGCCAGGTGCGGAAGCCGTCGAAGCCCGGGGCCACCGGACGCCGGCCGTACGCTATGGAGGGGCGCCCGCACCGTGGGCGGCCGATGGCCCCGAGCGAGGGTCGAAGGACCTCCGGCCGGCAACAGCGGCCTTCGAGTGGAGGGACGCCCATTCCGTGGGAAGCACAGGTCGGCTGGCCCGGTCTCGCGGTCAGCCATCGTTTTCGGAGAAGCAATTCTCTGCGACGGTGACCGCGGCGCTGGCCGGTCGCCGCCATGCGGCGCGTGTGGGCGAGGCTGGCACCGAGCCGCCGGCTGGGCGACTTCCGCGCACACGCGGGGATGCGCCGACGTTGCGAGGCCAGCGCGGACAGAAGATACGCCCCCTGTACCTTTCTGAACGACTTCGCGCGGTTTGTCTCGTGGAGTCGGGCAGGCCGCCGGGAGCCACCAACTGCCCCCTGTGTCTCGAACACCTGGGGGGGACTCGTGCCCCGGCGGTCAGCCAGCGATGAATGCCCCGTGGGGAGTTTGCGCCGTTGAGCGCCAGTACAGGGACCGGCAGGCATCGTTGGCGCGCCCGTTGGATTCGGCAGACAGGAGGAGGTTCGTTTTGAAGCTGGCGTGGTTCGCGGGTGTCGACTGGGGTTCGCAAAAGCATCAGGCGTGTGTGCTCGACGCCGTCGGGAAGGTGCTCGGGGAACGGGCGTTCGAGCATGGCGGCCAGGGTTTGGCGGAGATGGCGGACTGGCTGCTGTCCTTCGCCTCGGGTGAGGCCGGTGAGGCGGGCGAGGTCGGCGTGGCGATCGAGACGCCGCGAGGACCGGTGGTGGAGAGTCTGATGGAACGGGGCTTTGCGGTCCACTCGATGAACCCGAAGCAACTCGATCGCTTCCGGGACCGCTTCTCGCCGGCGGGCGCGAAGGACGACCGGCGGGACGCGCGGGTGCTGGCCTCGGCGTTGCGCACCGACCCGCATTGCCTGCGGCAGTTGGAGCCGACCGACCCGAAGGTCATCGAGTTGCGGGAGTGGTCGCGCCTCAGGGAGGACCTGACGCGGGAACGCACGCGCCTGGCGAACCGGATGCGTGAGCAGCTCTGGCGCTACTACCCACAGTTCCTCGCCGCGATCGACGACGACGTCGCGACGCCGTGGGCACTCGACCTATGGCGACGTCTGCCGACGCCGACCGCGGCGCAGCGCGTTCGCGAGGCGACGCTCGCCAGAGTGTTGAAACAGCACTGCATCCGCCGGATCGACGCCGCGACGCTACGCGGTCGGCTACGGGCGCCGGCCATCAGGGTAGCGCCGGGCACGGCCGAGGCCGCCGCCGCGCACATACGGCTCGTCACCGAACGCCTCGCCTTGGTCAACCGGCAACTCGCGCACGCGCGCAGCCAGCTCGATCTGTTGGTGCGGCAGTTCGCCGAGGCCGCTCCGGCGGAAGACCCGAACGCGTCTGCGGAAACCGATCCAGGGCCGTCGAAAGAACCGGCTGACGCGGCCATCCTGCTGTCCCTGCCCGGCATCGGCACGGGCGTGCTCGCCACGTTGCTCGCCGAGAGTAGCGACGCAGTGCGGCGGCGGGACTACCACGCACTGCGCTGTCTCTGCGGGGTGGCGCCGGTGACCCGCCGTTCCGGCAAGAGCCTGATCGTGTCGCGTCGTCTGGCCGCTCATGACCGGCTGCGCGACGCCGCCCACCACTGGGCCCGCGTCGCCGCCCAACGCGATCCGGCCAGCCGTGCCAAGTATCAGGCGCTACGAAGTCGCGGCCACGGACACGCCCGCTCCCTGCGCTCGGTGGCCGACCGCCTGCTCAACGTCGCCTGCGCAATGCTGCGCGACGGCGCCTGTTTCGACCCGCACCGTGTCGGGATTACCGCTACGTGAGCCCGGCTCCGCGGCCCGTAGCTTTGGTGTCCGGATGGCCCATGGCCGCCGCTCGCAGCCGGGAAGGCACACGTGGGTCCCGTCCGGGAGTCGTCGACGGTGTTCCGCGACAACGGAGTGGCTCACAGGCGTCGCACTTGCAGGCAGTCGAACGCGGGCCAGCCTTTCCGGCTGGCCCGCAAGGGCTTCTCGCACGGTCGGTCGCGGCAGTCATCCGTAGGATTCGTGGCATCCTGGGCGTGATTTCGGCACGAACCCCGGCGACGGAGGCGCCTGACGAGCTGCGGGATAGCGAAGGGCAGCAAATCAGCCCGAATGTCCTGTTTCCAAGGACAGGAGGACCGTGCCGTCTCTTGCCGGCTCGGAATCCAGCTTGGTTATCAGGGCCGGTTGGTTGGTCAGGCGACGAGTCGTTGTCGTTTGCGTTCCCGCTTCTGCAGGATCAACCCGATGCGATGCAGGTTGGCCGCCAGCACCGACAAGGCAACCGTACGCGCGAAGCCGTCCGCACCATGGCTGCGAACTCGGTCGAGTCCCCGATGCTCCAACCCATTGATGGCAGACTCGATCGCCGGATGCGCACGCCGCGCGGCAACAAACGACTCCTCCTCTTCCCGTTCCCGGTCGGCTCTTGAAAGATACCCTCTCCCCGGCAACGCATTGACGTCGAGCAGCGCATCGAGGCGGACCCGATTGTCGCGGCTATGAAAGCCCCGGTCGAAACTGCACGCCCGCAACTCCGGATACAGTGCCTGCGCTTCCTGCACCATCGACACTGCCACGTCCACATCCTCACCCTCCCACAGGACCTTGTGGTGAAGGATGAATCCATACTGGTCTTCGATAATGGCGACAGGAACCCCGAGTTCGACCGGCGTGCCCGCCTTGCCTTTGGAAACCCAACGCGTGTGTTCCTCGAAAATGGAAAAGACCTTCTCCGCGTGAGGAATCGTCTCGCCACGCAGAAGACGCCGCTCCACCTGGTCAATCTGCCGCCGGGCGTGAGCCACGAGGCCTGTGATGGAGCGACAGCGCAATTCCCCCACGCCCTGGCCTCGCAACACGTCGAGCGTTGCCTCTGCTCGCTCCACCAGCGCCCGGCAGCGCTCCACATACGCCGCCACCCGCTCCGGATGCCGCTGCGCTCGCCTCGTCGAGCGCACCTTGTTGAACAGTTTCTTGACCTCCCGTGACAGATGGCGCCACTGACGCCAGCCGCGCACCGCGTATTGCTCAGCCGTCAGCCCCGTCTCCCGTAGCATGCAACGCACCGCGTCCCACAACAGGCTGACGTCCGTCGGATAGTGCACGTCCGTCTCGACGACGAACGAGTCACACCGCCCGCGTAATGGCTCGCCAGGCTTTTTTTTTGCTACCTTGTGTCCGCTCTCCACCACCAAGCGCCCGACCGCCGATAACAGCTCCGGCGTCAACAAGGACACGTTGTCGACCACCGTTTGGTACTCGTAACGCGTCTTGTCATCGAAATCGCCGTGTCCCAGGAACGCACGTATCGTCTGATGATGGTTCGTCAGGTCGTGAAGACGGTCGAAGTCGCAGCCCAGTCCCTGCTTCAGCACTCCCAGTACCAGAATCTGCCACAGGTCCATCCCCGGACCCCGACTGTGCGGTCGGCCTCCGGCAGGATGTGCTCGTCCAGCAGCACAAACAGCCGCGCACGCAACGCCTCGTCGCACCAGATGTGCTGAAGCCCCTTCAACACCGCCGGGATGTCATCCCGCGACTTCGGGTTGATCCAGACCTTCTCGACGGCCACCTGACCGAGCTGGAACTGTGATCGGTGAACTTCTCTCATGATGGCAATGTCGCGAAGATCGCGAAGATCGTCCCGAAATGGGTCGATCCTTGGGAGATCACCCCGCAAGAATACGACATCTGGACGATCTTCGCCACTAGAAATAGACGATTACACCCTGTAGAATCAACAACTTGCGGGTTTTCCGCCGAACACTAGTTAGGCTCAAGTATATGTGACAGAACAGTAGGACGGTCCTGCGGGCGATTGCCGGAGGGCAGCGGGTCCCATGCCGCCCCGTATCATTTGATACCCCCTGGCGCTTGCGAGGTTTGCGAGGTTGACCGTGAAGGACAACGGGCCGACCGACAGGGGAAACCATCGGCCGGCCCGTGACGCGCCTTGAGAGGGGCGCAATCGTAGCCGTCGCAGCTATCGCCACCGCAAGGCGTTGTGCATCCAATCGAAATCCGGTTCGACCTTGCGGATGGCTGCCTCGAAGCGCCGACACTCGGCACAGCTTGAAGGCGTGCGACGGCACCAGCAGTTGGCGAGCAGCCGTCGCATGTCATCGACGGACCGCGGCCGGGCGGCCGTCATCGTCGTCCATCCACGGACACTTGTCCGCCACACCGCCCGCACTTGAAGCGGTTCGAGCACGGCTTCCTTTCGCCGCCTGCGGTCAACTTCTCGTATCGCACCAACACCGATTCCGTTCCGTCAGTCTGCGCTTGCTCTGTCGTCATAGCTTCACTCTATCAGATTGCCGGTCGCTCCGACCGGGTTACTTCCCGGTCGCTCCGACCGGGCTACTTCCCGGTCGCTCCGACCGGCCCCCGTTGAACTGGAATCCTCGCTGCCTGCGTTCCGGGTGCAGCATCGCGAGCCGCTTCGTCTTGGTCAGCTTGCCCACGGGTTCGGCCGGCAGCGTCAGGACGAAATACGTGCTGGTCAGGTTCAGCGCCGCCGAGCTTGCCGTCAGTCCGCCCTTGCTCCGGTAGTCGCACCGCATCCACGCGCCGTCTTCCAGCGCACGGACAGCACGACGAACAGGCGACAGAGAGAAACCCGCCTCACGTGCCAGCGTCTCCAGAGACGCGCGCATGTTCCTGCCGGTGGTCCAATTCGCGTTCTCAGCGGCCACAATGAACACGGCCAGTTGCACGACGTGAAGCCCGCCCGCCAGACCTACAATGCGCGCCTTGCGGGACACCGAGCGCCGCACCCACTCTGCCGGTCAGGTTCTTGGACGGGCACCATGAGCGCGGGCAGGGACGCCTGTATCGCGTCGACAGCCGTGTCAGAGTCGGGAACGTCCAGTGGCGCCTCTGACACGAAGCGGGGCCGTTCTACGGCTATCAGGTTGCGTTTGCACGACCGCTCGACGGCGCGCTCCCAATCGACGCGATCTGCATAGGCTATATTAGACTTCCCGTTGCGAATCATCACAGTTTTCACCATCTGAACGCCCGCGGTTGTCCACGCCGCGGGCGTTCGCCTTTTCAATCGCTGCGTTCCACTTCAGCAACATACGGCGTTTCTTCGAATGTCAGCCGCTCGCGGTGTTCATCGACAGGTCCCGACCGCTGCCGTCTAGCGAGGCTTCGCCTCAGACCAACAAGCATGCAGGTTGAGCGTGCTCCTCGCCGCGTGCCCTTTGGCCATTGGAGGCGCTATGATTAGCGAGGAAACAGCGATCGCAACCTGAACTTGACTCAACTGTAAAGATCTCCAAACAACGGTGACCCGTGAGCGCCGAGCAGGAGCCCTCTTGCCAGAGTACGGAAGGTAGGGAAGCGTCCCCACAAGCTGGTGGCAGCAACACGAAGCAGGGAGCCTCGTGGACACCTGGATATGGGATCTTCATCTCGCGTTCCCGGTCGTACTCCCGGGCCGCCTGCTCCGCTGGCTCGACGGTGGCTATCGACGACCCACCATCGTCTCGCGCGCCGCGAGGGTCGGCACTCGAGCGCCTGACCGCCCCATGGCAACCAGCGAAGGCGACAAGAACAGAGTGCTGCACATTTACAACGTCGAGACCTTCTACGCCGCCGTCGTCGAGGCCAAGGCGCAGGAGGAAGAGGCGCAAGAGTGACGCGCCGTGCCGTCCTCGGTGGCGTCTGGCCGCTGCACGCCGGTCTCGACCCGATCGACGACGCCAGGCGGCATCCGCACCAAGGGGCGAACGTCTGGATAAGGCAGCGACCCGGCGCCAGGAACCGAACTTCGTGCGTCTGCGTGACTGCCGCCTGACGAGCACACGACCCGAAACCGCTCCGGGCATCTTGTGATGACAGAACCCGTCGCACGGCTTAGGATCGAACTGCGGGAGATTGAACCCCGGCTGTGGCGCCGCGTCGACGTGCCTCTCTCCTCGACGCTGCTGGCCTTGCACGACATCATCCAGGCCGCGTTCGGCTGGACCGACTCCCATCTGTTCGAGTTCGTGATCGGGGATCGCGTCTACGGCGAGCCCATGCCCGATGACGACTTCTTCGAGCGGCACGTGTTCAAGGCCGCTGGCGTCCGACTGAAGGCGCTCATCGAGCGAGGCGTAGAGCGCTTCCTCTACGTCTACGACTTCGGCGACGACTGGAGGCACGACATCTTCATCGAATCGGTCGGCGATGGCGAGGCCGATGTCGACTACCCGGCGTTCGTCGACGGCGAGCGGCGCTGCCCGCCGGAGGACGTCGGCGGCGCCCCCGGTTTCATGCAGTTCCTCGAGGCGGCGCTGGATCCGCTGCACGGGGAACATGAGGAGGTCGTGACCTGGTACGGGAAGCCGTTCGACCCGGTCGACATCGACGAGCGGTGGGTGCGGCTGAGGCTTGCCACGCTGGCCGCCCGCCGCCGGGGTGCACTCAAGAGGCATCGAGGTGCAACGCTGCCAGATTCGATCTGACCCTTGTTCTACGTCCGACTGTGGACGGTTGCCAGTCGATAACTGGAATTGCTGTCGGTCGTCTGGCTGGGAGCCGGTTGTTCCAGAGCGGCCGGCAGGGGGCGTCGACGCGCCCGTTCCGAGCGTGTCGTCGTCCTGAGCGAGGCCGAAGGCCGTCTGGGGGGGCACCGGTCGTCCGGCCCAGTCCGAAGCAATCCGCGAGCGAATTGCACACGGAATCGGGTACGATCCTACCCTCGCCGATGCCGTCCGGTAAGAACTACGGGCTTCATGCCAGCATGCGTGGCTTCCGCACCGAACTCCACGCCACGACCGGGATCGGTTCCTCGCCAACGCCGGATGCCTGCACTCCCAGCGCGCCGCGGCCGAGCACTTAAACATCAAATTGTCGAGCCGGTGTCGCGAAGGTCACTCCTGGTCCAGCCGCCGCCGTCAGCCAAAGCGGCGTCCGCACCTTGCAGCCGTCCGTCAGTATCGGCCACGAACTGCGGCACGACCTCCGACGGCCACACGTCGGCGGACGGAGCGGGTCATCGCGACCGGACACCTGTTGCCGCGGCAACTCGCGTTCCACGGACTGACGGCCGGTCAGGTCCGCATCACCGATGAGGCGGTCGATGCCGTCATCCGCGGCTACACCCGGGAGGCGGGGTTGTGGGATCGGGCGGGGATTCTCGGCGCGTTGTGCGCCAAGGTGGTGCGCCGGCGTGCCGAGGGGCACGGGCACGATGAATACGGTGAGAACGAAGAAGAGCATGCAGAAAGCGAAGAAGAACACGGAAAAGAAGGCGAATAAGAACACGGAGAACACGGAGAACACGATGAGCACCAAGGGAACGAAGCGCCAGTCGAGGTCACGCCGGAGACCGTCGTGGAGATGCTCGGCGCGCCGGCGCATCCCGATGAGGAGGTCGCCGGTCGTACCGCACGGCCGGGCGTCGCCGTCGGCTTGTGCCGGACCGCGGCGGGCGGCGAGCTGTCCTTCGTCGAAGCGAGCCGGATGCCCGGCTCCGGGGCGCTGACCCTGACCGGGCGCCAGGGGGAGGTCATGCGGGAGTCGGCGCGGACCGCGCTGTCGTGGCTGCGGGCCAACGCTGGACGATACGGCCTCGACCCGGCCTTCCATCGGAACAGCGAGGTGCATCTGCACGTGCATTCGGGCGAGGTGGCCAAGGAGGGCGCGTCGGCCGGGGTCACGCTGGCGGTCGCGCTGGCGTCCGCATTCACCGGGCGGGTGGTCCGCGGCGACCTGGCCATGACCGGCGAAATCACCCTTTCCGGCCAAGTGCTCCCGGTCGGCGGCATCAAGGAGAAGGTGCTCGCCGCCTACCGCTACGGAGTGGCCCGCGTCGTCCTGCCCCAGCAGAACCGGAAGCAGGTCGACGAGGACCTCGGCGACGACCTGCGGCGCGCGGTCGAGGTCCACTACGTCACACAGATCGACGACCTGCTGGAACTGGCGTTGCGGCCGGCGCCGCCGGCGGCGGCCACGCCGGACGGCCGGGTGTCCTGAGCCCCCGTGGCCGGGCGTCGGGCGACGCCGGTCCGCCCGGCCACTGCAGTGAGCATGCGTCGGTGGGATAGAGCGCACATCAGCGGAAAGCGGCACGTTGAGCGACGACATCGGCGAGCTGCACGACGAGGTCGACGGGCTTGGGGTCGAGATCCGGTGTCTCGCCGAGCCGAACGAGTGTGACGTCGCGCGACTGCTGTCCGAGATGCAGAGCAGTCGCTGAAGGTCCCGGCGGCGCCGGGCAGCGGCGCGTGGCCGGCTGCCGGGCCGCCGTCCGCCCGCCGGCCACGCTGCGCGGCGTCCTGCGCACCGTGCGCCGGTCGAGCCGGACCGCCGGTGGTCGAGCACGGGCAGCGCAGGTGTCCGGCACCGGCGTGGACGGTGTCGTCGGCAGGAGAGTCTGGCGCGACCCCGTCCGCCGTGCCCGCACATGACGAGACACGTCGGTCGCACGTTCAGGGGTGAGGCGGGCGATTCGAGAACGACGATTTTGGGAACGGAGCAGGCAATGGATACGTACGACATCTTTCCGCTGGTTGGTTTCAACGTTGTGATCGCGATGTTCCTCTACACGGCCCTGGCCTATCAGATCGGCTAGCTCCGCGAAGACATTCGGCGCTTCGCGAAGCGGAAACGATCCGACCGACGACAACCACGGTTAGAGCCGGATGTGACGCGATGAGGAATCCTGGGCGGGGCCCGACAACCGGGCTCATTCGGTCCCAGGTGTACGAGGCGCCGGCCGCTGGGCTGCCGCCGGCCGCTGGGCTGCCGCCGGCCGCTGCCTCGTTGCAGGGTAGCGGATGCCTCTGGTCGGTCCTGTTCCCTGATTCGACATCGAGCACGGCCGGCCCCCTCCGGCCGGTGCGGCACGGCCTGACGGCCGGGGAGTGCACGGGGGGAGGACGAGCTTGAGGTGTGAGAAACGAGATGAGGACGGCGAGGTGAACACTGGACGACAAGCTCGGTCGACGGACCGTGACATCCTGAAGAACCGACACTCGGCGGACCCGTCGTTGCACCGGGAGAACCGGCTATCCGGGATGTACCGTGAGTCGGATGGAGAAAGAGACACATGAGCGTGCCCGATGCGGTCGCCGAACGGCTGCACGCGCTGTACGTCGACGAACTGCAGCGATCGCTGACGCCACCCGTCCATCCGCTGATGAACGCGCGGCAGACGCAAGCCCTGATCCGGCGTGCACGGGACGGCGGGCCGGGCCTGTGCGAACAGCCGGATGCAACGACCTGGGTCTGGTCGGACCTGCACCTGGGCCACAAGGAGTCGGTAACGGCCTTCGACCGACCGTCTCGGACGCCGTACGAGATGGACCAGGCGATGATGGACGCTTGGTACGAGCTGGTGGGCGTCGGCGACGAGATCATCTGCCTGGGCGACGTCAGCGTCGACGGCGGCGTCCAGGCGCACCACCAGCGATGGTGGCGGGAGGCGCCCTGGGAGAAATAGCTCGTGCTCGGGCAACGACGACCAAGATCGCGAGGCGGGGTTCACGACGCAGTACACCCTGGCGCTGTGCGCGACCGACCCGCCGCTGGCCCTGAGCCATGTCCCGCTGCGCCAGATGCCGCCCGGCGCGACTCAATCTGCACGGACACCTCCACGAGGGCACGGAGCCGACCGCCCGCCACATCAACTTGACGCTCGAGCAGCTTGGCTACAGCCCGGCCGGGCTGACCTGGGTGCTGGCCGAAGCGCGGCGGCGGGAGTGGCTTGCGGGGCCGGCCCAGCGGGAGCCCCGTTCGAACTGGTCCGCCCTCGCGGCGGCGACGGGCGCCCGCAATCGATTTTCGCGGCTACTGAAGGAATCGAGTCTCCGACAAACGCAGAACAGGTGAAGTGGAGGGGCGCAAGCCCAGCCTGGGGGTGATCCGGTTCCGTGTGTCGACCCCTGCGTCCGCGCTGGGTCGAACCTCACCGGACAAGAGGACGCGCCGAACCGGATTCTCCTACATACCGACGATTGAACCGCCATCGCTGAAACCGACCGCCTCGATGTCGCGCTTGCCGTCCCAGCAGTCAACGCCTCCGCGTCGCATGTCGTGAGACGACCGACTCCCGCGCGAATTCTCGGGACCGCACGCGCTCGCACCGGCTCCAGGGACAAGCCTGCGCCCCGCGACAGCACCCTCGTTTCAAAGCGGAAGCGAAGTCACTGAGAAACCGGCCGCCGGGCGGTCGGATAGCACCACTAACGGGGGAATGACGACAACAACAACGCCACAACGGGCAGGAGAACGGACAAACGAAGGAACGGTCAGGAGCCGCCTTCGGCGGCCGTCGGTGACGCGTCACACCGGCCTGACGACGACGAAGACCACGACAACGGAGGCTACAGCAATGACGCTTCCTTCGACAAGCCCAGCAGATGCCGGGATTCTACGGACGCATGATCAAGCCCTGGACGCCGGAGAGCGATGAGCTCCCGGAGTTGGACAGCGAGTCGCATCGCCGACATCTTGCAGCCCGACGCGCTGGTGCCTTCGGCCAATAGCGCGCACTCGTCAACCGTTCGCCTCGGCGCCCCCGACGGGCGTGCCGCAGGTCAACCGTCAACAATCACGGAGACAGACAGATGCAGCCACTCTACGTAGTCGTTCGGGGAATGCGGCCCTGGAAGACCGACCCGCCGACCGAGATCGCCTTCTTGGGCGCCAAGCCAATCGTCATCGTCGGCGAGGGCCGAGTTGACGAGGCGTCGATCCAACACGTGATCGCGTACGCCGTGCACGGGGAAACGCCGTGCGGCGACCGCGGGCTCCGCACGCTGATGAACGAAGAATCCCCTCGCATGCGTGTCAATCTCGTCTTCTGGGCGCACCGCAGCGCCTGGGAGGTGATTCGTGGGATCACGCGCCTGCGGAACGGCGCGGTCGTCAGCAGTTGCATCCTGAACCGGGTCGGCGAGGACGCCAGGGTCCGGGGCGTACGGCGGGTCAACCACCGCCTTGGCGAACTGCTGGAGCGCGACAACGGCAGTGCGGGTTACCCGCCGCGCGCGGCGATCCGTTGCCCGTCGCCGAGGCAGAGTCCGCACGATGGCGCGGCGCACGGCGAGGCCGCCACCACAGACCACGAGATCGCATTGCTGTGGGAATGCCTGGCGGCTGTCGGCCGCGAGTCGGACGCTGTGCGGCGAGAGGCCGCCCGGGTCGCCGATGCCACCGCGGCGGCCGAGTTGGCCCGGGCACGCCATCAGCAGAGTCGGGCCGCACTCGTTGAGCTCGCCGAGGCGCTGCGCAACGCGATGGCGCGAAAGGCGGCCGCGGTCGAACGGCTATGGGAAGTCGGAGCTCGATACGGGTGTGATGGGGACGAGTAGGCCTTGAGCCGGTCGCGGGCATCGGCCGCGAGTGCACGGCCGCAGGCGGGGTGACGCCCGATTCGCGGAGCACGCCGGGGGCACGGACCGGGGGCACGGACCCCGGATGCGCCGGCAAATCGAACAACGGGGTCTTCTCAATCCAGGAGGACGCAATGGACGAAGTGGATCGATCCCGACCCGCCACCCGGCGGCAGGCGCCCCAGGGGCCCGCGCTCGCTCGCTCCGGTGTGACGACGAGGAGCCTCCGGCACGGCAGTGTTCCGTAGCCGGCATCGACCGCGGTCGAGTGCTCCGGAGCGGCAGGAGAACGACCGCGGGTCACTACGCTGCCTTTGGACGCGAAACGTTAGACGCGCGCCGAAGGAGCGAGACATGTGCCCCGGACCACAAGATGCGAAAGCCCCACCCGGAGAGAAGTACCCGCGAGTAGAACCTTTGCTCTATCGGCCAGCCGAAGCGGCAGTAGTCCTTCGAGTCAGCCGCACCAAGTTGTGCGAGTTGATGAACAGCGACGAGATCCCTTGGCTCTGGTTAGGCGGGGTGCGCCGCGTGCCCGTCGAGGCACTTTGGCAACTCACTGGAGAGAGTCACCCGCGAGTCCCGCAAATGGAGCCTTTGTTCTATCGGCCAGCCGAGGCGGCCGAGGCTCTTCGGGTCAGCCGCAGCAAGTTGTACGAGCTGATGAACAGGCGCGAGATCCCCTGGGTGCGGGTGGGAAGGGTCCGCCGCGTGCCCGTGGAGGCACTTCGGCAACTCATCCGGGCGAGGGTCGCTGATCGAACGGGACGCGGCAGGCCGTAGGGACATCGGGCCCGACCGGTGACCGGTGTCCGAAAGCTGGCAGGAGCGACGGTGTGTGCTCGCCGCCGCGCACACGACGAGCCAGGCCACAGCGAGTGGCGCGGGCGCGCCCACGCGGCACAGCGCACGCTACCGCGACGGTCGGCAGGTGCTCGGGATGCTGTCCGCAACGAGGTCAGTCAAGGAGCTTCGGAGAAGTACTTGGTGGCGTGCCGGGTGGTCGCTTCACGACGTGCTGGATCAGGGGGCATCGAGGGCATCGCGGCGAAGCGACTGCAGGAGGAGATAGGACAATGGCAACGCGTCGCGGACGCGGTGAAGGCAGCGTAACGAGGCGAGCGGACGGACGATGGATGGCCCGCGTTGATCTCGGCTGGCAGGACGGCAAGCGCTGTCGCAAGACGCTCTACGGTCGAACGAAGAGAGAGGTCCAGGACAAGCTGCGCTTGATGTTGCACCGGACGGACCAGGGATTGCCGCTCGTACCCGAACAGGAAACCGTGGGCGCGTTCCTGCACCGGTGGCTGAAGTTCAAGAAGGCTGAACTCCGGCCCCGTTCGTATGAGAGCTACGAACATCTCGTACGAGCGCACCTGCTGCCGGGTCTCGAGCGCGTGCGGCTGGCAAAGCTCACGCCGCTCGACGTGAGCGCATGGTTCCGCCGGCATCATGCACAGGGTGCTGGCGCCCGAACGATTCAGTACGCCCGTTCCGTGTTGCGGGCGGCCCTCAATCAAGCGCTCCGGTGGGAATTGGTGGCCCGCAACGCTGCAGCGCTCAGCGACGCACCACGGCACGAGACGCAAGAGATCCGCCCGTTGTCTCCCGAGGAGGCGAAGGCACTCCTGGCGTCCGTCGCTGGCCATCGCCTCGAAGCGCTCATCACCGTCGCGGTCGGATTGGGGCTGCGGCGCGGAGAAGCCCTCGGCCTGCGGTGGGGTGACGTCGACCTGAAGGCGGGGACGCTGTCAGTACGTCATACGCTGGAGCGGACGGGTGGCGACGCTACCGCGCGGAAGAGCTTGCTGGCAGAACGTGCGAGCCTGCGGACACAGTTGAGTAGTACGGCTGACAAGTCGATTCGGCAACGACTCACTGCGGAACTCGACGAGGTGAAGCGGCGACTCGAAAAGGTGGGGACAAGCCTGGGGCTTGCCAAGCCGAAGACGAAGCGGAGCCGCCGGACGATCACGCTGCCCAGTGTTGTTGCGGTCTCCTTGCGCGTGCACCGCACGCGGCAGCTGGAAGAACGGCTGGCGGCAGGGGAGGGCTGGAGTGAGGCGGGCTTCGTGTTTACGACGCCAATTGGCACGCCAATCGGCACGCACAGTCTGCATCGGATGTTCAAGGCCATGCTCCGGAAGGCCGGCCTTCCGGACATCCGTTATCACGATCTTCGTCACACGGCGGCCACGCTGCTCCTGGCGCAGGGCGTTGACCCGCGAACGATCATGGAGACCCTCGGCCACTCGCAGATCAGCCTGACCCTGAACACGTACGCCCACGTCCTGCCGACGCTGCAGCACGAGGCTGCGGCGAAGATGGACAAGATCCTGGGCGATTAGGCGGAAGTTTCAGCGGGCGATTTAGCCCTAAACCATAGGGTCTAAAGGCTTTTTGGAGCTTTTCGGCTTGGTGCATACGGCGATATGTAGCCATGTAATAGGCGCGTAATGCGCGTTGTTTTCTTTTTATGTATTGAGTTACTTCGGTATAATTAGTGACCATGTATATCGAGAGCGTGCCCAATCGCTCCTCCCCCCCAGCCGTCCTCCTGCGCGAGTCCTACCGCGCCGGCGGCCACGTCAAGAAGCGCACCCTCGCCAACCTCTCCAAGCTGCCGACCGCCGCCATCGAAACGCTGCGCCGCGTCCTCCGCGGTGAGCGACTCGTCAACCCCGAAGACGCCTTCACCTGCGTGCGCAGCCTGCCCCACGGCCACATCGCCGCGGTGCTCGGCACCCTCAAGCGGATCGGACTGCACACGCTGATCGCCCGTAACGCCGGTCGCCTCCGCGACCTCGTCCTCGCCCTGATCGTCGCCCGCGTCATCGACGCGCAGTCGAAGCTGGCCACCGCGCGCGGCCTGGCCCCCGAGAGCGCCGTCTCCACCCTGGGCGAGACGCTTGGGCTCGGCGACGTCGATCAGCACGAACTGTATGCGGCGATGGACTGGCTGGTGGAGCGGCAGGCGGCCATCGAGCAACGCCTGGCCAAGCAGCACCTGCAGGAACACACCCTGGTGCTCTATGACTTGACCTCCAGCTACCTGGAGGGGACCCACTGCCCGTTGGCGCAGCGCGGGCACAGCCGCGACGGCAAGCAGGGCACCTTGCAGATCGTCTTCGGCCTGTTGTGCACGGCCGCGGGCTGTCCGGTCGCGGTGGAGGTCTTCGAGGGCTCGACGAGCGACCCGAAGACGGTGGCCTGCCAGGTGGACAAGCTCCGCACCCGCTTTGGCTTGCAGCGGGTGGTGCTGGTGGGCGACCGCGGCATGCTGACCGCAGCGCGGATCCGCGAGGACCTGGCGGGCGTCGACGGGCTGCGCTGGATCACCACGCTGCGGGCGCCGACGATTCGGAAACTGCTGGCCGCCGGCACGGTGACGCCGTCGCTGTTCGACGAGCGGGACCTGGCCGAGGTCACCAGCGAGCTGTTCCCCGGCGAGCGGCTGGTCGTGTGCCGCAATCCGTTGCTGGCCGCCGAGCGGCAGCGCAAGCGGCAGGAACTGCTGGCGGCAACCGAGAAGGACCTGGCGCCCATCGCGGCAGCGACAACGCGCCAGAACCGGCTGCTACGCGGAGCAGCCGAAATCGGTATGCGCGTCGGGAAGGTGATCAACCGGCACAAGATGGCCAAGCATTTCGTCACCACGATCACCGACGACACGTTCACTTATCGCCGGGACGAAGACAAGATCGCGGCCGAGGAGCAGCTCGACGGGCTGTACATCGTCCGCTCCAACGTCGAGCCGGAGCAGTTCGATGCAGCGCAGACGGTGCGGGCCTACAAGGACCTGTCGAAGGTGGAGCGGGCGTTTCGGAGCCTGAAGTCGGTGGACCTGAAGGTGCGGCCGATCCACCACCGGCGGGCGGACCGGGTGCGGGCGCATGTCCTGCTGTGCATGCTGGCCTACTACGTCGAGTGGCACATGCGCCACGCGCTGGCGCCGCTGCTGTTCGACGACCACGACCCGGCGGCGGCCGAGCAGCAGCGGCCTTCGGTGGTCGCCGCCGCTCGCCGCTCACCGGCGGCCCTGGCCAAGGCGGGCTGCAAACGGACCGACGACGACTTGCCGGTGCACAGCTTCCGGACGCTGCTCACCGACCTGGGAACGCTGACGGCGAACACGATGCAGGTCGCCGAAAGCGGCGTCACCTTTCAGTTGCAGACGGACCCCACACCGCTGCAGCAGCGCTGCTTCGAGCTACTGGGGGTAACGACCCGAGTGTAGCCACCACCGACACCCCGACGGAATCGCTAACTGACTCAATGAGAATGACTTCCGCGCGATTCGCTCTGAAACTTCCGATTAGGGACGAAGGCCGCCCCGTTTCCCAGTGTTTGTTGCCGGATCAGAGCGCCGGAATCGAGGGGCTCGTGTTCGTGCAGGGCGACGCGCCCCGCGTCCCAGTCGACCGGGTCCCTTGACGGCGGATTGATCACCGCCGTGCGACGAGAAGCACTCGGCGAGCCCGCGGCAGACGCGCTGCCTTCCGCGCAGACTGTTCCCGAACCGATAAGCGATTCCCCTGCTCAAGCTCAGCGTCCACGTCGTCAGCTCCGTCCGCCGCCTCGTCCTGCATCTGCCGCGCTCGACGCCGAATCTCGACGCGTGGCGCAAGATCGCCCTTTCCCTCGGGGCGCGCGCCGGGTAACGCGTCCAACGCGAGTCTGGACCCGCGTGCACGGCCGCCATCACGGCGAAGCTGTCTTTGGCCAGCCCTCCATGACGCTCATCGTGCGTCGTATCGCTGCTCGACCACGCCATCGCCGGTCGACGGCGTGACCCAGACGCTTGTGCCGCCCGATTCGCGAGCCGATCACACCCTGCCGGTGGTCGGTCACGACCCCTCAGTAGAGTCGAGGGGAGGCGCGTAACCAGTAGGGAGTCGGTGGCTCATCCGGCGCTTTCGCACCGGGCCGCAGTCCGAGTCCCATGGGCACGTTTCCTCCCCCCGCTCTCCGAACCCGGCGTGCCGATTTCCGGCACCGGGCTCTCCAGTGGAATCATGCGGCTCGCACACGGGCTGTCCGGTTGCGACCAGCGGGCGGGTCTTGCGAGCCGTGGCACCCGGCTCACACCCTGGCGTTGGCCGGCCGGTGCGTCGTCAGACCTGTTGACGCCCTGACGACGGCGACCGCGCGGGTCGTCCCCTTCGCTTATGCATGTGATGACGTCTGGCATTCCTGCTCATTCATCGGGGTGATAGGCCGTTCGGCCACTCCCGGAGCCTGTTCCCTTTCGCCATCCCTTCCACCTGAAGCCCCTTCCCTCGGCCGGCATTGCCCGGCTTCAACGGTAGTACGGGCTTCTCCGCCACCCTGGCCGGCCCGACCTTGCCCTCACGGGTCGTCGGTTGGCGCGTGCCACGCCGCCGGCAGGGCTTCCCGTGTTGCGTCCATTCCCCTCTTCCACGCGTGCTACCGCCATTACCCCGGCGGAACCGGTCGGTGCTCGCGTCGCTCGCTTCCCGACCGCTGGCAGCCTTCCCCGTTATTCAGGCGGGTCGGCTTCCGCGTTACCCGTTTCGAGGCCTGCTCGGCGTTTACTCGCGTTGTGGCCCGCGTGGTCGCTGAACCGCCCAGGGCGGCCCTTTGTCGTCGGAGTGCTTCAGCCGATGTCGTTACCTCCATCGTCCGCTCCGACTGCTACCGGCTGGAGCGACAGTTGCCGGGCGGGATTCGCACCCGCTGAGGAATAGCGCCTTGTCACGGCGCACTGAATGATCCGGGTTAGCCACAATACTGTTCACTTAATGTTGCCGCTCCCCGACACCAAGACAGGCGAGCGGCAATGAGGCGGGATTCGCAAATAATGCCCTCCTGGGGAGGGGTGGGGCACCGTTGCGGGAGTTTTGTGAGCGAATCCACACGCGCTGACGTGTCGGTCGGCTCCCAGGTGCGCTTGATCCGGCCGGGGCCACTGGAAGGATTGACGGGCACGGTCACGTTCATCAACGCTTCGAACCGACTGTACGAAGTTCGCGTCGACGGCGGACGCTGGCGCGGCCGGAGACCATTCTGGTGACGCGAGACGAGGTTGAACTCTTCCCTCGAGCAGGGTCCGATACGCGGACTGTGTAAACGACAGTCGGCCGCGTTGGTCACAAGCCAAGGGGCATCCTCTTCGTGCCCGGCGACGGCGACGCATCCCGGCGTGTGAGACGTGCCGGACGGAACAACAGGTTTGAGAAGTGCATTGGTATCCACGCTACGTACCCGTCAACGAGCAGCGAGCACGGACCGTCTCGGAGATACACCGTCTGCTCGCCCGCGGCGTACAGGTGCAACCGGTGGAGTTGCGGGGGCGCACGGTCGCCAGGTACTTCTGGGGCCGCCGTTGGTGCGAGCATGTCGAGTCGTTCTCCGAATATGCGGCTCGTCTGGCGCACGGCAGGGCCTATTTGCGCAACGGCTGCGTGTGTCACCTGTCAATCAAGCCAGGCGGCATCGACGCGATGGTGATCGGCTCGGCGCTCTACCAGGTCTCACTCCGCATACGGCGACTCGACAGAGCCGCCTGGATGGCCATCGGGACGGCGTGCGCCGGCCGGATCGGTTCGCTTGGTCGAGTTGCGCCAGGGCCGGCTGTCGGACGACATCGCCGAGGTTGTCACCCATCGCGCCAGCGGTCTGTTTCCGCAACCCGGTGAGATCGTGGCGTCGTGTGAATGTGGGGACGCGACCCCGATGTGCAAGCATGCGGCAGCCGTGTTGTTCGGCGTCGGCAGTCGTCTGGACGAGCGTCCGGAGCTGCTCTTTCTGCTGCGCGGCGTCGACGAGACCGCGCTGGTTGGTGGCGAACCTGCTCGGTCACGCGACACGGTGGCGGCCGGCGGTCTCGAACCTGACGCAACGAACGGCGCGTCGTCGTCGCACGCAGTTGACTCGAGGCCACTGAACGCACCCGGACCGGCGGACTCGAAAGCGTTGCCCGCTGGCGCCCCGACGTCGACCGACTCGGCGACTTCATCGCGCCCGGTCAAGAAGACGCTCACGCATCGACCGCCGATTCGAGCTGCCGCCCGCTGGCGCCCCACGCCAAACGACCTCGCCGACGAGGCCGCCGGATTCGTGCCCACGGGCGAGATGGTCGCCAACTTGCGCGAGCAGTGTGGCTGCTCGGTCGCCGAGTTCGCGGATCTGATCCAGGTCACGCCGACGACGGTGCGCCGCTGGGAAGCCACGCCCGGACCTCTGAATCTGCTCGCCCGTCCCCGGGAGGGCTTGCTGGCGCTGTACCTGGAGAGCCGACAGCATCAGGGATGATGTTCTTGGCGCACCGGGGCCTCGGACGCCGTCCCGGCGGTCCTCGAGCGGCTCGAGGCCGTCGCGGATCGGCAGCAGAAGCTGCACGCGGCCCCGATCGTCTTCGCCGCCGACCGCGACAGGTTGCCCGCTCGCACGCTTGGCGTGCGAGCGTCCTGACCACCGGCGTGACAAGGTCGGAATCCGCGAGCGCGGCTGCTGCACATCGCCGACGATGGCGTTGGTTCTGCGGGCCGTCGACACAAGCTACCTCTTGAGCTGGCCGGCGCCGAAGCGCGGCCGCGTCTTGAGGTAGTGCTGCACCTCGTCCTCGTACCAGCCGGACGCCCTGGGTCCGATCTTGATCGACTGTGGAAAGGTCCCCTGTTGCTGCAGCCCGAAGATCGTGGAGCGGGACAGCCCGGTCTGCGCCATGACTTCCTTCAACCGGATGACACGTTTGGTCACAACACCCCTCTTGCTGATGCTTCCGGCCCACCTTTGGATTCGGCCGGGCTGGAAGTATGCAGACCGGTGGCCGCTGGGAGGCGAGCAGACGCGTGCTCGTGGTCGACAGCAGGGACCGGAAATCTCCAACGCGGCGTGCAGCTCCGACCGTCGTGCGAATCGGCGCCGATTACCGAGCAGCGTAGCGATCCGAACCTGCGGTGGCTGGTGGGAGGCGACGGGCAGGAGCACCTGCCTCCGTTTCCGGCCTGCGGAGGTCGGCTGGTGCGGCCGACGTGAGGCTCGCTCGCCTCCCTTGGGGCAGGCGATCGGTCCGGGACGGGGTTTGGCGTTCCGGAAGCCGTCGCACGCCGTCCTCCGCTCGAACCCAGCGCCGGGCGTCGAAACTGACGAATGCCCGCCCGGGCGACGTGCTGCAACGCCGCAACGACCGTGGCGACGTAACCGCCGTGCAGGTACTCGATGTGTTCATGGCGACGTTGCCGAGTGGCGCCAACGGCGCCAGAGCGGCTCGCGTGCTTCCGGCGGCTCGGCATCGTGGACGGCACGGCCGGTTTCGAGACGCGCAGTGGGAAGGCGCACAGAAGCCGCCGGCATCCGCGACGAACGTGCCGATGCTCCAGGTCGGCGCGCCGCGGCCGCCTTCTCCAGCGGTTCCCGACCACAGGGGCCCAAGGCCGCCATGCCCGCGAACACTTCGTTGACGATCGCCACCTTGGGCGCATCCAGCGCGTCCGACTCCTTGAACGTCCGGCCGGTCAGCAACAGCTCGTCGAGCAGGTGATTCCGGTCGTCGTCCAGGAGAGGCGGCGACATGGGGGACAAAACCCGGACTTGCCGGCGCCGTGACCTCCGGTCCGTACACTGCATTCCCTCCCGCCCTGCGGTCCCCTGGTGGACGATCCCAGTCGGCGGCGGTGACGACACCGATGTTGTGCTCGATGACCACCACCCGTGCTACTGGCCACGATGAGCCGGTCGCCGATGCCGAGCAGGCGGTCGATCGCATCAGTGCCCGGACTTGGCGTCGTGTGGGTGGTCACGGTTGCCCACCGCGCCGGGCAGCCCGAGGGGCCGAATACCGAGCGCATGCTCCTGCTCGCGCAGAGCGGAACGGCGACGCTCACGCCCACCGGACCCAGCCGGAACCCGCCGGACCGCGGCAGCCGCCGCGGCCACCCGCGCTCGGTGGTCCGCCTCGGCCACGAGCACCAGCCGCCGGCCGCCGCTGGCGACCGGTCCTGACCTGACGAACCGCCCGCCAGCGAAGCCACCACGCCTCCCCGAGTCGGTGCGGAAACGAACGACCCCGGGAGAGGGAAGCGGGCGGACGACAATGGAACAGGAACGAGCGTAGCGGCACACGGCAACGGCGCAGGCGGGCAAGGCGACGCCCGGCTTTGCGCCCTTTCTCTACGCCTCCCGCTTACGCGCTCCCCTCCACGCCAGACGCGCGGCAGGCCGCCGCGAGACGGCACGCCCTGGGCCGACGGCCCGCGCCGCCTGGCCCTGCCGGGCCATTCCCCGTTTCCCGGAGGACTGTGAGCATAACGTGCTGCTGCCCGGCCGGTTCTGACCCTTCTGAGGACCGACTTCGTGTCCTCTGGTTGGTCTGTCGACCTGGCTGGGCAGCACGCATCCAGATGCTGCCTGGCCGGGAGGGCAGTGACCGCATATAGGGGGTCTGGCTTGAAAGTCCCGTCGGACCCGCGGCCGGCGCCAGATGCGCGTCGTTGTTCGTGTCCACCGCCGGCACCCGGCTGCTGTTCTATTTGCGCTTCGGGAGGCTGTCCAGACACAGGCCGGCGACTTTCGTCGCGCCGTGCCGGGACATCAGCTCGCCGACAGTGCGAAGATGCTTCCGCTCGCTTTCTTCGGCGACCCTGACCACGTCCAGTTCCCCCTTCGGCAAGTGGGCCTCGACCGCCTCCCGCACCAGCAGTCGCAGATCATCGGCGGGCAGCGCTTCCGCCTCGACGGTGCGCGTGATCTCCGGGCACCGGGAGTCGCTCTCATTGCGCGGCTTGGTCGGAAGGTTGTATTTCACGATTTGCTCTTCATTTACCGCCACTCGCACTTCCTGCAGGCACTTTTCCATTTTCATGCCGTGTTTTTGGGCATACGGCCTCAAGTGCTCGCGCAGCTTCGTGATCGCGTCGCGATCGATGTGCTGGCCGGCCGGGTCGTAGTCCCCAACATAGACCACGCAAATCGGACGCCCGCCTGCTACGTCTTGCATCGACTCAGCCGCCTGCCAGATCTGCGTCAACGAGCTGAAGCCGCTCGTGGGGTAAAGCGAGACGCACAGCTCCCTGCACAGAGGCAGCACCACGGCGGCAATCGACCGGCTTTCGCACCACACCTCGACGTGAGCCTTCGCCCGACGCCAAAGGTCTAGCCGATAGTACTCCGCGTGCCGACAGATCAAATCGCCCGCGTTCTCGTACGTCGAGACGTGGTATCCCGTCCGGCTTGAGTCGCTGATCCAGCTGTACGGCAGGCGCTCGGTCCGGCGAAGCCGAATGCAAGCGCGGTCGACGGTCTCGTAGCCGGGCTTGTTCTTGGGGACCAGCTCGGGGATGCGGCCCACAAGCACGTAGTACACGTGCCGTATCGATTGCGGGCGGGCCTGCTCCAGCACTGCGAGAATGCTCTGGTCCAGAAGTTCCATCTCTGCATGTGTCAACCGGAAATGCACCTCCGACCGCCGCTGCGCCGCGGCGTCCAGGATGAGCCGCGGGTGAGTCCGCACGTACTCCTGCATGTCGCGCGCCTGGCGTTGACTGCGAACCCAGCGGGACAGCGCGATAAGATCGTCCGGATCAGGCGCGTTGTGGTCCGTCCACGCGTCCAGCTCGGCCGAGGTGGGATACACGCGTTCGACCCACACGTGGTTGAACAGCGTAGTGCGGAACCTCTCCGCGTCCCCGTCACCCGCAGCAGGGTACCAATCGAGGAACTGGCTCAGCTCGGCTTGCTTGACGCCCCCGGGGGGATGGTCCGGCTCACCATGCAACCGCACCATCCCGCTCGACAGACCCACGGCCTCGACCCGTGAGCCGCGGTACATCGTAATGGGGAGCCCGCCGAGTGTTGTCTTCTGGCGCTTCATGACACGACATCCTGCTCGTTCGTAACGGTGGACGTGATGCGCACACGCGCTCTCGCCCCAAGCTTACGGGACCGCGGTCGACCGCTTATCGGGCGGGCGGGCCTCACATACAGGCGTACCGGCTCTCCGCTGACCAGTACAGGCCGACCGATAGATCCGCTCCGGATGACAGGATCCGGGCAGCCCGGAGGGGCAACGGCGAACGCCGGCCAATAGTCGGACACGACGGTGTTGTCTGGTCTTCCTGTTCTCCCCCGCTCGCGGTCGGGGCCCTCACCCGCTCACGACCTCGAGCCCGTCGAGCAAACAGCGCCGCAGCGTGGAGCTTATTAATAGGGTCATTGGTTGCCTGACATCAGACAGGTAATTTCGGCCCGATTTCCTCATATTTCGGCATACTGCGAGGTCAGGATACTTATTTCCAGCTTAATAACAGACAGCTGGCGACCGTCTCCCGGTACGCCCTCACCGTCTCTGGCGAGCGCCTGGGCGGCCTGTTCGGGGGAGTCCCCGTGTGCGGATGCCCTCCAATCCCATGCCCCCACATGATCCAGGCGTCGGTCGCGATGACGTCGAGGCTTTGCGCTTGTTGTTGATGTCGGCCGTCTGGAGGCGGCCGTCTGCGGCGCAGCCCGGCGCTGAGCAGCATCGAGTTCACCCGAGCGGGCGACCGTCATTGCCCGCGTGCTCGCGATTCCGCCCAAACGCGGCCCGCGCCGGCTCGTGACCTTCCTGTACGATGTCGAAGTCGACACCCTGCTCGCCGCGCCAGACCGCGCCACGTGGACCGGCCGCCGCGATCACACGCTCCTTGCGCGCGATCAGATGCCGGGTGGAGGCGGTGGTCGGTCGCCCAGAGACAGCGATGCGGGCGCTGGCAGCCTGACGCCGGGCAGCATCATCGAGCAAGACGACACCGATTAGCACAGAAGGCGCACCGAGCAGGACGACCTGCCCGGCATACACACGCCGCGCGGCGCACCGTACGGAAGCAGCCCTCTGCGGTCGGAGCGGTACGCACCCCCCAACGCCGGACCGTAACGAGAGCACACACCGGCGCTCGAAATCCGGCAAGGTACGACCGTTTGTCGGGCCTGCCTTGCATACAGGCGTACCGGCCGTCCTGCGACTACAGCGGGGCGAGGAGTGGAGCGCCACGTCGCTCCTCGGCGAACCTGGCGGGACGACGCCGAACTCGGCGAAGTGTCCTCGGGGTGCGCTGTCGAACCAGCAGATCACGCATGCGGAACAGCATGCCCCCGAGACTGCTGCGCCTGGGTCTTCACCGCCACGAAGCGCATCGTCGGCCGGGAGGCCGCCTCGCAGATCGCCTCCGCGTCAGTCGCGTCGTTCTTCTGGCGTTTCACGAAGGGCTTGACGGTAGATCGGCGGAACCAGCTTCACATCATGACCGAGCTTCCCAATCTCGCGGCCCCAGTAGTGCGCGCTCGCACAGGCCTCCATCGCCACGACGCATCGCGGCTGCGACGCAAGCCGAGCACCTTGCCCCGGCTCAGCTTCTTGCGGAAGGCAACCGACCTGTCCGCCCGGGCGCCATGAAGCTGCAATCTGGACCGGATCGGCACCCTCGACCTCGTACTGCAGGCGGTCACGCTCGACCACCACGCCGGTGACGCGCTTGTGAGAGATCAGCCGCTACGCGACCTCGGGGATATTGCGACGCTACCTGGGTCACCTCGACTGCACCACCACAGTCCGGACACACACTCGGGGCCGGTGTCGCGCACGTCTCATAAACCTGTGCCGGGCGCAGGCGGCACGCCTGCCGGCCGTGCAGCCTGGCGCCGGGCAGCATCATCGAGCAAGACGACACCGATCAGCACAGAGGGCGCACCGAGCAGGACGACCCTGCCCGGCATACACACGCCGCGCGACGCACCGTGCGGAAGCGCCCTCTGCGGTGGGAGCGGTACGCACCCCCCAACGCCGGACCGTAACGAGAGCACACACCGGCGCTCGAAATCCGGCAAGGTACGACCGTTTGTCGGGCCTGCCGTGCATACAGGCGTACCGGCCGTCCCGCGACCACAGCGGGGCGAGGAGCGCCGCGTCGCTCCTCGGCGAACCTGGCGGCAACTGGTGCTTTGGTCGTGCCGTGGATGCGGGTGTCGGCCCGGTGCCGGTCCCAGCGGTTCAGATACGCCTGACCGTCGTCGAGACGCTCGACGCGGACGCCACGCAGCGGTCTCTTCGGGGCGTGGCTGGCTTCCACGGAGCCTTCCCGATCGGGGTCGTGGATGCGGCACGGCAAAAACGACGACGCCGTATCGGGCGAGCAGGTCGGCAGAGCGGATTCAGCGTCGGGTCGTAGATGTCCGGACTGAGGACGCCCCTCCCTGAGGTTGGCGCGGACGAGGAAGCGCACGGTGCCGCCAGCTGACGGAACGTCCGCGCGTGCGCCGCGGGGTTGTCCCGTTCGTTGTTGAACTTCGGGTGGCGAACTCCCGGTCTCCTCTAGATTCCTTGAACGAGCACCATCCCTATAGATGAGTCAAGTTTGGGATCGGCGGTCCGCCGGCCGTTCTGTTCTCCTGATCACGCGGCCAGCGCATTTCCTTCCCAGAGGTGGCCGAGCTCGCGATCGTAGGCAGCGACGGCTGCCCGCAGGCGCGTGGTCGATTCCCCGTCGAGCGTGGCCGACAAGACCAGGCCCAGAACGCGCGCCTGGGTGCGGTGGTAAGCCAGGGCGATGCACAGCCCTTCGGCGGTGAGCCGATACCGCTGGCTGTGCGGAATCCGCTCGATCAGCCCCCGCAGCCGCAGCCGGCGCAGGTCGCAGGTCATCTGTCCGGCGTTGTAGTCGTCGAGTGACATCCCGCTCCGCGGGGCGATCGCCTTGCGGAGCTCGCGGTTGCGGAATCCCGCCGGCAGCAGGTCGAAGCGCAGCAGCGCGGCAAGCAGTGTACCGGGGAATCAGGCGCTCGATACGATGTGGACGCGGAGGACCTTTCGGCCGCGGCTTGGCACGATGCACGTGCAAGGGCGCGCCTCTACGGGCGCCGCGCGTGGCACGCCATCGGTTCGAAGCTTGTGGTCGATGACGTGCAGTCACCGCTCGTCCACCAGTTGCTGCCGACCGACCGGACCGCGGTCGCGTCTGCGCACCTCGGGGACACCCCCACGCAGATCCAGCGTGTCGCGCATGCCCTCGACGTCGCCCTGCTGTCGGACGCGGTCGACGTGGAGCCAGGATTAGCGACGGCGGAACCGTCGTGGGGCCGCCGGCTGCGGCGACTGACGGCGACCCTCTCTCAGCTCGAAGACCGGCTTCCACTCGACGAAATCACGGTCTACGACGCACTTGCCCTCCGCGTGGACGATAGAAGCCATGCAATCCAGGCCTACGTGGACGACGCGACGCTGATGCTGGTCGGCGATCCCACCGACTTTGTCGTGGAAGCCGCGGAGCAGCTCGTGGAGTACTTTCAGTTGGGGCAGCGGGGCATGGAGGTTCCGCGGCTCACCGGCGCCCTTTCCGCCCTCGACGACGAGAGCGCGTTCGTGCGCCACTTGGGATTGCTGGCGGACGGCCTCGGGGTCGCTCTGGCCGCACCGCCGCTCGAGCTCGGCAACGAGTCACCGACGCAGAGAACGTCGACCGAAGAGATTGCCGACGAGCGTCCCGCTACTCACGAAGCGCCCCAAGGGCAGGAGACCACTCCCGACGGCGAATACAACAGCGAGGCGGCGGCCCCGAGCGAGCGTCCTGAACCGTCAGAAGGCGACCCGCAACCGGCAAATGCCGGGCAGCCCCCCGAGCCGCGGACACACAGTGGAGGCCCCAATCCCACGAACCCGGATCGCGTTGGCGCGTCGCCCCTCCACCCCCCGCAAGGCCGTCCGCCGGCCGCAGCACCCGCTCGGGAAGTGAGCACGACCACGCGGATCCGAGAAGACGCGGCGCGCGCTCTCACCAGGACGACGCCGGGGAACGCCGTCGCACCCGCACGCCGTCGGGTGGTCGCGCCGCCGATCACGTCCGGATGCTGGTGTTGTCGCGCGGTCGCGATGCGAGCACCGGCAACGAAACTTCGTCGCAGGCAGGCAGCAGGGACGACCACACCGCCCGACAGGCGGTGCTCCACTACGAGAAGCACTGCGGTCGGCGAGCCGAGGAGATGGACGCCCTACAGCCCGGTTTCGACGTTCTGAGCATCGACGTGTTCGAGCCGGCCCGGGCACGGGAATTGGTTCGTCGCATCGAGTTCTGCCACACGCCGAAACACGGGAGCTGGTTGAACATCGCGGAGAACGAACTGAGTTCGATGACGCGCCAACGCGTGCGCGGGCGCCGCATCGGCGACCTCGGGACGCTGCACGACGAAGTGTCGGCGTGGTCCACCGACGTCAATGGCACGCAACGCGGTGTCGACTGGCAGATGAAGGTCGACGATGCGCGCTGTAAGCTCAAGTCCGTTTATCCGAAGATTATGAAGTGACTAACCACTAGGCTACCGCCGACGGGACCGCGACGGCCGGCTCGGACTACACCACGAGCCAGGCATCGAGCCGCCGGAGCGCGCCGGCGTAGGCCCGGCTCGTGTTCGGGCAGCGGCAATACGGAGCGTGCGGCGCGACGACGGATCCGGTGGCGTGCCGGGTCGGTCGCGCGGTCAGCACGATCCACCTCGGCAAGGGGCTGGAGTTCAGGGTGGTCGCGGTGACCGCCTGCAACGACGAGGTCATTCCTCTGCAGACCGGGATCGAATACACGGGGATGACGCGGATCTGGAGGAGGTCTACGGCATCGAGCGGCACTTGCTCTACGTTGCCTGTACTCGCGCGCGCGACCGTGCACCGGGGACGGGCGTACACGCGGGCTCGGAGTTCCTTGAAGACCTTCAAGCGGGGGAGTGACCGTCTCGTGGGTGTCAGAGTTCAGCGAGTTAGGGTGTCAGTTAGGGTGTCAAATCGGTCTTGGGCCGCGGCGAAAGTCCGATTTTCCGCTGTAAGTTGTTGATTCTATTGGTGGGCCGCGCTGGGATCGAACCAGCGACACCCTGATTAAAAGTCAGAGTCTTGTGATTCTCGCCACGTTGCGCCTTCCTGCGGTTGTGTTCCGAAACTACTGTAAACACTGCACGCACTGGGACGCTTGTCTTTCGCTTGCGTTCCTCTAGTTGCGCCGATATTCTGTCTCCGTGCTGACACGGTGCTGACACGGGGCTGACACGGGGACACACTGATTCCCGGAGGGGGACACATTGGCTCCCTGCGCGGTGACCCACTGATACGGACACCACGGAGAGCAGAATCATGCTGACGGAACGCCTGATCCGCGACGCGAAACCGGGGCCGAAGACCCGCATCCTCTGGGACGCCAAGGTGCGTGGGCTGGGTGTCAGAGTCACGCCCGGCGGAGTCAAGGCGTTCATCCTCAACTACCGCGTGGCCGGCCGGGAGCGACGAGCCACCCTGGGGCGGTATCCGGCCATGTCCGTGTGCGCCGCGCGTGAGCGTGCAGGTTCCGAGCTGGCCGGCATCCGGGCGGGCGAGACGGACCCGCTCGAGCGGCAGCGCGAAGCGCGAGAAGCGCCCACCGTTGCCGACGGCCTGGATCGCTTCTTCGGGCAGCACGCCCCTGCCCGGCAGGCCATCGGCCGCCTGGCGCCCAAGACCGTCGAGGAGTACGGTTACCAGGCGCGCGGCATCATTCGTCCGGCCCTAGGCGATCTCAAGATCGCCAACGTGACCCGCCAGCACGTCGAGCGGATGATCGAGCCGCTGCCACGGGTGCAGCGCAACCGGACGTTGGCGCTCGTGTCCCGGTTGTTTCGCCTGTTCGAGTCCTGGGAGTGGCGCCCGCAGCACACCAACCCGGTGCGGGGCATCGAGCGCGCCCGTGAGGACGCGCGCGACCGGGTGTTGACGCCTTCGGAGTTGGCCGCGCTCGCGGCGGCGCTGAATGACATGAACGAGAAGTTCCCTGCGACCGTTGCGGCGATCCGGTTCGCCGCCGTCACGGGGCTGCGCATCGGCGAAGTCTTGGCGATCAAATTCGAACACGTCGATTTCGAGTCCGGCCGGGTGACGCTGCCCGAGACGAAGACGGGCCGCCGCGTTCACCATCTGCCCGCGGCGGCGCTCGACATCCTGGCCGGCGTTCCGCGTCTCAATGATTGGGTGTTCACCACGGGGCGACCGGCCCCGCTCACCTACCGAACCGCTCACGTTCGTTTCCGGGAAGCGGTGGCCGCCGCCGGACTGCCGGACGTGCGGCTGCACGACCTGCGGCGCACGGTCATGACCGCGGCCGCGGCCAGCGGCATCGGCTCGTACGTGCTGCGCGATCTACTCGGACACCGGACGACGGCGATGGCCGATCGCTACATCCGGGCGGTCGGAAACCCTGTCCGGGACGCGCGCGAGCAGGTAGGCGCGGCGATCTCCGCCTGGATGGCAGGTGGGGATTGAGCGCGGCGACGTTTTAACTTGGGACACTTGACGGGAATAACCTTGCCGCGTCCCCGTCCCAGGCGTGCCAAGCAGTGAAAGAGAGGCTGCGCCTTGGTGAAGTTGGCAAATCTATATCGATCACTGCCCTTACCCCATAGAGGTCCGTCGTCGATGACTACGCGTTCGCCG
This sequence comes from Vicinamibacterales bacterium, assembly GCA_965262925.1. Taxonomy (GTDB): domain Bacteria; phylum Acidobacteriota; class Vicinamibacteria; order Vicinamibacterales; family UBA8438; genus WTFV01. The sequence continues at coordinate 3,767,610 of CBDHGC010000004.1, read as the reverse complement.
CGCTGCAATACGCCCCGGAGCGGATCAAGCTCGGTCTGCTCTCCCGGCGGACGCTCCAGACCTATCGCAATCGGGCCAAGCTCTACGTCCGACCGGCCCTCGGCAAGCGTCGCGTCGACAACGTGACGCGGCGGAGCGTGGAGGGGGCAGTCAGGCGCCTGCCGACGCGACGCGTAACCGCGTGCTGGCGCTTGTCTCGCGGTTCTTCAACCTCTTCGAGACGTGGGAATGGCGACCGCAACACACGAACCCGGTGCGGGGTGTCGAGCGGGCGAGGGAGGAGGCGAGAGGCCGTGTGCTCGACTCCGGCGAGCAGGCAGCGCTGTCGGCCGCTCTCGACCGGCTCGACGAGAGGCACTCCGCGAGCGTCGCCGCGATCCGCGTTGCGGCGCTGACTGGACTGCGAATATCCGAGGTGTGCTCGATTCGGTGGGAGCATATCGACTTCGAGAATGGGCGCGTGACGCTGCCGCAGACGAAGACCGGACGGCGGGTGCATCACTTCCCGGACGCGGCGCTTGTCGTCATGCGCTCCCGGCCGCAGATCAACAGGAATGACCACGTGTTCGCGGTCGACGCGCGCGGGCCGTTGACGTATCGGACCGCCCGCACACACTTCGCGGCGGCGGCGCGGCTGGCGGGACTGACGGACGTTCGGCTGCACGACCTGCGGCGCACGGTCATGACGAACGCGGCGGCGGCGGGTGTCGGCAGCCACGTGCTGCGAGACCTGCTGGGTCACAAGACTACGGCGATGGCGGACCGGTACGTGCGGGGGGTTGGCTTGCCAGTCGCGGACGCACGGCGCGCAATCGGCGCCGCGATGGTGGCGGCGATGGCCGGAGGAGGGGCTCGGGACTGACCTTGGCATGGCACGCGGTCGGCATACTTGCTTTCGGAACGCAACCGGAGGCAAGCAAGTGTTCGACGACCACAAGCTGTATCTCGCCGGTGATCCGGCGTTGCTGGTGCTGGGCCGCCCTTCAACTCTCGCGCATTGGAGGAGTGAGGGTCGCGGGCCGGCGTTCATCAAGCTCGGCTCGCGAGTCGCCTACCGCGGCTCGGACCTCAACGAGTGGCTGGCCGCTCAAACCGTCCGACCGACCGACGGCCCGCAAGCGGGGACCTGACCCTGACCCACCGGTGCCCGACCGCATCCGGCCCGACCGCGCGTGCATCCACCGAGGCGATTGGCGCTGCTTCGGCGTCGGCACGGAACTAGCGGGCAAGACCGCTGGCAGCGCCCATGGCCAGGCACTCGCTGAACCGGACTCGGCACAATGGGATCGTCACGAAACAGGCCGGCGCCGGGGCCGCCGGGTGGAGATCGCCGACACGGCCCCGATCACCGTCGTCGCCGACCCCGACGCCGCCGCCCGGCTGGACCCGACCCGACGCCTCATTACCGTGGCGGGGGTCCTGGGAACGCCGCGGTACGATTCGCTGCCCGATGGAAGGACTCCCGTCGCGGCGGCGGGGCGGTGAACCGGGTCGACTGTCAACGGTCGTCGAGAACTTATCAATTCTCGACACCCGTCGGTGCGCTCGGCTCGGGCACCGGTCTTCTCGTGTGGATCTTGACGGAGATGAAGATGATGGCTGTGGGCGCTTCTTGCGAGTCCCGCCCCGAGCAGCTCTGCGTCGCACTGGTCGCGTCTGCCAGCGCACCGAGTGTGACCAAGTGGTCGCAACGCTTTGACCGAGAAGGGCTGGACGGCCTCAAGGACAAGCCGGGCCGCGGGGCCAAGCCGACGATTCCGCTGGCCACTGTCCGGCGGGTGGTCGAGGAGGCGGGCAAGGCGCCGCCAGGGCGGCAACGCTGGAGCACCCGCTCGCTGGCTCGGGAGGTCGGCATCTCGGCTCACAGCGTGGCGCGCATCTGGCAGAGCCAAGGGCTCAAGCCGCATCGTCTGCGCACCTTCAAGGTTTCCAGGGAGCCTCTTGCAAAAATCGGTAATCGGCCGGGTTTTCTTTGCCGGAAGCCGCAGGGCGAGGGACGGTCAGTGGGCGGGACGTAGCGTCTGAAGGATGGCGGTAGCGGTCACCGCCGCCGACGAGTCCGAGACGCGGGGGTTCATGGGGCCTCCCGGCCGGTTATGAAGGCAAGCACGCGCGAAGAGAGGCCGCGCATTTCCTTCACGAGCCGCTCCAATTCGCGGTTGTTCTCGATCCACTCCTGGTAGAGGACAAGTTCGTCTTCGGTGAGCCTCATCCCGACGGTTTTCCCGCGGTCCTTGCGTGTCCAGTAGTGGTAGGGACCGTGCCGGGCGTCCGGGTCGCGGTAGCAGCGGCAGGTGGTCTTCCCACACGCTATCCGGCGGGTCTGGAGGCTGCCCTGGAAGAGAAACCCAAGCGACTGCAGTTCCGCCTTGAGCGCGTCGTATCGCTCCGTGTACTGGCGCATCTGGTCCGCACCGGCCATCGAACCGCAGCTTGACATTGCCCCTGCGCGTAAATATACAGTAGCTCGCAGGAGCGGTCAACAAGCCATGAATGCCCTGCGCGCCTCGTTCGCCCCCTACTGGGAGTCGATCCAGCGTACGCTGTTCCCGCGGTTGGAGCAGGCGTTGGGTCCACTGACCGAAAAACAGCAGCAGTTGGTGCAGACCCTGGAGGTCATCCGTATCGAGCGCCTGATTCCCCGGTACTTCCGGGCGCCGGGGCGGCCGCCCAAGGACCGCGCGGCGATGGCGCGGGCCTTCGTGGCCAAGGCGGTCTACGACCTGCCGTCGACGCGCGCACTGCTGGACCGGTTGGCCGCCGATGTGGCCCTGCGCCGGCTCTGCGGCTGGGAGCGGAAGTTCGAGGTGCCGAGCGAGTCGGTCTTCTCGCGCGCCTTTGCCGAGTTCGCCGACACGCAGTTGCCCCAGCGCGTGCACGAAGCGCTGATCCGGGAGACGCACCACGACCGGCTGGTGGGCCACCTCTCGCGCGACTCGACGGCCATCGAGGCCCGTGAGAAGCCGGCCACGAAGGAGAAGCCGCCCCCGCCGCCCAAGCGCAAGCGCGGGCGGCCGAAGAAGGGCGAAGAACGGCCAAAGGTCCTGACACGTCTCGAACGGCAGCCGACCATGAACCTGCCGGCGATGCTGGACGATCTGCCGACCGCCTGCGATGTCGGCACGAAGAAGAACAGCAAGGGCTACAAGACCACCTGGGTCGGCTACAAGCTGCACATTGACGTGGCCGACGGCCAGATTCCGATCAGTTGCCTGTTGACGTCCGCCTCCCTGCATGACAGCCAGGCCGCCATTCCGCTGGCGACTCTGTCCGCCGAGCGGACGACCAATCTGTATGACCTGATGGACGCCGCCTACGACGCGGAGCAGATCCGGGAGCACAGCCGCTCACTCGGCCACGTCCCGTTGATTGACGTCAACCCTCGTGGCGACAAGGCCCGGGCGGAGGAACTGCGAACCGAAGCCCGGCGCCTGAAAAATCTCGGCTTCCAGCGTGCCGAGCAGGTTCGCTACAACGAGCGTACGGCGGGTGAGCGCGTCAATGGCCGTCTCAAGGACGAGTTCGGTGGTCGCCATGTCCGGGTCCGTGGCACCGCGAAGGTGATGTGCCACTGCATGTTCGGCATGTTGGCGCTCACCGCCGACCAGCTCCTGCGTCTGGTGACATAGCCAACGCGCCGCCGGCAAACGCCCATCCAATCCCGGCGCTCAACCGGCGTCAGTCACCCACCGGTGTCCCGACGCTCGGTGGAAAACACGTCGATCCCCTTGTTTTCCGCTTCCTGGCTGCCGCCGGCCCTTCAGGACCAGAACACGGAGTCAAAATCCAGAACAATTGGGGTGTTCACCCCGAGAATCGGAGGACTGAGCCGAGCCGCGACCCCAAGAGTTTTGCAAGTGGCTCCAGGGACAAGAAGTTCGAAGAGAAGTTCTGGGATGTGGTAGGTCTCTATCTGGACCCACCCGAGAGGTCACTGGTGTTGTGCTGCGACGAGAAGACGCAATGCCAGGCCCTGGAGCGCACGCAGCCGGGCCTGCCGTTGGGCCGCGGCCCTATCAGGACGCAGACACACGATTACATCCGGCACGGCACCGTCACGTTGTTCGCTGCGCTGAGCTACCTGGAGGGCAAGCTGATCTACCGCACCGAACAACAGCCCACGCACGTGGAGTGGCTGCGCTTCCTCAAGCAGATCGACCGCGAGACTCCCGAAGCCGTCGACCTCCACCTGATTGCCGACAACTATTGCACTCACAAGCACGGGAAGGTGGTCAGCTGGTTGAAGAAGCACCAGCGTTTCCACACGCATTTCATTCCGACATCGAGCTCCTGGATGAACATGGTGGAGCGATTCTTCGCCGACCTGACGCAGGATTGCGTGCGCGCAGGGAGCTTCACCAGCGTCGCTGAACTGGTCGAAGCGATCACGGTCTATCTTGCTTGTCGGAACGAGAATCCGAAACCCTACAAGTGGAAGGCGGACGGTGCGAAGACGCTGGCCAAGATCCAGAGGGCTCGGAAGGCTCTTGAGAAGAGCCTTCACCGTTAAATTAACCCAATTATCGGGCAGGACACTAAATCGACGGTCTCGACGATCGGCTGCATCACCGCCAGGCAACTGCGGCGGGTCGGGGCTGGCGTTGCTGACCCACCATACGGCTCGGTTCCCGTTCATCGTGTCGCAGCCTCGGACCAAGTTACCACATGGTGTTCCAGGTCTGACCCCGCCCGGTCGGGGGCAGAGGTGAGCCCTCGTCAGAATGTCGCGCCGGGTACCGGTCGAGCCCCGCGTTCGGGGAACCTGTCGCGCCCACGCAGTGCATCGGCGGTGCGCCTCCTCCATGCCCGCGCGTCTGGCGCATTAGTCCCTGGTCCACGGCACCAGCTGCTGCCCGCAACCTGGGAGCGTGGCTCCGGAGTCCTTTCCCCTGGCACGTGGCTTCCGCCTGTTTCGTGCGCGTCTGCCAGCGGCCGGCCGGCAGGCTGCCGGCAGGCTGTTTCTTGCCATGTCGCCCGTCAGACCGACTTCGGCTTCGTCTCCTCGGCTGCCGCCCGATTCGGCGGTCGGCGGCCCGGTCCGTGAGGTCCTCTCGCTGGACCGTCTCGTAACCGATGCCGGAACTCAGGTCCGCTCGGCCATTGACGACGACGTCGTCGACGAGTACGTGCAGGCGTTGGCGGACGGCGCTCAGTTCCCGCCTGTGGTTGTTTTCCGTGCCGACGGCGCGGAAATGCTCGCCGACGGTTACCACCGCGTCTTCGCCTACCGGAAGGCTGGGCGTTCCGAGGTCCCGGCCGATGTGTATCACGGCACTCGTGAGGACGCGCTCTGGTTCGCCCTCGGCGCCAACCGCGCTCACGGTCAGCGTCTCACCGGTGCGGACAAGCGGCACGCCATTGAGCTCGCCTACCGTGCCTGGCCTGACCTCAGCCAGGTCCGCATCGCGACTCAGGTCGGTTGCACTCAGCAGTACGTTTCTCGGGTGCGCGGTCAACTTACAACTAGTTGTGAGTTGCCGGATCGGGTTGTCGGCGTCGATGGCCGCCGCCGCGCGGCCACGCGTCCGGCGTCTTCGTCACGGCCTGAAGCTGCGCCTAGCTCCGACGCCGCTGCTGATTCCCCTGCGCCCGTTGCGGGCGACGCGCATTCTGGCTTGGACGTCGACTCCCGTCCGGACTGCGCGGTGCCCGTTGGTTGGCCTGATGGAGACCCATCTCTGCCGCCGTTGTCTGAGTCTCAAGTCTCCCAACCACCAGCTCCCGACGTTGATCGTTCCGAGCCTTCTTCATCGTCCGATTCGGCGCCGGCAGGTCCCGGCGAGCGCGCCAACGCCATTCAGTCGGTTCGCGATCGGTCGAACCGGATCGTCTCGGTGGTCGCCTACGACGCGAAGAACCTGACAGCGCAGGAGGACCTCATCGAGTTCGCCGCGCTCGACCATGCCCAGGTCCCGGATTGGATTGCCGACCTCGAAGAGGCCCGCCGCGGTCTCGGCCGCTTCATACGCCGGCTTCGTCAGGAGATTGCAGATGGATCCTCGTCCACGCCGGTCGAAGATTGAAAAGGTCAGCCTCGACACGTTGCGTGTCCCTGCGCCCGGTAAGGCTCAACGGCCTTTCCGGCAGGCCAAGGGAGACGAGATCGCGGGTAATTTCGACATCGACAGCTTCGGCTTTCCGGTTGTCTGCCGCGTCGAAAACGTCAACTGGCTGGTCGACGGCCAGCATCGCGTCTACGGCATTCAACAGTCCGGCTATGCCGCGGCAACCGACCAGATCGAGTGCGAGGTCTACGAGGGCCTTGCGCTGTCCGAAATGGCGCACATGTTCCTGGGCCGCAACCACAGCACGCCGGTCAACGGTTTCGAGCGCTTCAGCGTGGCGGTGACTGCGGGCTATCCGATCGAAACGGCGATTGCCGGGATCGTGACGAGTCTCGGCCTCAAGCTCGGTTATGCCAAGAATACCGGAAATGTCTATGCGGTCGGCGCATTGCGCCGGGTATACGAACGTGACGGAGCGCTGATCCTCGAGCGCGTGCTGCGTGTGTTGCGCGACGCGTACGAGTCGAGTCCAAAAGGTTTCGACCAACGGCTCATCCAGGGCCTGGGACTGGTTCTGACGACGTATTCGGTGATCGAGGACGAAGTGCTGGTCCGTGGGCTGGCGAGCGAACGGCACGGGTTCCACGGTGTCCACCGACGCGCCGAGGACTACCGGGAGCGCCTCGGGCGCAAGGTTCCCGAGTGTGTTGCCGCCGCTGTCGTCGACAGCTACAACAGCCAGACTGGCAAGAAGGGCACTCTAGTCAAATGGTGGAAGGCGCAGAAAGGCGGGCTCTTGCACCGCGCGAGAAGTGTTCCGTACGACCCCTACGGCGGACCGCTCTGACGCCCCGAGTCCGGTTTCCACGGCGCTCGGTCTTGCCGGCCGGTGCGTACGGCCCGTCGCTGGCTGCTCCGGCCTGTGTCTGAGTCTCCGACTGTTCAACGGGACCGCGGACGGTCGAGCCCCGCGCGCGCAGGGGTGCAGACCGCAATGACCGGCAGATCGGCCACAGGACGATACACGGCGATGCCGCCGGATCGGTGGTGACCAACAGACCGAACTGGCCGTCGAGACAGACTGCGGAAACGGCCGCACTTTCCCCACGCAGAACGACGGCGCCGTCTGAGAACGCCGAACCGCTGATCAGCAGCAGCGGAACAAGAGCCAGAGCCGTAGCCACCAAGCGATTATAGCGAGAAGCCCGGTGACGGGAGCTCGAGAGCAGCTGACATGTGGAAAAGACCATAATCTAGAGCCTCTTGCAAAACCCTTGGTCGGCCGGGTTTTCCTACCCGAGGCAGAGGGAACGGACGGTCAGCGGGGTGGGACGCAGCGTTCGTAGGATTAGGATAGCAGCCGTCACCGGCGCCGGGGAACCGGAGACACGGGGTCTCAAGGGACCTCTGGGACCTCCCGGTCGGTTATGAGGGCGAGCGCGCGCGACGAGACGTGGCGCATTTCCCTCACGACCCGTTCCAGTTCGCGGTTGTTCTCGAGCCACTCCTGGTAGAGGGCGAGTTCGTCTTCGGAGAGCAGCAGGCTGACCGTTTTTCCGCGCACCTTGTGTGTCCAGTAGCGGTACGGGCCGTGACGCGCGTCCGGGTCGCGGTGGCAGCGGCAGGCAGGCTTCCCGCACGTGAGACGGCGGGTCTGGATACTGCCCTGGCGGACAAACCCGAGCGTTTGCAACTCCGCCTTGAGCGCATCGTATTGTTCGCTGTACCGGCGCATCGGGTTCCGGCGGCCCATCGGTTCCCTCCTTGACCTCACTCCTACACTACTATATATAGTAGGCGCTGGGAGCAGTCAAGCCATGCAGAACCTGCGCGCCTCGTTCGCCGCCTACTGGGAGTCAATCCAACAGGGCCTGTTTCCCCGGTTGGAGCAGGTGTTGGGTTCGCTGACCGAGAAACAGCAGCAGTTGGTGCAGACCCTCGAGGTGATCCGTATCGAGCAGATGATTCCCTCGCGCTTGCGGATGCCGGGCCGCCCCCGCAAGGACCGCGCGGCGGTGGCGCGCGCCTTCGTCGCCAAGGCGGTCTACGACATGCCGACCACGCGCCTGCTGCTGGACCGGTTGGCCACCGACGTGGTGCTGCGCCGCATCTGCGGCTGGGAGCGGCGGCGCGAGATGCCAAGCGAGTCGGTCTTCTCTCGCGCCTTCGCCGAATTCGCCCACTCCCAGTTGCCCCAGCGCGTGCATGAAGCGTTGCTCCGGAAGACGCACGGCGACCGTTTGGTGGGCCATCTGTCCCGAGACTCGACGGCCATCGAGGGGCGCGAGAAGCCGGCCGCGAAGGAGAAGTCGCCTCCGCCGCCCAAGCGCAAGCGGGGGCGGCCGAAGAAGGGTGAAGAACGGCCCAAGACACGCAAACGCCTCGACCGGCAACCGAGCATGACCCTGCAGGAGATGCTCGACGACCTGCCGGCCGAGTGCAGTGTGGGCACGAAGAAGAACAGCAAGGGCTACAGGGACACCTGGGTCGGCTACAAGTTGCACATCGACGTGGCCGACGGCCAGATTCCGGTCAGTTGCATCCTGACGTCCGCCTCGCTGCACGACAGCCAGGCCGCCGTTCCACTGGCCACCCTGTCGGCCCAGCGGGTGGACAATCTGTATGACCTGATGGATGCCGCCTACGACGCGGTGCAGATCCGCGAGCACAGCCGCGCACTCGGCCACGTCCCGCTGATCGATATCAACCCCCGCCGTGACACTGCGCTGGCCGAAGAACTGCAGACCGAAGCCCGGCGCCTGAAGCGTCTCGGCTTGCAGCTTCCCGAACAGGTTCGGTACAACGAACGCACGGCGGGTGAGCGCGTCAATGGCCGACTCAAGGACGAGTTCGGCGGGCGCCACGTCCGAGTCCGCGGCAACGCGAAGGTGATGTGCCACTGCATGTTCGGCGTGCTGGCGCTCACCGCCGACCAGCTCCTGCGGCTGGTGACGTAAACCAACGCCTCGCCGGCCAACGCGCATCCCCTTCCGGTCGCCCGACAGGCGTCAGTCACCAACCGGTGTCTCCAACGCCCGGTGGGAAAACCCTCGAACTCCCTGATTTCCGCCTCTTGGGTCGCCGCCGGTCCTCCCGCCCCGCATTCTCGGTCGGGATCCAGGCAAAACGATGTTCACCAGAAGAACTTGTGCTCCGAGCCGAGCTACGCCAAGAGTTTTGCAAGCGGCTCTCTAGCCAAATAGCGCAGGTTATGGTCGAATCCGTGCTGACGCCAACTTATGGTTCACCGCGATGCCGATACAGAAGCGCCACAATCTGAACCAGACAGACCGTACGGTGACCGTCTGCCGGTTCATCGGCTGGAAGCCTGATACCAGCCGCCGGATCTACGACGCTTCCCGCCAGCAGGCCGCAGCGCACAACCGCGCCGTCGAGCACCTGCTCGACCAACCGGAGACGCCACTGCGCAAGAGCTCGAAGCAAGGCGCCGCGGGGCTGCAGGGCCTCTGGCTCGATTGGAGAGCGGAAGGCAGCGGACTCGACGAGATCCTGCAGGCGATATGGCGCCCGGGAGTCGCCTTGGCGAAGACCCGCGTCGACGCCTGGGAGGGCAAGAACGCAGAGGACGCCGCAGCCGTCCTGCAGGCCGGCACGGCCGACGAGAACAACAAGAAAGCAAGCCGTACCGGCGAGCGCCGGATCGACCCGAAGTCGCTGTTCATCCGGCGCAAGCTCCGGGACCGGCGGTGCGCCAACCGGCTCGTGATCCACGAGGGAGTGCGCCTCATGGACCCGAACCATCTTCGGGTGCCAGGCGTCGGCGTGGTCGCGCTGCGCGAACCACTACCGGCCGACTTCCGAGCGACGTCGGCCACCCTGGTCGAACGGACACCAGCAGCACGCCGGCAGAACCAGAAGCGGCGGCCAGAGGACCGCGGCTGGAAGATCCACGTCCAGACCCGGGTACCAGCCCCCCTCAAGGACCTTCCGGACGAACCCGCCACGGTCGGCATCGACCACGGCGTCGTCCACGCCCTGACGACGAACAGCAACCGTACCGGTAACGAGCACCTCGAGTACTCGACGCCGGAGGCGACGACGAAGAGGCGCTTCGATGCCCTCGACCGCCGCAAGAAACGCGCGAAGCGCGGATCCCGACGCAGGTTATGGCTGCAACGCCGCCAGAACCGGATGCGCCGGCGCACGCTCAACCGGCGGGACCACCAACGCCGGTGGTGGGCCAACCGCATCGCCCGCGAGCACGACCTGGTCGGCATCGAGCTGCTCCAGAACGCCAACATGCGGCGCTCCGCCAGAGGAACCAACGAGAACCCCGGAACCAACGTGCGGGCCAAGAGCGGACTGAACCGCAGGCTGGCCGCCAGCACCCCCGGACGCCAGACCACCGAGCTCGTCGCCGCGTGCGTACGAGCCGGCACGCGCTACCGGCTGGTGCCGGCCGCCGGCACCAGCATCACCTGCTCTCTGTGCGGCCACAGGGACCGAAAGAACCGCGAGACTCAAGCGGCGTTCCGGTGCCGGAGCCGTAACCAGGAGAGCAACGCCGACGTAAACGCCGCATCGAACATGCGGCTATTCGCCGAGGCGTACACCTGGGTCGGAGTCAGCCGGCCCTGGACGGTCGCGGCCGTCCAAAGCGCCGAGGCGCGCCGCAGGAAGGCCCGGAGGGCAAAGGGGGTCCGGAAGACCGCCGGCAGCTCGACAGTGCCCGAAACGGCCGCGCCGTCGCCGGGGAACCGGTGAGAGGCAGCGGTAATGAGACCAGAACCAGAGAACCGAGGCGGCGCACGTTATTAATAGGGTCATTGGTTGCCTGACATCAGACAGGTAATTTCGGCCCGATTTCCTCATATTTCGGCATACTGCGAGGTCAGGATACTTATTTCCAGCTTAATATGCGCGAATCGGCGATCAGGTAGTATCGCCAAGCACTGTTTGGGTCGACGGCCGTTGTCGTCGAGGTTCCGGCGCCGGGCCACGCTGTCAGCCTTCGGTTCCGCCGTCGTCTGCTTTTACCCGGCGCCCTTGCCGGGCTTGCGCTGCTCCCGTGGGGTTCCGGTACCCTTGCCCCTTCGTGCCGCAGGGCCCTCGGTCCTGACGCCATCTCGGCGTCGATGGTTGAGGTCGCCCTGGAGAGGAAAGAGCTGCTGATGTGTGCTCCGGAAATCGCCCGCGATCCGTTCCGCGTCTTGATCGGTGTGCTTCGCGCCAACACCAATTCTGATCAACTGCTGTTGGCCGCCGAGGCGGCAGGCCTTGTCTTCGATCCCGATCTCGACCAGAGGGATGCCGGATCCCATACGACTCGAATCCGAGCCCTCGCGCCTCGCATTCTTCGCGCTTACGACGCTCTGCCCGACGAACAGCGCTTGGTGGCGGCGCAGGCGGCGGTGGCGGCGCTCTGCGGTCACGGCTTGGATATCGAGCTCCTGACTGAGCGCCTCAACGTCGCCGGCTGGGCGCTCCGCGACACCCAGTTCGTCGTCCAATCTCCCGAGACACGGGAGGTCTTCTTTCCGAAGGGTTCGCAGTGGGACGCGTTCGTAGTGCTGCGAGACCGGCTCGCGCAGGCACAGGAGCGTATCCTCGTAGTTGATCCTTACTGCGACGCGACCGTCTTCGAGCTGCTCGTGCCGCCGCTGCTCGAACGCCTGCTTCAGCTAGATATTCTGTGCCGTCCCACCGCTCGCGCTGACGTGCGCACGGGCGCTCGTCGCCTTCGCGAGCAGTACCCAAATGTGACCGTGCGGGTCCGCACAACGCTGGACTTCCACGATCGGTTCCTCGTGTTGGACGGCGCTATCTGCATACACGTAGGAGCGTCGCTCAATCATGCCGGAACCAGAGCGTTTATGGTCAGCGACCTCGAAGGCCAAGCCACTCGTGACGCCCTTCTTGCCCACATTCGCGACAGTTGGAACGATGCGACTGAGACAACCTGATTCTCGGCCGCGTTCCCGTGCCTCTCCTGTTCGCTGTCCCGCGTCGCTTCTCGCGCGCTCCGCACGGAGTTTTCCAGATGCCGATCGCGGTTGCCGGCGGCGGCGCAGCGAAGCGGGGCATTCAGCGTGAACAGTTCGTAGTTCATCTTGTTTTCCTCCGTGTCCCGATGCGCTCGTGGCTTGCCTCTGCGACCAGGGTACGGCATGCCGGCTGAACCACTACGTCGCGTTCTGGAATTGATCCGACTATGCGGAGCTCCGCATAGTCCGACTATGCGGAGCTCGGGATTATGCGGAGTCGGTTCGGCGGGGCACGTGCGCGTCTGTGATCGGGTGGACCGGTACTCCGCATAATCAGAGGGCTTCCAGGAAGTCGAGGAGGCGGTCGGTGGCGGTGAAGCGGAGTGGCTGAGGTGCGGGATCCGCCACGCACCGAAGTGCGGCCTCCTTCATGGCCAGGTCGGCTTCGACGTACTGGTGGGTGGTGGCTGTGTCCTCGTGGCCGAGCCAGAGGGCAATGACGGTGATGTCGACACCGGACTGGAGCAGATGCATCGCGGTCGTGTGGCGCAGCGTGTGGGGCGAGATCCGTCGCGTTGCGAGTGAGGGGTGACGCTCCGAGGCCTTTCGACAGGCGACGCGCAGTTGGTGCTCGACACCAGAGCGCGACAAGGATTGGCCTGTGCGATTGGGAAAGACGGGGGCGTCGGGGCGTCGATCGATTCGGGGGAGCCACCTGCGGAGCTGCGCTGCGGTGCTCTTCCAGAGCGGGACGACCCGCTCCTTGCGTCCCTTGCCGTGCAGCAGCACTGAGGAGGCCCGCTCGAGCAGCACGTCGGCGACGTGTAGACGGGTGATCTCGGAGACGCGGGCGCCGGTGTTGTAGAGCACGGCAAAGAGGACGGCGTCGCGCTGGCCGCTCCAGGTGGACCGGTCGGAGGCGTCGATGATCGCGGCGATTTCGTCGCGGGACAGGTAGCCGAGGACCGGCCGGTCGAACCGTTTGACGGGAATCGCGAGGACGCGTTGCGCGACGGGCAGCAAGGTTGGCTCGCGCAGCGAGGCGTAGCGCATGAAGGACCGGATGGCGGCGAGACGGAGGTTTCGCGTGCGCGGGGAATTCCCCCGCTCCGTTTCGATATGGTCGAGGAAGCCGAGGACCATGGGCGCGTCGAGGTCCGAGAGGGTCAGTGCGGAAGGCGTCCGTCCGGTGCGCTCTGCGGCGTACCCGAGAAACAACGTGAAGCGGTAGGTCGAGCTTGGCGTAGACCGTCGTGGTGTCGAGGCTGCGATGGCCGAGCACGTCAGCGACCTCTTTGAGGCTGGCTCCCTCTCGCACCATGCGGCTGGCCACGGTGTGCCGGAAGACGTAGGCACCGGTGAGCGGCGTGTCGACTGCCGCTCGGCGAAGCGCGCGGGCCACGACACGCGAGACGGCAGGGCTTGAGAGCGGCTTGCCGCGACGATCTCCCAGGTGCTCGACGAACACCCGGCGTTCGTCGGTCGCCGGGCGTTCCCCGCTCAGATAGTCGACCAGCGCCTGCCCCACCACGCGAGGCAGCGGCAGCACGGCGCCTCGACGGTTCTTTCGGGCGCGTATCTGCAGGGTGCCGCCGCGCCAGTCGATGTCGTCCAGACACAGGTCGGCCACCTCGCCGGGCCGCAGCCCCAGGGTCGACAGGCACTGCACGATCGCCTGGTCCCGTTGCCCGCACGGGGTGGGGGCGTCGAACGATGCGAGCACCTGCTCGACTTGTTGCTCCGTCAGGGAACAAGGCAGCGTCGCAAGCCGCCAATGGGCAACGGTCGGGAGAGCCGCATCGAGCGCGTCGCCGCAGAATCCCTGGAAGCGCAGGAACCGGAAGAACGACCGCAACGATGACCGCACGGTCCGCATCGACCCAGGGGAGAACCGGTGCCGTAACGACGTGATGAACACCACCACGTCGGCCGGTGTAAGGCGGCTGGGGTCGATAGGATCCGTGCCAAGAGCGGCCCGGACGAGCATCCGGACGAGCCAGGCGCGGTTGCGCAACGTCTGAGGACGCAAGCCGCGCGTACGTCGTTGGTGGTGCGTGTACGCATCGATCAGAAGGTCGACGGTCCAGGAGCTGTGAACGGTCATGGAATGCTCCTTTCCGGCCAATCAGGCCGGATAGAGCATCCCAACTATGCGGAGTCTTCGGAATCGGTCAGCTCACGCAACCCTCGTTCCGCCAGGTACTTGAGGGTGAATCTCTCAACCGACTCCGCATAGTCCCGAACTCCGCATAGCCAACGGCCTGTGGGCGCCCGCCTCGCCTCCCTCCGGATTCAGCGCGACGGTGAGCGGGCGTCCACAGGCCGGGCAGGTCCACAGTGCCGGGTGGGACATGGTGCTCGGTCCGTTCATGCGCTGACGGCTTCCTCCTTCGTCTGGAACGAGGTTCCAACCCGCCCGAAACCTGCAAGGCGGAGGTCTACACCCCGCCGACCGATACCTATCCCCCGATCACGGGGCGGCGCGGGCGGCGTCGAGATCGACAGCGAAGGCGTGGCGTGGCAGAACTGGCGAGCGACCGACCACATCACGAGCTTCGATCGGCGCAAATGCCAGGTGCTGAACGGCCCGACGGCCACCGGGGCCCACTGTCCAGAGGGCTGGACGGTCTACCGCAAGGACGATCTTCCCACGCTCGAAGGCTCGCCCTACCAGGCGGATCTGAACTATCTGATCATGACCGATAGACACGACACCGCCGGCCTCGGACGGGATACGGTGATCACGTATCCCAACAACTCCGACGCGCTGCTGGCCCTGCTCCCTGAGACTGGCGAGTGGGTGACGCTGCGCGTGCCGTATCCTCTCGGGTTCTACACGCGCCAGGCGCACGGGCGGATTGACGACCCGAATGCCGGCTGGAAAGGCCGCGGTCTCTGGTCAGCGGTCATGACGTACGCGGTCTGGCACATCGAGGGCGAGCCTGGCGTCATGGGAGGCAAGGGACAGAAGGCGTTTGTGGCGAAGTTCCAGTTCCGCCCCGATCCGCTCGCCAAGTAGGGCGAGGATCGCGGGGCTTGCTTGAGGCGACCTCGAATCCGGGCGCATCCTGGAGTTCTGCGCCCACGCCAAGTTTCGTACGGCGCGGCGTGTAGAGCGGCTCGATGGGCATCCGGGGGGTAGGGGCCACGAAAGTGCATGTGGCGCCCCACCTCCCGGCGGCCAGCCGCGATGCTGCTGCTCGCCGAACTGCACGCTGTACAGCGGTCTCCGACGGCGCGGGCGCTGATGGCGTCTCTTGGACTGGTGCCCACGGAATTGGTCATGGCCACGCGCGGGGTGTTCACCACCGGCATCGGCGCGGGGTCGCGACATGCGATAATGCGCCCTTCTCTGCCGGTGACCCACGACGACAACGTAACCGCGCCCCGCCGGGGGCGCCCCGGGAGTTCGACATGACAAGCGACCGAGAGATCCGCGTACATTGGCGCCGGGCGCTCGCGCTCGCCGCGATGCTGTGCGCCGGCAGTCCGATGTACGGTCAGGAACCCATCCCCGTCGGAGACATGAGCACGCCGGAGTCGGCTCTCCACGACCCGGAGGCGGACGTCTACCTCGTGTCGAACATCAACGGCGGGCCGGGCGACCGGGACGACAACGGGTTCATCTCGCGCGTGTCGCCGGACGGGCAGGTCCTCGATCTGAAGTGGATAGACGGCGCCGACCTGGGTGTGACGCTGCACGCCCCCAAGGGCAGCGCCGTCTACGGAGACCGCTTCTACGTGGCGGACATCGACGTCGTCCGCCGGTTCGACCGGACCTCCGGCGCGCCGCTCGGCGCGTGGGCGGTGCCGAACGCCGGCTTCCTGAACGACGTCGCCGTCGGCGCCGACGGGACCGTCTACGTCACCGATACCGGCATCGCCATCACCGCGCAGGGGTTCGCGCCGACCGGCACGGCCGCCATCTACCGGTTCGACGCCGACGGCGAGGCCCGGGCGATCGCGCAAGGCGATGCGTTGGCCCTGCCCAACGGCATCATCGACACCCCGCAGGGCCTCGTGATGGTCCCGGTCGGTGGGAACACGGTCGTCCGCGTCGCCCCGGACGGGGAGCTGACGGTCTTGGCCGAGCTGCCCCAGGGACAGCTCGACGGCGTCGTGGCGCTGGAAGACGGCTCGCTGGTGGTCTCGAGCTTCGGCGCCAACGCCATCTATCACGTCTCGTCGTCGGGCGCGGTGACCGAGATCATCTCCGATACCCCGGCCGCCGATATCGGCTTCGACGTGGGCCGCAGCCGCGTCCTGATTCCGCAGCTCGACAGCAATCGCCTGCTCATCTACCCGGTGGATCTCGACTGAGGCCGGCGCCCCGTCATGGGTCCCCGCATCACTCGTCCCAACGGCGCAACAGAGTGACGTTGGCGGTAGCGGCCAGGTCGTGGGGCTCGTGGTCGCCGGTCGAATGCGCACACGACGGGATGAAACGCGCTGACGACACTAGTGCTGTGCCATCAATAAACATTAGGACTATTGGGGAGCTCGTCTCGAACCGAGAGAGTTTCCATGCCGCAAAAGAGGTACATCGTTCGACTCACAGCCCAGGAACGCGAGGTCTGTCAACAGACGGTCCGCAAGCGGGTGCACGACAAGAAAGTGAGGGTTTTGCCGTAGGGGGGTATCGAGCGAGCGCTGATCGTCCGATTCCTCGGGTAGGAGGACTCCGACCATGCCCGAGGCGCAGTTGACGGAACCGCTCGCTGACGCGGCCGAAAAAGGGGGCTTCAAGGAGGAGATATTCGCCGCCTTGAAGTCGGCGGTCGAGGCCGATGTCGACGCGTTCCTCAGGCGGGGGAGCGTGAATGCGCAGGACTTCGAGACGCTCCTGCAGACGGTTCGCCGCCGCGCGCTCGCCACGGCGACCCGGGTCGTAGAAGCGGCTGGGGCGCAGCGCTCGTAGCCGCTATCGGGGCCGAAGTCGATGCGCTCGTCGGTCCCGGGCGCGCCGAGGTGGCGGACTTCGAGGCCCTCGAACAGGCGGTCCGTCACCAAGCCCTCGACATCGCCGCGCAGTGGATGGCGCAGCGCTTCAACGCAGACGATTCCGACCATTCGGGTTCGACCACAGCATGCGCCTGCGGCCGGCGGGCGCGCTACGCCGGCCGTCGCCCGAAGACGTTCACCACACTGTTGGGGCCGGTTACCCTGCAACGCGCCTACTACCACTGCGACGCCTGCCGCAGCGGGGTGTGTCCGCGCGACCAGGCCCTGGGTCTGCAAGGTAGCTCGCTGTCACCGGCCATCACGCGGCTGGTGGGACTGACGGCGGCCGAGGGCAGCTTCGCCAAGGCGAGCGAGTGGTTGACCGCCCTGGCCGGGGTGAATGTCGAGACCCGGCAGGTCGAGCGCTGTGCCGAGGCGCTCGGACGCGACATCGCTGACGACGAGCGCTCGGTCACCGAGCAGCCCGCCGCGGCGCCCGCGCCGACGATGTACCTGGGGCTGGACGGCACCGGCGTGCCGGTGCGCCCAACCGAGGTCGAAGGACGCCGCGGCAAGCAGCCCGACGGCTCGGCCAAGACCCGCGAGGTCAAGCTGGCCACCGTGTGGACGGCCGAAGGGCGCGACACACAAGGCCGCCCCGTGCGGGACCGCGGGTCGGTCAGCTACAACGCCGCAGTCGAAAGCGCGGCCAGCCGCGACACCGACCCGCAGCCGGCCGCCTTCGCACAACGGGCCTATCGCGAGGCAATACGGCGCGGTTTCGACTCTGCAGCCCAGCGCGTCGTCATCGGCGACGGCGCCGCGTGGATCTGGAACCTGGCCGCCGAGCACTTTCCCGGCGCCATCGAGATCGTTGATATCTACCACGCGAAGCAGCACCTGTGCGACGTCGCCAAGGCCATCTACGGCCCCGGAACCGACCTGGCCGACCGGTGGGCCAGGGACCGGCGTGCCGAACTGGACGCCGGCCGGCTGTGCGCCGTCGTCGCCGCGCTGCGCATCCATGTCGAGACCACGCCCGAGGCGCGAAAGTGCATTCACTACCTGTTCGGGAACCGCCACCGGATGCGCTATCCGCAGTTCCGCGCCAGGGGCCTGTGCGTCTCGTCGGGCGTCGTCGAGGCCGGATGCAAGCAGATCGGCGACCGGCTCAAGCGCGCCGGCATGCGCTGGACCGTCGCCGGGGCCAACGCCATCATCGCGCTGCGCTGCTGCATCCTCAGCGGACGCTTCGAGGACTTCTGGGAGCGACGAGCCGCAAATGCCGCCTGACGCTCATCTCACAATGATGTCGTGCACCCTCCGCAAGCTCAACGGGAGCAGCGAGAAAGTGCGCCGCGCGCAGATTCTCTTGAAGGCCGATGCGGACGGGCCGGCGTGGACCGACCAGCGGGTCGCCGAGGCCTTTTCGTGCCGCACCAAGACGGTCGAGAACATTCGCCAACGCTGCGTGCAGGAAGGGTTCGAGCAGGCGCTGGAACGAAAACGGCGGGCGTCGCCCCCGGTCCCCAAACTGCTCGACGGCGAACAGGAGTCCCAGGTCATCGCCCTGCGTCTGGGGCCGCCCCCGAAGGGCTATGCGAACTGGTCGTTGCGCCTGTTGGCGCGCCGGGTCGTCGAGTTGGCGATCGTCGAGTCGATCAGCCACGAAACCATCCGGCGGACGCTGAAAAAAACGGCATGACGCAGCGGAAAATCGAGTACTGGGTGATCCCGCCGCAGGCCGATGCCGAGTTGTGCGCCACCATCCGTGAAGTCCTCCAGTTCCCCCCGGAACCGGGGTCGCTCACCCTGCTTCCGGTTCACTTCCGAGAGGGGTGCTGGTGTGGCAACGTTGCCATGTTTTTGAGGAACTGGGGACTCTGAGTAGTGCACTTCTCCGAGCCCTCGGCTTATTAGACGCCCGGAAACGTTGAGAAGTTCCAGAAATATTCACGAATCGTTGCATTGATTGACATAGGTAGGCCCTCGCGGGCTTTCCCTGTCACACCACCGGGCATACGGGTCACGTACCACGGCGGTTCGATTGGGTTATGCATTGGAAGACGCAGCGAGTCTCGGAAGGCCGACCGAGTCGAAATAGCGATTGCGCAAGGCTTGCTGGACGGCCGGGTGGCGGGACATCCGCCAGAACCCGGTCGGTGACCCTGCGGCGACTGCTGCGTGGAACTGGGAGACGCCTCGTCGCCTCAGTTCCTGGAAGCGGTGCCGCCCAGACTGCCACTGCCGCCAGAGGTACATCCGGAGTCTCCGGCGAATCCACGCGTCCAGGTTGGCGAGCACTCGGGGAGCGTCACAGAAGCCGAAGTAGCCGCGCCACCCGACGAGGTATGGCGCCAGCTGTTCGACGAGCTGCGGCAAGCTCACGCCGAGCTTCCGGCGAGTCAGTTCCCGGATGCGCATCTTGAACCGGTCGAGCGCCTGCGGCGCAATCTGCCGCTGGCGTCCGTCGTTCGTGATGCGAAAGCCCAGGAACTTACGCTCCTCGGGCCGAGCCACGGCGCTCTTGGACACGTTGACCTTCAACCGCAGTTGGGTGGTCACGAATCGGCAGACGCTGCTCATGACACGGTCGCCGGCTCGATGGCTGCGGACGTAGATGTTGCAGTCGTCGGCATAACGACAGAATCGATGGCCGCGCCGTTCCAATTCTTGGTCCAGTTCGTCGAGTACCAGATTGCTCAGCAACGGGGAAAGCGGGCCGCCTTGCGGCGTACCCTCCTCGGTCGGACGTACCATCCCGTCCTCCAGCACCCCGGCGCGAAGTAACGCCCGGATGAGGGTGAGCACGCGCTTGTCGGACACCCGTTCGGCCACGCGGGCCATCAAGCGGTCTTGATTGACTCGGTCGAAAAACTTCTCGAGGTCGATGTCAACCACCACGTCGTAGCCGTCGGCGACGAACGCTTGCGCCTGGGCTACGGCTTGATGTGCCGAGCGGCCGGGACGGAATCCATAGCTGTGCTCGGAGAACGTCGGGTCCCACTGCCCTTGGAGCACCTGCAGCAGTGCTTGCTGGATCAGGCGGTCGACGACACATGGTACGCCGAGCCGTCTGACGCCGCCATCCGGTTTCGGGACATCGACCCGTTTGACCGGTTGCGGCGTGTAGGTCCCCGTGAGCAGTTGTGCCCTGATGGTTGGCCAGTGCTCCCGCAGGTAGGTCGCGGTGTCGTCGATGGTCAGTCCGTCGACGCCGGGACCACCCTTGTTCCTACGGACGCGTTTCCACGCTTTTTCGAGATTGCTTCGGTCGCACACCTCCTCCATGAGCTGGTCTTCGGTCGCCGGGCGGTCGGTGGTTCGCTTCGCCGTGGGTGGTTCGGTCCCTGGGCGGTCGGCGGCCAGGGGTTCACCCCGCCGGGCCGGCGCCAAGGCCAGACGCTGTTGCGTGTACTGGATTGTCTGCCGCGGTCCACTCATGAGTCGCGAGTCCTACTGGCCACTCCCAATCGTTCGAGCCTTCGGCGAGTCGCTACGGCCGTGCGGTCCCTGGCTGTTTCTGCCCTTGTCGGGTCAGTGTCTCGACCGAGCGGGCCGGCGGGGCTCGTCTACTTTGCCCTCTGCTGACTTCTGCGTCCCGTTCAGGTCATCTCACGACTCCCTCAGTCCCGTACACGGGACGGGACGCAGATCTCCCGGGGTAAGTCTGGCCACCTTCACCGCAGCCCTGCCGGATCTACAGCCGTGGTCCTTGATGGATGTGGACTTCGCGATTAGTCGCCCGCTCGTCCGACCACGGATGCCTCGTATCCGATTCCTGTTCGTCAGGTCGCGGCTTTGCTTCACGCTTCCTCCAGACCCCGCCTCGCGGCGGCGCCCTTGCGCTTCGCTAGCACTTCGCCTCCATCAGGCTGTGCAGAGGACTCGCACCTCCAAGCTGCCAAACATGCCCGGCACACGACTAAACCGCTCCGCGGTAGACGGCGGATCGACCCGCCGCCACTGAGTTGTCCGGCCAGATCGTCGAGTCCCCACAGCCCGTCGTGAGCCTCGCCATACGCTGCTCTGCGAGTACCTGGAATCCCCCAGGCCCTCCACAGAGGAGCGTCTCATGGCTTCCCTTCGTCAACGCATGCTCGAAGACATGCAGGTGCGGCGGCTGTCGGCATGCACCCAACGGACGTACGTCGAGACCGTCGCACGGTTCGCTCGTTACTTCGACCGTTCCCCGGCTCGTCTCGGTCCGGAGCAGATCCGCGCCTATCAGGTGTACCTGACCAACGAACGTCGTCTCGCGCCGAGCTCGCTCGTCGTCGCCGTGTCGGCGCTCCGCTTCCTCTACCGCGTCACGCTCCAGAAGCGGTGGGCCATCGACGACGTGATCCCTGCGCCGAAGAAGCCGCAGTCCCTACCGGTCGTGCTCAGCCCGGAAGAAGTGGTCCAGTTCCTCGACGGGGTGAAGTCCGCCAAGCATCGCGCCATCCTGACCACGTGCTACGCCGCCGGCCTGCGCATCTCCGAGGCTGTGCGCCTCACCGTGTCCGCCATCGACAGCGGACGGATGGTGCTACGCATCGCGAAGGGCAAGGGGCAGAAGGACCGCTACGTGATGCTCTCGCCGAAGCTCCTGGCGGTCCTGCGTGACTGGTGGAAAGTCGAACGGCCCCGGCACTGGCTCTTTCCCGGCGAGCGCCCGGAGACGCCGATCACGCCGGAAGCGGTCCGGCATGCCTGCCGGCTCGCCGTCCGACGCGCGCGGCTTGCCAAGCCGGTTTCGCCACACGCGCTTCGCCATGCGTTCGCCGTCCATCTGCTTGAGGCCGGCACCGACCTGCGCACCATCCAGCTCCTGCTCGGGCATCGGAGTCTGGCGACCACGGCGCAGTACCTGCGGATCGCGACCACCACGGTCTGCTCGACCGCGAGTCCGCTGGATCTGCTCCCACGGCCCGTCCCAGAACGCACCCAGGTCGTCGACTGAGCTACGGTCGTGCCGCGCGCCGCGCTCACCGTGGCGGAGGTGTTCCGCCGCTACGGCGATTCCTTCCGGGCCGAGGTCGGGGCCGCTCTCTCGACGGCGCACAGCCGCGTGATGACGGCCATCGAGCAATGCCGCACCGCCGCCCTCGGCGGGCACGTCGAGCAGTGTGACCAGTGCGGTCATCGGCGCGTCTGGTACAACTCCTGTCGCAACCGCCACTGCCCGACCTGTCAGTCGCTGGCCCGCGCCGCGTGGCTCGAACGGCGCCGGGCGGACCTGCTGCCCACCGAGTACTTCCACGTCGTCTTCACCGTGCCCCCGGCGATCGCCGAGATCGCCGCGCAGAACAAGGCCGTCGTCTACGGTCTCCTCTTCCGAACCGTCGCCGAGACGCTCCGCACCATAGCCGCGGACCCCCGCCACCTCGGCGCCGAGATCGGCTTCTTCGCCGTTCTCCACACCTGGGGCCAGACGCTCGTCCATCATCCCCATCTGCACTGCGTGATTCCGGGTGGGGGGCTGGCGAGCAACGGCAACGGCTGGGTTGCCTGCCGCCCCGGGTTCTTTCTGCCGGTCCGGGTCCTGTCACGCTACTTTCGTCGAGTGCTCCTCGCGGCGCTGCAGGACGCCTTCGAGTCCGGAGAGCTGCGCTTCGCCGGCCGGCTGCAGACCCTCAGCGGCCCCCGGCGTTTCGCCGAGCACCTCCGGCCGGCCCGCGAGACCGAATGGGTGGTCTACGCGAAGCGACCCTTCGCCGGCCCCGAACAGGTCCTCGACTACCTCGGCCGCTACACCCACCGGATCGCCATCAGCAACCAGCGCCTGTGCAGCCTCCACGACGACTCCGTGCGCTTCCGCTACACCGACTACCGCCGGACTGGCGCGTCCCGTAAGAAGACCATGACGCTGACGGCGACCGAGTTCATCCGGCGCATGCTGCTCCACGTGCTCCCGCCCGGCTTCCACCGCATTCGGCACTACGGCTTCCTCGCCAATCGCAACCGCCAGCAGAAGCTCACCGAGTGCCGGCGTTTGCTGCACGCGCCCCCGCTACCCGAGGCAAAGCACGCCGGACCCGCCACAACCGACTATCGTGACCGCTACGAGGCGTTGACCGGTCGCTCGTTGCGGCGGTGTCCCTCGTGTCACGACGGGAACATGCACCTCGTCGACGGCCTCGCCGGCGAGTGGGCGGCGACGGCCATCCAGGATTCGTCGTGACGAGCCCATCGAAGTCCGCCAGGCACCGATCCTGCAGCTCCCGGGTCGCCGGGCCGGTCGACTTGCGTCTCCAACCCCACCCGACCGCTGCGGGAGGGCCTCCGTACTCATCCTCACCAAACGCTGTCGGTCCGCAACGTCCACGTACGACCCGCGGCCCGCATGCCAGCAGTGTCTCCCGACCAATACAACGCCCATAGCCGAGCGTCGGGGCAGCGGTTCAGTCCAATCCATTTTTTGGTCAGCGGCGCGGTGACGCGCCCTGCCGCTGTCGGCCGGTGGCCGCCGCGCCGCCAACTAAAAAATGCTCTGCATTATCCAAAACGGCCTCGCGGGTGTCCGCTCAAATCGCATCCGTGGCACTTTGGCGGGCCCGGCAACAGACCGCTTCCACGGCCCTAGATGCCTTGAGTGGCAATGTCGAGAGTTGACAGTGCATTGGGGCGCATTCCCGATTTCCCGGTCACGCGCTCACACCCACCGGCGTCATGGCCATCCGCTGCAAACAGTTCCATCTGCCGGACTTATAGAAAGACCGCAGGAGAAGAATCGCGTCGACGCTCTCCGGTAGCCAATAGATGGAGGCGCCCTTGATGCGGAGATTGATGACGCGACGGATGGCGCTTTCGACGGCACCGCTGCCCCGCGGAAGCCCGAGCCCGACCATTGTGGTGTAGGCGAAACGATGACGGTTCTTCAGGAAGTAGTTGAGGTGCGTGCGGATCTTGCCGGCCGTGCGCCCGCGGCACAGCTCCCGCAGGGCCGTGATCACCTCGTCCACCCGTGCTCGCTTGAGCAGCCCCCGCGTGCGGTTGAGCCAGCGGGTGCGTTGCGTCGCGCTCCAGCGGCGCAGCTTGACCGCGTCGGAGAGTTGCTTTGCGGCATGATAGAAGTCGATCAGCCCCAGCACCTGTGTCGGCGAGAGCCCGAGCGCGGCGATGAGGCGCGGGATGCGTTGCCAGATCCAGGGCGCGCCGTCGGCGATGAAGAGCACCTTGTCAGCGGCGTTGAGGCCGATCTGCCGCGCGTACGACAACAGCAGGGCGAAGACCGCCTCCGGTCCCCGGAGCGTGCCGTCGATGATCGGGGCCCACGTCTGAGACGGTCGCCCGTCGTCGCCGACGACGTACAGGATGAGGAGCTTCGGTTCCTTCCAGTCGGTATGGAATCGGTTGCGCCCCTTCTTCGTCTTGGGGCCACGCTTCTTGCGCCTCACACGGACGGCGGCCCCCGTCGAGGGAGACGACCACCCGCTTGCCGGTCACGCGGTCCAGCAGGCCGCACGCCGCGCTCTGCTGGGCCGCTCGGGCCCGCGCAGCGTAGCGATAGGCGGTCGAGCGGAGGGTCTTGATATCCAGGGCGATGCCGTCGGAGCGGAGCTGCGCCTGCGCTTCGGCCAGCGAGCTGAGCATGGCGACCGCGCGGCTTGCATCGGAGGCCAGCTTCGGCGTGCACCGGTCGTAGATGCCCAGCACCACCAAGGCGGGGTAGAGTCCCGGCCTCCGCTTCGCCCGACGGGCGTGTTTCTCGCGGTAGTACGGCGTCGTGACCGGCACCGTCGTGCCCCGGGAGGTGCGAACGTTGACGGTCTCCAGGCCGTCGCTCCGCATCCGCCGGGGCAGGTGGCGCACGAGGGCGCTCGCCGCGTCGCCAACCGCGGCGGAGCGCACCGCGCGTTGCAGCACGGGGGTGAGGAGGGCGCCGAAGAACTCGTCCGCGATGGCCCGCAGCTGCTCTTCGCACTGCTCCGCTTCCTCTGCCGACCTGGGCGCTCGAGCACGCGCCTCAAACTCCAGCGCCCGCCGGAGGGCAGTGCGCAGGTGGACGGGAATGTTGCGAAGATCGATCTCGCGGCTCGGGGTGTCGATGGCGCTCTTGTCCATTTCAACGCACCATCATGGGCAGTCCGAGCCGTAATGTCCAGTACCACCCTCCCCGTCTGTCCGAAGACCGGCTCAACCTCCCCCAGCCTCACAGTCCATCTTTGCCTACACACTGCACTGCTCCGGGAAATCGGGAATGCGCCCGTGCATTGTGTGTATGCAGTCGGTTCGGCGCAAAGTGGATAGTGGTTCTCGGTGGTTTGGAGGCGGTTTGACCTGCGTCTTGACAACGGCTTGTCAGGACCGTGGTAGAGTAATGCATGCTGATGAACATTTCAGTTACGGACGCTGCCTTGGAAGAGGCGATGAAGGCGATCCCTCCCGGTCGCAGGTCTCAGTTCGTGTGCGATGCGATCCGGGCGTGGATCGGCATGACGGATCCGGACCTCTTCGACTCGGCCGTTCAGCGGGGTATCCAGTACGCGATAGAGGTCGAAGGTCGTCTGGCCGATGCTGCACGTCGACGCCACTGCCGGGCGGCCGCGCTCATCGAGTCAGGTTGCGATCCGCTTGAGGCGGCGGCGCGGGCTTCGCGTGAGCTCGCCGAGGTACTCGAACCGCTCCCGAAGCGCCCGCGTGCCCCGCGGCGTGTGAACGGCGAGCCGGCCGGGGTGTCGTCGTGACGCTGTTCGGGGCGCCGGCCGATATCGCGGACCTGGACCGGTCATGCACGGGGTGGAGACCGGAGGCTACTGGGACCAAGCCTGAAGGTCTGTGGGCGTTGATGCGGCCGGGCCAGGGTCTTCGGGACTGAACGGTTTCGATGCCTCGTACGGCTGCTATGGGCAGCGTTTTCAGCGTGCGCCCGTCATCGTTGCGGAACACCCACCAGCCGTCGGCCGCCACAACGACCGCCGCCTCGATGACCAGTGGGCCGCCGTCCTGCTCGGGCCGCTCCACGGCGAAGAGAGTCATCATCGAAAGGTATCGGTTCGGCCGGAGCCTGAGAACAGAGGAGTTGACGGTTGAACCACCGGGGAGCTTGCCGACTGGTTCGCAGGAATGCCGCAGGAGGATGGAGGTGCCGTCGTGCTCCTCCGAACCGGCAGAACCGAACGCCAAGTGCCGCACCGCCACTAACGGTTCAGGATGCGGTCCCGCCCCCCAGGGGTGACGGTCTCAAGACCCAGCACCTCTTCGACACGCAGGGATGCCAGCGGCTGGCCGTCGGCGCTCCGAAACACCAGCCAACCGTCGGCCGCCTCGGCGGTCGCCGCCTCGACGACGAGCATCGTGTCGTGTCCCTGCCGCTTCACCGCGAACAGCGCCATCGGGACGGCTCCGGACTCGTTGCTGAGAGGAGAAATCGCGGTCCTGACCGACTCTCCCCCCGGTAGCTGTTCGTTCTGCCGGTATGGTGTCCAGCCGGCAGTCCAGGACCAGGACCACTGACCGAACATGCTACGCTGTCGGCGGTCGCATGCGCACGGTAATCGGTCGGTGCTTCGCCACGTCCCGCGCGACCGGCCACTTGTCCCTCGTGTCAATCGGCGTTGCCGGGCCTTGAGCCGGAGCAGCGGTCGCTGGTACCCGGCGGTTCTCGCGTGTACGTCGGCGGTCGGGTGCGGATGGTCTGGCCGTCGGCGCTGGAGGGCCAGACCGGGGTGGTGGCGTCCGCCAACGACACGCGCCAAGTGGTTACGGTCCGGATCGACGGCGCGCGCTGGCGTGGCCGAGGACCGGTTCAGTTGTCTCGCGACGAAGTCGAGCCGGTAGCCGAAGTTTCGGGCCGAGATGCAGCTCGGGCGGCGCATGCTGCCGGGGCTGACCGCAGGTATCCACGATGAAGCATCCGGGACTGGCGACGGACGTTCGGCGCCGGCGTCGGTGTTACGTGCGGGCGTTGCAGGGGGCAGCCTGGAACCGCGACGTAGCGGCCGAGCGGGTGCGCGACCTGGCGGCCAGCGCGCTCGAAGCCGCTGGAGTCGAGGTGCGGCAGGGCAGGGATGGCCGGGTGCGGGCGCTGGTCGACCGGGCCGTGCGGCGGCTGACTCTGGTGGCGGATCTGGAGGCTGGGCCATAATGGACGGACTCGGCTACGGGTTCAGAGCCGGGCTTCCCGTTGCCCTGTTCGTGTTGTCGGCCGATATCGGTTCGCCGACAGACCTCTTCGGAGCGGCCTGCCGGCGAAGGCAGGTTCGGAACCTTGGGTCAGGAGACCTTGGCGTAGAGCCGGTTCGCCCGGCCGGCGTTGTTGCCAGCGTGCGCCCAGGCGCTCCCCCGCGCGTCGGCGGCCGCAAGCCCGTCGATGGCGCACACTGCCGCCGTGGGCAGCGTCGCCACCGGCCGGTCGTCGGCGTTGCGGAATACCCACCAGCCGTCGGTCGCCTCGACGACCGCCGCCTCGATGACGAGCGACGCGTCGCCCTCGGCCCGCTGTACGGCGAACAGTGGCATCAACACAGGGTATCGGCCGCAGCGGTTCCCGCCATCAGGCCGAAGGGACGATTTCAACTTCGTCCCGTGTCATCAGCGGCGGTTCGCGCCAACACTTCACCCGTCGCGGCCGGGTCGCCGTCCCAGTGCGGAGAGACCCAAACGACATGATGAATCGGCGGCAGCTTCGCGCAGCCGACGGGGATACCTTCGCTGGTGACGACCGCGCGGCATGCGCCGGACGGCCACGCGCGATACACCGTCGCGCCCGGCGGGAATCACCTCGACGGTGAGGAGCACGAGCACCGAGGCGCCAAGCAGCAGGATCACCAGGATGATCGACTGCCGCGTCCGTGCCCAGCTCGCACGCTGCCAGCGGCCACGCCCATCGTGGAAATCGAACGCTTCACAAACGTGATCGGCGACCTGCCCGAGGCTGCCAATGCCCTGTGAGACCGCCCCGTCCAGCACGTCGCGCAGTCGGGCGAGGTTACCCGCAGGCTGCGCCCGACCTGATTCTGAACCTCCACGCCGGCCACGGTAGCGAAGTGGCTTCATGAAGTTCAGCGAAAAAGTTGTGGGGTATGGGCAGCCTTAGCCGGCGATCCGCGGCCGGCGGCCAACCCTTCCGCAACCGGCGCCATCTCCGACGGTACTCTGGACCCTATTGGATAGGGACGAACCAGCCGAAGATCAGCAACGTGAGCGCAGGCGGAGGACGCAGGGTGCGAGGAGCGACCATTCGCCAGGCCGCGAACGCCGGCACGCTCGCGCCGCCCACGACAACATACACCACCACGACTTTGCACGGCGCGATTGGCGCAAACAGTCGACAGGTTTCCGCACTGTTTCGGAGAGTTGAGATTGAGCTCGCCGGACTATTTGAAGCGGAAACACTGACGGAGGTCGCGGCAGGCACGTCACCCGTGACGTTCTTTAGCGATCTTCCTTTGGAATGGACCGCGGTGGACGACTGCATTGGGACCTTCTGGCAGCAGCGCTCGAAGCGCGGGTGACTATCGATGGTCGAGACCCTACGCGCGTGCTGATGCTCGACTTGATCGATCGAACCGACCCCGATCAGAGAGTTCTCTGACTATTTCATTGCGGCTTCGGCGCGCTTGGGACAGCACTACACCTACGTTACCCCGAGGAACCCGGCTGAGGCTCGCAGCGTAATCGGCACGGGATGCTCCCGGTAGGGCTCGCATGTCCTTCCGGCGGCGCTCGACTCGGGCGGTCCCCGGGCACGTGGGGGCGTCACCCTCATAGGCGCTAACTTGTTAAGGCCACATGGTCCTCCGGCAGCTCAGTTCAGCCGAAGTACGCGGAGAGTTGCGGCTGTCGGCGACGTGGCGGCTCCGCCAGCTCGCCGGAGATCGTTCGCCAGTCGCTGATCATGCGCGCCAGCGGGAGCGGCGGTTCGATGGCGCGCGTGACCTGGTTGAGCACGAACTTGAAGTCACGCCACGCGCTCGGGGGGTGCCGGCGCCGGCACGTCGTAGCCCCAGGGGGAAATCGCGCGGGCGTGGTGGATCAGCTTCTCCACCAGCAGCGCCACGAACAGTTTCCCGTAGAGCCACGCCTTGGCGCTGTCGTCGTCGTACTTCGGCACGTGCCCCAACTGGGCCAGCGACTTGAAGCGCTTGAACACCAATTCGACCTGCCAGCGCAGGCGATACCTACTCCAGCACGTCCGCGGCGGAAAAGGGTGGCTCGGGAAAGGTCGTGAAGACGATCACGTACTCAGCAAAGCGCAGCGTGGCCGGTTGCACCTGGTTGCCCTTGCGGGCGGCGTCTCGGCGGACTTTCAGGTGCGCCAAGCGGATGGCTTCCGCCGACTTGCGGAGCACGCAGACCCGGCCCGCAATCTTGCCGGCCGGGCCGCCATCGTCGCCCGGGACCGCGACCGTGATCGCCCAGGACCGGCCGGCGCCCGGACGCGTGACCGACCCCACCGCCGCAAGCAGGTCGAACGGCCGCCCGGCCGTCGTGCACAGCGGCAGCGACCCCGTGTTGACACGCACAATCAGCCGCCCGCCCGCGTCGACCACGTGGCGAATGCCCCGGGCCGTCGAATAGCCGCGGTCGGCCAGCACATGGTCGCCGGCGCGGATCGGGAACTGCGCCAACGATTCTCCCGTGCCCGGCCCCTCGGTCCCCGTCAGCTTGAAGAAGTCGCACGCCAGCGACGGCAGGCCCACGCTGTAGTGCAGGCGCCACAGCGACCCGCTCGGGCCCGGTTCCTTCACCGTCGTCGCATCCACGGCCCGGACCTGGAACGCGCCTCCGGGGATGACCGCCAGACCCTGCTCCTCGAACAGGCGGACACACAGCGCGTGCAACCAACCCTTGGATTTCTTCAGCCGCTTCAACAGCGCCACGTCGGACAGGTCCGCCAGATGCGCCTGCCGGGCCCGAACCACCGTTTCCCGCAACGAGTGTCCGCAGCCGAGGTGCAGCAGGAGGGTCCGCAGGAGGTTGTCGACCGTCTTGTCCTTGCGCAGCCCCTTCAACGCCCCGGTGTCCTGCGCCAACTCGCGCCAGTCCTGAGGGAAGAACGACACCAGCACATCCCAGTCCTCGTCCACCGTGCCGGCCTCCGTGTCATGCATCCACATGCCAGGATACGCCGGCCATGCCGCGAAAACAAGTTAGCGCCTATGGGGCGTCACCCCTGCCCGTCCCGATCGGCGGTACCGACAAAAGGTCGGTGGACACCTCACACTGGCGGCGATGTCGATCGCAAACGCCGAGCGAGCCGGATCCTATCTCGAGGCCGACGGTTCGAGACGCGCCGCAACGCCGCCCCATCCGGCATGCATACAATGCATGCCGGGGAAGTGGTCCGAGGGAAGCCAGTCCATGTCCACGGTGAAGACCAGCGAGAGCGATCCAATCCGCATCGCCGCGGTGACCTCGGGGCGCGACCACGGCCGGGTCGGCGTCACGCTGTGCCCCGGCAAAACCGATCACGCCGGGATATCCGGGGCCTGGGAGCGGGATCTGGACACCGACCTCGATGCGATTCAGCGCTGGGGGGCGACCGCGGTGGTTACGCTGATCGAAGAGCGCGAGTTCGACCTGCTGAAGGTGCGCAATCTCCCCACGAAGGTCCGCGACCGACACATGGAATGGTGGCACCTGCCAATCCAGGATGGGAAGTCGCCGCCGGCACGGGGCTTCGAGGACAGGTGGGCGGTCGCGGGGGAGGCGCTCCGGGACCGACTGCGGCTGGGCTTCGACGTGCTCGTCCACTGCCGTGGCGGTCTGGGACGCGCCGGAACCGTTGCCGCCCGCCTGCTCGTGGAGCTGGGCGCGCACCCGGACCGGGCGATTCGTAGCGTGCGCGACGTTCGGCCGGGAGCCCTCGAAACCGAGGACCAGGAAGACCACGTGGCGCAGTGCTCCGCTCAACCACCGACCGCTCCATCGAAGGACCCGGAGAGCATTCGGGACCGGGCGCTCGGGGCCTTCCTCGGCTTGGCGGTGGGCGACGCGGTGGGCACGACGCTCGAATTCTGCTCCCGCGATGCGCAGCCGCGCCTGGAGGACATGGTCGGTGGCGGCCCGTTCGACCTGCCGCCCGGTTACTGGACCGACGACACGGCCATGGCGCTGGCCCTCGCCGACAGTCTCGCGGCCTCCGAGACGCTCGACTGCCGGGATCTGATGGAGCGCTTCGTCAAGTGGTGGCGGGACGGCGACTATTCCTGCAGCCGGCACTGCTTCGACATCGGGAACACCACCCGCCGCGCGTTCGAGCGGTATCTGCAGACCGGCGATCCGCTTGCCGGTTCGCCCGACCCGGGGAGCGCGGGCAACGGCTCGCTGATGCGGCTCTCTCCGGTCGCCCTGCGGTTCTGGCACGACCGGCCGCGCCTGGTCGCTACCGCCGCCGAACACTCCCGCACGACCCACGGCGCCGAGGAGGCGGTGGGCGCCTGCCGGGCGTTCGCGGAGCTGCTGGCGGACGCCATCGCGGGGAGGCCGCGCGCCGACGTCTTGGCCCCGATACGGTTCGCGGGATCCCCGGCAATCGCGCGGGTCATGACGGGTAGCTGGCGAGGACGCGCTCGGGAGACCATCCGCTCCAGCGGGTACGTCGTGCACACGCTGGAAGCCGCCCTCTGGTCGGTCGCCCGCACCGGCGACTTCCGCAACGCGGTGCTGCTCGCCGCGAACCTGGCCGACGACGCCGACACGGTGGCGGCGGTGACGGGACAGCTCGCGGGGGCCCTCTACGGCCTCAGCGGAATCCCGGACCGCTGGCTCGAACGGGTCGCTTGGAAGGACCGACTCCTGGAATCGGCGCAGCGGCTGGTATCCGCATCCCTCCCCGACCGGGAGGAGTCGGGCGAGTGACCGCGAAGCGCGGCGACCGGTCACCGCGCCCAAGCACGCACGGCTGACGCCTACTCCGGCATCGGCAGGTAGGCGAGGCGAGCCGGTCGCCGCGGTACGATCCCAACCACAGCTCGTCCCCGATCCGGATCGGGGTGGTGGCCGCGACGAACCCATCCATCGCGGGGTGCACGAACACCCGCTCGAGCTCGAGGGTCTCGGGATCGATGGCCGCCACGTTGGTCGTCTCCAGCGTCGGCTCCCGCGGCAGGGTGATCGAGTTGCCGTCCTTGTCGGTGTGGCCGGCGGCGAAGATGACGGAGCCGTCGAGCGCCATGCGCACGTTGTCGGGCCGGAACCCGAGCTGGATGGCGTGCTCGTGATCTCTGGTCCGCGGCTCGCGGAAGGGCTCAGGCGGTCTTGCAGAGTTCCGTCCAGTCCAAGTGCGAATTGTGCACGGAACTGGGAATGACTGGGGACGCTGTTCCCGTAAGCCACTGATTAAAAATGGTTACCAACGAAGGGCGGAGTCCGTAGCCTTCACCACGAACACCACCCATCGGCGTCATCGCCCAGCAGGTGTATGGCGGGCCCACGTCAGGAGCCTGTGGCGGGTCAGTTTCCGTCTGTCCCTTGGGATTGGCCGCCTCCCGCCACGACCACCGAGTTGCGTCTGCACGCCCGCGCTCGATGTCGCGACGGCAGCGTCGTCGAACGGAGGGTGTGCGTGCGCCTCGCGATTCCGGTTCCGGGCTTCGCCGGCTGGCAACGTTTCGGCGAGGCCGAACGGTAGGTACGACGCCACCCAATCTCTGCCAGCCGTAATGCCAGCCGTTTCGGGTTCTGCCAGCCGTTTTGTGACCCTTTGGGACCTGTTCTGACCTTCAATTATCTCAACAACCACGGGGTTTTCTGGGATTTCTGCCTTGGTGGGATCGGCTCCGGAGGCCGACGCTCTGTACCAGACTGAGCTACGGCCCCGGGGCGCTCGACCGCCTCGGCGCCTGGTTCGCCGGAGGCCGTTCAAGGATGCGAGGGCGGACCGGCTCGGCGCAACGGCCGCCGACGTGATCGCCGCGTTGCGGGCTGCCGGGACTCGCTGCGGTATTCTGCCGACTGTCCACTGAGGCGACGTGTGCTGGACCGCCCCCGAAATCGAACAGTGCCGACTCCAGACCATCGCCGCGGCTTGGCACCTGATCGGTAGTCGCCGCGCCCCCCTGAATACCCCTTCCGAGTGGAACGGCTGGCAAGTCGTCAATCCTGACGGCAACCGGCAACGCTACGCCGAGCGGGCCGCGGCGAAGCGTTGCACGCGGTGCGGCAAGAATCCGCCGCGCCCTGACCGGAAGACGTGCGAGGGCTGCGCCGCGGCAGCCGCGGACCGCTCGGCTCGGCTTCGGACTCGCCGCAAGGCTGCCGCGCTCTGTCTGGACTGCGGACGACCGACGACCGGCGGTCACGTGCGCTGTGAGGACTGCCGGCTAGAGGCTCGGCAGCCGTGAGAAGCAAGAACGATATCAAGATTCTCCCGCCCGGCAGTTGGTGTACCCGGTGCGGCGCCCGCCCCGGCATCGCCGGCCCCGCGTGGATCTGTCGGGTATGCGTTGCCGGCGGACCCCACAAGCGCATCGTCATGAACCCTGGCCGGCGCCCCCTGCCGGCCGGCACGCCTGGCGCCCGTGAGCGTTACCGCGCGGCCGGGCTGTGCCACGGCTGCGGCCGGGACCGGGACCGCGCCGACCGGAAGCACTGCGCGCGCTGCCGGCGCCCCCGTGGGGCCGGCATGGCCCCCCGCGCTCGCGCCCGGTACCGCGCTGCCGGGCTGTGCGTGCATTGCGGCGCCGACAGAGACCGCACCGACCGGAAGCACTGCGCGAGCTGCCGGCAACGCCAGGCGGACGCCAGCACCCGGTACCGTGATCGGCATCCACAAGTCGAGCTACAGCCGCACCGGGACTATATGGCGGCGCGGCGCCGGAAACGGAACGCGGCCGGGCAGTGCGCCGATTGCGGCGGCGCGCGAGACCGCGACGACCGGAAGCTGTGCGCCCGCTGCCGGCGTCGGGCGGCCGACAAGCAACGCGCGCACAGGCGCCGTCAGCGTCGTGTGTAGGATAAGGGGCATGAGTCTCGACACGGTGTGGCGCGCCGACCTGAACCGCCTGCACGACGATCACAACCGGCTCGATTCGAGGAACGGCTACGCGAGGCTGGAGTGTACCCCCCTTGGTCTGAAATCGGCGATTCCGTCAGCGTTCCCGCCGGCTCGCATAGGAGTGAAACATGGACGTCCCCCTGTTTGGCCTCGCGCTCGTTTTCGGTCTCCCGTTTATCCTGGGGATGGCATTTGGCTGGTGGCTGCGCGCCTGGATGCGCCCGAACGCGCAGCCGGACACGCCAGCCACGGACCGGCAGCGCAGCTACTTGGCGGTCCTGGCTAAGCGGCCGGGCGCTGCCGATGTGCTGGCGGCGCTCGCCATCACGGACCCCTGGGACCCGAGCCTGACACGCGAACGGGCAAGCACTGCAATCGACAAGATCAAGCCGTGATCTTGCGCGTCCAGTCGGTGAAGCGTCGGACGCGGTCACCGCGGTCGGATCCGTGGTGTCGCGGCGGCCTGGGGGGGCGCCGGCGCTACGAGGTCGGGCAGCCATGAGGATCCGGGACCGTCAGTGCGCCACGTGCATCTACCGGCCCGGCAGCCTGTTGAACCTGCCGGCCCTGGAAGACGAGATCCGAGACCGGCACGGCCACTTCGCGAAGGCTCGCGCGTGTCATGCCGTCTGGCCGGCGACGGATGTAGTCTGCGCAGGATTCGCCGCCCGCCACGGCGACGACTGCACGCCCGTGCAGATCGTCCGCCGGCTGACCGCGGCCGGGCTGATAGAGAGACCATGACCACTCGACAGGAACAGATCGACGCCCAGCTACGCGAGCGACAGGTTGTCTCCGCCGAACGTCAAGCTATGGCCCTGGAACGGATCGCGGATTCGCTGGACCGGATCGACGGGCGCCTGGAGTCTCTGTGCAACTACGTTGACGACACCGGAGACCGCCTTGTCGAGAACCTTGTCACCATCGCCACGGCGGCGGATCGCGCGCATCCTGACCCGGCCGAGCGGTGACGTGCATACCGATATACGATCCGGCGCCCCGTCCGTCAACCGGCCCGTGCGGGGCCACGAACGACCAAGACGGGCCAGCGGTGGCGCGCCGGTGTCTTTGGGTAACCGTTTGGGATACCGGAGCCCGACGGTGCCAGGAAAACCCAATAAATACTGGCGTTTTCGCGCTCACGACCGAGTACGCCTGCCACGAGGGGAACTACGCGATCGTGAACGTGCTGCGCGGCGCTCGCGTGCAGGAGGCGCATGCCGCTGGCCGCTGATCGCACATCGATCTCGGTTGCGCCGGTGCGCTTCCGCCGAAACCGCTGGCTCGCCCGGCGACATTCGGGTATACCCACCGGCATGCTGCTGCGGGCCATCGTCGTTGCAATCTGCGGTCTGGCGCTGGTGCTTGCCGGGGCCGCCGCACATGCCCAGGTGGGCGGCAATCTGACTGCCGAGCCGCCCCTCGACATCCACCTGGAGATCGCGACGGGCTCCGACGGTCCCGTGCTCTCCACCACGGCGTTCGACCTGGTCACGGGCGAGTACTACCGGCTGAACGTCACCAGCGACGGCGTCGAGCCGTGGCGGCTCGAGGTCGACGAACTGCTGCGCAACTCGCGCCTGCGCCTCGTCACCATCAACGGGATCGAGGTGCACCTGCAGGCGCTGGCGTTCCGCGCCATCGAGTTCGACGTGGCCGGCACGGCCCAGTTCAGCTTTACGCCGATCCGGACCGGCGAGCGCTCGACGGCCTTGAGCGCGGGCTGCTGCCGGATCCGCCGCGCCCGCGAGGCAAGTCGGACCGGGCGCACGGCAGGTGCTGGCCGGCTACCAGGAAACGGACGCTACGCGCGCTCACGGCCAGGCCCGGTGGCTTCGGGGACTGCGCAACTCACCGCCGTGCTCGCCAGACTGTCAGCGGCCGCCCCGGCGCTACGCGGCCGTCCAGTCCGACCAGTTGCCCTCGATCTGCAGCGGCCTCGACGCCGTCGAATCGCAGGGTTCTTCTTCCAATGGCCGGGACGCGGTCGGAGACAAACGCCTTCCGCTGGCCGGTCAGCCGAAGGAGCGGGTCCGAGCTTGGTACTGAGCTTCGCGGTAGGTCATTCGCCAGCGGCCTGCCCCGGGGCGTGACGGAGACGGAAGGCTGAGACGGCGGGACATGGTGTTGACACAGCCCGAATTCGCCTGGTCGCCAATCCCTGCAAGTTATTGATTCTATTGGAGCCGGCGAGCGGACTCGAACCGCTGACCTGCTGATTACGAATAACTGCATGCCGCGAATCCTGCTCCTGCGGATCATTGCGCACGAGTGCCGTAAACATCCATAAAAAAACAGCTTGCGGCGTACCATTCATGCTGTTGATTGCCGCCGCGTGTCGTGTCATGCTGTTCCAGTGGTGACACAGTGGTGACACGGACTTCGGGCAGATGATGGCGGATTCGGTTCTGGAAGACCTGCTTACCGGGATTCAGCGCGTCATCGGATCGGGGGAGACGGGCATGGGTAACATGGTGACGCGGTCGCTGACGGAACGTACCGTCCGTGAGGCGAAGCCACGGACGGCGACCTACACCGTATGGGATTCCCAGGTGCGGGGGCTCGGCTTTCGGGTTACGCCCGCCGGCGTGAAGAGCTACATCCTCGACTACCGGATCGCAGGCCGGCGGCGCCGGGCGACACTGGCGCGATGCTCCGAGCTGTCGCTGAGCGACGTTCGCGAGCGGGCCGGTCGGGAACTGGTGGTAATCCGCGCAGGCGAAGCGGATCCGTTGGAGCGTCGCCGCCAGCAACGCGAGGCGCCGACCGTCGACGAGGGGCTGGTTCGTTTCCTTGACGAATACGCCCCGGAGCGGATCAAGCTCGGTCTGCTCTCCCGGCGGACGCTCCAGACCTATCGCAATCAGGCGAAGGTCTACGTCGGACCGGCCCTCGGCAAGCGTCGCGTCGACGCCGTGACGCGGCGAAACGTGGAGCGGGCAGTCAGACGCCTGCCGAACGCGACACGTAATCGAGTGCTGGCGCTTATCTCGCGGCTCTTCAATCTCTTCGAGACGTGGGAATGGCGATCGCAACACACGAATCCGGCGCGTGGTGTCGAGCGGGCGAGGGAGGAGGCGAGAGACCGTGTGCTCGATTCCGACGAGCTGGCAGCGCTGGCGGCCGCTCTCGACCGGCTCGACAAGAGGCACCCCGCGAGCGTTGCCGCGATCCGGGTTGCGGCGCTGACTGGACTGCGAATATCTGAAGTGTGCTCGATTCGCTGGGAGCATGTCGACTTCGAGAATGGGCGCGTGACGCTGCCGGAGACGAAGACCGGGCGGCGGGTGCATGACTTTCCGGACGCGGCGCTTGCGGTCATGCGCTCCCGGCCCCGGATGAATAGGAATGACCACGTGTTCGCGGTCGACGCGCGCGGGCCATTGACGTATCGGACCGCCCGCACCCACTTCGCGGCGGCGGCGCGGCTGGCGGGGCTGACAGAAGTTCGCCTGCACGATCTGCGGCGGACGGTCATGACGAACGCGGCGGCGGCGGGTGTCGGCACGCACGTGCTGCGAGACCTGCTGGGTCACAAGACTACGGCGATGGCGGACCGGTACGTGCGGGCGGTTGGCTTGCCAGTCGCGGACGCACGGCGCGCAATCGGCGCCGCGATGGCGGCGGCGATGGCCGGAGGAGGGGCTCGGGACTGACCTTGGCATGGCACGCGGTCGGCATACTTGCTTTCGGATTGCAACCGGAGGCAAGCAAGTGTTCGAAGACCACAAGCTGTATCTCGCCGGTGATCCGGCGTTGCTGGTGCTGGGCCGCCCTTCCACTCTCGCGCATTGGAGGAGTGAGGGTCGCGGGCCGGCGTTCATCAAGCTCGGCTCGCGAGTCGCCTACCGCGGCTCGGACCTCAACGAGTGGCTGGCCGCTCAAACCGTCCGACCGACCGACGGCCCGCAAGCGGGGACCTGACCCTGACCCACCGGTGCACGACCGCATCCGGCCCGACCGCGCGTGCATCCACCGAGGCGATTGGCGCTGCCTCGGCGTCGGCACGGAACTAGCGGGCAAGACCGCTGGCAGCGCCAATCGCCAGGCACTCGCTGAACCGGACTCGGCACAATGGGATCGTCACGAAACAGGCCGGCGCAGGGGCCGCCGGGTGGAGATCGCCGACACGGCCCCGGTCACCGTCGTCGCCGACCCCGACGCCGCCGCCCGGCTGGACCCGACCCGACGCCTCATCACCGTGGTGGGGGTCCTGGGAACGCCGCGGTACAATTCGCTGCCCGATGGAAGGACTCCCGTCGCGGCGGCGGGGCGGTGAACCGGCTCGACTGTCAACGGTCGTCGAGAACTGACGTGTATGACCAGCTGGTCACAAACGTCATTCGCCCTGGATCGCCGACCGGATGCCGGTTCTGGAGGACCGGCGGCACGCCGAGAGGTGGACGTAGGGCTGTTTCGACGTGTTGCCGATCGAGCGTCGGGGCACCGGTGGGTGACTGACGCCGGTCGGGGGCCGAAGGGCGTTGGCGGCGGTGTGCTGGTTATGTCACCAGGCGTACGAGCTGGTCGACGGTGAGTGCGAGCACGCCGAACATGCAGTGACACATCACCTTTGCGGCGCCGCGGACCCGGACATGGCGACCACCGAACTCGTCCTTGAGACGGCCATTGACGCGCTCACCCGCCGTACGCTCGTTATAGCGAACCTGCTCGGCAAGCTGGAAGCCGAGATTCTTCAGGCGCCGGGCTTCGGTTCGCAGTTCCTCCGCCAGCGTCTTGTCGCGGCGGGGGTTGGTGTCAATCAACGGGACGTGGCCGAGTGAGCGGCTGTGCTGCCGGATCGGTTCCGCGTCATAGGCGGCGCTGCCCCTATATGTCAAGAACTGCATCGCGCCTTGGCGAGTTGGAGGCTCCCTTCGGAGCCGCCGTGAGTGAAATCACCATGGTTGATTGTCATACGGACAATGGTCGAGCGTTGCAGCCGGTCCTGACGTCACCTCCGGTGAGCGTACGTACCGACAGGGGCGTGACCGTCCCTGCGCGGGGCTCCGATGACCCCGCACCGCGAACCGGGCGTCCGACCGGTCCTTGCGTCTGCCGAGCGGGTTCTGGCGACCCTGACGGTTACAGGCACGGGCGCCGCCGACGATCCGTCCAACCGCTGTCGAGCCTCTGACCGCTCCTCGCGTAGCTGCGCTCAGCCATTACCGCCGTCGCCGCGCGCTCGGCTACCGCGCTACGCGAACGCCTGCAGACAAGGCGTCCGCTTCGCTTGGTTTCCTGCTGCTCAGAACCGAGCGCAAACGACGGGGTGCGATGCCGACCGCGAGCTGCTGCTAAAGCAGCGACCACCTCGTACGGAAGTCCAAGACAGCGAGAACACGGCCACGTCAGGCAGCCTCGGCGCACGCCGCACCGACTCTGTGGTCGTCGATCAGTGCGTGGTAGATCTCGCGAGCGACGAAGCGCTTCAGGCAGCGGATGATGTCCTTCTTCGACAAGCCCTCGGCGGTGCGTCGGCGGACGTAGTCGATGGTCGCCTGGTGCCAGCGCATGCGGACGATCACGATCCGGTAGAGAGTCGCGTTGGCATGGCGGTGACCGCCACGGTAGAGCCGATGCCGATTGGTGACGCCGGATGAGGCAGGGATCGGGCAGGCGCCACAGAGCTTCGCGAACGCGGCTTCGGAGCGGATCCGGGTCGATGGCGCCGGACCGAGACACGCCGCGGCGGACACTGCCCGACTCGTGCTTCACCGCGGCACGGATCGTCTCTCGGTCGACGCCGATCGGCATCGAGGCGATTGCCGATCGCGTCGCTGCCGTGCGCCACCCCGGCCATCGTCTCCCGGCACCACAGCGCCTCGGCCCCGCGCGTCGCCTGATTACCCCACGACGGCGCGACTCGCGCCATAAAGCCTCAGCGGCGCCGAGGGAGTCGGGTTGTAGCTGAGAGACACCGCCACGGCTCGCGCGGAGAACCCCTCGGGCCTGGTGCACCAGCAGCGTCCGCACCCGCACGTCCACCGCCAGCCCGCTCGACCTGTCCGAGACTACGAGGCCGGCACCCACGTCCATGCCGGCGCCCGTCTCGGCGTCCCCGCGGCCGTGCCGCGGCCCCACCTCGACGCTCGGTCTGAGCCACAGCGGGTCGGCGAGCGTGTAGTTTCGCGAGCCCTCCAGCCCCGTCCGCAAGCGCGTCACCGCCGCGCCGGCACGGAGTTCCTAACCGCGCTCGCGCCGCAGTTGTCGTCGTGTTCGGCGACATCGCTCCCCGTTCCAGCAGGAGGTCGTACGGTGGCCGTTCTGGACTGAGGCAACAAGCGTGCCAGAAGGCACTCGCGGTAGAACATCCACGCCGAGACATCCGCCGTCATTCAGCCGGGCGGCACGCGGCCGGTATGCTTCCGCCCGGTCGGTAGGCGTGCTCGACGATGGGTGGAGAGCGGAAGATGCCAAGCCCCAGCGGATTTCGGCGTTTCGGCAACTCGAGTCCGGCGATTTCATTCATGCCGACGTGTGCAGAGAAAGCCTGAATGAAAACGCCTGGGAGGGAGACGATGGACATGACAGCGGGCGCGGGCGATTGCTCGCACGACGGCAAGGCGTGTTGTCTGGTCTGCGCGGACCTGAAGCCTCCGGAGCGCAAGCTCCTACGGCTGACTGCGAGACTCGACACGCTGAAGCCGGCGCAGACGACTCCGATCATTCCGTGGCTGGCGTACGCTGGCCGGACGACGTTGCTCGCTGGCCGCGAAGGTTCCGGCAAGAGCAGGTTGCTACGAGCTGCGGTCGCGACGATGACGACGGGCAAGGACTGGCTCAGCGATGACGACGTAAAGCCCGTTCCAGCGCTCTGGGTGGGCGAGGAGTGGCCCGGCGACGTGAAAGCTGAGTTCCAGCGGTTCGAGGATGAGCTGCACATGGATCAGACGCTGATCCACGTTCTATCGATCCGTGACGTAAAGGAGGACACAGAGGCGCTCCACACGGTAATCGCAGCTCTCGGCGTGCGGATCTGCATCATCGACCCGCTGGCGGATCTCGTACACCTCAGCCAGAACCACGCACCGAAAGCACGGGAGGCAGTTTCCAGGATTTGGCCGAGGTCTCCTGACGTGGCCGTGGTCGGGGTTCTCCACTCACCGAAAAACTCCCTGAAGTCGTACGCTGGCAGCCACGGGCAGGGCGGCGCCTGTGATCTGCTGCTGACGTACGGAGCACCGGAGTCGTGCGACAACGAGACGTACCGCGAGCTGTTCGTCTTCAAGTCTCGGTTCTCGCAATCCCTGAAGCAGCACACCGAGATCTACCTGGAGTCCGACGGCGTGCGGTACACGGAGACCGAAAAGTACGAACCGTCGCGCGCAAAGCAGGCGCCGAGCGAGGCGGAGGTCTTCGAGTTCTTGCGTGCGAATCCCGGAATCGGCAAGACGAAGGCTGCCGCTCAGTTCGACATCAAGCCGGGCGGTACGGCCGCATGGAAGACGTTTGCGCGTCTGTACGAGGACTTCCAGCAGCCGGGCGACGATCCGACGACCACGAATGGAGCCGTCCGCCCTTTTTCGCCGGCTCAGGGAAAGGATGTGCAGATGTAGAAGACGAGCCGATGACCCTGGACGAAGATCCAGGCTCGCGCAACCGAGTTGATGGCGCGGCACCACGTGTCCGATGGACCCCTTCGGGGGAAGCGGCACCACGTACGCCGTGTGCGAGCAACGCCACGCCGCTGGCGACCGACCCTTGCCGTACCGGCGTCGGCGTAGCCGCCGCGCCTCCCGGAGTCGGCGCGGATACGAACCACGGAGGAGCAGGCGGGCGGAACAACCCCGAACAGAGCGCGCTCCTCGACCGCTTGCGTGCCCAGGCTGTAGTACTCGACCGGCTCGGACACCGGATTGCCACTCAGGATCGCGTGACCCCGGAAACTCCGAAGACCGGGGGCGTACTCGAAGCCTCTACCGCTGCCGTCGTACCTGTTGAGGAAGACGCCGCCGAACCAGCGCCACGGCCCGTCGCCGGTCGAAACCAAGCGGTCTCCCAGTTGAGGCGCTCCTCGCGCGAATCCTCTCGCGTATAGGCGGAGAAGGAGCGGAATCGCGACGTCACCCTGGGTGGACCTTCGGTCCGCCAGGCAACGGATAGGGTCAGCGCTTCGTCGCAGAGAAACATTTCCGTCTGGCTGTCGTCTTGCCCATAGATGCCCTTCGAAGGACAGCCGATTCACCTGACTCCCGCGCACCGCACCGAGCTCGAGGAGATCGCCGGCTCGCACGCCCTGGCCGCCCGCTTCGTGCAGCGCGCCCGGATCGTGCTGCTGCTGGCCGATGGCACTTCCGCACGAGCCGCGAGCGGCCAGCTCGATGTCTCTCGCCCGACCATCGCCAAGTGGCGCCAGCGGTTCCTCGACGGCGGCGTGGACGCCCTGACCAGTTACCACCCGGGGCGCACACCGTGGAAGCTGACCGGACGCGTGCGCGCCCGGGTACTGGCCGCGACGCGCCGTCCGCCGCCGGATGGGAAGAGACGCTGGTCCTGCCGCCGTCTGGCCGCTCACCTCGGTGTGAGCAAGGATGTGGTGCAGCGTGTCTGGCGCGAGGCCGACCTGCCGCCCCATGGGCTGGCCCGCTACATGACCTCGTCCGACCCCGACTTCAAGACGAAGACGGCCGACATTGTCGGCCTCTGCCTGGACCCGCGGTGTCAGGCAGCGGTGTTCCGCGTCGGCGAGAAGACCGCCATCCACGCGCCCAACGCTCGGGAGCGCGTGTTTCCGCTGTCGCCGGCCCGTGCCGAGGGTCGGACGTCGGAGCACAGCCGTGACGGCGCGCTGTCGCTGCACGCCGCGTTGAGCACCCGGAGCGGCAGTCTTCGCGGCAGTACGGCTCGCCACACGAGCGGGGATCTGGTCGCGTTTCTCGGTGAGGTGGTAGCCACCTGCGAGCCCCATCAGCAGCTCCACCTGATCCTCGACAAACGGTCTGCGCAGAGGACGAAGACGCTGGCGCGGTTTCTCGACCAGCACCCCGACGTAAAGTTGCACCTCACGCCGACGCCTTCATCGTGGCTGAAGCAACTCGAGCTGTGGCTCTCCAAGGTACGGCCAGATGTGCCACGGTCGGGCATCCGCGGCTCCACGGCCGGTCTGGCGCGGCAACTGCGCCGCTACATTCAGGCCTGCGCCAAGCAGGCGCAGCCTTTTCGGTGGAAATGCCGCAAGCCGGCACGACGTCTGGATGATGCGAAGTCCCGGTCCACGACAGCGGAGCCCGATGATCGGGACGGGATGCGCAGGCGACTGCCGATCCGGATCGACCGCCTCCCTGTCGTCGAGACCCGGTTCGGGCGCCTCTACCAAGCAGACTGCCTAGAGGTGCTTCCCGCGATCGAGACCGAGTCGGTCGACGTCGTCTTCGCCGATCCACCTTTCAACCTGGGCAAGGATTACGGCGATCTGGTCAGCGACCAGCAGTCGACCCGGGAGTACCTGCAGTGGTGCCGACGGTGGCTGCGCGAGTGCGTTCGCACCCTGAGCCCGGGCGGATCGTTCTTCGCGTACCACCTGCCGAAGTGGAACATCCGCATCGCGTGCTTCCTCCAGGAATTCGGCCTGACTTTCCGGCACTGGATCGCCGTCGAGCAGGCCGGGCGCCTGCCGATCCCGGGGCGGCTGTACCCGGCCCACTACGCGCTGGTCTATTTCAGCAAGGGGCAACCGAAGACGTTCCGTCGGCTCCGCACCCCGATCGAAGAGTGCCGGCACTGCGGCGGCGAGATCAAGGACTACGGCGGCCATCGACGGGCGATGCACGCCGATGGCGTCACTCTGAAGGACATCTGGACCGACATCCCGCCGGTCCGTCATCCCACGTTCAAGCCCGCATCCCGACACGCCAACTCGGTGAGCACAAAGCTGCTCGAGCGGGTCGTGGAAATGAGCAGCGAGCCGGGCGACATCGTGCTGGACCCCTTCGGGGGAAGCGGCAC
This sequence comes from Vicinamibacterales bacterium, assembly GCA_965262925.1. Taxonomy (GTDB): domain Bacteria; phylum Acidobacteriota; class Vicinamibacteria; order Vicinamibacterales; family UBA8438; genus WTFV01. The sequence goes on along the minus strand of CBDHGC010000004.1, from coordinate 3,723,844 downwards.
CACGTACGCCGTGTGCGAGCAACGCCACCGGGGGTGGATCGGCGTCGAGATCGAGACCGTCGACGCGATCATCGAACGCCTCAATGGCGCCGTGAAGCATCACTCGAACACGGACCTGATGGACAAACGCCCAGAATGACTTGCTCTTCGTCCGGATGGCGAGGACCGGGCGGGAGACGGGGATCGGCGTCGCCCGGCGTCGGCGTTCAGAGTTCCGATGCTTGGATCGAACATCGCCGAGCTGCCGCACGGCGCCGTCCGTCCGATCGCGACGCAGAAAAAGGAGTTCTCGGCGACCAGTCTTGCGGCGCGGGGCGAGTCGCGCCGCAAGCCGACCTACCAGGAGCGCGACGCGCGGGTGATCCCGAAGGAGGGTCGGCAAGGTCCTCACCGGCCAGACTGAGCCACCACGGCGTCGAGGTGGCCAGGGCGTCGCCACCACCCGGCGTCGCGCCAAGCTGTTGCCCGTCTTCGTGATCGGCCCGCGGCGGTGCCGGTCGCGGCTGGAGTGCTCGCCGGGCACCAGCCCCAGATAGGCCATCAGCGCCCGCGCCATCGGAAATCGCTGCACATCGTGCAACTCGGCGAGCAGTAGCTGGGTTTTTCGGACGAACGACCTGATGGAGAGCACGGGCGTGTATTCGACGGCGGTGCAGCGGGCGCTGGCCGACGCCGGCGTGGAGGTGTGGGTGTCAACGGTCGCTGGAAAGGGCGTCATTCTGGACAGGACGGCGACCACAACATGTAGGGGGTGTATGAGTGGGCATCGTCGGCAAGAGCCAGTCTGGACGAGCGTGCGCGGAGCCTACGTCAAGGCCGTCAGCCCCGCGGAGCGGGGGCGGAGCGAAGCGACGCGCCTTGACGTCGGTGAGCACACGCGCACGCTGTTGGCTTGACGATGCCGCCGGCGACCACAACATCTTGCGGTCGACCCGAGTCCAGTTTCCGTCAGTTCCTCGCGCTCGGCAACAGTGGGTGGTAGCACCACCGCGGCTGGAAGACTTGCGGCGGCTGACGCGCCTGTACGCGCGCACACGGCGGATGGCGTCGACGCTGCGCAACATGCTGCACCGCATGACGCCGCCATTCTGCGTTGGGCTATGTATCGCCGCTGGAGTTCGAAGACCCGACCGATGGCACGGTCCGAAGCGGCGGCGCGCGGGTCCTCGTGTGGCGCATCGTACGAGGAGACTGGCCGGACGCCGCAGACGGCGTCGCCGGGTGGTGGGAGGCTCTCAGAGCCCTCCCGAACACCCCAACCGCGAGACGCAGAAGGCTCGCCATCTAAGCGCTTTTGGCGGTCCCTCCAGTGGCGCTACCGCCGATTATCGCGGATCCACGAAAAATCGCGGTAACGGCCAGGTAAGGGTGGAAAAAACGTCTTTTTTTCGGCGCGCCCGTGAACCACGCCGAAAACGACGCCGGCGAGAGATCGCCACGGACAGAGAGGAGCTATAACCCCTTGCCCATCAGTGACTTGCAGACGCCGCCAAAAGGCTGGCGCATCACGCACGAGTTCGATGAGACGCCGCGGGACGACGGAGCTACAGGCCCCTGTTACCTAGGGGCGTTCCATGACGGTCAGAAGCGGATACTGGGCGGCCTGTACCCGACCCCCGAGCCGTCGATCGACGACGACTGGCGGGACGGCCTGGCGCTGACGACGGCCGAGCTGTCTGCGGGTCTCGCCATGCCCGCCCGATGGATGCGGGCGCCATCCGGCCTGACGCGCCAGTCCTGTGGGGAACCGGCATCCGCCCGGGCTTGCTCATCGAGCAGAGCAACCAAGTGGCGGCGCCACCTGCACGCCGAAGACGTGGCGCGCCGTTCCGCCGCGCCTGTAAACCGAAAGCGTACGCGTGCTGCCACGCGCCGATCCGTGGCGGACCAGGAACAGCCGGTACCCGAAGGGGACCGGATCAGACGCCCCCGCACGCGCGGGGACAGAGCGCTGACCGCAAGACCGAAGACGGGAAACAAGCACAAAATGGAAGAACAACTGACGACCAACGACGCAAGCGTGCTGAAGTTCGCGCTGGCAGTGGTGCTCGAAGCAAGACTCGGGTACAGCCGAAAAGAAATCGAAGCGCTGAGCACGGAAGTAGCCACGCCCTCCGAAGGTGCCGAGACAGTAGTCGAGCGACTCGGACGCCTGCGACTCAACGGCAAGGCGGTGTTCAAGGTGCACAACGAAACGAAAAAGGGCGAGCTCTACCACGAGTTCGAGTACCTGATCCACGAGTCGGACGTACCAGGCGGAAGCAGGACGGTTGTAGACGCACTACTGGTGCGGATGTACGAGCTGCTGGGAACACCCGTCCCGGCCGACGAGCGGGAAGACGCCGAAGACGAGCCGGCGGCAAAGGCAACGGTAGACAAGCTGGCAGCCAGCTTGGCACTGGAACCACGAAAAACGGTGGTTCACTAGAGGCGGTACGGGTCGCAAGGAGGAGATCGCGAACAGCCGGGGCGCACTGCCTGCCGGAAGCATCCTCCTGGACCGGATCGACGGGGTGAGCATCGGCGGCAAGTCCGGGCCACAGGCCCGGGAGTGCCGACTGAAGTGGATACGGCAGGCGATGAGCGCTTGCCGCCGAGCGGGAGTCGCCGTGTTCGTCAAGTAGCTGGGAGCACAGCCGGGACGAAAAAGGGCGACAAGCTCGACGGATGCCGGGGGGCAGCGGCAGCAAGGAAGCAGTGGCCTGACGCGGCGTCTGCCGCATGTTCGTCACCACGAAGCGCGGGTTGTCCCGCGGCTCGCGGTCCCCGAGACGGACGACTTCGGCCTTGATGATGACCCGGCGCGCGGCGCTCCACGTGCCCGCCGCATAGTCGGTGTCCATGTAGAGATGCTCGGTCTGCTCGCTGCGCTCGCTGCGCGCCCGCGCCACCAGCATCGCCGGCTCGGCGTGCCGCAGCAACACGGCGTTGCTCGCCATCGCCACCACGTAGTCGAGCCGCGGCTGTGCACCCAGGAAGTCGAACAGCGCCGGGGACGCAAAGCCGCCGTCGAGCCGAACCAGAAAGCGCGCCCGTGGAAACGCGCAGCGCAGCAGCGGCAGCAGCCGTGCCAACAGGGCCACGCCCCCTTCGGAGGCGACCGCCTTGCCGTGCCGCAACACCGCCGAACACAGATACTGCTCGGGTTCGCGGTCGAACGTCAGGAACGCGAGCAGCGGCAAGTAACACCAGTTGTCATAGTACCCATTGAAGAGGCTGTACTGCTGGGCGCCGTGCGTCGGGTCGTCGGTCGGGTCCAGATCGATCGTGATGCGCCGCACCCGCCCCAGCCGGCGGCGGTGGCGCTCGACAACACGCGCCGCCAACTCGCACCCCATGTCGTAGAGCGCGCCGCGGCCGGCTGCGTTCTCGAACCGCGACAGCGTCGGCTGCGAGGCCAGTGACTCGCCCGCCACCGGGTCGCGGCCGTCGGCGAGGTGCGCGGCATCGTTGCAGTCGGGATGGCCGCAGGCGATGCCGAAGATGCGCTGGCCGATCAGGTCCGCGAGCGTGTGCCGAATCTTCTCCGGCGCGCGCTTGTCGCTCAGGCACCGGGCGAACGCCTTGACCAACCCGTACACGCGCTCGGCCGCCTTGAGCAGGACCGCCCCGCCGTCGGAGCTTGCCTGCTCCTGGTTGAACTTGGCGAACAGTGGCTTGTCGAACAGATCCGGGAACAGAACAGTCTGTGGCACAGTGTCGGTCGTCACGCAGGGGCCTCCGTGGTGGCTAAAATGCCTGTGTATACTGCATTTTTACCATACGGAGGCTCTTGTGTCTCTACCTGGATCGGGCCCTTGGTGCATGATCCGGGCTAGTAGCTGAGGAAGACGATGAGAACGAGACAACGCTCCCGGGACAACGGCGCAACAATCGCGGCAACGATACTGGGTTACATGGCAATCGCGATCATGATTATCAGCTTGTGGTTGATCGATCGGCGCGTCGAGCGACTGACCACAAGGCTCGAAGAAGTGATCACGAGGATGGACGCAGTGATCGAGACCGTCCGAGGGATCGTGCAAAGCGAAGCGACCCGAGGCGCAACGGGAAGTATTAATAGGGTCATTGGTTGCCTGACATCAGACAGGTAATTTCGGCCCGATTTCCTCATATTTCGGCATACTGCGAGGTCAGGATACTTATTTCCAGCTTAATAACAACCAGCAAGCGCCGGAAGAAACGCCGTAGACGGCGGAGACGAAGACCGCGTGAACGTTCCCAGCGGTCCCGACGTGGCCGTCAGATTCCAACTCCGCAGGACTCGCCGGACGCGGCCCGCGACGGCTAGAGGTTGCGCGTCGCAAGAACTTCGAGAGCAGGGCTCCTGTCACCAGTGCAGCTGATGCGACGAGGGGCCTGCAGCTCCCGGAGCTGGTAGCCCAAGTCGGAGTACAGCTCCCTGATACGGGGAGTCGCCTGATTCGACAGGACAACGGGTCCTTCGTGCTTGGCCAGGAAATGGGCAAGCCGTTCCTGGTCGGCCCAGCCGAAACCACCTTTCGAATAGGCGGTGAACTCGACGTCATAGGGCGGGTCCGCATAGACAAAATCGTCGTGCAAGAGCGGAACGCCAGCGAAATCGAAGGCGGTAAAGTCCCAGGGAGCAAGGACCGACTTGTACTCAACGAAGTCGGTCCTATAGTTGACATTCTCGTAGCGGCCGCAGGGAACATTGAACCGGCCGCGCAAGTTGAAGCGGCAGAGGCCATTGTAGCCAGTGCGGTTCAGATAATAGAAGAGCGAGGCCGCTTCTACAGAATCGGCCTGACCAACATCCAACAGGTAGTTGAAGCGCTGTCTACAAGTATAGTATCTCGCCTCCGAGGGACGCATCGAGAGATTGATGACAAGGCCCGTCCGGAGCCAGCTGTAGAAGTTTATGACATGCAGGTTGATGTCATTTAGTAGCGCGGAAGCCGGCAGCAACCCAAGCGCGACGGCAAGGCCACCACAGAAAAGCTCAACGAGCCGGCGATGGCGGTGCGGTTGCCAATAGGGACGAAGGTGGGGCACCTGCCAACGTTTTCCGCCGGCCCACTTCAACGGCGGACGAACGCAGCCTGACGAAGGGATCGTGCCGGCAGAGGTAGAGAAGGCCATCGAGTACAGCCAACTCTAGCATGGATCGCTAGCTGCCAGGTTAGAGGACAGAGGCTGAATATTCATACGCGGCTCGTGCGGTGGCCGAGAGGCCGAAAACGGGCAGCACACCAGCCCTGAATTGGCCGCCGTCGGGTCCGGGGGACCAAACCGAAGGGGAGAAAGTGCCCCGAAACCACGAGAACTGCGTAACCCCGCACGCGCGGGGATCCACCCCAAGAGTGAGCATGCCGGAAACCAAGAGCGACGACCGCCCCGCACGCGCGGGGATGGAACTCCCAGCAGTGATAGAGCGGACTCCCGCCTGCCGCGACAGAGTCGCGTCGCGTAAAGCACTGATGGGCCAGGACTTATAGAAGCGACGTGAGAACGCGTATCCCTCCTGCGGAAAATTTTTGTGGGACCGTTTGGAAACGCTCCGAGGCGTGCTGGAGAGCAACCGACCGGGCGGGACCGGGACTGGGGTAACCCATGGAACGAGCACAGGAACGCACTAGCCGGCTCCCAAACCGTTCGGCAGGACGTAGTCGGCCCACTTCTGCATCAGCGTCGCCCGCAGGTCATCTAGCTGCGAGCGGGCGTACGCTTTCTTCGTCGTGTTCGATTCCTCGTGGGACAACGCAATCTCGGCAGCTTCCGAGAAACCCGGCTCGAACTCCATCTGCCACGTGCGAAAGGTCGTGCGGAAGCCGTGGACAGTAATTCGGCGCCCCTCGTCATCGACCCGGCCAAGCTTCGAAAGAGAATCGGCCATCGTGCGTTGACGGGCGCATTCCCGATTTCCCGGAGCAGTGTGTAGGCAAAGATGGACTGTGAGGCTGGGGGAGGTTGAGCCGGTCTTCGGACAGACGGGGAGGGTGGTACTGGACATTACGGCTCGGACTGCCCATGATGGTGCGTTGAAATGGACAAGAGCGCCATCGACACCCCGAGCCGCGAGATCGATCTTCGCAACATTCCCGTCCACCTGCGCACTGCCCTCCGGCGGGCGCTGGAGTTTGAGGCGCGTGCTCCAGCGCCCAGGTCGGCAGAGGAAGCGGAGCAGTGCGAAGAGCAGCTGCGGGCCATCGCGGACGAGTTCTTCGGCGCCCTCCTCACCCCCGTGCTGCAACGCGCGGTGCGCTCCGCCGCGGTTGGCGACGCGGCGAGCGTCCTCGTGCGCCACCTGCCCCGGCGGATGCGGAGCGACGGCCTGGAGACCGTCAACGTTCGCACCTCCCGGGGCACGACGGTGCCGGTCACGACGCCGTACTACCGCGAGAAACACGCCCGTCGGGCGAAGCGGAGGCCGGGACTCTACCCCGCCTTGGTGGTGCTGGGCATCTACGACCGGTGCACGCCGAAGCTGGCCTCCGATGCAAGCCGCGCGGTCGCCATGCTCAGCTCGCTGGCCGAAGCGCAGGCGCAGCTCCGCTCCGACGGCATCGCCCTGGATATCAAGACCCTCCGCTCGACTGGGTATTCCGGTGAAGTGGAACAGCGTTTCCGGGGATCTGGAACACGGTTTCCGGCGAAGTGGAACGCTCGTCGGAGCGTAGCGACGTTCGTCGGTCAGTTCCCTCCCCTCGGTGTCGCAGCAGACCTTCAAGATTCTACTCGTGACGTGGTGTTCGAGAGCATGGACGAAGATGCCTGTGGAGCCTGTGGGCGCCGTCTGCGGCGTCCAAGGTGTTGTGGGAAACGCGCCTTCGGCGACCGCTCAGTTGCGCCGAACGCATCGCGGGCGTTTTCCACATCACCGGCAGGATCCACAGGCCGGTCGGACCCGACGTGCCCCGGTCACGCGTGTCGGCGGCGCGATGGTTCTGGGCTTCGCTTCGCCGCGGTAATGGCGTTGCCGTTCTGGTGCTCATGTCGTCTCCTTCGGGCGGTTGTTCGGCGCGTCGTGCGTACGTCGCATCGAGCGGCCCTTCAGCTCGATGCGGTGCGCGTCGTGGAGCAGGCGGTCGCAGATGGCGTCGGCCTGGTTGGGGTCACCGATGACGGCGTGCCAGTCGGTCACCGGCAACTGGCTGGCGATCAGCGTGGAGGCGCGTTCGGCGCGGTCCTCGATCACCTCGGTCAGGTCGCGGCGCTCGGCGTCACGCAACGGCGCGAGCATCCAGTCGTCGATGGCGAGCAGGTCGAGCTTTGCCAGCCGCGCCATCAGCCGCGTGTAGGAACCGTCTCCGCGGCCGACGGCCACCTCGTGCAGCAGGCGCGGCATGCGGACGTAGCGGGCGGTGAAGCCGCGGCGACACGCCCGTTCGACGAAGGCGCAACAGAGAAAACTCTTCCCGATTCCACACGGCCCGGTGACGATCAAGTTGTGGCGCTCGGCGAGCCACGCGCAGGTTCCCAGCGTCAGGACCTGCTGGCGGTTGAGCCGTCGGGCAGGCGTGAAGTCGACGGCCTCGAGCGTCGCCGGATGACGCAGCTTGGCCGTCTGCAGGCGCCGTTGCAGCTTGCGCTGTTCGCGGGCCGTCCACTCGGCGTCGACCAGCAGGCCGAAACGCTCCTCGAAGCCGAGCGTGGCGGCCTCGCCGCTCTGCAGTTGTTGCTGGACGGCGTCGGCCATCGCGCCCAGCTTCATGGCGTTGAGTTTGTCGACGGTCTGTTCGATCAGCATCGGTCCTCCTCCTCGGTCGTGGCCGCGGCGTAGTAGTCGGCGCCGCGGATGTTGGTGTGCGTGGGCGTCGGGGTTGTCTCGGCCGCCGGTTCCAGAGGCAGACGGTCCTGGCCGGCGGCGAGAATGTTCTTGACGGTGCGATAGCGGTAGGAGCCGAGTGCCATCGCGCGAGCGCTCGCCGCGTCGAGCCGGTCGTTCCCGTACTGCTGTCCCAGGCGCATGATCCCCAGGCAGGCTCGATACCCTTGCTCCGGGTGCGGGCGACGCTCGATGATCTGGGCGACGAGCTGTCCGGTCGCCGGTCCGGCCTGCTCGGCCCAACGGATCAGCCGCGACGGCGTCCACTCGGCATGCGCGCGGTGGGCGCTCGGCATGTGCTCGCGATGGGTGGACGGCTGTCCGTCGTAGCGCCGCCGGTGCGACGTCAGTCGCTTGCCGCGATAGAAGATCTCGACCGTGTTCGTGGTGTAGCGGACCTCGACCTGCTCGCGGACCAGCTGGAACGGCACGCTATAGACGTGGCGCTCGACCTCGACGTGGTAGTCGATGTTGGCGCGGCACAGCTTCCAGTGCGCCAGGACGTAGCGCGCGGTCGGCAGGGACCGGAGCGCCGGCCGGTCGACCTGCTCGTAGAGGGCGCGGCGGCTGACGCCAAGCTTCTTCATCGGCCGGTCGTTGAGCTCGTCGAGCAGGACGCGGATCGCGGCGTTCAACGGGCCGAGCTCGAAGAAGGTCTGGTCGCGGAGGCGGGCGAGTATCCACCGCTGTGCGATGAGTACACAATTCTCCACAGCAGCCTTATCCCGAGGTTTCCTCGGTCGCGCCGGAACGACGACGGCGCCGTAGTGGGTGGCCAGGTCCTCGTAGGTGCGGTTGACGCCGGGCTCGTAGCGGCAGGGGCGGGTGATGGCGCTCTTGAGCTGGTCGGGGACCCACAACGTGGTAGCGCCGCCGAAGTACTCCACCATGCGGATATGCGCGTCGATCCAGTCCGGCAACTGCTGGGTCTCGGTCGCCGCGGCGTAGGTGAGGCTGCTGGCGCCGAGCACGGCGACGAACAGCTCGACGCGTCGGAGCTCACCCGTGCGCCGGTCGACCAGGCTCGGCCGCTTGCCGGAATAGTCGATGAACGTCTTCTCGCCGGCGCGGTGCACCTGCCGCATCGACGGCCGCAGCCGCCGCGTCCATTGCCGGTAGATCTCGCAGAACTGGGTGCGGCCGTAGCCGTCCGGATGGATTTGCGCGTACTCCTCCCACAGCAACTGCAGCGTGACGCTGTCGCGCTTGAGCTCGCGGTGGATGTACGCGCAGTCGGGCCGGATCCGGTCGTGCACCGGCGCGGCGCGTGGAAACAATCGAGCCTCGAGCGCCGCGTCGTCCAAATCGTCCGGCAACGGCCAGCCGAGCCCACGTTGCGCCGCCCTCTGCAGATAGCGATTGACCGTCCCCACGCCGACGGCGCACGCCTGCGCCACCGCCTGGTGGGACAGTCCTTGCTCGTGCTTGAGTCGTAAAACCTCGCGGATCTTCCTCATCAGCAGCCTCCGTGCCGGCATCGCCACGCCCCTCCTGTCGAAAGGGCAGAGCATGCCAGGTCAAGCTACCGACGAGCGTTCACGACCTGCGGAACCGCTGTTCCACTTCCTCCGGAATCGATGTTCCACTTCCTCCGGATTCCGTGTTCCACTTCCCGGATTCGCTGTTCCACTTCCTCCGGATTCCGTGTTCCACTTCCTCCGGAATACCCACTCGACCGCCTATCGCTACGCTGCGCGGGCCCGAGCGGTCCAGCAGAGCGCGGCGTGCGGTCTGCTGGACCGCGTGACCGGGAAGCGGGTGGTCGTCTCCCTCGACGGGGGCCGCGTCCGTGTGAGGCGCAAGAAGCGTGGCCCCAAGACGAAGAAGGGGCGCAACCGATTCCATACCGACTGGAAGGAACCGAAGCTCCTCATCCTGTACGTCGTCGGCGACGACGGGCGACCGTCTCAGACGTGGGCCCCGATCATCGACGGCACGCTCCGGGGACCGGAGGCGGTCTTCGCCCTGCTGTTGTCGTACGCGCGGCAGATCGGCCTCAACGCCGCTGACAAGGTGCTCTTCATCGCCGACGGCGCGCCCTGGATCTGGCAACGCATCCAGCGCCTCATCGCCGCGCTCGGGCTCTCGCCGACACAGGTGCTGGGGCTGATCGACTTCTATCATGCCGCGAAGCAACTCTCGGACGCGGTCAAGCTGCGCCGCTGGAGCGCGACGCAACGCACCCGCTGGCTCAACCGCACGCGGGGGCTGCTCAAGCGAGCACGGGTGGACGAGGTGATCACGGCCCTGCGGGAGCTGTGCCGCGGGCGCACGGCCGGCAAGATCCGCACGCACCTCAACTACTTCCTGAAGAACCGTCATCGTTTCGCCTACACCACAATGGTCGGGCTCGGGCTTCCGCGGGGCAGCGGCGCCGTCGAAAGCGCCATCCGTCGCGTCATCAATCTCCGCATCAAGGGCGCATCCATCTATTGGCTACCGGAGAGCGTCGACGCGATTCTTCTCCTGCGGTCTTTCTATAAGTCCGGCAGATGGAACTGTTTGCAGCGGATGGCCATGACGCCGGTGGGTGTGAGCGCGTGACCGGGAAATCGGGAATGCGCCCGCGTTGACTCGGCGGCCGCGCCACGCCGTTGGCGTTGGAGCCGCAAATGTTGAAGATGAGCGAGTCGCCACGCTTCAACTGAGCGGCGGCGACAAGCACCTCAAGGGCCTGCCACGAGAGACGGACATCGTGGCCTCTAAGCATCTTCATGCGACGGGCCGTAATCGTCCAGAGACGCTTGGGTCGGTCGATTTCCGACCAAGTCGCATGAGTCGCCTCAGTGAGACGCGCACCCGTGAGGACAACGTTCTATTTCGAGAACGGCCGTCCAGAGCGACTCGACTGATGTAATCGCTCTCGTCCTGATGTCGGACTGACTCGCTGACAAGAAGTCCACAGACGACTTCAGCGTCGAATAGCGTGCGTCCAAGTCGGCCTTGAGCCGCGATAATCTGGTGGCGTACCGGTGTTCGATTCCCTTGGTCAGCGTTGCAGTCAAGAGGGCCGGAAACGTCCGGACTAGTAGGGTCCATGCGACGTTTACGACCACAACGACCACAACCACCACCAGAAGGTCGTCCATCAGCTTGGATTCGCCTCGCTCCTTTGGATTCGCCTCGCTCGCCGATCGCCCAACGAATCGATTCCGCGTCTACTCTATCGCGAATGCCGCGCCGCGGGTAGCGTCTGCCGGCTGCTTGGGCAGCCAAGGGGCCGAAGCCGCTCGTAGAGAGCGAGCAGGTACTCGACGCGTTCACGCTCCGACGTGAAACGCTTCCGGCGGTAGAGGCGATCGATAGCGCGATCCAGCGCCCAATGCGCCCTTCGGGGTTGGGTGGCATCAGGTCCGGGTGGTACAGGTCGGCCAGCGTCGCGCCTGCGTGCTCAACCCGAGCGTCGAGCACCGCCTGCCCGAGGGGATCCCGCGTCCGATGAAGCCTGATCAACCTCCGTAAACTACTGGTTCTGAGCCTTCTTCCACGGGCTGCTACCACTTCTCGCCGACACGGGTCGTTGGCCAGTTTCCCGTAAGGCGTGCAAGTCCACGACCCGCCGTCCCCCTTGTCCTTGGCTGTCCCGAAGGTCCGCGGTTAGCCGCGCAAGGTCGTATCCGTGTTCCCGCGCCATGTTATTAACAGGGTCATTGGTTGCCTGACAGCAGACAGGTGATTGCCGGCCTGATTTCCTCATATTTCGGCATGCTACGAGGTCAGGATACTTATTTCCAGGTTAATATCCTTAATCCGCCACAGTTCCTCGATGTGACCGGTGTCACTGGTGGGATCGTCACCCGGCTGTTCCTCGGACTTGACCAATCCGGCGGTCTTGTCGCTACACACGGCGATGCTGACCGTGTCCCGCTTCGCAGCGCGCAGGCCCTGGAGGTAAGCGAGCCGCACCTGTCCGATGAGCGCGATGCTCGGCACGAGGACGACTGCGAGGTCGCCATCAGAGCACAGCGCCTCGACGATGCGCATCGACACCCGCGTTTTCCCGGTGCCGCACGGCAGAATCAGCTTGGTGCGGCCAACGTGCTGGGGCAGGGACGGAACGTCCGAACCCTCCTCTCGCCATTGCGCCAACAGCTCGGGCGGCGGGTTCTTCAGACTCCTGATGCACTCGGCAACGGCCTCATCCTGCATGGCCGTGCGCGGATCCGCGAAATCTCCGCGCGACTCGTCAACGGTGAGAAGAGCATGCGGCAACTCCGCAAGTGCGTCCTTCCAGAGGACATTGCACCCCTGCAGGGTGCTAGCGTTTGCGGCAGTCTGCTGCGCAGTCGTCACGAGCCATCGCTCCGTGAACCTGATCGCTTTGCCGGCGAACTTCTGGATCATCGTGGTGGTGATGTTGCCCTCGCTGAAAGCCTTGCACTGGATCGCGACGTTCGCGCCATCCGCCTTCTTCGCGATCAAGTCGATACCGTCGTCGGTGGGCTTGAGCCCCAACTCGTGGAGATGCGGACAATCTGCAAGACGCCAGCAGTCCACCACCTCCCAATCGGGAATGTCCGGAGCACACTGCTCGACCAGCTCTTCGAGCAGGTCACCATCCGCAGCGTTGTTGTCGATGGACGCTTCAAAGCGTTCGAGCTTCGTGCGCAGGTCGTCTTCGATCATCGCGTGCCGGTCCCCCTGGGCGTCCGCAGTCGGTCAGTCCAATCCAAACGTGGTGAGAACTGTATACCGTGCCGGCAGTGAATTGCTCGGCAAGGCAGAGGATCGACACCGAGGCTGGACAAAAGGCCTGCGGACGAGGGACCCGTGGGTGGAAACGCCCCGGACAGGCGTGCGGACGGCAGAGCACGGACGCGACTACGGGATCGGCTACAGCATGGGCACGCTCGAAGAGCGGAAATGAAGCAACAGAACGACGGGGACCACGGCGATCAAGAAGAGAGTGGGACGCCGGACTGACGTCAGGCAACGCGCGGAGGGGCGCGGTCCAAGGATGCCGCGGCGGCCGACGACCATGCCGCGTCCAGAAAACAAGCTGCCGGGAGGCCGCCCGAAACCGCGGCACCAAGCCGACAAGAGCCCAACGCGCTAGGCTAAGCGCGCACACGAAAGCGAACACCTGCGGAACGAGCGTCCTCGTCCCGGGGAAGGGAAACAGCGGAGAGACGATGCCAGTAGAAACGGGGGCCGAGCGGCTCCACGCGCTCTACGTCGACGAACTGCAGCAGTCGCTGCCGCCGCCTGGAGGCCCGATGGTGAACCGGCGGCAGACCGAGGCCCTGATCCGGCGGGCGCAGACGATCGGCCCAGCGGGGTGGACCGAAGCCGACGCGACGACCTGGATCTGGTCGGATCTGCACCTGGGCCACGAGCACTCGCGCACCGTCTTCGGAAGACCGTTCCCGACGGCCGCCGCCGCCGACAGGGCGATGATGGAGGCCTGGTACGAACAGGTGGCCGAGGGCGAGACCATCATCTGCCTGGGCGACGTCACCGTCGACGGCGAGGCCCTGGCGCACCACCAAGAATGGTGGCGGAAGGCGCCGGGCACGAAGTGGCTCGTGCTCGGCAATCACGACGTCGACCCGGTCAATCAGATCCGCCCGTTCGAGATCGACCGCACAGCGGTGACGCTGTACGCGGCGGGCGACCCGCCGCTACTGCTGTGCTGACCCACGTGCCTTTGCTGCAGGTGCCGCACGGCGCGATCAACGTCCACGGACACGTGCACGAGCAGGAGTCACCGACACCGAACCGGCACGTCAACGTCAGCGTCGAGCAGCTGAACTACCGGCCGACGAGACTGAGCGAGATCCGGCGGCTGGCCCGGCGGCGGGCGCATTCCCGATTTCCCGGAGCAGTGTGTAGGCAAAGATGGACTGTGAGGCTGGGGGAGGTTGAGCCGGTCTTCGGACAGACGGGGAGGGTGGTACTGGACATTACGGCTCGGACTGCCCATGATGGTGCGTTGAAATGGACAAGAGCGCCATCGACACCCCGAGCCGCGAGATCGATCTTCGCAACATTCCCGTCCACCTGCGCACTGCCCTCCGGCGGGCGCTGGAGTTTGAGGCGCGTGCTCCAGCGCCCAGGTCGGCAGAAGAAGCGGAGCAGTGCGAAGAGCAGCTGCGGGCCATCGCGGACGAGTTCTTCGGCGCCCTCCTCACCCCCGTGCTGCAACGCGCGGTGCGCTCCGCCGCGGTTGGCGACGCGGCGAGCGCCCTCGTGCGCCACCTGCCCCGGCGGATGCGGAGCGACGGCCTGGAGACCGTCAACGTTCGCACCTCCCGGGGCACGACGGTGCCGGTCACGACGCCGTACTACCGCGAGAAACACGCCCGTCGGGCGAAGCGGAGGCCGGGACTCTACCCCGCCTTGGTGGTGCTGGGCATCTACGACCGGTGCACGCCGAAGCTGGCCTCCGATGCAAGCCGCGCGGTCGCCATGCTCAGCTCGCTGGCCGAAGCGCAGGCGCAGCTCCGCTCCGACGGCATCGTCCTGGATATCAAGACCCTCCGCTCGACCGCCTATCGCTACGCTGCGCGGGCCCGAGCGGCCCAGCAGAGCGCGGCGTGCGGTCTGCTGGACCGCGTGACCGGGAAGCGGGTGGTCGTCTCCCTCGACGGGGGCCGCGTCCGTGTGAGGCGCAAGAAGCGTGGCCCCAAGACGAAGAAGGGGCGCAACCGATTCCATACCGACTGGAAGGAACCGAAGCTCCTCATCCTGTACGTCGTCGGCGACGACGGGCGACCGTCTCAGACGTGGGCCCCGATCATCGACGGCACGCTCCGGGGACCGGAGGCGGTCTTCGCCCTGCTGTTGTCGTACGCGCGGCAGATCGGCCTCAACGCCGCTGACAAGGTGCTCTTCATCGCCGACGGCGCGCCCTGGATCTGGCAACGCATCCAGCGCCTCATCGCCGCGCTCGGGCTCTCGCCGACACAGGTGCTGGGGCTGATCGACTTCTATCATGCCGCGAAGCAACTCTCGGACGCGGTCAAGCTGCGCCGCTGGAGCGCGACGCAACGCACCCGCTGGCTCAACCGCACGCGGGGGCTGCTCAAGCGAGCACGGGTGGACGAGGTGATCACGGCCCTGCGGGAGCTGTGCCGCGGGCGCACGGCCGGCAAGATCCGCACGCACCTCAACTACTTCCTGAAGAACCGTCATCGTTTCGCCTACACCACAATGGTCGGGCTCGGGCTTCCGCAGGGCAGCGGCGCCGTCGAAAGCGCCATCCGTCGCGTCATCAATCTCCGCATCAAGGGCGCATCCATCTATTGGCTACCGGAGAGCGTCGACGCGATTCTTCTCCTGCGGTCTTTCTATAAGTCCGGCAGATGGAACTGTTTGCAGCGGATGGCCATGACGCCGGTGGGTGTGAGCGCGTGACCGGGAAATCGGGAATGCGCCCCCGGCGGCTGGTGGAAGGAAGGACCGTCCCGGGACACAGCACCCGAACGCGGCTGGACATCGTCGAACGAGTGATGCCGTACGTGATGCCGTAGAGGGCACGGGCACCCTGCTCGATCAGGAAGATCCCCGGCCACCGACGGACGACCGAGCGCGCCAACGAGCCATACAGCGCGCGCGGAATCACGAGAACGATCCGGGAAAACCGGTAATGTCTCAGTTTGAAATCTCGCGCTGATCAGGCGCGGTCGCTCGTCGGCACTGGCGTCTCAGCGCCGCAACTTCGGCGGCGGACCAGGAACGGGAATGTCGGGGTGTGGGACGGTTCCGTTCAGCAAGAAGTCGCAGAATCGCCTGACTGGGGCCAGTTGGGTCTTCGGCGAGCCGAACTTGTCTTCTGTAACGGCGGCGTACTTGGCGTACCCGTCTTGAAGGAGTTTCTCAAGGTCGAGCTTCTGGCTGTCAGTCTTACTCATGGCTGCTTCGTCTTCCGGTACGGCCCCCGCGGACCCGACTTCGGATCCCGTGCCGCCATCAGCTCCGCGATCCACTCGACATCCCGAAGCTCGCTCGTCACACCCGCGGCCATCGCCGGGGTCACCCGCAACGTCTTGTGGATTCGGCCAGCGATCGGAAGATCGTTCAGATCAGGGTAGCACGGCGCGCCGTGCCGTACCCCCAGTGCCAGTCTCGCCGATCGTGCGGAACCGCAACCCCTGGGGTCTGCGGCGGGATCCGATACACTGGATGGGGGTACACGGCCGCGATGACGCAACCGTGACCCGAGACCTGACGACCCCGGCGTTCAGCGCTCTCCCCTTGACGAATCCACCGGGACACAGAACCGGGTCCGCATCCGGCGGGCTCCGACGAGAGGCGGCATGGACGACAGTCACTACGACCTCGCCCAGATCTGCGAGAACGGGCATGTCGCGAACTCCAGCGCGCGCGACTATCCGATCAGCAATCAGGATCACTGTGACAAGTGCGGCTCGCGAACGATCACGGCGTGCCCGGCCTGCGAGACCGAGATCCGCGGGAGACACCACGTGCCGGACGTCATCCGTTTCAGCAGGTACACGGCACCCGCCTTCTGCTACAAGTGCGGGGAGCCGTTCCCTTGGACGGCAACGTCCCTCCGCGCCGCCGAAGAAATGGCTGACGAGATGGATGCTCTGTCGGATGATGAGAAGGAGTCCCTGAAGAAGACCTTGCCCGATCTGGTGCGTGAGAATCCGCGCGCGCGGCTCGCAGAGACCCGGTTCAAGAAGCTCATGAAGAAGGCGGGTAGAGAAGGCGTTGAAGGCATGCGGGGGCTTCTCACGGACATCGTCAGCGAGACCGTCCGCAAGACTCTGTTCGGCGTCTGATCGGGCACTGGGACGAGTGATGATGATGAGGATGGAGATCGCCATCACGCAAGCCGTGGGCTTGCGCCGGGTGGCTGCCGATCTCGACCGTGTTTGGGCCGGCCAACTGGAGGGTGGTGATCGGACGACCCCCGAAGAATTCCTTGGGAGTATGCTCGCCGCCCCTGTCTTGCGCGCTCTGGCTGCAGAGCTGGCCTTGAAGGCCGTCGCCATCAAGACGACGGGGTCGCACAAGTGGGGGCACGACCTCCTCAAGCTGTTCGACGCGCTGGACCAGAAGACGCAAACGGCCATCGAGCAGCAGCGCAAGGGCGTGGTCGAGCGGGTTGTGCATGGGTCTGTACGGTCCATCCTCGCCAAGCACAAGACCGACTTCGAAGATTCGCGGTATGTCGGGGAGATGCCGCCCGGTTCAAAGCCGACGTTTGCGTACGGGGTTGACTTGGACGTAGCCCTTCAAGACCTGATCGCCGTGTTCGAGGAACTGCCCAGCGGCGCGCGTTAAGCAAGGTCCGTGCCGGGTTAGCCGCGCCGGATTTCTCTCGTCCAGCGAAGCCCGGCAGATGAGCGAGAGCGAACTCGAACGGGAACTGCACCGGCGGCGCCAGGATTTGGTACGCAAGCTCCTGCAAGGACATCGCGACCAACGCAGCCCGAAAGAGGCTGCTGGTCCGGCCGAGGACACCGGCGGTGTCGAGTGCTCGGAGCCGCGCGAGCACGAAAGCCACGCCGAAACGACCTCCGGCACGATGCAGGTTGTGGGTCTGGGCTGCGCGCGGCGCGGTCACGACGGCTTGCATCGGCTCGATGCCGCGCTGAACCTGCTGCCGGAGCGCTACTTGGTCGAGATGCGCCGCCGTGTGACCATCGCGACCGCCTCGCGGGCACCACCGCGTACGCCCTGGAAGCCACAGTGGTACTCGACATCATCCACGTGGCAGCGGCGACGCGGCGTGCGGTGCTCGTCGTCGGCTCGTCGAAGGGCCTGTCGGCATTTGGTCCGCGACCCGATGGGAGTCGACCGGCGCACGGTGACATTTGGCTGCAGTTGCGGCGGTTCTCAGCCGCCGCAGGCAGCCGGAGCCTTGATGCGTACTGAGACCTCTCACGAAGCGCGCGAGGACCAGCGGAAGTCCCCCATCGGTCGCTGACGACAGAAGTACCGTCGGCCACCGGCCCCTCCGCCGCTCCTCACCACGCCTTGACGGATCCAATTGCCTCCTGCCTCGCCGCCGCCGGAGAGACTGATTGGGCCGCCAACGAAGAAGAGCCGCACCCCCTCGGCGGCCGATACCTGTCCGACCGCGACAAGCGACACGTCACCCAGCGCCTCCTCCGGCGTCTGCACAACCTCGGAGTGGTCGTGGAAGTGAAGGCCGCATGACCGGTGCCCAGCACAGGTTTCCTTGTAGAGTTGTGTCGTGGCTGGTACCGGGCACTTCGCCGCCGGAGCCAGCGGCAGCTCACGTGGCCCCGTTTTCAGCAGACTGCTCGAACGCTTCCCCCTTCCGCCGCCGACCATCACGCATCCCCGCCCGGCTCGTGCCTGATGCCTCGTTCAACCTCGGGAGGAGCCGAGTGCGGGAAAGCCGCTCGCTCGGATCTGTGGGGGCGAAAGCCGAATGGCTGAGCTACCCGACCATCCCCCCAGAGCGCTCCCAGCACGCTGACCGGCGAAGTCATCGGCCGGTGCCACGGGTCGTCGTCGCCATAGTGGCTGCGGGCTGACTCAATCGCGGAGCACCGTAGGCGGTTCCGAAGAACATCCCAGCGTCCATGCCGATCCCGCATGTGCAACCGCCCCCCTATCGAGTTGCTTCACGAAATTCGCTCGGGTCAGAAGGAAGGGTCACTTCCCAGAATGGATGCCCTTCGTCATCAGTGTGACGAATCCAATCATCCGATCCCAGCCGAACGTCCTGATTGGCCACTCGGAGTGTAACGCGTAGCAGCCGACGCTCTCGTCGCAAGTCGGAAAGAGCGTCGGCTACAGTGTCCTCCAAACCTGCCGAGCCAAACGTACGATCGAGCCAAAAGAACAGCTGTGAACCACGAAGATCCGTTAACGATACGATCTCACCCGTGACATTCCAGGACTCACGGTCGCGGTTGACCCGCGACCCGCTCAATTCACGCGGCGAGCGCGTGTCCTTCCCAGAGGTGGCCGACCTCGCGGTCGTACGCGGCGATGGCTGCCTGCAGACGGGTGGTCGACTCCCCGTCGAGCGTGGCCGACAGGACTGGGGCCCAAGACGCGCGCCTGGGTGCGGTGGTAGGCCAGGGCGATGCACAGCCCTTCGGCGGTGAGCCGATACCGCTGGCTGTGCGGAAGTCGTCGAGCGACATCCCGCGTAACGGGGCGACCGCTTCGCGGAGCTCGCGGTTGCGGAAGCCGGCGGGCAGCAGATCGAAACGCAGCAGCGCGGCAAGCAGCGCCTGCACGCGAGGGTCCCCGAAGCGCAGGGTCGAAGCGCGCTGGCCGTTGACCTGCGCCGGACGGTGCAATGCAGCGAGCGTCTGGGCTCCGATGGTGCAGTCGTGGCTGAGGCGTTCGACGCCGAGCAGGCGTCGGTTGGCAGCGAAGCCGATCTGTTTCAGATCGATGCGCCCCCAGCAGCCGCCGCGCGCTCAACGCTCCTCCACCGCCAAGCGCACGACCTCGTCCGTGCCCGCCACCCACTTCAGCCAGCCGCGGACATCGTCGGCGTCCAGCGCCCAGCGGTCCGCCTCGATCGGAGCCAGAACGTCCCACTTGAATCTCTGATAGAACCGCTGGACCGTCGCCTCGTCGGTCACCGCCAGCAGGATCGCCAGCGCGAGCTGGGCCGGACCCGAACCGCCGTAGCCCCACGCCGGTCTCGTCGGCGAGTGGTTCCGCACCGCCAACGACGACCACCAGTCCAGCGGCGCGCCGTCGACCGTGATCAGGACCGCGCCCTTGCATCTGTCGTCCCGGATCGTTATGGACCCGGAAGCGTACCACAACTGCTCGAGCGCCTCGATGGTGGTCGCCTGCGTCGTGCTTCCGCGTGAAGCAGGTCGGCGATCCGAACGCGGCCGGCGAGTCCCCTGCAGGCATGCCATGCCAGGCGCCCTCGGCATGGACGAAACCGGCTATCGTGTCCGGAAGCACTAGAGAGGCACACGATGAAAATTAGCCTGTGGCCGTTGCTCGCTGTGTGGGTATCCGTATGCACGGCAACGCCGGCCGGCGCGCAGACGCCGGTGGGCGCGCTGGCGATCGATGAACGCCAGGGCGAGCAGTGGGGCTGGGCCGGTGCGCCGTGAGAAGGCGCCATCTCTCAGCGGTCCCGGCGGGGAACCCACCCGGGACGGACGCCAACTGGCAAGTAGTTGCCAGTTGGCGTGTTTCCCCCGCACGCGCGGGGATGAACCCCAGGCACACCCGAGACTGAAGGCCGCCGGAGCGGGGTTTCCCCAAACACGCGGGGCCGTGCCGTCAAACCGGACGGGCAGCGATGTACCCGCCCCAGCGCACACCATGCGGCAGAGCGTGGTGTTGCCCCCGCGCCGGCGGGTACCCCGCGCGCGCGGGGATGGACCCTGGAAACCGCTGCCGGAGAAGGCGATATCTCACAGGAAGCAAAAGGCATCCAGGACGTTCGACTTGTCCAAGACGTTCGCTCCCCCGAGAAAAAGCCGATCCTGGAGCCCGACGTCCACCTGCAGGAAGTTCTTCCAGTTGCGCAGACGCAGACGCCGGAACCGCAGGTCCCTGCTCATCGCTCCCCCTGCACGCTCATGTTTCCGCTCCGGAGTCCGGGGGCCGTTCCCTCAATCGCATCGCCTGCGTCAAGCGAAGGCGGCATTCATGCCTTAAAAGAGAAGGAAACGCCCAGCGGCGTGCGCGTGGTGCCACAGGGCTGGCGACCTGGAGCTGGGGCTCGAAGCGGTAGGGAACCACGAGTCCGGTTGGCTCGACAGGCTCGTCGCCGCCGCAGAGCAAATCATGACAGAATGGAGAAAGAGACGATGCAACAACGTCAGATGTGGATAGCAACGGCAGCAGTGATCCTGACCCTGATCGGGGGAACGTGGTCCGTGGCCGGAAACATGGCCACCCGCGACGACATGGCGGGACTGGCCACAGCCACCCGCGAAGACGTGGAGAGAGTCCGGGCCGACGTGGAGAGAGTCCGGGCCGACGTGGAGATAGTCCGGGCCGACGTGGAGATAGTCCGGGCCGAGATACGGGCGAATCGCGAGGCGACCGAAGCGCGGTTCGACCAGCTACGAACGGAAATCCGCGCGGCGCAGGAATCGGCCAACTCCCAGATGGAAGAGCTGCGGGGCTACATCGTGCAGCACCTCGACCAGCACAGCCGCGACGACGAGTAACAGGCACCCGTCCATCTCGCCGAACGGGGTTCAGCGACCCACCAACGCGCGCAGGAAACGATCCGCCGAGAGCCGCTCCGGCACGGCCAGGCCGGATGCCAGCAGCCGAACGACGGGATCGACCTGCTGCCCCGCCACCCCGACACGGGCGACAGCTTCCCGATCGAGCAACAGAACCGAGGGTCCGGCAGCCCCGAGAACCAGCAAGCTACGATATTGGAAAATCGACCCCGGCCGACCAGGAGGAACAGCATGATGTTGAAGAGGTTGCTCGCGACTGCCCGCGCAGCACTCAAGCCGCGAGCGGCCGCTAGGAACGGCCCGCTGTCGGAAGCAGCTCGACGGGAATCGGACAAGCGCATTGTCCAGCGTCTCGCGACCAGCAATGTACGGCTGCAGCGCGGGGAGTACGCGACGCAACGCGACCTCGACCGCGAACGGGTGAAGTCCTACGGAGAAGCCTGACCGCCCCGGCACCGGGGTCAACCTTACGCCCGAAGGTCATCAGGCCCATGAGCAAACGCCACCTGGCACTGCCGCGCCGACACCCCGCAACCGAGTGGCGCCACAGCAGATCCCGGGAAGGAAGCGGAAGAGTCAGGCAACCCCGAGCCGGCCCCGCACACGCGGGGACCTACCGCCGCGACACACCACCTGATGGAGTGCGATCCCAACCCCCTGCCGCAATCGCGGGGATGAAGCGACGCCGAATCCGACGACCGATCGCTGTCCCCACGCCGCCCCGCACGCGCGGCGATGCACCCGGCATTCTCATCAATGATCATGATGACTCCAGCGCTGCCCCGCACGGGCGGGGATGCACCCGGCCGTTCCCAGATGGTCTGTTCCCGAAGTGACGTCCCCCGCACGCGCGGGGACGAACCGTGACCTTGCCCCGGCAAGCTTCCCTTACGCGCGGCTGCCCCGAACACGCCTGGATGGACCGCGGCCCCAGCGCGGTCCTGGAGGCACGGCCGGCTTCGGTCTGCACCTCCGCCGGGAGTGTTGGAGCACGCCATGCGGCACAAGCAGTCCCGGGAGCCCCGGCACACCCGGGACCAAACCAAAAAGGGACGGAAGAAGACAAACCGCGGATTGAGAATCACAAGGCGAACCGGATTTCGCCGACAACGGTGCGACTGAGAATGTCGCCGAAGACGTGCTGCTGAATAGGGTTGTTGAAGACATTGGTGATCTTCAGCAGCGTGGTCACGTCACCGTTATGCCACTTGACGCCGAAGGTCGCGTTCACCAAGCGATAACCCGCCGAGGCGCCGTGGAACGGCGAGGTAAGGACATCAGTCCAGAAGGCGTCGGTCGCGCGGCTACGGCGCCGACGGGCTGATGCTCAACCCGGGCGCTGGAGCACCAATCGAAACCGGGCTGTCGATGGCAATGGCGGCCGGCGGCGGCCGCGGCCAGATCCTGGGCGGCGGCGAAGGCTTCGGCCTCGCATTCAAGGCGGACACGCTATAGGTCGGAATGCGGACGAAGGCCGCCACCGGGCCGGGCGGCAACCTCAACTCAACCACCGCGGCGGTGAGCCGGCTGCGCACCGCGCTCAAAGGCTCGCAGAGCATGACGATCGCCAGCCGCATCGCGCTCACACCGAGCGTCGAGGTTGGAATCCGCCAAGACGGCGAAGACGCTGAAACCGGAACGGCGATGGACCTGGGCGCCCGGGTCGTCTTCGCCGACGCCGGTCACCGGGCTGTCGGTCGACGTCCGCGTGCGCACCCTGGTCGTGCATCAAGCCGACGGCTTCGCCGAACGCGGGATGTCGATCTCGGTCAGCTACAACCCAACGCCGACGACACCGCTCGGTTTCACCGCACGCGTCTCGCCAGCCTGGGGCGGCGACGCAATGAGCGGGGCCGAAGCGCTATGGGGCCGCGAGAGCATGGGCGGCATGAGCCACGACCCAACGATGGGCAGCGGCGGAAACCGCCTCGATACCGAGGTGGGCTACGGGTTGCCGATCGGCAGCCGATTCGTAGGCACACCGCGGGCCGGCGTGCGCACATCGGAATACGGCCGCGACTACCGAATCGGCTACGGGATCCAGGTGCTCAAGCAGTGGAAGCTGAACCTGGAACTGGGGATCGACGCCGAACACCGCGAGAGCCCGCTGTTCCGCATGCAGGAGCAAGGGACAGGTAGCGACCAGCGCGTGCTCGGACGCGCAACCGTGCAGTGGTAGCACGGTCCGACGAACAGGCTCGACACCACTGACCCACCAGGACCGGGCGCCGGCAGAACTAAACAAAGGCCGGGGCCCGGTCGAACAACTTCAGCGGGTGGGAATGCACCGGGCGCCGGTTGGCCGGTACCGTCTGCGCACGGGCGCGGTCGTACGCCTGAAGCGGTTCGGGACGAACGACAGTCGTCTTGCGACCCAATCCGAGGCACGGCCATGCGCGCTGGTGGAACTGAACGAGCGCGGAGCGCCCGGCGCCTCATTCGCAAGCGATCCGACGGAGACACCGGAACGCACCGAATCCCGATGCGCAAGCGCAACACCGTCGCCGACCGTCGCACACGAACCAAGCGCGACACCGGGTCCGACACTTGCGAGCACGCCCACGCGCGGATCAGGTTGGAGCCGGCTACCAGCTCCCAGGGACGCCCAGTTGTCGACAACCGAACCGGCACCGACCAGAGTCGGTGACTGAGGACCCGATTCGACGCGGACGCCGTCACCCAAAGTCACGCGATCTGCGATACGAGCGCTGGGGCCGACGACCCAAGCGCCACCCAGTCGAACCGAATCGCCAACTACGGCACCAGGACCAACATGGGCGTGCGCGCCGACGTGGGCACCGCCACCCACCGAAGCACCGGCCAGGACGACAGCCGAGTCCTCAAGCTTGGTGCCCGAACCAACCGAGGAACCGGGGCCCAGGGAGACACCGGGACCCAGATACGCATCAGCGCCGACAACGGCGTCCGTCTCGACTCTCGCGCGCGCCGAGACCACAGCTCCCTGGCCGATGCGGGCGCCGGCAGCGACCTGCGCCGCCGCACCGACGACGACACCAGGCGCGAGCTTCGCCGACGGCGCCACCTGCGCAGTGCGATGCACGCGGGCGCCGTTCGAGAGCACACGCCAATCAGCCGGAGCAGGAGCTGCAGGAGACAGCGGCGCTGAAACAGCATGGCCGACAACGGACCCGGTAGGCAAAGCCGGAGAACGGGACGCAGACAGCGATGCAGCAGGCCTCGGGTGCTCAAAGGAGTCGCGAGCGACCGTCGCACGCGGAGCCACAGGCTGGCCGGCGGGAACACCTGCACCGACCCGAAGGAGGGCGCCCTCCCCCAATGATGACCCCGGCGGCGACCTCGTTTCGGCCGGCGAGCCGTACCGACGGGCCGAGGCGGGCACCGTCACCGATGGACACCCCGGAGGCAACCGAAACACCGGGCCCAACGAGCCAACCGGAACCGGACCATGGAGAAGCGCGGCAACTCTCCAGGCCGAAGGAAAGAGTGCTGGCAGCGCCACGCCCCAAACGTGGCGAACCGTTCCGCCACGCCTGGAAACCAGAAGCGCAGCGATACCGCCACGCCCAGGGCGTGGCGCATCAGCCAGCCACGCAAAGAAGGCGCGACCAGAGCCGAAGAACCAGAAAGAACAGGACGTGGCGTACTAGAAGACGACGTGGCGCCTCAGGGCGCCACAGCCGGATGGGGACGGCCACGCCTGGAGACGTGGCGGCGTGAGCGCCACGCGCAAGCGCCACGTGGAGAGGAGTCCCGAGAAGCGCGCCGCCGACGTGGCGGCTACAGAGACGGCGTGTACGCCACGTGGCGTACAGCCCAAGTCGGTACGCCACGCGGCCAAGCGTGGCGGTTTTGGAGGCAACAGCAACGAACACGTGGCGGCTACATGAGCAAGCGAAAAGGCGTCTCGTACGCCACGCGAGGAAGACGTGGCGTACCGTACGCCACGTCGCCCGGGAGACCGCCACGCCGGTTAGCGTGGCGTTTGTGGACCACAAAAGAGCCGCCACGCGTGGCTGCAGGAAACCGGACTAACGAGCGCCACGCGCCCGCCACGCGATCGACAATCGAGGCCGCGCAAGGCGCCACGTGAAGACCTCCGAGCCGCCACGTCGAAGCGAAGAAAAGGCGGAGTGATCGAAGAATGTCCGGTAGAGACTGCCGAGCGCGACGCGCGATGGGAGACGTTAAAAAGCACTTGCCGAAGCTCATCCAGAGGGGTCAGTCCTCCTCCGGAACCGGAGGCGGCAGGCGCGGCAACTCCTCGATGAGATTCCCCGAACCGAAATAGATCTCGAGAGAATCGAGGTCACCGCGAGGACCCCGTCGAGGCCCGCCGACATGCCGCCGGCCGCGGGCCGCGCGCAGCGCGAAGTCATGAGCCGACACATCCGTCAGCTCTTCAACAACGCCGCGCAACCCGAGGTGGAGCGCACGACGCAGGAGCCACGAGCGGGAGACACCCAGGGAGGCCACCAGCTGGTTCAGGTGGTTCAGCTGGGGCGTCGTGACCCTGAACTTCAGAATGTGCCGGAAAGGCTGCCAGGCGGCAACGTCGACGGTCCTGGATGCCATTCGAGCACTCAGACCGGAGGCGAGTCACCAGGAACCGGAACGAGGTCGTCCGTCGCCGATCCCGCCAAATCGGTAACCAGCTGCTCGATCGCGTCCACCGAGGGACGGTCGCCGCCGTTAGACTGAGCCAGCTCCCGTTCGGCAAAATTCCGCAACTCCTCGACCGAAAGAGCCGGATTCGCCCGCATGACCGCCAACAGGTGCCGGCGAAGCTGAGTGAGCGCCGGACCAGCCGGACCCAAGGGCGGCGCCGACGAGGGCGCAGCAGGAGGGGAGAACACCGAGGCGTGCACGGCGAACTTGGTCGGGTTCGAGGCCAGCGCCCCTCGGAGGGGCTCGATCCCGGCATTGAGCGCATGCCGCATGAGCGTCGAACGGAAGGTGCCGGCTTCGAAAGCCAGCGTGTCGTACCGCTGGACCAGGTCGGCTTCGACGAAGATCGCGATCTTCTGCTTCGACACCAGATCCCCCTCGAAAACGGGCCGGGCTAAGAGCTGCCCGAAAGCATGATACCGGACAGGGGCCGTACATGCACCCAACAGGCGCATGTACGGCCTACATTCCCGTACCGATTATCAGACAAACGTCTACCGTGGCTACTGAAAGTGCCTTCGTTGTGGGCCGCCAGGGGCGCTTGCATGCTGGATTACGACAGGAGCATGAGCATGACAGGTGCACGTGCCCCTGTTGAAACCGTTGCAGCACAACGGTACGCCAGAGACAGGAGCAGGAGCTGCTCCTGCGCCTATGCCCCCGTACCAGACTCCAGAAAGTAGGGTGAGCGACCACCCTGTGCTGGTCGCTACCCCTTGATTTTTCCCTGCGGGAAGGCTTTGTGTTTACCTCCTACAGGAGCATGTGTGGCACAGGAGCTGCTCCTGTGCCTGTTAGGGGCATGAGGGGTCGGACAGGGGCATGTTTTACAGGCCCCATGTGGCGGATTCAGACGGCAGTCAAAAGACAGCCGAAGGCCTAGCGTAAATCGCGTTAACGCCTAGCGAACAAAAGCGTTAACGCGACGGCGAGGCCCCATATGGACTCGCGAGCAGAGTGAGCCTGGCGACAGGCGGCAAAATGGGGCCTGAACGCAATGGCGGTTTCGCGTTAACGCCTAGCGAACAAAAGCGTTAACGCGACGGCGAGGCCCCATATGGACTCGCGAGCAGAGTGAGCCTGGCGACAGGCGGCAAAATGGGGCCTGAACGCAATGGCGGTTTCGCGTTAACGCTAGCGAACAAAAGCGTTAACGCGACGGGGAGAGGGCCGGCGAGCCCAGGAACACACGCCTGAACAACGGTCCAGCCAACGGAGTACCGAAAATGGTTGCCCGAGAAAGGCGGTTTCGCGTTAACGCCTAGCGAACAAAAGCGTTAACGCGGCGGGCAGAGGCCCGGAAGCCAGAGAAAGCGGGAAGACCGACAGAATGCAGGCCGGACGGCGGGAAACGACCCGCCAAAAAGAAGCAGGTTCGCGTTAACGCCTAGGGGACAAAAGCGTTAACGCGACGGGGAGACCCCGTGAAGGGGGAGAAAACGCCCGGACGGACTAAAAGCGGCCCCGACAGCGGAAAACGGCCCACCCGAGAGAGGCGAATCCGCGTTAACGCCTAGCGAACAAAAGCGTTAACGCGACGCAAAGCCGCGGGAAAGACCCCGCAAGCGCTGGAATGACCCAAAAACAGGGCGAACGGCGAAGAATCAGCCTGTCGGGGAAGACGCGTTCCGCGTTAACGCCTAGCGAACAAAAGCGTTAACGCGACGGCGAACAACGAGGAGGGTCGAACAAGAGGAACAAACGGCAAAGATGACCGAACACGGGTACGCTGGCGGGGAAGCCCCTGAAGAAAGCCAAAACGGAGGACCAGCCAGTGCAGGAAGACTTCGAAAAAGCAAGCGCCGAAGCCCATGACGAAGGAGAGATAAACCCGAAAACGGGAGTCGGCCCGAGAGAGGTGCTCAAGAGTTTCGGGTTCCGGGGAAGCGCGGAGCTGTATATCGCGCTACGGGAACTGGTGCCGGCCGGCAGCCTTTCGACGGCGATGTACATCGGCGTGTGCGCGTGGTACGGATTGTTCTACTGCCGCCTGTGCGGAGACCGACTCCCGGGAGACCGGCCAAAACGGATCGTGGACCGATGGTGCGACGAGTGTTACACGATCATCAGCGCCGAAGACGTACGGAACCTGGTCGAAGCGATGCTTCCGCCTGGAAGCAGACCGGCTCGCTCGGAGCGAGATCCGGACCCTTGGCCGGAGTCGATGTACAAACCGGTGAGAGAAAAAAAGCCACTGGCGACGATCTTCCGCGACCGTGAACAGAACCAAATGGAAGCCAAAGCGTGGAAAGCACGCGGGCAGGAACTCAAGGGAGAAACACAAGCGGCGGGGGACGGAGGAAGAGGTGACCAGGACGCCGGGAAAGCGGCCGAGCCAGAGGCCGAGGACGGCCGACCGTGAAGCCACGAAAAGAGAAAAAAGCGACAGCGAATCACGACAGTCAAGCGAACTCGCAGCCGAACGCCAACCGCCACGTGGCGGTTGGCGACCCGACGAAACAGTACGCCACGCCGAGGGCGCAAGACCAGAGACAAGGCGCCACGCGCCGCCATGAAACGGAGAAAATAGACGCGCGACGCACGGGCACCAGAAGCACGACCGCGAAGCGGCCGAACACAAGGAAGGGCGGCTGAGCGCATCTGAGAAGCACCCGCGGAGCACGGAAAAGAGAATCGAACAGAGCAGACGTGGCGGCCACGTCCAGCCACGCCGAGCACAACCGTACGCCACGCCGGCGCCGGAATGGCGCGAGCTGTCGACGCCAAAGGACAGGGTCGGCGAAGAAAAACCCGACCAGAAGCCAGATCGAGAGGGGCCATACGAGGTGCGCGACCGACACGAGACGCCACGCGTGGCGTACAAAAGCACCCGGAGTGCGAGGCGACCGGCCGGACGGAGAGCGGGACGGCCGCGGCGCCGGGCAAGAATAGACGGCTGACCGGGGTAGGAACACGCCCAGCGGAGCAACAAGAGGCGAAAACGCCGGGGGGCACGTGGCGGCAGAAGAGAGCCACGTGGCGGCAGAAGAGAGCCACGTGGCGGCGACCCGCCGGTCAGAGAACAGCGCAGAATGCGCAAGCGAAGGGCTGGAGGCGACCACGAAGCGGTCAGAAGCGACGGACGCCGCCGAGAATATCCGGAGCGAGACCACGAAAAAACGAGAGAGAGGAGCGTCCAGCAATGACAAGTACCGACGGACTACAGTCTTGGCGAGCCCGGCGGCGTCCGGGATACGAGGCACCACAGGGATGGGAGGTCCTGAAAAACGACGGCGAGAGAAACGCCAGTCCAATGGAACTGGAACGAGCGGTGGTCGTACCATCCGACAAACACGGCATCAACGTGATGCTCGAACGGGCCCTCGAGCTGAACCCGTGGTGGCGCGAGCGAGCGCTCGAAGCCTCCTCCTCGGAAACAGCCTGGAAGGCCAAATACCGACGGGACAGCCTCATCGGAGGGCGGCTACGCGAACCCGGTCTCCCTGGGGAGTCCTGACCAACGTGAGCCGAGCGTCCAACGCAGTTGGTCCCCACAGCCACTGTCGCCGGCGTGCTCGCGGTGCATACCCGGCATCTCCGGCGTCGTCCCGGACGGCGCTGGACAGGGAACCCAGGACTACCGGCACCGGCCACGACAAATCACGCGGGCATCTTCGTTTCTTTCCTCTATCCGTACCGGGTCCGACCCGCGCGCAGTCAGGCCCGCGCGTGGCATCGCGTCCCCGACCGCAACGGCATCCACAGAAAGATGCGCACAAAACTGCTCCGGGGGGACGACGACGGCATTCTGCTGCTCGTCTATCCGGCGACGATGGACGAACACGGCTGGGCGCTGACGACCATCGAGCGTCCGAACGGCCCGGCCGGCCGCGGTCCTGACGTGGGCCGGGAGGGACACGAGCCCGCATACGGTGCCTGGGTCGTCACGACCGCGGAGCAGCGCGACCGGTGGGGCCTGCCCGACCTGGCGGCATGCGGCCGGGTGCCGGTAGTCTACGAGCCGGAGGCGCTCGGCCTGCTCCGAGACGGGGCTGTCGGGCCGGCGGCCGTGGACGAGCCGCCCTCCTCCTCCGCCGAGGCCGCGTCGGCGGCGGCGGGCGGCCGGTCCGCTGCTGCGGCGCTCGAGGCGGTGCGCGCGCTGGTCACGTCCGGCGCGCGCGTCGACCAGGTGGTGGGGGCCCTCGACGGCGCCGGACTGCCGCATCCGGTCTGCAAGTCGCTGCGGCGCGCACTCCGGCGGGCGCTCGCGCCGCAGGCGAAGGCGGTCGAGGAGGTGCTGGACCGGGCGGGGATGGTCCTGTCGCTGCCGTGGCGGACGCGCGAGCCGGCGCGGTTCGACCCGGTGCATCTGAAGCAGGCGCTGGACCGCACCCACGGCGGCCTCGAGCAGGTCAAGAAACGCCTGCTCGATGTGCTGGCGGCGTGCCCCCGCAGATTCGTGGCCCGCTCACGTTGGAAGGCCCGCGCCGCGGCGCGGGAGCGGAGACAAAGAGGCCCGCGCTGGTTGTGCGCCCCGGACCGCCCCGGGACCAGGCCCTGGTTCCCCTGCCTGGCCGGCGCCCGGGGTACGGGAAAGACGACGCTCGCCATGGCCGTCGCCGAGGCGCTCGGCCGCACCCATGTGCGCGTTCCGCTGGGCATGCCGAACGCCCAACCGGTGATCCGATGTCTGGCGGGCTGCACCGCCGGGCGCATCATCTGGGGACTGCGCAAGGCCAGAGTGAACAACCCGGTCTTCATCCTCGAGGCGGTCGACCAAGTAGAACAGGAGGCCGCCGACGCAGTGCTCGACGTGCTGGATCCCGAGCGCCGCACCGCGTTCCGGGATGCGTACATCGATGTTCCGTTCGATCTGTCCGGTGTCTGTCAACGGTCGCTGGAAAGGGCGTCATTCTGGACAGGACGGCGACCACAACATGTAGGGGGTGTATGAGTGGGCATCGTCGGCAAGAGCCAGTCTGGACGAGCGTGCGCGGAGCCGACGTCAAGGCCGTCAGCCCCGCGGAGCGGGGGCGGGAGCGAAGCGACGCGCCTTGACGTCGGTGAGCACACGCGCACGCTATTTGGCTTGACGATGCCGCCGGCGACCACAACATCTTGCGGTCGACCCGAGTCAAGTTTCCGTCAGTTCCTCGCGCTCGGCAACAGTGTCCTGTGGATCGTGACGGCGACCGATCCGGGCGCGATACCGGAGCCGGTGCGCAAACGCCTCGAGGTGATCGAGCTGCCGGGCTACACCGAACAGGAGAAGCTGGCCATCGCGGAGCAAGACGTCGCTGTCGCGGCTTGTCGCCGCGTCGCTCGGGCGGGCGTGCGCGTGGGTGTCCTGCGGGACGCTGGCCGACGCGTCGGCACTGCACGGCGCCCGGTCAGGTCCGCCCGGGCGAATCGTCGAGGAGCTGCGGCGTGTCGGCGTCCGCAACCCGGTGTTCGTCCTCGACGAGATCGACCGCCTGGACGAGGCGGGCGGCGCGTCGGCGGCGCTGCTCGAAGCGCTCGACCCGGCGCCGGGGGCGGCCTTCCGCGACCACTATCTCGACCTGCCCTTCGACCTGTCCGAGGCGCTCTTCGTGGCCACGGCGGCCAGTCTCGCTTCGGTGCCGTCGAAGCTGCGGGAACAGATGGCGGTGATCGAGTTGCCCGGGGTACACCGAGGCGGAGAAGCGGGTCATCGCGACCGGACACCTGTTGCCGCGGCAACTCGCGTTCCACGGACTGACGGCCGGTCAGGTCCGCATCACCGATGAGGCGGTCGATGCCGTCATCCGCGGCTACACCCGGGAGGCGGGGTTGTGGGATCTGGCGGGGATTCTCGGCGCGTTGTGCGCCAAGGTGGTGCGCCGGCGTGCCGAGGGGCACGGGCACGATGAATACGGTGAGAACGAAGAAGAGCATGCAGAAAGCGAAGAAGAACACGGAAAAGAAGGCGAATAAGAACACGGAGAACACGGAGAACACGATGAGCACCAAGGGAACGAAGCGCCAGTCGAGGTCACGCCGGAGACCGTCGTGGAGATGCTCGGCGCGCCGGCGCATCCCGATGAGGAGGTCGCCGGTCGTACCGCACGCTCGGGCGTCGCCGTCGGCTTGTGCCGGACCGCGGCGGGCGGCGAGCTGTCCTTCGTCGAAGCGAGCCGGATGCCCGGCTCCGGGGCGCTGACCCTGACCGGGCGCCAGGGGGAGGTCATGCGGGAGTCGGCGCGGACCGCGCTGTCGTGGCTGCGGGCCAACGCTGGACGATACGGCCTCGACCCGGCCTTCCATCGGAACAGCGACGTGCATCTGCACGTGCAGTCGGGCGAGGTGGCCAAGGAGGGCGCGTCGGCCGGGGTCACAATGGCGGTCGCGCTGGCGTCCGCATTCACCGGGCGGGTGGTCCGCGGCGACCTGGCCATGACCGGCGAGATCACCCTTTCCGGCCAGGTGCTCCCGGTCGGCGGCATCAAGGAGAAGGTGCTCGCCGCCTACCGCTGCGGGATCGCCCGCGTCGTCCTGCCCCAGCAGAACCGGAAGCAGGTTGACGAGGACCTCGGCGACGACCTGCGGCGCGCGGTCGAGGTCCACTACGTCACACAGATCGACGACCTGCTGGAGCTGGCGTTGCGGCCGGCGCCGCCGGCGGCGGCCACGCCGGACGGCCGGGTGTCCTGAGCCCCCGTGGCCGGGCGTCGGGCGACGCCGGTCCGCCCGGCCAGTGCAGTGAGCATGCGTCGGTGGGATAGAGCGCACATCAGCGGAAAGCGGCACGTTGAGCGACGACATCGGCGAGCTGCACGACGAGGTCGACGGGCTTGGGGTCGAGATCCGGTGTCTCGCCGAGCCGAACGAGTGTGACGTCGCGCGACTGCGGTCCGAGATGCAGAGCAGTCGCTGAAGGTCCCGGCGGCGCCGGGCAGCGGCGCGTGGCCGGCTGCCGGGCCGCCGTCCGCCCGCCGGCCACGCTGCGCGGCGTCCTGCGCACCGTGCGCCTGTCGAGCCGGACCGCCGGTGGTCGAGCACGGGCAGCGCAGGTGTCCGGCACCGGCGTGGACGGTGTCGTCGGCAGGAGAGTCTGGCGCGACCCCGTCCGCCGTGCCCGCACATGACGAGACACGTCGGTCGCACGTTCAGGGCTGAGGCGGGCGATTCGAGAACGACGATTTTGGGAACGGAGCAGGCAATGGATACGTACGACATCTTTCCGCTGGTTGGTTTCAACGTTGTGATCGCGATGTTCCTCTACACGGCCCTGGCCTATCAGATCGGCTAGCTCCGCGAAGACATTCGGCGCTTCGCGAAGCGGAAACGATCCGACCGACGACAACCACGGTCAGAGCCGGATGTGACGCGATGAGGAATCCTGGGCGGGGCCCGACAACCGGGCTCATTCGGTCCCAGGTGTACGAGGCGCCGGCCGCTGGGCTGCCGCCGGCCGCTGGGCTGCCGCCGGCCGCTGGGCTGCCGCCGGCCGCTGCCTCGTTGCAGGGTAGCGGATGCCTCTGGTCGGTCCTGTTCCCTGATTCGACATCGAGCACGGCCGGCCCCCTCCGGCCGGTGCGGCACGGCCTGACGGCCGGGGAGTGCACGGGGGGAGGACGAGCTTGAGGTGTGAGAAACGAGATGAGGACGGCGAGGTGAACACTGGACGACAAGCTCGGTCGACGGACCGTGACATCCTGAAGAACCGACACTCGGCGGACCCGTCGTTGCACCGGGAGAACCGGCTATCCGGGATGTACCGTGAGTCGGATGGAGAAAGAGACACATGAGCGTGCCCGATGCGGTCGCCGAACGGCTGCACGCGCTGTACGTCGACGAACTGCAGCGATCGCTGACGCCACCCGTCCATCCGCTGATGAACGCGCGGCAGACGCAAGCCCT
This sequence comes from Vicinamibacterales bacterium, assembly GCA_965262925.1. GTDB lineage: Bacteria > Acidobacteriota > Vicinamibacteria > Vicinamibacterales > UBA8438 > WTFV01. Next base: position 3,690,460 of record CBDHGC010000004.1, on the reverse strand, counting down.
GATCCGGCGTGCACGGGACGGCGGGCCGGGCCTGTGCGAACAGCCGGATGCAACGACCTGGGTCTGGTCGGACCTGCACCTGGGCCACAAGGAGTCGGTAACGGCCTTCGACCGACCGTCTCGGACGCCGTACGAGATGGACCAGGCGATGATGGACGCTTGGTACGAGCTGGTGGGCGTCGGCGACGAGATCATCTGCCTGGGCGACGTCAGCGTCGACGGCGGCGTCCAGGCGCACCACCAGCGATGGTGGCGGGAGGCGCCCTGGGAGAAATAGCTCGTGCTCGGGCAACGACGACCAAGATCGCGAGGCGGGGTTCACGACGCAGTACACCCTGGCGCTGTGCGCGGACCGACCCGCCGCTGGCCCTGAGCCATGTCCCGCTGCGCCAGATGCCGCCCGGCGCGACTCAATCTGCACGGACACCTCCACGAGGGCACGGAGCCGACCGCCCGCCACATCAACTTGACGCTCGAGCAGCTTGGCTACAGCCCGGCCGGGCTGACCTGGGTGCTGGCCGAAGCGCGGCGGCGGGAGTGGCTTGCGGGGCCGGCCCAGCGGGAGCCCCGTTCGAACTGGTCCGCCCTCGCGGCGGCGACGGGCGCCCGCAATCGATTTTCGCGGCTACTGAAGGAATCGAGTCTCCGACAAACGCAGAACAGGTGAAGTGGAGGGGCGCAAGCCCAGCCTGGGGGTGATCCGGTTCCGTGTGTCGCCCCTGCGTCCGCGCTGGGTCGAACCTCACCGGACAAGAGGACGCGCCGAACCGGATTCTCCTACATACCGACGATTGAACCGCCATCGCTGAAACCGACCGCCTCGATGTCGCGCTTGCCGTCCCAGCAGTCAACGCCTCCGCGTCGCATGTCGTGAGACGACCGACTCCCGCGCGAATTCTCGGGACCGCACGCGCTCGCACCGGCTCCAGGGACAAGCCTGCGCCCCGCGACAGCACCCTCGTTTCAAAGCGGAAGCGAAGTCACTGAGAAACCGGCCGCCGGGCGGTCGGATAGCACCACTAACGGGGGAATGACGACAACAACAACGCCACAACGGGCAGGAGAACGGACAAACGAAGGAACGGTCAGGAGCCGCCTTCGGCGGCCGTCGGTGACGCGTCACACCGGCCTGACGACGACGAAGACCACGACAACGGAGGCTACAGCAATGACGCTTCCTTCGACAAAGCCCAGCAGATGCCGGGATTCTACGGACGCATGATCAAGCCCTGGACGCCGGAGAGCGATGAGCTCCCGGAGTTGGACAGCGAGTCGCATCGCCGACATCTTGCAGCCCGACGCGCTGGTGCCTTCGGCCAATAGCGCGCACTCGTCAACCGTTCGCCTCGGCGCCCCCGACGGGCGTGCCGCAGGTCAACCGTCAACAATCACGGAGACAGACAGATGCAGCCACTCTACCTAGTCGTTCGGGGAATGCGGCCCTGGAAGACCGACCCGCCGACCGAGATCGCCTTCTTGGGCGCCAAGCCAATCGTCATCGTCGGCGAGGGCCGAGTTGACGAGGCGTCGATCCAACGCGTGATCGCGTACGCCGTGCACGGGGAAACGCCGTGCGGCGACCGCGGGCTCCGCACGCTGATGAACGAAGAATCCCCTCGCATGCGTGTCAATCTCGTCTTCTGGGCGCACCGCAGCGCCTGGGAGGTGATTCGTGGGATCACGCGCCTGCGGAACGGCGCGGTCGTCAGCAGTTGCATCCTGAACCGGGTCGGCGAGGACGCCAGGGTCCGGGGCGTACGGCGGGTCAACCACCGCCTTGGCGAACTGCTGGAGCGCGACAACGGCAGTGCGGGTTACCCGCCGCGCGCGGCGATCCGTTGGCCGTCGCCGAGGCAGAGTCCGCACGATGGCGCGGCGCACGGCGAGGCCGCCACCACAGGCCACGAGATCGCATTGCTGTGGGAATGCCTGGCGGCTGTCGGCCGCGAGTCGGACGCTGTGCGGCGAGAGGCCGCCCGGGTCGCCGATGCCACCGCGGCGGCCGAGTTGGCCCGGGCACGCCATCAGCAGAGTCGGGCCGCACTCGTTGAGCTCGCCGAGGCGCTGCGCAACGCGATGGCGCGAAAGGCGGCCGCGGTCGAACGGCTATGGGAAGTCGGAGCTCGATACGGGTGTGGTGGGGACGAGTAGGCCTTGAGCCGGTCGCGGGCATCGGCCGCGAGTGCACGGCCGCAGGCGGGGTGACGCCCGATTCGCGGAGCACGCCGGGGGCACGGACCGGGGGCACGGACCCCGGATGCGCCGGCAAATCGAACAACGGGGTCTTCTCAATCCAGGAGGACGCAATGGACGAAGTGGATCGATGGGTTCCGGTTCCTGGTGCTGCTCGGCAGCGTGCTCATCAGCGCGTTGTCCTCTACGGGGCGCTGGGCGACGACAGCGGCAAGCTGCACGACGAGCTCTCCCGGCTCCGCGCCGAGATTCGGTGCCTCGCCGAGCCGGACGACTGCGATGTCGCGCGGGAGCTGTCCGAGATCAAGAGCAGACGCTGAAGGTCCCGCCGCCCAACTGCCGGCCGTAGCGATGCGTCGGATTCGGAATCCGTGGCACCGCCGGCACGAACCTCGGGAGCGATCAACCTGGCGGCGCGCTCGCGTGGAAGACGACGCAGGTCCGAGCCGACGAGAGACAGCCGCGGCGCAGCGCCAAATGCACGACCTCGGTAGTGTGGCGTCTCGCAAATCTATGGCATAAGTGTTCTCGCTCCTGCGGCGGATCGATTGCGCGGTGCGGTCCGCCAGGCAAAGGGCGGAGTTCTCGGTGCCGCTGAGCTCTATCGGGTTGCGAGAGCGCCAATTTATGCCATGCACTTGAGGGACTCGACAGTAGCGGTTCGTGTCCTCTTCTCGTGCCGCTACCGGGCCTGACGGACTACGAACTGCCGGCCCAATCCGGGCGCGCTATCCGTGACCTCTTCCAGCGAGGCGCCCGACAGTGCGAAGCGGCGACAGCGGCAGTCCGGTCGACCACACAGCGCGTTGAAGACCCGGCGGGCCTGCCGCTCGCTGATGACTTTGCCGACGGCCCAGTTGGGGCGGTTGCACGATTTGCCCGGATGCTTGGCACTCGTGAAGATGACTCCCAGCCCCTCCGCGTCACGGGTCGAGTCCGTGTCGTCCGGCCATTGGATGGCCTGCTCTCCGTCGCAACCCTCGTGCGGGCATCGGATCGGAGCCTCAGCAAGATGCAGCGCGGAGGACTTCCAGCGACAGGAGCACCTCTCACAGACCACCGTGATCCAGCGCGACGATTGCTTCTTCTTTCGGTCGTCGATCTGGAGGCGCGGCGGCGGCCACGGTCCCAGTTGCTCCAAGACCGGTCGGACCCACGAGGGGACGGCAGTCGCATCAGGGTACCCAGCGGTCGCCCATGTACCGTTCTGCCGCGACCTGACGGTCACGTCTGAGTGACCGCGTGATCACGCGGTCAGGACGACCCTGGACCTGCACCCGATGGGCGCCTCCGCCCGCGCCCGACGGCGATGCGGGACCTCGCCGCCCGTTCGCCGAAGCGGATCGCTCCAGCCGTTGCGGATCGGCCTTGCCGACCCCTCTGGTGCGCGCCACTGCTGCCTCCTCGAAGGAGCGGGGTTCGTTCTCGCAGGTGAAATGTAGCGACCGCGCGTCGTTCTACCGGCCCCGCCTCGCACGGCGGCGTCAAGCCTGCCGCCCTTTCAACCGACGGCGGTCGAGGTTGCAGGCAGGCGCGCCGGTCGCCTGTAGTCAGTGCACGCAAACGCAGGAGACCCGGCACCCGGCGCGGGTTGGACACACGGACTCGCACATCGGCGAATCAGCAGAAGGAAACAAGATCTGCAGCGGTCCAAGCGCGGGACGGGCGACCGGCACAACCGCCAAGCAGGCACGCGGCGTGCAATCTGTGCACACGGAATCGCACCGGTTCGATCGCGGAGCAGGGCTCGACCGAGCAGCCGAAGTCGGGAGCGTCGCAACAGTAGGAGTTGATCCCGCCGGGCACGCGGCCGGCGCTCACACGGTCAGGGTCCTGGTAGGCGTCTCGCGGCGCCGGTCCCCCTCCGCGCCGACGATCGCCGCGGCGTCGCGACGCGACACGCCGCCGCACACGATGGTCTCGGCGCCCTCATCAAACCTCGCGCGGCGCGCGTCGACCCCGTCGAACTTGCCGATCGGGGTGGAGGGGTTGGAAGCACTCGGGACGACCGTTGCATACGGATTCAGTTCAATTGGAGGTGACCTGTCCGACAAGGAGTTCAGTGTCGGAACGAACCCTTACACAATGCAGAGCATTTTTTGGTTGGCGGCGCGGCGGCCACCGGCCGACAGCGGCAGGGCGCGTCACCGCGCCGCTGACCAAAAACTGACAGGTATGACCAGCTGGTCATACCTGTCAGTTCCTCGCGCTCGACAACAGCTGGCTTCAGGTGGCCGAAGTCATTGCTGTCGGGAACGAGATCACGTGCGCCCGGGTTGCCCGGCCCTGGCTGTCTGCACACCCGCACCTGCACGGAGGCCCGTGGCCACTCAACAACACGATCTACGTCTCGACTCGGACGCTCACCATCGACGGCGCCGACCTCGCCGTGCGCGGAGGCGGTGTGTTCTCGAACACCGACTGCCGGCTCACACTGACCGCGCCAGAGGCAACCAACCGATCACACTGGAAGCTCCCAGGGTGGTTCCTGCCCGCTGGTGGCCGACCCCTCTTGAGCTACCATGGCGACGAGGCACGCTGGCGGCGGGATGGGCACTGGGTCCATGTCCACACCGTTGGCCGCGGCCAGGAGTTCGTGTGCGACATCGACGGGATTCCTGAAGCCGCCGCATGGCTCCGTGGGCTATTTACATGAGTGGAGGTTGCGCGAATGCACCGAGTATATAGCTATGTCGTAGCGGAAGACGGAGGCTACGCTCCAAATGTGGACGGGGGCGTCTGCACGCTGTGCATCTGCAAGCCTAGAATCAGGAGCACTGCAAGTCCCGGTGACTGGGTCGTCGGCCTCTGGCCAGCCCCGAACCTCAAGTGCGTTATTAATAGGGTCATTGGTTGCCTGACATCAGACAGGTAATTTCAGCCCGATTTCCTCATATTTCGGCATACTGCGAGGTCAGGATACTTATTTCCAGCTTAATACCTATGTCATGCGGATCGGGCGGGTGTTGACCATGGAAGAATATGCCGAGTGCGGAGAATTCGACCATAAGAAACCCGCTCAGTCCCGTACTCCTGACAACATATACGAGTTCGATCCGCTTCTGGGACCACGGCGCCGTGAAGGCACGCCGCCGGACCTGCACCCTGAACCGGCCGAAATGAAGACCGACCTCGACGGCCGTAATGTCCTGATTGCCGACCGCTTCTGGTACTTCGGCGGAACGCGTTGCGAGTTGCCGGAGCGGTTCTGGAAGCTTGATTTTCCGAATCCGCGGGCACGAAGGAATCACCGGACCGAATCCCTGACCGACATTGAACTAGATACCCTGATCGAGTGGCTCGATAGTCACGACAGCGGCGTAATCGGATCTCCACGAGACGTACCGCAAGAACGAGGCGTGTATCGAGCAGGATCGGCAGGCTGCGGCCAGCGACGTGAGATGCGTATGCGTTCTCGGCGCCCCGGCAGGAGCTGTTGACAAGCGCGATTTCGCTCATTGGCCGCCACCGCCGCCGCCAACGTCTTCCCCGACATCCGTTTCTCGTGCAATTGCCGCACCCTACGCATCCGTGACCCAACCTGTCCTCCGCGAGGAAATCGCGCAGTCTCACATGATTCTGGGAGTGCGCCTCAGCGACCGACCTCTCGGCCGTCAGAGGTAACGAGCGACAGTACCGCGTTCCGCGGTCGCCCCGGCAGAGTAGTGGGCCACCATCCGCGAGGTTTTCCAGTTCCCGGCAACTATCACGTCGGTGGTCGACGCGCCCCGGGTCGTCAACTCCGACGCGAGGCCTACCCGTCCCGAGTGCGCGGTCACGCGGCTTTCGACGCCGGCGGCCAGTGCCGCCGCCGTGAACCGCAATCCCACCATTTGCGCCGACAACGGCACCACGCGGTCACCCGGCTCCGGATTCGTGGCGGCGCGTAGCGTCTGGAGTGCGCGGGCCACGCCGTCCTTCACGAACCGGACATCGTTGACTTCGCCCTCCGGATTGGTCTTGCTGCGGCGCACGGTGACGAGCATCCCGTCGCCGTCGGTCGAATCGACGATGTCGGCCCAGCGCAGCGCGCTCACCTCGCTGCGTCGCATTCCCGCCATAAACAGCAGTCCCGCGATCACCGCGTCTAGCCGCCCGCGCTCGAGGGCAACCTCCTCGGATTCGACGCCCCGCCGGCGCCGTCGCGGCCGATGGCAGGTGGCGAGCACGGCCGCCAGGTCCGAGGCCCCGAAGGGACGCGCCTGGCCCCGGCCCCGATCACTGGCGGTCCGCCGGTAGCCAGCGAGCACCCCGGGCGGTTCGCTCGCCGGCCGGGGTCGACTCACCGGCGAGCTTCGCGCGAAAGCATGCCGCGGCGACCGCCATCGAGGCGCTTGAGGCGGCGCGCCCGGCGTCGTGCAGTTCGGCGAGGTAGGCCGCCAGGGTCACGTCGTGGAGCGGCCGGCCGTCGAGCCAAGCGTCGAGCCGCCGAAGCGCGCCAGCGTAGGCACGGCGCGTGTTCGGGCTGACCGAGGCCTCGACCAGACGCCGCGCGGTCTGTGTCGGCCGCCCGAGCGCGGCCTCTTCGGGGTCGGTCCTGGCGGGCCAATTATTCATCGATGTTCAGGGGTGATGAAGGTCTTGTGACACGCGAACACGGGGAATGATCCTGACCTCACAGGCGGTGGGGTTCGTGCGTGGGGTTCGGTGCGGACTCCGCCAACTTGGGATTAACCGCCTTGTTGCCAATGGAATCCATGAACACCCACGCGTGGTCATGACCAATTCCGTGTGCAATTCTGGTCGGGATTCTACGAGACCACCTGGGCTGGCTACGGACAGGCACAGGGACCCTCACACGTGACGCGTCGACGAGTCGTCTCATCAGATCCTCCGCCGGATGCGTGTGCGCCCAGGCGATCGCGGCGCACAAGAGGCCGCGCAACACGAACCTCCCGGATCGGACGGCCGAGAATAGTCAGGGTCGCGCTACCGAGAAGGTCCGGTTTGAAGGAGGGGCCGTCCGACATGCCTCCTTCGCGCCGGGTGTTCGGGAGCGTCTCGCTCGCTCTCGGTGCAACACGGAGCTCCAGGACGGGCTGCGGGCCTAATCGGACACGGCGGCGACCGGCAACGGATTGACACAAGACGACGCGAGCGCTTACGATTCTCCCGTTTTTATTGGGGTTTTCTGACTGAATCACCGTGCGCGGGGTCGTCTCGGTAGTCGCCTCAGCGTGCTCACACCAAGGGGAAACATCGATGGCCGAAGCTCGCAAAATGGGCAAGACCGAGCTGTTCGCGCATTTCGTCGAGCATTTCGCTGCCGTCAACATCAGCATCAAGCGCGCCGACGCGCGGGAGTTCTTCGAAGAGTTGCAGCGGCTATGCGAGCAACAGCTTCAGGATTGCGGCGAGTTCACGCTGCCCGGCATCGCGAAGCTCGTCTTGCAGAAGCGCGAAGCGCGGACCGGTCGCAACCCAGCAACCGGGGAAGCCATCGAGATCCCAACCAAGCAGGTGGTCAAGGCTCGCATCGCGAAGCAGCTCAAGGACGCCGTGCTCCCCGAAGTGTAAACGTTCCGCCCGGATACCCGGCGTGAGTGGTCGACTGGCCCTGCACGGCTGCCTGCTGCTCCACGCCCCGGGGGTTCGTCGCCCGTAAACGCAGGCAGGCAAGTTCGTCGTGCACACGCGATGGTGAACGGGACCGCCATGCTCCTGCTCCAGCACCCTGGCCTGCCGGCCGCAGCTCGTGCAGGTCGGGCGAGCAGGGCGCTGTTTCGGTCACGACGAAGGCGAAGGCGAAGTGGACGGCGGACTTTGGCCCCTCACAGGAATGATGGGAACTGACATGCCACCGTTCCGGATCGCCAGAGCGCTCTTCTCCCGGATGCCCGCCAAGCCGCGCTGGCTGCTCGCGATCCCCGATGCCATAGGGCAGCTCGAGGAGCTGGACCGTCCGGTGCTGACGCGCCGCCGCGACCTCAAGCGGCTGTTCGGCGTCTCGCGGGCCCGGAGCGGCGACGCTGATGCGGACGTTCGGCGCGGAGCTGACCGGCCACGCGCTGACGCTGCCGCGTGTCGAGTTGCTGCGGCAGCTGCGGACGTACCGGAAGCGGGGCGCCTTCCGGGCGGAGGAGCAGCGGCGCGCGCATCCACTGACCGAGCTGCGCAAGGCCCGTCTGACCGGGATTCGGGTGCCGGTTCCGGCCGAAGCGCTCCAGGCGCGGCTGTCGGGCCTGCCGGCGGGCGTGCTCGTCGAGCCGGGCCGGATTGAGGTTCGGTACGCCGGGGCGAAGGAGGTCCTGACGCGGCTGTATGCGCTGGCCCAGGCGCTGGTGAATGATTCCGAGGACTGCGAAGCGCTCGTCAGCGGGGAGAGGACTTCGAAAGATCGAGACTGAAGGGGTCCGTGGATCGCGCTTGCGGGCAATGGCTTCCTCACGCTTTCCGCCGCCGCTCGATCATCACGACGATCGCGCGCGCCACGTCGACGCCGGTCGCGGCCAACCTGGTGAGTCGCGTCGGGCTGGACGATCGCGATGACGATGTTCAAGGTTGGCATGACGGGTTCGGGGAGTTGAGGGTTAAGTGCGAAGAGGAGAACGGACTGATGGCGCAACAGGAGAGGTCGAGTCGGTTCATGGCCGAGCCCGCCGTCGTCGATATCGCGGCGGGACGTCGGCGGCCGCCGGAGCACGGCGGTGGGAGTCGCGCGCCGGTTGCTGTGGGCACCATGATCGGGCGCGGGGTCGTCATCAAGGGTGATGTGAGCGGGAACGAGGACGTGGAGGTCGAAGGCGAGGTTGTCGGCACGATCGAGCTGCAGCAGCATGAGGTGACGGTCGGCCCTCGGGGCCGTGTCGAGGCGCAAGTGCTGGCGAAGTCGGTCGTGGTGCTCGGTACGGGGAGCGGGAAGCTGACGGCGAACGAGGTGGTGCGCATCGGCGAGACCGGGTCGTTCGAAGGCGTGCTTTCGGCGCCGCGAGTGGTGATTGCCGACGGTGCGCATTTCCAGGGACGTGTCGAGATGTAGCGCCGTGGCGGGCCGGCGTATATCCATTCGAGCCGGCTGCTGGTGGTGGTCGGCCAGACCGGGATGGGAGGAGAACGAAACCGGTGAAACTGACGAAAGCTCGCCCCGGCGATGTGTTGGAACGCCGCGGCGAGCATGGCGAGGTGGTCGTCGTGGAGGTGGTCAACGTGTTCACGGCCAGCGAGCCGGACAGCGCTGGCAACGTGCGGTGCGCGGACTACCGCGCGAACGGCGGCGTTGGCGAGATGTACCGGATGCGCGCCGACCAGGATCCGGACGTGTGGACGCTGGTCGATGCCTGTACAGAGTGCGGCAGCGTCGGCGCATGGCCGGTTGGGAATGGTGCGAGGCGTGCCGCCAACAGAACGGGGAATTGGAGTAGCAACGTGTTCCGGCTCGTCCGTGTAGCGGTTTACGAGGCCCGGCGTATGGTCACCGTCTGTTCGGTCTGGTGGCTGAGAAAGCGGGCGAAAAGGAGCGGGCGACGATGGCGAAGACAGCGCGGGCGCTCGTCTTGCAGGGCCGGACGGTGTTGCACGTACCCGAACCCGCCCGCGGCCTTCGGCTGGTGACGGAGAACGCGGATGAAGTCGGCGGCCGGGGACCGCGGCCATCGTCGGTGAGGCCTGGGAACGGTTCGCTGAAGCGCGTCGGCGCCATGAAGTCGGGTGTGAGCTGGTGCGGTTGCGTGAACGCGTACGCGAGCTCGAACTGGAACTCGATACGGAGCGCCGGGAGCGGGCGGCGGCCGTCTGGAGGGCGGAGCGTCGGGGCCGTGTCGAGGCTCAGGCAACAGCGGCCGGCGTGTTCTTCCGGGCCTGCTCGGCCATCCGGTGGACGGCTGATCGCCCTGCTTCGATCGGACAGGGCGCCGATTCGCGGCCGATTCGCGCGAGGCGCGCCGGCAACACGCGCTGGACAGCCGACCAGCACCCCGGGTAAACGAAAACCCGTTAGACGGCGAAATGGCCATCGCTCCGGGTGTTCTCTCCTCCCACCCGAGCAAGGAGAAGTTTGACAACTGGGCAATCAATGGTAGACGCTGACTATTATGAAGCGCGGGGGCATTCGCACCTGGAGCTTGACGCAGGCGGCCCGCATCCTCGAGCAGCCGCAGCATCGGCTCATATACCTCTGCGAACAGCGGGTCGTGCGTCCCGACGGCCGGGATGCGCGGGGGAGGGGCAGCAGTCGATCTTTCTCCGCGAGAGACCTCTTGGAGTTCGCAGTGGTGCTGCGGGTGCGGGATCTGCAAGTTCCGGCATCGACACTGGGGGCACTGGTGTACCTCCTCCAGGCGTTTGAGTCGTCTGTCAAGGAGGAGGACCCGGAGTTCGAATTGCCGTGGAGTCTCCGACAGAATGATCCTGCGGACGTGCGAATCGTCATCGGCGATGGGCGGTGCCTCTACGTGTCGTTCGCAAGGCAGTGCGACGAAGGCCCGAAGATCTATGGCGGTATCGATCTGCAGACTCTTCGTGGCGGCGAACACACCGAGGAGCGGGAGAGACCCCCGGACCCGCTTCGCGTTTTTTCGCCGGGCAGTCCAGATCGAAGCAAGTTCGGCGGTCCCGAGAGAAGCCAGTACTGCCGGGTTGAGATCTGCGTGACGCGCGTTGCCCAGCATCTTCAGCTGGACAGGTGAGACGCCAGGGAATATAATAGTCAGAGACTATGACTTGTTACGACGGGGCAAGACGACCCGTGGAGAGAGGAGAAGGAGAGGGATGGCACTGATAGATCTGACGGCTGAGGATCGGCGGCGGGTCCAAGAAGAATTGCTCGCCAGCGGCTGGGAGCTAACGGATAGCGCCTTCTGCGGGGAAGGCGGCTCGCCCTGCGGGGTCTGCGACCAGTGCCTGTCGCAGCTAGAGGAATGCGAACGCTGTCGTGAGAGCGTCCCGCCTCGGTGCTGGCCGGCTGCCACGCACGACGCCGTTGGCCGAGCGGTCTGCCGTGACTGCGCCGAGCGCGGGTAGAGCCGGGCGCGGCGGCTGCCGGGCGGTACGTGGTTCGAGCGCACCCGTGGGCCGGTTCCGTCCTGCCTCGCGCACTACCGAGTAGGGGTAGTGGCATGCGCAGGACGACCATGAATGAACGGCTACGGAAGAAGACGGTGATGGAGAGAGGATCGGCGTGTCCCGCCCGCACGTCGATGACCCGTGTCAAGCGACATCCGGAATTGACCCCCCGGCGACAACGCTGACACCGGCGGCAACGCCGACGACTAGGGCCTGTTAACACTTACCTCAGCGCATCGAAGATGAGCACGAAGTGGATGAAGCCGATGAACATCACATCCAGCTTCTCGAATCGGGAGAATATCCGGCGATAGCCCTTCAGCCGGCGGAACAGACGCTCGACCTCGTTGCGTCGCTTGTACATCTCCCGGTCGTACTCCCACGGGTCCGTCCGAGTCTTGAGCGGCGGCACCACGGGTGTGAACCCTAGGTCCAGCGCCAGTTGGTGAGTTTCGTCGCCCTGGTACGCGCGGTCCATCACCAAGGCCACATTGGCATCCTGCGGCCCCATGCTGGCCAGGAGCTTTCGGCCTTCCGGGCTGTCGTGGGCCTAGCCGGGCGAGAGCGCGAACGTCAGTGCCGTGCGAGCATCCGCGGCAACCAGATGAATCTTGGTGGTCCACCCGCCGCGGGACTTGCCGATGGCTTGGGGGCCGTTTTTTTCGAGCCCCCGTGCCGTCGGGATGGACCTTGACGACGGTGCTGTCCAGCGACACCGCCTCCAGCTTGATGCGGATCAACTGGGCGCGTTGCAGGTGTTCGAAGACCCGGTCGAGCACCCCGTTCTTGGACCAACGATTCATACGGGTGTAGATCGTGTGCCAGTTCCCAAAGCGCTTCGGCAACCCTCGCCACTTGCACCCCTGCTCGGCGACGTACAGGATCGCGTTGAGCACCTGCAAATTGGGCATGCTGACATTGCCACGCTGTCGCGGGAGGCAGGGCTCGATGCGTGCGTACTGCGTCTCGGTGAGCTCCATCCAGCCAACGATATCACGAACCGCCCAATAGTGTTAACAGGCCCTAGCCCATCCGGCACTACTATCGAATCCGCCTCTATCGAATCCGCCTCGCTCCGACCAGCTCCGGCGCTGCGGTCTTGCCAGCCGGTAAATAACGCGACGCCGGAGGACTTGACACCGAGCCAGCGTTTAGCGGTAGGTTTTTGGGGCATGACGTACCAGCAGTACCTCGTGCTCCACACGTACATGTTCGGCGTGCTCCGGAAGTACCCCTCGCCGTGCGTCGTCGAACAGCCCGCCGGTGAACCAGGCCACCGTCTCGAAGCCGACCCGACCGCCGGTGGCCATCACCTCGAACAGGTCGCCGGCCAGCTCGGTGAACCGCTGCGGAGCGGGCCGCGCATGGCGCAGCATCCGCGTGAACATGTGGTCCGGAAGCAGGCCAACGTCGTCGGCGAACAAGCAGAAGACGAGCCGGTTGACGAAGTGCGCCACCGCCTGCGGATCGTGCCCGCGCTCGCGCAACGCCTGGGCCACCGACGCGAACGAGGCCGCCACGCGCTCGGTGAGCGACTGCCGGGTCTCCCCCGGCCGCAGCCGCTCGGGATCCGAGAACGCCCACTTCAGCCGGTCGCGCGTCGACGCGTCCGCCAGGTCATCGAGCTCGAACTCGTGCGTCCGGCTGACGCTATTCGTCCAGTTGGTGCGGATCCGGAACCGCACCATGTCGGAGACGATCAGCAGCGGCGGGTTTTCCAGCGCCAGCGAGTACTGCCGGAGCTGGTCAAAGGCCGCATCGAGGTTCGCGCGCTTCCCCTTGTACTCCCAGGCGAAGTGGTGGCGCTTCCAGACGTCGGCCCAGCCAGCGCCGCCGGTGTCCTTCCGCACGCCCTTCTCGAAGCAGTACGTCTCGCCCGACGGATCCGCCTCGGCCGGCGTCGGCTCGCCCAGCAAATGGCACAGGTCGTTGAAGTGCTCCTGCGATGCCGAGCGCTCCTTCAGCGCCGAGGCCCGCCACTTCGTGATGAAGGCGTGGGGCGTCACGGCGTCTACGCTTCCACCACGTCCTTGAGCTGCTTCGCGATGCGCGCCTTGACCACCTGCTTGGCCGGGATCTCGACCCTCGCCCCGGTCGCCGGGTTGCGGCCCATGCGCCGTTCACGCTGCTGCACCACCAGCTTCGCGACCCCCGGGAGCACGAACTCACCGCACCGCAACAGCTCCTGTTCGGTCAGCTGCTGCAGCTCGTCGAAGAACTCGCCGGCCTCCGCACGCTTGATGCCGAAGCGCTCGGCGAAATGCGTGAACAGTTCGCTCTTGGTCATTCTGCGGGACTCAGCCATCCCGTAATCCCCTCTCCCCTGGTATCCCTGGGGCAGCAGCCGGTCCCGGTCGCGCCCCGACCGGCCCGTAGCACCCCGGCTTCTCGTCACCGCGGCGCTTCCTCCAGGTGGCCGGCGACAATCTACTACCTTATCGTTCGCAGGCCCGGCCGTCGTTGTCGCGGTCCATGCGCCGCTGATATGCGCAATGGCCACGCGGGACGCCGTTGGGATGATCGCGCCGCAGCGCCGTGCAGTTGCGGTACGGCCCGCACCCGGCTCCGGACGAGCGCGGCGGCGGACTTGTCGGGGACGAGCGCCGGCTGCTCCCGGACTCGCACACCACGCCGTCGCCGTCGCCGTCCCGCATGAACGGATACGCGGGATGGTCGCGCGTCACCGGTGCGATCCCGTGTGCTCGAGCTTCCGCGCAGCTGACGCGGCCGTTCCGGTTGTCGTCCCACGCCGCGATCGCCTCGGGAACGCGCACCGCGGGTGTCGCCGTAGCCGGAACTTCGCCACGCGCGAACGTGATCAACTCCGTCGAGGCACAGCCCGCCAGCACCTGGTCCAATGCGTCCGCCTCCAGCCGGTCGATGGTCAGACCGTAGCGCTGTCGGACCGCGATCACCCGGGTCGCGAACCAGCAGCGGTTTTACGCCGGCCGCCACTCGGCCGCGTCGCGGTCGACCTTCTCGTAGCGGTTCACGCGCGGACCCGCCAACGTCAGGTTCAGCAGGTCGGTTGCGAAGCGGCGCCGGGTCGCAAGGTCCGCGGCGCACAGGCCGCTGTCGTGCGCCTCGGAACGAGCCACCATGTGCTCGATGTCCGTGTCGGACGTGCTCGCGAACCAACGCCCCGTGTACGGACCGTAGACTCCGCCCAGCTCGGCGACGATCCGATCCTCCACCGACTGCGGGTACCGGTAATCGTCCGCATCGTAGGGCGAGCAGCGTTGCTCCGGTGCGACGACCAGGCCACGCCACGACGTCTGCGCATGCAGAGCGTGTCGACCGCCGGGATGCGGTCGATGGTGCTGGTAGCGCCGATGACGAGGAAGACGACTGCGACGACGCCGAGCGATGTGGCAGTACGGCGTCGATGTGCGTGCATGGAGCGTGATCCTAGAATCACTCTCCGGTCCCTGCAAAGAAACGACTCCCGGCCGGCGCGAAGCGTCGGTCGTGTGGTACGGTGGCCGGTCATGGATTGGACGCTCCTCGTCGGTGTGGCGATCGGCGTGGTGCTGGCGCTGCTGTCGTGCCTGTCGGACTCCTATCGTCAGTCGGCCTAGTCACTGCGTCTGCCGCTCCGTCGGGCCGGCCGGCGCAAGGCCGCCATGCGTTGAGCTGCTGGGCAGCTAGTGGTTCGTCACTTCATAATATTCGGATAAACGGACTTGAGCTTACAGCGCGCATCGTCGACCTTCATCTGCCAGTCGACACCGCGTTGCGTGCCATTGACGTCGGTGGACCACGCCGACACTTCGTCGTGCAGCGTCCCGAGGTCGCCGATGCGGCGCCCGCGCACGCATTGGCGCGTCATCGAACTCAGTTCGTTCTCCGCGATGTTCAGCCAGCTCCCGTGTTTCGGCGTGTGGCAGAACTCGATGCGACGAACCAATTCCCGTGCCCGGGCCGGCTCGAACACTTCGTAGAAGGCTCCCTTGGTGTGCGTGTTGAGGTGGTCGCACACCAAGGTGATCTTCGGGCATTCGGCGTAGCGTCCTTCCAACAGGCCGGCGACCTCCAGCGCCCAGTCCACCTTCGTACGCCGGGCCCGGGCGGTCGCCTGCCGCCAACCCGCCAGCGGCTCGCTGAACAGGAAGACCGCGGCCGTGCCGGCCCGTTCGTACTCGTAGTCGACACGCCGGGGACGGTTCTTCGTGGCCGCCATCGGCGGGCGGGTTTCCTTGACCAACTGCACCGGCTGCTCGTCCATGCACACGACGGGACAATCCGGATCGTAGGGTTTCTGATACAGATCCAAGACCTGTTCCATGTGCGCCACGAACTCGGCATCGGCCTGCGGCGGGATCACCCAGTACTGGATTTTCCGCTGGGTCATCCCGTTTTTTTCAGCGTCCGCCGGATGGTTTCGTGGCTGATCGACTCGACGATCGCCAACTCGACGACCCGCCGCGCCAGCAGGCGCAACGACCAGTTCGCGTAGCCCTTCGGGGGTGGCCCCAGACGCAGGGCGATAACCTGGGACTCCTGTTCGCCGTCGAGCAGCTTCTCGACCGGGGGTGATTCGCGTCGTTTTCGCTCCAGCGCCTGTTCGAAGCCTTTCAGCACGCACCGTTGGCGAATGTTCTCGACCGTCTTGGTGCGGCACGAAAAGGCCTCGGCGACCCGCTGGTCGGTCCACGCCGGCCCGTCCGCATCGGCCTTCAAGAGAATCTGCGCGCGGCGCACTTTCTCGCTGCTCCCGTTGAGCTTGCGGACCGTCTGTTGACAGACCTCGCGTTCCTGGGCTGTGAGTCGAACGATGTACCTCTTTTGCGGCATGGAAACTCTCTCGGTTCGAGACGAGCTCCCCAATAGTCCTAATGTTTATTGATGGCACAGCACTAGGCTCTGACGAGGCTTCCGGCGCGGTCCAGAGGCGTGCGAAACCGGCCCGCCGAAGTGAGACCTGCGAAGGGACACGATGAGGACCTACCCGCGTCCACGCATGGCCGCGCGGAATACGCCCCTGAGCACGACAAGGCGCCGCTCGCGTTCAGGCAGCACTACCCCCGGCCGGCACCGCCGTCGACAGCCGCACAACAGGCAGGGCTCTCGCCGACGGCAGGAAGGTCTGGGAGCACGACGATCCCCTGCGGGCCGGACCCTGGGTCTTGACTAGCGGAACGCGAAACCGCCGCGTTGAAGTCCTGCGAAACGAAGGGATTCCGGAAAAACCCGGAATCAACAGAGCGTTGTACGGAATCAAGTGGAACCGGTGATCCCCCGGGTACCACCAAGGCCGGCTACGGCGTTGCCGCCTCGTACGCGAACGTGCGCCCGGACAATACGAGCTTGGTCGCGCGCTCGACGCCGTAGCGATTGTTGGCAGAGGCAAGGCGACTTTCGATCTTCCGAACGTCGAGTCGGGAAGTTCTCTCGGTGTAGTAGACCTCGCGAACCGCGGAGTTGGGTATGCGGAGGACGTTGATGGGGTGACCACGCCGGTCGCTTTGGCCAGTTCCGATGGTCTTGTCCAGATCGACGACAAGGCGGCACTCCCGTTCGTGTTGCCAGTGGCTGCTCTTGTGACACAGCAGCTTGTAGATGTTGCTTTCGGGCTTAATGGGTACCACGTAGTCCAACAGCGGAACCGGAGCCGAGGAGTACGTGACTTCACGCAGACGTTCGCTGGCGGCGGCGAGCCTTTCTATGTCCGGCGTCTGATACCCGATGACGAAGCCGGACCCGTCAACCGTTTAGTGGGACCACATCAGAGGGCGACACGGATCGGTGGCGAACGAGATGATCCCGAAGCGTCGCGACACCTGTTGCGCGAACAGTTCTCGCATGTACAAGCTGCCGTGCCTGTTCCGTGCACTGGCAACATCGTCCGGCGTTACCGGCACGGTCTTGTGCAGCTCCGTCAGGACACGCGCCAGCTCAGCGTTGCCTTCGGCGAGGTCTCGCTCGACGAATCTCTGCTGCCTGTGGCATTCGAACGGGTCGTTGAGCGCCACAGGCTGTGTCGCTCGAAGCGTCCCGTCTCCCACCTCCGGCAGGCAAGCCAGCGCCCTTCCGGCAGTCACGTACTTGTAAAGGAGACTTGGAATCGCCATCACCGGCAGATTACCAGAGGAACGCGAACAAGACGGGGCCCAGAGGCTCAGAGATCCCCTCATTCTGCCATAGATGCTGCTGTGGTGCTGAAAAATGTGGGACAGTAGTGGGGCCCGGTCGATCTGGGCGTCAGTGTTTTCGACGGTACCAGCCGGGAGCCTTTCTTGCAGCCAGTCAACGACGACGCCGATGAGCCGACCCTCGTCCAGTACTACGGACAGAACAGCCAGCTCGGGCTGGACGTCCAGTTGACCGTCGGGTCGTGGCTGTTCAAGACGGAGGTCATCGGGCGCACCGGCGCACCCAATCTCCTCGGCCGCAAAGAGGACTACGTCGCCGCCGTGCTGGGCCATCTTCCGAAGGAGCAGCATGAGCAGGCGCGTTCGACGCTGCGGGCGGCGTGGAAGCTGGACGCCGATGAAGGCATCCGGAAACTGGGGCAGTACGCATCGTGGCTGGAGCGGGAGTGGCCGTCGGCGGCGGCGAGCCTGCGCGAAGGGCTGTCGGAGTTGTTCACGGCCAATCGCCTTGGGCTGCCGAAGCCGCTGCGCCGCTGCCTGACGACGACGAACATCATCGACTCGTCGCACGCGGGCGTTCGTCAGCACACGCGGCGCGTCAGCCGATGGCGGAATGGAGAGATGGCGGTGCGGTGGGCGGCCACGACGTTTTGCGAGACGGAGAAGAACTTCCGGCGGGTCACCGGGTACCAGCATCTCTGGATGCTGAAGGCTCACCTCGATGACGAGGATGGCGCCCTTGCTGAGATGGAAAAAGCGGGGTAATATGAGCGCGTCGGCGAACTCGGCTCGGGAGCACACCTCACTCTGGGACTCGGTACAGCCGGAGGCCGAAGTGGGACGGAATCGAGTGCTGAACCTAACAAAGGCCAGTGTGTTAGCACGACGAAGTGCTTTGAGGAAAGGGCATGCAGATCGTTTTCGGATTCCACCTGGACGGCTTGAAGCCAGAGGTCCCGCAGACTGTGGTGGGGGCGTCAACTCTCGGTCAAAAGGCCTGCTGGGGGTCCTAGAAACGCAGCTCGGGCTGCCGACGCCAACCCCGTACCCGAGCGAAGCGCCCTTCAGCTATCTCCAGTGCCTACAAGAGGCTTCATCGTCGGACCGATTCTTCCACCGCTCACTTGAAATCGATCCGGTTAATGTTGCACGCACGCTCCTCGATTGGCGAGAACAGTGGTACGAGGCGGGCTGGGACGGCACCTTCCCGGACGATGCACCCGCACGACTCGCGGACATGGCCGCCGTCGAGGCCATCGCCAAGGGGCGGGTACCGCCCACGCACGGCGAGCGCTTGCAGCGGATAGCGGAGGCCCTCAAGGAGCGCCGCACTCAATTCGAGCGCGTGGAACTCCACACGCCTCTTGACGATCTCCCACACGTTTGGCAGCGGGTGATCCATGCACTGCCATGGGTGCCGGCCGCCGGTCTTAAGCCCACGGTTGCCGGCCCGGACGGATCGGATCTCGCGCTCGTACAGACAAGACTGCTCTCGATGGTCAATCGTGACGAAGACCGAATTGCAGACTCCGAGCGTCTTCAGGGCGACAGGTCGTTCATTGTCGTGAAGTCCGCATCGAGAGATCTGTCTGCGGACGCCATCGCCGAATTCCTTCTGTCATCCAGGCGGATCAGTGAGACACTCTTAGTTGCCGAGCACGACGAAGGAATCATTCTCGACAACGCGCTTGAGCGCGCCGGATTACCGCGCTGCGGTTTCCAACGACACACCCGATTTCGGGCGGCCACTCAAGTACTCAAGCTCTCACTCGCGCTCGTGTGGGAGCCGGTCGACCCGCACCGAATACTCCAGTTCCTGCTGCATCCCACCGGACCACTCCCGAAGTGGGTACGTTCGCGACTCGCCGACGCTGTGGCCGAGTCCCCCGGTATCGGCGGACCGTTGTGGGTCTCTGCAATTCGCAAGATCGGGCAGATGCAGCGAGAACGCTACGAGGCCAAGGAGTCGGAAGTCGAGAAGGTTCGAGCCGAAATCGCATACTGGTTGGAGGGCGAACGGTACGATCCCGGCGCCGGAGCGCCGCTTGAGGCCTTACTTGCCCGCACGCAGCGGGTCTCGGCATGGGCGAGCACGCAACTCCACATGGTGGAGGGTGAGGCCGAGGCTTCGCTGTTCTCGTCTGCCCGTGCGCAGGCGGAGGCGCTTCTGATAGAGCTCGCAGGGCTTCGAAGAGATGGTACCGAGCGCATCGCACGGCTTGCGCTTGAGCGACGGATCGACGAGGTGACGACCGACGCACCGGATCCTTCCACGTACGAGGAGGCCGGTCACGCACGAGCGGCGACCTCACCGGCCGCAGTGACAAATCCGTGGCCAATAGTGATCTGGTGGAACCTCGCGTACGTGCCGACCGCTGTCTCGTACCCTTGGTCTGGGTGCGAACTGGGCGCATTCCCGATTTCCCGGTCACGCGCTCACACCCACCGGCGTCATGGCCATCCGCTGCAAACAGTTCCATCTGCCGGACTTATAGAAAGACCGCAGGAGAAGAATCGCGTCGACGCTCTCCGGTAGCCAATAGATGGATGCGCCCTTGATGCGGAGATTGATGACGGGACGGATGGCGCTTTCGACGGCGCCGCTGCCCCGCGGAAGCCCGAGCCCGACCATTGTGGTGTAGGCGAAACGATGACGGTTCTTCAGGAAGTAGTTGAGGTGCGTGCGGATCTTGCCGGCCGTGCGCCCGCGGCACAGCTCCCGCAGGGCCGTGATCACCTCGTCCACCCGTGCTCGCTTGAGCAGCCCCCGCGTGCGGTTGAGCCAGCGGGTGCGTTGCGTCGCGCTCCAGCGGCGCAGCTTGACCGCGTCGGAGAGTTGCTTTGCGGCATGATAGAAGTCGATCAGCCCCAGCACCTGTGTCGGCGAGAGCCCGAGCGCGGCGATGAGGCGCTGGAGGCGTCGCCAGATCCAGGGCGCGCCGTCGGCGATGAAGAGCACCTTGTCAGCGGCGTTGAGGCCGATCTGCCGCGCGTACGACAACAGCAGGGCGAAGACCGCCTGCGGTCCCCGGAGCGTGCCGTCGATGATCGGGGCCCACGTCTGAGACGGTCGCCCGTCGTCGCCGACGACGTACAGGATGAGGAGCTTCGGTTCCTTCCAGTCGGTATGGAATCGGTTGCGCCCCTTCTTCGTCTTGGGGCCACGCTTCTTGCGCCTCACACGGACGCGGCCCCCGTCGAGGGAGACGACCACCCGCTTGCCGGTCACGCGGTCCAGCAGACCGCACGCCGCGCTCTGCTGGGCCGCTCGGGCCCGCGCAGCGTAGCGATAGGCGGTCGAGCGGAGGGTCTTGATATCCAGGGCGATGCCCTCGGAGCGGAGCTGCGCCTGCGCTTCGGCCAGCGAGCTGAGCATGGCGACCGCGCGGCTTGCATCGGAGGCCAGCTTCGGCGTGCACCGGTCGTAGATGCCCAGCACCACCAAGGCGGGGTAGAGTCCCGGCCTCCGCTTCGCCCGACGGGCGTGTTTCTCGCGGTAGTACGGCGTCGTGACCGGCACCGTCGTGCCCCGGGAGGTGCGAACGTTGACGGTCTCCAGCCCGTCGCTCCGCATCCGCCGGGGCAGGTGGCGCACGAGGGCGCTCGCCGCGTCGCCAACCGCGGCGGAGCACACCGCGCGTTGCAGCACGGGGGTGAGGAGGGCGCCGAAGAACTCGTCCGCGATGGCCCGCAGCTGCTCTTCGCACTGCTCCACTTCCTCTGCCGACCTGGGCGCTGGAGCACGCGCCTCAAACTCCAGCGCCCGCCGGAGGGCAGTGCGCAGGTGGACGGGAACGTTGCGAAGATCGATCTCGCGGCTCGGGGTGTCGATGGTGTCGATGGCGCTCTTGTCCATTTCAACGCACCATCATGGGCAGTCCGAGCCGTAATGTCCAGTACCACCCTCCCCGTCTGTCCGAAGACCGGCTCAACCTCCCCCAGCCTCACAGTCCATCTTTGCCTACACACTGCTCCGGGAAATCGGGAATGCGCCCGTGCGAACTCGCCGCCCTGCGTGCATCGGGGGTGCGACTGTCAGAGGTCGAGGAAATTGTTCGCCGGCACAGTCGGGAGTGGCTGAGACTGCTGTGCCATGCTACAGAGCAGTTTGTCCTGATCGTGCACGACGACGAACGTGGAACGCACCCGTTATGGACGCGGATCGAGAGCCTTTTCGACGGGATCGCGATAGTCCAGATCGAATCTACGCTGGTCGGTGGAGACATGGCACTCGAAGCGCTTGGGGTGCCGACGCGAGTACTTCCGCTTCAGGTCCTGCCCGCGCCACGACGGTGGTGGTCACTACCGGACGATTGCACCGTCGCGCCTCGTGAGGTCGAGTCCTACTCCAGTCTCTCGAAGCTCTGCGACTACCCGCACGAGTGGGTGTTGCAGTACGCCGCGCGGCTCCGAGCCGGGCGCACCGCCGAGGTGATGGAGGGCTCCCGCCTCTTTGGAACCCTCGGGCACCGACTCTTCGAAGAGTTCTTTCGGACGCGCGACGACTGGCGCAGGATGCAAGACGAAAACGTGCTCGCCTGGGTGCGCACAGAACTGCCCGGACTCGTTGAACGCGAAGGCGCGGTGATGCTCGGGCCCGGGCGCGGAGTAGACCGCCAGCGAGTCGCCGTCACCCTAGAGCGGGCCCTGGTCCGGCTTCTGGCACACCTCCGGTCGGCCGGAGTCATGCAGGTAACGGCTGAAGCCTCCGGAGAAGTCCCGTTCGCGGGACGCCACCTGACCGGTGCCATCGACTTGGTGTTGACTTGCGGCAACGGACAACGCGCCGTTCTCGACGTCAAGTGGGCAGGCGAAAACTACCGCCGGGGTTTGCTCTCGGAAAACCGCACCTTACAGCTGGCCACCTACTCCTACCTGCAGAAGAATCTGGATGGGAGCGAGCGATGGCCCTCTGGGGCGTTCTTCATCCTATCCACCGGCAATGTCCTCGCGAGCGATGGATCAGATTTCCCGGATGCAATCGTGTCCTCGTCGAAGGACGGCGAAGGCGTAGCGAATATTTGGGATCGTCTTCGACTTACGTGCGACTGGCGATGGGCGCAGTTGCAAGACAGGCGGATCGAGGTCGTGACGGACCTCACGGTACCGGACGAGCAGTCGACTCCGCCCGAGGCGGGGCTCCGTCCGGTCACCGGTGGCGGTCAGTACGACGACTACGTGCACCTCACGGGGTGGGCGGACTCCCGATGAGCGGCAGTCAGAGCGATCTCGCGCACGTGCGCTTCATCAGTGCTGGAGCGGGGAGCGGCAAGACATATCACCTGACCGAGGAGCTTGAACAAGCGCTCTCCGAGGGCAGGATGACGCCCGCAGCCGTGATTGGCACGACGTTCACGGTAAAGGCCGCCACAGAGCTTCACGACCGCGTCCGGACTCGACTGATCAGGAGCGGCCGGCCCCTGTTGTCAGAGCAGATGGCACAGGCGGTCATTGGTACCGTGCACAGCGTCTGTGGGCGCCTGCTCCGGCGGTTCGCGTTTGAGCTCGGGCTCTCACCCGAGCTCAACGTCGCAAGCGCCGAGGATGGTGCGCGTCTTTTCAACCAAGCATTGGACGAGGTGCTGACTGCGGACCGTGTTCGAGAGATGAACCTTCGCGCCGAGCGTCTTGGGCTCGTCGGCGACCAGGACGGAACAAGCTGGCAGGACCACGTGCGGAAGATCGCGGAGGAGACGCGAAGCAACGACATTGACCCTACCGCCCTGCCGACGATGGGCCGCGAAAGCGCGATCCGGTTTCTCAGCTACTTTCCGAAAGCGACTTACGACGACGAGGCGCGGGAGGTGCTACTTACGGCCGTTCAGGAAGCGATCGCGAACATCGACCTTGCAGCAGACGCCACCGTCAAGACCCGCGCCTACGTCGAACGGCTTCTCGGCGGCGCCGTAGCCGAACTCCCGCGTGACGACTGCCAATGGACGCTCTGGATCTCCCTCAGCAAGGGATCACCGGCAAAGAGGAGCGACAATTGTGCGATACCGGTGCGGGCCGCCGCCTCTTCCTATGATCGCCACTTAGGCTTTCACGCTGACATACGCGGGTACATTGAGGGCGTGTTCGCGATCGCCGGGGAAACCCTTGCCTGCTTCCAGGCTCTCAAGACCGAGCGCGGCCTCGTCGACTACGACGATATGGAGCAGCTGGTGCTCCGGGCCCTCGACGATCCCGCCGTGGCGGAACGTCTCAGCGACGAGGTGGACCTGTTGCTCGTCGACGAGTTCCAGGACACGAACCCAATGCAACTCGCGCTGTTTATGAAGCTCGCGCGGCTTGCTTGCGAGGTGGTCTTCGTCGGAGACGTGAAGCAGGCCATCTTCGGTTTCCGGGGAAGCGACCCGGAGCTCGTGCGAGGCACGCTCGATGCGCTCGCCGCCCGCGGCAGCAGGCTCGACGTGCTCGATAGCTCTTGGCGGTCGCGGCCGTCGATTGTGCGCTACCTGAACGCCGTATTTGGTGAAGCCTTCGAACGCGACGGCATGGAACGCGCATTGGTCGATCTGTCACCCAAGCGCCCGGAGACTCACGATTCGCCAGCGGTGGTGCGTTGGACTTTCCCAAGGACGAAGAAAGTGGCGGAGCAGGCAGACGCTTTGGCACTCGCTATTTTGGAATTCAAGAGATCCGGACAACGAGTGAGCGACCCGGAGACGGGAGAAACGCGGGCTGTCACCTTCGGCGATATTGCGGTGCTCACCACGACCAACGGCCACGTGCAGGCCATCGCGAAGGCGTTGCGCGAACGACGCGTGCCCATGAAGATGACCCTGGCCGGGCTTCTCAAGATGCCCGAGGTGTGCCTTGCAAGAGCGTGCCTGCGCCGCCTGAACGATCCCGCCGACACTATCGCCACGGCCGAAATCCGAGTTCTGGGCTCCTGTGAGGAGCCGGAAGTTTGGCTCGCAGACCGGCTTCGCTGGCTCAAGGCTGAAGAGAAGGACCGGAACTGGGCCGAGACCGACGATCCGATCGTATCCCGCATCGCACATTTGCGCGATCAGACGATTACCCAGTCCCCGGTCGAGATCGTCGCGCGAGTGCTCAACTATGTCGGTGTCCGCGCGATCGCGACTGCCTGGGGACCTGATGCGATCACCGCCACGCAGCGCCAGCGTAACCTCGATGCCTTCCTCGATTTAGCGGTCGAGTACGAGAACCACTGCGCGTCACAACACGAGGCGTCGACCCTAACCGGCTTTCTGTTCTGGGTAGAGAACCCAACATCTCCGGCACTCGATCTGCAGCCGGTGGTGACCGGCGGCGACGCCGTCCACGTCCTGACCTACCATCGCGCGAAAGGCCTTGAGTGGCCAGTCGTCGTAGTGACTGACTTTCACCAAACCTGGCGCCCCCGGATCTGGGACGTTCGCGTCGAGTCGACCTCGGACGACCTCGACCTCGACAATCCCCTTAAGGGGCGGACCATCCGGTTCTACCCAAATGTTTTCGGCAGAAACACCAAGAACGTTCCCGTTCTCGATGGCATCATGGAGTCGGAGGAGGGTGTTCGAGCGGCTGCTGCAGTCGACGCGGAGGGACGCCGCTTGGCGTATGTAGGAATGACGCGGGCCCGGGACACGATCATCGTTGCCGTGCCGGCGTCGGCGCCGAGCGGAGATGCCTGGATCAAGAGCTTTACTTCCGACCACCTTCTTCCTGCTGGCGATGAACACCCGCTTCCAGATGGCGAGCCCATCCCGTCGGCCGTCGTTGACTTGTCCGCAACCGACGTCACGGTTCCCGCACCCACTCCGTTCACGCCAACGTGGTTCCTTGAACGTTCCCCGACCGAGCTTCGACTCCGCGAGCGGCTGAACCCCTCCGACGCCGAGCCCGCCGAGGGCGCAGCCGTAGGCAGTATCGTCGAGTTAGGGCCACGCCTTGCGGTTCACGGCGATGACATGGTGAGGATCGGCACCGCGCTCCATGCAGTAATTGCCGCGGAGTTTGTGAACCCAGGCCGACACGACGCAGTCGAATACGCCGCGTCCATCATCCAGAATGCGGCCGGCGAGAAGGCGATGGCCCCGGCGGACGCAATCGAATGTGCACGACGCCTCAGGGCGGTCCTTAACGCCCGGTTCGGTCCGCACCGCATCCTAGTTGAGCATCCCGTGAAGCTCGTTCAGGACAATGGTCAGGTGCTCCACGGCTGGATCGACCTGCTCATCGAAACCGGGGCGGGGTGGATCGTCATCGACCACAAGTCCTCCCCACGTCCGCGCTCGGAGTGGACCGACGAGGCGTTGGAGTATTCCGGCCAACTCACCGCGTACGCGAGCGCGCTAAACGGAGCCGGCCTCGAATGCGCGAAATGTTGGGTGCACTTTCCGGTGAGTGGGGGACTGGTGGAAGTCGTGCTCAACCGGGAGGCCAAATAAGTGGCCGTTCGCAAGAAAGTAGTCATTCGGGACCGTCCGCGAACGGCGTTCAGGTTCCGTCAATCATAACGTCTCCCCCGAAAACGACGACAGGTCAGAACTAGAGTCAGATGCGCTTCTGAAGCCCACCGAGAGGAGGGACGAGTGAAGCGATCTAAGGTCTTTGTTTAGGACAGTGATCGATATAAAATTATCAACTTCGTCGGGGTAACAGTTTGTAATTCCATTCCCCATGGAACGCATCGCGGACCAGCGCGATTGCGTCCATCTGTTCCTTGGTCACCTTGACGCCCGTGGGATCTCAGAGATCCCCTCATTTTGCCATATGAGCCGCTTGTGTTTGGCGTCAACTACTTTTGCCGCTCGCGTTGCCTCATTTAGGAATGTTACCCACCGTCCTCAGAAAGATCGTACTGCGTTTCCAGCCCGGGACAGGCCAGTTTCTGGTCACCCGACCGGCCCGGGCGCGGTGGCGCGACAGCATCGGCGGGAATGTGTCGGCCCACCACCGCGTGAGCTGTCCAGTCCACGCCGGCGCGCGCCACGCTGGAGATCTCGTCGACCACCACGGCCTGTACGGAACCGGATGTCGCCGTCGCCGTCGGGCACCGGACACCGGACACCGGTCACTGAACCCCAACGTCACTCCCCCCGGTCTGCGACCGGGGGCGCGGGAGGGCGAGCCGCAGGCGAGGCGATGCCGCTCCCGCGTCAGCGTTCCGTCGTCGGCCGTTGAACGGGGGCCAGGTCGGTCGGCTCGACCCGTCGGGCGCCGCCATGCACAAGCTTCTCGTGCTGGCCAACGCCCTGGTCGGACAGAACCGCCCCGGGGAAGACCGGACAACCGGGGCGCGGCGGCGTGGCAGTGGGCGGGAAGTGCGCCGAGTCCACGCCGGCGCGCGCCACGCTGGAGGTCTCGTCGACCACCACGGGCTGTACGGAACCGGATGTCGCCGTCGCCGTCGGGCACCGGACACCGGTCACTGAACCCCAACGTCACTCCCCCCGGTCTGCGACCGGGGGCGCGGGAGGGCGAGCCGCAGGCGAGGCGATGCCGCTCCCGCGTCAGCGTTCCGTCGTCGGCCGTTGAACGGGGGCCAGGTCGGTCGGCTCGACCCGTCGGGCGCCGCCATGCACAAGCTTCTCGTGCTGGCCAACGCCCTGGTCGGACAGAACCGCCCCGGGGAAGACCGGACAACCGGGGCACGGCGGTGTGGCAGTGGGCGGGAAGTGCACCGGCCCCCGCCGCGTGAGCTGTCCAGTCCACGCCGGCGCGCGCCATGCTGAAGATCTCGTCGACCACCACGGGGCTGCACGGAACCGGAGGTCGCCGTCACCATCGTGCACCAGACACCGGTCACTGAACCTCAACGTCACTCCCCCCGGTCTACGACCGGGGGCGCGGGAGGGCGAGCCGCAGGCGAGGCGATGCCGCTCCCGCGTCAGCGTTCCGTCGTCGGCCGTTGAACGGGGGCCAGGTCGGTCGGCTCGACCCGTCGGGCGCCGCCATGCTGGAAATCTCGTCGACCACCACGGGGCTGCACGGAACCGGAGGTCGCCGTCACCATCGTGCACCGGACACCGGTCACTGAACCTCAACGTCACCCCCCCCCCCGGTCTACGACCGGGGGCGCGGGAGGGCGAGCCGCAGGCGAGGCGATGCCGTTCCCGCGTCAGCGTTCCGTCGTCGGTCGTTGGACGGGGGGCAGGTCGGCGGCTCCGACCCGTCGGGCGCCGCCATGCGCAAGCTCCTCGTGCTGGCCAACGCCCTGCAGCTCCGATTGACGCGACGACCGCTGTGGCCGCAGGCCGCGACGCGCCGCGGCCGACGGCAGGGTGCGGTAGTCGACGGCGGGACTCCTGCCCTCATCTCTGCCAGGTTTGCGGTCGATTGGGGTGTTACCTGCCGGGGATTGGCCGCGGGGCTTCGGCTGTTCTCCCTCACTCGAACGCGCCGCTCCCGTGGAGTTCTATGGCCGGGTCACGCCGACCTCGTGATCGAGCTCGGGTGGCGCCGCGTCCGGCTCGCGTTCGTGCGTACCGGCGGCGGTGATGACTGACACGGGAACGCCCTGGGGAGGTCCCATCGGATCGGCGAAGATGAGGCGACGGGCCGCGAGCCGACGCCAGTCCTTGACACGCCGCTGCAGAGTCCGGAGCTGGCCCGTGGGAAACACGCCGGGGTGCTCCCGTTGCAGACGCTCGAAGAGCTCCTTCGCCGTCCGATGCGGTTCAGCCTCGAGCCACTCAACGACGCGGGACCACGTCGTCTCGAAGGGGTCTTGCCGGGTCCGCCAGTGCCTTGGCGGTTTCGGGCGAGTCTTGTGCGTCGGTCGTACCTCGCCGGCCCGCCACGCATGCGTCAGACTCCGAAGAAACCGGTCGAGCTCGGCGTCGTGTTGCGGCATCGGATGGCCCGTCGCGCCCGCGGCCAGGGCGGCAAGGTGATGTTGAACCGTACGAATCTCGTTCAGGAGCCCGAGTGGATCCAGCGTCCCGGGCAGCGCGCGGAGCCGGTCCTTCATCTCGGCGGGAATCGCGTCCGACGCAAGCAACCGCGCACACGGAGTCTCCGGCGGGTGGTAGCGTTTGTGAACGCGGGCGCCGATACGCGTCTTCTCGGCCAGCTTGAACGAGGGCTGGAACACGTTCACGAACAGGCGCGACGCCGAGTAGAGGCGCGCCAGGGCTTCGCCGGCGGCCACGCCCTCCAGGCGGCCGTACCCGACCAGACGGCGGACGACCGCCCCGTTCTTCTGCTCGACCCACGCCTGGTCGTTCTTCCGAAACGGTCGGGACCGCGTGAACTCGATGTGATGGTCGTTACAGAATTTCATCAACGACTCGTTGAGAAACTCGCTCCCGTTGTCGGTGTCGATCCCCCGGAGCGGAAACGGAAGTGCGCCGCGAAGCTGATCCAGCGCGTGGACCACCAGACGCGCTTCGCGCACCAGGAGCGCCACACAGTCCGTCCAGCCGCTGGCGATATCGGTCAGCACCAGCGTCCACACGAAGCTGCCGGCCATGGACCCGCCACAGTGCGCGACCAGGTCGGCCTCCACGAACCCCGGCGCCGGATCCTGCCAATCGCCGAAAGTGCGCACCGGGACGCGGCCCTGCACGCTGTTCAGCGCTGAACGGCGGTGCCGGCGCTGGCCGGTCGTCACGGCCCGCGCTTCCCCCAGACGTCGGTCGATCGTCGCGGCGCTGACCGCCATGAGCTGCTCGCGCACCCGTGGGTCCAGGCACAGGTGGCCGTGACGCTCAAGCCCCGGCACCAGGACCGGCAGCAACGCCTTCAGGCGTTTCCCGCACAAGCGGTCCGATGCCTCCCAGAGGACTACCAGACCCTCGGTCACGGCCTCGTCGTACACACACCGGCGCCCTCGCCTCGTTGCCGGCTGCGCTGAGTTTCCGTTGAGGACGCGGATGGCATGCTTGCGGTGGTACCCGGTGAGAGCGACGAACTCATCCAGGATCCGCCGCTTCTCGGCCGCCGTGCTCGTCTGATACCGCTCGGCCACGGCGACCACCAACTCCTTCCGCGCTCCTGCACTGATCGTCGACATCGTGCCTCCTTCGGTAGCAAGGATTGTGAGGCAACGATGTTCGCCCGGTAACATTTTTTACGAGGCAATGCGCGTGCTCTCGCCATGGTCGCTTGGATGCCCAGGAGCCGTTGGTTGAGAGTCGTCTCGGTCTTCCGGCCAGTGTGTTCAATGGCCGGACGAATCCGTCCGGCCATAGCCAGCTCTGAGCCGGCGCGAGCGGCGAGTCATCCGAAGGACCGGAGCGGAGCGAAGGAGGCGCGCAGCGCCTTGACTCGCCGGGAGCAGAGGCTACCTCTCGGGCTCGGCTGTAGCACGGGCGGTCGTGGATACGAGATCGCGGGCGCATGCAGTCCATCCACCCCGATGAACCCGAACGGTGCTTGAGCCGGTCAACGACCGGCTCACCGGGAACCGCCAGCGATGCAAGCCCCCCGCCGATGAACCCGAACGGTGCTTGAGCCGGTCAACGACCGGCTCACCGGGAACCGCCAGCCGATGCAGCCCCGGCCGAGCAACCCGGACGGTGCTTGAGCCGGTCAACGACCGGCTCACCGGGAGCCGCCAGCCGACCCGACGCATTCGGGCTTCCGCCGCCGTCCGCGTGAGGGGCGCAACGCCGGAACGACCGCTTCCGAAGCGCGACCGGTCCCCGCGGCTGCCCGCCGCGAAAGATACAGTGCAAAGACGCCACCCCGACTTGGCTGCCGGCTGTGTGCGGCGGGTGTTTCGAACGGCTGCTGCGCTCGGCAGCCAGCAGACCCTTGCCCTCCGTGCCCAGGGCAAGCCGACGCCCATACGTCCGCGCCCGACTTCCTACTGCGGCATGGTAACAATGCAGCCATGGCGGCAACCCGCGTGAGACGCAACATCCGCAAAGGAATCTCGTCGGGACTCCGAACGTTCCCGGCCCACTTCAGCCCGTATTTATTGACGAATCACCCGCTAAATGAATACAGATCGACCTCGATCAGAAGCTGCGCAAGGGTGCAAAGCCGGCGGGAACATGGCTGAAGGTCCGAACACGGACCAAAGCGAGGACGATCCATGTAGAGTCATGTGATGACGAAGTACATGATCGCATGGAACCCAAAGGGGTCTCCGAAGGGCGCCACGGGGTGCAAGGTGGGACCTCACCCAGACACGACGAACTGGTCGGGACCCTACGAAATGACTACCGGCTGGTGCTGCCGCGGATTTCCGCCGAGCGATCGCCGGGAGCATGAAGTGTGGTTGCTAAACCAAGCAATAGTGCTGATGATTCAAGGGATTTCGCTGCGCGAAGTGGTCAAGGAGTTCTCCAAGATCGACGTGTGGCGAAAGATGCGTATTCCCAACTACGACAGCTTCGAGTCGATGCAACTCATCGCCGAAGGCAAACCCCCGGCCACACTGCGAATGCCAAACAGTCAGGAGTACGACAAGCTCGTCCAGTCGGGGGGGTAGCTGCCAAGCGAGGACCCCAGCGAGCGCGAAGGGCGTGTCTCCCACAGGCAACGACCGCCCGTCAGCGCTGGGGGCGGCACGTACACGAACAGCGGGAAGGACAATGCCAGCGTCGAGAACCGCGAGGGAATCGGCCAAGGGGCAACGGACGGGGAACGCAGCGACAACGGTAGAGGGTCAACCGGAACGTGCGAAGGGACCCGCACCGACGACCGCCGCAACCAGAGCCGGGGCGGCGAGCCGAGAAGATGGCCGGGGCACAGTTGAAGCTGACCGCAACGCGTTGCGGTCGAGAGCCACCAGAATGGGATGGATCATTGGTTGCGCGGCACTGATAGTGCTGATCGCGATCGCAAAGCGATGGGGACCGCCGGCAGGCGGGTACGCGACAAACCACCAACGGGAGTACCTGCGGGACTTGGTGCAGAAGACACGTGCAACCGGAATCGACCCGGAAGACCCAGGACTGTCGAAGGAACACGCGAGCGAGATGATCACACTGCTCGCAGACGCACGAACAGCGGAACGCGCGCTGGAGAACAGCGAATAGAAAACGGGGAGAACGCGACCATCGGCGCACGGGCACCGCCGCGGCGTCGCCCACGATCACGTGTCAAACCAAGACCATCAGAGCGTCACAAAACGCGAACCTCAACCCTGCACTGGTGCTGAGAGTCCGCGGATCCGGGTCGCGAAGGTATTGTGAAATCGCGTCAGCGTGGTAACCATCCATTCGATCTGGTTGGGCCAGTCGTCCTCCTGAGTCGGATCCACATCTTTCAGGTACAAGCGAAGACTGCTGCTCTTTCGGCTCGGGAGTTCTCGCCAATCAAGGGGCTGGCCCAAATCCTTCTCAATACTCTCCTGTTGCTCGCGCAACAAGTGGAAGTGCGTTGTCGCTGCCGTTCCGCGCATAAACAGATCAACACTTATCCACTTCTGTTGAGCATGCAGGGTTGCTTCCAACCAAAAGTCGGCGCGCCCGACGCCAAAGGTCATCCAGCCCTGCGCCTGCGGTTTCCTTGGCCGGACTAGACTCCCGTCTGCTTCGAGACGCTTCATAAGGTGAGCCCAGAAGGCGTACTGCTGCCTCTTTAGCGGGCTGGCATCGTCGCCGCCGATAGACCGGCTCCAGTCATTGGGCTGCGAGACCACGTTGAACTTGGGTGCAGGCTCAGAATAACCAATACGCCAGAGTTCAACCTCAAGACCGAAAAAGTGAAATCGTTCATTGGTGATCTCGTTCAACCAATCGAGCGTGGCGCGGTGCTCGTCCGTAAAACTGGCGGCGATCCAGCAGATCGTGACTGCATTCAAACCAGCGGCGTAGGTAAGCAACTGTCCTAAATGCAGGTGGTTCGTACGTTCGAGCTGGTTCTCAATCAGGACCCAGCTGCCGCCGCCGCCATCGGCATTGCGGCAGAGAATATCCGCCCGGAACGGGCCGACGCTCTTTTCCTGCGCCACCGCCTCCAGCTCAACTTGCAGTGTCTCGCCGAGGATCGCGAGGTTTTCTTCTCGAGCCAGCCAGGGAGTGAAGTCCTGGGCCTCTGTAGACCAGATGTCACGGAGATCAACTCGCTCAAGACGGCCCAATGTTGGCATCGACTCAGGTCCTAGCCTGGATCTGGAGTTGGCCCGATTCCGTGGACAGGTCAACGCTTGTCCGAGTGCGATATCGCAGCGGAGTTGTTCCTTGGGGTGGCGGCCTGCGTGATGAGCCTCGACCCAGTCTCGGCGCTGTGATCGTGCGCCTCGACATCTCCGTCACGGGCGGAGCGTGCCGCGACCCCCTTCAGCTTCACAGATGTGAGCTATTGACGTGCACACGGCGTCTTGCGTGGGCGCTCCCAGAGCGATTCCGGATCCCACCACGCGGGAGTTGGGAGGGTTGCTCCGGCTTGGCGATTGCCGCATCAATGCGGTGATGCGTGGAGTTCGGGGCGGAATCCGCCAAACTTCGGATAACCGCCTTGTTCCCAAGGGGATTCCATGAAAACGCGCGTGGCCATGACCAATTCCGTGTGCAATTCCGGTCGGGATTCTACGAGACCACCTGGGCCAGCTACGGAACGGCACAGGGATCCTCACACGTGACGCGTCGACGAGTCATCTCATCAGCCCCCCCGCCGGATGCGTGACGCTCAAGTGAGACGTGTGCCGGTGGTGAGCGACATGGGCCATCTGGTCGGCGCCATCTCAATCGAGGATCTCGTGCTCGTCGCGCAGAACGCCCGGGCGGGCGACGACGCAGCGAGCGTCGTCGGGTTCCATGCCGTTGGTTGCGTCGAACGGCGGGGGCGAGGCCTCGGCAGCCTGTCCAGGTTCCGCGACGGGGTCCATCCCCGTTCGCGGGGGGATCTGGAGTCGGGATGACGAGTCGAGGCGGGCCGCGAGTCTATTCCCGCTTCTCCGCGACCTGCTGTAAGTTGTTCAGCGTTAATGCCTTGCTCGTGCGCACCCGACTCGGTTCCACGTTTCGTCCCACACTTGGGTCGCCTCGGTTTTGTTTTGGTGCGTTTCCCTGGCAGGACGTGGCCGAACACGGGCACGCGCCGGGCCCGGCCGCGGGTTCATCGGGAGGCCGGGTGCTACCCGTCGGCACAGGCGATCACACCCGCACGGCTTCATGCCCGTCACGAGCGTGACGGGCACCGCCAACGGCGTCGCCCGCAAAAGAGGGGCGACACGCGATTACAGGCTCTCTCGACACCCGTGGCTGGCGCCTCTATGATGGCGTCGTTGTCGACCACCGCGCATGTGCACATGACCGCGAAGAAAACCCTCGATTTGGCGAACGCCGATGGCTTCTCCGCGCAACAGCGCGGCGGACCGCTCCACGAGCTTGTGAGGGCGCTGGAGTCGATGAGGGCCGACGTGTGGGAGCCGTTCGCCCGCAACAACCAGATCGACCGGGCGAGTGCGGACTGGGCGTATCGGATCGCGCAGATCGATCTGCGGGATGTGCGCGAGGCGGATGGGCTGTTCGCGGTGGTCAACGGCTGTCCGCCGGATGAGGGCATCATGGTGGAGTTGGGCATGGCGATCGCGTGGGAGAAGCCGGTATTCCTGTTCCGAGACGATTTTCGCCGGTGCACCGACAGCGAGGTCTACCCGCTCAATCTGATGTTGTTCACTGGCCTGCCGGCGGCTGGCTGGGAGGCCGCGTGGTACGGCTCGCTCGAGGAAATCAATGATCCCGGCAAGGCGTTCGCACGCTGGTTGCGGCATGACAGGCCGCGCCGCGCGTCGTCGGTCGAGGCGGACCCGATAGGAGTATGAGAGCGCTCACCGCCGGGCTGCGGTCGGTCGGGCTATGCGTCTCGCGGCGTTTACCAAGGCACGCCCCGGCGACGCGGCGCAAGAGATGCTGGCCTCTCACGACTGGGTCGCCCGGTCACCATCGCCAGCCGCCTAGCGATCATCCGAGTTGCACGCCCCTATGGCCCTGGAACTGAAGTTCGCGTCTGACGCGACCCTGCTCGTTGACGACCTCGTCGACTCGCTGGGTAGGCCGGGGAGTGCCGCCGGCGTCGTGGTGCCCGTGCTGATGCCGTCGCTGCCCCTGGTGGACCGCACCAAGGCCGCGCTGGCCCGGTGTCACGGGGTGGCCATGGGCGTAGCGTTCCTCCTGCCGGGCGCCTTTATCGAACACATGGCCCAGCTGGTCGGGTTGGACCCGCTCCATCCCTCCTGGCGCCCGCAGGGCTTGGCGTGGCGACTGGTACCGTTGCTGGCGGCCATGGTCGAGGAAGGCGATACTCCTCGCCTGGGGGCGGCGTGCGTGGACACCCGGGCGCGGCACGCGCTAGCCCGCGACGTGGCCGACCGCTTCGACCAGTATCTGTATTTTCGACCGGAGATGATTGCCGCCTGGGACCGGGGCGAAGCCTGGGACGCTCTGCCCGAGTCCGCTCAGGGCGATGAGGCTTGGCAGCGGGATCTGTGGCAGCGTCTCTCTGCCGGGTTGGCCGACCACCCCCATCCGGCTGTGCGCCTGCGCGCGCTCGAGACGAGCATCCACGCGGGCCAGGGTGACGTGCCGACGTCACTGGAAGTCCTGGCCACCGGGCCTCTGCCCCTGACCCTACTGCCGCTGTTACGCGCGCTGGCGACCAGAACCAGGGTCTGCCTGCGTGCCCTGCTCCCGTCGACTGAATACCTCGGCGACCTTCGCGCCGGTCGCACGCAGATGCGGGCAGGGCAGGTTGTGGACCTCGCCTGGGAAGGGCACCCCCTGCTGTCCCATCTGGGCAAGCAAGCCGTCGACAGCTTTCGCAGTTTCGAGGAGGCACTCGTCACCGAAGGTCAGGAGTACGACGTGATCGCGCTCCCCGAGCCCCGGTCGGACACACTCCTCGCCCGTCTGCAGGCAGACATTCGCGCGGTGCGGCAGCCGGGTGCCGCCACGACCGCCCCGCCGGTCACGGCGGATCGTTCGGTGCGTGTGCATCGCTGCCACGGGGCCCGCCGCGAGGTGGAAGTGGTGCGCGATGAATTATTGGACGCGTTCGAGAGCCTCCCCGATTTGAGGGCGAGCGAGGTCTTGATTCTGGCCCCGCAGTTGGACATCTACGCACCGCTCGCCGAGGCTATCTTGCGGGACGGTGACCCCTCGTTGCCGTTGCGTCTGGCGGAGCGGCGGATCGATCGCAGCGACCCCCTGATACGCGGTATGCAGACGATGCTGCGCGTGGCGGCCGGCCGCGTGCCCCTGAGCGAGGGGCTGGCGTTGCTGGCACTCCCCACCGTCGCCGCACGCGTCGAATCACTGGGCACTAACCCGGCCACGCTCGCCGATCGCGTGCGTGCCGCGGGTATTACATGGGGACTCAATGCGGCCCATCGCCAGTCGATGGATGCCGGCGACCAGGGCACGGGAACGTGGCGCGAGGGGCTGGACCGATTACTGGCAGGCGTGTGGCTGGGTGACGCGGACACCGCGTCGGACGAGCACCACCGCCCGGCCCTGCCCGTGTCGGGCGACCTGGGTGCTGACCCAGCCACGCTGAGCGCATCACTGGACTGGATGGACAGCTTGGTGTGTCTGCTGGAAGACTGGCAACGTGAGGTCAGTCCCGGCCAGTGGGCCGACCGTCTGGACCAGGCGCTGGACCAGGTACTGGCCGCCAGCGACGGTCGGTTCGACTCGACAGCGGCCGTGGATCTGGTCGGGCAGCTCCGCGCCGCTGAAACGGACCATGCGTGCAACGTCGACATGGACGCTGCCGCCGTGGCCGACTGGTTGGACCAGGTGGCTCAGGAGGAGGCTCGCGCGGTGTCCCGGGTCGGTGGGAACATGGCCATGGGCGGCTTCAAGCCGATGCGCGCCATTCCCTGTCGCGTGCTGGCGGTGCTGGGCTTGCACGATGCCGCCTTTCCGCGCCGGGCCCGGGCGCCCGCCTGGGACCTGCTGGCCGCAGCGCCGCGCCGCGGCGACCGGGATCCGGTGCGTGAAGACCGGCAGCTGTTTCTCGACGCGCTCTTGGCGGCCGCCGACCGCGTGATCGTGACGGCCACGGCCCGCAACATCCGCAGCAACAAGGACGAGCCGCTCTCAGCCTGCGTCGATGAATTCCTGCGGGTGGCCGCGGCCACCGTCTCCGACCGTTCCGACATCCGGGAGACCACATACAGGGACCTGATCGAAGACCACCCGCTGCAGCCGTTCAACGCGGTCTGCTTTACCGGCCCGCGCGCCTCGTTCGACACCGGCCACCTTGAGATTGCCCGCGCGTGCCAGCAGCGGCAAGCGGCGGCCGCCCCATTCCAGGCTGGCGTGTTCGAGCCACCCGCAGCGGTCCAGTCGGCCGACCTCGAGTTGCACGAGATGATCCGGATCCTCAAAGATCCCTGGTCGGCTTGGCTGGGGTCCCTGGGAGTCGAGATCCCCCAGGCCGGGGACGATCCGTTCGCCCTGGACCGGGAGCCGGTGGCCGCCCCAGCGGGCCTGGACCGGTGGCAGCTGCAGACTGAGGTCATTGATGCCGTGCTGGCGGGACGGACCACGTTCCTGAAAGAACGCCTGACGGCCGATCGTTTGCTGCCCTATGGAGCCCTGGGCACCGCGATGGGCAGACAGACGGTGCAGGAAGCCGAGTCCCTGGCCCGACGCGCCTTGCACGAGGCGGGTGGCCGGTTGCAGCCCCAGCGGCTGGTGTACCGAGACGGGTGCCCGCCGGTGGCCGGCAACATTGCCGTCACCCCTGACCACCGGCTGCACGTGCTGGTCAGGCCCGCCGAACTGAAGGCCGGCGCCCATCATCGTCTCGATGTGTGGGTCCGCGCGACCTTCGCCGCCGCCTGCGGCATGCGCGGCGACACCGTGGTGGTCTCCAAGGACGGGGAGCGTGCCAGAGTCGACCGCTGGCCGCCGATCGCCCCAGACCAGGCGCGCGCCGCGCTGGACCACCTGCTGCACCTGTGTGCACACGCACGGCGGTATCCGTTGCCATTCGGGCCGAAGACGAGCTTTGCGGTGTTCGCCGCGGGTGAACGTGGCGTCAACGAAACCGACAAAGCCATGAAGGCCTGGCACCAGCAACCCCAGGGCCCGCCGGGTGAAGGCGACAGCGCCTCTGCGCGGCTGACGTGGCGTGATCGGGACCCCTTCGCGGAGGAGATCTTCGACGCGTGGCGACGCGTGGCCGCAGCAGTTTTCGGCCCAGTGGAGGCTTGGTTCGCGCCCACGGCAACCTCGGCGCGGCACGAGGCCGGCGGTGGCTAATTTCGACCTGCGCACCACCGCCGTGCCCCCCGGCCTGTCGGTCATTGAAGCCAGCGCGGGCACCGGGAAAACCTGGACCATCTCGCACCTGGTTCCTCGCCTGCTGGTGGACGGGGTGCTCAGCGGCATCGGCGACGTGTTGCTGGTCACGTTTACCGAGGACGCGGCCCGTGAACTGGGCGAGCAGACCCGCCGCCAGCTGGCGACCCTGGTCGGGCATGCCAACGCCGGCACCCAGCCCGCCGAGCACCAGTCGGGCATTCGTCTGCTGCTGGACCGTCTGGGGGCTCTCCCGGATCCTGAGCGGAACACGGCCGTGCTGCGTCTGCGGCTGGCGCTGGATGAAAGCGACCAGATCGCGGTGTCGACCATTCATGCCTTCTGCAAGCAAGTGCTCGGAGCCGAGGGGTTTCTGTGCGGTATGCCCACCGGATTCGAGGTTCTACCGGACCCTGGCGACATGCAGTCGGATGCCGTCAAAGATACGTGGCGCACCGAGTTCGCTGCCGATTCGTTGCTGGCCGCCGTGGCCGCCTGTGGGACGTGGTCAGTCGAGGACGATCTGAAGGCCTGGCGCTCGTTGACCCGGCGGCCGGCCACCCGCATGGACCCGGAGCCTCTCTCGCTGCCGGACACACGTGACCAGGTGGTACGGGCGCTTGAAGCCGTGCAGTCGACCCGCGCCGACATCCGTCGACTGCAGGAGATCGCTGGCAGAGACGCAGTGAGCCTGAATAGGTCGACACAGAATCCTGGTGAAGATTCGGTCGCGCAGCTGGACACGTGGCACACGACGCTTGAGACCCTGGACCCGCAGCAGCCCCCGGTCGATATGTTTCACATCGCCACGCGACTCGCGGGTGCGAAATCCTGGTTTGGCCGGAAAGGCACCATGGGCAAGGCTGCCTCGGACGAGGCGGACGCGTTGCCGATTGTAGCGGCAGCCGGGGCGGTGGAGACCAGCCTCGGCGCGACCGGGTGGGCCTGGTTGGCGCACCTGAGTCAGGCCGCTGAGCACCGATACACGCACAGCCTGCGCCGCAGCAACGCCGTCAGCTACGACGGCTTGATTCAGCACCTGCATCGCGCGCTGTGCGCGGGGCCCAACCGCGCGGCTCTCGCCCAGCGGCTGTCAGACAAGTGGACGGTGGGCCTGATTGACGAGAGTCAGGACACTGACCAACAACAACTGGACATTTTCAGGGCCATCTTCGACCGCAGGACGGGACCGGGGCGGCTCATCCTGGTGGGTGACCCGAAGCAGGCCATTTACAGTTTTCGCGGCGGAGACCTCCCTGCGTACCTCTCGGCCCGCCCGACGGATGACGCGCGCGTCAGCAGTCTGGCCACGACCTATCGGTCGGCCCCTGGCTTGGTGACAGCGCTCAATACCCTGTTCGGACGCCCCCGCGCTTTCGGCACCCCCGACCTGACCTATCCCGCGGCGACCGCGGCTCACCAGGACGAAGATCTGCCCTTGCCGGAGGACGGGCACGGACGGCTGGTCGCCTGGGTGGTCCCCGACGCCGACACCGAGGACTGGGCTCGTGCCCAGCCGCGTCGGTCACGCGCGGCCGCGTGCACCGCCACGGCTATCGTGGATCTGCTTGGCTGGACGATGGGAGCCGACGCGACACGGGTCAATCCATCACACGTGGCCGTGCTGAC
The DNA here is from genome assembly GCA_965262925.1 of Vicinamibacterales bacterium. Taxonomy (GTDB): domain Bacteria; phylum Acidobacteriota; class Vicinamibacteria; order Vicinamibacterales; family UBA8438; genus WTFV01. The sequence goes on along the minus strand of CBDHGC010000004.1, from coordinate 3,651,387 downwards.
CCGCACCAACATCGAGGCTGGGCTGGTCCACGAGGCGTTGCGGGCCCGACGCGTGCCGAGCGTGGTCCGCGACGACGGGGACGTCATGCAGAGCGACACGGCCTCCGACCTCTCGGCCATTCTGAAGGCGATCCTGTCGCCCACCCACCCCGGGTGGCGACGCGCCGCGATGGCGACCCGTCTGTTCGGCTACGACTCGGCCATGCTAGCCACGCTCACCACGGCGGACGCCGATGCATGGCTGGCCAATTTCATGACATGGAACGACCTCTGGCATCGCCAAGGGATTGCCGCGGTGATGGCTCGTCTGGAAGCAGATTCCCGTGCCACCCTGCGACTGGCCCGCGCGCCTGCGGGCGCACGGCACCTGACCGACTTGCGGCATCTGGTGGAACTGTTGCAAGCCCGTGAAGCCGAGGGCCAGCATGCGCCCGTCAAGCTCCTGCAGTGGTTCGAGGGCGAGCGGATGTCGGACGGCAGCACAGCGGATGAACGGCTGCATCGGTTGGAAGAAGACGGCGACGCCGTCCAGATCGTCACGGTACACCGGGCCAAGGGGCTGGAATTCGACTTTGTGTTTTGCCCCTACTTGTGGTCAGTGCGGCCGGATGCCCGTGTCACCGACCGTCTGCTCGTCCGCCGCAACAACGGCTGGGTACTCGCCGACGGCACACAACGGGACAATCGGACGGAACACCGCGCGTATACCGCCGAACGTCTCCGGGAAGACGTACGGCTGGCCTATGTGGCGCTGACCCGCGCCCGTCGCCGCGTGACGCTGCTCGCCGGGCCCCTGGGCTACACGAGGAAATCGCCTCTGCCCCCAACGTCGCTTGATTGGCTGCTCCGCACCGACGACCAAGTCGACAGCTTGGAAGACTGGTACCGGGACGTGACCGATCGGAAGAAGGATGTCGCCACCTGCGAACATGGCGACACCCTGCGCCGGCTCCACGCGGCGTGTCCACGCGTGATGACCGTGTCTGCCCCGCCCTCGCCCACCGAGACGGTCTGGACCGACCGTGGACATGACGAGACGTCCCTGCACGCGCGCCCCGCCCCCGTGCTCGATCTCCATGCCTGGCACTTGACCAGCTTCTCGCAACTGGCCCATGGGCGGCATGACGAGCGGGAACGCCGCGACGTCGTGGTGGAACCCGAGGACGCCGACGCCATCCGCGCAGTCGCCGACGCCATGGACGCCGCCGTGCCCCTGGCCACCTTCGCTCGCGGGACCCACGCCGGCAATTGCCTGCACGAGCTGCTGGAGCAATGGGACTTCCACGAAGACACGGCGGTGCTGGTGGACCGGAGCTTACGACGACACCGGCTCTATTCCGCCCAGGCCGTGGATGCGGTGCAGCACGCACTCGCCACGCTGAAGACCACTCGCCTCGACGGCCTGGATGCTCGCCTCGACACGGCCGCCTCGAACAAGACTCTGTCTGAATGGGAGTTTCTGCTGCCGCTGGGGCGGGCCGGAATCACCGGGCAAGCCCTGTCGGACCTCTTCGCCCGTCACGCCCGTACCGCCGACGAACGCCACTACGCCCAGGACCTGGCTGGCCTGCCAAGCCAAGAGATGTCAGGCATGCTCACCGGCTACATCGACCGCCTGGTGCGGGCCGATGGCCGCTGGGGCGTCGTGGACTGGAAGAGTAATTACCTGGGACCGCGTTTCGCCGACTATAGCCAGCAGGCCCTGTGGCGCAGCGCGGCGGAACAGCACTATCTGTTGCAAGTGCATCTCTATCTGGTGGCGTTACGCCGCTACTTGCGGCTCTACGACTCCGGTGGGTCGGCCGTGTCGGGCAGCCTGCTGTTCGTACGTGGTGTGCTCCCGGGAACGAATCAGGGCGTGCTCGAGATCACCCCGCCAGAACCGTTGCTGGACGAACTCGACTGGTTGTTTCTGAGCCCTGGCCGCGGAGGGCTGACATGAGCCTGGCTGCTATCCAGCTATTGACGCGCCGGTGGGGCCTGCCCGACGCCGCCACACCAGTACTCGGTCGCTTCTTCAGCGCGTGGGTCGCCGGTCACACCTCGCTCGAGATCAGCGACGAAGAAGCCGAACTACTGGTATCCAGCCCCGCCGTCACGAATGGCAGGGACGGTGCCCGCCCAACTCCGCTGGTCGTACGCGGCACGCGGCTGCAGTCCTGGCGCCTAGATCAGGCCGAGACCCGGGTGGCCACCAGACTGCGAGCGCTCGCCCATGAGGATGTTGCCGTCGGCAGCACGCCCGCCGGCCCTGCGGCCCCAGAGGCGGCTGACGATCTTGCGCAGCTCTTTCCTGACCCACAATCCGCCCAGCGGCGCGCGGCGGGGCTGGGCCTACGACGGGCCCTCACGCTGGTGACCGGCGGTCCCGGGACGGGCAAGACCACCACGGCGGCGCGCCTGCTGGCGCTCCTGGCGAACCGCCACCCGGGACTCCGCGTCGCGCTGGCGGCACCCACCGGGAAGGCTGCAGCCCGGCTGGGCGAGGCCATCGGCCAGACCGCCCCGACGCTCGACGGACTGCTGGCACATGTCCGTTCCCAATTGGAGCGCGCCGCCGGCCAGGCGCGCACGCTGCACCGACTCCTGGGCTGGAATCCGCGCACCGACCGCTGCCGGTTCCATGCCGGCAACCCCTTACCTGCTGACGTGGTGGTCGTCGACGAGGCGTCGATGCTGGATCTGGCCCTGTGGGACCGGCTGCTGTCTGCCATGGGACGCGGCACCCGCCTTGTCGTTCTCGGCGACCATCGCCAGTTGGAGAGCGTGCAGCCGGGTCGCGTGCTGGCTGACATGATTGTCGCGGCCGATGGCGAGGCCCTGCATAGGTGCCACGTCGAACTGGACCATAACTACCGGTTCGAGTCGCACCCGGGGATCAGCCGCCTCGCGGCGGCCATTCGCCAGTACGACGACGAGGCGGCGGTGGAGACCCTGACCAGCACCGCGTATCGAGAGGAACTGGCCCACTATGCGTCCGAACAGATAGACGACGCCCTGGGCCGCGTCTGGCCGCAGATCATGGAGGTGGTCCGGGCACCGGAGCCTGAACCGGCCTTGGCCGCGCTGGCGCGCGTGCGTATCCTGTGCGCGCTGCGGCGGGGCCGCTATGGCGTCGCAGGCATCAATGCCCGGGTCGAGGCGAGGCTGCGCCGCGAGGGACGACCCGCCGGCGAATGGACCCATGGTCGCCCGGTACTGGTGACGGCCAACGACCCACACAGCGGACTCTTCAACGGCGACGTCGGCGTGCTGCTGGACAGAAAAGATGAGCGCGGGGTCATAGCGTGGTTTCCCAGTCCCCAGGAACCCCGTAGTGTTCCGCTGGCGGCACTGCCAAGCCATGACACGGCCTGGGCGATGACGGTGCACCGCTCGCAGGGCAGCGAATTCGAGTCGGTGCTGCTGGTGCTGCCCCCCCAGGCGCACGAACTCGCCGGACCCGAGTTGCTGTACACTGGCGTGACTCGAGCACGATCGAAGATGCTGATCGCGGCCGACGAGGCGGCCCTGCGCGCGGCCTGCCAGCAGCGCCCGCCCCGCCGCACGGGATTGCTCGAAAAACTCAGCACGCAAAATGACCGCCCAGCCATATGATCGCCTTACGGTCACGGCGGCCGTGCGCCACGGCGCGGGGCACGCAGTCAATGTTCGCCATGCGGCGATTAACCCAACCCGAACCACCCCGGGGTTAGACTCCTTCCGACTCTGGTTTCACATCAATGGAGAGCAAGCGGTGGGAGATCAGTCACTGAACGAGGGAAGAGTCCGACATGGAGGTAGCGATCGTCATGACCAAGGATGTGTTCCAGGTCGCTCTGGCGACGAGCCGAGGACGGGGACTGGCACACAAGCGGCTGCCTCGTCGGCCGTTCGATCTGTTCGTCGACGGACTCACGGCGGGCGGCATGAAAGCCAAATGGGTCACACGATCAAACTAAGGAACGAGTGAGATGTTTCGCTTTCTACATGCGGCTGATGTGCACCTCGACAGCCCACTGGTCGGGCTCGACCGCTATGAATCAGCGCCTGTTGCCGCGGTGCGCAGTGCCACGCGGCGCGCGTTCGAGAATCTCGTTCGCCTCGCGATTGACGAGCAAGTGGCCTTTGTCCTGCTCGCTGGCGACCTTTACGACGGCGACTGGAAGGACTACCGCACAGGCCTCTTCTTCGTGAAGCAGATGGTGAAACTGCGGGAGGCGCAGATCTCGGTCTTCGTCGTTGCTGGCAACCACGATGCCGCAAGCCGGCTCACGAAGAACCTCCGTCCGCCAGACAACGTGCACTTCTTCTCCACGAAGAGGCCCGAGACGCGCCTCATCAAGAAATTCGACGTCGCCGTCCATGGGTGTGGGTACGCCACCCGCGAGATCACCGCAGATCTCGCCGCCGTGTACCCAGCAGCGGACGGAGACTCGTTCCACGTAGGATTGCTCCACACGAGCCTGACCGGGCGTCCGGGACACGCGCCCTACGCACCGACGTCCCCGGAGATTCTCGCCCAGAAGGGCTATCACTACTGGGCCTTGGGGCACGTTCACAATCGGGAGGTCGTGTCGCAGGATCCCTGGATCGTGTTCCCAGGGAACCTGCAGGGTCGTCACGCACGTGAGACCGGTCCCAAGGGCTGTACGCTTGTAACGGTCGAGAATAGCGCGGTCACGAACGTCGAAGAGCGCCCGGTAGACGTTCTACGCTGGGCCGTTAGCCGCATCGACGCCGAGGGAGCTTCATCGCCAGACGAGATGCTCGATCGAGTGGCGCACGCCATCGCGTCCGAGGCCGATCGCTCGGACGGTCGCGCGTTGGCGGTCCGTGTCGAGATTTGCGGGCCTGTGGTCTTCCACGAAGAGATCATGGCCGATCCGGATCGGTGGACGCATCAAGTCCGCGCGTTGGCAGCCGGTGTGGTGTCAACCGATGTCTGGATAGAGAAAGTGCATTTCGCGACGACACTTCCGGCCGATCTTGTGCAGCGTGCGCCGCGCGACGACGCGATCGGAAGCCTCATCCGCGACATCGCATCCGCCGTGGGTGATCCGGCGGAGAACGACGCGTTGCGCGCCGCGCTCGCCGACATCCGCAACGTGCTGCCGCGGGAACTGCTCGATGGTGAGGACACAGTAGACCCGCATTCGCCGGAGTCCCTCGCGCGCGTGGTCGTCGAGGCCAGGGAACTGCTCCTCGGGCGAATCGCTCAACAGAAACCGGTTTCGTGAAGATCCTCGAACTGACACTCACGGCATTCGGTCCATTCAGCGGTCAGACGTTTGATCTGAGCGCGGGTAATCCAGGCCTCCATGTCGTGTTTGGACCCAACGAGGCCGGGAAGAGTTCCGCGCTCCGCGCACTCCACGCGGCGCTGTACGGTATCCCCGGACAAACGAGCGATGCTTTCCTACATCCCTACACCGCTCTGCGCATCGGTGGACGTTTGCGCCACTCGAGTGGGACCGAGATCGCGTTCGTGCGGCGCAAGGGAAGCAAGAATACGCTGCTCGCGCCGGACGGGACGCGTCTCGACGATCGCGCGCTGGACCGGTTCCTGGGCGGAGAGACGAGCAGGACGTTTGAAACGTTCTGGGGAATCGATCACGCTCGTCTTGTGCAAGGCGGCCGTGACATCCTCCAAGGCCGTGGCGATCTCGGGGAGAGTCTCTTTGCCGCGGGCTCGGGAGTCTCACATCTCCGGAAGATTCGCAGCACGCTTGAAGACGAGGCTTCGGCGCTCTACGTGCCGCGCGGTCACCAGCGTACCGTGAACCAGAGCGTTGGCAAGCTCCGCGAACTCCGCACAGCGCTGCGCGAGGCGACCATCTCGGCCGACGAGTGGGCGCATCGGGAGCAAGCGTCGCGCGACGCTACAGAGGCCGTCGCGCGCCTCTCGCAAGAGAAACAAGAACTGGTCCGGGAACGATCTCGGATCGACCGCTTGAAACGTGTCCTGCCGATGCTTGCGGAACGCAAGGAACTACAGGAGCGCATCGTTGCTCTTAAGGATGCTGTCCTTCTTGCCGAGGACTTCCCGAAACAACGTCAGGAGGCAGAGGCGGCACTTCGCGCTGCGAAGCAGAATCTCGAACGTGCAAGCAAGGATCTGCACGAACAAGTTGTGCTCGTCGAGCGGCTGGGACAGACGCCGCCGCTAGTGGCTGAGTCAGAAGGCATCAACCAACTGCACGTCAATTTGGGAACATACCGTAAGGCGCTCTCGGACCGGCCCAGGCTCATCGGCCAGCGGTACGAACAGCGTTCGCTGGCGAAGCGGCTGCTCGCTGAATGGCGTCCGGAACTTGAGATTGAAGAGTCCGTTGCGTTGCGCGTCTTCGTCGGTCGTCGTGCCCGGATTCAGAAGCTCGCGGCCGAGCGCGAACGCCTGGATGAGCGGTTGGCGGCCGCCGTCAGGGATGGCGCGAAGGCAGCAGAGCACGAGGCGGCCCTCGAGCGCGAGGTGTCCCAGGTCCCAGCGACCCGAGACGACGAGCGACTCGTCGTCGCAATCAGCGAAGCACGCCGTGGTGGGGACACCGAGGACGAACGAGACAAGACCGCGCAGACGGTGAAGCGGCTTACTACGCAACGTGATGCCGGACTCGAGAAGCTCGGCTTTGCAGCGGCGACTGCCGACCGTCTGACGAAGTTCCGGGTACCGAGTGCAGCCGTGATTGCACAGTTCGAGACGCGCGACAAGGAAGTCCGGAACGCCGCCCGCGCTATCAAGGCCGAACGCCAGCGCCTGGACAAGGAAATCCAGCGGCTAAACGCGATGATCGAGACACTCCGTACCAAGAAGGCCGTTCCGACCGACGAGGATCTCTCGGCGGCTCGGTCGCGCCGCGATTCCGCGTTCGAACTCTTGCGCGGACACTGGGAGAAGGGCCACGACGTCACCGAGAAGACACGTGCACTCCTCGGCAAGGGGAAGCTCATCGATCTCTATCCGCGTGTCGTGAGGGATGCGGACGAGGTCGCCGACCGGTTGCGTGCTGAAGCGGAGCACGTCGCGAAGCTCGCGCAGTACCTGGAGAACGGGAAGCGGCTCCGGACGGAGGTGGAGGACGGGGAGACCTCGGAGCGGCGCCAGCAGGAAACGGCTACGGCAATCGAATCCGAATGGCGCGCCGTGTGGAAGCCCGTGCTCGGGACGCCGCCGTCGATTGCGGACGCGCGCGAGTGGCGAACCGACTTCGAACGGTTGATCGAGCGGTCAGAGGCCCTCGACGAGGCACGTGAGAGGCTGACACTTCTCGACGCGCGGATCGAGAAGCAGGTCAAGAATGTGCGTGCTGCGATGACAGCATTGGAATCTGACACGCCGCCCCCTGCAGGGTTGGCGGCGACCTTGGCGGCGGCAGATAAACTGTGGCAGCGCATACAGAAGGAGAATCACGCCCGAAGCGAGCACGCGCGCCGGATGAACGAGAACGTGCAAGAGGCCATCGACGCCGAAAAGGCCACACGTGCGGCGCAAGCGGATGTCGACGAGTGGCAGCGCCTGTGGACGGAAGCGACCCGCGGACTCCTGTCCGGCGATGTCGTGCCGCCAGACGACGTACTTGCAGCGCTCGACGCAATCGAGAAGGTCCGAGGGGCACTCGATACAGCGGCGGGCTACGACGCGCGCATTGTGGGGATTGACCGCGATGCTGACTGGTTTCGGGGCAACGTTCACGCTCTTGCCTCGCGCCTGGGCGAGACCGTGGAACCGGAAGAGGACAGCTGGGTCAATTCCGTGCATGACCGACTTGCACTGGCACTTCAAGAGGAGGAGCGCCGGCACCAGGCAGGCGAGCGACAGGACAATCTTCAGAGTGACATCGCCCGATACGGGCAGACGGTACAGGAGACGGAGCGCGCGCTCGCGATACTGCGCGACGAAGCACGCTGCGGCCCAGACGCTGATCTGGCAGTGGTCGAACAGCGGAGCACCGAGCTCAGGGCGTGCCGGAAGGAGATCGATCGCGTCGAGCGAGACCTCGTTCGTAGCGGCGATGGAGCGTCGATTGCAGAGCTCGAAGCCGAAGCGGCAGGCGTAGGCCGGGACACGATGGACGCTCGGGCTGGCGAGATCAGCGCGCTCCTCGTCGAGATGGAAGAGAGCCTCACGGCTGCGCACGAGGCGCAAGCCACTACTCGGGCTGAGCTATCACAGCTTGATGGCCCTTCAGCCGCGAGCGAGAAGGCCGAAGAGATCCAAGCGACGCTTGCGAAGCTCCGCGAGGACGTTGTGCGATACGCCCGTCTGCGCGTCGCCTCGACGCTTCTCGCGAGTAGGATCGACGACTACCGTCGCCGCAATCAGGCACCCTTGCTGCTGCGGGCCGGCGCGTTCTTCCGGGAGATGACCCTTCGCCATTTCGAGCGGCTCGAAGCTGACATCGACGACGATCGGCCCATCCTGACTGGTGTGCGAACCGATGGGAAGCGCGTGCCCGCTCATGGCATGAGCGAGGGCACAAGAGACCAACTCTTCCTAGCGCTACGTCTCGCGGCTGTTGAGACGTCTTGCGCAACTAACGAGCCTTTGCCACTCATTGTCGATGACGTATTGGTGCAGTTCGATGATGAACGAACCACAGCAGGACTTCGCGTCCTCGCCGACGTGGCAGCGCGCACGCAGATCGTGTTGTTCACACACCACCGGCATGTCCGGGCGAGTGCCGAGGCGATGAATTCACCGGCCGAAGTGATCCTGCATGAATTCTAACCAGAAGAGGAGAAGGAAGTTACCGCTGTGGCCTCGTAGCTAGTGTCAGCCAGAGAGAACCGAGGGTGCCCCAAGCGTAGTGGAAAGTCGGTGGCGACTCCTGCCCGGCTGTGGTATCAGTCGGGTGTTCAACAAGGAGGAGAGGCCACCGATGAAGAAACCGTACAAGATCGTTTCGGGCGCATCCACGCCGAACAGCCGGGAGCTGGCGGACTGGCTGGCGAAGGACGGGCAACTGCTGATTCCGCTGGTCGAACTGCTGGAGAAGGGCGAGCGGGCCATCGACGAGGTGATCGACGTGATGGGCCGGGCGACCATCGAGGCCGTCCTGCAGATGAGCGCCGCGCAGGTGGCGGGTCCGAAGGAGCAGGGCCGCCGCGACGCTGACCGGGAGGTGTACTGGCACGGCGTGCAGGCGGGGCGTGTGGCGTTGAAGGAACGGCAGTTGCAGGTCGACAAGCCGCGGCTGCGCAAGAAGCGGCGGCGGGCCGCCGAGCCGGGCGAGGTGGAGATTCCGGCGTATACGGCGTTGCAGGCGGACCAGCGGCTGGCGGACCGGATGCTGGAGCTGGTGCTGCGCGGGGTGTCGACTCGCAAGTACGAGACGGTGCTGCCGGCGATGGCCGATCAGGTGGGGGTGAGCAAATCCGAGGTCTCACGGGAGACCATCGCGGCGGGGACGCGCGTTCTGAAGGAGTTGGCCGAACGGGACCTGAGTGAGTTGAAGGCACGCCCCGGAGCCCGCAGGGGCGGGCTGTTTCGGCGATTTTCCGCCTGATCGGGCGTTTGATCGACCGCTGGGGGCGTCTGACGCACGCCTGGGGGTTCAAATGGACACCGACGGCGCCCGTCGGCTCAATCGCTCATCGCCAAGCTGCCTGAACAGCGGCGCTCAGCGAACAGACTTCTTCCACGGGCTGTTAACAGCCTGCTCCGTGCGCCCCGCCCGATCGTCCCGCTCGCCCTCCAAGCCCCAACGCGGTAGAATCACTAGGTGCCGCACCCGCCAAACGAAGACACTTGGGTCAACGTTGTGACCGGACCACCTGATCGCAGCCCGATCAGGGACGCACGCCGCATTCGGGACCTACGCATGACAACAGATGATGACCTGTCTATTCTTCGCACAAAACCTTTTTCCAACGCAGTCGAGAAATTCGAGGATCTCCTGCTCCAGAGTGGGCGTGCGTTCTTGCTCGGTGCCGGTTGCAGCAAGTGCGCCGGACTGCCCCTGACCGCCGAACTCACGGCTAAGGCGATCGGGAGCGACATACTCGACGCAACCAGCAAGGCGATCCTTGCGGCTATCGCGAGGCTCTTCGATGGGGCGGCGAATTCCCACATCGAGGACTACCTGAGCGAGTTGGTGGACCTACTTGCAATTGCGGAACGTAGAACTGAGCGCGGAGCCTCGCAGGCGCAGGTGCAAATAGATGGGAAATCGTACTCCAATGCACAATTGCGGACGGCCGTTGAGCAAATCAAACAAAGCATTTCGAATGCCGTCAATAAACCAGTCGAGATCAAAACCCATCGAGCATTTGTCCACGCAGTGCATCAACCCATTCGTGTCGGAAAGGCTGCCCCAGGTTCGATTGTTGATTACCTTGTGCTCAACTACGACACCCTCGTTGAGGATGCCTTGGCAATCGAGTGCATCCCGTTCTCCGATGGTATTGACGGAGGCGCGACGGGTTGGTGGAACCCGGAGACATTTGATCGTGACGGTTTGGCGGCACGCGTTCTGAAGCTCCACGGGTCCGTCGACTGGTGTGAAGTAACCGAAGATTCTCTCCCGAGACGAATAGCGCCGAACCTGCAGGTCCAAGGCGTGCAGGATCGGCGCATCTTGATCTGGCCAGCCTCGACGAAGTATCGCGAGACGCAGTTGGACCCCTTTGCTCAACTAGCAGACCGAGCACGTCGCGTGATGCACCCTGTTCGCGGCTCTCAGCGCGTTCTGGTCATATGTGGATACTCTTTCAGCGATGCACACATCAATGTCGAAATCGACAGAGCACTGCGCGAGTCTGCCGGAGACTTAACCGTGGTCGCGTTCAGCAACGAGAACGAACCCGTCGGCCGGTTGAAGGAATGGAATCAGACTGCCGAGATACGCGATCAAGTACTCATCTTCGCACAACGCGGTTTCTTTCATGGAGATACGGTACACCCCTCGGATCACGAGCTGCCATGGTGGAGATTTGAGACCGTCGTACGGCTGCTCGGGGGCGAGCGATGAACACTAAACATCGGAATCCCGGCGATCCGATCCAGAACTTGGCCATCGGCAAGATCATTGAGGTGGACGGCTCCCGCATCATCGCCGAGCTAGACCCCGGCCTGACGGAGTTGTCTCGTGTCTATGCAGGGGAGACATATCCCATCGGGCAGTTTGGATCGATCGTGCGGATTCACTTCGGTCGCAAACTTATTTACGCCCTCGTGGGGCGTCTCCGGATGAAAGCGGAGCACGACGCAGAGCATGGAATGACACCCCGCGCCGCACCGGACGAAAGGATCCTTGAAGCTGACTTGTTCGGGGAAGGAGAGTGGACATACGAAGAATCCGGTAAAGGCGAGCTGGGATTCGAGCGTGGAGTCGCAACGTACCCCTTACCTCAGCAAACGGTCTACCTTACGCCGAGTGCGGAACTGCGATTCATATATGGCCATTTTAAAGGGACGGTGATCCAAATTGGGGAACATGTGGGGGCGGGAGGAGCGCCGTGCTATGCAAATCTCAACGAACTACTTGGCAAGCACACCGCCATACTTGGCTCAACTGGTGCCGGGAAGTCGGCCGCGGTCGCAGCAATCATCCACAGCGTGATCCAGCACGGGACGGACGCGACGTACGGCACGTGGAAGCCACAGATTGTGATCTTGGATCCGCACAACGAGTACGGCAAGGCCTTCAAGGGGCACAAGAGGCTGTCGACAGACGAAGGGACGCTCTCGTTACCCTACTGGCTTCTGGATCTTGACGAAACGATTGGCCTCCTAATCGGGAAGACCGAGTACGCAGCGACGTCGCAAGCCAACATCGTCAAAAACGCATTACTGGTGGCCCGCTCCAAAGCCGCACTAAATGTCCTTGGACTTGATCCCAACAAGTTAACAGTCGATTCGCCGGTCCCCTACGTTCTTGGTGACCCAGCGGGGCTGAACGAATTCGGCGAGTTGAACGGAGCGAAGTATGACACTGGTCTCGTCGGTGCGATCAACGCACAGCGGCCGAGCAACAAAAACAAGAAGGATCACGAAGACTACAACAAAGTGCTCAGAAAACTCGATTCATTGATCAAGGATGACCGACTATCTTTCATGATGACGAGTTGGGATGGTGGCGACGACCCAATGCCATCCATCCTCGCTCAGATTCTGGGTGACGACGCGGCAGTAAGAGTCGTTGATTTGTCTGGTGTGCCGAATGAAGTAGCCGGCACTGCTAGCGCAGCAGTCGCCCGGGCCTTGTTTTCTGTGAAGATCTGGCAAAGCGTGGTGGAGCGTGAGGCAAGTCCCGTTGTGCTCGTGTGCGAAGAGGCACACCGTTATGTCCCCAACAGTGGCGAGGCCCAATACGAGGCGGCACAAAAGGCGATTAAGCGGATCGCAAAAGAGGGTCGAAAGTACGGAATCGGGCTCTTACTTGTCTCGCAGCGCCCAAGCGAAGTCGAGACAACCGTACTCTCGCAGTGTAATTCTTGGATTGTCCTGCGTATCACTAACGAAGCAGACAGAGCACATGTTCGTGGCGTACTTCCCGATTCGATGGCAGGGTTGACGAAGATGCTCTCCGGACTCCGACGACAGGAGGCCATCTTCGTTGGGCAGGCGGCGATGCTCCCGTCCCGAATCATGATTCGAGATCTCGACAACGAACAGCTGCCGAAGTCGAGTGACATTGACTTCGACAAGGGCTGGCAGACCGACGGGATGTCGGAGCAGGAACTGAAAACGGTATCTGATCGCTGGCGATATCAGAAGCGATGAGCTTCACGTTTGCCGAAGCCATCGTCGCGCAGGTCGCCCTGGTGTGGTCTCTTCATCGGCGGCTGGCAGATATTAAGCTGGAAATAAGTATCCTGACCTCGCAGTATGCCGAAATATGAGGAAATCAGGCCGGAAATTACCTACCTGATGTCAGGCAACCATGACCATGTTAATAAAAGACGGCGCCGAAACTGCCCCGGACGAATCCTGGTCCGACCCGCGTGCCTTTGCCCATCATCGACGCCTTCGGCATGCGCAAGCTGCCGCACACCGTCGCCGAGAGCATACTCGAGTTCATCATGCGCCGTTACGAACGGGCCTATGTTAACCTGGAAATAAGTTACCTGACATTGTATGATAGAAAAGTATGAAGAAACGCGATGGCCGCTCACTTGACCACAAGGCGCTTGAAGACATTCGCATTCAGGCAGTCCGGCGGGTGGAAGCCGGGGAGGCCCCCTCCGCGGTAATGCGGGTGCTGGGCTTCGCCCGCACCGTAATCTATGACTGGCTGAAGAAGTATCACAGCGGTGGCATCGAGGCGTTGCGGGCGTTGCCGATTCCGGGACGGCCACCCAAGCTGACGGAGCGGCAGCAGGCCTGGGTGTATCGCACGGCACTACTGTCCCATAGAACTTCAAATTAAGGCGGCTTGAAACCTCCGTGTCTGATAGAATGACTTTGCTCCAAATCGTTCAAAAGACAGGAGATCCAAGCCGGGGCCCATAATACCACAGTCTTCCGGCAGCTTCTCGACTTGCTTCCCCGACATGAATTCGACGCCGAGGCTCGACAGCACCAGGAGGGCCAGAGACTCCGCGTGATGAGCCGCTGGGCGCAGTTCGTCGCCCTCGGCCTGGGACAACTGGGCGGCCTGCAGAGCCTGCGCGACATCGTCGGCAACCTGCGCGCCCAACCCCACAAGCTCTATCACCTGGGTGTGCGAGCGTTCGTCAGTCGTTCCTCGTTGGCGCGGGTGAACGCACAGCAGCCGTACACGCTCTACGAAGCGCTCTTCGGTCGCCTGCTGGCCCGCTGCCAGCAGCGGGCTCCGCGGCATGGCTTCCGGTTCAAGAACAAGCTGTTCGCGGTGGACGCGTCGACCATCGACTTGTGCCTGGCGGCCTTCCCGTGGGCGTCGTTCCGGCGCACGAAAGGCGCGATCAAGCTGCACGTCGGCGTGGACCAGGCGGGACATCTGCCGACGTTCATCAGCGTGACCGACGGCAAGACCAGCGACGTCACGGTGGCCCGCACGTGGACGTTCCCGGCCGGCAGCGTGGTGGTGGCCGACCGCGCGTATCTTGATTTCGGGTGGTTCCATCAGTTGCAGCAACGGGGGGTGACCTTTGTGACCCGCCTGAAGCGGAACGTGCGCTATCAGGTGGTGCGTGAGCACGACGTCGACATCCGGACCGGGGTGTTGAGCGACCAGACGATCGAGTTGACCAGTGCGCGTAGCCGCAAGGCCTATCCGGGCACGCTGCGGCGGGTCGGCTACTGGGACGAGGAAACGCGGCGGAGCTACGTGTTCGTGACGAACAACACGACGTGGGTGGGGAAGACGATTGCCAACCTGTACAAGTCGCGGTGGCAAATCGAGCTGTTTTTCAAGTGGATCAAGCAGCATCTGAAGGTGAAACGCTTCGTCGGCCGGACGAAGAACGCGGTTCTGTCGCAACTGTGGGTGGCGACGTGTATGTACCTGCTGTTGGCCTACCTGAAGTTCGTCCTGCGACTGAGCTGGAGCCTGCACCAGATGCTACGAGTTCTCCAGCTCAACCTGTTCGACCGCCGTCCACTGGTGGAGCTGTTCACGACGCCCTCGCCACCGGGTTCCCCAGACCCTCAGATGCTGCTGTGGCGCTGAAAATGTGGGACAGTAGTGATATCAGATTGGCCCAGTACAGTCACGCAACCAAGGCAGAACCACAGAGATAAAGGAACTCAGCTATCCCGCCCATGCTGCACAGCAGCGTGCAGCGCTCGCCTATTGGTGATCGTCGGCTCCGTCGCCAACCGCTACCACCAGTCCGCATCACTTCCGGTCGCGGAAGAACACGCACGACGGCAAGATGCTACACGCTCCAGACGGATGAGGATAGATCCGCCAAGGGGCGCGGCCTCGTACAGGGCACGGTGGAGGGGTAGCAAACCGCTGCCCAACCCAGGACTGGGTCCGGACAGGCCGGAAGGCACGACCGGAGCCCAAGTCAACGATCACCGAAACGCCAGGCTCGCCGTAGGGCGCTCGCCGATAACGAACGGGCGCATTCCCGATTTCCCGGTCACGCGCTCACACCCACCGGCGTCATGGCCATCCGCTGCAAACAGTTCCATCTGCCGGACTTATAGAAAGACCGCAGGAGAAGAATCGCGTCGACGCTCTCCGGTAGCCAATAGATGGATGCGCCCTTGATGCGGAGATTGATGACGATGCGGTACAGCTAGGTCTTGAACGAGCTCTCAGCCCGGAAGCGGCCCAGCCCGCGCCAGGCGCGGACGAACGTCTCCTGCGCCACGTCCTCGGCGGTGCCTGCGTCACGGACCATCGCGGACGCATAGTTGACGATTCTGGCCTGATACCGCAGCACGAGCACCTCAAAGGCGCGTGTGTCGCCGGCAGCGGCGTCTTCGAACGCCGCCCGATCCGGATCGACCGGCGCTTCCTGTCCGTCGTCCGTCGCACCGGCCACGTCGACGGTTGCACTACCGGCGTCGACCGTGGCGCTCTCCGGATTCACCCGCTGTTCCCGCGACCGTTCAGGACGTTCATTCGTCGCTGCGAGCATACGTGCACTCGCGTTTCCTCTACCGGAGACTCGCGGGATCGCGCGGATATTCCCGCGTGTTTCCTGCTCGACGCGGGAAGAATCCTGTCCCGACCGCGGTCGATAGGAACAGCAACTTCAAAGGAGGCACACGATGCGGATCAACATGACGGGAACACGCACGAAGGTTCTGGCCGGCGGCGTCGGTCTGGCGTTCGCCACGGTGGTGCTGGTGGCCACCCACACCGTGCATGCTGCCGAGGCGCAGCCCGAGGCGCAGCGCGGTGGCGGTCGCGGCGCCTGGATGGGAGGGCCGCGCGGCGCAGGTCCGGCGGGCGCGTTCCTGCCCCCGCTGCGGCGGCTCGATCTGACCGACGAACAGCGCGAGCAGGTTCGGACGGCGATCGGGGAGAGCCGCGAGGCGGCCCGGACGCACGCCCGGGAGACGCGCACCGCGCGCGAGGCCCTGGCCGAGGCGGTGGCGACCGGCGCCGTGGAGGTGGATCGGCTCCGGACGCTGGGGGCCGAACTGGGACGGCTCGCGGGCGACGCCGCAGTTCGTCGGGCCCAAGTCTACGCGGCGGTCTGGCAGATCCTGACGCCCGAGCAGCAGGCGCGGGCCAAGGAGATCAGCGCCGCGCGCGAGGAACGGCGCAACGCACGCCGGGAGCGGATGGAGGAACGTCGAGAGCGGCGGGACCGGTGATTCCGCCGTCCCGGTTGCATGAATGAATGACCGATCCCCGGTGGGCGACGCCACGCCGCGCCGGGGATCGGTCGATGCCGTGGCCGGGTTCGGCTACATCTTGGTGATCGAGGCGGCGACGGCTTCTCGCGAGCTGGCGGAGGAGCAGCTTCGGGCCGAGGAGAGCAAGTTCGAGGTGGGACTGTCCACCAACTTCTTCGTCGTGCAGGCGCCGCGCGATCTGGCGACCGCACAGGATGCGGAGCTGCGCGCGATTCTCGACTACCAGCGGGCCCTGATCGAGTTCGAACGCGCCCAGCGCACTTCACTCGGTAACGCCGGGATCGCCGTCGGCGGCGGCGGTGGAGGCGGCGCGCCATAATCGTCCGACGAGGGACAACCATGAGACGAATCTTCCTCGCCATCCTCATCCTCGGCGGTGCGATCACCGCCTACGGCTACTACAGTGCGTGGACCATCGAGTTCGTGCCGGACGTCAGCACCGTTGCGGTGACGGAGGGCGACATCGTCGACAGCGCCGAGGCGACCGGGGCCCTCGAGGCGGTGACGACGGTGCAGGTAGGCAGCCAAGTTTCCGGAATCATCCAGGAGCTGCACGTCGATTTCAACTCGATCGTGCGCGAGGGGGACGTCATCATGCGGTTGGACCCCTCCCTGTTCGAGACGCAGCTCGAACAGGCGCGTGCCAACCTGCTGCGCTCCGAGGCGGATGCCGAACGACTGTCCGTCGCGGTCGACGACGCCGCGACGCAGCTCCGGCGGGCGCGAGAGTTGGCAGCCAGCGAACTCATCTCCGAGACCGAGCTCGAAGCCGCGGAGGTCGCCCTGCGGTCGGCCGAGGCGCAACTCAAGTCGGGCCAGGCCCAGATACGGCAGTCGCAGGCCTCGCTGAGCATGAACGAGGTCAACCTGGAGCACACCGTGATCCGAGCTCCCATCGACGGCATCGTCACCTCGCGGCTCGTCGACGTCGGCCAGACCGTGGCGGCCAGCTTCCAGGCGCCGGAGCTGTTCGTCATCGCGGCGGACCTGACCAAGATGCGGGTCATCGCCAACATCGACGAGTCGGACGTCGGCCGGATCCGGCCGAATCAGCGCGTGACCTTCACCGGGGACGCGTTCCCGACCGAGGAGTTCGAGGGCAGCGTCTCGCAGATCCGGCTCGAGCCGATCGTGACGCAGAACGTCGTGACCTATGCGACGGTCATCGACGCACCCAACCCCCAGCTCAAGCTCAAGCCGGGCATGACCGCCACGGTGACCGTGGAGGTGGCGCGGCGGGAGAACGTCACCCGGATCCCCAACTCGGCGCTGCGGTTCAGGCCGACGCCGGCCATGTTCGCGGCGCTCGGCCAGCCGGTGCCGCCCGAGCTCCAGGTGGGCCGGCGAGCCGGCGCCGGCGGAGCGTCCGGCAGCGGCGGGGGCGGAACCGCACGGTCGGGCGAACCGCCGGCCGACGCGGAGCGCCCGGGAGGTACGCCCGGTGGCGAGGCGGGCGGCGGCTTCGGCGGGGGCGGGGGTCCGGACCCGGAACGGCGGCAGCGCATGATGGAACGGATGCAGCAGATGTCCCCGGAAGAACGCCAGGAGTTCTTCGCACGCATGCGGGAACGGCGCGCCGCGGGCGGCTCGGGTGGTCCCGGCGGCCCCGGCGGTCGCAGGCGCCGTGCGAACGCACCGGAAGGACCGAACGTCCCGGCGGTCGAGCGAGGGGCAAGCACGATAGACGCCCTGTTTGCGCCCATCGAGGTGGAAGAGACCACGGGACGCGTCTGGGTCCTGAACGGCGGTCGCCTGTCGAGCCGCAACGTCCTCCTCGGCGTGACGGACGGCACGGCAAGCGAACTGACGGGAGTGGTTGGCGGTCCCGACGCGAGCGGGCCTCCTCCGCAAGGGAATCCCGAAGTCGAGTCGCTTCGCGAACGGCTGGCGACGGTCGCGGATGCGGTGGCGCGCGGCGCGCTCGAGCAGCGGCTGACGGCGTTGGAAGCCAGCACTCCGGAGGCGGCGGCGGCCTCGGCCCCGGCGGCGCCGGGCACGATCGGCGCCGGCCAGCAGCTCGTGACGAACGTGACCACGCCCGCGAGCGGCGGCGGCCCCTCGGTCGGAAACAGCGGGTCGCCCCTGATTCCGCAGTCCCCCTTCGGGCGCCGGCGGCGCTGAGGAACCACGATGCCGGTCATCGCAGTCGAGGACATCACGAAGACCTACGCCATGGGCGACGTGGAGGTGCGCGCTCCGCGGCGTCAGCCTCTCCATCGAGGCCGGGGAGTTCGTCGCGGTCACCGGTCCATCGGGCTCCGGCAAGTCGACGTTCATGCACATCCTCGGGTGCCTCGACCGACCGACCAACGGCCGCTACCTTCTCGACGGCCACGATGTCTCCCGCCTCTCGCGCGACGAGCTGGCAGGGGTGCGCAACGGGAAGATCGGCTTCGTGTTCCAGGGCCTCAACCTGCTGGCGCGGACCACCGCCCTCGACAACGTCGAACTGCCGCTGCTCTACGGCTCGCGTCTGAACGGCTCGGCGCGGCATGCCCGCGCACGACACATGCTGGATGCGGTAGGACTCGGCGACCGCATGGACCACCTCCCGAACCAGCTCTCGGGCGGCCAGCAGCAGCGGGTGGCGATTGCCCGCGCACTGGTCAACGAGCCGGCCATTCTCCTGGCGGACGAGCCGACCGGCAACCTGGACTCGCGCACCAGCGTCGAGGTGATGGACATCTTCCAAAACCAGGAGAGCGGCATCACCGTGCTCCTGATCACGCACGAGGCCGACATCGCCGAGTACGGCAGCCGGATCATCCGTTTCCACGACGGGATGGTCGTGTCCGACCGGCCGAACTCGGCCCGCCGCATCGCGAGCGAGGAATTCGCGGGGGTTGTCCCGTTCGTTGTTGAACTTCGGGTGGCGAACTCCCGGTCTCCTCTACGAAGTCATCTATGTTACGCCACGTCAGCAACCACGCCGTCGGGCGGAGCCAGCGCGTCCAGGGCACCGACCAGGTGCTGCAGATCGCGGTAGCCCCGGACCCGCCGGAAGTGCTTCTCCGCCTCCACCAGCGCGCTCGCCACCCAGCGTTGAATCATCTGGCCACCACGCCAGCGCTTGACGTTGCGCGAGTAGTGCTCGACGCTGCCGTTCAGGTTCTCGATGATGTTCGTCGTCCGCAGCGTACGCTGCAGCGCCCCCGTCAGACCGAGGCGCTGCACGGTCAGCGTCTCGTCCAGTCCCTCCCGGATGGACGCCGCCGCGCCGGGGTGGTCGTGCTCCAGCGACCCGGCCAGCCGCTTGAGCACCCGCGCCGCACGGTCTGCCGAATCGAGGTTCCACGCATCCCGCAACGCCTTGCCGACAGAGGCGTGCAGCCGCTCGGGCAGATGGCCGATGACGTTCCTCCACTTATGGACTTGGCAGCGTTGCACCACGCCGCGAGAACCGAAGACGTCGGTGATGGCCCGGCGCAGCCCCGTAGCGCCGTCGATGACAAACAGCAACGTCCGGTCCGTCGGCAGTCCGCGCGTCACCAGGTCGCTGAGCAGGCCGGTGGTGACGGCAGCCGTCTCGGTGGCGCCTTCGCGCAGGCCCAGCACGTGTTTCCGGCCCTGTGTGTCGAGCCCCAACGCGATCACCATGCAGTGGTCCCGGAAGACCTTGCCGTCGATGCAGACCGCCCGCAGGTCCAACTCGCCCAACGGCCGGCTGAGAAACGCCTGGAGGCGCTTTGTCGACAGCGCCACGAACCGCCGCGACACGGCACTGCTCGACGTCGCCCGCTCGGTCACGTCGGCCGGTACCGGGTCCAGCGTGCCCGCGTACCGGCGCGTCGACACCCCGGCGGCGACCGCGGCCAGCGTGTGCTCGTCCAGCGGGTCGGTGGCCGCCGCCCATTGGAAGCTCGCCAGCGGGACTTCGCCATCCGAGCTCCGCACGCGGAGCCGCGGCAGCTCGACCTGCCGCCCGCCGAGTGTCACCTGGCTGTCGACACTCCCTCCGCGCCACGCGGGCCGCTCGACCTGATGGCGCCCCTTCGCACCACACAGGACTTCCCGGTCCGCCTCCATCATCGCCTCCAGGACCTGCAGCCCGGTCGCGATGCAAAAGCCATGGAACGCTTCCCGGACACCGTTGACCACGCCGAGCACCGGCAGCGGCACCTGGATCGTGACGGGTCGCGAGTTGGGGGGTTGGCCGGACGTCTTCCGCCTGTCATGCTTCGCCATGGGTGGCAGTCTCCTTTTCTGATTGCAGCCCCTGTCCTACCACAGGACAGGGGCAGGAGCCGCCACCCGCTTCACATCAGCTCAAGTTCAACAGCGTCCGGGACATCCCCCCTATCAGAGCGAGGACGTCAAGACCGCGACGCGGTTGCTGCGACACCTCGCCCGCCGTCTCGACCAACAGTATCCCTGCGCGTCGGCCAGTGTGCGCGAAGGGCTCGAGGAGACGCTGACCGTGCTGACGCTTGGCCTCTCGCCGCGTCTCCAACGCTCGCTGGCCACGACCAACGCCGTCGAGAGCCTGATCAGCAGGACCCGCCATGTCAAACGCAACGTGAAGCGCTGGCGGGGCGGCCAGATGATGCTGCGCTGGGTCGCGGCCGGCGTCCTCGAAGCGGCCAAGGGGTTCCGGCGCCTGAAGGGACATGCTGATATGCCGCAGCTGGTCGCGGCCCTCCGCGCCCGAGATCAGCGCCTCGGCCTCGGAGACGCTACGGAGGTGGAGCAGGTCGCGTAGAATGTCACCCGAGCCGCCGCCGAATTCCAACAGCGGCCGGGACATCCCCTCCGCCGGCACCGAGGTGGGCCAGGCGAGAAACTGCGTCAGTCCTTCCGAGAGACTGAATCCGAGCCCGACCCCCACCAGGCCGCCGACCAGGCTCAGCACGATCGCCTCGACGAGGAACTGCAGCAGGACGTCGCGTCCCTTGGCGCCGACCGCCATTCGCAGGCCGATCTCCCGGGTCCGTTCGGTGACCGACACCAGCATGATGTTCATGATGCCGATGCCGCCGACGATGAGCGAGACCCCGGCGATGCTGGCCAGCAGTCCGGTCATCGTCTGCGTCGTCTGCGTCCGCATGCTGGTCATGTCCTCCTGCGTGCGAACCATGAAATCGTTGTCCTCGCCCGGTCCGAGGCCGTGCTCTTCGCGCAGTACGGCGGTGATCTCGTTGGCCACCCCGTTGATGCGGTCGGCCGAGGCGGCCACCCTTGACCGGTCGATGCTGCGACGGGTGCCTCTGTCGTTGGGAGCAGGCGTCGGCACTGGCCACGCAAGCCGTCTCCAGACCAACGCGTCCGTGAAATCCGTGAAACATGTCGTGGGCGCGAAGCACAAGAAGATCAGTTTGTTCCATAGGAGAATTAGATGGCAAAACAAAGAAAACACTACATGAAAAACAAAGGCGGAACATACAAAAATGGTCAGCTTGTATCTGAACAAACAGGAAAGACACTAACCTATTACTTTAAGACGGGCGAGATCAAAGCCAAGGGGAAGTCTATAGATGGTGAAATGGAAGGCAAATGGATCTTTAACCGCGAGTCAGGACAACTTTGGGGGACCGGAAACTTTAAAAACAATAAAAAGCATGGCGAGTGGATCCGTTACGATAAAAAAGGTAAGAAAGAGTACCATGTTAACTTTTCAAATGGAAAACAAGTGGAAAAGTTGCTTTAGGAAACTGCGCTAAACTAGTTTGTCACCTGCCGATTTTCTGGTCATACTGAAGGTATGAAGCGAGACATCGAGCTGGAAGCGACCCTTGTTGCGAAGTATGCCGCCGTCGAGCCCGTGTTGGACGAGCGCAGTCGCCGCCGGTGGGCGGCGGCCGAGTCGCGCGCTATCGGCTACGGCGGCGACGCGGTGGTTTCGTCGGCCACCGGTCTGGCTCGGGAGACGATTCGCAAGGGACGCCGGGAGATTTCCCGCGACGAGGCGCCGACGGACCGCATCCGACGCCCTGGAGGCGGAAGGCCTCGCATCCAGCAGGATCAACCCGGCATCGAGGCCGCGCTCGAAGCCTTGGTGGATCCGCTGACGCGCGGAGACCCGACCTCGCCGCTGCGCTGGACGTGCAAGAGTCGCGCAAAGCTGGCGGCGGCGCTGAACGAGCAGGGGTGGCGGGTGAGTTCGACCACTGTGGGCCGGCTGCTGCACCGCCTGGGCTACCGGCTGCAATCGCCGCGCAAGCGGCAGGAAGGCGCCACGCATCCGGACCGCAACGCGCAGTTCGAGCACATCAACCAGACCGCGGACGCGCATCTGACCGCCGGCCAGCCGGTGATCTCGGTCGACACGAAGAAGAAAGAGCTGGTCGGGAACTTCAAGAACGGCGGGCGCGAATGGCAGCCGAAGGGCACGCCGCCGGCGGTGCTGGTGCATGATTTCCCGACCGACGCCGAGGGCAAGGCGATTCCGTACGGCGTCTACGACATGGCGCGCAACGAAGCCTGGGTGAGCGTGGGCTGGGACCACGACACACCGGCGTTCGCGGTGGCGTCGATTCGACACTGGTGGCATCAGATGGGTTGCGGCGCCTACCCCGAGGCCACGACCCTGTTCATCACGGCCGATGCGGGCGGGAGCAACGGGTATCGGTTGCGCGCCTGGAAGCATGCGCTTCAACAGTTGGCCGACGAGACCGGACTGACCATCGAGGTGAGTCATTTTCCACCCGGCACCAGCAAGTGGAACAAGATCGAGCACCGGCTCTTCTGTCACATCACGGCGAACTGGCGCGGCACCCCGCTGACGACGTACGAGACCATCGTCGACCGCATCGGGAACGTCCGGACAGCCACCGGGCTCCGGGTCCCGGCCGAACTCGACGCCGGGGAGTATCCGACGGGCGTTACGGTGACCAAGGAACAGATGGACGCACTCGCGCTGGTCCCCGATGCGTTTCACGGGGAATGGAATTACAAACTGTTACCCCGATGAAGTTGACAACTTTGTATCGATCACTGTCCTTAGCGAAATTAGTCGCTCAGATGATCCGTCAGCCTGACGCCAAGCACCACCGAGTACACGAGGAACGCGTCACGATTCGGCCGATCGGCGGAGGACTCCCATGCCGTGTGGCAGCAGGTCGAGGGCGGCAGATCCGCGGCCAAGGCCCGCCGTTTGATCATGGCCAGGACGAGACGCCGCGACACCGGCCGGCCCGTCAGCCTATGCCCCGCCGAGTCGACGCTCTGGAAGAGCGCCGCCTTCGCCTCGTCGGGCCCGGCCAGCTCGAGCGAATCGCCGAGGTGCGGACCAAGCTCGCGCGCGTCGGCCAGGTGCCGACGCCGTCGCGGGTGGTGGCCGAACGC
This sequence comes from Vicinamibacterales bacterium, assembly GCA_965262925.1. GTDB lineage: Bacteria > Acidobacteriota > Vicinamibacteria > Vicinamibacterales > UBA8438 > WTFV01. The sequence goes on along the minus strand of CBDHGC010000004.1, from coordinate 3,627,884 downwards.
CTGGATCTGGCGCACCAGATCCGCGACGCTACGGAACGAGCCCCGCTTGATCGCCCGCTGGCTGAGCAAGCCGAACCACCGCTCCACCTGGTTCAACCAGGACGAGTAGGTGGGCGTGAAGTGCAGGTGGAAGCGCGGCCGCGCAGCCAGCCACTGCCTGACCTTGGCGTGCTTATGCGTCGCATAGTTGTCCAGCACGAGGTGGATGTCCAGTTCCGCCGGCACCTCCCGGTCGATCAACCGCAGGAACGCCAGGAACTCCTCGTGACGGTGCCGCTTCCGGCACTGCCCGAACACCTGTCCAGTGGCGATGTCCAGGGCGGCGAACAGCGTCGTCGTGCCGTGCCGGACGTAGTCGTGGGTGTAGCCTTCGGCGTAGCCGAGGCCCATCGGCAGCGTCGGCTGGGTGCGATTGAGCGCCTGAATCTGCGACTTCTCGTCCACGCACAGGACCATCGCGTGGTCGGGCGGGTTGAGGTACAACCCGACGATGTCGCGCACTTTCTCGATGAAGAACGGATCGGTGGACAGCTTGAAGGTCTTCGCCAGATGCGGCTTGACCCCGAACAAGGCGAGCCAGCGCTGCACCGTGCTCTTGGCAATGCCCTCAGCTCGCCCCAAGGTGCGTGTACTCCAATGCGTGGCGGCGGCGGGCTTCTCCTGAAGGGCACGGCTGATCACCGCCGCCACTTTGTCGTCGTCATAGGTCCGGGGACGACCGGGGCGGAGTTCGTCGTGCAGGCCCTCGATGCCGGCCGCTCGGAAGCGCCGTCGCCACTTGCCGACGGTTTGTGGTGTGACGCCGAAGCGCCGCGCGACGGCAGAGTTGGCCAAGCCTTCGGCACTGGCGAGGACCATCCGGGCTCGCACGACCAGGGCGTAGCAGCCCGTGGAAGAAGTCTGTTCGCTGAGCCCCGCTGTTCAGGCAACTTGGCGATGAGCGATTGAGCCGACGAGCGCCGTCGGGGTCCATTTGAACCCCCAAGCGTGCCTCAGACGCCCCAGCGGTCAATCAGACGCCCGATCAAGCGGCAAATCGCCGAAACAGCCCGCCCCTGCAGGCTCCGGGGCGTACCGACGCCGGTCAGCCGGCGCAGGAGCAGTCCGATGTTGCAGGCGGCCGCCTGGATCAGCACGCGCTTGCGGACATTCTCGTGACCGCGCACCCACACGCGACGCATACCGCCCGTCTCATACATGTGCGCGAAAGTCCGCTCCACCACCTCGCCCCGGCACCGTTGCAGGCGACGACCCCGCCGCCCTCGCACACGACGCCGGTTCCCATACAGAGTCTTCTGTGCAGCAGCCTTCTCCGGCGGCTTCTCTCCCGTCTTCTTGTCCTGCCAGCAGCGCCGGCCGCGCTCCGGCTCCGATACGTGACTCCGAACCCCTATCGTGTCGAGCGCCACCAGCGTCGCGTCGCTGTGATAGCCCTTGTCGGCCACCACCTCTTCGACCCCCACGCCGTTCGGCTGCACCGCTTCAACCTGCTCGGCCGCCATGATCAGCGTCTCCGGCAGCGTCGCCGTGTCACCATCCGATGCATCCTGCACCGTCACCGCGACGATGGCCCCCGTGTCCATGTCGACCCCGTGCTCGGCCTTGTGGGCCAGGTGCGTCCGACCGTCCTTCATCTTCGCGATCTTCGCGTCCGGGTCCTGCGGCGATTTCCACTCCTTGTTCGACGTTTTCTTGTTCTTGCGCGAACGGTCGAACCGAGCCAGCTCCGCCCGCGTCGGCGTCTCAACACCCGACGCCTCCGCCAACCGCCGAATGAACGCCTCGTGGGATTCTCCCGTGTCCCGCCGCTCGATACTCCGCATCGCCGCGTTCGCTTCCAGCGTCGTCCGTTCAGCGAAATACCCAGCGTTCGCGGATCAGCTCCCGCTCGAACTCGGCCGGCGCCGCGAAGATGCCGAACACGAGGCGTCCGGCCGCGGTCGTGGTGTCGATCTGCGCGCCCTGACCGGCGAGCACCCGCAGGCCCACACCGCGGGCGGACAGGACCTGCACGGTGTTGATCAGATGGGCGAGGTTGCGGCCCAGGCGGCCGAGCTTCCAGACGACGAGCACGTCGCCCTTCCGCAGAGCGCGCAAGCAGCTGTCGAGTCCCGGCCGGGGGTGCACGACAAGAAAGTGAGGATTTTGCCGTACGGGGGGTATCGAGCGAGCGCTGATCGTCCGGTGCCTCGGGTGGGAGGACTCCGACCATGCCCGAGGCGCAGTTGACGGAACCGCTCGCTGACGCGGCCGAAAAAGGGGGCTTCAAGGAGGAGATGTTCGCCGCATTGAAGTCGGCGGTCGAGGCCGATGTCGACGCGTTCCTCAGGCGGGGGAGCGTGAATGCGCAGGACTTCGAGACGCTCCTGCAGACGGTTCACCGCCGCGCGCTCGCCACGGCGACCCGGGTCGTAGAAGCGGCTGGGGCGCAGCGCTCGTAGCCGCTATCGGGACCGAAGTCGATGCGCTCCTCGGTCCCGGGCGCGCCGACGTGGCGGACTTCGAGGCCCTCGAACAGGCAGTCCGTCACCAACCCTCGACATCGCCGCGCAGTGGATGGCGCAGCGCTTCAACGGGGACGATTCCGACCATTCGGGTTCGACCACAGCGTGCGGCTGCGGCCGGCGGGCGCGCTACGCCGGCCGTCGCCCGAAAACGTTCACCACGCTGTTGGGGCCGGTTACCCTGCAACGCGCCTACTACCACTGCGACGCCTGCCGCAGCGGGGTGTGTCCGCGCGACCAGGCCCTGGGTCTGCAAGGTAGCTCGCTGTCACCGGCCATCACGCGGCTGGTGGGACTGACGGCGGCCGAGGGCAGCTTCGCCAAGGCGAGCGAGTGGTTGACCGCCCTGGCCGGGGTGGATGTCGAGACCCGGCAGGTCGAGCGCTGTGCCGAGGCGCTCGGACGCGACATCGCTGACGACGAGCGCTCGGTCACCGAGCAGACCGCCGCGGCGCCCGCGCCGACGATGCACCTGGGGCTGGACGGGACCGGCGTGCCGGTGCGCCCCGCCGAGGTCGAAGGGCGCCGTGGCAAGCAGCCCGACGGTTCCGCCAAGACCCGCGAGGTCAAGCTGGCCACCGTGTGGACGGCCGAAGGGCGCGACACACAAGGCCGCCCCGTGCGCGACCGCGGGTCGGTCAGCTACAACGCCGCGGTCGAAAGCGCGGCCAGCCGCGGCACCGACCCGCAGCCGGCCGCCTTCGCACAACGGGTCTATCGCGAGGCAATACGGCGCGGTTTCGACACCGCAGCCCAGCGCATCGTCATCGGCGACGGCGCCGCGTGGATCTGGAACTTGGCCGCCGAACAGTTTCCCGGCGCCATCGAGATCGTTGACATTTACCACGCCAAGCAGCACCTGTGTGACGTCGCCAAGGCCATCTACGGCCCCGGGACCGACCTGGCCGACCGGTGGGCCAGGGACCGGCGTGCCGAACTCGACGCCGGCCGGCTGTGCGCCGTCGTCGCCGCGCTGCGCATCCATGTCGAGACCACGCCCGAGGCGCGAAAGTGCATTCACTACGTGTTCGGGGACCGCCACCGGATGCGCTGTCCGCAGTTCCGCGCCAGGGGACTGTGCGTCTCGTCGGGCGTCGTCGAGGCCGGATGCAAGCAGATCGGCGACCGGCTCAAGCGCGCCGGCATGCGCTGGACCGTCGCCGGGGCCAACGCCATCATCGCGCTGCGCTGCTGCATCCTCAGCGGACGCTTCGAGGACTTCTGGGAGCGACGAGCCGCAAATGCCGCCTGACGCTCATCTCACAATGATGTCGTGCACCCCCCGGCCGGTCGTCGCGTGCGCCGGAGGCGAAGACATGGTACAGTCGGCAGCTCTCAGGGTGTATTAAAGAGGCCATCCGGGGCAGGCAAAACGGAAATCCCGGCTCAAAGGAGAACCGAACACAATGGCGACAGCGGCAGACGCAGAGATCGTGATGCGGCTCTATGACCTCCGACGCGAAGAAACACTCCGCAAGGCTCGGCACTTCATGGTTTTTGCTTTCAACCCGAAGAACCTGGATGAGTTGCGGGCGGTCTCACGGGACATGACAGCCGCAGACAACGTGCTGTGGAGGCAGGCGCTGAGCTTCTGGGAAATGGCGGCCTCGCTCGTGATGCGGGGAGCGGTCGATGCGGACCTGTTTCTCGACTCCAACGGAGAAGGCATCCTCATATACGCGAAGTTCCATCACTTCCACGCGGAGACTGAGAAGGAGTCTGGCAATATCTTCATGAAGAACACGGCGGAACTAATCCAGAAGTATCCGGCGGCGAAGGCTCTGCATGACATGTTCCTGCCGATGTTTGGACCCAAGTCGTAGCACCGAGATGCACCACCGATCTCCGCCGCCGTTACCGGCCAGATTGATGTGCGCCCCGCATCCGAGAGGACAGCCGCGTGAATCCCACGCCCAAGACGATTCAGATATTTCTGCCAAGCGGCGATCCCAGAGGCATCCGCATCGCTGAGATCACCACGCGTATCGTTCAGGTCATCGAGGTGCCACGCAGCCTGCTTCAGGAGTTCATCAAGATGCCGGAGAGCGGTCAAGTCGCTCTCTACGTCCTCATTGGCGACGAAGGGAACGGCACCGATCCCGAGGTGTATGTCGGGCAAACGGGCGACTTGCGCATGGGTGCGGCTCTTCTTCGTGGACGGCTTTTTCGCCTATTCATAGGCGTTTTTGCTCGCGGACGATCACTTTTCGGTTCGTTTTGCGCGGGGACAGCGCCCCGGACAGCGCCCACCCGCCTCTTTCGGGAGGCCAGCCCGGCCTGATCACGGCGCCCGGACGCTTCGGTCGTCCCCTCCGCCCCCTGGACATTCGCGCGGCGTTTTGGTACGCTGCCTTGGGAAGGGAGATGCCTCTGCGATGGCCGTAGCAGCGACGACGAGGTTCTCGGGACGCGCCTTCTGGGTCGCGTTGGGTGCCACCAGCGATCGAGGTCGCATGGACCGACACTGCCGCCGTGCCGGTGAGGCGCCCAACACGGTCCGGCGGTTGCGGGAGAGTTGAGCGGCGATGCGAGACGTGGCTCACAGCGCCGCTCCCCCCGACCAGACGCCGTATGCGGTGGCCGAGGCCGTCTTCGCTGATGCCAAAGCCTACCTCTCATCGCGCGAAGCCCGGCAGATGAGTGAGAGCGAGCTCGAACGGGAGCTGCACCGACGGGGCCAGGAGTTGATGCGCAGGCTCCTGCAAGGACACCTCGATCAACGCAGCCCGGGGAAGGTTGCCGGTCCGGTCGAGGGGGCCGACGATGTCGAGCGCTCGCCGCAGCGCGTGCAAGAACGCCACCCGGAGACGACCTTCGGCACGGTGCAGGTTGCGCGCCTCGGTGGGTCGCGCTCGTCGACGGCGCCCAGACGCAGCTCGACCTCGCGAGCGCCGCCGTGTACGGCGTCGACGCCACGTTGTGGTAATCGACATCATCCACGCAGCCGAGTACGTCTGGAAGACGCCGCGTGTGTTCCATCGCTCCACCGGCGTCATCGAAGGGGTGTGCCGGTACGTGGTCCGAGACCGAATGGAGTCTACCGGCGCACGCTGGCGCCTGGTTGGAGTCGAGGTGATCCTGAAGCCTCGGGCGCTACGCGTTCAACGCGGGCTATTGCCAGCGGAACCAACCTGTCGGAAGCTCGGGTTCATGAGATCTGCGGCATCCATCCGAGAATTCACTTGTCTACTGGCAAAGAGCCTGACAAATGGCGACTCAAGTAGGGGCGCCGCTCGCGGAGGACCATCGCAAAGGATCTTCGCCGGAGGCCGTGTTCTACCCCTCGCGGAACCGCGTCGGCACACGTGGCGTGGATCTCGCGCACACGGCGATCTATATTCCATCGGCGTCCAACCAGCCTGGTGGCGGCCAACAGCAGATCGGCTCGGGCCTTGCGGGATCTCAAGAAGCTGCGCTTCCCCGAGGACGAACCGGACGCGCCGGCCTACGTGCGCGACCGGACCCCGTTGCGGAAGGGCCAATTGACGACCCTGGCACTGCGCGATGAGTTCCCTCGTAACCGAGATCCCCGGGGCGGCACGGGGACGAGAACACCGATAAACGCGGGACGGGTAGAATCGAGAGAACCACGAACGACAGGTGAGCCTTCAGGAGCTGGAATCGAAGCTCGACGGCTACATCCACGACGTTGAGAACGGTGCGACGGTCGTGGTGAGCCGCGACGGGCGCCAGGTGGCGCGCATCATCCCGGAAACGGATTCCGCCGAGCAGAAGCGCGCTGCGCTGAAGGCGAGCGGCGCATTCGACTGGAACGGTCAGCGGCCGAAGAGCAGAAGGCCATCGGTGCGCCTCCGAGACGGCGGTAGCGTGAGCGACATCATCATCAGTGAACGCAGGTGATGTTCCTGTACCTCGACAGCAGTGCGCGAGACGCTCACCAAGACGGCTGCGGCCACGGCGACAAGCCCGTACTCTGGCTTCTTCACCAAGCTCGGGCGGATTCAAAGGCTGCGGGAAAGTGCTTCCCCTGTGAAGCAACTGGTTCGAGAGGCTGCGAATCAGTTGCCGTCTGGGGAACCCAAGATAACAAGATAACAAAGTCGCACTCTGGGTTCATCACCGAGACCGCAGTGAAAATCCTACGAGACAACGGTTTCAGTCCGGTAAATCGCTGACCCCTGGCTGCCGTCCGCCCGCGGCGGAAACGCCGGCACCCCGGATCGTCGCTCTGTCGGTCTCGATCCGACGGGACACCCACTCAGAGGCCTTCAGCGGGCCACTCCTGGCGCCGAAGCCGGGTCGACGATCGGGTCGCCGGGGAGTTGCAAAGCTCGGTGATGAAACAGCCCTCTTCGAACCAGATCTCGCCGCCGAGCCGGTGGATGCATCGCTCGTGACATCGACGGCGGGCGGAGACATCGGACCATGCTCGTCCGCGGAAGGCAGACGCCATCCCGGAGATTCACCCGATCCGAGAGGATCCTCGCAGTTGAAGGCCGACCGAGGCGGAGAATCGTTCGAGCGCGCGGCCAAGGGCGTGGCGGTCCCGGAGGCCGGGCTCGGTTCTCTCGAAGTGGGTGGCGAGCACGTCCAGCTTGCCTTCCGCCCGCCGCGCCTTCAGATCCACGCGTCCGATCAGACGCTCGCCAGCGAGCACCGGAAGGCAGTAATACCCGTAGCGGCGCCGGCTCGCCGGCTTGTAGATTTCTATCCGCTGCTCGAAGCAGAACAGGGCCTGCACTCGCGCCCGGTCCCACAGCAATGGATCGAAGGGGGACAGCAGGACGCCGCGGTCGCGGCGCGGCCGCAGGCGTTCCAGCTCGGGCAAGCGTTCCAGATCCTCGATCCGGATCCAGCCGGGGAGCGCCCGCCCCGCGGTGCGCAGCGCGCACGGGAGGATTCTGCCGGTCTCCTGCAAGCGTTTTAGCGAGGCATGGATCCGGTCGCGGCACTTCACCAGACGCTAGGTTGCGGCCACGGTGCCGGTGGAGGCCCAGCCGTGGCCGGCGAGGGCGCGCAATAGCAGGGTGTCGAAGGCCGACGCGGTGCTCACGCGCCGGGACCGGACCTCGGTGGGGATGACCCGCTCGACGAGGTCGAAGCTGCGTTGAAAGCTGCGCCGCTCGCGGATCGCCAGTCGCCCGACGAGCCACAGCGACTCGGCCACCCGGCGGCTGAGCTTGAGGTCCCACCGACCGGCGCCGCTCCTGCCCTCGAGGTCGAGGGAGCGCAGCGCCCCTTCGCACTCGATGCGCTTCACGATGGACCGCGCCAGCCTGCGGTGCTCGCGCAGCACGTCGCCACACCAGGGGTGCACCCGGTACTGCTTCCGCCGCCACGCGAAGCAGGGGTAAAGGGAGAGCGGCAGCCAGCACGCTTCATGGCCCCAGTACTCGAATAGCGGCACCCCGGGTGCGAGCAGCGTCTCCACGAGAGCGGCGTTGAGGCCGGGAAGCCGCGAGGCGAGCACGATGCAGTGGGTGCGTGCTCCGCTCACCGCGACGGTGTCGATCTGCAGGTAGCCGAAGTGCTCGACGATCCGGTGGCAGCGTTCCCGCGCCTGTGCGCTCCGAACACCCGCCCGCTCGGGGAGACCGAGGCGGCGCGGCGCGAACAGCCCGGCGCCGGCAAGGGCCAGCCGCCGCGCCTGCGCGATACTGATGGACTCGGGGTGTGGGGTCATGCGCGGTGGCGTCGGGATTGTCCCGTTCGCTGTTGAACTTCGGGAGTGGCGGCTCCCCGTCTCTTCTACGAAGTCGCCTATGTTACGCCACGTCAGCAACCACCCTGTCGGGCGGGGCCAGCGCGTCCAGAGCACCGATGAGGTGTGGCAGGTCGCGGTAGCCGCGGATCCGCCGAAAGTGCTTCTCCGCCTCCACCAACCGCGCTCGCCACCCAGCGTTCAATCATCTGGCCGCCGCGCCAACGCTTGACGTTCCGCGTATAGCGCTCGACGCTGCCGTTCAGGTTCTCGACGATGTTCGTCGTACGCAGCGTTCGCTGCAGCGCCCCCGTGAGGCCGAGGCGCTGCACGGTCAGCGTCTCGTCGAGCCCCTCGCGGATGGACGCCGCCGCGCCGGGGTGGTCGCGCTGCAGCGAGTCGGCCAGCCGCTTCAGCACCCGCGCCGCGCGGTCCGCCGAATCCAGGTCCCACGCATCCCGCAACGCCTTGCCGACGGATGCGTGCAGTCGCTCGGGAAGATGGCCGAGCACGTTCCGGCACATGTGCACCTGGCAGCGCTGCACCACGCCGCGAGCACCGAAGACGTCGGTGATGGCCCGGCGCAGTCCCAGGGGCGCCATCGATGACGAACAACAACGTCCGGTCCGTCGGCAAGCCCCGCGTCACCAGGTCGCTCAACAGGCCGGTGGTAACGGCAGCGGTCTCGGTGGCGCCTTCGCGCAGACCCAGCACGTGTTTCCGGCCCGCTGCGTCGACTCCCAACGCGATCACCATGCAGTGGTCCTGGAAGACCTTCCCGTCGATGCAGACCACCCGCAGGTCCAGCTCCCCCAACGGCCGGTCGAGAAACGCCTCGAGGCGCTTCGTCGACAGCGCCACGAACCGCCGCGACACGGCACTGCTCGAGGTCGCCCGCTCGGTCACCTCCGCCGGCACCGGGTCCAACGTGCTCGCGTAGCGGCGCGTCGACACCCCGGCGGCCACCGCGGCCAGCGTGTGCTCGTCCAGCGGGTCGGTGGCCGACGCCCACTGGAAGCTCACCAGCGGTACCTCGCCGCCCGCGCTCCGCACCCGGAGCCGTGGCACCTCGACCTGCCGCCCGCCGAGCGTCACCGGACTATCGGCGCTCCCGCCGCGTGGCTGGTGGGGTGGCATCGGGGTCCGCCGGCTGACGCGCCTGATGGGTGAAAGCGCTGGAGTCTGAGGGGGTGCCAAGTCACGGGACAAAATGTTGACACACCGAGATTCCGCCGGACACGAGATCTTCGTAACTTATTGATTCTATTTGTGGGCCGCGCTGGGATCGAACCAGCGACACCCTGATTAAAAGGTCGGTTCCCGCCGTTCCGCCCGCGTCCGGTGGTGTCCAACGGTGCATTTTCGCTGAGGGAATCGCGGACTTTCGCGTCCAGGGGTGTCCAGGAATCGCGAGGGCGTCCGCTCCGTAGGGTGTCACTTTGGGTGTCAATTTCGGGTCGGTGGGCGAGACCGGGATCGCGAGCGACCAGAGGTGATCCGCGCTCATCTCGCGGGGACTCATCCTGACGATCCGCCACGCTGCCGGACGGGAGGGTGCAGGACTATCTGAGCCGACTGCGGACGGTTGGCGGATCGGTCTTCATCCCGTGGATGGTCTTCTTGCAGCTCTCGTTCCTCTTCTGGGGCTGGTTCTGGACCGTGCTGGTCTACTCGCTCTACGGGCGGTGGCCGGCGCGATCTTCCGCGTCATCACCGAGCTGGAGGCCGTTCGTCGTCCAGGGCTGGACGGGCGACATGGCGGCCGGCGTGGAGTGGGCGGGCCGACCGGGATCATGACGGCGTGGCGGCGGTCGCTGGTCACCATCACGGCGACCGGTCTGGCGACGCTCAAGGTCGGCTAGCTCTACCCTGTACCCACATTATTCGTTCTGGACAACTCCAGCACGCTCCCGCCGTCCAATGCGGTAGCCGATGGTTGCGATGGACATTCGTTCGTAACCGCGCCACATGATCTGGTGTCCGGGGGGCGGGTCGTGCGTTCGGTTCTGGTAGCCGCCGAGGATGGCGAGCAGGAGGACTGCGGCGGCGAGATGGTCAGGGGGGCGGCAGGCCGAGTTCTTCGGCATAGTCGGTCAGGAAACGCAACTCGATGTCGGTGAACAGCAACTGGGCGTCGCACCCCGGCACGTCACGACCGAGCAGGGTCATCACCATCAGGCGCCAGGCGATCACGGTATTGATGGTGACCGCGCGTTGGAGCCGGTCGGCGGTGTGGAACGCGAGATGTTCGACTCGGCATCCGGACTTGAGCACCCGGAACAGGTCTTCGATGCGCCAGCGCCGCAGGTAGTAGCCGATGACCGCGACCGCGGTTTCGGTGCTGTCGACGTCGAGGCTGGTGAGCAGGAACCACTCGACCGCCGGCTCGCCGGGCGGCGGCGCGGTTTCGCGCACATGGACCGTTGACAGCGCCAGCGGTTCGGCGCCGGCGATGGTCGGCGGCGCCACCACTTGGCGATGGCGCACCTCGGCCCGCGCCACCCGCCCGGTGCGCGCCGGGCGGGCCTGCCTGCCGTTCGACTTGCGGCGCGCGCTCAGGCGGTCGATCTCGATCTCGACGTGCCCGTCGGCGGCGCCGGCGCGCATGGCGGCGAACAGCTTCGGGGCGCCCTTGGCGAGACAGCGGTCATGGTGGGCGCGCACCAGCACTTCCACCCGGTTCAGACGGCGCTGCTCGTCGAACACCGCGAAGCAATCCGCCTCCCGGTCCATGACGCTGAGCACTCGGGTCTTGCGGCTCAACGCCGCCGCCGCCCGGTCGATGTCGCGCAGGCCGTCGACCCAGCGCCGCGTCTTGGGGGCCGTCTCCTGCGCCGCCGCCGGCGGCGGCTCGTCCGCCGGGCGCGCCGCGCCGCCCGGCGGCGCCTCGAAACCGCAGCGCAGCACGCCCAGCGGCAGACCCGCGCCATTGACCGCCAGGGTCAGATGCAGATGCAGGCCGAGCGTCTTCGAGGCCGTCTGGTTGCGCCCGATGATGCCCAGCCCCTCGCAGTGCGGGCGCGTCGCAAAATTCAGATCCGTCCCGTCCTGGATGCACAGCACCGTGTCCTGGCCGCGCATCCGCTGCAGCGTGCGCGCCCGGTGGGGCGCGAGAATGTTCCCGGGCGTGACCGCCGACGACACCGGCTGGTCGATGAGCCGGTAGTAGCCCTTCACCGCCGCGCGGTCGTGGGACGCGTTGGCGGTGACCGCCTCTCCGGGCAACGACGCCAGCAGCCCCGCGCTCTTGACCAGACGCGCCGACAACCGCTGATCGCCCAACGGCGCCCCTCCAAACTCGTTCACCGTCCAGGCGGCGCTGTCGAGCCCGTCAGCCGGCGCCAGCGCCGGCGCCGCGTCGACCCGCGCCACCCCCAACCGCCGCCGCCAGTGCGGCTCCAACTCATACATATATACCGACTTGACCGGACGAGCCCGCGCGTGGTCGCGGTCCTGGCGCCCGCGACCGGCCGTGTGGCCGGCCCACACGAAGTTGGCCGCCTTGAAGCTGGCGCCGTCATGCGCGGGGCCGACGAAGGTCTCCACCAGCCACGGGCGATACCGGTAGCGGGCCTCGAAATCCGCTGGCAAACGCGCCAGCACCTGGCCCAGCACCTGGCTGGCCAGGTTGCGGCATTGCACGCCGGGGCGGATCAGGAACCGGCTCAGGCACAGCACCCGGTGCAGATGGGCTTGGCGTTGCTCATCGCTCCATCCCATCCACGCCTCGCGCGCCCGCAAATGCAACGCCGACGCCGAAAACCCGACCGCGCCGAGCACCCCGTGCGCCGAGACCACCAGATAGCGCACCTGGCAGCCCGCAAAGGTCGTCGTCCCCTGCGGATGCTCGAAGTGCAGCAAGGTATTCCACACCCGGCGCTGCCGGCCTTGCTCTACCCGCTCCAGCGACAACCCCGCGACCGCCTCCACCGTACCCGGCACCGCCGTGGCCGCCGCCACCGGCGCGTCGAAACGCTGCGGCGTGGGCGCGCCCCCGCCACCCCGCGACGCCGGCAACGCAATCCGCCCCGCCTTGTGCAGCGTGTTGAGCGCTTTGAGACAACCCGCGAGTTGGGCCGACCCGCGCGCATCCACAAACCCGAACTCCGCGCACACCCGCCGCCCCACCGCCGCCCGGTTGTTCAGCGCCTCCTGCGCCACAATTCGCTCGAGGCGAGCTTGCGACTCAGGCGCACGAAGGGTCTGTAGTATCTGGTTCTGGTGCTCCATGCCGTGACGCTACACGGCGGAAGCCTATTTGTCCAGCCCTGAATGTGGGTGCAGGGTAGGGCTAGCTGACGCAGATACTCGTCTCGGGCGGCGGTAACATCGGCTCGGGGGCGTCGACCCGCGCGGTGCAGACGGCGGCGGTGGCGCGCGTGGCAGTGATGGGAGGAGTGTGATGGCGGCGCAGGAGTCCGCGGAGATCTGGGGGGAGCAGATGCACGCGGCGGGGCATCTGCGCGTGGTGACGGGGCGCTGTCGCTGGTGATCCTGGTTCCGGCCGTCGCGCTGTTGCGCCTCGCGTGGGCGCCGCAACAGTCGTGCGCGTCGACGAGGAGCGCGGCATGATGAGGAAGTGGGAGGCCCCGTGGGAGCAGGCGATGACCACCTGAGCGATGACGAAGAGACAGTGGAGGGGCGCGGCGGCGCGCGCGGTGCTCGTGGCGTTCGGCGCGGCGGTGCTCGCGGTTTTGGGGACGGCGCCGTCGGCCGAGGCCCAGGCGCCGGCCGAGTGGCCGCAGTTCCGGGGCCTCACGGCCGGCGCCGTGGCCGACGATCCGGCCCTGCCCGACACCTGGAGCAGGACGGAGAACGTCGCTTGGTCGGTAGAGATCCCCGGTCTTGGGCTGGAGCTCGCCGGTGGTGGCGGGCGACCACGTCTTCGTGACGTCGGCAATCAGTGCGGGCGAGGAGCTGCAGCCGGTGCCGGGGCTGTACGACCCGGGCGACGAGTTCGGCAAGCAGCGCTCGACGGCCGAGCACCGCTGGATCGTGTACGACGTCTCCTTCGCCACGGGGCGCATCCGTTGGGCGCGCGAGCTCGCCGGCCTGGCCCCGCCCGAGCTCAAGCACATCAAGAACAGCTTCGCGTCGGAGACGCCGGTCACCGACGGGCGCCGGGTGTACGTCTACTTCGGGGCCATCGGGTTGGTGGCCGCCCTCAACCTGAGCGGCGAGACCGTCTGGACCGCCGAGGTGGGCGCCTTCAACGGAGGGCAGGAGTTCGGCAGCGCCGCTTCGCCGGTGCTGCACGACGGGCGCCTGTACATCGTCAACGACAACACGACCCGGTCGTTCCTGGCCGCCTTCGACACCGCCACCGGCGAGCAGGTCTGGCGCATCGACCGGGACGAGACCGAGAACTGGTCGACGCCGTTCGTCTGCCAGAACGAGCTTCGGACTGAGATCGTGACCACCGGCCGGCGGAAGATCCGCTCCTACGACCTCGACGGCAACCAGCTCTGGGAGCTCGGCGGGATGACCGTCAACGTCGTCCCCACGCCGTTCACCGGTCACGGCCTGCTGTATCTCAGCTCCGGTTACCCCGGTGGCTTCCCGCGGCCGGTCTACGTCCGGCCCGGCGCGTCGGGAGACATCTCGCTAGCCGAGGGCGAAACGAGCAACGACTACATCGCGTGGTACCAACCGCTGCTCGGCACCTACAGCACGTCGGCGCTGGTCTACGGCGACTACTACTAGTACACGCTGCTCGACCGCGGCTTCCTGCTCTGCCACGACGCCGGGACGGGCGAGGAGATCTACGGCCGCCGGCGCATAGCTCCCGGCCACGGATTCACCGCGTCGCCGTGGGCCTACCCGCTGGCCGGATCGCGGACGGTCAGGTAGTTCTTGCCCTGGCGCAGCACTTCGAGTCGCGCGTCCTTCAGAGCGGCGACGACATCGGGGTATCCATGTTGTCAAGGGCCCCGGATCGAGGGAAGAGCTCGTCCGCCGCGGGCGGTGAATCCAAGTCATCGAAGGCGTGCGAAGGGCAACAGGACTTCCAGTGTAAGCGCGGTGTGATCCGCTTCGGACATCAGCCGGTCTCGGACACCGAGATGCCCGAGGTCCGATTGCTGCAGTTTCCGTGTCCAGACTGCGCGGACTCGCCGTTCGCGCCATTGCCGTCGCGCTGTGCTCCTTGAGGTATCTCACCCGCTTTGTGGATCCGGTCCGTGGCGGTCGGGACCGCAGGTTGGCCGTTGCGCGGCGCTTCGGCGTCCGACGCGTCAGGCGGATTGTTCCGCCGGGCGGACATCGAAGCAGGGGTTTCCCATCCAATCCGCTGGTCCCGGTGGGCGAAACTCGGCTGGCCTCAGCGGTCTCGCGCGGTGCAATAACTTTTGGCGCCGATGCGCTGCGCTCTCTTCTGCACCGCTGCGTACGTGCGGTCGTGCTCGTCAGCGAACTGCTTCAACCGGCTGGTGAATCTGTCCGTACCGGGGTTCCTGATGCCGTGGACCCGGTTCTCCGCCGCTATCGCGGCCAACTCGCCATCTTCCTCGGCGGTCCATGGACGCCGAGGAGTGGACATCGACCGTTCGACGAAGAGCGAGGTCACAACGTCTTCGGACGTCCGGACTCCTTGCCGTCCGACACGCTTCGGACTGCGCGTGAGCGGCGCTTCGGACTCTGCCGCAGTGATGCCCGGCCGGCGCGACGCTGCGTCGTGAGAGGGCGCAGCTCCGGGAGCGCAGGACGGAGTGTCGGTGATGTCCGAAGCACGCACCGGACCTGTGGTCCGGCAGCGCAGGGCGTCGGCGGCAGCGCATGCGAGCACGGCGCGGCGGTTCAACCGGCCCAGCGGTAATGGCCTGCCGGCGCCGTAGAAGAAGTGGTGGACGGCGGACACGACCCCCGGCACGGCCGTTCGCCTCCCGGATTCGTTGAGCCAGCGAATGTAGCGGGCGAGAGTGTGCTCGCTGAGTGGCTGGCCGCCCAACCAGGCGCTGATGTCCTTGAGGTGCTGCCTGTAGACAACCAGGTGCTGGGCGTGGGGGGGCAGGCCGCGCAGCCTCCTGGCGGTCTCGGCGACGGTGCGCTTCCGTTCGGATGCCGCAGCGGCTGCCCGGGACGGTTCGAAACGATGCATGCCGGAATAGTACCGTCCTGGTGTCAGCCAGTCCGCAACGGCACCGGTCGGTACGCCATGTGCGGGTACGGGCCGCAGTCGGACGCGGTGGCATGTGGTCGGGACGACGCGACAGTCGGAATCGAACATTTCAGATCCCATGCGCGAAACGTACCCGACGGCTGGAAGGTCAGCAGGAAACGCACACGGGCGCCAATCGTGCGGGCATAACGATCCGAAGGCGCCGACGCGACTGAGGTGGTCTCGGTTTTTCGGACAACCGGCCAAGGTGTATTCCAGCGCCTTGGGGAGGCACTGGGATGACGACGAAACGGCGCCGCCGGTTCACGGTGGACTTCAAGAAACGGGTGGCGCTCGAGGCGTTGCGGGGGGACCGAACGGTGCAGGCTATCGCGGCCAAGCACGAGGTCCATCCGAACCAGGTGGGCACCTGGAAGCGGCAGGCGATCGAGGGGTTGGACGAGGTGTTCGCCAGCGGCGGATCGCCCGGCCCGTCGGAGCACGAGGCGACGATCCGCTGAGGTTGCCCCGATCCCGCGGACGGGTTGACGCTTTCGGATTCACATCATGGCACGTCCTTGATGAACGTGGTTTCCGTGTCAGGATCGATGATGATGATGCGCTGTGGAAGTGTGGGAATCTCGCGGCCCCAGCGCAGGCATGGTCGGCAGCGATCGCCCGCGAGATTTCCAACGGGCTGTGGGCGCCCGCCTCGCCGACCTTCAAATTCAGCACGACGCCGACCGGGCGTCCACAGCCCGGGCACTTCCACAGCGCCCCGTGGGGATACGCTGCGCAGTCCGGTAATGCGGCGAGCGTTTCGGCAACCAGCGGGGCCGAGAGAAGCTCGGCGGCCCAGCAGGCCCGCGTTCGTTTCCTCGACGAGCCGGCAGGTCTCGCAGCAGCTATCCGGCTTACGAAGCCGAAGGCGAGCCGTGCGCCTGTTGGTCATCATTCCCCCCCGTGTGTTTCCAGAAGAACGCCGGTGACGACGCGAGTCGGCGCCGGCGATCCGGGCTCCAACAGACTCGTGGGCGCCCGAAAGGCGTCCACAGACCGGGCACCGTCCACAGGGCCTGCGGCATGAAGACGTTCGAACTCCAGCGGCGACGCGTAGCCCAACGCGGAATGGCGGCGCCGCGTGTTGTACCACCCTTCAACGAACTCGAACACGGCCGCCCGCGCCTCAGCGTGCGTGGACAAGGTCGTGCGGGCGAGCAGTTCGCACTCGAGCGTCGCGAAGAAGCTCTCGGCCATCGCGTTATCGAAGCAATCGCCCACCGAACCCATCGACAGCGCCACGTCCCATTCCTGGCAGCGGGCGCCGAAGGCCAGCGACGTGTACTGGCAGCCCTGGTCGGAATGATGGATGACCGCATCCGGCCGGCGTTGCGCCACGGCCATCTCCAGCGCCTCGGTCACCAGCTCCGTGCAAGGTGTGCCGCCATCGCCCAGCCCACGGAACACCCGACACACTACCCATCTCGAAGACCTTCCTGACTTCGCGACCATCACTCGTGAGGCGCATCCCTTCCAAGGCCAACGGCTCGCGGTCTTGAGGCGGATGCAGCGGCAAGGCGGGCACCAGCTTCTGTTGCTGTTTCCAGATGGAGGCCGGCGGTTGGTGCCGGTCGCCTGGACCGACGCCGCATCAGACGGCGCGGACGACCGTGTCGCCCGCGCCGCACACACTCTGGCCGGCATCGCCGACTTGTTGCGGATGCGGACGATTGTCGACGCTCTTCTCCGTCGCCTTGAAGCGGAGGAGGAGCATGCAACTGAACCTGGGCATTCTGAAGGACCCGCGCCCCGACCCGAACGTGTGGGCGGCGCTGGAGGACGAGCAGCGCATCGGTGTGCTGGACGTGCTGGAGAGACTCATCGTGCAAGCGGCGCGACCGGAACCGGAAAAGGAGGACGACGATGAGTGAGACGAAAGTCCAGCCCACCCACCTGCGCCGCGCCGCCGTCGTGTACGTGCGACAGTCCACTGTCGCCCAGGTCGAGCAGAATCGCGAATCGACGCGACGGCAATATGACCTGGCCGAACGGGCGCGCCAGTTCGGGTGGCGCACCGATCAGATCACGGTGCTCGACGAGGACCTGGGGTTGTCTGCCGCGACCACGCGGGGGCGTGGTGGCTTCGCCCGCATGACCGCGCAGGTCGCCCTCGGACACGTCGGAATTCTCCTCGGCCTGGAAGTCTCGCGGCTGGCCCGCGACATCGATCTGTGAGGGGAGCGATCAGCCGTGGGCCGTAAAGAGAAACACCAATCTGGGTTGCTCCAGCCGCACAGACGTCTTCGAGCTGCAAATCTACGGTAACCCGTCACAGGCTGCCATCTATTCGCTGGCGGCGGCGTTGCGTGGCGGAGTGACTCAGTTGCTCGGAGTGGACGAACGGGAGATGGGCATTGCGGCCGCGCAGAGTAGAACCGACGAGGAGCAGGTGACGCGTTCGGCCTTCCTGTTCGATGCGTCGTCCGCCGGTACCGGCTACACCGCCATCCTGCAGAATGAGCTCGGTCGAGTCGCCAAGCTCGCTCGGAAGATTCTCGATTGCGGGAACGACGATTGCGATCGTGCGTGCCACGGCTGTCTACTGACAGCCGATACGCAGTTCGCCGCGAGCCTGCTCGACCGGCGGGCGGCGACGTCGCTGCTCAACGCGACGTTCCCCGTCGGGAAGTGACCGGCGAGCACACGTCGACCGGGAGTGTTTTGCGACAGCGGGGATGAACTCGGCTGCGGGGGGGCTGCTCCTCCGCGGGGAATACCTGTAGCGCGACAAGTGCCGCTTCTACAGTGGTTTGGCGCGATACGTGTCGCGAAGATACCACACTCAATACCACATGATCCGGACCGTCAGGCCGCAGCCCGTGTGCTACGCTGGCCGAATGCCGACGAGACAGCACGAACCGTTTGCGACTACGTGCCCGCTCTTTGGGACCGCGGTCACTGAGTACCCTTCTGGCGACGACTCCCGCGTCGGTGGCGACTACCGCATCCTGAAGGACGATGAAGGGTACTACTGCATTTCAGGCACCGTGGAGTCAACGGCCACCAGCGGGTTGACCCATGATCACAAGGCACGCTTGCGGGCATGGTTGAGCGAGCAACGCGCCGCGGGCGAAGACTACCCGAAGATCACTAGCGACGTGGTCCAACGCATCCTGAGCGAACCGGACGACGACTAGGCCGCGGCCCGCTTCGCCGCCCTGCTAGACTGCTGGCGTGACGCGCGTTGTAGCTCGCGAGTGGCTGGTACTGCTTGCCTGTGGCGTGTTCGGATTGGTGGCGTTGCCGTCGCTCCTCTGGCTGGTGGCCTGGATGGTGCTCGACAGGCTTGATAGCTACGGCGAGTTCATGTCGAGAGCCTACGAGTCGTTCGACTCTGGATTCGGCATCATCGCTGCGATCCCGTACGTCGTCGTCCAGCTCGTGCGGTCCATCATCTGGGCCGTGCGGACGCTCAGAAGCTAAGCCGCCCGCTTCGCCCGCCGCGCCCTCGCCGCCATCGCTTCGAGACACCGCCGGCACATGGTCTTCCCCGACTCAGCGCGGGCTGGGCACGCCGTACAGCGTCCCTCCGCCTTACGGCGCGCAAACCATGCCTTGCTGCGCGCCCTCACGGAATCGGCGCACTTGGCACACTTCGTCTTGCCGTCCACCGCCGGCCGGCCGCACCCGATGCACTTGCCGCGCCGCTTGGCGTGGTACCGGTGCCGGCGCTTGGCGGCCCGCGGGCCGGAGCACATGCACGGCACCTTGTCGCACGTCTCGCACGGCGCATCGACGCGCTTGTAGGCGCGTGGATCAGGCGGACGATTGAGCGCCCGCAGCTCGGCGATGAAGTCGGCAGTCTGTCGGGAGAGGATCACGGATGTTCCGCTGTCGCCAAGTAGTCGAGCGCCAGCCGGCATGAGCCGACGACGACGACCTCGCCCTCGCCCCGCGGCCGCACCTGCGTGGCGACGTCTTCGTGTACGTTGACGTCCGTGGGCAGGTTGCCGAAGTCGAGACCGACCACGGCATGCCGGAGCCGCGCCAGATCGCCGGCCAGGGCCACGGCCGCGCCCGCCGCATCCTCGCCGGCCTCTCGGGACAGCCAGATCGTGATCGACGCTGTGACATTCTCGGTGTCCCCGATCAGGCCGGCCGAAGTGGTCAGGCGCGGATCGACGTAGAACGCGTTGAAGTCGCTCCGCGGCTGGCTGTCGAACGAGAACGGGTCGCTCGCCGCCTTGAAGCCGCGCTTGTCGCCGAACTCGGTCAGGAGCGCCGCCAGCACCGCGTAGACCGTCTCAATCGTCGTCATCGGTCCTCCTGACCTTGAACGCCCGCGGGCCGCGTGGCGGCTCCGGCTCGACCGTCTCGAACTGCACCCGATCCCCCTCGTGCAGGGAGTCGAAGTCTTCCGCGTCCCTCGCGCAAAAAAACAGCAAATCAGCCGTCGGCCGGCGAGCGCCCCGCCGCGGCCACCCCGGATCGTCGGCGCGCCAAGCGGCGATGAACCCGCACCCGCTGTGCAGGCGCCGCACGTTTCCTGTTCTCATGCTCCCCCCGGGAGTAGTCGTCTCCGCGAGCCGCAACACCGGCCGCCCTGGACATCGCCACTGGACAGGTATTCGGGCAGTGCCGGAAGCGGCACCGTCACGAGGAGTTCCTGGCGTTCCTGCGGTTGATCGACCGGGAGGTGCCGGCGGAGCTGGACATCCACCTCGTGCTGGACAACTATGCGACGCACAAGCACGCCAAGGTCAGGCAGTGGCTGGCTGCGCGGCCGCGCTTCCACCTGCACTTCACGCCCACCTACTCGTCCTGGTTGAACCAGGTGGAGCGGTGGTTCGGCTTGCTCAGCCAGCGGGCGATCAAGCGGGGCTCGTTCCGTAGCGTCGCGGATCTGGTGCGCCAGATTGGAGTTGCCCCAGTTCCGTGGACACCTATCCTCTTGGCGAGGAGGAGGAGTCCACGATGCCGAAGTCGAGACCGCCGTACCCGGCGCGGTCCGGACGTACACCGGGAGAGCTGGCTCGGGAGTTCGAGCCGTCGGCCGAGGCGATACGAAACTGGGTCGCGCAGGCTGGTCGCGACGCTGGCAAGCGCTCCGACGCCATTTGTGGACGAAACGTCAACGCGCAGTGATGCCCGCCCGCCCATCGCGCGGCCGGCTTTGTTCGCGGTGCCGGGACCGAGATGAGGGGTTGGGGTTCGCGGCGCTGTTCGGGGGGCAGTCATGAAGATCCGGGACCGCCAGTGCGCGACGTGCATCTACCGGCCCCGACAGCCTGTTGGATCTGCGCGGAGACCCGAGACCCCGCTGTACCGCGGTGGCCCCGCTTCGGGTGCAAAGACGTGCAGCCGGTGCGCCGACCTGCAACGTCGCCGCGCCCTGGAGCCACGCGAGCGGCGCATCGCGGCGGGGTTGCGCGCCGAGTGCGGCGGCGAGCGCGACCGTCCCCGACCGGCGCCGGCGCCGCCGGGGTCCGAGAGTATTCAGCGGTGTGGGTCTCGTAGACGCGTCGCGTGTAGGATAAGGGGCATGAGTCCCGACACGGTGTGGATCATCAGCACGGTGATCACGGTGGGCGTCGCCCTCGCTGGCTTCATGGCCATGCTAGTTTCCCAGGTTATCCCCCTCTGGGTCTGTGACCGCAGTCGGGGAACGTTATAGAGGGCGCCGGGACCGCGAGCCGTTCGGCTGCACGTGGCATAAGGATTGATGGGAAGGATCGATGATGACCTTAACTTTCAAGACGGACAACTATCACATGCCGGGGGTTGTCCTCTATCAGATACCGCGTGAATTCCGGGAGGGGAGGGGGGAAGGAGTTGTCTATCTCCCGAAGTCGGCCTTCCTCGGCGTTTACCCTCAGACGATCGAACTGTCGGGGGATGGGGTGAGGGGCTGACTTCGCCGGAGCGGTTACGATGGGGGCCAAGGGCGCCGCGGTGCAGATCCCCGATTCGCAGTGCGCCGCGTGCATCTACCGGCCCGTTGGACGAATGAGGAGGGGGCATGGAGCCGACGAAGCAACAGTAAATCGCGGGCAAGCTGTGGCAGTTGGCGGAGGGGTTGCAGATGTACGCAGAGGAGATCGCAGCACGGTCACAGGGCGCGCTCTCGCAGGCCGGCATAGAGAGCATGTTGGTCGCACCTGCTTCGAGTGTGCGAGGGAGTACGAGACTCCAGACCTGTGGGCGAACGAGTTGCCTTACGATTGGCGACCGTTCGACGAGTACGAAGCTGCATCGAAGTCCTTTCTCAGCGACTACTCGCGTGAGACGACGCACTGACGGGGACCCTTCCGGCCCTGGAAGCGGAGATCCGAGACCCGGCGATGCCCGTCCACTTCGCCAAGGCGCGCGCCTGTTATGCCGTGTGGCCGGCAACGGACGTGATCTGCGCGGGGTTCGCCGAGCGCCACGGCGACGACTGCACGCCCGTGCAGATCGTCCGGCGGCTGACCGCGGCCGGGCTCTGTATTGATCCTTCATCCGCCAGCGGAACGACCGTCCGTCGTCGTCCGCGGGCGCCCACCGGCGCTTCCTACCGTTTTGGATATCTAAACGGGTAATTGACCGCTCACGGCATCCGAAAAACCCTGTAAGCATTGGGCTTTCCGCGTTTCGGAAGTGGTTCCGCTGGTACTCCCGCGTCGTGGAAGTCCCAGTACGCATCGAAGTCGCGGCTGGCTTCGTAGCACCCGGAGCTTCAGAACCGCCTCGGCTCCAACCAAGTTGGCCACCCGGGGATCCGGACCCGCGCATGGATGAAACAGGGGTGCTGTGTAGCACCGGCGTGCACCAGTGAACTCCATCCGGTCGCGGACCAGGTACCCGCACGCCCCTTCGATGACGCCGGTGGCGATGGAACACAGGCACCGCCTTGCAGACGTACTCGGCCACGTGGATGAGGTCGACTACCACACCGTAAGGTCGACGGCGGCGCTCGCGAGGTCGAGCGGCGTCTCGGCGCCATCGACGAGCGCGACCCACCCGGGCGCGCAACCTGCACCGTCCCGAAGGTCGTCTCCGGGTCGCGTTCCTGCAGACGCCGCTGCGCGCTCGACATCGTCGGCCCCCTCGACCGGACCGGCGGCCTCCCCCAGGGGTGCGTTGATCGAGGTGTCCTTGCAGGAGCCTGCGCATCAACTCCTGGCCCCGTCGGTGGAGCTCCCGTTCGAGCTCGCTCTCACTCACCTGCTGGGCTTCGCGCGATGAGAGGTAGGCTTTGGCGTCAGCGAAGACGGCCTCGGCCACCGCATACGGCGCCTGGTCGGGGGGAGCAGCGCTGTGAGCCACTCAAGATGGACCGACCTGGGGACAGAGAACAAGGCGGAAGCGGGAAGGACTGGCACGGCCGGAACAAAGGACGGCCGAGACCGGCTGAAGGGTTGTCGTGCGTGGTACCCATGCTCGGCATGGCTGCCAGTTCGTTCTCCTTGTCCTCGTAGGTCCTGTGCGGCTGGAACAGTGCACCAGAACACGCGGCTAATAAGGCCTCCGGGCACCGGCCCGGACCAGCCAAGCCACGCTTGCGGGGTGCGGTGGGCTGCGCAGCAGTAGCCGCGCGGCCTCTGCTCGGGGCGTCGTCGGGGCCGAGCCGACTCCACCATTGTCTCCCGTCCGCTTCCGCCTTCCGTGGTTTGTGTCGTGCCCGCGCCGAGGTTCGAGAGAGCGCGGGGGGCCGTGAGGCCGGTGGCGGGGTGTTCCAGGGCGCTTTCGGTGGGTATTCAGACGGCGAACACCGGCCTTTCGGGTCCTAGCGGCCCTGCGGACATGTCCGCGTTGCCCGTCCTGGTTCTCAGGTTCTCGGGGATTTCGGTCAGGAACGGCGATGGCTCGGTGGGGCGCTGCCGTGCGCCGTGCCCGGTGACGGCTGGCACGCTCAGGTACAGCTCGGACCGGGCGCGTGTCATGCCTACATACGCGAGCCGGCGTTCTTCTTCCACGGCGGTCCGGTTGTCGTCGGCGGAGGCGAGTGTGCCACGGTGCGGCAGGTGCTCGGCGTCGAAGCCGCCGATGACGACCGTGTCGAACTCGAGCCCCTTGGCTCCGTGGAGGGTGGATAGCGTCACGTGAATGTCGGCCGCGCGGGCGAACCTCGCTACGCGCATCGAGCGGCAGTGTTCCAGGAACTCCGCAAGCACTCGCAGGCGCTCGTCGGGTGCTGCTGTGTCGGTCTGTCCGGCGTCGCGGCGGAAGACCGCGGCGTCGAAGCCGAGCTCGGCCAGGTTGTCGAGCCGGTCGGCCGCGTCGGGGTCGCCGGAGGCGGCGACGGCTTGGTGGTATCCGGTCTCGTGGAGCACGGTGTCGACGAGGTCGTCGAGCGGCAGCCGCCGGGCGGCGGCGGCGAGTACCGTGGCGAGCTCGAAACGCAGCCGCAGGTTGGCGGTGTGGCGGTCGGGCAGCGTTCCGGTCCGTACGGCCAGCGCCGCGCGGCTCCAGAACGTGGGTGCGCGCATGCAGTCGATCTGCGCGGCGGCCTTCTGGCCGGTGCGCGAGTGCGGCGGCAGATCGACGAACCGGCGCATCGCCTCGTCGTCGGCGTCGGGGTCGGAGGCGGCCTGGAGGCAGGCGAGCGCGTCGCGGATCTCCGGCCGGTCGTAGAAGCTCTTGTCGCCGGTGATCCGGTACGGGATGCCGGCCCGCTTGAAGGCGGTTTCGAAGGCTCTCGACTGCGCGTTGGTGCGGTAGAGGATCTTGGGGCTCGATCGCCCGTCGAACGCGCACACGACGGGATGAACCGCGCTGACGACACTGGCAGCGGCGAAAGTGTTAGCCTCCCCGCGGAATCGGGTCAACTTTAGTGGAAGTCCCGTGCGACGAGCGGGAGCGGCGTGCCGTCCGGGGCGCACCGCTCCACCAGCGCGAACAGGGGGCGGATCCCTGCCGTTCAGCCTGCCGTCGACGTGCGGGAGATGGGACACGGGCGGCAGCGTCCCATCGTCCCTGCGGCTGTCCCATGCGCTTCGCGGTCCTGATCAGCACGCGGGCACGCCGTGGACCGGAGCGCGCCAACCATCGTCGACTCGGCAACGTGATCCCGTTCACGTCGATGTCTTACGGGTCCTCGAGCTCGTCGATCCGAGCTGGTCGGCTTTGCGTCGTCTCGATCAGCCAGACATGGAGCGCCTTGACGGTGGTGAGGAGTTGCTCGAGGGTGTACGGCGTCTTGTGAGGCTCGACGCTGGTCTCGCCTTCGAGCGGGGCCTCGTCGGCAGCGTGAATGATCAGCATCCAAGGGATCATGGCAACGGGCACGGGCCAGAGCGCGGATGCCACCGGTTTCTTGGGCGCAGCGGGAAACCTCTCCCACCATGCTTTGGATACCGCGTCCCACGGCTCCGTGTGAATGCACTCGAGGATCATCATGTCGTCGACGTTGTTCGCGTGCCATTCTCGTATCGCGATGGGGCACAACGCCTGCTCCTCTTCCTTCCAGCGCAGCGACCGGCCGTCCATGGGGGACTCGAACGGCTCCTCCGTCTCAGGATCCGCGCCGCGGATCCGCTCGGCCGTCGGCGCGACAGCGCCGCCGATGCTGCCGCGCAGGCCGATACAAGGCGCATGAGACCACTTGACGCCGGGAATGGCGGCGATCTCCTCGATCAAATCGAAGGCTGTGTCGGTGCCGAGAATCGTGTCGGCAAGGAGCTTGGTTCGAAGATCGGTCCTCGTCACTTCGGGATCATTATCGACGGGATGGCGGGAACAGATCCGCGATGGAGCAACCGAAGGAGTCGGCGAACTTCCGCGCGTTCTCGACGGTAGTGGTCCGGTACCGCTGGCGGGCGACATCGCTGACGTAGGGCTGCGGCAGGCCGACGGCGTCCGCGACGGTCACCTGCGTGACTTCCGCCGACGAGGTCGCCTTCGCCACGCGGTTGGTGCTTCGCGCGGAACCAGAATCGCGAGCTGCTGCTCGGTCACCTCGAAATAGAGCTATACGTTTCGGACGATGCCCTGGGTCTCAACGGGATGCCACGGTGGCTCCGGGCGACATCGCCGCGGTCAAGGTCGACGAAACGCCCGATGCGAATTCGGCGAATAGAGTCCAGCGCATCCCGTCGAGCCTGCAGAAACGACCCGGCGGCGGGAACAACCGATGCGCGTCGCGTCACGCCTGCGCCTTGGACTCACGCCGCGATGCCCAGTACTTCCGCATCCGGTCAGCAACCGCTTGGCGCTGTTCCTCCGTCATCGTGCGCTTCCGCTTGGCGACCACCTTGAGCGCCTTCTTCTTGCCGCGCCCGGCGGGCGCAGGGGCATCCGCTCCTTCTATCGCCTCGATCGCACGCTGTATCGCGACGAGCTGAGTCCTGAGCGATTTCTCCTCATCCTTCAGGGCGTCCAGAATTCCGTTTTTCGACATCGTGATCCTGTTTCCTTGGATGCGACCCGCGACACCATCGCGCCGGTCCCCGATCCGTACGCACATCGACGGCCGCCGCCCGCGGCCGCGCTGAGAGTCCGGCGGAAACGCGTTGCTGCCTGCGCGCAGATCCAGACTCCGTCACAGCCGGGCCCGCCTCCAGGAGGTACTCGACCGCCGCACGCATCTGGGCGGCGGTCCACACCGGCCACTCGCGCCGGTCGGGCAACCCCGGCACACCGGCCCTGGGCAACCGCGGACACCGCCGCTTCGGGCGAGCTGACGGCGCCAAGTTGGACTGGATTTCCTGGCTCAGGTAGAAGCCGGGCGCCAGTTGGGCAGAGGCCGTGCCGGTGATCAGCCGCGCAGGCGGGTGCGCACCCGGAGAAGAGCGCTCTGGCGATTCGGAACGGTGGCATGTCAGTTCCCATCATCCCTGTGAGGGACCAAGTCAACCGTCCACTGTCGACGCCTGTCGACTTCGCGTTCGTCGTGACCGAAACAGCGGCCGGCTCGCCCGACCTGCACGGGCTGCGAGCGGCAGGCCAGCGTGCCGGAGCAAGAGCTTGGCGATTCCGTTCACCATCCCGTGTGCACGACGAACTTGTCTGCCTGCGTTTACGGGCGACGAACACCCGGGGCGCGGAGCAGCACGGCAGCCGTGCAGGGCCAGTCGACCACTCACGCCCGCTATTCGGGCGGAACGTTACGCTTCGGGGAGCACGGCGTCCTTGAGCTGCTTCGCGATGCGAGCCTTGACCACCTGCTTGGGCGGGATTGCGATGGCTTCCCCGGTTGCTGGGTTGCGACCGGTCCGCGCTTCGCGCTTCTGCAAGACGAGCTTCGCGATGCCGGGCAGCGTGAACTCGCCGCAATCCTGAAGCTGTTGCTCGCACAGCCGCTGCAACTCTTCGAAGAACTCCCGCGCGTCGGCGCGCTTGAGGCTGATGTTGACGGCAGCGAAATGCTCGACGAAATGCGCGAACAACTCGGTCTTGCTCATTTTGTGAGCTTCGGCCATCGATGCTTCCCCTTGTTGTGAGCACGCTGAGGCGGCTACCGAGACGACCCCGCGCGCAGTGATTCAGTCAGAAAACCCGACAAAAACGTGGAATCGTAGGCCCTGGGGCTGTCTTGTGTCAATCCGTGCCGGCCGCCGGCGTGTCCGATCAGGTCGGCAGCCCGTCGTGAAGCCCCGCGCTGCACCGAGAGCGAGCGAGACGCTCCCGACAACCCGGCGCGAAGGAAGGGCATGTCAGACGGCCCCTCCTTCAAACCGGATCTTCTCGGTAGCGCGACGGTGACTATCCTCTGCCGTCCGATCCGGGAGGTTCGTGTCGCGCGGCCTCGTGTGCGCCGCGATCGCCTGGGCGCACACGCATCCGGCGGAGGGTTTGATGAGACGGCTCGTCGAGGCGTCACGTGTGAGGATCCTGCGCCTGTCCGTAGCCGGCCCAGGTGGTCTCGTAGAATCCCGACCAGAATTGCACATGGAATTGGTCATGACCACGCGTGGGTGTTCATGGATTCCATTGGCAACAAGGCGGTTAATCCCAAGTTGGCGGAGTCCGCACCGAACGCTGCGCTTTTTTCACAACCCATTGGTAATAAACAATTTACGGGAACAACGGAATTTTTCGTTCCCTATTCCATTCCCAATTTCGATTTGGACTCAATCACACTCCGCAGGACTATCTGAGCCGACTGGGGACGGTTGGCGGATCGGTCTTCATCCCCCGGACGGTCTTCTTCCCGCAGCTCTCGTTCCTCTTCTGGAACTGGTTCCGGATCGTGCTCGTCTGCTCGCTCTACGGTGCGGTGGCCGGCGCGATCTTTCCGCATCATCACCGAGCTGGGGGTGTTCGTTGTCCAGGGCTGAACGGGCGACCTGGTGGCCGGCGTGGAGAGGTCGCGGCCGACCGGGATCATGACCGCGGGGCGGCGGTCGCTGGTCACCATCACGACGACCGGTCTGGCGACGCTCAAGGTCGGCGAGCTGACGCAGATGCTCGTCTCGGGTAGCGGGAACGTCGGCTCGGGGCGTCGACCGGCGCGGTGCAGTCGGCGGCGGTGGCGTGTGTGGCAGTGACGGGAGGAGTGTGATGGCGGCGGCGCGGGAATCCGCCGTGATCTGGGGAGAGCAGATGCACGCGGCGCGGCATCTACGCTGCGGTTGCTTGAGGAGCCGGCCTTGATCCAGAAGGAGCCGGATCGCTGGCTGGACACCGCCCAGGCCGCCGATCCCACGAGGGTCCCGCCCCGGCGAACAGCTGGCTTGTAGTGACGCTCGATCGGACCCGCACGCAAGCGGTGGAGCGGGACCTCGCGCGCGTCGGGAAGACCATCGAGCGGTTGCTCACCGCCTACCAGGAGGAACTCGTATCACTCAAGCAGCTGCGCGAGCGGATGCCGTTGTTGCGTCAACGCGAGCAGGCGCTGCGACACGAGTTGAACGCGCTGGTGGAACAGACTCGCGACCGCGCCGCGCATCTGCGTCTCGCCGAAACCCTCTCGGCGTTCCTGACACGTTTGCGGTCGGCGGCCGAGACCCTCGATGTCCTTGGAGCGGCAACGGATCGTGCGGCTCCTCGTCAAAAGAGGTGATCGTCAGTGACGACACGATCGTGATCCGCCACTGCATCCCCGTTCCCTCGGGACCGTCGCCAACGGCTCCCGGACCGAACGGCCACGCCGACGCCCTCACCGACCGTCCAAGTTGCCTTTTGCGTTCAGGGAGTAGCTCAGCATAGTCGGGCCGTCGCGATCATGCCGTCCAGCCATTCGTAGTCGTGCCACGTGTCGGTCAGTCCGGCCGCCTGTGCCGGCGTCAGCCGCGTCGTCGTGTGCCGGCGGCACCAGTTGAACCAGACGAAGTACAGGGCCAGGTGGTGAATGTGGTTCTCGACCTTCTTCGAGAACGCAATGGTCAGCCGCGTGAACCGGCGCATCGGCGATATTAATAGGGTCATTGGTTGCCTGACATCAGACAGGTAATTTCGGCCCGATTTCCTCATATTTCGGCATACTGCGAGGGGTTGTCCCGTTCGTTGTTGAACTTCGGGTGGCGAACTCCCGGTCTCCTCTACGAAGTCATCTATGTTACGCCACGTCAGCAACCACGCCGTCGGGCGGAGCCAGCGCGTCCAGGGCACCGACCAGGTGCTGCAGATCGCGGTAGCCCCGGACCCGCCGGAAGTGCTTCTCCGCCTCCACCAGCGCGCTCGCCACCCAGCGTTGAATCATCTGGCCACCACGCCAGCGCTTGACGTTGCGCGAGTAGTGCTCGACGCTGCCGTTCAGGTTCTCGATGATGTTCGTCGTCCGCAGCGTACGCTGCAGCGCCCCCGTCAGACCGAGGCGCTGCACGGTCAGCGTCTCGTCCAGTCCCTCCCGGATGGACGCCGCCGCGCCGGGGTGGTCGTGCTCCAGCGACCCGGCCAGCCGCTTGAGCACCCGCGCCGCACGGTCTGCCGAATCGAGGTTCCACGCATCCCGCAACGCCTTGCCGACAGAGGCGTGCAGCCGCTCGGGCAGATGGCCGATGACGTTCCTCCACTTATGGACTTGGCAGCGTTGCACCACGCCGCGAGAACCGAAGACGTCGGTGATGGCCCGGCGCAGCCCCGTAGCGCCGTCGATGACAAACAGCAACGTCCGGTCCGTCGGCAGTCCGCGCGTCACCAGGTCGCTGAGCAGGCCGGTGGTGACGGCAGCCGTCTCGGTGGCGCCTTCGCGCAGGCCCAGCACGTGTTTCCGGCCCTGCGTGTCGATCCCCAACGCGATCACCATGCAGTGGTCCCGGAAGACCTTGCCGTCGATGCAGACCGCCCGCAGGTCCAACTCGCCCAACGGCCGGCTGAGAAACGCCTGGAGGCGCTTTGTCGACAGCGCCACGAACCGCCGCGACACGGCACTGCTCGACGTCGCCCGCTCGGTCACGTCGGCCGGTACCGGGTCCAGCGTGCCCGCGTACCGGCGCGTCGACACCCCGGCGGCGACCGCGGCCAGCGTGTGCTCGTCCAGCGGGTCGGTGGCCGCCGCCCATTGGAAGCTCGCCAGCGGGACTTCGCCATCCGAGCTCCGCACGCGGAGCCGCGGCAGCTCGACCTGCCGCCCGCCGAGTGTCACCTGGCTGTCGACACTCCCTCCGCGCCACGCGGGCCGCTCGACCTGATGGCGCCCCTTCGCACCACACAGGACTTCCCGGTCCGCCTCCATCATCGCCTCCAGGACCTGCAGCCCGGTCGCGATGCAAAAGCCATGGAACGCTTCCCGGACACCGTTGACCACGCCGAGCACCGGCAGCGGCACCTGGATCGTGACGGGTCGCGAGCTGGGGGGTTGGCCGGACGTCTTCCGCCTGTCATGCTTCGCCATGGGTGGCAGTCTCCTTTTCTGATTGCATCCCCTGTCCTACCACAGGACAGGGGCAGGAGCCGCCACCCGCTTCACATCAGCTCAAGTTCAACAGCGTCCGGGACATCCCCTACTGCGAGGTCAGGATACTTATTTCCAGCTTAATAACGCCGAAGACCAAGTAGCGCCGCTGCTGCATGGTAACCTCCCGTGTTCGCCTTGGCCCGAGATTGGGCCGGGCCGGTGTCGGGCCGCGTGCCGTCCTGCGTGGCGTCGGCAGTCTAGCGGATTCAGATCGCTGGTGGTGGTAAACTGGCGGGAACGCGGGGCCACGCCCACGATGGTATCGTCGTCGGCATGGCCAACCGCGAAGGAAAGGTAAGGACACTGACGGGAATAACCTTGCCGCGTCCCAGGCGTGCCAAGCAGCGAAAGAGAGGCTGCGCCTTCGTGAAGTTGGCAAATCTATATCGATCGCTGTCCTAAGCGAAGGCATGCCCTACGGACCCCAGGGCCAGTGGCGGCCCGCCGACGACCGCGCGTGTTCCGTGCACGTCGCCAAGCTCGCCACCGGCCAGATCGAAGAGACCTTCGCGCCGCCGCGTGACCCGAAGGCAGACCACGCCGCCGCCTCGAAGCGCGCGAGCAAGGCGGCGAAGGCGCGCGACTGGGTGGCCGCCTACTGCTTCATGCAGGACATGGCGTCCCGGCTGGCCGGGCGGGTGCAGTTGTCAACCGACGGACTGGCGCTCTACCAGCACGCGGTTTGCGGGCGCGTTCGGTGTCGACGGCGTGGACTTCGCGCAGCTCATCAAGGTCTACGGCAACATTCCCGAGACCGAACACCGCTACACGGTGCCGAAGTGCAAGGCCACCAAAACGAAGGTGATCGAAGGCGACCCGAATCCGGCGCACATCAACACGTCGTACGTCGAACGGCAACAACCTGACCATGCGGATGGGTAGGGGGATTGCGAGGCGCCCCGGAATGGCCGGAGGGTTGTCAAGTCTAGGGGGGCAGCTGAAGGGCAAGCTCCTCGGGGAAGCTGTGGACCTTGCCCGGCGAGGGCGGCACTTGGAAGCGACCGCAACGTTCGACCAGTGCGGGGTGCAGCCGGGCGAGGAGACGGAGCACGGGGGCGATCTGGCCTACTCGTTCTATCGGCGGGCGCTGAGCCTCCAAAGAGACGGGGACAAGTCGCGGGCGATCGGCGACCTCGAGAAGGCTCGGGAGTTTCCGGGTGCGCCGGCTCGGCTCAAGTCTCTCATCCAGCAGCGCTTGAGCGTCATGCAGAAGGGCACCCATCCGGAGACCAGGAGGTTCGACAGGGCGATCGCCGCGCGTTTCGATAGGGCGCCGTCCGCGGTGGAGTTGCGCGGAGAATTCCTCGAGCGCTACGGGCTGAGCCAAGCGAAACGCCAGCGGCCCCTGGACGGGGTCGACGAGATTTCCAGTGTCGGCGTCTACCGCTGGGCCGGGGACACGAGCCGGAACGAGCAATGGTCTCGGCTGATTCGGCAGTTCAAGGGTGGGGACGCCGTGCTGCCGGCTTTTTTCGGGCGCATCCTGGCGGAGCACGTACAGGCGACGCCGATGTGCAAGGCATGGCTCGGCGAGCTGGACTACGTATTACCGGTCCCGGCGGCCGCGGCCAGGACGGCCGAGCGAGGCATCGACATAGTCGTCAAAACCGCCGAGCACCTGAGTTGGCGGCTCGGGATCCCGCTACGGATGGACTTGCTCAAGAGGAAGGAAGGTTCGAAGCGGTCCCGGTTCGTGAGCAAGACCGAACTGGCTTCGCAGTACCGTTTCAACGAGAAGAACGCCGCGGACATCCGCGGACGAACGGTGATGCTGCTCGACGATGTGGTGAACCGCGGGCACACGACAGGTGTGTGTGCTTCGCTGTTGAGGGAGGTTGGCTGCGCAAGGGTGGTTTTGCTGGTGCTTGCCCAGTCGGAAAGCTCGCTCCAGTCCAGTCGACACGTACTCGAAGAGGACGGGCAGCTTGGAAGCTAGGTCCCGGTCGAGTCTAATGGCACGAAAGTAAACGTAGCAGTAAGTTAACGGTGCCGGTTCCGCCTTGGCGGGCGATAGAGAAAGGCCGGCGGGAGACGGGGCACGAGAGGATCGAGTGACGACGCAACGCATCGAGACACGGCTGGACGAGTCGACAGTGAGGGAACTAGACGGATGGCGAGCGGGCCGCACGCCTCAGCCGTCGCGGTCGGAGGCCGTACGATTGCTGCTCGAGGAAAGACTGTGCGGGGGTCGGCGAGCGGAGGGGAAGCAAGTCGTCCGCGGAGTATGCCCCAGTGCCGAGCGGCTTGGGGCGCTGTACGCGCTCGAGCGGGTTTCGGGATTCGGGCCGGTGAAGTTCCGGGCGCTCCATGAAGCCGGCGTCGAACCATCCGCTGCGCTGGAACGCCCCGAGCTACTGCCGTTCAAAGGCCCAACCGGCGACAAGCTCAGGCGGGGGATCGAGTCGCTGTCGACCGCCGACCTCTCGGCGGTGCGCGCGCGAGCGGTGGATCAGGTGGAGCGGGCGCAGGCGATGGGCGCTTCCATTCTGACGCATGGCGACCCGGCGTATCCGGAACGTGTGTACGCCAGCAACAACCCCGTACCGGTGCTGTACGTGCGCGGCGATCCCTCGCTGTGGGATGGCGGAACGGCGGTCGCCGTGGTTGGCTCGCGGAACACGCGGGAGCCCTACGCGAGCGCAGCCAGGACGTTCGCCGCGGTGGCGGCGCGGAGCCGGGTGCTGGTGGTGTCGGGGTTCGCGATGGGGGCCGACTCGATCGGGCACCAGGGAGCCCTGGAAGCTGGCGGCCGGACGGTGTGCGTGATGCCCTGCGGGTTGGACAACGTGTTCCCGCCAGAGAACCGCGGGTTGTGGGAGAGATTGCTTGCGGACGAAAACGCCGTGTTCGTCAGCCAATTCGGGTTCGGACAGCGCGCATCGTCGCTACTGCTTCGCAAGCGCAACAAATTGATCGTGGCGTTCGTACAGGGGGTGGTGGTGGCCCAGTCGGCGGTGGATGGAGGTGCGATGAACGCCTATCGTTTCGCAAGGGAGCAGAGAAAGCCGGTGGCCGCGTTCGATAGCGACGGTTCCAGGGATACGACCGGCAACGCGGCGATCGGGAACGACGGACGTACGGGCGGTTTCGTGTGCGAGTCGGCCGGCAAGGAGTCGGAATACGAAGCGTGGCTGCAGAAACTCTCCTCCTGGACCTAGACGGGACAGTGTGGGACAGCCGCGCGTGGTACGCGAACGCGATCGCAGGGCTTTCCGGCGCTCGGGCGTCGGAACTCGTACCCAGGCTTGAGGCTGGCGAAAGCGTCGCAAGCGTGTCGCGAGACTGCGGGGTCAAGGATAGGAGTCTTGCGCGGGCGGCTAGAGAGAACGGCACGTCGATGGAGCTGTACGAGGGCGTCATCGACACGCTGGACCGTTTGCGGGCAAGGGGAATACTGATCGGCGTCGTCTCGAATCTGTCGGGATGGCTAGCCAGGCCATTGCTGGAGTCGACCGGGATCGAGGCCTACGTTTCGGCCACCGTCACGCCTCGGTGGGGAGTGCCGCCGAAGCCGAAACCACATGGCGTGAGGAAAGCTCTCGCGGAGATGGGCCGGAGTCCGGACGCGAGCGTGTGGGTTGTCGGGGACGGGCTCACGGACGCGGGGGCCGCGCAGGCGGCAGGCGTGCAGTTCGCGTGGGCATGCTACGGCTACGAGTCCGATGCACCGCCGGGGACGGGGAAGGTGCTCGGGGGATTCGAGGAGGTCCTCGCGTTGTGAGATTCCTCTACAAGATCCATAGCGGGTACGACGGATTCAGGCCCGCTGTGCTGCCCGACCGGATGGACGGCCGTCGACTGCGCCTTGGGTGGCGCCACTACATCGAAGTCGTGGAGAAAGGTTGGGAGTGCTGGGTGTACTTCCACGGGCCGCAAAAGTTCGAGAACGGCGTATACGCGAAGGGCATCGTCGACGGCATCGATCTGGCAGCCGGCGAAGTCAGCCTGCGGGTGCGCGAGTACAAGACGGATCGTCCGATCACGTCGCGGAAGCTCTCGGCCAGGGTCGCCGAGGCGGTGGGTACCCGCTATCGGCAGGTGTTTTTGTGGCCGGACGACTGGACCGTTGCGCCACAGTGCGAAGTTAGAGCGTGCACGGCGAAGCAATGCGACGATTGCGAGACGTGGGCGAAGCTCCCGCTGATCGGCGAGGGAGAGTCGACGACGCCGAGCCGCTTGCGGTGGTCAACGTGCGAGGATGTCGTGGCGGCGCACTGGATCGTACCGAGCCGATGCTACGCGACCCGGATCCGGACGGAGGTGCGGGATCTGACTAGGCGGTTCACTGAGTTCAAGCTTGGCGAAATGGCATATGGCTTCCCGTTCGCGCTGTCTATTTTCGAGCAATTGCGGCAGCGCGATCTGCTGGAGTTCGACTACGTTGTTCCGATTCCGCTGTCGCCGGACAAGCTGGCGAAGCGAGAGAAACACCGAACGCGGGAATTGGCCGGGGAACTCGGTCGCTTGTTGGCAGTGAGGATGCGGGAGATGCTAACGCTGTCATCGAGCGTATCCAAGCGTCGCATGCAGGCGGACGGCTACACGGTATCGCAGTTCGAGGAACGCTATCGCAAGGCCCTGCAAGCCAATGTGCCGAACGACGCGGGGAGGATATTGCTCGTTGACGACGTGATGACAAGAGGGAGCACCGTCGCGCAAGCGATGCGGGCGATCCGCGAACGGCGGCCGGAAGCGACAGTGGTGGTAGCCACGGCGGGACAGATGATTGTGAAGGAGACCGTGGTCGACGAACAGGGGTTCACGCCGGTGGCGTGATTGGGCCTGCGCTGGGCAGGAGGGTGTCTGTGCCGCTGACCGCTGGCACTGAATGACGGGAACGGAGTACTGGATGGGAAGCGTGAAGGATGGCAGCGAACAGGTAGATCGAGCAGTTTTGGCCGCAGTTTACGAGGCGGCGGGCGGGCGTGCTTGGGGGGAGAACTGGAACAGGAGCCCAGACCTGAGGGGATGGTGGGGCGTTACGGCGAACGCGATGGGTCGTGTCACCGGGCTGGACCTCTCTGAAGTATTGCTCAAGGGATCAATTTCACCGGAAATCGGCAAGTTGACGAAGCTCAGAGAACTCCGCTTGGATATTACGGGACTTTCGGGGCCTATCCCGGCAGAGCTGGGCAAACTGTCCAATCTCCGTGTATTGAGTGTAGGCGGCTCAAGTATATCGGGTCCGATTCCTCGGGAACTGGCAAGGTTGGCGGAGCTCAGGGTCTTGTACTTGTGGGGGATGGATCTATCCGGAGGAATACCCGAGGAGTTGGGTAAGCTCAGGCGTTTGCGAAAGCTATGCCTACGCGAGGTGGGTTTGACTGGGGAGTTACCGCGGACACTTGGGAATCTTAGTCGACTGCGGGTGCTCCGGGTCGAAGGCAATGCCCTGAGCGGAAGGATCCCGCCGGAATTGGGTCGGCTTTCCGGTTTGAAAACGCTGGACTTGTCCGGGAATGACTTGAGCGGGGAGATTCCGAACGAACTAGGGCCTGTTAACACTTACCTCAGCGCATCGAAGATGAGCACGAAGTGGATGAAGCCGATGAACATCACATCCAGCTTCTCGAATCGGGAGAATATCCGGCGATAGCCCTTCAGCCGGCGGAACAGACGCTCGACCTCGTTGCGTCGCTTGTACATCTCCCGGTCGTACTCCCACGGGTCCGTCCGAGTCTTGAGCGGCGGCACCACGGGTGTGAACCCCAGGTCCAGCGCCAGTTGGCGAGTTTCGTCGCCCTGGTACGCGCGGTCCATCACCAAGGCCACATTGGCATCCTGCGGCCCCATGCTGGCCAGGAGCTTTCGGCCTTCCGGGCTGTCGTGGGCCTGGCCGGGCGAGAGCGCGAACGTCAGTGCCGTGCGAGCATCCGCGGCAACCAGATGAATCTTGGTGGTCCACCCGCCGCGGGACTTGCCGATGGCTTGGGGGCCGTTTTTTTTCGAGCCCCCGTGCCGTCGGGATGGACCTTGACGACGGTGCTGTCCAGCGACACCGCCTCCAGCTTGATGCGGATCAACTGGGCGCGTTGCAGGTGTTCGAAGACCCGGTCGAGCACCCCGTTCTTGGACCAACGATTCATACGGGTGTAGATCGTGTGCCAGTTCCCAAAGCGCTTCGGCAACCCTCGCCACTTGCACCCCTGCTCGGCGACGTACAGGATCGCGTTGAGCACCTGCAAATTGGGCATGCTGACATTGCCACGCTGTCGCGGGAGGCAGCGCTCGATGCGTGCGTACTGCGTCTCGGTGAGCTCCATCCAGCCAACGATATCACGAACCGCCCAATAGTGTTAACAGGCCCTAGCCGAACTATCGAAGTTAAGGCGAGCCGATGTCTCTGGAAACCGCGTGACTGGGGATGTGGTGGCTTTGCTGGACCGGTTGCCGAAGCCGGCGAAGCTGGACTGGCCGTAACTTCTCACGGAACGTGGCGTTATGGCAAGCGCGCACCAGCAACAATATAGGCATAGCTCGCGGGTGATACGGGTTAAGTAAATAGCTTACAAGCACCAGAAGGTATTTCCGTTCCCCATCCGATTCACAATTTCGATCTGGACTCAATCACACCCTGCAAGACTGCCTAACAGCCCGTGGAAGAAGTCTGTTCGCTGAGCCCCGCTGTTCAGGCAGCTTGGCGATGAGTAATTGAGCCAGCGAGCGTCGCCGGTGTCCATTTGGACCCCCAGGCGCGCGTCAGACGCCCCCAGCGGTCGATCAAACGCCCGATCAGGCGGCAAATCGCCGAAATAGCCCGCCCCTGCAGGCTCCGGGGCGTACCGATGCCGGTCTGGCTGCGCAGGAGCAGCCCGATGTTGCAGGCGGCCGCCTGGAGCAGCACGCGCTTGCGGACATTCTCGTGACCGCGGACCCACACGCGACGCATACCGCCCGTCTCATACATGTGCGCGAAAGTCCGCTCCACCACCTCGCCCCGGCACCGTTGCAGGCGACGACCCCGCCGCCCCCGCACACGACGCCGGTTCCCATACAGAGCCTTCTGTGCAGCAGCCTTCTCCGGCGGCGTCTCCCCCGTCTTCTTGTCCTGCCAGGAGCGCCGACCGCGCTCCGGCTCCGATACGTGACTCCGAACCCCTATCGTGTCGAGCGCCACCAGCGTCGCGTCGCTGTGATACCCCTTGTCGGCCACCACCTCTTCGACCCCCACGCCGTTCGGCTGCACCGCCTCAACCTGCTCGGCCGCCATGATCAGCGTCTCCGGCAGCGTCGCCGTGTCGCCATCCGATGCATCCTGCACCGTCACCGCGACGATGGCCCCCGTGTCCATGTCGACCCCGTGCTCGGCCTTGTGGGCCAGGTGCGTCCGACCGTCCTTCATCTTCGCGACCTTCGCGTCCGGGTCCTGCGGCGATTTCCACTCCTTGTTCGACGTCTTCTTGTTCTTCCGCGACCGGTCGAACCGAGCCAGATCCGCCCGCGTCGGTGTCTCCACACCCGACGCTTCCGCCAACCGCCGAATGAACGCTTCGTGGGATTCGCCCGTGTCCCGCCGCTCAATGCTCCGCATCGCCGCGTTCGCTTCCAGCGTCGTCGCATCGATGCCGACCGTCTTCCCCCGACGCCGTCCTTGGCTGAGCAGCCCGTTATGGCGGAGCACGTCGGTCAGGCTGACCAGCTGGAGCGGTCTGGCAGTTTTCGGCCGTCGCGGTTCGGCGGCGGTTACGTTCTGAACCCCTGTCCAGCGGCAACGCGTTGCGCTCTCCGAGGCCTTCCGCGTCAACAGGCTGAGCCCCGCTCAGGCTCTCGAAGTCGTCCAGCAGTCCCGCCCAAGACCCACCAGCGGGCTCAGCGGCGAGAGACCAGGATTCGCCGTTATCAGACTCCCGCAAGCCCGCAGCGCCAGACCGGAGCGCCGGCCGGTGGACATGGACCGCCGCCGCGGGCGTAGGACCGCGACGACGGATCGCGCCGGCCGGCGCCCGAACTCAAGGTGTCCTCGTCAACGCCTTCGAAGCAGACGCCAGGCGGTCGGCCGCCTCGGCGAGCTTCCGCAGGTCAGGCTTCACCAGCCCGCCCCTCGACTCCCGCCGCTGCAGCCGCCCACACCGCCTTGGTGTATTCATCGCAGACTTCCCGGTGTGCCGTACGAAGATCCGAAAACTTCCGCCGTTTAGCAGTACCATCAGCCATGGCGTGCGGCCCCCTTTCGGGCCGCGTCGTCAAGGGGTCGGCGACGGCTTAGATCCCGTCGACCGATCCCGGTTCCTACAACAGCTATCCGAGCACGACGCGGCCGTTGTCGCGGCCCGCATAGCTGGGCGCAGTCGCTGGCGACGACCGACGAACAGCGGGTTGTTTGTAGGGGGACCGATGAGTGACGCAACAGACGCCTACCGAGAGCTGGTACAGCGCGAGCGAGTCCGCGAGGACACGTATCTCGACGACGGCGCCCCGGAGGATGTTGAGTATCTACGCGCCCGCGGCTCGACGCGAGCGAGCGAGCATGCTGCGATCTGGCTGTTCCGGGATGGTTCCAGTCTCCGGCGCGGCGCCCGGGGGAGGCTGTACACGGCCTGACTGCGAGGGTGGCGCGCTGGTTCGCGCGGGCGCGTCCGGGCGCCCGCTGTGTGGGCGTGGACCAGCTTGCGCCGGGGCGCTTACGGGGGTGCGGGTGGGCTGCGCAGCAGTAGCCGCGTGGTCTCTGCTCGGGGCGTCGTGGGGGCGAATCAGACTCCCACCTACTCTCACCACCACCACCATTTTCTCTTTTCCGCTCCCCCTCCCGTGGTTTCTGTCGTGTCCGCGCCGGTGTTCGATAGAGCGCGGGGGCTGTGAGGCCGGTGGCGGGGGGTGTTGCAGGACGCTTTCGGTGGGTGTTCAGACTGCGAACACCGGCCTTTCGGGTCCCAGCGGTCCTGCGGACATGTACGCGTTGCCCGTCCTGGTTCTCAGGTTCTCGGGGATTTCGGTCAGGAACGGCGATGGCTCGGTGGGGCGCTGCCGTGCGCCGTGCCCGGTAACGGCTGGCACGCTGAGGTACAACTCGGACCGGGCGCGTGTCATGCCTACATACGCCAGCCGGCGTTCTTCTTCCACGGCGCTCTGGTTGTCGTCGGCGGAGACGAGTGTGCCGCGGTGCGGCAGGTGCTCGGCGTCGAAGCCGCCGATGACGACCGTGTCGAACTCGAGCCCCTTGGCTCCGTGGAGAGTGGACAGCGTCACGCGAATGTCGGCCGCGCCGGCGCGCTTGGGCGCGCGCATCGACCGACAGTGTTCCAGGAACTCCGCGAGGACTTGCAGGCGCTCGTCGGGGCCTGCCGTGTCGGTTTGTCCGGCGTCGCGGCGGAAGACCGCGGCGTCGAAACCGAGCTCGGCCAGGTTGTCGAGCCGGTCGGCCGCGTCGGGGTCGCCGGAGGCGGCGACGGCCTGATGGTATCCGGTCTCGTGGAGCACGATGTCGACGAGGTCGTCGAGCGGCAGCCGCCGGGCGGCGGCGGCGAGCACCGTGGCGAGCTCGAAACGCAGCCGCAGGTTGGCGGTGTGGCGGTCGGGCAGCGTTCCGGTGCGTACGGCCAGCGCCGCGCGGCTCCAGAACGTGGGTGCGCGCATGCGGTCGATCTGCGCGGCGGCCTTCTGGCCGGTGCGCGGGTGCGGCGGCAGGTCGACGAACCGGCGCATCGCCTCGTCGTCGGTGTCGGGGTTGGAGGCGGCCTGGAGGCAGGCGAGCGCGTCGCCGATTTCCGGCCGGTCGTAGAAGCTCTTGTCGCCGGTGATCCGGTACGGGATGCCGGCCCGCTTGAAGGCGGTTTCGAATGCTCTCGACTGCGCGTTGGTGCGGTAGAGGATCGCGACCGACCCGTTGTCGCGTGCGATTCGCGCGGCGGCGCGGCTGACGGCGAAGCTCGCCTCGGCCGTCGGGTCGGCTGCGTTGTGGACGGCCGGGGGCAGTCCCGGTGGGTTGGCCGAGCCCAGGCGGTGGTCGAGACGGTCGGCGTTGTGGCGGATCATCGCGGTGGCGGCCTCGAGCAGGCGCGCGCTGGAGCGGTAGGCGAACTGCAGGTCGATCCGTCGTGCGGCGGGGAAGTCGCGCTGGAAGCTCATTATGTTCGCCAGCTCGGCGCCCCGCCAGCCGTAGATCGCCTGGTCCGGGTCCCCGACCACAAACACGTCGTTATGTCCCTCGGCGAGCTGGCGAACGAGGACGTACTGCGGGAGGTTCGTGTCCTGGTACTCGTCGACCAGCACGCGCGGGAAGCGGTCGCCGGCGGCGCGGCGCGCGTCGGGGTGCTCGTGCAGCGTGCGGACCGTGGCGAGCAGCAGGTCGTCGAAGTCGAGCCCGTTGGCCTCGGCGAGCGCGGTCTGGTAGGCGGCGCAGAGGCGTGCGTTGCGCACGGCGTGCTCGTCCCCGTCCCAGTTGTCGGGGGTCGCGGCCACCTGCATGCGGTTCTTGATGACGCTCATCCGGTGCAGCAGCGCCTGCGGCTTGTGGACCCGGGTGTCGACGTTGGCGTCGAACATGCACTGGCGCATGACGTTCATCCGTTCTGTCTCGTCGACGATCCGGAAATCGACGGGCACCCCGATGGCGGTGCCGTGCTCGCGGAGCAGGCTGCCGCACAGGCGGTGGAAGGTGGAGATCCACACGGCCCGTGCGTCGCCGGCGGGGAGCATCGTGCGCAGCCGTTGCGCCATCTCATTGGCCGCCTTGCGGGTGAAGGTGAGCGCGGCGATGCGGGCGGGCTCGCTACGGCCGGTGCGCACGAGGTGGGCGATGCGGGCGCAGATCACGCGGGTCTTTCCGGACCCGGGGCCGGCGATGACGAGGATCGGTCCGTCCGGGGCGGTGACCGCTTCGCGCTGGCGTTCGTTGAGCGTCGCCAGGAGCTGTTCATGGTCGTACCGGGCGGTGGATCTGTCTGGAACGGTCGTGGGCATGTCGGATGGGATGGTACGGGAAGAGGAGGAGGGCGGACGATCGCCGACTTGGCCGGACACGCCGAGGTCAGTCCAGAGGACATGCACGAAGCAGCGGGACACTGCGAGTTGCTGAGCGAGACGCGAAGCTGAGGCCAACGCGCCTCACAAGGCGCCGCTCACCAGCCGGGGCGAAAGCGGCTGGGGCATGGCGCGGCCGCCGTCGACGTGATCGTGTCCTTTTACACGTCACACGCGGGGTAGCGACTGGCCAGCGTCCCTCGTAGCGAGCCGCCCTGCGCTGGACCCATGTCGGACGGCCTGCCGAGCTGCTACCGGCTCGCGAGCGGGGTGTGTCGTCTCCACGGCGGCTCGACCCCACGGTTCCCGGTGTCACGGTCGAAGGCGCTCCGCCGTGTCGGCGCGCGCGACCGTGACGGGTCGAAAAAAAGTGACGGTCTCGAACCGACCGAGTGACGATGGGAAGTCAAGAATGCTCCGGATCGTTCGCGGCGTCTGTGCGAACGTGAGTGGCTGACGGGAAGAGGGAGCCGATGACGGAAGATGTGCCGGAACTGCCAAGTGGCGAGCGTGCAGCCATGGAGCCGACAGGTGGCGCGTTCGGCGTGAACAGTGGTTCGGAGGCGGCGCGGCGGTACGACGTGGACCGGACGCGGGGAACGTCGGGAAAGTGCTCCGTCTGCGGGTTCGAGAGTCTGGCGGTGCTGGATGGCAGGTGCGCTCTGTGCCGGTACGTGGAGACGGCAGGTTCATGATGAGCCGGCGCCGCCGGATGAACGCGGCGGCGTCACGGCCGGCCATCGTCCGGGCCCGCGCGGGCGAAGATCGCCGGCCGCCCGTTTTCGGGGAAGTCCGGCTTGCAAAGTGCGGCCTCATGTGAGTCCCCCCTATATGTCCCACCCCACTCGGGACTGGATTCACAGGACGAGCTGAACCGACTGCGGCCGAACTCGCCCCAACGGCGCTACAGAGGGACATTGGCGGTAGCGGGAGATCTTGGGGCTCGGTCGCCCGTCGAACGCGCACACGACGGGATGAACCGCGCTGACGACACTGGCAGCGGCGAAAGTGTTAGCCTCTCCGCGGAATCGGGTCAACTTTAGTGGAAGTCCCGTTCGACGAGCGGGAGCGGCGTGCCGTCCGGGGGCGCACCGCTCCACCAGCGCGAACAGGGGGCGGATCCCTGCCGTTCAGCCTGCCGTCGACGTGCGGGAGATGGGACACGGGCGGCAGCGTCCCATCGTCCCTGCGGCTGTCCATGCGCTTCGCGGTCCTGATCAGCACGCCGGCACGCCGTGGACCGGAGCGCGCCAACCATCGTCGACATCGCCGGCGACTCGGCAACGTGATCCCGTTCACGTCGATGTCTTACGGGTCCTCGAGCTCGTCGATCCGAGCTGGTCGGCTTTGCGTCGTCTCGATCAGCCAGACATGGAGCGCCTTGACGGTAGTGAGGAGTTGCTCGAGGGTGTACGGCGTCTTGTGAGGCTCGACGCTGGTCTCGCCTTCGAGCGGGGCCTCGTCGGCAGCGTGAATGATCAGCATCCAAGGGATCATGGCAACGGGCACGGGCCAGAGCGCGGAGGGGATGTCCCGAACGCTGTTGAACTTGAGCTGAGATGAAGCGGGTGGCGGCTCCTGCCCCTGTCCTGTGGTAGGACAGGGGATGCAATCAAAAAAGGA
The DNA here is from genome assembly GCA_965262925.1 of Vicinamibacterales bacterium. GTDB lineage: Bacteria > Acidobacteriota > Vicinamibacteria > Vicinamibacterales > UBA8438 > WTFV01. Next base: position 3,585,222 of record CBDHGC010000004.1, on the reverse strand, counting down.
GACTGCCACCCATGGCGAAGCATGACAGGCGGAAGACGTCCGGCCAACCCCCCAACTCGCGACCCGTCACGATCCAGGTGCCGCTGCCGGTCCTCGGCGTGGTCAACGGTGTCCGGGAAGCATTCCATGGCTGCTATGGAATGACCCCTTGTCAACACTCATGCGTTCGTCAACACCTGTGTCCCCTGGAGCGCCGGGCTCCGTCGGCCATCAGCCCAAGAGTGGGCCGCCGAAACGACGAACGATCGAAGGGCGCTTCGACGACGAGTCACGCTGCTATTCGGTGATTATCACGGTTTCCCGTGACAGCGCACGCATGACGGTGATTCGTCGGGAGAGTGGGCCGTCTTGGAGTCGCGAGTTGGGAGCGGCCGCGCCGTCCGGATCGCATTGCCATGTCGCCCGTTCTCCAGATCGTGCCTCTGATCGTTCGCCGTCTCGACGGCCCCTCCTCAGGCCACTTCACGTTTCCGGTCAGTTCCTGGCCGGAAGCTTGCTTTCGGCCATATAAGCTGTTCCCACCACGGTGGTTCCGGCGCCCAAGGCCTCGCATCCCTCTCGCTCGACGCCGGTCGGCGTGCGCCGAATGCCGAGCGTCGCCCCGCGATTCATGCCGTCTCCGGGCGCAAGGCCGCCCACAGAAATCCGACCAGGTCGCGGGCCACCGCCACCGTAACGACCGGGCCCCGCTTGTGCTCGGCCAGCCGCCGGAAGCGGCGGCACAACCGCTGCTGCGCCTTGTCCGCCAGCGCAATCACCCGTGGCGGTTGCCCGCTCCGCCGCTGGGCCAGCGTCCGGCTGACGCCGGGCCGGTGCCGATAGTGCCACGCCGCTTCCACCACCAGCCGCCGCGCCAGCGTGTTGCCCGTCTTCGTGATCGGCCCGCGGCGATGACGCTCCCCGCTGGAGTGCTCCCCGGGCACCAGCCCCAGATACGCCATCAGCGCCCGCGCCGTCGGAAACCGTTGCACATCGTGCAGCTCGGCGAGCAGCAGCATCGCGGTCAGCGTTTCGATGCCCCGGAAGCAGCGCAACCAACCCACCGGCTCCCGATACGGATCGGTGGTGGCCACGGTCGCCAACTGCGCATCCAACTCCGCCAGTCGGGCATCGAGTTGATCGATCGCCAGCAGGTAGTCGTCCAGGACGACCCGGTCGGCCGGATGCGGCCACGTCAGACCATTGACCCAGCGCCGGTGCGCCTGGGTCCACGCGCGACCCGGATAGTGCAGCCCTCGGCGAAGCAGCAATTTGCCGAGCCGGTGCCGGCACCGCTGCCGATCCGCGCGTGCGTCATCACGAGCCCGGCACAGGTCGCGCACCGCTTCCTCGGCCGGCGTCGGCGGCCGCACCTCGGTCAACAGCCCTGCCCGATGCAGTTCCGCCAGCTTGCGCGCGTCCCGCCGGTCGGTCTTGATCCGCTCCCCCGGCTTGCGCGGCACCAGCGCCGGCGCGATCACCTGGCACTGGACCCGGCCCCGCTCGAGCTGCCGCTGCAATACATAGCCGCACGGCCCGGCTTCGTAACAGCAGGCGACGGGACCCGCTGCGGCCTTCTCCAGCTTGCGGCGCAGCCGTTCCACCGCCCGCGCCTCGTTCTGTACCTTCCAGGTGACGGGAGCGGAGGCATCCGGCGCCAACAGCGCCACGTGCAACTCCACCTTGTGCGCATCGATTCCCACGTAGGTGATAGGCTCGCTCATGACCGGCTCCTTTCGTCTGCGGCTCTGACGCCGCGTTCGGTGTCAACCCGCGAATCGTAGGCGGCCTCGGCCACCTTGTCGCGTGCTCGCGCACGACGACCGTACGATAGCGAGCCGGTCATTCCATATCGTCTTGTGCATCGCGGCCGGTCTGCAGGTTCTGGAGGCGATGATGGAGGCGGACCGGGAAATGCTGTGTGGCCCGAAGGGGCGCCATCAGGTTGAGCGGCCCGCGTGGCGCGGCGGCAGTGTCGACAGCCAGGTGACGCTCGGCGGACGGCAGGTCGAGCTGCCACGGCAGCGGGTGCGGAGCGCCGAGGGCGAAGTCCCGCTGGCGAGCTTCCAATGGGCGGCGGCCACCGACCCGCTGGACGAGCATACGCTGGCCGCGGTCGCCGCCGGGGTGTCGACACGCCGGTATGCGGGCACGCTGGACCCGGTGCCGGCCGACGTGACCGAGCGGGCGACGTCGAGCAGCGCCGTGTCGCGGCGGTTCGTGGCGCTGTCGACCAAGCGCCTCCAGGCGTTTCTCAGCCGGCCGTTGGGGGAACTGGACCTGCGGGTGGTCTGCATCGACGGCAAGGTCTTCCGGGACCACTGCATGGTGATCGCGTTGGGGATCGACACCCAGGGCCAGAAACACGTGCTGGGGCTGCGCGAAGGCGCCACCGAGACGGCCGCCGTCACCACCGGCCTGTTGAGCGACCTAGTGACGCGCGGACTGCCGACGGACCGGACGTTGCTGTTCGTCATCGATGGCGCTGCGGGGCTGCGCCGGGCCATCACCGACGTCTTCGGTTCTCGCGGCGTGGTGCAACGCTGCCAAGTCCATAAGTGGAGGAACGTCATCGGCCATCTGCCCGAGCGGCTGCACACCTCTGTCGGCAAGGCGTTGCGGGATGCGTGGAACCTCGATTCGGCGGACCGTGCGGCGCGGGTGCTCGAGCGGCTGGCCAAGTCGCTCGAGCGCGAGCACCCCGGGGCAGCGGCCTCCATCCGGGAAGGACTCGATGAGACGCTGACCGTGCAGCGCCTCGGTCTGACGGGGGCGCTGCAGCGTACGCTGCGGACGACGAACATCATCGAGAACCTCAACGGCAGCGTCGAGCACTACTCGCGCAACGTCAAGCGCTGGCGCGGTGGTCAGATGATTCAACGCTGGGTGGCGAGCGCGCTGGTGGAGGCGGAGAAGCGCTTCCGGCGGGTCCGGGGCTACCGTGATCTGCAGCACCTGGTCGGTGCCCTGGACGCGCTGGCTCCGCCCGACGGCATGGTTGCTGACGTGGCGTAATATAGATGACTACGTAGAGGAGACCGGGAGTCCGTCACCCGAAGTTCAACAACGAACGGGACAATCCCGCGGGAGACCTCTCCCACCATGCTTTGGATACCGCGTCCCACGGCTCCGTGTGAATGCACTCGAGGATCATCATGTCGTCGACGTTGTTCGCGTGCCATTCTCGTATCGCGATGGGGCACAACGCCTGCTCCTCTTCCTTCCAGCGCAGCGACCGGCCGTCCATGGGGGACTCGAACGGCTCCTCCGTCTCAGGATCCGCGCCGCGGATCCGCTCGGCCGTCGGCGCGACAGCGCCGCCGATGCTGCCGCGCAGGCCGATACAGGGCGCATGAGACCACTTGACGCCGGGGATGGCGGCGATCTCCAAAATCAGATCGAAGGCCGTGTCCGTGCCGAGGATCGTGTCGGCAAGGAGCTTGCTTCGAAGATCGGTCCTCGTCACTTCGGGATCATTATCGACGGGATGGCGGGAACAGATCCGCGATGGAGCAACCGAAGTAGTTGGCAAACTTCCTCGCGTTCTCGACGGTAGTGGTCCGGTACCGCTGGCGGGCGACATCGCTGACGTAGGGCTGCGGCAGGCCGACGGCGTCCGCGACGGTCACCTGCGTGACTCCCGCCACCGAGATCGCCTTCGCCACGCGGTTGGTGCTTGGCGCGGAGCGCAGAATCGCGAGCTGCTGCTCGGTCAGCATCTCGAAATAGGGCTACATGTTCCCGGACCATCCCCTGGTTCTCAACGGGATGCCACGGTGGCTCCGGGCGACATCGCCGCGGTCAAGGCCGACGAACGTCCGATGCGGATTCGGCGATCAGAGTCCACCGCATCCCGTCGAGCCTGCAGGAACGACCCGGCGGCGGGAACAACCGATGCGCGTCGCGTCACTCCTCCGCCTTGGCCTCTCGCCGCGCTGCCCAGTACTTCCGCATCCGGTCAGCAACCGCTTGGCGCTGTTCCTCCGTCATCGTGCGCTTCCGCTTGGCGACAACCTTGAGCGCCTTCTTCTTGCCCCGCCCGGCGGCAGGGGCATCCGCCCCTTCGATCGCCTCGATCGCACGCTGTATCGCGACGATCTGAGTCCTGAGCGATTTCTCCTCATCCTTCAGGGCGTCCAGAATTCCGCTTTTCGACATCGTGATCCTGCTTCCTTGGATGCCACCCTCGACACCATCGCGCCGGTCCCCGATCCGTACGCACATCCACGGCCGCCGCCCGCGGCGGCACTCAGCGTCCGGCGGGTTTGCGTTGCTGCCGGCGCGCAGCTCCGGATTCCGTCAAACAGCCGCGCCCGCCTCCTGGAGGTCCTGACCGCCGCCGCACGAATCTGGGCTCCGGTCCACGCCGGCCACTCGCACCCGTCGGGCAACGCGCCACGCCGGCACGCCGGCCCCCAGGCAACCGCGGCGACCGCCGCTTCGGGTGAGCCGTACCGGTCGCCCCAACGCCAGGAACCGCATCGTCGTCTCGACCGATGGCAGCGCGCCATCCGGACAGACGTCGACATCGCGGTCGTCAACTGGTGGCAGCGCTAGCAGATCCCACTGCACTTCGCCGCAATAGAAGTCAGGGAACAGGCCGTAGCGGGTCACACATCGGTAATCGCTGGTGTAGGACGCCGGCAAACTTGCCGGCGAAAAATGAAGGCACTTGACATGTGATCCGCTGTCGGAGCACGATCTTCCAGGATGCTCCAGCACGTCGCGAACCCGGACATCAAGGCAAGGGCCGCCAAGGCCGGATTAAGATTCGGGGACAAGAGCGTCCACACGAGCCGCACGATCATGTTCGCGGATCTCGGCGAGCTTCTCGCGGCCGTTCCGCCGGAAGCCGCCCGCACAGACCACTTGGCGGCGATCATCGACGACAACGTGCTCGGAAAGGCGACCATCGCGACCCGCCGGTGGACGGGCCAGCGCCTGGGTGAGCTGTATGCGCTCGACCCACGCGTATCAATTTTCCGGGTGCTGCGGCGACTCTGGCCCGTTGACGTCCCGGGACGTCCGCTGCTGGCGATGCTTTGCGCGCTGGCGCGCGATCCGCTGCTGCGCTCGACGGCGGAGGCCGTGCTCGCGCTGCCGCTCGGAACGGAACTCGTGCGGTCGAGATTTCTGGATGAGATACGAAAGGTCGTCGGAACACGGCTGAACGAGTCGGTGCTCGACAAAGTGGCGCGAAACGCGGCGAGCTCGTGGGCACAGTCGGGACACTTGCAGGGCCGCATGCGGAAGATACGGACCCGCGTGGCGCCGACGCCCGGCTCCCTGGCGATGGCTCTCTGGCTCGGTTCGCTCGAAGGCCTCGGTGGTCGCGCACTGCTCGACTGCGGCTGGACACAGGTTTTCGACCGTGCCGGGAAGGATCTACTGCCGGTGGCGTTCCAGGCGAAGCAGCTCGGTTTGATCCACGCGCGCGTCGGCGGGGGCGTAGTCGAGATCAACGCAAGCCGGCTGGATCCCGCGGCAGCCCGGACCTGAGCGATGGGCAAGATCGAAGATCTGGCGACCGTCTATGAGCGACACGTGAGCGTGCCGTGGCAACGTAGCGTGTCTGGCGCGCAGCGCGTGATGCTGGTGGTCTACGATAAGGATCTCGAACGCACGCTGAGGGACCGGATAGGGGAATTCGAGCAGGCGACGCTTCGCAGCGAGCACGACTGGACGCTCGTCGACTGCACGCGCTGGTTCGCCGAGTGGATGGCGCAGGACGAGTACCGCGAAGCCTGGTTCGAAGATCCGGATCTGCTCGGCATGAAGCTGGAAGGCGAGTTTCGCGAAGCGGTAGCCGACAGGCTCAGAACGCAACTCGAGGCTACCGGCGACAACGGCGTGGTTGCGTTGCTGGGCGTGGCCTCTCTCTACGGCTTTCTGCGCGTTTCGGAGGTGATTCGTTCGGTCGAGCAGGCGATTCTCGGACGATTGGTAGTGTTTTTTCCCGGCGCGAAGAACGAGAGCAATTATCGGCTGCTCGATGCCCGCGACGGCTGGAACTATCTGGCCCAGGGGATCACGCTGCACGGTGGAGGACCGACCCTGTGAGGATCTACGAGGTGCTCGATCGCGACCCGCGCACGGCGCGGCTAGCCAACAATGGCCAGGCACGCATTGCCGACGCGGCCGATGAGTCGGCACGGGAAGAGCTGCGGGCGGAGCTCGAGACCTTCGTCTGCGACGGGCAGTTCGGTGACGCCCTCCAGCGCATTCTCGACCGCTATCTCGCGAACCTTGGGACCCCGAAGCAGGACTCGGCGTGGGTCAGCGGCTTCTTCGGCAGCGGCAAGTCGCACCTCCTCAAGATGCTCACCCATTTGTGGGTGAACACCCCGTTCCCCGATGGGACAACCGCGCGCGGTCTCGTCCGCGGCGGCCTGCCCGACGAGGTTCAGGCGCAGCTTCGCGAGCTGGACACCCACGCGCACCGGGCCGGGCGGTCTCCCGTGGCGGCCGCGGGAACGCTGCTCGGCGGCAGTGTCGATCACGTCCGCCACAGCGTGCTGTCCATTCTGCTCCGCGCCCGCGGCCTGCCCGCGCAGTATCCCCAGGCGCGCTTCTGCTTCTGGTTGCGCGAGCAGAGGCTGCTCGACGGCGTTCGTGCGGCCGTCGCGGCGGCCGGGAAGGACTGGCTGCGCGAGCTCAACAACCTCTACGTCAGTCCCGTCATCGCCGACGCGATCATTGCCGCGGATGCCGGCTTCGCGGCGGACGCCAAGGCGGCGCGGCAACTGCTGACGCAGCAGTTTCCGCCGTTGAGGACCGACATCTCGACCGAGCAGTTCATCGAGGCCGCCCGGCTTGCCCTGTCGGAGACCGGTGAGTTGCCGCACACCGTCCTCGTCCTCGATGAGGTGCAGCAGTACATCAACGAGGCGCAGGATCGCTCGGCCGCCCTCACAGAGGTAGCCGAGGCCGTGCAGACCCAGTTCGACAGCCGGGTCATGCTCGTGGGCGCCGGACAGTCGGCGCTTTCGGCCGGCACCCCGGCGCTGATGTGGCTCCGCGACCGCTTCCGGATCGCCGTAGAGCTTACCGATGCGGACGTCGAGGCCGTAACCCGCAAGGTGCTGCTCCACAAGCGCCCGAGCGCCGGCCCGGCGATCGAGCAGATGTTCGAGCGGCATGCGGGGGAGGTCGCTCGCCACCTGCAGGGCACCCGGGTGGGGTCGCGGCCAGAGGATGCGCACAACCGGGTAGCCGACTATCCGCTGCTCTGCACCCGCCGGCGTTTCTGGGAAGCGTGCTTCCAGGCAGCCGATGCCGCCGGAAGCCACAGCCAGCTCAGATCCCAGTTGCGCATTCTGCACGACTCACTCGAGAACGTGGCCGACCGCTCGCTCGGCGCTGCGATTCCCGCCAGCGATCTCTTCAACGCGCTGGCGCCGAGCCTGGTCAGCACCGGGGTGCTGCTCAACGAGCTCAACACTCGGATCCAGAAGCTGGACGACGGTAACGACGAGGGACAGCTTCAGCGAGACCTCTGCGGGCTGGTCTTCCTGATCGGGAAGCTGCCGCGGCAGGAGGGTACGGATCTTGGGGTGCGCGCCAATGCGGGCACGTTGGCTGACCTTGTCATCGACGACATCACCACAGACACCGGTCCCCGACGCAACGAAATCGCCCATTCGTTGGAGTTACTGGCGAAAGACGGCGTACTGATGAAGGTCGGCGAAGAGTATCGACTGCAGACGACCGAGGGCGCCGAGTGGGACCGCGCCTTCCGCGAGCGTCGTCAAGCCCTGACCGAAGTCGAGATTGCCACCCGCCGCGATCAGCTCTTCGCCCAGGTCGTCCAGAAGGTGCTCAGCGAAATCAAGCCCGTGCACGGGCAGGCCAGGCTGCGCCGCAAGCTGGCGATGCATACCGGCACCGAGCCGCCAACGGCGAATGGCGAGGTCGTCAGCGTCTGGCTGCGCGACGGCTGGTCATGCGGACGGAAGGATGTGGAGAACGAGGCGCGCAGGCTGGGCGCCGACGACCCTACGCTGCACGTCCATCTTCCGAAGAAGAGCGCCGACCTGCTCAGGGGCCACATCCTCGACGTCGAAGCAACCCGGCAGGTGCTCGATCACTACGGCGTTCCCGCTTCGCCGGAAGGGCGGGAGGCCCGCGAGAGCATGGCGAGCCGGCACGCCGGCGCTGTCCAGGACCGGGACGCGATTGTCCGTGACGTGCTGCGCGCCGCGACGGTTCTCCAGGGCGGCGGTACCGAGACATTCGGTGAGGGCCTGAGCGAGAAGCTCAAGACGGGCGCCGACGCGTCGCTCGCCCGTCTCTTTCCGAGGTTCGACGACGGTGATCATCGCGGGTGGGAGGCCGCGGTGACACGCGCCAGGCAGGGCTCGGACCAACCGCTCAAGGTGGTCGGCTGGGATGGCGCGACCGACGGCCACCCGGTCGCCAAGGAGGCGCTCGGCAGGGTCGGTGCCGGCGCCCGGGGCACCGCGCTCCACAAGGTACTCAAGGCCGCCCCCTATGGCTGGCCGCAGGACGCCATCGACGCCGTGCTCATCGCGCTGCATCGCGCCGGTCATCTGCGCGCGACTCGAAACGGGCAGCCGGTGACCGCGGGCGCTCTCGACCAAGCCGGTGTCAAGGCAGCGGAGTTCCGTCCGGAGAAGGTGCGCCTAACCACCAGTCAGCGGATTGCGTTACGCGGGCTGTTCGGGAGGCTGGGGGTCAATACGAAGAGCGGGGAGGAAGAGAACCGTGCGCCCGAGTTCCTCGACGCACTCGAAGTGCTCGCAGGACGCGCGGGTGGACCGGCGCCGCTGCCGCCTGCTCCGGACACGACGGCCATCGAGGACATGAAGCGGCTGGCCGGTTCTGAGCAACTCGCGGAGATTCACGTACGGAAGGACGAACTGGAGCAGCGGATCGAGGACTGGACCACCCTCGCCGAGCGCGCCGAGGTCAGGATGCAGCGCTGGAAACTGGCACGGGCGTTCTTCCGTAACGCAGTTGGGCTGCCGGTCACCGCAAGTGTTGGCGCGGACATCGACGCCATCGTTGCGCAGCGTTCATTGTTGACCGGGACGGATCAGGTCGCGCCGATCGTCGGCGCGCTGGCCGCCACGTTGCGCGAAGCGCTGGTAGAAAAACACAGGGACCTCACCGGGGCGATTGAGACGACCGGTGCGACGCTCGCCGGCGACGTGACCTGGTCGAAGCTCGACGCCACGGCGCAGGCTGAGATTTGCCGGCGCCTTGGTCTCGACGCGCCGCCGCCGCTCAACGTCTCGACGGATAGTGATCTGCTGCGCACGCTCGACGGTCGATCGCTCGCGGCGTGGCGATCCGAGATCGACGCCGTGGACACGCGGATGGGGCAGGCGCTGCAGGAAGCGGCGGAGCGGAGCGATGCGAACACGCCGCCCGGTGGCGCAGATGCGACGGACGACACGAGTCCGCCACCGCCCCGCACGACGACCATTCACGTGCGCCGTGGCACACTGCCGGACGAGGCGGCCGTGCGGGAATGGTTGCGGGAGCAGGAGAAGAAGCTGGTTGCTGCCGTGCGGAGGGGCCCAGTTATCGTGCGGTAGAGTGATCGCCGGGGCAGAGCGATCCATGAGGGAGAGCCATGCGGACACATCATCTGTTCATCAGCCATTCTTGGAACTACTCGGATGCATATGACAGGCTCGTTGACCTGCTGCGTAGCAGAGGCTACTTCAGCTTCAAGAACTATTCCGTGCCTCGCAACGACCCGATTCATGACGCGGGAACGGATGCCCAGCTACGCGAGGCAATCCGGCGACAGATGGCGCCGTGCGGTGTCGTTCTCATTCTGGCCGGGGTCTATGCCACGTACAGTAAGTGGATCGAGAAGGAAATACGACTGGCAACACGTGGCTTCGATGCAGTGGCCGAGGCGGCCACGTGATGGGAAGCAAGGCAGAGGACGGATTGGCAGAGGAAGGGAACATGATCGAGGCAGTGGACGTAGCGCCGCGGGATGGTTACCGCATCTGGCTCCGGTACCCGGACGGCGCGTCCGGTGAGGTGGATCTGTCCGATATGGCCGGCCGGGGAGTCTTCAGGGTCTGGCTGGACCGCGTCTTCTTCGAGAAGGTGCACGTATCGGACCACGGGTCGATCGCCTGGAGCGACGACATCGAGCTGTGCGCGGATGCGCTGTACATGGAGCTGACCGGCAAGTCCGTCGAAGAGCTGTTTCCGGCGCTCAGGGACCGGAACAGGAATGACTGAGCTCCGCCGATTCTACGGGATCTGCCCGTACGCAGTGTGCAAGGAGCCTTCCGATGACCGATAAACTGGAGGCCCCCTTGGTCCGTGGCGAATCCGATCTCCTGGTGTTCATAAGCAGTGTCATGACAGAAGAAATGGAATTCGCCCGCCGGACAGCGGTACGGACGCTGCACGACGTGCCGTTCTCTCGTCCGTGGGCATTCGAATATACGCCCGCGAACTCGGAAGACGTGACGGACGCCTACCTGAGAAAAGTCGAAGAGGCAGACTTCGTCATATGGCTGGTCGGCGTTGACACAACGCAACCCGTAATCGACGAGATCAACGCGTGCATTGCTTCCGGGGGGCGATTGCTGGCGTTCAAGTTCGAATCCGGTGACGCGGATGAGACGACAGGAGCCCTCATTGAGACTGTTTCCGACTATGCCAAGTGGTGTGACGTGCCGAGTCTCGACGCGTTCGCGGAGTGCTTGAGAGAGACTATAGCTGACGAACTCGTCAGAGCACTTCGGGATCCAGCTCTGCCCATACGACGCAGGCGACTGAATGAACAACTCCGTTTGTCCGTCGCGAAGTGTAAACAGATGTGGTCCACACTCGGCGTACCGGATGACATTGCCGCCGAGCTCGCCGCCGATCGGGATCTCGGGAACGTGTTGCAGTTGCCGGACTCGGGTGTGCGAGTGGTGGTTGGCGATGTGGGCGCAGGGAAGACTCTCGCGGTTTCGCGTTTGTTCCAGCAGGCGATTGGGCGCGCACACGCCGACTCTTCCCATCCTTTTCCTCTTTTTGTGAACGCGAGAGATCTGCAAGGCTCCTTGAGCGATTACATCGATGAGAAGAGCACCTCTCTGTTCGACCCTTCAGTCCAAAAGTCGTTGCTCATTGTCGATGGACTCGACGAGATCGGCGTGACGCGGGCAAATCGCGTACTTGACGAAGCAAAAGTATACGGAGATGCGAACTCGAAATTCGCGGCGGTTCTGACAAGCAGAACCCTACCGGGCTTGCGGTGCGTCGGAGAAGAAGATTGGCGATTAGAGATGCCAACCTTGGATGACGAGCAATCATTCCGCTTGATGAGTAGAATTGCGGGTAGACCAGTGGACTCGCGGGCCAGCTACGGTTGGTCGGAGTCGATCCGACATGCAGCGAAACGACCTCTGTTCGCGATAACGCTCGGATTGGAATTGAAACGCGGACCAAGCTTCGGCTTTCAGCGGCCAATCCAACTGGTGAAGTTTCTGGCTCAAGCCGCCTTGCAGGACATGGAAGGTGACGCCGGGAAGAACGACGAATTGTTGCAGAAGTTGGCGGTCGAGACAATCACGACAGGGCGTCGGACGCGCAAGTGTGACGTTAGCTTCAAGCAGTCCGACCAGATGCTATTGACGAATTCGCGTCTCGTTGACGAAGATGGAGAAAGACTAGACTTTACGCTTCATATTTTCAGAGAGTGGTACGCTGCCAGAGCGCTCATAGAGGGAACCGTGTCGGTTGATGATGTTCTGCCGGCTGCAGATCGATGGATAGTGCCGTTCGTCCTTACGGTAGATTCCGAGAATCAGGAGGTCGGGAATGCGTTGATGCGGAAACTTGCGTCCTCGGATCCCGGACTGGCGAGTCTGGTGATGACTGAGGTATGGAATGAACGACACCACGATGACACGGACAATGTGCTTTTGGGATCGTCGATCGAAATGGGGCGACAGCTTTGGGATGCAATGGACGCGTGGCGACCCGGCCTTGGTGGGCTGTTTCAGGAAATAGGTCCTGTCGATGCCGATGGTGGTACTGCTCCTGTTGGTATCCGGATCGAAGATTCCATGGATACGATTACAACTTCCTGGTACATGGGCTCGGAAAAGTTGGATCCCGTGGTGGAGCTGCCGAAAGGTGTTTGGAGGGAGCTTCGCAGCTCGCTTGGACCGGACTGGTCGTTGCTCAGCAGCGAGATGACCCCAGGTGCCGAGGGACGGCCAAAAGGATGGCCATGGTTGGAGGCGAAGAGCACGTTGACCAAATCCCTTTCTGACGCGTTCAAGTCGAGACGCCTAGCGCTGATTTCGGAGGATGCGGTTAGGGAGCTGACCTGGACCTTTGCTCTTGCCGTCATGAATCAAGGATGCGTTAGTCCCAGGTTGATCCGTAGTCGCTGGATCCTACGACACATCAAAGACATAGAAGAGGCCGTCTATCGAGATCGGGGGAATTCGGAACCGAAGTACGTGTACAAGAACGGGATAAAGAAATTCTTGGGTGAAGAAATTGATCTTGTGAAGAGTTGCCTGTTGAAGCTGATCGAACGCGATAACGATATCGTTTCCGATCCATGGCCGGCACGAGATGTAACGGACTCGGAGGGCAACTCGATATGGAACTTTTACAGCGACGAGAGATTGCTAGAGAGAACGAACGCAGTTTATTCCACAGCCTTGCGGATTTACCAGAGTATGGTCGATAAGTGGTTTTACGGATTTCGTGACAGGCTTCGGTTGTATCGGCTCCTTCCGGTTAGTTTGGAGGGGCAGTTGGTGTGTTCGCGACAGCAGGATCCGGCGAGTGTAGGTCCGAATCTCACTTGGTGGACCAGGTCCTTGCCGGCTGGCGAACGGTCAACCGTGGTGATTGAGATGGGGCGCCGGGACGATTTCGATCATTTTTCGTATTGGAGGGAGGAAGAGAACAACTTGAGACAGCTCCATCCAGAATATGAGACATTGCCCTCGCTGTGGGTGTCTGGCGGCGGTGGAGCGATATTTAATGATAGACCGGCGACGGACTTGGCCCAGCAGTGGTTGATCGATGAATTGCGGCAGATGGGGTGGGATCTCTCGTACCGCGGATTGTGACGGAAGCCCGCAAGGGCGAGGTGGGAGACGGCGACGGTAGGCGATGTATGGGCGAACGGATTTCGAGGCGGAGTGGAAGGTGACGAGGCGCATGGTGGACGGATTCTCATCGGGCCGATTTCGCAATCAGCTCGCGAAGACGGTGCAGGCGGCGCGGCGCGCGGGCGAATCCGGGGCACGCAACGCGCTCGGCATGCTCGCGGTCGGTGACGCCCGCGCCCACCCGGCGATGTCCGCGGCGGAGCAGGACCTGCGGCGACGTTTGCGGGCGCACGGGCGCCAGCTCGGGGATCGGCGCGATTCGGTAACCGGCGCGCAGGCGATCGACCGCCTCGCCCACGAGGTGGCCTACGAGCACTCGCACCGGATGCTGTTCGCCCGCTTCCTGGCGGAGAACGAGCTCCTCATCGAACCCGAATCCGGCGTCGCCGTGTCGCTGGCGGACTGCGAGGAGCTGGCGCATGAGCAGGGGCAGGACCGCTGGACGCTGGCCGGCCGCTTCGCCGAGTCGATGCTTCCGCGGATCTTCCGGAACGATGACCCGGCGCTCGCCGTCAGGTTGGCGCCGGAGACGCGGCAGGAACTGGAGCGGTTGATAGAGACGCTGCCGGCCGACATCTTCACCGCGCGCGACGCCCTGGGCTGGACCTACCAGTTCTGGCAGGCGGAGCGGAAGGACGCGGTCAACAAGAGCGGCGTGAAGATCGGGCCCGACGAGCTGCCTGCCGTGACGCAGCTCTTCACCGAGCGCTACATGGTGTTGTTCCTGTTGCACAACACCGTCGGAGCGTGGCGTGCGGGCCGGATCCTGGCCGCGCAACCGGAACTCGCCGCGACCGCCGCGAGCGAGGCGGAGTTGCGGCAGGCCGTGCGCCTGGAAGCGGACGGGGGCTACGACTTCTCGTACCTGCGATTCGTGCGTGAGCCGCGGGACGGAGACGAAGCGGGGCAACCGACGGGGCCTTGGCGGCCGGCGGCCGGGCGTTTCGACGGCTGGCCCCGTGCGGCGGCCGAGTTGCGCGTGTTCGATCCCTGCTGCGGCAGCGGCCACTTCCTCATCGAGAGCCTCGATCTGCTGGTCCGCCTGCGGATGGACGAGGAACGGCTCGCACCGGGCGACGCGATCGACGCCGTGTTGCGGGACAATCTGTTCGGTCTAGAGATCGATCCGCGCTGCACGCAGATCGCAGCGTTCAACTTGGCGTTGGCTGCCTGGACCTGGCCGGGTGCGGGCGGCTATCGGCGGCTGCCGGATCTGAATCTCGCCTGTTCCGGACTGGCCCCCAACGCCCCGCGCGACGAGTGGACGCGGTTGTCGGAGGACGCGGCCGAGGCCGGAGGCCTGCCCCCGAAGCGTGACCTGCTCGGCGTCGAGGACACGCTGATGTCTGCGCCGCTTCGCAACAGCCTGGGCGCGCTGCATGCCCTCTTCACCCAGGCGCCGGTGCTCGGCTCGCTGATCGACCCGCGCGCCGTGGAGGCGGATCTCTTCCAGCACGACTACGAGTCGGTGCGGGTGCTGCTCGGCGCCCTACTGGAACGGGAACGCGGCAGCGACGAGCAGACCGCGCGCGCCGTGGCGGCCCAGGGGATGGCGCGCGCCGCGGAACTGCTGGCCGGCCGCTACCACTTGGTCGTCACCAACGTACCCTACCTCGCCCGCGGCAAGCAGAGCGAGGGGCTGAAGCAGTTCGCCCAGGACCGGCACCCGGCGGCGAAGGCCGATCTCGCCACGTTGTTCGTCTCGCGCATCTTCGGCTGGCTCGAAGAGCACGGCGTGCAGGCGGTGGTGACGCCGCAGAACTGGCTGTTCCTTACGAGCTACAAGAAGCTCCGCGAGACGCTGCTGAAGCAGCGGACGTGGAACCTGGTCGCGCGGCTGGGGCCGGGCGCGTTCGAGACGATTGGCGGGCATGTGGTGAACGTCGTGCTTAACGTGCTTTCTGCCGGCAAACCGAAGACAGCGTCGCGTGTGGCTGACATAGACGTTTCTGAATCGCGTACGGCGAGCGCAAAAGCCGCGCAACTATCGAAGGTGGACGTAGATGCCGCGGGACAGTCTTTGCAGCTCAAGAATCCGGACGCCAGAATCGCAATAGCAATGTCTTCTCGGGGAATGTTGTTGGAAGAATACGCCGTCGCACCAAACGGGATGCACGGGGCCGACTCGTTGCGTTTCCGGCTTTTCCATTGGGAAGTACCATCCAGAAACCCAAGGTGGCGCTACTTCCAGGCAGCCGTGGACGAGACAGTGCACTACGGAGGCCGAGAGCATATCTTCTTCTGGTCCGAAGGCGGGCGAGTCCACCGGGAAAACGCTAGCGCTCGCGTACAAGGCGAGGCCGCATGGAAAAAACAAGGAGTCGCCGTCAGGGTAATGAGTAACCTGCCAGTTACTTTGTACCAGGGCGATTTGTTTGACATTAGCTGCGTTCCTGTTGTTCCAGATTCGGCGCAACACCTGGTGCCGCTATGGTGTTTCTGTTCGTCTGCAGAATACAAAGAAGCAGTACGCCGCATCGACCAGAAGCTGAATGTTACCAATGCAACGCTGGCGAAGGTTCCGTTCGACCTCGATCACTGGGCTGCAGTAGCCAAGGAGAAGTATCCTAACGGTCTTCCGGACCCCTATTCCAATGATCCAACTCAGTGGGTGTTTCACGGCCACCCTTGCGGCAGTGTTACATGGGACGAGAACACCAAACGGATAGTCCACGGGCCACGGCGGATCGATGAGACCGTTCTTCAAGTCGCGGTCGCGCGGCTGCTAGGGTACCGCTGGCCCGCCGAGCGGGATCCCGAGCTTCGGTTGGCGGCTGAAGCACGGGAATGCGTAGCGCAGTGCAAGGACCTTGCCGAGTTCGCCGACACCGACGGCATTGTCTGTCTGTCTTCGGTTGGCGGCGAGTTCGCGGCGGCCCACCGTCTGCGACAACTGCTCGTCGCCGCGTACGGCCCCGACTGGTCGCCGGAGACCGAACGGCGGCTCCTGGTCGCCGCGGCTGGAAGATCCGAGCCGGTCGATTCCATCGAAGCGTGGCTGCGCGACCGCTTCTTCGAGGAACATTGCCAGCACTTTCTTCAGCGTCCCTTCGTCTGGCACATCTGGGACGGCCGCCGCGACGGTTTTCATGCATTGCTCAACTACCACCGCCTTGCCGGTTCCGACGGCGTGGGCCGCCGCACGCTCGAAGCGTTGGCGTACAGCCATCTCGGGAATTGGATCGCTCGTCAAAGCGCAGACCGGGACCAGGGAATCGACGGGGCGGACGGGCGACTCGCGGCGGCGCAGGATCTGCAGAACCAGCTCGCGACGATCATCGCCGGCGAACCTCCGTGCGACATTTTCGTTCGCTGGAAGCCGCTCGATCAGCAGCCAATCGGCTGGGAGCCGGACATCAACGACGGGGTTCGGGTTAACATCCGTCCGTTCATGTCGGCCGAGCTAGCCAAGGGCGGCCGCGCGGGTGCCGGGATCCTGCGCGTCAAGCCGAAGATCGCGTGGGGCAAGGACCGCGGCAAGGAAGCGCTGAAGCCGCGCAAGCGTTGGAAGCCGCCGTGGCTGGACGACGATCACGAGGCTGACGTTGACGAAGAGCGAGAACTACGGCCGCGGGACGACTACCCGTGGTTCTGGGGCTGCCGCGGTGGCGGCACACTGACCGAGCGCACGAATTTTCTCGGTGGTCCGGACTTTGACGGCAACCGCTGGAACGACCTGTACTACACGAGGGCACTGAAGCGTTCCGCGCGGTCGCGAGAGTCATTCGAGGCCAACGCATGACCGCGGCATCCCGGCCGAGACCGGTTGGACGGCAGAGGGAGGTCCTCTATCCTCCGGCGCTTGATGCGGCTGACCCGCTGACCAAGGCCGAGGGCGCGTTTCTGGCGCTCGCGGCGGGAGACGCGCTGGGCTGGCCGCAGGAGATACGGCGGAACGTGCGAAGCAACGCCCGCGGCACGTCGTCGCCCCGGATCGAGTTTCAGACGTGGGCCCGGCGAACCGGCGGACGATACCGGCCCTATGAGGAGATCATCGCGGCGGGAGAGTACAGCGACGATACGCAGCTCACGCTTGCGGTTGCGCGCAGTCGGACGAATCACGGCGCCGACTGGTGGAAGGCGTTCATGCGAGTGGAACTGCCGTGCTGGACGATCTACGAACGGGGCGGCGCGACGAAGCGGACGACACACGCTTGGCTCGCCGGCAGCCCGCCGTGGCAGTCCGGTAAGACGGATGCTGTCCGCCGGTATTTCGACGCGGGTGGCAACGGGGTGGCCATGCGCGTGCTGCCGCACGCCCTGTTTCTCGCGGGCCAGGACGATTCGGCGGTCCTGGTGCGTGACGTCGTGCGTGACGGGGCGGCGACGCACGGCCATTCACGAGCGCTGGACGGCGCAACAGCCTGCGCCTATGCCGCGTGGTCGCTGGTGCGCCGGAACGGGACGCTCGGCTTCGGAGAACTGCTGGATCTGCTGATCGACGAACGCGATGGATGCGGAGCGTTTCCCGACATGGAACGGGGCGGCGGGGCGTGGTTCGCCGCCGCCAGCCGCGTGTTCGACGAGCCTTACGAGCTGTTCTGGGAGCGCACGGTCGACGAGATGCGGCAACTGCTGGAACAGGCCCGGACCGGAATCCGGGCGGGCGCCCTGGCCGATGATCGGGCCGTGCTCGACAATCTCGGATGTTTCGGACGCTTCAAGGGCGCAGGCACCATCACCGCTGCTGCAGCGGCGTATCTCGCGGCGAGACATGCCGCGCAGCCTGCGCAGGGCGTACTCCGGGCGGCCTTTGAGCGCGGCACCGACACGGACACGCTCGCGGCAATGACCGGGGGGCTCCTCCGGTGTCTCGCCGGCGACGAGTGGTTGCCGGCGCCCTGGCGTGACGTGCAGGACGCTGCCTACTTGCGTTGCATCGCCGGTCGGGTGGCCCTGGGACCGTCCGGTGCCGAACAGCGGCCGGTGGAGACGCCAGCGGCCCCACAGTCGATCCTGACCGATCTCGCCCGAAACGGGGATCATGAAGTGGCTTTGGGTCAATCGACACGCGTCCAGGCGACGGCCCTACCGGATCTCAAACCGCTCTCGAAGTCGATCACGGTGCGCGCGTGGCGGCTCCGAACGCCCGAAGGGCAAACCCTGTACGTCACCAGAGTCGAGGAAAACAGGCCGTTACGCCGCGCCGGCCGGCCAAAGGCCGAGCCGTCTTCGGTTCGGCGGCCGTCTTCGGATGCTGCGACTTCCAAGTCCGACCACGCAATACCCGCGGCCCCCGGGATTCCGGAGCCGGCGTGGTGGCCGACCAGGGCGATGCGCTTTACGCCGAATTCCAACGGCAACTACGGACACTGTTGAGCAACGGACCGGCGAGGCCCAAGAGAATCGAAGAGGCGCTGGGACTCATTCCCCTCCAGGTTCGCAGGTGGCTGGAACGAATGGAGCACGGCGGGGAAATCGAACGCGCTTCCAGAAATCGGGTGACGTACGCACTGACACGGAAGACGCTGCTGTGATGACCACGTTGGCTCCATCGCACCTGGAGGCTCTGAAGTCCTTCCTGCTCGAGTTGCGTGCTACTGGCGGCGACGGCTTCGAAGGCCTGATGGCGAGCGTACTGACGGATATCACCGAAATATCATTCAGACTGGCTGCCAGTGGATCGCAATTTGGGAGTGACGGAAGTGCCGTCAGGGAGGAAGCTGGAGTCTCTTTCGAGTGCAAACGCTACAAGGACAGGATTCCGAGAAGTGAGATCCTGTCGAAAATCGCCGAACTCTCGCTGAGTTCAGCAAGTGTCGATGCCTGGTTTCTCTGCGCCACCTCGGAAGTATCGGCTCAGATAGCCCGCGACGTACGGAAACATGGTCGGGAGTTCGGGATCGGTACGATTGTGCTGGATTGGGCAGGCGTTCTTCCCAGGTTGGCTGTCGCGGTCGCGATGTCGACACACGCCACGCGACACTCTTTCGGCGCTGACGCCTCGGTTTCGGCTGCCGTCCAGGCGGTCCGGGCAACCGGTGATTTCAATGCATGCGCCGAGGAACTTCGTCGCGACCTCCGGGAACCCCTGGTCGGAACAGAGGTCGCACGGCGAGCCAACGTTGCTTGGCTGACGGCGGCCTTCACCAGCCGAGACCAAGCGACGCGCGCGTTCGGCGAGCCATTGGCGCCGCTCGATGACGCACATGGCACCGCACGCCTGCGAGCGGATCTGGTTGCAAGGGTCCAGCCGTTCATGACCGGCGATGCAGCCGGCACAATCCTGAGCGTCCTCGGTGGCGAGGGAGCGGGGAAGTCCTGGTTGGTCCCGCATTGCTGGTCTCTCGTTGCCCGAAGGCCGTTGATGGTCGTACTGAGCCCCCAGGACTGCCAGGCAGTCGTCCGGCCCGACGACTGCGACAGTCTGCTCGCATCCGAGCTCCCCGCCCAGGCCGACGGGCTCGTGAACGACACCGTCGTATCGGGTTGGCGCCGGAAACTGGCCCGTTGGCGCAACGGTAGTCGCCCCGACCGTCCTCGCCTAATCGTCGTCATCGACGGCGTGAACCAGCGTCCGCAAGTCGACTGGGCTCGAGTCATCAACGCGTTCGGCGACGCGCTGAACCGAATCGGCGGTCGACTCATCGTAACGGTTCGTACGACATACTATGAGACCAAACTTAAGCCTCGCTTGATAACTACGGCCGAAGAATTGAACGTGCCGGAATGGACCGAAACCGAGCGCGACGACATTCTTGCCGAGAACGGAATCGAGCATGCCGTTCTTCACGACGTCCAGGACGCTCACGCTGTGGTCGGGCGGTCACTTCGCAATCCGCGCCTGCTCGGAATAGCTGTACGACTCTTGAAGGGAAAGACCGTAGAACACATAGAAGAATTGAGCGTGAACCATCTACTGTTCGAACACCTCCGAACCCGGGAGCAGGAAAGTCGCACTCCTGAGCCGGCGCACGAGTGCGTGCGGCGTCTTCGAACCCATGCCCAGAGGGTTCTGAACCGTCTCCAGGCGGGACTGAGCGATGACGTTACCGTCTTTGATGCAGAGGACGTCCAGACCGTTGCGGACGGACGGTACTTCGTGCCGGTGGACGGAGATCCGACGCGCTACGCGCTGCAGGACGACGGACTGGTACTCGCCCTGGGTTTCGTCGTGATCGACCGGTTACGCATCGCATTGAGGAACGATCGAGATCTCGCCGCCGAACTCGATGCAGCTATCGATCCCATCGCCGCTCTCGACCAGACCGCGGCCGTACTGATGGCGGCGCTTACGTGTGCGTGCATCGACAACAGGCAGCCCGACGACATCGTGGCCGCACTTTTGTCCGCCTTCGCCGAACTCCAGAATCCGAACCACGAGGAGCTGGAGGCGTTCAGGTGGCTTGCCCAAACGCGGTCACCTGCGTTCCTCGAAGCTGCGCGCCGTTTGTGCTTGGCGGGATGGAGCCAACCGAACGCTGATTGGATCGAGGCGGCTCTGGTGTCTTCCAGGACGCATGCCGAGGCGTGGCGGAACATCCAGACTGCTGTCGGTACGTGGCTGAGTTGTTATTCACTGTCGCCAGAACCCGGCATGGGCCCGGGACGGAAATTGAGCGCAGAAACAAGGGAAAAGAGGGCCGAGAAGATCAACAGTAACTTGCAGTCTTTGTCGATTGCGGAGAAGCGACTGCTGGAGGGCATGAAGGAGACGGACGGCGATATCGGCGCGCTCTCTCGTCTGGCTTTCATTTTCATGGCGGGTAGGCCGATCTCACCGTTTGCGACGGGCATCGTTCAATGGTCTCTCGCGAACTTGGTCAACCAGAATCAAGGAAGGTTGTACGAAGAGCTGGAATACGTCGTCAGGCTGAACCGGAGCGACTGGCGGGCCGCGCGTACGGCTTTGTTGAGGGAGAGTGTCATCTTTCGTGAAGCCGACGCATCTAGGGTTGGAACCTGGGCTCTGGTTGTGCTCCTGCGCGCGACCGGAGATTCCGACGACGCGAGCGAAGCGGCGGAACTGACGGCCAAGATCAGCGACTTCAAGCCGCGGAGTTGGCGACTCATCGAAGAATACTGCTCCACCGACCCGTGCGATCCTTCGGCGTCGAAGCCGACGAACGTTCCAAGTACGGCCCAGAAGTACGGGACGATCGACGTCTCATCGCTCTACGGTGGACCGTACAGATCCGGAGACGACATTTTCTTCGAGATGGCGCGACCGGGTGTCGCTCGCTTCGAGGCGGATGTCGCGGTCGAAAAGCATCAAGAACTTGTTGATGACGTTCTTCAGCGTCAAGGGCGCTCCTGGAAGCCGGGTCTTTCCCTGGTGGGTCCGCACAGCGCCCTTCTGACTACGGATATGGCGAAGCTGGCGAGTGAACGCGAGGATTGCCTTCGTGTGGTCCGCGACCTGCCGGAGAGGGATCGGTGGGTGGTGTCGCAGGCGCGGCTGTTCCTGGCGTTTCCGAAGCTGAGCGCGGAGGAACAGTTGGAGGCGATGCTCAGCACGACGGTCGGCGACGACGTGCTTCGGTCGTTGTTGGATGTAATGAAGCCGATCGACGAGACGGTGTTCGACCGGTATTTCCGAAAGGCGTGCGTTGAAAACGACGCTCGCAGTCAGTATTTTCTTCTGCTATTCGCGAGGGGAAGCGGCACAAGGATTTCCGCGCGTTCTCGGAAACACATGGCGTCGTCAATGACAGCGGAATCAGAAGCTGTCCGGATGAGTGTGTTCGAGAGAATCCTCCACCTTCGAGACAAGAAGCTCATGAAACTGGTGGTTGATGGCGGATGGCGTGCAGAGAGAGGAGAGGGGCGGAACAGCTACGAGAATGCGTATGGGTCCGCCATTTTGGTGGAAGGTGCGTTGCGCAAGTGGATCTCGGTCGATGAAGCGTTGGAGAGGATGTCTTCGGGGCATTACGGTTGGGCCGCAAGGCGGCTGGGACCGGTGGGGGGACGAAGAGTTGCAGGACTAATCGACTTGTCTATAAGGGAGGCGGTAGGGGTGCGCGTGGAGAATACGCTGCCGGACGTCGAATACCGCTGCCGGCACGAAACCCAACCGAATTCGTTTCCGTACAGTGTGACAGAGACGGAAGGACGATCGGATGATGTTCCCGGGCCGTGGCAGCGGCGACCGGAGAGTGACGAGGCATTCGAAGAGCAGGATAGGCGGCGGCAGGAAGCGTTCGAAACATTCAGGCGGAACATGGACCAGGCGAATGCCGGGGTCCTCGTCGATGACATTGCCAAGGAGGAATTCGAGGCGATTGTGGATGCAGATCCAGATGCCGCGGATCGCTGGTGCCGCTTGTTTTCGGGACTGAGTGAGGGTACAAGGCAGGCTGTTCACAACCTGGTTCTGATGCTTGCGTACGCGTTGCGAGAACGATGCCCGAAGCGGACGGTTGCGCTGCTCAGGTCCGTCTACGGAGAGGTTGGACCCATTCGGTTCACCGTCGGCCGCGCGCGGGTGCCGCTGGAGGCGGTGATTGCGTGGAGTGCGGCGGGCAGTGGCGCAGGTCGTGAGTGGTGCCATGCGCGGCTGAACATGGCGAGGAACGACCACGAACTCGCAACGGAAGTGCTGGCGGCGTTGTCGAGTCGGGGGGAGGTCGTGTTGAACGAATTCATTCGCGAGCAATTGGACAAGGGAGAGCCGGAAGGCATTGCAAGGGCATTGCTCGTCGCGGGATTTTCGAAACAACACGATCATATTAGGGACGTACTGGCTTCCTGCAGAGACGCAAAGGGATTCATTGGCGAGGCGTACAAGGCGGCGAAGTACGCACAGGATCGAGACGGGTGGGCTCGGTACTGGTTCGAGGAGATGTGCAAGGCGGACTGCCCGACGGAGTTTTGGCGGTATTCCATACTGTTTACCAAGATTGTGGACGGCCGGTTCGCGATATGGAGTTCGGAGTACGAGAAACGCGGTAGGCCGATAGCCCTGTTCGGACCGAGCATACACGAAGAAGTGGACAGACGGATAGAAAAGTGGCGGAAACACAGAGAAAAGACGCTGTTCGGGGCAAAGAAGCCGCCGGATGTGTTTCTGCCCGAATGGGCCGGCGCCGGGTAACTGTCGAGCAGGAGAAACGCGGTGAGTGAACACATGATAGAGCGGCATGACCGGAGGGTCGCGTGGGTCTTGCGGGATGAGGACGCCAATCACCATGGAATGGCCTGACGTGCAGCGGCGCATCGCCGGCGGGGAGGACGCCCGCACCGAGTTCAAGCGGAGGCTGGGAGACCTGCGCGGGGTCGGCAGGACGGTCTGCGCGTTCGCCAACGGCGACGGGGGGCTTATCGTCATCGGCGTCGATGATGCCGGCGCCGTCGTCGGCGACGGGGAGAACCCGGAAACCGTTCAGGAGCGGTTGGCGAGCTTTCTGCAGACCGGTTGCGGCAAGCCGGTGACCGCGGAGTGCGGCAGGCACGAGTCCGAGGGCGGGTGGGTGCACTGGATCGACGTGCACCGCCATCAGCGCGGATACGAGCCGTTCTCCTGCGACGGCCGGTTCTGGATCAGGCGCGGACGGAGCACGGGTGCGCCGTCTCCCTCGGAGCTGCAGGATTTGCTGAACGCCTTCGGACTCGTGCTGACGGAGAAGCAGATCATCCCGTCGGCAACCGTCGACGACATCGATTTCGGCGCCGTCGCAGTCTTGGCCGGAGGGAGATGTACGAGGGCATCCGGCGCATCGAAGTCCCGCCAGTGCCGGAGGCGGCGTTGCGGGAAGCGTTGGTCAACGCCGTCATCCACCGCGACTACGCCATCACCGGATCGCAGGTGCTGCTGGAGGTGTTCGACGACCGGATCGTGGTGACGAGTCCCGGCGCATTGCCCAATCACATGACCGTCGATCAGGCGCGCAAGGGCGGCGCTCCGCGGTCGCGCAACGAGATGATGGCGAACGCCATGGTCGTTGGTGGGCTGATGGAACGCCGCGGACGGGGCTGGCTGACGATGCGGCACGCCATGCGGCGCTTCAACGGAACCGAGCCGGAGCTTGTCAGCGACGAGCGCAACCGGTTCGTTCGGGTGACCTTCGAGCGGGGGACACGCGGTGCCTGACACGGCGGCGGAGTTCCTCCGCAAGGTCCGGCTCGGCGAGGACAGCGCTCTGGCGTTCGCGGAGGTGGTCCTCGCGGGTAGCCGGATCGCCTGTGATTCCATCACGCCGCCGGTCGTGCCGCTCATCCCGGCCGCCGAGGGTTCCACATGACGAGAGTGCACAGGCGAGCCGTCGGACAGGAGACACCCTGCGATGTCCATCCTTGACGCGTCGTTGCGAAAGACCTGGGACTCGCTGCGGGCGAAGAAGCAGGTGCAGAACGACTTCCTCGACGAGGTCCGGCTGAAGGGCCTGCGGGGGATTCGCAACCTGCGCGTGGCGTTCGACTACCCGGTGTCCGTGATTGCCGGCCCGAACGGGTGCGGGAAGTCCACGGTGCTGTTCGCGTGCGCGGCGGCGTATGCGCCGGCCGGACGAAGCGCCCGCACGTATACGCCGGCCGCGCTGTTTCCGGGCTTCATCGACGGCGAGGAGGGCGGCTTCGTCGATGAGACGGGCGGGACCGCACTGGAATTCTACTACCTCGCCGGCGGTGTCCGCTATTCGATGGTCTGGAGGAAGGGTCGATCGTGGAGCCGGAGCTTCATGGGCCGGAAAGACGTACGGCAGCCTGAAAGGGAGCTGTACCTCCGAACGCTTGCGAACCTCACCAATCCCTCCGATGTCCGCGGCCTTCTGCAGCTCGGTCGCGGGACGTTCGAAGCGCAAGAAATCACACCCGATCTGCTGCTGTTCGCTCGCCGCATCCTGCCGCAGAAGTACCGCGGCGTCTCGTTGCTGCGCGGGCGCAACCGGGATCTCCTGTTCGCCGGCCTGGAGCATGGCCACGCGGTCCGCTACTCCGAGTTCCACATGTCGGCGGGCGAACGCGCCATCCTGCGGATGTCGAAGGACGTCTCCGGTCTGCAGCGCGCGCTGATCCTCATCGACGAAATCGAGGCCGGGCTGCATCCCTGGACGCAGCAGCAGCTCATGCTGGATCTCCAGCGGATCGCGTTGCGTAACGATCTGCAGGTCGTGGTGACCACGCACAGCCCGGTGGTGCTGGACAGCGTGCCGCCCGAGGGCCGGATCTTCCTGGAGCGGGACGCGGCCACGCTCGACGTCACGCGCACGCCCGCCTACCGCGACATCTTCCAGAAGGCGTTGTATGGCCAGTCGACCGACCGGTTGTCCATCCTGTGCGAGGACGAGGTGGCGGAAGGGGTGATCCTGGGTGTGCTGGACGTGCTGAACTACCGCAACGGCACCCGCCACGACGACTTCGTCGTCGGCCGCGACACCGGCAGCGACGAGTTCCGGGGGCACATTCACGCGCGTTCGGCAAATTCGGGAAGCTGGCCGGCTTCGTCTTCGTGCTCGACGGGGACGCACAGGACAGGGCGCCCGCCATGATCGAGGCGGCGGGGCAGTACGGACACAAGCTCGAACCGCTGTTTCTGCCGGGCCGCAGTTCGCCTGAGGCCTGGATATGGAGCGCCGTCCGGGACCGGCCGGACGAGTACGCGCGGGAGTACGGCTTGTCTGCGCAGGACCTGCGCGCACGTCTTGCGTCGATCGAGCAGACGTTCGCCGGCGACGCGACGACCCGCCCGCAGGACGTGCCGAAGGCGATGGTGAGCGCATTGGCCGACGAGTTGACCCAGGCCGTGCCGGAGATAGCCCGGATTGCGGGCAGGCTGGAAACCGAGGCGGCCCGTGGAGAGATGGCCGCGTTCAGCGTCGGGCTGACGGAGCAGATCGACGCGTGGCGGCAGGCAGGCGCCCACTGATGGCAGGTTATCCCCGCATTCCCTACGGCGTGGCCAACTTCCGGCGCATCCGCCTGGAACGCCGCCTCTATGTGGACAAGACGCGGTTTCTCCACGCGCTGGAGCAGGAGGACCACGCCGTCGTGATCCGGCCGCGCCGCTTCGGCAAGACCTGCTGGGTGTCGGTGCTGGAGCACTACTACGACCGCACCTGGGCCCATGAGTTCGACGCCGTGTTCGGCGGCACGGACATCGGCCGGCAACCCACCGAGCACCGTCACCGCTACGTGGTCCTGCGGTTCAACTTCTCGGCGTTCAAGACCGCCCTGGACGGTCTGGAGCACCACTTCGAGGAGTACTGCCAGCTCCGGGTCCGCAACGCGCTGGAGCGGAATCCGGACCTGTTCCCCGAGACGGCGGTTCGGCGCATCCGCGCGCCGGCGTCCGTCAACGGCCAGCTCAACGAGCTGTTCGCGTACGTTGGCGACCACGGCATTCCGCTCTACGCGCTCATCGACGAGTACGACAACTTCGCCAACACGGTGCTGGCCCACCACGGCGAGGCGGCGTACCGGACCTTCACGCACGGCGGCGGCTTCTACCGGAACTTCTTCGCCACTCTGAAGGCCGGCACCGAGGCGGGGGGCGGTGGGCTGGAACGCCTGTTCATCACCGGCGTCTCGCCCGTCACTCTGGACGACGTCACCAGCGGCTTCAACATCGGCAGGAACATCAGCCTGCGGCCGGAGTTCAACGACCTGCTGGGGTTCACCGAGGACGAGGTGCGGGGCCTGCTGGAGCTGTATCGGGACCGCGGCGTGCTCGACCAGGACGTGGACGCCGCCCTGGACGTGATGCGCGAGTGGTACAACGGCTACCGGTTCGCCGAGGATGTGGAGGGCGAGCTCTACAACACGGACATGGTGCTCTACTACCTGTGCGAGTCCATCCCGAACCGGACCTTGCCGAGGGAGCTGATCGACACCAACGTCCGTATCGACTACGGCAAGCTGCGTCATCTGCTCGTGGTCGGCCGGCGGCTAGACGGCAACTTCGATCTGCTCCGGCACGTCATCGGCGAAGGACGGGTGGACGCGCGGGTGCAACCCAGCTTTCCGCTGGAGCGGCTGCACGAGCGGGAGAACTTCCTCTCGCTGCTGTATTTCTTCGGCCTGCTGAGCTTTCGGCACGTCTCCGGCGACACGCCGCGCCTGGGGATTCCCAACCAGACCATGCGGCGGCTGATGTACGGCTACCTGCGCGATGCCTGGCGCGACGTGGACGTGTTCTCCGTCGAACGCCTACGACTTCTCGCGCCTGGTGCGCGCCATGGCCTATGAGGGGGCTTGGCGGCCCGCGCTGGAACACCTGCGCGACGCCGTTCGGCGCCAGACCGGGATCCGTGACTACGTCGACGGCGAGAAAGTAGTGCACGCCTTTCTCGCCGCGCACTTCAGCCTGGTGGACCAGTTCCTGATCCACACGGAGCACGAGCTGAACAAGGGCTATGCTGACCTCTACCTGGAGCCGTTCGTGGCCCGCTACCCCGGCGCGGCGTTCGGCTACGTGATCGAGGTCAAGTACCTGAAGCGCCGCGAGTCCCTGAACGAGTCAGTCGTGGGGGAGAAGATGCGGGAGGCCGCGGACCAGGTGCGGCGCAATCTCCCGGACGAAGGCCTGCGCCGCCGCCATCCATCCGTGCGGCACATCGGCCTGGCCGTCGTATTCCACGGCTGGGAGATGGCGGCCTGCGAGGCGGTGGGCGACGGCCCGGAGCACGTGCAGGGGCGGGCATGAGCGCACACGAGCGGCCCGGTTTCCGTCCGGCGCCTGAGACCGTGCTCGACCGCCTGACCGCCAGTCTTCGGGCGAAGGCGAAGTCGCTCGACGGCCAGGCACGCGCGGCCGCGATTCTGTGGACCGACCCGAAGCGCGAATGGCTGCCGCTGGTCGATTTGTTCCTGCAGCGCATCGAGGAATATCTCGTGCTGGGCGACTACGACCCCGAGCGACGTACCGGCCCCGCCGTCTGGGTGCGCTGCGTCGTCGACCGGACGCTCGATGAGCCCTGTCTTCCAGGTGATCGTCCACCGATCATCTATCTGCCGGGCGTCGCCCGTCAGGACCTCCGAGCGGGCGAGGAGTGTCCGGACGGCTTGAAGCCGCTGGTGGAGCTGCTGTTTCGGGGCGCCCTGTGGCACCAGCCGAACGGAAGCGACTGGACGGTGAACGCCTTCCTGACGTCTCGCAAGACGCTCGATCTGGACGTTGCCGGCGACCGGGCTACGGCTGAGGCGCTGTTGCGGGCGCTCGAAGAAGTTGCGCTGACGCCGGTGGCGCAGCTCGATGGACGGCACCTGGAGGCGGATGACTTCGATCGCATGCTGGCCGGCGACGTCATTCGTGATCTCCTGCGGTGGATGGGCGACCCGGACGTGACGCGAACCCGACTGGGAGAGAACGGCTGGCATGCGTTCTGCAGTCGCTGTCGGGACGAGTTGGGGTTCAGTCCGGCGGAGGAAGCGGACGTCGTCGCCGGGGAACGAATGGCGAAGGGGGCGGGGGCCTGGGCGGCGGTGTGGGCGCGGTTCACCGAGGCGCCCGGGAGCTACGGTGACATTGCGGGCCTCCTGCGGCGCAGCACACCGGCGGATGCTCTCCGTTTCGAGGAACGGGAACGGTGGCCGGACCTGAACGACCAGGACGAGGATGCGGTGCGGCTCGCGCTGCAAGGGCTTCCGGAGCTCTCGCACCGTGAGGCATGCGAGGTGGTGGCCGGCCTGGAGCGGAAGCATGGGGAACGGCGCGCCTGGGTATGGGCTCGCCTGGGGCTGGCGCCGATGGCTCGGGTCCTGAAGCCGCTTGGGCATCTGGCGGCGGCCGCGCAACGGGCTCTGGGTGGAACGGAGCCTGCCGATGTGGCGGAAGCGTATCTGGAGCGTGGGTGGCAGGCAGACCTTGGTGCGTGGCAGGCGGTTGCGACGGCGCCGATCTCCGACGAGGTGTGCGTGGCGGCGGCCGTGCGCCACTTGCTGCAGCCGTGGCTGGAGGAATCGGCCCGGGCGTTTCAGGCCGCACTGCAGCGCGCGCCCTTGCCGGGCGTCGGCGGGCTGCCGGTAATCGACCTCGAGGACGATGGTTGCCTCATCTTCGTGGACGGTCTGCGTTTCGACCTGGCGCAACGTCTGGCGGAACGTCTGGAGGGCCGTGGATACCGCGTCGATTTGGGCAGGCGCTGGGCGGCGCTGCCGACGGTGACCGGAACGGGGAAACCGGCGGTAACGCCCGTGGCGGGTGAGATCGAGGGCGACGTGCTGGGCCAGGCGTTCGGCGCGCGGATGAGGGACGGCGGCAAGCCGGCCGATGCGCCGACCTTGCGCGCCGCGTTGGAGGCCGCGGGCTACCAGATCCTGGGTGGCGACGTCTCCGACGCGCCACGGACACATCCGGCGCGCGGCTGGCTGGAGACCGGCGAGTTCGACACCCTCGGGCACCAGCGAGGCGCGCAGCTCGCCCGTGACCTCGAACGGGAGCTGGAGCGCGTGGCGGCGCGGATCGAGCACGTGCTCGACGCCGGCTGGACGTCGGTGCGGGTAGTGACGGATCACGGGTGGCTGCTGCTGCCCGGCGGGCTTCCGAAGGTGGATCTGCCGAAACATCTCACCGAGAGCCGCTGGGCGCGTTGTGCGGTGATTGCCGGCGAATCGGCGCCCGACGTGATCCGCGCCCCCTGGCATTGGAACGGTGCGCAGTGGTTCGCGACGCCACCCGGCATCGCCTGCTTCAACCGGTCAGAGGAATACGCGCACGGCGGCTTGAGCATCCAGGAATGCCTCATTCCGGATCTCGTCGTGACGCGTGTGGAAGGAGCCGAGACGGCCGGCAGCATCACCTCGGTGACGTGGCGCGGACTCCGCTGCTTCATCGAGGCGGCGGTCCGCGGGGGTCCGGTGACGGCCGACCTGCGGCTGGAACGGCCGACCGGCGAGTCGGTGGCCGCGACGGCGAAGACGGTCGACGCCGAGGGCGCCGTCAGTCTGGTGCTGGACGACGACGAGCACGAGGCGGCGGCGCTGGTGCTGGTGCTGCTGGACGAGGCGGGCCGTGTGCTGGCCCAGCGGCCCGTCCGTGTGGGAGTGGATGCATGAGCGACTCCGTCGAGATGGATCACCTGGACACGCTGGGCGCGGAAGCCTTTCCGGGCTACCTGGTGCGCAAGGACCTGGTGCGGCGCTACGCGCGCCAGTACCCGGTCCCGACCTACGTGGTCGAGTTCCTGCTGGGGCGTTACTGCGCGAGCGTCGATGACCGCGAGATAGAGGAAGGGCTGGCCATCGTCGAGCGGCAGCTCCGGGGCCGGACGGTGCGGACCAGCGAACAGGAGATCTTCAAGTCGCGCGCGAGAGAGAACGGTTCGGTCAAGTTGATCGACGTGGTTCGCGCGAAGCTGGACGCGAAGAACGACTGCTACGTCGCCGAGCTGCCGAGCCTGAACCTGAACGACGTGCAGGTGTCGGACGCCATCGTCAAGGACAACGAGCGCATCCTTGGCGACGGTTTCTATGCCGAGGTGACGCTCGGCTACGATCCGGTGGAGTCGCAGGACGCGTCGGGTCGGCCGTTCCGTGTCGCGCAGTTGCGGCCCATCCAGATGTCGAAGCCGGACGTGCTCGACGTGCTGGCCAGGGGGCGCCGGGCGTTCACGACCGAGCATTGGCGCGACTTCCTCATCCGGTCCGCCGGCCTGGAGCCGGCCGCCCTGGACGAAGCGGCCAAACGCGTCGTGCTGCTGCGCATGGCGCCGTTCGTCGAGCGCAACTACAACTTGGTCGAGCTCGGGCCGCGCGGCACCGGCAAGAGCCATATCTACCAGCAGCTTTCCCCGTATTCACACCTGTTGTCGGGCGGCAAGGCCACCGTGGCCAAGATGTTCGTGAACATGGCCAACGGGCAGCGCGGCCTGCTCTGCCAGTACGACGTGGTCTGCTTCGACGAGATCGCCGGAATCTCCTTCGACCAGAAGGACGGCGTCAACATCATGAAGGGCTACATGGCCTCCGGCGAGTTCAGCCGCGGCAAGGAGAGCATCCGTGCCGAGGGCGGCGTCGTCATGGTCGGCAACTTCGAGGTGGACGTCGAGCAGCAGCAGCGCATCGGGCATCTCCTGAGCCCGCTGCCGAAGGAGATGCGGGACGACACCGCGTTCCACGACCGCATCCACGCGTACGCGCCGGGCTGGAACTTCCCGAAGCTGAACCCGACCGATCACTTGACCGACCACTTCGGGCTGGTGAGTGACTTCCTGAGCGAGTGCTGGACCCGCCTACGGCAGACGAACCGGGTCTCGGTGCTCCAGAACCGTGTGTTCTGGGGCGGCGCTCTGAGCGGACGCGACGTCGAAGCTGTGCACAAGACCTGTTCCGGTCTCGTGAAGCTGCTCTTTCCCGATCCGAACGAGTCCGTCTCGGACGACGATCTCGAGTGGATCGTGCGGCTGGCGCTGGAATCACGCCGGCGCGTGAAGGAGCAGCAGAAGAGGTGCCTGAAGAGCGAGTTCCGCAACACGCACTTCTCCTTCACGTTGGGGGTCGACGGGATCGAGCAGTTCGTCTCCACGCCGGAGCTGCACAGCGACGAAGCCATCGACGGCGACCCGCTGCCGCCTGGACAGGTATGGGCAATCGGCCCCGGCCAGGGCGCGACTGGCGCGGGTCTCTATCGCATCGAGATCGCCGCCGGCCCCGGCAGCGGCGCGAAGGTCCTCAATCACCCCGCGCCGCCCGCGTTTCGGGAGAGCGTCAAGGTAGGCGAGCAGAACCTCTACGCACGGGCCAAGGAGCTGATTGGCGATCGGGATCCACGGGCCCATGAGTACACCATCCAGCTCCGGCCTTTCGACGCCGACACGTCCGGCGCTGGACTCGGACTGCCGGTCCTGGTGGCCTGCGTGGGCGGCTTGCTCGAGCGCAGCACACGCGGCGGGACCATCATCGTAGGACCGCTGAACCTGGGCGGGTCGATAGAGATGATTCCCAACCCTGTTGCCGTTGCGGAACTGGCCGTGGACAAGCAGGCGGCCACGTTGCTGATGCCGGTCGCCGCCCGACGGGCCCTGAACGACCTTCCCGACGACCTGTGGACGAAGATCAACGTGGAGTTCTACAGCGACCCGACCGACGGGGTGTTCAAAGCGCTGTTGGAATAGGGTCGCTCGTGCTCTCAGTGGATGGCATCGCCCCGTCGCCCGTCGCAGCAACGCCTGTAGACGGCGCACCCGCGCCGTCAAGGTCGCTGGCAGCACTGGAAGCTAGATGCGTGTCTTGGGGATCATACGCACAGGCCCCTTGTCTCTTTCTTCCTCCGCGTCTCGGAGTTCCGCGATCAAGGCCCCGACGGCGACGCCGTCGATTTCGAGGATGTGCTTGGCGAGGTCCAGCTTCATCACCTCGTGCGCTGGGTCGTAGCTCTCGGGCCGCAACTCAACGTGACGCTCGTCGATCCGGACGAAGCGCTTGAGCGTTACTTCGTCGCCGAACCTAGCGATGACGACCTGGCCGCTCTCGGCCACGGGCGTCTTGCAGATGGCGACCACGTCGCCGGCGCGGAGACCGGTGCGGTCCATGCTGCTGCCTCGGACCGTCAGGAGGTAATCCGGCCGTGGGCTGGAAGCGGTCGATGATCGGACCCGAGAGCCGTTGAAGGATGTGTTCTTCACATACGATCGGCGTTCCCGCCGGTACTGTGGCCAGCGGTCTGAGCAGCGGGATGTCTTCGCCGAGCAGGCGGATTCCACGGTTCTTGTTCTGCAGGATCTGGATCCGCCCGAGTTCCTCGAGGCGCTTGAGGTGGGCGCTTACCGAGGATGCATCGGCCAAGCCCAGCCCATGTGCCAGTTCCGTCCGTGTCGGCGGCATGCCGTAGTCTCGCACGTGGGCCTTGATCCAGTTGATGACGTCATGTTGCCGCTTTGTGAGCTCAGGCATCGTTACTCTCGCGCATGCGCGTCGGCGAGGTTCCTGAGCATTGTAGCGAACGGGTGCTCTGTGGCCGGAAAGGTGGCGATGAACAACAGCTGTTCGACGTGCTGGACCAGAAGACGCAAACGGCCATCGAGCAGCAGCGCGAGGGCGTGATCGAGCGGGTTGTGCACGGGTCGGTGCGGTCCATCCTCAACAAGCACAAAGACGACTTCACCGCTTCGCGGTACGTCGGGGAGATGCCGCCCGGCTCGAAGCCGACGTTTGCGTATGGGGTTGACTTGGACATGGCCCTTCAAGACCTGATCGCCGTGTTCGAGCAACTGCCCAGCGCCGCGCGTTCCGCAAAGTCCGTGCCGGGTCAGTAGGACCGGATTTCAAACTGCGACACTACCGAGGCATCGCGACCGTGGGACTCGGCGTATCATGGGCCGCATGGGCCGCGACTCGCAGACGCCGCCAGAGCTTTCCCGACGTTGTGGGGTACATCGTGGGATGGTCTCTTCTGGCATCCGTATAAGCTCATGAGGATTCAGTCATTTGCGGCAAAAGTCATGCTGACGCTGCCGGAACGTGACAGTGTTCCGTGAGCCTCCGACGCACTCCGTAGACCGCCGTCATATCCCCCGGCGATGGAACAAAGGGGGCCCTGGTTCGGTAGGAGCTCGCGAGAACGATCGCTGCCGGAGAGGACTCGCGCCGGGTTCGGACGGGCGTATGCTGTTGGCCTCGATTCCGGCGATATGAGGGGCAACTGACATGAAATCGCGACTGATCGTCTTGAGCGTCTGTACTCTGTTGGCGGCGACCCTGGTCTGGGAACGGACCGACAGGGGCGAGGTCGGGGCGCAGGAATCGGTCCCGAACGCGCCGCTGTTCGAGGTCGACCCGTTCTGGCCGCAGCCGCTGCCGAACAACTGGCTGCTCGGCTCGACCATCGGGGTCTCGGTCGACTCCGACGACCACGTCTGGATCGTGCACCGCGGCAACCTCGCGCCGAACGAGATCCCGGCTGCGCTGGACCCGCCGTTCGCCGAGGCGTGCTGCCATCCGGCACCGCCCATTCTGGAGTTCGACCAGGAGGGCAAACTGGTGCAGCACTGGGGCGGTCCCGGTGAGGGCTACGACTGGCCCGAGTCGAACCACGGCATCTGGGTCGATCCGATGGACAACGTCTGGATCGGCGGCAACGGCGCCGACGACTCGCACGCCCTGAAGTTCAGCCACACCGGGGAGTTCCTGCTGCAGATCGGCGAGGACGGCTACGCCGAGCCCGACAGCAACTCGCGGACCCGCTATCAGAAGGTCGCCAAGGTCACCTTCGACGCCGAGGCCAACGAGGCGTACCTGGCCGACGGCTACGGCAACAAGCGCGTGGCGGTGGTCGACGGCACGACCGGTGAGCTGAAGCGTTACTGGGGCGCCTACGGGAACGTGCCGAGCGACGACGAACTGCCGCGCTACACTGCGGCGAACGCGCCGGCGCACGGGGCGGTCAGCAAGGACAAGTCCGGCACGCAGCAGTTCCGCAACCCGGTGCACTGCGCCGACCCGACCAACGACGGCCTGGTCTACGCGTGCGACCGCGCGGGCGACCGGCTGCAGGTGTTCACCAAGGCGGGGGAGTTCGTCGAGGAGATCTACCTGATGCCGAAGACGCTGGGCTCCGGCTCGGTCTGGGACGTCGCATTCTCGACCGACCCGGATCAGACCTTCGCCTATGTCGCCGACGGCGTGAACCAGCAGGTGCACGTGCTGCGCCGCAAGCCGCTGGAGTACCTCTACAGCTTCGGCAGCGGCGGCCGCATGGCGGGGCAGTTCTACGGCAACCACAGCATCGCGGTCGACTCGATGGGCAACGTCTATACGACGGAGACCTACGAGGGCAAGCGCGTGCAGCGGTTCCATTACACCGGGATGGGCAGTGCCGCCGGCGACATCGGGGTGGCCTGGCCGAGCGAGTGATGCCCGGCGCCGGCGGCGACGCGCGATGAGAGGCGGGGGTTCGTCGTCGTCCGCGTCCGTCGCGGCCGTGCTGGCCGCGGTGCTCGGCGGCGCCGTCTCGGCCCAGGAGGTACCGAGGATGTCCTGGGGCGATCCGGACCTGAAGGGAATCTGGGTCGGCTCGACGCTGACGCCGCTGGAACGGCCGTCGGAGTACGAGGGACGGGAGTTTCTGAGCGAGGAGGAGGTCGTAGCGCTCGAGAACGCTGCGCTCGTCCATGAGGAACGCCTGCTGGCTCGGCCCGCGGAGCGGGCGCTGGCCGGGGGGGACGTCGACTACCGGCCCGACGGCAGCCTCGGCTACGACGCCTTCTGGCTCGACGAGGGCACCACTTGGCAGCCGAGTGGGCGCACGTCGCTGATCGTCGACCCGCCGAACGGCCGAATCCCCTACACGCCCACGGCGCGCGACCACGAGCGGCCGTACGGGACCGGCCCCTGGGACTCGCACCTCGACCTCGACACGGGGGAGCGGTGCTTCGGCGACGGGTTGCCCCAAATCTGGTTCGGCGACAACCCGAACCACCAGATCTTCCAGACGCCGACCGACGTGGTGATCCTGCACGAGATGTACCATGTGCGCCGCATCATTCCGATCGACGGCCGCCCGCGGACCGGCATCCCGCGGTGGAACGGTGAGCCGCGAGGCCGGTGGGACGGGAACACCCTGGTGGTCGAGAGCCGCTACTTTCCGGATCGGTCGCAGGATCGGTTCCGCCACGTCTGGCGCGCGCCGTCCGCGAGTCTGCGTGTAGTCGAGCGGTTCACGCGAGTCGATGCCGGCACGATCGACTACGAAGCGACGATCACCGACCCGGTCCGCTTCGCCCGGCCGTGGACCGTCCGCTTCACGATGTCGTCGGACCAGGCGGGGCGGGGGGTGGCTCCGGGCCACCTGTTCGAGTACGCCTGCCACGAGGGGAACTACGCGATCGTGAACGTGCTGCGCGGCGCTCGCGTGCAGGAGGCGCATGCCGCTGGCCGCTGATCGCGCATCGATCTCGGTTGCGCCGGTGCGCTTCCGCCGAAACCGGTGGCTCGCTCGGCGACATTCGGGTATAGCCTCCGGAGGAAGAAACGGTTCTCCCGACGGCAGATCGAACTCGCTCTCGGTCTGCTGGCCGCGGAGGGTCCACCGTTACACCGCGCGGTTCACCGGCCCAAGGTCATAGCCGACCATGAACAGACCCGCCGCGAGTTCATGAAATCCGTCCTCCCCTTCAGAGAACGTCCCCGGGTTGTCTTCCAGGGTGCGATGCGGGAGCCAGTTTGCTCGCATGACCTCTTCCGTGTGGAACCGCGAATCCTTGCGGCATTCCATGGCCGGGTCGTCAGGGTCAATGAGCATGTCTATTCTCAATGGAAGGCGGTTCCCCGCCAGCACGGCGCTCAGGCGTTGGAGCTCAGCGACAATGGCCAAAGACCAAAGAAGCTCTCGACCGTCGTCGGCATGATCTCCGTGACGCCCTGGAACGAGTACTTTCTGGACGCGCGTCTGCCAAGCTGCAACAGGACCACTGAGCGCCACTCTTGCGATCGACATAGCCGTGCATCCATCCGGACGAGGTAGGGAAACGGGCCGCGATCCACTCCGACAGCTCCACTACGTGGGGGTTGGTGAGGAACCCGACCTTCGTTGTCATCCGTACGACCACATCAACCATCCTGCCTGTTCCTGCCCCGGACTCCCCTGTGCTGGACTCCCGGTGAAGAACGCCGCATGCACGAACGCCCCGTTCAGCGTCAGGGCGTGGCCGGTGACTCTATCGTCGGCCACACGGTGCTCGACGCCGAGCCCCACGCCCGGCGTCTCATGCTCCTGCGCCGATGAGAAGCGGCGGACGACCTCCAGGACCATTGTGGCGGAGGGTTTCTGGTCCGAGGGAAGCCAGTCCATGTCCACGGTGAAGACCAGCGAGAGCGATCCAATCCGCATCGCCGCGGTGACCTCGGGGCGCGACCACGGCCGGGTCGGCGTCACGCTGTGCCCCGGCAAAACCGATCACGCCGGGATATCCGGGGCCTGGGAGCGGGATCTGGACACCGACCTCGATGCGATTCAGCGCTGGGGGGCGACCGAGGTGGTTACGCTGATCGAGGAGCGCGAGTTCGACCTGCTGAAGGTGCGCAATCTCCCCACGAAGGTCCGCGACCGACACATGGAATGGTGGCACCTGCCAATCCAGGATGGGAAGTCGCCGCACCGGACAAGTCACCGGCCCCCTACCGGCAACACGCCTCCTCTCGACTCTACTATAGAATTACCAACTTTATCGAGGGACGAGCTTGTAGTTCCAGTCGCCGTGAAACTCATCGGGAACCAGCGCGATGGCGTCCATCTCCGACTTGGTCACCGTCACGCCGGTAGGGTACTGACCGCTGTCGAGTTCCGCTTGTACTTGAAGCCCGGCCTCAGTTCGTGTGTTGCCGATGCGGTCGACGATGGTCTCGTAGGTCGTCAGCGGGGTGCCACGCCAGTTCGCCGTGATGTGGCAGAAGAGTCGGTGCTCGACCTTGTTCCACTTGCTCGTGCCGGGTGGGAAGTGACTCACCTGAATGGTAAGGCGGGTCTCGTCCGCCAGCTTCTGAAGCTCGTGCTTCCAGCCACGCAACCGATACCCGTTGCTCCCGCCGGCGTCCGCCGTCCTTCTTCTTGGTGTCGACCGAGATCACCGGCTGTCCGGTGGCCAGAAACCGGTCCGCCGTCGCATTGATGTGCTCGAACTGCTCGTTGCGGTCCGGATGGACCGTGCCTTCCTGCCGTTTGCGCACCGACTGCAATCGGTAGCCCAAGCGGTGGAGCAGCCGACCCACCGTGGTCGAGCTCACGCGCCATCCCTGCTCGGCCAGCGCCGCCGCCAGTTTCGTGCGGCTCTTGCACGTCCACCGCAGCGGCGATGTCGGATCCCCGCGCGTCAGCGGATCTACGAGCGCTACAAGGGCCGCCAGAACACCCGGCTGGTCCTGCTCGATTCCCGGACGTCCGGCGCCCGGAGCCCGAATGCGGCTCGTCGGCGGTTCACCTCTTGCGATCTCGCGGCGTCCATTCCGGATGGGCGCATTCCCGATTTCCCGGAGCAGTGTGTAGGCAAAGATGGACTGTGAGGCTGGGGGAGATTGAGCCGGTCTTCGGACAGACGGGGAGGGTGGTACTGGACATTACGGCTCGGACTGCCCATGATGGTGCGTTGAAATGGACAAGAGCGCCATCGACACCCCGAGCCGCGAGATCGATCTTCGCAACATTCCCGTCCACCTGCGCACTGCCCTCCGGCGGGCGCTGGAGTTTGAGGCGCGTGCTCCAGCGCCCAGGTCGGCAGAGGAAGCGGAGCAGTGCGAAGAGCAGCTGCGGGCCATCGCGGACGAGTTCTTCGGCGCCCTCCTCACCCCCGTGCTGCAACGCGCGGTGCGCTCCGCCGCGGTTGGCGACGCGGCGAGCGCCCTCGTGCGCCACCTGCCCCGGCGGATGCGGAGCGACGGCCTGGAGACCGTCAACGTTCGCACCTCCCGGGGCACGACGGTGCCGGTCACGACGCCGTACTACCGCGAGAAACACGCCCGTCGGGCGAAGCGGAGGCCGGGACTCTACCCCGCCTTGGTGGTGCTGGGCATCTACGACCGGTGCACGCCGAAGCTGGCCTCCGATGCAAGCCGCGCGGTCGCCATGCTCAGCTCGCTGGCCGAAGCGCAGGCGCAGCTCCGCTCCGACGGCATCGCCCTGGATATCAAGACCCTCCGCTCGACCGCCTATCGCTACGCTGCGCGGGCCCGAGCGGCCCAGCAGAGCGCGGCGTGCGGTCTGCTGGACCGCGTGACCGGGAAGCGGGTGGTCGTCTCCCTCGACGGGGGCCGCGTCCGTGTGAGGCGCAAGAAGCGTGGCCCCAAGACGAAGAAGGGGCGCAACCGATTCCATACCGACTGGAAGGAACCGAAGCTCCTCATCCTGTACGTCGTCGGCGACGACGGGCGACCGTCTCAGACGTGGGCCCCGATCATCGACGGCACGCTCCGGGGACCGGAGGCGGTCTTCGCCCTGCTGTTGTCGTACGCGCGGCAGATCGGCCTCAACGCCGCTGACAAGGTGCTCTTCATCGCCGACGGCGCGCCCTGGATCTGGCAACGCATCCAGCGCCTCATCGCCGCGCTCGGGCTCTCGCCGACACAGGTGCTGGGGCTGATCGACTTCTATCATGCCGCAAAGCAACTCTCCGACGCGGTCAAGCTGCGCCGCTGGAGCGCGACGCAACGCACCCGCTGGCTCAACCGCACGCGGGGGCTGCTCAAGCGAGCACGGGTGGACGAGGTGATCACGGCCCTGCGGGAGCTGTGCCGCGGGCGCACGGCCGGCAAGATCCGCACGCACCTCAACTACTTCCTGAAGAACCGTCATCGTTTCGCCTACACCACAATGGTCGGGCTCGGGCTTCCGCGGGGCAGCGGTGCCGTCGAAAGCGCCATCCGTCGCGTCATCAATCTCCGCATCAAGGGCGCATCCATCTATTGGCTACCGGAGAGCGTCGACGCGATTCTTCTCCTGCGGTCTTTCTATAAGTCCGGCAGATGGAACTGTTTGCAGCGGATGGCCATGACGCCGGTGGGTGTGAGCGCGTGACCGGGAAATCGGGAATGCGCCCATTCCGGATCGTCTCCCGCGCCAGACCGGTGGCCGACGGACGCCGGCATGGGCGCCGGAACCACTATATATTGGGGCGAAAATTTCCTGCGGCGCAGACTCCTAGGCTGGCCGATACGACAGCAGGAAGCTGCGAACGTGGCGCACCGCCAGCGGAATCTTCTCCGGGGTGTCTTTCCAGGGGTACATGCTCAGCTGTCCGTTTGGCGCCAGCATCGCGCTCTCGATCGCGGCATCGTACGAATGTCCCGCGCTATCGTCCGGCAGGACGAGAACCGGCGTCTGACACTGCCTCACGAAGTCGCGCGTCACCGTGAACACGAAGTCAGGGTTGGTGCGGAACAGTCGGTTCAGGAATTGGTCGGCCATTTGCGTCGTGATGTCGGGGTGCCGCTTGACCACTTCTGCACCCCACGAGTTGCTCTGACTCTCATACATGGCGTTCGGCAGCTCCGGGCGGAACCCGACCGGCTGCGCCGGCACGGCCGCGACCACGCGATCTGGCGCCCGCTTGATGAGGTTCCAGATGAACGGTCCCGCAATGCAGAAACCGAGCACCATGAACCTGTCGATCCCCAGGTGATCCATCAGGCCGAGATGGTCGTCGGTGTAGGCATCCCACGGCCGGTCGACCTCGAGCGGGCCAGTGGACTGCCCGGCTGCGTGGCGCAAGTCCGCGTAGATACAGCGGAACTCTCCGCTGAACGCCTCGATCGTGTTGAAGGGATTGCCGCGCCGGATGCCCGCGATCGTCGAGCCGTTCAACCCCCCGCCCGAGATGAGCAACAGCGGGAAGCCCGACCCTGTCTCCTCATAGCGGATGCGGACATTCCCCCTCTCGTAGAAGCGTCCGCCATCGTCATTGCCGCCCTGCCGCGCGAACAGCGCCCCCGGCGTAGCGGCCATTGCCGCCGCCGCGGCGCCAGTCTTCAGCAGCTTGCGTCTGATCGGGTCCACCATACCTCCTCTTCTCGGCCGTGTTTCGCCTCGTGACGCAGCGATCGTCATCGGGGACCGGCTGAATCCAGGACTATAACGCAACCGAGGTGTTGCCGAGCATGAGAGGCTGATCAATCCTGCACAGGTATCGATGGTCTCATTGACGACGTGAGGATCGCGGTGGTTCCGACGCGTCGTTACGGTGTGGTCGTTGGCGGTTGCGCTCCTGCTGGCTGAGTCGGCCTCGCGCCTGCGATAGCTCCGGCCTTCAAGGAGCAAGATCTCCGGCGAGCGCCACGGCCGCGCCGTCGGCGCCTTCGCCCGCTTCACGACTCACCCAGATGCCGATCTGCGCTTCGACGTTCTCGACACCGCCGACGTAGCCGGTCGACCGCGTCGTCGGAGGATCGACGTACCACGCGTCGAAGTCGCTCTGCGGCTGTAGGTCGAAACTGAACGGGTCCGACGCCGCCTTGTACTGCCGGCTCGACACCTTCTCGAAGTCGTCCGTCATCAGCTCCCGCAACCGCCCGTAGACGCGCTCAATCGTCGTCGACGGCGGCGCTCGCGCGGTAGCTTGAGCTGTTCTTCCTGCCCTCATGCATCCCCTCATTTTGCCAGCATCAGATCACGCCGAAAACCTCGCGATACACCCGCTGTTCCATGAGCATGTTTCCGAACGTCTCCATCAACGGACGAATCCGATCCTCGGGCCAATTGGGGAGATGGTGGTACAGCATCAGCCCCTGCCGAAACAACGAATGCGTCCGCCGCTTCACCGTGTTCGCCTTCAACCAGCGGTCATAACCGATGCGCTCGCCCGCCGCACCCAGCAACGACAGCACGGCGATCGCCAACGCACTGATCAACAACAGGCGGTCCCGCCGGTCCGGGCGCGAAACATGCATCGACGAGAGTCCCATCCCGAAGCGCATGTCCTTGATGTCCCGAAAGCCCGCCTCAATCCCCCAGCGCTTGCCGTAGTAGCGAATCAGGACCCGCGTCGGGACCTTCACTTCGCTGGCCACCAGGCACCACGGTTCGTCCATCTTCGGATCCTGTACGCACACGACCGCGCCGACCGGCAGCTCGTACGTGTCGGTCACCC
Source organism: Vicinamibacterales bacterium (assembly GCA_965262925.1). Classification (GTDB taxonomy): domain Bacteria; phylum Acidobacteriota; class Vicinamibacteria; order Vicinamibacterales; family UBA8438; genus WTFV01. Next base: position 3,543,677 of record CBDHGC010000004.1, on the reverse strand, counting down.
GAGCACCCACCAACCGCCGCGCACGCCCCCCGGCGCCGACCCACGCGGCGGCCGTTCGCCGCTCGCCCCCCGCACTCGTCACGTAGATGTCTCCACGCAACCGAATCACGTATTCGAAGGCCAGCTCCGTCGTCAACGCGTAGAACAGCTTGCAGTCCCCAAAGCCCCGGTCCGCCACGACGGTGACTTTCACCCCGGCCGGCAGCACCTCCCGCAACCGGCACAGTAGCTCGTACTCATAGCGCCGCTGATTACCCTTCAGCGTCGAGGACGCCACCGTCTTCCACAGAAGGGGCGTTGCGCGCCCATGGCCAGTCACCATCGACAGCACGATCGTGTCCTGCCCGTCGGCCGCGAAGCTGGTCCAATCCAGCGCAACGACCACTTCGGTGCGGGCGGCGACGATGAACGGCGTCCAGTATGCGAAGAAGGCCCAGACGTCGACGCCTCGATTGCTCAGCAGCCGATCCACCTGCTTCACGCCATGCTTGGTCAACGTGCCCATGGCCTGGGCCAAGCCGCGCCCCACGGCATGGATTGCCAGCGAAGCGCTCGTCAGCACGCCCTGGGTTGCGTTGGCCAACGACAGCACCCGTTTGGCATGCAGGTCGCCTTCGTACAAGGTGGTGATGAAGTTCAGGATGTCGTGTCTCCGGAGCCATTGCCGGGATGAGGCTGGCCGGTCTTGATGTTTATGCATACAACCATATTCTAATTCAAAGTGCGCACCTTTCCAACTTTCCTAATGTGAAACGGAGGATTTTGCTCTATTTGGGTATTCCGGAGGAAGTGGAACACGGAATCCGGAGGAAGTGGAACAGCGAATCCGGAGGAAGTGGAACAGCGAATCCGGGAAGTGGAACACGGAATCCGGAGGAAGTGGAACATCGATTCCGGAGGAAGTGGAACAGCGGTTCCGGAGGTCGTGAACGCTCGTCGGTAGCTTGACCTGGCATGCTCTGCCCTTTCGACAGGAGGGGCGTGGCGATGCCGGCACGGAGGCTGCTGATGAGGAAGATCCGCGAGGTTTTACGACTCAAGCACGAGCAAGGACTGTCCCACCAGGCGGTGGCGCAGGCGTGCGCCGTCGGCGTGGGGACGGTCAATCGCTATCTGCAGAGGGCGGCGCAACGTGGGCTCGGCTGGCCGTTGCCGGACGATTTGGACGACGCGGCGCTCGAGGCTCGATTGTTTCCACGCGCCGCGCCGGTGCACGACCGGATCCGGCCCGACTGCGCGTACATCCACCGCGAGCTCAAGCGCGACAGCGTCACGCTGCAGTTGCTGTGGGAGGAGTACGCGCAAATCCATCCGGACGGCTACGGCCGCACCCAGTTCTGCGAGATCTACCGGCAATGGACGCGGCGGCTGCGGCCGTCGATGCGGCAGGTGCACCGCGCCGGCGAGAAGACGTTCATCGACTATTCCGGCAAGCGGCCGAGCCTGGTCGACCGGCGCACGGGTGAGCTCCGACGCGTCGAGCTGTTCGTCGCCGTGCTCGGCGCCAGCAGCCTCACCTACGCCGCGGCGACCGAGACCCAGCAGTTGCCGGACTGGATCGACGCGCATATCCGCATGGTGGAGTACTTCGGCGGCGCTACCACGTTGTGGGTCCCCGACCAGCTCAAGAGCGCCATCACCCGCCCCTGCCGCTACGAGCCCGGCGTCAACCGCACCTACGAGGACCTGGCCACCCACTACGGCGCCGTCGTCGTTCCGGCGCGACCGAGGAAACCTCGGGATAAGGCTGCTGTGGAGAATTGTGTACTCATCGCACAGCGGTGGATACTCGCCCGCCTCCGCGACCAGACCTTCTTCGAGCTCGGCCCGTTGAACGCCGCGATCCGCGTCCTGCTCGACGAGCTCAACGACCGGCCGATGAAGAAGCTGGGCGTCAGCCGCCGCGCCCTCTACGAGCAGGTCGACCGGCCGGCGCTCCGGTCCCTGCCGACCGCGCGCTACGTCCTGGCGCACTGGAAGCTGTGCCGCGCCAACATCGACTACCACGTCGAGGTCGAGCGCCACGTCTATAGCGTGCCGTTCCAGCTGGTCCGCGAGCAGGTCGAGGTCCGCTACACCACGAACACGGTCGAGATCTTCTATCGCGGCAAGCGACTGACGTCGCACCGGCGGCGCTACGACGGACAGCCGTCCACCCATCGCGAGCACATGCCGAGCGCCCACCGCGCGCATGCCGAGTGGACGCCGTCGCGGCTGATCCGTTGGGCCGAGCAGGCCGGACCGGCGACCGGACAGCTCGTCGCCCAGATCATCGAGCGTCGCCCGCACCCGGAGCAAGGGTATCGAGCCTGCCTGGGGATCATGCGCCTGGGACAGCAGTACGGGAACGACCGGCTCGACGCGGCGAGCGCTCGCGCGATGGCACTCGGCTCCTACCGCTATCGCACCGTCAAGAACATTCTCGCCGCCGGCCAGGACCGTCTGCCTCTGGAACCGGCGGCCGAGACAACCCCGACGCCCACGCACACCAACATCCGCGGCGCCGACTACTACGCCGCGGCCACGACCGAGGAGGAGGACCGATGCTGATCGAACAGACCGTCGACAAACTCAACGCCATGAAGCTGGGCGCGATGGCCGACGCCGTCCAGCAACAACTGCAGAGCGGCGAGGCCGCCACGCTCGGCTTCGAGGAGCGTTTCGGCCTGCTGGTCGACGCCGAGTGGACGGCCCGCGAACAGCGCAAGCTGCAACGGCGCCTGCAGACGGCCAAGCTGCGTCATCCGGCGACGCTCGAGGCCGTCGACTTCACGCCTGCCCGACGGCTCAACCGCCAGCAGGTCCTGACGCTGGGAACCTGCGCGTGGCTCGCCGAGCGCCACAACTTGATCGTCACCGGGCCGTGTGGAATCGGGAAGAGTTTTCTCTGTTGCGCCTTCGTCGAACGGGCGTGTCGCCGCGGCTTCACCGCCCGCTACGTCCGCATGCCGCGCCTGCTGCACGAGGTGGCCGTCGGCCGCGGAGACGGTTCCTACACGCGGCTGATGGCGCGGCTGGCAAAGCTCGACCTGCTCGCCATCGACGACTGGATGCTCGCGCCGTTGCGTGACGCCGAGCGCCGCGACCTGACCGAGGTGATCGAGGACCGCGCCGAACGCGCCTCCACGCTGATCGCCAGCCAGTTGCCGGTGACCGACTGGCACGCCGTCATCGGTGACCCCAACCAGGCCGACGCCATCTGCGACCGCCTGCTCCACGACGCGCACCGCATCGAGCTGAAGGGCCGCTCGATGCGACGTACGCACGACGCGCCGAACAACCGCCCGAAGGAGACGACATGAGCACCAGAACGGCAACGCCATTACCGCGGCGAAGCGAAGCCCAGAACCATCGCGCCGCCGACACGCGTGACCGGGGCACGTCGGGTCCGACCGGCCTGTGGATCCTGCCGGTGATGTGGAAAACGCCCGCGATGCGTTCGGCGCAACTGAGCGGTCGCCGAAGGCGCGTTTCCCACAACACCTTGGACGCCGCAGACGGCGCCCACAGGCTCCACAGGCATCTTCGTCCATGCTCTCGAACACCACGTCACGAGTAGAATCTTGAAGGTCTGCTGCGACACCGAGGGGAGGGAACTGACCGACGAACGTCGCTACGCTCCGACGAGCGTTCCACTTCGCCGGAAACCGTGTTCCAGATCCCCGGAAACGCTGTTCCACTTCACCGGAATACCCACTATTTGTTCATATGAGAAAATGAGGGGATCTCTGAGCTTCCTGCCGCCGTACTCCCCGGAACTCAATCCGGATGAACTCGTGTGGAACCATCTGAAGACACACGGGGTTCGCAAACGCCTGCTGCAGACGCCGCAGGAACTCAAACGCCTGCTGCAGACGCCGCAGGAACTCAAACGCTACGTCGTCGGCCACATGCGGTCCTTACAGCGGACGCCAGCCCTGTTGCGTGGTTTCTTCAAGAAGCCGAGCCTGCGCTATATCACCGCATAGTGTCACCATACTAATGCCCTATCTCAACTTCCACCGCCCCTGCTTCTTCCCCACCGAGCAGGTCGACGCGCGCGGCCGAGTACGCAAGCGCTACCGCGACGCCGACATCATGACCCCCTACGAGAAGCTCAAGTCGTTGCCCGACGCCGCCGCCTGCCTGAAGCCCGGAACCACCTTCGCAAAGCTCGACGCGGTCGCGTTCGCGATGAGCGACAACGAAGCCGCGCAGGCGCTCGACGAGGCCCGCACGCGGTTGTTCCGGTCCATCCACCCAGCGGCCTGAAGGTTTGCTCACGGCCCGCTACCGCCGCCTGTCGGTCGGCGTCGTGTTGTTGACGAGCAGGCCGAGGAAGCTCGAACACCGGACGTACCGACGCGCGCGGGCGCTGGCGAGCCCGGATCGCCGGCGCCGACTCGCGTCGTCACCGGCTGCGGTCGAATACGACCGGACCGCGATGTCGTCGAGCCCGGACCGCCGGCGCCGACTCACGTCGTCACCGGCTTCAGCCACCACCGAAGGGCGGAAGCGCGGCGCATCAGGCACGAGCGCCGCCGACGACCCATCCAGTCGTTGCCGGCCGTTTCACAGCCCCTCGCGTAGTCACGTCCAGCCCCTCTGCTCCCGGTTCCGCGCTCGGCTACCGCACTCCGCAAACGTCCGCAGACGAACGTTCGCTCCGCTTGGTCTCCTGCTGTTCAGAACCCGCCAAACCAGACCCTCACGGTTCGGTTGCCACGGCAGCGGCTACAGAACCTTCGCCCTGAACCAGGATGCGCCCATCGCCGTGTCGCACGCCGTGACGGGTCCGCCGCCATGAGCGATAATCCTGCGGTCGCGCGCGCCCTCAACGCGGCCCGCGCCAGAACCTGTTTCGATCCGTCGGTTCGGTCGCCTCACAGGCTCGGCTCTGGACCGTCCAGCTACGTCCGGATGTGTCCGGATCGTCGTTTTGCTGAGGGAACTCGCGAATTTCGGATCCAGTGGTGTCCAGGGATCGCATCCGTGTCCGCTCCGTAGGGTGTCAGTTAGGGTGTCAAATTTCGGACCGCGCGGAGCGTGGATCGAGGCCGGTCAGCGCGAGCATTTTCGGCACGCTCGGGTCATGGGGATGGGGCGCAGCTGGCGTTGCGCGTCGACGGGCTATCGGTCACCGCCACCGTTCCGGGCGAGTTCGTCGGTGACGCCGACGCCTTCGCCGCCGGGTCGACGTCAGGGTGACCGGCTCATCGCTGTCGAAGGCGTGGTCGTCGTCGACATCCAGGGCGAAGAGTTCACCGACGAGGCACGAGCGCCTCTCTGGGTCTCTCACCTCCATCGTGCGCTCGGTGCCCCGGGGTGCCCACGGTCGGATACGTGTCGGGATCCCGTTGTTCGCCGGATCGCTCACTGGTCGTCCGCTGGTGTTCGGTACGCTGGTGCCGCGGCCCGTCTGCATCTGGCCCGCGACCTCCGGCTCGACAGGCTGGCAGCAGGGTGAACCTCGTAGGTCACGCCTTCGACCTCGTAGCGCTCGATCTCCTCGGGTCCGACCACGCCGCTGCCCCTGTCATCACCCGTGGTCGGCATCGACTCGCTCCCCTCGTGGCACAGGCCACGATTGACCGCGCAGAAGGGTACCGAGCCGCGGTCGCCCGGCTGGGTGGAAACGGACGGACCAACCGGTCGGGAGGAGTGCTCAGGGACGACGCATCGGGACTCGGAGCGAAGTGATCTCGGCAAAAGGCCGAGCCCGTCCTGTAGGTGTTCCAGGGGGGAGCGCCATTTGGCATTCTTGGGTGGATGTTCTACCGGAGAGTGCCGTTTGGCACTTGGTGCATCTACTACCAGCCCTGCCCCCGCACGATCTGGCGCTCGAACGACGGGCGCTGTCGCCGGGCACGTGCGACAACTGAGCCGCGAGCGCAGCTACGAACTCCGTGCCGCTTGAACGGATCGCATAGTCAAGTGTCCCCTCATGGTCGTCTCGTTCCCGACGTGGGTTCAACCAGCCCCGGTCGTGTCTGCCGTGACGGCAGTTCGAGATGTGCGTCAGCGCCAGTGGCGGCTCGGTCGCGAACAACGCCGCCGTGCACCTGCTCGGCGAAGCCGGCCTGCTGCAGCGCCTCGGTGTGGTCGACATCGTGGTTGCCGAGGATGAGCAGCCGCTGGCCGGGGGCAGTCGCGTACGTCGACGACCAGGCGCCGATGGCGCCAAGCGTCCGGGTGGCCGACATCACCCAGGCAGATGATGGTGTCGCCGGCGCCGACGCGCTCGCTCCATCTCGTCAGCAGGTGCCGGTTCATCTCCTCGATGCTCCAGAACGGGCGGCTCCAGACGAGCAGGATCGAGCGGTCGGCCAAGTGCAGGTCGGACCAGATGGATGGTCGCCTCGGGCTGGAACGCCGAGGTGCCGGGGTTGCCGGAGACCGAAACGTGGGACGCTGACCAGATGCGGGCCGCGGTCGAGCCCGGGCGCAACGTTGGGGTCGAGGTCGAGCGGACGCGGGACGCCCGCGTTGCTTTTCGTCGATGCCCGCCATCGCAACGGTCCTGCCGCGGCGCGCCGCCCCGGATGTGTAGTTGGTTCCGTGGCAGAATAGCTGCTGCGCGGGCGACCTCGTGGCGAAAAGCGGCGTAGTAGCGGCTGGAAGCGCCGTCAGGTGGCCTTATGGCACCATGGCACCAGATGGAAGATGGGGTGTCGTGCTCGATTCCATGTACAGTTGGCACGCGGATTGCGCCGGAATCCGCCTGACGTCGCGCGTGCCGCCGCCGACAGATGGTCTCAGGCTTCGGTCAGGACATCGACGCGTGCATGGCGGTCGCGTGGCGACCTTGGCGGCCGTTGTCGAACGGACGCCTGCTTGGCCAGCCGGTCGAGTGCGGCAGCGACAGTTGGAGACTGGCAACGGTCGACAGCAGGAGGTGAACACAGGTCAGGCAGAATCTGTCCGCGTCTGCGGGGTTGCGTGCTGAGCAGCGCGCGTTCCTGACGTTGTGGGAACCGCTGTGGGAACGGCTCTAGCACTGTTCGTGTAAGTGCCAGCATTCGCAATCGCTTAGGGCGACAGTCGCGATTACCCTTCCGGAGTGAGGTCGCCAACCGCAGCGAAGACGCCCTGGTCGAGCGATGGCATGCCGAACGGCGCCGCAAAGAAGCCAAACGGCGTCAAGGGGATGGCGGCGGAGGGCGGCATGTGACGCCGACCGCAGCCGGCAGCAGCGAAAGCCGTAACCGGTGCGTGGAACTGGGGCTATGCGGAGTTCAGGACTATGCGGAGTTGGCTCGGTGGCCCGCGTGGACCCGGACGATTTCGTGGAGCGGTACTCCGCATAGTCAGCGGGCTTCCAGGAAGTCGAGGAGTCGGTCGGTGGCCGTGAAGCGGAGTGGCTGAGGTGCGGGATCCTCGACGCACCGGCGGAGTGCAGCCTCGGGTCCGTGCCAAGAGCGACCCGGACGAGCATCTGGACGAGCCAAGCGCGGTTGCGCAACGTCTGAGGACGCAAGCCGCGCGTACGTCATTGGTGGTGCGTGCTACGCCTCGACCAGACGGCGACGGTCCACGAGCCGTGAACGGTCATGGAAAGCCCCTTTCCGGCCAATCAGGCCGGACAGAGCATCCCGACTATGCGGAGTCTCGGGAATCGGTCAGCTCACGCAACCCTCGTTCCAACAGGCACTTGAGAGTGAACCCCTCAAGCGACTCAGCATAGTCCCGAACTCAGCATAGCCCCGATCCCGCGGACGGGTTAACGCTTGCGGGTTCACTTCATGACACGTCCTTGATGAACATCGTTTTCCGTGTCAGTCATCGACGATGAGCGCTGTGGGAGTGTGGGAATCTCGCGGCCCCGGCGCAGGCATGGGCGGCAGCGATCGCCCGCGAGATTTCCAACGGACTGGGGGCGCCCGCCTCGCCGACCTCCAGATTCAGCGCGACGTTGACCGGGCGTCCCCAGGCCGAGCACTTCCACAGCGCCCCGTGGGGGTACGGTGCACGGTTCGATCATGCGGTGACGCCTCCGCGCCCGTCGGGGCCGAAGGAAGCTCGGCGGCCCAGCAGGCCCGCATTCGTCTTCGCATCCAGCCGACAGGTCTCACAGCAGCTACGCGCCTTGCGAAGCCGAAGGCGAGCCGTGTACCTGCAGGTCATCATTCCCTCCGTGTGTTTCCAGAAGAACGCCGGTGACGACGCGAGTCGGCGCCGGCGATCCGGACTCCAACTGACTCGTGGGCGCCTGGAGAACCTCCACCGGCGGGTCAACGTCTACAGGGTCTGCCGCATGGAGACGTTCGAACTCCAGCGGTGACATATAGCCCAGCGCGGAATGGCGCCGTCGCGTGTTGTACCAACCTTCGACGAAATCAAAAATGGCCGCCCGCGCCTCGGCGTGCGTCGACAAGGTCGTGCGGTCGAGCAGCTCGCACTCGAGCGTCGCGAAGAAGCTCTCGGCCATCGCATTGTCGAAGCAATCGCCCACCGAGCCCCATCGACAGCGCTACCCCCCATTTCCGGCAGCGGGCACCGAAGGCCAGCGACGTGTACTGGCAGCCTTGGGTCGGAGTGATGGACAACCGCTTCGGGCCGGCGTTGCTCCACGGCCATCTCCAGCGCCTCGATTACCAGCTCTGTGCGCAGGTGTGTCGCCATCGCCCAGCCCACGGAACACCCGACACACTACCCATCTCGAAGACCTTCCTGACTTCGCGACCATCACTCGTGAGGCGCATCCCTTCCAAGGCCAACGGCTCGCGGTCTTGAGGCGGATGCAGCGGCAAGGCGGGCACCAGCTTCTGTTGCTGTTTCCAGATGGAGGCCGGCGGTTGGTGCCGGTCGCCTGGACCGACGCCGCATCAGACGGCGCGGACGACCGTGTCGCCCGCGCCGCACACACTCTGGCCGGCATCGCCGACTTGTTGCGGATGCGGACGATTGTCGACGCTCTTCTCCGTCGCCTTGAAGCGGAGGAGGAGCATGCAACTGAACCTGGGCATTCTGAAGGACCCGCGCCCCGACCCGAACGTGTGGGCGGCGCTGGAGGACGAGCAGCGCATCGGTGTGCTGGACGTGCTGGAGAGACTCATCGTGCAAGCGGCGCGACCGGAACCGGAAAAGGAGGACGACGATGAGTGAGACGAAAGTCCAGCCCACCCACCTGCGCCGCGCCGCCGTCGTGTACGTGCGACAGTCCACTGTCGCCCAGGTCGAGCAGAATCGCGAATCGACGCGACGGCAATATGACCTGGCCGAACGGGCGCGCCAGTTCGGGTGGCGCACCGATCAGATCACGGTGCTCGACGAGGACCTGGGGTTGTCTGCCGCGACCACGCGGGGGCGTGGTGGCTTCGCCCGCATGACCGCGCAGGTCGCCCTCGGACACGTCGGAATTCTCCTCGGCCTGGAAGTCTCGCGGCTGGCCCGCAACAACGCGGACTGGTACCGGTTGCTCGACCTGTGCGGCATCACCGACACTCTGATTGGCGATGCCGACGGCGTGTACGATCCGAACGTCTTCAACGACCGGCTTATCCTCGGGCTGAAGGGGACAATGAGTGAGGCCGAACTGCATGTCCTGCATGCGCGCCTCGACGGCGGGATCCGCAACAAGGCGGCCCGCGGAGAGCTGCGTTGCGGTCTGCCTGTCGGGCTCGTCTGGGGCGAGCGCGACGGCGAGATCCGGCTGCATCCCGACGAAGCGGTCACCGGGGCCGTTGGCGCGGTTTTCGAGCGGTTCGCCGAATTCGGGTCGGTGCGCCGCGTCTGGTTGTGGTTCATCTCCGAGAAGCTCACGTTCCCGCTGCGCTTGAACCACGGCGACGCCATCCGCTGGGTTCCTCCGTCGTATCATGCGATTCATCAGGTACTCACCAATCCGGCCTATGCCGGCGCCTACACGTACGGCAAGTCGAGGCAGGAGCGCGTCGTCGGCGAAAACGGTGTGGTGCGCCAGCGTGTGCGTCGAGTACCGCGCTCGGAGTGGCCGGTGCTGATCACCGACCACCACCCGGGCTATATCGACTGGCCGACCTACGAGGACAACCTCGCCCGCATCGGCAGCAACACGCGGCCGCGACCGCATGCGGCGGGGAGCGGCGCCGTCAGAGAAGGAAGCGCGCTGCTGCAAGGCATCGCCACGTGCGGCCATTGCGGGCGGCGGCTGTATGTCCACTACCAGGGACGAAACGCCTCGCCGGGCTATCACTGTTCGGGTCAGGATATCGTCCAGGGAAGCGGCGTGTACTGCCTGTACATCGGCGGCGTACAGATCGACCGGGCGGTCTCCGAGGCTGTGCTCGACGCGGCGCAGCCGGGCGGTCTCGAGGCCGCGTTGCGCGCCGCCGAACGGATCGAAGCCGATCACGACGGCGCGCTCGAACAGTGGCGTCTGGCCGTCGAACGGGCGCGCTATGAAGCCGAGCGCGCCGAACGCCGGTACCGCGCCGTCGAGCCCGAGAATCGCCTCGTCGCCCGCGGCCTCGAGACGGAATGGGAACAGCGCCTGAGCGAACTCGAACAAGCGCGGTCCGAACTCGAACGCCGCGAGCGGCGCCGACCGCGCGAACTGACGACCGACGAGCGCAAGGCCGTACTCGCACTCGGCATGGACCTGCCGCGGGTCTGGGAGGCGCCCACCACCACGGCGCGGGACAAGAAGGAGTTGCTGCGCACATTGCTCGATGAAGTCATCGTCGCCGCGCCGCGCGGTGGGCACACCGCCCACCTGACGCTGCGTTGGCGTGGGGGTCTGCTGACCGAGCTCGACATCGATCGCCCGCAGACGCGCCAGCCGCCGATCCGAACCGACGAGGACACCCTTGAACTCGTGCGCCGCCTGGCCCGCCACTATCCCGATGCGGTGATCGCCGGCATCCTGAGCCGCCAAGGCAAGAAGACCGCCTACGGCCACCCCTTCACCGCCATGCATGTCGGGAACCTGCGCCGCAACTGGAACCTCGGGCGATTCGACCCGGCCACCCGCTCGGCCGACGGTGAACTGGTCAGCATTCAGCAAGCGGCCGAGCGCTTGGAGATGGCGCCCTCGACCCTCCACCGATGGATCAACGACGGATTCATTGCCGGCGAACAGCTCACGCCCGGGGCACCGTGGAGGATCCGCATCACCCCGGAACTGCTCGCCTGCTTCGTCGAACAGACGCCGGCGGGGTACGTGCCGATGCAGGACGCGACTCGAATCCTCGGCGTGTCGCGCCAGACGGTGTTGCAGCGTGTCAAGCGCGGCGAACTCGACGCCGTGCATGTCCACCACGGGAAGAGAAAAGGCCTCGAATCAAGGTGATCGACGATCAAGCCACGCTGTTCAAGCACTCCTCATAAGTTTGGGGGCAGTATGACGATGGACCCACGACCCGGCGGCTGAACACGTCGAGAACGATGGCCAAGTAGAGGAAGCCGACGAGCGTCGGAACGTAGGTGATGTCGGCGACCCACAGGCGATTCGGCGCGTCCGCCTCGAAGTGGCGCTCGACCCGATCCGGCGCCGGCCGGGCCTGTACATCTCGGCGCGTCGTGCGCGGCCCGCGGCGCCGGCTCACGCCCGAAATGCCTGCGGCGCGCATCACCCGCGCGACCCGCTTGCGGCCGACCGCGACGCCGGCTTCGGCCAGTTCGGCGTGAATAGTCAGGGTCGCGCTACCGAGAAGGTCCGGTTTGAAGGAGGGGCCGTCCGACATGCCCTCCTTCGCGCCGGGCGTTCGGGAGCGTCTCGCTCGCTCTCGGTGCAACGCGGGGCTCCACGACGGGCTGCGGGCCTGATCGGACACGGCGGCGACCGGCAACGGATTGACACAAGACGACGCGAGCGCTTACGATTCTCCCGTTTTTGTTGGGCTTTGCTGACTGAATCACCGCGCGAGGGGTCGTCTCGGTAGCCGCCTCAGCGTGCTCACACCAAGGGGAAACATTGATGGCCGAAGCCCGCAAAATGGGCAAGACCGAGTTGTTCGCGCATTTCGTCGAGCATTTCGGTGCCGTCAACAACAGCCTCAAGCGCGCCGACGCGCGGGAGTTCTTCGAAGAGTTGCAGCGGCTGTGTGGGCAACAGCTTCAGGATTGCGGCGAGTTCACGCTGCCCGGCATCGCGAAGCTCGTCTTGCAGAAGCGCGAAGCGCGGACCGGTCGCAACCCAGCGACCGGGGAAGCCATCGAAATCCCGTCCAAGCAGGTGGTCAAGGCTCGCATCGCGAAGCAGCTCAAGGACGCCGTGCTCCCCGAAGCGTAAAACGTTCCGCCCGGATAACCGGCGTGAGTGGTCGACTGGCCTTGCACGGCTGCCTTGCTGCTCCACGCCCCGGGCGTTCGTCGCCCGTAAACGCAGGCAGGCAAGTTCGTCGTGCACACGGGATGGTGAACGGAATCGCCAGAGGATCGCGTCGGTGGGTACGCGACCTGTCTCGGCGCCGCAGCGCGGCGTGCCTGGATGTTCTTGTCGGTGACCGGCGCAGAATAGTCCGGGCGGCTCGTCGCGAAGAAAGCAGGCCACGATGTCGAAAAGCGGAATCCTGGACGCGTTGCGGCACGAGGAGCGCTCGCTCAAGAGTCAGCTCGTCGCCATACAGCGCGCGATCGAGGCTATCGACGGCAACGTCCCGCCAGCCGCGGGGCGCGGCAGGAAGAAAGCGGCCAAGGTGTTGTCGAGCTTCAGGAAGTGACGTTTTCTGGACAGCGGTCGACCGGTCTCATTTGACGACATGAGGATCGCGGTCGTCTCGGGCGGCGGTAACATCGGCTCGGGGCGTGGACCCGCGCGGTGCAGACGGCGCGGTGGCGCGCGTGGTAGTGACGGGAGGAGTGTGGTGGCGGCGGCGCGGGAGTCCGGCGAGATCTGGGGAGAGCAGATGCACGCGGCGTGGCATCTACGCGTCGTGACCGGAGGGCTGTGTCGCTGGTGATCCTGGTCCTGGGATTGCGGTGGTCCGCCGCGCGTGGGCGCCGCAACCGAACCCCTGGTCGTGCGCGTCGACGAGGTCGGCCACGCCGAGGCGGTGGCCTACGAGGCGATGGAGGCTCAGGCCGACCCGCTCGACCCGACCACGGGTTCGTCATCGACCACTACTCGCGGCGGCGGGGCACGGATCCGCGAGTTACTGGGAGCGGTCTCTCTGGTTCCTGACGACCGGAGGTGGCGAACGCGGGCACCGGGAGTCGACGACGCGGTTCGTCGAGCGGTACCGCGCGTGGTGCGGGCGGCAGGCGGGCCGGCGGGCGCCGGTCGAGCGGGCGTGGCGCGGGTCGACGCGGCTGTGCATGGTGGCGCCCGGTACAGCGCCCGTTAAGCCGGCTGCTGTCGCTCGACTACGTGATCGAACGCCCGGCGGCGCCGTGGCTGGCGACCGAGGGACGAGACAGAAAGCGCGGTCCGCACGTTGGGGCGCGCAGCATGCCAGGCTGTGGGCGAGGCTCGCGGAAACTGGACGCGCCGTCGAGGTGGTGGTCGTGGGCCGGGACGTGGAGCGTCTGGCGTCGGCTGAGCGGGTAGTCGACCGGTGGGCGTCGACACCGGCGGCGGCAGACGCGAAGCCCGAGGCGGCGGCGAGGGAGATGGACGCAATCCGCCGGGCGATAGCGGCGTGCGACATGACGGCCCTGGCGGCGTACGGCGACATCAACGGCGTCTATGCCCGGTTTCATGGGCCTCCTCGACCCGCCGTCGTGCCTCATACGATCTCCGGAATGTACTTCTCGCGCGCCAGGTGCCAGAGCGAGGCGAGAAAGGCGGTCAGCGGGATGGCCAGGATCAACCCGAGGACCCCGCCCAAGGCCGTGCCCCAGAAGAAGATCGCGACGATTATCGCCATGAAGTGCAGCCCGGTGCGCTGCCCCATGATCTTCGGGGTCAGGAACCAGCCTTCGATCTGCTGCACCACCAGGACTGCCGCGAGCACCCGCAGGCAGGTGAGCCAGCCGCCGTCCGTCTGGAAAAAGGCGATGGGGATGGCGACGGCGAGTCCGATCATGTTCCCGAGAAAGGGGATCACGTTGAGGAGACCCAGGGCGAGGCCGATGACGAATCCATACCGCAGGCCGACTAGGCTGAAGCCCGCCGCGAACAGCAGGCCCTGCAGAAACGCGATGATCAGCTGGCCGCGGAAGAAGCCCACGGTGATGTCGACGAACTCGTGCAGCAGGTAGCTCACGTCCTCGCGGGTGCCCGGCTTGAGAAATGGAAGCACGCGGTCGGTGTCGAGCGTGAACGGCGAGGTCAGAAACCAGGCGAAGTAGACCGGGGTGATGATCCAGGAGAACAGAGCGCCGAGCCCGTGCGCGAGACCGAAGCCGGCAGTGACCGCCTGCATGCCGACGGTCCGGAGCCACTCGACGATCTCGACCTGCTGCGCCAGCGCGATCTCCCGCAGTCGATCGCCGAGACCCGACGATTCGAGCAACTCGCTGACGGGCGGGAGCTGGGCCTCGAACAGCGCGCGAGCGTTGTCCCACCACTCCGGCGCCTGCGCGGCGAGACCGACGATTTGGGCGATGGCCAGGCGTCCGAAGAACGCGACGAACACCCCCACCGGCACGAGCGCAGACAGGAAGACCGCGGCCACCGCCGCCGCCATGGGCAGCCGCCCCGTGCCGCGCAGCCAGTCGTAGTAGGGGCGGAAGACGAGGGCGGCGACCGCTCCCGCCGCGAGCGGCAGAAACACGCCCGAGAAGGTCTGTATGAACAGCGCCGCGAGCCAACCGAGGAGACCCACGGCCACGACGATGATCAAGGCCGAGACGGTGGTGATGGCCGCCGCGACGGTGCTGGCTTGACGCGGTGTGAGCTCAATCGGCACGGGCGGCCTCCCCGGGACTTCCCGCATGGTACACGAACCGTCGCCGGCCGCGGCGCGGCCTGCGCCGCGGCCGGCGGCCCGCGACAACGGCGGGGGAGCGCTTGCACCAGACCCCGTTCGGGGCGATCATTGACACCTCGGGAAGCGTCGAGACGGCAGAGCCTCGAACTCCGACACAGATATCTCGTAAGACACTGATACTATGTAAGTAGCAAGTAGCTTATGACCTTCACCGGCGCCTCTTCCCCGCGCTTCATCCACCGCTCTGAATCGGATTCTGGAGGACCAACGATACCGGCCGCGGACGGACCGGGATCGCTACTCCCCTCGCGTCCTCGTTACGGGAGACGAATCCCACGGGCCAATCGCACAGCCACGTGAGGACCCGTGGTACCATGCCTCGGTGTTCGACACCCACGCCATCGCTCGCGCGCTGACCGCCGCCAAGCTCACGTCTGAACAGGCCGACGCCATCATGGATGGCGGGACCTCGGGCAAGAAAGTGGTAGTCGACGCCCGGTTTGAGGTCGGGGGTTCGCCTGGTTTTGGTTTTCACGGCGGAGGGGTGCGAGTCGGAGCGCTGCCGCGGCTCACCGGCGCGCGGTCCAGCGACGGTGGGTGATGCACCGCGCCCGCCCGTCCAGACGGCGGCGATGCCGCTCAATGACCCGCGTGGCCAACTCGTCCGCCATGCGGTAGAGCGCGCAGCGGTTGACCGCGTTCTCGAACCGCGACAGCGTCGGCTGCGAGGCCAAGCGCTCGCCCGAAACCGGGTCCCTGTCGAGCAGCAGCTTGTGGATGGGGTCGTCGGCGAGACGGTCGCCATCATTGCAGTCGGGATGGCCGCAGGCGATGCCAAAGATGCGCTGGCCGATCAGGTCCGCGAGCGAGTGCCGGGTCTTGTCCGGCGCCCGCTTGTCGAACAGACACCCGGCGAACGCCTTGACCAGGCCGTAGATGCGCTCGGCGGCCTTCAGCAGGATCGCCCCGCCGTCGGAACTGGCCTGCTCCTGGTTGAACTGGGCGAACAGCGGCTTGTCAAAGAGATCCGGGAACAGAACAGTCTGTGGTACAGTGTCGGTCGTCACGCAAGGGCCTCCGTGGTGGCGCAAGTGGTTGCATGACCGACATCGTCAGGGAGAACCGCAGGTGACACTGCTCTATGTGGACACAAGCGCCCTGTTCAAGCGCTACGTACAGGAGCACGAGTCGGAGGCCGTGCTTGAACGGATGGAAGAGGCGCCAGTCGTCGGAACGGCGCTGATTGCGCGGGTGGAAGTCGCAGCCGCGCTGGCGCAGGCTGTGCGGCAGCAGCGGATGCCCCGGAACGAGGCCCGGGAAGCCGAGCAGGCGTTCCTGGACGACTGGGACGACTTCACGAGAATCGGGGTGACGGGCGGGCTGGCCACTCGGGCGGGCAACTTGGCTTGGCAACACGACCTGCGCGGCTACGACGCCGTGCAGCTCGCAGCCGCGCTGGCGTGGCAAGACACGGTCGAAGACGCGGAAGACGAGATCGTGTTCGCGTGCTTCGACAACGAACTGTGCCGGGCAGCAACAGCGAAAGGCCTGGAAACGTGGCCGGAATGAGCAGCCCGCACGGCCGGGGACCGCAGGACTTTGCTGGATCCGCGAGGCGGGCCGGCGCTACGGCCAGGCGGGTTGCGCGGGGCGATTACAGGTTCGACATACGGCCGACCGTGAAGTTGTCGAGGCTCCGGAAGTCAGTCTACGATTATTGGCTCCAGGCGAATCTGTTCTTGGCGGAACGCCCGAGTACACCGTGAGGATTGTCTTCAGCCGCAAGGGGTTCGACTCGCAATATGGCGGCGGTCCCAGTCCGATTTTTTCGGATGGAACTGCGTTGTCTCTGCCGATTCCGGCACGCCATGCGCCGACGCCGTTTCGAGACGTTCGTTGGACTGGCGGCTCACTCGGCCCAGTGGTGGAAGACCTGACCGCGGGCCGCGTGCAAGGAGGAGATCGGTGTCATCTGGATCCCGACCTGCGGAGCGGTGCGCTTCCACGGGAACCGGGATGGCGGCCTGCGTTCGGGCAAGTTGGTGTAGCACAGAGCCACTTGACGCGAGAAGGCATCAACAGTGGCGACCTGTTCCTGTTCTTCGGTTGGTTCCGTTCCGTCGAACCGGTGGGTGCCGGCGAATGGCGCTACGTTAGGCACGCACCGTCAGTGCACCGACTGTTCGGTTGGCTTCAAGTGTCCGAGGCCGTTACCGTCGGGAACGACACTGCAAGGGTCCGGGGTGAGTATCCTTGGCTCTCTGCGCACCCGCACTTGAACGGTCGCTCGTGGCCGCCAAACAACACGATTTACATCTCGAGCCAGGTACTGACCATCGGGGGAACGGAGACTGGTGTAGACGGTGGCGGTCTGTTCGAGAATGGTGACGACCATCTCACGCTAACCGCGCCACAGGCAACCAATCGGTCGCACTGGAGGTTACCGGAGTGGTTCTGGTCGGCGAATGGTCCCCCATCCCTCAGCTACCATCGCAACGAGCGCCGGTGGCGCCGTCAAGGTGCATGGGTATACGTCCAGACCGTCGGTCGGGGCCAGGAGTTCGTATTCGATGCCGACGGAATTCCAGACGCCACGGCATGGCTGCAAAAACTGTTTCGAACCAAAAAAACGACAACCTAGTCTAGCGGAGACGGGAGGGGGAACATGAGGCTTTTCGCGTACAAGATGACCGATGATACGGGATTCGCTCCGAATCCGTTCTGGGGCTTCATGACGCTCGCAACCTGCAAGCCGCAGATTAGGAAATGCAAGCATCCGGGAGATTGGATTGCCGGATTTACTTCTGGAGAACTCTGCGATGATCCCGTCGGAGGTGAACGGCTGGTATTCTTGATGGAGATTGGGGAGAAGATAGCACTGGCTAATTATTTCCGGGACGGACGTCTTCGATCGAAAATCCCCCGAAGGGCGGCAGCAAATATTTGCGCGGAAGGAGACAACATCTATCGACCGCTCATTCCAAACGCGCGAAATCCTGCTCATTTCGAGCAGTTGCGCAACCGAAACCACGGTCCACAGGATCAAGCGCACGACGTGAGTGGGCAGTACGCGCTAATCGCTAAGCGTTTTGCTTATTTTGGGGTTGAGGCAATCCCACTGCCTCGTCACGTTCGACCCGACGTGCCGGCCGCACAGGCTGGCCACGGGGCACAAACGCACGATGTGACAAGAGCGAAACGCTTCATTGACTACGTCTTCGGTCTTCCCTCCGCTGCTGTGATGCACCGTCCTCATCAGTGGCCTAGCACGGACTCTAGTTGGAAGACAGATGGTGTGGACGTTCCCGATCCTGACCACCCAGGGATCGAAGGGAAGTCTCCGAAGCGACCTGAGCGCGGGTGGCCGTCGCTCGGAACAGGTTCGGCGCGCTCGCCGTCGTCTAGAAAAGCGCCGCCGGTCGCGCCGCCTGCAAATCTGACGGGGTGCGGGCGGCGACGTAGGTAACCTGAGCATCTGGTCATCAGGCCCCCCACGATCACGGAACGACTTGGATACCGTCCAGAATCGCAGAGGGATTGCCCGAGAGAACGCGGTTTGGACCCGCGGTACGGGTCCGTTCTACGCTATCGCGGGCAGCGGAGGACCAATGCGCTTAATTCAGATCGCGACCGGCATCTTGACCGTTGGACTGATCTTGGCGATCGGGTGTGGGGCTCCGGCACCGGGGGATCCAGGATCGGAACCAGTCGACACGGAACCAGCACCACCGGAACCGGAACCAGAACCCGAACCGGAACCGGAACCGGACACTGGCGGGTGGCGCGTAAGCCGATCCACCAATCCGCTTGATGACTCGACGACCGTTGTCGCCGTGCTCAACGCGACGGAAGGGGTTGGGGGAATCGGCTCTGAGGCGATCTCGCTGATCGCTCGGTGCCAGTCGGACACGACTGAGGTGTATATCAACTGGCACGACTTCCTGGGAGATGACGAGTTGGGTAACCCCCGTTCAAGTCGAAAGCGCGTGACGTACCGATTCCCGCCAGCGGACGCGGAAACCGAGATGTGGGGCGTGAGCACCGACAACGACTCAACCTTCGTGGCGGGTGCAATCCCGTTCCTGCGGACGATGGTTGAGAGCGACCGGCTGGTTGCGCAGACCACGCCATACAACGAGTCACCGAGCACGGCGATTTTCGATCTGACCGGCGTGGGGGATGCCCTCGCGCCTGTCGCAGAGACCTGCGAGTGGACCCTGGACCCGGAACAAGCTGGGCTTGAAAGGGAACAACGCGAACAGGCACGGCGGGCCGAAGAGAGACGGCGCGAGCAGGAACGACAAGCCGAACGCGAGAGAATCATGGCCGGACTCGTCAACACGCCGATTACGAGCGGTCTTGGCGCGATTGCCAGATCCGGATCCGGGTCCCTCGCGAGTCTCACCAAAGACGATCTGCGAATACAGTTGCAGTTCCCTGCAGTCTCGACAGCGCAACTCTCACAGGCGCGACGATCTGGAAGCTACCGGATTATCTGTTCTCGAGGCCAATGGTACGACGACGGCGGGATCGGACTAGCAGAGTGCAGCCTATCGGAGTGACCAGGGGTTTCGCTCGTCCCCGTGGGCGAGAAAGTCAGGGGATGTCCCGGACGCTCTTGATTTTGGGCTGATGTGAAGCGGGTGGCAG
Organism: Vicinamibacterales bacterium; assembly: GCA_965262925.1. Classification (GTDB taxonomy): domain Bacteria; phylum Acidobacteriota; class Vicinamibacteria; order Vicinamibacterales; family UBA8438; genus WTFV01. The sequence goes on along the minus strand of CBDHGC010000004.1, from coordinate 3,524,256 downwards.
CTCCTGCACCTGTCCTGTGGTAGGACAGGGGATGCAATCAGAAAAGGAGACTGCCACCCATGGCGAAGCATGACAGGCGGAAGACGTCCGGCCAACCTCCCAGCTCGCGACCCGTCACGATCCAGGTGCCGCTGCCGGTGCTCGGCGTGGTCAACGGTGTCCGGGAAGCGTTCCACGGCTTTTGCATCGCGACCGGGCTGCAGGTCCTGGAGGCGATGATGGAGGCGGACCGGGAAGTCCTGTGTGGTCCGAAGGGGCGCCATCAGGTCGAGCGGCCCGCGTGGCGCGGAGGGAGTGTCGACAGCCAAATGACACTCGGCGGGCGGCAGGTCGAGCTGCCGCGGCTCCGCGTGCGGAGCTCGGATGGCGAAGTCCCGCTGGCGAGCTTCCAATGGGCGGCGGCCACCGACCCGCTGGACGAGCACACGCTGGCCGCGGTCGCCGCCGGGGTGTCGACGCGCCGGTACGCGGGCACGCTGGACCAGGTACCGGCCGACGTGACCGAGCGGGCGACGTCGAGCAGTGCCGTGTCGCGGCGGTTCGTGGCGCTGTCGACAAAGCGCCTCCAGGCGTTTCTCAGCCGGCCGTTGGGCGAGTTGGACATGCGGGTGGTCTGCATCGACGGCAAGGTCTTCCGGGACCACTGCTCCGGGATGTTGAACACCGATTTCGGTCATCGTGAACGCTTGTCGGTAGCCTGACCCGGCATGCTTGCGCCCTTTCGACGGGAGGGGCGAGGCGATGCCGGCTCGGAGACTACTGATGAGGAAGATTCGTGAAGTTCTACGGCTCAAGTACGAGCGGGGGTTGTCCCACCGGGCGATAGCCCAGGCCTGCGCCATCGGCGTGGGTGCGGTCACGCTGTATCTGCAAAGGACGGCCCAACTGGGGTTGGGCTGGCCGTTGCCGGCCGAGCTGGACGACACGGCGCTCGAGGCCCGGCTGTTTCACCGGCCCGTTCCCGTACGCGAGCGGGTCCGGCCCGACTGCGCGTACATCTACCGCGAGCTCAAGCGCGACGGCGTCACGCTGCAACTCCTCTGGGAGGAGTACGTCCAGGTCCATCCGAGCGGCTACCGCTACACGGGCGCATTCCCGATTTCCCGGTCACGCGCTCACACCCACCGGCGTCATGGCCATCCGCTGCAAACAGTTCCATCTGCCGGACTTATAGAAAGACCGCGGCAGAAGAATCGCGTCGACGCTCTCCGGTAGCCAATAGATGGATGCGCCCTTGATGCGGAGATTGATGACGCGACGGATGGCGCTTTCGACGGCGCCGCTGCCCCGCGGAAGCCCGAGCCCGACCATTGTGGTGTAGGCGAAACGATGACGGTTCTTCAGGAAGTAGTTGAGGTGCGTGCGGATCTTGCCGGCCGTGCGCCCGCGGCACAGCTCCCGCAGGGCCGTGATCACCTCGTCCACCCGTGCTCGCTTGAGCAGCCCCCGCGTGCGATTGAGCCAGCGGGTGCGTTGCGTCGCGCTCCAGCGGCGCAGCTTGACCGCGTCCGAGAGTTGCTTCGCGGCATGATAGAAGTCGATCAGCCCCAGCACCTGTGTCGGCGAGAGCCCGAGCGCGGCGATGAGGCGCTGGATGCGTTGCCAGATCCAGGGCGCGCCGTCGGCGATGAAGAGCACCTTGTCAGCGGCGTTGAGGCCGCTCTGCCGCGCGTACGACAACAGCAGGGCGAAGACCGCCTCCGGTCCCCGGAGCGTGCCGTCGATGATCGGGGCCCACGTCTGAGACGGTCGCCCGTCGTCGCCGACGACGTACAGGATGAGGAGCTTCGGTTCCTTCCAGTCGGTATGGAATCGGTTGCGCCCCTTCTGAGGTTGCCCCGATCCCGTGGACGGGTTAACGCTTGCGGGCTCACATCATGACACATCCTCGGATGAACGTCGTTCCGTGTCAGTCATCGACGATGACCGCTGTGGGAGTGTGGGAATCTCGCGGCCCGGACACAGGCGTGATCGGCGACGATCGCCCGCGAGATTTCCAACTGAGGTTGCCCCGGTTATGGAGAGCTCGAAGAGGAGCGCCGGTTGCGGGCGGCGGCCGTCTGGAAGGCTGAGTCGGCCCGGCGCACCGTGGGCCGCGGACCGGCCGCCGGCGCGAGCATCCGAATCCTCGGCGGAAGACGTCGCCGTCGCCGTCGTGGCGCTTGAACTGCACCAGGTTCATCGGTTGCCCCCCGCTCGGTATATCGTGGTGCAGATCGAGAGCGATCAGACCGGGTTTCCGGGCTCGCTCGTCGCGTACGCGCTGTCGTGATGTTCAATGCATTTGCCCGTCGCGAGGCGGTAGAGAAGCTCCGGAAGTCGCTCGCAGAACATGAGACCCTCCGCCAGGAGGTCGGACAGGCCAGCGTGCGGCTGTTCGAGCAGCGGCAACGGGCCGTCGCTAAAGTGGTCGAGCCGGTCGAGGACTACGTGAACCGACTGGCGCGTTCGCCCAAGGAGTTCGACCGGTCGGTTCGCGAGTATCGCATCGAAATCGATCGGTTCAAGAGCACTGTGCGGCGGATCGAGACAGAAGCCAAGAGGTCCGAGGCGATTGGAGGCGGCGCTGGGATGGCCGGTGCCATGGCCGGGGGGGGATGGTTGCATTCGGTCCGACAGTGGCCATGGCGGTGGCGACGACTTTCGGCACGGCGTCGACGGGAACCGCCATCTCTGCGCTGTCCGGCGCTGCTGCCGCCAACGCGGCCCTCGCTTGGCTGGGCGGCGGGGCCCTTGCGGCGGGCGGCGGTGGCATGGCGGCCGGAAACGCGCTCCTGGCCCTGGCCGGACCGGTGGGCTGGACCGTCGGCGGCCTCGCGGTGGCGGGTTCGGGAATCTATCTCCACTACCGCAACGGTGATCTCGCCAGGAAGGCCACGCAGGAGCGTCTCGGGGTCGAAGGGGAGATCCGTTCCCTGCGGACGGCCAGTCGGGAAATCAGAGGACTCGGGACGAGTACGAGGACGCACATCGACGGAACGTTGGATGTGCTCGCTTGGCTCGGCGACAACGCCCCGAACGACTACCAGCAGTTCGATACCGGACAGAAGGAACGTCTCGCGGCCCTCGTCAATCACGTTCGCTCGCTTGGCGAACTGCTCCGCAAGGAGGTCGCTCTGTGAAGCGGTCTCCCGCCGACCGGCCCGATCTGCATGTCTCCGCGCAGTTCACCGCAGCTTTGGCCCGTCTGGACGCAACGAGTGGAGCCGGCGCGCTCGCCGGTGCGCTCCAGGAGCAGGATCGGGTTTTTCTCGGCGCCATGCGGGAGATGCAGGCCGTCCGCGACTTCGTGGGATCGCCGGAGAACATCCTCGGCAGGGCGGCCACCAAGCACGGCGAGATCGCCGAGCGGGTCCATGTGGGCGTGAGCCGGGCCTGGGATGTACTCCACCGCCGCGCGCCGATTGCGACGACCGACGGGGTTCCACGCACCGGCCCGGTGGACTACCGGGTGGACGGCGTGGACATTCAGTCCAAGTACTACAACGGCCTCCGGAATACGTTGGACGGCGTGGCTTCCCACGCGGAGAAGTACCCGGGCTTTCCTGATGGGCCTGGTCGCTACCATATTCCCCGCGACCAGCACCGGCAGTTGGACGAGTTTCTGCGGACAGGCGGGATCGAAGGGCAGTCCGACCGCAGCGCAAGCGCGCTTCAGCGCCGGGTCGACGATCTCGAGCGGACGACGGGCCGACCGGCGGATGACCTAATCGAGCCTGGCGACGCCAGTTACGGCGAGGTTCAACGGGGGCGCGTCCACGACACGCTTCGCAACCGTGAGGACCGGCTCACTCATGAGAACGAGGAGCTCGAACGGACGGCGCGGGTCGAGCATGGCCCATCCACGGCTGGGTTCGTCAAGGCCGCGAGTCTTGGCGTCGCGGTCGGGGGGGGAGTCGGCTTGGCCCAGGCAATCTGGATCAAGTGCCGAGAGGGCCGGAATCCCTTCCGCGGAGAGTTCTCGATCCACGACTGGCAGGACGTTGGCGTCGTAGCAGCGCAGGGTGCCGGTGGCGGTGCGGTTGCCGGTGGCGCGCTGTATCTCCTGACGAACTCGACCGCGCTGGCGGCACCGTTCGCCGGCTCGCTCGTCAGCGGCCTGATGGGCATCGGAGTGCTTCTGCGGGACCACTACGCCGGCACGATAGACGGCGACCAGTTTGTGGAGATGTCACACATCGTCGCCATGGACGCCGCCGCCGTGGGGTTGGCGTCCGCGGCCGGCCAGATAATGATCCCCGTTCCGCTGCTTGGCGCCCTGCTCGGCGGCCTCGCCGGGAAACTCGTCACGTCCGCCCTCAAGGACGGTCTGAGAGAATCCGAGTCGGCTTTGATTGCAAGCCTCGCCGAGTACGAGCGGTACGCCTTCGGGCAGCTCGACGAGGAGTTCCGCGCCGTCATGCAACGATTGGACGCTTGGTTCGGAAACCTGGAACGCTTGGCCGTGACCGCCTTCGACCCCGAGGTGAACCACGAGCTCTTGAGAGCCAGCGTCCGGATGGCGAAGACTGTCGGCGTGCACGACGCGCTGATTCTCCGCACGACCGACGATCTCGACACCTTCATGCAGAAGTGACCATGGACGCCTTGCACAATCCGCTCGACGGTCTGTCACCGGCGCTGTACGTTGCGACTCTATCGGAGATCGCGCATGCGGACGGGCTTCATCCCGCCGAGCGGGAGCTTCTCGAACACCATGCCGCCCATTTCGGCGTGGACCTCGACGACCTTCCGGCGGTGCCCCGCGACCTGTCGGCGCTACCGTGGGCCACGCGGGTTCTGGTCTTTCGCGATGCGGTGACGTTGGCGCAGGTCGATGGTATGAGTGCCGAGGAAGAGCGGTATCTCGACGCTTTGGCGGAACGAATGGCTCTGCCGGCCGAGACGGCGGGAGCGATCTCCACCTGGGTGCATGACTACGAGGCGCTGCTCGAGCGACTGGATGCTCTGATCAGCGCATGAAGATTCGGTCCCCGCTGGAATGTCGCTGCCCCGTGGAGCCACGTCCATGACCGTCGAAGAGTGGGCCAAGCAACAACAGAACAGCGCGGAAGCCGAACTTCTCCGTGCGGCAGGCGCACCGCGGCAGCCGGTGTCTGAGGTTGCTGCCCCCCCGGCACCGCCGGTCGCCGACTCAGCTCCGGCCCAAGCCCAGGTGGTGGCGGTGGTGACCGACCAGGCGACGGCCGAGTGGTTCTACCAGCGGTTCAAATGGAGGCCTAGAGGCCGCCAGGCTGTCGGCGAGCGCCAGCGCCATGGCCGTATCGTCGGTCCAGGCGCCGGGCGGCAGACGGAACGGGCCGCCGCCGACCATGTCCTCCAGGCGCGGCTGCGCATCGCGGGGGCAGAATTCGAGCGTCGTGCCCAACGCGTCGCCAACGGCCAGACCGAGGAAGGCCCCGAGCGCCCGGTCTCGGATGCTGTCCGGGTGGTGCGATGGAACCGACGGCGTTTGAGCCGAGCACTGCGCCACGTGGGCTTCTTGCCTGGTTTCGACGGCCCCGGGCCGAACGTCGCGCACGCTACGAATCGCCCGGTCCGGGCGCGCGCCCAGCTCCACGAGCAGGCGGGCGGCAACGGACTGCAAGCTGTTCACCACGGAGGCCCCTGCGTGACGACCGAAAGCCCGCCTCAATCCGCTCTGTCGCAGGATCGCCGACGCCGCGGCTTCCGGCCATGCACCAGCCCGTCGACCGGGACGCCGGCCGCGTCCTTGCGGGCGGTCCTTGGTCGGTCGGCTCGACCCGTCGGGCGCCGCCATGCACAAGCTTCTCGTGCTGGCCAACGCCCTGGTCGGACAGAACCGCCCCGGGGAAGACCGGACAACCGGGGCACGGCGGCGTGGCAGTGGGCGGGAAGTGCACCGGCCCCCGCCGCGTGAGCTGTCCAGTCCACGCCGGCGCGCGCCATGCTGAAGATCTCGTCGACCACCACGGGGCTGCACGGAACCGGAGGTCGCCGTCACCATCGTGCACCAGACACCGGTCACTGAACCTCAACGTCACTCCCCCCGGTCTGCGACCGGGGGCGCGGGAGGGCGAGCCGCAGGCGAGGCGATGCCGCTCCCGCGTCAGCGTTCCGTCGTCGGCCGTTGAACGGGGGCCAGGTCGGTCGGCTCGACCCGTCGGGCGCCGCCATGCACAAGCTTCTCGTGCTGGCCAACGCCCTGGTCGGACAGAACCGCCCCGGGGAAGACCGGACAACCGGGGCACGGCGGCGTGGCAGTGGGCGGGAAGTGCACCGGCCCCCGCCGCGTGAGCTGTCCAGTCCACGCCGGCGCGCGCCATGCTGAAGATCTCGTCGACCACCACGGGGCTGCACGGAACCGGAGGTCGCCGTCACCATCGTGCACCGGACACCGGTCACTGAACCTCAACGTCACTCCCCCCGGTCTACGACCGGGGGCGCGGGAGGGCGAGCCGCAGGCGAGGCGATGCCGTTCTCGCGTCAGCGTTCCGTCGTCGGTCGTTGGACGGGGGGCAGGTCGGCGGCTCGACCCGTCGGGCGCCGCCATGCGCAAGCTCCTCGTGCTGGCCAACGCCCTGCAGCTCCGATTGACGCGACGACCGCTGTGGCCGCAGGCCGCGACGCGCCGCGGCCGACGGCAGGGTGCGGTAGTCGACGGCGGGACTCCTGCCCTCATCTCTGCCAGGTTTGCGGTCGATTGGGGTGTTACCTGCCGGGGATTGGCTGCGGGGCTTCGGCTGTTCTCCCTCACTCGAACGCGCCGCTCCCGTGGAGTTCTATGGCCGGGTCACGCCGACCTCGTGATCGAGTTCGGGTGGCGCCGCGTCCGGCTCGCGCTCGTGCGTACCGGCGGCGGTGATGACTGACACGGGAGCGGCCTGGGGCGGTCCCATCGGATCGGCGAAGATGAGGCGACGGGCCGCGAGCCGACGCCAGTCCTTGACACGCCGCTGCAGAGTCCGGAGCTGGCCCGTGGGAAACACGCCGGGGTGCTCCCGTTGCAGACGCTCGAAGAGCTCCTTCGCCGTCCGATGCGGTTCAGCCTCGAGCCACTCAACGACGCGGGACCACGTCGTCTCGAAGGGGTCTTGCCGGGTCCGCCAGTGCCTTGGCGGTTTCGGGCGAGTCTTGTGCGTCGGTCGTACCTCGCCGGCCCGCCACGCATGCGTCAGACTCCGAAGAAACCGGTCGAGCTCGGCGTCGTGTTGCGGCATCGGATGGCCCGTCGCGCCCGCGGCCAGGGCGGCAAGGTGATGTTGAACCGTACGAATCTCGTTCAGGAGCCCGAGTGGATCCAGCGTCCCGGGCAGCGCGCGGAGCCGGTCCTTCATCTCGGCGGGAATCGCGTCCGACGCAAGCAACCGCGCACACGGAGTCTCCGGCGGGTGGTAGCGTTTGTGAACGCGGGCGCCGATACGCGTCTTCTCGGCCAGCTTGAACGAGGGCTGGAACACGTTCACGAACAGGCGCGACGCCGAGTAGAGGCGCGCCAGGGCTTCGCCGGCGGCCACGCCCTCCAGGCGGCCGTACCCGACCAGACGGCGGACGACCGCCCCGTTCTTCTGCTCGACCCACGCCTGGTCGTTCTTCCGAAACGGTCGGGACCGCGTGAACTCGATGTGATGGTCGTTACAGAATTTCATCAACGACTCGTTGAGAAACTCGCTCCCGTTGTCGGTGTCGATCCCCCGGAGCGGAAACGGAAGTGCGCCGCGAAGCTGATCCAGCGCGTGGACCACCAGACGCGCTTCGCGCACCAGGAGCGCCACACAGTCCGTCCAGCCGCTGGCGATATCGGTCAGCACCAGCGTCCACACGAAGCTGCCGGCCATGGACCCGCCACAGTGCGCGACCAGGTCGGCCTCCACGAACCCCGGCGCCGGATCCTGCCAATCGCCGAAAGTGCGCACCGGGACGCGGCCCTGCACGCTGTTCAGCGCTGAACGGCGGTGCCGGCGCTGGCCGGTCGTCACGGCCCGCGCTTCCCCCAGACGTCGGTCGATCGTCGCGGCGCTGACCGCCATGAGCTGCTCGCGAACCCGTGGGGCCAGGCACAGGTGGCCGTGACGCTCAAGCCCCGGCACCAGGACCGGCAGCAACGCCTTCAGGCGTTTCCCGCACAAGCGGTCCGATGCCTCCCAGAGGACTACCAGACCCTCGGTCACGGCCTCGTCGTACACACACCGGCGCCCTCGCCTCGTTGCCGGCTGCGCTGAGTTTCCGTTGAGGACGCGGATGGCATGCTTGCGGTGGTACCCGGTGAGAGCGACGAACTCATCCAGGATCCGCCGCTTCTCGGCCGCCGTGCTCGTCTGATACCGCTCGGCCACGGCGACCACCAACTCCTGCCGCGCTCCTGCACTGATCGTCGACATCGTGCCTCCTTCGGTAGCAAGAATTGTGAGGCAACGATGTTCGCCCGGTAACATTTTTTACGAGGCAATGCGGTCATCCGAAGGACCGGAGCGGAGCGGAGCGGAGGAGGCACGCAGCGCCTTGACTCGCCGGGAGCAGAGGCTACCTCTCGGGCTCGGCTGTAGCACGGGCGGTCGTGGATACGAGATCGCGGGCGCATGCAGTCCATCCACCCCGATGAACCCGAACGGTGCTTGAGCCGGTCAACGACCGGCTCACCGGGAACCGCCAGCCGATGCAGCCCTGGCCGAGCAACCCGGACGGCGCTTGAGCCGGTCAACGACCGGCTCACCGGGAACCGCCAGCGATGCAAGCCCCCCGCCGATGAACCCGGACGGTGCTTGAGCCGGTCAACGACCGGCTCACCGGGAACCGCCAGCCGATGCAGCCCCGGCCGAGCAACCCGGACGGTGCTTGAGTCGGTCAACGACCGGCTCACCGGCACCTCGTCGGGTCTCCCGTGTCGGCCGGCCCGAAGCCCTCGACTAGGGCCTGTTAACACTATTGGACGGTTCGTGATATCGTTGCTGGATGGAGCTCACCGAGACGCAGTACGCACGCATCGAGCCCTGCCTCCCGCGACAGCGTGGCAATGTCAGCATGCCCAATTTGCAGGTGCTCAACGCGATCCTGTACGTCGCCGAGCAGGGGTGCAAGTGGCGAGGGTTGCCGAAGCGCTTTGGGAACTGGCACACGATCTACACCCGTATGAATCGTTGGTCCAAGAACGGGGTGCTCGACCGGGTCTTCGAACACCTGCAACGCGCCCAGTTGATCCGTATCAAGCTGGAGGCGGTGTCGCTGGACAGCACCGTCGTCAAGGTCCATCCCGACGGCACGGGGGCTCGAAAAAAAACGGCCCCCAAGCCATCGGCAAGTCCCGCAGCGGGTGGACCACCAAGATTCATCTGGTTGCCGCGGATGCTCGAACGGCACTGACCTTCGCGCTCTCGCCCGGCCAGGCCCACGACAGCCCGGAAGGCCGAAAGCTCCTGGCCAGCATGGGGCCGCAGGATGACAATGTGGCCTTGGTGATGGACCGCGCGTACCAGGGCGACGAAACTCGCCAACTGGCGCTGGACCTGGGGTTCACACCCGTGGTGCCGCCGCTCAAGACTCGGACGGACCCGTGGGAGTACGACCGGGAGATGTACAAGCGACGTAACGAGGTCGAGCGTCTGTTCCGCCGGCTGAAGGGCTATCGCCGGATATTCTCCCGATTCGAGAAGCTGGATGTGATGTTCATCGGCTTCATCCACTTCGTGCTCATCTTCGACGCGCTGAGGTAAGTGTTAACAGGCCCTAATACCGGGGGCGACTCGGTGATCGTTTTCGGACCGGAAGCGCTCGGGAGCTCGCAGCGCGGCGGCGCCGCGGCAACAGCGGACCCGGCGGACGTCCGCGAGGCGCGGGCGGCGACGTCGGGCGCGACGGGTCCGTTCGAAAACTCGGCACGTCGAACTCGAGCACCACCGAGTGGTGCACCAGGCGGTCGATCGCCGCGGCGGTGGCCATCTGGTCGCGGAAGATCCGATCCCACTGGCTGAACACCAGGTTGCTCGTCACCATCACCGAGCGGCGCTCGTAGCGCTCGGAGAGCAGCGTGAACAGCACCTGAACGGCGCCCCCGTGGGACCGCGCTGGTTAGCCGAGACAGGCCGCGCCCTGGCCCGCACCGGGGGCAGGCCGTCTACCTGCTCGACGTGGGCACAGCGGGCCGCGTGCGGCTGCTACGGGCCACGATAACGGACGTGTGGGGCGACGGTCCCGATCCGGCGGATTGGTGGTATCGACTGACCGTCACGGGGCCGCGCTCCACGAACACCGTCACGGCGCCGGCCGCCTCAGTCGTGCACGTCAGATACGCGACCGAAGCGCACAGCCCGGCCCGCGGTGTCTCGCCGCTCCAATACGCCGCGTTGACCGGCACCTTGACGGCGAACCTTGAGCAGTCGCTAGGCTTTGAGGCGGGCGGGGCCGTGGCGAACCTGATCACCTTGCCGGCCGGGTTCAACGGGCAGCCGCCGACCGCTACCGGCGACGACGGCGAACCGCTACCGCAGGATGATCCGCTGCCGTCCGACAATCTGGCGGAAGTGATCCGGACCGCCAAGGGACGCACCTTGCTACCAGAGACCACGGCCGACAACTGGAACGGAGACCCGAACGCCAGACCGCCGCGGCGAGACTTCGAGCCGCAACGGTTGGGCGCTGATCCGCCTCAAGCGTTGATCCAACTTCGCCGGCACGTCGAAGATTCGGTACTGGCGTGCTTTGGTGTCCCGTCGCCGCTCGGGCCGGGCGGACTGACAGACGGGACCGCGGCGAGAGAGGGCGCCCGCCGTCTGTGGACGATGACGATACAGCCGCTCGGCGCCGTCATCGCTGAGGAGCTGTCACGCGTACTCGAGCGGCCCGTGAGTCTCGAGTACGGCCGGCCGTCCGGTATGGCGGACCTTGCGGCTCGAGCCCGCGCCGTCGGCGCCCTGGGGAAAGCTGGCGTATCGACCGACGATGCAATGCTGCTCACGGGCTGGGCGGATTGATCGTGTGCCGTTCCCGACCGACGAAGTCGAACGTAACCGGCTAATCGAGATCCTGCAACACTGGCGAGTAGTCAACGGCCGCGCCGCGCCAATTCCCTACGTAACGCCGTCCGAGTGGACCGGATGGCAGATCGAGAATCCAGAGGCGGACCGCGAGACGTACTACGCGCGTGCAGAGGCGGGTATCTGTACGCGGTGCGGGTATCGGCCGCCGCGCCCTGAGAAACTGACGTGCGCGCGGTGCGCAGAGGATCAGGCGGTGCGGGCCGGTAAACACCGTCGCCGGCCCGCGGTAAACTCTCCGAAGCATAAGGTATGTCCGAAGTGTGGACGCACGACGAAGCCTGTTGTGATTGCTGGCGCGGTATCGCTGCGGTGCGCGGTATGCCGTCGAGCCGATCCACGGCTGTGTAGCGATTGCGGCATTCGGCCGCGGGAAGGGAAACGGGCTCGTTGCAGAAAGTGTCTGGCGGTCAACCGGGCGGCCTGGAAGCGCCGGAAAGGAAGACGGGCGGGCCGGACAGGTTGACGTTCAGCTCGACGTGGTTCAACCCCTCGGCGTACTCGCCGGTAACGGACCGTATGGCCCAGCCCGCCCGTGAACAGTCTACTACTACCAGCCCGCCTACCTGTGTACGTAAGCGTTGTACGCGCCCCGCGGCGTCCAACCGGAAGCACTGCGCGCAATGCCTGAAAAACGGCCGCCGCATCAACGGCGAAATCTACAAGCGCAAGGTTGCCGCCGGTGTCTGTTCGCGCTGCCGTGGCGTGCCGGCGCCCGGCCGGCAGCAATGCGAGCGATGCCTTGCGCTGTGCGTCACTGAGCGGCAGCGGTATATCCGGGACCGTCCGCCCGGTGTCTGTTGCGCATGCGTGCACCGGCCGGTGCTGCCCGGCAAGTCCCGGTGCCGGCCCTGCCTGCTCGGCCAGCGGCGCCGCTCGCGCGACTCGCACCGGCGCCGCAAGGGATGGATCCGCCGGCGGTGCTATGACTGCCTGGCGCTGGTATGGGTTCGGCCGGCCGACAGGCCGCGCCGTGAGCACGGCCGCGTGACGTGCGCATGGTGCGGTTTGCGCGACATGCCCATCGATCACGACGGCGGGCAGTCCGTCGACTTCGTTACCGGCCCCGCCTCTACCCGCTGGAAGATCACCCTGGATTCCAAAAAGTCGTGACGTTCACGGGCGTTGCGGGGCGTTGCGTGCTGTTCGCCTGACGTGATACCGTGGCAGCCGTGCCACAGATACGAATCGTCCGGCGACTGACCGCGGCCGGGCTGAACCGAAAGGGAACGATGGATAACCACCGGTGTACGGCACACTGGGGCGGACGATGACTCGGGGAGTTGCGGCGCTTGCGGTGGTGTTGGCCCTTGTACTTCCCGGTCACGTTGCAGCGCAGGACTATAGTAGGGAACGTTTCGAGCTGTTCACTGAGTGCGCACAGATAGACTTGACTGTGGAGAGGCTGCCCAACGACGCAGCGGATATCAGACTTACAGAAGAGCGAATCCGGACGATAGCGGAAAGCCGCCTGCGAGCCGCGCGATTGTATGACGCGGACGCGTTACGTAGTTTGTATGTTCGTGTCGGCATCACTGGTCCCGCGTTCAATATACAGGTGGCTTTCGAGAAAGCGTTATTTGATGATGCATCGGTTCAATACGGCAGAGCTAAGACGTGGGAAAGGGGCCGCTATGGCACGCACGGCGGGGACGCGGGTTATGTCCTGCAACTCATGTCAGAGTCCGTGGATGGTTTCGTCCTGAACTACCTGCGCGTAAACGAGGATGCCTGTAATACGTCGCCGGGCGGGCGGGCGCGATGAGAGGCGGTGACCAGATGGCAAAGCATCTGCAGACGACGCCGCGGCCGTTGCGGTAGGGGGAACAGTTCATCATGGGCTATCAGGCCGCCGTCGTCGCTGTACTTCGTTGGGTCGCCGTTCTGCCCGGCGCCCTGCTCGCGGCAGGCTTAGCGCGGGTCGTTGTGGGCGCCGTCAATCTGTTGACCGCACCTTACGACGGGGGAATCTTGGGAGAGTTCGGTATCGGCTTCAGCATGGGCGGGGCGTCGGTCTGTGCGCTCGTTGTCTCTGGCGCATCGATTGCCCCATCCCACAAGAATGCAACCGGGTTCGTGCTCGCGGGCATGGTTATTCTGATAGGCGCTGTCTCGGCCGGCGTGATGGCAACCGGTTTTCCGACCAGCGTCCAACTTTCCGACCCGATGACGCTTGGCGAGCTAATCTCCACCGTTATTGCGGCCGTCTATTTCATGGTCACAGCATGGCGGGAAGGCCGAGACAAGGGCGGTTCATGAAGATCCGGGACCGCCAGTGCGCCACGTGCATCTACCGGCCCGACAGCCCGCTAGACCTGCCGGCCGTGGAAGATGCGATCCGGGACCGGAACGGGTGCGGCGTTTGGAAGCGTTGACCAAAGGGGCAGCATGAAGAAACCAGCCAAGACAGACGAGGTGTTTTCTGACCTGGTCAAGGCGGCGCGCCAGATGCGCACCGTGACGTACCAGGAGCTTGCCAAGAGCGCCGGACTCGCCCCGTCCGGTGTCGGCATGGGTTACCCGCTCGGTTACATCCGAGACGCGGTATGCCGGCCGCGGGGGCTGCCGTGGCTGACGGTGATCGCCGTGAGCGGCAAGACGGGGCGGCCGGGTGACTCATTCCTGCCGACCGGCGCGGAGATGGACCCGGACGATCTCGAAGTCTGGTGGCGGGCGATGGTGCTTCAAGTGTTCGCTACCGACTGGCGTGGCGTCGAGTGCGGCCCGCCGACCAAGGGGGCGGTGTGATCATGACGACTCGACAAGAACAGACCGACGCGCGCAACCTGGAACGGTCCGCCGTGGCCCTGGAACGGATCGCGGATTCGCTGGACAAGTTGAACCACTACGCCGAAAACATCCGGGACTACATCGACGTGAGCGGCGAGCGGCTGTCAGGCGATGCCGAGCGGCTCGCCGACGCCGCCGACCGTGCGTACCCCGATCCGGATGCCGATCCGGCCGAACCGCCCGCCTGACGTTTTTTTCGGTTCGTCAACGTCCGCCAGCGTTGACCGTCGAATCGGATAATAACTCGGACAACCTAACCCGGAAACGTCAATGTTTCCGGGTTTTTTTGCGCTTGTTTCCGGTTCTGGTAGTACCAGCGGATCTCCCCTGTATCGCCGTCGAGCGCGAGGGTCGAGTTGTGGTAGAGGTGCTTGTTGTCGACTCCGCCGAGCATGAACTTCGGCGCCGGCGACGTGACGGAGGTGCCGACGTAGATCAGGTCGAGTTCGGGGTCGTAGCTCGGGGCCATCCACGATCCGACATGCATCCGTTCCTCGTACGGCACGCCGCCCCAGGTCTCGTCGCCCGGCTCGCCCGGCGCCGGCACGAGACTTGTCCGCCACAGCTCCGCGCCGGTGGCGGCGTCGTGCGCGACGATGACGCACGAGACCGGACCGGCCCGCGGGCGGCAGCTCCGCCCGGAGATGACCTTGCCGTTGGCGATGATGGGACCGGAGGAATGCCGGGCCGGGTGCACCTGGTAGTCGAAAATCTGCGTCTCCCAGGCCAGCTCGCCGGTCACGGCGTCGAGGGCATAGACGTAGTCGTCGTTGCTCGTATCGATGGTCGCCATGCCGTAAATGGCCACGTTCCGGTTGTTCTCCGTAAGGCCGCCCATGATCTCGGGGACGTCGTCCGGAATGTCGCGGCGGTACTCCCACAGCAGGTCGCCGGTCACGGCGTCGATCGCCTGCAGGTGATCGTTCGGGTTCGGCATGAACAGCACGCCGCCGTACGCCAGCGGCGTCCCCTCCTGGGCCCCCGCCGCCAGGGCCCGCGTCCATACCAGTTGCAGATCGCCGACGTTGTCGCGATTCACCTGGTCGAGCGGGCTGTAGCCCCAACCGTTCTGCGTGCGGCGCCACATCAGCCAGTCGCCCGCCGCCGGATCCTCGAGCATGGCGTCGGTGACGGGAACGAATCCGGCATCTTCACTGAACTGCGCTGCCGCTGCGGCGAGCGACGTGAAGACGATGGCCGGCACTGCGACGGATAGACCGAAAAGCCGTAGGAACATCGCACACTCCCAGGGACGTGCCGCGCTCACTCCGGGAGCGCGAAGATGAACAGGTTGTTGCCGGCGCTCGGCCGGAGCTCCGGTGTCAACCGGCTGAACATCGACGCGGTGCTCGCCGTGCCGGTGCCGACGGCGATGTACTGCCTGCCGTCGACCGCGTAGCTGATCGGAAAGCTGGTCACCGCCGAGCCGAGGTTGATCTCCCAGAGGACCTCGCCGGTCTCCTGATCCCACGCCTTGAAGCGGCCGTTGACGTCGCCCCCGAAGACCAGCCCGCCGCCCGTGGTGACGAGAGACATCGTGGCCGCGCGCTGCTCGTGCAGCCATACCGTCTCGCCCGTCTCGGCGGAGATGGCGTGGACGGTGCCGACCTGGTCCGTGCCGGGCGCGATCTGGTTGCGGACGGCGAGTGCGTAGTGCGAGGTGCCGGGCGCGGTGGTCGCCAGCATCCGCGCGCAGGCATTGCGCAACGGCATGTACATGGTATTGGTCAGCGGGCTGTAGGCGCCGGCCTCCCAGTCCTTGCCGCCGTTCCAGGTGGGGCAGGCCAGCACCTCCTGTCCCAGCGCGCTGAAGACGAGCTCGGCGTTCTCGGTGACCGCGCCGGTGGCGCCGTCGATGTTGCTGATCACGTTCTGCGTGACGGTCGACGTGGCCCAGAGGAACTCGCCGGTCTCCCGGTCGAGCGTCGATTCGCGTTCCCACCGTGATCGGCAGGTTCCCACCAGCACTCACAAAAAACGGAACAGCACCGCCGCCCGGCAGTAGCGCACCGGAGTCGAGCGTCGTACCGACGATGGTCTGCCCGGAGCCGCCGTCGGGGATCTGGTAGAACCCCTCGATGTTTTCGTCGTCTGGCGAAGTCGCCGGTATCCACCCGCCGTTGATCGTCCCGAACGCGCCCAATCTTAGAGTTTGCTCCATCCAATTTTCCAGGAGCGCCGGGGCGTTCGGCCGCCGCGGATCTTCGACGTTCACGGCGTAGCCTGGCGACGGGATCGTGATCGCGAACTTGCGCATGCCGTTCTCGAAAAACCCGTCGTCGACGCCGATCTCGCTTTGCGTCACGATGATGCGTTCCACGTAGCGGCCGGAGTAGGCGAACTTGTTCGGGCCGCCGGGCTCGCGATATTGGAGGAACCACCCGGCCGGCGGGTTCAGAATGCCAGGGAGACCGCCCGTTCCAGCGTCGTCAGTGGGCAGATCGTAAGTGGACAGGGCGACATCAAGCCAGCGCCGCCGGTCGACCTCGCGGAACTCGGACACGAACCAGATCCGGTCTTCTGCGTCCCGAATCACGGACGTACCAGGGACGATATCAGAGCGCCACCGGAGCCTCACGACCACGCTTGACGACGGGTTGTACGAGATACCGGAGCGTTCAATCGGAGCGCCCACGGCCGCCAGTCCAGATTCGACGGGCGAGCCCCAAACCGCGACGCCGCCCGTGGTTCCGCCCGCCGGGAACAGCCGATAGATCCGGTCAAGCGCCATCGGCTATCAGCTCTTTCCAAGCCTCCACGTCCGGCGGCCCGCTTGGCGCGTGCTCTCCGAAGTGGCATGGCCGGCAAACGGTGCGGAGATTCGCAGCGTCGAACGGCGCACCGCCATCCACGATACGGCGAACGTGATGAACTTCCAGTCGGCCAGGTCGGCCGCAAAGTGTGCAGCGGTACCCGTCGCGTTCCAGCACGAATCGCCGAACACGCGCCCATCGAATCGTGCGGTAGACCTCACGGCCTGCCCGACTGGCCATGTATCGATTGTATCGTGCGAGTCAACGCGCCTTACTCTAGCTAGTATTACACTGGCGCGGCGCAGACTACGACCTTGCGCGCGCCAGGCTTTGAACGCGGCATCCTGGATACCGCGCCGGCCGCCAGCGTCAGAGCGGACGAAACGTCGTCGCGTGCGCGGTTATTCTTCGCGTCCTTCTGGATACGGACGCACGATTCTTCGACTTTCACGCGGGTAACGGCTAGCGAAGCCTTGAGCAGCGGTCGGGATTCCACGGCTACGCTCAGACCGCCGTCCTTCACGAGCCGCCGGAGCCCTCCGATATCCTGCGTGGACTCGGACCACCGCGTACGGCGAGACGCCACAGGGACGCGGCCGGCCGCATCGCGCAAGAGCGGCAGGTTGAACGCGTCGGCGACGTAGACCCGCGGCATCCACGCCGCGGCGAGTCCGAGCAACATCGGAACCGGCGGTACGTGCTTCCCCTCCGCGACTACGAGCAGCCCCGCGTCGGCCAGGCGCTGATAGGTGCCCGGCTGGACGCCGTCCCGTTTCTCTTGCGCCCGAAGGTCCGGGATACCCGAGCAGCACGCGATTGCTTCGATGCGGCCGGTCGCGGGCCAGATGGCAACGGCGCTTGACCAGGCGCGGTTTAGCCCAAGGTCGATTCCAACAATCGGACGGCCCACAGGCGCGCCCACAGGACGCGCGACAAGGGCTTTCCAGTCCGTCGTCGTGAGCAGTACCGCCTGCTCGTCTTCGCTCGGCAGGTTCAGGCGATACGAGCAGAACCACGCCCGCGCCGCCGAATCCTGGCGCGCCTCGTTACGCTGTTCGAGCAGCTTGGCGCGGGCCGCCGGAAACGACCACGACAACGGCGAGCAGCGCCGTATCTCTGACGCCTGGTCCCATCGGTCGAGCACGCCCTGTATCGCCTGCACGTAGGTTCGGCCGTGCGTCCCACGCTTGACCAGGTCAAAGAACCAATGACCAGGCGCGACCGCCCGCGGGGCCAGGTGCCCGATCACGAACAGCCGGAGCGGACTGTCAGGTTTTCCTTGCGCGAAAGCCAACGCACGCCACAGAGAGTCGCCGGATTCCAGATCGTAGGAGCCTGGTTCGTCGACGACAACCATCGGACAACCGACCAACCCGAGCGTAGCTTTCGCAGACGGAGCCTTGACGCTGATTCTGGTGTTCGTCTGCCTGTGGCGAACATGACAAGCGTTCGCCGATTCGGAGACCTTGTAGTCGGCCGCCTGGTCTGAGTCTTCGACCAGGCGGCGAAGGATCTTGAAGACGGTCGTACGGGCCGAACCGATTGACGCGGCTACAAGGTGCGATTCCGCCCCGGACTCGAACAGCGAGTCGCCAGGAGTCAGCGCCCGGAAGCCAATCCAGGCGGCGAGCGAACTTTTCCCCTGCGCCCGCGGCAACGACAGAACGACCGTGTCGTATCGGCCGGATTCGAGCGCCTTGACGGCCCGTCGCTGGAACGGACGCAGCTCAAGCGCCATCGGATTCCCGATTCTGGTGGGAAGACGGGCTATCTCCACGGTCTTCCTGCGGTTTCCGCGAACCGTGACAGGGTCCCACGCCCCCGTTGCCCTTGTCACTCGCCGTCTTGAGCATCTTGACCAGCGGTCGGGAGCAGCCAGTCGACCAGCTCGCGCAGCTTCCGGCACAGCTCGACGTCGCCGGCCTCGTCAGCCATCGCCAGGCATCCGCGGACGCTACTGACCGTCACGTCGCGAGCGCTGAACAGCGTTACGTTACGTGTCGTCTTGCTCATGTTCTCACCTTACGGCCGCCCTCCACGGGCACCGTGTGGATTGATGGCGGCCGGTGCTTTCGGATCTCGGCCCGGAACGCCGCCGGTAGATCGCGGACAGTGCCCGTTGTGCTTTTCCCGCACTTCGGGCATTCGTGCGTGACGCAGAGCGTGCCGTCGATGGCGTCGTATTTCATCGTCTTGTTCAGCACGCCGCTTACGGCACGCTCCCACTCAAGAGGCTGATGTTCCCCACACGTCCCGCACTTCAGTCGCGCCAGCACGTTCGTTTCCGCTGTCATTCGTCCCTCCGTATCGCCTCTGACAGCGCACGCTGGAAACGTGCGCCCGCCACGTGTCCCCGTCTCGCCGTGATCGCCCTGGCGATGCTGTTGCGCCGCCAGTACTCCAACTCGGACAGGATGATAGTCCGGCCGCAGCGACGGCACATCAGCTTCCCGTCCGCCGGGTCTCTCCAGTCGTGCGGCCTGCACTTGCGCGAGGCGGTCCGCACGATGCGGTTGACGGCCCGGTCGAACCCTGCCGGGGTCATTATGCCACCCGATGCTGTCCGCCGTGGCCCGTGCCGTAGACGCACGGCTCGCCGTCCGCCGGTCTGGTCGTCGTGCACCTGGTCTGGTCCGGCCGGCACGTGTAGCACCGGGTGCAGCGGCTGGTGTTCTTCAGCGGCGAGGCGCACGGTTCGCGTGTGTCCCGCTCGCATGACCGGCAGCGGTAGCCGCGCGTCGACGGCCATCCGTTCCCGCAGCGGTAGCACACCGTCCACTCGCGCGAGCGCGCCGGTTCGCTCCGTGGAACAGTACGTGGAGCACGTACAGACTTCCCGACTGCCTTCCCGGTTGCGTTCCCGGTCGTGTTCCCTGGCAGGCGGAAGACGATGCTGCGCCGGGTCCGGTCGCACTGCCGAACTTCGATCAGTCCCGCCTGCTTGAGACGCACGCGCAGGTTGTGCAGGGTCTTGACGGACACGCCAAGCTCTTCAGCGTGTCGCTCGGTTGTCGACTTCCCGTCTGGGCGCTTGCGCCCGGAGCCGAGCATCACGAACACCTCGCCGTCGCCGTCGTCGTCGTGACGGACCTTGTGCCGTCTCGCGTCGCCCGGACGGGCAAAGCCCGCGCGGTTCGCCAGCAGACGCGCGTATCGCTCCTCAGCGATGGTCAGGTCCGCGAGTGCTACGGCCGCATGCGCCAGGTTCGACGCGCGCCGTTTCCATTTGTGTGGTGTCGTGCTGTCGGGATGGGTTGCCGCCGTCGTGGTCGTCGTGTCACAATCCATTGTGTTGGCCGCCTCACTCGGCCATCGCTCGCCAGCTATCGACGGCCCGCGTGCAACCGCGGGCCGCTCGTCTGTACGAGCGGTTTCCTTTTCGGGTCCTCCCTCTGTGAAATGCCCGGCCCCCTCCGGTATGGACGTCGCACCGCGACGCTCGGCGGCCCTCTCGACTCTCCCGCACCGCGGGTAGCAGGCCCATGACCGACCAGGCATATGGAGCATAGCGTAGTGCTCCTACTCGGTCAACATGTTCTATGTGCTAGTATAATGCAAACACATAACTCTCTCTTATATGCATACCAATATACTATCCACGTTGCCACTACGCCGGAAGTATGCGAACATTCCCGGCATGGATCAGACATTGACGGACAGGCTTTTGACGCGCCGGCAGGTGTCGGAGCGAGTAGGACTGGGCCGCAGCGCCATCTATGCCCGGATGGCCGGCGGCGGATTTCCGCGGCCGATAGACCTTGGACCGAAGTGCGTCAGATGGAGCGAGCGGGAAATCGAACAATGGATCGCTGCACGGCCCCGGTCACATGGCGGCCGTGCAGTTTCCACGCGTGCGCGTCAAGACGCAGCGTGAATGTGCAGCACCTTCCCGGTGTCGCCGGTCACGTAGGCCGCCCACTGGTCCATCAGGGCGCGGCGCTTGTCGAAGAGATCCGACCGCGCGTAGCTTCGCTCGACGTCGGAGCCTACGCGATGCGCCAGGGCCATTTCGCAGACGGCATGCGGCGCGCCGGTTCGCTCGCTGGCCCACGTGCGGAACGACGAGCGGAGACCGTGCACGGTCGTTTCCAGCCCGGCGGCCTCCAACACGCGCGTCAGGTTGTAGGACAAGGGCCGGTTGGGCTTCGACGCGGACGGGAACACGTAGTGGCTTCCGGTCGGGCCGGCCGGATTGTGGAGCGCCCGTGCCGACTCCAGAACGGCCACAGCTTCACGCGACAGCGGAACCCGGTGCTCTGCGCCCGTCTTCATCCGGGCGGCCGGCACGCGCCATTCTCGCGCGTCAAGGTCGATCTCAGACCACGTCGCCCCGCGGGCCTCGCCGGACCGGACCGCGGTCAGCACCACGAACCTCAGACACGCTCGGACGGACTCGCTCGCCGCGCAGCCGGCGATCCGGTCCAGCGCGGCCGGGACGTCGGAGTAGTCGAGCGCCCGATGGTGCGCCGTGACCTTCGGCGCCGCGGGCAGCGCACCGTCGATTGCTTCGCCCGCCACGTTGTGAGCGACGTACTTGTGAGCCTGACACCAGGCCAGCACGCTCCGGATCGCAGTGCGGAGTTTCCGCGCGGTTGGCGGTTTCGCGGTCCAGATGGGAGTCAGCACGCGCAGCACGTCGCCCTGGTCGATCCGGTCGACGCGCCGATCTCCGAGCACCGGGTAGGCGAAGCGCTCCAGCACGGCCAGCCACGCCGACGAAGACGACTCGCTCAGACGCGCCCGGTTCGCTTCGTGAGTATGCTTCGCCGCTCGGCGGAAGCTTGGCACCCGCGATACCTTCGCGGTCCGGTCGCCGCCCTTGCGCGCCGTCCGCCGGTTCTCATAGGCCGCGTCGCGGGCCTCGCTCAGAGACACGGTCGGGTATCCGCCCAGGCCGACGTCGCGACGCTTCCCGTCGACCACCAGGCGTTGCACCCACGACCGCGTACCACGAGGCGCGATCAACAGATACAGGCTCGCGCCGGCGCGGTAGCGCCCCGGTCGCTTCAACGTCTTCAGCTTCGCCGCCGTCAGCAAGGTCTTCATCGGATGGCCCCCGTTTCCATTGCCCACAATGCTACCACATTCGGGACCGGAACGAAGCACCCGTGACCGGAACAGCCCGGAACGTTATTTCAATGAATACGCTGTGAAACGGGCCATCTGGCACGGACCGGAACATCTCGGAACAGCCCGTGTATTCTTCCGCGGGGAATACCCGCGGCCTCATTGAAGCGTGACGAGGGTTGGTACCCAATACATCAATACCGGAGAGTCTTCCGCGGGGAATACCCGCGGCCTCATTGAAGCCTCGTCGGGCGACGTCAGATCGTCGATCACGGTCAGAGTCTTCCGCGGGGAATACCCGCGGCCTCATTGAAGCCTCAGCGCCGCCCAGCGGCTCCACTTGCGGCTGGACGTCTTCCGCGGGGAATACCCGCGGCCTCATTGAAGCGTTTTTGTCACAGTGACAAATAAGCGAGCCGAGATTAGGTCTTCCGCGGGGAATACCCGCGGCCTCATTGAAGCTTGAACCAGTCCCGCGCCTTCTTCCAGATGCTCACGCGTCTTCCGCGGGGAATACCCGCGGCCTCATTGAAGCGTTTCCAAACGAACCCACGCACCGTTTACGGCGCGGGTCTTCCGCGGGGAATACCCGCGGCCTCATTGAAGCAGTCCCTCGTCATTGGCGAAGTCAAGCCCGACCATGCGTCTTCCGCGGGGAATACCCGCGGCCTCATTGAAGCTCGACCGCCGCCGTGCCGTTGACAACCACTGCGGTCCGTCTTCCGCGGGGAATACCCGCGGCCTCATTGAAGCTGCTCAGGCCGGTGCAAACAGGCGCAGGCGGCGGCGTCTTCCGCGGGGAATACCCGCGGCCTCATTGAAGCGATGATGTCCACTTCGCGCTCTTCGTTGCGCATGCGCGTCTTCCGCGGGGAAATACCCGCGGCCTCATTGAAGCTTCCAGATGACCGTATAGATAAAATCGTGCATTCCGTGTCTTCCGCGGGGAATACCCGCGGCCTCATTGAAGCGGCGGCACGGCGGGCAGCATCCGCATGCCTTCTCGCGTCTTCCGCGGGGAATACCCGCGGCCTCATTGAAGCTTGATCTTGAGCGCAAAGCGAAGATCTGCCGCGTCCGGTCTTGGGTATTCCGGTGAAGTGGAACAGCGTTTCCGGGGATCTGGAACACGGTTTCCGGCGAAGTGGAACGCTCGTCGGAGCGTAGCGACGTTCGTCGGTCAGTTCCCTCCCCTCGGTGTCGCAGCAGACCTTCAAGATTCTACTCGTGACGCTCAGAGATCCCCTCATTTTCTCATATGAACAAATAGAGCAAAATCCTCCGTTTCACATTAGGAAAGTTGGAAAGGTGCGCACTTTGAATTAAAATATGGTTGTATGCATAAACATCAAGACCGGCCAGCCTCATCCCGGCAATGGCTCCGGAGACACGACATCCTGAACTTCATCACCACCTTGTATGAAGGCGACCTGCATGCCAAACGGGTGCTGTCCTTGGCCAACGCAACCCAGGGCGTGCTGACGAGCGCTTCGCTGGCAATCCATGCCGTGGGGCGCGGCTTGGCCCAGGCCATGGGCACGTTGACCAAGCATGGCGTGAAGCAGGTGGATCGGCTGCTGAGCAATCGAGGCGTCGACGTCTGGGCCTTCTTCGCATACTGGACGCCGTTCATCGTCGCCGCCCGCACCGAAGTGGTCGTTGCGCTGGATTGGACCAGCTTCGCGGCCGACGGGCAGGACACGATCGTGCTGTCGATGGTGACTGGCCATGGGCGCGCAACGCCCCTTCTGTGGAAGACGGTGGCGTCCTCGACGCTGAAGGGTAATCAGCGGCGCTATGAGTACGAGCTACTGTGCCGGTTGCGGGAGGTGCTGCCGGCCGGGGTGAAAGTCACCGTCGTGGCGGACCGGGGCTTTGGGGACTGCAAGCTGTTCTACGCGTTGACGACGGAGCTGGCCTTCGAATACGTGATTCGGTTGCGTGGAGACATCTACGTGACGAGTGCGGGGGGCGAGCGGCGAACGGCCGCCGCGTGGGTCGGCGCCGGGGGGCGTGCGCGGCGGTTGGTGGGTGCTCGGGTGACCGACACGTACGAGCTGCCGGTCGGCGCGGTCGTGTGCGTACAGGATCCGAAGATGGACGAACCGTGGTGCCTGGTGGCCAGCGAAGCGAAGGTCCCGACGCGGGTCCTGATTCGGTACTACGGCAAGCGCTGGGGGATTGAGGCGGGCTTTCGGGACATCAAGGACATGCGCTTCGGGATGGGGCTTTCTTCGATGCATGTTTCGCGCCCGGACCGGCGGGACCGCCTGTTGTTGATCAGTGCGTTGGCGATCGCCGTTCTGTCGTTGCTGGATGCGGCGGGCGAGCGCATCGGTTATGACCGCTGGTTGAAGGCGAACACGGTGAAGCGGCGGACGCATTCGTTGTTTCGGCAGGGGCTGATGCTGTACCACCATCTCCCCAATTGGCCCGAGGATCGGATTCGTCCGTTGATGGAGACGTTCGGAAACATGCTCATGGAACAGCGGGTGTATCGCGAGGTTTTCGGCGTGATCTGATGCTGGCAAAATGAGGGGATGCATGAGCTCGTGACGTGGTGTTCGAGAGCATGGACGAAGATGCCTGTGGAGCCTGTGGGCGCCGTCTGCGGCGTCCAAGGTGTTGTGGGAAACGCGCCTTCGGCGACCGCTCAGTTGCGCCGAACGCATCGCGGGCGTTTTCCACATCACCGGCAGGATCCACAGGCCGGTCGGACCCGACGTGCCCCGGTCACGCGTGTCGGCGGCGCGATGGTTCTGGGCTTCGCTTCGCCGCGGTAATGGCGTTGCCGTTCTGGTGCTCATGTCGTCTCCTTCGGGCGGTTGTTCGGCGCGTCGTGCGTACGTCGCATCGAGCGGCCCTTCAGCTCGATGCGGTGCGCGTCGTGGAGCAGGCGGTCGCAGATGGCGTCGGCCTGGTTGGGGTCACCGATGACGGCGTGCCAGTCGGTCACCGGCAACTGGCTGGCGATCAGCGTGGAGGCGCGTTCGGCGCGGTCCTCGATCACCTCGGTCAGGTCGCGGCGCTCGGCGTCACGCAACGGCGCGAGCATCCAGTCGTCGATGGCGAGCAGGTCGAGCTTTGCCAGCCGCGCCATCAGCCGCGTGTAGGAACCGTCTCCGCGGCCGACGGCCACCTCGTGCAGCAGGCGCGGCATGCGGACGTAGCGGGCGGTGAAGCCGCGGCGACACGCCCGTTCGACGAAGGCGCAACAGAGAAAACTCTTCCCGATTCCACACGGCCCGGTGACGATCAAGTTGTGGCGCTCGGCGAGCCACGCGCAGGTTCCCAGCGTCAGGACCTGCTGGCGGTTGAGCCGTCGGGCAGGCGTGAAGTCGACGGCCTCGAGCGTCGCCGGATGACGCAGCTTGGCCGTCTGCAGGCGCCGTTGCAGCTTGCGCTGTTCGCGGGCCGTCCACTCGGCGTCGACCAGCAGGCCGAAACGCTCCTCGAAGCCGAGCGTGGCGGCCTCGCCGCTCTGCAGTTGTTGCTGGACGGCGTCGGCCATCGCGCCCAGCTTCATGGCGTTGAGTTTGTCGACGGTCTGTTCGATCAGCATCGGTCCTCCTCCTCGGTCGTGGCCGCGGCGTAGTAGTCGGCGCCGCGGATGTTGGTGTGCGTGGGCGTCGGGGTTGTCTCGGCCGCCGGTTCCAGAGGCAGACGGTCCTGGCCGGCGGCGAGAATGTTCTTGACGGTGCGATAGCGGTAGGAGCCGAGTGCCATCGCGCGAGCGCTCGCCGCGTCGAGCCGGTCGTTCCCGTACTGCTGTCCCAGGCGCATGATCCCCAGGCAGGCTCGATACCCTTGCTCCGGGTGCGGGCGACGCTCGATGATCTGGGCGACGAGCTGTCCGGTCGCCGGTCCGGCCTGCTCGGCCCAACGGATCAGCCGCGACGGCGTCCACTCGGCATGCGCGCGGTGGGCGCTCGGCATGTGCTCGCGATGGGTGGACGGCTGTCCGTCGTAGCGCCGCCGGTGCGACGTCAGTCGCTTGCCGCGATAGAAGATCTCGACCGTGTTCGTGGTGTAGCGGACCTCGACCTGCTCGCGGACCAGCTGGAACGGCACGCTATAGACGTGGCGCTCGACCTCGACGTGGTAGTCGATGTTGGCGCGGCACAGCTTCCAGTGCGCCAGGACGTAGCGCGCGGTCGGCAGGGACCGGAGCGCCGGCCGGTCGACCTGCTCGTAGAGGGCGCGGCGGCTGACGCCCAGCTTCTTCATCGGCCGGTCGTTGAGCTCGTCGAGCAGGACGCGGATCGCGGCGTTCAACGGGCCGAGCTCGAAGAAGGTCTGGTCGCGGAGGCGGGCGAGTATCCACCGCTGTGCGATGAGTACACAATTCTCCACAGCAGCCTTATCCCGAGGTTTCCTCGGTCGCGCCGGAACGACGACGGCGCCGTAGTGGGTGGCCAGGTCCTCGTAGGTGCGGTTGACGCCGGGCTCGTAGCGGCAGGGGCGGGTGATGGCGCTCTTGAGCTGGTCGGGGACCCACAACGTGGTAGCGCCGCCGAAGTACTCCACCATGCGGATATGCGCGTCGATCCAGTCCGGCAACTGCTGGGTCTCGGTCGCCGCGGCGTAGGTGAGGCTGCTGGCGCCGAGCACGGCGACGAACAGCTCGACGCGTCGGAGCTCACCCGTGCGCCGGTCGACCAGGCTCGGCCGCTTGCCGGAATAGTCGATGAACGTCTTCTCGCCGGCGCGGTGCACCTGCCGCATCGACGGCCGCAGCCGCCGCGTCCATTGCCGGTAGATCTCGCAGAACTGGGTGCGGCCGTAGCCGTCCGGATGGATTTGCGCGTACTCCTCCCACAGCAACTGCAGCGTGACGCTGTCGCGCTTGAGCTCGCGGTGGATGTACGCGCAGTCGGGCCGGATCCGGTCGTGCACCGGCGCGGCGCGTGGAAACAATCGAGCCTCGAGCGCCGCGTCGTCCAAATCGTCCGGCAACGGCCAGCCGAGCCCACGTTGCGCCGCCCTCTGCAGATAGCGATTGACCGTCCCCACGCCGACGGCGCACGCCTGCGCCACCGCCTGGTGGGACAGTCCTTGCTCGTGCTTGAGTCGTAAAACCTCGCGGATCTTCCTCATCAGCAGCCTCCGTGCCGGCATCGCCACGCCCCTCCTGTCGAAAGGGCAGAGCATGCCAGGTCAAGCTACCGACGAGCGTTCACGACCTCCGGAACCGCTGTTCCACTTCCTCCGGAATCGATGTTCCACTTCCTCCGGATTCCGTGTTCCACTTCCCGGATTCGCTGTTCCACTTCCTCCGGAATCGCTGTTCCACTTCCTCCGGATTCCGTGTTCCACTTCCTCCGGAATACCCACGGTCTTCCGCGGGGAATACCCGCGGCCTCATTGAAGCTGTCGATGCAACGTCAACTTCGGTTTGTGCAGCCATCGTCTTCCGCGGGGAATACCCGCGGCCTCATTGAAGCTGAATCAGCCGCGTCTTGGCGTCGTTGTCGACGACGAGTCTTCCGCGAGGAATACCCGCGGCCTCATTGAAGCAGGTGCGGATTCTTGATCGACGCTGGCAGGTTGAAGTCTTCCGCGGGGAATACCCGCGGCCTCATTGAAGCTGGAGCTGGACCGAGATCAACACGAAGTTCTACCGGCGTCTTCCGCGGGGAATACCCGCGGCCTCATTGAAGCGTTGGAGCGCCCAAGGCGGAAGCCACGGTTGTTGCGTCTTCCGCGGGGAATACCCGCGGCCTCATTGAAGCATCCAGCGATTAAACGTGGCCGGCGTGATGAACGCGTCTTCCGCGGGGAATACCCGCGGCCTCATTGAAGCGACACGGATGAGGAGGCTTTCAAGCTCACCGTTCGCGTCTTCCGCGGGGAATACCCGCGGCCTCATTGAAGCTCCACGACGACGTTCTGAGCGATGCGCTTCTGGCCGTCTTCCGCGGGGAATACCCGCGGCCTCATTGAAGCGCCAGCTGGCGTCGCCGGTTCGCCCGCGCTGAACGCGTCTTCCGCGGGGAATACCCGCGGCCTCATTGAAGCAAGTCGAGGAGCGGTCGAATCGGCTCACTCATGGTCGTCTTCCGCGGGGAATACCCGCGGCCTCATTGAAGCACTATTCGTGTAGCCCCATCGTGATTCTGAATCGTGTCTTCCGCGGGGAATACCCGCGGCCTCATTGAAGCTTGTCCAGCCAGACGTGGCTCATGATGAACGGCAGCGTCTTCCGCGGGGAATACCCGCGGCCTCATTGAAGCTTCGACTCGCATCACAGTCTGCGGAAGCGGCAGTGGAGTCTTCCGCGGGGAATACCCGCGGCCTCATTGAAGCCCTGGTACCGCAGCCACAAGGTCGTCCGCGGGTTCAGTCTTCCGCGGGGAATACCCGCGGCCTCATTGAAGCGTCGACTTCCTTGCGGGCGAGATCAGCAGCGAACGCGTGTCTTCCGCGGGGAATACCCGCGGCCTCATTGAAGCATGAGATCGTCGGCGATTGATGCGCCCATGCCTGGGAGTCTTCCGCGGGGAATACCCGCGGCCTCATTGAAGCCCGGTCAACGAGACGACCACGCACCGCCAATTCTCGTCTTCCGCGGGGAATACCCGCGGCCTCATTGAAGCTTGCTCCGGTCCAACAAGGTCGGCACGATCAGCGCCAAGTCTTCCGCGGGGAATACCCGCGGCCTCATTGAAGCTAGACGTCTAGACGAAGGCGGTCCCCAGCCGCGTTTACCCGTCTTCCGCGGGGAATACCCGCGGCCTCATTGAAGCGCGCCGACTTCGCCCACCCGAGACCCTGGAGGGGAGTCTTCCGCGGGGAATACCCGCGGCCTCATTGAAGCGTGGTGCATGACCGTAGCGTGCAACGACAGGCGCCAGGTCTTCCGCGGGGAATACCCGCGGCCTCATTGAAGCGAAGCACCACCTGCATCGGTTCCTGGCGCCGCTCTCGCGTCTTCCGCGGGGAATACCCGCGGCCTCATTAAAGCAAACGGAAGGCCACACCACTCGCACTCGGCCCGTGGGCGTCTTCCGCGGGGAATACCCGCGGCCTCATTGAAGCCAACAGGCCCGGGCGTGGCTCTCGACTCTGCGGGCCGTCTTCCGCGGGGAATACCCGCGGCCTCATTGAAGCTCCGGTGGCCTGGTCTCCGGACATGGCCACGCCGGTGAGTCTTCCGCGGGGAATACCCGCGGCCTCATTGAAGCGGACCGACCGCCGACGGTGATACCGTAAGCGTAAAGTCTTCCGCGGGGAATACCCGCGGCCTCATTGAAGCACCGGGTAAGGTGCATCATGGCGGACCGCCGCGACTTGTCTTCCGCGGGGAATACCCGCGGCCTCATTGAAGCATGCGCCACCGCGGCGATTCGCGCCGGTCGTCGTCGAGTCTTCCGCGGGGAATACCCGCGGCCTCATTGAAGCGGCGGCACTGAGGGCGCCCGGTTGCCGACGGCCTGGACGTCTTCCGCGGGGAATACCCGCGGCCTCATTGAAGCGTAACCCACACGTTCCAGTCCTCGCCACCGACAGAGACGTCTTCCGCGGGGAATACCCG
This sequence comes from Vicinamibacterales bacterium, assembly GCA_965262925.1. GTDB lineage: Bacteria > Acidobacteriota > Vicinamibacteria > Vicinamibacterales > UBA8438 > WTFV01. The sequence goes on along the minus strand of CBDHGC010000004.1, from coordinate 3,495,121 downwards.
CGGCCTCATTGAAGCCGGCCGGTACGACCGACCTTGAAGCTGCGGGTGCGTTACGTCTTCCGCGGGGAATACCCGCGGCCTCATTGAAGCCACTTCTTCCATCGCCGTGCTCGTGTGAACGAGCTTGGCGTCTTCCGCGGGGAATACCCGCGGCCTCATTGAAGCCCAAAGAGACGTGGTTTGGCGCCCAGGAAGCACTCGTCTTCCGCGGGGAATACCCGCGGCCTCATTGAAGCAGCGAGCTAGAGATTGCAGATTGCAGCGTTAAGGGAGTCTTCCGCGGGGAATACCCGCGGCCTCATTGAAGCACCGATACCAACTTCAGCCGCCGCCTGGCGAGAACATGTCTTCCGCGGGGAATACCCGCGGCCTCATTGAAGCGATTCTACGCCTGTCGGTACGGGCACAGTGGACACGTCTTCCGCGGGGAATACCCGCGGCCTCATTGAAGCGGCGACGACGGCGAAGGGCGGGAAGTTCTTGAGCTGTCTTCCGCGGGGAATACCCGCGGCCTCATTGAAGCGTCTGGTCGAGCAGGATGATGCGATCGGTCATGAACCGGTCTTCCGCGGGGAATACCCGCGGCCTCATTGAAGCGGTCGGCCCGGCCACGGTCACGATGACGCGCAGCGTGTCTTCCGCGGGGAATACCCGCGGCCTCATTGAAGCACTGAATCGAGCGATACCTGAAGACCATCGAATGCGTCTTCCGCGGGGAATACCCGCGGCCTCATTGAAGCAGCTTCGAGGGTGTCACGCCTGCCGGCGCGAACGAGGTCTTCCGCGGGGAATACCCGCGGCCTCATTGAAGCGTCGCCCTTGGTCGCGCCGCCCTCGTGGTCCTCGTTGGTCTTCCGCGGGGAATACCCGCGGCCTCATTGAAGCACGCCGCCGTAGGCGATGTACGAGTACGCTGGCTTGTACGCGTCTTCCGCGGGGAATACCCGCGGCCTCATTGAAGCGTGAAGAACGGGACTTCCACGAAGCCTTCCGGCCGCGTCTTCCGCGGGGAATACCCGCGGCCTCATTGAAGCGCTTTGACGTACTCCAGTACCATCGCGAAGCGCTCCGCGTCTTCCGCGGGGAATACCCGCGGCCTCATTGAAGCGCCTTGAGGGCCGGTGGGACCGGGCGCCAGCCGTTCCACGGGTCTTCCGCGGGGAATACCCGCGGCCTCATTGAAGCGCGGTCATCATCTGCACGTTGCAGGTCGTGCTCCCCGTCTTCCGCGGGGAATACCCGCGGCCTCATTGAAGCTACAGTGTGATAACCGCACTACTCGCAAACACTGAAAGTCTTCCGCGGGGAATACCCGCGGCCTCATTGAAGCTCCTGGTAGCCGTTGACGAGCAGGCGCTCTACCGTCTGTCTTCCGCGGGGAATACCCGCGGCCTCATTGAAGCTTGATGGTCCACCGAGTCACCCCGAGCAGCTCCGCACGTCTTCCGCGGGGAATACCCGCGGCCTCATTGAAGCCCCACCGCATCCTTCGGTCCATCGAAGCGGACCTCTAGTCTTCCGCGGGGAATACCCGCGGCCTCATTGAAGCCCGCTGCGCTCACCGTAAGGGTTGCGTTCGTCATCGTAGGTCTTCCGCGGGGAATACCCGCGGCCTCATTGAAGCCCTGGTGGCCCACGTCATGCCGGCGAACCCCTGCGAAAGTCTTCCGCGGGGAATACCCGCGGCCTCATTGAAGCCGACTTGACACGCGCTTGTAGCGCCATGAGCCATGGTGTCTTCCGCGGGGGTGCGGCTCTTCTTCGTCGGCGGCCCAAGGGGGCTTGTGCGAACGGCACGGCAAGAGCTACTTGAGCCGTCGAAGGCGCGGCGGGGAGGGCGGCGGAGGCGGATCGCTGACCGGCGGTGCTATCCCATCAGCGTATAGCTGGGCGTGGTGCCGCTGGTATTCGCGCGTAGTGGAAGTTTCAGTACGCATCGAAGACTCGGCTGACTCGTAGCGCCCGAGGCTTCAGGATCACCTCGACTCCAACCAGGCGCCAGCGTGCGCCGGTAGACTCCATTCGGTCTCGGACCACGTACCGGCACAATCCTTCGATGACGCCGGTGGAGCGATGGAACACACGCGGCGTCTTCCAGACGTACTCGGCTGCGTGGATGATGTCGATTACCACAACGTGGCGTCGACGCCGTACACGGCGGCGCTCGCGAGGTCGAGCTGCGTCTGGGCGCCGTCGACGAGCGCAACCCACCGAGGGGCGCAACCTGCACCGTGCCGAAGGTCGTCTCCGGGTGGCGTTCTTGCACGCGCTGCGGCAAGCGCTCGACATCGTCGGCCCCCTCGACCGGACCGGCAACCTTCCCCGGGCTGCGTTGATCGAGGTGTCCTTGCAGGAGCCTGCGCATCAACTCCTGGCCCCGTCGGTGCAGTTCCCGTTCGAGCTCGCTCTCACTCATCTGCCGGGCTTCGCGCGATGAGAGGTAGGCTTTGGCATCAGCGAAGACGGCCTCGGCCACCGCATACGGCGTCTGGTCGGGGGGAGCGGCGCTGTGAGCCACGTCTCGCATCGCCGCTCAACTCTCCCGCAACCGCCGGACCGTGTTGGGCGCCTCACCGGCCCGGCGGCAGTGTCGGTCCATGCGACCTCGATCGCCTGGTGGCACCCAACGCGACCCAGAAGGCGCGTCCCGAGAACCTCGTCGTCGCTGCTACGGCCATCGCAGAGGCATCTCCCTTCCCAAGGCACCGTACCAAAACGCCGCGCGAATGTCCAGGGGGGCGGAGGGGACGACCGAAGCGTCCGGGCGCCGTGATCAGGCCGGGCTGGCCTCCCGAAAGAGGCGGGTGGGCGCTGTCCGGGGCGCTGTCCCCGCGCAAAACGAACCGAAAAGTGATCGTCCGCGAGCAAAAACGCCTATGAATAGGCGAAAAAGCCGTCCACGAAGAAGAGCCGCACCCCCGGCCGCACCGGCCGTAGCAGGGCACGCGCCAACTTCTCCGGGGTCGCACCAGCAAGATCACGCTTTGGGTCGAGCATCGGCTGCATCAGCCGCCTCCTTCGATCGCAGCCAGCGTATCACGATCACGACCGGATCCAGTAAAATAGGATGATGGCACTGTTCTTCGATAACAAGTCAGACCGACCCCGGTTTTAGGAGCAGAACTCGAATGATTCAGCTTGTAGGATTGATATTCGATGCCGTTGGGATCGTCGTCATCTGCGTCCCGCTACTAGCCCGGATCATTCATGAGGGGTCGTGACCGACCACCGTCAGGGTGTGATCGGCTCGCGAATCGGGCGGCACAAGCGTCTGGGTCACGCCGGCGACCGGCGATGGCGTGGTCGAGCAGCAATACGACGCACGATGAGCGTCATGGAGGGCTGGTCAAAGACAGCTTCGCCGTGATAGCGGCCGTGCACGCGGGTCCAGACTCGCGTTGGACGCGTTACCCGGCGCGCGCCCCGAGGGAAAGGGCGATCTTGCGCCACGCGTCGAGATTCGGCGTCGAGCGCGCGGCAGATGCAGGACGAGGCGGCGGACGGAGCTGACGACGTGGACGCTGAGCTTGAGCAGCCGATCGCGCAGCCACATCACCTGGGTTCGGGCACACGCGGTGCGCGCCGCGTGCAACCGCAGTTCCTGCATGAGCACGTAGGCTGCGGCGGTCAGAAAAACGCGCAACTGGTTCGCCCGGAGTCTGCAGCAGCTCGTGCGGTCGAGCTGCAGGTCCTTGAGTTCCTTGATCCGGTTCTCGACGTCGCCACGGGCGCAGTAGACCTTCTCGTAGAGAAAACGCGGCGTCTGCCGCATGTTCGTCACCACGAAACGCGGGTTGTCCCGCGGCTCGCGGTCCCCGAGACGGACGACTTCGGCCTTGATGATGACCCGGCGCGCGGCGCTCCACGTGCCCGCCGCATAGTCGGTGTCCATGTAGAGATGCTCGGTCTGCTCGCTGCGCGCCCGCGCCACCAGCATCGCCGGCTCGGCGTGCCGCAGCAACACGGCGTTGCTCGCCATCGCCACCACGTAGTCGAGCCGCGGCTGTGCACCCAGGAAGTCGAACAGCGCCGGGGACGCAAAGCCGCCGTCGAGCCGAACCAGAAAGCGCGCCCGTGGAAACGCACAGCGCAGCAGCGGCAGCAGCCGTGCCAACAGGGCCACGCCCCCTTCGGAGGCGACCGCCTTGCCGTGCCGCAACACCGCCGAACACAGATACTGCTCGGGTTCGCGGTCGAACGTCAGGAACGCGAGCAGCGGCAAGTAACACCAGTTGTCATAGTACCCATTGAAGAAGCTGTACTGCTGGGCGCCGTGCGTCGGGTCGTCGGTCGGGTCCAGATCGATCGTGATACGCCGAACCCGCCCCAGCCGGCGGCGGTGGCGCTCGACAACACGCGCCGCCAACTCGCACCCCATGTCGTAGAGCGCGCCGCGGCCGGCTGCGTTCTCGAACCGCGACAGCGTCGGCTGCGAGGCCAGTGACTCGCCCGCCACCGGGTCGCGGCCGAGCAGCAGCTTGTGGATGGGGTCGTCGGCGAGGTGCTCGGCATCGTTGCAGTCGGGATGGCCGCAGGCGATGCCGAAGATGCGCTGGCCGATCAGGTCCGCGAGCGTGTGCCGAATCTTCTCCGGCGCGCGCTTGTCGCTCAGGCACCGGGCGAACGCCTTGACCAACCCGTACACGCGCTCGGCCGCCTTGAGCAGGACCGCCCCGCCGGCGGAGCTTGCCTGCTCCTGGTCGAACTTGGCGAACAGCGGCTTGTCGAACAGATCCGGGAACAGAACAGTCTGTGGTACAGTGTCGGTCGTCACGCAGGGGCCTCCGTGGTGGCTGAAATGCCTGTGAATACTGCATTTTTACCATACGGAGGCTCTTGTGTCTCTACCTGGATCGGGCCCTTGGTGCATGATCCGGGCTAAGCACTTCGTCACCGCGGTCACCGACGGCACGTTCACTTATCGCCGGGACGAAGACAAGACAAGACAAGATCGCGGCCGAGGGGCAGCTCGACGGGCTGTACATCGTCCGCTCCAACGTCGAGCCGGAGCAGTTCGACGCAGCACAGACGGTGCGGGCCTACAAGGACCTGTCGAAGGTGGAGCGGGCGTTTCGGAGCCTGAAGTCGGTGGACCTGAAGGTGCGGCCGATCCACCACCGGCGGGCGGACCGGGTGCGGGCGCATGTCCTGCTGTGCATGCTGGCCTACTACGTCGAGGGGCACATGCGCCACGCGCTGGCGCCGCTGCTGTTCGATGACGACGACCCGGCGGCGGCCGAGCAGCAGCGTCCTTCGGTGGTCGCCGCCGCTCGCCGCTCGCCGGCGGCCCTGGCCAAGGCAGGCTGCAAGCAGACCGACGACGACCTGCCGGTGCACAGCTTCCGGACGCTGCTCACCGACCTGGGAACGCTGACGGCGAACACGATGCAGGTCGCCGAAAGCGGCGTCACGTTTCAGTTGCAGACGAGGACGCTCATGATCTCAACCTGAGAGACCGAGAAGTACCGTGGTGCGCGTCTGTTCTCGGCCCAGGCGGTGGCCGTCGGGGATCCGACGTCAGGGACAACACGGGCCGGCGTCACGCCGGCGCATCGCGCTGAGCCCCGTCTTCGGGGGCGGGCGCGCCGTAGGCGCGCGTTCGATGCTCGGTAACCGGGGCGTCAAGCGCCGGCGACTGCTAACGCGCATAGCGACTTACCCACACCGACTCCCCGCCCACGCGCCTACGAGCCCGGGGAGGAGTCCGCGTACAACCCCTTCGTCGACATCGGATTCGTGACGATGCCGATCACCTAGAGGTACGGCAGACATGCGAATACGCCGCATCAGCATCAAGAACTTCCGGGGCATCCAGCAACTCGTCTGGAACGTGCCTGACAGTGCGCTTCTCTGCCTTATCGGACGCGGTGACTCAACCAAGTCAACGATTCTTGAGGCACTGCGGCGCGTCTTCTATCCGCAGTGGAACCTTGCATTTGACGACGCCGACTTCTTTCAGTGCGACCCGGCAAACACGATATGCATCGACGCTACCCTAGTAGGGAATCTTCCCGAGCAGTTCCGCGACCTGGAAAATTACGGGCACCATCTCTGCGGCTGGAACCCTCAAACCCTGACCCTACATGACGAGCCGGGCGACGCGCTCGAAGAGGCGCTACGCGTGCGCCTCGCCGTCGGCAACGACCTCGAGCCGTCATGGCGCGTGATTCGTGGGGATGGCGATGAGGGGATCGCCTTCAAGCCTATTGACCGGGCGCACGTTTCGGTGAACCTCCTCGGCGCGCTGTCAGACCGGCACCTGACCTGGTCACGTGGCTCGCTCCTGAGCCGCCTGACCGAGACCGATAGCCTCTCACTGACCCTCGCGGAAGCCGGCAGGGCAGCCAAAGCCGCCCTGGAAAAGGACCGCAAGAAGAGCCTGTCGCAGTTCGATGGCATCGCCCAGAAGGCGGAAGTGACCGCGCGATCCTTGGGAGTAATCGTCGCAACGGAGTACAAGGCCCATCTTGACGCGGACGCGATCAACGTTCGACTTGGCGGCCTGGCTCTCCATGACGGGGAAATGCCCTTGAGACAGCTCGGGCTGGGCTCCAAGCGCATGCTCACGACGGGCCTCCAGACACAGACTCTCCGCGCCCAGCACGTGACACTATTCGACGAAGTGGAGCTGGGGCTAGAACCACATCGTATCGCCCGCCTGATCGAACACCTGAAAGCGGACACAACCGGTCAGTATTTCCTCACCACCCACTCACCGGTGGTCCTGCGGGAGTTGACCGTTGAGGACCTCCACATCGTGCATTGCAGAAAGGGCGCAACACAGATTGTCGCGGCGAAACAGCCAGCGATCGCGGATTCCGTTCAGGGAAAGATCCGCGCCGGTGCGGAAGCGTTTCTGGCGCCGAAGATTGTTGCTTGCGAAGGGGCGACGGAAGCAGGTTTCCTCCGCGGACTCGACCGCTACTGGACCGCGAGAGACATGAAGTCCTTCGCGTATCAGGGAGTCGCGCTGTTTGATGTTGCTGGAGCCTCCAAGATTCGATCGGTCGCAGACAGTCTAAACCAACTCTCGTATTCGGTCGCCGTCTTGGCGGACTCCGACAACCCCGATCAGTTCTCGACCACCGACGCGCAGGCCCTGGCCGCCGAGGGTGTGACGGTTGTGCTCTGGGACGGCAACCTATCGATAGAGGAACGCGTCTACATGGACCTTCCTTGGGAGGGGGCAATTGCCTCCTTCGAGGCGGCCTGCAAAATGTGGGGTGATCGGAGCCTGCTAATTGACCAGGTTCAAAGCCGGTATGGTGCGGGATTCCAACGCGATCCCGCACAGTGGGCAGATACGGAAGACATGCGCCGCGCTCTGGGCAAAGCAGCTAAGGTGTGTAGTTAGTATAAGCGACAGAATCGAGCCCAAGAATGGGTGGGGGCTATTGCGGAGCACTTGAATGGCGCGTCGACCGGGGACTCGGATCTGATACGCAAGCTCTCCCAGCTACGCAGGTGGGTCGACGATGCCTGAGTTGTCTGAAATCCTGGCGGCACATCAGGGTCCCGGCTATGTGGTCGCCCCCGCCGGCTACGGAAAGACGCACCTTATCGCTCACGCGGTTGGTCGGACGACCCGTCGGCAACTCGTCCTGACGCACACTTATGCTGGCGTGAATGCGCTTCGTTGTAAGATGCGGCAGCTCAGGGTTCCGAGCGGCGCCTGTCGCGTTGACACCATCGCTAGCTGGGCGCTCAGGTTGTGTCTTTCATATCCCGATGCTTCGGAATGGGATTTGCAGAGGCCGGAGGGAAGGCAGTGGGCGGCGCTTTACCGTGCATGCGGGGTGCTGTTGGATCAGCAGTTTATCCGGCGTATCCTCAAGGCGTCGTACGGTGGTCTGTACGTGGATGAATACCAGGATTGCTCGACGGAACAGCATCAGCTCGTGCTAGGGCTCGCGCGCGACCTGCCGTGCCGCGTCCTCGGCGACCCGCTGCAAGCCATTTTCGACTTTGCAGACGAGGGTCCAGTCGACTGGGATGGCGAGATTCCGAAGAGATTTGAACGCCTTGGGCAGCTCGACACCCCGCATCGTTGGGTTCGGGCGGGACGGGCTGGGCTCGGGGCTTGGCTGCGAGCGGCTCGCGTGGCCCTTGAAGAGGGGCAACCCCTTGAGCTCCCGCGGTTGAAGGACGGGGTCATTGTCAAGCAGGTCGAGAACGAGAATGCCCTTTTGAGGGTTCAGGGAAACACCTGTCGGTACTTCGCTTGCGACGCGCGGCACCGGGTGATCGCGATACACGGGGGCCACCAGCACTACAAGGCGAAATGTCACCGCTTGGCGAAGGCCACGAGCGGACGTTTTTCGTCGATTGAGGAGATCGAAGGAAGGGACCTATTCGCATTCGTCGGCCAAATCGAACGCGCGGCGACGAATCAGGTGCGCCTCAAGAAGCTCATTAGCTTCGCCACGAAGTGCATGACGGCAGTCCGCGAGAGTCTACCGGCTGCGAGCTTCCGTGGAGAGCACACAGAGATTCGCAAGAATACGAGAAACCGCGCAGTTGCGGAGGCTGCGAACGCGTACCTTGCCAGTCCGTCGAGCGCCAGAATGGATGGCGTTCTCCGCGCGCTGAAGGCACTTCCGGCCGTCCACGTTGTGCGGGTTGTTCTCTTCAATCGGATGATGGGCGTCTTAAGTACCCACGTGGTGCATCCGGACCTCACGCTGGGGGCAGCGGCGGATCGGTACCAGTCTCAGTTCCGCTACCGGGGCCGCCCGGTGGGTCGGCGGCGCCTCATAGGCACGACCCTTCTGGTCAAGGGTTTGGAATTCGATCACGGCATCGTTCTGGATGCCACATCGCTGTCGCGCAAGGAACTCTACGTGGCGCTCACTCGGGGTGCGAGGTCGTTGACGATCATTTCTACCGAAGCTACGCTGACGCCGGCTGGCTGAGCGCCGGGGCGGCGCCCAAGAGGGCGGGGGTGATTCATGGGCGGCCTCGTAGTGGCACATGTCACGGAATGGTCCTGCCCTGTGGTCGTCGGAATCCTCTCGCCTCGACAACCTGAGGGGAGGAAGGGTGCGGCTCTTCTTCGTAGAGGAGTTTTCGCCCTATTCATGGGCCTTTTTGCCCGCGGATGCGTCTCTCCAGTGCTCCTTTCGGGGGGACAGCAACCAAGCCAGCGCGTACCCGCGTCTTTCCGGCGGCCAGCCGAGCCTCGAAACGGTACCGAACACCGTCGGTCTGTCCCCCTCGGGCGCGCTCCCTTCTGGACATTCGCGCGGCGTTCTGGTACGGTGCCGTGGGAAGGGAGGCAGACCTGCGATGGCTGTGACGACAGGATTCCAGGGACGTACATTCGACGTGGCGCGAACCGGCGTCCCTTGCATCGATCTCCCGAGCCCGGCCCCGTGTGCAGCGGCCGATGCTGTCTTCGCGGATGCCAAAGCCTTCCTCTCGTCCAGCGAAGCCCGGCAGATGAGCGAGAGCGAACTCGAACGGGAACTGCACCGGCGGCGCCAGGATTTGGTACGCAAGCTCCTGCAAGGACATCGCGACCAACGCAGCCCGAAAGAGGCTGCTGGTCCGGCCGAGGACACCGGCGGTGTCGAGTGCTCGGAGCCGCGCGAGCACGAAAGCCACGCCGAAACGACCTCCGGCACGATGCAGGTTGTGGGTCTGGGCTGCGCGCGGCGCGGTCACGACGGCTTGCATCGGCTCGATGCCGCGCTGAACCTGCTGCCGGAGCGCTACTTGGTCGAGATGCGCCGCCGTGTGACCATCGCGACCGCCTCGCGGGCACCACCGCGTACGCCCTGGAAGCCACAGTGGTACTCGACATCATCCACGTGGCAGCGGCGACGCGGCGTGCGGTGCTCGTCGTCGGCTCGTCGAAGGGCCTGTCGGCATTTGGTCCGCGACCCGATGGGAGTCGACCGGCGCACGGTGACATTTGGCTGCAGTTGCGGCGGTTCTCAGCCGCCGCAGGCAGCCGGAGCCTTGATGCGTACTGAGACCTCTCACGAAGCGCGCGAGGACCAGCGGAAGTCCCCCATCGGTCGCTGACGACAGAAGTACCGTCGGCCACCGGCCCCTCCGCCGCTCCTCACCACGCCTTGACGGATCCAATTGCCTCCTGCCTCGCCGCCGCCGGAGAGACTGATTGGGCCGCCAACGAAGAAGAGCCGCACCCGGGGAGGAACCGCATGGCGACGACGGCCACGACGATCGATCTCGAGGAATCGCTCTCCTTGGAGGAGTCCACGTCACCGCTGTCGCCGGAGGACCTGCAGCGGCCGATGAGCTGCGGCAGATGATCGTGGCCGTCGTCAGCGTCGCGTGCGACGTGCTCGACTGGGCCGACCAGCGGTTCGCCGCGGCAGCGGCAGAGACGAAGCACTGATGACCGAAGATGAACGCTTGGAGCGTCCTGGAGTCGTGATCGGACACGATGCGAGGATGGCAGTCGTGGGGCACGTCGTCCGCGGCCTGATAAACGCCATCGGAGAGCAGGACGCCTTCGAGCCGGGACGACGTCGAGTTCAAGGTTGTCGAGGCCCTGTAAGGCGTGCTCGACATCATCGACCCTCCCGACCCCGGTTAGGTAACCGCGCGGGTTCGCCCCGCCCGTCGCGGGGTCGAGAGCGGCCGTTTCTTCGGCACTCTGGTATCGTTTCCGGTCATGCCAGACACGCATCAAGACGAATTGCCGCTGCCGCTGGAGCCGCCACCGCCTCCGCCGCTGGAGGCTCCGCTTCCGCAGAACCTCGATGATGAGGGGGAAGGGCCGCACAACCAGGACGATGAGGTCGAGCGCGCCAACTAGTGTGGCGGCTCGCAAATAAGTATTATAAACGGCAGGCTTCAAGCAAGGGAGACTGCCATGCCACGCGGACGCCCACTGGCACCACTCACGCTCACCGACGAGCAGCAGGATCAGCTCAACGGCATTGCCCAGTCGGCCACCCTGCCCTACGCCCTGGTCGTGCGGACCCGCATGATTCTCGCCAGCGCCGAAGGCTTGACCAACTCTGCCGTCGCCCGACGCTTCGGCGTCACACAACAAACCGTCGGCAAGTGGCGACGGCGCTTCCGAGCGGCCGGCATCGAGGGCCTGCACGACGAACTCCGACCCGGTCGTCCCCGGACCTATGACGACGACAAGGTGGCGGCGGTGATCAGCCGTGCGCTGCAGGAGTCGCCCGACGCCGCCACGCACTGGAGCACGCGCACCCTGGGACGTGCCGAGGGCCTTTCCAAGAGCACGGTGCAGCGCTGGTTCGCCTTGTTCGGGGTCAAGCCGCATCTGGCCAAGACCTTCAAGCTGTCCACCGATCCGTTCTTCATCGAGAAAGTGCGCGACATCGTCGGGTTGTACCTCAACCCGCCGGACCACGCGATGGTCCTGTGCGTGGATGAGAAGTCGCAGATTCAGGCGCTCAATCGCACCCAGCCGACGCTGCCGATGGGCCTGGGCTACGTCGAAGGCTACACCCACGACTACGTCCGGCACGGCACGACGACGTTGTTTGCCGCCCTGGACATTGCCACCGGGCGGGTGCTGGCCCAGTGTCGGAAGCGGCACCGTCACGAGGAGTTCCTGGCGTTCCTGCGGTTGCTCGACCGGGAGGTGCCGGCGGAGCTGGACATCCACCTCGTGCTGGACAACTATGCGACGCACAAGCACGCCAAGGTCAGGCAGTGGCTGGCTGCGCGGCCGCGCTTCCACCTGCACTTGGTGGTGAACTTGATCGGCCACACGACGACGCGGAGCGGCTTGGCGATCCGTTCCGAGTTGGACGAGAACAGCTACCCGACGGGACAGCCGGTGACGGAGGAACAGATGGAGAGTCTTTCGCTCAAGCGGGACAAATTTCACGGCGACTGGAACTACAGTCTTATGCCCCGAGAGACAACGTAATAATCACGTTATTTTGGCGAGAAGCCTAGCCCGGATCATTCATGAGGGGTCGTGACCGACCACCGTCAGGGTGTGATCGGCTCGCGAATCGGGCGGCACAAGCGTCTGGGTCACGCCGGCGACCGGCGATGGCGTGGTCGAGCAGCGATACGACGCACGATGAGCGTCATGGAGGGCTGGCCAAAGACAGCTTCGCCGTGATGGCGGCCGTGCACGCGGGTCCAGACTCGCGTTGGACGCGTTACCCGGCGCGCGCCCCGAGGGAAAGGGCGATCTTGCGCCACGCGTCGAGATTCGGCGTCGAGCGCGGCAGATGCAGGACGAGGCGGCGGACGGAGCTGACGACGTGGACGCTGAGCTTGAGCAGCCGATCGCGCAGCCACATCACCTGGGTTCGGGCACACGCGGTGCGCGCCGCGTGCAACCGCAGTTCCTGCATGAGCACGTAGGCTGCGGCGGTCAGAAAAACGCGCAACTGGTTCGCCCGGAGTCTGCAGCAGCTCGTGCGGTCGAGCTGCAGGTCCTTGAGTTCCTTGATCCGGTTCTCGACGTCGCCACGGGCGCAGTAGACCTTCTCGTAGAGAAAACGCGGCGTCTGCCGCATGTTCGTCACCACGAAGCGCGGGTTGTCCCGCGGCTCGCGGTCCCCGAGACGGACGACTTCGGCCTTGATGATGACCCGGCGCGCGGCGCTCCACGTGCCCGCCGCATAGTCGGTGTCCATGTAGAGATGCTCGGTCTGCTCGCTGCGCTCGCTGCGCGCCCGCGCCACCAGCATCGCCGGCTCGGCGTGCCGCAGCAACACGGCGTTGCTCGCCATCGCCACCACGTAGTCGAGCCGCGGCTGTGCACCCAGGAAGTCGAACAGCGCCGGGGACGCAAAGCCGCCGTCGAGCCGAACCAGAAAGCGCGCCCGTGGAAACGCACAGCGCAGCAGCGGCAGCAGCCGTGCCAACAGGGCCACGCCCCCTTCGGAGGCGACCGCCTTGCCGTGCCGCAACACCGCCGAACACAGATACTGCTCGGGTTCGCGGTCGAACGTCAGGAACGCGAGCAGCGGCAAGTAACACCAGTTGTCATAGTACCCATTGAAGAGGCTGTACTGCTGGGAGCCGTGCGTCGGGTCGTCGGTCGGGTCCAGATCGATCGTGATGCGCCGAACCCGCCCCAGCCGGCGGCGGTGGCGCTCGACAACACGCGCCGCCAACTCGCACCCCATGTCGTAGAGCGCGCCGCGGCCGGCTGCGTTCTCGAACCGCGACAGCGTCGGCTGCGAGGCCAGTGACTCGCCCGCCACCGGGTCGCGGCCGAGCAGCAGCTTGTGGATGGGGTCGTCGGCGAGGTGCTCGGCATCGTTGCAGTCGGGATGGCCGCAGGCGATGCCGAAGATGCGCTGGCCGATCAGGTCCGCGAGCGTGTGCCGAATCTTCTCCGGCGCGCGCTTGTCGCTCAGGCACCGGGCGAACGCCTTGACCAACCCGTACACGCGCTCGGCCGCCTTCAGCAGGACCGCCCCGCCGTCGGAGCTTGCCTGCTCCTGGTTGAACTTGGCGAACAGTGGCTTGTCGAACAGATCCGGGAACAGAACAGCCTGTGGCACAGTGTCGGTCGTCACGCAGGGGCCTCCGTGGTGGCTAAAATGCCTGTGAATACTGCATTTTTACCATACGGAGGCTCTTGTGTCTCTACCTGGATCGGGCCCTTGGTGCATGATCCGGGCTAGCGGACAGGTGATATATCTCGGCTCCGCACGACGGTGGAGAGTGGGCATCAGTTCGCGTTCTCCACACCGGTGCGGAAGGTCTTGGCGCCGTGCAAAGGAAGGTAGCCGCTCGTGGGGCAGTTGCAGTCCGTGGACCTGCAGCGAGCTGTCAAGGCCAAGAGCTGATTGCGCCTTCGGGGGCAGGGTGGGCGAGATCACGACGGCACCATCTTCTGCGGTCGTGATGAAGCCGGCGTCAAACGCCGCATCGAGGTGCGGTCCGAGCAGAAGGCCGTTGAAGATGTCGAGACGCTGTGCGTCCGTTCCGAATTGGGGTTGTCCCGTTCGTTGTTGAACTTCGGGTGGCGAACTCGCGGTCTCCTCTGCGAAGTCATCTATGTTAGGTTACGCCACGTCAGCGACCACGCTGTCTGGCAGAGCCAGCGCGTCCAGGGCACTACTGACCAGTGCTGCAGTTCGCGGTAGCCCCGAACCCGCCGGAAGCGCTTCTCCGCCTCCAAGAGCGCGCTCGCCACCCAGCGTTGAATCATCTGGCCACCACGCCGGTCCGAGGGGCAATCGACGGCTCGGTCGGGGCCGCGGTCATCGACCGGGCCGTCCATCATGCCAACGATTGAGGACCCGCGCCGACTGCCGGGCGAATTGAGGCCGCCACACCCTACGAACTGTTCCGCGCACAGCTACCGTTCGGAACCGAGGTCATCGCCGGGCAAGAGGTCATTGGGGTCGTAGTCTTCATCACGTGGCCGAACCCCGACAGCGTCGATGGGGCGCTTGGGTATCCACCCCCGGAGCTTCCTTGAGATGAGCTTGCACCGCTCCCGGAAGAAACGATCGTAATCGTCTTCCCACACTCCAAATGAATCGAGATCGATGAGGTGCGTTTTCATCGTGTTGTCGATGTGCGGATTCTCTTTTCTGAACGCCTTCATGTAAGCAGATGGTGCCTTGTCTTTGATCTCGCGCTTATTGAGATAGTCGTCCACGATGGTGATGTTGGCGACGTGATTGATGTACCAAGAATCCTCGCCCTGTCGCTCCAGGTAGGCCCGAGGAAAGAAATGATGGTAGTTCTTGCTGTTGGCTCGCTTCAACCAGTCATTGGCGACGCGTACCTTGGCACCGGACGCGAAGGATTCGGGTTGCTGGAAAGCATATAGGCAGAGAATCGCCTTGATGAAGCTGCGACCGGTGTTGAAGTATCCATCCGATTCGATTGAGTCACCGCCGAGACTGAGATCCAAGCCGTCGAAGTCGGGCTCCCGGCCCTGCAGCACCGCGTCGACCCGTTTGATGTCGACAGCGAGCTTCGTCTCGACGGCTGACGTGTAACGACCGGACAGCGAGATTCTCCAGAAGAGTTCTTGCATCCACTTTCGCTGGTCTCCCTTCGGCTCCTTTCCCGCTCTGGCAAAGTAGTACGCGAAAGGCACAATTAGAGCGGCGTACGGCAGAAGCTTGGATACCGGAATCCGGAAGTAGCCCCGGAAGTAATCACACGTCGCTTCGACCGCGTCTTCAACGATTTTCCACGTCTTGCGGAATTCAGCTGTATTGAGGCGCAGGATATCCTGCTTCTGGCACTGACCCTCCATGAGTACGCTCGTAAGCTGAAGTAGCGCTGCCGGTGGAACGGTGCCGTAGTCCACGACGTCCAGTCGAGTGCGCAGTGCCCTGTACTTCTCTGCCAAGTCAAATCGACTTTCCTGGTCGTAAGTCTTCGCGACCATGATCTCGAAGACCGAGAGGGGCTGCCCCGTGACGTTGATACGCGTGAATATCTCGGTGGCGACATCAATCGGCGCATCTTGGATCAGGATCACCGAGAACTGATAAGTCTGGATCCGCTTCTGGTAGGCCTGGAGTCGCTCTCGACGCTTCGTGTTAAGTTTCGCAAGGAGTTCGAACTCACCTTTGATCAAGTCGACCAGACGGACGCAACGGCCGTCCTCTTGGGCCGAGGCGACATCGCCCTGCGGGGCGATGGCGACGAGCGGCGCCTCCGCCCCGTCGGCAGCGTTTGCATCGAGGTCCACGAAAATGTTCTGGAAGTCGTCGGGCCGTTCGTCTCGGGTGACCGTGAGTCCATTGCAGGCGGCGTAGAGGCTCGTAAGCCGCTGCTGGCCGTCAAGGACCTGCTCCGAGTAGTCGCCCTTGGGGGTCGGGGGAAGCGTCTGTCCTCCGATCTCCTTTACGAAGCGGAGCTGTTCCTTCGTCTTCCACAGGATGAACGTGCCAATGGGGAAGCCCTTCAGGATGCTGTCGATCAGTTTGGCCGACTTTTCCCGAGGCCACACGAACTCGCGCTGAAACTGGGGTATTTTTAGTGTTCCTAACTCGATACTCGACACTACCCGTTCAAAACTCCGCGATTGCGGGTCCGGCTGGTTCATGTTTGCCTCCCCGTCCTGGCACTGTCCAGCGGTCCCGACGACTCCAACGCTAAACAGGGATCGGTACACCCGTCCCTTTGGATCTGGTAGACAAGACGGTGGCAAAGGCAGCACGGGATATAATAAACGTGCTCCTGATGCTGCCTTTCAGTAATCGCGGAGCGTGTATCCCATTTGATCATCTCGCCGGGTATAAGGCTCGTCCTCACATCAGACCAGGTGACATTGGACCGCAAGGCAATGGCGGAGGGATTCGTCACTGTTCGCGCGCGTGGCCGCCAAGTCGTCGTAGCGGCACCACGTTTCCTTTCCGCTTCTGCCTTCTGTCTGGTAGGCTCGCCGGGGATTTGTAGTTGCAAGCCAAATTCGAGGTCATGAATAACTGCTTCGACCGTGTCCCGGCGCACGGTTGACTCGGCGGTAACGTGTACGACAAGGTTGTCGTCGATCGTGAGATTGATCGCGAGCCGTTCTACGAGCGGCGTGGCTCGGGGGTCAACCTGAAGCGTAAGGGTTGTATAGACTTGCCGGGGATCCGCCGGCTGCACTCGTGACGGCTGTTTGGGCCGAGCGAACTGAAGCTTCGCAATGCCGTCGCGCGGGTCGACGCAGTAGAAGTTGATCGGGACCTGTTTTGTCTGTCCTTCCACCGGAAGGGTCTGTCCGGCGTGAACGATTGCCACATAACATCCATCAGCGTCGAGGATCTCAAACGGCTTCGCAAAACACAGACGCTGGCGATCATGGGCGATCCACGCCGCACCTTCCGCGATAATGCGATCGCCATGCGGGGTGAATCGGATGCGACTGAGGCCAAAACGCTGCTGCAGTTGCTCGTGAATGTACGGCATGCGTACCATACCACCGGTGGCAAGGCAGAGCGCGACCGCCGTATCCTTCTGGCTCGTGGAGGAAAGCAACCGATCAACGGTCGCCGCTCCGTCCTGGACCAGATCGCGTGTGAGGGCGACGAGTTCGTCGCGGGTAATCGTCACGTTGAGGTCGCGGGCTGGTCCTTCGGCCCGTAGGTAGTTTCTGACGAAGATGGTGTGCGTCGTCCCTGTGGAGAGATCGATTTTCGCGATTTCGCATTCTTCGAGGAGCCGCGCCTGGGCCGCCCCGTCGGTCTCACCAGGCCAAGTCGTAAGGCCATGTTCTTGGGCATGTTTTTCCTTGACGAAGTTCTGGATCCGCTCGTCGAAACGGTCGCCGCCGACCAAATCGTTACCAAGACTCTGAATCTGGACTAGCGCGCCGGTCTCGAAACGGCAGAGGGTGAGATCGAGAGTCCCTCCCCCCCAGTCGAAGACGAGCACCACTTGGTCGCGCAAAGCGGCGAGTTGCTGATGGAAGTCCGGCTTGGGGCGGAGGTGTCCGTAGAGCGCGGCAAGCGGTTCGTGCACGAACTGGTCCACGTGAATGCCTGCGGCACTCGCGGCTTCCCGCAGCTCCTGTCGCCCTCGGCCGGTGAGAAGAATGGGGATGGTCAGGACTGCCCGGTCGAACGCCCGACCGGCGAGGCCACGTGAGCGGGCGTGCGTCCGGAGATATCTGAGTATTTCAGCGACGATCTCTGTGGGCCGGAGAGTCCGGCCCGCGACGTGGACGGATTCGCCCATACCAAGGTATCGCTTCGGAGATCGCACGATGTCACCGACGACGCCGACGGCACGCTCCGAAAGTTGGACCTTTGCGGCCCTACCGACGACGCACTCGGTACCGTGGTACCAGACTACGGACGGATGAGGCCTCTGTTCGAGATCGAGGAGCGGGACGGCCTCGTCTCCTTCCACGTAGGCGGCAAGGCTGTTCGTGGTCCCGAAGTCTAGTCCGAAGACAGCCACGGTCGTTCCTCCTCGAGAAGTTCCAGAGTTCGATTAAGGCGCTCAAGCGCCACGTTCACGGCTACAGGGTCGCCGTCGAGTGCCTCACGGGCTCCCCGGAGCCGGGGCGCAAGTTCCGAATCAAAGAGACGGCGTATACGGCCCTTCGCTTCGCGCATCTTGTTGATCCGCCTGTTGTGTTCCGTTTCCAAATCGCGGGAGAGCCTCGTCACCTGCGTTGCGGAGTCTGCAGCTTGGGACTGGAGCGACTGAATCTCTTCGCGTGCCCTCGACAGATCCGTCTGCAGTTCGCTAACCCTGGAGGTGAGCCGGTCAGCGCTTTCCTTCGCGGTGAACACGTCGGCACGGGCCGTTCTAGCCCATTCCAGCCAGAACCGAAGCGACAGGAGTACCTTCTTGAGAGTGCCTGGGCTCGTGGCGTGCAACAATGGAGTAACCGCGTTCCGTTCGAGGTCACGCCCCCTGAATCTGGTTCGGTTTTCGGGGAACACCAAGTGCATGGTTTCCTCGGCGAGGTCGGTCGGGTCAAGCTGCCGAACGCTATGCACCCAGACAAGCGAAAGTCGAAGAAGATTGTAGGCGCGGCGCCGAGTAGTGGCATCCTTGGCGGTCAGACCCTCCCGGGATCGTCTAAAGAGGCGGCGCAGTCCGAAGCCTCTGCAGGACTCTTCCGGGTCAGGCGCGGCGCCCATCTCGCGTTCGACAACCGTCTTGAACCAGACCTGGAGCCACTGCGGCAGGTTGACTCGCCTGGACGCCAGCTTGATGGTCTTGCGGAGATCGGGATCATAGCCGCCGAGGTCGGCGAGCAATGCCCTGGCCCGTGTTTGGTCCTGGGCGTCCGCGGGCGTTGGCGTCGCCGAGACAAAGAGCTGCTTGAGCGGCGTCCGTCCTTCGTAGTACTCGCGCAGGGTGACCGGGGTGGGCTCGGCTGACACTACAGTGGAGGGAGACCTGGGTACTTCAGGCATCAACGAAGGCCTCTCAGGGTCCGGTTTGCCCATTGTCCGAAGATGGGATCGAATTCGAGGGCCTCCCGGCAGGCGGCAGTGTCCCTCGACTCCAGGTCGGGGACGCGCTCCGCGAGAAGGACGCACACCTTTACGCGATCCTCATCGGACAAATCGTGCCGCGACGTTACCTTTAGCAGTGCTGACAGAGCGAAGTCGGAGGCATCGAGCAGATTCAGAATCGTCTGTGTCACGGTATCCACGGGACAGAGCGGGATTTCGGGTTCTGATTGGAAAGTCGATCGTCGAACAAGGTCGGGCGTTTTCCCGAGCGTCCGCTCTCGGTAGAACCGAAAGGCGCGGTCGAGCAT
Organism: Vicinamibacterales bacterium; assembly: GCA_965262925.1. Lineage (GTDB taxonomy): Bacteria > Acidobacteriota > Vicinamibacteria > Vicinamibacterales > UBA8438 > WTFV01. Next base: position 3,475,959 of record CBDHGC010000004.1, on the reverse strand, counting down.
CTGTACCCCGGAAGGCCTCCATGCACTTCGAAAGTCGTTGAGGTTGAACCGAATACAGCTTGCGACTGCTGCCGCCAACGGCCGGTCAAAATCTCCCAGGATCGCTAGCGCCCGCTTCAGCTTGTCGAGAAAGGCCGCATACGGAAGGGTTGTCTGCCCAGCACGGTCTTTCGCCAGCACCCCGTATACATAGTCAGCGAGCGCCGATGCGTATTCACGAGCCCCCGCCCCTACGGAGAGCGCGTCGTCGAAGCGACGAACGTCGGAGACCGTGACGTCAGCCCGAGCCAAGTGTGCGCGGAATTCATCGTCGATACACTGTAGTTCCGCTTCCTCGGGGACCTGGATGTGGATGTCGTATTGCTGGAAGGCACCCCGGTTGCGCACGTGCAACTCCAGCACTCCGTCACGCGTCTGAGCCAGGACCTGACGGAAAGCCTCGGATGAGGTCGAGTCCAACGGAGCGCCATTGATGCTCAGGCGCACTTCCGTGGCGTTGATGATCTGGAGAGTGGAGGTGTCCACTCGTTGTCGAACAACCCAACTCCCCGGTACGCGGGTGCGGCCGAGGAGTAGGTACGGCTGCAGAACTGGGTGCTCGGTTGTCAGGTGCTCATCGAGTTCGACCTCACACGAGAACTCGGCGTGGCACTCCGGACAGAGATGAGTCCGCTGGAGTTCCTGGACGATGACGGGGCCGTCTGTGCTGCCTACCGCGTGGGCAGGATCGCAACGGTACAGGAGAAACGGCATCTGTCCCCCGGGGTGATACGAAGGGTCTTCTTGGGCGCAAGGTCGTGACGATGAAGCTCCAAGCCATGCGCGTTCAGGCGTGTGGAGAACCGGAATCAACTCAGGAACACGAGGGGGCGATGTTAACATGTCTCCGTCCCAACGAGAAATTTGTGAAGGGTGCACGACAGTAAAGTGAGGATTTGCCGTCGGGGGTATTGAGTTGGGCCTGCACGCCACGTCGCTGTCGCCCGGCGTGCTGCGGATGGTGGGGCTGGCGGCGTCCGACTTCAGCTTCGCCGCGGCCAGCGACCTGTTGTGGGAACTGGCCGCGGTGCGCGTCGAGACCAAGCAGGTCGAGCGCGCCGCCGAAGCCCTGGGACGTGAGGTCGCCGCCGACGAACGCGATGTGGCCGAAACCGTCCCCAGCCCCGCGCCGACCATGTACCTGGGGCTGGACGGTACCGGTGTGCCGGTGCGCCCCGCCGAGGTCGAAGGCCGCCGCGGCAAGCAGCCCGACGGTTCGGCCAAGACCCGCGAGGTCAAGCTGGCCACCATGTGGACGGCCGAAGGGCGCGACAAGGCGGGCCGGCCCGTGCGCGACCGTGGGTCGGTCAGCTACAACGCTGCGGTCGAGAGCGCGGCCAGCCGCGACACCGACCCGTTGCCGTCCGCCTTCGCCCAACGTGCCTATCGCGAGGCGCAAGGGCGCGGCTTCGACACCGCGGCCCGGCGGGTCGTCATTGGCGACGGCGCCCCCTGGATCTGGCGCGTCGCCGACGAGCAGTTTCCCGGCGCCATCGAAATCGTCGACATCTACCACGCCAAGCAGCATCTGTGCGACGTGGCCAAGGCCATCTACGGCGCCGGCACAGACTTGGCCGACCAGTGGGTCAGGGACCGGCGTGCCGAGTTGGATGCCGGCCGGCTCCGCGCCGTCGTCGCCGCGCTGCGCACCCAGACCGACACCACGCCCGAGGCGCGAAGGTGCATTCACTATGTGTTCGGGAACCGACACCGCATGCGCTATCCGCAGTTCCGCGCCAAGGGCCTGTGCATCTCTTCGGGCGTCGTCGAGGCCGGCTGCAAGCAGATCGGCGCACGGTTCAAGCGCGCCGGCATGCGCTGGACCGTCGCTGGCGCCAACGCCATCATCGCCCTGCGCTGCTGCATCCTCAGCGGCCGCTTTGAGGACTTCTGGGAGCGACGAGCCACACACGCCGCCTGAGGGGCGCACCACAATGATGTCGTGCACCCATTTGTGAACGTCTCCGCCGTCCGTCCGAAGACGTAGCCAGCAGGCTCCAATTCCCGAAGGTCTCGTCCGCACCCTCTCGGGACTCACCGTTCGAGGTCGTCCGGATGGAGCGGTCCCCGGTAGGTAGGGCTCCGGAATGACGGGTCGCCCGGAGGAGTTCAGCGTGAGCGGCCAAGCAGTTTCCCTGGGATCTGGTCGCACAGGCTGCAATCCGCCACCGCGAGTGTGGACCCTATTTGGACCCTGTGGTGCTGATGCCGTGGCCCGAACTCCCGGTAAGTTATTGATTCTATTGGTGGGCCGCGCTGGGATCGAACCAGCGACACCCTGATTAAAAGGTCGGTTCCCGTTCCGCCCGCGTCCGGTGGCGTCCAACGGTGCGTTTTGCTGAGGGAATCGCGGACTTTCGCTTCCGAGGGTGTCCAGGGATCGCACGGGCGTCCGCTCCGTAGGGTGTCACTTTGGGTGTCAATTTCGGGTCGGTGGACGCGACCGGGATCGTGAGCGACCAGAGGTGATCCGCGCTCATCGCGCGGGGACTCATCCTGACGATCCGCCACGCTGGCGGACGGGAGAGGTGCAGGACTATCTGAGCCGACTGCGGCCGGTTGGCGGATCGGTCTTCATCCCGTGGATGGTCTTCTTGCAGCTCTCGTTCCTCTTCTGGGGCTGGTTCTGGACCGTGCTCGTCTACTCGCTCTACGGGCGGTGGCCTGCGCGATCTTCCGCGTCATCACCGAGCTGGGGGCCGTTCGTCGTCCAGGGCTGGACGGGCGACATGGCGGCCGGCGTGGAGTGGGCGGGGCCGACCGGGATCATGACGGCGTGGCGGTGGTCGCTGGTCACCATCACGGCGACCGGTCTGGCGACGCTCAAGGTCGGCGAGCTGACGCAGATGCTCGTCTCGGGCGGCGGTAACATCGGCTCGGGGGCGTCGACCCGCGCGGTGCAGACGGCGGCGGTGGCGCGCGTGGCAGTGACGGGAGGAGTGTGATGGCGGCGCAGGAGTCCGCGGAGATCTGGGGGGAGCAGATGCACGCGGCGGGGCATCTGTGCGTGGTGACGGGGCGCTGTCGCTGGTGATCCTGGTTCCGGCCGTCGCGCTGTTGCGCCGCGCGTGGACGCCGCAACAGTCGTGCGCGTGGACGAGGTCGGCCGGCCCGAGGCGGTGGCCTACGAGGCGATGGAGGCTCAGGCCGACCCGCTCGACCCGACCACGGGGTGCTTCCTGCACCGCTTCGTCGTCGACCACTACTCGCGGCGGCGGGGCACGATCCGCGAGTACTGGGAGCGGTCTGTCTGATTCCTGACGCCGGAGGTGGCGAACGCCGCCTACGCCGAGCAGGCCGAGGACGTGGCAGCAGGCCTACGTGAACCTGGTGCGCTGGATCATCGAGCCGCACCGGATGTCGCCGAACCGCTGGGTGACGCTGCGCGAGGTCTACCGCTCGACGCTCGACCCGGAGCGGATCGAGCGGAAGATCGCCGAAGTCGAGGCGCTGGTCGAGCCGCCTGGCTCACCCTCGACCCGAAGCTGCGCTCCAGCATCATCGAGGGCCTCAGCGTCTTCCTCTCGGTCTTCGACCTGCCCGACGTCGCCGCGACGTTCTGCCCGCCGAAGCCGGCAAGGGAGCAAGCCAGCAAGCCAGCTCGCCCGCGGACCCGCCGACGCCGCCGTGTTTGCCGGCCGCCGTCGCGCGCCGGCTCCCGCCGCTCGACCAGGTGATCGACGAGGGTAAGGTCCTCGCCTTGAACATGTCCGCGGGGATAGACCGAGGCTGGGGAACCGACTTGGCCGAAACGAGACCATCCACACCTGTACCGGCGGGGAGGCGCCGCACGGCAAGCGTCAGGGGGTGCCGTTGCGGTCGGGGACACGATCCGGGACGACGCCTGAGATGTCGGGTCTGGACCGCGAGCATGCCGGCGTCAGCGGCTATGGGGCCAGCCGGGTTGGACGCTCGGCTCACGTTGGTCAGGAATCCACAGGGACACCTGGTCCGCGTAGCCGCCCTCCGATGAGGCTGTCCCGTCGAGGGGGGCGAGCGTCCCATCAGCCGAAGATGCCGTCCCACCGCGTTCGACTCCAGACGGCGGGAGTCGCCACGGACCACCGGTTCCGGGCCGGTACCGCGGGTTGGCGGGCCGCCGGGACGACCGTGCACGCTACCCTGGCGCAGGCGGGTGTCTCATTCCGTGGCGCTTTAGGACTCGGCCCGAGTCGTGGTCAGCACCTCCGCACAGAACTTCTGGCCGGTGCCGCCTGGGTACCGGGAAACCTCGTTCTCCACGTCCACGGGTCGGGCCAATCGCCGCGAACGTGCGTCCATCCTGAAAACCGGGTAGCGCCGATCGAACGGAATCGGGGGCTGATGGGACGCCTGGACCGGCGGATGGGACGGACTTGCTCGAAGAGAACCGGGAGGGACAGGACCCGGAATCGCACGGTGCACGTAGCGGGTCGGGGCCCCGCGCGCGCGGAACGCGCTGCGGTTGCGTCGATGGAGTCGTGGAGTACAAGAGGAATGCCGTCGGGCGAAACGCCGGCAAGACCGAGACCGCCGTACGTTCGCTGGTGTCCCGCGCGCGTGAAGGGACCGCCGGCCAGCTGCCGGTGAAGCATCTGTGGGTGGCGATTGCGTGGCTGGCGGTGGGGCATCCGGCCCGTCCTCGGCTCGGGAAGCCCGGCAGGGAATGTCGCGAGGTGACCGGCGTGGCCTGGTGCCGGCGCTGCAGAGCACTCACCGGACGTCGCCGGCGCCCTCAGGAGCGACAGCGCCGCCGGGGGCGGTCAGCCCGGTCAGCTCCGATGGCGCAACGCGCGAGTCATTACGCAGTTGACGATCTCGCTGCTACTGCTCGTCGGGGCCGGCTTCTTCCTCCGCAGCTATTCAACAGGTGCAGTCGGTCGACCCGGGCCGCGAGCCGACCGCCGTCGAGACCTTCCTGACGCCGGTGACCCGGTTCACGCCCGCCGTCCCGCTCCGGGTCGAATCGGCGTCCTCGCTACGACGGTCAGCCACGGCGTGAACCGCTGCGAGTAAGGGAGATAGACCATGTTGCGCGGCGCCTCGCCGAGCGTCCGCACCTTCGCGTCGCTCGCCATGCCGACGACGAGCCAGGGGGGATCGTCTTCGCGCCGCCGCACCGCCGGCCGACGGCGTCTCCGTCGGTCCAGCAGCGCCGGGCCATGGCCTCGCCGATGATGACCACGGGCTGGGTGTCCGGGCGGTCGGCGTCGTTGAAGTTGCGCCCGCGGAGGATCTCGATGCCTATCACCTCGAAGAACTCCGGCTCGACCGCGGCCCGGTATGCGATGAAGGCGCCGTGGTCTGTCGGCGGCTCGAACCCGTCGACGTCGAACTCGCTTGAGCTCGTGCTGAGCGGGTTCAGGTGCAGGTTGCTGATGGCGCCGACCGCCTCGACGCCGGGGAGCGCCCGGAAGCGATCCAGCAGGCGCCGCGTGTAGACGCGCGCCTCGTCGCACTCGCGCTCCGGACCGCCGAGCGCGAGCTGGATCCCGATCTATGGGTCCTCGAGACGAAGACGATGGACCGCCAGCTGGCGCTGATGCGGCTGCCCCAGCAGCTCTCCGCCTTCGTCCTGTCGGCGTTCGGGGCACTGGCACTGGCACTGGCCGCGGTCGGCCTCTACTGCTTGGTCAGCTACAGCGTCGCCCGGCGGACGGACGAGATCGGCATCCGCATGGCGCTCGGCGCCAACAGCTCCCGCGTCGTCCGGGTGCTCGGCGCGGGTGGCCTCCAACTGGTCGTCATCGGCGGCGCGCTCGGACTGACGCTTGCCGTCGTCGCGACCCGGCTGCTGGGTGGGCTGCTGTTCGAGGTCGACGCACTCGACCCGCTGACGTTCGTCGGGGTGCCGGTCGTGCTCGGCGCCGCGGCACTGCTCGCGGCCTACCTGCCCCGGCCCGCCGCGCCAGCCGAGTCAATCCCGTCGCGGCGGTCCGAACCGATTGAGTGCCGGCGGCCCGCGCGCCACGGCTCCACGGCGTCGTGCAGCTCACGAACAGTGACGATCCCCTGTCGCCTCAGAGACGGACTCGGTACTGCGGGGCGTCATCGACTCCACGATGGCTGGACTTCGCTGTCGGCAGGCGAGGTGTGGAGCGGCAGGACGCTCGTAGCGGGCGGCAGGGTGAACCTCGCAGGCCACGCCTTCGACCTCGTAGATGCCGGCACGCCGTGGACTGGGGCGCGCCGACCATCGTCGACATCGCTGGCGACTCGGCAACGTGATCCCGTTCACGTCGATGTCTTACGGGTCCTCGAGCTCGTCGATCCGAGCTGGTCGGCTTTGCGTCGTCTGGAGCAGCCAGACATGGAGCGCCTTGACGGTGGTAAGGAGCTGTTCGAGGGTGTACGGCGTCTTGTGAGGCTCGACGCTGGTCTCGCCTTCGAGCGGGGCCTCGTCGGCAGCGTGAATGATCAGCATCCAAGGGATCATGGGAACGGGCACGGGCCAGAGCGCGGAGGCCACCGGTTCCTTTGGCGCATCGGGAAACCTCTCCCACCATGCTTTGAATACCGCGTCCCACGGCTCCGTATGGATGCACTCGAGGAGCATCATGTCGGCGATGTTGTTCGCATGCCATTCCCTTATCGCGATGGGGCAGAACACCTGCTCCTCTTCCTTCCAACGTAGCGAGTGGCCGTCCACGGGGGACTCGAACGTCTCGTCCGCCTCGGGATCCGCGGCTCGGATCCGCTCGGCCGTCGGCGCGGCGGCGGTGCCGATGCTGCCGCGCAAGCCGATACAGGGCGCATGAGACCACTTGACGCCGGGAATGGCGGCGATCTCGTCGATCAGATCGAAGGCCGTGTCGGTGCCGAGAATCGTGTCGGCAAGGAGCTCGCTTCGAAGATCGGTCCTCGTCATTCGGGAACATTATTATCGACGGAATGGCGGGAACGGAATCCGCGATGGAGCAGCCGAAGTAGAGTCGGCGAACTTCCTCGCGTTCTCGGCGGTGGTGGTCCGGTACCGCTGGCGGGCGACGTCGCTGACGTAGGGCTGCGGCAGGCCGACGGCGTCCGCGCCGGTCACCTGCGTGACTCCCGCCACCGAGATCGCCTCGCCACGGGGTTGGTGCTTTTGGCGCGGAGCCAGAAACGCGAGCTGCTGCTCGGTCAGCATCTCGAATCGAGCTACACGTTTCGGATCGTGCGCTGGTTCGCAACGGGATGCCACGGTGGCTCCCGGCGACATCGCACTGGCAAAGGCCGACGAGGGTCCGATGCGAATTCGGCGATCAGAGTCCAGCGCACCCCGTCGAGCCTGCAGAAACGACTCGGCGGCGGGAACAACCGGTGCACGTTACGTCACTCCTCCGCCTTGGCCTCTCGCCGCGATGCCCAGTACTTCCGCATCCGGTCAGCAACAGCTTGGCGCTGTTCCTCCGTCATCGTCCGCTTCCGCTTGGTGACAACCTTGAGCGCCTTCTTCTTGCCGCGCCCGGCGGGCGCAGGGGCGTCCGCCCCTTCGAGCGCCTCGATCGCACGCTGTATCGCGACGAGCTGAGTCCTGAGCGATTTCTCCTCATCCTTCAGGGCGTCCAGAATTCCGCTTTTCGACATCGTGATCCTGCTTCCTTGGATGCTACCGCCAGACCATCGCGCCGGACCCCGATCCGTACGCACACCCACGGCCGCCGCCCGGGGCGGCGCTCAGCGTCCGGCGGATACGCGTTCCTGCCGGCGCGCAGCTCCGGATTCCGTCACAGCCGCGCCCGCCTCCTGGAGGTACTCGGCCGCTGCACGCATCTGGGCGGCGGTCCACACCGGCCACTCGCGCCGGTCGGGCAACCCCGGCAGGCCGGCCCCGGGAAACCGCGGCCGCTGCCGCTTCGGGCGAACCGTACCGGTCGCACAACGCCAGGAACCGCATCGTCGTCTCGCCCGACGGCAGCGCGTCATCCTGACCGATGTCGATGTCGCGGTCGTCAACCTGCATTGCCAACTTCCCGAACCCGTTATCGGTCATGCCCGACGCCCTCTACATCCCCGGCGCGCCAAGTCCGGGTCGCCCACTGAAGGACAACCTCTCCGATCCGCGATGCTCCGCGCAACACAGCCCCCTCCCGCACCGCGTGCCGCGCGGTCGATCGCCGTTCACGGTCGCGCCGGTGAACAGAACTCCCGCCGGGCTTCCCGAGCCCAGGGTCGGCCGGATACGCCGCCTCCAGCCGAGCGATCTCCACCCGAAGTCGCACTACCATCCGTCGGCTCGCCGAGCGGTCCGCTCCCGCCACTCCGTCGTCAGCAGCCGCACACCGGTCTCGGTCGTCCCGGCGCCGGCTCGTTCTCGACGGTAGCAGTGCGGTACGGTTGCCGGGCGACATCGCTGACGTACACGTCAGCGTTCAGCACGTTGGCGCGGACGACCACCGCACCGGGTCGACCTTGAAGACAACCTACATCAGCCAGTCGTCCGGATCCGGGTCCTGGAGCATGACGTCGGTGACGGGGACGACCCGCGGTCGCCTTGCTGCGCCTGCAGGAGGTGCGAAGAGGAGCGTGGCGGCCGCGATGATGACGAGGAGGAACGACGCAGCGTCGTGACGCAACGCTTCATCGGCGACCTGCAGACGGTCGTCGCCGCCGAGGGTCCTCGGTTCTGTACCTGTCCGTGGCTGGCCCAGGTGGTCTCGTAGAATCCCGACCAGAATTGCACACGGAATTGGTCATGGCCACGCGCCGGTGTTCATGGAATCCCTTTGGCAACAAGGCTGTTATCCGAAGTTGGCGGACTCCGCACCGAACTCCACGAATCCGCGAGCGCCGGGCGCGCCGTCAGCGCCCTGGAGACTCGAGGTCCTCAGACAGGGACGCCCTCACCGCTTGTCCGGTCCCGGGCATGCGGTAGCTGACCCCGCGCTCGGTCAGGACGTAGACAGGTTGGCCGCATCATCGCCCAGCTTTCGACAGAGCTTCCGCACCAGGGTCCGCACCGGCAGCTCCCCAGACTTGCGTGTCACGACCATGGCCCGAGACCATCCGTCGCGGAGCCGGTCATCGACGCGTGGTTGACAGCTGGCGGCGCTTCGCGCGAAACGCCTATGCGATGACCATGGGAGAAGGCCGGACCGACGTGCTCCAGGGCACCTTGGACCTGATGGTGCTCAAGACGCTCGCCGTGATGGGACCGCAGCACGGGTACGGGATCGCCCGCCGAATCGAGCAGATCAGCGACGACGTGCTGCAGCTCAACGAAGGGACGGTGTACGCGTCGCTTCTCCGACTCCGGCAGCGGCGCCTGATCTCCGCGAGTTGGGGGCGCTCGGAGAACAACCGGCGGGCCAGGTTCTACACCATCACCGGGGCGGGTCGCCGGCAGTTGAGCGCCCAGACGGAAGACTGGGAGCGCATTGCAGCCGTCATGGCGCGCGTCCTTCGGCTGTCAGCGGACACATGACCATCTGGCAGCGTGCCGTGGCGTTTGTCTCCCGTCTCCGCGATCTGTTCGCGCGCCATCGCCTCGAGCGGGAGGCCGCTCAGGAGGTCGAGATGCACCTCGACCTCCTCGCCGCCCAGTACGTCCGGGCCGGCGCGTCTCCCGCGGGAGGCCCGCCGGATGGCCCGCGCGAAGTTCGGCGGGGTGACGCAGATCAAGGAATCGCTCCGAGACCAGATGGGGTTTCCGATGCTCTACTGGGAGCCGTACTGCAAGCCGTTTCGGGTATTGACAGCCGTTTGCTGACCCATGGGAGCCGCTGAGGTTTGCGCGAACCCCAATAGAATCAGTAGTGTCCGGTGTTTTCGGCGATATAGTCGGAACGGAGTACGGTGCCGGCGCGCTGAGCCTGCTGCCGGACGGCGCGGGGGGCGCTGGAGACGGGCGTGTCGATGGCTCGGGTGCGCAATGGCGGCGGCGCTCTCGGTCCGGCCGGGGGGCCAACTGCTCGGGGGCTTCTGCTGTGCGGACGGTTGCCGCCGTAGCGGTGCATGCGGGTCGGAGCCAGCGTTCGCCCGCTGGGCCCGTTCTTCCCAACGGGAAAATGCAGACGGGAGTCCGCCGCCTTCGGCGGGTCCACCGACCCCGGAGAGGCGTGTGTGATCACGCCCCTCTCCGGTGCCCCTGGTGCAGTCCGCCCCCTGGAGATCTTCCCTCGCGCGAAGGCGAGTTTCCGCTGTCAGCGATGACACGAAACGTGTACGCAGGGAGTCACCGGAGTGCCCGCACGTATTCCGCCGCGCGCTCAACGAATTCTGGAATAACCCACCGCGGTGGGCTGCGCTGGATACTCGTGCGGCCGCCGAAATCGCCGAACACCTCCTGCATTTCCGGCGACAGTCTGTGCAAGAGGCCGCCGGTCCTGTTCTTGCCAACCGAGCTGATGCGCCTAGCCTTCCGTAGCAGCCTGCTTCCGGCAGAACCCTTCACCAGCACCAGACGATCCTTCTGATCTTGGAAAACGGCCCGGTGCCTGACATGAAAGTTATTCCCGAACAGTTCCGCCAGCTCCGTATGGCTGAACGAGTCGGCCAAGCCTGCCTTGGCAACCTGGAAGTATCCGACGATGTACAGAGCCGGTCCACAATGGAAGTCCCACCCCTCAAGACCCGCATAGAACACTAGAAGGCTGCCCTCGTCGAGCCGCTTTAGCGAACTCTTGAGGCGGGTTGGATCGCCGTACGTAAACGTCTCAAACTCCGGATCGAAGTGGATGGACTGGTCGTCCATCCTCGTACTGAGACGTTCGGGAAAGTACGAAACCAGCCGTTGCCCTTTTCGAGACAGGGTGTTTCCATAGGTTCGCTCATCAATACCTGGACCTCCGAAGCGGTCCGGGATTGGAATGTACTCGAATGAACCGTCGCGGAATAGCGGTCCATGAATGCCACCAGACCCTGTATCTATCCCAACCCTCAGCAAGACTACCTGCATCGCTTCGACAGGGGACGCCTCGGCATGGGACCGAGTTGGTGCTTGCTGCCGCGACGAACGAGGCGTGGCGTCAATGGTCCAGACGGACGTGGCACTTGTTGACACCTGCATTCAGCGAACTTCGAGCGCGGACATCTCTGGTATCGCAGTACGAGCGCGTCAACCTCGCGCTGAACGTGGAATGGCAGGGAGTCCGACATCCGTACCCGAACCATGTGCGTCGCGAGAAGAGGAGCACATTCGCCGAGCAGCGGTCCCTTGGCGTCCATGAGACAAAAGTGGTCGAAGGTGACGTTTGGTCCGCCGTGCTGGTCGAGTGGCTGGTGCCGATGAGGTCCGATTCCCACCCACGTGACCCGGCCGGCGATCCCCTCCGAGCCTGAATCCGGGCAATCCACACCAACACCCAACACGGCATCGTAGTTCCAAGAACGCATTTGTCCCATGCAGTCATACACGCCGAAGATCCCGCATTGGCAAGGATCACCGACATGCGTTCGGCGATAGATGAACACTCTCAACGTGCAGCCCTTTCTGGAAGCGACGGGCAGTCTATCACCCCCGCACACCTCCCGGCAACGAGGCGCGGCGAACTGACCACAGACCTTGGGGACCCGGTCTGTTCGTCCGCCCGCCAGAGATCAACCGCCGCGGATCAAACCCCGGCTCACGCTGGCGAGACGGCGTCCGACCCGGCGGCGGTGAGCTGGATCGACCCCCGCCTCCGACGCGGAGAGACGCGCCGGGTGCTGACCGGCATCCCCGGCAAGACCGGCGACGTCTAGACGCTCGACCGCAGCGCCATCGGCGAGTTCCTCTGGGCGCGGCCCACGGCGACGCAGAACGTAATCAGCGCCATCGACGGCGCCAGCAGCGACGTGACCGAGAACGCCGAGGTCGTCTTCAGCGCCGAGGACCAGGACGTGCTGGCCTGCCCGACCTGTATCGGCGGCAAGGACGTCCCGTCCACGGATCCGCTGAATCCCAATAGATCCCGTATTCATTGGATAAATCGGCCCCCAGAACCCGTCAGAAATGGACCCTCTCCGTCAGAAACGGCTGGCAGTCGGAACCGGATCCGCGGCGGGGCGGCCGTTGCCCTCATAGCGGCCGGCGGGCCGGACAGCAACCCGGCGTCCGCCGCGGTCAACATCCGCCGTCCGCCGCCCTTCTCGTCTCGCCGGCGATCGTGGCCCCGTCCCGGTACACCGACGTCAAGACCCGGCGCACGAGCCGGTCGTCCTCCACGTCAGCAAGTAGAAGTGCTCCGCTGCGAGCAGGACCCCGTTGCCCCCGACCACGAGCTGGGTCCGCGTCGCGACCACGCAGGCGTCGGTGTCCAGGACCAGCAAGAACGAGCGCTGACACGTCGAGCGTCATGCCGTCGATCACCACTACTGTCCCAGTAGAGTCGAGGGGAGGCGCGTATTCGGTAGGGATCGGTGGCTCATCCGGTGCTTTCGCAACCGGGCCGCAGTCCGATTCCCGTGAGCACGTTTCCTCCCCCCGCTCTCCGAACCCGGCGGGCCGATCTCCGGCACCTTATGTTGTCGACAACATAATGCAGAGCGTTTTTCGGTTGACGGCGCGGCGGCGACCGGCCGGCAGTGGCAAGGCGTGTCACCGCGCCGGTGACTGAAAAATGACGGGTATGACCAGCTGGTCATACCCGTCAGAACTTCGCGCTCGGCAACACTCAGCAGGTCGGCGAGCAGGAGACGCTCGGGTTCGCGCAGTTCCAGCCCCAGCGCGTCGCCCAGTGGCGCGAGCTTGCGCCGGACGTTCCCACTGAGCGAGGCCAGAATGTCTGCGTGAGGCAGCCGGCCGACCAGACCGTCGAGGATGCGCCGGCCGTTCCTGCCGAAGATGTCGGTCAGCACCGCGCCGATGCGGACGCCGGCGGGGTCGATCACCTTCTGCACCTGGTTGCGCACCTGGCTGCGCCGGGCGACCAGCGTCCGCCGATGGCGGCTCAACGTGCGCAGGTCGCGAAACGGCTGCGAGGGGACGAAACTGGGCCGTCCCAATCCGAACTGACACACGCGCGCCAGCCAGCGGCTGTCCTCGACGTCGGTCTTGCGGCCACGCAGTTGCTTGACCTGCTGGGCGTTGAGCAACTCGGCCTGGATGCCGGCGTCGGTCAGCGCCTGCCACGGCGTATGCCAATAGACGCCGGTCGCCTCCATCGCCGCGGCCTCGACGCGGTGGCCCGTCAACCAGGCGACCAGAGCGGCAAGTCCGGACGCCAGTGCACCGAAGGTGCGCGTCTCGCCCTGCGGCTCGCCGCCCGTCTGTGTACACAGACGCACCGTGGCCGTGATGTGCGCCCCTTGTGCACGTCCAGCCCTGCCGTATACCGTTACACTGGAACCGCTCGTGGAATCGTATGAGTTTCAGGCGAAAGCACACCGGCGCAGTCGATGCTGCCGTCGACGGAACGTCCGAGCCGTGATGGGGAGGTAGTCGAGCGTTGCAGAATTCGATCGCGCCCTCAGGGGCACCGACGGTCCCCGCTTATCTCCGGGAGTTGCCGGACTCGCTCGTCGAATCCCTCCCGGTAGAGACCCGGATTCTGGAATTGCCATGCGACCAACTCTCATGGCGGAATTTCGAACGGCTTGTGTTCCGCTTGGTGCGCAAGAATGCCGACGTCGTGTACTGCGCGCCGTATGGGAGATCCGGTCAAAGTCAGGACGGTATCGATGTTTATGCCCGTCTGAGCGGCGGCAAGCATGACTGTTGGCAGGCAAGGAATCGGAAGGACGTTGATGCTTCCGACATCAAGAAGGCTGTCGATGACTTCCTCAACGGCAAATGGGCGGCATCGGCGGAGCGCTTCGTCCTTTGCGTCCGCGCAAGCCTTGCGGACACCGCGCTGCAAGACACGATCGAGGCACAGGCCGCACGGCTTCTCGAAGAAGGCATCGTGTTCGAAGGCGTCGACGGTACCCAGCTCAGCGAGAGGCTAAGGCCCCATCCGGAGATCGTCGACGACTTTTTCGGGCGGAGCTGGCTCGTTGCCTTTGCCGGCAAGGAAGCCGAGGCGGGGCTGAAACGGCCGCTGATGGTGCAAAAGGTGAAAGCACTGCGGAAACGTCTGGCGGAGATCTACGCCGCGCGGATCCAGCAGCTCGACCCGGGGTTAAATGTTGACCCGGCGCGGCGGGATACGCGCGACATCCGCAAGCGCTTCGTCGTCCCCGATGTCGATCCGAACAAACCGTTCCTCGAGCCGTCCCTAGAGCCAGAAAACTGGCCCACCGAGACGTTCAGAGAGGACGATTATGCCTGGCAGTTCGACGAGTACAGCCCTCCCGGGCAACCCATCGGCTTCCGCGGACCACCGAGCGAATCGTCCGTGACACCCTCCCTTGCGTTCGACGACTGGCTGTTGCGGGACGAGCGCGCATTGCTGCTCTCAGGCGCCCCCGGCTCGGGCAAGAGCACAGTTCTGCGGTGCCTGGCCCTGGACCTGGTGCGGACTCCGGAGCTGTTCCCCGCGGTCCATGATCGGCTCGGTGCGCGCATACCATTGCTTATTCCCTTTGCGCTCTGGAGCCGTCTCACGGCGAAGGAACAACGCGAAGTGGGGTTGACGGAGGTAACCCGAGAGGCGTTCAGGGCGTTCGTTCCCCCGAGCGAACTGGAGGACTCCTTCATCGAAGCGCTGTCCGACGAAAGACTGGTGCTGCTGATAGACGGTCTGGACGAGTACAGCGATGAGCAGGCCGCGCGGACGACGCTCGCCACGATCGAAACCTTCGTTCGCACCCGCGATGTGTTCACCATAGCGACCGCGCGCCCGGCTGGATTGCGCCGCCTGGGCCCCATGAGCGGGCACTGGAACACCGCGCGACTAGTGGAGTTGCACCCGCGCCAACAGCGCGACCTCGCGACCAAGCTCCTGAGCGAGGACGATAGTGCGGCAACTCCCGTCGCGCTTCGCGTCGAGCACTTCTTCCAGCAACTGGAGCATAGCGGTCGGCTGCAATCTCTCGCGGGTAACCCGTTGCTGCTCCACGGGTTGCTCTCGGTGGCGGCACGGCAGATCCTCCTACCGCACACGCGATTCCAGTTGTTTCAGAAACTCATCGAAATCCTTCTGGAGGTGCATCCCAATCGGCGTGCGACGGCGGCCGCCGAGGTGAAACCACGAACCCGCGTGTTTTCGACCGACGACGTTCGGAGCGAAGCTTTAGCCAAGCTGGCTTTCGAGGTTCAGGTACGGGGCGCGGACGCCGGGATCCATCGCGGCAGTGCCCGGCGGGTCATCGAGGATTTCTTGGCTGATTCGGACGGCGGACCCGCGTGGTCAAGGGAGCAGGCCCGACTCGGGGCGCGGGAACTGACGGACGTCGACGCGGACACGTCGGGCCTCTTGGTCGAGCGTGGGCCGGAGGAACTCGCGTTCTGCCATGCCGTGTTTCGCGAACACCTCGCAGGTCTGGGACTCGCCACCTGGACGCTGGCAGACCAGGTTGAATTCGTGACCGGCCATGCGGGCGAACCGCGCTGGCGCGGTGCCATTCTTACGCTGCTCCAATCGCTGAAGCGCAGGGCAGACGTGGACCGGGTTCTCGAAGCGATACGGGACGAACCGGAGGGGGAGCCAGACTCGACGGATCGGCGGCTGCTGCTCGCGGACGGCGCGTTCGCAACGGCGTCTGTCTCGGGGCCGGTCGGTCGGCGGGCGGCTCTTGACAGCTTGAGTCGGATCGAAGCGGGGACGGATGACGCCGAAGGGCTCGAGTTGCTGGGCTTGGCGTTGGATGGTCCGCGCGCCGGCCCTATCGGCGAGGCGATAGTCACACGGCTTGCGAGATGGTGGCCCGGGGTCACCGAGTGGCAAGAAAACCTGTACGCGCAGCTTGGCAGGTGGCGCCCCACGGAGGAACTTGCGCAGACGCTGCAACTCGCACTCGTGGGGGACAGGAACCAGCTGGCCGCCGCAGCGAGTCTCGCCAAGGCCTTCGGGGGTAGCCGCGAAGTTGGGGACTGGCTCAGTGCGCTCGCTCAGGAGTCGATGAATCCTTGGGTGACCGCGGCGGCACTCGATGCGCTGAGCCGGGGCTGGCCGTCCATTGACGGCCTGGACAAGTGGCTGCACGAGGCCGAGCAATCGCCGAGTGTTCAGTTGCGAGCGGTAGCCGTCTTGGCGTTGTACAGGCGTGGTCGGCGAGGTGATGAGGGGAGGGACTCGCTGTTGCGCACGTTGGGCATCGGTTGGAGTAGGTTTTCGGGCGGCCTCTACGCAGAGATCATGGACGCGCTCGTCGCGGACTGGGCGGGCGATGCCGACTTGCACGACGCCTGTTGGGCCGGTGTGCGCAGACACGGTCCTCCGAAATACTACATCCGCTACGACAACGCCCGATCGATGCTCATGAGGCTTCATCGGGAAGATCCCCGCGTGCCCCGCTGGGTACAAGAGGAAATAGAAGCGCGCGACTACTTCCCGTTCAGGGAAACGCTACCCGGGGACGCGCTGCTGGAGCCGATCCTGTCCGAACATGCGAACGTGCGTGCGGCCATCGAGACTTGGTTCGAGGAGGGGAAATTCTCGAGTCACGCCTACGAGGCGGCTCAGTTGGCGGCGATGCTCAGGAGCGACGCGGCCAAGCGAGCGATGCTAAGGAGTTTGGCCGAAACGGGGCGACTTCGGTTCTGGCCGGTATGGAGCCTGCTACATGGCTGGGGGATCGACGATCCCGAGGTTGCCGCTGTCCTTGAACCGCTCCCGCGGATCCCACCCGAAGAAAGGCAGCACATTGCCCATCACGTTCCGGCGATCGTCGGATCGGTCGACGAGAGCTTTCGGCTGCTGATGGAGATCTGTAATCTCCCGGAGGTCTCGCGCACGGACTTCGTGATAGAAGGGTTCGCCGCCCTCGGGAACGAGATCGACGACGGGGAGGCAGTGTCCGCGATCCTGCCTCATGTCAGGAAGTCTCCGGGCAGGTTCACGGGCGAAGCCAAGCTGATCGCTCGGTTTCACGCCGATCCCCGGGTGAAGACTTTCGCGTTGGAGCGATTGCGGGAGCCATTGCCCCCTCTAGTGGCAATGGCAGGCGTCTACGCCACCGACAGCGAGATCGCACCGTTGATACTGCAGCGTGCGGTTCCGCTACCGACGGTGTTTCGCCGATACATTGCGAGGAGGGCAAGCCAACGCTTCGATGACGAGGCGTTGCGGCAGGCGCTGCAACAGTGCGAACTGGAGACGGACGAACATGCAATGGTCCAGGCGACGATCGGGCTTTCCTATGCAGCGCTAGCAACACCCGGCGAAGCCCAGGCGAGAACCGAAGTTTCGCGCGCACAACTCCACGCGATCGGGCCCGACTACGACGAGCGGCGCGTGGCGGCGTTCGGCGGCTTGCTGGCCCTAGGGCGCATCGATGTCTTCGCAGATGCGAAGGAGGGACGCGACGACAAGGCCCTTAGAATTGGCCTCGTGGAGCAGTTCAAGGACTACGCACCGGTTCTTGAACTAGCGGCGGAACGATGGGAGGAGCTGGAAGCGGCGACGGGGGGCTCTGCGGTTAGTCGCCTCAGTCGATGGAACGACAACCCTGCCGGCTTCTGGGGAGCGTTTGCACCGTACGTAAGCCGTTCACCCCTCTTGAGGACGAGATTCCTCGAATACTGCGAGGACGAGTCCGTGGTGCTGGACGCGCCCGGGCTGATGGCGCTGTCACGGCTCACACCCGGCAGTTCGCTGCTGCTGGATTGCTGCAAACGGGTTTTGGCCTCAAAGTTCGACGCACAGAAACGGACCCCCTTCGATGCGGCCCGATCCACGGTCGTCGCGTCGAAATGTCTGGCTACGCACTTCTCGGAAGATTCCTCCGCGGTCGCAGCGATCATAGCGGCCAGCGACAGTCTGCGGTCGCAGGGAGGCGCACTGGTCGGATTGGCATCCCACTGCCCGGATCAGGAGGTAGTTGTGCGCGAATACCGAAATCTCCCGAAGGGACACCCGTGGCCCGGATTGCTTGACTGCGCGGCTCTCTGGCTTCTGAGCGCACAAGGAACACGCGAACAAGTTGCCACCGCATTTGCCCAGTTCGTAACGAGGCCCGCGCCGAGTCCATGGGATTTCCCCGAGGATGCGTTGGACGCATTCCGGGCGCGATTGGAACGAGAGCCCGAGGTTGAAGAAACTCTTCGACTGCTCGCCATGGACAATGATGAGCCAAGTGTCCGCGCGTCGACTGTCCGGCTGTTGACGTCGATGTCGACAAGGCAAAGCCTGGACCTGGCAGAGGAGTTGCTGGCCGCCGAGTGTCGGCGACCCGGACCACCGCGGTTTGCGCTGGACATTCTCACCAATCGCATCCGGCCGGCCAGGGTGCTCATGCGCAATGTGTTGAGGACGTCCAACAGTTAGTAGGTCGGGACAGTTGAAGAGATACACGGTGCGCAAGCGACGATGAGTGTCTGATGACCACTCCCGATCGCACACGTTCGCTCATCGTTGACGCCAAAGACGAGCGTGGAGCGTCACATCGGCGAGTACCGAACCATCAGGCTGTTGGCGAGCGCCGGAATGTGCGGGTTTCTCGCCGACGGTCGACCACAAGATGGTATTCATTTAGCGGGTGATTCGTCAATAAATACGGTCTGAAGTGGGCCGGGAACGTTCGGAGTCCCGACGAGGTTTCTTTGCGGATGTTGCGTCTCACGCGGGTTGCCGCCATGGCTGCATTGTTACCATGCCGCAGTAGGAAGTCGGGCGCGGACGTATGGGCGTCGGCTTGCCCTGGGCACGGAGGGCAAGGTCTGCTGGCTGCCGAGCGCAGCAGCCGTTCGAAACACCCGCCGCACACAGCCGGCAGCCAAGTCGGGGGTGGCGTCTTTGCACTGTATCTTTCGCGGCGGGCAGCCGCGGGGACCGGTCGCGCTTCGGAAGCGGTCGTTCCGGCGTTACGTCCCTCACGCGGGCGGCGGCGGAAGCCCGAATGCGTCGGGGACGACGGGATCGGCAGCGCGCAACATCGTGGCGATCAGCGGAGGAAGGTCGAGGTCGCGTTGGCGGGCGGTGCGCACGACGCTGGCCAGCACCTGCTGGCTGTCGGCGCCGTGACGGGTGCGGTTGCCACCGCAGACCTTGCGGATAACGACGGCGGGACGGATGGCCTGTTCGGCGCGCCAGTTGGTGGCGTCGACCGACAGGTCCCACAAGAAGAGAAACACGGCAGCGAATTCGGTGGCCAGATGCCGGGCAAAGCGCTCGGCGTCGTCCAGCGGTGGCGGTGCGTCAATCAGCCGACCGAGCTGGGCCACGAGTCGGCCGCGGACCGATGCCAGACCGTGCTCGCTCAGCTCGCCGTCGTTGCAGCGGTTCACGCACGGCAAGGCCCGTCTGCAAGAACCGCTTGCACCTGGCCGGCCCAGAGACTGTCGGGATGATCTTCCTGCAGTTCCTTGCATCGTCGGAGCAGGTGATTCAGGCAGGATTGGTGCAGCGCGGCTCGGTAGCAGCGATACGACACCCACCCGTCGCGCACGAGCACACCGGCGAAGTCGGCCCCCAGAACCGTGGTGGCATCGTCGAACCCGCGGCCGGGGCAAATGGCGTAGACCGTCGTCTCCGGGGTAACGAACGCCCACAGCCAGTGGCTGATGGCACCCACCCGCCACCCGGTTTCATCCGGCGTGACCACCGGCGAGTTGCGGACCTGCTCGCACAGCGCCGTGTAGGTCGGCGCGGCGTCGCGGGCCGTGCGGTGCAGCAGGTGAGCGAGGCCGCCCGGCGTCACCTGCAGGCCGAACGTGGTCCGCAGCACGTGGGCGACCTTTGCCAGCGGGACGCCCATCTCGGTGTGCAACTCGACGACCAGCGCCACGACGCCGGGGCCCAGTTGCGCACCGGCCGCGCCCAGCGCATCCGAGGTCTGCAGCGCGTGGCGGCCCTGCACGCGCCGCTGACACCGCGAGCAGTGACCCACCTCGATGTCGAAGCGGCGCACGACCGGGCGCACCTCGGGGGTTTCCTCCTGATATTGCGATGCCACGCGGGTCACTTCGATTGCGCCGCCACAGTCCGGACACGCCGCCGGGACCGGCGCCGCATGCGTCTCGTCCTCCTGGGCCGGACGCCGGCGGCACGCCTGCCGGCCATAGCGTGCACCGGCCCGCCGTCCGGGACGCCCGCCGCGCCCCTGCGGTCGGTCCTTGGCAAAGGGAGCCGCTTGCCGGAAGCCCGCGCGGCGCGCGGTATCGAGTTGTTGCTGGAGCCGTTCACTGTGCCGCTTCCAGCGATCCCGGTCGCGGTTGACCTGCGCCAAGTCCCCGCGCAGCCGCGAGATCTCCCGGTCCTGCTGCTTGATGCGCGTGTCCCGCGGATCATCCTCACGCTGGGGCGCGTCCGGACCCTCGGCCATACCCCGCTTGTCGGCACGGGCGCACCAAACCTGCAGTCTTTAAACGCGGATCTTCGCCGCGACCCGCTAAACAAAGACACAAGATGTTGTGGTCGGTCGGCGCCGTCGAGGCCGACAGTGTTCGCGTGTGCTCACCGCCGTCAAGGGGCGTCGCTGCGCTCCGCCCCCGCTTCGCGGGGCGGATCTGGCTGTGGGAACGCGCGCCCCCTTATCCTGTTCGCTTGGCCGGTCCGGTTGAACCAGTTGCTGAAGAGCGCATGTCGTGCCTGCCACCCCGCGTCTACTGTCGCGCGTCTGGGCGCGCCAACGGTCCGCGGTTCAGCTTGAGGCGGCATGAGCGGTGCCCTTCCGGCCTGGCAGCACGCCCAGGAAGACCCCCGGTGAGGGGGCGTCAGGCGTCTTTGGGCCGTGGCGCCAAGTCGAACAGTGCCCGGTCCTGGTCGCGCTCCAGGAACTCATCGAGGCCCTTCATGAGCTTGGTCATGGACACCGGGTCGGCTTGGCTGACGCTGTCGATATAGGAGCCGATCAGGATCAAGCGGCGGGTGCGGCGCTTGCGGTCGGCGGCGGTGACGCGCCCATGCGCTGAGCAATCACCAGCACGTGGTCATTGTCATGCGTGATGTGCGTCACGTCGCGGAACGCCTCCCGCACGCGCTGGCGGAAGGTGTCGATCGCTGCGCGGAGCGCATCTTCTGAATACAGCCGAAAGGTCGAATAATGATAGTGGGTGACTTGTTCGACGAGTCGAACCAAGGTGGTGGTGACCGGCCACGCAACCGTCTGCGCGCGCACCGACCTGAAGGCACCGGTGGCTTCCAGGGCGGCTCGCACATCGTTGACCTCATGGAGTCTCGTTTCCCGCGTGGCGAACTCGGGAAAGTGGCGGCCCCAGATTGTGCGGCGGTTCTGCTCTGGGGTTCGCGTATAGACGACGAGCTGGCCGGATGGGGTGAGCACCCGAGACGCCTCGCCAGCAAACCGGGCGAGGTCGAAGTGGTGCACGGCATTGAAGCAGGTCATCACGTCACAGCTGGAGGCCCGGAACGGGAGCGTTTCGACGGCCCCGACCAGGTGCCGCGTACGCAGACCCGCGTGTCTGTTGCGGATGCGCGCTTGCCTGAGCATGGGCGGACTCAGATCCAGGCCGATGGAAACGACCTGCATGCCAAGAGCTGAGCCTAAGCAATGATTGACCGCGTCCAGGTACCGCCCCGAGCCCGTGGCGACGTCCACAAGCCGCACGGGTCTTCCTAAGTCCACGGCGCGAGCCACCACGTCGCTGACGATACGTACGGCCTCGAAATCCAGCTCGCGCAGCGTTCGATACCGTGCAGACACCTTGGCGAAGTGGTCGCTCAACCGCACCGTGCAACCGCGCGCTTCCAAGTCGTCCGTCCCAGGGGTCATCTCGACAGTCAATTCCGGAGTGCCTCCCGTGGCCCCCGTGGCCATCAGTTTTCTGTGAAACGCCGGACCCCACGGCGGGCTCGATTCAGGGGGCTCGACGACAATACGCCCTCTACTTTGCCGCTACTCCGGCGACATGTCAAACGCTACGGTGATGGAACCTCCAACCCGCCCGGTGATCGGAGCGCTCTGGGCCGTGGAACCCACTCCTCCAAAGTTGGTCTCTGGTCATGTCTCTGGGAGAGAACATCAAGCGGTTGCGCTTGGAGGCGGGGCTGCAAACGCAAAAGGCACTCGCTGACCTGTTGGGTGTCGGCGGCCAGATCTTGCAGATCTCCGGGACGGGATACCCACTGCACGATATCGGCGGTTGCCTTCCATCGCTCGTGCCATCGCAGGGCCGGGGCGCCCTCGGCGATCACCGGAATCTCATCCGCGCCGCCTCGCTTCGGCATGCAGTCGTAATCCGGATCCGTACCAGCGAGCAACAGATCAACAGAGAAGCGGAGAGCCTTCGCAATCTTGACGAGGGTCAAGGTCCCCAGGGTGGCATAGCGATCCCCCTCTCCCATTCGCACACCTGCGGCTGCGGGACCTACGGGGTTCAGATTCGCGGCGAGTCGATGCTTCCGACGCACCGGCCGACCATGATCGCCATCGTTTCTCACCGCTGCTGCGTGCAGGACGGCGACGAGGCCTA
This sequence comes from Vicinamibacterales bacterium, assembly GCA_965262925.1. GTDB lineage: Bacteria > Acidobacteriota > Vicinamibacteria > Vicinamibacterales > UBA8438 > WTFV01. The sequence goes on along the minus strand of CBDHGC010000004.1, from coordinate 3,453,569 downwards.
CGTTCATCTCGTGTCGGGTGAATGTCTGGTCCGCCTCGTCTTGCCTCGTCTTCATCGTGCAGCGAGGCTTCGTGCTCCAGCCGTACAACCATGCGTGCGCAGCGCGTTTCGTGAAGCCGATGGAGATCCGGGCGATGCACGTCATCGTGTACTCGCGCCGCCGGGAATTATGACGGAAAGGCGGCAGGAAGTTCGCGCTGTCGAAAGCCCAGGTGCGGCTGGCCCCAGGCCGCGATGGCGTACCGCGACACCTCCGTGTCAGGGTGGTTCGGTCTGCCTCTTGTTGACGTAATGGGCCGTTATCAGACCGCGCCACCGATCTGCCTCGGTCGCTACGGAGCCAGCAGCGGCGGTCCGGCCCCTGGTCGGGCCGCCGCTGTTGCCATCGGTCAGCCAGACGATGCGGTTCCTGGCCTTGTGCGACCACTACGGTTCGCAGCGTGCGGTCCTCGGGCTGGTCGCCGCCGGCCGCAAGGAGTATCGGGGTTGCCCGCCCACGACGACTGGCCAGCGTGGGACGCCGACGAGATGCAGGCGGCGGTCAAGTACCTCGAGGAAGCGACGAACCGCGACGGCTGAGCCGCAGGTAAATGATCGACCGGACCAGCGTTCTGTGATCGGGCCGCGCCGCTTCTGGCGCGCCGGGCGCCGTTTTCGGCGATGGCCCCCGCAATCACGGTCCCACTCAACCAGGTCCGGCAGACGTGGACGAGCCACTGCGGGTCAACGCACGAAGCTCCCGCCGTGCTTCCCCGATCCGCGGGTCTGAAGGCTGCGCCGCCTCGCGCTTGGCGATCCTCCACCCGGGGCCGCACGACCATCAGCCTGCGTGCCGTTCGCTCCTGCGTCGCGTTGTCAGGAAACACACGCCGGTCTCGGACACTGTGGTATTCCATCGTTCAACCCTCGCTCGTCGTTGACCGCCCCGGAGCTCGGTTGCCCGGTCCCGGAACGACATCATCCGGACCATTCCATCCTAGCCCGGCGACGGTGCTCGTTCCACCGCCCGGGCCTCGTTCTGTACCTTCCCAGATGACGGGAGTCGAAATGCATCGCGCCGCCCGGACGATCATGTTACGCGTGGCGAGCCGAGATCGATTGGCGTGCAGGCGGGACGCGATTAACCGAGGCCGAGCCGACCGCGAAAGAGCAGCGCCCACACCAGCAGCCAGAGCGCCACCGCACCGGCGCTGATGCCGAGCACCAACACCGGATGGTAGGCCAGCGCCAGCGGAATGGCGGCGCTGGTCCACAGCCCGCCGCCCATGAACGGCTCGTGCATGAGTTGCTTGTAGCCGAAGGCCGAGGTGGCGTCGGTGTTACCCTCGGGATCGACGACGCGCAAGAGCAGGAGCCCCGTGGCGGTGACGCCCATGGACTGCCCCATCTCGGCGATCGAGCGCTCGAACCACGAATCCGCTGGCAGGAGACGGCGCGCCAACCACATCACACAGAAGACGTTCCACAGTACCCCGGCAGCGACCAGGATCGCCAAGGGCACGAGCCCTCCCAGCACTACCTCCACGTTGATGGTCGAGATCGCGGCCACCACCAGGAAATCCATGGCGGTGCCCGAGAGGCGCTGCATAAGGCGATGGTCGAGCGGATTGCGTTTAGTGAAGTTGGCGAAGAAGAGCTGCACCACCACGCCACCGATCATGCACAGTGGAAAGAGGGGGAAAGTGTCGAAGAAGGCGCGGCCGTCGGTGCTCGGCGGTCGCACCAGGAGTTCGACCCGTACCAAGCCGCCGTGGATCAGATAGCCAATGAAGACACCGAGACCGATGATGGCAAGATGGAAGCTGAGGCTGTCGATTGACGCCGCCGACACGGTCTGGCTCCCGGCGCTCGGCCGCTCAGCTGGGTCGTAGACGCCGACGATACTGCTCTCGGGCATGTCCTCGATACGCTTCAGCTGCCGGGTGTAACCCCGGCGCGCCGCCCAGTTGACGAGCGCCATCCCGACGATGATGGCGAACAGGACGCCACAGGTCGCCGACGTGAGCGCCAGATCCCTGCCCTCGGGCCAAGCATAGGCATCGAAGACCGGTTCCAGACCAGCGGCCGTGCCGTGCCCTCCTTCGAAGCCGACCGGAATGATGGTGCCGATGGCCCCCGGGACGCCAAACACTGGCGTCAGCAGCACGATCGCCACCCCGAGGCCGACGACGTACTGGCCCCAGGCGACGATCTGGCCGTACGCCAACTGCGGCCCGGCGATCCCCCAGATGCGTCTGATCGGCGGAATGAACACGCCCAGGAAGAGGGCCGAGAACACGATGTTGATGAGGAATCCCGGCAGCTGATTCCACCCCGCCATCGTCGCTGCGGGCAGGGAGCCACCGATGGTCTGCACGAGCACCAGCCCGAGCAGGCCTCCGATCACCGAGGCCGGCAGGTAGAGCTTCTGGAACAGGCGGATCTGGACGCGCAGGAGCTTGCCGACCACCAGCAGGATGCACAGCGCGCTGAAGGAGAGGACGATATTCATAGGATTCGGTGGCGAGTCCTCGAGTCAGTCGTGCCGCCCGATGCGCCCAAGACGACGAGGCTATAGGACGATAGGGTCATTGATGCCCCTTCAGTCACACGGGGAGTATATGCCGGGTTACCGCAGGGGGATGTCCCGGACGCTGTTGAACTTGAGCTGATGTGAAGCGGGTGGCGGCTCCTGCCCCTGTCCTGTGGTAGGACAGGGGCTGCAATCAGAAAAGGAGACTGCCACCCATGGCGAAGCATGACAGGCGGAAGACGTCCGGCCAACCCCCCAGCTCGCGACCCGTCACGGTCCAGGTGCCGCTGCCGGTGCTCGGCGTGGTCAACGGTGTCCGGGAAGCGTTCCATGGCTTTTGCATCGCGACCGGGCTGCAGGTCCTGGAGGCGATGATGGAGGCGGACCGGGAAGTCCTGTGTGGTGCGAAGGGGCGCCATCAGGTCGAGCGGCCCGCGTGGCGCGGAGGGAGTGTCGACAGCCAGGTGACACTCGGCGGGCGGCAGGTCGAGCTGCCGCGGCTCCGCGTGCGGAGCTCGGATGGCGAAGTCCCGCTGGCGAGCTTCCAATGGGCGGCGGCCACCGACCCGCTGGACGAGCACACGCTGGCCGCGGTCGCCGCCGGGGTGTCGACGCGCCGGTACGCGGGCACGCTGGACCCGGTACCGGCCGACGTGACCGAGCGGGCGACGTCGAGCAGTGCCGTGTCGCGGCGGTTCGTGGCGCTGTCGACAAAGCGCCTCCAGGCGTTTCTCAGCCGGCCGTTGGGCGAGTTGGACCTGCGGGCGGTCTGCATCGACGGCAAGGTCTTCCGGGACCACTGCATGGTGATCGCGTTGGGGCTCGACACACAGGGCCGGAAACACGTGCTGGGCCTGCGCGAAGGCGCCACCGAGACGGCTGCCGTCACCACCGGCCTGCTCAGCGACCTGGTGACGCGCGGACTGCCGACGGACCGGACGTTGCTGTTTGTCATCGACGGCGCTACGGGGCTGCGGCGGGCCATCACCGACGTCTTCGGTTCTCGCGGCGTGGTGCAACGCTGCCAAGTCCATAAGTGGAGGAACGTCATCGGCCATCTGCCCGAGCGGCTGCACGCCTCTGTCGGCAAGGCGTTGCGGGATGCGTGGAACCTCGATTCGGCAGACCGTGCGGCGCGGGTGCTCAAGCGGCTGGCCGGGTCGCTGGAGCACGACCACCCCGGCGCGGCGGCGTCCATCCGGGAGGGACTGGACGAGACGCTGACCGTGCAGCGCCTCGGTCTGACGGGGGCGCTGCAGCGTACGCTGCGGACGACATCTTGCCGCTCAACGATCGGGAAAGTGGACCAGACGTACCGAACGTCGTCACGGTCGGTGATGCCGTAGAGGTGGAAGAACAGCGCGTCCAGCTTCGCGCACAGGTGCAGGCGGCGCTCCGGGTCCCACAGGAACGGTGGTCTGACCTCGCCCGGTTCGTCGATGTGGCCGAGGTCGGCGGCCAACGGGGCCATGTCATGCGCGGTGTTAGGTCAGTTCCAGTACGGCTTCGCGCACGATTCTCGCGGCCGTCTTCGGTGGTGGTACACTTTGAATTGTTCCACGGCCCTTGGGCTTCTGGATCCTCGTTTCCGCCGCAGCCCCCTCCGCTGACGCCGATCTGCTCGCGTATACTTCCGTCGTGGGAACCCGGTACACCGGCCCGAACGGCGAGAAGAGACCTCCGCATCCAGCCGGCTGCGTTGCCGACATGATGCGGGAGCTGATGGTGCGGGTCGACGCCCGAGCGGTTTCGCGGTTCCGCCGTGACGACGGTGACCCCGCGGGTTCGCGTGAGTGTTCCCAAAATACTGACCGCGTCGACCGCACCGTTTTTGGTTTGGGTTCTCCTCCATCCCGTCTAACTGTTCTGTCGCAGCGTGCGTCGCGTTCTCGTCGTCGGTGAGTCCGCCGGCGTTCCTTTCTGGCGTCTCTTCGCGGACTCTGCGGCCCCGCGATTTCCCCTCGGTGCTCTATTGTCACCAGCGGGCCCTGCTAGCCCGGATCATGCACCAAGGGCCCGATCCAGGTAGAGACACAAGAGCCTCCGTATGGTAAAAATGCAGTATTCACAGGCATTTTAGCCACCACGGAGGCCCCTGCGTGACGACCGACACTGTGCCACAGGCTGTTCTGTTCCCGGATCTGTTCGACAAGCCACTGTTCGCCAAGTTCAACCAGGAGCAGGCAAGCTCCGACGGCGGGGCGGTCCTGCTGAAGGCGGCCGAGCGCGTGTACGGGTTGGTCAAGGCGTTCGCCCGGTGCCTGAGCGACAAGCGCGCGCCGGAGAAGATTCGGCACACGCTCGCGGACCTGATCGGCCAGCGCATCTTCGGCATCGCCTGCGGCCATCCCGACTGCAACGATGCCGAGCACCTCGCCGACGACCCCATCCACAAGCTGCTGCTCGGCCGCGACCCGGTGGCGGGCGAGTCACTGGCCTCGCAGCCGACGCTGTCGCGGTTCGAGAACGCAGCCGGCCGCGGCGCGCTCTACGACATGGGGTGCGAGTTGGCGGCGCGTGTTGTCGAGCGCCACCGCCGCCGGCTGGGGCGGGTTCGGCGCATCACGATCGATCTGGACCCGACCGACGACCCGACGCACGGCTCCCAGCAGTACAGCCTCTTCAATGGGTACTATGACAACTGGTGTTACTTGCCGCTGCTCGCGTTCCTGACGTTCGACCGCGAACCCGAGCAGTATCTGTGTTCGGCGGTGTTGCGGCACGGCAAGGCGGTCGCCTCCGAAGGGGGCGTGGCCCTGTTGGCACGGCTGCTGCCGCTGCTGCGCTGTGCGTTTCCACGGGCGCGCTTTCTGGTTCGGCTCGACGGCGGCTTTGCGTCCCCGGCGCTGTTCGACTTCCTGGGTGCACAGCCGCGGCTCGACTACGTGGTGGCGATGGCGAGCAACGCCGTGTTGCTGCGGCACGCCGAGCCGGCGATGCTGGTGGCGCGGGCGCGCAGCGAGCAGACCGAGCATCTCTACATGGACACCGACTATGCGGCGGGCACGTGGAGCGCCGCGCGCCGGGTCATCATCAAGGCCGAAGTCGTCCGTCTCGGGGACCGCGAGCCGCGGGACAACCCGCGCTTCGTGGTGACGAACATGCGGCAGACGCCGCGTTTTCTCTACGAGAAGGTCTACTGCGCCCGTGGCGACGTCGAGAACCGGATCAAGGAACTCAAGGACCTGCAGCTCGACCGCACGAGCTGCTGCAGACTCCGGGCGAACCAGTTGCGCGTTTTTCTGACCGCCGCAGCCTACGTGCTCATGCAGGAACTGCGGTTGCACGCGGCGCGCACCGCGTGTGCCCGAACCCAGGTGATGTGGCTGCGCGATCGGCTGCTCAAGCTCAGCGTCCACGTCGTCAGCTCCGTCCGCCGCCTCGTCCTGCATCTGCCGCGCTCGACGCCGAATCTCGACGCGTGGCGCAAGATCGCCCTTTCCCTCGGGGCGCGCGCCGGGTAACGCGTCCAACGCGAGTCTGGACCCGCGTGCACGGCCGCCATCACGGCGAAGCTGTCTTTGGCCAGCCCTCCATGACGCTCATCGTGCGTCGTATCGCTGCTCGACCACGCCATCGCCGGTCGCCGGCGTGACCCAGACGCTTGTGCCGCCCGATTCGCGAGCCGATCACACCCTGACGGTGGTCGGTCACGACCCCTCATGAATGATCCGGGCTAGGAGTCTGCGCCGCAGAAAAACAGATGCGACAATTGCAGGCGAGCCGACGACGAAAGGACTCGATGTCGACCACATTCCGCCCCTATGTGCCTGACCAGTCGCTGCTGTTGCCGCCCGACGTTCGGGAGTGGCTGCCGGAGGGCCACTTGGCGCACCATGTCAGCGATCTGGTGGACGGTCTGGATCTGACGGCGTTCTACGCTCTGTACGAGGGGGACGGCCGTCGCAACGCGCCGTATGAGCCTCGGATGATGGTGAAGGTGCTGCTCTACGCCTACGCGACGGGGGTATTCTCGTCGCGCCGGGTCGCTCGGAAGCTGGAAGAGGACGTTGGTTTCCGGGTGCTGGCGGCGGGCAACTTTCCGCAACACCGGACGCTGTGCGAGTTTCGGCGTCGGCACCTGGAGGATTTCCAGGCGCTGTTCGTGGAGGTGGTCCGTCTGGCGCAGGAGTTGGGTCTGGCGCGCTTGGGGAAGCTGTCGATCGACGGGACGAAGGTGCGCGCGAACGCGAGCAAGCGCAAGGCGATGAGCTACGACCGGATGCAGGCAGAGGAACAGCGCCTGGAAAGCGAGGTCGAGGCGCTGTTGCGTCAGGCGGATGCGGTTGACGAGGCCGAGGACTCGCGCTTGGGCGCGGAGGTTCGGGGCGACGATCTGCCGGCGGAGTTGCGTCGGCGAGAAGCGCGTCTGGCGGCGATCCGGGAAGCGAAGGCGCGTCTGGAAGCGGCGGCTCGGGCGGCGGACGCCGCGCGGGGTCGGCAGCCGGGGCAGGATCGGAACCCGAAGGGCGGTCGGCCGTACAAGCGGGCGTATGGCGAGCCGGACGAGAAAGCGCAGAGCAACTTCACGGACCCGGAAAGCTCGATCATGAAGACGAGCAACGAGGGATTCCAGCAGTGCTACAACGCGCAGGTGACGGTGGACGCGGAGCACCAGTTGGTGGTGGCGACGGACCTGACGGCGAACGCGAGCGACCAGGGTGAGTTGCCGGTGTTGCTCGACGCGGTAAAGGAGACGTTCGCCGCGCAGCCGGAGACGGTGCTGGCCGATGCGGGGTACTGCAACGAGCGGGACCTGACCGACCTGGAAAAGCGGGGCATTGACGGGTATGTGGCGCTGGGCCGGGAGGGTAAGCAGACGGCTACCCGTGATCGGGAGGCCCATCCGGCGACGGCTCGCATGGTGGAGAAGCTGGCGACGCCGGCGGGCCGCACGGCGTATGCGGAGCGCAAGTGGTTGTCGGAGGCTCCCAACGGTTGGATCAAGCACGTGCTGGGATTTCGGCGCTTCAGCCTGCGCGGACTCGCGAAGGTGCGGTGCGAGTGGGACCTGGTGTGCCTGGCGTTGAACGTCAAACGCCTGCAGCCGCTGATGGCGGCGTAGAAGGCGGGATATGAGGCTCACAACGGCGACAAATCGATGCGCATCGCGGTCTCTGGCGGGCCATGCGGCCCGCGAGGACCGAATTTTGTCATCTGTTCGCCAACTACCGAAAATCCACCCCGCCCCGCTGACCGGCGAAGTCGCCCCGACACGTGACTCAGGTCGTGGGCCGGCGACCCGTTGCGTGCCGCAAATCTCCTGCGGCGCAGACTCCTAGCTTGGTTCTGATCGATTCTTCACAGTTGGGCTTCCCGCTGCTGGGTCCCCAACCTGCCGATCCCAGCTTCTGGTGCGCCGGGGCGTGGTACCTATGCTTGTAGCGACCCGCGAGAGCAGACGGTGTTGACTCCCCGAGACGGTACCGCCCCCGCATCAACGGCTTTCCAGGTCCGCCGGAGGCCAATGCCTCTCACACATCGCTCTGGATCAGCTTCAGCTTGTGCGCAACTGTTGCCATCCACGGGCAACGCCTCTTGTTCGGTAGCTGGTCTTTCGTCATTCCACATTGGCGCAATAGACACAGGACGACCAGAATATAGACTGAAGCTGTTAGCCAGTATAGCGGCTCAGCCTTGGGCTCCGTCCGTCCGGGGTTTCCAATGTGTGCAACATCCTCATTGCGTCTGACTACTACAGCTGTTGTCCACCAATCGGCATCTTTGATTACGTCGTGAAAGGCTGGTCCTACTAAGTCCGTCATTGCCTTCAGCCGTTTCTTCAGCGTCCGCTTCCGCTCTTTCCTTGCTTGGCGGATTCGGTCAAATGCTTCCGCTGCTATTACCATGTTAAAGAACTGGAGCTCAAGGTGCAAGTCTGGTGCGTACCAGCGAGTCATCACCGTTCCGATTACGGGCCAGAACTTCGTTGATATCTCTAACCAGCGAGCAATTCCGCTCAGGCCGTTCAAATCCTCGTAACTGAATAGCACGTCTTGTGGACGATATTGCTGGTTGTTTTGAGTGATGGTCTCGCTCCCCGTGTGTCGGAAGTGGAGGTCAAGCCAGTCCCCGTTCCTCAACTGCACCCGCGTTCCGTTGACGGTCACTGGCATTGATGTTCCAAGGGATATAAGAGCCTGTAGACTATGATGTGTTCGATATACATCCTGGATTGATCCCGTATCTGCGAACCGTCTCTCGATCTTCCAATTCTGTCTTATGGCTACCTCCTGTAAGTGGTCTCCATGAATGTCATAAGGCAAACGGACCGTTAACTGTCCGCCTGGAATACTTATAACCTTCTCTGGAACTGGATTGTACGTAATCTGTATCCTTTCGATCTGGTCTATTCTTTCGTGTAGGAATAGCGCGTCGTCTAGCCCTGACTCGCCGCTCCAGCGAACGAATTCTCGGATGCCGAACTCAGCAGCCTGAAACCGCAGCAGCTCGTTGTTCGAGATGTGAGCGCCGCATAGTATTAGCGCTATATGGCAGGTGCCTTGTCCTTCTATACATTCTTCCAAGGTTACTCGACCATTCGTGGTCTCTCCGAGAATGCGCATCCGCGGAGCATTGAGTCCTGCTAGCTCGGCTAGCCCTACGTGTACTGACCCATCGGCTTCTCGTTGAGCTCTAGCAATCACTTCCTTGGGATCATGGAACGATCCCGCGATTTGGAGTCTTCCACCATCCTCGGGGCTGAATGTGAGCCGCCCCGGTAGGCGTCTCTTGGGACGACCCACAGGCCAAAACGTTCCTATTGTGTCAAGGGTGTATCCCTTCTCGTAGTTCAACGCGTTGCCCTCTGCTGTGGGCGGGACCGCCGTCTGCTCTTGGTCGCCGTCGTTGTGAGGGGAGCGCGCAGCTGTTCGTACAATCCGACCAGGAACTCGACGCGTTCACGCTCTGAAGTGAAGCGTTTCCGGCGGTAGAGACGATCCACCGCACGGTCCAGCGCATGATGCGCCCTTCGGAGGTTCGGCGGCATCAGGTCCGGGTCGTACAGGTCCGCCAGCGTCGCGCCCCCGTGGGCGGCGCGAGCGTCGAGCACCGCCTGCCCGAGCGGCTCCAGCGGAGACGTGTCCGCGTCAGCGAAGCCGGGCGGCACCGGGAACGTGTTGTAGACGAGGCCGATAGAGTAGCGGTAGTCGCTCTTTAGCCGTCCGCCGATGTGGCACAGCCACGCCATGTGCATCGCCGAGGTGAGCAGGGCAAAATCCGCCAAGGTCGCGTCCTGGAGTACGAAGATCAGATCGCTCGGAATCGTCGGCGGGTCCAGCCAGCCGATGGGCACGTAGTCGCGCCGCTCCGAGCTGACCTTGGGAACAGCCAGAAAGGCCGTCTCGGGAAGAACCTCGACGTTGTACCGGGTCGGGTAATCGGCGATCGCCAGAGTACTCGTGCGCCTGCTCTGTGACCGATATCGCCGCACCGACGCCATGCGATCCAGAATGAGCGGCAGTTGCTTCAGTGCGGCTGGTGATGCCTGTTGCAGGGCTAGTATCCAACGCTCGCCGCCTTGCAGGTAGCCGCGGGCATCGACGTACGGACGAAGGAACGGCGCCGCGGCCGGTTCAGCTTCTAAGAACGAGGCTCGTTCCTCCGCATCGAAGGTGTAGAAGCCGTCGTCGATAGGCTGGGTGCCGCTCACGAGCTTGCCCATGCCGTTGATTGGGCGGCTCTCCTTCTGGACGACGACGTGCGGGTCGGCCAACGCACCGCCGTCGAAGAGGTACGGCGTGATCACTGCGTGTCGGCCTTCGAGCGGTTCGCCGTTGATGTCCTCGTAGGAGAACAGCCGCCTATCGCGTGGCGCGTGTTCGGCCGCGTCCAGCCGGACGATGACCACGTGGACATGCGCCTTGCCGCGGGCATCCGACCGCCACGCGAAGGTCCGATGAGCGAAGGCGATCTCCAGGCGGCGCCGGTCCAGCAGCAGTGGCCAGAGTTGCGCCACCTGGTCACCCTGCGTGATCGAGTTGGTGGCCACAAAGCCGATCCGGGCGGGTACCGCGCCGTCCGTCTGCGCCTGCTGCACGTAGTCTCCGGCCCGGATGAACCAAGCGGTCACGTAGTCTAGTGGTCCGTCACGTCACAATCTTCTGACACGGACATGGGTTACAGCGCGCAATCATCGACGAATCACAGCACCGCAAACCAGAACGTTTAATCATGGCGCAGCACTAGTGTCCCGCCGCTACCGCTGAGCGCGGCGATGCGCCGGACCTGCGCCCGCTGCTCGGGCGACTGGAACTTGGCCCCGCCGAACGGCGGATTACCGAAGACGTACGAGCACTCGTCTGACGGCAGCACGTCGGTCCAGTCGATCTCCAGCGCGTCGGCGTTGCGGATGTGCGGGGATTTCTCGATCGGGATCCGCGCGTAGGTCTGGCCGAACTCCAGGCTCAGTCGGTTGTTCATGATGTGGTCCATCATCCACAGCGCGCGTTCGAGCAGCCGTTCGTAGATGGACCCGAGTTGTTGCACGCTCAGGTCGCGGTAGTTGATGTAGCGGCGGCCCAACGGCGTTCGCTCGAACGACAGTGCGTCGATGACGTCTGCCATCACCCGATCACCGAGCCGGACCCTGCCGAGCAGCGGCGTCTGGTCGGGGTCGAACAGGCCGCCGTTGTAGGGCGGCAGACCAATCGAGGCGTCCCCCCGATCGATCGCCGTGGACAGGTCGTCGAGCGTAGACCAGTACCGCGTGGCGGTTTCGGAGAAGGCGTCGTCAAGATCCTTGCGCCGCCGAACGTCGTCGCGTACCCGGACTCGGAGACCGTAGTCGTCGTATCGCGTATCGTGAACGGGCAGCAACCCGCGATCTTCGGCGTAAAGCACGAAGAGCAGGCGGTAGAGAAGCGTGAGCGTAGCGTCCCGTACGTCCGCCAATGGCGCGTCAGGTGCCGCGGCCGCGATAGCCCGCGCCAGTTCCGGGAAGACCTGATCGAATACCAGATTCGACAGGTCGGTCGCGACTCGCTGTTCGTAGTAACGGCCTTCATCGAGCGCACGCCGATGGAACGTACGCCGGTTCGTGGCGGTAAGCAGAAATGAGACCCGGCGGAACAGGAGTACGAACACTCTGAGCCAGTGGCGGCGCTCGGCGGCGTCCAGCGCAAAAAGCCCGTCATTGTGTCCGGGCAGGTCGAGAACGGCCGCGAGATCGATCTCGCAGAACTCCTCCGAGACCGACCGAGCCCCCTGGTAGTAGAGTCGCCACTGCACCCCGTTCGTGAGGATGCCCCAACGGAGGTCTCCGCTGGTCAGGTCGTCCACGCGTCGCAGATACCGCAGCATCTGCGTGGAGGGAACTGTCTTCGCTTGCTGGTCGGCGCGGGCGTCGAGAGAGAGCCCCCAGCGCTTCGACTCCACGATGGCGAGTCCGAGTTCGTAGCGCTTCCATTCCTCCGCGAAGCCGTTCGCGCGGGTCTTCGCCGCGTCGTCGGCGAATAGCAGGCTGTCCGGAACGTCAACTACGCCCCGGGGCGTCAGGTTCTGTTGGCGCAGGCTCGACGTCCATTCGAGGAGGACCAGAACCGGCCAGATCAGATCGTCCTCGGTCTGGCTCTCGTTCGGTTTCTGCTCGGTCGGAAACCGGGTGGAGACGTCTCGCAGCGAGTCCTCGAAGGTCTCCAGCGAGGCATCGGTGATGGCCTCCCACTCGTCGAGTTCGACAATCGAGGCCTTCAGGAAATCGTTGGCGAACAATCCACCGTTGAGTGGCTTCATCATTCTACGAAGCGGTCTTTGCGGGCTTTGGCTCGCTGAGCAGGCGGAAAGGGGCCGCTGACCCCTTGAACGGCGGGTCGGTGGGATGACCTCGAGGATTCCTTCATTCTGGTCCGCTTGGGCTGCCTATTCGGGCCATGTCTCGAGGCCTTCGGCCGTAGCCGCCTGCGTCAACTGATTGTCGAAGCAGGCGAACACGATCTCGTCTTCTGCGTCTTCGCGTTCGTCCCGCCACGTGAGCGCCGCCGCCAGTTGCGCGGCGTCGTAGGCCCGCAGGTCGTGTTGCCACGCCAAGTCGCCCGCTCGTGCTGCCAGCGTGTCCGTCACCCTGATCCTCGTGAGGTCGGGCCAGTCCTCCAGGAACTCCCGGTGGGCCTCCTCGGCTTCGTCTGGATCCATGTGGCCGGTCCGGACCGCCTTCTTCAAGGCGGCTGGTACTTCGACCCGTGTGATCAGCGCAGTTCCGACGATCGGTGCGTTCTCTAGTCTCGCGACTACAGCGGGCGACTCCTCTTCCTCGACGTAGCGCTTCACGAGGGCGCTCGAGTCCGTGTAGAGCATTCTCACCTGCGGTTTTCCCTGATGATGTCGGTCATGCTGGCTCCGCCGCGCAGCCGCGCCTTCGGCTTCCTCTTCTTCAGCCGCCGACCGCTCCAAGCGATTGCCGGACCTTCCTTTGCCTCCCCTGCGCTCGGTTCCGGGATGAGGCGTGCAACCCGTCGGCCCCTGTCCGTAAGGAGGAGCGTCGTACCGTTCTGCACCTCGTCCAGGCACCTGTTCAGGTTCCCCTCGAGTTCTTGGATCCCCACGCATCGCTCTTGCATTCTGCGCTCCTCGTGTGGTCTCTACTCTAGCTGAAGCGCCTATCCCGTGCCTCTGGTGCGGCTCGCGCCCGTCTGTTGCTGTTGGCCCCGGCCCTCGCCGTGTCGAGTTGCTCCTGCATCCCGCCAACGATTTGGTCGAAGTGCGGCCGGTCGGTCGCGGCGGGGGCCTTCGGCGTCCCGCCATCGGTGACTAGTGCTGTGCCATCAATAAACATTAGGACTATCGGGGAGCTCGTCTCGAACCGAGAGAGTTTCCATGCCGCAAAAAAGGTACATCGTTCGACTCACAGCCCAGGAACGCGAGGTCTGTCGAGAGACGGTCCGAAAGCTCAACGGCAGCAGTGAGAAAGTGCGCCGCGCGCAGGTTCTCTTGAAGGCCGATGCAGACGGGCCCGCGTGGACCGACCAGAAGATCGCCGACGCCTTTTCCTGCCGCACCAAGACCGTCGAGAACATTCGCCAACGATGCGTGCTGGAAGGCTTCGAGCAGGCGCTGGAGCGAAAACGGCGGGAGTTCCCCCCGGTCCCCAAACTGCTCAACGGCGAGCAGGAGGCTCACATCATCGCCCTGCGTCTGGGGCCGCCCCCGAAGGGCTACGCGAACTGGTCGTTGCGCCTGCTGGCGCGGCGGGTCGTCGAGTTGGCGATCATCGAGTCGATCAGCCACGAAACCATCCGGCGGACGCTAAAAAAAACGGGATGACCCAGCGGAAAATCCAGTACTGGGTGATCCCTCCGCAGGCCGATGCCGAGTTCGTGGCGCACATGGAACAGGTCTTGGATCTGTATCAGAAACCCTACGATCCGGATTGTCCCGTCGTGTGCATGGACGTGGGTATTCCGGTGAAGTGGAACAGCGTTTCCGGGGATCTGGAACACGGTTTCCGGCGAAGTGGAACGCTCGTCGGAGCGTAGCGACGTTCGTCGGTCAGTTCCCTCCCCTCGGTGTCGCAGCAGACCTTCAAGATTCTACTCGTGACGTGGTGTTCGAGAGCATGGACGAAGATGCCTGTGGAGCCTGTGGGCGCCGTCTGCGGCGTCCAAGGTGTTGTGGGAAACGCGCCTTCGGCGACCGCTCAGTTGCGCCGAACGCATCGCGGGCGTTTTCCACATCACCGGCAGGATCCACAGGCCGGTCGGACCCGACGTGCCCCGGTCACGCGTGTCGGCGGCGCGATGGTTCTGGGCTTCGCTTCGCCGCGGTAATGGCGTTGCCGTTCTGGTGCTCATGTCGTCTCCTTCGGGCGGTTGTTCGGCGCGTCGTGCGTACGTCGCATCGAGCGGCCCTTCAGCTCGATGCGGTGCGCGTCGTGGAGCAGGCGGTCGCAGATGGCGTCGGCCTGGTTGGGGTCACCGATGACGGCGTGCCAGTCGGTCACCGGCAACTGGCTGGCGATCAGCGTGGAGGCGCGTTCGGCGCGGTCCTCGATCACCTCGGTCAGGTCGCGGCGCTCGGCGTCACGCAACGGCGCGAGCATCCAGTCGTCGATGGCGAGCAGGTCGAGCTTTGCCAGCCGCGCCATCAGCCGCGTGTAGGAACCGTCTCCGCGGCCGACGGCCACCTCGTGCAGCAGGCGCGGCATGCGGACGTAGCGGGCGGTGAAGCCGCGGCGACACGCCCGTTCGACGAAGGCGCAACAGAGAAAACTCTTCCCGATTCCACACGGCCCGGTGACGATCAAGTTGTGGCGCTCGGCGAGCCACGCGCAGGTTCCCAGCGTCAGGACCTGCTGGCGGTTGAGCCGTCGGGCAGGCGTGAAGTCGACGGCCTCGAGCGTCGCCGGATGACGCAGCTTGGCCGTCTGCAGGCGCCGTTGCAGCTTGCGCTGTTCGCGGGCCGTCCACTCGGCGTCGACCAGCAGGCCGAAACGCTCCTCGAAGCCGAGCGTGGCGGCCTCGCCGCTCTGCAGTTGTTGCTGGACGGCGTCGGCCATCGCGCCCAGCTTCATGGCGTTGAGTTTGTCGACGGTCTGTTCGATCAGCATCGGTCCTCCTCCTCGGTCGTGGCCGCGGCGTAGTAGTCGGCGCCGCGGATGTTGGTGTGCGTGGGCGTCGGGGTTGTCTCGGCCGCCGGTTCCAGAGGCAGACGGTCCTGGCCGGCGGCGAGAATGTTCTTGACGGTGCGATAGCGGTAGGAGCCGAGTGCCATCGCGCGAGCGCTCGCCGCGTCGAGCCGGTCGTTCCCGTACTGCTGTCCCAGGCGCATGATCCCCAGGCAGGCTCGATACCCTTGCTCCGGGTGCGGGCGACGCTCGATGATCTGGGCGACGAGCTGTCCGGTCGCCGGTCCGGCCTGCTCGGCCCAACGGATCAGCCGCGACGGCGTCCACTCGGCATGCGCGCGGTGGGCGCTCGGCATGTGCTCGCGATGGGTGGACGGCTGTCCGTCGTAGCGCCGCCGGTGCGACGTCAGTCGCTTGCCGCGATAGAAGATCTCGACCGTGTTCGTGGTGTAGCGGACCTCGACCTGCTCGCGGACCAGCTGGAACGGCACGCTATAGACGTGGCGCTCGACCTCGACGTGGTAGTCGATGTTGGCGCGGCACAGCTTCCAGTGCGCCAGGACGTAGCGCGCGGTCGGCAGGGACCGGAGCGCCGGCCGGTCGACCTGCTCGTAGAGGGCGCGGCGGCTGACGCCCAGCTTCTTCATCGGCCGGTCGTTGAGCTCGTCGAGCAGGACGCGGATCGCGGCGTTCAACGGGCCGAGCTCGAAGAAGGTCTGGTCGCGGAGGCGGGCGAGTATCCACCGCTGTGCGATGAGTACACAATTCTCCACAGCAGCCTTATCCCGAGGTTTCCTCGGTCGCGCCGGAACGACGACGGCGCCGTAGTGGGTGGCCAGGTCCTCGTAGGTGCGGTTGACGCCGGGCTCGTAGCGGCAGGGGCGGGTGATGGCGCTCTTGAGCTGGTCGGGGACCCACAACGTGGTAGCGCCGCCGAAGTACTCCACCATGCGGATATGCGCGTCGATCCAGTCCGGCAACTGCTGGGTCTCGGTCGCCGCGGCGTAGGTGAGGCTGCTGGCGCCGAGCACGGCGACGAACAGCTCGACGCGTCGGAGCTCACCCGTGCGCCGGTCGACCAGGCTCGGCCGCTTGCCGGAATAGTCGATGAACGTCTTCTCGCCGGCGCGGTGCACCTGCCGCATCGACGGCCGCAGCCGCCGCGTCCATTGCCGGTAGATCTCGCAGAACTGGGTGCGGCCGTAGCCGTCCGGATGGATTTGCGCGTACTCCTCCCACAGCAACTGCAGCGTGACGCTGTCGCGCTTGAGCTCGCGGTGGATGTACGCGCAGTCGGGCCGGATCCGGTCGTGCACCGGCGCGGCGCGTGGAAACAATCGAGCCTCGAGCGCCGCGTCGTCCAAATCGTCCGGCAACGGCCAGCCGAGCCCACGTTGCGCCGCCCTCTGCAGATAGCGATTGACCGTCCCCACGCCGACGGCGCACGCCTGCGCCACCGCCTGGTGGGACAGTCCTTGCTCGTGCTTGAGTCGTAAAACCTCGCGGATCTTCCTCATCAGCAGCCTCCGTGCCGGCATCGCCACGCCCCTCCTGTCGAAAGGGCAGAGCATGCCAGGTCAAGCTACCGACGAGCGTTCACGACCTCCGGAACCGCTGTTCCACTTCCTCCGGAATCGATGTTCCACTTCCTCCGGATTCCGTGTTCCACTTCCCGGATTCGCTGTTCCACTTCCTCCGGATTCCGTGTTCCACTTCCTCCGGAATACCCAGACGAGCAGCCGGTGCAGTTGGTCAAGGAAACCCGCCCGCCGATGGCGGCCACGAAGAACCGTCCCCGGCGTGTCGACTACGAGTACGAACGGGCCGGCACGGCCGCGGTCTTCCTGTTCAGCGAGCCGCTGGCGGGTTGGCGGCAGGCGACCGCCCGGGCCCGGCGTACGAAGGTGGACTGGGCGCTGGAGGTCGCCGGCCTGTTGGAAGGACGCTACGCCGAATGCGAGAAGATCACCTTGGTGTGCGACCACCTCAACACGCACACCAAGGGAGCCTTCTACGAAGTGTTCGAGCCGGCCCGGGCACGGGAATTGGTTCGTCGCATCGAGTTCTGCCACACGCCGAAACACGGGAGCTGGCTGAACATCGCGGAGAACGAACTGAGCTCGATGACGCGCCAATGCGTGCGCGGGCGCCGCATCGGCGACCTCGGGACGCTGCACGACGAAGTGTCGGCGTGGTCCACCGACGTCAATGGCACGCAACGCGGTGTCGACTGGCAGATGAAGGTCGACGATGCGCGCTGTAAACTCAAGTCCGTCTATCCGCAGATTATGACATGACGGACCACTAGCTCTGTTGATTCTCTTCTGACCGGCCTGCCTCGGTTTGTCCTGGCTTGATCAAACTGGTCGCGGGGTCCCGGTGGCGCTTTGCCTCGCGCTCCTGCCCGTCGACCGCGCTCTGGTCTGTGGAGATGCGCGCGGTTTCCTCGTCAGTGCCATTGCTAGTGCTGCGCCATGACTAAACGTTCGGGTGTGCGGTGCTGTGATTCGTCGATGATTGCTCGCTGTAACCCATGTCCGTATCCGAAGATGATGACGTGACGAACCACTAGGCACTTTCGGGTCGATTACCGCACGGCCGGTAAGGCCCTGGGCTGGTTCCGGCAGCGGTGACCGCTCGTCCGCCTCGTCGACCGCAACGCGTTGTTCTGGTGGTTGGGCCGGGCACCGGCTCTCTGATTGCCGGTGCCCGGTTCTGGTTGGATCAGTCGTGGCCGCTGCCGTCTCGCGCTACCACTGCACGGTCGCGCGCCCCACGACGCGCTGGTCGGCTCCGCCTGACCGCTCCTGCAGATGGAACACCGGGCTCTCGCGGCGCTCCGCGTCGACCCCGAGCTGCAGGTTCAGCTTTCCCTGCTTGAGCACCTGCATCCCGTAGCCCACGCGGTAGTCGCGGCCGTACTCCGACGTCCGGAGTCCGACCCGCGGCGTCCCGACGAACCGCGCTCCGATCGGCAGCCCGTAGCCGACCTCGGTGTCGAGCCGGTTGCCGCGGCCCCCGAGCAGGTGGTCCTGGCCCATCCCGCCCATGCTCTCTCGGCCCCACAGCGCGTCGGCGCCGCTCATCGAATCGCCGCCCCAGGCGGGGGACACGCGTGCAGAGAAGCCGAGCGGCGTCGACGGCGTCGGGTTGTAGCTGACCGAGATGGACATGCCGCTCTCGGCGAACCCTTCGGCCTGGTGCACGAGCAGCCTGCGCGCGCGGATGTCCACGGCGAGTCCGGTCACGCTGTCCGCGAGTGCCAGCCCTGCACCGAGGTCCATGCCGCGGCCGGTTTCGGCGTCGCCGCTGTCCTGGCGGATGCCGATCTCGACGCTCGGGGTGAGCGCCATCCGGTTGGCGATCGTCATGCTCTGCGAGCCTTCGATCGCCGTTCGCAATCGGTTGACGGCGGCGCTGGTTCCCCGCAGCCGCCCGTTCGGGCCATTGCTCTCATCCGTGCTGGTTCCCACCCACAGGGCGTCGGCCTTGAACGCGAGGCCGAAGCCCTCGCCGCCGCCGAGGATCTGGCCGCGTCCGCCGCCGGCGGCCATCGCCATCGACAGTCCGGTCTCGATCGGCGTTCCCGCCGCCGGGCTGAGCAGCAGCCCTCCGGCGCCGTAGCCGGCGACCGTCCAGACGGTCACCCGCTCGCTGGCCTTGTAGCCGATCCACGGGTAGAGGCCGGTGACCGCGGAGGTCATGTGTCCGTTGTCGACGCCGGCGTAGCTGCCGAGCCCGCGGGTGTGCGCGAGCGACACGCCGGTGACCATCCGGCCCTTGGCGTAGTCGGCTCCGAACATCGTCGAACGCACGTCGCCGTTGAGCGCGAGCGCGCCGTCCTGGCCGTAGAAGCTCGACTGCGCCGAGCGGCTCCAGAAGGAGAGCACCCCTCCGCTCGACGTTGCGCGGTTGAGCGCGAAGCTTGAGCCGCCGAGCAGCCTGTCGCCGCCGAGGCCCATCCCCATGCCCCCGTCGTACGCCTGTCCCGGGTGCAGCCCTTGCATTCCGCCCGGGTTCATCCCGTGGTCCAACGCGTTTTGCGGTCCGAGGCTCGACGTCATGCCGTTGTTGCCGACCCGCGGGCCGTTCGCCCCGGCGGCCGTCATTCGTCCGCCCGGTTGGGTTTGCTGGTACCCGTACCCGCCGCCGCCGAGCTGCTGCAGGAAGTCGAGCGCGAAGTCGCGGCCCATGTCGCGGTTGATCTGCCGGCCGGCCACGCGGCCGTCGAAGCCCGGCGCCCGCGGCGCGTTGACGCGCTCTTCGACCTGCTCGACCACGTGCAGCGCGGCCGTGCGCCCGAAGCGCGCGACGAGGGCCTTCGGCAGCGGGTCGCTGTTCTCGATCGTGCCGGTGGCCTTCGAGTCGCCCAGAGTGCCGTTCGACGCGTTCGACAGCGTCAGCGTCAGCGTCTCGCCGCCGTCGTCGTGCGAGTCGTCGAGGACCGTCACGTCGACACTCGCCTCGGTGCTGCCGGCGCTGATGGTGAGCGTCCCGCTGGCGGCGGTGTAGTCGGCGCCGGCCGTGGCCGTGCCGTCGGAGGTCGCGTAGTCGACGGTGACGTTGCTGCCGGAGCTGCGGCTGAGCGACACCGTGAAGGCGAGGACGGCGCCGGCTGCCTCGGTGACCGTCGCGTCGGCGACGGAGATCGACGGGGGTCTGGTGATTGTCGCCGAGGTCGCGTGGCTCAGCTTCCGGCCGTCGCCGGTGCAGATTGCGCCGCTGTTGTTGCAGTTGGTGGTTGCGGGCAGCGTGATGGTGACCTGCTCGTTCCCCTTCGGGTCGACCTGGATCGTCCAGCTCTGGTTGCTGCCCTGGGTCTTGCGGCGCGCTTGGTTGACGTTGGCGTTGCCGCTGAGCGTGAACGCGTGGTCTCGCAGGCGTGCGTACCCGGCCTCGGGGTTCTCGCTGAAGTGCAGCTCGAAGGTGAACTCGCTGCCGTCGTGCTCGGAAGGCATCCCGTCGAAGCGGGCGGTGAGCGGTTCCACCGTCCGGTTGCGGATCGTGCCGGTGGCAGACGCTGTGTCCAGGTCGGCGCCCGAGGCGTTCGACAGCGTCACGGTGAACGTCTCGTCGCTCTCGTTCTCGATGTCGTCCTCGATCGAGATCGAGATCGTCTTGCTGGTGGTGCCGGCGGGGCTGTTGGTCAGCTGGACCGGGTTGTCCTCCTTGCTGCAGATGGCCCCCGTGGTTGTGCAGGTCCGGTGGCCCGGGAGCGTGACCGTGACGGCGTCGTTGCCCTCGGGCTCGACGGTGATCTCCCAGCTGTCGCTCTGTCCATCGTTGCGTTGGGCGCGGGTGACCTCGCCTTTGGTGACCGTGAATGCGTGGTCACGCATGTCCGCGTAGCCGATCTCGACGTCGTTGCTGAACTCGGCGTCGAACGTGAACGCGGTGCTACCGTCGTGCTCCTGTGGCACGTTCCGGAAGCTGGCCGTCAGATCCTCGTGGTTGCGGATGGTGCCGGTCCCACGCGCATCGACAATGACGGCGTCCCCCGTCACGTTGTTGAGGAAAGCCTCGAAGCGCTCTCCGTCGTCGTCGACGGTGTCGTCGACGATTTGAACCGAGAAGACCTTCTCGGTTCGGCCAGGATTGAAGGTCAGCTTCTGGAGCTTGACTATATAGTCGGCCCCTTCAGTCGCCTCCAAGCCCCCCGATGTACTGGCATTAACCGTGATCGTGCTGGCCGCCGCCCCGTTCAGGCTCACGACGAAATCCATGGTTGCGTCAATGCCCTCGGTGGCCGTGGCGTCGGAGACCGATATCTTCGCCGTCGTGTTGTTGACGATCGTGGCGACGCCGGTGGCGAGGCTGATGGTTGCTCCGCTCGGGTTGCTCAACTCCAGGTTGAACTCCTCGTCGCTCTCAGCGAGGTCGTCGTCGTCGACGATCGGTACCGACACCGTCTTCACCGTGTCGCCGGGCTGGAACGTGAGGGTTCCGCTCGTCGCTTCGAAGTCAGCCGGCGCGAACGCGGTCTGATCTTCCGTCGCGTAGTCCACCGTCACCGTGACTGGTGACGCGGGGTCCAGCCGCACGTCGACTACCCGTTGCGAACTGGAGCGAGATCGATTCGAGCTGGTAGCCCGTGGCGTTCGATCCGGTCGTGAAGGATTGCGCGAACTGGTTGACGCTCAGCTTCATCGCGTCGATTGGGGTGGTGCTGCTCTCTGCGTGGTTGTTCACCGGAAGGTCGGCGGCGGCCGGCCCGGCCGACCCGAGCAAGCAGACGATCACGCTGATCGTCGCCGCCGCGGCTGTCAACCCGCGGCGGCTCTTCGGCCCCGTGCGGAGGGTTCCGGGCGTCCGGAAGGCATCCCAACGCCGTGCCAGGGGTTGCAACAGCGAAGAGATCGCGTCCCCGACTCCACGGAGCTGGGACCTACTCTCTGTCAACGGCCGCTCCTGCCGCCCTGTCATCCCGGCCGAGTGTCCTTCCCGGCCTCCGCCGCGCTGTTGTGTTGCTCTCGTCTTCATGTGCTCTTCCACTGCATCCTCGTTCCCTCGGGCCGTCGCCAACGGCTTCCGGACCGAACGGCCACGCCGACGCCCTCACCGACCGTCCAAGTTGCCTTTTGCGTTCTGGGAGTAGCTCCGCATAGCCGGGGCCACCTCATCAGCATCCCACCTGGTGTTCGGGCTGGCGGAAGACGAGATCGAAGGGGGCATCGTCGCCGGTCAGCCGGGCGTCGAAGAACTGACCGTCGTCGTGGCCCGGCGCGCTGACGCTGATGACGTGGATCGACGGGGAATCGACCACGCGCCTGCATGCAGGCGTCGCCGCCTACGATCGCGAGGTCGGCCACCTCTGGGAAGGAAATGCGCTGGCCGCGTGATCAGGAGAACAGCACGGCCGGCGGACAGCCGATCCCAAACTTGACTCAACTGTGAAGATGGTCCTTTGTTCAAGGAGTCCTAGCGACGCAAGAGACTCGACCCCGCCGACCGCCCTGCGCGGCTCGGCGGAAGCGTCAACGCGCTGGGGCACAATCCGCCTGGACGGGTTCCGTTCCCCAATATCTAGGGGTTCCAATCGTTCTTGACCACCAGTGAATGGGCTGGTAGAGTTGCGCTTAACCATGCCAGTTGGTGCCCGTTCAAGCCCATCCGCACCCGCTGACGCCCCGATGTCCCGATCGCTAGTTCGCGAAATATTGACACTCGCCGAGGTCGCCGAGTACCTGAAAATCTCCAAGAAGACCGCCTACAAGATGGCCCGATCCGGTGATCTGCCCGCGTTCAAGGCGGGAAAGCACTGGCGAGTGCCGCAGGCGGAACTTGGCGCGTGGGGTCACCGATGACCCGGGCAGGTTCCAAAGTTGCCCGTCCGGTTCTCGTAGCATCCGGGCTGCGACCCCGCGGCAGCGCGGTCCCATTCCGCCTCGGTCGGCAGGCGATACGTCATGCCCGTCGTCCGGTTCAGCCACGACACGTACTCCTGCGCGTCGTTCCAACTCACGCACGCCACCGGATGACGATCCGACTGCGGAAACCCGGGGTCCCGCCACGAATCGCCACCACCGATAGAGAGACATTCGGCGCCCGCACTGCCGCCCGTCGCCGACGCGAACGCTCGATACTCGCCCACCGTCACCTCGTAACGACCCAGCGCCAGACTGCCGCCAGGCAGCACCACCATCTCCGGGCACGCCTCGCTGTCCCGGAACACCTCGCCCGGACGCCACCGCGCATCGCCGCCACCCGCTCTGCCGAGGGCCGGCGTAGCCGTGCCGGGGACCCCGAGAGCGGGAGGCTCGTGACCCGATAGTCGGAGCCCCAACCCCGCCGACCGAGTTCCCGGCCACTGCGGATGAATCATTCGCTGGTGCTCGCAGAGCCGCCAGCCGCGCCAGCGACAGCGACAGCGCGCTGAACACCCCGTTCGGGAACTGCTCCAGATACGCCTCGAACTCCGCCGGGTTCGTGCTGTTCATGATCGATTGCCAGAACAGGTTCTCCTGCGCCGCGCTGGCCGTGGGTGCCATCGGCTGCACCGCGTAAGGCGATGCAGCCGCTTGCGCCGCCGGCCCGGACGCGACCGCCGTCCGCAGCGCTTCGGCCCCCTGACCGTCCAGGTACTCCGTTGGCCGAGCGCTACGTGACGTCTGCCAACCTCGAATCGCAGCACGCGTCCGCGCCCCGAACAGGCCATCCGCGCCGCCAGGGTTGAACCCCGCGGCCTGCAGGCCCTGCTGGATCTGACGCCGTGCCGCGCGGGTCAGTCCCGACTCCTCCTCGACCACCGGACCGTTGCACCCCCAAAAACGAACCACGCATGCAGACCCGCCACCGCGGGAACGGCACTCGCGTAGCGCCCCAGGACCGCCTCGACCGTGCCGTCGCTCGACTGCCTGGACGATGCAGTCGGCAGCGCGTCGGGTGTAGCCGCGGATGACGGCCTCGACCGCCTCGTCGGTGATGCGGACCTGATCGGCCGTCAGTCGGCCGCATCGGGCACGCACATGCTCACAGTGATCCGCTCCGAGCTGGTCGGCGTCACCGTCGAGCTCGCGCCGGAGCCGGGTACGCGCATCTCGGCGAGCTGTTCAACCGACGCCGCGGCTCGCGGAATGGCTCGGGAGGTCCTGCGAAGTCCAGTTCAGTACGAATCCAAATCGTTCATGGAATGGGGAACGGCTACGCCAATTCTCTCGTACGCTACTGATTCCAAAAGAGTTAAAAGCCAAGGGCGGAGTCCGTAGCGGAGTCCGCCAACTTCGGATAACAGCCTTGTTGCCAAAGGGATTCCATGAACACCGGCGCCTGGCCATGACCAAATCCGTGTGCAATTCTGGTCGGGATTCTAGAAGACCACCTGGGCCGGACGTGGACAGGTGCAGGGTTCTGGCCTGACTCGGTGCGACGGTGCCATTGCCACAGGCGCAACGGACGAGAATCACGACGCGTCCCGCGGTATTCAGTTGCCGCAGAACAGCCGTCCCTTGTCCGATCCCGCTGACGCCGCGACTCTGGAGAGGAAAGCGAGTGCCATGGGACAGCAGCCGGAGGCTGGTGGGACGTCCGGACCCCCGAATGAGACAATCTGCTCGGAAGGCCACGGCCGGCTGATCTCCGTCTGGCGGCCTCGCCGCCGCGCCCGAGTGGTTCGCGCTTCGGTGCACCGGGGATGTAGAGCGCGTCGGGCATGGCCGATAACGGGTTCGGGAAGTTGTCGATGCAGTTGACGACCGCGATGTCGATGTCTGTCCGGATGGCGCGCTGCCATCGGTCGAGACGACGGTGCGGTTCCTGGCGTTGGGCGACCGGAACGGCTCACCCGTAGCGGCGGCGGTTGAGTACCTCCAGGAGGCGGGCGCGGCTGTGACGGAATCCGGAGCTGCGCGCCGGCAGCAACGCGTATCCGCAGGACGCTGAGCGCCGCCGCGGGCGGCGGCCGTGGATGTGCGTACGGATCGGGGACCGGCGCGATGGTGTGGCGGGTGGCATCCAAGGAAGGAGGATCACGATGTCGAAAAGCGGAATTCTGGACGCCCTGAAGGATGAGGAGAAGTCGCTCAGGACTCAGCTCGTCGCGATACAGCGTGCGATCGAGGCGATAGAAGGGTCGGATGCCCCTGCGCCCTCCGGGCGCGGCAAGAAGAAGGCGCTCAAGGTGGTCACCAAGCGGAAGCGCACGATGACGGAGGAACAGCGCCAAGCGGTTGCTGACCGGATGCGGAAGTACTGGGCATCGCGGCGAGAGTCCAAGGCGCAGGCGTGACGCGACGTGCACCGGTTGTTCCCGCCGCCGGGTCGTTCCAGCAGGCTCGACGGGATGCGGTGGACTCTGATCGCCGAATTCGCATCGGACGTCCGTCGGTCTTGACCAGGGCGATGTCGCCGGGAGCCACCGTAGCATCCCGTTGAGAATCAGGGCACGGTCCGAAACGTGTAGCTCGATTCGAGATGCTGACCGAGCAGCAGCTCGCGTTTCTGGCTCCGCGCCAAAAGCGCCAACCGCGTGGCGAGGCGATCTCGGTGGCGGGAGTCACACAGGTGACCGTCGCGGACGCCGTCGGCCTGCCGCAGCCCTACGTCAGCGATGTCGCCCGCCAGCGGTACCGGACCACTACCGTCGAGAACGCGCGGAAGTTCGCCGACTACTTCGGTTGCTCCATCGCGGATCTGTTCCCGCCATCCCGTCGATAATGATCCCGAAGTGACGAGGATCGCTCTTCGAACCAAGCTCCTTGCCGACACGATTCTCGGCACCGACACGGCTTTCGATCTGATCGAGGAGATCGCCGCCATTCCCGGCGTCAAGTGGTCTCATGCGCCTTGTATCGGCTTGCGCGGCAGCATCCGAGGCGCTGTCGCGCCGATGGCCGAGCGGATCCGCGGCGCGGATCCCGAGACGGAGGAGCCGTTCGAGTCCCCCATGGACGGCCGGTCGCTACGCTGGAAGGAAGAGGAGCTGGCGTTGTGCCCCATCGCGATACGGGAATGGCAAGCGAACAACGTCGACGACATGATGATGCTCGAGTGCATTCACACCGAGCCGTGGGACGCGGTATTCAAAGCATGGGGGGAGAGGTTTCCCGATGCGCCCAAGGAACCGGTGGCCTCCCCGCTCTGGCCCGTGCCCGTTCCCATGATCCCTTGGATGCTGATCATTCACGCTGCCAGCATTTTCGGCCCGCGGTCCGATTTCGCGTTGCTGACCCGTTTTGGCAGCGCGGCAGACTCGCTTTGGGCGAATAGCGCCCACCGCACAAGCCTCTCGGATTCGCCCTCATCCTGCCCGCGGCCGCCGCGGCGCAGCCCTCCGAGGCCGCCGCGCGCAGGAGTAGGCGCGGGAACGAACCGGCAGGAGGCCGTGGAACGCGACGCGCGCTTCGCGCCGACGAGACGGAATCTCCCAACGACCGTCCAACGTTACTTGATGCACATCGTCGAGCAGCACGAGCCCGACGGACCAGCCCGGCAGGTGGACTGCGAGGCGCCTCGCAGCCGAGGGCGCCGAGACGACGGCCTGGAGCACCATCGAGCAGTTTCGGCTCGAGGCTCTGCACAGCACCGCCGAGCGCGTCGCGATACGAGCCGGACTCTGATCGTGCTGGAGCGAGGCCAGCAGGCGCTACGAGGCAGGCACGCGCCGCGGTTCGCACAAGTGATCGACGTTGGCTCCTCCGGGTGCCGAAGACGCCTGGTCCAAGTCGCATGGCGCCGGGTAGAACTCGGGAGAGGAGCAAGTGCGCCAGCACGGCGATCCACCGCACACCCCGCACGGATGACACGGCAAGCTCCTCCGGGAGTGAACAGCGCGAGGTGCCGCTCACTCCGCTGTGCGAGGACAGCGACCTCGGCGTTGCACGAATCGCGGAACCTGCGCCGCGGCGCGTGGGATGCTGATCGTGCTGGACCGTGACCGCGGAGCTTCCGATCCGCAGAGCGAGGCCACGCCTTCGATGCGCACGTATAGCGTCCGGCGGCGGGCGGGGGCAGTCAGAATCGGTAGCTCGCTCGCGCGGCTGCCTGGACCGTGTCGAAGGCGTCGAAGCTGCGGAGGACCCGCAGCCACCGGATGTCGACCCCGACGGCGAGTCCACGCCACAGCCGTACGTCGACCCCGCCGCCGAGCACGAGGGCGAGTCCGCTCTCGGAATACGCGGTTGGGCGCGGAAAGAACCCGACATCACTGAAGTGAATCGCGCCGTCAGCGGGGGCAGAGCCGCCTGCTTGACGAGTGGATTGGATGGTCTCCAACGGCGTCCACGGGATCGGATCGATGACGATGCTGGAGCGTTCCGTGACGAGGCCAACGCCGCCCCCGCCGGTGAGGTACGCAAACAGCAGGTCATCGGCGATCGAGAACTCGACGGCGAACTTCGTCAGGAACGTGGTATTCCGAACAGGATGCTGGCCGCGATTGTCCCGAGCGCCACGAAGCCACCGGCCTGCAACAGTCCTCCGAGGAACGAGAAGTCCCGTTCGGTCGTCAGAGCCGTCAGAGTGAGGCCTCCGAAGGGCGCGGCGGGAGCTGGACAAAACGGCGCGCGACTGCGAGGCCGCCGGTCTCCGTGACACGTTGACGCGCGAGTTGCACGTCCTGCTGTACCCCCGCGCGAAAAGGAAAGGGCGCCGTTAGGAGCTGGACCATGCTTGCTCCCTACATCGTGCTCGGCCTGTCCCCGTCGGCGACAAGCGATGAGATCCGTCGGCGCTACCTGGAGTTGGTGCGCGCGCAACGGCCGGGTGATGACCCCGAACGCTTCCAGCAGATTACGGCGGCGTACGAAGCCCTGAAGGACGATCGTGCGCGCGTGAAGACGGCTCTGTTCGGAACGGCCGGCTACGGTGACTTCGAGCTGGCGCTCGATGCGCTGGTGAAAGGCTCGTCCGGATCGCCGCACGACGCCCGGCTTGCAGACCCTCCTCGAGGCGGAAGGGAAGCTGCATGAGTGAACCAGGCGAAGACTGGAAACGGCAGGCGCTGGAGGACTTCCGGCGGTGGCTCGACGCGGTGGGGGACGAGCCGCCGGAACCCGAGGAACCGAACACCGCCGACTGCGACCTGCGCGATCTGTTCGCCGAGTTCGCCGCGCTGCGGCAGGAGATCCGCCTGCAGAACCGGGAACAGGCCAGGGCGGGCCGGGAGCTGGCGGCCGCGGCGGAGCGGTACGACGCCGCCACCGGCCGGGAGGAGCGCGGCGACGAGACGCTGGCCGCGTTCGAGTAGCGCGTTTCCCGAACCGCCGAGGACCGTTGCCTGCTGGAGACCCTGGAGGTGCGCGACGCTCTGGTGCGGGGTCGGGACGCCGCGGTCCGGCTGCGGGATCGGCCGCGGTTGTTCGGGCGCCCGCTGCGGGGCGCCGCGGGCGTCGTCGAGGGTTACGAGCTGGCGATCGGCCGTTTCGACAGGATGCTGTCCCGGTTCGACGTGCGGCTCGTGCAGACCGTGGGACGCCCCTTCGACGGCCGGGTCATGCACGCGGTGGAGGCACGCCGTGCCGACCGGATCGGCGATGGCGAGGTGATCGAGGAGCTGCGGAGCGGGTTCGTGCGGCGCGACGATGTGCTGCGTTTTGCCGACGTCGCGGTCAATCGACGTCACGAGGAGGGCTGATGCCGGCGGAAACCAGGGCTGCGGACGACGACACCATCATCGGCATCGATCTGGGCACCACGAACTCCGAGGTGGCGATCATCTCCGGCGGGAAGCCCACGATCGTGGAGGAGGGCGGCGAAGCCATCCTGCCCTCGTGCGTGGGACTCGACGACGCCGGCGCCGTCATCGTCGGCTGCCATGCCCGCAACCAGGCCGCGGCCGTCCCCGAGCGGACGGTGCTCTCGGTCAAGCGCCTGATGGGCTCCGGGACGCAGGTGCGGATGGGGGACGGCGCCTACAGCCCGCAGGAGATTTCGGCCTTCATTCTCAAGGCGCTCAAGGAGCGGGCGGACCGCGCGCTCGGCCGCGAAGTGCGCAAGGCGGTCATCACCGTCCCGGCCTACTTCACCGACGCGCAGCGGCAGGCGACGCGCGAAGCAGGGGAGATCGCCGGCCTGACGGTCGTGCGGATCATCAACGAACCGACGGCCGCCGCTCTCAGCTACGAGAGCGGCGGTGCGGGGAGCCGCACCCTCCTCGTCTACGACCTGGGCGGCGGGACCTTCGACGTCTCGGTGGTGCGCATCGAACAGGGCGTCGTCGAGGTCCTGGCCACCGCCGGCGACAACCAGCTCGGCGGCGACGACTTCGATGCACTTATCGTCGAACGCCTGAACGCGCACGTCGAGACGGCGCTGGGGATCGAGAACGCGCGTGACGACCGCCTGCTGCAGGCGCGGCTGCGGCGGGCAGCCGAACGCGCCAAGATCGAGCTGTCGGATCAACCCTACGTGCGCGTCGAGGAGGACCACGTCGCCACGGTGGACGGCGAGGCCATGCATCTCACCTGCGAGCTGACCCGCGCCGATTTCGAACGCGACCTCGAGCCGTTCCTCGACCGTTCGCTCCAGGCCGTGACCACCGCGCTGCAGGACGCCGGCGTGCGCCCGAGCCAGCTCGACCGCGTGCTGCTGGTGGGCGGTTCGACCCGCATTCCGCGGGTCGCCGCCGTCCTCACGGAGCGGCTGGGGCAGGAGCCGCACGGCGAGGTCGATCCGGATCTGTGCGTCGCGCTCGGGGCCGGCGTGCAGGCCGGGATCGAGATGGGGCAGGACATGCAGGCCGTGCTGGTCGACATCACGCCCTACACCTTCGGCACCGGCGCCGCGGGGGAGCTCTACGGCATGCCGTACGCGCACCAGTTCTTCCCCCTCATCCGGCGTAACAGCAAGCTGCCGGCCATCCGTACCGACGTGTTCTTCACCATGTTCCCGGACCAGGAGGAAGTGGAGATCAAGGTCTATCAGGGGGAGAACCCCGACGCCCTGAAGAACGTGGAGATCGGCACCTTCCTGTTCAGCGGCCTGAACCGGCGGCAGGGCGCGCACGCGGAGGGCATCCTCTTCACCTACAGCCTGGACCTGGACGGTCTGCTGCACGTCCACGCCCGGGAACGGGCGACCGGCCGGGAGATCCGCGGCGTCGTCGAGAACGCCATCGGGCGTTCCAGCGACGAGGCGCTGGGCGCCGCCCGGGAGCGGGTCTCGGCGCTCTGGGGCGTGGAGGGCGAGCAGGGAGCCGAGGCCGCCGGGGACGCGGCGGCCGGGAGCAGCGGAGAACCGGGGCCGGCGCCCGCCGCCATGCCTGCGGACGTGGCCCACGACGTTCGCGAGACCCTGGCGCTGGCCGAGCAGGCGCTCGATGCCGCGCCGGCCGAAGACCGGGAAGAGATGATCAACCTGATGGAGGATCTTCGGGACGCCATCAAGGAGGGCCGCGCCGCGCAGGCGTCCGATCTGCGGCGCGAGCTCGACGAGATCCTCTTCTACCTGGAATAACCGGCATGGAACACTGTCCGACCTGCGGGGCGCGGCATGCCGACGGGCCGTCCTGCCACCGCTGCCGGACCGACCTGTGCCAGGTGCTGGCAATAGAACGGGCCGCGGCCAGCCACCGGCGCCAGGCCCGCGCCGCGCTCGAACGCGGCGACCGCGCGGAGGCCCGCAACCGCGCCCGCCGCGCCTGCACCCTCCACCGGTCCTCCGAGTCGCTGGCCGCGCTGGCGTTGGCCGCCCTGGCGGACAGCGACTTCCCGGCAGCGATCCGATTGTGGCGAGAGATTCGAACCGGGTCCGTTCCGCGGCGACCCTCGTGACCCTGCAGCCTCGATCGGCTCAAGGAGACCTTCCTCTTCGGCGCTTTCACGCGATCCGCAACCCACTGACGGCGCCAGGTTGAGCCGGATTTCCTGGCTCAGGTAGAAGCCGGACGCCGGCCGGGCAGAGGGCGTGCCGGTCATCAGGCCCGCGCAGGCGAGTGCGCACCCGGAGAAGAGCGCTCTGGCATTCGGAACGGTGCGTTTACGGGGGACGAACGCCCGGGGCGTGGAGCAGCAGGCAGCCGTGCAGGGCCAGTCGACCACTCACGCCGGTTATCGGAGGGGAACGTTTACGCTTCGGGAAGCACGGCGTCCTTGAGCTGCTTCGCGATGCGAGCCTTGACCACCTGCTTGGGCGGGATTTCGATGGCTTCCCCGGTTGCCGGGTTGCGACCGGTCCGCGCTTCGCGCTTCTGCAAGACGAGCTTCGCGATGCCGGGCAGCGTGAACTCGCCGCAATCCTGAAGCTGTTGCTCGCAAAGCCGCTGCAACTCTTCGAAGAACTCCCGCGCGTCGGTGCGCTTGAGGCTGATGTTGACAGCAGCGAAATGCTCGACGAAATGCGCGAATAACTCGGTCTTGCCCATTTTGCGGGCTTCGGCCATTGATGTTTCCCCTTGGCGTGAGCACGCTGAGGCGGCTACCGAGACGACCCTGCGCGCGGTGATTCAGTCAGAAACCCCAACAAAAACGGGAGAATCGTAAGCGCTCGCGTCGTCTTGTGTCAATCCGTTGCCGGTCGCCGCTGTGTCCGATCGGGCCCGCAGCCCGTCGTGGAGCCCCGCGTTGCACCGAGAGCGAGCGAGACGCTCCCGAACACCCGGCGCGAAGGAGGGCATGTCGGACGGCCCCTCCTTCAAACCGGATCTTCTCGGTCGCGCGACGGTGACTACCCTTTGCGCCCCTGCGATCACGGTCGCATCCAGACAGGCGTCGAGATATGCCAAGTCGACGGTGCGTCCCCCGACCAGTCGGACGACGAGGGAGATGTCGCCCGGTGGTGGCACGTCGAGACGCCAGAGTCGCCGTGACGCCGGATCAGCGGGACGCCGTGCCCAGCGCCAGATTACCGCGATCTCCTCCGCCCATCGAGCCCGGGGGCAGGAAGCTGGCGAGACTCGTAGAAGCCAGCAGCAGCGCCAGTTCGAGTACCCGCATCGTTCCTTGAAGTCAGGAATCGGGGCGGAAGGGACATCGGACCCGCCGGCCGATCGCAAGAATCGGGGTCCGTGTTCGGGGTACGGGGGCGCGGTCCGCCCTGCCTCCCGGGATGTACAAGCGAAACGCGCGTCGACGTCGTTGTCCGTGCCTCCAAGTCTTGTTGTTGGTCTTCGACCGCGATGTCAGCCGATCGGTACAATCCCACATGCACCGTCTCGATACGTCCCGACCCGCCGCGGTGGTGTCCGAACGCGAGCGTGCCATCGTCGAGACGGTCAGGCGGCTTCACGGCCTGCCATCCACTCGCACCCTTGCCGCCTACGAGGCGCATCTCGAGCACCTGAGCGTGTGGCTCGCTGGCGAGCCGCTCACTGATCGCCGTCTCGCTCGTTACATCCTGCACCAGTACGAGACGCGTGGCCGAAAGAGCGTCACGTCGATCGTCGCGGCCGTCAACTACTACTTCCACGACGCCGGCTGGCCTTCGCCGCACGGCCCGCTGACGCACCGTGCGATCCTCGCATGCGCCGCCGCCGACGCCTTGCGCCCCTGGACCACAAGGACATCAACTGCCTCGTACCACACTGCGGACATTGCGGCGCCGCAGTCTCGGGCTCGCACCCGTGCGCGGGTAGACGAGGGGCCGTCACGCCGGACGGGCAAACCCAGTTCGCGGGAGTCGGAAGTGGCCCCGCCCAATCCAAAGACGAGTGCGGGTGGACCAGATCGGGAGTCCGAAGAGCTTCTGCTCTCCCTGTTCTCGGGACGGTCCGCGTGCAAGCGTCGGCGTGCATGGACCGCTGAGGAGGACGCCGCGCTGGCCGCCATAGCGGCCGAGAACCGCGACCGCGGCATCAGGAAACCCGGCGTCGACAGCTTCGCCCGCCGGCTCCGGAAGTTCGCCGCGACGTACGAGCGCACGTACGGAGCCGTGCAGAAGCGCGCGCAGCGGATCGGCGCCAGGAGCTATACCACGCGGCGAGACTGAGGAAGCCGGCAGAGCTCGGCGCAAGACCTGCACGCGGTGGCCATGGGACAACAGCGAGGTTGGCCGCACTGCGACACCCGTTTCGACACCCACTTGGCGGAACTCGACTTCGAACACGTCTCTACGGCCAACTGTCCAATGTCCGAAGCGGCCTCACGCCGAACGAACCGAGCCCTGCCGGACGACCCTGTGCCTCAGCGACTACGTCCACGCACCGATGCTGGCCAGCCCGCATCGGCCCCGGATCCGGAGCGTCGGAACCGTTCCAGCGGTTCCCGGTACCGCCCGGTCGGCTTCTGCCAGGGGGAGCGCTGCTCGTCGCCGACGACCACTTGGATCCTTGCGCTCTCTTGCCACGGTAGCGTCGCAAGGTCCTGCCGCGCAGGCGGTCGAATCCGGGCTTGAGCCGGTCCGAAGCCTCGATGCCGAGCGGCGCCCCGGGCGAGACGGGGAGATCGTGACCCATCTTCCCGCCGTTGACCGACACTCCAGGAAATCGGCTGGGTCGAGAAGGTTGGACCGTCGACCGGACAGCTCGTCGCCCGGAGCCTGAGCGGCGGACGAGGTCCATCCCGAAGAGGATCATCTCGCCGAGCTGAAGATGATCAGTTTCGAGGGCGACGGCATGGCTTCCGGCCTGGGCGGTAGGCAGCTGAGATGGTCACGGCAGGGACCCTGACGGGCGATGTCTTCGCACTCTCGGCGAGGGCGGCCAGGGAGGGCGGCCACCTGCGCCGGCGCCGAACGAGCGTCACGTCGATCGTCGCGGGCCTCAACCAGTACTTCCACGACGCCGGCAGGTCGTCGCCGCATGGCCCGCTGACGAACCGCGCGGTCCCGGCATGTGCCACCGCCGACACGCTGCATGCCGGGATCACAACGACGTCAACAGGCCTGGCTCGCACGGGGACTCGGGCTCGCACGCCGTGCGCCGGCAGACGACGCGCCGTCACGCCGGCCGGGCAACCCCAGTTCGCGGGAGTCCGAAGCGGCCTCGCGCAATCCAAATGGTCCGGGCGGACGAGATCCGAAGTCCGAAGAGTTTCTGAGCGGCTGTTCTCCGGACGGTCGGCGTGCAAGCCTCGGCGTGCGTGGACCGCCGAGAGAACGCCGCGGTGGCCGCGATCGCGACCGAGAACCGCGACCACGGCATCAGGAACCACGGGACTGACAGATTCGTCAACCGGCTCCGGAACTTCGCCGCGACGCGCCGGCGCACGTGTGCAGCCGTGCAGAGTCGTGCACAGCGTAGGCGCCAGGAGCCATCGCACGCCGCGGGGCTGAGGAAGGCGGGCGCGGCGCAACAGCCTGGCCGCACTGTCCCTACCGCTGGACACGCACTCGTTCGAACTGGACTTTGGACATGTCGCACGGACAGACTGTCAATGTCCGAAGCCGCCTGAGGCCGCCCCGCACCTTGCCGTGGGAGTTGTCGCCGCGGCGCGTCTTCGACGGCTAGCGACGGCGATCAACCTGCTGCGCCGGGCGCCGCGAGCCGCCGGAGTCGGCCAACTTTCCGCGCGCTGCACGGAGCGGTCCGGAGCGGTCCGAAGTGGCCCTTCGGACAACCGAACCGGCACCACCCAACTTGGTTGGGGTTGCCCGGATAGCGGCTCGAGACGTTGGCGCTGGCCGTGCCCGTGCGTGGCGGGAAGGGAGCGACGATGCCGGACGCGGACGCGAGGCGGGTGGTCCGGTATCGGTTAACCGCCTTCGGGTCGTTGGTGACACGGTGGTGACACGTCCCCGCTTCGTTCCAATCTCGATCTCTGTAAGTTATTGATTCTATTGGAGCCGGCGAGCGGACTCGAACCGCTGACCTGCTGATTACGAATTGCTACACGCCCCGTGTTGTGCCCTTGCGCGCTCGTGCGTGGTATGTCCGTAACTTGCTCATATAAAGGCGATTAACAAATATTCTCTGTGCGCTTGCGTGCGGCGAATTGGGGCGGTATTCTGTCTCCGTGCCTACATATTGCCCACACGACACGGCCCGACGAGGCCTCGAACCGAGCTGATCCGCGCGTTCAGGGGCGTGTCGGCAGGATGACGGTATGCCAAAATAAACAAACCGTTTGGAGTCGGCCGCTCTGCTATGCTGCATCCCATGAATGCCGTGACACAAGCGGTGCAGGGAAAGTTCAACGTGCTGGGGCCACTGCTGGACGAGCGCGGCCGACGCCTCTGGGCTGCGGCGGAAGCCCGCGCCATTGGACACGGGGGCATCACGCGGGTCGCCGAAGCGAAGGGGATGTCCCGCGGCACGGTGCGGGCAGGCGTGCGGGAACTGGATTCGGCCACGCCGCCGGCGCCGCGGGCGGGGGGTGCGCGGGTGCGTGCCCCGGGCGGCGGCCGCAAGGCGCTGACGGATCGGGATCCGGGTCTGGTGAAGGCATTGGAGGATCTGCTCGACCCGTTCACGCGGGGCGACCCGCAGGGGCCGTTACGCTGGACATGCAGCAGCGCGGCGCGCTTGGCGGAGCAGTTGGGGGCTCAAGGACATCGGGTCAGCGAGCGCACGGTGAACCGGCTGCTGCACGAGTTGGGCTATAGGTTGCAGGCCAACCGCAGGGGGCTCGAAGGCCGGCAGCATCCGGATCGGGATGCACAGTTCCGGCGCATCGCCCGCCGCGCGCGCGCGTTTCAGCGCCTGGGACAGCCGGTGGCCTCGATCGACACGAGGAAGAAGGAGTTGGTCGGGCGATACCGCGACGGCGGACGGGAATGGCATCCGAGGGGCCGGCTGGAGGAGGTGAAGGTCCACGATTTCATCGACCGGGACCTCGGCAAGGCGGTCCCCCGCGGGGTCTGCGATCTGACGGCCAACAGCAGCTGGGTGAGCGTCGGCGTTGACCACGACACGGCGGAATTCGCCGTGGAGACGGTGCGGCGCTGGTGGCGCCAAATGGGGCGTCATGCCTATCCGGCGGCCACGCGGTTGCTGCTCACGGCCGACTGGGGAGGTTCGAACAGCAGGCGCAGCCGGCAGTGGAGGTTCGAGTTGCGGCAGCTGGCCGATGCGCTGGGGTTGCGGATCTCGGTGTGCCACTTTCCGCCGGGCACCAGCAAGTGGACCGAGGTCGAGCACCGGATGTTCTGTCACGTTACGGAGAGCTGGCGGGGCCGGGCGCTTGTGAGTCACGAGGTGGTCGTGAACGTGATCGGCGGCACGACTGCGAAGGGCGGCCTGGCCATCGGGTCGGAGCTGGACGCAACCGACTATCCAACCGGCCGAGAGGTCATGGACGAACCGATGGGCAGGCTCTCTATCAGACGCGACGCGTTTCACGGTGAGTGGAACTACAGCTTGCTGCCCAGGTCCGACGGTTGAAGGTTAAATTATTATGACGGATAGGCCCTATGGGCAGCAGCCCGCAACCGGGGAGGCCGCGTGCTGACGGAACGTCGAATCCGCGACGCGAAACCGGGGTCGAAGACGCGGTTTCTGTGGGATGGCCAGGTCAAGAACCTGGGCGTCCGCATCACGGCGAAGGGCGTCAAGTCGTACGTCGTGTTCTACCGGTCGGCCGGACGGAAGCGGCTTGCGACCCTGGCGCGGGTTGCGGAGGTGTCGCTACGGGAGGCCCGGGACCGAGCGGGGCGGCAGTTGGCGGCGATCCGCGCGGGCGAAGCCGACCCGCTGGATCGGCGGCGGGCGAGGGTGGCGCCGACCGTGGCGGATGGGCTGGATCGGTTCTTCGACGAGTACGCGCCGGCGCGGCTGGCGCTGGGCCGAATGTCGCCGCGCACGGTGCAGCTCTACGGCAGTCAGGCGAAGCTCTACGTCCGGCCGGCTCTGGGTGGGCGGCGCGTTGCTGACGTGGGGCGCCGGGACGTGGAGTTGGCCGTTGGTCCGTTGCCGAACGCGACGCGGAACCGCGTGCTGGCGTTCGTCTCGCGGCTGTTCAATCTGTTCGAGACATGGGAGTGGAGAGGGCAGCAGACGAACCCGGTGCGAGGCATCGAACGAGCCCGCGAGGAACCCCGAGACCGGGTGCTCGCCGCCGCGGAGCTGGCGGCGCTGGCGACGGCGCTCAACCGACTCGACCAACGGTTTCCGGCGAGCGTTGCGGCGATTCGGGTGACGGCGCTGACGGGGCTGAGAATCTCCGAGGTGCTCGCGATTCGTTGGGAGCATATCGACTTTGCGAGCCGGCGCTTGGCTTTGCCGCAGACGAAGACGGGCCGGCGTTCGCATCATCTTCCCGCGGCGGCGCTCGACATCGTGCGGGCGGTCCCGCGACTCAACAAGGGCAATCACGTGTTCGCGGTCGACGCCCGGGGGGCGTTGACGTATCGCACGGTGCGCCATCACTTCGGCGAAGCGGCGAAGCTGGCCGGGTTGTCGGACGTGCGGTTGCACGACCTTCGGCGCACGGTCATGACCAACGCAGCGGCGGCGGGGGTCGGGACGCATGTGCTCCGGGATCTGCTCGGTCACAAGACG
This sequence comes from Vicinamibacterales bacterium, assembly GCA_965262925.1. Classification (GTDB taxonomy): domain Bacteria; phylum Acidobacteriota; class Vicinamibacteria; order Vicinamibacterales; family UBA8438; genus WTFV01. The sequence continues at coordinate 3,416,690 of CBDHGC010000004.1, read as the reverse complement.
ACGGCGATGGCGGATCGGTACGTGCGCTCGGTAGGCTCGCCGGTCGCTGACGCTCGCGAGGCGATAGGGGCCGCGATGGCCGCCGCGATGGCCGGAGAGGGCGCTCGTGAGTGACTGCGTATTTGAGCCGAACCGCGCCGCCGAGCAACGCGTGGACGCTACGCGGTCTCAGTCGACCGGGACGGTCCTGTTCTTCAGATACGGCCAACGGACCGAGACGGTCCCGTCGTCGTTGCGGACGAGAATGTCGAACTGGTGCAGTTTGTGCAGCCAGCGCGGCGCGTTGCGCTGGACGAGCAGCGCCTCGTAATCCGAAGAACCCGGTACGGTTCAGTCGGGAAAGCGAACGGACCGGCGTCGGCATACTTGTCTCCAGACACGCAACTGGAGACAAGAATATGTTCGATGACGACAAGCTGTACCTCGCCGGCGATCCGGCGTTGCTTGTGTTTGGCCGCCCCTCGACTCTCGCCCACTGGAGGAGCGAGGGTCGCGGGCCGGCGTTCATCAAGCTCGGCTCGCGAGTCGGCTACCGCGGCTCGGACCTCACCGAGTGGCTGGCCGCTCAAACCGTCCGACCGACCGACGGCCCGCAAGCGGGGACCTGACCCTGACCCACCGGTGCCCGACCGCATCCGGCCCGACCGCGCGTGCATCCACCGAGGCGATTGGCGCTGCCTCGGCGTCGGCACGGAACTAGCGGGCAAGACCGCTCGCAGCGCCCATGGCCAGGCACTCGCTGAACCGGATTCGGCACAATGGGATCGTCACGAAACAGGCCGGCGCCGGGGCCGCCGGGTGGAGATGGCCGACACGGCCCCGGTCACCGTCGTCGCCGACCCCGCCGCCGCCGCCGCCCGGCTGGACCCGACCCGCCGCCTCATCACCGTGGCGGGGGTCCTGGGAACGCCGCGGTAAGATTCGCTGCCCGATGGAAGGACTCCCGTCGCGGCGGCGGGGCGGTGAACCGGCTCGACTGTCAACGGTCGTCGAGAACTTATCAATTCTCGACACCCGTCGGTGCGCTCGGCTCAGGCACCGGTCTTCTTGTGTGGATCTTGACGGAGATGAAGATGAGTGCGGCGGCTGCCGAACGCGACACGGAACCGCGTGCTGGCCTTCGTGTCGAGGCTCTTCAACCTGTTCGAGACGTGGGAATGGAAACCACAGCACACTAACCCGGTACGAGGCGTCGAGCGGGCGAGGGAAGAGGCGAGAGATCGGGTACTGGACTCCGGTGAGTTGGCGACTCTGGCGGCCGCTCTCGACCAACTTGAAGAGAAGCATCCGGCGAGTGTGGCGACGATTCGTGTCGCGGCGCTGACCGGGCTGCGAATTTCGGAAGTCTGCTCGATTCACTGGGAGCATGTCGACTTCGAGAGCGGGCGCGTGACGCTGCCGGAGACGAAGACCGGCAGGCGGGCATAACCTCCCGGAGGCGGCTCTCGCCATCATGCGCTCTCGACCAAGGATCAACAGGAATGACCACGTGTTCGCGGTCGACGCGCGCGGACCGTTGACGTATCGGACCGCCCGCACACACTTCGCGGCGGCGGCGCGGCTGGCGGGCCTGACGGACGTTCGGCTGCACGACCTGCGGCGGACCGTCATGACGAATGCGGCGGCGGGTGTCGGCACGCACGTGCTGCGAGACCTGCTGGGTCACAAGACTACGGCGATGGCGGACCGGTACGTGCGGGCGGTTGGCTTGCCAGTCGCGGACGCACGGCGCGCAATCGGCGCCGCGATGGCGGCGGCGATGGCCGGAGGAGGGGCTCGGGACTGACCTTGGCATGGCACGCGGTCGGCATACTTGCTTTCGGAACGCAACCGGAGGCAAGCAAGTGTTCGACGACCACAAGCTGTATCTCGCCGGTGATCCGGCGTTGCTGGTGCTGGGCCGCCCTTCCACTCTCGCGCATTGGAGGAGTGAGGGTCGCGGGCCGGCGTTCATCAAGCTCGGCTCGCGAGTCGCCTACCGCGGCTCGGACCTCAACGCGTGGCTGGCCGCTCAAACCGTCCGACCGACCGACGGCCCGCAAGCGGGGACCTGACCCTGACCCACCGGTGCCCGACCGCATCCGGCCCGACCGCGCGTGCATCCACCGAGGCGATTGGCGCTGCCTCGGCGTCGGCACGGAACTAGCGGGCAAGACCGCTGGCAGCGCCCATGGCCAGGCACTCGCTGAACCGGACTCGGCACAATGGGATCGTCACGAAACAGGCCAGCGCCGGGGCCGCCGGGTGGAGATCGCCGACACGGCCCCGATCACCGTCGTCGCCGACCCCGACGCCGCCGCCCGGCTGGACCCGACCCGACGCCTCATTACCGTGGCGGGGGTCCTGGGAACGCCGCGGTACGATTCGCTGCCCGATGGAAGGACTCCCGTCGCGGCGGCGGGGCGGTGAACCGGGTCGACTGTCAACGGTCGTCGAGAACTTATCAATTCTCGACACCCGTCGGTGCGCTCGGCTCGGGCACCGGTCTTCTCGTGTGGATCTTGACGGAGATGAAGATGATGGCTGTGGGCGCTTCTTGCGAGTCCCGCCCCGAGCAGCTCTGCGTCGCACTGGTCGCGTCTGCCAGCGCACCGAGTGTGACCAAGTGGTCGCAACGCTTTGACCGAGAAGGGCTGGACGGCCTCAAGGACAAGCCGGGCCGCCGGGGCCAAGCCGACGATTCCGCTGGCCACTGTCCGGCGGGTGGTCGAGGAGGCGGGCAAGGCGCCGCCAGGGCGGCAACGCTGGAGCACCCGCTCGCTGGCTCGGGAGGTCGGCATCTCGGCTCACAGCGTGGCGCGCATCTGGCAGAGCCAAGGGCTCAAGCCGCATCGTCTGCGCACCTTCAAGGTTTCCAGGGACAAGAAGTTCGAAGAGAAGTTCTGGGATGTGGTAGGTCTCTATCTGGACCCACCCGAGAGGTCACTGGTGTTGTGCTGCGACGAGAAGACGCAATGCCAGGCCCTGGAGCGCACGCAGCCGGGCCTGCCGTTGGGCCGCGGCCCTATCAGGACGCAGACACACGATTACATCCGGCACGGCACCGTCACGTTGTTCGCTGCGCTGAGCTACCTGGAGGGCAAGCTGATCTACCGCACCGAACAACAGCCCACGCACGTGGAGTGGCTGCGCTTCCTCAAGCAGATCGACTGCGAGACTCCCGAAGCCGTCGACCTCCACCTGATTGCCGACAACTATTGCACTCACAAGCACGGGAAGGTGGTCAGCTGGTTGAAGAAGCACCAGCGTTTCCACACGCATTTCATTCCGACATCGAGCTCCTGGATGAACATGGTGGAGCGATTCTTCGCCGACCTGACGCAGGATTGCGTGCGCGCAGGGAGCTTCACCAGCGTCGCTGAACTGGTCGAAGCGATCACGGTCTATCTTGCTTGTCGGAACGAGAATCCGAAACCCTACAAGTGGAAGGCGGACGGTGCGAAGACGCTGGCCAAGATCCAGAGGGCTCGGAAGGCTCTTGAGAAGAGCCTTCACCGTTAAATTAACCCAATTATCGGGCAGGACACTAAATCGACGGTCTCGACGATCGGCTGCATCACCGCCAGGCAACTGCGGCGGGTCGGGGCTGGCGTTGCTGACCCACCATACGGCTCGGTTCCCGTTCATCGTGTCGCAGCCTCGGACCAAGTTGCCACATGGTGTTCCAGGTCTGACCCCGCCCGGGCGGGGGCAGAGGTGAGCCCTCGTCAGAATGTCGCGCCGGGTACCGGTCGAGCCCCGCGTTCGGGGAACCTGTCGCGCCCACGCAGTGCATCGGCGGTGCGCCTCCTCCATGCCCGCGCGTCTGGCGCATTAGTCCCTGGTCCACGGCACCAGCTGCTGCCCGCAACCTGGGAGCGTGGCTCCGGAGTCCTTTCCCCTGGCACGTGGCTTCCGCCTGTTTCGTGCGCGTCTGCCAGCGGCCGGCCGGCAGGCTGCCGGTAGGCTGTTTCTTGCCATGTCGCCCGTCAGACCGACTTCGGCTTCGTCTCCTCGGCTGCCGCCCGATTCGGCGGACGGCGGCCCGGTCCGTGAGGTCCTCTCGCTGGACCGTCTCGTAACCGATGCCGGAACTCAGGTCCGCTCGGCCATTGACGACGACTTCGTCGACTAGTACGTGCAGGCGTTGGCCGCCGGCGCTCAGTTCCCGCCTGTGGTTGTTTTCCGTGCCGACGGCGCGGAAATGCTCGCCGACGGTTACCACCGCGTCTTCGCCTACCGGAAGGCTGGGCGTTTCGAGGTCCCGGCCGATGTGTATCACGGCACTCGTGAGGACGCGCTCTGGTTCGCCCTCGGCGCCAACCGCGCTCACGGTCAGCGTCTCTCCGGTACCGACAAGCGCCGTGCCATCGAGCTCGCCTACCGTGCCTGGCCTGACCTCAGCCAGGTTCGCATCGCCGGGCACGTGGGTTGTACCCATCAGTACGTCAGCCGGGTCCGCGGTCAACTTGCAACTAGTTGCAAGTTGCCGGATCGGGTTGTCGGTGTCGATGGCCGCCGCCGCGCGGCCACGCGTCCGGCGTCTTCGTCACGGACTGAACCTGCCCGTTCCTCAGACGCCGCTACTGATTCTCCTGCGCCCGTTGCGGGCGACGGCGGTTCTCGCTTGGACGTCGACTCCCTTCCGTCCGCCGCGCGCCCCGTTGCTTCGGCTGTTGGGGAGCCTTCGCTGGCACCGTCTTCTGAGCTTCCCGTCTCCCAACCCCCGGTTCCCGACGTTGATCGTTCCGAGCCTTCTTCGTCGTCCGATTCGTCGCCGGCACGTCCCGGCAATCGCGCCAACGCCATTCAGTCGGTTCGCGATCGGTCGAACCGGATCGTCTCGGTGGTCGCCTACGACGCGAAGAACCTGACAGCGCAGGAGGACCTCATCGAGTTCGCCGCGCTCGACCATGCCCAGGTCCCGGATTGGATTGCCGACCTCGAAGAGGCCCGCCGCGGTCTCGGCCGCTTCATACGCCGGCTTCGTCAGGAGATTGCAGATGGATCCTCGTCCACGCCGGTCGAAGATTGAAAAGGTCAGCCTCGACACGTTGCGTGTCCCTGCGCCCGGTAAGGCTCAACGGCCTTTCCGGCAGGCCAAGGGAGACGAGATCGCGGGTAATTTCGACATCGACAGCTTCGGCTTTCCGGTTGTCTGCCGCGTCGAAAACGTCAACTGGCTGGTCGACGGCCAGCATCGCGTCTACGGCATTCAACAGTCCGGCTATGCCGCGGCAACCGACCAGATCGAGTGCGAGGTCTACGAGGGCCTTGCGCTGTCCGAAATGGCGCACATGTTCCTGGGCCGCAACCACAGCACGCCGGTCAACGGTTTCGAGCGCTTCAGCGTGGCGGTGACTGCGGGCTATCCGATCGAAACGGCGATTGCCGGGATCGTGACGAGTCTCGGCCTCAAGCTCGGTTATGCCAAGAATACCGGAAATGTCTATGCGGTCGGCGCATTGCGCCGGGTATACGAACGTGACGGAGCGCTGATCCTCGAGCGCGTGCTGCGTGTGTTGCGCGACGCGTACGAGTCGAGTCCAAAAGGTTTCGACCAACGGCTCATCCAGGGCCTGGGACTGGTTCTGACGACGTATTCGGTGATCGAGGACGAAGTGCTGGTCCGTGGGCTGGCGAGCGAACGGCACGGGTTCCACGGTGTCCACCGACGCGCCGAGGACTACCGGGAGCGCCTCGGGCGCAAGGTTCCCGAGTGTGTTGCCGCCGCTGTCGTCGACATCTACAACAGCCAGACTGGCAAGAAGGGCGCTCTCGTCAAATGGTGGAAGGCGCACAAGGGCGGTCGCTTTCGCCGCGCGAGGGGTGTTCCGTTCGACGGCTAGGCGTTGGCCCTCTGCCCGGCTCGAGCGCGTCGTGACGCTACGGCGGACCGCTCTGGCGCCCCGAGGCTAGTGGTTCGTCACTTCATAATATTCGGATAAACGGACTTGAGCTTACAGCGCGCATCGTCGACCTTCATCTGCCAGTCGACACCGCGTTGCGTGCCATTGACGTCGGTGGACCACGCCGACACTTCGTCGTGCAGCGTCCCGAGGTCGCCGATGCGGCGCCCGCGCACGCATTGGCGCGTCATCGAACTCAGTTCGTTCTCCGCGATGTTCAGCCAGCTCCCGTGTTTCGGCGTGTGGCAGAACTCGATGCGACGAACCAATTCCCGTGCCCGGGCCGGCTCGAACACTTCGTAGAAGGCTCCCTTGGTGTGCGTGTTGAGGTGGTCGCACACCAAGGTGATCTTCGGGCATTCGGCGTAGCGTCCTTCCAACAGGCCGGCGACCTCCAGCGCCCAGTCCACCTTCGTACGCCGGGCCCGGGCGGTCGCCTGCCGCCAACCCGCCAGCGGCTCGCTGAACAGGGCCACGGCCTCGGACATGCACCCACCGACCGGCGGGTCGACGCTGTAATCTGCTGGACACCGGGCGGCGCGACACAGGGCGGGACCGCCACTGGAATGAAGATGGCGCGAACCGCCGGTATCCCGGTACTGAACCTGGCGCGCGTGAGCGCCGCCGACGCCCTGGTGACGATGCACACGATCGCGAGAAAAAAGCTCGCGACCGGCTGAAGCGACAAACGGAACCATGTACTGCGCCTTGGAGTTCGGCTTCCACGAAGGTAGACGGATGATCACATCGGTCTGCTCCAGCGGTGTGTACAACAACATCTCGACCGCCACGGGGTGGCGGGGCGGGAGGCACCGCGACCCAAGCGACGAACACAGACGGGTCCTCCTGGAAATCCGCAGCAAGGAGCTGTACAACACGCTCGAGTTGGACAGAACGGCCCGCCACCGCATCGTCAAGGAAATACTCAAAGCAGTCGTGAGCCAGAATCAGGTCAACTGCAGCAACATCCCCACGATCGCCGAATCGGTCGCACCGGCACAGATGCTGACACTGAAACGCGCGATGGACACCACGCTGCCACTCGGAGGCAACAACCGGTTGAGCGAAGCATCCCTCAGGAAGTACGCCGCACAACTGCTGCTGAACACTCACCATACCGCAGGAAAAGCCATCACCTCGACGGGGAGATGGCCACGGTCGTGGACAACGACAGCGGCCAGGAGCAGCGGAAACCGCATGGGAAGGGCCTCCCGGCAGACACAGGTCACGCTGCTCAAATGGCAGCAACAGTACAGACGGTGGCCAGACCCCGATGCGCTGCTAGCCAAGTGGGAAAAATACTACAGCCGGTACCACACCAGCCATGGAGAACCATGGGGTAGTGAACCAGCATGATCGCTGATCGGACCGACCCGGGTCCACGCGAACTGAACCAGAGCCAAGGAACAGCAGCAGTGGCGTCCACCGAATGGACGCCCGCCGGAATAGCCCGCGGCGACGCCTCATGGCGAGGTCCAGCCTGTGCATCGAGCAACGAATGAGAACGCCCGGACCAGACAGGCCACGGGCAGGCGACCGCCGTGCGCCCGGGCTCCGGCCCGGCAGGGTCGATCACACGGGGCGAGACCGCGGGCCACCGGCAACCGAACCGCGATCCAAAGGACCGACAGGCGCCTGAGCGCCAGGCCCACCGAACGCACGCGACGGCGAGGACCGCCTGAGCCACACCACCAACCGGGGGTCACGAAGCCCTCCTCCCCGGGTCGTGAACACGCCTGCCGACGGCAGCCGGCCGACCGGACGAGAGGAAGCCGAACCCGAGTCCCGCCCGAGCCTGGAACAAGGCGTACCGGGACCAAAACCGACCAGCTCTCCGCGGGCCCTCGGAGCCTGTTTGGGCCGCTTTTGGTCTATAGACCAAAAGCGGCCCCCAAGCCGACTCAGAGTGCTAAACATGACGCCGCCAAAAAGGCGGAAAACCCCAAACAGCACCCTACACGGACGCCGGCACCGAAAAAGCCGATCCGGAGACGTCCGCCGGACCGTACCAGCAGCGAAAAAAGGAGACGAAACGATGACCGGAACTGACCGACAGCAGGAGCGCCCCGGCGCCGAAGATGCAGGCCGCTGCCAGACGCAGGAGGCATTCCGCGCGGCGCCGGAATTCGCCAAAGAGGACGCCAAGCCGTCCCAGGTGGGAACACCCGACGAGACGCTGCGCGTGTTCAAGGACGGGAACGGCGTCGCTCGCGCCGGTCTGTACCCGGGAACGACGCCCGACGTGGACGACCACTGGGCGCACGGCGAGCCGATGACCGACGAGACAGACGTCGCCGTGGCGCGGCGGCTGACCGGAGACGACGAGAGCGAGACCAGCGACGCATTGCTGGGAATCGCGTACGGGCGGCTGCTACAGGCCGGGGAGCGAGACGCAAGAGTGCTGGTTCCCATCCGGCTGCAGCCGTGGGCGGTTCGGCTGAACACCAACCACGCCACGCTGACGTACGTGAGGGCGACCAGCAAGACGTCGGCCGCAGCAGCGGCTGCCGTAAACGCCATCGACAACGCGGTGCGCGGTTACACCGCGGACCCGATGACCTGAATCCGAAAAGGACCAAGCAGATGGAGTTCAGGAACATCTCCGACGTCATCGTACGGTGGCTGGAGAGACGGTGCAGATTCCGGATCGGCACCACGAGTGAGCAAACGCTGTGGCAGCAGAGGCCCAACAGGGCCCTGTACAGCGTCCCAGCCAGGCTGCGTTGCATGCGAGCGGCAAGCGCCAAGTTCCGAAACGCCCTGAACTGGTGGCTCCGGGCATGCAAGGGGACCAGCGCCGCCGACCCGACCAGCCGGGACTACGGCCGGTGGCAACCAGGCGCCAGACCCTGCAAGCTGACGCTGATCGACGACGGCCCGCGGGTGGACGAGACCGCCAGAGCGCTGGCGCGCATGCCCCACGAGGAGAGCCGAACGGTCGGGCGGGACCTGCGGACGTGGCTCAGCCGCCGGCATCCCTGGACGGGAGGAGACCGCATACGCGATCTCATGGACCACGAGACCGGGTCGCAGGCTCCCGCCCGATCCAGCAACTTCGGCGAGCAGCTGCAGAAGCTCAACGAGAAGTGGTCCGACGACATCAAGATCGACACGAGCGTGGGGAAAAACGACGAGCCCACCACAGAACGACCCGTGGTACTCCGACGAAGCGACGAACTCGGAGAGACCCGGGTGGTCGCGGCGCTACTGACGCCGCAGAGCGGCTGCAGCTACGGGCAGGTGCTCGAAGCGGTGAAGAAGACCCGCACAGCCGAGTACTGCAGCCTGGGCAAGAGCCTCTGGGATTACATCGACAACCAGGCGTACGATGCCGGTGTCCTGGCACTGTTGTTCCCAGGGGACAAGAGCTGAACCGGGCCGGCCGGTTACCGTACCGGCCGGCTAGGGAGCAACCAGCAGGTCGGCCGCAAGATCGACCAGCTCCAGGAAGTCGGCTACTCGACCCGAAGCCGACAGACCCGAACGGCGCGCCCGAGCCGAGGCTGCCTGGAGCGAGACATCCGGGCGAGTCGGCGACCGGCGAAGAGCAAAACCGAACTCCGCCACCGCGCTGGCGAGCAGGAGCTGGGGCACCGGATCGGCACCGGCATCGTCGGCCGTAAAGACGGGCACCGACAACAGGTGGGAATCGGCGGCGCCGGGAGTACGGTAGCGGACCGAGACACGCAGAAGCTCGTCCGTCGCAGCGAGGTCCGTCAGAACTCGCTGCTGGTAACGGAGAGGCTCTCGTGGGACCAGGTCGACAGCGCCCGGAACGATCTCGTAGAGGGCCGTCACGGAATGCCCGGCGCCGACGTCGCCCGCGTCGACGTCGGGGTCGGCGAACTGTTCGGGAGCCAGGCGCCGGTTCATGTAGCCGAGCAGGCGATAGCGCTCCACACGGGCCGGATTGAACTCTATCTGCAGCTTGAGGTCATCGGCCACAGGAGACAAAGCCGACCCGAGCTGCTCCAGGAGCGCCCGCCGGGCCTCGGCCGGCGAATCCAGATAGTGATAGGCGCCGTTGCCGGAATCCGCGAGCCGGCCCAGCGTCTCGTCCTGAAGATTCCCCAGACCGACGCCGAAAACGCTGAGATATATCCCTGAGTCGACCTGACTCGCAACGAGGTCGACGGTCTCGCCAGGGCTGGACGGCCCGACGTTGAAGTCGCCATCGGTGACGAGAATGACCCGGTTGTGGCCGTCGGGCACAAACTGCTGGCGTGCCAGCTGGTAGGCGAGCTCGATGCCCTCGGCGCCGGCGGTCGAACCGCCCGCCTCGAGCGCGGAAAGAGCACGATGCGCCTCCGCCTTCTGATCGCCAGAAACCGTTTCGAGCACCACACCGGCAGCACCGGCGTACACGACGATGGAAAGACGGTCCTGCGGGCGGAGCTGGTCTACGAGAAGCGCCATGCCACGGCGGACGAGCGGGAGCCTGTCGTCGCCGCTCATCGACCCTGAGACGTCGATCAGGAACACGAGACTGGCCGGTAGACGGTCTTCACCGGGAATAGGCTCGGTGGAGAGCCCAATCTGCAGCAACAGACCCTGGGGAGCCCAGGGTACAGGCGCAAGCGCCGTAAAGAGCGACACGGTATCGTCACCCTCGACCGGCGGATAATCGTAATCGAAGTAGTTGAGCAGCTCCTCGATGCGAACTGCATCCGGGGGCGGAAGCCGGCCGCTGGTGAGCATCCGGCGAACCAGCGTATACGACGCAGTGTCGACATCCGCCGAAAAGGTGGACAGGGGAGCCAGAGCCACCGAAGAGAAGCCCGCCTCGTCGACGAAACCGAAGTCGTCCGTCGTGAACGGACCGGGCGAACCGGGCGAAGGCGCCATGATGCCCGACACCGTTCGGGAGAACGCACGAGAGGCGCCACCAGGCATGGCAAGGGTTTCGCCGGCCGCGAGCGACAGGTCAGCGGGAGATGGTCGAGCCTCGGGCGCTCCGGAAGACTGCGGAGAAGGCTCCGGAGCAGTCACCGGTGGATCCGGGTCCGGCGACAGGGGCACACCCGCAGGCGAAGACAGAACCGTGTCCTGCCCAACGGGCGCGAGCTCGGAAGGAGCCGGCTGACAACCCAGGGCCACGAGCAGGACACCTGGAACGACGAACCACCAGGATAGAGACATTTGGGTCCTCCGAAAGAAGATGGAGCCACGCAGACGACCAGAAAACGAAGCCTAGCACGCGGCCGGGAATCGAGCCGGGCAGCACGGATGCTACAGGACACCGGGGAGCTCAAGGCACCCGGGTACGATTGCCGGGAGGAACAGAGAGAGCAGAAAGCCGAAATGAGTCCAGACAGCATCAGCGGCGGAGCCGGCCGATTGGTGGAACTGGCCGAACGGGCAGAAACGGCCGAGAAGACCGCTGCCGGCGGAAGAACGCAACAGGCCGAAGCCTTCGCACGGCTGCTGGCTCACGGGATCGCCGCGGGAAACGGCCCCGGCGGCCACGGGGCATTCATACAGGCGCTGGCCGAGCACGGCCCCCCACTCACACTGGGATGGATCCAGGGCCGACTCCACGTCCGAAACCCGAAGGCGGTATATCGGGACCCCATGAAGTGGCGGACGCGAGGCGTGCGAGAACGAGCGATCGAAGGGGACGCCCCTGACATACGAATCGCCAGGTGCCTGCAGACATGGAGCAGGATGCGGCGCTGGAACGAAACGAACACGTGCGGAATCGGGATCGAGGGATGGTACGAGATCCTGGAGGCCGTGACGGCCACGGCCGCCCGATTGAAGGCCAACGCCAAGACACTGCGGACGATAGCCGCCAGCGGCCGGCTGTACACGCCCGGAAGTGAAGGCACCGGGACCACGATCGAGCTTGACAACCGCAAGGAAAGCATCGAGTTATGGCTGCGGACGACGAGACGAGCGGTACTGGCGCCCGAAACGACGCCGCACGGCCACGGCAATAACGTCCTGCGACTGAAATGGACCAGCGAGAACGGGCTTGTACTGGGCCCTGCCGAAGCCGCAACGATCATGGCAGGACGGATCATCGCCGACGCCAGGCGAAGGTACGCCAACATGCCAAACACCGCCGGCTGGCACCAGCTGCTGCGGGAGCTCGCCGCACGGACGAGCATCTCGAGCCAACATGCGGACGACGCTACCGACTGGGTGGCGGTCGACACCGAGAGCAACCGACAGAGCTGAGGGGGCGAAGCAATGACCACAAGAGACATGGGCGAGACGCCCCGGAGGGGAACGCACACACGGCGCCAATGGCGCTTGATCCTAGTACGGATCGGCCTGATGCATGACGCGAACCACAGGACGGAGTCCTGGATCGAGCCAGGCTGCCGGCTAGGAGGCGCCTATCTGGGAACCAAGAGCTCGCGAGGCCTGCTGATCGGGGCCGTAGCCGTAACGACCGGAGCCCGGCCCGAACACGTAGCACACCAGACACGACAGCAATACTGGCCGAAGAACGTGAGCGGAACAGCCAGCAGCGGGAAAACGTTCGCTACGGGGTGGCGGATCGGGATACGCGAGGCGGTCTGGAGACCGGGCCGGTGGACGAGCGAGAGCTTGCAGCCGAAGGCAGGCATGCGCCTGGCAACCATCAGCTACGAACGCAGCAGGAACGGAATGAGCACCGGTTTCGCGGACCCGGCGACAACCGAAACGGCAGCGTACTCGGTAGAGACCGTCAAACCGATGATCAGGAGAGCAGCACTCGGACTGGACTGGAAAAACGACGTGCCGAGCCTGCAAGAGCTGTTGGCCACAGTAGCCGGCTGGACGAACGGCGACACGGGACCGATCACGGCAAGCGCAACGAACGACAACGACACCTTGAGAGTCGAGCAGCTCGAGGTGCGCGAAGGAAGCGAGACCGCCCGGAAGGTGGACGAGTACCTCAGAGGCCGGCCAGTATTAACCTGGAAATAAGTATCCTGACCTCGTAGCATGCCGAAATATGAGGAAATCAGGCCGGCAATCACCTGTCTGCTGTCAGGCAACCAATGACCCTGTTAATAACAGCCCGGCCGCAATGACAACCGCGGCTACCCCACCGTAGCAGACCCACAGCGCCGGGGAGCCGTGGATCAGCACGGAGCCCCGCCTGAAGTCCCGAATCACCAGCACGGTGGCAACGAGCAGGCAACTCAGCGCTACGACGAGGAAGACGCCCGAGAACGCAGCGAAGCGCAGGGGCGGTGCCGCCGGCTGCAACGCGAGAAACAGCAACATCAGGACCTCGCTCCGGAAAGGGCCGCCTCGAGTGCGAGCTCGGCCGGGTCGAGGCCGCGCGAGAAGGAACGGCAGGACGAGAAGAAGAACTGCGGGTCCGACGCCAAGCGACCCAGATCGAGACCACGCCCGGCCAGGCCGACGATCAGGGCAAGAGCGTAGGCCGACGAGAGGCGAGAGAACATCAGCCGCGGAACGAACACCGCAGAATACGAACGAGCCGGCAGCGCCCACGCCAAACCAGGACCCAGATCCAGCAGGTGCAGGACAAGAAACGCATAGACCCAGTGCACGGGCGCCGGACCGACTATCAGGCCGCCGTGCGGTGCGCCAAGACCGATTACCGCAAGAGGCTGGCCGGTATGCGGATCCGGCGGAAGCAGATCGAGCGGAGCGCCGGCCAGAACGTGCGCCACCGCCAGCGGGAGCGGGAGAACGACACCATCGACCAGGGTAAGAGAAGGCAGGACGGGAACCGGAACCGCCCCGACGAACGGGCCCAGTTCGAGAGCCGACACATCGAGAAGCGGCCCACGGCCGGCCATTCTGGCAGCGCGCGCAAGCCGGCGCAGCACGGTGGCGGGCGCCGCGGAGAGCACGGGTCCGATGAGACACGAGACCGTACTGTCGACCAGGAGCGAGTCCGAGTCCGTGCCGGGTTGCCAGAGAACGCACGAGAGGTCGTCAGCCACGCCGGCGACCCTTCCTGGATGAATCGCCGGCTGCAGCCGGCTTGGCCGCCTGCAGCAGGTAGCCCGAACACAACGGCCACGCCTGGCACAGCTGAAGATGTCCGCCGGTCGACAGCTTCCAGCGGGTCATGGAGCCGTGGCACGTCGAACAACGGTCCTGGAGACGCTGGTCCGCAGCCGCCTGCTCCTCGGCGCCCTTGCGGTCCGACTCAACCTTCGGCGTCTTGCGCCGAGCGCGCTTCGGAGCCCAGCTGAGCTCGACCGGATCCGGACAGTGGCGGCAGGCGACGACAAGCTGCCTGTCGACGAACACCAGCGCACGGGGCCCGCCGCACGCCGGGCACGGGTACCCGTCGACCAGAGTGACCTCCGGTCGCCGGAAGGCTGCATCGGCGCCAGCGCTCTCCACATCCGGGTGGAAACGCGCATAGAACGCGTCGAGGAACTCGATGTGATCCTGCTTGCCTTGCGCGATCTGATCGAACGACGCCTCCACGGACGCGGTGAAACCGAGATCGCAGACAGCGGGAAAGTGCCGGACGAGCCTGTCACAGACCAGGCGTCCAAGGGGAGTGACGACGAACACGCGCGCGTCGAGAAAGGCGTACGCGCGGTCGATGAGCGTCCGCAGCGTGTTGGCGTAGGTGGACGGTCGACCGACCCCCTCGGCTTCAAGCTGCGCAACCAGCGATGCTTCCGTGAAACGGGGCGGTGGCTTGGTCCAGCCTTCCGCCAGCTTCACATCCGCGGTGCCTTCGGGAACCGACCAGGTCGCGCCGACGTCGACAGGCGGAACGACCGGCGCATCGTCCGCCGCCGACTCCGGAGGAAGCACCCGGTAGTAGCCCGGACTGACGAGGACGCGCCCCTTGGCGACGAGCGAATCGCCGGTGGACGCAGCCACCGTCCAGGTAACGCGCTCGATGAGCGCAGGATGCATCTGCGACGCGAGCAACCGTCGGCGGATGAGATCGTACAGACGCGCCTGAAGCGCGTCCTGAATAGCCAGGTCGGCCGCCGAGGCCGCCGAATTAGGGCGTGTTAACACTATTGGCCGGATCGTGGTATCGTTCCTGGATGGAGCTCACCGAAACGCAGTACGCACCCATCGCGTCCTGTCTCCCGCGACAGCGTGGCAATGTCAGCATGCCCAATCTGCAGGTACTCAACGCGATCCTGTACGTCGCCGAGCAGGGGTGCAAGTGGCGAGGGTTGCCGAGGCGCTTTGGGAACTGGCACACGATCTACACCCGCATGAATCGTTGGTCCAAGAACGGGGTGCTCGACCGGGTCTTCGAACACCTGCAACGCGCCCAGTTGATCCGCATCAAGTTGGAGGCGGTGTCGCTGGACAGCACCATCGTCACGGTCCATCCCGACGGCACGGGGGCTCGAAAAAAAACGGCCCCCAAGCCATCGGCAAATCCCGGGGCGGGTGGACCACCAAGATTCATCTGGTTGCCGCGGATGCTCGAATGGCATTGACGTTTGCGCTCTCGCCCGGCCAAGCCCACGACGGCCCGGAGGGCCGGAAGCTCCTGACCAGCCTGGGGCCGCAAGATGCCGAATTGGCCTTGGTGATGGACCGCGCGTACCAGGGCGACGAAACCCGCCGACTGGCGCTGGACCTCGGATTCACACCAGTGGTGCCGCCGATCAAGACCCGGACGGACCCGTGGGAGTACGACCGGGAGATGTACAAGCGACGCAACGAAGTCGAGCGTCTGTTCCGCCGACTGAAGGGCTATCGCCGGATCTTCTCCCGATTCGAGAAGCTGGATGTGATGTTCATCGGCTTCATCCACTTCGTGCTCATGTTCGACGCGCTGAGGCAGTGTTAACAGGCCCTAGTCGGCCGGATGGCCTCATGAGCCTCCTGCGCACCGGACTTGGCCGCATACGAAGGCGGAGTGTCGGGTACCGCGTCGGCACCGAACGCCTGCTGCAGATAGCTGCGGGCCGCAGCCTGCGCATCCGGGGCGACGAAAACCGCGTCGGTCCGCATGTACGTGACCGCTCCAGCCTCGTACAACCTCTGGGCGGCAGCCATGGTGTCCGACACCGACGCCTTCAGCCGGGACGAGGCCGCCTGCTGGAGCATCGACGTGGTGAAGGGCGCCTTCGGCTTCTGACGCACACGCGTACGGTCGACGTCGGCAAGCGTGAAGACGCTGGCAGCCAGCCGCTCGACGTGGGCTTCCACGTCGCCGCGCTCGTCGTAACGGAGCACGGCGCCGTCGCCATCGACCAGCTGCGCGACAACAGGATCAGTTTGGCCGGAGACCGTAAGATGCACATCCACGCCATAGAACGCCCGGGCGGAGAAGACGCGGATACGTTCGTCCCGGTCCACAAGGACCTTGAGGGCGGCAGACTGGACACGGCCGGCCGACAGCCCGGGCATCAGGCGTTGACAGAGCAGCGGAGACAGCTCATAGCCGACGATGCGATCCAGGAAACGCCGCGCCATCTGGGCACGCACGAGCGCCTGGTCGACCGTGCGGGGCTTCTCGAACGCGGCAAGCACGGCCGCAGCCGTAATCTCCGAGAAGGTGACGCGCAGAAACCGGGAAGGGTCGCCGCCCAGGATGTCCGCCAGGTGCCAGGCAATGGCCTCGCCCTCGCGGTCGAGGTCGGTGGCCAGATAGACGGTGCCGGTACTGCCGGCCGCCTCGAGCTGACGAACAACGTCTTCCTTGCCGGGAATGATCTGCCACGACGGCCGCCAGCCGTCGGAGACATCGAGGCCCACGCCGGAGCCGGCCGGGGCGCGGGCACCGGACGCCGGCGTCCGCGATGCAGACTTGCCCTTCCCGCCTGCAGCCTTGGTCGGAAGGTCTCTGACATGTCCGAGCGAAGCCCGTACGGTATAGGCGTCACCCAGGATCTTGTTGATCTTGCGGGTCTTGCCGGGACTCTCTACGATGACAAGCGTGCGTTGCGCCATGGTTTGAACGGCTGCAACGGACAGACAGCGGTGAACCGGTCCGCGGGACGACCGAAGAACAGCCGGCGAAAGGGTATCTACGACTAACCTGCAGCGCATGACGCAACGAACGCTCAATCCCGCCAGCCGGCACCACGAACAGCTGCACCGGATCGCGCTGCTGGCCGCCGCCCACCAATGGCTGAACTCGGACCGCAGCAAAGCGCCGGCCTACCCGGAAATCGAACCTGTAGACACCGGCAACGGCCACAGGGACCTGTTAATCCGGAGCACGGCGATCGAGACCGCCGAAAACGAGCCCCTGCGCCTGAGCGATACAGCAGCCGCGCTCCAGCTGCTTCGCGAAGAGGCCGGACACGCCGACGCGCGCCATCCCGAGTGGGACACCATGAACCCGGAAAAGGGCCAATGGCACCTGCGCCCCAGCGAGATGCGGATCGTGCTGGCCAGCCAACCCGGAACGTTGAACCAGATCGTCTACCCCACACGGCGGGCAGCCGACGGAACCGAACGCAACATCCGGATCGAGTACCAGGCGGACAGGGACGGCAAGGCGGAGGCCAACGATACAAGAGGAGAACCAGCCTGGACAGGACACCTGACACTAGGCGTGCGCCTGTTGCGCCTGAGCGCTCCCGACGCACGCGCAATCTGGGAGAACCTGGCCCGGGCGCCCGAAAACGACCACACAACACCGCCGCAACTACCGGAACCAGGCGGCTACGGACGGCTGGCCGGGACCTACGCGGCCTGCCAATGGATGAGCGGAGCCTGGAGCACGCCGCCGCCGGACGAGGTCCTCAAGGAAATCGAGACCACACTGGGGACAGATCCGAAACGGGCATGGGGTGGCGTCGGCGACCGGAAATGGCGTTACGAGAGCGAATCCGACGCCGTGGCTGCAATGCGCACGGAAGCCGCGAGCTCACTGGCCATCCGCCGGATCGGATGGACACGGCCCGAGCCTTCGGCCGGAGCGCCAGTGCGGGCCGATCAGGCCCGAGTGGTGATAGGTGGAGGCGAGCTGATATGCCGCATAGCGATGAACGGCCAGCTGACCGACCCGCAGCCACCGGGAATCGAAGAAGACGACTGGAGAGGCCGCTGGACGCCTGACACGACGAATGCCGTCGAGCACCTGCACATGCTCGCCGCGCACTGGCTCGCAGGACTACTGCACCTGACGCGGCCCGCTTGAATGAAGACGGCCCCCCAACGAGCCCCGGGAGCGACGAAACAACGAGCATCGTCCAAACTGAAAGGAGCCGAACAAACAACAAAGCCGAACGGCACAGGCCGCCGGCGGAGCGAGCGGACACGACGGTGGAACAGAGCGAGTCGCGAACGAAACCGAATGATCCGCCCCGGAATCCGGCGACGACGTGGCGACGACGGCAAGTCGAATGGAAGCAGCCCGAGTGGGCAGAGCTCATCCGGGCGCTGCCGAGCGTGAGCGCACGGGCCATCACCAACCGGAGCGGGATGCAGCACCCATTCGAGTGCGACATAGTACTGGCCTGGCCACAGCGCGGGATGTTCTCCACGAAGGGTCGACGTGAATGGAACGGCGTGTCAATCGGCTCGGGACGAGTCACGAACCGACTGATCCAGCCGGCGGAAGCCGCCGAAGCCTTGCGCCGGACACTGGACGCCAACCACTTCCCGGCACCCGAGTGGTGGGAAACCGGAATCAGCCAGCTCGGAGAATGGTGGACGCTGCGCGGTTGCTGGAAGTGGCCCAACGGACAACCCGACTCCAACAGCCAGGAAGTGACACGGGTCGTCTGGATCGAGCACGACGTCCGGTGGTCGTCCATCGCAATCGGCGGAGGCCTGCGCCGAGCCGACGGAGCGGTAATCACGGCGACCTATGAAGGAGCGGCGCTGACCGGACCCCTGATCACGGGAATGCGGCCCAACCGGGCACTAAGCCACGCGGTGTGGCTGCGGATCGACCGAGACGCGAGAACGCTGGCGGACTGGCGCGGACAGCAGATCCTGGCCAATCTGCTCAACACGTGGACCCGGGACTACATCGACTACAGCTGGGGCCCGGAGACCGGACCCAGACTGCTGCTGCGCAACGGAGTATCCGCGCGGCGAAGCAACGAGAGCCACATCGAGAGCGAATCGATGCGCACAGTCACCGACGACCTCAACCAGGTCGCATGGCAACTGGGACTGTCAGCGCTTTGCGTCACCGACGTGATCGAGCGGGCGGACCTGACCACCCGCATCATGGAAACGGTAGGCAAGCTCAACGAGTACCAGAACGGTCTGAGTCCGAGCGAGACCGACCGGTCGAGGCCGAACGGCGCGCCCGACCAGATCCATTGACCCCGCAAGAAGCGGCGCCGGTCTACGCAACCGGACGCCGTGACAGGGCTGCGAACATGGACTCGACAACGAAAACAGGCACACACGAGAGCGCACTCTCTCCGACGCGCGCTTGGACAATCCTGGCGGCCGAAGGTTTCGCCTCGCTGAGTGTCGAGATTCTGGGACTGCGAGCCATGGTGCCGTACGCGGGAACCCCCGTGCCGGTGACCTCCATCCTGTTGGCCGCCTACCTGGGAGCACTGGCCCTGGGATACCACCGAGGCGAACAGGCCGCAACCAGACTGGGAGGACTCAGCGGAGCCACCGCGAAACTGCGCGAGGCCGCTGGGAACCGTCTGATGAAGGCCACCATCTGGACCGTGGTCGCCACCGGCCACGGGCTGCCGCTGGTCGTCTTCAACCTGACGCAGGAACACGTGGCCGTCGGCGTCGTGCTGTATTCGACGCTCGGAATCGCTCCAATAGGAATGTGGCTGGCCGAATCGATCATGCTGATCGACCGGGCACGCAGGAGATCCGCAAACGAGCACGGAACCGGCAGCACGCTCGCGATGTCGACCGCGGGGAACGTGGCCGGCGCGCTTCTGACGGCGTGGGTAATCCTGAGCACGCTGGGAATGGCCGGCGCCACAGCGCTGGTGGCACTGGTGAGCGGCGGCGCCGCGGTCGCCGCGCACCGCCGGGCATGGGGCTGGGAGACCGCCCTGTTCATCGTCGCCCTACTGGGAATCTACGGATACCACGAACAGACCGAGTACAGAGCTCGGACGGCCTACGCCGACTACCAGCTCGTCGAGAACAAGACCAACGGGACACGCGAGCTGATCATCAACCGCAGCCGGGCGTCTACGGACGACGGAAGCGGGACCGGACACCCGTACATCGAAGCAATCGAGACGGCGCTATGCAGCCTGGAGATAAAACAGGTCGCCGTGCTCGGAGCCGCAGGGCGAACGCTGGGGGAAGGAGCCGACTGCGACATCCAACCTACTTTCGTCGACATCGACCCGGCGCAGGCGGAGATGTCGGAGGAGCTGCTCGAAAGACCGCCACAGGGAACGCTCCAGATCGCTGACGCACGCGCCTGGCTGCGCAACAACGAGGTGCTGTGGCCAGCTATCGTCGCCGACGCCTACTCGCACCGCGCGTCGCTGCCGACGCACCTGGCGACAGTCGAGGCATTCGAAGCAATGCGAGACGACCTGGCAGCCGACGGCCTGCTGTTCGTGAACATCCTGGGCAGCGAGAACGAAGCCAAGTTCCGGACACGCATCGACCGCACGATTCGCAGAGTGTTCGCCGACTGCGAGACATGGTCGAGGAGCGCGAACGCCGAACCGGCAGCCTGGGCGGCCGACGACGACGAGCAGCACGACAACCTGCTCTACCGCTGCCGGCGATCCGAACTGGACGGAGACGAAGCGGTATACGTCGACGACAGACAGAGCATCGACATCGACCGGGGCCTGCAGTAAGCACCTGCAGCCAGCATCGGATGCAACGGGATAAAACACTCCAGGCGGCGGCACAAAGCACGCACCGGCAGCAGCAGCAATAACCGGTGATCCGTACACTCACCCTGCGGCTCCACTCCGGCCCGGGAGCCGTACCCGACCTTACCGCCGGCCAGCTCGCAGCCCGGAAACGAAGAAGCCGGCCGGGACTACAACCAACGATCGACCAGGAGCGAGAGAGACAATGCACGAGGGAGCACGACGAAGCACCCAACCCCAGAGGCCGGGCGGCAGACAGCCGCACTGGCGGGAACACAGCCCTAGCCAGACACACTCACCCGGCCCGGGGAACCAGCGGCCGAAGGACGGAGCGCCCAGCCTCGGACCCGCGCAACGGATGCAGACCGACTCGAACGGTCAACCCGTAGGACCATCGAAGGCCCGGCAGCTGGCCGGCCCGAGCAGGCACTGGCTCGTACGGGACGCCGCCGGCAGCGACGGCAAGTAGTTCCACCCGCCGACAAGGAGCCGGGAAGTGCGAATTTCCAACGAGCCGCAGCAAACCGAAGTACCACACCTGAGTGGCAACACTCGGGTGAATGTCTGGGTCGCGCTACTCGTGATGGACGACGAGCAGGACACGAGCCTGACAACGGGCTGGTACTGGCGCCTGGCCGACATGGGCGCCGCCGAGAACGAGCGTCACGACGATCACTACGACGTCGTCGGCGCCGGTCTCGAAGAACCGGACAGGCGTGCGATGGAGATGCTCTACGACGGCCGTGCGGCCTACCAGTGGCTTCACACGGGAACGCTGCCCGACGACATGGACCCGCGCGCGCGTACCGCCGGGAAAACCGGACCGACAAGCTGATCACGTATCTGGGCGAGAAACAGAACCACCGGTACGTGAGCATCCTGGAACACGGCAAACCGTACAACGTCCTGGTCGACCACGACGACCGCATCCAGCGCCTCGCGGTACAGAACGCATTCCCAGCCGTGCTGGTCCAAGGAAACTGGAGAAGCTGGCCCGAGGACGCTACGCCGGCGGAAGACGCAGCAGTACGAGGTATCCTGCCCGGCATCGGCCCACCCAACCAGCAACGCTACATCGGCGTGCAGGCGATCCGCCACCCGCACAATCGATGGGACGCCCAGGGCTGCCTCTGGAGATGGGACGACCTGAACGCCCACAGCCCCGAGGAGCAATACTACACAACGGCAATCACCAGAAAAGTCTGCGTATGGGCCGCCACCGCACTCCTCCGGCTGATCGGACACCAGCTCGAGAGATGAAGCCGGCGACCGCAGGAGAAACCTGCAGACCCGAACCGCACGCCTGACGGGATCTCCTGGTTTTCTTGACAGGATACGGAGAACAGACACGCGGAGCGAAAAGGATGCGAAGAAACCGAAGAGAGCCAGAACCACCGACAATCCTCGACCGAGCCAGACCGTACGTCCAGCGAGTACCAAGCGGATTGCCGCGACTGCTCGTCGCGGCCCTGGTGTTCGGCATCGCGCTCGTCATCGAGCCCTTCAAGACGGTCTACGGCAACGACGGCCGGTACAGACCTGCACCGCCAGCAGAAGTGCTGGACGTCGACGCCAAAACGGTACCCGGGAAGACGGTCAGCAGCTTGCAGAAAAAATAGGCGCCGGCCGACCGAACGACGAACAGGACAGAAGCGGAGACATCAGCATGACCAGACCACGAACCCGAGACAAGCGACCAGTAGGTGGAATGTGGCCCTACGAGGAGCCGCCAGCGACCCCCCGGAGCCCGCGCGAAACGGCGAAGAAGAACAACCGGCGCAAGGCGTCGCGAACAAGCCGCAAGCGCAACCGGAAGCATTAATGCGCAACCGGCACCAGGCGATTCCCGAGTACGCCAGGCGGTCGATCCTGCAACCACTGCGCAGCCGCCTGCCCATCGACACCACGGACTGGGAGAAAACGCTCCGCGCAGACCCCTGCGCATACTGCAACGAGCCCGCGAACGAGGTAGACCACATCCGCCCACGGGTCGCTGGAGGCCGCGACAGCTGGCAGAACACAACCGGCTCCTGCCACCACTGCAACCAGGCCAAAGCGAGCACCAGGCTCCTTCAATTCCTGTCCGGCCGCAGAGTACCGCTCCGAATCCTCGAACCGAGGCTCGAGCGCCTCGACGGAAACCTGGTCGCAATCGCCGACCTGCGCCGAGCTCCGTACGACCCGCAAGGACCCAGGGACCGAAGCAGCAGGCTGCTGACGGCGCTGCTGACAGCCCGGCCGGAAGCAGACGGGGCAGTCCTCTACGGCCTGCGCGAACAAAAGGGCCAGCACCCGAGCACCGCCTGGGTGCACATCGTGAGAATGCGTCCCGGAACGGCCGACGCCGGCGCGATATGCCGCCGCCACGGCGGCGGCGGGAGCGTCGATTACGGCGGATTCGTGAGCAAGCGACTCCTCTTCGGAAACCCGGGACCAACCGCCGCCGAAACCGGCACGCAGGCCCGAGAAGCTGCCGGCCCTGACCCGCAGCCGATATACGGGAAGACCGCACCCGAGCCCATCAAGAACGACGCCATGCGACCAGCGCTGCCGCACAACGTACAGAACGCGATCAGCGATATACGCCGCATCGCCGTGCACGAACGGATGCGCAACCTGCGGATACGGACCAGCGACGAGAGGAACAACCGGATCGAGCTGTACGCCAGCGCGTACCTGCAGGGCGCCGATCAGACCGGCGCCGGAGGGAACGAGACCAACAGACCACCGATCTGTCAGCCAATCGCCCGAGGAATCCGGATGATCCGCAAGAGCCTGTCCCGCAACGGGTTCGACGCTGTCGTCATCAACACGTACGACTCCCGCAACGGCGGGACCGTCCTGAACGTGAACGCCACGAAAACGCATGAACGAGCCAGAGGCAGGAGACCACCACGCCATGGGACTACTACGACTTCCGAACATCCAGCTCGTCCTTGAAGACGCCGGCACGCTTGGAAGCCAGCCGTGCAGCACGCTGACCCTCAACGTACGCCAGCGGAACCAGGACCTTCACGATACGATGGACCGGATCCTGCAGCTAGGGGCTGCACTACGCCCCGGAGCCAAGTTCGGCAGGCACGCCAGCGCACTGGTCATACGGACGAACCAGGCACGTCCGTTGCTCCCGCTGGCCTACCTGATAGCCACCGGCCAGATCGGCCGCCGGCTGATCGAGACCGCGCAGAAGCACAACCCCGAGAACGACCCGGTCACCGTCTGGGTCGCGGACCGGGGCGGGGCAACGACAACGGCCCGCCGGATCAACGACTACTTGACACCACCAGAGGAGAAGCGGGATGAACTGTCGTACATCCCGCCGAAGCGCGCCGACTGACAGCACCAGACCGGCACACGCCGAAGACACTGCCGGCACCCGCAGAGCCGGACCACGAGCACAACGAACCGGGAATGACGGATCCTGGAGGAAAACCTCATGAGCCAAACAAGAGAGAACGAGACCGGACGCGGAAAACCCGCGTTCTGGTACGAACCCGCCGTCAGCGGACGAACGATCGTCGACGACGCACTGTCGACACCGCATCCTCGAGCCGGCCGCCGGCAACCGGTACGCACACCAGCAGGGCACCTGTCAACTGCCGAAAACGGCCAGGAGCCACCCGAAGGCAAGACACCTGCAACGCGGGAGAACGCCGAGACCGCGTACGGAAAGCGCTACGTCGATGCCGTAGAAGAACAGCCCTCGCCCGGTTCCGGCAACGCGCACGCGCAGCGGCTGCTCGAACTCGTCAACCCCTTGATGACCGTATTCATGGAGGGCTGCAGGGTCGGCGCGGCGACGAAGCTACCCAACGGCGGATTGTGCTGGCACGAGCAGGGAAGCTACCAGACCCAGGGCGGCCGGCTCCGCTGCCGCGGATGCGGGTCGGCCGTAATCGAAAACTCCTAGCGGCAGCCGAGAACACGATGGCAGACCAGAAAAACAACACCGAGCTGGAAGCGACCGGCAAGCAGCCGGAAACGATGGGAACCCGGGAGCTGCGCGAAGAGATCGCGGAGCTGCTCCAGAGCCCCAGCGAGACCAGACGGAACGAAGGCCGGACACTGGGCCTGACACTGATGGAACGGCGCCACGGTGGCGAGACTCCCGGCGGGCTGTACCCCGCAGGGATCGCCAACCTCCAGGAAGACGGCCCGGTGAAGCTCCATATGGAGATGGAGCCCGACATCGAAATGGGCAACGAAAGGCCCGACCGGGAAAAGGGCGAGAGCGCGCCGCGGAAACGATTCGTGACCACACTCGAGGCCGGTGCGCCACTGGTATCCCCGGTGAAGCTGTACCAGGGGGCGATGGCGCTGCTCGATCAGGTCTCGGGCTGGGGATCACTGACTGCTACCCGCCAGCTGTTGGACGCCATCGCGCGGTGGATGCCGATCCCGAGCGAGGCAATGGGACGGCAGACGCTTCGACAGCTGTCGCCGACGATCTGGCACCAAGCTCCCGAGCTGGCATCCAAGTACCACCGGCGCCGGCTGCTCGCCATGCACGCAATGGAACGCGACACCAGGGACGGGTTGTACGTGCTGCGCCACGACAGCCACGCCAGCTGCCAGCACCCCGAGGTTTACGGAAGGCCGTGGGAAAACAGGAGCAGAACGGCCGCCTACCTCCTGGAAACTGCCGACAGAACCACGTGCAAAAGACAGTACGAGATCCTGGACCGCCTGCGGACCATGTCGGCACAGACCGAGATCGGCTGCGGTGACAGCGAAAGCCGCAACGACATCAACGGACGAGAGAAATCGATAGTCCTGGGAGCCACTTGCAAAACTCTTGGGGTCGCGGCTCGGCTCAGTCCTCCGATTCTCGGGGTGAACACCCCAATTGTTCTGGATTTTGACTCCGTGTTCTGGTCCTGAAGGGCCGGCGGCAGCCAGGAAGCGGAAAACAAGGGGATCGACGTGTTTTCCACCGAGCGTCGGGACACCGGTGGGTGACTGACGCCGGTTGAGCGCCGGGATTGGATGGGCGTTTGCCGGCGGCGCGTTGGCTATGTCACCAGACGCAGGAGCTGGTCGGCGGTGAGCGCCAACATGCCGAACATGCAGTGGCACATCACCTTCGCGGTGCCACGGACCCGGACATGGCGACCACCGAACTCGTCCTTGAGACGGCCATTGACGCGCTCACCCGCCGTACGCTCGTTGTAGCGAACCTGCTCGGCACGCTGGAAGCCGAGATTTTTCAGGCGCCGGGCTTCGGTTCGCAGTTCCTCCGCCCGGGCCTTGTCGCCACGAGGGTTGACGTCAATCAACGGGACGTGGCCGAGTGAGCGGCTATGCTCCCGGATCTGCTCCGCGTCGTAGGCGGCGTCCATCAGGTCATACAGATTGGTCGTCCGCTCGGCGGACAGAGTCGCCAGCGGAATGGCGGCCTGGCTGTCATGCAGGGAGGCGGACGTCAACAGGCAACTGATCGGAATCTGGCCGTCGGCCACGTCAATGTGCAGCTTGTAGCCGACCCAGGTGGTCTTGTAGCCCTTGCTGTTCTTCTTCGTGCCGACATCGCAGGCGGTCGGCAGATCGTCCAGCATCGCCGGCAGGTTCATGGTCGGCTGCCGTTCGAGACGTGTCAGGACCTTTGGCCGTTCTTCGCCCTTCTTCGGCCGCCCGCGCTTGCGCTTGGGCGGCGTGGGCGGCTTCTCCTTCGTGGCCGGCTTCTCACGGGCCTCGATGGCCGTCGAGTCGCGCGAGAGGTGGCCCACCAGCCGGTCGTGGTGCGTCTCCCGGATCAGCGCTTCGTGCACGCGCTGGGGCAACTGCGTGTCGGCGAACTCGGCAAAGGCGCGCGAGAAGACCGACTCGCTCGGCACCTCGAACTTCCGCTCCCAGCCGCAGAGCCGGCGCAGGGCCACATCGGCGGCCAACCGGTCCAGCAGTGCGCGCGTCGACGGCAGGTCGTAGACCGCCTTGGCCACGAAGGCCCGCGCCATCGCCGCGCGGTCCTTGGGCGGCCGCCCCGGCGCCCGGAAGTACCGGGGAATCAGGCGCTCGATACGGATGACCTCCAGGGTCTGCACCAACTGCTGCTGTTTTTCGGTCAGTGGACCCAACGCCTGCTCCAACCGCGGGAACAGCGTACGCTGGATCGACTCCCAGTAGGGGGCGAACGAGGCGCGCAGGGCATTCATGGCTTGTTGACCGCTCCTGCGAGCTACTGTATATTTACGCGCAGGGGCAATGTCAAGCTGCGGTTCGATGGCCGGTGCGGACCAGATGCGCCAGTACACGGAGCGATACGACGCGCTCAAGGCGGAACTGCAGTCGCTTGGGTTTCTCTTCCAGGGCAGCCTCCAGACCCGCCGGATAGGGGCGCATTCCCGATTTCCCGGTCACGCGCTCACACCCACCGGCGTCATGGCCATCCGCTGCAAACAGTTCCATCTGCCGGACTTATAGAAAGACCGCAGGAGAAGAATCGCGTCGACGCTCTCCGGTAGCCAATAGATGGATGCGCCCTTGATGCGGAGATTGATGACGCGACGGATGGCGCTTTCGACGGCACCGCTGCCCCGCGGAAGCCCGAGCCCGACCATTGTGGTGTAGGCGAAACGATGACGGTTCTTCAGGAAGTAGTTGAGGTGCGTGCGGATCTTGCCGGCCGTGCGCCCGCGGCACAGCTCCCGCAGGGCCGTATAGAAGTCGATCAGCCCCAGCACCTGTGTCGGCGAGAGCCCGAGCGCGGCGATGAGTCGCTGGAGGCGTCGCCAGATCCAGGGCGCGCCGTCGGCGATGAAGAGCACCTTGTCAGCGGCGTTGAGGCCGATCTGCCGCGCGTACGACAACAGCAGGGCGAAGACCGCCTGCGGTCCCCGGAGCGTGCCGTCGATGATCGGGGCCCACGTCTGAGACGGTCGCCCGTCGTCGCCGACGACGTACAGGATGAGGAGCTTCGTTTCCTTCCAGTCGGTATGGAATCGGCTGCTCTTCGCACTGCTCCGCTTCCTCTGCCGACCTGGGCGCTGGAGCACGCGCCTCAAACTCCAGCGCCCGCCGGAGGGCAGTGCGCAGGTGGACGGGAATGTTGCCAAGATCGATCTCGCGGCTCGGGGTGTCGATGGCGCTCTTGTCCATTTCAACGCACCATCATGGGCAGTCCGAGCCGTAATGTCCAGTACCACCCTCCCCGTCTGTCCGAAGACCGGCTCAACCTCCCCCAGCCTCACAGTCCATCTTTGCCTACACACTGTTCCGGGAAATCGGGAATGCGCCCCCGGATAGCGTGTGGGAAGACCACCTGCCGCTGCTACCGCGACCCGGACGCCCGGCACGGTCCCTACCACTACTGGACACGCAAGGACCGCGGGAAAACCGTCGGGATGAGGCTCACCGAAGACGAACTTGTCCTCTACCAGGAGTGGATCGAGAACAACCGCGAATTGGAGCGGCTCGTGAAGGAAATGCGCGGCCTCTCTTCGCGCGTGCTTGCCTTCATAACCGGCCGGGAGGCCCCATGAACCCCCGCGTCTCGGACTCGTCGGCGGCGGTGACCGCTACCGCCATCCTTCAGACGCTACGTCCCGCCCACTGACCGTCCCTCGCCCTGCGGCTTCCGGCAAAGAAAACCCGGCCGATTACCGATTTTTGCAAGAGGCTCCTGGAGCTCACCAATATCCAGGAGCAGCACCCCGAGATCGGCGTGCGTATCGAGGCACACGGCATCGGCTCCATCGTGCCACTGAGCCACATGGCCGCACTCATCCGCCCGAGAACACTCCTGGCGGCGCTGACGGCAGGTTTGAGGACCGCCGCACGGCAGAACATGGCCGAAGCCGTCGACGCATGGGCGACCGAAGTAGCCAAGTGGCTACCGGCCGAGCCGGCGAACAACGACCTCGAGAACACGCTCCGCAACGCGGCGCCGGAAGCGGCAGCCAGAATCGCACGCGCGATCGACCAGGCATGCCACCTGCACGAGCAAATCGAGAAGCACGGTCGTTACCTGCAGAACCGCCGATCGAACGCGGAGCTCACCAAATCCGCCCGCGTATGAACGGCGCCGACGGCGACCAAACAAGGCAGGCACGAGCCTGGGCGCTGAGAGCTCACGCGGAGCAACTGGACCGGGCCGGCCGCCCGTACCGCGAACACCTGAAGCGCGTGGCGGCCCGGGCCACCGACGACAACACCCGCGCAGTGGCGTGGCTCCACGACACGGTCGAGGACACCACGACCACACTCGATGGACTGCGCAATGCAGGCTTCAGCGAAGCCGTGGTCGAAGCCGTCCGCGTCCTCACACGCCCCGGCAGCGGAAGGTGCCAGGACTACATCGACTCGGTGAGCAACAGCGGAAACCCGACCGCCGTGAGCGTGAAGATAGCCGACCTCAGAGATCACCTGTCCTCGACAGAATCACCCTCGTGACAGGACCCAGACTCGCGCCGGAAGCCAAGGAACGGATCCCGCACTGGTGGGGGATCCGGCAATGGAAGCGGACGTCCGAAACAAATGAGATCACCACGGTCCGGGAGGCCCGGGCGAACCCGGAGGTCAACCCGAGAGCAGTTGTGGAACTGTTGTGGCATCGAGATGCTGCAGCCCTCCTGAACGATCACGGCCTACTGGACGGCGTACGCGGCAAGCCCCGCCGCATCCTGTGGGACAAGCTCGCACTGCATCTCTCAGCAGACCAGATCCGTGCGGCGGTCCGGAAAGCGCTGCGTAACCGCCGGTACCCGAACGCATCGGGCCGAACCCGCCAGGTGGACGTCCCCGCCAACCTACACTAGATCCCGCCGACGCAGAAGGCGGACGAACGATGCGAAGACTGATCGTCGAGAGGTCGGAACACCCGGGGCATGCACCGATACGCGTGGGATCGATCAGCAGCCGACCACACGCCGGCGAACAACAGTACGAACCGGCATGCGAAAGGTGCGGTCGAACGCTGCAGCCGCAAGAGTCCTACGAAAAGGCCGAGAGCCTGCTACGCCAGCATCGATTGAAGTGCAGGCCGAAAATCGGCATCCGTCGCCTCGAGCCAATCGCGCCGCCACGCGGTACGCCGTATACGGCCACCCAGGGGTCCGAGCACACCGGCCATCCGCCGATCCGCATCGGACGGATCTACCACGACGGGGCGAACACAGGCAACGCGACGTGGACCCCGGTATGCGAACGCTGCAGCCACTGGCTCCAACCCGGACCGAGCCACAACGAAGCGATAAGCACCCTGCGGAAACACCGAAAAGCATGCCGGCCCGGTGTCCATGGCGACGATCGAGCCAACAGAACGCAGCGAACAGAAACCGCCCGCCTAACCGGAACGGCCGCATCAGCCAGGCGCCGACCACAGGCAGCGACAGCCGCGGCGCACCCAACCCACGTCTGACTCCGGGCCGCCGAGTCCACATCCTAAAGCAGTGCAGCCAACCGGAGCGGCAGAGCTACACGCAACCAGGGCGACACCACGAACCGGTACGGCACGACCGAGGAACCGCGAAGACCCTTCCGCGCGGGCTGTTGCCCGCAGTGCACACCGACGCGAGTGGAAAGCCACGTTTTCTCCAGCCATACTCCGCGAACCGGCTACCCACCCGGCCGGCCGGTGGCCGGGTGTGGGCCGCAGCGGGGCCTGTTCCAGGCCGGCCCTGCTGGCGCCGGACCAAGGCTGGGGCAGCCTACCGGCGCACGGCCCCTTGCCGGCCGGGGGCCGGCCGGGAGCGAAAAACGAGGAGCCACGGGTGAGGGACCAGAAGAACGACCACAGAGCAGAGTGAGGTTGCCCCAGCTATGCGGAGCTCCGCATAGCTGGGGCTATGCGGAGTTCAGGACTATGCTGAGTTGGCTCGGCGGCCCGCGTGGACCCGGACGATTTCGTGCAGCGGTACTCCGCATAGTCAGGGGGCTTCCAAGGGCTTCCAGGAAGTCGAGGAGTCGGTCGGTGGCCGTGAAGCGGAGTGGCTGAGGTGCGGGATCCTTGACGCACCGGCGGAGTGCAGCCTCGGGGTCCGTGCCAAGAGCGACCCGGACGAGCATCCGGACGAGCCAAGCGCGGTTGCGCAACGTCTGAGGACGCAAGCCGCGCGTACGTCGTTGGTGGTGCGTGTACGCCTCGACCAGACGGTCGACGGTCCACGAGCCGTGAACGGTCATGGAAAGCCCCTTTCCGGCCAATCAGCCCGGACAGAGCATCCCGACTATGCGGAGTCTCGGGAATCGGTCAGCTCACGCAACCCTCGTTCCAACAGGCACTTGAGAGTGAACCCCTCAAGCGACTCAGCATAGTCCCGAACTCCGCATAGCCCCGATCCCGTGGACGGGTTAACGCTTGCGGGCTCACATCATGACACATCCTCGGATGAACGTCGTTCCGTGTCAGTCATCGACGATGACCGCTGTGGGAGTGTGGGAATCTCGCGGCCCGGACACAGGCGTGATCGGCGACGATCGCCCGCGAGATTTCCCCAGCTATGCGGAGCTCCGCATAGTCGGGGCAACTCCACATCGACATCGACCCACAAGGAACGTCGGTGACGTGGAGCGACCAACGGGGACAGCAGAACGACCCCGTGGTCACTGCGACCCAACCGAACCGCCTGGGCCTGATCCAGCACACCTGCAAGACCAACGGGGTTGAACGACTGATCATCGACACGCCCGCCGGCGCGACCGAGTCCGCGCTCGCCGCGGCGACGATCGCCGACATCATCGTCATACCGTGCCGGCCAACAGGACAGGACATCGCGGCAATGCCAGGAACAGCGAAGATCGCCGAACTCGCCGGCGGACCGGCGGTCTTCGTAATCAACCAGGGAGAGAGCCGGGGGAACGACAACGAACGCACACGCGAGGCGCTGGCGATACTCGGGAAGAAACACGGGATCGTGATCTGCCCGGTCACCGTCATGCGCCGTATCGCGCACGCTCGGTCGTACGAAAACGGCCAGACCGCACGCGAAGCGTACCCTGGTTCAAAAGCGGCAGCCGAGCTCGAAGCGCTCGAGAAATGGATCACTGACCACCATGGGCAGACGAAAAAATGACGCCGGGCTCTCAAACCTGATCAAGGAGGCCGCCGGAGTGACAGGCGGCAGCCAGACCACCCAAGGCGCCGACGACGTACTCAAGCACGGACCGGCCGCATCCGCAACGCGCCGACGAAGAGACCGTGAGGACACCACAACACTCACGATCCACGTGGATCGTGAACTGCACACCGACATCAAGGAACTCGCCTTGAAGCTCGAACGACCAGCCGAGGTCATGTTGCGCCGAGCACTGCGCCGACTGATCACCGACGCGATGAAGGGACGAGGGAACAAATACATCGATTAGCCCAAACCGAAGCCGGAATAAAGGCGGCAACGCGCACCGGCAGGACGGCCCAGCGCCGGCCGGTTACCGGCCCCGGGGCCGGCCAATTACCCGCGCCCACCTGAGGATTCATCCGGTACCGGATAGCGGAGCGACCTCCGGTTCAGACGTTGCCCCGGGAATTCCGCACCGAAAACCGCAGTAATCGGCTGAAAAGTCCGAGGACCGTACCCGGTCGTCAACAAGGTACGGATCCGCCGGCCGAGACAAAGCGCCATTCCCGCCAAACGCGCCAGGTCGAGACTGTCTACAGCGGGCCGTAGCCCGGGTTCCATAGCCCTGCGCAACAAGAGCGCACGGCTGACACCGTGCTCGAGACAGAGCCGGTTGAGCTCGTTGAGCTCGGACGCCGCCAATCGCAACTTGACAACGTGTCGGTACGGCTCCCAATCGGGATCGTGGATTGGACGTGAACCAAAAAGAGCCTGAATACAGGCGCTAACGACGAGCGGCCGGACGACCGCCGGCCGGCCCGTTGCCGGCCCTGGACCGGCCGGTGCCGGGCCCGCGCCTAACCCAGCGGAGGACAGAACACGAGCACTCCTCCGGTACCGGATAGCGGAGCGACCTCCGGTGCAGACGTTGACCCGCGGATTCCGGACCGAAAACCGCAGTAATCGGCTGAAGGGTCCGAGGACCCCGCCAAGACGTCCGCAAGGGGTGGATGGGCCGCCCGGTACGGAGCGACATTCCCCCCAAGCACGCCACGTCGAGGCTGTCTACCGCGGACGGTAGCCCGTACTCGATAGCCCTGCGCAACAAGAGCGCACGGCTGACACCGTGCTCGAAACAGAGCCGGTTGAGCTCGTTGAGCCCGAACGCCGCCAATCGCAACTCGACAACGGGTCGGTACGGCTCGCAATCGCGATCGTGGATTGGTCGTGAACCAAAAGAGCCTGAATACAGGCACTAACGACGAGCGGCCGGACGACCGTCGGCCGGCCCGTTGCCGGCCCTGGGCCGGCCGATGCCGAGGCCCGCGCCTAATCCAGCGCAGAACAGAACATCAGGACTCCTCCGGTACCGGATAGCGGAGCGACCTCCGGTTCAGACGTTGGCCCGGGGATTCCGCACGGAAAACCGCAGTAATCGGCTGAAGGGTCCGAGGACCGTACCGAGTCGTCTGCAAGGTACGGACGGGCCGCCCAGTACGAAGCGACATTGCCGCCGAGCGCGCCAGGTCGAGGCTGTCTACCGCGGGCGGTAGCCCGTACTCGATAGCCCTGCGCAACAAGAGCGCACGGCTGACACCGTGCTCAACACAAAGCCGGTTGAGTTCGTTGAGCTCGGACGCCGCAAATCGCAACTTGACAACGTGGCGGTACGGCTCCCAATCAGGATCGTGGATTGGACGTGAACCCATATTTCTACGTGAAGTCTACTGCTCCGAACCATCCGTAGGCGGCTCTTCCCCGGGAAGAGCCGTCAGAGTACTGACGGCCGCCTCGAGCAATTCATCAACCAGAGCATCCAGATCCGCCTCCGAAAGCGGCAACGGCGGCATGAGAGCGGAAGCCTCGTCGAGGAGCTGCGCCCGGAGCACTTCACCATCGATAGCGGGGTTCAGGCGCACAAGCGTAGCGCCAAACCGACGCAGACCCGCCAGCGCAACAGAGAGACTCGGAGCCGCCTGCCCCGACTCACCAAGCAGAGGCGAGACAGGCACCTTGCGACGGCTGAGCGCCTGGGTCGCGTGCTCCGCCTCCATCGCCGCTCTGGCACCCTCCAGACCGTGCTCCAAACCGAGCCTCTGGACATGTGACCGGGTAGCACCGAACGCGTTCGCTAACATTCCGTACGCCGCCACCAGAGACGAGTCGACGTACACAATCACCTTCTGTTTCTGCACGACAGCCCTCCACAAGCCAGGCGAAAGTGAGCCGGGCGCTAGACAAGCATACCCGACCGAAAAAGGGCCAAAAACGATCCGGACACGATCCGGAGTACTGCAGTGACCGGATCCGGATCCGGATCGAACCCCGATCCGGAGTACTTTTAGATCCGGATCCGGATCTAAACAGTACCCTACTTTCTGGCGGTGTCCGGGGTACTCCGGATCATGATCCGGATCGTACAGTTTAGGGCCCGCGAAGCGCGTTTGAGGACCCGTGGCGCCATGTACAGGGCCCTCGGAGCCGTCGAGCCGGCGCATTTTCCCAGAATTCCGGACCAGAGCGCGAAGCCGCTTTCCGAATTGTGCTGGCCCGCGTGGCTTTTTCGCACCCATGATCCGGATCATCGATGATCCGGATCGTACCCGGAGTACGTACGGGGTAAGAGGGGGGAGCGACCGCTGCAGCAGGGTCGCTCCCACTGGTATTTTTCCCTGCGGGAAGGCTGTACAGAAAATGATCCGGATCATCGATCCGGATCATCCGGCGATGCGCAAAAAAAAATAGGGGTACTCCTATATCCGGATCATGATCCGGATCATCGAGTACCCCTGCAGGGGTACTCCTATATCCGGATCGCGATCCGGAGTACGTACCCGGATCCGGAGTACCCCTGCAGGGGTACTCCGGATCGTACGCCCGCGCCCTGAGGGGGCGAAAACGCGACAGCGCAACCACCAGGTCACCGGGAGCCGGGACACACTACCTGCCAACGGGAACCACACGAAGGAGAGAGCAAATTGGAGACAGTGGGGAAGACATTCGCAGGAGCACGGACCCCGGTCGGGGCCACCGTCGAGTTCCATGCCCGCGGACGACGGATAGAGGCGAAGGTCGCCGAGCTCCACCGCAAGAACGCGATCCTGGCGGCCGGCGAGGCCGGCCGCTGGCGGGTGCCGTACAACGCCATACGAATCGTGAAGCCATCACCCGGACAGCGGCGCGAGCTGAACGAGGCCGACCGCCTGATCCAGGACCTGATGGTCCGCCAGAAGGTGTACCACGGGCTCGCGGACGAGTGGTCCGCGACATTCGACCTGGCCTCAGGCCGCGCCGGGATCTGCTACTTCCGGGAGAAGCTGATCTGTCTGGCCGTCAGCTATTGCATGACGGCGCCGGAAGAAGAGCTCATCGACACCGTCCTGCACGAGGTCGCACACGCTCTGGTAGGAGAGCCGAGCACAAGCACGACCGCGTATGGAAGCTCGCGGCCATGCGTATCGGATGCACCGCAGACCGCTGCACGGCCGTGACGCACACCGCCAGCAAGTGGATCGGGCGCTGCAAGTGCGCGCGGCCCATCCTGCGCAAACGCCTGACCCGCGAGATCAGGAGAACGGGTCGATGCTCCGTCTGCAAGACGAAGATCGTGTGGAGCACCAACACCGAGGCAATCGGAACGGACTAGGGCCTGTTAACACTATTGGGCGGTTCGTGATATCGTTGGCTGGATGGAGCTCACCGAGACGCAGTACGCACGCATCGAGCCCTGCCTCCCGCGACAGCGTGGCAATGTCAGCATGCCCAATTTGCAGGTGCTCAACGCGATCCTGTACGTCGCCGAGCAGGGGTGCAAGTGGCGAGGGTTGCCGAAGCGCTTTGGGAACTGGCACACGATCTACACCCGTATGAATCGTTGGTCCAAGAACGGGGTGCTCGACCGGGTCTTCGAACACCTGCAACGCGCCCAGTTGATCCGCATCAAGCTGGAGGCGGTGTCGCTGGACAGCACCGTCGTCAAGGTCCGTCCCGACGGCACGGGGGCTCGAAAAAAAACGGCCCCCAAGCCATCGGCAAGTCCCGCGGCGGGTGGACCACCAAGATTCATCTGGTTGCCGCGGATGCTCGCACGGCACTGACGTTCGCGCTCTCGCCCGGCCAGGCCCACGACAGCCCGGAAGGCCGAAAGCTCCTGGCCAGCATGGGGCCGCAGGATGCCAATGTGGCCTTGGTGATGGACCGCGCGTACCAGGGCGACGAAACTCGCCAACTGGCGCTGGACCTGGGGTTCACACCCGTGGTGCCGCCGCTCAAGACTCGGACGGACCCGTGGGAGTACGACCGGGAGATGTACAAGCGACGCAACGAGGTCGAGCGTCTGTTCCGCCGGCTGAAGGGCTATCGCCGGATATTCTCCCGATTCGAGAAGCTGGATGTGATGTTCATCGGCTTCATCCACTTCGTGCTCATCTTCGATGCGCTGAGGCAAGTGTTAACAGGCCCTAGACGATGACGAACGCGGTCGAGCAAATCGACGACCACGCTGTGAGCCAGTTGGAGCCCGTACACGAGCACGACGCGATGAACGATGCAGAACTCGTCGAACGCATCGCAGGCCCCGTAGCGGGGCGCCTGACGCGCCTGGCGCTGGAAAACGGCATGACCCTGCACGACCTGATCAACGCCGGCGGTACACGGACGTGGCCGGCCAGGGTCCGCAGACGCCTCGACGCTGCCAGCACTCTGGTACGGAGGGCCGACCGCAGCCGGCCGTTCCGTACACGGATATCGGGCCCGAAGAACATGGTGAGCTACGTGAGCCACCGGCATCTGCCGCTGGCCGTCGAGCACTTCGGGCTCCTGCTCCTGAACACGAAGCACCAGGTGCTCCGGGACGCCGTGATCGGAATCGGCACCACCAGCATGGCTCCGGTCGACACCAAAGCCGTTGCGCGACAGATCGCGAGCCTGCCGACAGCGGCGATCGCGACGTGGCACAACCACCCTTCCGGTGACCCGGATCCCTCGGAAGCCGACCGCGGGATCTGGAAGAAGATCAACGACATCGCGAAGCTGTTCGGGACAGAAGCAGTCGACCACGTCGTGGTGACATGGCCTGATGGGCCCTGGCACAGCGAAAAGGAGAGCGGCCAGCTCTGATAGCTGGCCCAGGAGCCGCCCCGCGCTCGGCCTGATAGCCGACCACGCCCTGCCTTCGGGCCAGTTCCTCCGCAGCCGAAACGTGACGGCCGAGTCGCCGACCGGCCGGATTACCTGCCCACAGGGCCGGCCGGCTGCCGGCCCATAACCAGACCACAGGGCCGGCCGGCTACCGGCCCATAACCAGACCGCAGGGCCGGCCTGCTGCCGGCCCGTGACCGGCCGCGCGCTGGCCGGACCGCTGAAAGGCAGTGGCGCAGTTTCACGCCAGGAGACGCCCAGACGGGCAACGGTGACGGAAGAAAAAAAGAAACCGGTGAACTCGAGACGGAACCAGAAGGAGACAGAGGAATGGACTCAGAGACGAGACTACGGGCGAGCATCAACGGGCTGGCAATGAAGAAGGTGACCCGGTTCTTCAACGCGACCACCGAAGCGATCATCGGAGAGATGCTGCAGAACGCGCGGCGCGCCGGCGCCACGAAGGTGCAGATCACGACCGAGGCGGAGGCGGTAACGATCCGCGACGACGGCGTCGGCATCGCGGAACCCCGCCAGCTGCTCGAGTTCGGCAGCAGCGGATGGTCCGACCAACGCACGAGAGCCGAGGATCCAGCCGGGATGGGATTCTTCTCCCTGGCCCGACGCAACGCCGAGGTCGAGTCCTGGCCGCGCAACGGCGCTGGCGGGTGGCGAATCTCCCTGGAGCCGAAGCACTTCACCGGTGAAGCCGAAGCCAGCGTGACCAGGTGCAGTGCCGCGAACGGCCCGCTGCCCAGCGGCACACGAGTGACCTTCGAGCAGAAGGGAAACCTCTACGGCCTGCGGAACGAGATCCGCAAGCTGTGCCGGTACTACCCGATCCCGGTCGTCATGGACGACGAGTGCATGCCGCGGGAACACTTCCTGAAGGGCGCGGTGTACAAGGAAACCACCGACGGGGTGGAGATCGGGGTGTTCCGGAGCACGGTGGCGTACGGAGTCCACCTGACCGTCGTCAACTTCCACGGCCACGTGATCGGCAACCGGCAACCCGTCGTGATCGAGCCCCTGCACGGGTACGCGCGAGCAACGCCCGAGTACTGGTTCACGCGCGTCCACGTAGAGCACGCACCGCAGCTCGAGCTCGTACTGCCAGCACGCAACGACGTGGTGAGCAACGATTACTGGACGGAGCTGATGGTCCAGTGCGAGCGCGCGATCTACGCCGCGATGGCGAAAGCCGAACCCCAGCCGATGCTGCGCCACTGGGACTGGCGGCGCGCCCAGAGCCTGGGCGTCACGCTGCAGGAACCGCCGGCACGGCTGAGCACTTGGCAACCTCGAAAGCAAGAGGACCGGCTGAGGAGCCGGCAGCAGCGGACCAGCCGGACGACGGCCGTCACGCGAACCGAGACCACACGACCAATGGTGATGCGCGCCCACGTCTCTCCACCAGAGGAGCATGCGCTCGCACGGGCACTGCGGGTGTCCGACACACCGCTCCAGCTGATGGCCGACGAACCGAATCTGGCCGGTTACCGGTGGTACAACGACCTCGAACACGTCGTCGAGGTCCAGGTGTACGAGGAGACGGCGGGAACGCGGTCGGTACTGCCGGCACACGACGAGGACGAGAACCAGCCCGAGCACGGGACCGCCGACAGGATCGTATGCGTGCTCCGCGTACGGACCTCGACGGGCAAGATCGAGAACATCGAGGTCACCGGCGACGTCGGCTTCCGCAACAGCACCGCCGCGGGCTGGCCGGAAGAGGACATCGCGGTCGTGCTCGCAAACGAGACCCCCATCACGAGCGAAGAGCTCACGACCATGATGGTCGAGGCGTTCTTCGATCCAAGCTACGACGGAGACACCGAGAGCCGTAATACGCAACACGAGCTTTTCGAGCAGGAATGCCGACTGATCGCGACGACACTGCGGGTATCGGAACACGAAGCGCGGAAGGAGCACCTGACCGCGCTCGGATTGACGTTCGGCCGCGAGATGCGCGGGACCGAAAACGTGCGGATCAGCCGAACCGCGAACGGCACGGTCGACGTCGACGTAACGACGTCGTGAACGCAGACACCCTCCCACCGACACAGCTCGACGACAAGACAAGACCAAGCGGGTCCAGGAACACAGGGACGAAGACACGCTCCGGGAGGAGCAGTGGTCGCAGCCCGCGACCTACCCGGTAATAGCCGGGCCACCGGCCAATGGCCGGCCCCGCGCCGGCCGCTCGCAGGCCGTGAACGGGCCGGCCCGTTCACGGCCCCGCGCCGGCCAGCGGCCGGCCGCCGAACGCACCGGAATGAACGGGGACCGGGTCCGCTCGAGCCAGTCTACAGATCAACGGCGGACGAGGTCCTCGAAACGGTCGTAGTCGGCCAGAAGAGCCTGGGCAAGAGCATAAAGAGCGGAGAGCGCATCCCGAGGTTGCTCGAAACGGACCTCGATGCGGCCAGGCTCGACCGTGACACCGGGAGGCAGGCCGTCCATGCGGCGCGGCGCCTCCGCGGGTACCACGGGAACGCGAACCGCAGCCGTACGGGCCTGATGGAGATACTGCACGAGACGGTCACGACGGTCGAGTTCACGCCTGAACGAACCAGCCGCAATAGCGCGCTGGAACGTGCGAAGCAGACTCGCCCGCCGGAGAACGAGAATAGTACCGGCCAGCTCAGCGCCGAACAGACGCATCAACGCCGCGGCACGACTACGGGAAACACCGAGCAGTTCCTCCAGATCACGACGAGTAATCAGATCGCGATCCAGCCTCTCCAGCTGTTCAACCGCATCCGGAAGCGAGAGCAGCCAGCGGACCGGGGGCGGCATCGGTCAGTTCCCGAGGCAAACCCACGCATCAGGAGGGCTCTGCCGCAACGAGGCGCGGAAAGACGTTACAGGAAGAATCTGGAGCGGTAACGTGGCAGGGCCGAGCAGGAACTGAACGAGGACCGGAGCCTTCCGCAACCGCGCAGACGCGGTTGCGGAAGGCCGAAGAACGCGAAGCCGAAATCAAGGACCGGGGTAGAAGCCGACAGCGCACGAACACAGCGGCACGGCTTCGAACGCGAATGCCGAGTGATCGCAACGACCCTGCGGCACTCGGAAACGGAGGCACGGAAGGAAGAGCTGACGAGCGTTGGATGGGATATCGGCAACTACCTGTACCAGGGCGAGGAGGTCCACATCGCCCGCAACCCCGACAGTTCGGTCCGGGTCGACGTCACGACGACCAGTGGGGCGCCCTGGCTGACCGCCCTTGAAAGGCGGGGCCAGGTGGGTCTGCCGGATGGTGAGGACAGAACGGTCAGGTCGGCGCCGCCCGCGCGCATCACGTACCTGCTCGTCGCCGCATGGCGTGCGAGGGCGCGTGACCGCGCGCGCCCTCGCACCCTTGTGGTATCGCCTGGGAAACCGGCAACCCGCCACGCCCCCCATTTTCGAATGGAGGGGACCCTCAGCAAGACCGGCCGGGGTCGGCCGGTCGAACCGCGCACGCGGGAATGACGAGAAGAAGGCGGGATGCAAAAGACGGGAACGGACGAAGGAGGGGACGGTTCCAGAGCCGCGCCGGGCGTACCGGCGCTGTCGGCAGGTTCCGTTCACCCGGTCGGCAGGCGCTTGTCGAACGCCCGCGTGCAGCCTGCGCGTTCGATCTGCGACGCGGGTCTTGCGATGGATGAGAAGAACACTCTGAGGAGACGTAGAGGATGCGCGTGAGACTGCTGCGGGGGGCCGACGACAACACGGTGCTGCTCGTCTATCCGGCGACGAGGGACGAACACTGCCGGGTGCTGGACACCGTCGGGTGTCCGGGCGGTTCGCAGGGCCGAAGCAGGCCCGCGGGCGGCGCCTACGTGGTCACCACCGCGGCGCAGCGCGAGCGGTGGGGCCTGGCCGACCTGGCGGCCTCGGGCCGGGTTCGAGTAGTGGACGAGGCGCAGGCGCTGGGCCTGCTCTGCGACGGTGCTGCCGGGCTCGGGGCGGCGGAGGCACCGCTTGCCGGCGCCGCCGCCGAGGTTCCGCCGCCGGCTGGCGGCCGGTCCGTCGCTTCGGCGCTCGAGTCCGTGCGCGCGCTGGCCGCCCCCGGCGCGCGCCTCGAGCAGGTGCTCGAGGCCCTGGAGGCCGCCGAGCTGCCCTGTCCGGCGAGTGAGACGCTGCGGCGCAGCGTCCGGGCGCTCGGGTCCGATGCGGCGGCGGTCGACGAGGCGCTGGACCGGGCGGAGATGGTGCTGGCCCTGCCGTGGCGAACGCGCGAGCCGGAGCGGTTCGACCCGGCGCATGTGGCGCAGGCGCTCGACCGCACCCACGGCGGCCTCGAGCGGGTCAAGACCCGCCTCCTGCAGGTGCTGGCGGCGTGCCCGCAGACCCGCGGCCCGCTCACCGTGGAAGGCGTGCGCCGCAACCGGGGAGCGGAGACCGACAGGCCGCCCGCGCTGGTCGTACGCCCGGGACCAGCCCGGACGCCCACGCCCGTTCCCTGCCTCGCCGGGCCTTCGGGAACGGGCAAGACGTCGCTGGCGGTGGCCGTCGCCGAGGCGCTCGGCCGCACCCACGTGCGCGTGCCGCTGGGCAAGGGGAATGCCGAGTGCCTGATCCGCGGGGTCGAGAACGGCGTCACCGGGCGCATCGTCGAGGGTCTGCACGAGGCCGGGGTAGGCAATCCGGTCTTCATTCTCGAAGAGCTCGACCGGGTGGCATCGGACGCCGCCGACGCGCTGCTCGACGTCCTGGACCCCGCGCGCCGGAGCGCGTTCCGGGACGAGTACCTCCAGGTCCCGTTCGATCTGTCCGCGGCGCTGTGGGTCGTGACGGCGACCGATGCCGGCGGGATACCGGAGCCGGTACGCACGCGGCTCGAGGTGATCGAGCTGCCGGCGTACAGCGAGCAGGAGAAGCTCGCCATCGCGCAGCGGTACCTGCTGACCCGCCCGTTCGGCCAGTCCCAGGACACGCCGCCGCTGGCGCTCGAGCCGGCGGCGCCGGCCCGGGCGGTGGCATCCGACACCGCCCGGGCCGGACCGGCCGTGGTGGTGGACCGGGAGGTCTCGTCGGTGCGGGAGCTGGAGGCATTGTGGGCGGCGCCGCCGCCGCAGGGCACCGTCGAGCCGTGGCGGACGGCGGCGTGCATGGGCGATGTCCGCTTCGAGGCGGAGGCGATCCGCCGGGTGATTCAGAGCCACACGAATGAAGCGGGCGTGGCGGACCTGCAAGCGAAGCTGGCCGCAATCTGCCGGCAGGTAGCGCGGCGCCGCCGGCCGGGGGGCCTGGGACCGGAGGTGGTCACACCGGCCACGGTGCGCGAGCTGCTCGGCGACGGCGAGGCGCTGCCGTCGGCGGTACGGGAGACGATCGCGCGCGAGCGCCGGCGCCTGTCGGAGTCGTCCGACGCCGAGGCCGCGAAGACGAACGACTGGATCGAGTGGCTGGAACTGCCGTGGACCCGGCGCAGCGCCGCACCGATCGATCTGGCGCGCACCCGCGCGGCGCTCGACGCCGGGCACGCGGGCCTCGACCATGCCAAGGCGTGCGTCATCGAGTACCTGGCCGTGCGGAGGCGGAACCCGCACGGGGCCGTACTCTGCTTCGCCGGGGCGCCCGGGGTCGGCAAGACGTCGCTGGCGTACGGCATCGCCGAGGCGCTCGGGCGCGGGTTCGTGAAGCTGTCCTGCGGGGGGCTGCGGGACGAGACGGACCTGCGCGGGCACAACCGCACCTGGAAGGACGCGCAGCCCGGCTGGATTCTGCGCGAGATGCGGCGGGTAGGCAGCAAGGACCCGGTCTTCGTGCTCGACGAGCTCGACAAGCTCGGGCGCGCGCCGGCCGCGGTTCTGCTCGAGGTGCTCGACCCGGCGCAGCACGCCCGCTTCCGCGACGCGTTCGTCGAGCTGCCGTTCGACCTGTCCGAGGTGCTGTTCATCACGACGGCGAACGAGCCGGCCCGGATTCCACCGGCCCTGCGGGACCGGCTCGAGATCATCGACCTGCCCGGCTATACCGAGACCGAGAAGCTCGCCATCGCCCAGACGCACCTGAT
The DNA here is from genome assembly GCA_965262925.1 of Vicinamibacterales bacterium. Classification (GTDB taxonomy): domain Bacteria; phylum Acidobacteriota; class Vicinamibacteria; order Vicinamibacterales; family UBA8438; genus WTFV01. The sequence goes on along the minus strand of CBDHGC010000004.1, from coordinate 3,373,969 downwards.
CGGGGAGCAGAACCGGGCGGCCGGCTTGGCGGACACGCCGGTACGGTTCACCCGCGGCGCCTGCCGGCGGATCATCCGCGACTACACCAGCGAGCGGGGCATCCGTCAGCTCGCCCGCTGCCTGCAGGCGATCTGCCGCAAGGTGACGCTGGGCCGCGAGACCGGCGACACCTCGCTCGTCCGTGACCGCATCACGGCCCGGCAGGTTCGCGCGTTTCTCGGCGAGCCGGGCGCCGACCCCACCGACGGGCTCGAACGTCTCCGCGAACAGCTCGACGCGCCCGCGCTGCCGCCCGCCGTGCAGGCCCGAGGGCGGCAGGTACTCGAGCGGCTGTCCGCGTGGGCGTCCACCGATCCCGAGCATGCCCGGGCGCGCGAGTATCTGCAATGCCTGGTGAGCCTGCCGTGGACCAGGCGTACCGCTGCTGTTGTACCGCTCGACCTGGCGCGCGTCAGGGCGATCCTCGATGCGGGTCATGCCGTTCACGGCGCGGTGAAGGAGCGCCTGCTCGACTACGTCGCCGTGCGCTTGGCGAAGCCGGACGCCCCGTCCCCGTGCTCTGTCTGGTCGGTCCGCCCGGCGTCGGGAAGACGTCGCTGTCGCGGCTTGTCGCCGCGGCGCTCGGGCGGGCGTGCGCGTGGGTGGCCTGCGGGACGCTGGCGGGCGCGTCGGCACTGCACGGCGCCCGGTCAGGTCAGCCCGGGCGAATCGTCGAGGAGCTGCGGCGCGTCGGCGTCCGCAACCCGGTGTTCGTCCTCGACGAGATCGACTGCCTGGACGAGGCAGGCGGCGCGGCGGCGGCGCTGCTCGAAGCGCTCGACCCGGCGCCGGGGGCGGCCTTCCGCGACCACTATCTCGACCTGCCCTTCGACCTGTCCGAGGCGCTCTTCGTGGCCACCGCCGCCAGTCTCGCTTCGGTGCCGTCGAAGCTGCGGGAACGGATGGCGGTGATCGAGCTGTCCGGGTACACCGAGGCCGAGAAGCGGGTCATCGCGACCGGGCACCTGTTGCCGCTGCAACTCGCGTTCCACGGACTGACGGCCGGTCAGGTCCGCATCACCGACGAGGCGGTCGAGGCCGTCATCCGCGGCTATACCCGGGAGGCGGGGGTGTGGGACCTGGCGGGGATTCTCGGCGCGTTGTGCGCCAAGGTGGTGCGCCGGCGTGCCGAGGGGCACGGGCACGATGAGCACCAAGGGAACGAAGAAGAGCATGCAGAAAGCGAAGAAGAACACGGAGAAGAACACGGAGAACACGGAGAACACGATGAGCACCAAGGGAACGAAGCGCCAGTCGAGGTTACGCCGGAGACCGTCGTGGAGATGCTCGGCGCGCCGGCGCATCCCGATGAGGAGGTCGCCGGTCGTACCGCACGGCCGGGCGTCGCCGTCGGCTTGTGCCGGACCGCGGCGGGCGGCGAGCTGTCCTTCGTCGAAGCGAGCCGGATGCCCGGCTCCGGGGCGCTGACCCTGACCGGGCGCCAGGGGGAGGTCATGCGGGAGTCGGCGCGGGCCGCGCTGTCGTGGCTGCGGGCCAACGCCGGACGATACGGCCTCGACCCGGCCTTCCATCGAAGCAGCGACGTGCATCTGCACGTGCAGTCGGGCGAGGTGGCGAAGGAGGGCGCCTCGGCCGGGGTCACGATGGCGGCCGCGCTGGTGTCCGCATTCACCGGGCGGGTGGTCCGCGGCGACTTGGCCATGACCGGCGAGATCACCCTCTCCGGCCAGGTGCTCCCGGTGGGCGGCATCAAGGAGAAGGTACTCGCCGCGCACCGCTGCGGGATCGCCCGCGTCGTCCTCCCGCAGCAGAACCGGAAGCAGGTCGACGAGGACCTCGGCGACGACCTGCGGCGCGCGGTCGAGGTCCACTACGTCACGCAGGTCGACGACCTGCTGACGCTGGCGCTACGGCCGGCGCCGCCGGTCGCGGCCACGCCGGACGGCCGGGTGTCCTGAGCCCCGGTGGCCGGGCGGCGGGCGACGCCGGGCACGGGGGCGCCCGCCGGCCACTGCACGGAGCATGCGTCGGCGGGATAGAGCGCAACGCTGCGGAAAGCGTGACCGCGGGTCCAACGCGGTCGCATTCAAACAGGCTCACGCCGGTCGTACCGGTCGCCGATGGCGTCGGCGACTCGGAGGAGCGGCGGTTTCTTGACGAAGGAGGATTCAGTGGAGAAATTCGACGGATGGGTCAGGTTCGCGCTGTTGGTCTGGAGCATGGCGATAAGCGCCCTTGTTCTCTACGGCACGTTGAGCAACGACATCGGCGGGCTGCACGACGAGGTCAACCGGCTTGGCGCCGAGATCCGGTGTCTCGCCGAGCCGAACGAGTGTGACGTCGCGCGACTGCTGTCGGAGATGCAGAGCTGTCGCTGAAGGTCCCGGCGGCGCCGGGCAGCGGCGCGAGGACGGCTGCCGGGCCGCCGGCCGCCCGCCGGCCACGCTGCGTGGCGTCCTGCGCACCGTGCGCCGATCGAGCCGGACCGCCGGTGGTCGAGCACAGGCAGTGCAGGTGTCCGGCAGCGGCGTGGACGGTTTCGTCGGCCACAGAGTCCGGCGCGGCCGCACGTCCCGCTGCGCCCGCACGTGACGAGCATGTCGGTCGCACCGTCAGGGGTGAGGCAGGCAATTCGAGAACGACGATTTCGGGAAGGGGGGCAGGCAATGGATATGTACGACATCTTTCCGCTGGTTGGTTTCAACGTTGTGATCGCGATCTTCCTCTACACGGCCCTGGCCTATGAGATCGGCCAGCTCCGCGAAGACATTCGGCGCTTCGCGAAGAGGAAACGATCCGACCGACGACGACCACGGTCAGAGCCGGATGTGACGCGATGAGGGATCCTGGACGGGGCCCGACAACCGGGCCCATTCTGCACGGGGGGATGACGAGCTTGAGGTGTGAGGAACGAGATGAGTACGTCGCGGTGAAGACTGGAAGGACATTGAGCCGGGCGGCTCGACCTGCCTCATCCTGCTACCGCAGAACGAGAGGCCGGTCAACACCGCAACAGCCTGGAAAACCGACACTCGGCGCCTCGGAGGACCCGTCGTTGCACCGGGAGAACCGGCTACCCGGAATGTACCGTGACTCGGATCGGAGAAGAGACGCATGACCGTACCCGATGCGGCCGCCGAACGGCTGCACGCGCTGTACGTCGACGAGTTGCTGCGAACGCTGAACTCGGTAATCGTCGGCGTGAACCTCGCCTATGAGGACGGGACACATTCGCGGCAAGCCCGAAACGTGCGGAACACACACAACGGAACGAACCCGAGAGTAGCCGCAACAATCGAGTGGGACGATGAAGTCTTCGTCGACACGTCCGGCGGCACACCCTACGTGGTCGTCAGGGTCGGCGACAACGACCGGAGAGCGTCATACGTCTCGGGCTCAGGCGGTAAAACGCTGCGCTTCGAGTACCAGCTCACGACAGGGGACGACGACGCCGACTCCGCGACGCTGGTCGCTGATTCGCTGCGGGTGAACGGAGGCACGCTCCGCGACGCCGACGAAATGGACGTCGCCGTGGACCACGGGGACGACAGCGTGGCGTTCCCCGACGAGCCGGAGACACCGGATACCCCGGAGACTCCGGAACGGACCGACCCGCTGACGGCCGACTTCCGCTCGGTGCCTGCCGAGCACAACGGCACCGACAGCTTCGAGCTGGTACTGCACTTGAGCGAGAACATCGCCGATCTCAGCTACCAGACCCTGCGGGACGGGGCGATCGACGCATCGGGCGGTTCGGTCACCAAGGTGTCTCGGCTGAATCCGCCATCGAACGCCGACTGGACCGTGCGGATCGAGCCCGACGGCTACGGCGACGTGCGGGTGAGTCTGCCGGCGAGGGACTGCGACTCGTCGGATGCGGTCTGCACCACCGACGGCAGAGCCGTGTCGAACTCCCCCTCAGCGACGGTCCAAGGACCGGTCGGAATCAGCATCGACAACGCGGAGGTAGAGGAAGGCGAGAACGCCAGCGCCGAGTTCGTGGTCAGGCTGAGCCGCTCGAGGGCGAGCGGCGTGACCGTCGACTACGCGACATCCGACGGTACAGCGCAGGCCGGCGTTGACTACAACGAGACCAGCGGGTCCGTGACCATCGCCGGCGGCTCAACGACGGCGACCGTGAACGTCGAGGTCCTGGACGACGATCACGACGAGGGTTCCGAGACGTTCACCCTGACCTTGTCGAACCCGTCCGCGGGACGGCTGGTCGACGCCTCGGCAACCGGCACGATCTCCAACCACGACCCGCTGCCCAGGGCGCTGATGGCCAGGTTCGGGCGCACCGCGGCGCAGCACGTGATCGAGAACGTCGAGGAGCGGATGGCCGCACGCCGGGAGCCGGGCGTCGAAGTCCGGGTCGCCGGCTACGACATGTTCGGCGAGACGCCGGCCGCCAACGGCCAGCCGAACGCCCTGGGCGTTCTCGGGACTCACGGCCGGGACCCGGACAACCGCGGGCAGGGATTCGATGACCAGGGCCTAGTGCTGTGCCATGATTAAACGTTCGGGTGTGCGGTGCTGTGATTCGTCGATGATTGCGCGCTGCAACCCATGTCCGTGTCCGAAGATTATGACGTGGCGGACCACTAGACCCGCTGGCGAGCGCCGCATTCCAGATGAATCGAGCGATGGAGCACGGCGGGACGCTGTCGCTCTGGAGCCGCAGCACGCAGTCCAGCTTCGCCGGGCGGGATGGAGCCCTGGCGCTGAACGGTCAGGTCCAGACACGGCTCTTCGGCGCCGACTACGCGAAGGGCCGGATGGTGATGGGGCTGGCCGTTGCCGACACCCAGGGGCTGGGCTCGTACTCCAGGACCGCCGGCGGCGACATCGCGTCCGGCGTGACCGGGCTGTATCCGTGGCTGGGCTACCCGGCGACCGAGCGCGTGTCGTTCTGGACGACAGGAGGGTACGGAGCCGGCTCGCTGAGGCTGACACCTGCTGGCGGCGTGCCGTTGGAGGCCGGGCTGTCGATGGGCATGGCCGCGGCAGGCGCCCGGGGCGAACTCATCGGGAGCGGCGGCGAAGGCTTCGGGCTGGCTATCAAGAGCGACGTCCTGTGGGTGACGACGTCGACCGAAGGCGTCGAACAGGCGGGCGGGCGCATGGCGGCGACAGAGGCGTCCGTATCGCGCATGAGAGCCGGCCTCGAAAGCTCACGAGACACGGTACTCGCAGGAACCGTGCTGACTCCCAGCGTGGAGATCGCGCTGCGCCACGACGGCGGAGACGCGGAGACCGGATTCGGCATCGACCTGGGGGGAGGTCTCCGATTCACCGATCCCCGCAGCGGCCTGGCCGTGGATCTCCGGATGCGCCAAGTCGTCATCCACGAAGCCGCGCAATTCCAGGAACGCAGCCTGTCGCTCGCGCTCAGCTACGACCCGACGCCGTCGGCTCTGGGTCTGAACGTGCGCGTCACGCCGACCTGGGGACGAGACTCCGGCGGCAACGCCCTGTGGAACGCCCAACCGCTGGGTGGCATGGGCGGAAACCCCGAATCGGGCCAGGGTCAGCTCGACACCGACGCCGGCTACGGTCTGCCGGTGGGTTCGCGATTCGTGGGAACGCCACGGATCGGCTTCCAGAGATCCGAATACGGGCGCGGGCTGCGGTTCGGGTACCAGCTCGGGTTCATGGACCCGCAGAAGATGCGGTTCGAGCTCGGCGTTGACGTCGAACGCGGGAGGATGCGCTCGGGGTCACAGGACCCTACCACCGGATGCAGGTACGGTCCACCATCGGTTGGTGACGGTCCGGCAAACAACGAGACTGACAGGCCATGGCTGAGCGACGGAAAGAGTCGAGTCCGCAACCACGGGTCGATCGCGCACAGCAGCTGGTCGAGCGCAAGTCCCAGCGCTAGAGAAGGGTGCAACAACCGGGGGAAACCAGAGCGCCAGCACGATCACGATATGCAGGTGCAGCGTACCGGTGGACGCATGCAAGCTTTCCGAATCGACGGAAGACCCGCAATTCCCAACTGACGCGGGGATGGCAGCTCGAACCACTGGGTTCGAGCTGCCCGGCTGAAAAGCAGGAGGGCCCGTCACGCGACCCAACACCGACCCCGCCAGCACACACAGCCGGGCCCTTGACGAACGAGAGACCGCCACGGCGCAGGAAGCCGAGCCAGCAGGTGGCACCACCACTCGCGGCAGCAATCGTCACCGCCGACGGATGCGGGACACAGGACAGCCGCACCCCCGCTACGGCGGCCAGGAACGCGGCGAGACCGGGAGAGACCGAGGCAACGGACAGCCGCCCACCATCCCTCGACACGTACGCCGGCGGGTGCAGGGAGCTACGGCGACTGTGCTTCCACACGAATAATGGCCACCGAAACACAGAAACAACGGCCGGCACAGAGACGACAAGACACAGAACAGGTAGCGCCGCAACACGATTCCTGGCCGAATCCGCGAAGAACACGCCAATGCCGGCCGGTTCAGCGAGGCCGACACGGCCGAGGGTGCGATAATCGGCGATGTCGAATCGGAGCTGCGGCCCGACCGGGAGTTGGGGCTTGCCGCAATCGGCATCGCTCCTCGGAGAGAGGCTAAGGCGCTGAGTGAAAGAAAGCCACGGCCCCGGCCGGGCACGGGTAATCCTGGCGGGAGCCAATCCGAAGGACGAGCCCGGCCGAAACGGTCAGGCATGATACGGTGAGGAGCCGATGAACGACAGAACAGCGATGGTCGTGACGGTGGTGGGCAGTTCCGTGGGCATGGGGGCGTTACTGCTGACCGTGATGACCCTTCTAATCGGGTCCGTGAACACGCGGATCGACGACCTGCAGGACACCGTGAACACGCGGATCAGCGACCTGGGGGTCACCATGAACTCCCGGATGGACGACACGAACAGCCGAGTCGACGACCTCAACGACCGGGTTACCGAGTTGAACGATCGGATGACCGGCGTCGAGAACGGCATGCGCGAAGTGCGCAACCTGCTCATCGAGGCGCTCAAAGCCGAACCCCCGGCCAACGGAAACTAGCCAGCCTCCCCGGTGCCTCCGGCCGCAAGACAAACAATCCGCAAACGCGGCGAGTGCCGCCACGGTGCCTCTCGAACATCGGCGCGGGCCGACGAACGCCACGGCAGGGACAGGGCGACGGGCGATAACGGGCCAAGCGAGCTACGGAGCGGCCGGAGGAGTGAGCCGGCCGGCGCGAGGCGGCGCCGCGCGGGATTGTCCAGACCGCCGGGAGCGCCTCGCGGTTGACTGATCCAACCCGCGCAAGGCCCAGGGACCGCACCGAACCGACACGCCTTCAACCCGACGGCTGGCGCCAACGCCGCGCGCAACGTACGCGACCACGAGGTCGCCAGAATCGCGGTGCAGATGAACGACGTCCCGGGAAGATGGTCGCCATCTTCCCAGAGGAACCGATGGAAGCCGGCGGACCGGCCGGCAGGATGGGTGTCGCCGGCACGAGAAGCCGACCGCGCCCTAGAGGGCGGCCGCCAGCGGCAATCGAGGTTCCAGCACTCCGAAGGAAACAGGCCGGACACCGGATTCCTGACCGGAACGGCAGACACACGAATCCCGGCCGGACGGCCGGGTTTCGTGAGGATTCACAGCGACTGAGCACCGAGCTCCAGGAACTCGACCAATTGACGGCCGAGCAGCGGAGCGAAGTGTCCAGCGGACAACGGCGCTCAGCGTTGATCGACGCAATCAACGCCCGGTCAAGAGCAACAGCCGCGGCAATCACAGCACGCGACGGCGCGGACAACTGCAGAAATCGGTAGAAGCGCGAACCGGAGCGGCTACATGGAACGCGCAAGACGCCGCATCCGGACCAGCGTCGCCGAACGACAGCGCGGAAACAGCCAGGCAGGAACGCAGAAGATGACAATCGAATTCCGGAAGACCGAGAGCCGCGAGCGACACAACGGCAAGGCTGCTGACGCACGTGCCGCTGCTGCAGGTGCCGTACGACTGCGTCAACGTGCACGGGCACGTGCACCAGAAGGAGTCGCCGAGCAGGAACCGGCACATCAACGTGAGCGTGGAGCAGTTGCACTACCGGCCCGCGAAGCTGAGCGACATCAGGCGGCTGGCCCGCCGGCTGCTGGAAGGAAGAACCGTCCCCGGCCACAGCACCCGGGCGCGGCTGAACGTCGTCGAACGCATCATGCCATGACGACTTCCGAAGCGGTCGAGACCCCTCGATGCCGGCCACGACACGAAGGGCGATGGACCGCGATGAAACGAATGTCGTCCCGCAGACGATGGGGTGGACGGGCGCGGGGAGCTGTTGAGGGTCGTAAGGTTCGCGCTGCAGGCCGCGGCGGCCGAGACTGAGCGGGTAGCGGCGAAGGTGGAGGAGGGACAGACCACCCACTGAGGTAGAATCGAGTCACCAACGGCCGGGCGCGCGACGACTCCCGGTAATACTCGCGAAAAGGCCCGCTGGCTGCTCACCGGCGGGCCGTCGTCTTGTACAGGCGTGTTTCATTCCCCGGCCCGGCCCGCGGTGCTGTCGACCAGGCGCTCAAGCTCACGACCTATCAGGCGGCGCGACGAGCAGGCCGACGGCGGCGGCGAACATGCAGAAGACGAGCCGGTTGACGAGTTCGGAAGCGAAGGCGTGCCCGGACTTGGTTGAACGACGCCATCTGGGTCCCCTTCACCCCCCAGCCATCGCCCCCACCACGCGGAAACGGCTCGCGGCCCGCTGGTACCGCCTCCGGCAACGGCGCATCCGGCGCATCGAGCGACAGATCCACTCCGCAGGCGAAGAACCGGAGGTAAGGCTCGCCGCCGCTGCGTAGCGTAGTCGCGGAACGTGCCCCGCAGCACGGGGTGGCCGGCTTCCAGTTCGTCGAGCGCGGGCCAGCAACGCACAACGGCGGCGGGAGGACGACACGAACCCTGGTGTAGGGGAGCGCCGCGCCGGGCTCGGTGCTACGCGGACGCAGGGTTTTCACCACGGGCTCCTACACCCGGGAGGCGGGAGTGTGGGACTTGGCCGGGGCGCTCAGCGTGTTGTGCGCCAAGGCGCCGCCGTGCCGCGGGGCACGGGCTCGAGGAACACGAGAACGAAGAGCCACGAAGGGCACGAAGAGAACAAAGGGACGAAGACGGACAAGGAGAGCACGATGAGCAGGAAGGGAACGAAGCGCCATTCGAGGTCACGCCGGAGACCGTCGTGGAGATGCTCGGCGCGCCGGCGCATGCCGATGCGCGTTCGATCTGGAATGGCAGAAGCTGCTCCAGGTTCGTGCATTCCAAACGAAACATCGACGAGCCCGGCAACGGCTCAAAGACAGACAGCAGGAGAAGAGGGAGGTACGACGATGACCCTTCAGCAAGCGCAGCGGACGCCCGGCTACTACGGGCGACTGATCGAACCGTGGACGCCGGAGAGCAACGAACCGCTGCTGTTCCGGATGGTGGAAGTCCTTACGGACGGAAGCATCATGGAGGAGACCATGGGCGACCCATTGCCTCTCTGCCCGAGTTCGGATCTCCACGACGACTGGCAGCCTATGGAGGCGAGTCTGATGCTGTGCGGCCCCGCAGGCTTTCTGACAAGCGTGTTTATCCTCGCCGGGGTTCCCATCCACAAGGCTATGTACCGCGCGGTCGAGATGCTGAAGAGAGCAGACACGTCCGTCTCGTGACCGAACGGCCGGGCGAAATGGCGGCCGGGGGTGCCGGACCCACTGTCTGGCGGGATTGGAACGCCGCACGGTATGCGGCTCGGCGAAGCGACGGGCAGGTCGAGTTTTGCACGTGGCTTCCCGACCGCCGGCCTTTATACATTGGCGTCGTACGGCGCGGCGTCCCGAGTAGCTCCGCGGTCAGCTCCAGCGCGTCGTCGTCGCCCGCAACGTCGACGGACGCCAGCGTCTCGGTGGCGCGGCTCAACGCCACGCGCAGACTGATCGATGCGCGGTCCTCGGTCGTCGAGCCGTTACAGCGGCGGCCGGCGCGTCGGGGGACGACCACGGGCTGACATCTGATCCTCGCCGGCATCCCACGCGAGGACGCCCTGCGCCGCGCGGCCACGTTGCGGCCGTAAGCACGCCCGACCTCGCACGCCCATCGGCGCCGCCGATGGGCGTGCCGCCGGGCGTCGACAAACCACGGAGACAACCAGCCATGCAACGGCTCTACCTGTTCGTACAGGGAATGCGTCCCTTGAAGACCAACGCGCCGACGGCGATCTCCTTCTCGGTGGCAGACCAGATCGCGATCGCCGGCGACAGCGGAGCTGACCGGGCGACGGTCCGTCGGGCGATCGCCTACGCCTTGTATGGGCAGGCGTCGTCCCGGGTTCGCGCCGACCGTGAACTGATGGACGAAGAGTCGTCCTGCTTGCGAGTCACCCTCGTCTTCTGGACCCACAGCAACGCCTAGGAAGTGACTCGCACGATGGCGCGCCTGTCGAACGGCGGGGTTGGCAACACCAGCTGCACCCTGCGCCGGATCGGCGACGTCAGCCCGACGGTCACGCGGATCGACGGCGCGCGGCGGGTTAACCGACGGCTGGGCGAGCTGTTGCAGAGGGACAACGACGGCGTGCAGCCGTGGCTGCACCCGCGGGCCCGACGCCCGCCGCCGAGGCGGAATGCCAACGACGGCGATGCGCATGACGACGTCGCGGCTGCAGGCGTTGACGTCGACTTGCTCCGCGAATGCATGGAGACCGTCAGCCGCGAGTCGGCCATTCTGCGGCGAGAAACGACGGCGCTCGCCGAGGCTACCGCCGCAGGCGGCGCCCTGGCCGGCGCGCAGCATCGGCGGGCGCAGGCCGTACTCGTCGAGCGCGCCGCGGCGCTGCGCGAGACGAAGGCGCGACACGCCGCGGCAATCGAGCTCCTGCATGCCCTCCGCACCAGTACAGTCTGGATGGCGTTCGAGGACGTCTCGACGCAGCAGCGCGAGCCCAGGCTGGCAGGACCGCCACGGCCTCACCCGCGGAGCAACTGAGCACACCGCGAAATCGAGGCGCCAGAGACCAGTGGGTGAGGTGGCCGCTGTCCAATAGGCCCGGCCCGGCCGGTGGCGTCGGTCCGTGTGGTGGCGATCGGTAAGCATTCGGCGGGTGATAGCGACGGATCAGCTCCATCCACAGCGGCTCGCGGGTAGTTGCTGGCTGTTCGGCATGGCCTGGTCATCATCGCGTGTCCGGGGGCGCGACTCCGAGGCGTGCGGCATTCCCCGAATGACGTCCCTACGAACCGGTCATCCATGCTATGGGTTCGGTGACCGAGCGAGGGGAAGAAGACCCGCCGGGCGATTCGAACGCTCGCTCCACAGTGTGCAGGAAACGTGCGACGGTGCGCTTCGTCGTTTCGGATGTTAATCGTCGCTCCGGCGGGCGTCACGCAGCGATACCGCCGAGTGTTAATCCGGGTTCGGCGCGAGGCCGAGTTCACGACGCAGCGTAGAGAAGTCGAACAGCGCGCCCGAGCCGCGTCGATCAACGTGTTCCATGACATGCATCATCGGTCATCAGAACCTGCATCAATCTGATCGATCGGGGGCTCGGTGCGGCTCGGTTTTCTGAACAGCAAGAGACCAAGCTACGCGTGCCTCGCGCCGATGTCAGAACCTCTTGCGTTTGGGGAGTAGCTGCGCATAGGCGTATCAACCTCAACAACGAAGTGACGAAACAGAAACGGAAACGACAAACAAGAACGGACGAAGGGAGGACGGAGGACGGAACAAACAATCACGAGCCCAACAAGGATTTCAGCCTGCAGGTCGCCGGTGCCGCCAATAGATCGAGGACGATGCCGACTAGCTGGGATCCCGCTGGAAGCTCGGCTTCCGAACATCGTCATCGTTGTCGCGACTCAGGAGAACGTCGCGAGACCACTACCAGGCGAGGGCACACACGACGTGGCAGGCGTTCGACTCTGGTGGAAGCGAACCGGGGTAGAGCACTGGATCGGGGTCGTGCCTTCACAAGCAGTCGAAACAGAAGGAGGAGGAACATGCAGACGACAGAGAAGACAACGGACCTCGTAACCAGGGCGCGGGCCGAGACACTCGCGCGAGTAATACACGGCCAGACAGCCGGCGGGGACGCACGCCCGGCAATCAAGCAGGCCAAGCGCGTGGCGCAGGCGGTACGGACCGACAGGCAGCGGGCGATTCTGTGGTCGCACCAGGCTCTGACCCACGAGGCGGTGACGTGGGAGATTCTGATTGTCCTCGGAGTCGACCAGCTGGTGGTCGACGCTGCCGACACCCTGGGCAGACGGTGCCGGGAGAGCGTGCTGGACTATGCGAAGCGAGTCGCGGCTTGCGACGACACCGACGTGCTTGCCGTAGCCGTCGCTTTGATCGACAACCAGATCGAAGAGGGGGTCGAGCAGCAGGACGACACTCTGGCGGCGTACAAGAAGGCACGCCGTGTATTGAAGCGCGCCGCCGCCCGCGCGAACCAGCAGCCGGGAGCCACCTCGCCAGCTGGCGAGGCGGCCGACGACCGCCCTACGGAGCCGGCCCTGCGCACCGCGGTTATGACGTTGATGGAACACACCAAGGGCGCGGAGAACGCGATGTTTCGGATTATGGAACAGCTGCATCATCACGGGGAGAGCTGGCAGATCAGCGGGAACGATATGCAACTGGTCCTCGGCAACGTGCACGACGTGATGCTGGTCGTGGCGCTGTTGTTCATCGAGCTGACCGCGGAGGGGAACGAGAAGACGTCCGCTGAGGACCAAAGGAGGCTGGTTAAGACCAAGAACATTAGGGAAGGCATGGAGATGAGCGTGGGAACGATCGCACGTCGACTGCGAGACTTGTCTTCGTTTACCGGGTGATTCGTCAATAAACACGGGCATGTAGTGTGCCGGGAACGTCGAAGCCCGAGCGACGACGAGGTTCCTTTGGTGGAGTTGCATTTCACGCGGGATGCCGCCGTGGCCCGCCGTGGCGCACTGTTGCCCTGTCGCAACGGAAGGCTGGGCAGGGGGGAGAGTTCCCGGTTGTCGGTCTCAGGCGTCCGGCGGCGGGGCGCGGTTCAGCATGTGCGAGGTGACCATCCGGACGTCCTGCTTGACGTCCCGGATGTCCTGCTTCACGTCGTCGAGGTTCTTCTCGTGATGCCGGCGTGCGCTTCCCGGTTCTCGGAGCGCACGTCATCTATGCGCCGGTACCGTTCACGAGCGCGTTATTAATCTGGAAATAAGTATCCTGACCTCGTAGTATGCCGAAATATGAGGAAATCAGGCCGGAAATTACCTGTCTGCTGTCAGGCAACCAATGACCCTGTTAATACATCACGCCGGCGAGCGCAATTCCGGGGATCTGGAACACGGATTCCGGCGAAGTGGAATGCTCATCGGAGCGTAGCGACGTTGCTCGGTCAGTTCCCTGCCATGGTTGTCGCAACGGATCTTCGAGATCCTACTCGTGATGTCGTGGTCGAGAGCAAGGGACAAGGTTGCCTGTGGAGCCTGTGGGCGCCGTCTGCGGCGTCCAAGGTGTTGTGGGAAACGCTCCTTCTGCACTGCGTCAGTCGACGCCGAGGGTATCGCGCGCGTTTTCCACAGCACCGGCAGGGTCCACAGGCCGGCTCGAGCCCGGCGGGAGCGTCGCGGGTGTCGCGAACGTGATCGTGCTCGGTGCGATGTCGTTGCCGGTCGCGTGCTCATGTCGTCTCCTTTCGCGTATCAACCTCAAACAACGAAGGGACGAAACGGAAACGACAAACAAGAACGGACGAAGGAAGGAACGAGGGAGGAAGGGCGGAAGGAGGAAGGACGGAGGACGGAACAAACAATCACGAGCCCAATAAAGGATTTCAGCCTGCAGGTCGCCGGTGCGGCCAACAGATCGAGGACGATGCCGACTAGCTGGGATCCCGCTGGAAGCTCTGCCTCCGAACATCGTCATCGTTGTCGCGACTCAGGAGAACGTCGCGAGACCACTACCAGGCGAGGGCACACACGACGTGGCAGGCGTTCGACTCTGGTGGAAGCGAACCGAGGTGGAGCACTGGATCGGGGTCGTGCCTTCACAAGCAGTCGAAACAGAAGGAGGAGGAACATGCAGACGACAATGGACTCGGTAACCGCGTTGCAGGCCGCGATACTCGCGCGACTGATACACGGCGAGGCCGCACGCGCGATGATCGAGCAGGCTGAGCGCGTGGCGCAGGCAGTAGAGACCGACAGGCAGCAGGCGATTCTGTGGTTGCACCAGACTCTGAACCACGAGACGGTGACGTGCATGATTCTGATGGCACTCGGATTCGACAGGTTGGTGGTCGACGCTGCCGACACCCTGAGCATACGGTACCGGGAGAGCGTGCGGGACTATGCGAAGCGAATCGCGGCTTGCGACGACACCGACGTGCTTGCCGTAGCCGTCGCTTTGATCGAGAACCAGATAAAAGAGGGGGTCGAGCACCAGGACGGCACGCTGGCGGCGTGGAAGAAGGCACGCCGTGTGCTGAAGCGCGCCACCGACGCCCTGGCGAACCAGCAGCCCGGATACACGCCGCCGGCTGGCGGGGTGGCCGACAACCGCCCGACGGCGCCGGCCCTGCGCAGCGCGTTGATGAAGTTGACCGACCACACCAACGGCGCGCAGGAAGCGATGATGCAAATGATGCGTGGCCCGGGCAACGTGCCCTGGGAGGTCAGCGAGCGCCTGTCGCCGGACGATCTTGAACTGCTCATCGGCAGCCTGCACGACCTGATGCAGGTGGTGGCGCTGTTGGTCATCGACGTGACTGCGCGGGAGAACGAGGACACGTACGAGGACAGAATGACGCTGGCGGAGTCCCGGACGGACGGGGTAAGCCTGATGCAAGGCATGGCGACGATCGCGCGCACGATCGCACGTCGAGTGCGAGACTTCAACGAGGGGCACCGTGGCGAGGAACTTGAGAATGGGAAGGTGCACTGAACCGTACCGGGTTTCCGGGAGGCTCCGGCTCCTGGGGGGGATGGAGTCCTGGGCAACGTCCCCGAGGACCTCGACATCCGGTCGTGCGTGATCCTGGAACGCACACCCAAGACGAAGCTCGGCCAGAAGCTCGAGCCCGCCGAGCGCTCGTTCCGGATCCACGTGAGCGGCCGACTCCCCAAGCCCGGCCTAAAGAGCCCGGACGACACGGGCGAGGCGTGCGGGATCGACCACGGGGTCGTCCACGCCATGACGGCCGCCAATGACCAGGGCGACATCCGGACGTTCGACCACGACGTCGAACAGGCGGTACGAACCGACCGCCGAGTACGCAACAACCAGAAGCGCATGAGCTCCTGCCGCACCGGAAGCCGCCGCTGGAAGCGCCGGCGTGCGGTCAACCAGCGCCTGCGCGGGAAGGTTGCAAGTCGCCGGCGGCACCAGCGGCGAGCCTGGGCGAACCGCCTGACGCATCGCTACGACACACTTTGCGTCGAAAAGCTCAAGACCGGGAACATGACCCGGAGCAGCCGCGGGGCATCAGAGACACCCGGATCGAACGTACGCCAGAAGAGCGGGCTCAACCGGAGCCTGCTGGGGGTGGCGCCGTCCAAGCAGACCGCCATCCTCGTACGGTCCGCCGAACGCAACGGAACACGCATCGAACTCGTACCCGCGCACGGCACGAGCCGGCGCTGCAACGCCTGCGGCTACACGCACCGGAAGAACCGCGAGAGCCAAGCTCGCTTCCGATGCGCAGCCTGCGGGCACACCGACACAGCGACACGCTACACGTTTCGGATCGTGCCCTGGTTCGCAACGGGATGCCACGGTGGCTCCCGGCGACATCGCCCTGGTCAAGGCCGACGAACCTCCGATGCGAATTCGGCGATCAGAGTCGAGCGCATCCCGTCGAGCCTGCAGAAACGACTCGGGCGGCGGGAACAACCGGTGCACGTCACGTCACTCCTCCGCCTTGGCCTCTCGCCGCGATGCCCAGTACTTCCGCATCCGGTCAGCAACAGCTTGGCGCTGTTCCTCCGTCATCGTCCGCTTCCGCTTGGTGACAACCTTGGGCGCCTTCTTCTTGCCGCGCGCGGCGGGCGCAGGGGCATCCGCCCCTTCGAGCGCCTCGATCGCACGCTGTATCGCGACGAGCTGAGTCCTGAGCGATTTCTCCTCATCCTTCAGGGCGTCCAGAATTCCGCTTTTCGACATCGTGATCCTGCTTCCTTGGATGCTACCGCCAGACCATCGCGCCGGACCCCGATCCGTACGCACACCCACGGCCGCCGCCCGGGGCGGCGCTCAGGGTCCGGCGGATACGCGTTGCTGCCGGCGCGCAGCTCCGGATTCCGTCATAGCCGCGCCCGCCTCCTGGAGGTACTCGTCCGCTGCACGCATCTGGGCGGCGGTCCACACCGGCCACTCGCGCCGGTCGGGCAACCCCGGCACGCCGGACCCGGGCAACCGCGGCCGCTGCCGCTTCGGGCGAACCGTACCGGTCGCACAACGCCAGGAACCGCATCGTCGTCTCGACCGACGGCAGCGCGTCATCCTGACCGATGTCGATGTCGCGGTCGTCAACCTGCATGTTGCCGAGCGCGAGGAACTGACAGGTATGACCAGCTGGTCATACCTGTCAGAACTTCGCGCTCGGCAACACTTCCACAGGAATTCTGCCGCGGAAGCACAGCAATCCTGGCCCCACAACCGCTGTAACTGAGGCAAGAGCCACGCCGAAGCAGAAATCGTGGCCAATCAGGGCTGCTGCGGCTGACGGTAGGAGGTTGGGGTCGTCTCCGCGGGCGAGCGGTTCGCCGACCGCCCAAAGAACTCCAGGCACTTGTGTGCGATGGGGTTCCTTCGCCCCTTCTCCGTGAGCACGCAGCAATAGTGGTTGCCGGGTTCGAAGAAGCCGTCGCCCAGTTCGACCAGCGCACCGGTTTCGAGGTATCGCTCATAAAAGCCGCGCCATCCCAAGGCGACCCCCTGTCCGGCCGCGGCCGCCTCCAGCATGTAGACGTAGCTGTCGAAACCGAGGTAGCGGGGTGCGCGCACCGGACGTCCGGCGGTCCCGAACCAGTCGTCCCACGTCACCCAGGTTTCGTCGGGCCGCGTCAGCTTGAGAAAGGTGAGCCCACTCCAGCCGCTGACCGTTCCGCGGAGGACCTCGGCGTGAGTTGCGGCATAGCCGGGCGAGCAGACCGGCCTCACCGCTTCGTCTTGGATCACCACGCGGTCCTGCGTTGCGAGTCTCGCTTCCCAGTCCATCAGCACGTCTGCGGCCGGCCCGGGAGGCAGGTTCCGCATGTCGTAGTGGAAGGTCAGAATGCGGATGCTGACCTGCTCGCCAAGCGCTTCGCGCAGCGACTGGTACCGCGGCAGCAACCAGAAGTGCGACGTGTCGTGCGAGCAGGCAATCACGACCTGTTCTCCGCCCGGCCAGGCGGCGAGTTCGGCGACCGCCGCCCGGATGATGCCCAGACCCGCGCTAACGCTCTCATGGAAGCGCTTGCCGGCATCGGTCAGGGTCACGCCGGTCCGGGAGCGTTCGAGCAGCCGGGTGGCGAGGTGCTTTTCGAGGTTGGCCACCTTGTGGCTGATGGCAGGCTGCGAGGTCCCGAGTTCCCTGGCCGCGCGGGAGAGGCTGCCCAACCGGCCCGCGCTCTCGAAGGCGATCAGGGCTCCGGCCCCTGGAATGCCGGACAGCTTACTTGCATGCATGTCGTTTCTAGTATGTCGGTATAGTGATTTCGCATAACCGTAAACCATTGACTAAAAGAATCTTAGTTCAGTAGTATTTCTGAAGGTCGGATCCGGATGGCGAAATGATGACGTTGCGATTCATCGTGCGCCGCATCCTGCGGGAGCTGATCGAGCTGGCCGAACACGACGCGGACGCGGAGCTGGTCGACGCGCTGCACGACGCGCTCGATGTCGCATCGCCGACGTCGTCGAACGGAAAGGTGTGAATGAACCTCGCGGTCCCGGTTGGGGGCTTCGCCGGCTGGGAACGTCCGGCGGGCCGAACGGCGGGAGGGAGCGGGCCGGGACCGCGATTGCCCGCTCGGAAGGGTTTGGCCGTGTCGCTGGGGGAGAACATCAAGCGATTGCGGACGGTGGCTGGTATCCAGACGCAGAAGGCGTTCGCCGAACTGCTCGGCGTCCCGCAGCCGCAGGTGTCGGACTGGGAGAACGACCGCTACCCCGTCCTCGAAGTTTCCAGCCTCATCAGGCTCGCCAAGGCGCTCCATTGCTCAGTGGACGAGTTGCTCGCCGGTGTCGACCCGGACTACGACCGGATCCAGGCGGGCGGCGCGGTTGGCGGGGTCCCGGCCAGAACCGGGTCCGATATCGCGGTCGTTGCAGAGGGTGATGCGCTCCTGAATGGAACTACGTGGGATGAATGCGAGCAGCAGCGGCCGGCGGTATTGGGGTGGTTATCCCGCCCCGGAGACCTTATTAGTGATCCGAGTGCCTACGGGATCCGGATTCGCGGCGACTCGATGCTTCCGGCGTTTCGACCGAACCAGATCGCGATCATGTCGCCTGAGTTGGAGGCGCGCGCCGGCGACGAGGTCTACGTTCAACTGGCGTCTGGCGAATGTCTGGTCAGGCTGCTGCACACGTCCACGAACGGTTACATCCTCCAGCCATACAATCCGGCCCACCACGCGCGGTTGGTAGAGCAAGGAGAGATCGAAGCGATGCACGTAATCGTGTACTCGCGGAGCATCGGCCCGGACGACCACGCGATGTCGACGTCGGTTTGATGGCTCGACGTGCTGCCTGGAGCTGCCGGCTGCCCGGCGCGTGCTGCACCAAACCTGCACTAAACCCTACGGCGCTTCGCCGGGGCGTTGATCGAGGAGCTGTCCACCGGTCGGGTGGCGTGCGGCTGGTCGGCCGCGGCAGTGGGTCTGGTTCGACGTTTCCCGTCGCTGGGTCTGGGCCGGTCCTACGGCACGGGGTTGCCGGCGACGGACCCTCCGAGGCGATCTTTTGCCGCCGGCTGGCGAAGGGGGGTTCGAGCGGCGGCGGGTTCCGCGCGGCGATGGCGGCCGAGGTGGACGCGGCGCTGCGGCAGCGCGAGGAGTTGGACCGTCCGCTGCTGACGCTCCGCCGTGATCTCGAGCAGCTGTTCGGCGTCTCGCGGGGCCCGGGCGGCGACGCTGATGAGGCTGTTCGGCGCGGAGCTGACCGGCCCCGCGCTGACGCGGCCGCGTGTCGAGTTGCTGCGGCAGCTGCGGACGTACCGGAAGCGGGGCGTCTTCCGCGCGGAGGAGCAGCGGGGCGCCCGTCTGCTGACCGAGCTGCGCAAGGCCCGTCTGACCGGTATTCGGGTGCCGGTTCCGGCCGAAGCGCTTCAGGCGCGGCTGTCGGGCCTGCCGGCGGGCGTGCTCGTCGAGCCGGGCCGGATTGAGGTTCGGTTCGCCGAGGCGAAGGAGGCCCTGACGCGGCTGTATGCGCTGGCCCAGGCGCTGGTGAATGATTTCGAGGACTTCGAAGCGCTCGTCGGCGGGGAGAGGACTTCGAAAGATCGAGACTGAAGGGGTCCGTGGATCGCGCTTGCGGGCAATGGCTTCCTCACGCTTTCCGCCGCCGCTCGATCATCACGACGATCGCGCGCGCCACATCGACGCCGGTCGCGGCCAACCTGGTGAGTCGCGTCGGGCTGGACGATCGCGATGACGATGTTCAAGGTTGGCATGACGGGTCCGGGGAACTGAGAGTTGAGTGCGAAGAGGAGAACGGACTGATGGCGCAACAGGAGAGGTCGAGTCGGGTCATGGCCGAGCCCGCCGTCGTTGACATCGCGGCGGCGGGACGTCGGCGACCGCCGGAGCACGGCGGTGGGAGTCACGCGCCGGTGGCTGGGGGCACCATGATCGGTCGCGGGTTCGTCATCAAGGGTGATGTGAGCGGGAACGAGGACGTGGAGGTCGAAGGCGAGGTGGTCGGCACGATCGAGCTGCAGCAGCATGTGGTGACGGTCGGCCCTGGGGGCCGTGTCGAGGCGCAAGTGCTGGCGAAGTCGGTCGTGGTGCTCGGTACGGGGACCGGGCAGTTGACGGCGATCGAGCTGGTGCGCATCGGCGAGACCGGGTCGTTTGAAGGGGTGATATCGGCTCCTCGCGTGGTGATTGCCGACGGTGCGCATTTCCAGGGACGTGTCCAGATGTAGCGCCGAGGCGGGCCAGCGCGTATCCATTCGATTCGGCTGCTGGTGGTGGTCGGCCAGACCGGGATGGGAGGAGAACGAAACCGGTGAAACCGACGAAAGCCCGCCCTGGCGATGTGTTGGAACGCCGCGGCGAGCATGGCGAGGTGGTCACGACGCGCTCGATGTGGCGTCGCCGGCCGGCGGGCTCCGGCGCTGAAGTCCGGCGGCGGCATCGACCGGGGTGTGCATGAGACTCGCGGTCCCCGGTCCGGGGCTTTCGCCGGCTGGGAAGAGTTCCGGCGGAGCCGACCGGCAGGTGGGGGGCGGGCCGGGATTGCGCGCTCGGAAGGATGATGCCTGAACGTCGCTGGCGCGTGATGGGTCGCGGTCGCGGGCTGTTCGCGATCTGAGGTGGACGACGGGAGTGGGTTCCGCCCGGCGACAACTGTCGAGGTCGATGCGGCACTGCGTCAGCGGGAGCTGTTCGGTGCGGCGGAGTACCCGGTGCAGCACGTCGACGCGGCCGAACGCACGGGCGACGACGTCGATGTCGGTTGACGGCTCCGGAACCTGGTGGCGGTGATGGACGAGCTGTACGCGGTCGGGTGGCGGTCGGCGGGCCGGCTGCGGCAGTGGGTCTGGTCGGTGTTCCCGTCGCTGGGTCAGGCGGTTCGCGTGGCGCGCGGCTATGCGGCGTGCGACGGCGGCGGACGGTGGTGGCGGGGTCTACGGCACGCGGGTTGTCAGTGTCGGTGACGGCACGCTCGAAGCAGTCCTGGGCCACCGGCTGGCGGAGGGGCTCGAGACGCGCCGACAGGGCTGATGCCGGAGCAGAAGATCGTGGTCCCGGCGTGCCCTCGCCGCGAGAACGGGCACCTGTGGCGGTTCGACCGGGAGCGTTCGACGGGGGATTGTCAAGCAGATGTGTGCCCGGCCTGCGGGCTGGTGCGGTTGACGTCGTATCGGACGGGGCAGGTGGTGCGCTATGCGGGTTCGGGGGCGGCGACGGCGTATGAACGGTGAGCAGGGTCGAGTGTTGCAACCTGATAGCGCGCGCGCACCGTTCGGTCGGCGGCGGATCTGAAGGCAAGGGACGGTATCGTCCTAGGCACGCCGTACAGGCCGGCGATCTTCGTGCAGCCGTGTTTCACGAGCCGAGGTCAGACAGACCCGAGCCGGACCCGGACTGTCCGGGTGGGCCGCGATCTCCGGGTGCGGGCGCCGTGACTGGTGCGGCGGCATCGGGTCCGCCGGCTGACCCGCCTGGACGGGCGAAAACGCTGGAGTCTGAGGGTGTCAAGTCACGGGACAAAATGTTGACACACTGAGGTTCCGCCGGACACGAGATCTTCGTAACTTATTGATTCTATTGGTGGGCCGCGCTGGGATCGAACCAGCGACACCCTGATTAAAAGAACAAAATCAGGCTGTCCAGTGGTGTCCGTCGGCGTCCAGAATGGCCTGTTTCTTGAGGGAATCGCCACCTTTCGCTTCCAGGGGTGTCCAGGGATCGCACGGGCGTCCGCTCCGTAGGGTGTCAGTTAGGGTGTCAACTCTCGGAGGGCGTGCGGGTGCACGACATCATTGTGAGATGAGCGTCAGGCGGCGTTTGCGGCTCGCCGCTCCCAGAAGTCCTCGAAGCGTCCGCTGAGGATGCAGCAGCGCAGCGCGATGATGGCGTTGGCCCCGGCGACGGTCCAGCGCATGCCGGCGCGCTTGAGCCGGTCGCCGATCTGCTTGCATCCGGCCTCGACGACGCCCGACGAGACGCACAGGCCCTTGGCGCGGAACTGCGGATAGCGCATGCGGTGTCGGTTCCCGAACACGTAGTGAATGCACTTTCGCGCCTCGGGCGTGGTCTCGACATGGATGCGCAGCGCGGCGACGACGGCGCACAGCCGGCCGGCGTCGAGTTCGGCGCGCCGGTCCCTGGCCCACCGGTCAGCCAAGTCGGTCCCGGGGCCGTAGATGGCCTTGGCGACATCGCACAGGTGCTGCTTCGCGTGGTAGATATCAACGATCTCGATGGCGCCGGGAAACTGTTCGGCGGCCAAGTTCCAGATCCACGCGGCGCCGTCGCCGAGGACGACGCGCTGGGCTGCGGTGTCGAAACCGCGCCGTATTGCCTCGCGATAGGCCCGTTGTGCGAAAGCGGCCGGCTGCGGGTCGGTGTCGCGGCTGGCCGCGCTTTCGACCGCGGCGTTGTAGCTGACCGACCCGAGATCGCGCACGGGGTGGCCTTGTGTGTCGCGCCCTTCGGCCGTCCACACGGTGGCCAGCTTGACCTCGCGGGTCTTGGCCGAACCGTCGGGCTGCTTGCCGCGGCGGCCTTCGACCTCGGTTGGGCGCACCGGCACGCCGGTGCCGTCCAGCCCCAGGTACATCGTCGGCACGGGCGCCGCGGCGGTCTGCTCGGTGACCGAGCGCTCGTCGTCAGCGATGTCGCGTCCGAGCGCCTCGGCACAGCGCTCGACCTGCCGGGTCTCGACATCCACCCCGGCCAGGGCGGTCAACCACTCGCTCGCCTTGGCGAAGCTGCCCTCGGCCGCCGTCAGCCCCACCAGCCGCGTGATGGCCGGTGACAGCGAGCTACCTTGCAGACCCAGGGCCTGGTCGCGCGGACACACCCCGCTGCGGCAGGCGTCGCAGTGGTAGTAGGCGCGTTGCAGGGTAACCGGCCCCAACAGCGTGGTGAACGTCTTCGGGCGACGGCCGGCGTAGCGCGCCCGCCGGCCGCAGGCGCACGCTGTGGTCGAACCCGAATGGTCGGAATCGTCCGCGTTGAAGCGCTGCGCCATCCACTGCGCGGCGATGTCGAGAGCTTGGTGACGGACTGCCTGTTCGAGGGCCTCGAAGTCCGCCACCTCGGCGCCCCCGGGACCGACGAGCGCATCGACTTCGGCCCCGATAGCGGCTACGAGCGCTGCGCCCCAGCCGCTTCTACAACCCGGGTCGCCGTGGCGAGCGCGCGGCGGCGAACCGTCTGCAGGAGCGTCTCGAAGTCCTGCGCATTCACGCTCCCCCGCCTGAGGAACGCGTCGACATCGGCCTCGACCGCCGACTTCAAGGCGGCGAACATCTCCTCCTTGAAGCCCCCTTTTTCGGCCGCGCCAGCGAGCCGTTCCGTCAACTGCGCCTCGGGCATGGTCGGAGTCCTCCTACCCGAGGAATCGGACGATCAGCGCTCGCTCGATACCCCCCGTACGGAAAAACCCTCAACTTTCTTGTCGTGCACCCAGGGCGTGCCCGGCGGCGTGTACATTTGATGCACACGGGACGCCGCGCGCCGGTCGACAGCCGACTGAGCACGGCTGGGGCGCGTTCCTCGGTGAGGAACCGGATGGCGCGTAGGTGCCCAGCCGTGCCGTGCCCGCAAGCGTCTCCAGCGTCGAGGGCCTGCCGCCAGCGTTCATCGGCGCCGGCGGGATGGACCGTGCGGCGCCGCCTCGAACAGCCAGATGTCGCCCGCTTGCACGAGTTCCCGGCTGATGTTGTACGTGTACTTGTCGGCAATCGAGGCGGTGATGCCTTCGAGGATCGGACCCGACTCGATGCGCCGGAGCTGGCGCTCGTAGCGCTTGCCGCCGATGCGCAGCACCGCCCGGCCGTCGCGCTCGGCTTGGCGCGGCCAATTCTTCCACAGCCGGCCGACCGCGCTGCGCATGTAGGCGGAGAAGACGTACAGCTTGCCGTCGTGCTCGCCGACCCAGATGGTGCGGGACCGCGGCGGGTCCTCCAACTGCAGCTCGATGGTCACGATGTCGTTGGTGAAGCTCCAGTCCGGCTCCGGGCCGGTGTGCAGCTCGCCCGACACGAGGGGGCCGCCCGAGAACACGAAGTCCGAGCCGTCCGAGAGGCGTTGCTTCGCGGCAGCGGTGAGGACCGCGGTGACCGGGATCAGCAGGAGGCAACCAACGACTATCAGCACCCTGGTCGCTAGATGCATGGTTCGCCCAGTCTACCACCGCCGGCACGTTGTCCGGGATCGACCCACGTGCCGGCCGCAATAGGCTGCCGCGGTGAACCAGAACGACTGGCTTTCGAGATCGAAACCGCACCCGAGCTGACGTCGAACATGAAGCTGTCGGTCGCATCGCCGTCGAAGTTGATTCCGCCGATCAGGGCCACGTCCCGCACCGGACCGCCGCCCACGGTCCGGTCCGCCAGCCTGCCGAAACTCAGCGTCGGATACCACTCGCCGTAGAACTCCAGGTCGTTGAAGTCGTCCGCGACGCTGTCCTCGAGAATGTCGATAAACACGATGCTGTCCCCGGGCACCAGCTCGACGCCAGCTGAACCGCCAGAATGTCCGTGAAGTGGCGCGTCCGCGCGAAGGGATTCGCAAGCTTGCCGTACTGGTAGTGAAACTCCGTCTGCGCAGCCGACGCGGCCGGCACGGCGTACAGAAGCGAGAACCTGCTTTCCCGGCTCACCCGACCCGGTCGCGACTTGGATGACCGCTGTGCGCGCGCGCCTTGCGGGCGTATCGCCGGAGGGTATCGCGCGCGTCCTCGCGGGCGCGCAGAGCGATGAGGAGGCGTGGGACGGATTGTCACAGATCAACAGCGATAGGCAGGACTCCAACTAATATCTATGCTGCCGGCCCGCGGCGATGCAGTAGTGCAGGAGCGGCCGGCGGTCAGGGAACTCGCGGCGGCTTCGCGCTGCAACACCCGCCGGGACCGACATCACCAAGTACCCGGCGTCGGGCTGCTCTGCGAGGGTATCGGTGTCGATCCGCGAGTCGACGCCCGCGGTGTACGCTGCTGCGTTTGAGCGATCTCGGGCGCATTCCCGATTTCCCGGTCACGCGCTCACACCCACCGGCGTCATGGCCATCCGCTGCAAACAGTTCCATCTGCCGGACTTATAGAAAGACCGCAGGAGAAGAATCGCGTCGACGCTCTCCGGTAGCCAATAGATGGATGCGCCCTTGATGCGGAGATTGATGACGCGACGGATGGCGCTTTCGACGGCGCCGCTGCCCTGCGGAAGCCCGAGCCCGACCATTGTGGTGTAGGCGAAACGATGACGGTTCTTCAGGAAGTAGTTGAGGTGCGTGCGGAACTTGCCGGCCGTGCGCCCGCGGCACAGCTCCCGCAGGGCCGTGATCACCTCGTCCACCCGTGCTCGCTTGAGCAGCCCCCGCGTGCGGTTGAGCCAGCGGGTGCGTTGCGTCGCGCTCCAGCGGCGCAGCTTGACCGCGTCCGAGAGTTGCTTCGCGGCATGATAGAAGTCGATCAGCCCCAGCACCTGTGTCGGCGAGAGTCCGAGCGCGGCGATGAGGCGCTGGATGCGTCGCCAGATCCAGGGCGCGCCGTCGGCGATGAAGAGCACCTTGTCAGCGGCGTTGAGGCCGATCTGCCGCGCGTACGACAACAGCAGGGCGAAGACCGCCTCCGGTCCCCGGAGCGTGCCGTCGATGATCGGGGCCCACGTCTGAGACGGTCGCCCGTCGTCGCCGACGACGTACAGGATGAGGAGCTTCGGTTCCTTCCAGTCGGTATGGAATCGGTTGCGCCCCTTCTTCGTCTTGGGGCCACGCTTCTTGCGCCTCACACGGACGCGGCCCCCGTCGAGGGAGACGACCACCCGCTTCCCGGTCACGCGGTCCAGCAGACCGCACGCCGCGCTCTGCTGGGCCGCTCGGGCCCGCGCAGCGTAGCGATAGGCGGTCGAGCGGAGGGTCTTGATATCCAGGGCGATGCCGTCGGAGCGGAGCTGCGCCTGCGCTTCGGCCAGCGAGCTGAGCATGGCGACCGCGCGGCTTGCATCGGAGGCCAGCTTCGGCGTGCACCGGTCGTAGATGCCTAGCACCACCAAGGCGGGGTAGAGTCCCGGCCTCCGCTTCGCCCGACGGGCGTGTTTCTCGCGGTAGTACGGCGTCGTGACCGGCACCGTCGTGCCCCGGGAGGTGCGAACGTTGACGGTCTCCAGGCCGTCGCTCCGCATCCGCCGGGGCAGGTGGCGCACGAGGGCGCTCGCCGCGTCGCCAACCGCGGCGGAGCGCACCGCGCGTTGCAGCACGGGGGTGAGGAGGGCGCCGAAGAACTCGTCCGCGATGGCCCGCAGCTGCTCTTCGCACTGCTCCGCTTCCTCTGCCGACCTGGGCGCTGGAGCACGCGCCTCAAACTCCAGCGCCCGCCGGAGGGCAGTGCGCAGGTGGACGGGAATGTTGCGAAGATCGATCTCGCGGCTCGGGGTGTCGATGGCGCTCTTGTCCATTTCAACGCACCATCATGGGCAGTCCGAGCCGTAATGTCCAGTAGGGTGCGGCTCTTCTTCGTAGTTTCCCACCCGGCGGCGCCGGACCCACGCATCGATGAAACAAGTATATTGTGTAGGCCGTGACGCTGGCACAGAGGTCGGTTTCTCTATGGTGCCGAGAGCCCGTTTCGTAGTTTGACCCGGAGTCCCGCGAGCACCCCGTATTGCGACACCGGATCGCCCGGGAAGCGCGTCTTCTAGATTTCGTACCGGCGGACTCCACGCCAGCACTTCGCGATACAGGAGGTGACGCATGGAAGTTTTGTATCCCCGGTGCGCCGGGCTGGATGTCCACTCGCGGTGCGTGAACGCGTGCGCGCGCATCGCGGCGGGTCGGAAGGTCACGACCGAGCACCGGGAGTTCGCGAGCACGACAGCGGGTCTGCTCGAACTGGCGGCTTGGCTGACCGAGGCGGGCTGCACGCACGTGGCGATGGAGGCGACCGGCGTGTACTGGAAGCCGGTGTGGCACGTCCTCGAAGACGAAGCTTCGTTCACGCTGGTGCTCGCCAACGCGCAGCACATCCGGAACGTTCCGGGGCGCAAGAGCGACCGGAAGGACGCGGCCTGGATCGCCGACCTGTTGGCGCACGGGCTGATCCCGAGCAGCTTCGTGCCGCCGGCCCCGATCCAGGAGCTGCGCGACCTGACGCGGACCCGCAAGCAACTGGTCCGTGAGATCGCGCGGCACACCCTGCGCCTGCAGAAGACGCTGGAAGACGCGAATGTGAAGCTGACGCGCGTGGCCAGCGACATCCTGGGTGTCAGCGGCCGGGCGATCCTGGCCGCGCTCATCGCCGGGGAGACCGATCCCGAGCGGTTGGCTGATTGCACCAAGGGGCGCCTGAAGGCCGACCGTGCGGACATCGTCGCCGCGGTGCACGGCCGGGTGACGGCGCATCATCGTTTCCTGCTGAAGCTGCACCTGGCGCAGATCGATGCGCTGACCGCCGCTGTGCAGCAAGTCGAGCAGCAGGCCGACGAGGTGCTTCGCCCTTTTCGCGAGGCCGCCGAGCGGCTGGCAACGATGCCCGGGGTCAGTGAGACGGTCGCGCGGGTGATCATCGCCGAGGTCGGCGTGGACATGACCCAGTTCCCCAGTGCGGGCCATCTGGTCTCGTGGGCGGGCCTGTGCCCGCGCCTCGACGAGAGTGCGGGCAAGCGCCGCTCGACCCGGATCCGTCACGCGACTCCCTGGTTGAAGACAGCGCTGGTCCAGGCCGCGTGGGCGGCGACCCGGAAGAACGGGAGCTATCTGCAGGCGCAGTTTCGACGGCTCAAAGGCCGGCGCGGCCCGAAGAAGGCCATCGTGGCGGTCGCCGCCTCCATGCTGACCGCCGCCTACTTCATGCTTCGCGACGAGACGGACTACCACGACCTTGGCGGCCGGTACCTGGCGAACCGCGACAAGCAGCGCGTCACCCAGAGCCTGCTCCGGCGTCTGCGGAACCTTGGCGTCGAAGTCGAAGTGAAGGCCGCCTGAACAGGGAGGGCGCTCTGAGTTTCTTTCTAGTTCTCCACCCGGCGGCGCCGGACCCACGTATTCATGAAACAGGATATCGTGTACGGGCTTGGCGCTGGCACAGAGGTCGTTTTCTCTATGGTGCCAAGAGCCCGTTCTCTAGTTGGACCCGGAGTCCCGCGAGCACCCCGTATTGCGAGACCGGAGATGTTCCGGTGAGCGCGCCCTGTAGATTTCGTACCGGCGGACTCCACGCCAGCGCCTTTGCGATCAGGAGGTGACGCATGGAAGTCTTGCATGCCCGGTGCGCCGGGTTGGATGTCCACTCGCGGTGCGTGAACGCGTGCGCGCGCATCGCGGCGGGCCGGAAGGTCACGACCGAGCACCGGGAGTTTGCGACCACGACGGCGGGTCTGCTCGCACTGGCGGCCTGGCTGACCGAGGCAGACTGCACGCACGTGGCGATGGAGGCGACCGGCGTGTACTGGAAGCCGGTGTGGCACATCCTCGAAGACGAAGCGTCGTTGACGCTGGTGCTCGCCAACGCGCAGCACATCCGGAACGTTCCGGGCCGTAAGAGCGACCGGAAGGACGCGGCCTGGATCGCCGACCTGTTGGCGCACGGGCTGATTCGGGGCAGCTTCGTGCCGCCGGCCCCGATCCAGGAGCTGCGCGACCTGACGCGGACCCGCAAGCAATTGGTACGCGAGATCGCGCGGCACACGCAACGCCTGCAGAAGACGCTCGAAGGCGCGAACGTGAAGTTGACGCGCGTGGTCACCGACATTCTGGGCGTCAGTGGCCGAGCGATCCTCGCAGCGCTCATCGCCGGGGAGACCGATCCCGAGCGGTTGGCTGATTGCACCAACGTCCGGGTGAAGGCCGACCGTGCGGACATCGTCGCCGCGGTGCACGGTCGGGTGACGGCGCACCATCGTTTCCTGCTGGAGCTGCACCTGGGGCAGATCGATGCGTTGCGCGCCGCCGTGCAGAAACTGGAGCAGCAGGCCGACGAGGTGCTGCGCCCTTTTCGCGAGGCCGCCGAGCGGCTGACGACGATGCCCGGGGTCAGTGAGACGGTCGCGCGGGTGATCATCGCCGAGGTCGGCGTGGACATGACGCGGTTTCCCGATCCGGGCCATCTGGTCTCGTGGGCGGGCCTGTGCCCGCGGCTGGACGAGAGTGCGGGGAAGCGCCGCTCGACCCGGATCCGTCATGCGACTCCCTGGTTGAAGACGGTGCTGGTCCAGGCCGCGTGGGCGGCGACCCGGAAGAATGGGAGCTATCTGCAGGCGCAGTTTCGACGGCTCAAGGGCCGGCGCGGCCCGAAGAAGGCCATCGTGGCGGTCGCCGCCTCCATGCTGACCGCCGCTTACTTCATGCTCCGCGACGAGACGGACTACCACGACCTCGGCGGCCGGTACCTGGCGAACCGCGACAAGCACCGCGTCACCCAGCACCTCCTCCGGCGTTTGCAGGACCTTGGAGTGGAGGTCGAAGTGAAGACCGCCTGAGTCAGTGATCACCGTGAGTTTCTCTGTAGAGGAGTTTTTGCCCTATTCATGGGCTTTTTTGCCCGCGGATGCGTCTCTCCAGTGCTCCTTTCGGGGGGACAGCAACCAAGCCAGCGCGTACCCGCGTCTTTCCGGCGGCCAGCCGAGCCTCGAAACGGTACCGAACACCGTCGGTCTGTCCGCTCCCTTCTGGACATTCGCGCGGCGTTCTGGTACGGTGCCGTGGGAAGGGAGGCAGACCTGCGATGGCTGTGACGACAGGATTCCAGGGACGTACATTCGACGTGCCGCGAACCGGCGTCCCTTGCATCGATCTCCCGAGCCGAGCCCCGTGCGCAGCGGCCGATGCTGTCTTCGCGGATGCCAAAGCCTTCCTCTCGTCCAGCGAAGCCCGGCAGATGAGCGAGAGCGAACTCGAACGGGAACTGCACCGGCGGCGCCAGGATTTGGTACGCAAGCTCCTGCAAGGACATCGCGACCAACGCAGCCCGAAAGAGGCTGCTGGTCCGGCCGAGGACACCAGCGGTGTCGAGTGCTCGGAGCCGCACGAGCACGAAAGCCACGCCGAAACGACCTCCGGCACGATGCAGGTTGTGGGTCTGGGCTGCGCGCGGCGCGGTCACGACGGCTTGCATCGGCTCGATGCCGCGCTGAACCTGCTGCCGGAGCGCTACTTGGTCGAGATGCGCCGCCGCGTGACCATCGCGACCGCCTCGCGGGCACCACCGCGTACGCCCTGGAAGCCACAGTGGTACTCGACATCATCCACGTGGCAGCGGCGACGCGGCGTGCGGTGCTCGTCGTCGGCTCATCGAAGGGCCTGTCGGCATTTGGTCCGCGACCCGATGGGAGTCGACCGGCGCACGGTGACACTTGGCTGCAGTTGCGGCGGTTCTCAGCTGCCGCAGGCAGCCGGAGCCTTGATGCGTACTGAGACCTCTCACGAAGCGCGCGAGGACCAGCGGAAGTCCCCCATCGGTCGCTGACGACAGAAGTACCGTCGGCCACCGGACCCTCTGCCGCTCCTCACCACGCCTTGACGGATCCAATTGCCTCCTGCTTCGCCGCCGCCGGAGAGACTGATTGGGCCGCCAACGAAGAAGAGCCGCACCCTGTCCAGTACCACCCTCCCCGTCTGTCCGAAGACCGGCTCAACCTCCCCCAGCCTCACAGTCCATCTTTGCCTACACACTGCTCCGGGAAATCGGGAATGCGCCCCGCAGCACTGCTGCTGGACGCCGACACGGCGCCGGGCGAAGTGCTAGATCAACTGTATCGAGCAATCCGAGGGAAGCCAGGAGCGCGGTACTACGAGATGACGGAGCGGCGGACCCGTTGCGTCACGGTTCGCTATGCGGATGCAATGCACCTCGACGTAACGCCGATGGTGCGGCGTCCGGCTACGCGTGAGCGTGAGAGTTGGCTGTTCCATCACCGAGAAGGAACTGCGCTCGAACGGGGTGATCGTCTCATTGCGAACCCGTACGGATTCGCCGAGTGGTTCAACAACAACACTCCTTCCGATCAGGACTTCGTGCAGCAATATGAGGCGCGTTCGCGGGAGTACGAGCGGATGGTCCTCGCTGGGAGTACGGAGGACGACCCCGTCCCACCGCAGGAATCCCCGGGACGTAAGTCGAAGGCTGTGATTGTCCTCCAGCTAATCAAGCGGTGGCGCAACGTGTGGTTCGACCGTCGACCTGGGCGTCGTGCGCCGTCGATCCTGCTGTCGAAGCTCGTTGGTGACAACGCAGGCCAGACCGCCACGCTATCGCACGAGTTGCTCCATCAGGCTCGGATGATGCTGTCGGTATTCGAGGAGTGTCAAGCTGCCGGCAGGTTGATTTGCGAGGCAAATCCTGTGTGCTCCGAAGATCTCCTGACAGACCGCTGGCCAGCATCGACAGAGGAGCAGTCGGAGTTCATCGGGGACTTGCAGGATCTGGTCAAGGATGCTGAGCGGCTCGCGGAAGGGTGCCCTCTTGACGAAATGCGAGCAATCCTGGCGAAGCTGTTCGGCGAGAACCCGACCGGTGCTGCAGTCGAGGCGTACGTCGAACGCTTCGGGAAGCCGATCCGTCAGGGCCAGAGTCGACACGAGTCCGGATCGGGTCGGTTGGTGGTTCCGGCGGTAACGGCGAGTTTGGCTGCCAGGGCTGTGTCTTCAAGCGCGACACCGAAGCACACGCACTACGGTGAGGTGCCCGGGCAATGAGCTTGAGCATCATGCGGCAGGTCGAACGAATGCGTGTCCGCTGGCCGGGTTTTCGAGTCGTGGAGCGAGATCGCCGATCTGCGTGTTGGGAGGGGCAGCTCCGGCCCCTTTCCCAGCGCTATGGGGTTCGGATCTCGCTGCGCAGGAGATGCTGTCGTGCCCAGCGTGTGGACATACTTCAGGAAAGTGTTCGGGTTGTTGATCCGGTGTTGCGGCGTCGTGCGGAAGATCCCCGGGGTCCGATTCCGCACGTTTACTTGAACCCCGAGGATCCGGAGCGACCGTCGCTCTGTCTGTACGACCCCGAGACGAACGAGTGGCACGCCGGTTGCACCGTGGCCAATACCATCGTGCCGTGGACGATAGACTGGCTCGCATGCTACGAGGGCTGGCTGGCTACCGGCAGATGGGCTGGCGGAGGCAAGCACCCGGACGGGACGTTCGATGTCTGACTGGACCGAAGACAACCATTTGCCTCCGCGGCGGTCGTCTGGTGCCTTGAAGCGCCGAAGGGAGCCTTTGGAGTGGCCGAGCGGTCGCAGGTTTCGCATCCTTTCGATGGATGGGGGCGGCATCCGGGGGATATTTCCGGCAAGCCTGCTCGCTGGCTTGGAAGAGCAGTACCTTGACGGACAGCCGTTGGGACGATACTTCGACCTCATCGCTGGCACGTCTACTGGGGGAATTATCGCGCTAGGGCTTGGTGCCGGCCTTCGAGCCGCGGACGTCCAACGGATATACGTCGAGCGGGGAGACAAGATCTTCCCTCCTGGTCGCGCCGGGCCGGTGGGTGTCCTCGGACGTGGCATGCGCTGGATGTACAAATGGTTCCGATATCAGTACGATCGTACAGCCCTGGACGGGTTGCTGGAAGAGGTGCTTGGCGACATGCGATTCGGAGAGTCGCTCACCCGACTGTGCATTCCATCGTTCGACGGTCGCCACGGCGAGGTGTACATTTTCAAGACCCCACATCACCCCGATTTCAAGCTCGACGGCGCCCAGCACATGAGGAAGATTGCAGCGGCGACAGCTGCAGCTCCCACGTTTTTCCGGCCGCTCCGGGACGGAGGCTATGCGTTCGTGGATGGTGGGGTGTGGGCGAATAACCCCGTGATGGTCGCCGTGGTTGACGCGCTGTCATGTTTTGCTCTTGCGCGAGATCGGATTTCCGTTCTGAGTCTCGGTTGCGGGACGAGATCTTGCAGTCTGAACCGTACACAGATGTTCGGCGGCGGGATCTTGGCTTGGCGCCATGTTATTGACACGGCTTTGAGTCTTCAATCGCAGAATGCGCTCGGGCAGGCTGGGCTTCTGATCGGTGCGGAACGGCTCATGAGGATCGATGCACCGACGGAAGGGACGCCGATCGAACTGGACGACTGGAGCCGGGCCGTGGCGGAGCTACCGACGGCGGCAAAGCAGGTCCTGGCGGAACACGGCAAACGGATTGCGGAGGCATTCTTCAGAGAACCGGCAGAACCGTATCGTCCGTACACGACACCGGTTGCAGCACCTGTGATGACGTAGAGGCGAAGGCCGCGTCGGAGTCGCCGTCGAGCTCACGCACTACGAGGCAGTTCGACTCGCGGGGCGTCAAGGCCGTGACATTCCGCGCCGCCAACTGCCACAGCGTTCGTTCCAGTGGCATCACAGCGTACCTGGAAGCTTAGGGCAGTGATCGAGTGCGCCGTGAAAGGCGCCATTCCTCAGCGGGTGCGAATCCCGCCCGGCAACTTTCGCTCCAGCCGGTAGCGGTCGGGGCGGACGATGGAGGCAACGACATCGGCTGAAGCACTCCGACGAGAAAGGGCCGCCTCGGGCGGTTCAGCGAACACACGGGCGTGCGCCAGGCTAACTGACGGAAGGACAGCCGGTGGAAGTCCGGCAGAGGGAAGGAGTAACCGACCACCTTCACCCCGAGTCATGCGCCGGTCGCTGTGAGGCGGCAGGCGAAGCGTTGACAGGGGCGCGAACGGGCAGGGCTACTGAGCATCGAAAGGTTGCATGTCTGGAGTGCCGAGACCGTGCCCGTGGTTGAAGGCAACACCGCCATCACCGCGACTGGTGAGGGGATGGAGGACTCCACGGTGTCGGAGAACCCATGCACGTTCGTACGTCCTTCGTCGGGACCTGGGAGGTCTTCATTCTGTCCCGGCAGTCGAACCGGGGCCGCAGAGGGAAGGAGGATTCCGTATCCGATGGTGCACGGAATGAAGAAGTCGGATGAGGCAGGAGTGTGCGCCAGGCAGCGCACTGGTCAGGAGGGTTGAAGTCCCTCCGGCCCCCGGATGAGGGGGGCCGTATCCAAAGGCGGGGGTAATGCCTCGCCGGCCGCAGGTGGCAGGTATGGAGACACCTACACGGGCACGCAGGCGAAAGCCGGACACAGCCAAGGTGGACCTGGAGCCGCCACGACGGAACTGCGGAGGACAGGGCGCCCACCGTGAGGTGGGGTCCGAAGGGTTTGCGGAGCAGTACCGGGCCGTAGTCGAGGGGGCGACCCCATGACGAACCGGTCGGCCAAAGGTGGGGCAAGGTCGAGCCTGCACTACAGAGGCGAAGGCGATCTCATCCACCCACCGCACCAAGGTGTTTGCGGGCGGCACGGTATGGAAGACCAGTGCGTGACCCTGGGAGACCTCGGCGGGTCCGCGGGTGGCGCCGCGGCAACTGACCCTATAAGCGAGAGCGAAGTGGGAAGGGATGCTCGTCGAGGAGTCGGACGGCCGAATAGTACCTGAAGCGCGGTGAAAGCCGCGTGACCGTCAGGGGGCGGCAACCGAGTGGGTTGGGGAAGGCGGCCGGCGAAGACGGTCGGGACCAGACAGGACGGTGAGATGAGCAAGGGCGCTGAGGTGGACAGTTCCATGAGTGAAAGACCCCAACATCAGCGACCGAGGAGACTTGCCGACTGGCTGAACCCGACGGGCCGGAGGATGGTCCACTCTTTGATTCCTCCATCGGTCCTCATCACGCGAAGACGTCTTCGTGAAAGCGGTATGCGGGAAAACCGCACGTACCGTTTGAGCGGCGGACGGAGGCCAGCGCCCGCGGGGCGCGCCTCCTCCGACCCGACACCGATGAAAGCGGCGAACAAGGGAGCGAAAGCGCCTGCGGAGCTGCCGGAGGGAAGGGCCTCAACCAAGGGGAATTCGCAAGACCAAAGCACGTACCGGACGCAGGGTCGGGGAAGCGTGTCACAGACGGTCGAGCGGATACGGCAAGCTGCCACGAGAAAGCCGCAGGAGAAACTGACTGCGCTCTTGCACCACATCACCACGGACGCGCTGCGGTGCGCCTTCTACGATTTGAAGAAGACCGCATCGGCTGGCGTGGACGGTCTGGTGTGGACGGGGTACGAGGACGGACTGGAAGAGCGGCTGCTCGACCTGCACGGACGCGTACATTCGGGAGCGTATCGGGCGCTGCCGTCGCGGCGGGTTGAAATACCCAAACCGGACGGCGGGACGCGACCGCTCGGCATTGCCGCTCTGGAAGACAAGATTGTCCAAAAGGCGGTAGTGGATGTCATCCTGACGCCGATTTACGAGCCGGAATTTCTCGGGTTCAGCTATGGGTTCCGGGCGGGGCGCGGGGCGCATGATGCGCTTGACGCCCTGGCTTTCGGGATAGAACGGCGCAAGGTCAACTGGATAATCGATGCGGACATCCGGGCGTTCTTCGACCGGCTCTCGCGAGACCACCTGTTGCGGTTTCTCGAGCACCGAATCGGGGACAAACGGGTACTCCGGCTGATTGCCAAGTGGCTGAACGCCGGCGTCATGGAAGACGACCAGTGGAAGGACGACCTGCAGGGGACCCCGCAAGGCGCGGTGGTTTCTCCCATCCTCGCCATTGCTGCTCGACCACGCCATCGCCGGTCGCCGGCGTGACCCAGACGCTTGTGCCGCCCGATTCGCGAGCCGATCACACCCTGACGGTGGTCGGTCACGACCCCTCATGAATGATCCGGGCTAGACCTGCCCTTGCCCCATAACTTTTCGCTGGACTTCATGCAGCCACTTCGCTACGGTGGCCGGCATGGAGATTCAGAATCAGGTCTCACGTATTCTACGGGACAACCTCGCCCGCCTGCGCGACGTGCTGGACGAGGCGGTTTCGCAGGGTGTCGGCAGCCTCGGTCAGGTCGCCGATCGCGTCTGTGAAGCGTTCGATTTCCGCGACGGGCGGGGCCGGTGGCAGCGCGCGAGCTGCTGCCGGGCGTTGTCCGACCTGCAGGCGGCCGGCCACGTCTCGCTGCCTGCGAGTCAGGCGGCTCGCGGCGTTGGGGGCCGGGCGCGGGTGCTTCCGCACCCGATGGCGCCGGCGGTGGACGTGCCGGGCACGGTCGGCAAGGTTGTGGGTCTGACCCTGGCGCTGGTTGAGACCGACGCGCAGCGCCAAGTCTGGAACACGCTGATGGCGTACGAGCACCCGCGCGGCGCCGGTCCGTTCGTCGGCCCGCAACTGCGGTATCTGGTGGGTTCGGCGCATGGTTGGCTGGGTGGCGTCGGGTTCGCGGCGAGTGCGCGGCGGCTGCGGTCCCGCGCCGCCTGGGTCGGGTGGGACGACACGGGCCGGCGCGCGCACCTGCACCGGGTGTTGGGACTGTGCCGGCTGCTGGTGCGCCCCGGCATTGTGTGTCGCAACCTGGCCTCGCACGTGCTGGGCCGGGTCGTCCGGGCAGTCGGCGACGACTGCGAGGGTCTGTATGGCTATCGCCCCTGGCTGCTGGAGACGTTCGTCGACGAGACCGAACAGACGGGGGCGAGCGTGCGCGCGGCCAACTGGGTTCGGGTGGGTGAGACCTGCGGTCGCGGTCGCCAGGACCGCCGGCACGCGGCGCCGGAAACGCGCAAGGCGGTGTATATGTATGCCTTGGAGCCGGCGGGGCGCACCCGCCTCGCGGTGCCTGCACCGGTCGTGGCGCCGCTGGCGGTTGGCGACGGTCTCGACGCCGCGGTCTGGGCGGACCACGAGTTCGGCGGGGCGCGGTTGGGCGACGCGCGTCTGAGCGCGCGGCTGGTACAGAGCGCGCAGCAAATGGCAGAGTCTCCGATGCGCGCCATCACCGGCGCCGCCCACGGCGCCCGCGCGATGGTCAAGGGCCATTACCGGCTGATCGACCAGCCCGCCGACAGTGCGGTGACGGTCGACAACATCCTCGCGCCGCATCGCGAGCAGACGCTGCGCCGGATGCAGGCGCACGACACGGTGCTGTGCATCCAGGACGGCACCCGGTTGAACTTCACCCGGCGCGGGCAGACGCAAGGGCTGGGGGCCATCGGCTCGAACCAGACCGGGGCGGTGGCGCGCGGCCTGGAGTTGCACACGACCTTGGCCGTCAATCCCGACGGGGTGGCGTTGGGTGTGCTGCGGGCCGCCTTCGACGCGCCCGCGTCCCCCAACTCCGAGGCGGAAGGCGAGCCGACCCCAAAGCCGCGCGAGAAGCGCAAGTCGTTCCGTTGGATCGAGGGGCTGCGCGACTGCGCGCAGGCAGCCGAGCAATTGTCCCAGACCCGCGTGGTGTGCGTGATGGACCGCGAGGCCGATTTCCTCGACCTGTTCGTCGAACACCGCGCGGCTGCCCCGCAGGTCGACCTGCTGGTCCGCGCCAAGGCCGACCGCGTCCTCGGCAGGGAAAAGACGCCCGCCGGGCAGACGGTCTCACGCCGTCTGTTCGATACGGTGCGCAACGCGCCGGCCCGAGGCGCCGTCAAGGTCGAGGTGCAGCGGCTGAGCGCGCGCGTGAAGGCCAGCAAACAGGCCCGCAAGGACCGCCGCGAGGCGCGTGTCGCCGACGTGACGCTGCGCTACCAGCAGGTGCCGCTGCCCTGCCCCGGCGACGAGCCGGTCGCACTGTGGGTCGTCCACGTGCGCGAGGAACAACCGCCGCCCGCGGCCGAGCCGCTGGAGTGGTTCCTGCTGACCACTTTGCGTGTGAGCAGCGCCGACGACGCCACGCGCATCCTGCAATGGTACGTCCGGCGCTGGCGCATCGAAGAATACTTCCGCGTGCTCAAGTCCGGCTGCAAGGTCGAGGAGTTGCAGCACCACACGGCCGAGCGGCTCGAACGCGCCATGGCCATCAAGATGGTCATCGGGTGGCGCATCCAGTTGATGGTCCAACTCGGGCGCGAAGTGCCCGACCTGCCGGGCGACCTGCTGTTCTCCGATGGCGAGTTGCGCGTGCTCGCCACCTTCGCCCGCTCACGCAAGCTGCCGCCGCCGGCGCGCCTCGGCGACGCTGTCGGTCTGGTCGGGCGCCTCGGCGGGTGGCTCGGACGCCAACGCGACCCGCCCGGCGCACAGTTGATGTGGCACGGCTACACTCAACTGGTTGCCATGGCCTTCGCCTTCGAACTGCGGGACGAGTTCGGATGACCTCCTGCTCACTACAGTCCAGCCCCGGACATCCGGGGCACGGGCAGGGCTAGACTGGTCAATCAGGTCGCGCGTACGTCGGTGTCGCCCGGGGGATGATGGCTGTCAGCCACAGGCGCCCACACGAGTCCCGCCCGGGCGAGCCACCTCGTCAGGTCATGTGTCGTCGATGCCGGCGCATCCAGGGAAAGGAGGAGCGACGATCGCGCCGTGGCCCGCCAGTCAACACGCACTTCCCAAGGGGTAACGTCATGATGAAGGTCGCGTTCGTCGGCGGCGTCGCGGCGGTGCTTGTCGTCTCTTCAGCCCTGTCCGTCGCGGCCCAGGGTTTCGGCGCAATCGGCGGGAGCGCGCTGGACGAGGCGGGGTTCGTCCTGCCCGGGGTGACGGTCAGCCTGTCGAACCCGGGCGTGATCGGCGGCGATCAGGAAACGGTGTCCGACGCCCGGGGAGCCTACCAGTTCCCCAGACTCGTGCCCGGCACCTATACCGTCACCGCCACGCTGGTCGGCTTCAGTACGCGCGTCCAGGAAGGCATCGTGGTGAACGCCGACGTGACGGCCCGCGCGGATCTGCAGCTCGCCGTGGGCGCCCTCGAGGAGACCGTCACCGTAACCGGCGAGACGCCGCTGCTGGATACGGCGTCCACGCTGCGTCAGACGGTTATGTCGCGCGACGTGATCGATACCCTGCCGGCGCGGCAGGACATCTGGGCGATGGCGCGTACCGCCCCGGCGGTCGTCATGACCAAGTACGACGTGGGGGGGTCGGAGATGTTCGCGCAGACCGCCTCCGTGGTGCACGGCAGCGCTTTCGAGGAGAGAACCCACATGATCGACGGCATGGAGGTCACGTGGGGCGGCGGCGAGGGCTGGGCGATCAGCTATTTCGACGCCCACAGCTTCGAGGAGGTGAACTTCCAGACGTCGGGCGGCTCGGCCGAGTACGGCAAGGGCGGTCCCGTCATCAACATGATCACCAGGACCGGCACCAACGCCTTCCACGGCCAGTACTCGTTCACGGGCGGCGGCGGCCCCACCGCCTTCGACAACCTCCCCGCCCGGCACTTCGGCGACCTGCTCGCGGCGGTCCCGGCGCGGGCGCTCGAGGCCAACCCCAATCTCGTGCCGAGCTCCAAGATGCTCGGCGTCTACGACAACTCGTTGACGTTCGGGGGGCCGATTGTCCGGGACAACCTGTGGTACACGGTCACGACGTCGTTGGTGGCCCTGCGGCAGAACCGCCTCGGGTCCTACAACATCGACGGCACGCGGGTCCTGGAGAGCAATCGGATGCGGAACGTGCAGGGCAAGCTGTCGTGGCAGGCGGCCCAGGCCAGCCAACTCCACTTCATGTTCAACTTCAACGAGAAACGCGTGTACTTCCGGCCGCAGAACACCGGCCCGAGCAGCCACTTCATCGAATCCAACGCGATGACGAGCCAGCGGATCAGCAGTCCGCTCTATCAGACCAAGTGGACGTCGGTCCTGCGTCAGAACACCTTGCTGGAGGCGTCGGCGAGCCTGCTGACCGGCGAGGAGCACGGTCGCCCCGTACCGGGCGTGCAGCCGGGCGACCTGCCGACGTTCGACGCCGTTCGGCTCGAGCATCGGGGGGCGGTCCCGAGCTACCTGAACCGGCCGGCGACCCGGGTTCACGTTCTGTCCGGGCTGACCTTCCTGTTCGGGCAGCACGACATCAAGGTCGGCTACCAAGTGCAGTGGCGCAAGCACGGAGACACGCACTCCTCGTTCATTTCGCCGTACGCATTCAACGGCCTCCAGAGCGGCATTCGCGCCGTCTTTCGCGACGGCGTTCCCGATTCGGTCAACACGTACAACACGCCGACGACGTTCGAGATGTTCGCGCGCGATCACGCGGCCTACATTCAGGACAGGTGGCGGCCGACCCGGAAGCTCACTCTGAATCTCGGGTTGCGGCTGGAGAAGCTCAATGCCTGGCAGCCGAGCGTCTGCCAGGAGGAGACGCTCTTCATCGCCGCGGAGTGCTTTCCCGCCATCGACGGCGCGCCGAACTTCTTCTCGCCATCGCCGCGGTTCGGCCTGATCTACGACTTCGCCGGCGACGGACGGACCGCGCTGAAGGTGACCGTCAATCGCTACAACCAGCCGATCGGCGTCGGCTACATCCGGTCCTACCTGAACCCGGTGCGCCGCACGAACGACACTCGGACGTGGACCGACGCGAACGGCGATCTGTTCCCGCAGCTCGACGAGCTCGGGCCGTCGACCGGCTTCAATCTCGGCACGACCAACCGGTTCGCGGACGATCTTCGCTGGCCGGCGGCGACGGAGTACTCCGCCGGATTCGAGCATCAGCTTCCAGGTGACATCGTCGTCGGGGCGACCTACATCCATCGCCGGCGCACGAACGAGATCGGGTCGCGGAACGCGGCGGTTCCGGCCTCGAGCTACACGCCGATCGACGTGACGGAGGCGGTCACCGGCCGGCAGGTGACCGTCTACAACCTCGATCCGATGCTCAGAGGCGTGTTCGACGTGGTCTACGCCAACGAGCCCGAGCATGACGCCGTGTTCAACGGCGTCGATGTGACGTTCAACAAGCGGATGAGCAATCGCTGGATGCTGATGGGAGGCCTGAGCATCGGCGACACGGTCGGGGACA
This sequence comes from Vicinamibacterales bacterium, assembly GCA_965262925.1. Classification (GTDB taxonomy): domain Bacteria; phylum Acidobacteriota; class Vicinamibacteria; order Vicinamibacterales; family UBA8438; genus WTFV01. The sequence goes on along the minus strand of CBDHGC010000004.1, from coordinate 3,333,405 downwards.
TCTACGGCGCCGGCGCCGATCTGAACAATCCCAACTACCAGTTCAGACGCGGCGTGAACACGTACGACATCCCCTTGTCCTTCAAGGCCTTCGGGCTCTACGAGCTGCCGTATCGGCTCCAGCTCAGCGCGAGCGCCCAGCACTTCACGGGCTTCCCCGAGCTGACCACGGTCCGCGTCAGCGGCAACACCGTGGCCCTCACCCAGGTGGCCCAGACCCTGACGGTCGAGCCGCGAGCGACGACGCGCAGCGGGAACGTCAACATGGTCGATATCAGTCTGAGGCGGACCTTCGCGAACGGCCGGTATCAGGTCACCCCGATTCTCGACGTCTTCAACCTGTTCAACAGCGCCGCCATCGCGGCGCGCGTGACGACGCTGGGATCGGCCTACCAGCGGGTGCGGGACATTCAGCGGGGCCGACTCGTCAAGTTCGGACTCAACGTGGACTTCTGAGCCCGGACGCCGAGACGCCGCCCAAACCCCTGCTCTTGCCGCGTGGCGGGAGCAGTGGCTCGCGATGTGCGGCGCGATCCTGGACGGCGGTCAGAAAGGCGTGAGCGCCGACAGCGGGTCGAGCCCGATGGGGGCGTCGTGTCTCCAGGGGCGCCCGCGTTCGTACTGCCCGAGCTTCTCGGCCATGCGCGGCACGAGGTCCTCGCGGCCGGCGCGCCTGGCGGCGGCGATTCCCTCGCGCTGCCACCGGGCGGCGTCCTCGTAGTATTCGAGCTCGGCGAGCGCCATGGCGAGGGTCTCGCCGAAGTCGGTGACGCGTTGCGCCTCGGGCAGCGCATCCAGCACCGCCATCGCCGCCAGGCCGTCGCGGACGCGGGCATCCGGCGCGGCGACCAACAGGCGGGCCAGCGCGTGGCTGAAGATCGGCCGCTCGGGGTAGCGAGACACCAGGTCGGCCAATCGGGCGCGGGCCTCCCGGTAACGCCCGAGATCGACGAGCGTCGCCGCGTACCCGAACGCTGCGCCGCCGGACCGCGAGTCCGTCTCGACGACCTGCGCGTACTGCGCCAGTGCCTCGCCCGGACGACCGGTCCGCCGCAGTACCCCGGCCAGCCAGACGCGCGCGTCCACGAACGCGGGATCGAACCGCAGGGCGGCCGCGAAGCGGTCGACGGCGTCGCGATCGCGGCCGCGCGCCTGCAGGAGCACCCCGAGGCTGTATTGCGTCCTGGCGGAGTCCGGGGTCAGCCGCGCCGCTGCATCGAGCTGCTGGCCGGCCCCGCGCGTGTCGTCCATCATGAACAGGGCGATGCCCAGCTTCTGGCGGAGTGACGCGTTGGCGGGGGCCAGCTCGACGCCCCGGCGGAAGTACGCGGCCGCTTCCGCCCAGTCGCCGCGTTCGAGGGCGCGGGTCCCGCGGCCGTCGTACGCCAGCGGGCTTCGCAGCACGACGTCCGTTTCTTCCAGCAGCGGATCCGCCCGCTCTATCGGCCGGTTGCCACGCTGCCGGAGGTGCGCTTCCGCCTTGTCCAGATCGCCCAGTCCGCGGAGGGCCATCGCGAGCGGGTAGTGCAGGCTGGTGGCGCGTGGGTCGAGTGCCAGGGCCTCCTCCAGGCGCAGCGCGGCGCGCGCATGGTCCCGTCTCGCCAGCGCCGCGCGTCCGAGGCCGAACTTGGCGAGGACCGAGCGGGGCTCCAGAGCGAGCGCCTGTTCGAACGGCGGCTCGGCCGCCTCCGGCCGGCCCTGGGCGAGGTGGACCTCTCCGAGCCAGAGCAGCGTGGGGACGTCGTCCGGGCTGAGAGCAAGGGCCTCTGCGAAGAAAGTCGCGGAACGCGCGAACGCGCCGGTGGTCCGTGACACGTGCCCCAGGTAGTAGGGCCATCGCCTCTCGCCCGGAGCGAGCGCCCACGCATGGAGATAGCAGGCCGCGGCCGCCTCGCGATGCCGGGTCGCCATGAAGAGGTGTCCCATCTCGCCGTAGGCACGGCTGAGATCTGCGGGGGTGGTGTCCGGATTCTCGATGGCCGACGCCAACGAGGAATACTGCTCTTCGATCTGCGTACGAATGGACGATTCCATGCCGGAGAGATCGGGCAGCGAAACCGGCTGTGGCGCCGCGGCCGCGCGCCGGCCGGGCGCCGGCTCCGCGGTGGAGCGCGTGACGGACACGGGATCGTTCGGGGTGCAGCCGGCGGTCAGGCCGGCCGCCACCCACGCCGCCGCGGCGAGCGTGCCCGGCCGTCCGGCGCGGCGCCTCACGGCGCCGTTCCCCTGGTCAGCGTCGTCCACCGATCGACGGCCATGCCGGGCCACTCCTCCACGGTGCCATCCGGCCAGTGGACCCGCACGCGGTGCACCTCCTCCGCATCGCCGAGCCCTGCGTGCACGCGCGGGTCGTTGGCGGACGCGTAGCTCCCGTCGGTCCGCGCCCGCCGCCAGAGCGTCGTCCCGTCGTTGCGCACGATCTCGACCCGCGCGCCCAGCATGTCACGGGGCGGCGTGCCCACGAGCCGCAGCCCGAGCCAGTGCCGGCCGCCGGCGGCCTGATTGACGAGCATCTGCGCCCCACCGTTGTCGTTGGCGACCAGCACGTCCACGTCGCCGTCGTTGTCGACGTCCCCGAACGCCGCGCCGCGGCTCACCGCGGAAGCCCCGAAGACGGCGCCCGCCCGATCCGTAACCTCCTCGAACCGTCCGTTGGCGAGATTGCGGAACAACTGGTTGCGCTGCGCATACGGAAACGGCGCGCCGGGGTCCTGTCCGATGTTCTGCACCGTGCCGTTGACCGCGAGCACGTCGAGCCAGCCGTCGTTGTCGAAGTCGAACCAGGCGGTCCCGAAGCCGGTGTAGCCGTAGCTGGACGGACCGAGTCCGGACATGGCGCTGCGGTCCTCGAACAGGCCGGTCCCGTCGTTGACGTAGACCGTGTTGGTCTGACTCGTCAGATGAGTCAGGAACAGATCCTCGTCGCCGTCGTTGTCGAAGTCGGCGGCGTCCACGCCCATGCTCGCCTCGGGATTGCCGTCCGCGTTCAGCGCCGTGCCCGACAGCAGACCGGCATTGGTGAACACGCCGTCGCGCCGGTTCATCCAGAGCTGGTTCTCGTGGCCGTCGTTGGCGACGTAGACGTCGGGCCATCCGTCGCCGTCGAAGTCGGCGGTCACCACGCCGAGCGCCGCTCCGAAGGCCTGTCCAGGCAGGGCTATGGCGGTGACGTCGTCGAACCGACCGTCGCCGCGGTTGCGATACAGGCGGTCCGGCTGGGGGCGGAAAACGCCGGTATCGGCCGGTCCCCCATGGTGGGGGGCGCAGTAGTCGCGGCCGCCCGTTCGGCCGGGACAGGCCGTGGCCGTCTCGACGTCGTAGTGCAGGTAGTTGCCGACGTACAGGTCCAGCCACCCGTCGCGGTCGTAGTCCACGAAGGCGGCGGAAACGCCCCACCCGTCGTCGTCCGTGCCGCTCTCCCGCGACACCTCGATGAATGTGCCGTCGCCGTTGTTCCGGAAGAGCTGGTTGCGGCCGAGGTGGGTCAGGTAGAGATCGATCCGACCGTCGTTGTCGATGTCCCCGGTCGCGACGCCCATGCCGTACCCGCGCGCGTCGATGCCGCTCTCGTCCGTGACGTCGGTGAATCGCAGGACGCGGGAGCCATCGGCCGGCACGACCAGATCGTTCCGGAAGAGCCGCCCGGCGGGCCGGAGCGGTCCTCGCGGGGGGAACAGGGCCTCGCTGACGGTCTCGTCCGGTCCGAGCATCTGCCCCTGGACGAGGTAGACATCGAGGTCGCCGTCGTTGTCGTAGTCGAGCAGGCCGGCCCCCGGCGCCATGATTTCGGGAATGTGGAACGCGCCCGCGGCGCCGTTGAAGTGGACGAAGTCGAGGCCGCTGCCGGCCGAGGCGTCGATGAACCAGTCGGGCTCGGCGCTCGGTCCCAGGCTGTTGGGGCCCGCCGAGCCGGGCGCGGCGGGGCCGAGCTCCGGCCGGCTCGCCCCGCGATCTCCCGTCGAGTCGGCGCCGCAGGCGGTCACGACTGCGAGCGCCAGGAGCATCAGCGAGATCGGTGGGAGGGGCCCGCGTCGCACGAGATCACCGGCGCACGGGATCCGCAGCCCGGGGACCGACCGCCGCATTGCGCGCGCGCTGCAGCACCTCACGCGACAAGTACCGCCGGCCGATGCACCGGCGTTGTGATGGGTTGGTGACTGCGCTAGTATACGGGCCGGAGCCGGAGGACGTCACCGAGCACGTAGGGGAGCGATGACATGACCAAAAGACTTCGTGCGGTTAGCATGAGTGCAGCGCCGGCGTTCCTGGCGGCAGGTCTCCTGATGCTCGGCCCACCCGTCGCGGCCCAGGGCGACGACATCAGTGGCGTCGTGACCAGCGCGGCCGGCCCCGAGGCGGGCGTCTGGGTCGTCGCCGAGACGCAGGACTTCGACACCGGCTTCCGGAAGATCGTCGTGACCGACGACGACGGACGGTTCCTGGTCCCGGACCTCCCGGATGCCGCCTACGAGGTGTGGGTGCGCGGGTACGGCCTGGCCGACTCGGAGAAGACCCCCGCGCGGCCCGGCGACGACCTGGCGCTGGCGGCGACGGCCGCCCCGTCGCCGCACGCCGCGGCGCAGATCTACCCGGCCAACTACTGGTACTCGCTGTTGGAGGTGCCGCCGGCCAGCGATTTCCCGGGTACCGGACCGCGCGGCAACGGCATCGGCGTCGACATGCGGACCCAGGCCGACTGGGTCGACCGGCTCAAGGACGGCTGCCAGCTCTGCCACCAGCTCGGCAACCGGGCGACGCGCGAGATGCCGATGCTCGACCTCGACGAGTTCGACTCGACCGCCGACGCGTGGGCGTACCGCATCCGGGCCGGTGGCGCCGGGCCGGCGATGGCGGTGGAGATCAATCGGATGGGCCGGTCGCGCGCCCTCCAGTTGTACGCTGACTGGAGCGACCGAATCGCCGCCGGCGAGCTGCCCCCCGTTCCGCCGCGCCCGCAGGGCCGGGAGCGCAACCTCGTCCTGAGCATGTGGGGGTGGGGCCACCCGCGCGGCATGGTCCACGACGAGGTCACGACCGACAAGCGCAACCCGACGCTGAACGCGAACGGGCCGGTCTACGGAGTCGGCGGCGCCGGGCTCGTGATCACCGACCCGCGTACCCACCAGTCGGTCCGCATGGATCTGCCGACCCGCATCGAGCGGCCGAGAAGGAGCGACTCCTATCAGGGATCCTCGACCGCCGTCCCGTCCCTCTATTGGGCCGATGAACCGCCCGCCGGTTTGCAGAGCCGGAGCGCCCACAACCCGATGCTGGACGGCAAGGGCCGCCTCTGGATCACGCAGGCGGTGCGGCCGAACGACGTGCCCGACTGGTGCCTGGAGGGGTCGGATCACCCCTTCGCGCAGTACTACCCGATTCAGCACCGCGTCGAGTCGCGGCAGTTGTCCTACTACGACCCGGAGACCGGCGATTTCGAGTTGATCGACACCTGCTACTTCACGCACCACCTGCAGTTCGCCGACGACGCGGACGACACGCTCTGGCTGAGCGGCTCGACCGAGGCGATCGGCTGGCTGAACACGCGGCTGTACGACGAAACCGGCGACGAGCAGGCTGCGCAGGGTTGGTGTCCGACCGTGATCGACACCAACGGCGACGGCCGCATCACCAAGCCGTGGAACGAGCCGAACTTCAACGGCGACGTCGAGATCGACCCGGTGCGCGATACCCGGATCGGCAGCCTGGACAAGTTCAAGCGCGCCTACGGCGTGATCCCGCACCCGGATGGATCGGTGTGGATCTCCCGGCGGTTCGATGTGCCCGGACGGCTGATCCGGCTGGATCTCGGGGACAGTCCTCCCGAGACCTGCATCTCGGAGGTCTACGAGCCGCCGTACGACCCGAACGGCGATCCGAACGAGTGGGGCTTCGGGCCACGCGGCATCGACGTGGATCGCAACGGCATCATCTGGACCGCGCTCGGCGGCAGCGGCCATCTTGCCAGCTTCGATCGCAGCAAGTGCTCCGTGCTCAACGGGCCGGCGGCCACCGGCCAGCACTGCCGCGAGGGGTGGACGCTCCATTCGACCCCGGGGCCGAAGCTGAAGGGCGTGGAGGGCTCGGCGAACGCCGACTACCACTATTACAACTGGGTCGACCAGTTCGACACCCTGGGTCTGGGCGCAAACGTGCCCATCGCCACCGGCACGACGTCGGACGCTCTGCTGGCGCTCGATCCCGAGAACGGCGAGTGGGTGGTGATGCGCGTGCCGTATCCGCTCGGCTTCTACAGCCGCGGGCTCGACGGCCGGATCGACGATCCGGACGCCGGGTGGAAGGGGCGCGGCGTGTGGTCGAGCTTCAACACCGGATCGCCGTTCCACCTCGAAGGGGGCAAGGGGGCGACGAGCGAGATCGTCCGGTTCCAGATGCGGCCGGACCCGCTGGCGCACTAGGGCGTCGGCGGCCGGAGTGGGCGGAGCAGCGGGTCCGCGGAGGCGCCCCGGGCGGCGCGAAGGGGTTCATATGCGTGCCATTAGGTGTGTGTCCGGATGCGGGCTGGCCCTGCTGCTCTCGGCCGGCAGCGTGGCCGGGGCCAACGACGGCTCGCTGATCGACGCGGTCAAGGCGCGGGACGCGGAGGCGGTCGAAGCCCTTCTGGGGGCATCCGCCGACGTGAACGCGCCAGCCGCGGACGGGGCGACGGCGTTGCACTGGGCGGCCTACCACGACGCGCTGCCGCTCGCCGACCTGTTGCTACATGCAGGGGGCGACGTCGACGCGGCGAACGACTACGGCGTGACGCCGCTGTCGCTGGCGTGCGACAACGGGTCCGCGGGCATGGTGGAGCGGCTGCTGGAAGCGGGGGCCGCTCCGGATGCGGCCCGGTCGACGGGCGAGACCCCGCTGATGACCTGCGCCCGTACCGGTAGCACCGATGCCGTGCGGGCTCTGCTCGACGCCGGCGCGGACCCCTCCACGGCGGAGACATGGCAGGGCCAGACGGCGCTGATGTGGGCGGCGGCCGAGGGTCACACCGTGATCGTGCGCGCGCTGGTCGAGAAGGGCGCCGACGTCCACGCCCGCACCGCCGGCGGGTTCACCGCGCTGCTGATCGCGGCGCGCGAGGACGAGCCGGAGCTGGCGAGGCTGCTGCTCGACGCGGGCGCCGACGTCAACGCGATGGCCCCGGGCGGCGCCACGCCGCTGCTCGTCGCCGCGGTCCGCGGGCATACGCGGCTGGCGATGCTCCTGCTGGAGCAGGGGGCCGATCCGAACGCGGGCGAGGCGGGGTACACGCCGCTGCACTGGGCCGCGGGTTCCTGGCATTCGGAGCTGACCGGCAGCCTGCGCGGCATCGAGACGGCGCGCGACGAGGAATGGCGTTCGCTCAACGGGGTGCGGGACGGCAAGCTGGAGCTGGTCGAGGCGCTGCTGGCGAACGGGGCGGATCCCGACGTGCGGCTGGTCGACCACCCGCCGCAGTTCGGGTTCGCGAGCCAGCGCTTCCGCGTGAGCATCGCCGGCGCCACGCCATTTCTGCTCGCCGCGATGGACGCCAACGTGGCGGTGATGGACGCGTTGGTCGCGGCCGGCGCCGATACCCGGCTGGCGACCGACGAAGGGACCACGCCACTGATGGTGGCTGCCGGTCTGGGACGGGTGCCGGCCGAGACGCGGGTGACCGAGGCGGACACGCTCGATGCCGTGCAGTTCGTGCTGGATCTCGGCGCCGAGGTCAACGCGATCAACTTCGTCGGCCGCTCGGCCCTGCACGGCGCCGCGCACATCCGCTCGGACCCGGCGGTGCAACTGCTCGTGGATCACGGTGCCACGGTGGACGTCGCCGATCAGCGCGGCATCACGCCGTTGATGATCGCCGAAGGGGGCGGGCACATCCTGCTGCCGGGGCTCGGCGGCGGAAGCACCGCCGACCTGCTGCGGGCGCTGGGCGGCGCCGAGACGACGGAGAGCTTCATCGACATCTTCAACGAGGGACTGATCCGTTAGCGACCGGGGCCGCGGGCGTAGCCCGGCGGGCGGCGCGAGCGACGCAGGGGGCGACGATGACGAGGTGGACCAGGCGAACCGGACCGGCAACGGCGTTCGGGGTGGGTCTCGTACTTGCCCTGAGTGCAGCCACGGTCGCAATGGCCCAGGTGTCGGTCGCGGCCGGCGCATCCGTGGAGTCCGTCGCGCCGGTGAGTGGGGAGACGGTAGCGCGCCAGTTGCAGGCGGCGCACCGGCCGGGGGCGGATGCCTCGACGTGGCGAGGCGTGCTCGACCGCTACTGCGTGACCTGTCACAACGAACGGTTGCTGACCGGCAATCTCGCGCTCGACGACATCGACATGGAGCACGTCGGCGCGGACGCGGAGGTGTGGGAGAAGGTTCTCCGGAAGCTGCGCACGCAGGCGATGCCGCCGCCGCGGCGACCGCGGCCCGACGCGGAGACCTACGGGGCCTTCGCTACGTGGCTGGAGACGGCGCTCGATCGGGCCGCGGCGGCCGAGCCGAATCCCGGGCGGCCGACCATCCACCGCCTCAACCGGCTCGAGTACGCCAACACCGTTCGCGATCTGCTTCACCTGGAGATCGACAGCGGGACGATGCTGCCGGCCGACGACCTGGCCTACGGCTTCGACAACAACGCCGACATTCTGACCGTGGCCCCGGGGCTGCTGGAGCGCTACATGTCGGCGGCGCGCAAGGTCAGCCGCCTCGCGGTGGGCGACCCGACCATCGAGGCCGACGCCGTGCGCTACCCGCTGTCCTCGCTGCTGGTGCAGGACGACCGCATGAGCGAGGACCTGCCGTTCGGCTCGCGCGGCGGCGCGGCGGTGCGGCACCATTTCCCGCTCGACGGTGAGTACGTCGTCCGGCTCGCGCTTCGCAACCCCGGCCGGCGGGAGCCGCAGGAGATCGACGTTCGGGTGGACGGCGTCCGCCGCGCGCTGCTGCGGGCAGGAAGCTGGCCGGAGGGCGTGAACCCCGGTGAGGCGCGGGTGGTGGAGCCGGGTGAGCCGTTGCTGGTCCGTTTTCCGGCCCGCGCCGGCACGCACGTGGTCAGCGTGTCGTTCACGCAGCGGACGGCGGTGACCGAGGGGATGGCGCCGAGCCGCCTGCCGATCTGGACGTTCTCCACGGGCCGCGGCTACGTGCAGCGGATGGCCCTCGAGAGCGTGGAGATCGAGGGACCCTACAGCCCGGATTCGCTCGGCCGTGGTCCCGACGGCGAGGAGCAGGTGGCCAGCCGGCGCCGCATCTTCGTGTGCCGTCCCGCGAACGCCGCGGAAGAAGAGGCGTGCGCCGACGAGATTCTCGCGAAGCTGGCGCGGCGCGCGTTCCGCCGACCGGTGGACGATCTCGACCTGGAGGTGCTGCGCGGTTTCTATGCCGAGGGCCGCGGCGAAGGCAACTTCGACGCCGGCATTCAGCGCGCGCTCGAGAGCATCCTGGTCGATCCGGAGTTCCTGTTCCGCATCGAGCGGGATCCGCCGGGCGTCGAGCCGGCCACCGCGTACCGCCTGAGCGACGTCGAGCTGGCGTCGCGGTTGTCGTTCTTCCTCTGGAGCAGCCTCCCCGACGACGAGCTTCTGGACGCGGCGGCGGCCGGCAGTCTCGGCGACCCGGTGGTGCTGGAGCGGCAGGTGCGTCGGATGCTGGCCGACGAGCGGGCGGGCGTGCTCGTGTCGAGCTTCGCCGCGCAGTGGCTGCATCTGCGCCGCATGCGCACGGTGACCCCCGATGTCAACGCCTTTCCGGGATTCGACGAGAACTTGCGCGACGCCCTGGTGCGCGAGACGGAGCTGTTCGTCGAGAGCCAGATGCGGGACGACCGCAGCGTGGTCGACCTGCTGAGCGCGGACTACACGTTCGCCAACGAGCGGCTCGCGCGCCACTACGGGATTCCCAACGTGTACGGCTCCCGCTTCCGGCGCGTCGACCTGCCGGGCGAGGCGCGCCGCGGGCTGCTCGGCCACGGCAGCGTCCTGACCGTGACGTCTCTGGCCACCCGGACCTCGCCGGTCGTGCGCGGCAAGTGGGTGCTGGAGAACATTCTCGGCACGCCGCCGCCCCCGCCGCCGCCCGACGTTCCCGATCTGCCCGAGCGGGCGGACGACGGGACGGTCGCGTCACTGCGGGCGCGGCTCGAGGCGCACCGTGCCAACCCGGTGTGCTCCAACTGCCACGCGCGAATGGACCCCCTCGGGTTCGCCCTGGAGAACTTCGACGCGGTCGGCAAGTGGCGCGACAAGGGAGTGGCCGGCACGCGAATCGACCCCTCCGGCACCCTGCCCGACGGGACCGCCTTCGACGGCTTCCCCGGCTTGCGGGACATACTGCTGGAGCGTCGTGAGGAGTTCGTCACCACCGTCACCGAGAAGCTGCTGACCTACGCCCTCGGTCGCGGGGTGGAGCACTACGACCGGCCGGCCATCCGCGCCATCGTGCGCGAGGCCGCGGCGAACGACTACCGCTGGTCGTCTCTCATTCTCGGCATCGCTCGGAGCCTTCCGTTCCAGATGAGGAGATCGGATTCATGATCATCACGAAGAAGACGCTGCCCCGCCGCACGGTGCTACGCGGACTCGGGACGGCAGTGGCGCTGCCGCTGCTCGACGGGATGGTCCCGGCGCTGACCGCGCTGGGCCGGACGGCGGCCAGGCCGAAGGCGCGCCTGGGCTTCGTGTACGTGCCGCACGGCGCCGTGATGCGGAACTGGACCCCGCCCACCGAGGGCGCCGGCTTCGAGATCACGCCGATCCTGAAGCCGCTGGAGCCGTTCCGGGACAACCTCGTGGTGCTGTCCGGGCTCGATCACGCGCCGGCCGCGCAGATGCCGGGGGATCCGGCCGGGGGACACGGGCGCATAACCGGGGCCTTCCTGACCGGCGTGCACGCCAAGCCGACCGAGGGCGCCGACTTCGAAGCGGGCGTGTCGGTGGACCAGATCGCGGCGGCCAGGCTCGGCCGGGAGACGCAGCTCGCGTCGCTCGAGGTGGGCATCGGACTGCCGGAGTTCGGCGGCGCCTGCGACGCCGGCTTCAGTTGCGCCTACATCAGCACCCTGAGCTGGAGCACGCCGACGACGCCGCTGCCGATGGAGAGCAATCCGCGCGCGCTCTTCGAGCGGCTGTTCGGCGACGGCACCAGCACGGACCCGGAAGCACGGCGCGAGCGGATGCGCAAGGACCGCAGCATCCTCGACGCGGTGACGCGCAAGGTGGCGCGCCTGCAGGACGGGCTGGGGGCGGCGGACCGCGCCAAGCTCACCGATTACCTCGCCGCGGTGCGCGACGTCGAGCGCCGCATCCAGCGGGCCGAGGCGGACGCCGACCGCGAGTTGCCGGTGGTGGATCGGCCCTCGGCGAGCATCCCCGCCTCGTTCGACGAGTACGTGAAAGTGATGTTCGATCTGCAGGTGCTGGCCTACCAGGCCGACCTGACCCGCGTCATCTCGTTCCTGATGACGCCGGAGCTGACCGCGCAGACCTATCCGCAGATCGGGGTGCCGGATCCGCACCACGCGCTGTCGCACCACGAGAACCAGCCGGAGAGCCTGGAGAAGCTGACCAAGATCGGCACCTACCACACGTCGCTCTTCTCCTACTATCTCGACAGGCTGCGGGCCACGCCGGACGGCGACGGCACGCTGCTGGATCAGGTGGCGATCCTCTACGGGAGCGGGATGAGCAACAGCAACCTGCACAACATCCAGAAGCTGCCGATCCTGGTCGCGGGCGGCGCGGCGGGGCAGGTTCGCGGGAACCGCCACCTGCGCTACGCGGACGAGACGCCACTGACCAACCTGTTCCTGACTCTGCTCGGCACGATGGACGTGCCGGCCGAGCGCATCGGCGACAGCACCGGAGAGCTGCGGTATCTGACGGGCATCTGACATGAATGCATACGACAGCGTGAACGTGCGATGGGCGGTGGCCGTCTTCACGGCTGCCGCCGTGGGTGCAGCCGCGTCACAGGCGGCGGGACAGCAGGGACGTACCACCCGAGTGGCCGAGCCGCCGAACATCACGGCGGGCGGCCAGACCAACTGGACGAGCCACAACCTCGACCTCGACAACAGCCGCTACTCGGAACTCGGTGAAGTCAATACGGAGACGGTCGGCGGGCTGGCCGAGCGGTGGTCCTACGAGGTGGCGGCGGGGACAGACGTCAGCGAGGTGACACCGCTGGTGGTCGACGGCGTGATGTACTTCCACGCTGGCGCCAGCGTGATCGCCGTCAACGCGGTCACCGGGGCAGAGGTCTGGACCCTGGAGCTGGACGAGGCGCGCCGCAACCGCGTCCGCGGGCCGACCTACGCAGAGGGGAAGATATACTCCTACAACGGGCCGAACCTGGTCGCGGCGGACGCGCAGACCGGCGAGCTGGTCGAGTCGTACGGCGACGGCGGCGTCCTGCCGGTCGTCGGGCTGGCGCTGCAGGCCAAGTATCCGGACGCGTATCCGCCGACCCTCGATCCGCACACCCTCGGCTACCGCATCACCGCCGCGCCCGCGTACCACGACGGGACCCTGTACGCGGGCGCCGCGCTCTCGGAAGGCCACATCCCGGGCGGCCTGGTAATCGCCACCGATGCGACGACCGGGGCGATCAAGTGGGTGTTCAACACCATTCCGCAGCGCCCGCAGGACGACGGCTGGGAGATGGCGCAGGATACGTGGGGCGACGGCCAGCGCGCGGGAGGCGGCGTCTGGACCCAGCCGGCCATCGACCTCGACCTCGGACTGATCTACTTCAACACCGGCAATCCGTCGCCCGACTACGACGGCTCGGCGCGGCCCGGGGCCAACCTGTTCACCAACGCCACGGTCGCCCTCGACCTGGAGACCGGTGCGCTGCGCTGGTACTACCAGGCGGTCCACCACGACCTGTGGGACTGGGACCACGTCACCGGGCCGGTGCTGTTCGACGTCACGGGTGACGACGGCGAGACGATCAGGGGCGTCGGCGCGGCGGGCAAGAACTGCCTGCTCTATCTGTGGGATCGCGAGACCGGCGAGCCGATCAACCCGATGGTCGAGACCCTGGTGCCGACCGCGACCAACGTGCCGGGCGAGGTGGTCTATCCGACGCAGCCGATCCCCTACAACGCGCGCGGGGTGCCGCTGACGCCGTTCTGCGCGACCTACGTACACCTCGACGACCCGGAACTGCAGGCGCAGACCCGGCCGATGTACACGCCGTACTCCATCGAGGAGCACCTGATCGTGGCCCACGGCGGATCGAGCTTCGGCTCGCCCGCGTTCAGCCCGCGGACCGGGCTGCTCTACGTCACCGGCAAGAACGCCGCGGTCTCGATGCTGGTCAGCCCGCTCGGCGACAGCCTGGAGCCGGGTCCGCACGGCGACGGCCACAGCGCCAACTTCGAGGAGCTGAGCCGCATTCCCGCCTACACGCCGACCACCACCCTGACCGCCTACGAGCCGGCCAGCGGGGAAGAGGCGTGGCAGGCGGTGTTCCCCGCGCTCAGCGGCATCGGGGCGAGCGGCAACCTCGCGACCGCGGGCGACCTGGTGTTCCAGGGCGCGGACGACGGCGCGTTCTACGCGTTCGACGCCGCGACCGGCGAGCAGTTGTTCCGCCACCAGGCGCAGCGTGCGATCCGGTCGAGCCCGATGACGTATCAGGTCAACGGCAAGCAGTACGTCACGGTGATCGCGACCAACACGGTGCTGACCTTCGCGCTGCCAGAGGATGATGCCGTTCGGCAATGTTCCCGCTAGAGAGCCAACGGATCCACGGAACCAATGTCGTTCAATGGGTTGCGAGCTTCGTTGAATCGGAAGCCGCGGCTGCTCACGAGATCTGTTGTCGCCGCCAGAACGGTCGGATGAAGAGGTGCTGACGCCGCGCCTGGAACAGAAGGGCGAGGCTCGCCAGCAGGCACACGACGATGGCGAACACCGAACCCTCTACCCCGAGAGCACCTCCGGAGAGCACATCGGGCCCGCTCAATCGGGACTCGAGGAGGCTCCCGACCTGGCGGCCCGAGAGATGCGGGCCGAAGACACCGGCCTGCATGAAGTTCCATCCGAAGTGGATGCCGATCGCGAGCCAGAGCCTGCGCGTCAGTACGTACGCAGCGCCGAGCAGCAGGCCCGCTTCGACCCCGATTGCGGCGGCGCCGTACAGCGACGCGTTCGGATTGCCCAGATGCGCGAGTCCGAACAGGGCCGCCGTGATGACGAGTGCCGACCAGGTGCCGAGGGCCTCCTCGACGATCCGGAACACCACCCCGCGGAAGATCACTTCTTCGATGTAGCCCGATGTCGCGGCGATGCCGAGAGCGGCAGCGAGCGCGGTCCAGTTGCCGATCTCTTCGACGTGGTAGTAGCCGAGCGCGGCGATGAGTCCCACGGTTACCGTCAGGCAGGCGGCGCCGGCCAGCATGCCGGCAGCCGTCTCGCGGAATGCGCCGCGCAGGGCGAGCTCGGCGGCGGGCCGCCGCTCCAGGGCCCAAGTGATGCCGAGATAGACGAAGTGGACGGCGAGAATCGGCAGTACTACGTTTGCCACCCCAGCCGGCCACCAGGCGCCCAGCCCCGCGGCCAGGCCGCGGGCCGTCAGGCGCAGAATCCAGAGCGCCACGGCGATGCCGCCGAGGTACAACACGATGCGGGTCACCGGGAAGTGAACGAGCCAGCTCACCCACCCTGGTCGCCCTGGCCGGTCTGCGGTCACCGAGTCGCTCATCAGCCGATCATAGGTTGTTCCCGAGAGGGCTCCCTTCAGGTGAGGCTGACCTGCTCGGCCTCGTCCTCGCGAGGTGGCAGATTCGGAACGCCCTTGCCGTCCGCCCAGAGCATCCCTTCGGCCCGCGCCAGCAGCCTTCGCAGACCGGTGCCGTGGAGCGCAGACACCGCGATGCCGCCGTGCCGGCGCGCCATAGCATCGCCCTCGCCGTCCCCCAGGCGGTCGATTTGGTTGAAGACGAGCAGCGCCGCACCTCGATGCCGATGTCCTGCGGCACGCGGCGGACGGCCTCGATGCGCCGCTCGCAGTCAGGCGCCGCCGCGTCGACGACATGGAGGAAACGTCGTGACAGGCAACCCGCAGAGCCTCCGGACACCTCGCTCGCGCCGCGGGATCCGTCCGTCTGTCCCTTGGATTGGCCGCCTCCCGCCGCGACTGTTCCCCGCGCCGGCAATGCGAACGACGGTCGTTCAGCGTGTCGCTACGCTCTCGACGATGCGGATTAGTTTGCTGCGCAACACGACTCGCAGTACCGACGCCACGCCCTCGCACTCGTTCCCGAACTCGTACACACAGGCGGCGACCTGATCCTTGAGGGGATCATCGAGTTGCGTCTGCACGCCGGCGCTCGATGTCGCGACGGCAGCGTCGTCGAACGGAAGGTGTGCGTGAGCCTCGCGATTCCGGTTCCGGGCTTCGCCGGCTGGCAACGTTCCGGCGAGGCCGAACGGTAGGTACGACGCCACCCTATCTCTGCCAGCCGTACTGCCAGCCGTTTCGGGTTCTGCTAGCCGTTTTGTGACCCTTTGGGACCTGTTCGGACCTTCGACTTCCTCAATAACTACGGGATTTTCTGGGGTTTCTGCCTTGGCGGGATCGGCTCCGGAGGCCGACGCTCTGTCAAGCCGAGTTGCAGACGCGCGAAGGCGAGGTTCGTGAGCAGTCTGACACTCAAGGAGGGCGACGTTAGGTCCATGAGCGGTCGCTACACAGATGCTGCTGCCGCGAAAGGGGCGACGCCAAGCTGACCGTGCCGTGCTGATGTCGCTCCTCTCTTTCCGCCCCGGCAACACCGGGGAAGCGGCGTGCGGCCACCGCTGTTCAGACTACGGTCGATCTCTGCGGGCTCGACCCCGGGTGACTAGTGGTTCGTCACGTCATCATCTTCGGATACGGACATGGATTACAGCGAGCAATCATCGACGAATCACAGCACCGCACACCCGAACGTTTAATCATGGCGCAGCACTAGCACCCGTCCGACTCGGCGGATCGTGGTCTACCTGACCGCCATCGGCCCATCGCGGCATTCGAGGTGCGGGCGATGCGCAGATCTTCAAGATCCGAGCCGGCGCCTGGGCAGGGCACGAAGGATGGGGCTACCTTGACCTTCCCGGAAATCCCTCGTCGACCGCTGCGTCGACCGCTGCGTCGGCCGCCATCTGGCAGACTGGCTGCGGGATCAGGGCCGTGACGTGATCGGAGTCTCGGCAGTTCGGACACGATCCGGGTGGCCGGGCTCGGCAACAGCACGTGTGTCGACATCGACCGGCTGCCCACTCGCCTTGTTCGGGGTCAAGCCGCATCTGGCGAAGGCACGGCTGGGCGCGCAGCCGAGGCCCAGGAGCGCCTGACGAAGACGCGGCGTCGGAACGCTACGAAGGCGCAGATCGCTTCGCCGGACGGCGGCGGCCGTCAACACCGACGA
Source organism: Vicinamibacterales bacterium (assembly GCA_965262925.1). Lineage (GTDB taxonomy): Bacteria > Acidobacteriota > Vicinamibacteria > Vicinamibacterales > UBA8438 > WTFV01. The sequence goes on along the minus strand of CBDHGC010000004.1, from coordinate 3,317,016 downwards.
CCTGATCGGGCAACTCAATAGTAGTATTGAGTTGAGCGCGAATCTGACCGACGTACGGCTGAGTCCACCCGACCTGAGCGGCGATGCGAGCTTGGCTCAGGTCGGTCCACGCGCAACAGGCGAACTCGATGGCACGGCGCTTGCCCGCCACGAGCGAGCCTGCCCCCGCGCGCCCTGGACCTATCTGGTGAACGATCAGTTCCTCGGCAACAACGTGCTGCGGGACCTCTCGCACCGCCCCGGCGTCGCGGCGTGGGCCGTGATCACGCTTAGTCCACTCGTCTTCCTGTGGGGGGGGGCGTGAGCGCTGGATACGGCGCAGGAAACGCGCGGCGCGCGACACGCCATAGTCGAGGCGGAGCACTCGAGACGTGGCCCAGAGCGACTAGTGCTGCGCCATGATTAAACGTTCGGGTGTGCGGTGCTGTGATTCGTCGATGATTGCTCGCTGTAACCCATGTCCGTATCCGAAGATGATGACGTGACGCACCACTAGGGCAGGAACGGAATCATCAAGAACTGCCCCAGAATGAGGCCGATGCCGATCCGCCGTGACGGGGCGTCAGCCGACGCGGGCGGTGCCGACACTGACTCGACAGCGGCTTCAGGCAACCCCCGCCGGCGCCTCCGTCAGCGTTCGCTGGCAGTGCACGCACACGACCGCCTCCTCTGGCACGTCCCCAGCACAGAACGGACACTTCTCCATGGAACGCCTCATTCGCATGGCCCGTCTCGCTCGGAGGCTGGGGCAGATGTCCGAGGCTGACCTGCGGAAACACCACCGGGTGCTACACAAACGTCTTCAGCGAGGGCGACCGCTGGATCAGTTTCGTCGTCGAGCCGCGCTCGTGAAGGAAACGTCCGATGAAGCAGACCGCCGAGGATGGTGTACTCGAGCCGGCGCTTGTGCGGTGAGTCCGATGTGCGGTGGCCCACGCTCGACGCCTCTGCGGCTTCGCGAGTCGCAGACCACCCTGGACGCACCAGTCGAGCGAAACGCCAGCCGCGGCTTGAGCAGCCCATCCCGGCTCTGCGAGCGACCCTGCCAGGTAGGCGACGATCTGGTGCAGTGCCGGACCATGAGTCGGATCATGTCGGGCAAGTCGTCGGCCAGACGCTGTCGAAAGGGAGACAACGCCCGCCAAGGCGGCTCAACGGTGGCGTCGGTCGCGGCCGTTCACGATGTTGCCGCGCGGTGCTGGCTCTTGCGGGCTTGAGCGGGCGATTTGCCTACATAGTGCCGACACAGCCGCAATTGCCTATCTCGCTAAACCCCCGTAAGTTATTGATTCTATTGGAGCCGGCGAGCGGACTCGAACCGCTGACCTGCTGATTACGAATCATGCACCGTGCCGTTTCAGCCGGTTTCAGTATATTTCATAACCCGCATAGAAACAATACTTTACGGTATTGACAGAGTTCAGCGGGTGCCACTATATTTCATCGTATTGCGCGGATTTTGCACCCTATTTGCACCCTGTGGAGGGTCCGCATGGCCGGCTTCCGCGCCCGGCCGGCAGCGGACCACGGAGCATCGCATGCCGACCCGGAGGCTCACCGACCAGGCGGTTCGATCCCTGCGACCCGACACCCGTCAGGTCGACTACTGGGACGTCAGTCCCAAGAACTTCGGCGTCCGCGTCTCCCAGGCGGGGCGCAAGACGTTCATCGTGCGATATCGCACTGCGGGGCGGTATCGCCGAATGTCGTTGGGCGTGTATCCCATCGTGTCGCTCTCCGATGCACGAGGGCACGCCAAGCAGGTGCTCGGGGAGGTCGCGAGCAACGACGACCCCGCACAGGTGCGCCAGGACGCCCGGCGCGCCCCCTCGTTCGAGGCGTTGGCCGCCCTCTACCTTGAGAAGCACGCGCGGGTAAAGAAAAAGTCGTGGCGACAGGATCGCCGGGTCATCGAGAACGAGCTCCTCCCGAAGTGGCGCACGTTGCGGGCGAGCGAGATTCGCCGCCGCGACGTGCGGGCACTCGTTGAGGGGATCGCCGAACGGCCGGCGCCCATCGCGGCGAACCGCATTCGCGCCCTCATCAGCAAGATCTTCAACTTCGGCATCTCCCGCGAGATGGTCGAGTTCAATCCCTGCAGCCAACTGGAGCAGCCGGCAAGCGAACGGCGTCGGGACCGCGTTCTGACGGACGCGGAGATCTGTATGTTCTGGACGGTGCTGGATAACGAGCCGCCCGAGATCGCGGCGGCCTTTCGCCTCCGCCTGATCACCGCGCAACGGGGCGTCGAGGTGCACAACATGTGCTGGAAGAACGTTGATCTCGACAAGCGATGGTGGACGGTGCCGGCATCGGATGCCAAGAACGGCCTGCCGCACCGAGTCCCGCTTAGCGATCTCGCGATCGACATCCTGACCGGGCTACGCGACCGCACGGCCACCGACGCGTCGGCGGGGATCTACGTACTGGCCGGCGCGCGCGGCCCGAAGCAACGAGCCGCGGTGAGCAGCCGTTTGGGACTGGACGATTTCCGCGGGCACGACCTTCGTCGGACGGCGGCGTCACGCATGGCCAGCGCCGGCGTGCCCCGCTTGGTGATTGGCAAGGTGCTCAACCATGTCGAGCACGGCGTAACCGCCGTCTACGACCGGCACTCCTATGATGGAGAGAAACGCGCAGCGCTCGACACGTGGGCGCGCGACCTAGCGACGATCGTCATCCAGCCCAGGTGGTAGGGAGATGGCCTGCTCGGGCCGCCAATCGGCGGCACGGAACGGCGGCCTCTCCACCGATGGCCGGCCGCGATACACGGCCAGCACCACGCCTCGGTCGACGACGTCCGCGCGCATCCACTGCTCGGCCACCATCGTTTGATGGCCCTCCTTGTCAGGCGGGTTCCAGCCAACGAGCTCGTAGCATCTGTGGGGGAGCCGAACTAGCCACCGGATCGTCTCCTGATCCTCCCGATTTCGCAACCACACTCGCTGACGCGTTTCGAGCCTGGCGCACGGCGAGACCAGGCAAAAGTCACCCGGCCAAATGCCGGCCGGGACCATCGAGTGACCCGGCATCCGCAAGTAGAACGCGTGCGAGTCCGGCAGGTCAACGGGTGCTGGTGCCCGGTCGGCGTCATGCGCTTGCGACGGGTGGCCCTGCGGCGAGCAGGCTACGAGGTCGCGGACCGGCAACCGCATCCGCGACGTGAAGCGAGTCAGAGGGACAGGCGGGATCTCCGCGTCGGGCGCGTTGGGAAGCTCCTGGTCAGCCTCTTCGGGGACCTGGTTGTCGGGTTCTTCAGCAAGCCCCTTGTCCGATCTGACCGTCTCTGGACGAAGGCCGATGTGGAAATCCATGCCGAGGGCTTCACAGATCTCGGCCACGCGCTCGAAGGACGGGGAGCGGCCACGCAAGACAGCGCGGATTGCGTCTCGGTTGAGGTTGGCCGAGCGGGCGGCCCGGATCGCCGACACCCCTCGCGCACGAAGTGCTTGCTCAATCAGCGCGCGAAATTCTTCCTCCGTCATCGCCACAAGATAGAGGATAGACCACCGCCAGAGTGGCCGTCCAGTCGTCGGTCGGAGAGGCCGTACTGTCCTGAAAACAGGTCTCGATGGGGCGTCTCCGGCCTCTTGACCCGCAAGTCCCGCATACGATACTCTGTGGTCATGGCAGTACTCTTATTGACCCGGGGCCAGGATCACCTGGCCTTGGGCTGTCGACGGCAGGATCCCACGGGCGTGCTGGCATGACCGACGAGACCACTGAACTTGATCGGCTGTGGGGGCGGAAAAAGGTCGCCGCGGTGCTCGACGTGAGCATAACCACCCTCTGGCGCCTCGTGCGGGCCGGGAAATTTCCGCCGCCGCTGCGCATCTCGGCGGGCCGAGTGGGGTGGCGTGCCCGCCGCGTGCTGCAGTGGATCGACGAGCAGGACGCCGGTGTGAGGTGGCCCCCGGGGGGGGAGGCAGGGTGACGTGCAGGCTCAAGGGCTGTTTCTTGCCATGTCTTCCGTCAGACCGACTTCGGCTTCGTCTCCTCGGCTGCCGCCCGATTCGGCGGTCGGCGGCCCGTTCCGTGAGGTCCTCTCGCTGGACCGTCTCGTAACCGATGCCGGAACTCAGGTCCGCTCGGCCATTGACGACGACGTCGTCGACGAGTACGTGCAGGCGTTGGCCGCCGGCGCTCAGTTCCCGCCTGTGGTTGTTTTCCGTGCCGACGGCGCGGAAATGCTCGCCGACGGTTACCACCGCGTCTTCGCCTACCGGAAGGCTGGGCGTTTCGAGGTCCCGGCCGATGTGTATCACGGCACTCGTGAGGACGCGCTCTGGTTCGCCCTCGGCGCCAACCGCGCTCACGGTCAGCGTCTCACCGGTGCGGACAAGCGGCACGCCATTGAGCTCGCCTACCGTGCCTGGCCGGACCTCAGCCAGGTCCGCATCGCGACTCAGGTCGGTTGCACTCAGCAGTACGTTTCTCGGGTGCGCGGTCAACTTGCAACTAGTTGTAAGTTGCCGGATCGGGTTGTCGGCGTCGATGGCCGCCGCCGCGCGGCCACGCGTCCGGCGTCTTCGTCACGGCCTGAAGCTACGCCTAGCTCCGACGCCGCTGCTGATTCCCCTGCGCCCGTTGCGGGCGACGCGCGTTCTGGCTTGGACGTCGACTCCCGTCCGGACTGCGCGGTGCCCGTTGGTTCGCCTGATGGAGACCCATCTCTGCCGCCGTTGTCTGAGTCTCAAGTCTCCCAACCACCAGCTCCCGACGTTGATCGTTCCGAGCCTTCTTCATCGTCCGATTCGGCGCCGGCCGGTCCCGGCGAGCGCGCCAACGCCATTCAGTCGGTTCGCGATCGGTCGAACCGGATCGTCTCGGTGGTCGCCTACGACGCGAAGAACCTGACAGCGCAGGAGGACCTCATCGAGTTCGCCGCGCTCGACCATGCCCAGGTCCCGGATTGGATTGCCGACCTCGAAGAGGCCCGCCGCGGTCTCGGCCGCTTCATACGCCGGCTTCGTCAGGAGATTGCAGATGGATCCTCGTCCACGCCGGTCGAAGATTGAAAAGGTCAGCCTCGACACGTTGCGTGTCCCTGCGCCCGGTAAGGCTCAACGGCCTTTCCGGCAGGCCAAGGGAGACGAGATCGCGGGTAATTTCGACATCGACAGCTTCGGCTTTCCGGTTGTCTGCCGCGTCGAAAACGTCAACTGGCTGGTCGACGGCCAGCATCGCGTCTACGGCATTCAACAGTCCGGCTATGCCGCGGCAACCGACCAGATCGAGTGCGAGGTCTACGAGGGCCTTGCGCTGTCCGAAATGGCGCACATGTTCCTGGGCCGCAACCACAGCACGCCGGTCAACGGTTTCGAGCGCTTCAGCGTGGCGGTGACTGCGGGCTATCCGATCGAAACGGCGATTGCCGGGATCGTGACGAGTCTCGGCCTCAAGCTCGGTTATGCCAAGAATACCGGAAATGTCTATGCGGTCGGCGCATTGCGCCGGGTATACGAACGTGACGGAGCGCTGATCCTCGAGCGCGTGCTGCGTGTGTTGCGCGACGCGTACGAGTCGAGTCCAAAAGGTTTCGACCAACGGCTCATCCAGGGCCTGGGACTGGTTCTGACGACGTATTCGGTGATCGAGGACGAAGTGCTGGTCCGTGGGCTGGCGAGCGAACGGCACGGGTTCCACGGTGTCCACCGACGCGCCGAGGACTACCGGGAGCGCCTCGGGCGCAAGGTTCCCGAGTGTGTTGCCGCCGCTGTCGTCGACATCTACAACAGCCAGACTGGCAAGAAGGGCGCTCTCGTCAAATGGTGGAAGGCGCACAAGGGCGGTCGCTTTCGCCGCGCGAGGGGTGTTCCGTTCGACGGCTAGGCGTTGGCCCTCTGCCCGGCTCGAGCGCGTCGTGACGCTACGGCGGACCGCTCTGGCGCCCCGAGGCTAGTTTCGGCGGCGCTCGGCTTTGACGGCCGCTGCGTACGGCGCGTCGCTGCCTGCTCCGGCCTGTGTCTGAGTCTCCGACTGTTCAACGGGACCGCGTCCGGTTAAGCCCCGCGCGTGCGGGGATGATCCATTCACCCGTTCCGCCGCGAAGGCCGCGGCCAACGCTCCCCGCGCAGGCGGGGATGAACCCTGCACCGAGGCGTGGGAAACCTGAAGAGGGCCGCCGGAGAGCGCCGCGGGAAAAAGCCCCCGCCCGGGACCCGAGGCCGTGAACGACGAAGGCGAGTGGCAGCGCAACTACCGCAAGTCGCTCGAGCAGCTCCAGGCCAACCGGGACGCGCAGAGCACGGGACCGCGATACGTGACGGTCAAGGAAATACAGGACGGCCAGACGGCCTACGTGACCAAGGTCGACCTGCGACGAGAGCGAACCGGCAAGCAGGGCTAGGCCGGCGCACCCTACGGCACAACACGCGTGGAACACCCGCCGGGGGCTGGCCTGCGGTGGTCCTGTGTGGCCCGCCGTGTACGGGCCGGTAGCCCCATGGGGGCCAGGAACCGTAAGCGCCCGCGCCCAGGTGGGGCTCGGAATACGGATGGCGAAAGAACTCGGACAGGGGAGTGGCAGAAAGAGAAGTCCAACGGCAGCACAGACCAGAAGACGAGGAGAGGGAAATGGAATCCTGGAGCCGACAGGCCACCGAGAGAGAGACCACGCACCTGCCACTAGGCGAGCGCCCCACCGCGTACCCACCGGGCATCGACGGGCCAGGACCAGGATTCAGCGGTGACCTGCTGGTACGGGTGACCGTAACGAGCGCGGACACCGACGCCGGTTTACCGATGGCCGAGCCGGCACCGGTGCCGAAGAAGCGGGCGACCGCGTGCAATGCGAAGCAGGCGCGCTCGGTGCACGCCGACGAGCTGCCGGTGGTCAGCCGGATGGCCATCGCCACCGGAATGAGCGACGACCCGGGCTGGCTGGGCGTCCACGGACCCCGAATCACTGCAGGCTACGGTCCCGGAGGACCGACCGAGGGATCGGGAGACACCGACACCTACCGGGGAGCGAACCGCCAGGCGGTGGAACTGCCAATCGGGGGCGTCCTGGTCAGCCGGGCGAACGACCGGAGCACCGAACGCAAGGGCTGGAACATCTGGCGGGTGCTGCCGGCCGGACCCGCCGCAGTGCTCGAGGCGTCCGTCGACGACGACCCGGAAGGTGGAGAACGGATCGCGATAGCACGGGCGATCGACCGGAACATCCACGAAGCGTTCGAAGATGCGGTCAGCCGGCTGACGGCAGCCGGATCGCACACGACCCAAAAAGTATTGGCCGGAATAGCAAGCTGGACCGCCGCGGAGAACCGGCGGGTCGCAATGCAGGGGACGGGCCGCAACCGGGCCCGCCGGCGGCAGAGACGATAGCAGGGACCTGAGCAGAGCAGAGAAGGAGATGACGACGATGACAAGATCAGGAATCCCCGCAGGCAGCCTGGCCGACCGCAAACCAGCACCCGCCGAACCCGGAAAGACCGTACGGGGGCCCGAGCAGACGGCGGCGCCGGCCGGGGTCGCGGATGCCTCAGAGCATGAGGCCGGTGGGCTGGTGCACGCCGGGATCGGCTCCAGGCAGACGCCTGCCGAGATGCTCGTGGCGATGACCGAACTGGCCCGCGAGCTGGAACGGGCCGGGTGGCACCTGCATTCCGGTGGAGCCGACGGGGCCGACACGGCATTCGAGAACGGCACGACCAAGGCAGGACGGACCGTCTACCTGCCCTGGAAGCGGTACAACGACCGCACCGGAAACGAGTGCGTGACGCTGACGAACAGCGAGCAGTCGCATGCGCAGGGAATCGTGTCGAAGTACCACGGCGCGTGGGAGCGCTGTTCGAGAGGCGCACGGGCGCTGCACGGACGGAACGAGGCAATCATCCACGGCCTCGGACATGCACCCACCGACCGGCGGGTCGACGCTGTAATCTGCTGGACACCGGGCGGCGCGACACAGGGCGGGACCGCCACTGGAATGAAGATGGCGCGAACCGCCGGTATCCCGGTACTGAACCTGGCGCGCGTGAGCGCCGCCGACGCCCTGGTGACGATGCACACGATCGCGAGAAAAAAGCTCGCGACCGGCTGAAGCGACAAACGGAACCATGTACTGCGCCTTGGAGTTCGGCTTCCACGAAGGTAGACGGATGATCACATCGGTCTGCTCCAGCGGTGTGTACAACAACATCTCGACCGCCACGGGGTGGCGGGGCGGGAGGCACCGCGACCCAAGCGACGAACACAGACGGGTCCTCCTGGAAATCCGCAGCAAGGAGCTGTACAACACGCTCGAGTTGGACAGAACGGCCCGCCACCGCATCGTCAAGGAAATACTCAAAGCAGTCGTGAGCCAGAATCAGGTCAACTGCAGCAACATCCCCACGATCGCCGAATCGGTCGCACCGGCACAGATGCTGACACTCAAACGCGCGATGGACACCACGCTGCCACTCGGAGGCAACAACCGGTTGACCGAAGCATCCCTCACGAAGTACGCCGCACAACTGCTGCTGAACACTCACCATAGCGCAGGAAAAGCCATCACCTCGACGGGGAGATGGCCACGGTCGTGGACAACGACAGCGGCCAGGAGCAGCGGAAACCGCATGGGAAGGGCCTCCCGGCAGTCACAGGTCACGCTGCTCAAATGGCAGCAACAGTACAGACGGTGGCCAGACCCCGATGCGCTGCTAGCCAAGTGGGAAAAATACTACAGCCGGTACCACACCAGCCATGGAGAACCATGGGGTAGTGAACCAGCATGATCGCTGATCGGACCGACCCGGGTCCAGGCGAACTGAACCAGAGCCAAGGAACAGCAGCAGTGGCGTCCACCGAATGGACGCCCGCCGGAATAGCCCGCGGCGACGCCTCATGGCGAGGTCCGGCCTGTGCATCGAGCAACGAATGACAACGCCCGGACCAGACAGGCCACGGGCAGGCGACCGCCGTGCGCCCGGGCTCCGGCCCGGCAGGGTCGATCACACGGGGCGAGACCGCGGGCCCCGGCAACGGAACCGCGATCCAAAGGACCGACAGGCGCCTGAGCGCCAGGCCCACCGAACGCACGCGACGGCGAGGACCGCCTGAGCCACACCACCAACCGGGGGTCACGAAGCCCTCCTCCCCGGGTCGTGAACACGCCTGCCGACGGCAGCCGGCCGACCGGACGGGAGGAAGCCGAACCCGAGTCCCGCCCGAGCCTGAAACAAGGCGTACCGGGACCAAAACCGACCAGCTCTCCGCGGGCCCTCGGAGCCTGTTCGGGGCGCTTTTGGTCTATAGACCAGAATCGGCCCCCAAGCCGACTCAGAGTGCTAAACATGACGCCGCCAAAAAGGCGGAAAACCCCAAACAGCACCCTACACGGACGCCGGCACCGAAAAAGCCGATCCGGAGACGTCCGCCGGACCGTACCAGCAGCGAAAAAAGGAGACGAAACGATGACCAGAACTGACCGCCAGCAGGAGCGCCCCGGCGCCGAAGATGCAGGCCGCTGCCAGACGCAGGAGGCATTCCGCGCGGCGCCGGAATTCGCGAAAGAGGACGCCAAGCCGTCCCAGGTGGGAACACCCGACGAGACGCTGCGCGTGTTCAAGGACGGGAACGGCGTCGCTCGCGCGGGTCTGTACCCGGGAACGACGCCCGACGTGGACGACCACTGGGCGCACGGCGAGCCGATGACCGATGGAGACCGACGTCGCCGTGGCGCGGCGACTGACCGGAGACGACGAGAGCGAGACCAGCGACGCATTGCTGGGAATCGCGTACGGGCGGCTGGTGCAGGCCGGAAAGCGAGCCGCAAGAGTGCTGATTCCCACCCGGCTGCAGCCATGGGCCGTACGGCTCGACAGTACCCAGGCCAGGCCGACGTTCGAAATGGCGACCAGCAAGACGTCGGCCGCAGCAGCGGCTGCCGTGAGCGCTCTCGACAACGCGGTGCGCGGTTACACCGCGAACCCGATGACCTGAATCCGGAAAGGACCAAGCAGATGGAGTTCAGGAAGGGCGCATTCCCGATTTCCCGGTCACGCGCTCACACCCACCGGCGTCATGGCCATCCGCTGCAAACAGTTCCATCTGCCGGACTTATAGAAAGACCGCAGGAGAAGAATCGCGTCGACGCTCTCCGGTAGCCAATAGATGGATGCGCCCTTGATGCGGAGATTGATGACGCGACGGATGGCGCTTTCGACGGCGCCGCTGCCCCGCGGAAGCCCGAGCCCGACCATTGTGGTGTAGGCGAAACGATGACGGTTCTTCAGGAAGTAGTTGAGGTGCGTGCGGATCTTGCCGGCCGTGCGCCCGCGGCACAGCTCCCGCAGGGCCGTGATCACCTCGTCCACCCGTGCTCGCTTGAGCAGCCCCCGCGTGCGGTTGAGCCAGCGGGTGCGTTGCGTCGCGCTCCAGCGGCGCAGCTTGACCGCGTCGGAGAGTTGCTTTGCGGCATGATAGAAGTCGATCAGCCCCAGCACCTGTGTCGGCGAGAGCCCGAGCGCGGCGATGAGGCGCTGGAGGCGTCGCCAGATCCAGGGCGCGCCGTCGGCGATGAAGAGCACCTTGTCAGCGGCGTTGAGGCCGATCTGCCGCGCGTACGACAACAGCAGGGCGAAGACCGCCTGCGGTCCCCGGAGCGTGCCGTCGATGATCGGGGCCCACGTCTGAGACGGTCGCCCGTCGTCGCCGACGACGTACAGGATGAGGAGCTTCGGTTCCTTCCAGTCGGTATGGAATCGGTTGCGCCCCTTCTTCGTCTTGGGGCCACGCTTCTTGCGCCTCACACGGACGCGGCCCCCGTCGAGGGAGACGACCACCCGCTTGCCGGTCACGCGGTCCAGCAGACCGCACGCCGCGCTCTGCTGGGCCGCTCGGGCCCGCGCAGCGTAGCGATAGGCGGTCGAGCGGAGGGTCTTGATATCCAGGGCGATGCCGTCGGAGCGGAGCTGCGCCTGCGCTTCGGCCAGCGAGCTGAGCATGGCGACCGCGCGGCTTGCATCGGAGGCCAGCTTCGGCGTGCACCGGTCGTAGATGCCCAGCACCACCAAGGCGGGGTAGAGTCCCCCGGCCTCCGCTTCGCCCGACGGGCGTGTTTCTCGCGGTAGTACGGCGTCGTGACCGGCACCGTCGTGCCCCGGGAGGTGCGAACGTTGACGGTCTCCAGCCCGTCGCTCCGCATCCGCCGGGGCAGGTGGCGCACGAGGGCGCTCGCCGCGTCGCCAACCGCGGCGGAGCACACCGCGCGTTGCAGCACGGGGGTGAGGAGGGCGCCGAAGAACTCGTCCGCGATGGCCCGCAGCTGCTCTTCGCACTGCTCCACTTCCTCTGCCGACCTGGGCGCTGGAGCACGCGCCTCAAACTCCAGCGCCCGCCGGAGGGCAGTGCGCAGGTGGACGGGAACGTTGCGAAGATCGATCTCGCGGCTCGGGGTGTCGATGGTGTCGATGGCGCTCTTGTCCATTTCAACGCACCATCATGGGCAGTCCGAGCCGTAATGTCCAGTACCACCCTCCCCGTCTGTCCGAAGACCGGCTCAACCTCCCCCAGCCTCACAGTCCATCTTTGCCTACACACTGCTCCGGGAAATCGGGAATGCGCCCGTTCAGGAACATCTCCGACGTCATCGTACGGCGGCTGGAGGGACGGTGCAGATTCCGGATCGGCACCACGAGTGAGCAGACGCTGTGGCAGCAGAGGCCCGACAGTGCCCTGTACAGCGTCCCAGCCAGGCTGCGTTGCATGCGAGCGGCAAGCGCCAAGTTCCGAAACGCCCTGAACTGGTGGCTCCGGGCATGCAAGGGGACCAGCGCCGCCGACCCGACCAGCCGGGACTACGGCCGGTGGCAACCAGGCGCCAGGCGCTGCAAGCTGACGCTGATCGACGACGGCCCGCGGGTGGACGAGACCGCCAGAGCGCTGGCGCGCATGCCCCACGAGGAGAGCCGAACGGTCGGGCAGGACCTGCGGACGTGGCTCAGCCGCCGGCATCCCTGGACGGGAGGAGACCGCATACGCGATCTCATGGACCACGAGACCGGGTCGCAGGCTCCCGCCCGATCCAGCAACTTCGGCGAGCAGCTGCAGAAGCTCAACGAGAAGTGGTCCGACGACATCAAGATCGACACGAGGGTGGGGAACAACGACGAGCCCACCACAGAACGACCCGTGGTACTCCGACGAAGCGACGAACTCGGAGAGACCCGGGTGGTGGCGGCGCTACTGACGCCGCAGAGCGGCTGCAGCTACGGGCAGGTGCTCGAAGCGGTGAAGAAGACCGAAGGGGAGAACCGACGGCAGCTGTTCCTGGAAGTCCGGGACATCCGCCGGTACCACGCCGACGAGCTGAACGGCGCTCTGGAGATGTTGAACTACGAGTTCAGCATGCTGGTCACCAGGGAGCAGCTCGGCCTGATCCGCAGAACCACGCACGCAACCGTGATCGAGGAAGCGCTCCGGCCCGACGACATGCCGGGGGAACCCGGCGACTGGCCGACCGGACCCGGACAGGGGAACGACCGTTTCAGCGGAGCGGACCGCTGGAGAAAGGCCCAGGAGGCGCTAAGAAAGGATTACCACGAGGTCGCCTGAGCGCTCCCGACGCACGCGCAATATGGGAGAACCTGGCCCGGGCGCCCGAAAACGACCACACAACGCCGCCGCAACTACCGGAACCAGGCGGCTACGGACGGCTGGCCGGGACCTACGCGGCCTGCCAATGGATGAGCGGAGCCTGGAGCACGCCGCCGCCGGACGAGGTCCTCAAGGAGATCGAGACCACACTGGGGACAGATCCGAAACGGGCATGGGGTGGCGTCGGCGACCGGAAATGGCGTTACGAGAGCGAATCCGACGCCGTGGCTGCAATGCGCACGGAAGCCGCGAGCTCACTGGCCATCCGCCGGATCGGATGGACACGGCCCGAGCCTTCGGCCGGAGCGCCAGTGCGGGCCGATCAGGCCCGAGTGGTGATAGGTGGAGGCGAGCTGATATGCCGCATAGCGATGAACGGCCAGCTGACCGACCCGCAGCCACCGGGAATCGAAGAAGACGACTGGAGAGGCCGCTGGACGCCTGACACGACGAATGCCGTCGAGCACCTGCACATGCTCGCCGCGCACTGGCTCGCAGGACTACTGCACCTGACGCGGCCCGCTTGAATGAAGACGGCCCCCCAACGAGCCCCGGGAGCGACGAAACAACGAGCATCGTCCAAACTGAAAGGAGCCGAACAAACAACAAAGCCGAACGGCACAGGCCGCCGGCGGAGCGAGCGGACACGACGGTGGAACAGAGCGAGTCGCGAACGAAACCGAAGGATCCGCCCCGGAATCCGGCGACGACGTGGCGACGACGGCAAGTCGAATGGAAGCAGCCCGAGTGGGCAGAGCTCATCCGGGCGCTGCCGAGCGTGAGCGCACGGGCCATCACCAACCGGAGCGGGATGCAGCACCCATTCGAGTGCGACATAGTACTGGCCTGGCCACAGCGCGGGATGTTCTCCACGAAGGGTCGACGTGAATGGAACGGCGTGTCAATCGGCTCGGGACGAGTCACGAACCGACTGATCCAGCCGGCGGAAGCCGCCGAAGCCTTGCGCCGGACACTGGACGCCAACCACTTCCCGGCACCCGAGTGGTGGGAAACCGGAATCAGCCAGCTCGGAGAATGGTGGACGCTGCGCGGTTGCTGGAAGTGGCCCAACGGACAACCCGACTCCAACAGCCAGGAAGTGACACGGGTCGTCTGGATCGAGCACGACGTCCGGTGGTCGTCCATCGCAATCGGCGGAGGCCTGCGCCGAGCCGACGGAGCGGTAATCACGGCGACCTATGAAGGAGCGGCGCTGACCGGACCCCTGATCACGGGAATGCGGCCCAACCGGGCACTAAGCCACGCGGTGTGGCTGCGGATCGACCGAGACGCGAGAACGCTGGCGGACTGGCGCGGACAGCAGATCCTGGCCAATCTGCTCAACACGTGGACCCGGGACTACATCGACTACAGCTGGGGCCCGGAGACCGGACCCAGACTGCTGCTGCGCAACGGAGTATCCGCGCGACGAAGCAACGAGAGCCACATCGAGACCGAATCCATGCGCACAGTCACCGACGACCTCAACCAGGTCGCATGGCAACTGGGACTGTCAGCGCTTTGCGTTACCGACGTGATCGAGCGGGCGGACCTGACCACCCGCATCATGGAAACGGTAGGCAAGCTCAACGAGTACCAGAACGGTCTGAGTCCGAGCGAGACCGACCGGTCGAGGCCGAACGGCGCGCCCGACCAGATCCATTGACCCCGCAAGAAGCGGCGCCGGTCTACGCAACCGGTCGCCGTGACAGGGCTGCGAACATGGACTCGACAACGAAAACAGGCACACACGAGAGCGCACTCTCTCCGACGCGCGCTTGGACAATCCTGGCGGCCGAAGGTTTCGCCTCGCTGAGTGTCGAGATTCTGGGACTGCGAGCCATGGTGCCGTACGCGGGAACCCCCGTGCCGGTAACCTCCATCCTGTTGGCCGCCTACCTGGGAGCACTGGCCCTGGGATACCACCGAGGCGAACGGGCCGCAACCAGACTGGGAGGACTCAGCGGAGCCACCGCGAAACTGCGCGAGGCCGCTGGGAACCGTCTGATGAAGGCCAGCATCTGGACCGTGGTCGCCACCGGCCACGGGCTGCCGCTGGTCGTCTTCAACCTGACGCAGGAACAGGTGGCCGTCGGCGTCGTGCTGTATTCGACGCTCGGAATCGCTCCAATAGGAATGTGGCTGGCCGAATCGATCATGCTGATCGACCGGGCACGCAGGAGATCCGCAAACGAGCACGGAACCGGCAGCACGCTCGCGATGTCGACCGCGGGCAACGTGGCCGGCGCGCTTCTGACCGCGTGGGTAATCCTGAGCACGCTGGGAATGGCCGGCGCCACAGCGCTGGTGGCACTGGTGAGCGGCGGCGCCGCGGTCGCCGCGCACCGCCGGGCATGGGGCTGGGAGACCGCCCTGTTCATCGTCGCCCTACTGGGAATCTACGGATACCACGAACAGACCGAGTACAGAGCTCGGACGGCCTACGCCGACTACCAGCTCGTCGAGAACAAGACCAACGGGACACGCGAGCTGATCGTCAACCGCAGCCGGGCGTCTACGGACGACGGAAGCGGGACCGGACACCCGTACATCGAAGCAATCGAGACGGCGCTATGCAGCCTGGAGATAAAACAGGTCGCCGTGCTCGGAGCCGCAGGGCGAACGCTGGGGGAAGGAGCCGACTGCGACATCCAACCTACTTTCGTCGACATCGACCCGGCGCAGGCGGAGATGTCGCAGGAGCTGCTCGAAAGACCGCCACAGGGAACGCTGCAGATCGCTGACGCACGCGCCTGGCTGCGCAACAACGAGGTGCTGTGGCCAGCTATCGTCGCCGACGCCTACTCGCACCGCGCGTCGCTGCCGACGCACCTGGCGACAGTCGAGGCATTCGAAGCAATGCGCGAGGTTTCTTCCGGAAGGACAATCTGCGGCGACTGTGGAACCAGATCCGGAAGGGCGGCGGGATGCAGACATGCCATCCAACGGATCCGGGCCATCCCGACCACCGCAAGTACGGCGGGGCGAAAGAAGGCTCCGACGCACTGGAGTGCATCGGGAGCATCGTGCTGGTCACCAGGGAGATGGTCCACGCGGCCAGGCTCGGCAAGAGCAAGACGACGGTCGACGTCGCAGGCGCAGACCTGTACCTGAAGGAGAGCCGGACACGCAAAGGGCTCACGCGGTCGGGCCTGCTATGGGCAGCGGTGCTGCGAGCGACACCATTACCCGTGGGTGTCGGAATGCCAATGCCCGCACTGAACAGGCGAACCGTGGACTCGGCAGAGATCGGCCGGCCGGACGAACCGAAACGACTACCCCCGGTCGCAGCCAGCGTGATCATCGGGCCGGCGGCAACGCCGAAAGACGTCTGATCAACTTGTCGATCTCACGGCGGCCTTTCTCCAGGTTGTGGATCCAGCCAGGACCGGCCGGTGGCCGGGTGTGGGCCGCAGCGGGGCCTGTTCCAGGCCGGCCCTGCTGGCGCCGGACCAAGGCTGGGGCAGCCTACCGGCGCACGGCCCCTTGCCGGCCGGGGGCCGGCCGGGAGCGAAAAACGAGGAGCCACGGGTGAGGGACCAGAAGAACGACCACAGAGCAGAGTGAGGTTGCCCCAGCTATGCGGAGCTCCGCATAGCTGGGGCTATGCGGAGTTCAGGACTATGCTGAGTTGGCTCGGCGGCCCGCGTGGACCCGGACGATTTCGTGCAGCGGTACTCCGCATAGTCAGGGGGCTTCCAAGGGCTTCCAGGAAGTCGAGGAGTCGGTCGGTGGCCGTGAAGCGGAGTGGCTGAGGTGCGGGATCCTTGACGCACCGGCGGAGTGCAGCCTCGGGGTCCGTGCCAAGAGCGACCCGGACGAGCATCCGGACGAGCCAAGCGCGGTTGCGCAACGTCTGAGGACGCAAGCCGCGCGTACGTCGTTGGTGGTGCGTGTACGCCTCGACCAGACGGTCGACGGTCCACGAGCCGTGAACGGTCATGGAAAGCCCCTTTCCGGCCAATCAGCCCGGACAGAGCATCCCGACTATGCGGAGTCTCGGGAATCGGTCAGCTCACGCAACCCTCGTTCCAACAGGCACTTGAGAGTGAACCCCTCAAGCGACTCAGCATAGTCCCGAACTCCGCATAGCCCCGATCCCGTGGACGGGTTAACGCTTGCGGGCTCACATCATGACACATCCTCGGATGAACGTCGTTCCGTGTCAGTCATCGACGATGACCGCTGTGGGAGTGTGGGAATCTCGCGGCCCGGACACAGGCGTGATCGGCGACGATCGCCCGCGAGATTTCCCCAGCTATGCGGAGCTCCGCATAGTCGGGGCAACTCCACATCGACATCGACCCACAAGGAACGTCGGTGACGTGGAGCGACCAACGGGGACAGCAGAACGACCCCGTGGTCACTGCGACCCAACCGAACCGCCTGGGCCTGATCCAGCACACCTGCAAGACCAACGGGGTTGAACGACTGATCATCGACACGCCCGCCGGCGCGACCGAGTCCGCGCTCGCCGCGGCGACGATCGCCGACATCATCGTCATACCGTGCCGGCCAACAGGACAGGACATCGCGGCAATGCCAGGAACAGCGAAGATCGCCGAACTCGCCGGCGGACCGGCGGTCTTCGTAATCAACCAGGGAGAGAGCCGGGGGAACGACAACGAACGCACACGCGAGGCGCTGGCGATACTCGGGAAGAAACACGGGATCGTGATCTGCCCGGTCACCGTCATGCGCCGTATCGCGCACGCTCGGTCGTACGAAAACGGCCAGACCGCACGCGAAGCGTACCCTGGTTCAAAAGCGGCAGCCGAGCTCGAAGCGCTCGAGAAATGGATCACTGACCACCATGGGCAGACGAAAAAATGACGCCGGGCTCTCAAACCTGATCAAGGAGGCCGCCGGAGTGACAGGCGGCAGCCAGACCACCCAAGGCGCCGACGACGTACTCAAGCACGGACCGGCCGCATCCGCAACGCGCCGACGAAGAGACCGTGAGGACACCACAACACTCACGATCCACGTGGATCGTGAACTGCACACCGACATCAAGGAACTCGCCTTGAAGCTCGAACGACCAGCCGAGGTCATGTTGCGCCGAGCACTGCGCCGACTGATCACCGACGCGATGAAGGGACGAGGGAACAAATACATCGATTAGCCCAAACCGAAGCCGGAATAAAGGCGGCAACGCGCACCGGCAGGACGGCCCAGCGCCGGCCGGTTACCGGCCCCGGGGCCGGCCAATTACCCGCGCCCACCTGAGGATTCATCCGGTACCGGATAGCGGAGCGACCTCCGGTTCAGACGTTGCCCCGGGAATTCCGCACCGAAAACCGCAGTAATCGGCTGAAAAGTCCGAGGACCGTACCCGGTCGTCAACAAGGTACGGATCCGCCGGCCGAGACAAAGCGCCATTCCCGCCAAACGCGCCAGGTCGAGACTGTCTACAGCGGGCCGTAGCCCGGGTTCCATAGCCCTGCGCAACAAGAGCGCACGGCTGACACCGTGCTCGAGACAGAGCCGGTTGAGCTCGTTGAGCTCGGACGCCGCCAATCGCAACTTGACAACGTGTCGGTACGGCTCCCAATCGGGATCGTGGATTGGACGTGAACCAAAAAGAGCCTGAATACAGGCGCTAACGACGAGCGGCCGGACGACCGCCGGCCGGCCCGTTGCCGGCCCTGGACCGGCCGGTGCCGGGCCCGCGCCTAACCCAGCGGAGGACAGAACACGAGCACTCCTCCGGTACCGGATAGCGGAGCGACCTCCGGTTCAGACGTTGACCCGGGGATTCCGGACCGAAAACCGCAGTAATCGGCTGAAGGGTCCGAGGACCGTACCAAGTCGTCTGCAAGGTACGGATGGGCCGCCCGGTACGAAGCGACATTCCCGCCGAGCGCGCCAGGTCGAGGCTGTCTACAGCGGGCGGTAGCCCGCGTTCCATAGCCCTGCGCAACGATAGCGCACGGCTGACACCGTGCTCAAAACAGAGCCGGTTGAGCTCGTTGAGCCCGGACGCCGCCAATCGCAACTCGACAACGGGTCGGTACGGCGCCCAATCGGGATCGTGGATTGGACGTGAACCAAAGAGCCTGAATACAGGCGCTAACGACGAGCGGCCGGACGACCGCCGGCCGGCCCGTTGCCGGCCCTGGACCGGCCGGTGCCGGGCCCGCGCCTAACCCAGCGGAGGACAGAACACCAGGACTCCTCCGGTACCGGATAGCGGAGCGACCTCCGGTTCAGACGTTGACCCGGGGATTCCGGACCGAAAACCGCAGTAATCGGCTGAAGGGTCCGAGGACCGCACCAAGTCGTCCGCAAGGGGTGGATGGGCCGCCCGGTACGAAGCGACATTCCCGCCAAGCACGCCACGTCGAGGCTGTCTACCGCGGGCGGTAGCCCGTACTCGATAGCCCTGCGCAACAAGAGCGCACGGCTGACACCGTGCTCGAAACAGAGCCGGTTGAGCTCGTTGAGCCCGAACGCCGCCAATCGCAACTCGACAACGGGTCGGTACGGCTCCCAATCGCGATCGTGGATTGGACGTGAACCAAAAGAGCCTGAATACAGGCACTAACGACGAGCGGCCGGACGACCGTCGGCCGGCCCGTTGCCGGCCCTGGGCCGGCCGGTGCCGGGCCCGCGCCTAATCCAGCGCAGAACAGAACATCAGGACTCCTCCGGTACCGGATAGCGGAGCGACCTCCGGTTCAGACGTTGGCCCGGGGATTCCGCACGGAAAACCGCAGTAATCGGCTGAAGGGTCCGAGGACCGTACCGAGTCGTCTGCAAGGTACGGACGGGCCGCCCAGTACGAAGCGACATTGCCGCCGAGCGCGCCAGGTCGAGGCTGTCTACCGCGGGCGGTAGCCCGTACTCGATAGCCCTGCGCAACAAGAGCGCACGGCTGACACCGTGCTCAACACAAAGCCGGTTGAGTTCGTTGAGCTCGGACGCCGCAAATCGCAACTTGACAACGTGGCGGTACGGCTCCCAATCAGGATCGTGGATTGGACGTGAACCCATTTTCTACGTGAAGTCTACTGCTCCGAACCATCCGTAGGCGGCTCTTCCCCGGGAAGAGCCGTCAGAGTACTGACGGCCGCCTCGAGCAATTCATCAACCAGAGCATCCAGATCCGCCTCCGAAAGCGGCAACGGCGGCGTGAGAGCGGAAGCCTCGTCGAGGAGCTGCGCCCGGAGCACTTCACCATCGATAGCGGGGTTCAGGCGCACAAGCGTAGCGCCAAACCGACGCAGACCCGCCAGCGCAACAGAGAGACTCGGAGCCGCCTGCCCCGACTCACCAAGCAGAGGCGAGACAGGCACCTTGCGACGGCTGAGCGCCTGGGTCGCGTGCTCCGCCTCCATCGCCGCTCTGGCACCCTCCAGACCGTGCTCCAAACCGAGCCTCTGGACATGTGACCGGGTAGCACCGAACGCGTTCGCCAACATTCCGTACGCCGCCACCAGAGACGAGTCGACGTACACAATCACCTTCTGTTTCTGCACGACAGCCCTCCACAAGCCAAGCGAAAGTGAGCCGGGCGCTAGACAAGCATACCCGACCGAAAAAGGGCCAAAAACGATCCGGACACGATCCGGAGTACTGCAGTGACCGGATCCGGATCCGGATCGAACCCGGATCCGGAGTACTTTTAGATCCGGATCCGGATCTAAACAGTACCCTACTTTCTGGCGGTGTCCGGGGTACTCCGGATCATGATCCGGATCGTACAGTTTAGGGCCCGCGAAGCGCGTTTGAGGACCCGTGGCGCCATGTACAGGGCCCTCGGAGCCGTCGAGCCAGCGCATTTTCCCAGAATTCCGGACCAGAGCGCGAAGCCGCTTTCCGAATTGTGCTGGCCCGCGTGGCTTTTTCGCACCCATGATCCGGATCATCGATGATCCGGATCGTACCCGGAGTACGTACGGGGTAAGAGGGGGGAGCGACCGCTGCAGCAGGGTCGCTCCCACTGGTATTTTTCCCTGCGGGAAGGCTGTACAGAAAATGATCCGGATCATCGATCCGGATCATCCGGCGATGCGCAAAAAAAAATAGGGGTACTCCTATATCCGGATCATGATCCGGATCATCGAGTACCCCTGCAGGGGTACTCCTATATCCGGATCATGATCCGGAGTACGTACCCGGATCCGGAGTACCCCTGCAGGGGTACTCCGGATCGTACGCCCGCGCCCTGAGGGGGCGAAAACGCAACAGCGCAACCACCAGGTCACCGGGAGCCGGGACACACTACCTGCCGACGGGAACCACACGAAGGAGAGAGCAAATTGGAGACAGTGGGGAAGAGATTCGCAGGAGCACGGACCCCGGTCGGGGCGACCGTCGAGTTCCATGCCCGCGGACGACGGATAGAGGCGAAGGTCGCCGAGCTCCACCGCAAGAACGCGATCCTGGCGGCCGGCGAGGCCGGCCGCTGGCGGGTGCCGTACAACGCCATACGAATCGTGAAGCCATCACCCGGACAGCGGCGCGAGCTGAACGAGGCCGACCGCCTGATCCAGGACCTGATGGTCCGCCAGAAGGTGTACCACGGGCTCGCGGACGAGTGGTCCGCGACATTCGACCTGGCCGCAGGCCGCGCCGGGATCTGCTACTTCCGGAAGAAGCTGATCTGTCTGGCCGTCAGCTACTGCATGACGGCACCGGAAGAAGAGCTCATCGACACCGTCCTGCACGAGGTCGCACACGCTCTGGTGGGAGCCGAGCACAACCACGACCGCGTATGGAAGCTCGCGGCCACGCGCATCGGATGCACCGCCGACCGCTGCACGGCCGTGACGCACACCGCCAGCAAGTGGATCGGGCGCTGCAAGTGCGCGCGGCCCATCCTGCGCAAACGCCTGACCCGCGAGATCAGGAGAACGGGTCGATGCTCCGTCTGCAAGACGAAGATCGTGTGGAGCACCAACACCGAGGCAATCGGAACGGACTAGACGATGACGAACGCGGTCGAGCAAATCGACGACCACGCTGTGAGCCAGCTGGAGCCCGTAGACGAGCACGACGCGATGAACGATGCAGCAGAACTCGTCGAACGCATCGCAGGCCCCGTAGCGGGGCGCCTGACGCGCCTGGCGCTGGAAAACGGCATGACCCTGCACGACCTGATCAACGCCGGCGGTACACGGACGTGGCCGGCCAGGGTCCGCAGACGCCTCGACGCCGCCAGCACTCTGGTACGGAGGGCCGACCGCAGCCGGCCGTTCCGTACACGGATATCGGGCCCGAAGAACATGGTGATCTACGTGAGCCACCGGCATCTGCCGCTGGCCGTCGAGCACTTCGGGCTCCTGCTCCTGAACACGAAGCACCAGGTGCTCCGGGACGCCGTAATCGGAATCGGCACCACCAGCATGGCTCCGGTCGACACCAAAGCCGTTGCGCGACAGATCGCGAGCCTGCCGACAGCGGCAATCGCGACGTGGCACAACCACCCTTCCGGTGACCCGGATCCCTCGGAAGCCGACCGCGGGATCTGGAAGAAGATCAACGACATCGCGAAGCTGTTCGGGACAGAAGCAGTCGACCACGTCGTGGTGACATGGCCTGATGGGCCCTGGCACAGCGAAAAGGAGAGCGGCCAGCTCTGATAGCTGGCCCAGGAGCCGCCCCGCGCTCGGCCTGATAGCCGACCACGCCCTGCCTTCGGGCCAGTTCCTCCGCAGCCGAAACGTGACGGCCGAGTCGCCGACCGGCCAGATTACCTGCCCTTAGGCCGGCCGGCTGCCGGCCCGTAACCGGACCACAGGGCCGGCCGGCTGCCGGCCCGTAACCGGACCACAGGGCCGGCCGGCTGCCGGCCCGTAACCAGACCACAGGACCGGCCGGCTGCCGGCCCATAACCAGACCACAGGGCCGGCCGGCTGCCGGCCCACAGCCAGACCACGGTATCGCCTGGGAAACCGGCAACCCGCCACGCCCCCCATTTCCGAATGGAGGGGACCCTCAGCAAGACCGGCCGGGGTCGGCCGGTCGAACCGCGCACGAGGGAATGACGAGAAGAAGGCGGGATGCAAAAGACGGGAACGGACGAAGGAGGGGAGGGTTCCAGAGCCGCGCCGGGCGTACCGGCGCTGTCGGCAGGTTCCGTTCACCCGGTCGGCAGGCGCTTGTCGAACGCCCGCGTGCAGCCTGCGCGTTCGATCTGCGACGCGGGTCTTGCGATGGATGAGAAGAACACTCTGAGGAGACGTAGAGGATGCGCGTGAGACTGCTGCGGGGGGCCGACGACAACACGGTGCTGCTCGTCTATCCGGCGACGAGGGACGAACACTGCCGGGTGCTGGACACCGTCGGGTGTCCGGGCGGTTCGCAGGGCCGAAGCAGGCCCGCGGGCGGCGCCTACGTGGTCACCACCGCGGCGCAGCGCGAGCGGTGGGGCCTGGCCGACCTGGCGGCCTCGGGCCGGGTTCGTGTAGTGGACGAGGCGCCGGCGCTGGGCCGGCTCTGCGACGGTGCTGCCGGGCTCGGGGCGGCGGAGGCACCGCTTGCCGGCGCCGCCGCGGAGGTTCCGCCGCCGGCTGACGGCCGGTCCGTCGCTTCGGCGCTCGAGTCCGTGCGCGCGCTGGCCGCCCCCGGCGCGCGCCTCGAGCAGGTGCTCGATGCTCTGGAGGCCGCCGAGTTGCCCCGTCCGGCGAGTGAGACGCTGCGGCGCAGCGTCCGGGCGCTCGGGTCCGATGCGGCGGCGGTCGACGAGGCGCTGGACCGGGCGGAGATGGTGCTGGCCCTGCCGTGGCGAACGCGCGAGCCGGAGCGGTTCGACCCGGCGCATGTGGCGCAGGCGCTCGACCGCACCCACGGCGGCCTCGAGCGGGTCAAGACCCGCCTCCTGCAGGTGCTGGCGGCGTGCCCGCAGACCCGCGGCCCGCTCACCGTGGAAGGCGTGCGCCGCAACCGGGGAGCGGAGACCGACAGGCCGCCCGCGCTGGTCGTACGCCCGGGACCAGCCCGGACGCCCACGCCCGTTCCCTGCCTCGCCGGGCCTTCGGGAACGGGCAAGACGTCGCTGGCGGTGGCCGTCGCCGAGGCGCTCGGCCGCACCCACGTGCGCGTGCCGCTGGGCAAGGGGAATGCCGAGTGCCTGATCCGCGGGGTCGAGAACGGCGTCACCGGGCGCATCGTCGAGGGTCTGCACGAGGCCGGGGTAGGCAATCCGGTCTTCATTCTCGAAGAGCTCGACCGGGTGGCATCGGACGCCGCCGACGCGCTGCTCGACGTCCTGGACCCCGCGCGCCGGAGCGCGTTCCGGGACGAGTACCTCCAGGTCCCGTTCGATCTGTCCGCGGCGCTGTGGGTCGTGACGGCGACCGATGCCGGCGGGATACCGGAGCCGGTACGCACGCGGCTCGAGGTGATCGAGCTGCCGGCGTACAGCGAGCAGGAGAAGCTCGCCATCGCGCAGCGGTACCTGCTGACCCGCCCGTTCGGCCAGTCCCAGGACACGCCGCCGCTGGCGCTCGATCCGGCGGCGCCGGCCCGCGCGGTGGCATCCGACACCGCCCGGGCCGGACCGGCCGTGGTGGTGGACCGGGAGGTCTCGTCGGTGCGGGAGCTGGAGGCATTGTGGGCGGCGCCGCCGCCGCAGGGCACCGTCGAGCCGTGGCGGACGGCGGCGTGCATGGGCGATGTCCGCTTCGAGGCGGAGGCGATCCGCCGGGTGATTCAGAGCCACACGAATGAAGCGGGCGTGGCGGACCTGCAGGCGAAGCTGGCCGCAATCTGCCGGCAGGTAGCGCGGCGCCGCCGGCCGGGGGGCCTGGGACCGGAGGTGGTCACACCGGCCACGGTGCGCGAGCTGCTCGGCGAGGGCGAGGCGCTGCCGTCGGCGGTACGGGAGACGTGGGACCTGGCGGGGATTCTCGGCGCGTTGTGCGCCAAGGTGGTGCGCCGGCGTGCCGAGGGGCACGGGCACGATGAGCACCAAGGGAACGAAGAAGAGCATGCAGAAAGCGAAGAAGAACACGGAGAAGAACACGGAGAACACGGAGAACACGGAGAACACGATGAGCACCAAGGGAACGAAGCGCCAGTCGAGGTTACGCCGGAGACCGTCGTGGAGATGCTCGGCGCGCCGGCGCATCCCGATGAGGAGGTCGCCGGTCGTACCGCACGGGACCGTGCGGATCGAGCCCGACGGCTACGGCGACGTGCGGGTGAGTCTGCCGGCGAGGGACTGCGACTCGTCGGATGCGGTCTGTACCACCGACGGCAGAGCCGTGTCGAACTCCCCCTCAGCGACGGTCCAAGGACCGGTCGGAATCAGCATCGACAACGCGGAGGTAGAGTGAAGGCGAGAACGCCAGCGCCGAGTTCGTGGTCAGGCTGAGCCGCTCGAGGGCGAGCGGCGTGACCGTCGACTACGCGACATCCGACGGTACAGCGCAGGCCGGCGTTGACTACAACGAGACCAGCGGGTCCGTGACCATCGCCGGCGGCTCAACGACGGCGACCGTGAACGTCGAGGTCCTGGACGACGATCACGACGAGGGTTCCGAGACGTTCACCCTGACCTTGTCGAACCCGTCCGCGGGACGGCTGGTCGACGCCTCGGCAACCGGCACGATCTCCAACCACGACCCGCTGCCCAGGGCGCTGATGGCCAGGTTCGGGCGCACCGCGGCGCAGCACGTGATCGAGAACGTCGAGGAGCGGATGGCCGCACGCCGGGAGCCGGGCGTCGAAGTCCGGGTCGCCGGCTACGACATGTTCGGCGAGACGCCGGCCGCCAACGGCCAGCCGAACGCCCTGGGCGTTCTCGGGACTCACGGCCGGGACCCGGACAACCGCGGGCAGGGATTCGATGACCAGGGCCTAGACCCGCTGGCGACCGCCGCATTCCAGATGAATCGAGCGATGGAGCACGGTGGGACGCTGTCGCTCTGGAGCCGCAGCACGCAGTCCAGCTTCGCCGGGCGGGATGGAGCCCTGGCGCTGAACGGTCAGGTCCAGACACGGCTCTTCGGCGCCGACTACGCGAAGGGCCGGATGGTGATGGGGCTGGCCGTTGCCGACACCCAGGGGCTGGGCTCGTACTCCAGGACCGCCGGCGGCGACATCGCGTCCGGCGTGACCGGGCTGTATCCGTGGCTGGGCTACCCGGCGACCGAGCGCGTGTCGTTCTGGACGACAGGAGGGTACGGAGCCGGCTCGCTGAGGCTGACACCTGCTGGCGGCGTGCCGTTGGAGGCCGGGCTGTCGATGGGCATGGCCGCGGCAGGCGCCCGGGGCGAACTCATCGGGAGCGGCGGCGAAGGCTTCGGGCTGGCTATCAAGAGCGACGTCCTGTGGGTGACGACGTCGACCGAAGGCGTCGAACAGGCGGGCGGGCGCATGGCGGCGACAGAGGCGTCCGTATCGCGCATGAGAGCCGGCCTCGAAAGCTCACGAGACACGGTACTCGCAGGAACCGTGCTGACTCCCAGCGTGGAGATCGCGCTGCGCCACGACGGCGGAGACGCGGAGACCGGATTCGGCATCGACCTGGGGGGAGGTCTCCGATTCACCGATCCCCGCAGCGGCCTGGCCGTGGATCTCCGGATGCGCCAAGTCGTCATCCACGAAGCCGCGCAATTCCAGGAACGCAGCCTGTCGCTCGCGCTCAGCTACGACCCGACGCCGTCGGCTCTGGGTCTGAACGTGCGCGTCACGCCGACCTGGGGACGAGACTCCGGCGGCAACGCCCTGTGGAACGCCCAACCGCTGGGTGGCATGGGCGGAAACCCCGAATCGGGCCAGGGTCAGCTCGACACCGACGCCGGCTACGGTCTGCCGGTGGGTTCGCGATTCGTGGGAACGCCACGGATCGGCTTCCAGAGATCCGAATACGGGCGCGGGCTGCGGTTCGGGTACCAGCTCGGGTTCATGGACCCGCAGAAGATGCGGTTCGAGCTCGGCGTTGACGTCGAACGCGGGAGGATGCGCTCGGGGTCACAGGACCCTACCACCGGATGCAGGTACGGTCCACCATCGGTTGGTGACGGTCCGGCAAACAACGAGACTGACAGGCCATGGCTGAGCGACGGAAAGAGTCGAGTCCGCAACCACGGGTCGATCGCGCACAGCAGCTGGTCGAGCGCAAGTCCCAGCGCTAGAGAAGGGTGCAACAACCGGGGGAAACCAGAGCGCCAGCACGATCACGATATGCAGGTGCAGCGTACCGGTGGACGCATGCAAGCTTTCCGAATCGACGGAAGACCCGCAATTCCCAACTGACGCGGGGATGGCAGCTCGAACCACTGGGTTCGAGCTGCCCGGCTGAAAAGCAGGAGGGCCCGTCACGCGACCCAACACCGACCCCGCCAGCACACACAGCCGGGCCCTTGACGAACGAGAGACCGCCACGGCGCAGGAAGCCGAGCCAGCAGGTGGCACCACCACTCGCGGCAGCAATCGTCACCGCCGACGGATGCGGGACACAGGACAGCCGCACCCCCGCTACGGCGGCCAGGAACGCGGCGAGACCGGGAGAGACCGAGGCAACGGACGGGGTGGCCGGCTTCCAGTTCGTCGAGCGCGGGCCAGCAACGCACAACGGCGGCGGGAGGACGACACGAACCCTGGTGTAGGGGAGCGCCGCGCCGGGCTCGGTGCTACGCGGACGCAGGGTTTTCACCACGGGCTCCTACACCCGGGAGGCGGGAGTGTGGGACTTGGCCGGGGCGCTCAGCGTGTTGTGCGCCAAGGCGCCGCCGTGCCGCGGGGCACGGGCTCGAGGAACACGAGAACGAAGAGCCACGAAGGGCACGAAGAGAACAAAGGGACGAAGACGGACAAGGAGAGCACGATGAGCAGGAAGGGAACGAAGCGCCATTCGAGGTCACGCCGGAGACCGTCGTGGAGATGCTCGGCGCGCCGGCGCATGCCGATGCGCGTTCGATCTGGAATGGCAGAAGCTGCTCCAGGTTCGTGCATTCCAAACGAAACATCGACGAGCCCGGCAACGGCTCAAAGACAGACAGCAGGAGAAGAGGGAGGTACGACGATGACCCTTCAGCAAGCGCAGCGGACGCCCGGCTACTACGGGCGACTGATCGAACCGTGGACGCCGGAGAGCAACGAACCGCTGCTGTTCCGGATGGTGGAAGTCCTTACGGACGGAAGCATCATGGAGGAGACCATGGGCGACCCATTGCCTCTCTGCCCGAGTTCGGATCTCCACGACGACTGGCAGCCTATGGAGGCGAGTCTGATGCTGTGCGGCCCCGCAGGCTTTCTGACAAGCGTGTTTATCCTCGCCGGGGTTCCCATCCACAAGGCTATGTACCGCGCGGTCGAGATGATGAAGAGAGCAGACACGTCCGTCTCGTGACCGAACGGCCGGGCGAAATGGCGGCCGGGGGTGCTGGACCCACTGTCTGGCGGGATTGGAACGCCGCACGGTATGCGGCTCGGCGAAGCGACGGGCAGGTCGAGTTTTGCACGTGGCTTCCCGACCGCCGGCCTTTATACATTGGCGTCGTACGGCGCGGCGTCCCGAGTAGCTCCGCGGTCAGCTCCAGCGCGTCGTCGTCGCCCGCAACGTCGACGGACGCGAGCGTCTCGGTGGCGCGGCTCAACGCCACGCGCAAACTGATCGATGCGCGGTCCTCGGTCGTCGAGCCGTTACAGCGGCGGCCGGCGCGTCGGGGGACGACCACGGGCTGACATCTGATCCTCGCCGGCATCCCACGCGAGGACGCCCTGCGCCGCGCGGCCACGTTGCGGCCGTAAGCACGCCCGACCTCGCTCGCCTCGGCGCCGCCGATGGGCGTGCCGCCGGGCGTCGACAAACCACGGAGACAACCAGCCATGCAACGGCTCTACCTGTTCGTACAGGGAATGCGTCCCTTGAAGACCAACGCGCCGACGGCGATCTCCTTCTCGGTGGCAGACCAGATCGCGATCACCCTCCCACAGGACCTTGTGGTGAAGGATGAATCCATACTGGTCTTCGATAGGACCAGCCGCTGGTCCGGCCGGTCGAAGCACATGCTCCCGGCCTTTGTCCTGGAGGTGCCGCCGCCGACGGCGTACGCGGCCTATCTCCAGCACCTGCCCGTCGACAGCCGGTTCTTCCTGGCCTTCTACATGCCCGCGTTCCTGTTCGCGCCGGCGTTCCTGTGGGCGTTCGCGCGCGAGTGCCCGCGGGTCCTTCGCCGGACCTGGCTCGATGACTTGGCGCGTCGCATGATCCCGGCCAGCGTGCTGATCGGCGTCGGCCTCTGGGTGGCCTGCGCCGTGACGCTGGCGCTGGCGCGGGCGGGCGCGGTCGCGCCGGTCGCCCTGGTGCTCGATGGCACGGTCGCCACGCAGGACCTGCTGGTGCTGGGGGCGGTCATCCTCCTCGCGCTGCGCGCGCACACAGCGTCGGCCGACGAGGTGCGGCGCGTCGTGGTGTTCAGCGTGGGGTTCTTCCTGCTCATGGGTCTGTCGACTGCCTACAACGTGGCCGAGACGTTCGCGCCCGGGGACTGGGTCTCCAATTACCGGTGGTCGCCGACGATCCTGGTGATGGAGGTGCTGCGCTTTCCCGGGTTCCTCCTGCTCTGGTACGCGGTGCTGGCGGCGCGCATTCCCCACCTGCGGGAGGCGGTGCGGGCGCTCTACCGCCGCCTGCTGCGGCGCCGCGGCCTGCTCGGGGCGGTGGCCGCCGTGCCTGCCGGGGCGCTGGCGTGGCTCATCGGGCGCAGCCCGGAGCGGGCGGGGGGCGCCGTCATCGCGGATCCGCTGGCGCAGGCGCTGGTCGCGACCGTCGGGATCCTGCTGTTGGTGATCGCCGCGCGGGACCGCATTCTGCTCCACCTGGACGCCTGGATCCTCCCTGAGACCGCGGACCAGCGGCAGGCCCTGGCCGACGCGGCAGGCGCCTTGGCGCAGGCCGAGCGGAGCACGACCGTCGGCGAGACCGTCACCCGGACGGTGCGTCGCGGGGGCGGCGCGCCCGCGACCCTGCTGGTGGCGGACGACGCCGAGACCCGCGCCGGCGGGTTCAGCGCCCCGCAAGCCCGGATCGTGCCCCTGTCGCGCCAGACGGCCATCGTCCACCTGCTGGAAACGGCCGGCGGACCCGTGCGGGTCGAGCCGGCCGGACGGCCGTCGGTCTTCCCCTTGCTGCCGCCCGCTGACGCGGCCTGGGTCACCGAGACGGGCGCCGACGTGATCGTGCCGGTGCCCGGTCCAGGGACGGACGTCCTCGGGGTGCTGGTGGTGGGCCGTCGCCTCGACGGCCGCTTGGTCCGCTCGGTCGACCTGCCGTTCCTGGAGGCGCTCGGCGCGGCCGCCGGGTTGGCGCTGGCGCGCCTGCAGCTGCTCAACGCGCCGGGCGCGGGGTCTGGGGAGGCGCCGCCGGCCGAGGAGTGTCCCGTCTGCCGATGCGTGAGTGCGGCCGGCGCGCCGCCAGGCTGCGCCTGCGGGTCGGCCTACGTCGCCACGGAGGTCCCGACACTGCTCGCCGGCAAGTTCCGCCTGACGCGCCGCCTGGGGGCCGGGGGCATGGGCGCGGTCTACCTGGCGCGCGACCTGCGGCTCGAGCGCGACGTGGCGATCAAGATCCTGACGGCGCGGTCCCTCGACCGCCTGATGGGGCTGCACTCGGAAGCCTGGGCCATGGCGACGGTGACGCATCCGGCCGTGGCCCAAATCTACGGCGTCGAGTCCTGGCGGGGTCGTCCGTGTCTGGTCGTCGAGTTCCTGGCCGGCGGCACGCTGGAGGACCGGCTGCGGGACGGGCCGCTCGCCCCCGCGCAGGCGGTGGCTATCGTCATCCGGCTGGCCGACGCCCTGGCGGCCCTGCACGAGAAGGGCTGCCTGCACGGAGACGTCAAGCCCAGCAACATCGGGTTCACTGCGGAGGGGGCGCCGAAGCTGCTGGATTTCGGGCTGGCGCACGCGGTGGACGACGCGGCCCTGGTGGGCGGCACCCTGCCCTACCTCTCGCCCGAGGTGCTCACCGGCCGCCCGGCCGAGGCCGCCGACGATGTCTGGTCGCTGTGCGTGGTCCTCTACGAAATGGTGGCGGGCCGGCAGCCCTTCGCCGGCGGCACCATCGAGGAGGTGCAGCGCCGCATCCGGCGCCAGCGCCTCGCGGCCGGCGGGCCGGACGCCTCCGCCGCGCCGACAGCGGCGACGGCTGTGGCCGTCTTCGCGGCATCGATTCTGACGGCCCCCCGGGCGGGGCGGCCGGACATCGCGCCAGCCTTCGCCGCCGCGCTCGCCGAGGTCCCCAGGACCGCGTAGCCAAAGTTTTTTCCACCCGGCCTGTCCGGTTCTCTCCCGCCATACGTCCCTGCAATCAGAAGGTGGTTCGGGTACAGGGTTTGTGCCCAACGCGGACCAGCTCTGAGCGGTGACGGTGCCACCTGCGGTCGTCGATCCGGCGATCGACACGGTGTGCACCCGGCTCGCGCGGCCGGTCCAGGCCGGGACGAGGGGACAGACAACGTGATAGATGACTTCAACAAGAGCGTGACCGCAGGCGCGCGCGGTGAACTTGCCACACCGCCACGCCGGCAGACTGCCACACCGGCCGACCTAGCGCACCTATCCAGTAAGAGTGGGACAACATACGCCGCGAACCTACGCGAGTACCGATCGCGAACCTCCAACCCGAACGCACTGCGGGCAAAACCACACACACACCGGGAGGAGCGCAAATGGGAATGAGAATCGGAGCGGTAGTGCTGGCACTGTTGGTGACAGCAGGGTGCGGAGACGACGAGGGCGGCGGGCCGATGTCGCCCTCCCCGGTGGACACGGCGACGTCGTCGTCACCCGGCCAGACCAGGATGCCGGGCATGCCTGGGCTCGGTGGCGAGGGCGGCGACGAGGGCCTGCATTCGATGTCAGGGCCGGACGCGCGCATGGCCGGCAAGCCGACGGACACGATCAACTTCAACGACGTGAACTGGGAGTGGAACGCCAAGAGGACACACCTGGAGCCGGGCAGCTTCCCGGACGCGCGTGTGCTCTCCAACTCCAACGTCTGGCGGCGGGACAACGGCACCGGACTGATCCGGATCTTCAGCAACGACGACCTGAGCGGTTTCGGCTTCGAGACCGCGGGAGGCCGCTGGGACCTGAGCATGCGGCGCGCCGGGTTGTACGTGTCGGAGATTACAGGCACGGAGGTGGACAGGATCTCGTCAGGCGGCGGCGGCAGAGGAGGGCGGGCTGATCCTCCGACACTGCAGTGCGACCCGTCGAACACGAACCCGAGCGGTGCGAATCGTCTCGGGGCCATCGCTCCGGGAGTCGGTACGGTCAGTTTCCTGATCACGGTCACATGCAACAGGGTCGCGCAGCAGCCTGCGGAAACGTCGACCATCGAGGCCGCCGGCCCGGCCGAACACTTCTACACCGGAACGTCGGGAACCACCGAAGTCACTTGGGTGGACAAGGATGGAAGCGCTAGTGTCGCTGGCGGGTCTAACGCCCCGACGCCCCCACTCTACAACCTGAGCGTCAACTTCGATGTCGAGAGGAACGACACCGGCAGCTTGCGCACCGGGCGGCTGGTCTGGGAGGATGGCGGCACGGCCGTGGGTGAGAGGCAGGTGCAGCAAGCCGCGCCAACAACCGAATGCAGCCTGCCGACCGTCAGCTCGTTCAGCGCACGGGCTGTCGATCCGCGCCATAACCGAATCACGTGGAGCCTGCCCGGCCAAGCATCCAGCTGTCCGTACACTAGGTTTGAGCTTGACGTGGCGACTCCGAGTAGATCCTCTGCGGTGCAAATCTCGTCGGACGACAGCGAGTACATTCACGGCGCGTTGCCTTCTTGTCCAGAGGATCGGTGTGGGGCACTGACCGATGACGAAGCAGTCGTCACCTACAAGATCCGAACGACCAACTACACGAGTCACAACGCGGGGCCGTGGTCGCGCGAGGTGACAGTCAATCGGAGTACCGTTGCCACACCGTCAGCGCCGCTGTACATGCGCGCGATCCACCGGGATTCAGGGCACGTCTCGCTGCGCTGGGATGAGCCCGCGATCCCGGAAGACGGGGCGGGCGTCACGTACAGCGTGGAGGCCATGTCGAGAGGTGGGTGGCGAAGCTTCACGGACTTCACAGATGAAGACGCGAAGTCTCGCACGATTTCGTTCGCGGACATGCCGCCCGTGGGTGTAGCCACCGACTATACGTTCCGAGTCCGAGCAACTCACAACGGACGATCCGGCCCGTGGAGCAACGAGACGAATCCGACACGTACGTGGGATGCGCCTGGACGCGTGGATGTCCAGATCTCTTCGACAGGTAGTAATCTCGACGGCCGCGGTGGGGTGAGCCTTTTGTTCGGGTTCACTGGTGACGATGCTCGCCACCGGAGAAGCTACGACACGACGCATGCAGGGTGCGAGATTTCAGTCGGCAACCGGTCGTCCTATCAGCTGGCGTCGAGCATCACCGGTCTTGATTGCCTGCGCCATGAGGAGCAGGGACCCTACCTCGGGCTGAGATTCAATTGGTCATCCGCCGGTATGCCTGTGGATCAGACGATCTGGATACGGTTCGCTGTCACCAGGGGTACGATCAAAGGCCCGACGCAAGAGATCGACATCACCCGCACCGATGCCGATAACGACGGCACGGCCGACAACATTGTCTCGCAGAACGCTACGAAGCCGCCGAGCGGTGGTGGAACTCCAACCGATCCGTGCGCTAGGAAATCGTGCAACGCAAAGCCGGATGTGCCTCGGGGCGAACCCACGTACGGCAACGGATCTCTCACGATGCGCTGGACGACAACAGGAACCACTGACTACAGCGCCGGCACGGACTCGGTGGGAGACCCGGTGGGCACCATCCGCCGGTTGAGGATGAAGTACCAGTCTTGTCCGCTCCGTAGAGACGGGCATCGGCTAGCAAGGATAGGCCCCGCCTTCGGCCAGATGGGCACCTTCTGCGTGGAGACCGCCGAGACTACGGCTAGGGGAAGCACAGGAACGATGACGTTCCGTGGATCGTATGGCGGCACAGTCAACGGCCATCTAGTAGAAGGATGGGGAGTGACGATGTTTGCCACGGCGGAGAATAGCCTTGCCAATTGGAGCGGCTGGACCGTGAACGGTGGGCAAGTGACCCAGGACTGAACCATCTGCAGGCGGGCGGTCTCCGGGCCGCCTGCTTCTCCGTGCACTGGATCAACAACGGAAAGAGAGAAATTCATGAGACGATGAAATCGCACGGAGAGCAGTCTGGCGCACAAGTAAACGATGAGGACGATGATGCCGGCTCAAGAGAAGGTTGGAACAACTCCACCTCGCAGTCAAGGCGCCATCGACAAAGCCCTTCTATCAATGCACACGCCTGTCGGGTCCACCATCGCAAGGATCGACGACCGCCACGTGGAGCTGGGGCCGGAAAGCAGCAACCCGACGCACAAGGTCCTGAAGCTCGACTTGGCGAAGCACATCCTGGACATCGACGGCGTCGTCGTCGGCGCGCTGATGAGGAAGCTGCGAGAGCCGCTAAACGAGGGAGCTAGGGTCCTAGAGGGGGCCATCCTCGGTCCTGCAACAGGCCCTTCAGGCGGTCGTATCCGGCTTGCCAGTCGCCGCCGTAGCCAGCCACGTAGTTGGCGGGGAGCGTTTCGCCCATCTTGTAGGCATATTCCAGATTACGCCGCCAGTCGGCGTCGAAATGCCCGGCGCCAAAGCATCCGAGCGCGAGCAGGTCGACGCGCTCCTCGTCAGGGAGGTCGGTCACCGCATCAACAAGGCGCTTGTAGGACGGAGAATCCAGAAAGCGGTCGAAATCTTGCGGCGAAAGAACCGGTAGGCCCGTCTTCGTTCGATTGGGCACGCCTTCGAGGACATGCTCCTTTGTTCTCGCGAAGAACTCGTGCAGCTTGATCAGCTCCTCGATTTTCTCTCCACGAAGGAGTGGCGCCGTAGTCGCCATCTCGATTCGGTCGGCGATTCCGGCCGACCCGATCGTCCACACTTCCAGGCTGCTTCCGGCAGCCTTGTTCGCGAAGCGGTGATCGGCCGTGATCAGGACCGAACTCGTCGCTTCAGCGCACGCCAAGTAGAGGCAGTCATAGACCGGATGGTCCATGTCTATGGCCATTCGCAGGGCATGATTCAGGAAATCGGCGCTGCGATGCAGCGTGACCGTCTCCGGAAGCGTCGACAACTCGTCGAGATACGGTTGCGGGTCCGGGATTTCCCGTCGCTGGACCTTTTTCCAAATAATGTTCGCGAACTCAACAAGCAGGAGATCGGGAGCGTGCAAGCAAATCCGCCGGGCCAGCAGTTGACGGGATTCCTCGGAGTGCGACTCCGTCAAGAACCACTTGGCGACGATGCACGCATCAACGGTCAGCTTCACCGATCGCGATCCTCGCGCAGCAAGGCGACGCTGTCTGTCTGGGACGTACCGGCGGTCAGCGCCGCGATCTTCTGCACACGCGCACGAAACTGAACGAGGCGCGAACGCGGATTCACGCGCTCCGTCAACACGTGCCGGATCTCACCCTCAAGCGAACGCTCATTCGCTTGAGCCCGCTCTTCAAGTCGAGAAATCACGTGATCGTCGAGGTTACCGATGGTCAATTGTGCCACATCTCCCCCTGGACGGACTGGACCACATCACCAGATACGCTAGCACGGCAACAAGCTCTCCACAAGGGCCGGGGGGGGACTCCCCACCATTTTGCAAGCAGCATCTTCGTGTTCTTTTTGGTCCGTGACCGACTGTTTCGATCCACCGACCCAGGTGCGTGGCATACCCGTCACAGGCACTGGGATGTTGAGTGGGTTGAGGGCCGCTCCGCGGATGACGGGATGTCGCCAAAGGCCCTCGCTTCGCTCGGATCGCGTTCACCCCGCACGGTCAGCCACGGCCGTCAACCCGCTTTGCGGGTCCTTCGCTGCGCTCCGGTCCTACGGATGACTGCCGCGACCGACCGTGCGAGAAGCCCTTGCGGGCCAGCCGGAAAGGCTGGCCCTCGTTCGACTGCCTGCAAGTGCGACGCCTGTGAGCCACTCCGTTGTCGCGGAACACCGTCGACGACTCCCGGACGGGACCCACGTGTGCCTTCCCGGCTGCGAGCGGCGGCCATGGGACATCCAGACACCAAAGCTACGGGCCGCGGAGCCGGGCTCACGTAGCGGTAATCCCGACACGGTGCGGGTCGAAACAGGCGCCGTCGCGCAGCATTGCGCAGGCGACGTTGAGCAGGCGGTCGGCCACCGAGCGCAGGGAGCGGGCGTGTCCGTGGCCGCGACTTCGTAGCGCCTGATACTTGGCACGGCTGGCCGGATCGCGTTGGGCGGCGACGCGGGCCCAGTGGTAGGCGGCGTCGCGCAGCCGGTCATGAGCGGCCAGACGACGCGACACGATCAGGCTCTTGCCGGAACGGCGGGTCACCGGCGCCACCCCGCAGAGACAGCGCAGTGCGTGGTAGTCCCGCCGCCGCACTGCGTCGCTACTCTCGGCGAGCAACGTGGCGAGCACGCCCGTGCCGATGCCGGGCAGGGACAGCAGGATGGCCGCGTCAGCCGGTTCTTTCGACGGCCCTGGATCGGTTTCCGCAGACGCGTTCGGGTCTTCCGCCGGAGCGGCCTCGGCGAACTGCCGCACCAACAGATCGAGCTGGCTGCGCGCGTGCGCGAGTTGCCGGTTGACCAAGGCGAGGCGTTCGGTGACGAGCCGTATGTGCGCGGCGGCGGCCTCGGCCGTGCCCGGCGCTACCCTGATGGCCGGCGCCCGTAGCCGACCGCGTAGCGTCGCGGCGTCGATCCGGCGGATGCAGTGCTGTTTCAACACTCTGGCGAGCGTCGCCTCGCGAACGCGCTGCGCCGCGGTCGGCGTCGGCAGACGTCGCCATAGGTCGAGTGCCCACGGCGTCGCGACGTCGTCGTCGATCGCGGCGAGGAACTGTGGGTAGTAGCGCCAGAGCTGCTCACGCATCCGGTTCGCCAGGCGCGTGCGTTCCCGCGTCAGGTCCTCCCTGAGGCGCGACCACTCCCGCAACTCGATGACCTTCGGGTCGGTCGGCTCCAACTGCCGCAGGCAATGCGGGTCGGTGCGCAACGCCGAGGCCAGCACCCGCGCGTCCCGCCGGTCGTCCTTCGCGCCCGCCGGCGAGAAGCGGTCCCGGAAGCGATCGAGTTGCTTCGGGTTCATCGAGTGGACCGCAAAGCCCCGTTCCATCAGACTCTCCACCACCGGTCCTCGCGGCGTCTCGATCGCCACGCCGACCTCGCCCACCTCGCCGGCCTCACCCGAGGCGAAGGACAGCAGCCAGTCCGCCATCTCCGCCAAACCCTGGC
The DNA here is from genome assembly GCA_965262925.1 of Vicinamibacterales bacterium. Lineage (GTDB taxonomy): Bacteria > Acidobacteriota > Vicinamibacteria > Vicinamibacterales > UBA8438 > WTFV01. The sequence goes on along the minus strand of CBDHGC010000004.1, from coordinate 3,280,180 downwards.
CGCCATGCTCGAACGCCCGTTCCCCGAGCACCTTCCCGACGGCGTCGAGCACACACGCCTGATGCTTTTGCGAACCCCAGTCGACACCCGCGAACCACGCCAGCTTCAAAATGAACCTCCTCCTGTCTGCCGAATCCAACGGGCGCGCCAACGATGCCTGCCGGTCCCTGTACTGGCGCTCAACGGCGCAAACTCCCCACGGGGCATTCATCGCTGGCTGACCGCCGGGGCACGAGTCCCCCCCAGGTGTTCGAGACACAGGGGGCAGTTGGTGGCTCCCGGCGGCCTGCCCGACTCCACGAGATTAACCGCGCGAAGTCGTTCAGAAAGGTACAGGGGGCGATACGCAACGAAGGCGGTCATGCGGGCATGGAGCTCGAACGACTTCAGCGGGCCGCCGGTTTGAGACGACGTCCGACGCGTTCCGCGAGCTCGTCGCGCGCGTTGCGCGCGAACGCGAGCAGCAGCACTTCGGTCCGGCTTCGTGTCACCGCGTTCGACCAGCCAGCCAGCTTTTGCCACCATGACAGAGGTCTTGCCGCTGCCGGCAGCCGCCACCACCAGGTTGCGGTCGTCGTCGACGCACACCGCCCGCCGTTGTTCAGCGCTGAGCGGCCGAGCTTCGACGTTGTCGAGAAAGCCGCGGGAACAGTTGAGTTCCGCCTTGAGGAAGGCCTTGTTCGCCCGTTTCCGGACCTGCACGATTTGCAGTTCCGCGAACGTTGATTCTGGTCCGGCGGCATGGGTAGCCGCCGACTGCAGGCGCGCGGCGTGCGTTCCGGTCCGTGGCCACCGGCCGCCCTGCCGTGTCTTTTGGTTGATTCCCACGGGTGCCGGGGTGTTGTTCTACCGGCCCCCGGTGGGTACCGCGCCTGGGCAGGTTCCGGACCTGACCTCTGTGATCAGGCCGAAGGTGCGTACTTCTACGAACTGGCCGTCGCGTGAAGGATCCGGCGAAGCGCCGAAGCTCACGGGCGCGCCGATTTTCATGAACCAAGCTCCCACGCCACTCTCGCGCAAGACATGCGCGTTCCCCTCGACGTCGACCCAATAGCGGACCTCTATTCGGTTGCAGCCCGCGGCGTTGCAAATCCCGACAGTGGGGTACGGGGCGTTGCCCAGCTCTGCCGACATCGAGGGTCCGGAGAGTCCCTCCAGTAGCGGAATCTCAAGCCAACGCTCGTATTCGTCCTGCAGGGACAGCCTCGCGGTGCAGTCGGCGTCGGGGTGGCAGATGCTCGTGGACGTGTAGTCGCAGCGCGTCCCCTCCTGTTGCTCGCTGGCGACGGCCTGGAGCGCCCTGCGGCATTCGTAGAAGAGGAAGCCCATGAGGTCGTGGTCCGCGTTCGGGTGCCTCCTTTGGACTCGGTTGAAGTTGCAGAAAGTCGTCCAGAGGTCTGGGATAGGCACCGCCGGGTCGTTCTCCGCCCCCGCGGCGACGGCTGCCTCGCATTCCCGCTCGAGGGACGCGAGGACGAAGAGGCCTTCAAAAGTCGATTCGTCCGCCAGGTAACGGCCCCCAGCGTACGCCCGGGAGTTCCTGGACCGCACCGCTTCGGCTGAGCAGTGAGGGGCTGCGAGTCCGGCGAGGTGGCGGTTCAGCTGCTGTTCAAACCAATCCTGTGCGTCGGCCGTGGCCGTCCCGGAGAGCGCCACCGCGGCGATCAGACCTACTGTTGCTGTTCTCATCATCGGCACCTGAGTCCAATAGTACAGCCTTTCGTTAACCAGACCGCGTCTGTGTTCCCGGGCGTTTTCCGTGATGCAAGCGCCGGCTGCGCGGCGCCGAGGCCGCCAAAGCGGCATAAGGCACGCGCGTGGCGGCCGACGGTGTTCGTATGCTGGACCGAAGGGCGATTCGAGCACCACGACTGGATCTGGAACCCAGGCAGAGACGAAACGCGAACGCACGAGGCAATGCCAGACGGGCTCGCCGACGCGCTCGCGCACGCGCCACGTCCTTGTCGACAAGGGTTTGCGTAGTCCATGGCTGGTCGACAATGTCTTTTATCGTTTGGTTGGCGTAGGGCAGGTGGTGGATGGGAACGAAGTAGTTTGGATTCTTGCGATGCCAGACTTCGGTCAGAATTCCGTTGCTCCACATGGCCAGCGGTGCGCCAGTGGCATGAGCGTAAGAACGAAGTTGCTCCTTGCCGTCCTGTAGCTTACCCTGCTTTACCTCGATGATGATGTAAGGAACGGTGGGGCGGTCGGCGTCGAACACAACGATATCGGCTCGCTTGGAACTATCGCGGCCAAAAGTGATCGAGCTGCTGCCGGGCGTTGTCCGACCTGCAGGCGGCCGGCCACGTCTCGCTGCCTGCGGGTCAGCCGGCGCGCGGCGTTGGGGGCCGGGCGCGGGTGCTACCGCACCCGGTGGCGCCGGCCGTGGACGTGCCGGGCACGGTCGGCGAGGTTGTGGGTCTGACCCTGGAGTTGGTGGAGACCGGCGCGCAGCGCCAAGTCTGGAACACGCTGATGGCGTACGAGCACCCGCGCGGCGCCGGTCCGTTCGTCGGCCCGCAACTGCGGTATCTGGTGGGTTCGGCGCATGGTTGGCTGGGCGGCGTCGGGTTCGCGGCGAGTGCGCGGCGGCTGCGGTCCCGCGACGCCTGGGTCGGGTGGGACGATACGGGCCGGCGCGCGCACCTGCACCGGGTGTTGGGACTGTGCCGGCTGCTAGTGCGCCCCGGCATTGTGTGTCGCAACCTGGCCTCGCACGTGCTGGGCCGGGTCGTCCGGGCAGTCGGCGACGACTGCGAGGGTCTGTATGGCTATCGCCCCTGGCTGCTGGAGACGTTCGTCGACGAGACCGAACAGACGGGGGCGAGCGTGCGCGCGGCCAACTGGGTTCGGGTGGGCGCAACCTGCGGTCGCGGTCGCGGGGACCGCAGGCACGCGGCGCTGGAAACGCGCAAGGCGGTGTATATGTACGCCTTGGAGCCGGCGTGGCGCACCCGCCTCGCGGCGCCCGCAGCGGTCGTGGCGCGGCTGGCGGTTGGCGACGGTCTCGACGCCGCGGTCTGGGCGGACCACGAGTTCGGCGGGGCGCGGTTGGGCGACGCGCGTCTGAGCGCGCGGCTGGTACAGAGCGCGCAGCAAATGGCAGAGTCTCCGATGCGCGCCATCACCGGCGCCGCCCACGGCGCCCGCGCCCTGGTCAAGGGCCATTACCGGCTGATCGACCAGCCCGCCGACAGCGCGGTGACGGTCGGCAACATTCTCGCGCCGCATCGCGAGCGCACGCTGCACCGGATGCAGGCGCACGACACGGTGCTGTGCATCCAGGACGGCACCCGCCTGAACTTCACCCGGCGCGGCCGGACGCAGGGGCTGGGGGCCATCGGCTCGAACCAGACCGGCGCGGTGGCGCGCGGCCTGGAGTTGCACACGACCTTGGCCGCCAATCCCGACGGGGTGGCGTTGGGTGTGCTGCGGGCCGCCTTCGACGCGCCCGCGTCCCCGAACCCCGCGACGGAAGGCGAGCCGCCCCCGAAGCCGCGCGAGGAGCGCAAGTCGTTCCGTTGGATCGAGGGACTGCGCGACTGCGCGCAAGCGGCCGAGTCATTGTCCGAGACCCGCGTGGTGTGCGTGATGGACCGTGAGGCCGATTTCCTCGACCTGTTCGTCGAGCACCGCGCGGCTGCCCCGCAGGTCGACCTGTTGGTCCGCGCCAAGGCCGACCGCGTCCTCGGCAGGGAGCAGACGCCCGACGGGCAGACGGTCTCGCGCCGTCTGTTCGATACGGTGCGCAACGCGCCGGCCCGAGGCGCCGCCAAGGTCGAGGTGCAGCGACTGAGCGCGCGCGTGAAGGCCAGCAAACAGGCCCGCAAGGACCGCCGGGCGGCGCGCGTCGCCGAGGTGACACTGCGCTACCAGCAGGTGGCGCTGCCCTGCCCCGGCGCCGCGCCGGTCGAGCTGTGGGTCGTCCATGTGCGCGAGGAACAGCCGCCGCCCACGGCCGAGCCGCTGGAGTGGTTCCTGCTGACCACGCTGCGTGTGACCAGCGCCGTCGACGCCACGCGCATCCTGCAATGGTACGCCCTGCGCTGGCGCATCGAAGAGTACTTCCGGGTGCTCAAGTCCGGCTGCAAGGTCGAAGAGTTGCAGCACCACACGGCCGAGCGGCTCGAACGGGCCATGGCCATCAAGATGGTCATCGGGTGGCGGATCCAGTTGATGGTCCAGCTCGGGCGCGAGGTGCCCGACCTGCCGGGCGACCTGCTGTTCTCCGATGGCGAGTTGCGCGTGCTTGCCACCTTCGCCCGCTCACGCAAGCTGCCGCCGCCGGCGCGCCTCGGCGACGCCGTCGGTCTGGTCGGGCGCCTCGGCGGTTGGCTCGGACGCCAACGCGACCCGCCCCGCACAGTTGATGTGGCACGGCTACACCCAACTGGTTGCCATGGCCTTCGCCTTCGAACTACGGGACGAATTCGGATGACCTCCTGCTCATTACATTACAGTTCAGCCCCGGACATCCGGGGCACGGGTAGCGCTAGGGAGGCGGTCTGAACATGCGACCAAGAATTTCAGAGTTCTCGTACGGCTTCGCGCTCACCCGCGAACTCATCGACAAGAGATGGAGAGGACTTCAGCTCACGAAAGCGCCCTACTTGCCGTCACTGGTGGCCGAGGGCCAACAAGGCGGTGGATTCGACGTGAAGTTAGACTCGATCAATATGCTCGTGTTTCTACAGTTCAAAGTGTCGCACCGCATGACGCGGACCACAGCGAAAGGAGTCAGCGAAGGTGACATCACAGTGCCTTACTACCGTTTCGACATTCACGCGCCCAAATTGTCTGATCAGCACAAACTCCTCTTAGCTCTTGAGAAGACGCCAAGCCAGGTGAAGAGGATTGTCCGGTACGCGGCGCCGGCATTTTTCTTCGAGGGCGACTTCGACCACGCATACAGAACGGGCACAATCTCCAATCAGACGGTGTTCGTAGCGCCCTCGCAAGTGCGGCTCCCAGATGCAGGTCCTCATAGCGTAGGATTCAACTCTCCGCAGTCCGGGCCGATTGTGCTTTCAGATCCAAGGAGAATCGATGGCCCTGTCGACTACGAGGCGCTGGAGCGAGACATCAACGAAGTGGTGCGTGAAGATGGGGCCGTAAGGGTAGCAGGACCGGAGATCGAAGAACTACGCGATGGTGTCTTGCAGATGGCCAGCATACGCCGTTTTGAAAGCAGACGCGAAGAGCTCTTCGCTGACCTCCCCGACCTATCAAGAGAACGGGTACCGGGTTGGACTGAGGCGGAAGCGGAAGTGGTGTTGAGATTGGATGAGCAGGCCATAAGGACCATGCGCCCACTGGATGCAATTGGACACATCGCGTGGACACATCTCGGCTGCGAGACAATTGTTCTTGGCACGGAGGCACAGGTCACACCTTGACGAATCTACTGTCACGGGAGCCTCTTGCAAAAACCGGTATTCGGCCGGGTTTTCTTTGCCGGAAGCCGCCGGCGAGGGACGGTCAGTGGGCGGGACGTAGCGTCTGCAAGATGGCGGTAGCGGTCACCGCCGACGACGAGCCCGAGGCACGGGGGTTCATGCCTATATCCCACACCTCACTCGGGACTGGATTTCACGGGACGACCTGAACTGACTGCGGCCGAGCTCGTCCCAACGGCGCAACAGAGTGACGTTGGCGGTAGCGGCCAGATCGTGGGGCTCGTGGTCGCCGGTCGAATGCGCACACGACGGGATGAAACGCGCTGACGACACTGGCCGCGGCGAAAGCGCTAGCACCGGCATCTTGAAACAGCGGTCTACGCGCCGGCGCCGTTCATCCCGCACGGCGCGCTCGCGAATGCGCGAGACCTCGACGCGCGCGGCGGAGAACGGCATGTCTGGATCCGAGGATCACGGACCGGATCCGAGAGCTTTTCGACGAGCTGTCGGCGGCGCTCGAAGCGCGCGGCGTGCGCGGCCACGTCTACTTCGTCGGCGGCGCCCTGATCACCGGCTGCGGCCACGTCTACCTCGTCGGCGGCGGCGCCCTGATCACCGGCTACGGCGGAGACCGCACGAGAAAGGAGGTCGGCGTGCGCATCGACGAGGCCAAGGACGAGGTCCTCGCCCGCGGCGAAAACCGTCGCCGAGCGCAACGGACTGGACGACAACTGGCTCGACCTCGAGGCGGCGCAGTTCGTACCGCGCGGGGACGAGGTGCGGGCGAAGACCGTCTACGATAGCACCGGAATCGTCGTCACCGGCGCCTCGGCCGAGTACCTGCTGGCGATGAAGGTATTCGCGGCGCGGGAGCCGGACCTACAGGATATCAAGCACCTGGCCGGGGTGCTTGGCATCGACGAGGCCTGCGACGCGGTCCGCATCTGCGAGCGGGCGTACCCAGGCTGGGTCGTGATGGAGAAGACGCGCAGAGAGTCGACGCGGTCGCCGACGCGCGCGAGGAACGCGGCGAGCCGTTGCCCGAGCTGACGCTCGAAGCAGGCCGACGGCAGCGAGACGCTACGGGTGATCGCACGGGACCCCGAGGCGCCCGACCACGACGAGCAGCGGCCCGTGCACCGCAGAAGCGGGGACGAACGAAGCACCCGAAGCAGGTCGACGGCCTAGACGAAGCTGCGGGCAATCGACTGGGGGCCCCCGGCCGGGCCGGGGCAGGAGAATAAAGCCGACGCCGCCAAGGAGCTATCGGGACAGCCTGGTGCTGTTGCTGCGCTTCGTCGCAACGCAGACGCAACAGTCCGTTTGGAGTTACCCCAGTTCCGTGGACACCTATCCTCTTGGCGAGGAGGAGGAGTCCACGATGCCGAAGTCGAGACCGCCGTACCCGGCGGCATTCCGACAGCAGATGGTCGAGCTGGTTCGGTCCGGACGTACACCGGGAGAGCTGGCTCGGGAGTTCGAGCCGTCGGCCGAGGCGATACGAAACTGGGTCGCGCAGGCTGATCGCGACGCTGGCAAGCGCTCCGACGGCCTGCGCACCGAAGAACATGAGGAGATTCGTCGGCTGCGCCGGGAGAACCGGCAGCTGCGCGAAGAACGCGAAATTTCGGCAAAAGCCACGGCCTGGTTCGCGCGGGAGACCGGACCCGGGAGGTCTACCGGTTCATGAGCACGAACCAGGCTCGTTTTCGCGTCGCCACGATGGCCCGCGTGCTCGGTGTCTCCACGAGCGGGTACTACGCGTGGCGTCAACGTCCACCCTCATCTCGGGCGCAGGCGGATGCGGACCTGACGGCCCGCGTGCGAGCGATTCACGCCGATAGCCGGGGAACGTACGGTGCGCCTCGGATTCACGCCGAACTGGCCGAAGCCGGCGCCGCGGTCGGCCGCAAGCGAGTCGCACGGGTGATGCGTGCGGCGGGCATCGCGGGCGTGAGCCGGCGCCGCGGGCCGCGCACGACGCGCCGAGATGTACAGGGCCGGCCGGCGCCGGATCGGGTCGAGCGCCACTTCGCGGCGGACGCACCGAATCGTCTGTGGGTCGCCGACATCACCTACGTCCCGACGCTCGTCGGCTTCCTCTACTTGGCCATCGTTCTCGACGTGTTCAGCCGCCGGGTCGTGGGTCCATCGTCATACTGCCCCCAAACTTATGAGGAGTGCTTGAACAGCGTGGCTTGATCGTCGATCACCTTGATTCGCAGGCCTTTTCTCTTCCCGTGGTGGACATGCACGGCGTCGAGTTCGCCGCGCTTGACACGCTGCAACACCGTCTGGCGCGACACGCCGAGGATTCGAGTCGCGTCCTGCATCGGCACGTACCCCGCCGGCGTCTGTTCGACGAAGCAGGCGAGCAGTTCCGGGGTGATGCGGATCCTCCACGGTGCCCCGGGCGTGAGCTGTTCGCCGGCAATGAATCCGTCGTTGATCCATCGGTGGAGGGTCGAGGGCGCCATCTCCAAGCGCTCGGCCGCTTGCTGAATGCTGACCAGTTCACCGTCGGCCGAGCGGGTGGCCGGGTCGAATCGCCCGAGGTTCCAGTTGCGGCGCAGGTTCCCGACATGCATGGCGGTGAAGGGGTGGCCGTAGGCGGTCTTCTTGCCTTGGCGGCTCAGGATGCCGGCGATCACCGCATCGGGATAGTGGCGGGCCAGGCGGCGCACGAGTTCAAGGGTGTCCTCGTCGGTTCGGATCGGCGGCTGGCGCGTCTGCGGGCGATCGATGTCGAGCTCGGTCAGCAGACCCCCACGCCAACGCAGCGTCAGGTGGGCGGTGTGCCCACCGCGCGGCGCGGCGACGATGACTTCATCGAGCAATGTGCGCAGCAACTCCTTCTTGTCCCGCGCCGTGGTGGTGGGCGCCTCCCAGACCCGCGGCAGGTCCATGCCGAGTGCGAGTACGGCCTTGCGCTCGTCGGTCGTCAGTTCGCGCGGTCGGCGCCGCTCGCGGCGTTCGAGTTCGGACCGCGCTTGTTCGAGTTCGCTCAGGCGCTGTTCCCATTCCGTCTCGAGGCCGCGGGCGACGAGGCGATTCTCGGGCTCGACGGCGCGGTACCGGCGTTCGGCGCGCTCGGCTTCATAGCGCGCCCGTTCGACGGCCAGACGCCACTGTTCGAGCGCGCCGTCGTGATCGGCTTCGATCCGTTCGGCGGCGCGCAACGCGGCCTCGAGACCGCCCGGCTGCGCCGCGTCGAGCACAGCCTCGGAGACCGCCCGGTCGATCTGTACGCCGCCGATGTACAGGCAGTACACGCCGCTTCCCTGGACGATATCCTGACCCGAACAGTGATAGCCCGGCGAGGCGTTTCGTCCCTGGTAGTGGACATACAGCCGCCGCCCGCAATGGCCGCACGTGGCGATGCCTTGCAGCAGCGCGCTTCCTTCTCTGACGGCGCCGCTCCCCGCCGCATGCGGTCGCGGCCGCGTGTTGCTGCCGATGCGGGCGAGGTTGTCCTCGTAGGTCGGCCAGTCGATATAGCCCGGGTGGTGGTCGGTGATCAGCACCGGCCACTCCGAGCGCGGTACTCGACGCACACGCTGGCGCACCACACCGTTTTCGCCGACGACGCGCTCCTGCCTCGACTTGCCGTACGTGTAGGCGCCGGCATAGGCCGGATTGGTGAGTACCTGATGAATCGCATGATACGACGGAGGAACCCAGCGGATGGCGTCGCCGTGGTTCAAGCGCAGCGGGAACGTGAGCTTCTCGGAGATGAACCACAACCAGACGCGGCGCACCGACCCGAATTCGGCGAACCGCTCGAAAACCGCGCCAACGGCCCCGGTGACCGCTTCGTCGGGATGCAGCCGGATCTCGCCGTCGCGCTCGCCCCAGACGAGCCCGACAGGCAGACCGCAACGCAGCTCTCCGCGGGCCGCCTTGTTGCGGATCCCGCCGTCGAGGCGCGCATGCAGGACATGCAGTTCGGCCTCACTCATTGTCCCCTTCAGCCCGAGGATAAGCCGGTCGTTGAAGACGTTCGGATCGTACACGCCGTCGGCATCGCCAATCAGAGTGTCGGTGATGCCGCACAGGTCGAGCAACCGGTACCAGTCCGCGTTGTTGCGGGCCAGCCGCGAGACTTCCAGGCCGAGGAGAATTCCGACGTGTCCGAGGGCGACCTGCGCGGTCATGCGGGCGAAGCCACCACGCCCCCGCGTGGTCGCGGCAGACAACCCCAGGTCCTCGTCGAGCACCGTGATCTGATCGGTGCGCCACCCGAACTGGCGCGCCCGTTCGGCCAGGTCATATTGCCGTCGCGTCGATTCGCGATTCTGCTCGACCTGGGCGACAGTGGACTGTCGCACGTACACGACGGCGGCGCGGCGCAGGTGGGTGGGCTGGACTTTCGTCTCACTCATCGTCGTCCTCCTTTTCTGGTTCCGGTCGCGCCGCTTGCACGATGAGTCTCTCCAGCACGTCCAGCACACCGATGCGCTGCTCGTCCTCCAGCGCCGCCCACACGTTCGGGTCGGGGCGCGGGTCCTTCAGAATGCCCAGGTTCAGTTGCATGCTCCTCCTCCGCTTCAAGGCGACGGAGAAGAGCGTCGACAATCGTCCGCATCCGCAACAAGTCGGCGATGCCGGCCAGAGTGTGTGCGGCGCGGGCGACACGGTCGTCCGCGCCGTCTGATGCGGCGTCGGTCCAGGCGACCGGCACCAACCGCCGGCCTCCATCTGGAAACAGCAACAGAAGCTGGTGCCCGCCTTGCCGCTGCATCCGCCTCAAGACCGCGAGCCGTTGGCCTTGGAAGGGATGCGCCTCACGAGTGATGGTCGCGAAGTCAGGAAGGTCTTCGAGATGGGTAGTGTGTCGGGTGTTCCGTGGGCTGGGCGATGGCGACGCACCTGCGCACCGAGCTGGTAGTCGAGGCACTGGAGATGGCCGTGGAGCAACGCCGGCCCGAAGCGGTCGTGCATCACTCCGACCAGGGCTGCCAGTACACGTCGCTGGCCTTCGGTGGCCGCTGCCGGGAATGGGGCGTGGCGCTGTCGATGGGTTCGGTGGGGGATTGCTTCGATAACGCAATGGCCGAGAGCTTCTTCGCGACGCTCGAGTGCGAGTTGCTGGCCCGCACGATCTTGTCCACGCACGCTGAGGCGCGGGCGGCCATCTTCGAGTTCATCGAGGGGTGGTACAACACGCGGCGCCGGCATTCTGCGTTGAGCTACGCGTCGCCGCTGGAGTTCGAACGGCTCCATGCGGCAGTTCCTGTGGACGGCGACCGGCCGGTGGAGGCTCTGCAGGCGCCCACGAGTCAGGTGGAGCTCGGATTGCCGGTGACGACTCACGCCGTCACCGGCTTTGCTGCAGGGGCTTGAGTCCCGTTACGTAACGGTGCATGGTTGAGCTGGAAACACTCGGAGGAAATGGTGGCCAACAGGTACACGGCTCGCCTTCGGCTTCGCGAGGCGAACCGCTGTTGCGGGACCGTGTACCGTACCCACGGGGGCGCTGTGGAAGTGCCCGGCCTGGGGACGCCCGGTCAACGTCGCGCTGAATCTGAAGGTCGGCGAGGCGGGCGCCCCCAGTCCGTTGGAAATCTCGCGGGCGATCGTCGCCGATCACGCCTGTGTCCGGGCCGCGAGATTCCCACACTCCCACAGCGGTCATCGTCGATGACTGACACGGAACGACGTTCGAGGGTGTCCCGCCAGTAGTTGAAAGTCGGCAGCGACAGACACACATTACCCCGCCTTCTGCAATTCGGCAAGGGCGCCATTCTCTTCGTCGAGGTGCGCCTTCAGCATCCAGAGATGCTCATAGCCCGTGATGCGGCGATAGTGCTTCTCCGTCTCTCGGAACGTCACCGCGGCCCACCGCACCGCCATCTCCTCGCTCTGCCAGCGACTCACCCGATTCGTGTGCTGGCGAACGCCCGCGTGCGACGAGTCGATGATGTTCGTCGTCGTCAGGCAGCGGCGCAGCGGCTTCGGCAGCCCAAGGCGATTGACCGTGAACAACTCCGAGAGCCCTTCGCGCAGGCTCGCCGCCGCCGACGGCCACTCCCGCTCCAGCCACGAGGCGTACTGCTCCAGCTTCCGGATGCCCTCGTCGGCGTCCAGCTTCCACGCCGCCCGAAGCGTCGAACGCGCCTGCTCGTGCTGCTCTTTCGGCAGATGACCCAAGACGTTCCTTACCTTGTGGTTTCTACAACGTTGCACCAGGTTCGCCGACCCGAACACCCGCCCGATGGCCTGCCGCAGCGCCTTGGCGCCGTCGATGACGAACAGACGCCGCCGGTCAGCCCGCAGGCCCCGCGTCACCAGATCTTCGAGCAGGCCAGCGGTGACCTCCGTGTTCTCCGATGCCCCGCCGCAAAGCCCCAGCACGTGCTTACGACCATCCGCATCCACACCGACCGCCGCCACCACGTGGTAGTTCCCGAACACGATCCCGTCGAGGTAGACGACCAGCACGTCCAACTTGCCCAGGTCCCGTTCGGCCAACTCCTTCAGAACGCGCGTCCCCGCCTCGATGGTCTCCCGCGAGACCTCCGACTTGCTCACCCCCACCTGGTCGGCCAGCGCCGGCAGCACCTTCTCGTACTTGCGCGTCGACACGCCCTGCAGCACCAGCTCCAGCATCCGGTCGGCCAGTGGCTGATCCGCCTGCAACGCCGTATACGCCGGAATCTCCACCTCGCCCGGCTCATCGGCCCGCGGCCGCTTCTTGCGCAGCCGCGGCTTGTCGACCCGCAACTGCCGCTCCTTCAATGCCACACGTCCCGCCTGCACCCCGTGCCAGTACAGATCCCGGTCGGCGTCGCGCCGTCCCTGCTCCTTCGGCCCCGCCACCTGCTCGGCGCTCATCCGCAGGACGGCCTCGATGGTCGCCCGGCCCATCACGTCGATCACCTCGTCGATGGCTCGCTCGCCCTTCTCCAGCAGTTCGACCAGCGGGATCAGCAGTTGCCCGTCCTTCGCCAGCCAGTCCGCCAGTTCCCGGCGGTTCGGCGCGGACGCGCCCGAAACGATCTTGTACGGTTTCTTCATCGGTGGCCTCTCCTCCTTTTGAACACACCCGACTGATACCACAGCCGGGCAGGAGTCGCCACCGACTTTCCACTACGCTTGGGGCACCCTCCGACGTTCATCCGAGGATGTGTCATGATGTGAGCCCGCAAGCGTTAACCCGTCCACGGGATCGGGGCAACCTCAGTTATCCGGTTGGACCTGGACGACCTCGGGCCACAGCCGATCCTCGCGTTTCTTGAGTAACTGGAGCACGACCGGCGCAATAGCGTCGCCACCCGCAATGTGCGCCTCGCCGCGGTCCACGCGTTCTTCCGGTACTGCGCCATGGAGTACGCCGCACGACTCGCACACTGTCAACGCGTCCTCGCCGTCCCGTTCAAGCGTACCGGTATCCGCTGCGTGGAGTACCTCGAGCACGAGGAGGTCGAAGCCGTCCTGGGAGTCGTCGATCGGGGCACCGTCGACGGCCGCCGCGACTATGCGCTACTCGCCACCCTGTTCAACACCGGCGCGCGGGTCGGGGAAATCGTCGGCCTGAGCGTCGCCGACCTGCGGTTGGACACCCCCGCGCAAGTCCGCCTGTATGGCAAGGGACGGAAAGAGCGCGTTTGCCCGTTGTGGCCGCAGACCGCCGACCTGCTGCGCGCCCTGCTGGGCGAACGCGGCCGCGAGCCACGATCCGATGAGCCGGTCTTCGTAATCACCACGGGACCCGTCTGACAATTACCGGAGAGAGCTTCCGATTGCGGGAGAAGCGTCGTGCGGGCGTCCTCAGGCTCTCGGCGCCGACGCCTCACGACCGGCCGCAGAAGACGACATGAGTATGCGACCGCCAGCATCGCGACGCGTTCGGACACCGGCCATTGCGCTGGCGTCCCCCGCGATCGTCCAGTCAGGTCCGGGCGGCCTGTGGATTCTGCCGTGGCGTGGAAAACGCGCGCGCTGCGTTCGGCGGCGACTGAACCGTCGTCGAGAGCGCGTTTACCACACCACTTGGACGGCGCAGACGCCGCCCACAGAACCCACAGGCATCGTCGTCCACGAGATCACGAGAACGACTTCGATGATCCGTTGCGACACTGATGCAACGTCGCTGCGTTCCCCACTTCAGCAACATACGCCGTTTCTTCGGGGGGTCAGGTTCCGGTGTCGCCGGGGGGGCAATTCCGGATGTCGCTTGACAATTGTAAATGGGTTGTTCGAGAAGCGCAGAGTTCGGTGCGGCCCCCACGGTCCGTTCGTGTGCGGCCGAAGCGATGTCCGCCGGTTGCTCCGGGCGCATTCCCGATTTCCCGGTCACGCGCTCACACCCACCGGCGTCATGGCCATCCGCTGCAAACAGTTCCATCTGCCGGACTTATAGAAAGACCGCAGGAGAAGAATCGCGTCGACGCTCTCCGGTAGCCAATAGATGGATGCGCCCTTGATGCGGAGATTGATGACGCGACGGATGGCGCTTTCGACGGCGCCGCTGCCCTGCGGAAGCCCGAGCCCGACCATTGTGGTGTAGGCGAAACGATGACGGTTCTTCAGGAAGTAGTTGAGGTGCGTGCGGATCTTGCCGGCCGTGCGCCCGCGGCACAGCTCCCGCAGGGCCGTGATCACCTCGTCCACCCGTGCTCGCTTGAGCAGCCCCCGCGTGCGGTTGAGCCAGCGGGTGCGTTGCGTCGCGCTCCAGCGGCGCAGCTTGACCGCGTCCGAGAGTTGCTTCGCGGCATGATAGAAGTCGATCAGCCCCAGCACCTGTGTCGGCGAGAGCCCGAGCGCGGCGATGAGGCGCTGGATGCGTTGCCAGATCCAGGGCGCGCCGTCGGCGATGAAGAGCACCTTGTCAGCGGCGTTGAGGCCGATCTGCCGCGCGTACGACAACAGCAGGGCGAAGACCGCCTCCGGTCCCCGGAGCGTGCCGTCGATGATCGGGGCCCACGTCTGAGACGGTCGCCCGTCGTCGCCGACGACGTACAGGACCTGCGGTTTTTCGGTCCCGCAGCTGCTCCGCCGTCAAACCCGAATCGTTCGAAAGAAGTCCGCCGCGCCCGCCGCTCCGCTGCAGCACCGGCACGTAGACGTTGAGGTACAGCCGTTCGATGGCACTTGAGGGCCAGCGTCGTGTGCTGCGACAGGATCTCGGAGACGGATCGTGCTACCTTCATGGCTCGGGCTCCGGTCGATGGGCTCCCCCATCTCGGCCCAATTTTTTCTTGGGGAGAGGGAGGAAAAAATAATGGGGCGCCGTAAGGATTCGCAATTGAGGAACCACTTCTACGAACTAGGCAATACCATGTGTCCAATCTGTTTGAAGTCCTTTGCAGATGAGGAGGGAGCGCAACCGACACTGGAGCACGTGCCTCCGAAGGGACATGAGGGCGTGAAGTCTGTCGTCATGTGCCTTACCTGTAAGGGATGTAATCACCAAGCTGGTAATACTGTGGATGCGGCGGCTATTGCTGCCATGCGGACGCCCAAGGCGGAGTTGCACATACCGGGCACAGACCATCCGTACAAGGGGAACATCGAGGTAGACGCGAACGGCACCATCATTATGAGGTACCGATCCCCGTCGTCCTTCCCTGCAGAGGCATTTGCGTCTGCTATAAGGGACCGCAAGGAGTTTACCATTGCCGGGGCAATACCAAATGTTCACTATGTGAAGACAAGCTGGCTTCGAGCTGCTTACTTGTCTGTCTTCTCTCTTCTCGGGAAACGTGGTTACGACTACGCAGAGGGCGCTGGCACGAAGATGGTACGTGAGCAGATACTGAAGCCCGATGAGGACATAATCAAGCACTCTGTCTTTACGGCCACCGATTGGCAAGAAGACGACGGCATTCTGATGAACGGCACTGATTTTCCCTGCTGGGCAGTGAAGATGGGGAGAGCTCTTGTGCTTCTACCGAGAGGCTGGGATGAGGAGTTCTATAGGGGCACCTTTTACAGTGAACTCTCGGTAAAGCCCAATAGGAAACTTGGGGGCGGGCCGCTGTGGTTTCCTGCAAAGTTTGGAAGTGTCCGCACAGGATGGGTGAGGTTTGCTGATGGAGTGAATGTCCTAGAGCGTTTCGGTGAGGGCTTGTTTGGTAGGGAAGGTCGGACTGAGCACAAGCACACTGGAGAGGTAATGCCGTTCGTCGTGGCTGACTGGCGCGGACAGAGTGTTACTACGATTTCGACAGCTCATCTTGGGGAAGGAAGTAGAAATGTCCGACGAGGATGACAGATGCTTTCCGATTCGGCCGCGGCGTCGTCTCGTAGCTTATAACCCCCAATCGTGACTCCGCGACTGATGGGGGAATCGCTGGCGCTACCGCCCAGATATCCACCATCGCATTCGCCCGACCACAAGGGTCGATTCCTTGACATCGAGACCGACGAAGCCAGCTTGAAGGTTCGTGAAATCGATCCCGAAGTGAGTGGGTGGACCTCCGTCTACTCGATATAGTCACTCCTCGTTGGCGCGGGTGAACGCACAGCAGCCGTATACGCTCTACGAAGCGCTCTTCGGTCGCCTGCTGGCCCGCTGCCAGCAGCGGGCTCCGCGGCATGGCTTCCGGTTCAAGAACAAGCTGTACGCGGTGGACGCGTCGACCATCGACTTGTGTCTGGCGGCCTTCCCATGGGCGTCGTTCCGGCGCACGAAAGGCGCGATCAAGCAGCACGTCGGCGTGGACCAGGCGGGACATCTACATCTGCCGACGTTCATCAGCGTGACCGACGGCAAGACCGGCGACGTCACGGTGGCCCGCACGTGGACGTTCCCGGCCGGCAGCGTGGTGGTGGCCAACCGCGCGTATCTTGATTTCGGGTGGCTCCATCAATTGCAGCAACGGGGGTGACCTTTGTGACCCGCCTGAAGCGGAACGTGCGCTATCAGGTGGTGCGTGAGCACGACGTCGACATCCGGACCGGGGTGTTGAGCGACCAGACGATCGAGTTGACCAGTGCGCGTAGCCGCAAGGCCTATCCGGGCACGCTGCGGCGGGTCGGCTACTGGGACGAGGAAACGCAGCGGAGCTACGTGTTCGTGACGAACAACACGACGTGGGTGGGGAAGACGATTGCCGACCTGTACAAGTCGCGGTGGCAAATCGACCCGTTTTTCACGTGGATCAAGCAGAATCTGAGGGTGAAGCGCTTCGCGGGCAGGTCGAAGAACGCAGTGTTGTCGCAACTGTGGGTGGCGACGTGCATGTACCTGCTACTGGCCTACCTGAAGTTCGTCCTGCGGCTAGGCCGGAGCCTGCACCGGATGCTACGGGTTCTCCAACTCAACTTGTTCGACCGCCGTCCATTGGTGGAACTGTTCACCACGCCCGCGCCACCGGGCTTCCCAGACCCTCAAATGCTGCTGTGGCGCTGAAGATGTGGGGCAGTAGTGTTCTTCACAGCATGCGGCACAGCACGGCTGTCCACTTGCTCCGGGCCGGCGTCGACATCCGCTCGGCTCCGACGCGTTTGTAAGCGTTGTCGAGCGGTTCGGGGAACCCCATGGCCCGAAAAATGGGGCGGGCGCTCTCAGGGCGGTCGGGCTGGACGCGGCGGGGACACTGAGCTACCATCGGCAAGGGAAGAACGATATGAGGAATCTACCTCGCATCACGAATCGTCGTATACATGTGTTCTGAGTGCGCTGGAGGGCTGACTCGAAGGGCAAGTTCGCCTAGCTTGCCCAGGGGAGGTGGGTATTCGTGAGGGCGCCGCCCGCCCGGCCGCCACTTGGCGTTCAGAACAAAGGAGGATGGCCTACTATGAAACTTCGCACACCGGCTGCTCGCGTAAAACAGGGAGATTTGGTTGTCTATCTGATTTCTGTCAGGGTTGAACAGTTGATCGCCGATGGCTTCTATGACGTTGAGCGGCTTGATCCCGAGACTGACGAAGGGTATCAGCGCTTGCTGAACAAGGCGAGGGCCAAGAGACTCGCAGACTATGTCGTGGACGGTCAGGCGAACAACGACGCTTTCCTTCCCACGTCGGTCCTGCTCGCTACGTCTAGCGACGTCCCGTTCAACGAGCAAGACCATACCATTGAATTGGATATTGCGAGCACAGGTCCGCTGAGCGTGGTTGATGGGCAGCACCGGCTGGAAGGACTTAAGATGGCGGCAATAAAGGACGAGCGTGTGTTGAAGTTTGAAGTTCCCGTAAACCTTGCAGTAAATATCGATTTTCTGGCCCAGATGTGCCACTTTCTGATCGTAAACACAACGCAGAGGACCGTCGATAAAGGTGTCGGGCAACGTATCACTGCGCGACTTACTAGGGAACTGGGTGTCGAGCCCATGCCGACTCTACCGAAATGGATTCGTAACGTAGTGAAAACGGGCGATGTCGACAAGGCACTGCAGCACGTGACGTACCTTAACCGGACTGAGGATTCGCCTTGGAAGGACAAGATCAAGATGGCAGGTGAAGACTCCACCGGAAAACTAGGCCAACAGTCGTTTGTAGATGCTATCGTCAAGTATGTTCTGACAGCGAACAACCCGTTGTCCAGCCTTAACGACTTCGACAAAGAGAAAAAGGTTTTCCTCAATTACTGGAAGGCACTCACAGAAATCTTGGGCGGGGAAGAGAAATCCGTGCTGTACAAGTACAACGGGGTGCAGTTGTTCTGTATGTTTTCCGCGCCGTTTTTCATGAAGTGCCAGAATCTCAGGAGCTACACGACCGATACAATGAAGCGACTGCTGTCGTCTGTTTTTGACAATATGGAAGGTGAATACGCTGGCGTTGGCCACAGTGACTGGTGGAAAAGAGGCGGGCAGGCAGGTCTTATGAATCGCGCCGCTCTCCCTCACGTAATGCAGGATATGGCGAGGGCACTTCACAGTGGAGACGCTGATGGGGCAGCGGTAGAACTATGAACGTCTCCGCTCTCATACCGGCACCGTTACATGTTAAAGCATTCGAGTGGAATGCCGTGCGTCATGTCCCTGAATGCTCTGGCTGTTACGTCTTGGCCACGTTCCTGCGCGTGGTCTTATACGTAGGTCGGACAAAGAACCTACGAGCACGAATGAGGCAGCATCTTGATGACGACAGAAAACTCGGCGTCACAGAGCACGGGCGGGCTGTTTTATTTCTGTGGATGGAGACCGACGACCATCAGCGAATTGAGCGCACCTGGGCGAATGTGCACATCGAATATGAGGGACGCTTGCCAATCCTGAATCGCGTCTACCCAGCGACGTTGGCGTGAAAGGTCTTCACCGGCCTCGACTTGGCTCGCTCGTCCCGGCTCACTGTTGAACAGATCCGACGGACGCCGGCTCGCTAGTGTCCTGCCCGACAATTGCCTCTGCATAAAGCACGATCTGTGTCTTGAAAACCGAACCAGAGATCATCAAGCTCTGCCCTGCGCTGATCGGACGACCCGTTATTAAGCTGGAAATAAGTATCCTGACCTCGCAGTATGCCGAAATATGAGGAAATCGGGCCGAAATTACCTGTCTGATGTCAGGCAACCAATGACCCTATTAATAACTGTCTGATGCCGAGCCTCGACGGACGGGGTAGAGTCGAGGGGAGGCGCGTAACCGGTAGGGACTCGGTGGCTCATCCGGCGCTTTCGCACCGGGCCGCAGTCCGAGTCCCGTGGGTACGTTTCCTCCCCCCGCTCTCCGAACCCGGCGGGCCGATTTCCGGCACCGGGCTCTCCAGTGGAATCATGCGGCTCGCACACGAGCTTCCGGTTGCGACCAGCGGGCGGGTCTTGCGAGCCGTGGCACCCGGCGCACACCCTGGCGCTGGCCGGCCGGTGCGTCGTCAGACCTGTTGACGCCCTGACGACGGCGACCGCGCGGGTCGTCCCCTTCGCTTGTGCATGTGATGACGTCTGGCATTCCTGCTCATTCATCGGGGTAATAGGCCATTCGACCACTCCCGGAGCCTGTTCCCTTTCGCCATCCCTTCCACCTGAAGCCCCTTCCCTCGGCCGGCATTGCCCGGCGTCAACGGTGTCGGGTCGGAGGAGGCGCGCCCCGCGGGCGCTGGCCTCCGTCCGCCGCTCAAACGGTACGTGCGGTTTTCCCGCATACCGCTTTCACGAAGACGTCTTCGCGTGATGAGGACCGATGGAGGAATCAAAGAGTGGACCATCCTCCGGCCCGTCGGGTTCAGCCAGTCGGCAAGTCTCCTCGGTCGCTGATGTTGGGGTCTTTCACTCATGGAACTGTCCACCTCAGCGCCCTTGCTCATCTCACCGTCCTGTCTGGTCCCGACCGTCTTCGCCGGCCGCCTTCCCCAACCCACTCGGTTGCCGCCCCCTGACGGTCACGCGGCTTTCACCGCGCTTCAGGTACTATTCGGCCGTCCGACTCCTCGACGAGCATCCCTTCCCACTTCGCTCTCGCTTATAGGGTCAGTTGCCGCGGCGCCACCCGCGGACCCGCCGAGGTCTCCCAGGGTCACGCACTGGTCTTCCATACCGTGCCGCCCGCAAACACCTTGGTGCGGTGGGTGGATGAGATCGCCTTCGCCTCTGTAGTGCAGGCTCGACCTTGCCCCACCTTTGGCCGACCGGTTCGTCATGGGGTCGCCCCCTCGACTACGGCCCGGTACTGCTCCGCAAACCCTTCGGACCCCACCTCACGGTGGGCGCCCTGTCCTCCGCAGTTCCGTCGTGGCGGCTCCAGGTCCACCTTGGCTGTGTCCGGCTTTCGCCTGCGTGCCCGTGTAGGTGTCTCCATACCTGCCACCTGCGGCCGGCGAGGCATTACCCCCGCCTTTGGATACGGCCCCCCTCATCCGGGGGCCGGAGGGACTTCAACCCTCCTGACCAGTGCGCTGCCTGGCGCACAGTACGGGCTTCTCCGCCACCCTGGCCGGCCCGACCTTGCCCTCACGGGCGTCGGTTGGCGCGTGCCACGCCACCGGCAGGGCTTCCCGTGTTGCGTCCGCTCCCCTCTTCCATGCGTGCTGCCGCCACTACCCCGGCGGAGCGGGTCGGTGCCTGTGTCGCTCGCTTCCCGGCCCGTGGCAGCCTTCCCCGTCGAACAGGCGGGTCGGCTTCCGCACTATTGGTTTCGAGGCCTGCACAGCGTTCAGAATCCTGCGGCCCGCATGGTCACGGAGCCGCCCATGGCAGCCCTTTTCCATCGAAGTGCTTCAGACGATGTCGTTACCTCTATCATCCGCTCCGACTGTTACCGGCTGGAGCGATGGGGTGGACGCCTCCCCCGGACGGCATCGCAATGTGCCAAGGTGGATGTGCCGTGACACAACGCACCTGAAGGAGGAGGCATCCAGTGGAAGACGCTACCATCATCGGGATCGACTTGGCGAAGCGCAGTTTTCAGCTCCATGGCGCACGGGCAGACGGGTCGGTTGCGTTCCGCAGGAAGCTGAGCCGGAACAAGGTGCTGGATTTCGTGGGGTCGCAGCCGCGCTGTGTCGTGGCGATGGAGGCTTGCGCGAGTTCACACCACTGGGGCCGCGAGATCGGAAAGCTCGGTCATGCGGTGAAGCTCGTCCCACCGATCTACGTGAAGCCGTTCGTGAAGCGGCAGAAGAACGACGCGGCCGACGCGGAGGCGATCTGCGAAGCGGCGTCGCGCCCGACGATGCGCTTCGTGGCGGTGAAGACGCAGGAGCAGCAGGCTCGGGGCATGCGGTTCCGCACGCGCGAGCTGCTGGTTCGGCAGCGCACGCAGACGATCAACGCGCTGCGGGGGCACTTGGCGGAGTACGGCGTTGTCGCTCCGCGGGGACCGGCTTATGTCGGGCGGCTGGCGGAGGCAATCGAAGACGCCGACTCGGGGCTGCCGGACCTGGTCCGCGAGCTGGGGGCGCTGTTGCTCGATCAGGTCGCCGATCTCGACGAGAAGACCGCGGGGCTGGAGCACGAGCTTCGTGAGCGCGCCCGCGAAGACGAACAGGCGGTACGGCTGATGAGCATCCCGGGAATCGGACCGCTAACCGCGATGGCGATTCAGGCCTTCGCGCCGCCGATGGAGAGCTTCCGGCGCGGCCGGGACTTCTCGGCCTGGCTGGGCTTGGTTCCCCGGCAGCACTCGACCGGCGGGAAGCCGAAGCTCGGCAAGATATCCAAGATGGGCCAGCGCGATCTGCGGCGGCTGCTGGTCGTCGGCGCGATGGCGACGATCGGCTGGGCGGTGCGACGCGGCACGAAGGACCCCTGGCTGGCCCGGATGCTGGCGCGCAAACCACGCATGCTGGTCGCGGTGGCGCTGGCCAACCGCACGGCGCGCATCGCCTGGGCGCTGATGACGAAGAACGAATACTACCGCGCGCCGGCCGTCACCGTCTGAGTAGACGAAGCCGGTTCGTCACTGTCGGGAATGCGAGCAGGTCGGAGGATGGTAAGGGCAAACGGTCAACGAGACGGGGTCGGGAAAACCAGACAACTGTCAGGTGCCTTCGAGCACACTGGAGCGATTTTGGACCCGACCCGCGTATCTCCATACAGGCCCGCGGCGGTTGCTATGCCGCAATCAATGAGGCCGGACACACGACAGCACCTGACCGCATGCACCGAACCATCTCAAGAAATGAGCTCTCTCCTGAGCCTCTTGCAAAAACCGGTGATCGGCCGGGTTTTCTTTGCCGGAAGCCGCCGGCGAGGGACGGTCAGTGGGCGGGACGTAGCGTCTGCAGGATGGCGGTAGCGGTCACCGCCGCCGACGAGCCCGAGACGCGGGGTTCATGGGGCCTCCCGGCCGGTTATGAAGGCAAGCACGCGCGAAGAGAGGCCGCGCATTTCCGTCACGATCCGTTCCAGTTCGCGGTTGTTCTCGATCCACTCCCGGTAGAGGACGATCTCGTCTTCGGTGAGATGCGTGCCGACAGTTTTTCCGCGGGCCTTGCGCGTCCAGTAGTGGTAGGGACCGTGCCGGGCGTCCGGGTCGTGGTGGCAGCGGCAAGTGGTCTTCCCACACGCTACCCGGCGGGTCTGGAGGCTGCCCTGGCAGAGAAACCCGAGCGTTTGCAATTCCGCCTTGAGCGCGTCGTATTGCTTCGCGTACGCGAGCATCGGGTCGCCGCGGGCCATCGATTCACTGCTTGACATCGACCTTGGGAGTAATATACCTGTAGATTCCAGGAGCGGTCAACAAGCCATGAATGCAGTGCGCGCCTCCTTCGCCTCCTACTGGCAGTCGATCCAGCATGCGCTGTTTCCACAGTTGGAACACGTGTTGGGGCCACTGACCGGGAAACAGCAGCAGTTGGTGCAGACCCTGGAGGTCATCCGTATCGAGCACCTGATTCCCCGGTACTGCCGGATGCCGGGGCGTCCGCCCAAGGACCGCGCGGCGATGGCGCGGGCCTTCGTGGCCAAGGCGGTCTACGACCTGCCGACGACGCGCATGCTGCTGGACCGGTTGGACACCGATGTGGTGTTGCGGCGGGTCTGCGGCTGGGAGCGGCGGGGCGAGGTGCCGAGCGAGTCGGTCTTCTCGCGCGCCTTCGCCGAGTTCGCCGACACGCAGTTGCCCCAGCGCGTGCACGAAACGCTGATTCGGGAGACGCACCACGACCGGCTGGTGGGCCACCTCTCCCGCGACTCGACGGCCATCGAGGCCCGTGAGAAGCCGGCCACGAAGGAGACGCCGCCCCCGCCGCCCAAGCGCAAGCGGGGGCGGCCGAAGAAGGGCGAAGAACGGCCGAAGGCCATCAAACGCCTCGACCGGCAAGCGGCCATGCCCTTGCAGGCGATGCTCGACGATCTGCCGACCGCCTGCGATGTCGGCACGAAGAAGAACAGCAAGGGCTACAAGGACACCTGGGTCGGCTACAAGCTGCACATCGACGTGGCCGACGGCCAGATTCCGATCAGTGGCCTGTTGACGTCCGCCTCCCTGCACGACAGCCAGGCCGCCATTCCGCTGGCGACTCTGTCCGCCGAGCGGACGACCAATCTGTACGACCTGATGGACGCCGCCTACGACGCGGAGCAGATCCGGGAGCACAGCCGCTCACTCGGCCACGTCCCGTTGATTGACGTCAACCCCCGCGGCGACAAGGCCCGGGCGGAAGAACAGCGAACCGAAGCTCGGCGCCTGAAAAATCTCGGCTTCCAGCTCGCCGAGCAGGTTCGCTACAACGAGCGTACGGCGGGTGAGCGCGTCAATGGCCGTCTCAAGGACGAGTTCGGCGGTCGCCATGTCCGGGTCCGTGGCGCCGCGAAGGTGATGTGCCACTGCATGTTCGGCATGTTGGCGCTCACCGCCGACCAAACCAACTTCTGCGTCTGGTGACATAGCCAACGCACCGCCGGCAAACGCCCATCCAATCCCGGCGCCCAACCGGCGTCAGTCACCCACCGGTGTCCCCACGCTCGGTGGAAAACACGTCGATCCCCTTGTTTTCCGTCTCCTGGCTTGCCGCGGTCCTTCAGGACCAGAACACGCAGTCGAAATCCAGGACAATGGGGTGTTCACCCCTGAGAATCGGAGGACTGAGCCGAGCCGCGACCCCAAGAGTTTTGCAAGTGGCTCTCCTGAAACAGGCGGAGGCCCTCGCTGCGCTCAGAGCGCGTCTACCTCGCGCACGGTCACCCGCGGCTGTCAACCCGCTTCGCGGGTCCTTCGCGTGTGCCGAGCATGACCGACAGCTTGGAGGTGCAAGTCCTCTATCCAGCCTGATGGCGGTGAAGGATTAGCGAAGCGCAAGGGCGTCGTCGCGAGGCGGGGTCTGAAGGAAGCGCGGAGCAAAGCTGCGACCCGATGAACAAGAACCGGATGCGAGGCCTACCCGGCCGGACGAGCGAGCGCGAAGTCGCGAAGTCCGCAGCCATCAAGGGCCGGGGTGGTAAATCCGGCGGGGATGCGGTGAAGGCGGTCGGTCTTACCTCGGGAGGTCTGCGTCGTGTCCGGAAGTCCCGGACTGAGCGGGTCCGCAAGGCCCGTGACCGCGGTGCAGAAGTCAGCAGAGGGCATAGTGTGCGCCAGGCAGCGCACTGGTCAGGAGGGTTCAAGTCCCTCCGGTCCCCGGATGAGGGGGGCCGTATCCAAAGGCGGGGGTAATGCCTCGCCGGCCGCAGGTGGCAGGTATGGAGACACCTACACGGGCACGCAGGCGAAAGCCGGACACAGCCAAGGTGGACCTGGAGCCCCCACGACGGAACTGCGGAGGACAGGGCGCCCATCGCGAGGTGGGGTCCGAAGGGTTTGCGGAGCAGTACCGGGCCGTAGTCGAGGGGGCGACCCCATGACGAACCGGTCGGCCAAAGGTGGGGCAAGGTCGAGCCTGCACTATGGAGGCGAAGGCGCTCTCATCCACCCACCGCACCAAGGTGTATGCGGACGGCACGGTACGGAAGACCAGTGCGTGACCCTGGGAGACCTCGGCGGGTCCGCGGGTGGCACCGCGGCAACCGACCCTATAAGCGAGAGCGAAGTGGGAAGGGACGCTCGTCGAGGAGTCGGACGGCCGAGTAGTGTGCGCCAGGCAGCGCACTGGTCAGGAGGGTTGAAGTCCCTCCGGCCCCCGGATGAGGGGGGCCGTATCCAAAGGCGGGGGTAATGCCTCGCCGGCCGCAGGTGGCAGGTATGGAGACACCTACACGGGCACGCAGGCGAAAGCTGGACACAGCCAAGGTGGACCTGGAGCCGCCACGACGGAACTGCGGAGGACAGGGCGCCCACCGTGAGGTGGGGTCCGAAGGGTTTGCGGAGCAGTACCGGGCCGTAGTCGAGGGGGCGACCCCATGACGAACCGGTCGGCCAAAGGTGGGGCAAGGTCGAGCCTGCACTACAGAGGCGAAGGCGATCTCATCCACCCACCGCACCAAGGTGTTTGCGGGCGGCACGGTATGGAAGACCAGTGCGTGACCCTGGGAGACCTCGGCGGGTCCGCGGGTGGCGCCGCGGCAACTGACCCTATAAGCGAGAGCGAAGTGGGAAGGGATGCTCGTCGAGGAGTCGGACGGCCGAATAGTACCTGAAGCGCGGTGAAAGCCGCGTGACCGTCAGGGGGCGGCAACCGAGTGGGTTGGGGAAGGCGGCCGGCGAAGACGGTCGGGACCAGACAGGACGGTGAGATGAGCAAGGGCGCTGAGGTGGACAGTTCCATGAGTGAAATACCCCAACATCAGCGACCGAGGAGACTTGCCGACTGGCTGAACCCGACGGGCCGGAGGAGGGTTCCACTCTTTGATTCCTCCATCGGTCCTCATCACGCGAAGACGTCTTCGTGAAAGCGGTATGCGGGAAAACCGCACGTACCGTTTGAGCGGCGGACGGAGGCCAGCGCCCGCGGGGCGCGCCTCCTCCGACCCGACACCTGATGCGTGGCGAAAGCGACGTGACCGCGCGAGCGGCAACCGAGTGGGTTGGGGAAGGCGGCCGGCGAAGACGGTCGGGACCGGACAGGACGGTGAGATGAGCAAGGGCGCTGAGGTGGACAGTTCCATGAGCGAAAGACCCGAACATCAGCGACCGAGGAGACTTGCCGACTGGCTGAACCCGACGGGCGAGAGGAAGGTCCACTCTCTTATCGACACGGTGTACAAGCGGAAGAACCTCGAGATGGCCTGGGGGCGCGTGAAAGCGAACCGGGGCGCCGGGGGTGTCGACGGGCAGTCCATCGACGACTTTACCGAGGTGCGAGAAGAGCAGCTCGACAGGTTGCACGAGGACCTGCGCGACGACGCCTACCGACCGCAGCCGGTGCGCCAGAAGCGCATCCCGAAGGCGGGCAAGCCGGGGGCGCATCGCGAGCTCGGCATTCCCACGGTCTACGACCGGGTGTGCCAGCAGGCGTTGCTGAATCGGCTGGAGCCCATCTTCGAGCCGGTGTTCGATGATGCCAGCTTCGGATACCGACGAGGGCGGTCTCAGCACGACGCCCTGCGCAAGGTTTGGAAGGAACTGGAGTCAGGGTGCGAGTGGGTTGTCGACGGCGACCTGAGCGACTTTTTCGGGACGGTCGACCATGACAAGCTGCTCACGCTCGTGGCCCAGCGGGTCTCTGATGGCCGGGTCCTTCGCCTGATTCGCTCGATGCTGAAAGCAGGGAGCTACGGCGACGGACGCCTCTTTCCGACGGAGCGTGGGACGCCGCAGGGCGGCGTCGCCTCACCCTTGCTGAGCAATGTCTTGTTGACGCCGTTCGACAAGGAAATGCGACGCCGGGGGTACCGGCTGACGCGGTACGCGGACGATTGGGTCATCACCTGCACGTCGGCGGCCGAAGCGCGAACCGCCTTGGCCACGGCGACGGCGGTCCTGGAGCGACTGGGCGTGCGCATCAATCCGACGAAGACTCGGATCGTTCGCGTCCAGCACGGCTTCGAGTTCCTCGGGTACAAGATCAAGCGCGGCAAGGGGCTTCGGCTCCCGCTGCACAAGGTCCGTACGCGCCTTCGTCCGGGCGGCCTGTACGCGTACCCGACTCAGAAGTCTCTTCGTCACTTCCAGGACCAGGTGCGCAGTCGAACGCGACGCAAGGCGCCGGTGTCCACTGAGGTGCTGATTGAGCAGCTCAACCCGGTCCTGCGGGGATGGGGGCACTACTACAAGCGTGCCCACGTCCGGAAGCTCTTCCACCAGCTCGACGGTTGGGTGGTGCGTCGCGTGTGGGCGCATCGGTCCAAGCGGTGGCGGTGTCGGGGATGGCTATCCCTGTCAAACGCCACGCTCTACGGCGAGTTGGGCTTGGTCAACCTTGTCGGTTTGATTCCTTCCATCGGTCCTCATCACGCGAGGACGTCTTCGTGAAAGCGGTATGCGGGAAAACTGCACGTACCGTTTGAGCGGCGGACGGAGGCCAGCGCCCGCGGGGCGCGCCTCCTCCGACCCGACAGCCGGCTCGCCGGCGAAGGCCCGAACGATGGACAGGGTCAGTAGGACGGCAACGCTGATGCGGACCAGGCGGCAGAACATCCAGTTGGAGCTGGCCTTGGAGCCGGAGGCGAAGGGTGAAGCCCGGAGCGCCGGAGCCCAAGGGTCCGAAGCCCGCACGGCGCGTACCGAGCCCGAACGCCCGGCGGCTGGGCAGCAACCGTCGATGGAGGCGGTCGTCGAACCCGGCAATCTGAAGAAGGCGCTGGCGCGTGTCCGGCGCAACAAGGGGGCGCCCGGCGTCGACGGGATGACCGTCGACGAGTTGGGCGATCACCTGAAGGCTCACTGGCCCGAGATCAGGTCCCGGCTCCTTGCCGGCAGCTACACGCCGCAGCCGGTACGGCGGGTGGAGATACCGAAGGCGTCGGGCGGCGTTCGGCTGCTCGGCGTGCCCACGGTACTCGACCGCTTCATCCAGCAGGCGGTGATGCAGGTGCTACAGGAGGAGTGGGACCCTGGTTTCTCGGATGCGAGCTACGGGTTCCGGCCCGGACGCTCGGCCCATCAGGCGGTCAAGCGTGCGCAGGAACACATCCTCGCGGGCTTCGACTTCGTCGTTGACCTCGACCTGGAGAAGTTCTTCGACCGGGTCAATCACGACATCCTGATGGGACTGGTGGCCAGGCGGGTGGCCGACAAACGCCTGCTCAGGCTCATCCGCGGCTTCCTGACCGCGGGCGTGCTCGATGGCGGGCTGGTCGGTCCGACAACCAAGGGGACGCCGCAGGGCGGGCCGCTTACTCCCCGAACGCACGGACTGTGGCCAGCTGCATCATGTGCAGGGATATCGAGAGCCGGTGCTGGCCAGCCGCCGAGACGGGCAGCTACATCTGGTAGAAACGGCGCGGGCCGGTCTCGGTATTTTCCCGCTGGCGATGAACGAGGAACGACATGCCGAGGAAGGAAAGGGCCGCCAGCCGCGGCCACACATGGGACGTGTGGCCCTGCTGCGAAAGCCCGGTCCACGAGAGCCGCTGGTACGGCGGGCGACCCAAACGGGAAACGATGTGTTCCGGCTGCCTGCACGGGGACGTCAAGCCCAGCAACATCGGCTTCACCGCGGAGGGGGCGCCGAAGCTGCTGGATTTCGGGCTGGCGCACGCGGTGGACGACGCGGCCCTGGTGGGCGGCACCCTGCCCTACCTCTCGCCCGAGGTGCTCACCGGCCGCCCGGCCGAGGCCGCCGACGATGTCTGGTCGCTGTCGGTGGTGCTCTACGAAATGGTGGCGGGCCGGCAGCCCTTCGCCGGCGGCACCATCGAGGAGGTGCAGCGCCGCATCCGGCGCCAGCGCCTCGCGGCCGGCGGGCCGGACGCAGCCGCCGCGCCGACAGCGGCGACGGCCGTGGCCGTCTTCGCGGCGGCGATCCTGACGGCCCCCCGGGCGGGGCGGCCGGACACCGCGCCCGCCTTCGCCGCCGCGCTCGCCGAGGTCCCCGGGACCGCGTAGCCAAAGTTTTTCCACCCGGCCTGTCCGGTTCTCTCCCGCCATACGTCCCTGTAATCGAAAGGCGGTGCGGGTATGGGGTTTGTGCCCAACGCGGACCAGCTCTGAGCGGTGACGGTGCCACCTGCGGTCGTCGATCCGGCGATCGACACGGTGTGCACCCGGCTCGCGCGGCCGGTCCAGGCCGGGACGAGGGGAGAGACGACAACGTGATCAATGACTCCAACAACAGCGTGACCGCAGGCGCGCGCGGTGAACTTGCCACACCGCCACGCCGGCAGACTGCCACACCGGCCGACCTAGCGCACCTATCCAGTAACGAGCCATCCCCCGCTCCGCCGCCGAGCGGTCGGCCCGCCTCGCACCTCTCCGTCCAGCACGGCACTGGAGGATCCGACGGCATCCACGACGCCGACAACGAGCAGGGCCATGACCTCGAGCTACGCTCGCCGCCCGCCGTGGGCCAGCCCGCGGCGCAGCTGTCCAGCGCATTCGAGTGCGCGGTCGGCAGCTCGCCGTTCGATCTCCATGGCTACCGCCCGGGCCGAGGCCAGCTGCGCTGCGGAATCGCTGCCGGGGTCGAGTTCACCGACGGGGACCCCAAGCTGCTCGACATCCGCTACCTCCCCAATCCCGACCCCCGGCCGAAGGCGAACTCCGAGGCGCTGAAGACGGACGGGGGTGAGGTGCCAGAGGTGCGTGCCGCCGGGGAGAGCGAAGACCCGGACGGCCAGGGGGCCAGGCTACATCGGCGCCTTCGGCAAGGATCGGAACTGGCTCGACGAATGGACCTTCTTCGGCGCCGAGGCCGACTACGACACGCCGGAGGCGAACCCACAGCCCTAGACAGCCCTCGCGGTGCGCGGCGGCCACCGATCTCACGAACGACCATCCGTATGACCTCAGACCTTCAGTGGATTTGCACCCGGCCCGCACCGCGCGGGCCGCTCCCCGCCCCGGCGTCCGGTAGCGGCTTATTAGGGCAGTGATCGCTATAGATTTGCCAACTTCCTCAAGGCGCAGCCTCTCTTTCGCTGCTTGGCACGCCTGGGACGCGGCAAGGTTATTCCCGTCAGCGTCCTTACCGGGTCGGGGAACCCGCAGTCTCGCAGCTCGTGCGTGTGCGTGTGCAACTCGACGACCAGCGCGACCACACCGGGGCCGAGCTGTGCGCTGGCTGCCCCCAACGCGTCGGAGGTCTGCAGGGCGTGCCGGCCCTGGATACGCCGCCGACACTGCGAGCAGTGGCCGACCTCGATGTCGAAGCGGCGCACCAGCGGGCGCACCGGGGGAAGGTCTTCCTGATACTGCGACGCCGCGCCGGTCACGTTCACCGCGCCGCCGCAGTCCGGACAGGTCGTCGGGGCCGGCGCTGCCAAGGTCTCGTCGACCCGCGCCGGACACGGGCGGCGCCCCTGCCGGCCATAGCGCGCACCGGGCCGCCGTCCGGGACGGCCGCCGAGACCCTGCGGCCGGTCCTTGGCGAAAGGAGCGGCTTGCCGGCGTCCAGCGCGGCGCTCGGCCCCCAGCTGCTGTTTCAGGTGCTCGTTCTCGCGCCGCAGGCGCTCGTTCTGACGCTGCAAGCCGTCGTTCTGGCGATGCACGCGGCCGTTGTCGCGGTGTGCCGCGCCAGTTCGTCACGCAATCGCGCGATCTCTCGGTCCTGTTGCTCGATGACAACGTCCCGAGCATCCCGCTCGGAAGGGGCTTGGTCCAGGATGGCGAGTATGCGGCGCAGCAGGCCCACGCCCCTGTTCTGTCGGCACCTCGCATCAAAACCTTTACCCCCCCAACACGCGGATTTCTCGCCGGGAACACCGGGACCCCAGTAAACGAAGACCTGCAAAGGACTGCATCATGTGCAAGGAACACCATCATGCCCGGCATCGACACAACGGTCGTGCAATCGCGCTCCCAAAGGAACCCGCAATTGGCCTTGAAGACGGACGCTCGCCGCGACCCGGCTCGCCTGCACCGACCGGAGTAAACGTAGCCGAGGCACCGACAAGACCCGTTCGACAGCGCTGGCTGCGCGGCTGGTTCTCGGCGGGGTCGTTCGAACCCTGTTCGGTTGCGTTCCACCGCACCTGGCGCCGCCGCACGGCGCTCTGCGCGATGTCGGCCCTGGCGCTCGGCGGAATGTTCGCCGCGCCGGCCGGCGCGCAGCAGGAAAACTACGTGCTCTTCCCGGCCGGCTACCAGCCCGCTTCGGCGGTGAACGAGATCGATTTTTCCGCGGGTCTCGGCACCGGCACCTACGAGGTCAGGATGGGGCGAGTGGGCATCAGCGAGGTTCTAAATGCGTCGGTGTTTCTACTGGACGTTTCGTTTATCGAGGGCAACAAGAAAATCCGGTTCGAGCCGCAGGCCGGCGTTTCTCCGGCCGGTTTCGCTGCGGTATATGGCGCTGGCAACGGAGTCTCCGGTGACGTGAGGCTGGAGGCAGCGATCCACAACGGTACGAGCTTCGAGAGCCTAATGTTCCACGTCAACGTCAGGTACGACGCGTCGGCCCGGTTCGGCAGCCCGGCACAGAACACCGTGGGCAGCCAGCGCTGGGGCACCCCGGCGATCGAGATCTACGAGGGAGCCACCGAAGACCCGGCCCTCACCTTCGAGTGGTCGGCCTATGGCGCCGGGACCCGCAACTGGAAGACCGGCGATCCCCTCATGGCCTACCACTGTGAGGTGCAGAGCGTGGCGATCCCGCTCACCGCATGGCCTGCCGCTCCCGGCGAGGACAGCGCGTCCTTCGCGGTATCGCCCGCAACGACGTCCACGGCCTCGGGGGACGGTCGATTGACGTTCAAGGTTGCGCCCGATTACGAGACGCCGGCCAACATCGGCGGCGACAACCGGTACAAGGTGCGCGTCAGCAGCGGGCACGCCCTCAACGACATCGATGGAGAGGGCGCCAGGACGGGCTGCGACGGCTCGGGCCTGGAACTGACGGTCATGGTGAAGGATGCGGGTCCCCCGGCGGCAGTGCGCTCGCTCGACGGAGAACTCAACGGCGACAGGACGGCGATTTCTGTCACCTGGACGCCCCCGGCCGGGTTCCTGGACGGGAGCGACGACAGCCTCGTCGCTTTCGATCCCGCCCGCAAGTCGGGCACCGCAAGTCCCGGTACGGCGGTCAGCAGCTACGACTACCAGTACCGCGAGACCGGCACGACTGCGTGGACGGAAGGAACGACCGTCTCGACCGGATTCACCATCAGCGGGATGAACATCAGCAACACCTACGAGGTGGAGGTGCGGGCGCGTAACGGCGAGGGCGCGGGAGCGTGGACCACACGGACGGTGGGAGGGTCAGTGGTTTCTGATCCCGAGCCCGACCCTGATCCCGAGCCCGACCCTGATCCCGAGCCCGACCCTGATCCCGAGCCCGACCCTGATCCCGAGCCCGACCCTGATCCCGAGCCCGTGCCGGCGTTGCCGTTCCTGGATTGGGCGATCGATTGGGTCATCATGCAGGCGCAGAGCCTGCTGCGAAGATAGGCGCGAGAGCATCTACAGCCGGGGAGCCGCAACGAGACACATCCCGCCCGCCAACGCCAACGGGACGGGCTACGCGAGCTTCACGTTCAAGGTGAACGACGGCACGGTGGACAGCGCGTCCGCGGCTGACAGGTTCCAGAGCGTAGGAGGTAGTTCTGAAGGGCCGCTCGATGTGACGGACGCACGGCGCGCCGGACAACCGCCGGCGCATCTGGCACGCGCAGCCGGAGACGGCGCGGCGCGTGCGCCAGCGCATCGGCGCCGTGATGGAGTGGGCCATCGCCATGCAGTACCGCGGCGACAACCCGTGCGACCGGCTCACTCCGGCGCTAGGTCGCCAGCAGAAGCTCGTGCGCCACATGCCGGCGCTGCCCCATGCCAAGGTCGCCGCCGCCATCGGGACGGTGCAGGCGTCGAAGGCGACGCGCGTGGTCAAGCTCGCGTTCGAGTTCCTGGTGCTGACCGCGGCGCGGTCGGGCGAGGTGCGGCTGGCGACATGGGACGAGATCGACCTCAACGGCCTTGTCTGGACGATTCCGGCGACCCGCATGAAGGCCAAGCGCGAGCACCGGGTCTCGCTGTCCCGGCGCGCGGCGCAGATCCTCGACGCCGCACGGACGCTCGGCAACGGCGGGGCGCTCATCTTCCCCGGCGTGCGCGGGAACCGGCTGTCCGACATGATGTTCTCGAAGCTCCTCAAGGACCTGGAGATCGGCGCCGTGCCGCACGGCTTTCGATCCAGCTTCCGGGATTGGGCGGCCGAGGAGACGAACCACCCGCGCGAGGTCGTCGAGGCGGCGCTCGCCCACGTGATCCAGAACAAGGTCGAGGCGGCCTACGCCCGGTCGGACCTGTTCGAGCGGCGGCGCCGGCTGATGGACGACTGGTCCGCCTACCTCCGCGGCGGCGCGGGAGCGCCGGCCGATGATCGCCCATCTTGAGGACCGGGCGGCTGCCCTGATGGCGCGCGGGTGGACCCGCCGCGAAGCCGAATGGCTAGCGCTGGTCTGCCTCCACAGCGGCGTGTTCCTCCGCTCCCAGTACCTCGCCTTCATCGGCCGGACCAATCCGGCGCTCGCGCACCGCTTCATCCGGCGCTGCCGCAAGTACGCCGTCGAACAGCCGTGGAACGGCTCCCGGCTCCGCATCTGCCGGATCGCGGCGCGGCGCATGTACCGGGTGCTCGGGGTCGAGCACATCCGGCATCGCCGGCCTGCCGCGCCGGAGGTCGTGCTGCGCCGGCTGCTGTCGCTCGACTACCTGCTCGAACGTCCGCACACGTCGTGGCTCCCGACCGAGGCCGAGAAGGTAGACGCGCTGACCGCGGCGGGGATCGCCAGGGACGTGCTGCCGCGCAGGCTCTACCAGGGCGCGGTCGGGGCGCAGTACCGGTACTTCCCCACAAGCTACCGGTCGCGCTCGACGGCTGGCGAGCGACGTTCGTGTTTGCCCAGGACGAGGACGAGACGGAGAGTGCGGTCCGCACATGGGGCTCGCAGCATGCCGCGCTCTGGGCGGCGCTCGCCGCGGCCGGCCGCGCCGTCGAGGTGATCGTCGTCGGTCGGGACCCGGAACGTCTGGCGGCGGCCGAGCGGGTGCTCGACAAATGGGCCTCGACGCCCCAGGAGTCCGTGACGATGGCCCACGAGGACGCGGCGGCGGAGATGGCCGCGATCAAGAAGGCGATCGCGACGGACGACTCGGCCGCCCTGGAGGCGTACGGTGGACTGAATCCCGCGTTGCAGCGCACGCGCATCCTGAACGCTGCCTGCGCTGGAGGTCGCCGATCCACGTCCGCGATCACGACCGGTCGACCGTGGCGCTCGACGCGGGTGCCGTCTGACCTGTACCGGCCACGATGCCGGTGAGGTCGCTCCGAGATTACACCCGAAGTGCCGCACCAGAGGGGTAAGCAGGCCGGAGCGCCCGGTTTACGCCCGGAATCACACCGCCCGTCACACCCGTGCCGCTCGTAAGTCCCATGCTCTCAACGCGATCCAACATCCGGAGCACCCCAACGGTGCCGCTCAATGTGACACGGGGCGTGCAGGGGAGCGGCCCATCCGAAAACCTGCGGTTTTCGGCGCCGGCAGGTGTTCCTCTGTCACACCTGCGGGGGCGGGTCGCTCCCCTTGAAATTGTCCCTGCGGGAAGGCACGGTCCGCCGCTTCACCGTCGCGCCAGACGACCATCGGTGATGTGGCCGCTGCGATCACACACGACCATCGTCAATGGCTCGCATCAGCCCGACCACGCCGTTGTCGAGGACCTTGCTGACAGAGCTGTGCCACGGATGTGTTCCCACGTACTGCGCCACGTGAGCGCGGCGCGCCACGATCACAAGGGCCGTGAACGCCAGCCGAAAACACTGCGCTTGGTGATTCTGGAACCGCTGGTCGTGCCAGCCGAAGAACCGTCGGGTGTACGCGCGATCCATAGGCGGAACAAGGTCCGGCAGCAGGTGATGCAGAGTCTTGCTCCCGGCTACCAAAACTGCCTTGTTCCGAACGACACCAACGGATCCAACTGCTCTCCAAACGGACTTGGTGCATTCTTCCACGTCGAGGTCGTCAGCATCGATCCTCAGTGATTCGAGAGGCTCCAGTGCCGCACTCACGGACTGCAGGGCCGGGCCGAACTCCGTCAACGGACGTAGGTTTGAGCCGCGCGCGCCCAGCCCCCAAGCTCTCAACGTCTCATAGAGGGCCTTCACAAAAGCGGGATCCTCCGAGGCCGCTGCCGCCGAGGCATGCTTGCGCCGCAATTCTATCGTCGTTCGATGGCAGTCCAACTGCTCTGGTCTCGTGAACGGGCCGCGCTCGATGAAGTAGTCGAGCCACCGAGGAAACTCGTCAATCAGAAGCGGCAGCAGCCCGATATGAGCCTGAGTCTTCATGCCAGTCTCACGCGCGCTGTCGATACGCAGCCAGGTCTTCTGGCGTGAGCTCGTTAGGTTCCACCAACTTGTAGTGTCGTGGGCTAGGTGAGGGCTAGGTGGCTAGTGGTCCGCCACGTCATAATCTTCGGACACGGACATGGGTTGCAGCGCGCAATCCATCGACGAATCACAGCACCGCACACCCGAACGTTTAATCATGGCACAGCACTAGTGTGCCGTCCCGGAAATATGCGGCGTAATTCTCTCCCGCCCTGCCGCGGACCGGTTGCGCCGTGCGGTCCACACGAACAGGGGCAACGGGCTCGGTCGTGCTGATCTCATCGGTTGCGAGAAAACACCCATTTATGCCATGCACTTGAGGGACTCGACACTAGGTGGCTAAGTGGAGCGCCGCCGCTCCAGCAGCGTTGCGATATGGCGAATCGCGGACTTTATGCGGCCAGACACCGACGTGAACGACTCCTCAAGTTCTGGGCATTCGTTCGAGTGGATGGCCCTGTTGAGCAGATCTAGGGCCGCGAGCGCAGAATCGAGCTTGGCCCTGACGGATTCCCGGTAACCCTCGTGCCGGATCGTTCCGCAGAGCCAGTCGATTCTGGCCCGGCGCGTAGGACGATCCTGCCGGTCGACTTGTGTCTTCCGCTTGGTCACCCACGGCAACACGAGATCATTGGGCGCGGCGGTGTGCAGCACGCCCAGCAGTACTTTCCGGAGCGAGACAGCGGCCTGCGTCAGCCAATCCGGCCCGCGCTCTTCGATGCGTAGCATCGCTCCCCGCAACTGAACCGCGTAGGCGGGGTTGAGTCTGGCGAGCATGTACTCGAGGGATGCGTCGGTTTCGCTGTCGTCTCTCGTTGTGACGGCCCAGGCGATATCGGCATACGCGACCGGCTGGCGCAGCGATTCAGTCAGGACTCTGTCCAGCTCGGGCAAGTCGGGGAACAGCGCGCCGGTGATGCCCCCTAGATTCGACTCCGGAACCCAATGTGACAGGCCTGCGGTCAGAACCCCGCCGGGCGCCTCGGACAGCGGGGTTGCCAGTCCCACGGTCAGGCCGAGGTTCGCCCCGAACAGCATGGGCGCCAAGCCCGCGGTCAGGCCGAGGTTCTCGTCCGCGAGCTTGGCGAACGCGTCTGTGGTGAGCCCGCCAGCGAACCGCTCGGATAGCGCGGACGACAGGCTTGCAGTCAGGCCGAGGTTCTCGTCCGCGAGCTTGGCGAACGCGCCTGTGGCGAGCCCGTCGGCGAGCGCCTCGGACAGCACGGACGAAGGGCTCGCGGTCAGGCCGAGGTTCTCGTCCGTGAGCTTGGCGAACGCGCCTGTGGCGAGCCCGCCGGCGAGCGCCTCGGACAGCGCGGACGAAGGGCTCGCGGTCAGGCCGAG
This sequence comes from Vicinamibacterales bacterium, assembly GCA_965262925.1. Lineage (GTDB taxonomy): Bacteria > Acidobacteriota > Vicinamibacteria > Vicinamibacterales > UBA8438 > WTFV01. Next base: position 3,243,749 of record CBDHGC010000004.1, on the reverse strand, counting down.
GTTCTCGTCCGTGAGCTTGGCGAACGCGCCTGTGGCGAGCCCGCCGGCGAGCGCCTCGGACAGCGCGGACGAAGGGCTCGCGGTCAGGCCGAGGTTCTCGTCCGCGAGCTTGGCGAACGCGCCTGTGGCGAGCCCGCCGGCGAGCGCCTCGGACAGCGCGGACGAAGGGCTCGCGGTCAGGCCGAGGTTCTCGTCCGCGAGCTTGGCGAACGCGCCTGTGGCGAGCCCGCCGGCGAGCGCCTCGGACAGCGCGGACGAAGGGCTCGCGGTCAGGCCGAGGTTCTCGTCCGCGAGCTTGGCGAACGCGCCTGTGGCGAGCCCGCCGGCGAGCGCCTCGGACAGCGCGGACGAAGGGCTCGCGGTCAGGCCGAGGTTCTCGTCCGCGAGCTTGGCGAACGCGCCTGTGGCGAGCCCGCCGGCGAGCGCCTCGGACAGCGCGGACGAAGGGCTCGCGGTCAGGCCGAGGTTCTCGTCCGCGAGCTTGGCGAACGCGCCTGTGGCGAGCCCGCCGGCGAGCGCCTCGGACAGCGCGGACGAAGGGCTCGCGGTCAGGCCGAGGTTCTCGTCCGCGAGCTTGGCGAACGCGCCTGTGGTGAGCCCGCCGGCGAGCGCCTCGGACAGCACGGACGAAGGGCTCGCGGTCAGGCCCAGGTTCTCGCCCGCGAGCTTGGCGAACACGTCTGCGGCCAGCCCTCCGGCAAACCGCTCGGACAGCGTTGGGAACAGCCCTGCGGTCACACGGCCGAGCTTCAACTCGGGCAACTCACGCGATTCGCCCATCCAATCAACTCTAGCTCAACGGTTCGGGTGCCTTCAACCGGTCCCGTTGCGCCTCGGCAATCTGTGCCCGAAACCGAGAGCCGCCGCCATATGCTCTCGTCGGACTCGCGGTCTGGGCGCGTGTTGTGTGTCCACGCTCATCCTCGGCCGGTTAACGGACGTTCTGTCCACGGGCGGTGCCTTTGTTCCAACGGAAACCGATTCAGAAGGGTGGGCGCAACGGGGGGAATACGGTCCCCGCCGTGCATAAGTCTATTTGTATCAGTGCTTTAGTTGGGCTCCACGTCAGAGGACGTGGCAGCCGGCCTACGTGAACCTGGTGCGCTGGATCATCGAGCCGCACCGGATGTCGCCGGACCGCTGGGTGACGCTGCGCGAGGTCTACCGCTCGACGCTCGACCCGGAGCGGATCGAGCGGAAGATCGCGGAAGTCGAGGCGCTGGTCGAGCCGCCTGGCTCACCATCGACCCGAAGCTGCGCTCCAGCATCATCGAGGGCCTCAGCGTCTTCCTCTCGGTCTTCGACCTGCCCGACGTCGCCGCGACGTTCTGCCCGCCGAAGCCGGCAAGGGAGCAAGCCTGAGCAAGCCGGCTCGCCCGCGGACCCGCCGACGCCGCCGTGTTCGCCGGCCGCCGTCGCGCGCCGGCTCCCGCCGCTCGACCAGGTGATCGACGAGGGCAAGGTCCTCGCCTTGAACATGTCCGCGGGGATAGACCGAGGCTGGGGAACCGACCTGGCCGAAACGAGACATCCACCCTGTAACGGCGGGGAGGCGCCGCACGGCAAGCGTCAGGGGGTGCCGTTGCGGTCGGGGACGCGATCCGGGACGACGCCTGAGATGGCGGGTCGGGACCGCGAGCATGCCGGCGTCAGCGGCTATGGGGCCAGCCGGGTTGGACGCTCGGCTCACGTTGGTCAGGAATCCCAGGGACACCTGGTCCGCGTAGCCGCTCTCCGATGAGGCTGTCCCGTCGAGGGGGCCCGAGCGTCCCATCAGCCGAAGATGCCGTCCCACCGCGTTCGACTCCGGACGGCGGGAGCCGCCACGGACCACCCGTCCCGGGCCGGTACCGCGGGTTGGCGGGCCGCCGGGACGACCGTGCACGCTACCCTGGCGCAGGCGGGTGTCTCATTCCGTGGCGCTTTAGGACTCGGCCCGAGTCGTGGTCAGCACCTCCGCACAGAACTTCTGGCCGGTGCCGCCTGAGTACCGGGAAACCTCGTTCTCCACGTCCACGGGTCGGGCCAATCGCCGCGAACGTGCGTCCATCCTGAAGACCGGGTAGCGCTGATGGAACGGCATCCGGGGCTGATGGGACGCCCGGACCGGCGGATGGGACAGACTTGCTCGAAGAGAACCGGGAGGCAGGACCCGGAATCGCACGGTGCACGTAGCGGGTCGGGGCCCCGCGCGCGCGGAACGCGCTGCGGTTGCGTCGATGGAGTCGTGGAGTACAAGAGGAATGCCGTCGGGCGAAACGCCGGCACGACCGAGACCGCCGTACGTTCGCTGGTGTCCCGCGCGCGTGAAGGGACCGCCGGCCAGCTGCCGGTGATGCATCTGTGGGTGGCGATCGCGCGGCTGGCGGTGGGGCATCCGGCCCGTCCTCGGCTCGGGAAGCCCGGTAGGGAACGTCGCGATGTGACCGGCGTGGCCTGGTGCCGGCGCTGCAGAGCACTCACCGGACGTCGCCGGCGCCCTCAGGAGCGACAGCGCCGGGGGCGGTCAGCCCGGTCACCTCCGGTGGCGCAACGCGCGAGTCATTACGCAGCTGACGATCTCGCTGCTGCTGCTCGTCGGGGCCGGCTTCTTCCTCCGCAGCTTTTCAACAGGTGCAGTCGGTCGACCCGGGCTTCGGCCGCGAGCCGACCGCCATCGAGACCTTCCTGACGCCGGTGGCCCGGTTCACGCCCGCGGTCCCGCTCCGGGTCGAATCGGCGTCCTCGCTACGACGGTCAGCCACGGCGTGAACCGCTGCGAGTAAGGGAGATAGACCATGTTGCGCGGCGCCTCGCCGAGCGTCCGCACCTTCGCGTCGCTCGCCATGCCGACGACGAGCCAGGGGGGATCGTCTTCGCGCCGCCGCACCGCCGGCCGACGGCGTCTCCGTCGGTCCAGCAGCGCCCGGCCATGGCCTCGCCGATGATGACCACGGGCTGGGTGTCCGGGCGGTCGGCGTCGTTGAAGTTGCGCCCGCGGAGGATCTCGATGCCTACCACCTCGAAGAACTCCGGCTCGACCGCGGCCCGGTATGCGATGAAGGCGCCGTGGTCTGTCGGCGGCTCGAACCCGTCGACGTTGAAGTCGCTCGAGCTTGTGCTGAGCGGGTTCAGGTGCAGGTTTGCTGATGGCGCCGACCGCCTCGACGCCGGGGAGCGCCCGGAAGCGATCCAGCAGGCGCCGCGTGTAGACGCGCGCCTCGTCGCACTCGCGCTCCTCACCGCCGGGCGCGAGCTGGATCCCGATCTATGGGGCCTCGAGACGAAGACGAGGGACCGCCACCTGGCGCTGATGCGGCTGCCCCAGCAGCTCTCCGCCTTCGTCCTGTCGGCGTTCGGGGTGCGGGCGCTGGCACTGGCCGCGGTCGGCCTCTACTGCTTGGTCAGCTACAGCGTCGCCCGGCGGACGGGCGAGATCGGCATCCGCATGGCGCTCGGCGCCGACAGCTCCCGCGTCGTCCGGGTGCTCGGCGCGGGTGGCCTCCAGGCTGGTCGTCATCGGCGGCGCGCTCGGACTGACGCTTGCCGCCGTCGCGACCCGTCTGCTGGGTGGGCTGCTGTTCGAGGTCGACGCACTCGACCCGCTGACGTTCGTCGGGGTGCCGCTCGTGCTCGGCGCCGCGGCACTGCTCGCGGCCTACCTGCCGGCCCGCCGCGCCAGCCGAGTCAATCCCGTCGCGGCGCTCCGGACCGACTGAGTGCGGGCGGCCCGCGCGCCACGGCTCCACGGCGTCGTGCAGCTCACGAACAGTGACGATCCCCTGTCGCCTCAGAGACGGACTCGGTACTGCGGGGCGTCATCGACCCCACGATGGCTGGACTTCGCTGTCGGCAGGCGAGGTGTGGAGCGGCAGGACGCTCGTAGCGGGCGGCAGGGTGAACCTCGTAGGTCACGCCTTCGACCTCGTAGATGCCGGCACGCCGTGGACTGGGGCGCGCCGACCATCGTCGACATCGCTGGCGACTCGGCAACGTGATCCCGTTCACGTCGATGTCTTACGGGTCCTCGAGCTCGTCGATCCGAGCTGGTCGGCTTTGCGTCGTCTCGATCAGCCAGACATGGAGCGCCTTGACGGTGATGAGGAGTTGCTCGAGGGTGTACGGCGTCTTGTGAGGCTCGACGCTGGTCTCGCCTTCGAGCGGGGCCTCATCGGCAGCGTGAATGATCAGCATCCAAGGGATCATGGGAACGGGCACGGGCCAGAGCGCGGAGGCTACCGGTTTCTTGGGCGCATCGGGGAACCTCTCCCACCATGCTTCGAATACCGCGTCCCACGGCTCCGTGTGGACGCACTCGAGCATCATCATGTCGTCGACGTTGTTCGCGTGCCATTCCCGTATCGCGATGGGGCACAACGCCTGCTCCTCTTCCTTCCAGCGTAGCGACCGGCCGTCCATGGGGGACTCGAACGGCTCCTCCGTCTCGGGATCCGCGCCGCGGATCCGCTCGGCCATCGGCGCGACAGCGTCGCGGATGCTGCCGCGCAAGCCGATACAAGGCGCATGAGACCACTTGACGCCGGGAATGGCGGCGATCTCCTCGACCAGATCGAAGGCCGTGTCGGTGCCGAGAATCGTGTCGGCAAGGAGCTTGGTTCGAAGACCGTTCCTCGTCACTTCGGGATCATTATCGACGGGATGGCGGGAACAGATCCGCGATGGAGCAACCGAAGTAGTCGACGAACTTCCGCGCGTTCTCGACGGTAATGGTCGGGTACCGCTGGCGGGCGACATCGCTGACGTAGGGCTGCGGCAGGCCGACGGCGTCCGCGACGGTCACCTGCGTGACTCCCGCCACCGAGATCGCCTTCGCCACGCGGTTGGTGCTTGGCGCGGAGCGCAGAATCGCGAGCTGCTGCTCGGTCAGCATCTCGGGAGCTCGGTATCGACTCTTGCCTTCGGTGGGGAATGGGCTTCGGGTACTGGGGCGTCACCATTGGATTCTATCTGTTCCTGTCGTCCGAGAAGATGCAATCTGCGCTGGATCGGATAAAGGAACGCATCCGGCAGACACCGATCAACAGGCAGAACCCGGACTCGTACCCGATGAAGGAGGGAGGGTCGTACTTCTGGGTCTACCTTCAGGAGCTCCTGTCAGAAGAAGACCTGGCAGATATGACCACGTCGAGGGCCAAGGACGTCGTTCTTGAGAAGTTGACGGCGTTTCTGGACTCGGACGAGTCGGAGCACAGACGCATCGAGGATTACTTCAAGGGCCTCGCTTTCAGGCCGGACGTGCCGCCACTCGGCGGGGAGGAGGCGAAGTGACGGCCGATCGAGAACGAACACGCCGCTCGAGACGGAACCGCGGCGCAACTGCGCGGTGGAACGGCAGGGCGACAATGGCAACGGTGTGCCGCCGGAGCGGAGCGAGCGCGGTCGAGCCAGGGCCTGACGGCGGGGCCGCCGAAGGAGCGACGCGGGTGGGGGTAGTGTCCAGGATCCGATTGCCGGCGTGCCGGCTGTCGGGCCTCGGGCCGTTCCGGATGCAGGTGTCTGGTCGCGCGATCCCCGCCGACCCGAAGCCATCGCGCTGCAGGACCCAATGCGGTTGCGGTGTCGGTACAGGTCGTCGGGCTACCATCAGGGTGGCGCCAGGGATCCCTGTCGCTCCTGAGACAGCCCATGTAGCTCAGCCGAATTCCCGTCAGAAGTGCACATGAAATCGATCATGACCACGGACGGTGGCCGTGCAACCCATTGGTCGCAACGCAGTAACTGAAGAATGATGGGGGTCCGCACCGAACTCCACGTATCGGCGTCACTTCCCCCGGCCCGCGCTCCGGGAAATGTGCTGCCCGTCCGCGGCCGCCGTGGTGGCTCCGCACCTCGCCTGCCGACCGCACGCCTGTTTCCGGGAAAACACCTCATCGAAGCCGTAAGCAGGACTCGACTCTAACGAGACTCCGGCTGTTCGGTCGCCGCGGTTCCCTCCTCGCCTTCGCCTTCGCCGAACCGCGAGAATCAATTGATGGATGGTTGCTTCATTTGCGCCCGCTATCGTAGTGGACTGTTCGGTCACAGTTCGATTGATTCTCTTGAGATCGACAAGGTCTAACGGAACAACCGAAACGGCGTCGCTGTTGGTGGTCCGAGGCCGCGGGCTCCACAGAAGCATCGTTCTCTTCTCGATGGGCATTCCGAGCACACCCGTATTCTGTCTGCCACCACTATACGCGTCTTGTACGTCCAGGCATACCAATTCGTCGCCCAAGATAAGCTCGCCCCCGCTACCAACCCGCGCAATAACAAGCTCTCGGCTCTCCAAGTTTTCTACCATCCTCGGCGAGCGGCGGACGGTCGCTGCGAGCATGACAAGCTTCTGGTGCGTAGACGGCAGTCGTGCAACTTTTGGGGAGTCGGCTATCATATGGTCCCATTTGTGGGGACGCCGTTTAGTTTGTTGAATAGTGAAAGTCTCCAATGCTTGACGTGTAACAGCGGGTATCGATATTCGAGGTGTCTTGAGTTTGTCCTCCGCCCGCTCAACAGACTGAAGTACAGCCCTTACAGCTGGGCATACGGCCCCATCGAGATATGCATACGCTTCCTCCGCGTCGCCAAGGAGTTCGCCCGATTCAGGGTCCACCACGCTGTAGCCTCTCTTGGCCACGAAGAGGTTCTGTGGGCTGGTCATGTACTCCTTGCCGGACATCGTGTTTCCAGCATATAGCTTCCCATCAGCATTACAGAATAAGCGTTGTAGCCAGATGGGAATATAGTGATGGCGTTTCTTTCGCAGTCGCTCGCGCTTCTCCTTGTCGCTTATAGCCATACTCATTCAGTCCATCCCGCCAAGGCGAGATTGGGTTTCAGCGAGCGGCCGTAGATGAATACCGCAAGAACTAGCCATTCAACTCCAGTGTAGCAGACTCGATCCCACAACCTGCCAGTTGTGCAGTCTGTTTAGAGCAATCTGCGCGTTGTTGCCGCCGGAACGAATAGCGGCGTTCGACGGGAGTCCGAGTAGGGCCGCCTACGGATTGCGGTGTCAGGGTAGGCTGCAGACCGGCCGGTGCGCCGACCCGCTCACGGGTTCGGCGCTCGCGAGCAACCGCGAGACGCGTAGCGGGGTGTCGTCTCCTTCCGGAGCCGGGGCGTCCACTCGTTCTTCTGCAAGACCGCGGGTGTCGAGTCTGGAGGGAGACAGATCAGCGACCGCGTCGGCTGGGCCGCTACACACCGACCTGGACTTCGACACGAAGCCGCCATCTTCATCGGTTCCTGCCTGTACCCGCCGGGTCAATGCGGCGGTGATCTGCGTGGATGAGAAGACCGCGATGCAGGCTCTTGGCCGGGGAATGAAAACACGCCTGTACAAGACGATGGCCCGCCGGCGAGCAGCCAGCGGGCCTTCTCGCGAGTATTACCGGGGTCGCCGAGCGCCCGGCCGTTGGTGACTCGATTCTACCTCAGTGGGTGGTCTGTCCCTCCTCCACCTTCGCCGCTACCCGCTCAGTCTCGGCCGCCGCGGCCTGTAGCGCGAACCCTACGACCTTCACCAGCTCCCCGCGCGCCGTAGCTCCCGCTCGTCTTTCGGCCGTCGCATGTTGGCAGTGACGAACTCCCTCACCGCGCCCGTGACAACATCGCCGAGTGGCCGCGTCCGCGCGTCCGAATCGGTCATCGCCTTGACCACGCGGTCAGCAGCTCGACGGCCAGCACGCCGCAACGTGCGCCGTCGCACCCGCGCGCCAAGTGGTAGGCGAACCCCGACGTTGCGACGTGATGCCGTGCCGTGGCCATCGCGAACTGTCGAGCCGTCATTGTCGCTCTCACGGACTCTCCCCTTTCGGCCCGGCTTGGCGGCGTCGGACCTGGACTGGTCGGAGATCGACCCGGTGCTGGCCGCTCACGATGCCGTCCCTACCTCCAGATTCTCCAGATTCGCCGCCGACCGAACGGTGCGCACGCTATCAGGTTGCAACACACGCCGGGCGAACGCCATCCTCACCGGAGAGCGGAGCCCGGTCCGGACCGCTCGAACGGTTCGGCCTATTCGCGGGCGACGCCGCCGGCGGCGAGCTGCTGGGCGCCGGCGAGCATGTCGAACATGAAGGGCAGCCTACCCACGCAGCCGGCGCGGAAAACCGGCTTGCCGCCGCGCAGTAGATTCCGCGCGACTTCGGTGCGAAGGCGCGGTGGCGCAACGGTCGATTCAGGCCGCAGACCATTGGAAACATTGACCGGTTCCGGTTAACGGTTCATCCGTTATCGGACGCCGATTTCTAGGACTCGAATGTTGTCGCTATGGCGGAGCACGCCGTCCTTGGCTGAGCAGCCCGTTATGGCGGAGCACGTCGGTCAGGCTGACCAGCTGGAGCGGTCTGGCAGTTTTCGGCCGTCGCGGTTCGGCGGCGGTTACGTTCTGAACCCCTGTCCAGCGGCAACGCGTTGCGCTCTCCGAGGCCTTCCGCGTCAAGCGGTTACGTTCTGAACCCCTGTCCAGCGGCAACGCGTTGCGCTCTCCGAGGCCTTCCGCGTCAACAGGCTGAGCCCCGCTCAGGCTCTCGAAGTCGTCCAGCAGTGTGAGGCCGGTGGCGGGGGGGTGTTGCAGGGCGCTTTCGGTGGGTGTTCAGACTGCGAACACCGGCCTTTCGGGTCCCAGCGGTCCTGCGGACATGTACGCGTTGCCCGTCCTGGTTCTCAGGTTCTCGGGGATTTCGGTCAGGAACGGCGATGGCTCGGTGGGGCGCTGCCGTGCGCCGTGCCCAGTGACGGCTGGCACGCTGAGGTACAACTCGGACCGGGCGCGTGTCATGCCTACATACGCCAGCCGGCGTTCTTCTTCCACGGCGCTCTGGTTGTCGTCGGCGGAGACGAGTGTGCCGCGGTGCGGCAGGTGCTCGGCGTCGAAGCCGCCGATGACGACCGTGTCGAACTCGAGCCCCTTGGCTCCGTGGAGAGTGGACAGCGTCACGCGAATGTCGGCCGCGCCGGCGCGCTTGGGCGCGCGCATCGACCGACAGTGTTCCAGGAACTCCGCGAGGACTTGCAGGCGCTCGTCGGGGCCTGCCGTGTGGGTTTGTCCGGCGTCGCGGCGGAAGACCGCGGCGTCGAAACCGAGCTCGGCCAGGTTGTCGAGCCGGTCGGCCGCGTCGGGGTCGCCGGAGGCTGCGACGGCCTGATGGTATCCGGTCTCGTGGAGCACGATGTCGACGAGGTCGTCGAGCGGCAGCCGCCGGGCGGCGGCGGCGAGCACCGTGGCGAGCTCGAAACGCAGCCGCAGGTTGGCGGTGTGGCGGTCGGGCAGCGTTCCGGTGCGTACGGCCAGCGCCGCGCGGCTCCAGAACGTGGGTGCGCGCATGCGGTCGATCTGCGCGGCGGCCTTCTGGCCGGTGCGCGGGTGCGGCGGCAGGTCGACGAACCGGCGCATCGCCTCGTCGTCGGTGTCGGGGTTGGAGGCGGCCTGGAGGCAGGCGAGCGCGTCGCCGATTTCCGACCGGTCGTAGAAGCTCTTGTCGCCGGTGATCCGGTACGGGATGCCGGCCCGCTTGAAGGCGGTTTCGAAGGCTCTCGACTGCGCGTTGGTGCGGTAGAGGATCGCGACCGACCCGTTGTCGCGTGCGATTCGCGCGGCGGCGCGGCTGACGGCGAAGCTCGCCTCGGCCGTCGGGTCGGCTGCGTTGTGGACGGCCGGGGGCAGTCCCGGTGGGTTGGCCGAGCCCAGGCGGTGGTCGAGACGGTTGGCGTTGTGGCGGATCATCGCGGTGGCGGCCTCCAGCAGGCGCGCGCTGGAGCGGTAGGCGAACTGCAGGTCGATCCGTCGTGCGGCGGGGAAGTCGCGCTGGAAGCTCATTATGTTCGCCAGCTCGGCGCCGCGCCAGCCGTAGATCGCCTGGTCCGGGTCCCCGACCACGAACACGTCGTTATGTCCCTCGGCGAGCTGGCGAACGAGGACGTACTGCGGGAGGTTCGTGTCCTGGTACTCGTCGACCAGCACGCGCGGGAAGCGGTCGCCGGAATGCGGATACCGGCGAGATCGTGTGGAACTGCGTGTAGATCGCGATCCCGTGCAGTGTTGACAGGCTTTTTTTGGATCAGCCGGCCGAACTACACGCCATCGTCTACCACATCGGACGGAACGCATGTTTCAGGATAGGCGCGCCCGATGAGATTGACGTCGAATGATTTCTGGGGCTTCCTCATCCTGATCTTTTTTGTGCTGGCAACCGTGAACGATGCCGATATTCGGTTCATCTTCTCCTGTGTGCTCTTCGTGGTGCTCTGGATAGCGATCAATCAGGATCATCTTGATTGACAGGTGTCGAGCCCGGCCCCCGCTGGCGAGCCGGCAGGGATGCGGAACTGACCGGTCGGAACAGGGCAGGATTCGAACCTGCATTATCCTTTGGCCCCTTTTCCCTACTATCCGGCCCCGTAAGGCCGCAGGGTTCCAAGGCCCCTTTCGGGCGGGAATCCGGCACTGCCAATACCCACTGCCCCAACCGATCCCGGAGATTGTAGACCGCACCCGACCGCCGATGATGCCGCCCGGTGTCCTCTCATGCATCCCCTCATTTTGCAGCATCAGATCACGCCGAAAACCTCCCGATACACCCGCTGTTCCATGAGCATGCTTCCGAACGTCTCCATCAACGGACGAATCCGATCTTCGGGCCAATTGGGGAGATGGTGGTACAGCATCAGCCCCTGCCGAAACAGCGAATGCGTCCGCCGCTTCACCGTGTTCGCCTTCAACCAGCGGTCATAACCGATGCGCTCGCCCGCCGCACCCAGCAACGACAGAACGGCGATCGCCAACGCGCTGATCAACAACAGACGGTCCCGCCGGTCCGGGCGCGAAACATGCATCGACGAGAGTCCCATCCCGAAGCGCATGTCCTTGATGTCCCGAAAGCCCGCCTCAATCCCCCAGCGCTTGCCGTAGTACCGAATCAGGACCCGCGTCGGGACTGTCGCTTCGCTGGCCACCAGGCACCACGGTTCGTCCATCTTCGGATCCTGTACGCACACGACCACGCCGACCGGCAGCTCGTACGCGTCGGTCACCCGAGCACCCACCAACCGCCGCGCACGCCCCTTGTCGCCGACCCACGCGGCGGCCGCTCGCCGCTCGCCGCGCGCATTCGTCACATAGATGTCTCCACGCAGCCGAATCACGTATTCGAAGGCCAGCTCCGTCGTCAACGCGTAGAACAGCTTGCAATCCGCAAAGCCCCGGTCCGCCACGACGGTGACTTTCACCCCGGCCGGCAGCACCTCCCGCAACCGGCACAGCACCTCGTACTCATAGCGCCGCTGATTACCCTTCAGCGTCGATGACGCCACCGTCTTCCACAGCAGGGGCGTCGCGCGCCCATGGCCAGTCACCATCGACAGCACGATCGTGTCCTGCCCGTCGGCCGCAAAGCTGGTCCAATCCAGCGCAACGATCACCTCCGTGCGGGCGGCGACGATGAACGGCGTCCAGTATGCGAAAAAGGTCCAGACGTCGACGCCTCGATTGCTCAGGAGCCGATCCACCTGCTTCACACCATGCTTGGTCAACGTACCCAGGGCCTGGGCCAAGCCGCGCCCCACTGCATGGATTGCCAGCGAAGCGCTCGTCAGCACGCCAAGGGTGGCGTTGGCCAACGACAGCACCCGTTTGGCATGCAGGTCGCCTTCATACAAGGTGGCGATGAAGTTCAGGAGGTCATTTCTCCGGAGCGATTGCCCGGATGAGGCCGGCAGGTCTTGATGTAGATGCATGTAATCATATTCTAATTCAAAGTACGCCGCCTTGCAAACTCTTCTAATGCGAGACGTCTGTTCAAGAAGGGTTCCTTCTTATTTATTTAATATGGAAAAATGAGGGGATCTCTGAGCGGTGTCCTGGCCGCGTCCTATCGGTCCGGTTCGAGCGTGCCGGCCCCAGTATCGAGCCCGGTCCGAAGTGGCGCAGATGATGCTGCAGCCCTCCGCCGCGCCCGGTGCCGCTCCGCGTCCAGGTGCCGGCACGGTTGACACTGTCGCCGGCCCTCGCCCCGCGGCTCGCCGCATGTGATGCAACCGCCGCGGTCGAGGATGGCCTGCTTGATGCGGGTGTAGTGGGTGGCGCTCGCGTGGTCTGCCGCACCGCACCGGGCGCAGAGTCCGAGCGCCTCGCGTCGCTGGCGGCGCGCCGTCTGGGTTTTCCTGTTCAGCACCAAGCAGGTCTCGCACAGTGCGCCACCATCATCGGGAGCGGGGCCAGTACAGCGGACGCACCGGCCCCGCGCCTTGGCCTTGGCGTTGTAGCGCCTCTGGTAGGTCAGGCGTATCTCTGGCCAGGCGCACCCGCACGGCCGGGTGCCGCGGCAGATTCGGCACCACTTCGGGATCGATGCCAGGTACGCGGCGACGTCGATCGGTCTGGCAGGTTCGGCGGGAGCGCACGGCCCGAAGCACAGACAGTCCCCGAGCGGCCGATCGCACCAGCCGCACCGGATGCCGCGCGCCGCCGACAACCATGGGTACAGGTTTTCAATCCTCTGCGGTTGCCGGCGAGCCCAGGCCGCGAACTCCGCCCCGATCATGGTTCGTCCTCCGTCGCTTCGTAGTCGAATGCGATGGCGATGCGGCCGATCACGGTTATCGCATCCGGAGCGCGCGGCCTTACGTCGGTCCGGATGGTCGGCCGCACGTTGACCCTGCCGTCGTCCCCGACGTCGAGCGCCGCCAGCTTGTGACGCAGCCGTGCCAGCTCGCCCGACAGTGTCACGGCCGCGCCCGCTGCATCGCTCGCCGCCGGCCGCGATATCCAGATCACGAGCGTCGCCGTCACGCTTTCCAGCCCGCCGACTGCGCCCTCCGAGGCGGTTGACGGCGGATCAACGTACCACGCTGTCTCGCTGTCTCGCGGGTCCGAGTCGAATGAGAACGGGTCCGCCGAGCGGCGGCCGTACTCGGCCATGGTGCGGAGCACGGCCGCATAGATTCGTTCGATGACGGTCATAGGTCCTCCCGTAACAGCCGCATCCACTTCGACCGCTCCGGATCGTTGACGGTCCGATGCGAATCGCAATGGCAGGCCGCGCAAAGCATCCGCACGTTTTCGAGCGCCAGCGGAGCGCCGCCGTCCTTCGTTAGGTCGCTGCGCCCTCGGTGGGCAGGATGGCCGAGCGCCCGGTATACCCGAGCGCCCAGCCGGTTGCTCGCTTCAAGGAGGCGGAGTCTCTCTGTCCGCTAGACGATGATGCACGACGGAGCCGGCGAAGGCAAGGCGAAAGCCTCACGTGTACGACGGGCGCAGGTACGCCGCGCGCACGGTCAGCGTGCCCGAGTACTGCACCTCGACCGTTGCGCCGGCCGCCAGCGTCAAGGCTTCTGCGGATGCCGGCCGGGGCGTGCCGGCCGCGATCGTGATGGTCGAGCCCGCCACGGCCTGACCGTCATCGACCGACCATAACCGGACAGTCCCCGACGTCCCCCCGGTCACGGCTGCATCGACCGCGAACGCCATCGTTCCAGCCGGCGGGGACTCCGGCGGCATCTGCCAGCGGACGGCGGCCGGGATCGCGGTCCAGGTCTGGGACGTGACCGGCTCCGGAGAGCCGCCCAGGAACACCGGCACGCCCGACAGCACGAGCAGGCTGTCGGCCGGCAGCGAGTCGCCGGCCGTGAAAAGTCTCGTCATCTCGCCTCCTCCGTGATCTCTGTCCGTGTACGTACCCCGCATGCACACACGCACACGCCCGCGTAAGGCGTACAGGTCATGTCGTCACTTTCACGCCTTGCTGCCGTGGACACTGCAGGCGTTCGCCGTGCCCGCCGGTCGGGAGCCTCACGTCGCCGTACGCCCATTCGCCCTGCGCCACGTCGAGCCCGACCTTGACGATCTCGGTGTTGATGCGCCCGATCTGAGCGCCGCCGACGTAGCGATCCACGAGCCCGACCGCGTGCGCAATCTCGCCGTACAGGTAGTTCCCGTTCGTCTGTTCGTTGGCCCAGTTTCTGACCGCGGCGACCTTGCCGGGGAAGACTTCGACGACCGGGAGCGGGAGCAGGGCGCAGGCGTTCACGAGCAGGCGGAATTCGTCATCGCGCGGTATCGGATTTTCCAGGCGTTGCCAGCTTCGTCGATGCACCCCATCTCCACGGCGTAGAACAGCCGCTCCCGGCCGTTGCACCGTCGCGTGACCTCCTCCCACTCGGCACCCGGTTCGCGCATCATCGGCTGCCCGACGGTCTGGCACGTCGCGTGTTTGACGTGTAGCGCCGCGTTCACGAGCCCGCGGGCCGTCTTCGCGTGCTGGTTCGCGGGCGCGGGCGGCCGTAGCACGGCGGCTAACCGCGCCTGAGCCTGAGCCGTATCGTCCCCGAACTCCTCGGCGGCTATGGCGTCAAGGTTCGGCACGTCGGGATGCAAGGTGCGGATGTCGCCGATCACGTCGTCAAGCGCCGCCCGCCCGACGAACTGGCGTAGGTGTTCGCGCGCTTCGTCGGCCTTCAGGAAGTAATCCCACTCGTCGGACGCGATCCGGTCGATCACCGACTTGTCGGTGTCGGGCGCATGTGCAACATGCCATCCGGAAACGAAGACCCGAAGATCGTCGTATGAGAGCCACGGCCGGGTACGGCGGATTCTCTGGACTAGGTCGGTGGTCGCTGGTGGTGCATTCATTTTTCTCCCGTCTGCGCGATGCCCGCCATCCGCCCTCCAAGCCTCGTTGTACTCGCTGCCAGCGAATGAGGCGGGAACGGGCCGGTGTTGGCATTGGACACCGGCCCGAACCCAGGGAGAGAAAATGACGCGCGCAAGAGGAGGATCGCTCCTGCCGGAAACCGTGTCAAGCCGCGCATGTAATGTGTGATGCTTGACCTATGAGGTATGGGTAGATACAAAAACGGCCCGCTCGGGTGCGGGCCGTTTCTCGCCGAGTGGAGGAGCCTTACTTGCCGGCGAGAATGAACGCGGCCCAGGCGTCGAGCACCGTCCGGCGACGCTCGACGTACTCGCTCCGGCAGTAGGCGCGGGATACCTCGGTGCCGGTCAGATGGTGCAGGCAGTGTTCGACTGCGGTCGCGTCCTGGCCGTTGTCGGCGGCCCAAGTCGAGAATGACGCGCGGAACCCGTGACACGTGACATCGGCTTTTTTCGCCAGACCTTGCAACGCCATATCGGAGAGCGGCCGGCCGGTTCGCTCAGACGGGAAAACCAGATCGCCGCGCTTGGGCATGCTGTCGATTACCGTCTGCGCCGCCGTCGTCACCGGCTGTTTGAACTCCCGCCGGGATTTCATACGCGACGCTTCGATGGTGAGCATCTGCGCGTCCGTGTCGATATCCGACCATCGCAGGTTGCGGGCTTCGTTGCTGCGCAGGCCCAGGAGCACCAGCAGACGCATGCACTGGCCCGCGGCGGTCGTCGGCAGTCCGGCGAAGAATTCCGGCGCCAGGTGCCAGTCCATCGCCGCATGGTGCCCGCCCTTGCGCGTGGTGTCCATGACCGCGCGCAGCTGGCCGTTCTGGGGCATCGGGCTTTCGGCACAGTGGCCGTACACCGTCGCCCAATCGAAAACCATCGACAACCGCGCTCGAACCTTGTCGCGGTTGGAACCCTGCGCGCCCTCAGGGGGACGCCGCAGGGGGCGGGCCGGAGGAGACAGACCGATGCGCCCCAGGCGCCGTGATCAGACAGGACTGGCGGCCTGAAAGAGGCGGGTGGGCGCTGTCCGGAGCTCTGTCCTCGCGCAAAATGAACAGAAAAGGAACCGTCCGCGAGCGAAAATGCCTATGAATAGGCGAAAAAACGGTCGACGAAGAAGAGCCACACCCGATGTCGTTTTGACACCGCTGGCGCGCGCAGTGTAGCATTCCGGTAGTGCTGGCTGGGGGTATGTCGTAGTGGTTCGCTGAACATTCGATATGGCGACGAAGCCTGCGAACGGCACCAAGGGTCGCTTTGAGACGTTTCGGCGAACTTCGTTGCAGGACATAGGCCAATAGAAATACACGTTTCCCCTAGGGCAGGTGATTACATGTTTGGATACAGAAGACACTCATTCAAGAGAGCCATGGTGCTGCTGTCTGCCATCCGCGCCAACCGAAACGACTTGAAACGGCTTCTTTGTCTCCAGGAACTCCTTATTTCCGAAATCACTCTGGCCGAGAAGCGCATTCACGAAGCTAAGGAAAGGGCAAGAAGTGAAGATGAAGGGGAATCGCGGTTCTTTGGCACACGTGCTCAAGCGCTTCGGAAATCGATATACTACTGGAAGATGTTCGGCGATGCTATTGCTTTCTTGTACCTCGATAGGTTTGCCTTGAAGTCCGTCTACTATAACATTCACAACCTGGACCCAAGGCAGGACGCAGGCTTTGTGACAGGCGCGGTCGGTTTTGAACGTGAGTTGGACGGCGTCAGGCGTTTGATTCACGCTGGCTGCCCATGTGTGCTCACTGACCTGACCAACACAATCCGCTATGGAGATATCTGTCTATTACACGGCCCAGATCCACACCTAATTGAAGTGAAGTCATCGAAGGTGAAGAGTCGCCGCGCGAGTCGGCAGCGTAGGAATCTTCGTAGATTGCGTGAGTTTTATGAGGCTGATAGACTGGATGGATTTCGAGGTCTGTCTCGCGTGGGCCGTCTGACCACTCATATCGAACGCAAGTCTTTTGAAGCGGAGTTGAACCAGTGCATCAACGCAGCGTACGATAGAGGATACGGCCTTGTGTCGCCCGAGGAGGGGATTCACTATGTCGCTGTCGTCAAGACCGCGACTCCACTATCGGATGTCTTTCGGCAGGTCAAGGCTGACCACCCATGGGCGTTTTTCCTGAACACCTGGAAGTCGGAGCAAAGTTGGGCTCCGTACTATCCGTTCACATTGCTCATTGAGGCTGATCGAGCGCTCTATGATTTCATACTCGGACGCCTGTTTATTGTTGTAATCCTTGACACAGGGGCTATGAAAAGGGCCGTTTCTGAAATGGGTTACGTGCCGGAGATAGTCCGGGAGTCGCCATATCCACTTCGTGCTAAGGCGACAGATCTGGAAGGGGGCGTGGGAATCTCGCAGCACTTGATATTCCGAGCCGTCTTGGAGGCGATGTCGCTCAAATGGATTGTCCAGTCTGCGCTGGAAAGCTTCGAACGAGCTGATTGGTCTGGTTCCGAATCAATGTTGATTGACGATTGGAACCGTGCCGGGTTCCCCGGAGGCCCCGTTTCTTGGGGGGATGGCGTCCATGGGAAGTCCGAATCGGTGTGAGTGTCAACCGATCCACAGTGGCGACGCGAGCGGTGCGGGCAGGCCCGCAGGTAGGCCACGAGCAGCGCCGCGGCCCCCAGGACAACGGGCACGCCGCCAACGTCAGCGGGTCGAACGCGTCGATCTCGAACAGTAGGCTGCCCAGCGGGGCGTCGCGACTACCGCGAGCGCCACCCGGAGGACGTCGCCGGCGAGCACGAGCTGGAAACCACCGGCGGCGCGCCAGCGGGGACCGTTGGCGCCGAGCGCCATCCGAATGGCGATCTCGGGCGTCCGCTGGGGGGACTCTGTAGCTGACCACGGCGTAGAGGCGGACGGCGGCCAGCGTGAGCCCACGAAACGCGGACAGGCTGAAGGCGGAGAGCTGTTGGGAGGCGGGATCAGCGCGAGGTGGCCGTCCATGCTCTTCGTCTCGAAACCCACAGGTCGGGATCCAGCGCGGCAGGCGGTCAGGGAACCGGAACAGCCGTCCGCGGCCGGTCGATGGACGTCCCCGCTACAGCAGTCAGCAATGGCGTGAAGCGCTGCGATTACGGCGATGGGTCATGTTGCGCGGCGCCTCGCCGTGCGCCCCCACCTTGGCGTCGCTCGCGACAATGACCACGAGCCAGGGGGGATCGTTGTCCTCGCGCCCCGGCACCGGCCGGCGGGCCGGCGTTGCCGACGGTGCAGAATCGGGCGCCGAGCCGTTGAAATGCTCGTACAACCGCGCTGCGTAGTCGAAGGACTCCATCCTTCCCGCGTAGTCCCAGAGCACGCGCTCGGTCCCGTTTACCGTTGTCCACACCATTTCGATTGCCCTAATCTGGCAACGCCGTCCTCTCAGCGCCCGCGTCACCGTACCCGCAGGTTTCCGACGAGTCGCTCCCGTCTCTTCCCTGACCCCGTACCTGATGCCGGTATGGATCGTACGTGTGCAGTTGGTCAACACCCTGTCGTGGACCCGCTGCGTGTAATCTTCGCGCGTGTCCCGGTGTGATCAGACGACGGGGTAGATCTCATGCATCCCCTCATTTTGGAGCATCAGATCACGCCGAAAACCTCCCGATACACCCGCTGTTCCATGAGCATGCTTCCGAACGTCTCCATCAACGGACGAATCCGATCCTCGGGCCAATTGGGGAGATGGTGGTACAGCATCAGCCCCTGCCGAAACAGCGAATGCGTCCGCCGCTTCACCGTGTTCGCCTTCAACCAGCGGTCATAACCGATGCGCTCGCCCGCCGCACCCAGCAACGACAGAACGGCGATCGCCAACGCGCTGATCAACAACAGACGGTCCCGCCGGTCCGGGCGCGAAACATGCATCGACGAGAGTCCCATTCCGAAGCGCATGTCCTTGATGTCCCGAAAGCCCGCCTCAATCCCCCAGCGCTTGCCGTAGTACCGAATCAGGACCCGCGTCGGGACTGTCGCTTCGCTGGCCACCAGGCACCACGGTTCGTCCATCTTCGGATCCTGTACGCACACGACCACGCCGACCGGCAGCTCGTACGTGTCGGTCACCCGAGCACCCACCAGCCGCTGCGCACGCCCCCCGGCGCCGACCCACGCGGCGGCCGCTCGCCGCTCGCCCCGCGCATTCGTCACGTAGATGTCTCCACGCAACCGAATCACGTATTCGAAGGCCAGCTCCGTCGTCAACGCGTAGAACAGCTTGCAATCCGCAAAGCCCCGGTCCGCCACAACGGTGACTTTCACCCCGGCCGGCAGCACCTCCCGCAACCGGCACAGCAACTCGTACTCATAGCGCCGCTGATTACCCTTCAGCGTCGAGGACGCCACCGTCTTCCACAGCAGGGGCGTCGCGCGGCCATGGCCAGTCAACATCGACAGCACGATCGTGTCCTGCCCGTCGGCCGCAAAGCTCGTCCAATCCAGCGCGACGACCACCTCGGTGCGGGCGCCGACGATGAACGGCGTCCAGTACGCGAAAAAGGCCCAGACGTTGAGGCCTCGATTGCTCAGCAGCCGATCCACCTGCTTCACACCATGCTTGGTCAACGTGCCCATGGCCTGGGCCAAGCCGCGCCCCACTGCATGGATTGCCAGCGAAGCGCTCGTCAGCACGCCCAGGGTGGCGTTGGCCAACGACAGCACCCGTTTGGCATGCAGGTCGCCTTCGTACAAGGTAGTGATGAAGTTCAGGAGGTCGTGTCTTCGGAGCCATTGCCCGGATGAGGCCGGCCGGTTTCGATATAGATGCATACAATCATATTCTAATTAAAAGTGCGCCACCTTGCAAACTTTCTAATGCGAGTCGTCTATTCAAGAAGGGTTTTGTCTTACTGATTTCATATGGTAAAATGAGGGGATCTCTGAGCCCATCGGCCCCGGTTCCATCCCCGCTGTGAGTCGTCCGCTGACCTTCAGACTGAGTATGTCCGGCGAGGCGGCGGTTGACCCTTGAGGCGTTGGGTGTCGGAACCCACCGTCTGGGCTTGGCTAGCGAGACGAGCGCGGCGGCGCGGAGCCCAGACCCAGTGCGAACGACGCAACTGCTGTAAGCAACTCATGAAAAAAGACTTGATGCCTCGAGTCGGGTCGTTCTCGCCCCATTGCACCCCTCATTACGAACGGGAATCTGTACCGTGCTCTTGGCAATGCCCTCAGCTCGCCCCAAGGTGCGTGTACTCCAATGCGTGGCGGCGGCGGGCTTCTCCTGAAGGGCACGGCTGATCACCGCCGCCACTTTGTCGTCGTCATAGGTCCGGGGACGACCGGGGCGGAGTTCGTCGTGCAGGCCCTCGATGCCGGCCGCTCGGAAGCGCCGTCGCCACTTGCCGACGGTTTGTGGTGTGACGCCGAAGCGCCGCGCGACGGCAGAGTTGGCCAAGCCTTCGGCACTGGCGAGGACCATCCGGGCTCGCACGACCAGGGCGTAGGGCAGGGTGGCCGACTGGGCAATGCCGTTGAGCTGATCCTGCTGCTCGTCGGTGAGCGTGAGTGGTACCAGGGGGCGTCCGCGTGGCATGGCAGTCTCCCTTGCTTGAAGCCTGCCATTTACGATACTCGTTTCCGGGACGCTACACTAGCGAGGCTCCGCCTCAGACCAACAAGCATGTAGGTTGAGCGTTCTACTCGCCGCGTGGCCTTTGCCATCGGGGCGTCATGATGGCGAAGACACAGCGATCAAAACCTGAACTTGACTCAACTGTAAAGAGCCCGGCCGCTCAAGGAATCTAGCCATTACTGTAGCATATGCTGAGGCGACGTCGGCGAAGCCGGCGACGGACACCATGAGGTCGTGTCAGGGGTATTCTCCCGGCGAGACATGGAGACGCGATGACCCTCGATCTGTTGATGGCGAGTGCCGCCCCCAGCTTGACGATCCAGTTGCCGACCATAGTCGCGGTCGCGGCGGTGGTCATCACCATCCTGCTTGCGCTCCTCAGCTACATGGTGGGGTTGGCAATGCTCGAGCGCGCTAGGTGCTTGGCCGGTAGTGGTCAAGTTTGGATGCGTTCCGTCACTCGCCGCCTCCGTCGTCGTCGTTCCAATCGTCGCGCCCCGCCTGATTGATATCGCTGCGCAGCTTGCGGTGGCCGCGCGGAGGGGGTCGCCCGGCGCGGGTGGTCCGGCGCGCGGAATCAGCGGAGAGCGCCGGACCAAGGAACAGCGCGAGGAGGGCGACGGCGATGAAGAACTCGAACCAGTCCAGGGGCGGGCAGCGACCATCGAGGATGCACTGGCTGAGATAGACCATCCCCAGGATGGCCGCGGACCAGACGATGTGCATGCCGGCATGGTAATGCCGACGACGAACCGCTGTCCAAGACAGGCCACCCGCACGAAGCCTTCAGGCGGCGCACCTGGCTTCGTGCTCTTCGAGCAGCATCACGATGTCCCGGACGCTCCACAGCGTCTCGGTTACGCCGGCCGCCATCGCCGGCGACATCCGCACCGTCCGGTGGATCCGCGCGAAGTTGTAGTGCAGGTAAGCTGGACCCGATGCTTGAGGCGCCCGGCGAGGTCCGTTATGAAGGCGTGCGCGGTGACATTAGGAGGTATCGTCGCGCATCATGGTAGCATGGCGGGCGTTTTCGACGCCTCTGCGCCGTCCCGCGGGCGCTGAGTTAGGCAGAGCGTGCACGTCGCACCGCGGGGGAGATTGCCAATGGTTAGGTTCCTCATCGTCGTGGTCGTCATGGTCCTGGTTCCCTCTGCCGTTGCGGCTGGTCAGTGGGTGGACTCCCAGCAACTCAAGCATCTCTCCTCTGTGCACGTCGAGCTAATGTTCAGCTTCGGATCCGCCGCTCGACCTTGCGCGCCGGATGCCGATGTCATCAAGGCCGAGGCGGAGTTGGTCTTCAGACGTGCGGGCATACGCGTGGGGGAAGATCCCGAGTCGGCGGTGAGAGCGTTCGTCGGCGACCCTTCGACGCCACGCTTCCACAGCTTCGGCGTTGGGCTGATCGGAGTCTTGCTGACCGGACGCTGCGCCATCGCGTACGAATACGGATTGGTGCGCGTAGAGCGATTGCTTGACGGCGGCTTGGGCTACGTCCACTCATTCACCCGACGCGGCGTGTGGACCGGACCGCCATGGAGCGCCGCAACCGACGCCATGAGAAGCAATACGCAGGAAGCTGCCACGTTCCTTGCCAACGAGGTCTTGAAGGCCGGCCGTAGATAGGCCGGCCGATGGGCAGTGTGGGCCAACGCCGGGGGGCTTGGATGTGAAGCGTCAGCAGCATGAACGGGACCGGTTGCGGTGGACCGATGTCAAGGCTCGATTGAGTTGTGCGTTCGACGCGCTGAACCATTACGATGTCCGGCTGCTTGAGTACGAGGCCAACGAGCGCACGATTTGCGCGCGCCTTGCCATGCACCTTCAAGCCGTTTTTCCTGCCTACGACGTGGACGTGGAGTACAACCGCTACGGCATGGATCCCAAGACCATTGAGATGGATCCTGCACCCGGTGAGACTCTGATTTATCCGGACGTGATCATCCATCGCCGAGGTAGCCAGGAGTCCAATCTCCTCGTCATGGAATTGAAGAAGTGTACGAACACGGCACCCCGGAAGCGTGACAGAACGAAGCTGGAATACTGTGTGGAGAAGTTTGGCTACGAGTTCGCAGTTCTCGTTGAGATTCCGGTTGGAGACGGCGTGCTGGCGGCGGGCTGCCAGCCGAGGATCACCCGAGTCATTCCTCGCCTACCGACATGAGGGTCGGCGCTCCCGCCCTGCAGGGTTCGGTGGCCGGAACCGGACGCCACCGTGACGGTCGTCGCGTACCTGCTTCCTCCCAGGAAGACGAAGGGGGGGGCGGCCCTACCGCCTCCAGTCCCGGTCCTGCTCGCGGCCCCGTCGGCGGCCTCTCCCGCGCCCTGCGCGGGCGAGGGCGGCGTCGCCGGGTTCTCGGGGACCTGGCTGGGCGCGGGTCGAGGCGCCGCACGGGGTGGCGCAGGCGCCGCGCGGGGTGGGGAGCGGGGCTCTGCGGCTGGCGGTGTCGGCTCGGCGGTCCGGCCCGGCTGCTGTCGGGCGCGGGCAGCCTCGGCGCGCTCGGGCTTCCTCCTCCGCCACTCGCGTTCGCGCTGCTCGTGTTTCCATTTCCGTGCCAGCGCCTCCCGCCGGATCGCCGCGTCGTGGTCGCGCACGACCGGCTCGACGGAGCGCTCGTAGCGGTCGAGCCGGCGTCGTGCGCGATTGTGCCGCTCGTAGCAGCGGTCCATCTGCGCAGCGGGCGCGCCGGCGCGGCGGGCGAGGAGGATGGCGTCCATCGCGGTATCGATGGCATTGCCCAGCCGCCGTCGGATGTCGAGCACGCGCTCGAGCCGCGCGGCGGCGAGCCGGGCGTCGAGCGGCCTGGCGCGCCGCGAAGCGGTCGACGGGCCGGCGGACCGCGGCCGCCAGGCGCGCCCAGGTGCGCCGGAGGACGCCGTGTCGGCGTCGCTGCCGCGGGACCAAGTGCTCGGCGGTGGCCCGCGCCCGGTCCGGCGACGCGCCCGCCTTGCGCAGGGGCCGCTGCAGGCGCTGCCGAAACCGCTCGGTCCGCGTCTGCGGCGGCGGCGTGTGCGTCCGCCGTTCCTGTTCGTAGACCTGCGCCCAGTCCTCGCGCTCGACGTCGGTTCGAGGTCGCGGGCGCGCCGGCGGGCGGCGTCGAGCGCGGCGGCGCGCTGCTCGGCCTTCGCTTGCGGTGTCGCCGCGCGAGGTGGTTGACTGGATACTGTATGTCGGACCAGATCGGACTCGCCTCCTCGATGAATAGTTCGGCGGCAAGGTCAGGCGATAGCTCGTCCGCCTTCACTATGTCATAGAAAGGATTGTACATGATGCCTCGTCAACAGATAGCGTGTCCGACTGCGTGCGCGGACCCGTGTTTTCGGCTTGGTCTGTCCTGACCGACGCCATGAACGGCGTTCACTGTGGGGGTCCGCAAATCCTTGATGACCACGCCCGGTTTGTACATCCCCAGGACGTTCCAGTGGCCAGCGGAGAGCGTGACAAATCCGTGGCAGAGTGAACGGATCGGTTCCCGTAAGTCGATGCGCGTGGACGGCGTCGTGGCACAATGCCCGGCAGCATGCTGCGACGACCCTGGGCACCGGCCGACGCGCCTGGGCGACGACGACCGTTTCATCGGGGCGGAACCGCCAACATTCCTGAAGGGTGCTACCGCCCGCGGCAGAGAGCGCGTGATGATGGGGTCTAGTGGCCGGACTGCCGACACTGGATTGACGGTTATCCGGTCACCCGCTTGAGGGGGATTTCCATTGCTCGGTCGACCGGCACGGAGAACGCGGCAGCATGATGGCCGCCGCGGAGCGCCAAGCTGTTCGACGCGGTACTGCGCGGCGCGGGGCCGCGGTGCAGTAGGCCACAACAGCCACACGGGCGTCCGTTCCACCGCACGTACCGTCACCCCGGTACTCGTCCGCAGCTTGGCAGGCCGACATCGCTCTGCTGTAGTTCCGTGGGCACTCACTGTTGTGTCAACGCGAGCGCTCGGTCTCTAGCCTGGATTATTCAGTGCGCCGTGACAAGGCGCTATTCCTCAGCGGGTGCGAATCCCGCCCGGCAACTGTCGTGTGTGGACGCCTCCTAAATTGCAAGCCTTTTCTGAGTCTCCTCTGTATCTGCGCACCCGGCGCTCTCGAGTTCGCTGGATCGGTTCTCCGCGACAGCGGAGCGGCTCCCGGAGTCTTCCTCTTGTTCCTGTTGAACGAGGGCCAGCCTTCTGGCTGGCCCGCAAGGGCTTCCCGCACGGTCGGCCGCGGCAGTCACCCGCAAGGGCCGGAGCGGAGCGAAGGACCCGCGAAGCGGGTTGACAGCCGCGGGTGACCGTGCGCGAGGTAGACGCGCTCTGAGCGCAGCGAGGGCCTCCGCCTGTTTCAGGAGAGAGCTCATTTCTTGAGATGGTTCGGTGCATGCGGTCAGGTCCTGTCGTGTGTCCGGCCTCATTGATTGCGGCATAGCAACCGCCGCGGGCCTGTATGGAGATACGCGGGTCGGGTCCAAAATCGCTCCAGTGTGCTCGAAGGCACCTGACAGTTGTCTGGTTTTCCCGACCCCGTCTCGTTGACCGTTTGCCCTTACCATCCTCCGACCTGCTCGCATTCCCGACAGTGACGAACCGGCTTCGTCTACTCAGACGGTGACGGCCGGCGCGCGGTAGTATTCGTTCTTCGTCATCAGCGCCCAGGCGATGCGCGCCGTGCGGTTGGCCAGCGCCACCGCGACCAGCATGCGTGGTTTGCGCGCCAGCATCCGGGCCAGCCAGGGGTCCTTCGTGCCGCGTCGCACCGCCCAGCCGATCGTCGCCATCGCGCCGACGACCAGCAGCCGCCGCAGATCGCGCTGGCCCATCTTGGATATCTTGCCGAGCTTCGGCTTCCCGCCGGTCGAGTGCTGCCGGGGAACCAAGCCCAGCCAAGCCGAGAAGTCCCGGCCGCGCCGGAAGCTCTCCATCGGCGGCGCGAAGGCCTGAATCGCCATCGCGGTTAGCGGTCCGATTCCCGGGATGCTCATCAGCCGTACCGCCTGTTCGTCTTCGCGGGCGCGTTCACGAAGCTCGTGCTCCAGCCCCGCGGTCTTCTCGTCGAGATCGGCGACCTGATCGAGCAACAGCGCCCCCAGCTCGCGGACCAGGTCCGGCAGCCCCGAGTCGGCGTCTTCGATTGCCTCCGCCAGCCGCCCGACATAAGCCGGTCCCCGCGGAGCGACAACGCCGTACTCCGCCAAGTGCCCCCGTAGCGCGTTGATCGTCTGCGTGCGCTGCCGAACCAGCAGCTCGCGCGTGCGGAACCGCATGCCCCGAGCCTGCTGCTCCTGCGTCTTCACCGCCACGAAGCGCATCGTCGGGCGCGACGCCGCTTCGCAGATCGCCTCCGCGTCGGCCGCGTCGTTCTTCTGCCGCTTCACGAACGGCTTCACGTAGATCGGTGGGACGAGCTTCACCGCATGACCGAGCTTTCCGATCTCGCGGCCCCAGTGGTGTGAACTCGCGCAAGCCTCCATCGCCACGACACAGCGCGGCTGCGACCCCACGAAATCCAGCACCTTGGAGCCTCTTGCAAAAACCGGTAATCGGCCGGGTTTTCTTTGCCGGAAGCCGCAGGCGAGGGACGGTCAGTGGGCGGGACGTAGCGTCTGAAGGATGGCGGTAGCGGTCACCGCCGACGACGAGCCCGAGACGCGGGGGTTCATGGGGCCTCCCGGCCGGTTATGAAGGCAAGCACGCGCGAAGAGAGGCCGCGCATTTCCTTCACGAGCCGCTCGAATTCGCGGTTGTTCTCGATCCACTCCTGGTAGAGGACGAGTTCGTCTTCGGTGAGCCTCATCCCGACGGTTTTCCCGCGGTCCTTGCGTGTCCAGTAGTGGTAGGGACCGTGCCGGGCGTCCGGGTCGTGGTAGCAGCGGCAGGTGGTTTTCCCACACACTATCCGGCGGGTCTGGAGGCTGCCCTGGAAGAGAAACCCAAGCGACTGCAGTTCCGCCTTGAGCGCGTCGTATCGCTCCGTGTACTGGCGCATCTGGTCCCCACCGGCCATCGATCCGCAGCTTGACATTGTCCCTGGCGGTAAGTATGCAGTAGCTCGCAGGAGCGGTCAACAAGCCATGAATTCCCTGCGCGCCTCGTTCGCCCCCTACTGGGAGTCGATCCAGCGTACGCTGTTCCCGCGGTTGGAGCAGGCGTTGGGTCCACTGACCGAAAAACAGCAGCAGTTGGTGCAGACCCTGGAGGTCATCCGTATCGAGCGCCTGATTCCCCGGTACTTCCGGGCGCCGGGGCGGCCGCCCAAGGACCGCGCGGCGATGGCGCGGGCCTTCGTGGCCAAGGCAGTCTACGACCTGCCGTCGACGCGCGCACTGCTGGACCGGTTGGCCGCCGATGTGGCCCTGCGCCGGCTCTGCGGCTGGGAGCGGAAGTTCGAGGTGCCGAGCGAGTCGGTCTTCTCGCGCGCCTTTGCCGAGTTCGCCGACACGCAGTTGCCCCAGCGCGTGCACGAAACGCTGATCCGGGAGACGCACCACGACCGGCTGGTGGGCCACCTCTCGCGCGACTCGACGGCCATCGAGGCCCGTGAGAAGCCGGCCGCGAAGGAGAAGCCGCCCACGCCGCCCAAGCGCAAGCGGGGGCGGCCGAAGAAGGGCGAAGAACGGACAAAGGTCCTGACACGTCTCGAACGGCAGCCGACCATGAACCTGCCGGCGATGCTGAACGATCTGCCGACCGCCTGCGATGTCGGCACGAAGAAGAACAGCAAGGGCTACAAGACCACCTGGGTCGGCTACAAGCTGCACATCGACGTGGCCGACGGCCAGATTCCGATCAGTTGGTGCGCCGTGCGAAGGCGCCATTCCTCAGCGGGTGCGAATCCCGCCCGGCAACTGTCGCTCCAGCCGGTAGCAGTCGGAGCGGACGATGGAGGTAACGACATCGGCTGAAGCACTCTGATGACAAAGGGTCGCCTTGGGCGGCCCAGCGACCATGCGGGCGGTAGCGCGAGCGAACGCCGAGCAGGCCTCGAAACGATTGATGCGGAAGCCGACTCGCCCAATTGACGAGGAAGGCTGGCATGGGTCGGGAAGCGAGCGACGCAGACACCGACCGATTCCGCCGGGGTAGTGGCGACGGCACGCATGGAAGAGGGGAATGGACGCAACACGGGAAGCCCTGGCGGTGGCGTGGCACGCGCCAACCGACAGCCCGCGAGGGTCAGGTCGGGCCGTGCAGGGTGGCGGAGAGGCCCGTAGTGTGCGCCAGGCAGCGCACTGGTCAGGAGGGTTGAAGTCCCTCCGGCCCCCGGATGAGGGGGGCCGTATCCAAAGGCGGGGGTAATGCCTCGCCGGCCGCAGGTGGCAGGTATGGAGACACCTACACGGGCACGCAGGCGAAAGCTGGACACAGCCAAGGTGGACCTGGAGCCGCCACGACGGAACTGCGGAGGACAGGGCGCCCACCGTGAGGTGGGGTCCGAAGGGTTTGCGGAGCAGTACCGGGCCGTAGTCGAGGGGGCGACCCCATGACGAACCGGTCGGCCAAAGGTGGGGCAAGGTCGAGCCTGCACTACAGAGGCGAAGGCGATCTCATCCACCCACCGCACCAAGGTGTTTGCGGGCGGCACGGTATGGAAGACCAGTGCGTGACCCTGGGAGACCTCGGCGGGTCCGCGGGTGGCGCCGCGGCAACTGACCCTATAAGCGAGAGCGAAGTGGGAAGGGATGCTCGTCGAGGAGTCGGACGGCCGAATAGTACCTGAAGCGCGGTGAAAGCCGCGTGACCGTCAGGGGGCGGCAACCGAGTGGGTTGGGGAAGGCGGCCGGCGAAGACGGTCGGGACCAGACAGGACGGTGAGATGAGCAAGGGCGCTGAGGTGGACAGTTCCATGAGTGAAATACCCCAACATCAGCGACCGAGGAGACTTGCCGACTGGCTGAACCCGACGGGCCGGAGGAGGGTTCCACTCTTTGATTCCTCCATCGGTCCTCATCACGCGAAGACGTCTTCGTGAAAGCGGTATGCGGGAAAACCGCACGTACCGTTTGAGCGGCGGACGGAGGCCAGCGCCCGCGGGGCGCGCCTCCTCCGACCCGACACCGGGGAAACCGGGTAATGCCGGCGGAGGGAAGGGACCTCAGGTGGACAGCGATGGCGAAAGGGAGCAGGCTCACGGGAGTGGCCGACGGCCTAGTACCCCGGAGATGAGCAGAAATGCCGGACGTCATCACATGCACAAGCGAAGGGGACGACCCGAACGGTCGCTGTCGCCAGGGCGTCAACAGGCCTGACGACGCACCGGCCGGCCTGCGCAAGGGTGCGAGCTTGGTGCCACGGCTCGCGAGACCCGCCCGCTGGTCGTGACCGGGAACTCGTGTGCGAGCCGCATGATTCCACTGGAGAGCCCGGTGCCGGAAATCGGCACGCCGGGTTCGGAGAGCGGGGGGAGGAAACGTGTCCACGGGAATCGGCCTGCGGCCCGGCTGCGAAAGCACCGGATGTGCCACCGACCCCCTACCGGCTACGCGCCTCCCCTCGACTCTACCCTGTTGACGTCCGCGTCGCTGCACGACAGCCAGGCCGCCATTCCGCTGGCGACGTTGTCGGCCGAGCGGACGACCAATCTGTATGACCTGATGGACGCCGCCTACGACGCGGAGCAGATCCGGCAGCACAGCCGCTCACTCGGCCACGTCCCGTTGATTGACACCAACCCCCGCCGCGACAAGACGCTGGCGGAGGAACTGCGAACCGAAGCCCGGCGCCGGAAAAATCTCGGCTTCCAGCGTGCCGAGCAGGTTCGCTACAACGAGCGTACGGCGGGTGAGCGCGTCAATGGCCGTCTCAAGGACGAGTTCGGTGGTCGCCATGTCCGGGTCCGTGGCGCCGCGAAGGTGATGTGTCACTGCATGTTCGGCGTGCTCGCACTCACCGCCGACCAGCTCGTACGCCTGGTGACATAACCAGCGCACCGCCGGCACCGCCCCGCGGCGCCCGACCGGCGTCAGTCACCCACCGGTGTCCCTGCGCTCGGTCGGCAACACGTCGAAACAGCCCTACTTCCACCTCTCGGCGTGCCGCCGGTCCTCCAGAGCCGGCATCCAGTCGGCGATCCAGGGCAAATGGGTGTTCACCAGGAGAATCGAGGACTGCGCCAAGCCGCAAGCCCCAGGAGTTTCGCAAGCGGCTCCTTGTTCCGGCTCAGCTTCCTGCGGAACGCAACCGACCCGTCTGCCCGTGCGCCATGGAGCTGAAAACTGCGCTTCGCCAAGTCGATCCCGATGATGGTAGCGTGTTCCACTGGATGCCTCCTCCTTCAGGTGCGTTGTGTCACGGCACATCCACCTTGGCACATTGCGATGCCGTCCGGGGGAGGCGTCCACCCCATCGCTCCAGCCGGTAGCAGTCGGAGCGGACGATGGAGGTAACGACATCGGCTGAAGCACTCCGACGACAAAGGGCCGCCCTGGGCGGTTCAGCGACCACGCGGGCCACAACGCGAGTAAACGCCGAGCAGGCCTCGAAACGGGTAACGCGGAAGCCGACCCGCCTGAATAACGGGGAAGGCTGCCAGCGGTCGGGAAGCGAGCGACGCGAGCACCGACCGGTTCCGCCGGGGTAATGGCGGTAGCACGCGTGGAAGAGGGGAATGGACGCAACACGGGAAGCCCTGCCGGCGGCGTGGCACGCGCCAACCGACGACCCGTGAGGGCAAGGTCGGGCCGGCCAGGGTGGCGGAGAAGCCCGTACTACCGTTGAAGCCGGGCAATGCCGGCCGAGGGAAGGGGCTTCAGGTGGAAGGGATGGCGAAAGGGAACAGGCTCCGGGAGTGGCCGAACGGCCTATCACCCCGATGAATGAGCAGGAATGCCAGACGTCATCACATGCATAAGCGAAGGGGACGACCCGCGCGGTCGCCGTCGTCAGGGCGTCAACAGGTCTGACGACGCACCGGCCGGCCAACGCCAGGGTGTGAGCCGGGTGCCACGGCTCGCAAGACCCGCCCGCTGGTCGCAACCGGACAGCCCGTGTGCGAGCCGCATGATTCCACTGGAGAGCCCGGTGCCGGAAATCGGCACGCCGGGTTCGGAGAGCGGGGGGAGGAAACGTGCCCATGGGACTCGGACTGCGGCCCGGTGCGAAAGCGCCGGATGAGCCACCGACTCCCTACTGGTTACGCGCCTCCCCTCGACTCTACTGGCGACCCCGCCGCGGTCACTGGCAGGAGGTGACAGCACCCGATTCGGTCACCGGTAGAGGGTGATCGACGGTTGGGCGGCCCTTCGAACGTCGCCGACCGCGGGTGATGGTGTGGTCAAGCGGCCGACCGCCGTAGTGATGAGGGCGGCAAGAGGCGGGCAACGACAGTTCAACCCGTCAGGCGGTTGACAGCCTCCGTCAGTCAGCGATGCGGCGCTCGCCGAGCGGCTATCCGGCGCGCGCCCCGAGCGCGAACGCGATGTGCCGCCACGCCCGCCAGGTCCGGTGTCGCGCGCGGCAGGCGCAGGACGATGCGACGCACCGAGCACACCACCTGGACGCCGAGCTGCAGCAGCCGGTCGCGCAGCCAAGGCACCTGCGCGCGGGCGCACGCGGTGTCGGCGGCGCGCAGCCGCAACTCCTGCATCAGTACGTAGGCCGCCGACGTCAGCAGGACGCGCAACTGATTCGCCGAAAACGTCTGGCAACTCGTGCGGTCGATCTGCAGGGCCTTCAGTTCCTTGATCCGGTTCTCGGCGTCCCCGCGGGCGCAGTAGACCTTCTCGTAGAGGAAACGCGGCGTCTGCCGCATGTTGGTCACGACGAAGCGCGGATTGTCCCGCGGCTCGCGGTCTCGGTGGCGGACGACTTCGGCCTTGATCACCACGCGGCGCGCGTGGTTCCACGTGCCGGCCTGGTACTCGTTGGTCTCGGTGTAGACGTGCTCGGTCTGTTCGCTGCGCCACGTCCGCGCCCGCGCCACCAGCATGGCCGGCCCGGCGTGCCGCTCCAACACCGCGTTCTTCGCCATCGCGACCACGTAATCGAGCCGCGGCTGCGCCTCCAGGAAGTCGAAGACCGCCGGGCTGGCAAAGCCTCCGTCGAGCCGAACGAGAATGCGCGCCCGCGGAAACGCCCGGCGCAGCAGCGGCAGCAGCCGCGACAACAGCCCGACCGTCCCCTCCGAGGCGACCGCCTTGCCGTGCCGCAACAGCGCCGCGCACAGATACTGCTCGGATTCGCGGTCGAAGGTCAGGAAGCCAAGCAGCGGCAGGTAGCACCAGTTGTCGTAGTAGCCGTTGAAGAGCGTGTACTGCTGCGCCCCGTGCGTCGGGTCGTCCGTCGGATCCAGGTCGATCGTGATGCACCGCGCCCGCCCGTCCAGACGGCGGCGATGCCGCTCGATGACCCGCGTGGCCAACTCGTCCGCCATGCGGTAGAGCGCGCAGCGGTTGACCGCGTTCTCGAACCGCGATAGCGTCGGCTGCGACGCTAGGCGCTCGCCCGAAACCGGGTCCCTGTCGAGCAGCAGCTTGTGGGTGGGGTCGTCGGCGAGACGGTCGCCATCATTGCAGTCGGGATGGCCGCAGGCGATGCCAAAGATGCGCTGGCCGATCAGGTCCGCGAGCGAGTGCCGGGTCTTGTCCGGCGCCCGCTTGTCGAACAGACACCCGGCGAACGCCTTGACCAGGCCGTAGATGCGCTCGGCGGCCTTCAGCAGGATCGCCCCGCCGTCGGAACTGGCCTGCTCCTGGTTGAACTGGGCGAACAGCGGCTTGTCAAACAGATCCGGGAACAGAACAGTCTGTGGTACAGTGTCGGTCGTCACGCAAGGGCCTCCGTGGTGGCGCAAGTGGTTGTTAACACTGCACTTCATCAGCGACCGCGTATCGAACTCGGGCGTCGGCTTCGCCGTGCCGATCAATCAACACGGTGCTGGACCCCTGCTCGGCGAGCTGCGCGGCGGCAAGGTGACCCGCGGCGTCATCGGCGTGCAGATCGGCGAGGTGCCGAGTGACGACTACCAGGTGCTTGGCCTCGACGCGCTTCGCGGGGTGATCGTCTCGACCGTCGCGCCGGACGGACCTGCCGACGAAGCGGGCATCGAGCCGGTCGACGTCATCGCCGCCTACGCGGGCGAGCCGGTGGAGGACTCGCTGGACCTGCAGCGCCGCATGGTCGGCACCCGGCCGGGCACCGGCGTGGCGGTCGACGTCGTCCGCAACGGCGAGCCGGTGACCCTGGATGTGACGATCTACGAGTTGAACCTCGACGTCCGAGAGCCGCAGCGTGATGGCGGCCGTGGCCGAGGAGACCAACGAGGGCTTCGGCATCACCCTGTAGGACCTGACGTCGCAGATGATGCGCCGGCTCGGCGTCCCGGACACCATCGAGGCGGACCGGACGGCCTTCCTCCTCGTGCAACGCCGCGACACGCGCGTCTTCCTGCAGCTGCAGAAGGATCGGTAACCGGAGTCGACGGCTTGGCGGGAGCGGCGGGCTGAGCGCCTGGCGGGGACCGCCAAGCCGTACTGGATGGTCGTGTCGGCGACATAAAGGGGCAGCTGCTTGAAGCGGCGGCGGATCTGGATGCGATCTTCTGCATCCGTCAGCTGAATCCGAATCCCCGACATGCGTCGTCGCTGCCGGAGCTCGTCGCGCTGCTACGTCCGGTGTGGGTGATCATCGATACTTGGCAGCACTATCTCAAGGCGCATCGGGTCACCGACACCGCAGGACCCGGCGAGCAGGGCCTCCTGCTCGGCGATGTCGTCGACCTCGCGCGGGAGTACGACGCGGCTATCACGGTCTCGCACCACAACATGAAGAACCGTAACGAGTACCGCGATTCCACGGCCCTCGGGGCGGTCGCGGACATGATCGTGTCTCTCAGCCGCGGCGAGACACCGACAGCTCGCCGCCTCGAGCCATCCGGACGCTGGCGCCTGGATCCGGTAGACATCCGCTGGACGCGTGGCGTCGGGTACGAGGTGGTAAAGGACGCAGACGCGGACGCGTCGAGTGCATGGAGCCCTGCGGTACCGATCGACGAACGCGTGCTGCTGCATCTGCTCGAACTCGGTCCCGAAGCCAGACCGCCCGCCCGAGTGCTGGCCGGTGCGCTCCAGTGCCAGGGCCGGCGGTACGAAGAGCTGAGCGCGGCGCTCGAACGACTGGTCGCCGACGGGTCCGTCGACCACGCCCAGCGGCCGGGCACCACGAGAAGGCGCGACCGCGGCTACGCGCTCACGCCAAAAGGACGTCTACGGACCGAGTCCCTGCGGGAAAACTCTGATTCCGAAGTCTCCACGAACAGGGAGGAGGCGGACGCGGGTCCGAAGGGCGCGACCGTTTCCGAGGTTCCGTCCCCAGGGGCAAACGGAAACGGAAACGCACCCGCGACACCCGTGGAGGTAAAGGAAAAAGAGTCCGGTGACGCCGAAGCTGGCGATGTCGACGGGCAGGAAGGTCTCTCTTGAGGGTGAATGCGGCCGAGGACTTCCCGGGTTTCGGCGAGCGCGCGCCCGCCGTGGGGAACTGGCCGGCCAGATGCCAGCAGTGAGTCGGGGAACGATGCCGTTGCCGAGCGCACGGTGGGCTCCGCCGAGAGGTTCCGGCTGACCGCGGAACGAAACGGTTGGCGCCGCGCAGGAAGGCTCACCGCCCATCAAGGAAGGCTTGTCAACCGCTGGGCCGTCGTGCGGCCGCTCAGCGTGTCGCCGGCAGCCATGTGCCGGGCCAGTCTGCAAATGGCCTCCCACGGCCTTGGCCGGTAGCGCAACTGCTCTATGGAGACGTTGATGTGGTGCGTCCTCGAAGGCGACTTCCGGTCGTGGAGGTGGCCGTGGACGTTGACGCATCCATCCGGCACGTTCCGCAACGGCATGTGGGTCAGCAGCAGGGGCGGGTCCCCGGGGGCATACAGCGTGCTGTGAATCTCGTCGAAGCCGTCGATATCGACGTTGCCGGCGCGATTGACCTCGTGGTTCCCAATCACCAGGACCTTGTGCCCCGGGGCGCTGCGCAGCCGCTCCAGCAGGGTGCCCGACAAGCCGTCGATCGCGACATCGCCCAGGCAGATAATCGTGTCTCCCGGGTTCACCGCGCGGTGCCAACTGCGGAACAGCGCGTCGTCCATCTCCGCTGCACTCGCGAACGGACGGGCGAAGGAGCTGATCGTCGTGGTGTGGCCCAGGTGCAGGTCGGACCAGATCCAGATGCGTCCGGGGGTCGCCTCCTGGAGTTCGCCAGCGGGCATCCGACGCGAGAAGTACAGCATGCACCAGGTTGCTCTGCGGTCGACGTGGGCTTGCACCGGCGGCTCCAGATCCTCTTCCAGTTGGGCCTCGTAGAGCTTCTTCGAGGTCGTCGCGTTCATGCTGGCAGGCTGATCGCTGGACCGGGCGTAGGCTGTCGCAGCCGCGGCAGCGGCCCTGCGCCCGCGCGCCGGGTCGATGTACTGCATCCAGTCGTCCATCAGTGGCCGCCGGGGGTCGAACAGGTCGCTCCGCGCATACGCCGCTTCGGTCTGGTTACGGACGACGTGCGCGAGCGCGGCCTCTACTACCTCCCTCGGGTGACTCGTCCGCTCGGACGCCCAGTCCCGGAACGACGACCGGAAGCCATGCGGCACGGCTCCGATCCCCAGCTGATCGAGCAGCTTCGACAGCCTCGCGTCGGCCAGCTGCTTGCCGCGCGCGCTGGGAAAGACCAGCCCGGCGCACTGCGCCGCTGTCGAGCCTGTGCGCAGGCGCTCGGCCGCATGCAGCACCTCAACCGCGCGGGCGCTCAGCGGTACGCGGTGCTCGCGAGTCGCCTTCATCCGCGCCGCCGGGATCGTCCACACCGCCGCGTCGAAGTCGATCTCCTCCCACCGTGCCCCCCGTGCTTCTCCAGGCCTGACCGCCGTCAGCACCATGAACTCGAAGCAGAGCTTCGTGCCGGCCCACGCCGACGAGGCTTTCACCGTTGCGATGGCGCCGGCGACCTCGCCGTGCGGGAGTGCCGGCAGGTGCCGCACGTGATTCGCACGCTTCGGCAGTGCCGCCGTGATGGCGTCGCCGGTAGGGTTGTCGTTCCGGTAGCCCTGTGCGACGGCCCATTTCATGATGGCGCTGATGCGCTGGCGCAATTTGCGCGCCGTGGCGTGCCTGCGCGTCCACAACGGCAGCAGCACGGCCATGACGTCGGCCGTCGTCATCTGGTCGACGCCCTTGCCGCCGATGCGGGGGTAGGCGTGATCGCGCAGGCACCCACGCCACTGGGTCTTCATCCTCTCCGGGTGCTTCCAGGTCTCGCCGTGGATCGCGATCACCGTCTCGGCCGCCTCGGCAAACGTCGGCACGCCCCTTGTCCGGGCTCTGTCAGCCTTCGGGTCCCCGCCGGAGCGGGCAAGTTTGCGGTTGGCCAGCGCCAGCTCCCGCGCTTCCGACAGCGACACGAGCTTGTAGCTGCCGAGGCCGAGCGTGCAGGATGTGCCGCGGATCACGAGCCGTTGCACCCAACGCTTCGCTCCGGAGGGTTCGACGTGCAGGTAGAGTCCGTCGCCGTCGCAGTACCGCCCGGCCTCGGCGACCGTGCGGCAGAAGGCAGCCGAGAGGGCCTGGTGGGGATGTGGGCCCTTGCGCTTGGTGCGCGGCGGCTTTGGGGGGAGTGGAGCCATTCCGTATTCCATTCCCAATTCTGAATTGGATTGCAGCGAAAGTCCCTGGACGACTTCAGATCATACACCGCCGGAACCCTTATTTTACTGTGGGATCTACGCCGGATTTACCGGGACGGTCTGGGATCGCCCAGGAAAACGAAAGGCGGACTCCGCACCGAACACCACGTACCCTCGGGCATCGGTCGGCGCGCCGGCAGACGGGATATACCGTCTCCTCTGTCTGTTATCCGTAGATGCGGACCGAGACCGGGTCGGCCGTCGAGGTGAGTCGACCCCAACCGGGAACGAGCTTCCCCATGACATTCTACCCATGTCTTGGTCGGCCATCTCGTTGCGTACCTTCCGACACGGACGTGATCGGGCCGATCGCGCGGCCCAATTTTCTCCGATCCTCGACTCGCCATTACCCGCCGCCGGCGCCTACCCCGCCGGCCGGACCGGGTGGTTCCCCGCGTTTGAGGAGGAGATGCAGTCATGTCCCCACTTTCCGGCCTGCTCCCGGGCCTGGAGCCCTTCGCAGCGCTCCTGCACCGGGTCACCTACGGTGCCGGGTACCGCCGTGCCCGCAAGGAGGCCTTTGCGCGCTCCAACAAGATCTGTCAACACTGCGGCCTGCGTCCTGCCACGCAGGCCCATCATTGGGCGTTGCGCTATCCCGCTGACCACGAGATTACGGCAAACGATCTGACGGCGTTGTGCGATCGCTGCCACCACGGCGCGACGTTCCAGCGGCTGCTCGACCGCGTGGGCTGCGCCGGCATGTGGTTCATCCTGGCGATGGCGTTTGAGGAGCGCTGGGCGCGGCCGCGCAGCGATGGCGCCGCCTCTCGCCGTAGGCACGTTGCCCGCCACCGACCGCGCATCTGTTCCGCCCCGGAGCGGGCGGCGGAGGCGTGCCCCGCACCGGAGGGCTTGCAACTCGATCTGCGGTCACTGGTGGTGAAGTGCAAGTTGACGCTGGTCGCGGGCTGTCTTGCGTGCGACCGCTTCGTACGGCTGAACGCGGTCGAGCCTTTCAGGCTGCACGGGTGGTCAGGGTCCATCCAGGATCTGCGCCGCCGGTTGTGCTGCTGCCGGTGCCGGAGCCGCACCCGGTGGATCTTGTTGGCCTACTGGCCCCCGGAAGAGCGTGATGCATCTGCCCGGCCGCCCCGCTTGCCGTTCGGCGACCCGCGGGATCGGTCATGACCGTCGGCGACCCGATCTCCGGGGCGAGCGGGACCGCTCCCGCGGCCAGCGGCCGGTGCGCATCACCGACGAGGCGGTCGAAGCCGTCATCCGCGGCTACACCCGGCAGGCAGGAGTTTGGGATCTGGCGAAGACACTCGGCGCGGTGTGCGCCAAGGTGGTGCGCCGCCGAGCCCGAGGGGCACGGGCGCGATGAGCACGACGGGAACGGAGACCAGAAGGAACCTGAAGAACACAAGAGACAACACGGACAGCACAGGGAACGAGCACGAAGGGAACGAAACGCCGGTCGAGGTCACGCCGGAGGCTGTCGTCGAGATGCTCGGCGCGCCGGCGCATCCCGATGGGCAGGTCGCGAATCGTACCGGGCAGCCGGGCGTCGCCGTCGGGCTGTGCCGGACCGGGGCGGGCGGCGGTGAGCTGTCCTTCGTCGAAGCGAGCCGGATGCCCGGCTCCGGGGCGCTGACCCTGACCGGGCGCCAGGGGGAGGTCATGCGGGAGTCGGAGCGGGCCGCGCTGTCATGGCTGCGGGCCAACGCCGGACGATACGGCCTCGACCCGGCCTTCCATCGAAGCAGCGACGTGCATCTGCACGTGCAGTCGGGCGAGGTGGCGAAGGAGGGCGCCTCGGCCGGGGTCACGATGGCGGCCGCGCTGGTGTCCGCATTCACCGGGCGGGTGGTCCGCGGCGACCTGGCCATGACCGGCGAGATCACCCTCTCCGGCCAGGTGCTCCCGGTGGGCGGCATCAAGGAGAAGGTGCTCGCCGCGCACCGCTGCGGGATCGCCCGCGTCGTCCTCCCGCAGCAGAACCAGAAGCAGGTCGACGAGGACCTCGGCGACGACCTGCGGCGCGCGGTCGAGGTCCACTACGTCACGCAGGTCGACGACCTGCTGACGCTGGCGCTACGGCCGCCGCCGCCGGCGGCGGCCCCGCCGGACGGCCGGGTGTTCTGAGCCGCGGTGGCCGGGCGGCGGGCGACGCCGGGCACGGGGGCGCCCGCCGGCCACTGCACGGAGCATGCGTCGGCGGGATAGAGCGCAACGCTGCGGAAAGCGTGACCGCGGGTCCAACGCGGTCGCATTCAAACAGGCTCACGCCGGTCGTACCGGTTGCCGATGGCGTCGGCGACTCGGAGGAGCGGCGGTTTCTTGACGAAGGAGGATCCAGTGGAGAAATTCGACGGATGGTTCAGGTTGGCGCTGTTGGTCTGGAGCATGGCGATAAGCGCCCTTGTTCTCTACGGCGTTGAGCAACGACATCGGCGAGCTGCACGACGAGGTCTACCGGCTTGGCGCCGAGATCCGGTGTCTCGCCGAGCCGAACGAGTGTGACGTCGCGCGACTGCTGTCGGAGATGCAGAGCAGCCGCTGAAGGTCCCGGCGGCGCCGGGCAGCGGCGCGAGGACGGCTGCCGGGCCGCCGGCCGGCCACGCTGCGCGGCGTCCTGCGCACCGTGCGCCGATCGAGCCGGACCGCCGGTGGTCGAGCACAGGCAGTGCAGGTGTCCGGCACCGGCCTGGGACGAGCATGTCGGTTGCACCGTCAGGGGTGAGGCAGGCAATTCGAGAACGACGATTTCGGGAAGGGAGGCAGGCAATGGATATGTACGACATCTTTCCGCTGGTTGGTTTCAACGTTGTGATCGCGATCTTCCTCTACACGGCCCTGGCCTATGAGATCGGCCAGCTCCGCGAAGACATTCGGCGCTTCGCGAAGGGGAAACGATCCGACCGACGACGACCACGGTCAGAGCCGGATGTGACGCGATGAGGGATCCTGGACGGGGCCCGACAACCGGGCTCGCTCGGTCCCAGGTCTACGGAGGGCGGCGCCGAGACGGCCGCTGGGCGCCGGATGCCGCTGCCTCGTTGCAGGGTAGCGGATGCCTCTGGTCGGTCCTGCTCCCTGATTCGACATCGAGCACGGCCGGCCCCGGTTCCGGCGGTTTGCGGCACGGCCTGCCGGCCGGGGACGGCAAGGTGGGGACGACGAGCTTGAGGTATGGGGACCGAGATGAGGACCGCGAGGTGAAGACTGGACGACATTTGAGCCGGGCGGCTCGACCTGCCTCATCCTGCTACCGCCGAACGAGAGGCCGGTCGACACCGGCGACTCGGCAGCGTGATCCCGTTCACGTCGATGCCTTTACGGGTGCTCGGGCTCGTCGATCCGAGCTGGTCGGCTTTGAGTCGTCTCGATCAGCCAGACATGGAGCGCCTTGACGGTGGTGAGGAGTTGCTCGAGGGTGTACGGCGTCTTGTGAGGCTCGACACTGGTCTCGCCTTCGAGCGGGGCCTCGTCGGCAGCGTGAATGATCAGCATCCAAGGGATCATGGGAACGGGCACAGGCCAGATCGCGGAGGCCACCGGTTCCTTTGGCGCATCGGGAAACCTCTCCCACCATGCTTTGAATATCGCGTCCCACGGCTCCGTGTGAATGCACTCGAGGAGCATCATGTCGTCGACGTTGTTCGCGTGCCATTCCCGTATCGCGATGGGGCACAACGCCTGCTCCTCTTCCTTCCAACGTAGCGAGCGGCCGTCCACGGGGGACTCGAACGTCTCGTCCGTCTCGGGATCCGCGGCGCGGATCCGCTCGGCCGTCGGCGCGGCGGCGGTGCCGATGCTGCCGCGCAAACCGATACAGGGCGCATGAGACCACTTGACGCCGGGAATGGCGGCGATCTCGTCGATCAGATCGAAGGCCGTGTCGGTGCCGAGAATCGTGTCGGCAAGGAGCTCGCTTCGAAGATCGATCCTCGTCATTGGGAACATTATTATCGACGGAATGGCGGGAACGGAATCCGCGATGGAGCAACCGAAGTAGAGTCGGCGAACTTCCTCGCGTTCTCGGCGGTGGTGGTCCGGTACCGCTGGCGGGCGACGTCGCTGACGTTGGGCTGCGGCAGGCCGACGGCGTCCGCGACGGTCACCTGCGTGACTCCCGCCACCGAGATCGCCTCGGCACGGCGTTGGTGCTTTTGGCGCGGAGCCAGAAACGCGAGCTGCTGCTCGGTCAGCATCTCGAATCGAGCTACACGTTTCGGATCGTGCCC
Organism: Vicinamibacterales bacterium; assembly: GCA_965262925.1. Taxonomy (GTDB): domain Bacteria; phylum Acidobacteriota; class Vicinamibacteria; order Vicinamibacterales; family UBA8438; genus WTFV01. The sequence continues at coordinate 3,203,703 of CBDHGC010000004.1, read as the reverse complement.
TGGTTCGCAACGGGATGCCACGGTGGCTCCCGGCGGCATCGCCCTGGCCAAGGCCGACGAGGGTCCGATGCGAATTCGGCGATCAGAGTCCAGCGCATCCCGTCGAGCCTGCAGAAACGACTCGGCGGCGGGAACAACCGGTGCACGTCACGTCACTCCTCCGCCTTGGCCTCACGCCGCGATGCCCAGTACTTCCGCATCCGGTCAGCAACCGCTTGGCGCTGTTCCTCGGTCATTGTTCGCTTCCGCTTGGCGACCACCTTGAGTGGCTTCTTCTTGCCGCGCCCGGCGGGCGCAGGGGCATCCGCCCCTTCGAGCGCCTCGATCGCACGCTGTATCGCGACGAGCTGAGTCCTGAGCGATTTCTCCTCATCCTTCAGGGCGTCCAGAATTCCGCTTTTCGACATCGTGATCCTGCTTCCTTGGATGCTATCGCCAGACCATCGCGCCGGATCCCGATCCGTACGCACACCCACGGCCGCCGCCCGGGGCGGCGCTCAGCGTCCGGCGGATACGCGTTGCTGCCGGCGCGCAGCTCCGGATTCCGTCACAGCCGCGCCCGCCTCCTGGAGGTACTCGGCCGCTGCACGCATCTGGGCGGCGGTCCACAGCGGCCACTCGCGCCGGTCGGGCAACCCCGGCACGCCGGCCTCGGGCAACCGCTGCCGCTTCGGGCGAACCGTACCGGTCGCACAACGCCAGGAACCGCATCGTCGTCTCGACCGACGGCAGCGCGTCATCCTGACCGATGTCGATGTCGCGGTCGTGAACCTGCATTGACAACTTCCCGAACCCGTTATCGGTCATGCCCGACGCCCTCTACATCCCCGGCGCGCCAAGTCTGGATCGCCCTCTGATGACAACCTCTTCGAGCCGCGCTGCTCCGCGCAACACAGCCCCCTCCCGCACCGCGTGCCGCCCGGTCGATCGCCGTTCACGGTCGCGCCGGTGAACAGAACTCCCGCCGGGCTTCCCGAGCCCAGGGTCGGCCGGATACGCCGCCTCCAGCCGAGCGATCTCCACCCGAAGTCGCCCTACCATCCGTCGGCTCGCCGAGCGGTCCGCTCCCGCCACTCCGTCGTCAGCAGCCGCACACCGGTCTCGGTCGTCCCGGCGCCGCCTCGTGCCAGTCATCCGGATCCGGGTCCTGGAGCCTGCGTCGGTGACGGGGACGACCCGCGGTCGCCTTGCTGCACCTGCAGGGGGTGCGAAGAGGAGCGTGGCGGCCGCGATGATGACGAGGAGGAACGACGCAGCGTCGTGAGACAACGCTTCATCGGCGACCTGCAGACGGTCGTCGCCGCCGAGGGTCCTCGGTCCTGTACCTGTCCGTGGCTGGCCCAGGTGGCCTCGTAGAATCTCGACCAGAATTGCACACGGAATTGGTCATGGCCAGACGCCGGTGTTCATGGAATCCCTTTGGCAACAAGGCTGTTATCCGAAGTTGGCGGATTCCGCACCGAACGCCACGCATCAGTACACGGACTCGCGGGGCACCCGACCGGATGTGCCGTCTACCTCCGGGCTCCCTGCAGACGCTACCGGCCGTCGAGCACGAAGCGCGTCACGGGGTGACCGTGGAGGCGAATCGATTTGGGTGCGGCTCTTCTTCGTCGACGGCCCAGGGAGGCCCAGGGGGCTTCTGCGAGCGGCACGGCAAGAGCTACTTGACCCTTCGAAGGCGTGGTGGGGAGGGCGGCGAGGGCGGCAGGGGCGGCTTGCTGACCGGTCGCGCTATTCCATCAGCGTATCGCTGGGCGTGGTGCCGCTGGTACTCGGGTTCCAACGAGTCATTGCTCAACATGATGATGCCTCACAGGTCCATGCCGTGTTTCCGATGCGCACACCCATACTTGCACATGATTTGAGTATTGTCAATATATCTGCGTTGTAAAAACTCATGTTTGGTGTATCGGGATCGCGGCGAGCAGCGCGGACACTTCCCCAGGGGTCGACCCGCTCGTCTGGCCGCTGGAAGGTGGCCGCTGAACCCGAGGTCGTTCTCGACCTCGATGAGCAGGTCGGCCAGCCGGATCGAGCGACTGCGGGCGTCCAGCCAGCGGTGCAGTTCGACGAGGCTGTCCGATTGCGCCGGGTCGGGGCGCTCGGCCGGAAACGCATCCGACAGACGTGCTTTCAATTGCTCAACCGCCGCGTCGGGATCGACGGGGAACCCGGTGCGCGCCCAGAACTGCTCCCACTGCGCTGCGCACGCTGGACATCAAGGCGTCGTCTGCGGCCAGGCCCTTGCTGGAAGCCGTCGACGTCCTGCGCGACGACTCCACGGCGCAGCCGACCACCTGCGCGATGCGTTCCGCGCCGGCGACGTCTGGCTGGCGCGGTCGCGCCGCTACGGCGATGTCAGAAAGGCGCTGCTGTCGGCCCCCGTCGACGACCGAAGCATGCCGGTCCCGGCCAATCCGCAAGACTGGCTCGCCGAGCGCAAGTTCGCGCTGGACGAAGGCCTGCGCACGCTGGACGCCGCGGCGCGAGCCGGTGCGATCCACGGCGGTAGCATCGACAATGGCGTGCTCCGCGTCGAAAGGACGGAAGCCGCCGTGCCGGACGGGGCCGCTGACCTGGTCGCTGACCTCTACCGGCGGATACCCGACGTACGGATCACGGACATCCTGCTCGAGGTGGACGACGCCACCAGGTTCACCGAGGCCTTCACGCACCTGCGAACCGGTTCGCCCTGTCGCGACCGCATCGGCCTGCTCAACGTGCTGCTCGCCGAGGGGGATCAATCTCGGCCTGCGCCTCGGTCGCCGCGGTGAGGGCCAGGGTCCGATAAACCGTTCGTTCCGTTAACTGCAACGGGCCAGGTGTTTCCGGGGCCGGAGCGCGAGAATCGTCGATCAGGCTGGATCGGCTTCGCCTCGAAGTCGACCGGAATCGGCCAGACGGCAGGGGCTGTTTCGCCCCGTGGCGGGTGCATGGTAAGGCTGCCCCCCGTATGTTCGACACGCTCGCGCCCAGCAGCTCGCAGCCGGCGGCGTCGACCGCGACCAGGCCGAAGTCATCGCCAAGGCGATCCACGACGGCCTCGAGCACGGCAACCACGTCACCTCCGACCAGTTCAAGGCGGGCCTCTCCGAGGTGCGTGCCGAGATCAGATTCGAGCAGCCCTTGAGTCACGCGGCGGCCGATCGTGCGATGCTCCTGGGGCGCGCCGGGCGGACGTGCGGCGGGAGTTTAGCCGGATACATGGGAGCATCGCTCGATGACGTGGCAGTGTCGGCGCTGCGGCCGGACGGTAGACTTCGTGCTCCGCGACGGCGACCGCTGCGCCGCCTGCGCGAAGCGGACCCGCGCCGGCCGGAGGTTGCCGGACGACGACGGCGCGGCCGACCCGCCGGTTGACGGATGGGACGTGATCCGCATGCGTAAGCTGCTGCTGCAACCGTCGTGGTCTTCGGCTGGCGATGCCGGCGCGCAGGATGCTATCGGGGAAGCCATCCACGAGGCGGGAGGTGATCTCGGGGACGCTGCGTCATGAGGGCACTGTGGTTGCCGAGGACCAGGAGCCGCTCGCCCGGGCATTCGGCCAGGTCGAGCACCAGGCGATCGTCCCGCCAGGCATCCGGATGGGCGACTGTCGACCAAGTGAACCGCCGGTTTGCGGCCGCCTGCGCCGCGGCCGGCCTCGAGGGCCGGCAGAACTTCGCACGGCGGCCGCGTGGGACTCGCCGTCGAGCTCACCGCCCGCGGGGCCGCCACCCACGCCGTCCAGCTTTGCGTAGCACGTGCCGGCGCGAGAGCGGATAATCGGACGTGCATTACCGTTAACATGAAGGATTTGCCCGCCAGGATCGACCCCGACGAGGCCGCGGTCGACCGCCCGACGCAGACCGGGCGCCGCCTGGTCGAGGCCTCCGTCCGCCCGAACACCCGGCGGGCCTACGCCGGCGCGCTCCGGCGGCTGGACGCCTGGCTCGATGGCCGGCCGCTCCACGATGGAAGCGAACCTGAATAGCGGTACTCGCGAAGACGATTCACCGCGATACGGCGTTCGACATCGGAGAAGAGGGCCTGCCATTCGGGTCGCAGGATCTGCCTCGGTCGCTACGGAGCCAGCAGCGGCGGTTCGGCCCCTGGTCGGGCCGCTGTTGGCACGCCGGCCACGGTCGATAAGAGTGAGCCACTTGCAAAACTCTTGGGGTCGCGGCTCGGCTCAGTCCTCCGATTCTCGGGGTGAACACCCCAATTGTTCTGGATTTTGACTCCGTGTTCTGGTCCTGAAGGGCCGGCGGCAGCCAGGAAGCGGAAAACAAGGGGATCGACGTGTTTTCCACCGAGCGTCGGGACACCGGTGGGTGACTGACGCCGGTTGAGCGCCGGGATTGGATGGGCGTTTGCCGGCGGCGCGTTGGCTATGTCACCAGACGCAGGAGCTGGTCGGCGGTGAGCGCCAACATGCCGAACATGCAGTGGCACATCACCTTCGCGGTGCCACGGACCCGGACATGGCGACCACCGAACTCGTCCTTGAGACGGCCATTGACGCGCTCACCCGCCGTACGCTCGTTGTAGCGAACCTGCTCGGCACGCTGGAAGCCGAGATTTTTCAGGCGCCGGGCTTCGGTTCGCAGTTCCTCCGCCCGGGCCTTGTCGCCACGAGGGTTGACGTCAATCAACGGGACGTGGCCGAGTGAGCGGCTGTGCTCCCGGATCTGCTCCGCGTCGTAGGCGGCGTCCATCAGGTCATACAGATTGGTCGTCCGCTCGGCGGACAGAGACGCCAGCGGAATGGCGGCCTGGCTGTCATGCAGGGAGGCGGACGTCAACAGGCAACTGATCGGAATCTGGCCGTCGGCCACGTCGATGTGCAGCTTGTAGCCGACCCAGGTGGTCTTGTAGCCCTTGCTGTTCTTCTTCGTGCCGACATCGCAGGCGGTCGGCAGGTCGTCCAGCATCGCCGGCAGGTTCATGGTCGGCTGCCGTTCGAGACGTGTCAGGACCTTTGGCCGTTCTTCGCCCTTCTTCGGCCGCCCGCGCTTGCGCTTGGGCGGCGGGGGCGGCTTCTCCTTCGTGGCCGGCTTCTCACGGGCCTCGATGGCCGTCGAGTCGCGCGAGAGGTGGCCCACCAGCCGGTCGTGGTGCGTCTCCCGGATCAGCGCTTCGTGCACGCGCTGGGGCAACTGCGTGTCGGCGAACTCGGCAAAGGCGCGCGAGAAGACCGACTCGCTCGGCACCTCGAACTTCCGCTCCCAGCCGCAGAGCCGGCGCAGGGCCACATCGGCGGCCAACCGGTCCAGCAGTGCGCGCGTCGACGGCAGGTCGTAGACCGCCTTGGCCACGAAGGCCCGCGCCATCGCCGCGCGGTCCTTGGGCGGCCGCCCCGGCGCCCGGAAGTACCGGGGAATCAGGCGCTCGATACGGATGACCTCCAGGGTCTGCACCAACTGCTGCTGTTTTTCGGTCAGTGGACCCAACGCCTGCTCCAACCGCGGGAACAGCGTACGCTGGATCGACTCCCAGTAGGGGGCGAACGAGGCGCGCAGGGCATTCATGGCTTGTTGACCGCTCCTACGAGCTACTGTATATTTACGCGCAGGGGCAATGTCAAGCTGCGGTTCGATGGCCGGTGGGGACCAGATGCGCCAGTACACGGAGCGATACGACGCGCTCAAGGCGGAACTGCAGTCGCTTGGGTTTCTCTTCCAGGGCAGCCTCCAGACCCGCCGGATAGCGTGTGGGAAGACCACCTGCCGCTGCTACCGCGACACGGACGCCCGGCACGGTCCCTACCACTACTGGACACGCAAGGACCGCGGGAAAACCGTCGGGATGAGGCTCACCGAAGACGAACTCGTCCTCTACCAGGAGTGGATCGAGAACAACCGCGAATTGGAGCGGCTCGTGAAGGAAATGCGCGGCCTCTCTTCGCGCGTGCTTGCCTTCATAACCGGCCGGGAGGCCCCATGAACCCCCGCGTCTCGGACTCGTCGGCGGCGGTGACCGCTACCGCCATCCTTCAGACGCTACGTCCCGCCCACTGACCGTCCCTCGCCCTGCGGCTTCCGGCAAAGAAAACCCGGCCGATTACCGATTTTTGCAAGAGGCTCGAATGACACGGAATGGAAGACGAGCTGCCATCGGTCAGCCTGACGATGCGGTTCCTGGCCTTGTGCGACCACTACGGTTCGCAGCGTGCGGTCCTCGGGCTGGTCGCCGCCGGCCGCAAGGTCGGAGTATCGGGGTTGTCCGCCCACGACGACTGGCCAGCGTGGGACGCCGACGAGATGCAGGCGGCGGTCAAGTACCTCGAGGACGAACCGCGACGGTTGAGCCCCAGGTAAATGATCGACCGGACCAGCGTTCTGTGCTCGGGCCGCGCCGCTTCTGGCGCGCCGGGCGCCGTTTTCGGCGATGGCCCTCGCAATCATGGTCCCACTCAACCGGGTCCGGCAGACGTGGACGGGCCACTGCGGGTCAGCGCCGGCTGTACCCTTCCGGCAGTCCCCGTTTCCTGGTCGCCTGGACACCGGTCCCTCGACCGTCCGCGTTCCCCGCATTCGACGCCGCGGTGTTGGGCCTTCCCGTGGCACCTCCGTGGTACGCTCGCGACGTATTGCGCGACGGTCGAGATCCCGGCCAAGCAGGTGGTCAAGGCGCGCATCGCGAAGCAGCTCAGGGACGTGCTCGAAGCGTAAACGTCCGTGAGCAGGTTCCGTTCGGACCAGCCGTATCAGCGCCATCGAGCCGCTGGCATCTGGCGGGAACGCAGCGGTTGGGGGAGATCCCGACCGAGCGGCCGGCGAGGAACCTCGAGGAGCACCGGGTCACCGGGTGCACCCTCGAAGTTCATGGTCCTGTGGCAGAATAGCTGGCGCGCGGGCGACCTCGTGGCGAAGAGCGGCGTAGCGGCTGGAAGCGCCGCCAGGCGGCCTGAGTAACAGAATCCTGCCGAATTGAGGCGTCCGCGCGCTCGGCCACTTCTCCCCGCGGAGCCGTCATCCAGCGTTCATCGGGCCGAAGCGCCCCGAATCGTTCATCCAAGTCCGGGCACGCCTTCGCTTCCGAATTCGTCAACCGGCTCATCTTCTGCAGCATGTTCGCCGCCGCCGTCGGCCTGCTCGTCGCGCCGCCTGATAGTCGTGAGCTTGAGCGCCTGGTCGACAGCACCGCGGGAGGGGTCGCCGGGCCGGGAATGAAACACGCCTGTACAAGACGACGGCCCGCCGGTGAGCAGCCAGCGGGCCTTTTCGTGAGTATTACCGGGGTCACCGAGCGCCCGGCCGTTGGTGACTCGATCCTACCTCAGTGGGTGGTCTGGAATGCCTGCAGGTCGCGTCGAATGGGGACCCCAACGCGTTTCAGTGGCCGCGGTAAGATTCGCCAGCTCATCGGCCGTCAGCCGGCCGTCGGGGTGATTGGCGATGGTGCTACCAGTGGCGACGAGGCGGACCGTAGCGCGGGGGCGGAATTGCGCGCATTCGACCGCGACCGGCGCGGCCGCCAGCCAGATGCCGGCCACCGCCGGTAGCCAACCTCGAAGACTTCTCGCGGTGCGGGCCAACCCACAGCGCCTATAGCGAACCCGCCGCGACGCCATGGGCGTGCGAGAGCCAACTGACGAGCGCGTCGAGAGCGTCGCGCGGCGTTGCGCCGTAGAAGGGCATCAGGGCGGTCGGCACCCCGGCGGTGCGGACCAGGCAGGCGCGCCAGCGATCTCGCAGTGCGGGTCTGACTTCGACGACGTAGTGCTGGCTCCCGATGGTCTGCTCGAAGCGGTGAACGGTAAGGGGCATGGGAGTCGGGATGCTGGTGCCGGGCGCGAACACCGGAATTCTAGTGAGCCGCCGAAATCGATCAAGCGAAACTGAACACGAATGCCGGGTCCACAGGGCGCGGGAGCGCGAAGCGGTCGGGAAACCGGCTTCGAGAAAAGTCTGTCGCCGCCGAAAACTCACAAGCGGGACACAGATCTTCCACAGTGTTTCAGCAGCGGCGATTCGGGACGACACGTCAGTGGGTCGCCGGCGGTGTGCGCGCAGGTCTCGACCGGTCCGAAGATGCGGGGGGCGCGCCTTGATCACGCCGCGGACGACACGCCTGCTGCCCCGCAACGGCGCCAAGGGCGCCGGTACGGCACCTGCTCCGCCGGCCAGAGGCCGGTTCCCGACGTGATCCGAAAAGCCATCGAACGGGACGGGAGCAGCATGCTACAACGCCAGCCCATGGGTGGACTTGAAGACGGATCAACAGCATGATGGCACGTTTCCTCGGAAGCGGCGGCCGCCAGCTCGATCAAACGCCCGCAAGCAGCATCCCGCCCGGCAGGCATCGTCCCGCCGGTCAGCCCGTCCACCGCCCCAGCGGCCAGGCGAGCGGGTCGACCCCTGGGGGAAAGTGTGCGCGCTGCTCGCCGCGATCGCCCCGCCGCCGCCAAGTCGCGATCTCCCGGCCGTGACCAGGCGCCGGCCGTCACCGTGAAACACGGGCCGGGGGCGAAGTTGCCATAACTTCGCCGTTATCAGACTCCCACCACGTCACCGCGCCGGCCCCGTGCTGCGGTCCCGTGATGCCGGCTGCGGCGTCGGGACCGGCGCCGGTCGAGGCTGCGGCGCCGGGGCCGGCTTCGCCTCGTAGCGCCAGGTCTGGCCTTCAGCGGTGTCGAATTCGAGACGGTAGCCGGCCTTGTCGAACACCTCCGACAGCACGGACCGGAGCACAGTGACGCCGGCCAAGCGCTCGAGCAGCTTGTTCAGGACGTTCTGCTGAAGGTGGTGGAGGCCGTTCGCGCGCTTGGCCTCGTTGTCACGAGCCGTCTTCGTGGCCGCGAGATCCTTCTGAACCCCGTCGAGCTGGACCCGATGCTGGCGCTGAACGTCCTCGACCTGGACCCGGTGCTGGCGTTGGACTTCCTCGAGCTGGACCCGGTGGTCCGCCGCGGCCGCTTCCCGCCCGGCGGCCTCGCCATCGGCATGCGCGCTCCGACGTTCCTCCTCGATGCGATCCTTCACGCCGGCAACGCGGTCGAACGGCTGATGCACGGCCGTCGATCCCCGCTCGCCGCGAGCTGGGCCGAACTTCGATCCCACTTCCCGATGGTACCGCTCCTGCAGCGCGCCCAGGCCGAACGCGGCGGCGGATTCACGCCGGTTGGCGGACGCAAGGCAAGGCGCAAGCAGCAAGCGACAGTGTCAGACTGGCGCTGCATGTGCCCCGAACCCAGCTTTGACGGGCCGGCCTATGAGTTCAACGGGTCTACGCTCCGACACTGCAACGGGTGCGGCAAGACATGGAAAGAGACCACAGACGAAACCCACGAGCCTGACGCGCGGAGTCACGTGGTCGACCTGTCCGCGGCGCCGCCGCGCCGCCGCGCCGCCGCGTGGAAACGGGCTGATACCGGGAGGTATCTGAGGGAGAACTCAATGACTGACACCAACCCGCTCAAGCCCGGCTTCGGGATGACAGACGAAGCGCGTGGACACTCCGAACGCTTCCGCGCGATGACACGTGACACGCTGACCATGCTCATCCAGCACGCCGAACAGCTACGCGACCATGGCGTACTCGAAGCGCTCCACGACGCGCTCAACCGCATCAAGGCCGAGGGACGACGATGACCGAAGACGAACGGCGCGAGCGCATCGAGGCCACGGCGTTCCGGATGATAGCGGAACTGCTCGAGCGGGCCGCGAACGGCGAGGCCCTGCCCGTCCAGGGCGCTTTCGTCGTGCGGATCCGCGCGCCCTGGCCGAAGAGATTGGCGCCGCGGACTCCATCACCATCGAGGCGCGCGACATAGCCCTGTTCAAGGACTTGGCCGCGCAGATGGTCTTGGCGAGCGCCGCGGCCGCCATCGACGGTGCCGCGGCCGCCGGCGCCGGCAGCGCCGCCTAGTTTCCGTCTAGGTTGACGCGCTCGACCTCATCGTCCAGGTTGCGCGGCCCTTCCCCCTCATCATCGAGGTTCTGCGGAAGCGGATCCTCCAGTGGCGGTGGCGGTGGCGGTGGCGGATCCAGCGGCAGCGGCAATTCGTCTTGATGCGTGTCTGGCATGACCGGAAACGATACCAGACTGCCGAAGAAACGGCCGCTCTCGACCCCACGACGGGCGGGGGGTCGAACCCGCGCGGTTACCTAACCGGGGTCGGGAGGGTCGTGCCGCCACGAGTCCAGAGCCGGGCGACCGTGTGGTGCCGCTGTCGGCGCAGATGATCGGGTTGCGATTCACGGCCGCAGCCATGGTCGCCGGTGTCGAGAGCCGGGTGACTGCACACTCGGGCCGCGGCGGGCTCGCGGCGGAGCTGACAAGCCGGGGTGCGTCCATCTTCCCCGAGACGAGCCTACCGCTCGATCTTCCCGGCAACGAGGAAGCGGGATCGAGGTGGGCGCCCTGATCATCGCGGTAGACGTGAATCAGCCGGCGGCCGAGTTCGAGGACGGTTCCGCCGAGCCCGGCACGTCCGAAGTGCGGATCAGGTTCGAGCAGCCCTTGAGTCACGAGGCGGCCGATCGTGCGATGCTCCTGGGGTGCCGGGCGGACGTGCGGCGGGAGTTCAGCCGGACACATGGGAGCATCGCTCGATGACGTGGCAGTGTCGGCGCTGCGGCCGGACGGTAGACTTCGTGCTCCGCGACGGCGACCGCTGCGCCGCCTGCGCGATGCGGACCCGCGCCGGCCGGACGTTGCCGGCCGACGACGGCGCGGCCGACCCGCCGGTTGACGGATGGGACGTGACCCGCATGCGTAAGCTGCTGCAACCGTCGTCGTCTTCGGCTGGCGATGCCGGCGCGCAGGATGCTATCGGGGAAGCCATCCACGAGGCGGGAGGTGATCTCGGGGACGCTGCGTCATGAGGGCGCTGTGGTTGCCGAGGACCAGGGAGCCGCTCGCCCGGGCATTCGGCCAGGTCGAGCACCAGGAGATCGTCCCGCCAGGCATCCGGATGGGCGACTGTCGACTAGGTGAACCGCCGGTTTGCGGCCGCCTGCGCCGCAGCCGGCCTCGAGGGCCGCAGAACTTCGCACGGCGGCCGCGTGGTACCCGCCGTCGAGCTCACCGCCCGCGGGGCCGCCACCCACGCCGTCCAGCTTTTGCGTAGCACGTGCCGGCGCGAGAGCGGATAATCGGACGTGCATTACCGTTATCATGAATGATCCGTCCGCCGCCGCCAACGCGCCAGCCGTGCGTGTTCGTGAGGAGACAACGCCGTACGCGGCTCGTCCCGAGTCGATGGCCGCTCCACACGTGCGGTAGCCTCGCCTGCCGCACGTCGGTCGAAAGTGAGCCCGCCCGATCAGCGAGCCGAGTACGGTGGCGGCTCGCGGTAGACGTTCTCCAGGTGCACCGCCGCCGCCGCGTAGTCGGCAAGGCCCACGGTCTGCGCCGGCGCATTGAACTCGATAGGCGCCGACGACGACAGCTTCCCTTCGCCTTGGTCTTCCGCGTCGAGGTGCAGCTCGACCACCGTGAATGTCGCGGCAGCTTGGCCCGAGCCGTCGCTACCGGCCCACGGCCCATTGGGATCCCACTGCCCGAGCGGGCGGTCGGTCACCAGGACGATGCGCTCACCGCCCGCCTCGTCCTCGGTGCGGTGCGCGTACTTCAGGGCGTAGCCCAGGCTGCCGCCGGTCCAGATGAACCCGACCGTCTGCAGGTCCTGCAGCGCGCCTTCGAGGTCTTCGCCCTCCCCGGCCGTCTGTCCGGCCGCCGGGGTGATCAGAGACAGGATAGAGCCGCGATCCTCGTCGGCGGTCCAGCGGAGCACGTTGATCCGCAGCTCCACCCCCTCTGCGCTCAGGGCGCTGGTGGTTGTGCCGCGAAAGGTCTCCAGCTCGTCGGACTGCGCGACCGCCGGGGCCACGCTCGCCAACGCCAGGAGCAGACCGAGGACAAGGACCCGATTCACGAAAGCGGGTGCGGACATGACGTACCCCCGTGAGAAGAGTTGTTACATCGACCCGGAAGTATTCCCATGCATCTGTGTCCGTGTCAAGAGTCTTGACCAAAGACAGATGAGATTACACTTGCCGGCATGGAGCGTGGTCCCGTGGACGTGATGATCGACCACTGGGAACGGGAGCGCCCCGATCTGGACGCCTCGTCGCTGGCGATCATCTACAGAAACCCATTTTTTAGAGCGTTTTCGGTATCGCGATCGCGCATTCATCGAAATACAAACGTACAGCATGCCATACCTTGAGTTGCCCGTGCGCGTCATCCTGAGCTTCATACGCTTCCCCGGGACCAATTTCATGATCGCATTTCATGCACTTGGGCAGGTGACGAACGTCCGCGCGTGTCCCACCCCGGCGTTTTTCGCGTCCAGTTGAGGGAGCTTTCATTTCTGGCGCCTCTCCTTGACGTGGTCCCGGTGGTTTGGACAACTCGAGGGCTTGGTTAAGGTGTATTCCGATTGCGAAATCACGCCCTCGTCGTCCTCTGCTCCTGCACTGACCGGCGGCTGCCACGGTTGGCACGAGGCCGGTTCGTACCCGGTTATCGATGATGATGATGATGCGCTGTGGAACTGTGGGAATCTCGCGGCCGGTGCGCAGGCATGGGCGGCGGCGCTCGCCCGCGAGATTTCCAACGGCCTGTGGGCGCCCGCCTCGCCTCCCTCCGGATTCAGCGCGACGGTGAGCGGGCGTCCACAGGCCGGGCAGGTCCACAGTGCCGGGTGGGACATGGTGCTCGGTCCGCTCATGCGCTGACGGCTTCCTCCTTCTCGATGAACTGGAACGGTGCTGGAGCCGGTCAACGACCGGCTCAACAGCAGCCGGACGAAACACCGTCCACCCCGATGAAACGGGACCGTGCTGGAGCCGGTCAACGACCGGCTCGCCGATGTGGTCCGGTTCTCCGGAAAGGTCGCGGACTTGGTCAAGGTGTACCCCGGTTGGCAAATCACGCCCCGCGTCGTCCCTTGCCTCCCACGCTCGCCGGCGGCTGCCACCGTCGTCAAGGCGTCGGTCGTGGCCGCGATGCCTGCCGTGGTGGTCCCACGCCCCGCTGCCCGCGTGTTCACGCCGCCCGCTCCTCGCGGTAGGCTTCGGCCGGCGTGCATCCGCCAAGCGCCGAGTGCGGACGCACGTCGCTGTAAAACGTCATCCATTCCGAGATCACCTGCTCGGCCGCAAACCCGTCCGCCAGCTCGTGAAGATACACCGCTTCATACTTCAGCGACCGCCAGAGCCGCTCGATGAAGACGTTATCCAGGCACCGACCGCGGCCGTCCATCGAGCACCGCGCGCCCGCAGCCTGGACACGGTCGGTGAACGCCGCGCTCGTAAACTGCGACCCCTGGTCGGTGTTGAAGATGCCGGGCGTCCCCGTCTGCAGCGCCGCCTCCAGCGCCTCGACGCAGAAGCTGCTGTCCATCGTGTTCGACAGCCGCCACGACAGCACATGTCGGCTGGCCCAGTCCATGATCGCGACCAGGTACAGAAAGCCGGTCGTCACCGGGATGTACGTGATGTCCGCGCACCACACCTGGTCCGGACGGTCGATCTTCAGTTCGCGCAGCAGGTACGGGTAGACGTGGTGATCCGGCTGCGCGTCGCTCGTGCGCGGCTTGCGGTAGATCGCCTCCAGGCCCATCAGGCGCAGCAGGCGCCGGACTCGACGGCGCCCCGCCGCCACGCCCTCGCGCCGCAGGTGGCGCGCCATCTGCCGACTGCCGTAGAACGGGCACTGGAGCGACAAGGCGTCCATCCGCCGCATCAACGCCAGGTTCTCCGCGCTCTCTCCCCGCGGCGCGTAGTACACCGATGAGCGGCTGATGCCCAGCAGCGCGCATTGGCGCCTGATGCTCAACGCGCCGGCCCGGTCGACCAGGTTCCGCCGCGCCGGCCGGCTCAGCGCTGCAACCCCCGCTGAAAAAAATCCCGTTCCATCGTCAACTCGCCGATCTTCGCGTGCAGGTCGCGGATCGTCGCCTCGTGCTCCGATGGGCCGGGCGATCCGCCGCGGGCGAACACCTCGTCCAACCCCTCGACCGCCTGCCGCTTCCAGGTGCCCACCTGGTTCGGATGGACCTCGTGCTTGGCCGCGATAGCCTGCACCGTTCGGTCCCCCCGCAACGCCTCGAGCGCCACGCGTTTCTTGAAGTCCGCCGTGAACCGGCGGCGCCGTTTCGTCGTCATCCCAGTGCCTCCCCAAGGCCCTGGAATACACCTTAGCCGGTTGTCCGAAAAACCGAGACCACCTCACCTTGCCTGTGGCTGGCGGAGTCCTTTCCAATCCAGAAATGAGCCTGAAGCGGGGCACGTGAGCCGCGCCTGTCAGGCGACCGAACCGACGGATCGAAACAGGTCCTGGCGCGGGCCGCGTTGAGGGCGCGCGTGACCGCAGCATTATCGCTCATGGCGGCGGAACCGTCACGATGTACGACGCGGCGCTGGGCGCGTCCTGGTTCAGGGCGAAGATTCTGTAGCCGCTGCCGTGGCAACCGAACGGTGAGGGTCTGGTTTGCCGGGTTCTGAACAGCAGAAGACCAAGCGGAGCGAACGTCCGTCTGTGGACGTTTGCGGAGTGCGGTAGCAGAGCGCGGAACCGGCAGCAGAGGGGCTGGACGTGACTACGCGAGGGGCTGTGAAACGGCCGGCAACGGCTGGATGGATCGTCGTCGGCGCTCGTGCCTGATGGCGTCGCGCTTCCGCCTTTCGGTGGTGCTGAAGCCGGTGACGACGCGAGTCGGCGCCGGCGGTCCGGGCTCGACGACATCGCTGTCCGTCCGTATTCGACCGCAGCCGGTGACGACGCGAGTCGGCGCCGGCGATCCGGGCTCGGCAGCGCCCGCGCGTGTTGGCACGTCCGGTGTTCGAGCTTCCTCGCGCCTGCTCGTCAACAACACGACGCCGACCGACAGGCGGCGGTAGCGGGCCGTGAGCAAACCTTCAGGCCGCTGGGTGGATGGACCGGAACAACCGCGTGCGGGCCTCGTCGAGCGCCTGCGCGGCTTCGTTGTCGCTCATCGCGAACGCGACCGCGTCGAGCTTTGCGAAGGTGGTTCACATGACAGGCGTCAAGTCGGCGACGATAGAATTACTCCGCGACCTGTGACCTCTCGCCTGTTTCCGTCGATTACTCGGTCTCAAACCTTCGGTCGCCGCTCTGGGGCGGTTTCGTGTATCGCGTGACCTGGAACGCATCGAGAGGCGGCGAACGGTGAGAAATGGCGTTCGGTGCGGAAGCCGCCAACTTCGGATAACCGCCTTGTTGCCAAAGGGATTCCAATGGAGCCGCTTGCGAAACTCCTGGGGCTTGCGGCTTGGCGCAGTCCTCAATTCTCCTGGTGAACACCCATTTGCCCTGGATCGCCGACTGGATGCCGGCTCTGGAGGACCGGCGGCACGCCGAGAGGTGGAAGTAGGGCTGTTTCGACGTGTTGCCGACCGAGCGCAGGGACACCGGTGGGTGACTGACGCCGGTCGGGCGCCGCGGGGCGGTGCCGGCGGTGCGCTGGTTATGTCACCAGGCGTACGAGCTGGTCGGCGGTGAGTGCGAGCACGCCGAACATGCAGTGACACATCACCTTCGCGGCGCCACGGACCCGGACATGGCGACCACCGAACTCGTCCTTGAGACGGCCATTGACGCGCTCACCCGCCGTACGCTCGTTGTAGCGAACCTGCTCGGCACGCTGGAAGCCGAGATTTTTCCGGCGCCGGGCTTCGGTTCGCAGTTCCTCCGCCCGGGCCTTGTCGCCACGAGGGTTGACGTCAATCAACGGGACGTGGCCGAGTGAGCGGCTGTGCTCCCGGATCTGCTCCGCGTCGTAGGCGGCGTCCATCAGGTCATACAGATTGGTCGTCCGCTCGGCGGACAGAGTCGCCAGCGGAATGGCGGCCTGGCTGTCATGCAGGGAGGCGGACGTCAACAGGCAACTGATCGGAATCTGGCCGTCGGCCACGTCGATGTGCAGCTTGTAGCCGACCCAGGTGGTCTTGTAGCCCTTGCTGTTCTTCTTCGTGCCGACATCGCAGCCGGTCGGCAGATCGTCCAGCATCGCCGGCAGGTTCATGGTCGGCTGCCGTTCGAGACGTGTCAGGACCTTTGGCCGTTCTTCGCCCTTCTTCGGCCGCCCCCGCTTGCGCTTGGGCGGCGTGGGCGGCTTCTCCTTCGCGGCCGGCTTCTCACGGGCCTCGATGGCCGTCGAGTCGCGCGAGAGGTGGCCCACCAGCCGGTCGTGGTGCGTCTCCCGGATCAGCGTTTCGTGCACGCGCTGGGGCAACTGCGTGTCGGCGAACTCGGCAAAGGCGCGCGAGAAGACCGACTCGCTCGGCACCTCGAACTTCCGCTCCCAGCCGCAGAGCCGGCGCAGGGCCACATCGGCGGCCAACCGGTCCAGCAGTGCGCGCGTCGACGGCAGGTCGTAGACTGCCTTGGCCACGAAGGCCCGCGCCATCGCCGCGCGGTCCTTGGGCGGCCGCCCCGGCGCCCGGAAGTACCGGGGAATCAGGCGCTCGATACGGATGACCTCCAGGGTCTGCACCAACTGCTGCTGTTTTTCGGTCAGTGGACCCAACGCCTGCTCCAACCGCGGGAACAGCGTACGCTGGATCGACTCCCAGTAGGGGGCGAACGAGGCGCGCAGGGAATTCATGGCTTGTTGACCGCTCCTACGAGCTACTGCATACTTACCGCCAGGGACAATGTCAAGCTGCGGATCGATGGCCGGTGGGGACCAGATGCGCCAGTACACGGAGCGATACGACGCGCTCAAGGCGGAACTGCAGTCGCTTGGGTTTCTCTTCCAGGGCAGCCTCCAGACCCGCCGGATAGTGTGTGGGAAGACCACCTGCCGCTGCTACCACGACCCGGACGCCCGGCACGGTCCCTACCACTACTGGACACGCAAGGACCGCGGGAAAACCGTCGGGATGAGGCTCACCGATGACGAACTCGTCCTCTACCAGGAGTGGATCGAGAACAACCGCGAATTGGAGCGGCTCGTGAAGGAAATGCGCGGCCTCTCTTCGCGCGTGCTTGCCTTCATAACCGGCCGGGAGGCCCCATGAACCCCCGCGTCTCGGGCTCGTCGGCGGCGGTGACCGCTACCGCCATCCTTCAGACGCTACGTCCCGCCCACTGACCGTCCCTCGCCTGCGGCTTCCGGCAAATAAAACCCGGCCGATCACCGGTTTTCGCAAGAGGCTCAATGAACACCCCGCGCGTGGCCATGACCAATTCCGTGGGCACCAGTCCGAGATACGCCATCAGCGCCCGCGCCGTCGGAGACCGCTGTACAGCGTACAGTTCGGCGAGCAGCAGCATCGCGGCTGGCCGCCGGGAGGTGGGGCGCCACATGCACTTTCGTGGCCCCTACCCCCCGGATGCCCATCGAGCCGCTCTACACGCCGCGCCGTACGAAACCTGGCGTGGGCGCAGAACTCCAGGATGCGCCCGGATTCGAGGTCGCCTCAAGCAAGCCCCGCGATCCTCGCCCTACTTGGCGAGCGGATCGGGGCGGAACTGGAACTTCGCCACAAACGCCTTCTGTCCCTTGCCTCCCATGACGCCAGGCTCGCCCTCGATGTGCCAGACCGCGTACGTCATGACCGCTGACCAGAGACCGCGGCCTTTCCAGCCGGCATTCGGGTCGTCAATCCGCCCGTGCGCCTGGCGCGTGTAGAACCCGAGAGGATACGGCACGCGCAACGTCACCCACTCGCCAGTCTCAGGGAGCAGGGCCAGCAGCGCGTCGGAGTTGTTGGGATACGTGATCACCGTATCCCGTCCGAGGCCGGCGGTGTCGTGTCTATCGGTCATGATCAGATAGTTCAGATCCGCCTGGTAGGGCGAGCCTTCGAGCGTGGGAAGATCGTCCTTGCGGTAGACCGTCCAGCCCTCTGGACAGTGGGCCCCGGTGGCCGTCGGGCCGTTCAGCACCTGGCATTTGCGCCGATCGAAGCTCGTGATGTGGTCGGTCGCTCGCCAGTTCTGCCACGCCACGCCTTCGCTGTCGATCTCGACGCCGCCCGCGCCGCCCGTGATCGGGGGATAGGTATCGGTCGGCGGGGTGTAGACCTCCGCCTTGCAGGTTTCGGGCGGGTTGGAACCTCGTTCCAGACGAACGAGCGTGATCTGGTTTTCACCGATCCCGGAAACCCAAACGCTGCCATCAGGCGGGCTCGTGCTGATCGAGTAGCCGGAGAACGAGATCCGGTGATCCATCGTGCGATCAACCGGCTCGTCAGGCTCGGTCCACGGCTTCGTGATCGTCCCGTCACCGTTAGTGTCGATCACCCCCGGGCACCACCCCTGCGCCGCCTGCTCATCCTGCGTGTCGTCGTAGATGTTCATGCTGACCCAGCCAACGACGTCCCTCTGGCCGAAGTAGAGCGGATTGTCGGCACCGGGTCCAAAGTCGTTGTGGTCCGCTCTGAAGCAGGTGTCGATCAACGTCATCTCGTCCGTCTCCGGGTCGTACATCGCCACGTGCTTGCTGCTGCTGCGCAGCGGAAAGTACTGTGCGTACCTGTTGTCGGAACCCTCCCGACACCACGCGGGCTGGTTCTCGGCTGCCCGAATCGTGGAGGCGACATACACCCGCCCTTGCTCGTCCATCACCCCACTGCGGGGAGCCGCCGGGCCACCGGCGATGTTCTCCTCGCCCCAGTACGGGGACGGAACCGACCGCGGACGCGGCAGATCCACGTCGCGGGTGGGGATCTCCACTTCACCGGTGGTGTTGCGAACCGGGTCCACCCAGATCATCGTGTCATCGGTCCGGTTGGGACCGTAGATTCGCCCGTTCGGGTTCACCGTGGGGTCACGCCGGTCGGTGGCGGCGTGCGTGTGCGTGAACGCGGTCGGTGTCCCCCAGTCCCGGAGGGTGACCACGAGATTCCGCTCGACGCCGTTCGGGCGCGGCGGCGGCACGAGTGGGTACGCGCCCGCGGCAAGGCGGTCCGTCCACGTAGAAAACGCTGCGCGCTGCGAACCGAGGCGCCTGAACTGACCCGCCATGCTGGCGCTGCTCGGTCCGACCGCCACCCGAGCATCCCATGCGTCGAGGCTCGTACCGAACGTGCCCAGCACCGGCGGGATCTCCCGCGTGGCCCCGTCGCCGATCTGGTGGCACATGAGGCAGTTCTTCAGGTAGGAGGCTACTTGCGCTTGTGAATGGTCGCCGGACGGTACCCCCATCAGGGCCAACCAGTAGTTCGCCGGATAGATCGTGCTCGCCGCCCTGGCGTCCGGCGCCGACACGGCGTTCAGATCGAGATGCTGTCCCGGCATCGCGGTCACCCGCGGCGAGTCCACCAGGCCATAGCCTCGCACGAACACCGCGTACGTCGCCCGCGGCAGATCCGGCACCACATAGCGCCCTTCGTCGTCGGTCACCACGATCCGGACGAACCGCGTATCGAAATCCAGCGTTTCGGCGATGACCCAGACCCCCGGCTCGGGTCGCCCGCCATTGGTCACGACGCCACCGATGTCGTCGGCGTCGATCTCCACCGAGGGGCCCCCGCTCTGCCGCGCCTCGAGCCACGTCACAGACGCGCCGAGGTAACAGGCCAGGGCGAGCGCCACAGCTCCTTGAACGAGTCGGGTCGTTCCCCTTCTTTTCATCATTGATCATGTACCTCTTTCGCGATTTTCCTGGCCTGGAGTCCCTGCCGGGCGCAGGAGCCCTGAGCCGGAGCCAGCCAGCGGCGCGCCGGCCAGCTCCGGCTCAGGGCCGTAGAACCGAGACGCTCTCGCTGTCTCCTACCATTTCACCCGTAGCGCCATCCGCATCAAGCGCCCCAGCATGATGCTGGACGGCTGGTCGTAGGTCGAGGTGCCGTACAGGTTGGAGCGCACGGCCAGGACGGTGTCGTTGTTCAGCGCGTTGTAGAAATTGAACTCCGCGTGGTACTCGGAGTCGCCCACGCTGAAGATCTTCTTGACGCCGAAGTTGAGCTGATTCTGGCGCTCCAGCTTGTGCAGAGTGCCATCCGGCGCCAACGGGACCGTCAGCGACGCGAGCACCATGTTCGGGATGACCAGTGCGCCCGCCGTGCACGATTGACCCGCGCAGCCCGCCTCCGTGTAACGGGTGCTCCGCGAGATGCGCCACTCCATGGGCAGCTCTTTGTCGACCTGCGCGATATTCCTGATCCTCCGGCCGGGCATGCTCGTGTAGTTCGCGCTCAACTGCACGCCCCCGGGCAGCGGGTAGCTCATCGCGAGCTTGAAGTCGCTCTTGAAGTCCACACCGTCATACGGCGTCGGGATAGCGAACCGATCGCAGAAGCGGAGCTCGTTCGGGTCGTCCACATCGCACTCGTCGAGGAGCGACCGCCCCGTGGTCGTGCTCGCCAGGAGCACGCCGCCGTTCGGCAGGCGTCCCTCGAGGCTGAACTCGAATCCGCTGTACACCTCTCTGTCATCTGCGCTGTTCGTGTAGAGTTCGTCGACGTTGCTGAGCTCCGCCACGTCACGGATGTCGTAGACGGTGAAGGTCTCTCCGTTGAACGGGCTCACCACCCCCACCGACCGGTAGTCGTCCGGCGTCCGTTCCAGGTCGTCAGTTGTGTACTTGTTGGAGAACCGGCGATGATACCAGCCGCCGGTCATCGAGAGGCCCGTTATCAGCTCGTGCTGCACGCTGGCGGAGGTCTCGATGTGGTACTCGCGCTTGATGTCCTGGTCCAGCGTAGCGAGACGTCGCTCTCCGAAGTTGGTGGGCAACCGGGTCAGGTCGAGCTCGCTGTCCTGCACGATGCCGTCGCCGTTGGGATCGTCCCACGGAAGGTCGCGCGTCACGATTTCCATCGGGTTGAATCGTCTCGCCATGGACGTCATCATCGGCGTGAGATACTTTCCCATGGTGAACTTCACGGCCGTCCGCGCGTCCCCGAAGAGATCGTAGGCAAGGCCGATCCGCGGCACAAGGTCGGGTCCCCAGTCCGGCGTATCCTTGATCTCCGCGAAGTTCCGCTCTGGGACGAAGCGACCCGCCGGGGCGTGCTGTTCGGCCACGAACCCGTTCAGCCACTCGACGCGAGTGCCGTAATTCACCGTCAGCCGATCGATAGTCCACGCATCCTGGACGTACATCCCCACGTCGTATCTCAGACGCGGATCGTAGAACACGGGATAGTTGCCGACACGCACGCTGTCGGGTACGCTGTTACGATATTGAATCCGATTTATGTCGCCATACGCTCTGGTGTGCCGTTCCTCCGAGCCATTGCCCCACTGCACGCCCGTCTTGAGGTTGTGCGACCCGGTGACATACGAGATCGCGCCGGTGACGTTGTTGTTCCAGACCCACCGCCACCACCACGGGCGCCCATTGTAGACGGTGCCCAGTGACAGGTCGCGCTTCTCCACCCGGCTGTACCACTCGGGCGAGAAACGCTCCGCGCCAAAGGTGCCCAACGGCCCGGGGTAGCCGTCCAGGATGTAGGCTTTCGAGTAACCCAACTCCAGGAGCACCCTGTTGCTGACCGTCGACGTCCACTTCGCTACCGCGGACCCATACGGGCGGCTCGGCTTGTTCCAGCTTCCCGCCGTCTCCGGGTCAGTGCCCCGTTGTCCTTCGAGGATGATCGGCGGAAACTCCGCCTCGAGTTTTGGCCCCACGGTCTTGCCCTGCCGCTCGACCATCACGGTGAACTTGTTCCGGGGCGTCGCCTGGAAGGTCAGCCGCGGAATGACCGACAGGATGTCGCCGTGCCTGACGTACTGGCTGCCGTCGTTGTAGAACTGATCCGCCACCGGCAGCCGGGTGCCCCAATACCGCGCGGTGAAGTGAAACCAGATCCGATCCCGGATGAGCGGGCCCCCGAGCGTCGTACTGTAATCGAAGATCCGGTCGACCCGGTCGATGGACGTCACCCCGCGGTCTTTGATGTCCTGAGTGAAGTTGTCGCTCTGCCAAGCCCCGAGCGTCCCGCCCACATACCCCGTGCCGCTGAAAGTGTTGCCCCCGTCCCGCGGAATCATGTTCACGCGCACGCCGCCCTTTTGATACTCGGCGTTCGACCCGCTGGTCTCGATGACGGTCTCCTCGTTCCCTACCTGCGCGAAGTAGTTGCTGGTGTCCGACCCGTCGCCGCTCGCATTCTGGATCGGCAGCCCGTCGACCATGTACTGGTTATGCAACGAGCTCGCGCCGTGCGACTCCACCTGCAGGTCGGACGAGTATCGCGAGCCGCCCACATCGACGCCGGTCATCCGTACGCCGGCGGTGAACATCGCCTGGGTGAAAAAACTGCCCGTGTTCACGATCGATTCGAGCGTCTCGCTGGTGAGCACCTGCGTCCGCTGAGCCTGTTGGATGTCGACGACGGGCGACTCCCCCGACACCGTGATCGACTCCTCGAGCGCCCCGACCGCCAGCGTCGCATCGATCGTGGCCGTGAAGCCGGCGGGCAACTCGATCTCCTCCCGAATGACTGTGCCGAAGCCGGCCAGCGTGAACGTCGCGGTGTAGATGCCGGGCCGCAGGCCGACGACGGAGAACCGCCCCTGGCCGTCGGTCACGGCAAGCCGGCTCCCCTCGATGAGCGCGGGGCTCGCAGCCTCCACGGTCACTCCCGGCAGCACACCACCCGTGTCGTCCGTCACTTGACCCGAAATCGCACTTTGTGCCCGTGCGGCCGCGGGCAGCAGCGCCACCCCTGCCACCAGAAGTGCCGCCGTCCTGAATACGAGCGTTCGACACATGGCAACCTCCTTGCCAGACCATGAACCACCGATCGCAGCCGACGCGCGAGGAGCAAGCGACCCTCAGTTCAACCGCACGCCCCCCCCTGAGCGCAAAATACGACCTACGCAACGTCCAAGTTGCATCGTGAACTTCTGCTCACGGAAAGTCAAAGGGTGCGGCTCTTCTTCGTTGGCGGCCCAATCAGTCTCTTCGGCGGCGGCGAGGCAGGAGGCAATTGGATCCGTCAAGGCGTGGTGGGGAGCGGCGGAGGGTCCGGTGGCCGACGGTACTTCTGTCGTCAGCGACCGATGGGGGACTTCCGCTGGTCCTCGCGCGCTTCGTGAGAGGTCTCAGTACGCATCAAGGCTCCGGCTGCCCGCGGCGGCTGAGGACCTCCGCAACTGCAGCCAAGTGTCACCGCGGGCCGGTCGACTCCCATCGGGTCGCGGACCAAATGCCGACAGGCCCTTCGATGAGCCGGCGACGAGCACCGCACGCCGCGTCGCCGCTGCCACGTGGATGATGTCGAGTACCGCGGTGGCTTCCAGGGCGTACGCGGTGGTGCCCGCGAGGCGGTCGCGATGGTCACGCGGCGGCGCATCTCGACCAAGTAGCGCTCCGGCAGCAGGTTCAGTGCGGCATCAAGCCGATGCAAGCCGTCGTGACCGCGCCGCGCGCAGCCCAGACCCACAACCTGCATCGTGCCGGAGGTCGTTTCGGCGTGGCTTTCGTGCTCGCGCGGCTCGGAGCACTCGACACCGCTGGTGTCCTCGGCCGGACCAGCAGCCTCTTTCGGGCTGCGTTGGTCGCGATGTCCTTGCAGGAGCTTGCGTACCAAATCCTGGCCCCGCCGGTGCAGTTCCCGTTCGAGTTCGCTCTCGCTCATCTGCCGGGCTTCGCTGGACGAGAGGAGGGCTTTGGCATCCGCGAAGACAGCATCGGCCGCTGCGCACGGGGCTCGGCTCGGGAGATCGATGCAAGGGACGCCGGTTCGCGGCACGTCGAATGTACGTCGCTGGAATCCTGTCGTCACAGCCATCGCAGGCCTGCCTCCCTTCCCACGGCACCGTACCAGAACGCCGCGTGAATGTCCAGAAGGGAGCGCGCCTGAGGGGGACAGACCGACGGTGTTCGGCACCGTTTCGAGGCTCGGCTGGCCGCCGGAAAGACGCGGGTACGCGCTGGCTTGGTTGCTGTCCCCCCGAAATGAGCACTGGAGAGACGCATCCGCGGGCAAACAGGCCCATGAATAGGGCAAAAACTCCTCTACAGAGAAACTCACGGTGATCACTGACTCAGGCGGTCTTCACTTCGACCTCCACTCCAAGGTCCTGCAAACGCCGGAGGAGGTGCTGGGTGACGCGGTGCTTGTCGCGGTTCGCCAGGTACCGGCCGCCGAGGTCGTGGTAGTCCGTCTCGTCGCGAAGCATGAAGTAGGCGGCGGTCAGCATGGAGGCGGCGACCGCCACGATGGCCTTCTTCGGGCCGCGCCGGCCCTTGAGCCGTCGAAACTGCGCCTGCAGATAGCTCCCATTCTTCCGGGTCGCCGCCCACGCGGCCTGGACCAGCACCGTCTTCAACCAGGGAGTCGCGTGACGGATCCGGGTCGAGCGGCGCTTCCCCGCACTCTCGTCCAGCCGCGGGCACAGGCCCGCCCACGAGACCAGATGGCCCGGATCGGGAAACCGCGTCATGTCCACGCCGACCTCGGCGATGATCACCCGCGCGACCGTCTCACTGACCCCGGGCATCGTCGTCAGCCGCTCGGCGGCCTCGCGAAAAGGGCGCAGCACCTCGTCGGCCTGCTGCTCCAGTTTCTGCACGGCGGCGCGCAACGCATCGATCTGCCCCAGGTGCAGCTCCAGCAGGAAACGATGGTGCGCCGTCACCCGACCGTGCACCGCGGCGACGATGTCCGCACGGTCGGCCTTCACCCGGACGTTGGTGCAATCAGCCAACCGCTCGGGATCGGTCTCCCCGGCGATGAGCGCTGCGAGGATCGCTCGGCCACTGACGCCCAGAATGTCGGTGACCACGCGCGTCAACTTCACGTTCGCGCCTTCGAGCGTCTTCTGCAGGCGTTGCGTGTGCCGCGCGATCTCGCGTACCAATTGCTTGCGGGTCCGCGTCAGGTCGCGCAGCTCCTGGATCGGGGCCGGCGGCACGAAGCTGCCCCGAATCAGCCCGTGCGCCAACAGGTCGGCGATCCAGGCCGCGTCCTTCCGGTCGCTCTTGCGGCCCGGAACGTTCCGGATGTGCTGCGCGTTGGCGAGCACCAGCGTCAACGACGCTTCGTCTTCGAGGATGTGCCACACCGGCTTCCAGTACACGCCGGTCGCCTCCATCGCCACGTGCGTGCAGCCTGCCTCGGTCAGCCAGGCCGCCAGTGCGAGCAGACCCGCCGTCGTGGTCGCAAACTCCCGGTGCTCGGTCGTAACCTTCCGGCCCGCCGCGATGCGCGCGCACGCGTTCACGCACCGCGAGTGGACATCCAACCCGGCGCACCGGGCATGCAAGACTTCCATGCGTCACCTCCTGATCGCAAAGGCGCTGGCGTGGAGTCCGCCGGTACGAAATCTACAGGGCGCGCTCACCGGAACATCTCCGGTCTCGCAATACGGGGTGCTCGCGGGACTCCGGGTCCAACTAGAGAACGGGCTCTTGGCACCATAGAGAGAACGACCTCTGTGCCAGCGCCAAGCCCGTACACGATATCCTGTTTCATGAATACGTGGGTCCGGCGCCGCCGGGTGGAGAACTAGAAAGAAACTCAGAGCGCCCTCCCTGTTCAGGCGGCCTTCACTTCGACCTCGACGCCAAGGTTCCGCAGACGCCGGAGCAGGCTCTGGGTGACGCGCTGCTTGTCGCGGTTCGCCAGGTACCGGCCGCCAAGGTCGTGGTAGTCCGTCTCGTCGCGAAGCATGAAGTAGGCGGCGGTCAGCATGGAGGCGGCGACCGCCACGATGGCCTTCTTCGGGCCGCGCCGGCCTTTGAGCCGTCGAAACTGCGCCTGCAGATAGCTCCCGTTCTTCCGGGTCGCCGCCCACGCGGCCTGGACCAGCGCTGTCTTCAACCAGGGAGTCGCGTGACGGATCCGGGTCGAGCGGCGCTTGCCCGCACTCTGGTCGAGGCGCGGGCACAGGCCCGCCCACGAGACCAGATGGCCCGCACTGGGGAACTGGGTCATGTCCACGCCGACCTCGGCGATGATCACCCGCGCGACCGTCTCACTGACCCCGGGCATCGTTGCCAGCCGCTCGGCGGCCTCGCGAAAAGGGCGAAGCACCTCGTCGGCCTGCTGCTCGACTTGCTGCACAGCGGCGGTCAGCGCATCGATCTGCGCCAGGTGCAGCTTCAGCAGGAAACGATGATGCGCCGTCACCCGGCCGTGCACCGCGGCGACGATGTCCGCACGGTCGGCCTTCAGGCGCCCCCTTGGTGCAATCAGCCAACCGCTCGGGATCGGTCTCCCCGGCGATGAGCGCGGCCAGGATCGCCCGGCCGCTGACGCCCAGGATGTCGCTGGCCACGCGCGTCAGCTTCACATTCGCGTCTTCCAGCGTCTTCTGCAGGCGCAGGGTGTGCCGCGCGATCTCACGGACCAGTTGCTTGCGGGTCCGCGTCAGGTCGCGCAGCTCCTGGATCGGGGCCGGCGGCACGAAGCTGCTCGGGATCAGCCCGTGCGCCAACAGGTCGGCGATCCAGGCCGCGTCCTTCCGGTCGCTCTTGCGCCCCGGAACGTTCCGGATGTGCTGCGCGTTGGCGAGCACCAGCGTGAACGAAGCTTCGTCTTCGAGGACGTGCCACACCGGCTTCCAGTACACGCCGGTCGCCTCCATCGCCACGTGCGTGCAGCCCGCCTCGGTCAGCCAAGCCGCCAGTTCGAGCAGACCCGCTGTCGTGCTCGCGAACTCCCGGTGCTCGGTCGTGACCTTCCGACCCGCCGCGATGCGCGCGCACGCGTTCACGCACCGCGAGTGGACATCCAGCCCGGCGCACCGGGGATACAAAACTTCCATGCGTCACCTCCTGTATCGCGAAGTGCTGGCGTGGAGTCCGCCGGTACGAAATCTAGAAGACAAGCTTCCCGGGCGATCCGGTGTCGCAATACGGGGTGCTCGCGGGACTCCGGGTCAAACTACGAAACGGGCTCTCGGCACCATAGAGAAACCGACCTCTGTGCCAGCGTCACGGCCTACACAATATACGTGTTTCATCGATGCGTGGGTCCGGCGCCGCCGGGTGGGAAACTACGAAGAAGAGCCGCACCCAAAGTCAAACGAGGGTTCAAGAGGGGGAGGCCGGGCTCAAAAATCCGCGCGGGATCCAATAATTTGGATTGCTGCTTTTTCGCAGATCTGGCCATGGACGGCGGGTCGGTGCGCTACGGCCGCCGGACATACCGCCCGCGCCCGGCGCAGTTGACGACGTCTACGCGGCCACGGTCGCGACCGGACAACGACAGGTCATCAAGGCGATGTCGACAATAAGGCGATGTCACCATCGACCGGGTGCGGCGCGTGGGTCGCGGGCGCAAGCCGGCTGACGTAGAGCTGCATCTCCGACCGTGAGGATCCGCGCGCAGCCCACCGTTACCCGTCACATGCCGCCCGCGTGGCGCCGCGCACGCAGATCGCGTCTTATCTTGTCTATCGATCTACCAGGCCTCCCCGGACGAGCTGAGCAACCCTCGCAACAGTGTCTCAGTAAACGCCGTCGCGCACGTCTGGTACTGATGCCGGTCCGGATCATCCAACCACAGATCCACAAAGGGGCTGGTCACGGCCATGAAAGCCGCCGCGAGATGGTACGCGTCGCCCTTCACAAACAAACCGCGGTCCATTCCGCTCTGAAATACGGCCGCGAGCCGGGCCCGAAGCAGATCGCGGAGATCGTTGCTCAGTTGTTCCGTCGCGCCGCAGAGTTTCAATTCCGGACAGCCCATAGTCTGCATGTAAAACCGCGCCATCTTCACGTTGCTAGCGACGAATTCGCCATTGACCCGGACATAGTTGCGTAGCGTCGCCGGCTCGTCGTGGCCGTCGCGAAGCGCCGGCAAGGCAACCGAGCGGAAACTCTCGGTGAACCGTCGCACAAGCTCTTCGTAGAGCGCTTGCTTACTCGGGAACAGGTTGTAGACTGACCCGATGGCGACCTCTGCCCTCTCCGCAATTGTATTCATCGGCGCTCGTTCGTATCCGTGTTCAGAGAACACTTCGAGTGCGGCGTCGAGTATGTCG
Source organism: Vicinamibacterales bacterium (assembly GCA_965262925.1). Taxonomy (GTDB): domain Bacteria; phylum Acidobacteriota; class Vicinamibacteria; order Vicinamibacterales; family UBA8438; genus WTFV01. Next base: position 3,175,854 of record CBDHGC010000004.1, on the reverse strand, counting down.
TTCTCATACAAGGCTCGCACTCGCTCTTTGCGTCTGATTCTCGGCAACAACTCGTGTTCGTGGTCATCGTTCCGGACCACGGTCAATCGATGCTGGCTTCCGCTGCTCGCCATTTCTTGGCCACCTCCCGTGTGAGTCGGTCCATAGTCTCGAGCTCGTCCCGGACGCTCCCAAGCAAGCACCATTATACTGCTCGTTGCGTCGGACCGATGGCGGCCGGCACGCATCGGTGGTCAACGGCGGCGCAGTTCCGCCAAGGCGACAGGCAGATACGTCTCGGACAGGGCGTTCTCGGGATCCAGTGTCAGGGCTTCGGCGAAGTGCGACACCGCGGCGTCCAGATTTCGCGATTCCATTTCCAGTAACCCGAGGTTCGCGTACGTTGAAGCGTCCCGCGGACTGGCCTCAAGCGACGCTCGAAAGGCTTGGCGGGCACGGTCATTCTGACCAAGAGTGGCACTGGCCGCACCGATCAGGTTATGCGCGGGAGCGTGTCGGGGGTTCAACTGAATGACCCGCTGCGCCCGAGCGATCGCCTCCTCCATGTTACCGTCCAGGAAGCTCACCATCGCGGCATAGTACGAAGTCTCTTCGCGCTCTGGACTGGTCTGCTGCATGCGCATGACGAGGGGGCGGAGCCTCTCGACGTTGCCGGCATCGGCGGCAATCGAGGCGAGCAACTCAATCCCACGCGGATTCTGGGGCTCGGCCACCGTCACCTCTCGCGCTCGCACGGTCGCCTCCTCGAACGCGCCGATCGCTGCCAGTAGCCGCACCAGGGCGATGCGCACGACCGCGCTGTCGGGCCGCGCCGTCGCCAGCGACTCCAGAAGCTGTCTGGCCTCCGCCACACGCTGCGCCGCTCCGGCTGAATCGATCAGCCCCATCAGTGCCGTCTCGTTGTCCGAGTCGAGGCGCACCGAACGCGCAAAGTCCTCGAAGGCCGTCGCGTGCGCTCGCGCCTTGAGCAGCATCTCCCCGCGATGGCTCCACTCGAGCGCCCCGGCGGCCGCGACTGCGGTGCGAACAGCGGCTGGGGCGTCAGCGGGATCGAGCAGCCCTCGAAGCGTGGGCGCGTTTTCGTTCACGCTTCGGTCGTACACACCGCGCGGGCCCGAGTACTCGAGCCGTGGCCGGTCATCGGTCTGAATGAACGCGCCCTGGCTGTAGCGCAGCACCTCCAGAGGACCGCCCACGTAGAGCGACAGCACGCTGAACGGTTCGAATACCGATACCTTCGCGAGGTCGGCAGCCACACCGGGCCGCTGCCATGCGGCGGAGATATTGTCGAGCCGCGGCCCGACGAGATCGTTCGACGCGATGAACAAGACGTCGTTCTCCGCGACCAGCCACATCGTTCCGTTCGGGAAGACGCTGGCGAACGTCGCGGCAATCGAGCGCAGATCCGGCTCGGAGATCTCATAGGTATGCGCCCACTGGCAGAAGATGCCGCCTGGCGTGAGCCTGGCGCGAGTGGCCAGGAAGAATTCGCGTGTGAAGAGCGACGCGATGCCCGCCATCCAAGGATTGGACGGCTCCGAGATGATCACATCGTAGCGACGTGAGGTGAGCTGCATGTGCGAGCGTCCGTCGCCCACGAGCAGGCGCGTGCGCGGGTCATCGAGCGCATCGCCGTTGGCGTCGGCAAAAAACGACGAGGCCTCGACGACCGCGGGCGAGATCTCGACGACGTCGGCCCGGTCTATCCCATGCCGTAACGCCGCGCCCAGCGTGACTCCGCTGCCCAGGCCTATGACAGCGACGTTGTGAGGATCGGAATGCAACAGCAGCGGCAGGTGGGCCAGCAACTTCTGCGTGAGCATGTCGGTCCAGTTCGAGGCATCGACCTTTCCGTCTATCGCTAGCGCGAGGGTATCAGCCAGCCGCCTGACCGACACGGTTGCCGTCGCCCCCTCGCGGTAATAGAGGAGCCTGCCTGCCTTGAGCCCTGTCGCGAGATCTATATTCCGAACCTCGCTTGCATACCTATAGCCGCCGCTGGACAACAGGTCCACGTCCCAGGCTGGCACCATGAACAGGAGTGCACCGACAGGAACGGCCATCGTGATGCCCGCCCACCGCTGCCGCGCGGTGAGCCGGCCGGCGAGGAACGCCAGACACCCGGCGCCAACGGCGAACACGCCCGCAAGACGAAGGGTCGCCTGCAGCCCCAATGCCGGCACAAGAAGGAAGGCTCCTGCGATCGACCCGGTCACGGCGCCGATCGCGTTGACGCCGTAGACCACCGACACCTCGCGCGCAATGCCTTCGTCGCTCCGCGCCGCCAGCGCGGCCCCAAGTGGAAACGCGGCACCGAGCGTCAACGTGAGCGGCAGCAGCACGCCCACGGCGTACAGGGCCTGACGGGCCAGGATGGTGGTAGCGCCGGCGGATGGATTGGCGACCGTTTCTGCTATCAAGAGCGGCAGGTGCGTGCCGGCAAACCATCCTGCGCCCGACGCGGCCGCCGCGCTGGCGAGCATCAACAGCCCAAGCCAGAAGGATGGAGCCTTGGTGGTCCACGTCATGCGTGAGACGAACGCCGCACCAATGGCGATCCCCGCAACGAACCCCGTCAGCATGGCCGCAAAAGCGTACGTCGTGGGACCGAGCGCGAGCGCGAGCACGCGCGTGAAGGTCACTTCGTAGACCAGCGCGGCAAAGCCCGACAGCCCGAGCACGGCGGCCGGAAGCCACGAGGCCACGGAGCGCCCGACGGGCTCGGCGGGCCTGCGTCGACGCCCCGACCGTGCGGCCGAACGGCCGGCCGTCTGCTGCGCGCGCGTCGCGACGGAATCCAGCCCCCTGTTCGCGATGAGCCAAGCCCCGGCGGCGGCGGCTATATTCAAGCCCACGCCGACGAAAGTGGTCGCACGGAGACCGACCGCGGGGATGAGCACGAACCCGGTCAGCAGCGCGGCAACCGCCGCGCCCGCCGAGTTGAGGGCATAGAGCCCCCCGGCATCACGTCCGGCGGCCGACGCAGCCGTCCCGAGCCACCGAACCGCCAGCGGGAACGTGGCTCCCATCGCGAACGCCGGGATGAACAAGAGTAGAAGGCTCGACACCAGCCGTACGAGCGCGAACCCTGGACCCGGCTCGTCCCCGTACGCCCACACGAACAGCGGCTCCAGGGTGCTCAGTGCAAGCGGCAGCGCGAGGGCGGAGAGGGCGATCACGCACTCGAGCGCGGCGTACCCTTGCAGCGCACGGCCACGGTCCAGGCGAGGCGCCACGCGACCGCCGAGCAGGGCCCCGGCGGAGAGTCCGCCCATGAAAGCAGCGAGCACGGTACCGGCCGCCGCCAGCGTATGGCCCATCTGCAGCGCCATCAGACGCATCCAAACGATCTCGTAGATGAGTCCGGCCGCACCGGAGAACGTGAAAAGGAGGAAGAAGAGCCGCCGCGCGCCCATGCAGGCAGTCTACTATACGGACGCTGGCAGGCCCCGGGAGACCAGTCGAGCCGGACCGCACCGTCGCCGACCATGCGATTCTTGCGCCGTCACCTGCGCATTGCACTACTGCTGCTCACGACCGTCTTCGCCGTCCTTTGGGCAGTCCTCATCCTTCTGCTGCCGGCGCCGCACGGTCGGCGGCGTGCGCGCTACGTTACGTTTCGTCTCTGGGCAGGCACTTGCCTGCGCGTCATGCGCGGCCACCTGCGGTGGAGGGACCGCGCCCGCGTACTCCCTTCCTGCTCGTTTCCAACCACCTGTGCTACATCCATGTTCCAGCCTTGGCGGCGCGATCTACGCGTGGTTCGTCCCCAAGCTCGAGACACCCGGCGTCGGGATTGGCGAAGGCGAGTCGCCTCGGTGATCGCCTTGTGACCCGCCTTTGTCCTGAAGACGCCTTTCGTCTGCGGCGAGATGCGCAGGGAGATGGGATCCTGCCGGGCGGTGACGTTGACGCGTGGCGTTCGGTGCGTTCACCACGGAACCCGCCGTACCGCCTCAACGCTTCGGGCTCACCGCAATCCCCCCATTGCGCAACGAGAATGCAGGCATCGCGCAGCCCAGGAGCGACCCTGCCACAAGGTGCGAGGCTTCCCGGGGGCAGGGCATCGGGCGATGCCGCCGCGCCCGATCTGACGCCGGCGACGCTTGGCCAGCGACACGATTGGTTTCTCCTCTGTCGGTCGTCCGGCGGCAGCTGGTAACTCTACCCGTGCTTGGTCGCACGTGACGAGCCAGCGCTGGAACGGCATCATGCTCGGTCGACCCAGCGGCACGGCCGGCGTCCTGCCGGCTCTCACCCCTCGACCGCTGGTCGTCCGGCACGAGGGTCCCGGTATCGACCTGCTCGATCTCATCACAGGAATCGGGGACGGGGTGGCAGTGCGGGGGCGGCGCATCGCCGCGTTCGTGATCGCCGCAGCGGGCGCCAGGGGATCTCGGCTACCATATCGTCAGCCTCGTCCTGACCCTCGACGGTCGGAGCGTTCCCTAGCTCCCGGCCTTCGAGGAGCTTCGAACCCTTGGGGCTGCATGATCGACGGTGGCCGGCAGGCGCAATCGCGGTAATCGCAAACGGTCGACACCCGCACGCGCACCTCGCGCATCCCCCCCGTCGTCTGCTGGATCAGGCCCGGCAGATCCTCGCGGAGGGCGACGGGCGCAAGGCGCTCGATCTGATCAGGCAGGCGCGGGACCGGGACGACAGTCTGGCGGGGCTGCCGCTGGTGTCCTTCTGTGCCACCATCCAGCGCGGCCGGCAGCTCGCGGCGAAGGGCATGGAAAAGGAAGCGGCCACCATGCGTGCCCGGGCCGATCGGCACCGGGAGTCCATCTCCCTGCAGTCACTGTCGGAGGACGACTGGGTCCAGTACGTCCGGTACCTGGATGGTGCGGGCTCGCTGGCGGCCTATGCGGACCACCTGACCACCGGGCAGCCCCTGCTGCCGGTGGAGCGGGCGCTGGCGGATCGGCTCGTCATCGAGCGGTGCTGGGAGGGTCTCGACATCCTCGACACGAGCCATCCGCTACGGCGGGACGCCGGCGCGGTCATGCCCGGTCTCGACGCGATGGATGCCGGCGACTGGGCGCGGGCCGCGGACCTTCTGCAGGGGGTGCCCCGGCGTTCGCCGTTCGCGGCCTGGCGTCTGTTCAGCAAGGCCATGGTCTGTTTCGGTGCGGGCGACGACGACGGATTGCGCCGAACCCTCGATCGCCTGCCCGCCGACTTCGCCCTTGCCCGCACGGTCGCCGAATGTCGGCGCCTGATCGCCGGAGACGGCGGCGGCAGCGGCAACGGTGGCACCGCGGCGCCGGGGGTCCTGGGAACTGGGCGGGGACAGGTGGCGGCCCTGGCCGGCGAGCTGAAGCGGGCTCTCCACAAGGGGAACGTGCGTTCGGTCGGGACGGCGATCGAGATTCTGGCCGACGCCCTCTACCCCGACGATCCCGATCTGGCCCGGATCGACCTCTTGGAGATCGCGGGGCTGGCGGCGGTTCGGGACCTGATCCCCGGCGGCGCGCTCGAGGGGCTGGCGCGGCGACTGTTGCCGGCCGATCGGGTGACCGGAGTCGTAGCCCGCATCCTGCTCGCGAGGCAGCAGGTGGTGGCCCAACTGTGGCATCCGGTACCGGCCGCCGTCCTCGTCGACCTGCTGCCGTTGGAGTTTCCGCGGGCGGAAGATCGGGCGCTCGCCCGAGCGTGCGTGTTGGAGGCGCTGGCACGCACGGGCCGCGCGGCCGTCCATCCGGAGTTCCTTTCTCCCGAAATGGAGGCGGGTCTGACGATGCTGCTCGGCCGACCCCTGGAGGACCCCGGGACGGTCTTCGTCGAGCTGATGCTGGCGAGTCTCGCGGCCGACCCCGACAATCGCGACGGCTACCTCTTTCTCCTCGATCTGCTGCGCGGACAGACCGCCGGCAAAGCGAAATTCCAGCGTGCCTTGCAGGACATGGCGGATCGGTTTCCCGACGATCCGACCCCCTGGCTGGAGCTGGCCACCCTCCACTACTCCAGGAACGCGTACCGCCAGGCGGAGAGCGCGCTGGAGGAGGCACGCCGGCGTGCTCCCCATGACGATCGACTCCTGGACCTGCAGGCCGTGGGTTTTCTCAAATCCGCGGATCAGAGCCGCAGGAAGGGGCGGTTCGCGCTTGCGCTTCGGGACCTCGAGCGCGCCGACAACCTCGGGCGCAAGGTGATCGAATCCGTCCTGCCGGCGAAATGGCTGCTGCTGGAGATCGTGTCGGGCGACGCGGACGCGGCCGCGACGGTCGCTCCGCATCTGGAGGGTCTGCCGCCGGGTGCGCAGCTTCGGATGCTGGCGTTGCTCCTCCGTGACCTGTACGACAACAACCACGTGAGGAACGTCAGACCGGAAATGGCCGATGCCGTGCGGCGCCTGCTGGCCGGCAAGGTCTCTCATGCCGGCGAGTGCGCGCCGGACGAGATCGTCCGGCTGCTCGAGCCGCTGCCCGTCGAACTGGACCTCCTCTGCGACGATCGGCGCATCGCGGTGAGCTTCGCCCGCTGGTGGCCCGCGCTCCTCGAACGCGTGGACGGCGAACGCCTGCCGGGCGTCCTCGATATCCTGATGGACTGCGGCGGACGGAATGAGGTTCGCGTCGAGATCGAACGCCGGCTGCGCGGCGTCGGGAAGCCCCGCCGCGATCCGCTGCTGCTCTTCTATCTGGCCGTGATCCGCTACGAGGAAGGCAGCGACCATGATGCCCGGCGTTTCCGGGACGTACTGAAGAGAGCGGACGCCGCCACCCGCGAGCGGCTGCGGGCGGCCGCCGCGAGGCTCGCCCGGCACACGGAGGAACCGCTGCGCCACGCGCTGCAGACGTTCGATTTCGAATCGCTGGACGTGGGGTCGGGGCCGCTCGGCCCGGGACCGCCCCCGGGGCTGGAGGCTTTTATGGCTGCGCTCGAGGAGCAGTCGCAGACCGCGGGTCCGCCGCCCGGCTGGGCCGGATCGACCCGGTTGGCGCCGCCCGACCCCGCCGATCCGGCGCTGCTCGAACGGTTCCGGCGGGCGTTGACGGGGGATACGGCGGATGCGCCGCGGGACGCCGGGCAACAGGGGATGTTGTTCGATCGGGAGATATACGACGACCTGGACCGGCTGGACGACCTGATCGACGACAACCGACTGCGCGGCGAGCCGCCCGTGTTGCGAGAGCTCGCCGGGAATCTGCGAGCCGAACCGGGGACACGGCGGGAGCTGGATCGGCTGGCGCGCGACTGCCAGACGGCCGGCCTCCGTGACAGGTTGACGCCGGAGTTGCACGCCCTGCTGTTTCCCCACAAGGGAAGGAAACGGCGCCGCTAGAGCAGGACCATGCTTGTCCACTACCTCGTGCTGGGGCTGTCCCCGTCGGCGACGGGGGAGGAGATACGCCTTCGCTACCTCGAGCTCGTGCGGACGCACCGGCCGGGCGCGGATCCCGAACGGTTCCAGCAGATCACCGCGGCGTACGAAGCGCGGAAGGACGACCGTGCGCGCGTGAAGACGGCCCTCTTCGGGATGGCCGCCTACGGTGACTTCGAGCTGGCGCTCGATGCGCTGGTGAAGGCTCGTCCGGCCCGCCGCGAGACGCCCGGCTTGCAGACCCTGTTGGCGGCGGAAGGGAAGCTGCATGAGTGAACCGGGCGGAGACTGGAAGCAGCGCGCCCTCGACGACTTCCGGCAGTGGCTCGATACGGTGGGCGAGGAACCCCCGGCGCCAGCGGAATCGGACGCGGGCGACTGCGACCTGCGCGATCTGTTCGCCGAGTTCGCCGCCCTGCGGCAAGAGATCCGCCTGCAGAACCGGGAACAGGCCAGGGCGGGCCGGGAGCTGGCGGCCGCGGCGGAGCGGTACGACGCCGCCAGCCGCCGGGAGCAGCGCGGCGACGAGACGCTGGCCGCGTTCGAGCAGCGCGTTTCCCGAACCGCCGAGGACCGTTGCCTGCTGGAGACCCTGGAGGTGCGCGACGCCCTGGTGCGGGGCCGGGACGCCGCGGTCCGGCTGCGGGATCGGCCGCGGTTGTTCGGGCGCCCGCCGCGGGGCGCCGCGGGCGTCGTCGAAGGTTACGAGCTGGCGATCTGCCGTTTCGACAGGATGCTGTCCCGGTTCGACGTGCGGCCCGTGCAGACCGTGGGACGCCCCTTCGACGGCCGGGTCATGCACGCCGTTGAGGCGCGCCGCGTCGACCGGATCGGCGACGGCGAGGTGATCGAGGAGCTGCGGAGCGGGTTCGTGCGGCGCGACGATGTGCTGCGTTTTGCCGACGTCGCGGTCAATCGACGTCACGAGGAGGGCTGATGCCGGCGGAAACCAGGGCTGCGGACGACGACACCATCATCGGCATCGATCTGGGCACCACGAACTCCGAGGTGGCGATCATCTCCGGCGGGAAGCCCACGATCGTGGAGGAGGGCGGCGAAGCCATCCTGCCCTCGTGCGTGGGACTCGACGACGCCGGCGCCGTCATCGTCGGGCGCCATGCCCGCAACCAGGCCGCGGCCGCCCCCGAGCGGACGGTGCTCTCGGTCAAGCGCCTGATGGGCTCCGGGACGCAGGTGCGGATGGGGGACGGCGCCTACAGCCCGCAGGAGATTTCGGCCTTCATTCTCAAGGCGCTCAAGGAGCGGGCGGACCGCGCGCTCGGCCGCGAAGTGCGCAAGGCGGTCATCACCGTCCCGGCCTACTTCACCGACGCGCAGCGGCAGGCGACGCGCGAAGCCGGGGAGATCGCCGGCCTGACGGTCGTGCGGATCATCAACGAACCGACGGCCGCCGCTCTCAGCTACGAGAGCGGCGGTGCGGGGAGCCGCACCCTCCTCCTCTACGACCTGGGCGGCGGGACCTTCGACGTCTCGGTGGTGCGCATCGAACAGGGCGTCGTCGAGGTCCTGGCCACCGCCGGCGACAACCAGCTCGGCGGCGACGACTTCGACGCGCTCGTCCTCGAACGCCTGAACGCGCACGTCGAGACGGCGCTGGGGATCGAGAACGCGCGTGACGACCGCCTGCTGCAGGCGCGGCTGCGGCGGGCCGCCGAACGCGCCAAGATCGAGCTGTCGGATCAACCCTGGGTGCGCGTCGAGGAGGACCACGTCGCCACGGTGGACGGCGAGGCCGTGCATCTCGCCTGCGAGCTGACCCGCGCCGATTTCGAACGCGACCTGGAGCCGTTCCTCGACCGTTCGCTCCAGGCCGTGACCACCGCGCTGCAGGACGCCGGCGTGCGCCCGAGCCAGCTCGACCGCGTGCTGCTGGTGGGCGGTTCGACCCGCATTCCGCGGGTCGCCGCCGTCCTCACGGAGCGGCTGGGGCAGGAGCCGCACGGCGAGGTCGATCCGGATCTGTGCGTCGCGCTCGGGGCCGGCGTGCAGGCCGGGATCGAGATGGGGCAGGACATGCAGGCCGTGCTGGTCGACATCACGCCCTACACCTTCGGCACCAGCGCCGCGGGGGAGCTCTACGGCATGCCGTACGCGCACCAGTTCTTTCCCCTCATCCGGCGCAACAGCAAGCTGCCGGCCACTCGCACCGACGTGTTCTTCACCATGTTCCCGGAGCAGGAAGAAGCGGAGATCAAGGTCTATCAGGGGGAGGAGCCGGACGCCCTGAAGAACGTGGAGATCGGCACCTTCCTGTTCAGCGGCCTGAACCGGCAGCAGGGCGCCCACGCTCAGGGCCTGCTCTGCACCTACAGCCTGGACCTCGACGGTCTGCTGCACGTCCACGCCCGGGAACGGGCGACCGGCCGGGAGATCCGCGGCGTCGTCGAGAACGCCATCGGACGTTCCACCGACGAGGCGCTCGGCGCCGCCCGGGAGCGGGTCTCGGCGCTCTGGGGCGAGGAGGATGAGGAGAGAGCCGACGCCGCCAGGGACGCGGCGGCCGGGAGCAGCGGCGAACCGGCGCCCGCGCCCGCTGCCGTGCCCCCGGACGTGGCCCAGGACGTTCGCGACACCCTGGCGCGGGCCGAGCAGGCGCTCGACGCCGCGCCGGCCGAGGACCGGGAGGAGATGATCAACCTGATGGAGGATCTCCGGGACGCCCTCAGGGTGGGCGCGGCCGAGCGCGCGGCCGAGCTCCGGCGCGAGCTCGACGAGATTCTCTTCTACCTGGAATAGCGGGACTTGGAACGCTGTCCGACCTGCGGGGCCCGGCATGCCGGCGGGCCGTCCTGCCACCGCTGCCGCACGGACCTGCGGCAGGTGCTGGCGATAGAACGCGCCGCGTCCCGCCACCGGCGGCAGGCCCGCACCGCCCTCGAGCGCGGCGACCGCGCGGAGGCCCGCAACCGCGCCCGCCGCGCCTGCACCCTCCACCGGTCCTCCGAGTCGCTGGCCGCGCTGGCGTTGGCCGCCCTGGCGGACAGCGACTTCCCGGCAGCGATCCGATTGTGGCGAGAGATTCGAACCGGGTCCGTTCCGCGGCGACCCTCGTGACCCTGCAGCCTCGATCGGCTCAAGGCGACCTTCCTCTTCGGCGTTTCACGCGATCCGCAACACCACTGACGGCGCCAAGTTGAACCGGATTTCCTGGCTCAGGTAAGAAGCCGGACGCCGGCTGGGCAGAGGCCGTGCCGGTGACCATGCCCGCGCAGGCGAGTGCGCACCCGGAGAAGAGCGCTCTTGCGATTCGGAACGGTGGCATGTCAGTTCCCACCATCCCTGTGAGGGGCCAAGTCCGCCGTCCACTGTCGACTTCTGTCGACTCGCCTTCGTCGTGACCGAAACGGCGGCCGGCCCGCCCGACCTGCACGAGCTGCGAGCGGCAGGCCCGCGTGCTGGAGCAGGAGCATGGCGATTCCGTTCACTATCGCGTGTGCACGACGAACTTGCCTGCCCGCGTTTACGGGCGACGAACGCCCGGGGCGTGGAGCAGCAAGGCAGCCGTGCAGGGCCAGTCGACCACTCACGCTGGTTATCCGGGCGAAATTTACGCTTCGGGGAGCACGGCGTCCTTGAGCTGCTTCGCGATGCGAGCCTTGACCACCTGCTTGGGCGGGATTTCGATGGCCTCCGCGGTTGCTGGGTTACGACCGGTCCGCGCTTCGCGCTTCTGCAAGATGAGCTTCGCGATGCCGGGCAGCGTGAACTCGCCGCAATCCTGAAGCTGTTGCCCGCACAGCCGCTGCAACTCTTCGAAGAACTCCCGCGCGTCGGCGCGCTGATGTTGACGGTAGCGAAATGCTCGACGAAATGCGCGAACAACTCGGTCTTGCCCATTTTGCGGGCTTCGGCCATCGATGTTTCCCCTTGGTGCGAGCACGCCGAGGCGTCGTACGCGCGGTACGCCACCACGACGACCACACGCCGCTCCACGCGCATCTCGGCGTGCAGCGCGGTGAGGCGGCTGATCGAGTCGGACGGCGGCAAGGTGACGCCGGTCGACTACAAGCGCGGCAAGCGCCCGCACGTCGAGCGCGGGGCCTACGATCCCGAGCGGGTGCAGCTCTGCGTGCAGGGGCTCCTCCTGCGCGAGCACGGCTACGACTGCGACGAGGGCGTGCTCTATTTCGTCGCGAGCCGCGAACGGGTGCGCATCGCGTTCGACGACGAGCTCGTCGCCGCCACGCAGCAGGCGGTCGAGGGCTTGCGGCGCGTCGCCGCGGAGGGCGTCATCCCGCCGCCGCTCGAAGACAGCCCGAAGTGTCCGCGCTGCTCCCTGGTCGAGATCTGTCTGCCGGACGAGGTCCACCATCTCCAGGGGGCCGACGTCGCCCCGCGTCCGATCTCCGTGCCCTGCACCGACGCACTGCCGCTGTACGTCCAGGCCCGCCGTGCGAAGGTGGCCAAGTCGGGCGAGACCCTCGTCGTGACGGTGGATGACGAGGAGCTGGCGACTGCCCGGCTCGAAGAGACCTCGCAGGTCGTCGTCATGGGCAACGTCTACCTGACGACGCCGTGCCTGCACGAGCTGATGTGGCGCGGGATCCCCGTCACCTGGCACAGCTACGGCGGCTGGTTCTTCGGCCACACCACGGGCAACGGGCACAAGAACGTCGAGCTGCGGACGGCCCAGTATCGGGCGAGCTTCGACGAGTCGACGTGCCTGCAGTTCGCCCGCGGCCTCGTGAGCGCGAAGATTCAGAACTGTCGCACGCTGCTGCGCCGCAACTGGAAGCGCGCCGAGAGCAGCAATCCCGTCCTCGTCGACCTGAAGAGCGACGGCCGTCGCGCCGCCCGCACGGAGTCGCTGCCGGAGCTGCTCGGTGTCGAGGGGACCGCCGCCGCCCGCTATTTCCGTTCCTTCGGCGCCATGCTGCAAGAGCCGGCATCGGACGCGGAGCTCGGCTTCGACTTCGAGACGCGCAACCGCCGGCCCCCGAAGGATCCGGTCAACGCGCTACTCTCGTTCGCCTACTCGCTGCTGGTCCGGGCCTGGACGGTCACGCTGGCGTCGGTCGGCTTCGATGCCTATCGCGGCCTCTACCATCAACCCCGCTACGGCCGGCCGGCCCTCGCGCTCGACCTGATGGAGCCGTTCCGCCCCCTGCTCGCCGACTCGGTCGTGGTGCAGGCGATCAACAACGGCGAGGTCCGGCCGACCGACTTCAAGACGGTGGCCAGCAGCGTCAACCTCGGCGCCGACGGCCGTCGGCGTTTCATCTCTACCTTCGAGCGCCGCCTCGGCCACGAGGTCGTCCACCCGCTCTTCGGCTACCGCGTCAGCTACCGACGCCTCATGGAGATGCAGGCCCGGCTCTTCGGCCGTTTCCTGCTCGGCGAGCTGCCCGAGTATCCGAACTTCACGACCCGGTGATCCCATGGAGCACCTCTACATCGTCGTCTACGACATCGGTGACCCCAAGCGGTGGCGCCGCGTGTTCAAGCTGATGCGGGGCTACGGCGAGTGGGTCCAGCTCTCCGTCTTCCAGTGCCGCATGAGCCGCCGCCGTCACGCGGATTTGGTTGCACGTCTCGACGGGATGATCGATCATTCCGAGGATCACGTCGTGCTGGTCGACATCGGCGTCGCCGACGGAGTCGAGCCGCGCGTCGTCAGTCTAGGCAGGAAGTTCGAGGCGGTGCGCCGAGAGCCGGTAATCGTCTGAAGCATGCCGCCGCAGGGGAGCGAGCGCTCCAGTGCCGCCGCGAAGGCCAGGGAGTGCTCGCAAGCGTGTAGATCCTTGACAACTGGATAGTTATAATCCTTCCATGGTCAGTCCCATGGCGTCAGCGACCGCTCGTCCTTCGCGATCGCGCGACCGCTCGCGATCCAGTGGTGAACCCCCTTGGATCGCAACGGGTTGCGACCGGTCCGTCTTCCGCGGGGAATACCCGCGGCCTCATTGAAGCGTCAGGGAAGCGCTCTCGCCGTTCAGCCTCGATGGCGGTCTTCCGCGGGGAATACCCGCGGCCTCATTGAAGCCACGAAGCCCCTAGTCTACTATCTAGCGCCACAGATCGCGTCTTCCGCGGGGAATACCCGCGGCCTCATTGAAGCAATCTATATTTACAGCGTCGGATAATTTTTGTTTGTCTTCCGCGGGGAATACCCGCGGCCTCATTGAAGCACGGAACCGGGAATCATGTTGGCCAGCGCCTCCGCGTCTTCCGCGGGGAATACCCGCGGCCTCATTGAAGCTGTGTTAAAACCTATCTTGGGTGAGGGCGTGGAAAGTCTTCCGCGGGGAATACCCGCGGCCTCATTGAAGCCTCTTACATCGTAAGTTTCTGGTAGTCTCTGGTGGGGTCTTCCGCGGGGAATACCCGCGGCCTCATTGAAGCCGTCCGGCCCCATCTTCTGCTTCAGCCACGGGGGCTGTCTTCCGCGGGGAATACCCGCGGCCTCATTGAAGCGCGGACACCTCGCGGACATGGGGCTGATCGCGGGAGTCTTCCGCGGGGAATACCCGCGGCCTCATTGAAGCCACAGCGCGATGTCGTGCAACTGTAGGTTGCTTCCAACGTCTTCCGCGGGGAATACCCGCGGCCTCATTGAAGCACACAGAGACTACTCAAACTATAATTTGGCTCTCCAAGTCTTCCGCGGGGAATACCCGCGGCCTCATTGAAGCGATATCACTGGAGTATTCCTAAGAACATTTCCTTTATGGTCTTCCGCGGGGAATACCCGCGGCCTCATTGAAGCAGTCCCGCCGTGCCCATCTCGGAACGTGCGGCGCCGGTCTTCCGCGGGGAATACCCGCGGCCTCATTGAAGCACTCGCGACTCATGTTCACTCGCGATCGGGAACTTGCGTCTTCCGCGGGGAATACCCGCGGCCTCATTGAAGCCCGCGCTTCTTGATGAACTCCTCCGCGGACTTCAAGTCTTCCGCGGGGAATACCCGCGGCCTCATTGAAGCCTACACGCGGGTGGTGCATTACCTCCGTGGGTCCGCGTCTTCCGCGGGGAATACCCGCGGCCTCATTGAAGCCCGAAAGGGACAAAAGTCGCAACCGGCGTCGAACCGCGTCTTCCGCGGGGAATACCCGCGGCCTCATTGAAGCCATGGCGGCGCGCGGGGTTGGAGTGAGGATCATCGGTCTTCCGCGGGGAATACCCGCGGCCTCATTGAAGCTACTGGCTGGTCACCAGCGTCATGGTCGCGGGGGGCGTCTTCCGCGGGGAATACCCGCGGCCTCATTGAAGCTCTGGGTCGATGGTGGACGGTGTGCCCGTGCTCTTCGGGTCTTCCGCGGGGAATACCCGCGGCCTCATTGAAGCGTCGGCGTAGACGTCGTTGCTGGAGCGCAAGACGCGGTCTTCCGCGGGGAATACCCGCGGCCTCATTGAAGCGTTAACTCCGGCACCAGGATGTCAATCTCGTTTACGTCTTCCGCGGGGAATACCCGCGGCCTCATTGAAGCTAAACGCCCACCACAGGGACCATCCTGCGCATTACGTCTTCCGCGGGGAATACCCGCGGCCTCATTGAAGCACTAAACGCCCGGTCGTCGTCTTCGTCGTCTTCGTAGTGTCTTCCGCGGGGAATACCCGCGGCCTCATTGAAGCGCGCGCTACGGCGTTCAACCTTCGAAATCGTCAGTGAGTCTTCCGCGGGGAATACCCGCGGCCTCATTGAAGCGGACGTGAACCCGTAGAGAAGGCCATCGACGTATCGTCTTCCGCGGGGAATACCCGCGGCCTCATTGAAGCGGACGAAGCTAGCGGACTAGCTCGCCGGATGCTTTCTCGTCTTCCGCGGGGAATACCCGCGGCCTCATTGAAGCCAGCCTCATGCCAGGGTTCCAGGCGATGACCCCCGAGGGTCTTCCGCGGGGAATACCCGCGGCCTCATTGAAGCTCCAAGCGCCCTTGACGTCGAGCTGCGCGGGAATCACGTCTTCCGCGGGGAATACCCGCGGCCTCATTGAAGCTCCGGCTGTCGCTCGAGGTCGAACACCCGGCGGACGTCTTCCGCGGGGAATACCCGCGGCCTCATTGAAGCCCGTGCACGATGGTGCTGTTGCCCATGGTAGCTCTCGTCTTCCGCGGGGAATACCCGCGGCCTCATTGAAGCGCGGATTGCGGCGCAGGGAAGACGCGCATTGAGCTGGTCTTCCGCGGGGAATACCCGCGGCCTCATTGAAGCGACTTCCTGCGCAACCCCGTAAGCGTACACGGCGAGTCTTCCGCGGGGAATACCCGCGGCCTCATTGAAGCATCAGAATGCGCTCCGACGTTACCTCGTCCTCTCCAGTCTTCCGCGGGGAATACCCGCGGCCTCATTGAAGCCGGATGGACCTGATCATGATGGCCCTCCGCAACGCGAGTCTTCCGCGGGGAATACCCGCGGCCTCATTGAAGCGGGGTGCGCTACCGCGTAGCGTCGGCCGGTGCGGAGTCTTCCGCGGGGAATACCCGCGGCCTCATTGAAGCGGAATCGAAGGCAGGTGTCCGCCCGGCGGGAACTCCGTTCTGATCAGGAGATACCTATGAGAAGCACGTGGAAGCTCACTTTCGTCACTCTGCTCGTCCTGAGTCTGGCGCCGAGCGCGAGCGCACAGACCACTACCGGCGGGTTCTCGGGAAACGTCGTCGACGACGGCGGCCTGGTCCTGCCTGGGGCGACGATCACCCTGCTGCAGGAAGCGACCGGCGCGATCCGCAACACGGTGACGAACGAGGTGGGTGTCTTCAACTTCGCCGCGGTCCAGCCCGGACCGTACACCGTGCGGATCGAGTTGCCCGGCTTCTCGACCTACGAGCTGACCGGCGCCCAGTTGTCGACCAACCAGCAGTACAACGTCGGCACGGTCGAGCTCTCGATCGCCGCCCTGCAGGAGACCGTCCAGGTCACCGCCCAGCGGATCGTCGAGACGATCAGCTCCGACCGCTCGGCGCTGATCACCGCGGAGACGATCGAGGCCATCACCGTCCGCGGCCGCGACGTCACGTCGATGCTGCGGATCCTGCCGGGCGTCGGCTACCAGCCCGATCCGGACGCGATCGGCGAGATCGTCATCGGCTCGTGGCTGCCCAACGTCGGCGGTACCCGCCAGGGCTGGAGCACCGTCACCATCGACGGGATCCCCGGCAACGACATCGGCCTGCCGGAGGTATCCAGCCATTCGATGAACCCGGACGCAGTCGGCGAGGTGAACGTCCAGCTCACCAACTTCACCGCCGACACGGGACGCAACGGCGGCGCGCAGATCAACCTCGTAACGAAGGCGGGGACGAACGACTTCTCCGGCACCGCCTACACCTACGGGCGCAGCGAGCAGTTCCGGAGCGAGGACTACTTCGACAAGCAGGCGGGAATCCCCAAGCCGGAATATCGATACTGGACGCTCGGCGCCAACGTCGGCGGCCCCATCGTGCGGGACAAGGTGTTCTTCTTCTACAGCTACGAGCAGTGGGGGGTCAGGACGCCGCAGAACCTCGCCCAGCTCACGGTGCCGAGCGCGCTGGAACGGATGGGCGACTTCTCGCGGAGCTTCGACCAGTCCGGGAACCAGATTCCCGTGATCGATCCGCTGACCGGTATGGCGTTCCCCAACAACGTCGTTTCGGCGGACCGGATCAACCCGCACGGTCAGGCGCTGCTGAACTGGTACCCCGATCCGAACGTCGACGGGCAGTCGAACTACAACTACCAGTTCCAGGGGCAGCAGCGTGCTCCCCGGGTCAACAACGTCACCCGGGTCGACGTCCGGCCGAGCGCGAACGACGCGATCTACGCGCGCTTCTCGCACTGGCTGCAGCCGACCAGCTCCTGGCGGGGCGGCTGGGAGAGCCTGGAGCGGACGTTCACCTACAACGACTTCGCCGTCGCCACGAACTACACGCGCGTCATCGGCAACAACATGGTGAACGAGTTCAACTTCGGCTGGCGGCACTCGTCGGAGCACAACCCGTGGGCCAGCTCCTTCGACATCAACCGGAACCGACGCACCGACTCCCACAGCGCCTTCCCCGGCGACGACGGCCGCGACAACGGGGGCGACGGGTCCAACACGCAGGGCGCGGTGCCGTACACCCTCGCGCAGTGGTATCCGAACAACAACCTGTACGGGATCATTCCGGCGATGAGCTTCGGCGCGCCGATTCCGAACGCCGCGAACCCGAGCTGGGACTCGCGCTTCATCAACTACGGCAACGACGACCTGTTCAACTTCTACAACGGGCTGTCGTGGACCTCGGGGCGCCACAACTTCAAGGTCGGCGTCTACGTCGAGCACCTGACGAACATCGAGGGGAAAGGCGCCAGCGCGCTGGCCGGGAACTTCGACTTCAACCGTGACCCGGCGAACCCGTTCGGCACCGGTCACCCCTACGCGAACGCCCTGCTCGGATCGTTCCGGTCGTACCAGGAGAACACGGCCCGGCTGGGGCAGCGCGCCAACCAGTGGATCGGCAACGTCTTCATCCAGGACAAGTGGCAGCCGATCGACCGGTTGACGCTGGACATCGGGATGCGGTTCAGCAAGTACACGGTGTTCGAGCAGGCGAACCCCTCGGCATCGTTCCTGCCGTCGCGCTTCGACCACATGAACGCCGCGCAACTGTACGTGCCCACCATGGTCAACGGCGTCCGGATGGCGATGAACCCGAACGACCCGACCGATATCCAGCCGCAGGTGGTCATCGGCGCGCTCGTGCCGGGATCTCCCCGCGACAACGGCATGGTGCGCCACGACGACTCGCAGGTGCCGGCCCCGTTCCAGAACATGCCGACGATCCTGCTCGAGCCGCGGATCGGCTTCGCCTACGACCTGTTCGGCAACGGCCGCACGGCGCTCCGGGCGAACTTCGGCGTCTTCCACAACACTCAGCAGGCGGGCGCGCTCAGTTGGCGGCAGGCGCTCAATCCGCCGCTCGTCGCGACGCCGCAGGTCTGGTACAACACGATGTCCAACTGGGACTCGATCCGGCAGGGCGTGCTCGGCGGCACCGGCGGCATCGTTTATCCGACGGGCACGGTGTACGGCGTGGTGACCGATCACCAGGCGCCGACGCTCTACAGCTACACGGCCGGCGTGCAGACCGAGATCGGCTGGCAGACGGTGCTCGACATCGCCTACGTCGGGACGCGCGCCACCAACCTCCCGCAGCTCTGGGACGAGAACACCATCGAGCGGGGCGCCCGGTTCCTGCCGGAGAACCAGGACCCGACGACCGGCCGTCCGCTGCCCGACAACTTCATGCGCCCCTATCCCGGCCACGCCGAGATCATCATGACGGAGAACGCGGGGAGGTCGCGGTACGACGCGCTGCAGACGCAGGTCAACCGGCGGTTCACGGGCGGCCTGGAGTTCTCGGTCTCCTACACGCTGTCGCGGTCGCTGGACCACACGTCGGCCGACATCCTCTACGGCTCCCGGTCGCGCGTGCCGAAGTACGAGAACCGGGACACCTGGTCCTGGGGACTGTCGGACTTCGACCGCACCCACCTGCTGACGCTCAACTACACGTGGGAGCTGCCCGGTCCCGGCGGGGCGGCCGGAATCCTGCTGAACGACTGGGTGCTTTCCGGAATCACGCAGTTCGTCAGCGGCGCGCCGGCCACCATCAGCTTCAGCACCACCGACAACCAGGACATCCTCGGCGGCGGCGACCTGCTGCGCCGCTCCTCGAATCCGGACGGACTGGCGAGCATCGACCTGGTGGTGCCGGCCAACATCGATCGGAGCTGCGACCTGTCGGCCGGCGGCGGCTCCATCGACCGCTGGTTCAACACCGACTGCTTCAGCCGCCCCGCGCCGGGCGAGG
The DNA here is from genome assembly GCA_965262925.1 of Vicinamibacterales bacterium. GTDB lineage: Bacteria > Acidobacteriota > Vicinamibacteria > Vicinamibacterales > UBA8438 > WTFV01. The sequence goes on along the minus strand of CBDHGC010000004.1, from coordinate 3,156,728 downwards.
TGGGCAACGTGCGGAAGGACGACCTGCGGCTGCCGGGCGTCTACGACACCGGCGTCCGCCTCGGGAAGCGGATGCCGGTCGGCAACGGGCAGTTCTTCGAGCTCAGCTGGGAGATCTACAACCTGTTCAATCAGGTGCAGTTCCGCAACGTCGACCTCAACGCGCAGTTCGACGAGGCCGGCAACCAGGTGGACTCGCGGTTCGGGCAGGTGATTTCCGCCCGGCCGCCGCGCACGATGGTCTTCTCGGCGCGTTACCGCTGGTAGCGGCCGACACCTCTGTTGCGGCCGGAGTCGGTTGACTCGCGATATTGGGGCGGGACCTCAGGGTCCCGCCCCAGGTTGACTTTGTGGCGGCCAGACGGACGCGCTGCGAATCAGCTTGCTGGCGTCTCGATCGGCAGGTCCTCGCGGTCGCCCCATTCCTTCCACGACCCGAGGTAGTTGCGGACCCGGGGGTATCCGAGCAGCCGTAGCGCCACGTAGCCGTGCGCAGCGCGGTAGCCGCCCTGGCAGTAGGAGACGACCTCCTTGTCGGGAGTTACACCGGCGGCCTCGTACATCGCCTGGAGATCTGCAGCCGGCTTGAACGCGCCCGCCTCGTCCAGGTTGCGCGTCCACTCGATGTGGACGGCGCCGGGGATGGCGCCGCCTCGTCTGGCCCGCACCAGCGTGCCGCAGTACTCGGCGTCGCTGCGGGTATCGAGGATCGCGACGTCCGCCCGATCGAGGCGCTCGCTGACCTGCCGCCAAGTCGCCAGACGCGCGTCGTCGCCCCCCACCTCCCAAGTTCCCTTCGCCGGCGCCTCCGCCTCCCAGGTGGCCGGAAGCCCGGCTCGCTCCCAGGCCCCGAAGCCGCCGTCGTACGCCGGTACGCGGGTCGCGGAGAAGCACCTTAGCCCAAGTTTACCAACCACAAAACTAAACCAATTTAGAATCAGTGGTTTACGCCGACAGAAATGCCCGAGTGGCACTACAAACGCGTACGAACCGGGGAAATTGGTCGGTCAGACGAGCGTCTTGCGGACGCCGCCGGGATGTGGGTCGACGCCGAGCGCGTCGTAGATGGCCCGCTGATCGGGTTCGGCTTGGGTTGCCGTGCGCACATGCAGCGTGCGTCCGTCGGGACGGCGGAAGGTGGCGGTGACGCGCTGCTGGCCTTCGAGGACGCGGCGTAGCGTGGTCCACCTGGCGTGTTCGCGGCGCGCGCGCAGCCGAGTGCGGATGACCTGCACGAGCTGGTAGGCGATGACGGTGATGAACAGGTGGCCGTCGGCCCGCGCCGGCTTGCGGTGGTAGATCGGGCGCAGGCCGAGCTCGGATTTGAGCGAGCGGAATACCGCCTCGACGTCGGTGAGCGTGGTGTAGGTACGCCACAAGGCGTCTTCGTTCCAGTCGGTCTCGCTGCTGCGCAGGCAGTAGACGCCCGGATGGGTAACCATCGAGCCGTCCTGGGGGCGGCGGGTCCAGTTGACGGCGACGGCCTGGTCGCCGGCCTCGTTGGCGGTAACGGTGATCTGGTAGTGCGAGGCGACGCGGGAATGCTTGGCTTTCAGCCGTCCGATGCGTTGCCAGACCTGGTCGAGGCGCTTGTGCGCGCGGGGACGCGACAGCCCGTCGTTGAGCTTCGTCAGGGCGGTCTCGAAGCGGGAGGCGAAACGCTCGACGATGCCCCGCTCCTTCTCGGCCCTGTTCCGCGGGAGGCAGCCCATGCCAGAAAGCGACCCCGAGAAGCGTCAGGCACTCGCGCAGGTGCGGACGCTTCATCCGGCGCCGGACCGGGTGCACGCCGCCCTGTTCTTGAAGCCCCCGGACTTCTTCGACGCCTGCGACGAACTCCAGGTCAAGTACGAGATGTTGCGCGCCCACTTTCTGGACGGCCGGCCGGTGACGACCGTCTGCGCGGCGTTCGGCTACAGTCGCCAGACCTTCTACCTGTTGCGCGATCGGTTGGCGCACCGCGGGCTTACCGGCCTGCGCGATGCACGTCCCGGTCCGGTTGGCCCCCGCACCTGCACACCAGCGGTGGTCGCCTTTCTCCGTGCTCAGCGCGCCGCCGAGCCGACGTTGTCGATCCCGGCCTTGCTGGACCGCCTCGAACGCACGCACGGGGTCCGTCTGCATCGGCGGACCGTGGAGCGAGTCCTGCGCGCTGGTCCACCAAAAAAAACGCCGCGCAGCGGTGAACCCGCGGCCGGTGCGTGCTCCTGCCTCGCCCCGGGGCGGTTTCCACGTGGCTGGAGGTCCGGCCCAGGCCGAATACGAGCGGCGGCGGTCCGCTTTTCTCGGCTGGGACAGCCGCGCAGGAGCGGCGCGCCCGGCCGGGCTCGACCTCGCGGGCCTGGCCGGGCTCCTCACGCGCCCGGCGGCCGAGTGGCCGGTGCGCTGTGTGGCCGCGCGCCCATCGCGCTGGACCGGGACGGTGGATACGCGGATGACCGCGTTGGATGAAGCCTACCGGCTCATCCTGCGCGCAGCGCCCAGCCGGGGCACGCCCGTCACGACTCAGGAATGCAAGGAGGATGGTCATGCAAGTCGCACTGTACGCCCGCGTGTCGACCGAGCGCCAGGAACAGCAGGGCACGGTCGCGTCGCAACTGGATGCGCTCACGCGCTGGGCTTGTGAGCAGCATCACGACGTCGTGGATGCCTATGTCTGCGTGGACGACGGATACAGCGGCGCGCGTCTGGACAGGCCGGGCCTCGACCGGCTGCGCGACGGCGCCGAGGCCGGAGCGTTCGCGGCCGTCCTGGTCCTGTGTCCGGATCGCCTCGCGCGGAAGTACGCCTATCAGATCCTGATTCTCGAAGAGCTCGAGCGCTTCGGCGTCCAGGTGATCTTTCTCGACCAACCCCTCTCCGATGATCCGCAGGCGCGCCTGCTCACCCAGATCCAAGGAGCGGTCGCCGAATACGAACGCATCAAGATCGCGGAACGCTACCGTCGAGGCAAGCTCTTTCGCGCGCGACAGGGCGAAGTGTGCTGGGGGAAGGTCTCCTACGGCTACCGGCGGATTCCACGGCGTGACGGCGTCCCGGCCCACGTCGAGGTGTCGGAGCCCGAGGCGCAGGTCGTGCGGCAGATCTTCCGCTGGCACGTCGACGAGCACCTCAGCGTGCGGCAGATCGCGCTGCGTTTGACCGAATCGCCGCATCTGACCGCCACGGGGCTCCCGCGCTGGGGGATCAGCACCGTCACCCGGATGCTGCACAACGAGGCCTACATCGGCACGATGTACTACAACCGCCGCGAATCGGTCGGCGGCAAGTCGAACTCCGCGTCGCGGCGCCGCCGCCTGTCAACGTGCCGGCAGGACCGCCCGGCGGCCGAGTGGATTCCGCTTCCGGTTCCCCCGATCATCGACGTCGAGCTGTTTCGTCGTTCCCAGGCGATCCACTACGACAACAGCCGCTTCAGTCCCCGCCATCTCAAGTCCGGCCACTATCTGCTTCGTCGCGTGGTCCGCTGTCGCGTGTGTGACCTGACCATGTCGTGTCACCGCATGCGCGGACGCAACGGCGCGTTCCACCACTACTATTACTGCCACGGTCACGACCTGCTGATGGCGCGGCGCGCCATCAGCTGTTGCCCGCAGAGGAATCTACGGTCGGACGAGCTGGATGCACTCGTCTGGGGCGAGGTCCGCCGCCACCTCGAGAACCCAACCTTGATTCGCGAAGGGTACGCGCGACTGCAGACCCAGGCCGGGTCGCCAGGGGACGACGGCTTGGCCGACGAACTGGCCGCGTTGGAGAAGCAACTGGCCGAACTCGATCGCGAGGAACACCGACTGCTCGACGCCTATCAGGCCGGACTCGTCGATATCGATCAGCTCCGGCAACGTCAAGGACGCCTGCGGCAGCGGCGGGCGCACGTCAACGGCAGTATCGAGGTGCTGCACACCGAGCGGAAGACAGCCCAGCAGCAGGCGCAGCTCCAGGCTGACCTGGAGACCTTCGTCGACCGTATCCGCGGTACGCTCGCCACGCTCGACTTCGACGCCCGGCAACAGCTCGTCCGAACCGTGCTCGAGCGCGTGATGGTCGAGGACGGACGTGTCGACATCCACTTCGCCATCCCTCTGCCGGAGCCGCCGCCCGACACCACCAACCCCTCGGTGTCAGCACATTTCCAGTTGCGTTCCAACGGTACTCATTGAAGGCCGCAGCTATCGCCGACGGGAGGCCGAGCTCAGCCAGCAGGAGCGCAACCGCCAGCGTCCGCTCCGTGATCACGCGCCGGAATGACGGCGACCCTCATGTCGTCAATGAGACCGGTCGACCGCTGTCCAGAAAACGTCACTTCCTGAAGCTCGACAACAGGCGAGAACCGCAACGCCGTCGCTCGCCACGACCTGATCGAGCTGGTACGGTCAACGAACCGCGAGCCGGCCGACGTTCAGATCGAGTCGGAGGAAGAAGCCGGGATCCTGGACCGGATCGAGCGAGGCCGCGGCTCGGTGACAGCCGACGTCTTCGAAAGAGCGTCGCAGCGAACAAGGGAACTGGGAATCACGCTGCTGGATCTGCAGTTCAAGCGGATCAACTACGTCGACGAGGTGCGCGAAGACGTCTTCGCGCGCATGATCGCCGAACGGCAGCGGATCGCCGAGGAGTTCCGGTCGGTCGGCCAAGGCGAGTCGGCACGCATCAGCGGTGAACGGGAACGCGAGCTCGCGCAGATCCAGTCGGCGGCGTACCGCAAGGCAGAGGAGCTGAGAGGCGAAGCCGACGCCGAAGCCACGCGGGTGTACGCAGAGGCCTACAACCGGGACGCCGACTTCTACGCGTTCACCAAGGCGCTCGAGACCTACGAGATGACGATGGACCCGAGCACGGTGTTCATTCTGGGGACCGACAGCCCGCTGCTGCGCTTCCTCGACGGCGAGCGCTAGACAACGCACCCTGGACGCCGCAAGACCCGGAAGACCAAGTTGACCGAGAGGCCGGACCAGGAGCCCTGGGACCGAGAAGAGGTCCCGGACGAGGTCTACGATCAGGAAGGAGAACACTGGGAGGAGCCCGAGGAACAGAGCTTCGACGGAGAAGCGTTCGTCAGAAGCCGCGAGGACCAACCCGAGGGGCCGCCCGAAGCGAAGATAGACCCGGAGAGCCTGGTCGAAGGACTCAACACCGAGCAGCGCGAAGCCGTGATGCACGGCGACGGCCCGCTGCTGATCCTGGCCGGACCGGGATCGGGGAAGACACGGGTCATCTGCCACCGAATCGCCTACCTCATCGCTTCGGGAAGAGCCAAGCCCAGGGACATCCTGGCAGTCACGTTCACCAACAAGGCGGCCGGCGAGATGCAGGAACGGCTCGAGCGGCTGCTCGGCCGAAAGGGGCCGGGACTGCGCCTGTCGACCTTCCACGCGTTCTGCGCACGGGTGCTGCGCACCGACGGAGAGCACGTGCAGGTGCCGCGGCACTTCGTCATCTACGACCGGGACGATCAGCTACGCGCCGCCAAACGGGTGATCGAGAAGCTGAACCTGGGGGAAGGAATCGCGTCGGCACGCTCACTGGTCGCGCGGATCGGCTCCTGGAAGAACGGCTTCCAGACAGCGGACGAGTTGGTGATGACGCCGCACAACCACCGGGAGCGCCAGCTCGCGGAAGCATTCCAGGCATACGAGAAGCTGCTGCGCGCAGCCGACGCGCTCGACTTCGACGACCTGCTGCTGTACACGGTGGCGCTGATCACCGGGCACGACCAGACCCGAGCGAAGTACCAGGAACGCTTCCGGTTCGTGCTGGTGGACGAGTACCAGGACACGAACGAGGCACAGTACCTGCTGACGCGGACGCTGAGCGAAAAGCACCGCAACGTATGCGTGGTGGGCGACCCAGACCAGGCCATCTACGGATGGCGAGGAGCGCACATCGGGAACATCGACGAGTTCCGGCGGGACTTCTCCGAACACACCGAGGTGCGCCTGGAGCGCAACTACCGGTCGAGCGAGCGAATCGTCGCAGCGGCGACCACGCTGATCGAGGGGAACCGGAAGCGTCCCGAGAAACGCATGTGGACGGATCGGGGCCCGGGAGCTCCGATCGAGATCCTGGAGACGGCCGACGACCTGGCCGAGGCCACTGCAGTCGTGCACGTGGTGCACGAAGCGGGAACCGGCACGCGCCAGACGGCCGTGCTGTACCGGATGAACGCGCAATCGAGAGCGATAGAGGACGCGCTGCGGCGGGCCGAGGTGCCCTACCACATCGTCGGCAACATCCGGTTCTACGAACGTCGAGAAATCAAGGACACGCTCGCGTACCTCAAAGCGGTGGTGAACCCGGCGGACGACGTCAGCCTGCGGCGCATCATCAACGTGCCGCCCCGCGGGATCGGCGACAAGACGGTAAAGAAGCTGATGGACGGCCCGGCGCCGGCGGCGGCCGCCGAGACGTCGCCGCTGTTCGCGCAGGCGGGGGACGAGAGCACCCAACCAGGCGGGACCCTATGGGTACGGCTTGTCGAGGCTGTGGCCCGCAAGAACCTGGGCACCCGCGCAACAAAGGCGCTGCAGGCGTTCCAGGAAAGGATGGACCGGATGCGAGCGTCAGTCACGACAGGAAGCGTGGCAGACACGGTGATGCACATCGTGAACGAGAGCGGCTACGTGGCGGCTCTGCGAGCCGAGAACACGGAGGAAGCGAACGAGAGAATCGCGAACTTGATGGAGCTCGTGTCCGCCGCGCAGGACTACGAGGCGGACGCCGAGGAAGCGACGCTGCCGGAGTTCATCGACCGGCAGTCGCTGCTGTCGGAAGCCGACGAGGGCGACGGCCCGGCAGAGGCCCAGGTGTGGCTGATGACGCTGCACGCAGCCAAAGGCCTGGAATTCCCGACAGTGGTGATGACGGGTGTCGAGGAAGGCTTGCTGCCGCACAGCCGCTCGATGGACAGCCCGAGCCAGCTCGAAGAGGAACGACGCCTATGCTACGTCGGAATGACCAGGGCCGAGAACCGTCTGGTGCTGACAGCCGCGCAAAGGCGCAGGCGTTACGGGTCGTACGAGAACTGCGAGCCTTCCCGGTTCCTCGAAGAAATGCAGGAGCAGTCCTGAACCACGAAGGTTATTAACCTGGAAATAAGTATCCTGACCTCGTAGCATGCCGAAATATGAGGAAATCAGGCCGGCAATCACCTGTCTGCTGTCAGGCAACCAATGACCCTGTTAACGCTGGCGGGTGTCGGGAAACCTCCTTCGGCGTCCTGCCGTCGTTGCTGAGCACCCAAGGTTCGGATGATGTCGCGACGCAGCCGTTCACGGTCACCGTTACCTTCGAATGGACGTTGCCTTGGACCAACAGGCGGCAACACGGCGAGACCAAGCAGGAAATAGATATTCGTCAGTTCGCGGACGTGGTCTGGCGCGGTGACGAGAACCATGCCGCGAAAGCTGTGAGGGCACTGGAGGGCTTGGAGTCTAGCGTTCGGGAAGCGGTTGGCCGTGAGCCATCGCCGGGGCGCGAGCCGTCACCAGAGATCCGGCAACTACTGCGGGGAGCGAGGGCGGCGCCCCGATAGGAGATGGCCGGGGACCACGGCAACCTCGCGCCGAACGAGATTCCGGCTGCGCTGGACCCGCCGTTCGCCGAGGCGTGCTGCCATCCGGCGCCGCCCATCCTGGAGTTCGACCAGGAAGGCAAACTGGTGCAGCACTGGGGTGGTCCGGGCGAGGGCTACGACTGGCCCGAGTCGAACTACGGCATCTGGGTCGACCTCATGGACAACGTCTGGATCGGTGGCAACGGCGCCGACGACTCGCACGCCCTGAAGTTCAGCCACACCGGGGAGTTCCTGCTGCAGATCGGCGAGGACGGCTACGCCGAGCCCGACAGCAACTCGCGGACCCGCTATCAGAAGGTCGCCAAGGTCACCTTCGACGCCGAGGCCAACGAGGCGTACCTGGCCGACGGCTACGGCAACAAGCGCGTGGCGGTGGTCGACGGCACGACCGGCGAGCTGAAGCGTTACTGGGGCGCCTACGGGAACGTGCCGAGCGACGACGAGTTGCCGCGCTACACCGCGGCGAACGCGCCGGCGCACGGGCGGTCAGCAAGGACAAGTCCGGCACGCAGCAGTTCCGCAACCCGGTGCACTGCGCCGACCCGACCAACGACGGCTTGGTCTACGCGTGCGACCGCGCGGGCGACCGGCTGCAGGTGTTCACCAAGGCGGGGGAGTTCGTCGAGGAGATCTACCTCATGCCGAAGACGCTGGGCTCCGGCTCGGTCTGGGACGTCGCGTTCTCGACAGACCCGGATCAGACCTTCGCCTATGTCGCCGACGGCGTGAACCAGCAGGTGCACGTGCTGCGCCGCAAGCCGCTGGAGTACCTCTACAGCTTCGGTAGCGGCGGCCGGATGGCGGGGCAGTTCTACGGCAACCACAGCATCGCGGTCGACTCGATGGGCAACGTCTATGCGACGGAGACCTACGAGGGCAAGCGCGTGCAGCGGTTCCAGTACACCGGGATGGGCAGTGCCGCCGGCGACGTCGGTGTGGCTTGGCCGAGCGAGTGATGCCCGGCGCCGGCGGCGACGCGCGATGAGAGGCGGGGGTTCGTCGTCGTCCGCGTCCGTCGCGGCCGTGCTGGCCGCGGTGCTCGGCGGCGCCGTCTCGGCCCAGGAGGTACCGAGGACGTCCTGGGGCGATCCGGACCTGAAGGGAATCTGGGTCGGCTCGACGCTGACGCCGCTGGAACGGCCGTCGGAGTACGAGGGACGGGAGTTTCTGAGCGAGGAGGAGGTCGCAGCGCTTGAGAACGCTGCGCTCGTCCATGAGGAACGCCTGCTGGCTCGGCCCGCGGAGCGGGCGCCGGCCGGGGGGGACGTCGACTACCGGCCCGACGGCAGCCTCGGCTACGAGGCCTTCTGGCTCGACGCGGGCACCACTTGGCAGCCGAGTGGGCGGACGTCGCTGATCGTCGACCCGCCGAACGGCCGAATCCCCTACACGCCCACGGCGCGCGACCACGAGCGGCCGTACGGGACCGGCCCCCTGGGACTCGCACCTCGACCTCGACACGGGGGAGCGGTGCTTCGGCGACGGGTTGCCCCAAATCTGGTTCGGCGACAACCCGAACCACCAGATCTTCCAGACGCCGACCGACGTGGTGATCTGGCACGAAATGTACCATGTGCGCCGCATCATCGACGGCCGCCCGCGGACCGGCATCCCGCGGTGGAACGGTGAGCCGCGAGGCCGGTGGGACGGGAACACCCTGGTGGTCGAGAGCCGCTACTTTCCGGATCGGTCGCAGGATCGGTTCCGCCACGTCTGGCGCGCGCCGTCCGCGAGTCTGCGTGTAGTCGAGCGGTTCACGCGAGTCGATGCCGGCACGATCGACTACGAAGCGACGATCACCGACCCGGTCCGCTTCGCCCGGCCGTGGACCGTCCGCTTCACGATGTCGTCGGACCAGGCGGGGCGGGGGGTGGCTCCGGGCCACCTGTTCGAGTACGCCTGCCACGAGGGGAACTACGCGATCGTGAACGTGGCTGCGCGGCGCTCGCGTGCAGGAGGCGCATGCCGCTGGCCGCTGATCGCACATCGATCTCGGTTGCGCCGGTGCACTTCCGCCGAAACCGGTGGCTCGCCCGGCGACATTCGGGTATAGCCTCCAGAGGAAGAAACGGTTCTCCCGACGGCAGATCGAACTCGCTCTCAGTCTGCTGGCCGCGGAGGGTCCACCGTTACGCCGCGCGGTTCACCGGCCCAAGGTCATAGCCGACCATGAACAGACCCGCCGCGAGTTCATGAAATCCGTCCTCCCCTTCAGAGAACGTCCCCGGGTTGTCTTCCAGGGTGCGATGCAGGAGCCAGTTTGCTCGCATGACCTCTTCCGTGTGGAACCGCGAATCCTGTCGGAGCTTCGGAAACCGTAGCGAACCCTGACTGGGGTTCCGTACCTTCGGGTGCTTCGGGTTCGATCCTTCCTTGGCGCTTCCGAATGCAAACGCCAATAGAGGTGGGACTTCCGACCGACGGGTCTCCTCACAGAACTGTCGCACCAGAAACCCGAGAGCTGCACCCACCCTCCCGTCGTACATCACGCAGTACTCACAGAGCAGGCTGTAGATCTTGACAAAGCCCGCGTTCATGCGGCATTCCATGGCTGGGTCGTCAGGGTCAATGAGCATGTCTATCCTCAATGGAAGGCGGTTCCCCGCCAGTACGGCACTCAGGCGTTGGAGCTCAGCGACAATGACGAGTCTCCGCGACGTCAGATAGCTCACGTTGTGCGCCGAGACGCCGCCCCAGCGCAGGACCTGCTCGCAATCCTCAACGACACGATCCGTGCATTCTCGTTCCACGGCGTCACGGAGATCATGCCGAAGACGGTCGAGAGCTTCTTTGGTCTCTGGCCATGACTTGCCCCTCCAAGAGTACTTTCTGGACGCGTCTGCCAAGCTGCAACAGGACCACTGAGCGCCACTCTTGCGATCGACATAGCCGTGCATCCATCTGGACGAGGTACGGAAACGGGCCGCGATCCACTCCGACAGCTCCACTACGTGGGGGTCGGTGAGGAACCCGACCTTCGTTGTCATCCGTACGACCACATCAACCATCCTGCCTGTTCCTGCCACGGACTCCCTGTGCTGGACTCCCGGTGAAGAACGCCGCATGCACGAGCGCCCCGTTCAGCGTCAGGGCGTGGCCGGTGACTCTATCGTCGGCCACACGGTGCTCGACGCCGAGCCCCACGCCCGGCGTCTGATGCTCCTGCGCCGATGAGAAGCGGCGGACGACCTCCAGGACCATTGTGGCGGAGGGTTTCCCGTTCGCCACGGGTGACTCGAGGAGATGCGAGCGGACGAGCGCGCCCCAATGGGCGACCAGCAGGTGTGGCGCGCCGAACAGGTCCATCGCCGTCACCCGGCGTCCGTGGACGACGACGATACCGTACTGGCCGGGAAGCGGGCCGCGGGCGACCAACTTCTCGATGGTCGCGGTGCGGGACGGCTGGCGGCGGTGCGGCGCCCGGTTCATGTCCGCCGCCGCCGCGGTGGCCGATTGCACGGACGCGCCGTTCAGCATCTCGTCGACCTCGCGCCAGACGGCGCCCTGATCGCCGTCGCGCGAGCCGCTGCGGCGCATGGACGCGGCGACGCCGGCGTTCTTCGCCGCGCGAACGCGGGTTGCCGTGAACGCCTCGTCACGGCGCGCGGCCCGGCGACGGCCCCAGCGGCCCTGCTCGAGGCAGGAGACCGGGATCTCCAGGTCGCCCAGGGCCGGCACCAGCACGGTGACGTTGACGGCGCGGTTCTGCTTGCCGCCGAGGAAATGCTCGCCCTCGACGACGAGCAGCGGCTTGTCGCCGGGGTTGCGCACCCGCAACGCGTTCACGGACGGCTCGTCGAGCTCGTCCACGACGAGCCCGGAGGTGTTGCCGGTCTCGATTGCCGGCAGGCCGTTGGTCGCCAGGTACACGGGGAAGAACGACACCCCCAGCCGGGTGATGGGCCAGCCGATCGCCACGGTGTCGAGACTCGGTACGCTCATGGTCACCTCACATAGTTATTGTTTACATGACAAGAATATGACCTGCCCTTGCATTTGTCAACGCGACAATATATTTTCTCGCTGTGGCCCTTGGTGTCACGTACGACTACGATCCCGGCGCCTACCCGCCCTTCGCCGTCACCGTGGACGTCGCGGTCTTCACCATCCGGGACGACGCGCTGCAGGTGCTGCTGATAGAACGGGGCGAAGAGCCGTTCCTGGGTGCCTGGGCGCTGCCGGGCGGCTTCGTGAAAATCGACGAGGATCTGGATCAGGCCGCGGCGCGGGAGCTCGTCGAGGAGACCGGGCTGCGCGCGGGCCCCTCGCACCTGGAACAGCTCGGCTCCTACGGGGCTCCGAACAGGGATCCGCGCATGCGAGTGGTCACCGTCGCCTACTGGGCGATCTGTGCCGACCTGCCAGTGTTGCGCGGAGGCGGGGATGCCGCGGCTGCGGCCCTGACCCCGGTGGAGGAGCTAGAGCACGGTCGGGTTCGCCTCGCGTTCGACCACGAACGAATCGTGCGGGACGCCGTCGAGCGGACCCGGTCGAAGCTCGAGTACACGGCCCTCGCCGCGAAGTTCTGCCCCCCGGAGTTCACGATAGGCCAGCTTCGCCGCGTCTACGAAGCGGTCTGGAACACGCGTCTCGACCCGGGGAACTTCCAGCGCAACGTTCAGGAGAGCGGCGCGTTCGAGAAACGCATCAAGGCCGCGTCCGCGCCTCGGCCCCGCCGCGGGCGCCCGGCGTCGCTCTGGTCGGTCAGCGAATCGACCGTTCTGGACGACCGGCCCGCGATGCCGTTGGAGCGGCCGCCCGCCAAACGCAGACGAGCGGCGCGGCGCAAGCCGACGAAAGACGAGAAATAGTAGTTCTCCACAGGACGAGTTCCCATGCAACCGAGTGCCCTGACCGAGCGAGCCCGCGGCCTGATGGTCGGCATCACGGCGGGCAATCTCCTAGGCGTTGTCCAGGAGGATTGGTCTAGAACGGGAGATCGCCGAGGCGTACTCGGACGGCGTCCGGGAGATCGCGGCTGCCGCCGGCTACCCGGACGACGACGACTTGGCCCAGGCGACCATCATCGCCGAGGCAGCCGAGCAGGGCCCGCTCGATCCGGACGATCTGGGGCGCCGGTTCTGCGTGCGTCCACGATCAGCTCCCGGTAGGGCTCGCATGTCATCCCGAGGGCGCTCGACTCGGGCGGTCCCCGGGCACGTGGGGGCGTCACCCCTGCCCGTCCCGATCGGCGGTACCGACAAAGAGTCGGTGGACACCTCACGCTGGCGGCGATGTCGATCGCAAACGCCGAGCGAGCCGGATCCTATCTCAAGGCCGACGGTTCGAGACGCGCCGCAACGCCGCCCCATCCGGCATGCATACAATGCATGCACGGAAAGTGGTCCGAGGGAAGCCAGTCCATGTCGACGGTGAAGACCAGCGAGAGCGATCCAATCCGCATTGCCGCGGTGACCTCGGGGCGTGACCACGGCCGGATCGGCGTCACGCTGTGCCCCGGTAAAACCGATCCCGCCGGGATATCCGGGGCCTGGAAGCGGGACCTGGACACCGACCTCGACGCGATTCAGCGCTGGGGGGCGACCGCGGTGGTCACCCTGATCGAGGAGCACGAGTTCGACCTGCTGAAGGTGCGCGATCTCCCCACGAAGGTCCGCGACCGACACATGGAATGGTGGCACCTGCCGATCCAGGATGGGAAGTCGCCGCCGGCACCGGGCTTCGAGGACAAGTGGGCGGTCGCGGGGGAAGCGCTCCGGGACCGACTGCGGCTGGGCTTCGACGTGCTCGTCCACTGCCGTGGCGGTCTGGGACGCGCCGGAACCGTTGCCGCCCGCCTGCTCGTGGAACTGGGCGCGCACCCGGACCGGGCGATTCGTAGCGTGCGGGACGTTCGGCCGGGAGCCCTCGAAACCGAGGACCAGGAAGACCACGTGGCGCAGTGCTCCGCTCAACCACCGACCGTTCCGTCGAAGGACCCGGAGAGCATTCGGGACCGGGCGCTCGGGGCCTTCCTCGGCCTGGCGGTGGGCGACGCGGTGGGCACGACGCTCGAATTCTGCTCCCGCGATGCGCAGCCGCGCCTGGAAAACATGGTCGGCGGCGGCCCGTTCGACCTGCCGCCCGGTTACTGGACCGACGACACGGCCATGGCGCTGGCCCTCGCCGACAGCCTGGCGGCGTCCGAGACGCTCGACTGCCGCGATCTGATGGACCGCTTCGTCAAGTGGTGGCGGGAGGGCGACTATTCCTGCAGCCGGCACTGCTTCGACATCGGGAACACCACCCGCCGCGCGCTCGAGCGGTATCTGCAGACCGGCGACCCGCTTGCCGGTTCGCCCGACCCGGGGAGCGCGGGCAACGGCTCGCTGATGCGGCTCTCTCCGGTCGCCCTTCGGTTCTGGCACGACCGGCCGCGCTTGGTTGCTACCGCCGCCGAACACTCCCGCACGACCCACGGCGCCGAGGAGGCGGTGGACGCCTGCCGGGCGTTCGCGGAGCTGCTGGCGGACGCCATCGCGGGGAGGCCGCGCGCCGACGTCCTGGCCCCAAGACGGTTCGAGGGGTCCCCGGCAATCGCGCGGGTCATGACGGGTAGCTGGCGAGGACGCGCTCGGGAGACCATCCGCTCCAGCGGGTACGTCGTGCACACGCTGGAAGCCGCCCTCTGGTCGGTCGCCCGCACCGGCGACTTCCGCAACGCGATCCTGCTCGCCGCGAACCTGGCCGACGACGCCGACACGGTGGCGGCGGTGACGGGACAACTCGCGGGGGCCCTCTACGGCCTCAGCGGAATCCCGGGCCGCTGGCTCGAACGGGTCGCCTGGAAGGACCGACTCCTGGAATCGGCGCAGCGGCTGGTATCCGCATCTTTCCCCGACCGGGAGGAGTCGGGCGAGTGACCGCGCACGGCGCGGGGCTGGCGCGCTACGGGAGCCCGCGGCGCGGGCGTCGGCCGTCCGCCCGGTGCGGCTCCCGTCCGGCGAGACCGTCCCATCCGGCGGCGCGAGTGTCCCATGCGCGAGCGGATACTGTTCCATCATGCCGATTCCCGCGGGGGGAATGGCCATGCGCCGTAGCGACCGAGTGAACCGATCGCATCAACCGCCTGATAGAGTCGCGCGACCGACGGACGGAACACACCGAAGCAAGTTCCCGCCGCCCCGACCCGGTGAGTCCGGGCCGCCCAACGACGCCGATCGCCTTGCCGCGCAAGCCGATCGGGTTCATCCAGGTCCGATCCAGGCGCCGCTCAGGCTCACGATGGCGGCCCCGGAGCCCGGTCGAGCGCCACAAAACGGTTCAGAAGGGCCATCCCAGAGAGGCCGATTCACGGCGTTCCGCGCAGAGGTGCCGATCGGGTGAACGATTCGAGGGAAGATCCTGCGCCCTGCCGCCACTCCGCGAGCCACGGGCGGATCACCACCGGCTCAACGAGCGGCATGCGTGCTCCCGGACTCCCGACTCCCGGAACTCCTGGGACCCGGGGGACCCGGAACTGACGTGGACCCAGCTCGGCGATCCTGGTATCGTGGTAATGTGCGTGGTAAGTGTCTTTTCTGTATTTCTATAACTGATTTGTATTTCAACCCGTTGCATAATTTTCAGTTCTGTAGCGCCCCGACGGAACGACACGATGTCGAGGCCATCGCGTGGCCGAGCACATGTCAGCCATATTCACTCAGGACGGGCGGTTGCGCTTCATCCGTGTGTCGCATTCTGCGGGAGCTGATCGATCTGTCCGAAGGCGCGCCGAGGACGCGGAGCTGGTCGACGCGCTGCGCCCGACGCGGTGTGGCCGGCGCGACGAAATGCCTGAATTGCCTAAGCGAGGAGCTGCTCAATCGCGGTTGCTTCTCGCCGTCCCTCTCGGTGTCGCTTCCCTGGCAGGTGCTGGGAGGCCGTCATGGTAGGCGGCGGCTGGAGCGTGCTGGAGCATCGCGAGCGCACGCTGCGCCGCATGCAGGCGCACGACACGGTGCTGTGCATCCAGGACGGCACCCGCCTGAACTTCACCCGGCGCGGCCGGACGCAGGGGCTGGGGGCCATCGGTTCGAACCAGACCGGCGCCGTGGCCCGCGGTCTGGAGCTGCACACGACGCTGGCCGTCAATCCCGACGGGGTGGCGCTGGGCGTGCTGCGGGCCGCCTTCGACGCGCCCGCGCCCCCCAACCCCGAGGCGGAAGGCGGGCCGACCCCGAAGCCGCGCGAGGAGCGGAAGTCGTTCCGTTGGATCGAGGGACTGCGCGACTGCGCACAGGCGGCCGAGCGGCTGCCCGAAACCCGCGTGGTGTGCGCGATGGACCGCGAGGCCGACTTCCTCGACCTGTTCGTCGAGCGCCGCGCGCACGCCCCGCAGGTCGACTTGCTGGTCCGCGCGAAGGCCGACCGCGTCCTCGGCAAGGAGAAGACGCCCGACGGGCAGACGGTCTCACGCCGTCTGTTCGATACGGTGCGCAACGCGCCGCCCGGCGGCGCTGCCAAGGTCGAGGTGCAACGGCTGAGCGCGCGGGTGAAGGCCAGCAAACAGGCCCGCAAGGACCGCCGGGCGGCGCGTGTCGCCGACGTGACGCTGCGCTACCAGCAGGTGGCGCTGCCCTGCCCCGGCGCCGCGCCGGTCGAACTGTGGGTCGTCCATGTGCGCGAGGAACAGCCGCCGCCCGCGGCCGAGCCGCTGGAGTGGTTCCTGCTGACCACCTTGCGGGTGACCAGCACCGCCGACGCCACGCGGATCCTGCAATGGTACGCCCGGCGCTGGCGCATCGAAGAGTACTTCCGGGTCCTCAAGTCCGGCTGCAAGGTCGAAGAGTTGCAGCACCACACGGCCGAGCGGCTCGAACGGGCCATGGCCATCAAGATGGTCATCGGGTGGCGGATCCAGTTGATGGTCCAGCTCGGGCGCGAGGCGCCCGAGCTGCCGGGCGACCTGCTGTTCTCCGATGGCGAGTTACGTGTGCTCGCCACCTTCGCCCGCTCGCGGGCGCTGCCGCCACCTGTGCGCCTCAGCGACGCGGTCGGTCTGACCGCGCGCCTCGGCGGGTGGCTCGGGCGCTCACGCGACCCGCCCGGCGGCGCGCAACTGCTGTGGCACGGCTACACCCAACTGGTTGCCATGGCCTTCGCCTTTGAACTGCGGGACGAATTCGGATGACCTCACACGGGCATTACTAAAGTCCAGCCTCGGATATCCGGGGCACGGGCAGCCCTAGCCGCCCGCTGGCGCCGCGTCAGGCGTCGGCCTTGCGATGTTCTCCCGCGGGCACATTCTCTTCGGCCGCGTCGGCCTTGTGATCTTCTCGCGGTTCGGTAGCCCCGCTCCGACCGTGGGCTTCGTCCTCCGCCGCCTCGGCCTGGATGGCAACACTCTCGTCCACGCCTGGCTCACCATCCGCGGGGCCTCGTCCCAGCTTCTTGCGTCCGTACTCGGCGATGCCGCGTCCCCGTGCCACCACGGTGCTGGCCGTCTTGACGCTGATCTGGCGGGATTCGTCGATCAAGCTTTCCCCCACCTGGCTCGACTTTTCCGCGATGGCCTTAGACACGCTGAAGATCGCCTCGCGCATCTTCTCGCCGCTGGCGGCCTGGAACAGGGCCAGCGTCTCGGGATTCTTGTTGTCGTAGTACGGGGCTTCGCTGAAGCCCACCGGTCTCGCGTACAGCAGCGTGGGCAGCGAGTTGATTGCGGTGTTGTACTCCCGCACCACGGCGTTGTAGCGGTCGCGGCGGGACAGGATCATTTCCTCGACCTGCCGCAGCTGCTCCATCAGCGTCTTGTAGCCCTCGCTTGCCTTCAGGTCCGGGTACGCCCGGTTGATGGGCGTCATGACGTTCATCAGGCCTTCGAACCCGGCCCCCGCCAAGCCGCCCGGGTGTGACTCCAGCTGCGCCACGGCGGTGTGGATCTGCGCCTCGTGGACTCCGTTCTCCTTCGCTATCTCGAACAGTTGTGTGATCAGGTCCGAGCGGGTCGCTAACGAGTTCTCGATGTTGCTCCGGCTCTCCCCGATGCGCTGGGACAGGGCTTGCAGGTGGTTGTACCCCGACATCATCCACGCTGCGACTCCGCCCAGTACCAGCAGCAGCCAAACGACTTCCATTGGTCCTCCTCCGGCGTTTCCGCCGTGGGCCCGCATCATGCATCCGGGCCTGAAATCGAGGGACGCCCCACCAGCCTCCGCGTGGCGAAAAGGGCAGTGCTGACACCCCTTTACCGCCATCCAGGCGCGTCCGTGACGCCCGCCACGATATCACAGCGCTTCTGTTGCGGAACTGTCCGGTCGGCGTCGCATCTGCGCCAGCGCGACAGTCAATCTTCCTGATGGTGCGATTGGTCGAGGGAGCGCCGCTGTGTGTCCATCGGGCGTGCTCGCCAGGAATGCGGAACGGTCTGGACTGGGCGTTCATGGTGAAGTCTGGGGCGGGAGGCCAATTCATTTATTTTCAGTCATTTGGTGAACTACTTCCATCGGCCGTGTACATTTCCGTGCACAATTAACGCGGCGCTGACCGGCCGCTCGTGCGGCGCTGCGGCGGGCTGGGTCGCCCCACGCCGAACTGACTGTTGTCGAGCTTGAGGAACCGAAGGAAACTGGACTTCGGTCGACCACAAGATTTTGACCCGCTCGGCGGCGAGTGGCAGGAGCACCGTAAACCACCGGAGCGCCTCGTCAACCGTGGGGTGCCGCCAACAACGCAGGCATAGCGTGGCCCGGGAAAAACGTGGCCTGAGACCGCAAATACTTGGCGTTGCGATGAGCGACGGCGAATTCACATAATTCCGCATCGGCAAGGCGCACAAGAGACAACCCCTCCGGGTCCACAGGATGGACCGAGCCACGGCCAGCGACAACCGCGTTAGGACAGGTAGAGTCGAGGGGAGGCGCGTAACCGGTAGGGTTCGGTGGCTCATCCGGCGCTTTCGCGCCGGGCCGCAGTCCGAGACCCGTAGGCACGTTTCCTCCCCCCGCTCTCCGAACCCGGCGGGCCGATTTCCGGCACCTTATGTTGTCGAACACATAAGGTGCCTTATGTTGTGTTCGCGATTATGTGGCGAAGTCTACGGACTCTCCCATCGCAGCTGGAGACGGCGCCGAAGTTCGCCACATAATGCGAAAGGCCTACAGGGCCGCGAGAAAGGACAGCAATTCACTGTTCGCGTGCCAGTTTGGTGTGTGTTCCGGCAGGGGATCCGAACCGAAGACGGCGCATGTCTGCAACGCCTTTGCCTTCATTTCCAGGTCCACTTCAGCGTAGCGATTGGTCGTCTCAAGGGAGACGTGTCCCAGCCATGCGCGGATCGTATTGATATCGACACCGGCGCGGAGGAGATGCACTGCCGTGGTATGGCGGATGGTATGAGGGCTGACGCGCTTGTTCCGCAGGGACGGCACGGCTTCGGCCGCTTTTGCCGCCGTTCGAGCGACGAGGGCATGAATGCCATATCGGGTGATCGGCTTCCGATGGACGTTGAGAAAGACTGGCGTTTCGCGGGGACCGTCGATTCGGGGACCGAGCAGGTCGAGAAGGACTGCGACGGTGCGCGACCAAAGCGGACAGGTGCGGGTCTTCCGCCCCTTTCCGTCGAGGTGAACGCACTGGTTGGTGGGCGTGAGGTCGGCCACCTTGATCAGGGCCGCTTCGGACGCCCGCGCGCCGCTGTTGTAGAGGAACAGGAGCAGCGCGTAGTCACGGCGTCCCTGCGCGCGCGTGCGGTCGGGAACCGCGAGCATGCCATCGATTTCGCTCTTTTCGAGATACGGCATCGCCGGCACTGCGGTGCGCCGCAGCGGGATCGCGTGGATCTGGGCCGCATGATCGACGAGTTCCGGAACTTGGCGGCCGGTGAACCGGAACAACGAATGCAGCGCCGCGAGACGCTGATTGCGTGTGGAGGTCACGTTGCCTCGTTCCCGTTCAAGGTAGGCGAGAAAGCTCCGCACGACGGCCGCGTCGACCTGCTCGACCGTGATCCGGACTGGATCGGTCTTGTGGTGTTCGGCGACATAGCTGAACAGCAAGCGTATGGTGTCGCGGTAGCTTTTCTGGGTGTTGGGGCTGAGGTTGCGGTCCGCGACCAGGTCGTCGAGGAGAAATCTGCGGACGAAGGGTCCCATCAAGTGATCAGTCATTATCATTATCCCCTTCTTTGGCGACGGCGTAACGCGCGAAACGTTTCGACGCCTCGGTGAGAAGTTCCGGGGTCATGGTCAGGTAGGCCTGTGTCCCGGATATGTTGGCATGACCCAGGTAGGTCGATAGAAACGGCAGGCAGGATTGAACATCCGCGCCTTCGCGGTACCAGGCGATCAGCCTGTTGACAGCAAATGTGTGACGCAGGTCATGAAGGCGCGGTTGCCAACGCGCACCTTGGGGGCTTCGCAATCCCGCCTCCTTACGAAGTTGGGCAAACACGCTCTCGAGCTTGCCGAGTCGGATCGCGTCGCCGGTGTGCGAAGCGAAGAAGGCGGACCGCGCCTTGGCCGGCATCGGCAACAGATGCTGGCGTTCCTGGTATTTCGCGAGCCCGGTGGCAAGCACCGCACCTATAGGGACGAGCCGTGACTTGAAGAACTTGGTATCGCTGACGGTGAGAACGCGCTCGCGGAGATCCACGTCACGGCACCGTAGGCGCACCCCTTCGCTTGGGCGAAGCCCTGCCCCGTACAGGAGCAGCAGCAATGTCTTGAAGGTCTTGCGCTGGAGCGGGAAGCAGCTATCCTCTAGAATCGCTGTCGCGTCAAGGAGGCGCCGCAGCTCGTCCGGGGTATAGATGTGGGGCTGAAAAGAACGCGTGACGCGGGGCCTCTGCTCCGGCAGTGGACAGGCTGCAAGGTACCCGCGGCTCACGAGATAGGCGAAGAAGCCACGCAGAGCGGTATCCTTGCGCTCCCACCACGGCGTTGGCGGCCCTTTGCCGCGACAGAAGTCATGGACAGCTTGGGGATCGATACCGCCGAGAGAAATGTCGCCGAACGCGCGGCCGAAAGAACGAAGAACGCGCGTATCCGCACGGAACACCGCTCCGAGAGAGCGTTTCAAGGTGATGTAGGCATCAATGGCCTCGAGCAGTGTCATCGTCATGCCAGACCTCCGAGATCGTCGAAGGCGACTTGCCGCAGCATGTTCAGGTTGACCTTTGCGTAGATCCGGGTCGTATCGGGACTGCGATGCCCGAGATGGTCGCCGACTTCCTTGAAGCTCTTGCCCGACTCGAGGAGATGCCGGGCACAGGCGTGCCGCAGGCCGTGCGGACCGCACCCTTTTCTTGGCCGCTCGTTTTCGAGAAGGTACTTCATGACGAGGGAGTAGAGGCTGCCCGGCGACAGAGGCCCGTATGGAGCCAGCAGCCTCAGGAACACGAACCGGCTTGACGTCTGGGGTCTGACATCACGCAGGTAGCGGGCGATGGCATTGCCGACACGGGCCTCGAGGGGGACCTCTTCCCGGCGTCGGCTTTTGGACCGGACGAAACGGATCCGATTGTGCGGCCAGTCGACGTCGTCGAGGCGCAAATGCCGCACTTCGCCGGAGCGTAGTCCGTACACCGCCAACAGCAGAATGATCGCGTGGTTCCTGATCGACACCGGATCATCGCCACTGGTGGCGGCGAGCATGCGGCCGACGGTGTCCCATGTCGGCCCCATTGGGAGCGCCTCGTCACGATATATGCGCGGCAACAAGATGGCGTCGGCGAGACCGAGCCGTGCATAGCCTTTCGTCTCGCAGTATCTCAACCATGCGCGGACAACCGTAGCGGAACGGTGCAGTGATGTCCGGCCCCACCGCAACGCCATGTGCTCGTAGAACGCGTCGATATCGGTGGCTTCGACATCCGCGAGGGCCATACCGCGCCGCTCAAGATGGTTAAGAAAAACCGTGAGCTGCCATCGTGCGGCCCGGCGGGTGAGTTCGGACAGCCACTTCCCCTCCTGCTGCAGGGCGATGAATTCGGATAACATCGCGTCGTACTGATCCGGTAAGGGCGTAGGAGGGGGACGCAGGCGGCCAAGACTCCGCAGGAACTCGGTCGCTACGGACCGGAAGTGTTCCTTGGCGTGCTGCCGCCGGTTTGACGAGGTCGGGCCGTCGGCGGAGTATCCGGAAGCCATCTCTTCCACCTCGTTCTTGTCAAAGCACCGGTCGGAAGGCCATTGTTGAAGCTCGACGGCCACTCGCCGACAATACGAAGCTTTCATCAAGAGTGTGTTCCGTGGGACAGATTTTGCGGCCAGATCCGTCAGATACCTGGCCCGTTCTACGGCGAGAGGACCCTCTTTGTGACGGCGAAGGACAGCAGGATACGTAAAAAGCGTCTCGAACATGGCGTGAGCCTCCTTGAAAAGGGAGACCACCATGCCAGATTCAAGTTATGTTGTGAAGTTGTCCGCTGCCATGCTGCTGTCCAACCGGTTGGGACAACCTCGCCACATAACCGAGATCACAACATAAGGCACCGGGCTCTCCAGTGGAATCATGCGGTTCGCACACGGGCTTACCAGGTGCGGCGAGCGGGCGGGTATCGCGAGCCGTGGCACCAAGCTCGCACCCTTGCGCTGGCCGGCCGGTACGTCGCCAGACCTGTTCACGCCCTGACGACGGCGACCGCACGGGTCGTCCCCTTCGCTTATGCATGTGATGGCGTCCGGCATTGCTGCTCATTCATCGGGGTAATAGGCCTTTCGGCCACTCCCAGAGCCTGCTCCTTTTCGCCATCCCTTCCACCTGAAGGGTGTGGCTCTTCTTCGTCGGCGGCCCAAGGAGGCTTCTGCGAGCGGCACGGCAAGAGCTACTTGACCCGTCGAAGGCGTGGTGGGGAGGGCGGCGGGGGCGGCTCGCTGACCGGCGGTGCCATCCCGTCAGCGTATCGCTGGGCGTGGTTCCGCTCGTACTCGCGCGCTTCGTGGAAGTCCCAGTACGTATCGAAGTCGCCGCTGGCTCGTAGCGCCCGGAGCTTCAGGACCGCCTCGGCGCCCACCAGGCGCCAGCGCGCGCCGGTCAACTCCATCCGGTCGCGGACCAGGTAGCGGCACGCCCCTTCGATGACACCGGTGGCGATGGGATAGCCCGCCGCGAGGTAGCGGTCGTAGTGCAGATACGGCGCATATTTCAGCAGGTAGTCGGCGCACGTATCGACCGGCTTGCGGGTGTCCTTCGACAAGCCGGCGACGGTCGCCGCGCGCCGCATCGCCGCCGCCACCTTGCGGGCCTTGCCCTCGAGAATGGACCGCACGCGCGTCCACGCCCAGCACGCCAACTCGGGGCTCCCCTCGCGGTGGAACACATGCGCCGCCTTCCAGACGTACTCGACCACGTGGATGATGTCGAGTATCACGGTGACGTCCACGCCGTAGGCGGCGGCGCTCGCTTCGACGAGGTCGAGCTGCTTCTCGGCGCCATCGACGAGCGCGACCCAGCGCTTGACGTGCTCGGGGTCCTGGCGCTCGGCTTCCAGCGTCGCCTCGGCGACCACCTCCCACGGCTCCCGTTCGAGGCTCGCCCAGACCCGTTTGGCCACGGGGCGAGGCCGCACGAGCGGGGTCTTCGCGCCCGGCGGTCGTGGCATCAGGCTCTGCAGGAACTCCTCCGGGCTCCGCTCG
This sequence comes from Vicinamibacterales bacterium, assembly GCA_965262925.1. Classification (GTDB taxonomy): domain Bacteria; phylum Acidobacteriota; class Vicinamibacteria; order Vicinamibacterales; family UBA8438; genus WTFV01. The sequence continues at coordinate 3,133,599 of CBDHGC010000004.1, read as the reverse complement.
AACGGCGCGGTCGTGTAGACGGCGGCCACCGTCGCCATGCGCTTCGAGTGCTTCTTCTCTCCCGGCTTCAGGCGCTGGAACGGTGAGAGCTGCTCCCTGTGCTGCCGGCGCTTCTCGGCCGCCTTGCGCGTCGCTGCCCGCAGATCTTCGCGCTGCAGCACGACGCCCTTGCCGTCGAAGGTGAGCACGACAACCGACCCCTCGGGTGGCGGCTGGCCCTCCTCGGCACGGCGTGCCTCGTAGAAGGCGTCGAAGTCCTGGGCCGCGCGAACCACCAACTGTTCCGCCTGCCGCTTGGGCACCTCCGCCCCGGTATGGCGAGACAGCTCGAACAGCGCTTCGTCGAAGGACCGCGACGAGGCCGCCTCGGCCACCCGCCGGCGCACCTCGAGCGAGTAACGCTCCGGCGGCAGGTTCAGCGCGGCATCGAGCGGATGCAGACTGTCGGGGCGCATTCCCGATTTCCCGGTCACGCGCTCACACCCACCGGCGTCATGGCCATCCGCTGCAAACAGTTCCATCTGCCGGACTTATAGAAAGACCGCAGGAGAAGAATCGCGTCGACGCTCTCCGGTAGCCAATAGATGGATGCGCCCTTGATGCGGAGATTGATGACGCGACGGATGGCGCTTTCGACGGCGCCGCTGCCCCGCGGAAGCCCGAGCCCGACCATTGTGGTGTAGGCGAAACGATGACGGTTCTTCAGGAAGTAGTTGAGGTGCGTGCGGATCTTGCCGGCCGTGCGCCCGCGGCACAGCTCCCGCAGGGCCGTGATCACCTCGTCCACCCGTGCTCGCTTGAGCAGCCCCCGCGTGCGGTTGAGCCAGCGGGTGCGTTGCGTCGCGCTCCAGCGGCGCAGCTTGACCGCGTCCGAGAGTTGCTTCGCGGCATGATAGAAGTCGATCAGCCCCAGCACCTGTGTCGGCGAGAGCCCGAGCGCGGCGATGAGGCGCGGGATGCGTTGCCAGATCCAGGGCGCGCCGTCGGCGATGAAGAGCACCTTGTCAGCGGCGTTGAGGCCGATCTGCCGCGCGTACGACAACAGCAGGGCGAAGACCGCCTCCGGTCCCCGGAGCGTGCCGTCGATGATCGGGGCCCACGTCTGAGACGGTCGCCCGTCGTCGCCGACGACGTACAGGATGAGGAGCTTCGGTTCCTTCCAGTCGGTATGGAATCGGTTGCGCCCCTTCTTCGTCTTGGGGCCACGCTTCTTGCGCCTCACGCGGACGCGGCCCCCGTCGAGGGAGACGACCACCCGCTTGCCGGTCACGCGGTCCAGCAGGCCGCACGCCGCGCTCTGCTGGGCCGCTCGGGCCCGCGCAGCGTAGCGATAGGCGGTCGAGCGGAGGGTCTTGATATCCAGGGCGATGCCGTCGGAGCGGAGCTGCGCCTGCGCTTCGGCCAGCGAGCTGAGCATGGCGACCGCGCGGCTTGCATCCGAGGCCAGCTTCGGCGTGCACCGGTCGTAGATGCCCAGCACCACCAAGGCGGGGTAGAGTCCCGGCCTCCGCTTCGCCCGACGGGCGTGTTTCTCGCGGTAGTACGGCGTCGTGACCGGCACCGTCGTGCCCCGGGAGGTGCGAACGTTGACGGTCTCCAGCCCGTCGCTCCGCATCCGCCGGGGCAGGTGGCGCACGAGGGCGCTCGCCGCGTCGCCAACCGCGGCGGAGCGCACCGCGCGTTGCAGCACGGGGGTGAGGAGGGCGCCGAAGAACTCGTCCGCGATGGCCCGCAGCTGCTCTTCGCACTGCTCCGCTTCCTCTGCCGACCTGGGCGCTGGAGCACGCGCCTCAAACTCCAGCGCCCGCCGGAGGGCAGTGCGCAGGTGGACGGGAATGTTGCCAAGATCGACCTCGCGGCTCGGGGTGTCGATGGCGCTCTTGTCCATTTCAACGCACCATCATGGGCAGTCCGAGCCGTAATGTCCAGTACCACCCTCCCCGTCTGTCCGAAGACCGGCTCAACCTCCCCCAGCCTCACAGTCCATCTTTGCCTACACACTGTTCCGGGAAATCGGGAATGCGCCCCCTACGCCAACCGGGTGGGCAAGGGGACGCACGGCGCGGTCGCGCGCTACGAGCGCCTGCGGGACAAGTACCGCTACGTGCTGCGCGGCGACATCTATCGGTACTTCCCGGCCATCGACCACGTGGTACTGAAGGCGGACCTGCGGCGGCGAATCGCGTGCCGCCGGATGCTGGGCGTGCTCGACCGGATCATCGACGCGTCGAACCCGCAGGAGCCGGTGCATCTCTACTATCCGGGCGACGACCTGTTCACGCCGTACGAGCGCCGCCGCGGGTTGCCGATCGGCAACCTGACGAGCCAGCTCTTCGCCAATGTCTACCTGGACCGTTTCGACCACTTCGTCACCGAGGTGCTGCGCGCGCCGTACCTGCGCTACGTGGATGACTTCGCGCTGTTCGACGACGACCCGGCACGGCTCGCCGTCTGGCGCGACCGTGCGGAGAGGTTCCTGGCACGGCGGCGATTGTCGCTGCATCCGGCGAAGACGCACGTAGGGTACTGACACCATTCGTGCAGAAATACACGGTAAGGAACTCGGCCTGAGCCCCCCGTTCTGAGCCATTTCGTCGGCCTCGACCGGTACCAGATCGGACTTCGAGGCCCTGAGCGGTCGTTGTCCAGGCATCGGCACGCTTGATGCCGGCTCGCTCGGCGTCTCACGGCTCGACGGCAAGGAGGATGAAATCCGTCACTTCCTCGAGCTGGGTGTGTGTCCAAGACCGCGATCGCCAAGATCACCGGCGTTTCCCGCACCACCCTCTACAGCTTCATGACCACCAGAGGGCTCAGGCCGAGCCGCTAAACGTGTATTTGGACACGAATGTTGTCGGTACCCTTCTGACGGGAGGCGAACGCGCCCGGCCTGGGTGGCACGCCCGTCGGTCACGTGGTCGTCGCCCGCGCTGCTCGGTTCGACGTGGCTTGCACTGCACCCGGTTCAGTCGCAGTCCCGGAACACCTCCCCTGGGGTCGTGTTTCTCGGTTACCTGCGCGTCGTCAGACTGGTCGGCCGCGGTTCGAGAACGGCTCGCACGTAGGCGCGCGTCTGTGCGAATGGCGCGCTCCTCCTGCGGTCGAAGTGTCCGAGGATCGATCCGGACAGCCGTTGGGCGAGTAGATCGACTAGAGGGCGCCACTTGATGAACTCCACTCCCAAGGCGTCGATCCCGCGCTGAAATCGTGTCGGTGGGTCGCGTCGCTCCTCTGACTCCGAGGCTGACGCCGGGCGCAACGGCGCACCCACGAGGGTTGTCGGAATCAGACTCGTCGGCCAGAGGTTCAACATCTTTCCTTCTTTCGGGGCATTCTACCGAGTCACCGCCGTCCTTGCCCGTGCGAGCCGTCGAGATGCACGGAGGGATTGAGGTCCGGTTCGGTAGCGCGGCCGAGGCGGTGAAGCAGTCTGTATGTGCTGGATCAGGCGCTGGTGAACGAACTTCGAGCGGTTCGAAGCGCTGGTCGAAGGGGAGCGGTCTCCGAACGCGCGCGTCAGAGTGCGCTGTTCGCCTGCCGATCCCGGGCGCCGTGGCTTCGAGGAGCCTGGTCCTGGCCGTAGCGGTCCGTCGGTGGCCAAGCGCTGGCGGCGGCGGGGTCGGGAGACGGGCCGGCCGCCAGGTTGGCCAGGTGTTCGAAGTACCCCGGGAGCGCGCTGGCGTCGGTGGCCGACGTACGGCTCCGCATCTTGCAACGGGGAGACGCCGCGTCGGGCGAACGCGCGCCAGGCCGGCCCCGATGAGAGCCGGCACGCGTGGAAGTTACGTGGTTGGCCGGATCCCGATGTTGGAACCCGGCGTCCATGAGACGGTCCGCACTGTGGTGGAGCACGCGTCGCGCCGTGTCCGCCGCGGCGTGCGCCGCTCCAGCGCCCTCGACCTGCAGCGGGCGTTCATCGGCGACAACCCGGCGCAGCGTCCCCGCCGGCGTGCCCCGCGGATTGACGAGCTGGCCCGGCAACGCGGCCGTCCCGGCCCGGTCGTCCAGGTCCCTCGCGCGCGGCTCGAGTCCGGCCGCGCCGTCCAGCGCCGGATGGTCATCCTGGGCCCGCCGGCCGGCTGTGGCTGGTTCAGCGAGGCTGGCCTCGGCGTGCGTTCGGTCTCGACGAGAGGGGGCATGTTCCTCGCCTGCCTGGTCGAGAACGGCCCGCACGTAGGCGCGCGTCTGTGCGTATGGCGGGATGCCGTTATAGCGTCTCACGGCACCGGGCCCGGCGTTGTAGGCGGCGATGGCAAGCACGGTCCCGAACTCGTCGGAGAGGCGGCGCAGGTAGGCGACGATTCACACCCTCACCATGCTTGGTCGATGTCAACGGGTCCGTTCTATGTGAACCCAGTAGAAGTCCTCACCCAAGCTTACGAGGCTTGGTGGCTGAGGCAAGCGATCTGACCGTTGGGGCGCGCGGCGCTGCGCCGACCGGTGCGCGGGCTGCGGCTGGTGACCGACATCGAGCCGCGGCCGGCGGCGGTTCCGGTTCCGGTGCGGCGGCGGGACCCGTGGGCGATGGCGGCCGTGGCGCGCCAGCGCCACCACGCGGCTGAGCGGCTCCGGAAACTCGAAGCCGAGAACCGCGAGCTGCGCGCGGCGCTTCGATCACGAGCGGCGGATGCGTACCGCTGAAGTCGACGCGGCCGAGCGGCGCGGCCGTGTCGCGGCCGAAGCGGCTGGACAGCATCGAGTGTTGCCGAGCGCGAGGAACTGACAGAAACTGGACTCGGGGTCGACCGCAAGATGTTGTGGTCGCTGGCGGCATCGTCAAGCCAACAGCGTGCGCGTGTGCTCACCGACGTCAAGGCGCGTCGCTTCGCTCCGCCCCCGCTCCGCGGGGCTGACGGCCTTGACGCCGGCTCCGCGCACGCTCGTCCAGATTGGCTCTTGTCGACGATGCTCACTCATACACCCTCTACATGTTGTGGTCGACGTCCCGTCCAGAATGACGCTCTTTCGGGCGACCGCTGACATCGAGTGCTGCCGAGGTTGCTCGGATGAGGGTGGGGCGCTCGTCTGTCTACAGGAGCGCCCTGCGGCCGATAACCGCCCATTCTGTCAATCGGGTCGGCCTCCTTGTTTTCACGGGGTCGCGGCGTCTGGAGCGTCGACACCGGCGCAGGAGCCTTGCCCAGATGTGCTGTACGGCCTCTCCCCGTAGGACGGTTCCGTTGAACACGAACTACCAGCCGAACCGCCGCCGAACCGCGACCCGCGCCGGCGACACCTGCACGTCGAGATCCCGCGTCACGCGGTTGTCCGGCAAGGTAAGCAGCACCGCCCCCAGGGCTATGGTGCCGATACCGGTCCAGGCGAGCTTGGGGTGCGAGAGCTTCGCTTCGGTCGTCGCGGCGCGGACGTCCGTATCGAACGGAGGACTGGGGCTGACGTAGAGGCATTGTGTCGGCTGGTTCTGGTAGGTGTGCGTGCTGTAGCCCTTGGGGCACACGTCGAACGTGAAGTCGAAAGCCGCAAATACGAGACCTACTCCGGCCGAAAGGGTCACAATGCCCGTCGTCTTGCGCGACCACTGTTGCGCCGAGGCCGGTGCCGCTGACACCAGGACTAAAACGCACGCCGCCGTACCGATCTTCCTCATCGCCGCTGGAACGTTCCTCTTCATCGTCACCATTCCTTCGTGCAAGAGCTCCTGCCGGGCTCGGAACCGGGTGTGACTGTTCTCATTCTGACCGCAGGGCATCGGCGGCGGCGACCGAAACACGCGGCGAGCGTACCACGGAGCGGCCACGCATGCCCGACCTCCTCCCCAACTCGCACCCGGAGCAGCAATTGCAGGCGAAAGGCGCGCCCGGTGCCCCGCTATGCACGCTAGTGGTCCGCCACGTCATAATCTTCGGACACGGACATGGGTTGCAGCGCGCAATCATCGACGAATCACAGCACCGCGCACCCGAACGTTTAATCATGGCGCAGCACTAGGAGTCTGCGCCGCAGAAAAACAGATGCGACAATTGTAGGCGAGCCGACGACGAAAGGACTCGATGTCGACCACATTCCGCCCCTATGTGCCTGACCAGTCGCTGCTGTTGCCGCCCGACGTTCGGGAGTGGCTGCCGGAGGGCCACTTGGCGCACCATGTCAGCGATCTGGTGGACGGTCTGGATCTGACGGCGTTCTACGCTCTGTACGAGGGGGACGGCCGTCGCAACGCGCCGTATGAGCCTCGGATGATGGTGAAGGTGCTGCTCTACGCCTACGCGACGGGGGTATTCTCGTCGCGCCGGGTCGCTCGGAAGCTGGAAGAGGACGTTGGTTTCCGGGTGCTGGCGGCGGGCAACTTTCCGCAACACCGGACGCTGTGCGAGTTTCGGCGTCGGCACCTGGAGGATTTCCAGGCGCTGTTCGTGGAGGTGGTCCGTCTGGCGCAGGAGTTGGGTCTGGCGCGCTTGGGGAAGCTGTCGATCGACGGGACGAAGGTGCGCGCGAACGCGAGCAAGCGCAAGGCGATGAGCTACGACCGGATGCAGGAAGAGGAACAGCGCCTGGAAAGCGAGGTCGAGGCGCTGTTGCGTCAGGCGGATGCGGTTGACGAGGCCGAGGACTCGCGCTTGGGCGCGGAGGTTCGGGGCGACGATCTGCCGGCGGAGTTGCGTCGGCGAGAAGAGCGTCTGGCGGCGATCCGGGAAGCGAAGGCGCGTCTGGAAGCGGCGGCTCGGGCGGCGGACGACGCGCGGGGTCGGCAGCCGGGGCAGGGTCGGAACCCGAAGGGCGGTCGGCCGTACAAGCGGGCGTATGGCGAGCCGGACGAGAAAGCGCAGAGCAACTTCACGGACCCGGAAAGCTCGGTCATGAAGACGAGCAACGAGGGATTCCAGCAGTGCTACAACGCGCAGGTGACGGTGGACGCGGAGCACCAGTTGGTGGTGGCGACGGACCTGACGGCGAACGCGAGCGACCAGGGTGAGTTGCCGGTGTTGCTCGACGCGGTAAAGGAGACGTTCGCCGCGCAGCCGGAGACGGTGCTGGCCGATGCGGGGTACTGCAACGAGCGGGACCTGACGGACCTGGAAGAGCGGGGCATTGACGGGTATGTGGCGCTGGGCCGGGAGGGTAAGCAGACGGCTACCCGTGATCGGGAGGCCCATCCGGCGACGGCTCGCATGGTGGAGAAGCTGGCGACGCCGGCGGGCCGCACGGCGTATGCGGAGCGCAAGTGGTTGTCGGAGGCTCCCAACGGTTGGATCAAGCACGTGCTGGGATTTCGGCGCTTCAGCCTGCGCGGACTCGCGAAGGTGCGGTGCGAGTGGGACCTGGTGTGCCTGGCGTTGAACGTCAAACGCCTGCAGCCGCTGATGGCGGCGTAGAAGGCGGGATCTGAGGCTCACAACGGCGACAAATCGATGCGCATCGCGGTCTCTGGCGGGCCATGCGGCCCGCGAGGACCGAATTTTGTCATCTGTTCGCCAACTACCGAAAATCCACCCCGCCCCGCTGACCGGCGAAGTCGCCCCGACACGTGACTCAGGTCGTGGGCCGGCGACCCGTTGCGTGCCGCAAATCTCCTGCGGCGCAGACTCCTAGGCCGCAGTGGCTGCTGGCCATCCCGGACGCCATCCGGCAACTGGAGGCCCTGGACCGGGAGCTGCTCACGCGTCGCGACATCGAGCAGCTGTTCGGGGTCTCGCGGGCGCGCACGGCGCAGTCTGATGCGGACGTTCGGCGCCGAGCTGACTGGGTATGCGCGGACGCTCCCGCGCACGCAGCTGCGGACGCACCGGGCGGGGTCGGCGTTCCGCGGGGAGGAGCAGCGGCGCGAGCATCTGATGACCGAGCTGCGGAAGGCGCGGCTGACGCGCATCCGTGTGAAGGTTCCGGCCGAACCGCTCGAGGGGCGTCTGTCGGACCTGCCGGCGGGCGTGGTGGTCGAGCGCGACCGGATCGAAGTGCGCTACGCGGGCGCGCCGGAAGCCGTGGCGAAGCTGATGGCGCTGGCGCAGGCTTTGACGCGCGACCACGAGCGCTTCGAAGCGCTCGTGGCGGGGGAGGGGAGTTCGGGATGAGCGAGGCCCTGGCTCCGGCGGTCACCCGGCCGCCGGTCGCGCGCACCGGGTCGGCGGCCATGGCGCTGCCGGCGGTGATCGTGGACGCGGGTCCGGTGGCCGTCGAGCGATTTCTGGAGTTCTTCGCGGCGCAGCTCGCCAACTCCCGGACGCGCGCGGCGTATGCGCGCGCGTCCGGGCGGTTCCTGTCGTGGTGTGCGGCTCGGGGCCTGGGCTTGCGCGCGATCGCTCCGCTGCACGTGGCGGCCTATATCCGCACGCATCCGGGGTCGGCGCCGACGGTCAAACAGCACTTGGCCGCCATCCGGGTGCTGTGCGACTGGCTGGTCATCCACCAGGTGTTGCGGGTGAATCCGGCCGCGGCGGTGCGGGGACCGAAGCACGTGGTGACCAAAGGAGCGCCGCCGGTGCTGACGCCGGCCGAGACGCGGTCGCTGCTCGATGGGATCGACCCGGGGTCGCTGGTGGGTCTTCGTGACCGGGCGCTGCTGAGCGTGATGGTGTACAGCTTCGCGCGGGTGAGCGCGGTCGTGGGGATGCGGCGTCAGGACTATTTCCTGCAGGGGACGCGGGGGTGGCTGCGGCTGCACGAGAAGGGCGGCAAGCGGCACGACGTGCCGGCCCATCACCGGGCCGAGGCCGCCGTCGAAGCGTATCTGGTCGCCGGCGGGGTCGAGGACGCGAAGGCGCCGTTGTTTCAGAGCGTCGACCGGTCGGGCCGCCTGAGCGGTCGGCCGCTGACGCGGCGCGTGGTGCTGGCGATGATCAAGCGCCGTGCGGCGGCCGCGGGTCTGCCGGCGTCGACGTGCTGCCACACGTTCCGGGCGACGGGCATCACGGCGTATCTGTCGAACGGGGGGACGCTCGATCACGCCCAACAGATTGCCGGCCACGCGTCGTCCAGGACGACGAAGCTGTACGACCGGACGGCGGACACGGTCACGCTCGACGAGATCGAACGCATCGTGATCTGACGGGACGCGAACGCGCCCCACGTTGTCGTCGCCGGCGGCGGCATCTACGAGGTGGCGGGCCGTATTCGGCGCCGGCGCCTCGGCCGCAATGTCTGGCCGGCGGCGGCCTCCGAGTCGTCGTCGGCCGTGGTGGGCTCACGGCGTCGATGCTGACCGCGTCGCGGGCGGCACGGCCGGCGACCGCGCGGGCGTTCTCCGACGCGCTGTCCGGAATTTCCCCTGAAGCAAAAGATTCGTCGACCATCCTGCGGCCGGCTCGTTCGGTTCGTGCTTCCCGGGCGTCTAGATCAAGTGTGTGGAATCGTGTGGCGCCGCCAACCGCCAACTCTGCGCCGGGGCGCCGGGCTTGCCCGGCAATCGATGTCTCGGCGGCGCTCGGGCGCCTGGGCTTGGAGGGTGACGACGGGCGCATTCCCGATTTCCCGGAGCAGTGTGTAGGCAAAGATGGACTGTGAGGCTGGGGGAGATTGAGCCGGTCTTCGGACAGACGGGGAGGGTGGTACTGGACATTACGGCTCGGACTGCCCATGATGGTGCGTTGAAATGGACAAGAGCGCCATCGACACCCCGAGCCGCGAGGTCGATCTTGGCAACATTCCCGTCCACCTGCGCACTGCCCTCCGGCGGGCGCTGGAGTTTGAGGCGCGTGCTCCAGCGCCCAGGTCGGCAGAGGAAGCGGAGCAGTGCGAAGAGCAGCTGCGGGCCATCGCGGACGAGTTCTTCGGCGCCCTCCTCACCCCCGTGCTGCAACGCGCGGTGCGCTCCGCCGCGGTTGGCGACGCGGCGAGCGCCCTCGTGCGCCACCTGCCCCGGCGGATGCGGAGCGACGGCCTGGAGACCGTCAACGTTCGCACCTCCCGGGGCACGACGGTGCCGGTCACGACGCCGTACTACCGCGAGAAACACGCCCGTCGGGCGAAGCGGAGGCCGGGACTCTACCCCGCCTTGGTGGTGCTGGGCATCTACGACCGGTGCACGCCGAAGCTGGCCTCCGATGCAAGCCGCGCGGTCGCCATGCTCAGCTCGCTGGCCGAAGCGCAGGCGCAGCTCCGCTCCGACGGCATCGCCCTGGATATCAAGACCCTCCGCTCGACCGCCTATCGCTACGCTGCGCGGGCCCGAGCGGCCCAGCAGAGCGCGGCGTGCGGCCTGCTGGACCGCGTGACCGGCAAGCGGGTGGTCGTCTCCCTCGACGAGGGCCGCGTCCCTGTGAGGCGCAAGAAGCGTGGCCCCAAGACGAAGAAGGGGCGCAACCGATTCCATACCGACTGGAAGGAACCGAAGCTCCTCATCCTGTACGTCGTCGGCGACGACGGGCGACCGTCTCAGACGGGGGCCCCGATCATCGACGGCACGCTCCGGGGACCGGAGGCGGTCTTCGCCCTGCTGTTGTCGTACGCGCGGCAGATCGGCCTCAACGCCGCTGACAAGGTGCTCTTCATCGCCGACGGCGCGCCCTGGATCTGGCAACGCCTCCAGCGCCTCATCGCCGCGCTCGGGCTCTCGCCGACACAGGTGCTGGGGCTGATCGACTTCTATCATGCCGCCAAGCAACTCTCGGACGCGGTCAAGCTGCGCCGCTGGAGCGCGACGCAACGCACCCGCTGGCTCAACCGCACGCGGGGGCTGCTCAAGCGAGCACGGGTGGACGAGGTGATCACGGCCCTGCGGGAGCTGTGCCGCGGGCGCACGGCCGGCAAGATCCGCACGCACCTCAACTACTTCCTGAAGAACCGTCATCGTTTCGCCTACACCACAATGGTCGGGCTCGGGCTTCCGCGGGGCAGCGGCGCCGTCGAAAGCGCCATCCGTCGCGTCATCAATCTCCGCATCAAGGGCGCATCCATCTATTGGCTACCGGAGAGCGTCGACGCGATTCTTCTCCTGCGGTCTTTCTATAAGTCCGGCAGATGGAACTGTTTGCAGCGGATGGCCATGACGCCGGTGGGTGTGAGCGCGTGACCGGGAAATCGGGAATGCGCCCGTGACGACGACACGAATCGATGCGGGGCTGAAGATGCCGTTTCCGATTTGGAGGACTATGATGGTGCGCTTGTTGGCGGCTAGTGTCCCGAATCGTAGGTCCGTTCGCAGTAGACTCGGAGTGGCACCGTGGCGGATCGGTGCGTATCGACAAGCAAACGGCGCGCGTGCTGCGGTCTCACAAGTACCCGCTACTGCGAAGAAACTTCGGATGCAGGACACTAGTGGTCCGCCACGTCATAATCTTCGGACACGGACATGGGTTGCAGCGCGCAATCATCGACGAATCACAGCACCGCACACCCGAACGTTTAATCATGGCGCAGCACTAGGGCGAGGACACAGGAGCTCGGAGCATGTAGCAACCCTTCCAGGCCGACCGGACGCAAGGGTTCGGCGATGGCGCGGCGCGGCGCGGGCGCTCCCGCAACACGATGCCGGGCGGCGCAAGGCACCGGCCGGCTTTACCGCATCGCGGCGTTGCTCCTCTTCGCCGTGGCCACGGCGGCGCTGCCCGTCCAGGCTCAGGATCCCGCCCACTGCACATCAGAGTCCCGCGAAATCTGGTGCGCCACCCTGACGGTGGAGGAGGATGATGGGGATTACGGCTGCGCGCGCTCGCCGAGGCGGGGTTCGCGACGCAGCACCGGCAGGCGCTGTACGAGGCCGAGCCGACGCTGGCGCTCAGCCACGAGCCGCTCGCCGCGGTACCGGTGGGCGCGGTCAACGTTCACGGCCACCTGCACGACGGGACCGAGCCGACACGCCGGCACGTCAACGTGGCGGTCGAACGGTGGAACTACGAGCCTGTACCGATGGCCACGGTCGCCGCCAGAGCGCTCGGGCGCTGGAAGTGAACACGATGGACGCCGCGGGCCTGCAGGCGCTCTACATCGACGAGCTACGGCGCTCGCTGGTGCCGCCGCTACACCCGATGGTGAACGGGCGCCAGACCGAGACGCTCATCCGCAGGGCGGAGTGCGAAGCCGCGGCGGCGTGCACCGCAGCGGACGCGGTGACCTGGGTCTGGTCGGACCTGCACCTGGGGCACGAGCACTCGCGCAGCGCCTTCGGACGACCGTTCCGCACGGCGGCCGAGGCCGACCGAGCGATGATGGAGGCCTGGTACGACCAGGTAGCCGAGGGCGAAACCATCATCTGCCTCGGCGACGTCACCGTCGACGGCGAGGCGCTGGCGCACCACCAGGACTGGTGGCGCAGGGCGCCGGGAACGAAATGGCTCGTGCTCGGCAATCACGACGTCGACCCGATCAACCAGGTACGGCCGTTCGAAGCCGAGCGCAGGACGGTGACGCTGTACGCGGCCGGCGACCCGCCGCTGCTGCTGACCCACGTGCCGCTGCTGCAGGTGCCGCACGGCGCGGTCAACGTCCACGGACACGTGCACGAGCAGGAGTCGCCGACGCGCAACCGGCACGTCAACGTCAGCGTGGAGCAGACTGAACTACCGGCCAGCGAAACTGAGCGACATCCGCCGCCTGGCGCGCCGGCTGGTCGAAGGACACAGCGTGCCGGGTCACAGCACCCGAGCGCGGCTGAACGTCGTCGAACGCGTGATGCCGTAGCGAAGAAGATGGGGATGAAGACGCTGACGTTTAAGGCCGGCGGCGCGACGTTCCACATCCGACGGAACGGCTCCGGGTGGGCGGCGCGGTCGCCGATCTCAGAGGAACGCGGCTGCGGCCACGGTGAGGCGGCTCGTCGAAGCACTCGCCGCTGAACAAGTGGAAGACCCCGCAAGGCGGGGACCGACCATCGCGCACCAACGCGATCGCCGTCGGCAGTTGGGCTGCTCCACGCACAGGGATGAACTCTCGCACGAGGTATCGAGATCGAGAAAGCCGCGGTCCGCCCGGCGCATGCGGGGAATGCGGCGCCAGCCACCGTAGGCGGTGCGACGTCACGCACCGCCGCTCCATGCGTTACTGAGGAGTGGACGGGGGGCCTTGTTGCTGCAGGGATGGCCGGCGCCTCGTGCACGGCCGATAACCGGTGCAAGAGCTGTCGATGAAGGCTGAGGACCGCGACGTCGACATCGAACCGCCGACACGCTCCGTCGGTCGAGATGACGATGCGGTTCCTGGCTTTATGCGACCCGTACGGTTCGGAGGAAGCGGCCGTCGCCGCGATTGCGGGCGGGCGGCGGAGTGTCTTGCCGGGGTTACCCGTCCGGGACGACCGGCCAGCCTGGAACGCGGCCGAGATGAGAGAGGCGGTCGAGTACCTTCAAGAGGCCGGTGCCGGGTTGACCGAGTCCGGCGCACCGCACCGGTAGCCGCGCCGACCGGCAGCTTGCTGCTCGGACAAGGACGGCGGGGGTGGCGATGCCGCCGGTTCGCGCGTGCGACGCATCGGTCCGATTCTGTGGCGGATCGTATCGAAGGAAGCAGGTCACGATGTCGAGAAGTGGAATCCTGGACGCACTACGGAACGAGGAACAGTCGTTGAGGGGCCAGCTCGTCGCCATTCAACGTGCGATCGAGGCGATCGAAGGCAACGCCCCGCAGGGCGCCCGGCCCGGCAGGAAGAAGGCCGCCAAGGCGGTCGCCAGACGGAAGCGTGCGATGACGGAGGAGCAGCGCAAGGCGGTCGCCGAGCGGATGCGCAACTACTGGGCCTCCCGGCGAGCGGCCAAGGCGCGGGACGAGAAGCCGCAGGCGTGACGTTACGTGGGCCGGCTGTTCCTGGCCCGGGGGCCCGAGTCAGGCTCGACGACGAGCGGTGACGCCGATCGCCGAGCCGGAACCGCATGTTCTCCCACCTTGACGGCGGCAGTCCCGCCCGCGGCATGCGGTCGAGAACGTGGCGACGGTCTCACACGTATAGTTCCATTCGAGATGCTCACCGAGCAGCAGCTCGCGGCCCTTCGCTCGGAACCGGGTACAACCGCGTGGCGAAGGCCATGGCGTTGGCGGGAGTGACGCAGGTGACCGTGGCGAAGGCGCTCCGCCTGACGCAGCCCTACGTCAGCGATGTCGCCCGTGGGCGATATCGCACCATTACCGTCGAGAACGCCTGGAAGTTCGCCGCCTACTTCGGTTGCCGTATCGAGGACTTGTTCCCGTCACCCCGCCGACCGTCGGATTGAAAGCAGGACGGATCCTCGATGTGGCCGCGCCCCCGGCCGTCATGAGTCTCGTGACGCCGACCCCGGCCTGTACCGGCGAGACAGACCGCGAGCGCCGTCCCAAGTGTTCGAACGTTGACCGGGAAGCGGGGCTGCATGGCATCGCGATCCGTGCAGGTCGCCGTCGCTGTCGTCGTCGTCCCGTTCGGGTGTGCCGCCAGCGGCGGTGCACCACGATGGGCTGATGGCAGCCGCATGCATTCTCGCGGCCGGCATCGGCATGAGCCCGCGCGCGCGTCAGCGGGCCAGGCGATTCGGCCCGGCACGCTGGTCGGTACGTTCGTCGGCATGGTGCAGCCCTGCTCGCCGGGCTCATTCCGATTCACGCAATCGGGTCGCTCCTGGCGCTCGCTGTAGGCTTGGTCGACCGACTCGGCACTTCTCGCCTGCGCGGGTGTTGGGGAGACCGGCATCGGGGCGCGGATCGAGAACGACTTGACTGGGTGGCGCTGAGCCGTCCTATCGTCATGTGAACGGCGGGCACCGTCCGCACCTGCCGGCGGAGGGCTAGCAACCGTTGGGAAAGCGCCGGCAGCGCCGCTTCGCGGAACGATGAACGAGAAGAAGACGCTGGCGGCGCTGACGACCAGGGGCCAGCCGAAGGAAACCCTGGCCCGGATACGGCCGGCGTTCCGGAAGCACCTGCGACCGCACACGAACGACCGGGATCGATCGGTCGAGTCGATCCCGGTCAGGGAGTTTCGCGACGGACAGCTAGTGTCGAGTCCCTCAAGTGCATGGCACAAATTGGCGCTCTCGCAACCCGATAGAGCTCAGCGGCACCGAGAACTCCGCCCTTTGCCTGGCGGACCGCACCGCGCAATCGATCCGCCGCAGGAGCGAGAACACTTATGCCATAGATTTGCGAGACGCCACACTAGACCCGCGACGGCCCGTAGATCGGCCCGTAGATCGGCCTGTGCGGACTGGCCACCGGATCGTACGTCATCTCGACGCTCATGGGTTTGTCACCAGCAGCACGCGCCAACTGCACGAGTACAGACTTCAGGATCACCTCCCACCGGCGCTGTTCGAAGACGGGTGCCACCTTGGGATCGTCGGCGGACTCGACGTCCTGGAATAGCAACACCTCGTGTCCTTCCATCGTGAGCGGCATATCCGCCACGAACTGCCGGACGGGTCCATCGAGTTCCCGATCTAGGTCCATTGTTCCTTCGCCTTTCCGACGCAGCCGGCCGGCGGGCCATCCGCCCAACCCCGCGTGCATCACTCAGCAGTCTAGCGAGCGGTGGTCGCCGCGCCAGCCGACGAGTTGAGAGGTCACAGCCCGCAACGAACGGGCTGGCGCGACCCCGCGCCCACAAGCGCCTCGACCAAGTCTGGCAGCGCATCGGCCGCTTGAAGGCTCAGTACTCCCGCGCCGCCGCGCACTACCAGGTCGCCGTCATCGCCGACGAGACCGGCAACAAGGCCGTCGCCGTCACTTGGACCCGCCGCCCGCAGGACGGCTCGATGGCCACCCATCCCGGCGTCTACTGCCTGCGCAGCAGCGAGACCGGCTGGGACGAAGACGCCTTGTGGCGCAACTACACCACCCTCACCGACGTCGAAGCCGTCTTCCGCTCTCTCAAGTCCGAGCTCGGTCTGCGGCCCATCTACCACCACAAACCGCGGCGGGCCGACGGCCACCTGTTCCTCACTGTCATCGCCTACCAGCTCGTGCAGGTCATCCGTACCCGACTGCGCGCGCACGGCGAGCACGCCAGCTGATCCACCCTACGCCGCATCCTCGAAGGCCAGCAGCGCGTCACCTGCCACCTTCCGGCGGCCGGACGGCCGCACCCTGCACGTACTCACCACCACGCAAGCCGAACTCGAGCGCTGGGCCATCTACGATGCGCTCGGCGTCGACCCGCAGCCGGACCGCGTTCGCAAGACGACCATTTGACCGACCCTTCCCCCGGTTGACGCGCGTTTGTAGTGCCACTTGCGCCATTCTGCCTCGCGCGACATCAACGCCATCGAGCGGGCGTTCAGCGACGAGTGCGTCGAGCCCGGTCGGCAGATCATCCGCGACCGCCGCGCTGAGCGCGAGCAACAACGACTCCAAGAGACGCTCGACGCCGGCGCAGCCGACCGCAAGCCGACCCAGCCGGGAGGCGATCCGACGGTTCAGCCCCCAAGACCGGCCGGCGCAGCCGGACGACGCCTCCGCGCCCGCGCAGCAGTGCGAGCAGAAATAGCCGCCACGCTGGACCGCCGCCGCCCACGTCGAGGCCGCTGCCGACCTCGGCGTCCCCGCCATCTTGGCGGAGTCCGATTTCCACGCTCGGCTGCCGCGACATGCACCTGCCGATCCGGAACGTGTTCGAGCCTTCGAATGCCCTCCGCAGCCGCGTCACCCCGGCCCCTGCTGCCTGCAGCCGCCCGCCGGGCCCCGCTGACGCGTGGATCCTCGTTCCGACCCACAGGGCACCGGCCTTGAAGGCGCACTCGAAGCCTTCGTCGCCAGCGACCAGTGTCCCGCGCGTTTCCGCCGCGGCCATCGCCATCAACAGGCCGCTCTGCATCGGCGCGGCTGTAAGAACATCTTCGTCTTCACGCTGTCCGGGAGAGTGCAGCGCCGAACTCCGATGCCGCCGCACTGAGCCGGGATACGTGCCGCCTGCGGAAGGTCGCGCTACGCTGACCTGAGGAGACAGTTCCAGCTCGGCCGGCGACGGCAACGGGGGCAACTACGGCCGCCTACGACGTGGCCGCGCTCCTCCCGGGCGTCGGCACCGAGGGCGCCGGCCCCGTCGTCGGCTCGCGGCCGCCGAAGATCCGCCGCATCGTCCGGCCGACGTCGTCGAGGATCATGTACGCCGTCGGTACCAGCAACCAGCGTTATCAGCGTCGCGAACAGCCCCGAAGCCGAGCGAGACCGCCATCGGCACCGTGAAGGAGGCGTCGAGGCTCTTGTTCCACATCAGCGGCGCAAGGCCGAAGAAGGTGGTGAGCGACGTCAGAAGGATCGGTCGGAAGCGGTGGACGGCCGGCCTCGCGCATCGCGAGCGCCAAGCCGGCCGTCTCGAAGTCCCACCGGTCAGCCGGGACTCCTCCGGCCTGCCGCGCCAGGCGCCCGACGTCGGCGTGCACGCCCCGCGTCCGGTTGATGAAGTCGACCATGATCAGGCTGTCGTTGACCACCACTCCGGTCAGCGCGACCAGCCCGAACATCGACATGATCGACACGTTCAGCCCCAGGAAGACGTGCCCCCAGACCGCGCCGATGAGCCCGAACGGGATGGCGCTCATGATGATCAGCGGCTGCACGTAGGACCGCAGCGGCACCGCCAGCAACGCGAAGATCATCAGCAGCGCGAGCGTGAAGCCGCGCTGCAGCCCGCCGAGGGCGTCGCGCTGCTCGGCCATCGCCCCCTCGAACGTGTAGAACACGCCGGGGGAGCCGGACAGCACCTCTTGAAGGATGCGCGCGTTCAGGCCGGCGATGACGGCGCCGACCGACGTCGACGCTGTGTCGGACAGCCGTTGCTGCAGTCTGCCGGACACCCGGATGTCGGCCCAGGGTGGCGGCGGGCGCGGCGGGTGCGAGCCCGTGGCCGGAGCGGTCGCTCCGCGCATGTCGCCGGCTCGTCGCGGCGGTCGGGGCCGTCACCACGGTCCGGCGAGAAAATCTCCGCGTGCGGGGGATCGCCTTTGTTGAGCGCGCCTTCTGGGAGGCCGAGGGCGACGCAGTACTCCTGGCACGACGGGCGCGCCGGCAACCGGTCGGTATGGTCTCTTCGTCAGCCGCAGTGTTCGGCTCGGCAGGAGACGACCCATGGCGACAAGGATTCTGCAAGGGCCCGTGGTGAAGGACCGTGCCGACCGCACGGATTCGACCGTTGCCGGCGATCAACTCCGCGGCGCCGGCGACATCCAGGAACTGCCCGAAGGAGTCATACGGCTGAGCGACCCAAGCGTGGGGGCGACCGCCGGCGGCGGGCCGGCGGCGGTCGCGTGGCCCATTGCTCACCGGGGCCGTGTCACGTGGATCGACGTGCGGGGGAAGGTCGACAAGGACAGACTTCTCTGGGCGGCGGTCGCCGCCGTCACCCGTGGGCAGCGCTTTCTCGAGCAACCCACGATCGGCGGTCGTGTGCTGTGGGTGAGTCAGGAGGCGGCCGCCGACCTCAAGGCGCAGTTGGCCGAGGTGGACGCGGATCTCGACAAGGTCTTCTTCATCCGTGGACCAAGAGCGGATACGGACGACGAGTCGTCGTTGCCGCGGATCGTCGCATTGCTGCGTCCGGTGTGGGTGATCATCGACCCATGGCCGCATTATCTCCAGGTGCAGAGGGTCACCGCCGCCGCAGGGCCCGGGGCGGAGAAGCTGTTGCTCGGCGACATCGTCGACTGGGCGCGGGAGTACGAGGTGGCTGTCACAGTGTCGCACGACAACGAGAAGAACCGCCCTGGCGCGTACACGGATTCGGCGGTCCTCGGGGCGACGGACATGATCGTTTCTCTCGGTCCCGGCAAATTGTCGACAACGCTCTGCCTCCAGCCGTCTGGACGGTGGCACTTGGATCCGGTGGACCTTCGCTGGACCCGTGGCCGCGGCTACTCGGTGGTCAAAGATACCGAACAGGCGGGCCGGTCGAGGACCGATGCGCGACGGATTGACGACCGCGTGGTGCTACATCTGTACGAGCTCGGCGCCGACACGAGGCTTCCCGCACGGGGCTTGGCCGCCAGTCTCGGGTGCCAGGGCCGGCGGTACGATGAGCTGAGTTCAGCGCTTGAGCGGTTGCTCGCCGAGGGGATCGTCGATCGCGCCCAGCGGTCGGACGCCAGCAGCGGTCGCGGCCGCGGCTACGTGCTCACCGAAAGAGGCCGTCGGCGGGCCGAGTGCCTGCGGCAAGCGTCGGATTCCGGAGCCTCGGCGAACAGAGGGGCGCCGGCGGCGTGTTCGGCGGTCGCGAGTACTTCCGAGGTTGCGTTTCCAGCGGTGGGCAGAAGCGGAAACGCAACGCTACCCGCCGGAGAGACATCGGCGGAAGGTCGTTCGGAGACCGTTTCCGAGGCTGCGTTTCCAGCGGTGGACCGAAGCGGAAACGCAACGCCGCCCGCCGGAGAGGCGTCGGCGGCGTGTTCGGCGGTCGCGAGCGTTTCCGAGGCTGCGTCCCCCGCGGTGGGCGGAAACGGAAACGCAACGCTGCCCGCCGGAGAGGCGTCGGCGGAGGGTTGTTCGGAAACCGTTTCCGAAGCTGTGCCCCCCGCGGTGGGCGGAAACGGAAACGCAACGACGCCCGGTGGAGAGGTGTCGGCGGGGTGTTCGGAGGGCGCAAACGTCTCCGGCGGAGCCGGGCACGTCGGCGACGAGGTTGTTGGGGATGGGCGGGCGGAGCCCGCGAGTCGACGGAGCTGTACGCGACAGCTAGACGGAAGTTTCAGCGGGCGATTTAGCCCTAAACCATAGGGTCTAAAGGCTTTTTGGAGCTTTTCGGCTTGGTGCATACGGCGATATGTAGCCATGTAATAGGCGCGTAATGCGCGTTGTTTTCTTTTTATGTATTGAGTTACTTCGGTATAATTAGTGACCATGTATATCGAGAGCGTGCCCAATCGCTCCTCCCCCCCAGCCGTCCTCCTGCGCGAGTCCTACCGCGCCGGCGGCCACGTCAAGAAGCGCACCCTCGCCAACCTCTCCAAGCTGCCGACCGCCGCCATCGAAACGCTGCGCCGCGTCCTCCGCGGTGAGCGACTCGTCAACCCCGAAGACGCCTTCACCTGCGTGCGCAGCCTGCCCCACGGCCACATCGCCGCGGTGCTCGGCACCCTCAAGCGGATCGGACTGCACACGCTGATCGCCCGTAACGCCGGTCGCCTCCGCGACCTCGTCCTCGCCCTGATCGTCGCCCGCGTCATCGACGCGCAGTCGAAGCTGGCCACCGCGCGCGGCCTGGCCCCCGAGAGCGCCGTCTCCACCCTGGGCGAGACGCTTGGGCTCGGCGACGTCGATCAGCACGAACTGTATGCGGCGATGGACTGGCTGGTGGAGCGGCAGGCGGCCATCGAGCAACGCCTGGCCAAGCAGCACCTGCAGGAACACACCCTGGTGCTCTATGACTTGACCTCCAGCTACCTGGAGGGGACCCACTGCCCGTTGGCGCAGCGCGGGCACAGCCGCGACGGCAAGCAGGGCACCTTGCAGATCGTCTTCGGCCTGTTGTGCACGGCCGCGGGCTGTCCGGTCGCGGTGGAGGTCTTCGAGGGCTCGACGAGCGACCCGAAGACGGTGGCCTGCCAGGTGGACAAGCTCCGCACCCGCTTTGGCTTGCAGCGGGTGGTGCTGGTGGGCGACCGCGGCATGCTGACCGCAGCGCGGATCCGCGAGGACCTGGCGGGCGTCGACGGGCTGCGCTGGATCACCACGCTGCGGGCGCCGACGATTCGGAAACTGCTGGCCGCCGGCACGGTGACGCCGTCGCTGTTCGACGAGCGGGACCTGGCCGAGGTCACCAGCGAGCTGTTCCCCGGCGAGCGGCTGGTCGTGTGCCGCAATCCGTTGCTGGCCGCCGAGCGGCAGCGCAAGCGGCAGGAACTGCTGGCGGCAACCGAGAAGGACCTGGCGCCCATCGCGGCAGCGACAACGCGCCAGAACCGGCTGCTACGCGGAGCAGCCGAAATCGGTATGCGCGTCGGGAAGGTGATCAACCGGCACAAGATGGCCAAGCATTTCGTCACCACGATCACCGACGACACGTTCACTTATCGCCGGGACGAAGACAAGATCGCGGCCGAGGAGCAGCTCGACGGGCTGTACATCGTCCGCTCCAACGTCGAGCCGGAGCAGTTCGATGCAGCGCAGACGGTGCGGGCCTACAAGGACCTGTCGAAGGTGGAGCGGGCGTTTCGGAGCCTGAAGTCGGTGGACCTGAAGGTGCGGCCGATCCACCACCGGCGGGCGGACCGGGTGCGGGCGCATGTCCTGCTGTGCATGCTGGCCTACTACGTCGAGTGGCACATGCGCCACGCGCTGGCGCCGCTGCTGTTCGACGACCACGACCCGGCGGCGGCCGAGCAGCAGCGGCCTTCGGTGGTCGCCGCCGCTCGCCGCTCACCGGCGGCCCTGGCCAAGGCGGGCTGCAAACGGACCGACGACGACTTGCCGGTGCACAGCTTCCGGACGCTGCTCACCGACCTGGGAACGCTGACGGCGAACACGATGCAGGTCGCCGAAAGCGGCGTCACCTTTCAGTTGCAGACGGACCCCACACCGCTGCAGCAGCGCTGCTTCGAGCTACTGGGGGTAACGACCCGAGTGTAGCCACCACCGACACCCCGACGGAATCGCTAACTGACTCAATGAGAATGACTTCCGCGCGATTCGCTCTGAAACTTCCGGCTAGAGGATCAGCTGCTGCACTTGTTTCGGCCGCATGGCGCGAGCGAGACCCGACTCATGTTCACGACCGTGCTTACGCTTTTCCGACACAGCGGCCAGTCGGTCGAGGGAGTGAGCCCAGCGTTCAAACGGCTGGTCGCTGACGGATTCCTCCACAAGGTCCCGTCGCAGTACTACCCGCAATGCCGCTACGCGCTCACAGAGAGGGGCCGTCAGCTGGTGGCGTTCCCGCCGAAAGGCGCGAATTGGGGGCGAGCCTCCACGCACAAAGATTGACGCCGAGCGGGATTGAAGGGCGCGACCGTTTCCGAGCTTCCGTGGCAGACGACTGTCGACGGGCAGAGCCGTCTCGCTGGAGCGTGTACGCGGGCGAGGGCTTTCGCGTATTGACGACGACGCGTGCCGGGGCTGGGACCGGGGCGAGCAGTCCTTCGTGCGGAGCTGCCGTAGAGTCGACCCTACCGCCACCGCGCAGTCGTCGACTCTGCCTTGCATCGGTCGCCGCGCGCAGGTGGTGGTGCTCGCGCTCGGCGCGAACGACGGTCTCAGACGCGGCGACGTCCGTTCGATGACCGCCCCGCTGGACGCGATCATCCGGCAGGCGCAGGGCGCCGGTGCCGAGGTGGTGCTGGCTGGGATGGAAGCCCCGGCGGCGCACGGCGCCGCCTACGCCAGCGCGTTGCGGAACGCCTTCCGCCAACTGGCCGCCGCGCACCGTCTGGCGTTGATGCCGTTCCTTCTCGACGGCGTCGCGCTGGACCCGGCGCTGAACCAGGCCGACGGGAGCTACCCCAATGAAACCGGCGCCGAGATGATCGCAAGCCGACTGTGGCCGTACGTCGACGCGGCGCTCCGGCGGCCCGCCGCCCGGGCGGGACGGCAGTGGGCGCCACACACCCACCGCGAGTGCCGCACCGACCAGAGTGCTCGGACCGAACGGGACGCCCGTGCGGGGGCAGGAGGACATGTGGAGAGCTACCCCGGGGCCATCATTGGGACCGACGGCCTCGCGGCGGGCTGGAGGGCCGACTACGCCGACCGCGACGCGGCCGTAGACGACGTGCGCCGGCACGCGACACGGGGAGCGTCGGAGCCGCGAAAGAGGAACTCGCGGTGCCGAAGGACGGCTCGCCGATCAGCGAACTCAGCGTCGACGCCGCCGCCCCGCGCGAGCCTGTGGCCGAGGCGGCTGCAGCAGTAGGGGAAACGACACCAGGCGGGCCGGCGAGTGGCACGCGGCGGTGCTGTTGATCGCCGCGGCGGCGCTGTCACTGGTCGTAGTCGTGGCGCTCTGGTCGGCCGTCGCACAACGGGTGCATGCACGGCGCGCGGATACCCGGCCTCCTGCCGGCCGGCGGCAAGCGCGCAGTTGACCTGGACGAGCCGGGGCGCGACCGCGCTGCCCGCGTAGCTAGAGTTGAGCCTTCCCCGACGCGCCGGGCCGGTGGTGTGTCGATGTCGACCCGCCGCCTGGTGGTTGGTGACACCATGGTGACACACGGCCGCGGCGTTCAAATCGGGATCCCTGTAAGTTATTGATTCTATTGGAGCCGGCGAGCGGACTCGAACCGCTGACCTGCTGATTACGAATCATGCACCGCGCCGTTTCAGCCGGTTTCAGTATATTTCATAACCAGCATAACATCAATACTTTACGGCCTTGACAGCGTTCAGCGAGTAGCAGTAGATTTCATCGTATCGCGCGGATTTTGCACCCTATTTGCACCCTGCGGGGGCCCGCTTGGCCGGGTTTGGCGCCCGGCCGGCAGCGAACGACGGAGCATCGTATGCCGACCCAGAAGCTCACCGACCAGGCGGTTCGATCCCTGCGACCCGACACCCGTCAGGTCGACTACTGGGACGTCAGTCCCAAGAACTTCGGCGTCCGCGTCTCCCAGGCGGGGCGCAAGACGTTCATCGTGCGATATCGCACTGCGGGGCGGTATCGCCGAATGTCGTTGGGCGTGTATCCCCTCGTGTCGCTCTCCGATGCACGAGGGCACGCCAAGCAGGTGCTCGGGGAGGTCGCGAGCAACGACGACCCCGCACAGGTGCGCCAGGACGCCCGGCGCGCCCCCTCGTTCGAGGCGTTGGCCGCCCTCTACCTTGAGAAGCACGCGCGGGTAAAGAAAAAGTCGTGGCGGCAGGATCGCCGGGTCATCGAGAACGAGCTCCTCCCGAAGTGGCGCACGTTGCGGGCGAGCGAGATTCGCCGCCGCGACGTGCGGGCACTCGTTGAGGGGATCGCCGAACGGCCGGCGCCCATCGCGGCGAACCGCATTCGCGCCCTTATCAGCAAGATCTTCAACTTCGGCATCTCCCGCGAGATGGTCGAGTTCAATCCCTGCAGCCAACTGGAGCAACCGGCAAGCGAACGGCGTCGGGACCGCGTTCTGACGGACGCGGAGATCTGTATGTTCTGGACGGTGCTGGATAACGAGCCGCCCGAGATCGCGGCGGCCTTTCGCCTCCGCCTGATCACCGCGCAACGGGGCGTCGAGGTGCACAACATGTGCTGGAAGAACGTTGATCTCGATAAGCGATGGTGGACGGTGCCGGCATCGGATGCCAAGAACGGCCTGCCGCACCGAGTCCCGCTTAGCGATCTCGCGATCGACATCCTGACCGGGCTGCGCGACCGCACGGCCACCGACGCGTCGGCGGGGATCTACGTACTGGCCGGCGCGCGCGGCCCGAAGCGACGAGCCGCGGTGAGCAGCCGTTTGGGGTTGGACGATTTCCGCGGGCACGACCTCCGTCGGACGGCGGCGTCACGTATGGCCAGCGCTGGCGTGGCGCGTCTAGTCATCGGGAAGGTGCTCAACCATGTTGAGAACGGTGTCACCGCCGTCTACGACCGACACACGTACGACGCAGAGAAACGAGCGGCGCTCGACACGTGGGCGCGCGACCTAGCGACGATCGTCATCCAGCCCAGGTGGTAGGGAGATGGCCTGCTCGGGCCGCCAATCGGCGGCACGGAACGGCGGCCTCTCCACCGATGGCCGGCCGCGATACACGGCCAGCACCACGCCTCGGTCGACGACGTCCGCGCGCATCCACTGCTCGGCCACCATCGTCTGATGGCTCTCCTTGTCAGGCGGGTTCCAGCCAACGAGCTCGTAGCATCTGTGGGGGAGCCGAACCAGCCACCGGATCGTCTCCTGATCCTCCCGATTTCGCAACCACACTCGCTGACGCGTTTCGAGCCTGGCGCACGGCGAGACCAGGCAAAAGTCACCCGGCCAAATGCCGGCCGGGACCATCGAGTGACCCGGCATCCGCAAGTAGAACGCGTGCGAGTCCGGCAGGTCAACGGGTGCTGGTGCCCGGTCGGCGTCATGCGTTTGCGACAGGTGGCCCTGCGGCGAGCAGGCTACGAGGTCGCGGACCGGCAACCGCATCCGCGACGTGAAGCGAGTCAGAGGGACAGGCGGGATCTCCGCGTCGGGCGCGTTGGGAAGCTCCTGGTCAGCCTCTTCGGGGACCTGGTTGTCGGGTTCTTCAGCAAGCCCCTTGTCCGATCTGACCGTCTCTGGACGAAGGCCGATGTGGAAATCCATGCCGAGGGCTTCACAGATCTCGGCCACGCGCTCGAAGGACGGGGAGCGGCCACGCAAGACAGCGCGGATTGCGTCTCGGTTGAGGTTGGCCGAGCGGGCGGCCCGGATCGCCGACACCCCTCGCGCACGAAGTGCTTGCTCAATCAGCGCGCGAAATTCTGCCTCCGTCATCGCCACAAGATAGAGGATAGACCACCGCCAGAGTGGCCGTCCAGTCGTCGGTCGGAGAGGCCGTACTGTCCGGAAAACAGGTCTAGATGGGGCGTTGCCGGCCTCTTGACCCGCAAGTCCCGCATACGATACTCTGTGGTCACGGAAGTACTATTATTGACCCGGGGCCAGGATCACCTGGCCTTGGGCTGTCGACGGCAGGATCCCACGGGCGTGCTGGCATGACCGACGAGACCACTGAACCTGATCGGCTGTGGGGGCGGAAAAAGGTCGCCGCGGTGCTCGACGTGAGCATAACCACCCTCTGGCGCCTCGTGCGGGCCGGGAAATTTCCGCCGCCGCTGCGCATCTCGGCGGGCCGAGTGGGGTGGCGTGCCCGCCGCGTGCTGCAGTGGATCGACGAGCAGGACGCCGGTCTGAGATAGCCACACCGAACGTAGGCGCCGCAGTACTCGGAGAGGGACAGGACGGACGCGAGGACACCCGGAAACTCAAGACGAGGAGGAGGGAGAATAGATGGCTGATGTACCGAAAGACATCGCGGACTTTTCCAGAATCGAGGTTGGTGTCGATCCGGTCTTGGAAGAGCGAGTCAAGAAACAGTCTGACAAGCTCTACGAGGGGGCTAAGCGCACGATGTTGGAGTCGTGGGCGGTGGGGAAAGACCTGACAGCGGCCAAGAAGCAGGTCAAGCATGGGTATTGGATTCCATGGGTCGAGCAGAAGATCGGACTAAACCGGCGTGTGGCCCAAAGACTCATGGAGCTCTACAAGAGGGATCCCCAAAAGCGACGCCTGTCGCTTTTGGGATCCCCTTCCGAGATGCTTCGGGCACTCCCGCCCGCGGGGAGGCCAAGCAGCAAGGGACAGCGCGCACGTGCAGGCGCCGGCGAGACATCCTCGCAGAAGGGCAAGGGAAAGCGGTCGGGGACGGCCGGGAAATTGGCGAGGGTCGTGGCGCAGCTCGAGTCAAGGGTGACGGAAATGGTCGAAAGCGGGGTGCGCCAGGAAGACGCCGACCTGCAGGCCTTGGTGGGTCTGATTCTCGTCGGGATCACCGCCGTCGACAAGGACCTGAAGCTGCGAGCGGGCGAAGATCAGAACACTGTCGAGTTGTCGGACGAAGTCATTACGAAGATCAGGGCATCACTTGAAATGATCATCGAGCGTCAGCAGGAGGCGCAGCGCAAGTTGACACCGAGCACCGAAGGTTCCGACTAAGGCAACAACAAGGTCGGTGTAAGCACGCTTGCGTCCGCATGGTGGTCTATGGCAAGAGGCAACGTATTCCGAGCACTATCTACTGCATCGGGTTCCGATTGCGCTGTCGCCAACAGGCGGCCGCTATCTCTGTCGTTGTACCGAGCTTCGCGAGGGGCGCAACGGCCGAAGGCCGGCAAAGTCGAAGACTTTGCGTATTGCGCCCCGTTAAACATTGTGGTGGCCGATCCGGCAATCAAGAGGCCTTCAGGTCGTACCGCGCTCAGGCGCGTGCGCACGTTGGACGGATGAGTTCACGATGACCCTTGGCTACGCATTCCTGCGTACGACGATCCAGACAAGGAGCAAGGAGCACACCGCCACGGGTGTGGTCTGCTATCGATTCGGGCTGGCTGCCGCTAGCACGATTCCCGGCAAAGATGGCACCAATCGGGTCTTCGACTACACGAGACGGTCGGGCATCATTGCTACAGGCTGGGCAGCTCCGGCGGGCACGGACACCAGCTGGAGCGATCCGATCACATGGGCCCACCGCATCGAGGCGGTCGACAAGAGGAAGAACAGCAGGCAGTGCCGGGACGACGTCGTCGGCATCCCGATCGAGCTGGTTGAGGTCGGGCTCGCCGAGCAGGCGATCCAGGTCTATGCCGACCGCTTGGCTGCCCTGCACCGGACGGTGATCCAATGGGCGTGCCACGGGCCGGATCGTGGCGGCAAGAACCACCACGTCCACGTCGTGTATCCAGGCCGCCACGTCGTGGGCCTCGGCTTCTCGAAGCACCGAGACCGCGAGCAGGACAACCCGAAGGACAGGGGCGCTCCGGACCTGACGTCCGTTCACAAGGGGATCTGGTCGGAGATTTGCGGCGGTTACGGTATCGAGCTGAGATGGTCGAGCGAGACCCCGGGCCACCACCTCGGGCCAAAGATCTGCGCGACGAAGCGTCGGCGGCTGGTCGCCGAAACGCGTGACGAGATCCGCGAGACCATCCTCGCGTCGCAGACGGGAGAGGCGGTTCCAGGCCAGAGGGTCCTCGACGATGTCGCCGTGATCGCCACGGGCATCAACGGCGGGCTCACCGTCAGTGAGATGTTGCAGGTCGAGTTGCAGCGCGCGCAGCACGGCAGCCTCGCGCCGCGCCCGGTGGCGGCTTCGGTCCCGCATCAGCCGGAGGTCCTGCCCTATACAACCGCTGAGCCGCAGGTCCTGCCCCCGGTGACGAAGACGCCTCCGGTGTTGCCGCCGGTGCGCCGAACGCCGGAAGTGCTGCCGCCGGTGCGCGGGTTTGAGGTCCTGCCGCCGGTGCGCCGAACGCCGGAAGTGCTGCCGCCGGTACGCGGGCTAGAGGTGCTGCCGCCGGTGCGCCGAACGCCGGAGGTGCTGCCGCCGGTGCGCGGGCTAGAGGTGCTGCCGCCGGTGCGCCGAACGCCGGAGGTGCTTCCGCCGGTGCGCGGGCTAGAGGTGCTGCCGCCGGTGCGCCGAACGCCGGAGGTGCTGCCGCCGGTGCGCGGGCTAGAGGTGCTGCCGCCGGTGCGCCGAACGCTGGAAGTGCTGCCGCCGGTGCGCGGACTAGAGGTCCTGCCGCCGGTGCGCCGAACGCCGGAGGTGCTTCCGCCGGTGCGCGGGCTAGAGGTCCTGCCGCCGGTGCGCCGAACGCCGGAGGTGCTGCCGCCGGTACGCGGGCTCGAGGTCCTGCCGCCGGTGCGCCGAACGCCGGAGGTGCTGCCGCCGGTACGCGGGCTCGAGGTCCTGCCGCCGGTGCGCCGAACGCCGGAGGTGCTGCCGCCGGTACGCGGGCTCGAGGTCCTGCCGCCGGTGCGCCGAACGCCGGAGGTGCTGCCACCGGTGCGGAAGGAGCTCCAGATCCCGCCATTCAGGTTCACGGAACCGGAACGGAAACCCGACGATCCCCTAGTGGAGATCGTTCACCTTGCCAAGTCCGAGTGGCGCAACGAATCGTCGACGACCTGGCTAGCGGTGGAACATGAACTCGGCGAACGGCACGATACGCCGACTGGCCAACGCGCACGCACCGCGGCGAGGAGGCTCGCCATGGATGCTCGCCGGTGGGAGAATATCCCGCCGCCTCCCGCAGCGGAACCTAGCAAGATCAAGAAGCTCGCGGAGTGGCTCCTGGCGTGTGCCCGCTATTTCCTCGAAGGGCTCGGCATGAAGCCGAAGGCCAAACGCGTTCAGGCAGGGTCCGGTGTTGCCTCCGTGGCGCAAAAACCTCCACAAGAGAGCCGCGCCGAGGATACGTCGCTACCGGCGCAACCAATAGCGCCGGTGTACGCAGTCCTTCTGCAATCTGCATCCGCACTGATCGAACTGCATGCGCTGCCTCACGAGGGACCGAAGCTGAAGGTGTCGACCGGGAGTTTCGCCGATCTGAAGGAGATGCTGGACGACGACGACGACGAAGTGGACGAGCTCGGAAGGGCAGCACTCGAGCGACTCGAGAAGCAGCACGAGCACGACGTGGAAGAGCGAGACAAGGCCGAGTGGCAGCTCCACTCCAGGGCGATTGAGCTGGCCGTGTCGGTTGAACGGCGGAGGCTGGAACAGGAAGCCAAGTCGGAGTGGAGGTGGCCTGGAAAACGGGCGGCCGTCGAGGTAGATGCCGACAGGCGACAAGCGATCGCCCGAGACGTGATCCGAGACACGCTTCCCAGAATCAAGTATGCAATCCGCTCGGTGTGTCGGCGGGTGCTAGAGCTGAACCGCGTGCCGTCGGCGGTACCGGCCCGTGGCGTCAGACGAGATGGCGAGCAGGTGAGAACACGCGGCCGTGGGAATCTGACCTACTAAGGCGATCATGACGAGCACGAACACCGACCCAACGCGCCGCCAAGGTCGCCGAGGACGATACCAAGCGTCCACACCCGACCGGAGCAGGGGGTGAGGTGTGCACGCCGCTAGCCGCCGGCAGATCACGCGGATGCTCGACATCTTCGGCGAGACGCCCGAGGTGACGGCCTTGGACCTGGGGTGCCTGAACCACGAGACAGACCGCATGTCGTTCCGGAAGACGTGGACGGCGCCGCAGGTGCGCAAGGCCCTCGGCTGGCTTGCCGCCCGCAACGCTAGCGGCAGTTCCTGCTTCATACGGCCGGCCCGGTCCATCGCCGAGACGAGATGGGTGCTCATCGACGACCTGACGGTCGCAACGCTGAGACGTCTGACCGCGGCCCATGTCCCGAACATGGTCGTGCAGATGGCGGTTGACAGGTTACAGGCCTGGTTGAAGCTTGAAGAGCCGGTCGACGTCACCACCCGGATCGATGTGGCCCGGTTCTTCACGCGCGAGATTGGGGGCGATCCCGACACCGTGAACGTCGAGCAGTTCGGTCGCCTGCCCGGCACCACCGACCGGACGCCGTCGCGGGTCCGTCGCGACCTCGCGCCATTTGTAGTCTTGCGCGCTGCATCGAGCACGGTCGGAATCCCTATTCCGCCCGCTGTGGCACGGCCTGACGGCCGGGGTCGCACGGGAGGAGGGGCCGAGGTTGAGGTGGAGAGGGGGAGACAGGACATCGAGCGGTCAGGCGACCGCGACTTCGCCATCGCCTGCCGCCTGCTCGAGGCCGGGGCCGATGACCACACGATCACGGCCACCATCGCCGCCGTGCGGGGCTTCGACCGGAAGTCCGCGGGGGGATACATCCCCCGAACGATCAGGGCCGCCCGCCGGCATCTGCAGACAGGGAGGAAGTGATGGATACTTCGAAGATCGTCTCATGGGGTCGTGAAGAAGACAGGCCGGACCGCGAAGCCTTGCGTGCCAAGTTGATCGGACGCGAGTTCATGGTTGCTTACCGCGAGGCCCGAGGCGGTGCGAGAGAGCACAGGGACAGTTGGTGGTTCGACTGGGTCAGGGCGAATACCCCGCTCGAATTGCGTTGGATGTGGAGCAGCGCCCGTGCCTTCGAGGACAAGGACCGGGAAGCCTACGTGCAGTTCGTAGGGGATCTGCTCCTCGAGGAGATCGCCAAGGCGAACGTCTCTTCTGACCGCTGGTTCATGACCAATATCAGCAGCCTGTTCGGCTGGTTGTTCGAGCCAGATTGCCTACGAGATGACGGATGGATGCACGCCTTTGGCTTGGACCCCAACGGTCGTGAGTTCACGGGTTGGGTGCGGAATCCCGACCGCCGTGACTTGAGGTACTCGTTCAGCTTTGTGTGGTAGCGGTAACATGAAAAGGGACCCCGTGGCCACTTGAAAAGGACCCCCTGAGCACCCGGAAACAGCGGATTCCCTGGCGATGGTCAGACGCGGCGAGGCAGGGTCGTCTCGTCGCGACAGAGCCAGGAGGACGCGGAGGTGATCAGGATGTCTCAGTGGGCCGAAGTCCGCCACCTGCATCTGGTGGAGGGTGTGCCGAAGAAGGAAATCGCGCGGCGGTTGAAGTTGGACGTCAAGACGGTCCGGCGGGCCATAGGCCGGCCGGACCGCCGGTGCGCGTGTCGCCGCAGCGGGTCAGGAGTCTGGACCGCTGGCGGAAGCAGATCGAGGAGTGGTTGCACGACGACCCCGCGGTTGACCGCGAAGCGGGTCCGGCGGTTGCTGCTGCCGTTGGCTGGGCCGGTCTCCCAGCGCACTGTACGCCGTTACGTTGCGGCGCTGAAGAGCGAGGTGAAAACGAAGGAGGCCTTCGTGCACCGCAGCGCGCTTCCCGGCGCGACGATGGAGGTCGAATTCGGGGAAACGTGGGTCGGCCTCGCCGGGGCGCCGTGCAAGGTCAAGTACCTGGTGGCAACGCTGCCGTACTCGAACGCGTACTTCGCCAAGGCGTACCCGATCGAGCGGCTCGAGTCGCTGCTCGACGGTATCGAGTCTGCCTTCCTCTATTTCGGGGGCGCAACGGCTCGCGTCGTCCTCGATATTAACAGGGTCATTGGTTGCCTGACAGCAGACAGGTGATTACCGGCCTGATTTCCTCATATTTCGGCATGCTACGAGGTCAGGATACTTATTTCCAGGTTAATAACACTTTCACCGTCAGGGTCGATGCTGGAGAGCGCCGACGGTTTCGAGCGTAGCCTCCGGTTCTGCCGGTCTACTCCAGAACTCGGGTTCCTCCGCTCCCGGCTGGAGGAATCCCCAGCCGACAGCCGTTGTCTCGGGTGGGAGGCTCCTTGCATCGGAGGCAAGGGTAAAGGATAACGGCCGTGCTCTCGAGCATGAGCGGCGGATGCGTACCGCCGAAGGCGGTCTCTATCCCCGTCGTCGCCATGTGGGCGGTCCTTTCGTCGTGGTGGTGTCGCGCACGCCGCGCACGTCCGCACCAGGCCGCCGCGCTGGCGCCATCGGTGGGTAGGGCATGCGCTGATTCTGTCAGGGGTAATCGGCCGCGGGCAGATGTGCAATTCCTACCTGCGGCCGCGAATCCGGATCGGCACCTCGAAGAAGCCTTGCTGGCCCTTCACTGGCTGCGGTTCGATGCGGTCAATCAACGTCAGGACCCAAGCCATGGCGCCGCCGTTTGGCCGTTTACCCATGGCCGCTCGTTCGTCAGCAATGGTCATCGGACGGGAGTCGACGAGGTTCACCACGGCGAGAGCACACCCAGCCGGCGGCACGTCCGGGCGCTTGCTGGAAACAATCAGGCAGTGGGCCGCGGTGGGTTGTGCCTCTGGGCCGGATCTCGATGGTCTTGCTCCCGTCCGCGATCAGGTTCGCAAACGGCTGCTGCACCGAAAGAGCCTTCAGGACTCGTCGGCCAGAGACCGCCCCCTCCAGCCGCTTCCACAGTCCTGGCGCAATAGTGATCTCGTTCTCGTTCGACATTGGGTCTTCCTCTTACGCCTTGGCTTCCCGCCGGGATGCCCAGTACTTGCGCATCCGCTCGGCGACGGCCCTGCGCTGCTCGTCGCTCATCGTGCGCTTCTGGCTGCCGGCCGCCTTGGCCGCCTTCTTCCTGCCGCGCCCGACGGCCGGCGGGACGTTTCCCTCGATCACCTCGATCGCGCGCTGTATGGCAACGAGCTGGCTCTTGAGCGAGCGCTCCTCGTTCCCTAGCGCGTCCAGAATTCCGCTCTTCGACATCGTGACCTGCTTCCTTCGATGCGATCCGCCACAGGATCGCGCCGGTCCCCGAAACACACGAACATCCACTACACGCCGCCGACCGCCGTCCGGCCGGGGAAATCAGTTTCGCTACCGGCGCAATGCGCCCAATTCTGTCACAGCGGCCCCGCCCGGGCCGGCCGCGTCTCGGCGCCGCCGGCCCGGGCGGGGCCGAGCTCGAGGTCGAGCTCCCACAGGTCGCGGAGGGCCTCCGTGTCCAATAATGCCCGTTCGCTCAACTTGATCGGGCCAATGTTTGTGGGGTCTCTGCCTGGAACCGTGATTGTGGCGCGCCGCGGCGGCCGCCGCGGCGCCTCGGATCAGCCTATCACCGGCCGCCCCGAGATGGGGTCGCCGGCGCCACTCCGGCCTGGGATCTCAGTGCACCTTCCCATTCTCAAGTTCCTCGCCACCGTGCCCCTCGTTGAAGTCTCGCACTCGACGTGCGATCGTGCGCGCGATCGTCGCCATGCCTTGCATCAGGCTTACCCCGTCCGTCCGGGACTCCGCCAGCGTCATTCTGTCCTCGTACGTGTCCTCGTTCTCCCGCGCAGTCACGTCGATGACCAACAGCGCCACCACCTGCATCAGGTCGTGCAGGCTGCCGATGAGCAGTTCAAGATCGTCCGGCGACAGGCGCTCGCTGACCTCCCAGGGCACGTTGCCCGGGCCACGCATCATTTGCATCATCGCTTCCTGCGCGCCGTTGGTGTGGTCGGTCAACTTCATCAACGCGCTGCGCAGGGCCGGCGCCGTCGGGCGGTTGTCGGCCACCCCGCCAGCCGGCGGCGTGTATCCGGGCTGCTGGTTCGCCAGGGCGTCGGTGGCGCGCTTCAGCACACGGCGTGCCTTCTTCCAGGCCGCCAGCGTGCCGTCCTGGTGCTCGACCCCCTCTTTGATCTGGTTCTCGATCAAAGCGACGGCTACGGCAAGCACGTCGGTGTCGTCGCAAGCCGCGATTCGCTTCGCATAGTCCCGCACGCTCTCCCGGTACCGTATGCTCAGGGTGTCGGCAGCGTCGATCACCAACCTGTCGAATCCGAGTGCCATCAGAATCATGCACGTCACCGTCTCGTGGTTCAAAGTCTGGTGCAACCACAGAATCGCCTGCTGCCTGTCGGTCTCTACTGCCTGCGCCACGCGCTCAGCCTGCTCGATCATCGCGCGTGCGGCCTCGCCGTGTATCAGTCGCGCGAGTATCGCGGCCTGCAGCGCGGTTACCGAGTCCCTTGTCGTCTGCATGTTTCTCCTCCTTCTGTTTCGACTGCTTGTGAAGGCACGACCCTCAGAGATCCCCTCATTTTGCCATATGAAATCAATAAGAAGAAACCCTTCTTGAACAGACATCTCGCATTAGACGAGTTTGCAAGGTGGCGCACTTTTAATTAGAATATGAGTGCATGCATCTACATCAAGACCTGCCGGCCTCATCCGGGCAATCGCTCCGGAGACACGACCTCCTGAACTTCATCGCCACCTTGTATGAAGGCGACCTGCATGCTAAACGGGTGCTGTCGTTGGCCAACGCCACCCTGGGCGTGCTGACGAGCGCTTCGCTGGCAATCCATGCAGTGGGCCGCGGCTTGGCCCAGGCCCTGGGTACGTTGACCAAGCATGGTGTGAAGCAGGTGGATCGGCTCCTGAGCAATCGAGGCGTCGACGTCTGGACCTTTTTCGCATACTGGACGCCGTTCATCGTCGGCGCCCGCACGGAGGTGATCGTTGCGCTGGATTGGACCAGCTTTGCGGCCGACGGGCAGGACACGATCGTGCTGTCGATGGTGACTGGCCATGGGCGCGCGACGCCCCTGCTGTGGAAGACGGTGGCGTCCTCGACGCTGAAGGGTAATCAGCGGCGCTATGAGTACGAGGTGCTGTGCCGGTTGCGGGAGGTGCTGCCGGCCGGGGTGAAAGTCACCGTCGTGGCGGACCGGGGCTTTGCGGATTGCAAGCTGTTCTACGCGTTGACGACGGAGCTGGCCTTCGAATACGTGATTCGGCTGCGTGGAGACATCTATGTGACGAATGCGCGCGGCGAGCGGCGAGCGGCCGCCGCGTGGGTCGGCGCCGGGGGGCGTGCGCGGCGGTTGGTGGGTGCTCGGGTGACCGACGCGTACGAGCTGCCGGTCGGCGTGGTCGTGTGCGTACAGGATCCGAAGATGGACGAACCGTGGTGCCTGGTGGCCAGCGAAGCGACAGTCCCGACGCGGGTCCTGATTCGGTACTACGGCAAGCGCTGGGGGATTGAGGCGGGCTTTCGGGACATCAAGGACATGCGCTTCGGGATGGGACTCTCGTCGATGCATGTTTCGCGCCCGGACCGGCGGGACCGTCTGTTGTTGATCAGCGCGTTGGCGATCGCCGTTCTGTCGTTGCTGGGTGCGGCTGGCGAGCGCATCGGTTATGACCGCTGGTTGAAGGCGAACACGGTGAAGCGGCGGACGCATTCGCTGTTTCGGCAGGGGCTGATGCTGTACCACCATCTCCCCAATTGGCCCGCGGATCGGATTCGTCCGTTGATGGAGACGTTCGGAAGCATGCTCATGGAACAGCGGGTGTATCGGGAGGTTTTCGGCGTGATCTGATGCTGCAAAATGAGGGGATGCATGAGGGCACGACCCCGATCCAGTGCTCTACCCCGGTTCGCTTCCACCGGAGTCGAACGCCTGCCACGTCGTGTGTGCACTCAGCCTGGTAGTGGTCTCGCGACGTTCTCCTGAGTCGCGACAACGATGACGATGTTCGGAAGCAGAGCTTCCAGCGGGATCCCAGTTAGTCGGCATCGTCCTCGATCTATTGGCGGCACCGGCGACCTGCAGGCTGAAATCCTTGTTGGGCTCGTGATTGTTTGTTCCGTCCTCCGTCCTCCCTTCGTTCGTTCTTGTTTGTCGTTTCCGTTTCTGTTTCGTCACTTCGTTGTTTGAGGTTGATACGCCTATGCGCAGCTACTCCCCGAACGCAAGAGGTTCTGACATCGGCGCGAGGCACGCGTAGCTTGGCCTCTTGATGTTCAGAAAACGGAGCCGCACCGAGCCCCCGAGCGATCACCTGCCACGGTGTCCGGCCCGCCGCATCCCGCGCACCCACGCTCACGCCGGTGGCGGTCCGGCCTGCTGGCGCGGTGGCCGCGAAGGTGCCAACGAGTTCGGTGCCATCCTTGTTCTCGTGGTCTCCGACTCCTTGCCGCCGCCGGGCTTGTCGGAGCATTCGCCCGGAATGCACGGACCGAGCGCTTCCGCCGTGGCAGATCGAACGCGCATGCTGCAGGCGGGCTCTCGCCAGGGCGCCTGCCGGTGGGGGAACGAACCCTCGGCTCAACGGCCTGCCTGTGCTCCGGTAGTCACCACGGCAGACAGCGCCGACTGCTTCGGCCGGCTCTGCCCGACGACCTGCCGACAGCCGCGGCGCGCCCTGCGCGGCTCCTGAACCGTCCCCTCCTCCTCTGTTCCCCTCTTGCATCCCGCGTTCTTCCTCGTCATTCCCTCGTTGGTGGCTGGACCGGCCGACCGCGGCCGGTCTTGCTGAGGGTCGCCTCCATTCCAAGAGTGCGGGGGCGTGGCACGTTACCGGTCTCCGCGGCGAAGCGCGTGAAGGCGCGCGCCCTCACGCGCCAGCCGTCGCACGCCATGCGGTGACCCGGAAGCGCTTGCGACCCACCCTCCAGGAGGCGGCCGGGCTGAGCGCCCCTGTACCGGCGGTCGAGCCGACCGTCGCAACCACCTTCAAGCTTCCTGTCAGCACGGTACGGGCGATCCGCGCGTACGCTCGACGGAGCGGACTCTCCCTCGGCTAGGTCGTCACCCAGGAGGTGACGGCGTTGAACGACAACCCTGGAACACTCCGCGGCAGGTGCATCTCGACTCACTACTGTCCCACATTTTCAGCGCCACAGCAGCATCTGAGGGTCTGGGGAACCCGGTGGCGAGGGCGTCGTGAACAGCTCCACCAGTGGACGGCGGTCGAACAGGTTGAGCTGGAGAACTCGTAGCATCTGGTGCAGGCTCCAGCTCAGTCGCAGGACGAACTTCAGGTAGGCCAACAGCAGGTACATACACGTCGCCACCCACAGTTGCGACAGAACCGCGTTCTTCGTCCGGCCGACGAAGCGTTTCACCTTCAGATGCTGCTTGATCCACTTGAAAAACGAGCCACTTGCAAAACTCTTGGGGTCGCGGCTCGGCTCAGTCCTCCGATTCTCAGGGGTGAACACCCATTGTTCTGGATTTTGACTGTGTGTTCTGGTCCTGAAGGACCGGCGGCAAGCCAGGAGACGGAAACCAAGGGGATCGACGTGTTTTCCACCGAGCGTCGGGACACCGGTGGGTGACTGACGCCGGTTGGGCGCCGGAATTGGATGGGCGTTTGCCGGCGGCGCGTTGGCTATGTCACCAGACGCAGGAGCTGGTCGGCGGTGAGCGCCAACATGCCGAACATGCAGTGGCACATCACCTTCGCGGCGCCACGGACTCGGACATGGCGGCCACCGAACTCGTCCTTGAGACGGCCATTGACGCGCTCACCCGCCGTACGCTCGTTGTAGCGAACCTGCTCGGCACGCTGGAAGCCGAGATTTTTCAGGCGACGGGTTTCGGTTCGCAGTTCCTCCGCCCGGGCCTTGTCGCCACGAGGGTTGACGTCAATCAACGGGACGTGGCCGAGTGAGCGGCTGTGCTCCCGGATCTGCTCCGCGTCGTAGGCGGCGTCCATCAGGTCATACAGATTGGTCGTCCGCTCGGCCGACAGAGTCGCCAGCGGAATGGCGGCCTGGCTGTCATGCAGGGCGGCGGACGTCAACAGGCAACTGATCGGAATCTGGCCGTCGGCCACGTCGATGTGCAGCTTGTAGCCGACCCAGGTGGTCTTGTAGCCCTTGCTGTTCTTCTTCGTGCCGACATCGCAGGCGGTCGGCAGATCGTCCAGCATCGCCGGCAGGTTCATGGTCGGCTGCCGTTCGAGACGTGTCAGGACCTTTGGCCGTTCTTCGCCCTTCTTCGGCCGCCCGCGCTTGCGCTTGGGCGGCGGGGGCGGCTTCTCCTTCGTGGCCGGCTTCTCACGGGCCTCGATGGCCGTCGAGTCGCGCGAGAGGTGGCCCACCAGCCGGTCGTGGTGCGTCTCCCGGATCAGCGCTTCGTGCACGCGCTGGGGCAACTGCGTGTCGGCGAACTCGGCAAAGGCGCGCGAGAAGACCGACTCGCTCGGCACCTCGAACTTCCGCTCCCAGCCGCAGAGCCGGCGCAGGGCCACATCGGCGGCCAACCGGTCCAGCAGTGCGCGCGTCGACGGCAGGTCGTAGACCGCCTTGGCCACGAAGGCCCGCGCCATCGCCGCGCGGTCCTTGGGCGGCCGCCCCGGCGCCGGGAAGTACCGGGGAAT
Source organism: Vicinamibacterales bacterium (assembly GCA_965262925.1). GTDB lineage: Bacteria > Acidobacteriota > Vicinamibacteria > Vicinamibacterales > UBA8438 > WTFV01. The sequence goes on along the minus strand of CBDHGC010000004.1, from coordinate 3,095,712 downwards.
CAGGCGCTCGATACGGATGACCTCCAGGGTCTGCACCAACTGCTGCTGTTTTTCGGTCAGTGGACCCAACGCCTGCTCCAACCGTGGGAACAGCGTACGCTGGATCGACTCCCAGTAGGGGGCGAACGAGGCGCGCAGGGCATTCATGGCTTGTTGACCGCTCCTGCGAGCTACTGTATATTTACGAATAGGGGCAATGTCAAGCTGCGGTTCGATGGCCGGTGCGGACCAGATGCGCCAGTACACGGAGCGATACGACGCGCTCAAGGCGGAACTGCAGTCGCTTGGGTTTCTCTTCCAGGGCAGCCTCCAGACCCGCCGGATAGCGTGTGGGAAGACCACCTGCCGCTGCTACCACGACCCGGACGCCCGGCACGGTCCCTACCACTACTGGACACGCAAGGCCCGCGGGAAAACCGTCGGGATGAGGCTCACCGAAGACGAACTCGTCCTCTACCAGGAGTGGATCGAGAACAACCGCAAACTGGAACGGATCGTGAGGGAAATGCGCGGCCTCTCTTCGCGCGTGCTTGCCCTCATAACCGGCCGGGAGGCCCCATGAACCCCCGCGTCTCGGGCTCGTCGTCGGCGGTGACCGCTACCGCCATCCTTCAGACGCTACGTCCCGCCCACTGACCGTCCCTCGCCTGCGGCTTCCGGCAAAGAAAACCCGGCCGATTACCGATTTTTGCAAGAGGCTCAAACAGCTCGATTTGCCACCGCGACTTGTACAGGTTGGCAATCGTCTTCCCCACCCACGTCGTGTTGTTCGTCACGAACACGTAGCTCCGCCGCGTTTCCTCGTCCCAGTAGCCGACCCGCCGCAGCGTGCCCGGATAGGCCTTGCGGCTACGCGCACTGGTCAACTCGATCGTCTGGTCGCTCAACACCCCGGTCCGGATGTCGACGTCGTGCTCACGCACCACCTGATAGCGCACGTTCCGCTTCAGGCGGGTCACAAAGGTCACCCCCCGTTGCTGCAACTGATGGAGCCACCCGAAATCAAGATACGCGCGGTCGGCCACCACCACGCTGCCGGCCGGGAACGTCCACGTGCGGGCCACCGTGACGTCGCCGGTCTTGCCGTCGGTCACGCTGATGAACGTTGGCAGATGTCCCGCCTGGTCCACGCCGACGTGCAGCTTGATCGCGCCTTTCGTGCGCCGGAACGACGCCCACGGGAAGGCCGCCAGACACAAGTCGATGGTCGACGCGTCCACCGCGAACAGCTTGTTCTTGAACCGGAAGCCATGCCGCGGAGCCCGCTGCTGGCAGCGGGCCAGCAGGCGTCCGAAGAGCGCTTCGTAGAGCGTATACGGCTGCTGTGCGTTCACCCGCGCCAACGAGGAGCGACTGACGAACGCTCGCACGCCCAGGTGATAGAGCTTGTGGGGTTGGGCGCGCAGGTTGCCGACGATGTCGCGCAGGCTCTGCAGGCCGCCCAGTTGTCCCAGGCCGAGGGCGACGAACTGCGCCCAGCGGCTCATCACGCGGAGTCTCTGGCCCTCCTGGTGCTGTCGAGCCTCGGCGTCGAATTCATGTCGGGGAAGCAAGTCGAGAAGCTGCCGGAAGACTGTGGTATTATGGGCCACGGCTTGGATCTCCTGTCTTTTGAACGATTTGGAGCAAAGTCATTCTATCAGACACGGAGGTTTCAAGCCGCCTTAATTTGAAGTTCTAGTGCGCCGTGACAAGGCGCCATTCCTCAGCGGGTGCGAATCCCGCCCGGTAACTGTCGCTCCAGCCGGTAGCAGTCGGGGCGGACGATGGAGGTAACGACATCGGCTGAAGCACCCCGGTGACAAAGGGCCGCTTTGGGCGGCTCAGCGACCACACAGGCCGTAACGAGTTGAACGCCGCGCAGGCCTCGAAACGGATATTAACCTGGAAATAAGTATCCTGACCTCGTAGCATGCCGAAATATGAGGAAATCAGGCCGGCAATCACCTGTCTGCTGTCAGGCAACCAATGACCCTGTTAATAATGCGGAAGCCGACCCGCCTAGAACACGGGGAAGGCTGTCAGCGGTCGGGAAGCGAGCGACGCGGGCACCGACCGGTTCCGCCGGGGTAATGGCGACAGCACGTGTGGAAGGGGGGAGTGGGCGCAACACGGGAAGCCCTGCCGGTGGCGTGGCACGCGCCAACGGACAGCCCGCGAGGGTCAGGTCGGGCCGGTCAGGGTGGCGGAGAGGTCCGTAGGTACCGAGGAAGCCGGGCAATGCCGGCGGAGGGAAGGGACCTCAGGTGAAAGCGATGGCGAAAGGGAGCAGGCTCACGGGAGTGGCCGACGGCCTAGTACCCCGGAGATGAGCAGGAATTCCGGACTGTCATCACATGCACAAGCGAAGGGGACGACCTGCATGGTCGCTGTCGCCAGGGCGTCAACAGGCCTGACGACGCACCGGCCGGCCAGCGCAAGGGTGCGAGCGTGGTGCCACCGCTCGCGAGACCCGTCCGCTGGTCGCGCCCGGGAACCCGTGTGCGAGTCGCATGATTCCACTGGAGAGCCCGGTGCCGGAGATCGGCCCGCCGGGTTCGGAGAGCGGGGGGAGGAAACGTGCTCACGGGAATCGGACTGCGGCCCGGTTGCGAAAGCACCGGATGAGCCACCGATCCCTACCGGATACGCGCCTCCCCTCGACTCTACTGGGACAGTAGTGATCTCGACTACACGTTCGACCGGCTTCTCGTCAGCAAGCTCGCCCACGCCTACGCGTTGCTGGCGCCCGCCCGGATGCGTCCGGTTGCCACCGACGGAATGGAGCGTCCACATGCAGATGGCGGCGATGAAAGCCTTAATTAATTAAACTGTGCGCGGAACTGGGCCAACTCCAATCGGTGGCCTCTCCTCCTTTTTGAACACCCGACTGATACCACAGCCCGGCAGGAGTCCCCACCGACTTTCCACTACGCTTGGGGCACCCTCCCGGATGCCCCCCCGAGCGCATTGATGAGTCTGACCTGATGAGCAAGGATACGGATACGAAGATCATCGCGGTCGTTGGCGTGTTGATGTTGTCCGCGGTCGTGGTTCCTCGCCACCGTGCGCTTCGCTGAAGCCTCGCAGTCGATGTGCGATCGTTCGCACGCTCATCTCCATGCCTTCCCTAATGGTCTTGGTCTTAAAGAGCCTCCTTCTGTCCTCGGCGGACGTCTTCTCGTACCGCTCCGCGGTCATCTCGATGAACAACAGCGCCACGACCAGCATCACGTCGTGCACGTTGCCGAGGACCAGTTGCATATCGTTCCCGCTGATCTGCCAGCTCTCCCCTTGATGATGCAGCAGTTGCATAATCCGACTCATCGCGTTCTCCGCGCCCTCGGAGTGTTCCATCAACGTCATAACCGCGGTGCGCAGGGCCGGCTCCGTAGGGCGGTCGTCGGCCACCTCGCCAGCTGGCGAGGTGGCTCCGGGCTGCTGGTTCGCGAGGGCGGCGGCGCGCTTCAGCACACGGCGTGCCTTCTTGTACGCCGCCAGAGTGTCGTCCTGCTGCTCGACCCCCTCTTCGATCTGGTTGTCGATCAAAGCGACGGCTACGGCAAGCACGTCGGTGTCGTCGCAAGCCGCGATTCGCTTCGCATAGTCCCGCACGCTCTCCCGGTGCCGTCTGCCAAGGTTGTCGGCGGCGTCGGCCACCAGCTGGTCGACTCCGAGGACAATCAGAATCTCCCACGTCACCGCCTCGTGGTTCAGAGCCTGGTGCGACCACAGAATCGCCCGCTGCCTGTCGGTCCGTACCGCCTGCGCCACGCGCTTAGCCTGCTTGATTGCCGGGGGTGCGTCCCCGTCGGCGGTCTGGCCGTGTAATACTCGCGCGAGTGTCTCGGCCCGCGCCATGGTTACGAGGTCCGTTCTCGTCTCTGTCGTCTGCATGTTCCTCCTCTTTCTTTTTTTCGACTGATTGGCGAAGCACGACCCCGATCCGTACGTTCCCCTCTTCGTCTTTCGTGTTCTTCTCGTCATTCCCTCGTCGGTAGTCCGGCCGGCCGACCGCGGCCGGTCTCTAACTGAGGGTCGCCGCGTTCATTCGAAAACGAGCGGCGTTGCGGATGCCGGTCCTTCGCGTCGAAGCGGTGGGAAGCGGGCGCGGTCATGCGGTGTGTTCTGATCGCCCAGACTGAGTTCGTGGTGTGGTTTGTCGACGCCCGGCGGCACGGCCATCGGCGGCGCCGAGGCGAGCGAGGTCGGGCGTGCTTACGGCCGCAACGTGGCCGCGCGGCGCAGGGCGTCCTCGCGTGGGATGCCGGCGAGGATCAGATGTCAGCCCGTGGTCGTCCCCCGACGCGCCGGCCGCCGCTGTAACGGCTCGACGACCGAGGACCGCGCATCGATCACTCTGCGCGTGGCGTTGAGCCGCGCCACGGAGACGCTCGCGTCCGTCGACGTTGCGGGCGACGACGACGCGCTGGGGCTGACCGCGGAGCTACTCGGGACGCCGCGCCGTACGACGCCAATGTATAAAGGCCGGCGGTCGGGAAGCCACGTGCAAAACTCGACCTGCCCGTCGCTTCGCCGAGCCGCATACCGTGCGGCGTTCCAATCCCGCCAGACAGTGGGTCCGGCACCCCCGGCCGCCATTTCGCCCGGCCGTTCGGTCACGAGACCGACGTGTCTGCTCTCTTCAGCATCTCGACCGCGCGGTACATAGCCTCGTGGATGGGAACCCCGGCGAGGACAAACACGCTTGTCAGAAAGCCTGCGGGGCCACACAGCATCAGACTCGCCTCCATAGGCTGCCAGTCGTCGTGGAGATCCGAACTCGGGCAGAGGGGCAATGGGTCGCCCATGGTCTCCTCCATGATGCTTCCGTCCGTAAGGACTTCCACCATCCGGAACAGCAGCGGTTCGTTGCTCTCCGGCGTCCATGGTTCGATCAGTCGCCCGTAGTAGCCGGGCGTCCGCTGCGCTTGCTGAAGGGTCATCGTCGTACCTCCCTCTTCTCCTGGTGTCTGTCTTTGAGCCGTTGCCGGGCTCGTTGATGTTTCCTTTGGAATGCACGAACCTGGAGCAGCTTCTGCCATTCCAGATCGAACGCGCATCGGCATGCGCCGGCGCGCCGAGCATCTCTACGACGGTCTCCGGCGTGACCTCGAATGGCGCTTCGTTCCCTTCCTGCTCATCGTGCTCTCCTTGTCCGTCTTCGTCCCTTTGTTCTCTTCGTCCCCTTCGTGGCTCTTCGTTCTCGTGTTCCTCGAGCCCGTGCCCCGCGGCACGGCGGCGCACCACCTTGGCGCACAACGCGCTGAGCGCCCCGGCCAAGTCCCACACTCCCGCCTCCCGGGTGTAGTCGGTCTCCTCGGGCGTCGTCGAAGCCGGATGCAAGCAGATCGGCGCCAAGCTCAAGCGCGCCGGCGTGGGGTGGACGGCGGCCGGCGCCAACGCCATCATCGCCCTGCGCTGCAGCAAGCTCAGCGGCCGCTTCGAGGATTTCTGGGACCGACGAACCGCAAACGCCGCATGATGGTCATCTCACAAATCTGACGTGCACCCTCCACTAACTCCGGGACACCCTCGGGACAATGCCAGCCGTAGTTTGCGCGGCTGATGATTTCTGGTCCGCGGCTCGCGGAAGGGCTCAGGCGGTCTTGCAGAGTCCCCTCCAATCCAAGTGCGAATTGTGAACGAAACTGGGAATGACTAGCGTCGCTGTTCACGTAAGCTGTTGCTTATAAAAGAGTTACCAAAGAAGCGCGAAGTCCGCACCGAACGCCACGCATCAGTACACGGACTCGCGGGGCACCCGACCGGATGTGCCGTCTACCTCCGGGCTCCCTGCAGACGCTACCGGCCGTCGAGCACGAAGCGCGTCACGGGGTGACCGTGGAGGCGAATCGACTGCGCCAACTTCGACGCCGCGGTCTTGACGCAGCGCTCGCGTCTTCCGGCCAGCTGGGCCGCGCGGCGCATGAGTTCGGGCGACCGGCTGACCGCGAAAACAGATCGCTGGGGCGCCCCGCGACCCCAACACTTGCGCCCGGCGGACGTTGACGTAATGGGCCGTTATCAGACCCACGCCTCCCGATCTGCCGCGGTCGCTACGAGCCAGCCCTGGCCCCTCCCGGATCTCGTGGTGGGGTCGCCGACGGTTACTGACAGCACCCTCACGTCGGGTCAGTCCTTTTAACTCTCTCTCGGTTACCGTTCGCAACCGGGGCTCGGCCCCTGGGCCGCGGCGACGACGCTGCGCTACTACGGCTCGACCACCTCGACGATCGCCAGGCGCGAGGAGCAACAGCCGTCAGATCCTCGTATCGGGAAGCCCGCCGCGAGCTTCGGGCGCTGACCGGTGTGGCCCGCGACACGGATTGACGTCGCCGTGACCGAGGCGTCTTCGCGCCCGGAGCGTAGGCCCGAATCGCTGCTACACTGACGTTCTCTACTGCATGCCCAACCCGATGGAAGGCCGCCTTGATGCAATATCCAGCCACAATTGGCGTGATTCTGCTGACACTCGGAGCCGTTCCGGTCGCGGCCCAGTCCGGTGGAATTATCGGCAATGTCATTGATGAGACCGGCGCCGTGCTGCCGGGGGCAACGGTTACGTTGAGCGGTCCGGAAGGGACCCGTGCCACGCAGTCCGACGGCGAAGGGGAATACGCCTTCGCCGGGGTTTCCGCCGGTGACTACGCGGTGACGGTGGCGCTGACCGCCTTCTCTGACGCGACGGTGGACGACGTCGTCGTCACGGACTCCGCCGTCGAGCTGCCGCCGGTCACGCTGTCGCTGGCGAGCTTCGGCGACACGGTGGTGGTCACCGCGTCGCGGACCGAGGTGCGGGTGGTCGATGCCCCGGTGACGACGTCGGTCGTCACGAGCGAGTCGCTGGCGACCACGGCGAGCACCAACGTGGGAGACGTCCTGCGTTCGGTGCCCGGGGTCAACGTCATCCAGCTCTCGGCCCGCGACGTCCAGGTCACCAGCCGTCAGTCCACCGGGACGCTGGCCAACTCGCAGCTCGTGCTGATGGACGGCCGCAGCATCTACCTGGACTTCTTCGGCATGGTCATGTGGGATTCGCTGCCGGCCAACACCGGCGACATCGAGCAGATCGAGGTCGTCCGCGGGCCGGCCTCGGCCACCTGGGGCGCGAACGCGATGACCGGCGCGGTCAACATCATCACGAAGCCGCCGAGACAATCGGTCGGCACCACGGTGTCGATGAGCGGCGGCTGGATAGACCGGGACGCCGGCTCGACCGTCGGCCAGGGCCGGGGGACGATGTTCGGCACCAACGCGACGATCACGCGGGCACCGACCGACCGGCTGGCCTACCGCATCAGCGCCGGCTACTTCCAGTCCGATGCGTTTCCGCGCCCGACGGGCCGGGTGCCGGTCATCGAGGACCCGCGGCTCGAGGGCGCGACGGTGGGCGGCGCGCCGTATCCGCTGGACGGGGCCGGGCCTTTCGGCGCCGCGTTCGCCAACCGGGGCACCAGCCAGCCCAAGTTCGACGTGCGGGTCGACCAGGAGCTGTCGAACGGCGGCCAGTTCACGTACTCGGGCGGGGTCGCCGCCACCGAGGGTCTCTCGCACACCGGGGTGGGGCCTTTCGACATCCAGCGCGGGTCGTACCTGGGGTACGGCAAGCTCGGCTATACGCAGGGCGACTTCCGGTTCCAGGTCTTCACCAACATCATGGACGGCGACGCGCCGAACCTCCTGCTGCCCGACCCCAACAACCCCGGCCAGCCGGTGCAACTCGGGTTCAAGGGCAAGACGTTCGACGCCGAGGTCGGCCACTCATCTTTCCTCGGAGAACGCAACCTGCTGACCTACGGCGGCAACGTGCGCCGGAACACCTTCGACATCACCATCGCCCCCATGGCGCCCGACCGTCTCGAGGGCGGCGCCTACCTGCAGGACGAGATCTTCTTCGAGCGGGTTCGCCTCGTCCTCGGCGGCCGGGTCGACAAGTTCGGCAACCTGTCCACGCCGTTCTTCTCCCCGCGCGTGTCGCTGATGTTCAAGCCGGGCGTGGACCATTCCGTGACCCTCTCCTACAACCGGGCGTTCCGGTCGCCGTCGATCATCGACAACTTCCTGAACATGAGCATCGTTCAGGCGGTAGACCTGAGCGGCCTGGCCACGTTCCGACCCCTGCTGCCGGCGCTGCTGCCGCCCGGCCTGCCGCCGGCGGTGGCCCAGGGGGCGCTGCAGCAGCTCGAGCAGCAGCTCGACCAGACGACCGCGCAGCCGTTTCCCCTGGTCGTCGGGGTGGTCGGCAGCGACGTGCCGATCGGCGACACGCCGCGTATCGGGCTCACGGAAGAGTCCCTGACCGCCTACGAGGTGAGCTACACGGGCACGTTCGGGGGCCGGACGACGCTCGGCGGCTCGGTGTACGTGAACCGGCGGGACACCCCGATCAACGGCGTGCCGCTGCCGCCGGACGCGGATCCGTACACGGCGGACAACCCGCCGCCGGGGTGGCTGCTGCCGCCGCAGGTTCTCCCGTTCATGGCGTCGGTCGGGGTCTTCCTGCCGCAGACGGCCTTTACGCAGGTGAACCTGGGACCGACGCGGCAGCTCGGCGTAGAGCTCTGGCTGGACCAGCGGATCTCGCGATCGACGTCGGCCTGGTTCAACTACTCGTGGCAAGGTGAGCCGCAGATCCTGGAGTCGGACAACCCGTTCCTGCCGACGGAGCTCGCGCTGCCGCCGACCCACCGGGTCAACGTCGGCGCTTCCCTGAACGGGTCGCGATTCCTCGGGAACGCGTCCCTGAGTGCCGCGACCGCCGCGTTCTGGTCCGACGTGCTCACGTCGGAGTTTCACGGCTACTCGGACGGCTACGCGATGGTGAACGGGAGCTTCGGGATGAAGTGGAACGGCGGCGCGATCACGACGCTGATCAAGGTAACGAACCTGTTCAACCAGAGCATCCAGCAGCACATCTTCGGCGACATCCTGCGGCGCACCGTCACCGGCGAGGTGCGGTTCAGCATGTAGCGCGACTCGGTAGAATCGGCCCTGCAGGAGGAAGCACAGACCCCGACCCTGCTTTTTCTGGTCGGTGCCTATTGACGGAGGGTCCTCTTAAATTAACAGCCCGTATATGGACTCCTCCACGTCGTCGAGGTGAATCGGTCAGTACTGCCCGCCGGCAACCGGCACCGCGACGGTTGATGTGGGACCGGTGGTGGTCGATGCTGGTCAGATCGAGCACCCCCGCCTTGACTGCCGAGAGCGCGGTCCATTTCGCGTCACTCGACCAGGGTCTGGCAACGTGGGTTTACCTGGGCCTCCCAGGTTAACGGAACTGGCCGTTATCAGACGCTGGTGAGTTGACCGCCGCCGGCGGCGTCGGCAGGTTTCACCGTGAGCGTTGCCCGGCTGCGGAGGCCGCCGGGGTCCGCGACTTGCCGCGGCGTGATCGGAGTACCGCCGCCGCGAACGCTGTGAAGAGCGCCACCGCTGACCCTGACGTCTCGCCCCTGCGGTTGCGGCGGCGGCAGTCGCCAGAACAGCCATCCGCCGCCAAGGGTGATGATGACGCCCAGCACGAACCACCGGCGGTTCTTCTCTCCGGCGCGGCGGTTCTGCTCTTCGGTCCGTTTCGTCAGCTCCTCGACTTGGTGCGTTAGTTCCTCGACCCTGGCTCCCAAATGGCACAGGGCGTAGGATTGCCGCTGAGCGCCTCGACGTCGTCGGCCCCCCGATCACCGATCTCGGAGGTCCTGGGCATCGACCGGACCCCGGAAATCGTCTCCTGGGGCAAAATGTGGGAGGGGTCGAAATCCCGCTGGCGACAACGGAGACCGGCGATCTGTAGGGTGGCTGGCCGGGAAACCGGCCAGCCGCAAGGATGGCCTTGTGGTTCACCGATCTGCAGCAACGGCGGCCGGCGTCAACGAGATCCGCGCCTGGTGGCCGATCCGGGGGGGCGGGGGGATGGCTCGTGACCCCATAGGAGGGAGCATCTGAGATGCCTGTCGTCAGCGACAAGTACCGTCAGGTGCGCACCCTGCAGGAAGCCCTCGCGCGTCAATTACGGATCTCCCGGCCCGGACTCGCCGGGTGCAGCGAGAGCTCATCTTGGGACTCCACGTCATGTGACGTCCCTTTGCTTCAGAACCGCGTCCTGTAGTTTCCCATGCCAAGCTGCAAGCGCAGCTTCCGCGCTCCCGCAATGCGCCCACAACTCCGGCCGAATGTCGCATAGCCGCCGAACAGCAAAATACCCGAGCTTTCCCTCTTCTTCTCCCAACTCACCCAAAGCCATCCCCGCAAAAACTCCGCCCACCCACCTTCCCCATTCCTCCGCGTCAGCACGGCTTGCTGCTGCCACCAGCAAAATCTCCAGTGCGTCCTCCGCCGCAATCGGGGGCTCCGAATCTCGTCTGTACCGACGCACCAAAACTCGTACTTCCTCGGCGATTCGTGAACTTCTACACACCGCTGCCGCCGTGGCCAACCCTCTCACCAACGAAAACAACTCCGAAGCGCTCTCCACCCCCGACGACCCGTACTCCAGTCGACCGAGGGCCTCCGCCGCCAATGTGACTACCTGCGGCTTGACCCGATAAAACAGTGCGGCGTTCACAAACGGTACAAACGACCGCAACCTGACCTGCCCAGTTCTCCCTACGTGGCAACCGTGCACCACAGGCACAGCGCGGCGGATCGACAACACGAGACTTCCTCCGCTTCCTTCGCGTCCGGGGAACACGTATTCCTGTTCCTCGACCAGGCTGCTGCATCGGTTGCTCGCGTTGCTCGCGAATGTGAGGAGGTAACGGTGACCGCACCGGGCCGCTGCGCCGCAGCAGAGCTTCTTGTTCCGCCAGCGCAGCACATGCTGCCGAACGAGCACACTGCGGGGGTGGGTGTTGCCGAGCGCGAGGAACTGACAGAAACTGGACTCGGGTCGACCGCAAGATGTTGTGGTCTCCGGCGGCATCGTCAAGCCAACAGCGTGCGCGTGTGCTCACCGACGTCAAGGCGCGTCGCTTCGCTCCGCCCCCCGCTCCGCGGGGCTGACGGCCTTGACGCCGGCTCCGCGCACGCTCGTCCAGATTGGCTCTTCGACAACGGCGTCCCGCTGGCGGATTATCTCGCCGAGAAGCTCGGCGCTTTCAGGGTCAGCGACCGTGCGCCGGCGAAGGCCAACAACGGCCAGAAAGGGATCGTCTCGCTGAACGCGGGGCCGTCGCCCATCCGTCTCTACGTCTGGAGTTCCCTGGAGCTTGTGCGCGATCCCTACTCCGGCGCCGGGGCCGGCAAGGTCACGCTGACCGCAACGGCGTTGGTGTCCGACGTCTACATTCCGCACACGACGGCGCAGGTGAAGGAGATCCATCCGAAGATCAGCTAAGGATGGCGCTGACGGCGTTTCACGGGCCGGGCCGGGGCTTGGTCCCTGGCCCGGCCCGGCCCGTGGCGGGCATCCTGCCGGCTCGGGTATGCCAAGTGGCACAGGGTGTGCGATACGTAAACGCTTGGTCAGCTCGCAGCGTGCGGAGAATGACACCATGAGAGATACGCGAATCTGCAAGGTCGAGCTTCGAGAGTCGCACGCTGGCCCGACTCTTCACGGCGTCCTGTTGACAGAGGGCCGGGCCGCGGCCGGCCGGAGACTCGAACTGTTCGCGGTCGGCTCCGTCGTCTGGCCTGCCGAGGGCGTGGAGATCAGGACTCGGCATCTGGGGCCGACTGAGGCGGTAGGCGTCCCGGTTCGCCAGGGCGCGGAGATACACGTGTCTGTCAAAGCGACTCCGGCTCTGACGGCGGCCGTTCGGGCCGGCAAGGACCAAATGTCGGTCGAGTTCCATTCGCTTCTGGAGACACGCACGGCGAGCGGCGTTCGGGAAATTGAGCGGGCCATTCTGACGGGCGCCACAGTGACCGAAATTCCCGAATACACCCAGACGGCCGCGGAGCTTCGGACCCGGAAGCGCATGAGGGTTTATCTCTAATGGCTGTATCTCTGACGCGGGCTCAATTGGCCGTTGCGCTTCGCGTGGACGACAACGCGGAAACGTCCGCGATCCTTGACCGGGACTTGGCGACGGCCGTGGCCCTGGTGGAAGACTACGCGCCTGACGCACCAACGGCCGTGCAGGATGCGGCGGCCGTTCGTGTCGCTTCGTTCCTCTACGACTCCGATCCGTCGTCGGGCCGTGCGGCGCATCCGCTCCGGCAGTCCGGCGCAGAGTCCCTACTTGCCCGCTACCGTGTTACTCGGCTGTTCGGCCCGATGGTGGTCTCATGATCAGTCTGAACCTGAAACCGGAAGTCCGCGAGTCCTACACCGATCAAGCTCTCGCCGGGCAACTGGCGCAGGCCACTGGCGGCACCGTCGCTACCACGCTGGCCGCCATCGAAGCATGCGCCGGCCTGTATGAACGGTCGTTCGCCAGTGCGGATTCTCCTGTGTTGCCGGCCGGCACCATGCGGTTCGGCGCCTGAGCGGCGTACGCAGTGCGCGCGAACGCCGGGACCATTCTTGCCATGAGGCAAATGGTTCAACTTGTACGGCATTGTTTTGAACGCGTGTAGTTGTCGCAGTTCGGTTTGCGGAGCCCGCTTATGCATCGCGACAAGTTGCCTCAGCCCATTGCGGTCGGCTCGCAAGTGCGAATCGTTTGGCCTTCGGCGCGCGATGGCCTTCTCGGACGCGTCACGTCCACCGACGGCACCCGCGGTGTGTTCTACGTGCGAAAATCGACGGTGAGCGATGGCGCCAACTGCCCCCTATCCCGGTCGAGCGGCATGAGGTCGTGCCGGCGGATACCGAGAATCAAGAATGACGCAATACCGGCGCTTGGGCTCAAGGCACGCTGGTCGTCGTCGCGTCCCTCGTCTGCGGTCTGGCCGAGTAGCAGCGCGCCAACGGACGCCGTCCATTCACCCGGAACGAGCCGACAGGAGTCACCTTGCAACCGACCCATCGGAAGGGCGCATTCCCGATTTCCCGGTCACGCGCTCACACCCACCGGCGTCATGGCCATCCGCTGCAAACAGTTCCATCTGCCGGACTTATAGAAAGACCGCAGGAGAAGAATCGCGTCGACGCTCTCCGGTAGCCAATAGATGGATGCGCCCTTGATGCGGAGATTGATGACGCGACGGATGGCGCTTTCGACGGCACCGCTGCCCCGCGGAAGCCCGAGCCCGACCATTGTGGTGTAGGCGAAACGATGACGAGGGTGCCCCAAGCGTAGTGGAAAGTCGGTGGCGACTCCTGCCCGGCTGTGGTATCAGTCGGGTGTGTTCAAAAGGAGGAGAGGCCACCGATGAAGAAACCGTACAAGATCGTTTCGGGCGCGTCCGCGCCGAACCGCCGGGAACTGGCGGACTGGCTGGCGAAGGACGGGCAACTGCTGATCCCGCTGGTCGAACTGCTGGAGAAGGGCGAGCGAGCCATCGACGAGGTGATCGACGTGATGGGCCGGGCGACCATCGAGGCCGTCCTGCGGATGAGCGCCGAGCAGGTGGCGGGGCCGAAGGAGCAGGGACGGCGCGACGCCGACCGGGATCTGTACTGGCACGGGGTGCAGGCGGGACGTGTGGCATTGAAGGAGCGGCAGTTGCGGGTCGACAAGCCGCGGCTGCGCAAGAAGCGGCCGCGGGCCGATGAGCCGGGCGAGGTGGAGATTCCGGCGTATACGGCGTTGCAGGCGGATCAGCCACTGGCCGACCGGATGCTGGAGCTGGTGCTGCAGGGCGTGTCGACGCGCAAGTACGAGAAGGTGCTGCCGGCGCTGGCCGACCAGGTGGGGGTGAGCAAGTCGGAGGTCTCGCGGGAGACCATCGAGGCGGGGACGCGCGTTCTGAAGGAGTTGGCCGAACGGGACCTGGGCAAGTTGGACGTGCTGGTCGTCTACCTCGACGGGATCGTGTTCGGGAACTACCACGTGGTGGCGGCGGTCGGTGTGGATGCGGATGGTCGTAAGCACGTGCTGGGGCTTTGCGGCGGGGCATCGGAGAACACGGAGGTCACCGCTGGCCTGCTCGAAGATCTGGTGACGCGGGGCCTGCGGGCTGACCGGCGGCGTCTGTTCGTCATCGACGGCGCCAAGGCGCTGCGGCAGGCCATCGGGCGGGTGTTCGGGTCGGCGAACCTGGTGCAACGTTGTAGAAACCACAAGGTAAGGAACGTCTTGGGTCATCTGCCGAAAGAGCAGCACGAGCAGGCGCGTTCGACGCTTCGGGCGGCGTGGAAGCTGGACGCCGACGAGGGCATCCGGAAGCTGGAGCAGTACGCCTCGTGGCTGGAGCGGGAGTGGCCGTCGGCGGCGGCGAGCCTGCGCGAAGGGCTCTCGGAGTTGTTCACGGTCAATCGCCTTGGGCTGCCGAAGCCGCTGCGCCGCTGCCTGACGACGACGAACATCATCGACTCGTCGCACGCGGGCGTTCGCCAGCACACGAATCGGGTGAGTCGCTGGCAGAGCGAGGAGATGGCGGTGCGGTGGGCCGCGGTGACGTTCCGAGAGACGGAGAAGCACTATCGCCGCATCACGGGCTATGAGCATCTCTGGATGCTGAAGGCGCACCTCGACGAAGAGAATGGCGCCCTTGCCGAATTGCAGAAGGCGGGGTAATGTGTGTCTGTCGCTGCCGACTTTCAACTACTGGCGGGACACCCTCACGATGACGGTTCTTCAGGAAGTAGTTGAGGTGCGTGCGGATCTTGCCGGCCGTGCGCCCGCGGCACAGCTCCCGCAGGGCCGTGATCACCTCGTCCACCCGTGCTCGCTTGAGCAGCCCCCGCGTGCGGTTGAGCCAGCGGGTGCGTTGCGTCGCGCTCCAGCGGCGCAGCTTGACCGCGTCGGAGAGTTGCTTCGCGGCATGATAGAAGTCGATCAGCCCCAGCACCTGTGTCGGCGAGAGCCCGAGCGCGGCGATGAGGCGCTGGATGCGTTGCCAGATCCAGGGCGCGCCGTCGGCGATGAAGAGCACCTTGTCAGCGGCGTTGAGGCCGATCTGCCGCGCGTACGACAACAGCAGGGCGAAGACCGCCTCCGGTCCCCGGAGCGTGCCGTCGATGATCGGGGCCCACGTCTGAGACGGTCGCCCGTCGTCGCCGACGACGTACAGGATGAGGAGCTTCGGTTCCTTCCAGTCGGTATGGAATCGGTTGCGCCCCTTCTTCGTCTTGGGGCCACGCTTCTTGCGCCTCACACGGACGCGGCCCCCGTCGAGGGAGACGACCACCCGCTTCCCGGTCACGCGGTCCAGCAGACCGCACGCCGCGCTCTGCTGGGCCGCTCGGGCCCGCGCAGCGTAGCGATAGGCGGTCGAGCGGAGGGTCTTGATATCCAGGGCGATGCCGTCGGAGCGGAGCTGCGCCTGCGCTTCGGCCAGCGAGCTGAGCATGGCGACCGCGCGGCTTGCATCGGAGGCCAGCTTCGGCGTGCACCGGTCGTAGATGCCCAACACCACCAAGGCGGGGTAGAGTCCCGGCCTCCGCTTCGCCCGACGGGCGTGTTTCTCGCGGTAGTACGGCGTCGTGACCGGCACCGTCGTGCCCCGGGAGGTGCGAACGTTGACGGTCTCCAGGCCGTCGCTCCGCATCCGCCGGGGCAGGTGGCGCACGAGGGCGCTCGCCGCGTCGCCAACCGCGGCGGAGCACACCGCGCGTTGCAGCACGGGGGTGAGGAGGGCGCCGAAGAACTCGTCCGCGATGGCCCGCAGCTGCTCTTCGCACTGCTCCGCTTCCTCTGCCGACCTGGGCGCTGGAGCACGCGCCTCAAACTCCAGCGCCCGCCGGAGGGCAGTGCGCAGGTGGACGGGAATGTTGCGAAGATCGATCTCGCGGCTCGGGGTGTCGATGGCGCTCTTGTCCATTTCAACGCACCATCATGGGCAGTCCGAGCCGTAATGTCCAGTACCACCCTCCCCGTCTGTCCGAAGACCGGCTCAACCTCCCCCAGCCTCACAGTCCATCTTTGCCTACACACTGCTCCGGGAAATCGGGAATGCGCCCCATCGGAAGACGATTTACCGCTCGTCGCCCGCCATGGCGGCCCTGGTCCTCCTGATCCTGGCCTGGGCGCCCGCCGGGGCCGATGCGCGCGGCGCGGCGCAGGACGAACCCCGGGAACAGATGGAAGCGCTCGGCCGGGCCCTCGGGATGACGCCCGAGGAGGTCGAGGCGCTGGGGCTGTCGCCCCAGGAGATCGACAACCTGCTGGCCGGATTCTCCGAGGAAACGGTCGTCGTCGGCTCCCGCGCGCAGCCGCGGACGGTGACCGCGTCGCCGGTGCCGGTGGACGTGCTCTCGACCGCCGATCTCACCAGCCAGGGCACCGTCAACCTGCAGGACCAGCTCCGGACGATGGTGCCGTCGTTCAGCGTCAACACCCAGCCGATCAGCGACGCCTCCACCGTCGTCCGGCCGGCGATGCTGCGCAACCTGGCCCCGGACCACACGCTGGTGCTGGTCAACGGCAAGCGTCGCCACCGCTCGTCGATCATCGACTGGCACGGCGGCAACGGGGTGGCGTTCGGCTCGCAGGGACCAGACATCTCGGCCATCCCCGCCATCGCGCTGCGGCAGGTCGAGGTGCTGCGGGACGGCGCTGCCGCGCAGTACGGCTCGGACGCCATCGCCGGGGTACTGAACTTCCAGCTCAAGGACGCCGCATCGGGCGGCGCCTTCGAGTACAACACCGGCACGTTCGGGGACGGGGACGGCGAGGCGATGAACGTCGCCGCCAACGTCGGGCTGCGCTGGGCGCGACCGGCTTCGCCAACCTGAGCCTGGAGTACGGCGGCTCGAGCCCGACCAATCGGAGCGCACCCCGGAGCGACGCCATCGCCCTCATCGCGGCCGGCAACACCGACGTGGCGTCCGACACGCCGCAGGTCTGGGGCTCGCCGGACATCGAGGACGACCTGAAGCTGTTCGGAAACTTCGGCTACACCACCGCCGCGGGCGTGCAGGTCTACAGCCACACCAACTACGCCAGCAAGCGCGTGACCGGGGGCTTCTTCTTCCGCAACCCGAACACGCGGGGCGGGGTCTTCAGCCTCGACGGCGGCCAGACGCTGCTGATCGGCGACGCGCTGCAGGCCGGCGGAATGGGGTCGGCGAACTGTCCGACGGTGGCCATCACCGACAACGTGGCCGACCCAGTGGCCCTGCGGCAGGTGTTCGACGACCCGAACTGCTTCTCGTTCCGGGAACGCTTCCCGGGCGGCTTCACGCCCGGCTTCGGCGGCGAGGCGCAGGACCTGTCGCTGGTGGGCGGCGTCCGCGGCTTCACGGTCGACGGCTTCAACTGGGACATCAGCGGCTCTCTGGGCGCCCACGAAACCGATCTCTTCATCCGTGACACCGTCAACGCCTCGCTCGGCCCCGACACCCCGACCGAGTTCAATCTCGGCAGCAACCGGCAGCGGGACGTCGGCCTTAACGCGGACATCTCCTACGCCGCCACCGACATGATCAACATCGCGGCCGGGGCGGAGTGGCGCAAGGAGCAGTACCGGACCGTCGCGGGGGATCCGGAGTCGTGGACGGTCGGCCCCTACGGCCGGGGCCAGGGCTTCTCGGCCGGGTCGAACGGGTTCTTCGGCTACGGGCCGATGGCCGCGGGCACCTGGAGCCGGCGCAACGTCGCGCTCTACGGCGACGTCGAGCTGAACGGCGCTGAGACCGACTGGACGCTCGGCACGGCCGTCCGCGTCGAGCACTTCGACGACTTCGGCACGACGATGAACAGCAAGCTCTCCGGCCGCTTCGGCTTCGTGCGCGCGAGCGTGAGCAGCGGGTTCCGCGCCCCGATGCCGGGCCAGCAGAACGGCTTCAACATCTCGACCCAGTTCGACCCGGCCCTCGGCGACCTGGTGAACAACGGCACCATCCCGTCCATCTCGCCGGTGGCGGCGCTGCGCGGCGGCGTTCCGCTCGCCCCGGAGAAGTCGATCAACTACACCGCCGGCGTCGTCTTCGACACCGGGCAGTTCAGCCTCACCGCCGACTACTTCCGGATCAACGTCTCCGATCGGATCGGGAACACGCAACTTCACCCTGACCGCGGAGGAGATCGACACGCTGCTGGCCGCCGACGTCGAGGCGGCGCGCGACCTGCGGCGGTTCCGGTTCTTCACCAACGCGTTCTCCACCGCGTCGCAGGGCATCGACCTGGTGTCGACGTTCACGCCCCTGGCGCTGCGCGGCAACACGACCATCAGCGCCGTCTTCAACTACACCGACACCGAGGTGACCGACAACCGGAAGGGGCTGCTGAACGACCGGCGCCTCGCCGAGTTCGCCTACGCGCTGCCCCGGACCCGCTGGAACGTCGGCCTGACGCAGCAGGTCGGGCGGGTGAGCGTCCTCGGCCGCGTGAACTACTTCGGCGGCTGGTACGACTACGACAGCGGGTTCGCCCAGGTCTTCGTCCCGTCCGGCGGCATCGAGGAGGGCTTCTTCGACGGCCGGCCGATCGTCGACCTGGAGGCGAGCATCGCCCTGGGCGGCGGCGCGACGCTGGCCGTCGGCGCCCAGAACGCATTCAACACCTATCCGGACGAGAGTGCGCGCGCGATGTCCGTCGGCGAGAAGTACAGCGAGTACACGCCGTGGGGCTTCAACGGTGCCTACTACTACGTGCGGGTCGGCTACGGCTGGGGCAACTGAGCGTCTTCGCGTGCCGTGCGCGCGTGCTACCTTCAGCCGGAGTGCCAATGCATGGACCACTTGCTGGCATCGACCGGTTTCCGCGAGCCCGGCTCGGCCACGCGCCGACGCCGCTCGACCCGGCGCCCGGGTTCGGCGCGGCGCTCGGCGTCGAGCTGTGGATCAAGCGCGACGACTGCACGGGGCTGGCCTTCGGCGGGAACAAGGTGCGCCAGCTCGAGTTCCACTTCGGCGAGGCGCAGGCGCGCGGCGCCGACACCGTGCTCGTGACCGGGGCGGTGCAGTCGAACCTCGTCCGCCTCGCCGCGGCCGGGGCGCGCCGGCTCGGCATGGACGCGCACGTCCAGCTCGAAGAGCGCGTCGACGGCGCCGGCGCCCTCTACCGAAGGGGCTGCGCAAGGACAAGACGGTCGACAACCTCCTGCGGACCCTCCTGCTGCACCTCGGCTGCGGACACTCGTTGCGGGAAACGGTGGTTCGGGCCCGACAGGCGCATCTGGCGGACCTGTCCGACGTGGCGCTGTTGAAGCGGCTGAAAAAATCGCGACAGCGTCGGCTGCGAGGCCAGTGACTCGCCCGCCACCGGGTCGCGGCCGAGCAGCAGCTTGTGGATGGGGTCGTCGGCGAGGTGCGCGGCATCGTTGCAGTCGGGATGGCCGCAGGCGATGCCGAAGATGCGCTGGCCGATCAGGTCCGCGAGCGTGTGCCGAATCTTCTCCGGCGCGCGCTTGTCGCTCAGGCACCGGGCGAACGCCTTGACCAACCCGTACACGCGCTCGGCCGCCTTGAGCAGGACCGCCCCGCCGTCGGAGCTTGCCTGTTCCTGGTTGAACTTGGCGAACAGCGGCTTGTCGAACAGATCCGGGAACAGAACAGTCTGTGGTACAGTGTCGGTCGTCACGCAGGGGCCTCCCTGGTGGCTAAAATGCCTGTAAATACTGCATTTTTACCATACGGAGGCTCTTGTGTCTCTACCTGGATCGGGCCCTTGGTGCATGATCCGGGCTAGGTGGACCGCAACGCTTCCCATCTGCCATGACGACACCTATGCCACCACGAGATCTTCTGCACGATGGCGGGGAGCCCGCGTACGTGCCATTCCTCATCTACGTCGCTTGGCGCCCCGACTATCGTGCGGGTGCAGCGGTCGCCGAGTACCTCCGGGAGCACTTTGGTGCTGATCGCTATACCAGCATCACCGGTGGAGCAGGTGTCTCGGTGCTCTTTAGCAGTGCGGTGGACCCACAGGCCGACATGGCCGTTGGTGTGGATTTTCTGAGTGCGGCCGCAACCGCGGTAGTGATCTTGGCCGACCGTCACTTTATGGGCGATACCGCGTGGAAGGATTACGTTCATGCACTAACTACAGCGTCAGAAACAATAGGGTTCAACGCACGGATATTCCCCGTCGCCATGGAAGAGGGCGCTCTCGACATGCCGTTCCAGCAGCAGGCTCTGCGTTGGGACCGCTGGGAGGGTGTGAACGGGGTCCGGGAAGGTCGTCTTGTGCGCGACTTGACCCACGAATTCAGCCGTATGCTCAGGCACAATCTGGCGCAACGAAAAACTCCTACGGGCGACCGACGCGATCTTCAGCAATACCTCCAACAGGTTCCGGTTTTCCTTAGTCATTCGAAACACGATTCCGATGGCGAGCGCGTCGCACACTATATTCGGGATTGGCTTCATAACAATACCCAATTATCGAGTTTCCTTGATGTTCATGATATACCTCCGGGCCTGTCCTTCAAGGAGGTGTTAGAAGAAGCCATAGGTGCGCCGGCCGGAGTGATAATAGCCATCCATACCGATACCTATTCCTCCCGTGAATGGTGCCGCCGTGAGGTGCTTACAGCAAAGCGTTTAGATCTGCCGATGATCGTGGTGGACTGCTTGCGGATGGTGGATGAACGATTCTTTCCGTATCTCGGCAATGTACCAGTCGTCCGGATGGATCCGGGTCGAACGGACCAAATCCCAGAAGTCGTGGCCCGACTGCTTGACGAGACATTCAAGGGACTTCTCTGGGCGTCCCGGATCGAGCGATTGCCCGGGAGTCAAGGAGCTGCGGTATTCGTCGGCCGTCCGCCGGAATTATTCTTGTTGGCTAGGTTTAGAGTCAGTGCCCGTGACGGATCGCTGATAATCGTGTATCCCGATCCGCCGCTGGGCAATGAAGAACTGCAGCTATTTACTGACGCTGCCCACGGCGTGCGATTGCACAGCGTAACCGAATGGCTAGGAGAGAGCTGCACATGACCCCCGCGACTAGTCGGCGGCTACAGTCTATCGCGATCTCGATCTCCGAAAGCCCCGATATGGCGGCGTTCGGATTGGGCGAAGGTCATCTGAGACACGCCATGGCGGAAATCGCACTGTATCTCCTTTCGTCTGGCAAGAACTTAATCTATGGCGGGGACCTGCGCTCTCACGGCTTCACGGAGTTGCTATTTCAGTTGGTTCTCCGATATCGGCGTGTGGGAGATCATAGTGCGAAGGTGGTCGATTATCTTGCGTGGCCCGTTCACATCGGCATGAAGACCGACGACTTGGCGTCACGGGCTAGAAGCACCTGCGATTTTGCTCAACTCAGCCTCCTTCGGAAGGATGGGGAGCCTCTGGCCATGGAGGACCGGCAAGCCTTCCCCTCCCATGAGCCGGACGATGCGGAGTGGAAGACGGGCCTGACGGCCATGCGCCGCACCATGCGATCTCATTCCGACGCCCGCATCGTGCTGGGCGGACGGGTGGCGGGGTACAGAGGTCGCATGCCTGGTATAGCCGAGGAAGCTTTGTTGTCACTTGAGTCGCAACAGCCGGTATTCCTTGCCGGTGGCTTTGGCGGCTGTACCCGAGACATTGCTGAGACTCTTGGCCTCGTCGATACGTGGGCGGGGTCCCGTCCAACATGGCCGGGTCGGCAGGACTTCAAGCTATACCGGGAGCGTGACTTACGAAACGGTCTGACTGGCGACGAGAATCGGAAGCTCGCACATACACCGCACGTCGATCAAGTTGTGGCGCTCATGTTGCGAGGACTCGGACGCTTGCAGCGAGATGGTGTCGATGTCGGCGAGGGTAATGACGAGGAGGGTGAACTTGCATAAGGTGTTTGTTAGCTACTACCACAGGGACGACCAGGAGTACAAAGAGAGCTTGGTTGAATATAGTGATAAGCATGGAATATTTGTTGACAGATCCGTCGACACGAGAGACATTGCGGATGACCTCAGCGACGAGCGCATTCGAGAGACAATAAGGGACAACTACCTGAGAGACTCAACGGTGACAATTGTCCTGGTTGGAACAGAAACAAAACGCCGAAAGCACGTCGATTGGGAAATCTACTCAAGCATGTACGACGGTGCTGTCAATAGGAGATCTGGAATTGTGGTGGTAAATCTACCAAGCACGGGCTGCCACTACTTGTACGCTTCCCATGGCGAAGCGGAGAAGAGATTGTATTCGGATGTTTCGTCGTGGACGCCGATTGATCGCGCGGGACACGAACGGCGCTATCCACACATGCCTGACCGGCTTATCGACAATCTGGTCGCACCGGAAGCAAAGATATCGGTTGTACCTTGGGAGCGGCTCAATGCAACGACGCTGAGGACTGTGGTGGAATTGGCTTTCAAGGATCGCGAGAGTTGCCAATACGACTTGAGGCGTCGAATGAGACGGGCTAACTCTTGATAGTCGTTGGGGTTGTCCGGGGGGCAAGTGGAGGTGGCTTCGAGTCGGCCCTCGACGCCGGTGTTAGAGCGTTCCGATCTCGGCAACTGGACCGGTTCGACGAATCGTGCTAATGTCCGATAGACGTGGAACTTGAGCCCGTAGGGTCGATGATTGACCGGTCGCGTCGGAACGGCGGGCCCGAGACCGGGGGCTTGACGGGATGGTGACCGGCACCGCAGGGGCGAAGGCTTAGAATGCTGAGGGAAAATACCTTGTCGTGTCCCAGGCGTGCCAAGCAGGAAAAGAGGGGCTGCGCCTTTGGTAAAGTCGGCAAATCTATATCGGTCACTGGTCCCAAGTCAGCGGGGAAGCTCTGGCGCGACGAGAAGTTCTCTCTCAGGGACAGGGAATGACACGTCAACGCCACCGCCTGTCTTGCATCGACTCTGGCAGGACCGTCGTGTTGAGTCCGTGCGCAGAGGCCGTCGGATGTCGCCGAGGTGCGCGCCGCTACGTTACAACCTACGCTTAATTGGGAGGGGTGAGAATGCCGGTGTTCATCTCGCATAGGACGGCCGACGATGCGGTTGCTAGAAGAGTCCGCGACCGGCTGACGGAGAAGCATGAGATCAAGTGCTATTTGGATGACCTCGATAAAGAAGCGCAGCACACCAGTAGAATAACGGAGTTGATCGTCAGCCGACTTACGGATTGTTCTAACCTCCTCGCTCTGATCACTCAGAATACTAAAGGCTCTTGGTGGGTGCCCTTTGAGATCGGAGTCGCACGTCAAGCGCCACGCATTATAACATCCTACACGGATCTCCAGCAGTCGGCACTTCCTGAGTATCTTGAGGAATGGCCAGTTCTTCGTGGTGACGGCGCGGTTGATACATTCGCCGCTCAGTACAAGAAACAGGCCTACACCCTAAAGCGCAACTTGGTGGAGAAGAGTGGGTTGGCGTCGGAAGGCATTGCGGCAGTTTCGCGGTTCCATCGCGAACTGAAGGCGGAGCTGCAACAATGAGCAAGGCAGACTCTCGACCGAACAGCAACGATCCGCCTGGCCCGTCCGCTTCCTGGACACGTCAAATTTGTTCCGCGGGGAGTTGGTGGGGCGCGAACTGCGCGAGTTATTTGGCGTCCAGACGTGGACGCTCGCGGGCCTCATCGGAGCACCTCTGCGCAGCGGACGCGATGTCACGCGACATCGCGTAGCAGGCTGTGGCGAAAGTCAGGGGATTCGGACTCGACCAGATCGGAGGAGTTCCGTACACTGGACGGCATGGCGATGGGCGAGGAAAAGGGCGGCTCGACAGCCGTCGGCGATGTGGGTGCCTACGGCGGACCTTCCGACGAACGTCGGGCATCCCTTCTTCGAGCGTCTGAACTGGGTCATGGAGGAGGCAGGCTGCGCATTCCGGTGAAACCGATCACCCGTTCCGGTGGCAAACCGATCACCTGTCGGAGCGAAGCGACGGGGGACGAGAATCATGAGTCCCGGTTCCCCGTTTGGGTCGACGGCCGGGTTCGCTTTCGCATCGAGTCTCCTTTCAGTTCTCCACCCGGCGACCCCGGACCCCGTAGTCATGAAAACCAGGGCACGACGAGGCGACAGCCGGCGCCGGAGGGGGTGCTGGATCAGCCGGCTGGAAGGCTGCCGCGCCGACGAGTTTCTTTTTAGTTTTCCACCCGGCGGCGCCGGACCCGCGCATGCATGAAACGGGCAGGGATATTGTGTAGGGCGTGATACTGGCCCAGAGGTCGATTTCTCTATGGTGCCGAGAGCCCGTTCTGTAGTCGGACCCGGAGTCCCGCGAGCACCCCGCATTGCGAGCCCGGTGGATCCGGGGATCGCGACTCTAAGATTTCGTACCGGCGGACTCCACGCCAGCGCCTTGCGATAGAGGAGGTGACGGTCCTGCCGAGCGACGCGAGAACGGCGACCAGTCCGAGCAGGAAGACCCATCCGCGTCGCCTGGTGAGTTGCCGCAACGTTCGTTCTCCCGGTTGTGGGCTCGCTCTTCAGCTTTCGGAGTGCCAACGTGCTCTATAAAGCCATGAGCGGATCATAGACCTAACTCTTGCGGACCTGCTCCAGCGGTGGCGGCCGGCAGCTGCGCGACCCCTGGCGCGGGAGATGGTGACCGCCCTGGCGGCGCAACCCTGGCTGGGCAACGTCCGGGAGCTGCAGAACGTGCTGGCGAGAGCGAGAGCGCCGGGGGCGGCCAGCCCGGTCAGCTCGGGTGGCGCAACGCGCTGGTCATCGCGCAGCCGACGTTCTCGCTGGTGCTGCTCGTCGTCGTCGGTCTCTTCCTCCGCAGCTTTCAACAGGTGCAATCGGTCGACCCGGGCTTCGGCCGCGAGCCGACCGCCATCATGACCTTCCTGACGCCGGTCACCCGGTTCACGCCGGACGAGGCGCGCGTCTACACGCGGCGCCTGCTGGATCGCTTCCGCGAGCTCCCCGGCGTCGAGGCGGTCGGCGCCATCAGCAACGTGCACCTCAACCCGCTCAGCACGAGCTCGAGGGTGTACGGCGTCTTGTGAGGCTCGACGCTGGTCTCGGCTTCGAGCGGGGCCTCATCGGCAGCGTGAATGATCAGCATCCAAGGGATCATGGAACGGGCACGGGCCAGAGCGCGGAGGCCATCGGTTTCTTGGGCGCATCGGGAAACCTCTCCCACCAGGCTTTGAATACCGCGTCCCACGGCTCCGTGTGGATGCACTCGAGAATCATCATGTCGTCGATCTTGTTCGCGTGCCATTCCCGTATCGCGATGGGGCAGAGCACCTGCTCCTCTTCCTTCCAGCGTAGCGAGCGGCCCTCCACGGGGGACTCGAACGCCTCGTCCGTTTCGGGATCCGCGGCGCGGATCCGCTCGGCCGTCGGCGCGGCGGCGGAGCCGATGCTGCCGCGCAAGCCGATACCCGGCGCATGCGACCACTGGACGCCGGAGATGGCCGCGATCTCCTCGATCAGGTGGAAGGCCGTGTCCGTGCCGACGACCGTGTCGGCAAGGAGCTTGCTTCGAAGATCGGTCCTCGTCATTTCGGAATCATTGTCGACGGGATGGCGGAAACAGATCCGCGATGGAGTCACCGAAGTAGTTGGCGAACTTCCTCGCGTTCTCGGCGGTGATGGTCCGGTACCGCTGGCGGGCGACATCGCTGACGTAGGGCTGCGGCAGGCCGACGGCGTCCCCGACGGTCACCTGCGTGACTCCCGCCACCGAGATCGCCTTCGCCACGCGGTTGGTGCTTGGCGCGGAGCGCAGAATCGCGAGCTGCTGCTCGGTCAGCAGCTCGAAATAGGGCTACATGTTCCCGGACCATCCACTGGTTCTCAACGGGATGCCACGGTGGCTCCGGGCAACATCGCCGCGGTCAAGACCGACGAACGTCCGATGCGAATTCGGCGATCGAGTCCACCGCATCCCGTCGTGCTTGCTGGAACGCCCCGGCGGCGGGAACAACCGGTGCACGTCGGCGTCACGCCTGTGCCTTGGCCTCTCGCCGCGATGCCCAGTACTTCCGCATCCGATCAGCAACCGCTTGGCGCTGTTCCTCCGTCATCGTGCGCTTCCGCTTGGCGACCACCTTGAGCGCCTTCTTCTTGCCGCGCCCGGCGGGCGCAGGGGCATCCGCTCCTTCGATGGCCTCGATCGCACGCTGTATCGCGATCAGCTGAGTCCTGAGCGATTTCTCCTCATCCTTCAGGGCGTCCAGAATTCCGCTCTTCGACATCGTGATCCTGCTTCCTTGGATGCCACCCGCGACACTATCGCGCCGGTCCCCGATCGGGACGCACATCCACGGCCGCCGCCCGCGGTGGCGCTCATCGTCCGGCGGATACGAGTTGCTGCCGGCGCGCAGCTCCGGATTCCGTCACAGGCGCGCCCGCATCGTGGAGGTACTCGACCGCCGCACGCATCCGGGCGGCGGTCCACTTCGGCCACTCGCGCCGGTCCGCGGTTGCCCGGGGCCGGCGTGCCGGGGTTGCCCGGGCGAGCCGTACCGGTGGCACAACGCCAGGAACCGCAGCGTCGTCTCGACCGCCGGCGGCGCGTCATCCGGCCGATGTCGACATCGCGGTAGTCAACCTGCATCGACGGCTTCCCTAACGCGTTATCGGCCATGCCCGACGCTCTCTACATCCCCGGCGCGCCAAGTCTGGGTCGCCCACTGAAGTATCGACAACCAGGTGACGCTCGGCGGGCGGCAGATCGAGTTGCCGCGGCTCCGAGTGCGGAGCGCCGCCGGCGAAGTACCCCTGGCGAGCTTCCAATGGGCGGCGGCCACCGACCCTCTGGACGAGCACACGCTGGCCGCGGTCGCCGCCGGGGTGTCGACGCGCCGGTACGCGGGCACGTTGGACCCGGTGCCGGCCGACGTGACCGAGCGGGCGACGTCGAGCAGCGCGGTGTCGCGGCGGTTCGTGGCGCTGTCGACAAAGCGCCTGCAGTCGTTTCTCGGCCGGCCGTTGGGGGAGCTGGACCTGCGGGCGGTCTGCATCGACGGCAAGGTCTTCCGGGACCACTGCATGGTGATCGCGCTGGGGATCGACACACAGGGCCGGAAACACGTGCTGGGCCTGCGCGAAGGCGCCACCGAGACCGCTGCCGTCACCACCGGCTTGCTGAGCGACTTGGTGACGCGCGGACTGCCGACGGACCGGACGTTGCTGTTCGTCATCGAT
Source organism: Vicinamibacterales bacterium (assembly GCA_965262925.1). GTDB lineage: Bacteria > Acidobacteriota > Vicinamibacteria > Vicinamibacterales > UBA8438 > WTFV01. The sequence continues at coordinate 3,068,743 of CBDHGC010000004.1, read as the reverse complement.
GGCGCTCAGGGACTGCGCCGGGCCATCACCGATGTCTTCGGTTCTCGCGGCGTGGTGCAACGCTGCCAAGTCCACAAGTGGAGGAACGCCGACGTCCTCCGGCGGGCACCGCCGCTCGCCGTGGACGAACGCCGGGTAGTCGACAGCGGCAGTCACTCGGACGCACGCCCAGACGTCAGCGAGACCGGCGCGTCGCCTCACTCCCGCGCCTCTTCCTCCTGCGCCTTGGCTTCCCGCCGGGATGCCCAGTACTTGCGCATCCGCTCGGCGACGGCCCTGCGCTGCTCGTCGCTCATCGCGCGCTTCCGCCTGCCGACCGCCTTGGCCGCTTTCTTCCTGCCGCGCCCCGCGGCTGGCGGGACGTTGCCGTCGATAGCCTCGATCGCGCGCTGTATGGCGACAAGCTGACTCTTGAGCGAGCGCTCCTCGTTCCGCAACGCGTCCAGGATTCCGCTTTTCGACATCGTGGCCTGCTTTCTTCGCGACGAGCCGCCCGGACTATTCTGCGCCGGTCACCGACAAGAACATCCAGGCACGCCGCGCTGCGGCCCCGAGACAGGTCGCGTACCCACCGACGCGATCCTCTGGCGATTCCGTTCACCATCCCGTGTGCACGACGAACTTGCCTGCCTGCGTTTACGGGCGACGAACGCCCGGGGCGTGGAGCAGCAAGGCAGCCGTGCAGGGCCAGTCGACCACTCACGCCGGTTAAATATCCGGGCGGAACGTTTACGCTTCGGGGAGCACGGCGTCCTTGAGCTGCTTCGCGATGCGAGCCTTGACCACCTGCTTGGGCGGGATTTCGATAGCCTCCCCGGTTGCTGGGTTACGACCGGTCCGCGCTTCGCGCTTCTGCAAGATGAGCTTTGCGATGCCGGGCAGCGTGAACTCGCCGCAATCCTGAAGCTGTTGCTCGCACAGCCGCTGCAACTCTTCGAAGAACTCGCGCACGTCGGCGCGCTTGAGGCTGATGTTGACGGCAGCGAAATGCTCGACGAAATGCGCGAACAACTCGGTCTTGCCCATTTTGCGGGCTTCGGCCATCGATTTTCCCCCTTGGTGTGAGCACGCTGAGGCGGCTACCGAGACGACCCCGCGCGCAGTGATTCAGTCAGAAAACCCAACAAAACGGGAGAATCGTAAGCGCTCGCGTCGTCTTGTGTCAATCCGTTGCCGGTCGCCGGCGTGTCCGATCAGGTCGGCAGCCCGTCGTGGAGCCCCGCGCTGCACCGAGAGCGAGCGAGACGCTCCCGACACCCGGCGCGAAGAAGGGCATGTCGGACGGCCCCTCCTTCAAACCGGATCTTCTCGGTAGCGCGACGGTGACTATCCTCTGCCGTCCGATCCGGGAGGTTCGTGTCGCGCGGCCTCGTGTGCGCCGCGATCGCCTGGGCGCACACGCATCCGGCGGAGGGTTTGATGAGACGGCTCGTCGACGCGTCACGTGTGAGGATCCCTGTGCCTGTCCGTAGCCGGCCCAGGTGGTCTCGTAGAATCCCGACCAGAATTGCACACGGAATTGGTCATGACCACGCGTGGGTGTTCATGGATTCCATTGGCAACAAGGCGGTTAATCCCAAGTTGGCGGAGTCCGCACCGGAATCCACGTTCGCGCCAACCGCAACCCAACGGCAACCGGACCTCGCTTGGGTCGACCAAGCCGTCACGGCCACCCGAACGCCGCACCCGTCCGCAGTCACCGATTCCCCCGATGCTCCACGACCGACCCGTTCATCTCTTTCCGCGACGCCCTCCCGGGCTGTGGGCGTCTCGGGTCCGGTGGTGAATTCCACGCGGAGACCTATAGTGCACTAACTCAACGGTCCGGAACGGTTGTTGCGTCCCTGCGACCCGCATAGTATCATACAAACTTGGGGTACACGAGGCAAAGGTGGACTTTCATGGGATTAGGCTGTGTAGTTAGTGAGCGTTGAAGGGAAACCGTCTTGTAGACCGGGAGCTTCCACACGACCCGTCGGCCGTCGCCGTTGGCCTCGACGGACGGCAGTCGCACGCCCTCCTGCCGGAGCCAGAGATGCACCTGCCGGACGCTCTCGAACTCGGCAAACTTCCGGAACACGAGTCCGATTGCTTCCTGCACCCGCAGGTCGGGGTCCTTTGCGATCCGGTCGTGCCGGACCTTCACGTAGCCGACCGCGACGCTCAGGAACAGCTCGCCGCGACGCGCCTTCTGTCGGAGGGCTTCGAGCGAACGCTGGCGCAACAGCGACAGCTCCATCTCGGCCATTAATGGAAAGCGTACAGTAATGGAGAGCTGGAGCGCTCCGGCCCTACGAACACGGCCCGCAAGGCCGGAATCACTTACCATTTCTATTGGGCGCGGGCGTCCTTCAGGATCGCGAGCAACCGGTCCGGCGCCTCCTTGAACGCGCCCTTTCTGAGCGCTGGAGGGAGCCTTGCTGCGAGTACGTCGAGCTTCCCGGTCGGGCCGCTGCGCAGGTAGATCTCCGTACTCTGGATGCTTGCGTGGCCGAGCCACAGTGACACCTTGCGGATATCGCCCGTCGCCTCCACGACCAGCAACTCCTCAAGTAGACGCAAGCCTTCGTCGAGCTCGCCCGGATGCTGGAGATGTCCGCTCTGCTCGAAGAACCGAACGAGCCTGAGCGCTCCGGAGACGAACTGCCGGAACCGACCGGCGAGCACCTTGCGACGCTCGCGTTCCATTCTCGGGCACCGGCAGTCGTGACGGCGAAAGCGCCTTAGCACGGCGTCATCGATCACGCCGATGCCGTCCGAGCCTCCTCCTCTCATGACCGAAGGGCGGAGCGGAGAACGTACAGAAATGGTAAGTGATTCCGGCGTTGCGGGCCGTGTTCGCAGGGCCGGAGCAGCTCCAACTCTCCATTACTATGCGCTCAACATTAATGTCATAATGTTGAGCTCAACATTAGCTCATCGTGCCCTTCATGCCGAGCAACAGGCGGTCGTCCGGCAGCCGCGGATCGTAGATGGCTTCCTCGTCGGCGAGCAGACAGCCCACCAGACCGCAGAACTCAAGTAGCGTGTGCCAGTCGCGGCCGTTACGCGCGAGGCGTGAGGCCTCCACCGCCAGTACGATGCCGACGCATCCCTCACAGATCGCGAGCAGCAGCCGCTCGAACCCCGGACGAGCGCTGCCGCCGCCCGAGCGCCCGAGGTCGTCGTCCACCACGACCGGTTCGGTCCAGCCGAGCCGCCGGGCATGTTCCGCGAGCCCATACTGCCGACGCCGGCTCTCGTGGTGGTGGCGCAGTTGGTCTCGCGTCGATTGCCGGACATAGACGAAGGCCTGACGGCTGAGATGGTCAGGTGCGATCTTGCTCATCGCCTCCCTCCGTCTTTCCGGATTCCGCCGGTTTGCTCATGGTCGCGGGCGCCACCGCCGCTTCGAGCAACAGGGTCGCCACCAGCGGAAGCAGCGTCGCCCGTGTCCTCGACTCGAGCGCCGGTCCCGGCTCCATCTGCACCAGTAGCGCGCCTTGCCCCACCACCTGTATCCGTCCCATGCCGCTCTCCTTCCTCCATGCTGGAGAACGACGATAGCGCCGCGTCGAGAGCAAGACGCAGGTCGCGCAGGCCCGCCAACGCGATGCGTGGGTGGTCTACTACCGCAAGCGCGGCGGCCGGGGGCTCGCACATCCAGGTCGGGATGTGGGCCAGCGTGTCGTCCGGCTGTCGAACGACGAACACGCGCCTGCCACGAAAGTGCTGGCGGCGCACGATCTCCACGCGCTTCCCGCTCCGCGGATGGAACGGATAGTGGATCGTCGCTTCGGACGCTTGGTATCGGGCAGTATGGGACGGGGCTCCCAGGAGTCGGGAAAACGCACTTGGCGGTCGCACTCGGGCGCGAGGCGATCCGGCAGCGCTACTCGGCGCTGTTCACCACGGCCCAGGCGCTGATGGCGGCGTTGGTCAAGGCGCACAGCGACGACCGCCTGGAGGACCGACTGACCTTCTACGCCAAGCCGAAGCTTCTCATCGTCGACTAATGTGGAGTGATCCGTAATGTGGAGTCGCGGCGAAGACGGCAGTCGTTTCCAGGGCACGACGTCAGTCGGCATCCGGGTTCACCCTTCCGCAAGGCTGCGGAGCTGGACGATTTCCTGTTCGATGGCCCAGAGGCCGCGCGCCGCCGCCGATGCGGACAATCCGCTCGACTGCGGCCTGCTGGTCGTCGACGAGGTCTCGATGGTGGACGTCATGCTGATGAGGGCGCTGCTCGCGGCGGTCCCCGACGCGCGGCGGCGGTGCTGATCGTGGGCGATGTCGATCAACTGCCCTCGGTGGGGCCGGGTCAGGTGCTGGCTGACGTCATCGCATCGGGTGCCGTCCCGGTGGTGCGGTTGACCGAGGTCTTCCGCCAGGCGGCGCGGAGCCGGATCGTGACCAGCGCGCACGGGATCAACCGGGGCGCGATCCCCGATCTCTCCCGGCCGGACGGCGACAGCGACTTCTACTTCGTGCCGGCAGAAGACCCGGAAACCGCCGCCATCCGGATCGTCGATCTGGTGAAGACGCGGATCCCGAAGCGCTTCGGCTTCGACGCGGTCCGCGACATCCGGGTTCTGTGATGCAGATCGAGAACGATTACGACAAGGAGGTCTACAACGGCGATATCGGGCAGGTTGCCGATGTCGATCCCGAAGCCGGGGAGCTGACCGCGCGGTTCGACGGGCGTGAGCATGTCTACGGCTTCGGCGAACTGGACACGCTGGTTCCCGCCTACGCCGCGACCGTGCACAAGAGCCAGGGCTCGGAGTATCCGGCCGTGGTCATCCCGGTGCTGACGCAACACTACGCGATGCTGCGGCGGAACCTGCTCTACACCGGGGTGACCCGGGGAAAGCGGTTGGTGGTGCTGGTGGGTCAGACGAAGGCCGTGGCCATTGCGGTCCGGAACGTCTCGGGACGCAGGCGGTGGTCGAAGCTGGATGAGTGGCTGAGCGGACCGGAAGGTGAGTCGGCGACGGATCGCGACGCGAGCGCGGCCACGGAAATTGATCGGGATGCTTGAACCGAGTGGATGCTATTGGAAACGCTCCGCCCCAGTTTTGGCGCCGCGCTGCCTCGCGAAGCGCGGCCTACGCCAGCACGGCTACCTGCCAAATTCGTCGCCGCTATCCTGAGTACAACCGGGTCATCGAGCTGAAGGCCCTGTGGGAGAACGCGAAGCGCTGATCGTTGGAGGAGCACCTCAAGCTGGCGGAGTTCGCACCGAACGCTACGCTTTCAACATAACTCATTTACAATAAAACAACTTACGAGGAAGCGGGATTTCCGTTCCCCATTCCGTTCACAATTTCGAGTTGGACTCAATCACACTCTGCAAGACCACCTGAGACGACTATCGACGGTTGGCGGACCGGGGCACGACACGGAGAGATGCCGGCTCGGCGCGTTGGCGCGTCCGCCAATCGCCAGTTCGCCGCGTTTCCGCCGTGCTGGTTGAGCTTGCCATATCCAGCCGCTCCGAGGCGCGCGGAGCTGGCCGCTGTCGCCGGCGCCACGGCGGCCGCCTTGAGCCGTTCGGCCGTGGTCAGGTTCTCCATCGGCGCCAGCGTCCGAACTGCGCAGACTGATCGATGCGTGGTCCGCGGTCAGTCGGTCGACGAGGATCCAGTGGAAGTAGAATAATCTCGCCGGCTGTTTTGCCGGCGAAACTTGACACCTTTTCAGATTTGGCTATTCTATATGTACTGCACAATGGCCGCGATAGCCGATCTGAATTTCGAGGCAGGCATCGCCGGGCTAACGCCCGGTCAGTCGGCTCTCTGGGGCTTCAGATTTGGCGACCGAGGCATCCACACTAGCCGCACGATCATGCTCAACGAGCTCTCGCACCTCTTGGACGCGGTTCCAGGGGACGCGGTCCGCGATGACTACGCGGAGGCGGTGATGGCGCACAACTGTCTCGGCAAGCGGACGGCGGCGACGCGAAAACTCTCTCTCCAGCGTTTGACCGAGCTCTATGCCCTCGACCCGCGGGTGATTCTGTTCCGGGTGCTGAGGGATCTCTGGGTACGACACGAGACGAGCCGGCCGTTGCTCGCCCTGCTTTTGGCCTTGGCGCGGGACCCGCTACTCAGGGCAACGGCGACCGCCGTCGTGCGCACGCTCTACGGCAACGAATTCGCCCGCCAGTTGATGAAAGATGCCCTCACCGACGCCGTCGGCGACCGGCTAAATGAAGCGACTCTGGACAAGGTCGTACGCAATGCCTCGTCCTCGTGGACTCAGGCTGGGCATTTCCGGGGTAGAGGGCGGAAGACCCGGCAGCGAGTTGAGGCGACGCCCGCCGCAACGACGTTCGTCTTGCTGCTCGGTTTCGCGGTTGGGCGGCGTGGGCGCTTGTTGTTCGAGACGCCCTGGGTAGCCGTACTCGATACGAGTCCCGACGATCTCATCGATGTGGCGGACAACGCCAAGCGGTTGGGGTTGCTCGATCTGAAGCAATCCGGCTCGATGATCGATGTGTCGTTTCCGGCGCTCTTCACCGACAAGGAACGGGAATTGATCCATGGGGCGCATCGACAGGCTGGCTGAACGGTACAAGAGCTATATTGCGTTGCCCTGGCAGAAGGATTTGGCGGGGGCGGAGCGAGCCATATTCGTCGTGTACGACAAGGCCGACGAGCGCCGGCTGCGGGCGCGCAAGGATCTATTCGCCATGGCAACGGTCGAGGCAGGCCACGGTTGGATCGAGTGCGACCTGACCCGCGTCTTCGCCCAATGGATGGCGGCTACGGAATACCGGGACAGTTATTTCGAATCGCCGGAGGACCTCGAGCTCAAGCTCGAGTTTGACTTCCTCGAGCACGTAGTGGGGCGGGTGCGGGAGGTGCTGACATCTTCGGAGGCTGACGGAAACTCGATCGTCGGCATTTACGGTATCGCGTCACTGTTCGGATTCGTGCGCGTGTCCGAACTCATGAAGGAGATCGAGCGGGATATCAGAGGTCGGGTGGTGGCGTTCTTCCCCGGCGAGTACGAGAACAGCAACTATCGGTTGCTGGACGCAAGGGATGGGTGGAACTACCTCGCAGTCCCGATCACCTTGCATGAAGATCGAGGAGCGTACGGGGCATGAAAAACCGGGATATCTACCAGAGGGATCCCAGCAAGACCACCTTGCTCAACAACGGCGTCGCGACGATGACTGACGCCCTCACTGACGACGAGCGCCGTACCTTGCGGTTCGAGCTGGAGCACTTCGTTTGCGAGGGCGAGTACCAGCGGGGACTCGTTCGCATTCTCGATTCCTACGTGAGTAACCGGGGCCAACCGGAGCAGCCGGCGGCCTGGATCAGCGGCTTCTTCGGCAGCGGCAAGTCTCACCTCGCGAAGATGCTGCGTTTCCTGTGGACCGACTACACCTTCCCAGAAGACGGCGCTAGTGCGCGGGGCCTGGCCCTACTGCCGACCGATGTGCAGGACGTGCTGAAGGAGATCACCACACTGGGTAAGCGCGCCGCCGGGCTTCATGCGGCGGCGGGCACGTTGGGTGCCGGCGCCGGCGATAGCGTCCGGCTTGCGCTGCTCGGTATCGTGTTCAAGGCCGCGGACCTTCCCGAGGGCTACCCGCAGGCGCGTTTCTGCATCTGGCTCAAGAAGAACGGCATCTACGAGCCGGTTTGTGCCGCGGTCGAGGCCGAGAGGCGTGATTTCCGGCGCGAGCTGAACGATATGTATGTCAGTCCGCTGGTCGCCAAGGGGCTGCTAGCAGCCGATCCCAACTTCGCGGGCAACGAGAGAGATGCACGGGCTGCGCTCCGGGCCCAGTTCCCCAAGCCCAAGGACATCACTACCGACGAATTCGTCACGGCCCTTCAGGACGCCCTGGCGCCCGATGGCGAGATGCCCTGCACGGTCATCATTCTCGACGAGGTACAGCAGTACATCGGGGACGACACCAGCCGGTCCTACGTCGTGCAGGAGGTGGTCGAGGCTTGCAGCAAGCGATTCGGTGGTCGCCTCCTGTTTCTGGGGACGGGCCAGACGGCTCTATCGGGTACGCCGGCGCTGCAGCGTCTGCAGGGCCGATTCACGGTCAACGTCGAACTCTCCGACATCGATGTCGAGACTGTGACTCGGCGGGTGGTGCTGGCGAAGCGCTCGGACCGCGTCAACGATGTCAAGGCGACGCTGGACAGCAACGCCGGCGAGTTGGACCGTCATCTGGTCGGGACCAAGATCGGCCCGCGCAGCGAGGACAAATCGGTCCTGCTGGAAGACTATCCGTTGCTACCGGTCCGGCGCCGCTTCTGGGAGCATGCCTTGCGGGCCGTTGACCGCGCGGGTACGGCCGGTCAGCTCCGCACCCAGTTGCGCATCGTCTACGACGCTATCCGACGCACGGCTGACGAACCGCTCGGCACGGTGGTCCCCGCAGATTTCCTGTTCGAGGAGATCTCCGCCAACCTGCTACAGTCCGGCGTTCTGCTGCGCGAGGTCAACGAGACTATCGCCAGCCAGGACAATGGTTCGCCGGATGGTCGTCTGAAGTCGCGCTTGTGTGCACTGGTATTCCTGATTCGAAAACTCCCCCGTGAGGCCGGCGTCGACATCGGCGTTCAGGCCACGGCGGAAGTGCTTGCCGACCTCTTGGTGAAGGATCTCGCCAAGGACGGCGCATCTCTGCGGGGTCAACTGCCGAAGCTACTCGATGAGCTCGTCGCCACTGGCACGCTGATGAAGCTCGATGACGAGTACATCCTGCAGACCCGGGAGAGCAGTGAGTGGGAGGCGGAGTTCCGTAACCGGCAGACGAAGCTGGTCAACGATCCGACCAGGATGAGCAGCAAGCGCGCGCAGTTGCTGGCCGCGGCGGTGCAGGATCCAATTGGCTCGGTGAAGTTGCTCCACGGCCAGTGCAAGGAACCCCGCAAGATTGCATTACACTTCGGTGCCGAGCCGCCCCAAGGGACTGCCCATGTGATTCCTGTCTGGATCCGCGATGGCTGGGGTGCGGACGAAAAGAGCGTTATCGCCGATGCGCGCGCGGCCGGGCCCGACAGCCCGATCATTCATGTGTTTGTCCCGAAGAGCCGGGCAGATGCCTTGACACGCGTGGTCGCCGCGCAGGCCGCCGCGAAGGCCACCCTCGAGTACAAGGGTGTGCCCTCGACACCGGAAGGCATCGAAGCTCGCCAGGGAATGGAGACCCGGCTCACCGAAACCAGCAACGGTCTGCGAGTGCTGGTTGCCGAGGTGGTTGATGGCGCGAAGGTCTACCAGGGGGGCGGCAGTGAACGACTCGAAGCGACGCTGCCAGGCAAGGTCAAGGAGGCGGCCAACGCCTCCCTCGACCGGCTCTTCTACGATTTCAAGGACGCCGACGACCACCGCTGGCCAAAGGTGATCGAGCGCGCCCGAAAGGGTGCCGAGCACCCGCTGGAAGTGCTGGATTACAGCGGCAAGACCGAGGATCACCCGGTCTGTTCCGCGGTCCTGTCTTTCGTCGGTTCCGGCAAGAAGGGCAAGGACGTCCGCGCTCACTTTTCCAATCCGTCCTATGGATGGTCGCGCGACGCTGTTGATGCCGCGCTCATCAGCCTGTTCGGCACCGGTCATCTCCGGGCGACCACCAACGGTACGCCGCTCAAGCCCGGTCAGCTTGATCAGGTCAAGATCTCGGGTGCCGACTTCCGGGTCGAGAGCGCGACCATCGACACCCGTCAGCGCCTCAAGGCCCGCAAGCTGTTCACCACGGCCGGAGTGGCCTGCGAGCCGAACGAAGAGGCGGCTGCGGCCGGTGAATTCCTGAGTAATTTGAGCGATCTGGCGCGCCGTGCGGGCGGGGAGGCCCCACTACCCGAGCGCCCGGACACGAGTCACTTGGTGGATCTCCAGTCATTCGCCGGTAACGAGCAACTATTGGGTATCTTCAATCGATATGACGAGCTCCTGCAGAACATCGAAGAGTGGACCAAGGCACGTGACTTGGCCGAGAAGCGTCTGCCGGCCTACCAGCGCCTGCAGTCTCTGGCACGCTACGCTGACGGATTGGATGCTGCCAAGGAAGTCCAGCCACAGATCGACGCGATCACCGCCAACCGCAGCTTGCTGGACGCCACGGACGCGATGCCGGATCTCACCAAGGCGCTCGCCGATGCGCTGCGTGCCTCGCTGGCGGACGCCGAGAAGCGCTACGCCGAGGTTTTCGATGAGCAATCCACGCGGCTCGAGTCCGCCGAGAGCTGGCAGAAGATCGAGCAGTCCGATCGCGACCGCATCCGGCAAGGGCTGAATATCGCCAAGGCGACGAAGGGAGCCAAGGGGACGGAACAGGAAGTGCTCGAGTCGCTCCAGCGCATCTCGTTGGAGGCTTGGCGGACTCGCACGGCTGCGCTTCCGCAGCTCTTTGCGGAAGCGCGCATCGAGGCCGACAACCTGGTCGAGCCGAAAACCCATCACGTCAAGCTCGCCAGCGCCACGCTGCGCACGCCCGAGGAGGTCAAGGCTTGGGTGATGAAGACCGAGCAGGAATTGCTCGAGCAGCTCGATCAAGGCCCCATCGTGGTGTCGTAGGGCAGGCATGAAGACGCTATCCACCAAACATCGCCGGCAGCTTGAACGAACGGTCGTCGAGGCCCGCGACATCGCCGAGGCTGGTGCCCGGGGTGCGTTGGAGGCGCTCGCATTGCACCACCACGAGCCCTACGGTCACATGAGTGGCGAGCAGCGCCGGCTTCGCAATCGCTTGCGGGCGCACGCGCGCCACCTCGGCGATCGCCTCGATGCACGTACGGGCAGCCACAGGATCGATCACTTGGTCCACGAGTGCGCCTACGAGCACTGGCACGGGATGCTGTTCGCGCGCTTTCTCGCGGAGAATCGTCTCTTGATCGAGCCCGAGATGGAAGTTGCCATCACCCTGGACGAATGTGAGGAGCTGGCGAAGGAAGACGGTGTTGAAAAGTGGGCGCTGGCCGCTCGCTTCGCGCATCGCATGCTGCCGCAGGTGTTCCGGCCCGATCACCCTGTATCCGATTTCAAGTTTGCCCGCGAATACCGGCTGAAGCTTGAAGGTCTCGTTGAGGGGCTGCCGGCCGTGGTGTTCACGGCCACGGATGCGCTGGGGTGGGTCTACCAGTTCTGGCAGACCAAGAGGAAGGACGAGGTCAACCGCTCGGAGTTCAAGATCGGGGCCGACGAGTTGCCGGCGGTCACCCAGCTCTTCACTGAGCCGTATATGGTGCAGTTCTTGCTGGATAACTCATTGGGAGCCTGGTGGGTTAGCCGTCATCCGGAAAAGCCTTGCCCCGTCGATCTCACCTATCTGCGCCGTACAGAGGATGGCGCACCAGCGGCCGGCGCGTTCGAGGGCTGGCCGGACGACCTTGCGGAGTTCCGCCTGCTCGATCCGTGCTGTGGCTCGGGTCACTTTCTGGTGGCGGCGTTCTTGATGCTGGTGCCCATGCGCATGGTTCTCGGTGGGCTGGGCGCCGCCCAGGCGGTAGACGTCGTCCTGCGGGAGAACATCCACGGCCTGGAGCTCGACCAGCGCTGTGTGGCGATTGCCGCGTTCGCGATGGCGCTCGAGGCATGGCGCTATCCCAATGCCTGCGGCTTTCGGGCGCTGCCCAAGCTCAATCTCGCCTGGTGCGGACAACCCGTTGCCGGCAAGAAGGAGCAATGGCTCGCGCTCGCGGAAGCAGACCGGCGACTCGAGGCGGGAATGGCGGCTCTATACGACACCTTCCGCGATGCGCCGACATTGGGCAGCCTGATTGATCCGGCGCGGTCCGTACCCGAGGACATGCTTACCGCGGGTTTCGACGAATTACACCCGTTGCTCGAAAGGGCTTTGCGGGAGCATGCCGGGGAGGAGGAATGGGAAGAGACAGCTATAGCGGCCACCGGGCTTTCAAGAGCAGCAAGGATGCTGGTCCAGGGGTATCACCTAGTCGTAACAAACGTTCCCTATCTAGGCAGGGGTCGTCAGTCACAAAGCCTTCAAGAGTTTTGCGACAAAGCATATCCGCTGGCGAAAAGAGATCTGGCCACCGTATTCGTTGAACGATCTTTGGCGCTAACCGAGAGCGGAGGCAGGGCGGCACTCGTTTGCACTCAATACTGGTTGTTCTTGTCCAAGTACAAGAAATTGCGAGAGCACCTATTGAGTACCTGTTCTTGGGAGCTCGTGGGAAAACTTGGGGCAAGTGCGTTCAACGAAATATCAGGTGAGGCTGTCAACGTAGGCTTATTTCTCATTTCGTCCCGAGCCGCAGTCGCCGAGCACAGTATGGTTGGTTTGGATTGCGCCGTTAGTAGGACGGCCGATGACAAAGCTGCGTGTTTGCGAAAGCACGCATTGATAACGATTAAGCAATCGTCTCAGGTGAATAATCCTGACCACGTTATCTCCTTAAGTGAAATTGACAAGTCGCGCCTTCTATCGGCACACGTCAATACCTATCACGGCATATCGACAACTGATTACTCGAGATTCGGGAGAAAGTTCTGGGAACTGCGTAGAGTTGATGAGCCGTGGATAAAGCAGCAGAGCACCGTCAAGTTTTTCTGCGACTTCGGGGGCAGGGAGCATGTTCTGTTCTGGGAAAATGGCCAAGGGGGAATTCGTTGGCTCGCTGAGCAAGGGGCGACGGTCGTAGTGACGGGCCTCGAGGCGTGGGGCGATTCCGGTGTTGTCATAAGCCAGATGGGGGGATTACCCGCCACGCGGTACACGGGAGAAGCATTTGACGACAATGTTGGCGTCCTTATTCCGAAGAAGAGCGAGGAATTTCCCGCAATTTGGACGTTTTGTTCTTCAGCTGAGTACCAGCAATCAATTCGAGAGATAGATCAGTCGTTCAAGGTCACCTATCCGACCTTGGCAAAGGTGCATTTTGATTTTTCTCGCTGGCAAATGGAAGTGGATCGACGGCATCCCAAAGGTTTCCCGAGACCCCACGCTGTCGATCCCACGCAGTGGATCTTCCATGGCCAGCCATGCGGCTCGGTAGTATGGGACGAGGAAAACAAATGCACCGCCGATGGGCCGCTCCGCATCGAAGGCACCGTGCTGCAGATCGGCGTCGCGCGGCTGCTCTGCTACCGTTGGCCAGCCGAGCACGATTGCGAAATGGAGCTGGCTGATGAGCAGCGCGCTTGGGTTGTGAAGGCTAAAACCCTGTACCCATTCGAGGACGAGGACGGAATCGTCTGTATCCCCTCAGTACGCGGCGAGCGGCCGGCTTCTGAGCGGCTGTTGCCATTGCTGCACGCCGCCTATGGGGCGGAGTGGCACGACGGCATCCTGACAAAGCTGCTCGCGGAATCCGGTAGTGCGTCACTCGATGACTGGCTGCGCAATGAGTTCTTTGAGGAACACTGCAAACTGTTCCAGCACCGTCCCTTTATCTGGCACATCTGGGACGGGCGCAGGCGCGACGGCTTTCATGCCCTGGTCAACTACCACAAACTGGCCGAGGGCGACGGCAAAGGCCGGCGCTTGCTGGAGTCGCTCACCTACAGCTATCTCGGCGACTGGATCGCCCGTCAGAAGGACGGTGCGAAGCGCGGTGAGGGCGGTTCCGAGGATCGGCTCGCTGCAGCGCTGGAGCTGCAGAAGCGCCTCGTCGCCATTCTGGAAGGCGAGCCGCCTTTCGACCTCTTCGTTCGTTGGAAGCCCATCGAGGAACAGTCTATCGGCTGGGAGCCGGACATAAACGACGGTGTGCGACTCAATATCCGCCCCTTCATGGCCCAGGATCTACCCGCCGGCAAAAAGGGCGCCGGCGTCCTACGTGCCAAGCCGAACATCCATTGGAAGAAGGACCGCGGCAAGGAACCGACCCGCGACCAGGGGCAGTTCCCCTGGTTTTGGGAGAACGGCAAGTTCACCGGCGACCGGGTCAACGACGTGCATCTCGCGAACGCCGAGAAGCGCGCCGCCCGGGAGGCGGTCGGCACTTCCGCAAAGGGGAGATAGCGACTGTGGATCGTACAGGCAAGACAGTCATCGAAGCGCTCGTCCGGTCCCTGGAGGCCGCGGCCAAGTTCAACCCGAACGATGCGGTGCATCCCTCCGCGGTCTTGTGGACGGATCATGATGCCCAGTGGCAACCGATCATTGCGCAGCTCCGGCGGCTGCTCCCAGAGCTCCTGACCTTCGGTGACTATGAGCCGGAACACCGCAGAGGGCCGGCCATCTGGCTGCGGAGCGTCGTCGATCGGGCACTTCCGGAAGTCGAGATTCCCGAAGGCGCAACACCCATCGTCTACCTGCCGGGCGTCAGCCGGCAGGAGCTGCGTGCGGTTCAGGAATGCCGGGACAGTCTCAAGCCCCTGGTCGAGCTGCAGTACCGGGGCGTTTGCTGGACGCAGAAGAACGGCAAGGACTGGACGGTAGAAGCGTTCCTTGTTTCGGAGGAAGGCGGGTTGGAAATCGATGTCGCGCGTGATGCGACCACTCGGCGCGCCATGCTGGGCGCGTTGGCGGAACTCGCGACCACCTCGGTCGACCGGCTGAAAGGCAAGCATCTCGAGGCCGAGGACTTCGACAAGCTCTTCTCTGACGACCCGGCAAAGGACCTGTTGCTGTGGTTGAGCGACCCGGAGGCAGTGAAATCCGGATGGAACGGTGGTCGATGGACCGCGTTCAAGTCGCGCTGCAAGACGGACTTCAAGTTTGACCCCGACAAAGACGGCGAGCTGGTTGGCGCGGAGCTGCTGGGCAAGCGGGAAGGACCCTGGGCGACGGTGTGGGGACGATTCACCGAGTCAGCTGTGCTTTACCCGGGGTTGCCGGAGCTCCTGCGGAAGGCGAAGCCGGCAGACTTGCTCGAAGAATCTTCCTCGTCTTGGCCTCAGAACAATGAAGAGGAAGAGGCCGAGCTGCGACAAGCACTGCTCGGACTGGAGAAATCGACTCCGGCCAAGGCGCGCGAGCGAGTGCCCGAGCTGGAGAGAGTCCATGGGCAACGTCGGGAATGGGTCTGGGCAAAGCTGGGCCACGCGCCCCTCGCGAACGCGGTTGGGAACATTGCGCGCCTTGTCGAAAGTGCTGCAACCGAGCTAGGTGGCGCATCGGTAGCGGAGATGGCGAAGCTGTATTCCGATAGTGCCTGGGAGGCTGACTCGGCGGCGCTGTCCGCGGCCGCTGCGGTGAAGTCGACCGCCGATGCGCAAGCCGTAGGCAAGGCGTTGAACGCCGTGTACCGGCCTTGGCTCCAGTCGGCTGCGGAGCGTCTCCAGGCCCTCGCAGAGAAGGAGTCCCTGCCTGGACACGACGGCCAGCCGCTGGAGGAGTTGCTTGTCGAGCCGGGCGGCATGGTCCTGTTCGCCGATGGCCTCCGGTTCGACGTGTCTCAACGCCTGGCCTCCCGGATGCGGGACAAGAGCTGGACCGTGATCTTGTCGATGCGATGGGCTGGCTTGCCGACGGTGACAGCTACGGCCAAGCCAGCGGTATCGCCTGTCTCGAAGGACATTAATGGCGGTTCGCTCGGAGAGGATTTTGTCCCGCTGACAGCTGACGGCGAGCAGCCGTTGACGACGGACCGCTTCCGCAAACTGCTGGCCTCAAGGGGCTACCAGTACCTCGGTGCGGATGAAACGGGCGATCCGGCTGGTCGCGGCTGGACCGAGAGCGGCGAGCTCGACAAGTTGGGGCATTCGCTGCAGAGCAAACTCGCCGGCCGAGTCGAAGAGCAGGTCGAGCTCCTCCTCGAGCGTATCGAGGTACTGCTCGAGGCCGGTTGGCAAGAAATCCGTGTGGTGACGGACCACGGTTGGCTCTGGCTGCCCGGAGGGCTCCCCAAGGTCGATCTCCCCAAGTACCTGACGGTGAGTCGGTGGGCGCGCTGCGCCGCGATCAAGGGCGGCTCCAAGGTGGAGGTACCGACCGTGCGCTGGCATTGGAACGCTCACCAGCGCGTCGCGGTGGCGCCTGGCATCGCGTGCTTCAGTGCCGGCAACGAATACGCCCACGGCGGATTGAGCCTCCAGGAGAGCCTTGTCCCCGTCATCCGGGTCACTGCAGGCAAAGCGGCTGCCAAGGCAACGGCAGAGATCGCGGAAATCAACTGGGCCGGCCTGCGTGGCCGCGTCCGGGTCGAGGCCGCTCGGCCGGGCCTGTCGGTCGACCTGCGCACAAAGGTGAACGATGCAGGCTCTTCGGTGAGCCAGGCGCGCGTGCTCGACGCAAAGGGCGCTGCGAGCCTCCTGGTTGCGGATGACGAATTGGAGGGTACGCCGACGGTGGTGGTCGTGCTCGACGTCAGCGGCCATGTGATTGCGAAACAACCCACGATCATCGGGGGTGACGATTGAAAGTAGAACTCGACCCACTCGACCGCCTGGCGGCGACGGCGTTTGATGGCTTCCTGGTCCGCAAGGATCTGGTCCGCAAGTACAGCCGCCAGTATCCGGTCCCGACGTATGTGGTCGAGTTCCTGCTAGGGCGCTATTGCGCGAGCACGGACGATCAGGAGATCGAGGAAGGCCTGACCATCGTCGAGCGGCAGCTGGCCGACCGCACGGTGAGGACTGGCGAAGAGGAGCTGTTCAAGGCTCGGGCGCGCGACCAGGGTTCAATCAAGCTGATCGACATCGTTCGGGCAAAGCTGGACGCCAAGACCGACTCTTTCGTCGCTGAACTGCCGAGCCTCGCGATCAGGGACGTGCGCATCGGCGACAATCTGGTCAAACAGCACGAGCGGATGCTCACGGACGGCTTCTATGCGGAAGTGACCCTGAGCTACGACGCGGCGATCGCCCAGGAAAAAGGTGGGCGGCCCTTCGCCATTGATAGCCTGCGTGCCATCCAGCTTTCCAAGGCCGATGTGCTCGACACCCTCAAGCGAGGCCGGCACGACTTTACGGCCGAGGAATGGAAACGACTCCTGCTGCGTAGCGTTGGCCTTGAGCCGGCAGCGCTCTCCGACCGCGCTCAACTGGTCGGCCTCGTGCGCATGGTTCCGTTCGTAGAGCGCAACTACAACATGGTCGAGCTGGGTCCACGCGGCACCGGCAAGAGCCATCTGTTCCAACAGATCTCCCCTTACGCGCACCTGATCTCGGGCGGTAAGGCGACCGTGGCGAAGATGTTCGTCAACAACGCCACGGGCCAACGGGGCCTGGTCTGCCAATACGACGTTGTTTGCTTCGATGAAATCTCTGGCGTCTCGTTCGACCAGAAAGACGGCGTCAACATTCTCAAAGGCTACATGGAGTCCGGCGAGTTCTCCCGCGGCAAGGAAAGCATCCGGGCTGAGGGCGGAATCGTCATGGTCGGCAACCTCAACGTCGAGGTCGAGCACCAGCAGCGCGTAGGCCACCTGCTGAGCCCGTTGCCACCTGAAATGCGGGACGACACGGCGTTCATGGACCGAATTCACGCCTATGTTCCCGGCTGGGACTTCCCAAAGCTCAACCCCAACGAGCACTTCACGGATCATTTCGGCATGGTCAGTGACCTCCTGTCCGAGTGCTGGAGCCGGTTGCGCACCGGGAGTCGAGTCCCCGTCCTGCATGGACGGGTTAACTATGGTGGCGCCTTGAGCGGTCGCGACATCACTGCGGTGAATAAGACCGTGAGTGGTCTTCTGAAGCTCCTGTATCCGGATCCGGAAATGCCGGTACCGGACGAAGAGCTGGAAGCAATGGTTCGAGCGGCCCTGGAAGTTCGCCGGCGGGTCAAGGAGCAGCAGAAGCGGGTTTTCAAGAGCGAATTTCGCAACACGCATTTCAGTTACGCGATGGGTGAGGACGGTATCGAGAAGTTCGTCTCCACGCCGGAGCTTCATAGCGACGAGGCGATCGAGCTCGATCCCTTGCCGCCCGGACAGGTGTGGGGCATCAGTCCCGGCGGACCCGAAACCGGCGCCAGCCTGTACCGTCTTGAAGTAACTGTTGGCACGGGCAGCGGTGTCAAGATCCTGAATGCCCCGGTGCCGCCGGCCTTCCGGGAGAGCGTCCGGTATGCCGAGCAGAACCTATACACGCGGGCCAAGGAGCTTGTCGGCGACCGCGATCCGCGCGCCCATGAGTTCTCGGTGCAGCTCAGGGCGCAGGACAACGATAGAACCGGCACGTCGCTTGGTTTGCCGGCGTTGATGGCGCTCTGCAGCGGATTGCTCGAGAAGAGCACCAAAGGCGGCTTGATGGTCGTCGGTGCGTTGAATCTCGGTGGATCTGTTGAACCTCTCGCCAACGCCGTCGGTATCGTCGAGGTGGCTGTCGAGAAGGGAGCCGATACCGTGCTGATGCCGGTTGCGGCGCGGAAACAACTTTTCGAGCTCTCCGACGACATGGCTACGCGGATCAGCATTCAGTTCTATTCGGATACACCGGATGCGCTGCTGAAGGCGCTGCTAGAGTAGTTGTCGTTTTCGCTGTCACCGCCATAGAGAACACGCGCCGCCGGAACGGTGCCTGGGCCTCCGGCAAGGCTGTCGCCTGTGCTGTGACGGCACCGTAAAGATCTGGGTCGTTCGTGCCGACCGGCGGCAGGATCTTGACCGACTCAAGCCTATGGCGAAGAATAATCGCACCCGCAGACGCCAGTATAGGTGCAAGGTCCCCATACAGTGCGAGGCCGGCCATCTCGGTTCCGTGCCCTGCCTGTTGTGCACCGCCTCCGTTGTCATGAGAGCCCCATGCGGCATTGACCGCAGTGGCGTCTTCGACGGTGAGTCCGGGGGCAATGAGAGGGTGGGCCTGGGTCACGCCGGTATCGAGCAGACACACGGCCGGAGCATCGCCTTCTGGCGGCGTCAACCTTGCGGTGGCGTCATCTGCCCACAGACCCTGTTCCGTAGGTGTCAAGTCAAGAAAGAAGGCGCTTGCAGGCTTCGCCTTGCGAAGCTCGGCCAGGTCCCCGAGAACATTCAGCGAGGCGTCCAATTGTTGCGCTGTTGCTAGAACGAGACAAACCGTCCGATCGTGGAAGGTCAAGTGGCGGTCTCCGACACGAATGCCCGTCTGCCTTGCGAACCTTTTCAATCTCTGAATTTCTTGACGCTGAATTTCGTGACGCTCACCGTCGCTCCGCAACCAGACTTCCCACCATATCGGAGCGTCGTCCGTCGGAAAGTCTTCCGGGGCGTCGGTCCAAAGAGCGCGGAGCGGCGCCAAGTCAATCGCGGCGATCCTGTCCACGAGGTCCCGGTTCTTGGGGTGCCCCGACCTCGTTTCCTGTGTAGCATAGTGCTCAAACCTCCCAAGGAAGTGGGCGACCGATTCTTCGGGGATAAAAACGGTGGCGGTCTCGATGAACGTTTGTTCATCCTGTTCGGCTAACCGAGTTACGTCCCGGACCTCGATGCCAGCACGCTTGTTTTCAAGAGACTTGAGGTTCAACGCGACACCTTGAGGCGCCTGAAATGCGACCAGGATACCCGCCTTTCCCTGCTCGGCCTGCGCTACCTGGCGCCGGCCAACGACGCCCTGTTCGAACGCACGGTTTAGGGCGACAGTGAGCTGGCGGGCATGCTCCGCTCGATTCGCTGGACGCTGGAATGCCTTCGCTCGACCACCTGATCTTCGAGTAGTGAACCCTTCGGCCTGAGGTGGATCGGTAACGAGAATGTGTCGACGGTTTCGCGGGGACGCCATGTGAATAAGGGCCTCTATGCGTGGTCTGACCGACGTTCCTTCAACGCCTCCACTATTTCGGTGGTCTCCAGGCTGGTTCGTCGGTCCAGGAACGCCGTCTTTACCGCGTTCTCGCAGGCGCGCGCGAGCTCCGCTTGACTCAGTCCTTCCGTCGCCCTCTGAACCGCGGCCCACATGACTTTCGAGGTCTTGAGTAAAGCGAGACGGTTTCTGAGAACGTTGAGCGCTACCGCCTCGTTTGGCAAGGAGTATCGAATGACGGCATCGAAGCGCCGCATCAGGGCACGGTCGAGGAGACCTGGATGGTTGGTTGCTGCGACGATGATGCTTTCGGAGTCATCGTGTTCGATGAACTGCAGGAAGGAATTCAGCACGCGTCGAATTTCACCAACTTCGTTGGGCGAGGCTCGATCCGCTCCGAGCGCATCGAACTCGTCGAACAAGTACACGGCCCGCGTCTCGTTCATGGCGTCGAAGATCAGCCGCAGCTTTGCAGCAGTCTCACCGAGGTACTTCGTGATAAGGCTGTGTAACTGAATACTGAAGAGAGGCAGGCTTAGCTCCCCGGCCAGTACGGTAGCGGTCATTGTCTTCCCCGTGCCGGGCAGGCCAACCAGGAGCAGGCGGCGCTGCGGCATCAAGCCGTGCGCCTGCAAGTGCGCCCGCTGGCGTTGTTCGGTCAAGACCCGCTCGATGCGACTGAGGGTGTCTGCGGTGAGCGCCATCTCGGTCAACCGCGTTTTCTGGTACGCAGCTGTGAGCAGTCCGGCCAGCTCCCCGCGTGGCTGTACCATTGGCACCGGCCGCGTCCGTTGCCCCCCTCCCTCCTGGCGTGCAGCTGAGCGCGCGCGGTCGATGACTTCACGCAGCTCCTGGGCGAACCGACCATGCCCTTGTCGCGCGGCCTGGGCCGCGACCTGTAGGGCGACCGAATAGAATCGCTGGTCGTCGCCCTCGGCGTGGCTGTGGATCAACGCTTTGACTTGAGCTCCTGTCGGCATTTGGACCGTCTCAAGGTTGAAATGTAGCATGCCGGCCACGTCGTGACCGAGACGACCGCTCAGGGGTTCTAGGATCGGCAATCAAGGAGCGGCTGCCAGCCCGCAGGCGGCGCACGCGCAGGCGCGCCCGGGCGCCGCGGCGACCAGCCGCGCCAGCGACGTCTTGCCGACGGCTGGCGCAGCTCGACCGGCATCTGGCCGCCATCGATACCGAGATCGGGAAGCGGCTGGCCGAAGACGAGAGACTGGCCCGGCGGACCGAGATCCTGACGTCGATCCCGGGGGTGTCTCGCGTCACCGCGGCGGGCCTGCTGACCCAGATGCCGGAGCTCGGCGGCCTCGACGCCAAGGCGGTCGCCAGCTTGGCGGGCCTCGCCCCCGTCACTCGGCAATCCGGCGCCTGGCAGGGCCGCAGCTTCATTCAGGGCGGTCGGGCGCGGGCGGCGGCGGCTTCTCTACATGCCGGCATTGGCGGCGATCTGTTACAACCCGGACCTGCGCGCGAAGTACGGCCAGCTCGTCGCGCAGGGAAAGCCCCGGAAGGTTGCTGTGGTCGCCGTCATGCGCAAGCTCCTCGTGCTGGCCAACGTGCTGCTCGGAGAGGATCGCCGCTGGCTGCCTGAGCGGCCTGGGCGGGGCAGCGCGAACTCGGCGGGCAGCGCGCCGTTGGTCACCGCGTGAACCGTCCCCTGTGTACTCCGGCCTCAAGACTGGCCGGATTCCGAGCAGCAGGAGACCAAGCGAAGTGCACGTCCGTTCGCGGGCGGGCGCGCGCGCAGCGAGATAGGCGAGCGCGCCCGCCCGCGAACGGACTGAGCCTCGCTACGCGAGGAGGGCTGAACGGGTCGAGGACGGCTGGGCGGATCGTCGTCGGCGCCTCAACCAGTTGGCGCAGCGCGTCGGCGCGCTCTTGCGAGCCAGTTTCGAGGCGTAGCGCGGTGGGAGAGTCAACCATACCCGGCCGATGACGGTCTTGCCGGTGCCTGGCTGGGTTTCGTCATTGGTTACGACCATGTATGCGACCGAATGGGTGAGTGTGGAGCGGCAGGACGCTCGCACCGGGTGCACGTCCTGCCGCTGGGTGGCGGTCAGTCGTCGGTGATCTCAGCTTCGAGGATGACGGCGGCCTCCCTGCCGCCGAACGTCGAGGAGAACACGGTCATGCCGGCGAAGTTGTACTCGGGTGGGGCCTCGTTCATCTCGCTCTGCATCGTTCCGGTCCGGTTCGTCGCGAGCAGGATGTAGCGGAAACGGCGGCCTTCTGGATCGAGCGCCACGATGACGACAGCTTCGCGACCGCCGAAGGCGGTCTCGCCGCCCTGGGTACCGGCGAAACGGTAGCCGCGCGCTCCGGCCTCGTTAAGCTCGTCCTGCATGGTCCCTGTGCGGTTGGTTGCGAGGAGCAGGTACTTCTCGGGCTCCTGGGCCATCGCGGATGCTGCTAGGACGAGCAGGGTCAGGGTGATTGCGATCGTGGTTTGAAGCTTGCGCAAGGGTCTTCCTTGCAGGGGAGCACGCTGTGCCGAGTCGTCGAGACCCCGCGGTTGGGCGATCTGCTTTCGATGCGGTTCGCGGATCAACGTGGGAGCGTCGGAGACGCTTGGAGAGGATCCTAACGGACGTGTCGGGCGGCGTACGTGCCGCGGTCAAGAACGCCGTTCCTGGGCGCTCCAGCTCCGGGCGTCTACCTGTCAGCAGTTCCAGGACGTGACCGATCGAGTCGTCCGTGCCGAAGCTCGTTCGTCTCGGTCCAGGATCACCATCCGAATCGTCCGCGTCGAGCGGACCCTGCTCGGCTGCCTCGACCTGATGATCGCTCGGGGCGATGTCATCGTCAGTGCGCCCTCCAGGCACGGGCGGCCGATGCCGGAACGCCATAGGATCGGGATCTGCACCCTATGTGCACCCTACGCGAGCAGACGCCACGGACGAAGAACTTGGCGTGCGCTCGTAAGTATCTGAAAAATAAGGAGAAAAGCTGGAGCCGGCGAGCGGACTCGAACCGCTGACCTGCTGATTACGAATTGCTACACGCCCCGTGTTGTGCCCTTGCGCGCTCGTGCGTGGCCTGTCCGTAACTTGCTCATATAAAGGCGATTAACAAATATTCTCTGTGCGCTTGCGTGCGGCGAATTGGGGCGGTATCCTGTCTCCGTGCCTACATATTGCCCACACGACACGGCCCGACGAGGCCTCGAACCGAGCTGATCTGCGCGTTCAGGGGCGTGTCGGCAGGATGATGGTATGCCAAAATAAACAAACCGTTTGGAGTCGGCCGCTCTGCTATGCTGCATCCCATGAATGCCGTGACACAAGCGGTGCAGGGAAAGTTCAACGTGCTGGGGCCACTGCTGGACGAGCGCGGCCGACGCCTCTGGGCTGCGGCGGAAGCCCGCGCCATTGGACACGGGGGCATCACGCGGGTCGCCGAAGCGACGGGGATGTCCCGCGGCACGGTGCGGGCAGGCGTGCGGGAACTGGATTCGGCCACGCCGCTGGCGCCGCGGGCGGGGGGTGCGCGGGTGCGTGCCCCGGGCGGCGGCCGCAAGGCGCTGACGGATCGGGATCCGGGTCTGGTGAAGGCATTGGAGGATCTGCTCGACCCGTTCACGCGGGGCGACCCGCAGAGGCCGTTACGCTGGACATGCAGCAGCGCGGCGCGCTTGGCGGAGCAGTTGGGGGCTCAAGGACATCGGGTCAGCGAGCGCACGGTGAACCGGCTGCTGCACGAGTTGGGCTATAGGTTGCAGGCCAACCGCAGGGGGCTCGAAGGCCGGCAGCATCCGGATCGGGATGCACAGTTCCGGCGCATCGCCCGCCGCGCGCGTGCGTTTCAGCGCCTGGGACAGCCGGTGGCCTCGATCGACACGAGGAAGAAGGAGTTGGTCGGGCGATACCGCGACGGCGGACGGGAATGGCATCCGAGGGGCCGGCTGGAGGAGGTGAAGGTCCACGATTTCATCGACCGGGACCTCGGCAAGGCGGTCCCCCGCGGGGTCTGCGATCTGACGGCCAACAGCAGCTGGGTGAGCGTCGGCGTTGACCACGACACGGCGGAATTCGCCGTGGAGACGGTGCGGCGCTGGTGGCGCCAAATGGGGCGTCATGCCTATCCGGCGGCCACGCGGTTGCTGCTCACGGCCGACTGGGGAGGTTCGAACAGCAGGCGCAGCCGGCAGTGGAGGTTCGAGTTGCGGCAGCTGGCCGATGCGCTGGGGTTGCGGATCTCGGTGTGCCACTTTCCGCCGGGCACCAGCAAGTGGACCGAGGTCGAGCACCGGATGTTCTGTCACGTTACGGAGAGCTGGCGGGGCGGGGCGCTTGTGAGTCACGAGGTGGTCGTGAACGTGATCGGCGGCACGACTGCGAAGGGCGGCCTGGCCATCGGGTCGGAGCTGGACGCAACCGACTATCCAACCGGCCGAGAGGTCATGGACGAACCGATGGGCAGGCTCTCTATCAGACGCGACGCGTTTCACGGTGAGTGGAACTACAGCTTGCTGCCCAGGTCCGACGGTTGAAGGTTAAATTATTATGACGGAGATGCCCTATGGGCAGCAGCCCGCAACCGGGGAGGCCGCGTGCTGACGGAACGTCGAATCCGCGACGCGAAACCGGGGTCGAAGACGCGGTTTCTGTGGGATGGCCAGGTCAAGAACCTGGGCGTCCGCATCACGGCGAAGGGCGTCAAGTCGTACGTCGTGTTCTACCGGTCGGCCGGACGGAAGCGGCTTGCGACCCTGGCGCGGGTTGCGGAGGTGTCGCTACGGGAGGCCCGGGACCGAGCGGGGCGGCAGTTGGCGGCGATCCGCGCGGGCGAAGCCGACCCGCTGGATCGGCGGCGGGCGAGGGTGGCGCCAACCGTGGCGGATGGGCTGGATCGGTTCTTCGACGAGTACGCGCCGGCGCGGCTGGCGCTGGGCCGAATGTCGCCGCGCACGGTGCAGCTCTACGGCAGTCAGGCGAAGCTCTACGTCCGGCCGGCTCTGGGTGGGCGGCGCGTTGCTGACGTGGGGCGCCGGGACGTGGAGTTGGCCGTTGGTCCGTTGCCGAACGCGACGCGGAACCGCGTGCTGGCGTTCGTCTCGCGGCTGTTCAATCTGTTCGAGACATGGGAGTGGAGAGGGCAGCAGACGAACCCGGTACGAGGCATCGAACGAGCCCGCGAGGAACCCCGAGACCGGGTGCTCGCCGCCGCGGAGCTGGCGGCGCTGGCGACGGCGCTCAACCGACTCGACCAACGGTTTCCGGCGAGCGTTGCGGCGATTCGGGTGACGGCGCTGACGGGGCTGAGAATCTCCGAGGTGCTCGCGATTCGTTGGGAGCATATCGACTTTGCGAGCCGGCGCTTGGCTTTGCCGCAGACGAAGACGGGCCGGCGTTCGCATCATCTTCCCGCGGCGGCGCTCGACATCGTGCGGGCGGTCCCGCGACTCAACAAGGGCAATCACGTGTTCGCGGTCGACGCCCGGGGGGCGTTGACGTATCGCACGGTGCGCCATCACTTCGGCGAAGCGGCGAAGCTGGCCGGGTTGTCGGACGTGCGGTTGCACGACCTTCGGCGCACGGTCATGACCAACGCAGCGGCGGCGGGGGTCGGGACGCATGTGCTCCGGGATCTGCTCGGTCACAAGACGACGGCGATGGCGGATCGGTACGTGCGCTCGGTAGGCTCGCCGGTCGCTGACGCTCGCGAGGCGATAGGGGCCGCGATGGCCGCCGCGATGGCCGGAGAGGGCGCTCGTGAGTGACTGCGTATTTGAGCCGAACCGCGCCGCCGAGCAACGCGTGGACGCTACGCGGTCTCAGTCGACCGGGACGGTCCTGTTCTTCAGATACGGCCAACGGACCGAGACGGTCCCGTCGTCGTTGCGGACGAGAATGTCGAACTGGTGCAGTTTGTGCAGCCAGCGCGGCGCGTTGCGCTGGACGAGCAGCGCCTCGTAATCCGAAGAACCCGGTACGGTTCAGTCGGGAAAGCGAACGGACCGGCGTCGGCATACTTGTCTCCAGACACGCAACTGGAGACAAGAATATGTTCGATGACGACAAGCTGTACCTCGCCGGCGATCCGGCGTTGCTTGTGTTTGGCCGCCCCTCGACTCTCGCCCACTGGAGGAGCGAGGGTCGCGGGCCGGCGTTCATCAAGCTCGGCTCGCGAGTCGGCTACCGCGGCTCGGACCTCACCGAGTGGCTGGCCGCTCAAACCGTCCGACCGACCGACGGCCCGCAAGCGGGGACCTGACCCTGACCCACCGGTGCCCGACCGCATCCGGCCCGACCGCGCGTGCATCCACCGAGGCGATTGGCGCTGCCTCGGCGTCGGCACGGAACTAGCGGGCAAGACCGCTGGCAGCGCCCATGGCCAGGCACTCGCTGAACCGGATTCGGCACAATGGGATCGTCACGAAACAGGCCGGCGCCGGGGCCGCCGGGTGGAGATGGCCGACACGGCCCCGGTCACCGTCGTCGCCGACCCCGCCGCCGCCGCCGCCGCCCGGCTGGACCCGACCCGCCGCCTCATCACCGTGGCGGGGGTCCTGGGAACGCCGCGGTAAGATTCGCTGCCCGATGGAAGGACTCCCGTCGCGGCGGCGGGGCGGTGAACCGGCTCGACTGTCAACGGTCGTCGAGAACTTATCAATTCTCGACACCCGTCGGTGCGCTCGGCTCAGGCACCGGTCTTCTTGTGTGGATCTTGACGGAGATGAAGATGAGTGCGGCGGCTGCCGAACGCGACACGGAACCGCGTGCTGGCCTTCGTGTCGAGGCTCTTCAACCTGTTCGAGACGTGGGAATGGAAACCACAGCACACTAACCCGGTACGAGGCGTCGAGCGGGCGAGGGAAGAGGCGAGAGATCGGGTACTGGACTCCGGTGAGTTGGCGACTCTGGCGGCCGCTCTCGACCAACTTGAAGAGAAGCATCCGGCGAGTGTGGCGACGATTCGTGTCGCGGCGCTGACCGGGCTGCGAATTTCGGAAGTCTGCTCGATTCACTGGGAGCATGTCGACTTCGAGAGCGGGCGCGTGACGCTGCCGGAGACGAAGACCGGCAGGCGGGCATAACCTCCCGGAGGCGGCTCTCGCCATCATGCGCTCTCGACCAAGGATCAACAGGAATGACCACGTGTTCGCGGTGGACGCGCGCGGACCGTTGACGTATCGGACCGCCCGCACACACTTCGCGGCGGCGGCGCGGCTGGCGGGCCTGACGGACGTTCGGCTGCACGACCTGCGGCGCACGGTCATGACGAACGCGGCGGCGGCGGGTGTCGGCACCCACGTGCTGCGAGACCTGCTGGGTCACAAGACTACGGCGATGGCGGACCGGTACGTGCGGGGGGTTGGCTTGCCAGTCGCGGACGCACGGCGCGCAATCGGCGCCGCGATGGTGGCGGCGATGGCCGGAGGAGGGGCTCGGGACTGACCTTGGCATGGCACGCGGTCGGCATACTTGCTTTCGGACCGCAACCGGAGGCAAGCAAGTGTTCGAAGACCACAAGCTGTATCTCGCCGGTGATCCGGCGTTGCTGGTGCTGGGCCGCCCTTCGACTCTCGCGCATTGGAGGAGTGAGGGTCGCGGGCCGGCGTTCATCAAGCTCGGCTCGCGAGTCGCCTACCGCGGCTCGGACCTCAACGCGTGGCTGGCCGCTCAAACCGTCCGACCGACCGACGGCCCGCAAGCGGGGACCTGACCCTGACCCACCGGTGCCCGACCGCATCCGGCCCGACCGCGCGTGCATCCACCGAGGCGATTGGCGCTGCCTCGGCGTCGGCACGGAACTAGCGGGCAAGACCGCTGGCAGCGCCCATGGCCAGGCACTCGCTGAACCGGACTCGGCACAATGGGATCGTCACGAAACAGGCCAGCGCCGGGGCCGCCGGGTGGAGATCGCCGACACGGCCCCGATCACCGTCGTCGCCGACCCCGACGCCGCCGCCCGGCTGGACCCGACCCGACGCCTCATTACCGTGGCGGGGGTCCTGGGAACGCCGCGGTACGATTCGCTGCCCGATGGAAGGACTCCCGTCGCGGCGGCGGGGCGGTGAACCGGGTCGACACGTTGCGTGTCCCTGCGCCCGGTAAGGCTCAACGGCCTTTCCGGCAGGCCAAGGGAGACGAGATCGCGGGTAATTTCGACATCGACAGCTTCGGCTTTCCGGTTGTCTGCCGCGTCGAAAACGTCAACTGGCTGGTCGACGGCCAGCATCGCGTCTACGGCATTCAACAGTCCGGCTATGCCGCGGCAACCGACCAGATCGAGTGCGAGGTCTACGAGGGCCTTGCGCTGTCCGAAATGGCGCACATGTTCCTGGGCCGCAACCACAGCACGCCGGTCAACGGTTTCGAGCGCTTCAGCGTGGCGGTGACTGCGGGCTATCCGATCGAAACGGCGATTGCCGGGATCGTGACGAGTCTCGGCCTCAAGCTCGGTTATGCCAAGAATACCGGAAATGTCTATGCGGTCGGCGCATTGCGCCGGGTATACGAACGTGACGGAGCGCTGATCCTCGAGCGCGTGCTGCGTGTGTTGCGCGACGCGTACGAGTCGAGTCCAAAAGGTTTCGACCAACGGCTCATCCAGGGCCTGGGACTGGTTCTGACGACGTATTCGGTGATCGAGGACGAAGTGCTGGTCCGTGGGCTGGCGAGCGAACGGCACGGGTTCCACGGTGTCCACCGACGCGCCGAGGACTACCGGGAGCGCCTCGGGCGCAAGGTTCCCGAGTGTGTTGCCGCCGCTGTCGTCGACATCTACAACAGCCAGACTGGCAAGAAGGGCGCTCTCGTCAAATGGTGGAAGGCGCACAAGGGCGGTCGCTTTCGCCGCGCGAGGGGTGTTCCGTTCGACGGCTAGGCGTTGGCCCTCTGCCCGGCTCGAGCGCGTCGTGACGCTACGGCGGACCGCTCTGGCGCCCCGAGGCTAGTTTCGGCGGCGCTCGGCTTTGACGGCCGCTGCGTACGGCGCGTCGCTGCCTGCTCCGGCCTGTGTCTGAGTCTCCGACTGTTCAACGGGACCGCGTCCGGTTAAGCCCCGCGCGTGCGGGGATGATCCATTCACCCGTTCCGCCGCGAAGGCCGCGGCCAACGCTCCCCGCGCAGGCGGGGATGAACCCTGCACCGAGGCGTGGGAAACCTGAAGAGGGCCGCCGGAGAGCGCCGCGGGAAAAAGCCCCCGCCCGGGACCCGAGGCCGTGAACGACGAAGGCGAGTGGCAGCGCAACTACCGCAAGTCGCTCGAGCAGCTCCAGGCCAACCGGGACGCGCAGAGCACGGGACCGCGATACGTGACGGTCAAGGAAATACAGGACGGCCAGACGGCCTACGTGACCAAGGTCGACCTGCGACGAGAGCGAACCGGCAAGCAGGGCTAGGCCGGCGCACCCTACGGCACAACACGCGTGGAACACCCGCCGGGGGCTGGCCTGCGGTGGTCCTGTGTGGCCCGCCGTGTACGGGCCGGTAGCCCCATGGGGGCCAGGAACCGTAAGCGCCCGCGCCCAGGTGGGGCTCGGAATACGGATGGCGAAAGAACTCGGACAGGGGAGTGGCAGAAAGAGAAGTCCAACGGCAGCACAGACCAGAAGACGAGGAGAGGGAAATGGAATCCTGGAGCCGACAGGCCACCGAGAGAGAGACCACGCACCTGCCACTAGGCGAGCGCCCCACCGCGTACCCACCGGGCATCGACGGGCCAGGACCAGGATTCAGCGGTGACCTGCTGGTACGGGTGACCGTAACGAGCGCGGACACCGACGCCGGTTTACCGATGGCCGAGCCGGCACCGGTGCCGAAGAAGCGGGCGACCGCGTGCAATGCGAAGCAGGCGCGCTCGGTGCACGCCGACGAGCTGCCGGTGGTCAGCCGGATGGCCATCGCCACCGGAATGAGCGACGACCCGGGCTGGCTGGGCGTCCACGGACCCCGAATCACTGCAGGCTACGGTCCCGGAGGACCGGCCGGAAGATCGGGAGACACCGACACCTACCGGGGAGCGAACCGCCAGCCGGTGGAACTGCCAATCGGGGGCGTCCTGGTCAGCCGGGCGAACGACCGGAGCACCGAACGCAAGGGCTGGAACATCTGGCGGGTGCTGCCGGCCGGACCCGCCGCAGTGCTCGAGGCGACCGTCGACGACGACCCGGAAGGTGGAGAACGGATCGCGATAGCACGCGCGATCGACCGGAACATCCACGAAGCGTTCGAGGAAGCGGTCAACCGGCTGACGGCAGCCGGAGCGCACACGACCCAAAAAGTATTGGCGGGAATAGCGAGCTGGACCGCCGCGGAGAACCGGCGGGTCGCAGTGCAGGGGACGGGCCGCAACCGGGCCCGCCGACGGCAGAGACGATAGCAGGGACCTGAGCAGAGCAGACAAGGAGATGACGACGATGACAAGATCAGGAATCCCCGCAGGCAGCCTGGCCGACCGCAAACCAGTACCCGCCGAACCCGGAAAGACCGTACGGGGGCCGGAGCAGACGACGGCGCCGGCCAGGGTCGCAGATGCCCCAGAGCATGAGGCCGGTGGGCTGGTGTACGCCGGGATCGGCTCCAGACAGACGCCTCCCGAGATGCTCGAGGCGATGACCGAACTGGCCCGCGAGCTGGAGCGGACCGGATGGGACCTGCATTCCGGTGGAGCCGACGGCGCCGACACGGCGTTCGAGAACGGCACGACCAAGGCAGGACGGACCGTCTACCTGCCCTGGAAGGGTTACAACGACCGCACCGGAAACGAGTGCATGACGCTGACGAACAGCGAGCAGAGCCATGCGCAGGGGGTGGTGTCGAAGTACCACGGCGCGTGGCAGCGCTGTTCAAGAGGCGCACGCGCACTCCACGGACGGAACCACGCGATCATCCACGGACTCGGACATGCAGCTGCCGACCGGCGGGTCGACGCGGTAATCTGCTGGACACCGGGCGGGGCGACTCAAGGCGGGACCGCCACTGGAATGAAGATGGCGCGAACCGCCGGTATCCCGGTACTGAACCTGGCGCGCGTGAGCGCCGCCGACGCCCTGGTGACGATGCACACGATCGCGAGAAAAAAGCTCGCGACCGGCTGAAGCGACAACCGGAGCCATGTACTGCGCCTTGGAGTTCGGCTTCCACCAAGGTGGACGGAGGGTCACATCAGTCTGCTCCAGCGGTGTGTACAACAACATCTCGACCGCCACGGGGTGGCGGGGCGGGAGGCACCGCGACCCAAGGGACGAACACAGGCGGGTCCTCATGGAGATCCGCAGCAAGGAGCTGTACGACACGCTCGATTTGGACAGAACGGCCCGCCACCGCATCCTCAAGGAAATACTCAAAGGAGTGGTGAACTAGAATCAGTCCAAGTGCATCGACATCGCCAGGATCGCCGAATCGGTCGCACCTGCACAGATGCTGACGCTCAAACGCGCGATGGACACCACGCTGCCACTCGGAGGCAACAACCGGTTGAGCGAGGCCGTGCTCACGAAGTACGCCGCACAACTGCTGCTCAAGACTCACCATACCGCAGGAAAAGCCATAACCTCGACGGTGAGATGGCCACGCTCGTGGATAACGGCAGCGTCTAAAAGCGGCGGTAACCGCATGGGAAGAGCCTGCCGGCAGTCACAGGTTACGCTACTCAGATGGCAGCAACATTACAGACGGTGGCCAGACCCCGATGCGTTGCTAGCGAACTGGGGAAAATACTACAGCATGTACCACGCCAACCGTGGGGATAGTGAACCAGTTTGTTCGCTACTCGAACCGACCCAGGTCCAGCCGACTGAACCAGCGTCAAGGAACAGTAGCAGTGGCGTCCACCGAAGAAACGCACGCCGGGGTAGCGGGGGTGACGCCTCATGGCCAGGTCCGGCCTCTGCATGGCGCGGCGGATGACGACGGCCGGACCAACAGGCCCCGGGCAGGCGACCGCCGTCCGCCCGGGCGCCGGCCCGGTAGGGTCGATCACACGCGGCGAGGCCGCGGGCCCGGCAACGGAACCGGGATCCAAAGGACCCACACGCGCGCCTGAGCGCCAATCCCACCGAACGCGCGCGACGGCGAGGACCGCCTGGCCCACACCACCAAACCGCGGCTGACGAAGCCCTCCTCCCCGGTTCGTGAACGCGCCTGCCGACGGCAGCCGGCTGACCGGACGGCAGGAAGCCGAACCGGAGTCCCGCCCGAGCCCGAAAAAGGCGCACCGGGACCGAAAAAAAAGAAGCGCTCCGCGGGGCCCCTCGAAGCCGGTTACCGGCGTTTTTGGTCTATAGACCAGAATCGGCCCCCAAGCCGACTCTGAGTGATAAACATGAGGCCGTCGGACGGGCCAAAAACCCCGAACAGCACCCTAAACTGTTGCCGAGCGCGAGGAACCGACAGAAACTAGACTCGGGTCGACCGCAAGATGTTGTGGTCGCCGGCGGCATCGTCAAGCCAACAGCGTGCGCGTGTGCTCACCGACGTCAAGGCGCGTCGCTTCGCTCCGCCCCCGCTCCGCGGGGCTGACGGCCTTGACGCCGGCTCCGCGCACGCTCGTCCAGACTGGCTCTTGCCGACGATGCTCACTCATACACCCCCTACATGTTGTGGTCGACGTCCTGTCCAGAATGACGCTCTTTCGGGCGACCGTTGACACCCTAAACGGAAGCGGGCTCCGAAGAAGCCGATCCGGAGACGTGCGCCGGACCGTACCAACAGCGAAAAAAGGAGACGAAACGATGACCGAGACGGGTCGATAGCAGGAGCGCCCCGGCGCCGAAGATGCAGGCCCCCTGCCAGGCACAGGAGGCGTTCCGCGAGGCGCCGGAGTTCGCGAAAGAGGACGCGAAGCCGTCCCAGGCGGGAACACCCGACGATACGCTTCGCGTGTTCAAGGACGGGAACGGCGCCCGACGTCGACGACCACTGGGCGCACGGCGACCCGCTGACCGACGAGACAGGGTAATGGGCCAGGTTGATCGCTGATCGAACCGACCCACGTCCAGCCGACTGAACCAACGTCAAGGAACAGTAGCAGTGGCATCGGCCGAAGAAACGGACGCCGGGGTAGGGAGGGTGACGCCTCATGGCCAGCTCCGGCCTCTGCATCGCACGGCGGATGACGACGCCCGGACCGACAGGCCCGGACAGGCGACCGCCCTGCGCCCGGGCTCCGGCCCGGTAAGGTCGATCACACGCGGCGAGGCCGAGGGGCCGGCAACGGACCCGGGGTCCAAAGGACCCGAGGCGCGTAAGCGCCAAACGCAGGAACACCCCGCGAACCGCGTCTTCGTCATCGGCGCCGATGGAGAGCCGCTGATGTCCTGCACCGTGCAACGGGCACGCCGGCTCATGAAGGCCGGCCGCGTGCGGAAACGCGACTACCGGCCATTCACCATCCACATGAAGGACCGAAGCCAAGACGACGGCCGCACACAGGTGCAGCCGACCGAGGTCCGGTGCACGCTGGGCGCACGCCGCACCGGAATCGCCGCGGTGATCCTGCTCGACGGCGAGGACCGCATCGTCTACCAGGAGGAAATCGAGCACCGGACCGACATCAGCAAGAGGCTGAACGAACGCAAGGCGCACCGGCGCCGGCGGCGCGGAACGAAGTGGTACCGGCCGGCGCGCTTCGACAACCGAACGCGCGGAGCCAAGTGGGTGCCACCGACCATCGAGAGCATCGTTTCGAACCAGACGCACCGCCTGGTACGCCTCGCAAAACGCGTCGGCACCGCCAGCACGGTGGTGCAAACAGCAAAGTTCGACACCCAGAAAATCCTGAACCCCGGGATCCAGGGCAAGGAATACCAGCAGGGACCGCTCTACCGGTCGCACGCCCGGGCGTACGTCGCCCAGCAGTGGAACTCGTCAACCCCTTGATGACCGCGTTCATGGAGGGCTGCAGGGACCAGACCACGCACGAGTACTGGGTGCGCAGGAAACCGTTCGGACGGGACATCGGCCGCCCTGTACGGATCGCACTCGCGATACGGCCGGACGCGTGCGCTCACCCTCCGATCGCGCCCGAGACTGTCCGTAGTACGCATCCGGGACTACGAGACCGGAACCGCCGTCGAGGTGGAGGCCCTGGGTGAAACCCCGGCCGTGGTACGAGCGAAGGCGACCGCCGAAGCGCCGTGGCGCCAGATCGACTTCCACGACAGCGACCTGAACGCCGCGATCGCGCACGTGGTGGACCCGGTATCGGACCACCGATCGCTGCCGGCACGCATCGACGTCCTCGAACAGATCGCGCACTTCCTGTACGACAACGAGACGGTCGACCGGAGAGGCGAAGTCCGCCTGATCGAACCCGACGAGAAGGTGACGACGATCACCGGAACTCCCAAGAACGTCCTTGCACTGGTCGCAGAAACCGTGACCGCGGCCCGGGGGGCGTACGGCGAGATCGGCTGGACGCTGGACGGGATCGACAGGACGGGCGCGCGCATCGTCCTGCACTCCCCACAGAGCGAGACCATCAGCGACACGCTCAGGAGCAACTGGGTGGCCGACCGCGAGCCCCCCAAACCGAAACTCGCAACCGTGAAGGCTCACCAGAGCAACCGCCGGCTGGTGCAAAAGCTCATCAGCGAAGCACTCAGACACCAGGACAAGCGGCCGATCTGGAACGGAACCCCGTACCAGACGCGAATCACCGGTTTCACGCTCACAGCGGCCGGCGAGTAGAACGGGCGAGACCACAAACGACCCCAGCCGGCCGATGCGTCCGCCGGCCGGCGACTGCACCCCCAGCGTAGAAGTCGCCGTCGCGGCCGCAACGGCCGCAACGGCGCGACCCGCAGAAACAGGACGCAAAGCCCATGAGAAACCTGCTGACCACGCCAGCCAGAGACGTCATCCTCGTCGACGCCGGCGGAAGGCGCCAACTGCTCGAGAGCCCGAAGGTTCCGTTACCCGAAGTGGCCCGGCTCGGCCAGACGAACACGCCGACCGGAACCGCACAACGCGCGGTACCCACGGTACGCCTCACCGAGATCGGCTCCACACGCACTGCCGAGTGGAACATCGCACTGGCCGACCAGATAGCAGGCGACCAGGACGAAACCGGAGACGGCATGGTGCTGATAGACTGGGACCTCCTGGGTCTGGTATGGCCGAACCTGAGAAAATACGTCTTCGCACCCGGAAGAGTCAGACCGGTCCGGAAAACCGACGACAAGTCGACGTCGACAACCATCACCGGACTGTTTCAGCTCGCCTGGACCAATAGCAACTGATGAAAGCAAGCGTGAGACTCAACCGACACTGGAGACCGAGGCCGGGACCTGCCGACGCCTACAGCAGAACGGCAACGATGCTTGCCGCCGTCGTGCTGACGGCGGCCACCCAGAACGCCCCGGGCACCGGGGCCTGGTACGTCATCGGCAGCATCGTCCTGCTGTCCGAAGTCATCCGCGCGAACAGACAGAGCAAGGCGCCGTTCCTGATCATCGCGACACTCAGCTTAGCCGCGATGACGTTCGACCCGCCGCTGACTGGGACGGGAATACCGGCAATGGCCGCCGCGGGAGCATGCACGGCGACCTCGTGCGGATGGCGGGCAGTCAGCCGCAACACCGGGAGCGAACGAAGGACATGAAGCTGAAGCACGCAATCATCGGCAACTACACCGGGGAACGCAGGAACGCGGTACTGTGTCCGGCGAACCAGGACACCGTCATCAACGACGCCGACCACAGCGGCCGACGAGTACTGCACGCGATCGCATGCAGCCTGGCGATCTACCGAGACCCGACGCGCACGCACCCGTCCAAGGGTTGGACAAAGGGCCAGATAGACCCACCGGAACTGCAGCTGCCGGACGATGGAGCGAGCCGACAGACCGAGAGCACGACCAGTCAGGACCCGGCCACCGTGCTCATCGAGACCGCGAATGGTTCCCGATGGAAACGCTGGGTCGATCCGGACAGCGGAAGGACAGAGACGCTGGTCGAGATACTGGCGAAGGGCGACGAGCGAACCGCGATCATCGCACTCGGGATCACACCCCACGTGGACGAGTACTTCGACGGACTGGACCACCAGCCGGGCGCCGAGCGGGAACACAGCCCGAACCAGTACACGAGAACGCAGGACCCACCGCCGACGGCGGACGAGATCCTCGAGCGAATCCACGAACGGATCGAGAACGCCTTTCGGGATACCGACCCCAGCACCGAACGATCCGCAATCCTGCTGCTGGACAGCACAGAGTTCGAGTGGAACCACGACGACTTCGGCAACTTCCTGGCGCGCGTTGCACGAGAATCACCCGAGACACAGGTGATCGCTTACCGCGCGCCGCGATAATACCGAAGCGGCCGAAACCGCAAGTCCGGAGACGACGACGATGCAGAGCCAGAGCACGAAGAACTCCGCGCGATGGTCAGCGGACAAGCCGTTCAACCAGCTGCCGCCGATGCCGGCAGACGACGTCCTGTGCACGGACGCAGCCGTCGCAGGCGCCGAGAACGCGCTGACGGCGCTGACCGAGGCCAGAACCATGACGGCCACGAAAGTCGAACGCCGGACGACTTGGCGAACCGTGCCGCTGATGGAGGCATGGGCCAGCTCGCAAATCGAGAACGTCCTGACCACACCGGGACGGATGCTGGAGCTGCGTTCGCCGGACTACGAGAACAACGACTGGGCGACAGCAAGCACGATACGCCTGCAGGGGCAGGTACTCAACCTGTGGCTGAACGATTCCGAATGGGCATCAACAGAAGCAGCGAAGAAAATATGCTCCGAGACCAAAGGGCGCGAGATGCCGCTACGAGAGGAACCCGGCACCGTAATCGTGGGTCCCCGGGGAGTCGTCTACACGCCGCCAGACGAGCCGAACGTCATCAGAAACGCACTCCGCGACCTGTGGGAACAACTCCTCGAACCGTGCGAGCCGACCATACGCCTCATCCGGATGGCTGCCGGCCACTACCAGTTCGAGGCAATACACACCCAGCCTGCAGATCCTGCGAACCCGGCAGGAGTACTACCAGCGCCTCAACAACGTGCGTCAGGAGACGGACTGGGAGCAGTGGACGCTCTACATGCTGCGGGTCATCGAGCAGAGCACACGCTGGTGCATCGACCGGTTGGCCGAATCGGGCGCACAAGCGGCCCAAATCGCCGACCAGAGCCAACAGATCCACACGTGGAGCACCAAGCAGCGGGACGCCGCCGAAGCGGCCATAAAGCTCACCTGGACGACCAGCCGAGAGCTCGTGTCGCTCGGGTTCTTCGAGAGGACCGACCGAGCGTTGCGATTCCTGCGGAAGCTGGAAAGCGACGGCCATCTCAAGCGGGAGGAGTTCACCACCAAAAACCGGTTTCGCGCGATACAAACCGAACGCACATGGACCGGCCAGTAACCCGCCAGACGAGAACGGCGGAAAGGAAGCTATGCCACGAGAACCAGAACCGGTACGGATCGAGACGCCGCGGGACCGCAGGAACGACGCGAACGTCGAGTACACCGTACGGATCCACACGGCCCATGAACCGAGCGGCCGGCGTCGAACCATCAACCGCCAGGCGATCGTCGAAGCGACAAGTCCGGAGAGGGCAGGCGCCGTCGCGATCGGGCACCTGATGCAGTCCGGAAGCAGCAACACCAAGGAGTCCGGAA
The DNA here is from genome assembly GCA_965262925.1 of Vicinamibacterales bacterium. Lineage (GTDB taxonomy): Bacteria > Acidobacteriota > Vicinamibacteria > Vicinamibacterales > UBA8438 > WTFV01. The sequence goes on along the minus strand of CBDHGC010000004.1, from coordinate 3,031,564 downwards.
CGCGGTACAACATCGTCGTGACCGACGCCGCCACCAACAGCCGATGGACCGGAACGCTCGAGTACACATCAGCCGGAGAAGAACCGGCCCAGCCAGGAAAGAGAACCGCCGAGGGACAGTCCACCTACCGCCAGCGCGCGCAGCACGAGAGCAAGCCCCACCGTGACAAGACCGCCGACACCGCATCCACGCGGAAAACACGGGCTGAAGTCATCGACCCGAAGTCGGACCGGAAGAACCCCGACGACCAGACCAAGCCGGTGTACTACGTCAAGCTGCTCTCGCAGCAGCCCGAGCACGGCGAGACAATGCCGCTCGACGCCGACGCGACCGTACGCGGCGGCGACGCGCTCAAGGCGGCCGAAGCAGCTGTACGCAGCTTCCGGACCGAAATGCCCGGGCTCGTGAGCCGGCAGGGACGCCAGACGACGTACCAGGTCGACGTCGTTCGTCAGGCCGAAGAGAACGAGCCGTACGAGGGCTGGCACATCGAAGTCATCTGCGACACCAAGAGCGGCGTGATCGGCGGACACGGCCACCGCAACAGCGACACCGTCCACTAGAACGCCGGACCCGGTCCAGCGACCCCGCCCTACCGGCCGACCGGACACAACGCCGACGGAACCACCCTCCGCCGGACCACCGGCCCGTAGGCATCGTAGACCTCCGACACGACCAACCGACGCACCGACGCGGGAAACACCAGCTCGACGCGCCCGGCCTGGAGCACGATCAGAGCGGCCTCGACAACCGCATAGAGGACGTGAGGCGTCAGACGCTCGGGGCGAACGTGAAGAAACGCCTCGACGGCGCCGGGGACGTGACCGCGGTCGGTAACATCGAGACGCAAAGCCAGCGGAAAGTCCGACGAGAACTCGTACGCCAGGCGCCGCGCGGCGGCGCCCAGCCCGGGGACGCCGTCCGGAAAGCCGACCACCAACGCGAGCCCCGTGAAGTCCACAGGCTCGGCGAACAACGCGTAATCAGCAACGATGACGCGAGCCACCCGGGCCGGGAGCCCGCCGAACTCCGCATGACAGTCGTCGTGACAGTCCGCACAGACGAAGAGTCGGGAGGCTGACGCCGGCACACTCGAAACCACCATGTAGCCGACCCCGCCGGGCCTCACCACGAAACGGCACAACCCGCACGATGCGTCCCGGGACACGACGACCCGGGCATGGGCACGGGCACGCATCAGTTGGTCCCAGAGCGACCGCCGGCGTTGCCAGATCCGGTAGCACCCGTCGCAACGGTGGTGAGTACGGTCACGAACACGCGAAGGCCCTGTAGACCTGACCGGGCGAGGATTCACGGCGCAGTCGATACACAGGCCCGCAGCAGCCAACACATGCCTCTCGGCAACACTGCGAACGTATCGAAGGGGACGAGGCATCTGCACCCCGGATGCGACCGGACACAAGATGAGCAGGCCCGGAACGGGCGCAAGAAGAGTACGGAGACCGTGCCCTGGAGAGCCGCTGCAAATGGCCGAACGGCAAGCCGGCTCACGGTAAGGACGGCATCGACGCGCTACGATCTGCCAGATACGGCGCCATGCGGGGGGCACGGTGCCCCGCCGAAAACGGCAGCCGCGAAGCAGGGAGAGCCACCGATGCAACGGAAGCGACTGTCAAAGGACGATCTTGTCGACCGTATCCGTGACGGACTCGACAAGAAGGGCTGGGAAATCACCAAGCGCGGACGGAACCCGGCAACCGGCGAGCGAATCACGATCCCCGCGCGGAAGGTGATCAAGGCGCGGCCGGTCAAGAACCTCCGCGACCTGGTCGCCGCACAGGACTAGCAGGCCGTGGCCGCGCGAATCCAGCGGAACTGAAGCGGGCCCGGCTGCGCAGCCGGGCTCGACTCGCCCAGGAACCAGAACACCCCCCGGCCCGACTACTCCACAGCGGCCGCCGACGCAACCGTGACGACGACGCGCCGGAACGGCGCGCAATAGCGATCCGGAAGACCCCTGTTGGCCGAGTCACAGAACCAGAGCCGACCGGTCCAGCGGTCCACCAGATATGCGCCGGCACCATACGCGCCGGGATCCGGTGCAGACACCGCGTAACGGGGAGCTGCAAGAGAACCGGCAATACCGAGAAGCCCGACCAGCAAGACCAGCGCGAGGACCAGACCACTCCGCTGTTCGAACATCGAAGGCGCCTGCGCCAGGACCACAGGCACACCGGCCCCGGAAGAACCGAGACCCCCGGAGGGCGCCTCGGAGCCAGGGGCCGGCTCCCGAACAGGCTCTGCGGCCGAAGTGTCGGCAGCACTCCCAGGACCGCCGCCGCCAGCATCACCGCCGGCTGGAGCCGAAGCAGCAGACGGCTCCACGTCGTCGACGTACGCAGAAGGGATCTCCGGAGGAGCGCCACCAGCATCCGGCGGTGCGTCACCCACAAACTCGAGGTCCGGCCGGTCCGGTCCACCGGGGAAAAGCACCCGGGTCCCATCCATATGGAGCCCGCGCTCCACGATGCTGCGGGCAAGCTGCGAACGGGGCATACCGCGTTCAGCCGCCAACTCCGTGATGCGTTCGGCCACCGACACCGGAAGCGAGAACGCCACACGGCGCGTATCATCCGAAACAGGAGGCTCATCCACCTTCTTGCCCGGCGAACGGCGTGCAGGAACCGCGCGAGCCTTCGCACCCGAACCAGACGCAACGGCGGGCGCCGCGCCCGAATCAACGTGTTCTTCACCGGGAAGCGGAGAACGAGCTGCAAAATTGGTCATCGCGACGGGCCTCCTGAAGAATCCGGGAAACAGTAGACACGGAGTCGGTGAAAGAGATCCTCGCCACGACGAATCGAGGCGGAGTACGCCGGGACGAAGCCCGGCAGGTCCGCATCAACCACCGCGAGACGAAAACCGGGAAGCAGGTACGGAACGACATGCTGCGCAAAAAAGTCGCCTGCCCAGGGCAGCTGATGCCAGAGACCACAGGTGGGACCGGTAGGCGGGGTCCACCCTATCGGTTCGTGCAAAACGATAGCACCAGGACACGCCGATCTGGACGCATCGACCAGAAACGGGTCCAGCTCGACACCGACGACAGCCGGACAGCGACGAGCAGCCGCGGCCAGAACCACGCCGTCACCGCAACCGAAGTCGACGAACATATCGGCAGGACCGACCCGAAGGGCGTCCAGAACGGCATCGACCACAGCAGGATGCAGTGAACGGAACGGTGCGAGCACATACGGCGGCCCACCGCTGACGCAGGACCACGGCAGCGCGACATGACCAGCTGGCGGCAACATGGATTCTCCAGACATGATGAGGGTTCCAGAAGGAGACTACCGCGAGGATTCCAGCACCAGGGCCAACGACCGGATGATCCGGGCGACGCTGATATCCACGCTGAGCAGGGAGGCGAATGGCGCCGGGCACGCGGTCCTCGTACATGAACTCGGACTCCTGCGGGGTGCGGGGCGGATCGACATTGCACTGGTAACCGACAGCAGGTTCGACGGGTACGAGATCAAATCCGACCGCGACAACTGGTCGCAGCTCGGAACCCAGATCAGGATCTACAACCAGGTCCTCGACAGAATCACCCTCGTAACAGGACCCAGACTCGCGCCGGAAGCCAAGAAACGGATCCCACGCTGGTGGGGGATCCGGCAATGGAGCCAGACGTCCGGAACCCATGAGATCGCCACGCTCCGGGAGGCCCGGGCGAACCCGGACGTGAACCCGAGAGCAGTCGTGGAACTGTTGTGGCATGAAGATGCTGCAGCCCTCCTGAACCATCACGGCCTGCTGGACGGCGTACGGGGCAAGCCCCGCCGCATCCTTTGGGACAAGCTGGTACTGCATCTCTCAGCAGACCAGATCCGGGCGGCGGTCCGGAAAGCGTTGCGTAACCGCCGGTACCCGAACGCATCGGGTCGGACCCGCCAAGTGGACGTCCCCGCCAACCTACACTAGATCCCGCCGACGCAGAAGGCGGACTAACGATGCGAAGACTGATCGTCGAGAGATCGGAACACCCGGGGCACGCATCGATACGCGTGGGATCGATCAGCAGCCGACTGCACGCCGGCGAACAACAGTACGAACCGGCATGCGAAAGGTGCGGTCGAACGCTGGAACCCCAAGAGTCCTACGAAAACGCCGAGAGCCTGCTACGCCAGCATCGGTTGAACTGCAGGCCTAAAATCGACATCCGTCGCCTAGAGCCAATCGCGCCGCCACGTGGTACGCCGTATACGGCCGTACAGGGGTCCGAGCACACCGGCCATCCGCCGATCCGCATCGGTCGGATCTACCACGACGGGGCGAACACAGACAACGCAACGTGGACCCCGGTATGCGAACGCTGCAGCCACTGGCTCCAACCCGGACCGAGCCACAACGAAGCGATAAGCACCCTGCGGAAACACCGAAAAGCGTGCCGGCCCGGTGTCCCGGGCGACGGCCGAGCCAACAGAACACAGCGAACAGAAACCGCCCGCCTAACCGGAACGGCCGCATCAGCCAGACACCGACCATAGGCAGGAACAGCGGCTGCGCGCCTACCCCACGTCTAAACCCGAGCGGCCGAGTCCGCATCCTAAAGCAGGCCAGCCAACCGCAGCGGCAGGGCTACACGCAACCAGCGCGACGCCACGAACCAATACGGCACAACCGAAAAACCGGGAAGACCCTTACGGGCCGGCTGTTGCCAGCAGTGCACACCGACGCGAGTGGAAAGCCATGTTTTCTCCAGCTATACTCCGCGAATCAGCTACCCGCCCGGCCAGCCGGTGGCCGGGCGCAGGCCGCAACGGGGCCTGTCACGGGCCGGCCCCGGTGAGGCCGGACCGAGGCTGGGGCAGCCTGCCGGCGCACAGCGCCTTGCCGGCCGGGGGCCGGCCGGGGGCCGGCCGGGAGCGAAAAACGAGGAGCCACAGTTGAGGGAGCAGAAAAACGACGACAGAGCAGAGAAAGCCTCTCAGAGGAGAGAGGCCCCCAGGACCGCGGAGAAAAGCAATGCTGACGCTGACGCTGCTGTGCCGCAAGGGTGGATCCGGAAAGAGCACCCTGGCGCTGGAGGGTGTCCCGCCAGTAGTTGAAAGTCGGCAGCGACAGACACACATTACCCCGCCTTCTGCAATTCGGCAAGGGCGCCATTCTCTTCGTCGAGGTGCGCCTTCAGCATCCAGAGATGCTCATAGCCCGTGATGCGGCGATAGTGCTTCTCCGTCTCTCGGAACGTCACCGCGGCCCACCGCACCGCCATCTCCTCGCTCTGCCAGCGACTCACCCGATTCGTGTGCTGGCGAACGCCCGCGTGCGACGAGTCGATGATGTTCGTCGTCGTCAGGCAGCGGCGCAGCGGCTTCGGCAGCCCAAGGCGATTGACCGTGAACAACTCCGAGAGCCCTTCGCGCAGGCTCGCCGCCGCCGACGGCCACTCCCGCTCCAGCCACGAGGCGTACTGCTCCAGCTTCCGGATGCCCTCGTCGGCGTCCAGCTTCCACGCCGCCCGAAGCGTCGAACGCGCCTGCTCGTGCTGCTCTTTCGGCAGATGACCCAAGACGTTCCTTACCTTGTGGTTTCTACAACGTTGCACCAGGTTCGCCGACCCGAACACCCGCCCGATGGCCTGCCGCAGCGCCTTGGCGCCGTCGATGACGAACAGACGCCGCCGGTCAGCCCGCAGGCCCCGCGTCACCAGATCTTCGAGCAGGCCAGCGGTGACCTCCGTGTTCTCCGATGCCCCGCCGCAAAGCCCCAGCACGTGCTTACGACCATCCGCATCCACACCGACCGCCGCCACCACGTGGTAGTTCCCGAACACGATCCCGTCGAGGTAGACGACCAGCACGTCCAACTTGCCCAGGTCCCGTTCGGCCAACTCCTTCAGAACGCGCGTCCCCGCCTCGATGGTCTCCCGCGAGACCTCCGACTTGCTCACCCCCACCTGGTCGGCCAGCGCCGGCAGCACCTTCTCGTACTTGCGCGTCGACACGCCCTGCAGCACCAGCTCCAGCATCCGGTCGGCCAGTGGCTGATCCGCCTGCAACGCCGTATACGCCGGAATCTCCACCTCGCCCGGCTCATCGGCCCGCGGCCGCTTCTTGCGCAGCCGCGGCTTGTCGACCCGCAACTGCCGCTCCTTCAATGCCACACGTCCCGCCTGCACCCCGTGCCAGTACAGATCCCGGTCGGCGTCGCGCCGTCCCTGCTCCTTCGGCCCCGCCACCTGCTCGGCGCTCATCCGCAGGACGGCCTCGATGGTCGCCCGGCCCATCACGTCGATCACCTCGTCGATGGCTCGCTCGCCCTTCTCCAGCAGTTCGACCAGCGGGATCAGCAGTTGCCCGTCCTTCGCCAGCCAGTCCGCCAGTTCCCGGCGGTTCGGCGCGGACGCGCCCGAAACGATCTTGTACGGTTTCTTCATCGGTGGCCTCTCCTCCTTTTGAACACACCCGACTGATACCACAGCCGGGCAGGAGTCGCCACCGACTTTCCACTACGCTTGGGGCACCCTCTGGCGCTGGGCCTGGGCGTAGAGTGCGCCACGACCCGAGGCGCCACGTGCATCATCGATATCGACCCACAAGGAACGTCGGTGGCGTGGAGCGACCAACGGGGACAGCAGAACGACCCCGTGGTCACTGCGACCCAACCGAACCGCCTGGGCCTGATCCAGCACACCTGCAAGACCAACGGGGTTGAACGACTGATCATCGACACGCCCGCCGGCGCGACCGAGTCCGCCCTCACCGCAGCGACGATCGCCGACATCATCGTCATACCATGCCGGCCGACAGGGCAGGACATCGCGGCAATGCCAGGAACAGCGAAGATCGCCGAACTAGCCGGCGGACTGGCGGTCTTCGTAATCAACCAGGGAGAGAGCCGGGGGAACGACAACGAACGCACACGCAAGGCGCTGGCGATACTCGGAAAGAAACACGGGATCGTGATCTGCCCGGTCGTAGTCATGCGCCGTATCGCGCACGCTCGGTCGTACGAAAACGGCCGGACCGCACGCGAAGCGTACCCTGGTTCAAAAGCGGCAGCCGAGCTCGAAGCGCTCGAGAAATGGATCACTGACCACCATGGGCAGACGAAAAAATGACGCCGGGCTCTCAAACCTGATCAAGGAGGCCGCCGGAGTGACAGGCGGCAGCCAGACCACCCAAGGCGCCGACGACGTACTCAAGCACGGACCGGCCGCATCCGCAACGCGCCGACGAAGAGACCGTGAGGACACCACAACACTCACGATCCACGTGGATCGTGAACTGCACACCGACATCAAGGAACTCGCCTTGAAGATCGAACGACCAGCCGAGGTCATGTTGCGCCGAGCACTGCGCCGACTGGTCACCGACGCGATGAAGGGACGAGGGAACAAGTACATCGATTAGCCCAAACCGAAGCCGGAATAAAGGCGGCAACGCGCACCCGCAGGACGGCCCAGCGCCGGCCGGTTGCCGGCCGAGGGCCGGCCAATTACCCGCGCCCACCTGAGGATTCATCCGGTACCGGAGAACAAAGCAACATCCGGTGCAGACGTTGGTCCGGAGGTTCCGCACCCAAAAACCGCAGTAATCGGCTGAAAAGTCCGAGGACCGTACCCGGTCGTCAACAAGGTACGGATCCGCCGGCCGGGACAAAGCGCCATTCCCGCCAAACGCGCCAGGTCGAGGCTGTCTACAGCGGGCGGTAGCCCGTACTCGATAGCCCTGCGCAACAATAGCGCACGGCTGACACCGTGCTCGAGACAGAGCCGATTGAGCTCGTTGAGCTCGGACGCCGCCAATCGCAACTCGACAACGTGTCGGTACGGCTCCCAATCGGGATCATGGATTGGACGTGAACCAAAGAGCCTGAATACAGGCGGCAACGACGAGCGACCGCGAGCTGCTGCTCGGTGAGCATCCCGAATAGAACTATACGTGTGAGACCTTCGCCACGTTCTCGACCGCATGCCGCGGGCAGGGCCAGCGGAGACGCCGCCGTCAAGGCCGGAGACACGTCCGGGCAAGCCCGACACGACGGCACGCCAGCCCCTGGCAACCACCTCGAGCGCCTCGAGCGCCGCTTCGTACGAACCGTATTGGTCGCACAACGGCAGGAACGTCATCGTCGTCTCCACTGACGGAAGCCCGCCGTCCTCACCGACGTCGACGTCGTGTTCGTCAAACCGTTATCGGCAGTTCTGGTTCTCGCTCTACAGAGGCGTAGCTCACGTCACATCGCCACGTCCCGAATCCCGACGGTGAATGGAGGAAAGCGTCTCCCGCAACCACGCTGCCGCAGATCTCGTCGCGCACCGCGCACTCTCCGGTCAATCCGTATCTCGGGCTGCCCCGGTCAGCACGCGAAGCTCCCGACGAGCTTGGCCGATTCGGGGGTCTGACGGCTGCACCGCCTGGCGGGTGGCGATCTCCACCCGCAGCCGTACCACCAGCAGGCGGCGCGCCGTCCGCTCGCGCGACGCGTCATCAGCATCCGCGCGCCGGCTACCGTCGTGGTCGTACTTCATCGTTCAACCCTCGTTCGGCCGCCGCGCATCGTTCGGTTGAACGCTCCGAAACGAAGAGCATCCGCGCCGCCGTTGGCCTGACGCCGTTCCACGGCGACCTCATGGTTCTACGTGGACCCAACTGGAATGGACGGTGCACGACCCGTGTGTCCATCCTAACTGGACTTCACCACATCGCGCGGCACCTCAGCGCGAAGGCGGCGACTCGCCCTCACGTCAACGCGGTCCTGTTGGCATAGGATCCGCTCATGATCGGCAGAGTCGCCGCGTGACGTCCCAAGACCCTGGAGCCGGGTGGGGACGCGAGTCGAGTCACTCGCGAACATCCCGCGAATGGGTCGGCGGCAGCCTCTCGGCCCCCTTCTTCATCCACGATCGCGCCGAGCCCTACCGGCCCTGCATCGTGATCTGGTTCGAACTACCGGACGGCTTGGTCGTCGGCCAGACGGTCGTCATGCCCGAGGACGCACGCGGCGCCGTCGCAAGCGCACTACGCAGCGCCTTGTCGCAGCCCGAGGTCGGATTACCACGCCAGCCCCATAGTATCCGGGTTCCCGATGCGGCCACTGCTGCCCAGGTTCGCACCGAAGTGGCAGGAGAAATACCCGTCACGGTCGCCCCGACGCCGGAACTCGACGCCCTCTTCGATCAGGTGATCGCGTCGATGCAGGGTGAGGGCGACGAAGCGAGCTACTTCGAGGACGGGCGCGTATCCGCCGATGCGATAGAGAAACTGTTCAAGGCCGGCCGTTTCCTGTTCGAGATCAAGCCGTGGACGTTCGCCTACGACTCGCAGGTGCTGCGGATGGACATCCCGGCGCTCGGCGTCGACGGCGACTGCATCTACGTCATCGGCCAACTCGACGAGAGTCCCGGCGTCCTGATTTTCGCGTCGTTCGACGGCTTCCAGCAATTCCTCGCGGCAGGGATAACCGACGCCATCGGCCAGGACCTGGACGCACTCGGTTCCGAATTGCTCGCGCTGACGTTCCTGCGCGCCGGGGAACTGCCGCCGTCGATGCGGCGGGAAGCGATGGAGCACGCATGGCCGGTAGCGAGCGCCGACGCCTATCCGCTTGTGGAGCGGCGAAACCCAGACGGCACGTTGTGCCGACTTGTCGAGCAGGACATCGAGATCGCCACCGCCTGCGCCCTGTCGCTCAGCGCGCTCTTCGGCAAGCACGCGGCGATGTTCAAGTCGGACAACTTCGCTCCGGTTTGCGAGTCGTACTTCGACGACGACGACCTGGAGGTACGGTTCACCGTGCCCTACGAGGCGTTCGCCGACTTCGAACTGACGGAATCAACAGAACCCGCCCTGAACTCCCCGGCGTTGGCGACGCCGTTCCAGCCAAGGGCCGGCCGCAACGAACCCTGCCCGTGCGGCAGCGGACGCAAATACAAGAAGTGCCATCTCGCCCAGGACGAGGCCGGGCACGCCAGCCGTCGGGCCACGGCGCCGACGCACGCGTTGGATGAACGGCCGTGATGCGTCTTCACGCTTCTGCGCAATGCTGCAGCGATCACCACGATAGACTGAGCAGACCGGGACGAGAACGATGCCGGCAACGAACAAGCGATTCATCGCCTACGACGAGACCGCCATCTTCGGGAGCGGCACGACACCCGAACAAGCCCTGGAAGACGTGCGGCGCCGAAACAACAGTGGGAAGTCGCCGAGGCCGGGCGGAAGCGGGTACCGCCGCTGAAGTTCCATCCGACAGCAGTTCCAATGGCTGGCGCTCGTCCAACTCGGCGCGTGTCTTGATCGAGCGCAGCTTCTCGAAATTGATCAGGTGCACGCACTCGTTCGCGAAGACAAGCGATCGCATTAGCATGCGCATGCCGTCTGTCTTGGCTAGGCGGAGAAAATCGGGACGGCGGCCACCTTCGTCGTGCTCTAGGCGGATCTCCCGGTACAGTCCGAGAATCCACCACTTCTGCATGTCGAAAGGCGTTTGGCGCGCGTTCTGGTCGAAAAACCCGCGGAACAGAGGAGGTGCCTTAGCGAGCGCTACTCTTGCTCTGCGCAGCAGCTCTAGCCTGCCCTTCTCGATTCGCCGACCGCATTGCGCGGCTTGGTTGAGCTCGTCGGTGCCGATCTGCAACAACGAGCCTCCCAGCCAGAACAAGTACATATCCAATCCCCGCTGGAGATCGAAGACCGTCTTGTAATAGTGCCCGTCCACAACCGCCCCGAAGTCCATGAACCTGCGGAGGGCGTCGCCCAAGTTTATCGACTTAGCAGGGTGCAACACTTTGTCTCGAACTGTTTTCAACTCTTCGAGTACTCGCGGGTCCTCGATCGCGACTGGCGCTCCGGCGACCCCGTCCCGACGTTTGCACGCCTGGCGCACGACCCCTGGTGTGACGTCGAAAGGCCCCCGGATCTAGGGCGTCGACCGCTCACCACCACCACTCACAGGGTAGCGCGCCACGGCCACCGCCAGGTGCGCGGCCGTGCATGCCGCACCGTCGATCGGGCTGTTCCTCGGGGGGCCACCGCGGTTGGAGGCCGACCACGGTGGAGTCTGGGCCGGCGAGAGGCCGGTCGTGATGCCGCCGACCCCGCCGGCGAGACCCCCCGGCGTTCGCTCCCTCCACCGCGTCGTCGAGCTGCGCGCGCTGGCCGATCTGCTCGCTTAAGCTCCGGCCGACTGCCACTGGCGAGGCGAGCAACTTTCTGTCGATTCTACAGGAAAATATTCCCCATGGAACCTATCGAGCAGCACGCCGCACCATCGGGAATCGTGATCGCGGCGATCATCTTCGGGTGGGCTGTCGGCGATTACCTCGCTGACTGGTTCGGCCTCAAGGGCGCGATCGGTTGGGTCGTGATTGGAGTTGTGGTCGTGGTCGTCTACGTCGCGATCGGGGCGACCTACGGCGCTTGGTACACCTGGCGCTACAACCGGAGGGGGCGGGGGGGCGTGGGCACTGCGCCAGCTGCGCGGCCCGCACTTGAGCACGTGCGCGTGATGGAGCAGGCGGTCGAGCAGCGCGGTGACGGCGGCGGTGTCGCCGAGGAGCTTTCCCCAGTCGTCGACCGGCCGGTTCGAGGTGAGCAGCGTCGACGCCCGCTCGTAGCGGCGCATGATCAGCTCGAGCAGGTCTTCGGCGGCGGTGTGCGGTAGCTTTCGCATGCCGAGGTCATCGATGATGAGCAGGGGCACGCGGGTCGCTGGCAACCGTCGGTACGAAACGCGGTCCCGCCTGCACTCGACTGCTGAACTGACATCGTCGGGCCGCCGCCCCATCGGGCAGCGGTCCGATCGCGGTCTCCGACCGGGCGATCACCTCGACCGACGTCCCCTTCGGCAGTCCAAGCTTGTCGAAGAACGCGCGGTTGCGCTCCTTCGCAGCCCCCACCAATTTATCGAACGAAATAACTTCGACGTAGGCATTCATATTCTTTCTGTAGCCAAAGTAGCCCAGTGCGCCGTGACAAGGCGCCATTCCTCAGCGGGTGCGAATCCCGCCCGGCAACTGTCGTGTGTGGACGCCTCCTAAATTGCAAGCCTTTTCTGAGTCTCCTCTGTATCTGCGCACCCGGCGCTCTCGAGTTCGCTGGATCGGTTCTCCGCGACAGCGGAGCGGCTCCCGGAGTCTTCCTCTTGTTCCTGTTGAACGAGGGCCAGCCTTCTGGCTGGCCCGCAAGGGCTTCCCGCACGGTCGGCCGCGGCAGTCACCCGCAAGGGCCGGAGCGGAGCGAAGGACCCGCGAAGCGGGTTGACAGCCGCGGGTGACCGTGCGCGAGGTAGACGCGCTCTGAGCGCAGCGAGGGCCTCCGCCTGTTTCAGGAGAGAGCTCATTTCTTGAGATGGTTCGGTGCATGCGGTCAGGTGCTGTCGTGTGTCCGGCCTCATTGATTGCGGCATAGCAACCGCCGCGGGCCTGTATGGAGATACGCGGGTCGGGTCCAAAATCGCTCCAGTGTGCTCGAAGGCACCTGACAGTTGTCTGGTTTTCCCGACCCCGTCTCGTTGACCGTTTGCCCTTACCATCCTCCGACCTGCTCGCATTCCCGACAGTGACGAACCGGCTTCGTCTACTCAGACGGTGACGGCCGGCGCGCGGTAGTATTCGTTCTTCGTCATCAGCGCCCAGGCGATGCGCGCCGTGCGGTTGGCCAGCGCCACCGCGACCAGCATGCGTGGTTTGCGCGCCAGCATCCGGGCCAGCCAGGGGTCCTTCGTGCCGCGTCGCACCGCCCAGCCGATCGTCGCCATCGCGCCGACGACCAGCAGCCGCCGCAGATCGCGCTGGCCCATCTTGGATATCTTGCCGAGCTTCGGCTTCCCGCCGGTCGAGTGCTGCCGGGGAACCAAGCCCAGCCAGGCCGAGAAGTCCCGGCCGCGCCGGAAGCTCTCCATCGGCGGCGCGAAGGCCTGAATCGCCATCGCGGTTAGCGACGGTTGGCGAGCTGGCGTTCCTGAGAGCACAGGGGTGGGATCACGACGTCATCGCGCACGTGCGGACCGGCGGCCGGGTGCTGGGGCTGTGCGGCGGATTTCAGATGCTGGGCCGGCGCGTTCTGGATCCGGCGGGTGTGGACGGCCCGTCCGGCGTTGCCGACGGACTCGGTCTGCTGGATGTCGAGACGACGATGGCCGGCGAGAAGACTGTGCGTCGGGCAGACGGTCGTTGTGCGCTCACCGGCGCGCCGGTGTCCGGGTACGAGATTCACATGGGGCGGACGCGGGGACCGGAGCTCGCCCGTCCGATGCTGCATCTCAACACTGGTAGCGACGGCGCACGCGACGAGAGCGGTCGGGTGGAGGGAACGTACTCCATGGCCTGCTCGCGAACGACGCCTGGCGCCGGGCGTGGCTCGCCCGCGCTGGCGCTGCGACCGACGCGTCCTGGAGCTATGACGCCGCGGTGGACGGCGCGCTGGACGACGTCGCGACGGACCTCTCCCGCATGCTGGACATCGACGCGCTGTTCGCGGCCGCGCGCACCCCGACCCTGTGACGGCGGGCGCGCGCCTTACCGGCAGCGCGTCGCAACCAGGGGCGCATCGATCTGAACCGGAAAGCCCGTCGGGTTCGGAGAGCCGGGGGAGGAAACGTGCCTACGGTTTCGGACTGCGGACCGGTGCGATAGCGCCGGATGAGGTGCGTGCCCTGAGATCTGGCACGTGCAGGAACTCCACGAAGAAGCGCACGGGCCCGGCGGGATCGACTTGGTGTGACGCCTCCGGCGCGACGATGCCCGGCTGCTCCGGCGTGAGCGCGACGTCGATGCCGAGCTCGGCACATCGGTACCGCAGCGCGCCCGCGGTCACGACGATCCGGCCCCAGACGCCCGCTACGGTCACGTGGCGTGCGCGGAGGCCGTTCGGGATCGAGTTCTCGGTGAACTCGGGCGTGCGCTCGAAGGCCGCGCACGCGTCCGGCAGCTCGAACCGGTCGCAGCGCACGCAATTGAGCTGCTCGCCAAGGCGGCTGGCGCGGCCCGCGGCCGTGACCGTCCACGGTCGGCTCACGAACGGCGGATCGTGCCGCACGTGCTGACGATGGCCGCAGCTGAGCAGGGCGGTCCAGTCGCCCGACTCGTCGCGCGCAAAACCGGTGATGGGCCGTTGCATGGGAGCGGTCCCCACCATACCACCCGGCGGCACCTCAGTGGCAGGTCACCGAGAGATTGCCCGGCGCGTCGGGGCGGCAGCGCGCGTGCAGCCAGACCAGCACCCGGCCCACGGACAGATGTCTGAAGGGCGAAGCCTGATGCTCGCTTCGCCATCGCGCGGGCGCGGCCCGCATGTCGCAGAACGTCGTTCGCCCGGTTGGCGTCATCCCACAGCTCCAGACGATGCGGTGTGCATGTTCTTGACCCTCATCGCCGCGATGGATCGAGCTCGTGACGCGGCGTCCCTGTGGAGCGCAGGGGTTGCGCTCTTTGGATTACATCCGGAGGTCTTCGACCCACCCCGAGCCGCGGATCTGCCGTTCTCGATGTTGAAGCATCTCTTGGCTGAGGCCGGCGTGAGCCAGCGTCACCAGCCGGATGCGGGAGCTTGGCAGCGTATCGCCAAGAGCCTGGTTGCGGGGGATGGATCCCCGGTACACAAGGTCATTCATCTCGGCGTCGGTGACGCCGACGATCTCTGTCGGGAAGGGAAGGGCCGTGTGAGTCAGCCTTGACGGAGCGATCCGGCTGCGCGTAGGATTTGCGACTGAGTCTCAATTGCATTACGATGCACTCGCCAGCGGGTGTGGCAGCACTCGGCGAGTGGAACAGACGCCCGGTCCCGACTGGATCGGCCACACAGAGCACGCGTGGCACCTGTCGCACTCGATGTAGTCGACGGTGTCGTGACGTGCAACGGGAGACGGCATGACTCGTACGGCTCCTTCCACGTCGGTCGTCGGTCTTGTTTTCGCCCTGGTCCTGTTCCCATCCGGCCTCGCTGGCGCGCAGGAGCACACTGGGGGGCAATGGCGTCCGCCGGACCTGGTCGATGCCGTCGCCAGCTTCGGCGCGGCCGCCCGCGACGGCGCGTTGTACGTCTACGGCGGCCACGTTGGCCGCACTCACGCGCATTCGATAGAGAACATCAGCCCCGGGTTCCGCCGACTCGTGCTCGAACCGGGTCGTACCTGGGAGGAACTCGCCCGGGGGCCGCGCCTGCAGGGAGCGGTTCTGGTTTCGGATGGCTCGGCGCTCTACAGCGTCGGTGGGATGAGCGCCGCCAACGCCTCGACCTCGGAGCCGGAGGTGCTCCATTCGAGCCGGTCCGTCGCACGCTACTCCATGGCCGAGGACCGCTGGGAGCCGCTTCCTGATCTGCCGGCGGGACGCTCCTCGCACGACGCGGTGGTAGCCGGCGGCGTGCTGTACGTCGTGTGCGGCTGGGAGTTGCGCGGCCCGGAAGAACGCGCGGTCTGGGCGGATACCGTCCTGGCCCTCGACCTCGACGATGCCACCGAGTGGCGAGCGATTCCCGCCCCGTTCAAGCGGCGCGCTCTCGCCGCCGGAACCGCAGGCGGCCGCATCTACGCGCTGGGCGGACTGACGCCGGATGTCGGGCCCCTGCTGCGGGTCGATGTCCTGGACATCGTTGCGGGTTCATGGTCACGCGGCCCCGACCTGCCTCGCGCCGGCAGTCTACAAGGATTCGGAGTGGCCGCAGCCAGCCACGACGATCGCGTGTTCATGAGCCAGGCCGACGGCAAGATCTACAGCCTCGGTGCCGGAACGGATTCCTGGGAGCTCGTGGCAACCCTCTCCAACCGCCGCTTCATGCACAGGCTCGTTCCCTCCGGACACGGGCTGCTGGCGGTCGGTGGCTCCTGGCGCACGGGGCATCTCGCGACGATTGAAGTCGTCTCCACCGGCACCGAGCCGGCTAACGAGCCGACGGAGGCTACAGCGCCCGAACGGGGCGCAACGCGTTGGCCGGGATTCCGCGGTGGAAGGGACACCAACGTCAGCCGGGCCGCCCGCCTGCCGTTGACCTGGTCCGACGACAGCGTCGCCTGGCGGGTCACGCCGCCCGGGTTCGGCCAGTCGAGTCCGGTGATCTGGGACGACACGGTGTTCCTCACGTCCCTCGAAGGCACGCTGAAGGAGACGATCTTCATTACCGCTATCCACCTCGAAGACGGCGCCGAGCGCTGGCGGCGGACCTTCGATGCCGCGGAAGCGTTCGAGTGGAACGACTACGTGTCGAAGGGCGCGCCGACTCCGGCCGTCGACGGCGAGCGCCTCTACGCGTTCTTCGACAGCGGCGACCTGCTCGCCCTGACCCACGACGGGGAGACCGTCTGGCATCGCAAGCTGGGCGCCGAATACGGGACGGTGGGCGGCAACCACGGGGTCGGGAACTCCGTGCTGCTGACCCACGACGCCGTGGTGGTGCTGCTGACCCGCCGCACTTATTCGTACCTGCTGGCCGTCGACCCGGCCACGGGTGAGACGCTGTGGAAGGCGGACCGGGAACCGGGCGTCGCGTGGAGCACCCCGGTGCTCGCGCCGGGTGGCGAGGAGATCGTCGTCAGCGCGTCGGGACGCATCGAGGGGTTCGATGCCGATACCGGCGAGCGGCTCTGGTTCTTCGAGGACCTGCGGGGGAACCACGTTCCCTCCCCCACGGTCACGGACGAGCTCGTTATCGTCGGCGGCATGGCCGTCCAGGCGAACCTCGCCCTGCGCCGGGGACGCACCGGCGCGCTGGATCGCGGCGACGTGGCGTGGACGGCCGGGTCCGGCTCCAACTTCGCCTCGCCTTTCGTCTACCGCGACTGCGTCTACTGGGTGAACCCGGCCGGGGCCGCCCGCTGTCTGGCGCCGGAGTCCGACGCCGTGCGCTGGACCCATCGCCTGCCCGCATCGATCTGGGCGACACCGCTCGGCCACGAGAACTACGTCTACTTCTTCACGAACGAAGGCGTGACGCAGGTGCTGCGCGCCTCGGACGAGGTGCCCGAGGTGGTCGCGACCAACCAGCTGTCGGTCAACGCGCCGGTCACCGGCTTCGCCGCGGTGGACGACGCCATCGTCATCCGCGCGGGAACCGAGGTGATTCGGGTTGGACGCACGGTGGATTGAGGTTCTCCCGGCTGACCCGCGAGTCCGAATCACGGAAGGAGATACAGAGGACTACCGTACGGAGATGGGCGTCCCCGCACATGGCCTGGAAAACCGCGCGAGGACGCCCGGACGAGCCCCGGCGCCGCATGGTGCGCCGCTGACACCCACAGGGAGTATAGGTAATGCGACCCGCCATCCGAACCCACGCAACGCCCGGCATCGCCCGCTGGACGCTGGCGCCAACCGCAGCGCTGGTCCTCGTTCTGTCCGGCCCGCCGACCACGGAAGCGCAGCAGGACGAGGCGCAGTTGCCGGCGGCCGGCCAGCCCGGCACCCAATCGCAGAACGAGAACGCTCCGCTGGCTGATGATCCGCTGACCTTTCTCGATTCCGTGACCGTCTCGGCAACGCTCCGGCCGGCGCCGGTGCGGGAAACGCCGGGCACGGTCTCGGTGATCGACAGCCAGACGATCGAGGAACGCCTCGTTCAAGACTTCGCCGACCTCGTGAAATACGAGCCGGGCGTCTACATCGAGAACAACGTCACCCGCCTGGGGCTCAACGGCTTCAACATCCGCGGCATCGGCGGCAACCGGGTGATGACCCGGGTGGACGGCGTGCAGACGTCGGAGCAGTTCGACTTCGGCCCCTTCAACGTCCACCAGATCGGGCTCGACGTCGACGCGTTGAAGACGGTCGAGATCGTGCGCAGCGCCAACTCGGCGCTCTACGGCAGCGACGCTCTCGGCGGTGTCGTGTCGCTCTTCACCAAGGACCCCGGTGATTACCTTCGCGGGCGAGGGGTGCACCTCGGCGCCAAGACGACCTGGGACGGCCGGTCGGACGCCATCAACGGCAACCTGGCGCTGGCCGCCGGCACCGAGCGGGTGCAGGGATCGCTGTTCGCGAGCGCGCACCGCGGCAACGAGATCCGCAACAAGGGTACCGTCGAGACCGCCGACGACACCCGCACGGCGCCGAATCCGCAGGACATCAGGGGCCTGCAGCTCCTGGCCAAGCTCGTCCTCACGCCGTCGCCGGGCAACATGCTGCGGACGAGCGTCGAGGCCTACGACACGCGCATCGAGACGGAGTGGTTCTCGGACCGTGGCCTGCTGGACTTCGGCCGCTTCCAGTACCACACCGCGGACTCGGACGCGGTCGACACCCAGGACCGCCTGCGCGTGTCGGTCGATCACACCCTCGTCGACCGCGGCCTCGACCAGTTCTCGTGGCGTCTGTTCGGCCAGTTCAACGACACGTCGCAGGTCATCGACCGCGAGCGGATGACCTTCGGTTTCGGTCCGCCGTTTCCCTCCCTGCGGCAAGGCACGCTCGACTTCGAGCAGGTCGGCTACGGCACGTCGCTGCAGGGACAGCAGTGGCTCGGCGAACCGGAACGCGGGGTGCTGATCACGACCGGCGCCAGCTACCGGAACGACTACTTCGATATCCTGCGCGACCGGACCGAGACCCACGGGATAACCCGGGAGCCCGTGCCGACGAGCCTGATCTTTCCCACCAAGTACTTCCCGGAGAGCACCGTCACCGAGGCGGGCGCCTACCTGCAGGCCGAGTTCCAGCTCGGCCGCCTCTCCTTCGTGCCCGGTGTGCGCTACGACCATTTCGCGCTCGACGCCAACCAGAACGATCCGGTCTTCATCGCGAGCCTCAACCCCGAGGCTGCCGACTTCTCGGGCGGGGCGGTGTCTCCGAAGCTGGGCGTGGCGGCGAATCTGACGGACACGCTGACCGTGCACGCACAGTACTCCGGCGGCTTCCGTGCCCCTCCGTACAGCGCCATCAACACCGGGTTCACCAATCCCCGCGGCGGCTATACGACGCTGCCGAATCCGGACCTGCGGGCCGAGACCAGCCGGAACATCGATGTCGGCGTGCGCGCGACGTTCGACCGGGCGAGCCTCGGACTCACCGTCTTCTCGAACCGCTACGACGATTTCATCGCCAGCACCTCCCTCGGCCTGAACCCGGTGACGCGGCTGCTGGAATTCCAGAGCCGGAACCTCGAAGAGGCCGAGATCGAGGGCGTCGAGCTGCGGGGCGAGGCGTACCTTTCCGACAGCGTGATGCTGCGCTGGAGCTACGCGCGCATCAATGGCGTCGAGATCTTCGAGGATACGGTTGTGCCTCCGCTCGCCGAGGAGACGCAACTCGGGGAAATCGCTCCGAACGACGGGGTGCTCGGCCTCCGCTACGTCCGTCCTTCGGGACGTTGGGGCAGCGAGCTGTCCGTCCGCATGGTGGAGTCCTACCAGCACGGCAGCGAAGAGCAGTTCGCGCCGGACGCCTACCAGGTTGTGGATCTGGTCGGCTTCGTCTCGCTCGCGGAATCGCTGACGTTCCGCCTCGGCCTGCTGAACCTGACCGACAGCAAGTACTTGGAGTGGTGGAACGTGCGGGGCCGCGCAGCGAACGACCCGGTCCTCGATCGGTACACGAGTCCCGGGCTCAGCATCGTCGTCTCGCTCGGGTACGACTGGTGACACACTCGCCTGGTATGGAGTCGACCATGCACAGCAACGACGAATCGGAGACGTTGGCCAGGGGCACGGAGCTGGCCGTGTACCAGTGCGGTCACGGCCTACTTCCACCTGCGGGTGAACCGCGTAACGCTGACGCTCAAGCCGGAGGAGTTCAGCCGGCTCGCGACGCTCGTCGGCGAAGCTCACATCCGGCTCGGTACCCGGGATGCACTTCACGCATGCGCCACGCACTAGGGCTCGACCCGAAAGAGCAAAGTGGAGGGGGAGTAAACATGTCGACACGAGCTCGAACGGGACTAGTGCTCGCACTGGTCTCCGCGCTGCTGGTGCCCGGAGCGGTCGAAGCCCAGGGCATCCTGCTGCTCGCGCACGGCGGCCGGGACGACTGGAACCGGCAAGTGCTCGAAATGGCCTCCCAGCTCGATTCGAGACAGCCGGTCGAGGTGGCGTTCGGCATGGCGAACAAGCGCGCGATTCGGGACGCGGTGGATCGCCTGACGGAACGGGACGTCACGGGAATCGTCGCGGTTCCGCTGTTCATCTCGTCGCACAGCAGCGTCATGCGCGCCACCGAGTATCTGCTGGGAAGCCGCGACGAAGCGCCGCCGCAACTGGAGGCCTTCGCCCGCATGGGCGCCCGTCGTCGCGCCTCGAGCGGCGCCGGTGACGACCCCGGCTTCGAGTGGACCACGCCGATCGAAACGACGGTGCCGATCGCGGTCACGACGGCGCTGGACGGCCACTCGCTGGTTGCCGAGATTCTGCTCTCCCGCGCGCTGGACGCCAGCCAGCAGCCGGGAGAGGAGGTCGTTGTCGTAGTTGCCCACGGCCCGAGTTCGGACGAGGACAATAAACTCTGGCTCGAGAACATGAACATCCTGGTCGAGCAGATACGCCCGCGCACGCGCTTCAGCCGTATCGAGCACCTCACGGTGCGTGACGATGCGTCGGATCCGGTTCGGTCGCAGGCGACCGCCGAGTTGCGCGCGCTGGTCGAAGGCGCGGTTCAGGAGGGAAAGCACGTGTTGATCGTGCCGCTGCTCCTCTCCTACGGCGGCATCGAAGCCGGCATCCGCCGCCGGCTCGAGGGACTGCCGTACCGGATGGCCGGTCAGGCCCTGCTGCCCGACGAGCGTCTGTCCGAGTGGGTTCTGATGCAGGCAGGGGCGCGTTGACCGACGGCGGATCGCAGGAGGCTGACGACGTGAGCCGAGACTGAGGCAGGACGATGCCCGCCGGGTGAGGCAACACCCGGCGGGCCTGAACGAACGTAGGTCCACAGACCTGTGACACGGAAGACCCGCGACTACGCTCGCTCGCCGCACTGTAACGGCAGGTGAGCGTGGCGCGCAACGCAAGGAGGCGCCATGACTCTATCTGGACCCACCCGAAAGGTCACTGGTGTTGTGCTGCGACGAGAAGACGCAATGCCAGGCACTGGAGCGCACGCAGCCGGGCCTGCGGTTGGGCCGCGGCCATATCAGGAC
This sequence comes from Vicinamibacterales bacterium, assembly GCA_965262925.1. Taxonomy (GTDB): domain Bacteria; phylum Acidobacteriota; class Vicinamibacteria; order Vicinamibacterales; family UBA8438; genus WTFV01. The sequence continues at coordinate 3,010,538 of CBDHGC010000004.1, read as the reverse complement.
GCAGACACACGATTACATCCGGCACGGCACCGTCACGTTGTTCGCTGCGCTGAGCTACCTGGAGGGCAAGCTGATCTACCGCACCGAACAGCAGCACACGCACGTGGAGTGGCTGCGCTTCCTCAAGCAGATCGACCGCGAGACTCCCGAAGCCGTCGACCTCCACCTGATTGCCGACAACTATTGCACTCACAAGCACGGGAAGGTGGTGAGCTGGTTGAAGAAGCACCAGCGTTTCCACATGCATTTCATTCCGACATCGAGCTCCTGGATGAACATGGTGGAGCGATTCTTCGCCGACCTGACGCAGGATTGCGTGCGCGCAGGGAGCTTCACCAGCGTCGCTGAACTGGTCGAAGCGATCACGGTCTATCTTGCTTGTCGGAACGAGAATCCGAAACCCTACAAGTGGAAGGCGGACGGTGCGAAGACGCTGGCCAAGATCCAGAGGGCTCGGGAGGCTCTTGAGAAGAGCCTTCCCGGTTAAATAAATCCATTTGTCGGGCACCACACTAGTGCTGCGCCATGATTAAACGTTCGGGTGCGCGGTGCTGTGATTCGTCGATGATTGCGCGCTGCAACCCATGTCCGTGTCCGAAGATTATGACGTGGCGGACCACTAGGAGCACACGCAGTGAGACTTCGAAAGACCATCTTCTGGATACACCTCGGGACCGGCGCGACCGCCGCCATCGTGATCCTCATGATGTCGGTGACCGGCGTCATCCTCACCTACGACATGCAGCTCAACGAGTGGGCGCGACGAGGGTATCGCGCCACGCCGGCCGGACCGGACGCGAAGCCTCTCCCGGCCGACGCCCTGCTCGAGCGGGTGGCGAGCGCGTCGCCGGAGACCGAACCGGCATCGATCACGCTCAGTGCCTACCCGCTGGCGCCGGCCGCGGTCGGATTCGGGCGTCGTCAGACGCTGTACGTCGACCGCTACACCGGCGAGATCCGCGGGGACGGCGACACGGGGATGGAACTCCTAACAGTGATAGAGCGGACTCCCGCCTGCCGCGACAGAGTCGCGTTGCGTAAAGCACTGATAAACAAGGACTTATCAAAGTAGCCTGAGAACGCGTATCCTTCCTACGGAAAATTTTTGTGGGTCCGTTTGGGCTCGGTCCAAGGCGTGCTGGAGAGCAACCGACCGGGCGGCAACCCGACTGGGGTAGCCCATAGAACGAGCACAGGAACGCATTAGCCGTCTCCCAAACCGTGCGGCAGCACGTAGTCGGCCCACTGCTGCAGCAACGTCTCCCGCTGCTCGTCGAGCTGCGAGCGGGCGTAGGCCTTCTTCGTCGAGTTCGACTCCTCGTGGGCCAACGCAATCTCAGCGGCTTCCGAGAAACCCGGGGCGCGCTCCATCTGCCACACGCGAAAGGTCGTGCGGAACCCGTGGACCGTAATTGGACGGCCCTCGGCATCGAACCGGCCGAGCTGCCGAAGCGCATCGGAGACCGTGCGCTGACTCGGCGGCCGCGCCACGCCCGTCGAGCCGCGAAGCGCGAAGATGAGCGAGTCGCTGCGCTTGAGGCTTTCGGCCGCGGTGAGCACCTCGAAGGCCTGCCGCGACAGACGGACGTCGTGGCCACGGCGCAGCTTCATGCGACGGGCCAAAACCTGCCAGACACGCTTGGGCCGGTCGATCTCCGACCAGGTCGCATGAGTCGCCTCAGTCAGACGCGCAGCCGTGAGGACGATAAAGAGAACCGCGAACTTGACCGCCGGGTTGATGGACAGCGCCTGCCACTCCGCCATCGCCTGGGGAACCTCGGTATAGTCGAGGCTCACCATGATATTGTCGCCGCACAAGTCGATGATCCAGAGCTCGTCGAATGTGCGCCGCATCGCCTCTCGCATACCTATAAAGCCTGGCCCGGCGAGGTAGCTCGACGCCGTAATGAAGGAAACGATTCCACCGCATTCCTGTTGCTCGAACAAACGCCAGAGTGCCCACCGCCAAAAATAGACATAGTCGTTGTAGAGATTCTTGATGTGAACCCCAGCGCCCGCTTCCGCGGCTGGGTCCGTGAAGTCTCTCAGAATGGCACGCTCACCTTGCTCTTCCTGTGGCGCGCCGCCCTCGATCTGGTCACCAAAACGCACCCAACCGCCTTTTCGGTGCGTCGCCTTATCGTCTTCCTCGATCTGCTGGCGGCTATAGGGCGGGTTGCCAACGCAGACGAGAATCTTGCCGTCTGCCTTTACTTTGCGAGCTGCTTCGTGTTCGAGGGTTAGTACCCTGTAGGTGAGAGTCAATCCTCCCGGCGGCGCCAGATTCGGACTGCTAAGCGTGTCGGCGAGATAAATGTTGAGCCGGCGGTTCTTAAGTACAGCCCCCTCACTCTCGAGCGCTTGGGTCAGCCGCAAATGCGCGACGGCGTACGGGCCAATGAGAATCTCAAAGCCGTGCAAATTCTCCGCCATTTGCGCGGCTCGGGCCGGTACGGCCCCGTCGCCGTAGCGGTTGCGCACTCTAGCCAGCCCGTGCTTGATCGCTGCGACGGGGTACGTGCCGGTACCGACTGCCGGGTCGAGAAATACGACGCCGTCATCAGCGAATCCGATGGTCTTGCCGAAGCGGTTTACGAGCAGGTCGCTTATGAGGCGAACCTGAAGCTCCACCACTTCCCGTGGTGTATAGTAGACTCCGTAATCCCGCCGTAGCTTCGGGTCGTAAGCAGCTAGGAAATCTTCGTAGAAATAGAGCCAGATGTCCGGGTCGGTCTTGAGGAACTCGTGCGGGTTGAGCGCCAAGAGTGAGCGCTGCAATAGCTCAAAACCTACCCGTAATTCTTTGCGGGCCTCTCTTTGACCGAGGCGGTCGAGCGCAAGGGCGAGCACGCCGTTGTTCTTGCCGAGCACGGTGCTGGCCGTAGCGGGATCGAGGTCGTCCGCGCCCGAAAGGCGCGCCAGGAGCAGGGCGTAGGTGACGGTCTGCGCGTAGGCGTCCGCGAACTGACCGTCATCCGCTTCTGGAAAGAAATAGCGGCGCCATTCCCCCTTCAGAAGCGTTGCAGCAGAGCGCGGGTCCATTAGCGCGACCTCAACCTCGGAGCGTAGGAAGCGGGTCAGCGGTGCGAGGTAGGCAGCGAGGAGCGTCGGTTTGTGGGGGACGATCGGTTTCCAACCAAGGAAGTCCCGCAGCAACCCAGCCAAGGCATCGGCGGTCACCTTCGTGACGGCCTTCTTGCCATATTCCGTCGGGTCATCGTCAAGTCGCACGATTGGTGCGCCGTGCGAAGGCGCCATTCCTCAGCGGGTGCGAATCCCGCCCGGCAACTGTCGCTCCAGCCGGTAGCAGTCAGAGCGGACGATGGAGGTAACGACATCGGCTGAAGCACTCTGATGACAAAGGGCCGCCTTGGGCGGCCCAGCGACCATGCGGGCGGTAGCGCGCGCGAACGCCGAGCAGGCCTCGAAACGATTGATGCGGAAGCCGACTCGCCCAATTGACGAGGAAGGCTGGCATGGGTCGGGAAGCGAGCGACGCAGGCACCGACCGATTCCGCCGGGGTAGTGGCGACGGCACGCATGGAAGAGGGGAATGGACGCAACACGGGAAGCCCTGGCGGTGGCGTGGCACGCGCCAACCGACAGCCCGCGAGGGCCAGGTCGGGCCGTGCAGGGCGGCGGAGAGGCCCGTAGTGTGCGCCAGGCAGCGCAATGGTCAGGAGGGTTCAAGTCCCTCCGGTCCCCGGATGAGGGGGGCCGTATCCAAAGGCGGGGGTAATGCCTCGCCGGCCGCAGGTGGCAGGTATGGAGACACCTACACGGGCACGCAGGCGAAAGCCGGACACAGCCAAGGTGGACCTGGAGCCCCCACGACGGAACTGCGGAGGACAGGGCGCCCATCGCGAGGTGGGGTCCGAAGGGTTTGCGGAGCAGTACCGGGCCGTAGTCGAGGGGGCGACCCCATGACGAACCGGTCGGCCAAAGGTGGGGCAAGGTCGAGCCTGCACTATGGAGGCGAAGGCGCTCTCATCCACCCACCGCACCAAGGTGTATGCGGACGGCACGGTACGGAAGACCAGTGCGTGACCCTGGGAGACCTCGGCGGGTCCGCGGGTGGCACCGCGGCAACCGACCCTATAAGCGAGAGCGAAGTGGGAAGGGACGCTCGTCGAGGAGTCGGACGGCCGAGTAGTGTGCGCCAGGCAGCGCACTGGTCAGGAGGGTTGAAGTCCCTCCGGCCCCCGGATGAGGGGGGCCGTATCCAAAGGCGGGGGTAATGCCTCGCCGGCCGCAGGTGGCAGGTATGGAGACACCTACACGGGCACGCAGGCGAAAGCCGGACACAGCCAAGGTGGACCTGGAGCCGCCACGACGGAACTGCGGAGGACAGGGCGCCCACCGTGAGGTGGGGTCCGAAGGGTTTGCGGAGCAGTACCGGGCCGTAGTCGAGGGGGCGACCCCATGACGAACCGGTCGGCCAAAGGTGGGGCAAGGTCGAGCCTGCACTACAGAGGCGAAGGCGATCTCATCCACCCACCGCACCAAGGTGTTTGCGGGCGGCACGGTATGGAAGACCAGTGCGTGACCCTGGGAGACCTCGGCGGGTCCGCGGGTGGCGCCGCGGCAACTGACCCTATAAGCGAGAGCGAAGTGGGAAGGGATGCTCGTCGAGGAGTCGGACGGCCGAATAGTGTGCGCCAGGCAGCGCACTGGTCAGGAGGGTTGAAGTCCCTCCGGCCCCCGGATGAGGGGGGCCGTATCCAAAGGCGGGGGTAATGCCTCGCCGGCCGCAGGTGGCAGGTATGGAGACACCTACACGGGCACGCAGGCGAAAGCCGGACACAGCCAAGGTGGACCTGGAGCCGCCACGACGGAACTGCGGAGGACAGGGCGCCCACCGTGAGGTGGGGTCCGAAGGGTTTGCGGAGCAGTACCGGGCCGTAGTCGAGGGGGCGACCCCATGACGAACCGGTCGGCCAAAGGTGGGGCAAGGTCGAGCCTGCACTACAGAGGCGAAGGCGATCTCATCCACCCACCGCACCAAGGTGTTTGCGGGCGGCACGGTATGGAAGACCAGTGCGTGACCCTGGGAGACCTCGGCGGGTCCGCGGGTGGCGCCGCGGCAACTGACCCTATAAGCGAGAGCGAAGTGGGAAGGGATGCTCGTCGAGGAGTCGGACGGCCGAATAGTACCTGAAGCGCGGTGAAAGCCGCGTGACCGTCAGGGGGCGGCAACCGAGTGGGTTGGGGAAGGCGGCCGGCGAAGACGGTCGGGACCAGACAGGACGGTGAGATGAGCAAGGGCGCTGAGGTGGACAGTTCCATGAGTGAAAGACCCCAACATCAGCGACCGAGGAGACTTGCCGACTGGCTGAACCCGACGGGCCGGAGGATGGTCCACTCTTTGATTCCTCCATCGGTCCTCATCACGCGAAGACGTCTTCGTGAAAGCGGTATGCGGGAAAACCGCACGTACCGTTTGAGCGGCGGACGGAGGCCAGCGCCCGCGGGGCGCGCCTCCTCCGACCCGACACCTGAAGCGCGGTGAAAGCCGCGTGACCGTCAGGGGGCGGCAACCGAGTGGGTTGGGGAAGGCGGCCGGCGAAGACGGTCGGGACCAGACAGGACGGTGAGATGAGCAAGGGCGCTGAGGTGGACAGTTCCATGAGTGAAAGACCCCAACATCAGCGACCGAGGAGACTTGCCGACTGGCTGAACCCGACGGGCCGGAGGATGGTCCACTCTTTGATTCCTCCATCGGTCCTCATCACGCGAAGACGTCTTCGTGAAAGCGGTATGCGGGAAAACCGCACGTACCGTTTGAGCGGCGGACGGAGGCCAGCGCCCGCGGGGCGCGCCTCCTCCGACCCGACACCTGATGCGTGGCGAAAGCGACGTGACCGCGCGAGCGGCAACCGAGTGGGTTGGGGAAGGCGGCCGGCGAAGACGGTCGGGACCGGACAGGACGGTGAGATGAGCAAGGGCGCTGAGGTGGACAGTTCCATGAGCGAAAGACCCGAACATCAGCGACCGAGGAGACTTGCCGACTGGCTGAACCCGACGGGCGAGAGGAAGGTCCACTCTCTTATCGACAAGGTGTACAAGCGGAAGAACCTCGAGATGGCCTGGGGGCGCGTGAAAGCGAACCGGGGCGCCGGGGGTGTCGACGGGCAGTCCATCGACGACTTTACCGAGGTGCGAGAAGAGCAGCTCGACAGGTTGCACGAGGACCTGCGCGACGACGCCTACCGACCGCAGCCGGTGCGTCAGAAGCGCATCCCGAAGGCGGGCAAGCCGGGGGCGCATCGCGAGCTCGGCATTCCCACGGTCTACGACCGGGTGTGCCAGCAGGCGTTGCTGAATCGGCTGGAGCCCATCTTCGAGCCGGTGTTCGATGATGCCAGCTTCGGATACCGACGAGGGCGGTCTCAGCACGACGCCCTGCGCAAGGTTTGGAAGGAACTGGAGTCAGGGTGCGAGTGGGTTGTCGACGGCGACCTGAGCGACTTTTTCGGGACGGTCGACCATGACAAGCTGCTCACGCTCGTGGCCCAGCGGGTCTCTGATGGCCGGGTCCTTCGCCTGATTCGCTCGATGCTGAAAGCAGGGAGCTACGGCGACGGACGCCTCTTTCCGACGGAGCGTGGGACGCCGCAGGGCGGCGTCGCTACTCCCCGAACGCAAAAGGCAACTTTCAGTTCGATCGGGTGATCACCGGCTGGCGAGACCGACCGGTACTTGACTTGCGTCTCAAGCGGTAATATGTTTATGCCTCATGGCGCGGGCCACCAAGGCCGACAAGGCGCGCTTGCTCAACGCCGCGTACCGGCTGCTCGGGCAGCAGATGGAACGCGCCGAGGCGGCCCGCCATCTCGGTCGCGAGTTTGCATTGTCCCGCCGGCAAGCCTACCGCTATCTCCAGGAAGCAGCCGGGCTGAGCGCTCCGCTGCCGGCGGTCGAGCCGACCGTCGCGATCACCTTCAAGCTGCCGGTCAGCACCGTACGCGCAATCCGCGCCTATGCCCGCCAGAGCGGACTCTCCCTCGGACAAGTCGTCACCCAGGCGGTGACGGCGTTCCTGGACACCATCCGTCAGCGACGTGGGTGAACGACAACCACGAAGTGCTCCCCGGCAGGTGCAGCTCGATTGCACGTTCGATCGACTTCGCGACAGCAAGATCGCCCAGGCGTACACGTTGTTGGTGCCGGCCCGTATGCGTCCGGTTGCAGCTTATGGAATGGAGCGTCCACATGCAGATGGCGGCGATTTACACGCGCGTGTCCTCGAACCAGCAGCGCGAAGCGCACACGATCGCGAGCCAGACGGCGGCGCTGGTCGATTGGGCCGCGACGCTCGATCTGGAGGCGCCCCAGCAATGGATCTTCGAAGACGAAGGCTATAGCGGGGCGACTCTCGAACGGCCGGGATTGGAACAGGTGCGCGACCTCGCAGCCGCCGGCGACATCCAGGTGGTGCTCGTGCACAGTCCGGATCGGCTGAGTCGGAAGTACGCCTACCAGGTGCTGTTGATCGAAGAGTTCGCCCGCCAGGGGGTCGAAGCCCGCTTCCTCAATGCTCCGTCGAGCGCCACGGCCGAGGATCAGCTGCTGGTGCAGTTTCAGGGCATGATCGCCGAGTACGAACGCGCTCAGATCCTCGAACGGTCGCGTCGTGGCAAGCGGCACCGCGCGCGAGCCGGTGAGATCAGTGTCCTGGGCGGCGCTCCCTATGGTTATCGCTACATTCGCAAGCGTGAGGACAACCTCGCGGCGTACGTCGTCATCGACGCCGAAGCGCGCGTTGTCCGCGACGTCTACGAGCACTACACCGTCACGGGCTGGAGCATCGCGGCGATCACCCGCTGGCTCAACGAGCAAGGCGTGCCCACGCGGAAGGTCGGCACCCGTTGGGAACGCTCCACCGTATGGGCGATGCTGCGCAACCCGGCCTATCGCGGCACGGCGTGTTTCGGCAAGACGCAACGAGCCCACCGGCAGCGCGTGACGCGCCCACTACGGCTGCGCGGCGGCGCCGCCAGTCGCGACAGTGCGAACCACGAACGGCCGCGCGAGGAATGGATCGAGATCCCGGTGCCGGCGATCGTGGACGAGTCGACTTTCGCGCGCGCACAGGAACTGCTGCACGAGAACAAGGTGCACGCCCGGCGGCGCACGATCGAACCGAGCCTCGTGCAGGGGCTGGTAAGTTGCCAGAAGTGTGGCTACGCGCTCTCTCGCGCGTCGGCCCGGTCGAGCGCCCGGAAGATTCACTACTACCGCTGCATCGGATCCGACGGCTGGCGGCACCTCGGCGGTCCCCGGTGCGACACGCGCCCCGTGCGGCAGGACCTGTTGGACGAGGTCGTCTGGACCGAAGTGATACGGTTGCTTGAGGAACCGGCACTGATCCAACAGGAACTGGACCGCCGGCTGGCCGCCGCTCAGGCTGCTGACCCCGCGAAGACCCGCACGCAGGCGGTGGAGCGGGACCTCGCGCGAGTCGGGAAGAGCATGGAACGGCTGCTCACCGCCTACCAGGAGGATCTGCTGTCGCTCGAGCAGCTACGCGAGCGGATGCCGTTGCTGCGTCAACGCGAGCAGACGCTACGCCACGAGTTGAACGCTTTGGTCGAGCAGACTCGCGAGCGCGCCGCGCATTTGCGCCTGGCCGAGACCCTGTCGGCGTTTCTCACGCGCCTGCGTGCGGCGGCCGCGACGCTCGACATCGTGGAGCGGCAGCGAATCGTGCGCCTCGTCGTCAAAGAGGTCCTCGTCAATGACGACACGATCGTGATCCGCCACTGCATTCCCGTTCCCTCGGGGCCACCGCCAACGAACGGTGGCGGACCGAACAACGCCCACAACGGCGCGGACCCTCGAAGTTACCTTTTGCGTTCGGGGAGTAGCCTCACCCTTGCTGAGCAATGTCTTGTTGACGCCGTTCGACAAGGAAATGCGACGCCGGGGGTACCGGCTGACGCGGTACGCGGACGATTGGGTCATCACCTGCACGTCGGCGGCCGAAGCGCGAACCGCCTTGGCCACGGCGACGGCGGTCCTGGAGCGACTGGGCGTGCGCATCAATCCGACGAAGACTCGGATCGTTCGCGTCCAGCACGGCTTCGAGTTCCTCGGGTACAAGATCAAGCGCGGCAAGGGGCTTCGGCTCCCGCTGCACAAGGTCCGTACGCGCCTTCGTCCGGGCGGCCTGTACGCGTACCCGACTCAGAAGTCTCTTCGTCACTTCCAGGACCAGGTGCGCAGTCGAACGCGACGCAAGGCGCCGGTGTCCACTGAGGTGCTGATTGAGCAGCTCAACCCGGTCCTGCGGGGATGGGGGCACTACTACAAGCGTGCCCACGTCCGGAAGCTCTTCCACCAGCTCGACGGTTGGGTGGTGCGTCGCGTGTGGGCGCATCGGTCCAAGCGGTGGCGGTGTCGGGGATGGCTATCCCTGTCAAACGCCACGCTCTACGGCGAGTTGGGCTTGGTCAACCTTGTCGGTTTGATTCCTTCCATCGGTCCTCATCACGCGAGGACGTCTTCGTGAAAGCGGTATGCGGGAAAACTGCACGTACCGTTTGAGCGGCGGACGGAGGCCAGCGCCCGCGGGGCGCGCCTCCTCCGACCCGACACCGGGGAAACCGGGTAATGCCGGCGGAGGGAAGGGACCTCAGGTGGACAGCGATGGCGAAAGGGAGCAGGCTCACGGGAGTGGCCGACGGCCTAGTACCCCGGAGATGAGCAGAAATGCCGGACGTCATCACATGCACAAGCGAAGGGGACGACCCGAACGGTCGCTGTCGCCAGGGCGTCAACAGGCCTGACGACGCACCGGCCGGCCTGCGCAAGGGTGCGAGCTTGGTGCCACGGCTCGCGAGACCCGCCCGCTGGTCGTGACCGGGAACTCGTGTGCGAGCCGCATGATTCCACTGGAGAGCCCGGTGCCGGAAATCGGCACGCCGGGTTGTGTGTCCAGCGAAGGCTGGCCGGTTCAGCGGGAGACAGTCCCGCCGGGGTAAGAATCAGGAGCCCCGTAGCTTGGATAGCAGGGAGGAGAGAAACCGAATTTCTGAAGCCTATCGACAAGGTCTCCCTTGGGGAGATTGCGAGTCATCGGGCCGTAACGCGAGTGAACGCACAGGTGGCCTCGACAATGTATTCCGAAGGCCGAGCCCGCAACCCGGGGGCGAAGGCAGCATGGGCGGCCGAAAGCTGATTGACACGGCTGACCCACTTCGGCGGGGTGATAGCGGCAGCACGATGACAAGGACAGGCCGAGCAACTGGAGAAGCCCTCCTCGCCCCGGTGCGAAATCACCGGAGCAAGGTAGGCTCTATAACCGGCAACACCGGGAAGTGGGCCGAAGGCGAGAGGGTGGCGGATGGGCGAGTAGTGTGCGCCAGGCAGCGCACTGGTCAGGAGGGTTGAAGTCCCTCCGGCCCCCGGATGAGGGGGGCCGTATCCAAAGGCGGGGGTAATGCCTCGCCGGCCGCAGGTGGCAGGTATGGAGACACCTACACGGGCACGCAGGCGAAAGCCGGACACAGCCAAGGTGGACCTGGAGCCGCCACGACGGAACTGCGGAGGACAGGGCGCCCACCGTGAGGTGGGGTCCGAAGGGTTTGCGGAGCAGTACCGGGCCGTAGTCGAGGGGGCGACCCCATGACGAACCGGTCGGCCAAAGGTGGGGCAAGGTCGAGCCTGCACTACAGAGGCGAAGGCGATCTCATCCACCCACCGCACCAAGGTGTTTGCGGGCGGCACGGTATGGAAGACCAGTGCGTGACCCTGGGAGACCTCGGCGGGTCCGCGGGTGGCGCCGCGGCAACTGACCCTATAAGCGAGAGCGAAGTGGGAAGGGATGCTCGTCGAGGAGTCGGACGGCCGAATAGTACCTGAAGCGCGGTGAAAGCCGCGTGACCGTCAGGGGGCGGCAACCGAGTGGGTTGGGGAAGGCGGCCGGCGAAGACGGTCGGGACCAGACAGGACGGTGAGATGAGCAAGGGCGCTGAGGTGGACAGTTCCATGAGTGAAAGACCCCAACATCAGCGACCGAGGAGACTTGCCGACTGGCTGAACCCGACGGGCCGGAGGATGGTCCACTCTTTGATTCCTCCATCGGTCCTCATCACGCGAAGACGTCTTCGTGAAAGCGGTATGCGGGAAAACCGCACGTACCGTTTGAGCGGCGGACGGAGGCCAGCGCCCGCGGGGCGCGCCTCCTCCGACCCGACAGCGTGGAGGCGGGGTAATTCCCGTGGAGCGAAGGCGCCCTGCTGCTGGCGGGTCTCCGACAACACGGAAGGCAAGGACGGGATGATAAAGACGTCCAGCGGTGCAAGACCTGAGAAGGAGACTTTATCTCAAGGGGAAGGCTGACCAGGCGACTGGGGTTCGGCCGGAAGAGGTGGAGTAGGCGGGGCGACCTGCCGAAAGCGCTCCCGGCTCGAACGGTCACATAAACCTTGGGACGAAGCCAACAGGAAAGCCCAGTGCCGGAAAGCGGCCCGCTGGGTTTGACGCGGCGGGAGCTGGAAACGTGCCCACGGGAGCCGGACTGAGGCCCGGAGCGAAAGCGACGGAGCATCCACCGGACCCTACCGGCGGCGCGCCAGTTCTCGACCCTACCGGAGAGCGGGGGGAGGAAACGTGCCCATGGGACTCGGACTGCGGCCCGGTGCGAAAGCGCCGGATGAGCCACCGACTCCCTACTGGTTACGCGCCTCCCCTCGACTCTACCTCCGGACCGCTCGCCGCTGCGATAGAGTGCCCATTCCCTCCCGTCGGTATAGATCAGGTTCGGAAGCGCCTGGAGTCTTTTCCACTGTCTCTTGTTGTGAGGGCTCTTCAGTTTGGGCGCGTCGGCTCCCAAGCCTGGGGCCTTCAACTCAATGTAGCCGCAAATCAGCGTGCTGACGTAAACCCCGATATCCGGCCAGACCTTGTGCTCGGGAAGATGCGCTTCCGTCTGACTTCTCACAGCTAGGCCGAATGCGCCACCGGCCTCCCGTAGCAATTCTCGGACGGGCGCCTTGAGCTGGTCTTCAGGAGAAGCCGCGCCTTGAAGGGAAAACTGAGCTTTCAGTATGTCTGCGAAGCGGTTGAGAACAGAAATATCCATTGCTCTGAGCCTCTTGCAAAACCCTTGGTCGGCCGGGTTTTCCTACCCGAGGCAGAGGGAACGGACGGTCAGCGGGGTGGGACGCAGCGTTCGTAGGATTAGGATAGCAGCCGTCACCGGCGCCGGGGAACCGGAGACACGGGGTCTCAAGGGACCTCTGGGACCTCCCGGTCGGTTATGAGGGCGAGCGCGCGCGACGAGACGTGGCGCATTTCCCTCACGACCCGTTCCAGTTCGCGGTTGTTCTCGAGCCACTCCTGGTAGAGGGCGAGTTCGTCTTCGGAGAGCAGCAGGCTGACCGTTTTTCCGCGCACCTTGTGTGTCCAGTAGCGGTACGGGCCGTGACGCGCGTCCGGGTCGCGGTGGCAGCGGCAGGCAGGCTTCCCGCACGTGAGACGGCGGGTCTGGATACTGCCCTGGCGGACAAACCCGAGCGTTTGCAACTCCGCCTTGAGCGCATCGTATTGTTCGCTGTACCGGCGCATCGGGTTCCGGCGGCCCATCGGTTCCCTCCTTGACCTCACTCCTACACTACTATATATAGTAGGCGCTGGGAGCAGTCAAGCCATGCAGAACCTGCGCGCCTCGTTCGCCGCCTACTGGGAGTCAATCCAACAGGGCCTGTTTCCCCGGTTGGAGCAGGTGTTGGGTTCGCTGACCGAGAAACAGCAGCAGTTGGTGCAGACCCTCGAGGTGATCCGTATCGAGCAGATGATTCCCTCGCGCTTGCGGATGCCGGGCCGCCCCCGCAAGGACCGCGCGGCGGTGGCGCGCGCCTTCGTCGCCAAGGCGGTCTACGACATGCCGACCACGCGCCTGCTGCTGGACCGGTTGGCCACCGACGTGGTGCTGCGCCGCATCTGCGGCTGGGAGCGGCGGCGCGAGATGCCAAGCGAGTCGGTCTTCTCTCGCGCCTTCGCCGAATTCGCCCACTCCCAGTTGCCCCAGCGCGTGCATGAAGCGTTGCTCCGGAAGACGCACGGCGACCGTTTGGTGGGCCATCTGTCCCGAGACTCGACGGCCATCGAGGGGCGCGAGAAGCCGGCCGCGAAGGAGAAGTCGCCTCCGCCGCCCAAGCGCAAGCGGGGGCGGCCGAAGAAGGGTGAAGAACGGCCCAAGACACGCAAACGCCTCGACCGGCAACCGAGCATGACCCTGCAGGAGATGCTCGACGACCTGCCGGCCGAGTGCAGTGTGGGCACGAAGAAGAACAGCAAGGGCTACAGGGACACCTGGGTCGGCTACAAGTTGCACATCGACGTGGCCGACGGCCAGATTCCGGTCAGTTGCATCCTGACGTCCGCCTCGCTGCACGACAGCCAGGCCGCCGTTCCACTGGCCACCCTGTCGGCCCAGCGGGTGGACAATCTGTATGACCTGATGGATGCCGCCTACGACGCGGTGCAGATCCGCGAGCACAGCCGCGCACTCGGCCACGTCCCGCTGATCGATATCAACCCCCGCCGTGACACTGCGCTGGCCGAAGAACTGCAGACCGAAGCCCGGCGCCTGAAGCGTCTCGGCTTGCAGCTTCCCGAACAGGTTCGGTACAACGAACGCACGGCGGGTGAGCGCGTCAATGGCCGACTCAAGGACGAGTTCGGCGGGCGCCACGTCCGAGTCCGCGGCAACGCGAAGGTGATGTGCCACTGCATGTTCGGCGTGCTGGCGCTCACCGCCGACCAGCTCCTGCGGCTGGTGACGTAAACCAACGCCTCGCCGGCCAACGCGCATCCCCTTCCGGTCGGAGGGTGCCCCAAGCGTAGTGGAAAGTCGGTGGCGACTCCTGCCCGGCTGTGGTATCAGTCGGGTGTGTTCAAAAGGAGGAGAGGCCACCGATGAAGAAACCGTACAAGATCGTTTCGGGCGCGTCCGCGCCGAACCGCCGGGAACTGGCGGACTGGCTGGCGAAGGACGGGCAACTGCTGATCCCGCTGGTCGAACTGCTGGAGAAGGGCGAGCGAGCCATCGACGAGGTGATCGACGTGATGGGCCGGGCGACCATCGAGGCCGTCCTGCGGATGAGCGCCGAGCAGGTGGCGGGGCCGAAGGAGCAGGGACGGCGCGACGCCGACCGGGATCTGTACTGGCACGGGGTGCAGGCGGGACGTGTGGCATTGAAGGAGCGGCAGTTGCGGGTCGACAAGCCGCGGCTGCGCAAGAAGCGGCCGCGGGCCGATGAGCCGGGCGAGGTGGAGATTCCGGCGTATACGGCGTTGCAGGCGGATCAGCCACTGGCCGACCGGATGCTGGAGCTGGTGCTGCAGGGCGTGTCGACGCGCAAGTACGAGAAGGTGCTGCCGGCGCTGGCCGACCAGGTGGGGGTGAGCAAGTCGGAGGTCTCGCGGGAGACCATCGAGGCGGGGACGCGCGTTCTGAAGGAGTTGGCCGAACGGGACCTGGGCAAGTTGGACGTGCTGGTCGTCTACCTCGACGGGATCGTGTTCGGGAACTACCACGTGGTGGCGGCGGTCGGTGTGGATGCGGATGGTCGTAAGCACGTGCTGGGGCTTTGCGGCGGGGCATCGGAGAACACGGAGGTCACCGCTGGCCTGCTCGAAGATCTGGTGACGCGGGGCCTGCGGGCTGACCGGCGGCGTCTGTTCGTCATCGACGGCGCCAAGGCGCTGCGGCAGGCCATCGGGCGGGTGTTCGGGTCGGCGAACCTGGTGCAACGTTGTAGAAACCACAAGGTAAGGAACGTCTTGGGTCATCTGCCGAAAGAGCAGCACGAGCAGGCGCGTTCGACGCTTCGGGCGGCGTGGAAGCTGGACGCCGACGAGGGCATCCGGAAGCTGGAGCAGTACGCCTCGTGGCTGGAGCGGGAGTGGCCGTCGGCGGCGGCGAGCCTGCGCGAAGGGCTCTCGGAGTTGTTCACGGTCAATCGCCTTGGGCTGCCGAAGCCGCTGCGCCGCTGCCTGACGACGACGAACATCATCGACTCGTCGCACGCGGGCGTTCGCCAGCACACGAATCGGGTAAGTCGCTGGCAGAGCGAGGAGATGGCGGTGCGGTGGGCCGCGGTGACGTTCCGAGAGACGGAGAAGCACTATCGCCGCATCACGGGCTATGAGCATCTCTGGATGCTGAAGGCGCACCTCGACGAAGAGAATGGCGCCCTTGCCGAATTGCAGAAGGCGGGGTAATGTGTGTCTGTCGCTGCCGACTTTCAACTACTGGCGGGACACCCTCTCCGGTCGCCCGACAGGCGTCAGTCACCAACCGGTGTCTCCAACGCCCGGTGGGAAAACCCTCGAACTCCCTGATTTCCGCCTCTTGGGTCGCCGCCGGTCCTCCCGCCCCGCATTCTCGGTCGGGATCCAGGCAAAACGATGTTCACCAGAAGAACTTGTGCTCCGAGCCGAGCTACGCCAAGAGTTTTGCAAGCGGCTCACCTGGTATTAAGCTGGAAATAAGTATCCTGACCTCGCAGTATGCCGAAATATGAGGAAATCGGGCCGAAATTACCTGTCTGATGTCAGGCAACCAATGACCCTATTAATAATTGAAAAGGCTCTGCTCAGCGTAATGCCGAAAACGGCAGGGGCCTGGTCCAGGAAAAGTACTCTTGCCCACCGCGGTGTGGCACGCCACCGTCGAACAGCCCGCCGTTGGACCAAGCCAGCGGTTCGTAGCCGACCGGGGCGCCCGGGGCGATCATCTGGAAGAGTTCGCCGACGAACTCCGTGAACGGCTTCGGAGCGCGTAACGCGAGGCGGAGCATCCGGTTGAACATGCGGCAAGCCAGGAGGCCCACGGCGTCCCCGAACATGCAGAAGACGAGGCAATGGCCGAAGTGCGCGACCGCTTGCGGATCGTGCCCGCGGGCGCGCAACGCCTGGGCGACCGACGCGAACGAAGCCGCTACACGCTCAGTGAGTGCCTGCCGGGTTTCCCCCGGTCGCAGCCGATCGGGATCGGAGAACGCCCGCTTCAGCCGGTCACGCGTCGACGCCTCGGCGAGATCCTCCAGGTCGAACTCGTGCGTCCGGCTGACGCTGTTCGTCCAGTTGGTGCGGATCCGGAACCGCACCATGTCGGAAACGATCAGCAACGGCGGGTTCTCCAGCGCCAGCGAGTACTGCCGAAGCTGTCGAAACGCGGCGTCGAGGTCAGCGCGCTTCCCCTTGTACTCCCAGACGAAGTGGTGGCGTTTCCAGACATCAGCCCAACCATCGCCGCCGGTGTCCTTCCGCGCACCGCGCTCGAAGCAGTAGATCTCGCCAGACGGATCCGCCTCGGCGGGCGTCGGCTCATCCAGCAGATGGCACAGATCGATGAACTGCTCCTGCGACGCAGAGCGCTCCTTAAGCTGAGACGCACGCCACTTTTCGATAAACGCGTGGGGAGTCATGCGGGAACTGAGCCTAACCCATGACGAGGGTGGCTGCACAGAGGTAGCCGACGACCGATTCTCGACGTGCGCAACCGCCAAGCCGGGCGAGTCCTGGTCCTCAGAAACGACGACGGCGACACCGAGGCGCTGCCCAACGGCAGCTCCAGCACAACGTGGATCGTGCGCTGACCGCAACGCCTTGCGACCGACAGCCTCGGCAGCACGCCAGCCCGCGGTCAGCGCCGCCGAAACCACCACCGAGAACTTCGCAGCCGTGTGATCGTCGACGCGGGAGTTCCTCGCAATCGCGTTGAAGGAAAGGCCGCACTCACGGATGGCGGCAACCCGTGACGCGATCGACGACTCCGACGCCGCCAGCGCCCGAACGCCCGGGCCAACGCAGGCCGGAGGCAAACGTGCGTGGCACCACACGCCGGCGCGGCGAAGGGACACCGCGGCAGGCGCGAGCACCGACCGTCGGCCAGGTACTAGAGCGACTAAACCCACCAGTTTCGCGTCAAAACATATAGAGGAGCGAAGGGATTGCGAGCAAGCCCAGGGCGATGAAAGGCGGTGTCGATGGAAGCGGTTTGGGGCGGTTCCGGCAGGTGGGTTGCTCGCGATAACTGGCTTTATCGCGAGCAAAAAGCGCGGTCTTGGGAGCTGAGCCGGAAGACCGCCGAATGCCGGAATCACAGACGAGCGCAGAGTTAAAACGCTCGGGCAAACTCCTTCACCCAACACGGGTGGAAGAGCCCGTGGACGCCTACTTCGAGGCGGCCCGGGGCGCGTTCAGAGGCCGCTCGGGGCTACGCGCTCGCCGGCCGCCTGTCTCTGCGGCCGAGCGTCGAGGTAGGGCTGCGGCACGACGGCGGGGACGCCGAGACCGGCGCCGGCCTCGACCTCGGCGGCGGGTAGTGGTCAAGTTTGGATCGGGGTGCGCTATTTCTTCGCTACCCTCGCCCCGACGCCACAAGGTAGAGTCGGCTGCATGAGCGATCAAGCAACCGCCCGGCGCGACACCAACCAGATCGTCCACGCGACCGTGCAGAGCATCATCGCGCGGACCGAGCCACCGGCACCCGTGAAGAACCTGGCGGCCGTGGCGCTCGGGAAGCTCGGCGGGCTCAAGGGCGGGAAGGCGCGCGCCGCGAAGCTCTCCCCGGAACGGCGGCGGGAGATCGCCAGGAAGGCCGCCCGCGCACGGTGGGAGCGGTCGTGAGACTAGGGATCGAGGGTGCGACGAGAGAGGGACACCAGCCGGGGCGCCACCTGCCGGACGGTCACCGCTAGGCCCCGCGGCAACACGCACCGGATAGCCGGCCAGCACGCCGGGCAAACGAAAACCGGCTGACCACAGTCCGGATCGACCAGGCGCCAGCGCCGGGTCGGCTGAACGAGGTAGAGACCCACGGCGTCATCCCCGGTGGCAGTGTGCGTCGACCGCGAAACAGGTCGACGACCGGAAGCCGGCCGTGCCCGGACAGGCTCGCACCACGCGACGCCAAAGTCGGCGAAGCGATGACAGGGGAAAGAGGACTCGACGGGAACGAACACGAAAAACATGACAGGTACCCAGAGACGAAAGGGCAAGACCTTGGGCCGCGCGGCGCGGCCCGGCAGTACCCGAAACACAAGCCGACTGAACCGGCCGGGCTGGTCCAACGCCGCGGAGCAGCGGCACCGGACCCGGAGTCCAGGAAAAGAGATCCTCGAGGCGCGGCCCGGAACGGTCCCGAGCGGAACAAACACGAAGAGCATGGCAGCCGCCTGAGAGCACCCGGCTAACGCTTCCGGGCACCGCTCCGCGCGAGCCACGCCACGAGCGCGGCACGGCTTAAGCGCGGCCGCTTGTCCACACCCGGCAGCGTGGGGATGGCGAGCACGCGGGCCCGGAACGGGCGCCGAATCGTCGACGGCGAACAGCGACCCAGCCAGCGGCAACAGCGACTGGTCGGATAAATCGGTCGGAACCCCAATCACACCCGTTCCTGCGTTGCCGCTGGCTGGCATCGGCATCCTCGGTCAGTTGCTGGCGCTGCTCGGCTCCCGCGCGGTCCTGGACGACCGTCGCCGACTCGACGCCTCGAGAGGAAAATAACCCGCCACCAGGACCTCACCACAACGAAGTCAACAGGCTCGGAATGTGGGACTCAATGTCCGTCCCAGCCGGTGCGGAACCCGAAGTCTAGAACTATCAGCTGCCGGGCGAACTGCTGTTCTCTGATGGCGAGTTGCGCGTGCTCGCCACCTTCGCCACCTTCGCCCGCTCGCGCACGCTGCCGCCACCCACGCGCCTCGGCGACGCCGTCGGTCTGGTCGGGCGCCTCGGCGGGTGGCCCGGGCGCACGCGCGACCCGCCCGGCGCGCAACTGATGTGGCACGGCTACACTCAACTCGTCGCCATGGCCTTCGCCTACGCGCTGGTCGGGGTGCAGCCCGATCAGCTCCTGTGCTTCACCTACGGCTACCGGCGGGCAGCGAAGTGGCGGCGGCTGAAGGCGGCGTCGATGATGTTGGTTGAGCGTGGTTCTTCAACTCCCTGTTCAGGGGGCAAGGCGAGGAGGGACGAAGGTGGTGGCAACGTCGGCAGCGGCGGCGCCGGGTTCACATCCGTCAGGCCTGCATGCGCTCTCCCGACGTGTGAGAGTCGAGCTTCGGCCTGACGACCACCTGCAGCGGCTTCCTGTCCACGCGGCAGTCGATCATCCTGGTGATCCTGCTGCTTGGCGCCTCGGTGCTCGTGCTCCTCACCGTCGAGGTGATTCCCGCCGGGCGCGACGGTGTATCGCGCGTGGCCGTCCGGCGCATGCCGCGCGGTCGTCACCAGCGAAGGTATCCCCGTCGGCTGCGCGAAGCTGCCGCCGATTCATCATGGCTGGCCGAAGCGCGGGAACTGGCTCTGGCCAAACCACCGCGCCTTGCGGGGTCCCCTGCAGGTCGTCCTTCCACTCGTCGTTTTCCATGACGCCGGCGTTCAGCCACTTGGCAATCAGCCGGAGTACCCGTGTGTCCCCGATTCGGTGCTCGAGAAACCGCAACAGGTGGTCTCGCGAGAGCCGGTCGAAGAACGCCCGAAGATACGCGAGATACGCGCCGGTACTGCGTGCTCGTGACGGAGATTCCGAAGCTGCCAGGAAAGAAAGGAAGGCAGGCAAGGGGAAAGGGGGAGGCAAGGACAGTTGACGTTGTGGCCTTGAGCAGGCAATGGCCAAGGGCCGCTTCAGAACTTCGTGTGGGCGGCAGCGTGGCACAGTAGATGTCTGAACGTCCCGCCATCTCCCTGTCACGACGCCTTCGTTTTCCAGTGAGGCGGTGGCTTATGCGGCGAGTATTGACATCAAGGTAATCCTGATCGCGGGAACGCAGCTCGCCGAGCTGATGATCGATTACGGTGTTGGTGTGACGACCGAAGCCACGTACGAGTTGAAGCGAATCGATGCGGACTACTTCGCAGATGAATGACCACGGAGTCCCCCAGCCTATCGTGCCGGAGCCGATCCCCATCCGCACTCCGCCAGGATTCGTTTCAGCCGCTCGAAGAGAGGATGGCCGCCGTTCGTCGGAAGGTCCTCCGTGTTCACCCACATCGGCGACGCCTGTCGCGCCGCCGGTTTCTTGCCCATCGCCATGCCGTTCAAGTGTACGGAACTCGATCGCCGCCGTCGACTGCGAGCCTGTCCGAGTCCCGACTTTTGCCACAGGCTGTTAAAACCCAGTCGACGCACCGGATATTAAGGACCGCATTAGTATGGTGACACTATGCGGTGATATAGCGCAGGCTCGGCTTCTTGAAGAACCCACGCAACAGGGCTGGCGTCCGCTGTAAGGACCGCATGTGGCCGAGGACGTAGCGTTTGAGTTCCTGCGGCGTCTGCAGCAGGCGTTTGCGAACCCCGTGTGTCTTCAGATGGTTCCACACGAGTTCATCCGGATTGAGTTCCGGGGAGTACGGCGGCAGGAAGAACAGCTCAAGGTGGCCGTCCGTCGACGCTACGAACTCCTGGACCGCTTTCGCCCGGTGCGAGGAATGCTGATCGACGATGAGGAAAATCGGCTGCGTCTGATTGTGCAGTAAGCGCTTCAGAAATGCGATGAAGCGCACCGCCGTCATCCGCCCGTCGACCACCATGAACCGCAACACGCCCTGCGGACTCACCGCCGACACCAGATTGAGCCCGAACCGTTTGCCAGTCGCCGGCACCACCGGTGTTTGGCCCATCGGCGCCCACGTGGTGCCCGAATGATGGCTGTTCGACCGCACGCCCGCTTCGTCCGCAAAGAAAATCTGCGCGCCTGCCTTACGGGCTTTCGCCTGAATCGCAGGATAGTCGACCGTCAGCCACTCCCGGACCTTGGCGGGCACCTGTTCAATCGCCCGGCGAACCGGCCGCTGGGGCGTGAGCCCCAGCGAGCGCAAGAGCCGCCCAACTGAGGCCAGGCTCAGGGTCACGCCGCAGTGCTGCCGAATCAGGTGTCGGACCATCGCCCGCGTCCAGAGGGCGAACTCGAACTGCAACTGCAGCGGGTTGTTCTGCGTCACCGTGCGATACACCCAGGCGCGCTGCTGGTCCGTCAGCTTGGGTGGCCGTCCCGGAATCGGCAACGCCCGCAGCGCCTCGATACCACCGGCGCGATACTTGTTCAGCCAGTCATAGATTACAGTGCGGGCGAATCCCATCACCCGCATCACCGCGGAGGGGGCTTCCCCGGCTTCAACCCGCTGTACTGCCTGTATGCGAATGTCTTCGAGTGCCTTGTGGTCAAGCGAACGACCATCGCGTTTCCTCACACTCTCCATTATATAGTGTCAGGTAACTTATTTCCAGCTTAATAACAGAATGGTCCGATTCTCCCGCAAAGATTGTTCCACCGACGCCGGATCAGATCCCCAACACTGCGCCAACGCGTCGACTGCTACATCGACCTCCCAGGGGAAGATCGACCTTCCCCCGATCCGCGCAAACGGCCCGTCGGATTCCGTTAATTAGTGTCAGCCAGAAAACCCTCGTTTCGGGCTGAGATTTGCGCCCATTCGTGGCATCCTGGGCGTGATTTCGGCACGAACCCCGGCGACGGAGGCGCCTGACGAGCTGCGGGATAGCGAAGGGCAGCAAATCAGCCCGAATGTCCTGTTTCCAAGGACAGGAGGACCGTGCCGTCTCTTGCCGGCTCGGAATCCAGCTTGGTTATCAGGGCCGGTTGGTTGGTCAGGCGACGAGTCGTTGTCGTTTGCGTTCCCGCTTCTGCAGGATCAACCCGATGCGATGCAGGTTGGCCGCCAGCACCGACAAGGCAACCGTACGCGCGAAGCCGTGGGGATGTCCCGGACGCTGTTGAACTTGAGCTGATGTGAAGCGGGTGGCGGCTCCTGCCCCTGTCCTGTGGTAGGACAGGGGGATGCAATCAGAAAAGGAGACTGCCACCCATGGCGAAGCATGACAGGCGGAAGACGTCCGGCCAACCCCCCAGCTCGCGACCCGTCACGATCCAGGTGCCGCTGCCGGTGCTCGGCGTGGTCAACGGTGTCCGGGAAGCGTTCCATGGCTTTTGCATCGCGACCGGGCTGCAGGTCCTGGAGGCGATGATGGAGGCGGACCGGGAAGTCCTGTGTGGTGCGAAGGGGCGCCATCAGGTCGAGCGGCCCGCGTGGCGCGGAGGGAGTGTCGACAGCCAGGTGACACTCGGCGGGCGGCAGGTCGAGCTGCCGCGGCTCCGCGTGCGGAGCTCGGATGGCGAAGTCCCGCTGGCGAGCTTCCAATGGGCGGCGGCCACCGACCCGCTGGACGAGCACACGCTGGCCGCGGTCGCCGCCGGGGTGTCGACGCGCCGGTACGCGGGCACGCTGGACCCGGTACCGGCCGACGTGACCGAGCGGGCGACGTCGAGCAGTGCCGTGTCGCGGCGGTTCGTGGCGCTGTCGACAAAGCGCCTCCAGGCGTTTCTCAGCCGGCCGTTGGGCGAGTTGGACCTGCGGGCGGTCTGCATCGACGGCAAGGTCTTCCGGGACCACTGCATGGTGATCGCGTTGGGGATCGACACGCAGGGCCGGAAACACGTGCTGGGCCTGCGCGAAGGCGCCACCGAGACGGCTGCCGTCACCACCGGCCTGCTCAGCGACCTGGTGACGCGCGGACTGCCGACGGACCGGACGTTGCTGTTTGTCATCGACGGCGCTACGGGGCTGCGCCGGGCCATCACCGACGTCTTCGGTTCTCGCGGCGTGGTGCAACGCTGCCAAGTCCATAAGTGGAGGAACGTCATCGGCCATCTGCCCGAGCGGCTGCACGCCTCTGTCGGCAAGGCGTTGCGGGATGCGTGGAACCTCGATTCGGCAGACCGTGCGGCGCGGGTGCTCAAGCGGCTGGCCGGGTCGCTGGAGCACGACCACCCCGGCGCGGCGGCGTCCATCCGGGAGGGACTGGACGAGACGCTGACCGTGCAGCGCCTCGGTCTGACGGGGGCGCTGCAGCGTACGCTGCGGACGACGAACATCATCGAGAACCTGAACGGCAGCGTCGAGCACTACTCGCGCAACGTCAAGCGCTGGCGTGGTGGCCAGATGATTCAACGCTGGGTGGCGAGCGCGCTGGTGGAGGCGGAGAAGCACTTCCGGCGGGTCCGGGGCTACCGCGATCTGCAGCACCTGGTCGGTGCCCTGGACGCGCTGGCTCCGCCCGACGGCGTGGTTGCTGACGTGGCGTAACATAGATGACTTCGTAGAGGAGACCGGGAGTTCGCCACCCGAAGTTCAACAACGACGGGACAACCCCCTGGCCACCAGGCACCACGGTTCGTCCATCTTCGGATCCTGTACGCACACGACCACGCCGACCGGCAGCTCGTACGTGTCGGTCACCCGAGCACCCACCAGCCGCTGCGCACGCCCCCCGGCGCCGACCCACGCGGCGGCCGCTCGCCGCTCGCCCCGCGCATTCGTCACGTAGATGTCTCCACGCAACCGAATCACGTATTCGAAGGCCAGCTCCGTCGTCAACGCGTAGAACAGCTTGCAATCCGCAAAGCCCCGGTCCGCCACAACGGTGACTTTCACCCCGGCCGGCAGCACCTCCCGCAACCGGCACAGCAACTCGTACTCATAGCGCCGCTGATTACCCTTCAGCGTCGAGGACGCCACCGTCTTCCACAGCAGGGGCGTCGCGCGGCCATGGCCAGTCAACATCGACAGCACGATCGTGTCCTGCCCGTCGGCCGCAAAGCTCGTCCAATCCAGCGCGACGACCACCTCGGTGCGGGCGCCGACGATGAACGGCGTCCAGTACGCGAAAAAGGCCCAGACGTTGAGGCCTCGATTGCTCAGCAGCCGATCCACCTGCTTTACACCATGCTTGGTCAACGTGCCCATGGCCTGGGCCAAGCCGCGCCCCACTGCATGGATTGCCAGCGAAGCGCTCGTCAGCACGCCCAGGGTGGCGTTGGCCAACGACAGCACCCGTTTGGCATGCAGGTCGCCTTCGTACAAGGTAGTGATGAAGTTCAGGAGGTCGTGTCTTCGGAGCCATTGCCCGGATGAGGCCGGCCGGTTTTGATGTAGATGCATACAATCATATTCTAATTCAAAGTGCGCCACCTTTCAAACTTCCTAATGCGAGTCGTCTGTTCAAGAAGGGTTTTGTCTTATTGATTTCATATGGTAAAATGAGGGGATCTCTGAGGTTCAGAACCCCGGTTCGCCCTATAGGGGGGGCGAACCGGGAACCGAACCGAACCGGAAGTAAGAGAAAGAGGGAGAAGAATGGGTAAGGGAAAACGGATAAAAGTGTTGGAGCGAGCGCTCAAGCAGCACGGCGTCAAAGTGGACGATCAGGGGATTTTGAAGATTGTCGAGCCTGACGACCTTCTGGACATGCTGACCGACGAGCAGGCAGCCAAGATGACGGGAGAGCAGCTTATCCTGCAACACACAACTGGGCAGATACGAACCCTCATAAGCATTGTCGAGCCCTATCGTGGCGACGTGGCCGCCATTCTGAGTTACGCGCTTGAGCAGATAGAGGGCAAGCACTGACGAATACCCCGACGATCAATCTTCCGCCGGACGCATAATCCTGCCACGCTCAGATCGGCTCTCACCAAGCCCAGGGCCGGCGGCGAGGGTTGCGAGCCCGTCGACGCTGCCGGCCCCACCTTACACGCGACCCAGCGACCCGCGTAATAGGGAGCTGGTATGTCCACACGCATCAGAGTCCATCGTTGCCACTGCCGGGCTTGTGGCCGCTCCTACGCCGTCTTCCGGCTCGCCGGCGACGTAAGGGGGTGCGCCGGACACGACAGAGTCTGTGGTACAGTGTCGGTCGTCACGCAGGGGCCTCCGTGGTGGCTAAAATGCCTGTGAATACTGCATTTTCACCATACGGAGGCTCTTGTGTCTCTACCTGGATCGGGCCCTTGGTGCATGATCCGGGCTAGGGCTGCCCGTGCCCCGGATGTCCGGGGCTGGACTGTAGTGAGCAGGAGGTCATCCGAACTCGTCCCGCAGTTCGAAGGCGAAGGCCATGGCAACCAGTTGAGTGTAGCCGTGCCACATCAACTGTGCGCCGGGCGGGTCGCGTTGGCGTCCGAGCCACCCGCCGAGGCGCCCGACCAGACCGACAGCGTCGCCGAGGCGCGCCGGCGGCGGCAGCTTGCGTGAGCGGGCGAAGGTGGCGAGCACGCGCAACTCGCCATCGGAGAACAGCAGGTCGCCCGGCAGGTCGGGCACTTCGCGCCCGAGTTGGACCATCAACTGGATGCGCCACCCGATGACCATCTTGATGGCCATGGCGCGTTCGAGCCGCTCGGCCGTGTGGTGCTGCAACTCCTCGACCTTGCAGCCGGACTTGAGCACGCGGAAGTATTCTTCGATGCGCCAGCGCCGGACGTACCATTGCAGGATGCGCGTGGCGTCGTCGGCGCTGCTCACACGCAAAGTGGTCAGCAGGAACCACTCCAGCGGCTCGGCCGCGGGCGGCGGTTGTTCCTCGCGCACGTGGACGACCCACAGTGCGACCGGCTCGTCGCCGGGGCAGGGCAGCGGCACCTGCTGGTAGCGCAGCGTCACGTCGGCGACCCGCTCCGCCCGGCGGTCCTTGCGGGCCTGTTTGCTGGCCTTCACGCGCGCGCTCAGCCGCTGCACCTCGACCTTGGCGGCGCCTCGGGCCGGCGCGTTGCGCACCGTATCGAACAGACGGCGTGAGACCGTCTGCCCGGCGGGCGTCTTTTCCCTGCCGAGGACGCGGTCGGCCTTGGCGCGGACCAGCAGGTCGACCTGCGGGGCAGCCGCGCGGTGTTCGACGAACAGGTCGAGGAAATCGGCCTCGCGGTCCATCACGCACACCACGCGGGTCTGGGACAATTGCTCGGCTGCCTGCGCGCAGTCGCGCAGCCCCTCGATCCAACGGAACGACTTGCGCTTCTCGCGCGGCTTTGGGGTCGGCTCGCCTTCCGCCTCGGAGTTGGGGGACGCGGGCGCGTCGAAGGCGGCCCGCAGCACACCCAACGCCACCCCGTCGGGATTGACGGCCAAGGTCGTGTGCAACTCCAGGCCGCGCGCCACCGCCCCGGTCTGGTTCGAGCCGATGGCCCCCAGCCCTTGCGTCTGCCCGCGCCGGGTGAAGTTCAACCGGGTGCCGTCCTGGATGCACAGCACCGTGTCGTGCGCCTGCATCCGGCGTAGCGTCTGCTCGCGATGCGGCGCGAGGATGTTGTCGACCGTCACCGCACTGTCGGCGGGCTGGTCGATCAGCCGGTAATGGCCCTTGACCATCGCGCGGGCGCCGTGGGCGGCGCCGGTGATGGCGCGCATCGGAGACTCTGCCATTTGCTGCGCGCTCTGTACCAGCCGCGCGCTCAGACGCGCGTCGCCCAAACGCGCCCCGCCGAACTCGTGGTCCGCCCAGACCGCGGCGTCGAGACCGTCGCCAACCGCCAGCGGCGCCACGACCGGTGCAGGCACCGCGAGGCGGGTGCGCCACGCCGGCTCCAAGGCATACATATACACCGCCTTGCGCGTTTCCGGCGCCGCGTGCCGGCGGTCCTGGCGACCGCGACCGCAGGTCTCACCCACCCGAACCCAGTTGGCCGCGCGCACGCTCGCCCCCGTCTGTTCGGTCTCGTCGACGAACGTCTCCAGCAGCCAGGGGCGATAGCCATACAGACCCTCGCAGTCGTCGCCGACTGCCCGGACGACCCGGCCCAGCACGTGCGAGGCCAGGTTGCGACACACAATGCCGGGGCGCACCAGCAGCCGGCACAGTCCCAACACCCGGTGCAGGTGCGCGCGCCGGCCCGTGTCGTCCCACCCGACCCAGGCGTCGCGGGACCGCAGCCGCCGCGCACTCGCCGCGAACCCGACGCCGCCCAGCCAACCATGCGCCGAACCCACCAGATACCGCAGTTGCGGGCCGACGAACGGACCGGCGCCGCGCGGGTGCTCGTACGCCATCAGCGTGTTCCAGACTTGGCGCTGCGCGTCGGTCTCAACCAGCGCCAGGGTCAGACCCACAACCTTGCCGACCGTGCCCGGCACGTCCACCGCCGGCGCCATCGGGTGCGGAAGCACCCGCGCCCGGCCCCCAACGCCGCGAGCCGCCTGACTCGCAGGCAGCGAGACGTGGCCGGCCGCCTGCAGGTCGGACAACGCCCGGCAACAGCTCGCGCGCTGCCACCGGCCCCGCCCGTCGCGGAAATCGAACGCTTCACAGACGCGATCGGCGACCTGACCGAGGCTGCCGACACCCTGCGAAACCGCCTCGTCCAGCACGTCACGCAGGCGGGCGAGGTTGTCCCGTAGAATACGTGAGACCTGATTCTGAATCTCCATGCCGGCCACCGTAGCGAAGTGGCTGCATGAAGTCCAGCGAAAAATTATGGGGCACGGGCAGGGCTAGGGCGCCGATGGCTGCGCCACGGACACCAATGGCTGCTTGCTGCTCGTAGGCGCTGAGTATCTGTCGCGTGTAGCCGTCGCTACCCGTGGAGGCGAGCCCCAGAGTGTGGGGCCGCCTCCAGGGTGGCAGGTCGCGTAGAGCCATGACACTCCTCCAGGGCGAACCGGAGTTAGAAACCGCGCCCCTTATGCGACCTTGAACTCGACCAACCCGTACGCGTCCGGCTGCACGATGAGCACCTTGGTTCCGACGAGGACGTGCATGCTGAAATGCCGCTGCCCCGAGGCGCTATCGCTGTAGATGTCGTCGATGCTGATGGCGCCCCAAGTCGGATGACTGGCCGTTCTCATGCCTGGGCGCCCCATGCGGTGAACGATGCCCCGCGCGATGGTGGCGGCGGTCGCCGGCATGCGCTTGTTCGTCCACCATCCGCCAGTGTTACGGCGCAGGTAATCGGCCGCGTTGAGGGCATCGCCGGTGCCGAAGAACGTACGCGCACTCAGGCGGTAGGCGTCCACGTTGGCCACGATGGCAATCTCGGACAGCATGGATGCCCACAGCCCATCAATGGCACCGGAGAAGGCCGCCACGTAGTCGTTGAACGAGGCGATATTGCCGGTCGGGTCCGTGGGGTCCGTCAACTGGTGGATGAGCCCGTCCACGTCGGTCGTATCAGTTCCCACGTGGCTTTCCCGGACTCGCACCGGGGACAGTGTGCAAGGTCGCACGCGAGTACCGCGCGCGAGGTGCTCTCCGAACGAGTTGACCCATCGTGAACCGATTACGCGTCCTACGTCAAGGCGCCCGCCGGCCGCTGTGCGCCGCCCTGCGCTGCGCGGGCGGCCCGGCCGGCCCTGTGGCCCCGGCGCCCGGTGCGGCTCGCTGGCGGGCTGCACACCAACACGCGGGGCATTCCCCGCCGCAGCCCGCACACCCTCCTCCGTCCAGCGGCGCCACGGATGCGGGCCGGCGGCCGTGCCGTGCCGGGAACCCGGGAGGCGAACAGGGCGAACCATGCGTGCATCAGCCTACGCGCTCTTTCCTTCACCTTCCGTTGATGGTGGTGGCGTGCTCTCCACGAGCCCAGCTATCGCGCCGAAGGTACTAGGCGTCCACATCTCACGGGCACCGCGAAGGTCCGACCGTTCCATGTGGTCCGCTAAGGCAGCAAGCGTAGTGGTAGTGCCTGGGCTCATGTACCCGACGTAAACGTAGACCCCCAAGCGCGCTAACTTGTGCATGACCGTGGCATAGGTAGATAGGTACTTGTCGAGCTCATCGAACTCGGCCCTACCAATCGGTACAGACCAAGCTTGCAGATTCTCCACCTTTTTCTGGAGGTTATGGAACTCTCGCTTGTCCTGCCAGTAGGAGGCCAGGTCCTTAAGGTTGATGAAGATGGTTACGACCCCTGGGCCAGCGAGGATCCAGAGTATCCAGTTGGGGACCAATTTTGCTATCCAAGGCGGCTCCGCCAAGAAAAGGACACTGATAACCACGGAAAGGAGAACAGGAGACCAAGCAGCGATTCGGAGGTTGGGCATATGTGGCATGACCGTATTCTAGCGGGCTGCACTTCCCGGGCCAAGGCCCGGGGGCTATCGGTTTCGGTTGGCGGGGGTCCTCCCGGCCCGCGCAGCGTCGGGGCCTGTCGGCCGCCAAGAACGTCCCCCAATTGTGTTTGGGGTAGACTCGCCGAAATGGGGCTTGCCACACCACACCCTGTCGGGCACTTTGCGCGGTGGTGTGGTGCCGAAACCGATACCCCCGCAATGGTTTACGCGGGCAACACCCCCGACCTGGAGGCCCGTTTCGCGGACCCCTCCTCCCTCCAACGCGAAATTGCGGGCTGCTGGGGCTACAGCCCGCTGGATTCGATCACACAGGAGAACGTCGGCGATCTGCGCATGGTCTGGTCGCGCGCGTTGATGCCGGCACGCAGGAGGGGACGCCGCTCGCCTACGGCGGCGTGCTCTACATGCCGAACCCGCGCGACATCATCCAGGCCGTCGATGCGGTCGCCGGCGATCTACTGTGGGAGTACCGTCGCGACCTCCCGGACGACCTCGACGACTACCTCTTCGCGGTCGCCACCAACCGCAACGTCGCCATCTACGGCAACCTGATCATCGACAACAGCGCCGACGACTACGTCTACGCGATCGACGCGACGACGGGCGAGCCGGCGTGGGAGACGCAGATCCTCGACTACCGCACGCATCCGGCCAACCAGACTTCCGGCCCGATCGTCGCCAACGGCAGGGTGGTCTCGGGGCGCAGCTACATGCCGCTGGGTGGTCCGGAAGCCTGCGTCATCACGCGGCCCACGACGCGGCGACGGGGACGGAGCTGTGGCGCCGGCGGATGATCCCCGGCCCCGGCGAGCCCGGCGACGAGACCTGGGGCGGCGTGCCGTTCGAGCAGCGCGCGCACGTCGGTGCGTGGATGGTGCCGAGCTACGATCCGGCGCTGGATCTCGTCTACATCGGAAGGTCGGTCACGTCGCCCGCCCCGAAGTTCCTGCTCGGCGGCACCGACAACACGCACCTGTATCACAACTCGACCCTCGCGCTCGACGGCGCCACGGGCGAGATCCGCTGGATGTGCAATGATCTGCCTGTGCGCGCAAAATGGGCGAGTGTTTACAGCGTTTTTCAGGCATGAACCGAAAAAATCGGCAGCCGGCGAGCATTTTTTCTACCACAGTCCGCAACGAGCCGATCCGGGCGTAGACGGACGGAAACCCTGCCGGCAACCGGGCCGGACGGAGGACTGAGCGATGGACGAAGACCACAGGATCACGATCGTGATCGTTATGCTTGGTGAAGGTCAGGGCATGGCAGTGATCAGGCTTGTCAACGGGGGCTGACGTGACCTCGTAGATGCCGTAGTCGCGGGCGGGGGCTCGACACGGTTCGTACCCGATGGCTTGGGGACGGGTACCTCCGTGAACGTGATTCGATCGTCTCGGTGGATAGACCGGCGCGGCGGGCAAGCAGTGCGCCGGGCTCGGGCCGCGTCGCTACGGATCTGCCGCCCGGTCGGGCAGACGGTCTATAGAGGCGGGAGCCCGAGAGCACGAGGGCGACCCCGGCGAGAACCACGATGAGGTACGTCGCCATCATCATTGCGCGCGGATCCGGATCGGGGCCTCGTGGAGCGCGGCGGGGTTCTGAATTAGAATCTGGGCGCCCGGCTGGATCTCGGACACGATCGTCCGCAGGCGCGGGATGAACGTCTGGGGTTTGCTCCCCACCCGCAGCGCAAAGGTCAGGGCATGCCATCTGGGGGCAACGAGGTGGTAGATGCCCTGATCCGCGTCGGGTTTCAGCGCGTTCATGCCCAAGGGCCCGACGACACGGACGATCTGGTACGACCATGGGCCGGGTTTCCGGCGGGGGTTCAGTAGTGGAGGCGTCGGCCGAGGGGTACCGGCCTTCGAGCACCCGCTCGAGAAGTCCGTCATTGATGAATTCGACGCCGAGGCTCGACAGCACCAGGAGGGCCAGAGACTCCGCGTGATGAGCCGCTGGGCGCAGTTCGTCGCCCTCGGCCTGGGACAACTGGGCGGCCTGCAGAGCCTGCGCGACATCGTCGGCAACCTGCGCGCCCAACCCCACAAGCTCTATCACTTGGGTGTGCGAGCGTTCGTCAGTCGTTCCTCGTTGGCGCGGGTGAACGCACAGCAGCCGTACACGCTCTACGAAGCGCTCTTCGGTCGCCTGCTGGCCCGCTGCCAGCAGCGGGCTCCGCGGCATGGCTTCCGGTTCAAGAACAAGCTGTTCGCGGTGGACGCGTCGACCATCGACTTGTGCCTGGCGGCCTTCCCGTGGGCGTCGTTCCGGCGCACGAAAGGCGCGATCAAGCTGCACGTCGGCGTGGACCAGGCGGGACATCTGCCAACGTTCATCAGCGTGACCGACGGCAAGACCGGCGACGTCACGGTGGCCCGCACGTGGACGTTCCCGGCCGGCAGCGTGGTGGTGGCCGACCGCGCGTATCTTGATTTCGGGTGGCTCCATCAGTTGCAGCAACGGGGGGTGACCTTTGTGACCCGCCTGAAGCGGAACGTGCGCTATCAGGTGGTGCGTGAGCACGACGTCGACATCCGGACCGGGGTGTTGAGCGACCAGACGATCGAGTTGACCAGTGCGCGTAGCCGCAAGGCCTATCCGGGCACGCTGCGGCGGGTCGGCTACTGGGACGAGGAAACGCGGCGGAGCTACGTGTTCGTGACGAACAACACGACGTGGGTGGGGAAGACGATTGCCAACCTGTACAAGTCGCGGTGGCAAATCGAGCTGTTTTTCAAGTGGATCAAGCAGCATCTGAAGGTGAAACGCTTCGTCGGCCGGACGAAGAACGCGGTTCTGTCGCAACTGTGGGTGGCGACGTGTATGTACCTGCTGTTGGCCTACCTGAAGTTCGTCCTGCGACTGAGCTGGAGCCTGCACCAGATGCTACGAGTTCTCCAGCTCAACCTGTTCGACCGCCGTCCACTGGTGGAGCTGTTCACGACGCCCTCGCCACCGGGTTCCCCAGACCCTCAGATGCTGCTGTGGCGCTGAAAATGTGGGACAGTAGTGATGATGGGACTGCGAGGTGCGATACTGATTGGCGGACTGCGCCGGTGCGTCGCCACTGCAGACCCCGCTGACGACCTCAGTCCAAGCTCGGCCCCGGGCGGGAACACGCGTCTCCGAGCGAGGTTCACTGGATGAGACAAACACCGGGCCCCGATTCCGCACCGGAAGATCCATATCTGCTCGGGACGGATCCCGAGGAGAGGCGGCGCCTCGAAACACAGCACCGCCTGTGGTCGGAAGCGATGCACGGCCTCTGGGAGCGCGCCGGGTTCGGACCGGGCGATCGCCTTCTCGACCTGGGCTGCGGTCCGGGATTCGCCGCTATCGAGCTGGCGGACCGCGTCGGCGCCGAGGGACGCGTGCTCGCGGTAGACGAGTCGGCGCGCTTCATCGGGGCGCTGGCCCAGGAAGCCGACCGACGGGGGCTCGCCCAGCTCACGGCGCGCGTGGAGCGAGTCCAGGAACTGCAGCTCGACCCCGGTTCCCTCGACGGCGCCTTCGCGCGCTGGCTGTTCTGCTTCCTTCCGGACCCGGTACCGGTCATCGAGCGGGTGGTGTCGGGTCTGCGGCCGGGAGGCCGGTTCGTGGTCTGGGACTACCTGAACTACCTCGCGACGAAGCTGCATCCGCGGAGCCCGGCGTTCGACCGCGTGCTCGCGGCGGTGTACGAGAGCTGGCGGCGCACCGGGGGCGACCTGAACGTCGGCGAGCGGCTGCCGGGCCTGATCGCGGAAAGCGGCTGCCGCCTCCTCGAGCTCGTCCCGCTGGCGCGGTTCGCCCGACCCGGCACGGCGCTGTGGAAGTGGCCGACGGGCTTCTTCTTCAGCTACATGCCGCGGCTGGTCGAGGCCGGACTGCTGACGGAAGCGGAACGCCAGACGTTCGAGGCCGAGTGGCACGAGCGCGAGCAGGATCCCGGTGCGTTCCTGTCGACGCCACCGATGGTCGGCATCATCGCCGAGAAGCGGTAGCTTGGGTATTGGCCGCCGCGCGCGACTGTGCAAGACTAGTGCTGCGCCATGATTAAACGTTCGGGTGTGCGGTGCTGTGATTCGTCGATGATTGCTCGCTGTAACCCATGTCCGTATCCGAAGATGATGACGTGACGAACCACTAGCGGCTCTGGAGCGAATCCAAGGAGAGAACGATGAGCCATCGCAGTCTTGCGGCGTGGGTGATCGTGATCGGGCTCGGCTGGTCGATGCCGGGTCCCGCCTCCGGGCAGGAACCGGCCCAGGAAGGTACGCCGGACACGGCCTCGACCTGGACGATGCCGCCGCGCCTTCCCGACGGCCAGCCGGACCTGCAGGGCTACTGGACGACGCAGACCTTCACGCCCCTGGAACGGCCCGAGTACCTGGCCGAGAAAGAGTTCTTCACGGAAGAGGAAGTGGCCGCGCTGAACGCGCAGTTGACGGCCGAGGGGGTCGACCCGTCGGCGCGCAACGCCGTCGAGATCGCGGATCCGGAGGAGAGGGAGCGACGGCTGTACCAGGTCAACCGCGACCGGACCTACGTCCACTACGACAACCAGATCTGGCTCCGCACGCCGGTGCCGAAGGGCCTGTCGACCCGGCGCACGTCGCTGATCACGGATCCGCCGAACGGCAGGATCCCGCCCCTGACGCCTGAAGCCGCGGAGAAGCTGGCCGCCGAGGCCGAGGCGCGGCGGCTGCCGAGCGTGTTCGACAGCCACCTGCACCGGCCGTTTCCCGAGCGCTGCGTCGTCTGGGCGCACGAGGGCCCGCCGAACGTGCCGCCGGCGTACAACGACATCCACCAGATCTTCCAGGCCCCGGGCTACGTCGTCGTGTTCACGGAGCTGAACACCAACCCACCCCGCATCATCCCTCTCGACGGGCGGCCGTTCATCTCCAACGGGATCGGGCAGTGGGCCGGCGACTCGCTCGGCCGCTGGGAAGGCGACACCCTGGTCGTCGAGACGAAGAACTTCAACGAGCGGCGGCGCTTCCGGGGAGCCACCGGCGCGATGACCGTGGTGGAACGCTTCA
Source organism: Vicinamibacterales bacterium (assembly GCA_965262925.1). Classification (GTDB taxonomy): domain Bacteria; phylum Acidobacteriota; class Vicinamibacteria; order Vicinamibacterales; family UBA8438; genus WTFV01. The sequence continues at coordinate 2,976,630 of CBDHGC010000004.1, read as the reverse complement.
CCCGCGTCGCGGCCGACCGCATCCGCTACGAGTTCACGATCGAGGACCCGAACACGTGGACCAGCCCGTGGAGCGCCGAGATCCCCATGGTGGCGACCGAGGGGCCGCTCTTCGAGTACGCCTGCCACGAGGGCAACCACGACATCCGGCACATCCTGGAGATCAACCGGAACCTGGAGAGGCAGGCGGCAGCGAAGGCTGCGGAAGAATCGAAGTGATTCCGAGGGGAGAGCCGTGAGTCACACTTTTGTGTACGCGTCAGCCCTGACCGCTGCGCTGGCACTGCCGTCAGTCGCCGGCGCGCAGGAGGAGGTCCGGCACGGGATCACGCCCCTCGTGCTGCAATGGGAGGCGGCCGACTGGGGGCCGCCGTCCAGCCGGCCCGGCTTCCCCGCCGGGATCCGCAACGCACCGATCGCCACGGATCCGGTGACGGCCGGTCCGACCTACCTGGCGCGGTTCCCGGCCGGGTCGGAATTCGCCATGCACTGGCACACGTACACGGAGACGGTGGTCGTGCTGGAGGGCGCCGTCGACATCGTCATGGACGGTACCCGCCACACGGCCGCCGCCGGCAGCTACGTGATCATCCCCGGCAAGGCGCATCACGCGTGGTACGTGCACGCGGACGCGGACGTGGTGCTGCTGGCGCGCCGGGACGGACCGGCGACTTTCACTTCGTCGATCCGTAATCAAGCCGGGTCGAAACGATCGAGATTCATCACCTTGTCCCAGGCAGCCACGAAGTCACGCACGAACGCCGTCTGCGCGTCGTCATAGGCGTAGACTTCCGCGACGGCACGGAGCTGGGAGTTCGATGATCACCACCGGTTCGGCGCGGCATTCGGGGTGCGGCAAGCGCAGATCCTCAAGATCCGAGCCGGTGGTCGGCATGGGACCAGAGGCGGGGCTCTTTGACTCAGAGGCTGGCAGAGCGTTCCCGACGTTGTGGGGTACGCCGTGGGATGCTGTGTCATGGCATGCACGTGAACGTATTTATATTCAGGCACTTACAGAGGCAGTCGCGCTGACGCTGCCGGAACGTTCCCAGCCGGCCAAGCCCGGGACCGGGATCGCGAGGCTCATTCTCACCTTCCGTTCGACGCCGCCGGCGTCGCCGAATCGAGCGCGTCGTGTAACGCGTCGGCCAGCTCTGCGGCCGCATCGCGTTCGGCCGGCTCGAATCAGCTCCTGCAATATGCGACCCACGATGCAACGTAATGTCATCGTTCCGTCCGCATCCGGGGCGCAGCGAATGGCAACCGGCGCGGCGTTCCGGTCCCTCGATGTCCGCGCGAGCGAGAACATCGGCCCCGCAGTCCGGACACACCGCCGGCAGCGGCAGCCGTACGTCGATGGTGAACTGCGTCTGACAGCCCAGGCACTCACCCGCCACCGTCTCCCGACGCTCCGGAGACGCCGCCGGCAGATGCGCACCCAGCCGCCGCCGCGCGCTCACCGCTCCGCCACCGCCAGGCGCATAAAGTCGTCCGTTCCCGCAGCCGACTCCAGCCAGCCGAGAATGTCGCCTGCGTCCAGCGGTCCGCCTCGATCGGTGCGATGACGCTCCACTTGAACCGCTGGTAGAACCGCTCGGCCGTCGCCGCGTCGGTCACCGACAGCTGGATCCCCGGCGCGAGCTGGGCCGGGCCCGAGCCGCCGTAGCCCCACGCCGGTCCCGTCGGCGAGTGGTTCCGCCACGAACCCGCCGTACCGCCTCACCGCTTCGGGCTCACCGCACTCCCCCATTCCGCGACGAGAATGCAGGCATCGCGCAGCCCAGGATCGACCCTGCCACAAGGTCGAGACTTCCGGGAGCAGGGCATCGGGCGATGCCGCCGCGTCCGATCTGACGCTGGCGCCGCTTGGGCCAGCGACACGATCCGTTCCGGTGGTTTCTCTGTCGGTCGTCCGGCGGCAGCTGGTAACTCTACCCGTGCTTGGTCGCACGTGACGAGCCAGCGCTGGAACGGCATCATGCTCGGTCGCCCCAGCGGCAGGGCCGGCGTCCTGCCGGCTCTCACCCCTCGACCGCTGGTCGTCCGGCACAAGGGTCCGGTATCGACCTGCTCGATGTCCTCGTCACCGGCATCGGGGACGGGATGGCGGTGCGGGGGCGGGCATCGCCGCGGTCGTGATCGCCGCGGCGGGCGCCAGGGGATCTCGGCTACCATATCGTGAGCCTCGTCCTGACCCTCGACGGTCGGAGTGTTCCTTGGCTCCCGGTCTTCGAGGAGTTTCGAACCCCTGGGGCTGCATAATCAACGGTGGCCGGCAGGCGCAATCGCGGCAATCGCAAACGGTCGACACCGGCGCGCGGACCTCGCGCATCCCCCCGTCGTCTGCTGGATCAGGCCCGGCAGATCCTCGCGGAGGGCGACGCCCGCAAGGCGCTCGATCTGATCAGGCAGGCGCGGGACCGGGACGACAGCCTGGCGGGGCTGCCGCTGGTGTCCTTCTGTGCGTCCATCCAGCGTGGCCGGCAGCTCGCGGCGAAGGGCATGGAAAAGGAAGCGGCCACGATGCGCGCCCGGGCCGATCGGCACCGGGAATCCATCTCCCTGCAGTCACTGTCGGCGGACGACTGGGTCCAGTACGTCCGGTACCTGGATGGTGCGGGCTCGCTGGCGGCCTATGCGGACCACCTGACCACCGGGCAGCCCCTGCTGCAGGTGGAACGGGCGCTGGCGGATCGGCTCGTCATCGAGCGGTGCTGGGAGGGTCTCGACGTCCTCGACGCGAGCCATCCGCTGCGGCGGGACGCCGGCGCGGTCATGCCCGGTATCGACGCGATGGATGCCGGCGGCTGGGCGCGGGCCGCGGACCTTCTGCAGGGGGTGCCCCGGCGCTCGCCGTTCGCGGCCTGGCGTCTGTTCTGCAAGGCGATGGTCTGTTACGGCGCGGGGGACGACGAAGGGCTGCGTCGAACCCTCGATCGGCTGCCGTCCGACTTCGCACTGGCCCGCACCGTCGCCGGGTTCAGGGCCCTGGCCGCCCGTGAGGGCGGCGGAAGCGCCAAGGGCCCGATCGGGGTACCGCACGAGCCGGGCAGCGAACGCGGGGCGGTGGCGGCCCTGGCCGGCAAGCTGAGCCGGGCCTGGCCCTCCACAAGGGGAACGTGCGCGCGGCTGGGACGGTGATCGAGACTCTGGCCGACGCCCTCTACCCCGAGGATGCTCATCGAGCCCGGATTGACCTGCTGGAGATCGCGGGGCTGGCGGCGGCTCGGGAGGTGCTCCCCGTGTCGGCGCTCCACGCGCTGGCGCAGCGTCTGTTGCCGGCCGATCGGGTGACCGGCGTCCTGGCCCGCATTCTCCTCCTGTGCCAGCAGGTGTCGCCCCCGTTGTGGAATCCCCTCCCGGCCGCCGTCCTTCTCGATCATTTGCCGGTGGAGTTTCCCCGGGCGGAAGATCAGGTCCTTGCCCGGGCGTGCGTCTTCGAAACGCTGGCGCGCACGGGCCGCGCAGCCATGCATCCCGAATGCCTGCCTCCCGACAGGCAGACGGCGGCGGCCACGCTGCTGGGCAGACCGACCGAGGACCCGGCGATGGTCTTCGTCGAGCTGATGGAGGCGAGTCTCGCGGCCGACCCCGACAATCGCGACGGCTATCTCTTTCTCCTCGATCTGCTGCGTGGACAGACCGCCGGCAAGCCGAAGCTCCAGGGCGTCCTCCAGGACATGGCGGACCGGTTTGCCGACGATCCGGCCCCCTGGCTGGAGCTGGCCACCCTCCACTATTCGAGGAATGCGTACCGCAAGGCGGAGAGCGCGCTGGAGGAGGCCCGCCAGCGGGCTCCCCACGACGATAGGCTTCTGGACCTGCAGGCCGTCGGTTTCCTCAAGTCGGCCGATCAGAGCCGGAGGAAGGGTCGGTTCGCACTCGCGGCCCGGGACCTGCAGCGCGCCGAAGACCTCGGGCGCAAGGTGCTCGGGCCCGTTCTGCCGGCGAAAAGGCTGCTGTTGGAGCCACTTGCAAAACTCTTGGGGTCGCGGCTCGGCTCAGTCCTCCGATTCTCGGGGTGAACACCCCAATTGTTCTGGATTTTGACTCCGTGTTCTGGTCCTGAAGGGCCGGCGGCAGCCAGGAAGCGGAAAACAAGGGGATCGACGTGTTTTCCACCGAGCGTCGGGACACCGGTGGGTGACTGACGCCGGTTGAGCGCCGGGATTGGATGGGCGTTTGCCGGCGGCGCGTTGGCTATGTCACCAGACGCAGGAGCTGGTCGGCGGTGAGCGCCAACATGCCGAACATGCAGTGGCACATCACCTTCGCGGTGCCACGGACCCGGACATGGCGACCACCGAACTCGTCCTTGAGACGGCCATTGACGCGCTCACCCGCCGTACGCTCGTTGTAGCGAACCTGCTCGGCACGCTGGAAGCCGAGATTTTTCAGGCGCCGGGCTTCGGTTCGCAGTTCCTCCGCCCGGGCCTTGTCGCCACGAGGGTTGACGTCAATCAACGGGACGTGGCCGAGTGAGCGGCTGTGCTCCCGGATCTGCTCCGCGTCGTAGGCGGCGTCCATCAGGTCATACAGATTGGTCGTCCGCTCGGCGGACAGAGTCGCCAGCGGAATGGCGGCCTGGCTGTCATGCAGGGAGGCGGACGTCAACAGGCAACTGATCGGAATCTGGCCGTCGGCCACGTCAATGTGCAGCTTGTAGCCGACCCAGGTGGTCTTGTAGCCCTTGCTGTTCTTCTTCGTGCCGACATCGCAGGCGGTCGGCAGGTCGTCCAGCATCGCCGGCAGGTTCATGGTCGGCTGCCGTTCGAGACGTGTCAGGACCTTTGGCCGTTCTTCGCCCTTCTTCGGCCGCCCGCGCTTGCGCTTGGGCGGCGTGGGCGGCTTCTCCTTCGTGGCCGGCTTCTCACGGGCCTCGATGGCCGTCGAGTCGCGCGAGAGGTGGCCCACCAGCCGGTCGTGGTGCGTCTCCCGGATCAGCGCTTCGTGCACGCGCTGGGGCAACTGCGTGTCGGCGAACTCGGCAAAGGCGCGCGAGAAGACCGACTCGCTCGGCACCTCGAACTTCCGCTCCCAGCCGCAGAGCCGGCGCAGGGCCACATCGGCGGCCAACCGGTCCAGCAGTGCGCGCGTCGACGGCAGGTCGTAGACCGCCTTGGCCACGAAGGCCCGCGCCATCGCCGCGCGGTCCTTGGGCGGCCGCCCCGGCGCCCGGAAGTACCGGGGAATCAGGCGCTCGATACGGATGACCTCCAGGGTCTGCACCAACTGCTGCTGTTTTTCGGTCAGTGGACCCAACGCCTGCTCCAACCGCGGGAACAGCGTACGCTGGATCGACTCCCAGTAGGGGGCGAACGAGGCGCGCAGGGCATTCATGGCTTGTTGACCGCTCCTGCGAGCTACTGTATATTTACGCGCAGGGGCAATGTCAAGCTGCGGTTCGATGGCCGGTGCGGACCAGATGCGCCAGTACACGGAGCGATACGACGCGCTCAAGGCGGAACTGCAGTCGCTTGGGTTTCTCTTCCAGGGCAGCCTCCAGACCCGCCGGATAGCGTGTGGGAAGACCACCTGCCGCTGCTACCGCGACCCGGACGCCCGGCACGGTCCCTACCACTACTGGACACGCAAGGACCGCGGGAAAACCGTCGGGATGAGGCTCACCGAAGACGAACTTGTCCTCTACCAGGAGTGGATCGAGAACAACCGCGAATTGGAGCGGCTCGTGAAGGAAATGCGCGGCCTCTCTTCGCGCGTGCTTGCCTTCATAACCGGCCGGGAGGCCCCATGAACCCCCGCGTCTCGGACTCGTCGGCGGCGGTGACCGCTACCGCCATCCTTCAGACGCTACGTCCCGCCCACTGACCGTCCCTCGCCCTGCGGCTTCCGGCAAAGAAAACCCGGCCGATTACCGATTTTTGCAAGAGGCTCGTTGGAGATCGTGTTCGGCGGCCAGGATGCGGCCGCGACGGTCGCCCCCCACCTGCAGCGCCTGCCGCCGGGCGCGCAGCTCCGGACGCTGGCCCTGCTGATCCGGGACCTGCACGACAACAGTCACATCAGCAACGTCAGACCGGAAATGGGTGCTGCCGTGCGGGGCCTGCTGGCCGACAAGGCCGCCCTCGCCGGCGAGTGCAGTCCGGACGAGATCGCCCGGTTGCTCGATCCGTTGCCCGCCGAGCTGGACATCCTCTACGACGACCGGCGGCTCGCGCCGATCTTCGTCTCCTGGTGGCCCGCGCTCCTCAAACGCCTGGACGCAGACCTCCTGCCGCCCGTCCTTGATATCCTGATGGAGTGCGGCGGGCGGACGCAGGTTCGCGCCGAGATCGAACGCCGGTTGCGCGGTGTCAGGAAGCTCCGGCGCGATCCGCTTCTGGCCTTCCATCTCGCGGTGCTCCGCTACGAGGACGGCAGCGACCACCATTCCCGGCGCTTCATGGACATCGTGAACGGGGCGGACGCCGCTACCCGCGAACGGTTGCGGGCGGCCGCCGCGCGGCTCGCCCGCCATACGCAGGGCTTGCTGCGTCAAGCCCTGCTGACGTTCGAGTTCGAACCGCTGGACATGCCGCCGATCGCGTTCGGCGGGGGACTGCCGCCGATTGAGGAGATCCTGTCCATGCTCGCGGAGGACCTGGGAATCGGGAACTCCCGGCGCGAACCGGCCGGCCCGACACCGGCGGACCGGCCAGACCCTGGCGATCCGTTGCTGGGCGAGCGGCTCCGGCGGGCGAAGATGGACGAGAGCGCGGATGCGCCGCACGACGCCCACCAGGAGACGTTGGTCGATCAGGAGATATTCGCCGAGCTGGACCGCCTGGAAGAGCTGATCGACGACAGCGGCCTGCGCGGCGCGCCGTCGTCCGAGTTGCGGGACCTCGCCGCCAATCTGCGGGCCGAGCCGAGGGCGCGGCGGGAGCTGGACAAAACGGCGCGCGACTGCGAGGCCGCCGGTCTCCGTGACACGTTGACGCGCGAGTTGCACGTCCTGCTGTACCCCCGCGCGAAAAGGAAAGGGCGCCGTTAGGAGCTGGACCATGCTTGCTCCCTACATCGTGCTCGGCCTGTCCCCGTCGGCGACAAGCGATGAGATCCGCCGGCGCTACCTGGAGTTGGTGCGCGCGCAACGGCCGGGTGAGGACCCCGAACGCTTCCAGCAGATTACGGCGGCGTACGAAGCCCTGAAGGACGATCGTGCGCGCGTGAAGACGGCTCTGTTCGGAACGGCCGGCTACGGTGACTTCGAGCTGGCGCTCGATGCGCTGGTGAAGGCTCGTCCGGATCGCCGCACGACGCCCGGCTTGCCGACCCTCCTCGAGGCGGCAGGGAAGCTGCATGAGTGAACCAGGCGGAGACTGGAAACGGCAGGCGCTGGAGGACTTCCGGCGGTGGCTCGACGCGGTGGGGGACGAGCCGCCGGAACCCGAGGAACCGGACCCCGCCGACTGCGACCTGCGCGATCTGTTCGCCGAGTTCTCTGCGTTGCGCCAGGAGATCCGCCTGCAGAACCGGGAACAGGCCAGGGCGGGCCGGGAGCTGTCGGCCGCGGCGCAGCGGAGCGCGGCGACGAGACGCTGGCCGCGTTCGAGAAGCGCGTCTCCAGAACCGCCGAGGACCGCTGTCTGGTGGAGACCCTGGAGGTGCGCGACGCTCTGGTGCGAGGGCAGGACGCCGCGGTTTGCCTGCGGGATCGGCGGCGGCTGTTCGCACGCCCGCCGCGTGGTGTCGGCGGCGTCGTCGAGGGTTACGAGCTGGCGATCAGACGACTCGATCGGCTGCTGTCCCGGTTCGACGTCCGGCGTGTGGAGACCGTCGGACAACCCTTCGACGGCCGGGTCATGCACGCGGTGGAGGCGCGCAGCGTCGACCGGATCGGGACGGCCTGGTGGTCGAGGAGCTGCGGAGCGGGTTCGTGCGGCACGATGACGTGCTGCGTCTAGCCGACGTCGCAGTGAACCGACGTCACGCGGGGGAGTAATGCCGACCGAAACCAGGGCGATCGATACCGACACCATCATCGGCATCGATCTGGGCACCACGAACTCCGAGGTGGCGATCATCTCCGGCGGGAAGCCTTTGATCGTGGAGGAGGGCGGCGAAGCCATCCTGCCCTCGTGCGTGGGACTCGACGACACCGGCGCCGTCATCGTCGGGCGCCAGGCCCGCAACCAGGCCGCGGCCGCCCCCGAGCGAACCGTGCTCTCCGTCAAGCGCCTGATGGGCTCCGGGACGCAGGTGCGGATGGGCAATGACGCCTACACCCCGCAGGAGATATCGGCCTTCATTCTCAGGGCGCTGAAGGAGCGGGCGGACCGTGCGCTCGGCCGCGACGTGCGCAAGGCCGTCATCACCGTCCCGGCCTACTTCACCGACGCCCAGCGCCAGGCGACGCGCGAGGCTGGGGAGATCGCGGGCCTGACCGTCGTCCGGATCATCAACGAACCGACGGCCGCGGCCCTCAGCTACGAGAGCGGCGGCATGGGGCGCCGCACCCTCCTCGTCTACGACCTGGGCGGCGGGACCTTCGACGTCTCCGTGGTGTGCGTAGAGGAAGGCGTGGTCGAAGTGCTGGCCACCGCCGGCGACAATCAGCTCGGCGGCGACGATTTCGACGCGCTCATCCTCGAACGTCTCAACGCCCATATCGAGACGGCGCTGGGGATCGAGCAGACCCGTGACGACCGCCTGCTGCAGGCGCGGCTGAGACGGGCGGCCGAACGCGCCAAGATCGAGCTGTCGGATCAGCCCTGGGTGCGCGTGGAGGAGGACCACATCGCCTCGGTGAACGGCGAGGCCAGACATCTCGCCTGCGAGCTGACCCGCGCAGATTTCGAAAGCGATCTGGAGCCGTTTCTCGACCGCTCCCTGCAGGCCGTGACGACGGCGCTGCAGGACGCCGGCGTGCGTCCGAGTCAACTCGACCGCGTGCTGCTGGTCGGCGGCTCCACCCGTATTCCGCGGATCGCGGCGGTTCTGGCGGAGCGGTTGGGACAGGAGCCGCACGGAGAGGTCGATCCGGATCTGTGCGTCGCGCTCGGGGCCGGCGTGCAGGCCGGGATAGAGATGGGGCAGGACATGCAGGCCGTGCTGGTCGACATATTAATAGGGTCATTGGTTGCCTGACATCAGACAGGTAATTTCGGCCCGATTTCCTCATATTTCGGCATACTGCGAGGTCAGGATACTTATTTCCAGCTTAATAACGCCCTACACCTTCGGCACCAGTGCTGCCGGGGAGCTCTACGGCATGCCGTACGCGCACCAGTTCTTTCCCCTCATCCGGCGTAACAGCAAGCTGCCTGCTATCCGTATGGACGTGTTCTTCACCATGTTCCCGGACCAGGAAGAGGTGGAGATCAAGGTCTATCAGGGGGAGGATGCGGATGCCTTGAAGAACATCGAGATCGGTACCTTCCTGTTCAGCGGCCTGAACCAGCGGCAGGGCGCCCACGCGCAGGGCATCGTCTTCACCTACAGCCTGGACATGGACGGTCTGCTGCACGTCCACGCCCGGGAACGGGCGACCGGCCGGGAGATCCGCGGCGTCGTCGAGAACGCCATCGGGCGTTCCAGCGACGAGGCGCTGGGCGCCGCCCGGGAGCGGGTCTCGGCGCTCTGGGGCGTGGAGGGCGAGCAGGGAGCCGCGGCCGCCGGGGACGCGGCGGCCGGGAGTAGCGGAGAACCGGGGCCGGCGCCCGCCGCCGTGCCCGCGGACGTGGCCCAGGACGTTCGCGACACCCTGGCGCGGGCCGAGCAGGCGCTCGATGCCGCGCCGGTCGAAGACCGGGAAGAGATGATCAACCTGATGGAGGATCTTCGGGACGCCATCAAGGAGGGCCGCGCCGCGCAGGCGTCCGATCTGCGGCGCGAGCTCGACGAGATCCTCTTCTACCTGGAATAGCCGGCATGGAACACTGTCCGACCTGCGGGGCGCGGCATGCCGGCGGTCCTTCCTGCCACCGCTGGCGGACCGACCTGCGCCAGGTGCTGGCGATAGAACGGGCCGCGGTCAGCCACCGGCGCCACGCCCGCGCCGCGCTCGAACGCGGCGACCGCGCGGAGGCCCGCAACCGCGCCCGCCGCGCCTGCACCCTCCACCGGTCCTCCGAGTCGCTGGCCGCGCTGGCGTTGGCCGCCCTGGCGGACAGCGACTTCCCGGCAGCGATCCGATTGTGGCGAGAGATTCGAACCGGGTCCGTTCCGCGGCGACCCTCGTGACCCTGCAGCCTCGATCTGCTCCAGGCGACCTTCATGTTCGGCGTGCCCGACCTGCACGAGCTGCGGACGGCAGGCCAGCGTGCTGGAGCAGGAGCTGGCGATTCCGTTCACCATCGCGTGTGCGCGACGAACTTGCCTGCCTGCGTTTACGGGCGTCCTGTGTGGTCCGAAGGGGCGCCATCAGGTCGAGCGGCCCGCGTGGCGCGGAGGGAGTGTCGACAGCCAGGTGACACTCGGCGGGCGGCAGGTCGAGCTGCCGCGGCTCCGCGTGCGGAGCTCGGATGGCGAAGTCCCGCTGGCGAGCTTCCAATGGGCGGCGGCCACCGACCCGCTGGACGAGCACACGCTGGCCGCGGTCGCCGCCGGGGTGTCGACGCGCCGGTACGCGGGCACGCTGGACCCGGTAACCGGCCGACGTGACCGAGCGGGCGACGTCGAGCAGTGCCGTGTCGCGGCGGTTCGTGGCGCTGTCGACAAAGCGCCTCCAGGCGTTTCTCAGCCGGCCGTTGGGCGAGTTGGACCTGCGGGCGGTCTGCATCGACGGCAAGGTCTTCCGGGACCACTGCATGGTGATCGCGTTGGGGATCGACACACAGGGCCGGAAACACGTGCTGGGCCTGCGCGAAGGCGCCACCGAGACGGCTGCCGTCACCACCGGCCTGCTCAGCGACCTGGTGACGCGCGGACTGCCGACGGACCGGACGTTGCTGTTTGTCATCGACGGCGCTACGGGGCTGCGGCGGGCCATCACCGACGTCTTCGGTTCTCGCGGCGTGGTGCAACGCTGCCAAGTCCATAAGTGGAGGAACGTCATCGGCCATCTGCCCGAGCGGCTGCACGCCTCTGTCGGCAAGGCGTTGCGGGATGCGTGGAACCTCGATTCGGCAGACCGTGCGGCGCGGGTGCTCAAGCGGCTGGCCGGGTCGCTGGAGCACGACCACCCCGGCGCGGCGGCGTCCATCCGGGAGGGACTGGACGAGACGCTGACCGTGCAGCGCCTCGGTCTGACGGGGGCGCTGCAGCGTACGCTGCGGACGACGAACATCATCGAGAACCTGAACGGCAGCGTCGAGCACTACTCGCGCAACGTCAAGCGCTGGCGTGGTGGCCAGATGATTCAACGCTGGGTGGCGAGCGCGCTGGTGGAGGCGGAGAAGCACTTCCGGCGGGTCCGGGGCTACCGCGATCTGCAGCACCTGGTCGGTGCCCTGGACGCGCTGGCTCCGCCCGACGGCGTGGTTGCTGACGTGGCGTAACATAGATGACTTCGTAGAGGAGACCGGGAGTTCGCCACCCGAAGTTCAACAACGAACGGGACAACCCCTCGTAGAGCGGACCCGGATCGAGGGTGAAGGGGAAAGCCGCGGTCCACGGGCCGGCGAAGGACTCCGCATCGTGAACGGTGAACTGGTAGTCGAGCCTGTCGGCAGAGACCCTGGTGAGGCGCTCGACGAGGCGCATGTTCGGTCCGGCCCCGTGGAAGGTCCATTTCCCGTTGAAATGGGTGGTTTCTATCACCAGCGTGTCGCCCTCCCATCTCCCACGCGAGTCCCCCGTCCACTGTCGGATGGGTCGCGGCAGCGGCGCCGGGCGCGTGACGGGAACTCGGCGCAACTCGCCGGTCTCGTCATGCAGGCCGACGTGGTCCGGCGTCTGGAAGATCTGGATCCGCTCGTCCCACGAAGGCGCGACGAAGGGGACCGACCGCCCCATGACGCAGCGTTCGAAGCACCCCCGGTCTTCGGGGCCGTCCGCCCCCCGGGCAAGCAGGCTGCGGCCAAGGGTCTCCGCGCGGCGTTGTCCGGCCGGCGTGCGTGCCGGCAGACGTCGATGCGGGGTGGCTGGTGACGTGGCACGCGCAGCTGATCGCGCCGAACGACGCGGCGAAGCTGCGGACGTGGATCCCCGGTGTCCGGCCGGCCGAGAGGCGCGCGCTTGAGGCGCGGCTGCGCCGCGAGCCTGTCACCCGTCGGGTCGATGCGACCGCGGTCTGGAGCGCCCTGGAGGCGGGCGTACGGAAGCTCGGACGCGACGCGGTGGCGGAGAGGAAAAGGCATGATCGCACCGTTCCGGCTGGCGGGCTACGTGAACGCCATCGAAGAGGGCTGGCCCGACGCCGACATCAAGCAGGCGATCTTCTGCGGTCTGCCGAGGCGGTTCCACGCGCTGCCGCGCGAGAAACAAGCAGCGCGCCGTCGAGGAGCGGGTGCCGCTGACCGGAACGCGCTGGGACGCGCTGCTGGCCGCGATGGTCGAGCACGTAGCGGGCCGGCACGGGCTCGGGCGGGTCGAGTCGGTGCACGAGCCGGAACGGTTTCTCGATGAGGCGTGGGTGCTGAGCCCGATACCGATCATCCGGCGGCAGGCGCTACGGCGCGCGCCGGCGGCGTTCCTGCGCGACGGGACCATTCTCGACCCGAGGGGGTCTGGACATCCACGGCGGGGAGAGCAACGAGTGGGCGGAGCGGATGGACGTGAGCGACCCCGCAAACGCGGGGATGAGCGCCGGACCGCCAGCGGGATGCATCCCGGTTACCATGAAGCGGGATGCCGGAACGGCGGGTCCCGGTAGTTTTCGGTTGAGCCGCCGGCGGCGAGGTGGAAGCGGTCGTCGCCGGCGCGCCGTCGTGGCAGTCGCGGCAGCCGGCGCTGCGTGGCCGGACCCTAGATGTCACCCGAGACACTAGGAATCGGTGCATGGCCGGCCGCCGAACGCCAGTCCCCCGGATACAATCGGAGCCTAGAGCGGCGCCCAGGCGCGGCGCCTCGTGCTATCACTCGATTTTGGGAGCCACCACATGGCAGACGACAATCTGAAATCAGAACTCGAGCGGCTTAAAGCAGAAAATGCGCGCCTTAAGAGCGAACGTGGGCGCACCGTCAGCCTCAAGGTCAGCGGGAAGGGCGGCGTGTCGGTCTATGGCCTCGGTCGCTTTCCCGTCACGCTCTATAAGGAGCAGTGGACAACGTTGCTTGCCATGACCGATGAGATTAGAGCGTTTATCAAGGAACATGACGCGGAGTTAAAGGCGAAGCCGGAGGCATAGGACAGAATGGACTGCCGACCCTTACGCGACCGATAAGTCCATCTATCATGCAGGACGTGCCCGGCCGCCGCAGCGCAGCCGGCGCGCTCTCGGCCACGCACCGCGCCGGCGCCGAGGCCGCGGCCGAGCTCATCGCGCGGTCCGCCGCGGCGCACACGCGCCGCGTCTACGCCTCGGCTCTCGGCTAGCTCGCCGCCTGGCTCGACGGCCGGCGGCTGGACGATGCGGGCCTCGCGGCGTATCTGGGGTACCGAGCCCGGTCGACATCGCCCCCGCACCGCAACAGCCGGCGCCGCGAGAACGCCGCGACGGCCGCCGCGGGCACGATCGCGACCGCTACACGACACCATCGCGCGCCCCGTAGGCCACGACCGGGCGCGCGTGCTACCGTCGACGCATGCCGCCCGACGTTGGATTCATGATGCGGCTGCTCGCGCTCTGCACGCTGCCGAGGACGAACCCGGGCGGCCGTTTCCAGTACGTCCGCGCCAACGGCACGTGGCGCCTCACGCTCGCCACGACCGGAGAGGCGAAGCTGCCGTATATGGGAACCTGCCGCGGTTGCTGCTCGCGTGGATCTGCACGGAAGCGGTCCGCGGAAAGCGGTCCGCGGAACACCCGAGCGGAACACCCCGTGGCATCGCGGCGCGGAACGCGGGAGATCCGGCGCCGGGCGGACGTGCGAAGGGAGTTCAGCCGGATACATGGGAGCATCGGTCGATGACGTGGCAGTGTCGGCGCTGCGGCCGGACGGTAGACCTCGTGCTCCGCGCCGGCGACCGCTGCGCCGCCTGCGCGATGCGGACCCGCGCCGGCCGGACGTTGCCGGACGACGACGGCGCGGCCGACTTCCGGAAGTTCACGATGCGTAAGCTGCTGCAACCGTCGTCGTCTTCGGCTGGCGATGCCGGCGCGCAGGATGCTATCGGGGAAGCCATCCACGAGGCGGGAGGTGATCTCGGGGACGCTGCGTCATGAGGGCGCTGTGGTTGCCGAGGACCAGGAGCCGCTCGCCCGGGCATTCGGCCAAGTTCGAGCACCAGGCGAATCGTCCCGCCAGGCATCCGGATGGGCGACTGTCGACCAGGTGAACCGCCGGTTTGCGGCCGCCTGCGCCGCGGCGGGCCTCGAGGGCCGCGGCGACGCCTGTTGCGCCGCCGGTCTCTTGCCCATCGCCATGGCTGTCAACTGTACGAAACTCGATCGATCTGGTCGAGCCAGAATCGCCGACTTTTGCCACAGGCTGTCAAGGCGGATCTCTTTGTGGATGCCGAGCTGTACAGATATCGCGTCGAGCTGAGACGGGATTCGTCATTGAGGGCGTTCATCCGGCGACTTTCGCAGGAGACTTCGTGAGGTCGCCAAGGGAACGAGGTAGATGGCCTCAACTGAGACCTGCGCTGGGAGACGCTGCCAAACTGGCCGGGATCACTTCAGGTAAACGATGAGCGACCATACGAGCGACTCTCGAGTCGAGGACCAGGACCCCGGGCAGGAGCCGGAAGAGGTACGGTCCCTCTTGGATCAGCTGATTGTTGATTCAAGGATGTACACTAGGGGAGAGTCGTTCAAGGCGCTCCTCGACTTCGTCGTCAAGCTGCCGAACTTTGCACCGTTCAACGCCATGCTGCTGCAGGTGCAGAAACCAGGACTAAGCTACGCCGCGTCGACGTACGAGTGGCGGGAGCTCTTCGGTCGTAAACCGAAGGAGAACGCACGCCCACTTCTGATTCTATGGCCGTTCGGCCCCATTGCTCTTGTCTATGACGTTTGCGATACAGAAGGAGAAGACCTGCCAGAGGACGTGATGAGTTTTCTCGCTCGTGATAAGTCCGGCGGCAAGAACTGGACCGAGTTCGAGACGCGGCTGAAGCGCAAGGGCATCCGGCTGCAGTGGTTCGACGGTGGCGACAGGAAAGCCGGCTACATCAGGAGGATCGATCTGGAGGGAAGGGGTTATGAGATTCATATGAACCGGAATCATGATGATGCCGTTCGTTTCGTGACGCTGGCCCACGAGCTCGGCCATCTGTGTCTTGGGCATCTCGGGCCGGACAAGAAGCTGAAGGTGCCGAAGCGGTATGTTACGGGACATCCAGAGCAGGAGATCGAGGCCGAGTCGGTCGCGTACCTGGTCTGCAGGCGGAATAACGTGGAATCGAGGTCTGAGAAGTACCTGTCGGCATTTGTGGATGCACGCAAGGCCGTTGATCGTCTCAATGTGCATCAGATCATGCGGGCCGCCGGCCGGGTCGAAGCGCTGCTCGGCCTTGAAGGGCACAGCCGTTTCGGGCCAACGCTCCGCGCGGTGGGACAGAGAACACTGTTTAAGAGGAGACAGGCAGGCGATGGCCCTTGATCCCTGGACGCCGTTCCGATCTGTGTCATTGTCGCCCGTGTCGTTCCCTCTCCCGGGGGTACGTTCGTCCGCGCGTGTGCATCCACACGAATACTGGCCGAGGGAGAAGGCCGACAAGGGCGTGCTCCGCCGCTTCCTGGTCAAGGTGACCGCCCTGTCTCGGTCGGGCTCAGATCACCCGCCTGTTGCACTAGTGGTGCGTCACTAGAAAGAGTTTACAGTTCGACTTTCACGGTGCTTCCAACACCGCGGCCCAGAATCGTCCCGGAAACCGGGGTTTCGCGGTCTCGTCGGCTACAGGCTGGTGATGTAAAGCCATTTCTGGGACACACCACTAGCAGCCTGTGGCGAAAGTCGCGGATCCGGCCTGGCCCCGGCGCGGTCGAGTTTCGTACACTGAACGGCATGGCGATGGGCAAGAGACCGGCGGCGCGCCAGGCGTCGCCGATGTGGGTGGACACGGCGGACCTTCCGACGAACGATGGGCATCCTTACTTCGAGCGGCTGAACCGGGTCCTGGCGGATTCCGGATTCGATGCGTTCGTCGAGGAGTTGTGCGCGGCCTTCTACGCGGACCGGCTGGGACGGCCGAGTCTGCGTCCGGGTCGGTATTTCCGGATGCTGTTCATCGGCTATTTCGAGGGTCTGTCGTCGGAGCGCGGGATTGCGTGGCGGGTGGCGGATTCGCTGAGTCTGCGGTCGTTTCTGGACTTGGAGCTGACCGAGGCGGCGCCGGATCACTCGACGCTGTCGCGCACCCGGCAGCGGATCGACGTAGAGACTCACGAGGCGGTATTCACGTGGATTCTGGAGCGGCTGTCTGCTGCGGGTCTGGTTCGGGGGAAGACGGTCGGCATCGATGCGACGACGCTGGAAGCGAACGCGGCGATGCGGAGCATTGAGCGGCGGGACACGGGCGAATCCCACGAAGCGTTCATTCGGCGGTTGGCGGAAGCGTCGGGTGTGGAGACACCGACGCGGGCGGATCTGGCTCGGTTCGACCGGTCGCGGAAGAACAAGAAGACGTCGAACAAGGAGTGGAAATCGCCGCAGGACCCGGACGCGAAGGTCGCGAAGATGAAGGACGGTCGGACGCACATGGCCCACAAGGCCGAGCACGGGGTCGACATGGACACGGGCGCCATCGTCTCGGTGACGGTGCAGGATGCATCGGACGGCGATACGGCGACGCTGCCGGCGACGCTGATCATGGCGGCCGAGCAGGTGGAGTTGGTGCAGCCGGACGGTCCGGGGGTCGAAGAGGTGGTCGCCGACAAGGGCTACCACAGCGACGAGACGCTGGTGGCGCTCGGCGCGGTAGGGGTTCGGAGTCACGTATCGGAGCCGGAGCGCGGCCGGCGCTGCTGGCAGGACAAGAAGACTGGAGAGACGCCGCCGGAGAAGCGTGCTGCGCAGAAGGCGTTGTATGCGAACCGGCGGCGTGTCCGCGGGCGGCGGGGTCGACGCCTGCAACGCTGCCGGGGCGAGGTGGTGGAGCGTACTTTCGCGCACATGTATGAGACGGGCGGTATGCGCCGGGTGTGGGTGCGCGGTCACGAGAATGTCCGCAAGCGCGTGCTGCTTCAGGCGGCCGCCTGCAACATCGGGCTGCTCCTGCGCAGCCAGACCGGCATCGGTACGCCCCGGAGCCTACAGGGGCGGGCTGTTTCGGCGATTTGCCGCCTGATCGGGCGTTTGATCGACCGCTGGGGGTGTCTGACGCGCGCCTGGGGGTCCAAATGGACACCGGCGACGCTCGCTGGCTCAATCGCTCATCGCCAAGCTGCCTGAACAGCGGAACTCAGCGAACAGACTTCTTCCACGGGCTGCTAGCACCAGACCACGGGCGCGATCTGCGACCGCCGCGGCGCCCCGCGCCGCCCGTTCCCGCGCCGCTATACCAGCGCCCACGTCGGACTGCTGGCCGAGGTCGACGCGCTGCACGGCACGCTGTCCGGTCCGGCCACGCACAAGCTGTGCGCCCGCGCCTTCCATCTCTTCGGCGACCGTCGCTTCGAACGGCTGGCCGCCATCTCCAACGGGCACCTGTACAACCTGCGGCAGACGACAAGCTATCAACGACGCCGCGGGGCGGTACCAGCCCGACGCGGCCGGTACAAGTCGCCATCGGCGAACGCCGCCGCCCGCAGCCCTTCGGACAACCCGGCTGGATACGGGTCGATACCGTGCATCAAGGCGATCTGGTCAACAACTTGCGGGTTTTCCGCCGAACACTAATTCCGGTCGGGCTCGACCCCGGCGGCGATCACCCGTGGGATTCCGCGTATCATGGCTTGGATGAGCACCGGCGCGAAACAGGGCGTACCGACAATCCGAAACCTCTCCAGAAAGAGGATGTTCGAGCTGCTTGATGCACCGCTAAAGAACCACGTTTGGTCATGGGGTGCGAGATCCGAATTATCCGGGCGCGTGTACTTGGCCGTGTGGAATCATGAAATCGACACGGTGAAGGGACGAGTTCTGGTTACGGACGGTCCGGAGCCGATTTACGGCCACGGTGATCGCGAGCGACACGGGCACCTCCGGGTTATCCAGCAGGGTGCCGAGGCCTTCGGTGTCATCCTTACGGCCAAGGATTCAAGAGCGGATCGTCTAACCTACAAGTCGGTCAATACCACCGAACTAATAGTTTTTGGCAGGCTGATCCAGGAACCAGGCGGGCGTTGGTGGCTCGAAGATCGCGGCCGTTGCGACGCGGCCTCCCACTTTGGCGCGCGGTTGTGACCGCTCCCGCAGCGCCGCCATGTTCGCCGGTCTTGGCACAATAGCGAGGCCCGGCGCGAGCGGACCAACGTGGCCGGCGCGTTCCTGCTGTTGTGGGGTACGCCGTGGGATGCTGCCTCATGGTGTCTCCGTAACGCATTGTTCTTAAATGACTTATCAATCAAGTCGTCCAGAGCAACCGGATGCGGCGGGATCCATCACGACCGGCGAATGTCGTCGGGCCCTCATTGACCAGGAGGGGCAGATGGACGACGGTCTTCCATCGGTAGAGATCACGAAGCGGTTCCTGGTCTTGTGCGAGCAGTACGGTTCGCACAAGATGGTGGGTCTGGCTGACTACCGACGGGCGCACGGCGCCTTGTCCGGGAGGGGAATCGAATGGGAGTTGATCCTGGTCGACGACGACTCGAACGACGGCAGCGAGCAAATGGTAGCGGAACTGGCGCGGCGTCTGCCGGTGCGCCTGGCGACCCGCCGCGGCGCGCCGAGGGGACCTGTCCCTCTCGGTTCTCCTTGGTGTGCGGCTTGCTCGTTTTGACCGGTGCCTGGGTTATGGACGCCGACCTGTCGCATCCGCCGGAGTGCATCGTCGAACTCCTCTCGGGCCTCGACGCCGACTCCGACATGGTGGTCGGCAGCCGCTACGCGTCGGGCGGCGTCGTCGACAGCAATTGGAGCCGGCGCCGCCTGCTGACTTCTCGCCTGGGGATCTGGCTGGCTCGTCCGCTCGGTAGCGCCGTACGTTCCGCGATCGGGACCCGGTCACCATCGAGGCGACGGAGCTTGTCGCCCGCCTGCACGACGTGGTCACGGCGCCGGTCACCACGGAAGTTGTCTGACCTGGGCCGGAACTTCGATGTCACCGAGCGGGGGGATGCGGCTCGGGCCATGAGCAGGGCCGCACTGCGGGTCTGGGGAAGAGTATGAGTGCCACATCTCGTGCATGGTTGTCGAGTCTGTTGGGGGCCGCGGGACTCTCCGTTCCCGACGAGCGGCCCCTCTATGCGTACCGGTGTTCGGCGGAACGCTTCGAGGAGGCGCGTGACGTGCTCGCCGGGTGGAGTCCCCAGCATGACCCCGGCGCGGGCGGTCGGGTCTTCGCTGTCTATGCCGCCGAGTGGTGGCGGCGGCACTACGACGGCGGTCCCTGGGCATGGCAGCCGCTGCTCGACTCTATCCGTTGCGAGGCGCCGTTTCCGGAACTCTACGAGCCACTGCGGAACGCTTGGCGCTGGTGGCGTGTCAGGCCTGTCGTCCTCGGTGCGAGCGTCCGTTACCTAGGCACCTGCGCCTGTCAGGGTGGGCTTCCGCTCCACTTCGTATCGAGCCCGCACTCGAACGTACGCCGTTTTCTGCGGGCGCTGCTGCGGGAGTACCGCCTCTTCCGCCGAGTGGTCGATGATGGCTACACGCTCGCGGAACCGCTCCGCTCGCATCTGCCGCGCTCGTTGCGCCAAGAGCCGGTCTACCGCCTCTGTGCTGAGGTCATGGATCAGATCTGGGAGCTGCGGGGTGTCGGATCGCAGCAGGACGATCCGGTTGCGGTCCTGGACAGGCAGACCCCCGAGTGGCGATCGCGGATGCCGATCGACCTCGGGGACGGGCAGGCGCGAAGATTGATCGACTCGCTGCTGCGCGACGCCGCCACGGCGGCGAGCACGGAGGCGGGAGAGTTCCAGGTCCTCCGCTACATCACCGACACCGCTGCCGGCCGAAGGTTCGTCGTCGAACCGCGTGTACCGCAACGCATGCCCGCGGCGGGCGTGGCGCGGCTGGTCGGTATCGGCCAGGGGGACCTGCCCGGTCGGTTCCAACTGCGGGTCGACGGGAGCCGCCCCATACCGATAGCGAACGGGAGGGTCGCAGGTGACGAGGTCGTGTTCTCCGGCGTGCTTGCCGAGCCTGAGGATCTGACGGCTATCGCTGACCGGGAGATCCGCTGGTTCGTCCAGGCCGGACGCCGGATCGGGGACAGCTTCGCGCCACGGGGAAGCGCGGCGCCTGCCGACGATCTGCCCTGGGTGTTCGCTGCCACGGAGGATGGCGAGACCCGGCTCGATCTCTACGCCGAAGGCTCGGTCCGCACCCGCTTCGCGCGCGTCGCGGTTGCGTGCCGCGACGAGACAGCTAGGGCTGCCCGTGCCCCATAATTTTTCGCTGGACTTCATGCAGCCACTTCGCTACGGTGGCCGGCATGGAGATTCAGAATCAGGTCTCACGTATTCTACGGGACAACCTCGCCCGCCTGCGTGACGTGCTGGACGAGGCGGTTTCGCAGGGTGTCGGCAGCCTCGGTCAGGTCGCCGATCGCGTCTGTGAAGCGTTCGATTTCCGCGACGGGCGGGGCCGGTGGCAGCGCGCGAGCTGTTGCCGGGCGTTGTCCGACCTGCAGGCGGCCGGCCACGTCTCGCTGCCTGCGAGTCAGGCGGCTCGCGGCGTTGGGGGCCGGGCGCGGGTGCTTCCGCACCCGATGGCGCCGGCGGTGGACGTGCCGGGCACGGTCGGCAAGGTTGTGGGTCTGACCCTGGCGCTGGTTGAGACCGACGCGCAGCGCCAAGTCTGGAACACGCTGATGGCGTACGAGCACCCGCGCGGCGCCGGTCCGTTCGTCGGCCCGCAACTGCGGTATCTGGTGGGTTCGGCGCATGGTTGGCTGGGCGGCGTCGGGTTCGCGGCGAGTGCGCGGCGGCTGCGGTCCCGCGACGCCTGGGTCGGGTGGGACGACACGGGCCGGCGCGCGCACCTGCACCGGGTGTTGGGACTGTGCCGGCTGCTGGTGCGCCCCGGCATTGTGTGTCGCAACCTGGCCTCGCACGTGCTGGGCCGGGTCGTCCGGGCAGTCGGCGACGACTGCGAGGGTCTGTATGGCTATCGCCCCTGGCTGCTGGAGACGTTCGTCGACGAGACCGAACAGACGGGGGCGAGCGTGCGCGCGGCCAACTGGGTTCGGGTGGGTGAGACCTGCGGTCGCGGTCGCCAGGACCGCCGGCACGCGGCGCCGGAAACGCGCAAGGCGGTGTATATGTATGCCTTGGAGCCGGCGTGGCGCACCCGCCTCGCGGTGCCTGCACCGGTCGTGGCGCCGCTGGCGGTTGGCGACGGTCTCGACGCCGCGGTCTGGGCGGACCACGAGTTCGGCGGGGCGCGTTTGGGCGACGCGCGTCTGAGCGCGCGGCTGGTACAGAGCGCGCAGCAAATGGCAGAGTCTCCGATGCGCGCCATCACCGGCGCCGCCCACGGCGCCCGCGCGATGGTCAAGGGCCATTACCGGCTGATCGACCAGCCCGCCGACAGTGCGGTGACGGTCGACAACATCCTCGCGCCGCATCGCGAGCAGACGCTACGCCGGATGCAGGCGCACGACACGGTGCTGTGCATCCAGGACGGCACCCGGTTGAACTTCACCCGGCGCGGGCAGACGCAAGGGCTGGGGGCCATCGGCTCGAACCAGACCGGGGCGGTGGCGCGCGGCCTGGAGTTGCACACGACCTTGGCCGTCAATCCCGACGGGGTGGCGTTGGGTGTGCTGCGGGCCGCCTTCGACGCGCCCGCGTCCCCCAACTCCGAGGCGGAAGGCGAGCCGACCCCAAAGCCGCGCGAGAAGCGCAAGTCGTTCCGTTGGATCGAGGGGCTGCGCGACTGCGCGCAGGCAGCCGAGCAATTGTCCCAGACCCGCGTGGTGTGCGTGATGGACCGCGAGGCCGATTTCCTCGACCTGTTCGTCGAACACCGCGCGGCTGCCCCGCAGGTCGACCTGCTGGTCCGCGCCAAGGCCGACCGCGTCCTCGGCAGGGAAAAGACGCCCGCCGGGCAGACGGTCTCACGCCGTCTGTTCGATACGGTGCGCAACGCGCCGGCCCGAGGCGCCGCCAAGGTCGAGGTGCAGCGGCTGAGCGCGCGCGTGAAGGCCAGCAAACAGGCCCGCAAGGACCGCCGGGCGGAGCGGGTCGCCGACGTGACGCTGCGCTACCAGCAGGTGCCGCTGCCCTGCCCCGGCGACGAGCCGGTCGCACTGTGGGTCGTCCACGTGCGCGAGGAACAACCGCCGCCCGCGGCCGAGCCGCTGGAGTGGTTCCTGCTGACCACTTTGCGTGTGAGCAGCGCCGACGACGCCACGCGCATCCTGCAATGGTACGTCCGGCGCTGGCGCATCGAAGAATACTTCCGCGTGCTCAAGTCCGGCTGCAAGGTCGAGGAGTTGCAGCACCACACGGCCGAGCGGCTCGAACGCGCCATGGCCATCAAGATGGTCATCGGGTGGCGCATCCAGTTGATGGTCCAACTCGGGCGCGAAGTGCCCGACCTGCCGGGCGACCTGCTGTTCTCCGATGGCGAGTTGCGCGTGCTCGCCACCTTCGCCCGCTCACGCAAGCTGCCGCCGCCGGCGCGCCTCGGCGACGCTGTCGGTCTGGTCGGGCGCCTCGGCGGGTGGCTCGGACGCCAACGCGACCCGCCCGGCGCACAGTTGATGTGGCACGGCTACACTCAACTGGTTGCCATGGCCTTCGCCTTCGAACTGCGGGACGAGTTCGGATGACCTCCTGCTCACTACAGTCCAGCCCCGGACATCCGGGGCACGGGCAGAGCTAGGGCGCTTGTCCGGCACCCCGACTGCCGCCCTTGGGAGACGCAACCGATCACCGGCCGCGTAATGTTCGACGTCGAAGGGGACGTCAAGCTCGACACGCCGGTCGGAACCTGCAGGATACGCACCGCGCAGGAGCGGGAGAGGCAGTTTGAGCATCGTCTGTCTGGTACGCGCTGCTTCGATCTGGAGGCGCCTCTCCCCGTGTACCACCACGCGCCGTCGCTGTCTTCCATTGAGCCCGAAGGCGCACAGCGCCGGGTTCCCGCCGCCCAGGTCTCGTGGCGCGCGGCGCGCAATGATGGATGGGTTCGGAATCCCGACAGCCCAGGGGTATGGCGGGTCCGGCGAGAGGTCGACGAAGAGATCGTGTTCCTGTCAAAGATCTGCCTGGCCGTCGCTGACTTCGGCGCGAAGGTCGTGCCCGGACCAGAATCGACTCGCGGTTTTGTGGACATCAGAGGCGTGTCACTCGATGTCGCCTGCGAAAACCCGCAGGTGGACATCGAGACCGACAGGCGGACCGATCACCTGCGCGTCACCGTGCGCTTCGTACCGGGCCCCGTCACCGTCGCAGGGAGCGGTAGGACAGACCCACCTTCGTACGTGGAACTGGCGACGCGTTGGCCGAACGGATCGACCCTACCCGTGACCGTGCCGTTTCCGGGCCGCGGCGCCCGTTTTGTGCATCCCGACCACGGGGACGCCGACCGGCGTCGCGCACTGTCGGTGGAATCACTCTACGGGTGGCGGGCACTGGCGATATCGCCGAGGACGAGCGACACTTTTCGCCTCGCCGGGGAGTTGCGCGCCGACGACCTCAATGAGCAGATGAAGGCTGCGGCCCGCTTCGACGTTGCACTGCAGACGATCGGCGATGGCGTTTCCGAGTTGCCGCTGGTCCTGGTCCACGATGCGCTCGAATCGCTGTTCGCGGCCACGAAGTCACTCGATGCCCGGATCCATCTCGAACTGACTTCGGGCGGTATCGCGGAAGAGAGAACTGTCGTGCGCAGATTCGCGTGCGACGTCGAGGTGTCCGGCGGGTCGATCTTTTCGGTTCCGGCCCGCTACGTGCCGGACGGCGTGCCCGTGTCGTTCGAGGCGTTCAGTTTGGAGACCCCCGGCCTTGGGCGGAGGCGGCTTGAACCTGCCGACGACGACGGCGAGGTGGGAGGCTGGAAGATTCCGGAGTCGGCGCTTCCACAGCAGACCCGGATCGTGCTTGCGCGGTCCGGCGATCAGTACTTCGCCCGACCCTTCATCGATCCGAGCGACCGGGCGCCGCTCGACGCCGCGGAGGCGCGCTCTCTCCCGGAGGCCTCGTCGATCACGGACATGGAGATTCGAATCGCGGCCATGAGACGGATCCTGCAAGACATGGTCGAAGGCGGCGGCGACGAGAACTGGGACTACTTGGCGGACCTGCTCGACGTGAGTCGTGGGCTGCCGGCCA
Source organism: Vicinamibacterales bacterium (assembly GCA_965262925.1). Lineage (GTDB taxonomy): Bacteria > Acidobacteriota > Vicinamibacteria > Vicinamibacterales > UBA8438 > WTFV01. The sequence goes on along the minus strand of CBDHGC010000004.1, from coordinate 2,952,254 downwards.
CGACATTCGATGCGTTGGACTGTCTGTCGGACAATCCCGCTGGAGGGTGTCCCGCCAGTAGTTGAAAGTCGGCAGCGACAGACACACATTACCCCGCCTTCTGCAATTCGGCAAGGGCGCCATTCTCTTCGTCGAGGTGCGCCTTCAGCATCCAGAGATGCTCATAGCCCGTGATGCGGCGATAGTGCTTCTCCGTCTCTCGGAACGTCACCGCGGCCCACCGCACCGCCATCTCCTCGCTCTGCCAGCGACTCACCCGATTCGTGTGCTGGCGAACGCCCGCGTGCGACGAGTCGATGATGTTCGTCGTCGTCAGGCAGCGGCGCAGCGGCTTCGGCAGCCCAAGGCGATTGACCGTGAACAACTCCGAGAGCCCTTCGCGCAGGCTCGCCGCCGCCGACGGCCACTCCCGCTCCAGCCACGAGGCGTACTGCTCCAGCTTCCGGATGCCCTCGTCGGCGTCCAGCTTCCACGCCGCCCGAAGCGTCGAACGCGCCTGCTCGTGCTGCTCTTTCGGCAGATGACCCAAGACGTTCCTTACCTTGTGGTTTCTACAACGTTGCACCAGGTTCGCCGACCCGAACACCCGCCCGATGGCCTGCCGCAGCGCCTTGGCGCCGTCGATGACGAACAGACGCCGCCGGTCAGCCCGCAGGCCCCGCGTCACCAGATCTTCGAGCAGGCCAGCGGTGACCTCCGTGTTCTCCGATGCCCCGCCGCAAAGCCCCAGCACGTGCTTACGACCATCCGCATCCACACCGACCGCCGCCACCACGTGGTAGTTCCCGAACACGATCCCGTCGAGGTAGACGACCAGCACGTCCAACTTGCCCAGGTCCCGTTCGGCCAACTCCTTCAGAACGCGCGTCCCCGCCTCGATGGTCTCCCGCGAGACCTCCGACTTGCTCACCCCCACCTGGTCGGCCAGCGCCGGCAGCACCTTCTCGTACTTGCGCGTCGACACGCCCTGCAGCACCAGCTCCAGCATCCGGTCGGCCAGTGGCTGATCCGCCTGCAACGCCGTATACGCCGGAATCTCCACCTCGCCCGGCTCATCGGCCCGCGGCCGCTTCTTGCGCAGCCGCGGCTTGTCGACCCGCAACTGCCGCTCCTTCAATGCCACACGTCCCGCCTGCACCCCGTGCCAGTACAGATCCCGGTCGGCGTCGCGCCGTCCCTGCTCCTTCGGCCCCGCCACCTGCTCGGCGCTCATCCGCAGGACGGCCTCGATGGTCGCCCGGCCCATCACGTCGATCACCTCGTCGATGGCTCGCTCGCCCTTCTCCAGCAGTTCGACCAGCGGGATCAGCAGTTGCCCGTCCTTCGCCAGCCAGTCCGCCAGTTCCCGGCGGTTCGGCGCGGACGCGCCCGAAACGATCTTGTACGGTTTCTTCATCGGTGGCCTCTCCTCCTTTTGAACACACCCGACTGATACCACAGCCGGGCAGGAGTCGCCACCGACTTTCCACTACGCTTGGGGCACCCTCTCCCGCGGCGCTCATCCGGTTGCTTCTGCGGACCCCGCAGGAAGAGGCGCGCGCCAGGATCTGGCGGCTCGAGTGCGAGTTGCCGTTCACGTGGCTGCTCGTTCCGATTCGGGTGTGGCGCGAGGAAATGACCGCGACGCACCGGGCGATACGCAGCGAACTGGAAGAGGTGGATGTCTTCGCTGCGAATGAGATTCGGCGGCGGGCTGATGAGCGCCTCACGCAAGTTGCGGCGGAGGCGGCGCGCTTCTGTCGGGGCCTCATACCGCTCGGGCATTTCGCTGACGACGCAATCTCCGATCGCCGGGTCGTCCCACAGGCGTCTGCAACCCCTCCGCTGCGCGGGGCGTTCGACTGGCTGTATCGCGCCGAAGGTCCGTATCAGGTCCTGCTAAGGATCGGTAGCGATTTCCGTTGGCCCGCTGGGCCGGATCGGGACGACTGGGCTGCTGAGATTACTCTGTTGAGCGAATCGCGGTGGAAGGACGCAGTCTGGAAAGACTGCCAGGGTGTGGGATTCCGGCGTCCGCTCACCGATGCCCCGTTCGGGGCTGCGTTCGCGGCGGCGTCGGGCGTCCGAGTGTCCCGCCGGCTTGTCCACGCGACGAAGCTGCTTCGGTCGCACGCGCCGGAGTGGTTCGATGCCGCGTACGGCGCCGCTCTAGGAGTCTGCGCCGCAGAAAAACAGATGCGACAATTGTAGGCGAGCCGACGACGAAAGGACTCGATGTCGACCACATTCCGCCCCTATGTGCCTGACCAGTCGCTGCTGTTGCCGCCCGACGTTCGGGAGTGGCTGCCGGAGGGCCACTTGGCGCACCATGTCAGCGATCTGGTGGACGGTCTGGATCTGACGGCGTTCTACGCTCTGTACGAGGGGGACGGCCGTCGCAACGCGCCGTATGAGCCTCGGATGATGGTGAAGGTGCTGCTCTACGCCTACGCGACGGGGGTATTCTCGTCGCGCCGGGTCGCTCGGAAGCTGGAAGAGGACGTTGGTTTCCGGGTGCTGGCGGCGGGCAACTTTCCGCAACACCGGACGCTGTGCGAGTTTCGGCGTCGGCACCTGGAGGATTTCCAGGCGCTGTTCGTGGAGGTGGTCCGTCTGGCGCAGGAGTTGGGTCTGGCGCGCTTGGGGAAGCTGTCGATCGACGGGACGAAGGTGCGCGCGAACGCGAGTAAGCGCAAGGCGATGAGCTACGACCGGATGCAGGCAGAGGAACAGCGCCTGGAAAGCGAGGTCGAGGCGCTGTTGCGTCAGGCGGATGCGGTTGACGAGGCCGAGGACGCGCGCTTGGGCGCGGAGGTTCGGGGCGACGATCTGCCGGCGGAGTTGCGTCGGCGAGAAGAGCGTCTGGCGGCGATCCGGGAAGCGAAGGCGCGTCTGGAAGCGGCGGCTCGGGCGGCGGACGACGCGCGGGGTCGGCAGCCGGGGCAGGATCGGAACCCGAAGGGCGGTCGGCCGTACAAGCGGGCGTATGGCGAGCCGGACGAGAAGGCGCAGAGCAACTTCACGGACCCGGAAAGCTCGATCATGAAGACGAGCAACGAGGGATTCCAGCAATGCTACAACGCGCAGGTGACGGTGGACGCGGAGCACCAGTTGGTGGTGGCGACGGACCTGACGGCGAACGCGAGCGACCAGGGTGAGTTGCCGGTGTTGCTCGACGCGGTAAAGGAGACGTTCGCCGCGCAGCCGGAGACGGTGCTGGCCGATGCGGGGTACTGCAACGAGCGGGACCTGACCGACCTGGAAAAGCGGGGCATTGACGGGTATGTGGCGCCGGGCCGGGAGGGCAAGCAGACGGCTACCCGTGCTCTGAAGGCCCATCCGGCGACGGGTCGCATGGTGGAGAAGCTGGCGACGCCCGCGGGCCGGACGGCGTATGCGGAGCGCAAGTGGTTGTCGGAGGCTCCCAACGGCTGGATCAAGCACGTGCTGGGCTTCCGGCGCTTCAGCCTGCGCGGGCTGGCGAAGGTGCGGTGCGAGTGGGACTTGGTGTGCCTGGCGTTGAACGTCAAGCGCCTGCAGCCGCTGATGGCGGCGTAGAAGGCGGGATATGAGGCTCACAACGGCGACAAATCGATGCGCGCATCGCGGTCTCTGGCGGGCCATGCGGCCCGCGAGAACCGAATTTTGTCATCTGTTCGCCAACTACCGAAAATCCACCCCGCCCTGCCGACCGGCGAAGTCGCCCCGACACGTGACTCAGGTCGTGGGCCGGCGACCCGTTGCGTGCCGCAAATCTCCTGCGGCGCAGACTCCTAGCCCGGATCTTCGGTTTCGACCTCGACGTGCTGAACCATGACTGAACAACCGATCTCGTTCGCTGACGTCGTCCGCGATCTCTCACAGCGTTCATCGCGTGCGCTGTCGAGTCAACTGGCCGTGCGGTCGCCCGCGCTCCGGCACTTCCTGACCGACATCTTCGAGGCGCCCGCGGGCAGCGACGGCGCCCTGCTCGCCGATCCGGTCTTCGAAGCGACGTTCGGATGGCGCCTCGCGCGGGAGACGATGACGGAACTCGCCGAGTCCGATACGCTCTCGCGACGGCTCGTCGACGCGATGGACAGGCCGCCTTCCGACTGTGCCGATTACCGTTTCGGCGGCGACTGGCATCCGTACGAGCATCAATTGCAGTGCTGGCGGCTGCTGGCGCGCGAACCGGCCCAGTCGGTGCTGGTGACCAGTGGTACGGGGTCGGGGAAGACCGAGTGTTTCCTGGTGCCGATACTCGATCAGTTCGCCCGCGAATGCGCAGCCCGCGGGCGCCTGAGCGGCGTGCGAGCGCTTTTCCTGTACCCACTGAACGCGTTGATCAACAGTCAGCGCGAACGCCTGCGCGCGTGGTCGTCGGCGTTCGGCGGCGACATCCGGTTCTGCCTGTACAACGGCGAGACACCGGACACGTTGCCCGCGCACAAACTGCGCAATTCGTCCCCGGCGGAGCAACGCACGCGGCAGGAACTGCGCGGGGATCCGGCGCCGATCCTGGTCACCAACGCGACGATGCTCGAGTACATGCTGGTTCGCGATGCGGACGCGCCGATCATCGCCCGGTCGCAGGGAACACTGCGTTGGATTGTGCTGGACGAGGCGCACACCTACATCGGTTCACGTGCCGCGGAGATGGCGCTGCTCATCCGGCGCGTCCTGCACCGGTTCGGAGTCGAGCCGCGCGACGTGCGGTTCGTCGCCACGTCGGCCACGCTCGGCGGCCGGGACGAACAAGGGGCCCTGCACCGTTTCCTGTGCGACGTGTCGGGCGCGCCACCGCCGAGCGTGCAAGGGAGCTGCCCGCCGCAGCGCTCGCCGAAGCGCCGATCTACCGTGCGGGGGAGCAGCTCCAGCCCTGGCAGCGCTCGTTCGTTACGACCTTCCTCGAGCACCGGGAAGCCTACGGCAGCGCACGATTGCTCCTGGCCGATGAGGTGGGAGTTGGAAAGACGCTCTCGCTCGTGGCAGGTGCCTTGGTCTCGTGTCTGCTGGATGACGGCCCTGTGCTAATCCTGTGTCCCGCGACGCTAACTTTGCAGTGGCAGGTGGAGCTGGCCGACAAGCTCGGTATTCCGAGCGCGGTCTGGTCATCCACGAAGAAGCTCTGGCTCGATCACCGTGGCTACGAGATCCGCGTGCGTGGTCCCGAGGACATCGCCCGCTGCCCATCGCAGATCGCCATCGTGTCCACCGGACTCATCTTCCACGACTCGGAGGAACGCAGCCACCTGCTCGAGCGGAGGTACGGCACCGTGATCCTCGACGAGGCACACCGGGCGCGGCGACGCGGCGGCCTGGGCAAGCGAGAGAACAAGCCCAACAATCTGCTTGACTTCATGCTCAAGGTCGGGCATCGCACGCGACACCTGCTGCTCGGTACCGCAACTCCCATCCAGACTGAGGTGCGCGAGCTTTGGGACCTGCTGTGGGTACTCAATACGGGTGCCGAGTTCGTGCTCGGACGCGAAGTCTTCGGGCGATGGGCGGACTTCGAGCGTGCGCTGCCACTCGTCAAGGGAGAGGCAAGTCCGCCAGACGAGCGCGAGGTATGGGAGTGGATACGGAATCCCCTGCCGCCAGCGAGCGAGCATCCGCTGTTCGCAACCTTGCGGCTTCAGATCGGGTTGTCGGAAGACCGTTTTTATACCGACCGCGGCTTTGGCTCACTCGAATACGTCTCGCAGCAAAGACTGGCAGAGGCGCTTGCTCCCGGCTTCTTTGGCGAACAGAACCCCGTCGTGCGGCACACCGTGTTGCGTCGCCGCCGCACGCTGGAGGAGGCGGGGCTTCTGGAGCGGATTGGAGTCAACGTGCATCCTGATCCCGACGCCCCGCCCGGGACCTATCCCGGCGTGAGTTTGGAGGGATTGGGGCTCGTCACGAACCATCCTTTCGACCTAGCGTACCGCGCGGCCGAAGCGTTTACAGATTCCTTGCGCCAACGCTCGAAGGCGGCGGGGTTCATGAAGACTCTGCTCTTGCAGCGTATCTGCTCGAGCTTTTCCTCCGGCCGCGCCACAGCCGAGAAGATGCGGCGGCGAGAACTGCTGGACGACGACGAAGCTCCGCGTCGAATGGAAGAGATCCTGGAACAGCTGACGCCCGAAGAAGCCAGCCACCTCGACACGATAGTCGACGAATTGTCCCGACCTGAGGCCCGCGATCCCAAGACTGTAGCTGTAACGCACTTTCTCAGCCAGCCCAGCAGCGAGGGGAAAACCTGGCTCGAGCTCGGCTGCATCATCTTCAGTCAATACTATGACACGGTGCGCGCGCTCGCGGCCGTGCTGGCAGCGGCGTTGCCGGGCGAGGCCGTCGGTATCTACGCTGGCGCGGGCAGGAGTGGAGTTCACAAAGACGGCGACTTCGCGTCGGTGGAACGCGAGGAAATCAAGACCGCCGTACGTCGGCGTGAAATTCGCCTTCTCGTCGCGACCGATGCCGCGTGCGAGGGACTCAACCTACAGACTCTGGGAACGATGATTAATGTAGATCTACCGTGGAATCCTTCGCGTCTGGAGCAGCGACTCGGTCGCATCAAACGCTTCGGTCAGCGACGCCAGACCGTGGACATGCTAAACCTCGTCTACCACGACACTCAGGACGAGAGGGTGTACGCGGCACTCTCTCAGCGCATGAAGGACCGATACGACATCTTCGGCAGCCTTCCCGACACCATCGACGACGACTGGATCGACAACGTTGAGAAGCTCGAGGAAATGATGGATCAGTACATGCACCTGCGACAGAAGGCGCGGGACGCTTTCGAACTTCGATACGAGCGTCGGATCGATCCAGACAGAGATCGTTGGGAACTCTGTTCGCGTGTCCTCGCTCGCCGAGATATTGTCCAGAAACTGTCCATGCCATGGTGACCTTTGCCGCAGTGCGACCGCCTTGACGGCTCTGGGCGATCACGGAGAAATAATCGTGGCCGCACAGGCATCGACCGGTTTCATTCACGGCGTGGGATCGCGGTCATTCTGCCGCGTCCTCACGGTGCGGGCGCTGGCGGCTGCGCTCCTGCTGCCGGAACACCGAGGCCGGAACGCCCATCTTCACCGACCGGGCCAGCTTCTACGACGGCATCCCAACCGCGAGAGCGTCAATTACTCCGCCGGCTAATATGCCCACCTCGACGTGACCACGAACGGGATGGCGTCGTTCTGGTCGATGCTCAAGCGCGGCCACGTCGGAACCTCCCACCGGATGGCACCGCAGCACGTGCACCGCTACTCAACCGAGTTCGAGGGCCGGCGCAATGCCCGCGACCTCGACACCGAGGATCAGATGACCGCGATGGTGCGGAGAGCCAAGGGGAAGCGCTTGCGCTACCAGGACTATTAGTCGCGGGTGGTCTGCTCCGGTAGAGCTCGGAGCTCTCCGCGTGGCAATTCCCATCGCACAGGATCGATTCTGAACTCTCTTCCGCTCGGCATGTGGAGCACCACGTCGGGCCGACCGTTGACCGTTTGGTATTCAGCGTATTCAACGCTGTCGATATTGATGTCCAGCGGGTTGTTCTCTCCGCCAGCGAATATACGAACCCAACCTCTCATTAGGGTCCGCGCAACAATAACTGCATAGAAGCGTTTGTAGTCGCGCAGTAGAGCACACCGGTGCCGCAACTCTCGTGCCCGGCGACAAGTCCCACCAGGACGGATAGTTTCTGGATTCTGAGGGGTGCAGCCTGCCCTAGTTTATGGCATTATTGTGGAAACATAGAGCCGTAATGGTGCCATAATGAGACCAACCGAGTTCTCCGCCGACACGATCATCGCCCCTGGTCCGCAAGCAGACCATCGCCTCGCTGTCCGAGGTGATGGCGGCGCTCGGCGCCCGCGCCAGCAGGCGCACCGCGTTCCGCAAGCTCAAGGACATCGACGCCCGCACCAGCTACTCGCATCGCGGCGGCTTCTACACCCTCGATGAACTCGCCCACTTCGACGAGCGCGGCCTGTGGTCGTTCGCCGGGGTCCGCTTCTCCCGCGCCGGCACCCTGATCGCAACCGCCAACGCGTTCGTCAACCATGCCGAGGCCGGACACTTCGTCGAGGAATTGGACAACCTGCTCGGTGTCGGCACCCAGGACGCGCTGCGCAAGCTCGTCGGCGACGGGCGGCTGACGCGGCACAAACTCGCCGCCCAGTTCCTCTACTGTGTGGCCGACCGCACGCACCAGACGCACCAAGTGCGCGCGCGCCGCCTGCTGATGGCCACGCCCGGACTCGTACGGCCCCTGCCCGACGCCGACCTGATGCCGGAGGAGTTGCGCGCCGCCATCGTGTTGTTCGCCAGCCTGCTCGACGAGCGGCAGCGGCGGCTGTTCGCCGGCCTCGAAGCGCTCAAGTGCGGGTGGGGCGGCGACCGGCGCATCGCCCGACTGCTCGGCATCGACCCGTCGACGGTCGCCGCCGGACGGCGGCAACTGGTCGAGCGCGACGTCGAGGTCGACCGGGTGCGGCGCGCGGGCGGCGGACGGCGGCCAACCGAAAAAAAACGCCGGAAGTCATCGCCTGCATCAAAGCCTTGATGGACCACGAGACGGCCGGCGACCCGGTCAGCGGCCTGAAGTGGACACGCCGTACGACCGCCAAGGTCGCCGACCAACTGTGCGCGCTCGGCATCGACGTCTGCCCCCAGACAGTCACTCGATTGCTCAAGGCGATGGGCTATTCGCTACGCGTCAACCACAAGAAGCTCGCCGGCGCTTCCCATCCGAGGCGCGACGACCAGTTCCGGCACATCACCGAACTGCGCGAGCGTTGCGCCGCCGACAACGTTCCGGTCATCAGCGTCGATACGAAGAAGAAGGAACTCGTCGGCGCGTTCCGCAATCCCGGCGCCAAATGGACTCCCCACCATTTTGCAAGCTGCATCTTCGCGTCCTCTTCGGTCCGCGGCCGACTGCTTCGGTCGATCGACCCGGGCATGTGACATGCCCGCCGCAGCACTGGGATGGTGAGTGGGTTGAGGCGACCCCGAGGGGCGACGGATGTCGCTGTACTAAAGGCCCTCGCATCGCTCGGATCGCGTTTACCACGCACGGTCACCCGCGGCCGTCAACCCGCCTCGCGGGTCCTCCGCTTGCGCTTCGGCCCTCTGGGTGACTGCCGCGGCCGACCGTGCGGGAAGCCCTTACGGGCCAGCCGAAAGGCTGGCCCGCTATCCACTGCCGCCAAATGTGACGTCCGTGAACTGCTCCGTTGTCGCAGAGAACCGCAGACAACTCCCGGACGCAACCACGTTCACCTTCCCGGCCGCCAGCGGCGGCCAGGAGCCATCCAGACGTCAAGAGCACGGGCCGAGGATCTTGGCTCACGTGGTGGCAATCCCGACACGGTGCGGGTCGAAACAGGCGCCGTCGCGCAGCATCGCGCAGGCGACGTTGAGCAGGCGGTCGGCCACCGAGCGCAGGGCGCGCGCGTGTCCGTGACCGCGGGTGCGCAGCGCCTGATACTTGGCGTGGCTGACCGGATCACGTTGGGCGGCGACGCGGGCCCAGTGGTAGGCGGCGTCGCGCAGTCGCTCATGGGTGGCCAGACGGCGCGTCACGATCAGGCTCTTGCCCGAGCGCCGGGTGACCGGCGCCACGCCGCACAGACAGCGTAGCGCGTCGTAGTCCCGCCGCTGGACCGCATCGCTGGCCTCGGCGAGCAGCGTGGCGAGAACGCCGGTACCGATGCCGGGCAGTGAGAGCAGGATGGCCGCGTCGGGCGGCTCTGTCGACGACGCCGGCTCGTCCTCCGTGGACGCGTCCGCCGCATCCGCCGGAGTCGCCTCGGCGAGCTGACGCACCAACCGGTCGAGCTCGCGGCGCACATCATTGAGCTGGCGGTTGACCAGGGCGAGGCGTTCGGCGATGAGCCGCACATGTGCCACGGCGGCCTCGGCCGAGCCCGCCGCGACCTTGACGGCCGGCGCCCGCAGCCTGGCACGCAGCGTCGCGGCGTCGACCCGGCGGATGCGGTGCTGCTTCAGCACTCGGGTGAGCGTCACCTCGCGCACGCGTTGGCCCGCGCGCGGCGTCGGCAGGCTTCGCCACAGGTCGAGCGCCCACGGCGCGGCGACATCGTCGTCAACCGCGTCGAGGAACTGCGGGTAGTAGCGCCAGAGCTGCTGCCGCATCCGATTCGCCAAGCGAACGCGTTCCCGCGTCAGTTCCTCGCTCAGGCGAGACCATTCCCGCAACTCGACGATCGCCGGGTCGGTCGGCTCCAGCCGCCGCAGACAGTGCGGGTCGGTCCGTAGCGCCGCTGCCAGCACCCGTGCGTCCCGGCGGTCGTCTTTTGCGCCCGCCGGGGAAAAGCGATCACGGAAGCGATCGAGCTGCTTCGGGTTGATCGAGTGGACGGCGAAGCCGTGCTCCATCAGGCTCTCGACGACCGGCCCGCGCGGCGTCTCGATCGCCACGCCAACCTCGCCCGCGTCGCCCGCGGCGAATGACAACAGCCAGTCCGCCATCTGCGACAGCCCTGACCCGCCGTGCTCGAACGCCCGTTCCCCGAGCACCTTCCCGGCGCCGTCGAGCACGCACGCCTGATGTGTCTTTGAACCCCAGTCGATACCCGCGAACCATTCCAGCTTCAAGTCGAGCCTCCCCTCTGCCGAAATCGAACGGGCGCACCCCCGATGCCTGCCGGTCCCTGTACTGGCGCTCAGCGGCGCAAACTCCCCACGGGGCATCCATCGGTGGCTGGACCGCCGGGGCACAAGTCCATTTGAGGTGCTCGATGCACAGGGATCGCTTTGGTGCTCCCGGCGGCCTGCCCGACTCCACGAGACCATCGGCGCGAAGTCATTGGGAAAGGTACAGGGGTCGCAGCCCCGAACGGGTCAAGGACCACGACTTCCGCTCCGAGGCCGAGGGCCTCGCCATCCCCTACGGCATCTACGACCCGCGGGCCAATGCCGGCACCGTCTTCGTCGGCCAAACCGCCGACACCCCGGCGTTCGCCATCGACTGCATCGAGAAATGGTGGCGCACCGAGGGCTGCAAGCACTATCCCGAGGCCAAAGCGTTGCAGATCCTGGCCGACGGCGGCGGCAGCAATAGTTCCACGGCGCGCGCCTGGAAGTACAACCTGCAACACCGCCTCTGCAACCGGCATGGCTTGCGCGTGACCGTGGCCCACTACCCGCCGGCCACGTCGAAGTGGAATCCCATCGAACACCGCCTGTTCTGCGAGGTCAGCAAGAACTGGGCGGGCCGCCCCCTGGACAGCTACGAGACCATCCTGAAATACCTGCGCACCACACGCACCGCCACCGGACTGCGCGTGCGCGCGCATCTGGCGCGCAAGACCTACAAGACCGGCATCAAGGTCACCGACGCGCAAATGGGGGAGCTACGCATCACACCGAACAGCTCCCTGCCCAAATGGAACTACACCATCGAACCCATGTAACGAAAAACGGAAGTTATTTTTGCGCCGGCCCTTAGTGCCTCCTTGCGCGACGGTGCGGCCGATCGCTATTGCAGGGGCGGTGTCCTGCAGAATCCGGTGTTGGCAGCAATCACGGTGATATTAAGCTGGAAATAAGTTACCTGACACTATATAATGGAGAGTGTGAGGAAACGCGATGGTCGTTCGCTTGACCACAAGGCACTCGAAGACATTCGCATACAGGCAGTACAGCGGGTTGAAGCCGGGGAAGCCCCCTCCGCGGTGATGCGGGTGATGGGATTCGCCCGCACTGTAATCTATGACTGGCTGAACAAGTATCGCGCCGGTGGTATCGAGGCGCTGCGGGCGTTGCCGATTCCGGGACGGCCACCCAAGCTGACGGACCAGCAGCGCGCCTGGGTGTATCGCACGGTGACGCAGAACAACCCGCTGCAGTTGCAGTTCGAGTTCGCCCTCTGGACGCGGGCGATGGTCCGACACCTGATTCGGCAGCACTGCGGCGTGACCCTGAGCCTGGCCTCAGTTGGGCGGCTCTTGCGCTCGCTGGGGCTCACGCCCCAGCGGCCGGTTCGCCGGGCGATTGAACAGGTGCCCGCCAAGGTCCGGGAGTGGCTGACGGTCGACTATCCTGCGATTCAGGCGAAAGCCCGTAAGGCAGGCGCGCAGATTTTCTTTGCGGACGAAGCGGGCGTGCGGTCGAACAGCCATCATTCGGGCACCACGTGGGCGCCGATGGGCCAAACACCGGTGGTGCCGGCGACTGGCAAACGGTTCGGGCTCAATCTGGTGTCGGCGGTGAGTCCGCAGGGCGTGTTGCGGTTCATGGTGGTCGACGGGCGGATGACGGCGGTGCGCTTCATCGCATTTCTGAAGCGCTTACTGCACAATCAGACGCAGCCGATTTTCCTCATCGTCGATCAGCATTCCTCGCACCGGGCGAAAGCGGTCCAGGAGTTCGTAGCGTCGACGGACGGCCACCTTGAGCTGTTCTTCCTGCCGCCGTACTCCCCGGAACTCAATCCGGATGAACTCGTGTGGAACCATCTGAAGACACACGGGGTTCGCAAACGCCTGCTGCAGACGCCGCAGGAACTCAAACGCTACGTCCTCGGCCACATGCGGTCCTTACAGCGGACGCCAGCCCTGTTGCGTGGGTTCTTCAAGAAGCCGAGCCTGCGCTATATCACCGCATAGTGTCACCATACTAATGCGGTCCTTAATACCAGCCAGCACCCCGATAACAATACCGAGCCTCTGAACCCGTAGCCAGAATCGCTCCCACCATTGCTTCCTTAGCCGCTTCAATTCGAGGTGAACGGCACTGGCGATCTGGAGATCGAACTGTTCTGCCGTCCGATGATGAACGAGCGGGGGAGTCCTGCTACGCTTTTGGAGCGCAGCCTTCGTGGAGGCCCGCAACACAGCGAATAAGGCTTTTTCGTCGGGCGTCAATTCACGATCAGACATTGTCGGTCTGCCCGATGTCATCGACCATCTGCCGGTAGTGATTCCGGACTAGCTCTTTAGGGATTTCAGCGCCGAGCCCCTGGCTGTTGTAGATTTCGGACCACGGGGTCCCAGGTTCGTGCGTCATTTCCGAGAGTTCCGTATCGGGAAACTCTTCGTAGACCCCGTGCACGAAGTTGACTATGGAGAGCTGTAGCGGGGTCAAGTCATTGCTGTGGTCAGCACCGCTCTGCTCCACGCCAACGATCGGCCCGTCCCCGAAGGCCTGGTACCGGTCGTAGAGACTCTGGAGGACTGGGCCGTACCGGCCGGTGATGACCGGTTCGTTGACGAGCGGCAAGCCCTTGATCCCGAGCATCCAGCCGTGGCACAAGTACACCAACTTGACGATGTGCAAGGGCGTGGTCTCCTGGTTACGCCTGAGCCACAGAATGTGCTCCGCAACCGTGCTCGGCGACAGGTTCTCCTTCGGCATGAATCCACCTCCGCGGTGAGTGTTGTCCCGGACCGCGAATCCCATCAACACGAACGGCACCTGCTCCGGCGAATCCGGAACCCATTGAGGCGGTTCCGTTCCAGCAACTCGGTCATCACCGGTCGCAGCTCGACGCCGTCCGCCGCGGGCGATTCCCCCGTGCGGAGAGCCCGGAAAAGGCTCGACACGGTGGGCCAGCCGAGCGAACCTGACAGGGTGTTGTGCCAAGTTGATTGCACGGCAGTGGCCACAAAGGGCGCGTTCAGAGCACTGCCGACCGCGAGTCCCCCTGTGAACCTAACCAGCGCGGGATCGACTGCGTCGCCGACGTTGGCGGCGAGCTTTCCGACGATGGGTGGGACTTGACCGGTGAGCGTGCAGACGCTGTAGCCGGTACGCATTTCGCCTCCGTGGCCGATCCTTGGGTCTTGGTCGGACTGGGATCGGCGTTCCGAGTTCAGCGACGGCCCGCGCTGCCAACGCGGACCGTCGCTTGTTTACGATCATGGAATTCTACCAGAGCCGGGCCTACCGCAGCCCGAATTGCGCCTTCTAGACCAGCCGATCATTCTGGAACATCGCGTTCATGTTCCCGCCGAGGCCGGGGTTCATCCACTGGTACATGACGGTCGTCGTGCCGGCCAGCTCCTTCCGGCTGAGCTCCTCGCCCTCGAAGCCGATGATCTCGAGGACCTGCAGATGGCTCCTGATGTTCTCGATGCGGGCGGTACTCCGCGGCCGTCACCGTGCGCCCGTCGGGGCGTTGTCGCGCGAGCTAGAGCTACTTTCCGCGGCGGCAACCCGCCGGGCGCGGGCCGCGCGAACTGGGCACCGGGTCCGAGCTGGGCACCGGGTCGTTTCCAGTGAGCCCATCGTTCGCGTAGCGGCGGCAGGTTGGCGACGGCGACGACAATGACGAGCAGGATACCGATGGTCGGGATGGTGCCGACATTGGGTACGCGCGTTGGTGGTCTCCCCCGACCCTGACCGAAATTGGTCACCGGGCCGGATGCCACTCGTTGCACACGCGGCTGCGCGGGCTCCCGCCTGTTCCCCGCGTGTGCGGGGAAGCCCGCGGCGCGGACGGCGGTCCGGATCTCGAACCGGGCCGATCCCCGCTCCGGCGGAGGCCGACGGGCGGTAACCGGGAACTGCTGGAACGGTTCGAGGGCTCGGGGTCCGGGGCGGACGCAGGCCAGCCGTGATCAGCGGCGGCCGTGGGCAGCGCGGAGGGACAAACGCCCGCCGCGGCGTGCGCGGCTCGTGATCTCGGTCCGCGACTCGCGGGAGGGCTCAGGCGGTCTTGCAGAGTCCCGTCCAGTCCAAGTGCGAATTATGAACGAAACTGGGAATGACTGGCATCGCTGTTCGCGTAAGCTGCTGATTCAAAATGGGTTACCAAAGAAGCGCGGAGTCCGTAGCGGAGGCCGCCAACTTGGGAGAACCGCCTTGTTGCCAATGGAATTCCATGAACACCCGCGCGTGGCCATGACCAACGTTGGAACGGTTCTGCCGGCGGTGTGGGGTTGAGATAGGCGTCGCGCTCCTGTTCCGCGGGTTCGTTCAGTTTGAAGTCGGCGATCGCTTCGTAGGGCACGGTGAACCGCACCTCGCGGTCGTCGTCGTCGAAGTACGACTCGCAGACTGGAGTGAAGGAGTCGGCCTGGAAGATGCCGGCGTGCTTGGGGAGGAACGCGCTCAGCGCGAGAGCGCAGGCGGTGGCGGTCTCGACGTCACGGGCGCCGAGCGGTTGTGGAATGCCGTTCGGGTTTCGGTGAGCGACCAGGGGGTAGGCGTCCGGGCTTTCGACCGGCAATGCGTTGCGCATCGCCTCGCGGTACATCGATGGCGGCAATTCGGTGGCGTGCTGGAAGGTGAGCGAGAGCAATTCGGTGCCCATCGTGATCGCACCATGTTCGCGGCGGCCGGCGTTCGCGGCCGCGAGGAATCGTTGGAAGCCATCGAGCGAGGGGAAGATGAGTACGCCTCGACTTTCGCCGAGCTGTCCGATGATCGACAGACAGGCACCGTCGATGCCGAGCGTCGGGATGTCCATGCGCAGCACTTGGTGGGCTTTGACGAAGGTCCAGGGCTTGACGGCGAAGAGGTAGCGGCTGGCGGTGAACAGTTTCTCGACGACCTCGGTCGAGAAGCGCCCCTGGGCGAGATCGCTGTGTTCGTGGTGGCCGCCGGTTGGCATCGAAACGGATCATATGTCCTGGAAGAGCAGGCGGGAGATCGCCAAGGGCGCCGCGCTCGTCGCCATCGGCATCGTGATCGCGCGTTCCCACGACGAGTGGCCGATCGACGAGAGCTGGATCGGGCTGGGCATCGCTGCGGCCGGCGCCGCGGTGGCCATCGACCCGTTGACCTGGCGCCGGGTTGAGATCCGGCCGACCGTCAGGGTCACCAGGACCACGCGAGCTGCAGATCCCGACGCTCGGCTGGTAGGCGATTGACGCCCACGACCAGCGCAAACTACGGTTCACCGGGGCGATAAAACGACCCGACGACATCGACCCGGTGAACTTGGCGTAGTTCGAGAACGCGCGAAAACGGACGCTCGACCAGCACCTCGACCTGTCCTTCATCCGGACGTGCAGACCCGTGCTCGACGACGGACCCGGCCGCGCCTTCGACACGATGGCCGACTACCGCAAGTGGTGCGACGAGAACCTGCCCCGGTGGCTGGGGTTTTCCCGGCGGCCGGAAGACCGGGATCCGTGAGACCCGGGGGCGAAGCTCCGCCGCATCCAGCCGACTTCGAGGCGAAGCGCGATCGGCGAGGAGGCGATTCTCGGCGCGGATCCCCGGAAACGCCGGGTCTGTCCGGTTTACGGAACTACCGGTTATCAGACGCAGGGCGGGACGCCGTCGTCGCATTGTTCGGCGACCGCCAAGCCGTCCTGCCGCCGACCCGCCGGGCGAGGCGACTCCGGTGCTGGTTATCAACCACCTCATCCGAGTAACCCTGGCAGCACCCGATGCTGTCCGGTTGCTTCGGCCGCGACACGCCCGCGCCGCTCAGCCGCGTCGACCTCGGCGGCACGCATCCGCCGCTCGTGCTCGAGCGCGGCGCGCAACTCGGCCACGAGCCTCTCGCGGAGCCGGCCTCGTCCGGGATGAACGCGGCGGCGGGTCCAGCCCAGCGGCGCAACTCGGGGAAGGCTGCCCGTTGGCACCGAGTTCATCGTCGAACACGACCTACCGGTTGTCGTACCCTTTTGGGGGCGCGGGGGCGCTCCCAGCCCCTGGTTCCGTTCCTTCGACGAAGGGGAGAGGTTCCAAATGGAATTCGGTGGCCGGACTCTGGCGGTGATGGGGGTGATCGCGGCGGTTGCGTTCGTCTGGTACGCAGTTGCTACCGACCCTACGGTCGAGCAGCGGGCGCCGGAAGCCGAGCAACGGCGAGCGATGAGGCCGGTGGGTGAAACGATGCCTGCGCCTGAGCCTCAGAAAACGATGGCGGAAATATGGGCGGAATCCGGCATTCGGGCGAGCCTGGGAATGCGCGACACGGCGTTCTTTCCGCAGATGCCCGACGGGGACGAAATCACGGCGGCCTGGTCGCAGAGCAGCGTCGACCGCATCCACACGATGACGTGGGGCGACGGAAGCAAGGTCGTCACGTACTGGCGCCCAAGCGAGACACCGGGCGATGGACTCACGCTGCACATGATCGGGCAGATTGGTCGATGAACCTCGTGGGTGAACTGCTGGAACCACGCTGCCAGATCCTCGTCGAGTACGCGAAATGGACCGCGCTCTCGGCAGTCAAGGCGGGCGGGGTGCCCGATCAGGGCCAGGGAGCCCGTCTATCAGCTTCTCGATGGGGTCGCGTTCGCTGAAGTACTCAACCCATCGCTGGAGCGAATCTCATGCCAGGACTTCAACGACTGGCATGAGTGCCAGACCGTCGCTCTGAGCAAGCGGGCGGAAGCGGATTTGCCGGAGGCTCACAGGCGATTCCTCCCGATCGGCTGGGCCGCCAAGCTGATTAACGTCTTTCTGAAAACCGCAGCCTACGCCGGCGGGCTCGGCCGCAAGGGCCTTGCCACGTGCTGCACCCACCGCTCGACAACGGCCTCAGGAAGGGCCTCATCAAGCACTTCAGCGGCCGGCCGGACATGAGCGAGAAGGTGGACTTCGGGGCGATCAAGAAGATCACGGAGTACACGCGGTACCGAACCGTGATCGAGGGCTGCTGTGTTGCAGCCAGGGAGCTTAGGTCAGTGATCGATATAAATTTGCCGACTTCAGCAAGGCGCAGCCCCTCTTTCGCTGCTTGGCACGCCTGGGACACGGCAAGGTAATTCTCGTCAGCATCCTTAGGTGCTCCCTGATCGAAGTCGAGCAGCTCGCTGGCCTTGGCCTTCGAAAGGATGAGGATCCCCCCGGAAAGCTGGTCAGCGGGATCTGCTGCTGAGTCCCGATTGGACCGGACGACTGTGGTTGTGGACCGCGCGGATCGGGGCCGCCGCGCGCGCCGCCGGGCGGGCGGATCCGACCAAGACGCCCCCACGACCCGAACGCCCGCCACGGCCCCTACCACTACTGGACGCGGAAGGCCCGCGGAAAAACCGTCGGCTTGAAGCTCATCGCAGACGAACTCGGCCTTTACCGGGAGTGGATCGAGAACAACCGTGAACTGGAACGGCTCGTGAAGGAAATGCGCCGCATCTCTTCGCGTGTGCTTGCCCTCATCACAGGCAGGCAGGCAGGCTCCATGAACCCCCGCGTCTCGGGCTCGTCGTCGGCGGTGACCGCTACCGCCATCCTTCAGACGCTATGTCCCGCCCACTGACCGTCCCTCGCCTGCGGCTTCCGGCAAAGAAAACCCGGCCGATTGCCGATTTTTGCAAGAGGCTCGTACACTTGACAGCCAATGGCGGTGGGCAAGAGACCGGCGGCGCGAAAGGCGTGACGGGCCTGCTCGAGGAACTGCTGGAGCGCGGGCTGCGGGTGGACCGCCGGCGGCTGTTCGTCATCGACGGCGCCAAGGCACTGCGCAGCGCCATCGGCCCGTGTTCGGCAAGGGGAACCTGGTGCAGCGTAGTAGAACTCACAAGGTGCGGAACATCTTGGGCCCATCTGCCGAAGGCGCAGCACGAACAGGCGCGGTCGACGCTGCGTGCGGCGTGGAAGCTGGAGGCCGACGAGGGTATCCGCAAGGTGGAGCAGTACGCGGCGTGGCTGGAGCGGGAATGGCCATCGGCGGCGGCCAGCCTGCGGGATGGCCTTGCTGAGCTGTTCACCGTCAACCGCATCGGGCTGCCGCTGGCGCTCCGTCGGTGCCTGACGACGACGACATCGTCGACTCGTTGCACGCCAGCGTTCGTCAGCACACGCGGCGCGTCAGCCGCTGGCGGAATGGAGAGATGGCGGTGCGGTGACCTCTCGGCCGCCTTCATCCCCAGTGCGCCGCCAGGATCGGACGCCGACGCAACGGCTTGTTCCTCTACGTCAAGCCTGAAGGAACCCGAAGCGGGATCCAGCGGCTTGTCATCCGTGCACGACGCCGCGAACTCGGACTCGGCGCCGTCGGACTCGTCTCGCTGGCCGAAGCCCGCGAGCTGGCCCTCACCAACCGCAAGCCGGCGCGCTCGGGCGGCGACCCTCTGGCCGACAAGCGGCCCGTCCAGCGCTGTTCGCTGAGGAGGCCCGCCCGCAAGAGGAACCTTGACGACGAAGCCTTCCCCGGTAGTACAATGGCTCAATGGCCGGAAGTAAGTATAAGACGCTGTGAGGTCCTATGAAACTCACCCAGTTCAAAGTCACCAACTATCGAAACGTCCGGGACTCTGGCTGGATCACGGTCAACGATATCTCCGCGTTCGTGGGTCAGAATGAGGCCGGTAAGAGCAACCTGTTCGAGGCCCTGTATCGGATCAATTCGTTCGTACCCAACGAGGCCTATAGTATCGACGAAGACTGGCCAGTTGACGATTGGGGTAATAAGGACCCTTCAGCACTGGTCTGCGAGGCGCGGTTCGACCTCAATGTTGAAGAGATTGGGTCCCTATGGGACACGGCTGGGGTTCCGGGACCAGAACCAGACGTGCAGGGAGATGGTGAGGAGGCTGGGCGAGAAACTAATGCCGAAGAAGCCCAGGAGTCCAAACTCGACGAATTGCCCGCTGCACTGACCCTTGTCGGGTCGCGGTCTTTTGATGCCGGTCCGACATTCTCAGTGGAGGGTGACGACGGGAAGGATCTCGACTCTGCCAAGGTGGCAGCCTGGGCCGAGAAGCACATACCGAAGTTCGTTCTGATTCAAAACTACGGCCTCAGCGGCACACAGATTGAACTGAACGACCTTGCTCAACGCTGCAAGCAGGTCGAGTGGCACCAGCTGACGAACGACGAGCAGACCATAAAGATCGTACTTGACCTCGCCAAGGTCGACATCGATGATTTTCTGGCCAAGGGCGGCACGGCGGAAGGACGCACGGTACGATCCTTCGACAAACGGGCAGCGTCATCCTATCTAAGCAAGCAGTTCCGTGACCTCTGGACCCAGAAGAAAGTTAAGTTCCACATCGAGATTGACGGGCCTACTCTGAACATCTTTGCGGAGGATGACGCGGTCGGTATGCCGGTACGGCTACACCGTCGGTCAAGCGGTTTTCGATGGCATGTCTCCTTCGCATGGAAGTTCACTCACGCCAGCAAGGGGCTGTACCAGGGGTGCATTCTGTTGCTCGAAGAACCAGGCATTCATTTGCACCATTCTGGTCAGCGTGATCTACTGGAGGTATTTGAGCGCCTCTCGGAGTCGAACACGATTCTGTATACGACTCACCTCGCCTCGATGGTCGATCCGGCCTTCCCCGAGCGCGTTCGTATCGTGGAGACCGAGGAGAGCCACGCCACGGTCAAGAGGGGCGTGGTAAGCAGCCAGCGTGCACCGATGGCGGTCGTCGAACTGGCACTGGGGCTGACGGGTGACATGAGCGGCCTTCTCGGAAGCCGTCAGACCCTCATCGTCGAAGGCGGGGAAGATGCGCTGATCCTGCACAAGCTGTCGGGACTGTTACGAAGCGATGGCAAGCCACACCTCTCCGAACGGATCTATCTGTGGCCCGCACGAGGCGCACCAAAGACCCCAATGTACGCGGCGTTCGCTGTTGGACAGGGTTGGGATTCCGGAGTCCTGCTTGATACTGATTCGGAGGGCAAAGCCGCCAAGAAGAAGATCAACGAACTGGTGCTGAAGGAACTGGCCGACGAGCAGAAAGCTCGGTTCCGTGTGTTCATGCTCGGAAGTGCGGCTGGGATCAGCAAGACGGATGCAGCGATCGAGGACCTTCTGGGCGACGAGTTCTATCTCGACTGCGTCAATGTCGCGTTTCGTGTGGTAATCAAGGATTCGGACCTCCCGGTTGACGGCTCCGACATGATCACCAAGCGCGTGGAGTCTGTCTTGGTCCAGCGCTTCGGACACGAGAAACTCGACAAACGGCGTGTTAGGAGGGAGCTACTGTGTCGTTTCGACCGTTGGGAGAAGGTGGCTGACCTGCCCGACGGTACAGCCGAGCGGGCCGAACGGCTCTTTACAGCTATCAACGAAGCGTTTTGAAGTGTGCTAACTGGTATGGAATGACCCCTTGTCAAGTCCCCCGCCTTCGTCGACCGCCGCGGCGCCACAGGCGCGCCAGGTCATCAAAGGTGGAAGTGGGCCGCCAAGACGACGAACGATCGAGGGCGCTTGGACGACGAGTCACGCTGGTATTCGGTGATTATCACGGTGCCCGTGACAGCGCACGCATGACGGTGGTTCGTCGGGAGGGTCGGCCGTTTAACTAGACACCCACCGGCCGAACGCGCCATCCTCCTCCAAGCGCTCGCTGCCAACCACAATAGACTCAAAGTCACTGGTGTCCCACAGAACTTCAAAATTAGTTAGGGCGGCTTGAAACCTCCGTGTCTGATAGAATGACTTTGCTACAAACCGTTCAAAAGACAGGAGGTCCAAGCCGTGGCCCATAGTACCACAGTCTTCCGGCAGCTTCTCGACTTGCTTCCCCGACATGAATTCGAGGCCGAAGCTCAACAGCACCAAGAGGGCCAGAGACTCCGCGTGATGAGCCGCTGGGCGCAGTTCGTAGCCCTCGGCCTGGGACAACTGGGCGACCTGCAGTTCCACGGCGCGCGGCGGCGCGGCGAAATGGTGGCGGGGCAGCAGATCACGATAGCCGTCTGCTGTTCAATCCCGGGCGGCGTGTTCGTCCTCGGTGCGTTTTCGCTTCTCCTCCGGCCCGCCGGCGGCCAGCACGTCCGGCCTGAAAGCTAGGCACTTGAAGTAATCCTCAATGCGTCTGTGCTCGGACTCGTCCGAGTCCAGAAACGCTGTCAACTTTTCAAGAACGACTTCCTTGGCCTTCGACGTGGTCATGTCCGCTAGGTCTTTTTCCGATAAGAGTTCCTGAAGGTAGACCCAGAAGTAAGACCCTCTTTCCTTCATCGGGTACGAGTCCGGCTTCCCCCTGTTGATCGGTGTCTGCCCCATACGCTCCTTTATCCGATCCAGTGCAGGTTGCATCTTCTTGGACCACTGGTACAGGTAGAAACCCACAGTTACGCCCCGGTACCCGAAGCCCATTCCCCAGCGGAGGCAAGAGTCGATACGAAGCTCCCGGGCTGACTCGGAGGAGTCCCAATACAGCCAGTACTCCGTCTTGTCAAGAGCTTGTGCCGCTATGGTCTTCAGTTTCTTGTGCCTCTTCAGGAAGTCTCCTACCGCCGTTCTCAGGTTCTTCGGTTCCTTTCGAAACTCCTTGGCCAATCTGACTACCGTACTCCGAAACTCACTCCTTTGAGTCGGAACCATTCTGGCGACCCCTTCGTCGCCCTCTTGCGCCAAGACCTTGAGCATCTCCTTCAACAAGGAGCCATAGTCATCCCGTAGCGCAGTGAAGTGGCCCACGCTCGCCTCGGCGGGAACGAGCCACCTGCCGACCGCATCCAGATACTGTCGAATGAACGCGCTGACGTCCGGCGTCCGAAACGCGCCGCCGGCATGTAGCGTCCTGATCTTTTCGACAATCGACGACCAACTCAAATGGACGAAGTCCGGCGGAGACACAGTTCCCTCGCGTGAGGTCGTCAACAGTACGCTTAGGACCTTGTACCTCTGTCCGTGCTTCTTGCAAAGCTTTTTTTCGTACGCTCGCACTTGATCGAAGTGCTCAGAAGATGCATCGACCGTCTTGTTCTCGATGGCGACCATTTGCTGGTCGAGAAAAACCGAGATGTCGACGTAGTCTAGCTCTCTCTTGACACGAACGAGGTCTGCGCTGAAGTCAGGATTGATGGTGGCCCTCCCTTTGGCCAATTCGTTGTGGTGATGGACGAACCAACTCAGAAACTGCCCGCCGAGGCGATGAGAGCCATCGGGCTGGAGCAGCCAAGCGAGCACGTTGCTGTGACGTATCTCGTAGTCCGAGTAGCGCAGGACATCGAACGCGTTGAATTCCCCACGCCTCAGGGTGTTCTTATGGTACTCCAGGAACCGTCCATCATCGATCAGTCTCCTCAGATCGTGTTCCGTTTCTTGCCCCATCGATGGACTCCCCATGGCTCGCTCAGGCCGAAGGTGAGCGCAAGCTTCGCCAACAGCGCCAAGGCAATGGTAGTTATAGTTAACCAAAGCCTTGTTTCTTCATTGGATCCATTCATCAGTGGTCGGGTTCGCGCTTGCCGGTATCCCCTTGCCGAATGACGAAGTCACGGCGGTCCCTGTACAAGAGCGCACGGTTCAGGACCTCGTCGCTCGCGTCGAGGTCGACGTCGATGCATTGCGTCATCGTCCAGTACTTGTAGCCGCCGAGGAAAAGGTACTTGCGCTTCTGGAGGAAGAACTGACACTCGACACCCTCGCCCCGGCCGATCCGCTCACAGAACGCGGCCAGCAGCTCCTGCTGTCCATCCCGGTTGGAGAGCACGTACTCGTGGGGCCACGTCTCCCGGTACGTTACGGCTTCGCGCCACGGGGCGCGGGCAATCAACTCCATGATGTGCGGCTTGTGCTGCGTCTCGGTCTTCACTGGTCTATCCTGGTCGCAGTGAACCTCGTCGCGCTACTGGTCAAATGACTGAGGCGTTCCAGGTGCATATTGACACTGGTGATTGTACAAGAAATCGTGTGAGGAATCCGTTGGCCGTCATCCGCGACCGCGTACGCGGTGGGCGTCGGAACTGGGACAGCCGACGGGACGGCAAGGAATTGGGTGCTGCACGAGAACAAGGTGCACGCCCGGCGCCGGACGATCGAGCCGAGCCTCGTGCAAGGACTGGTGAGCTGCCGCAAGTGTGGGTATGCGTTCTCCCGCATCTCGACTCGGTCGAGCGCGCGCAGGATTCAGTACTATCGCTGTATCGGATCCGACCGGTTGCGCCACGTTGCGGGTCCGCGGTGCGACACACGTCCGGTTCGGCAGGAGCTGCTGGACGAGGTGGTGTGGACCGAAGTGCTGAGGTTGCTTGAGGAGCCGGCCTTGATCCAACAGGAACTGGACCGCCGGTTGGCTGCCGCCCAGGCCGCCGACCCCACGAGAACTCGTACGCAGGCGGTGGAGCGGGATCTCGCGCGCGTCGGGAAGACCGTCGAGCGCTTGCTCACTGCGTACCAAGAAGACTTGGTATCGCTCGAGCAGCTGCGCGAGCGGATGCCGCTGGTGCGTCAACGCGAACAGACGCTACGACACGAGTTGAACGCACTGGTGGAGCAGACCCGTGATCGCGCCGCGCATCTGCGTCTGGCCGAAACCCTCTCGGCGTTGCTGACACGCTTGCGGTCAGCGGCCGAGACCCTCGACATCCTGGAGCGGCAACGGATCGTGCGGCTCCTCGTCAAAGTCAAAGAAGTGCTCGTAAGGACAGTGATCGAGTGCGCCGTGCAAGGCGCCATTCCTCAGCGGGTGCGAATCCCGCCCGGCAACTGTCGCTCCAGCCGGTAGCGGTCGGGGCGGACGATGGAGGCAACGACATCGGCTGAAGCACTCCGACGAGAAAGGGCCGCCTTGGGCGGTTCAGCGAACACACGGGCTGTAACGACGTGAACACTGCGCAGGCCTCGAAACGTCTAATGCGGAAGCCGACCCGCCTCGATCACGGGGAAGGCTGCCAGCGGTCAGGAAGCGAGCGACGCGAGCACCGACCGTTTCCGCCGGGGTAATGGTGACGGCACGTGTGGAAGAGGGGAGTGGACGCAACACGGGAAGCCCTGCCGGTGGCGTGGCACGCGCCAATGGACAACCCGCGAGGGTCAGGTCGGGCCGGTCAGGGTGGCGGAGAGGTCCGTAGGTACCGAGGAAGCAGCGCGTCTCGGAGGACACCAAGGATGCGGGAGTCTCGCACGGCTTCCTCACGGCGATGCTCCAAGTGCAACGCCAGAACATCGAAGGCATCCAGAAGCCCCTTCGGAGGCACTACGACCATCGGTTTCTGCACCGCGTCCATCGGCAGCATGTTGACTGTCGTGCCGTTGGCGTAACGGCTCACTAAGTCGTGCATCCTCGGTGAGTTCAGGAGCAGGTGCAGAAACGGTGTCGACAAACGCCCGTGGCTTCGAGGTCGTAGGCGGTAAATATGATGGCTATAAATCCCATCGCCGCCGAACAATTTGGGCACGATGGCCGCATATCCGATCAGCAGGCGCTCGTGTCCTTGCTCCGTGTTGGCGACGATCACGTCGCCAGGACGAACACGGTGGCGCTGCGCGTACTCGCCGAAATAGAACTTGATGCCTTCGTACTTGTATTCACCGCCTTCGTGGACTGAGTTCAGGTTGTGGAGCGGCACTCCCTCCCCACCCAGGCCAGAGCCCTTGTAGCTCAGGCCCTTCACGGCCTCGAAATGATCTGAAAGGCTCTCGACCGGCCATCCCAGAGGTATCTCGCCCAGTTCCGACTTCACCAGCACGTCGGGGAACAGATCGGCGATGTACTTCGAAAACCCGGTGTCGCGGCCTTCCATCTTTGCCCGCACAGGATCGAAATCGACGAACCAGGACTCGAACAGCGCCCGCCCCATCGTCTCCAGCGTCGCCTTCATCCGACGATTCAGCTCGATCTTGTCGTCAAGCGTGCCGAGGATCTGAGCGATGGCGCGTTGGTCGGGAATGGGCGGAACGACGAATGGGCAGGCGGACAGTATCGCCGTGTTCAGGTTCGGCATGGTCGCGCCATGAGCATGGCGGACAATCCACTCGCGAACGGCGGGGTGTCCCAAGTAGTACGAGGCGTATCCCGGATCGGCACCGTTCTCGCCCAGGCGTACGCGAAGGCAGCCCGTGCCGCACAGCCACCCATCCTCACGAGGTCCGATGAGCGCTCGCTTTTCGACATCGCCTCTGCGGCTGTAGACGATATCGCCCTTGCGGACCAAGTAGCGCCGCAAGCGACTGGCGTCACGGTCTCCGATGCGTGCGATTCCGTCCACGATGACCCGATTATCACCGAGGTTCTGCGGCATGATGGAGGGAATGCCGACGGGTCGGTAGTCCGAGGCGTGGAGTTGGCTGCCGAACGGTCCGGTCTGGATGTTGCCACCGCCGCGCTCGCAGATGGCCCCCAAGGTTGAGCACTCCCAGCCGGGTGGCAGAAGACCCAATGGGCCGCCGCCGCTCCCGTCAGTCCCGCGTGAGCCGTCGCTCTCCGGCAACCGGACCCGCTGCTCGGTCACGATTCGCCGGAATCTCTCGCCAATTCGGCTGACGTCCACAATGTCCACAGATCTGAGTGCCGCCCCTCCCAGTTGTGCACTCCGGTCGTCATCGGCTCTCCTCGATGGGCTGGAAGGACCGGTATTCCAGCAACGACGTGCTGCCGACGATGTCCACGATGGTCACCGACAGCTCGACCCCGAAGGCGTCCGTGAGCCGCATTGGTCTACCGAAGCGAAAATGCACCGGTTGCTGCCGACCCTGTTCGATGGCGATGTTATCCGCGTACAGGTACGTCCTGTCGGAAGTGTCTCGTATCGGATTCAGCCGCCCCGTTAGTCCGGGGAGATGCCCCGTTTTTAAGGGGAAGATGGCCGAGCCGCCGATCGGCAGCCGCTCAAGAGCAAGCAGAAGGCCGCCTTGTTGCGGAATCCACTCGCGCTGAAGCCCCGCAACGTACCCCGGCGCGGCGGCATACACGGTCATCGGCAAGTGCGTGCTGTGCAGGTCGAAAGCTACTTCACCGGCTTCGTCCGTCTTCCCCTGTCTCCAGGTCTTGTTCGGAAATAGCGCGACAACGTTGATTCCAGGCAGCGGCTCACCTGCCGAATGCACCGCGATTGTGGCCTCTGCGGGGGTGAAATGGAGCTTGGCCGCAGGAATGCTCAGGACCAGACTCGACTCGCCCACCAGGCTGTACTTCGGCGGCACGCCAGCCGTTTCCTGCGTCTCCTTGAGGATGATGGCAACGCCATCGCCGCGGCGCTCCATCAGGAACGCGCGATGCGCGGACCCGGGCACATCGCCGACCGGGATCCTCCCGAACACAGAAGCGATGACTTCGTTGCGTGTTGCCTGACTCGCATGCATGCTCTCGATCGTCATCCCGTTGGGGAGCTGTCCCGGCGTATCGATCTCAAGCCGATCCGCGAACATCGACAGCCTGATCCGACGCGAGGAGATCGAGTAGTCGCGGTGCGCCAGGGCATTGACGAGGGCTTCGAAGACCGCGGCCGTGCTGTATTGCGGCATGTTCTCGCGCGCCGGTGACTTGCGCGCGGCAACCCGCATGTTTCTGGCGACAAACTTCATCCCATCGGCGATCTGACTCTGGAGCGGACCGTCAATCTCCTGCGCGTCGAGTTGTTCGGAGGCGCGATCCCTGCCCCGATAGTGCGTCGCCGTTATGACTGCATGCGGCAGCCACTCCTGGGGCATCCTGGCACACAGGAGCAGTCCGGCTACTGTGGCGCGGAGCACGTCGGCCTCATCGCGGGCCAGGAGGCGCATGTTCGCCAGACCGCGGATCGGATCGGTGGCCCCAGCAACGCTCAGCAGCTGCCCCCATAGCCGCTCGCTGAGCGTCTCGAAACCGGTGTTGGGAACTGCCTGCCTGTCGAACCAGAGGTAACGGGCCTGCGCCCGTCTCTGCGCCAAGCGCATTCGCTCGTCGCCAGTCAATGGACGTTTGCTTGCGCCGACCCGGATCCAGCTTCGGCCACGGCGCTCGTGCAGCGAGTCACCTCGGGGCACCTCGACCACGACGATGGCCTTGCGATCAAGCTCCCTATGGTGGACGTCGATGCGCAGGGCGGGTTCGATGCTGTCGGTGCTTACTTCGACCATCAGGTCGCTGAGCGCCGCCATCTGTTCCTGCGACATCCCCTGAAGGCGTCCGTCATCCGCCACGCCCAACAGGAGCACGCCGCCGTTCGCGTTGGCGAACGCGATCATTTCGTCCGCCAGATCATCGCGGGCGGGGCTGGTCGGGTGGCTACCCGCGAATTCGACCTGCTTGAACTCCCACCGACTGTCTTCGCCCAGCTCCAGCCGTTGCCGGATATCCTCGTCCCGCACCGTCACTCGTACCCTCCGAGACCCAACGTCTTCAGGTTCTGGGCGATGGCGGCGTCGAGCCGCGCCCCCTCGGCTTGCTGGGCT
The DNA here is from genome assembly GCA_965262925.1 of Vicinamibacterales bacterium. Lineage (GTDB taxonomy): Bacteria > Acidobacteriota > Vicinamibacteria > Vicinamibacterales > UBA8438 > WTFV01. The sequence continues at coordinate 2,924,314 of CBDHGC010000004.1, read as the reverse complement.
TGCAGCTCGGCGACCAATCGACCCATCTTCGCCTCGAACGGTTCACCGTCGTCCGGCTGCGGCTCCGCGCCGACGTAGCGCCCCGGAGTCAGCACGTGCCCGTGCCGGCGCACCTCTTCGAGCGAGGCGCTCTTGCAGAAGCCCGGTAGGTCTTCGTAGGCGTCCGCGCCGTCGCGCCATGCGTGGTAGGCGCCCGCGATGCGGGCGCTATCGTCGTCGGTCAGTTCGCGGTGCGTGCGGTCCACCATCCGGCCCAGCTTGCGGCCATCGATGAACAGAACCTCCCCGCGGCGCGGGCGATTGCGCGCCAAGAACCAGAGGCACGCAGGAATCTGGGTCGAGTAGAAGAGCTGTCCCGGCAGCGCGACCATGCAGTCCACTAGGTCCGCCTCGATCAGGTTCTTCCGGATCTCCCCCTCGCCGGACTGGCTCGACGACATCGACCCGTTGGCGAGCACGAAGCCGACGATGCCGGCCTGGGCCAGATGGTGAACCATGTGCTGTACCCAAGCGAAGTTGGCGTTGCCCTTCGGCGGCACGCCGTAGCGCCAGCGCTTGTCCTCGGCCAGCCGCTCGCCACCCCAGTCCGAGACGTTGAACGGCGGGTTGGCAAGGATGAAGTCGGCCTTCAGGTCCGGGTGGCGGTCGTTGTGGAAGCTGTCGCCGTGGGCGATCTGGCCGTCGATGCCTCGAATCGCGAGGTTCATCTTCGCGAGTCGCCACGTCGTGTAGTTCGACTCCTGGCCGTAGATGCTGATGTCGCCGCGCGCCTTGCCGCCGTTCCCGTTCCCGCTGGCGTGGGCGCGGATGAACTCGATCGACTGTACGAACATGCCCGACGAACCGCAGCAGGGGTCGTAGACTCGGCCGCGGTACGGCTCCAGCATCTCGACCAGCACCTTGACGACGCAGCGCGGAGTGTAGAACTCGCCGCCTTTCTTGCCCTCCGCGCTCGCGAACTGCGAGAGGAAGTACTCGTAGATCCGGCCGAGCACGTCTCGGGAGCGGGCGTCCTTGTCGCCCACCCGGATATTGCTGACGAGGTCGATCAACTGGCCCAGACGCTGCTTGTCGAGCGCGGGACGGGCGTAGTCGCGGGCAAGCACGTCCTTGAGCACGGGGTTGTCCCGCTCGATCGCGGCCATGGCCTGATCGACGGTCAGGCCGACGGTCGACTGCCTAGGCCTGCCCGTGCCCCGGATGTCCGGGGCTGGACTGTAGTGAGCAGGAGGTCATCCGAACTCGTCCCGCAGTTCGAAGGCGAAGGCCATGGCAACCAGTTGAGTGTAGCCGTGCCACATCAACTGTGCGCCGGGCGGGTCGCGTTGGCGTCCGAGCCACCCGCCGAGGCGCCCGACCAGACCGACAGCGTCGCCGAGGCGCGCCGGCGGCGGCAGCTTGCGTGAGCGGGCGAAGGTGGCGAGCACGCGCAACTCGCCATCGGAGAACAGCAGGTCGCCCGGCAGGTCGGGCACTTCGCGCCCGAGTTGGACCATCAACTGGATGCGCCACCCGATGACCATCTTGATGGCCATGGCGCGTTCGAGCCGCTCGGCCGTGTGGTGCTGCAACTCCTCGACCTTGCAGCCGGACTTGAGCACGCGGAAGTATTCTTCGATGCGCCAGCGCCGGACGTACCATTGCAGGATGCGCGTGGCGTCGTCGGCGCTGCTCACACGCAAAGTGGTCAGCAGGAACCACTCCAGCGGCTCGGCCGCGGGCGGCGGTTGTTCCTCGCGCACGTGGACGACCCACAGTGCGACCGGCTCGTCGCCGGGGCAGGGCAGCGGCACCTGCTGGTAGCGCAGCGTCACGTCGGCGACCCGCTCCGCCCGGCGGTCCTTGCGGGCCTGTTTGCTGGCCTTCACGCGCGCGCTCAGCCGCTGCACCTCGACCTTGGCGGCGCCTCGGGCCGGCGCGTTGCGCACCGTATCGAACAGACGGCGTGAGACCGTCTGCCCGGCGGGCGTCTTTTCCCTGCCGAGGACGCGGTCGGCCTTGGCGCGGACCAGCAGGTCGACCTGCGGGGCAGCCGCGCGGTGTTCGACGAACAGGTCGAGGAAATCGGCCTCGCGGTCCATCACGCACACCACGCGGGTCTGGGACAATTGCTCGGCTGCCTGCGCGCAGTCGCGCAGCCCCTCGATCCAACGGAACGCCTTGCGCTTCTCGCGCGGCTTTGGGGTCGGCTCGCCTTCCGCCTCGGAGTTGGGGGACGCGGGCGCGTCGAAGGCGGCCCGCAGCACACCCAACGCCACCCCGTCGGGATTGACGGCCAAGGTCGTGTGCAACTCCAGGCCGCGCGCCACCGCCCCGGTCTGGTTCGAGCCGATGGCCCCCAGCCCTTGCGTCTGCCCGCGCCGGGTGAAGTTCAACCGGGTGCCGTCCTGGATGCACAGCACCGTGTCGTGCGCCTGCATCCGGCGCAGCGTCTGCTCGCGATGCGGCGCGAGGATGTTGTCGACCGTCACCGCACTGTCGGCGGGCTGGTCGATCAGCCGGTAATGGCCCTTGACCATCGCGCGGGCGCCGTGGGCGGCGCCGGTGATGGCGCGCATCGGAGACTCTGCCATTTGCTGCGCGCTCTGTACCAGCCGCGCGCTCAGACGCGCGTCGCCCAAACGCGCCCCGCCGAACTCGTGGTCCGCCCAGACCGCGGCGTCGAGACCGTCGCCAACCGCCAGCGGCGCCACGACCGGTGCAGGCACCGCGAGGCGGGTGCGCCCCGCCGGCTCCAAGGCATACATATACACCGCCTTGCGCGTTTCCGGCGCCGCGTGCCGGCGGTCCTGGCGACCGCGACCGCAGGTCTCACCCACCCGAACCCAGTTGGCCGCGCGCACGCTCGCCCCCGTCTGTTCGGTCTCGTCGACGAACGTCTCCAGCAGCCAGGGGCGATAGCCATACAGACCCTCGCAGTCGTCGCCGACTGCCCGGACGACCCGGCCCAGCACGTGCGAGGCCAGGTTGCGACACACAATGCCGGGGCGCACCAGCAGCCGGCACAGTCCCAACACCCGGTGCAGGTGCGCGCGCCGGCCCGTGTCGTCCCACCCGACCCAGGCGTCGCGGGACCGCAGCCGCCGCGCACTCGCCGCGAACCCGACGCCGCCCAGCCAACCATGCGCCGAACCCACCAGATACCGCAGTTGCGGGCCGACGAACGGACCGGCGCCGCGCGGGTGCTCGTACGCCATCAGCGTGTTCCAGACTTGGCGCTGCGCGTCGGTCTCAACCAGCGCCAGGGTCAGACCCACAACCTTGCCGACCGTGCCCGGCACGTCCACCGCCGGCGCCATCGGGTGCGGAAGCACCCGCGCCCGGCCCCCAACGCCGCGAGCCGCCTGACTCGCAGGCAGCGAGACGTGGCCGGCCGCCTGCAGGTCGGACAACGCCCGGCAGCAGCTCGCGCGCTGCCACCGGCCCCGCCCGTCGCGGAAATCGAACGCTTCACAGACGCGATCGGCGACCTGACCGAGGCTGCCGACACCCTGCGAAACCGCCTCGTCCAGCACGTCGCGCAGGCGGGCGAGGTTGTCCCGTAGAATATGTGAGACCTGATTCTGAATCTCCATGCCGGCCACCGTAGCGAAGTGGCTGCATGAAGTCCAGCGAAAAGTTTTGGGGCAAGGGCAGGCCTAGCCTGCGCCTGGAGCTGGGACCAACGGGCCTCCGCTGGCACCCAGAAGACGTTCTCGGCGATGTATTCGTCGCGGTCCTCCGCGGCGTCTTCGCCCCACTTGTCGAGCACTGCCGCACGGCATTCTTCGAAGGCGTCGGAGATGTACTTCAGGAAGATGAGGCCAAGGACAACGTGCTTGTACTCAGCTGCGTCCATCGAGCCGCGCAGGGCGTCTGCCATCCCCCACAACTCGGCCTCGTAGCCGGTGGTGGCCCCGCCGTTCGGGGGTGGCACCCCGCCGTCTCGCTGCTTCCGTGGGCCTCCTCGGGCCATGGGCGTGATCTCCGTGGTAGAACGTAGACGTCTCTGACGTGTACCCCTGTCGGCGGATAGCCTACAACCATCAACTAGTCTCACGCACGCGACGCTGCGTCTGCGACGCTTTCCCGTCGGCCGCGGCGGTTCACTCGGGATCCGAGCGAATTCGGTGCTCGGTCTGTGCATCCAAACCTCGCGCGCTGACCGCTCCGGCGACGAGGGCGTCCGCGGACGCCCTCGTCGCCGACTCCCCGTCGACCGACAGCGGGACCCGTGCCGGTACGGTTTGCTGTTGCGATGTTGGTTCGCCAGCTTGATTCGCTCCATGAGCAGGGCGGGCTCGCCTTTCCGGGTCGCGGATCTGGCGCTCGGCTGGGAGCCCCTCTCTGGGCTACTGGCTGGCACCTCTCCGGTCCTGGTCGTCATCGACAAGGTTGGCGTTGTCCGTTCCCGGTTTCCCGCCGAGTGTCATCGTGATGCCCAGCGCCCGGCACAGCTCGTCGGCGCGGTCGATGGTCGGCCGGTATCCCCTGCGCAGTTTCGCGGACACCTATTCTCTTGGAGGAGGAGGTGCCACGATGCCGAAATCGAGGCCGCCGTACCCGGCGGCGTTCCGGCAGCAGATGGTCGAGCTGGTTTGGTCCGGACGTACGCTGGGAGATCTGGCTCGGGAGTTCGAGCCGTCGGCCGAGGCGTTACGAAACTGGGTCGCCCAGGCTGAATCGCGACGCCGGAGCAACAGAACCTGCCGGTCCCCAAGTGCCCGCGGGGGCCGAACGGACACTGGTGGCTGGCCCGGGAGCGGTCGACAGCCGACCGCGAGGCGGATGCGTGCCGGGCATGCGGTCGCGCGCCGATGACGTCCTATGCGACGCGACAGGCATCTTTCTTGCCGTCACGTTTCCTTCTCTTGCGTTGGGCTTGCTGGCCCTTGCTTCGCTCCTCTCTATGTTTTGACGCGAAACTGCTCGGTTGAGTCGGCCTACGACTTGGCCGATGGCCGGTCCTCACGCCTGCAGCCGCGGTTTCTCGTCGCCGTGCCGGCGTGTGGTCTCGGCCGAGTTTCGCGTCCCGTCTGCCCCCGGCCTGGGCGTTCGGGCGCTGCCGGCCTCGGCGACGTCGATCCCGCCGCGGGTTGCTGCGATGGAGTGCGCCCCGGGTTTCTCGGAAGCCGCTGAGATTGCGTTGGCCCACGAGGAGTCGAACTCGACGAAGAAGGCCTACGCCCGCTCGGAGCTCGACGAGCAGCGGGCGAAGTTGATGCAGCAGTGGGCCGACTACGTGCTGCCGGACGGTTTGGGAGACGGCTAATGCGTTCCTGTGCTCGTTCTATGGGCTACCCCAGTCGGGTTGCCGCCCGGTCGGTTGCTCTCCAGCACGCCTCGGACCGATCCCAAACGGTCCCACAAAAATTTTCCGGAGGAGGGATACGCGTTCTCAGGCCTCTTTCATAAGTCCTTGTCTATCAGCACTTTACGCAACGCGACTCTGTCGCGGCAGGCGGGAGTCCGCTCTATCACTGGAGGAGTTCCATCCCCGCCAGTGCCGAAGGCTTGACCAACGCAGCCGTCGCCAAGCGTGTCGGCGTCACACCGCACACCGTCGGCAAGTGGCGGCGGCGCTTTCGAGCGGCCGGCATCGAGGGCCTGCACGACGAACTCCGCCCCGGTCGTCCCCGGACCTATGACGACGACAAAGTGGCGGCGGTGATCAGCCGTGCCCTGCAGGAGAAGCCCGACGCCGCCACGCATTGGAGTACACGCACCTTGGGGCGAGCTGAGGGCATTGCCAAGAGCACGGTACAGCGCTGGCTCGCCCTCTTCGGGGTCAAGCCGCATCTGGCGCAGACCTTCAAGCTGTCCACCGACCCGTTCTTCATCGAGAAGGTGCGCGACATCGTCGGGTTGTTGACGTGGTCCCGGTGGTTTGGACAACTCGAGGGCTTGGTTAAGGTGTATTCCGATTGCGAAATCACGCCCTCGTCGTCCTCGGCTCCTGCACTGACCGGCGGCTGCCACGGTTGGCACGAGGCCGGTTCGTACCCGGTTATCGATGATGATGATGATGCGCTGTGGAACTGTGGGAATCTCGCGGCCGGTGTGCAGGCATGGGCGGCGGCGCTCGCCCGCGAGATTTCCAACGGCCTGTGGGCGCCCGCCTCGCCTCCCTCCGGATTCAGCGCGACGGTGAGCGGGCGTCCACAGGCCGGGCAGGTCCACAGTGCCGGGTGGGACATGGTGCTCGGTCCGCTCATGCGCTGACGGCTTCCTCCTTCTCGATGAACTGGAACGGTGCTGGAGCCGGTCAACGACCGGCTCACCGGTAGCCGGACGAAACACCGTCCACCCCGATGAAACGGGACCGTGCTGGAGCCGGTCAACAACCGGCTCACCGACGTGGTCCGGTTCTCCGGAAAGGTCGCGGACTTGGTCAAGGTGTACCCCGGTTGGTAAATCACGCCCCGCCTCGTCCCTTGCCTCCCACGCTCGCCGGCGGCTGCCACGGTCGTCACGGCGTCGGTCGTGGCCGCGATGCCCGCCGTGGTGGTCCCACGCCCCGCTGCCCGCGTGTTCACGCCGCCCGCTCCTCGCGGTAGGCTTCGGCCGGCGTGCATCCGCCGAGCGCCGAGTGCGGACGCACGTCGCTGTAAAACGTCATCCATTCCGAGATCACCTGCTCGGCCGCAAACCCGTCCGACAGTTCGTGAAGATACACCGCTTCATACTTCAGCGACCGCCAGGGGATGTCCCGGACGCTGTTGAACTTGAGCTGATGTGAAGCGGGTGGCGGCTCCTGCCCCTGTCCTGTGGTAGGACAGGGGATGCAATCAGAAAAGGAGACTGCCACCCATGGCGAAGCATGACAGGCGGAAGACGTCCGGCCAACCCCCCAGCTCGCGACCCGTCACGATCCAGGTGCCGCTGCCGGTGCTCGGCGTGGTCAACGGTGTCCGGGAAGCGTTCCATGGCTTTTGCATCGCGACCGGGCTGCAGGTCCTGGAGGCGATGATGGAGGCGGACCGGGAAGTCCTGTGTGGTGCGAAGGGGCGCCATCAGGTCGAGCGGCCCGCGTGGCGCGGAGGGAGTGTCGACAGCCAGGTGACACTCGGCGGGCGGCAGGTCGAGCTGCCGCGGCTCCGCGTGCGGAGCTCGGATGGCGAAGTCCCGCTGGCGAGCTTCCAATGGGCGGCGGCCACCGACCCGCTGGACGAGCACACGCTGGCCGCGGTCGCCGCCGGGGTGTCGACGCGCCGGTACGCGGGCACGCTGGACCCGGTACCGGCCGACGTGACCGAGCGGGCGACGTCGAGCAGTGCCGTGTCGCGGCGGTTCGTGGCGCTGTCGACAAAGCGCCTCCAGGCGTTTCTCAGCCGGCCGTTGGGCGAGTTGGACCTGCGGGCGGTCTGCATCGACGGCAAGGTCTTCCGGGACCACTGCATGGTGATCGCGTTGGGGATCGACACACAGGGCCGGAAACACGTGCTGGGCCTGCGCGAAGGCGCCACCGAGACGGCTGCCGTCACCACCGGCCTGCTCAGCGACCTGGTGACGCGCGGACTGCCGACGGACCGGACGTTGCTGTTTGTCATCGACGGCGCTACGGGGCTGCGCCGGGCCATCACCGACGTCTTCGGTTCTCGCGGCGTGGTGCAACGCTGCCAAGTCCATAAGTGGAGGAACGTCATCGGCCATCTGCCCGAGCGGCTGCACGCCTCTGTCGGCAAGGCGTTGCGGGATGCGTGGAACCTCGATTCGGCAGACCGTGCGGCGCGGGTGCTCAAGCGGCTGGCCGGGTCGCTGGAGCACGACCACCCCGGCGCGGCGGCGTCCATCCGGGAGGGACTGGACGAGACGCTGACCGTGCAGCGCCTCGGTCTGACGGGGGCGCTGCAGCGTACGCTGCGGACGACGAACATCATCGAGAACCTGAACGGCAGCGTCGAGCACTACTCGCGCAACGTCAAGCGCTGGCGTGGTGGCCAGATGATTCAACGCTGGGTGGCGAGCGCGCTGGTGGAGGCGGAGAAGCACTTCCGGCGGGTCCGGGGCTACCGCGATCTGCAGCACCTGGTCGGTGCCCTGGACGCGCTGGCTCCGCCCGACGGCGTGGTTGCTGACGTGGCGTAACATAGATGACTTCGTAGAGGAGACCGGGAGTTCGCCACCCGAAGTTCAACAACGAACGGGACAACCCCACCGCCAGAGCCGCTCGATGAAGACGTTATCCAGGCACCGACCGCGGCCGTCCATCGAGCACCGCGCGCCCGCAGCCTGGACACGGTCGGTGAACGCCGCGCTCGTAAACTGCGACCCCTGGTCGGTGTTGAAGATGCCGGGCGTCCCCGTTTGCAGCGCCGCCTCCAGAGCCTCGACGCAGAAGCTGCTGTCCATCGTGTTCGACAACCGCCACGACAGCACATGTCGGCTGGCCCAGTCCATGATCGCGACCAGGTACAGAAAGCCGGTCGTCACCGGGATGTACGTGATGTCCGCGCACCACACCTGGTCCGGACGGTCGATCGTCAGTTCGCGCAGCAGGTACGGGTAGACGTGGTGATCCGGCTGCGCGTCGCTCGTGCGCGGCTTGCGGTAGATCGCCTCCAGGCCCATCAGGCGCATCAGGCGCCGGACTCGACGGCGCCCCGCCGCCACGCCCTCGCGCCGCAGGTGGCGCGCCATCTGCCGACTGCCGTAGAACGGGTACTGGAGCGACAAGGCGTCCATCCGCCGCATCAACGCCAAGTTCTCCGCGCTCTCTCCCCGCGGCGCGTAGTACACCGATGAGCGGCTGATGCCCAGCAGCGCGCATTGCTGCCTGATGCTCAACGCGCCGGCCCGGTCGACCAGGTTCCGCCGCGCCGGCCGGCTCAGCGCTGCAACCCCCGCTGAAAAAAATCCCGTTCTATCGTCAACTCGCCGATCTTCGCGTGCAGGTCGCGGATCGTCGCCTCGTGCTCCGACGGGCCGGGCGATCCGCCGCGGGCGAACACCTCGTCCAACCCCTCGATCGCCTGCCGCTTCCAGGTGCCCACCTGGTTCGGATGGACCTCGTGCTTGGCCGCGATAGCCTGCACCGTTCGGTCCCCCCGCAACGCCTCGAGCGCCACCCGTTTCTTGAAGTCCGCCGTGAACCGGCGGCGCCGTTTCGTCGTCATCCCAGTGCCTCCCCAAGGCCCTGGAATACACCTTAGCCGGTTGTCCGAAAAACCGAGACCACCTCAATCGAGGGTGGGGCCACGCCGCGCCGCCAACCGTTCAACGCGATACGGCTTCAGAGGGGAAGCGGATGACGCTGCACCTGGTCGTGGCTCAACTCCTGCCGCGAGCTCATCGAACTGGCTGAGCAGGAGCGCGACATAGGGGGAGTTCTACGCGCGGTTCTTGGTGAGCCGGCGGCGTTTCGTCCGGCAGGTTGAAGGATGCCGGGGCGTCGATGCCGGGTCACCGGCGGGAATGTGGCCTGTTTCAGATCGAGGTTGACGCCGCGGCGGGCTCGCCCGGCGACGACCGCGGAGGTAGATTCGGCACTGCGTCACAGCGGGAGCTGTCCGGGGGGCGGTGGAACAACCGGTGCAGCGTGTCGGCCCGGCCAATGGCGAGGGCGATGTTCACGTGGGTTGACGGTTCCGGCTTCCGGGAGGGTTGGTGGACAAGCTCTACGCGGTCAGGTGGCGGGCGCTGCGCCGGTCGCGGCAGCGGGTCTGGTCGATGTTCGCGTTACTCGCACTCGCGGTTCGTGTCGCGCGCGGGTATGCGTCTGCCGACCGGAGCGGGCGATGGCGTGTCTACTGGACGCGGCTGGTCGTTGTCGGCGCTGGCGTGGTCACGGCGGCCTGGGGGGTTGCATGCTGGCGGCGGGAATCGAGAGGAACCCGCGCTCCGGCTCCTGCGATTCGACCTCGTCGACGGGGCACCGAGCCCGGGCAGCCGCAGTGGAGAACTGCTGATGGGACAACGGGACGAATCGAGTCGCTTGATGGTCGAGTCTGACCTTCTTGAGGGTGCTCCGCCAGCGTATCCGCAGCCGAGGAACCGAAGGATTCCCGCGGGGACTGGTGCGCCGGAGGGCGTCACCACGATCGGAAAAGGAATCGTCATCGAGGGCGAGGTGAGCGGGCGCGAGGACATCGACATCGACGGTGCGGTCGACGGGAAGATCGAGCTTCCGCAGCATGTCGTAACGGTCGCCCGCCGGGGTCGGGTCAATGCGTAGGGGCTGGCGAAGTCGGTGGTGGTGTTCGGCGAGGCGACCGGCACGGTGACGGCGGTCGAAGAGGTCAGCATTGGTGCGACCGGGTCGGTCGAGGGGGTCATCTTGGCTCCGCGCGTGAAAATTGCCGACGGTGCGTACTTCCAGGGGCGTGTCGTCGACATGTAGCGCCGGAAGCGACGCGCTCGGGGTGGAAACGGGCGGATGGAGAAGCCCCGGTCGTCGGGCGCGGCAGTAGAACCGAACCAGATAGATGGCGACATTCGTGCGGGACGCGTTCAGCGGCGATCCGGCGGTCGGACAGCGCTTGGCGCAGCTGGCCTTCCCATTTCCGGGAGCGGGGCGCGATGACGACGGCCGAGGAGATGAGACATGGGCGGTCATCGACGTGGTGGCTGATGTTACCTCTCACGCTCGGAGAGGTTCGAGTGAGTGGCTCACGGGAAGAGAGGTCCTATGACGGAAGAGGTGCCGGAGCTACCGGGTGGCCACGAGGCAGCCGTGGAGCTGTCGGGCGGCGCGTTCGGCGTGGTCAGTGGCTCGGAGCAGGCGCGCCAGTACAACGTGGACCGGACGCAGGGAACGCCAGGGAAGTGCTCGGCGTGCGGATTCGAGAGCCTGGCGGTGATCGAGGGCCGGTGTTCTCTGTGCCGGGTCGTGAATGCAGCGGGCGAGTGACTGCGCTGACCAAACCGAGTCAACTCGGTGTGCCACTTCCGCCCGGGACGGCCTCGAGCGTCGTCGGATAGCGCAGCTTGGCGGAGTGCAGGCGTCGTTGCAGCTTGCGCTGCTCGCGAGCCGTCCACTCGGCGTCGACGAGCAGGCCGAAACGGTCCTTGAAGCCGAGTGCGACGGTGTCGTCGACGCTAACCCGCAAGAATGAGCGCGACCAGTACCAGGTCCGGCAGGGGCTGCGACATTCGTCAGGGTCTTTCGAATTGCTGCACGGCACCCGTAAAGTTGGCACAGAACATCTCGTGCAGGGCATGGACCGAAATCGCGAATGTCAGCAGTCCGTCACAGAGCACGCGGCTGCTGGACCCCTTCCTGAGCCACGGCTGGGCGTGCTTTACGGCTCTCAACATCGCGGGACTGAAGATCCCGCAGTCTTCTATCACGGGTCGACCGAGATACCGAGCCAACGGCGACGTTTCGTTCTGGAAGTCCAGGGTCGCCGCAGGCGAGAGGAAGACCTGCTTGGCGGCCCGGTACGCCGGGTGGGACTGGCCAAGGGCCTCGCGCAAGAGGACCTTCCCCTGCCCGTCGCGGACCTTCAGCGTACTCGGGAGCCCACCGGCAAACTCCGCAAGCTTGTGGTCGAGAAACGGCACGCGGCCCTCAACGGCGTTGGCCATCTCCGTACGGTCGCCGAGGCAATTCAAGATGTAGCTGGGCAGTTGGGTCCTGCACAAGAAGTCCTGCGTGGCGCTCAGGGCGTCATCGCCTGCCAGGCGACGCGAGCTCCACGTCGTCGCAAGTTGCTCAAGCGGATCGACATCGGCGATGCCCCGGAGACACTCCCGCGACAGCACGGCGCGAGCCGCACGCCCCAACGTCAACGCCCGCAGCGCGGGGTAGGGATACGCGCCAAAGAGCTCAACCACACGGTCGTACTCCACGTAGTCCGTGGCTCTGACGGTGCCCGACAGCAGATCCACGGAACCGAGGAACCGGCGCATCTGGGCACGAAGGACACGGTTCCGCGGTTCGCGGCGCAGCCGTTCGAGCAGGGCCTGGTGGCGAAAGAGATCGTATCCGGCCAATACCTCGTCAGCCCCCTCGCCAGTGAGGACGGACTTCACGTGCTGCGACGCCAGGCCGGAGAGCAGCAACTTGGCCGCCCCATGCCCGTTCACCACCGGCATTTCGCAATGCCAGAGCGACCGCAGGAAATGCGGGGCGAGCCCGGCCGCCGGAATTGTCACGATGTGGTGGTCGAGCGTGTGCTGCCGCGCCGTGGCAGCCGCGCGCGTCGATTCGTCGTAGGCGGGATCGTCAAATGCGACCGTAAACGCCTTCACGGGGCGGCCGGACAATCGCGCGGCCTGGGTCGCGACTGCCGTCGAATCCAATCCACCGGAGAGGTAGACCCCCGGTGCCTGGTCGCCCTGCAGGCGCAGCTCGATGGCTTCGGCGAACAGCCGGCGGAACTCCTCGACGGACTCCCGATCCGCAACCGTCGCATCGGCGGCAGCCGGCGTCCCCGAAAACCGAGGCCGCCAGTATCGGCGTGGCTCGACGCCCGCCGCCGTCACGCGCAACAGGCACCCGGGCTCGACCTGGCGGACCCCGACGAACGCGGTCTCGTCTGGCGGCAGTAGCCCGTGGAGATAGGCGTAGATGAACGATGGGTTCAGGGCTCGCTTGATGCCCGGAGTGCTGAAGATGGCCTTGATCTCCGACCCGAACAGGAGCGATCGGGGTGACACGGCGTAGTACAGCGGCTTGACGCCGAACCGGTCGCGGCCGAGCCAGAGGGTGTGTTGTCGCTGGTCGTACAGCGCGAAGGCGAATTCCCCGCGCAGATGCTCGACGAACGCCTCCCCATACTCCTCATACAAATGGACGACGACTTCGGTGTCGCACCGGGTTCGCAGACGATGGCCTTGGCGTTCCAGTTGCCGCGCGAGGGCAGCGAATCCGTAGATTTCCCCGTTGAACGTGACCCAGACGGCCCCGTCCTCATTCCTGAGCGGCTGCGTGCCGCCGCCGACGTCAACGATCGCGAGGCGGGTATTGACGAGGAGTACGTTCTTGGCGGGACTGACGTAGTGGCCGCTGCCGTCCGGGCCGCGGTGACGCAGGGCAGCGATCATCCTGCTGCCAGCGGCCTGGACCTGTTCGCGCTCGAACGCGAACTCACCCGCGATTCCGCACATTTGATGTCCACCAATGCGGATACCAGCGCCATCTGACCACCCAGTCGTTCAGTGACGGGGCGCTGATTCCTGGATTCCGCTTCCCGAAATGCCCGATGCTGAGCCAGCGTACCATCGCACGCAGGCGCGCGTTCTGGGTCCGGTCTTGTCGGCCACGCTCGACGCCGAATCAACCACCCGTTGGCATGAAGCCGTCGCGACGTGCGGTCGGGAGGTCGGCCACCTCTGGGGAGGACAGGCGCTCGCAGCGTGATCAAGTGATCACGGTGGAGCCTCTTGCAAAAATCGGTAATCGGCCGGGTTTTCTTTGCCGGAAGCCGCAGGGCGAGGGACGGTCAGTGGGCGGGACGTAGCGTCTGAAGGATGGCGGTAGCGGTCACCGCCGCCGACGAGTCCGAGACGCGGGGGTTCATGGGGCCTCCCGGCCGGTTATGAAGGCAAGCACGCGCGAAGAGAGGCCGCGCATTTCCTTCACGAGCCGCTCCAATTCGCGGTTGTTCTCGATCCACTCCTGGTAGAGGACAAGTTCGTCTTCGGTGAGCCTCATCCCGACGGTTTTCCCGCGGTCCTTGCGTGTCCAGTAGTGGTAGGGACCGTGCCGGGCGTCCGGGTCGCGGTAGCAGCGGCAGGTGGTCTTCCCACACGCTATCCGGCGGGTCTGGAGGCTGCCCTGGAAGAGAAACCCAAGCGACTGCAGTTCCGCCTTGAGCGCGTCGTATCGCTCCGTGTACTGGCGCATCTGGTCCGCACCGGCCATCGAACCGCAGCTTGACATTGCCCCTGCGCGTAAATATACAGTAGCTCGCAGGAGCGGTCAACAAGCCATGAATGCCCTGCGCGCCTCGTTCGCCCCCTACTGGGAGTCGATCCAGCGTACGCTGTTCCCGCGGTTGGAGCAGGCGTTGGGTCCACTGACCGAAAAACAGCAGCAGTTGGTGCAGACCCTGGAGGTCATCCGTATCGAGCGCCTGATTCCCCGGTACTTCCGGGCGCCGGGGCGGCCGCCCAAGGACCGCGCGGCGATGGCGCGGGCCTTCGTGGCCAAGGCGGTCTACGACCTGCCGTCGACGCGCGCACTGCTGGACCGGTTGGCCGCCGATGTGGCCCTGCGCCGGCTCTGCGGCTGGGAGCGGAAGTTCGAGGTGCCGAGCGAGTCGGTCTTCTCGCGCGCCTTTGCCGAGTTCGCCGACACGCAGTTGCCCCAGCGCGTGCACGAAGCGCTGATCCGGGAGACGCACCACGACCGGCTGGTGGGCCACCTCTCGCGCGACTCGACGGCCATCGAGGCCCGTGAGAAGCCGGCCACGAAGGAGAAGCCGCCCCCGCCGCCCAAGCGCAAGCGCGGGCGGCCGAAGAAGGGCGAAGAACGGCCAAAGGTCCTGACACGTCTCGAACGGCAGCCGACCATGAACCTGCCGGCGATGCTGGACGACCTGCCGACCGCCTGCGATGTCGGCACGAAGAAGAACAGCAAGGGCTACAAGACCACCTGGGTCGGCTACAAGCTGCACATTGACGTGGCCGACGGCCAGATTCCGATCAGTTGCCTGTTGACGTCCGCCTCCCTGCATGACAGCCAGGCCGCCATTCCGCTGGCGACTCTGTCCGCCGAGCGGACGACCAATCTGTATGACCTGATGGACGCCGCCTACGACGCGGAGCAGATCCGGGAGCACAGCCGCTCACTCGGCCACGTCCCGTTGATTGACGTCAACCCTCGTGGCGACAAGGCCCGGGCGGAGGAACTGCGAACCGAAGCCCGGCGCCTGAAAAATCTCGGCTTCCAGCGTGCCGAGCAGGTTCGCTACAACGAGCGTACGGCGGGTGAGCGCGTCAATGGCCGTCTCAAGGACGAGTTCGGTGGTCGCCATGTCCGGGTCCGTGGCACCGCGAAGGTGATGTGCCACTGCATGTTCGGCATGTTGGCGCTCACCGCCGACCAGCTCCTGCGTCTGGTGACATAGCCAACGCGCCGCCGGCAAACGCCCATCCAATCCCGGCGCTCAACCGGCGTCAGTCACCCACCGGTGTCCCGACGCTCGGTGGAAAACACGTCGATCCCCTTGTTTTCCGCTTCCTGGCTGCCGCCGGCCCTTCAGGACCAGAACACGGAGTCAAAATCCAGAACAATTGGGGTGTTCACCCCGAGAATCGGAGGACTGAGCCGAGCCGCGACCCCAAGAGTTTTGCAAGTGGCTCGGTGGACAGGTAATTGCCGGCTGGCCGGCGCCGTAAACTTGACTCAACCGCAAAGATCGTGCTCGTTCAAGGAATCTAGTGGTGTGTCACTAGTGTCGAGTCCCTCAAGTGCATGGTATAAATTGGCGCTCTCGCAACCCGATAGAGCTCAGCGGCACCGAGAACTCCGCCCTTTGCCTGGCGGACCGCACCGCGCTCCGGGGCACGGGCAGCGCTAGCCGCTCGCGCCCAGGGCCCGCAGCAGGTCCGCCGTGCTCGTGTCGCTGTAGTCGGTCAGGCTGCGGGTCAGGCGCGCCGGAGCGCGTGCGGCCAGCGCCCGATCGAGCGGCGTCTCCCCGCGCCGGTTGGTGGCGTCCAGACTGGCGCCGCGGCTCACGAGGAACCGCACCACGCTCTTGAAGCCGTGGAACGCGGCGAAGTGCAGGGCGGTGTCGCCGGTCGCGCTGGCCGCGTTGACGTCGGCGCCCAGCTCGACGGCCAGCTTCACCGCCTCGATACCACTGCCCATCACGTCGCGGTGATCCGGATCCTGCGTGAGGGCGACCTCCATCTCGGCGGAGTCCATCTCCCGGCCCAGGCGGTCCTTGCCGGCCCGGCCGAAGCCGCCGGTGAGCATGCCCGCGGCGGCCATCAGCGGCGTCACGCCGCCGTCCAGACCCGCGCGGGGATCCGCCCCGCTCTCGGCGAGCGACCGCATGATGTGAGCCCGACCGAACTTGGCGGCCAGAAAGAACGGGGTGGCGCCGGTCCAGGCCATGTCCAGGGAAAACAACTTCCCCTGCCGGGCATACCGCGTGCCGCGCACGAGACGGGCGTTCGGGTCTGCCCCGTGGGCCAGCAACGCCCGCACGAGCCCCGCGTCGCCGCGCAGAATAGCCGCGTGCAGCGGCGCGTAGCCGGCCCCGGCGGCGTTGGCGTCGGCGCCGGCGGCGAGCAGCAGCGCGGCCAGCGCGCCATGACCGCTGTGGGTCGCCACGGCGAGGGCGCCGGCGCCGGCCGGCGCCGTGTCGTTCGGGTCGGCTCCCGCGGCCAGCAGCAGCTTCGCGGACGCGACGTCGCCGCTACGCGCCGCGAAGAGCAGCGGCGTGAACCCTCCCTCGTCGACCACGGCCACGGCGCCCTCGCTGCTCGTGCGGGCGGAGCGCGAGATCACCGCCGGTCGGACGTGCGAACGTGCGTGAACGTCCGCGCCAGCGTCCAGCAGCGCTTCGACCACGCCGGTGTGCCGCTGCGAGACGGCCCACATCAGCGCGGTCTGCCCCTCGGTCGATTCGCGAGCCCGCACGTCGGCGCCGCGGGCGAGCAGCGCCCGCACCGCCCCGGCGCTCCCCGTGCGCGCCGCGGTCATCAGGGCGGTCTCCCCGCTCGGCAACGCGGCGTGCGGCGTGGCGCCGGCCGCCAGCAACGCCCCCACCAGCGCCGCGTTGCCGTTCTCGCACGCCAGGTACAGGGGCGTCACCCCGAGCTGGTTCACGGCGTCCGGCGCGGCACCCGCACCGATCAGCAACTCCCCGGTCGCGACGTCGTCCAGATAGGCTGCCCAGTGCAGCGCCGTCGCCCCGTCGGGCTGACGAGCGTCCACGTCGACCCGCTCCTGCAACAGCGCACGGACCGCCGCGCGATCCTCGGACCGGACCGCGTGCACGAGTCGCAGGTCGGCCTGCTGCGCCGGGGCGGGCAGAGCCAACGTCAACCCGAGACACGATCCGCACAGAACCCGGCTCGTGACGCTGCCGTGCATGGTGGACTCCCCGCTAGACGTCCGACAGCGCCTCGATCTCGCCGGTACTCGTTCCGAAGCGCTCGACCGGCACCCCGAGCTTGTCCATCAGCGTCACGTGCAGATTCGACATCGGCGTCGGGTCGGGACACTGCACATGCCGCCCGCCATGGAGGGTGCCCGCCCCACCGCCCGCCAGCAGAATGGGCAGGTTCTCCGAGGAATGCCGGTTGCTGTCGCTCAGGCCGCCGCCGTACAGCACCGTCACGTGGTCGAGCAACGTGCCGTCGCCGTCGGGCGTCGCCCGCAGCTTGTCCAGGTAGTACGCCAGCAGCGAGACGTGATAGGTATTGATCCGGGTGAGCTTGTCCAGCTTGTCCGGGTCGTGCTGGTGGTGCGACGTCGGGTGGTGCGCCTCCGGCACGCCGATCTGCGGATAGGTCCGGCCGCTGTACTCGCGGCTGATCATGAAGCTGACGACGCGGGTCAGGTCGGTCTGGTAGGCCAGCACCTGCAGGTCGAACATCAGCTTCGCGTGCTCGTCGAAGGCGGCGGGAATCCCCAGCGGCGGCGCAATCTCCGGCAGTTCCTGGTCGACCTGCGCCTCGGCCTTCTCGACGCGGCGCTCGATGTCCCGGACCGCGTCGAGGTACTCGCCGAGCTTGTGGCGATCGCGGGGACCGAGGTCGCGGCGCAGCGAATCCACCTTGTCCGTCACCGCGTCGAGGAGGCTCCGGTTCTGCTCGATGCGCGCGAGCCGCGCGGCCGGATCCGTACCGCCGGTGTCACCCAGCAAGCGCTCGAAGACCGTCCGCGGATTGGTCTCCATCGGCAGCGGCGTGGTCGCGCTCCGCCAGCAGATCGTGTTGGTGTATGCGCAGGTGTATCCACCACCACACGTTCCCACATCGTCGCCCGACTCCAGGGCCAGCTCCAGCGACGCGAGCTGCGTGTGCCGGCCCGCCTCCCGCGCCACCTTCTGGTCCATCGACACGCCGGCGCCGAGCTGGGAGCCCTGCGTGCGCTTCGGCGGCACGCCGGTCAAGAAGCTCGTGGCTCCGGTCTCGTGAATGTTGTCCGGGCCCTTGTTGCTGAGTCCCGACACGACCAGCAGGCGGTCCCGGAACCGCTCCAGCGGCTGCAGTATCGGGGTGATCTCGAACCCGGCGCCCGCCGTCGCGGGGATCCACTTGTCCATCACGATGCCGTTCGGCACGTAGACGACGCCGAGCCGCCTGACCGGCTTCGCCGCGGTCCGGCCGAGCGCGGTCAGCGCCGGCACCATGCCGTCGAGCAGCGGCAGCGCCAGCGTGGCGCCGATCCCGCGCAGGACCGTGCGGCGAGGGAGAGACTTTCTGCTGATCATCATGATTCTGATCTCCGCATCTGAAACGGCGTGCTCTCGACTATCCCGAGCACGAGGGAAGACCACGTGTAGTCGTCCGCAGCCGCCCCGCGAATGATCGCGCGGACGGCCGGCATGTCGTAGTGCTCCAGCCCGCGGCCGAGGGCATACGTAGCCAGTTTTTCGGTGACGGTCCAGACGAACTGCTCGTGCCGGCCGAGAAGCATCGCCTTGAGTCCCGCCAACCCTTCGAACCCCGTGCCGTCGGGGAAGACGCCCGAGGCATCGATCGGGTCGCCCCCTTCGCCCGTGGCGCGCCACTTCCCGATCGCATCGAAATGCTCCAGGGCGAAGCCGAGCGGATCCATCGGAGCGTGGCAGTTCGCGCAGACCGGGTTCGCGCGGTGTTGCTCCAGCCGCTCGCGCACCGAGGCCGGTCGCCCTCCCTCCCCGCGGTCCGGCAGGGCCGGCACATCGGGTGGCGGCGGCGGCGGCGGAGACCCGAGCATCTGCTGAAGCAGCCAGTGGCCGCGGAGGACCGGCGAGGTCCGGGTGGGATACGAGGTGACGGTCAGGATGCTCCCGTGGCCCAGCAGGCCGCCGCGCACGCCGTCGGAAAAGGTCACCCGCCGGAATCGGCTGCCGTACACGTTCGGAATCCCGTAGTGCCGGGCCAACCGTTCGTTGGCGAACGTGTAGTCGGCCCGCACCAGGTCCAGAACGCTGCGGTTCTCGCGGATCTGACTCGCAACGAACAACTCCGTCTCCCGCCGAAACGCCTCGCGCAGGTTGTCGTCCCACTCCGGAAACAGCTCCGGCGTCGGCACGACGCGCGACAGCGTGCGCAGGGCCAGCCACTGCAGGGCGAAGCCGTCCACGAGAGCCTGCGCGCGGGAATCGGCCAGCATGCGCTGCACCTGCCGCCGCAGCACATCCGGATCGCGCAGGTCGCCGCGGGCCGCAACGTCCAGCAGCTCGTCGTCCGGGATGCTGCTCCAGAGGAAGAACGAGAGCCGCGCGGCGAGTTCCAGGTCGCTGACCGGATGTATGGTGCCGGGCCTCGTGTCCACCGGGTCGCGCTCGACGCGGAACAGGAACTCCGGATCGACCAGGATGCTCTCGAGGGCCCGCTGGATCCCGGCCTCGAAACCGCCCGCCCGGCGCCCCGCCGCGAAGAAGCCGAGCAGGGTGCGAAGGTCGGTCTCCGTCACCCCACGCCGGAAGGCTCGGCGCGCGACAGCCCCGAGAATCTCCCGCGCACACGGTTCTTCCTCGGTTCCCGGCCCGGGGCGGCACACGAACAGCCGCTCCCGGCTCGGCGTTTCACCGGATCCGGTGGCGTCGAACGGACCGGCGATGCTCACCTGATCGACCGCCGCCTCCGGCGCCTCCGACGGCGAGCTCCAGCGCTCGGCAACGGCCAGCACTTTGCCGGTCGCCCGCGGCTGCAGCACCCCGTCGCGCTCCGACCGGCCCTGGACGAACGAGACGCCGAGCACCCGCGGTCCCGCCCGCGCGGAGAGGCGCACCACGAGGTCCTCGTCCGCGTGCAGCGTGTACTCCTCCCACGTTCGGTCGCCGAGCACGGCGCCGGCGAACGTGCGGGGCGGCGGCGTCCCGGGCGCGCCGCCTATGTCGAACACCGCCAAGCGCTCCCCGTCCAGCCGCACCTCGAGCTGCTGCCGGTTCTGGAGGCCGCGCACGTAGTCGTAGAGCTGCCGCTGCAACTGGATCCGGACCTCGTACTCGGCGTCCAGCGGGAAGTTGTGCCGGATCGCGATGCCGCCGCGGGACCCGAACGGCAGGTCCTCGCTCATCTGCAGGTCCTGAAACCGCATAGAGGGGACGACGTAGGTCTCGGTGGTCGGCTCGATGTCGGGATCGCCCACTGCGAGACGGCTGATCCTGCGGGCCGCGAAGATGTACCGGTCGAGCAGCGCCGGGGACACCGACAGGATGTCGGCCATGTTGTCGAAGCCGAGGTCCGCGTTGTCGGCAGGCAGCAGGCCGCTCGCGTCGATCTCCAGCGCGAGCAGGTCGCGGACGGCGTTGGCGTACTCCCGCCGATTCAGTCGGTGGACGGTGGTGCGGCCCGGATTGGGAGTCGCAGCCGCAGCCCGGTCCAGGGCGTTCTCCAGCGCGGAGGCGACGGATTCATACGTGGCAGGGTCGGGTCTCCGCCGGCCGGCCGGAGGCATCGCGCCGGTGCGCAGCTTGCGCACGACCTTCTCCCAGGCATCGGGATGATCGCCGACGCGCGCGGCGTCCATGGTGTCCAGCGCAAGTCCGGCCGTGCGCAGCCGCTCGTTGTGGCAGCCGACGCAATAGCGGTTCAGGACCGGGCGCACGGACCCGCCGGAAGACACGCCCTCCGAAACGGACGACCGCTCTTGAGATGGGAACGCGACTGGGGTGGGTGCGGGCAGCGGTTCGCCCGCCGGGGGCGCGCCCTGCGGACCGGCGTGCACATCGAGCGGACCGAGGCCGGCCGCCACGATGCCGACTCCGACGACGCAGGCTGCCAGGGTCTTCGACATCGTCCCACCCTCGGGTTTGTGACGCGATCAAGGTCGATCCGCATCCCCTCCGGACGTACGTCATCGCCAGCCGAACGAATAGCGTAGTCTACTCCTCCTGCCGCCGGTTCGGGCGAACGAAACTCCCGGACGCGCGCCCCCGGCCGGTTTATCGCCGCGTGCCGGTGACGTCGGTCCGGATGCTGAAGAGCGTCTTGCCGGCCGTGATGTACAGCGTCCGCAGGTCGTCGCCGCCGAAGGCCACGTTCGTGATCGAGTCCTCGTAGATCGGGATGTGCTCGAGCAGCTCACCCTCCGGCGAGAAGACGTGCACGCCGGCCACGGTGTCGAGCGTCTCGCTCGTGCCGCGCAGGCGGTTGAGTCCGGCCGCGACGTAGAGGTTGCCCTCGCTGTCGATGGTCATCCCGTCGCCGCTCCGCCCGGGATAGAAGTCGTGGAAGACGCGCATGTTGCTGGCCGTGCCGTCCTCGGCGAGGTCGTAGGCGCGAATCATCCGCGCGCCGCCCTCCTGCTGGGCGGTCTCGATGACGTAGAGCGTGGCGTCGTCCGGCGAGATGACGATGCCGTTCGGCCGCTCGATCTCCGGCTCGGTGAGGATGCGCGCGATGGAGCCGTCGGGGTCGATGCGATACACACCGTGCACGCCCGTCTGCTCCGTCGTCACGACCGGTCCCGGGCGGTCGGTGAAGTAGACCCGTCCCTGCCCGTCGATGGTCAGATCGTTCGGCTGATGGAGCTGCCTGCCCTCGAAGTGGTCGGCCAGCACCTCGATCTCGCCGGTCGCGATGTTCGTTCGCGTGATGCGCGGCAGGACGTCGTCGCCGTTGCCCCCTTCGCACGCCAGCAGCCGCCACTCGCCGTCGAAGATCAGCCCGTTGGCGCGGTTGCTCGGCTCGCGGTACGTGGTGATCGTTCCGTCGGTGTCCATCTTCAGGATGCGGCCGGTTACGCGCAGATCCGTGAAGTACACGGCGCCCGCCTCGTCAACCGTCGGTCCCTCGGTGAACGCGATGATCGCTTCGATCGCAACCGTCCGCCCGTCCGCCTCCTGCGCAGGCGCCTCGATCGCCCAAGAGCCCGCCGCCGCCGCCAGCATCGCCACCAGAATGATCCGCAGCCCGCGTCCGTGCACCTTCGCCAGTCTCATCTTCGGCCTCCGTCCGTCGTCAGGTTCCGCGTTCCGCGGCCATCGCGCCGCTATCGCCGGGCGCGTGCATGTTCGACGCCACCACGCTCGCCAGCCGCCGCAGGTGATACCGGCGGTCCGCCCCGGAGCGGGCGCCGAGCAGTCTTTCGAGCGCCGATTGCGTCACACCGGGCAGGACCACGCTGGCGGTCGCTCGCCGAAACCCTTCCGGCGCATCGCGCGCCGCGAGCCAGATCGCCGTTCCGCTACGCCGACTCCAAGTCCAGGCTTCGCGCACGCCCATGCGGAAGTAGGGAGCGAGCTTGCCGCTCGAATTCGTGCTCCGATCGATCTCGACCACCAGATCCGGAACCGGATGCCCCTTGCGGACATCGAGCCAGCCGTCGATTCGCTCGGCGGCTTCGATCTTCGAGGCGCCCACGAACAGCCCTTCGTCCGCCTCGAACGCGCCGTCGTCACTCAGCAGGCGGCCGGAGCGCAGGACCTTCAACTCGATGGACGAGCCGGCTTCCTCGAGGGAGATCGCGACCCGGATGAACAACTCGCTCACCGCGGCGGCAAGCGACTCGTGAGACAGCGTCGGCGCCGCCGCGAACTCGGCGCGGCGGATCCCCATGTCGTAACGGCATCTGGGCGCTTCATCGATGTCGAACTCGTAGGCGACGTCCCAGACGTGGGCCACCACCGTGACGTCCAGCGTCCCGGATCCGATCCGCAAGTCGACGAAGCTGAACGGTGCGGGATGCGCGACGGATTGCGTGGGCCCCGCGGCGCACAGGGCCGCGACGACCGGAAGGAGCCAGCCGAGACGCGTCATCGCAGCCAATGTTAACCGATGCGCCGCGGCGTCGGGAGGCTGCCGCCCCTGCCCGACCCCGTGGACCGGCCGCGCGAAGCGCCGGCGCGTTCGGGACGCGTCAGAGCGCTTCGCGTCCGAAGCGCTCGATGGTCTCCAGGGTCTCGCGCACGTCCTGCCAGGTCGTCGAGTGGTTGATGACGCACAGCCGGAGCGCGAACCGCCCGCGGAGCGAGGTCGACGACATGAACGCACGCTCTTCCCAGAACACGCGGGCCAGGACGTTCCGGTTGATGCGGTGGAGCAACTCCTCGCCGCCCGCGCCAGCGTCCGGGTTGACCCGGAAGCAGACGATTCCCAGCGAGGCGGGCGTCAGCAGCTCCAGGACGGGGCTGTCCTCGACGTATCGTGCGGCGCGTTCGGCCAACTCGATCCCCTTGGTCACCGCGGCCCGAAACGCGGCCATACCGAAGATCTGCACCGACATCCAGATCTTGAGGGCGCGGTCGCGACGACTCAACTGCAGTCCGTGGTCCGCCTGATTCGGATGGTTCGCACCCCACACCGAGTCCTGCAGGACGTCGTGATGAATGAAAAAGGCCCGTTCGAGCGTACGCACATCCTTGACCAGCAGACAGCCCGTCTCGTACGGCTGGAAGAACCACTTGTGCGGATCGATGCCGATGGAATCGGCACGCTCGATGCCCCGCAGCAGACGCGCCCCGGGCTCGGTCACCGCCGCGCATCCGCCGTACGCCCCGTCGACGTGCAGCCATATCCCCTGCGTTGCGCAGTAGTCCGCGATGGCGTCCAGCGGATCGACGGCGCCGGTGCTGGTGGAGCCGGCGTCGGCGCAGACGGCGATGGGCGTGCATCCCGCGGCGCGGTCGGTCTCGACGGCCGCGGCCAGTGTGTCCGGCGCGAGACGGAAGTCGGCGCCGGTCGGCAGCACCCGCACGCGGTCCGGGCTGACGCCGATGATGCGTGCCGCGCGGACCTGGGCGCTGTGGCTCTGGTCGCTCATGTAGACGGTCGCCCGCTCCGGATGCCCCGCGGCCTCCCGCGCCGCCACGAAGGCGTCCAGGGCCGCCGCCGAGCCGCCGCTGGTCAATAGTCCGCCCGCCGTCTCCGGATATCCCATCCAGCGCCGGAACCAGTCGACCACGGCCGCTTCGAGCTGGCTCGGACCGCTGCCGTCAGCCAGGTGGCCACGTTGACGTTGAAGCCGGTCACCAGGTAGTCGGCCAGCACCCCCGGCCACGTCGGCTCCGAAGGAACGAACCCGAAGGCTCTGGGACGGTCGAGCCGCATCGCCGGCGACAGAATGTCGCTGACGGCGCGGTCGATCACCTCGCGCGGCGGCCGGCCGGTCTCGGGCGGATCCTCCATCAGTCGCGCCGTGAGCTCTTGCTGGAACTCGCCGTCCCAGGCCCGGTCGCCGGGCAACTGCTCGCTCCGCTCGACCAGGATGTCGGTCACCTGCCTCGCGAGCTCGCGCATGCGCTCGGGCGGCATCCGCAGACCGTCCGTCATGACGGAACTCTACCCCGGAAGCTCGTGAGAGCAGAGCCGCACGGCACCGTTGTTGGCTATCATTCGGGCATGCTCGATATTCCACTCGACGCAGTGGTCGACCGCGAGAACTTCGACTCGTGCCGCCGCGCCCGATCCCGACGCGCGCGGCGCACACCGAGCAACCCGGGTTGGCGCACCCGCCTGTTCGTCCTGGCCGTGATGACTTTCGTGGCGGCAGCGCCGGGCTAGGCCTGCCCCTGCCCCAGATCTTCCGGCTGGACTTGTAGTGCGTGTGGGGTCATCCGAATTCGTCCCGCAGTTCGAAGGCGAAGGCCATGGCGACGAGTTGGGTGTAACCGTGCCACAGGAGTTGCGCGCCGGGCGGGTCGCGTTGGCGCCCGAGCCAACCGCCGAGGCGCCCGACCAGACCGACAGCGTCGCCGAGGCGCGCCGGCGGCGGCAGCTTGCGTGAGCGGGCGAAGGTGGCGAGCACGCGCAACTCGCCATCGGAGAACAGCAGGTCGCCCGGCAGGTCGGGCACTTCGCGCCCGAGTTGGACCATCAACTGGATGCGCCACCCGATGACCATCTTGATGGCCATGGCGCGTTCGAGCCGCTCGGCCGTGTGGTGCTGCAACTCTTCGACCTTGCAGCCGGACTTGAGCACCCGGAAGTATTCTTCGATGCGCCAGCGCCGGACGTACCATTGCAGGATGCGCATGGCGTCGTCGGCGCTGCTCACCCGCAACGTGGTCAGCAGGAACCACTCCAGCGGCTCGACCGCGGGCGGCGGTTGTTCCTCGCGCACGTGGACGACCCACAGGGCGACCGGCTCGACGCCGGGGCAGGGCAGCAGCACCTGCTGGTAGCGCAGCGTCACGTCGGCGACACGCGCCTCGCGGCGGTCCTTGCGGGCCTGTTTGCTGGCCTTCACGCGCGCGCTCAGCCGCTGCACCTCGACCTTGGCGGCGCCTCGGGCCGGCGCGTTGCGCACCGTATCGAACAGACGGCGTGAGACCGTCTGCCCGTCGGGCGTCTTTTCCCTGCCGAGGACGCGGTCGGCCTTGGCGCGGACCAGCAGGTCGGTCTGCGGGGCAGCCGCGCGGTGCTCGACGAACAGGTCGAGGAAATCGGCCTCGCGGTCCATCACGCACACCACGCGGGTCTGGGACAATTGCTCGGCTGCCTGCGCGCAGTCGCGCAGCCCCTCGATCCAACGGAACGACTTGCGCTCCTCGCGCGGCTTCGGGGTCGGCTCGCCTTCCGCCTCGGAGTTCGCCGACGCGGGCGCGTCGAAGGCGGCCCGCAGCACGCCCAACGCCACCCCGTCGGGATTGACGGCCAAGGTCGTGTGCAACTCCAGGCCGCGCGCCACCGCGCCGGTCTGGTTCGAGCCGATGGCCCCCAGCCCCTGCGTCTGCCCGCGTCGGGTGAAGTTCAACCGGGTGCCGTCCTGGATGCACAGCACCGTGTCGTGCGCCTGCATCCGGCGCAGCGTGCGCTCGCGATGCGGCGCGAGGATGTTGCCGACCGTCACCGCGCTGTCGTCCGGCTGGTCGATCAGCCGGTAATGGCCCTTGACCAGCGCACGGGCGCCGTGGGCGGCGCCGGTGATGGCGCGCATCGGAGACTCTGCCATTTGCTGCGCGCTCTGCACCAGACGCGCGCTCAGACGCGCGTCGCCCAAACGCGCCCCGCCGAATTCATGCTCCGCCCAGACCGCCGCGTCGAGACCGTCGCCAAACGCCAGCGGCGCCAAGACCGGTGCAGGCACCGCGAGGCGGGTGCGCCACGCCGGCTCCAAGGCGTACATATACACCGCCTTGCGCGTTTCCAGCGCCGCGTGCCGGCGGTCCCCGCGCCCGCGACCGCAGGTCTCACCCACCCGAACCCAGTTCGCCGCGCGCACGCTCGCCCCCGTCTGTTCGGTCTCGTCGACGAACGTCTCCAGCAGCCAGGGGCGATAGCCATACAGACCCTCGCAGTCGTCGCCGACCGCCCGGACGACCCGGCCCAGCACGTGCGAGGCCAGGTTGCGACACACGATGCCGGGGCGCACCAGCAACCGGCACAGTCCCAACACCCGGTGCAAGTGGGAACGCCGGCCCGTATCGTCCCACCCCACCCAGGCGTCGCGGGACCGCAGCCGCCGCGCGCTCGCCGCAAACCCGACGCCGCCCAGCCAGCCATGCGCCGAACCCACCAGATACCGCAGTTGCGGGCCGACGAACGGACCGGCCCCGCGCGGGTGCTCGTACGCCATCAGCGTGTTCCAGACCTGGCGCTGCGCATCGGTCTCCACCAGCTCCAGGGTCAGACCCACAACCTCGCCGACCGTGCCCGGCACGTCCACCGCCGGCGCCAGCGGCTGCGGAAGCACCCGCGCCCGGCCCCCAACGCCGCGAGCCGGCTGACCCGCAGGCAGCGAAACGTGGCCGGCCGCCTGCAGGTCGGCCAACGCCCGGCAGCAGCTCGCGCGCTGCCACCGGCCCCGCCCGTCGCGGAAATCGAACGCTTCACAGACGCGATCGGCGACCTGGCCGAGGCTGCCGACGCCCTGCGAAACCGCCTCGTCCAGCACGTCGCGCAGGCGGGCGAGGTTGTTCCGTAGAATACGTGAGACCTGATTCTGAATCTCCATGCCGGCCACCGTAGCGAAGTGGCTGCATGAAGTCCAGCGAAAAGTTATGGGGCAGGGGCAGGGCTAGGCGCAGGAGACGGGCACGGTGCGCGGCACGGTGACGCTGGCGGAGAACGGCGGTCCCGTCGACGGCGCGGTGATTCTGATCCTCGGAACGGGCGCCTTCACGTTCACCGAGAACGGGGCGTTCGAGTTCACGAACGTGCCGGTCGGCTCGTACCTGGTCACGGCCCAGCGCGAGCGTCTCACCGCCGGCAGCCAGACCGTCGCCGTCAATGCCGGCGAAACGGTAGCCGCCGACTTCGAGCTCAGCCTGGCGCCGGTGCGCGAGGAAATCACCGTCACCGCGCCGGCGGTCGGCGCCGCGGCGACGCTGCAGACGTTCAACACGGTCACCACGGTCAACTCGTTCGAGATAGCCAGGCAGGCGCCGAGCACCATCGGCGAAGCCCTCGAGCACGAGCCGGGCATCGCCAACCGCAGCTTCGGGCCCGGCGCGAGCCGGCCGGTCATCCGGGGCTTCGGGGGCGACCGGGTGCTGATCATCGAGGACGGGATCCGCACCGGCGACCTCTCCGCCACGTCGGATCACCACGGGATGACCATCGACCCGAACAGCGCCGAGCGGATCGAGATCGTGCGGGGGCCGGCCACGCTGCTGTACGGCTCCAGCGTCGTCGGGGGACTGATCAACATCATCACCCCGCACGCGGCCTACCGCAACCTGCTGACCCCGCCCCAGAACTACGGCGATACGCTGACCGACGGAACGCGCGCGCAGCTCGGAACCGACGCCGGGAGTGCGAACGGCCAGGCCGGCACATATGCCAACGTCCAGCACTCGCAGGGCAAGATGCTCTACTGGGGCAGCGGCGGCAGACGCCGGACGGGCGACTACGACACCCCGGAAGGTCCCGTCTTCAACTCGGCGACCGATCTCACGAGTGCGCGCACCGGGCTCGGCTACTTCGGCGACCGGGCCTTCGTCCCGTCAAGGCCGTCAGCCCCGCGGAGTGTTGAACGCGTCCCGGTAGACCGCGTTCCCGCCCGTGAACCGGCCATGAAAGGTCGAGGACACCAGGAACCGGACCGGCTGGTCTGTCACCCGGGCTATGGCCTCCCTGACCTGCCGTGCGATCTCTTCCGAGCCGAGCGCGTCGACTACGACGACCCCCTCGCTCGTGACGATGATCCCGCTGTTGAAGGTCGCGGACACCCCCGGCGTGTCATCCGTGTGCATGTAGACGTAGTGGCCCGGCTGGATCTGTCTCAAACCCGGCGCGCGCGCGCCGTCGACGGCCTGTGCCGGCAGCGCTTCGGATCGGGGACCGGGACTCTCCTCGGCCGCGGGGGCGGAGAGACCGAAAAGGACCAGGACGAGGAGCGCCAGGCAGAGAGCCGGCGTCGCTCCTGCCAGTGCCGGCGAGCGGTGGGGACTGACCATGTGCGGCATGTCGAGAATCTTGCCACGGGCGTCCGGTCGGGCGCCAGACTCCCCGCTACCACGTCGGCAGCTTCGGGACGGCGATGCCCGTCGGGCTGTACTCCAGGCGAGTTCCGGCTTCGGCGGACAGCAGACTCACCAGGAACGGATACAGCGCCTCCATGCGGAATGCCGTCGACGCGGAGGGCTCCCAGGCAATCTCTCCTCCCTTCGCGAAGCCGGCCGCCGCGAGCGGTTCCTCAAGAGCAGCCAGATCGGTCACGACGTGCAGGGCGACGTCGCTGTCGCCCTGCACGTCGGTGATGAACGGCGGCTGGTGGTCGCCGAAGACCAGGGCGATGAATCCGGGTTCGATGCGCTGACGGAACGCCTCGAGCAACAGCTCCCATTCGTAGGCGACGGTCACGAAGTAGTCCCGTTTCCAACCTTGCGGAACCGTGAGTGCGAGTTCCACGTAGTCCGGCCGGGTCTCGATGAACGAGGGTTGGCGTTCTTCCAGCTCCGCTACGTCTTTCGTAATCCGGGGCGGGGGCTCCCACGCAAAGTGCGTGGACACGGCGAAGAAGTGAAGCAGTCGGGGCTGCGGGTTCCGGCTCCAGTGGTTTGTGAACGCGTACTCGAGGGCCCACTGGTCCGGCACGTGACCGAACCCGTAGAAGAAACCGTCGTACGAGAAGTCCTCCCGGATGATCACGTCGTCGTAGTCGTACAGGTCCTCCGCCCAGGTTGCGCCGGGCTGGACGGCCAGCGTGTAGTAGCCGTGCCGTTTCAGGTACGAGATCAGATGGGGATACCGGCGAGCCATGCGCTTCCAGGCCCAGTACATCGAATGGCTACCGATTCGTATCCCACTCAACGCCGATGCGGTGCTCATCCAGGACCCGCCGCCGTGCACCGGAGCGGTCACGAAGCGCGTGAACAACGGGAGTTGCAGCTCGTTCAGCGCGCTCTGCACCTGCCGCATCAGCCCCTGTCGTGCGATTCGGTAGTCGTCGTCGGCCCACAGCGTCGCGCCATACGACTCGACTTCGAAGAGAAAGATGTCGGGACGGCGAATCGGCGTCGTCCCGGCCAGGCGGGCTGCGGCCTGCACGACGGAGCCGTTCAGAGCCTCGACGGTGGCCAGCACGTCCTGCGACCGCTGCCAGTTGTAGTACGCGTGCTTTGCCTGGAACTGAATGATCGGATCGTCCCGCGGGATGCCGAACCACGAGAGTGAGAGCACGCAATAGGTGTTGACGATTGCGCATCCGACGACTGCGCGCCGCGGGTCGAGGCCGGCGCCCCAGCGCCAGACGGCATCGAGATAGCGCGCCACCAGCAGTCCGAAGCCGGCGACCGCGGCCAGCAGGGCAACGACGGTCAGGACGTCCGCCGGACCCCATGCGTCGCGCACGAAGATCCAGGCGCTGTCGAGCATGAGCACGTCAGCACGTCGTCGAGCAGGGTACCGGGCCGGCCGAAGAGGTCGTGGATGATGCCGCTGTAGGCCATGAAGGCCAGTAACGCGGCGTAGGCGAACCCGGCGAGCGTAACCCCGGTCCGGCGCCACCTGCCGGCGAAGTGGCTGACTAGAACCAACGACGAGAAGATGAAGATCCAGTCCGCGCTGACCCGGAAGATGTCCATGTTGTGGCGCCGGACGAACAACTGCATGACGTACTCGTACGTGCTGCGTCCGAGCCCTGACCATCCCCAGTCGTAGTCACCCCGCGGATGTCCCAAGGGAAAGAAAGGCCAGAAGTTGTTCTCGTCTGAAACGAGCAGAAAGAGAGGGACGAACAGCAACAGGTTGAGCGCGACGAACCCCGCCGCTACAGTGGCCCCGGCCGGGAGCGACCGTCTGTACATCCACGAGGGCACCCGGAGCGTCAGGTGGATTTCAGGAATGGATGGTCTCCAGTGAACGTCTGACCAAACTGACGACTATACATCGCCGCGGCGAACCGTACGGATGGCGCCTTGCCGACACTTCGCTGCGTTTGACCGGCGATGCATGCGGCCGGTTTTGTTGCTTCCCGCTCAAGATGCCGTCACGGAGCGATGCGTTGCTATTGGTCCGCGCCGTTGGGCACGCCCAGAGCGGCGCCGCGCAGGAAGTCGGCAAGAGACTGGTGCCGCACCCCATCGAAGTCGCTCGGTTGATGCGGGTCCAGGGACAGCAGCACCCGCGGGTAGGCGTCGCGGACCGCGGCGAAGGCGGCGAGCTCGCGTTCGATCGTGGACGGCGACTCCAGCAGGTGGGCGACCTGCACGTAGTACCGCCCGGACCGCTTCTCGGCCACGAAGTCGATCTCCTGCGCTCCCGCCACTCCCACCGTCACCGTGTAGCCGCGGCGGCGCAGCTCCAGGAACACCAGGTTCTCCAGGACGCCGCCGATGTCGCTCTCGCGGTAGCCGATGATGCCGTTGCGCAGCCCGACGTCGCCCAGGTAGTACTTCTGGTTGACCTGCAGCAGCTTGCGGCCCCGCAGATCGAAGCGCGGGACCGGCGCCAGCAGAAAAGCGTCGCCGAGATGGGCCAGGTAGCTGAGGACCGTGCCCACTGCCGTCGTGCGGCGCTGGCTCCTCATGAAGTCCGCGATGCGCTTGGCCGACACTAGTGCTGCGCCATGATTAAACGTTCGGGTGTGCGGTGCTGTGATTCGTCGATGATTGCTCGCTGTAACCCATGTCCGTATCCGAAGATGATGACGTGACGCACCACTAGGCTGCCGACGCTGTCGACCGCGAACCGCGCTATCGCTTCGAACAGCGCGACGTCGCGGATCCGATGACGCCGGATCACGTCGCGAATGGCGATGGTGTTCACGATGTCCGCCAGCATCTGATCGACGACCGGGTCGCTCAGGTCGGTGTGCAGCAGACCGGGAAGACCCCCGATGCGCAGGTAGAGACGGAAGAGAGCCGCGTCGTCGAGTGATCCGCCCGTGCGCTGCCGGTACAGGTCGCCGAACTCGCGCAGCGTGAGCGGGAAGACCTGCAGCGTGACGTAGCGGCCGGCGATCAGCGTCGCGAGCTCAGCCGACAGGAGCGTGGCGTTGGAGCCGGAGATCACCACCTGCGTGTGCTCCTGGCCGTTCAGCGAGGCGACCGCGCGCTCCCAGTCCTGGATCTGCTGCACCTCGTCGACGATCACCACGCGCGGCTCGTCGCGGCGCGTCGTCGACTCCACCAGGTCGACCAGATCGCGGGCCGTGCGCACCGGCTCGAAGTCGAACGACTCCTTGTCGATGTAGACGACCTGTCTCTCGCTGCGCAACGAGGCGGCGAGCTGCCGCAGCAGGACGCTCTTGCCGGCGCGCCGGATGCCCGTCACCGCCGTGATCACGGGGGCATCGAGGAACCGCCGGAGCCGGTCGAGGTAGTGCCTTCGCTGGATCTCCATTCTCTGATGTATTCGAATGAAACAGTAGCTTCTGGTGTTGTTCGATCATAAATGAAATACATCCTGCAGATGCACTCGCCCAAACGCACGAAGGCCCGGCCAACGTACCGGGCCCATCCACGATGCCGAGGACGATGGACGAGAAGCGGTAGTCGTCGCCCGCCGATTCACGCTCGGATGCGCCGGAAGTGGCTGCCGTAGATGCCCGGGATGCCGTAGTGCTTCGCCAGCCGAGGACGGGACCACCCTCCTTATGGTGGCGTCCGGCGTCGGCATTCACTCGCCCGGGGAGGACCCGGGCACCGAGGAGGAAGCGCTGGCCTGCGTCGAGCTGGCCCTGGAGCTCGGCGGCGACCCGAACTCGATGGACGACATCGGCGAGACGGCGTTGCACGGGGCGGCCTACCGTGGAGCGAACTCCATCGTCGAGCTGCTGATCGCGAACGGCGCCGACACGTTCGCCGTCGAGAACGCCTCGGGCTGGACGCCGCTACGGATCGCGCAAGGGGTCTTCCGGACGGCGACCTACCCTCAACTCCGAACGGACGGTGGTCAGGGTGACGCCAGCCACACGAGCACCGCAACCAGGCTCACTCCTACCACTGGGCCGTTGGCGCTGCACTCCAACGCTCGGTCTGGGCGTCGAGCGCTTCGATGGAGCCGTAATTGTGCATGCCACACCGCATCCAGATCTCCACGACGCGCTTGGCCGAGGCCATGTCGTCAGCCACGGGTCGCCACCCAACAGCGCATGGACAAAATGTTCATTCACCTTCCGCCGGGGCTCGCTCCCAGACATACGGCCGCCCGGTCACGTGTCGCTCGAACCAGTCGAGCTCGACGTTCATCTTGAACAGCTGGTGCCGAAGCTCACGCCATCCATGTCCCTCGCGTGGCGCGACGTAGAGGTGCGTGGGCACGTCGAGGCTCTTGAGCGCGCGATGCATCTCGACCGACTGCGGCATCGGCACGCGCAGGTCGTCCTCGCCAACCAGGAAGATCGTCGGTGTGGTCACGTTCGACACGTGCTTCAGCGGCGAGTGCTCCCAGTAGAGGTCCGTCGGGGCATCGACCTGCCAGGGCGTGCCGCCGAACCACGGGGTCCGCTGGCTGCGCGTATCGCTCTGCGCGTACATGGAGATCCAGTTGGCCGCGCCCGCTCCCGAGGCCGCCGCCTTGAAGCGATTCGTGTAGGTGATCACCTTGTTCGTCATGTGACCGCCGCCGCTCCATCCCATCTTCGCCATCCGCTCTCCGTCGACCAGGCCGGCCGCAATCAGGTGGTCGGCGCCCGCGATCACGTCCAGGTGGGCGTTCTTGAAGTAGCCGCCGACCATGTCCCGCAAGAACGCGTCGCCGTAGCCGGTGCTTCCGCGATAGTTGGGCTGCAGCACGATGTAGCCGAGCGCCGCCAGTACCTGAATGGAGTTGCGCGACGCCCCGAAGCCGAACTTGTCGGAGGCTTGAGGACCCCCGTGGGTCTGGATGACCAACGGATACCGCCGACCGTCCTCGTAATCGAGCGGATAGAACAGCAGCCCTTCCACCGTGACCCCGTCGCCGCCGGTCCACTGTGCCTTCTCCTGCCGCGGTAGCCGGAAGTCGTCGCTCAGGTAGTCGAAGACGCGCGTCACGCGCGTCGGCGTCGAGCCGGCGCCGGTCCCCATCAGCCAGACGTCGCCGGGGTTGTCCGGCGCGCGCAGGGTCAGGACGTGTCGGCCGGCCGCCGTCTCGAGCTCCCAGGACCCGATAGAGTGCCGGCCCTCCGTCAGTTGCTCGGCCTCGCCCGACGCCACGTCCAGCCGGAACAGCTCGCTGTGAACCCCCATGTTCACGACCGCGAAGACCGAATTCCCGTCGGCCGACCAGGCCGCGTCGCTGAGTTCGTAGGGCAGTTCGGAGGCCAGGACCCGGGCCGGACCCCCGTCGGCCGGGACCAGGAAGACGTTGCTGTTGTAGTACTTCTCGAACCGCTCGTTCGATCGCGACAGAAACAGCACGCGGGAGCCGTCCGGGGACACCTGCGCGCTCGACTCCGGAACGTCGTTGCGCGTCAGCCGGCGCGGGTCGCTTCCGTCGGCATCGATCACCCAGACCTCGCTCGCGTCGCGATACTCGAGCACCGGACTCGGACCGCGATGCAAGGCGATCCGCGTACCGTCGCGCGAGAGGTCATAGGCGAGGATCGAGTAGTCGCCCTCGGTCACTCGCCTCGTTACGCCGGTCGATACCGTGACCGTCCAGAGGTGCCGCTGCTGGAAGTTCTCTTCGAAGGCATAGACGTCGTTCTTCTCGGCCTCACGGGCCTGCTCCTCCGACGACATCTCGTCGGAGGCGAGAAAGTAGATGATGCTGGCGTCGGGCGACCACGTGATGGTCGAGACCGCCGTCGGATGGTCAGTGAGCTGGCGCGCCTCGCCACCCCGATTGCTCAACACGTTTATTAACAGGGTCATTGGTTGCCTGACAGCAGACAGGTGATTGCCGGCCTGATTTCCTCATATTTCGGCATGCTACGAGGTCAGGATACTTATTTCCAGGTTAATATCTGTGTGGTGTCGGCCGTGCCGCGCGCGGCCAGTAACGCCACCAGGTTGCCATCCGGTGACCAGCGGGGGCTCGTCTCACCCTCCTCGCCCCGGGTCAGTTGCATCGTGTTGCTGCCGTCAGCGTCGGCTCGCCAGATATGGCTGACGGCCCGGTTCGCTTTCCAGTCGGCTTCGGCCAATACATACAGCAGCTCACGACCATCGGGCGACAGCCGCGGATCGCTCAGGCGAGGCACCTCGAGCAGATCGACCAACGTCATGGCCCGCCGCGTCTGTCCGTCCGCCGCACCACCGAGGATCAGACACGCCACGGGCAATGCCGTGACCGTACGGAGCATCATCATCTCGCACGTCCTTTCAATACCGCATGAGGGTCATGCACCCCGTCCCATCGATCCTGGTGATCCTGCCACGCAGCCGCGGTAGGATCCACCGTCGGACGGTGCGCGAGGCGCGGAGCGTTTGGACCGTGGATCCGGTTGACGAGTCAGGGTTGCCGGGAGGAGGCCGCATGCCGAAGTGGAAGCTGACCGCCGCACTTGGTCTGTCGTGCGGGATCGCCGGCGTTGCCTGGGGATTCGCCCAGCAACCGCGCGAGCCGGGGGTTTTCGAGCTGCGCATCTACACGACGTTGCCGGGCAAACGGGATGCGTTGGCGGCGCGTTTCGGGGACTACACCACCAGGATCTACGAGCGACACGGGATACGCAACGTAGGTTACTGGCTCGCGGCCTCCGGCGAGGACGCCGACCGCACGTTCGTGTATATGCGGGGATACCCTTCTCGACGCGCGCGAGACGAGCGACTCGGCGCAGCGCACGCCGATCCGGAGTTCCATGAGGTCGTGAGGACGATGGAGCGCAACCCCGACACCCGGCTCATCGAGTCGGTGCAGTCCGTGGACCTCGTCCCAACGGACTACTCGGCCATCAGATGGTGAGGTGGGCTCCTACACCCCCGACAGCAGCGGCAGGTGCCCGGTGCTGTCGCCGAACTTCTCCACCTGCACGCCGAACTTGGCCATCAGGCTGAGGGACAGGTTGGCCAGCGGGGTGCCCTTCGGATACGCGAGGTGACGGTTCCCCTGCAGGCCGCGCTCCGGCCCGCCGATGACGGCCACCGGGACGTTGTAGTTGTTGTGGATGTTGCCGTCGCTCATGCCGGCCCCGTAGAGGACGACGGTGCCGTCGAGCAGCGTCCCGTCGCCGTCGGAGATCGACTGCAGCCGGTCCAGGTAGTACGCCAGCGTGTCGACGTGATAGGTGTTCAGCTTCGTGAAGTCCTTCATCTTGTCCGGGTTGTTCCCGTGGTGCGACATCGAGTGATGCGCCTCGGGCAGCCCGATCTCGTTGTAGGACCGGGTGATGTTCTCGCGCGCCAGCATGAAGGACGTGACGCGCGTGATGTCGGCCTGGAACGCGAGCACCTGCAGGTCGAACATCAGCTCGGCGTATTCCCGGAAGGTCTCCGGCACGCCAACCGGACGCTCCGGGACCGCGAAATCGCTGTTGGTCGATTCGGCTCTGACGATGCGCTGTTCGACGTCGCGAATGGTGCCGAGATACTCGTCGAGCTTCGTGCGGTCGTGCCCGCCGAGCCGGCTCGTCAGCGCCGCGATCTCCCGAGTCAGCCCGTCGAGGATGCTGCGGTCCTCCTCGACGCGCAACTGACGCTCCTCGGCGGTGTCGCCGCTGCCGAAGAGCCGCTCGAACACGAACCGGGGGTTCGTTTCGGCCGGCAGCGGCATGGTCGGCGTCTTCCACGACAGCGAGTTCATGTAGGCGCACGCGTAGCCGTGGTCGCAGGCGCCGACGACGTCGTTGCGGTCGACGGAGACCTCCAGCGACGGCAGCTTCGAGTCGCGGCAGATGAGCTCGGCGATCATCTGGTCGACCGTCGTGCCCGCCTCCACGTCCGCGCCCTCGGTCTGCTTCGGATGCACCGAGCTCATGAACGCGGGTGCGGCGCGGGGATGCTGCCCGCCGGTGTCGCCCTGGTCGGTCGCCGGGTAGTTGTCCAGCCCGCTCAGGACCAGCGTCCGGCTCCGGAACGGCTCCAACGGCTGCTGGATGGGGGAGAGCTCGAACCCGACGCCCTCGGTCGGCGGCGTCCAGTCCCACATGTTCATGCCGTTGCCGACGTAGACCGCCGTGAACCGCGGCGTCCCCGGCGCCCGCGCCGACATGGCCGGCACCATCGCGTCGAGGAGCGGCAACGCCAGCGTGGCTCCCATGCCGCGCAGGAAGGTTCGTCTCGGCAGCGCCAGCTTCGTGATTAGCATTGCATCTCTCCCGTGGATCCTGCGTCAGATTATCACGGTCCCGCCCACAGGCGGGAGATCGGAACGGCATGGAGGCGGTCGCCGAAGCTCGCGCTGGTTTCGCCGTCGTAGAGGACGACCCCGCCTGCGAACCGCGCGCCTGCCGCGCCGGCAAGCTTGCGCAGGCCGCGGAAGTCCGAGGCGGTCACCGTTCCCGCCGCCTTGACTTCGACCCCGGCGATCTGCCCGGCGCCGCGCTCGATAACGAGGTCCACTTCCACGCCGTCCTTGTCGCGGAAATGGAAGAACGCCGTCGGCGCCTCGTGCCAGCTCGCCTGCCGCCGCAACTCCTGGAACACGAACGTCTCCAGCAACTGTCCCAGCAAAGGACGATCGGCGGCCAGAGTGGCGGCGTCCGCGCCGAGCAGCGCGGCGGCCAGCCCGGTGTCGGCGACGTGCAGCTTCGGAGTCTTCACCAGCCTGCTCAGTCGATTCGTGTGCCAGGGCGGCAGACGCTCCAGCAGGAACACGCGTTCGAGCAGCGCCACGTAGTTCCCTATCGTCGGGCGGCTGAGTTGGAACGGCGCGGCCAGATCGCTTACGTTGAACAGTCGGGCAGTCTGGGTCGCTGCGAGCGCCAGCAGCCGCGGCAGCGCCTCCAGCGCGCCGATGCGGGACAGATCTCGCACGTCGCGCTGGACCAGGGCATCCAGATAGTCGTGATACCACTTCGCGCGCCGCCGGCCCGGTGGACGCGCCAGCGCCGCCGGATAGCCGCCCGCGACAATCCGTTCCGTCAACAGCTTTCCCAGCCGCGCACGCCGTTCGAACGGGAATCCGCCGCCGCACAGGGCGTCGAGGAAGTCGGGCACGCGCCGTTCACGCTCGCACTGCGCCAGCGGATGCAGTCGCAGGGTCTCCAGGCGTCCCGCCAGAGAGTCGGAGAGCGCCGGCACGAGCAGGACCTGACTCGAGCCGGTCAGCAGGAAGCGTCCCGGTGCCCGGTGCCGATCGATTTCCATCTTCATGGCCGCGAAGATCGCTGGTGCTCGTTGCACTTCATCCAGGACGACACGCT
Organism: Vicinamibacterales bacterium; assembly: GCA_965262925.1. Taxonomy (GTDB): domain Bacteria; phylum Acidobacteriota; class Vicinamibacteria; order Vicinamibacterales; family UBA8438; genus WTFV01. The sequence continues at coordinate 2,886,666 of CBDHGC010000004.1, read as the reverse complement.
CGGGGAGGTCGGCCACGAATCCCGTCGGGTCCGCGGCGGCGGCGCCACGCGCCACATCGTCGTCGAAGCTGACGTACGGATAGTCTCTGGACGCGTCCGAGATTCGGGCGAGCGTGGTCTTGCCGCACTGGCGCGGGCCGTGAATCAGTACGGCGGGCGAGTCGGCGAGAGCCTCCGTGAGACGCGGTTCGACGAAACGCGGGTAGAAGACGGCTTCCGGCACTCGGCTGATTCCCGGTCGGGAGGACCGGTTCGAAAGCGCTCTCTGCGACGGGCGCGGGACTTGGTGAATGCGTCGATGTGCAGCCCCTGGAGCAGCGCCGCGACCTCGCGGTTGATGAACTCCGAGCCGTTGTCGGCGTGGAAGCCGTGGAGCGTGAAGGGGAACGCCCGCAGCAGAGCGTCGAGGACCGGGGCCAGGCAGGCGGCGTGGATATGCTCGACCGAGCCGATGCACTGGAACTGGGTGACCTCATCCACCAGGTTCACGTGGTAGAGGCCCTTGATGCCGTCCAGGTCGCCTTGATGGACGGTATCGACCCGCACCCAGCCGGGCTGTCCGAACGGCTGCGGGCGGCGGCGTTCCCCGATCGCGACCTGCACCGGGCGCGTCGGCAGCGGCGGCGTCCCGCGGCGCCGTTGATAGCTTGTCGTGTGCCGCAGGTTGTACAGATGGCCGTTGGAGATGCCGGCCAGGCGTTCGAAGCGGCGGTCGCCGAACAGATGGAAAGCGCGGGCGCAGAGCTTGCGCGTGGCCGGACCGGACAGCGTGCCGTGGAGCACGTCGAGCTCGGCCAGCAGCCCAATGTCGGCGTTGGAGTAGCGGCGCGGGAACGGTCGGCGCGGGGCGCCGCGGCGGTCGGCGATCTCTCCCGTGGTTCGGTGTTGCTGCAACAGGCGTGTGATCTGGGCCCGTGACAGGCCGGCCGCCTTGGCCAGGAAGCGGCGCAGCAGGCCCTTGTCGGCCCTCCCCCGCAGGGCGTAGTCAAACCGCCGCACGGTTTTCGCCACGAACGCGTAGGCGTCGGCGCGGGTTTGTGGTTGCAGGTCGACCTGCTCGCTTCCGTCGAGGAATTCCCGAACCTGATCCAGGGTCTGCAGGCGGTGCGTGTCGAGTCTCACGATCATCCTCCGATGATCCTCGACCCGGCCCCCGTTCAGGCTCATGTGTCGTTGGAAACAACCCCTCGTTCAGGCTCATGTGTCATTGGAAGAGACTGTCGTCTTGATCCCCTCCGCGACCGCGTAGTACGGTTATCGAGACTGCCGGCGACGAGTCGGCACAAGGCATCCGACACCGGCGATCCTTCGTTACACCGATGGCCCGCACCACGGCCGACTCTCTGCAGACCACCCCCTTGCACGCCCGGCACCGCGCCATGGGGGCGCGGATGACCCCCTTCGGAGGGTGGGACATGCCGGTTCACTACACCGGCATCGTCGAGGAGCATCAGGCGGTGCGCACCGCGGCCGGAATCTTCGACGTCAGCCACATGGGCGAGGTGGAGATCGCCGGCGACGACGCGCTCGCGGCGGTGCAACGCATCGCGTCGAACGACGCCGGCCGGCTCGAGCCGGGACGCGCCCAGTACTCCGCGCTGACCACCCCGGAGGGCGCCGTGGTAGACGACGTGCTCGTCTACCAGCTCGCGGCCGGACACTATCTGCTGGTGATCAACGCCGCCAACATCGCCAAGGACGTCGCCTGGATCCGCAAGCAGATCGGGGCGGCGGGCGACGCGGTGGCCGTCAACGCGAGCAGCCGCTACGCGTTGATCGCCCTGCAGGGACCGCGGGCCGCGGCGATACTGCAGCTCCTCACGGCGGTCGAGGTCGGCGCCATCGAGTACTACACGTTCGCGAGCGGGGAGGTGGCCGGCGTACGCGCCACGATCTCGCGGACGGGCTATACCGGCGAGGACGGCTTCGAGCTGTTCGTGCCGCCGCAGCAGGCCGATGCAGTCTGGTCCGCCCTGCTCGACGTCGGCGGCGCTCACGGCTTGCGCCCGGCAGGGCTCGGCGCTCGCGACACGCTCCGGCTGGAGGCGGGAATGCGTCTGTACGGGCAGGACATGGACGAGACGACCACCCTGATCGAGGCGGGGCTCGGCTGGATGGTCGGCTGGGACAAGGAGTCGTTCATCGGCCGCGAGGCGCTCCTTGCGCAGAAGCGGACGGGCCCGAGCCGCAGGCTGGTCGGCTTCGAGATGCTCGAGCGCGGGATTGCGCGGCACGGTTGCGCGGTCCATGCCGGTGCCGAGCCCGTCGGCCGGGTCACGAGCGGGACCCTGACGCCGTTTCTGCAGAAGGCCATCGGCATGGCGTACGTGCCGGTCGAACTGGCGGCGCGGGACACGGAGCTTTCCATCGACGTCCGTGGCCGGCGCCTTCGCGCGCGGGTCGTGCCGATGCCGTTCTATCGGCGTCCGAGGTAGGCAAGATGTATCCGCAAGAGTTGAAGTACACGAACGATCACGAGTGGATCCGGATCGAAGACGGCCGCGGCCACGTGGGGGTCACCGACTACGCGCAGGAGCAGCTCGGCGACGTCGTCTACGTGGAGCTGCCGGAGATCGGTCGAGCGTTGAAGAAGGGCGACCAGTTCGGTTCCATCGAGTCGGTCAAGGCGGTATCGGACCTGTACTGCCCGGTCGGCGGGACGGTGGTCGACGTCAACCGGTCGCTGGCCGAGCAACCCGAGGCGGTCAACCGGGATCCGCATGCGACCTGAATGATCGTGCTGGCGCTCGACGATCCCGACGAGGTCGGCACGCTGCTGGATGCGACGGCCTACGGCGAGCTCGTCGGCGGGGCCGGCTGAGCCCGCATGGCCGACACGACGACCGGTTTCGCGAACCGCCACATCGGCCCGCGCGCGGCGGATCTCGACCGCATGCTCGACGTCGTCGGGGCACCGTCGCTCGACGCCCTGATGGACGAGGTGATCCCGGCTGGCATTCGCCTGCCGGCGCCTCTCGATCTGCCCGACGCAGAATCCGAGGCGGCGTTCCTGTTACGGATGCGCGCGCTTGCCACCCGTAACGAGCCGTGGCGGTCGTTCATCGGCCTCGGCTACTACGGGTGCGTGACGCCCCCCGTCATCCTGCGCAACCTGCTCGAGAACCCCGGCTGGTACACCCCCTACACGCCGTACCAGGCCGAGGTGGCACAGGGCCGGCTGGAGGCGCTGCTGAACTTCCAGACCGCCGTCGCGGACCTGACGGGGATGGAGATCGCCAACGCGTCGCTGCTCGACGAAGCCACCGCGGCGGCCGAGGCGATGACGATGCTGTTCCGGCTGCAGGCCAGGAAGCGCCCCGACGCGCGGCGCTTCCTGGTCTCCTCCGACTGCTTTCACCAGACGATAGAGGTGGTGCGGGGACGCGCCGAGCCGCTCGGCATCCAGGTCGACGTGACCGACGTTGGCGCCGCCGCGCAAGACGGCGGCAGGCCGGACGACCTGTTCGGGGTACTGGTGCAGTCGCCGGACGTCTCCGGCTGCCTCCACGACCTGGCTCCGGTGACCGCCTGGGCGCATGCGGCGGGCGCGCTTGTCGTCGTGGCGTCCGATCTGCTCGCCCTGACGCTGTCGACCCCGCCCGGCGAGATGGACGCGGACGTGGTGGTCGGCAATGCGCAGCGCTTCGGTGTGCCGCTGGGCTACGGGGGACCGCACGCCGCGTTCTTCGCCGCCCGCCGCGCCCATGCGCGCCAGATGCCGGGGCGGATGATCGGCGTCTCGATCGATGCGCAGGGGCGCTCGGCCTACCGGATGGCGCTCCAGACGCGCGAGCAGCACATTCGGCGCGAACGCGCCACGTCGAACATCTGCACCGCGCAGGCGCTGCTGGCCAACGTCGCCGGCATGTACGCCGCGTATCACGGTCCCGCGGGGCTGCGGGAGACGCCGTGCGCGTGCACGGGTTGGCGCGGCTGCTTGCCGACCGGCTCCGGGCGCTCGGCGTCGCTCCGCGCCACGACGCGTTCTTCGACACGCTGCGCGTCGACCCGGGCGGCGCCGGCGGGGCGGCCGCGGTGCGATCCGCGGCGGAGGCGGCGCGCATCAATTTTCGGTATCACCCGGACGGCGACGTCGGCATCGCCCTCGACGAAACGACGATCCCCGCGGACGTCGAGGCGATCGCCTGGGTCATCGCCCGCGCCGCCGGTGTCCCGGCGGCCCCGGGTCCCGAGCCGGACGGTCCACCGTCGGCTCCGTCCTGGCCCGACGCGCTGAAGCGGAGCTCACCGATTCTGACCCACCCGGTCTTCAACCGCCATCACTCCGAACTGCAGATGATGCGGCACCTGAAGCGTCTGGAGCGCAAGGACATAGGCCTCGACACGTCGATGATTCCCCTCGGCTCGTGCACCATGAAGCTGAACGCCGCGGCGGAGATGGAACCGGTGACCTGGCCCGAGTTCGGGAACGTCCATCCCTACGTGCCCCCGTCGCAGGCGGGCGGCTACGGGCAGATCATCGCGGAGCTCTAAGCGCTGCTGGGGGCCATCACCGGCTTCGACGCGGTGTCGCTGCAGCCCAACTCGGGCGCCCAGGGAGAGTTCGCGGGACTGCTGGTCATCCGCGCGTTCCACCGTGCCCGCGGAGAGCGTGACCGCGACGTCGTCCTGATACCGGCCTCCGCGCACGGCACCAATCCCGCCAGCGCGGCCATGGCCGGGATGCGGTCGGTGGTCGTGGCCTGCGACGAGGAGGGCAACGTCGACCTCGCGGATCTGCGGGCCAAGGCGGCGGAGCACGGGTCTCGGCTGAGCGCACTGATGATCACCTATCCGTCGACGCACGGTGTCTTCGAGGACGCGATCCGGGAGATCTGCGGCGCCATCCACGAGCAGGGCGGGCAGGTCTACATGGACGGCGCCAACCTCAACGCCCAGGTCGGACTGACCTCCCCGGCGCGGATCGGGGCCGACGTCTGCCATCTGAACCTGCACAAGACCTTCACGGGTCAAGTAGCTCTTGCCGTGCCGCTGACAGAAGCCCCCTTTGGCCGTCGACGAAGAAGAGCCGCACCCATCTCATTTCCACTGCTTGACTCACTTCCCGGCAGGCTAATCCCGGCATGCACACATCCACGTTCGTCCTCAACGAGTCGGGCCGCGACTTCGTCGTCGGCGATGTGCACGGCTGCTTCCGCACCCTTGAGCGCGCCCTGAGCGCGATCACGTTCGATCCGAACCTCGACCGGCTCTTCGGCGTCGGGGACCTCGTCAATCGCGGTCCGCACTCGGAGGAGGCGCTGGGGTGGCTCGAGCAGCGTTTCGATGCCGTCGTGCTGGGCAACCACGACCGCTCCGTGTTGAGCTGGTTCAGGGCAAAGCGCGGCGCGCCGCCCCCTGCTGAGTCCGAGTGGCTGCTCGGGCTCTCATCGCGCGAGCATCGGAGGTGGTGTGCCGCGCTCGGAAGCATGCCGCTTGCGATCACGATCGAGACGGCGTACGGCCCGGTCGGGGTCGTGCACGCCGAGGCGCCGCATCATTCATGGGCCGAGTCGCTGCGCCGGCTTGAGACCCCATCTCCTTCGATCATCGACGATGTGGTTCTCGGGTTCGCTTCCCCCGAGGCCAGCCGTCGGCACCGGAGCCGCGCGGTGGCGGGGCTGCGTGCGCTCGTGCTCGGGCATAAGCCCGTCGAGCATGTCGAGTGCGTCGCCAACCGCTGGAACATCGACACCGGGGCGGGCATTCCGCACCTCAACCGTCTCAGCCTCGTTGAGGTGAACACCTCGGAGTTTCGCACGACGACGTTCGACATCGACGAATCCTCCTGAGCTGAGCCTCGCCCCCGCGTGGCGTCGCCCGCTTCATGAACCCGTGCGTCGAGCTGCTACCGTGTACGTTTTCACCGCCCCCCGGGATTATCTGGCTCGACGAGCTTTCCGGTTCCTTGTGACGGCCGACCGAGGGGTGCGCTACCCTTCGCGATGAGTGTCGGCGCCCGGGGGCGCCGTCCCGTTCCGGAGGTTTCGTTCCTGGCTCGTGCGGCTGCCCCTCTCCTCGCGTTGCTTCTCGTCGCGGCCGACCCGGCCGGCGCCCGGATTTCAGGCGTGGCGGCCGTCATCGACGGCGACACGCTCAGATCCCGAGACGTGGATGCCCTCCAGTCTTCGGGTGCGGACACGCCCCTGTACGGGTTGCGGTTCTCGACGAGAAGCGCAGCGCTTGGTCGGCCCGCCGTGAGCCGCGTTCCATCGCTCAGGGCTCGCTCGTTCAATATCACCTCGCCCGCGATGGAGGCGAACAGGCGGGTGCTGCTGGACCGTCTCGAGGTCTATGACAGGAAGGTCCTGGAGATCGTCAGGAACGATGCGGTGTGCCGACGGCTGATGACGACGCTGGGGGTCAGTCCGGTTGTCGCTCTCAGCTATCGCAGGGCAATGGACACGCCCGCCCGGGTTCGCGAAGGTCGTGCACCGTCGGCGCCTATTTCGGCTGACGCCGAGACGCCGCGCATTCCGGTGAAACCGATCACCCCGTTCCGGTGGCAAGCCGATCACCTGTTCCGGCGCAAATCAATTACCTGTCGGAGCGAAGTGACGCGGGACGAGAATCATCGGTCCCGGTTCCCGGTTTGGGTCGACGGCCGGCTTCGCTTTCGCATCGAGTGCCACTTGTCGACGGGAAGCTGTGGCTGGTCACGACCGTCGAGCGGACGCCGTGGCGGTCCTCGAGGACTTCGAGCAGGTCGTGGCGGTTCTCCGCGGTGAAGGGGGCCAGCCCGGCCAGCCCCCAATCGTCGGCGAGGTCGTGGTTGGCGATGCGGATGGCGTCGGGCTGTCTGGGCTCACCGACGGTGGGGTTGACGATCGCGCTTCGCAAGATGCGCGCGAGGGCGCCGTGGTTGTCGCCGGGAGCGAGAACGGCTTGGCCAACGACCAGGTGGTTTGGCAATTCCATCCAGATGACGATGTCGGGGCGGTAGGGTTCGACGTGGTCTTGCACGAAGAAGGGCGCTGGAACGTGGCCGCCGATCCATTCATGGACCGGCCGCGATTTCCTGCTGGCGAGCTGCGAAGTCGGTGTGTTTCGTCGCGGTGTCATGCGGCGCCAAGGCTCCCCGATTCGGTTGGCGGCATTGTTTCCCGGGGAGCCGCGGAGACGCTCCGTGGACGGAACGGACGGTGCGCCGGTGGTCGTCGCTTCGTCGACGCGCGCGCGTCGCATCAACCAGGACGCGTACGCTGGTGGTCGGCGTCGACCTTGACGCCGCAGCCTCGCCTCCGGATCCGGATCACGTTGCGGTGTACGGGAACCTGGACGACGCAACGGCTATCGGCCATCTTGGTACGCCCTGAATCCGATAGCGCTTCTGCGTGTCTGAGAGCAGGCCGACCTGGTTTCAAGGTTCGCGACCCCGGTCCGCAGCTCGGTGATCTGTGTCGAGAGCCGCGTATCGAGGTTCGCAATCTCGGCCCGCACCTCGGCGAAGCCGGCCCTGAACTGATCGGAAGTAACGTGGTCGCCCTGTTCGAGGCGGCCGTCGTGGATCGCCTTGGCGATGACTTCGGCTTGGTCGCGGTCGACGCCGCCGGCGGCGGCGAGCTGCTGGGCGACGGCGAGCGTGTCGAATACGGGGGGCAGCCTACCATGCGCCCGCCACGGGGCGAAACAGTCAGCACGCCCTGGGTTGCGTTGGCCAAGGACAGCACCCGTTTGGCATGCAGGTCGCCTTCGTACAAGGTGGTGATGAAGTTCAGGATGTCGTGTCTCCGGAGCCATTGCCGGGATGAGGCTGGCCGGTCTTGATGTTTATGCATACAACTATATTCTAATTCAAAGTGCGCACCTTTCCAACTTTCCTAATGTGAAACGGAGGATTTTGCTCTATTTGTTCATATGAGAAAATGAGGGGATCTCTGAGGCATGCACCAAGCCATCCGAAGAAAATGGGTTCCCCCGAAACAGGTGGGAATCGGTTCGCACGTACCGAAGGCCCTCGCTTCGCTCGGAAGCATCTACCTCCCGCACGGTCGGCCGCGGCCGTCAAGCCGCTGCGCGGCTCCTCCCACTCCGTTTCGGCCCTTCCGGGTGACTGCCGCGGCCGACCGTGCGGGAAGCCCTTGAGGGCCAGCCGGAAGGCTGGCCCTCGTTCAACGGGAACAAGCGCGGAGCTTGGGGAGCCGCTTGTTTGTTAGTTTCACCGCTGTGGACCGACCTCGGAAGGTCCACCCCCTGGCGCCCCCCGGTTGGGAGCGCCGGGGGTGGCGGTGGTCGGACCGCGAGCCGCTTGGCCGAACAGGGGCCGTAGCGGAGTTTGGTCGCCACCGTCTTTTCCTAGGGCCCGAATGGATACACGAGCGTGAGGGCTCGAAAACAAGCACAGGAGCAGGAAAAGATGCCCGATTCTACCGTAGTAGGCATTGACATTTCGAAGACGCATCTCGACACCCACATGGCTCCCGCCGGCAAGGCCGCGCGATTCACCAATGACTCGGCGGGATTCGACGCGCTGATCGCGTGGATCGACCAGCCGGTTCGTTCGGTCGTGTACGAGCCCACCGGACCTTGGCACCGCGCGTTCGAGGAGGCGCTCCTGAAGGCGGGCCTGCCGCTGGCGCGAGCCAATCCGTTGCAGGCGCGGCCTTTTGCGCAGGCGATGGGACAGCGCGCCAAGACCGCCGCCGTAGACGCGCGGGTGCTGGCGCAAATGGGGACAGCGTTGCATCTGCGGCCGACCGAGGCGTCGCCGCCGACGCGGCGCGCCCTCGAGGAACTGCAAGTGTTGGCGAGCGCAGGAATGCGCGGGTTTCTCGCTCGCCGTCGGCCACAAGATGTTGTGGTAGGCTGGCGCCGTCGAAGCCGACAAGCGTGCGCGTGTGCTCACCGCCGTCAAGGCGCGTCGCTGCGCTCCGCCCCCGCTTCGCGGGGCTGACGGCCTTGACTGCGGCTCCGCGCACGCTCGTCCAGACTGGCCTCGTCCGACGGCGCAACACACATGACCCCTACATGTTGTGGTCGATGACCTGTTCGGAATGGCGCGTTTCTCACCGCTCGTTGACACAAGGGGCGCGCGACGCGCTGGTCACGGACCGCACCGCCGCACGGAACCGCCAGAAGCACCTTCGACATCCGCTGCTGAAGCAGCAGAGCAAGACGCGGTTGTCCCAGATTGACCGGCATCTGGCCGCCGTCGATGCCGCAATCGGCAAGCGGTTGGCCGAAGATCTGGTATTGGCCCGGCGGACCGAGATCTGTCCAACTCGGTTATCCAACTCCGACAAATCGGCCTCACGAGCGTAGAGCCAGACGCCAGACGGTATGATCGGGTCCGCGCAACAGGGCGCAGACGGAGCCCACGATGAGCGACGCAGAGATGATCCGGCGCTTGGTGGACGCTCGCCAGCGGTTCACGGCGAGCTGTAAACGAGCCTGGATCGATCACCTGATGCGCGACGTGTCCGACGGCGACCTCGAAACCACGTTCGCCGCCGAGCGGATCAAGATGCTCCGTCGGGTGATGGAGATCCTGCCGACTCCCGAAGACCACGAGCCGGCATTCCTGGGCGAGCCGACGAACGACAGCGGGCCAGAGGTCAGACAGTAACGCGTGAACAGCTCCACCACCGTCTGGGAGGTCCTTCGTGCAACGAATGAATGAGTATCGCTTCTACCAACTGGGAGCCACACTGGAACGACTAAAGGACGTGACCGAAACGACGTTGCTGTCGGACGCAATCCTTCCATGTGTCGCTGCACAATCCACACTGGAGGCTCTGCTCACTGGACCTGTATCCTTGCGAGTGTGCCGGCAAAACGTGCAGGAACTCCTCAGTGCCATAGAACACATTCTTTTGCCTCCCGCTGGGCACAAGAATGAGCTAACCAAGCCAGTTCGCTATTCTGGGGCGCTTCGCGTTGCTTCCGCTGTCACGGAGTTGAGTGCCGTCCTGGAGGCAGAATGCCGTACCCTTGACACCTGCGCAGTCTCTCAGAAGGGCGCGTACTCGACGCCCTTACTCATAGACCACGCGGAAATCCTCATTCCGGAAAGTACGCGTGAGAAGCTCGATGGCGTGGCCATTGACGATATCCGGCAGGCTGGTCGCTGCCTCGCCTTCGATCTGCCCACCGCAGCGGGCTTCCATCTCTTCCGTGCCGTTGAGTCGGTGATGCACGTTCTGTACGACCAAGTCAAGGGCAAATTGCAGAAACACAACAAGCCGAAGACCTGGTTCAACTATGTCGAGAAACTGAAGGAAGCTCAAGTAACGTCCAGCGTTACGGACTTGCTCAACAATATCAGGGGCAACTATCGCAATCCGGTCGCACACCCCAAAGTAACACTCACCAGTGATGACGCAATCGTGCTTCTTCCCCTCGGGGTAATGGCTATTCAGAAGATGGTGGAGGCAATGCGGACGAATGACGCGAAAAAGAGCCAGCAGGACAACCAGGCTGGCGGAGATGCTAGCCGCAACTCGTCAGAATCGCCCGTAGAGGAACTGAACCCGGAACTGCAGCGAGAGCAATGCATCTGAGGATAGGTTACTTCATTCGCTCGATAGCAGCCCTGAACCGAATCGGACTCGCCCTGAAGCCCCGTCTTTGGCTCCTTCAGGTACTGCGGGGGCTTCTCCCGGTTGCGGTGACTGGCGGTAGCGGTTGGCTGTTCAAATGGCTTCTAAAGGCAACTGAGCACCTGATAGTCAACAGCCGATCTGATGCGGATGCACAGGCTGCCTTGGCTATCATGAAGCATGTGCACGGTGGCGGCAAGGGAGGAGGGATGTACAGGGACCGCATCGCCGAGCAGATGTGCCGCGAAGCTGACGAAGAAAAGACCTACTACAGTGAAGTTGCACGCGGCGACATGAGCATCATCATCTACAACCTGCCGAGCGGCTGCCGCCTCTGGTTCAACATGTTGCCGGGTGGGGAAATCGCTGTCGGCTGGGGATTCCTTCAGCCGGTAGCGGACGAACCCGAGTTCTGGAGGAGGAAAGGCCCCGTGGAAGACCCCTACTCGACCGAGCACCACCTGACGCGAGCCGGATGGGTGGAGGGCACGCACCGATCCTTTGGCAGGATCACAGGCAAAGAAGTGCAGCGACCACAGGACGCCGTGGAAACGTGGGAACATCGCACTACCCAAATCTCGCCGGCTTCGCGCGAGAAGGACCACGTGGCGATGCTCTGGCATGACGACTCAAGCCCAGAGAGCCGTAGAGCACTCCACGCCAAGTTCAGACCTCCATTCCCAAAGACACGCTGACGACCGCCACGGACACGGTGCTTGCGCTGGCGGACCGCGGCGGACCTTTGACGTACGCAGAGGATTTGCTGCCGCTTCAGGATACGGCGAGCCGTCCTATTATGCCTTTTGCTCGCCAGGACGCCAGTGCCCGGCTGGTCGGCGGATCACTCGGATTGGAAACCCTCGGGAGACTCGGTGCCGGTTTTCGGACTGAGAGCGGCACTCTGGCCGTGTAAACGGCCAACTGTGGCGCCTGAGCCGGCCAGATTGAGTTTGCACGGTGACTGCCATGACCCGGGAGGAATGGCTACGGCGTGCCGTTGACGGACTCCGGCCGGTGCTGTCCGACGTGGCTGGAGTGCGGTACCAGCAGCTGTGGCCCGGTGGCCATCGCCATCATCGGGACTCTGAGCCACCAGCTGATCCATGCGGCCGGCGCCCGGAAGCACTACGCCGATTCTGGAGATCGGGCTCGCGGCACAAATGCGTGAGAACGACGTCTACGGTCAGGCTCTGATAGATGCGTACCATCTGGAATCCAAAATCGCAGATTGGCCTCGAATCGTCGTAGGAAAAGAACTGGTGGGTGCTCTGCAGGATGCTCGGCAGAACCCGGATGTCGCCTTCCAAGGGGCAGCCATGTTTGCAGGACAGTGCTGGTCGATGCTCAGGCAAGATGGCAACGGCAACACGGAAATTGACCCGCTCGGAGGCTTCTGGTCCACTCCCGAACGCCGACGGTCTTTCCACGACGTGTTCACCAGAGCCCACAATTATGTCCGCGACCAGCTTCGTGAGCACCGGGAGGCGGGATACACGACGCTCGTCTCACGCTACGAGAGGCTCCTCGCCTACTTCGACGAGCACGCCCCCTCATGGCAGGAGCAGTAAGCGATTCGACTGTTTCCGTCAACACGGTCAGAGCAAGAGCAGTCGCCCGAGCGATCGCAAGCATTTGGGGTTCCTCTAGTCAGCGGATGGCAGGCAAGTAGGCGGGTAGAGTGGGTGGGCATGCCCCAGCCCCATGGCAGGTGGTCGAGCACGTCGGGGAGCGGATGGCGACGCCTCGGGAGCGGGGCTTCCGGGCGCGGTTCGCCGGCCGGGAATTCCGGCCGGGCATGGAACGGGACTTCGCGCTCGGCTTCCTGTCGCAGTTCGGGCAGCCGATGGGAATGGGTCCCGGGGGCGCGGCTCCGATGGGTGCGAATCCGATGAGCGCCGCGATGGGTGCGAACTCGATGGGTGCGGACTCGATGGCCCCGAACCCGATGGGCGCGAACCTGTCCGGTCACGGCGCGGGCGCGACCGGCATGACGGGCGCGACGGGCGTGACCGGCCGGCAGCCGCCGATGGGCATCGGCGCGGCGATGCCGGGCGGGCCGTCGGGCCGCGCGCACGGCGGCGGATTCGGTTCGTTCCTGCCGGGCGGCGACCCGTTCTCCAACTGGGAGTTCGAGCTGAACCGCGAGCAGCACGGCGGGGTCGTGTCGGTGTGGAGCCGCAGCTCCCGGTCGCACTTCGGCGGCATGGAGGGGGCGCTGTCGCTCAACGGCGACGTGCGCACGACGATGCTCGGGGCCGACTACTCGCGCGGACCGCTGGTGGTCGGCCTGTCGGTGCGCCGCACCCTGGCCTGGGCGGCTACGGCGGCCCGAGCGCCGGGCAGGTCACCACGTCGATGACCGGCTTCTACCCGTGGCTGGGCTACAAGGTCAACGACCGGGTGTCGGTGTGGGGAGTGACCGGCTACGGCACGGGCGCGCTGAGCCTGACGCCGGACGGCGCCGCGGCGCTCGATACCGGCATGTCGATGGCGATGACGGCGGCGGGGACACGGGGCGAGCTGATCGGCTCGCGGGCCACCGGCGGGTTCGCGCTGGCGTTCAAGGCCGACGCGCTGTGGGTAGGGGCGGGGATCGAGCTGGTGGACGGCGCGGCGGGCCGGCTGAACGCCTCGCAGGCCGGGGTGACGCGGGTGCGGACGGCGCTGGAGGGCTCGCGCGGCTTCACCGTGGGCGGCCGGGTGTCGCTGACGCCGAGCGTCGAGGTCGGGCTGCGGCAGGACGGCGGCGACGCCGAGACCGGCACGGGCATGGACATCGGCGACGGTCTCGTCTTCGCGGACTCGGTGACGGGGCTGTCGCTGGACGTGCGGATGCGGACGCTGGTGGTGCACCAGGCCAAGGGGTTCACCGAGCGGGGCATGTCGCTGTCGTTCGGCTGGGACCCGACGCCGTCGAGCCCGCTGGGGCTGACAGCGCGGGTGGCCCCGTCGTGGGGCGGGTCGGCGATGGGCGGCGCCGAGGCGCTGTGGCACAGCCAGATGGCCTACGGCGCCGGGGCGCACCAGATGTACGGCGCCGGCGGACAGGTGAACGCCGAGATCGGCTACGGGCTGCCCGTGGGTAGTCGCTTCGTGGGAACGCCGCGTGTCGGGTTGACCACCTCGCCCCACGGCCGGGACTACCGGGCCGGCTACGGCCTCGGGGTGCTGGAGCAGGGAAAGGTGAACTTCGAGCTGGGGGTCGACGCCCAGCGGCAGGAGAGCCCGATGCAGGGCGAGGCTAGTGTGCCGTCTCGCAAATGCGTTGCAGAATGCCTGAAGCTCCGGACTGCGAAAACGCCCATGGCTCCCCGCCAACGTGTCGAGCTAATTGCGTTACGTTTCTCCGGGACGGCACACTAGCAACGCGCTGCTCGGCCGGGCCACCCTGGGCTGGTGACCCCGCTCGCCGAGGAAAGGACGACGGCACAGGAGAGATCGTGCCGCGGGACCGGCTCGCAGCCAGCCGCGCGGCGCCCGGCGGATAGCGCAGGAGAGACGAACGATGGAGAGAAAGCTGCAGGCGCTGATCGAGTCTCCCGAATTCGGCCGTTACCACAAGGAGCTGCATGCCCGGGGGTTCAATCCGTTCGACGTCCTGCAGGTCGCGGATATGGAAATCCGCCACAGCAACGTCCTGGCATGGCTGCTCCGGCCGGACGGGACACACGGAGTCGGCGGCCGATTCCTGCGCGCGCTCGTAGAGCACTTGGCGCGTCGACACCAGGTCCCGGCTCTCCAGAGCCTGAGTGGTTTCGACGACAAGGACAACGTCGAGGTCAGGAGAGAGGACTATCACGAGGGCTGGTATGCCGACATCACCGTCGGCTTCAAGACGGAAAAAGTGCTGCTCATCATCGAGAACAAGGTCGTGGGTGGTACCCCGAGGCCGAACAGCAGACAGGGGCCTATCGGAAGGCATTACGTGAGAAGTACAAGGGCCGGTACGACCACTTTCCCGGCGTTCTGCTTACCACTTCGAACTCACCGGAAGGACGTGATGCAGAGCGCGACACGCGCGACATCATTCCCTTGAGTTGGGACGACGTGCATGGGATCATCCGGTCCCTGCTGAACGACCGCGAGAACTTTGCCGACGGCCACGTCCGAGCTTTCGTGGAGCGATACCTCGACGTCATCGAGGAGAAGCTGATCCCCGCCGGAGACGATCGGGCGCATTCCCGATTTCCCGGTCACGCGCTCACACCCACCGGCGTCATGGCCATCCGCTGCAAACAGTTCCATCTGCCGGACTTATAGAAAGACCGCAGGAGAAGAATCGCGTCGACGCTCTCCGGTAGCCAATAGATGGAGGCGCCCTTGATGCGGAGATTGATGACGCGACGGATGGCGCTTTCGACGGCACCGCTGCCCCGCGGAAGCCCGAGCCCGACCATTGTGGTGTAGGCGAAACGATGACGGTTCTTCAGGAAGTAGTTGAGGTGCGTGCGGATCTTGCCGGCCGTGCGCCCGCGGCACAGCTCCCGCAGGGCCGTGATCACCTCGTCCACCCGTGCTCGCTTGAGCAGCCCCCGCGTGCGGTTGAGCCAGCGGGTGCGTTGCGTCGCGCTCCAGCGGCGCAGCTTGACCGCGTCGGAGAGTTGCTTTGCGGCATGATAGAAGTCGATCAGCCCCAGCACCTGTGTCGGCGAGAGCCCGAGCGCGGCGATGAGGCGCTGGATGCGTTGCCAGATCCAGGGCGCGCCGTCGGCGATGAAGAGCACCTTGTCAGCGGCGTTGAGGCCGATCTGCCGCGCGTACGACAACAGCAGGGCGAAGACCGCCTCCGGTCCCCGGAGCGTGCCGTCGATGATCGGGGCCCACGTCTGAGACGGTCGCCCGTCGTCGCCGACGACGTACAGGATGAGGAGCTTCGGTTCCTTCCAGTCGGTATGGAATCGGTTGCGCCCCTTCTTCGTCTTGGGGCCACGCTTCTTGCGCCTCACACGGACGCGGCCCCCGTCGAGGGAGACGACCACCCGCTTGCCGGTCACGCGGTCCAGCAGGCCGCACGCCGCGCTCTGCTGGGCCGCTCGGGCCCGCGCAGCGTAGCGATAGGCGGTCGAGCGGAGGGTCTTGATATCCAGGGCGATGCCGTCGGAGCGGAGCTGCGCCTGCGCTTCGGCCAGCGAGCTGAGCATGGCGACCGCGCGGCTTGCATCCGAGGCCAGCTTCGGCGTGCACCGGTCGTAGATGCCCAGCACCACCAAGGCGGGGTAGAGTCCCGGCCTCCGCTTCGCCCGACGGGCGTGTTTCTCGCGGTAATACGGCGTCGTGACCGGCACCGTCGTGCCCCGGGAGGTGCGAACGTTGACGGTCTCCAGGCCGTCGCTCCGCATCCGCCGGGGCAGGTGGCGCACGAGGGCGCTCGCCGCGTCGCCAACCGCGGCGGAGCGCACCGCGCGTTGCAGCACGGGGGTGAGGAGGGCGCCGAAGAACTCGTCCGCGATGGCCCGCAGCTGCTCTTCGCACTGCTCCGCTTCCTCTGCCGACCTGGGCGCTCGAGCACGCGCCTCAAACTCCAGCGCCCGCCGGAGGGCAGTGCGCAGGTGGACGGGAATGTTGCGAAGATCGCTCTCGCGGCTCGGGGTGTCGATGGCGCTCTTGTCCATTTCAACGCACCATCATGGGCAGTCCGAGCCGTAATGTCCAGTACCACCCTCCCCGTCTGTCCGAAGACCGGCTCAACCTCCCCCAGCCTCACAGTCCATCTTTGCCTACACACTGCACTGCTCCGGGAAATCGGGAATGCGCCCGAGACGATCTCGCCGAGCGACTTCGGGCCGACCATCCAGGGATCCTCGCGACACTGCAGGACGAACGCGCCCTGTTGGACAAGGTCGACGAACCGCACAGGGCTACCATCGAACGATGGATGCAGTACTTCCAGCAGAGGCCGCTCAAACTGAGAGAGGAAGCCGCAGAGCGCCTGAAGCGCAAGAGCGACGCCGGCATCAAGAAAACGCGTGGACGCGGCGGCTACAAGGACTGGGCATGGCTGCACTGGTGGGAGACGCTGCCGTCCGACGGGGATCACCTGGGTATCGGCGATTGCACCTGGTGGTGGTTCAGCTTCGAACCTCGCAACGTGACCGTGGAACTCGGCACACCGCTGCACCGGAACCCGAAGAACCCGAAAATGCAGGAAGTCTGGAGCTTTCTGCAGGCCACGCCGATCGATCCGGACAGAGCGGAGAGATATCCCATGGAAGTGGAACACCGCGTCATCTATCGACACAGCCTGCTGAAGGACGCGGAACTCTCTGGGCCGTTCGAGGAATCGGTGAAGTTGCTTCACCACCGAATGGACCAGTTCTTCGGCCCAGAGGGAGACTACGAGAGGATCGAGCGCTACTTCAGGTGCCTCGCCTTCGATCCGCGGGGGCCACGGGAACCTGCGGACGGCGAAACCGCACCATGATGGCCGTGCGGCTTCTAGCTAAGCTTTAGCTAAGTTATCCCCCAGGACCTCGTACAACGACGCCTCGGACTCCGGAGTCAAGGGACCCCGCGGGTTACCTACGCCGACGGGCGACCCGGAAAGTGGCCGATAGCAGGGCCGGTGTCCGTCCGGATCGGCGAGCGCGAGATGATGATGATGGACTGCATCGAGGGAGCGCCCGGGAGCGAGGTGATCATCGGCTTGGTCGTCCTCACGGGTCTCGACCTGGAGGTCGACGAGGGCCGGTTGCGACCGAAACACGATGTATGGACGTCGGGCAATTCGCTGACCGTCGGGCCTGCATATACAGGCCGGCCCACAAGGCTACGCGCGGCGCCGGACCTTGGGCTTCCGCGGAAGAACAGCCGCGATCTCCGGCCGTTGGTGCGCGGCGAACAGGTCGTTGAGCGCGACGCAGAGCAGCAGCAGTTGCATCGTCATCCGACGCTCGTAGGCCAGGTCCCGGAGCTGGTCGCGGACCTCGCGAGCCGCGTGCAGGGTGATGCCGACGGTCCCGGCATCCGTGATCACGGGGTTCTGGCGGCGCCGCCGGGCCGCCGCCGAACCTCGGAACGCGACCTCGAGATCGACCTTACGTCCGGCCACCGCTCGCCTCCGCCTCGATGAGCCCCGGCTGCGCCAGCGTGCGTCCCCCGAGGTCATCCACGCCGCGATAACCCGCTCGGCCGCGAACCCGTCGGCTAGCACTACCCTGTACCCACATTATTCGTTCTGGACAACTCCAGCACGCTCCCGCCGTCCAATGCGGTAGCCGATGGTTGCGATGGACATTCGTTCGTAACCGCGCCACATGATCTGGTGTCCGGGGGGCGGGTCGTGCGTTCGGTTCTGGTAGCCGCCGAGGATGGCGAGCAGGAGGACTGCGGCGGCGAGATGGTCAGGGGGGCGGCAGGCCGAGTTCTTCGGCATAGTCGGTCAGGAAACGCAACTCGATGTCGGTGAACAGCAACTGGGCGTCGCACCCCGGTACGTCACGTCCGAGCAGGGTCATCACCATCAGGCGCCAGGCGATCACGGTATTGATGGTGACCGCGCGTTGGAGCCGGTCGGCGGTGTGGAACGCGAGATGTTCGACTCGGCATCCGGACTTGAGCACCCGGAACAGGTCTTCGATGCGCCAGCGCCGCAGGTAGTAGCCGATGACCGCGACCGCGGTTTCGGTGCTGTCGACGTCGAGACTGGTGAGCAGGAACCACTCGACCGCCGGCTCGCCGGGCGGCGGCGCGGTTTCGCGCACATGGACCGTGGACAGCGCCAGCGGTTCGGCGCCGGCGATGGTCGGCGGCGCCACCACTTGGCGATGGCGCACCTCGGCCCGCGCCACCCGCCCGGTGCGCGCCGGGCGGGCCTGCCTGCCGCTGGATTTGCGCCGCGCGCTCAGGCGGTCGATCTCGATCTCGACGTGCCCGTCGGCGGCGCCGGCGCGCATGGCGGCGAACAGCTTCGGGGCGCCCTGGGCGAGACAGCGGTCATGGTGGGCGCGCACCAGCACTTCCACCCGGTTCAGACGGCGCTGCTCGTCGAACACCGCGAAGCAATCCGCCTCCCGGTCCATGACGCTGAGCACCCGGGTCTTGCGACTCAACGCCGCCGCCGCCCGGTCGATGTCGCGCAGGCCGTCGACCCAGCGCCGCGTCTTGGGGGCCGTCTCCTGCGCCGCCGCCGGCGGTGGCTCGTCCGCCGGGCGCGCCGCGCCGCCCGGCGGCGCCTCGAAACCGCAGCGCAGCACGCCCAGCGGCAGACCCGCGCCATCGACCGCCAGGGTCAGATGCAGATGCAGGCCGAGCGTCTTCGAGACCGTCTGGTTGCGCCCGATGATGCCCAGCCCCTCGCAGTGCGGGCGCGTCGCAAAATTCAGATCCGTCCCGTCCTGGATGCACAGCACCGTGTCCTGGCCGCGCATCCGCTGCAGCGTGCGCGCCCGGTGGGGCGCGAGAATGTTCCCGGGCGTGACCGCCGACGACACCGGCTGGTCGATGAGCCGGTAGTAGCCCTTCACCGCCGCGCGGTCGTGGGACGCGTTGGCGGTGACCGCCTCTCCGGGCAACGACGCCAGCAGCCCCGCGCTCTTGACCAGACGCGCCGACAACCGCTGATCGCCCAACGGCGCCCCTCCAAACTCGTTCACCGTCCAGGCGCCGCTGTCGAGACCGTCAGCCGGCGCCAGCGCCGGCGCCGCGTCGACCCGCGCCACCCCCAACCGCCGCCGCCAGTGCGGCTCCAACTCATACATATATACCGCCTTGACCGGACGAGCCCGCGCATGGTCGCGGTCCTGGCGCCCGCGACCGGCCGTGTGCCCGACCCACACGAAGTTGGCCGCCTTGAAGCTGGCCCCGTCATGCGCGGGGCCGACGAAGGTCTCCACCAGCCACGGACGATACCGGTAGCGGGCCTCGAAATCCGCTGGCAGACGCGCCAGCACCTGGCCCAGCACCTGGCTGGCCAGGTTGCGGCATTGCACGCCGGGGCGGATCAGGAACCGGCTCAGGCACAGCACCCGGTGCAGATGCGCCAGACGCTGCCCGGCGCTCCACCCCATCCACGCCTCGCGCGCCCGCAATTGCAACGCCGACGCCGAAAACCCGACCGCGCCGAGCACCCCGTGCGCCGAGACCACCAGATAGCGCACCTGGCAGCCCGCAAAGGTCGTCGTCCCCTGCGGATGCTCGAAGTGCAGCAAGGTATTCCACACCCGGCGCTGCCCGCCTTGCTCTACCCGCTCCAGCGACAACCCCGCGACCGCCTCCACCGTACCCGGCACCGCCGTGGCCGCCGCCACCGGCGCGTCGAAACGCTGCGGAGTGGGCGCGCCCCCGCCACCCCGCGACGCCGGCAACGCAATCCGCCCCGCCTTGTGCAGCGTGTTGAGCGCTTTAAGACAACCCGCGAGTTGGGCCGACCCGCGCGCATCCACAAACCCGAACTCCGCGCACACCCGCCGCCCCACCGCCGCCCGGTTGTTCAGCGCCTCCTGCGCCACAATCCGCTCGAGGCGAGCTTGCGACTCAGGCGCACGAAGGGTCTGTAGTATCTGGTTCTGATGCTCCATGCCGTGACGCTACACGGCGGAAGCTGATTTGTCCAGCCCTGAATGCGGGTACAGGGCAGGGCTAGCACGCGCACTCAGGCGGGCCGCACGGCCGCCGACCGCGTCAAGAACCGGTCCCAGGTCCGCGGTTGACAGGGCTACAGCCACTGCAAGGGGTTCGTCGCGGGTAGAGCGTTGCCTGTGCAACGCCACCCCGGCAGGACCTTGTACGGCGCCCTCGAAGCTGCCCTTCCGGCGATTCCTGCTGTCGGACCCCGATTCCTTCGCGCGTGTGCCGGCAGCGTCTCGAAGCACCACCGCCGGCCCGGATAGCCAAGGCGGACCTTCAGAAGCCGAAGCCGGCCGCGCTGTGGACCACCACGCCTCCGCGCAAATCGTGGCCGACGTCGAACCGCACGCTGCCGACCACTGGAAGGTTCAGAAACACGCCGCCGCTGTCCTCAACCCACGCCTCACCGTAGCAACGATAGCGTGCTTAGATCCGTCCAGCGCAACTCCCTCAGATCGCCAATCAGCCAAGAATGAGCCAAGTCGGTTACTGGTCGTATGCTGTCAATGGTTGGCAATGAGTCTCCCGCAATCGGGTACGGTGTCGCATCGGTCCCTGGTCGCACCGACTTTAAGTTGTTCTCTTCCTCCTTCCAATAGGACATAAGATCGAAGTCGTCCGTTGAGCCCCACTGCAGGTCCACCCGCGATCTCTCGCCCTCCGGCAGTGCTCTCGCACACCACCTCAGACTCGGTGCTCCCTCCCAATGGGTCCGCTGGGAGGTGGTTAGTCGACCCTCTAGCTTGAGCGGAAGCAGTCGGCCCAACCGAAGTCGGCTCCGAAACCCCCCGAACCATCGCTCAACCAAATCCGCGTAGAGCTGCAAGGCGGCCGAATATACAGCAATGGCGCGCTCCAACAATCGGTCACGGCTATAAAAGTCCCACGTGTGCAAGCCACGCTGGTCATCTGACGGGATCCGGTCAAAACTTGGCCACGGATCACGGACGATGTCCGCGCCTTGCTCTCGTAGGCTCTCAAGGCTGGCCCTCACAAGGCCGAGTTCATCCGGTGTCACCTCAAACCGATGGATTCTAAACGCTAGCGTTGCCTTAGTCGCATGGCGTGCGAGCTGCTGCGCGCTCTCAAGCACCTCCCGCACAACAAGTGGTTTGGGGTTAAACTCGCCTTGGTTCGTTACAGCTAACGCAAACGCCCGCACCAATTCCTGTACTGCATAGTGAGAAAAGAGGGCGAGCCGCCGCGTCATTATCGTCCTTGATAGTGCATCCACGAGGTGGCGTCTTGTCGTTCTCCACGGCCATTCACCACCAAGTGGCATTGTTTCCGTGTGCAGAACCGCCCAGCCTGGATCAAGAACTCGAAAATCGGGTTTCGAGTGCTTCGATAAGCACACGACGCGTGGTAGTGCCTCCGTCCCCTGGTACCATGAAGTCGTAATGGCCGTAGCATTTCGGTGAACGCCCACGGGCGCCGTCTCGCCATCCGCGTTGGTCGGGCCGATCACCTGAAAAAGGTCTCTCAAACCCCGCCGCCAGGAGTCCATCGCGTTCCACAAGTCTTCTCCCAATTGATCTGCGGACTCCGTCGCGCCGTTCGCAAGATCGCTCTCGAGGCGCCGCTGGCTAGTCCTGCCCTTGCCCCAAAACTTTTCGCTGGACTTCATGCAGCCACTTCGCTACGGTGGCCGGCATGGAGATTCAGAATCAGGTCTCACATATTCTACGGGACAACCTCGCCCGCCTGCGCGACGTGCTGGACGAGGCGGTTTCGCAGGGTGTCGGCAGCCTCGGTCAGGTCGCCGATCGCGTCTGTGAAGCGTTCGATTTCCGCGACGGGCGGGGCCGGTGGCAGCGCGCGAGCTGCTGCCGGGCGTTGTCCGACCTGCAGGCGGCCGGCCACGTCTCGCTGCCTGCGAGTCAGGCGGCTCGCGGCGTTGGGGGCCGGGCGCGGGTGCTTCCGCACCCGATGGCGCCGGCGGTGGACGTGCCGGGCACGGTCGGCAAGGTTGTGGGTCTGACCCTGGCGCTGGTTGAGACCGACGCGCAGCGCCAAGTCTGGAACACGCTGATGGCGTACGAGCACCCGCGCGGCGCCGGTCCGTTCGTCGGCCCGCAACTGCGGTATCTGGTGGGTTCGGCGCATGGTTGGCTGGGCGGCGTCGGGTTCGCGGCGAGTGCGCGGCGGCTGCGGTCCCGCGACGCCTGGGTCGGGTGGGACGACACGGGCCGGCGCGCGCACCTGCACCGGGTGTTGGGACTGTGCCGGCTGCTGGTGCGCCCCGGCATTGTGTGTCGCAACCTGGCCTCGCACGTGCTGGGCCGGGTCGTCCGGGCAGTCGGCGACGACTGCGAGGGTCTGTATGGCTATCGCCCCTGGCTGCTGGAGACGTTCGTCGACGAGACCGAACAGACGGGGGCGAGCGTGCGCGCGGCCAACTGGGTTCGGGTGGGTGAGACCTGCGGTCGCGGTCGCCAGGACCGCCGGCACGCGGCGCCGGAAACGCGCAAGGCGGTGTATATGTATGCCTTGGAGCCGGCGTGGCGCACCCGCCTCGCGGTGCCTGCACCGGTCGTGGCGCCGCTGGCGGTTGGCGACGGTCTCGACGCCGCGGTCTGGGCGGACCACGAGTTCGGCGGGGCGCGTTTGGGCGACGCGCGTCTGAGCGCGCGGCTGGTACAGAGCGCGCAGCAAATGGCAGAGTCTCCGATGCGCGCCATCACCGGCGCCGCCCACGGCGCCCGCGCGATGGTCAAGGGCCATTACCGGCTGATCGACCAGCCCGCCGACAGTGCGGTGACGGTCGACAACATCCTCGCGCCGCATCGCGAGCAGACGCTGCGCCGGATGCAGGCGCACGACACGGTGCTGTGCATCCAGGACGGCACCCGGTTGAACTTCACCCGGCGCGGGCAGACGCAAGGGCTGGGGGCCATCGGCTCGAACCAGACCGGGGCGGTGGCGCGCGGCCTGGAGTTGCACACGACCTTGGCCGTCAATCCCGACGGGGTGGCGTTGGGTGTGCTGCGGGCCGCCTTCGACGCGCCCGCGTCCCCCAACTCCGAGGCGGAAGGCGAGCCGACCCCAAAGCCGCGCGAGAAGCGCAAGTCGTTCCGTTGGATCGAGGGGCTGCGCGACTGCGCGCAGGCAGCCGAGCAATTGTCCCAGACCCGCGTGGTGTGCGTGATGGACCGCGAGGCCGATTTCCTCGACCTGTTCGTCGAACACCGCGCGGCTGCCCCGCAGGTCGACCTGCTGGTCCGCGCCAAGGCCGACCGCGTCCTCGGCAGGGAAAAGACGCCCGCCGGGCAGACGGTCTCACGCCGTCTGTTCGATACGGTGCGCAACGCGCCGGCCCGAGGCGCCGCCAAGGTCGAGGTGCAGCGGCTGAGCGCGCGCGTGAAGGCCAGCAAACAGGCCCGCAAGGACCGCCGGGCGGAGCGGGTCGCCGACGTGACGCTGCGCTACCAGCAGGTGCCGCTGCCCTGCCCCGGCGACGAGCCGGTCGCACTGTGGGTCGTCCACGTGCGCGAGGAACAACCGCCGCCCGCGGCCGAGCCGCTGGAGTGGTTCCTGCTGACCACTTTGCGTGTGAGCAGCGCCGACGACGCCACGCGCATCCTGCAATGGTACGTCCGGCGCTGGCGCATCGAAGAATACTTCCGCGTGCTCAAGTCCGGCTGCAAGGTCGAGGAGTTGCAGCACCACACGGCCGAGCGGCTCGAACGCGCCATGGCCATCAAGATGGTCATCGGGTGGCGCATCCAGTTGATGGTCCAACTCGGGCGCGAAGTGCCCGACCTGCCGGGCGACCTGCTGTTCTCCGATGGCGAGTTGCGCGTGCTCGCCACCTTCGCCCGCTCACGCAAGCTGCCGCCGCCGGCGCGCCTCGGCGACGCTGTCGGTCTGGTCGGGCGCCTCGGCGGGTGGCTCGGACGCCAACGCGACCCGCCCGGCGCACAGTTGATGTGGCACGGCTACACTCAACTGGTTGCCATGGCCTTCGCCTTCGAACTGCGGGACGAGTTCGGATGACCTCCTGCTCACTACAGTCCAGCCCCGGACATCCGGGGCACGGGCAGGGCTAGTCTCCTCTGTAAGCAGGCTCGCCAAGCCAGGGTCCGACGAGGCAAGCTTGTGGCGCAGAGCATTTCGTGCTCTGCAGTTGTCAGAGTCAATAACGAGTTTGAAAGCTGTCATCCAGCGGTCGGATCCAGGCACCGCCTCATTGATGGAGTGGTTTTCTTCGATAAGTGCCTGTGCCGCGTACCATTCCCTCAGTACCTCGTGATTGAAATCGACTGTGGTTCCAGATACGTCTACTAGACCAGAGTCCGCGAGAAGTAAGTGTTCGCGGTGACTGAGAGTGACCTCCGACCTGCGCACACGTCGTCCAGTGGCTATGGCTTTCACGGCTAGCTTTTGCAGTAGCTCATTGACTCTCTCGCCGTCCTGGCGGCTCTTGTCAACGACATGCTGTGCCAGTCGGTCGATTAAGTCAACTGGCTGGTCAAAGCGCATGGCGGGCCGCCGGTGGAGTTCTGCTCCGATCATCACCGCGAACAATGGCCGGCGCGCTGCGGTCCGGACAGAATCCGTCCAACTGTATAGATCTATCGGTCGGAGCGTCGTGCCGGCGATCCTCCCTATCAGGTTGGCAACCTCTTGGTCATCCAGTTCCGGGATCTTGATCTGTTGGTCGGGCAGCTTCAGGCCCGGCAGTGGACGACTTGTGGCTAGGAAGCGTGATTCTGGGTGTGCTCCCACGTAGCATTGCACCTGAAGGATCAGTTCGTTAGCTTGAGAAACTCCCTTTTCGTCAAGGCCGTCTAGGACGATCAGTATGGGGTGATGAGCAGAGTGAACTAGGCCAGCGGCTCGTCTGTCGAGGTACTCATCCAGCGGCTCGTGCAAATCCCGTGCGTTCACGAAGAGCGGGAAGGGCTTGGTTCCGTCTTGTAGAGCGTTCTCTATCGCATGCTGAAAAAAACGCGACGCCGCCAAGGATTTGCCCGCGCCAGCATCGGCGATGACCACCTGGAAGCTCACGTCTTCTGCAGTGAGAACATCGCCGACAGATGGGTCGTTGGCGAGTTCGGTGGCTACAGCAGAAGGCACACGCAGTGTAATCCAGGATTGGCGGCATCTCTCAATCGACAAATCGCGCCATCGCTCGAGCTTCCGTTGCCGGGCTGGCGGCGGGTTGCGTACTGCCCTGATGAATTCATCGGATATTGACGCAGTTAGGGCCCGTGGGAGCTGACTTTGCGTAGTGATGGTCTGCCATTTGCAGGACTTGGACACCGTGCAGAGGAGATGTTGCGTTAACGCGTCGCGGTTTTCTGCCGGGAGCTTGAATACCAGTAGTCGCCGGCCCGTAGCTAAGGTTGTGTTGATTTCGTTGACGACGGGCTGGGTGGTTTGCGAACCGACGAGCCACACCACGAAATCGGCGTCGCGTACTTTGCGTAGATAGGCATCCGTAGCAGACTCAGAACTTGCCGGGGTGAACTCAAACGCCCAGGGTCGGGCGAATGGGAAGTTCTTGAGGGTCCGAAGGACTTCGTCTCTCGCCCATTGCAGTTCGCCCGTCATGACACTGCTGATGAAGACGAGCAGATCTGACTCGGATCGTCCTGGGCCGCGTTCGAGTGCCTGCCGTACCGTGTCCACGACTGCCATCACGCTCCGCGGCTGGCTGCCAGCCGGCCAGCCGCTAAAAATCGTGCAGGAGATTCAACGGGTCGTCTGCTCGCCAACCGGGGAACGAGTATATCCGGTGTCGCGCGAGGCGGGTCGCGGCTGCGACGGTGCAGGGAGAAGCTGCTCGGCTGGGGGTTGAGCGAGCGCAACGCACGGTTGAGCGAGAATCTGCGGGAAGGCGCTCGCGCCGCGACTGGCCCCGGGGCGCCCAAAAGGCGCGAATCAACGACGTCGACATATCGGGAAGCCGTCGTCACCCGCAAAGTCTGCGGCGGCAACCGCACCCGCAAGGGCGCCGACACCCAGCAGGTCCTCGCCAGCGTTGTACGCACCGCCCGCCAACGCAACCTTGACCTGCCCATCCTGTTCGCCACGATATTGCGCGCCGCCAACCCCGTCGTCCCCGACGTATTCGGCCTTCCGCCGCCGACCGCGTGAGCGGCAGCCCCGCAAGGACCGCGCTGACGCGCGACCGCGAACGGGCAGCTGACCGCCGCGTCGGGTGAAATGCCGAGTGGAGTTGACCCGGTTCCGCGCACAGGCTATGGCTTTCGCCGGTGCCGGCGCTGTCAGCGCTCGGTCGTCCCCCGGCAGGCCGGCCGCCGTCGGCTGGCTGGAACCGCTCGACGACCGAGGACCGCGCATCGATCAGTCTGAGCGTGGCGTTGAGCCGCGCCACCGAGACGTTCGCGTCCGTCGACATTGCGGGCGACGACGACGCGCTGGAGCTGACCGCGGAGCTACTCGGGACGCCGCGCCGTACGACGCCGATGTATAAAGGCCGGCGGTCGGGAAGCCACGTGCAAACGCCACGCGCGGCACCTCACAAGGAGAAAGCCGACCATACGCCAGCCGAGAGCGTAGAGCCGGCTTCCAGGATCACCACGCATCGTCGGGATCGCAAAGCGCGCACCGCGCGTCAGCCGGGCGCTCGCCAAGGATCCGAATGGCCACACCAGGACCGAGGGACACCGACGCCAACAGCCAGCAACGCGGACAGACGAGAGCGTAACGCGCATCCTCGAGATCGCCGACAACAGCGCGCCAAGGGCCGCTCAACGGGGCGGCAACCGACAGAGGAACTCCAGGTATCAGCCGACTTCCTCCTCGGCAAGGTCGAGGACCCGCGACCTACAGGCGAAATCATCTACGAGCTCCGGACGAAGCTGGCCCAGATCCACGACCTCGAGAACGGAACGGGACCGATGCCGGTCGACGAAGCGGCGAAGGAGCATATCGCCATCGTGGAGGTCGACACCTGCGCGGGAGCGGGCGCACTGGTGGGTTACGAGCACGTCATTGGACACATGAAGTTCGTGCGCGAGTGGCTTCGAACCCAGGATCTGGTCGCAGAGCGGTGTCGGCTGATCCGCGTCATCGGTGAATCCATGGAGCCGACGCTGTGTCGTCGGACGGCGCCAGCACGCCGCGTGGCCGCCCGTGCCGCCCCTATACCACCAACCCGGTGGCGGTGCGACCCCGCCGCCGACCGAGCCGCCGCCGCCGTGGCTTCGAATCCGAGGTGCGGAAGCCACGGAAATGTACGAAGGCCTTATCCGTGACGGTTCGTACGGACGACGCCATGACCGTGGTCGATTCCATGCCCCAATTCCGGTCGGTCTGACGGTACCGCATCGAAGGACCTGCGACGGTGATACGCTCGGGTCATGACTGCGAACAAGGCGCTTGCGCGGTTGCGCGTCGTTCCGCTGTTGGCGGTGGTCCTGGTGGCGGGGGCCGTCGACGCGGTACAGCCGCCTGACGTAGCGCGGGTTGATGTCGCCCGGTTCGGTGTCGCGCAGCTTCGCCTCGTGGCCGAGCAGGGAGACGCGCGGGCGCAGGCGGAGCTTGGGGCAAGGTACGAGGGCGGTCGCGGCGTGGCACAGGACTACGGTATCGCCGTGTCCTGGTTCCGGCGCGCGGCCGAGCAGGGGTACGCCCCCGGACAGGCTGCCCTCGGTTTCCTGTACAACACCGGTCGCGGCGTAGCGCGCAACGACAAGGTCGCCGTGTCGTGGCACCGCCGGGCGGCGGAACAGGGCAACGCCCGCGCCCAGAACAACCTCGGCATCCTGTACCGGGACGGTCGCGGGGTGTCCCGGGACGACGGGGAAGCGGTTCGCTGGTTCCGGCGGTCGGCCGAGCAGGGAAACACGCTCGCGCAGAACAGCCTCGGCGAGATGTACCGGGACGGCCGCGGGGTGGCGCGCGACGACGCGGAGGCGGCGCGCTGGTTCCGGCGTGCCGCGGAGCAGGGGCACCCCTTCGCGCAGACCAACCTCGGCTTCATGTACGACCGCGGTCGGGGCGTGCCGCAGGACGACGAAGAAGCGGTCACGTGGTATCTCCTTGCGGCCGAGCAGGGCCACGTTCAGGCGCAGTTCAACCTGGGCGTCATGTACCTGGAAGGCCGCGGCGTGCGCCGGGATATCGTGGAAGCGGCGCGGTGGTACCGTCTGGCCGCCGCACAGGGCCACGCCGAAGCGCAGCGGTTGGTCGGCGACAACGGTCGCTGAGTCTAGTGCTGCGCCATGATTAAACGTTCGGGTGTGCGGTGCTGTGATCAGCGGCGGCCGTGGTGAGCGCTGAGGGACAAACGCCAGCCGCGGCGTGCGCGGCTCGTGATCTCTGGTCCGCGGCTCGCGGAAGGGCTCAGGCGGTCTCGCAGAGTCCGGTCCAGTCCAAGTGCGAATTGTGAACAAAACTGGGAATGACTGGCGTCGCTGTTCACGTAAGCTGCTGATTTACAATGAGTTACGAAAGAAGCGCGGAGTCCGTAGCGTTCACCACGAACACCACCCATCGGCGTCATCGCCCAGCAGGTGTATGGCGGGCCCACGTCAGGAGCCTGTGGCGGGTCAGTTTCCGTCTGTCCCTTGGATTGGCCGCCTCCCGCCGCGACTGTTCCCCGCGCCGGCAATGCGAACGACGGTCGTTCAGCGTGTCGCTGCGCTCTCGACGATGCGGATTAGTTTGGTGCGCAACACGACTCGCAGTACCGACGCCACGCCCTCGCGCTCGTTCCCGAACACGTACACACAGGCGGCGACCTGATCCTTGAAGGGATCACCGAGTTGCGTCTGCACGCCCGCGCTCGATGTCGCGACGGCAGCGTCGTCGAACGGAGGGTGTGCGTGCGCCTCGCGATTCCGGTTCCGGGCTTCGCCGGCTGGCAACGTTCCGGCGAGGCCGAACGGTAGGTACGACGCCACCCTATCTCTGCCAGCCGTACTGCCAGCCGTTTCGGGTTTTGCCAGCCGTTTTGTGACCCTTTGGGACCTGTTCGGACCTTCGACTTCCTCAATAACTACGGGATTTTCTGGGGTTTCTGCCTTGGCGGGATCGGCTCCGGAGGCCGACGCTCTGTCAAGCCGAGTTGCAGACGCGCGAAGGCGAGGTTCGTGAGCAGTCTGACACTCAAGGAGGGCGACGTTAGGTCCATGAGCGGTCGCTACACAGATGCTGCTGCCGCGAAAGGGGCGACGCCAAGCTGACCGTGCCGTGCTGATGTCGCTCCTCTCTTTCCGCCCCGGCAACACCGGGGAAGCGGCGTGCGGCCACCGCTGTTCAGACTACGGTCGATCGCTGCGGGCTCGACCCCGGGTGACTAGCACCCGTCCGACTCGGCGGATCGTGGTCTACCTGACCGCCATCGGCCCATCGCGGCATTCGAGGTGCGGGCGATGCGCAGATCTTCAAGATCCGAGCCGGCGCCTGGGCAGGGCACGAAGGATGGGGCTACCTTGACCTTCCCGGAAATCCCTCGTCGACCGCTGCGTCGGCCGCCATCTGGCAGACTGGCTGCGGGATCAGGGCCGTGACGTGATCGGAGTCTCGGCAGTTCGGACACGATCCGGGTGGCCGGGCTCGGCAACAGCACGTGTGTCGACATCGACCGGCTGCCCACTCGCCATGTTCGGGGTCAAGCCGCATCTGGCGAAGGCACGGCTGGGCGCGCAGCCGAGGCCCAGGAGCGCCTGACGAAGACGCGGCGTCGGAACGCTACGAAGGCGCCGATCGCTTCGCCGGACGGCGGCGGCCGTCAACACCGACGACCTGATCGGGCAACTCAATAGTAGTATTGAGTTGAGCGCGAATCTGACCGACGTACGGCTGAGTCCACCCGACCTGAGCGGCGATGCGAGCCTGGCTCAGGTCGGTCCACGCGCAACAGGCGAGCTCGATGGCACGGCGCTTGCCCGCCACGAGCGAGCCTGCCCCCGCGCGCCCTGGACCTATCTGGTGAACGATCAGTTCCTCGGCAACAACGTGCTGCGGGACCTCTCGCACCGCCCCGGCGTCGCGGCGTGGGCCGTGATCACGCTTGGTCCACTCGTCTTCCTGTGGGGGGGGGGGGGGGACTCCCCACCATTTTGCAAGCAGCATCTTCGTGTTCTTTTTGGTCCGTGACCGACTGTTTCGATCCACCGACCCAGGTGCGTGGCATACCCGTCACAGGCACTGGGATGTTGAGTGGGTTGAGGGCCGCTCCGCGGATGACGGGATGTCGCCAAAGGCCCTCGCTTCGCTCGGATCGCGTTCACCACGCACGGTCAGCCACGGCCGTCAACCCGCTTTGCGGGTCCTTCGCGTGTGCCGAGCATGACCGACAGCTTGGAGGTGCAAGTCCTCTATCCAGCCTGATGGCGGTGAAGGATTAGCGAAGCGCAAGGGCGTCGTCGCGAGGCGGGGTCTGAAGGAAGCGCGGAGCAAAGCTGCGACCCGATGAACAAGAACCGGATGCGAGGCCTACCCGGCCGGACGAGCGAGCGCGAAGTCGCGAAGTCCGCAGCCATCAAGGGCCGGGGTGGTAAATCCGGCGGGGATGCGGTGAAGGCGGTCGGTCTTACCTCGGGAGGTCTGCGTCGTGTCCGGAAGTCCCGGACTGAGCGGGTCCGCAAGGCCCGTGACCGCGGCGCAGAAGTCAGCAGAGGGCATAGTGTGCGCCAGGCAGCGCAATGGTCAGGAGGGTTCAAGTCCCTCCGGTCCCCGGATGAGGGGGGCCGTATCCAAAGGCGGGGGTAATGCCTCGCCGGCCGCAGGTGGCAGGTATGGAGACACCTACACGGGCACGCAGGCGAAAGCCGGACACAGCCAAGGTGGACCTGGAGCCCCCACGACGGAACTGCGGAGGACAGGGCGCCCATCGCGAGGTGGGGTCCGAAGGGTTTGCGGAGCAGTACCGGGCCGTAGTCGAGGGGGCGACCCCATGACGAACCGGTCGGCCAAAGGTGGGGCAAGGTCGAGCCTGCACTATGGAGGCGAAGGCGCTCTCATCCACCCACCGCACCAAGGTGTATGCGGACGGCACGGTACGGAAGACCAGTGCGTGACCCTGGGAGACCTCGGCGGGTCCGCGGGTGGCACCGCGGCAACCGACCCTATAAGCGAGAGCGAAGTGGGAAGGGACGCTCGTCGAGGAGTCGGACGGCCGAGTAGTGTGCGCCAGGCAGCGCACTGGTCAGGAGGGTTGAAGTCCCTCCGGCCCCCGGATGAGGGGGGCCGTATCCAAAGGCGGGGGTAATGCCTCGCCGGCCGCAGGTGGCAGGTATGGAGACACCTACACGGGCACGCAGGCGAAAGCCGGACACAGCCAAGGTGGACCTGGAGCCGCCACGACGGAACTGCGGAGGACAGGGCGCCCACCGTGAGGTGGGGTCCGAAGGGTTTGCGGAGCAGTACCGGGCCGTAGTCGAGGGGGCGACCCCATGACGAACCGGTCGGCCAAAGGTGGGGCAAGGTCGAGCCTGCACTACAGAGGCGAAGGCGATCTCATCCACCCACCGCACCAAGGTGTTTGCGGGCGGCACGGTATGGAAGACCAGTGCGTGACCCTGGGAGACCTCGGCGGGTCCGCGGGTGGCGCCGCGGCAACTGACCCTATAAGCGAGAGCGAAGTGGGAAGGGATGCTCGTCGAGGAGTCGGACGGCCGAATAGTACCTGAAGCGCGGTGAAAGCCGCGTGACCGTCAGGGGGCGGCAACCGAGTGGGTTGGGGAAGGCGGCCGGCGAAGACGGTCGGGACCAGACAGGACGGTGAGATGAGCAAGGGCGCTGAGGTGGACAGTTCCATGAGTGAAAGACCCCAACATCAGCGACCGAGGAGACTTGCCGACTGGCTGAACCCGACGGGCCGGAGGATGGTCCACTCTTTGATTCCTCCATCGGTCCTCATCACGCGAAGACGTCTTCGTGAAAGCGGTATGCGGGAAAACCGCACGTACCGTTTGAGCGGCGGACGGAGGCCAGCGCCCGCGGGGCGCGCCTCCTCCGACCCGACACCTGATGCGTGGCGAAAGCGACGTGACCGCGCGAGCGGCAACCGAGTGGGTTGGGGAAGGCGGCCGGCGAAGACGGTCGGGACCGGACAGGACGGTGAGATGAGCAAGGGCGCTGAGGTGGACAGTTCCATGAGCGAAAGACCCGAACATCAGCGACCGAGGAGACTTGCCGACTGGCTGAACCCGACGGGCGAGAGGAAGGTCCACTCTCTTATCGACAAGGTGTACAAGCGGAAGAACCTCGAGATGGCCTGGGGGCGCGTGAAAGCGAACCGGGGCGCCGGGGGTGTCGACGGGCAGTCCATCGACGACTTTACCGAGGTGCGAGAAGAGCAGCTCGACAGGTTGCACGAGGACCTGCGCGACGACGCCTACCGACCGCAGCCGGTGCGTCAGAAGCGCATCCCGAAGGCGGGCAAGCCGGGGGCGCATCGCGAGCTCGGCATTCCCACGGTCTACGACCGGGTGTGCCAGCAGGCGTTGCTGAATCGGCTGGAGCCCATCTTCGAGCCGGTGTTCGATGATGCCAGCTTCGGATACCGACGAGGGCGGTCTCAGCACGACGCCCTGCGCAAGGTTTGGAAGGAACTGGAGTCAGGGTGCGAGTGGGTTGTCGACGGCGACCTGAGCGACTTTTTCGGGACGGTCGACCATGACAAGCTGCTCACGCTCGTGGCCCAGCGGGTCTCTGATGGCCGGGTCCTTCGCCTGATTCGCTCGATGCTGAAAGCAGGGAGCTACGGCGACGGACGCCTCTTTCCGACGGAGCGTGGGACGCCGCAGGGCGGCGTCGCCTCACCCTTGCTGAGCAATGTCTTGTTGACGCCGTTCGACAAGGAAATGCGACGCCGGGGGTACCGGCTGACGCGGTACGCGGACGATTGGGTCATCACCTGCACGTCGGCGGCCGAAGCGCGAACCGCCTTGGCCACGGCGACGGCGGTCCTGGAGCGACTGGGCGTGCGCATCAATCCGACGAAGACTCGGATCGTTCGCGTCCAGCACGGCTTCGAGTTCCTCGGGTACAAGATCAAGCGCGGCAAGGGGCTTCGGCTCCCGCTGCACAAGGTCCGTACGCGCCTTCGTCCGGGCGGCCTGTACGCGTACCCGACTCAGAAGTCTCTTCGTCACTTCCAGGACCAGGTGCGCAGTCGAACGCGACGCAAGGCGCCGGTGTCCACTGAGGTGCTGATTGAGCAGCTCAACCCGGTCCTGCGGGGATGGGGGCACTACTACAAGCGTGCCCACGTCCGGAAGCTCTTCCACCAGCTCGACGGTTGGGTGGTGCGTCGCGTGTGGGCGCATCGGTCCAAGCGGTGGCGGTGTCGGGGATGGCTATCCCTGTCAAACGCCACGCTCTACGGCGAGTTGGGCTTGGTCAACCTTGTCGGTTTGATTCCTTCCATCGGTCCTCATCACGCGAGGACGTCTTCGTGAAAGCGGTATGCGGGAAAACTGCACGTACCGTTTGAGCGGCGGACGGAGGCCAGCGCCCGCGGGGCGCGCCTCCTCCGACCCGACAGCCGGTTCGCCGGCGAAGGCCCGAACGACGGACAGGGTCAGTAGGACGGCAACGCTCATGCGGACCAGGCGGCAGAACATCCAGTTGGAGCTGGCCTTGGAGCCGGCGGCGAAGGGTGAAGCCCGGAGCGCCGGAGCCCAAGGGACCGAAGCCCGCACGGCGCGTGCCGAACCCGAACGCCCGGCGGCCGGGCAGGAACCGTCGATGGAGGCGGTCGTCGAACCCGGCAATCTGAAGAAGGCGCTGGCGCGTGTCCGGCGCAACAAGGGGGCGCCCGGCGTCGACGGGATGACCGTCGACGAGTTGGGCGATCACCTGAAGGCCCACTGGCCCGAGATCAGGTCCCGGCTCCTCGCCGGCAGCTACACGCCGCAGCCGGTACGGCGGGTAGAGATACCGAAGGCGTCGGGCGGCGTTCGCCTGCTCGGCGTGCCGACGGTGCTCGACCGCTTCATCCAGCAGGCGGTGATGCAGGTGCTACAGGAGGAGTGGGACCCTGGTTTCTCGGATGCGAGCTACGGGTTCCGGCCCGGACGCTCGGCCCATCAGGCGGTCAAGCGTGCGCAGGAACACATTCTCGCGGGCTTCGACTTCGTCGTTGACCTCGACCTGGAGAAGTTCTTCGACCGGGTCAATCACGACATCCTGATGGGACTGGTGGCCAAGCGGGTGGCCGACAAACGCCTGCTCAGGCTCATCCGCGGCTTCTTGACCGCGGGCGTGCTCGAGGGCGGGCTGGTCGGTCCGACAACCAAGGGGACGCCGCAGGGCGGGCCGCTCTCACCGTTGCTGTCGAACCTGATGCAGGATGTCCTGGACAAGGAACTGGAGACGCGCGGCCACCGCTTTGTCCGCTACGCCGACGACTGTGCGCCACGAAGGCGCAGAGGGGAGGCCGAGATGGCCACCTAGCTGCAGCCATGCTGCACGAGGGATGAGGGCAGGCCCCTCGGAGCCGCCCGGCAGGGAGGGGGAGGCTTCAAACCGCCGTGCGCTGCCTCGGTCAAGAGCCGAGGTGGTAAGCGTCACGGAAACGGCGCGGCTTGACCGCGTCAGGTGGGGTGCAGGGAGACGAAGTGTATGAACCACCGGCAACGTGTCGAAAGCGTAGGGACGGTGTCGAAACCGGGGCGAGTCGTTAACCCGGGACAAGTCCAGCGGGAGCCTGCAGCTTGGCTGGGCGGCACCCGGCATAAAGGTGGCGTGACCCTGCACCAGGCCCTTGTGTGGAACGTGGGAACCTGTCGCCTCGATGTGAAGGGAGAAATCCAAGGGGCCGACCCCCAAGGATGAGAAGCCCGATGCGAGGCACAGGGGCGGAGCGACCCGTACGAGCGATGAAGTCGGGGAAACTCGATGGAGCAAAGGGGTCGCGTCATCCAGCGTGTCCCGACGGTCAACCGCGCGCGCGGGAGGAGCCGTCGAGCCACGCGAAGCCGTTTCGTATTTCCAAGTGGGTGGTTTGGGAGGCCTACACTCGGGTCAAGGCGAACCACGGAGCAGCTGGCGTCGATGCTGAGTCTGTCGAGATGTTCGAGCAGGACCTGAAGAACAATCTCTACAGGATTTGGAATCGGATGTCGTCGGGCACGTACTTCCCGCCTCCAGTCCGGTCGGTTGGAATACCGAAGAAGGACGGAAGTGAGCGACGCTTGGGCATTCCCACTGTCGCCGACAGAATTGCCCAAACGGTCGTCAAGATGTACCTGGAACCGGACGTGGAGCCGCAATTCCACCCCGATTCGTATGGGTATCGCCCGCGGAAGTCCGCGATCGACGCACTCACGACAACCCGGCAGCGATGCTGGCGTTATGACTGGGTGATCGATTTGGATATCCGCGGCTTCTTTGACAACCTGGACCATGCGCTCGTCATGCGTGCGGTCAGGAAGTACACCCGGTGCCGGTGGATTCTGCTCTATGTGCAGCGGTGGTTGACCGCTCCCATGCAGCAGGAAGACGGAACTCTGGTGCCGCGCACGATGGGGACGCCCCAAGGGGGCGTCGCGAGCCCGCTCCTGGCCAATATCTTCTTGCACCTCGCGTTCGACGACTGGATGCGGTCGACGCACCCGGACGTTCCGTTCGAGAGGTACGCGGACGATATCGTCGCGCACTGTCGGACGGAGACGCAGGCGCAGCAGGTCCTGTCGCACATCAAACGTCGTCTGGCGCAATGCCGGCTGGACGTCCATCCGGAGAAGACGCACATCGTCTACTGTAAGGATGACGACCGGCCGGGGCAGTATCCCACGGAGCAGTTCACCTTCTTGGGATACACGTTTCGCTCGCGTCGGTCGAAGAATCGGTGGGGTAAGTACTTCATCAACTTCGCGCCGGCAGTGAGTAATGCGGCAGCGACGCGGATGCGACAAGCACTGCGACGTCGGCACCTCCCTCGGCGCAGCGACAAGGCCATCGACGACCTGGCCCGCATGTGGAATCCTGTCCTTCGAGGGTGGATTCAATACTACGGCCGTTTCTACAAATCGGCCCTGTATCCGGTCTTTCGCCACTTCAATGGCCTGTTGGTTCGATGGGCCATGCGGAAATACAAGAGGCTACGGCGACATCGCCGTCGAGCCAGTCACTGGCTCGGTGGCCTCGCTCGTCGCGAGCCCCGGCTGTTCGCCCATTGGCATCTGCTGGGGGTGACGCCGGCGGCTGGATGATGGGAGCTGTATGAGCGGAGACGTTCACGTACAGTTCTGCGAGCGCCCGGGGGTGAGATTCCCCCGGGCGACTCACCGCAACCTCTACGTGCGGTCCCGGCGGGCGGGCGAGCGGGTCATGGCGAGCGTAACCGACTTCCTCGCCCGGCGGCTGAAGCTGACGGTGAACGCAG
This sequence comes from Vicinamibacterales bacterium, assembly GCA_965262925.1. Classification (GTDB taxonomy): domain Bacteria; phylum Acidobacteriota; class Vicinamibacteria; order Vicinamibacterales; family UBA8438; genus WTFV01. The sequence goes on along the minus strand of CBDHGC010000004.1, from coordinate 2,850,252 downwards.
CCAAGAGCGCGGTGGACCGCCCGTCGGCGCGGGCCTTCCTGGGCTTCAGCTTCACGGCCGGACCGACGCCCCAGCGGGTCGTCTCGCCGAAGGCGCTCGCCCGGTTCAAGGTGCGGGTCCGGGAACTGACGCGCCGCACAAAACGCGTCAGATTCACCCGTCTCGTGGAGGAGCTGTCCCGCTACCTCGTCGGGTGGCGGGGCTACTTCGGCCTCTGCGAGGTTCCCTATGTCCTGCTCCGCCTCGACCAGTGGACCCGGCGGCGGCTTCGCGCCGTCGCCTGGACGCACTGGAAGCGTGGGCGCACTCGCTTCGCGGCGTTGCGCCGCCGCGGCGTCAGCAAGACGCTGGCGGCCAAGACCGCTAGCAGTGCCCATGGCCCGTGGCGGATCAGCCAAAGCCCGGCGCTCTGCATCGCGTTGCCCAACGCCTTCTTCGACCGGCTCGGCCTCGCCTCCGTTGCCGCAGGCCATGCCGCTTGCCATCAGGCACGAGCGCCGACGACGATCCATCCAGCCGTTGCCGGCCGTTTCACAGCCCCTCGCGTAGTCACGTCCAGCCCCTCTGCTGCCGGTTCCACGCTCGGCTACCGCACTCCGCAAACGTCCACAGACGGACGTTCGCTCCGCTTGGTCTCCTGCTGTTCAGAACCCGGCAAACCAGACCCTCACCGTTCGGTTGCTACGGCAGCGGCTACAGCACCTTCGCCCTGAACCAGGACGCGCCTAGCGCCGCGTCGTACATCGTGACGGTTCCGCCGCCATGAGCGATAATGCTGCGGTCACGCGCGCCCTCAACGCGGCCCGCGCCAGGACCTGTTTCGATCCGTCGGTTCGGTCGCCTGACAGGCTCGGCTCACGTGCCCCGCTTCAGGCTCATTTCTGGATTGGAAAGGACTCAGACGCCTCCCGAGATGCTCGGGGCGATGACCGAACTGGCCCGCGGGCTGGAGCGGACCGGATGGCACCTGCATTCCGGTGGAGCCGACGGCGCCGACACGGCGTTCGAGAACGGCACGACCAGGGCAGGACGAACCGTCTACCTGCCCTGGAAGGGTTACAACGATCGCACCGGAGACGAGTGCGTCACGCTGACGAACAGCGAGCAGAGCCATGCGCAGGGAGTGGTGTCGAAGTACCACGGCGCGTGGCAGCGCTGTTCGAGAGGCGCACGGGCACTCCACGGACGGAACCACGCGATCATCCACGGACTCGGGCATGCAGCGGCCGACCGGCGCGTCGACGCGGTAATCTGCTGGACACCGGGCGGGGCGACGCAAGGCGGGACCGCCACCGGAATGAAGATGGCGCGAACCGCCGGGATCCCGGTGCTGAACCTGGCGCGCGTGAGCGCCGCCGACGCCCTGGTAACGATGCACACGATCGCGAGAAAAAAGCTCGCGATCGGCTGAAACGACAACCAGAACCATGTACTGCGCCTTCGAGCTCGGCTTCCACAAAGGTCAACGGGTGGTCACGTCGATTTGCTCCAGCCGTGTGTACAACAACATGTCGGGCGCCACGGGATGGCGGGGCGGGAGGCACCGGGACCCAAGCGACGAACACAGACGGATCCTCATAGAGATCCGCAGCAAGCCGGCTGACCGGACGGCAGGAAGCGGAACCCGAGTCCCGCCCGAGCCCGAAAGCGGCGCACCGGGACCGAAAAAAAACGGGTACTCCGCGGCTACTCCGCGGGCCCTCGAAGCTGGTTACCGGCGTTTTTGGTCTATAGACCAGAATCGGCCCCCAAGCCGACTCTGAGTGATAAACATGAGGCCGTCGGACGGGCCAAAAACCCCGAACAGCACCCTAAACGGAAGCGGGCCCCGAAGAAGCCGATCCGGAGACGTGCGCCGGACCGTACCAACAGCGAAAAAAGGAGACGAAACGATGACCGAAACTGACCGACAGCAGGAGCGCCCCGGCGCCGAAGATGCAGGCCGCTGCCAGGCGCAGGAGGCATTCCGCGAGGCGCCGGAATTCGCGAAAGAGGACGCCAAGCCGTCCCAGGCGGGAACACCCGACGAGACAAGAGCGTGGGGAACAACGACGAGCCCACGACAGCGCGACCCGTGGTGCTCCGACGAAGCGACGAACTCGGAGAGACCCGGGTCCTGGCTGGGCTGCTGACGCCTCAGACCGGCTACAGCTACGAGCAGGTGCTCGGCGCACTGAAGAAGACCGAAGGCGAGAGCCGACGGCAACTGTTCCTGGAAGTCGGGGACATCCGCCGGTACCACGCCGACGAGCTCAACGACGCTCTGGAGATGCTCAGCTACGAGTTCAGGATGCTGGTCAGCAGGGAGCAGCTCGCCCTGATCCGCAGGACCACACACGCAACCGTGATCGAGGAAGCGCTCCGGCCCGACGACATGCCGGGACGGCCCGGCAACTGGCCAACGGGACCGGTGCAGGCGAACGGCCATTTCAGCGGAGCGGACCACTGGAAGAAGGCACAAGAGGCGCTGAGGAAGGAGTACGACGAGATCGCGGCCGAGTACGGACAGCACGACGCCGAATACCTGCTACCCGGCGGAACGCGGAACAGGATCACGGTAAACACGAACGTCACCTGCGATAGAGGGCCAGGAGCCACCGGAAGGCAAAACACCTGCAACGCGGGAGGACGCCGACGCCGCGTACGGGAAGCACTACGTCGATGCCGTAGGACAACAGCCCTCGCCCCGTTCCGACAACGCGCACGCGCAGCGGCTGCTCGAACTCGTCAACCCCTTGATGACCGCGTTCATGGAGGGCTGCAGGGACCAGACCACGCACGAGTACTGGGTGCGCAGGAAACCGTTCGGACGGGACATCGGCCGCCCTGTACGGATCGCACTCGCGATACGGCCGGACGCGTGCGCTCACCCTCCGATCGCGCCCGAGACTGTCCGTAGTACGCATCCGGGACTACGAGACCGGAACCGCCGTCGAGGTGGAGGCCCTGGGTGAAACCCCGGCCGTGGTACGAGCGAAGGCGACCGCCGAAGCGCCGTGGCGCCAGATCGACTTCCACGACAGCGACCTGAACGCCGCGATCGCGCACGTGGTGGACCCGGTATCGGACCACCGATCGCTGCCGGCACGCATCGACGTCCTCGAACAGATCGCGCACTTCCTGTACGACAACGAGACGGTCGACCGGAGAGGCGAAGTCCGCCTGATCGAACCCGACGAGAAGGTGACGACGATCACCGGAACTCCCAAGAACGTCCTTGCACTGGTCGCAGAAACCGTGACCGCGGCCCGGGGGGCGTACGGCGAGATCGGCTGGACGCTGGACGGGATCGACAGGACGGGCGCGCGCATCGTCCTGCACTCCCCACAGAGCGAGACCATCAGCGACACGCTCAGGAGCAACTGGGTGGCCGACCGCGAGCCCCCCAAACCGAAACTCGCAACCGTGAAGGCTCACCAGAGCAACCGCCGGCTGGTGCAAAAGCTCATCAGCGAAGCACTCAGACACCAGGACAAGCGGCCGATCTGGAACGGAACCCCGTACCAGACGCGAATCACCGGTTTCACGCTCACAGCGGCCGGCGAGTAGAACGGGCGAGACCACAAACGACCCCAGCCGGCCGATGCGTCCGCCGGCCGGCGACTGCACCCCCAGCGTAGAAGTCGCCGTCGCGGCCGCAACGGCCGCAACGGCGCGACCCGCAGAAACAGGACGCAAAGCCCATGAGAAACCTGCTGACCACGCCAGCCAGAGACGTCATCCTCGTCGACGCCGGCGGAAGGCGCCAACTGCTCGAGAGCCCGAAGGTTCCGTTACCCGAAGTGGCCCGGCTCGGCCAGACGAACACGCCGACCGGAACCGCACAACGCGCGGTACCCACGGTACGCCTCACCGAGATCGGCTCCACACGCACTGCCGAGTGGAACATCGCACTGGCCGACCAGATAGCAGGCGACCAGGACGAAACCGGAGACGGCATGGTGCTGATAGACCGGGACCTCCTGGGTCTGGTATGGCCGAACCTGAGAAAATACGTCTTCGCACCCGGAAGAGTCAGACCGGTCCGGAAAACCGACGACAAGTCGACGTCGACAACCATCACCGGACTGTTTCAGCTCGCCTGGACCAATAGCAACTGATGAAAGCAAGCGTGAGACTCAACCGACACTGGAGACCGAGGCCGGGACCTGCCGACGCCTACAGCAGAACGGCAACGATGCTTGCCGCCGTCGTGCTGACGGCGGCCACCCAGAACGCCCCGGGCACCGGGGCCTGGTACGTCATCGGCAGCATCGTCCTGCTGTCCGAAGTCATCCGCGCGAACAGACAGAGCAAGGCGCCGTTCCTGATCATCGCGACACTCAGCTTAGCCGCGATGACGTTCGACCCGCCGCTGACTGGGACGGGAATACCGGCAATGGCCGCCGCGGGAGCATGCACGGCGACCTCGTGCGGATGGCGGGCAGTCAGCCGCAACACCGGGAGCGAACGAAGAACATGAAGCTAAAGCACGCAATCATCGGCAACTACACCGGGGAACGCAGGAACGCGGTACTGTGTCCGGCGAACCAGGCCACCGTCATCAACGACGCCGACCACAGCGGCCGACGAGTACTGCACGCGATCGCATGCAGCCTGGCGATCTACCGAGACCCGACGCGCACGCACCCGTCCAAGGGTTGGACAAAGGGCCAGATAGACCCACCGGAACTGCAGCTGCCGGACGATGGAGCGAGCCGACAGACCGAGAGCACGACCAGTCAGGACCCGGCCACCGTGCTCATCGAGACCGCGAATGGTTCCCGATGGAAACGCTGGGTCGATCCGGACAGCGGAAGGACAGAGACGCTGGTCGAGATACTGGCGAAGGGCGACGAGCGAACCGCGATCATCGCACTCGGGATCACACCCCACGTGGACGAGTACTTCGACGGACTGGACCACCAGCCGGGCGCCGAGCGGGAACACAGCCCGAACCAGTACACGAGAACGCAGGACCCACCGCCGACGGCGGACGAGATCCTCGAGCGAATCCACGAACGGATCGAGAACGCCTTTCGGGATACCGACCCCAGCACCGAACGATCCGCAATCCTGCTGCTGGACAGCACAGAGTTCGAGTGGAACCACGACGACTTCGGCAACTTCCTGGCGCGCGTTGCACGAGAATCACCCGAGACACAGGTGATCGCTTACCGCGCGCCGCGATAATACCGAAGCGGCCGAAACCGCAAGTCCGGAGACGACGACGATGCAGAGCCAGAGCACGAAGAACTCCGCGCGATGGTCAGCGGACAAGCCGTTCAACCAGCTGCCGCCGATGCCGGCAGACGACGTCCTGTGCACGGACGCAGCCGTCGCAGGCGCCGAGAACGCGCTGACGGCGCTGACCGAGGCCAGAACCATGACGGCCACGAAAGTCGAACGCCGGACGACTTGGCGAACCGTGCCGCTGATGGAGGCATGGGCCAGCTCGCAAATCGAGAACGTCCTGACCACACCGGGACGGATGCTGGAGCTGCGTTCGCCGGACTACGAGAACAACGACTGGGCGACAGCAAGCACGATACGCCTGCAGGGGCAGGTACTCAACCTGTGGCTGAACGATTCCGAATGGGCATCAACAGAAGCAGCGAACCGCCAGACGAGAACGGCGGAAAGGACAAGGCGGCCGAAGCAGCTGTACGCAGCTTCCGGACCGAAATGCCCGGGCTCGTGAGCCGGCAGGGACGCCAGACGACGTACCAGGTCGACGTCGTTCGTCAGGCCGAAGAGAACGAGCCGTACGAGGGCTGGCACATCGAAGTCATCTGCGACACCAAGAGCGGCGTGATCGGCGGACACGGCCACCGCAACAGCGACACCGTCCACTAGAACGCCGGACCCGGTCCAGGAGGGTGTCCCGCCAGTAGTTGAAAGTCGGCAGCGACAGACACACATTACCCCGCCTTCTGCAATTCGGCAAGGGCGCCATTCTCTTCGTCGAGGTGCGCCTTCAGCATCCAGAGATGCTCATAGCCCGTGATGCGGCGATAGTGCTTCTCCGTCTCTCGGAACGTCACCGCGGCCCACCGCACCGCCATCTCCTCGCTCTGCCAGCGACTCACCCGATTCGTGTGCTGGCGAACGCCCGCGTGCGACGAGTCGATGATGTTCGTCGTCGTCAGGCAGCGGCGCAGCGGCTTCGGCAGCCCAAGGCGATTGACCGTGAACAACTCCGAGAGCCCTTCGCGCAGGCTCGCCGCCGCCGACGGCCACTCCCGCTCCAGCCACGAGGCGTACTGCTCCAGCTTCCGGATGCCCTCGTCGGCGTCCAGCTTCCACGCCGCCCGAAGCGTCGAACGCGCCTGCTCGTGCTGCTCTTTCGGCAGATGACCCAAGACGTTCCTTACCTTGTGGTTTCTACAACGTTGCACCAGGTTCGCCGACCCGAACACCCGCCCGATGGCCTGCCGCAGCGCCTTGGCGCCGTCGATGACGAACAGACGCCGCCGGTCAGCCCGCAGGCCCCGCGTCACCAGATCTTCGAGCAGGCCAGCGGTGACCTCCGTGTTCTCCGATGCCCCGCCGCAAAGCCCCAGCACGTGCTTACGACCATCCGCATCCACACCGACCGCCGCCACCACGTGGTAGTTCCCGAACACGATCCCGTCGAGGTAGACGACCAGCACGTCCAACTTGCCCAGGTCCCGTTCGGCCAACTCCTTCAGAACGCGCGTCCCCGCCTCGATGGTCTCCCGCGAGACCTCCGACTTGCTCACCCCCACCTGGTCGGCCAGCGCCGGCAGCACCTTCTCGTACTTGCGCGTCGACACGCCCTGCAGCACCAGCTCCAGCATCCGGTCGGCCAGTGGCTGATCCGCCTGCAACGCCGTATACGCCGGAATCTCCACCTCGCCCGGCTCATCGGCCCGCGGCCGCTTCTTGCGCAGCCGCGGCTTGTCGACCCGCAACTGCCGCTCCTTCAATGCCACACGTCCCGCCTGCACCCCGTGCCAGTACAGATCCCGGTCGGCGTCGCGCCGTCCCTGCTCCTTCGGCCCCGCCACCTGCTCGGCGCTCATCCGCAGGACGGCCTCGATGGTCGCCCGGCCCATCACGTCGATCACCTCGTCGATGGCTCGCTCGCCCTTCTCCAGCAGTTCGACCAGCGGGATCAGCAGTTGCCCGTCCTTCGCCAGCCAGTCCGCCAGTTCCCGGCGGTTCGGCGCGGACGCGCCCGAAACGATCTTGTACGGTTTCTTCATCGGTGGCCTCTCCTCCTTTTGAACACACCCGACTGATACCACAGCCGGGCAGGAGTCGCCACCGACTTTCCACTACGCTTGGGGCACCCTCCGGTCCGGTCCAGCGCCCCCGCCCTACCGGCCGACCGGACACAACGCCGAGGGAACCACCCTCCGCCGGACCACCGGCCCGTAGGCATCGTAGACCTCCGACACGACCAACCGACGCAACGGCGCGGGAAACACCAGCTCGACGCGCCCGGCCTGGAGCACGATCAGAGCGGCCTCGACAACCGCATAGAGGACGTGAGGCGTCAGACGCTCGGGGCGAACGTGAAGAAACGCCTCGACGGCGCCGGGGACGTGACCGCGGTCGGTAACATCGAGACGCAAAGCCAGCGGAAAGTCCGACGAGAACTCGTACGCCAGGCGCCGCGCGGCGGCGCCCAGCCCGGGGACGCCGTCCGGAAAGCCGACCACCAACGCGAGCCCCGTGAAGTCCACAGGCTCGGCGAACAACGCGTAATCAGCAACGATGACGCGAGCCACCCGGGCCGGGAGCCCGCCGAACTCCGCATGACAGTCGTCGTGACAGTCCGCACAGACGAAGAGTCGGGAGGCTGACGCCGGCACACTCGAAACCACCATGTAGCCGACCCCGCCGGGCCTCACCACGAAACGGCACAACCCGCACGATGCGTCCCGGGACACGACGACCCGGGCATGGGCACGGGCACGCATCAGTTGGTCCCAGAGCGACCGCCGGCGTTGCCAGATCCGGTAGCACCCGTCGCAACGGTGGTGAGTACGGTCACGAACACGCGAAGGCCCTGTAGACCTGACCGGGCGAGGATTCACGGCGCAGTCGATACACAGGCCCGCAGCAGCCAACACATGCCTCTCGGCAACACTGCGAACGTATCGAAGGGGACGAGGCATCTGCACCCCGGATGCGACCGGACACAAGATGAGCAGGCCCGGAACGGGCGCAAGAAGAGTACGGAGACCGTGCCCTGGAGAGCCGCTGCAAATGGCCGAACGGCAAGCCGGCTCACGGTAAGGACGGCATCGACGCGCTACGATCTGCCAGATACGGCGCCATGCGGGGGGCACGGTGCCCCGCCGAAAACGGCAGCCGCGAAGCAGGGAGAGCCACCGATGCAACGGAAGCGACTGTCAAAGGACGATCTTGTCGACCGTATCCGTGACGGACTCGACAAGAAGGGCTGGGAAATCACCAAGCGCGCGCCGCGGGCGATGGTCGACGAGATGGCCGAGGTCGCCAGCACCGAACTGGTCGAATGCGGCGAATTCGCCGTACCCAGGGCTCGTACTCCTACAGATCGAACAGCGCCAGCAACGGCAGGGACGGAACCCGGCAACCGGCGAGCGAATCACGATCCCCGCGCGGAAGGTGATCAAGGCGCGGCCGGTCAAGAACCTCCGCGACCTGGTCGCCGCACAGGACTAGCAGGCCGTGGCCGCGCGAATCCAGCGGAACTGAAGCGGGCCCGGCTGCGCAGCCGGGCTCGACTCGCCCAGGAACCAGAACACCCCCCGGCCCGACTACTCCACAGCGGCCGCCGACGCAACCGTGACGACGACGCGCCGGAACGGCGCGCAATAGCGATCCGGAAGACCCCTGTTGGCCGAGTCACAGAACCAGAGCCGACCGGTCCAGCGGTCCACCAGATATGCGCCGGCACCATACGCGCCGGGATCCGGTGCAGACACCGCGTAACGGGGGGCTGCAAGAGAACCCGCAATACCGAGAAGCCCGACCTGTCAGCGGTCGCCCGAAAGAGCGTCATTCTGGACGGGACGTCGACCACAACATGTAGGGGGTGTATGAGTGAGCATCGTCGGCAAGAGCCATTCTGGACGAGCGTGCGCGGAGCCGGCGTCAAGGCCGTCAGCCCCGCGGATCGGGGGCGGAGCGAAGCGACGCGCCTTGACGTCGGTGAGCACACGCGCACGCTGTTGGCTTGACGATGCCGCCGGCGACCACGACATCTTGCGGTCGACCCGAGTCCAGTTTCCTTCAGTATGACCAGCATCGCGTTATGACAAGTGACGGTCAGCCGAGCGCCGTTGCCCCTGGCGTGGCGGGCATCCCCGCTACCGCGAGCTTGACATAGTACGCATGGTCTCTGCGGGTTCCCAGTGTCAGGGGACCAAGGAGGAGACCATGCTTGAAACGCTTTCCGTTCGCCCACGCATCTGCGACCAGATCCGGTCCGGGCCGTTGGGTCGCTGGGTCGACGACTTCGTCGACGTACTCATGACGCGCGGGTACGCGACGGGCACCGTGCGCCGGTACGTGCGAGCCGCCGCGATCTTCAGTGCCTGGCTGGCCCAGCAGCGCGTTGCGGCGACGGACGTTGACGAGACGCTGGTCACTCGGTTCGTGACCGGGCTGTCACGGCGACCGTCTTCGACGCGCCCGAGCGGCCGGCTCTCGGATGTGGCATACGGCGTCCGTCTGCTGGCCGCGCATCTGTGGACCCGAGGGGTAGCGGCACGCCCTGTCCGGGTCGCCGCGCTATGCGAGTCCGAGCAGTGGCTGCAGCGCTTCGACGAGCACCTCGTGCAAGCGCATGGCCTGGTCGTCGGGACCCGGCGGAGGTACCGGCGCTACGCCGCAGCCTTTCTTGCCGAGTGCGCGGGGACGCCGACGCCCGACTGGTCCCGCCTCACCGTGCCGACGATCGCGGCTTTCGTGCAGGCCCGGGCAAGCGGGCTTTGTCAGTCCTCCCGCCGCAGCCCGGCCACGGCCACCCGTACGTTTCTTCGCTTCCTGGCCGCCCACGGCGTGGTTCCGGCCGGCATCGCGGGAGCCGTGCCGACCATCCGCGAATGGAAGCACGCCAGACTGCCCCGGGCCCTCGCCGATGACGACGTGCAGCGGGTGCTGGCCGCCGTGGACGAGACGCGCCCCAACGGCTGTCGTGACCGCGCCATCCTGCTGCTGCTGAGCCGGCTCGGCCTCCGGGCAGCAGAGGCCGCAGCCCTCACGGTGAAGGATGTCGACTGGCACAACGGGGTTGTCCGTGTGGCCGGCAAAGGAGGAAAGGAGCGACGACTCCCGTTGCCGGCCGACATCGGGGCGGCCCTGGTCGCCACATTGCGCTCGCGGCCCCTGGCGAGTCCGCCGGACGTGATCTTCGTAACTGCGCTGCCGCCGTATCGGCAGCTCGGCGGGTCGGCCGTCACGGCCATCGCCACACGGGCGCTGCGTCGCGCTGGCGTCATCGTCCCACGGCCCGGCGCCCACCTGTTCCGGCACGCCTTTGCGTCCCAGATGGTCCGCCGCGACGTGCCGATGAAGACAGTCGCGGACCTGCTTGGCCATGCCCGCCTGGAGACCACCACCATCTACGCGAAGCTGGACCGCGAGACCCTGGCGACGATCGCCCTGCCGTGGCCCGGAGGCGAACGATGACCGGCGAGGCTTGGCGCCAGTACTTGCAGACCTACGTCGCGTTGCGCCGCGCCTTCGGCTTCACCATGCAACGGGAAGTACGCCTCCTGCAGGACTTCGTCGAGCATCTCGAACGGCGCGGCCACGACGCCCCGGTTGCGCAGGTTGCCGTCGAGTGGGCCTCGGCGAGTACCGAAAGCCAGCACGCGGGGCGGTTGAGCATCGTGCGCAGGTTTCTCACGATGGTCCGCGCCGCCGAGCCCGATGTCGATGTCCCCGGCGCCGGGCTGGTTCGCACGTGCAAACGTCCCACCCCGCGCATCCTCGCGCCCGACGAGATCGTTGCTCTGATGGACGCCGCCCGCTCTCTCGGACCGCCCAATGCGCTGCGTCCGCACACCGTCGCCACCGTGATCGGGCTGCTGGCGAGCTGTGGCCTCCGCGGCGGCGAGGCGATTCGCCTCGACATCGATCACGTCGACCTCGTCGGTACTCCGCCATGCCTGGAGATTCAGAACACCAAATTCCGGAAGTCGCGCCTCGTGCCGCTCCATCCCACGACCGCCGCCGCGCTACGGGCTTACGCCGAACAACGCCGGGTTCTCGGCTACGATGGCTTGTGTAGCGCCTTCTTCGTCTCCGAACGCGGCGCCAGACTCCCCTACCACGTCCTCGCCCGGACCTTCGTGCAGTTGGCTCGCCGGCTCGGCCTGCGCGGGCGGGTCGGCACCCGTGGGGTCAGCCTGCACAAGCTGCGCCACAGCTTCGCCGTGGGCAGGCTCGCCGCCTGGTCGCAGCAAGGAGTCGTAGTCCGCGATCGGCTCCCCGCGCTCGCCGTCTACCTCGGCCACGTCAGCCCGCAAGACACTTACTGGTATCTGACGGCCACGCCGCCGGTGCTCGAACCGGCCGCCGCGCGGTTCGAGGCGTTCGTCGACGGGAAGGGGGCGCCATGACTGTCCGTGCCCCGCTCGGCCCATTGCTCCGTGCGTTCTTCGCCGACCATCTCCTACAGCAGAAGGCCGTCAGCCCACAGACCATCCACGCCTACCGCGACGCCTTTCGCCTGCTGCTGACGTTTCTGAAGCAGCACCGTCAGCGCAAGCCCGAGGTGCTGACGCTCGACGACCTCGATGCTCCCGTCATCCTGGCGTTTCTCGACCACCTCGAAGAAGACCGCGCCAACTGCATTGCGTCGCGCAATGCGCGTCTGGGCGCCGTCCGCTCCTTCGTCCGGTTCGCAGCGCTACGTACGCCTGAGTGCGTTGACCTGGCGTCTCGCGTCCTGGCCATTCCCCGCAAACGCACGCCACGACGACAGGTCGCCTACCTGACGCGTGCGGAAATGGACGCCATCCTGGCAGGCTGTGACCGTTCGACCCACGGCGGACGGCGGGACCACGCCCTCCTGCTGACGCTGTACAACACCGGGGCGCGGGTCTCCGAACTCATTGCCGTGCGGCACTCCCACGTACGCTTCGGCCCCACCGCGGTCGTCCAGCTCTTCGGCAAGGGCCGCAAGGAGCGAGCGGTTCCCCTGTGGACCAGGACCAGCCGCTGCCTGCGCCAGTGGTTCGACGAAGAGGGCGAAGCCGCGCCCGACTATGCGTTCCGCAACGCGCGGGGCGACCGCTTGACGCGACAAGGAGTCACCCATCTGCTCGATCAGGCCTGCCTGCGAGCTCGCGAGCGCTGTCCGAGCCTGAACACGAAGCGCGTGTCGCCGCACGTCGTCCGCCACACCACCGCGATGCACCTGCTCCAGGCTGGCGTCGACATGGCGACCATCGCGCTGTGGCTCGGCCACGAGCGACTCGAAACCACCCATCAATACGTCGAGGCGGACCTGCAACTCAAGGAAGACGCTCTGCGAAAACTCGAGCCGCTCGGTCAACGAACGCAGCGGTTCAAGGCCGACTCCTCGCTGTTGGCCTTCCTGGCGAGCCTCTGATTATGACCAGCAGACGACGTGCTGGACCCCGACCGCCACCGTCTCGCCGACGGTCACTTGTCATAACGCGATGCTGGTCATACTGACAGAAACTGGACTCGGGTCGACCGCAAGATGTCGTGGTCGCCGGCGGCATCGTCAAGCCAACAGCGTGCGCGTGTGCTCACCGACGTCAAGGCGCGTCGCTTCGCTCCGCCACCGCTCCGCGGGGCTGACGGCCTTGACGCCGGCTCCGCGCACGCTCGTCCAGACTGGCTCTTGCCGACGATGCTCACTCATACACCCCCTACATGTTGTGGTCGACGTCCCGTCCAGAATGACGCTCTTTCGGGCGACCGCTGACACGTGGCACCTCCGTGGTACGCTCGCGACGTATTGGGACGACACCATCACCGTTCGGCAGGCCGCCGAACACGGGCGGCTACGTGATGTCGGAACGAGCCAGCGCGCGTCTCACACCGAGGAAAGGGAGAGGGCATCGATGGCTGAGGCCCGACGAATGGGTAAGACCGAGTTGTTCACGCACTTCGCCGAGCGGTTCGGCCTCAAGCGTACGGAGGCCGGCGAGTTGTTCGACGAGCTGCAGCTATTGACCGAGCAGGAGCTGTTGCGGTGCGGCGAGTTCGTGCTTCCTGGGGTCGCGAAGCTGGTGGTGCAGCAGCGTGAGGGGCGAATGGGGCGCCACCCGGCGACCGGCGCGCCGGTCGAGATCCCGGCCAAGCAGGTGGTCAAGGCGCGGATCGCGAAGCAGCTCAGGGACGTGCTCGAAGCGTAAACGTCCGTGAGCAGGTTCCGTTCGGACCAGCCGTATCAGCGGCCATCGAGCCGCTGGCATCTGGCGGGAACGCAGCGGTTGGGGGGAGATCCCGACCGAGCGGCCGGCGAGGAACCTCGAGAGGGGCGCATTCCCGATTTCCCGGTCACGCGCTCACACCCACCGGCGTCATGGCCATCCGCTGCAAACAGTTCCATCTGCCGGACTTATAGAAAGACCGCAGGAGAAGAATCGCGTCGACGCTCTCCGGTAGCCAATAGATGGAGGCGCCCTTGATGCGGAGATTGATGACGCGACGGATGGCGCTTTCGACGGCACCGCTGCCCCGCGGAAGCCCGAGCCCGACCATTGTGGTGTAGGCGAAACGATGACGGTTCTTCAGGAAGTAGTTGAGGTGCGTGCGGATCTTGCCGGCCGTGCGCCCGCGGCACAGCTCCCGCAGGGCCGTGATCACCTCGTCCACCCGTGCTCGCTTGAGCAGCCCCCGCGTGCGGTTGAGCCAGCGGGTGCGTTGCGTCGCGCTCCAGCGGCGCAGCTTGACCGCGTCGGAGAGTTGCTTCGCGGCATGATAGAAGTCGATCAGCCCCAGCACCTGTGTCGGCGAGAGCCCGAGCGCGGCGATGAGGCGCGGGATGCGTTGCCAGATCCAGGGCGCGCCGTCGGCGATGAAGAGCACCTTGTCAGCGGCGTTGAGGCCGATCTGCCGCGCGTACGACAACAGCAGGGCGAAGACCGCCTCCGGTCCCCGGAGCGTGCCGTCGATGATCGGGGCCCACGTCTGAGACGGTCGCCCGTCGTCGCCGACGACGTACAGGATGAGGAGCTTCGGTTCCTTCCAGTCGGTATGGAATCGGTTGCGCCCCTTCTTCGTCTTGGGGCCACGCTTCTTGCGCCTCACACGGACGCGGCCCCCGTCGAGGGAGACGACCACCCGCTTGCCGGTCACGCGGTCCAGCAGGCCGCACGCCGCGCTCTGCTGGGCCGCTCGGGCCCGCGCAGCGTAGCGATAGGCGGTCGAGCGGAGGGTCTTGATATCCAGGGCGATGCCGTCGGAGCGGAGCTGCGCCTGCGCTTCGGCCAGCGAGCTGAGCATGGCGACCGCGCGGCTTGCATCGGAGGCCAGCTTCGGCGTGCACCGGTCGTAGATGCCCAGCACCACCAAGGCGGGGTAGAGTCCCGGCCTCCGCTTCGCCCGACGGGCGTGTTTCTCGCGGTAATACGGCGTCGTGACCGGCACCGTCGTGCCCCGGGAGGTGCGAACGTTGACGGTCTCCAGGCCGTCGCTCCGCATCCGCCGGGGCAGGTGGCGCACGAGGGCGCTCGCCGCGTCGCCAACCGCGGCGGAGCGCACCGCGCGTTGCAGCACGGGGGTGAGGAGGGCGCCGAAGAACTCGTCCGCGATGGCCCGCAGCTGCTCTTCGCACTGCTCCGCTTCCTCTGCCGACCTGGGCGCTCGAGCACGCGCCTCAAACTCCAGCGCCCGCCGGAGGGCAGTGCGCAGGTGGACGGGAATGTTGCGAAGATCGCTCTCGCGGCTCGGGGTGTCGATGGCGCTCTTGTCCATTTCAACGCACCATCATGGGCAGTCCGAGCCGTAATGTCCAGTACCACCCTCCCCGTCTGTCGAGGGTGCCCCAAGCGTAGTGGAAAGTCGGTGGCGACTCCTGCCCGGCTGTGGTATCAGTCGGGTGTGTTCAAAAGGAGGAGAGGCCACCGATGAAGAAACCGTACAAGATCGTTTCGGGCGCGTCCGCGCCGAACCGCCGGGAACTGGCGGACTGGCTGGCGAAGGACGGGCAACTGCTGATCCCGCTGGTCGAACTGCTGGAGAAGGGCGAGCGAGCCATCGACGAGGTGATCGACGTGATGGGCCGGGCGACCATCGAGGCCGTCCTGCGGATGAGCGCCGAGCAGGTGGCGGGGCCGAAGGAGCAGGGACGGCGCGACGCCGACCGGGATCTGTACTGGCACGGGGTGCAGGCGGGACGTGTGGCATTGAAGGAGCGGCAGTTGCGGGTCGACAAGCCGCGGCTGCGCAAGAAGCGGCCGCGGGCCGATGAGCCGGGCGAGGTGGAGATTCCGGCGTATACGGCGTTGCAGGCGGATCAGCCACTGGCCGACCGGATGCTGGAGCTGGTGCTGCAGGGCGTGTCGACGCGCAAGTACGAGAAGGTGCTGCCGGCGCTGGCCGACCAGGTGGGGGTGAGCAAGTCGGAGGTCTCGCGGGAGACCATCGAGGCGGGGACGCGCGTTCTGAAGGAGTTGGCCGAACGGGACCTGGGCAAGTTGGACGTGCTGGTCGTCTACCTCGACGGGATCGTGTTCGGGAACTACCACGTGGTGGCGGCGGTCGGTGTGGATGCGGATGGTCGTAAGCACGTGCTGGGGCTTTGCGGCGGGGCATCGGAGAACACGGAGGTCACCGCTGGCCTGCTCGAAGATCTGGTGACGCGGGGCCTGCGGGCTGACCGGCGGCGTCTGTTCGTCATCGACGGCGCCAAGGCGCTGCGGCAGGCCATCGGGCGGGTGTTCGGGTCGGCGAACCTGGTGCAACGTTGTAGAAACCACAAGGTAAGGAACGTCTTGGGTCATCTGCCGAAAGAGCAGCACGAGCAGGCGCGTTCGACGCTTCGGGCGGCGTGGAAGCTGGACGCCGACGAGGGCATCCGGAAGCTGGAGCAGTACGCCTCGTGGCTGGAGCGGGAGTGGCCGTCGGCGGCGGCGAGCCTGCGCGAAGGGCTCTCGGAGTTGTTCACGGTCAATCGCCTTGGGCTGCCGAAGCCGCTGCGCCGCTGCCTGACGACGACGAACATCATCGACTCGTCGCACGCGGGCGTTCGCCAGCACACGAATCGGGTGAGTCGCTGGCAGAGCGAGGAGATGGCGGTGCGGTGGGCCGCGGTGACGTTCCGAGAGACGGAGAAGCACTATCGCCGCATCACGGGCTATGAGCATCTCTGGATGCTGAAGGCGCACCTCGACGAAGAGAATGGCGCCCTTGCCGAATTGCAGAAGGCGGGGTAATGTGTGTCTGTCGCTGCCGACTTTCAACTACTGGCGGGACACCCTCCGTCTGTCCGAAGACCGGCTCAACCTCCCCCAGCCTCACAGTCCATCTTTGCCTACACACTGCACTGCTCCGGGAAATCGGGAATGCGCCCCCTCGAGAGCTTGAAGTTATATGGGACAGTAGTGTCCGAATACACATGCCTACAAAACGACACAACATCCGCTTTCCGGCGTCCGACACGAACGGTCTCTCGCAAGACGAGACCTACTTCACGCTCGTCGACGCGCGCGGTGTGGAAACTCAGATCCGCTTCCACAATTACGACGCGATCTACGCACACCAGGGCTTGTACGAACAGCTTTTCTACGATCGCTTGCAATGCCATTCACCCGAGAAGGTCGTGGCTATCCTGCACCATGCAATGGCCGAGGAACCGTGGCTCTTCAACGCATTGCGCGTCCTCGACCTCGGCGCGGGCAACGGCATGGTCGGTTCGGAGTTGCAGAAGTTCGGCGTCGCTCGCCTCGTCGGCGTGGATATTTCAACCCCGGCTGCCATGGCGGTGGGGCGTGATCGACCCGGCGTCTACGACGACTTCCACGCGATAGACATGTCGAGGCTGAGCACTGCTCAGCATGAGCACTTGGCCAACTGGCGGTTCAATTGTCTGATCTCGGTGGCGGCGCTCGGCTTCGGCGACATTCCCGTACGTGTGTTCGCCGAAGCGTTCAACCTTGTTGACGATGGCGGCTGGGTCGCGTTCAACATCAAGGAGACGTTCCTTGACGACCGCGACACGAGTGGATTCTCCGTATTCATCAAGAGGTTGATCCTGAGCGAATACCTCGACATCTATCACATGGAACGGTACCGGCACCGGCTGTCGATCGACGGCCAACCGCTCTACTACTTCGGCGTTGCCTGTCGTAAATCGTGTCCGATTCCGCTGGAAATGCTCGAAGCGATGTAAGACCACCGCTTACGCGGTGGCCCGCTCCGGCCAGCCCCTGGCCCGCAGACTGCGAGCCGGACAGCGAGGTAAGCGCGCTGCGCTGGGCCGACGTCGTCGATGCGACCGACGGCGATGGGATCCTGGTCACCGTGCGCCGCAGCAAAACGAACCAGGAGGGCGAGGTGAACGACGTACGGTTCGTGAAGGACGGCGTGGCGCGCGCCCTCCGGACGCTACGTGCCGCTACGACTCCAGAGCAGCGCGACCGCGTGGTGCCGTTGTCGGCGCAGATGATCGGGCTGCGATTCACGGCGGCGGCCGTGACCGCCGGTGTCGAAAGTCGAGTAACGGCTCACTCGGGTCGGGTCGGGTTGGCGTCGGAGCTCACGAGCCGGGGCGCATCAACCACCGACGTGATGCTCGCCGGCAACTGGAAGACCAGCCGCATGGTGGCGCACTATTCTGCCGGGGCGACCGCTGAACGCGGTGCCGGGGCGCGCTACCTGTAAAAGAGCGTCGCCATCTGCATCGCCGCGGGCGTACTGTCCTCGGCATCACCGATGCCAACGACTACGACACCTCGCCGGTCGCCGTGAAGGAGAAAGTCAAGGTCCTCGTGCACGGCTGCCCGGTCCCCGCTACGAATCCGGGCCCGGCGACGGGGCCACGGGGCCGCGCCGAGGGATCCCACTCGATTCCGCCCGGATCTCGGTGCCCAGCAGCCCCGCATCCGCTGCTCCGGCGCCGCGCTCGACTTCTACTACCAGCACGCCGGACGCCCGTCGTCCATTCTGATGCCCAGCTGGGGCGGCGTGTACTCGCCGGTCTCGATGATTTGCGGCACGACCCGGCTCACGGTATTGACCGGCACAGCGAAACCAACCCCAGCCGACGCACCGGAGGGACTCGCGATCCGGGTGTTGACGCCGATCAGGCGGCTTAGGTCGTCGTCGGTACCCTGTCCCAGCTTCGCAGCCTGCGCTGCGGCCAGCTCAGCGCCCGCGCCATCCCAGACGCCTACAGACACGCCCCCCTGGGGTCTTCTCCGTAACCATCAACCGACAGTCGTTGTCACCCGTGACGCGAGTACACAATTGCGTGCATCGCCTCGACCTCTTCTTGCCCCACCACGCGCCCGTTGTGGGCCAGATTGTACGGCTGGAGCAAGTAAACACCCCTGGACGTGTGCAGCAGCCTGACCAGACACTCGCCCGACGCCAGTTGAACGTAGACCTCGTCGCCGTCGCGCACCTCCAACTCAGGCGACACGATCACGATCATGTTCGGTCGGTACGCCGGAAGCATCGAGTCGCCGCGAATCTGGATCCCGTAGGCCTTCGGATCGCCAAGATCTCCAGGGCGGGACAACCACCGCAATACCTCCGGCCGCTCCTGCGCGCGCTCATCCCACGTGATTCCATCCGGGAGCGTATCGCCCTCTGCAACCACCGGGATGTCGGGCCAGCGTTGGGCCGGGACCGCGCCAACCGCGCCGCCCTGCCGGTTCCAGTCGTAGTCCGGGTCGACACCGGCGAGCAACTCGTCCACCGAGCAATGCAACACCTTGGCGAGCTTGATGAGGGTAGAGATTTCGAGGACGGTGTAGCGGTTGTTCTCCCAGTCCGACACCTGGGACTGCGGGATGCCGAGCAGTTCGGTTAACGCCTTCTGCGTCCGCAGACCCACCATCGTCCGCAACCGCTTGATGTTCTTTCCCAGCGACACTGCCAGCCCCTTGGTATCCCGCTCGCCCCCGCTACGGGGCAGACTGAGCCGTCGCATCCCGCGCGACGCTACCCCGGCGGCGGGAGCGTTCTGTGATCGGGCCGCGCCGCTTCTGGCGCGCCGGGCGCCGTTTTCGGCGATGCTCCCGCAATCACGGTCCCACTCAACCAGGTCCGGCAGACGTGGACGAGCCTGTGCGGGTCAGCGCACGAAGCTCCCGCCGTGCTTCCCCGATCCGCGGGTCTGAAGGCTGCGCCGCCTCGCGCTTGGCGATCTCCACCCGGAGCCGCACCACCATCAGCCTGCGTGCCGTTCGCTCCTGCGTCGCGTTGTCAGAAACCACACGCCAGTCTCGGACACTGTGGTATTCCATCGTCCAACCCTCGCTCGTCGTTGACCGACCCCCGGAGCTCGGTTGCCCGGTCCCGGAAGGACATCATCCGGACCATTCCATCTAGCCCGGCGACCGGTGCGAATCGCTGAATCAGCCGGATGACGTTGGTTACGCGTCGTCACGCACACGGCAAGGGTCGCTCCGACAGCGATCCAGCAGTCTATCTTAGACATATCAGAATGCCCCAAAAGAAAGAAGGGGCGAATGCGGAGGTCCCCTTGGGAGCCTGCAACACCCACCCGACTTATCTACTGAAAGACGGACTCCAGGACGTCGGCTTCGCCGTCCGGTCCGAGCAGCCCGATCGGGTCCCGCTCGACCAGCACGCCATCCGGCAGGCCAGACAGCCGCCCCTGCAGCGTTTCCTCCAGAACCGTCACCCGGGGCGCCAGCGACGTTCAGGCATCCCTTCCGAGCAGCAATCGCGGTCACGGTCCGTCCCTACCTTACCGTTCGGCCCGCCGGAACGTTCCCAGCCGGCACGGCGCGCCGTTGGACTCAGCGCCGCGGCCCGCCGGCCGGCAACCCCACATCGAGCGCATCGTGCAGCGCGTCGACCAGCTCCGCGTCCGCGTCGCGTTCGGCCAGCTCGATCAGCTCCCGCAGGATACGGCCCACGATGAAACGCAACGTCATCGCTTTATCCCCCGGACCCCGCGGCGTGGCGCCACACCCTCGATGTCCGCGCCGGCGAGCACGTCCGGCCTCGCAGTCCGGACACGTCGCCGGCAGCGGCAGCCGCACGTCAATGGCGAACTGCGTCATACAGCGCACCACCTGCCCCGTCCGATACGACGTCATCCGCACCAGCCCGCACGCCTGGCACACGTCCGCTTGGCAATCCCCCGTCGAACACTCCCGGTCGAACCGCCACAGGTGGCCGTTCTCGCGTCGAGGACACATCGGGACCACGAGTTTCGACACGCTGCGCGGGGTTTTCCAGATGGGTTCGGCGGAGTCGGGCTCCACCATCAAGGTCCGGTCTGCTGGTCGGCCGCGGCCGGCCCAGACGGCGAATTTGGTCGTGGTCGTACGTGTCCCCCCCATTCGACCACCCAAAGTGACCCGGCACAACGGCGGGTCAATGGATCGTCTCCCCGACGTCATGGTCGACGATCACAAGCTCGCCGGCAGCTGCTTCCAAGATGCCGATGGCGATCTGCGCGACCAGGCTCGCGAACGTCCACGCCCACCAGCGCGGCCAGCCGTGCAGCACATGCAGCTTCACCGCCTCAATGACCGTCGCCAACTCCAGCGCCTCGAATGGATGCAACTCGCGGTCAAGCGTCACCCACTCGCCGATGACCCATTCCGCGCTTGTCGGCTCGTCCACCGTTACTTCCTCCCGCGTCGCCTTCGACGAGCGGCAGTTCTGCAGTGGATCGTGGTCCCGGACCGTCCTACCTTTTACCGTTCGGACTGCCCGGACATTGCCCAGCCGCCAGCCCCGGACCAGGACCACGAGTCTCGCCACACAGCAGGTTTCCTTCGACCACCACCACATCTCTGCAGGCCGTTGAACGGGCCGCCGCCGCGGAGCCTGCTCGACATCGTCGCACATCAGCCGCTTGCCGCTCACAACATAGGCTCCGCGAGCTCGCGGAGCCATTTCTCGGGCCGACGACATCTGCCGGCACGCACCATCTGCCGGCACGCACCGACTTTATCCTGCTCAACCGTCCGGATCCGCATCGCGTCGAACGGCGGGCATCACGGCCTGGCCCGCACCATCGAGGTCCCCAGGCCGGACGCCGCGGCCGAGCCGCCGAGCGGGGCGCCCCGGCTGCGCCTCTGCCGCCGCGGACCCTCGAACGGCAGGCGGCGCGCCACCGGCTCGACATCCCCCTCGGAGACCACAGAGCCGCCGCAGTCCGGACACCTCGACGGCCACGGCAGCCGCACGTCGACCACGAAGCGCGTCAGGCAGCCAGAGCACCGCCCAGGACGCGTCTCCCGACGCTCGGGATGCGTCGTCGGAAGATGAGCCCCGATCAGACGCTGGCCGCTCACGATACCGTCCCTTGCCTTCAGATTCGCCGCCGACCGAACGGTGCGCGCGCGCTATCAGGTTGCAACACTCGACCCTGCTCACCGTTCATACGCCGTCGCCGCCCCCGAACCCGCATAGCGCACCACCTGCCCCGTCCGATACGACGTCAACCGCACCAGCCCGCAGGCTTGGCACACATCTGCTTGACAATCCCCCGTCGAACGCTCCCGGTCGAACCGCCACAGGTGCCCGTTCTCGCGGCGAGGGCACGCCGGGAGGGTGCCCCAAGCGTAGTGGAAAGTCGGTGGCGACTCCTGCCCGGCTGTGGTATCAGTCGGGTGTGTTCAAAAGGAGGAGAGGCCACCGATGAAGAAACCGTACAAGATCGTTTCGGGCGCGTCCGCGCCGAACCGCCGGGAACTGGCGGACTGGCTGGCGAAGGACGGGCAACTGCTGATCCCGCTGGTCGAACTGCTGGAGAAGGGCGAGCGAGCCATCGACGAGGTGATCGACGTGATGGGCCGGGCGACCATCGAGGCCGTCCTGCGGATGAGCGCCGAGCAGGTGGCGGGGCCGAAGGAGCAGGGACGGCGCGACGCCGACCGGGATCTGTACTGGCACGGGGTGCAGGCGGGACGTGTGGCATTGAAGGAGCGGCAGTTGCGGGTCGACAAGCCGCGGCTGCGCAAGAAGCGGCCGCGGGCCGATGAGCCGGGCGAGGTGGAGATTCCGGCGTATACGGCGTTGCAGGCGGATCAGCCACTGGCCGACCGGATGCTGGAGCTGGTGCTGCAGGGCGTGTCGACGCGCAAGTACGAGAAGGTGCTGCCGGCGCTGGCCGACCAGGTGGGGGTGAGCAAGTCGGAGGTCTCGCGGGAGACCATCGAGGCGGGGACGCGCGTTCTGAAGGAGTTGGCCGAACGGGACCTGGGCAAGTTGGACGTGCTGGTCGTCTACCTCGACGGGATCGTGTTCGGGAACTACCACGTGGTGGCGGCGGTCGGTGTGGATGCGGATGGTCGTAAGCACGTGCTGGGGCTTTGCGGCGGGGCATCGGAGAACACGGAGGTCACCGCTGGCCTGCTCGAAGATCTGGTGACGCGGGGCCTGCGGGCTGACCGGCGGCGTCTGTTCGTCATCGACGGCGCCAAGGCGCTGCGGCAGGCCATCGGGCGGGTGTTCGGGTCGGCGAACCTGGTGCAACGTTGTAGAAACCACAAGGTAAGGAACGTCTTGGGTCATCTGCCGAAAGAGCAGCACGAGCAGGCGCGTTCGACGCTTCGGGCGGCGTGGAAGCTGGACGCCGACGAGGGCATCCGGAAGCTGGAGCAGTACGCCTCGTGGCTGGAGCGGGAGTGGCCGTCGGCGGCGGCGAGCCTGCGCGAAGGGCTCTCGGAGTTGTTCACGGTCAATCGCCTTGGGCTGCCGAAGCCGCTGCGCCGCTGCCTGACGACGACGAACATCATCGACTCGTCGCACGCGGGCGTTCGCCAGCACACGAATCGGGTGAGTCGCTGGCAGAGCGAGGAGATGGCGGTGCGGTGGGCCGCGGTGACGTTCCGAGAGACGGAGAAGCACTATCGCCGCATCACGGGCTATGAGCATCTCTGGATGCTGAAGGCGCACCTCGACGAAGAGAATGGCGCCCTTGCCGAATTGCAGAAGGCGGGGTAATGTGTGTCTGTCGCTGCCGACTTTCAACTACTGGCGGGACACCCTCCACGCCGGGACCACGAGCTTCTGCTCCGGCATCAGCCCTGTCGGCGCGTCTCGAGCCCCTCCGCCAGCCGGTGGCCCAGGACTGCTTCGAGCGTGCCGTCACCGACACTGACAACCCGCGTGCCGTAGACCCGCCACCGTCCGCCGCCGTCGCACGCCGCATAGCCGCGCGCCACGCGAACCGCCTCACCCAGCGACGGGAACACCGACCAGACCCACTGCCGCGGCCGGCCCGCCGCCCGCCACCCGACCGCGTACAGCTCGTCCATCACCGCCACCAGGTTCCGGAGCCGTCAACCGACATCGACGTCGTCGCCCGGGCGTTCGGCCGCGTCGACGTGCTGCACCGGGTACTCCGCCGCACCGAACGGCTCCCGCTGACGCAGTGCCGCATCGACCTCGACAGTTGTCGCCGGGCGGAACCCACCGCCGTCGTCCACCTCGATCGCGAACAGCCCGCGACCGCGACCCATCACGCGCCAGCGACGTTCAGGCATCATCCTTCCGAGCGCGCAATCCCGGCCCGCCCCCCACCTGCCGGTCGGCTCCGCCGGAACTCTTCCCAGCCGGCGAAAGCCCCGGACCGGGGACCGCGAGTCTCATGCACACCCCGGTCGATGCCGCCGCTGGACTTCAGCGCCGGAGCCCGCCGGCCGGCGACGCCACATCGAGCGCGTCGTGACCACCTCGCCATGCTCGCCGCGGCGTTCCAACACATCGCCAGGGCGGGCTTTCGTCGGTTTCACCGGTTTCGTTCTACTCCCATCCCGGTCTGGCCGACCACCACCAGCCGCCGAATCGAATGGATACGCGCTGGCCCGCCTCGGCGCTACATCTGGACACGTCCCTGGAAATGCGCACCGTCGGCAATCACCACGCGCGGAGCCGAAATCACCCCTTCAAACGACCCGGTCTCGCCGATGCGCACCAGCTCGCTCGCCGTCAACTGCCCGGTCCCCGTACCGAGCACCACGACCGACTTCGCCAGCACTTGCGCCTCGACACGGCCCCCAGGGCCGACCGTCACCACATGCTGCTGCAGCTCGATCGTGCCGACCACCTCGCCTTCGACCTCCACGTCCTCGTTCCCGCTCACATCACCCTTGATGACGACCCCGCGCCCGATCATGGTGCCCCCAGCCACCGGCGCGTGACTCCCACCGCCGTGCTCCGGCGGTCGCCGACGTCCCGCCGCCCCGATGTCAACGACGGCGGGCTCGGCCATCACCCGACTCGACCTCTCCTGTTGCGCCATCAGTCCGTTCTCCTCTTCGCACTCAACCCTCAGCTCCCCGAACCCGTCATGCCAACCTTGAACATCGTCATCGCGATCGTCCAGCCCGACGCGACTCACCAGGTTGGCCGCGACCGGCGTCGATGTGGCGCGCGCGATCGTCGTGATGATCGAGCGGCGGCGGAAAGCGTGAGGAAGCCATTGCCCGCAAGCGCGATCCACGGACCCCTTCAGTCTCGATCTTTCGAAGTCCTCTCCCCGCCGACGAGCGCGTCGAAGTCCTCGAAATCATTCACCAGCGCCTGGGCCAGCGCATACAGCCGCGTCAGGGCCTCCTTCGCCTCGGCGAACCGAACCTCAATCCGGCCCGGCTCGACGAGCACGCCCGCCGGCAGGCCCGACAGCCGCGCCTGAAGCGCTTCGGCCGGAACCGGCACCCGAATACCGGTCAGACGGGCCTTGCGCAGCTCGGTCAGCAGACGGGCGCGCCGCTGCTCCTCCGCGCGGAAGACGCCCCGCTTCCGGTACGTCCGCAGCTGCCGCAGCAACTCGACACGCGGCAGCGTCAGCGCGTGGCCGGTCAGCTCCGCGCCGAACGTCCGCATCAGCGTCGCCGCTCCGGGCCCGCGAGACGCCGAACAGCCGCTTGAGGTCGCGGCGGCGCGTCAGCACCGGACGGTCCAGCTCATCGAGCTGCCCTAATGGCGTCGGGGATCGCGAGCAGCCAGCGCGGCTTGGCGGGCATCCGGGAGAAGAGCGCTCTGGCGATCCGGAACGGTGGCATGTCAGTTCCCATCATTCCTGTGAGGGGCCAAAGTCCGCCGTCCACTTCCCCTTCGCCTTCGTCGTGACCGAAACAGCGCCCTGCTCGCCCGACCTGCACGAGCTGCGGGCGGCAGGCCAGGGTGCTGGAGCAGGAGCATGGCGGTCCCGTTCACCATCGCGTGTGCACGACGAACTTGCCTGCCTGCGTTTACGGGCGACGAACCCCCGGGGCGTGGAGCAGCAGGCAGCCGTGCAGGGCCAGTCGACCACTCACGCCGGGTATCCGGGCGGAACGTTTACGCTTCGGGGAGCACGGCGTCCTTGAGCTGCTTCGCGATGCGAGCCTTGACCACCTGCTTGGTTGGGATTTCGATGGCTTCCCCGGTTGCTGGGTTGCGACCGGTCCGCGCTTCGCGCTTCTGCAAGACGAGCTTCGCGATGCCGGGCAGCGTGAACTCGCCGCAATCCTGAAGCTGTTGCTCGCATAGCCGCTGCAACTCTTCGAAGAACTCCCGCGCGTCGGCGCGCTTGATGCTGATGTTGACGGCAGCGAAATGCTCGACGAAATGCGCGAACAGCTCGGTCTTGCCCATTTTGCGAGCTTCGGCCATCGATGTTTCCCCTTGTTGTGAGCACGCTGAGGCGACTACCGAGACGACCCCGCGCACGGTGATTCAGTCAGAAAACCCCAACAAAAACGGGAGAATCGTAAGCGCTCGCGTCGTCTTGTGTCAATCCGTTGCCGGTCGCCGCTGTGTCCGATCAGGCCCGCCGCCCGTCGTGGAGCCCCGTGTTGCACCGAGAGCGAGCGAGACGCTCCCGAACACCCGGCGCGAAGCAGGCATGTCGGACGGCCCCTCCTTCAAACCGGACCTTCTCGGTAGCGCGACCCTGACTATTCTCGGCCGTCCGATCCGGGAGGTTCGTGTTGCGCGGCCTCTTGTGCGCCGCGATCGCCTGGGCGCACACGCATCCGGCGGAGGGTCTGATGAGACGAGTCTGAAGGCGACCGACGCGGCGGTGACCCGGCTCCTCTGATCGTACGATCCTGGCGTCCGGGCAAATCCCCTTCTCCGGGCGGTCGGCGTTGCCATCGCCGGCCGCCCGCCTCTCCGTGGCACGGGAGGACGGGACGGAGAGGGGGCCGGGCGAGAGGGGGAATGGATGAATCTCAGGCTGGTATCACCAGCGCAGGCACCACCACAACCACAGCCCGACAACCTGTTCGGGTCGGAATACGATGTCGGCGTCGGGTTCGTCCGGGACCACGGCGAAGACTGGCGCTATCGACCGGGCTTCGGGTTCCTGGAGTGGTCGGGTTCGGCATGGGAGCCGGACCGGCGAAAGGCGCTCCTGTCGGCGCTCATGGCCTACGGCCGCGAGCACTACGGCACGCTTTCGAAGGAAGATATCGTGCCGGACCCGCGGACCGGCGGGCGTGCTGGCACGGCTCGCGGAGCATCCATCGTCGTCACGGACCGGACCGCGACGGACCCGGCGGCCTGGGACGCGGATCCCGAGGTCTTGGCCTGCCGGACGGTCTGCTCTGCAACCTGCGGACGGGCGACGTGCGACCGCGGACCCGCGACGACCTGATCACATGGTCGACGGCGGAGGCGCCGGGGTCGCCGGGCATGCCAGCGGGGGCGTGGTCGGAGTTCCTGCGCGCGGCCGTGCCGGAGGATGCGCTCGACTGGCTACAGGTGCTCGCCGGTTACGCGGCGACCGGCCACACCCGCGAGCACCTGCTGCTGTTCATCTACGGCCCGGCTGCGACCGGCAAGGGTACGTGGCTGTCGGCGCTGGCGGATTCGCTCGGCAGTTACGCGCGCCGCATCGATCCAACCGACCTGATGGAGTCGAGGAGCACGCAGCATCCGGCGTGGCTCGCGGACCTGGCCGGGCGCCGGCTGGTGATCGGAGACGAGATCCCGCGGGGGTCGAAGTGGCACACCGGCCGGGCGAAGTCGCTCGTTTCGGGCGAGACGATCCGGGCGAGGAAGATGCGCCAGGACTACGCCGAGTTCAGACCACAGGCTCAGATAGTGCTCGCGGCGAATCTTGCGCCATCGCTCGGCGGGGCAAAGGATACCGGGCTCTCGCGGCGCCTGCGGGTGCTGCCGTTCACGCACCGGCCGGCGGTGCTCGATCCCACGCTCGGCGCGCGGATCGACAAGCGGGAGGTCATGCGCTGGATCGTGGACGGGGCGCAGCGGTATCTCGACGAGGGGCTGCCGGCCGCGCTGGAGTCGGTGAGGCGGGCCACGGCCGACTACGAGAGCGAGGCGGACATGCTGAGTGAGTTCGTCTCCGTGATCGCCGGGACGCGAGTGGCGAAGACGATGATCTATCAGACGTATGCGACCTGGGCCGGGACCGCCGGCGTGAAGGTTCCCGCTGACGCGCAGGGCGCTCTATCGGACGCTGCGGGAGGACTACAACGCTCGGGACGCCACGACGGGCAACGTGGACCAATTGGAGATCCCGCCGCGGTAACCGGGATCTCCACCCCTTCCGGGGGGGGGCCGCGAGGGGCGGAAGGGGTGGAAGGGGTGGAGTTTTTGGTTTGCGCTCGCGCGCGCGAGGGCGCCGGGGGGAGGGAACGATGGAAACGACAACGACGAAGGGCGGCGCGGGCTGGATCGATTACTCGCGCGACGGGCGGCGGGCGCGCGTTAGGCTGGCCGATATCGTCCATTACTGGGAGGACAACCGGGGGGATGCAGTCGCCCAACTGAGTGGTTCGCCTGACGA
Source organism: Vicinamibacterales bacterium (assembly GCA_965262925.1). Classification (GTDB taxonomy): domain Bacteria; phylum Acidobacteriota; class Vicinamibacteria; order Vicinamibacterales; family UBA8438; genus WTFV01. The sequence continues at coordinate 2,822,375 of CBDHGC010000004.1, read as the reverse complement.
ATGCGTGTACCTGTACGGCGTGCCGTTCGATGAACTGGCCGCGTTACTGTCGGCGCCGGGTGAGCCGGTGCACTGATCGTGCGTTGACCGCGCGCCCGACGGCGTGCATCATCGATTCGAGTCCCGGCGGCGGAGATGAACGCCCCCCGCCGGGAAATCCTAATTCTCGACGAAATTCTTAAGAAGACAGGCGCAGGCCATGGTCTCACAGGCGTGGAACGTGTAGTAGCACGAGGAACCCCTCACCTGTCGCCACGGGAATAGCGCTCCCTGGCCCCGGTGGGCCGCAGAATCGCATAGGCGGTCGTCGGAGGGGGATACGTGGTCCAGAAGTGGCGGCCACACGTTAGGCAGCTCCAGAACTGGTCAGGTGTCCACGCGCTCTCTGGACCTGGATCCGTGAGGTCCATCACCGCGCCACAACGCTGGCAGAACATCTGAAGGTCAATATCGGCCATTTTCTCTAGTCTAGTCTGTCGTCTCCCGTTGTGTCCATTCCTGGGTCGGCGGACACGGAAGAAACGACGCGCATACACCGGAAGGCATTCATGGGGCCCGCGGACACGACGGCGGTCACTGATACGCTAGAGCCTCTTGCGAAAAGCGTGTTCGGCCGAGTTTTTGCCTGAGGCGGCGGGGCGAGCGAGGGTCAGCGGACGGGACGCAGCGTTCGCAGGATGGCAGTGACCGCCACTGTCGCCGGGGAGCCGGAGACGCGGGGGTTCATGGAGCCTGCCTGCCTGTGATGAGGGCAAGCACACGCGAAGAGATGCGGCGCATTTCCTTCACGAGCCGTTCCAGTTCACGGTTGTTCTCGATCCACTCCCGGTAAAGGCCGAGTTCGTCTGCGGTGAGCTTCAAGCCGACGGTTTTTCCGCGGGCCTTCCGCGTCCAGTAGTGGTAGGGACCGTGGCGGGCGTCCGGGTCTTGACAGCAGCGGCAGGTGGTGGGCGACCCACAGGCTATACGGCGGGTCTGGACGCTGCCCTGGCCGATAAACCCGACCGCTTGTAGTTTCGCCTTGAGCGCATCGTACTGTTCTTGGTACCGACGCATCGCTTCGTCGTGGGCCATCGATTGGCTGCTTGACATCCTCTTTGCGGGTACATGTACAGTCGGTCGGCTGGCTGAGGCGTGCGAGACGTGCCAGAAGGTGCCGTGCATGTGCTCCGGTGAAGCGGCGGCCGAACGGTGGTATCGGTATCACTGTCGGCGGTTGGGGCGGTGCCGGCAGTGCGGCGAGCCGGTCGAGGGACGGGCGCGGTGCGAGCGGTGCGCGGCGGCGATGGCGGAGACGGGCCGGGACTGGCGGGCGCGGCGTGTCGAGTCGGGCCGCTGCCAGCGGTGTCCAGCGGATGCCGTAGAAGGGCGTACGTGCTGTCAGCGGTGTCTCGACACGCGGGCGGCGTATCTCCGCAAGCGCCGGCGACGGCAAGCTTGGCGGACGTTCTGATACCTGTTCTACTCGCCTTCGTCGGTGCTTTCGATGTACTTCATACTCGTCACAGGGACGGCGCAAACGACACGCTGTAGAGTGTCACCGTCCACGACGCTGACAAGGCCCTCGTGAACGATGATGTCGTCCCCGCTGCCCGTGACGGTGCCTGCGGGCGGACGTGGACCGGCACCGGGCGGCGGCTGCTGCTCAATCCTGATCCGGTCTCCGTGGTATACGGTGGCGTCGAATCTAGCCTGCCGGATCAGGAAGCCCTTGTAAACACTGGGCCGATCCGCATTTCTCCGCAGTACAAGGCGATCCATCCCGAGGGGTTGCAGTACAGCCGGTTCTGCGAGCAGTACCGGGAATGGGCCGGAAGGCTCGACCTGGTGATGCGCCAGGAGCACCGCGCCGGCGAGAAACTGTTCATCGACTACGCCGGGCAGACGGTGCCGGTGGTCGACCCCGAGACCGGCGAGGTGCGTCAGGCGCAGGTCTTCGTGGCCGTGCTCGGCGCTTCGAGCTACACCTTCGCCGAAGCGACCTGGACGCAGGCCCTGCCGGACTGGACGGCCTCGCACGTACGAGCCTTCGAGTTCTACGGTGGTTGTCCCGAGCTCGTAGTCCCGGACAACCTGCGCTCGGGGGTCAACCGCGCCCATCGCTACGAGCCGGACCTGAATCCGACCTATCACGACCTCGCCCGCCACTACGGCGTGGCGGTGCTGCCCACGCGGGTGCGCCGTCCCCGGGACAAGGTTCAGGCTTCATACTACGCACCTTCCTGTACATGCGATGCAAGTTTCGGATATCGCCGCCGGTCCCGGAACCGTTTTCCGGGATGGGCGACGGGCAGCGGTCCGGCGGGCGGCTCGAAGAGTATCGTCCCTTTGTCGTCGGCACGCACGGCGCGCAGCACGCCTTCCTGCGCGAATCGCTTGGCCGTGCTCAGATGCACGTCGAGTTGCGCGGCCATCTGCGGGACGGTCAGCCAACCTGCGGTGGTCAGGTGCTGCAAGTAGCTGTCGATGTCGTACGACCCGCGCAGGGTGCGGACGCGTGTGGAGGTAAAGGGCAGACCGCATCCGGTCCGCAGCCACCGCCCGTTGAGCGTCTCGGCAATCTGTCCATCGGTCTGTTCGGTGGCGAGCACGCGGACCTGTTCGACAAGCGCGGCCGGAGTACGACGCAGGTCCGGCGCCGTGAGCGGCAGTGGACACTCGACCTTACGCGTCGCGCCGCCGCGCCAGCGGATGGAGATCTGGATTACGTCGTCGCGGATCAGGGTGACATCCTCGATGAGCAGCCGCAGCATCCGCTTGCGGTCGCGCGCCGGTGTGCGCGGATCATCCCAGACACGCGGCAGGTCGGCGACCAGCGCGGTCACCCGTTCCTTCATCTCGGGAGTGACCGCCGGGGCCTGGGCTTTGCCTGCACGCGCATACGCGTCTTCGGCTTCGGCCAACCGCTGGAGCGCCTGGTTCCAGTGGCGTTCCAGGTTGTCGGCGACGAGCCGATTCTCGGGCCGCACGAGCAGGAACTGCCGTTGCGCCAGCTCGGCGTCTTCGCGAAGCCGCACAATCTGCGCTCGTTTGGCGCGATCGATCTCGGCGGCCCGGGACCGCAGCTCGTCGAACACCTCGACGGCCACGTCGATCGATGCAGGGGTGACGGTCTCGAGCACGAGCCGGCTGACCGCATGGTCGATTGCCGCACCCGGCAGCCACTGGCACGGCGGCTCCGCGCGTTCAATCCCCCGGCGTTGACAGACATAGCGTGGCGTCGGGTGACCGCCGGACACGCTGTAGCCCACCGTCATGCGGTTACCGCACCGGCCGCAGACGACGATCCCTTGCAGCAGGGCCACGCCTTCACGGGGGACGCTGCGTCGCCGGTCCGCACGTACGCTCCCGGCGCTCTCGAGCAATGTCGCCTGATTGGCTTCAAATTGTTCCCAGGAGATGTAGCCCGGGTGGGCATTCGGCAAAAAGACCGTCCACTCCTCGCGGGGGAGGCGTCGATAACCCGGCTGCCCGGCGAGGCGGAGCTTTCGCTGTCGGGTCCGCCCATAGCAGCCTGTGGCGAAAGTCGCGGATCCGGCCTGGCCCCGGCGCGGTCGAGTTTCGTACACTGAACGGCATGGCGATGGGCAAGAGACCGGCGGCGCGCCAGGCGTCGCCGATGTGGGTGGACACGGCGGACCTTCCGACGAACGATGGGCATCCTTACTTCGAGCGGCTGAACCGGGTCCTGGCGGATTCCGGATTCGATGCGTTCGTCGAGGAGTTGTGCGCGGCCTTCTACGCGGACCGGCTGGGACGGCCGAGTCTGCGTCCGGGTCGGTATTTCCGGATGCTGTTCATCGGCTATTTCGAGGGTCTGTCGTCGGAGCGCGGGATTGCGTGGCGGGTGGCGGATTCGCTGAGTCTGCGGTCGTTTCTGGACCTGGAGCTGACCGAGGCGGCGCCGGATCACTCGACGCTGTCGCGCACCCGGCGGCGGATCGACGTAGAGACTCACGAGGCGGTATTCACGTGGATTCTGGAGCGGCTGTCTGCTGCGGGTCTGGTTCGGGGGAAGACGGTCGGCATCGATGCGACGACGCTGGAAGCGAACGCGGCGATGCGGAGCATTGAGCGGCGGGACACGGGCGAATCCCACGAAGCGTTCATTCGGCGGTTGGCGGAAGCGTCGGGTGTGGAGACACCGACGCGGGCGGATCTGGCTCGGTTCGACCGGTCGCGGAAGAACAAGAAGACGTCGAACAAGGAGTGGAAATCGCCGCAGGACCCGGACGCGAAGGTCGCGAAGATGAAGGACGGTCGGACGCACATGGCCCACAAGGCCGAGCACGGGGTCGACATGGACACGGGCGCCATCGTCTCGGTGACGGTGCAGGATGCATCGGACGGCGATACGGCGACGCTGCCGGCGACGCTGATCATGGCGGCCGAGCAGGTGGAGTTGGTGCAGCCGGACGGTCCGGGGGTCGAAGAGGTGGTCGCCGACAAGGGCTACCACAGCGACGAGACGCTGGTGGCGCTCGGCGCGGTAGGGGTTCGGAGTCACGTATCGGAGCCGGAGCGCGGCCGGCGCTGCTGGCAGGACAAGAAGACTGGAGAGACGCCGCCGGAGAAGCGTGCTGCGCAGAAGGCGTTGTATGCGAACCGGCGGCGTGTCCGCGGGCGGCGGGGTCGACGCCTGCAACGCTGCCGGGGCGAGGTGGTGGAGCGTACTTTCGCGCACATGTATGAGACGGGCGGTATGCGCCGGGTGTGGGTGCGCGGTCACGAGAATGTCCGCAAGCGCGTGCTGCTTCAGGCGGCCGCCTGCAACATCGGGCTGCTCCTGCGCAGCCAGACCGGCATCGGTACGCCCCGGAGCCTACAGGGGCGGGCTGTTTCGGCGATTTGCCGCCTGATCGGGCGTTTGATCGACCGCTGGGGGTGTCTGACGCGCGCCTGGGGGTCCAAATGGACACCGGCGACGCTCGCTGGCTCAATCGCTCATCGCCAAGCTGCCTGAACAGCGGAACTCAGCGAACAGACTTCTTCCACGGGCTGATAGACGTACGCTCCGGCATAGCGGGGATGAACCGGTTGTAAAATGGGGGCGCGGGTGCTGACCGATCCACCCCCGCGCACGCGGGGGTGGATCGTGGGCCGGTTCCAGGAGCACATCGCCGATGAGTGCTTCCCCGCGGGCGCGCGGAGTGACCCTGAATGCCCATGTCGTAACTTGGCCCGAGAATGCGACACGAGGAGAACGGGAACCGAGCGGATGGAGGGTCAGCGACGGCAGACCGGAGCCCGCGCAACTGGCCGCAGTGATGGAGCCGATCGTCGAAACCGTCGATCCCGAGATGGTGATCGTGTTCGGCTCGGCCGCCAGGGCGACGATGACGGCAGAATCCGATGTCGACCTGGTGGTCGTAAAGGACGTCTCGGACCTCGAGGCGATGAAGGCGCGAGCGGCAGTGTGCCTGCCGACGGGCCACCCGCCGGTGCACATCGTGCCGGCGACCAGGAGACTGCTGAACGACCTCCGGGACTCGCCGAGCTGGATCTACGGACCGGCAATGGCCGAAGGGATCGTCGCCTACGAACGCGGTGGCGGGGCGCGGGGGTGGAGCACGCGGGCATGGGACCGTATCGCGATACCGGAGTCGCCCGGAGAACGGATGGTTCGGATCCTCTACTACCAGCGCGAAGAGGCCATGGACTGGCTGAGAAAGGCCGAACACGACATGCAGGTCGTGCGCAGCCGGGACACGACCATCGGGCTGCAGGTGCGCTGCTACAGCGCGCAGGCCGCAGCCGAGAAAGCGATCAAGGCTCTGCTCGTGGCGCACGGCCAGCCGGGACGGGCCGAGCACGAGCTGCACAAGCTCGCAGAAGAGCTCGAGAAGACCGGCGAGAAACTGCCGGCCACGGCCACGCGCGAGCGCCTGGAGCTGCTCGCGAAGTTCGGCGGCGAAGCGCAGTACCCGCGATGGCAGGACCCGACGACCGACGCGGAGAAGACGCATTTCTGCCGGATTGCCACGCAAGTCTATGACGGCGCGCGAGCGCGGGCGCCGGAAGTCCTGGATGCGCGTGCGAGAGAAGAAGTCGGACAAGTGCCGGCACAACCGGTGATCGAGCCGCCGACGACCGGAAGCGGAAACAAGGACCGAACACAGAGCTGATGTGATGCCCCTCGAGGTGCTCGTCCTGCTCTTCGCGGCCGTCACCGCCTGTCTGGCGGCCGGCCTTTTCGACGCCGGTGCCCCGGTGCACCGCGCCACCGTGTCGGCGCTACTGGTGCTCTTCCTGCTTGGGACCGTGTACGCGGTGCTCAACGTCGCCCACCGGGTACGCGCCGAGGGGGCGATCCCGCGCGAGCGGATCGCCGGCTGGTGCGCCGAGCGCACCGAGGCCGAGGACTACGCTGCCCGCAGCCGCTGCATCCGCGAGCAGGTCGCCGGCTACCGGCGGCTCGCCGCACCGTAGGTGCGGCGGCGCGGGGACCGCAGTGACCGCAGTGAATAGACCACCGGCCTTACGGGACTGCGCCGCACGCGCGGGAATGAACCTGCGAACCGCCCATATAGGGCTCAATGCGGCTGCGCCGCACGCGCGGAGATGAACCCAATGATGGTGATGTCCAAGAAACCCATCGACGGGCTGCCCCGCGCGCGCGGGGATGGACCCTGTCCGCTTGTCAGCGTCCGCGCGCAGTTCCGGGCTGCCCCGCGCGCGCGGGGATGGACCCCGGCCGGGGAACCGACCTGGCCGAAACGAGACATTCACCCTGCACCGGCGGGGAGGCGCCGCACGGCAAGCATCAGGGTGCCGTTGCGGTCGGGGCCGCGATCCGGCACGACGCCTGAGATCTCGGGTCTGGACCGCGAGCATGCCGGCGTCGGCGGCTATGGGGCCAGCCGAGTTGGACGCTCGGCTCACGTTGGTCAGGAATCCCAGGGACGCTTGGTCCGCGTAGCCGCCCTCCGATGAGGCTGTCCCGTCGAAGGGGCCCGAGCGTCCCATCAGCCGAAGACGCCGTCCCACCGCGTTCGACTTCGGACGGCGGGAACCGCCACCCATCCCGGGCCGATACCGTGGGCTGGCGGCTACCCTGGCGCAGGCGGGTGTCTCGGCCCGAGTCGTGGTCAGCACCTCCGCACAGAACTTCTGGCCGGTGCCGCCTGGACCGGGAAACCTCGTTCTCCACGTCCAGGGGTTCGGGCCAATCGCCGCGAACGGTGCGTCCATCCTGAAAAACGGGTAGCGCTGATAGAAGGGGATCCGGGGCTGATGGGACGCCCGAACCGGCGGATGGGACAGACTTGCTCGAAGAGAACCGGGTCGGACTACACCACAACCAGCGGGACGCTGACCTTCGCGGCGGGGGATGGGTCGAAGACGGTGTCGGTGCCGATCACCGACGACTCGCTGGAAGACGAAGGGGAGACGTTGACGCTAAGGCTGAGCAAGGCCCCGCTCCCGGCCGCGTCAGTGCGGACGAGCGGCGGCGCATCGGCGGTTATGCCGCGGACGGCCTTGATGAACTCGCGTCCTCAGAGGACCAAGGACTGTTGCGCGGGTGCGCTGATAGGGCGGCCCGACAAATAGTCCTCCCGTGCTGACATAGTGCTGACACAAGCCAACTTGCCGCAGCCCGGAAGCCCTGTAAGTTGTTGATTCTATTGGTGGGCCGCGCTGGGATCGAACCAGCGGCACCCTGATTGAAAGGTCGGTTCCCGCCGTTCCGACAGCGTCCGATGGCGTCCAACGGTGCATTTTTGCTGAGGGAATCGCGGACGTTCGCTTCCAGGGGTGTTCAGGAATCGCACGGGCGTCCGCTCCGTAGGGTGTCACTTTGGGTGTCAATTTCGGGTCGGTGGACGCGACCGGGATCGTGAGCGACCAGAGGTGATCCGCGCTCATCTCGCGGGGACTCATCCTGACGATCCGCCACGCTGCCGGACGGGAGAGGTGCAGGACTATCTGAGCCGACTGCGGACGGTTGGCGGATCAGTCTTCATCCCGTGGATGGTCTTCTTGCAGCTCTCGTTCCTCTTCTGGGGCTGGTGCTGGACCGTGCTCGTCTACTCGCTCTACGGGCGGTGGCCGGCGCGATCTTCCGCGTCATCACCGAGCTGGGGGCCGTTCGTCGTTCAGGGCTGGACGGGCGACATGGCGGCCGGCGTGGAGTGGGCGGGGCCGACCGGGATCATGACGGCGTGGCGGTGGTCGCTGGTCACCATCACGGCGACCGGTCTGGCGACGCTCAAGGTCGGCGAGCTGACGCAGATACTCGTCTCGGGCGGCGGTAACATCGGCTCGGGGGCGTCGACCAGCGCGGTGCAGACGGCGGCGGTGGCGCGCGTGGCAGTGACGGGAGGAGTGTGATGGCGGCGCAGGAGTCGGCGGAGATCTGGGGGGGCGCAGATGCACGCGGCGGGGCATCTGCGCGTGGTGACGGGGCGCTGTCGCTGGTGATCCTGGTTCCGGCCGTCGCGCTGTTGCGCCTCGCGTGGACGCCGCAACAGTCGTGCGCGTCGACGAGGTCGGCCGGCCCGCGGCGGTGGCCTACGAGGCGATGGAGGCTCAGGCCGACCCGCTCGACCCGACCACGGGGTGCTTCCTGCACCGCTTCGTCGTCGACCACTACTCGCGGCGGCGGGGCACGATCCGCGAGTACCGGGAGCGGTCTGTCTGATTCCTGACGCCGGAGGTGGCGAACGCCGCCTACGCCGAGCAGGCCGAGGACGTGGCAGCAGGCCTACGTGAACTTGGTGCGCTGGATCATCGAGCCGCACCGGATGTCGCCGGACCGCTGGGTGACGCTGCGCGAGGTCTACCGCTCGACGCTCGACCCGGAGCGGATCGAGCGGAAGATCGCCGAAGTCGAGGCGCTGGTCGAGCCGCCTGGCTCACCATCGACCCGAAGCTGCGCTCCAGCATCATCGAGGGCCTCAGCGTCTTCCTCTCGGTCTTCGACCTGCCCGACGTCGCCGCGACGTTCTGCCCGCCGAAGCCGGCAAGGGAGCAAGCCCTACCCTGCACCCACATTCAGGGCTGGACAAATCAGCTTTCGCCGTGTAGCGTCACGGCATGGAGCACCAGAACCAGATACTACAGACCCTTCGTGGGCCTGAGTCGCAAGCTCGCCTCGATCGGATTGTGGCGCAGGAGGCGCTGAACAACCGGGCGGCGGTGGGGCGGCGGGTGTGCGCGGAGTTCGGGTTTGTGGATGCGCGCGGGTCGGCCCAACTCGCGGGTTGTCTCAAAGCGCTCAACACGCTGCACAAGGCGGGGCGGATTGCGTTGCCGGCGTCACGGGGTGGCGGGGGCGCGCCCACGCCGCAGCGTTTCGACGCGCCGGTGGCGGCGGCCACGGCGGTGCCGGGTACGGTGGAGGCGGTCGCGGGGTTGTCGCTGGAGCGGGTAGAGCAAGGCCGGCAGCGCCGGGTGTGGAATACCTTGCTGCACTTCGAGCATCCGCAGGGGACGACGACCTTTGCGGGCTGCCAAGTGCGCTATCTGGTGGTCTCGGCGCACGGGGTGCTCGGCGCGGTCGGGTTTTCGGCGTCGGCGTTGCATTTGCGGGCGCGCGAGGCGTGGATGGGATGGAGCGATGAGCAACGCCAAGCGCATCTGCACCGGGTGCTGTGCCTGAGCCGGTTCCTGATCCGCCCCGGCGTGCAATGCCGCAACCTGGCCAGCCAGGTGCTGGGCCAGGTGCTGGCGCGTCTGCCAGCGGATTTCGAAGCCCGCTACCGGTATCGTCCGTGGCTGGTGGAGACCTTCGTCGGCCCCGCGCATGACGGGGCCAGCTTCAAGGCGGCCAACTTCGTGTGGGTCGGGCACACGGCCGGTCGCGGGCGCCAGGACCGCGACCACGCGCGGGCTCGTCCGGTCAAGTCGGTATATATGTATGAGTTGGAGCCGCACTGGCGGCGGCGGTTGGGGGTGGCGCGGGTCGACGCGGCGCCGGCGCTGGCGCCGGCTGACGGTCTCGACAGCGCCGCCTGGACGGTGAACGAGTTTGGAGGGGCGCCGTTGGGCGATCAGCGGTTGTCGGCGCGTCTGGTCAAGAGCGCGGGGCTGCTGGCGTCGTTGCCCGGAGAGGCGGTTACCGCCAACGCGTCCCACGACCGCGCGGCGGTGAAGGGCTACTACCGGCTCATCGACCAGCCGGTGTCGTCGGCGGTCACGCCCGGGAACATTCTCGCGCCCCACCGGGCGCGCACGCTGCAGCGGATGCGCGGCCAGGACACGGTGCTGTGCATCCAGGACGGGACGGATCTGAATTTTGCGACGCGCCCGCACTGCGAGGGGCTGGGTATCATCGGGCGCAACCAGACGGCCTCGAAGACGCTCGGCCTGCATCTGCATCTGACCCTGGCGGTCAATGGCGCGGGTCTGCCGCTGGGCGTGCTGCGCTGCGGTTTCGAGGCGCCGCCGGGCGGCGCGGCGCGCCCGGCGGACGAGCCACCGCCAGCGGCGGCGCAGGAGACGGCCCCCAAGACGCGGCGCTGGGTCGACGGCCTGCGCGACATCGACCGGGCGGCGGCGGCGTTGAGCCGCAAGACCCGAGTGCTCAGCGTCATGGACCGGGAGGCGGATTGCTTCGCGGTGTTCGACGAGCAGCGCCGTCTGAACCGGGTGGAAGTGCTGGTGCGCGCCCACCATGACCGCTGTCTCGCCAAGGGTGCCCCGAAGCTGTTCGCCGCCATGCGCGCCGGCGCCGCCGATGGGCACGTCGAGATCGAGATCGACCGCCTGAGCGCGCGCCGCAAATCCAGCGGCAGGCAGGCCCGCCCGGCGCGCACCGGGCGGGTGGCGCGGGCCGAGGTGCGCCATCGCCAAGTGGTGGCGCCGCCGACCATCGCCGGCGCCGAACCGGTGGCGCTGTCCACGGTCCATGTGCGCGAAACCGCGCCGCCGCCCGGCGAGCCGGCGGTCGAGTGGTTCCTGCTCACCAGCCTCGACGTCGACAGCACCGAAACCGCGGTCGCGGTCATCGGCTACTACCTGCGGCGTTGGCGCATCGAAGACCTGTTCCGAGTGCTCAAGTCCGGATGCCGAGTCGAACATCTCGCGTTCCACACCGCCGACCGGCTCCAACGCGCGGTCACCATCAATACCGTGATCGCCTGGCGCCTGATGGTGATGACCCTGCTCGGTCGTGACGTGCCGGGGTGCGACGCCCAGTTGCTGTTCACCGACATCGAGTTGCGTTTCCTGACCGACTATGCCGAAGAACTCGGCCTGCCGCCCCCCTGACCATCTCGCCGCCGCAATCCTCCTGCTCGCCATCCTCGGCGGCTACCAGAACCGAACGCACGACCCGCCCCCCGGACACCAGATCATGTGGCGCGGTTACGAACGAATGTCCATCGCAACCATCGGCTACCGCATTGGACGGCGGGAGCGTGCTGGAGTTGTCCAGAACGAATAATGTGGGTACAGGGTAGAGCAAGCCGGCTCGCCCGCGGACCCGCCGACGCCGCCGTGTTCGCCGGCCGCCGTCGCGCGCCGGCTCCCGCCGCTCGACTAGGTGATCGACGAGGGCAAGGTCCTCGCCTTGAACATGTCCGCGGGGATAGACCGAGGCTGGGGAACCGACCTGGCCGAAACGAGACATCCACCCTGTACCGGCGGGGAGGCGCCGCACGGCAAGCGTCAGGGGGTGCCGTTGCGGTCGGGGACGCGATCCGGGACGACGCCTGAGATGGCGGGTCGGGACCGCGAGCATGCCGGCGTCAGCGGCTATGGGGCCAGCCGGGTTGGACGCTCGGCTCACGTTGGTCAGGAATCCCAGGGACACCTGGTCCGCGTAGCCGCCCTCCGATGAGGCTGTCCCGTCGAGGGGGCCCGAGCGTCCCATCAGCCGAAGATGCCGTCCCACCGCGTTCGACTCCGGACGGCGCGAGCCGCCACGGACCACCCGTCCCGGGCCGGTACCGCGGGTTGGCGGGCCGCCGGGACGACCGTGCACGCTACCCTGGCGCAGGCGGGTGTCTCATTCCGTGGCGCTTTAGGACTCGGCCCGAGTCGTGGTCAGCACCTCCGCACAGAACTTCTGGCCGGTGCCGCCTGGGTACCGGGAAACCTCGTTCTCCACGTCCACGGGTCGGGCCAATCGCCGCGAACGTGCGTCCATCCTGAAAACCGGGTAGCGCCGATGGAACGGAATCGGGGGCTGATGGGACGCCCGGACCGGCGGATGGGACAGACTTGCTCGAAGAGAACCGGGAGGGACAGGACCCGGAATCGCACGGTGCACGTAGCGGGTCGGGGCCCCGCGCGCGCGGAACGCGCTGCGGTTGCGTCGATGGAGTCGTGGAGTACAAGAGGAATGCCGTCGGGCGAAACGCCAGCACGACCGAGACCGCCGTACGTTCGCTGGTGTCCCGCGCGCGTGAAGGGACCGCCGGCCAGCTGCCGGTGATGCATCTGTGGGTGGCGATCGCGCGGCTGGCGGTGGGGCATCCGGCCCGTCCTCGGCTCGGGAAGCCCGGCAGGGAATGTCGCGAGGTGACCGGCGTGGCCTGGTGCCGGCGCTGCAGAGCACTCACCGGACGTCGCCGGCGCCCTCAGGAGCGACAGCGCCGCCGGGGGCGGTCAGCCCCCGGTCAGCTCCGGTGGCGCAACGCGCGGGTCATTACGCAGGCTGACGATCTCGCTGCTGCTGCTCGTCGGGGCCCGCTTCTTCCTCCGCAGCTTTTCAACAGGGGCAGTCGGTCGACCCGGGCTTCGGCCGCGAGCCGACCGCCATCGAGACCTTCCTGACGCCGGTGACCGGTTCATGCCCGCCGTCCCGCTCCGGGTCGAATCGGCGTCCTCGCTACGACGGTCAGCAACGGCGTGAACCGCTGCGAGTAAGGGAGATAGACACCAGCCGGCCGACGGCGTCTCCGTCGGTCCAGCAGCGCCGGGCCATGGCCTCGCCGATGATGACCACGGGCTGGGTATCCGGGCGGTCGGCGGCGTTGAAGTTGCGCCCGCGGAGGATCTCGATGCCTACCACCTCGAAGAACTCCGGCTCGACCGCCGCCCGGTATGCGATGAAGGCGCCGTGGTCTGTCGGCGGCTCGAACCCGTCGACGTTGAACTCGCTCGAGCTCGTGCTGAGCGGGTTCAGGTGCAGGTTGCTGATGGCGCCGACCGCCTCGACGCCGGGGAGCGCCCGGAAGCGATCCAGCAGGCGCCGCGTGTAGACGCGCGCCTCGTCGCACTCGCGCTCCTGACCGCCGGGCGCGAGCTGGATCCCGATCTATGGGTCCTCGAGACGAAGACGATGGACCGCCACCTGGCGCTGATGCGGCTGCCCCAGCAGCTCTCCGCCTTCGCCTGTCGGCGTTCGGGGTGCTGGCGCTGGCACTGGCCGCGGTCGGCCTCTACGGCGTGGTCAGCTACAGCGTCGCCCGGCGGACGGGCGAGATTGGCATCCGCATGGCGCTCGGCGCCGACAGCTCCCGCGTCGTCCGGGTGCTCGGCGCGGGTGGCCTCCAGCTGGTCGTCATCGGCGGCGCGCTCGGACTGACGCTTGCCGTCGTCGCGACCCGGCTGCTGGGTGGGCTGCTGTTCGAGGTCGACGCACTCGACCCGCTGACGTTCGTCGGGGTGCCGCTCGCGCTCGGCGCCGCGGCACTGCTCGCGGCCTACCTGCCGGCCCGCCGCGCCAGCCGAGTCAATCCCGTCGCGGCGCTCCGGACCGACTGAGTGCGGGCGGCCCGCGCGCCACGGCTCCACGGCGTCGTGCAGCTCACGAACAGTGACGATCCCCTGTCGCCTCAGAGACGGACTCGGTACTGCGGGGCGTCATCGACTCCACGATGGCTGGACTTCGCTGTCGGCAGGCGAGGTATGGAGCGGCAGGAGGTTCGTACCGGGCGGCAGGGTGAACCTCGTAGGTCACGTCTTCGACCTCGTAGATGCCGGCACGCCGTGGACTGGGGCGCGCCGACCATCGTCGACATCGCTGGCGACTTGGCAACGTGATCCCGTTCACGTCGATGTCTTACGGGTCCTCGAGCTCGTCGATCCGAGCTGGTTGGCTTTGCGTCGTCTCGATCAGCCAGACATGGAGCGCCTTGACGGTGATGCGGAGTTGCTCGAGGGTGTACGGCGTCTTGTGAGGCTCGACGCTGGTCTCGCCTTCGAGCGGGGCCTCATCGGCAGCGTGAATGATCAGCATCCAAGGGATCATGGGAACGGGCACGGGCCAGAGCGCGGAGGCTACCGGTTTCTTGGGCGCATCGGGGAACCTCTCCCACCATGCTTTGAATACCGCGTCCCACGGCTCCGTGTGGACGCACTCGAGCATCATCATGTCGTCGACGTTGTTCGCGTGCCATTCTCGTATCGCGATGGGCACAACGCCTGCTCCTCTTCCTTCCAGCGTAGCGACCGGCCGTCCATGGGGGGACTCGAACGGCTCCTCCGTCTCGGGATCCGCGCCGCGGATCCGCTCGGCCATCGGCGCGACAGCGCCGCGGATGCTGCCGCGCAAGCCGATACAAGGCGCATGAGACCACTTGACGCCGGGAATGGCGGCGATCTCCTCGATCAAATCGAAGGCCGTGTCGGTGCCGAGAATCGTGTCGGCAAGGAGCTTGGTTCGAAGATCGGTCCTCGTCACTTCGGGATCATGATCGACGGGATGGCCGGAACAGATCCGCGATGGAGCAACCGAAGTAGTCGGCGAACTTCCGCGCGTTCTCGACGGTAGTGGTCCGGTACCGCTGGCGGGCGACATCTCTGACGTAGGGCTGCGGCAGGCCGACGGCGTCCGCGACGGTCACCTGCGTGACTCCCGCCACCGAGATCGCCTTCGCCACGCGGTTGGTGCTTGGCGCGGAGCGCAGAATCGCGAGCTGCTGCTCGGTCAGCATCTCGAAATAGGGCTACATGTTCCCGGACCATCCCCTGGTTCTCAACGGGATGCCACGGTGCCTCCGGGCGACATCGCCACGGTCAAGGCCGACGAACGTCCGATGCGGATTCGGCGATCAGAGTCCACCGCATCCCGTCGAGCCTGCAGGAACGACCCGGCGGCGGGAACAACCGATGCGCGTCGCGTCACTCCTCCGCCTTGGCCTCTCGCCGCGCTGCCCAGTACTTCCGCATCCGGTCAGCAACCGCTTGGCGCTGTTCCTCCGTCATCGTGCGCTTCCGCTTGGCGACAACCTTGAGCGCCTTCTTCTCGCCCCGCCCGGCGGCAGGGGCATCCGCCCCTTCGATCGCCTCGATCGCACGCTGTATCGCGACGATCTGAGTCCTGAGCGATTTCTCTTCATCCTTCAGGGCGTCCAGAATTCCGCTCTTCGACATCGTCATCCCCCTTCCTTGAAAAGCTACCCGCTGCACCACCGCGCCGGTCCCCGATCCGTACGCACATCCACGGCCGCCGCCCGCGGCGGCACTCAGCGTCCGGCGGGTCTGCGTTGCTGCCGGCGCGCAGCTCCGAATTCGTCACAGCCGCGCCCGCCTCCTGGAGGTACTGACCGCCGCCGCGCGCATCTGGGCGCCGGTCCACGCCGGCCACTCGCGCCCGTCGGGCAAACGCGCCACGCCGGCACGCCGGCCCCGGGCAACCGCGGCCACCGCCGCTTCGGGTGAGCCGTACCGGTCGCCCCAACGCCAGGAACCGCATCGTCGTCTCGACGGATGGCAGCGCGCCATCCGGACAGACGTCGACGTCGCGGTCGTCAACTGCATCGACAACTTCCCGAACCCGTTATCGGCCATGCCCGACGCGCTCTACATCCCCGGTGCACCGAAGCGCAAACCACTCGGGCGCGGCGGCGAAGGTCGCCAGTCGGAGATCAGGCGGCCGTGGCCTTCCGAGCAGACTGTCTCATTCGGGGGTCCGGCCGTCCCATCAGCCTCCGGCTGCTGTCCCATGGCACTCGCTTTCCTCTCCAGAGTCCCGGCGTCAGCGGGATCGGACAAGGGACCGCTGTTCTGCGGCAACTGAATACCGCGGGACGCGTCGTGATTTCCCGAACGAGCAAGCGATCTCACAGGGGGGCGTCCTGCGAGTGCTTCGAGAAGGTAGTCGAAGCCGGCGCCGCCGTGCCGGTCGTTCGAGAGCGTGCTCCCGAACAGGATGTTCTCGGCGTCGCGGCCGTCCTCCGACTTCATGAAGAGGTCGGACTTGCAGATGGCGAAGGTCTCCGGGTTCACCTCCTGGCCGAAGAGGTGCGTGTCGGCGTCCGGATTCACGGCAGCGCCGCGGCGTTCGCCGTCGCGTGTCTCGCCGGCGGTGATGTGCTCCTTGGCGATGGTGAGCATGCCGCCCGAGCCGCAACACGGGTCGTAGACGCTCTGAGCACGACCCCCTTGGTGCGCATCCGCTCCTCGTCGCCGGCCAGCAGCAGGTCGACCATCAGATGGACGACGTCGCGGGGTGTGAAGTGCTCGCCGGGGTTCTCGTTCAGCGCCTCGTTGAACTTGCGGATGAGCTTCTCGAAGATCGTGCCCATCGTGGCGTTGTCGACCGCGTCGGGGTGGAGGTTTACCTGCGGATCGCCGAACCGCTGCATCACCTGGAACAGGAGTCCCGACTCGTCGAGCTTGGCGATGGTGTTGTCGAAGTCGAACTTCTCCAGCACCTCGCGCATGTTGGGGCTGAACCCGGCGATGTAGTGGCGCAGGTTCTGGGCGATGTGGGGCGCGTCGGCGAGCAGCTTCTCGAAGTCGTAGCGGGACGTGTTGTAGAAGGCGAATCCCGAGGCGCGCCGAAGCTGCGGGTCGAGGTTGTCGATCCTGCCCGCGAACCTGGCCTGGACCTCCAGCACTTTCCGCTTGGTGGGGGCCAGCACGCAGTCGAGCCGGCGCAGCACGGTGAGCGGCAGGATCACGTCCTGGTACTTGCCCCGCTTGAAGGGGGCGCGGATCAGGTCCGCCACGCCCCAGATGAAGCTGACGATCTGGCTGTGGTTCATTCCTCGCCTGTTCCGAATGTGACCACAGGTGCGTGGCGACTGGACCGGCGGCGCCCGGCGGTCGCGGCACCGGCTCGCCGAAGATTAGCGCAATCGGATCGCCACAGTCGGTAGACTCGCTACGGAGGTCCGCTGTGTCGACGACGCCGTCGACGGCCGAGCGGCCGAGGCGTGATCGGTCAGGCCAGCAGGTAGGCCAGCAGGTTCTGCATCAAGTGGTTGATTGCCGTGTAGCGCTCTGGAGGAGCGCCGAGCAGATTGTGTTCGGACTGCACGTAGGGCCCGGGGACCAGCTCGTTCCGGCAGTGCTCGACCAGGGCCTCCACCCCGGCGGGCGTCGTCTCCATGTGGAACTGCAGGGCGATGACGTTGCGCCCGACCTGGAACGCCTGGTTCTCGCAGGCCGCGCTGCCGGCCAGCCGGACGGCCGCGGCGGGGAGGTCGAAAGTCTCCCCGTGCCAGTGGAACGCGAGGGTCTCGGTCGGGGAACTGAAAGCTGGGTGCTGCGTCCGGCACCCCATGCACCGGGAACCAGCCGATCTCGCTGGCAGCTCCGGGATACACGCGGGCACCGAGAGCGCTCGCGATCAACTGGGCACCCAGGCAGACGCCCAGCACCGGAATCCCGCGCGCCACGGCGTCGCGCACCAACTCCTTCTCTGGCCGGAGCCAGTCCAGCACATCTTCGTCGTTGACGCTCATCGGCCCGCCCAGCGCGACAAGTGCGCCGATCCGATCGGCGTGCGGCAACGGGTCGTCGGCGAACAGCCGCGTAAGGCCAATATCCGCACGTTGCGCCGCCAGCCAGGCGGCGATACTACCCAGGCCCTCGAACGGGACGTGCTGGAGCACCTGAACCTGCTTCATTTCCGCTACGTGTCCTCCCGAGCCGTGCCGGCCAGCGTGATCATGACATCGTCCGGGCGTCGATTCCTCTGATTTCCCCAGTGAGTCGGAGCACGGTGGAGGGCGGGAGTGCTTCGACGCCTTCTGATAGACTCGCCGGGCGAAGCGCCCGACCCGATTCTCAAGCACTGCTTTCAGGAGATCCACCCATGCGCATCAACACACTGCTGCCGGTTGCGATTCTAGTCACGCTCGCGGTCGCCGCCAGTCCCGCGGCAGCAGCGGATGATGAGGTGGCCGAGGTGCGCGCGACCTTCGAGAAAGCGGTGGCTGCGCTCAACGCGGGCAACATGGAGGGATTCCTCGACACGGTGCACGACGAGGCGCTGTCGTTCTACTCCTGCGGACCGACGTCGGGCAAGCAGGGGCGCGAGGCGTGCGCGCTCGACTGGCAGCTGTTTTTCAGCACGACGACCGACGCGCGATTCGAGACAAGGAACGACCAATACCGCGTGATTGGCGACACCGGCATCGCGTACGGCGAGTACTCGCTGTCGGTGAACTACAACGGCCAGGGTCGCCAGACGGTGCACGAAGGGCGCTACACGATGACATACACCCGGGTGGGCGAGGAGTGGCGCATCGCGATGCAGCACAACACGCCAGCCGGCGAGGCCCCTCAGCCGGTTCGCAACATGCGCCGCGAGCCTCGGTGACCCGACAGCTCGGTTACAACTCGATCCACCGCTCCTGCAGCGGCCGCGGGGCGGCAATCAGCCCGAAGTCCTGGTCGTGGTGGAGCAGCAGCGCCTTGTGGGCGATGGCAATCTCGGCGATGCAGCACTCGATCGGGCTGTGCGTGGGGGTGCCGAGGCGCTGCAGCTTGAAGCATGTGCGGGCCGCCTGCCGTCACGCGTCGGGCTCGGGCTCCAGGTAACGTTGGCCGTCGAGGTGCACTGCCGTGGCGACCAGGTGCGCCAGCGCTGCCTTGATGACGTCGCGCGTGTGGTCCGTCTCCCTGGCCGCCCCGTTTCGGACCAGATCCAGGTCCGCTCGGGCGCCGTCTCGATGATCGGGATTGCCGCTCCCTGCATCGCTCGAGCCAATTGCGCCTCGGCACCGGCGCCGGGGCTGGTTTCGGCGGGGTCCTCGAGCAGGAGGTCGGTTTCCCAGAGGTCGCGAAGGGCCTCGGCGTCCGGTGGGTCTGATAGCGTATGTTCCGTTAACGGAGCCGGACCAATGTTCCGGGACTTCGCGCCCCGAATCGTGATTACGGCGACGTCGATCCGCGGCCGCGGATCGACTCAATTCGACTGACAGCTGCTGTCGCCGGCGACGATCCGCCTCCCGCGCTTCGTTCAGCGCGTTGCGGACATCGGCCGCGGGGATCCCGACCGCGGCGGCGACATCGCGCGCGATCCGCCCCCAGGCCGGCGGCCGCCGCCTCGACGGTGTCGACCAGCAGCCGCAAGCGTCCGTCAGCAACGGCCGGCGGGCGGAGCTCGCGCCGATCGGGTGGGTCCGAGGCCTGACCGACGAGATAGCGGGTCAAGCCGACGATGTTCGACCAACCGGGCCTGTCGGTCTCGATGACGTCGTAGGGCGAGCCAGGCGGGGGCGGGGGAATGAGTCCACCGCGGGCCAGCGCAGCGAACCCGAGCCGTGCGTCTGCTTCTTCCTGTTTCGTCATCGTCAGTCCTCAAGGTCGTACGCTTCGATGGCCTGTTCCTCGGTCGTCGCCGCGGTCGTCGTTTCGGTCATCGCTTGGTCTTCTTCCGCGCCTCTTCGATCCACATCGCCGCGGCCTCGTCGGTCGGGAGCGGGCCGATTGGCGTAGGTGGGGGCGTATCCGGGAATTTGCCCCCACTCCCCATTTTGAGAATCCGATCCCGAATCGCCAGCCGTACGAACTCCTGCATGCTCACTCCCTCCTGCGTCGCCGCCGCATGAATCCGATCCGTGTCACCGGCACGAAGCCAGATCCGGAATTGCTCAACGAACTGTCGCGGCTGCCGTCGCGTCGTCTTCTCGCTCATCCGATTGGCCCTCCGCATTCCTCGCACTCGCTCCGCTCGACGCCGGCCGGGACGTTGAACCCTTCGCCGCACGTCTCGCACTCCCTCCGCTCGACGCCGGCCGCTACGAGGTTGCGCCGCTCGCGCGCCTCACGAATCAGACCGAGCGGATCATCTTGCCGGCACCGCGCGCAGTACTCGACGATGGTCTCGGGATTCGGATCGGGCGCCGTGCTGTGCCGACCATCCGACCGTGAACGGGACGGAGCGCCGGTAGCACTCCCGGCGAGCACCGACCCGAGCCGACCACCAGGAGCCGGCGCACCAACCGATCGGTACGCCGTCGCTCCCCATCAGACCGTCGCCGCGGAGAGCGGCCCGCGTCGCCTGGATCGCCTTGACCGCGTCGGCTTGGTTCGTCCGAGTCGAGACCAACCCGCCGTCGTCGGTCACCTTCACGCCCAGGCCGACACCGGCCCGGCCGCCCAGGTCGAGCACGTCAGCCGCGACCTCGAGGCCGCGGGCCTTGGTCTGCCGCGCGGGTGTGCCCTGGTGGACATGCCGGATGCACGTGAGGCGCGCTCGTCACCGCATCGATCAGATTCTCGAAATAGCGGCGGCAAACCGCAGTCACGGGCGCCGGGCGGGTTGACATCTCCGCAGGGTATTTTGAATACTCAAATACAACATGCGTAATGCGAAGTCACGATTTCTGCCGTGCGCAATAGCGCCGGTGCTGCTGCTGGCCGGCTGGGCGGCAACCGCGTCCGCACAGCCGCCCGCGCCAGCGGGCGGCGCCGCGACGTCCCGGACCGGGCCGATCTCCGGCTACATGGACTTCCACGTCAACGACGCGCAGCACGCCGACCCGGTGCTCGACTTCCACCGTTTCGTGCTGCTCTTCACCCACAGCTTCTCGGAGCGGGTCCGCTTCGTTTCGGAGCTGGAGCTGGAGCACGCCGTCGTGTCGCCGGAGACCGACGGCGAACTGGAGCTGGAGCAGGCCTACGTCGACTTCCTCATCGGCCGTCCGTTCAACCTGCGGGCGGGAATGGTGCTCGCCCCGGTCGGGGTGATCAACGAGCGGCACGAGCCGCCCGTCTTCCACGGCGTGGAGCGGCCGTTCGTCGAGACCCTGATCATCCCGACCACCTGGTTCGGTGCCGGGGTCGGCGTGCACGGCGAACTCCGTGGCGGGTTCCGCTATCGCGCCTACGCGATGGAAACGCTCGACGCTTCACGCTTCGGCGCCGAGGAGGGGTTGCGGGACGGGCGGCAGAAGGGTGCCGAGGCCAACGGCCGCCACGTCGCCGGGACAGGCCGGGTGGAGTATGTCGGGACGCCGGGCCTTGTGCTCGGGGCCAGCGTCTGGAGCGGCGACACCGGCTTCGCGTTTCCGCGCCTGGACTCGAGCGTGACCCTGGTCGAGGCCGACGGCCGCTATCGCGCCGGCGAGCTGACGCTCCGCGGACTCTACGCCCACGCGTACCTCGACGGCATGGGGGCGCTGAACCGGGCCGTGCAGCGGCTGACGGGGGTCGGTCCCAACGTCGCCGAGCAGATGCGCGGCTTCTACCTGGAGGGCTCGTACTTCGTTGTGCCGCGGCCGGCGCCGCGTGAGGTGGCCATGTTCCTGCGCTACGAGAACTTCGACACGCAGTACCGGATGCCGGCAGGTTTCGAGGCGCTGCCTGCCTTCGACCGAGATGCCTGGATCGTGGGCGCCACCTGGTTTCCGGATCCGGACGTCGCCGTCAAGGTGGACTACACGGTGCTTCGCAACCGGAGCGCCGTCATCGAAGCGCCGAACTCCATCAACGTTGGGCTGGGGTGGTGGTTCTGATGCGGGGCCACCGCTTTGTCGGTCTTCTGGCGGCCGGTGCGCTCCTGCTCGGTGTCGACGCCGGTGCGGACGGCGAGCGCCGAGTCGTCCTCATCCTGGCCGAGCGGTTCAGCTTCACGCCGTCCGAGATCCGCGTACCCCGCGGCGTCACGCTGGAGCTCCGCATCCGTAGTGACGACACCATGCACGGGTTCCGGATCGTGGGCCGCAACGTGAACCTGCTGGTGCCGAAGCGCCGGCAGGGCGAGGCGGTCGTCATCTTCGAGGCGACCGAGGCCGGACTCTACGCGTTCGAGTGCTCGCGGCTGTGCGGAGCCGGGCACAACTTCATGCGGGGCGCGATAGTCGTCGAGGACGCCGCGGAGACGCCATGAGATGGCGATGGGTGGCCTTGGCGCTAGCGGTGCTGTTGCCGGCGGTTCCGGCGGCGAGGCAGCTCGCGGCGCAGGAGCCGGCGCTGCCCGGCGATCCGCTACCCGGATTGTCGCCCTTCGAGTTCGAGGAGTTCATGCTCGGCCTCGAGGATTTCCTGGAGGTCGAGGACGCGGAGGAGGGACTGGGTCCGGCGTACAACAACACGAGCTGCGCCGGTTGCCACAACGTGCCGGCCATCGGCGGTATCGCGCCGATGACCACCACGCGCGCCGGCATCCGCGAACCCGACGGGACGTTTCGGGACATCGAGCCGGGCCGCGACTCGCTGTTCCAGATTTTCTCCATTCCGACGCACGCCTGCCAGTCGGTCATTCCGCCGGAGGCGAACGTCATCGCCAAGCGGGTTCCCATCCCGCTGTTCGGCGCCGGCCTGATCGAGGCGATACCGGACGCGGCGCTCGATGCGCTCGCCGATCCCGACGATTTCGACCGAGACGGCGTCAGCGGGCGAGCCCCGCTGGTCGTCGAGCTGCTGACGGGGGCGCTGCGCGTCGGTCGCTTCGGATGGAAGTCGTAGCGTGCGACGCTGCTCGACTTCGGGGCCGACGCCTACCGCAACGAGATGGGATAACGAACGACCTGTTCCCCGACGAGCTTGTCTTCCGGCTGTCGGCGCGGCAGCTCGAGCTCTGCGACGAGACGCCGGACCCCGAGGACGTGGTCGAGCCGTCCACCGGCCGGCGCGGCATCGACAACTTCGAGTCGTTCATGCGGCTGCTGGCGCCGCCGCCGCGCGGGCCGGTCACACCCGAGGTGACGACTGGCCGCCAGGTGTTCGACGCCATCGGCTGCGCGGCGTGCCACGTGCCGGCGCTCGTGACCGGACGGAGCACCAATCCGCTGTTCGACCGGCAACGGGTCGTGCTGTTCTCGGATCTCCTGCTGCACGACATCGGAACCGGCGACGGCATTCGACAGGCCGGGGCAGGGCCGGAGGAGATCCGGACGCCGCCGTTGTGGGGACTGCGTTTCCGACGCCCGCTGCTGCACGACGGCAGCGCGGCGACCGCGGTCGAAGCCATTCGGCGACACGCGAACGAGGCGGCCCCGGCCCGCGCGGGGTTCGAGCGGCTCGGCTCCGGCGACCACGGGGTTCTGGTCGCGTTTCTCGACTCGCTGTAGGGTGCGCCGGATCGAGCGCCGGATGTGCTCCGTAGTGCGCACGTGCCGATCTTGCTGCACGGGGTTCCGTGAAGACGACGCTGGTGAACGCACGTACCGCTACGGCCGGCTGGCCAGTATCCCGAGACATCGATCGAGGGCGCGCGGAGCCGCGACTCCGTCGCGCGAACTACCCGCGGCCCGTACCTCCAATCTGCCGCGAATGCTGGAGCCCGCATGGGACAACGGGCTAGTGCTGCGCCATGATTAAACGTTCGGGTGTGCGGTGCTGTGATTCGTCGATGATTGCTCGCTGTAACCCATGTCCGTATCCGAAGATGATGACGTGACGAACCACTAGTGTGCCGTCCCGGAGACACATGACACAATTCGGTCTGCACCTTGGTGAGGAATCAATGGCGTCTCCGCATTCCTGAACGGCGATGAATTCTGCATCGAACTTGAGAGGCAGGACACTAGTGCTGCGCCATGATTAAACGTTCGGGTGTGCGGTGCTGTGATTCGTCGATGATTGCTCGCTGTAACCCATGTCCGTATCCGAAGATGATGACGTGACGCACCACTAGGGCCACCACGAGAAACCAATGCCGAGACGGGCCGACGCGGCGTCGAGATGGACCAGGGTGTCCGAGTGTCCGCTCGTCCCGCCAGCCGGGGCGCTGCCTGCCGGGACGTTCCTGAACGTACCCCTGGCCGCCTTGACGTTCACATCGAGGGCCCACGACTCGGACAGGTAGATGGCTAGTCAGGCTAGTGCTGCGCCATGATTAAACGTTCGGGTGTGCGGTGCTGTGATTCGTCGATGATTGCTCGCTGTAACCCATGTCCGTATCCGAAGATGATGACGTGACGAACCACTAGGAGTCTGCGCCGTAGAACGGGGCAGACTCCTAGGCCTGCCCGTGCCCCGGATGTCCGGGGCTGGACTGTAGTGAGCAGGAGGTCATCCGAACTCGTCCCGCAGTTCGAAGGCGAAGGCCATGGCAACCAGTTGAGTGTAGCCGTGCCACATCAACTGTGCGCCGGGCGGGTCGCGTTGGCGTCCGAGCCACCCGCCGAGGCGCCCGACCAGACCGACAGCGTCGCCGAGGCGCGCCGGCGGCGGCAGCTTGCGTGAGCGGGCGAAGGTGGCGAGCACGCGCAACTCGCCATCGGAGAACAGCAGGTCGCCCGGCAGGTCGGGCACTTCGCGCCCGAGTTGGACCATCAACTGGATGCGCCACCCGATGACCATCTTGATGGCCATGGCGCGTTCGAGCCGCTCGGCCGTGTGGTGCTGCAACTCCTCGACCTTGCAGCCGGACTTGAGCACGCGGAAGTATTCTTCGATGCGCCAGCGCCGGACGTACCATTGCAGGATGCGCGTGGCGTCGTCGGCGCTGCTCACACGCAAAGTGGTCAGCAGGAACCACTCCAGCGGCTCGGCCGCGGGCGGCGGTTGTTCCTCGCGCACGTGGACGACCCACAGTGCGACCGGCTCGTCGCCGGGGCAGGGCAGCGGCACCTGCTGGTAGCGCAGCGTCACGTCGGCGACCCGCTCCGCCCGGCGGTCCTTGCGGGCCTGTTTGCTGGCCTTCACGCGCGCGCTCAGCCGCTGCACCTCGACCTTGGCGGCGCCTCGGGCCGGCGCGTTGCGCACCGTATCGAACAGACGGCGTGAGACCGTCTGCCCGGCGGGCGTCTTTTCCCTGCCGAGGACGCGGTCGGCCTTGGCGCGGACCAGCAGGTCGACCTGCGGGGCAGCCGCGCGGTGTTCGACGAACAGGTCGAGGAAATCGGCCTCGCGGTCCATCACGCACACCACGCGGGTCTGGGACAATTGCTCGGCTGCCTGCGCGCAGTCGCGCAGCCCCTCGATCCAACGGAACGCCTTGCGCTTCTCGCGCGGCTTTGGGGTCGGCTCGCCTTCCGCCTCGGAGTTGGGGGACGCGGGCGCGTCGAAGGCGGCCCGCAGCACACCCAACGCCACCCCGTCGGGATTGACGGCCAAGGTCGTGTGCAACTCCAGGCCGCGCGCCACCGCCCCGGTCTGGTTCGAGCCGATGGCCCCCAGCCCTTGCGTCTGCCCGCGCCGGGTGAAGTTCAACCGGGTGCCGTCCTGGATGCACAGCACCGTGTCGTGCGCCTGCATCCGGCGCAGCGTCTGCTCGCGATGCGGCGCGAGGATGTTGTCGACCGTCACCGCACTGTCGGCGGGCTGGTCGATCAGCCGGTAATGGCCCTTGACCATCGCGCGGGCGCCGTGGGCGGCGCCGGTGATGGCGCGCATCGGAGACTCTGCCATTTGCTGCGCGCTCTGTACCAGCCGCGCGCTCAGACGCGCGTCGCCCAAACGCGCCCCGCCGAACTCGTGGTCCGCCCAGACCGCGGCGTCGAGACCGTCGCCAACCGCCAGCGGCGCCACGACCGGTGCAGGCACCGCGAGGCGGGTGCGCCCCGCCGGCTCCAAGGCATACATATACACCGCCTTGCGCGTTTCCGGCGCCGCGTGCCGGCGGTCCTGGCGACCGCGACCGCAGGTCTCACCCACCCGAACCCAGTTGGCCGCGCGCACGCTCGCCCCCGTCTGTTCGGTCTCGTCGACGAACGTCTCCAGCAGCCAGGGGCGATAGCCATACAGACCCTCGCAGTCGTCGCCGACTGCCCGGACGACCCGGCCCAGCACGTGCGAGGCCAGGTTGCGACACACAATGCCGGGGCGCACCAGCAGCCGGCACAGTCCCAACACCCGGTGCAGGTGCGCGCGCCGGCCCGTGTCGTCCCACCCGACCCAGGCGTCGCGGGACCGCAGCCGCCGCGCACTCGCCGCGAACCCGACGCCGCCCAGCCAACCATGCGCCGAACCCACCAGATACCGCAGTTGCGGGCCGACGAACGGACCGGCGCCGCGCGGGTGCTCGTACGCCATCAGCGTGTTCCAGACTTGGCGCTGCGCGTCGGTCTCAACCAGCGCCAGGGTCAGACCCACAACCTTGCCGACCGTGCCCGGCACGTCCACCGCCGGCGCCATCGGGTGCGGAAGCACCCGCGCCCGGCCCCCAACGCCGCGAGCCGCCTGACTCGCAGGCAGCGAGACGTGGCCGGCCGCCTGCAGGTCGGACAACGCCCGGCAACAGCTCGCGCGCTGCCACCGGCCCCGCCCGTCGCGGAAATCGAACGCTTCACAGACGCGATCGGCGACCTGACCGAGGCTGCCGACACCCTGCGAAACCGCCTCGTCCAGCACGTCACGCAGGCGGGCGAGGTTGTCCCGTAGAATACGTGAGACCTGATTCTGAATCTCCATGCCGGCCACCGTAGCGAAGTGGCTGCATGAAGTCCAGCGAAAAATTATGGGGCACGGGCAGTCCTAGACAGGCCCGGTTGGGCGGAAATCGGAGCCGTAGGCGACGATTTTCGGGCTAGGAGTCTGCGCCGTAGAAACGGGGCAGACTTCCAGGCAGGCCCGGTTGGGCGGAAATCGGAGCCGTAGGCGACGGTTTTCGGGCTAGCGCGGAAAGAGTCCTTTCCAATCCAGAAATGAGCCTGAAGCGGGGCACGTGAGCCGCGCCTGTCAGGCGACCGAACCGACGGATCGAAACAGGTCCTGGCGCGGGCCGCGTTGAGGGCGCGCGTGACCGCAGCATTATCGCTCATGGCGGCGGAACCGTCACGATGTACGACGCGGCGCTGGGCGCGTCCTGGTTCAGGGCGAAGGTGCTGTAGCCGCTGCCGTAGCAACCGAACGGTGAGGGTCTGGTTTGCCGGGTTCTGAACAGCAGGAGACCAAGCGGAGCGAACGTCCGTCTGTGGACGTTTGCGGAGTGCGGTAGCCGAGCGCGGAACCGGCAGCAGAGGGGCTGGACGTGACTACGCGAGGGGCTGTGAAACGGCCGGCAACGGCTGGATGGATCGTCGTCGGCGCTCGTGCCTGATGGCGTCGCGCTTCCGCCTTTCGGTGGTGCTGAAGCCGGTGACGACGCAAGTCGGCGCCGGCGATCCGGGCTCGACGACAGCGCTGTCCGTCCGTATTCGACCGCAGCCGGTGACGACGCGCGTCGGCGCCGGCGATCCGGGCTCGGCAGCGCCCGCGCGAGTTGGCACGTCCGGTGTTCGAGCTTCCTCGCGCCTGCTCGTCAACAGCACGACGCCGACCGACAGGCGGCGGTAGCGGGCCGGAGCAAACCTTCAGGCCGCTGGGTGGATGGACCGGAACAACCGCGTGCGGGCCTCGTCGAGCGCCTGCGCGGCTTCGTTGTCGCTCATCGCGACCGCGACCGCGTCGAGCTTTGCGAAGGTGGTTCCGGGCTTCAGGCAGGCGGCGGCGTCGGGCAACGACTTGAGCTTCTCGTAGGGGGTCATGATGTCGGCGTCGCGGTAGCGCTTGCGCACGCGGCCCTTGCGGTCGACTTCTTCGGTGGGGAAGAAGCAGGGGCGGTGGAAGTTGAGATAGGGCGAGAGGACCTGCTGGGTGAAGGCGTTGACCTGCGCGGCACAGCGGCTGGGGATGTGGCCGTGACCGAGCTGCTTGCGGATGACCGAGCCGTTCTTGCTCTCGACCAGGGCGTTGTCGGTGCTGCGACGGGCGCGGGACTTGGTGAATGCGTCGATGTGCAGCCCCTGGAGCAGCGCCGCGACCTCGCGGTTGATGAACTCCGAGCCGTTGTCGGCGTGGAAGCCGTGGAGCGTGAAGGGGAACGCCCGCAGCAGAGCGTCGAGGACCGGGGCCAGGCAGGCGGCGTGGATATGCTCGACCGAGCCGATGCACTGGAACTGGGTGACCTCATCCACCAGGTTCACGTGGTAGAGGCCCTTGATGCCGTCCAGGTCGCCTTGATGGACGGTATCGACCCGCACCCAGCCAGGTTGTCCGAACGGCTGCGGGCGGCGGCGTTCCCCGATCGCGACCTG
Source organism: Vicinamibacterales bacterium (assembly GCA_965262925.1). Taxonomy (GTDB): domain Bacteria; phylum Acidobacteriota; class Vicinamibacteria; order Vicinamibacterales; family UBA8438; genus WTFV01. Next base: position 2,794,344 of record CBDHGC010000004.1, on the reverse strand, counting down.
CACCGGGCGCGTCGGCAGCGGCGTCGTTCCGCGGCGCCGTTGATAGCTTGTCGTGTGCCGCAGGTTGTACAGATGGCCGTTGGAGATGCCGGCCAGGCGTTCGAAGCGGCGGTCGCCGAACAGATGGAAAGCGCGGGCGCAGAGCTTGCGCGTGGCCGGACCGGACAGCGTGCCGTGGAGCACGTCGAGCTCGGCCAGCAGCCCGATGTCGGCGTTGGAGTAGCGGCGCGGGAACGGTCGGCGCGGGGTGTCGCGGCGGTCGGCGATCTCTCCCGTGGTCCGGTGTTGCTGCAACAGGCGTGTGATTTGGGCCCGTGACAAGCCGGCCACCTTGGCCAGGAAGCGGCGCAGCAGGCCCTTGTCGGCCTTCCCCCGCAGGGCGTAGTCGAACCGTCGCACGGTTTTCGCCACGAACGCGTAGGAGTCGGCGCGGGTTTGTGGTTGCAGGTCGACCTGCTCGCTTCCGTCGAGGAATTCCCGAACCTGATCCAGGGTCTGCAGACGGTGCGTGTCGAGTCTCACGATCATCCTCCGATGATCCTCGACCCGGCCCCCGTTCAGGCTCATGTGTCGTTGGAAACAACTCCTCGTTCAGGCTTGTCTGTTAGTTTTGCCGCCGTGGACTTCGGGAGAGGTTCACCCCCTGGCATCCGGTTGGGACGCCAAGGGGTGACGGTGGTCGGACCGCGTCAGGCCAGGCCGATCAGGGCCGTACATGAGTTTGGTCGCCACCGTCTTTTCCTACGAGCCTCTTGCAAAACCCTTGGTCGGCCGGGTTTTCCTACCCGAGGCAGAGGGAACGGACGGTCAGCGGGGTGGGACGCAGCGTTCGTAGGATTAGGATAGCAGCCGTCACCGGCGCCGGGGAACCGGAGACACGGGGTCTCAAGGGACCTCTGGGACCTCCCGGTCGGTTATGAGGGCGAGCGCGCGCGACGAGACGTGGCGCATTTCCCTCACGACCCGTTCCAGTTCGCGGTTGTTCTCGAGCCACTCCTGGTAGAGGGCGAGTTCGTCTTCGGAGAGCAGCAGGCTGACCGTTTTTCCGCGCACCTTGTGTGTCCAGTAGCGGTACGGGCCGTGACGCGCGTCCGGGTCGCGGTGGCAGCGGCAGGCAGGCTTCCCGCACGTGAGACGGCGGGTCTGGATACTGCCCTGGCGGACAAACCCGAGCGTTTGCAACTCCGCCTTGAGCGCATCGTATTGTTCGCTGTACCGGCGCATCGGGTTCCGGCGGCCCATCGGTTCCCTCCTTGACCTCACTCCTACACTACTATATATAGTAGGCGCTGGGAGCAGTCAAGCCATGCAGAACCTGCGCGCCTCGTTCGCCGCCTACTGGGAGTCAATCCAACAGGGCCTGTTTCCCCGGTTGGAGCAGGTGTTGGGTTCGCTGACCGAGAAACAGCAGCAGTTGGTGCAGACCCTCGAGGTGATCCGTATCGAGCAGATGATTCCCTCGCGCTTGCGGATGCCGGGCCGCCCCCGCAAGGACCGCGCGGCGGTGGCGCGCGCCTTCGTCGCCAAGGCGGTCTACGACATGCCGACCACGCGCCTGCTGCTGGACCGGTTGGCCACCGACGTGGTGCTGCGCCGCATCTGCGGCTGGGAGCGGCGGCGCGAGATGCCAAGCGAGTCGGTCTTCTCTCGCGCCTTCGCCGAATTCGCCCACTCCCAGTTGCCCCAGCGCGTGCATGAAGCGTTGCTCCGGAAGACGCACGGCGACCGTTTGGTGGGCCATCTGTCCCGAGACTCGACGGCCATCGAGGGGCGCGAGAAGCCGGCCGCGAAGGAGAAGTCGCCTCCGCCGCCCAAGCGCAAGCGGGGGCGGCCGAAGAAGGGTGAAGAACGGCCCAAGACACGCAAACGCCTCGACCGGCAACCGAGCATGACCCTGCAGGAGATGCTCGACGACCTGCCGGCCGAGTGCAGTGTGGGCACGAAGAAGAACAGCAAGGGCTACAGGGACACCTGGGTCGGCTACAAGTTGCACATCGACGTGGCCGACGGCCAGATTCCGGTCAGTTGCATCCTGACGTCCGCCTCGCTGCACGACAGCCAGGCCGCCGTTCCACTGGCCACCCTGTCGGCCCAGCGGGTGGACAATCTGTATGACCTGATGGATGCCGCCTACGACGCGGTGCAGATCCGCGAGCACAGCCGCGCACTCGGCCACGTCCCGCTGATCGATATCAACCCCCGCCGTGACACTGCGCTGGCCGAAGAACTGCAGACCGAAGCCCGGCGCCTGAAGCGTCTCGGCTTGCAGCTTCCCGAACAGGTTCGGTACAACGAACGCACGGCGGGTGAGCGCGTCAATGGCCGACTCAAGGACGAGTTCGGCGGGCGCCACGTCCGAGTCCGCGGCAACGCGAAGGTGATGTGCCACTGCCTGTTCGGCGTGCTGGCGCTCACCGCCGACCAGCTCCTGCGGCTGGTGACGTAAACCAACGCCTCGCCGGCCAACGCGCATCCCCTTCCGGTCGCCCGACAGGCGTCAGTCACCAACCGGTGTCTCCAACGCCCGGTGGGAAAACCCTCGAACTCCCTGATTTCCGCCTCTTGGGTCGCCGCCGGTCCTCCCGCCCCGCATTCTCGGTCGGGATCCAGGCAAAACGATGTTCACCAGAAGAACTTGTGCTCCGAGCCGAGCTACGCCAAGAGTTTTGCAAGCGGCTCCTACGTCCTGAATGGATACATGAGCGTGAAGGCTCGCAAGACAAGCACAGGAGAAGGAAAAGATGCCCGATTGTACCGTAGGTGTTGACATTTCGAAGACGCATCTCGATGCCTGCATGGCTCCTGCCGGCAAGGCCGCGCGATTCACCAATGACTCGGCGGGATTCAACGCGCTGATCGCGTGGATCGACCAGCCGGTCCGCTCGGTCGTGTACGAGCCCACCGGACCTTGGCACCGCGCCTTCGAGGAGGCGCTCCTGCAGGCGGGGCTGCCGCTGGCGCGAGCCAATCCGTTGCAGGCGCGGCGTTTTGCGCAGGCGATGGGACAGCGCGCCAAGACCGACGCGGTAGACGCGCGGGTGCTGGCGCAAATGGGGACAGCGTTGCCTCTGCGGCCGACCGAGGCGTCGCCGCCGGCGCGGCGCGCCCTCGAGGAACTGCAAGTGGCGCGCGACGCGCTGGTCACGGACCGCACCGCCGCACGGAACCGCCAGAAGCACCTTCGACATCCGCTGCTGAAGCAGCAGAGCAAGACGCGGCTGTCCCAGATTGACCGGCATCTGGCCGCCGTCGATGCCGCAATCGGCAAGGGGTTGGCCGAAGATGTGGTATTGGCCCGCCGGACCGAGATCCTGACCTCGATCCCGGGCGTGTCGAGCATCACCGCGGCGGGCCTGCTCACCCGGATGCCCGAACTCGGCCGCCTCGACGCCAAGGCGGTCGCCAGCCTGGCGGGTCTCGCGCCGGTCACGCGCCAGTCCGGCGCCTGGCAGGGCCGCAGCTTCATCCAGGGCGGCCGGCCGCGGGTGCGGCGGCTTCTCTACATGCCGGCCCTGGCGGCGATCCGTTGCAACCCTGGCCTGCGTGCGAAGTACCGCCAGCTCCGCGGCCTGGGGAAGCCGCCGAAGGTCGCTCTGACCGCCGTCATGCGCAAGCTCCTCCTGCTGGCCAACGCCCTGCTCGAACAGAACCGCTCCTGGTTGCCCGACCGGCCCGGGCGCGGCAGCGCGGCGGCGCCGGCGGGAAGCGCGCCGTTCGTCGCCGCATGACCAGTCCGTGGGCTCCACGCCTCGCGGGTCGGATTCGAGCAGCAGAAGACCAAGTGAAGTGCACGTCCGTCTGCGGGCGTGCGCGTAGCGCGGTAGCCGAGCGCACGACCACGGCGGGGATTTGGCCGAGCGTTACTACGCGAGGAGCTGTGAGAGGGTCGACGGCGGCTGGACGGAATCGTCGTCGGCGCCCGTGCCTGCAACGCTTGCAGTGGAACGCCGCGCTGTGCCGTCGTCACGTCGGCAGCGTTCGCATGCTGGCTCACGACCTCGATGTCGATGACTGTCCGGATTTTCGGAGTCCGCCACAGAGGATGCGCGTCATGGAGCGCGCTCGGCAAGTGCAAGGATTGGCGGGACGCCGGGTTCGCCGTGCGCGGCCATCGGAGCCCCGCGCAGGGACGGTCACTCCCCTGTCGGTACGTACGCTCACCGGAGGTGACGTCGGGATTGGCCGCGACGTTCGACCATCGTACGTACAGGTCGGCGCCGGTGCCCGAATGTACGGATTCACCCCCCGCGGCGGACGAACTCTTCCCTCGATCCGGACCCTTGACAACATGGATACTCATGTGTCATTGGAAGAGACTGCGTCTTGCCGCCGTCGTCCGCATCGACTAAACTGCCCGTTCGCGCACCGCGTGCCGGACGTCCCCGTGTGTGCGGCATCGCGGTGGCGCGTGCGGCGAGCGCCGCGGGCTGCTACCGATGGGGCGTGGCCAAGCGGTAAGGCGCGGGACTTTGGATCCCGTATTCGAAGGTTCGAATCCTTCCGCCCCAGCCACTCGCGCGATTTTCGGGCCAGGACACGTGCCGACTCACAACGGAGATTTGAAGCTGTTCGCGGGCAGCGCCCATCGGGCGCTGGCGGAAGAGATTGCGGGTGTCCTCGGGGTACCGATGGGCCGCGCGGCGTTGCGGCGCTTCTCCGACACCGAGGTGTCGTTTCAGATCGACGAGAACATCCGCGGCTCCGACGTGTTCGTGGTGCAGCCGACCTGCACGCCGGTCGACGAGCACTTGGTCGAGCTGTGCGTGATGATCGACGCCTTCCGGCGCTCGTCGGCGGCCCGCATCACCGCGGTTATGCCGTACTACGGCTATGCCCGCCAGGACCGCAAGGACAAGCCGCGGGTGCCCATCTCGGCGAAGCTGGTCGCCAACCTGGTGAGCGCGGCCGGCGCCAACCGCGTGCTGACGATGGACCTGCACAAGGCGCAGATCCAGGGGTTCTTCGACATTCCGGTCGACCACCTGTTCGCGACGCCGGTCTTCATCGACTACCTGACGCGCGCCGGCTACCGGGGCCACGCGACGATCGTCTCGCCCGACGCCGGTGGCGTGGAGCGTGCGCGCGCCTACGCCAAGCGGTTGGACGCCGACCTGGCGATCATCGACAAGCGCCGGTCCGAGGACGGACACGCCGAGGTGATGCACGTCGTCGGCGAGGTCAGGGACCGTGTCTGCGTGCTCCTGGACGACATCGTCGACACGGCGGGAACGCTGCAGCAGTCCTCGCGGGCGCTGGAGAAGAGCGGGGCGGCCGGCATCCTGGCCTGCGCCGTGCATGGGGTCCTGTCCGGACCCGCGTTGGAGCGGGTGGAGGATTCTCCGCTCGAGAAGCTGATCGTGACCGACACGATTCCGCTACGGGCGGAGTTCGAGCAGTCCGCCAAGGTGCGGGTGCTCTCGGTCGCCGGGCTGCTGGGTCGGGCCATTCAGAGCATTCATCAGGAAACTTCGGTGTCGTCGCTGTTCGTGTAGGGAGAGACAAGAGATGCAAGCCACTTTGGCCGCCGCCACTCGGCAGACGCGCGGCAAGAACGAGGCGCACCGGCTGCGGAGCGCGGGACGGTTGCCGGCCGTCGCGTACGGCGGGTCGCCGGTGGAGAGCCTGGCCCTGGACGTCGATCCGAAGGCAGTGCTGCACATCCTGCACTCGGAATCGGGCATCAACACGCTCGTCGATCTGGCAGTGGACGGCGGCGAGTCGGGGAAGGTGCTGATCAAGGAGATCCAGCACGATCCGGTCACGGATGCCCTGCTGCACGTCGACTTCTTCCGACTGGCGATGGACAGACTGGTCACGGTCACCGTGCCGGTGACGCTCAGCGGCGAGGCGGCCGGCGTCAAGCAGCAGGGCGGCCTGCTCGACTTCGTCACGCGGGAGTTCCAGGTCGAGTGCATGCCGACCGAGATCCCGGAGCACGTCGACATCGACGTCAGCGACCTGATGATCGGCGACGGCGTGCGGGTCCGCGACGTGGCCGAGGGGGTGAGCTGGACGCCGGTGAGCGACCGCGACATGCTGCTCGTGCACGTGACGGCGGCCAAGACCGCCTCCGACGACGACGAGGAGACGGAGGAGAGCGAGGCGGCGGCGGAAGGCGCGGAGGGCGAGACCGACGGGGGCGGCGGGGAGACCTAGTTCGGGAGCGGAGGCCGGGTGCGTTTGATAGTCGGCCTCGGCAACCCGGGTGCGCAGTACCGCGGGACGCGTCACAACGTCGGCTTCGACGTGATCGACGCCCTGGCTCGGCGCTTCGACCTGAGCTTCGACAGCGCGCCGGCCGACGCGGTTCTGGCGCGGCAGCGTGGGCCCGGCGCCCGCGTGATGCTCGCCAAGCCGCTCACCTACATGAACCGGAGCGGCGGGGCGGTGCAGGCGTTGCGCCACTACTTCCGGATCGAGCCGGAGGCGCTGCTCGTGGTGGCGGACGACGTCAATCTGCCGCTGGGTCGGCTGCGCGGCCGCAAGAGCGGGTCGGACGGCGGCCACAACGGATTCGCCTCGATCATCGCGTCCCTGGGGACCGGCGATTTCGCCAGGCTGCGGATCGGGGTGGGGCGGGGCGACACGCGGCGGTCGTTGACCGCCCACGTGCTGGCGCGGTTCGATGCGGATGAGCGCGAGGAGATGGAGGCGGCGATCGAACGCGCCGCGGACGCCGTGGAGACGTTCGTCGAGGACGGCGTCGAGAGGATGATGAACCGGTTCAATTGAAGCCGCGAGGCTCCTTGCCGCCGCATCCCGGCGGCCGCCGAGTCCGAAGGGAGACCAATGAGCGAAACACGACAGTACGAGGTTGTGTACGTCGTCAGCCCGGAGATCACCGAGGAGGGGGTCACCGAGCTGCACGAGCGGGTTGCAGAGATCGTCGATCAGTTGGGCGGCAAGATCGACAAGACCGACAACTGGGGACGCCGGCGTCTGGCGTACGAGATCAACCGCCACCGCGAGGGGACCTACGTCATCGAGCTGGTGACCGGGCCGGGCACGCTGGTGACGGAGCTGGACCGGCGCCTGCGGGTGATGGAGCAGCTCCTGCGGCACCTCGTCGTACGGGTGGACGAGGATCTGCGGAAGGCGCAACGCGCCCGCGAACGGCGCCAGCGCCGCCCGAAGCGGCGCCAGGCGAAGAGAGCGCTGGCCGGGCTCGGTGTGCCGGCGGATGCACCTGCGGCGGCGCCTGGATCCGGAGCCGCGGGGGATGCGGCGCCCGCCCCGGTGCCGGCGGCGGAGCCGGCAGCGGCGCCCGACCCGGTGGCAACGGCGGAGCCGGCAGCGGCGCCCGACCCGGTGGCCGCGGCGGCCGAGCCTGTTGCGGCGGTCGAGACCGCTGAACCGGCGGCGGCGACGGCGGCTGCGGCGGAGACCGCGGAGACCGCGGAGGTGACGAATGAGTGACGAGCGAGACGGCCGACGCGGTGGTGGAAGGGGCGGTGGCGGCGATGGCGGTAGTGGTGGCGCGGGCGGCAAGGGCGGCGCGGGACGGCGCGGCGGCGGCCCACGCCGGCGCAAGGTGTGCCGCTACTGCGTGGACAAGGTCGACTACATCGACTACAAGGACGTGCGCCTGGTCATGATGTCGATCGGCGACCGCGGCAAGATTCAGCCCCGGCGGATCTCCGGTACATGCGCCAAGCACCAGCGCAAGCTGACGACGGCCGTCAAGCGCGCGCGGCAGCTCGCGCTCGTGCCGTACGTGCTCGATTAGGAGTCAGCCGATGATGGAAATCATCCTGCGGGATCACATCGAAAACCTGGGTCGTCGCGGCGACATCGTCAGCGTGGCCAACGGCTACGCGCGCAACTACCTCCTGCCGCAGAAGCTCGCCCTGCTGGTGACGCCGTCGAACCGCCGTCAGGTGGCGCGCGAGCGGGTGGTCGTCGACGCCCGCGAGGCGGACGAGCGGGCGCGGGCCGAGAGCTTCGCCGCGCGCCTGCGCGGGACCGAGTGCATCATCGCTCGGCGGGTGGGGGAGACGGGCACGCTCTACGGGTCGGTCACGACGGCCGACGTCGCGGATCACCTCGCGACGCTCGATTTCGAGGTCGACAAGCGCAAGATCCAGCTCGGTGAGCCGCTCAAGGAGCTGGGGGAGTTCCCCGTGACGGTGAAGCTGCACCAGGACGTGAGCACCGAGCTGACGGTCAAGGTGGTCAAGGCGGAGACCGACGACGAATCGGCCGAGACCGAGACCGGGGACGCGGCGTCGTAGGGCGCGGCTGGCGGCGCGGCGGTCCGGAACGGTTGGAGTGAGACATGGCGCAGCCGGCCATCAGCGCGGGTGGGAGGGCGCTGCCCCACAACCTGGAGGCGGAGCGGTCCATCCTCGGCGCCATTCTCATCCGCAACGACACGTTCAACGTCGCGGCGGAGCTGATCGACGCCGACGACTTCTACCGTGACGCCCACCGCCGCGTCTTCGACAAGATGGTCGACCTCAACGAACGGGGTCAGGCCATCGATCTCGTCACGCTGCGGGACGAGCTGAGCCGGTCCGGCGATCTGGAGCCGGTCGGCGGTCCCGCCTACATCTCGTCCCTCGCGGACGGCGTCCCGCGCTCGACGAACGTCGAGCACTACGCGCGTATCGTCAAGGAGCGGGCCACGCTCCGCAATCTGATCGCGGCCGCGAACCGCATCGAGGCGGAGGCCTACGCGGCGCAGGACGAGGCCTCCGTCGTGCTCGACCGGGCCGAGCAGGAGATCTTCGCGATCGCCGAGGGCCGCATCCGCAGCGGCTTCGTGCCCCTGAGCGAGCTGGCCCAGGACAGCTTCGCCACGATCGAGCGGCTGCAGAGCGTCCACAGCGCCGTCACCGGGGTGCCGACCGGCTTCGTCGACATCGACGAGATGACGGCCGGACTCCAGCCGGCGGATCTCGTCATCGTGGCCGCCCGCCCCTCGATGGGCAAGACGGCGTTGGCGCTGAACATCGGCGCCCACGTCGGGACCACCGGTGAGCGGACGGTCGGCGTGTTCAGCCTCGAGATGGCGAAGGAGCAGCTCTTCCTGCGGATGCTGACCAGCGCCGCGCAGGTCGACTCCCACCGCTTCCGCACCGGCCTGCTGACCGATGCCGACTACGCCAGACTGTCCGAGGCGATGACCTCCCTGTCGGATGCGCGCGTGTACATCGACGACACCGCGTCGCTGGGGGTGCTGGAGATGCGGGCGAAGTCGCGCCGTCTGAAGGCGGAACACGGGCTCGACCTGATCATCATCGACTACCTGCAGTTGATGCAGGGGCGCGGCCGGTTCGAGAACCGCAACCAGGAGATCGCCTCGATCTCGCGTTCGCTGAAGGCGCTGGCGAAGGAGCTCGACGTGCCGGTGATGGCGCTGTCGCAGCTCAGCCGCTCGCCCGAGTCGCGCGGCGACAAGCGCCCGCAACTGTCCGACCTGCGGGAGTCCGGTGCGCTGGAGCAGGACGCCGACGTGGTCATGTTCATCTTCCGCGAGGACATGTACGAGGAGACGCCGGAGAACGAGAACGTCGCCGAGATCATCATCGGCAAGCAGCGCAACGGTCCGACGGGCACGGTCAGGCTGGCCTTCCTGAAGCAGCAGACCCGCTTCGAGAACCTCAGCCGCGACTACCAGTAGCGTCGGCTCTGGCGACATTCCGTGGTTCGCCCAACCCATGCCGTCGTCGACCTGGACGGCCTGACCGCCAACTACCGGGCGATCCGCGACCTGCTCGCCGCCGGCGCGGGAGGGCCGGTGCCGCGCGTCGTCGCGGTCATCAAGGCCAACGCCTACGGTCACGGGGCGGCGCGCGTGGCGCGCGCGCTCGAGCGGGAGGCGGCCGGCTTGTCCCTTCCGCCGCCGATGCTTGCCTGTGCCGATATCGAGGAAGGGGTCGAGTTGCGCGCGGCGGGGGTGAAGGCGCCCATCCTGGTGTTCGGTGCCTCGAGCGTCAGCGATCTCGACGGCGTTTTCGCGCACGACCTGACCCCGACGGTCTCTTCCCCCTCCGCGGCGCAAGCCCTGGAGCAGGCGGCGGCCGCGCGCGACGTGCGTCTGGACGTGCACCTGAAGATCGACACCGGGATGAACCGGTTCGGGTTTCGCCACGACAATCTGTCGGCCACGCTACCCGCGGTGCTGCAGGCGCCGCATCTGGACGTGGAGGCCGTCTACACCCATTTCGCGACGGCGGAGGACCCCGATCACCCGCTGTTCGAGCGCCAGCGGATGCGCTTCGAGGCGATCCGCGCGGCGGCGGTCGGGCTCGGCCTCGCCGGCGTCTGGTGGCACGCGGCGAACAGCGCGGCGCTGCTGCAGGACCGGCGGACCTGGTACGACGCGGTGCGGCCCGGCCTGTTGCTGTACGGCATCGCGCCGCCGCCGCTCGAGCCCGGAATTCGCCTGCGGCCGGTGATGTCCCTGCGGAGTCGCGTGGTGGCGGTCAAGGGCATGCGGCCGGGGGAAACGGCGGGCTACGGTGGGCGCTTCGTCGCGGAGCGGGCGCTGCGGGTGGCCCTGGTCCCCGCCGGCTACGCCGACGGCCTCGACCTGCGGCTCGCGGGGCGGGGAGCGGTGCTGGTCGGCGGGGTGCGGGCGCCGGTCGTGGCGGTGTCGATGGATTCGCTGGTGATCGACGTCACCGCCGTCGAAGCGCGTCCAGGCGACGACGTCGTTCTGCTCGGCGCGCAGGGGACGGACCTCATCGGCGCCTGCGACGTGGCGCGGGCCATCGGCACGGTGCCGCACGAGATTCTCTGTCGCATAGGGGCGCGGATCGAGCGGACCTATAATCCCTGACTCACCCCTCGAACGATGCCGAAGGTAAAGGCCGCGGCGCGAACGGTGTTCGTCTGCCAGGCGTGCGGCGGCCGGTCGCGGAAGTGGGCCGGGCAGTGCTCCGACTGCGGAGACTGGAACACGCTGGTCGAGGAGCCGGACGCGCCGGCTCCCGCGGGCGCGGTCGTCGGCAACGCGCGCTACGGCGCCCCGGCCGGCCGGGCCGAGGCGCGCCGCTACAGCGAGATCGACATCGAGACCGCGGCGCGCGTCCCGAGCGGGTTCGGGGAGTTCGACCGCGTGCTCGGGGGCGGCATCGTGCCGGGATCGATGGTGCTGGTGGGCGGCGAGCCGGGCATCGGGAAGTCGACCCTGCTGCTGCAGGTGGCGGGTTGCATCGCGGCTTCGGCCGGCCCCGTGCTGTACGCGTCGGGGGAGGAGTCCGAGCAGCAGGTGAAGGCGCGCGGGCAGCGCCTGGACATCGGCGACGCCGATCTGTACGTGCTCGCGGAGACCTGCCTGGAGAGGCTGCTCGAAGCGGTCGAGCGGGTGCGGCCGAGGCTGCTGGTGGTCGATTCCATCCAGACGATCTACTCGCTGAATCTGGCGTCGGCGCCCGGCAGCGTGGGGCAGGTGCGCGAAGCGGCGACGCATCTGCTGTTCAACGCCAAGCGCGGCAACCTGCCGACGATTCTCGTCGGCCATGTGACCAAGGACGGGAGTCTGGCCGGCCCGAAGGTGCTGGAGCACGTGGTCGACACGGTGCTGTACTTCGAGGGCGAGCGGCACCATTCGCACCGCGTGGTGCGGGCGGTGAAGAACCGTTTCGGGGCGGTCAGCGAGCTCGGCGTGTTCGAGATGACCGGCGCGGGGCTGGTGCCGGTCTCGAACCCGTCCCGCCTGTTCCTTTCCGACCGGGCGGCCGGCGTGCCCGGGTCGGTGGTGCTCTGCTCGCTGGAGGGCACGCGGCCGATCCTGGTCGAGGTGCAGGCGCTGGTCAGTACCGGCGCCTACGGCACGGCGCGGCGGATGGCGAGCGGCATCGACCACAACCGTCTGTCGCTGCTCCTGGCGGTGCTGGAGAAGCGGGCCGGGCTCGGGCTGGCCGGCGAGGACGTCTTCGTCAACGTGGCGGGGGGACTGGCGATAGACGAGCCGGCGGCCGATCTGGCCGTGGTGGCGGCGGTGGCGTCGAGCCTGCGCGGGCGCGGCGTGCGGCCCGGCACGGCGGTGTTCGGCGAGGTGGGGCTCGGCGGCGAGGTGCGCGGGACGCCGCAGGCGGGACTGCGCGTCAAGGAGGCGGCGCAGCTCGGATTCGCGCGCTGCGTCCTGCCCGCGGTGAACTGCAACCAGGATACGGCGGACGCCGGGTGCGAGACGATCGGGGTGGAGAACGTCGAGGACGCCCTCGAAGCACTGCTGACCGTGTCCTGAAGCGAGCCGGATGATGCCCTCCTTCCACTGGTGGCGGACCGTGTTCTGGCTGATTCCGGCCATCTCCGTCTACACGGTGGTGCTCGGCGCCCTGTCGCTGGCGTCGATGCTCGTCGATCGGCGGGGTCACGTGGCGCACGCATGCGCCAGGGGCTGGTCGTGGCTGATTCTCGTGACGACCGGCGTGCGGGTGCACGTCCGCGGGGGCGATCGCGTGGCGGCCGGACGGTCATACGTGTTCGTGTCGAACCACCAGAGCATCTACGACTTCCCGATCCTGATCACGTCGATTCCGTTCCAGCTTCGGATTCTCGCCAAGGCGTCGCTCGGCCGCTTTCCGGTGCTCGGCTGGCACCTGCGCTGGACCGGCCACCTGCTGGTGGACCGCGCCCGCGCCGGGCGGGCTACGCTCAATCGGGTGGCCTCGATGATCCACCGCGGGCACTCGCTGATCGTGTTTCCCGAGGGGACGCGAAGCCTGGACGGCCGCGTCGGCCGCTTCAAGAGAGGCCTCTTCCTGCTTGCGATCGACGCCGGGGTTCCCGTGGTGCCGGTCGCTCTGTCCGGTACTCGGCACGTCATGCGGAAGGGCCGGTTGACGACCTGCCCGGGCGACGTCGGCATCGTCCTGCACGAGCCGCTGAGGACGGAGGGGCTCACGCGCGCCGACGCGACACGTCTGGCCGAGCGTGCCCACGACATCATCGCGGACTCGGTGTCGGCGGCGGAACGGGAGGCGGCATGCGCGTAACGGCGATCATCGCGGCGGGCGGGCGCGGCCGGCGCGCCGGCCGCGGGGTGCCCAAGCAACTCCGATTCATCGGCGGGCGCACCCTGCTGGAGCACGCCCTGGCGCCGTTCGACCGTAGCGGGCGGGTCGCGGAGATCGTCGCGGTGCTCCCGCCGGAACTGGCCGCGGATCCGCCGGTCGGGTTCCAGGCGGTCGAAACACCCCTGCGAGTCGTCGCCGGCGGGGCGCGGCGCCAGGACTCGGTGGCGGCCGGCCTCGACGCCGTTGGTGACGCGGCCGCGGTGGTGTTGGTCCATGACGCGGCGCGGCCGTTCGGGACCGAGGCGCTCATCGGTCGCGTCATCGACGCCGCCGCCGAGGCGGGGGCCGCCGTCCCGGCCGTTCGGGCGACCGATACGGTCAAGCAGAGCGCCGACGCCGACGGACACGCCGTGGTGGCGGCGACTCTCCCGCGCGAGCGCATCTACTTGGCGCAGACGCCGCAGGGCTTCCGCATCGACGTGTTGCGTGCCGCGGTGGCGCTCGGCAGGAGCGGGGTCGATGCGACGGACGAGGCGCTGCTGGCGGAACGGGCCGGGTACCCGGTACGACTCGTCGAGGGTGACCCGGAGAACGTGAAGATTACGACCCCGGCAGATCTGGATCGCGCGGCCGGACGAATGGCTCGGGCCGACGTCGCGAGTGCCGGCGCCGTACGTGTGGGCATCGGCTACGACCTGCATCGGACCGTCGCCGGGAGACCGCTGATCCTCGGCGGGGTGCACGTGCCCCATGACCGGGGGCTGGACGGGCACTCGGACGCCGACGCGGTCTGTCACGCGCTGATCGACGCCATTCTGGGCGGCGCCGCGGCCGGTGACGTCGGGCAGCATTTCCCCAACCGCGATCCCCGCTGGAAGGGCGCGTCGAGCATCGATCTGCTGGAGCGGACGGTCGCCATCGTACACGAGCGCGGGTTCGCGGTCGGCAACGCCGACGTCGTGGTCATCGCCGAACGCCCGCGCATCGGCCCGCACGCCGCCGCGATGCGGGAGCGGCTGGCCGGGACGCTCGACGTGGCGGTGGACGCGGTCAGCGTCAAGGCCAAGACGGGCGAGGGGATGGACGCGGTGGGCCGCGGAGAGGCGATCGCGGTGCACGCGGTCGCCACGCTGGTGCCGCGATGACGATCTTCGGCCTCAAGCCGGCGATCGAGGCGTTGCGGGCCGGGCGGGTGACGGCGCTGGCCGTGAGCATGCGCCGCCAGCGCGGTCTGACGGAGCTGCTGGAGCTGGCGGCCAAGGGGCGGGTCCGCATGCGCCGGGTCGATCCCGCGGAGCTGGATCGGCTGGCGGGCGGGGCGGTGCACCAGGGAGTGGTCGCCACGGTGCGCGCGTTCGAGACATACGCCGTCTCCGATCTGGTCGCGGTCCGTACCCCGGCGCTCATCCTCGTCCTCGACGGCATCGAGGACCCCCGCAATCTGGGCGCCATCGCGCGCACGGTGGACGCCGCGGGCGGCTCGGGGCTGGTCGTGCCGGAGCGGCGGGCGGCGCCGGTCACCGGCGCCGCCGTCAAGGCCTCGGCCGGGGCGCTGGTGCACGTCCCCCTCGCCCCGGTCGTCAATCTGGCGCGGGCGCTCGAGGAGCTGAAGGCGGCCGGGGTCTGGACGATCGGCCTCGAGGCGGAGGCGGACCACTCGTTGTACGATCTGGACCTGCGCCTGCCGTCCGCGTTCGTCGTCGGCGCGGAGGGGCGTGGCCTGCACCGGCTGATCCGCGAGCGTTGCGACTGGCGCGCGGCCCTGCCGATGCAGGGACAGGTGTCGAGCCTCAACGCGTCGGTCGCGGCCGGCGTGGCCCTGTTCGAGGCGGTGCGGCAGCGGTCGGCCGCCGGGCGGGCCGGCTGAGGCGGATCCGGCGCGGCGACCGACGCCGGGGCGGCCGGGCCGGACCGGACCCTCCCGGCCCAGTCCTTTCCAATCCAGAAATGAGCCTGAAGCGGGGCACGTGAGCCGCGCCTGTCAGGCGACCGAACCGACGGATCGAAACAGGTCCTGGCGCGGGCCGCGTTGAGGGCGCGCGTGACCGCAGCATTATCGCTCATGGCGGCGGAACCGTCACGATGTACGACGCGGCGCTGGGCGCGTCCTGGTTCAGGGCGAAGGTGCTGTAGCCGCTGCCGTAGCAACCGAACGGTGAGGGTCTGGTTTGCCGGGTTCTGAACAGCAGGAGACCAAGCGGAGCGAACGTCCGTCTGTGGACGTTTGCGGAGTGCGGTAGCCGAGCGCGGAACCGGCAGCAGAGGGGCTGGACGTGACTACGCGAGGGGCTGTGAAACGGCCGGCAACGGCTGGATGGATCGTCGTCGGCGCTCGTGCCTGATGGCGTCGCGCTTCCGCCTTTCGGTGGTGCTGAAGCCGGTGACGACGCAAGTCGGCGCCGGCGATCCGGGCTCGACGACAGCGCTGTCCGTCCGTATTCGACCGCAGCCGGTGACGACGCGCGTCGGCGCCGGCGATCCGGGCTCGGCAGCGCCCGCGCGAGTTGGCACGTCCGGTGTTCGAGCTTCCTCGCGCCTGCTCGTCAACAGCACGACGCCGACCGACAGGCGGCGGTAGCGGGCCGGAGCAAACCTTCAGGCCGCTGGGTGGATGGACCGGAACAACCGCGTGCGGGCCTCGTCGAGCGCCTGCGCGGCTTCGTTGTCGCTCATCGCGACCGCGACCGCGTCGAGCTTTGCGAAGGTGGTTCCGGGCTTCAGGCAGGCGGCGGCGTCGGGCAACGACTTGAGCTTCTCGTAGGGGGTCATGATGTCGGCGTCGCGGTAGCGCTTGCGCACGCGGCCCTTGCGGTCGACTTCTTCGGTGGGGAAGAAGCAGGGGCGGTGGAAGTTGAGATAGGGCGAGAGGACCTGCTGGGTGAAGGCGTTGACCTGCGCGGCACAGCGGCTGGGGATGTGGCCGTGACCGAGCTGCTTGCGGATGACCGAGCCGTTCTTGCTCTCGACCAGGGCGTTGTCGGTGCTGCGACGGGCGCGGGACTTGGTGAATGCGTCGATGTGCAGCCCCTGGAGCAGCGCCGCGACCTCGCGGTTGATGAACTCCGAGCCGTTGTCGGCGTGGAAGCCGTGGAGCGTGAAGGGGAACGCCCGCAGCAGAGCGTCGAGGACCGGGGCCAGGCAGGCGGCGTGGATATGCTCGACCGAGCCGATGCACTGGAACTGGGTGACCTCATCCACCAGGTTCACGTGGTAGAGGCCCTTGATGCCGTCCAGGTCGCCTTGATGGACGGTATCGACCCGCACCCAGCCAGGTTGTCCGAACGGCTGCGGGCGGCGGCGTTCCCCGATCGCGACAGGCACCAGGCGCGTCGGCAGCGGCGTCGTTCCGCGGCGCCGTTGATAGCTTGTCGTGTGCCGCAGGTTGTACAGATGGCCGTTGGAGATGCCGGCCAGGCGTTCGAAGCGGCGGTCGCCGAACAGATGGAAAGCGCGGGCGCAGAGCTTGCGCGTGGCCGGACCGGACAGCGTGCCGTGGAGAACGTCGAGCTCGGCCAGCAGCCCGATGTCGGCGTTGGAGTAGCGGCGCGGGAACGGTCGGCGCGGGGTGTCGCGGCGGTCGGCGATCTCTCCCGTGGTCCGGTGTTGCTGCAACAGGCGTGTGATTTGGGCCCGTGACAAGCCGGCCACCTTGGCCAGGAAGCGGCGCAGCAGGCCCTTGTCGGCCTTCCCCCGCAGGGCGTAGTCGAACCGTCGCACGGTTTTCGCCACGAACGCGTAGGAGTCGGCGCGGGTTTGTGGTTGCAGGTCGACCTGCTCGCTTCCGGCGAGGAATTCCCGAACCTGATCCAGGGTCCGCAGCCGGTGCGTGTCGAGTCTCACGATCATCCTCCGATGATCCTCGACCCGGCCCCCGTTCAGGCTCATGTGTCGTTGGAAACAACTCCTCGTTCAGGCTCATGTGTCGTTGGAAACAACTCCTCGTTCAGGCTCATGTGTCATTGGAAGAGACTGGCCCTTGTCCGGATCGGTGGACTCTGCTACAATCTCCAATTCGTCCGGCTGGCGTAGCTCAGTCCGGTAGAGCGGCTGATTTGTAATCAGCGGGTCGGGGGTTCGAATCCCTTCGCCAGCTCCACAGGCATTGAACACGCGATCCCTTCAACCCGGTTGAGATGCAGTTCGGGTACAGGAGCGCCCGGTGAGACGGGTCCGGGCGACGAGCGAATTCGGCGAGGTTGCGGAGCGGTCAAACGCAACAGACTGTAAATCTGTCGCCCAAGCGGCTTCGGAGGTTCGAATCCTCCCCTCGCCACCACGTTGCGGAGCAGGCGTAGTCGGGCGGCGGCGCGGGCAACGGGTGCGCGGGAGTAACTCAGTGGTAGAGTCACAGCCTTCCAAGCTGTTGGTCGCGGGTTCGATCCCCGTCTCCCGCTCCAGTGCGCCGGCGGCCGTGTCGCGCCGATTCGAGCGCCCGGCCGGGTCCGGCGAACGAGCCGGGCGGGGCCGGCTCCCGGAATCGTGATCGAGCCGATGTAGCTCAGTGGTAGAGCGCGTCCTTGGTAAGGACGAGGTCACCGGTTCAAGCCCGGTCATCGGCTCCAACCTGGTGATGATGGAGGACAGCGAGCACGCTCGTCTCGAACAGGAACTGCCATGGCGAAAGAGAAGTTCGACAGGTCGAAGCCACACGTGAACGTCGGGACGATCGGGCACATCGATCACGGGAAGACGACGCTGACCGCGGCGATCACGCAGGTGATGGCGAAGCACGACCCGACGAACGCGGTGCGTTCGTTCGAGTCGATCGACAACGCGCCCGAGGAACGGGAGCGTGGCATCACGATTGCGACCGCTCACGTGGAGTACACGACGGCGAACCGGCACTACGCGCACGTGGACTGTCCGGGTCACGCGGACTACATCAAGAACATGATCACGGGCGCGGCGCAGATGGACGGCGCGATCCTGGTGGTTGCGGCGACCGACGGCCCGATGCCGCAGACTCGCGAGCACATTCTTCTGGCGCGTCAGGTTGGGGTTCCGTCTCTGGTGGTGTTCCTGAACAAGTGCGACGCGGTGGACGACCCGGAGCTGTTGGAGCTGGTGGAGCTGGAGGTTCGGGAGCTGCTGAGTTCGTATGAGTTCCCCGGGGACGACATTCCGGTGGTGCAGGGCTCTGCACTGAAGGCGCTGGAGGGCGAGCCGGACGGCGAGGCTTCGGTGGACCGTCTGATGGCGGCGGTCGATTCGTATGTGGAGCTTCCGGAGCGTGACATCGACAAGCCGTTCCTGATGCCGATCGAGGACGTGTTCTCGATCTCGGGCCGTGGGACGGTGGTGACGGGCCGCGTGGACCGCGGGAAGGTTCTGGTTGGCGAAGAGGTGGAGATCGTCGGCTTCCGGGAGACGCAGAAGAAGGTGGTGACCGGGGTCGAGATGTTCCGGAAGCTTCTGGACGCGGGGGTTGCGGGCGACAACATCGGGGTTTTGCTGCGCGGGATGGAGAAGGACGACGTCGAGCGCGGCCAGGTGTTGGCGAAGCCGAAGACGATCACGCCGCACACGAAGTTCAAGGGCGAGGTTTACGTTCTGACGAAGGACGAGGGCGGTCGTCATACGCCGTTCTTCAACGGCTACCGGCCTCAGTTTTATCTGCGGACGACGGACGTGACGGGTGTATCGAACCTTCCGGAGGGCGTCGAGATGGTGATGCCCGGCGACAACGTGACGATCAGCGTGGAGCTGATCACGCCGGTGGCCCTGGAGAAGGGTCTGCGGTTCGCGATCCGGGAGGGCGGCCGGACGGTCGGCTCGGGCACCATCACCGAGATCGTCGAGTAGGGAGCGCGCCTGTGCGGGGCGGCGGCTCGACGGGAAGGTCACAACATGCGGGATATCGTCATTCTGGCGTGCACCGAGTGCAAGCGGCGGAACTACACGACGACCAAGAACAAGCGGAAGACCCCCGACCGGCTGCAGCTCAAGAAGTACTGCCGCTGGTGCCGGGCGCACAAGCCGCACCGGGAGACGAAGTAGCGCGTGCGTGGACACAGGCCAGTAGCTCAATTGGTAGAGCACCGGTCTCCAAAACCGGGGGCTGGGGGTTCGAGCCCCTCCTGGCCTGCCATACTCGGCGACGGCGACGGCGTGCGGTGATCGTCGCAAGGGACAGGACATCGTGAAATCGACGAAGCTGGAGAGCGTACGCGAACCGTCTGCGAGGGGCGTGTTCGGCTGGTGGGGCAGATCCCGCACGTTCCTGGCGCAGGTGCGGAACGAGCTCTCGCGGGTGACGTGGCCGACCTGGAAGGAAGTGCAGGCAACGACGTTCGTCGTGATCCTGACGTCCGTCCTGTTCGGTGTCTACCTCTGGGGCATCGACCTGGTGCTCGATCGACTGGCGCGGGCGCTGTTCCAGGCATTTGGTGTGTGATGACCGACGTCAGCGCGAAGCAGTGGTACATCGTTCACACCTATTCCGGCTTCGAACAGAAGGTGGAGGACTCGCTGAAGCTGCGCGTGAAGGCGCACGGCATGCAGGACGAGATCGGCGAGACCCTCGTGCCCACGGAGGACGTTGTCGAGATGCGCGCCGGCAAGCGCGTGGTCACGACGAAGCGCGTCTTTCCCGGCTACATCCTGGTCAGGATTTCACCCGAGCCGGGCGCCGGCGGGAAGATGTCCGATCGCGCGTGGCACGTCGTGAAGAACACCCCGAAGGTGACCGGGTTCGTCGGGGCCGGTCAGAAGCCGACGCCCCTGACCGACGCGGAAGTGAAACAGATCCTCGACCAGATGACGGAGGCGGCGGAGCAGCCGAAGCCGAAGTACACGTTCGACAAGGGCGATCAGGTTCGGATCAACGAGGGACCGTTTGCCAGCTTCAACGGGGTGGTCGACGAGGTGAACCCCGACCGCAACACCCTGAAGGTGATGGTGACCATTTTCGGGCGTTCCACCCCGGTGGAGCTCGACTTTCTGCAGGTAGAGAAGCTGTAGACGAGGGAGGCCCGGACCCCGGCATTCGGCCGGCACCGGCCCTCTGACAGGCATGAAGAAGATCATCGGACTGGTGAAGCTCCAGATCGCGGCCGGCAAGGCGACTCCGGCGCCGCCGGTGGGCACCGCGCTCGGCCCCCACGGCGTCAACATCATGGACTTCTGCAAGGCGTTCAACGCGAAGACCGCCGCCCAGGAGGGGCTGATCATTCCGGCGGTGGTGACCGTGTACGCGGACCGCTCCTACAGCTTCATCACGAAGACGCCGCCCGCCGCGGTGCTGCTGAAGCGCGCCGCCAACATCGCCAAGGGTTCCGGTGAGCCGAACCGGACGAAGGTGGCCACGGTGACCCGGCAGCAGGTCGAAGAGATCGCCGGCGTCAAGATGCCGGATCTGAACGCGAACACCCTGGACGCGGCGGTCGCCATCGTGGCGGGGACGGCGCGGTCGATGGGCATCGAGGTCGAGGGCTAGTGGTCCGTCACGTCACAATCTTCGGACACGGACATGGGTTTACAGCGCGCAATCATCGACGAATCACAGCACCGCACACCCAAACTTTTAATCATGGCGCAGCACTAGGAGTCCACGCGGGTGCGACCGCGGGCGAGTGTGATCATGGGCAAGAACGGCAAGCAGTTCGAAGCGGCGAAGGCCAAGGTGGGTCAGGACCCGTACCCGATCGAGGAAGCGATTCCGCTGGTGCAGAGCCTGACGTTCGCCAAATTCAACGAGACGGTCGAAATGGCGATGCGGCTCGGCGTCAACCCCAAGCACGCGGATCAGATGGTCCGCGGCACGGTGGTGCTGCCGCACGGCCTGGGGCGGAGCAAGAAGGTGCTCGTGATCGCCGCCGGCGAGAAGCAGCAGGAAGCCGAGCAGGCGGGCGCCGACACCGTCGGCGGCGAGGAGATGGTCGAGAAGATCCAGGGCGGCTGGATGGATTTCGAGGCAGTCGTGGCCACCCCCGACATGATGCGCTCGGTCGGCAAGCTCGGCCGCATTCTCGGGCCACGCGGCATGATGCCGAATCCGAAGACCGGCACCGTCACGCCCGACGTGGCGAAGGCGGTTCGCGAGATCAAGGCCGGCAAGGTCGAGTACCGCGTCGACAAGGCGGGAGTCGTGCACGCGGCGATCGGCAAGGTGTCGTTCGACGCGCAGCAGTTGCTGGACAATGCGACCGCGCTCGCCTCGAGCGTGATCAAGGCGAAACCCGCTGCCGCGAAGGGCCGCTACGTCAAGGGCATGCACCTGTCGTCGACGATGGGACCGGGCGTTCCGGTCGACACGGTCAGCGTCGAAGCCGGCGCGAAGGCATAGGAATGGCACTCAGCAGGGCAGGCAAGGAAGAGCAGCTCGCGCAGCTTCGGAGCGACTTCGGCGCCGCGGACAGCATCGTGCTCCTGGACTACAAGGGGCTCGACGTCCCGCAGGTCACGGAGTTGCGCCGCAAGATCCGCGATGCGGCGGCGAGCTACCGCGTAGTGAAGAACTCGCTCGCGCGGCGGGCGGTGACCGGGACGCCGTTCGAGGTGTTGCGGGACCGCATCGAGGGCACTACCGCGGTGGCCTGCAGCCATGAAGATCCGGTCGCGCTGGCGAAGGTCCTGGTGGATTTCGCCAAGGCCGAGCCGGACCTGATCGTGAAGATGGCCGTGGTGCAGGGGCAGTCGGTGGAGGCGGACGGCGTCACCGATCTGGCCTCGCTGCCCGGCAAGCCCGAGCTGCAGGCGAGGCTGTTGATGGTGCTCCAGGCGCCGATGACGCAACTGGTGCAGGTGCTGAACGCCGTGCCACGCGATTTCATGAGCGTTCTGAGCCAGGTTGAAAAGAAGAAGTCCGAGGAGGAAGGCTGAGCATGGCTGACGTGAACCAGGACCAGGTGGTCGACTACATCAAGGAAATGTCGGTTCTCGAGCTGTCGGGACTCGTCAAGCGGCTCGAGGACGAGCTGGGCGTGTCGGCGGCGGCCGCCATGCCGATCGCGATTGCGGGGGCCGCCGCGCCGGGCGCAGCGGCGGCCGAGGAGGAGCAGACCGAGTTCACGGTGATGCTGACCGAGTTCGGGGCGAAGAAGATCAACGTGATCAAGGTCGTCCGCGAGGTCACGAGCCTCGGGCTCAAGGAGGCCAAGGATCTGGTCGAGAGCGCGCCCAGCGCCGTCAAGGAGGCGATCCCCAAGGACGAGGCCGAGGCGCTGCAGAAGAAGTTCGAGGCAGTCGGCGCCAAGGTCGAGATCAAGTAGTCTCCGGCGCACGTCGTGGTCCGGCGGGTGTCGGCGGCCGGCCCGTCGCCAGCGGCACGCCCGTGCGGCAGCCGCATCGGTCTGGGCCGGGTGCGGGCGCGCGGGGTCGCGCGCCATCACCGTGTCCGACTCGTTTCTTCATCGACGAAGAGGGCTTCAACCGTGCAGCACATCCTGCCGAAGAACATATATCGCGAGCGCATCGATTTCTCCAAGATCCGCGCGGCGGTTCCCATCCCGAACCTGATCGAGATCCAGAAGAAGTCGTACGAGCGTTTCCTGCAGATGAACCGGATGCCGGCCGAGCGCGCGGACGCCGGCCTGCAGTCGGTGTTCAAGTCCGTCTTTCCGATCAGCGACTTCCGGGAGAACTCGTCACTGGAGTTCATCGACTACTCGATAGGCGACTGGGAGTGCAAGTGCAAGCGCCTGAGCGGTCTGCAGCATCTGCGGCAACCGTGCCCGGAGTGCGGCGCGGTGCTCGAGGCCGATCCGCACGGCTCGCACGAGGCCATCTGCCAGTCGTGCGGCGCGGCGAGCAACGTCCGCGGCACCGCCTGCGACGTGTGCGGCGAGACCGTCGGCCTGCGGCTGAAGTACGACGTCCAGGAATGTCAGGAAAGGGGCATGACGTATTCCGTGCCCCTCAAGGTGACGATCCAGCTCGGGGTCTGGAACAAGGATCCGGACACCGGCGTGAAGTCGATCCGCGACATCAAGGAGCAGGAGGTCTACTTCGGCGAGATCCCGTTGATGACCGACAACGGGACGTTCTTCATCAACGGCACCGAGCGGGTCATCGTGTCGCAGTTGCACCGCTCGCCGGGGGCGTTCTTCCACTCCGAGGACAAGTCCGCCTTCGTCGCGCAGATCATTCCGTACCGCGGATCGTGGGTGGAGTTCGAGTACGACGCCAAGAACCTGCTGTACGTCCGCATCGACCGGAAGCGCAAGTTCCTGGGGACCGTCTTCCTGCGGGCGCTCGGGCTGCACGGTCCGGATGACATCATCCGGGCGTTCTATACGGTGGATCGCATCGTCACCACCGGGTCGACGCTCGCCTGGGCAGTGAGCGACACCCTGGTCGGCCGGCGCGCCGCGGCGGACGTCGAGGGGCCCGGAGGCGAGGTGCTGGTCAGGAAGCAGCGCAAGCTGACACGGACCGGCATCGAGGCGCTGAACCGGGCCGGCATCGCGTCCGTCGAGCTGGTTCCCGACGAGCTCGCCGGCGCCTTCGCGGTGGCCGACATCGTCGATCCGGAGACGGGCGAGGTCATCCTCGAAGCGAACGACGAGATCACGCCGCGCATCGTGTCGATGGCTCAGGAGAAGGAAGTGGGCGCCATCGAGGTGTTCTTCCCGGAGAGGGACGAGGTCGGCCCGGTGCTGTCGGCCACGCTGAGGAAGGACGCGATCAAGACGCACGAGGAGGCGCTGATCGAGATCTACCGGCGGCTGCGGCCCGGCGATCCCCCGACCCTCGACAGCTCGCGGTCGCTGTTCGAGAGCCTGTTCTTCAACCCGCAGAAGTACGACTTTTCGCGGGTGGGGCGGTTGAAGCTGAACACGAAGCTCGGCCTGGAGACCTCGCTCGACGAGCGCGTTCTGCAGCCGCAGGACTTCCACGAGGTCATCCGGTATCTGCTGACGCTGCGCCGGAACCCGTCGAACGTGGACGACATCGACCACCTCGGAAACCGGCGCGTGCGGTCGGTCGGCGAGTTGCTCGAGAACCAGTTCCGGATCGGGCTGGTGCGGATGGAGCGGGCCATCAAGGAGAAGATGTCCGTCTACCAGGAGATGGCCACGGCCATGCCGCACGACCTGATCAACGCGAAGCCGGTGATGGCCGCGATCCGCGAGTTCTTCGGGTCGTCGCAGTTGTCGCAGTTCATGGATCAGACCAACCCGCTGTCGGAGATCACGCACAAGCGGCGGCTGTCGGCGCTCGGGCCGGGCGGGCTGTCGCGGGAGCGGGCGGGATTCGAGGTGCGCGACGTGCACCCGACCCACTACGGCCGGATCTGTCCCATCGAGACGCCGGAGGGACCGAACATCGGTCTGATCTCGTCGTTGTCGTCCTACGCGCGCATCAACGAGTTCGGCTTCATCGAGTCGCCGTACCGCACCGTGAAGGCCGGCCGCGCCATCGACTACGTGAAGATCGCGAACGCCGGCGGCACGAAGTTCAAGGTGGGCGACATCGTCGAGGCGTCCGACGTCGAGGCCGAGAACGCAGCCGCGAAGCGCCGCAAGAAGCGCCTCGCGGAGTACGAGCCGCACTCTTTCTACCTGTCGGCGTGGGAGGAGGACAAGTACGTCATCGCCCAGGCCAACTCCCGGCTCAACGACGCGGGCGATCTCGTCGACGAGCGGATAAATTCGCGGAAGGCCGGCAACTTCCTGCTCGCGGAGCGCGACAAGGTCGAGTTCATCGACGTCTCGCCGAAGCAGCTGGTCTCGGTGGCGGCGTCACTGATCCCGTTTCTGGAGAACGACGACGCGAACCGCGCGCTAATGGGTTCGAACATGCAGCGGCAGGCAGTGCCGCTGTTGCGG
Source organism: Vicinamibacterales bacterium (assembly GCA_965262925.1). GTDB lineage: Bacteria > Acidobacteriota > Vicinamibacteria > Vicinamibacterales > UBA8438 > WTFV01. Next base: position 2,769,608 of record CBDHGC010000004.1, on the reverse strand, counting down.
GCGCGCGCGCCGTTCGTCGGGACCGGCATGGAGTACATCACCGCGCGCGACTCGGGCGCAGTGGTCACGGCGCGCCGCAGCGGCGTGGTCGACTTCGTCGACTCGCAGCGAATCGTCGTGCGCGTCGAGGGGGAGCAGACCGCCGCCCAGCCGTCCAACGAGATTGGCGCCGACATCTACAACCTGACGAAGTTCCGGCGGTCCAACCAGAACACCTGCATCAACCAGAAACCGATCGTGCGGGGGGAACAGCGGGTGGACAAGGGCCAGGTGCTCGCCGACGGGCCGTGCACCGAGCTCGGCGAGCTGGCTCTCGGGCGCAACGTGCTCGTCGCCTTCATGCCCTGGCGCGGCTACAACTTCGAGGACGCGATTCTCGTCTCGGAGCGCCTGGTGAAGGACGACTACTACACCTCGATTCACATCGAGGAGTTCGAGATCGAGTCCCGCGACACCAAGCTCGGCCCCGAGGAGATCACCCGCGACATCCCGAACGTGTCCGAGGGCTTCCTCAAGGATCTCGACGAGAGCGGGATCATCCGCATCGGCGCCTACGTCAAGCCGTCGGACATTCTGGTCGGGAAGGTCACGCCCAAGGGCGAGACCCAGCTCACGCCGGAGGAGAAGCTGCTGCGCGCCATCTTCGGCGAGAAGGCGGGGGACGTGCGGGACGCGTCGCTGCTCTGCCCGCCCGGCATCGAAGGCATCGTGGTCGGCGTCCGGATCTTCTCGCGCAAGGGGATCGAGAAGGACGACCGCGCCAAGGCGATCGAGGCCGAAGAGCTGGAGATGATGGAGAAGAACCTGCAGGACGAGATCCGCATCCTGCACGACGAGGTCAAGAAGCGGCTGCTCGGCCTGGTCAAGGGGAAGAGACTGGCTGCCGATCTCTACGACGAGTTCGGGAGCGAGCGGCGCCTCGAGCAGGGCACGGTGCTCACCGAGAAGATCATCCGCGAGCTGCCGTTCAACGAGCTGGCGCGGGTGCGGATCGAGACCGAGGATGCCGGGCTGGAGGACGAGCTGCAGGCGCTGGAAGTGCGAACCGAGCGGCAGGTCGAGGTGATCCGGCAGCTCTTCGAGGAGAAGAAGGAGAAGATCCGCCGCGGCGACGAGCTGCCGCCGGGCGTCATCAAGCTGGTCAAGGTGTACGTCGCCATGAAGCGCAAGCTGTCGGTGGGCGACAAGATGGCCGGCCGGCACGGCAACAAGGGCGTCATCGCGCGCATTCTGCCGGAAGAGGACATGCCGCGCCTCCCCGATGGGACGCCGGTGGAGATCGTTCTCAATCCGCTGGGCGTGCCGTCGCGGATGAACGTGGGTCAGATTCTCGAGACGCATCTGGGCTGGGCCGCGCACGAGGTGGGCAATCGGGAGAAGTTCGGTTCGGATGCGAGGCCGCTCTACTTCGCTTCGCCGGTTTTCGACGGCGCGCGCGAGTCCGAGATAAAGCAGTGGCTCGAGAAGGCCGAGCTGCCGACCAGCGGCAAGACGACGCTGTACGACGGCGTGAGCGGCGAGCCGTTCGAGCAGAAGGTGACCGTCGGCTACATCTACATGCTGAAGCTGTCGCACCTGGTCGACGACAAGATCCACGCGCGCTCGATCGGGCCGTACTCACTGATCACGCAGCAACCCCTCGGCGGGAAGGCGCAGTTCGGCGGGCAGCGGTTCGGCGAGATGGAGGTGTGGGCGCTCGAGGCCTACGGCGCCGCGCACATCCTGCAGGAGTTGCTGACCGCGAAGTCGGACGACGTGACCGGCCGCGCCAAGATCTACGAGGCGATCGTCAAGGGCGACGCGTCGTTCTCGCCGGGTCTGCCCGAGTCGTTCAACGTCCTGATTCGCGAGTTGCAGGCGCTGTGCCTCGACGTCGACCTGATCAAGACCCGGACGCCGCTCGTCGAGGCCGCGGCGGTCGGGGCGGAGTCCGATGCCGGCGATGACGATGCCGGGGAAACCGCCGTCGACGTCGCTTCCACCGTGCTCGAAGGCGCCGACGGCGAGGCGTGAGGGAAGGAACTCCATGCGACCCAGCTTTGCAGACCGCAGTTCCCTGACCGTCGATTTCGACGCCATCCGGATCACGCTCGCGTCCCCGGAGAAGATCCTGTCGTGGTCGCACGGCGAGGTGACCAAGCCCGAGACGATCAACTACCGCACCTTCAAGCCGGAGCGGGACGGGCTGTTCTGCGCGAAGATCTTCGGCCCCGTCACCGACTGGGAGTGTCTCTGCGGCAAGTACAAGCGGATGAAGCATCGGGGCGTCATCTGCGACAAGTGCGGCGTCGAGGTGACGCAGGCCAAGGTGCGCCGCGAGCGCCTCGGCCACATCACGCTCGCCACGCCGGTCAGCCACGTCTGGTTCTTCAAGGGTCTGCCGAGCCGTATCGGCCACCTGCTCGATATCTCGCTGCGTGATCTGGAGCGCGTGCTCTACTTCGAGGCGTACGTAGTGATCGATCCCGGCGACAGCGGCCTGAAGGAGAATCAGCTCCTGACGGAGGAGGAGTACCGCAAGGCGCTCGAGGAGCAAGGCACGTTCCACGCGCAGATGGGCGCCGAGGCGATCAAGGAGCTCCTCCGCACGGTGGAGATCGAGGACCTCGCGGTCGAGCTGCGGCAGAGGATGCGCGAGGAATCGTCCGTCCAGAAAACGCTGAAGTTTGCCAAGCGCCTGAAGGTGGTCGATTCCTTCCGGCGGTCGACGAACCGGCCGGAGTGGATGATTCTCGACGTCATTCCCGTCATTCCCCCCGAACTGCGGCCGCTCGTGCCGCTCGACGGCGGGCGCTTCGCGACGTCGGATCTGAACGACCTCTACCGCCGGGTCATCAATCGGAACAACCGGCTGAAGAAGCTGATCGAGCTGAAGGCGCCCGACGTCATCATCCGCAACGAGAAGCGGATGCTGCAGGAGGCGGTGGACGCCCTGTTCGACAACGGCCGGCGCGGGCGCGTGCTGCGGGGCGCCAACAACCGCCCGCTGAAGTCGCTGTCGGACACCCTGAAGGGCAAGCAGGGGCGCTTCCGCCAGAACCTGCTCGGCAAGCGGGTCGACTACTCCGGGCGTTCCGTCATCGTGGTCGGACCGGAACTGAAGCTGCACCAGTGCGGGCTGCCCAAGAAGATGGCGCTCGAGCTGTTCAAGCCGTTCATCTACAACAAGCTCGAGCAACGCGAGATGGCGGCGACCATCAAACAGGCGCGCGAGATGGTCGAGCAGCACGAGCCGGAGGTCTGGGACATCCTCGAAGAGGTGATCCGCGAGCATCCGGTGCTGCTGAACCGCGCCCCGACGCTGCACCGGCTCGGGATTCAGGCCTTCGAGCCGGTGCTGGTGGAAGGCAAGGCGATCCGGATCCACCCGCTCGTCTGCACCGCGTTCAACGCCGACTTCGACGGCGACCAGATGGCGGTGCACGTGCCGCTGTCGCCGGAGGCGCAGATCGAGGCGTCGGTGCTCATGATGTCGTCGAACAACATCATGTCACCGTCCAGCGGTACCCCGATCGCGGTGCCCTCGCAGGACATCGTGCTCGGTTGCTACTACCTGACCAAGGCGAACCCACGGGCGAAGGGCGTCGGACGGGTCTGCGGCATCGAGAAGGGCGAGGACGGCAGACTCGCGCCGTTGCGAGCCGATCCGCGAGGAGTAGCCGGGGGCGGCGGCTCGGCCGACTCGTTGCCGGAACATGCGCACCTTCGCGTCTTTTCGAGCGCGGACGAGGTTGTGCTGGCGCTCGAGTCGGGCGACGTGGAGACGCTGACGCCAATCCGCTTCCGCCTGAGCGGACCGTACATGGACCTGACCGCCAGCCGTGACGATCAGGACGTGCTCCATGCCCCGGTGGAGCAGCTCGAACGTCGGATCATCCAGACCACGGTCGGCCGCGTCGTCTTCAACCAAGCGTTGCCCGACGAACTTCCGTTCGTGAACGGCCTGCTCAAGAAGAAGGGCCTGCAGCAGTTGGTGCAGTACAGCTACCTGCGGCGCGGCCTCGCGCTGACCGTGCCGATGCTGGACGGTCTCAAGGACCTCGGCTTCCTCTACGCGACGAAGTCCGGGATGTCGATCGGCATCGACGACCTCAAGATTCCGGACGAGAAGCCGCGGCTGGTCGCCAGCGCGAGGGAGAGCGTCATCGAGGTCGAGAAGCAGTACAACGAGGGCGCCATCACCGACCGCGAGAAGAAGAACAAGATCATCGACATCTGGTCCGGCGTCACCGAGAAGGTCGCCGACGAGATGTTCGTAGGGATGGAGAGTCCCGACGAGCACGGGGAGGCGTTCAACCCGGTCTTCATCATGGCCGACTCCGGGGCCCGCGGCAGCAAGCAGCAGATGCGGCAGCTCGCCGGAATGCGGGGACTGATGGCGAAGCCGTCCGGCGAGATCATCGAGACGCCGATCACGTCGAACTTCCGCGAAGGCCTGACCGTGCTGCAGTACTTCATCTCCACGCACGGCGCGCGGAAGGGGCTGGCCGATACCGCGCTCAAGACCGCCGATTCCGGCTACTTGACGCGCCGTCTCGTGGACGTGGCGCAGGACGTCATCATCTCGGAGATCGACTGCGGCACCACCCTCGGTGGCATCGAATCGGAGGCGATCGTCGAGAGCGGGGAGATCATCGAGCCGTTGCGTGACCGCATCATCGGCCGGGTCTCGCTCGAAGAGGTCCGCGATCCGGTCAGCGACAAGGTCCTGGCCAAGGCCAACACGGAGATCGACGAAGAGCTGGCGTCCGAGATCCAGGAAGCCGGCATCGAGACGGTCAAGATTCGTTCGGTGCTCACCTGCGAGTCGCGCCGCGGCGTTTGCGCACGCTGCTACGGGCGCGACCTGGGGACCGGCAGGCTGGTGGAACTGGGGCTGGCGGTCGGCGTCATCGCCGCGCAGTCGATCGGCGAACCCGGCACGCAGCTCACGATGCGCACCTTCCACATCGGGGGCACTGCCTCCGGCTCGGAGCAGTCGACCCACGTGTGCAAGCACGAGGGCACCATCGAGGTGAAGGGCGTGCAGGCGGTCTGGTTCGACGCCCAGGGCAACGTGGTTACCGCCGGCAGCAAGGATGCCCGCGAGGGCGTCGTGATGAACCGGACCGGCGAGTTGATCGTTCGCGATGCCCAGGGCCGCGCGCGCGAGCACTACGAGCTGGTCTACGCCGCCCGGCTGAAGGTGCGTCCGGGCGAGACCGCCGAGATCGGCGAGACCCTGGTCGAGTGGGATCCCTACACGCGGTCGATCCTTACCGAGAATTCCGGCGTGGTGCATTTCGAGGACATCAAGAAGGACCTCACCTTCGAGGAGAAGTTCGACGAGGTGACCGGTCTGACCGAGCGCATCGTCATCGATGCGCCCGAGGAGAAACAGCCCGCGATCCGGATCATCAGCCGGCATCCGATCCCGGTGGGTGCGCTGCTGCGCGTCAAGAAGAGCGGCGCCGAGGTAAAGGCGGGCGACGAGCTGGCCACCGGGCCGAACGGGGAGCCGGTCCGGGCGGGACAGGCAGGCAAGGTTCGGTTCGAGAACATCGACAAGCACGTCGTGCAGTTCGAGGACGTCGAGCACCGGTACGTGATTCCGGCCGGCGCGGCGATCAAGGTGTCGGACGGTGCCGAGGCGGCGGCGGGCGACGAGCTGGCCACCGGGCCGGACGGTGCCTCTATCGTGGCGGGGCAGGCGGGCAGGGTCCGTTTCGAGAACGGCGACGCGGGTACGGTCGAACCGGCGCCCGCGGCCATCGTGATCGAGCAGCGCGTGTTGGGCGACGGCGACGTGGCCGCGGCGGCGGATGCGCTGGCCGCCCTGCCGTTCCGGGCCGGCGAGAAGCGCCGGGTCATCGGCGGCGCGCCGGGCGAGAAGAAGCTGCCGGTGGTCGCGGTCGAAGGGCGCCGTTATCCCATGCCGGCGCGCGCCCACCTCATGGTGAGCGACGGTGACCAGGTCAGCGTCACCGGTGTGCTGGCGAAGATCCCGCGCGAGACCACCAAGACCAAGGACATCACCGGCGGCCTGCCGCGCGTCGTGGAGCTGTTCGAGGCGCGCAAGCCGCGCGAGACAGCGGTGATCAGCGAGATCGACGGTACTGTCAAGCAGGGCGGCATCGTCAAGGGAGTCCGGAAGATCATCATCGTTCCCGACGAGTCGGGTGCGGAGCCGCGGGAGTACGCCCTGCCGCGTAGCGTCCACCTCAACGTGCAGGAGGGCGATCGCGTGCGGGCAGGCGACCCGCTGATGGACGGTCCGTCGAATCCGCACGACATCCTGAGCGTCCTGGGCGAGAAGGCGCTGCACGCCTACCTCGTCAACGAGATCCAGGAGGTCTACCGGCTGCAGGGCGTGGCCATCAACGACAAGCACATCGAGGTGATGGTTCGGCAGATGATGCGCTGGGTCAAGATCGAGGACGTGGGCGACACGGAATTTCTCGTCGACGAGCAGGTTGACCGGTTCCGCTTCGCGGCCGAGAACGAACGGGTTCTCGCCGAGGACGGCCAGCCGGCGACCGGCCGGCCGCTCCTGCTCGGGATCACCAAGGCCTCGCTGTCGACCGATTCGTTCATCTCGGCAGCGTCGTTCCAGGAGACTACGCGGGTGCTCACCGAGGCGTCGATCTCCGGGAAGGTCGACCATCTGCGGGGTCTGAAGGAGAACGTGACCATGGGACGGCTAATTCCGGCCGGCACCGGGTTCGACTACTACCGGAAGGTGCGCATCGAGGCGGACGAGCCGCCGCCGCGGCTGCTGCAGGACGATCTGGACCTGGAGCACGATATGGACTATTTCGTCGATCCCGACGAACGGGGCGTGGCCAGGGGGGCAGTGGGGGCCGTCGACACGCTGAGCCCGGTCGGGTCGCGCGCGGCGGCGCCCAGGCGAGAGGAGATCTAGCGGGCGGGGGATGCCGCCGGGCGAATGTCCGGCCTTGTCCTGTCTCCCTTTTGGTGGTAGTATCCAATGCTTCTTGTCGGGGCCGGTAACCCTATCTGGCTCCGACCCGTCCGAAAGAGCTGCGGTTCACCGACCTCTTTCCAGCGTTCGGCGGTTCGCGGGCCAGCAAGAGCCGCGGGTCGCCTGCACGGCGAGAAAACTGATTTAGGGTCAACTGGCCGAGGCGCCAAGCGGTCGCCGTTATCGGGACGGTCGCTTCAAGGTCTCGGCCGCAACTGTCGGGTGTCGGACGCTCATCCGATGTGGGCGAGCGTGACGTCAAGCGAGGAAGTACCGGTGCCGACGATTAGCCAGCTTGTCCGCAAGGGACGTGACCGGGTCGTCAACAAGACGAAGAGCCCGGCCCTGCAGGGTTGCCCGCAGAAGCGCGGCGTCTGTGTCCGCGTGTTCACGCAGACGCCGAAGAAGCCGAACTCGGCCCTCCGGAAGGTGGCGCGGGTCCGGCTTACGAACGCCATCGAGGTGACGAGCTACATCCCCGGCGAGGGGCACAACCTCCAGGAGCACTCCCTGGCCCTGATTCGCGGTGGGCGAGTGAAGGACCTGCCGGGCGTGCGGTATCACGTCGTGCGGGGGACGCTCGATACGGTCGGTGTTGCGGGCCGCAAGCAGAGTCGATCGAAGTACGGCGCGAAGCGCCCGAAGTCGTAGGTCGGGGCGGGGCCAGAGGAGACGAAACGGGATGCCACGCAGACGAGAAGTGCCGAAGCGAGAGGTGCCGCCGGACCCCGTGTACAACAGCACGCTGCTCACGAAGTTCGTGCGCACGATCATGAAGAGCGGCAAGCGGAGCGTCGCGGAAGGCATCGTCTACGGCAGCCTCGACATCATCAAGGAACGGACCGGCGACGATCCGATCAAGATCTTCAAGCGGGCCGTAGACAATACGAAGCCGAGCCTGGAGGTGAAGTCCCGGCGCGTCGGCGGCTCCAACTACCAGGTGCCGATCGAGGTGACGCAGAATCGGCGCCTGTCGTTGAGCATCCGCTGGCTGACGTCATACGCGCGCAGCCGCGGCGACGGCAAGACGATGCGGGAGAAGCTGGCGAACGAGCTGGTCGACGCATCCAACCTCCGCGGCGGCTCGGTGAAGAAGCGTGAGGACACGCACCGCATGGCGGAGGCGAACAAGGCGTTCGCGCACTACCGATGGTGACCGCCTTGTTCACCTCCGCCATGGCGGAGGTGACTTTTTCGGTGCGGCCTGCCGGGGGCAGGCCTGGGGGCGTTCGCGCACTACCGATGGTGACTGGTGACGGCGCGCCGGAGAGTCTTGGCGGCGGAGTCGCAGGAACGGAACAATCGTGAGCACGGCTGATTCGACTATCGCAACGCCGAGGAAAATGCAGTCGCGGTCTGCGCCGCGGGCGACGCACGAGATGTCCAGAGCGGTCCCGCTCGCTCGTACCCGGAACATCGGCATCATGGCCCACATCGATGCCGGCAAGACGACCACGACCGAGCGCATTCTCTTCTATACGGGAATCACGTACAAGGTCGGCGAGGTTCATGACGGTACCGCCGTCATGGACTGGATGGAGCAGGAGCAGGAGCGCGGGATCACGATTACCTCGGCGGCGACGACGTGCGTCTGGCGCGATCACCGGATCAACATCATCGACACTCCCGGCCATGTCGACTTCACGGCCGAGGTCGAGCGCTCGCTCCGGGTTCTGGACGGGTCGGTGGCGGTGTTCGACGCGGTGGCCGGCGTGGAGCCGCAGACCGAGACCGTCTGGCGGCAGGCCGACAAGTACCGCGTCCCCCGCATCTGCTTCGTCAACAAGATGGATCGTGTGGGAGCCGACTTCGGCCGCACGCTCGCATCCATCCGGACCCGGCTCGGCGCCAATCCGGTGGCCCTGCAGCTTCCGATCGGCGCTGAAGATCGCTTCGAGGGTGTGATCGATCTCGTGCGCATGAAGGCGGTCCGTCATGGCGGTGAGACGCTCGGGGTCCCGCCGGTGATCGAGGAGATTCCCGAGGCGCTGCGCGAACAGGCCATGGAGTACCGGGAACAACTGGTGGAGAAGGTCAGCGAGGTCAACGACGACCTGCTGAACCGGTATCTCCACGGCGAGCCCCTGTCCGAGACGGAGATCTGCGCGACCATTCGCCGGCGGGTCGCCGAGTCGCTGCACGGCGAGGAAGCGCCGTTCGTGCCGGTGCTGTGTGGGTCCGCCTTCAAGAACAAGGGCGTGCAGCCGCTCCTGGACGCCATCGTCGACTACCTGCCGTCGCCCGAGGACGTGCCCCCGATTACCGGCACCAATCCCAACCGGTCGGAGGACGATGACGACTACCTGGTCGAGCGGCCGGCGGACGACGCCGCGCCCTTCTCGGCGCTGGCCTTCAAGGTGATGACCGATTCGTATGTCGGGCAGTTGACCTTCATCCGCGTCTACTCGGGGGTCATGAAGACCGGCGCGACCGTGCTCAACACGGGTCGGGGCCGCAAGGAGCGGATCGGCCGCCTGCTGAAGATGCACGCGAACAAGCGCGAGGAGATCAAGCAGGTCTACGCCGGCGATATCGCCGCCGCGGTCGGTCTCAAGAGCGTCGGCACGGGCGACACCATCTGCGATCCGCAGCACCCGGTGGTGCTCGAGTCGATGGACTTCCCGCGCCCGGTGATCAGTCTGGCGATCGAGCCGAGCACCAAGGCCGACCAGGAGAAGCTGGGGCAGGGGCTGGCGAAGCTCACCGCCGAGGACCCGACTTTTCAGGTGCGGACGGACGAAGAGATTGGGCAGGTCGTCATCTCCGGGATGGGCGAGCTGCATCTCGAAATCCTCGTCGACCGCCTGAAGCGCGAGTTCGGCGTGGAAGCGACCGTCGGACGCCCGCAGGTCGCCTACAAGGAGACCCTGACCCGGCCGGCGAAAGGCGAAGGGCGCTTCGTCAAGCAGACGGGTGGGCGCGGCCAGTACGGACACGTGAAGATTCGCGTGACCCCGGGCCAGCCGGGTGCTGGCTTCGAGTTCGTCAACGAGATCTTCGGCGGCGCCGTGCCGCGCGAGTACATCCGGCCGGTCGAGGCGGGCATCCGCGCCGCGATGACGACCGGGGTGCTCGCCGGCTACCCCATCGAGGACGTCATCGTGTCGCTGTATGACGGCTCCTACCACGAGGTGGACTCGTCGGAGGGCGCGTTCCAGATCGCGGGCGTGATGGCCTTTCGCAACGCTGCGCAGAGGGCCGGGGCGGTGCTGCTCGAGCCGGTGATGCGGATCGAGGTGGTGGTTCCCGAGGAGTACATGGGCGACGTCATCGGCGACCTGAACTCGCGGCGCGGCAAAATCCGGTCGATGGAGGCGCGGGGCGGCACTCAGATCGTCAACGCGCGCGTTCCGCTGGCCGAGATGTTCGGATACGCGACGGAGATGCGTTCGCGGACGCAGGGCCGTGCGACGTACTCGATGCATTTCGACCGGTACGAGCCGGTGCCGGACAACGTCAGCGAGCAGATCGTGGCGCGCATACAGGGTAAGTGAGAGGTTTCCATCGATGGCGAAAGAGAAGTTCGACAGGTCGAAGCCACACGTGAACGTCGGGACGATCGGGCACATCGATCACGGGAAGACGACGCTGACCGCGGCGATCACGCAGGTGATGGCGAAGCACGACCCGACGAACGCGGTGCGTTCGTTCGAGTCGATCGACAACGCGCCCGAGGAACGGGAGCGTGGCATCACGATTGCGACCGCTCACGTGGAGTACACGACGGCGAACCGGCACTACGCGCACGTGGACTGTCCGGGTCACGCGGACTACATCAAGAACATGATCACGGGCGCGGCGCAGATGGACGGCGCGATCCTGGTGGTTGCGGCGACCGACGGCCCGATGCCGCAGACTCGCGAGCACATTCTTCTGGCGCGTCAGGTTGGGGTTCCGTCTCTGGTGGTGTTCCTGAACAAGTGCGACGCGGTGGACGACCCGGAGCTGTTGGAGCTGGTGGAGCTGGAGGTTCGGGAGCTGCTGAGTTCGTATGAGTTCCCCGGGGACGACATTCCGGTGGTGCAGGGCTCTGCACTGAAGGCGCTGGAGGGCGAGCCGGACGGCGAGGCTTCGGTGGACCGTCTGATGGCGGCGGTCGATTCGTATGTGGAGCTTCCGGAGCGTGACATCGACAAGCCGTTCCTGATGCCGATCGAGGACGTGTTCTCGATCTCGGGCCGTGGGACGGTGGTGACGGGCCGCGTGGACCGCGGGAAGGTTCTGGTTGGCGAAGAGGTGGAGATCGTCGGCTTCCGGGAGACGCAGAAGAAGGTGGTGACCGGGGTCGAGATGTTCCGGAAGCTTCTGGACGCGGGGGTTGCGGGCGACAACATCGGGGTTTTGCTGCGCGGGATGGAGAAGGACGACGTCGAGCGCGGCCAAGTGTTGGCGAAGCCGAAGACGATCACGCCGCACACGAAGTTCAAGGGCGAGGTTTACGTTCTGACGAAGGACGAGGGCGGTCGTCATACGCCGTTCTTCAACGGCTACCGGCCTCAGTTTTATCTGCGGACGACGGACGTGACGGGTGTATCGAACCTTCCGGAGGGCGTCGAGATGGTGATGCCCGGCGACAACGTGACGATCAGCGTGGAGCTGATCACGCCGGTGGCCCTGGAGAAGGGTCTGCGGTTCGCGATCCGGGAGGGCGGCCGGACGGTCGGCTCGGGCACCATCACCGAGATCGTCGAGTAGCGTTCGGTTGGGGCCCCGATTGAAGACAGGGTGCGCGCGACATGGCAACGTTCAGCGACAAGATTCGGATCCGACTGAAGGCGTACGACCATCGTCTGCTGGACCAGTCGACGACCGAGATCGTCGACACGGCGCGGCGAACGGGCGCGCGGCTCGCGGGACCGATCCCCTTGCCGACCGACAAGAACAAATGGACGGTGCTGCGTTCGCCGCACGTCGACAAGAAGTCGCGGGAGCAGTTCGAGATTCGTACGCACAAGCGTCTGATCGACATCTTCGAGCCGACGTCGCAGACGGTGGATGCGCTCATGAAGCTCGATTTGCCCGCGGGGGTGGACGTCGAGATCAAGGCGTTCGGCAAGGAGCACGCGTGAGTCGGCAACCGCGTCCGAGCGGATCGGGAATCGAACGATGGTGACCGGGATCATTGGACAGAAGATCGGCATGACGCAGGTGTTTGCGGCCGACGGTGCGGCGCGCCCGGTTACCCTTCTCAAAGCGGGGCCGTGCGTCGTCATCCAGCGCAAGCAGGTCGACCGGGACGGCTACGAGGCGGTGCAGCTCGGACTGGTCGAGGATCGGCCGGCGCGGGCCAACAAGCCGGTGGCCGGTCTGTATGCACGGGCGAACGTGCCGCCGACGCGGATACGCCGGGAAGTCGGGGTCGACGACCAGGGCGGCGGGCCGGCTGAAGGCGATCAGGTGCTGGCGTCGCTCTTCGCTGCGGGCGACCAGGTGGACGTCGTCGGCGTCAGCCGCGGTCACGGGTTCCAGGGCGTCATGAAGCGGCACGGCTTCAGCGGCGGGCGTGCGTCGCACGGCTCGATGTTTCACCGGGCGCCGGGGTCGATCGGTCAGTCGTCCTACCCGTCGCGGGTCATCAAGGGGATGCGCGGGCCGGGGCGCATGGGTGGGGACCGGGTCACGGTGCGCAATCTGCGTGTCCTGACGGTGGATGCCGAGAGCAACCAACTGGTCGTCACCGGAGCGGTGCCGGGCGCGGCGGGCACCTACGTGATGATTCGTCGGGCGGTGGCGCCGCGGCGCGAACCGGTGGCGCCTGTGGTCGATCAGAAGAAGAAAAGGCGATGAGGTCCGACCGTATGCGTGCGGTCGTGGTTGAAGACGATGACGTGTGACGTGGTCAACGAGCGCAACGAGACGGTCGACGCTTTCGAGCTGAGCGACGAGTTGTTCGCTGGACCGATCGCTACCGGCCTGATCTGGGAGTCGGTTGTTCACGAGCAGGCGGGCACCCGGCGCGGCACGCACGCGACGAAGACGCGTGGCCTCGTCAGTGGCACCGGCCGGAAGCCGTGGCGCCAGAAGGGCTCCGGCCGCGCGCGGGTCGGCGAGGCCCGGAACCCGTTGTGGCGAACCGGCGGCGTCGTGTTCGGCCCGCAGCCGCGCAGCTACGGCTACCGCCTGCCGCGCAAGGTGGAGCTGGGTGCGCTACGTGCGGCCGTTCGCGCGAAGTTCGAGGAGGGGGCCGTCGTCGTGCTGTCCGAGTTCGTCATCGACGAGCCGAAGACGCGGCTGGCCGTGGAGTTGCTGGACAGGCTGGGCGTCACCGGCAAGGCCCTGCTGATCGACGTTTCCCCCGGCGTCAACCTGGAGCGCGCGGTGAGCAATCTCCCCGACGTGCGACTGGTGGCGTCGAGCCGCGCGACAGCCCGGGACCTGGCGAATGCGGGCAGGCTCGTCGTGAGCCGGTCGGCGGCCGAGCATCTGGCGCGGGTGGTGACGTCATGAAGCCGACCGAGGTGATCCGGAGGGCGCTGATTACGGAGAAGACCACGCTCATGCGGGAGCAGGGCCAGATTCTGGCGTTCGAGGTTGCCATGGGCGCGACGAAGGTGGACGTCAAACGCGCCGTGCAGCAGTTGCTCGGCGCGAAGGTCGCGGAGGTGAGAACCTCTATCGCCCACGGCAAGGTCAAGCGCCAGGGGCGGTTCGCAGGCGCGCGGCCGGACTGGAAGAAGGCCTATGTCCGGTTGCGTCCGGGGGAGTCCGTGCCGGAGTTCCTCGAGGGCGCATAGGGGATCGGGAAGCGAGCCAATGGCGATTCGCAAGCACAAACCGACGTCGGCCGGCCGGCGATTTCAGAGCGTGCAGACGTTCGACGAGATCACCGCGACCCGGCCGTACCGACCGTTGACGCAGCCGCTCAAGAAGTCCGGCGGCCGGAACAACACCGGCTCGATCACGATTTGGTGGCGGGGCGGCGGGCACAAGCGCGCCTACCGGGTCATCGACTTCAAGCGCGACAAGGTCGGCGTACCGGCGAAGGTGTCGACGATCGAGTACGATCCGAATCGGTCGGCCCGCATTGCGTTGGTGACCTACGCCGACGGCGAGAAGCGGTACATCCTGCACCCGCTGGGGGTGAAGGTGGGCGACGCGGTCGTCGCCGGCCCGCACGTGGACATTCTTCCGGGTAACACGCTGCCGCTCAGCAATATCCCGCTCGGCACGCAGGTTCACAACGTGGAGTTGCGCCCCGGCAAGGGCGGACAGCTCGCACGCAGCGCCGGGGCGTCGGTGCAGGTCGTGGCCAAGGACGGCAAGTACGTCACCGTCCGGCTGCCGTCGGGAGAGACGCGCCTCGTCATGCCGAAGTGCGTTGCGACCATCGGGCAGGTCGGGAACGTGGATCACGAGAACGTTCGGATCGGCAAGGCCGGACGGCAGCGCTGGCGCGGTCGCAGGCCGCACGTCTGCGGCAACGCCATGAATCCGGTCGATCATCCGCTCGGTGGGGGCGAGGGTCATGCGGCCGGCGGGCGGCATCCGGTGTCACCGTGGGGCGTTCCGGCCAAGGGTTTCAAGACGCGCAAGCAGAAACCGTCAGATCGCTTCATCCTCTCGCGCAAGAAGAAGCGCTAGTCAGGAATCGAGGTCATGAGCCGCTCGCTGAAGAAGGGCCCGTTCGTCGATCTGCCGCTCCTCGAGAGCATCGAGGCGATGAACCGGAACGACGTCAAGAAGGTCGTCAAGACCTGGTCGCGCCGCTCGACCGTGATTCCCGAGATGGTGGGACATACGGTGGCGGTTCACAACGGGAAGAAGTTCGTCCCCGTCTACGTGTCCGAGAACATGGTGGGTCACAAGTTCGGGGAGTTCGCGCCGACGCGCCTGTTCCGTGGACATCCGACCAAGAGTGAGAAGTCGGCGTCGAGGGGGGGCGGGCGGTGATCGAGGGGCGCGCTACGGCTCGGTACGTCCGCACCTCGGCCCAGAAGGCGAAGCTCGTCGTCGATCTGATCCGCGGCAAGGATGTCAACAGCGCCTTGGCGACTCTGCGTTTCACGCGCAAGAGCGTGGCGAAGGACGTGGAGAAGGTGCTGCGGTCGGCCATCGCCAACGCACAGCAGAAGGAAGGCTCCGGCGACGAGGTCGAGCGGCTGTACGTGCGCGAATGCTACGCCGATCAGGGTCCGACGCAGAAGCGGATTCGGGCGGCGCCGATGGGACGCGCGTTTCGCATCCTGAAGCGCACGGCGCATCTGACGGTCATCGTCGAGGAGAGGCCGGAAGGTCAGGGCGTCTCGCGGGCGCGGCGGAGACGCGGAGGACCGCCCGGGACCGGCTCGGGCGGCGCCGGCCGGTCGAAGCGCCGGCCGGTCTCGCTGCCCGCATCGGCTGCGGCGCCGGAGCCGGAGGTTGTGGAATCGGATATGCCGGCCGAAACGCCGGAGCCCGACATCCGGGAGACGGACGCCGTGCCGGAGCAGGAGCCTGAGACGCCGGAGCCGGAAGTGCCGGAGCCGGAAGACGAGTCGGACAGGACCCCGGAGCCGGAGAAGAAGCCGGATGAACCGGATGAGCCGACACCGCGGCCGCCTGGCGGCATCCTGGGCATCAGGTGACGGCGGGGCGACTGAGAAGAGTCTGAGCATGGGGCAGAAAGTTCATCCGTACGGTTTCCGTCTGGGCTTCAACAAGACGTGGCGATCCCGCTGGTACGCGGATCGCGACTACGCGAAGCTGTTACACGAGGACCTCGCGCTGAAGCGCGATCTGAAGACCCGCTTCGCGCATGCCGGAGTTTCGCGGATCGAGATCGAGCGGGCCGCCAACAACCTGAAGCTCGACATCTATACGTCCCGTCCCGGCATCATCATCGGCCGCAAGGGGACGGAGGTCGACAAGCTGAAGACCGAGATCCAGAAGCGCACGAGTCGCGACGTCTTCATCAATATCCAGGAGATCCAGAAGCCGGAGCTTGATGCGCAGCTCATCAGCGAGAACGTCGCGCTGCAGCTCGAGAAGCGGGTGGCGTTCCGGCGGGCGATGCGCAAGGCGGTCGAGGCCGCGTTGCGGTTCGGGGCGCGGGGCATCAAGGTTCGCGTCGGCGGGCGTCTCAACGGGGCCGAGATCGCCCGGTCCGAGTGGTACCTGCACGGGCAGCTCCCTCTGCAGACGCTGCGGGCGAACATCGACTACGGATTCGGTCACGCGCGTACGACCTACGGGGCGATCGGCGTCAAGGTGTGGCTCTACAAGGGCGAGCGGCTCACGCCACTGGTAGGTCGGGAAGAGGAGTACCGGGCGCCGCGTCGCGGCGCCCGGGCATAGAAGCCGTGACGAGGACACCCCTGGGGAGTGACGCACCATGCTGATGCCGAAGAAGGTCAAGTACCGCAAGCAGCACCGCGGTCGGATGGCCGGCAAGGCGTGGCGGGGCTCGGCCGTTTCGTTCGGCGACTACGGGCTGCGGGCGATGGAGCCGTGCTGGCTTACCGATCGGCAGATCGAGGCGGCCCGGGTTGCGATGACCCGGTTCGTCAAGCGGGGCGGCAAGATCTGGGTGCGCGTGTTTCCGGACAAACCGATTACGAAGAAGCCGCAGGAGACGCGCATGGGCAAGGGCAAGGGCCCGCCCGAGCAGTGGGTGGCGGTGGTGCGGCCGGGCCGCATCCTGTTCGAGATGGAAGGCGTGAACGCGGTGGACGCGAAGCGCGCGATGGAGCTGGCCGCCGCGAAGCTGCCTATCGCGGCCCGTTTTGCGACGCGGTTCGGTGAGGCGGTGGCGTAGATGGCGAAGGTGTCAGAACTTCGCGAGCTGGCGACCGAGGAGCTCGCGCACCGTGTCGACGAGCTCGACGACCAGGTGTTCCGGCTGCGGCTCCAGAAATCGATGGGGCAGGCCGACGCCGCGAACAAGATGCAGGGACTGCGCCGGGATCGGGCGCGGGTGAAGACGCTGTTGCGGGAGCGCGAGCTGGAAGAGGCGGGCGCCGCCCTGGCGGAGCCGGCCCCCGCCCCGGCCGATTGACGACTTGAGTGAATCCGATGGGAAACCAACGCGAGGTCGTGGGCATCGTGGTCCGGGACAAGGTGGACAAGGGCGTGGTCGTCGCGGTGGAGCGCCGGGTGCGTCACGACGTCTACCGCAAGATTCGCCGCCGGACGCGGACTTTCATGGCGCATGACGAAGAGAACAGCGCTCGGGTCGGAGACCGTGTCGCGATGGCCGAGTCCCGACCGCTCAGCAAGCGCAAGCGTTTCGTTGTCACGCGCGTGATCAATCGGGCCAAGACGGTCTAGGAGAGAGCGGTCCGATGATCCAGATGCAATCGATCCTTGACGTCGCGGATAATTCCGGGGCGCGCAAGATCGCCGTGATCAATCCACTGGGCGGCGCCACGGGCCGGTACGCGCGGCTCGGCGACCTCGTGACCGCCGCCGTCAAGGAGGCGTCGCCGGACGCGACGGTGAAGAAGGGGCAGGTCGTCAAGGCGGTGATCGTGCGCACGCGCAAGGAGCAACGCCGTCGCGACGGCAGCTACATTCGTTTTGACCGCAACGCCGCCGTGCTCGTCAACGACCAGAACGAGCCGGTGGGGACGCGTGTCTTCGGTCCCGTCGCCCGTGAGCTGCGCGAACGGAAGTTCATGAAGATCATCTCGCTAGCACCGGAAGTGCTGTGAGGATCTGAGACAGGAAAGAGCCCAGGAGCATGTCCCGACTACGCACTCCGGTGCGCAAGAACGACAACGTGGCCGTCATGGCCGGCAGGGATCGCGGCAAGCGTGGCCGCGTCCTCAAGGTGTTTCCGGACCGCAATCGCGTGGTGGTCGAGGGCGTGAACTTCATCAAGCGTCACACGCGGCCGAACCCGCGCGCCAGCGTCAAGGGGGGCATTGTCGAGCGCGAGGCCTCGTTGCACGCTTCGAACGTGCAGATCGTCTGTCCGGAGTGCGGCGTTCCGACCCGAATCGGCCGCCAATTGCTCGGTGACGGCCGCAAGGTGCGCATCTGCCGGAAATGCGACGGAGCTGTGGACAAATGAATCGTCTGCGCGAGCGCTACTACGACGACGTCGTGCCGGCCCTCCGCAAGGAGTTCGGCTATACCAACGTCATGGCGGTGCCGAAGATCGAGCGCATCGTCGTCAACATGGGGTTGGGGGCGGCGACGCAGAATTCCAAGCTGATCGACGTCGGTACGAAGGAGTTGGCGCGCATCACGGGCCAGCAGCCGGTCACGCGCCGCGCGCGGAAGTCGGTGGCCCAGTTCAAGGTGCGACAGGGTATGCCAATCGGCGTCATGGTGACCTTGCGGCGTGTCCGGATGTACGAGTTCATGGACCGGCTCGTCTCGATCGCATTGCCGCGCGTGCGCGACTTCCGGGGGGTGCCCCCGAAGGGGTTCGACGGTCGCGGGAACTACACCCTGGGCCTCAAGGACCAGTTGATCTTCCTCGAGATCGACTACATGCAGGTCGATCACGCGCGCGGCATGAATATCTCCGTGGTGACGACGGCAGGTACGGACGAAGAGGGTCGCAAGCTGCTGCAACTGATGGGGATGCCGTTCCGCAAGAACTGAGACGGATACAGCCTATGGCCACCACCGCGAAAATCGTCAAGGAAAAGAAGCCGCCGAAGTTTCGCGTGCGGCTCCGGAATCGCTGCCGGCTGTGCGGCCGGCCGCGCGGGTACCTGCGGAAGTTCGAGCTCTGTCGTCTCTGTTTTCGGAAATTGGCGCTCGAAGGCGAAATCGCGGGCGTGACCAAGAGCAGTTGGTAGGAGGAGGCCGCGCTCGGCGCGGCCCAGGAGGCGGGAACGAAGGAAAGCATGGCTGATCAGATTGCCGACATGCTGACGAGGATTCGCAACGCGACGATGGGACACCGCCCGCGGGTGGATGTGCCGGATTCGCGGCTGAAGGTCAATATTGCGCGGATTCTGGAGAGCGAAGGCTATATCGCCGGCTCCAGACAGCTCGTGCTGAAGAACCCGCGGGGCGACCATCCGTTGCGTGTCCTCAGGCTGTACCTCAAGTACGGACCGCGCGGCGAGCGCGTAATCTCGGGACTCAAACGTGTCAGTCGGCCGGGACGTCGGATGTACTACGGCCACGCCAAGGCGCCGCCGGTCCTGGCCGGGCTCGGCACCAGCATTCTCACGACGTCGCGAGGCCTGATGACGGGCCGCGAAGCCGCCAAGGCCGGGGTCGGCGGCGAGGTGCTGTGCAATGTCTGGTAGCAGAGGCCGTAACGGATCGCCGGTGAGACGGGGAACGAGATGTCGCGCGTAGGCAAGAAGCCGATACCGATTCCGCCGGGCGTGAAGGTCGACATCGGGCCCGACTTCGTCGAGGTCAAGGGTCCGAAGGGGACGTTGCTCCAGCTCCTGCCGCCGGGAGTGCGGATCGAGGCCGCCGGCGATGAGTTGCTGGCGCGGCTGGTCCGGGAGGATGCGGCGCTGGGGAAGTTCCACGGACTCGGCCGCAGCCTGGTGGCGAACGCCGTGCACGGGGTGTCGCAGGGCTTCAAGAAGGAGCTCGACATCGTCGGCATCGGGTACCGGGCCGAGCACACCGGCAAGCAGGTGGTGTTCGCCCTCGGCTACTCGCACTCGATCGAGTTCGACATCCCGGCTGACGTGGAGATCGCGGTCGACAAGCAGACCCACCTCACGGTCAGCGGCATGGATCGGCAGCGGGTGGGGCAGGTGGCGGCGGACATTCGCGCTCTCCGCAAGCCTGATCCCTACAAGCAGAAGGGCGTGCGGTACACCGGCGAGGTGTTGAAGAAGAAGGTCGGAAAGACCGGCGCATAGCAATGAAAGTCAAGACCAAGAAGGACCGCCGCACGCGGGTGCGGCTGCGCCAGCGGCAGCGCATCAGCGGGACCCCGGATCGTCCGCGGCTGGCGGTGAACCGGAGTTTGGAAAATATCTCGGCGCAGGTGATAGACGACCATGCGGGTCGTACGATTGCGTCGGCGTCGAGCACCGAGCCGGCCGTCAGTGGCCGGTTCGAGGATGGCGCGCGTGGCGGGAACGTCGCCGGAGCGCGGATCGTCGGGGCCGTCGTCGCCGAACGGGCGCGGGAGCAGGGCGTCAAGTGCGTCGTGTTCGACCGCGGCGGATTCCTGTACCACGGGCGGGTGCGTTCGGTCGCCGAGGCGGCCCGCGAAGGCGGGCTGGACTTCTAGGCGGGCCCGGTCAGCGAGGTCGCAGAAAACACTGATGCGCGAATCACGAGCCAAGATCGACCCGACCATGCTCGACCTGAAGGACAGCGTGGTGTCCATCAATCGAGTGACCAAGGTGGTCAAGGGCGGCAAGAACCTCAGCTTCAGTGCGCTCGTCGTCGTTGGCGACGGGGCAGGGCACTGCGGCTACGCGGTGGGCAAGGCCAAGGAAGTGCCGTCGGCCATCAAGAAGGGAATAGAGGCGGCGAAGAAGGCGCTGATTCGGGTGCCGCTGCAGTCGACCTCGATTCCCCACCCGATTATCGGTCGGTACGGGGCGGGGCGCGTCCTGCTGAAGCCCGCGCCGGAGGGCACGGGCATCATCGCCGGCGGTGCGGTTCGGGCGGTCGTGGAGTTGGTCGGGATTCACGACATCCTGACGAAGTCCCTGGGATCGGACAACCCGCAGAACGTCGTGCGGGCTACGTTCGCCGGACTCTACGGTCTCAAGGATCCGGTCGTGGTGGCCAGGCTGCGCGGTCGGGCGTTGGAGGAGTTCACCACCTCATGAGACCACCAGCGAAGCGCAATGACGAGGCGAAGCGGGTGCGCGTCACCCTCGTCAAGAGTTGGATCGGTTACGAGAAGGGCCAGCAGCGGATCGTTCGGGGTCTCGGTCTGCGCCGGATCGGCCATTCGGTCGACGTGGTCGACAATCCGTCGATTCGGGGCATGATTCGGGCGGTGCGGCATCTGGTGACGACGACGGAGTGCTGACGATGGCGACGGGCAAGCGACCGATGGACCTCAGCACGCTGCAGCCGCCGAAGGGCGCCCGGCGTAACCGGAAACGCGTCGGCCGCGGCGAAGGTGGCGGGACCGGAGTAACTGCCGGCCGCGGGCACAAGGGGCAGCAATCGCGGTCGGGGTACTCGCGCAAGCGGGGCTTCGAAGGCGGGCAGATGCCGATTCACCGGCGCCTGCCGAAGCGGGGTTTCCACAATCCCTTCCGGGTCGCCTACGAGGTGGTGAATCTCGATACGCTCGAGGCGCGGTTCGAGGCGGGCGACGAGGTGACGCCCGAGGTGCTGCGCGAGCGCGGGTTGCTCAGCCGTACGGCGCTGGTCAAGGTGCTGGCGCGCGGCGAGCTGACCAAGGCGTTGTCGGTGACCGCGCATCGCTTCAGCGCGAAGGCAGGTGAGCGCATCACGGCCGCGGGCGGACGCACGGACGTGGCGCCGCGCGTGCGGCCGAAGGCCAAGGAAGAAGCCGCGGAATGATCGAAAGCGTCAAGAACGTCTTCGCGATTCCGGAACTGCGCAACCGCGTGCTGTTCACGCTCGGCATCCTGGGTGTGTACCGCGTAGGCAGCCACATTCCGACGCCGGGCGTGAACACGGAGGCGCTGCAGATTCTCGTCGAACAGGCCGGCAACACGATGTTCGGCCTGTACAACATGTTCTCGGGCGGCAACCTCGCGCAGGCGACGATCTTCGCCCTGGGCATCATGCCCTACATCAGTGCGTCGATCATTCTGCAGTTGCTCACCGTCGTCTGGCCGTACCTCGAGCGTCTGTCGAAGGAGGGCGAGCTCGGCCGCCGGAAGATCACGCAGTACACGCGGTACAGCACGATTCTGCTCTGCGTGATTCAGGCGATGGCGATCGCGATATTCCTGGAGCGGCAGACCAACATCGCGGGGGGGCTGCCGCTGGTCTACGAGCCGGGCTGGTCGTTCCGGCTGATGACGGTGCTGACGCTGACGACGGGGACCGCCTTCATCATGTGGCTCGGCGAGCAGATCACCGAGCGGGGCATCGGCAACGGCATGTCGCTGATCATCTTCGCGGGGATCGTCGTCGGCTTGCCGACCGCGGTGCTCACGACCCTCGATCAGATGCGCAGCGGCGCGATTGGCCTCTTCACGCTGATTGCGCTGGTCGCCGTGATGGTGCTGGTGATCGGCGCCGTCGTCTTCATCGAACGCGGGCACCGGCGGGTGACCGTGCAGTACGCCAAGCGGGTCGTGGGGCGCCGCATGTACGGCGGCACGAGCACCCACATCCCGCTCAAGGTCAACACCGGCGGCGTCATCCCGGTGATCTTCGCCTCTTCGATTCTGGCGTTCCCGGCGACGGCGGCGACGGCGTTCCCCGTGGGCGGCTGGTTCCAGACGGTGACGGATCAGTTACAGAACGGCATGCCGGCGTATTACATGCTGTTCGTCGGCGGGATCATCTTCTTCGCGTACTTCTACACCGCGATCATTTTCAATCCGGACGACGTCGCGGAGAACATGCGCAAGTACGGGGGATTCATCCCGGGCATCCGACCGGGCAAGCGGACCGCCGAGCATATCGACACGATCCTGACCAGGATCACTTGCGCCGGCTCGATCTATCTGGCGCTCGTGGCGGTCATGCCCGACCTGATGATCACCGGGTTTCGGGCCGACGCCGTGCCGTTCATCGGGGATCAGCTCGACGTGTTGTTGCCCGGATTCATCACGAACGGCCTCGGCGTGACGTTCTATTTCGGCGGCACCTCGCTGCTGATTATCGTGGGTGTCTCCATGGACACGGTGCAGCAGGTCGAATCGCAGCTGATCATGCGGCACTACGACGGTTTCATGAAGAAGACGCGGATTCGCGGGCGGCGCGCGTAAAGACGTGTCGGGCCTATGTCGGAGACCTGTGCGGGACGGAGAGGCGGCGGAGAGGATTGTCTTGCGCGATGCATCGAGGCAACATGCTGGACGTTTCTGAGAATGAGAACGAGGCGGCGCTCGATCGGGGGCCGCGCCGCTCGAATGTCACCGAGCTGGTCCCCAGGCGCGTCCGGAGGCCCAGGGCATTGAATCTGATGCTGATGGGGCCGCCAGGTGCCGGCAAGGGGACGCAGGCGCGTCGTCTGGCCCGCGGGTTTCGAGTGCCGCACATCGCGACCGGCGACATCCTGCGCGAGGCGGTGGAACTGGACAGCCCGCTCGGCCGCGCCGCGGCGGCGATCATGGACGCGGGGCAACTGGTCGGCGACGAGATCGTGATCAGGATCGTCCGGCAGCGGCTGCGACGGCCCGACGCGGCCACCGGCTTCGTGCTCGACGGGTTTCCTCGCACCGTTCCGCAGGCCGAGGCGCTCGACGCGATGCTGGACGGTCGCAATCCGCTCGTCGTGATCGACATCGCCGTCGACGATGCGGTTATCATCCGGCGGCTGTCGAAACGCCGGGTATGCGCGGCTTGCGGGACGATCGTCGGCGCGGAGGGGGACCCGCCGAGCTCGTGCCCGGACTGCGACGGCGCGCTCCTGCAGCGCCGCGACGATCGCGAGTCGGTGGTGCGCGAGCGGCTGGCGGTGTACCGGCAGCGGACGGCGCCGTTGATCGACTACTACCGGAGGCGTCCGACGTTCCGGTCCGTCGACGGCAGCGTGACCGAGGACGAAGTGGCAGCGGCGATGGCGGACGCGGCCCACGGCGGATCGGCCGTGCGTCGGACCGCGTGAGCCACGCGGGTGTGTCGATGATCTCGTGCAAGAGTCCCTCGGAGCTGCAGCGTATGCGCGCCGCCAATGGGCTCGTCGCTCAGGTGCTGGGGGAGCTGCGAGAGATCGTGGACGTGGGGGTGACGACCCGGGAGCTGGACGCGGTCGCGGAGGACCGCGTGCGGGCGGCGGGCGCGATTCCGGCGTTCAAGGGGTATCACGGCTATCCCGCCACGCTCTGCACCTCGGTGAACGAAGAAGTGGTGCACGGCATTCCGTCGGCTCGCAGCTTGCGCGACGGCGATATCGTCTCCATCGATTTGGGGGTCGTGCTGGACGAGTACTACGGCGATGCGGCGGTGACGCTGCCGGTGGGCTCGATCAGCGAGCATGCGGAGATGCTGCTGCACGTGACGGAGCAGGCGCTGGCCCGGTCGATAGCTCAGGTCCGGTTGGGCGGCCACGTCTCGGACCTGGGGCATGCGGTGCAGCGCCACGTCGAGGCGCACGGGTACTCCGTGGTGCGTGAGTTCGTCGGGCACGGGATCGGCACGAGCCTGCACGAGGAGCCGCAGGTGCCGAACTACGGAGATCCGGGTCAGGGGCCGCGGCTCGTCGAGGGAATGGTTCTGGCCATCGAGCCGATGGTCAGCATGGGCAAGCCGGCCGTGCGCGTCCTTGGCGACGGATGGACCGCGGTCACTCGCGACGGCAGCTTGGCCGCGCATTTCGAGCATTCGGTTGCGGTGACCGCGAACGGACCGCTGGTGTTGAGTCGCCCGCTGCCGGGGACGGGAGCGTCCGGCGACGGGGCAGTCGCGACGACGTGGGCGCTGGTCGACGGCGCCTAGGAGTCTGCGCCGTAGAAACGGGGCAGACTTCTAGGCAGGCCCGGTTGGGCGGAAATCGGAGCCACAGGCGACGGTTTTCGGGCTAGGGGGCTGCGCCGTGGAACGGTGCAGACTTCTGGTGAGAGGGTTGTTTGGGCGGCAAGCGGAGCCGCAGGCGACGTTTGACGGGCTAGAGGGCCGCCGGCATCGCCGGCAAACGAAAAGAGAACGTGATGAAAGTGCGGGCTTCGGTCAAACGGATGTGCAGCAAGTGCAAGATCGTGCGTCGCCGGGGCGTGGTGCGCGTGATCTGCACGAACCCGAAGCACAAGCAGAGGCAGGGGTAACGACTCATGGCACGTATTGCTGGCGTCGATCTGCCGCGCTCGAAGCGGGTTGAAGTCGGGCTGACCTATATCTTCGGAATCGGGCCTGCCCGTTCGGGGGACATCCTGGAGGCGGCCGGCGTGAAGCCGGACACGCGTGTCAAGGATCTGACGGAGGACGAGGTCCGCCAGATCAGCCGCGCCATCGAGGAGTACGGCCGCGTCGAGGGCGACCTGCGCAAGGAGATATCGCTGAACATCAAGCGCCTGATCGAGATCGGGTGCTATCGGGGGCTGCGGCACCGCCGGAACCTGCCGGTGCGCGGACAGCGTACTAGCACGAACGCCCGGACCCGCAAGGGCCCGCGCCGCGGCGCGGTTGCCAAGAAAAAGACCAGTTGACGGCTGGTCCGTGGTAACGCGAGAGCATCGAAGACGCGATTATGGCCAAGAGCGACAGCGTTGAATCGGGAAAGAAGCCGGCCGGCCGGCCGGCGCGGCGCAAGAAGGCGTTCAAGAAGCGTGGCGAGAAGCGGGTCGTCCATCACGGGGTGGTGCACATCCAGGCGTCGTTCAACAACACCATCATCACCGTCACCGACGGCAGCGGCGCCGTGCTGTCGTGGTCGAGCGCCGGGGGTATCGGCTTCAAGGGGTCGCGGAAGGGAACGCCCTTCGCGGCGACCCAGGCGGCGCAGGCGGCCGGGCACGCGGCCAAGGCGTTCGGCGTGCGTTCGGTCGAGGTCAGGGTGAAGGGGCCGGGCGCGGGACGGGAATCCGCGATCCGGGCACTGCAGACCTCGGTGGGTCTGGACGTCAAGTCGATTCGCGACGTGACGCCGATCCCGCACAACGGATGTCGGCCGCCGAAGAAGCGCCGCGTTTGATAGTCAGTCGTGGATGAGTGAGGGAGATCTGTAAGCATGGCACGGTACGCTGGTCCGGTCTGCCGCTTGTGCCGACGGGAAGGCATGAAGCTGTTTCTCAAGGGTGCGCGCTGCTATGCGGAGAAGTGCGCGATAGAGCGGCGCAACGTGCCGCCCGGGCAGCACGGCAAGGGCCGCAAGGCCAAGCTGCAGGGGTACGGGCTGCAGCTCCGCGAGAAGCAGCGTGTGAAGCGGATGTACGGTGTGCTGGAGCGGCAGTTCCGGCGCTACTTCCACGAGGCCGACCGCCGCAGGGGGATCACCGGCGAGACGCTCTTGCAGTTGCTCGAGAGCAGGCTCGACAACGTGGTCTACCGTCTCGGGTTCGCTGCCTCGAGGCCCCAGGCGCGCCAGTTGGTGCGGCACGGACACTTTCTCGTGAACGGGCGGCGCGCCGACATTCCCTCGTATTCGCTGCGAGTCGGAGACCGCGTGAGCGTGAAGGCGAAGAGCGCGAGCAACCCGGTGATCGCGTATGCGCGAGATGAAGTCAAAGGTCGCGGCATCCCGGAGTGGCTCGAGCTGGGGGGCGACGCGCAGGACGGACGCTTCGCGGCCGTCCCGACCCGGGAGCAGTTGAATCTGCCGGTGCAGGAGCAGTTGATCGTGGAGCTCTACTCGAAGTAGGGCGCGCCGGCGCATCAGTGAGTCGCGTACGGCGTGGAAAGGATTGAACTCGATGTTGTGGAAAGGCTTCCAGCGACCGAAGGTGCTGGAGTACGACCGCGAAACGCTCACGGAGCAGTATGGGCGCTTCCACGCGCAGCCGTTCGAGCGTGGCTTCGGCACGACGATCGGCAACGCGCTGCGGCGCGTGCTGCTGTCGTCTATCGAGGGGGCGGCGGTAACTGCGGTCAAGATCGACGGCGTGCTGCACGAGTTTTCACCGATTCAGGGCGTGGTCGAGGACGCGACGGACATCATCCTCAATCTCAAGCAGGTGCCGATCAAGATGTACGTCGACGGCGTGAAGGCCGTGTCCATCCGGTCGGACGAGCCTGGCGAGATCAAGGCGGGCGATATCCAGACCGACGCCGACATCGAGATTCTGGATCCGGACGTGCACATCGCCACCGTGTCCGAGGGCGGCGCGCTGAACATGGAGATGCGCGTCAAGCGCGGCCGGGGCTACGTGTCCGCCGACAAGAACTTCGACGAGGATCTGGGAATCGGCTGGATCCCGGTCGATTCGGTGCATTCGCCGGTCAAGAAGGTGAACTATCTCGTCGAGGCGGCGCGGCTGGGCCAGACGACCGACTACGACAAGCTGACTATAGAGGTGTGGACCGACGGAACGGTCAGCGCTCGCGATGCGGTTTCGCTCGGTGCGAAGCTGGTGCGCGACCACCTGAACATCTTCATCGACATCGACGACGATTCCGAGGAACTGGAGGAGCCGGAGCCGGAGCCCCCGGCCGCCGTGGCGAACGAGCACCTCGACAAGAGCGTTGAGGAGCTCGAGCTGTCCGTGCGTTCCTACAACTGCCTGAAGAACGCCAACATCCGGACAATCCGCGAGCTCGTTCAGAAGAGCGAGCCCGAGATGCTCCAGACGAAGAACTTCGGGCGGAAGTCACTGAACGAGATCAAGGAAATCCTGCTCGACATGGGGCTGAGCCTCGGGATGCGTCTGAACCAGCCGGCGGCGGACAGCGTGCCCGCGCAGGCGGAGTGAGCGAGTCATGCGTCATCGCGTTGCACACCGGAAACTGGGTCGGACCACGGAGCACCGTCTGTCCCTGCTCCGCAATCAGGCGCAGGCGCTGTTGCGCCACGAGCGGATCAGCACGACGGTCGCCAAGGCGAAGGAGTTGCGGCCGTTCGTCGAGCGGCTGATCACCGTCGCCAAGCGGGGGATCGCCGACGGCAGCGACACGATTCGCGCCGTGAACGCCCGCCGCATGGTGCGCCGCGATCTGGCGGATCGGGAGGTGGCGGCGAAGCTGTTCGACACGGTCGCCCCGCGCTTCGCCAGTCGTCCCGGCGGGTACACGCGCCTGCTGCGGATCGGGTTCCGCCGCGGCGACGCGGCCGAGATCGCTCAGGTGGAGCTGATCGGCAGCGAGTACAACCCTGACCTGGAGAAGCCCAAGCCTGATCGCACGACCGACGAGAAGCCCGAGCGCCCGCAGGATGAGCAGACCGGCGTCGGCGGGCGTCTGCGGCAGGTGGCGCGCAGATTCCGCGGCGGGAAGGACCGGCGCTAGGAGTCTGCGCCGTAGAAACGGGGCAGACTTCCAGGTAGTCCCGGTTGCGGGAACCAACTCCTGGCGGCCGGCCGCGCCGCCGCGGTTGGCCCCCTTACGCGTCCTCGGCTGCGTCCCCTTCTTCGGACTTCGAGTCCGCGACGATCTTCGCGTGCAGGTGCGCCGGCACCTCCTCGTAGTGCGAGAACTCCATGTGGTACGACCCCCTGCCGCCCGTGGCGGAGGTCAACTGCTGCTCGTAGGTGAGCATCTCCGACATCGGCACCTGCGCCTTGATGAGCGTCGACGCCCCGCGCGTGTCCATCCCCCCGATGCGGCCGCGCCGGCCGTTCATGTCGCCCATGAGGTCACCCGCGAAGTCGCTCGGTGCGTAGACCTCGACGTTCATGACCGGCTCGAGCAGGGTCGGTCTGGCCCGTTCCATTGCGTCCCGAAAGGCGAGGCGCCCCGCCATCTTGAACGACATCTCGTTCGAGTCCACCGAATGGAACTGCCCGTCGTACAGGGTCACCTTGAAGTCGACCATGGGGTAGCCGGCCAGATAGCCCTTCACGCGGGCCTCCTGAATTCCCTTCTCGACGGCGGGAATGAACTGGCGGGGAATGGAGCCACCGAAGATCTCGTCCACGAAGGCGAAGTCCTCGCCGCGCGCGAGCGGCTCGACGCGGATTTTGCAATCGCCGAACTGCCCGTGCCCGCCCGACTGCTTCTTGTGACGGCCGTGCGCCTCGGTCGCGGCCATGATCGTCTCGCGATACGGGATGCGAGGCAGCTTCAGGTTGACCCCGACGCCGAACCGCCGCTTCAGCTTGGCGACGGTGACCTCGATGTGCACCTGGCCCTGGCCGGAGAGCAGGAGCTGGCGGGTCTGCGGGTCGCGGGTGTACTGGATCGTCGGATCCTCCTCCCGGAGGCGCTGCAGCGCGCCGCTGATCTTCTCCTCGTCGCCGCGGCTCTTCGGCTCGATGGCATAGGAGAGGACCGGTTCGGCGAACGCGATCGGGGCGAAGCGCACGGAGCTTCCCTTCTCGCCCAGCGTGTCGTTCGTATGGGTCTCCTTGAGCTTGGCGACGACGCCGAGGTCGCCCGCCTTCAGTTCCGGCACCGGATGCTGCGTCTTGCCCTGCATGACGGCCAGCGCGCCGAGCCGCTCGCCGCCCTCCTGCGTGACGTTGTGGATGGTGGAATCGGCCTTGAGCGTGCCGGCCGCGACACGAAACATCGTGATGCGTCCGGCGAAAGGATCGGCGATGGTCTTCCAGACGAACGCGGCGGGCGGGGCGCCGTCGCCGGCGTCGTAGCTCAGAGGCTCGCCGCTCTCGGGGTCGGCAGCCGCGAGCGGGTGGTCCGCGGCCGCCGGCAGACACGCGAGGATTGTATCCAGCAGGGGCCCGATGCCGACGTTGGCCTGCGCGGAGGTGCAGACGAGCGGGAACACCTGCCGATTGCGTGTCGCGGTCCGCAGTCCGCCCTCCAGCTCTTCCCGGCTGAGCGTGCCCTCCTCGAAGAACCGCTCCATGAGCGCCTCGTCGGCTTCCGCGACCATCTCGATCAGCGCCTCGCGGGCGGTGTCCGCCGGCCCGGAGAGGGCGCCGGGGACCTCGCCGATGGAGGCGTCGCCGCTGCCGTCGCTCGGGAACGTCACGCCCTGCATGGCGGCCAGGTCCACGAAGCCCTGAAAGTCCCGTTCGGCGCCGATCGGAAGCTGGATCGGCACGACCTCTCTGCCCAGCGCCCCGTGCAGCGACTCGAGGGCGCGGTCGAAGCTCGCGCGCTCGCGGTCGAGCAGATTGAGTACTACCAGGCAGGGCAGTCCGAGCTCCTCCGCAATGCCCCATACCTTCTCGGTCTGCACCTCGACGCCGGCCACCGCGTCGACGACGACCAGGGCGGCATCCACGACCCGCAGGGCGGCCCGCGTGTCGCTCAGGAAGTTGCCGATGCCGGGCGTATCGATCAGATTGATCTTCGTCGAGCGCCACTCGGCGAACGCGACGCTGGCCGAGAGCGTGTGCTTGCGGGCGATCTCCTCCTCGTCGAAGTCGGTGACCGTCGTGCCCTCGTCGACCCTCCCGAGGCGGTTGACCATCTTCGCGCCGAACAATATCGCCGATACGAGCTGCGTCTTCCCGGAACCGCTGTGTCCGACGACCGCGACGTTGCGGATGTTCGACGCGTCATAGACTTTCATCGACAGTAGCCCTCCTTCGAAGACGCCCCCGGAAGGGCAGCCGGTCTCGCTGTCGTGCGTTCAGGGATGCGTCGGGAACGCGATGAGAGTCGAGCGCCTCAAGCTGCCTTGGGTCAAGCCCGTAATCGTACCGTGACCGGCCGGCAGGCTCAAGTGTCGGGTGTTCTATTCGTAGCGCAGCGCCTCGATCGGATCGAGTCCGGAGGCGCGGACCGCCGGCACGATACCGAACACGATCCCGACCGTCGCCGAGAAGCCGATGCCGATGGCGAACGACCACCAGGGCAGCGACACCGGGAATTCGGTGGCGTAGTGCACGCCCAGCCCGATCCCGCTGCCGAAGACGATGCCGAGCACGCCGCCGATGGCGGTCAGGAAGACCGCCTCGAGGAGGAACTGCCAGAGGATCTCGCGCCGCCGCGCGCCGATGGCCTTCCGCGTGCCGATCTCGCGTGTCCGCTCCTTGACGGAGATGGTCATGATCGCCATGACGCCGATGCCGCCGACGAGCAGCGCGATGGACGAGATCGCGACCAGGGCGAGGAAGGTCGCGCTGCTGATCTGATCCCACAGCCGCAGGGCCGCATCCTGGGTGATGATGTCGAAGTCGTTCGGCTCGTCGAGACGCAGTCCGTGGCGGATGCGCATCACCTCCGTGACGTCGCGCATTGCGTCCTCGCGCGCGACCCCCTCGTAGGGTACCGCTGCGATCATCAGGAACTGCAGCCGGCCGCGCCGCGACCGTGTATAGCTCACGCCGAACTGCTTCTGGTGGGCGCTGTGCGGGATCAGCGCGATGTCGTCCTGGCCGGCGTCGAGCTGCCCGACGCCCGGCCGCGGACCGATGACGCCGATGACCGTGTACGGCTGGTTGCCGATCCGTACCGTCTTGCCGATCGGATCGACGTTCGGAAACAGCGCCTGGTACGGCGTCTGGCCCAGCACCACCACGCGGCGCCGGTGGCTCACCTCTCCTTCGGTGAAGAAGCGCCCCTGCTCGACCGTGACGTGGAACACGTCCGGAAAGTTGTGCGTGGTGCCGGTGATCCCGATCAGCTTCGTCCGCTCGCCCCCGTAGAACAGGCGGCTCCGCGTCGATCCCGGCCCCCCGCCCTCGCCGATCGTGATGTTGACGTGCGCGATCGACTCGGCCTGCCGCTCGATGGCGCGCGCGTCGGCGGGAGTCAGCGTCGGCCGCTTCAGAAGCTCGTTGAAGTCGGCGCCGGACATCAGGCTGAAGCCGGAAAACTGGGCGATGAAGATCGTTTCGGGGCCGATCTCGCGGATGCTGTCGCGCAACGACTCGTCGAATCCGCGGATCAGCGACGTCATGCCGACGATGGCGGTGATGCCGATGACGATGCCGAGGATGGTCAGTCCGGACCGCATCTTCTGGGTCCGGATGGTGGTGACCGCCATCACCATGATTTCCTGGAGCAGCGATCCGCGCATCAGTCGGCCCTCCCCAGCGCGTCGATGGGATCCAGTCCGGCCGCCCGCGCCGCGGGATAGAGGCCGAAGAAGAGCCCCACCGCGGCGGTCATCGTGATCGCCAGGATCACCGACCAGGGGTGCACGACCGCCGGCACCGGGGCGAAGCGGTCGAGGGCCAGCGCCGCCGCCGCGCCGAGCGCGGTGCCCGCCGCCCCGCCGAACACGGACAGCGCCACCGACTCGGACAGCATCTGCCACAGGATGTCGCGTCGCCGGGCGCCGAGCGCCTTGCGGAGACCGATCTCCTTCGTGCGCTCCGACACCGCCATCAGCATGATGTTCATGATGACGATGCCGGCGACGACCAGCGCGAGTCCGACGACGCCGACCAGCACCGCGAAGATGCCGGTCGTGGCCTGGTTGAAGATGCGGAGGGCTGTTTCGGAGGTGAAGATGCCGAAGTTGTCGTCCTCGGTCGCCTTCAGGCGGCGTTCGATCCGCAGCGCGACGGTCGCCTCCCCGATCGCCCGGTCGATCTCGCCCGGGTCGGCCGGCTGCACCCGCAGCCCGAGCGAGGCGCGGCTGCCGAAGAGCCGCTGGAACGCGCCGAGCGGCACGATGGCGAACTCGTCCTGCGACTGCCCGAACGTGGAGCCCTGGGGCCGGCTGACGCCGACGACCCGGAACGGGACGCCGCGGATCTTGACCTGCCGGTCGATGGGATCCAGCGACCCGAACAGGCGGTCGGCAGTGTCCCAACCCAGGACCGCGACGTTGCGCTTGCGGCGGACCTCCGTGGGGGTCATCAGGCGACCCAACTCGGCGTTGAACGTGGAGAACCGGATGAACTCCCCGGTGACGCCCTGGATCTGGACCGACTCGAGGACGTGCTCGCGGTAGCGGACCTCGCCGCTACGGCGGCCCTCCGCCATGACCGCGGTGACGTTCGAGGCGAAGCGGCGGATGGCCTCGGCGTCGTCGAGGGTGATCCGCGGGTTGTTGCGGGTCCGCTCCATGTCCTCCTCGCTCATGATGATCCCACGGCGGTCGATCATGAACGCGTCGGCGCCCACCTCCGAGAGGATCACGTCGGTGACCTCCTCGGTGATGCCCTGGATCAGCGAGACGAGGGTGATGATCGAGGTGACGGCGACGACGTTGCCGAGGATCGTGAGAAAGGAGCGGAGCTTGTTGGTCCAGATCGCGCTCAGCGCGATCTGGACCAACTCATGAATCAGAGTCGGTTTCATTGGGAGCCACCGGGTCGCCGTCGTCGAGATTGCGGACGACCTCGAACGGTCCGGTGATCACGAGGTCCCCTTCCTCCAGGCCGCTCAGGGCCTCGAAGTAGCGCTCGCCGGCGATCCCCGTCACCACGGGCACGAACACCGCTCGTCCCTGCCGGACGGCGAACACCCCCTCGCGTTCCTCCCTCGTGAACTCGTCGCCGCCGGCCGGCGGCGACGAGGAGGCGGCGGACGCGGTGCGGGAGAGCACCCCGGACGCGGAGTCGTCCGTGCGCCGCACGACTGCGCCGGCCGCGTCGAGCTCGACTTCCCGCACGGTCGTCGCCTGGATCGGGACCGCGAGCGAGGCCGTGCGCGTCGCCGTGGTGATCTCCGCGGTGCAGGTGAATCCGGGCCGCACGCCCGGTATGTCGCCGTCGACGGTGACCACGACCAGGAAGTTGGTGGCTTCCTGCGTGCCGCTGCCGCCGCCGGCCGGCGGCTGGATCGGACTGTTGCCGATCTCGGTCACGCGCCCGGTGTAGCTGCGGTCCGGCAACGCGTCGATCGTGATCTCGACCGGCTGACCCAGCCGGACGGCCGGGATGTCGGTCTCGTCGACCTCGATCTCCGCTTCGAGGACCGAGAAGTCGGCGATGGTCAGCAGCACCGTGCCGGGATTGTTCATCGTGCCGATGACGACCGTCTCCCCCTCTTCGATGTTACGGCGGGTCACGATCCCGTCGATGGGCGAGGTGATGGTCACCTGGGTCAGGTCGTAGAGTGCGCCGTCGAGCGTCGCCCGCTCCTGGCGGATGCGCTGTGCGGCGCCCTCGACGTCGACCTCGCGGGCCTTCAGCTCGGTCTCGCGCAGCTCCACGTCGGCGAGTGACTGCTCGTAGACCTCGCGCGCGACGAGCCGCAGCGACCAGAGGTCCTCCTGTCGCTCGAGGTGCTCGCGGGCGATCTGCAGGTTCAAACGGGCCGTCTCGACCGCCACCTGCGTCTGCTCGCGAGCCGATACGGTGGCTTCCAGGGATGCCGTGCCCCGGTTGACGATGGCCTGCAGGTTCTCAGGATCGATCTGCAGGAGGAACTGTCCCGCCGTGACGCGCTCCCCTTCGTCGACGGCCAGGCGCGTGACCCGGCCCATCGTGCTGGCGCTCATGTCGACCGACAGTTGGGGCTGGATGGTGCCGGGGGCCGAGACGATCGCCTCGAGATCCCGGCGGTGGATGGTCTCGACGTCGACCTCCGCCGCATCCGAGCGCTGGAACAGGAGGTTGACGGCCACGAGCGCGGCGCCGGTCAGGACTATCAGTCCGCCGACGAGGAGCTTTCTCGACATTTTCAGAAACCGATGTTCGTGCGCAGCACCGCGATGATCAGGGCGATGCCGGCGTGGATGCCGTACAGAGTGGTGACGATCGGGCCGATCGCGCGCTTCCAGAGCACGGCCAGTCCGATCGCGAGGATCATCACCCACCAGACGTGGAACAGGTCGACGGCGCTCAGCAGCTTGTAGGCGAACGTGTCGTCGCCGAGCAGCGGCGCGAACGCCGCGAGAGTGGTCGGAGGCTCGATCGATTCGCGCGCGTAGTTCAGCGGGACGACGAAGAGCTGCTGCGCGACGAACACCACGCCGGCGTGGGCGACCACCGCGAAGGTCTGGGCGAAGCTCGTGGCCGCCCCGAGCAGTCCGTAGCCGACGCCGTGGAGCAGGCCGGCCAGGATCACGCAGACGGTCGGAACCCCCACCAGCGTGAAGCCAAACGTGCTGTACGCCGCGAACTCGCCGCGCCCCTCCACTTCGGCGTATACCTCATCGGTCACGGTGACGCCGAAGGCCTCCATCGAGGCGATCTGCCGCTCGAGAATCTCGCGCTGCGCGAAGTCGGTGCTGACCAGGGCAGTGCTCATCGCCGCGACCATGACGACTCCGAGAGCCAGAATCCCCATCCAGCGCGGATCGGCGACGACACGCTCGAACGTGACCCGTGGCGACGCGAGGATGCCGACGACCCTGCCGCCCAGACCGATGGGTGCGGGCGCCTCCGCCGCGTCGAACCCGTTCCCGGCCTGCATGATCCCTCCATTCTAGCTTGCGGTCACGGCCCCTGCACCCGATTGATACGTCTTCGCGGGGCCGGAAGTTCACGGTCCGGTCGTCAGTCCTTTCCAATCCAGAAATGAGCCTGAAGCGGGGCACGTGAGCCGCGCCTGTCAGGCGACCGAACCGACGGATCGAAACAGGTCCTGGCGCGGGCCGCGTTGAGGGCGCGCGTGACCGCAGCATTATCGCTCATGGCGGCGGAACCGTCACGATGTACGACGCGGCGCTGGGCGCGTCCTGGTTCAGGGCGAAGGTGCTGTAGCCGCTGCCGTAGCAACCGAACGGTGAGGGTCTGGTTTGCCGGGTTCTGAACAGCAGGAGACCAAGCGGAGCGAACGTCCGTCTGTGGACGTTTGCGGAGTGCGGTAGCCGAGCGCGGAACCGGCAGCAGAGGGGCTGGACGTGACTACGCGAGGGGCTGTGAAACGGCCGGCAACGGCTGGATGGATCGTCGTCGGCGCTCGTGCCTGATGGCGTCGCGCTTCCGCCTTTCGGTGGTGCTGAAGCCGGTGACGACGCAAGTCGGCGCCGGCGATCCGGGCTCGACGACAGCGCTGTCCGTCCGTATTCGACCGCAGCCGGTGACGACGCGCGTCGGCGCCGGCGATCCGGGCTCGGCAGCGCCCGCGCGAGTTGGCACGTCCGGTGTTCGAGCTTCCTCGCGCCTGCTCGTCAACAGCACGACGCCGACCGACAGGCGGCGGTAGCGGGCCGGAGCAAACCTTCAGGCCGCTGGGTGGATGGACCGGAACAACCGCGTGCGGGCCTCGTCGAGCGCCTGCGCGGCTTCGTTGTCGCTCATCGCGACCGCGACCGCGTCGAGCTTTGCGAAGGTGGTTCCGGGCTTCAGGCAGGCGGCGGCGTCGGGCAACGACTTGAGCTTCTCGTAGGGGGTCATGATGTCGGCGTCGCGGTAGCGCTTGCGCACGCGGCCCTTGCGGTCGACTTCTTCGGTGGGGAAGAAGCAGGGGCGGTGGAAGTTGAGATAGGGCGAGAGGACCTGCTGGGTGAAGGCGTTGACCTGCGCGGCACAGCGGCTGGGGATGTGGCCGTGACCGAGCTGCTTGCGGATGACCGAGCCGTTCTTGCTCTCGACCAGGGCGTTGTCGGTGCTGCGACGGGCGCGGGACTTGGTGAATGCGTCGATGTGCAGCCCCTGGAGCAGCGCCGCGACCTCGCGGTTGATGAACTCCGAGCCGTTGTCGGCGTGGAAGCCGTGGAGCGTGAAGGGGAACGCCCGCAGCAGAGCGTCGAGGACCGGGGCCAGGCAGGCGGCGTGGATATGCTCGACCGAGCCGATGCACTGGAACTGGGTGACCTCATCCACCAGGTTCACGTGGTAGAGGCCCTTGATGCCGTCCAGGTCGCCTTGATGGACGGTATCGACCCGCACCCAGCCAGGTTGTCCGAACGGCTGCGGGCGGCGGCGTTCCCCGATCGCGACAGGCACCGGGCGCGTCGGCAGCGGCGTCGTTCCGCGGCGCCGTTGATAGCTTGTCGTGTGCCGCAGGTTGTACAGATGGCCGTTGGAGATGCCGGCCAGGCGTTCGAAGCGGCGGTCGCCGAACAGATGGAAAGCGCGGGCGCAGAGCTTGCGCGTGGCCGGACCGGACAGCGTGCCGTGGAGCACGTCGAGCTCGGCCAGCAGCCCGATGTCGGCGTTGGAGTAGCGGCGCGGGAACGGTCGGCGCGGGGTGTCGCGGCGGTCGGCGATCTCTCCCGTGGTCCGGTGTTGCTGCAACAGGCGTGTGATTTGGGCCCGTGACAAGCCGGCCACCTTGGCCAGGAAGCGGCGCAGCAGGCCCTTGTCGGCCTTCCCCCGCAGGGCGTAGTCGAACCGTCGCACGGTTTTCGCCACGAACGCGTAGGAGTCGGCGCGGGTTTGTGGTTGCAGGTCGACCTGCTCGCTTCCGGCGAGGAATTCCCGAACCTGATCCAGGGTCTGCAGACGGTGCGTGTCGAGTCTCACGATCATCCTCCGATGATCCTCGACCCGGCCCCCGTTCAGGCTTGTCTGTTAGTTTTGCCGCCGTGGACTTCGGGAGAGGTTCACCCCCTGGCATCCGGTTGGGACGCCAAGGGGTGACGGTGGTCGGACCGCGTCAGGCCAGGCCAATCAGGGCCGTACATGAGTTTGGTCGCCACCGTCTTTTCCTACGTCCTGAATGGATACATGAGCGTGAAGGCTCGCAAGACAAGCACAGGAGAAGGAAAAGATGCCCGATTGTACCGTAGGTGTTGACATTTCGAAGACGCATCTCGATGCCTGCATGGCTCCTGCCGGCAAGGCCGCGCGATTCACCAATGACTCGGCGGGATTCAACGCGCTGATCGCGTGGATCGACCAGCCGGTCCGCTCGGTCGTGTACGAGCCCACCGGACCTTGGCACCGCGCCTTCGAGGAGGCGCTCCTGCAGGCGGGCCTGCCGCTGGCGCGAGCCAATCCGTTGCAGGCGCGGCGTTTTGCGCAGGCGATGGGACAGCGCGCCAAGACCGACGCCGTAGACGCGCGGGTGCTGGCGCAAATGGGGACAGCGTTGCCTCTGCGGCCGACCGCGGCGTCGCCGCCGGCGCGGCGCGCCCTCGAGGAACTGCAAGTGGCGCGCGACGCGCTGGTCACGGACCGCACCGCCGCACGGAACCGCCAGAAGCACCTTCGACATCCGCTGCTGAAGCAGCAGAGCAAGACGCGGCTGTCCCAGATTGACCGGCATCTGGCCGCCGTCGATGCCGCAATCGGCAAGGGGTTGGCCGAAGATGTGGTATTGGCCCGCCGGACCGAGATCCTGACCTCGATCCCGGGCGTGTCGAGCATCACCGCGGCGGGCCTGCTCACCCGGATGCCCGAACTCGGCCGCCTCGACGCCAAGGCGGTCGCCAGCCTGGCGGGTCTCGCGCCGGTCACGCGCCAGTCCGGCGCCTGGCAGGGCCGCAGCTTCATCCAGGGCGGCCGGCCGCGGGTGCGGCGGCTTCTCTACATGCCGGCCCTGGCGGCGATCCGTTGCAACCCTGGCCTGCGTGCGAAGTACCGCCAGCTCCGCGGCCTGGGGAAGCCGCCGAAGGTCGCTCTGACCGCCGTCATGCGCAAGCTCCTCCTGCTGGCCAACGCCCTGCTCGAACAGAACCGCTCCTGGTTGCCCGACCGGCCCGGGCGCGGCAGCGCGGCGGCGCCGGCGGGAAGCGCGCCGTTCGTCGCCGCATGACCAGTCCGTGGGCTCCACGCCTCGCGGGTCGGATTCGAGCAGCAGAAGACCAAGTGAAGTGCACGTCCGTCTGCGGGCGTGCGCGTAGCGCGGTAGCCGAGCGCACGACCACGGCGGGGATTTGGCCGAGCGTTACTACGCGAGGAGCTGTGAGAGGGTCGACGGCGGCTGGACGGAATCGTCGTCGGCGCCCGTGCCTGCAACGCTTGCAGTGGAACGCCGCGCTGTGCCGTCGTCACGTCGGCAGCGTTCGCATGCTGGCTCACGACCTCGATGTCGATGACTGTCCGGATTTTCGGAGTCCGCCACAGAGGATGCGCGTCATGGAGCGCGCTCGGCAAGTGCAAGGATTGGCGGGACGCCGGGTTCGCCGTGCGCGGCCATCGGAGCCCCGCGCAGGGACGGTCACTCCCCTGTCGGTACGTACGCTCACCGGAGGTGACGTCGGGATTGGCCGCGACGTTCGACCATCGTACGTACAGGTCGGCGCCGGTGCCCGAATGTACGGATTCACCCCCCGCGGCGGACGAGCTCTTCCCTCGATCCGGACCCTTGACAACATGGATACTCATGTGTCATTGGAAGAGACTCCGTGTCGTTGCCTGCGCCGGCTCATGCTATGGCAGGCGATCAATTGTGAATCCGTACTGATTGTGGAGGTCTTGCGATGACAGGTGGACGATCGACGACGAGGCTGGCGCTCATCGCGCTGGTCGGCCTGCTGGCGCTGCCGGTGCTGGCCGTGGCGCAGAACGACGGCCCGCGGACCGACTGGGGCGCGCCGGATCTGCAGGGGGTATGGGACTTCCGGACCATCACGCCGCTGCAGCGGCCCGAGGATCTGGGCGACAAGGCGTTCCTGACCGAAGAGGAAGCGGCCGAACGCGAGCGGAACGCGGTCGAGCGCGACATCGAGCTCTGGGATGCGGAGGCGCGGCGCACCGAGCCCGGCGGGAACGTCGGCGGCTACAACAACTTCTGGATGGACCGGGGCACGCGGGTCGTCGGCACGCGGCGCACCTCGCTGGTCATCGATCCGCCGAACGGCCGGCTGCCGGAGATGACCGATGCGGGGCGGGCGCGTCAGGCGGCGGGCCGTGGCTCGTTCAGCGATCAGATCCAGGCCTCCTACACCGACTTCAGCAACGCCGACCGCTGCCTCATGGGCTTCAACGCCGGCCCGCCGATCACGCCGGGCGGCTACAACCAGAACGTGCAGATCTTCCAGACGCCCGACCACGTCGTGCTGATGACCGAGATGGTGCACACGGTGCGCGCGGTGCCGCTCGACGGACGTCCCGCGCTGGACGAGAGCCTCGCACAGTGGTCCGGCGACTCGCGCGGGCACTGGGAGGGCGACACCCTGGTGGTCGAGACCGCCAACTTCGACGTCGATCGCAACTGGCGGGGAGCCAGCGCCGGCATGCGGCTCGAGGAGCGGTTCACGCGGGTCGACGCGGACACCCTCGAGTACGAGTACACGGTGACCGACCCGGAGACCTGGGTCGCGCCGTGGACCGTCAACCTGCCGATGGTGCGCAGCGACCTGCCGCTCTTCGAGTACGCCTGCCACGAGGGCAACTACGCGATGGAGACGATGCTCACCGGCGCGCGCACCGAGGCGGCGGCCGCGGCGGCCGCCAAATAGGCGGCGACCTCACACTTCGGGCGCCCGGACCTGTTCCGGGCGCCCTGTTTCCGCTACGGCAGGAATGAGCGACGCGCGACCGGACTGGGAGCGTCTGTTTCGGCGTGCTCGAGCCGTGGCGCGCCATGCGTACGCGCCCTACTCGGGTTACCACGTGGGGGCCGCCGGACTCGTCGACGACGGGCGTGTCGTCGAGGGCTGCAACGTGGAGAACGCCTCCTACGGGCTCGCCCTGTGCGCCGAGTGCTCGCTGGTGTCGGCGCTGCATTCCAGCGGTGGGGGCAGGCTGCTGGCGGTCGCCGTCGTGGCCGGCAAGGACATCGACGATCTGCAGCCGGGCAATCCGTGCGGTCGCTGTCGGCAACTGCTGTACGAAGCCGGCGGGGCAGGCCTGCGTGTCAACGAGCATCATACGCTCGGCGAGATGCTGCCCGACGCGTTCGGACCCGACGCACTGCAGTGAGCGATCCCGACAACATCCGGACGCCACGGTAGACAAGCGACGCTTCATTGCTCCGACGAACAAGAGACAGGTAAGGGACACCGCATGAAACCGGAATTCGGGACGACGCAGCTCTCGGCGCAGCCCATCCTGGGCATCCGAGCGACGACCACCATGGACAAGCTCGCGCAGCTCATGGGGCCGCTGTTTGGCGAGGTGCACGGGTATATGCAGCAGCACGGGCAGGCGCCGGCCGGCATGCCCCTGGCGAGATACCACTCGATGGACGGCCACACCGTGGATCTCGAGTGCGCGATACCGGTTGCATCCCCGATGGCCGGTACGGACCGCATCCAGGCCTGCGAGCTTCCGGCCGGAACCGTGGCGACCGTCACTCACATGGGGCCGTACGACAACCTTCCGGGTACGTGGACGGCGCTGACGGAGTGGATGAAGTCGGAAGGCCTGGAGGCCGCCGGAGCCCCCTGGGAGGTCTACGTCACCGACCCCGGCGTCGAGCCGGACCAGTCGAAGTGGCGTACCGACATCTTCTTTCCGGTTCGCTGATCCATCGCCTAGAATCAAGCCCGGCGGCGGAATGACCCGTCGCCCCCGAGGAAGACTTCAGCGAGGAGGCCGCCATGTGCGACGAGAGAACCGATGCCGACAACACCGAGTACCTGCGCGCGAAGGGCATCACAAGGCGGGAGTTCGGCGCCGTATCGGCCGGCGCGGGACTGGCGATGCTGTTGCCCCGGGCGGCGAACGCCCAGGCCGTCACCGAATCCGAGATCGACGTCACGACCCCCGACGGCGTGGCGGACTGCTACTTCGTGCATCCTGCCAGCGGAGCCCACCCCGGCGTCCTGATCTGGCCCGACGCTTTCGGCTTGCGGGACGCGAAGCGGCAGATGGCCAGGCGGCTGGCCGAGTCCGGCTACTCGGTGCTGGTGGTCAATCCGTACTACCGGTCGCAGCGGGCGCCCGTCGTGAGCAGCACGAACTTCGCCGAAGTGAGCACCACGGTCAGGCCGCTGATGGCGACGCTGAACGCGGAGACCCACGCCCGGGACGCGCAGGCGTTCGTGAGCTTCCTCGACAGCCAGTCGTCGGTGGACAGCAACCGGAAGATGGGGACGATGGGCTACTGCATGGGCGGTCCGATCACGATGCGCACGGCGGCCGCCCTGCCCGATCGTATCGGCGCCGCAGCCTCGTTCCACGGCGGCGGCCTCGTGACCGACCAGCCGGACAGTCCGCACCTGCTGGTGCCTCAGATGCAGGCGCACTACCTGTTCGCGATCGCCGCGAACGACGACGAGAACCAGCCTGAAGCGAAGGACGTGCTGCGCGACGCGTTCGCTCAGGCGGGCTTGCCGGCG
Organism: Vicinamibacterales bacterium; assembly: GCA_965262925.1. Classification (GTDB taxonomy): domain Bacteria; phylum Acidobacteriota; class Vicinamibacteria; order Vicinamibacterales; family UBA8438; genus WTFV01. The sequence goes on along the minus strand of CBDHGC010000004.1, from coordinate 2,728,113 downwards.
GAGATCGAGGTGTACGACGGCGCGCTGCACGGCTGGTGTCCGCCCGATTCCCAGGTGTACGACGAGGCGCAGGCGGAGCGGGCGTGGAGCCGTCTGCTCGTCCTGTTCGAGGGCGCACTCGCGTAAGGCGCGTCCCACGACGGAACGCATCGCCCGACACCCCGCGGCGCAGGGGTCCGTTCGGCGGCCCGGTGCGATGCGTTCCGTTTGTTCGCGGTTTCCGACATGAGCCGGCAACAGGCGCCGCGCATCGCAACCTGTCCGCTCTGCGAGGCGATGTGGGGCCTGCTGGTCGACGTCGGCGGCCAGCGTATCCGGGCGGTCCGCGGCGACCCCGACGATCCCTTCAGCCGGGGCTACATCTGCCCGAAGGCGGCGGCGCTCGCCGATCTGCATCACGATCCCGAACGGATTCGGACGCCCCTGATCCGAGCGGGCTCGGACTGGCGCGAGGCCTCCTGGGACGAGGCTCTCGATCGCGCCGCCGGCGGGCTGGCCAGCGTCCGCCGCCGGCACGGCCGCGATGCGGTCGGGCTCTACTACGGCAATCCCGTTGCCCACAACCTCGGGCTGCTGACCCACGGGCTCGCCTTCAGGCGGGCGTTTGGGACGCGAAACGTCTACTCGGCGAGCTCCGCCGATCAGCTTCCGCAGATGCTGGCCGCGCTGCGCATGTTCGGACACTTCGCGCTGATCCCGGTGCCGGACGTCGACCGGACCGACTTCTTCCTCATCATCGGCGCGAATCCCGTCGTGTCCAACGGGAGCCTGATGAGCGCTCCCGACATGCGCCGCCGCCTCGCCGGCATTCGGGCGCGCGGCGGACGCGTGGTCGTCGTCGACCCGCGCCGTACCGAGACCGCCGCGGCTGCCGACGAGCATCTCGCCGTCCGGCCGGGCGCCGATGCCCTGCTGCTGGCCGCCGTGCTCCAGGTGATCTTCTCCGAAGGATGGGTGCGCCTCGGCCGGCTCGCAGGCCGCGTGAAGCATCTCAACGCGCTTGCCGCGTTCGTCCGCGATCTACCGCCCGAGCGCGTGGCCCGGCGCACCGGGATCGAGCCGGCGGCGATACGGCGGCTCGCGTCGGGCTTCGCACACGCCGAGCGGGCGGCGTGCTACGGCCGCGTGGGGCTCTGCACGCAGCGTTACGGGACGCTCGCCGCCTGGCTGCAGCAGGCGCTCAACCTCGTGACCGGCCGTCTCGACGAGACCGGCGGCATGCTGCTGCCGACGCCCGCCGTCGATGTCGTCGGGATTTTCTCCCGGCTGGGCTGGCGCGGCACGTTCGACCGCTGGCGGAGCAGTGTTCAACGACTGCCGGAGTTCGGCGGCGAGCTGCCGGTCGCGGCGCTGGCGGACGAGATCGAGTGCACCGGCAGGCGGTCGGTCCGGGCGCTGATCACCGTGGCCGGCAATCCGGTGCTGTCGGTTCCGAACGGACGCCGCCTCGAACGGGCGCTGGGGACCCTGGAGCACATGGTTGCGGTCGACCCGTACCTCAACGAGACCACCCGTCACGCCCACGTCCTGCTGCCGCCGGCGCCGCCGCTGGCTCGGGCGCACTACGACCTGGCCCTCAATGCCTTCGCCGTGCGCAACGTGGCGAAGTATGCCGAGCCCGTGGTGGCGCGGACTCCCGGGGAGCGTCACGACTGGGAGATCCTGGTGGAACTGGGTGGACGCACGCTCGCGCCGCGGCCACTGCGCCGCGTGGTCACCCGGGCGGCCAGGGCACTCCGCCCGGAGCGGCTCCTGGACCTGCTGCTGCGATTGGGGCCGCACGACCTGACGCTCGCCAGGCTGCGCGCCGCGCCGCACGGCGTCGATCTCGGCCCACTCCAATCGGGCCGCATCGCCGGCCGCATCGCTACGTCCGACGGCAGGATCGACGTCGCCCCGGAGGAGTTCGTGCGCGAGGCGCGCAACCGGTTGGTCGCCGAGGCGGACGGCGAACCGGCGGGCGGCCTGTCGTTGATCGGGAGGCGCGAGCTGCGCAGCAACAACTCCTGGATGCACAACAGTCCCCGCCTGGTGAAGGGGCCTCCCCGCTGCACGCTGCTTGTCCATCCCGACGACGCCGCAGCGCGCCGGATCGTTACGGGCGACCTCGTCGAGCTCGGATCGGAGGCCGGCGCCGTGACCGTTCCCGTCGAGGTGACCGACGCGATACGGCCCGGCGTCGTCAGCCTGCCGCACGGCTGGGGGCACGACCGCGACGGCATCCGTCTGCGCGTCGCACGGGCACACGCCGGCGCGAGCGCGAACGACGTGACGAGCCACCGTCACCTGGACACGCTGAGCGGCAACGCCGCCTTCAACGGCCTGCCCGTGACCGTACGACGCAGATCCTGATCGAGCTGATGCCGAATCATCTCTACATCCCTATCGCCGGCACGTGGGCGCGCACGCGGCACGACCACGAGAGCGCGTGGTACCGGCGCGGATCGCCCTTCGACAAGGCGATGAACAAGCACGGCTACGAGCGGGTCGAACAGGACCGGGATCCGAGTCGGCCGGATGACGGCTATTGGTCAGGGGCCGTCAACGGGCTGCTGATCCAGTGGTTCGCGTGGTGGCGCGACAAGCATCCGGCGTGGCGGACGGGCGGCGAGACCCTGCGTGGCTTCCTGCGCGCGCGGCGTGGCGAACTGCTCGATACCGGCGGCGTCACGATCATTGCGCACAGCCACGGTGGTCAGGCGCTTGCCTACGCTCTGGCCGATATGCACACTGCCATCTGCCCCATCTACGTTGTCACGGTCGACATGCCGGTCCGGCGGGACATGGATGACTTCTACGGCCGAGCCTCGGCAAAATGCAGCTACTGGATGCACCTGTACAGCGAACGGGGCTGGAAGAGCAGATTCCGCTGGTTGGGGAACCGCTTTGGGCCACGAACACTCGAAGTCGCCAACTGCAACCGCGAAGTGACCGGCGGACACAGCGGCATGCTGAGCAACCCCAGGCACATCGGCCAGTGGGACGAGATCCTGGAGACCCTGACCGGACACCGGGACTGAGTGCAGACGTCGACGCCGGCCGTGCAATAGGCGAAGCCGTCGCCGCGTTAGCCCGGCGACGGTGCGAATCGCTGAATCAGCCGGATGCCGTTGGTTGCGCGTCGCCTGTTTGGGCGTTCTTCCACAGGGTTGTCCACACTTTCTGTTGAAGAACGTCGGGCGATGCTCTCGCTGGATCTGCAAGCGCACTACCGGACAGAGCTGGCAAGGCAGAGGAAATCCGCTGCCTGGACAGGTAGCCAACCAAAAGGGGTAAAGGCGGAACAGGAAAGACCATGGAGCAGGGACTGGGTAGACGTGAATTTAGAGAGATGGCGGCTCGGCGCGTTGGCGCGTTCGCCGATCTCCGCGTGGATCTACGCGTGGGTTTTCTCGCTGCCGGCGTGGCTCGTGCTCTGGCAGTTGGAGTGGCGCCGGCGCCGCGCGGCGCCGCACCCGGATCGGTAGCCCGCTACGGTGGCGTTCCTGGGCGTCGGTTCGGCGGGCGCCCGACCGCCTCGAGCGCATCGCCCGGGAAGCGGCCGGCGCCGAGGGTCACAATCGAGCCGTTGAACCTGACTTTTCTCAAGACGGGAGTAGGCGAATGACACGAAGAATCACGCTTGCCGTCGCCCTTGTAGCAATCCTCGCTTCGGGAACCGGTGCGCTGGCGCAGCCGCCGTTTCCGCCACCTGCGCCGCCCCCGCCCCCTGGAACGCCGTCTGCCGAGGCCAGCGTGGATCTCAGCGTGGAAGTAACCATTTCGCGCTATCAGGGGGGCGAGTTGATCAGCAGCCTGCCCTACGTACTCTCGTTGACGTCCGACCGCGACCAAGGCAGTCTGCGTATGGGCGCGGAGGTTCCAGTAATGACAATGGTGCAGCCAGCAACCCCCGACGGCGCGCCAGTGCCTGGTCTGGAAGGCGGAGCGTTCAGCTATCGGCCCGTGGGCACCCGGATCGACAGCTTCGCGCGAAGCCTGACCGACGACCGCTACAGGGTCACCGTCATTATCGAGGAGACGTCGGTGTACGGGGAGGACTCGACAGCAATGGAGTCGTTCAGAGCACCCGGCGTGCCGGTCTTTCGTTCGTTCGAGTCGAGCAACACCCTCGTGCTGCGAGACGGCCAGTCCCGCCAGTACACCGCGGCCGTGGACCGCGTGACAGGCGAAAGCATCCGGGAGGACGTGGCGTTGACGGTTCTGGACTAGACGTGCAAGGACGCGATCTGGTCGGACGCAACGCCCGCTGGTGCGCGCCGCGGCCACCCGCATCGGGGCGCTCGGCGCAGCCCTCCCCGGGTCGTGCAGACTGGGGAGAGAGGCGACGTCGCCCCTTCGGGTCCCCGTTCACCACCGGCATCGGCGCGGGGTCGCGACATGCGATAATGCGCCTGCTCTCTGCCGGTGACCCAAGACGACAACGTAACCGCGCCCCGCCGGGGGCGTCCCGGGAGCTCGACATGACAAGCGACCGAGAGATCCGCGTACATTGGCGCCGGGCGCTCGCGCTCGCCGCGATGCTGTGCGCCGCCAGTCCGATGTACGGTCAGGAACCCATCCCCGTCGGAGACATGAGCACGCCGGAGTCGGTCCTCCACGACCCGGTGGCGGACATCTACCTCGTGTCGAACATCAACGGCGGGCCGGGCGACCGCGACGACAACGGGTTCATCTCGCGGGTGTCGCCGGACGGGCAGGTCCTCGATCTGAAGTGGATAGACGGCGCCGACCCGGGTGTGACGCTGCACGCCCCCAAGGGCAGCGCCGTCTACGGAGACCGCTTCTACGTGGCGGACATCGACGTCGTCCGCCGGTTCGACCGGACCTCCGGCGCGCCGCTCGGCGCGTGGGCGGTGCCGAACGCCGGCTTCCTGAACGACGTCGCCGTCGGCGCCGACGGGAACGTGTACGTCACCGATACCGGCATCGCCATCACCGCGCAGGGGTTCGCGCCGACCGGCACGGCCGCCATCTACCGGTTCGACGCCGGCGGCGAGGCCCGGGCGATCGCGCAAGGCGACGCGCTGGCCCTGCCCAACGGCATCATCGACACCCCGCAGGGCCTCGTGATGGTCCCGGTCGGTGGGAACATGGTCGTCGGGGTCGCCCCGGACGGGGAGCTGACGGTCGTGGCCGAGCTGCCCCAGGGACAGCTCGACGGCGTCGTGGCGCTGGAAGACGGCTCGCTGGTGGTCTCGAGCTTCGGCGCCAACGCCATCTATCACGTCTCGTCGTCGGGCGCCGTAACCGAGATCATTTCCGATACCCCGGCCGCCGATATCGGCTTCGACGCGGGCCGCAGCCGGGTCCTGATTCCGCAGCTCGACAGCAATCGCCTGCTCATCTACCCGGTGGATCTCGACTGAGGCCGGCGCCCCTTCATGGGTCCCCGCATCGTCTTCACTGGACGTATCTTTTCGGCAACGGTTCCCCGGTCCTCACGGACGCTCGACACCGCACGTCGCCTGTAACCGCCCGCAGATGGATGCCGTGACCACCAGCATGATCTGGTGGACCGGTGACGACAGCCGCGGATCGTGCGCGCCCGGCCGGCCAGCAACGCCGGCGTGAAGTGCGAGACGACGTCCGAGTACCTGGAGCGCGGCGCCTGCCGCGGTCCGCACACGTTGAAGAGGCGCCCGGGCCACCGTCTGGAGCCCGTGGAGCCGGTTGAACGCCGCCGCGCAGCGCTCCCGCCAAGTCGGCGTCAGCATCGTCGCCATTGCCGCCCCTTGCCCGAGACGATCCGGCAACGGCAACACCGCGGCCGTGGTGTCTGATGCGCTGCCTCGGCGACGGCCTGCCGCAGATCTGGTTCGGCACAACCCGAACCACCAGATCTTCCAGACCCCGGAGCATGTCGTGATCTTCCACGAGATGTTCCACCAGCGGCGCATCATCCCGCTGGACGGGCGCCCGCACGCGAACATCACGCAGTGGAACGGCGAACCGCGCGGCCGCTGGGACGGCGACACGCTCGTGGTGGAGTCGCGCGACTTCCCGGACCGGCCGCACGACCGGTGGAACGCCACTTGGCGCACCCCGACCAGCAAGCTGCGCATGGTCGAGCGGTTCACGCGCGTCGACGCCGAGACCATCGCCTACGAGGCCACCATCACCGACCCCACACGCTTCACGCGCCCGTGGACCGTGCGCTTCCCGCTGTCGCAGGACCAGTCGGCGCGCGGCGTGGCGGCGGGGGAGCTGTTCGAGTTCGCCTGCCACGAGGGGAACTACGCGATCGGCAACGTCCTGCGCGGCGCGCGGGCGCAAGACGACGGCGTGAAGTAGGCGGGACCCGAACCCGCGCAGGCTCCTGGAGCGTCCCGCAAATCCAGTGCGCAAGCACCGGCCCTGGGCTGCTACCCAACGTCTTGCGGGCCGCGGGTCTGCTTGATTACGCTCATGGCCGTGGCAATGAGCGGGGAGACATCACCCACGTTGGCGGTTCGCGTCACCAGCGTGTGCGGCATCATGACGCCGATACCGGTGCGGACGATCGATAGGACGATCGTTCATGTGCTCCTCGCGATAACACGGGTCCGCGTGTTGATCGAGGTGGCCGCGGCGGAGGGTGACGGGGTCTCCCGGGCCACCGCAGGCTTGGCAGATTTCGGCGCTGAGCGCCCAGGCTCCGGTGACGATCCCCCGAACGCGCTCGGCCGAGCGGTTGGTGGTCTCGCCAACCGGCTCGAACAGCAGCCGTCCGTCGGCGGGCCGACGTCGGAGACGGGTGCCGTCCCGGTGGGCGAGTCGTACCGTCGCCGTGATGAGCCGTCGCCAGCCGGTCATCGGTTCACTTTACCCGCCGAGTCTGTCGTTTGCTGGTCCCTCGCCTGTTCGACCACCCAGGTGAGCCCACCGGGGCGTAGTCGGAGCCCTCAACGGACACGTTGAAGTCGCCCCTGGCTGCTGTTGCATGCGGACCCCGGACTTCGCCGAACGGGGTCAGTTCGAGTGTACGCCGGGAGTCGTCACGTGTGTGACGAGCAGTTCCTGAAGGGTCTGGACCTGTCCCGTCAGCCGATCCACCTTGCTGTTGATGATCAGGACGCCGATCGCTCCGATGAGCGAGATTATCAGCGTGAGCACCTGAAGGACCGTCGAGAGCGTTGTGCGCTCCATTTCTGCACTCTATCCATTCCCTGGCCGGGGTAGGCAACGGATCACCCCGACGCGTTGCGGTGGTCCTTGGACCGAGCCCTGGCTGCACTGTCGGCCTGCCGGCGGCAGGTTCTGGTCGGTCAATAGGGGCCGCGGGCCCGCCCCGCTACTGTACGGTTGCGCGCCCGAGGACGCGCTGGTCGGTGCCTTCCCTCTGCTCGTGCAGTGTGGAAGGTCGGGCTCTCCCGCCGTTCGGCGTCCACGCCGAGCTGCAGCTTCAGCTGTCCCCGCTCGATTACCCGCGTGCCGTAGCCGATCCGGTAGTCGCAGCCGTACTCGGAGATGTGCGAACGCCGGCTCTCGGTGTCCCGACGAACCCTGCATCAATCGGGCAGTCCGTAGCCCACCTGGGTGTCGAGGTCTGGGCCGTGAAGCCCAGCGGCGTACAAGGCGTCGGGCGTGGACTATTCGGTGGGTGTCGCGCTCCGCTGAGCCTCGTACCGGCGGACTGTGGCCTTGATCTGGTCCGCATGCGCGAAGATGTCGCTGATCGACGCGATGGCGACCCGCTCTTCAACCTTCTGCTCGTTCAGCAGGCCGATCTTCTTCTGCGCTTTGTTGAAGTACAGCCGACAGACGGGCTGCCGGTTCGTGTTGTCCAGCAGGATCGCGCACAGGCTCTTTGCGTCCCGAATCACGATCCGCTTGGGCTCGATCTCGGGGCTCAAGATCGCTGTGACGGCGTAGTACGCCTGCCACTCTTCCTCGGTCGTCACGATCCCGCTGTCGTCCGTCGTGTCCGCGGCCTCTTCGCTTGTTCCTGCGGTCCCCGTGCTTGCGGGTTCTTCGTGGTTGGTGCTCTCGAGCGCCGACTTCAGCCGGTCGCTGATGCGTTTCGCCACGAACTGGTGCAGCGCCTTCTTCGTCGCTCGCGTGAACTGCTCGATCACCGACTTGGTCTTGACGCCCTCGTAGATTTGCGAGGCGAAGTGGCGCACGAACGCTTCTGACGGGTCTGTCCATTCGGTTGTGAGCAGTCGCAGGATCTCGCGCGTGTACTTCAGGTCCTTCGCGGTGCTCAGGATCTGGTCGACGTCGAACGACGTTTTCGTGAACCGCTTCAGCTCGTCGACGTCGATCGCTTCGACGTCGAGCAGGTTGATCTCGAGGAACGGTCGCGCTTCCATCTTGTTCTGCTCGTCGATGTCCGAGTAGAACCGGTAGATGACGCCGTCGGTGAGGACGCCGAACCGGGACTTGGCGACGCTGAAGTACCGGTACAGCCTGCGACGCGGGCTCTTTTCCGAGATCGACGCCGTAGTGCTTGCCGGCCGCCCGTCCTACGTTGCGCGCACGAAGTTCGACACGCTCAAGTTGCTGGAAAACCTGGATCCGGACGGTGGTCCGGACCCAGGTGCGACTTCTATTGGATGGTGGACGCGGACTGAAAGATTCCGAACCCTCGCTCGTCTTTGCGCTGACGTGGGCGTTTCCGATCCGTTCGTGATCCCGATCTACCAGGTCATCGCCGCCGTCAGCGGCGCGATGCACGACCGAGGCGTCGGCGTCAGCAGGATCGCGAAGCACTTTGGCGTCGACCACCATACGGCCGCGAAGGCTCTGCGCTGGTTCCGGTCGCGCTGACCGCCGCCTTGCTCGTTGTTGAGGTGGTCGATGCCGCCGCGTTGCGCTTTTGGTTCGACCGGGCCCGGGGCGTTTCCCGAGGCGCGATCCTTATTGGTTTGTTGCTCGGCGCGGGCCGGCGCCGCTAACACTGCCAGCGGTACGGGGCTCCGGCCGGGCGCCCGGACCCCGTTTTCTCTTATCAATCCACCCTGGCTTGTTCGAAGCCTCCCTGCGTTTGTGCTTTTGAGCGGCCTTCCCACGGAGCGGCGCCGCCGCGCCGGCAGACCGCACCCGACCTGTCTGTCTGTGTCGGCGATTACTCAGCTGGCGAAGATGTCGTCCAGCTTGAGGTGCAGCCCCTCAAGCACCCCACTCCGCAGGGTGTCCCGGCGCCCGAAGGTCTCGGTGAGCTCGAGCCGCTCGTCCCGTTGCTGATGCACGGCGATGGTCTCGGCCATCGGATCGACGATCCAGTACTCGAGCACGCCGTGTCTGCCGTACAGCTCGTGCTTGTAGCCCAGGTCGCGGTCGGCGGTGGACGGCGAGAGTATCTCGATCACGAGGTCCGGTGCTCCCCGCACGTTCTCGTCGGTGATCGTGTGCTCGCGCGCTCGCGAGATGAACAGCAGGTCAGGCTGTACGACGTCGGTGTCCGACAGAACGACGTCGCACGGTGCGACGTACACGTCGCCCAGCCCGTGCTCCTTGGCGAAATTGCGCAGTTCCACGTAGAGCGTGCCTAGCACCTTCTGGTGCTTCATGTTGGGTGCGGGAACCATCATCAGATTGCCGTTCAGTAGCTCGTAGCGCTCGTCGTCCGGTGTTGCGCAGTAGTCGTTGTAGGTCTGCCTGACGGTGCCTTGCGTCGTGGTGGCCATGGGCGTGCTCCTCGGATGGGTACCACTCACTAGGTGGAATCCGGCTTTCTGCGGCGCTGGCCATCCTCCCGTGTCCGAGCCGCGGTCTTGGCCCCGCCCCTGCTGATCGGTTGGTTCCACAATTCGGGAGCCTAGCACGCGGACCTGTTTCCGCCCAGGCGTGGCCGCTCGCCTCCGGTGCTCTTCGGCGGGTTGAGTGTGGCTCACCGTCGGTACTCTCCATCCGGCATCGAGACGTTGGATGGCAGTTCCACCAGACGACCAGCCGGTCCTGTCCGAAACCCGCCAACCGGGCCGGTTGCGCTCTTGCCCTTCGGTTCGACGTCGGGCCAACCAGCTCGACGGAGCCAGATGGCTGCGGTACTCGACCTCGATCTGCAGCGACATCCGCAAGAGTCGTGGGGAACGGGAGCTCAAACACCCGGCCGTCTTTCCTGCCCCGCTAGCGGACCCTCTGATTGAGTGCTTCACCTTCCCCTGCCCGCACGGGGTGGCCGACGCGTGCTAGGTCCGGCCGCAGGGCCACCGCCGTTCATTCCCGCGCGGGCGTGGCGGATCCGGCCGGCCGACCGTGGGCCGGCTCAACAAGCCGGGTCTACCGCCGCCTGTGCGGGGTGGACCCGCTCAGTCCCAAATTGGGCGCCGTGGCGTAGCGGTCAACCCCGCGCGCGGGGGGCGCGCCCGTACGGACGGACGTGCCCCGCAGCCACTAGCCTGGATTATTCACGGCGACCCCGCCGCGGTCACCGGCAGGAGGTGACAGCACCCGATTCGGTCACCGGTAGAGGGTGATCGACGGGTGGGCGGCCCTTCGAACGTCGCCGACCGCGGGTGATGGTGTGGTCAAGCGGCCGACCGCCGTAGTGATGAGGGCGGCAAGAGGCGGGCAACGACAGTTCCACCCGTCAGGCGGTTGACAGCCCTCCGGCCGGCAGCGATGCGATGCTCGTTGAGCGGCTATCCGGCGCGCGCCCCGAGCGCGAACGCAATGTGTCGCCACGCCGCCAGGTCCGGTGTCGCGCGCGGCAGGCGCAGGACGATGCGACGCACCGAGCACACCACCTGGACGCCGAGCTTCAGCAGCCGGTCGCGCAGCCAAGGCACCTGCGCGCGGGCGCACGCGGTGTCTGCGGCGCGCAGCCGCAACTCCTGCATCAGCACGTAGGCCGCCGCCGTCAGCAGGACGCGCAACTGATTCGCCGAAAACGCCTGGCAACTCGTGCGGTCGATCTGTAGGGCCTTCAGTTCCTTGATCCGGTTCTCGGCGTCCCCGCGGGCGCAGTAGACCTTCTCGTAGAGGAAACGCGGCGTCTGCCGCATGTTGGTCACGACGAAGCGCGGATTGTCCCGCGGCTCGCGGTCTCGGTGGCGGACGACTTCGGCCTTGATCACCACGCGGCGCGCGTGGTTCCACGTGCCGGCCTGGTACTCGTTGGTCTCGGTGTAGACGTGCTCGGTCTGTTCGCTGCGCCACGTCCGCGCCCGCGCCACCAGCATGGCCGGCTCGGCGTACCGCTCCAACACCGCGTTCTTCGCCATCGCGATCACGTAATCGAGCCGCGGCTGCGCCTCCAGGAAGGCAAAGACCGCCGGGCTGGCAAAGCCTCCGTCGAGCCGAACGAGAATGCGCGCCCGCGGAAACGCCCGGCGCAGCCGCGGCAGCAACCGCGACAACAGCCCGACCGTCCCCTCCGAGGCGACCGCCTTGCCGTGCCGCAACAGCGCCGCGCACAGATACTGCTCGGATTCGCGGTCGAAGGTCAGGAAGCCAAGCAGCGGCAGGTAGCACCAGTTGTCGTAGTAGCCGTTGAAGAGCGTGTACTGCTGCGCCCCGTGCGTCGGGTCGTCCGTCGGGTCCAGATCGATCGTGATGCACCGCGCCCGCCCGTCCAGGCGGCGGCGATGCCGCGCGATGACCCGCGGGGCCAACTCGTCCGCCATGCGGTAGAGCGCGCAGCCGTTGACCGCGTTCTCGAACCGCGACAGCGTCGGCTGCGACGCCAGGCGCTCGCCCGAAACCGGGTCTCTGTCGAGCAGCAGCTTGTGGATGGGGTCGTCGGCGAGACGGTCGCCATCATTGCAGTCGGGATGGCCGCAGGCGATGCCAAAGATGCGCTGGCCGATCAGGTCCGCGAGCGAGTGCCGGGTCTTGTCCGGCGCCCGCTTGTCGAACAGACACCCGGCGAACGCCTTGACCAGGCCGTAGATGCGCTCGGCGGCCTTCAGCAGGATCGCCCCGCCGTCGGAACTGCCCTGCTCCTGGTTGAACTGGGCGAACAGCGGCTTGTCAAACAGATCCGGGAACAGAACAGTCTGTGGTACAGTGTCGGTCGTCACGCAAGGGCCTCCGTGGTGGCGCAAGTGGTTGTTAACACTGCACTTGTACCACACGGGGGCTCTTGTGTCTGTACCGGAATCAGAACACGCCACGAATTTTCCGGGCTAGCCGTCGTACTTATCTGATGGCGTCGCCAGAACGTGAGAAACCGAGTCCATGTCGGGTTCCATGCCGTTGGTCGCGTCGGACGGCGGGGACGAGGCATTCGGCAGCCCGTCGAGGTTCCGCGACGGGGTCGATCATCTGTTTGTGGCGGCCCGGTCGCCAGCGGGGTGCGACGTGCGGGAAACTGAAGTTGACCCGATGCCGCGGAGAGGCTCACACTTTCGCCGCAGCCAGTGTCGTCAGCGCGGTTCGTCTCGTCGTGTGCGCGTTCGCCGGGCGACGAGCCCCAATATCTCCCGCTACCGCCAACGTCCCTCTGTTGCGCCGTTGGGGCGAGTTCGGCCGCAGTCGGTTCAGCTCGTCCTGTGAATCCAGTCCCGAGTGAGGGTGGGACATATAGGGGGGACTCACACGAGGCCGCACTTTGCAAGCCGGACTGCCCGAAAACGGGCGGCCGGCCGTGACGCCGCCGCGTTCATCCGGCGGCGCAGGCTCATCATGAGCCTGCCGTCTCCACGTACCGGCACAGAGCGCACCTGCCATCCAGCACCGCGAGACTCTCGAACCCGCACGCGGAGCACTTTCCCGACGTTCCCCGCGTCCGGTCCACGTCGTAACGCCGCGCCGCCTCCGAACTGAGGTGGTCCCGGTCGGTTGGACCACTTGAGGGCTTCGTTAAGGTGCATTCCGGTTCCGAAATCACGCCCTCGTCGTCTGTCTGGTATCTGATGATAGATGATGATGAAGCGCTGTGGAGCTGTGGGAATCTCGCGGCCCCAACGCAGGCATGGGCGGCGGCGATCTCCCGCGAGATTTCCAACGGCCGGTGGGCGCCCGCCTCGCCAAGGTCGGGAGTCGGCACGACGTTCAGCGGGCGTCCACGGGCCGGGCAGATCCACCGCGTCCGGTGGGACATGCTGCGCGGTCCCGCCTTGAGTTGACGGCCTTCGCCGTCGGCCGCCGGTGCGTGCGAATCCAGCGCAACGACCACTTCGGTGCGGGCGGCGACGATGAACGGCGTCCAGTATGCGAAGAAGGCCCAGACGTCGACGCCTCGATTGCTCAGCAGCCGATCCACCTGCTTCACGCCATGCTTGGTCAACGTGCCCATGGCCTGGGCCAAGCCGCGCCCCACGGCATGGATTGCCAGCGAAGCGCTCGTCAGCACGCCCTGGGTTGCGTTGGCCAAGGACAGCACCCGTTTGGCATGCAGGTCGCCTTCGTACAAGGTGGTGATGAAGTTCAGGATGTCGTGTCTCCGGAGCCATTGCCGGGATGAGGCTGGCCGGTCTTGATGTTTATGCATACAACCATATTCTAATTCAAAGTGCGCACCTTTCCAACTTTCCTAATGTGAAACGGAGGATTTTGCTCTATTTGTTCATATGAGAAAATGAGGGGATCTCTGAGGGCCACGCCCCCTTCGGAGGCGACCGCCTTGCCGTGCCGCAACACCGCCGAACACAGATACTGCTCGGGTTCGCGGTCGAACGTCAGGAACGCGAGCAGCGGCAAGTAACACCAGTTGTCATAGTACCCATTGAAGAGGCTGTACTGCTGGGCGCCGTGCGTCGGGTCGTCGGTCGGGTCCAGATCGATCGTGATGCGCCGAACCCGCCCCAGCCGGCGGCGGTGGCGCTCGACAACACGCGCCGCCAACTCGCACCCCATGTCGTAGAGCGCGCCGCGGCCGGCCGCGTTCTCGAACCGCGACAGCGTCGGCTGCGAGGCCAGTGACTCGCCCGCCACCGGGTCGCGGCCGAGCAGCAGCTTGTGGATGGGGTCGTCGGCGAGGTGCTCGGCATCGTTGCAGTCGGGATGGCCGCAGGCGATGCCGAAGATGCGCTGGCCGATCAGGTCCGCGAGCGTGTGCCGAATCTTCTCCGGCGCGCGCTTGTCGCTCAGGCACCGGGCGAACGCCTTGACCAACCCGTACACGCGCTCGGCCGCCTTGAGCAGGACCGCCCCGCCGTCGGAGCTTGCCTGCTCCTGGTTGAACTTGGCGAACAGTGGCTTGTCGAACAGATCCGGGAACAGAACAGTCTGTGGTACAGTGTCGGTCGTCACGCAGGGGCCTCCGTGGTGGCTAAAATGCCTGTGAACACTGCATTTTCACCATACAGAGGCTCTTGTGTCTCTACCTGGATCGGGCCCTTGGTGCATGGTCCGGGCTAGCCTTTAGCCTTGTTGCGGGGACGACCCGTCGCCGACGGCGCCGACGCCAACGCAAGTTTCCGGCAGCGACTGATGTTGGTCTGCGCCAGTGTGTTCGGGTGGGCATGAGCGAGCAGCCTGCGTTCGAGCGCGTCCTGATGTCGTTGTACGACGCCATGCTCGACGAGACGCACTGGCCGGCCACCTCGGCCTTGATTGACGAGGCCTGCGGCCTGACGGGCAATGCCCTCCTGGTCGCCGAAGGCCCGCCCGACGACATCCGGGTGCTCTTCGTCGGGCTCTACTACCGCGGGCAGCGCCGCCTCGATCTGGAGCGTGAGTACCTCGACATCTACCATCCCATCAACGAAGCCATCCCGCGGCAACTGCAACTGCCCGCAGGCCAGCTGGTGCCGATCCCAGACCTGTACACGGCCGAGGAGTTGCACACCTCGCGTACCTACAACGAGGCCTTACGCCGGTCCCAGTATCAGCAGGGCTTGAACGTGCTCCTGGACGGGCCGGGGGGCTCCGGCATGACCTGGTCGCTCGCGGATCCCGTCGCCTCGGAGGGCTGGGGGTCGTCGCAGATCGCCATGGTCCGGCGGCTCATGCCCCATGTCCGTCAATTCATCCGTGTCCGGCAGGCGCTGGTCCGTGCCCAGGCGGGGGACACGACCGTGACCGCCCTGCTCGAGACCCCTCGGATCGGGGTCGTCCACCTGGACCGGCGCGGGCGGATTCTGGCGGTGAATGACCGTGCCCTGAGCCTCCTCCGACAGGGTGAGTGGTTGTCGGATGAGGATGGGGTGTTGCAGGCCCGTGCGCCGGACGACCAGGTCCGTCTGGCGCGGCTGGTGGCTGAGGCGCTACCGCCCTCCGGTGCGGTCCCGGTCAGTGGATCGATGCGGCTGGGTCGCGTGTCCGGGTTGCCCCCGTTCGTGGTGCACATCAAACCCGTGGGGGTCCCGCAACCGGACTACGGCGCGCGGCACGTCGCGGCGCTGGTCCTGATTGTCGAGCCGGGGCGCCATCCTCGTCTCGATCCCGACGTGGTCGCCAGGACCCTGGGGCTGACGCTGGCCGAGAGTCAGGTGGCGGCCTGGTTGGCCGACGGCCAAAGCGTGCGCGACATCGCCCGGGCGACGGGGCTCACGGAAGGCGCCATCTACTGGCACCTGAAGCAGATCTACCGGAAACTGCCGATCTCCCGGCAGGTGGACCTGGTGCGGTTGGTGCTGTCGATCGCCGAGTTCGGGTAACCGCGACGCGGCCGGCGTCCTCGCTGGGCGGGCCGGTTGCCCGGCCGCGCGCTGGATCTTCTCCAACTTCCGAACATTTCCCCCGACACTACCAATCCTGTTAGTGACTGAAAGATATCGAACGCCCTAGACTTTTAGCCTTGTTGCAACGGTGGTCGATGTCGGCGTGAGCTTGCTGAAATCGTGCAGTAGGCACTATTACTCCCGTTCCGCGAGGCCGCAGCGCGGCTCTGCGCACGCGGCCTGCAGGCGGACCACGCGACCTTCTGGCGCTGGGTCCAGCACTCCGGACTGAGGGCGCGGCGGCGCAATCCTCGCACGCCAGATCAGCGTGTCGACGAGACCACCGTGCGTGTCAAGGGCCGGTGGTGCTACCTCTCCCGCGCCATCAACGCCACCGGCACCACGATCGACTTTGGCCCGGACCTTGCGACCGCCTCGCAGGACCTGAACGCTGAACGTCGACGGCACGGCTTTTTTTTCGGCGGGGGACACAGATGTTTTCAAGCACGGAGGGGTCGTTGAGTATGCAGCCACGCGAACAGGTTGACACGGGTGTTGATGTCGGAAGCAATTGAGACCGCGCCCGCGCGCAGGAGTGCCGACCCGGGGCGTCTGCGCGGCCGGTGCCTCGCGGCGCGCGGCCTGGCGGCCGGGCTCCTCGTGGCCGTCGCCGCGCTCCTGACCCTGCCGCTTCAGGCCGAGGCCCAGAAGACCACCTTCGTCTCCAACACCGGTCAGAGCACCGATCCCGATGTCCGGGAAGTCGGTCCCCACGGACATCTCTGGCAACTTCAAGCACAGCAGTTCAGGACCGGCGACAATGAGGGCGGCTATACGCTCTCGGTAATTCAAGTCCGGGTAGATGATTTCGGGTCGAATTCTCGGCCAAAGGTGAGCATCTACACGACCTCATCCGGCAATCCCGGCACCAGCCTGTACGTGCTGACCAATCCGGCGACGCTTAACGACGACGCGATCAACACCTTCAGGGCGCCGGCCAATGCGACCCTCGAAAAGGACACCAATTACTTCGTGGTGTTCGAGGAGCTGGGATCAGGCAGTAACCTTCGATACGACTTGGAGGTCACACGGCCAGTAATGCCGAAGATTCGGGGAAGGCGAGCGGATGGAACATCGCCAACAGTTCGCGGCAGCGGTCTACGACTACTACAACCTGGAGTGACCTTGCCGGCAAGCTCAAGATCGCCGTCAGGGGAACTCTCCCGCCTGCCCTCTCGATCGCGGACGCAAGCGCCGCCGAGAACGCCGGCCACCTCCTGTTCGAGGTCACGCTCTCGCGAGCCTTCCAGAACACGGTGAAGGTCGACTTCGAGACTATTTCGGGAGGCACCGCCACCGAAGGCGAGGACTACCATGCTCGTCGCACCTACACCCACGTCATTCTGGCGGGAGATAAGACCGCGCAGATGGGCTTCGCGCTCATTGAGGACACGGTCGCCGCCGCCGGGGAGACGGTGAAGGTCAGGCTCAGCAACGCGCGCGTGGTCGATGCGTACGGCGACAAAATAAAGGACCTCGACATCACGAGGGCCGAGGCGACGGGAACGATCACCGCGCCGTCGACCACCACGACCACCGTGCCGGGTCTGACCATTCGGATCCGAGACGCGACCGGGGACGAGGACGACGGGTACCTCGATTTCAGAGTCAGGCTCTCGCGGAAGCATAACGACTATGTGTGTTACGACTTCGAGACCATCTCGGGCGGCACCGCCGAGGAAGGAACGGACTACCTCAAGTTCCCGAAAGCCACGTACTGGATGCAGATCGGAAAACGGGTGGACAAGCCCTTCGTCCGCATCATCGACGACTCGGTGAACGACAACGGCGAGACCGTGAAGGTCAAGATCAGCAATGCACACGTGTGCGGTGACCCATCGCAGACGGTCTCCATCACGAGAGCCGAGGCGACCGGAACGATCAGGAACAGCGACCCGCTGCCGCGGGCATTGATGGCGCGGTTTGGGCGGACGGCGGCCGTGCACGTGGTCGAGCACGTCGAGGAGCGGCTGGCGGCGCCGCGCGAGGTGGGTGTCGAGGCCCAGGTTGCCGGGCGGCAGCTGCGGCCGGGCATGGAGCGCGAACTGGCGCTCGACGTCCTGCGCCAGCTCGGATCGTCGGCTGGCATGCACGCCCCGGGCGCGGGCTCCCCCGGTGCACGGTCCGGCTCCCCGATGGGCGCCGGGGCCGGGTCGATCGGCCTGGCCGCAGGGATGGGCGGTCCCGCGGGTAGCGGGATGGGCGTGGCGGCGGATCCGATGAACGGGATGGCCCGCTCGTCCGGCGGGCTGTTCGACCGCGGCCTGAGCTCGATGGGCCTGGGCGTCGAGCATCTGCTCACCAGCTCGTCCTTCGCGCTCACCCGCGAGACACGCCAGGGCGGCATCCTCTCGTTCTGGAGCCGGGGCGCCCGGTCGTCGTTCGCAGGCCGCGAGGAGGCGCTGTCGCTGGGCGGTGACGTGCGCACGATGATGTTCGGGGCCGACTACGCGAAGGGGCCGCTGGTGACGGGCCTGTCACTGTCGAACAGCCGGGGGCTGGGCGAGTACGCCGGCGTCACCGACGGGCAGGTGGCTTCGGCCGTCAACGGCCTCTACCCGTGGCTGGGGTACAAACTGTCGGACCGGGTGTCGGTGTGGGGCGTGACCGGCTACGGGAAGGGTGCCCTGACGTTGATGCCGGGCGAGGGCGCGGCGCTCACGAGCGGGCTGTCGATGGCGATGGCGGCAGCCGGGACGCGGGGCGCGTTGGTGGCCGGGGGCGCGAGCGGCTTCGAGCTGGCGTTCAAGGCCGATGCCCTGTGGGTCGGCACGTCGATCGACGGCGTCGAAGGACCCGGTGGGAATTTGACGGCGACCGCGGCGGCAGTGACCCGGTTCCGGACGGGGCTGGAGGCCGCGCGGGGCTACACGCTCGCCGGCCGGCTGTCACTCAGGCCGAGCGTCGAGGTCGGGCTGCGGCACGACGGCGGGGACGCCGAGACCGGCGCCGGCCTGGACGTGGGCGGCGGGCTGGTGGTGTCGGATACGTCGACCGGGCTGGCCGTCGACCTGCGGGTGCGGATGCTGGTAATGCACCAGGCCGACGGGTTCTCCGAGCGGGGCATGGCGCTGTCGCTGAGCTACAACCCGACGCCGTCGACGCCGCTGGGCTTGACGGCACGGGTGGCGCCGTCGTGGGGCGGTGAGGCGACGAGCGGGGCCGAGGCGATGTGGGGCCGGGAGACGATGGCGGGGATGGCCAACGGCGGCCTCGCGTCAGGCAACCGCCTCGAGGGCGAGGTCGGCTACGGGCTGCCGGTGGGAAGCCGCTTCGTGGGGACGCCGCGGGTCGGCGTCAGCACCTCGGAGTACGGACGGGACTATCGGATCGGCTACGGCCTCGGGGTGCTCGACCGGGAGCGTCTGAACCTCGAGCTTGGCGTCGACGCCCACCGCCGTGAGAGTCCGATGCTGGACGGCACGGACAACGGGTTCCTCGGCCGGGCCACGCTGGGCTGGTAGCGGCGGCACCCAGGCACCGCCTGTGGCGCGCCGGAAGCGATGGAGGACGGGCCGGCGCACCACGCCGGCCCATACCTGCCAGTCCGGCCCCGCGGTCGCACTGGGTGCCGCCGGGAGGCCCGGGTCGGCCGAGCAAAGATTCGATGGCGCGTCACTACGCCACCCGCGACTTCTTCCGGCAGATGCCGAACCCGCTGCTGGCCCGCTATTTCCACGCCCGCGGCGTCTTCGATGATCTCGACATTGCCGCGATGCCGGAGCCCCAGCCCGAAGAGCTGTGGACGGCCTGGTTGACGCTGGACGACGCCCAGCGCCACGCGATGGACGCCGCGTTCCAGGACATCGCGGCGCTGAGTGGCGAGAAAGGCTGCCGCGCCATCCTCGACGACGCGGCGTGGCACTTCGCGACCGACCCGGCGGCCCACGCGGCCTTCGTTGAGCAGCTCGCCGCGCTGGCGCATCATGGCGCGCGCGCGATGACGACGTTCCTCGACCATCCCGCCTGCTGGCGGCGCGCCACGCGCTTCTTTCACGCGGAGGCGTTGCCCGCCTGGCGCAAGCGCACCCATCTGCCGCACGTGCCCGCGGCGGTGGACGCGGCGAGCCTTGAGGCCCTGGCTGCCGGCCTCAGCGCGGCCAACCTGGTGAGTCGCGTCGGGCTGGACGATCGCGATGACGATGTTCAAGGTTGGCATGACGGGTCCGGGGAGCTGAGGGTTGAGTGCGAAGAGGAGAACGGACTGATGGCGCAACAGGAGAGGTCGAGTCGGGTCATGGCCGAGCCCGCCGTCGTTGACATCGCGGCGGCGGGACGTCGGCGACCGCCGGAGCACGGCGGTGGGAGTCGCGCGCCGGTGGCTGGGGGCACCATGATCGGGCGCGGGTTCGTCATCAAGGGTGATGTGAGCGGGAACGAGGACGTGGAGGTCGAAGGCGAGGTGGTCGGCACGATCGAGCTGCAGCAGCATGTGGTGACGGTCGGCCCTGGGGGCCGTGTCGAGGCGCAAGTGCTGGCGAAGTCGGTCGTGGTGCTCGGTACGGGGACCGGGCAGTTGACGGCGATCGAGCTGGTGCGCATCGGCGAGACCGGGTCGTTTGAAGGGGTGATTTCGGCTCCGCGCGTGGTGATTGCCGACGGTGCGCATTTCCAGGGACGTGTCCAGATGTAGCGCCGAGGCGGGCCAGCGCGTATCCATACGATTCGGCTGCTGGTGGTGGTCGGCCAGACCGGGATGGGAGGAGAACGAAACCGGTGATGCGGCGCTGCGTCAGCGGGAGCTGTTCGGGGCGGCGGATTACCCGGTGCAGCGCGTCGACGCGGCCGAACGCACGGGCGACGACGTCGATGTCGGTTGACGGCTCCGGAACCTGGTGGCGGTGATGGACGAGCTGTACGCGGTCGGGTGGCGGTCGGCGGGCCGGCCGCGGCAGTGGGTCTGGTCGGTGTTCCCGTCGCTGGGTGAGGCGGTTCGCGTGGCGCGCGGCTATGCGGCGTGCGACGGCGGCGGACGGTGGCGGGTCTACGGCACGCGGGTTGTCAGTGTCGGTGACGGCACGCTCGAAGCAGTCCTGGGCCACCGGCTGGCGGAGGGGCTCGAGACGCGCCGACAGGGCTGATGCCGGAGCAGAAGATCGTGGTCCCGGCGTGCCCTCGCCGCGAGAACGGGCACCTGTGGCGGTTCGACCGGGAGCGTTCGACGGGGGATTGTCAAGCAGATGTGTGCCAAGCCTGCGGGCTGGTGCGGTTGACGTCGTATCGGACGGGGCAGGTGGTGCGCTATGCGGGTTCGGGGGCGGCGACGGCGTATGAACGGTGAGCAGGGTCGAGTGTTGCAACCTGATAGCGCGCGCGCACCGTTCGGTCGGCGGCGAATCTGAAGGCAAGGGACGGTATCGTGAGCGGCCAGCGTCTGATCGGGGCTCATCTTCCGACGACGCATCCCGAGCGTCGGGAGACGCGTCCTGGGCGGTGCTCTGGCTGCCTGACGCGCTTCGTGGTCGACGTGCGGCTGCCGTGGCCGTCGAGGTGTCCGGACTGCGGCGGCTCTGTGGTCTCGGAGGGGGATGTCGAGCCGGTGGCGCGCCGCCTGCCGTTCGAGGGTCCGCGGCGGCAGAGGCGCAGCCGGGGCGCCCCGCTCGGCGGCTCGGCTGCGGCGTCCGGCCGGGGGACCTCGATGGTGCGGGTCAGGCCGTGATGCCCGCCGTTCGACGCGATGCGGATCCGGACGGGTTGAGCAGGATAGAGTCGGTGCGTGCCGGCAGATGTCGCCGGCCCGAGAGTGGCTCCGCGAGCTCGCGGAGCCGATGTTGTGAGCGGCCAGCGGCTGATGTGCGACGATGTCGAGCATGCTCCGCGGCGGCGGCCCGTTCAACGGCCTGCAGAGATCTGGTGGTGGTCGAAGGCAACCTGCTGTGTGGCGAGACTCGTGGTCCTGGTCCGGGGCTGGCGGCTGGGCAATGTCCGGCAGTCCGAACGGCAAAAGGTAGGACGGTCCGGGACCACGATCCACTGCAGAACTGCCGCTCGTCGAAGGCGACGCGGGAGGAAGTAACGGTGGACGAGCCGACAAGCGCGGAATGGGTCATCGGCGAGTGGGTGACGCTCGACCGCGAGCTGCATCCATTCGAGGCGGCTGGAGTTGGCGACGGTCATCGAGGCGGTGAAGCTGCATGTGCTGCACGGCTGGCCGCGCTGGTGGGCGTGGACGTTCGCGAGCCTGGTCGCGGAGATCGCCATCGGCGTCTTGGAAGCAGCTGCCGGTGAGCTTGTGATCGTCGACCATGACGTCGGGGAGACGATCCATTGACCTGCCGTTGTGCCGGGTCACTTTTGGGTGGTCGAATGGGGGGGCACGTACGACCATTCGCTGGCCGCCCGTCTGCGGCCGGCCAGCAGACCGGACCTTGATGGTGGAGCCCGACTCCGCCGAACCCATCTGGAAAACCAGCGCAGCGTGTCGAGTAGTGCGGCGTGCCCGGTGTCGTAGAGCCTCGGCGACATAGGCGGCGGTCGGATTATCGAGCGGGCGCCCGTCGAGCCACCCGGCGCGGCGACGGCAGGGGTCGGTAAACTGGCGCGGGCTGTTCACGATCGAGGTTGGACGCGGCGGTGGGTTCCGCGCGGCGACGGCGGCCGAGTTGGACGCGGCGTTGTGGGCAGCGGGAGCTGTTCGGGGAGGCGGACTACCCGGAGCCAAC
Organism: Vicinamibacterales bacterium; assembly: GCA_965262925.1. Taxonomy (GTDB): domain Bacteria; phylum Acidobacteriota; class Vicinamibacteria; order Vicinamibacterales; family UBA8438; genus WTFV01. Next base: position 2,705,918 of record CBDHGC010000004.1, on the reverse strand, counting down.
GCGTCGACGGAGCCGAACGGCACGGGCGACTTGTCGGGCAACAGGGTGCTACACTCGGAATCAGCCAACACGCTGGCGCTGCCTGCTGGCCGAAGTCGGGGCCCAGGCACCCTTTGGGACGAGGAAAACACGGAGTCCCTTGAAGATGTGCTTGCTACGGACGACGACCCGGACCCGACGCAGGATGATGCGTCAGACCCACCCGGATGGTTTATCCGGCGTCTGTGGGCCTGGGTCCAAGGTTGAAGAGTGCTCGGTCCAGGTCTGACGAATGACACGCTCATTCGGTCTTGATGCAGCGTCAGCGCTTGATGCACTAAAAGCCGCTTCGAAGAGGTTCAAAAACGACGACCTCAACGAGGACTTGGCGCGGGATTGCGCCATCAAGGCTTGGCAGCTCTGTGACCATGTCTTCAGCGCTCCTGGTTCAACTTCCCGATTCGCAACATTGAGAGATCTCCAGGATCACGTCAAGCACACATGCCCAGAACTCGCCTATTTGCAAGACATCTGCACTGAATCGAAACATGGAAAGATTTCGAGGTATACGCCTCGAATTTCTGAAGCCAGATTTCACGGCGGCGACTTCTCCTCCCGTGATTTTAGTCGCGACTTTTATATTTCGTGTCTTGAAATAAAGCTTCCCGGCGGCCAGATGATTTTCTTCGACGATGTCGTCGGTCGTGCCGTAGATTTTTGGTCTAAATTCTTCGACGACAACGGGATCACGCCGTGACGTGCTCGCCGCGTCAGGACCGGGCTGTATGAAGCATCGTTCCCGGTGCCGGCGCTCCGAGACTAGCCCGGATCATTCAGTGCGCCGTGACAAGGCGCTATTCCTCAGCGGGTGCGAATCCCGCCCGGCAACTGTCGCTCCAGCCGGCGTAGCAGTCGGAGCGGACGATGGAGGTAACGACATCGGCTGAAGCACTCCGACGACAAAGGGCCGCCCTGGGCGGTTCAGCGACCACGCGGGCCACAACGCGAGTAAACGCCGAGCAGGCCTCGAAACGGGTAACGCGGAAGCCGACCCGCCTGAATAACGGGGAAGGCTGCCAGCGGTCGGGAAGCGAGCGACGCGAGCACCGACCGGTTCCGCCGGGGTAATGGCGGTAGCACGCGTGGAAGAGGGGAATGGACGCAACACGGGAAGCCCTGCCGGCGGCGTGGCACGCGCCAACCGACGACCCGTGAGGGCAAGGTCGGGCCGGCCAGGGTGGCGGAGAAGCCCGTACTACCGTTGAAGCCGGGCAATGCCGGCCGAGGGAAGGGGCTTCAGGTGGAAGGGATGGCGAAAGGGAACAGGCTCCGGGAGTGGCCGAACGGCCTATCACCCCGATGAATGAGCAGGAATGCCAGACGTCATCACATGCAGAAGCGAAGGGGACGACCCGCGCGGTCGCCGTCGTCAGGGCGTCAACAGGTCTGACGACGCACCGGCCGGCCAACGCCAGGGGTGAGCCGGGTGCCACGGCTCGCAAGACCCGCCCGCTGGTCGCAACCGGAAAGCCCGTGTGCGAGCCGCATGATTCCACTGGAGAGCCCGGTGCCGGAAATCGGCACGCCGGGTTCGGAGAGCGGGGGGAGGAAACGTGCCCATGGGACTCGGACTGCGGCCCGGTGCGAAAGCGCCGGATGAGCCACCGACTCCCTACTGGTTACGCGCCTCCCCTCGACTCTACTGAGGGGTCGTGACCGACCACCGTCAGGGTGTGATCGGCTCGCGAATCGGGCGGCACAAGCGTCTGGATCACGCCGGCGATCGGCGATGGCGTGGTCGAGCAGCAATACGACGCACGATGAGCGTCATGGAGGGCTGGCCAAAGACAGCTTCGCCGTGATGGCGGCCGTGCACGCGGGTCCAGACTCGCGTTGGACGCGTTACCCGGCGCGCGCCCCGAGGGAAAGGGCGATCTCGCGCCACGCGTCGAGATTCGGCGTCGAGCCCTGGGCCCACACCCCGTTTTCCCGAAAAGACTGAAAGATGACGAAGACCGACCGCCGCTCGTTGGCAACGCTCCTGCTCGCCCTGGTTCTGATCTCCTCCGGCTGCGGCGACGGTGGCGGGGGGCCCACCTCGCCCACCGCGCCGGTAATGCCCACGGCGCCTGTCGCGCCGGCGGCGCCGATGATCCCGATGGTCGCCGGGACCTATACGGGCCCGTTCTCGATCTGGCTGGAGGGACAGCTGCTCGGGACGTTCCCGACCACGATGACCGTCGTTCAGACAAACTCCCGGGTGACGATAAGCGGGATCACAGAAGGCGGGGTTGTCCGTTGGTTGCCAACTAGCGGCACCGTCGACGCCGACGGCAGATACACACTGGACCCCGATACCGTCCTCGAGACCGAGTCTTGCGGCGTAATGACGATTACCGAGTTCGATGTGGTTTTCGGCGACGGGACTATGCGCTCGCAGATCAGCCAGCACAGCGCGGAGTGCGGCACGTTGCGCTCCGAAGGGAACCTCGTTCGGTCAGGAAGCTAGCGCGGAGCGATTCCGGGATGCCGAGTCGGTTCAAGCAGGTCGAACGAGAGGAAGTCCCGGCTCGGAGGAGAGCCCCGAGCCGGCGTTGAAGGCGGTCTAGAACTGGTTGCGCTGTTCCCGAGCCTGTCGCACGGCTTCCTCGTCACCGAACGCACTGCCGGTGCTTACGACCGGCGAGAGCCCGCCGCTCCGCGGCGCCGTCTCGGTGATCGTCCAGCGGATCCCCTGCGAGTGCTCGACCTGTAACTCTCGACACGGATCGCCCGTGCTCCCGTATTCCCGTCGCGCCGAATGGATGCCCGAGTACCGGGTAGAGTGCTCGCCGCCGGTCCCGAGGATTTCATTGACCAAGAGCCCCCCACGGTCACCGGTGCTCCCGCACCAGATCACGAAGTTCTCGACGAAGCCGTCGTACTCGCCTTCGATGCGGATGCGCGTGATCCGTGTCGGCAGATCGAGAATCGTCGCGCCGGTTCCTGATGCGCGCCAGAATTCCGATTCCGGTCTTGGTATGACACGGAATGAGACACGGGCCGTGAGCCCTTCAGCCGTGGCGCGCAGATCGACTCCGCCAAGCTGCCGACCAGTGACCAGTCCGTCATCGCTGACGGTCGCGACGGTCGTGTTGCTCGATGTCCACTCCGCGTCGATGTCTTCACGGGTCGACCCGTCCGAAAGTTCAAGGTTAGCGCGCAACTGTACCGTCTGGCCGACTTCAAGCTCACTGCCGGCCGAGAGCCCCTGGATCGTCAGGCTTTGCGCTGTGACTGACGGCGTGACCGGCTGAACCACCGATGGCCCGGTCGGAGTTGGCGTCTTGTCGTCATCCCCGCAGGCGACTAAGAGCCCGAGAGCGAAGACGGTAACAACGCCGATGGTGATACGTGTCCGCATGACAGGTCTGCCTTCCTGGCGATAGTAGAGTCGAGAGGAGGCGCGTTGCCGGTAGGGGGCCGGTGGCTTATCCGGTGCTTTCGCAACCGGGCCGCCGGCCGACTCCCGTGGGCACGTTTCCTCCCCCCGCTCTCCGAACCCGGCGTGCCGATTTCCAGCACCGGGCTCTCCAGTGGAATCATGCGGCTCGCACACGGGTGCCCGGTCACGACCAGCGGACGGGTCTTCGCGAGTCCTGGCACTGGGCTCGCACCCGTGCGCTAGCCGGCCGGTGCGTCGTCGGGCCTGTTGACGCCCCGACGACGGCGACCGCTCAGGTCGTCCCCTTCGCTTATGCATGTGATGACATCTGGCATTCCTGCTGATTTTCCGGGGTCCTAGGCCGTTGGCCACTCCCGTTAGCCTGCTGCCGTTCGCCATCCCTTCCACCTGAGGTCCCTTCCCTCTGCCGGCATTACCCGGCTTCCTCGGTACCTACGGACCTCTCCGCCACCCTGACCGGCCCGACCTGACCCTCGCGGGTTGTCCGTTGGCGCGTGCCACGCCACCGGCAGGGCTTCCCGTGTTGCGTCCACTCCCCTCTTCCACACGTGCCGTCACCATTACCCCGGCGGAAACGGTCGGTGCTCGCGTCGCTCGCTTCCTGACCGCTGGCAGCCTTCCCCGTGATCGAGGCGGGTCGGCTTCCGCATTAGACGTTTCGAGGCCTGCGCAGTGTTCACGTCGTTACAGCCCGTGTGTTCGCTGAACCGCCCAAGGCGGCCCTTTCTCGTCGGAGTGCTTCAGCCGATGTCGTTGCCTCCATCGTCCGCCCCGACCGCTACCGGCTGGAGCGACAGTTGCCGGGCGGGATTCGCACCCGCTGAGGAATGGCGCCTTGCACGGCGCACTCGATCACTGTCCTTAGTAGGCTGCGGCTGTAGAGGCTGCGAGAACAACCAGCCCGACGTAGGTCCCGATGCCGATCCAGGTGCCCTTCCAGGCGCTGGCCACCTTGCGCTGCTGGACGTCGTCGCTATACGCAGCGGTGTAGCAGCGGGCGTCGTCGGGGCTCATGCCGTCGGTCGCGACGAACGGTGGATTCGAGGTGCCACTATCAGCGATCAGGGGCATGATCACTGGTAGGAACAGCCCCCCGGCGAGGTAACCGCCGGTCCCCACGCGGCTGGCATCGGCGCGGGCACGTCCGACGGTCTCGGCCCCGCAGCCGGTTTGCTGTACGCCCACTGGCGCCGCTGGCGCGCCACCAAGGGCGGGTGTGATCCGGGCGGCCTTGGCTAGTGCTTGGTAGAGGATGGTCTCCGCCGCGGCTGGGCCCGACAAGGCCAGCAGCGCAACTGCAAGGGTGACAATAAGGCGCGTTCTCATCATTCGATCCTCTCCTCCTTCAAGTTCTTCCAAGAGGATGTTCCGGCAACCGGAATTGGTCGCCGGCCACCCGCTAGTGCAGCCGCGGCGCTCTGGAGGCTGAGGCTTCCCGTCTTCGACTCCAGTTTGTACCACCCGCCGGTGACCGCATCGACGACGACACCGATCAGCCCAGTTAAGAGGATGTTCCAGGAAAGAAAAACCGGAATTCTGCCCACGCTCGCCAGAGCCTGCGAGGCGGTCGCAAGGTCCTGGCCAAAGTCGATCGTGGTGCCGGTGGCGTTGATGGCGCGGTAGAGGTAGCACCACCGGCCCTTGACACGCACGGTGGTCTCGTCGACACGCTGATCTGGCGTGCGAGGATTGCGCCGCCGCGCCCTCAGTCCGGAGTGCTGGACCCAGCGCCAGAAGGTCGCGTGATCCGCCTGCAGGCCGCGCTGCGGCCTCGCGGAACGGGAGTGATGAGTGCCTTGCACGATTTCAGCAAGCTCACGCCGACGTCGACCACCGTTTCGACAAGGCGAAAGGATAGGGCATTCGATATCTTTTAGTCACTAACAGGATTGGTAGTTTCGGGGAAATATTCGTGCGTCGGAGAAGATCCAGCACGCGGCCGGGCCACCGGCCCGCCCCGCGAGGACGCCGGCCGCGTCGCGGTTACCCGACCTCGGCGATCGACAGCACCAACCGCACCAGGTCCACCTGCCGGGAGATCGGCAGTTTCCGGTAGATCTGCTTCAGGTGCCAGTAGATGGCGCCTTCCGTGAGATCGGTGGCCGTGGCCATGTCGCGCACGCTCTTGCCTTCCGCCAACCAGACCGCCACCTGGCTCTCCGCCGGTGTCAGTCCCAGGATCGTGGCCACCAAGCCGGGATCGATACGCGGCAGGCTGCCCGGCTCGACAATCAGCACCAGCGCCGCGACGTGCCGCGCGCCGTAGTCCGGTTGCGGGACCCCCATGGGTTTGACGTGCACCCCCAGCCGAGCGATCTCCACCCGAAGTCGCACTACCATCCGTCGGTTCGCCGAGCGGTCCGCTCCCGCCACTCCGTCGTCAGCAGCCGCACACCGGTCTCGGTCGTCCCGGCGCCGCCTCGTTCTCGACGGTAGCAGTGCGGTACGGTTGCCGGGCCACATCGCTGACGTACACGTCGGCGTTCAGCACGTTGGCGCGGACAACCACCGCACCGGGTCGACCTTGAAGACAACCTACATCAGCCAGTCGTCCGGATCCGGGTCCTGGAACATGACGTCGGTGACGGGGACGACCCGCGGTCGCCTTGCTGCGCCTGCAGGAGGTGCGAAGAGGAGCGTGGCGGCCGCGATGATGATGATGACGAGGAGGAACGACGCAGCGTCGTGAGGCAACGCTTCATCGGCGACCTGCAGACGGTCGTCGCCGCCGAGGGTCCTCGGTCCTGTACCTGTCCGTGGCTGGCCCAGGTGGTCTCGTAGAATCCCGACCAGAATTGCACACGGAATTGGTCATGGCCAGGCGCCGGTGTTCATGGAATCCCTTTGGCAACAAGGCTGTTATCCGAAGTTGGCGGACTCCGCACCGAACCTCACGCTTCTCGGCGTCGCACAGCAGTCGCCGAGCCGGCTCGACATCCGGCAGTCCGTCGTGGAGCTGAAACGAATCGGTTTGCGGGCGCCGACGCGAACAAGGTGTGCACGATAATCACACTGGTGAAGCTGCGCCTTCGGCTTCCAGTGGCAGCCGGACGACGAGTCCGGCGTTGTAGGGGGACGGCCGGAACAACCAAGGAGAACCCATGCGAACATCCCCTCCCGGCTTGCACTCATCGTGGTCCTCGCCATGGCGGCGCCCGCGCTCGTCGTGCACGGACAGCAGAATCCGGAGGCGATGCCCCAGACCGGCCTCGTCAGGCTGCTCGACGAGGATAAGGTGGCCTTCGGCGTCACGGTCGACGCGCGCGCGGACCCCGTTGCATGCTCTTCTGCCCTGAACACGAGATCGACGGCGGCGCCAGCGGAGTGCCCGGGTTGAGCTGCGGCGGAAGGGGCGCGAACTCCGGCGTGGTCGGCCCTGCGCCTTGACGCTGTGACAAGCCGAGCTGCAGGTCCTGGAGGGCCGAACTGCGCAGCGATGTCGACGCGGCCGGCGTCCGATAACCCGTATTTGTTTAACTTGGTCGTCGAAGCCGCCGGCCGTCCGAGCCCCAGGCGCCCGACCGAACGGCCGCTCCTGTCCCCTCGACCGCCAACGAGCTGCTCCGGCCCGCCCGTGTTCGCGCAGCGCGAGCGGCCGGCGAGGACCAGCAGCGCTGGCGACGAGCTGACGAGCTGACGAGCTGACGCGGGTGCCTTCGACGACGAGTTTCCGGGCCGCCGACCTGCTGCAGGGCGGTCGACTGGGGGCAGCCCGTGAGTCCACTACACGTCTTGCTGCGCGGCGAGCCGGGACAGAGGTCGCGCGTGATACTCTGCGAGCATGGCGTTCGACACGCCCGCGGCCGTGAAGGTGTTGACGGGTGCCGGCGCGAGCGAGGAAATCGCCATAGCCGTGGTCGATGTCGGCCAGGCTGCGGCACCAATGGAGAATACTGACCAATGGCCGGATCGACGTTTCAGACGAACCCGTTCGACCTTAACAAGCTTCTAGACGAATGCCATTGTGGCACTCTCCAGTTGCCCGATTTTCAGCGCAGTTGGGTATGGGATGAGGACCGCATCAAGAGTTTGATCGCTTCAATCTCACGAGCATTCCCTGTTGGCGCATTGATGACCCTCGACATTGGCGGGCCGGTGAACTTCAAGCCCAGAACGATTGAAGGTGCGCCGGATGAATCAAAACAAGTCGCCCCTCAGTCGCTACTCCTTGACGGCCAGCAGCGGATGACGTCTCTGTGCCAAGTTACCCTACGAGGAAAGATTGTCGAAACGGTCACGCCGAAAAAGAAGAAGGTTAAGCGCTGGTTTTATGTCGACATTCGCAAAGCGCTCGATCCAGCAGTGGAGCGCGAAGAGGCTATTGTCGGCCTGCCCGAAGATCGGATCGTCCGGACGGCCTTCGGGCGTGAAGTGGTGTTGGATGTTTCGTCTGCGGAACGGGAATATGAGTTGCTCATGTATCCGATCTCCCAGGTGTTCGATTGGGACAAGTGGCAGGACGGCTTCGACAAGCATTGGAAAGGTGACCTCCATGAGAACATCCGCGACGAATTCCGCGCCTTCAAGAAGCAGGTCTTGGAGAACTTCAAGTATTATCGCGTGCCCGTCATTTCACTTGATCGGTCGACGTCAAAGGAAGCGGTGTGCGTCGTCTTCGAGAAGGTGAACACCGGAGGCAAGCCGCTCGACGCGTTCGAGTTGGTAACCGCGATGTATGCAGCGTCGGGCCACGAGCTGCGAAGGGACTGGTACGGTGACGACTCGACGAAAGGGCGGCATCGACGTCTAGCGGAAACTCTGCGGCCTGCCGGTTCAGACGCCGGCATCATCGCTGCCGTGTCCAATACCGACTTCCTTCAAGCGGTGTCGCTGTTTCATACTCGTGACCGGCGCAGGGACGCGGAACGCGCCGGCAAACAGGGGAAGGAGTTGCCCGCCGTCATCGGGAGTCGCCAGGCGCTATTGAACCTGCCGCTCGAGGCGTACAAGAAGTATCAGGCGCAGGTGGAACGCGGGTTTGTTCAGGCTGCAAAGTTCCTGCACACGCTGCACATCTATCGTATTTTCGACCTTCCGTATCAATCCCAGATCGTGCCTTTGGCTGCGATCCTCGCAGACATTGGCGATTCTTGGGAGCACGAGTCGACCAGAGCAATGTTGATTCGTTGGTACTGGAATGGCGTGTTCGGTGAGCTTTACGGTTCGGCGGTCGAAACGCGCATAGCACGCGATTTCATGGAAGTGCCGGCGTGGCTGAAAGGAGGTCCAGAGCCATCGACGGTCTCCGAGACGATGTTCCGTGCCGATAGACTGAAGACGATGCGCATGCGTCTCTCAGCCGCGTACAAGGGTGTGAACGCTCTCTTGATGAAGGAGGGCGCCCGAGACTTTCGGTCAGGTCAGCAGTTCGACCACACTGTGTTCTTTGGTGAAAATGTCGATATTCATCACATATTAAGCTGGAAATAAGTTACCTGACACTATATAATGGAGAGTGTGAGGAAACGCGATGGTCGTTCGCTTGACCACAAGGCACTCGAAGACATTCGCATACAGGCAGTACAGCGGGTTGAAGCCGGGGAAGCCCCCTCCGCGGTGATGCGGGTGATGGGATTCGCCCGCACTGTAATCTATGACTGGCTGAACAAGTATCGCGCCGGTGGTATCGAGGCGCTGCGGGCGTTGCCGATTCCGGGACGGCCACCCAAGCTGACGGACCAGCAGCGCGCCTGGGTGTATCGCACGGTGACGCAGAACAACCCGCTGCAGTTGCAGTTCGAGTTCGCCCTCTGGACGCGGGCGATGGTCCGACACCTGATTCGGCAGCACTGCGGCGTGACCCTGAGCCTGGCCTCAGTTGGGCGGCTCTTGCGCTCGCTGGGGCTCACGCCCCAGCGGCCGGTTCGCCGGGCGATTGAACAGGTGCCCGCCAAGGTCCGGGAGTGGCTGACGGTCGACTATCCTGCGATTCAGGCGAAAGCCCGTAAGGCAGGCGCGCAGATTTTCTTTGCGGACGAAGCGGGCGTGCGGTCGAACAGCCATCATTCGGGCACCACGTGGGCGCCGATGGGCCAAACACCGGTGGTGCCGGCGACTGGCAAACGGTTCGGGCTCAATCTGGTGTCGGCGGTGAGTCCGCAGGGCGTGTTGCGGTTCATGGTGGTCGACGGGCGGATGACGGCGGTGCGCTTCATCGCATTTCTGAAGCGCTTACTGCACAATCAGACGCAGCCGATTTTCCTCATCGTCGATCAGCATTCCTCGCACCGGGCGAAAGCGGTCCAGGAGTTCGTAGCGTCGACGGACGGCCACCTTGAGCTGTTCTTCCTGCCGCCGTACTCCCCGGAACTCAATCCGGATGAACTCGTGTGGAACCATCTGAAGACACACGGGGTTCGCAAACGCCTGCTGCAGACGCCGCAGGAACTCAAACGCTACGTCCTCGGCCACATGCGGTCCTTACAGCGGACGCCAGCCCTGTTGCGTGGGTTCTTCAAGAAGCCGAGCCTGCGCTATATCACCGCATAGTGTCACCATACTAATGCGGTCCTTAATATTCCCGCAAAACTGGTGCAAGAGCCATCGGATAGAACCTGCTGTTTATGATTCGATTATCAACAAAACCCCGCTGTCGTACCGGACGAATCGAATAGTCGGTGGTGGTGCGCCATCTGATTACCTTTCCAAGTTGGAGAAGGGCAGTGGGACGACGCCGCCAATACCGCGCGACAGGCTCAATGGCTACCTCAGGTCTCACTTGATCGATCCGGATCTCCTCCGTGCCGATTCGTTCGACGCGTTTCTGGCGAATCGCCAAAGGCGACTACTGCGCCTCATTGAGCATGCTACGGGCAAAGCCGCTTACGAGGGCACGGTTGAGGAGGAAGGGGAGGACGTTGAGATCGATGAGGATGGCGCTGAAGCCGAACTCACGATTGGAGTCTCAGAGATCGATCCGACGCTCACGTAAAGCGGGCCAAGCACTACGCCAGGCAGCTTCGCCGAGAAGTACAGCGACCAGTGCCGCATCCAATGCGTCATGCTTACCACTTCACCCGATGGAAACCACTCCGAACCTGGCTTCATTCATGTGAGTTGCTCCCCTGCGCCTGGATCCAACCCGACGACGAAGCGTGGCGGGCGTCAAGCGTCATGTGCGTTGCTTCGTGGATGAAGACTTCGCTGGTGCCGCGTCAGCCGCCCGTCGCGGACGAGCTTGCGGAGGGTATCCTGGGTGCCGACATGCAAGCAGGTTGTTCAACTCCTCGCCGAAATGTCCGGCCTCGGCGCGGCTGACGAACGAACTCGGCGGTTGCGATCAGGGTGCCGATGCGGGAGAAGCGGACCCCGGCGAACGACCACAGACCGCGCTGGTCGAAGTCGACGAGTTCATCGAGGGTGTAGTAGCCGCCGTGGGTGGCGGCCCTGCGGGCGGTAAGGAGAGTGGGCGGAATTAGGTTGCCGTCTTGTGGGATTCCGGTCATAGTCGCGGCATGAGGCGAGACGTGGAGTTGGAAGCCACCATCGTCGGAAAGTACAGCGCGGTAGCGCCGGTGTTGGACGAGCGTAGTCGCCGGCGGTGGGCAGCGGCCGAGTCGGCGGCGATTGGCTATGGCGGCGACGCGCTGGTGTCGTCGGCCACCGGTCTGGCGCGGGAGACGATCCGCAATGGACGCCGCGAGATCGCAAGAGGTGAACCGCCGACGAGCCGCATTCGGGCTCCGGGCGCCGGACGTCCGGGAATCGAGCAGGACCAGCCGGGTGTTCTGGCGGCCCTTGAAGCGCTCGTAGATCCGCTGACGCGCGGGGATCCGACATCGCCGCTGCGGTGGACGTGCAAGAGCCGCGCGAAACTGGCGGCGGCGCTGGCCGAGCAGGGGTGGCGCGTGAGCTCGACCACGGTGGGTCGGCTGCTCCACCGCTTGGGCTACCGATTGCAGTCGGTGCGCAAACGGCAGGAAGGCACGGTCCATCCGGACCGCAACGAGCAGTTCGAGCACATCAATGCGACGGCGGACCGGTTTCTGGCCACCGGACAGCCGGTGATCTCGGTCGATACCAAGAAGAAGGAGCTGGTCGGGAACTTTTCGAATGCGGGCCGGGAATGGCAGCCGAAGGCGACGCCGCCCGCGGTGCGCGTGCACGATTTCCCGAGCGACGCGGAGGGGAAGGCGATTCCGTACGGCGTCTACGACATGGCCCGCAATGAAGCGTGGGTGAGCGTTGGATGCGACCACGATACGCCGACGTTTGCGGTGGCCTCGATTCGGCACTGGTGGCAGCGAATGGGTCAGAGCGCCTACCCGGATGCCACGACCCTGTACATCACGGCGGATGCCGGCGGGAGCAACGGGTATCGGTTGCGTGGCTGGAAGCACGAGCTTCAGAAGCTGGCGGACGAGACCCGCCTTACCATTCAGGTGAGTCACTTCCCACCCGGTACGAGCAAGTGGAACAAGGTCGAGCACCGACTCTTCTGCCACATCACGGCGAACTGGCGTGGCACCCATGATGATAACGTCTTTTCTCTGCCATACGAAGGAGAGAAAGGTGGCAGACAGCGTGCCGCCGCCGCGTGAACGGCACTCGCCCAGCGACCTTTGGCGGCCCCTTGGCGACATCCGTCGCCTTCTGGAGCGAGCGGTCTCGACCCCTCTACCATCCCCGTGGCTGTGACGGACCTGTCACGTGCCCGGGTCGACGGATCGAACCAGTCAGTTGCGGATCGAGGAACCACGACAATGCTGCTTGCAGAATGGTGCCGGCGCTACGGGGGCGTACTTCGCGACGATGGTGGCTTCCAATTCGACGTCTCGCCGCATGCGCGAGGATGACCGTAAGAGCGCCGGACGCAACGCCGCTGGGTCAACCCGTGCGGCGACGCCCGGTCTGCACTAACGTGGCACGGTTGGCAGGCACTCGCGGATCGCCGCGTTCAACGCCGGAACCGCCCCGTTCCGCAATACGCGGATGAGCCACCTCTTGAAGTTCGGCAATGTCTGCTTCTTCAAGCACCGAGCTGCTAGCGCTAGCAGCTCCTTGTTGTCATAATGGGCAAGAAGTCCCGGCAGATCCTGTTGCTGAAGTGCCAGCTGGACGCGTTGAGTAACCTCCGCAGCAACTTCGGCAACGTCGAGCGCGCCAGTCCGTTCCCGGTATGCTACCTCTAGACTCGCAACACTGGGTGCGTCGCTCAGGTCGATCTTCTTGAGCATTCGGTCGATGCGACGCCTACAGTACCGAGCCGCCATGGCGTCAATCCTTCCCGGAAGGCTGAGCGTGTCAAAGACCGCCACCTTCAAGTCGTTCAACCGATCTTCGAGTTCGGAACCCTTGTAGCCCTCGCTTTCCGCGATTGCGCGACTGACTTTCGGTAACAGAACGATGTTCTCAATTTCAGCCACTGGCAACACTGTCACCCCATGGGAACGCAGCGCCGCGACCTCGTCTGGCTGATGATGGTCAGCATCCACGATTCCCGAACAAGTAACACGAGTGAGCACCGCGTTGCGTCTCATCGACACGACGGAGTGAATGACCTCGTCGCACGATCCGCGTGGTGCAACGACCCGGTCAGGGAAACAGCACCGATACATCGCGTGGTCGAGGCTGGCGTCGGTCCCCTCGACGAAGAGTATCGGCTGGCGGCTGCCAAGAATGAGGGTTGTGAATTCCTCTCCGACGCCTGAATCCGGGGGAACCGATTCAATAAGCCAACCGGTCGCTGGATCGTAGTCGCGGACGATGAACTGTTGGGCTATCCGCGAAACGGCGAACTCAAGGTCATGAGTGATGAACACAAAGGCAGCGTCGTGGCGAACAGTTTCGAGCTCGTCCCAGAGTCTCGCGAGAATGGACCGGTGCACGTGGAGTTCTGGTTCGTCAACGATGAGTAGCGCCCCCTCCGCGGCCAGGAGTGCCTGACCAATGAGGTAGAAGATGGCCCGCTCGCCGTCGCTCATCTCCGATGCAGGGTAGGCGGGATCGTTCTGAGGATTCCGCACCCGGATATCATCACCGGTGATTTCGAGGCGGCGATGAGGCAGCAGACGGTGCCATATTTCGGTGAGTCTCTCGAACTTGGTTGGTTCGGCGACACCTAGCGTTCCAGCGCGAACTCCCTTGTGAGTTTCCAGTGCTTTGTTCGCTTGATCGGCGAACAAGGCCTGAACCAAGAAGTCGAAGTCATTGAGCAGGGAGACAGCCGCATTTTGGTGCCAGCGGTGTCCGCTTCGGTAACTCATGGCGTTCGCGTCAGTAGCATCGGGATACCCCCACCTCAGACCCGCCAAAGCCGACCGCTCAGCAATCTTGGGGACGCTTGGATTGAGCGTGAGGGCGCGGTGCGCGGAGACTCGATGGGCGCGCTGATTGAGTTCCGTCTCGATGTGCACCGCGAGGCGTGTCTTACCGCTGCCATTAGCGCCACAGAAGACGACTGAAGCGCCGGTGTCGAGCTCCAGTCGCGTGACGGCGTTCGGACCGGGAATATCAATTGTGAACGTCATACTGGTTCTCGGGGACATCGACCGGTAGCGTCGAGTACGTCGTTCGGGTGGTGGCGCCGGTCAAGCCCGAGAGTTGTCTTCGCGGATGCCAAAGCCTTCCTCTCGTCCAGCGAAGCCCGGCAGATGAGCGAGAGCGAACTCGAACGAGAACTGCACCGGCGGGGCCAGGATTTGGTACGCAAGCTCCTGCAAGGACATCGCGACCAACGCAGCCCGAAAGAGGCTGCTGGTCCGGCCGAGGACACCAGCGGTGTCGAGTGCTCGGAGCCGCACGAGCACGAAAGCCACGCCGAAACGACCTCCGGCACGATGCAGGTTGTGGGTCTGGGCTGCGCGCGGCGCGGTCACGACGGCTTGCATCGGCTCGATGCCGCGCTGAACCAGCTGCCGGAGCGCTACTTGGTCGAGATGCGCCGCCGCGTGACCATCGCGACCGCCTCGCGGGCACCACCGCGTACGCCCTGGAAGCCACAGTGGTACTCGACATCATCCACGTGGCAGCGGCGACGCGGCGTGCGGTGCTCGTCGTCGGCTCATCGAAGGGCCTGTCGGCATTTGGTCCGCGACCCGATGGGAGTCGACCGGCGCACGGTGACACTTGGCTGCAGTTGCGGCGGTTCTCAGCCGCCGCAGGCAGCCGGAGTCTTGATGCGTACTGAGACCTCTCACGAAGCGCGCGAGGACCAGCGGAAGTCCCCCATCGGTCGCTGACGACAGAAGTACCGTCGGCCACCGGACCCTCTGCCGCTCCTCACCACGCCTTGACGGATCCAATTGCCTCCTGCCTCGCCGCCGCCGCAGAGACTGATTGGGCCGCCAACGAAGAAGAGCCGCACCCGATTGAGATACTGGTGCCGAGTTGGTGAAGATGATTCATCAGTATGTCGCCCTGACGGACGCAGCGTCTGTCACCCGTAGTTCGCCGGATACTAGTGCTGCGCCATGATTAAACGTTCGGGTGTGCGGTGCTGTGATTCGTCGATGATTGCGCGCTGCAACCCATGTCCGTGTCCGAAGATTATGACGTGGCGGACCACTAGCTTCGGCAGCAGCGTTTGGGGAGCGAAACGAGCACCATCGAGTCCGCGTGCAAGCCGTCCCCGGGTGGCCCACTGTCAGGTCCCATTGTACCCTTTCAAAGCGCGGCGTGCAGTCCACCAAGAGCCAGCAGCCTCAGCGCCGCACCAGCGGTCCAGTTGCGTGAATCGCGTGAATCTGTCCACTACGCTCCTGCAGGATGCCAACAGTGACGAGATCCCTCAGCACCGCCTGAAACCTGGTCTGGATTTCCTTGCCGACTCTCTTGAAGCCGAACAGTCTGCTGGCTTCCGTGATGGCGCCGTTCGCATCGATTCCGTAGCTCGAGTGAACGGCGGCCTGCAGCGCGGCGCCGATTTCCTCCGGAGCGATCATGTCCGGCCTGCGCAACCTGCTTGGAAGCTCGCCGTCGCGCCGTCGGAACTCCACGCGCTCTTGCTCCATGCGCCACAGGAAATCGCCCTTCATACGGAACAGACCGTTAGTTTTGCCCCGGTGAGCCAGACCTCTGACACGGGCGCGAATCCGTGTTCCGGCCCGCTGGAGGCCGGCTGCGTTCGCGATCCTGAGCGCAGTCTCTTCGACATGGATTGGGCTCTCCACCTGAACGACCTGCCGGATCCGTTCCAGCACCGCTTCGTCCGCCACCTCGTTGGGATTCATGAGGAAGCCCGGTTGAACGTTTGGTGTGGCTATGCGATAAGGCTGTCCGCGTTCATCGCGTCTGGCCGGCGAAGCACCGTCGTCGACACGCTGGACGGGAGCGGAAGGCGGCGGTTTCGCACCGGCGGTCCGCCCGGGCTTTCCCGATCCGGCACGTCTGATCGCTTCGTCGACCTTCTCGATCTCCCGCCGCGGATGCATGAACCAGTCGGTGCTCCAGATGCGGTGAATCGTCCAGCCGAGACCTTCGAGAACCTGTTGCCGGAGGCGGTCTCGGTCGCGGGCCGAACGTGCGCTGTGGTAGGTCGCGCCGTCGCATTCGATGCCCAGCAGATACCGTCCGGGCCGGCGGGGGTCGACGACGGCGAGGTCGATGAAGAACCCTGCCGAGCCGACCTGATGATCGACAGTGTGGCCGCGAGCGCGCAGCTCGTCAGCGACCGCTTCCTCGAACGGGGAGTCGGCGTTCTGCCCGGACGCCTTCGGGACATCGAGAATCCCGGTCTCGGCGTACTGCAGGAACGTCTTGAGCGCTGCGACGCCTCGAGCGTTCGTGCGAGCCAGGTCGAGATCGTCCGCCACGAAGTTTGCGTGGACCTCCAAGCGCCGCCGGGCGCGCGTGATCAGCACGTTGAGGCGCCGCTCGCCTCCCTCCTGGTTGAGCGGGCCGAAGTTCATCGGCATGTACCCGGCCTCGATCCGGCCGTAGCCGACGCTAACGAGCATCACGTCGCGTTCATCGCCCTGTACGTTCTCCAGGTTCTTCACGAAGAACGGTTCCTCGGGATGATCCGCGAAGAACCCCTCGGTGGACGGATCCGCACGGCGCCGGATCTCCACCTCGTCTTCGATCCGGCGCGCCTGCGACAGGCTGAAAGCGGCGACGCCAAGCGTCAGATTTGGCCGTCGCTGCGCGTGTTCCATGACCGCGTCGGCGACGATGCCTGCCTCGCCGGCGTTGAAGCGCTTCCGATTCCCGCGTTCGTAGCAAGTGCCCGCGTCGTGACGGAAGTGCAGGCCAGTCTCCTCGCGCTGAGCATCCGGGCTCGGGAAGAGCACGAGCCGGTTGTCGTAGAACTCGTGGTTCGAGACCGCGATCAGCGACTCGTGGCGGCTGCGGTAGTGCCAGCGCAACATCCGTTCGGGAGCGCCGCACGCGCAGAACATTCCGAGGATACTCTCGAGGTCGGCGGTCACCGTGGTTTCCTCTACGTCGGCGTCCTCACCGGCCATGCGGTCGAAAAAGCTCGTGGGCGGAAGCTGCCGGGTGTCTCCGACGACGACTGCCTGCCCGGCGCGCAGGATGGCGCCCAAGGCGTCCACCGGTCTGACTTGGCTGGCCTCGTCGAAGATGACGAGATCGAAACGGACCGAGCCCGGTGGAACGAACTTGGCGATGGACAGGGGGCTCATCATGAAGACCGGCTTGATCTGCAGGATGGCGTTGCCGGCTTCGGCCATCAGCTTGCGGAGCGGAAGGTGGCGCCGCTTCTTCTCGAACTCGCGCCGCAGGACGCCGATCTGACCGCCTCCCTGGCCGCTCGGCGACCGTTGCCAGTGGGCCTCTGCCACCAGTGCCCGGTTGTGCCGGAACAGATCGAGATCGAGCTGGCGGAAGCGTTCGATGATGTGCTGATGGCTATCGCCGTCGAACTCGGCTAGCGACGGATTGTCACGGAACGCCATCGTGATCAGAGCGGTCAGCCAAGTGTGCTCGAAGTGCGCGGTGAGATGAACGCCAGCGTCCGTCCAGGATGTGGCGGTCTCGATCACCGCTTCGAGTCCGTCGTCCGCAAGCCGGGCTGCCTGTTGGTTGAACCGGACGATGTCGTTGAGCGAGTCGAGCTCGCTACGGGCGCGTTGCAGCCAAGCCGTGAGGGCGGAGAAACGACGACCGGACAGGGCGTGTCCCTCCGGGAATTTGTCGGGAATCACCTCGAGATGTGCGACCACGGCGTCGAGAGCGCCGGAGAACGCCGCCCTGGCGGCTCGACAGCGCTGGGCGTGACCCTGCAGCGCCGCCTTGTCGAACCCGCGGTCGAGAATCTCGTGAATGGTGGCGTGGAGCTTGCCTGCTGTCTTGTCAGCATGCAGCTCGTTCAGCCAGGAGACGGTTTCTCCGAGCACCCGCCGCCGGGTGGCGTCGCCATCGACCATTCGGTCCGGCAGCAGGCATGACAGCAGATCGCGCGATGCATCGACCGTCTTCCTGAGTCTTTGCGCTTCCAGAATCGCTTCGACGATCGCGAGCTGCGTCGCACCGTCGGCCGGCAGAGCGTCCCGACACAGTTCGCGCAACCCACTGCATGCTCGGCGGTAGTTTCCGGAGCAGAAGCGCCACAATCTCCGGCCCCACGTGCGGATCGGCTGGCGGTAAGGTTCGACGGCGGCTTCCCAGGCAGTGGGAGTTAGCAGCCGGTCGTAGTCGTCGTGCAGGTCCGTAAGTGCACCAATGGCGCGGGCCGCTTCAGCGAGCGAGTCGGCGCGGTTCAGCCATGCTGGATTCCGGTGGTCGACGCCCACGAGGTCGGGCGCGTCGGCGGCGCGAAGAACCGAACGGACCAGCGTCGCCAGCTCCTCCGCGCTGTCCGGCATCGACTCCAGCCGCAGAAGGGCTCGGAGGTCATCGAGGGTGCTTCGGAGCGCGGCGGCTGTGTCGGCCGCCTCCTTGAGCGCCCCGGCTACTGCGGAGCGATCCATCGGCAACAGCGACCGACGGCCGCTGATCCAGAAGACATGTTCGCGGGGTGCGCCGATGGTGCTGACCAGGGCCCGGAGCGCATCAACCTGATCGAGCCGCCGCGTGAACTCGGAGCGGGTCCAGCAGGCCGCCCCGTCGATCGTGACTGGAGGCCACTCCGCGGGATCCGATCGCGCGAGCTGCGCCAGCCGACCGACGGCGTCGTGCAAGGAGACGCCGCTCCGGCCGATCTGCGTGTTGACGTCGCGGCAGTAGTCGTTGAGACAGGCGCGGTTCGCCGCGAGCAGGGCGCGGTCTTCCGAGGGATCGGACAACCTCGGTTTCCCGAGACCGAGCGTTCGCTTCAACTCATCGAGCACTGCGCGCTTATTCGCCTTCTGGCTGTGCAGCTCCAGGCAGGCGTCACCGATGCGAACGTCGTCCAAGCGCCGCTTGACGACCTCGAGCGCTGCCATCTTCTCGGCGACGAACAGAACCTTCCTGTCGTCAGCGATCGCTTCGGCGATCAGATTCGTAATGGTCTGTGACTTGCCGGTACCCGGGGGACCCTGGATAACCAGGTTGCGGCCGTTCTTGATGTCGATGACGGCGAGCGTCTGGGAGCTGTCGGAGTCCACGACGTGGTGGGTGGCCGAGACGTCGAGGTGGTCGTCGAGATGGTCGTCGTCGGCGATCGTCGCGTCCGGTTCCCTGAAGCCCTGCGCACCGAACAGGGCCTGGATGATCGCGTGATTGGACGGCGCCTCGTTCTCGGGCCATGACGCGGTGTCAAGATCCTTGTAGATGAGCAACTTGTTGAAGGAAAAGAAGCCGAGATGGATCGCGTCGGCATCCACCGACCACCGGTCGTGAGACGACACCGCGCCAGCGACCCGGCGGAAGTAGTCGTCCACGTCGATGTCTTCCGCATCGGGGAGAGGGGGGAGTCGGATGTCGAAGTCCTGCCTGAGCTTCTCGTTCAGCGACAGGTTCGCGTCGATCTCCTCGTCCGCGAACGCGAACGTGAAGCGCATCCTCGCATCGGTCCTGGACAACGCAGCAGGCACCAGAATCAACGGCGCCCACCGCGAGTCCTGGCTGGAGTCGGACTCGTACCAGTGGAGCATGCCCAGGACGAGATAGAGGATGTTGACGCCCTGCTCTTCGAGGGCCGTGTGGGCGAAGCGGAAGGTGTTCCTGAGGCGGACGTCGAGCTGCGTCCGGTCGTACGGCGTCTGGAGCCGGTTGTCGGTGTGGCGATCTGCAGGCCGGTCCGGTTCGTCGTCCGCCGCCATCAGGGACAGCAGTGCCGCTGGGATCTCCTGATCGTCGGGTACCGGCGCGGCTTCGACGTCCGTGTCGGTAGGCCGAAAGGACATGGCGCGCCTGTCCCGCACGAGAATCCTGAAGACCTCGCGCGGGATCTCGTCGATGATCTTCAGTCCCCGCGTCCTGGACGGACGGAAGTTCAGCAGGGAGTTGCGAAGCGTGAGGTCGAGGAGATCCTTGCGGGACTGATTCAGTTGCGCGGCGATGGACTCCCGATCGGGTGCGGCGCCGGATCGGTCCGGTATCGTCATCTCGCCCGCGCCGTCGTTTCTGCAAGGTCTCCGCGTGCGCTCGTGCCGTCCATCGATTTCCGACGAGTCGTTGTCACCCGAAGCAGTAGAGGACGCCGTCCTGCGACCCGATCACCACCTTGCGGTCGGCGAGCGCCGCGATGCCGACAGCGGGGCGCCGGTGTCGAACTCCCACAACTCTTCGCCGCGCGCGCGGGGTCCAGGACGTATTACAACCGCCTCGCGCCGGCGCAAACTCCGCCGCCGCGCGCTCGACGGCGACTCCGCGAATCGCCGGCCCTACGCAAAACTCGAAGGGTGTCATTACCGAGTGCTGCCGAGGTCTTCTCGCTTGCGTCGTGCGTCATCCGGGAGGCGAACAGGAAATGATAGCGCGACCCGGCGGCAAGCTCGCGAGCCGGATGCCGCGGCAGCGGGGCTTTCAGACCGCCACACGCGTCGTGGGCTTCGGGGCAAGGCAGAAGTGCGAGGAGAACGCTCGCGGAGTCGTCACACCCGCGCGGGTCGCCAATCAGGCAGAGATCCCGATGTCGGAGGGGCGGCGGCCTGAGGTGTTGCAGCCTGATCAGCGGGAGAGCCCCAATTTGAGCCGTAAAACGACTTCCAGGTTTACGTCTCAGACGCTGACGATACGAGGATTGAACCTCTGCGGTGACGGTCATCCTCCGCGACATCGCGGCGACGGAGACGGCCGATGGGGCCGACGCTGTCGCACTCAGCTACCGGATGAGGGCGGAGGCCAGCATGTGGATCGCCGTTCGCAGCTGGTGCGCGCGGCAGAGCCGGCCCCGTGACATGACGGTGGCGCACAGCGCACCGATCTACGTGGTAGTCAACGAGGATCCGACCTGGAAGCTGGAGGCGGTCACGACGCTGGTCGCCCATCACCGCGTGCAGCTCCCTGCGCTGCCTCTCCGGGCCGACCGGTCCACAGCAAGATCTGGAGACATGGAAGACCACCACGACGCTGGTTGGGCGGTGGCGACGGCAGCGCGCCCGCCTCGATTCCCGCGGGGTGGAGGCCGACCGCCGGTACCGAGAACTGCTGGAACGGTTCCGGCGCTCCGGCTCCGGGGCGGGCAGGCCGGCCGTGATCGGCGGCGGCCATCGTCAGCGCCGAGGGACAAACGCCAGCCGCGGCGTGCGGGGCTCGTGATCTCTGGTCCGCGGCTCGCGGAAAGGCTCAGGCGGTCTTCCGGAGTCCCGTCCAGTCCAGCGGCGACCTGATCCTTGAAGGGATTACCGAGTTGCGTCTGCACGCCCGCGCTCAATGTCGCGACGGCAGCGTCGTCGAACGGAGGGTGTGCGTGCGCCTCGCGATTCCGGTTCCGGGCTTCGCCGGCTGGCAAACGTTCCGGCGAGGCCGAACGGCAGGAACGACGCCACCCTATCTCTGCCAGCCGTACTGCCAGCCGTTTCGGGTTCTGCCAGCCATTTTGTGACCCTTTGGGACCTGTGCTGACCTTCAAGTTTCTCAACAACTACGGTGTTTTCTGGGAATTCTGCATTGGCGGGATCGGCTCCGGAGGCCGACGCTCTGTACCAGACTGAGCTACGGCCCCGGGGGCTCGACCGCCTCGGCGCCTGGTTCGCCGGAGGCCGTTCAAGGATGCGACCCTCGTCGCTGAACTCCACGAGCGGGCCGGGCACTGGCCATTGTCTCAACTGCAGTCGGCGCGCGCTGCTTCCGGGCGTCGCCAGCGAACCCGGTCCGACCAGGAACACACTGTGCGAGTGCCGGCCGGGCGGGAAATGGCCAACCGCCACTGCCCGTGGTCGCGGCCAGCCCGCCGGCTTGGGGGCCGCGGATCTCACCGCCGTCGTAGCCACCTGCTCCTCGGCGGCGGGGCGGTGCCGCTGCACGGGTTGCGCTTCCACGATGGGCGTTCGTAGCGTTCACCGCGCAGGCGAGGGATGCCGCCTGAGCGACAGTGCCGACTGGTACCAGGGCTGAGCTGGATGACGGCGGACGGAGCGCGCGGACGCCTCAATTCGGCAGGATCTGTATGAGGCCGCCCGGCGGCGCTTGCAGCCGCTACGCCGCTCTTCGCCACGAGGTCGCCCGCGCAGCAGCTATTCTGCCACGCAACCAACTACACGTCCGGGGCGGCCGCGCCGCGCCGCAGCAGGATCACTGCGACGGCAGGCATCGACGAAAAGAAAGGAGCGCTGGCGGCCCGCGCCCGCCCGACTCGACCCCAAGGTGCGCCCCGCGCACGTGAACGTAATGGGCCGTTATCGGACGCTGCAAGACCGAACCGGGCGTGGACAGCAAGAGGTTCCACCGGCCGGTCGACGTCAGGTGTCGCGTTCCTGGTCCGCGGATTCGTCGACGTTGAAGAGGTCGAACGCCTCGTAGGGGACGGTGAAGCGGACCTCGCGATCCTCGTCGTCGAAGTACGACTCGCAGACCGGGGTGAAGGGGTCGGCCTTGAAGATCGCGGCGTGCTTGGTGAGGAAGGCGCGCAGCGCCAGGGCGCACGCGGCGACGGTCTCGACATCCCGCTCGACGAGCGGGTGGGGAATGCCGTCCGGGTCCCGGTGGGCGACGAGTGGGTAGGCGTCTGGGCTCTCGACCGGCCACCCGTGCTGCATCGCCTCGCGGCGCATGGCCGGGGGCAAATGCGTGGCGTTGTGGAAGGTGAGCGAGAGCACGCCGGCGCCGAAGGCGGCGCGGGGCTGTTCGGGGTCGCTGTTTGCGGCCGCCTCGATGAACTGCTCGAAGGCGTGGCGGGAGGGAAAGATCAGTACGCCCAGACTCTGACCGAGCTGTCCGATGATCGACAGGCAGGCGCCGTCGACGCCGAGAGCGGGGATGTCCATGCGCAGGATCTGGTTTTCGTCGGCGAGGGCCCAGGGCGTGATGGCGAAGAGGGCACCGCTGGTGATGAACAGCATCTCGACGATGTCGGCGGAGACGCGTCCGTGTGCGAAGTAGCTGGGTTCGTCATCGCCTGGCGCGGGCATGGAAGCGACCAGGATCTGGAACAGCTCGTCGAGCTCTGGGGTCGGCGCGACGGTGACAGGGATGGTTCCGGCGACCTCGGCGCGCACTTCGGCGGCGAGGTCGTGGTCGGCGATGCGGATGGCGTCGGGCTGTCTGGGCTCACCGACGGTGGGGTTGACGATCGCGCTTCGCAAGATGCGCGCGAGGGCGCCGTGGTTGTCGCCGGGAGCGAGAACGGCTTGGCCAACGATCAGGTGGTTTGGCAATTCCATCCAGATGACGATGTCGGGGCGGTAGGGTTCGACGTGGTCTTGCACGAAGAAGGGCGCTGGAACGCGGCCGCCGATCCATTCATGGACCGGCGGCGATTTCCTGCTGGCGAGCTGCGAAGTCGGTGTGTTTCGTCGCGGTGTCATGCAGCGCCAAGGCTCCCCGATTCGGTTGGCGGCATTGTTTCCCGGGGGAACCGCGGAGACGCTGCCGTGGACGGAACAGACGGTGCGCTGGGGGTCGTCGCTTCGTCTACGCGCGCGCTTAGGACAGTGATCGATATAGATTTTCCAACTTCACCAAGGCGCAGCCTCTCTTTCGCTGCTTCGCTGGTGGTCGGCGTCGAGCTTGACGCCGCAGCCTCGCCTCCGGATCCGGATCACGTTGCGGTGTACGGGAACCTGGATGACGCAACGGCTATCGGCCATCTTGGTACGCCCTGAATCCGATAGCGCTTCTGCGTGTCTGAGAGCGGGCCGACCTGGTTTCAAGGTTCGCGACCCCGGTCCGCAGCTCGGTGATCTGTGTCGAGAGCCGCGTATCGAGGTTCGCAATCTCGGCCCGCACCTCGGCGAAGCCGGCCCTGAACTGATCGGAGGTAACGTGGTCGCCCTGTTTGAGGCGGCCGTCGTGGATCGCCTTGGCGATGACTTCGGCCTGGTCGCGGTCGACGCCGCCGGCGGCGAGCTGCTGGGCGACGGCGAGCGTGTCGAACATACGGGGGGCAGCCTACCATGCGCCCGCCACGGGGCGAAACAGCCCCTGCCGTCTGGTCGATTCCGGTCGACTTCGAGGCGAAGCCGATCCAGCCTGATCGACGAATATCGCGCTCCGGCCCCGCGATCGGCTGCGGGAGATCGCGCTGGCGCAGCAGGTCGAGATCGTCGAGTGGCTCCGGACCGTCGGCATGCAGGCGGTCACTGCCGGCTTCGGTCTCGCGCACGGGCTCGGCGCTCTGTTCTCCTGGATCATCACCCCGGTCTACTTCGCCTGGTTTCTGACCTCGCCATTCCGGCTCGACACCGACCGCGTGCTTCCATTTCTCAAGCCGGGCACCCGCGAGGACGTGAGCTACCTGCTGCACGAGTTCATCGACATCACCGTGGGCTTCTTCCGCGGCCAGCTGATCATCGCGTTTCTGCAGGGCCTGCTGTTCGCGGCGGGCTTCAGCCTAGTCGGCCTGCGATATGGATTCGTCATCGGCCTCGCCCTGGGTCTCCTCAACGTGATCCCCTTTCTCGGGAACATGATCGGACTCGCCGTCGCCATCCCCATCGCCTTCTTCCAGACGGACGGCGGCTGGCTCACCTGCCTGCGGGTGCTCGCGGCGGTCCTGGTGGTGCAGCAGATCGAAGGCTGGTTCCTGACCCCGAAGATCATGGGGCAGCGCACCGGGCTGCACTTCATGGCGATAATCGTCGCGATCTTCTTCTGGGGCACGGCCCTGGGCGGAGTCCTCGGGTTGATCCTGGCCATCCCGCTGACCGCCTTTCTCGCCTCGCTCTGGCACTTGGCGCGCGAGAAGTACATTCCGGAGATCGTATGAGGCGCGACGGCGGGTCGAGGCCGATGAAACCGGGCATGGGCGCGCCGCCGGGCCCCCGACTGGACGGCGTGGGACACTGACCAGATGCGAGCCGCGGTCGGGCACCTGGAGCACAAGCTCAGCGTCCGATAATACCCAGTTCTGCGTTCACGAGCTCGGCATTCCCGACCGGGCGCCTTGGCGAAGTTGATCGCCAGCTACAAGCCGTGGATCATCTGGATGCTGCAGATGCGCATGTTCTGCGCGGCATGTGCGAGGAGGTAGCGATGACCGACACGACCGACGAAGCGATGACGTGCGAGGGGCTGCGCGTTCTGGCGGCGGCAGGATGGGCAGGATAGGCAGTGCAAGCGGCATGCGCCCCGCGCCGTCTTGCTGGTAGATCCCCGGCGAAGACGCAAACGCCGTGACCGTAGAGCCGCTTGCGAAACTCCTGGGGCTTGCGGCTTGGCGCAGTCCTCGATTCTCCTGGTGAACACCCATTTGCCCTGGATCGCCGACTGGATGCCGGCTCTGGAGGACCGGCGGCACGCCGAGAGGTGGAAGTAGGGCTGTTTCGACGTGTTGCCGACCGAGCGCAGGGACACCGGTGGGTGACTGACGCCGGTCGGGCGCCGCGGGGCGGTGCCGGCGGTGCGCTGGTTATGTCACCAGGCGTACGAGCTGGTCGGCGGTGAGTGCGAGCACGCCGAACATGCAGTGACACATCACCTTCGCGGCGCCACGGACCCGGACATGGCGACCACCGAACTCGTCCTTGAGACGGCCATTGACGCGCTCACCCGCCGTACGCTCGTTGTAGCGAACCTGCTCGGCACGCTGGAAGCCGAGATTTTTCCGGCGCCGGGCTTCGGTTCGCAGTTCCTCCGCCCGGGCCTTGTCGCCACGAGGGTTGACGTCAATCAACGGGACGTGGCCGAGTGAGCGGCTGTGCTGCCGGATCTGCTCCGCGTCGTAGGCGGCGTCCATCAGGTCATACAGATTGGTCGTCCGCTCGGCGGACAGAGTCGCCAGCGGAATGGCGGCCTGGCTGTCATGCAGGGAGGCGGACGTCAACAGGCAACTGATCGGAATCTGGCCGTCGGCCACGTCGATGTGCAGCTTGTAGCCGACCCAGGTGGTCTTGTAGCCCTTGCTGTTCTTCTTCGTGCCGACATCGCAGCCGGTCGGCAGATCGTCCAGCATCGCCGGCAGGTTCATGGTCGGCTGCCGTTCGAGACGTGTCAGGACCTTTGGCCGTTCTTCGCCCTTCTTTGGCCGCCCCCGCTTGCGCTTGGGCGGCGTGGGCGGCTTCTCCTTCGCGGCCGGCTTCTCACGGGCCTCGATGGCCGTCGAGTCGCGCGAGAGGTGGCCCACCAGCCGGTCGTGGTGCGTCTCCCGGATCAGCGTTTCGTGCACGCGCTGGGGCAACTGCGTGTCGGCGAACTCGGCAAAGGCGCGCGAGAAGACCGACTCGCTCGGCACCTCGAACTTCCGCTCCCAGCCGCAGAGCCGGCGCAGGGCCACATCGGCGGCCAACCGGTCAGCAGTGCGCGCGTCGACGGCAGGTCGTAGACTGCCTTGGCCACGAAGGCCCGCGCCATCGCCGCGCGGTCCTTGGGCGGCCGCCCCGGCGCCCGGAAGTACCGGGGAATCAGGCGCTCGATACGGATGACCTCCAGGGTCTGCACCAACTGCTGCTGTTTTTCGGTCAGTGGACCCAACGCCTGCTCCAACCGCGGGAACAGCGTACGCTGGATCGACTCCCAGTAGGGGGCGAACGAGGCGCGCAGGGAATTCATGGCTTGTTGACCGCTCCTACGAGCTACTGCATACTTACCGCCAGGGACAATGTCAAGCTGCGGATCGATGGCCGGTGGGGACCAGATGCGCCAGTACACGGAGCGATACGACGCGCTCAAGGCGGAACTGCAGTCGCTTGGGTTTCTCTTCCAGGGCAGCCTCCAGACCCGCCGGATAGTGTGTGGGAAAACCACCTGCCGCTGCTACCACGACCCGGACGCCCGGCACGGTCCCTACCACTACTGGACACGCAAGGACCGCGGGAAAACCGTCGGGATGAGGCTCACCGATGACGAACTCGTCCTCTACCAGGAGTGGATCGAGAACAACCGCGAATTGGAGCGGCTCGTGAAGGAAATGCGCGGCCTCTCTTCGCGCGTGCTTGCCTTCATAACCGGCCGGGAGGCCCCATGAACCCCCGCGTCTCGGGCTCGTCGGCGGCGGTGACCGCTACCGCCATCCTTCAGACGCTACGTCCCGCCCACTGACCGTCCCTCGCCTGCGGCTTCCGGCAAATAAAACCCGGCCGATCACCGGTTTTCGCAAGAGGCTCCGTAAGTACCCTTAACGTGAATGATTCGCCCGCCAGGATCGACCCGGAACAGGCCACGATAGGCCGGCCGACTCAGACCGCGCGCCGCCTGGTCGAGGCCTCCGTCAGCCCGAACACCCGCCGGGCCTACGCTGGGGCGCGGCGCCGTCTCGACGCTTGGCTCGACGCTTGGCTCGACGGACGCGAGTTCCACGATGTGACCCTGGCCGCCTACCTCGCCGAGCTCCACGACGCCGGCCGGGCGTCGGCAACCGCCTCGATGGCGCCAGCCGCGCACCGCGTATTGGGGCCCTTTATTTTAGGAACCCGTAGACAATTGAAAGACCCGCGCCTTGGAATCATAGGTCATGCTTTCGACAAACATATGGTCAAACAGCGCCCTGTGTGCGACCACCTCGTCAGGGGCACAGCCACTGACGAGGGCCTGCGCCGTGTAGCAGGCTAGCCCCGTGGACGTGGGAAGAAACTCACCGTTTCTAACTGCGACCCCACTAACGCGAACGGTGCGGTGATGGCAAACCACAACCGCCGCACTACCGACCGCTAGGGTTGAGACGTCATATGTCCTGTGGGCCTCAACGTCATATATACCATCTGGGGCGTCCGTTGTTAGGTCCAACTCCCAACTGGCAAGGTCTTTGTCGGTGGTGTTTCCTTTATAAATGGACCAGACCATTGGAATACCAAGTGCGTCCCATTCCCCCTGAGTCATGCTGTCCTCCTTTGTTGCGAGCCTGCCCAACCGCAGCGGACACCTTTCGCATACGGCAAGCGGGGGGCCGCATACCACGGGTCGATATACACGTGGCTTAAGTACGGGTGCCCCCCGCGACATACGCGACCCACCGGTCCATAAGACCCTGCCGCTTGTCCACAAGGTCCGTGCGTGCATAGCCAGCTTCGGTTTTGTTTTGGTTAGCCCCAACCGTTGAGCGTCCGGCGCCACATCAGCCAGTCCGCCGGATCGGGATCTTGCAGCGTCGCGTCGGTGACCGGGACGAAGTCCTCGTCATGCGCCCAGCCGGGGACTTCGGCCGCGACGACGAGCGCCACGCACGTCAACACCGCCAAGCAGGTCCGGGACGTAGCAGATCGAGTTGCACGCATGATGCCTCCTCCGGGAACTGCGCCCGGTCACTGGCGCGATTATACGCACGTGCCGTGTTCTGGCAGGTGCCGGCCAGGTGTTCCCGGGGGGCCGTATCTCGAACACGTACCTCTGCAGCTCCAATGCGTGATCGAACTCCTCGCCGTGGCGGCGCCTCAGCTCTGCGAACTCCTCAAACACTCGTCACCGCCTTTCGCGCCACCCTCGAGGAGCTGGCCGACGCGTCGCTGCTCCTCCACGTCGTCGTCGCTGCGGCATCCGACTGCGAGCGGCGTATCGAGGCCGTCCGCCGAGTGCTGCAAGACATCGGCATGCAGGTGCCGGAGCTCTTCGTCTTCAACCAGATCGACCGCATGGGGAACGGCAAGGGCGACGCGGTGTCCGCGTTCCACCCGCACCGGCCTGCGAAGGCTGCTGGCGCGGGCCGAAGGGATGCTCTGGGCGGACGGCGGGGGGGACTTCCGAATTGCTGGCGCTGACGGCGCTACGCCGGTCTCGGGAGCTTCGGTACGCCGGCGAGGAACCGGCGCGAGTTGTGCACCATGATGGCCTGCACCGTGTCCTCGTCGACGCCCGCCGCACGCAGCTTGGGCACGAACACGGTCAAGGCCCTTGAGATGCCCGGGCCGCCGTTCTGCTGCCAGTTCGGCCAGGCGTTGACCCCGAAGTCGGCCGAGATCAGCAGCCGGTCCGCATAGCCCGCCTCCAGCAGCTTTAACACCATCGGCACATTCCGCTCGTCGGTCCGGCCACCCTGGCGGTCGAACCCGACGTAGGCCCCGCGCCGGCAGATCGCCGTGTGCACCTCCACCTCCGCGTCGACCAGGCTGCCGAGATGGCCGATGGCGACCCGGTGCGGGCTGACCCCCATCGATTCCAGGATGTCGAGCTGCTCCTCGGCGCACTTGCCGTTCTCAGTGTGGGTGAAGATGGGCAGGTTGGTCGCCAGGTGCGCCGTGCCGACGGCGCGGAACACCTTCCGTTCGTTCGGCGTGATCTCGTCCGATGTGCCCATCTCCCCGAACGCGCCCAGCGGATTCGCCATCGCGTCCTGGATGAGCTCCTGCGCGATCTCCGCCTCGCTCATCGTGGCAATCTCGGGGGGATACATCTCGTCGACGTAGTAGCCCCCGCTGGCGACCACCGACATACCGGATTGCCTGGACATCTGGGTGAGAAAACCGATGTCCCGGCCCCCGTCGGGGTGGGTGCCGTCGACGATGCAGACGACGCCGTCGCGGCGCGCCCGGCGGAGCTCCTCGACCAGGAAGTCGAGGTTGTCGCACCCGTCCCAGACACCGGAGGGACAACCGGTGATCGGGTCCCGCCGGGGCGGCGGCGCCGTCCGACCGGCGCGCGACGGCCGCGCGGCCATCCTGGCGTTCCAGTCGGGGCCGTGGGTCAGATGCTCGTGAAACAGCGTCGTGCCGCCGGCGAGCGCGGTGGGTGAGAGATCGGCCAGGACCGTCCGGATGACGGCGCCCCGTGGAAACCGGGGATCCTGTCCGGCGAAGACCGGTCCCGGCGACATCGCCGCCGCGGCGGTCGTCCCCAGCAGGCGGAGGGCGTCGCGTCGGGTGAGCCGCGGAGCGCGAGCAGACAGTGCTTCGGGCATGAAACCTCTCCCTCTGGATGAACGACGGCTTGATGTTACACAATGGACCGCGATAAAGACGGTCGGGTCTGCGAACCGTAAGGTAGGGTCGTCGCCGGCCACCGGAAGAGCGGCCGCGGTAAAGGAGAGGCTGAGGTGCCACGGCCGTTCGGAGTAGGGTGCGGCTCTTCTTCGTTGGCGGCCCAATCAGTCTCTCCGGCGGCGGCGAGGCAGGAGGCAATTGGATCCGTCAAGGCGTGGTGAGGAGCGGCGGAGGAGGGTCCGGTGGCCGACGGTACTTCTGTCGTCCGCGACCGATGCGGGACTTCCGCTGGTCCTCGCGCGCTTCGTGAGAGGTCTCAGTACGCATCAAGGCTCCGGCTGCCTGCGGCGGCTGAGAACCGCCGCAACTGCAGCCAAGTGTCACCGTGCGCCGGTCGACTCCCATCGGGTAGCGGACCAAATGCCGACAGGCCCTTCGATGAGCCGGCGACGAGCACCGCACGCCGCGTCGCCGCTGCCACGTGGATGATGTCGAGTACCACTGTGGCTTCCAGGGCGTACGCGGTGGTGCCCGCGAGGCGGTCGCGATGGTCACGCGGCGGCGCATCTCGACCAAGTAGCGCTCCGGCAGCAGTTTCAGCGCGGCATCGAGCCGATGCAAGCCGTCGTGACCGCGCCGCGCGCAGCCCAGACCCACAACCTGCATCGTGCCGGAGGTCGTTTCGGCGTGGCTTTCGTGCTCGCGCGGCTCCGAGCACTCGACACCGCTGGTGTCCTCGGCCGGATCAGCAGCCTCTTTCGGGCTGCGTTGGTCGCGATGTCCTTGCAGGAGCTTGCGCACCAACTCCTGGCCCCGCCGGTGCAGTTCCCGTTCGAGTTCGCTCTCGCTCATCTGCCGGGCTTCGCTGGACGAGAGGAAGGCTTTGGCATCCGCGAAGACAGCATCGGCCGCTGCGCACGGGGCTCGCCTCGGGGGATCGATGCAAGGGACGCAGGTTCGGGGCACGTCGAATGTACGTCCCTGGAATCCTGTCGTCACAGCCATCGCAGGTCTGCCTCCCTTCCCACGGCACCGTACCAGAACCCCGCGCGAATGTCCAGAAGGGAGCGCGCCTGTCGGGGAGAAGACCGAAGGTGTTCGGCGCCGTGACGAGGCTCGGCTGGCTGCCGAAAAGACGCCGGCACGCGCTGGCCTGCTTGATGTCCCCCCCCCGAAATGGCCACTGGAGAGACGCATTCGCGGGCAAAAGAGCCCATGAATAGGGCGAAAAATCCTCTACGAAGAAGAGCCGCACCCAAAGCCCAGTGCCATAAAGCGGCACGCTGGGTTTGACGAGGCGGGAGCTGGAAACGTGCCCACGGGAGCCGGACTGAGGCCCGGAGCGAAAGCGACGGAGCATCCACCGGACCCTACCGGCGGCGCGCCAGTTCTCGACCCTACTGACGAGGCGGGAGCTGGAAACGTGCCTACGGGAGCCGGACTGCGGCCCGGAGCGAAAGCGACGGAGAATCCACCGGACCCTATCGGCGGCGCGCCAGTTCTCGACCCTACCGATGAGCGGCGACTGGAAACGGAGCCACGGCGGGGAGTGAGGCACCGGCATCGCGAAAGCCGCCGGAAACAGCTACCCCCATCCGCCTACCGCCACCGCGCCAGTCGTCGACTCTACCCCCCTCCCGCAAACAACCAGATCGAGCAGACCGGCTACCGCCCGCGGCGGCTCGAGGATATCCGCCGCCTCGCCCGCGCGCGCCTTGCCGCCGGCCGGCCGCGAGCGCGACGACCGACGAAGAGAGCTGGCGGCGCTCGACAACGCTCGGACGGGGCGTAGAGTAGAGCACGAGGAGACGGCTCGGCCGGCGGCCCCGCCGCGCCCGGACGGTAACGATCATGAACGCGAACCGATGGAGCGAACACCGGCTGTACGCCGCCCTGGTCAGCAGAGTCCCGGACGAGCTGCACGCGACGCTGGCGCGCGCCGCCGACCTGATAAGCGCCTACGCCTGGCTGCGCGACGGCACGAGGCCGGCCGGGCTCGACGACGAGGGGAAGAGCCTGGACGGACTCGAGGGCCCGGCGTTCATCCGCGCCGTCGGCCGGCGCTACATGCGGCGGTGGGTGCTCGATGACGACGACGACCGCTTCGGGCAGAGCGAGGCCGAGAAGCTCGTCGCTGACTGGACCGACGAGGTCCTGCTGTTCAGCAGCGCTACGAGCGGCGGCAGGCGCGCGGTGTCGTGGCTCCCGGGACGGGTGGAGGAGATGGACGGGCTGGTCGACAGGGACACCCTGGCCAGCCGGGGCGTGACGTACCGCTACTACACGCTGACCGAGCTGTGCGAAGCCAAGGAGCGGAAACACTTCCTGGGGCTCTACGCCCGGCGCCGGCGCCAGAAGGCGTACGAGGTGATCGACAGGCCGCGGGCGGACGAGCGCATCGCCCTGAACCCGGCGGCGCGCGAGACGCTCGGATGGGTGCTCCGCAAGCGGCTCCGGGCGATGGAGGAGGTCCTGTGAGCAACAGGAGCCGAAAGCGCACGGCAGGCCGCGCGAAACCGACCGGGGCCGGGGGTGAAGACGACTTCCGGCCCGACAGCGTGCCCCGGCGGCGAGCGGAGCCGAAGCCGCTCGCGAACCCCGTATGGCTCCACCCGAGCGTGTCGGACACGCTGCGCGGGTGGCCGCACCTGTACCGGCGGCTGGGGTTGATCCTCGAGCAGCTGGCGGCGCACGGGCGGACCGCGATCGTCAAGGGATGCGCGCGGCCGAACCGCGGGTGGCGCCGTTCGCCGCTGGGTGGAGCCAACGGCAACCAGTACTACCTCTGGTGGGGGATAGCCGGCAGCAGCGGACCGGCCGACAGCTGCGGCGCGGGGCCGGGGACGATCGTCATGCGCGACGTGCGGCACCACGACGACCACAGGCCGCTTTGGGCGGGGCGCGGGCGGGACTACCTGCCGATCGCGCAGGCGACCGAGATCGACGGCGACATCGCCGGACGGCCGCGCAACAGCCGGCAGGCGGCGTTCGAGACCGACCAGAGCCCGGTGCGGGTGCTCCGGGGACGCCCCGGCAGCGGCAAGACGACGGCGCTGTGGCGGGCCATCGAGGCCCGCTCGGACGAGAGCGTGCTCTACGTCACCTGGTCGGCGCGGCTGAGACGCAGCGCCGAGGAGCGGCTCAGAGCATTCGCGCCGGCGGCGAGCCGGATCCGGGCAACCGACTTCCGGACGCTCACCGGCGAGGTCACCGGCGAGGACGTGCGGCGGATGCCACCCGCCGAGAGCCGCGCGAGACTCGCCGAGGCCATTCAGAGCGCGGTCGGGCACGAGAGGCATCCGTGGAAGGGCCACGAAGGGGCGGTGTACGCCGAGGTCCGCGGACGCCTGCTCGGCCGGGGCGTCGACGGGGAGGCAGACAGCGAGGCCGGCGGGAAGCTGGCGGCGCTGCGCCCGGAGGCCTACCGCCGCCAGCGGGGCCACGAGCAGGGCATCGGCGGCGCGACGGCGAAGACGCTCCTGCGGGTGTGGGAGAAGGTCCCAGAGACCACCCGCGTCGGGATATTCCCCGAACTCGCGGCCGCGGCCGCCGCGGCGCGCCTGCTGGCCACGAACGGCCCGCCGCCGGGGATGGAGTTCGACCGCCTCGTCGTCGACGAGGCGCAGGACCTGACGCTGACCGAGTTCTGGATGCTGCTCGAGCTGCTGCGCGCATGCCGCCAGCGCACGGGAAAGAGCCCGTGGCTTCTGGTTGCGGGCGACGCCGGCCAGCGGGTCGAGGCCAGCGGGTTCGAGTGGGGGCGCTACACTGAGCTTCTCAGCAGCCGCTGGCGCAAGCCGGCCACGTTCGACCTGGTGGACCACGTGCGCTGTCCGGCGCGGATCGCGGCGGTCGTCAACCGGTCGAGCATCTTCTACGCCCTGGTCGACAAGAACCGCCGGCCCGAGAAGCAGCAGCGCCAGGAAGAGACCGAGCACGTCACCGGAACCGCCATCTCGGTGCGCGTGGACGAGAGGGAACAGGCCCGCGACCTCGTCGAGCGGCTCGCCGCACTGGAAGGGACGGCGGTGATCACCGCAGCACAGGACCCGCCCGCATGGCTGGACGAGGGGTGCCGAAAGCTGGTCCTGACGCCCGCAGAGGCCAAGGGCCTGGAGTACCAGCAGGTGTGCGTGCTCGATGCCGGGGCCGCGATCGAGAGCTTCAACCGCTCGCAGGACGACGAGCGGACGGCGCTGCGCCAGGAGAGCCGCCGGACCGCGATCGACCAGCTGCGCGTGGCGCTGAGCCGGGCCACCGAGACGCTGGCCGTGGTCAACGTGGAACCGACCACCGAGGAGGACCTCGCCACGCTGGCGCTGGTGGGGGGAACGGGCCGCTACAGGGCCGACGACCTCATCGAGCGCTTCGGCGACCAGACGGCGACGCCGGAAGAGCGGACGAACGAGGCCGTCCGGCGGGCCGAGGCCGTCGCCGAGGAAGACCCGGAGCGGGCGTGGGAGATCGCCTGCCAGGCGATGGCCGAGATGGGAGAGCCCCACCTGCCGAACGGGGTCGCCGACACCACGGTGCGGCGCGCCACGCGCGCGACGGCGATGCGGATGGTGACGCTGCTGCTGATAACGAGCAGGTCGGAGGGTGACAAGGCGTACCTGGAGCGTTCGCTGCAACTGGCACTCATGGTCGACGGCGAGGACGAAGGCAGCGAAGACAGCGAAAACATCGAGGAGGCGACCAGCGAACAGGTCATCCGCTCCATAGAGAGCAACGTCGTCGACTGCCTGCGGCGGGAATCGCCGGACGACCCGGCGAGGCTGAAGCTGCTCGAGGGCCTCGAAGCACTCAAGGCCAGCGTCCCGCCGGAACGGTACTGGCCGGACCTGGCTCTGACGCAGATGCAGCAGAGGCTGCGCAAGGGCCTGATCGATGGTGCCCGCGACCCGCGCTCCGCCCGCCACTACTTCCCCGACGACGTCGAGGACTGGCTGGGAGTCACCGGCTACCAGGGGGACGCCGGGGAGAAGGCCCGGACGCTGTGCGCCACGGCGACGGAGACGCTGATCGATGCAGCCGGGATCGAGCCGGAAGGCGCGGCCCGCGAGATGCTGCTGGGCCACGCCGAGGACCTGCTGCAGGCCGGCCGGTGGAACCGGCTGCTGCTCGCGCGGCTCGACGAGGCCAGGGGGCATACGGCCGAGGCGCAGGCGGGCTACGAACAGCACGGGACGCCGGCCGACATCAGCCGCATCCTGCGCAAGGATGCGCAATGGGAGCAGGCGGCGGAGCTCGACGGCGAGGACCCGGACCTGAAGTGGCTGCTGAAGGTCGAGGAAGTCGCGGGCACGAGGCCCGGCGGACTCGACGGGCGGCTGCACGAGCAAGAACGCCGGCGCCTCGACGAGACGCTCGAGCGGATGCGGAACAACAACAAAGGCGAGAGGTAAGGGATCCGGGCAGGGGAGACCCAGGGAGTACGACGCCCGGGTCACCGAGAGGGACAAGCCCGCCGCAGGCCTCGGCGCGTAGCCGGAGTTGCAAGCAACCCTCTGACGTCGGCAGAGCACGTGCTCAACCTTGGCGTAGGATTTCGCCCCCTCCCGCAAACGACCCGTTCTGCAGGTGGTTTAGGATGCGGCTGTCGCGGTCGGAGGTGCGCTCCCGACGCACCTCGCCGGACCGAACGCCCTTCAGGACCTGGTGGTTTCGGCTGTTTCGACGGCCGAACCTCCCGATCGAACCACCGCCATCCCCTCGGCGTCGTCGTCCATCCGGATGCCCGGCTGCGGCGACCGAGCTTCAGCGTTCCCGTCCGACGTCCGATAACGTCCCAATTGGGGTATCCATTTAACCGGAGCCGGCGGTGTACGCTGGGGCGATGGATCGCCCTCGCGCCGGTGCGCACTATCCGAGATCCGTGGGCGAGTTCCAGGCATGGTTCCAGAGCGACGAGGACTGCCTGGACTACCTGGAGTGGCTGCGGTGGCCAGCAGGCTTCGCGTGCTTGGTCTGTGGCCACGACGCAGCGTGGCGCCTCGGCGACGGCCGACTGATGTGCTCCGGGTGCGGGAGCCGTACCTCGGTGACCGCGGGGACGATCTTCGACCGCACGCGAACGCCGTTGACGGTTTGGTTCAACGCCTGCTGGCTGTTCGCCAGCGGCAAGGACGGGATTTCGGCGCTGAGCCTGAAACGGACGTTGGAAATCGGTTCCTATCAGACGGCGTGGGCGATGCTGCATCGGTTTCGCGCGGTGCTGGTACGTCCAGGGCGGGAGCGGTTGGCCGGGATGGTACAAGTGGACGAGACCTACATCGGTGGTGTGGAGCCGGACCTGCCCGGTGGCCGGGCTCAGGGCAAGAAGGTCCTGACCGGCGTGGCGGTCGAGGTCCGGGAGCCGAAAGGGATGGGCCGGTGCCGCATGGCGCCTCTCGCCAACGCCTCCGGGGCCTCGCTGCATCAGTTCGTGACCGATCACGTGGAACCAGGCGCGACGGTTGTGACCGACGGCTGGCAGGGGTACAGGGGACTCGACAAGCTCGGGTTCTCCCACGTCAGGCACAGTCAGCGGGCCGCCCGATTCCGTGGCGAGGATCCCGGCAAGCTGCTTCCCGCCGTACATCAGGTCATCTCGCTGGCCAAGCGGTGGCTGCTCGGCACCCATCAGGGGGCGGCGGACGACGCACACTTGGCCAGCTACCTCAACGAGTTCGTGTTCCGCTTCAATCGTCGGCGTTCTCGCAGCCGGGGAATGCTGTTCTTTCGGGTTCTCGAACTCGCCGTCGCCCACGACCCCGTGCGCTACCACAACCTCATCACCAGCCGCCGGCCCCGGAAGTCCCGCCGACACCGCCACTCGTGCGTGGGCGCCCGCCGAGCTTGGCGCGGCCACCGGCGAACCGCCCGTGGAGATCGGCGTTGGGATACTCCGGTTAAATGGATACCCCAGAACGTCCCATTACGTTTACTGCGACGGGCCAGTGGTTACGGGGGCGGCGTTCGTGCAGTCCGATGTGGCACTTCGCTCCCCGAGCCGCCTTGAAACTGTCCGGCGAGCTGTCGCGCCTTGTCCAGCACCCAGATGAGTCCGACCGGGCTGTAGTCGGTCTGCTCGACCGCGAGGTTGATGTGTCGCCGGGTCGGCTCGGTACCTTCGTGGAGGTGTCCGTGAAGGTTGACCGAGCCCACCGGTATCTGGCGCAGCGGGTAGTGGCTCAGGGCCAGCGGCGGGTCGGTGGCGCACAACGCCAGCGAGCACTGCGTTCTAAACCCTGCCTCGCGCAACGCGGCGCGGTTCAGGTCGTGGTTTCCGAGCACCAGAACGCGGTCGCCCGGGCATGAGCGGATCTCGTTCATGAGGCTCTCGTTGCGCCACACGTCCTCGTGGAGCACGTCTCCGAGGCAGATGATCGTGTGGCCGGCCTGCACGCGGTCGCGCCACTCCCCGAGGAGGAAGGCGTTCATGGCGCCGACCTCGGTGAACGGCCGGCCGAAGACGCTGATGACCGACGGGTCGCCCAGGTGGAGGTCGCTCCAAATCCACGTGGTCTCGGGGGCTGACCTGATGATGGGAATGGGGACCTGGTCCCACTCGTCGGCGTCGCGGCCGTCCCAGCCGGCGCGCGCCAGATCGCTTTCCCACAGATCGCGGAGTGTCTCCACGTCGACCATTTCGCCGAGTTTGATAGTAGTCGCGATGCCGGGTCGACGCGCCCCGCACATGCCGGGATTCGACGGTGTGGCTGCGGCCGCGCATCAGGCGGCCGTACGTCGCCTATTCGAGTGGTTCGGCGGCCGGAATGACCACCCGCTCGAGTGTCGCGAGCAGCTGGTCGATTCTCGCGAAGCCCTGCTCGACGGTCCGCATCCGATTGTCGAGCCACTGGTAGTCCTCGCGAATGTTGGGACGCAGGCTGTCGATCCCGCTCCCGATGTTCACGAAGAGGGCCGTGACCGAACGGCGAGTCCGATTGCCGTCGTCAGGGTGGTTCCGAATCGTCGACCCGACGATGATCTTCGTCTCGCTGGTCATCGTGTTGACTCTACACTTGCGGAATCGACTCCCCCGGTCACCCGTTCCAGCCGCAACGTGATCCACCGCACCCCGATCGCGCTGACCAGTGACACAGCAGGGTGAGCACCGCGATCAGCTCGTGCGCCATCAGTTCCCTCTACCGGTGCTACGGCTGCGCGGTCCTCGCGTCGTTTGCCCCGTCATGCGAATATGCCAACATGTCAGACGTGGACCTTTCCCGCTACGGCCCTGACGTTTGGGAGTTGGCTGGCGCAGGCCTCGACGGCCGCCCGCGGCCGGATGTCCTCGAGCGGGTGACGGCCGCGCTGGTCGAGGCCGTCGTTCCAGAGCGGATCATTCTCTACGGGTCCGGCGCCCGCGGCGAGATGACGCCGGAAAGCGACATCGATCTGCTGCTCGTGCTTGAGACCGACGACCCCGAGCGGGTCGAGGAACTGGCGCGCGAGAGTGTCAGCGACGAGACCTGTGCCCTGCAGCTGTCGGTGGCCACCGAGGCGGACCTGGCCGTCCGTGCGCACAAGCCCTACGACATGTTGTATGCGGCTCTCGACGACGGCGTCACGCTGCACGATGTGCGGCCGCCGGGCGAGCGGGTCGCCGGCCCGCGGCGCGGGCCGGTTTCCGCCGACGAGCGCTTCCGCGACGCCCGGGCCTGGCTCGAGGCGGCCGCCGGCTGGCTGTCGTTGACCGAGGACCCGACGCGCTTCCGTAGCGTCGTGTGCGAGCAGTCCGAGCGGATCGTCCGCATCGGCCTCAAAGCCGCCGCGATCGCGTCTGGCGGCTGTCACCATTCGCAGCGGACCATTGCCGCGTTGCGGCTCGAGGTCGAGCGTCTCGGCGTCGATCCGTGTGTCGACGCGGACTTGGCGGCCGAGCTCGACGGCTACAAGGACTATTGCGTTCTGGACAGTGATATCGAGGTGGCCACCTGCGAGCAGGTCGCGCTGGCTGCCCGGTGCGTCCTTGCCCGCGCCGCGGCCGTGGTCGAGACCATGGAGGAGACCCTCGCCCGGGACACCGCCGCAGCCGCTCGCGCGCCGCCCCGAGTCCGACGGGTTTGTAGTCGGTCTGTTCGACTGCGACGTTGATGTGCGGCCTCGTCGGCTCATTGCCCTCGTGCAGGTTCACCGCGCTGACCTGCAGATGGCGTAGCGGGCAGTAGCTCAGTGCCAGCGGCGGGTGGCGCACAGCGCCAGACTGGCACAGCGTCTCGAAGCCAGCTTCCCGCAGCGTGTTCCGGTCGAGGTCGACGTCGTGGTTGCCGAGCACGAGCCACTTGGCGCCGGGCGCCTCCCGCCACCAGCGCTGGTGGTACGTCTGCACGCTGCCGTCGACGCCTACATCGCCCAGGCAGACGATCGTGTCGTCGACGTTCACCATCTCGTACCAGGCGTCCATCATCGCCTTGTCCATGTCGTGTGGCGTCCGGAACGGCCGCCAGAAAGCCTCGACCGACGCCTTGTGCCCCAAGTGCAGCTCAGACCAGATCCAGGTCGTTGCATCCAGCGCTTCGCACACGTCCGGGCCGCCGTTCCGAGCACGCCGGATCAGGGCTTGCGTCTGCCGCGTGTCCACCATCCGATGGACGGGTGGCATCAGCGATCGCAGCAGTTCATCAATGTACAGCTTGTGCAGCCGTTCCGCAATTGCATCGGGCGCGGTCACGGGTCCCGTCTCCGATCCGACTGACAGTACATGCCAGTTGGCCGGTTCATTGCCGGGATTCACGGCGCTCGACAGCAGCAGCGTGACCACTACGAAGCCACAGGAGAAGAGAATGGTCCACGCCAGCGCCTTGTCCGGCGCGCTCTCCGTTCGTCCTGGTCGTCAGGCCGCTCGGCCCCGGCGGCTTCTCATCGTCGACCGGCGCGTGCAAGTGCGGCAATGTGCGGTCGGATGAGACGGTGACCGTCGAGAACGCGAGGAAGTTCGCTCGGTCCTTCGGTTGCAGCAGCGACCGCTCAGTTGACGGTTCCGTTGTGCGCGATGAGCCGGTCGAGCCGTACCGGGCGAAACCCGATCCGTTCGACGCTCACGTTCCAGTGCTGCGGGCTCGGCGGCTCGTGTCGGTGCAGGTGCCCGTGCACGTTGACCGCCCCGGCTGGCGTCGGCGTCAACGGCGGGTGCGAGAACACGAGCGGCGGCACGCCCGCGCGCACCGCCGCCGCGCACATCCGCTCGAAACCGGCCTCGCCCAGCATCCTCCCGCGGTGGACATCGTGGTTGCCGAGGACCAGCAGGCGGCGTCCCGGCGCGGCCCGAAGCCTCGCCGCCAGCTTCGGGTCGGCGAGCCCGTACGGGTGCGCGACATCGCCGAGGCACAGCATCAAGTCGTCGGCTCCCACCGTCCGCTCCCACTCGTTCAGCATCCGGTCGCTCATCGCTCGTGCGTTCGCCTCCGGCCGCCTCCACAGCCGTTGCGCCATGGGGTCCCACAGGTGCAGGTCAGACCAGATCCAGACCCGCTCGGCGGGCTCGGCGACGATCTCGATATGCTTACCGCTTCCCAGCAGCGCCTCGACGAGCGACTCGCCGTCCATCCCCGCATGCGGCGCGCCGGCGCGGCCGTAGCTCTTGCGCAGGGTCGCTACGCACCGGCTTCTCAGTTCCTCCGCGCTCATCATGGAGGGTGCCCCAGTCGTAGTGGAAAGTCGGTGGCGACTCCTTGCCAGACCGTGGTATTGGTCGGGTGTTCAAGAGGAAGGAGAAGCAACCGTGAAGAAGCAACGTACAGGATCGTGGGCGAGGAAGCTACGGCCAGCAGCCGG
This sequence comes from Vicinamibacterales bacterium, assembly GCA_965262925.1. Lineage (GTDB taxonomy): Bacteria > Acidobacteriota > Vicinamibacteria > Vicinamibacterales > UBA8438 > WTFV01. The sequence continues at coordinate 2,665,460 of CBDHGC010000004.1, read as the reverse complement.
GAGTTGCGGATTGGCTGGCGAAGGACGGGCAACTGCTGATCCCGCTCGTCGAGCTGCTGGAGAAGGGCGAGCGCGCCATCGACGAGGTGATCGACGTCATGGGGCGGGCGACGGTCGAGGCGGTCCTGCAGATGAGCGCCGAACAGGTGGCGGGACCGAAGGCGCAGGGGCGCCGCGGGACTGACCGGGAGGTGTACTGGCATGGCGTGCAGGGAGGCCGGATCGCCTTGAAGGAACGGCAGTTGCGGGTCGCCAAGCCGCGGCTGCGCAAGAAGCGGCGGCGCGCCGGGGAGTCGGGCGAGGTGGAGGTCCCGGCCTACACGGCGTTGCAGGCGGACCAGGGGCTGGCCGACCGGATGCTAGAGATGGCAGTGCGTTGGGCGGCGACGACGTTTCGGACTTCCGCCGCCACCCGCTTGAGGGTGCAACGCCGGGACTCCGCCTTTCCACGCGCAACGTCAAGCGCTGGCGCGGTGGTCAGATGATTCAACGCTGGGTGGCGAGCGCGTTGGTGGAGGCGGAGAAGCACTTCCGGCGGGTCCGGGGCTACCGCGATCTGCAGCACCTGGTCGCTGCCCTGGACGCGCTGGCCCCGCCTGACGGCGTGGTTGCTGCCCATGTGGCGTAACATAGAGTCGACTACGTAGAGGAAACAGGGAGTCCGCCACTCGCAGAGTTCAACAACGAACGGGACAATCCCTTCGATGCACGCCGGCCGCCAAGCCATGATGCGGAACAGACGAACGCCCATCGGTGACCGACGACTACGGACCGCGGCACACGGGCGCAGGGCGATGACGACGACGCCGATTTGGAGCTCCATTCCCGCCGCGGAGAATTCGCGTGCGATGTGCTTCCGGCAGGGCAAAGCATGCGTGTACGCGTCGGAGGAAGACGGCACAATCATCATCGTCGCGCCGCCGGGCGGTATGGTCGAGCGCCTCAACACTGGGGCGGACCAGATCACCGATTCCGGGCCGACGGTCGCGAACGCAAAGGGTACTGGCCACCAACCACTGATTCCGAAGATGACCATCGTGATCGGCGGCAACGGTGCCGGCAAGACCACTTGGTGCAGGCAGTACCCGCACGAGTTGCCGACAGCCTTCTACAACCCCGATGCGATCGCCCAGGACCTCGGCGACTGGAACAACGCCCGGAATCAGCTCGAAGCCGGCCGGATTGTGAACGCCGCGATCCGGAGGCACCTCGAACAGAGAGAGGACTTCGGTTTCGAGAGCACCTATTCGGGACGTTCCCGGCCCAGGATCGTACGCGCGGCAGCCTCGAACGGGTACGCCGTCAGGGCGGTGTTCATTGGCACGAGCGGAGCCGAGATCAACATCGAGCGCGTGCGTCAACGCGTCAGGTCTGGCACCGGACACGACGTCCCGGTCCCGGAGATCACGCGGCGGTGGTCAGCAGCTCAGAAGAACCTTGCCGAAAACGGCTGCGTCGCTCGGGGCGATCGACGCGCTCGACAACAGCCACGGCGTGACCAGACACGTCGCACGCATCACGAGGGGCGAAATCTGGTTACCGGCGACGCCAACCCCCGCGTGGGCGCGAACGTTGATCCGACAGATCGAACCGCACCGACCGACCACCTGAGGAGAACCCGGCGCAGCGACGAGGAGTGGTGTTCGCACCGAACTCTGCGCTGTTTACGTAAGCCGTTTGCAATGAGAAACTTACAAGAATGACATAATTTCCGTGACGTATTCCGTTCCCAATTCTGATCTGGACTCAATTACACTTTGCAGGGCTACTTGGGACGGCCGTGGACGGTTGGCGGATCGGTCTTCATCTCCTGGATGGCCTTCCCGCAGCTCTCGTTTCTCTTCTCGGGCAGGTTTCCGGACCGCGCTCGTCTACTCGCTGTACGGTCCGGTGGCCGCCGCGATCTTCCGCATCATCACCGAACTGAGGGGGTGTTCGTCGTCCAGGGCTGGAGGGGCGACATGGCAGTCTGGCCTGGAATGGTCGGAGCCGATCGGGATCATGATGGGGTGGCGGCGGTCGCTGGTCACCATCACGGCGACCGGCGTGGTGACGCTCAACTTCGTGAGCTAGCGCAGATGCGCGTCTGGGGCGCCGGTAACGTCCGCTTCGGGGGCGTCGACCCGCGCGGCGCCGACGAGCGGTGTCTCTGGTTCCTGACGCCCGAGGTGGCGAACGCCGCCTACGCTGAACAGGCCGAGCACATGTCAGCCATATTCACTCAGGACGGGCGGTTCAGCGGCGTCCAGAGAGGTTCATATTAACAGGGTCATTGGTTGCCTGACAGCAGACAGGTAATTGCCGGCCTGATTTCCTCATATTTCGGCATGCTACGAGGTCAGGATACTTATTTCCAGATTAATAACACCATGCGTAATAGATATTTATACCCTTCAGAGGTTCTTGACGCGATCTGCCCCCCGCCCCGCTAGAATCCCCTGTATCCCACCGTTTATAGAGGGGACTTACGGCAGGCATGAACAGCCCGGCAACACCGCTGAGGGTGTCCCGGATTTAGTGGAAGGTCGGTGGCGACTCCTGCCCGACTGTGGTATCGGTCGGGTGTTGATGAAAAGAGGCGAAGCCACCGATGAAGAGACCCTACAAGATCGTGCACGACACATCCACGGCCAGCAGCCGCGCGCTGGCGGAGTGGCTGGCGAAGGACGGGCAACTGCTGGTTCCGCTCGTCGAGTTGCTGGAGAAGGGGGAACGAGCCATCGACGAAGTGATCGACGTCATGGGCCGAGCGACGGTCGAAGCGGTCCTCCAGATGAGCGCCGAACAGGTGGCGGGGCCGAAGGCGCAGGGGCGCCGCGGTCCCGACCGGGCGGTGTACTGGCATGGCGTGCAGGGAGGCCGGATCGCGTTGAAGGAACGGCAATTGCGGGTCGCCAAGCCTCGGCTGCGGAAGAAGCGGCGGCGTGCCGACGAGTCGGGCGAGGTCGAGGTGCCGGCCTACACGGCGCTGCAGGCCGACCAGCGGCTGGCGGACCGGATCTCCGCGCGATCCATCCACGCCGCGGCATGAGCCGGCAGGGTCATGACGTAACCTCCCGGTTTCGGTCGATGGCGCGGAGCGCGACGGCTTCGCCCCGTTGAATGGCGACCTCAACGCCGTGCGTGGCGGCCTGCAGCAAACGCCGCGAGTGCTCGCGGGCCCGAAAGCCGTCGTTCACGATCGCCGCAATCCTCCGGGATGCCACCGTCACAGCATCCGGGACGGGAATGGAAAGCAGCTCAGCCTCGGCGAAGCGCGGGTGCTGAGAACCGTCCTGACACCATCGCAGAATGGTCTGCACCGGGCGAGACCGGAGGAACACCATGAGCGCCTCAGGAGACAGGGCCGGTCGACGCTTCTTTGGTCGCAGCACGATGAACTCCGAGGACCCGATAGCGGGGATGTCGCCGCCGGTGCGGACGACGGCGATTTCGCGGAGGTACGCGCGCAAGCGCGACACAGCAACGTCCCCCTGCTTGAAAGTTTTCTTTACGCTCCCAATCTCCGCAACCGCAGACGGCTTCTTGTCCGCGTCGAGAACGGGCGCTAGCGCGTCAGTCACGTCGTAGCTGCGCACTCGCATCGTCGCGGGAGCCCGCTGCGGCACAAAAGGCTCCGTCACAGTGTCCACACAATTGCCCAAAGTCTGCCCTGGTATCGCCGCTAGCGCGCTATGCACCTGCTCCTTGGCGGGCATGAAGTACTGCGCATCGATCCGGCGGGCGCCTAGGACCCTTCCGAAGGGCACTCTATAGGTAAGGGGCTCCGCGGGGCTCCAATCCCGCGGCCCTATCGCATCGAGAAGCGTGCGCTCCGCCTCGTTCTGTTTGAGTCGTGCTCGTTCCCTTGCGGTCCAGGACGCGTGAACGATGGGGCGCATTCCCGATTTCCCGGAGCAGTGTGTAGGCAAAGATGGACTGTGAGGCTGGGGGAGGTTGAGCCGGTCTTCGGACAGACGGGGAGGGTGGTACTGGACATTACGGCTCGGACTGCCCATGATGGTGCGTTGAAATGGACAAGAGCGCCATCGACACCCCGAGCCGCGAGGTCGATCTTGGCAACATTCCCGTCCACCTGCGCACTGCCCTCCGGCGGGCGCTGGAGTTTGAGGCGCGTGCTCCAGCGCCCAGGTCGGCAGAGGAAGCGGAGCAGTGCGAAGAGCAGCTGCGGGCCATCGCGGACGAGTTCTTCGGCGCCCTCCTCACCCCCGTGCTGCAACGCGCGGTGCGCTCCGCCGCGGTTGGCGACGCGGCGAGCGCCCTCGTGCGCCACCTGCCCTGGCGGATGCGGAGCGACGGCCTGGAGACCGTCAACGTTCGCACCTCCCGGGGCACGACGGTGCCGGTCACGACGCCGTACTACCGCGAGAAACACGCCCGTGGACGAAGCGGAGGCCGGGACTCTACCCCGCCTTGGTGGTGCTGGGCATCTACGACCGGTGCACGCCGAAGCTGGCCTCGGATGCAAGCCGCGCGGTCGCCATGCTCAGCTCGCTGGCCGAAGCGCAGGCGCAGCTCCGCTCCGACGGCATCGCCCTGGATATCAAGACCCTCCGCTCGACCGCCTATCGCTACGCTGCGCGGGCCCGAGCGGCCCAGCAGAGCGCGGCGTGCGGCCTGCTGGACCGCGTGACCGGGAAGCGGGTGGTCGTCTCCCTCGACGGGGGCCGCGTCCGTGTGAGGCGCAAGAAGCGTGGCCCCAAGACGAAGAAGGGGCGCAACCGATTCCATACCGACTGGAAGGAACCGAAGCTCCTCATCCTGTACGTCGTCGGCGACGACGGGCGACCGTCTCAGACGTGGGCCCCGATCATCGACGGCACGCTCCGGGGACCGGAGGCGGTCTTCGCCCTGCTGTTGTCGTACGCGCGGCAGATCGGCCTCAACGCCGCTGACAAGGTGCTCTTCATCGCCGACGGCGCGCCCTGGATCTGGCAACGCATCCCGCGCCTCATCGCCGCGCTCGGGCTCTCGCCGACACAGGTGCTGGGGCTGATCGACTTCTATCATGCCGCAAAGCAACTCTCCGACGCGGTCAAGCTGCGCCGCTGGAGCGCGACGCAACGCACCCGCTGGCTCAACCGCACGCGGGGGCTGCTCAAGCGAGCACGGGTGGACGAGGTGATCACGGCCCTGCGGGAGCTGTGCCGCGGGCGCACGGCCGGCAAGATCCGCACGCACCTCAACTACTTCCTGAAGAACCGTCATCGTTTCGCCTACACCACAATGGTCGGGCTCGGGCTTCCGCGGGGCAGCGGTGCCGTCGAAAGCGCCATCCGTCGCGTCATCAATCTCCGCATCAAGGGCGCCTCCATCTATTGGCTACCGGAGAGCGTCGACGCGATTCTTCTCCTGCGGTCTTTCTATAAGTCCGGCAGATGGAACTGTTTGCAGCGGATGGCCATGACGCCGGTGGGTGTGAGCGCGTGACCGGGAAATCGGGAATGCGCCCGAACGATGTCTTCAATCCGGTTCCGAAATCCGGACGACAATCGGGGCACCAAGAGCTGGTCCATATCCTCGAGGATAAGCCCCCTTTGAAGCGCACCGCGCGTCAGCCGTTCTATCTGGTGCTGGCCGTAGATCGACCTGAGGAATGCAGCTAAAAACTCAGGGGAGGCATTCCGTGGACGAAGAATAGCCAACTTGCACGAGCAAGTAGCCGGCTGGTCAGAAGTGACTAAGCTCAACTCACCAATGGTGCCGACGATAGAGAGTAGGACGTCGCCCCGCGCAAGGTGCGATCGCTTCATGTAGGGCCGGTCATAGGCCTCGCGAGTAATGTGGACCGGGGAAGCCAACTCCGCAAAGAAGTGGCCCGTGACGTCTTGGCCGCGGTAGTAGGGAATACCACTATCAACAAACTCACTACTGATCGCAAAGTGATTTCCGTCGGACACATCGGTCAGCGCCGCAATGGTATCGCATTCCCATCTCCGGATTGCGGCAGCAGACTGCAGAAACCGCTCCTGGAAGAACTCGGAGTCTATTCGCAGAGTTCTCTCCAGCTTGCCGACACGAACCACTGAGGTTTCAGGCGCCTTCGACAGTTCAGTCATGGGACGTCCGTCAAGGGGTCGAGTCAGAAAAACTCAGGCCCTCGGCTGCGCCGAACTCCGAAAAGGCCTCCGCAACGCCGTCCCGTGTCAAGCCATCGTGATTGAAGAGATCGTGGGCGACGACAAAGTGTCCGTGTGCGTCCCGCAATGGGTTGCCGTGGGCATCGCGCGCGTAGACCTTCGCGCCACTATTGTCGACGCTTTCTACCTGCTGCGTGGCAAAAAGGATGTTATAGTCCTGGACTCTAGGACAGAGTGGGCCCGCGCCAGGGTCATCGTTCCACTTCTGCACGAACAAGACGCTGGTTTTGGTGCCGGTGTGCGGCTTGAAGGTATTGGGATGTAGCCCCACGACAGCAATAATGCGACAACGATGCATGATGAACTGGCGGACCCGTTGATCAGTGACATTATTGAAGCGCCCCTGCGGCAGAACAATCGCCATACGGCCGCCAGGCCTGAGGAAATCAAGATTACGCTCAATGAAGAGAAGGTCACGGCCGACCGAGCGTTCGAGCTTTCCGGTGCTCTTGTGGGCCAACTCATACGGTGACAACATGTCAGATTGCTTGATGTCGCCAGCAAACGGTGGATTGGCCATCAGAATGTCGAAGTTGAACTGGCGGTAATCCGCTTGCCTGGACCGGGCACGCAGGCGGCGGAGCCGTCGCCAGCCGTTTCCGTATGTGTCGGACCAGTCGTCCTGTTGGGCGGTCTCCTGCCACTTGGTCCAGTCGAGCGTATTCAGATGGAGCACGTTTGACTCGCCGTCGCCCGCGATCAGGTTGAGGCAGCGCGAGACGCGCACGCTCTTCTCGTCAAAGTCAATCGAGAACATCTTGTCGCGAACGTAGTCCTCGCAACGCGGAGGCTTGCTTTCCATCGTGAGCAGATGCGTGTCCTGCAGTCCCATATCGGCGATGATGTGACGCCAGACGTGAAACATGGTGTGCACTGTGAATCCAGAAGACCCACATGCAGTATCGATCACTGTCTCATGTTCCTGTGGGTTGAGCATCTTGACACACATGTCGATTACCCATCGAGGCGTAAAGTACTGCCCCTTTTCGCCCTTGGACGACTTGTTGACAAGGTATTCAAATGCATCATCTATCACGTCGAGATTGGAATTGAACAGCTTCCATTCTTCGAGGGAACCGACACAAACCTGCAGATGGTCTGGGGAAAGCCGAATACGTTCATCGTCAAGAAAGACGCCGGGCCATTGGTTCTTGGCGCGGTCAAATAGTTGCTGCGTTGCCTTCTTGAGTTGCGCGGCAGTGTTGCTGTTGCGGAAGCGAAGAAAGGGATGCTGACCTCGGTAGTGTGACATCTCGTCATAGAGCTTGGTGAAGATGAGTTTGAATACCTCTTCAAAGACGTCTACGCCCGCATTTGCAAGGACCTCGTTTTCCATCTCGGTGATGAGATCTCGCAGGGAGCGTGCCCGAGCGCCTTTATTCTGCCGTGCGGTTTCCTTGTCAATGAGAGTCTGAATAGTCCAGGGGTGCTGTAGGATGTCGGCGATGGTTTCATTGGCCCGCGGCAAATGATGAATGGATACGAAGTAGTTTGGGTTCTTACGGTGCCAAACTTCGGCGAGAATGCCGTTGCTCCACATGGCAAGCGGTGCACCGGTAGCGTGAGCATAGGAGCGGAGTTGCTCCTTTCCGTCGCGGAGTTTGGGCTGCTTTACTTCGACGATGATGTAGGGGACGGTTGGGCGATCGGCGTCGAATACAACGATGTCAGCTCGCTTGGAAGTATCGCGGCCGAAGGTTATCGGGTATTCCACGGAAATACGTGGTCGTGGATAGCCGTAGTGGTCTATGAGGCGACTGAGCCAGAGTTGGCGGATGCGTTCCTCGGGAGTGAGGCGGACATCCTTGGTCCGAATTCGGCAGGATATGCAGGTGGTGGGTTTACCGCGCAGTGTTTTCACGAAACTGTGCTCGTTGAGAGCCCGGTGTTCGTTCGGGCTAAACAGGACGAGATCGGCTGTCGCTGTGTTTGTAGTCATCTGTAGTCCTGGTCTACGTTGCTTGGGCGGGATGGGCAGGCCGGGATCAGCCGTACCGTGGCGATACGAGCGTTGCGGAGCGTTGTTGAGTTGTTTGGCAGTACGGCAGGGGCGGTTGTGTTGGGAGGGGGTGTGTGGGTGGACCCCGCAGAATGGGGCGGGGCGACAGTCCGTAAGGGGCGAGAGAATGCGGAGGGCTGCTGGTTGCGGGGCGTGGCGGGGTGGGGAGCGTTCGTTATCGCAGGAGTGGTGCCGATGTTAGCCGGGGAGTGGAGGAGAACCAGGTGGTCGAGGGTGAAGGGTGAAAGACCCGGGAGGCGGTGACAAGATGGGGCCTGTTGGAGTCGGCAGGGGGTCACTGGGCGTGCGTCAACAGCGGGTGGAGGGACCGCGGAGTGACGGGGTTGCGCGAGGGCTGGAGTTGGGTCGGCAGCGCACGGGAGAGCGGTGGTGGCGGCCGGGGCTCCGTCGCGGCATTTGGGGTCGGCAGGGAGCGATCGCGTGCAGTTGTCGGCTGGTCTCGTGAGCGGGCGGGAACGTAGCGGCTGGGGAGGGGGCGCGCACATCGGGGGGGGGCAGGAGTCAGCCGTAGGGTATCACGGACGGGCCGGGCCGGATCGCTGCGGCGTGGTGCGTCGCGCTGTCGGGCAGGATCGCCTGGGACCGTGCGCGCAGCCGGCGTCAAGGCCGTCAGCCCCGCGAAGCGGGGCGGAGCGAAGCGATGCGCCTCGTCGCGCGGGACGACTACGAACCGATCCGCGACGTCGTCGCGACGCTGGTCGCCCGGATGCGTGGGACGCTCGGGCACCTGGTCGACATCGGCGTCGGGTACCTGTCGGTCAACCGCGGCGTGCCGACGCTGTCCGGCGGCGAGAGCCAGCGGGTGAAGATGGCGCGGCAGCTCGATTGCGACCTCGTCGATCTCATCTACATCCTGAACGAGCCGACCGTGGGACTCCATCCGAGGGACATCGATCACCTCATCGCGATGCTCCACCGCCTGCGCGACCACGGCAACTCGCTGCTCGTCGTCGAGCACTATCCGGCGGTCATCCGCGCGGCGGACTGGATCGTCGACATCGGCCCCCGCGCCGGCGAGGGCGGCGGCAAGGTGGTCTTCTGCGGCCGTCTCGATGACCTGCTGTGCGCCGACACGGCGACATCGCGCCCTGAACGACCGAGTCGCCTCACCGCGCCGCGGCCGCCGAACCTTCGACGACGCGTTCCGCATCGAGAACGCAACGTCCAACAACCTGCCCAACCTCACCGTCCGGATACCGAAGGGCGTGCTGACATGCGTCACCGGCGTCGCCGGGTCCGGCAAGAGCTCGCTCGTGGCGGAGCTCATCGACACCCTCCGGCGCCGGCGGCCGGAGGCGGCCGAGGCGGCGAGGTGATCGTTGTCGATCAACGCCCCGTAGGGCGTTCGTCTCGTTCCAATCCCGCTACCTACATCGGCGTGTTCGACGCCATCCGGCGGGCGTTCGCCGCCGCCAACCATGGTGTCGCTCGCGCTCTTGACCTTCAACGCCAGGGTTCCTGCCCGGAATGCAAAGGCCGGCTTCCTGGAGGTGGAGCTGTCGTTTCCTCGACGACGTGCGCCTGGACTGCAAGGTCTGCGAGGGCAGGCGGTACCGGGACGACGTGCTGAAGGTTGACCTACCACGGCCGCTCCATCCCTGACGTGCTGGAGATGCCCGTCGCCGCCGCCCTCGGCTTCTTCGCGTCGGTCGAGGATCCGCGGAAACGAAGCGCCGGCATCGGGCGAGGCCTGCAGCTACTGATCGACGTGGGCGTCGGCTATCTGCGCCTCGGCCAATGGCTGTCGACCCTCTCGGGCGGCGAAGCGCAGCGCCTCAAGCTCGCCTCCGAGCTGACCCGGACCGGCAACGTCTACGTCATGGACGAGCCGACCACCGGGCTCCACCCGGCCCACATCGACCGGCTGCTCGGCATCGTCGACCGGTTCATCGCGGGCGGCAACACGGTGGTCGTCATCGAGCAGAACCTCGATGTCATCGCCGCCGCCGACTGGATCGTGGACCTGGGATCCGAAGGTGGGAAGGACGGCGGCGCCATTGTCGCCGAGGGCACGCCGGAGACCATCGCCGCCGACCACGCGACCAGCTATACCGGCCGCTATCTGAAGGAACGCCTGGCCGAACCTCCCGATCGAACCACCGCTGCCATCCCCTCGGCGATTTCGTCCATCCCGGATGCCCGGCGGCGGTGAGCGAGCTTCGGCGTTCTCGTCCGGGTCTGATAGCGGCCCATTCCGTTTACGTCCGCCGGGCGAAGGTCGGGGTCAAGATCGAAGCGGGAACTGGGCCGCTCGCGCTCCCGACGTCGGCCGTCGCAGGCGAGCGAACCACCCGTGGCGGGATGGCGGGAAGTCGACACCACGTTCGGTCGGAGTGCACCGCGAAATACGTGGCGTTCGGACCGGAAGCTGCGCATGTTGGTATCTCACCCGCGATTCCTGGCCGACGGTGTCTTCAAGAGCATCGCCGCACCCCATTTCGTGTCCAATCAGGGCGCGGATTGCAGTGGACTCTACCGGACGACCAGTGCTATTGCTTCACGGCCGGTCTTCGGCGGCGCTCAGGACAACGACGCATTCGGCGACGGACGCGTCCGCGCCCCCCCAACGGCGGACGGCTCGCGTTGGACTGTCTCAGCCGCACCCCTCTCGGGTCGATCTGACTGCCGCGGCTTCTCGGACTCCCCGCTCCAGAACGCCGCCACCTGGCAGGTGTTCGTTTGCACCAGACGCGGTAGTCGGTCACCGTGTCCACCGATTCGATGCGCCCTCGGTCTGGCGTCGTGGTGGATCAGCGACATCACCCCAGCATGCCGATCGCCCTGAGGCGCTCGACTGTCGTCTCGCCCGCAGGCGCGTCGTCATCGAGGACGAAGTCAACGGGGGCGAGGACCTCGCCGTCGACGGCAAGGTCGACGGGACGGTCGAGCTGCCGCAACATGTCTCGGACGGCCCGCGGGGGCAGCCCTGGAATCCCGCCGGACGCGTGGTAGTCTGCCCGAGCGTTTCGCGGGCGCGGGATTCGAGTTCGGGGGACACCTCCCGGGAGCGGGCTTTCATGCGATACCTGCCGTACGCCGCCGCCTCGTCCGAGCCCAACGTCATCGTCGACGGCATGGCGAATGATCGCACGCTGATCACGCTGTCCCACTGGCGTCGGAGCGGCACCCCTGCCGACCTGATGGCGGACACGTCGGCGGCCATCGTGTTCAACTATCTCGACCGTCCCGACCGTCCCGACCTGCACGTTCCGGCCGACGTCGTCTCCAACAACCACTTCGACGAGGACGGGCTCGTCGGCATCTACGCGTTGCTGGAGCCCGACGCCGCGGCGTCTCGCCGCGACCTGCTGATCGACGTTGCCCAGAGCGGTGACTTCGGCGTGTGCAGGCGCCGGCGCGCGGCCCGAATCGCGTTCGCCATCTCAGCGCATGCGGACCCGGCGAGGTCGCCGTTCCCGCGGCCACTATTCGACCGCCCCACGCCGCAGGTCGAGGAGGGGTTGTATCGGGCGTTGCTCGACGTCCTGCCTCGGCTGCTCGCCGACGTCGATGAGTACCGATCGCTGTGGGGCCCGGAGGACGCGGCGCTCACGAACACGGAGCACCTCTTCGACGCCGGCCGGATCACGATCGAAGAGCAGCCGGAGTTGGATCTGGCCGTCGTGCTGGGGCCGTCGGCCGGCGAGTGGCATCCGATGGCGGTGCACACTCGCACGGCGGCCACTCGGCTGCTGCTGGTCCACGGCCCGCGCGTGGAGTTCCTCTACCGCTACGAGAGCTGGGTCCAGATGGCCTCGCGTCGGCCGGCGCTGCGCGTCGACCTGACTGCGCTGGCCGGTGAGATGACCCGCGAGGATGGGGCCGATGGCCGATGGCGCTTCGAGGGGGTCGAGCACATCACCCCGCGAATGTACCGGGAGGGCGGTGCGTCGATCCTGACGCCCGAGGACATCCAGCGCCGGCTGGAGGCGGCGCTGCGGGCCGGCGCTCCGGCGTGGAATCCATACGGGTGACGAGCAACACCTCGCCTGGCGCCGCAGCCGTTCCGCGCCGTGGTGAAGCACGAGCAGGGCAGCGTCGGCCGCGGCGTGTGCCGATCCAGTGCCGACCCGTACCGGCCGTTCATCGGCGACATCCTGGCGCAGCGCCCCTGTCTGTGCGCCCCGCGGATTGGCGACGGCGTCCGGCCGCGTAGCTGTCCGCGCTCGGTCATCGAGGTCAGCGCCTGCGGTTCGAGTCCGGCCGCGCCGTCTGCCGCCAGATGGTCATCCTGCAGCTGCCGATCGCCGGGGTTGCCTTCCGCAACGTCCGTCTCGGCCGCGGCGAGCTCTCGGTCTCTGGAGGGGTCCTGTTCCCCGGGCGCCTGTGCATCGGCAACTGCTCGGCTGCGGTCGAGAACGGCCTGCACGTAGGCGCGCGTCTCCTTATATGGCGGGATGCCGTTGTAGCGCCGCACGGCCGACCTCGGCGCCGGCCGGTCCGCGGCGCGGCTTCCGGAGAGACGGTGGCGGGGGAGTGCTTGGGCTGCCTGACGCAGTTCGCGATCTATGTGCGGCTGCCGCTGCCCGCGACATGTCCGGATTGCGGGGCCGACGTCCTCTTCCGCGTGGACATCGAGGGACCGGGCACGCAGCGCCGGCTGCCATTCGCCGCGCCGCGGGTCCGGAGGACGGAACGATGACCGTTGCGCTTCATCCGTGTGTCGCATTCTGCGGGAGCTGATCGATCTGTCCGAAGGCGCGCCGAGGACGCGGAGCTGGTCGACGCGCTGCGCCCGACGCGGTGTGGCCGGCGCGACGAAATGCCTGAATTGCCTAAGCGAGGAGCTGCTCAATCGCGGTTGCTTCTCGCCGTCCCTCTCGGTGTCGCTTCCCTGGCAGGTGCTGGGAGGCCGTCATGGTAGGCGGCGGCTGGAGCGTGCTGGAGCATCGCGAGCGCACGCTGCGCCGCATGCAGGCGCACGACACGGTGCTGTGCATCCAGGACGGCACCCGCCTGAACTTCACCCGGCGCGGCCGGACGCAGGGGCTGGGGGCCATCAGTTCGAACCAGACCGGCGCCGTGGCCCGCGGTCTGGAGCTGCACACGACGCTGGCCGTCAATCCCGACGGGGTGGCGCTGGGCGTGCTGCGGGCCGCCTTCGACGCGCCCGCGCCCCCCAACCCCGAGGCGGAAGGCGGGCCGACCCCGAAGCCGCGCGAGGAGCGGAAGTCGTTCCGTTGGATCGAGGGACTGCGCGACTGCGCACAGGCGGCCGAGCGGCTGCCCGAAACCCGCGTGGTGTGCGCGATGGACCGCGAGGCCGACTTCCTCGACCTGTTCGTCGAGCGCCGCGCGCACGCCCCGCAGGTCGACTTGCTGGTCCGCGCGAAGGCCGACCGCGTCCTCGGCAAGGAGAAGACGCCCGACGGGCAGACGGTCTCACGCCGTCTGTTCGATACGGTGCGCAACGCGCCGCCCGGCGGCGCTGCCAAGGTCGAGGTGCAACGGCTGAGCGCGCGGGTGAAGGCCAGCAAACAGGCCCGCAAGGACCGCCGGGCGGCGCGTGTCGCCGACGTGACGCTGCGCTACCAGCAGGTGGCGCTGCCCTGCCCCGGCGCCGCGCCGGTCGAACTGTGGGTCGTCCATGTGCGCGAGGAACAGCCGCCGCCCGCGGCCGAGCCGCTGGAGTGGTTCCTGCTGACCACCTTGCGGGTGACCAGCACCGCCGACGCCACGCGGATCCTGCAATGGTACGCCCGGCGCTGGCGCATCGAAGAGTACTTCCGGGTCCTCAAGTCCGGCTGCAAGGTCGAAGAGTTGCAGCACCACACGGCCGAGCGGCTCGAACGGGCCATGGCCATCAAGATGGTCATCGGGTGGCGGATCCAGTTGATGGTCCAGCTCGGGCGCGAGGCGCCCGAGCTGCCGGGCGACCTGCTGTTCTCCGATGGCGAGTTACGTGTGCTCGCCACCTTCGCCCGCTCGCGGGCGCTGCCGCCACCTGTGCGCCTCAGCGACGCGGTCGGTCTGACCGCGCGCCTCGGCGGGTGGCTCGGGCGCTCACGCGACCCGCCCGGCGGCGCGCAACTGCTGTGGCACGGCTACACCCAACTGGTTGCCATGGCCTTCGCCTTTGAACTGCGGGACGAATTCGGATGACCTCACACGGGCATTACTAAAGTCCAGCCTCGGATATCCGGGGCACGGGCAGCCCTAGCCGCCCGCTGGCGCCGCGTCAGGCGTCGGCCTTGCGATGTTCTCCCGCGGGCACATTCTCTTCGGCCGCGTCGGCCTTGTGATCTTCTCGCGGTTCGGTAGCCCCGCTCCGACCGTGGGCTTCGTCCTCCGCCGCCTCGGCCTGGATGGCAACACTCTCGTCCACGCCTGGCTCACCATCCGCGGGGCCTCGTCCCAGCTTCTTGCGTCCGTACTCGGCGATGCCGCGTCCCCGTGCCACCACGGTGCTGGCCGTCTTGACGCTGATCTGGCGGGATTCGTCGATCAAGCTTTCCCCCACCTGGCTCGACTTTTCCGCGATGGCCTTAGACACGCTGAAGATCGCCTCGCGCATCTTCTCGCCGCTGGCGGCCTGGAACAGGGCCAGCGTCTCGGGATTCTTGTTGTCGTAGTACGGGGCTTCGCTGAAGCCCACCGGTCTCGCGTACAGCAGCGTGGGCAGCGAGTTGATTGCGGTGTTGTACTCCCGCACCACGGCGTTGTAGCGGTCGCGGCGGGACAGGATCATTTCCTCGACCTGCCGCAGCTGCTCCATCAGCGTCTTGTAGCCCTCGCTTGCCTTCAGGTCCGGGTACGCCCGGTTGATGGGCGTCATGACGTTCATCAGGCCTTCGAACCCGGCCCCCGCCAAGCCGCCCGGGTGTGACTCCAGCTGCGCCACGGCGGTGTGGATCTGCGCCTCGTGGACTCCGTTCTCCTTCGCTATCTCGAACAGTTGTGTGATCAGGTCCGAGCGGGTCGCTAACGAGTTCTCGATGTTGCTCCGGCTCTCCCCGATGCGCTGGGACAGGGCTTGCAGGTGGTTGTACCCCGACATCATCCACGCTGCGACTCCGCCCAGTACCAGCAGCAGCCAAACGACTTCCATTGGTCCTCCTCCGGCGTTTCCGCCGTGGGCCCGCATCATGCATCCGGGCCTGAAATCGAGGGACGCCCCACCAGCCTCCGCGTGGCGAAAAGGGCAGTGCTGACACCCCTTTACCGCCATCCAGGCGCGTCCGTGACGCCCGCCACGATATCACAGCGCTTCTGTTGCGGAACTGTCCGGTCGGCGTCGCATCTGCGCCAGCGCGACAGTCAATCTTCCTGATGGTGCGATTGGTCGAGGGAGCGCCGCTGTGTGTCCATCGGGCGTGCTCGCCAGGAATGCGGAACGGTCTGGACTGGGCGTTCATGGTGAAGTCTGGGGCGGGAGGCCAATTCATTTATTTTCAGTCATTTGGTGAACTACTTCCATCGGCCGTGTACATTTCCGTGCACAATTAACGCGGCGCTGACCGGCCGCTCGTGCGGCGCTGCGGCGGGCTGGGTCGCCCCACGCCGAACTGACTGTTGTCGAGCTTGAGGAACCGAAGGAAACTGGACTTCGGTCGACCACAAGATTTTGACCCGCTCGGCGGCGAGTGGCAGGAGCACCGTAAACCACCGGAGCGCCTCGTCAACCGTGGGGTGCCGCCAACAACGCAGGCATAGCGTGGCCCGGGAAAAACGTGGCCTGAGACCGCAAATACTTGGCGTTGCGATGAGCGACGGCGAATTCACATAATTCCGCATCGGCAAGGCGCACAAGAGACAACCCCTCCGGGTCCACAGGATGGACCGAGCCACGGCCAGCGACAACCGCGTTAGGACAGGTAGAGTCGAGGGGAGGCGCGTAACCGGTAGGGTTCGGTGGCTCATCCGGCGCTTTCGCGCCGGGCCGCAGTCCGAGACCCGTAGGCACGTTTCCTCCCCCCGCTCTCCGAACCCGGCGGGCCGATTTCCGGCACCTTATGTTGTCGAACACATAAGGTGCCTTATGTTGTGTTCGCGATTATGTGGCGAAGTCTACGGACTCTCCCATCGCAGCTGGAGACGGCGCCGAAGTTCGCCACATAATGCGAAAGGCCTACAGGGCCGCGAGAAAGGACAGCAATTCACTGTTCGCGTGCCAGTTTGGTGTGTGTTCCGGCAGGGGATCCGAACCGAAGACGGCGCATGTCTGCAACGCCTTTGCCTTCATTTCCAGGTCCACTTCAGCGTAGCGATTGGTCGTCTCAAGGGAGACGTGTCCCAGCCATGCGCGGATCGTATTGATATCGACACCGGCGCGGAGGAGATGCACTGCCGTGGTATGGCGGATGGTATGAGGGCTGACGCGCTTGTTCCGCAGGGACGGCACGGCTTCGGCCGCTTTTGCCGCCGTTCGAGCGACGAGGGCATGAATGCCATATCGGGTGATCGGCTTCCGATGGACGTTGAGAAAGACTGGCGTTTCGCGGGGACCGTCGATTCGGGGACCGAGCAGGTCGAGAAGGACTGCGACGGTGCGCGACCAAAGCGGACAGGTGCGGGTCTTCCGCCCCTTTCCGTCGAGGTGAACGCACTGGTTGGTGGGCGTGAGGTCGGCCACCTTGATCAGGGCCGCTTCGGACGCCCGCGCGCCGCTGTTGTAGAGGAACAGGAGCAGCGCGTAGTCACGGCGTCCCTGCGCGCGCGTGCGGTCGGGAACCGCGAGCATGCCATCGATTTCGCTCTTTTCGAGATACGGCATCGCCGGCACTGCGGTGCGCCGCAGCGGGATCGCGTGGATCTGGGCCGCATGATCGACGAGTTCCGGAACTTGGCGGCCGGTGAACCGGAACAACGAATGCAGCGCCGCGAGACGCTGATTGCGTGTGGAGGTCACGTTGCCTCGTTCCCGTTCAAGGTAGGCGAGAAAGCTCCGCACGACGGCCGCGTCGACCTGCTCGACCGTGATCCGGACTGGATCGGTCTTGTGGTGTTCGGCGACATAGCTGAACAGCAAGCGTATGGTGTCGCGGTAGCTTTTCTGGGTGTTGGGGCTGAGGTTGCGGTCCGCGACCAGGTCGTCGAGGAGAAATCTGCGGACGAAGGGTCCCATCAAGTGATCAGTCATTATCATTATCCCCTTCTTTGGCGACGGCGTAACGCGCGAAACGTTTCGACGCCTCGGTGAGAAGTTCCGGGGTCATGGTCAGGTAGGCCTGTGTCCCGGATATGTTGGCATGACCCAGGTAGGTCGATAGAAACGGCAGGCAGGATTGAACATCCGCGCCTTCGCGGTACCAGGCGATCAGCCTGTTGACAGCAAATGTGTGACGCAGGTCATGAAGGCGCGGTTGCCAACGCGCACCTTGGGGGCTTCGCAATCCCGCCTCCTTACGAAGTTGGGCAAACACGCTCTCGAGCTTGCCGAGTCGGATCGCGTCGCCGGTGTGCGAAGCGAAGAAGGCGGACCGCGCCTTGGCCGGCATCGGCAACAGATGCTGGCGTTCCTGGTATTTCGCGAGCCCGGTGGCAAGCACCGCACCTATAGGGACGAGCCGTGACTTGAAGAACTTGGTATCGCTGACGGTGAGAACGCGCTCGCGGAGATCCACGTCACGGCACCGTAGGCGCACCCCTTCGCTTGGGCGAAGCCCTGCCCCGTACAGGAGCAGCAGCAATGTCTTGAAGGTCTTGCGCTGGAGCGGGAAGCAGCTATCCTCTAGAATCGCTGTCGCGTCAAGGAGGCGCCGCAGCTCGTCCGGGGTATAGATGTGGGGCTGAAAAGAACGCGTGACGCGGGGCCTCTGCTCCGGCAGTGGACAGGCTGCAAGGTACCCGCGGCTCACGAGATAGGCGAAGAAGCCACGCAGAGCGGTATCCTTGCGCTCCCACCACGGCGTTGGCGGCCCTTTGCCGCGACAGAAGTCATGGACAGCTTGGGGATCGATACCGCCGAGAGAAATGTCGCCGAACGCGCGGCCGAAAGAACGAAGAACGCGCGTATCCGCACGGAACACCGCTCCGAGAGAGCGTTTCAAGGTGATGTAGGCATCAATGGCCTCGAGCAGTGTCATCGTCATGCCAGACCTCCGAGATCGTCGAAGGCGACTTGCCGCAGCATGTTCAGGTTGACCTTTGCGTAGATCCGGGTCGTATCGGGACTGCGATGCCCGAGATGGTCGCCGACTTCCTTGAAGCTCTTGCCCGACTCGAGGAGATGCCGGGCACAGGCGTGCCGCAGGCCGTGCGGACCGCACCCTTTTCTTGGCCGCTCGTTTTCGAGAAGGTACTTCATGACGAGGGAGTAGAGGCTGCCCGGCGACAGAGGCCCGTATGGAGCCAGCAGCCTCAGGAACACGAACCGGCTTGACGTCTGGGGTCTGACATCACGCAGGTAGCGGGCGATGGCATTGCCGACACGGGCCTCGAGGGGGACCTCTTCCCGGCGTCGGCTTTTGGACCGGACGAAACGGATCCGATTGTGCGGCCAGTCGACGTCGTCGAGGCGCAAATGCCGCACTTCGCCGGAGCGTAGTCCGTACACCGCCAACAGCAGAATGATCGCGTGGTTCCTGATCGACACCGGATCATCGCCACTGGTGGCGGCGAGCATGCGGCCGACGGTGTCCCATGTCGGCCCCATTGGGAGCGCCTCGTCACGATATATGCGCGGCAACAAGATGGCGTCGGCGAGACCGAGCCGTGCATAGCCTTTCGTCTCGCAGTATCTCAACCATGCGCGGACAACCGTAGCGGAACGGTGCAGTGATGTCCGGCCCCACCGCAACGCCATGTGCTCGTAGAACGCGTCGATATCGGTGGCTTCGACATCCGCGAGGGCCATACCGCGCCGCTCAAGATGGTTAAGAAAAACCGTGAGCTGCCATCGTGCGGCCCGGCGGGTGAGTTCGGACAGCCACTTCCCCTCCTGCTGCAGGGCGATGAATTCGGATAACATCGCGTCGTACTGATCCGGTAAGGGCGTAGGAGGGGGACGCAGGCGGCCAAGACTCCGCAGGAACTCGGTCGCTACGGACCGGAAGTGTTCCTTGGCGTGCTGCCGCCGGTTTGACGAGGTCGGGCCGTCGGCGGAGTATCCGGAAGCCATCTCTTCCACCTCGTTCTTGTCAAAGCACCGGTCGGAAGGCCATTGTTGAAGCTCGACGGCCACTCGCCGACAATACGAAGCTTTCATCAAGAGTGTGTTCCGTGGGACAGATTTTGCGGCCAGATCCGTCAGATACCTGGCCCGTTCTACGGCGAGAGGACCCTCTTTGTGACGGCGAAGGACAGCAGGATACGTAAAAAGCGTCTCGAACATGGCGTGAGCCTCCTTGAAAAGGGAGACCACCATGCCAGATTCAAGTTATGTTGTGAAGTTGTCCGCTGCCATGCTGCTGTCCAACCGGTTGGGACAACCTCGCCACATAACCGAGATCACAACATAAGGCACCGGGCTCTCCAGTGGAATCATGCGGTTCGCACACGGGCTTACCAGGTGCGGCGAGCGGGCGGGTATCGCGAGCCGTGGCACCAAGCTCGCACCCTTGCGCTGGCCGGCCGGTACGTCGCCAGACCTGTTCACGCCCTGACGACGGCGACCGCACGGGTCGTCCCCTTCGCTTATGCATGTGATGGCGTCCGGCATTGCTGCTCATTCATCGGGGTAATAGGCCTTTCGGCCACTCCCAGAGCCTGCTCCTTTTCGCCATCCCTTCCACCTGAAGGGTGTGGCTCTTCTTCGTCGGCGGCCCAAGGAGGCTTCTGCGAGCGGCACGGCAAGAGCTACTTGACCCGTCGAAGGCGTGGTGGGGAGGGCGGCGGGGGCGGCTCGCTGACCGGCGGTGCCATCCCGTCAGCGTATCGCTGGGCGTGGTTCCGCTCGTACTCGCGCGCTTCGTGGAAGTCCCAGTACGTATCGAAGTCGCCGCTGGCTCGTAGCGCCCGGAGCTTCAGGACCGCCTCGGCGCCCACCAGGCGCCAGCGCGCGCCGGTCAACTCCATCCGGTCGCGGACCAGGTAGCGGCACGCCCCTTCGATGACACCGGTGGCGATGGGATAGCCCGCCGCGAGGTAGCGGTCGTAGTGCAGATACGGCGCATATTTCAGCAGGTAGTCGGCGCACGTATCGACCGGCTTGCGGGTGTCCTTCGACAAGCCGGCGACGGTCGCCGCGCGCCGCATCGCCGCCGCCACCTTGCGGGCCTTGCCCTCGAGAATGGACCGCACGCGCGTCCACGCCCAGCACGCCAACTCGGGGCTCCCCTCGCGGTGGAACACATGCGCCGCCTTCCAGACGTACTCGACCACGTGGATGATGTCGAGTATCACGGTGACGTCCACGCCGTAGGCGGCGGCGCTCGCTTCGACGAGGTCGAGCTGCTTCTCGGCGCCATCGACGAGCGCGACCCAGCGCTTGACGTGCTCGGGGTCCTGGCGCTCGGCTTCCAGCGTCGCCTCGGCGACCACCTCCCACGGCTCCCGTTCGAGGCTCGCCCAGACCCGTTTGGCCACGGGGCGAGGCCGCACGAGCGGGGTCTTCGCGCCCGGCGGTCGTGGCATCAGGCTCTGCAGGAACTCCTCCGGGCTCCGCTCGAACGGCGCGGTCGTGTAGACGGCGGCCACCGTCGCCATGCGCTTCGAGTGCTTCTTCTCTCCCGGCTTCAGGCGCTGGAACGGTGAGAGCTGCTCCCTGTGCTGCCGGCGCTTCTCGGCCGCCTTGCGCGTCGCTGCCCGCAGATCTTCGCGCTGCAGCACGACGCCCTTGCCGTCGAAGGTGAGCACGACAACCGACCCCTCGGGTGGCGGCTGGCCCTCCTCGGCACGGCGTGCCTCGTAGAAGGCGTCGAAGTCCTGGGCCGCGCGAACCACCAACTGTTCCGCCTGCCGCTTGGGCACCTCCGCCCCGGTATGGCGAGACAGCTCGAACAGCGCTTCGTCGAAGGACCGCGACGAGGCCGCCTCGGCCACCCGCCGGCGCACCTCGAGCGAGTAACGCTCCGGCGGCAGGTTCAGCGCGGCATCGAGCGGATGCAGACTGTCGTGACCGGGGCGCGCGTAGCCCAGGCGCTCGACCGCCACCGTGCCGAAGGTCGTTTCCAGGCGGCGTTCGTGCACGCGCCGCTCCGAGCGCTCGACAGCGTCGGCCCCCGCGACCGGACCGGCGGCCTCCCCCGGGCTGCGTTGCTCGAGGTGCCCTTGCAGGAGCTTGCGCAGCAACTCCTGGCCCCGCCGGTGCAGCGCCCGTTCGAGGTCGCTCTCACTCATCTGCTGGGCTTCGCGCGAACACAGGTAGGCTTTGGCCTCGGCGAAGGCGGCCTCCGCCGCCGCATACGGCGCCTCATCGGGGGCAGCGGCGCTGGGGGTGACGACTCGCATCGCTCAATGCTCCCGCAACCGCTGCTGCGCATGCCGGACCACAGGATAAACCAGGACCGTCTTGGGCGCCTCACCGGCACGGCGGCAGTGCCGATCCATGCGACCTCGACCGCTGGTCGCGCCCACCGCGACAAAGTTGGCGGCGCGGTAGCAACCCCCGTGGTGGCGGCGGGGGTCCACCAGCGTCTCCACCAGCCAGGGCTCGAGGTGGTAGTGGCGCGGCCAGTCCATCGCCAACTGCCCGAGGCCGCGCGCCAGCACCGCGCTGGCGAGGTTGCTCACCGCGACCCACGGCAGCAACAGGAAGCGGCTGTTGTTGACCACGCGCTGGAGATTGCGCGCCCGAGTCGCCTCGTCCCAGCCGATCCAGCGGTCGCGGGCCGCCATGCGCCACGCGGGGCTTGAGAACTGCAGGCAGCCGACCACCGCCCGCGCCGGCCTCGAAGCGAACACCAGATAGCGCAGGTGCGCGCCGAACGGGACCGTGTGCCCGAGGTAGTGGTAGCGTCCCAAAAGCTCCCGGAACAGCAGGCGCTGGGCGGGCTCGCGCACCAGCTCGACCGCCAGCGGCTCGACATCGCGCACGCTGCCCAGCAGCGGGCGCCCCGGCTCCCCCGCCGCCGTCCGGGGAACGCGGGTGACCGAACCGACCGCGCGGCCCCGGCGCTTGTCAGGCAGCACCAGCGCACCCTCCGCGTCGAGCCGCTCGAGGAACTCCCGGCACTCCCGCGCCTTCAGCCTCCCATTCGGGCGCCGCCACCGCAACAGCTCGCACACGGTGCGCGCCAGTTCCATCCGGCTCAAGCCCGAACACTCCCGCACAATCTCGCGGATCAGCGTCACCTCTTGCACGCTGAAGGAACGTCCCGAGAACCTCGTCGTTGCCACGGCCATCAAAGAGGCGTCTCCCTTCCCACGACACCGTAGCAAAACGCCGCGCGAATGTCCAGGGGGTCCAGGGGGTCCAGGGGGTCCAGGGGGCCCAGGGGGCGCGCCGGGAGGGGACAGACCGAAGCGCCCAGGCGCCGTGATCAGGCCGGGCTGGTTGCCCGAAAAAGGCGGGTGGCCGCTGTCCTGGGCGCTGTCCCCGCGCAAACGAGCCGAAAAGGGTGCGTCCGCGAGCAAAAAAGCCCATGAATAGGCGAAAAAGCCCTCTACGCAGAAGAGCCACACCCCCACCTGAAGCCCCTTCCCTCGGCCGGCATTACCCGGCTTCAACGGTATTACGGGCTTCTCCGCCACCCTGTCCGGCCCGACCTTGCCCTCACGGGTCGTCGGTTGGCGCGTGCCACGCCACCGGCAGGGCTTCCCGCGTTGCGTCCACTCCCCCCTTCCATACATGCCGCCGCCACTACCCCGGCGGAGCGGGTCGGTGCCTGCATCGCTCGCTTCCCGACCCGTGGCAGCCTTCCCCGTCGATCAGGCGGGTCGGCTTCCGCATTACTTGTTTCGAGGCCTGCACAGCGTTCATAACCTTGCGGCCTGCATGGGCGCTGAGCCGCCCGAGGCGGCCCGTTGCATCGGAGTGCTTCAGACGATGTCGTTACCTCCACCATCCGCTCCGACTGCTACCGGCTGGAGCGACAGTTGCCGGGCGGGATTCGCACCCGCTGAGGAATGGCGCCTTGCGCGGCGCACTGATCGATATAAAGTTATCAACTTCATCGGGGTAGCAGCTTGTAATTCCATTCCCCATGAAACGCATCGCGGACCAGCGCGAGTGCGTCCATCTGTTCCTTGGGCACCGTAACGCCCGTGGGATACTCCCCGGCGTCGAGTTCGGCCCGGACCCGGAGCCCGGTTGCCGTCCGGACGTTCCCGATGCGGTCGACGATGGTCTCATACGTCGTCAGCGGAGTGCCGCGCCAGTTCGCCGTGATGTGACAGAAGAGCCGGTGCTCGATCTTGTTCCACTTGCTGGTGCCCGGTGGGAAATGACTCACCTCGATGGTCAGTCCGGTGTCGTCGGCCAACTGTTGAAGCTCATGCTTCCACGCATGCAACCGATACCCGTTGCTCCCGCCCGCATCGGCCGTGATGAACAGGGTCGTGGCGTCGGGGTAGGCGCCGCAACCCATCTGCTGCCACCAGTGGCGAATCGACGCCACCGCGAACGCCGGCGTGTCATGGTCCCAGCCCACGCTCACCCAGGCTTCATTGCGCGCCATGTCGTAGACGCCGTACGGAATCGCCTTGCCCTCGGCGTCGGTCGGGAAATCATGCACCAGCACCGCCGTCGGCGTGCCCTTCGGCTGCCATTCCTGCCCGCCGTTCTTGAAGTTCCCGACCAGCTCTTTCTTCTTCGTGTCCACCGAAATCACCGGCTGGCCGGCGGTCAGATGCTCGTCCGCGGTCCGGTTGATGTGCTCGAACTGCGCGTTGCGGTCCGGATGCGTGGCGCCTTCCTGCCGTTTGCGCGGCGATTGCAGCCGGTAGCCCAAGCGGTGCAGCAGCCGGCCCACAGTGGTCGAACTCACCCGCCATCCCTGCTCGGTCAGCGCCGCCGCCAGCTTCGCCCGACTCTTGCACGTCCAGCGCAGCGGAGAGGTCGGGTCGCCGCGGGTGAGCGGATCCACCAGCGCTTCGAGCGCGGCCTGGATGCCGGGTTGGCCCTGCTGGATGCGGGGCCGTCCGCCCCCAGGGCGTCGGATGCGGTCCGTCGGCGCCTCGTCGCGGGCAATCTCCCGGCGTCCATTGCGAATCGTCTCCCGAGCCAGACCGGTGGCCGACGAAACCACCGCGTCGCCGCCGTAGCCGATAGCGAGCGACTCGGCCGCCGCCCACCGGCGGCGACTGCGCTCGTCCAACACCGGCACGACCACGGCATACTTCGCAACCAGGGTCGCTTCCAGCTCGATGTCTCGCTTCATACCTCCAGTATGGCCAGAAAACCAGCAGGTGACAAACTAGTTGCGGGCAGTGTCCTAACCCCTTTTTGCTAGAGAAAGTTACGTGGACGTTCATGGGACACCACGGGAAGACGTCGGAAACCGAAAGATGGTGGATGCCGAAGCGGCCATTGTGGTAGTTAGTTAAGTGAACAGTATTGGGGCTAGGGCGTCTTGGGCTGCGGAATCTGGTAGTCGCGCCAGCCCTCGACCTCCGTGTAGAACAGCGGCGTCGCGTCGCGTTCGGTGGCGAGGTTGTGCTCGATCACGCTGGCGGGCCGGACAGCGTCGCGCGCGCTCGCTTCCTGGGTTTCCACCCGGTCGAACAGGATGCCGCCGAAGGCCAGGTAGGCGGCGGCCAGGGTGAGCACGACGTTGAACGCCTGCCCGGTGAGGTAGAGCTGAATGGGTTTCCCGCCCGAGGTGTGGCGGGCGAGGTCGCGCAGGCTCGATTCCAGGCCGATGCTGACGAACGCCAGGCAGAACAGCCAGCCCCGCACGTCGGACGTCAGGTCGAGCGCCTCCGCCACGCGTGCCTCTCCGAGAGACGGGGTCAGCACGAACGAGAAGAGGAGCGACGCGGCGACGAAGCCGATGATGAACTTCGGCAGGCGGTGCCAGATCTCCGTCGCCGCCGGTTTGCGTTCGCCCGTCGCCTCGACCCGCGTCACCCAGAACACCGCCACGAGAAACGCCACGACGCCGATCAGGATGTTCTGGATCATCTTCACGACGGCGGCGATCTGTTCCGCCTGCTCGCCGAGTATGGCGCCGGCCGCCACGACGGCCCCGGTGGCGTCGATGGTGCCCCCGATCCAGGCGGCCCCGACCACCGGATCCATGCCGGCCCAGCGGATGCCGAGCGGCATCACGATCATCATCGCCACGGTGAAGATGAGCGACATGCCGACGGCCAGCGTCAGCTCCTGCTTGCGGGCGCGGGCCGCGGCGGCGACGGCGATGGCGGCCGAGACACCGCAAACGGAGGTGGCTGCGGCGATGACCATCACCAGCGACCGGCTGCGGATCCGCAGGAACCGAACGCCGAACTGGTACATGAAGATGATGACGACCGGCGTCACCAGCCAGGCGACGAACAGCCCCGGCGCGCCGAGGCGCAGGATGTTGCCGAACAGCACCTCCGCCCCCAGCAGCACGAGGCCCGTCTTGATGTAGAGCTCGCTCCGCAGGGCCGGTCTGAGCCAGTCAGGAGTTCCGCCGGTGTTCGCGATGATCAGGCCGATGATCAGGGCCCAGAAGGCGTAGCCGAAACCGGCGGCGCGCACGCCCGCCTGGTTGGCCAGGGTGTAGGCGGCGACGGCCAGCACGAAGAGGGGAACGAACGCGACGGCCTGGCGCCGGGCGGAGTGGCCCATGATCCGCACGGCGAGCGCGGAGAGGGCGGCCATGACGATGCCGAGCCCGGCGAGTCCCGCCGCGCGGCCCGCGAACGCCTCGGTCGGCAGCGCCGTCCAGCGTCCGACGCCGGGCACGGCGCCGATGGCGCCGGCGACCACGCCGGCCATGACGAGCCCGGCGAGCCAGACGGCCCACCAGTCTTCGGATGCAACGAGGGGGTTCCTGGAGGGCGTCGGGGCGTCGGGCATGGTGCGCACCTATAGTCCGCGAGATTCTCGTGGAGTGGAAAGTCCAGCCATGATGTCCAGGTACGTTCCTCGATTCGCGGAGGCCGTCGCCGCCCGGCGCGCTCACGGTTCCCCACGTTGGCCGGTCAGTACCGGAACAGATATTGAATCTTGGTGAAGATTGCGCGATTCGTCTGCAGGTACCCGCGGTCGGTGATGTTCACCTGATCGTGGAACTGTTCGTACTGCTGGTAGTGATCGTCGTACCCGACGTAGAGCGCGGTCCCGGAGTTGACGCGATAGCTGGCCAGGAGGTTGAGCCCGACCGTCCGGTCGTAGGTGTTGAACTCGGTGATGTTGCGCAGCGTCAACCGGTCGGTGAACTGATAGGTGTTGAGGGAGCGAAAGATGTTCACGTTGAAGATCTCGCCGTTCTCGTTCCGTTCGCCGTCGTTGAGCCCGGCCACGAAGAGATGCTGCGGATCGGTGAAACGGCTGGTCGTGATGTTGACGCTGGTGGCGAAACGCGACGTGGGCCGGAAATTGATGAACGTGCGGAAGCCGCTCTCGCGCCCGACAAACGGGTTGACCGGGTCGAAGTAGATCTCCTCCCCCCAGTCGAACCCGGCGTTGATCGACAGGATCCGGTTCGTGTTGATGTTGCCGAACATCCGATACCGGCGCTTGTCGAAGTCGTCCTCGACCTGACGCTCGAACGCCACCGCGACCTGCTGAAACGGGGCGCGGTCCTCGTCGACGAGCGCGACAACGGCAAGACGCCCCGGCAGGCGCTCGGCGGCCAGGTGTTCTTCGGCCGGTAGTGCTCGGCGGCCTGCTGGTCGTCCCCCGCGGCCTGCTCGACCCCGGGCGCGTGATGATCTCGATCCGCGGTCCCTCGCCGCTCGCAGGTTGGATGCTTGGAGCTCGGGCCTGACCCGCCACTTCCTGCTGATGACGGCGACGCCGCACAACGGCAAGGAAGAGGACTTCCAGCTCTTCCTTGCCTTGCTCGACGGCGACCGCTTCGAGGGCCGCTTCCGCGACGGCGTCCACGCGGCCGACGTCTCGGACCTGATGCTGCACGCGCGTGGCGTCCATCGCGTTCGCGAGCCGATCGCACCCTGCCGGTGGTCGGTCAGGACCCCTCATGAATGATCCGCGCTAGGCTGGCCGATACGACAGCAGGAAGCTGCGAACGTGGCGCACCGCCAGCGGAATCTTCTCCGGGGTGTCTTTCCAGGGGTACATGCTCAGCTGTCCGTTTGGCGCCAGCATCGCGCTCTCGATCGCGGCATCGTACGAATGTCCCGCGCTATCGTCCGGCAGGACGAGAACCGGCGTCTGACACTGCCTCACGAAGTCGCGCGTCACCGTGAACACGAAGTCAGGGTTGGTGCGGAACAGTCGGTTCAGGAATTGGTCGGCCATTTGCGTCGTGATGTCGGGGTGCCGCTTGACCACTTCTGCACCCCACGAGTTGCTCTGACTCTCATACATGGCGTTCGGCAGCTCCGGGCGGAACCCGACCGGCTGCGCCGGCACGGCCGCGACCACGCGATCTGGCGCCCGCTTGATGAGGTTCCAGATGAAGGGTCCCGCAATGCAGAAACCGAGCACCATGAACCTGTCGATCCCCAGGTGATCCATCAGGCCTAGATGGTCGTCGGTGTAGGCATCCCACGGCCGGTCGACCTCGAGCGGGCCAGTGGACTGCCCGGCTGCGTGGCGCAAGTCCGCGTAGATACAGCGGAACTCTCCGCTGAACGCCTCGATCGTGTTAAAGGGATTGCCGCGCCGGATGCCCGCGATCGTCGAGCCGTTCAACCCCCCGCCCGAGATGAGCAACAGCGGGAAGCCCGACCCTGTCTCCTCATAGCGGATGCGGACATTCCCCCTCTCGTAGAAGCGTCCGCCATCGTCATTGCCGCCCTGCCGCGCGAACAGCGCCCCCGGCGTAGCGGCCATTGCCGCCGCCGCGGCGCCAGTCTTCAGCAGCTTGCGTCTGATCGGGTCCACCATACCTCCTCTTCTCGGCCGTGTTTCGCCTCGATGACACAGCGATCGTCATCGGGGACCGGCTGAATCCATGACTATAACGCAACCGAGGTGTTGCCGAGCACGAGAGGCTGATCATTTCTGCACAGGTATCGATGGTCTCATTGACGACGTGAGGATCGCGGTGGTTCCGGCGCGTCGTTACGGTGTGGTCGTTGGCGGTTGCGCTCCTACTGGCTGAGTCGGCCTCGCGCCTGCGATAGCTCCGGCCTTCAAGGAGCAAGATCTCCGGCGAGCGCCATGGCCGCGCCGTCGGCGCCTTCGCCCGCTTCACGACTCACCCAGATGCCGATCTGCGCTTCGACGTTCTCGACACCGCCGACGTAGCCGGTCGACCGCGTCGTCGGAGGATCGACGTACCACGCGTCGAAGTCGCTCCGCGGCTGTAGGTCGAAACTGAACGGGTCCGACGCCGCCTTGTACTGCCGGCTCGACACCTTCTCGAAGTCGTCCGTCATCAGCTCCGGCAACCGCCCGTAGACGCGCTCAATCGTCGTCATCAGCCCTCCTGACCATGAACGCCCGCGGCCCCGTGGCGGTTCCGGCTGCACCACCTCGAACTCGACGCGATCCCCATCGTGCAGTTCGTCGAAGTCTTCTGCATCCTTCGCGCAGAAGAAGTACGAATCCGCAGACGGGCGCCCTCCGCCGCGGCTCGCGGGTAGTTGCTGCTGTTCGGCATGGTTGGGTCACCATCGTGTGGCCCGGGGTGTGACTCCGAGGCGTGCGGTATTCCCCCGAATGGGGGTCCCCACGGACCAGTCGTCTAACTCGTGGTCCACAGTGTGCAGGAAGCGTTCGACGCTGCGCTTCGTCGTCTCGGGTGTCACCCGTCGCTCTGGCGGGCATCAGGCCGTGATCCCTCGGGCTGTTTACTGGGTTCGGGGCAAGGCCGAGTTCACGACTCAGCGTAGAGAAGTCGAACACCGTCCCCGACCTCGTACGGGAACTACCCGGGCACCCTTTTGCGTTCGGGGAGTAGCTGCGCAGAGGCGCATCACCCTCAACAACGGGAGGTAACGAAGGGACGAAAGGCGGAACAGAGAATCGCGAGTCCAACAGGATCTCAGCCTGCAGCGAGACCGCTTGTTGGCAAGGGGTACACACGAGGTGGCGGACGCTCGACTCCGATGAAAGGAAACGGGGCACCGGATCGGGGTCGTGCTTCGCCAACCAGTCGAGACAGAAGGAGGAGGAACATGCAGACGACAACGAACTTGGTAGCCGCGGTGCGGGCCGAGATACTCGCGCGACTGATACACGGCGAAGCCGGACGCCCGGCGATCGAGCAGGCTGAGCGCGTGGCGCAGGCGGTCGTGCGCTTAGGACACTGGTCGAAACTAGCTGGTTATCTCCTTGCGTCGGCGGCTCATTCTCGGCGCGATGGGGTCCCGGCAGCGATGCGCCCCAGTCTACTGGTCCCGAATACGCGCCATGCGGGAATCGCCGTGTACCGCGTGACATCGACGAAGTTGAAAACTTTATATCGATCACTGTCCTTAGCGGCTCAGTGTAGGATGGCGGGCGGCTTGCTGGCGAGGGTGCGCTCAAGCTGCACGGCCTGCTCGACGTCGGCCGCGGCGCTCGACGTGAGGATCGCCGTGGCGCCTTCGGCGAGGATGGCGATCTCGACGGGTCCGAGTGTCACACCGCGTCCCGGCCGGCTCGCCGCCATCACGCCGATCCCGCTGATGGCGGCAAGCATCATCTCGACCGGACCCACGCTATCCGGGTCGGTTTCCAACCGGGCGAGGATTTCCGCCATCAGCGCGTTGGCCCTGTCGTGAATCGCGCGGTCACGCTCCCGGTCGCTCATCGCATCTGCGCCCTTCGGAACGGGGTGATTGTCCCGAAGATGCCGCAACCGCTCGGGCGGCTCGACGGGCTCACCGAGCGCCGCCAGCACCCGGCCGGCGCCCTCCCGGAGTAGCGTGCTGACCGACACGTCGTGCTCGGCCGCGACGCGGCGCAGTTGGTCGCGGATGTCGAGTTCCAGACCGACACCGACCGAGAGTCGCACCGTTCCGCCGTTGAGCGCACCGCCCGCGGCGGACCCGCTTCGGCCGCGCCGCGAGCCATGCGCGGCAGGCGGCCAAGTCGTACCGGCGCCAGTGGTCGACCACCGCGCACGGCATACCTGTTTCTTCCACGCCGTCACCGACTGCGGCGACTTCCCGAGCGCCCGCGCGCGTTGCCGGCCGCTCGCCGGCCGCGGGCGACGCGTATTCTGCCGCCTCGTACACCAACGAAAGCGACGCGAACCCGCCGGAAGGGTAGAGGGTCACGGCGTAGTCGCGGCACGTCGCCTCGATCACGCCGTGCCCCGTAAAGGCAAGTATGGCCTCGCGCCCTTGGCACGACGGGCGCGCCGGCACCGCTTCGGTATGTTTCCCTGAGGAGCAATTTTGCTCGGGAGGGAGACGACCATGACACGCCTGTCGCGTTTGCCCACGGTCCTGAGGCGGACGGGACTTCCCCGGTCGACCGTGTACGCCCTGATGGCCGCTAAGCGGAAGTTTCAGCGGGCGATTTAGCCCTAAACCATAGGGTCTAAAGGCTTTTTGGAGCTTTTCGGCTTGGTGCATACGGCGATATGTAGCCATGTAATAGGCGCGTAATGCGCGTTGTTTTCTTTTTATGTATTGAGTTACTTCGGTATAATTAGTGACCATGTATATCGAGAGCGTGCCCAATCGCTCCTCCCCCCCAGCCGTCCTCCTGCGCGAGTCCTACCGCGCCGGCGGCCACGTCAAGAAGCGCACCCTCGCCAACCTCTCCAAGCTGCCGACCGCCGCCATCGAAACGCTGCGCCGCGTCCTCCGCGGTGAGCGACTCGTCAACCCCGAAGACGCCTTCACCTGCGTGCGCAGCCTGCCCCACGGCCACATCGCCGCGGTGCTCGGCACCCTCAAGCGGATCGGACTGCACACGCTGATCGCCCGTAACGCCGGTCGCCTCCGCGACCTCGTCCTCGCCCTGATCGTCGCCCGCGTCATCGACGCGCAGTCGAAGCTGGCCACCGCGCGCGGCCTGGCCCCCGAGAGCGCCGTCTCCACCCTGGGCGAGACGCTTGGGCTCGGCGACGTCGATCAGCACGAACTGTATGCGGCGATGGACTGGCTGGTGGAGCGGCAGGCGGCCATCGAGCAACGCCTGGCCAAGCAGCACCTGCAGGAACACACCCTGGTGCTCTATGACTTGACCTCCAGCTACCTGGAGGGGACCCACTGCCCGTTGGCGCAGCGCGGGCACAGCCGCGACGGCAAGCAGGGCACCTTGCAGATCGTCTTCGGCCTGTTGTGCACGGCCGCGGGCTGTCCGGTCGCGGTGGAGGTCTTCGAGGGCTCGACGAGCGACCCGAAGACGGTGGCCTGCCAGGTGGACAAGCTCCGCACCCGCTTTGGCTTGCAGCGGGTGGTGCTGGTGGGCGACCGCGGCATGCTGACCGCAGCGCGGATCCGCGAGGACCTGGCGGGCGTCGACGGGCTGCGCTGGATCACCACGCTGCGGGCGCCGACGATTCGGAAACTGCTGGCCGCCGGCACGGTGACGCCGTCGCTGTTCGACGAGCGGGACCTGGCCGAGGTCACCAGCGAGCTGTTCCCCGGCGAGCGGCTGGTCGTGTGCCGCAATCCGTTGCTGGCCGCCGAGCGGCAGCGCAAGCGGCAGGAACTGCTGGCGGCAACCGAGAAGGACCTGGCGCCCATCGCGGCAGCGACAACGCGCCAGAACCGGCTGCTACGCGGAGCAGCCGAAATCGGTATGCGCGTCGGGAAGGTGATCAACCGGCACAAGATGGCCAAGCATTTCGTCACCACGATCACCGACGACACGTTCACTTATCGCCGGGACGAAGACAAGATCGCGGCCGAGGAGCAGCTCGACGGGCTGTACATCGTCCGCTCCAACGTCGAGCCGGAGCAGTTCGATGCAGCGCAGACGGTGCGGGCCTACAAGGACCTGTCGAAGGTGGAGCGGGCGTTTCGGAGCCTGAAGTCGGTGGACCTGAAGGTGCGGCCGATCCACCACCGGCGGGCGGACCGGGTGCGGGCGCATGTCCTGCTGTGCATGCTGGCCTACTACGTCGAGTGGCACATGCGCCACGCGCTGGCGCCGCTGCTGTTCGACGACCACGACCCGGCGGCGGCCGAGCAGCAGCGGCCTTCGGTGGTCGCCGCCGCTCGCCGCTCACCGGCGGCCCTGGCCAAGGTGGGCTGCAAACGGACCGACGACGACTTGCCGGTGCACAGCTTCCGGACGCTGCTCACCGACCTGGGAACGCTGACGGCGAACACGATGCAGGTCGCCGAAAGCGGCGTCACCTTTCAGTTGCAGACGGACCCCACACCGCTGCAGCAGCGCTGCTTCGAGCTACTGGGGGTAACGACCCGAGTGTAGCCACCACCGACACCCCGACGGAATCGCTAACTGACTCAATGAGAATGACTTCCGCGCGATTCGCTCTGAAACTTCCGGCTAAGAAATTTCCACGGCCCGGGCGGATCGGTGCTCGCGCCGTCGGCTGGCCTGAGGACGAAATCGAAAAATTCATCAACGACCGCCCGCGCGGCGGTCCCGATCGGCCGAAACGGCGAGCATCATGAGCGACGGCGACTTGGCCGACCGCGCAGATTCGACCGTTCCCGACGATCGGCACCGTGGCGCCGACGAGATCCAGGTTCTGCCGGCCGGCCTCGTACGACTGGGCGACCCGAGCGTACGGGCGACCGCCCGTGGCGGACCGCCGGCCGTCGCATGGCCCATCGCTCATCGGGGCCGGCTCACGCTGCTGCACGCACGGGAGAAGGTGGGCAAGAGCACGCTCCTCCGCGCGGCGGTCGCTGCCGTCACGCGTGGGGTGCCCTTCCTCGAGCAGTCCACGATCGCCGGTCGCGTGCTGTGGGTGGGCGAGGAGGCCGTCGGTGACCTCAAGGGGCAGCTCTTCGAAGTGAACGCGGATCTCGACCGCGTGTTCTTCATCCGTCGATTGAATCCGAAAACCGAGCATGAGGCGTCCTTGCCGCAGCTCGTCGCGTTGCTGCGTCCGGTGTGGGTGATCATCGACACGTGGCAGCACTCCCTCAAGGCGCATCGGGTTACCGACACCGCGGGACCCGGCGAGCAAGGACTCCTGCTCGGCGATGTCGTCGACCTCGCGCAGGAGTACGAGGCGGCTATCACGGTCTCGCACCATAACGCGAAGAACCGCCCGAACGCGTACCGCGATTCGACGGCCCTCGGCGCGGTCGCGGACATGATCGTGTCTCTCGGTCGCGGCGAAACACCGACAGCCCGCCGCCTCCAGCCGTCCGGACGCTGGCACTTGGATCCTGTGGACATCCGCTGGAATCATGGCGTCGGCTACGAAGTGGTCGAGGAGGCTGAGCAGGCCGAGCCGTCGAGTCGGCGGACCCCTGTGGGGCAGATCGACGATCGCGTGCTGCTGCATCTGCTCGAGCTCGGACCCGAGGCCAGACCGTCGGCGCGAGTACTGGCCGCTGCGGTCCGGTGCCAGGGACGGCGGTACGTCGAGCTGAGCGCAGCGCTCGAACAACTGGTCGCCGACGGGTTCGTCGACTACGCCCAGCGTCCGGGCACCACGAGCAGTCGTGACCGCGGCTACGTGCTCTTGCCAAGAGGGCGTAGCCGGACCGAGGCCCTGCGAGAAACCCCAGATTCCAGGGTCTCCACGAACAGAAACGACGCGGGGGCGCGTCCGAAGGGCGCGACCGTTTCCGAGCTTCCGTCCCAAGGGGTCGCCGGAAACGGAAACGCAACCGAGACGCCCGCGGAGCTACAGGACGGACAGTCCGTGGACGCCGAAGCTGGCGAGGTCGACGGGCAGGAAGGTCTCTTTTGAGCGTGTATGCGGCCGAATGCTTCCCGGGTTGCGGCGAGGACGCCTGCCCTGTCCGAAACCCGGGGAGCAGCCTTCGTGCAGGGCCTGGCGGCCGAGTGCCAGCAGAGAGTCGTGGGGCCACGCTTGGTTGCCGAACGCACGGTGGACCCTTGATCACGGCATGGGCGAGTCCGTCACCGCCACGGTGGCGGCCATCTGCCCGCGCTCCGGGTCGAGGGACTGCATCCAGTCGTTTCATTAGTGGCCGCCGACGGTCGAGCAGCTTGCTCCTCGCATACGACGCTTCGGTCTGGTTGCGGACGCCGTGCGCAAGCGCAGCCTCCACTACCTCCCGCCGGTGATCCGTCCGCTCGGACGCCCAGTCCCGGAAAGACGAACGGAAGCCTTGCGGAACGGCCCCGATCCCCAACTGCTCGAGCCAGGGAAAAGGAGTACCGCCAAGGCGACGTGTAGGGCGATGGAGCCGGGAACGGAGTCCGAAATACCCCGACGATCTGGACGGGGATACGCCGGGGGGTAGACCAGTGGGATGACCGTAGGTCGGCGCGCTTGGAGGGGTCTATTTTGTGGCACACCAGGACGCGCCCCGCAGTATTTTGCGTGTACGCAAAATACTGCGGAAAAGTGCGTCCTATACGGGTTTCTGGAGGCTCCCAAACCTTTCGTTTTTCCCAGATGACGGACCGATCAAAACGGGCTATCCCCCGGGGCCGCCAACGTACAAAAAAGCGGCCGCCGGAAGGCGGCCGCGAGGGGTAACAGAGACCGTGAGCGAGGCTAGCGGGCGGGCTGGCCGTCGCCCGGCTTCTCGTCGTCGCCGGTGGCGCGCTGCTGCGTCTGGGTCGTCGCCGCCGTGGACGTCCCACCGCGTGCCGGCGCGGCGCCGACCGCCGGATCGCCGCCGACCTGGAGCGGCTTCGAGGGGGCACCGGGCGCCTCCGGGGCCTGGGCGCCGGGGATCGCGCCCTGGCGCTCCTGCTTGCGCTCGAGCTCGCGGGCGTCACGGGCCTTCTGCCGATCCAGCTTCTGGTCTCGTCGCGGTCCGCCGAGAAAGAACGCTCGACGGTCGTGATGTCCCGAGAGACCGACGCCATGCCGCCGCGGGTCTCCATCGTCTTCGCCCAGCGCTCGCACTGGTCGGGATCCTGGGTCGACGCCGGCGCAATGTAGACCGACGGGATCGCCGTCACGCGGTTGACGGTCGCGTAGGTGGCCGCCAGCTCGGCCTTGGAGAACTCCTCCGACCCGTTGCGGCGGTCGCCCCGCGGCAGCTTGTAGGCGGCGACCCGGTCCTCCGCCTCCTGGTCGGTGTGACCCTTGGCGGCCGCCTGTTCGGCCCGGCCGGCCGCATCGGCGTAGAGCTGCGCATGCGAGCAGGCGTGCACGATCGAGGTCGCCTGCTCGTAGAGGCCGCCGGACTTGTCCGGCGGCGGGATCTCGATGGTGGGAACGCCCGCCTTGATGCGGAAGCTCGCGTCGTCGAGGTCCTTCACGTTGTGGTCGATCTGGACGCCCTTGCGCTCCTCCTGGTCGCGCAGGAGCTTGGAGACCTCGTCGTTGATGACGAGCGCCGTGCGCTCCTCGTCCGTCGGGAGCCTGGTCGGCTCGCCGCGCTCTTCCAGACCGGCCGCGAACGCCTTGTCTGGGCGTCGATGGCGCGGTCCGAGCCGTTGGGCGGGGTACGCGCCTGGATACCCGCCACGTTGAGGTCGCTCACGTGGTAGACGCTGTAGGGGTCCCGGAAACTCGTGGAAGTCCGGGGCCTGGCGGCCCCTTCTCGTCGTAGCTCGGGTCGCTCGCCTTGACGTCGATGACGCCGCCCTTCTCACCGCCGCGGCCGTAGCCCTGGCCGGCCTGCTGGTGCACGTTCTGACGGCGTGGCCTTGAATTGAACGAGCCGATCTCGACTGGATGGGGGACTGCGCCGACCGGCAAGCCGACGATCGGCTGCACGGTGCGCGTGGAACAGGCACAGACCGTCGACGCCAGCGGTATCGCCGACGCCGACGGTCTGTGGACTCTCTCGTGTGCGACCGGCAACCCGCCACGCCCCCTCATTCTCGAATGGAGGCACCCTCACGGGAGCCGGCCGCGGTCGGCCGGCCGGACCACCAACGAGGGAATGACGAGAAGAACACGGGAGGCAAAAGGGGAACGGACGAAGGAGGGGACGAACCCAGAGCCGCGCAGGAGGCGCCGCGGCTGTCGGCAGGCAGCGTGAACAAGTTAGCGCCTATGAGGACTCTACCCCGCCTTGGTGGTGCTGGGCATCTACGACCGGTGCACGCCGAAGCTGGTCTCCGATGCAAGCCGCGCGGTCGCCATGCTCAGCTCGCTGGCGGAAGCGCAGGCGCAGCTCCGCTCCGACGGCATCGCCCTGGATAGCAAGACCCTCCGCTCGACCGCCTATCGCTACGCTGCGCGGGCCCGAGCGGCCCAGCAGAGCGCGGCGTGCGGTCTGCTGGACCGCGTGACCGGGAAGCGGGTGGTCGTCTCCCTCGACGGGGGCCGCGTCCGTGTGAGGCGCAAGAAGCGTGGCCCCAAGACGAAGAAGGGGCGCAACCGATTCCATACCGACTGGAAGGAACCGAAGCTCCTCATCCTGTACGTCGTCGGCGACGACGGGCGACCGTCTCAGACGTGGGCCCCGATCATCGACGGCACGCTCCGGGGACCGGAGGCGGTCTTCGCCCTGCTGTTGTCGTACGCGCGGCAGATCGGCCTCAACGCCGCTGACAAGGTGCTCTTCATCGCCGACGGCGCGCCCTGGATCTGGCGACGCCTCCCGCGCCTCATCGCCGCGCTCGGGCTCTCGCCGACACAGGTGCTGGGGCTGATCGACTTCTATCATGCCGCAAAGCAACTCTCCGACGCGGTCAAGCTGCGCCGCTGGAGCGCGACGCAACGCACCCGCTGGCTCAACCGCACGCGGGGGCTGCTCAAGCGAGCACGGGTGGACGAGGTGATCACGGCCCTGCGGGAGCTGTGCCGCGGGCGCACGGCCGGCAAGATCCGCACGCACCTCAACTACTTCCTGAAGAACCGTCATCGTTTCGCCTACACCACAATGGTCGGGCTCGGGCTTCCGCAGGGCAGCGGCGCCGTCGAAAGCGCCATCCGTCGCGTCATCAATCTCCGCATCAAGGGCGCATCCATCTATTGGCTACCGGAGAGCGTCGACGCGATTCTTCTCCTGCGGTCTTTCTATAAGTCCGGCAGATGGAACTGTTTGCAGCGGATGGCCATGACGCCGGTGGGTGTGAGCGCGTGACCGGGAAATCGGGAATGCGCCCGTCTGCAGCTTCACGTCGCCGAACGTCCACTTGACACGGTGGGGGAGAGTGGCGCGGAGTTGCCCGCCGGTACGCGTTCAGTGTCGTGCTTTCTGGTGAACCGGCTTGCGCCGGACGAGGCCCAGCCCGACCGCGCCTACGCCTTCCAGGCCGAGACCGAGGTGCGCACCGACGAGTGCTTCGTGCCGCGGCCGGACCTGCGCGGGGCACACGCCGGCGAGTGGGACGATCGGGTCGCGGACCTCCACTACGCCGATACGCCGGAGTACGCCACCGGGCATTGGCGTGTCGGCCGAGTGGGAGGTCGTCGACGACGGTTGCCGGTCGATCCGCACGGCGTGGATCGGGACGGCTGAAGTAGAGAAGACGTCGACGGCGGACGTGCCCAGCGTCGAGCTGTCGATGGAGGCGCTGCACCGGCTCGACGACGGAGACGCGATGCAGGATGCGCTCGTTCCCCTCGTGGCGCAGTACCGCGAATGGATCGAGGCCCGTCGGCAGGAGGTGGCCGCCTGTCGGTGGCAGGGCGACCGGCGGGATATGGCGGGCAGTTGTTCCACTACGCGGGGATCACGTCGTGCGAGCGCTCACCGCGTTGAAGGCGGCGATCTGCTGGGCGAGTCTGCAAATGGTCACCCACGGCCTCGGCCGGTAGGCCAACTGCTCGACGCTGACGTTGATGTGCTGCGTTCTCGAAGGCGGCTGGCGGTCGTGGAGATGGCCGTGGACGTTGACGCAGCCGTTAGGCACGTTGCGCAACGGCATGTGGGTCAGCAGCAGGGTTGGTTCTCCCGCGGCGTAGAGCGTCATCCGAATCTCGTCGAAGCCGTCGCCGTCGACCAACCCGGCGGGGTTGATGTCGTGGTTCCCGACGACCAGGATCTTCCGTCCCGGGGCGCTGCGCAGCCGCTTCAGCCGGTTGTCCGACAGGCCGCCGATCGCGACGTCGCCCAGACAGATGATCGTGTCTCCGGGCGCGACCGTGTGCTGCCAGCTCCGGAAGAGGGCGTCGTCCATCTCCTCCGGGCTCGTGAACGGCCGCCCGAAGTACATGATCGACTCGGCGTGGCCCAGGTGCAGGTCGGACCAGATCCAGACACGCGAGGGGTTCGGCTCCTTGAGCTCGCCGGCGGGCATCCGGCGCGAGAGGTGCCGCATCCACCGGATCGCCCTCTCGTCGACATGCGCGGGGACTGGCGGCTCGATGTCCTCTGCCAGCTGCGCCTCGTAGAGGGTCTTCAGGGTGGTCGCGTTCATGTAGGCTGATCACTTCACCGGCCGTAGGGGGCCGCACGCTTCGGCCGGCAGCTTCTTGATGATCTCACGCCCGGCGCGACGAGAAATCACCGACGCCATATACAAGGCGGATCCGTGCCGCTCCGGAGACGGCCCGAATCGGTCACCGGCTTCGATCTCGAGGACTTGGTCATCGGCAACGGCAGTGCTCTGGGCGATTTGGTGCCCTTGGACCGGGCTCCGAAGCCCAGGCCGGCAGCTCGTCACCGACCGTGAGGACCAACGACCCCCTCCTCCACGTCGTCGAGCCGTTCGAGCGCCCGACGGCCGCGGGCACATCGGCCGCGACGTGGAACAGGTGGGCGTCGACGTGCTGGCCGCCGAGCTGGTGACGCTGCTTGGTCGGGCGCCGCGCTTTGTCGAGGTGGACGTACCACTCCGACGCGCGTTCGCTGACCGCCGCGATACGTCTCGGGCAGCGCAGGTCATCTTCGAGGTGGGACCGCGCGGTGCATCGAGGCGCGCGGCCAGGAGGTCGTGTGAGACTGCCTGTTTTTCTCGTGGAGGACGGGTTGGTCACGGATGCGCAGGTTCGTTGGTGGCGCGAGAAACGGATGTCCGGGAAGACGTTGGCGGTGGCCGCGGCGGCGCCTGGAAGCGACCCGGATGCCGCCGGAACGGCCACGGCGTGTCGGCGACCATGGGGGCTCTGGTCAGGTCCGGCCGATCGGTGGTGACGATTCGCTCGTGCGGTGTCTACGTCTGCACCGGCAGACCCCTCATCGCCTCGCATCCGGCTCTGACCGTGGCCGCCGTCGGTCGGGTCGCTTCCGCTTCGCGAAACGCCGAATGTCTTCGCGGAGCTGGCCAATCTGATGGCCCAGGGACGCGTAGAGGAAAAGCGCGACCCCAACGTTGAAAAAAGCCACCGGAATAAGAAGAACGTTGATCATGTCGTAGGTATCCACAGCCTGAACCCCCTTCGTGGAGTTGTTGTTCCCGAACTGCCTGTCCCACCCCTGATGGGGGCGACCGACGTGTCTCGTCACCTGCGGGAGCGGCGGACGTGCGCCCGCGCCCACCGCCGCCGTGTTCCTCACCCGATGAAAACCGTCCGCACAAAGTGCCGGACACCCGCACGGTCGTCGCTCGTGCTCGACCACAGGCTGTCCGGCTCAACCGGCGCGCGGCGAGCAGGACGCGGTGTTTACCGTGCTCGGCGAACGGCCGGCCACGGCCGGCGGACGCCCCCGTGTCCGGTGTTGCCTCCCGCCCCGTCCTCCCATGCTCAAGACACCCGCCCGGCCGGCGTCATCGCCGCCGCCACCTCAGCCGCCGTCGGCGTAGGCCGCAACGCCAGCTCCAGCAGGTCGTCGACCTGGGTGACGTAGTTGGACTTCGACCGCGCCGTCGCCGAGGTCCTCGTGGTCTCCGTGTTCGTTGTGGTTTTCGTCGCTCCCTTGTTTTGGGGTCCTTGTTGTTGACCGCCTGCGGTCCGTCTCGCGACGTCCGTTCCGCGTGGAACAGAGCAGGCGGGAGCCGGCTGTCGCCCGGTTGGTCTGCGTCGAACGGCGCGGCCTTTGCGCGGTCACGCCCGTTCTCGTAGCAGTCGTCGCCCGCTCGCGGGTTCTCGACCGGTCGCGTCGACGGCAGACCGCAAGGCCGTCCGGTGAGGCGATCGGTGCTGAGCGACGGCGTGTGGAGAACTCGCGTCGGCACCCGTCCGCGGTAGCGTCGACGGGGGCGTCTTACGGGTCCGGGGCCGCCCGTCTGGCGGCCGTCCTCGAGCGATCCGCCCCGGTGAAGCCCGAGCGGACGCGATGGCTTGCCGCGATGCCGAGAGTTGGCCGGCGGCGACGCGACACGGTTCCAGCGGGGGGGAGGGAGGTCATCGACCCGTCATCGCCGACAGTTGCACGGGTGCGTCGTCGGCGCCCCTGTCACGAGCCGTGCAAGGCGGTGCCAATCCCGGAAGAATTCCAGGCGATCCCGGGCGCCGGCGAGTCGGGTCCGGCTCTCCCGGAGTTTGGCCTCGGCGAGAAGGATTTCGTGTCGTTGTCGTGGGCCTCTGGCGTTGATGGCCGCCTCGAGCGCGGCGGTGTCCTTGCGCACCGAGAGCGTTTCCCATTCGACGAGTGCGAGGAACTCTTCCTGGATCAGTCGGTGGACGGTTTCGTCGACCTGCTCGCTCCCTTCTATCGTTGTGAGCGGCGTGTTGTCAGGCCCCATCCGGTGCATGGCGCAGTTGCTGTCGACGAATTGGTCACTGCCGA
The DNA here is from genome assembly GCA_965262925.1 of Vicinamibacterales bacterium. Lineage (GTDB taxonomy): Bacteria > Acidobacteriota > Vicinamibacteria > Vicinamibacterales > UBA8438 > WTFV01. Next base: position 2,624,780 of record CBDHGC010000004.1, on the reverse strand, counting down.
GGCGGGTGAGCGTGCGGGTCAGCTTGCAGAGCTGGTCGCTGACCTTGAAAGTGAGGGTGACGCGGAGCCGGTCGTCGTTCATCAGCCCGTAGTTGGCGACGCCGGGGATGGAAGCCTGTCCGAACAGGGCATAGGTGACGATCGCGTGGGTCTCCGGGTCGGCCGTGATCGTTTTGCCGAGGTTTCCATTCCCGCGTAGTGCGGCGAAGGGGATCTCGCGGCTCGGCTCGGTCTTGGCGAGTCGCAGTTTCTGGATGGAGAGATGGACGGGACTCATGGTTTCTTGTCTCCTTGGTGCGCGTTGGTCGGGTTCGGACTGGCGCGGTGGTCGAGGGCGCCGCCGACTCTCTGGCGGCGTTTCTCGGGCCACGCCTGCGCCGATGCCGTCGTGCGCAGCGACGGCGCCGTGTCCGGGCGAAGCGTGTTTTTGTGGCGGCGATTGGCGCGGCCACGAAGTCGCTGCACCTCCCAGGGGGAGGTCCCGGCAGCGGTCGTGGTCGCGCTACGGTCAGGATGAGGGGCGTGACTTCTTCAGATACTCGGTCGCTCGGTACAGGGCTTCGTCGCGCGGGATGCCGGCGAGCACCAGAGCGGCTGCGACCCAGCCTTCGTTGCTGGAGAGCAGCAGTGTCGCGTCGACCGGTTGCCAGTCGTCGTACGGGCTCGCGTCCGGACTGATGGGCCTCATGGGGTTGGCGTCCAGGATGGTTCGGTCGGCGCGGACCAGCGCGATCTCGTGCATGAGGGGCTCGTCGCTGTACGGCTTCCAGGGCTTGACCAGCCGTCCGTAGAATCCGGGCATTTGCTGAGCTTGTCGCAGGGTCATGGGCGATGTCTTCCTTTCGTTGCGGGTGTGAGCGGGGCGAGGTTGTGTCGGGTGGTCGGCGGTCGTCGTCTTGGTGGCGGCGACAATTCCGGGCTCGTCGGGGACTTCATCCGGGCGCCACGTCCCCTGCGCGTCCGGGTGGTGTGCCTCGAGCGCGCGGTCGAATGCGTGGTGCGGCTGCACGCTTGCGCGCCGTCGCGCAGCCGTGAGGGGGGACGCGAGTCCTGCCCCGCGGGCGGCGCGTCAATGGCAGTCTCCGCCGGTCCGGCCGTCCCGCCTCGGTCTGTGTTTTCGTTCCGTGTTCGTTGTGGTTTTCGTCGCTCCCTTGTTTTGGGTCTGGTTGTTGTTGACCGTCTGCGGTCCGTCTCGTAGACGGCCGTTCCGCGTGGAACGGAGCAGGCGGGAGCCCGGCTGTCGCCCGGTTGGTCTGCGTCGAAACGGTGCGGCCTTTGCGCGGTCACGCCCGTTCTCGCGCGGGAGTCGTCACCTGCTCGCGGGTTCTCGACCGGCAGCGTCGACGGGCAGACCGCAAGGCCATCCGGTGAGGCGATTGGTGCTGAGCGACGGCGTGTGGAGAACTCGCGTCGGCGCCCGTCCGCGGCAGCGTCGACGCAGGCGTCTTACGGGTCCGGGGCCGCCCGTCTGGCGGCCGTCCTCGAGCGGGATGCGCTTGGGCGCCGTCTCTTGTTCATCACATGTACGTTCCGGCTGCTGGCGCCGTCAGTCCGGCCACCGCGTGTCGGAAGACGGTGCCGTCGGACGACGGTTCCAGCAGAGTGGATTGCATGACCAGTCTGGTCATGCAATCCATTCTTAAGTCACCGGCGCGGTGACACGCCTTCCCACGTGCCGTCCGTTCGCCGCCGCGCCGCCGACCTAAGAATGCTCTGCAGTATGACCAGCTGGTCATACCTGGCGTTTTCACCCGATCGCCAACATGGCGGGGACGACGGGCGCGGAACTGATCAAGGTGATCGCGTCGAGCCAGTCAACGCCGCTCTTCGACGCGGCGCAACTGGCGCAGGCGGGTGCGTTCCAGGCCGTTTTTGCGGGCTGACGTAGCCGAGGTAGACGGCGAGCGCGGGGAGCCGATCGCGGACTACGATTCCTTGCTGCGTGCAGGCGGCGAGCCTGCCCACGGCGAAGCTGTGGCGCAGCTTGTGGAGACTGACCCCACGGGCGCCGACTGGCCCACGCAGCCCGAGTCGGCGGGCCAACTGCACGAAGGTCCGGGCGAGGACGTGGTAGTGGAGTCTGGCGCCGCGTTCGGAGACGAAGAAGGCGCTATTCCGAAATCGGAATAACGCCTTTTGAGTTTGCGGCCGCCCCCAACACGCGTTGGCCTCGCCGAACTGCCGTCCTCCTCGGAGCTGCTCGACGGCGTGCCGTTCGCCGCGGGGTGACTCTAGCCCGACAAATAGAGGCCGACCCCAGTCATAAACCGCCCGCGAGGCGAGAACCCGCCAACCGACCGGATCTCACTGAGCCGCTTTGGGCGTGCTCTGCGCACTGCAGGATGAATTCCGGGTGCCCTCGTGCTCGATGCGGCGTGGACCCCGAACCCGCCGCGAGCCGTGGCCGCTACGCCTGACGCTGGCCCGCGTCGGCGACACGCTGCACGACGACAACGGCACCCGGGTGGCGGCGATCAACGCCTTCACGACCGTGAATCCGGAGACCGGGGGCAACGGTCCGCCAGCGGCTGGCCGGTGGACATGCTTCGCGAGCTGTTGAAGCTCAACGTCTCGGCTGGCTGACGAACATCAGCGGTCGGGGAGGAAACTTCATGACACTCTCAATCCGACACGACGCAGCAGCGCTGCTCATGGCAGCCGTCGCCCTCGTCGTTGCAGCGCTCGCCCCGCGGCCCGCGGCGGCCCAGACCAGCGGCGATGCCGGCGTGACCATCGCGCCGGCGTTCCTCCACTACCTCGACGTGGATCCGGTGTGCTGCCCGGCGTCCGTCTGGGGCGCGATCGGCTCGGGCCGTTGGCGCGCGCACGTGGACTACCTGCGGAGCACGCGAGAGGGCTTGACAGTGCACGAGACCAACGTGCTGGCGGCGTGGCGGTTCCTGGAGGGGAACGGGGCGCGCGCGGCGCTGCTGTTCGGAGCGAACATGCGCCGCGGCATCCGTCACCAGGTCGGGGCGGCGCTGGACTGGCCGGTGGGGCGCCGGTTCTTCGTGCGCGTGGACGCGCGGCTCATCCTGTTTCGCGTCGGGATCGGGGCCGGGATCGGCTTCTGAATCAAGCTGAGACACTACCGCGTCTTCGCCTCGGTACCGCTCCGAATCGGCTCCTGAGACCACCGCCGAACCCGTTCCGGCGCACACCCGGCTGGCTGTCGTCCACGCCGACATCGTCCATGCCGCGCGTGTCACGACGCAGCCCCGCACCTGTCGTGCCTGGGCATGCGGCCGACGTTCTTCCGACGCGGCTCAGTCATCCGCCTCGAACAGCCGACGAAAGGCGGCCTCAGCCCGGCGCATCCCCGTATCGGTCAACATCACCGACTTGGCCTTGCTCACCGGATCGGAAATCAGCCCCTTTCGGTGAAGACGTTCCATCGCGTCCCAGTCGAACGACTTCCACGTGCGCGCGCCCATCATCGGATCACGCTCGAAGATTCCCAGATAGAGGAGCGCCAGCACGGCTTCATCTATCTTGTCGTCGATCCGTTCCCGACTCATCAAGAGCAGGGTAGCTCACTATAGAGCGGCACGTCGCGTGGCGCGGAGAGCGGGTTTCCGCTGCTGCTTGGCGGGACGATCGCCTGGTGCTGGACCTGACCGAATGCCCTGACTAGCGGCTTCTGGTCCTCGGCGACCACGACCCCGACGTTCCGGTGCAGCGTCGAGCCGTCAGCAGGGTTGCGTCCCGGCACACGAGGGAGGGACACCGTACGCTTGCCGTCGCCGAGTGCGTGTTTCGTTGCGTCCCGGCACACGAGGGAGGGACTGCCCGCGTCGCGGCCGAAGACGGAGACCGGGCAGTTATGGTGTCAAATGGCCTTTCGGCCGAGCGTCGGTTCGCGTTTTTGCCTGTAAACATTGGAGCCGGCGAGCGGACTCGAACCGCTGACCTGCTGGTGGTTCTCCCCGCGGCAGGACGACGCGGTGCGCCGCGAGCAACCTTCTCCTCGATGCCGCCGACCCGGAGCACCTGGCCGGAGAGGGTGATCTCGCCGGTCATGGCCAGGTCGCCGCGGACTGGACGCTCCGGTGAACGCGGACACCGGCGCGGCCGCCATCGTGACCCCGGCCGACGCCCACTCTGGTCGGCCCCGTGCCCGACTGCACGTCGGCGTCCCGAATGGAAAAGCCAGGTCGAGGCCGACGCCGTCCGGCGTTGGCCAGCAGTCACACCAGCGCGGTTCGCGCGGACTCCCCGCATGGCCTCCCCGAGGCGCGCGGTCAGGGGCAACGCCCCGGAGCCGGGCATCCGGGTCGCTTCGACGAAGACCACGTCGCCGACGCCCGACGCCGTCCCGGCACAGCCCGACGGCGATGCCCGGCGACAGGTACGACCGGCGACATCCCCATCGGGATGGGCCGGCGCGCCGAGCCTCTCGACGACGGTCTCCGGCGTGACCTCGACCGGCGCTTCGTTTCCTTCGTCCTCTTCGTGGTCTCCGTGTTCCACTTCCGCCGGATTCCGTGTTCCACTTCCGCCGGAATACCCACTTCGGCTACAGCGTCTGACCGCATGGCCTGGGGTGGCTGTTGTCGCCCCGTTCTGTGCGGGGCTAGCCCTGCCCGTGCCCCGTAACTTTTCGCTGGACTTCATGCAGCCACTTCGCTACGGTGGCCGGTATGGAGATTCAGAATCAGGTCTCGCGTATTCTACGAGACAACCTCGCCCGCCTGCGTGACGTGCTGGACGGGGCGGTTTCGCAGGGCGTCGGCAGCCTCGGGCAGGTCGCTGATCGCGTCTGTGAAGCGTTCGATTTCCGCGACGGGCGGGGCCGGTGGCAGCGCGCGAGCTGCTACCGGGCGTTGGCCGACCTGCGGGCGGCCGGCCACATCTCGCTGCCTGCGGGTCAGCCGGCTCGCGGCGTTGGGGGCCGGGCGCGGGTGCTTCCGCACCCGGTGGCGTCGGCCGTGGACGTGCCGGTCACGGTAGGCGCGGTTGTGGATTTGACCCTGGAGCTGGTGGAGACCGGCGCGCAGCGTCAAGTCTGGAACACGCTGATGGCGTATGAGCACCCGCGCGGCGCCGGTCCGTTCGTCGGCCCGCAACTGCGGTATCTGGTGGGTTCGGCGCATGGCTGGCTGGGCGGCGTCGGGTTCGCGGCGAGTGCGCGGCGGCTTCGGTCCCGCGACGCCTGGGTCGGGTGGGACGATACGGGCCGGCGCGCGCACCTGCACCGGGTGTTGGGACTGTGCCGGCTGCTGGTGCGCCCCGGCATTGTGTGTCGCAACCTGGCCTCGCACGTGCTGGGCCGGGTCGTCCGGGCGGTCGGCGACGACTGCGAGGGTCTGTATGGCTATCGCCCCTGGCTGCTGGAGACGTTCGTCGACGAGACCGAACAGACGGGGGCGAGCGTGCGCGCGGCGAACTGGGTTCGAGTGGGTGCAACCTGCGGTCGCGGTCGTGGGGACCGCAGGCACGCGGCGCTGGAAACGCGCAAGGCGGTGTATATGTACGCCTTGGAGCCGGCGTGGCGCACCCGCCTCGCGGCGCCCGAAGCGGTCGTGGCGCCGCTGGCGGTTGGCGACGGTCTCGACGCCGCGGTCTGGGCGGACCACGAGTTCGGCGGGGCGCGGTTGGGCGACGCGCGTCTGAGCGCGCGGCTGGTGCAGAGCGCGCAGCAAATGGCAGAGTCTCCGATGCGCGCCATCACCGGCGCCGCCCACGGCGCCCGCGCCCTGGTGAAGGGCCATTACCGGCTGATCGACCAACCCGCCGACAGCGCGGTGACGGTCGGCAACATCCTCGCGCCGCATCGCGAGCGCACGCTGCGCCGGATGCAGGCGCACGACACGGTGCTGTGCATCCAGGACGGCACCCGCCTGAACTTCACCCGGCGCGGCCGGACGCAGGGGCTGGGGGCCATCGGCTCGAACCAGACCGGCGCGGTGTCGCGCGGCCTGGAGTTGCACACGACCTTGGCCGTCAATCCCGACGGGGTGGCGTTGGGCGTGCTGCGGGCCGCCTTCGACGCGCCCGCGTCCCCGAACCCCGAGGCGGAAGGCGAGCCGCCCCCGAAGCCGCGCGAGGAGCGCAAGTCGTTCCGTTGGATCGAGGGACTGCGCGACTGCGCGCAGGCTGCCGAGCCATTGTCCGAGACCCGCGTGGTGTGCGTGATGGACCCCGAGGCCGACTTCCTCGACCTGTTCGTCGAGCACCGCGCGGCTGCCCCGAAGGTCGACCTGTTGGTCCGCGCCAAGGCCGACCGCGTCATCGGCAGGGAAAAGACGCCCGACGGACCGATGGTCTCGCGCCGTCTGTTCGATACGGTGCGCAACGCGCCGGCCCAAGGCGCCGCCAAGGTCGAGGTACAGCGGCTGAGCGCACGCGTGAAGGCCAGCAAACAGGCCCGCAAGGACCGCCGCGAGGCGCGTGTCGCCGACGTGACGCTGCGCTACCAGCAGGTGGCGCTGCCCTGCCCCGGCGCCGCGCCGGTCGCACTGTGGGTCGTCCATGTACGCGAGCAACAGCCGCCGCCTGCGGCCGAGCCGCTGGAGTGGTTCCTGCTGACCACGTTGCGTGTGACCAGCGCCGCCGACGCCGCGCGCATCCTGCAATGGTACGCTCGGCGCTGGCGCATCGAAGAATACTTCCGGGTGCTCAAGTCGGGCTGCAAGGTCGAGGAGTTGCAGCACCACACGGCCGAGCGGCTCGAACGCGCCATGGCCATCAAGATGGTCATCGGGTGGCGCATCCAGTTGATGGTCCAGCTCGGGCGCGAAGTGCCTGACCTACCGGGCGACCTGCTGTTCTCCGATGGCGAGTTGCGCGTGCTCGCCACCTTCGCCCGCTCACGCAAGCTGCCGCCGCCGGCGCGCCTCGGCGACGCTGTCGGTCTGGTCGGGCGCCTCGGCGGATGGCTCGGACGCCAACGCGACCCGCCCGGCGCGCAGTTGATGTGGCACGGCTACACCCAACTGGTTGCCATGGCCTTCGCCTTTCGAACTACGGGACGAATTCGGATGACCTCCTGCTCATTACAGTCCAGCCCCGGACATCCGGGGCACGGGTAGGGCTAGCCCTGCCCTGTACCCACTATTCGTTCTGGACAATTCCGGCACGCTTCCTCTGGGCAATGCGGTAGCCGATGGTGGCGATGGAGATTCGTTCGTAGCCGCGCCACATGATCTGGTGGCCGGGCGGCGGGTCGTGCGTGCGGTTCTGATAGCCGCCGAGGATGGCGAGCAGGAGGACCGCGGCGGCGAGGCGGTTGGGGGGTGGCAGGCCGATCTCGGCAGCATAATCGTTCAGGAACCGCAGCTCGATGTCGGTGAACAGCAGTTGGGGGTCGCTCGCCGGCACGTCGCGGCCGAGCAGGGTCATCACCATCAGGCGCCAGGCGATCACGGTATTGATGGTGAGTGCGCGTTGGAGCCGGTCGGCGGTGTGGAACGCGAGATGTTCGGCGCGGCAACCGGACTTGAGCACCCGGAACAGGTCCTCGATGCGCCAGCGCCGCAGGTAGTACCCGATGATCGTGACCGCGGTCTCGGTGCTGTCGACGTCGAGGCTGGTGAGCAGAAACCACTCGACCGCCGGCTCGTCGGGCGGCGGCGCGATTTCGCGCACATGGATCGCCGACAGCGCCACCGGTTCGGCGTTGGTACGGGTCGGGGGCAGACTCAGCTTGCGATGGCGCACCTCGGCCCGCGCCACGCGCCCGGTGCGCGCCGGGCGCGTGGAGCGGCTCGATTTGCGCCGCTCGCTCACGCGGTCGATCTCGATCTCGACGTGCCCGTCGGCGGCGCCGGCGCGCAGGGTCTCAAACAGCTTCGGGGCGCCCTTGGCGAGACAGCGGTCATGCTTGGCGCGCACGAGCACCTCGACCCGGTCCAGGCGGCGCTGCTCGTCGAACAACTCGAAGAAATCGGCCTCCCGATCCATGACGCTGATCACCCGCGTCTTGCGGCTCACCGCCGCCGCCGCCTGCTCGATATCGCGCAAACCGTCGGTCCAACGCCGCATCTTGCTGGTCTTGTCTGGCGCCAACGCCGCGGGGGGTTCCGCGTCCTCCGGCGGTTGCCCGCCACCCGGCGGCGCATCGAAACCGCAACGCAGCACCCCCAGCGGCAGCCCCTCGCCATTGACCGCCAGGGTCAGATGCAGATGCAGGCCGAGCGTCTTCGAAGCCGTCTGGTTGCGCCCGATGAGGCCCAGGCCCTCGCAGTTGGGGCGCGTCGCAAAGTTCAGGTCCGTCCCATCCTGGATACACAGCACCGTCTGCTGGCCGCGCATCCGCTGCACCGTGCGCGCGCGGTGCGGCGCCAGAATGTGCGCGGGCGTGACCTCCGACTGCGCCGGCTGGTCGATGAGCCGGTAGTAGCCCTTTACCGCCGCGCGGTCGTGGGCCGCATTGGCGGTGAGGGCCTGTCCGGGCAACGCTGCCAGCAGCCCCGCGCTCTTGACCAGACGCGCCGACAAACGCTTGTCGCCCAACGGCGCCCCTCCAAACTCGTTCGCCGTCCACTGGGTGCTGTCGAGTCCGTCGCCGGGCGCCAGCGCCGGCGCCGCTGCGACCCTCGCCAGCCCCAACTGCCGGCGCCAGCGCGGCTCCAACTCGTACATATACACCGACTTGACCGTGCCGGCCCGCGTATGGGCCCGGTCCTGGCGCCCGCGCCCGGCGGTGTGGCCGACCCACACGAAGTTGGCCGCCTTGAAGCTGGCTCCGTCGTGCGCAAGGCCGACAAAGGTCTCGACCAGCCACGGGCGGTACCGGTAGCGGACCTCGAAATCCGCCGGCAGACGATGCAGCACCCGGCCCAGCACATGGCTGGCCAGGTTGCGGCATTGCACGCCGGGGCGGATCAGGAACCGGCTCAGGCACAGCACCCGGTGCAGATGGGCTTGGCGCTGCCCAGCGCTCCACCCCATCCACGCCTCGCGCGCCCGCAAATGCAACGCCGAAGCCGAAAACCCGACCGCGCCGAGCACACCCGTGCGCCGAAACGACCAGATAGCGCACCTGGCAACCGGCAAATGTCGCCGTGCCCCGCGGATGCTCGAAGTGCAGCAAGGTATTCCACAGCAGGCGCTGCGGGCGTTCCTCGACCCGCGCCAGCGACAACCCCTCGACCGCTTCCACCGTACCCGGCACCCCCGTGGCCGCCGCCACCGGCTCGTCGAGACACCGCGGCGAGGGAGCGCACCCACGGCGCCGGGGCGCCGGCAGCACAATCCGCCCCGCCCCCTCCAGCCGGTTGAGCGCTTTGAGGCAACCCGCGAGTTGGGCCGACCCGCGGGCATCGACAAAACCGAACTCCGCGCACACCCGCCGCCCCACCGCCGCTCGGCTGTCCAGCGCCTCGTGCGCCATAATGTGCGCGAGGCGGGCTTGCGACTCAGGTGCACGCAGGGTCTGCAAAATCTGGCTCTGGATCATCATGCCGTGACGTATACACGGCAGAAGCCAATTTGTCCAGCCTCAGATGTGGGTACAGGGCAGGGCTAGCCCTGCCCTGTACCCACTATTCGTTCTGAACAATTCCGGCACGCTTCCTCTGGGCAATGCGGTAGCCGATGGTGGCGATGGAGATTCGTTCGTAGCCGCGCCACATGATCTGGTGGCCGGGCGGCGGGTCGTGCGTGCGGTTCTGATAGCCGCCGAGGATGGCGAGGAGGAGGACCGCGGCGGCAAGGTGGTTGGGGGATGGCAGGCCGAGCTCCGCAGCATAATCGTTCAGGAACCGCAGCTCGATGTCGGTGAACGGAGTTGGGCGTCGCACGCCGGCACGTCCCGTCCGAGTGGGTATTCCGGAGGAAGTGGAACACGGAATCCGGAGGAAGTGGAACATCGATTCCGGAGGAAGTGGAACAGCGGTTCCGGAGGTCGTGAACGCTCGTCGGTAGCTTGACCCGGCATGCTCTTGCCCTTTCGACAGGAGGGGCGTGGCGATGCCGGCACGGAGGCTGCTGATGAGGAAGATCCGCGAGGTTTTACGACTCAAGCACGAGCAAGGACTGTCCCACCAGGCGGTGGCGCAGGCGTGCGCCGTCGGCGTGGGGACGGTCAATCGCTATCTGCAGAGGGCGGCGCAACGTGGGCTCGGCTGGCCGTTGCCGGCCGATTTGGACGACGCGGCGCTCGATGCTCGATTGTTTCCACGCGCCGCGCCGGTGCACGACCGGATCCGGCCCGACTGCGCGTACATCCACCGCGAGCTCAAGCGCGACAGCGTCACGCTGCAGTTGCTGTGGGAGGAGTACGCGCAAATCCATCCGGACGGCTACGGCCGCACCCAGTTCTGCGAGATCTACCGGCAATGGACGCGGCGGCTGCGGCCGTCGATGCGGCAGGTGCACCGCGCCGGCGAGAAGACGTTCATCGACTACTCCGGCAAGCGGCCGAGCCTGGTCGACCGGCGCACGGGTGAGCTCCGACGCGTCGAGCTGTTCGTCGCCGTGCTCGGCGCCAGCAGCCTCACCTACGCCGCGGCGACCGAGACCCAGCAGTTGCCGGACTGGATCGACGCGCATATCCGCATGGTGGAGTACTTCGGCGGCGCTACCACGTTGTGGGTCCCCGACCAGCTCAAGAGCGCCATCACCCGCCCCTGCCGCTACGAGCCCGGCGTCAACCGCACCTACGAGGACCTGGCCACCCACTACGGCGCCGTCGTCGTTCCGGCGCGACCGAGGAAACCTCGGGATAAGGCTGCTGTGGAGAATTGTGTACTCATCGCACAGCGGTGGATACTCGCCCGCCTCCGCGACCAGACCTTCTTCGAGCTCGGCCCGTTGAACGCCGCGATCCGCGTCCTGCTCGACGAGCTCAACGACCGGCCGATGAAAGAAGCTGGGCGTCAGCCGCCGCGCCCTCTACGAGCAGGTCGACCGGCCGGCGCTCCGGTCCCTGCCGACCGCGCGCTACGTCCTGGCGCACTGGAAGCTGTGCCGCGCCAACATCGACTACCACGTCGAGGTCGAGCGCCACGTCTATAGCGTGCCGTTCCAGCTGGTCCGCGAGCAGGTCGAGGTCCGCTACACCACGAACACGGTCGAGATCTTCTATCGCGGCAAGCGACTGACGTCGCACCGGCGGCGCTACGACGGGCAGCCGTCCACCCATCGCGAGCACATGCCGAGCGCCCACCGCGCGCATGCCGAGTGGACGCCGTCGCGGCTGATCCGTTGGGCCGAGCAGGCCGGACCGGCGACCGGACAGCTCGTCGCCCAGATCATCGAGCGTCGCCCGCACCCGGAGCAAGGGTATCGAGCCTGCCTGGGGATCATGCGCCTGGGACAGCAGTACGGGAACGACCGGCTCGACGCGGCGAGCGCTCGCGCGATGGCACTCGGCTCCTACCGCTATCGCACCGTCAAGAACATTCTCGCCGCCGGCCAGGACCGTCTGCCTCTGGAGCCGGCGGCCGAGACGACCCCGACGCCCACGCACACCAACATCCGCGGCGCCGACTACTACGCCGCGGCCACGACCGAGGAGGAGGACCGATGCTGATCGAACAGACCGTCGACAAACTCAACGCCATGAAGCTGGGCGCGATGGCCGACGCCGTCCAGCAACAACTGCAGAGCGGCGAGGCCGCCACGCTCGGCTTCGAGGAGCGTTTCGGCTTGCTGGTCGACGCCGAGTGGACGGCCCGCGAACAGCGCAAGCTGCAACGGCGCCTGCAGACGGCCAAGCTGCGTCATCCGGCGACGCTCGAGGCCGTCGACTTCACGCCTGCCCGACGGCTCAACCGCCAGCAGGTCCTGACGCTGGGAACCTGCGCGTGGCTCGCCGAGCGCCACAACTTGATCGTCACCGGGCCGTGTGGAATCGGGAAGAGTTTTCTCTGTTGCGCCTTCGTCGAACGGGCGTGTCGCCGCGGCTTCACCGCCCGCTACGTCCGCATGCCGCGCCTGTTGCACGAGGTGGCCGTCGGCCGCGGAGACGGTTCCTACACGCGGCTGATGGCGCGGCTGGCAAAGCTCGACCTGCTCGCCATCGACGACTGGATGCTCGCGCCGTTGCGTGACGCCGAGCGCCGCGACCTGACCGAGGTGATCGAGGACCGCGCCGAACGCGCCTCCACGCTGATCGCCAGCCAGTTGCCGGTGACCGACTGGCACGCCGTCATCGGTGACCCCAACCAGGCCGACGCCATCTGCGACCGCCTGCTCCACGACGCGCACCGCATCGAGCTGAAGGGCCGCTCGATGCGACGTACGCACGACGCGCCGAACAACCGCCCGAAGGAGACGACATGAGCACCAGAACGGCAACGCCATTACCGCGGCGAAGCGAAGCCCAGAACCATCGCGCCGCCGACACGCGTGACCGGGGCACGTCGGGTCCGACCGGCCTGTGGATCCTGCCGGTGATGTGGAAAACGCGCGCGATGCGTTCGGCGCAACTGAGCGGTCGCCGAAGGCGCGTTTCCCACAACACCTTGGACGCCGCAGACGGCGCCCACAGGCTCCACAGGCATCTTCGTCCATGCTCTCGAACACCACGTCACGAGTAGAATCTTGAAGGTCTGCTGCGACACCGAGGGGAGGGAACTGACCGACGAACGTCGCTACGCTCCGACGAGCGTTCCACTTCGCCGGAAACCGTGTTCCAGATCCCCGGAAACGCTGTTCCACTTCACCGGAATACCCAGTGTCCCTGCGGGGCGACAATCGACGCCGATGGCATTCGAATTTCTGGACACGGTGGTCGTCTGTTCCCTGACGTCCGTTCTGCATCCGCGCTGGCGTGGACGGCTGCAGGTTCCGTGCGCCGGCAAGGACGCGGAAATCGCCGTGGACCAGATCCGCACCGTCAGCAAGCAGCGCCTGAGGCGACAGCTCGACCGGCTCTCCGCCGCCGCCGCGTCCCAGCTCCGGCGCATCGTCACGGATCTGTACGGGGAATAGCGAGTGTGCCGCGGAACGAGAGCGATGGAGCAGCGGTGGTGATCCTGCTGACCGGCGCCACCGGCTGCATCGGTGGGCGGTTGCTCGCGGCGCTCGAAGCGCGCGGCCACGCCGTTCGCTGCATGACGCGCCGTCCCGCGCCGTTGCGGGCGGGGAATTGGTTGACTAAGTCCTTTTACAAGACTATCCTTGGCCAATCATGGCCATGGTGAACGTTCACGAAGCCAAGACGCAGCTCTCGCGGCTTCTCGAACGCGTGCACGCCGGCGAGGAAATCGTGATTGCGAAGGCGGGCAAACCGTGCGCTCGCCTGATGCCGTTGGAGCCGCCGCCGGAGCGCGTGCTCGGACGTTATCGAGGTCGTGACGGCAATGTGCCGGACTCGGTGTTCGAACCGCTGACCGGGGCCGAGCTGGCTGCGTGGGAAGGCGACGGATGAACCTGCTGCTCGACACGTGCACCCTGCTGTGGGCGTGGGGCCAGCCCGAGAAGCTCAGCCGCCGGTTGCAGGGGTTGCTGCGCGATCCGCACAACCAGGTCTGGGTCAGCGCCGCGAGCGCCTGGGAGCTGGCGACCAAGCATCGCGTCGGCAAGTTCCCGCACGGTGGACACATCCTTGCCGAGTGGGACGAGCGCATCGCACGGGATGGATTTCGCCAACTGGCCATCGCCTTCAGCCACGCGTTGCGGGCCGGCTCGATGCCTGGCCCGCATCGGGATCCGTTCGACCGCATGATCGCCGCCCAGGGGCTGATCGAGACGCTCCGCATCGCGACCCCCGATCCGGAGATCGCCGCCCTCGGCGCGGACACGATCTGGTGACGTGAGGCGATGTTCGCGGATCGGCCGGCGCCCCTCGCGCGCCCGGCGCGAAAGCGTTTCTTCGCGGGCATCCCGCAAGACTGGGTTCTTTGCCATGCGCGAAAAGCTGAAATCCGCGCAGCGCGAAAAGCTAACGGGAGAGCGCCGGAATGACCCCGCCGTCGGAGAAGCTGGCCGGTTCCCTGGACGCCCTGCGGTCCCTTCAGGAGCGCAGCATCCCGCCGTGCGCGTCGTGCTCGGGCGCTTCCTGTTCGTCCACGTGCATCCCTACCCGGACGGCAACGGCCGTATCGGCCGGTTCCTGATGAACTTCCTGCTGACGGCCGCCGGTTATCCCTGGACCGTCATCCCGGTCGAGCGCCGCGACACGTACATGGCGGCGCTCGAAGAGCCGAGCGTACGGCAGGACATCGGCCCGTTCACCGACTTGCTGGCGGGGTTGGTGGGTGACGGGTGAGGCCGGGGGACGGTGTGGGGTAGCGGTTGCCGGCGAGCCTCTTCCGGCGCCATAGTCAAACGGCACGAAACGTCGGTGAGCGGGCGACCTGAAGACTATCGGCGACGGCCGGCCCGCCGTCTTCCCGTATCAGCGCGTCCAGATCGTCGAAGAGGCTTCGTAGCGGCTGCGGATCGTCGGGCGCACGCGCGACGAAGCCGTGAACCAGGACGCTCGTGTTGCGCAACGTCGGCTTGAGCAAGGAAACATTCTCGAAGTCCAGGAGGCGTTGGGCCAACCCGTCGCCGCAGCGCTTCAGAATCCTCGCGACCTGCAACCTGCCCGCCTGAAGTTCGCCGCCTGGGCCTACCGGCAGTGGAGCGTCGTTCCTTTTCTTCAACCTGTCCTGCAGGGCCTTGACCTCGGCGCGATCTGGATCGAGGTTGCCCGAATCCAGTCCTTGGTCGAACAGACGCATCTGTCCGATCAACTCCAGCGTGCGATACGCGCGCACGAGTGCGTCTTCATGCTGCCCGGCCCGCACGCGGCGCTCTCCATTCGCCTGGAGGTCCACAACGAGTCCGCGCAGCCAAGCCGCCATCGCCGTATGGTCCGTGCGGTCCGGCTCGTGCGTCAGATCGGTGACCCAGGCCCGCATGGCGTCGGTGGGCCACACCGGTTCCCAATCCCTGGACGGCGGGGCGCCGGCCTCGACGTTCCCGGCCGACGCGTAGTCGAGGCGATCCCAGGCTGCATAGAAATGCGCCGCTGCGCGTACGGCGCGCATCGTCGCGAGCAGTTCATCGGCGTACAACGATGCGCTTGGATGGTCGAGGTTCGGCAGGACGTCCGGCACGGCGGCGAAATCACCCCTCTGCAGGAGCGCACGTGCAAGGTCGAGGCGCCGGTGGCCATCGACCGTAGTCGTGGGAATGCGGTGCACCCGCTCGAAGCCCGGTTCGACGATCCCGCGGCGATCTCGAGGTCCGACGAGATAGCGGAGCCCGGGGATCGCCCGTCGCGTGGCGGCCAGCACGAGCGCAGCGCTCATCGCCTTGGTGCCGCGCGTGAAGTCGACCTCGATCTGCTCCGGCGAAGCCCTCTCCAGCAGAGCGGCCAGTACCTGGTCGAAATGCGCGTAGGCGCGGTCCGCGTCGTTCTCGTCGCCCTCCGGCAGCGGGTGGATCTCGATGTCCGCTCCGCCGAGTTCTTGCCGAAGCCGGTTAGCGAACGATGCGGTCACGGTCGACGGCAGCAGCACCACCGCCTTCCATGCGTCGGTGGCGATGGACTTTCGCAGGGGCGTGAGCAACGTGTCCTCGAGCCGGTTGACGTCACCCGTCCCCACCGTCATAACCAGCGTGCGTCCGTTGTCCCGTGGCGCTCTCATTCCGGCTCCGGATGCTCACGGCGACCGGCGACCGTTCGCTGCCGAGCGGCCGTCGGACTCATGAATCGTCTTCCTCGGGCCGATACGCGTCATAGATCGCCTTGGCCTTCCGCGCCGACCCGCCCTGCGGAGCGTCCCACCAGCCATTGGCCTGCCACCGTCTGCGGATGTCCGCGTGCGCCGCCTGCTTGAGCGCCGGCGCGTCGATTGACGACCATGCGTCGGCCAGCGCCCTGCCGCGCAGCACCTGTTCCGCTTGCACACCCGGCTTGGTGCTCAGTTCCCTGATCGTGGCATCGACCCACTCGCGGCCGGGATCCGGCGCTGGCTCAGGCGCCGCAAACAGACCGTACCCGCCCCGTGTTTTGGCCCCGGCGCCTCGCTCGGTAAGAGCGGAAGTCAGCATCTGCTGCACAAGATCCAGCCACGCGACTGGTCCTCCGATCACGAACAGAAATGCGCCGTGGGCGGCGACCTGCGCAGTCGGGACCGGGCTGTCGAAGTCGGTCGCTGCCGTCGTCCCGTCATTCCCGTAATACGCGGGATGGTGCGACGTGACGACCTCCTGCACGAGTGGGCGCTCGGCCGAATCGGGCACCCACCAGGCGTCGTGGAACGTGATCAGTCCGGACAACGCAGCAGCCGGACGGTCATCGGTGTCGTCATTGGTTGCCGCGCCGAAGAGCTCGTCGTGAAATGTACGGCCCTTTTCGCCGAGCCGGTCGCGGGCGTGTGAGGCCACGATGCCCTTGACGCTCGACCCCGGGAGGTAGGGCGTGCCGTAACTGTGGCTGATGAGGCAGCCGGTCTCCAGCATGCCGCCGCCGGTCAGCCCGATGAACAGGCGGGTCTTGAGCCTCAGTGCCACGGTGCGGAAGCGGCCTTGGTCGGCAGTCGCGTTCCGCCACCGGGCATAGGCGCGCCGGTAGAACGGGCGGACGTTGCTTCGACGGACTACGAACTTGACGTGCTCCGTCTTGGCTTCCTTGCGTTTCTCGTCATGCTCGACCAAGCCCCGTTGCAGCAGCAAACCCGGATGGACGTCACTTGCTGCCTCGTACAGGGGATGCAGGACGGTGCGTACCAGTTGGACCGACATCTACCCGCCTCCACTCGACGGAGCGCTGGCCGTCCGCTCGCCTGTCGCGTCGACGCCCAGCACGCCCTGCGCATAGCGCTTCAGCCAGCCGCCGGCCTCCAGTGATGCCCGCGTGAGGATCAGGATCCGGTCGAGATCGCTGCTGACGATTTCCTTGTGCAGACCTTCGTGGTCGCGGGCGGCGGTCGTTTCAGTCGAGTGGAGCACGGCCCTCAGGTCCTCCAGCAAGGCGCAATGTTCGGGGTTTCCCTTGGCCAGCAGGAACCCTGTTGTCTGCGCCAGGCCGTTCTGCAGGATCATGCCCGGCAGCTTGTGCGCCAGTGCACCGTACTTCTTGACGTCCACTCGTGGTGTGTCGTTCGTTCCATCGCGGCGCTGCGCAACGCGCGTATACGCGGCGGTGGCGACGGTGTGCATGCGGATCTTCATGCCGACACCCCCTGAACGAGGTAACGGACCAGGCCCTGACCGACGCCGGCGTTTCCGCCGAGTTGCAGCAGTGCGCCGTCGCCGGGCAGGGCGCGCGCCAGCTCGTCTACGGGACGCGCATCGTCCCTGTTGTTGGAGTCCGACAGCGCGAACACCCCCCAGAGCACGGTCTCCGCGGGCAGATGCTCCTCGTACCAGAGCGCGCCCCTGCTGACGGTGCCCTTCTCGGGGTCCAGCCGGACTCGTGCGCGAACCTCGGTGGCGGTCTCCGCCAGGAAGCTCATGACGTCATCGGGCACGAGCGTGAAGCGAGAGACGACATCGTCCTGCGCGTCGGCGTCCTCGGGATGCACCGCGAGGGCGATGCGCTCCGCCCACGGCCTGAGCGCGGGGTCCTCCTTGCAGACCGGAAGATCGAGATCCTCCAGCACGACCTTGTTGTCGACGAGGTTCACCGATGTCGGGGTGACCTTCGCGCACCTGTCGGCTCGGCTCGGCAAGTCCGGCCCGGCAGTACCGGCACGCTGCATGTCACGTGCATAGCGCCGCAGGATGAACGGACAGGTGACGTAGCTGACCACGCCGGCCAGACAGCGCACCGGCAGCAACAGCAGGTGCGCATCGCCCATGGCCAGGGCGCCGGCGAACGCGTCCTGATCGCTGCTGATCGACCGTGGACCGAACAGCGTCCGGGCGAGCGCCGCGTCACCTTCGGTGACCTGCTGTCGGAGGACGCCGCGAAGCGACGAGCCGGGTACCAGCGGAAGCCGCGTCGCTCGCGCCCGGGCGATGGGCAGGTCCACCACGCCGACCGACTGTCCTGTGCCGCAGTGCAGTGCGGACAGCGCGTGGAGGTGAAAGAGTCTCGCTTGCATGAGTCATCCTTCCGGAGTTACGCATTCGCCCGGTCGTCCATCGACCGCGACCATGGCGCCGGCAGGGCAAGACCGAAGCCGTCGCGGCGATCCTGCTGGTCGTCGCAGATGCTCGCGAGCCAGAGCGACGCCAGCGCGCCGGGGTCGCGGGCGTCGACGATCTCGAACCAATAGGTTGCTCCGGCCGTGACCAGCTTGCGAGTGGGCTTGGGCCGGCGCTGTGCAAGATCCCAGCCGGAGTGTGGTTGCCAGCGTCCGACCGCGGCGGCGCGCAGGCGCAGCGTCACCGCCGGGGCGTCGGGTGGGCTCCCCGTCAGCGTTCTATCCAGCCAGCCGGGACGATAGCCGACCGAGAAGATCCCTGGTGTCAGTAGCGTCAGGCAGAGACCGCCGGTTTGTTCGATCCGGTCCAGCCACCCGTCGGGCGGTGTTGGCCATCGCTCCTCGGACTCCGGCTCCAGGGCCGCCAGACGACGCTTGCCGCCCAGATGCACCAGCGTCGCGTCCAGCGCCTCGGCGCAGCGGACCAGCAGGCGCCGGCCGCGGGATGATGCCCCGTTGGCGGCGTCGGAGGCTTCCAGCCCGTCGACCCGCGCCGACTCGACGGCACGCGTTCTGAACGCCGCGGGGTACACGCCGAGATCCAATCCCTCGGTCTGGAACAGGTTTCCGGAAACCGCGGCGCCGGTGGTTGGATTGATGGACACGTGCGTCCGGAGGTCGCCTTCCGCCGGTGGTGACCAGCCGTTGCGTGTCAGACGATCGAGAGGCACGGATTCTCCACGGCGAAAAGCCAGGAGATCGTCCCAGGACCACCACGCCGGACCGTCGCCGGGTTTGCCTTCTACGTGCGCGGGCAACCGGACGGGCAGCAGTCCATCGGGCATGTCCGCGCCGCAGCCCTGTTGGAACCGCCGTGGTTCCGCTCGCACACAGCGCGCCTCATCGCGGTGGCCGAAGTACAGGGCATCGGCGGGCTTCGGCGCCAGTATCAGACCGTCGTCGCTGAGCAGGAGCGGGCCGGCGACCCGAAGTTCCGCCAGTGCCGATCCGAGGGGCCGGCCGGTAGCGCGCGCCCACGTCGTCCGCAGGCACCCGGCCACCGTCGACGGGGGTGGGAATCGTGCCGGGTCGGCGTCGGTGTGCGCGTTCATGGGGCGGCCGGACCGCACGATGATGGGCGAGAGCGGCTCCAGGCTCACCACGGTGCTCGGTCCGCGCCGATAGGGACCGGGGTGCGAGGGTATCGATCCAGCGGCCTCCGGCACGGTCGCCGAGTGGCGTGTCGACGCGTCCGTTGCGCGGGGCGTCCCTCCCTTGGCCAGCTTCCGATAGCGGGGCGGCGGGCGCCGGTCCTTGCCCTTCTTCTTCGACTTCTTCGACGGGCTCATGATCACTCTCCCACGTCGGCCGCCGTGCGCGCCGAGAGCCAGCGCGCGATAATCAGGGTGTCGGCCAGTTCGGTCAGCGGTTGGTGGTCGGCTCGCTCGCGGACCAGCGCACGCAGATCCGCCGGGATGGTCCTGCTACCGCCGTCGCGGCGTGCCCGGTACAGCATGCGTTCGACCTCGGCCTTTCGCATACCGCGGGCGGTCTCGTCGTCGGAACCGCGAAGCCAGGCAAGGCGCCGATCTACGTCTCGCAGGTCGTACGCGGCGCGCGTCGGCAACTCACCCGCGCGATACGCCTTCGTGAACCGCTTCAGGGCTTCCAGTGCTTTCTCATCGCTCCACTGCGCGCGCCAGCAGAGTTCCGTGCCGGAACGAATCCGAAGCCGAATCGCCAACGCATTGCGCCGGTGTCGCCGGTGTTCCGTGGCATCGCCCTTCGCATGCCGCTCGGCGCGTTCAGCGACCGCGCGCAGCATTCCCAGTGGATCGATCACGTATCCGATCCCGAGGCCGACCGACAGTGTGGGACGTTCGTGCTCCGGAACCTGCATTTCCTCTGCGATTCCACGTAGCGCCTCGTGGAAGCAGTCGGCCAGCGCGCTGGCGCAGGTCAACGCCGGTTCCAGCGGAAGCAGCGCCAGGACGTCGTCGCCACCGGCGTAGATGGTATGGCCTCGATGATCGCGAACGATGTGGCGCACGTGGGATGCGAACCCGTACAGCGCGCTGGAGATCTCCCGTGAATGCTCGGCGCTCCTTGCGCGTGACAGCAGCCGGCCCATCCGGTCACCGTCGGCTTGCAGGATGGCCGCGTAGGGAACGGGGGCGCCGGCTGTCCGTATGACGTTCTTCAATGCTCCCGAGAGCTCCTCCAGCGCCAGCGTTTCGGGCGATCTCGTTGCACTCGCGTCCCCCGCTCGGGCCTGCGCCAAGGCGTTCTCGAGTCGGGACGGATACAGGAGATGCCCATCGAAAGGCAGGGCGGAGTAGATGCCGGAATTCCCTCGGACGCGCGAAGCGCAACCCGCTTCGACCAGCGGTTCGTATGCCGCTTCGAGGGGTTGCTTCTCATCTGGGGTGAGTCGCTCGATCCACGAGTCCGCGGCTATGCGCGGCCAGGGGGTGAACTGCTCCGCGTCGCCGGCGAGGCGCTTGATTACGCCGAGGGCGTCGAGCTGTTCGCCGGGTGTCAGCGCGAGTCGTCTGCGGGCGGGTTCTCTGGCCGGCTCGTCGAGCAGAACGGTCTCCCGCGCGCCGTCGAGCGATGACTTCTGAAGATCCTGGACCGACAGCCGCTCGCAGGGACGGAAGTCGCGGGTCGCCTTGCGGGCGCTCAATGCCGCACCGAGATCGCGGCCCGCGTTCGCGTAGCCTTCATCGTTCTCCCGGATCTCCACCCACGCGGCGAAGCTCTCGATGATGTCGCCGATCTGCGCTGCCCAGACCTCCTCCCGCACAGATCGTCCCAGCCGCTGAAGCGCTCGGTCACCGAGCTCCTTCACCCGAACAGTCGCAGCGAACCTGGCGTCGTCGCAGAGCCCGCGGACCGCCGCGCCGTCGGCGAGCGTCACCTCGGCGCGCAGGACGTTCGCGATGTTGGCGCCTTCACCGGGATCGTCGCGCGGTTCCAGATCCGTGTCGGGATCGCCCGGGGCGGGGAAGATCAGGCACCCCGGCCGGCGCTTGTGGAGAGCCCGTGCGGCCGCGCGCGCCGCCTCGGAGAGGATCCACGACCCGCACCAGAGGTCTCGTGTGCGTCGCGCGTCGGCAATCAGGCTCTGGACCGGGCCCAGCGACAGTAGTGATGAGAAAACGCGGCATCAGCGTCGTCCCCGTGCGCGCTCTTGACGTCGCTGCTGCTCCGGGCGTCCCTGCTGCTCGAAATGGCGCATGAACGCGGTGAGCGCGTCAGTGCCCCGTCCGTGCATCGGTTCGACGAGATCCGCCATTTGCTTGCGTTCAGCATGAGCCTTGGGCCACGCGAGTCCCACTTGCTTCGCGTCGAAACGGACCGGTACGCTCACCCGCTCTTCCCAGCCGGGCAACAGCAGCGCGAGTGGGCGGTACCGCAAACCGTCGAAGTAGGGCCGCAGGAACAGCGGGCTGGCCATCCGGTCGCGCTTGGCGGCGTCCGTGCCTGCGTCGCGGTGCGGATCGTCCATGCCAGGCTCGAGCACGCAGTCTTCCGGATCTCCACGGTTCTTGAAGTGGAATACGATCGGTAGCCCGAACGCGGCGCGTGGGTAGTACTCACGCACCTTGTGCTCCGGTTCATGCCCCGGTGCGCGGCGGCGCGTGCGGCGCCGAATCGCGTCGGGCTCCGGCCAGCGGCTGCGTCCCGGATGCTTGCCGCTACCAGGGTTGCGTCCCTCGCCCGCCTTCGTTCCCTGTCGGAAGCTCTTCAGAGTGTCGACGGCGAGTCTCCAGGCTTCGAGCGCGTCCTTGCTGGGAGCCTGAAGCACCATTCGGCCACCCCGCGATTCGACCTCTTCCCGCGAGGTCGGCTTCAGGTCGACTCTACCGCTGGTCGCCTCGACCGTCCCCAGGCCCCGACGCGTGCGCGCCCCGACGCCGCCGAAACTCGTCCACCAGCGGAGCGCCTCGATGACCTGCTCACGCTGGACCTTCTCCTTCGTCCCGAAGCGCAGCGTGAAGGTAAACTCGTAGCCGGCCTTCAGCAGCAGCGGCGGTTCTTTCTGGGGGTCGAGGATGAAGGCATAGTCGGGGAAGCCGTGCGACTTTTCCTTGGCCCTGACCAGATCCTTCGATTCGACCGGCTCACCGTCCACCTGCAGCGCCACTTGGCTGGCGCGTGGCCCCGCACTGGCGATGCCGCCCCAGAGAGCGGACTCGTCAGCGAACACCTCCGCTGCCTCACGTCCGGCGCCGTTGAGCAGTCGCCACCAGAACCGTAGCTGACCGCGGATCGCGCCCGGCCGGATGGGCAGTTCATGGTCCACCTTCCCAGGCTCTACGCCCCCGCCGTACATCGGCGTCATCAGCGTGCAACTCACGGTTATCGGGTCCGAAACGTCAGCCCGCTGCGCGGCGTTCCAGACGGCGAGCGCGTCGTCTGAAAGAAGCGCCGGATTCGGTCGTCTCATGTCGGGATGTCTCCTTCGCCGTGTCGGAGCGGCGCGGCCGTGCGCTCCGACACTTGCTGCAGCAGGCGTCGGAGCGTCTTCCCCAGTTCGGCATGCAGCCGATCGGGATCTCGCAGAACTGCCCGTGAGTCCCGGTGTCTCGCCGGGCCGCCGTGCGCAAGCGTGTTGCGAATATCCCGGAGGAGGAGAAACGCTGCCTTCGTCGATTCGGAATGCTCGCCGGCGTGCAGTTCCTCGGAGAGCCGGTCGATGGCCGGTTTGCGCCCGGTCTCGTAGTCATCGACGCGAAGTCCGCGCCGCGCGCATTCGAGTGTGGCGAGCGCTTCCCAGCCGAACGCGGCCGCGCGCATGAAGTCGCGGCGTTTCAAGTACTCGAAGGCCAGCTTTCGCTGATGGTCGGCCAGACTTCCCGTCGTGACCCAGCGGAGACGTTCCGCAAGCCGGTTCCTGAACAAGCCCGACGCACCCGCCAGGGGGTTGTCGAGAATCGGGAGGAACGTCCTGATCTGGCGCGCCGCGTCGGCGAGATTCAACGTCCGTTCGTAGAACGCGGCCCGCTCCAGGCACGCAGCCTTGTCCTCGGCTACGCCGTCCTCGATCAACAGCGACGAAAACACGCCGTAGTCGCCAGAGGCGTCATATTGGTCCAGGGCGCCGAGCCAACGGCGCACGCGAGTCAGACCGTCGAGCCGGAGCACTGGCGTGACCCCGCTGGTGGGATCCTTCATGTCGTGCGCCCCGTACCAGAGACCGCGAACGCGGAGGCTCCGCACCTGCTCCAACATGAATGCGGACATGAAGCCGACCATACCCAGGTGGCGGAAGCCATGCGTGAGATCGAAGCTGACCTCGCCGTTGGGAACGGCATCGGCGATCACCGCCGTGTCGGGTTTCAGGTGCTCGGCCAACGCCATGCCGAAGAACGGGGTTTCCGACACTGGAGCCCCCTCGCCGGGAAAGCGATACTTCGCTCGCGCGTATCCGGTGGCCGCGTCGACTCGCGCTCTACCCAGGAACGTGACCAGGCTGTGGCTCATGATGGCGCAGACTATTCGGTGGTTCTCGCGGGGACGAACAGCCCGAGCCCGAAGTGGCTGCCGTACCCGATAGCCATTGGACCCGCAATCGCCTCGGGCAGCACGACGTCGAGCAGCGCGCCGGCTGCGTCAGGCTGGACTTCGCGGCCACGTGAACGGAAGCGGTGGAAGTGGATCGCGCGGCGCGGGGTGCCACCAACCCCGATGCTCGGCAGGACGGTGACCTCGACGTCGGCCGCATCCAGTCCCCGGCGCTTCAGCAACCGGCGCACCTCAGCCGGGTAGCCGGCCGCCTTCAGGTGTCCCGACGCCAGGAACGGTGTCGCGCTCCGCCAGTGCCTCGACGTGCCGAAGATGCGCGCGCCGCCGGCGAAGTCGGGCGGTCGGCCGAAGCCCTCCAGCGCCAGCCGCCATTCCTTCACGCTGCCCGGCTCGGCATCGACTGCTTCGGACCGCTGTTTCGGCGCCAGCCAGAGCCGAGTGATGCGATCCAGGCCAGCCTGGACCTCACGGTTGATGCCGCCAGCGATAAACACGGAGACGTGGTCGATCCAGCCGTCGCCGTCCGCGTCTTCGGGGAGCCAGAATGCGTGCTGATGAGACGGGTTCTTCAGCGGCTTCCCGTCGGCGTCGCGTCCGGAAATCTCCGGCGGCGCCAGCGGAATCGGGTGATTCTTCACCTCGTCCCGTCGCCAACCGAACTGGGCGAGGGCAGCCCTGCGCATCAGCTCGCCAATCCTGACGGCGTCCTCGATGCGAGGAAGCGGCCGGCCAGCCAGCAGGAAGCGGGCGACGGTGGGGAGATCGCGTGCGGTTCGCGCCAGGCGGCGACCGGCAGGGCGGGCAACGACACCCGGCGCGGCTT
Source organism: Vicinamibacterales bacterium (assembly GCA_965262925.1). Lineage (GTDB taxonomy): Bacteria > Acidobacteriota > Vicinamibacteria > Vicinamibacterales > UBA8438 > WTFV01. The sequence continues at coordinate 2,600,453 of CBDHGC010000004.1, read as the reverse complement.
CCGGCGCGCGGCCATAGACGACTTCACGGGCGGCTGGCGGGCGGCTCCAGCCCCGGTCCTGGTAGTCGGCCGTGTCGAGCGTGAGCGCATCGACGAGTCGCTCGGGCAGCGTATGCGCCTGCCGTCCTTTGCTCCGCAGCGCCTTGTCCAGTTGCCGGTCGATCCCGCGCTGGGTGGGCGCCCGCCCGGGCGCCGCCAGCATCTGACGCTTCATCTCGTCCGTAATCCTACGAACATGTTCGCCCCGTCGTCGGAGCCATCACGCCAAGACCGCAGAACCTGCCATCCCCGATGATGAGGGGACCTGGAACCGCGTGCGCGAACTGCAACTCCACATGCCAGAGCGCGTGCTTCGAGAACCGGGAACCGTCCGCGAACCGCTCGGCCATCTCCCCTCTGCGTTGGAAGGGTTCGCGCTGCACGCGGATGTCGGTCGGTCGCGCCCGCACGCCGGCGTGGCGCAGCGCCTGAACGACGTGGCCGGTCGCCCGCGCCTCCTCCCGAAGCCGCTCGCGGGCATCCTTGATCCCGGTGCCCTGGTCGGCGCCGAAACGGCGACGTACGGCGCCAGACAGCGCTACCGGGGTCACGCTACGGAAGATCCGGCCGCCCCGCGAGAACCGATCCGCCATGCGTGAGTCCTCCGTGGACACGAGGCGTCCCGGCCATGCCTCCCCGGTCTCCGGATCGCACGGCGCAAGGCCGGCGAAGGCCCACCGGAGATCGTCCACGCGAATGGGACATTGGGCGGGAACGTCGATCATGACCCGGCGGATCGACAGGTCCGTATGCGGCGCTCCAATGGACGGTAGCGGCGTCATCCGGATGCGCAGCTCGAGGTCGCGAGGACCCGCGCCGCGACCGACGATCAACTTCTCAAACAGCACCGCTTGTGCGGGCAGGGATGTCCGCAGCTTCGCTGCCGCGGCATCGCGCAGACCTGCAATCAACCGCGCTGCCAGTCGAATCGGACGTGGTGCGAAGCCCGATTCGTCCCGCAGTTCGAAATGCAGGCGCCGCGGCGGCACCCCGTAGCCGACACCGCGGAACGACGCCTTTGGCGGTTGGGCGAACAACTGACGGGGCATGCCATTCGACAGGTTCCAGACCAGCCGCCCACGGGCCTGTTCGTGTCTCTCGACGAGGCTGGCGAGGGTGCCGGAATGGGGACAGCCCACTTCGCCGCCCGCGCCGCTTCCGCCTGGCGCGTAGAGCGTACCCGCGTGGGCCGCGAGCACCGCATCCGCCCGGTCGCGCGGCAGGATGTCCGCAACTGCCCACGCCATGTCCACGCCCCGCCCGAGCTGGTACAGGCGCGCAGCGATGCTCCGGATACGCGCCGCCTCGGTCTCCCCCGAATCGAAGCTCCAGACGTAGACGACCGGTTGGTCGGAATCGAAGAAGCAGGGCCGCCAGTGCTTGTCGGTGCGGATTTCACTCACCCGCTCCGGGTTGCCGCCGACCGCGTCCAGGTCGTTGTTGGGAACGAACACCTTGACCGACTGCCCGCGGAGGACCGGCGGTGCAGCGATTCGCGGCGGTTCGAGTTGCTCCAGCCAGCGCAGCGCTTGTCGATCGTCGGCGAGCAGGTGCGCCCCGCGCGCCGCTGCGGCAACGAGCGCCTGGAACAGACGATCGGGTGAGGGCGGCCATCCCTCCGCTCCGCGGAAGCGATCTGCATGGCCGTGGTACCGCCCCTCGTAGAAGCGGACCGCGAGAAGGAGCGCACGACTCATGCCTGCTCCTTGACCTTCTTCCTCGCCTCCGTCCGGGCCAGCTTCTTGTCGAAAGTTACACGATGGTCGTCGCCCACGGAGAAGGCTTGAGCGACCGTGCGAGCGTACGCGAGCGCGGTGTGCGCATCCACTTCCACGCGCGTCCGCTCCCCGCTGCGCGCCACTGCGCACCAATCGCCCGGATCTTCGGGATCCCCGGTCAACAGGCAGCCGGCCCGCAGGAACCCGTCCGCCGGCGCGGTTGCGGCGACCAGCGCCAGCCCAAGAACGTAACGCCGCAAGTCGGCCGCGGTTTCCCCTTCCAGCCTGCGAAGTGCAATCAGATTGACGGTGACGCTCCGATGAATCAGACCCCGCGCGATGATTCCGCCATGCGTTCTCACAGCGGGAACGTGAACGAAACCGGTTTGGGCGAGTGGGCTCTTCGGGTTCCCTTCCGACTTCGCCTTTTCCGCATCCGAGAAGACCTCTAGTTCCGCATAGTCCAACGGCGGGTTGTACTGGGCGGAGCGCGTGAGCAGCTCCACGTTCTCCGCCCGGATCGTCGCCTGCACGATTCGCGGCAGTTTCGCGAGGGTGCCGCGAGAATCCCAGACGCCGAACACCAGCGAGGTGGGCGCCAGCTTGGCCAGGGGCGTTGAGTCGTTGCGATCCAGAAAAGCGCGGAATGCATCCTCCGCTGCTCCCGCCAACTCGGTGGAGCGGACGAGCGCATCACCGAGTCGGTGGCCGGCCTCCAGAAGCGAAACGCTCTTGCCATTTCCGCAATCGATGTCGATCTGCGGGACGAGTGCCGCGCGCGGATTCTCGGCCTGCCCAGGTCCAGCGGCCCGGAACACCGGTTCGATGCGGTTCGCCTGGGAACCGACGCTGTCGATGACGGCGACCTTCGTGCCGTCGGACATCTCGTCGATGTTGTAGCCGAGATATCGGTGACCCTCGGGAAACGCGTAGGTGGGCGGAAAGACCGGCGAGCCTGGACCTTCGACAGGCAACAGCGCTTGCCGTAGATGGAGGGCTACCGGCCCGCTCGCATCGTCGGCCAAGTCGTTCAGACGTCGTTGTACCTCCGGATCCATGGCTCACGGCTCCTCTTCTGTCACGTGGGTGATGCAACGCGCCTGACCGGCCTTCCCCGGCCAGCCGAGGCGCATGCAGAAACGGCGGAACGGCAGGCCGGGCACCAGAGGCGATTCTGAGCCTAAGGCGGCCCGAAGGACGGCCGGATCCAAGAGACGATGTCCGCCAATTACACCGTAGCGGTACTCGAGCTTGTCGATCCGTGCGGGACGAGCGTGCGTCATGCCAACGGCAGCGAGGATCTCCACGAGCGGGAACCCCAACGGTACGATGGGAATGCCGCTCTTGTGCTTGTTCAGAGAAAATCCCGCGTCGATCGGCACGTAGTCTCGGCGCCAATCGAAACGAAAGCTGTTCGACTGTGCCGCGGACAGGCTGAATGGCGCGCTCTCAGGTTCCCGCAGTCTGCCGCGTACGAGTTCCAGAGCGTCCCGCAGAATGGCGGCACCTGGGTACCCACCGGACCCCGCCCAAAACTTCACGTTGTCACGCCGGGTCGCATCGCCCCAGTAGTCGACCATGATCTCCGCCCCGACGCTGTCGCGTAGAATGGCCGGCAACGTCGCCAGCGAATCGGGGTCTGGAAACGGAAACGGAGCGCCAAGTCGATCGAATTCCTTGTCACCCCACGCTGGTAACCATTTCTCGAAGTTCTTCGAGCGATCCGGCGCACGCGCGATGACCGTGGCGTCCTCCAGGAATCGCAGCACGCGGGCGAGCGGCTCCTCTTCCCCGCACGCCGCCACGCGGAACGTCTCCGCGGCGTCGCCCCAGGCGAACACGCCAGCGGCGTTTCCAAGTAACGCTCCCGCCGCCTCCACCAGGCCGAGACATGCGAACACCTGCCCCGGATTGCGCAGGTCCACGGGAATCGTTGACTCAGCCATTTGACGCCGGCTCCCGCGGATTCTCTGACCACTCCCGTGATGCGCCCTGATCCGCCGCGCGCAGAATAGCCTCGCGCCACGCCAAGCCCCAGGGACCGTAGTGCTTCTGTAGGCGGGCGAAGCGCAGGAACGCCGCCCCGGCCGTCGCTTCGAGCTTCGACGGCGGCTCGTCTTCGCACCCGGCGAAGGGAATCAGCGGCCGCCCGTGGCCGTGATGCGCGGCAATGAGATGCAGGATCAGATCACGGGTGGCCTCCGGAAGTTGCGTCCGTTCGGCCGCAACGAGGGACCCGAACTCGTGCGAGTACCCTTCGAGCAAACGCCAGTTGCCGCCGCCGCTCGTCTTGGCGTACGGGCGCCCCTCGGGCGGCGCGTTCATTGCCCGCTGCCAGCGCTCGGCCGCCTTCCCGTCGTCATGCAGCCGAGCCGCAATGACCAGCGCGTCGATCTCGTCGACAGGCAGGCCCAGCCGTTCGGCGATGGCCTCCACTCGGGTCGCTACCTGTTTGGCGTGGCTGCGCAGAGGCTGAGGAACGGAAAGGACAGAACGGGCGCCGTCGTTCGCGGCGTCGTGCCGCCACTTGAAGACACCCAGTCCGGCGCGCACCCCTCCGCCGGCGTCGAACTCGGTCTCGAACGTGCGGACAAGTCGCCAACCGTCGGGTACGGGCGACTGGCCGAGCCCTTCGGCACCCGCATCCGCCGTCGCCCGCCGGACGCGGAACCCGACCACAGGCCGCGCAGCGTCCAAGCCCGGATCCTCGCGAAGCTCCTGCCACCGTTCGTCGGTGTCGGCGGTCACCGCGGCGACGTCGCACTTCTCGTCGAGCATGCCGTCGGTGGATAGGCCGCCGATGCGCGCGTCCACCACCACCAGATTCTCTGCCAGTACCCTTTCGAACTCCGCCCTGCGCTGGCGCTGGTCGCGCTTCTCCGCTGGATTCAACGTAGCGCCCTTGCGTGCGAGAAAGCGGAGTTCCTTGAACGTCACGGCGCACGCGCAGTCACCCGCTTTGTCGAGAACCAAGGCCACGATATCGGCCTCGTCGATGGCCAGCTCATGTTCTTGCGCTCGCTTGCTGACAGCTTCCGACCGCGCCAGCAACCAGTCGAGTACGTGGCTGCGCAGCGCTTCGAGTTTCTCGGTGGCGTGCGGAGGGGCGTGTTGGAAGAAGTCGTCGACGAGGGTGCGCGGAGCAGTGAAGGTGTCGTCACCCGCGCGTGTCCGTGGCAGGTGCATCCGCCACACGACCGTGGTCTGCGGTTGCTCCTGCTCCTCCCAGCCGCGCAGCCAGGGTCCCACTTCCGGTCGGCCCTCGTGCCGTTTCAGCGAGGTCATGGACCAGGCGTCCACGAGTGGGCGCGTCAACGCAGGATACAGCGGCGCCGGTGTGGTGGCCCGGTCGACGACCGCACGATGCTCGCTCTTCATGTGCCCCGCAGCCGCCGGACTTGCGTCGTACCGGTCGTCCGAGCCGAGGGGCAGCGTCCGCAGGGACTCCAAGCGCGCCTCGAAAGCCTTGCAGTCGCGGTCGTACTGCAGTTTCGCGGTCTTCGATGCGTTCGACTTCGGTCTCTGTGGTCTTGGCGCCAGAACGTCGATCAGCGCTTCGCGGCCGTCGCCGCCGCGGCGGTTCACACGCCCCAGCCGCTGCACCATGCGCTCATGGGCCACCAGATCGCAGACCATGTGATCGGCGTCGAGGTCGACGCCGACCTCTCCCGCCGACGTCGCGACGAGAAACGTCGGCGCCACCGGCGCCGTCTCGGCGCTGCCGAAGAACCCGTGCCGTTCAAGCCACTGCTCCAGCGCCCTGCGCTCGTACACTCGCCGTTCCCCGACGAGGAGTTCCGACGCTCCCTTGCCATCTGCGTTGCGACCCGCCCTCCCCTTGAGGCCGCATGCCTTGTCGATCAGCGCCTTCACCTTGATGGCGTCGGCACGACGCTGACAGTACACGAGTACACGTGCGGGGCTGTTCGATTCGATGGAATCGAACAGCCCGCGCTCAGGGTCCGACGCGGACCCACGCTGTCGGCCGAGTTCGACGGCGCGTTTGGCTAGACGCGCGGGAAGGTCGTTCGGATCGTCGAGTTCGATCACCTTCATGCGCTTCCGCGCAGCCAGTCGTCGGCGGACGACGGGTTCCTGTTCGTCTTCCTCCGCCAACCGGAAGACGTCCGCCGTGTGCGCTTCTGCCGTTGTCCGTCCCGTCGCCGACAGGGAAATCACACGAAACAGAGGCGTGGTTCTGGCCGCGGCTTCGTCTGCCGGACCGAGTGCGGTGCGCTGTCGGTCCTGAATCTGCCGCAGCAGCCTTTCGAATGGCGCACACAGATGCGCCTCGTCGAGCAGAACGAGCGTATCGACGCCGAGGAGACCAGCCTGAAAGGGGCGCATCCCTCTTCTTCTCGACACACCGTAGCCTTCGAACAGCAGCCGCGAGCCGATCATGTCGACGGTGCCGACCAGCAGAGCCGGTCTGGAGGGATCGTCGAGCCAGTCGCGGTTGTCGACGAATCCGCCGCGCAGGGTGGAGATCGGCAGTCTCCGCTCCCCGTCGCGCTGGCCGAGCCCGAGCCGGCCGGCGAGATCAGGCGTCAGGTTCGCTCGCAGCAGTTCCGCGAACCGCGTGGCCTGATCGACCACCGCGCGCCGGTCGACGACATAGACCAGCCGTCGCGGCAGCCGGACTCCTTCGCCGAGCGCGATCAACCACAACACCATGACGGCCGTCTTGCCGAGACCAGTGGGCACATCGACGGCGTCGGGCAGGTCGGCGTCGATGAAGCGGCGCAGCAAGCGCCGCTGCCACCGGAATGGCGCATGCTTCGGTTGCCCTTCTTCGGCGGTCAGGCACTCGAAGACGGCGTCCAGTCGGGCGTCATCCACTGCAAGACTCCCGTTCGCATGCAATGCTGGCGGTGGGCTTCGCGTAGCTCAGGGGCACAATGTCACCAACTCGATGACGACGGTGCGAACAGCTCAGCCTCTTGGCAACGTGCGCCAAGCGAGCGAGTCTGCCGCCTGGGACCGCAGATGGATCGATACTGACGACCGCCGCCGGGGCCGGCGTGGGATAATCGACGGTGGCCAGCCATGTCGGATTCAGGATCGCCGAGATCCGGACGCTGCGGGAGGTCTTGCCTGCCGAGCGGCCTTGCCGCCGCGCTTCTGTCCACGTCGCATCGCCGGAACGGCCCGCGCCCATGAGCTGCACCTCGTCGAACACCCACTGCGCGCCCACGAGCACGGCCGGGCGCTCGGGCGCCTCCAGCCAGCCCACGCCGTCCTCGCCGCCCATGAGCACGTGCACATCTTCCGGCCGCGGGAGCCGGCCCTCGCCGTCCACTTCGGCCGCCAGCTTGCCGAACCACTCCTCGACCGCACGGGCGGTCTGCTCGACGAGCGTCCGCATCGGCAGGCACCAGACGAGTCGGCGGGGCGTGCGGTCGGGACTCTGCAGCCGGTGTGCGGCCCAACCGAGCGTCACCGCGGCCGTCTTGCCTGAGCCGGTGGGCGCAATCAGGACCCGCGGCCACGCATCGCTCGTCAGCGCGAGCTGCCACGCGTCGGGCTGTACGTCCTCGCCGAATACGACTCGATAGATGGTTGCGCCGTCCACGTGGGATCTTCTGGTGGTGCGGTTCGAGAGCCGTCAGATCATAGCGGATAGGAATCGCACAGTTCCGTCCGGCGGCGGAGCGCGGCGTCGCCTGCGAGCGGCCGTTGACCAGCGGCCCAGCAACCCACCGATTGGCAAGCGTAGTCGGGCCGTCTGTCAACTCCTGTCAGTCGGCGCCGGGGGCTCTGCCGAACTCCTGGCTGGTCTCGCCCCGTCAAGACAAGTCTGGACGGCGCTGTTGAACCCCAGCGGGTAATACTTGGTAGAGTAATACTCAACGATGCGAATCACGACCAAGGGACAGGTGACCATTCCCCAGCGGTTCCGGCTCAAGTTCGGGTTGCTGCCGAACACGGATGTCCGCTTCGAGGAAGCCGACGGAGGGGTGACGATTCGACCGGTGCTGAGCAGACGAGCACTCATAGAGGACCGACTTCGGAGGGCCCGGGGGGTCGCTGCACGCGGTGTTCGGACCGACGACGTCATGCGACTCACTCGCGGGGACGACTGAGTGTTCCTGGTCGACACCAACGTGCTGCTCGACGTCTTCGCGAACGATCCGAAGTGGCGCCCCTGGTCGGAGAGCGCCATCCGGGACGCACTCCTCATCGGACCGGTCGGGATCAACCCGATCGTGTATGCGGAGACATCACTGGCGTTCAGCGATGCCGAGACCTTGGACGTCCAGCTCGATGCGCTGATGCTCGCGCGTCTGCAGCTACCGTACGCGGCCGCGTTCGGGGCAGCGAGGGCCTACCGTCGGTATCGTCGCGCGGGCGGCGCTCGGTCGGCGCCCCTACCGGACTTCTACATCGGCGCCCATGCGGAGGTCGACGGCTTGTCGCTTCTCACCAGAGACGTCGGGCGGTTCCGGACCTACTTCCCGGCGGTGAAGCTGGTTTCGCCCGCGGCATCGCCCTGAGCCCGGAACGGGTCCCGCCCGGAGTTCGCCCTACCGCTGAGCGGCGGATCGTCCGAAACGATCCCTTGCCGCTCAACGGGAGGATGCCGCCGTGTCAGCTCCGGAACTTCGCGAGCCGTCCGTCCAGCCCGTCGCCGCCGACACGCCGCCGCTCGTCCCGGCGCGCATGGTCAACGAATACGTCTACTGCCCGCGGCTGGCCTACCTGGAGTGGGTCCAGGGCGAGTGGGTCGAGTCGTCCGACACGGTCGAAGGCCGCCACGCGCACCGGCGCGTCAACCGCGACGGCGGGAAGCTGCCGCCGCCGGCGGACGTCGAGAAGACAGAGAAGCTGCACGCGCGGTCGATTACCCTTTCGTCCGATCGTCTCGGCCTGATCGCCCGGATGGACCTGATCGAGGCGGACGGCGGCAAGGTCACGCCGGTCGACTACAAGCGCGGCAAGCGCCCGCACGTCGAACGCGGCGCCCACGACCCCGAGCGGGTGCAGCTCTGCGTGCAGGGCATGCTGCTGCGCGAGCACGGCTACGACTGCGACGAGGGCGTGCTCTACTTCGTCGGCAGCCGCGAACGGGTGCGCGTCGCGTTCGATGACGAGCTCGTTGCCGACACACTGCAGGCGGTGGACGGGCTGCGGCGCGTTGCCGCGGAGGGTGTCATCCCGCCGCCGCTCGAAGACAGTCCGAAGTGCCCGCGCTGCTCGCTGGTCGAGGTCTGCCTGCCGGACGAGGTTCACCATCTCAAGGGCGCCGATGTCGTCCCGCGCCCGATCTCGGTGCCCTGCACCGACGCGCTGCCGCTCTACGTGCAGGCCCGCCGGGCGAAGGTCGCCAAGTCGGGCGAGACCCTCGTCGTGACGGTAGAAGACGCCGAGCTGGCGACGGCCCGGCTGGAGGAAACGTCGCAGGTCGTCGTCATGGGCAACGTCTACCTGACCACGCCCTGCCTGCACGAGCTGATGTGGCGCGGGATTCCCGTCACCTGGCACAGCTACGGCGGCTGGTTCTTCGGCCACACGACGGGCAACGGCCACAAGAACGTCGAGCTGCGGACGGCCCAGTATCGGGCGAGCTTCGACGAGTCGACCTGCCTGCGATTCGCGCGGGGACTGGTGATCGCCAAGATCCAGAACTGCCGCACGTTGCTCCGCCGCAACTGGAAGCGTGCCGAGAGCAGCAATCCCGTCCTGGTCGATCTGAAGAGCGACAGCCGCCGCGCCGCCCGCGCGGACTCGCTGCCGGAACTGCTGGGCGTCGAAGGGACCGCCGCGGCGCGCTACTTCCGTTCGTTCGGCGCCATGGTGAACGAGTCCGAGTCGGATGCCGAGCTCTCGTTCGACTTCGAGACGCGCAACCGCCGTCCCCCGAAGGACCCGGTCAATGCGCTTCTCTCGTTCGCCTACTCGCTGCTGGTCCGTTCCTGGACGGTCACCCTGGGGGCAGTCGGGTTCGACGCCTACCGCGGCCTCTACCATCAGCCCCGCTACGGCCGTCCGGCGCTGGCGCTCGACCTGATGGAGCCGTTCCGCCCCCTGGTCGCCGACTCGGTGGTGGTCCAGGCGATCAACAACGGCGAGGTCAGGCCGACCGACTTCAAGACCGTCGCCGGCAGCGTGAATCTCGGCGCCGACGGCCGGCGACGGTTCATCTCCACCTTCGAGCGCCGCCTCGGGCACGAGGTCGTCCACCCGCTCTTCGGCTACCGCGTCAGCTATCGCCGGTTGATGGAGATGCAGGCCCGCCTGTTCGGCCGGTTCCTCCTGGGCGAGCTGCCCGAGTACCCGAACTTCACCACGCGGTGATCCCGTGGAGCACCTCTACATCGTCGTCTACGACATCTGTGCTCCCAAGCGGTGGCGGCGGGTGTTCAAGCTGATGCAGGGATACGGCGAGTGGGTTCAGCTCTCCGTCTTCCAGTGCCGCCTGAGCCGCCGCCGGCACGCCGATCTGGTTGCGCGCCTCGACGGGATGATCGATCATGCAGAGGACCATGTCGTGCTGGTCGACATCGGCGTCGCCGACGGCGTCGAACCGCGCGTCGTGAGTCTCGGGAAGAAGTTCCAGGCCGTGCGCCGGGAGCCGGTCATCGTCTGAGGCGTTCCGCCGCACCCGAGCGAGCGCTCCGGTGCCGCCGGGATGCCGGGGAGTGCTCGAAAGCCGGTAGATCCTTGACAACAGGATAGTTACAATAGCTCCATGGTCAGCCGCATGACGTCAGCGACCGCTCGTCGCTCGCAATCGCCCGACCGCTCGCAATACGGCGGTCAACATCGTTTGATCGCAAGGGGTTGCGAGCGGTCCGTCTTCCGCGGGAATACCCGCGGCCTCATTGAAGCAGCGCGTCGCGCATCGTGGTCGGCTCCTCGACCGGGTCTTCCGCGGGAATACCCGCGGCCTCATTGAAGCCGGTCGGCACGGATGCCTTGACGGCGTCCCGGTCGCGTCTTCCGCGGGAATACCCGCGGCCTCATTGAAGCTATGCATCTATTACTCTAGGAGTCCACCCTTCTCCCCGTCTTCCGCGGGAATACCCGCGGCCTCATTGAAGCTGGCAGTACCGGCACCACCAGTGCTTGCTGTTCCCGCGCGTCTTCCGCGGGAATACCCGCGGCCTCATTGAAGCGGCGGCGCTACGCCCGCGTGGGATGATGCCGGCTTCGAGTCTTCCGCGGGAATACCCGCGGCCTCATTGAAGCATCTTGATGTCCCGCTCTATCCTCCCGAGGGCCGTGTGTCTTCCGCGGGAATACCCGCGGCCTCATTGAAGCCGCGTAGGCGTGTCGAATAGCTTGCATCAACGACGGGGTCTTCCGCGGGGAATACCCGCGGCCTCATTGAAGCCCTGTCTCAGGGTCATGTAGCGCAATCTGTCTGGCCGTCTTCCGCGGGGAATACCCGCGGCCTCATTGAAGCGCCTCGCGCGCCGTGGTGGTCGGGCGTGGAGAGCGGGTCTTCCGCGGGGAATACCCGCGGCCTCATTGAAGCGACGGCGCACTGATCGGCGAGGCCGACCGGCTGTTCGCGCGTCTTCCGCGGGGAATACCCGCGGCCTCATTGAAGCGTCCGCACCTAGTAGGGGCTGTACTTCAAGACTCGGTCTTCCGCGGGGAATACCCGCGGCCTCATTGAAGCTAGACAACTAGAGGACGGCCGGCCGTATTCCGGCGGCGTCTTCCGCGGGGAATACCCGCGGCCTCATTGAAGCGATCGCCGACGACGTGCACAACGACCTCGCGCTGCTGGCGTCTTCCGCGGGGAATACCCGCGGCCTCATTGAAGCTTCAAGAACGCCGGCGGCTCGCCGGAGGTCCTCTGCGTCTTCCGCGGGGAATACCCGCGGCCTCATTGAAGCGCGGCTAGTGCTTTCGCTACCGCCTCCTCTTCCCGTGTCTTCCGCGGGGAATACCCGCGGCCTCATTGAAGCTCGGTGCCGTGCGGCAGCGTCGTCTCTTCAACGCCGGTCTTCCGCGGGGAATACCCGCGGCCTCATTGAAGCGACCTTGCATGGCCCGCCTACATGCTCGCGGTGGAGGTCTTCCGCGGGGAATACCCGCGGCCTCATTGAAGCGCCTCTAGCCGCGCGAGGTTGTCGAGTGTCCACGGCGTCTTCCGCGGGGAATACCCGCGGCCTCATTGAAGCTCTTCGGTCACGACCAACACCTTGTGACCGTCGCGGGTGTCTTCCGCGGGGAATACCCGCGGCCTCATTGAAGCGCAGGCGACCACGCGGCGTCTTCAACGTCACCGACGAGTCTTCCGCGGGGAATACCCGCGGCCTCATTGAAGCGGGGCAGCCCCCGGTTCCCCCCGCGCCGGATCTGTTAGTCTTCCGCGGGGAATACCCGCGGCCTCATTGAAGCGCCATCAGATCCGGGACAGATGGAGGGGCCTTCCACGTCTTCCGCGGGGAATACCCGCGGCCTCATTGAAGCGCCTGGTAGTAGGTTTCCTTGACGGTTCGCGCAGGGGCGTCTTCCGCGGGGAATACCCGCGGCCTCATTGAAGCCAAACGACTAGCGAACCGGTTGACGGGAAAGGGCTAGTCTTCCGCGGGGAATACCCGCGGCCTCATTGAAGCATCCGGGCGCGGCGATTCATTGCTGCCTCCTGATGTCTTCCGCGGGGAATACCCGCGGCCTCATTGAAGCGGGCCGGCCGGCGGCGCAGGCCGTCGCGCTCGCTCGCGTCTTCCGCGGGGAATACCCGCGGCCTCATTGAAGCGGCTCGCTCGCTTTGGATCGCGCCTCCTGTGACATGTCTTCCGCGGGGAATACCCGCGGCCTCATTGAAGCAACCTGACGGAGGCGCCGACGCCGGCGGCCGGCCAAGTCTTCCGCGGGGAATACCCGCGGCCTCATTGAAGCGACCAGGACGAGACCGGCCGCGAGAGCCGCACCTACGTCTTCCGCGGGGAATACCCGCGGCCTCATTGAAGCCATTACGGCGAGATCACGGTGGACAAGAATCCGCAGGTCTTCCGCGGGGAATACCCGCGGCCTCATTGAAGCACCGGCTCGAACGGCATCTTCGACTTGACCCTGACGTCTTCCGCGGGGAATACCCGCGGCCTCATTGAAGCGCGAGTTTCGCGCGCTCGAAGAGCGGACCAATGTTGGTCTTCCGCGGGGAATACCCGCGGCCTCATTGAAGCGCGGAGATGGAGACGAGCCTGACCGCCGCGGGCGAACCCGTCTTCCGCGGGGAATACCCGCGGCCTCATTGAAGCTGTGGTAACGGATGCCCGGAGTCGTCGTCGGAAAAAGTCTTCCGCGGGGAATACCCGCGGCCTCATTGAAGCCGGATCTGGCTGGCGGTATCCGGATCGTGTCGTGCGTCTTCCGCGGGGAATACCCGCGGCCTCATTGAAGCATCTCTTCTGGTCGGCGGGCCCGAAGTGGCCGCTGGGCGAGTCTTCCGCGGGGAATACCCGCGGCCTCATTGAAGCCAGACGTTCTTCGGCGGCACGCCGTCGGCGCCCGACGTCTTCCGCGGGGAATACCCGCGGCCTCATTGAAGCCCGACGCGTGCCTGAGCAGCTCGGTTGAACGGCGTAGGTCTTCCGCGGGGAATACCCGCGGCCTCATTGAAGCCACTGCCGGCGCGTGCCCTTCGGCCCGGTCGGCTCGTCTTCCGCGGGGAATACCCGCGGCCTCATTGAAGCGGGAGCGGGCCGGGCATCAACCGGCGCCGCGCCCTAGCAGGTCTTCCGCGGGGAATACCCGCGGCCTCATTGAAGCCACTATCATGGAGGACAAGGTGACACGGGCCAATCACCGGTCTTCCGCGGGGAATACCCGCGGCCTCATTGAAGCGTGGAGAGCGCCGCCGACCCGGTGGCGGGCCCGGGCGTCTTCCGCGGGGAATACCCGCGGCCTCATTGAAGCGGTCCCTGGCCCGAGGTCGTTCGGGCTGTGCGCCTGTCTTCCGCGGGGAATACCCGCGGCCTCATTGAAGCGTCACCAGGCGTTCGGACTCGCTCAGGTTCCTGCGCGTCTTCCGCGGGGAATACCCGCGGCCTCATTGAAGCACTTGGTTCAGCGGGAAGTTCACCGAGGGCCAGGAGTCTTCCGCGGGGAATACCCGCGGCCTCATTGAAGCGGCGGCAGGATGGCCGGCGCAAGAGCCCAGCCGTCAGTCTTCCGCGGGGAATACCCGCGGCCTCATTGAAGCCCTTTCCGTGGCGTGGTTCATTATGCACGAACGCGTGTCTTCCGCGGGGAATACCCGCGGCCTCATTGAAGCGTGAGCACTACCATCCAACAAGCTCCATTGCGCGGCGTCTTCCGCGGGGAATACCCGCGGCCTCATTGAAGCATTGCCTCGCAAAGCCGTGCGTTGCGCATGGACGTCTGTCTTCCGCGGGGAATACCCGCGGCCTCATTGAAGCGACCGGATCGGCCGCCTTCGGCTTCTCACCGGACTTCGTCTTCCGCGGGGAATACCCGCGGCCTCATTGAAGCAGCAAGGCGGGTGCTGATCAGGAAGTGATCATGGGGTCTTCCGCGGGGAATACCCGCGGCCTCATTGAAGCGCGCGCTGAATGTCGCCCGCCCGGACGGCCATCGCGATGTCTTCCGCGGGGAATACCCGCGGCCTCATTGAAGCGAGCAGCTCGTGCTCGGTCAGCATTGTTGCCAGCGCTGGGTCTTCCGCGGGGAATACCCGCGGCCTCATTGAAGCTTGCCGTCGGGCTTCGGCCGCCTCGCGTGCTGGACGTCTTCCGCGGGGAATACCCGCGGCCTCATTGAAGCTCGCCACCGTCGACCACCGTGCCGACAGGCTGACCGACGTCTTCCGCGGGGAATACCCGCGGCCTCATTGAAGCTCCGCGCATCTCGCTCGGCCGGTCGGATGGTGACGGAGTCTTCCGCGGGGAATACCCGCGGCCTCATTGAAGCGCGGCATTCATCGCGAAGGGTGTCGCCTTCAACAAGTCTTCCGCGGGGAATACCCGCGGCCTCATTGAAGCTCTACAGCGCACGGTCTTCGCCGCGAGGTTGCTGAATGGTCTTCCGCGGGGAATACCCGCGGCCTCATTGAAGCCACAGGTGGGCGTCGACCAGCTTCAGCAGTTCTGCGGTGTCTTCCGCGGGGAATACCCGCGGCCTCATTGAAGCGAAACGCCCGACCACATCATCGACCGGATGCTGGCGTCTTCCGCGGGGAATACCCGCGGCCTCATTGAAGCTGGGATACCGCCGAAGCGGTTGCCGCCGAGCGCGCGTCTTCCGCGGGGAATACCCGCGGGCTCATTGAAGCAAAGTGACCTCTGCTATAGATCCCCACCATGTAGAGTCTTCCGCGGGGAATACCCGCGGCCTCATTGAAGCGAAAAGGAGTTTCTGAACTACGAGATCATTTTCTAATGTCTTCCGCGGGGAATACCCGCGGCCTCATTGAAGCCGATTAGATCTGCCGTGGGTGGCGCATCCTCGACGTGTCTTCCGCGGGGAATACCCGCGGCCTCATTGAAGCTAATTTATCCCATGTAGGAGAAGCTGCAGCATTGATATCAGGTCTTCCGCGGGGAATACCCGCGGCCTCATTGAAGCGCAGGCCGATTTGCGCGGCACCGGCCGGCGTCGCGGCGTCTTCCGCGGGGAATACCCGCGGCCTCATTGAAGCATCGTCGGCTTCGACGAGCGGATGTCGTTGACGACCTGGGTCTTCCGCGGGGAATACCCGCGGCCTCATTGAAGCAGGATCGAGCAGGAACGCCAGAAGAACGAGTTCGTCGTCTTCCGCGGGGAATACCCGCGGCCTCATTGAAGCGGTGGCGCTTTCAGCCACCGTGGCGAATCCCCACTGATGTCTTCCGCGGGGAATACCCGCGGCCTCATTGAAGCCCTCCAGCCGATGCTCATCGTTCGGGCCTGTGCCGGTCTTCCGCGGGGAATACCCGCGGCCTCATTGAAGCAAAAGGAGGAGCTGATGCAACAGTTTTGAATTCTTGTCTTCCGCGGGGAATACCCGCGGCCTCATTGAAGCAGGGAGCGGTAGACGACTCGCTTGAGGCTCCAGCCCACGTCTTCCGCGGGGAATACCCGCGGCCTCATTGAAGCCAGGAAGCGGCAGTCCGCATACTTCCCGGCGCCATTGTCTTCCGCGGGGAATACCCGCGGCCTCATTGAAGCACCAGTGTCTCATCGTGGAGCGGGTCTGGCGATCTTCTTGTCTTCCGCGGGGAATACCCGCGGCCTCATTGAAGCGTCGCCTTCGGGTCGGTGGGCACGTCGCCCTGGCGCGTCTTCCGCGGGGAATACCCGCGGCCTCATTGAAGCGAGCGGCCAGGATTTCATGTGGATGGTCTCTATGCAGGGTCTTCCGCGGGGAATACCCGCGGCCTCATTGAAGCTGCTTGAGGTCAGACCGGAGTGGCTTGTGCTTGAGGTCTTCCGCGGGGAATACCCGCGGCCTCATTGAAGCTACAGGCTGCCGGGTTTCCAGCAATCGCCGAATGCTGTCTTCCGCGGGGAATACCCGCGGCCTCATTGAAGCGGGATCGACGACCGCGGTAAGCGGAGCGGCCTGTAGGTCTTCCGCGGGGAATACCCGCGGCCTCATTGAAGCCTTCTTAGTCTCCACCATGATAGACCCCCTACACCGACACGTCTTCCGCGGGGAATACCCGCGGCCTCATTGAAGCGGCTCGGACGGGAACGCCGAGTAGACCTCCAGCCGGGTCTTCCGCGGGGAATACCCGCGGCCTCATTGAAGCACGATGGCCTTGATGTCCTTCAGCGCCCGCGCCAGCGTCTTCCGCGGGGAATACCCGCGGCCTCATTGAAGCCCTGCCGTACAGGTCCTCGCGCCACGGAGACGTGCGTCTTCCGCGGGGAATACCCGCGGCCTCATTGAAGCCATATGACATCGATGATGCTCGACTCGGGTTGCGGCGTCTTCCGCGGGGAATACCCGCGGCCTCATTGAAGCTAGCATCTTTATATCTATGTGGATTGAGTTGTTGAGGTCTTCCGCGGGGAATACCCGCGGCCTCATTGAAGCATTGAAATCTACGTGAAGGTGGGCGGCGGGGCCAGAGTCTTCCGCGGGGAATACCCGCGGCCTCATTGAAGCGCGAGGGGAACCCGCGGGAGATCGCGCGCAAGCGGACCGTCTTCCGCGGGGAATACCCGCGGCCTCATTGAAGCACCGGGAGCGGGCTCATTCAACAAGGAGCGATCCATGTCTTCCGCGGGGAATACCCGCGGCCTCATTGAAGCCTCGATGGTCCTCATCGCTCTCCCCGTTTCGGCCCGTCTTCCGCGGGGAATACCCGCGGCCTCATTGAAGCGCTACTGATGGGCCTGATTGTAAGATAGTAGTTTGGACGTCTTCCGCGGGGAATACCCGCGGCCTCATTGAAGCCTCGATTGCAAGATACTTTCCCTGCTCTGTGACGAGCGTCTTCCGCGGGGAATACCCGCGGCCTCATTGAAGCAACGGTGGCGCCGGCATCCGGGTCGACCAGATCGAGTCTTCCGCGGGGAATACCCGCGGCCTCATTGAAGCCTTCTTACCTGTCTCGGCGGCCTTCTTCCCTATTGCGTCTTCCGCGGGGAATACCCGCGGCCTCATTGAAGCCCGAGTACGCTGGCATCGACGCGCCGGACTCTGATGAGTCTTCCGCGGGGAATACCCGCGGCCTCATTGAAGCCTGAGAGAAGGATGTCACCTAGGGTCCTCTTCCCAACGTCTTCCGCGGGGAATACCCGCGGCCTCATTGAAGCGCCTGCGAGAAGTTCATCCCCGCGTAGTCGCCGCTCGTCTTCCGCGGGGAATACCCGCGGCCTCATTGAAGCTCCGGATCGTTGGTCTCGTCCTCGTCCGAGAAGGGGATGTCTTCCGCGGGGAATACCCGCGGCCTCATTGAAGCGCAAGCGTCAACGCGACGGCCGCCGGGGTGCTCGCGCGTCTTCCGCGGGGAATACCCGCGGCCTCATTGAAGCATGCCGTCCGGCGCGCCTCTCCGCTGGGGCAACCTCGAGTCTTCCGCGGGGAATACCCGCGGCCTCATTGAAGCGGCCCTGCCGGGCGTTGAGGTCCCGGTCGACGAGGAAGTCTTCCGCGGGGAATACCCGCGGCCTCATTGAAGCGAAAGATGTCGCCGGGGGCTGCGATGACGACGGCCGCTGGTCTTCCGCGGGGAATACCCGCGGCCTCATTGAAGCGACAGGTCAGGGACGTTGTAGCGGCTTGAGTAAAGCTGCCAGTCTTCCGCGGGGAATACCCGCGGCCTCATTGAAGCGTGCATCTCGGCCAACAGGCCGGCTTGACCTACGACGTCTTCCGCGGGGAATACCCGCGGCCTCATTGAAGCAACGGCGTCGATCCGCGGCTCATCCACTGGCGCGAGTCTTCCGCGGGGAATACCCGCGGCCTCATTGAAGCGCTAGCAGAGCCCGCGCCCCCGACCCATGAGAGCATGTCTTCCGCGGGGAATACCCGCGGCCTCATTGAAGCTTCATGGTAGAACAGCATACCATGGTTGACATCCGTGTGTCTTCCGCGGGGAATACCCGCGGCCTCATTGAAGCGACAGCTTCGAGCTTGACGTGACCGGCCGCGGAACGTCTTCCGCGGGGAATACCCGCGGCCTCATTGAAGCGCAAGAACAGATGAGCCAGTCCGAATTGGACAGCGCGTCTTCCGCGGGGAATACCCGCGGCCTCATTGAAGCGGAGCCAGCACCGAAGGGCCTGATCTCGCGGACCGCGTCTTCCGCGGGGAATACCCGCGGCCTCATTGAAGCTCGCTCATGCTGTCTCCTGTTGGTTGGCCCGCTTCGCGTCTTCCGCGGGAATACCCGCGGCCTCATTGAAGCGATGCCGCGCGCGGCGCCACCGCACTACGTGGAATCGTCTTCCGCGGGGAATACCCGCGGCCTCATTGAAGCGACGTGGCGACACAGCCGGAGAGCGACTTCTACGACGTCTTCCGCGGGGAATACCCGCGGCCTCATTGAAGCGTCGGCCGGTGGGCCACGGCGGACGTGGACACGACGTCTTCCGCGGGGAATACCCGCGGCCTCATTGAAGCCCTCGCATCGGCCACGGGCTGCGGGGCGTCGGGTCGGGTCTTCCGCGGGGAATACCCGCGGCCTCATTGAAGCGACATCCAGGCGTTGACCGCCTTCATTCGGTCGCGGGTCTTCCGCGGGGAATACCCGCGGCCTCATTGAAGCACCCGCGTGCCCGTGGTGTTCCAGGGCTTGGCGAAGTCTTCCGCGGGGAATACCCGCGGCCTCATTGAAGCGCCAGCAGGTAGTCCTCGCTACGGTCCTCGGCTCGTCTTCCGCGGGGAATACCCGCGGCCTCATTGAAGCGACCTCGACGCGGTAGACCCAACCCTCGCCCTGTCCGTCTTCCGCGGGGAATACCCGCGGCCTCATTGAAGCAGCAGCCACGGCGTAGAGCTGGACGACACCGTGACGCGCGCGTCTTCCGCGGGGAATACCCGCGGCCTCATTGAAGCCCGGCGGCGGGCGTCACGAAGCGCGGGCCGGGCGAGTCTTCCGCGGGGAATACCCGCGGCCTCATTGAAGCAATAGTTCATAATACTCTATGTCGTGGCGGTCATATTTCGTCTTCCGCGGGGAATACCCGCGGCCTCATTGAAGCCGTGACACTGTCGCGGAGGTTGGCGGCGTGGTGGTCGTCTTCCGCGGGGAATACCCGCGGCCTCATGGAAGCGGCTTCGATGGCCCGGAACGCTTCGAGCATCTCGATGCGTCTTCCGCGGGGAATACCCGCGGCCTCATTGAAGCCTCTGCCGCGCCGACAGGACACGCCAGATACGATGCGTCTTCCGCGGGGAATACCCGCGGCCTCATTGAAGCTGCACAGGTCTTCAACAGGTATTCCACAGAGGCGTACGTCTTCCGCGGGGAATACCCGCGGCCTCATTGAAGCTTCGCTGCCGGTGCAGTGATGGTCCGCACGGCCGCGTCTTCCGCGGGGAATACCCGCGCCTCATTGAAGCAGCACGAGCAGCTTGTCGAAGCGCTCGCCGTCAATCCGGGTCTTCCGCGGGGAATACCCGCGGCCTCATTGAAGCATCGACTCCACCAACAGGACAGGCCACAAGGAGACGTCTTCCGCGGGGAATACCCGCGGCCTCATTGAAGCCGGGTGGACGTCGCGGTCATAGGTCAGGGGCGGTTACAAGTCTTCCGCGGGGAATACCCGCGGCCTCATTGAAGCGAGGCGCATCGTCGTCCATCTCTGTATGCGTTGCGAGTCTTCCGCGGGGAATACCCGCGGCCTCATTGAAGCCGGAGGCCCTGCCACTTGTCCGTTAGCGTCTGAACCGTCTTCCGCGGGGAATACCCGCGGCCTCATTGAAGCTGGCGCGGGCTGGCGTGCCGTTGACGGAGGTGCAGTCGGTCTTCCGCGGGGAATACCCGCGGCCTCATTGAAGCGGATTGCGACGGGTCGTAACCTGGGCGAAGTCGCGAGTCTTCCGCGGGGAATACCCGCGGCCTCATTGAAGCGCGCGGAGGCCAAGCGCTCGCTTGCTGCCGGCGACGTCTTCCGCGGGGAATACCCGCGGCCTCATTGAAGCATCCTGATGCAGTGCGCACTGCGCGACGGGCGCATTCCCGATTTCCCGGTCACGCGCTCACACCCACCGGCGTCATGGCCATCCGCTGCAAACAGTTCCATCTGCCGGACTTATAGAAAGACCGCAGGAGAAGAATCGCGTCGACGCTCTCCGGTAGCCAATAGATGGATGCGCCCTTGATGCGGAGATTGAGGACGCGACGGATGGCGCTTTCGACGGCACCGCTGCCCCGCGGAAGCCCGAGCCCGACCATTGTGGTGTAGGCGAAACGATGACGGTTCTTCAGGAAGTAGTTGAGGTGCGTGCGGATCTTGCCGGCCGTGCGCCCGCGGCACAGCTCCCGCAGGGCCGTGATCACCTCGTCCACCCGTGCTCGCTTGAGCAGCCCCCGCGTGCGGTTGAGCCAGCGGGTGCGTTGCGTCGCGCTCCAGCGGCGCAGCTTGACCGCGTCGGAGAGTTGCTTTGCGGCATGATAGAAGTCGATCAGCCCCAGCACCTGTGTCGGCGAGAGCCCGAGCGCGGCGATGAGGCGCTGGAGGCGTCGCCAGATCCAGGGCGCGCCGTCGGCGATGAAGAGCACCTTGTCAGCGGCGTTGAGGCCGATCTGCCGCGCGTACGACAACAGCAGGGCGAAGACCGCCTCCGGTCCCCGGAGCGTGCCGTCGATGATCGGGGCCCACGTCTGAGACGGTCGCCCGTCGTCGCCGACGACGTACAGGATGAGGAGCTTCGGTTCCTTCCAGTCGGTATGGAATCGGTTGCGCCCCTTCTTCGTCTTGGGGCCACGCTTCTTGCGCCTCACGCGGACGCGGCCCCCGTCGAGGGAGACGACCACCCGCTTCCCGGTCACGCGGTCCAGCAGGCCGCACGCCGCGCTCTGCTGGGCCGCTCGGGCCCGCGCAGCGTAGCGATAGGCGGTCGAGCGGAGGGTCTTGATATCCAGGGCGATGCCGTCGGAGCGGAGCTGCGCCTGCGCTTCAGCCAGCGAGCTGAGCATGGCGACCGCGCGGCTTGCATCCGAGGCCAGCTTCGGCGTGCACCGGTCGTAGATGCCCAGCACCACCAAGGCGGGGTAGAGTCCCGGCCTCCGCTTCGCCCGACGGGCGTGTTTCTCGCGGTAGTACGGCGTCGTGACCGGCACCGTCGTGCCCCGGGAGGTGCGAACGTTGACGGTCTCCAGCCCGTCGCTCCGCATCCGCCGGGGCAGGTGGCGCACGAGGGCGCTCGCCGCGTCGCCAACCGCGGCGGAGCACACCGCGCGTTGCAGCACGGGGGTGAGGAGGGCGCCGAAGAACTCGTCCGCGATGGCCCGCAGCTGCTCTTCGCACTGCTCCGCTTCCTCTGCCGACCTGGGCGCTGGAGCACGCGCCTCAAACTCCAGCGCCCGCCGGAGGGCAGTGCGCAGGTGGACGGGAATGTTGCGAAGATCGATCTCGCGGCTCGGGGTGTCGATGGCGCTCTTGTCCATTTCAACGCACCATCATGGGCAGTCCGAGCCGTAATGTCCAGTACCACCCTCCCCGTCTGTCCGAAGACCGGCTCAACCTCCCCCAGCCTCACAGTCCATCTTTGCCTACACACTGTTCCGGGAAATCGGGAATGCGCCCCTGCGCGACCCTCGTCCCAGGTCTTCCGCGGGGAATACCCGCGGCTTCATTGAAGCAGGATCATCACGTCCGCATGGGCTATCGCAGCATCGGTCTTCCGCGGGGAATACCCCCGGCCTCATTGAAGCTGGATCAGCTTCGTCTTGGCATCGTTGTCGACCTGCACGTCTTCCGCGGGGAATACCCGCGGCCTCATTGAAGCGGCGAGCACGGTGACCGGGCCGGGCGTGACGGCGCGTCTTCCGCGGGGAATACTCGCGGCCTCATTGAAGCACGTCGGACGCGTCCTGGACGCCGGCGCCGGCGTAGTGTCTTCCGCGGGGAATACCCGCGGCCTCATTGAAGCACGGTCGCCGGGGTCGCCGTCGGAAGTCCGGCTTCCGTATTCCCCGCGGAAGACGTCCCCGTATGAGCAAACGCAGCAGAGCGAAGCGGCGCTTCAATGAGGCGCCACCAGGCGGGTCAGCGTGCTCCCCTGGTTTGTCCGCGAAGCCTACGAACGGCTGCCGCGTCACCAGCAGGACCAGGCGGTCGATGCCGGCCGGCGGCGACGCCCGGATGCCTCTGTGGGGCATCCGGCGCGCTGCCGGACCCCCGCGCCCCTTGACGGACCCGCGGATCGTCCGGTAGTGTAGCGGCCCTATCGAATGAAAGAATGCCGACGCGTAAACGACTGGAAAGGGCGTACGGTCAGCCGTTGCCATCACCGGAACCGCCGGATATCGGAAACGAGTTTGAACATACACGGGTAGGAGAAAGGGCAATAGAGACGATGTACGACGTACAGACACGGACAGCGTTTCAAGCGGGCTGGACTCTCCACACTGCCTACTCGGATTTTCTCCGCCGCAGTACCGACGGCCCGCGCGCTTCCCGACGGCCAAGGTCGCGTAATCGAGTTGGCGACTCAGAAAATCGTCTGGCCAGTACAGCCGCGCGCTACGGGCGCGGACGAGTAACGTATAGGTGATGGCGATGGGCGGGCGCTGAGGCCGATGACAGTCGCCCGCCCTGGTGCTTTCAGGAAGTGAGGGGCAAGAAATGCAGCAAACACTGACTCTAGGGCTACTCCGCGAGATAGCCGCCGACTTTCTGGATGGCGTCCCGTTATGGCGCTACATCGAAACGGACGGCGCAGGCAGGCTGCACAAAGAGGCGCTAACGTCAGTGTTCCTAATGCAGACTGCCGTAATCATAGCGCCGGATATCGAAGCATCGCAGATACCCGAGGGCATGTACGCATGGCCTGTGAATCGGGACATTACAGCATATATGACCGTCCCGCGAGACAGTAGAGGACCCATGGCAAACGAAGGAATGCAAACACTACCGCTAGGGATACTCCGTCAACTAAGCGCGGATCTCCCAGCTCATGTCCCGATGGGCTACTACATAGAAACGGACGGCGCGCGGCGACTCCATACAGCTCCGCTAACGGCAGTGTTTCTAACATACGATGGCGTCGTTTTAGCGCCTGATGTTGCTTTGTCACAGGTACCGTCAGGAATGCATGCGCCGCCCCTCCGAATACGCGGGGTTACCATCTATAAGCCGGCGAGCCGATGACAGAAGGCAGGGTGGCTACAAAATGGCCCCGCTCTTGTTTTGCACACGCTGCATTCGATACAAATGACAGTTGCGACATTACGCTTATGCGGGGTGATCGATTTCACCGGAATGCCCACTTCGGCCGCCGGGGCCTGGAGCCGAGCTTGCTACGATGTGCACGACGATGGGCTCTATGTCGCGGGCCACGTGCTCGGGCCGGGGCGGCTGCGAATCGGGGGATTCGGAGACCGAGTGGAAGGTCGGCCGCAGCGAAGCCGACCGGGACCTGGAGGACTCGCGCGGTGGTGGGCGGAATGTTCGCGGTCGTGGCGGCCGTGCTCGTTCAGGGGCTGGCGCGATGAGGGCCTGGGTCCTGACGCTCGGATGCGCCCCGATGGCGGGTCCGGCCGCGGCGCAAGGGTTACGTGCAGCGCGGCGGTGGCCGCCGACGAGCCGATCACGGTGACAACGCAGGTGCGGCACGTCACGACGGTGGTCCTCCCGGAGCCGGCGGAGATCGGCCGCCGGTTACGTGGCGTTCGTCCGCTGGTCGAGGGGTCTCGCTCGAACGTGCTGCTGCTGACGGCGGGTTTAGGGTCCACGCAAAGATAACTTCATAGAAGCGTCTGTAGTCGCGCAGTAGAGCACACCGGGTGCCGCAACTCTCGTGCCCGGCGACAAGTCCCACCAGGACGGATATTTTCTGGATTCTGAGGGGGTGCAGCCTGCCCTGGTTTATGGCATCATTGCGGAAACATAGAGCCGCAATGGTGCCATAATGAGACCAACCGAGTTCTCCGCCGACACGATCATCGCCCTGCTCCGCAAGCAGACCATCGCCTCGCTGTCCGAGGTGATGGCGGCGCTCGGCGCCCCCGCCAGCAGGCGCACCGCGTTCCGCAAGCTCAAGGGCATCGACGCCCGCACCAGCTACTCGCATCGCGGCGGCTTCTACACCCTCGATGAACTCGCCCACTTCGACGAGCGCGGCCTGTGGTCGTTCGCCGGGGTCCGCTTCTCCCGCGCCGGCACCCTGATCGCAACGGCCAACGCGTTCGTCAACCATGCCGAGGCCGGACACTTCGTCGAGGAATTGGACAACCTGCTCGGTGTCGGCACCCAGGACGCGCTGCGCAAGCTCGTCGGCGACGGGCGGCTGACGCGGCACAAACTCGCCGGCCAGTTCCTCTACTGCGTGGCCAACCGCGCGCACCAGACGCACCAAGTGCGCGCGCGACGCCTGCTGATGGCCACGCCCGGACTCGTACGGCCCCTGCCCGACGCCGACCTGATGCCGGAGGAGTTGCGCGCCGCCATCGTGTTGTTCGCCAGCCTGCTCGACGAGCGGCAGCGGCGGCTGTTCGCCGGCCTCGAAGCGCTCAAGTGCGGGTGGGGCGGCGACCGGCGCATCGCCCGACTGCTCGGCATCGACCCGTCGACGGTCGCCGCCGGACGGCGGCAACTGGTCGAGCGCGACGTCGAGGTCGACCGATGTGCGGCGCGCGGGCGGCGGACGGCGACCGACGGCTATGCGGAGTTCGGGACTATGCGGAGTTGGCTCGGCGGCGCGCGTGGACGTGGGCGATCGGGTGGACGGGTACTCCGCATAGTCAGAGGGCTTGCAGGAAGTCGAGGAGCCGGTCGGTGGCCGTGAAGCGGAGTGGCTGAGGTGCAGGGTCATCGACGCACCGGAGTGCAGCCTCCTTTGAACGGATCACCGAGTTGCGTCTGCACGCCCGCGCTCGATGTCGCGACGGCAGCGTCGTCGAATGGAGGGTGTGCGTGCGCCTCGCGATTCCGGTTCCGGGCTTCGCCGGCTGGCAACGTTCCGGCGAGGCCGAACGGTAGGTACGACGCCACCCTATCTCTGCCAGCCGTACTGCCAGCCGTTTCGGGTTCTGCCAGCCGTTTTGTGACCCTTTGGGACCTGTTCGGACCTTCGACTTCCTCAACAAATACGGGATTTCCTGGGATTTCTGACTTGGCGGGATCGGCTCCGGAGGCCGACGCTCTGTCAAGCCGAGTTGCAGACGCGCGAAGGCGAGGTTCGTGAGCAGTCTGACACTCAAGGAGGGCGACGTTAGGTCCATGAGCGGTCGCTACACAGATGCTGCTGCCGCGAAAGGGGCGACGCCAAGCTGACCGTGTCGTGCTGATGTCGCTCCTCTCTTTCCGCCCCGGCAACACCGGGGAAGCGGCGTGCGGCCACCGCTGTTCAGACTACGGTCGATCGCTGCGGGCTCGACCCCGGGTGACTAGCACCCGTCCGACTCGGCGGATCGTGGTCTACCTGACCGCCATCGGCCCATCGCGGCATTCGAGGTGCGGGCGATGCGCAGATCTTCAAGATCCGAGCCGGCGCCTGGGCAGGGCACGAAGGATGGGGCTACCTTGACCTTCCCGGAAATCCCTCGTCGACCGCTGCGTCGGCCGCCATCTGGCAGACTGGCTGCGGGATCAGGGCCGTGACGTGATCGGAGTCTCGGCAGTTCGGACACGATCCGGGTGGCCGGGCTCGGCAACAGCACGTGTGTCGACATCGACCGGCTGCCCACTCGCCATGTTCGGGGTCAAGCCGCATCTGGCGAAGGCACGGCTGGGCGCGCAGCCGAGGCCCAGGAGCGCCTGACGAAGACGCGGCGTCGGAACGCTACGAAGGCGCCGATCGCTTCGCCGGACGGCGGCGGCCGTCAACACCGACGACCTGATCGGGCAACTCAATAGTAGTATTGAGTTGAGCGCGAATCTGACCGACGTACGGCTGAGTCCACCCGACCTGAGCGGCGATGCGAGCCTGGCTCAGGTCGGTCCACGCGCAACAGGCGAGCTCGATGGCACGGCGCTTGCCCGCCACGAGCGAGCCTGCCCCCGCGCGCCCTGGACCTATCTGGTGAACGATCAGTTCCTCGGCAACAACGTGCTGCGGGACCTCTCGCACCGCCCCGGCGTCGCGGCGTGGGCCGTGATCACGCTTGGTCCACTCGTCTTCCTGTGGGGGGGCGTGAGCGCTGGATACGGCGCAGGAAACGCGCGGCGCGCGACACGCCATAGTCGAGGCGGAGCACTCGAGACGTGGCCCAGAGCGACTAGTGGTCCGCCACGTCATAATCTTCGGACACGGACATGGGTTGCAGCGCGCAATCATCGACGAATCACAGCACCGCGCACCCGAACGTTTAATCATGGCGCAGCACTAGGGCAGGAACGGAATCATCAAGAACTGCCCCAGAATGAGGCCGATGCCGATCCGCCGTGACGGGGCGTCAGCCGACGCGGGCGGTGCCGACACTGACTCGACAGCGGCTTCAGGCAACCCCGCCGGCGCCTCCGTCAGCGTTCGCTGGCAGTGCACGCACACGACCGCCTCCTCTGGCACGTCCCCAGCACAGAACGGACACTTCTCCATGGAACGCCTCATTCGCATGGCCCGTCTCGCTCGGAGGCTGGGGCAGATGTCCGAGGCCGACCTGCGGAAACACCACCGGGTGCTACACAAACGTCTTCAGCGAGGGCGACCGCTGGATCAGTTTCGTCGTCGAGCCGCGCTCGTGAAGGAAACGTCCGATGAAGCAGACCGCCGAGGATGGTGTACTCGAGCCGGCGCTTGTGCGGTGAGTCCGATGTGCGGTGGCCCACGCTCGACGCCTCTGCGGCTTCGCGAGTCGCAGACCACCCTGGACGCACCAGTCGAGCGAAACGCCAGCCGCGGCTTGAGCAGCCCATCCCGGCTCTGCGAGCGACCCTGCCAGGTAGGCGACGATCTGGTGCAGTGCCGGACCATGAGTCGGATCATGTCGGGCAAGTCGTCGGCCAGACGCTGTCGAAAGGGAGACAACGCCCGCCAAGGCGGCTCAACGGTGGCGTCGGTCGCGGGCGTTCACGATGTTGCCGCGCGGTGCTGGCTCTTGCGGGCTTGAGCGGGCGATTTGCCTACATAGTGCCGACACAGCCGCAATTGCCTATCTCGCTAAGCCCCCGTAAGTTATTGATTCTATTGGAGCCGGCGAGCGGACTCGAACCGCTGACCTGCTGATTACGAATCACATTGTGGGCCGTCCAGCCACGTCCGGATGTGTTCAGATCGTCCTTTTTCTGAGGGGATTCGCGAATTCGGGATCCAGCCGCGTCCAGAAATCGCGTCCGCGTCCGCTCCGTAGGGTGTCAGTTAGGGTGTCAAATCTCGGACCGCGCCGAGCGTCGATTCCCTTGTGTATCGGGCTCGAATAGCAGTTCCGGAACGGTGGCTCGGCGGCGGCGACGAAGCGCTCGTCCGCGCAATCCGCCGTAGTGGCCGTTGAAGAAGGACAGTTGCTGCGCGCCATGCGTGGCGTCGTCGGTCGGGTCCCAGGTCGATCGTGCCCTGGACGCGGAGTGCCTTGTCGAACGGATCGTGCATCCAAGCCAGTAGCAGGGCCTCCCAATCAGTCTTGGGAAGTAACGCCTTGGTGTCCACCGTCAGATTTCCTTTGGCTGTCCTCGTTGAACGCCATCTTCGCTGGCCGCAACGAAGAGCCCCAGGCCGAAGTGGCTACCGTACCCGATGGCGAGCGGACCTTCGATGGGGTTCCGCAGCACGATCTGGAGGAGTGCGCCGGCTGCGTCAGGCTGAACCTCGCGACCACGGGAACGGAAGCGGTGGAAATGGATCCCGCGTCGCTCGGTTCCGCCCACCGAGATCGTGCGCAGCTCGCTGACCTCGACGCCGGTCGCGTCCAACCCGCGGCGTTTCAGCAGTCGCCGCACCTCGCCGGCATAGCCGGACGCCTTCAAGTGTCCGGCCGCCAGGAACGGCGTCACGCTCCGCCACCGGCTCGACTTGGCGAAGATATGCGCATCCCCCGCGAAATCGGCCGGTGTGCCGAACCCTTCCAGTGCGAGTCGCCATTCCTTCACGCTGCCGGGCTCGGTCTCGACGTCTTCCGATCGCTGCTTCGGTGCGAGCCAGAGGCGGGTGATGCGGTCGAGCCTGGCACGGACGCCCTCGTTCATGCCGCCGACGATGAACACCGACACGTGATCGATCCAGCCGTCCCCGTCGGCGTCCTCGGGCAGCCAGAAAGCGTGTGCGTGCGACGGATCCGTGAGCGGCTTCCCATCGGCGCCGCGGCCTGAAATCTCCCGCGGTGCTTTCGGAATCCAGCGCTCCGTCGCCTCGTCTTGCCGCCAGCCGAACTGAGCGAGCGCCGCGCGGCGCATCAACTCACCGATCCTGACGGCATCCTCGATGCGGGGACGCGGCCGCCCGGCCAGAAGAAAGCGGGCGATGGTCGGCATGTCCCGCCCTCCTTGCTTCGCGCGCCGGGTGAACCGGCGGGGAACCACACGAGGGGCGGCGTCCAGCGCGCGAATATAGACGACATCCCGAGCCGCCGGCGGGCGGCTCCAGCCGCGATCCTGATAGTCGGCGGTGTCGAGTGAGAGTGCATCGACGAGACGCTGGGGCAGCGTATGCGCCTGCCGTCCCTTGCTCTGAAACGCCGTGTCGAGCTCGATCTGGAGCTTGCGCGGCGTCAGCGCACGCGTGGCCGTGTCGCGCAGGCGGCGTTCCATGTCGTCGAGCAGTCGCTGCCGTTCGGCGGCGTACATCTGGGGGCTAAGCGGCGCCAGCAGCCGTACCGGGTCCCCGTGCAGGCCCGCGTCGAACGGGCGACAGTTCGATGCTCCGTCCCAGTCGGCAAGCGCCTCGCACTCCGTCCAGCTCTCCGCGCGGCCGAGGTAGCCGAGAGCGCGGGCGAGATCCGCGGCGAGTGCGAACGGCTCGGTTTCGAGCGTGACGTGCGGCCACGAGGCGACCAGCGTCGCGCCGCCGGGCAGTCGAACGAACGCGTCGAAGACGAGCGTCGTCTTCGGTCGCCCCTTGTCGAGCCCGCCGGTCGGCATGTAGTGCCTCGTGTGGGCGTGGATCGCGCCCGGCGGCAGGCGGTAGTCGGGCAGGGACTCCGCGAGCGCGTCGATCAGCCGCGCGATGTCGTCCTCGGCCCAGCGTGTACGGTCACCCTTACGCCACCAGGTGGCGATGAGCGCGCGCAGCAGACGCCACGGCTCCGGCGGCCACGCGACGTCGGCTTCGTTGACGTTGCGGCCCCACGGCGTCGCGTGGTATCGGCCAGCGGGGAAGCGGAAGGCGAGTGCAAACATCCGCTCACTTCTCGTACTTGACGGTGAGCACGCGGCTCGCACCGAACAGATCGTTCGAACCGACGGTTTCGATCAGACCGGGAAGCTCCACTTCGATCTCACCCAGGCCGGGCAGGTCGAAGTTGTCCGGGCGCGTGACCGTAATCCCGCTCACGTCGAGATCGCAGGCGGTGCGCAGGCGCAGCCCTTCGATCAGCAACTTCCGGATCTTGAAGAGGGCCAGCATGATCAACAGCCGCTCGACATCGTCGCCCAGGCCGAAGGCTCGGATCTGTCGAAGGTCGAGGTTGAAGTAGGCGGTGATCTTCTCGGAGACCCATTCGTCGCGTGCGAACGGCACGTTGCCGAAACCCTTGGCCGTGTCGCCGGAAGGATTCACGCTGTCGTTCTTCACGCCGCCGCTCGCTGCCACCTTCGCGTTCTCG
Organism: Vicinamibacterales bacterium; assembly: GCA_965262925.1. GTDB lineage: Bacteria > Acidobacteriota > Vicinamibacteria > Vicinamibacterales > UBA8438 > WTFV01. The sequence continues at coordinate 2,570,422 of CBDHGC010000004.1, read as the reverse complement.
GCCTCGACGAAGGCCGACAGCGAGCGGGGCAGTCGCAACCGGCCGCCGGCGAGGTCTTTCTTCGCGAGAAAGACGCCGTGGAGCAGGGCGTTCGTATCGAACTCCAGGAGCACTTTCGCGAGCTCGCGCAGGTCGACGCGACCGACCTCCATGGCCGCGAGGCGCTTCTTCAGCAGATCGACGACCGTTCTGTCCTTGCCTTCCAGGATATAGGGCGAGTTGAGCCGATGCGCTTCGATCAGGGAGTTGGTGAGCGGTTTGCTCTGCCCGTCCACCACCTTCACGACCGGCAGTCCCCGAAGAGCCTCGACCCAGTCGTCGGCCACCGCATCCCAGCAGACCGTTTCCAGGCGGTTCGCCATCGACTGCGCGCTCTCCACGAGGACCGTTCTTCCGTGTCCGTCCGGAGAGTCGTAGACGGCGTGGCCGAGATTGGGAAATCCGGTCGGCTGAAATCTGGTGCCCTGCACCGGCTTGAGCCCGGCCTCGATGAGCAGGCGGGGTTCATCGTCGAGTGCTGTGAGGTCAACCGGCATGTGTCATGTCCTCCGTGGTCGGGTTGTCATCTGCAGGCGGATCGCCCGGATAGGCGCGCGTGAGCAAGGCAGTCGACGCCATATCGCTGACCGGAATCAGGAGCGCGGCGGCGAGGCGATCGGCCGGGACGCCGGCGCCGATGCGACCGCCTTTAATCCTCGAGCTCCGTGCGCCGGAACGGGCGGGATCGAAAGGCGACGGCAGGCCCGATGCGCGTGCGCGGGCCAGGGCGACGCGCACGGCCGCGTCGGTCGCCCGCCCGTCGCGGCTGTCGCCGCCGGTGCGCAGGCGCGCAATCAGCCCCGGCGGAACCGGCATCCGCGTCGTTCCGGTCAGGGCGCCGACGCCGCGCAGGGCTGTATCCGGCGTGAAGATCGGCTTGAGGGCCGCATAGGCGAACGGAACATCGGGGTCGTCGGTGTGCAGACGCGTCGATGGCAGCCGCGTCGGCCGCGCCCAGACGAGACCGGCGAGCAGCGCGGCGCAACGAGCATCGTCGAAGTCGCCGGCGAGGAACGCGGCCACGTCCGCAAGCCGTGCGACCGTGGCGCCGGCGACCGGCTTGTCCTCCAACCCGCGATGGCGCCTCATTCACCCTCATTCACCCTTTGACCCGCTGACAGTGGGCACTACATGATGGCCTCATGAGTCAGCCAGCACCGGGACGTTACGAGCGCAAGGGGATCAGCCTCGTTGAGCTGTTCCGCCAGTTTCCCGACGATGGCGCCGCCGAAGCGTGGTTCATCAAGCTCCGCTGGCCCGACGGGATCGCTTGCCACTACTGCGGCAACACGTCCGTGTTGACCGGCGCGAAGCACAAGACGATGCCGTTTCGCTGTCGTGCGAAGAGTTGCCGGAAGCGGTTCAGTGTCCGCACCGGGACCGTCATGGAGTCGAGCAAGCTCGGCTTCCAGGTATGGGCCATCGCCATCTACCTGATGACGACGAACCTCAAGGGGATCTCGTCGATGAAGCTGCACCGGGAACTGAACATCACGCAACGGTCGGCGTGGTTCCTCGCTCACCGACTCCGCAAGACGTGGGCGGACGACGGCGCACCGTTCCCGTTCGCCGGCCCGGTCGGGGTCGATGAGACGTTCGTCGGCGGCAAGGCCAAGAGCATGCACGCCAGCGACCGCGCCCTGGTCGGGCCGGACAGTCGCGAGAACAAGGTCGCGGTCGCTGGCGTCCGCGACCGCGAGACGGGCGAAGCGCCCACGCTGCGCGCGTTCGTCACGCACTGCGCCGCGCCGGATGCGATGGTCTACAGCGATGGAGAGCCGGCCTACGGCGCGCTGGCGCAACACGAGGCGGTCAATCACGGCATCGGCGAGTACGTCCGTGGGAAGGTGAGCGTGAACGGCATGGAGTCGTTCTGGTCGATGTTCAAGCGCGGCTACGTCGGCGTCTTCCACCGGATGTCGCCGGAGCACATGCACCGGTACGTCGGCGAGTTCGAGGGCCGGCACAATGCGCGGGGACTCGACACGGCTGAGCAGATGGCCGCGATGGTCCGCGGGACCGAAGGTCAGCGGCTCCGCTACGAGGATCTGATCGACCACGGCGGCCGGCAGGCCACCGCCGTCTAGGGCGCCCAGGACAGGCTGGAATGGAAGCCGTCGATGAAGTTGTGGCTCTTGAACGCTATGAAGATGCTGGCGGAGTGTGCGAGTGCGACGATCCAAAATGTCCAGCAGGCCACGTCAATCGGTGCCCTGTTATCCTACGGCACCCGAGTGCCCCTCCAGATGGATGGGCACAGGACGGCAGTGGGTGGGAAGCGCATCTTGTAGTGCCGGAGTCTGCAGGAGGTTCCAACATCGACAGGTCCAACTACCGCATCTTGTGCGTCATCTGCCACAGAAGCATGCCGGTCAGCGGTAGTCGCCGGCGACCGTTTGGCCGGCACCCGTTCGTCCGTAATCCTCGCTGATTTTCCCGTTCACAGTCCTACGTAAGCGTCGTTCCAGAGGGTTCCGGTCGCCGGCTCTGCCGGCAACAGCTTGTACGTTCCCCGGTGCAGCTTCTTGAACCGCCGCAGCAACGTCCCGGCTTGGTCCGATCTACGGCTGCACTGGCTCGGAAATAGCGCGGTCAGGGCCGACCCCACAAGGCGTAGAGCGGTTCGCGCGGCCTCGACTTCGCGCCGGATGCCCTCGTGGAGCTCCCCGGCCTGGTTTGCCGCTTGCCAGACGTCCGTGTCGAGCGGGTCTTGGTCGGCTGCCTCCGGGTCGGCCGCGTAGACGATGCCACGCTCCGGGTCCGTCATCGCCGAGCGGCAAAGCACCTCGAAGGGATGCAAGGCATCGGCCGGCCGGCTACCCGTGGCGAGGTAGCGACCGACGTCGTGTAGCTTTCCCGCCTGCGACGGCGGCCACTCCCCGACGCGGATCGCGACCACCAGGTCTACATCGTCCGGCCATGCGCCGCGAGCGCCAGTAGTCCGAAGCACCGAGCGGGTCCGCATCGCTTCGATGCGCGCGCCAAGATGAGAGGAACGTTGCCGGAACCGCTGTCCAAGTTTCCGGGACTGCGTAGACCGCGCCGACTTACGCCGCCCGTCAGCCGGGCGGATGCCGAGCAAGGGCAGGATACGGCCGGCAGCTTCGGCGGCTGCCGCCTGTGTCGGCCCGACCAGCAGAACCGAGCGACGACTATCCCCGGCGAGCACGCACGCGCAGACGGCCAGCGCCAGCGACTGACAACCGTTTCCCGGCGCGGCAGACACGACCGAGCGCGGCTGATCGCGTATGTCTTGCAACGCCGACCGCTGCCATTTCCGAGGTTTCCAGATAATCGCGGCCAATTGTTCGGGCACCGTCTGGCTCAAGTATATGTGACAGAACAGTAGGACGGTCCTGCGGGGGATTGCCGGAGGGCAGCGGGTCCCATGCCGCCCCGTATCATTTGATACCCCCTGGCGCTTGCGAGGTTTGCGAGGTTGACCGTGAAGGACGACGGGCCGACCGACAGGGGAAACCATCGGCCGGCCCGTGACGCGCCTTGAGAGGGGCGCAATCGTAGCCGTCGCAGCTATCGCCACCGCAAGGCGTTGTGCATCCAATCGAAATCCGGTTCGACCTTGCGAATGGCTGCCTCGAAGCGCCGACACTCGGCACAGCTTGAAGGCGTGCGACGGCACCAGCAGTTGGCGAGCAGCCGTCGCATGTCATCGACGGACCGCGGCCGGGCGGCCGTCATCGTCCATCCACGGACACTTGTCCGCCACACCGCCCGCACTTGAAGCGGTTCGAGCACGGCTTCCTTTCGCCGCCTGCGGTCAACTTCTCGTATCGCACCAACACCGATTCCGTTCCGTCAGTCTGCGCTTGCTCTGTCGTCATGGCTTCACTCTATCAGATTGCCGGTCGCTCCGACCGGGTTACTTCCCGGTCGCTCCGACCGGCCCCCGTTGAACTGGAATCCTCGCTGCCTGCGTTCCGGGTGCAGCACCGCGAGCCGCTTCGTCTTGGTCAGCTTGCCCACGGGTTCGGCCGGCAGCGTCAGGACGAAATACGTGCTGGTCAGGTTCAGCGCCGCCGAGCTTGCCGTCAGTCCGCCCTTGCTCCGGTAGAGTCGCACCGCATCCACGCGCCGTCTTCCAGCGCACGGACAGCACGACGAACAGGCGACAGAGAGAAACCCGCCTCACGTGCCAGCGTCTCCAGAGACCCGCGCATGTTCCTGCCGGTAGTCCAATTCGCGTTCTCAGCGGCCACAATGAACACGGCCAGTTGCACTACGTGAAGCCCGCCCGCCAGACCTACAATGCGCGCCTTGCGCGACACCGAGCGCCGCACCCACTCTGCCGGTCAGGTTCTTGGACGGGCACCATGAGCGCGGGCAGGGACGCCTGTATCGCGTCGATGGCCGTGTCAGGGTCGGGAACGTCCAGCGGCGCCTCTGACACGGGGCGGGGCCGTTCTACGGCTGTCAGGTTGCGTTTGCACGACCGCTCGACGGCGCGCTCCCAATCGACGCGATCTGCATAGGCTATGTTAGACTTCCTGTTGGAAATCATCACAGTTTCCACCATCTGAACGCCTGCGGTTGTCCACGCCGCGGGCGTTCGCCTTTTAGATCGCTGCGTTCCACTTCAGCAACATACGGCGTTTCTTCGAATGTCAGCGTCTCGCGGTGTTCATCGACAAGTCCCGACAGCTGCCGTCTAGTGGTGTGTCACTACAATGACTTTACAGTTGGTGCGCCGAGTAGTATACCTGCGGGTATGAATAACCCCGCCGCCCCACTGCTGCTCAGTAGCGCAGATCGGAACACGCTGACGAAGTGGGCGCTCAGTGCAACCGCGCCCTACCGCGCGGTGACCCACGCCAAGGCCTTGCTGATGGCCGGCGACGGCGCGGCGAACAGTCGCATCGCGACCACGCTCGACATCAGCCGGCCGACGGTGATGAACTGGCGCGCCCGCTTTCTCACCGATGGACTCGATTCGGTAGGTGACGTGCGTCCTGGCCGCGGACGCAAGCCCGAGATCACAGCCCACCAGGTGCAGGCCATCGTGCATGCCACGTTGCACGAGGCGCCGCCGGGCGCCACCCACTGGAGCTATGATTAGCGAGGAAACAGCGATCGCAACCTGAACTTGACTCAACTGTAAAGATCTCCAAACAACGGTGACCCGTGAGCGCCGAGCAGGAGCCCTCTTGCCAGAGTACGGAAGGTAGGGAAGCGTCCCCACAAGCTGGTGGCAGCAACACGAAGCAGGGAACCTCGTGGACACGTGGAAATGGGACCTTCAGCTCGCGTTCCCGGTCGTACTCCCGGGCCGCCTGCTCCGCTGGGTCGACGGTGGCTATCGACGACCCACCATCGTCTCGCGCGCCGCGAGGGTCGGCACTCGAGCGCCTGATCGCCCCATGGCAACCAGCGAAGGCGACAAGAACAGAGTGCTGCACATTTATAACGTCGAGACCTTCTAGGCCGCCGTCGTCGAGGCCAAGGCGCAGGAGGAAGAGGCGCAAGAGTGACGCGCCGTGGCGTCCTCGGTGGCGTCTGGCCGCTGCACGCCGGTCTCGACCCGATCGACGACGCCAAGCGGCATCCGCACCAAGGGGCGAACGTCTGGATCAGGCAGCGACCCGGCGCCAGGAACCGAACTTCGTGCGTCTGCGTGACTGCCGCCTGACGAGCACACGACCCGAAACCGCTCCGGGCATCTTGTGATGACAGAACCCGTCGCACGGCTCAGGATCGAACTGCGGGAGATTGAACCCCGGCTGTGGCGCCGCGTCGACGTGCCTCTCTCCTCGACGCTGCTGGCCTTGCACGACATCATCCAGGCCGCGTTCGGCTGGACCGACTCCCATCTGTTCGAGTTCGTGATCGGGGATCGCGTCTACGGCGAGCCCATGCCCGATGACGACTTCTTCGAGCGGCACGTGTTCAAGGCCGCTGGCGTCCGACTGAAGGCGCTCATCGAGCGAGGCGTAGAGCGCTTCCTCTACGTCTACGACTTCGGCGACGACTGGAGGCACGACATCTTCATCGAATCGGTCGGCGATGGCGAGGCCGATGTCGACTACCCGGCGTTCGTCGACGGCGAGCGGCGCTGCCCGCCGGAGGACGTCGGCGGCGCCCCCGGTTTCATGCAGTTCCTCGAGGCGGCGCTGGATCCGCTGCACAGGGAACATGAGGAGGTCGTGACCTGGTACGGGAAGCCGTTCGACCCGGTCGACATCGACGAGCGGTGGGTGCGGCTGAGGCTTGCCACGCTGGCCGCCCGCCGCCGGGGTGCACTCAAGAGGCATCGAGGTGCAACGCTGCCAGATTCGACCTGACCCTTGTTCTACGTCCGACTGTGGACGGTTGCCAGTCGATAACTGGAATTGCTGTCGGTCGTCTGGCTGGGAGCCGGTTGTTCCAGAGCGGCCGGCAGGGGGTGTCGACGCGCCCGCTCCGAGCGTGTCGTCGTCCTGAGCGAGGCCGAAGGCCGTCTGGGGGGGCACCGGTCGTCCGGCCCAGTCCGAAGCAATCCGCGAGCGAATTGCACACGGAATCGGGTACGATCCTACCCTCGCCGATGCCGTCCGGTAAGAACTACGGGCTTCATGCCAGCATGCGTGGCTTCCGCACCGAACTCCACCTGTCGGCGTTTTCGCCAGGGTGGCGAGTGTATCCTGCCCGCATGCCTGCCGTCTCGAACGTCTCGGCGGCTTCCGCTTGGGTTCCTGTACTTCGTTCCGCCGCCCAGGCGCGCGATACCCGGGCGCTTGACGGCCAGGAGTACCTGCCCGGCGCTGTGTCGATCAGCGCCAGGGCGTTGTGGGTTCGGGCTTCCGCGGGCCCTTCTGGCGACGCGTCGCCGCCGAAGCGTTCGGTCAGAGCTCGGCATCGTCGAGCACGGCGTCCCTGACCAGTACGAAACGGACGCACGACCGACATGCGGAAATGGACCGGACAGATCGCAACGCGACGCGGCGACCAGTTGTGGTCGCGATTCTCCTCTCCACGGCCCTGAGCCATGAGATCAACCAACGCGGCGACGACATTCGGCGCGAATCGGACACGATCCGGCCGGCGACGACCACGGCAGAAGAACGGATGCGAGAGAGCGATCCGGTCGCAGGGCCGACAACCGGCTCACCCGGTCCCAGAGGCACCGGCGGCGGCGTCGAGACTCCCGCCGAGCGCCGTTGAAGCTCAACTGCCGTCAGCTTGTCCTTTGTCCACCAGCTCCGCGTCGACATCGGCTATGCCGACGACCAACCACGGGCAGTCGAACAAGCGCCCCGTGTTCTTCTTCACGGCGACGATTGCGCTCAACAGACAGGTCCAGGATCTGTCGATGGGCGATTGCTGCCCGGGCGCCCGCGCCACCGAGGCGGCCTGGGCGTGGCCGCCGCCGACACGGAGGGTCCAAACGACCCCGACCCGGCCCCAGGGATCGAGGGTTGGCCATCCCCGCACGCGACGAGATGAGCTTGGACCTCGATAGTCATCGACTGATGTCGAGCTCCTCCGCCAGCGTGCGCCGCACCGGCGACAAGGACGCGTAACCCGGCTTTGTGACCACGTTTGACAGCCAGTCCTTTCCAATCCAGAAATGAGCCTGAAGCGGGGCACGTGAGCCGAGCCTGTCAGGCGACCGAACCGACGGATCGAAACAGGTCCTGGCGCGGGCCGCGTTGAGGGCGCGCGTGACCGCAGCATTATCGCTCATGGCGGCGGAACCGTCACGATGTACGACGCGGCGCTGGGCGCGTCCTGGTTCAGGGCGAAGGTGCTGTAGCCGCTGCCGTAGCAACCGAACGGTGAGGGTCTGGTTTGCCGGGTTCTGAACAGCAGGAGACCAAGCGGAGCGAACGTCCGTCTGTGGACGTTTGCGGAGTGCGGTAGCCGAGCGCGGCACCGGCAGCAGAGGGGCTGGACGTGACTACGCGAGGGGCTGTGAAACGGCCGGCAACGGCTGGATGGATCGTCGTCGGCGCTCGTGCCTGATGGCGTCGCGCTTCCGCCTTTCGGTGGTGCTGAAGCCGGTGACGACGCGCGTCGGCGCCGGCGATCCGGGCTCGACGACATCGCTGTCCGTCCGTATTCGACCGCAGCCGGTGACGACGCGAGTCGGCGCCGGCGATCCGGGCTCGGCAGCGCCCGCGCGAGTTGGCACGTCCGGTGTTCGAGCTTCCTCGCGCCTGCTCGTCAACAACACGACGCCGACCGACAGGCGGCGGTAGCGGGCCGGAGCAAACCTTCAGGCCGCTGGGTGGATGGACCGGAACAAGCGCGTGCGGGCCTCGTCGAGCGCCTGCGCGGCTTCGTTGTCGCTCATCGCGAACGCGACCGCGTCGAGCTTTGCGAAGGTGGTTCCGGGCTTCAGGCAGGCGGCGGCGTCGGGCAACGACTTGAGCTTCTCGTAGGGGGTCATGATGTCGGCGTCGCGGTAGCGCTTGCGCACGCGGCCCTTGCGGTCGACTTCTTCGGTGGGGAAGAAGCAGGGGCGGTGGAAGTTGAGATAGGGCGAGAGGACCTGCTGGGTGAAGGCGTTGACCTGCGCGGCACAGCGGCTGGGGATGTGGCCGTGACCGAGCTGCTTGCGGATGACCGAGCCGTTCTTGCTCTCGACCAGGGCGTTGTCGGTGCTGCGACGGGCGCGGGACTTGGTGAATGCGTCGATGTGCAGCCCCTGGAGCAGCGCCGCGACCTCGCGGTTGATGAACTCCGAGCCGTTGTCGGCGTGGAAGCCGTGGAGCGTGAAGGGGAACGCCCGCAGCAGAGCGTCGAGGACCGGGGCCAGGCAGGCGGCGTGGATATGCTCGACCGAGCCGATGCACTGGAACTGGGTGACCTCATCCGCCAGGTTCACGTGGTAGAGGCCCTTGATGCCGTCCAGGTCGCCTTGATGGACGGTATCGACCCGCACCCAGCCAGGTTGTCCGAACGGCTGCGGGCGGCGGCGTTCCCCGATCACGACCTGCACCGGGCGCGTCGGTAGCGGCGTCGTTCCGCGGCGCCGTTGATAGCTTGTCGTGTGCCGCAGGTTGTACAGATGGCCGTTGGAGATGCCGGCCAGGCGTTCGAAGCGGCGGTCGCCGAACAGATGGAAAGCGCGGGCGCAGAGCTTGCGCGTGGCCGGACCGGACAGCGTGCCGTGGAGCACGTCGAGCTCGGCCAGCAGCCCGATGTCGGCGTTGGAGTAGCGGCGCGGGAACGGTCGGCGCGGGGTGTCGCGGCGGTCGGCGATCTCTCCCGTGGTCCGGTGTTGCTGCAACAGGCGTGTGATTTGGGCCCGTGACAAGCCGGCCACCTTGGCCAGGAAGCGGCGCAGCAGGCCCTTGTCGGCCTTCCCCCCGCAGGGCGTAGTCGAACCGTCGCACGGTTTTCGCCACGAACGCGTAGGAGTCGGCGCGGGTTTGTGGTTGCAGGTCGACCTGCTCGCTTCCGGCGAGGAATTCCCGAACCTGATCCAGGGTCTGCAGCCGGTGCGTGTCGAGTCTCACGATCATCCTCCGATGATCCTCGACCCGGCCCCCGTTCAGGCTCATGTGTCGTTGGAAACAACTCCTCGTTCAGGCTCATGTGTCATTGGAAGAGACTCAGCCGAGCGCGGATGATAGACACTCGCTATCATGAGGCTTGGGGACTCTTCTACTTGGAGCTTGACGCAGGCGGCTCGCATCCTCGCGCAACCGCAGCATCGGCTCATCTACCTCTGCGAACAGCGGGTCCTGCGTCCGCACCAGGACGCCGGGGGGAGGGGCAGTAGTCGAGTTTTCTCTGCGAGGAACCTCTTAGTTAGAGTTCGCGGTTGTGCTCCGGGTGCGGGAACTCCAAGTTCCGGCATCGACCTTGGGAACGCTCGTGTACCTCCTCCAAGCCTTTGAGTTGGCCATCGAGGCGGAGGACCCGAGGTTCGCATTGCCCTGGAGTCTCCGGGAGGATGACTCTCCGGACGTGAGAATCGTCATCGGTGATGGGCGGCGGGTCTACGTGTCGTTCGCAAGGCAGTGCGACGAACGCCCGACGATCTATGGCAATATCGATCTGGCGACTTTTTCCGGCGGCGAACGCGCGGAGGATGGAGAGAAACCCCCGGACGCGCTTCGCGTCCATTCGGCGCCCAGTCCCGCCCGAGGCGAGTTCGGCGGGCCGGAGGGAAGCCAGTTCTTCCGGGTTGAGGTCTCGGTGACTCGGATTGCCCAGCGTCTGCGGCTTGACCCGTGACACGCTGGGCGCAATAATCGTGAGAGTCTCTGAGTGGTATACGTGAGGCCCAGGTTGATACCGGCTCTTTGCTGCGCAAGGTGGATCGCTGGGTCGCGGGGGACAAACTAGTGGCGCACCGGATTGACGGAAGCCCGGGCCGGCGGCAAGCGCCAGTCCGGGCTTTCACTGACGAGCGACTGCCGTCGCGGACGAGCGTGCCGGGAGAGACGGAAGCGGCGACGGGCGCTCACGCCCTTCGCTGGGTCTGCTCGACGCTGCAGCGACTGCTGCGGTCAGTCAGTGCTCGAGCCCGACGGTGCCGTCACTCAAGAAGCCAGCTCTATGGGTCGGTGCGGACTGAATCGACGAACAGGAAGTGAAACTTGTCGAGAGCAAAGATCGAGCGGACTGGGCCTGCACGAGTCCGACGCACCTTGCCGGAGGGACATCCCCTCCACACCGAACAGGGTAGCGATCCGGAAGTCCACGACTTTTTCGTTTCTAGTCCCAAGGGTGCCGTGCACCGTGAATATCCAGGGAAGCCGGGCACGCTTGGCTCTTTGGTCTGTTATTTAACAGGGTCATTGGTTGCCTGACATCCGACAGGCACTTTCCGGCCTGATTTCCTCATATTTCGGCATACTGCGAGGTCAGGATACTTATTTCCAGCTTAATACCACCTCTGGAATCGCGGTTACGTAATGACCGCGTCGCCGGACACGTTGCTCGACGTGGTCCGGCGCGAGCACTGCCGCGACCTTCGCTGGGCTGGCAGGGAAGCGGAAAGGGATGGTAGGGGCGGGACCAGTAGGGTCCGGAAGGGCTGGCCGGTGAGCAACGGGTGGCTATAGGCGCTGTGGCCGACGTCACGTTCGACGGGTGGGAACCCCGGCCGAGAGCCGGGCCGTGCGCGTGATCGACGCCGAGTCGACCGAGCGGTGCGGCGTCGGACACGGACAAGATCGAAGGGTAAGGGAACTCGAAGCAGAAGTTGAGCTGCCAAGCGTTATCGCTACTTGTGCATCAGATCCAGATAGACCGCCAGGGACAGGGACATTCGTAGTATCAACTACAGGTTCCGGCGCGACTATGGAGCCGTTGACCAAGGGGGTGGGAAGCGGCTGCTGAGCCGACTGTGCGAAACCAGACAGCGGGAAGACAACTAGCCCGGATCATGCACCAAGGGCCCGATCCAGGTAGAGACACAAGAGCCTCCGTATGGTAAAAATGGCGTGTTCACAGGCATTTTAGCCACCACGGAGGCCCCTGCGTGACGACCGACACTGCACCACAGACTGTTCTGTTCCCGGATCTGTTCGCCAAGCCACTGTTCGCCAAGTTCAACCAGGAGCAGGCAAGCTCCGACGGCGGGGCGGTCCTGCTCAAAGCGGCCGAGCGCGTGTACGGGTTGGTCAAGGCGTTCGCCCGGTGCCTGAGCGACAAGCGCGCGCCGGAGAAGATTCGGCACACGCTCGCGGACCTCTCGTGCTGTTCGGCGCCCATCTGCAGACCATTCGGGGTGACATCGCCCGGCTCGATGATGTCCTGCAGTACGCGCCGGAAGAGCGAGCGCTGCGGGCCCTCGACGTGGAGGCCGCGGAGGAGAAGGCGCCAGTTCCACGCGGGGCCGTCCTGCTCGACCGCATTACCTACGGACACAACCTCAAGGAACCGCCGCTCATTGAAGATTTCACCTTGGCGCTCAAGCCGGGCCAGCGCGTAGCCCTGGTAGGCGGCTCGGGCAGCGGCAAGTCGACCGTCGCCAAGCTGATCTGCGGCCTGTTGACGCCCTGGTCGGGCAGCGTGCAGATAGACGGACACGAATCACGGACATAGCCCCGGCCCGCTTCGCCGAGATCGTGGCCCATGTCGACCAGGAGTTCGTCCTGTTTGAGGGGAGCGTGCGCGACAACGTCGCCCTGTGGGAGCCGACCGTGCCCGAGCGCGACATCGTGCAGGCGTTGCGCGATGCCGCGATACACGACGTCGTTTCGTCGCGGCCAGAGAAATACGATGCGGCAGTCGAGGAGGGGGGGCGCAACTTCAGTGGGGGGCAGCGCCAGCGGCTGGAGATTGCTCGTGCGCTTGCCCGCAACCCCGCCGTACTGGTGCTGGACGAGGCTACCGCGGCGCTCGATCCGGTGACCGAACTCGAAATCGACGACCGGCTGCGCCGACGCGGCTGCACCTGCCTGATCGTCGCGCACCGGCTCAGCACCATCAGAGACGCAGACGAGATCATCGTGCTGGACGGCGGCCGGATCGTCCAGCGCGGCACCCACGACACCCTGATGGCGGACGACGGTCTGTATCGCACCCTCGTGACGGCAGGCTGAACCGTGGCGGACATCCCGATCATTGAGCGCATCCGTGGCGAGCGGATCATCACCCACGCGGCCGAGGCGTTCCTGATGGACGACCCCGAGCGCGTCTACATGGTGGAGCAGGGACACCTCGACGTCTTCGCCCTCGAGTTGCGTGGGGACGAACCTGTCAACCGGAGACGGTTCGTCGCCCGGGTTCCCGCCGATGCGATGGCCTTCGGCACCGAGCGCGTATCGGACCCTGCCCGGCCCAAGCGCGTGTTTGGGTTCCTCGCCGTGCCGTCCCTCGACGCCAGCCTGATCGCGGGCGAGCGCGCCGGCGTCGCGGCGGACACCTTCGACCTCGCCGCCACGACCTGGATCGACGACTGGGTGGCACGGCTCTCGGAATTCCTCGCCCGTGGCCATTCGGTGCCGCTCGACGCCGAGCTGCTCGAGGCCGACCCGGATGTCGGTTGTCGGGCAGGCGCCGTCCTGAGCGCGCAGCACGGCGACATCGTCTGGGTGTCCGCCAAGGCGCCGATGCGGCTGCTCGGACGCGCTGACATGATCGTCGGCGAGGAAGAGCCACTGCTGCCCGTCACCGAGCGCACATGGTTCGAAATCGATGTGGCGACCGAGGTAACCGCCGTCTATACGCCGACCGCATTCCTGACGGAACGTCTGTGGCCGGCGTTTCGGCGCTTCGGTAACCGCGTTCTTGAATTCGCGATTCTGGCCGAGGCGGAGGCCGAGATCGAGCTGGAGTCCCGCCGCCGGCGCGCCCACGGGGCCAAGCGGGCGTCCGTGACGCGGGCCCTCGGGGGCCTGGGCGAGGTGCTCGGCCTTTCGTACGGCGCAGCAGGCGCCAAGCTGAACAATCAGCCGCCGGTGCAGGCGGCTGTACGTCTGGTGGCCGGAGCCTGCGGAGTGTCCGTCGACGTTCCGGACCGGCTTGAGAATCAGAGCGTACCGGCGGGGGCGGCCGAGACCGCCACGATAGCGGAGGGACTGGCCCGCCGAGCCGGAGTCCGCACACGACGCATCGTGCTTACGCCCGGCTGGTGGCGGCGCGACGGCCCGTCTTTCGTCGGCTTCACGGAAGCCGACGACAAACCGCTCGGCCTGCTCTCGAACCGGCGGGGCGGCTACCGCGCCGACGACCCGGAAACGGGACCTCGGCTCCGCCCGCTACCCGCTCCCCACCACCTGCGCCAGCGCAGCGGTCAGGGCTGACGCGTACACAAAAGTGTGACTCACGGCTCTCCCCTCGGAATCACTTCGATTCTTCCGCAGCCTTCGCTGCCGCCTGCCTCTCCAGGTTCCGGTTGATCTCCAGGATGTGCCGGATGTCGTGGTTCCCCTCGTGGCAGGCGTACTCGAAGAGCGGCCCCTCGGTCGCCACCATGGGGATCTCGGCGCTCCACGGGCTGGTCCACGTGTTCGGGTCCTCGATCGTGAACTCGTAGCGGATGCGGTCGGCCGCGACGCGGGTGAAGCGTTCCACCACGGTCATCGCGCCGGTGGCTCCCCGGAAGCGCCGCCGCTCGTTGAAGTTCTTCGTCTCGACGACCAGTGTGTCGCCTTCCCAGCGGCCGAGCGAGTCGCCGGCCCACTGCCCGATCCCGTTGGAGATGAACGGCCGCCCGTCGAGAGGGATGATGCGGGGTGGGTTGGTGTTCAGCTCCGTGAACACGACGACGTAGCCCGGGGCCTGGAAGATCTGGTGGATGTCGTTGTACGCCGGCGGCACGTTCGGCGGGCCCTCGTGCGCCCAGACGACGCAGCGCTCGGGAAACGGCCGGTGCAGGTGGCTGTCGAACACGCTCGGCAGCCGCCGCGCCTCGGCCTCGGCGGCCAGCTTCTCCGCGGCTTCAGGCGTCAGGGGCGGGATCCTGCCGTTCGGCGGATCCGTGATCAGCGACGTGCGCCGAGTCGACAGGCCCTTCGGCACCGGCGTGCGGAGCCAGATCTGGTTGTCGTAGTGGACGTAGGTCCGGTCGCGGTTGACCTGGTACAGCCGTCGCTCCCTCTCCTCCGGATCCGCGATCTCGACGGCGTTGCGCGCCGACGGGTCGACCCCCTCGGCCGTCAACTGCGCGTTCAGCGCGGCCACTTCCTCTTCCGTGAAGAACTCTTTCTCGGCCAGGTACTCGGGCCGTTCCAGGGGCGTGAAGGTCTGCGTCGTCCAGTAGCCCTGCAGGTCCGGCTGGCCGTCGGGAAGGCGCGGCATCGTCCAGGTCGAGGCCGTGTCCGGCGTACCTTCCTGGGCCGGTTCCTGCCCGGAGGCGGGACCCGGCATCGACCAGCCGAGCCCGATCACGATCACCCACGCCGCAAGACTGCGATGGCTCATCGTTCTCTCCTTGGATTCGCTCCAGAGCCGCTAGTCTTGCACAGTCGCGCGCGGCGGCCAATACCCAAGCTGCAACGACTGCGGACCTGCGCCTCGTGGCGACCCGACGTGATCGGTTGTCGCGACCCCGCCACCGCCGCGAAGATCGCACTCAAGGCGCTGGCGCGACGCATCCTGATGCTCAACGAGGAGATCGCCGACCTCGACCGATTGATCGAGCCGCTCGTCGAGGAGCTCGCGTCGGCGCTGCTCGCGCTGCCCTGCGTCGGGGTGGAATCGGCTGGCGAGTTCCTCGTCACGGCGGGAGACAATCCGTGGCGCCTGGGCTCGGAAGCGAGCTTCGCGATGTTGTGTGGTGCGAGCCCCATACCCGCGTCGTTCGGCAAGACTACTCGTCATCGGCTGAACCGCGGCGGAGACCGCCAAGCCAATTCGTCCCTGCACATGGTTGGTCGTTTCGCGTATGCGCACCGACGAGCGCACGAAAGCCTACGTAGCTCGTCGTCTTCGCGAGGGACTGTCGAAGAGGGAGATCATGCGCTGCTTGAAACGCTACGTGGCCCGCGAGGTGTTTCGTACCTTGGTCAAGCCGAGCCCGTGACCGTCAACAGCCGCCTATGGCGGTGGACCTCGGCCAGCCCGCGACAACCAGGTCCCATGGGAGGGCTCAAGATCGAGCTTCGTCCGACAAGAGCCAGTCTGAGCGTGCGCGGAGCCGTCGTCGAGGCCGTCAGCCCCGCGGAGCGGGGGCCGAGTGTAGCGAGGCGCCTTGACGGCGGCGAGCACACGCGCATGCTGTCGGTCGGACGGAGCCAGCAACGAGCGACTCCTCGATCTAGCCCTTGACATACATGAGAGCGTCCAGGGGTCGCAGTTTACGAGCACGGCGTTCACCGAGCGGGTTCGGGCGGCGGGCGCGCAGTGCTCGATGGACGGCCGCGGGCGGTGCCTGGACGACGACTTCTTCGAGCGGTGTGTCGCGGTCGCTGAAGTACGAGGCGGTGTACCTTCACGAGCTGGCCGACGGGTTCGCGGCCCAGCGGGTTATCGCGGCGTGGATGACGTTCTACGGTTACGAGCGACCGCACTCGGCCCTTGGGGGACGCACGCCGGCCGAGTCTACGGCGAGGAGCGGGCGGCGTGAGCACCCGAACGACGGTGCGTGGAACGGCCGTTGGTGTACGACGCCTTGATGCTCGACATCGCGAACATGGGCCGGCGGTTCGACGAGCAGACGAACGCGGGCCCGCCGTGCCGCGGGGCTTCCCCCCTCGGCGCATCCGGGGGGTGGAGTCAGCCACGGCATGAGCGGACCGTACACCGTATCCGGAGGAGGCGCTGTGAACCTGCCGGGCGTGTGGACGCCCGCGCAGCGTGGCATCGAATCCGACCGTGGGCGAAGCGGGCGCCCACACGCCCTTGGACATCTCGCGGACGATCGCTGCCGCTCGTGCCTACGGTTCCGGCCGCGAGGATTCCCACAGCCCCTCGGCGCATCGTCGTCATGGGCATCGATCATCGGAACAAGATCCTCGCGCGATCAGGGGATCTTGCGCCGGTCAGCGCTGGCTTGACGACGACGAGGGCATGGCCACGCACCCGGAATCTACCTTGGCGCAGCCCTCGACCTGTCTGAACAACCGGGACCACTTCGGTCGGAGCGAAGCGACGCGGGACGAAACATGAGTCCGGATTATCCGTTCGAGTCGACGGTCGGCTTCGTTTCCGCATCGCGTCCTGCATCGGCACGTACCCCGCCGGCGTCTGTTCGACGAAGCAGGCGAGCAGTTCCGGGGTGATGCGGATCCTCCACGGTGCCCCGGGCGTGAGCTGTTCGCCGGCCAATGAATCCGTCGCTGAGCAACAGCAGGCGGTCCCGCCGGTCCGGGCGCGTGGCTGGGCTACCGGGTGACCGACCGCGTCACGGTGTGGGGCGTGACCGGCTACGGGTCGGGAGGCATGCTGCTGACGCTGGGCGGCGGACCGACGCTGGAGAGCCTGATCGGGCGTTTGATCGACCGCTGGGGGCGTCTGAGGAGCGTCTGGGGGTCGAAATGGACACCGACGGCGCTCGTCGGCTCAATCGCTCATCGCCAAGCTGCCTGAACCGCGGGGCTCAGCGAACAGACTTCTTCCACGGGCTGCAAGGGGAGGGTGATTGACGGAGATCCTGTTCGTCATCGCGGCCATCTGGTTCGTCGTGGCGCTGGTGGCGAACTTGCGTCGGCGGGCAGCGCGGAAGGCGGCGGAGGTGGTCCATTGGTCGCTTGACCCGCACAGCGGAATGGTCGTGCCGTGCGGAATGGCCAAGGTTGGAGAGGCGGGAATCCTGTCGGATGATTTGGAAGAGGTCACTTGCCCCGGCTGTCTCGATCTCGCCCGCAGACTTGCAGAGGGTGAACCAACGCCCGAGTTTCCGGGTTCCATACCTCGCCGTAAGAGCCGGAAGAAACGGAATACGGCGGACTGGCCCGACCTGCTTGACCGCGAGGACGTGCTGGTGGTCGACGTCGAGACTACGGGCGTAGGCGGCCGGGCCGAGGTGGTGGGACGACATGAGCGACAATGTCTTCTGCTGGTTCTCACTCTTGCTCTCAACTGCCGTCCTCTTGGCGACTTCTCTGGAACGGATTCCGCACTTCTGCGCTTGAACGAAAAGGCGATGCGATGATCAATCGAATCCACGATTCAATATCCCCACCCTAGACCCATAATCCTCCACCCTCGCTGTTTCGAACCAAAGAGCATCTCTCCCAAGCCGCCGGAGTACAACCTGCCCATCAGAGCAAAAACCGTCCAGATGAACCGCGCTGTAAACGAGAATCCGGGAATCCGCAGAAACCGGCTCAAGTCGAAACACGCACGGCCACGAAATACGGAGGACAACGCCTGTTGGCTCGATCGTAAGCTCAGCAGAATACTCGTTTGACGGGTAAGGCGTATACCCGTGCTCCCCACTCCACGTTCCCGACAACGCGGACTCATCACCAGCTTCTGCCATAGCCGCAACTCGCAACAACTGACCTGACGCCTCCACAGACCGAGAATCATATCCCCATTCGTAGCTCACTCTCTCCGCGGTCAAACGCCGCAGGGTGACCCGTCCATTCGCCGGGCATTCATCTCCCCGGGTAAGTTCTTCGCGATAACTTGATCCCGAAATGACATGCAGGCGTCCAGTACAGCCGGACAGCGGATACCGTATGCGCGCTCCTACTTCTTCGAAGATGATGTCAGCATAGTACCTTCGGCCAAAGCCTTCGATGCGCCCGAGCCAGCGACCGGTCAACCCTAAGGCCGGTGTGGGTTCCGGGTCGACCCGCTCGGCCGATGCGACTACCTCAGAAGGTGCCGTCAGTTCCGTGTCTGCCCGCGCCCCGTCCACAACGTCAGCAACTGCGGGAGCATTCCCTACTTCTTCCGCAAGTGCCTCCAATAGTGCCGCACCGTTGGACGTCAGATACCCCGTCGGCGACACACCCACCTGGCTTTGCCACTGCCGAATGGCTTGCCGCGTGCGACTACCAAATACGCCATCCACCGGCCCGGGATCAAATCCCGCAACGGCCAACCCGCTCTGAATGCGACGCCGCGCTGACCCACTCAGTCCCAGGGCGTCTTCCTCGCTCACGGCAACCGGTGACGGTTCCGATTCCGCCCCGGCACTCACCGACGCCGGCATCGGTACCGGAGCCTCAGCGTCCGAGCCACTTCGCGTCCGAAACGGACACGCTGCTACGTCCAACAACAACGCAGCACCGAAGACTCCCAAAAGGAGACGAAAACCCCAACTGAGGGACCTGAAGTACCCCGAGGGGTCCCGCCAAAAACGTTGCCAGCCCGTAGCAACTCCCTGCGACGCGTACCCGAAGTTCCCAGCCGAGGCTCCAACGACAAGACCCTCGCAGTCCTTGAACTTGCCTGCAAGGATGAGGATGAGATCGATCAGCAGCCAGACACCGAAACCACCGAAGGTCACGAACATCAAAAGCCCGGTGGCATTCTTCCCCACGTAGAAACGGTGTAAACCCGCGCAGCCGAAGAAGCCCGGGAGACAGAGCAGCGCAGCCACGCCCTTGGTCCTGGTCGAGGCCGGTGGCACTACGTGCCCGTTCCAGCCACACTGCGGACACATCGAGGCGTCCACCGCGATCGGATGCCCACAGGCCAGACAGTGAACGAGCAGAGCCGGGCGGGGCGGCGGAACGTGTCCTCCTCCACCCCAGTCGTCCCGGTTACGCTGACGACCGCCCCGATCATCACCCCCCCGATCACCGCCGTCGCCCGAACTTCGGGCATCATCATCTAACCGACGGTCGTGGTTCTTCCGCGATTCCTCGTTCTTGAACGCCGTGTCACACTTGCTGGCCAAGTCCTTCATGGCAAGTTGCCTGGTCGACTTCGGCCTTTGTGCCCACCGCGCGTAGACTATCTCGCGCTCACTCTGAAGGGTCGGCAGATCTGCCGTGCGAGGCAGGCCGAGCACATCGTACAGATCCTTCTTCTTCGCGACACCCAGCAACGAGTTGACTTCCTCCCACTGAGCATCCGTCAACATGTGTCCGGCTCCATCACCGCCAAGGGTAACACCAGCAAAAAACAGAAGCACCACCGTAAGAGGACTCAGGCCACTGAGATCTGGGCCATCCTCGCAGTCCTCGCCTCCAGCTCGGCCTCCGTCAGCAATGCCGTCGTCTTGATCTCCAGATCCACCTCCGCACCCGTCTCCGAGTACTTCCCGTGAACGGAGAGCAACCCGTCAGGCGACAGCCGGAATCGAATTTCCACCGGTGAACCCCGTGGAACAGCACGTTTGAGAGCCAACGCCGTGTCGTAAATCCGTTTGGCGTCCTCCATCGCAACGCGCTCCTCATCTGAAGCGGTCTCGTACACGACAATTTCCACCTGCGTCTGACCAGCCTCAACCGTAAGGAACTGCTTGGTCACTTCCACCGGAACGGTCGCTCCAGCGCGAACGAGGTTCCATACCCACAACTCCCCGTCGCCACCGGTTTCCTTCCCCCACCGGGCCCGCATACCGAAACTCTTTCCGGTGATGTTAGAAATCTGCTTTCGGGTCAGTTTCTGCATGTGTTCCAACTGCATCCCCTGGTCTCCCGCGACGCTCACCTCCGCCCGTGCCCGCACGTCCTCCGGCACCGCATCGAGATCCGCCTCGGTCACATCCATTCCTGTCTGCTCAGCGATTCTCCGCATCACTGCATCATCCAGGAAACACTTATGGGCAAAAAGAGCCGCACCCTGTGCCACTGCCAAGTTCGGCTCCATCAGAGCGATATCCAAAATCGCAGGAAACTCCCGGCGAAGACGTTCGCCAACCTGCAGCATGTACGTCGAGCCGCCCACTAGCAGAATCTTGTCAATACGGGCATACCCCGCCGCCTTCGCCTTCTCCACCGCCTGCCTCGTCCACTTGATCGTCTGATTGAGCTCATCCTCCGTCACACGATCAAATATCTCGCGTGTCAGTTCGATTCGCGATCGATTAACCCCATGCAGGACGCGAACTGAGTGTCTCGTCTTCTTCTTGTTCGACAGTGCCCGCTTCGCTGTCTCGGCAGCCGCAAGAATCTCCTGCCACGTCTCGTCGTCGTCTTCCAGATCGCTCTTGTCAACCCCGTGCTCCCTGCAGAATTCATCCGCCAACCAAGAGGCAACACGCGCATCCCAATCGGCTCCACCCAGGGTGTGGTCCCCGGCAACACTGACAGCCGTGATCCCACCGCCGCTCACAGCAATGACGGCGACGTCGAACGTCCCTCCCCCAAGGTCGTACACGAGCACCGTCTGTTCACCTGATATGTCACTCGTGAGACCGTAGTAGATGGCCGCCGCCGTCGGCTCGGGTATCAAATGGCGCACTTCAAGCCCCGCCAGCCTCCCCGCCTGCCGCGTAGCCTCCTTCTGCGCGAATCCAAAGTACGCCGGAACCGTAATCACCACATCACGAATAGGCTGCTCGGACCTGGTGTGCTCCATTGCATCGCTGACGAGCCTGCGTAGCACATGCGACGATATATCTTGCGGCGTGAGGGGCTCACCAGTGAGACTCTGGAGGACCACGCCCTCTTCACCCATCATTGGCTTGAACAACCTGGCAACCTTCGCGGCGTTGGTCTTGAGTTCCTCCTTCGCGGCTTGGCCTACGGTGACGTGATCCGAAGTCTCAAAGTACACCACCGATGGGGTCGTCAACTCGTTATCGCGGTTCGGCACGACCTCTGCCTTGCCGACGTCGTTCACCCACGCGATGCACGAGTACGTCGTACCAAGGTCGATACCGAACACGCGGTTCACGTTCTCCTCAGGACTCATACCCTGCCTCCTTCCGAACCGTCTCAATCCACCGCGTCGCCCGCACGCCGCCCGTAGGCCGACACCCGCGCCTTGACGAGCAGCTTGCCGTCGCGTTCGAAGCCGGGACTGAGGCACGACGCAACCGTCCCCGCCAACGCTGCGTCATTCGTCTCCAGCGCCGCACCCACCACGGTCTGACGCACCGGATCAAACCCATCCCCGACCTGCGCCCGGTACGGCGGCACCCCATTCTCTGCGAGGGTCTCCTCCAGGTCCTCCTGCAAGTCGTTCAGCCAACTGCAGAACTTCTCCACCGTCATCTCCCCCGCCGGGGCCTTCCGGACGGACGCCGACAGTTTCCCGATCTCCGCGTGCTGGCGGATCAGCGAGAGCACGAACGGACGCACCGCCTGGCCGACCAGGTCCGACCGGTGTTCCTGTAACTCGCTGTAAAGCCGGTCCACGGCCTGCTGTTTCGACGCGTCGTACCGTAGCTTCTCCTCAAAAGCCCGCAGAATGCGTTCTACTCCCGCGTCCACGTGCGCCGCCACGTCTTCAACAACCGCACGGCCTGCAAGCGGCACACCCCCCGCTGGCGTCTCGTCGGCTTCAGACGAATCCCCTACACCCACACCTCCGCTCTCTCCATCAGCGACCGAATCCGCGGGCGGATCTCCTTCGCGTTCCCTGCTCATGCCCACTCCAACGCGGTGACAGCGCCCGGGCCTTGCCCGTAGCAGCGCCACCAGATCACGAACCCGTTGGCGGGTACAGACGCGGTAATTGCACCCACTTCACGCCAGTTCACAGCACCGCCCCGACTGCGCGTTGCGCCATCGTCCAACAACCCGCGCGAGTACACCAACTTGGGGTACCCGCCCCCGGCCTGCCAGAAATCACAACCAGTGATCCGCTCGAACTTCGGCCCCAGGGCCCACCAACTGCGCCAGGACCTACGAGCGATGCGCCAACAGGCCGGCCTGACACAGGCGGCCCTGGCCGCCCGCCTCAACCGCACGCAGCAGTGGGTCTATAAGTGCGAGAGCGGCGAACGAAGGCTTGACGTGCTCGAGTTCCTGGAGATCGCTGACGCGCTCGGCTTCGATCCCGCCGACTTCCTGAAGTCGCTCCGGAAGAAAGCCCCGCCCCTCGACGCGTCCCCGCGATGCGACACCCAACGGCCACGGCCCGGCTCCTCGACCGAGCCAAGCAACTGAGCCAAGCGCCGCGCAACGGACGACAGTCCATACACTGCCGGCACGGCAGAACCCCTGCCGGCCAGGACCCGAATCCGATGACCGAGAGCACCATCACCACCGACACGACCACCGGCCGTCGCACGGCCTCTCCCGCGCACCGTGACGCAGCCCTCCTCTCCAACAAACTGCGAGCCGCGCGGCGCCGCGCCCAACTCTCCCAGGCAAACGTCGCAGCCCGGCTGCGCCGGCCCACGTCATTCGTAGGCAAGTACGAGAACGGCCAGCGCAGCCTCGACATCATCGAGTTTCTCGAGGTCGCCGAAGCCATCGGCTTCGATCCCGGCAACTTCCTCCCCACGCTCCGCAACCAGGCGAACGCCGGAGACAAACCCAGCGCGTCGGCGCCGGTGCAAGCCGAGACCGCCAGGCGCCCGTGACCGCGGTTGACGATTCGCCTCGAGGCCCCACCGCACATCGCCTGCCACGACGGCGGCAAGCAGCCCCAGCCGTTGACACGAAGCGCTCAACTGGCTCCCCCACCTCAACCCGGGCTCGGAACACGAAAGACCGCCACGGTATGATGGAAATCACCGACCAATGAACGATCCCGGCTACAAGCGCCTGTTCTCCCGGCCGGCCATGATCCGCGACCTGCTGGCCGGCTTCGCCGCCCGCGGCTGGAGCGACACGCTCGACTTCGGGTCCCTGAACGCGCTGCCCGCCAGCTACGTCAGCAGAGACCTGCATCAGCGGCACAGCGACTTGGTCTGGCGGATCCGCTTCCAGGACGAACGGTGGCTCTACGTCGTCGTCCTTCTGGAGTTCCAGTCCACCATCGACCAACGGATGGCGGTCCGCATGCTGACGTACACGGGACTGCTGTACGAGAGGCTGATCGCCGACGGCGCACTGCGGAAGAACGACAAGCTCCCACCGGTGCTGCCGATTCGTCATCTACAACGGCGCCCGGCGTTGGAACGCTCCGACGGAGTTGCACGAGCTGATCGCCACCGGCCCGAGCACCACGCTCGCGGTCTACCAGCCGTCCCTACGGTACTTCCTGCTGGATCACGGCCGGGTACAGAGCACCGGCCTGCCGCCCGACAACCTGGTCTCGGCGCTGGTCGCGCTGGAAACGAGCAGGAACCCCGCCGAGACGGCAGCAGCGACCGACCGGCTGATCGACCTGCTGGCGGAATACGACGACCGCGCCCTGACGGAAGCATTCAGCGCCTGGGTCGACGCGTTGCTGGTCCCACGGACGCGCACCGAGGCGTCGTCCGACCCGCTGACGAGACTGAAGGAGGTACGCACGATGCTGGCTGAGAGAGTGCAGGAATGGACACGCGAGTGGGTGGAACAGGGCCGTACCAAAGGCCACACCGAGGGCCGCGAGCAAGGCCGCACCGAGGGCCGCGAGCAGGGCCTCGCCGCCGAGAGGACACTCCTTTGCCGGCAGGCAGCCCGGAAGTTCGAGGCCGCGCCCGCCGACCAGCTCGCCAGCGCCATCGCCGACCTGCGCGACCCCGAACGGCTCGCCGAGGTCGGAGAGACCATCATCGACTGCAACACCGCCAGCGAGTTGATCGAGCGCATCCGGATCATCTGTCAGCGAGGTCCCGCGGAAGACCGACACTGACGATGCGATCTGAGGCGTCCGTGCAGGGCTGCTATTCTGCACATGCGGCAGGCGACGATGGCCTGCGCGTCCGACACTGATGCCCTGACACGACGACGACGGAGAACGACGATGGCGACGGAGCAGTTGGAACAGACAACGGAAGACCTCGAGCGTCGAGTCAGCCGAATCGAGCAGGTCCTGCCGACGCTGGCGACCAAGGGTCCGCGCAAAAATAACTTCCTAGAAATGTCTGTAGTCTCGCAGTAGAGCACACCGGTGCCGGAACCCTCGCGCTCGGCGACCAGCCCCCACCCAAGAAGGAGATTTTCTGGATTCTGTGGGGTGCAGCCTGCATCGGCTTATGGCATCATTGCGGAAATATAGACCCGCAATGGCGCCATAATGAGACCAACCGAGTTCTCCGCCGACACGATCATCGCCCTGCTCCGCAAGCAGACCGTCGCCTCGCTGCACGAGGTGATGGCGGCACTCGGTGCCCGCGCCAGCAGGCGCACCGCGTTTCGCAAGCTCAAGGACATCGACGCCCGCACCAGCTACTCGCATCGCGGCGGCTTCTACACCCTCGACGCACTCGCCGACTTCGACGAGCGCGGCCTGTGGTCGTTCGCCGGGGTCCGCTTCTCCCGCGCCGGCACCCTGATCGCAACCGCCGAGTCGTTCATCAACCACGCCGAAGCCGGACACGTCGTCGACGAGTTGGACAACCTGCTCGGTGTCGGCACCCAGGACGCGCTGCGCAAGCTCGTCGATGACGGGCGGCTGTCACGGCACAAGCTCGCCGGCCAGTTCCTCTATTGCGCGGCCGACCGCGCGCAGCAGACGCACCAGGTGCGCGCCAGACGCCTGCTGCTGGCCACGCCCGGACTCGTACGGCCCCTGCCCGACGCCGACCTGATGCCCGAGGAGTTGCGCGCCCGCCATCGTGTTGTTCGCCAGCCTGCTCGACGAGCGGCAGCGGCGGCTGTTCGCCGGCCTCGAAGCGCTCAAGTGCGGGTGGGGCGGTGACCGGCGCATCGCCCGACTGCTCGGCATCGACCCGTCGACGGTCGCCGCCGGTCGGCGGCAACTGGTCGAGCGCGACGTCGAGGTCGACCGGGTGCGGCGCGCGGGCGGCGGACGGCGGCCAACCGAAAAAAAACGCCGGAAGTCATCGCCTGCATCAAAGCCTTGATGGACCACGAGACGGCCGGCGACCCGGTCAGCGGCCTGCAGTGGACACGCCGTTCGACCGCCAAGGTCGCCGACCAACTGTGCGCGCTCGGCATCGACGTCTGCCCCCAGACCGTCGCTCGATTGCTCAAGGCGATGGGCTATTCGCTGCGCGTCAACCACAAGAAGCTCGCCGGCGCCTCCCATCCGAGGCGCGACGACCACGGCCGCGGCCAGCGTTCCCGAGGAGATCGCCACGTGGGACGACAACCGGAACGGCCGCGTCAGTTGCGCGGAAGCTCGAGCGCACGGGATCGCTCCGGTGACGCGCGACCATCCGGCGTATCCGTTCATGCGCGACGGAGACGGCGACGGCGTGGTGTGCGAGTCCGCCAGCCGCGGCGTGTCGCCAGTAAGTTCGCCGTCGTCGCCGCGGGCGTCGGGAACCGAGTGCGGACCGTACCGCAACTGCACGGCGCTGCGGCGCGATCACCCCACCGGCGTCCCGCGTGGCCACTGTGCGTATCAACGGCGGATGGACCGCGACAACGACGGCCGGGCCTGCGAACGGTAGGAGAGGCTCTTCGCCCGACACGGCCACGAGGAAGACCGCAGTGGGGCGAAGACTGGGGGCCCAGGTTTCGTGTCGGACTCCGAGGAGCCAACGTCGACAGCGACGCGTACCCGCCAGTTCCAGGACGTCGCCGAGAATCGACTGTGAGGGCCGGCGCTGCAAACGCCGACGCCCCCGGCAAGGGGCTCAGCGCCAATCAGGGGTAGGCTGTTCGGCCGCCGGGCCGTCGAGCGCTCGGTTACCGCGTTACCGGCAGCCACGTGCCGGGTGAGTCTGCAAGGGGCAGCCGCGTCCGACGGTCGGCTGACGCGGTCCGGACTCCCAGCGAGACCTGCTCCGCGTAGCTGCCCTCGCATGAGCCTGTCCCATTGGGGGAAAACGAACGTCCCGTCGGCAAGAAGATGCCGTCCCGCCGTGTTCGACTGCGGATTGGCGGGACCGCCACGGAACCGCCCGGTCCCGGGCCGGACTACGGCGGGCTGGCAGCGCCGCCAGAACGACGGTGCACGCAACCCTGGCGCATCGGGCTGTGTTCGGTGGCGTTTGAGACTCGGCCCCAGTCGTGGTGAACGCCTGTAGCAACGGACCGCCGGCCGGTGTAGCCTGGATGCCGGGAGAGCTGTCCCATCCGGCCGGCCCGGTCGTCTCATCAGCCTCGGGTGGCGTCCCGTTTACCCTGTTCTCGGGAGGGACCCGCGCGGCGATTCCCGGGACCGACAGTTGCCGGGCGGTTACCTCTGCACGCGGGGCGGTGGAGGCAGCCTGTGGGTGGCGAACACGCGCTGACGGTGGATCATCCGGGCCGTTCTCGGGTCAGAACGACGGACCCTGTGGTGCGGGCCGCCAATGACCGCGTCCGACCCGGCGTGACCGTCACGGACGGTAGCGTCGCGCCGGCTTGACCTCCAGCGACAGCGGCTCTTCCGTTTCCACCTTCATCTCGTGGGACTTCGCCAGCCAGTCCCGCACCTCGTCGGTCGTGAGAGCCCACGGCTCGCGCTCTGGGATCCTCGCAAGACAGCCTTGTGCGAACCATGGAGCGTACTTGTAGGCCTCGTGTCGGTCCGTCACCGCCAGCAGGATCGTGAATGCGAGCCGGCGCGACCCGGCACCGAAATGTCCCCACTCGATGCCTGTCGGGCTCCATTCGGTGACGTCCGGCGCATCGTGCCACGCGAAGGGCTGCCCGTCGATGGTGACGACTGGCCTTCCGTCTATGCGCTCACCGCGGATGATCGAGTTGGGAGGCGGGGCGTTCCTGACGGCGCGCTCGACCGTCCCACGCCCGCACCCGAGTTCCTCCGCGATCTCGCGATAGCTCAGGCCCGCGACGCGCAACCTACGCGCCTCGGCGTCACGGGCTTCGCGCTCCTCAGGAGACGCCAAATGTCGGCGGCGCCGCCGGCCTGCCTGGTCACGGGAGGTCTCGCCGTCTTGCGTGGCCATCGCCCGAGTCTATCGGGCGCGGGACACCGCCGGGCGCTGATGGGACGGTTGGACGGGTGCGTGGGAGGCGCTTGCCGTCGCGTCCCCTCACCGCTGCGTCGTTGGACGGCTCGCCGGTAGCCGCATGGAACAGTCCCGCTGGATTGGAACCGGAGACGAGTCGGCGGGCGAAATTGTTGGTGAAATCAAGTCGGCCGTCGTTTCCTCCGGTGCCGAGCAATTGCGGGTACGCGAGGCCACCGCCCGACAGCGCGAGAGCGGAGTCGACCCAGGCCAGTGCTGCATCGGGAAGTGCGGCCCTGAGCATCGCCACAAGTTCGACCTTGGCGTCACCGTCTGGACGTTCGGTCAAAGCCAGACCCGCAACTGTGCGAGATGCGCTCCGGATTGCCGACGAGATGCATTCGAAGCGCTTCGCGACCTTCTCCGCGGTAAGTGGGTCGAACCCGTCCTTGTTGTCTTTCGGGTAGAAGCCGCTGCCGCCATTCCACGGCGCGATGATCGGACTCGGCGCATACTCGTCGAGAAAGAAGTGCAGGAGCGCATCGCGGCTCAGCGTCGTCCTCAGGTGGAAGCGTTCGTTCTCCCACCACCCGCGTGCTCCCGGATCGGCCGCTGCGCCGGAGATGTGGTTGGTGGGCGACGAGATCAGGCGCAGCACGCCGAGCGCCTTCAGGTAGGAGGCCAGCGGCGTCGGGGCGCATCCGTTGAGTGTCAGCGCCTCACCGATCATCGCGGTTCCTGTTGCGCTCTTTTGCGGATGCCCGCCAGTCCGCGACCCGCAGGAGGGATTCGAGCCAGGCGAGGCGGAACGGGCCGAGCTGCGCGAGCAGCTCGCGCGTGCGCTCGGTCCAGCTCTCGCGGGTGACCTCGTCCCAACCGAGCTCCATGATTGAGAGGAGCAGGCCGCCTCCGTTCCAGTGCTCGCCGCCGTCCATGTCGAATGGCGGCAACTCGTCCCCCTCCCAGACGCCGCGGGCGAAGCGCGCTCCGGCGCGGTCGCCGTCCTTCGGCGCCGACTCTCGGGGCAGGGCGCGCAGGTTCATCCGCACCTTCCCATGATGAGCGGCGATCAGGTAGGCGACGAGGTCGGCATCGCGCGACCAGCGTTCGTGGGCGAGAAACGCCAATGCGGAGGCGAGCTCGTGACGGAAGTAGGCGCGCCCGTGGCGCACGTTCTTCACCGTCTTGGCCAGCAGCACGCCGTCCGCAACCTCGTGATCGCCGAGGCCCCGGCGCATCGTGTCCTGGAAAACCTGGTGCGCCTTGCCGAGATCGTGCCAGCGCGCGGCGCGAGCGACGGCCGTCCGCGGGCCGGAATCCACTTCGAGCGCGCTGCACAGCGCTTCCGCCTCCGCGGCGACGTGCCGGAGATGATCGGCGAGGGTAACGGTGGCGTCGATCTCGCTGAGGGCATCCTCGTCATGCCCTTCGGTCTCGCCCGACGCCGGAGCGCTCGATATGTCCTCCGCCGCGGTCTGGCCGGTCGGCCCCGCCGAATCGACGACCGGCTCGGGCACGTGCTTCGGGTCGGCCGTGAATCCGATGGCGTTCCGGTAGCCGCCTGCGCTCACGTCCGCGAGTAACGTCAGTCCCGGCCACGGCTGGTCTCGAAACGGCGTCCATCCTGCCGGCGCGTTTCCCGTCCGGCCGTCCCGGCGCTGCCACTGCGGGTCGCGCTGGAACACGACGGCTGCGCCCTTGCGCAGCTTGGCGAGCCAGACCCTGGCAGAGCCTATCGACACCGCGCACAGTTCATTCCGGCGGGGGCGCGGCGGGTCGTCGTCCGCTTCGGAGAGATCGCGCCAGAAGACCCAGACGTCCGTGTCGTCGGCGTCGCGAACATACGGCGACACGTCGACGTCGAAGCCGGTCAGGTCCGGATCGGTGTCGAAGAGATCGTCGAGGTCCTTGCGGCGGATGACCCGGCGCGGCGGCGCGACGTCGTCCGGAGGAGGAAGGTGAACAGGCGCCGCGTCGGTCAGCTCGGCCAACCGATCCCGCGCGGTCTGCAACTCTTCGACGGTGTAGGGAATCGCCAGCTCGGCCGTGTCCTTCTCCGTTGCCGTGCCGTCGTCCGCGGCCTGGAGCAGATCGATCCAACGAACATCGGCGCCGTCGTCAAGCTCCGCGTAACGGTTGGCGCGGCCGAAGCGCTGAACCATCGATGACCAGGGCGCGATCTCGGTAAACAGGACCGCGGCGGAGATGTCGACGCCCGCTTCGACTGCCTGCGTGGCGACGACGATGCGGTCGGACAGGTTCCCGTTACCTGTCGCGACGACCTTGTCCATTTCCCGCTGGCGGTCGGCGGGGCGGAAGCGCGAGTGGACGAGGGCCAGGGCCGGCACCGGCTGCGTCCGCTTCGAGAGCCTCTGCTCGAGGGCTTCGTGGAGTGCCTGCGCTCGGGCCACGCGATTGACGATCACGAGCGTCATCCGCCCGGAGTGGTGGGCGTCGAGGATCGCATCGGCGAGATAGCCAACGTAGGTCCCGACATCGGCGGTCTTTGGCGATGCCGGCGCCAGTGCGGAACGGCTCAAGCGCTTCGCGGCGCGTGCGAGTCGCGCCAGCCTGCCATCCGCCTCCGCCCCAGGGTCGACCCGGACCACCTCCTTCGGTTCCGGCGTCGCGTGGTCGACGGTCGCGAGCCACCGCGGATCCAGGGTTGCCGAGATCCAGAGGCTGCGGGACGGACTGCCCGGCGGACGGCCTTCTCGCTGCGCTCGATCCGCGTCCGAGCGGCGGAACGCTTCGAGCTGGGCGGAAGTCGCGCGGCCCGCGCCCATGAGCTGCACCTCGTCGAAGACCCACTGCGCGTCCTCGTGAAGGAGGGCGAATTCCATCGGCCAGAGGGCGCGCGACGAGGCGTAGCCGTGCATCAGGGCCCGGCTCAGCAGCATGTCCTGCGTGCCAACGAGTACTGCCGGGCGCTCGGGCGTCTCCAGCCAGCCAGCGGCGTCCACGCCACCCATGAGCACGTGGACATCCTCCGGCCGCGGGAGCCGGCTGGCGACGTCCGCTTCAGCAAGCTTGCCGAACCAGCCCTTGACGGCGTCCGCGGTCTGCTCGACGAGCGTCCTCATCGGCAGGCACCAGACCAGCCGGCGGGGCGTGCTGTCGGGGTTCCGCAAGCGGTGCGCGGCCCACCCCAGCGTCACGGCGGCCGTCTTTCCCGAGCCCGTCGGCGCAATCAGACCCGCGGCCACTGGCCGCTCGTGAGCGCGAGCTGCCACGCATCGGGCCGCTGGTCCGCGCCGAGCACGAGTCGATAGATGGTCGAGCCGTCCAAGATGGCCATTCGTGTTGGGACGTCCGAGGGCGTCAGATCATACCGGATGAGAGACTCTCGCCGGACCCAGTGTCAGATCCTGTCAGTCGACAGCGCGCCGTCGAGGGCCATCGAGCTCGGCGCAGGTCTCGATACCTTGCGAAACCGCGTTCGGGTCCGGTTGGGTCGCGTGCAGTGCGCGCCGAGACGATACCACGGCGATGCGGATATCCGGCAACGGACAGGTGACCGTTCCCGAGCGGCTCCGGATTAAATCGGACTGCGGCCGCACGCCGAGGTCAGCGTCGAGGCAGGTGACGGGGGTGTCGTGATCCGGCCCGTGCCGTGCAGGCGACCGCTTGTCGCCGAAGGTCTCCGCCGGGCGTGCGGCGCTGCGGACGGGGATCTCAAGCACCGGGTGATGTCGCGCGACTCACCCGAAGGGAAGAGTGATCCCCTGTTCGACACCACGAGATGCGCGGCGCCGGAGACGTCCCACCACGCCCTCCGCGCAGCGTCGTGTAGTGCCGACCTTTGGGGGAACAACCCAGTAAAATCAGGCTTCTTGAGAGTTTTCAACGCCGAGTTGCGGAAGTCGGGCTAGCGGTCCGAGGCCTCGGCCGCCTCCGACGCCCGAACCGTCGAGATCGCCGCCGCCACGTCCCAATGCGGCAGCGCCCGCATGTGCCGCACGACCTCGTGCTGCTTGCCGAGCACCGGCTCGACCCGGTCACACGGGTTGTCGGTTCTGAGGTTCATCGCGATGGCCCACTCCATCACCGCGCTGATGCGCTGGCGCACGCACCGGGCCGTCTGGAGCTTCACGTGCCAGATCGGCGTGAGGACCTCCAGCACGTCGGCGCTCGTCACCTCGGAGACCGACCAGCCGCCGATGCGCGGGAAGGCGTGGCGCTCCAGGCTGTTCAGCCAGGTCCGGGCGTGGATGGAGGGGCTGCGCCAGCCGGCCCGCTTCTGCTCGACGATGCGGGCGGCGGCATCGGCGAAGGTCGGCATGGCGTCGGCGCGGCGCTTCTCGGCGAGCGGATCGCCGCCCTCGCGGGCGAACTTGCGGTTTGACAGCGCCCGGTCCCGCGCCTCGGCGAGCGAGACCAGGGCCGTGCTGCCGAGTCCGAGTTCGCGTTTCCGGCTACGGATGACGAGCCGCTGGACCCAGCTGCGGGTTCCTGTGGGCTGGACGACCAGGTACAACCCCTGCCCGTCGCAGTGCCTGCCGCGAGGGGCGGAGCGGATGAAGGCGGCGGACAGTGCCTTGCCGGGGTGGCGGCCCCGGTATCGGCGCCCAGAGCCAAGGTCGAGTTGTGGTAGAGGTGCGCCAAGTCGGCGCCGACGAGCATGAACTTCGGCGCCGGCGAGGTGACCGACGTGCCGATGTAGACCAAGTTCAACTCGGGATCGTAGCTTAGCTCGGAACCATCCAGGCGCCGACGTGCTGCCGTTCCTCGAACGGCACGTCGCCCCAGGCCTCGTCGCCCGGCTCGCCGGGCGCCGGGATCCCGGCTGGCCACGTGAACACGAACAGCGACACGACCGCTATCGCCATCATCGGCGCCGGCGTCGGCGACTTTGCTCGTGGTGGGCAACACCAACGTAAAGACGGCGACGAAGCGTACGACCGCCGCTACGACGTACCGGTTGACCTTGCTGTTCACAACGCGCCACCGCCGGTGCGGTAGGAAAGTTATCCGCAGCCCGTGTCCACCGGCGCGCCTGCATCACACCGTCCATGACCTCCGGTTCCACCGCGCCGCTCAGAAGCGGCGCGGTGACACAGACGAACCACGGGAGGGGGGACGGGTAGCAGAGAATAGAAGAGACCGGCGGGTCGGATTACCAAAAGCAGCCACCGGCGCCACGTACGCACGCTTTCGCGTCGGCTATCCCCGCTACGGCGCCAAGGCGCCTGTCCCGCAACGCCGGCCGGCCACGGGCCGGTTTACCAACAACGATGTCGGCCGAAGGCCGGCCGCTGGGCGCGGTCCACGGTCCGGCCGCGCCACGAAGGGCCATCAGCCACCATGAAACGAATCTCTCCGCAGATCGGTACGGACTGGAAGGACGGGCGCGGTGCCGCCAGAAGTCGCGCCGGTCGCTCGACGAGCGCGAGTTCGAGTACCGCGTCACTGGCGCTGGCCGACGCGGCAGCACACGGTGGGCGCCGCCGGTCGCGTCCGGTTCGACACTCACGCCGGGCGCGTCGTTCGGCGGCCACCCCCGGCCCGCGGCCGCCGCCGCGGAATCACCACGCACCCGGAGCCGATCGCCACCCGGCGCCGGCCGCCAAGCCTTGACGATGGACAAAGACCGCGGCGGGTTCGACCCGGCCGTACACGGTCCTGCACTGCCGGTTTCAACCTGAACCCGGTACCGACCACACAACAGACAACTACAACAGGAGAACACGCATGTGCGACGACACCAGAACTACCCATTCCAACAGCGACACGATCCTGGCCGATTTCCGGCGCCGCTTCGCCGACGAGTTCCGCGGAGTAGGCAGCGATCGGATCCGGGTCGTGATACCGGGCGACGCGCCCGGCACATACCGCGTATTCGGATGCGCAGACGCCGATGAGGCGGCCGCCTGCCTCCACCGCCATTGGCTGGGGAGACAGGGCCGGACGCTGTGACGTCTCAGCGCCCGGAGTTCAACTACCACCACCCGGTCTATCTGCGCGCCCGCGACGAGGCCTTCGCCCGCTCGGGCGGCCTCTGCCAGCTGTGCGGCCAGCAGCACGCCGTTGAGGCGCACCATTGGGCCGTCGACTACCCGGCGGCGCACGAGACGACCGCCAACGACCTGACGGCGCTGTGCGCCGACTGTCACTTCTTTACAACAACGCTCCGCCGGTTCACGCGCGCCGGCGGCTCGCGGCACCAATTCTGCGCGCTTGTCTCGAAGGTAATAGCACAATGCGACTTGAATTCACCCTTGCCGGCGTCTCCCCCCTCATCATGCACAACGGTGCGGCCGGACTCGACACGCGAAGCGCTCTCAGCCGCGAGATCGCAGCGCTCACGGCGAAGCGCGGCGGCAACCGAACCGACATCGACGACCGGCGGCTCTGGGAGCTCGAGTGCCGACGGTCCCTCTATCTCGACGCTGACGGCAGACCCACGCTACCGGAGGCAGCGCTTCGGGCAGTGATCGAGTCCAGCGCCCGCAAGACCAAGCAGGGCCCGTTGGTGCGCGAGGGATTGATGATCGAGAGCGTAACGTTCTGCTACGACGTCAAACGCTACGGCGAGGACGTCAAGAAGCTGATCACGACCGCACAATTCGTGGCGCCGGTCGTGGTGAATCGCAAGCGCGTCCTTCGCAGCCGGGCGCGGTTCGACTGCCCGTGGTCGGTCGTCGGGGTAGCCGACGTCGACCCGCAGCAGGTGGACCGGGACCAGCTGACGGCGTGGCTGGCCACGGGCGGCCGGCGCGTCGGGCTCGGCGACTGGCGTCCGCAAACGAGCGGCCACTACGGGAGGTTCAACGTCGAGAAGGTGGTCGAGCTGCAGGACGCTGCTTGACGGCGGTCTCCCGCGGGTGAAGATTTCACGGCGCGGCTTGGCGTGACGTGGCGGGGCGGGACTTGGCATGGCTTGGCGCGGCTTGGCGGGGCGAGGCAGGGACGTTTTCACAATATGCCACGTCAGCCGGCGAGAGCCCGACGCACCGAAGGACGCTGTCGATTCCAGCACCTCGACCATCGTCGGCCGACGGACCCATCGCGGCGTGATCCTCTTCACGGCGATGAGTACTCTGCTTCAGGTTCGTCGGTCCGGCTGTTCGACGCTAGGCGGTGTCGGGCGGCGCCCCGGGCGGCGGAACCCGCTCGAACCACCCCACACCACACCACCTGGATCGAGGAATCCCGCCGCGCCTCGCAGACCTCGGCGCGGGACAAGATGGCGAACCAAAGGAGGGAGAGCGGACAGCGGACAATGACAGGACCATAGCCGATGCGGCGCCCCGCCGGCGGGCGCCCGCCGGTAGCGCATACGCGCAGTTGACCCGCGCCAAGGACCCGCAGGATCCGACCCGGACCACGACCGGTCGCAATGCGCCAAGCAACTACACAATCGAGGACAGGTCGATGACGCAGACGCCGAAGGGGGCAGGCGAGCAGTCGATCACGATCAGCAGAGGAGCGTGGATCGGAGCAACGACTCTCGCGCTGGCGATCATCCTCGCCGTGTTCGCAGGCGCGGGGTGGATCGTGAGCCGCATCGATCGGCTCGAGACGACGATCGACACGCTCGACAGCCGCTTGAACGCGAGAATCGACACTCGACAGCCGCCCAGACACGTTCGCGACCAGAATCGGCCGCATGGGCGGCCAGCTCGACCTGCTGGTGCAGGTGCTCGTCGTAGCGCCGAGCGGCCGGGCTGCCGACATCAGTCCGGGCAGGTCGCCGGCTACGACCACGACAGGGACGGCAATCACACCGGCCGCTCTCTCCGAGAGCCATGCGGCCCGGCGAACCGGCCGGAAGGCCGCCCCGAGCCTGACGCAGAAACGCAGCGCGACAACGACAAGAGCAGCCTCACGGAATGCTTGGCCCCGGGGCCCATCTCGGTCGGCGCCGCGATCTCGCTGTCGATCGGAAGCAGGCAGATGACGCTTTGCGGCGGCGCCATGACGTCGACCATCTGCTCGTACTTACAGAACGTGCAACCGTCCGTCCTCCGGGAGAAGAGCGACATGTACGGAGGGTCCAACGTCGAGAAGGGTGATCGAGCTGCGGGATGCTACGTGACGGCGGCGCCCCCCAGTTGAAGATGTCACGGCGCGGCTTGGCGTGGTTCGCGGTCATTGGCTCGACACCGGCGAGGACGCACAGCACGGCGCTGAACTTGCTGCTGAGCTCGTGGCCCCGGCGCGGGTGCACGTCCCTTCGGGTCGAGCGTACGCTCGTCGGCCGTCTCGCTGGTACTTCGACCTCCGGCTCGACGGGAACGATGTCCCGATTGCCGACCCGACCGCCGACTCGACATCGAGCCCGAGGAACGCCGGCATGTCGGCAGCGCCCCACAGGACGGATAACCGAAACCGCCCGAATGTGATCACTCCTTGTCGAACGGACCATTTCCGTCAGCTTGATCGGCTTCGCACAACCCTGGGCACGAGCGGCCGCCTCCTTCCGGGCGCCTGCGTCGCGACTACCCGCCACGCCCGATCACTGACGACGGAAGGATCCGGGGCAGTCCGCGTGGTGGGGGCCGCGCCGTCACCACCATGCACATCGCCCACCAGTACGGCGACCGCCATGTCGTCCACGCGCGTGCCAGCCCGCCCCCGGGCGGCGGTGGTCGCACTAGTCGACGACTTCGCACCACTTTCCCCTGGACTACTCTGGACTGTCGCCGCCGTTGCTGCACGACCGCCGTCGATCCGCGGGCGGGCAGTGTGCGTCGGCCTCCGGAACCGATCACAGTCGAGCAGGTATACTGGAAAGGTTCCATTTATTGGTGCAATCGAGAGCAGAACGTCAGAAACGGTCAGAAAAATGGCTGCTAGAAGAAACGGCTGGCGGTGCGGCTGGCAGAACTTGCGCGCCGGGCAGCCAGCCCTGCCTGACGCGGTACAGTTCCCGCTGACGCGAACCAGCCGCTCGTCCAGCCAACGGCCCTCGAGTGATCGCCCCCGAGGCTCCGTCACGACCGACAGGTCCGTGGGATGAGGCCGACCTTCGCCTTGGATGCACGGGTCGCAGTTCGGAGCGATGCGGTCCGTGGCGGCGCAACAGGGGTGCAACGTCGAAACCTTGCCGAAGTGATACGCCAGCCGAGCGCGAGGATGTCTGCATGGGTCTGAATTCGTTCCTAGTGGTCGACAGCTATTCGTGGAGGGCGCGCATCGCCCCGGTTTTGGTCACCCTCCTGCCCGTTCCCCTTGCGGTCTTTGTCTGGTTTCCTGGTTCATCGGTGGTCGCACGAGCTGTTGCGATCGTGGGAGCGCCGGCCCTTCTCTTGTGGCTCTTGTCCGAGATAGGGCGTGACATGGGAAAGCGAAAAGAGCCGAAGCTCTGGAAGAGTTGGGGCGGCGCACCGACCACGCAGCGTCTACGGTTCGCCACACCCGACACGAATGTCGCGCTGGTCGAGCGTTACCACCGCCTTCTGAGTAAACTGGATCCAACTTTGGATCTTCCTTCGGCGGAAGGTGAGGCCTCTGATCGGAAGGCTGCCGATCAGGCTTACGAAGTCGCAACGAAGTGGTTGATCGACAAGACCCGCGATACGGACAAGTTTGGGCTTCTCTTCAAGGAGAACGTTTCCTACGGATTCCGCAGAAACCTGTGCGGCCTCAAGCCGTTGGGGTCGCCTTTGGCGATCGTCGGGGCGGCGCTGTGCGTTGCTGGTGGATGGCCTCCAGGGGGGCGTGTCGAGTTGGACTGGGTCGTGGCCTGTGCGGTCAGTTTGGCCCTTGTCGTGTTTTGGCTGGGATGGGTCCGACCGAGTTGGGTTCGGATTCCAGCGGAGGCCTATGCGGATCGTCTCTTTGAGGCCTGTGAAAGGCTGCAGGCATCTAGGGAGCAGTAGAGATGTCGCTGTCAACCCACATCTTCGTCTTTGCGATTGGCCGCGGGAGCGCGGCGTTCGTTCGCTCCGGGCTGAACCAAGGTTTTGTCTTGGACATGGGCGGTGGCGACCTTTTTGACCCGGCGCGTTTTGTGAAGAAGCATCTGGTCTCGGGCTTAGACCCGTACAAGAAGAACAAGATCGCGCAGGCGATCCTGTCGCATCCCCACAAAGACCACATCGCCCAGTGCGGGAGCTTGGCAAATGGAAAATTGTATCCGACGCTACTGACTTGCCCGGCCGATCTTTCGGATTTTGCGAGTCATGAGCGAGTCGACTGGAGTCGGCTGGGGCAGGACGATCCGGAAAAGAAGGACCTAATCCGTACCTACAAGGGTCTGTACGAGAAACGCAGGCCGCCGATGCAGACGATTGTCCATGACTCTGCGAGGACGGTTCCGAACCTGGAGTATGGGATCTACTACATCGATCCGGAGGCGTGCGATGCGTTGCATCCGAAGGACGACAACAAGTACGGGAACGCATTGAGCATGGTGTTCTACTTTCGCCATGGGAGCCATACGATCCTGTTTCCAGGCGACATGACGCCGGAAGGCATGGTACACATCCTTGCGAGCGGCAAAGGAGTTCAGAAACGCTTTTCGCGCTTCGAGAAGGGTTTCGAGCAAGAGCATCTGGGGTGGCACGAAGAGACCGGAAGCCAACCCACGTTGAAGGAGCTCCTGGGCCAAGGACTGACCGTGTTGGTGGCTCCGCACCACGGGTTGGAATCGTGCTATTCGAAGGAGCTATTCGCCGCGATGCGGGATGGAAAGCCTAGGATGAACGTGCTCTCTGAACGACGGAAAACCCACGACGGCGATGGCACGACGGATGCTAGGTACCAGAGGGAAACGGGTGCCGGTGGTCTCTCGGTGGATGTGGACGGGAATCCGGCGGTGCGTCGTTCGGTTTCGACCAAGAACGGTTATCACATCTTGATCACGTTTGCTGGCTCCGGCGCCCCGCGTGTCTACCTACGCCAGAATCCGGAGGATCTGGTCAAGTTGGCATCGTAGGGACACGTAAGGCCTTGCGTCGGCGTGCATTGGTGGGCTAGTGTGGCGTCTCGCGCATCTATGGCATAAGTGTTCTCGCTCCTGCGGCGGATCGATTGCGCGGTGCGGTCCGCTAGGCAAAGGGCGGAGTTCTCGGTGCCGCTGAGCCCTATCGGGTTGCGAGAGCGCCCATTTATGCCACACACTTGAGGGACTCGACACTAGCCGCCTGAGCTCGTTGTGCCGCCAGCAATTGACGGGGCCGACGGCTCAGGCCGCCCGGGCGTAGTTGAGGCCCAGTCGCGACCGGCACTGGATGCGGCCGGTGGGACGCGCTGGGGCAGCTTGTCGCAACAGCCCGTACCGCGTCCTTGATGGAGTACCGCTCGGCGCGCTGAGCATCGGCCTCGTGATGAACCAGACCGCGTTTGCTCTTTCACGGGGCGTTGCTCCGCAGCGAGGTGGCCGCTCTGCGCCGGGACGACGGCGAGTTTGCCGACGGTGGCGACGTCGTCGTCACCGTCCGCCGCTCGTCGCCCGGCGGGAGCGGCCACGCGCGCCCGCGATAGGGATAGAATCCCGGCAGCGCGGAGCCTCGGCTCGCCGAGGCTCCGTAGGGAGCCTCGACAGCCCGTCCCGAGCGGCTGGCCTTCCCCGGCAGCCCCGTGCCGGGCTCGGAGCGGATTTGAAGGCGGTGAGGTGGGCGGAACCGCGTCAAGCGACCGCGGGCCGGGACCAAGGGGGCGTGTGTAAGTCGCGTGGTCGAGGGGGCGGCCAGAGTTCGGTGTCGGCCCGCGCCACGCCGGCTGGACGTAGGCCGAGGACATTCCCAGCGGGGGACGCGCCGGACGTTAAGCGAAGAGAGGTCAGCGCGAACATCACAGCGCGGGGCATACCGACGTGGCAGAGCCGCCGCGGCACGCGCTGAGCACGGCGAGACAGGTTGGTTCACCTGTCGCGATGCCCGGTCGCAGTGTAGCGCAGCGCCTCCGAGTGCTGCGCTACCGCGTCATGGCCCGATGCCGGTCAGGCAGCCGCCGACCACGGGGCGGGTGCGCCGAGCGGACGCTAGAAGACGAATGTAGTGCCATAAGCGTATAAGAATAGTTGCCTGGGACAGGGTGCGTCCGCTATGGTGGGCGCTATGTTCATTCGGCGCACCCAAACCCGGCGGACTGAGGACGGAAAGTCCTACTTCTCTCATCGCCTCGTGCACGCCGACCGCCTCGGCAGCAGCGTGCGCCAGCGCACCCTCCTCAACCTCGGTCGCCACTTCGATATTCCCCAGGCGGACTGGCCGCTGCTGTGCGCCCGCATCAACGATGCGTTGAGCGGTCAGGCGCCGCTGGTGGCCGATTGTCCGCCTGCCGTGGAGGAGGAAGCGCAACGGATCGCGGCGCAGTTGATCGCCCGCGGCGCGGCCGCGCCGACCGCCGGACCGACCGATGTGCAGCCGGTCGATGTCGACTCGTTGCGGCTGGTCCGCCCCCGCAGCGTCGGCGTGGAGCAGGTCGGCCTGTGGGCGCTCGAGCAACTGGACCTGCCGGCGGCTGCTGACCCGGTTGGGCGTCAACGGCGCCCTGCGTAGCGCGGCCACCGGCGCCATCGTCGGGCGTCTGGCCGCGCCTGCCTCGGAGCGCGCGACGCACCGCTGGCTGCAGGAGCGCAGCGGTCTCGGGGAGTTGCTCGGCGTCGACTTCGAGACCGTCGGTGCGATGCAGCTCTACCGCGCCTCGGACGTGCTGGTGAAGCATCGCGAGGAGATCGAGGAGCACCTGTTCGACCGCGCGATGGGGCTGTTCGACCTGCAGCCGACGGTGACGCTCTACGACCTGACCAACACCTACTTCGAGGGCGAGGCGAGCGACCAGCCGCAGGCGCAACGCGGGCACTCGAAGGAGAAGCGCAGCGACTGTCCGCTGCTGACCCTGGGCCTGATGCTCGATGCCAGCGGCTTCGTGCGCCGCTCGAAGGTCTTCGCCGGCAACGTCCGCGAACACCGGACGCTGGCCGGGATGCTCGAAGCACTGGAGGCGCCGGTCGGCGCCCTGGTGGTGATGGACCGCGGTGTCGCCACCGACGCCTGTGTGACTTGGTTGCGCGACAACGGCTACCGCTATCTGGTGGTCAGCCGCGAACGCCACCGCCGCTTCGATGCCGATGCCGCCGTGTCGCTCCAGACGCAGTCGGACCAAACCGTGCACATGCACAAGGTGGTCTCGACCGACCCCGACGAAGTGCGCCTGTACTGCTACTCCGAGGAGCGGGCCAACAAGGAGCGGGGCATCGTCGAGCGTTTCGCCGCCCGCTTCGAGACCGCCCTGACGAAGCTCAACGACGGGCTGGCCCGCCCCCGCGCGCACAAACGGCTCGACCAGGTCTGGCAACGCATCGGACGGCTGAAAGCCAAGCATTCCCGCGTCGCCTCGCACTACCAGATCAGCGTCACCGCCAACGAGGCCGGCGACCAGGCCGTCGCCGTCACCTGGACCCGCCGCCCCCAGGACGGCTCGATGGTTACCCATCCGGGCGTCTACTGCCTGCGCAGCAGCGAGACCGACTGGGACGAAGACGCCTTGTGGCGCACCTACACCACGCTCACCGACGTCGAGGCCGTCTTCCGCTCGCTCAAGTCCGAGCTCGGCCTGCGTCCCATCTACCACCGCAAGCCGGCGCGGGCCGACGGCCACCTGTTCATCACCGTCATCGCCTACCAGCTCGTGCAGGTCATTCGCACTCGGCTGCGCGCGCACGGCGAACACGCCAGGTGGACCACGCTACGCCGCGTCCTCGAAGGCCAGCAGCGCGTCACCGCCACCTTCCGCCGTCCCGACGGACGCACGCTGCATGTGCGCACGGCAACCCAAGCCGAACCCGATCAGCGGGCCATCTACGACGCGCTCGGCGTCGACCCACATCCCGGCGGCGTCCGCAAGACGCTCGTCTGACCGACCAATTTCCCCGGTTCGTACGCGTTTGTAGTGCCACTCGGGTGCTTCTGTGGGCGTAAACCACTGATTCTAAAATGGTTTAGTTTTGTGGTTGGTAAACTTGGGCTAGACACACACGCGACGCGCATGCCCGACGGACGCGGACCCATCCGTGGAACGGGCTGACGCGATCACGGATGGGCTACGAGAGGCGGCGAGCATGACGGGAGAGCTGTCGATGTCGAGACGCTGGCAAACGAAGACCCGACTATCATTCCGCCATCATGACGTCTGTTGATTCAGCGAAGCTCGCGAGAGTTGGGCAGGACCTGGTCCAGTGGATCCTGGATCAGGCACTGGACGGAATCGGGCCGCTACCCTCGGTTTCTGACTTGGCCGACGACTACAAGCGCCAGTCCCATGCGAACGACGCTGCACGGGTGCAGGCGCTGATCAAATGGGCTGTCGCCAAGAACAGTGCAACTGGGTTCGTGACTGGACTTGGAGGCTTGCTGACGTTGCCAGTGGCGATTCCAGGTTCGTTGGCGGCCTCCCTCGCGATCCAAGCACCCATGGTGGCGGCGATCGCCGAGATCTACGGGCATGACGCCAAGAACGATCAGGTACGGACCGCGATCCTGCTCTGCATGATCGGGAACGCGATAGAGGACGTGGCGAAGCAGGCTGGAGTCACGCTCGGCGGCAGGGTCGCGCTTGAGGCGCTGAAAAATGTTCCGGGAAGGGTCTTGATAGAGATCAACAAGCGGGTCGGTTTCAGGCTACTGACTAAGTTCGGCGAGAGAGGCGTGGTGAACTTGGCAAAGCTAATACCGCTCCTAGGAGGGGCGGTTGGTGGAGCGTTCGACGGGGCAACCTGCTACATGGTGGGTCAAGCGGCCGACAGAGCTTTTCGGCCAACGGCCGGCGAACACGGGATGGACGCCGAGACGTGGGAGACCGCACTCGACTCGTACAGGTACCCAGTTGATCTGATCGATTTTCCGAACGCACAGAAGCACCCGGGTTGGTTCGACCTGAGAATCCTTCCGGGCAATCTGTTGAGATGGCGCCGACCAGATGGCCTATG
Organism: Vicinamibacterales bacterium; assembly: GCA_965262925.1. GTDB lineage: Bacteria > Acidobacteriota > Vicinamibacteria > Vicinamibacterales > UBA8438 > WTFV01. Next base: position 2,528,354 of record CBDHGC010000004.1, on the reverse strand, counting down.
TCGCTCACCACCGGCAGAGGTCTCACTTCAGCGTCACGCATCCATACAGCGGTTGGACGCCTGGTTCGGGAACCTGGAGCGCTTGGCTGCAACTGCCTTCGATCCGGAGATCAACACCAGGCTGTTGGAAGCAAGCGTTCAGGCTGCGAAGACCGTCGGCGTGCCGGAGGAAGGCATTCTCCGCACAACCGGTGATGTCGACGCCTTCATACAGGGGTGAACATGGACCCGCTGCACGACCCGCTCGACGGCCTGTCGCCGTCGCTGTACGTTGCGACGTTGTCCGAGATCGCGCACGTGGATGGACTCCATCCGGCCGAGCGAGAACTCCTCGACCAGCACGCCGCCCATTTCGGCGTGGATCTCAACAAGCTTCCCGAAGTCCCCCGCGACCTGTGCGGCGCTGCCGTGGGCCACGCGGGTGCTGGTCTACCGCGATGCGGTGACGCTGGCTCTGGCTGATGAGATGAGCGCAGAAGAAGAGCGTTATCTCAGTGATCTGGCGGACCGCATGGGGCTGCCGGCCGAGACGGTCGCTGCGGTCTTCGCCTGGGTGAGTGAATACGAGGCGCTCCTCGATCGTCTGGACGCCCTGATCACGGTATGACAACTCGAGGGGACGGATGCCAGCGGCGTTTGGGCGTCGGCGGCTGCCCTTTTCGAAGGAACAAATTCGTGTCCACAAATGGCCGAATTCGACCTGCCCACTGAAGGACCACACGAAGACGAAGGTGAAGAGCCCGCAGACGAACGGCATCTGCGAGCGGTTCCACAAGACGGTCCTGCAGGAAGTTCTATCAGGTGGACTTCGGTAAACGCCTGTATACGAGCCAATACGAGCCTGGAGCGCTGCAGGCCGACCTTGATGCGTGGCTGGTCACGTACAACGAGGAGCGTACGCACCAAGGCAAGGTGTCCTGGGGGCGAACGCCTTGGGAGACCCTCAAGGATGGACCCCGGCTGGCCCAGGAGAAGATGATCGACAATGCGGCATAGACACCATCGGACAGACGGTCCCGGCCAGGGGGCCCCTGTCAGATCATGTCGTAGCAGCTACTATCCACCCATCGCCTTGAGAACCACGATGTCCTCGTCGAGTCCCTGCCGGCAGAGTTCCAGCCGAGGGCTGCGGCTGACGTCTCCGACCGACAGCGCCAGGTCGAGCGGGTAAAACGAAACCCCATCGACGAGCCCGCGCAACGGGTATTCCCGGCGGCCGCGGCTCACCAGGCCGGCTTCCACCAGCCACGGGCCGACCCCATCGCCGGACACGACGACCTTCGCCGCGGGCGAGAAGATTCCTCGGTCGCCGCTCTCCGCGAGAGCGCCCCAGTCCACGAACGACCGGACGACTCGTTGCACGGCGCGCGTCACTGTGCTCCGCTCGCCCCAGGACTCCGCCATGCGCCGCACGATCTGCGACAACGAGGCTGTCCCCTGCAGGGCCAGCAGCCGGCCGGTCGTCGCCGCCACGTCGCGGAAGAACGGGTAGGTCGCCAGGCACATGCCCCAGTGCAGCGGGAGCCGGTCACGTCCGGTTCGGCCGCCCAACAGGGCGAGCGCGTCGTCGCGAAGCGGCACGGCGGCGGCGGGCACGGCCGTCCAGATGTGGAACAACACCGTGGTCGTCTTGCCCCGCGCGCTGTGGGGACCGTCGCCTCCCACCTGCCTGTCGAGGAGTCGTTCGAGCTGTGCGCGAACCTCCGGAGCGGAGAGTCCCTGCATGGTCCACTCGGCCGTGGCGTCCAGCCAGCTCAAGCGGATCTTCCGGTCGAACCCGATGATGCGGCGCGTCGCCCCGGACATCATTTCCGTTCGATCTCGACGAAGGGTACGACGACTTCCTCCAAGGCCATACCTCCATGGGCCACCGGACGTTCCGAATCGCGAACGAACGCCCGGCGCCCAGGGGCCAGCAGCGCGAAGTAATCCTCGGGCAGTCCGCTCGTGGGCCACTCAATCGCATCCGGAAAACGCGTCGCGACCCGCGAGCGCAAACCCCGATCACGGTAGACGCGTGCACGCTGGCCTCTCAGCTCCGCGAGCGACTTCTCCCTCGGCGACCCGCAACCTCGGGTTTCCACGTTTCCGTGGTCCGATGTCAGGAAGACCGCGAATCCTCGGTCGAGGAGAGTGTCGAGCAACGCCGCCAACACTCCGCTCTCTGTCCACAGCTTGACCTGATTGTGCATCCCGGCGCTTCCGAGCGTCGTGCCATGCATGATCCGATCCACGGCGTCGACCACCAAGCCCACGGCACGGGCACTGGGATGAGACACGAGTTCCTCGACGCGGCCGACGTCCGAGAGATCACGCAGGTTCTTTTCGTAGACCGCCTCGACCGGGGACAGGTCTTCGTCTCCCCAGAATCGCCTCCACGCGGACGGCTCACCGTCCGTGCTGTCAATGCTGGTTGCAAAGTACAACGGTGGGCGGCCCGCGAAGCAGGCCTGTCTGGAAACCATGGTCAGCGTGGGGATCCAGGCGAACAGGCTGTCCTCCCGGAACCGCAACTTCGGCCGCTGTTGCGCCAGCAACTCGTGAACCACCACCCACTGGTCGAGCGCCAGCCCGTCCATCACGACCAGCGCGACCTTCCCGTCCCTGGATTCCTGCAGACGCCGCGCAAGCAACCGGGGAATCTGGTGGATCATCACCGGCGGCGACGGTGGCAGATTGTGCAACGTCTCGAAGCGCTGCTGGATCCACGCCGTAAACCCTTCGTCGATTCGATCGCGGATGCTGCGGTACCGTTCCAGAGCGTTCCCGTCGAGCGTACCCGCGTCGGCGCCGAAGACGAGCGCGTTCACCTGCGCCCAGCGTGGTGCGAATGCGAGCCACGCCTGGTGTGGCGCCGTGTCTTTCGGAATCGACTCCTCGATGGACTTCAGCAACCCGTCGACCCGGCGCTTGCGATCGGCCTTCGGGTCGATCTCGATGCCGGCCAACGCCCACGAACCCGCCACTTCATGCCCGCCGGGATGCGCAATCGGCCGGAGCGCACCTTCGAGGAACAGATTGTCGATGTAGACCCGCACGTCGGGATGGTCGAACGGGATCTCGGCCGGGCCGTGGAACGCGAGTCCGTACCGCTCCGGCGATTCGTGCATCGCGACCGATCCGGAAGTCTGCCGATCGACAAAGACTGGCCACCGCTCCTGCAGAAACGCGAAGAATGCCTCGCGATCCGGAACGATCTGCGCCAATGGCCACTGCTCGAAGACGGGGTCCTTGCGAAGCTCCCGAATGAGACGGCGTTCCAGAGTCGGAGGCACGCGGAGTCTGCGGTAGTGGCGGCGCAACAAGAAGCGGAGCAGATCCGATGCCAGCCTGATCGTCTCAGGCGCGAACCGGAACAGGTGCCGAAGCACGAATGCCTCGGTCTGCGCCTCGCCAAGGCGACGTGCCGGCGGCTCTTGTGCCTGGGCCGCGTACAGGGCATCGAGATCGCTGCGGTCCAACGCATTGACGACCGAACCGCTCAGCTTCGGGAACAGGTCGCCGAGCTGGAACGACAGTTGGTGGCCCGCCTGCAGCACGTCGTAGGGAACTACACGCAGGTCCGATGCGTCATCTCGGACCACGACGACCAGATCCGCCAGATCGCCGCGGTCCCGGTGAGATCGGTAGCGGGACTCATAGAAGAAGCGGAAGTCGATGCGGTCCTCGAACGAGACCAGCTCGAAACCCCGCGCCTGGAGAGCCTCTAGGATGGCCTCCTCGAGCAGAAGCCCATCGGGGTCCGCCACGACCGTGAGGCGCTCAACCCCCGGCGTGAACTTCCTCAGGATCTCATCGCGCCAGTTATCCACCGCCGCTCCTTCCCTCGACGTGCACGAGCAGGAGCGGAACGAGCTCCGGGCTGGTCTCGGCGGCGCGATCGAGTCGGTCCCGCCAGGATCGTTGCTGCGCCTCGAGCTCCGCCAGGCGATGATCGCGCACCGCCGGCAACCCGATTCGCTCGATGATCGAGCGCCGAGCTGCAAACGCGTAGTCTCCCTTCTCGCGTTCGGCGGCGAGCCGGACTTGGTGCGCCTGAACCAGCTCCTCGTACATCGGCCGGCCGTGCTCGTGCGCCGATTCCTGGACACGGTCGAAGGCCTCGGCCGCCGCTTCGCCTTCGACATGTTCACGGACGGACCGCTGGTCGCCCAGCATCCGGTCCCACACGAATCGGGCTGTCGGGGCCAGGACACGGCCGTCTTCATGCCTGAAGAGCGGCATGACGCGGTGCCGACTCCCTGCCGGTGCATGTAGCGTGATCCGCCACAGCGACCAGAATCCCCGGACCTCCGACGGCAGCTCCTTCAGAGCAAGACACGGGATCGGTTGCCCAGGAGTGAAAGGCGGGATCCGTGTCGCCAGTGCGCGGAGGCGCGGCTCCTGCAGCGTGAGATGTCGTGCGGAGGGTAATCGTTCCGCGTCCGCGACCGAGAACACGACGGCCCCCTCACGCTTACCGTCAGGCCAGCTCAGGTTCCAGGCAAGATCGTTCCGTTCCGCCGCGCCGCCGTGTGCCTGCACGTAGCTGACGGTCATCCGTTCTACCCAGTGGGGCAGCGGGTGGGTCACCAGATTCCGCGCCTCGCCGGGATCGACGTCCTCGGCATTCCCAAGAATCGCCACGTTGTCGCGGACCGCCCGCCCCTGATCCCTGACCGTTTCCACCGCCGCTTCGACCCCGGCGTCGAGGGCCTCCGGCCGGAGGATGGCTTCGACGTACAGGTTGTCGAAAAGCTGCCCGGCCAACGCCGAATCCAGGATGTCGCCCGTCTTGTCGACGCCGAACTCCTGGAGAATGACGGCCAGCTTCTCTTCCAGAACCTCGCGGACACGGTGCTCAACCGTGTCCTGGATCGCAAAGTTGACGGCGCGCACGGCGTGCGCCTGGCCGATGCGGTCCACCCGTCCGATGCGCTGCTCGAGCTTCATCGGGTTCCACGGGATGTCGTAGTTGACCACCACGTGGCAGAATTGCAGGTTCAGCCCCTCGCCGCCCGCGTCCGTCGACACCAGGATCCGAGCCTTGCCGGCGAATGATCGCTGCGCGTTCTCCCGCTCGTCCATCCCCAACGATCCGTTGAGGCACACGACCGAGAAGCCCCGGTCGGCAAGAAACTCCCGCAGCATCTCCTGCGTGGGCACGAACTCGGTGAAGACGAGCACTTTCAGAACCGGATCCGATTCCTCCTGTTGCAGGCGGTAGATCCAGTCCAGCAAGGCTTCCGCTTTCGCATCCGGGCCGGCCGCCTCCGTGCCCCGGGCCGCGTCGAGCAGCAGCCTGACCTCGGCGCGTTCGTCCTTGAGTGCCGCCAGCCGGGTCGTGAGCAACGTGTCCATCTGCTCCTGGCCGTCGAGGTCCGCCCATTCCTCGTCGGACAGCTCGGGAAACAGCAGTAGCTGTTCGTCCGGCTCCTGCAGCACCTCGAGCCGACGCTCCAACGTGGTTCGTATGGCGCGCGTCGACGATGTGACCAGTCGCTGCATCAGGATCATCAGAAAGCCGACATAGCTCTTCTTCTCGCGCACGGCCTGGTTGTAGCCGGCGCGCACGTACTCGGTAACCGCCTCGTACAGGGAACGCTGGCGGTCGTGCCGGGCCTCCCAGGCAATCGGCTCGAGTCGTGTGCTGCGCGGCTTGAACAGTGGACGTCCATCCGTGTCCACGGCATGGCGCTTCTCCGTCCGAATCACGAACGGGCGCACCCGCTCACGCGAAATGCTCGCGGGATCCGGAAAGGCCTCGTCGTCGACCAGCGACATCAGCCGGTGAAAGGCGTCCGACTTCCCCTGGTGCGGCGTCGCCGACAGCAGCAAGAGATACGGCGCCGCATGCGCCAGCCCCCGGCCGAGCTTGTAACGGGCGACCTGATCCGTGCTGCCGCCGAGCCTGTGCGCCTCGTCGACGACAATCAGGTCCCAGCCGGCTGTTATCAACCCCTCGAAACGGTCGTGGTTGTACTCCGCCACCCGCTCGCGTGACCATCCGCGCCTGACATCCAGCGGCTTGACCGAATCGATGGAGCAGACAACCTGATGACACGTCCGCCAGACGTTGTCGGTCTGCGCGATGCGTCGGAACGCCTGAAAATCACTCGGGCTGAAGAACCTGAACTCCTCATCGAAGTGAGTCCGCATCTCCGCGATCCACTGCGTCACGAGCCCTTTTGGAGCCACGACCAGCGTCCGGCGCACCATGCCGCGCAGCTTCAGCTCGCGCATGATGAGCCCCGCCTCGATCGTCTTGCCCAGACCGACCTCGTCCGCGAGCACGTAGCGGACGCGATCACCAAACACCGCACGCCGCAGGGCGCGAACCTGGTGCGGCAATGGCCTGACCGGCGCCTCGATGGGCGCCAACAGCGAATCCCCGGTCAGCGTGTCCGAAACCCGCGCGGCCGCAACGACGTACGACAGCCAGACCGAGCTGCCCTGCGCGCTCCCTCCAACCGACTGAAGCCGATTCGACCGGACCCGGACGACCGCATCCTTCGCTGGAATCCACACCCGACAGAGCGTGTCGCCCCACAAGGTCTGCGTTTCGACCACCCGGCAGACCTGCTGGTGGTCGATGCTCGACGCCCAATCACCCGAACGGAACACCTGCCCGCGATTCGATTCCCCAACTCGTACCGGGTCGTCCATCGCCTCAGTCGTCATCGTCCGCGCCGGCCGCAGGCTCATCGCCACCCTGCCCAGGCTCGGGCGGCTCCGGATCAAGTCCTTGCCAAGACCGAGCAATCTTTTTCCAGTTGATGTCGCGCTGTTCCGCTCCGGTCCAGACGTCCCAGAACGCGGGGTCCGGTGAATGTGGTCGAAATTCCGCTGCAATCTCCTCGACCTCGACCAGGATCGGAGCCGGCGCCGCCCAGCCGAGCAGTATCGCCCGTCGTGTCGGAAGGCTCGGAAGTTCCCGCAGGAGGGGACCGAGACCGTCCGGGACAAGGCGCTTCACCAACTCCTGGTCGCGGTCATTGACAAGCCGGTGCAGCAAAAACGTGTTGCACTGAGAAAGAACGGTCGGTGAAACCTCCGATGGACGCTGCGACGCCAGAACCAGGCCAAGGCCGAACTTCCGGCCCTCACGCGCGATCTTCTCGAAAACCCTGGCGCAGGCTTTGCCGGCGGCCGACGCCGTCTCACCCGTCAAGTCCCGGTGCACAAACGTGTGCGCCTCCTCGAGCACCAACGTAGTGGGAAGTTCCTGACCCCGATCACGCCGATACCGCTGGACCGCCTCGAAGACCATGCGACCGAGGACGCTTACGACGACGTGGACCACTTCGGATGGCACAAGAGACAGATCGATCACAGCTATCGGACCGTTCTTCGCCTGATCCGCCCCAACGTAGCTTGTGAGCCAGTCCTCCAGAGTGATCGGCACAGTTTCGTCCGGACGCAAGACGGACGCCAAGCGACCCTGCGCAAGCAGACCCCGAATCCGAAGGCTCAACGTGTCGACGAACTGCGCGACATCGCGGCCGGACTGACCCGCCGCAAGGGCATCCACATAGTCGGGTAGTTCATCCACCGAAAACCGCCGCGGTGTGTCCTCATCCACGAGTCCGCCGTCGTCGGCCAGACCCAATGCCAGCGCCACTTCTTGAAGCCGCTCAATTACCGTCTCGAGCTCCACCTCGGCGAAGTCCTCGTGCCAATGCCCACCGTCTCGCCGCCCGGACCGCGCGCCCTCCTCCACGTTCCGCGCCGTCGCGGCCGCCGCTTGCAGCATTGTCCGTAGATCCTCCGTACAGTCCGGATCGCTGACAAGGTCCTCAAAGTCCTTGTGGACATTCAGAAGAACCCCGGCTACATCCTCCCGCTTGCCACGTCCCTGGTGATCACCGCTCTGGATAGTCACGTTCAGTCGATTCCGATATCGTTTCGCTCGACCTCCTGCTTTCGTCTCGAACGCGTCCGGCGGTCCCAAGCCAGATCGCGCTCGCCGCAATGCATCGAAGAGCACCGGCCGCTGCACTCCCGGTGCCGCTCCCGAAAAAGCGGCCCACTCGGCTCCATTCCACAACCAAGCAGGTACCTGAAGCGGCTCGCCGTCCGTTCCCGGCTCCACACGAAACAACCGCACATCGAAACCGCCGAAAGCCCGAGCGTATTCTCCGTTCGGATCGAGCACGATGAAGCGGGCGTTCGGCACCGGGCTGGGTCCCTCGCCGCCCCCGTCAGTCTCTTCCCTCCGCGCTCTCCGGGCCGCATCCAGCGACCAGCGGATGAGACCGGCCACCGAGCAGGACTTCCCCGCACCCGTATTTCCAAGCACCGCCAGATGTCTCCCGAACAGCTTGTCGGGATCAACGTGTACCGGCGCGCGCCCGGCCGTCGGGCAGCGTCCGATCAGGATCCGCTGGGATGCGCGAGCTTCTCCCTCGACGATCGCGCTGAGCTGTTCGGCCCCGGGAAGAAGAACCGGATCGCCCACCGACGGAAAGACATCCACGCCGCGTCGCACCTCGAAGGAGTAGTGTTCACCTTCGGACCGAACCTTGAGGGTACCGAGCGGCGTCAAGCTCATCAGCCGCGCCGGAAACGGCAGGTCGACGAGGCCGAAGTCCTTCTGCATTCCCTTGCGCATGGGAAAGGGAAACCGCTGAATGCGTACGGAGGAAATCACACAGGCCGTGGCGCCGCCCTCGTTTGGAATGAGCACATAGTTGTTGATGCGGGGAAAGCCCGTCGGCCTACCGGTGTTCAATGCCGTCGCCTGTGGAGCGTCGACATCGAGCAGCACCGTGATTCGATCCGCCGACACCTCCTCGACAGTGCCCACGACCCGCTCGCCGATACTCTGCACCACTGACGTCATGGTTCATCTATCCCGTCTTCACTCCCCTCGTTCGTTCGGACGGGGTCCTCCGCCCTTGGACGTGCTCGCCGCCTCAGCAGATCCATCATGCGCCAGGTCGCCCGGTCGATGGCAGGTTTGGGAAGATAGTTGTCGACCAGTGTGGTCAGATCACCAAAATGCGGGCCGACGAGCAACGTAATCTGTACGTCCCTGGCAACGCGGTCCCAGAAAGTGCGCAGTCGTCCGGCAGCGCCGTCGTAGGATATGATCACAAGGTGCGTGGACGGAATCGTGAGCATGTCCGACAGCACCCGATTGACGTGGTCGTCCCCGAAACCGTATCCGTAAGTTACAACTACGGAGTTCGGACGGCACGTCGCCGCGGCAAAGTCTCGAAAAAGGTCGGCGTACGGGTACTCCAGGGTTTCAACATCTTTGGCGGCGTTCGGATAGACGAGCACTCCTGCCCCGGGACAGTCGGAAACCTCCGGGTGGCTCTCCGCAGCGCCGAATGGAAGCGCGCATCGCTGGACTTCCGCTCGTCCGGAAGGCCCCGTTCGGGCCCGCCAATCCAAGGACCCATGAAGCTTGGTGAGTCGCACGACCCCCTCGAGATAGCGGGGTTCTCCGCGAATTCCCGGCGGATTGTAGTGCAGATCGACGCCCAAGCGGGACGAACGGAAGACCGGACTGAGATTGCCGAGGAACCGATCGATCACGCGCAGTCCGAGCAGGTCGCATCCATGCTCGACCACTCGATCGTAGTTGGTCGTGAAGATGTGCAGCCGCTCTCGGCTCGCGGTACGGCTTGCGAAGGGCAGAAGGAACCCGCCGAGCAACCGGCGGACACTGTCCGCCTTCTTCGGGTCGTCAACATCGGTGAGCGCCTGATTGATGCCGCGTTCGGTATCGAGAATCTGCTTGAGAAAGGAGACGAGGGTGTCGTTCAACACGCCCTCCCATGCGTCGTGTTGTGACGACACGCTGCCGGAAATCTCCCCGTTGCCTCCGAGCGCTTCCACCCCAGCAAGGGTCTGAAGACCTCCGATAAGCTCCTGTACGGCACGGATCTGATCCTCGATGTTCGGATCACCTCGACCGAGACGCTCTGCGCTGTTCGCAGCGGCGATGCGGACCGCGAAGGCGTACGTGTTCCGGACATCCTTCACCGCCATGTCGACGGTCGGCGCCCCGGCCTCCATTGCCAACGCAGTCGTCAAGCCGCTACCGATCACCAGATTCAGGTGCTCGGCCTGAAGCAGAGCCGACAACCACGGCTCAACGTGATCCTTGTGGTCGTCGGGCTTCGGGTCCGCTCCGCTCGGGTTCGGGGTATGGGCTCCCGACCGAATCACATGCGTTGGCCACTTGGTCTCGGCCTGCGCGCCATTGTTTGTCACGCGTCCTCTCCGCTGCGCGTAAGCGCCTGGTCATACCACATCAGCAGCTTCGGGTCCTCCTGAAGCACGTTCTCCGGAACCCTGCGGGCGACCTCGACGATGGTGGCGTAGTCGCGAGCCTGCCAAGCCCTCCGGAAACCGGCACGAATCGCTTCCAGGCGGAACAGCTTCAGGCGTCTCTGCGTGGAGTGCCGGTACTCGTCGAACTCCCGGAGCAGGCCCCGCATCCGCAACTCCTCGAGGTCACCGGCCTTGCGCGAATCCGGGACGTACCAGCGGTCCCTGGCCTTGGCGCGGAGCGCGAGATCATCCTTCGGCAGGTTGCGCAGCTCCTTGAAGTTGCCGGACAGGTAGGCATGGATCTGGCTCGGAACCTCGCCCCTGCCGTCGTAGCAGAGGAAGTTCTGCTCCAGGAACTCCGACAGCTCTATCATCTTCTCGTGCTTCTGCCATCCACCGAGCTCGCGGATGAAATGCGGATGAATCTCCTGAAAAGTCTGGGGCTTCTTCGTGAGCTGCTGCCGTAGCCACTGGATGGCGGATTCCTCGTCCTTGACGAAGAGTTCGAGTTGAACGAGCTCACGGGCCCCCAGTCGTTTGGTGTCGTACTCGGCAACCTGCTCTGGGAGGAAGAACATGCCATCCCGCTCCGGAAAGCGCTGCGCGAGGCCGTCCTGGAACTCGGTCGCCGAGAGGGAAACCGTGACGCCGCGTTGCACGTGAAAAGCCACCATGCGGTCGAACAGGAGGTAGCCCTGGCGTTCCGCGATCACCTCGGCGCTCCCATCCCTGGCGACGAACACGGGAAGCTGCCGCATGTGGGTGCGGACGAAATCCCACGCGCCGTCTTCGGTCCCGGCCTTCAGCCGGAAACGGTCCTCCAATCCGTCGTTCGGCTTGTAGGCGGAAATCACCAGATCCTGCTTGACGGCCGTGCTCGTGACCTGCCGGTACGAGCCCTGCTGCTTGTCGAGGGTGCGGACGTCGGCGACCACAAAGCCGGCAGCCAGCATGGCCTCCTGGATGGCGTTCCAGACGGCGCTCTTGGAGTTGTGGAAAACGACCGTGATCCACCGACCGGGCTTCAGAACGCGGCAGTACGCCTGGAAGCACCGCTGCATCAGGCGCTGATAGTCGGCGATTCCCTTGCCCTTTGGCCGATCGACGATGGCCTCTGTCTCGCTGCAGGTGCGGATGCCGTGCCAGGATTCGACCAGGTAGTTGAGGTCGGCGTAGAATATGTTCTCACCGAAGGGCGGGTCGGTGAACACGTAGTCGATGGAGTTGTCGGGTAGACCGTTGGCGCTACAGTCGGCGGTCGAAGTCATCGCCACCCCGCCGCTTAGAGTTGTCGGCTCGAAAGCCCTCGCGAGTCGGCGCAACTTGCCGTCGAGGATGTACCAGGGCGACACGTCGACAATCTGGGAGCCAACGTAGAACACGCCCGTCAGATATTGGTTGACTTGAGAATAGTGTGTCGGTACGTATCGCGCGAGTAACGACATACCCCAAATGGCCTGCTCGACAAAAAAGAGCAGGCTGTTCCTCAACCGATGCTCGTCGCACGCGCCGACACGTCGCCACATCGCGGCCAGCGCATGCGCCGCCCGCGGCAGGAACAGGTGGTGCACGTGCGTGAACCCCTTCGGTGCAAGACGAGATCCGTGGTACATCTCGTCGATAGGGAAGGCGTCGGTCGGAACCTCGGGCGGCAGCGGCAGTCCCGCGACGCGGTCGATGACTTCAAGATCGGTAGCGTCCGGCTCCTTCTCGTAGCGCGCGTCACCTGCTGTGTAGTCGATCAGAACAGGTCGGAACCGAATGCGTTTCCAGGGCTGGCCCGACGCTGGATCGACGAGCGTCTCGAACAACCGCACGAGGTTGTCCTTGGTAAGGGTCGCCGCGCAATGCGGACAGGGAAAAGAAGATCGCGTGCGGCTGGTACCCCTGTCCAGCGCCTCGTCCAGAAACACCACTTCGCCCGCGCAGTCCGGACAGGAAAAGACCTCGCTCCACACGGTGTAGTTGATCCGCCCCGTGGTCTGTCCGTCCGTGTGGAGCGTCTCGTACATCCAGCCGAGCTCCGCGTCGACTTCCTGCAGGAGCCGGGCCGACGCCTCGCGGAACGCCGAGACGTCGAAGGGAAGGTTGTAGTTGGCGGCAATGAGAGTAGCCGCGGGCGACAGGTCACCGAGGATTGCGCGCCGGGCGCCCCACTTCGGTGGTTCTCGTCCCTCAACTTTCCATCGCTGCTCGAGCGCCCGGCGGTAGTCACGCGGCGCTGCGCCACACCATTGCGCCGCGACACCGGTCATGCCCGAGCCGCAGAATCCGTCGAGGACGAGGTCGCCCGGTCGGGTGTAGTGGAGAATCGACGGCACGATCGCCAGGTGCGGCACCTTCGTGTGGTAGCCGTGCGCCCGGTAGAGGGAATCGGTCTTCCCGACGCTGACGTCGACGGCGAACGGCTCGCGATGATACGGCTCGTCGGGGTCGTAGGACCGGCCGTGGTGCTCGACGAACTGGTTCACGAACGGATTGGGGCAGGCCGTGTAGTACGGCGGATCGGACAGCCGCAGGATGTCCTCGTCCTCGCCCACGGGAAAGTCGGGCCGCCGCCGGAGTTCCGGCAGCTTCTCCTTCAAGCGCTCGAGGAAGTACTCCCGGCGTGCCTCGTCCGACTCGAAGGTCATCCCGAGGCACTCTACCGGTCCCGAGTCGCGCGCCGCGGACTCGCGGAACAGCTTGGGGCCGGGGTCACTCTTCGCCGCCACGTTCATCCTCCCGGCCCTTGAACACGTTGGCGGCCCCCCGAATGACATGGTCAGTGACTATGTTCCGCTCAGGCACACCACCAACATGGTCACTGACCATGATCCGCCGACTGACCATGTTCCGCTCAAGGCTCCGCACGTGACTACCACCGATTCGGCCGTTGCTCGAACCGGCGTTCGAGTAACGTAACGATCCGCTTGGTTTCAGCGCTTGGTGCACTGAGGATGGCGCGAGAAACCTGTCGCGGCTTATCCAGGAGGACCAGCGGATTCTCGGGAAATTCCGGTGGCAGCGAGATTACGTTTCGTCGGTCGCCGGGCGATACAGAGAATCCTCTACTCCCGACATCGTAGAGCGCGACGGAATAGACCAGAGGCTCGTGACGCGAGTAGGGATCGAGATTCGTCCACCAAGCTGCAACAAAGGACCAAGCCCGGCTGAGCCGCGCCCGTACGATATCTGGATCGAGAAAGTACATTTCGAGCCCATTCACGAGGTCATGGCTTCGTGGCTCGGTACCCGTGACATTCTGGACCGTGACCAGAGTACCATCCGTGTGGATCTCGACGACAACGAGGTCTCGTGCGGCGCTCCAGTCGTCGAAATCGCCCTGCTCGACCCGCAGCAACGAGATCTCTACGGAAAGTCGCTTCGATTCTTCGTAGGTGAACAGCGGAGATTCGCATTCGTGCGCCACGCGTTGGACCCTACGCTGGAACGCTCCTTCTCCCAGGTCCAGGGGATCGACAACTTCCTCGTCCCGCAACGTCGTCCAGACTGTCTGCAGCCAGACAACGTCCCGAGTCTCGGGCGGGCGTCGGTTCAGCGCTGCTTGGATGCGTGCCTCGGCTTTCCTTTGGTGACCCGGCACCTGCGCCAGCTCCGCGGCCGTCACGGCAGCCCGCACAAGCTCACTCAGATCTTCCGAATCGTCGAACACCTTCCGCCAGTGGCCATCTACGTAGTCCTGTACCCTGTTGACAAAAGCTTGCTGTTGAGGCTCGCGTGAAACACCGCGCTGCAGAAACACGAGAATGTGCTTGTGATGTCGCCGTGCTTCGTCGTATTCCTCCTCGGTGGCGGCCAGCCCGGACGGCCCCAGAAACCCATAGCGCCCACCGAGCAGAAGCACCAAGGCGTCCGCGCTGCACACTCCGTCGAGGCAGGCGTTGCGCGGCGAGACGCTGGCAGCGGAAAAGTCCTCGGCCCGGACCGGCTCGCAACCGGCATCTCGGATACCGCGACTCGCGGCATCCCGGATGCCGCCGTAGTCTTCCATGACGGAGCTGACGAAGACCCGCGGGCGAGGCTGAATCACTGGCATAGGCAGTCCGCGCTTGGCGATTACTCGATCACGATCCGCACCTTCGCCTCGTCCATTCCCTTCGCCCGTTCGTCGACGTAGCCGCCGAAGCGCTTCTTCAGCTCTCCAGGCGTTGCCGGCGATCCGCTCGGGAAGAGTGCGCGGCGGAGTTCCTCGGCGGTGACGACCACCTTCGAGAGGCCGGACAGTACCTGCGCGACCGCGTCGATGAAGTCGTGGCTGGCGTCGTTCGGGAGCGTGCCGGACGCGATGAACGCCTGCACCAGATCACGCTGATCGGGTCCGAGCAGCTCCAACTGCTCGCGGGTGGTCGGATCCTCCAGGTTGGTCAATAGGATGCCAGTCCAGGTCGAGATCAGGGTGTCCAGCTCGCCGTCCAACCCGGAGAGCACGTTGCCGGCCGGAGCCTGGACAGGCTCGGCCGACGGCCGGAAAGCGCAGTGAGGACACTCGGCAGCAGCCTCCAGTTCCTGCTCGGTCAACGCCAGACAGCTCTTGAGCGCAGCCAGACGGTTCTGAAAGTCGGTCAGTTGCTGCCTGGGCATCAGGTCGATCGTCGCCAGATTCCGCACCTGTTGCAGGCGCTCGTCCTTGAGCAGCCGGCCCTTGCGCCTGTCGTCATCGACCCCGAGCCTGGCCCGCGCGTGAAGAGCCAGGTACGCGTGGACGTACGCGCGCTTCAGGTCGCCCAGCTTCCTCTGTGCCTGCTGCCGGAAGCCCGTGGCCGATCGCTTCGCCAGATCGAGGAACTGCGCGACGAGGTCCTCACGCACGTCCTTCAGCGTCTCCACCCACTCGTGATCCGGAGGAAGCACCGCCTCTGCGGCGGGGAAATACGACGCGGCATTCGCGAAGTCGCCGACCAGCGCCTGCATGGCTTCGACTTCTCCGAGGGCGTCCAGGCCGACTCGCTGCGCCTCTACCTTCTGCCGACCGTAGGGAAAGTTCTTGAGCGTGCCGGGCGACGTGAAGGCTTGAAGCGATTCGAGGAAGTCCTTGGCCGCGTCCAGCTTCTCGCGCAGGGCGTCGGTGGCATACTCATCAAGGAGCTTTCGCCCCCAGAACTGAAAGCCGGCCTGGAGAGCCTGCCGGGCGAGCACCAACCGCTTCACCCGCGCATCTATGGCCTTCTGCAGCTCCTGTACCGGCTGTTCCCTGCCCTGCGCCACAAGTTGCGCCATGCCCGGTATCAGTTCCAGCAGCTCGAAGAGCGCCGTCAGCGCGGGAATGTTCCACGACTTCGGACGTTCGACGTGCTTGAGGCCGACGAGGTCGGTCAGCGGCGTGGCGGGAAGCGCCGCGACGTCGGTCGCGTCGAACTTCCGGCCGCGAACGGCAAGCACCAGATCGCCGGAGTAGACGAGACTCGCCAGCAGGACGACCACCCAGTCCGGCTCCAGGCGATACGCGCCCGGCGCCATGTACTCGACGTCGTGAACCGTGTGGATCAGCTCGCCCCGGTTGAGAACTTGTCCCTCGCCCTTGTTGCCCAGCAGCTCGACGACATGCTTCGCGTAGCGTGAGCGACTCGGGTCGAGCCGGTCGCCGTCGAGCAGTTCCAGCGCGTCGAGGACCTTGGCTCCCTGCTGGGTCTTGCGCGGGCCGGCGATCCAGCGCAGCGCGTCCTGCACCGCCTGCGGACGACTCTTACTGGTCCAATAGACCGGAAACGTCGGGTACCCCGGCGCTTGGTCCTCGAAGCGCGTGGCCAACGCCGCGGCGCCGACGGCATTCACGACGTCGAGGACGTTGACCTGCGCCCCGTCGGTGGCCAGCTTGCCCTTCACCCACCCGATGAGCGGCTTCGTCCGTCCCTGGTGCGTCACCTCGACCGCGGTGGTCATGTGTTCCCGTAGCCACCCCCCCAACTCGTGCAGGAAGCCGTCCGCCTTCGACTGGTAGACGTCCTTCGCGTGGCCCGACGCGCGCGACGCCAGATCCAGCGCCGCCGCGCACCCCTTCAGCGCTTGATGCAACGCGTCGTCATGCTCCGTGAGCCGAAAGAACACCTCGTCCGCCTTCTTCTCGTCCCGGAAGCGTGGCGGGGCGTAGGGCTGGATGAAGTAGAGGTAGAAGTCGCGCGGCGGCACGGCCGTCGACCGCTCGTTCGGCGCGCCGAAGAAGAGATAGCCAAGCCGCGAGGCGTGGCGCTCCCGCCATTCCAGCTCGTGCTCCCAGATCTTGTAGCCAGCGACATCAGTCGCTTCTCTGCACTCCAGAACCCTGGTGAGTGCCTGATAGTAGTAGCGGTCGAGTTGCGCGTCGTCGAGCGATTCGGCGCGCTTCTCGATCTGCGCGTCGTAGTCATCGGACTTCTGGAGATCGAGATAGTACTGGCGGTTTTCCGCATTCGACGAGATGAACTGCCCGCTCACGGTCCTGTGGATTTCTCGCAGGACGGTCTCGACCTGCGAGAGCAGGTCGTCGGCCGGCTCGCCGCCCAGCTCTTCGATGCCCGGCTGGTAGAGGCACAGCGTGTCGCGGAGCTCGTCCGGCGTGGCCCCAAGGGGGGCGTGGATGTCATTGTGGGTGAGCCGGTGGACGGACAGTGCGTGGATGATCCGCAACGCCATCGGCCTGTACTGCGGCCGCGTGAACGCCCGGGCGATGCGGGACTCCAGCACCTGGCTGCAGTCGATCACCGCCTTGATCTCCGGCACCGCGCGGAACGACGGGTTCTCGCGCAGCGTGCCCCAGTACGCGTCGTAGGCGATGAGGCCGGGACTGCCCGCGGGCGGCTCGTCGTCGACGATCCGATTCATCGCCAGCGAGAGGGTCTTCAGCACCTCGCGCTTCTCGATCACCGCGATCCGCTCGAACGTGTCGATGAAATCGGGGTGGATCGGGAACAGCCGTACGAACTCGTCCAGCCGCTCGTTCATGTTGCCGTAGAACCGGGTGAACGGCTGGAGGTAGGCCCGGATTCGTACCTGCTGCTCGGCCGTCTTCTTCAGGAGACGCTCGGCCACCACGTGCTTGACGTCGGTCCGCGCGATGCGGATCTGCTCGAAGCGGTCCTTCACCCGGCGCAGGCTGTCGGCCACGTGGGCGAACCGGGGACTGTCGAAGATGGCCTCCTGCAGGCCGGCGACGAAGCGGAAGCGCAGATCCTTGCAGACCTCGCCCACCTCGCGGAGGAAGTTCAGATCGAGCACCAGCTCCTGATCCCTGCGGCTCTTGAGGTAGTCGAGCAGCTCGTCCACGACGAACAGCAGCCCCTGGTCGGGGTACCGCTCGTGGAACGCGGACATCATGTCCTCGAAGGCGCCCTTGTGATTCGGGATCGTGTCCCTGGCCGGGAAGCGGTAGTCGATCCCCCACCCGGCCAGCGCCTCCTCGAGCTGGGAGCAGACGAACTCGCGGAAGTCCATCGTCGTGGCGCCGAGCTCGGTGCGGGCCACCTGGAACCGGCCGGCTATGCGGCGCGCGGCGTCGGCGACGAGCGGGCTGACCGCGTCGACGAGATCCGCGCGCTCGGCGATCGCGGAGATGACCGACATCAGGTGGGACTTGCCCGTGCCGTAGTTCCCGACTACGAGGAAACCCTTGTTGTCGGCAGGCTGCTCGAACTGGATCTGCGGAATCACGACCTGCGCGAGCCTCTCCGCCATTTCCGCGCTCACGACGTAGGTCGACACGAGCTGCTTCGCTGCCGACTCCTGGTCGGCGTCCCGAAGCTGCACCACCGTCTCGATCGGCTCGAACTGAATCAGGTCTCCGTATTTCATCTCGGTACCAGTACGGTGACGATGCCCAACCTCATGGGCTCACGACGTCCGGGCAAACGACCACCAGGTCACCGCGGTCATCCCGGGAGTACCGCCGGTGTTCCGGGTGTTCCGGCGTCGCATAGGTCAGGTAGCCGCGCTCCAGCGTCCCGTTCCAGGACGCCACGATGGTACGGCTTCGTGACACACCCTGCAACAGCCGTAGCGGATCCTGACTGAGGGCCGCGTCGAACAGGATCTCGATGTTGTCGAGCAGCACCAGCGGCTCGTCCTTGCCCACAACCTCGTTGAGGAGGTGCGGCAACCTCAGCGCCCGCGCACGTTCGGTCAGGTCGAGCATCCGGCGCGACAGCTCCAGGTTGAGATTGACGAGCCGTGCCTCCGTACTTGCCGCAACCGCCCGCAACGCCTCGGTCTTGCCGGACCCGCTGGGAGCCGTGACGAGAATCAGACGGTGATACAGCGCCTTGGCGCCGTCGACCCGGGCGAGCACCTTCTCGGACAGAGCCTCTGCCATCGCTTCTACGCAAGCCGCAGGCGGCCTGCAGACAGACTCTACC
This sequence comes from Vicinamibacterales bacterium, assembly GCA_965262925.1. Lineage (GTDB taxonomy): Bacteria > Acidobacteriota > Vicinamibacteria > Vicinamibacterales > UBA8438 > WTFV01. The sequence continues at coordinate 2,509,764 of CBDHGC010000004.1, read as the reverse complement.
CCTCGCCGCCGTCCGACTGGTAGGTCGCGAACGAGGGGGCGGGGTCTCCCAGACCGTGACGCGCCGCCAAGAGCCCGTGTGGCGCATGCCGCCCGTTCGACCCACAGGATGCAGGATACCAGCGGTCGCGTGCACCCGGCCGACCGTCCAACGATCGCTGCCCGGTCGGGCTCGACCCAGGGGCATCGCGCCCGTGGGGCTCGTCGTATCATGGGTTGCATGAGCAGCACCGCGCAGGTGCCCCAACTCCGAGGCGCCGGACCGCATGGCAATAGAGGCGGCGCCGCCTGGGCCCAGACGCCCGACAGGCCCTCCCGACATTGTGGGGTACATCGTGGGATACCGTCTCCAGACATTCATGTAAACGTATGCATATTTAGTCACTTACAGATGCAGTCTCGCTGACGCTGCCGGAGTGACCGCGGCGGGCAGCCGCGGGTCGCACGAGTCGATATCGACTGCCGACCTTCGGCCGCCCAATCGCGGTCCGCGGCCGGTTTCATCCGCTTACCGGAGGTTCAACATGACGCCTGCCAGGAGTTTGCGACAGTCTCCCGCGCTCTTCGTCATTCTCACGATGTGCCTGTTCATCGCCATCAGCAACGCGCAGCAGGGACGGAGGGGGATCGGCCCCGACACGCTGCCCGACGAGGCGCAGATACTGGGCTTCGGCGACCAGCGCTTTCGCGTCGTCCCGATCAAGGGCTTCTTCCGACCGTCGGCCTTGGACTTCCTGCCGAACGGCGACATCCTGGTCGCCGAGCGCTCGGGCGGCCTGCGCATCGTTCGCGCCGGCGTGCTCGATCCCGAACCCATCAGCGGAATGCCGGAGGTGCACAACGGCTTCGGCGGCCGGTTGGGCCTGTGGGACGTGGCGGTGCATCCGCAGTTCGCCGAGAACCGGCTGGTCTACTTCACGTACCTGAAGCCCGACCCGAGCGAGGACGCGGCGGTGTTTCAGGGGGTGGCGGGAACGCAGGTGCTGGCGCGCGGCCGCTTCGACGGCGCGAACACCTTGACCGACGTCGAGGACATCTTCGTCTCGGACGCCGTGGTCAGCGGCTTCAGCGTGGCGAGACTGGTCTTCGCGTCCGACGGCAAGATCTTCATGTCGATCGGCATGCCGTTGCGGGACGAGGCGCACGGCGGCAGCAATCGCATCGGCACGGCCGAGCAGTCCCAGGATCCGGGCAGCCACGCCGGCAAGATCCTGCGCCTCAATGACGACGGGACCGCGCCGTCCGACAATCCCTTCGCAGGCGACCCCGCCTATCGGCCGGAGATCTACGCCCTGGGGTTCCGCGATCCGCTAGGCCTGATCGTTCATCCCGAGACGGGCGAGCTCTGGGAGGTGGAGCACGGCCCGCAGGGCGGCGACGAGCTCAACATCGTCAGGCCGGGCCGGAACTACGGCTGGCCGGTCGTCTCGTACGGCCGCGCGTACACCGGGGAAGCCACGGTCGGCACCGGCGGGACGGGCCCGGAATTGGCCGAGCCCTGCGCGCCCGGCATGGAGCAGCCGTTGCTCTACTGGTACCCCGTCATCTCTCCCGGCGGCATGGTCCTCTATACGGGCGACGCGTTTCCGGCGTGGAAGGGGAGCCTGTTCATCGGCGGGATGTCCACCACCCAACTGCAACGCATCGTCCTCAACCAGCGGGGACTGCCGGTGCGTCACATCCCGCTGCTGACCGAGCTCAACCAACGGATCCGCGACGTGAAGCAGGGACCGGATGGCCTGCTGTACGTGACGACGGACCACGAGGCAGGGGCGGTGCTGAGAATCGAGCCGGTCGAAAGCGCAGCGGCGAACTGAGGACGGCGGACGTAGCTCCGCAAGGCGAACGTCGCTCTCGACGGTGCCGGATCCCCGCGCGGCCGATGCAGCCCGGCGACTTCGATCGGGCCGCGGTGCTGTATCGGCAGTGCCGCCGTCGGGGCGAGACCGTTCGCGTTCTCATGGACTGTCCCATCGGCGCGTTGGCCGTCCGCGCCGACCTGCCTGTCCTGCACTGCGATAGCGACTTCGACGCCCTCGCACGGTACACGCCGCTACGCGTCGATGTGACCTGACGCCTCGATCTACCTGCTAGCCGATTGGCGCGCCGGCCGACCAGAACTGACGGTGCCGGTGACCGGCGGCGGCCGCCGGGACCGATCCGACGAGGAACTCCAACGCGGGCAGCGACCTGGACCCGGTGAACAAAAGTGCGGCCGCTCGAATGGTCCAGACTCCGGTGTCGCTGGCCGCGGCCGGCGATCGCGCCGCTGCTGACGCACGTGGCGCTGCTGCAGGTGCCGGCCGGCTGCGTGACGCCGGAAACCATCTGGAGCGTGTCAGCACAGGTCATCCGGGGAAGTCCACGGGAATCCGCGCGCCAATTGTGCATGAAATACGGTACGACCATCCCCCTGGCCGATGCTGTGCGCCAAGAATTGCCGGGGTTCATGCAACGCGCGGTGGCTTCCGCACCGAACTCTGCACCGTCTTCACAACCCATGTAGAATGAATGACTTACACGCACAACAAAATTTCCATTACCCATTCCGTTCCCAATTTTGACCTGGACTCAATCACACTGTGCAAGACTGCCTGAGCCGACCGCGGACGGTTTGCGAACCGGCGCACGGCACAACTGTGACGCCGTCTCGGCGCGTTGGCGGGTCCGCTGGTCGCCGTGTCGCCGCCTTTCCGCGGTGGCGGTCGAGCCTGCCATTTCCAGCCGCTCCGAAGCGTGCCCAGCCCCCGCGAAGCTGGTCGGGGTCGTCGGCACTACGGTGGTCGCGTTGAACTGTTGCGCCGCCTGGACGGCACGTAGCGGCCACGGATTGTACTTGTTGGTCCAGCCGACCGGAACGCGAAGCCCGGTCCAGCGGATCGTCATCGGCGACGCCGCCGCGAACTCGGACCCGGCGCCGCCATCGCTCGTCACGCTCCCGAGGCCCGCGAACTGGCCCGAGCCAACCGCAAGCTGGCCCGGTTCCGGGCCTCCCTTCAGTGTCCTTAGCTGGCGCCTCTTTCGTATCTGCGGAGTTCTCGCACACCGTACGTTTGTACAAGTGCGTCGTCGGAGACGTGCTACTGTCTGCGGCGTGGACCCTGAGCTCGCCGCGAGACCGAGGTTTCTGCGGCTGACCCAGGCCCGGATCGGCGACACCTTGCAGGGCGGCAACGGCACCCGGGTGGCGGTCGTCAACGCCTTCACGACCGTGAATCCGGATACCGAGGCGATCGTACGCGCGGTCGACTAGCAGATCGTGAGCGCTCCGGAGCAGTTCAAGGGTGTATTCGGACGACGCCGGCGACGTCGCACGGCGGATGCGAGTCGATGTGTCTGCCGCGGCCGGCGAGGGGTCCGCATGGCGCGGGTGGTGTATGCCGCTGCCGGGGTTCCAGCGTGTGCCGGCCGCGATCACCGACCTGCAGGCGGCGCTCGACGCCGCGATTGCGGCGCGCGACCGGCTCGAGCGTGCCGTGAAGGTTCGGTCGGGCGACGATCCGCGGCTTCTCGGCTTTGGTTCGTGGCGCGAAAGACGTGGTCCGGGGGTCGCGGACCGTACCACGTAGACCCCGATCGCCGGCCAGCTCGGTGAACCGCTCCGGATCGCGCGCCATGGCGGCGCGCGCAACCTGCCATGAAGCCGAAACTCATTCCGCTGCAGTATGAGAAGCCCTCGCTCCCGGAGGTCGCCGCGCGGGCGCGCAGCTTCTTCGAGGTGATGAACCGGCGCCGAACGGTGCGGGACTTCAGTCCGGCACGGGTGCCGGCCGGGGTGATCGAGGATCTGGTGCGCGCGGCATCCACGGCTCCGTCGGGCGCGCACCGGCAGCCGTGGACGTTCGTTGCGGTCTCGGATCGGGATATCAAGCGGCGCATCCGCATCGCCGCCGAGCGCGAGGAGCACGAGAACTACGGGGGCCGGATGCCCGACGAATGGCTCCGCGCGCTGGAGCCGCTGGGCACGGACGAGCACAAGCCGTTCCTCGAGATTGCCCCCTGGCTGGTGGTCCTCTTCCGCCAGAACCACGGCCTGGGGCCGGACGGCGAGCACGTCCGCCATTACTATGTGTCCGAGTCGGTCGGCATCGCGGCCGGCCTGTTCCTGACCGCCGTGCACCAGGCGGGACTGGTGGCGCTGACGCACACCCCCAGCCCGATGGGATTCCTCCGGGAGATCCTGAAGCGTCCGGACAACGAGACGGCGTGTCTGCTGATACCGGTGGGCTATCCTGCCGCCGACGCGCGGGTACCCGACCTGCGCCGCAAGCCGCTCGAAGACATCCTACAGATTCTACGGGAGTAGGATTCCGCCATGATGCCTGCGCGGCGGCCGTGAATCGCAACCCGATCATCTGCGCCGACAACGGGACCACGGTGCGCCTTCGAGCGGGCGGTAAGGGCGCAGGGTCTGATAAGCCCATTTGATTGACATAGGTAGGCCCTCGCGAGCTTTCCCTGTCACACCACCGGGCATACGGGTCACGTACCACGGCGGTTCGATTGGGTTATGCATTGGAAGACGCAGCGAGTCTCGGAAGGCCGACCGAGTCGAAATAGCGATTGCGCAAGGCTTGCTGGACGGCCGGGTGGCGGGACATCCGCCAGAACCCGGTCGGTGACCCTGCGGCGACTGCTGCGTGGAACTGGGAGACGCCTCGTCGCCTCAGTTCCTGGAAGCGGTGCCGCCCAGACTGCCACTGCCGCCAGAGGTACATCCGGAGTCTCCGGCGAATCCACGCGTCCAGGTTGGCGAGCACTCGGGGAGCGTCACAGAAGCCGAAGTAGCCGCGCCACCCGACGAGGTATGGCGCCAGCTGTTCGACGAGCTGCGGCAAGCTCACGCCGAGCTTCCGGCGAGTCAGTTCCCGGATGCGCATCTTGAACCGGTCGAGCGCCTGCGGCGCAATCTGCCGCTGACGTCCGTCGTTCGTGATGCGAAAGCCCAGGAACTTACGCTCCTCGGGCCGAGCCACGGCGCTCTTGGACACGTTGACCTTCAACCGCAGTTGGGTGGTCACGAATCGGCAGACGCTGCTCATGACACGGTCGCCGGCTCGATGGCTGCGGACGTAGATGTTGCAGTCGTCGGCATAACGACAGAATCGATGGCCGCGCCGTTCCAATTCTTGGTCCAGTTCGTCGAGTACCAGATTGCTCAGCAACGGGGAAAGCGGGCCGCCTTGCGGCGTACCCTCCTCGGTCGGACGTACCATCCCGTCCTCCAGCACCCCGGCGCGAAGTAACGCCCGGATGAGGGTGAGCACGCGCTTGTCGGACACCCGTTCGGCCACGCGGGCCATCAAGCGGTCTTGATTGACTCGGTCGAAAAACTTCTCGAGGTCGATGTCAACCACCACGTCGTAGCCGTCGGCGACGAACGCTTGCGCCTGGGCTACGGCTTGATGTGCCGAGCGGCCGGGACGGAATCCATAGCTGTGCTCGGAGAACGTCGGGTCCCACTGCCCTTGGAGCACCTGCAGCAGTGCTTGCTGGATCAGGCGGTCGACGACACATGGTACGCCGAGCCGTCTGACGCCGCCATCCGGTTTCGGGACATCGACCCGTTTGACCGGTTGCGGCGTGTAGGTCCCCGTGAGCAGTTGTGCCCTGATGGTTGGCCAGTGCTCCCGCAGGTAGGTCGCGGTGTCGTCGATGGTCAGTCCGTCGACGCCGGGACCACCCTTGTTCCTACGGACGCGTTTCCACGCTTTTTCGAGATTGCTTCGGTCGCACACCTCCTCCATGAGCTGGTCTTCGGTCGCCGGGCGGTCGGTGGTTCGCTTCGCCGTGGGTGGTTCGGTCCCTGGGCGGTCGGCGGCCAGGGGTTCACCCCGCCGGGCCGGCGCCAAGGCCAGACGCTGTTGCGTGTACTGGATTGTCTGCCGCGGTCCACTCATGAGTCGCGAGTCCTACTGGCCACTCCCAATCGTTCGAGCCTTCGGCGAGTCGCTACGGCCGTGCGGTCCCTGGCTGTTTCTGCCCTTGTCGGGTCAGTGTCTCGACCGAGCGGGCCGGCGGGGCTCGTCTACTTTGCCCTCTGCTGACTTCTGCGTCCCGTTCAGGTCATCTCACGACTCCCTCAGTCCCGTACACGGGACGGAACGCAGATCTCCCGGGGTAAGTCTGGCCACCTTCACCGCAGCCCTGCCGGATCTACAGCCGTGGTCCTTGATGGATGTGGACTTCGCGATTAGTCGCCCGCTCGTCCGACCACGGATGCCTCGTATCCGATTCCTGTTCGTCAGGTCGCGGCTTTGCTTCACGCTTCCTCCAGACCCCGCCTCGCGGCGGCGCCCTTGCGCTTCGCTAGCACTTCGCCTCCATCAGGCTGTGCAGAGGACTCGCACCTCCAAGCTGCCAAACATGCCCGGCACACGACTAAACCGCTCCGCGGTAGACGGCGGATCCACCCGCCGCCACTGAGACTGAGACGTCCAGCCAGATCGTCGGGCCCCCGCAGCCCGTCGTGAGACTCGTCATACGCTGCTCGGCGAGCGCCTGGAATCCCCCAGGCCCTTCGTAGAGGAGCGTCTCATGACATCCCTTCGTCAACGCATGCTCGAAGACATGCAGGTGCGGCGGCTGTCGGCGTGCACCCAACGGACGTACGTCGAGACCGTCGCACGGTTCGCTCGTTACTTCGACCGTTCCCCGGCTCGTCTCGGTCCGGAGGAGATCCGCGGCTACCAGGTCTACCTGACCAACGAACGTCGTCTCGCGCCGAGCTCGCTGGTCGTCGCCGTGTCGGCGCTTCGCTTCCTCTATCGGGTCACGCTCCAGAAGCGGTGGGTCTTCGACGACATGATCCCCGCGCCGAAGAAACCGCGGTCCCTACCGGTTGTGCTCAGCCCGGAAGAAGTGGTCCAGTTTCTCGACGGGGTGAAAGCCGCGAAGCATCACGCCATCCTGACCACGTGCTACGCCGCCGGTCTGCGCATCTCCGAGGCCGTTCACCTCACCGTGTCCGCCATCGACAGCGCGCGCATGGTGCTGCGCATCGCGAAGGGCAAGGGGCAGAAGGACCGCTACGTGATGCTCTCGCCGAAGCTGCTGGCGATCCTGCGCACCTGGTGGAAAGTCGACCGGCCCCGCCACTGGCTCTTTCCCGGCGAGCGTCCCGAGACGCCGATCACGCGGGCAGCGGTCCAGCGTGCATGCCAGATCGCCGCCCGACGTGCGCGCCTCGCCAAGCCGGTTTCGCCACACGCGCTCCGTCATGCGTTCGCGGTCCATCTCCTTGAGGCGGGCACCGACCTGCGCACGATTCAGCTCCTGCTCGGGCATCGGAGTCTGGCGACCACGGCGCAGTACCTGCGGATCGCGACCACCACGGTCTGCTCGACCGCGAGTCCGCTGGATCTGCTCCCACGGCCCGTCCCAGAACGCACCCAGGACGTCGACTGAGCTACGGTCGTGCCACGCGCCGTACTCACCGTGGCGGAGGTGTTCCGCCGCTACGGCGATACCTTCCGGGCCGAGGTCGGAGCCGCCCTCTCGACGGCGCACAGCCGCGTGATGACGGCCATCGAGCAATGCCGCACCGCCGCCCTCGGCGGCCACGTCGAGCAGTGTGACCACTGCGGCCATCGGCGCGTCTGGTACAACTCCTGTCGCAACCGCCACTGTCCGACCTGTCAGTCGCTGGCCCGCGCCACATGGCTCGAACGGCGCCGTGCGGACCTGCTTCCCACCGAGTACTTCCACGTCGTCTTCACCGTGCCCCCGGCGATCGCCGAGATCGCCGCCCAGAACAAGGCCGTCGTCTACGGTCTACTCTTCCGAACCGTCGCCGAGACGCTCCGCACCATAGCCGCGGACCCCCGCCACCTCGGCGCCGAGCTCGGCTTCTTCGCCGTCCTGCACACCTGGGGCCAGACGCTCGTCCATCATCCGCATCTGCACTGCGTCATCCCGGGTGGGGGGCTCGCCAGCGACGGCAGCGGCTGGGTTGCCTGCCGTCCCGGGTTCTTCCTGCCCGTCCGGGTCCTCTCACGCTACTTCCGTCGGGTTCTTCTCGCGGCGCTGGAGGACGCCTTCGAGTCCGAACAGCTGCGCTTCGCCGGCGCGCTACAGCCCCTCTCCGACCCCCGGTGCTTCGCCGAGCACCTTCGGCCGGCCCGCGAGACCGAGTGGGTGGTCTATGCGAAGCGACCCTTCGCCGGCCCCGAACAGGTCCTCGACTACCTCGGCCGCTACACCCACCGGATCGCCATCAGCAACCAGCGCCTGTGCAGCCTCCACGACGACTCCGTGCGCTTCCGCTACACCGACTACCGCCGGGCTGGCGCGTCGCGCAAGAAGACCATGACGCTGACGGCGACCGAGTTCATCCGGCGCATGCTGCTCCACGTGCTCCCGCCCGGCTTCCACCGCATTCGGCACTACGGCTTCCTCGCCAATCGCAACCGCCAGCAGAAGCTCACCGAGTGCCGGCGCTTGCTATGCACGCCACCACCGGCAGCGGAGGCCGGCCCGGTCGCCACTGACTATCGGGATCGCTATGAGGCGTTGACCGGTCGCTCATTGCGCCGGTGTCCCCGGTGCCACGACGGGAACATGCAGGCCGTTGATCACCTCGCCGGCGCCTGGGGGTGTCCGGTCATCCTGGATTCGTCGTGACAAGCCCATCGACGCCCCGCCAGGCACGCTTCGCAGTTCCCGCGGGCGCCGGGCCGGTCGACTTGCGTCTCCGACCCCTCCCGACGGCCGCGGAACGGCCTTCCCGGTCACCCTCACCGACCGCCGTCGGCCGGCAACCTACATGCAACGCCGTGTGGAACGCCCGCCAGCTCCATCTGCCGACAATGCAACGCCCATAGCGCCGAGCGGCGGGGTAGCGGTTCAGTCCAATCCGGTATGACAAGCGTCGTGTTATGACAAGTGACCGTCAGCGGAGAGCGTTTGACTCTGGCGTGGCGGGTGTCGGCGTCGCGGCGAGCTTGACATAGTACGCGAATAGTACGCGTGGTCTTGTGCGGGTCCCCATCACGGGGACCGAGGAGGAGACCATGCCTGAAAAGCTCTCCGTTCGCCCACGAATCTGTCAGCAGATCCGGTCGGGACCGCTGGGCCAATGGATCGACGACTTCGTCGACGTCCTCACGGCCCGTGGGTACGCGACCAGCGTCATACGACGTCACGTCCGAGCCGCGGCGGTCTTCAGTGCGTGGCTCGAGCGGCAGCGGGTCGCGGCAACCGAGATCGATGAGCCGCTCGTCGCCCGCTTCATCAGCGGTTTGCCGCGGTGGGGGTCGCCAAAGCGTCGCCCCAACCGGGTCTCGGAAGTGGCGGGTGGGGTCCGTCTGCTGGCCGCGCATCTAGGGACCCGGGGTGTAGCGGCGCGCCCTGCCCCGGTCGCCGCCCGATGCGAGACCGAGCAGTGGCTGCAGCGCTTCGACGATCACCTCGTGCAAGTGCATGGCCTGGTCGTCGGGACCCGGCGGATGTACCGGCGCTATGCCGCAGCGCTTCTTGCCGAGTGCGCGGGGACACCGACGCCCGATTGGTCCCAGCTCACCGTGCCGACGATCGCGGCGTTCGTGCAGACCCGGGCCAGCCAGCTCTGTCAGTCGTCCTGCCGCAGCCCGGCCAGTGCCACCCGTGCATTTCTACGCTTCCTTACCACCCGCGGTGTGGTTCGCGCCGGCATCGAAGGCGCCGTGCCGGCCATCCGCGAATGGAAGCACGCCAGACTGCCCCGCGCCATCGCCGATGCCGACGTGGCGCGGGTGCTGGCCGCGGTGGACCAGACACGCCCCAACGGCCGTCGTGACCGCGCCATCCTGCTGCTCCTGAGCCGGCTCGGCCTCCGGGCAGCAGAGACCGCAGCCCTCACGGTGAAGGACGTCGACTGGCACAACGGGGCTGTCCGTGTGGCCGGTAAAGGAGGACGGGAGCGAGAGCTGCCATTGCCTGCCGACGTTGGGGCGGCCCTGGTGGCCGCGTTGCGCTCGCGGCCCCCGACCAGTCCACCGGATGTGATCTTCGTAACCGCGCGGCCGCCATATCGGCAGCTCAGCGGTTCGACCGTGTCGGACATCGCCAAGCGAGCGCTGCGTCGCGCCGGCGTCACCGTCCCGCGGCCTGGCGCCCACGTCTTCCGGCACGCCTTCGCGTCCCAGATGGTGCGCCGGGATGTGCCAATGAAGACCGTCGCGGACCTGCTCGGCCATGCCCGCCTGGAGACCACCACCATCTACGCCAAGCTGGACCGCGAGACCCTGGCGACGATCGCCCTGCCGTGGCCCGGAGGTGCACGATGACCGGCGAGGCTTGGCGACAGCACTTGCAGACCTACCTCGCGTTGCGCCGCGCCATCGGCTTCACCATGCAACGGGAAGCGCGCCTCCTGCAGGACTTCGTCGAGCATCTCGAACGGCGCGGCGACGACGCCCCGGTCGCGCAGGTTGCCGTCGAGTGGGCCTCGGCGAGCACCGAAAGCCAGCACGCGCGGCGGTTGAGCATCGTGCGCGGGTTTCTCACCATGGTCCGTGCGGCCGACCCCGACGTCGACGTGCCCGGCGCCGGGCTGGTTCGCACGAGCAAACGTCCCACCCCGCGCATCCTTGCGCCCCACGAGGTCCTCGCCCTGATGGAAGCCGCCCGCTCCCTCGGACCACGCGACGCGCTACGTCCTCACACCGTCGCCACCGTGATCGGGCTGCTGGCAAGCTGTGGCCTCCGCGCCGGCGAGGCGATTCACCTCGACATCGATGACGTCGATCTCGTCAGCGCCCTCCCATGCCTGCAGATTCAGCGCACCAAGTTCCGGAAGTCGCGCCTTGTGCCGCTCCATCCCACGACCGCCGCCGCGCTGCAGGCCTACGCCAAGCAACGCCGCGTCCTCGGCTATGGCGGCTTCTGCAGCGCCTTCTTCGTCTCCGAACACGGCGCCAGACTCAACTACCACGTCCTCGCCCGGACGTTCGTGCAGTTGGCCCGCCGGCTCGGCCTGCGCGGGCCGGCCGGCACCCCGGGGGTCAGCCTGCACAAGCTGCGCCACAGCTTCGCCGTGGGCAGGCTCGCCGCCTGGGCGCAGCAAGGAGTCGTAGTCCGCGATCGGCTCCCCGCGCTCGCCGTCTACCTCGGCCACGTGAGTCCACGAAACACCTACTGGTATCTGACGGCGACGCCGCCGGTGCTCGAACCGGCCGCCGCGCGGTTCGAGGCGTTCGTCGACGAGAAGGGAGCGCCATGACTGCCCGTGCCCCGCTCGGCCCATTGCTCCGTGCATTCTTCGCCGACCATCTCGTGCAGCAGAAGGCCGTCAGCCCGCAGACCATCCACGCGTATCGCGACGCCTTCCGCCGGCTGCTCACGTTTCTCGATCAGCACCGTCAGCGGAAACCCGAGGTGCTCACGCTCGACGACCTCGATGCTCCCGTGATCCTGGCCTTCCTCGACTACCTCGAAGTGCATCGCGGCAACAGCGTTCAGTCCCGCAATGCGCGTCTGGCCGCCATACGGTCGTTCGTTCGATTCGCAGCGTTGCGCACGCCGGAGTCCGTCGACCTGACCTCTCGCGTTCTGGCGATTCCCCGCAAACGCGCGCCACGACGACAGGTCCACTACCTGACGCGGCCGGAAATGGACGCCATCCTGGCAGGCTGTGACCGCTCCACCCACGGCGGACGCCGGGACCACGTTCTCCTGCTGACGCTGTACAACACCGGAGCGCGTGTCTCCGAGCTCATTGCGCTGCGCCGCTCCCACGTACGCTTCGGCGCCGCCACCGTCGTCCAGCTCCTCGGGAAAGGACGCAAGGAGCGGGCCGTTCCCCTGTGGACCCGGACCAGCCGCTGCTTGCGCCAGTGGTTCGACGAAGAGGGTGAGGCCACGCCCGACTATGCGTTCCGCAACGCGCGCGGCGACCGCTTGACGCGACAGGGTGTCAGCCATCTGCTCGACCAGGCCTGCCAGCGGGCTCGCGAGAGATGCCCGAGCCTGGCCGCCAAGCGCGTGTCGCCGCACGTCGTCCGCCACACCACCGCGATGCATCTGCTCCAGGCCGGCGTCGACATGGCGACCATTGCGCTGTGGCTCGGCCACGAGCGGCTCGATACCACCCATCAATACGTCGAGGCCGACCTCCAGCTCAAGGAACGCGCCCTGGCGAAACTCGATCCGCTCGGTCAACGGACGCGGCGCTTCAAGGCGGATAACTCGCTGCTGACCTTCCTGGCGAGCCTCTGATTATGGAAAGCGTCCCACGTCCTCAACCCCGGCCACCACCGGCCTCGCCGCCGCCGCTTGTCATAACGCGACGCTGGTCATACCGGATTGTATGACCAGCTGGTCATACAATCCGTTTTTCAGTCACCGGCGCGGTGACACGCCTTGCCACTGCCGGCCGGTCGCCGCCGCGCCGTCAACCGAAAAACGCTCTGCATTATGCCACGCACTTGAGAGACTCGACACTAGCGAGGCTTAGCCTCAGACCAACGAGCATGTGAATCGGGCGTGATCGCTGCCTCCCTTTGAGAAGTGAGATAGCGAAGAAACAACGATCAAAATCTGAACTTGACTCAACTGTAAAGATCCCGGCCGTTCAAGGAATCTAGGCTGGCCGATACGACAGCAGGAAGCTGCGAACGTGGCGCACCGCCAGCGGAATCTTCTCCGGGGTGTCTTTCCAGGGGTACATGCTCAGCTGTCCGTTTGGCGCCAGCATCGCGCTTTCGATCGCGGCATCGTACGAATGTCCCGCGCTATCGTCCGGCAGGACGAGAACCGGCGTCTGACACTGCCTCACGAAGTCGCGCGTCACCGTGAACACGAAGTCAGGGTTGGTGCGGAACAGTCGGTTCAGGAATTGGTCGGCCATTTGCGTCGTGATGTCGGGGTGCCGCTTGACCACTTCTGCACCCCACGAGTTGCTCTGACTCTCATACATGGCGTTCGGCAACTCCGGGCGGAACCCGACCGGCTGCGCCGGCACGACCGCCACCACGCGATCTGGCGCCCGCTTGATGAGGTTCCAGATGAAGGGTCCCGCAATGCAGAAACCGAGCACCATGAACCTGTCGATCCCCAGGTGATCCATCAGGCCGAGATGGTCGTCGGTGTAGGCATCCCACGGCCGGTCGACCTCGAGCGGGCCAGTGGACTGCCCGGCTGCGTGGCGCAAGTCCGCGTAGATACAGCGGAACTCTCCGCTGAACGCCTCGATCGTGTTAAAGGGATTGCCGCGCCGGATGCCCGCGATCGTCGAGCCGTTCAACCCCCCGCCCGAGATGAGCAACAGCGGGAAGCCCGACCCTGTCTCCTCATAGCGGATGCGGACATTCCCCCTCTCGTAGAAGCGTCCGCCATCGTCATTGCCGCCCTGCCGCGCGAACAGCGCCCCCGGCGTAGCGGCCATTGCCGCCGCCGCGGCGCCAGTCTTCAGCAGCTTGCGTCTGATCGGGTCCACCGTACCTCCTCTTCTCGGCCGTGTTTCGCCTCGATGACACAGCGATCGTCATCGGGGACCGGCTGAATCCAGGACTATAACGCAACCGAGGTGTTGCCGAGCACGAGAGGCTGGTCATTTCTGCACAGGTATCGATGGTCTCATTGACGACGTGAGGATCGCGGTGGTTCCGACGCGTCGTTACGGTGTGGTCGTTGGCGATTGCGCTCCTGCTGGCTGAGTCGGGCTCGCGCCTGCGATAGCTCCGGCCTTCAAGGAGCAAGATCTCCGGCGAGCGCCACGGCCGCGCCGTCGGCGCCTTCGCCCGCTTCATGACTCACCCAGATGCCGATCTGCGCTTCGACGTTCTCGACACCGCCGTGGTAGCCGGTCGACCGCGTCGTCGGAGGATCGACGTACCACGCGTCGAAGTCGCTCCGCGGCTGTAGGTCGAAACTGAACGGGTCCGACGCCCGCCTTGGCTGCCCGTCGATGGTGACGACTGGCCTTCCGTCTATGCGCTCACCGCGGATGATCGAGTTGGGAGGCGGGGCGTTCCTGACGGCGCGCTCGACCGTCCCACGCCCGCACCCGAGTTCCTCCGCGATCTCGCGATAGCTCAGGCCCGCGACGCGCAACCTACGCGCCTCGGCGTCACGGGCTTCGCGCTCCTCAGGAGACGCCAAATGTCGGCGGCGCCGCCGGCCTGCCTGGTCACGGGAGGTCTCGCCGTCTTGCGTGGCCATCGCCCGAGTCTATCGGGCGCGGGACACCGCCGGGCGCTGATGGGACGGTTGGACGGGTGCGTGGGAGGCGCTTGCCGTCGCGTCCCCTCACCAGCGGCGAGCCCGTGCCTCCCACGCATTCAGTCCAGTGCGGTGTCGGCTGTCCGGCTGAAGGGCCGCGGGATTGTACGAGGTCCACCAGATGGCCGACGGCTCGTCCAGACTGGCTCTTGCCGACGATGCTCACTCATACCCCCCCTACATGTTGTGGTCGACGTCCTGTCCAGAATGACGCTCTTTCGGGCTACCGTTGACATTCGTGCACCGCGCGGCCGCAACGTGAAGCAGGGGTAGAGGACAGCGCAACGCGAAGCGGTGTTCGTGCACCGCGACTTCCAAACACCGAAACGCGCACGGCCGCCACGCGAAACAGGTCGAGGAAGGCGCCGGCGCGGTCCTGGCTTTCAGGGCGGCGTTGAGCCGCGCGGCAAGCACCCAGGTCACCTTCGACTATGCGACCTCCGACGGAACGGTGGACGTCGTCTCCGACTGCACGCCGCCCAACGCGGTGCTGACCATCCGCGCGGGAAGCTCGTCGGAGACCATCGAGGCGCCGGTGCTCGACGGTTCGCACAACGAGGGCAACGAGACCCCGACGCGATCGCAAGGGTGACTACTTCGAGTCTTGCTAGGACGAAGACATATGGAAGACCGCTAAATTTAGCGGTCTTCCTCACACGCAGGGCTCCGTGGCCCACGGGTAGAGATCCGCCGCGCGACCTCGATCCGGGCTGCATGGACGATCAGCGCCGAGCTCGATTGCTGGTCAGCACCTGCTACGAGGCCTGGTCGACGGGGATTCGCGCAGGAACCGACGGCGTTGCCTCGCCGGTTGACGACACGCAAGTTGCCTGACCGGTACCACGAGAACCCGGCAGCCGTTGTCCGTCATCGGCGACAGCCTCTTCGTGCAAGGCGACGCGTGGCGGCACGTACGCGCCGTCGCTCCCGCAGGCACCCGCGCGCAGCATGCCCACCGAGTCCAGCGACCGTTTACTCCGGCGATGTTCCCCCGCGGTTCGTGAGATGGCCCCAAAGGTCTCTGGCCGAAGCGGTCATGTCGGTGACGATCGTCTTCACCTGCGAGCGCTTGCCGGCAGCGGGCCGGAGAGCGTGTCCCCACGGTGCCAAGGTCGCGAGGAGATCGCTCGTCAGGTTTGGGACACCGAACAGGAACAGGGCGGTCCGAGGCGTCTGGGCAGCTCCAGTCCGGCTGCCGGGGACGCGCGGCGCGCGGCGCTCGAGCACGAACAGGTCCAGCTGCTCGGCATCGAAGAAGAGATCGACCGCGGGATCCAGCGGCGCGAGCATCGCCGCGCGCTGGACATGGCCGGTGGTCAGCTCCGAAAGCAGCTTCGTCGCGAAAGCTTCCAACCGGTTCGTCGGAGGCACGAGCAGCACGCAGCCGGGCCAAGGCTTGGTCACTTCGGCATGGGCTGGGTCGTGGCGATGGCGCGCCCTCACCCCGTGCTTCACGGCCGCCGCAGAACAGACCGCCACGTCAATCTCGCCAAACGCCAACTTCAGAGCCCCCGCGATCTCCGGAGCGAGGACGATCCCGCTGGACTCGACGACCGGGTGTTCACGCTGCTCGTCAGACGCTGCCGGCGACGTGCTCGGCAACCGGGGCTCGGCATCAGCGGGAGCGGGAGCATCGGCAGCTTCCGACTTCGCGTTCGCGGGATTCGCGGCCGAACCAAGGTCCTTGCGCCCACCGGTGGCCTCGGGGCTCGTGCCCGGATCGGTCGCTGCATCGTCGACGTCCTGGCGCCGCGAACCGGCCCCGCTCTGGGCCGACTCCACCGTCGGGGTGTCGCCGGCAGTCGAGTCCGTTGCCCGCGTTGTCCGGACGGCCGTACCCTTGTCGGCGGTATCCGCGGTTGCCTTCCTCTTCTCGACCGCCTGCTTGAGCTTCTTGGCGTTCCCCGCCTTCACGTCCGCCAACGCTTGGGCTCGTACCTCGGGAGGTTTCTTGCGAATCCCGAACGCGTCATGGACACTGATCGTGCCGTCGACGACGGCCTGGTCCAGCTCAGGAGCGCGCTCCCGCACTCGCTCGGCCTTGCGCACTTGGGCTTCGGAGACCCCCATCCTGTTGGCTATCGCCTTCTGTGTCGGTACGCGCTTGTTCGAGTCTCCGGCATGATCGGCACCGTCAGGACGTGAGCGGACGGGGTCGGGAGGCGCGTGGGAGGCTGGCTGGGCGCTGCTCGCGCGACCAGTGGAGTCATGGCCAGAGGGCGGCAACGAAGGCTGCCCGGTGCCGGGCCGATCATCGGCGACCGGCTGCTGGTCCGGTTCGGACGAGCCATGCGCACTCGGGGAATCCGTAGGCTGGTCATTGCCGTCGTGTGCCTGGTCCGCTCGATACTGGCGAATCCGCCCGGCGAGGGCCGCACGCTGTGAAACCGTGAGGTCGCGACGGTCCATGTTTGCGGTCTCGATGTAGTCGACCGGATCCTTACCCGGTGGCAGTTCCTTGAATCGGAGCTCGACGCCCGCCTCCAGTGCGGCGAGGAATCGGTTGACACCGTCGACGATGATGTCGAGCGCGGAACCCATCACGACGATGGGCTGTTGGAGCCCGTGGACGCGGATGCTCTCGACCAACTGGGCGAAGGCAGTTCCCTGGAGCCGGGGAAACAGGAGAGCCAGCCAGTGCAAGCGATACCTCTTCCCCTCGTACGTGAACGCTTCGGGCGGGCTTGCCGGGACCACGTCACTCGGCTTCGGGTCGGTCGGACGCTTGGCCATTCTCACCCCCTGGGTATGTGCCGCGGGTCGACACCCGCGGCCGACGCGTTCCGCCGTGCGGAGGAAGCGTTACAACCCCGAGGTGGTCGATGGGCGTCTGGAAGGGGTTGAATTTCGCTAAAGCATTGATAAATAGGGAGAAAGAATTTCCGATTTCCCGATGGGGTCCCCATTTCGCACGAGCGTGAATGACCACGCGGTACCGCGGCCTGAAGTCGACCGGGCACCACGACTGAGCCGCCGTCGGTTCTCGGAGGGGCGTTTCCCCAGAGGATGGAGTTCATGGGCGATCAGCTACGCGCCAGACGTTCAAGTCGTCATCCGCGCGGGCGCAACGATCGAGGCCGGGGCGCGAATCGGCGCGAACGCGACCATCGAGGAGAGCGTGGCGGGGCGCGCGGAAGCCCGGATCGGAGAAGGCGCGACGCTCGGGTGCTACGCGACGGCCGATTCGGGATGCAGCATCGGAGAGGACGCGGTCGTCGGAGACTTCGTCTCGCGGGGAGCGAACGCGACGGTCGAAAGCGAATGCGACGTCGTCATGGGCGCTGACCCGCACGGCAAGCCGATGGTGGCGCCGGGACAGACGGCCGAGGGGCCGAAGTACGAGGCGCGCGGCGCCGACGAGCCACGACGAGCGTTCGTGAGCCCGAGCGCGCGGGTGGCCGACGACATCGCCATCCCGACGGGGTGCCACATCGGCCGCGACGCGGTCGTCGAACGCGGCGTGAAGCTGGAGACCGGGGGCACAGATCGAAACCGGCGCAACGATACGCGCAGGAGCACGAATCGAGCGCTACGGCCGCGTGCCGGCCGGGACGACGGTGACACCGGGCGCAGTGGTGCGCGGACCCCGCGGGCACGACCGCGGAATCGGGGTCGGCGAGCGCGTGACGTGACGATCGGCGCGCACGCGCGCGCCCAGGCGGCGGCTTGCGCCGCCGGCCAGCGGCGCAAGCCGCGACAGCGACAGGCGCGCAAGAGCGCGGCAGAGCGCACCGGAGGGACGATGACCGCGATGTGGTGGTGGTTCGCCGCCGGCGGGGCCTTGCTCGTACTTGAGCTGGCCAAGGGCAGCCGGTTCCACTGGATGATGGGCGGCATCGCGGGAATGGCAGCCGGCTGCGCGAGCGCGCTGACGGAGATGAGCCTGCCGGGACAGACTGACGCTCTTCTTCGCGAACTGGGCGATGCTCGACGTCACGCTCGAGCGGGCGCTCGTGCGCATGGTCGTCCGTAATGGGGAAGGGCAGCGAAGCCTGCGAGGAACGTGGCTGCGATGCCCGCTGACGATCGCGCCGGGCGACCGTGTCCGGGTCGAAGAGTCGGACAACGAGTAATGGGCGGTCAACGCCGGAGCGAAGCCTATAGAGGCGGGCGGCAACGCCATCGTGAAGACGATGAGCGAGGTCGAGCTCATCGGCATCGACGAAGCACGCTGAGCCGAGCGACGCGGCAATGACGACGAACCCATGAACGCCGACCGCGCAAGCGCCGTCGCGCACGGGCGCGCAGCGGGCGACGCACCCCGATGTCGGCCACCGCGAGCTCACCATCGGCAAGGGCGGCAAGCTCACCTGGTACGAGGCGGCCAACGGCCACCGCCACAGCGCGCAGCCGAACGACGCCCGGGGCATCGCCGAGGCGCAACAGGCCGGCCGCGACTACGACGACGAATCCCGCCGCCGCGAAGCGATCGAGCGCTGGAGCAGACGGAACCTCCAGGCGGGAACCCGGCACCGAGCGACCACAAAACCCCCCGTATCCTCCTCCTTGACGAGACCCGAAAAAAGGCTTATCGCAACGGCGTTGCGGTAAGAGGGGGATACGACAGTGGCCGAGCCGGAAAGAATCGACGAGGCGCGGCGCGCGGCCTACGAGTAGGCAGGCGCCTGGGGACACCCGCACGCGCGCATCGGCAAGGACGTGACGATCGACAAGGGCAGCCAGGTGCACCTCGGCGCAGTGGTCGGCGACGGGTGCACGATCGGCAAGCGCGTGCTCGTCGACAAGAACGTCCGAATCGGAAACGGCACGAGCATCGGCAACGACACCGAGATCAAGCAGGACGCGCGGATCGGGGCCAACACGCGGCTCGATGTCTCGACCACAATCGATTCCGAAGCACGGATCGGAGACAACGCGCGCATCCGGCAGGTCTCGATCGTGCGCTGGGGAGCGCGGGTGGGCGACGAGGCCGCAGTCGGCCGGCAATCGCTGCTCGGCGAGAAGGCGAGCATCGAGGCCGGGGTCAGGACCCGCAACGGCATCGAGGTGCTCGACGAACAGACGACAAATGGCCGAAGATGCCCGGGCGGCACCGCAACGCGTTGCGATCGAGATCGGCGCGGCGGCGCGCGAGCCGGCCACAGCGCCGCCGGCGAGGCGCGGGACCGACACGGAGACGAGAGCGCAGGAACACCAGCGGTAGCCCGCGCTTACCGCAACGCCGTTGCGGTAAGCAGACAGCGGCGAGCGCACCCGCGAACCGGAAGCAGGCGACCGAGCCCCGAAAACCGGCGCGACACCGGTCACGCCCACATACCGCCCCGGCGGTGATCGACCAGAGCCATGGGCTGCGTAGTGATGCAGGCAAAGCGGCAAGACGAACGGTAGGCTTGCGCCGCAGCGCAAGCCTACCCGCGCCGATGCACAACGCCTACGAGATTCTCGGAATCGCGCCGACGGCCAGCGACGAAGAGATCAAGCAGCGGTACCGCGAGCTGGCGCGCCGCTACCACCCCGACGTCAACGAGGAGGCCAGAGAGCGATGCGCAGACCATCCTTCCCGCAGGACCGCGGGGACGAGCCGCTCGGCGGCGCGAACAGCGACGAGAGCGAGGGAACGTTCCTCGCGATCACGATGATCCTGGCCGGGGTGTGCACGGCGATCATCAGCCCGCTGTGGAAGGCCGCGGTCGCGACCACGTACGCGACGGTAACGACCTCGCTGCCGGGGACGCCGCTCTGGGTTCTGGCCGCGGCGCCGGCCGTCGTCGTGGTCGGCGTGCTCGCACTCACGAAGGCCTTCTACGCCGGGGCCGTGCACGGCCAGCGAATCGTCGGCGCGGGACCGAAATCAGTACGGTGCCGGAGCTGCGGGTACGCCGAGCGGTTCGCGGCGTACGACAGCGACAAGGACGACGGACCCGAAGGGGTGTGAGAGCGTGTCGAACAGAACAATGGCAACGGGTGTGGCGAGCGCGCTCTCGCTCGCGCTGCTCGCAACGGCGGGCTGCATGGGCGGATGGCAAGTAAAGCCGTGGACGCGGTGCGAGCGCGAGCAGGGCGAACTGCGGCGCGCGCAGGAGGTGCTCGAGCGCTACGACTTGCACGACGAGGAAGCCGAGAAGGCGCGCGAGCTGCAGAAGACGAGGTGCGGCCCGCAGAACCCGGCCGAGTAAAGGACGAGCTCACCCGTGGCTACGACAGCTTCCCGGTACAGATGCCGGACCGCGGCGCCGGGCACGCCGGACGCACCCGAGCCGCGGTCCGACGGCGACGAAGAGGACACGAGCAGCAGCGTACCGAAGCAGGGACACGAGGGCGAAAACCGCAACGCGTTGCGGTTTTACCTGTCACTCACAGTACGGGGAAGGTCGAAGAAGCCGTCGCGCCGAAACGTGTTCGAGAGGAACGCGGCGCTGCGAAGGCGCAAGCCGTCCGCCTGCACGTTGAGGTCGATCGCATCGACGGCAGCCGACGCGGAGAGCGGACCGGTCGGGGGCGACAGGAACGAGAGCTTGCGCGCCTGGCGCAGATGCACGTTCCAATCGGTGAGCAGCTGAGTGAGCAACGAGGCGTCGAGCACCAGCTCGGTCCACAGGTACGAGACGAAGGTGGCCAACGCGCCGGCCAGCGCGACCAACGAAACGCCGGGATAACCACCCAAGGCGGTCGGCACCGCAACAACCCCGCAAACGGTGAACGAGATCGCGAACACCGCCTTGCGCGCACGCAGCCGCCGCTGCACATCCATCAGGTTGCGAGCGACCGCGACAGCCTCAGTGGCCAGCTCGTGGACGGCCTCGGCAGGTACGGGCACAGGCACACACGCGACGCCAGGCTCAGCGTCAGAAGAAGGCATGAACGCACAGAGTACCGAGAGCAAGAGATTGCAGAGCCCAACGAGTCACGGATTGGTGCGCATCCAGGCGGCATAGGACCGATCACAACGCCTGCAGCTCCACCCGGACCGAACGTAGAACAGCAGGGTCAGCGGGACGCCGCACGACGGAAGACCGACCCAGAGCCACGGCGTCGAACCGACGAACGGGGCAGCGACATCACGCACGGCATGGGTTTCGAGAACACGATCAGGCATCAGAAAATCCCGCTGGAAGGTCCGCGATAACGGCCAGGTCAGCAAGCACCAAGCCGATGCTAGCACCACGCGCAGAGCAGTCTCTTCCAATGACACATGAGCCTGAACGAGGAGTTGTTTCCAACGACACATGAGTATCCATGTTGTCAAGGGCCCGGATCGAGGGAAGAGCTCGTCCGCCGCGGGGGGTGAATCCGTACATTCGGGCACCGGCGCCGACCTGTACGTACGATGGTCGAACGTCGCGGCCAATCCCAACGTCACCTCCGGTGAGCGTACGTACCGACAGGGGAACGACCGTCCCTGCGCGGGACTCCGATGGCCGCGCACGGCGAACCCGGCGTCCGGCCAATCCTTGCACTTGCCGAGCGCGCTCCATGACGCTCAGCCTCTGTGGCGGACTCCGAAGATCTGGACAGTCATGGACATCGAGGTCGTGAGCCAGCATGCGAACGCTGCCGACGTGACGACGGCACAACGCGGCGTCCCACTGCAAGCGTTGCAGGCACGGGCGCCGACGACGATCCGTCCAGCCGCCGTCGACCCTCTCACAGCTCCTCGCGTAGCAACGTTCGGTCAAATTCCCGCCGTGGTCGTGCGCTCGGCTACCGCGCTACGCGCACGCCCGCAGACGGACGTGCACTTCGCTTGGTCTTTTGCTGCTCGAAATCCGACCCGCAAGGCGTGGAGCCCACGGACTGGTCATGCGGCGATGGGCGGCGCACTTCCCGCCGGTGCTGCCGCGCTGCCGCGCCTGGGCCGGTCGGGCAACCAGGAGCGGTTCTGTTCGAGCAATGCGTTGGCCAGCAGGAGGAGCTTGCGCATGACGGCGGTCAGAGCGACCTTCGGCGGCTTCCCCTGACCGCGGAGCTGGCGGTACTTCGCACGCAGGTCAGGGTTGCAACGGGCCGCCGCCAGGGCCGGCATGTAGAGAAGCCGCCGCACGCGCGGCCTGCCGCCCTGGATGAAGCTGCGGCCCTGCCAGGCGCCCGACTGGCGCGTGACCGGTGCGAGACCCGCCAGGCTGGCGACCGCCTTGGCGTCGAGGCGGCCGAGTTCCGGCATCCGGGTGAGCAGGCCTGCCGCGGTGATGCTCGACACGCCCGGGATCGAGGTCAGGATCTCGGTCCGGCGGGCCAGTCCCACGTCTTCGGCCAACCGCTTGCCGATTGCGGCATCGACGGCGGCCAGATGCCGGTCAATCTGTGACAGCCGCGTCTTGTTCTGCTGCTTCAACAGCCGATGTCGAAGGTGCTTCTGGCGGTTCCGTGCGGCGGTGCGGTCCGTGACCAGCGCGTCGCGCGCCACCTGCAGTTCCTCGAGGGCGCGGTGCGTCGGCGGCGACGCCTCGGTCGGCCGCAGAGGCAACGCTGTCCCCATTTGCGCGAGCACCCGCGCGTCTACGGCGTCGGTCTTGGCGCGCTGTCCCATCGCCTGCGCAAAACGCCGCGCCTGCAACGGATTGGCTCGCGCCAGCGGCAGGTCCGCCTGCAGGAGCGCCTCCTCGAAGGCGCGGTGCCAAGGTCCGGTGGGCTCGTACACGACCGAGCGAACCGGCTGGTCGATCCACGCGATGAGCGCCTTGAACCCCGCCGAGTCATTGGTGAATCGCGCGGCCTTGCCGGCGGGAGCCATGTAGGTGTCGAGATGCGTCTTCGAAATGTCAATGCCTACTACGGTAGGATCTGGCATCTTTTCCTGCTCCTGTGCTTGTTTTCGAGCCCTCACGCTCGTGTATCCATTCAGGCCGTAGGAAAAGACGGTGGCGACCAAACTCCGTTCCGGCCCCTGTTCGGCCCAGCGGCTCGCGGTCCGACCACCGCCACCCCCGGCGCTCCCAACCGGGGGGTGCCAGGGGGTGGACCTTCCGAGGTCGGTCCACGGCGATAAAACTAACAAACAAGCCTGAACGGGGGCCGGGTCGAGGATCATCGGAGGATGATCGTGAGACTCGACACGCACCGGCTGCAGACCCTGGATCAGGTTCGGGAATTCCTCGACGGAAGCGAGCAGGTCGACCTGCAACCACAAACCCGCGCCGACTCCTACGCGTTCGTGGCGAAAACCGTGCGACGGTTCGACTACGCCCTGCGGGGGAAGGCCGACAAGGGCCTGCTGCGCCGCTTCCTGGCCAAGGTGGCCGGCTTGTCACGGGCCCAAATCACACGCCTGTTGCAGCAACACCGGACCACGGGAGAGATCGCCGACCGCCGCGACACCCCGCGCCGACCGTTCCCGCGCCGCTACTCCAACGCCGACATCGGGCTGCTGGCCGAGCTCGACGTGCTCCACGGCACGCTGTCCGGTCCGGCCACGCGCAAGCTCTGCGCCCGCGCTTTCCATCTGTTCGGCGACCGCCGCTTCGAACGCCTGGCCGGCATCTCCAACGGCCATCTGTACAACCTGCGGCACACGACAAGCTATCAACGGCGCCGCGGAACGCCGCCGCTGCCGACGCGCCCGGTGCAGGTCGTGATCGGGGAACGCCGCCGCCCGCAGCCGTTCGGACAACCTGGCTGGGTGCGGGTCGATACCGTCCATCAAGGCGACCTGGACGGCATCAAGGGCCTCTACCACGTGAACCTGGTGGATGAGGTCACCCAGTTCCAGTGCATCGGCTCGGTCGAGCATATCCACGCCGCCTGCCTGGCCCCGGTCCTCGACGCTCTGCTGCGGGCGTTCCCCTTCACGCTCCACGGCTTCCACGCCGACAACGGCTCGGAGTTCATCAACCGCGAGGTCGCGGCGCTGCTCCAGGGGCTGCACATCGACGCATTCACCAAGTCCCGCGCCCGTCGCAGCACCGACAACGCCCTGGTCGAGAGCAAGAACGGCTCGGTCATCCGCAAGCAGCTCGGTCACGGCCACATCCCCAGCCGCTGTGCCGCGCAGGTCAACGCCTTCACCCAGCAGGTCCTCTCGCCCTATCTCAACTTCCACCGCCCCTGCTTCTTCCCCACCGAAGAAGTCGACCGCAAGGGCCGCGTGCGCAAGCGCTACCGCGACGCCGACATCATGACCCCCTACGAGAAGCTCAAGTCGTTGCCCGACGCCGCCGCCTGCCTGAAGCCCGGAACCACCTTCGCAAAGCTCGACGCGGTCGCGTTCGCGATGAGCGACAATGAAGCCGCGCAGGCGCTCGACGAGGCCCGCACGCGCTTGTTCCGGTCCATCCACCCAGCGGCCTGAAGGTTTGCTCCGGCCCGCTACCGCCGCCTGTCGGTCGGCGTCGTGTTGTTGACGAGCAGGCGCGAGGAAGCTCGAACACCGGACGTGCCAACTCGCGCGGGCGCTGCCGAGCCCCGGATCGCCGGCGCCGACGCGCGTCGTCACCGGCTGCGGTCGAATACGGACGGACAGCGATGTCGTCGAGCCCGGATCGCCGGCGCCGACTTGCGTCGTCACCGGCTTCAGCACCGCCGAAAGGCGGAAGCGCGACGCCATCAGGCACGAGCGCCGACGACGCTCCATCCAGCCGTTGCCGGCCGTTTCACAGCCCCTCGCGTAGTCACGTCCAGCCCCTCTGCTGCCGGTGCCGCGCTCGGCTACCGCACTCCGCAAACGTCCACAGACGGACGTTCGCTCCGCTTGGTCTCCTGCTGTTCAGAACCCGGCAAACCAGACCCTCACCGTTCGGTTGCTACGGCAGCGGCTACAGCACCTTCGCCCTGAACCAGGACGCGCCCAGCGCCGCGTCGTACATCGTGACGGTTCCGCCGCCATGAGCGATAATGCTGCGGTCACGCGCGCCCTCAACGCGGCCCGCGCCAGGACCTGTTTCGATCCGTCGGTTCGGTCGCCTGACAGGCTCGGCTCACGTGCCCCGCTTCAGGCTTATTTCTGGATTGGAAAGGACTGACGCCCCTATATGTCAAGAATGCGAGGGGGAGCACTACGGCGAGGTCTGTTCGCGGGGAACTGAAGGCCCTCGCTTCGCTCGGATCGCGTTCACCACGCACGGTCAACCACGGCCGTCAACCCGCTGCGCGGGTCCTCCGCTGCGCTCCGGCCCTTCGGGTGACTGCCGCGGCTGACCGTGCGGGAAGCCCTTGCGGGCCAGCCGGAAGGCTGGCCCTCGATCCACTGCCTGGAAGTGCGACACCCGCGAGCCACTCCGTTGTCGCGGAGAACCGTCGACAAACTCCCGAATGGGACCGCGTTCACCTTCCCGACCGCGGCTTCGCCGTGGCGCGGACGATCCGAAAGCACGCGGTGGGCATCCTCGCCTACCTCGACACGCGGATGACGGAACGGGCCCGCGGTCGGACGCACCCTGCGCGCCCGACTGGATGATTGCCGGAGAATTCGCGGACGACCTTCACGCGGCGCGACACCGGTTTCCGGTCAGGTACTGACCGCGAGCTGCACCAACCCGGTCTCTTGTCGACGGTAGCAGCGGCCGACCCGTGGGGGAGATCAGGACATCGAGGGCGTGATCTCGCAACCTGACGTCAGGCGGCCTCGGCACAGGCCGCACCGGAGCGGTGGTCGTCGATGAGTGCGTGGTAGACCTCCCGGGCGACGAAGCGCTTCAGGCAGCGGATGATGTCTTTCTTCGACAAGCCCTCGGCGGTGCGACGTCGAACGTAGTCGATGGTCGGCTGGTGCCAGCGCATGCGGACGATCACGATCCGGTAGAGCGCCGCGTTGGCTTGGCGGTGGCCGCCGCGGAAGAGCCGATGCCGGTTCGTGACCCCGCTCGAGGCAGGAATCGGGCAGGCGCCGCACAGCTTCGCAAACGCGGCGTCGGATCGGATCCGGGTGGGGTTGTCGCCGGCAACGATCATCATCTCGGCCGCCGAGTCGGGACCAATCCCGAACATCTCGCGCAGGGTCGGCGCCGCCCTCCTGGTGAGGGTGTCGAGCGCCTCGTCGTGGTCGCCGATCTCGGCCGCCAGTGTGCGCCAACGTGCGGCGAGCGCCCGCAAGGAGTGTTTGACCGATGCCGTCGGGTCGATGATCTCACCCGGTCTGAGGGCGGCGCAGCGCTCGATGAGCTTCCGGTCGGTGAGCGGCTCGAGTGCTTCGCGGAGCGCGCCCGGCGCGTTCACGAGGAGCGTCTTGAGGGTGACGATCGCGGCACTCCGGGCCTTGATGGCCGTATCGCGGGCGATCTTGATCTGGCGGACCATCTCTGCGGTCCCGTCGGCGGACTTCGGGATGGCGGTCGCGA
Organism: Vicinamibacterales bacterium; assembly: GCA_965262925.1. Lineage (GTDB taxonomy): Bacteria > Acidobacteriota > Vicinamibacteria > Vicinamibacterales > UBA8438 > WTFV01. The sequence continues at coordinate 2,483,336 of CBDHGC010000004.1, read as the reverse complement.
TGCCCGAGAGCACCGACCGCGCGGCGGACTCGGCGTCAAGGGTGTCGTCCTTGCCGTTGTTGCGCCGCTTGCGCCGGTCGCAATGGTTGACCTCGACGACACGGAGCCCCTCTCGGCGCACGAAGCTCGCGAGGCCGGCCCCGTAGGAGCCGGTGCCTTCGGTCCCGAATGCTTCGACGGCGCCGAGCGTGCGCGCCCAGGCCACCAGGTCGGCATAGCCCGCCCGGTTGGCGGGCGCCCGGAACGTCGCAAGTCGGGCGCCGAGGTCATTGATCGCCACGGCGACATGCTCGTGTTTGTGGGTGTCGACGCCGACGATCACCTTGACGGACGGATCGTCCCACGCGATGCTGTTCGACATATTGGTAGCCCCTTCACGGACTGGCGACATCGTCTGGTCGGGCGGGCGGACAGGACTGTGACGGGACTTTCAAGCCAGGCCCCTATGCGGTCACTGCCCTCCCGGCCAGACAACATCTGGATGCGTGCTGCCCAACCAGGTCGACAGATCAGTCCCAGGACACGAAGTCGGTCGTCGGAAGGGTCAGAACCGGCCGGGCAGCAGCACGATTATGCTCACAGTCAGCGGGAGAGACCGCCGCGATCCGGCCCGCGGTCAGAACGATCGGCAGTACCAGCCGGCTCCGGAGTACGTTCAGGACCAGACCGCATGTAGTCCGGATCGGAGTCGCGACGAACATCGGGATCGACAGCGTCGGGATCCATCTCGTACTGCCCAGGTCCGGAACCCACGGTGGGACGAGCCGGGAGCGAGCGTGGACGCTCAGGAACACCAGAAGGGGGAAGACGGCCAGGGTCAGGCTGGTGACGTTCACGAAACCTGTCCATGACGCGTCGGTCCGCCTGACGAGCACCATCGAAGATGTCGCCCGGGCCCGGAGGAGCAGGCGGCTCCTGCTGATGAATCAGCTCAAGGGCTGAATCGCGTTCGAGAAGGTGCTCACGACCAGGCCACGGTGGATAGACGATCTGCTCGATCTCGTGTGCGCAACTCAAGAACATCAGTCAAGCGATGAGGATTGCGCTGCAGCTCACGCCCGGCCTCGCGCAGCAGCTCCGGCTCAGGGGGATTCCAGCCGACGCAAGCGCCGTTGGTGCCGCGCGCGGTGACGATGCTCGCCGTCAACGCATCGATCGCACGCCCCGACTCGGTCAGCGGAGAGCCGTACTCCATGACCATCGTGCCGCGCACGGCGGCGTACAGCTGGTCGGTGCGCTCGAGCGCAACCGAGTCGTGACGAACGGGCAGAGCCACATCGACACCGCCGCGCGCCGACTCGACGACAACGCAACCAGGTGCGCCACTATCGTCGATGACGACGATGTCGTCCGGACAACGGCGCGCAGCATCAACGAGGGCGTGGGAGTCTCCACCGACGTTGCGCCCCGCGGCGACCGCAGAGGCCCACGCGAGATCGCGATCCTCGGGACTGCGGCTCACGTAACCAACCACGTCAACCAGTGAACGGCCGCGGTCAGGCATCAGGTCGACACGGCCGGCAGCAAACGCATCCAGGGCCTTGCCGTCGACGGGAAGCCAGACGGCCGCGCCAGCCGAGTCGGCGGTACCCCAATCGGTCGGCACCCGCGAACCGAGATCAGCCTGCTCCGCAGTCAACGCACGATAAGTGGTCGGTCCCCAGGACTGATGGCGCTCGGCAACAGCGGCGGCAATCTGCCGCTGCAACGACAACGGCATGCCGTACTCGGTACGCGGAAGCGAATCGCCGGATTCACGAGCCTTCTGAATCGACGCGCGGCCGTCGGCGAGAAGATCGCCGTACGCAAGACCCAGATCGGAGGTGACGTGATCGGTGACAACGCCGGAAGAAAACGGCTCCGCGGAGGCGCGAAAGACGCGCATCCGAGCCTCGGTATCCGTCATCTCCGCAGGATGGTCAGGCCAGGACCAAGCGTAGTACGACGGGAACTCGAGCTGGTCCTGCTCCGCGAGATACTCGACAGGCATGGTCAACCTCCTCGACGCGGGCCGAAGCGAGTCTAGTCAGAACACAGGGCAATCGCACCAGTACCAAGAAGAGCAGGAGAGCAGCAACGATGAAGACCGTACGAGGAACCGTGATCGAACGGATCGAAGTGATCGAGGAGACCTGGGCGATCGACGCCTTCTGCGACGAGTGCATGAAGGACGAAAAGGTACGCGACCGGCCGGATCCGGCGTGCGTCGACGCAACGTACGAACGGGCAACGCCCGGAGCCGAGGTGGGCGCCGCACGACGCGAGAAGATACGAAGCCGAATCGTGACGACGATAGACGGAAAGAGCAACATCACCGGGTACCGGTGCAGCGGCTGCGATCGCCGTCTCGACCTCGACCTCAAGTAGCGCCGAGCAGCACGGCAAGAAGACCGCGAGGGGACACGCTGTCCGGATGTTCAACCACATCCGAGCAAACGCAAGAAGAGCCTGGACGACGGCAACAAGCAGGTCGCCGGAGGAATGGCTCCGCACGCGCGTGGAGCTGACGATCAAGCTGGAACGACCGACAGGCGCGGGTGCAGCCGCACTCGCAGCGCTGGGACTGCTGGCAGCACTCGCAACGGCGGCAGGCTACGGATGGATCCGACCGAACGGACCGACGAACACCACCGAAGGGATCACGGTGTACATCATCACGCTGACAGCAGGACTCGTACTGCTCTATGCAGTGGATCACTGCTCAACACGAACTGAAGCGAACACGGACGAACGCGTGGAAAGAACACCGCAGGAGAGCGCTGTCGAACAGATGACCAGAGAAGCAGGCGACGTCGTCCAACGCGGCGGCCAGCAGCCCGACAACAGCGAAACGCAGACCCATCGGAGTTGAGCAGGGCAGCGAACAATCGGCGTCGCCGAACGGGGTGAAGACGCGCAGGCAACCGGAAGACGAAAACGCATCCGCCAGCCAACACCGTACGGCGGACAACACCGACGCACGATCCGACCGCGGCCGGCGCCACCGAGCAAACGAACCTGACGAGGCGTAAAGCCCCAGGAACGCAACGGAACAGGAAAACGATCCGTGATCGAACCGGCCGGCACGAGCGACGTCGCTCCGGTCAAGCCGAAACGAGCAACCACCGGCGTGAAAACAACACCGCCAACCGAAGCTGCGACGACGCCGACAACACGACCGACGCCATCGCCTGCCCGCTCCTTGAATCCAACCAGGGAGCGACGATGCACGCTGAGGAGACGAACAAGGTGCAGTGCTGCGCACGAGCAGAAGACGTAGAGCAGTGGAGGACGTCAGGACGGCGTAGAACGGGCCGAACCACGATGAGCAGGAAGGCATCGCACAGAGTCGGACACAACAGAGAACCCGGCATCGACGCGTAGCGCGGCCGACCTATCCGAAGACGTCGAACAAGACGCCGAACCAGTCGGAAGCCGCAACGACAATCGGACGGAGCCGAACGCGGGAAAACACGCAAGCTGAGACGAGACCGACGTAGCCGCGGTCGAGCCGCAACGACGGGCAGAGCCCCGAAACCCGAACGGCCGGACACAAGGCGACGTCGGGCACCCAAGCCGTCAAGCCGCAAGAGCGCTCCGCTCCTTGAACGGAACGCAAGGCTGCGCAACGCGCCAACACGCGAACGCCAACAACCGCGTAGAGCCGGAGCTACAAGCTGAAGGCGAGAAGAGTCGTCAAGCAGGGGCGACCATCAGAATGGCGTGAAGAAGCGGCGGTGCAAAAGCACACCACACAGCGCAGCAGCGCCGAGACGGGATCACAACAGAGCCGACGAGTGACTCGGGCCAGGACGACGCCGGCCGGCAGGACAGCGGCGTACACAACCAACCCGAAGACAGCCTCAACGAGGCCCAGAAAACACCCGCGCCGTGGGAATCAACCAGTGACGCTGCAAAAAGTCGCAGGACAGCAAATGAGCAGAATCCGGGACCAACCGTACGGGGGAACAAGCAGCGAGCAGCCCAGCTAACCCATCTTTACCGTGCGCCGCGAAAGGCGCCATTCCTCAGCGGGTGCGAACCCCGCCCGGCAACTGTCGCTCCAGCCGGTAGCAGTCGGAGCGGATGGTGGAGGTAACGACATTCGTCTGAAGCACTCCGATGCAAAAAAGGGCCGCCTCGGGCGGTTCAGCGACCATGCAGGCCGCAAGGTCTTGAACGCTGTGCAGGCCTCGAAACGGGTAATGCGGAAGCCGACCCGCCGGTAAAACGGGGAAGGCTGCTACGGGCCGGGAAGCGAGCGACGGGAGCACCGGCCCGCTCCGCCGGGGTATTGGCGGCGGCATGCATGGAAGGGGGGAGTGGACGCAACGCGGGAAGCCCTGCCGGTGGCGTGGCACACGCCAACCGACGACCCGTGAGGGCGAGGTCGGGCCGGACAGGGTGGCGGAGAAGCTCGTACTACCGAGGAGGCCGGGTAATGCCGGCGGAGGGAAGGAGCTTCAGGTGGAGGGATGGCGAAAGGGAGCAGGCTCTCGGGAGTGGCTGACGCCTAGTACCCCGGAGATGAGCAGCAATGCCGGACGTCGTCACATGCACAAGCGAAGGGGACGACCCTGAGTGGTCGCCGTCGTCAGGGCGTCAACAGGCCTGACGACGCACCGACCGGTGGGCGCAAGGGTGCGAGCCGGGTGCCACGGCTCGCGACACCCGACAGCTCGCCGCGACCGGGAAGCCCGTGTGCGAGCCGCATGATTCCACTGGAGAGCCCGGTGCCGGAAATCGGCACGCCGGGTTCGGAGAGCGGGGGGAGGAAACGTGCCTATGGGTGTCGGACTGAGGCCCGGTGCGAAAGCGCCGGATCAGCCACCGATGCCCTACCGGCTACGCGCCTCCCCTCGACTCTACAAGATTAGCGGTCGTTTTGCGGATTTGGGCGGTTTTCGGGGAGTGCGAGGCCTGTAACTTGTTGATTATAAAGGATCGGGTTTCGCCAGAGACGAATGTAGTGCCGTAATCGTATAGGAATAGTTGCCTGGGACAGGGTGCGTCCGCTATGGTGGGCTCCATGTTCATTCGGCGCACCCAAACCCGGCGGACTGAGGACGGAAAGCCCTACTTCTCTCATCGCCTCGTGCACGCCGAACGCCTCGGCAGCAGCGTGCGCCAACGCACCCTCCTCAACCTCGGTCGCCACTTCGATATTCCTCAGGCGGACTGGCCGTTGCTGTGCGCCCGCATCAACGATGCGTTGAGCGGTCAGGCGCCGCTGGTGGCCGATTGTCCGCCTGCCGTGGAGGAGGAAGCGCAACGGATCGCGGCGCAGTTGATCGCCCGCGGCGCGGCCGCGCCGACCGCCGGACTGACCGATGTGCAGCCGGTCGATGTCGACTCGTTGCGGCTGGTCCGCCCCCGCAGCGTCGGCGTGGAGCAGGTCGGCCTGTGGGCGCTCGAGCAACTGGACCTGCCGGCGGCTGCTGACCCGGTTGGGCGTCAACGGCGCCCTGCGCAGCGCGGCCACCGGCGCCATCGTCGGGCGTCTGGCCGCGCCCGCCTCGGAGCGCGCGACGCACCGCTGGCTGCAGGAGCGCAGCGGTCTCGGGGAGTTGCTCGGCGTCGACTTCGAGACCGTCGGTGCGATGCAGCTCTACCGCGCCTCGGACGTGCTGGTGAAGCATCGCGAGGCGATCGAGGCGCATCTGTTCGACCGCGCGATGGGGCTGTTCGACCTGCAGCCGACGGTGACGCTCTACGACCTGACCAACACCTACTTCGAGGGCGAGGCGAGCGACCAGCCGCAGGCGCAACGCGGGCACTCGAAAGAGAAGCGCAGCGACTGCCCGCTGCTGACCCTGGGCCTGATGCTCGATGCCAGCGGCTTCGTGCGCCGCTCGAAGGTCTTCGCCGGCAACGTCCGGGAACACCGGACGCTGGCCGGGATGCTCGAAGCACTGGAGGCGCCGGTCGGCGCCCTGGTGGTGATGGACCGCGGTGTCGCCACCGACGCCTGTGTGACTTGGTTGCGCGACAACGGCTACCGCTATCTGGTGGTCAGCCGCGAACGCCACCGCCGCTTCGATGCCGATGCCGCCGTGTCGCTCCAGACGCAGTCGGACCAGACCGTGCACATGCACAAGGTGGTCTCGACCGACCCCGACGAAGTGCGCCTGTACTGCTACTCCGAGGAGCGGGCCGAGAAGGAGCGGGGCATCGTCGAGCGTTTCGCCTCCCGCTTCGAGACCGCCCTGACGAAGCTCAACGACGGGCTGTCGCGTCCCCGTGCGCACAAGCGCCTCGACCAGGTCTGGCAACGCATCGGACGGCTGAAAGCCAAGCATTCCCGCGTCGCCTCGCACTACCAGATCACCGTTACCGCCAACGAGGCCGGCGACCAGGCCGTCGCCGTCAACTGGACCCGCCGCCCCCAGGACGGCTCGATGGTTACCCATCCGGGCGTCTACTGCCTGCGCAGCAGCGAGACCGACTGGAACGAAGACGCCTTGTGGCGTACCTACACCACGCTCACCGACGTCGAGGCGGTATTCCGCTCGCTCAAATCCGAGCTCGGCCTGCGCCCGATCTACCACCGCAAGCCGGCGCGGGCCGACGGCCACCTGTTCATCACCGTCATCGCCTACCAGCTCGTGCAGGTCATCCGCACTCGGCTGCGCGCGCGCCGCGAACACGCCAGGTGGACCACGCTACGCCGCGTCCTCGAAGGCCAGCAGCGCGTCACCGCCACCTTCCGCCGTCCCGACGGACGCACGCTGCATGTGCGCACGGCAACCCAAGCCGAACCCGATCAGCGGGCCATCTACGACGCGCTCGGCGTCGACCCACATCCCGGCGGCGTCCGCAAGACGCTCGTCTGACCGACCAATTTCCCCGGTTCGTACGCGTTTGTAGTGCCACTCGGGCATTTCTGTCGGCGTAAACCACTGATTCTAAATTGGTTTAGTTTTGTGGTTGGTAAACTTGGGCTAACGGCGTCGGAGAGTGCGCCGAGTCGGAAGACGTCAAGGGGCGATCAGAAACGCGTAAAGCAGCAAGGCTTTGGTCGACGAGCACAGGCCCGGGGATCGGAGCCGAAACAGCGCCAGGAGACCGTGTGTACGGACCGTCAGGAGAGCTCGACAAAAAACGACGACAGCAAGGACGCCGTAGAGCTTGAGAGCCGTACAGAGGCGTACAGTCTGTTCGTGGCGTAAAGCCGAAGATCCAATCGGAAGACGTCGAGCAACACGAGCGCGAAACCGACCTAAAGGTCGAGCGCCAACGCGCCACGCGATGCAGCGGAGCGCACCAGGCAGCAGCAGCCTGGAAGGCATCCCAGCAGGCCTGCAACCGAGACGCGACGAGGCGACAGCGCCAAGTACCGAAACGCGCCACCGACGCACAACACGCCGACGCCGGACACGATCAAACGAGACCATCCAGAACGCGGAACGACGACACCGCGAAGCAACAAGTCGCAGGCGAAAGTCGAACGCGAGCCAGGAGACCGCGGAACCGCAGATCAACGCCCAGCGAGACCGCAAACCTGGAGCCAACGATGTTGGCGTAAAGCGGACTCAGGAAGCCGCCGATCACGACAACGATCAAGTAAAGCCAACCACGACGGACTAGACCACGCCGTGGAGCAAAGCACCACAAAACCGACGCAACGAAGAGACCTCAAGGAGGGGTCAGGACGAACCGTTCGGGACGCACCAGCGACCGACTCGAAGACGACGTAGAGCAGCCGACGCCAACCAAGATCGACGAGACGAACGCGGGCTCGGAGCAGACACACAAGGGTGTCGCCCAGTGGGACATTCGAGGCCGTACAGCAGGGGGCAACAGGTGAACTCGTACAACGGAACAACCTCGTCGTAAGCGTAGAGCAGGCCGACCCCGGAGCCGAGCTCCGCAACCAAAGGGCAGAGGCGGCAGCGTCGCGCGACGAGCCACAGATGATCGAGCCAACGGGCACGACGCAGACAGCGGACAACGGCGACCGCCAGCCGAAGACGATTGCAAGGGAACATGCGACCGCACAGATTCGCCGAAGACATTCGCAACGAAGCCGCCGAGGTACCGGGTCCCCTCGGGGACCCAGGTCGGACCAACCACAGATCGCAAGCGTCTCAAGAACAGCGAAGCGACGCTGCAGCGCCGAAGCCGCAGGACACGCAAGAGACCACGCGAGAGCCGGGCTGCCGACGAACAGCCAATCACCGGTCACTGGCCGGGGATCACTCGCAACAACGCGCTCCACCGGAGAGCGGTTCACACCAGACAGGAACGCCAGACGACGAACGCGGACGAAGCAGCAACACCGCAGACGTGAGGATCACGAGCGGCAGTCAACAACGGCAAGATGAAGGGAGCCGTCCGGACCAGCCCGGCGAACATCGAACCGTAGAAGACCTCGAAGCGGACGACGCAAAAGCAGAACACCGCACGGTACGTGAGAGCCACGCGCACGTGATCCACGATCGCAATCCGCGGGAACCACGACCACGAGGAAGCACGATCGACAACGACGAAACAACAGCGCGTAGCAGGACCGCTGGGTCCCAACAACGCGACCGTGCCAACAGGCTCAAGCCGAGGCCGTACAGCACGACGGCCACCAGGTCGAAGACAGGACGATCACGCAAGAACGCATCAAGGCGTAGAGCAGGCCGACCACCACCAGAAGTCGAAGACGCCGGAGTCGACAAGACGGGAAAGACCGAAACGCGTTTCGGTTCGCGCAATGTGATCAGTCCTCGTCGTACGGGACATCAACACGGCGCGCCGTCGGATCGGAAGGCGAGGGAACCTCGACCCAGCGGTCGTCACGAGCACCATCGGAACGGGGACCCCGCCGGGGTCCCGCAGCACCAGGCTTGGTGACGACACCAGAGGGTCGAAGACCCTGCGTACGAAGAGCACGGATATGGGCCGCCGCAGCCGGAATGCCAACCGCGAGCGCCTCGCGCAAGAACCACGCACGCGTCATCGAGAACTCACCGCTGAGGCGATCGACATCGCGGAGCTGCCGTCGCGACAACCTCAGCTTGACGATGAGATCGAGAGGCTGCAGATCAGGATCCACAATCGACATGGTGTTCACCACACAAGGTCGTCAAGCAGGAGCGCCAGCAAGACGCCGACAACCGAAAGTCGGCGCGTCGAGCACGACGCCGATCAGTCGGGAGGCTCGCGCGGATCAACGGCAGAGGCCGGCTCGGCCGAGCCATCGAGAGGCATCGCACTGATGACCTCGTCAACGACATCATCAAGCTCGGGAGGCGACACACGCAGGATCTTGGCCTGCGCGGTGAGCACCAAACGCAGCTCCGACTCCGACCGCGGACCTCCGGCGCGGCGCAGCGCGAGGGCGTACTCCTTGAGCTGATCGGCCGCATCCAGACCACCCGCGTGAGGCGACAACGGCGTGGAGTGCGAAAGCGTGTCCGCTTCGTTCAAGGCCAACTTCTCGCGCTGGAGACGACGCAGCTCCGGAACGATCTCGCGCAACCCACGAGCGATCGCAAGACGGAGGACTTCAGACCTGCTGCAGGAATACTTGGTGGCGAGCAATCGAGACCGGGAAGACTGCTCAGACGTGACGAAGACGGGGATACGGACCAGACGGGCAGCAGTTGTCATAGATTGGCCCCGAAGATGGAATGTCCCACGAAATCGTTCAAACAACCAGCAGAAAGCGATGTCCCATACCCTCGAGGGACAGTGAAAATATAGGGCCACTGTGGTCCTTGTGGTCCGGATTTGGCCGAAAAGGCTCCAGGGCCAGGGAGGCGCACGATTGCCGGGCCCGCTAACAGTGCGCTAAAGTGCAGGACGGGGACAAAAGGCAATGTGGTCATTGTGGCACGTGATCGCCTTGGGTCCCCATTCTGGCACCCCACCACAAACGCCATCGATCCTTTGGTTCCGGACACTTTTGACCTCTGGTCGAACGGCAAACAACGCTAAGGTCCGATCAGGACCATGCAGACCATAGTGGCCATGTTGGGGTCCCAACGAAAAACCAAGATCAGAAGAGTGAGCGACCCCCAAAACCGGGTCGCTCACTGAGTATTTTTCCCTGCGGGAAGGCTTTTCTAGGGCCCTACGGGCCATTGTGGTCGGGCCATGATGGCCCTAGTCAAAACACTGAGCAAAACGCGACATGGTCCGTGTGGTCCTGACCAATAGGGCCCTGGTGGTCGGGCCATGATGGCCCTGGTGGTCGCCCGCGGGTCCCCGCGACCGTACTACGGGCGCATTCCCGATTTCCCGGAGCAGTGCAGTGTGTAGGCAAAGATGGACTGTGAGGCTGGGGGAGGTTGAGCCGGTCTTCGGACAGACGGGGAGGGTGGTACTGGACAGGGTGCGGCTCTTTTTCGTAGAGGAGTTTTTGCCCTATTCATGGGCCTTTTTGCCCGCGGATGCGTCTCTCCAGTGCTCATTTCGGGGGGACAGCAACCAAGCCAGCGCGTACCCGCGTCTTTCCGGCGGCCAGCCGAGCCTCGAAACGGTGCCGAACACCGTCGGTCTGTCCCCCTCAGGCGCGCTCCCTTCTGGACATTCGCGCGGCGTTCTGGTACGGTGCCGTGGGAAGGGAGGCAGGCCTGCGATGGCTGTGACGACAGGATTCCAGGGACGTACATTCGACGTGCCGCGAACCGGCGTCCCTTGCATCGATCTCCCGAGCCGAGCCCCGTGCGTAGCGGCCGATGCTATCTTCGCGGATGCCAAAGCCTTCCTCTCGTCCAGCGAAGCCCGGCAGATGAGCGAGAGCGAACTCGAACGGGAACTGCACCGGCGGGGTCAGGATTTGGTACGCAAGCTCCTGCAAAGACATCGCGACCAACGCAGCCCGAAAGAGGCTGCTGGTCCGGCCGAGGACACCAGCGGTGTCGAGTGCTCGGAGCCGCGCGAGCACGAAAGCCACGCCGAAACGACCTCCGGCACGATGCAGGTTGTGGGTCTGGGCTGCGCGCGGCGCGGTCACGACGGCTTGCATCGGCTTGATGCCGCACTGAACCTGCTACCGGAGCGCTACTTGGTCGAGATGCGCCGCCGCGTGACCATCGCGACCGCCTCGCGGGCACCACCGCGTACGCCCTGGAAGCCACCGCGGTACTCGACATCATCCACGTGGCAGCGGCGACCCGGCGTGCGGTGCTCGTCGCCGGCTCATCGAAGGGCCTGTCGGCATTTGGTCCGCGACCCGATGGGAGTCGACCGGCCCGCGGTGACACTTGGCTGCTGTTGCGGAGGTCCTCAGCCGCCGCGGGCAGCCGGAGCCTTGATGCGTACTGAGACCTCTCACGAAGCGCGCGAGGACCAGCGGAAGTCCCCCATCGGTCGCTGACGACAGAAGTACCGTCGGCCACCGGACCCTCCGCCACTCCTCACCACGCCTTGACGGATCCAATTGCCTCCTGCCTCGCCGCCGCCGGAGAGACTGATTGGGCCGCCAACGAAGAAGAGCCGCACCCTACTGGACATTACGGCTCGGACTGCCCATGATGGTGCGTTGAAATGGACAAGAGCGCCATCGACACCCCGAGCCGCGAGATCGATCTTGGCAACATTCCCGTCCACCTGCGCACTGCCCTCCGGCGGGCGCTGGAGTTTGAGGCGCGTGCTCCAGCGCCCAGGTCGGCAGAGGAAGCGGAGCAGTGCGAAGAGCAGCTGCGGGCCATCGCGGACGAGTTCTTCGGCGCCCTCCTCACCCCCGTGCTGCAACGCGCGGTGCGCTCCGCCGCGGTTGGCGACGCGGCGAGCGCCCTCGTGCGCCACCTGCCCCGGCGGATGCGGAGCGACGGGCTGGAGACCGTCAACGTTCGCACCTCCCGGGGCACGACGGTGCCGGTCACGACGCCGTACTACCGCGAGAAACACGCCCGTCGGGCGAAGCGGAGGCCGGGACTCTACCCCGCCTTGGTGGTGCTGGGCATCTACGACCGGTGCACGCCGAAGCTGGCCTCCGATGCAAGCCGCGCGGTCGCCATGCTCAGCTCGCTGGCCGAAGCGCAGGCGCAGCTCCGCTCCGACGGCATCGCCCTGGATATCAAGACCCTCCGCTCGACCGCCTATCGCTACGCTGCGCGGGCCCGAGCGGCCCAGCAGAGCGCGGCGTGCGGTCTGCTGGACCGCGTGACCGGGAAGCGGGTGGTCGTCTCCCTCGACGGGGGCCGCGTCCGTGTGAGGCGCAAGAAGCGTGGCCCCAAGACGAAGAAGGGGCGCAACCGATTCCATACCGACTGGAAGGAACCGAAGCTCCTCATCCTGTACGTCGTCGGCGACGACGGGCGACCGTCTCAGACGTGGGCCCCGATCATCGACGGCACGCTCCGGGGACCGGAGGCGGTCTTCGCCCTGCTGTTGTCGTACGCGCGGCAGATCGGCCTCAACGCCGCTGACAAGGTGCTCTTCATCGCCGACGGCGCGCCCTGGATCTGGCGACGCCTCCAGCGCCTCATCGCCGCGCTCGGGCTCTCGCCGACACAGGTGCTGGGGCTGATCGACTTCTATCATGCCGCAAAGCAACTCTCGGACGCGGTCAAGCTGCGCCGCTGGAGCGCGACGCAACGCACCCGCTGGCTCAACCGCACGCGGGGGCTGCTCAAGCGAGCACGGGTGGACGAGGTGATCACGGCCCTGCGGGAGCTGTGCCGCGGGCGCACGGCCGGCAAGATCCGCACGCACCTCAACTACTTCCTGAAGAACCGTCATCGTTTCGCCTACACCACAATGGTCGGGCTCGGGCTTCCGCGGGGCAGCGGTGCCGTCGAAAGCGCCATCCGTCGCGTCATCAATCTCCGCATCAAGGGCGCATCCATCTATTGGCTACCGGAGAGCGTCGACGCGATTCTTCTCCTGCGGTCTTTCTATAAGTCCGGCAGATGGAACTGTTTGCAGCGGATGGCCATGACGCCGGTGGGTGTGAGCGCGTGACCGGGAAATCGGGAATGCGCCCCCGTACTACACGGTGAGCGGGCGCCGTCGCAGAACGCAACGAGGACGCTGGCGACACAGCGCGGGCTACGCGAGCGCGAGAGCGATCAACGGCTCGGAACACGAACACCAGAGAGGTCGGATGAGGAACCACGACGCCCGTCGCAAAGACGAGGAAAGACAGGAGGTCGAGAGCAGCAACAACGCACGCGGTCGAGCGCGACCGAGAATGCGAATCAGCAGCTCGGCAGGGTCGAGAAGCTCGACAAACGAGAGGGACAGCCAACGATCGCGGTGACGACGATCACGAAGCTGACACCACGCCAGTTCAACATCTTGCCGACGGCGAGCGCGAGAGCGAGGGTCAGCACAGCCCTCGAAGAACAACACCTCGAACCCGGAACCAGGCGGCACGGCGGAGCAAGACACGCGGTCACCGCGGGACTCGGCAAAAGCCGAACACAGGATCAGCGCGCAAGAGAACCGCGATGCTCGAAGCGCACGAGAAGACAACCTTAACACCCGCACGAAACGGGGTAGGGCGACACGAGACACGGTGCGAAAACCACGAGCGCGGGGACGCGCCGAGGCACGGCATCAGCGGAGCCGAGAACGAGAAGAAGAGCACAGAACACCGGAGCACACCCGGCTGAACAGCGATGAGCGCACGCGATGCGAGGCCGCTCGCAGCAACAGACAACACTCGAGAAGAGGGAGCGAGAACGCGCCGGCCGCACCGAGAGCGACGGGAGGAACGGCAAGCGACACGGACACAACAACAAGTTGGGACAGACCAAGAAGGAGCCGATGACTGACGCACAGAGCGTCGGAACGACGGGACAGGGGAGGGGACAGGGGACGCCGCGGGCCGAGCCCACAGCAGACTCGACAAAGCGTGTCGACGGCAGAACGCGAACTCGCGGACGGGCCGAGTCCAAGCGAGAACGGTCAAGAGATCCAGCGAAGGGCGACAAGACGCCGAATGTCGTCAAGGCATCATACGAGACCGGATCAAAGGGCAACACGAACCAGGCTGCGGAAGCCGCGAACCCAGGAGACCAGCAGCAGGAGAAGCAGAAGCAGTGCAACGAGCAGGCCGACGGAAAGCGGCGTCGAACGCAAATCGGCAACGCCGCGAAGCGGACATACGGGACCCCGGCGCGGCGACGCAGGACCCAACGGCCACGACCGTAGGCGTCGGCGACACGCGGAATCATAGCAACGACCAAACGGACTGCAGCGCAGACCGCAGGGTCACCAAGAGCACCGCGAGAACGCGCAAGAGACCAGGACCCCGAGCAGCACGAACTGCAGCGCGGGACAATGCTGAACACATGAAGAAGGAGGCGCCGCTCGAAGCGACGTACCGCGAGGTGCTGACCCGGAACCGGCGCCGGCTGTACAGCGAGGTCGAAAAGCAGATCGTGTTGTTCAGTCTCGACCCGTCGACCACAGATGAAGACGCGGACGACGTAACAAGCCGGCGAGTGATCGCGTTCGCTGAACGAGAGGACGGAACACGGCTCACGAGGTGAACGTGTACGCCGCCAGGTCCACGGACCCGAGACGGCTGCGACACTTCCGCGACGCGGTAGGCCCAGACAACGACGAGACGATTGTCCGCACCGCACGGACCGCGGACGCGATCATCGCAGCATGGGGAAAGCCCCCGAACAGGACCGGGGCGGAACGCGCCGCGCAGGTCCTGGAACTGCTGACCAGAGTGGCCGACGTGTACCGCCTCGGAACGGCGACGAAAGAAGGTCATCCACGACACCCCGCTGTACCTCGCGGGCGACGAGAAGAGGACACCACTCGTGCTGCACGCAAAACGCCGAGAATCACCACACTGAATGACGAGGCCGTCAGACGGATTGAGGAACGGCGGGACAGACGTGAAAAGCAGCAACCGCGCACCAGCAAGGGGTCCCGGAAAAGGAACAAGGACAGCGAGCCTAATGACGCCGACAGAACATCGCCACAGCGACCCGCGCGACACCGCAATCGAACGCATCCGGGGAATCGTGAACGAAGAGAACATCGAGCACTTCTCGAACGACGCCCTGCTCGACGCGTGCCTGAATCTGGTCAGCGCAGACCTTCGGCTACGGGAAGACAACGCGGCAGCAGAAGGGCCCGAACGCGCAAGCGCGGAGAACGCCAGACACGTACTGCTCGACCACATCACGACGTCCACGACCGGGGACGAAAGACGACGCAGAGCGCTACGCGTAGCGCTCGAAACGCTCTACGATCGACGCCCCAGCAAGCGCGTACGCAACGCGCTCGACGAGGCGAAAACAGCAAGCTCAACACACCAGACAATCGCCGGAGACGTCATGCACAAGCGGCGCGATTCCGCGCGGATGCTACACCACGTACCGCGGAAACCTGGCCGCGGACCCACGGCAGGTCGAACCACAGAACGGGACGCCGTTCGCCGCGGCGCGCATGGCGGTGAACATGGCGGCGCCCTCGGTCGCCACCGAGGAGCGCGAGAAGCTGACCGAGTGGGTCAACGTGATCGCGTTCTCCGAAGCGCTGAAGACGAAGCTGCTCAAGTGCAAGAGCGGCGAACCGATCGTGATCATGGGCAACGTCACGCTCAAGTTCTACACGACCGAGCAGGGCAACACGCGAATCGACCGACGATCGTCGCCGACGCGATCCAGGCCGCAAGCGCAAGCGTGCTGCCGCCGAAGGAAGCGGGGCAGGAAGCCGCGCCGGCGCCGGACCCCAACGAGCCGCCGGCCGACTAGCGACGAGCACGAAGCACGGCGAAGGGCAACGTGCAGATGGAACTGCACGACGGCCGGCGGCGCCAAGGCCGCCGGCCGGCCAAACGGCCGCAAGCGCTTCCACCCGCTCGCACCAAAAACGCCGAGCAGCGAAGCTGCAACAAGCAAGCACGCCAGCGGGGAAACCGCAACGCGTTGCGGTCAACGACAGCCGAACGCGACCGCGCGCAGAGGCGCGGAGACGCGGCAAAAGTCGACCAGCAGAGAACGAGAAGGCGAAGAGGTGACTCTAACGACCCTGGTCGCGAGTTGAGGAAAGCGCATCCTGAGACGCACCAGCGGCAGGGGCCGGAGGAGTCGACGGTGGGGAAGGAACCGAACCGATCTGAACGTCACGACGAGACGATGACAACGCTGCCTGAGCGTGGTCACGATCAACGAAGCCAAGACGGTCAACAACCTCGCCTTCGCGCACAGTGACGCCAACATCGACAACGGCATCCTTGCCGAGAATAACGCGCGGCTCGAGCACCGCGGACATACGAAGGGTGCTCCGATCAGCAGCAACCGCGCCCTCAGACACGACTGCAACACTCGCAACGAACGCATCGGGACCAAGTGTCGCTCCCGCCTCGACGACAGCGTCCGGACGCACCTCAGCACGATCGTGAAGCCAGGCATCCGGGCCTACGACAGCGCCAGGATGAAGAACAACATCGGACCCGAGACGCGCGGTCGGATGAACGGTCACGCCCTGCTCGGCAAGTTCGGATGCACGCTGCTCACCAACGACTTCCAGGGAAGGGGACCACGCAACCACCGTTGCGACCGGAGCAGTTGAGACCGCGTGAGGGTGATCGTGACCAACGGCCGAGCCGGACGCAACGCCGACGAAGTTGCGCACCTGAACGCCGCTGGCGAGATCAACACCTTCCCGAAGGACAGCACCGTGACCGACAAATGAGCCGTCGCCGAGAGCAGAACCAGAAGAGACCAAGGCTCCACGACCAACCTGCGCACCGTCACCCACGGTGACGGTGCGACCGAGACGCGCATCCGCGCGAACAACTGCACCAGCACCGAGAACGGTACGAGGACCGACGACGGCGGCACGTTCGACAACGGCACCTGGCGCAAGCCGAGCACCATGACCGACGCGAGCGTCGGAGCCGACAACGACGTCCGGCTCGAGAACGGCGTGCGCAGAAACTCGCGAGTTCTGGCGCAACGTCACGCCGGCACACACAACCGCGCGAGACCCAACGGTGACTCCGGATTCGAGCACCGCGGCCGGGTCGACGAACGCATCACAATGAACGTGAACACCGGCACGCTCGTACTCGTCGGAACGAGCGGCACCTACGGCAGGAGGAGTCGCAGCCGCAGCACCAGGAGAGAAGAGGGCTCGCCAGGAGGCAACGAGGGCATGAGAGGCACTCCAAGGAGAGGGCACAACAGTCAACGCTAGAGCGAGCGGTGGACCAAGCGTAACGGTCTTGACGAGAACACGAACGAAGAACTCGAGCCACGTCGCCAAGCGAGCGAGGACCGAGCCGCAGCACGACGCGACAGATCTGAAGGGAGCGCTTCAATCAGCAAGGAAGAGCGCGATCGCGGACCGAGTGCGAGGAGGGAGGGACCGCGAAGGCCCACAAGGACGCGAACAGAGAATCAGACGAGCGAGGGCCAACGGGGACCGTCGAGAACACGCACAGTGAAGAGGGAAATCAGCGAGGCTCCGCGTCGGAGTCGACCAGGACCGGATTGACACCCTCGAACAGGTGAGGGGCACGAGCGCGGAAGACGTCGAAGCGGTCCTGGGGATAACACTCAGCGAGAAAGATCTCGTTCTCAAGCCACTCGCCGTGCAGGCACAAAAGCCCGAGACCGGCAGCCGCGGCCAGCTCGACATCGATGACCGCGATACCTGCGCCGAGGTAAGGGTCCGCGCAAAAATAATTTCCTAGAAGCGTCTGTAGTCTCGCAGTAGAGCACACCGGTGCCGCAACTCTCGTGCCCGGCGACCAGTCCCACCAGGACGGATATTTTCTGGATTCTGAGGGGTGCAGCCCGCTCGAATTATGGCATCATTGCGGAAACATAGAGCCGCAATGGTGCCATAATGAGACCAACCGAATTCTCCGCCGACACGATCATCGCCCTGCTCCGCAAGCAGACCATCGCCTCGCTGTCCGCGGTGATGGCGGCGCTCGGCGCCCGCGCCAGCAGGCGCACCGCGTTCCGCAAGCTCAAGGACATCGACGCCCGCACCAGCTACTCGCATCGCGGCGGCTTCTACACCCTCGATGAACTCGCCCACTTCGACGAGCGCGGCCTGTGGTCGTTCGCCGGGGTCCGCTTCTCCCGCGCCGGCACCCTGATCGCAACCGCCAACGCGTTCGTCAACCATGCCGAGGCCGGACACTTCGTCGAGGAATTGGACAACCTGCTCGGTGTCGGCACCCAGGACGCGCTGCGCAAGCTCGTCGGCGACCGGCGGCTGACGCGGCACAAACTCGCCGGCCAGTTCCTCTACTGCGTGGCCGACCGCACGCACCAGACGCACCAAGTGCGCGCGCGACGCCTGCTGATGGCCACGCCCGGACTCGTACGGCCCCTGCCCGACGCCGACCTGATGCCGGAGGAGTTGCGCGCCGCCATCGTATTGTTCGCCAGCCTGCTCGACGAGCGGCAGCGGCGGCTGTTCGCCGGCCTCGAAGCGCTCAAGTGCGGGTGGGGCGGCGACCGGCGCATCGCCCGACTGCTCGGCATCGACCCGTCGACGGTCGCCGCCGGACGGCGGCAACTGGTCGAGCGCGACGTCGAGGTCGACCGGGTGCGGCGCGCGGGCGGCGGACGGCGACCGACGGAAAAAAAACGCCGGAAATCATCGCCTGCATCAAAGCCTTGATGGACCACGAGACGGCCGGCGACCCGGTCAGCGGCCTGAAGTGGACACGCCGTACGACCGCCAAGGTCGCCGACCAACTGTGCGCGCTCGGCATCGACGTCTGCCCCCAGACAGTCGCTCGATTGCTCAAGGCGATGGGCTATTCGTTGCGCGTCAACCACAAGAAGCTCGCCGGCGCTTCCCATCCGAGGCGCGACGACCAGTTCCGGCACATCACCGAACTGCGCGAGCGTTGCGCCGCCGACAACGTCCCGGTCATCAGCGTCGATACGAAGAAGAAGGAACTCGTCGGCGCGTTCCGCAATCCCGGCACCAAATGGACTCCCCACCATTTTGCAAGCTGCATCTTCGCGTCCTCTTCGTTCCGCGGCCGACTGCTTCGGTCGATCGACCCGGGCATGTGACGTGCCCGCTGCAGCACTGGGATGGTGAGTGGGTTGAGGCGACCCCGAGGGGCGACGGATGTCGCTGTACTAAAGGCCCTCGCATCGCTCGGATCGCGTTTACCACGCACGGTCACCCGCGGCCGTCAACCCGCCTCGCGGGTCCTCCGCTTGCGCTTCGGCCCTCTGGGTGACTGCCGCGGCCGACCGTGCGGGAAGCCCTTGCGGGCCAGCCGAAAGGCTGGCCCACTATCCACTGCCGCCAAATGTGACGTCCGTGAACTGCTCCGTTGTCGCAGAGAACCGCAGATAACTCCCGGACGCAACCACGTTCACCTTCCCGGCCGCCAGCGGCGGCCAGGAGCCATCCAGACGTCAAGAGCACGGGCCGAGGATCTTGGCTCACGTGGTGGCAATCCCGACACGGTGCGGGTCGAAACAGGCGCCGGAGCGCAGCATCGCGCAGGCGACGTTGAGCAGGCGGTCGGCCACCGAGCGCGGGGCGCGCGCGTGTCCGTGACCGCGGGTGCGCAGCGCCTGATACTTGGCGTGGCTGACCGGATCACGTTGGGCGGCGACGCGGGCCCAGTGGTAGGCGGCGTCGCGCAGTCGCGCATGGGTGGCCAGACGGCGCGTCACAACCAGGCTCTTGCCCGAGCGCCGGGTGACCGGCGCCACGCCGCACAGACAGCGTAGCGCGTCGTAGTCCCGCCGCTGGACGCTCAGCGGCGCAAACTCCCCACGGGGCATCGTTGGGACCTGGAATCGCAGGCCAGTCACGTGCTCTGGCCCGGCCGTCAGCGGTCCGCCCGGATCGTCAGCGCGGGGTTCTGCGTGAAGAAGTTGTGCGGCAACATGTGGATGGTCTTCCAGTCGGTCGACATCACGGGCCAGTCCTCGGCCCGCGGGAGGTGGTGGAACCCGGCGGTGAACCACGTGACCACGTCCGTACCCTGTAGCGGCCGGTCGGCCCTGACCCACTCGGCCAGCGTGTCGGAGCCGTCGCTCTGCATCGGGAACTCGCCGCCGGCATAGCGCTGGGCCGGGTCGTGGACGGTGTTCCAGATCGTGTGCTCGATATAGGCGTTGCGTCTCATGGGCGGATCGGCGGCGTAGTCGAACGGACCGTAGGCGACGCTGCCGTGATGGATCATGTAGGCGGGGTGGTGGCCCAGCCGCGTGCGCTCGGCCTCGTTCGCGACCAGGAAGTACTTCGGCGCCATCGCGCTCAGGGTGTAGCGCGCCTCCAGCTCGGAGGCGGGGGCCGAGCGTTCGACCGTCCAGAACGAGCGGCGCGGGCTGTCCGGCGCCGGCTCGCCGGCCACCAGCTCCAGGACCGCGGGATGATTGACCGGGCCGTCGACGTCGAAGTCGAGGCGAAAGTTGAAGTAGTGATCGTGGAACGGCGCCACGAGGTTGGGCGCCACCAGGGTCCCGTGGGCGGTGTCGGCGGCGGCGGTCGCGTCCTGCATCGAGGTGGAGGCGACGCCCTTGACCGCGTCCTGGCCGGTCGCGCCGATCTTGATGAGGATCTCGCCGTTCTGCCGGAAGCGATAGTCCATCAGGTAGTCGTAGTTGCCGACGACCGAGGCGCTGCGCACCACCAGCTCCGTATCCGGCCGGCCCTCGGCCGGCACGAAGGTGGATTCGTCCTGCGCAAACACCTCGAAATGGCGCCACGCAGGATCGCCGATGTAACGCTCGAACACGCAGATCGCGTTCGGAATCTCCAGCGGTCGGCCCTGGTCGTTGTTGACGAGCGCCGGCAGGAACGTGGCGTGGCCGGGGCAGTCGACCCCGGCCGTCAACGGGGTCAGGAACAGGCCGAAGCCGTACTCGCCGCTGTCCATGTAGGTGCGAAAATACCAGCCCGCGGCCGGGTCCATGTAGGGCACGAACACCTCGGAGAGATGGGCCTGGTAGAGCACCGGACGCCAGCGCTCGCCGTCGCGCACGTCGATGTTCGAGAGCACGATGCCCGGGCGCTTGTCGACGCGCAGGCGGAACCGCCAGATGTCCCATTCGATGCGCGAGCCCGTGACGGCATATCCGGGGCCGCCGGCCTGGGTCAGATGGACCGGGCTGGACGCCGGGCGCAGCGGCCGGCGCGCGGCGACCTCGTCCGGCGTGTAGCCCCAGTCGTCCTGCGGCAGCGGCACGACGCCCTCGTCCACCACACTGGTCGCCTCGCTTCTCAGCAGGTCGACGACCGCGAACAGCCCTTCGATCGGCTTGGCGTAGTAGTTCGAGCCGGTCGGGTTCCGGTAGCAGGGCACCTTCATCAGGCGCGTGCCGTCGTACTCCGGGGTCAGGTAGTTGCCGGCGGTCAGCGGCAGACAGAACACGTCGCCGGGCGTCAGGCCGCGCCGCGCCAGCCCGGCGATCATCTCCGGGTGCTCGAGGGCCGCGGTCATGGCGCTGGTGAACTCTTCGAACAGCACCATCGGCTGGCCCGTGGCCGGGCCGGCCGTCTCGACCGCGCCGCCCGTGATGTCGACGACGGCGGTGCGAAAGCCGGCCTCGTTCAGAAGATGCACCAGGGCGCGGCGAGGGTCCGGATCTCCTTCAGACCACGCGAGCACGTCGGCCTTGCGCGGCTCGATCAGCTCGATCAGCGGATACCTGGTCGTGTCGTCCGCTTCACCCGCCGCGCGCAGGATCTCGGTGACGCGCAGCATTTCCGCCCCGGTCAACCCGTCGAGCGGGTGGGAGATCGCCAGGACGGGCGCGAGCACGAAGGCAACGAACAGGGTTGCGAACCGGTTTGCGGTCAAGGGAAGCCTCCGATCGTTCTGGAACTGGTTGCACGGCATCGTAGCCCCGATCAAGTCCTGACCGGTCGGGTTCGCGCTCTTGCGAACCGCATGCTCCGAGATCGCGGCGGAGGCGGCACGACTTGTTCCGGCGCCGCGCAAGAAGGGCGAGCGACGCTTCCTGCGTCCGCGGGGACGGCGCGTATTCGGGGATGCCTGCTCATGATTCGCTGTCCTCACTGTGCGGCCCGACTCTCGCCAGTAAATGAGTTGTACGGCTGTCGCTGCGTTCGGTGCGGACTCCGCCACCTTGGGACAACCGCCCTGTCGCCAATGGCTTCCATGAACACCCGCGCGTGGTCATGACCAAATCCGTGTGCAATTGCGGCGGCGGAGAGCGCCCGTGGGGCGATCGGAGCGGCGGCCGAGCCTGTCGACACCATAGGGATCAGATCAGCGCTCGCTTCTGGGTTGCGCTGACGTGCAGCGACTCAAGCCCGCGCATCACGGCATTGCTCCGAAACCTCGGCTCGCCCCCGAGCGTTCGCATCGACGTGAAACGCTCCAGCAGCATCCCGATGGCGATTCGCGCCTGCAGCCGAGCCGACTGCGCGCCGATACAGTGGTGAATCCCCTGTCCAAATGCCAGGTGACGGGTGCCGCGCCGACGAATGTCGAATTCGTCGGCGCGCTCGAACACCTCGGGGTCGCGGTTGGCCGCGCCAATCAAGAGGATCAGGCTGTCGCCCGGCCGAATCGGGACTTCCCCGATCTCGCAGTGTTCCACCGCCACACGGAAGTCGCATTGCACTGGGCTGTCGAAACGCAGCATCTCCTCCACCGCCGCGTCGATTTCCCCGGGCTCTTCGCGCAGGCGCTCAAGTTGAGCCGGATGCTTGAGTAACGCTAACATGCCGTTCCCGATCAGGTTCGCCGTGGTCTCGTTGCCGGCAACGAGCAGCACGCGGAGCATGTCGAGAGCTTCCTCCGGGGTCATCCGCTCGCCGTGCTCGTTGCCTCGCGCCAATACACTGACAATGTCGTCCTGCGGTTCCGCGTGCCGCGCTTCCATGATCGGCGCGAAGATCTCGTCCATCGCCTGGCCCGCGGCCCTCGCGCCCGCCCGCTCGTGCGCAGTGACCGTCAACTCCAGCAGCCGTGCGCGCTGCTTCGACCACACCTCGAAACGCCCGAGGCTTTCCGGCGGTACGCCCAGCATCCCAGTGATGACTCGCAGGGGCAGAGGCTGTGCAACGTCCCGGACGAGATCGAAGCTCGCCGGCGTGGCGACGCGCTCCAGCAGCTCCGCGGTGATGGTCCGTATCCGCGGTTCGAGCGGCTCGATCGCCAAGGGTGTAAACGCCTCGTTGACCAACCGTCGAAGCCGCGTGTGTTCCGGCGGATCGAGCAGTAGCCGGCTGTAGTCGTCGGGTCCGGCCGGAAGTTCGCCAATGCCCCGGTGCGCCGCCTCTCGCCGCCGCGGATCGTTCGAGAATCGCCGATGGTCACGCAGTACGGCGTCGACATCGGCATACCGCGTCAACACCCAGGCGCGGGTCAGGAGGCTGCGGTGCACCGGGCTGCGCGCGCGCAACGCCGCGTACGTCGGGTAGGGGTCCTGTGTGATCGCGTCGGCGAACGGGTTGTACGCAACGCGATGGCGTATTTGTTCGGTAAGTACCAGGGAGTGGGTTCGCAATGGCCGAATCGTGGCCTCCAATAGGCGTATCATTTGGACATCATAGTCAAATGGTGAGCAACTGGGGGTCTTCAGTTAGCGGGTGGCCACGCAGGATGACGGGGTGGTGCTGCCGGAGCGCAGCCAGGTCCCGGCCACCGACACGCCGGCCGGCTGCGTCGGAGTCGGCGGCCCGCTGGGCGAGAGCGTCTGGATCAAGGCCGGCGCGACCGCTGTCGGACCGCTTCCCGTCCGCCACGGCTCCTACCTGCGGATGAGCATCGATCCACATTTCGCCGGCGGCTTGGCCGTTCACGCTCACAGGCTACCGCTTCGCAGCTCACCGGCCACGATTGTGGCGCTCGGCTCGATGCGTGGATTCTCTCCACGTCGGTTTCGAACGGATTCTCTGCCAGGACGATCGCGGCCGAGGTTGCCGCGATGCATGACCGCCGTGTCTGCTTTAGCGCGATTGCGAGGCGCCTTGCTGTCGACCACTATACGGTCGACAAGGCTCTGCGCTGGTTCCGCTTGACTTTACGATCTTTAGGGTGACTTTTCATCGGTATACTCTTGGTCGTCGCCACCGTCACGCGCTTGTGGCTGTCTTGGCAGGGGGGTTGCCGTGTGGTTCTTCTTCGCGTTCTGCGGCTTGGTCGCCTGCGTTGCTGGCTTTGCCGGCGTCCTTCTCCCTCGGCTTCTCGGCGTCTTCGGCGTGACCCGCCGTTGGCACGGGGCACTGGTGCTCTTCGTCGGTTTCGTTCTGTTCGTCGTTGGTATGGGGCAGGGTGTCGAGCGGGACAACCACGAACGCGAGTTCGAGGCGGCGCGTGCAGCTGCGGACGCGACCCCGCCGCCTTTGACCTTCGCGGCGCAATGGGTACCCCGGGTTGTGAGTGCGGTCTTGGACGTCACGACGATCAATCAGTTCTACGCTCAGATGCCGTCGGAGGAGACGTTGACGCCGTCGCATCGTCGGGCGGGCGGTCTGCTCTTGGTTAAGTGGGCGTTCGAAGATGCCAGCTATATTGAGGCGGCGTTCGCTTCGGTTCCTGGCGATATGGTCCTCGACCATGTTTTGATGGATTCGGTCACGATGAGCCAGCTTCGCGCGGCGCGCTAGTGCAGCTGGGGAGCGGGATTCTGTCTCCATCCTCGGGTTTGTGGTGGGTGCGGGCGCGTCCCGCTACCACTGCACGGTCGCGCGTCCGAGTACGTGCTGGTCGGTTCCACCGCATGCTTCTTGTAGGTGGAACACTGGGCTCTCGCGTCGCTCGGCGTCGCTCCCGAGTTCCAGGTTCAGCTTGCCCTGCTCGAGTACCTGCATCCCGTATCCGATCCGGTAGCCCATCTTTACCAAGATTAGCGGTCGTTTTGCGGATTTGGGCGGTTTTCGTGGAGTGCGAGGCCTGTAACTTGTTGATTATAAAGGATCAGGTTTCGCCAGAGACGAATGTAGTGCAGTGCCATAATCGTATAAGAATAGTTGCCTGGGACAGGGTGCGTCCGCTATGGTGGGCTCCATGTTCATTCGGCGCACCCAAACCCGGCGGACTGAGGACGGAAAGCCCTACTTCTCTCATCGCCTCGTGCACGCCGAACGCCTCGGCAGCAGCGTGCGCCAGCGCACCCTCCTCAACCTCGGTCGCCACTTCGATATTCCTCAGGCGGACTGGCCGCTGCTGTGCGCCCGCATCAACGATGCGTTGAGCGGTCAGGCGCCGCTGGTGGCCGATTGTCCGCCTGCCGTGGAGGAGGAAGCGCAACGGATCGCGGCGCAGTTGATCGCCCGCGGCGCGGCCGCGCCGACCGCCGGACTGACCGATGTGCAGCCGGTCGATGTCGACTCGTTGCGGCTGGTCCGGCCCCGCAGCGTCGGCGTGGAGCAGGTCGGCCTGTGGGCGCTCGAGCAACTGGACCTGCCGGCGCTGCTGACCCGGTTGGGCGTCAACGGCGCCCTGCGCAGCGCGGCCACCGGCGCCATCGTCGGGCGTCTGGCCGCGCCCGCCTCGGAGCGCGCGACGCACCGCTGGCTGCAGGAGCGCAGCGGTCTCGGGGAGTTGCTCGGCGTCGACTTCGAGACCCCCAGCTCGCGACCCGTCACGATCCAGGTGCCGCTGCCGGTCCTCGGCGTGGTCAACGGTGTCCGGGAAGCGTTCCATGGCTTGTGCATCGCGACCGGGCTACATGTCCTGGAGGCGATGATGGAGGCGGACCGGCAAGTGCTGTGTGGCCCGAAGGGGCGCCATCAGGTCGAGCGGCCCGCGTGGCGGGGCGGGAGTGTCGACAGCCAGGTGACGCTCGGCGGGCGGCAGATCGAGTTGCCGCGGCTCCGAGTGCGGAGCGCCGACGGCGAAGTACCCCTGTCGAGCTTCCAATGGGCGGCGGCCACCGACCCGCTGGACGAGCACACGCTGGCCGCGGTCGCCGCCGGGGTGTCGACGCGCCGGTATGCGGGCACGTTGGACCCGGTGCCGGCCGACGTGACCGAGAGGGCGACGTCGAGCAGCGCGGTGTCGCGGCGGTTCGTGGCGTTGTCGACAAAGCGCCTGCAGTCGTTTCTCGGCCGGCCGTTGGGGGAGCTGGACCTGCGGGTGGTCTGCATCGACGGCAAGGTCTTCCGGGACCACTGCATGGTGATCGCGCTGGGGATCGACACACAGGGCCGGAAACACGTGCTGGGCCTGCGCGAAGGCGCCACCGAGACCGCTGCCGTCACCACCGGCCTGCTGAGCGACCTGGTGACGCGCGGACTGCCGACGGACCGGACGTTGCTGTTCGTCATCGATGGCGCTCAGGGGCTGCGGCGGGCCATCACCGATGTCTTCGGTTCTCGCGGCGTGGTGCAACGCTGCCAAGTCCACAAGTGGAGGAACGTAATCGGTCATCTGCCCGAGCGGCTGCACGCCTCTATCGGCAAGGCGTTGCGGGATGCGTGGAACCTCGATTCGGCGGACCGCGCGGCGCGGGTGCTGGCGCGGCTGGCCGGGTCGCTGGAGCGCGACCACCCCGGCGCGGCGGCGTCGATCCGAGAGGGACTGGACGAGACGCTGACCGTGCAGCGCCTCGGTCTGACGGGGGCGCTGCAACGTACGCTGCGCACGACGAACATCATCGAGAACCTGAACGGCAGCGTCGAGCGCTACACGCGCAACGTCAAGCGGTGGCGCGGCGGCCAGATGATTCAACGCTGGGTGGCGAGCGCGCTGGTGGAGGCCGAGAAGCACTTCCGGCGGGTTCGGGGCTACCGTGATCTGCAGCGCCTGCTCGGCGCCCTGGACGCGCTGGCTCCGCCCGACGGCGTGGTTGCCGACGTGGCGTAACATAGACGACTTCGTAGAGGAGACAGGGAGTCCGCCACCCGAAGTTCAACAACGAACGGGACAATCCCCAGCCCGGGTCGTCGCCCAACCTGTGGCGGTCTGCTGCTGGGTGTCCAGGTCGGCGATTAGCACCCGGATCTCGCTGTCGAGCGCGAGCTCTCGGGCGACCAGGCGAGCCAGTGTCGTTTTGCCGCTCCCGCCTTTCTGCGAGACGATCCCGATGACGTACGCCACAAAACCATGGATATCATAATATCCATGGTTGGCCGTCGAGGAAGTATGAACTGGGCGCGGCCGCGGCCGCGGCGAACTCCTTCCTTACCCCCCCCCCCCCCCGCGTGCGGGGATGGACCCATCGCGTTGTAGCAGCCGCATGGCGAAGTGGTGACGCGTCCAGACGTCGGCCCAACCGTCGCCGCCGGTGTCCTTCCGCGCACCGCGCTCGAAGCAGTACGTCTCGCCCGACGGATCCGCCTCGGCCGGCGTCGGCTCGCCCAGCAGATGGCACAGGTCGATGAAGTGCTCCTGCGACGCCGAGCGCTCCTTCAGCGCCGAGGCCCGCCACTTCGTGATGAAGGCGTGGGGCGTCACGGCGTCTTCGCTTCGACCACGTCCTTGAGCTGCTTCGCGATGCGCGCCTTGACCACCTGGTTGGCCGGGATCTCGACCCTCGCCCCGGTCGCCGGGTTGCGTCCCATGCGCCGCTCACGCTGCTGCATTACCAGCTTCGCGACCCCCGGAAGCACGAACTCTCCACACCGCAACAGCTCCTGCTCGGTCAATAGGGCAGCTCGTCGAAGAACTCGCCGGCCTCCGCACGCCGGATGCCGAAGCGCTCGGCGAAATGCGCGAACAACTCGCTCTTGCTTATTCTGCGAGACTCAGCCATCCGATATCCCCTTTTCCTTGGGTGTCTGGGTCAGCAGCCGGCCCCGGTCGCGCCCCGACCGGCCGCCCCCAGCCTCTCCTCACCGCAGCGCTTTCCAGTGGCCGGCGACGACCATCTACCTTACCGTTCGCAGGCCCGGCCGTCGTTGTCGCGGTCCATGCGACGCTGATACGCACAATGGCCACGCGGGACGCCGTTGGGATGATCGCGCCGTAGCGCCGTGCAGTTGCGATATGGCCCGCACCCGGCTCCGGAGGCCCGCGGCGATGCCGGCGAACTTGCCGGGGACGCGCGCCGGCTGCCGGACTCACACACCCCGCCGTCGCCGTCGCCGTCCCGCATGAACGGATACGCAGGATGGTCGCGCGTCACCGGTGCGATCCCGTGTGATCGAAAAGGTGTGCCGCCTCACCTTCGGGAGCAGGCGCCTCGCTTCTAGCTTTTTTAATATCAGAACGCGTACCGCAGAGACAGGTGCAGCCCGTGGCTCTTCAACGGGGCCTGGGTCGGCGCCAGATCGAGCACCACCGGGTCTCGGCTGCCGTCGAGCCATTCGACCCGGCCCTGGCCGGCGCCGGTCTCGATGACGCCGGCATTCGTGTACCGCCAGGCGAAATCGAGCGTCGCCCGCGCGCCCCACGACATCCCCAGGCCGGCCGTCAGTCTCCAGGTCAACCCCGTCCGGCGGGTGCCCGGCACGAGGGTCTGTGTCTTCGGGAACGTCATGCGCGTCTCACCGCTGGCCACGCGGGCCGCTCCGAGGCCACCGCCGACGAAGGGACTGAACGGGCCGAGCGGGCGCACCCCTAAGCCGGGGAGATCCACATACGCGGCCAGGATCCCGGACAGCGAGGACAGATCCACGGACACGGATTGCTGACGGTCGGGGTCCAGGAAGTTGGCGTGGCCATCGAACGTGAATCGCGGCCGGTAGGTCAGAAGGGCCTCCAGCCGCACGGCGGGCGCCACGGCGTACCCGAGCCCAAGCTCGACGCCTGCGATCGTGCCGATGTTCCCCACCGACCGGAGCGGCGCGCCGTCGCCGCCCAGGCCGCAGCCGTACAGCGCGGCCGGGACCAGGCTCGCACAGTCCGCGTCGGTGAAGTGCGTGTCGGCCGGGCGGCTCAGGTCGATCCCGGCGCGTAGGTAGACGTCTTGCGCGACGGCCAATCCGGGGAGCAGCGTCGCTGCCACCGCCATCAATGCCAAGACCGCGCTGCGGCGCTGCAAGACCGCGCTGCGGCGCTGCAAGACCGCGCTGCGGCGCTGCAAGACCGCGCTGCGGCGCTGCAAGAAACTACCGGCCGAGGACATGCCCTCGGCTGCGCATTCTGCCTTGGATAAGACTCTCAATTCGACCTTCCACTCTCTCCGCCACTTGACCTCTGTAAGTCATTGACAATAAACGCTTAACAGACTGCATGGGGCCGTACACCCCGCATTTAACCCACCATTTTGGACCGGATCCCACCGGACGTTCGCGGCCCCTCGCGGACCAGCCAGGATGTTGTGGATCGCCAGCGATCCAAGGGAAATTACATACCCTATTACCCACGCGGACGCGCGAGCGACGAGGATAGATCCAGCGTAGCAGATGAATCATCCTTGCATAGCTAGGCGAACATACGGCGATCAGAGTGAAATATCCGGTCCGTCGTGGATACAGACGCCTTGCCACCCCCGCGAACCTTGGGTAAACTACTTCCATAAATACAGGAGCATGCATGCCGAAAGCTCCGGGCAAGAACTACCGCAACGGAATTTCGCTGATCGAGTTCTTCGACAGGTTCCCCGACGAGGAGTCAGCCGAGCGATGGTGGACCACTGAACGCTGGCCGACCGGCGTCGCCTGCCCCGGATGCGGCAGCATGAACATCCAGCACCGCACGACCAGGAAGCCGCAGCCCTACCGCTGCCGGGACTGCCGCAAGGACTTCAGCGCGAAGACCGGATCGCTGATGCATGGATCGCCGCTCGGGTACCGAATCTGGGTGCTCGCGATCTACATCCTGACGACCGGGATCAAGGGCACGTCGTCCATGAAGCTCCACCGCGACCTGAAGGTGTCGCAGAAGACGGCGTGGTACCTCGCGCACCGCATCCGAGAGACCTGGGCCGACAACGCCGGAGGAAGTTCGCCGGCCCGGTAGAGGCCGACGAGTCGTACTTCGGTGGCCGGGAGAAGAACAAGCACTCGAAGAAGAAGCTGCGCGAGAACTGGATGACCGGCAAGACGATCGTTGCCGGCGTGAAGGACCGGGAGACCGGGAAGATCCGGGCCGGCGTCGTGAAGTCAACCGACGCCGAGACGCTGACCGGGGTCGTGATGGGCGCCGCGAAGCCCGACGCGATGGTCTACACGGACGAAGCCGGAGGCTACCGTGGGCTGCCGCACCACGAGTCAGTGAACCACAGCGTCGGCCGCTACGTTGACGGTCAGGCGCACTGCAACGGGATGGAGTCGTTCTGGTCGCTGATGAAGCGCGGCTACCACGGCACGTACCACCGGATGAGCCCGGAGCACCTGCCCAGGTACATCGCCGAGTTCGAGGGGCGCTTCAACGACCGGCCGCGGGACACGATCGACCAGATGGCGGCGATGGTCCGCGGCGCCGACAGCAAGCGGCTCCGCTACGCCGACCTGATCGCGAACGGCGAGCGCGCGGTCCGCCGCCGCGCTCGAGCGGCCTTGGCCTTGACCTGATCCGATAGAATTGGGTTGGGGCATGACCAGTGCGCAGATGACAGAAAGCGAAAGGCGCAAAGACCGCACCGAGAAGCTGGATCTCTACCAGCGAGCAGCCGATGATCGCAACAACTACTGCGGCGTCTTGAATGAGTACATCGAGACCCTAGAAACCATAGTTCGACTGCACAGAGAATCCGATCTGCACGTCACGGGACCTCCGGACAGACGAGTACTCGGTGTCGGCATCATTCTGCCATCAGCCATCGTTGGACGGCCGGGCCGGGACCGGACGTGTGAGGCCTGTGGGCAGTTCGCTCTGGTGGTCCGGCTCTGACAGAATCGCCCAAGCTGCGGTGTTCACGCGCCGCAGCTTCCTTTTGGAGTAATCATGGCAAACGACCTACTGAACGGACTCGATGATGATGATCACGACGAGCCTTCGTTGGAAGTGTATCGCTTGGGTCTGGACGGTGATTGGGGCCTGTGGGAGTTCTCTGGATTTGGGCGTCAGTATGTTCAGAGCTACGCCGTTTACCATCTTCTAATCTCCGCTGAAAGCGGAGATCGTTTTTCTCTGCATCGCCTTCAAGGGTCGGTGAACGCTTTCCCCTGGAGAGGCGGGTGGAGTTCGGTTGATTTCTTTGAAAGCGTGATGAACGCAATTCCTAGAAAACAGCTACCTAGAATCCGTCGCATTCAGTATTCGTCTCCTGGATTCGTTGAACTTACCGTTGGCTTGGTTGTTGCCGCGCACCTTGTTGGTAGAGCTTGCGACATTTACGACAGAATTAGGGAGAGCTACACGAAAACGATAAAGTCCCTCAAAGAGAACAAGTTGATGAACCTTGATATTAAGGCGAAAGAATTAGATGTCCGTGAACGGGAGTTGTCGTTGAGGCTGCTTGAGGACCATATTAATGCAATGGAGATGCATAGATTCGATAGATTGCTCCGTTCCAACGATGTCAATCCGCTGGCTTCTCTGAAGATGGTCTTGGCGCTGTCTCGAAGGATTAAACCTATTTCGAAGCTCCGGCGCGAGAAGAAGCTCCGGAACGATGACGACGTTCGTCTCTGACCTTCGTGAACTTCCGGTAACCCCGCAGAAGAACGTCGACCATGAGGTCCAGGATGACGATCCCGATCACCGCATTGATCACGAACTCCGGGATAGAATCGAAGAAATCCACTTTATACCCATTACCTGCATGCTAGCCCGGCTCCCCAACCAAGTCAAGGACGCAGCACTAAACGATAATCTTCAGCGGCGGTGTCTTGGTGCGCCCACCCGTCCTGAGCTTGCAGAATTCAGGCTGCGGGTGATCGAACGTCGACCGGGCGTGGGTGAAGTGCGGCGGCTCCGGCTTCGCGTGGACGATCAGGCGACCGCCGCACTCCGAGCAGAAGAACTTGCGGCGGTCGCCCCTGCGCTTGTGGAGCTTCAGCCAGGCGAGAGCCAGTTCTGCGGTCATCGTCGCACCGGACGCGAGAACACAGACGCGGATCCGGAACGGCACGCCCCATGTATCGGATGCTCACGTTCGAGCAATATTGTCGTCAAACGATTGGATACAAAAAAGTCGCAGATTGGGGTAGACTGGAGGCCATGAAGGGACGAAAGATGCCCGGAAACAACGCGAAGCCGACCCGGCCCCGTGGCCGTCCGGCCGTCCGGGTCATGCCCGACCCGATCCCCGACACACCGGAGAATGTCGTCCGCGCGCTCTGTCAAGGGTCGCCGAAGCCGACCGACCAGTGGGAGTTCATGAATCCGGGCGGCGCCGGCTACGAAGCGCCGACACCGGCGACCCGTCGTGCCTCAAGTCGACAGGGGTGATCGACCATTAAAGGAGACAAGTTGAACCTCTTGGAATTCCTCGTAAACGAGATCGAACCGTTCCGAGTTGAAATCGAAAAGGCCCAGACCAAGACAACTGCCAATGCCAGCAAGTTGGCGGCTCTCCGATTTCTCGCGCACGTTCATGGCGTAAGTAACTACAACAGCATGAAAGCGGACGAACTCACGCGTAAACTCAGGAGCCTCCTCTAGCACCCGCCATTCGTTTGGCACGGGCGGGGGATGGGTATTGGGTCGACCGTTCCCACCAGTCTGGTCGCACTGTACCGCGCGCCACCGAGATCCTTGAGGCACGTCCATATTTTAATAGGGTCATTGGTTGCCTGACAGCATACAGGTAATTTCCGGCTTGATTGCCTCATATTTCTGCATACTGCGAGGTCAGGATACTTATTTCCAGCTTAATAACTGGAGCGTCAGGGGACTGGCCGGACTGACCTCGTGGGTAAACCACGATATAACCCCCGATCCAAGCCTTGATGCGAACCGCCGCGACTTGCCGCGTGAACCCCGAAGGGGCACCGCAAGTCCGAACGCGCTTCTGTGTGGTCACGCTCGGGTGAGTCGCACAGTCGGCCACGGTGGTCGTCGGGGTGC
Source organism: Vicinamibacterales bacterium (assembly GCA_965262925.1). GTDB lineage: Bacteria > Acidobacteriota > Vicinamibacteria > Vicinamibacterales > UBA8438 > WTFV01. The sequence goes on along the minus strand of CBDHGC010000004.1, from coordinate 2,450,638 downwards.
TCGCAGATGGCCGGGGCCCCGATGCAGATCCGTGCGGGATCGATGGTCGATCGCACCAGCCGGCGGCAGTCCGCCGGACCTGATGGACGGCGTCGGTCCCGAGCGCTGCGTAACGGCGCCGGTCAACCGTGGCGCTGCGCGGCGATGCGTTCGTCGATCCGGGACGTATTTTCGACACGCGTGGCCGCTTGCGTCATGCACGTGTTTCGACGACGCCGAGCCGGCCGCCGCCTTCCTCCACGGTGTGCCGCCGAACCGGATGTGCGGAACGACACGGGTCCTGTGGCGCCCAACGAAGGACCGGGGCCGTTCTGACGCCCTCGTGCCGGCCATGGAGGCGGCGCGGTCGGCACTGACGCCGGCCTGCGGCCTCGACGCGGACCACTGCGCTGCCCGCATCGCGAACAGGATGAGGCTGTCGGCGGCTGCCGGCGCCGTCCCGCGCCTTCCGCTACGTTCCGTTCACTTCCCTCTGCTTCCAGGTGCAGGCGGGTGACGAACCGCCTGCACCTGGCCTGACGCGCGCATCACCGCTCCGTGCGCCTCCCGCCCGACCTCTTGGGAGGAGCAGATGCGCCCGAGCGGACTGCCGTGCGCGCGGGTCTGCCTGCGTAACCGCCGCCGGGAACGTGGACCGGGCCGAATCCGACAGGCCTTCCCCATCGGACTACGACTCGTCAGGACCCGTCGTCGGCTGCGTAACTGCACCGCCCGCGTCCTGCTCGAGGCGGAAACCCTGAAGGACGACGTACACATGCACGTGAAGATACTGCGGCGGAAAGACACCGGCACGGTGTTGCTCGTCTATCCGTCGACGCTCGACGAACATCGCCAGGCATTGGAGACTCTCGGCCGCGGGGCCCGCCCGGCGGCCGGTCACGACGGCCTGGCCATGGGCCGGACGGAATCCGGCCCGCCACAGGGCTGCTACGTGGTCACGACCGAGGAGCAGCGGTGCCGGTGGGGCTTGCCCGACCTCGCCGCCTGCGGCCTTGCGCGGGTGGTGAACGAGTCGCGGGCGCTCGAACTGCTCTATGAACCGGGCGACTGGTCCGCGGCGGCCAAGTTGCTCGCTGACGCCGAGGCCGTGCCGGCGTCGTCGGACGCCGAACCCGAGACGTCGGGACTCGCGGCCGTGCGCGAGCTCGTCGCGCCCGGACCGCGCGTCGATCGGGTGCTCGCGGCGCTGGAGAGCGGCGTTCTGCCGCCATTCGTCTGCGAGACGCTGCGGCGCGCACTGCTGGAGTCGGTCGAGTCCGGGACACAGGCAGTAGAGGAAGCGCTGGCCCGTGCGGCGATGGCCGTCGCCCTGCCGTGGCGGACGCTCGGGCCCGTACGGTTCAACCCGGCCCACCTGAAGCAGATGGTGGACCGCACCCACGGTGGCCTCGACCAGGTCAAGACCCAGCTCATCGAAGTGCTCGCGGCAAACCCGCAGACCGGCGGCGTGCTCACCGTGGAGGCCCCGCGCCGCGGCAAGGAAATGGAGACCGGATCGTCGGCGCTCGTCGTGCTCCCACGCACGTGCGGGGCCGCGGCGCGCGTCCCGTGCCTGGTCGGGCCCCCGGGGGGACCGGCAAGACGTCACTGGCCGTGGCCGTCGCCGAGGCGCTCGGCCGCAACCACGTGCGCGTGGCGCTGGACGAGCACCACACCGAGCAAGTGATCCGCGGGAAGGAAGGCGCCGCCCCCGGACGCATCGTCCGGGGCCTGCGCGAGGCCGGGGTGAGAAACCCGGCCTTCATCCTCGAGCTGCTCGACGAGGTGAAACCCGAGGTCGCCGGCGCACTGCTCGATGTCCTCGACCCGGTCGTCGGCTCGGCATTCCAGGACCAGTACCTCCAGTTGCGGTTCGATCTGTCGGCGGCCCTGTGGATCATGACGGCGGCCGATCCGAAGGCGATTCCCAAGCAGATGCGCGGTCGGTTGGAAGTGATCGAGCTGCCGGGCTACACCGAGCAGGAGAAGCTGGCCATCGCCGAACAGTACCTGCTGAAGCGCCCGTTCGAGGTGACCGTGCCGGTGCCGGCCGGGTGCCTGGCGCCGGAGCCGGCAGCGTCGCCCTCGATCGTCGCGCCGGACGCCGGCTCGGACGGTCCGGTCGTCGTGGCCGAGCGCGAGGTGTCGTCGATGGCAGAGCTGGAGGCGTTGTCGGCCGGGCCGCCGTTTCCCGCCGCCGACGCATGGTGGACGGCGGCATCCGAGGGCACGGTCCGCTTCGAGTCCGAGGCGATCCTCGACGTGATCCGCAACACGAATGAAGCGGGCGTGGCGGAGCTCAACGCGAAGCTGGCGATGGTCTGCCAGCAGGTCATGAAGCGCGGGTCGCCTGGAGACGCGGAGTCGGAGGTGATCACGCCGGCCGCCGTGCGGGAGATGCTGGGCACCGGCGCCGCCGACGCGTTGCCCCCGGCCGTGCGGGAGGCGATCGCGCGCGAGCGCCGCCGCCTGGGGGACAAGCCGGACGGTGATGCCGAGCGCACCAACGGCTGGATCGAGTGGCTGGAGCAGCTGCCGTGGACCCGCAGCAACACGACGCCGACCGACCTGACGAGTGTCCGCGCGGCGCTCGACGCCGGGCACGCGGGCCTTGAGCACGCCAAGGCGCGCATCCTCGAGCACCTCGCCGTGCGGCGGCGGAACCCGCTCGGCACGGGCGCGGTGATCTGCTTCTCGGGCCCGCCCGGAGTCGGCAAGACCTCGCTGGCGCAGTGCACGGCCCATGCGCTGGGGCGCGGGTTCGTCAAGCTGGCCTGCGACGGGCTGCACGACGAGACGGACCTGCGCGGCCACAACAGGACCTGGCGAGACGCGCAGCCCGGCTCGATCCTGCGCGAGATGCGGCGCGTGGGAAGCAACGACCCGGTGTTCGTGCTCGACGAGATCGACAAGCTCGGCCCCGCGCCGGCCGCGGTCCTGCTCGAGGTGCTCGATCCGGCGCAGAACGACCGCTTCCGCGACGCATTCGTCGAGCTGCCGTTCGACCTCTCCGCGGTGTTGTTCATCACGACAGCGAACGAGGTGGCGCGGATCCCGCCGGCGCTGCGTGACCGGCTCGAGATCATCGACCTGCCCGGCTACACCGAGGCCGAGAAGATCGCCATCGCCGAGACGCACCTGATCCCTGCACAGAACCCGGGCGCGGGGCTGATGGCCACGCCGGTGCGGTTCACCCGGGGCGCCTGTCGCCGCATGATTCGCGACTACACGAGCGAGCGGGGGATCCGTCAGCTCACCCGCTGTCTGCAGACGGTCTGCCGCAAGGTGGCGCTGGGTCTGGAGACCGGCAACGCGTTGTTGGTCCGCGAGCGCATCACGGCGGCGCAGTCTCGACCGTCTCCGCGAACAGGTCGACGCGCCCGGGATGCCGGACGTCGTGCGGGAGCGGGGGCGGGAGGTCCTCGAGCGGCTGGCCACGTGGCCGCGGACCGATCCCGAACGTGCGCGGGCGCGCGAGTACCTGCGGTGCCTGGCGAGCCTGCCGTGGACCAAGCACTCCGCCGCGCCGCTCGATCTCGCGCGCGCCAGGACGGTCCTCGACGCGGGGCATGCCGGACACGAAGCGGTGAAGGAGCGCCTCGTCGACTACATCGCCGTGCGCTTGACGAAGCCGCATGCGACGGCGCCGCTGCTCTGCCTGGTGGGGCCGGGGGGAGTGGGCAAGACGTCGCTGGCGCGGCTGCTTGCCGTGGCCCTCGGGCGCGCCCGCGCATGGGTGGCCTGCGGCGAGCTCAACGGTGCGGCGGCGGTGCACGGCATCCCTTCGGGCCCGCCGGGGCGGATCGTCGACGAGTTGCGGCGTGTCGGCGTCCGCAATCCGATGTTCGTCCTCGACGAGGTCGACCGTCTCGACGGAGGGAGCGGCGCGGCGGCGGCGCTGCTCGAGGCCATCGCCCCGGCGCCGGGTGCGGCGTTCCGTGACCGCTATGTCGACCTGCCGTTCGACTTGGCCGAGGCGCTCTTCGTGGCCACGGCCAACAGCCTCGGTTCGGTGCCGGCGGTGCTGCGGGAAACGATGACGGTGATCGAGCTGCCCGGCTACACCGATGCGGACAAGGGCGTCATCGCGACACGGTACCTGCTGCCTTGGCAGCTCGCGCACCACGGCCTGACCGCCGATCAGGTCCAGGTTACCGAGGAAGCAATGGAGGCCGTGATCAGCGGCTACACGCGGGGAGCGGGGGTGTGGGACCTGGCCGATGCGCTGGCCACGGTCTGCGCCAAGGTGGTGCGCCGCCGGGCCGAGGGGGACGAGGCGCCGGTCGATGTCACGCCGGAGCTCCTCGCCGGGACGCTGGGGCCGCCGTCACATCGCAAGGCGGAGATCGCCGCCCGCACCGGTCGGCTGGGTGTCGCCCTAGGCTAACCACGGTGGTCGGCGGCAACGTCCTGTTCGTCGAAGTCAGCCGCATGCCCGGCACCGGCGCGCTGACCCTGACCGGCGGGCTCGGAGAGGGGATGCAGGAGTCGGCGCGGGTGGCGCTGTCGTGGGTGCGGGCCAACGCGGCGCGGTACGGCATCGACCCGCGCTTCCATCGCGGCGCCGACATTCATGTCCACGTGCAGTCACGCGCGGCGCGCAAGGACGGGGCCTCGGCCGGGGTCGCGATGGTGGCCGCGATGGTGTCCGCGCTGACGGGGCGCGTGGTCCGCGGCGACCTGGCCATGACCGGCGAGGTCACCCTCTCCGGGCAGATCCTGCCGGTCGGCGGCATCAGCGAGAAGGTGCTGGCCGCACACTGTTGTGGCTTGGCCCGCGTCATCCTCCCGCGGCAGAACCGGAAGCATGTCGAAGAGCTCGGTGACGACCTCCGGTGCGCAGTCGCCATCGACTACGTGACGCGGATCGACGAGCTGCTGGATCTGGCGATGCGGCCGACGGCCGCGACGAGCGACACCAGGCGTGCGATCACGCCGGCCGGCCGGATGTCCTGACCGTCGGTGGCCGGCCGGCACGCGACACCGGGCACGGCTTGTGCCGCCAAGGGCGTTCGCTCACCGAGCACGCTACGCGGTGTCCTCGCCAAGGGTCTCCAGTGCCGTACGCCCGCGCGCGTTCGCTCCTGCGTGACGCAGACGAGCCTCCGGCACCTCAGTGCTCCATAGCCTGCATCGACTGTTGTCGACTGCCCCGCGGCGGCAGGAGAACGACCGCGGGTCACTACGCTCCGTTTGGACGCGAAACGTTGGACGCGCCGAAGGAGCGAGACATGTGTCCCGGACTACAAGGCGGGAAGGCTGGATCTGGTGAGAGTCGCCCGCGAGTCGAGCCCTTGCTGTATCGGCCAGCCGAAGCGGCCGAGGTTCTTAGGGTCAGCCCCAGCAAGTTGCACGAGCTGATGAACAGCGGCGAGATCCGCTGGATGCGGTTGGGAGGGGTTCGCCGCGTGCCCGTCGAGGCACTTCGGCAACTCACTGGAGAGAGTCACCCGCGAGTCCCGCAAATCGAGCCTCTGTTCTATCGGCCAGTCGAAGCGGCCGAGCTCTTAGGGTCAGCCGCAGCAAGGTGTACGAGCTGATGAACAGGGGCGCGATCCCCTGGGTGCGGGTGGGAAAGGTCCGCCGCGTGCCCGTGGAGGCACTTCGGCAACTCATAAGGACGAGGGTCGTTGAACGAACGAGAGGCGGTACGCCGTAGGGGCAGCGGGCCCGACGGTGACCGGAGTCCGAACGCGGGCAGCAGGCTTCGACGATGTGTGCTCGCCGCCGCGTGCACGACGGACCAGCCCACAGCGCAGTGGTGCCGGCGCGCGCACGCGGCACGGCGCACGCTGCCGCGACGGTCGGCAGGAGCTCGGCATGCCGTCCGCAACGAGGTCGGCAGGAGCTTCGGAGAATTACTTGGTGGCGAACCGGGTGGTCGCTTCACGCCGTGCTGGATCGAGAGGCATCGAGCGCATCACGGCGAATCGACCACAGGAGGAGACCGGACGATGGCAACGCGCCGCGGACGCGGTGAAGGCAGCATAACGAGGCGAGCGGACGGACGATGGATGGCCCGTGTCGATCTCGGCTGGCAGGACGGCAAGCGTCGCCGCAAGACGCTCTACGGTCGGACGAAGCGAGAGGTTCAGGACAAGCTGCGAGAGACGCTGCATCGGACCGAGAAGGGGCTACCGCCAGTCCCCGAACAGGAGACGGTGGGTGCTTTCCTGCGCCGTTGGCTTTGAGATCATCCGTAGCCAACTCCGGCCTCGTACTCACAAGAGCTACGAGCAGGTCGTGCGCATTCATCTGGAACCGGGGATCGGCCGCGTGCGGCTCGCCAAGCTCACACCGCTGGACGTGAGCACGTGGCTCGAGTCTCGCCGTGCGGCGGGGGTTGGCGGCCGCACGATCCACTACGCACGCGCGGTCCTTCGCGCGGCACTGAACCAGGCCCTCAAGTGGGGACTCGTCTCGCGGAACGTAGCGTCCCTGACCGAACCGCCCCGGTATCGGGCGCGCGAGATTGCGCCATTGACACCGGAGCAGACCGAGAAGTTCCTCGCAGCCGTTGCGGACCATCGGCTCGAAGCCTTGTTTACCGTAGCCGTCGGACTCGGTCTGCGCCTCGGTGAGGCGCTGGGTCTGCCTTGGGATGCGGTGAAGCTGGACGCCGGCACGCTGTCGGTGCGCCAGACGCTGGAACGCGGCGGGAAACAACCACGGTTCGGAGAACCGAAGTCGGCCCGCGGTCGCCGAACGATTGTGTTGCCGCGCATCGTGACGGCGGCCCTGCGCAAGCATCGAACGCGCCAGCTCCAGGAGCGGCTCGTCGCCGGGTAGCGATGGAACGACTACGGACTCGTGTTCACCAGCGAGGCCGGAGCGCCGCTCGATGGCTGCAACGTCAACCGATCGTTCAAGGCGATCCTGCAGCGGGCCGGGCTGCCGGCCATTCGGTACCACGACCTGCGGCACACGGCGGCCACGCTGCTGCTCGCGCAGGGCGTCGACCCGCGGACCATCATGGAAACCCTCGGGCACTCGCAGATCAGCCTGACGCTGAACACCTACGCGCACGTTGTACCGGTGCTACAGCGGGAAGCCGCCGCGAAGATGGACGAGATCCTCGACGGTTAGTTAGGGTGGCACTGGATCGTTGGATCTCCGCTGAAGTTCACAACGAGCCTACGAGTCGCCGACGAGGCCGCCGCCGATCAAGCCGATCACGACGGAACCGCAATCGCCGTTTGCCGCAGTGCTTTCGCTGAACACTCGGCCCAAGGGCAGACTCACCGTGCTGCTGCGGCGTGCGGAGTCCGCTGGACCAGACTCTTCACGACGAGTTGTCGATTGCCGGTAATTCCCACCCGGGGGTTGACGGTGGCAGCCGTTTGGAGATGACCGGCCGTTCGTGCAAATCGGCGGTCGCCGGGGTCCTGAATCTTCCGCTCTGAACGATGTCGTCGCCCCTCGAGCGGGCTCCGGGTCGACTTCGAGCAAGTCCTGGGGCCATGGTACGCTGCCCCTCGAAGACGATCCGGAGCGAGTGACGCGAGGGCGAGGTCCTGACCACGGTCGACGGCGCGCCGCTGATTGGCGGTCGTCGGTGGTGATAGTGCGGCGCCGCTCGCCGCCGAGACCGGCGTGGGGCTACAACGCGTTGGAACCGACCCACATGGTGCTGGCATCCTGGCGGTGACCGACGAGGCAACGGCCGAGCGGTTCCATCAACGGTTCCAGTAGAGCTTCATCGCGCCGCTCGAGGCTGACCGGTGGACGCCGGATTCCGGCGATATCCTCGGTTGGCTGGGCTCGGCGGCTGTGACGGACGACGTCGTACGCTTGGCGGTGGAGGAGAGTTGAACGCACGCCGGCTGCTGGGAGCGCATCTGCCCGCGGCGTCTCCAGAGCGTCGGGAGACGGTGGCGGGGCAGTGCCCGGGCTGCCTGACGCAGTTCGCGATCGACGTGCGGCTGCCGCTGCCCGCGACGTGTCCGGACTGCGGGGCCGACGTGCTCGCCAGCGCAGACATCACCTGGGAAGCACAGCCCCAGCTGCCATTCAGACCGTTGCGGACCCGGGACGGAACGATGACTTGACGCCTCATCGTGGGTCGTATCCTGGGGGAGTTGATCGGGCTGGCCGAACACGAGGCGGACGCCGAACTGGTCGACACGCTCGATGTCGCGACGCCAGCGTCGTCGAACGGAAGGTGTGAAAGAGTTTCGCGGTATTGGTCCGGGGCCTCGCTGGCGGGGAACTCTCCGGCGGGCCGAACGGCGGGTGGGATCGACCGGGACCGCGATTGCCCGTTCGGGAAGGACGATGCCTGAACGTCGCCGGTGTGTGATGGGTCGCGGCCGCGGGCTGTTCGCGATCGAAGTGGACGACGGCGGCGCCTTCCGCGCGGCGACAGCGGCCGAGCGGGACGCGGCGCTGCGACACCGGGAGCTATTCGGCGCGGCGGAACACCCGGTGCAGCACGTCGACGCCGCCCAACGCGCGGGCGACATCGACGCCGGTTGACAGCTCGGGGAACTTGGTGGCGGTGGTGGACGAGCTGTACGCGGTCGGGTGGCGGGCGGCGGGCTCGCCGCGGAAGTGGGTGTGGTCAGTGTTCCCGTCGTTGGATCTGGCGGCTCACGTGGCGCGCGGTTATGCGGCGTGCGACGGTGGCGGCCGGTGGCGGGTCTATGGCACGCGGGTTGCCGTCGGCGGCGACGGGCGGCTCGAGGCGGTCCTGGGCCGTCGGCTCGCCGAGGGGATCGAGACGCGCCGGCAGGACTGATGCCGGAACAGAAGCTGGTTGTTCCGGTGTGCCCGTGCCGCGGGAACGGGCACCTGTGGCGGTTCGACCGGGAACGCTCGACTACGGATTGCCAGGCCGACGTGTGCCAGGCGTGCGGACTGGTGCGGCTGACTTCGTATCCGACGGGGCAGGTGGTGCGTTACGTGGGAGCGGATGACGGCGGTGCATGAACGGTCTCCCGGACCGCGAGACGAATCGAGGGTCACTTCAAATGGTCGAGACACAATTTGCTGACGATGATGCATCGGTCAACCGTCGGTCTGCGCCGCGCGGGCAGCGTGCCGGCGTGCAGAACGCTCCCGAGGACATCACCACGATAGGGAGAGGGATCGTCATCAAGGGCGACGTAGAGGGAAGCGAGGACCTCGTCATCGACGGCAAGGTCGACGGGACGATCGAGCTGCGGCAACATGCCCTGACGGTCGGACCAACCGGCAGGGTCAAGGCGCAGTTGTCGGCGAAGTCGGTTGTGGTTCTCGGCGACGTGAGCGGGAACATCCAGGCGAGCGAGCGGGTGCGCATCGGTGAGACCGGCTCGGTCGAAGGTGCGGTCTCGGCTCCGCGGTTGGTCATGGCCGACGGGGCGCAGTTGCAGGGCCGCGTGGACATGTAGGCCGCGTGACTTGGGCGATTCCGTTCAACTCGGCCTGGGACCCCTGGTAAAGACTCTGGCCGCTCAAGGCGTCTTGGTTGATCGTCGTCACGCGGGCGGGGCGGGCTGGCCGCGCGCCACATCAGCCACATTCGTCGCCGGCCCGCCCGCCAACTTTCGGGGCACGATGTTCGTGCGTGAGCGAGCTTTCCTCGGTCGCCCTGACTCAGCGGCTCCTGGCCCTGTGCGAGCACTCGGCGGGCGGCAGGTCGAGCTGCCGCGGCTCCGCGTGCGGAGCTCGGATGGCGAAGTCCCGCTGGCGAGCTTCCAATGGGCGGCGGCCACCGCAAAAGCCATGGAACGCTTCCTGGTGCTCGACCTGCGGGCGTGCCCGGACGCGGAGGGTCAGCGCCGCTCCGCGCACTCGGGGATGGAGGCGAAGCCGGAACGTCCGCCAACAGCGCAAGGCGATCCAGAGAGCGGCAGCACGGGCCGTAGCCGCAGCATCCCGCCGTCGATCTCCGAAAGACACAGACCGTGCCACCGGCCCCGTGTTGACGGGAATGGGCCCACCGACAAGAATCCATTGGGATCAGGATGACCACAAACGCCGCCGAAGCGGGAGAGGACCGCGGCACTACGAGCTGCGTTTCGTCAACCGCAACAGACGGCCGCAGGCCGCGGCGGCCAGCACCGACCGAAGAAGGAGCAATGAACCCGATTGCGGCCGAAGCACGGCGACTGGCACGGCGCACCCGCCGCATGACGCTCAACGAGTGGGCGGAATACCGCACCGAGTACAAGCGCGAGACGCACCGCGATGCCGAGCCAGCGTGGCTCGGGCCATCAAGCGCATTCAGCGACCGCGAGGTGACGGCGGCGATGCGGCGCCAGTGGAGATACGAGGTCCCCGAGGCGCAGACCGGGCGCCAGAGCCAGGCCGTCACGCACCGGCTGGCACTGGCTGGCGCAGGGTGGAAACGACCGCCGAGGGCCGCCGAGTTCTACGACGCCGTGCGGGCGAAGCGACGAACGGCACGCCGGGCGTGCGTGATCGCCGCCTGGCTGCGCGAAGCGACCCTGCTCGAGTGGTGGTACGGCATCTTCGAAGGGGTCTACACATGGCGGCAGCTGGCCAAGGCCGTGCACGTCCAACGGCTGGGGCACTACCCGAACTGCGACCGACTGAACGGGCGGAGCCAGGTATGAACAAGGACAAGGAACTGGAGCTGCACGGAACGCCAAAGGCGCTCTACGACCGCGTGCGCGCCGGACTCGAAGGCGAGACGCAGCGTGCCGGCCTGCCGCTGCACGTCGGCGGCGGCGGCGTGCTCGAAGCGCGCTGGGACCACCGCGAGAGCCTCGACATCGACGTCGTGATCCCGACGGACAATCCGGACGCGGCGCGCAGCGCGCTGGACCGCGCGGCCGAGCAGAGCGGTGGATACCGGGTCCAGGGACCCGGATTCGACCGGATCGAGTTCCCGGACCGGCCGCAGGAAGAGCACGTCGACGTCGGCTTCAGCCAACCGACGCCCGCCAAGGGAGTCGAACACAGCAGCGTCAACGGGCGGCCAGCCGAGGTTCTGACCTCGACACAGATCATGACGGCGAAGCTGACCCACCGCGGACTGAACGCGCCGGTGCGCGACGTCTTCGACGTGGCCGTGTGCGCGCGCATCGAACCGCGCGCTCTGGAGGCGGCCGTCAACGCCCAGGACGCCGAACGCCGGGGCGCAATCACCCGCATGTACGGCGTCATATCAGACGAACTCAAGGACCAAGCAAGCAGGGAACTCCGGAACGTCCGACCGACCTTCGCCGACATCGTCAAGGACCCGGCCGCTGCAGGCCAGAAGGCCATCGCCGACGCCACCTACCAGCGGGTCCAGATCCGATGCAAGGGAAAGACGGCGAGCATAACGACCGAGAGCAGGCTGGGGGAGTGGCAACGGACGTGCGGCTCGACAGCCGAGCTCGGGAAAGTGCTCGAGGAGCGGGGGCTGAAAGGGTTCTTCGAGGCCGAGAGCCAGCCGGTCGGACAATTGCTGGAGAGCGTCCGATCCGGCATGGAGCGCAACGAGACGGTGACGATCGTGGACATGGGAGCGAGGCCAGCAGGGGTGCAGATGGCAGCGCCGACCCCAAGGCCAAGAAGCGCCCAGCAGGCGTTCGACGAGAGCCGGCGGCGCGAGACGCCGCCGCGCAAACGCAATCGGTAACCCGAATCAACGAAGGGGACGCGGGCGGGCGACGATCGCCTGGCCACAGCGAAAGGCAAGCGCCCTGGCGGGAAGACGTGCGACCAGAATGGCCCCGCCGGAGGAGGTCATCCGCGCACCCCCGCATGCGCGGGGCAGTCTGCGCGAGACCAGGGGCGCCAGGGGTTCCGCCGGGGCCGACGGCGCCGCCGTGGCCGCGCCGTCGTCGACACGCAGGGCCAAGCGCCGCCGCCAAGCGCGAACGACCTCAAGGAGGGCGGGCGCGCGGAAGTGGAAGCACGCCTGCTCGGCCGGCGGATACCACAATGAAGTGACCCGCAACGGCTGGAATGGGCCGACAGACGAGCACCGTCCCGGGTCACCGAGGACCCCGCCAGAGCGGGGATCGACCCGAGCCGCTGTGGCCGCGCCTCGCCTCCGGCGACCTCCGCCCCGCGCCAGCGGGGAGCGACCGCGCGTGCCACGCCACCGGCAGGGCTTCCCGTGGGCTGCCCCGCGCGCGCGGGGATGGACCCGACCACCAAGGCGGGGTAGAGTCCCCGCCTCCGGCTGCCCCGCGCGCGCGGGGATGGACCCCCGAACACCACGACGACGACGACGATGGCTTCCCCGCACACGCGGGGATCCACCGGTCATGTCTGAGCGCGCGGCGGGAAGCGCGTCACGCGCCCCGCGAGCGCGGGGACGGACACGACGAACTCACGTCGAGGCGTCGGCGCCCGCATCATCTCCCACCACGCGTCAGACGCTGGTAGCATCGGAACCGAACAGCGTTTCAGCCCCGGTGGATCGAGACGCCGCGGGCGCGAACTCGAATCGGGGCAGAACCACCAGGAAGGGTTCTGGACAGAGCCAGGGGGAAGCGGGAACCGATGACCAAGGAGACGACCGCCAGCCAGCGCGCTGCGGTCGAGGGGGTCCGGGTTTGAAGGGCAGGACAATTCCGGCACAGGTCAGAGCGCTGTCGAGCGAATGGCCCACGCCGGAGAAGGCGTGGCTCGAGGCGTTCGTCGAAGCGATCCGGCGCGACTACGCGCACGTGGTGCGCAGAGCGCTGCTCTTCGGATCGAAGGCGCGGGGCGACTGGCATGCCGAGAGCGACATCGACATCCTCGTCATCATCAGCGACGAGGCTAAAGCAAGCGGGGAGGCCATTGAGGCCCTGAGCGACGAGCTACCCGGCGCGCCCGACTCGCTGCCGGTGGTGCTGACCCATACCGAGAGCGAGTGGACCGAGCTCGGTGAGTGGAAAGCCGACTTTCACCAGGTGGTCGAACGCGAAGGAGTGAGCGTCCTGTGAAGAAAAAGGAGTCTATGCGGAGTTCAGGACTATGCTGAGTTGGCTCGGCGACCCGCGTGGACCCAGACGATTTCGTGCAGGGGTACTCCGCATAGTCAGGGGGCTTCCAAGGGCTTCCAGGAAGTCGAGGAGTCGGTCGGTGGCCGTGAAGCGGAGTGGCTGAGGTGCGGGATCCTTGACGCACCGGCGGAGTGCAGCCTCAGGTCCGGCCAAGAGTGACCCGGACGAGCATCCGGACGAGCCAAGCGCGGTTGCGCAACGTCTGAGGACGCAAGCCGCGCGTACGTCGTTGGTGGTGCGTGTACGCCTCGACCAGACGGTCGACGGTCCACGAGCCGTGAACGGTCATGGAAAACCCCTTCCGGCCAATCAGCCCGGACAGAGCATCCCGACTATGCGGAGTCTCGGGAATCGGTCAGCTCACGCAACCCTCGTTCCAGCAGGCACTTGAGAGTGAACCCCTCAAGCGACTCAGCATAGTCCCGAACTCCGCATAGCCGCGGACTTCCGCCCCCTCGTGTCATGATGTGAACCGGCAAGCGTTAACCCATCTTTACCAAGATTGGCGGTCGTTTTGCGGATTTGGGCGGTTTTCGGGGAGTGCGGGGCCTGTAACTTGTTGATTATAAAGGATCGGGTTTTGTCAGAGATAAATGTAGTGCCATAATCGTAAAAGAATGCTTGCATGGGGCAGGGTGCGTCCGCTATGGTGGGCGACATGTTCATTCGGCGCACCCAAACCCGGCGGACCGAGGACGGAAGACCCTACTTCTCTCATCGCCTCGTGCACGCCGAACGCCTCGGCAGCAGCGTGCGCCAGCGCACCCTCCTCAACCTCGGTCGCCATTTCGATATTCCCCAGACGGACTGGCCACTGCTGTGCGCCCGCATCAACGATGCGTTGAGCGGTCAGGCGCCGCTGGTGGCCGATTGTCCGCCTGCCGTGGAGGAGGAAGCGCAACGGATCGCGGCGCAGCTGATCGCCCGCGGCGCGGCTGCGCCGACCGCCGGACCGACCGATGTGCAGCCGGTCGACGTCGACTCGTTGCGGCTGGTCCGCCCCCGCAGCGTCGGCGTGGAGCAGGTCGGCCTGTGGGCGCTCGAGCAACTGGACCTGCCGGCACTGCTGACCCGGTTGGGCGTCAACGGCGCCCTGCGCAGCGCGGCCACCGGCGCCATCGTCGGGCGTCTGGCCGCGCCCGCCTCGGAGCGCGCGACGCACCGCTGGCTGCAGCAGCGCAGCGGTCTCGGGGAGTTGCTCGGCGTCGACTTCGAGACCGTCGGGGCGATGCAGCTCTACCGCGCCTCGGACGTGCTGGTGAAGCATCGCGAGGCGATCGAGGAGCACCTGTTCGACCGCGCGATGGGGCTGTTCGACCTGCAGCCGACGGTGACGCTCTACGACCTGACCAACACCTACTTCGAGGGCGAGGCGAGCGACCAGCCGCAGGCCCAACGCGGGCACTCGAAGGAGAAGCGCAGCGACTGCCCGCTGCTGACCCTGGGCCTGATGCTCGATGCCAGCGGCTTCGTGCGCCGCTCGAAGGTCTTCGCCGGCAACGTCCGCGAACACCGGACGCTGGCCGGGATGCTCGAAGCACTGGAGGCGCCGGTCGGCGCCCTGGTGGTGATGGACCGCGGTGTCGCCACCGACGCCTGTGTGACTTGGTTGCGCGACAACGGCTACCGCTATCTGGTGGTCAGCCGCGAACGCCACCGCCGCTTCGATGCCGATGCCGCCGTGTCGCTCCAGACGCAGTCGGACCAGACCGTGCACATGCACAAGGTGGTCTCGACCGACCCCGACGAAGTGCGCCTGTACTGCTACTCCGAGGAGCGGGCCGAGAAGGAGCGGGGCATCGTCGAGCGTTTCGCCTCCCGCTTCGAGACCGCCCTGACGAAGCTCAACGACGGGCTGTCGCGTCCCCGCGCGCACAAGCGGCTCGACCAGGTCTGGCAACGCATCGGACGGCTGAAAGCCAAGCATTCCCGCGTCGCCGCGCACTACCAGATCAGCGTCACCGCCAACGAGGCCGGCGACCAGGCCGTTGCCGTCACCTGGACCCGCCGCCCCCAGGACGGCTCGATGGTTACCCATCCGGGCGTCTACTGCCTGCGCAGCAGCGAGACCGACTGGGACGAAGACGCCTTGTGGCGCACCTACACCACGCTCACCGACGTCGAGGCCGTCTTCCGCTCGCTCAAGTCCGAACTCGGCCTGCGCCCGATCTACCACCGCAAGCCGGCGCGGGCCGACGGCCACCTGTTCATCACCGTCATCGCCTACCAGCTTGTGCAGGTCATCCGCACTCGGCTGCGCGCGCACGGCGAACACGCCAGGTGGACCACGCTACGCCGCGTCCTCGAAGGCCAGCAGCGCGTCACCGCCACCTTCCGCCGTCCCGACGGACGCACGCTGCATGTGCGCACGGCAACCCAAGCCGAACTCGATCAGCGGGCCATCTACGACGCGCTCGGCGTCGACCCACACCCCGGCGGCGTCCGCAAGACGCTCGTCTGACCGACCGCCCCCCGGTTTGTGCGCGTTTGTAGTGCCACTCGGGCATTTCTGTCGGCGTAAACCACTGATTCTAAATTGGTTTAGTTTTGTGGTTGGTAAACTTGGGTTAACCCGTCCACGGGATCGGGGCAACCTCACAACTGCCTGCCGCCACGGCGCCAGTCGGCCAGACACCGGCAGCACCAACGCTTGGAACGCCGCCAGCGAAGAGCGCCGTTGTGGGGCGACAGGAATCCGCGCCAGGGCAACAACGTCAGGTGCGACAGATCCGGAAGCCCGGTCAGACCGGTCAACGCGGCGACGAGCGCCTGGGCCGACGGTCCGAGACCACTCATTCGTGTCGACGGATGTGAGCTGGCCAGCAACCCCCGTCGGGTACAGTGCCGAGCGTCCACGCCAACTACGGGAACCGAGGAACCGGCAAGGGGGGGCAGGGGGTTGCACCGGCAACAGAAGCCGCGACCCGCTGCGCGCACCGTTGCCTTTGCCGGCCGCCGGTGCCGCGGAAATCCGAACTACGCATCAATCGGAGATCGCAGGGTGGTACGATGCTCACAAGGAGCCGGCTGCGACGAGACACGGAATGATCCTCAAGGACACCGCCGAGCAACGGCGGCACCACGAGCACAACCCGCAAGGGGCACGCGAGAACCCACGACGTGGGAACCGGCGGTTGCCCGCCGCGACCAGCGAGGTGCTGCGGCCGTGGCCGCGCCAGGGAGATCACGGATAACAGTGAGAGTTGTGCAAGTGGAACGCGAACTGCAGGAAACGCTGCGCAAGACGGCCCGCGAGGCGCTGGGACCTCAAGCGACCGACAGCGAAGTCGAGCGACTTGCCGGCGAGGTGTACAACGGGCCGGCAGCCACCGACATGGCTCCAGAGACCGACGGAGAACGTGCACGGCGCCAGCGAAGAACGCGACTGGCCATCGAGGAAATGGACCGGTGGGGGAAGGGTGCCTACTAGACACGAGCGAGCTGCTGCGGCCGACGCAACGGAAGCTGCACAGCGCCTGGGCAGCACTTCATGGCTGGAAGACGATGAGCCGCCCACCGTGGCCTTCGAGCTCGCCCGCTCGGTGCGCAGGGCACCGTCAATGCCGCACCGGGTTCGCGGACAGGGTGGCGCGATGAGAGGGCGGCGCTTGGACCGAACCTGGTAAGCGAAGAGCGACACCACCAAGCACAGAGAGAGAGACGATGGGGCTCAACGTAATCCAAGTTGAACGTGAACTCGAGGACCGGCTGCGCGCAAGAGCACGCGAGGCCCTCGGGCCGGACGCGAGCGAAGCCGAGGCCAAGGCGCTAGCCGAGGAGGTGTACTACGGGGGCGAGGAGGACAACGGGTATCACGAAACCGAGGCGGAGCGGAAGGCATACGACAGGGAGATCGAAGAAACGATCGCGATGATGGACCGATGGGGCGTCTGATTCTGCTCGACACGAGCGAGTTGCTGCGGCCGTTGCCGCGAAAGCTGCACGCGGCTTGGGCGGAGATCGATGGTCGCAAGGCGACGATGTCTCCGACGGTCGGACTCGAGTTGGCACCGCACGGGCTGCTGGCAACAACGAGCGATGGCCTGACCACCGCCGAACGGTTGCTGCAACGCGAGACGCCGCCCGCATCGGCCGTGATGAACAGGGTCGTGGCCTCGGGGTAGGCGCCGCAACCCATCTGATGCCACCAGTGTCGAATCGACGCCACCGCGAACGCCGGTGTGTCGTGGTCCCAGCCCACGCTCACCCAGGCTTCGTTGCGCGCCATGTCGTAGACGCCGTACGGAATCGCCTTGCCCTCGGCGTCGGTCGGGAAATCATGCACCAGCACCGCCGGCGGCGTGCCCTTCGGCTGCCATTCGCGCCCGCCGTTCTTGAAGTTCCCGACCAGCTCTTTCTTCTTCGTGTCGACCGAGATCACCGGCTGGCCAGCGGTCAGATGCGCGTCCGCGGTCTGGTTGATGTGCTCGAACTGCGCGTTGCGGTCCGGATGCGTGGCGCCTTCCTGCCGCTTGCGCGGCGATTGCAGCCGGTAGCCCAGGCGGTGCAGCAGCCGGCCCACAGTGGTCGAACTCACCCGCCACCCCTGCTCGTTCAGCGCCGCCGCCAGCTTTGCGCGACTCTTGCACGTCCAGCGCAGCGGCGAGGTCGGGTCTCCGCGCGTCAGCGGATCCACCAAGGCTTCGAGCGCGGCCTCAATGCCGGGTTGATCCTGCTGGATGCGAGGCCTTCCGCCTCCAGGGCGTCGGATGCGGTCCGTCGGCGCCTCGTCGCGGGAAATCTCCCGGCGTCCCTTGCGAATCGTCTCCCGAGCCAGACCGGTGGCCGACGAAACCACCGCGTCGCCGCCGTAGCCGATAGCGCGCGACTCGGCCGCCGCCCACCGGCGGCGACTGCGCTCGTCCAACACGGGCTCGACGGCGGCATACTTCGCAACAAGGGTCGCTTCCAGCTCGATGTCTCGCTTCATACCTCCAGTATGACCAGAAAATCGGCAAGTGAAAAACTAGTTTAGGGCAGTGTCCTAAGCCGGTAATCTATCCGGCCGACGGAACCCTAATGGGATGGACGCGGTCCCAGGCGGGTCTGGAAAAATGGCTGCAGGCTGGACTGATCGCCTGCTGGCCGCGGAACGACGATGCGTCGCCAAGGGAAGTGATCAACAAGACGATCGACGAAGTAGAACGGATGGCCCAAGGAAGCGGCGGCAAGCTGCGACGCTCGGCGCAACGGCTAGCCAACGGGCTGAGAAATCATCCGAGCCCGGAACGCCTCGTGGAGCAAACGCGGGAACGATTCCCGAGCCCGACGATCACGAGCGACAGGAAGCACCCAACCTATCCGCAAGCACCCGAACCTGCCGAAGCACCGAAACCTGCGGCAGGAACAGCGGCGGCAGTAGCCAGCAAGAGGCGGGGAGACGACATACCGCCACGGTGACACAGGAGAACGGCGAACCGCGGCGACGCGCCACAACAGAGGCTCCCACAACTGCCTGCCGCCACGGCGCCAGTCGGCCAGACACCGGCAGCACCAACGCTTGGGACGCCGCCAGCGAAGACCGCCGTTGTGGGGCGACAGGAATCCGCGCCAGGGATCCTGATCACCTCGAACCGTTCTGTCGGCGAATGGGGCGAGGTGTTCGGCCGGCGTGGGCTCGCTCGGGAACGCGAGCAGTGGGACGTATTGATCGTGGATCACCGCCGTCCGACAATCCCTTCGCAGGCGACCCCGCCTATCGGCCGGAGATCTACGCCCTGGGGTTCCGCGATCCGCTAGGCCTGATCGTTCATCCCGAGACGGGCGAGCTCTGGGAGGTGGAGCACGGCCCGCAGGGCGGCGACGAGCTCAACATCGTCAGGCCGGGCCGGAACTACGGCTGGCCGGTCGTCTCGTACGGCCGCGCGTACACCGGGGAAGCCACGGTCGGCACCGGCGGGACGGGCCCGGAATTGGCCGAGCCCTGCGCGTCCGGCATGGAGCAGCCGTTGCTCTACTGGTACCCCGTCATCTCTCCCGGCGGCATGGCCCTCTATACGGGCGACGCGTTTCCGGCGTGGAAGGGGAGCCTGTTCATCGGCGGGATGTCCACCACCCAACTGCAACGCATCGTCCTCAACCAGCGGGGACTGCCGGTGCGTCACATCCCGCTGCTGACCGAGCTCAACCAGCGGATCCGCGACGTGAAGCAGGGACCGGATGGCCTGCTGTACGTGACGACGGACCACGAGGCAGGGGCGGTGCTGAGAATCGAGCCGGTCGAAAGCGCAGCGGCGAACTGAGGACGGCGGACGTAGCTCCGCAAGGCGAACGTCGCTCTTCGACGGTGCCGGAGCCCCGCGCGGCCGATGCAGCCCGGCGACTTCGATCGGGCCGCGGTGCTGTATCGGCAGTGCCGCCGTCGGGGCGAGACCGTTCGCGTTCTCATGGACTGTCCCATCGGCGCGTTGGCCGTCCGCGCCGACCTGCCGGTCCTGCACTGCGATGGCGACTTCGACGCCCTCGGACGGTACACGCCGCTACGCGTCGATGTGACCTGACGCCTCGATCGACCTGCTAGCCGATTGGCGCGCCGGCCGACCAGAACTGACGGTGCCGGTGACCGGCGGCGGCCGCCGGGACCGATCCGACGAGGAACTCCAACGCGGGCAGCGACCTGGACCCGGTGAACAAAGTGCGGCCGCTCGAATGGTCCAGACTCCGGTGTCGCTGGCCGCGGCCGGCGATCGCGCCGCTGCTGACGCACGTGGCGCTGCTGCAGGTGCCGGCCGGCTGCGTGACGCCGGAAAGCATCTGGAGCGTGTCAGCATAGGTCATCCGGGGAAGTCCACGGGAATCCGCGCGCCAATTGTGCATGAAATACGGTACGACCATCCCCCTGGCCGATGCTGTGCGCCAAGAATTGCCGGGGTTCATGCAACGCGCGGTGGCTTCCGCACCGAACTCCGCGCTGTAGATGTAACCCCTGCATAATGAATAATTTACAAGCATGGTAGAATTTTCATTGCCCATTCCGTTCCTAATTTTGATCTGGACTCAATCACACTCTGCAGGACTATCTGAGCCGACTGGGGACGGTTGGCGGATCGGCCTTCATCCCTGGATGGTCTTCTCGCAGCTCTCGTTCCTCTTCTGGGACTGGTTCCGGACCGTGCTCGTCTACTCGCTCTACGGTGCGGTGGCCGACGCGATCTTTCGGCATCATCACCGAGCTGGGCGTGTTCGTCGTCCAGGGGTGGACGGGCGACATGGCGGCCGGCGTGGAGAGGTCGGGGCCGACCGGGATCATGACCGCGTGGCGGCGGTCGCTGGTCACCATCACGACGACCGGTCTGGCGCCGCTCAAGGTCGGCGAGCTGACGCAGATGCTCGTCTCGGGCGGCGGTAACGTCGGCTCGGGGCGTCGACCCGCGCGGTGCAGTCGGCGGCGGTGGCGTGCGTGGCAGTAACGGGAGGAGTGTCACGTCGGCGGCGCGGGAGTCCGCCGTGATCTGGGAAGAGCAGATGCACGCGGCGCGGCATCTACGCGCGTGACCGGGGCGCTGTGTCGCTGGTGATCCTGGTCCTGGGATTGCGGTGGTCCGCCTCGCGTCGGCGCCGCAACCGAAGCCCCTGGTCGTGCGCGTCGACGAGGTCGGCCGCGCCGAGGCGGTGGCCTACGAGGCGATGGAGGCTCAGGCCGACCCGCTCGACCCGACCACGGGGTTCGTCGTCGACCACTACTCGCGGCGGCGGGGCACGGTCCGCGAGTACTGGGAGCGGTCTCGCGGGTTCCTGACGCCGCAGGTGGCGAACGCCACCTACACTGAGCAGGCCGATGACGTGGCGGCCACGGCGGTCGGGTTGCGGGACGAGGAGCTGCAGGTCAAGGACGTCTCGGTGCGCATCCTCCCGCAGCCGTCCGAGCCGCACAGCGCGGCGGCGACCTTCGACCTGGTGCGGGTCCGCGGCGGCGAGGAGGAGTCGTCGGTGATCGTGGACGAGTGAAAGCCGCTACTGGACACGGGTTCAACTCCCGGCACCTCGCCCACCGGCCTAATAGTGACAAACAGGCATGTCGTTGAGAACTCCGACGATTGGCGGATCGCGGTGCTCCAAGACATCAACGAACGCCCGGTGCCGGAGTACCGCGCACGCCTGGGCGGATTTTCGCAGGAGGTCGACATCGCCTTCCTTGCAATCGATCGATGGGCGGACGGAGAACCGCTAGTCGCCGAGAACCTGGACCTGCCACACGCGGTGTGGGCGGAGTCACCTCTCCGACGGGGCGACTACGTGGGCCTACTGGGGTACCCGGGGATCGGCGGCGGATTCCTGACGTTCACCGAGGGCGGCATAACCACCGTCCGCCGGGGATCGCTAGGCGGCGAGACGGCGTCGGTCGCTTACCAGACGGACGCCGAAATCGCGCCCGGCAATAGCGGCGGACTGGCCGTGAACAACAACGGGGAGATGGTGGGAATCCCCTCGGCGGCCGCGACCGAGACCACCGGCGGCCGTCTCGCGGTGATAATCACGCTGGACGCGCTGGTAAAAGCCATCGACGGGGGACTCGAAACGGATCTCCGAAGCACCGACCCCTCGTTCCTAGACACATTCGCCGAAGCGAATTACGGAACGCTGGTCGTCGAAGCGGGCCGCAGACCGGAAGGCCAGACGGCGGTCGGAATCGCCGGGGGACCGATCGACGTCGCGGACGTGATCGACGGATGCCGAGGATGGGTCTCCAGGAGGCCCGACTACCGCATCCGATGGACAGGGGGCGCGGGGTCTCTCGGATTCGGGTTCACAGCCACCGAGACCGGCGCAAACACCAACGACACGACGCTCACCGTCCGAACACCGGACGGGCGCTGGTTCTGCGACGACGACAGTGGCGACGGCACGGACCCGATGATCCTCCTCAATAACCCGGAACCGGGCAACTACACGGTGTGGGCGGGATCGTACGTACGAGGTGCGTACATCGAGGGTGACCTCCGCGTTCTCCCCTCCGCAAGCCTGCCTGCGGAGGACTCGGCGATACGGTTCCCAATCCGCGTCTTCATCGAACCCGGCCCCCATTCGGGCAACACGCTGGCGGACGCGTACGACCGGCGCGAATGCACGACGGGCCACCTACAGGTAGTGGCGGACCCCCACTTGGCCCAGGTCGGCGTTTACATTGGCGTGCAGCCTGCGCGGAGACTCCCGCAGTCGAATGACCCGGAAACGGACGCCTGGCAAACGATCGGTGAAATGATCGTCCTGGGCGCACGAGCGAGGAACCAAGTGACGGTGTACACAATGATGGAGGGACAGCCCGCCGTCGTCCTCTACTCCGGGCGGACGCGGCGGTTCGGTAACGCCGTCAAGGACGCCTGCAACGCGATTCTCGACGCCGCCGGCGTCGAGCGGTAGCGACACCCAGGCCGCCATGCAGCAGGAGCGGGACACGCGGGCTGCCACGAGTAACCCACCACGACCGGGCGCCGGAGGAAGTCGGGCCAGCGCAAGGCGCGACAAAAACCGCAACGCGTTGCGGTCGAGAGCGTCAGCAACAAGCCAACCCGCGATCAACTGGACCAAGTTGCGTGGCCCCAGAGGAATGATGTCTGAGGCCACAGATATATGGCGTTGCGACCCCACAGGCCGGGTGCAGATAATGCCGGAGACGCTGGACGGGGGGCTCAAGCCCCATCAGCTCAAGAGGATGATGGCCGACCCAACCACAGAGGCGTGCTCGGGCCACCATTTTGCGCCAGGACATGGCGTATCCCAGGAAGCCAGCGAATCACGACGAGTACCTGGAGCGGAGCTGGGGGCACCGACCCGCGTCGGAGCAGAGAAGACGGGGCACGAGACGGGCCGCGTACGGCGGCCAAGGGAGACGCGAAAGATGAGAACGAAGACACTGCTGACGATTCTGACGATGGTGGCGCTCAGCGTCATGACCGCGTGCGGCGGATCCGCGCACGACCGGGCCGGGGACGTCATCGACACCGCCGAGGGGTGGTACGAGGACATGCACGAGCAAACGCTCGCGATCGCCGAGGAGTACGAAGGACGACTCGAAGGCGTGGACTGCAAACCCTTCGAGAACAAGATCTGGTTCTGGCCCGGTGTGACACGAGAGACCGAAGCACTGCGGACACACGAACAGTTCGTCGAAATGCGAGGACCAAGTGCAGATGTTGGAAACCTCGCACAAGCCTGCGAAAGCGACAACAGAAGCATGCGGGCAATCCACGCGCAAATCGTCGAAACGGCAGGAATGCTCACGCCGGAGGCGTTCGACGCCACAGCGATGGACCTGCGGACACGACTCGCGTCCGTCGACGAACAAGCGCTCACGGAGATCCTCGACAACGCCGACACGACCGAAGACGCCTGGGCGGCACTGAACCGCGTAAACGTGCGATCGATGCGAACGCAGTACATCACGCCAAGGCGGTTCGAGGAACAGAGACTGTCGGCCGCCGAGGAGTTCGAGCACCACGCCGAGCAACGAACGGTTCGAAGGGATCTAGTATTGGCCGCATTCGCCGAAGGCCAGGCGATCATCGACAGCTGGACGAAGTAGCGCACGAGACGCCGACACGAGCCGCAGAACCGGCACAGGAGCGGGCCACGCGCGCAACCTCGAACACACCTGCGCGGCACATTGCAGGCCCACGCGAGGCCGCGGGTGGTCCGCCCGAGTCCCCAACGGGAACAAGGCGGAAAGGACGCCCGAAAGGCGACAACCGATGCACCTGATCCTGGCAGTCCTAGCGGCGGTGCTCGGCAACGGGCTCCAACAGTGGACCAACGCGTGCGACGCCACCCGGCGCGTGCTACCAAAGCTGCGGCCGTACAAGCCAGCAACATGCGAGAACTGAGCGTGGGTATCGGCACCCAGGACTAGCGCAACGAGCACCAAGTGCCTGCGGACCAAGGCACAGCCAGGGCCCCTTCCAGGATCACCGCAACGCGTTGCGATCGACAGCGCCAGCCCGCGGTCAGCGCGAGCGAAACCAGCGCAGCGCCTTCGCGGCCGTGTGGTCGTCAACGCCGACGTACAACGCAACGCCGTTGAGAGAGAATCCGCGGTCGCGGATCACGAGAACCCTGGACGCGGTCGACATCGCCAACACCGCCAGCCCCGGAACACCCAAGCCAACGCAGGCGGAAGACGAAACTCGCCTGCCACCACTTCGTCGGACCCAACGAACTCAGCGCAGCAGGAAGCTCCCGGTGTGCCCGATCCCGAGACGAGAGTAGCTTCGAAGTAACAAGTAGAACGCAGCAGCCCACGGACGTTTGTGGTCTGAGACTACGAATATATGTGGTTGCGAGAGGACGCGGGTCACTCGGATAATGCCCCCACAGCTTCAGACGTTCACGATGGCCTGCCAGCGGCACGCACACGTTCAGCGGCATGTCAGCAGAAACACGTCCGAGAACCGCCAAGCGTCTGGCGCCAACGGCGCCACCCCTCACGGCCGGAACCCGACAACGCTGTTCAGCGAGGAGAACGGATGCCCGAGCTGCCTCCCCTTGAATCCATACGTGCCTTCGAGGCGGCCGCCCGACACGACAGCTTCGTCCGGGCCGGAGAAGAGCTTGGCGTGACGGCGGCGACAATCTCGCACCGCGTCCAGGCGCTGGAGACGCACATCGGCGCCCAGCTGTTCTCGCGCCACGCCCGCGGCGTGCGGCTGAACGTACGCGGCCGAGAGTACGCCGGGGAGATCCAACGGATCTTTGCGGAGCTGAGCACCGCGACCGAACAGCACCGCGAGCACGCCAACGCGACGCATCTGAAACTCGTCGCGGTCGAGGTCGTGGCCGAGAAGTGGCTGATGCCGCGGCTCGCCGACTTCAGGGCCGCCCACCCGGACATCTCCATAGAGTTCGAGACCGACCACCGCGAGGTCGACCCGGAGCGGCGGGACTTCGACGTCTGGATCGCCTTCACCGACCGGGTCGCCGAGACACTGCACGTCGAGACGCTGTTCGAGGAGACGCTGCTCCCGGTGTGCAGCCCGGCGTTCCTGAAGGTGCAGGGACAGCCCCGGGAGCCGGCGGACCTGCACGGCTGGCCGCTGCTGTACGACCTGCACTGGAAAACCTATTGGTCACACTGGTTCGCGCACCAGGGCGCCAAGGACGCGGACCTGTCGCAGGCGTCGGGTTTCCGGCTCTACAGCATGATGGTTCAAGCCGCGGTCGACGGGATGGGCGTCGCCCTCGGCCACTCACTGATGATCGCCCGGGAGCTCGAACAACGAACGCTGGTCTCACTGTTCGACGCCCGGGTCACCGCGCCGGCCCGGTACGTGCTGGTCACGGCGCCGGCAGCCATACGGAAACCCCAGGTGCGAGCGTTCCGGGACTGGGTCCTACACCAAGCCAAAGGGCAATCCGCCCAGGAACAAATCGGGACGACGAGCGGCATGCCGCCCAGTGGAAACAGAAGACCAAGCGGGGATCGCAGGGACCAAAACGACGCAAAGACAGCCGAATGAGGGAGCGATCCGCCCACCGCGCAAAGGACACGACACGGTTTCGGAGCACAAGACCGTCGAACACAGGAGCAACTACGAGGGGCGCATCTAAAGGGCGCCGAACCTGGAGGAAACCAAAAACACGAGGGGGACCCAGCAGAGAGCACGAAACCGAGCCCGACCGCAGGGCCGGGAAAGAGGAAACCAACCACGAGGGGCGAAGCTACACGCGCCGGCCGTCGAAACAACCAGACGCAGGACGGAGGAAACAACATGGAAGCACGAATGACCGAACGGGGCGGCACGAGCCGCGAGCGACACACAGCGAACCGCAGGCGCAGATGGATTGGGAAGCTGAGGTCGACGACCACCCAGCGGGCAGAAGGGACCGCAAGGCTGATCAGGACGATCGCCGTGATCGTCCCGTTGATCGGCGGGGCCGGACCGGCGGCGGCCGATGTCCTGGTGACCAACCTTAGTGACCCGAGTCTCACCAGTGGTTACAGGCTGGGTGAGATCGACTTCGCTCAGCCGTTCACGACGGGGACGAACGCCAGCGGGTACCAGCTCGAATCGATCTCCATCAACTTCCTGACAGGGAGGAGCCGCGAGCACGAGCCGGTGTACGTGTACGTGTATGGGGACAACGGAAACGGACGCCCCAACCACAGGGACCAGATCGCAACGCCGACGATTAACGGGGCCACCTTCGAAGGTCCCGACATCGGGGTGAACAAGTACACGGTGAGGAAATACGGGCGCCCTGCGCCGTTCAACGCAGACTCGGTGCACCTGGACGCAAACACGCAGTACTGGGTGTTTCTCTGGGCAGGCGAGAGCAAAACGCAAGTGAGAGTGGACGCCACCGGGCATAGCGAAACCGGAGCGACAGGCTGGTCAATCGGCGACGGGGGACTGGCCAAGCCGGAAGGGTCGGCCTACAGCAATTACACCGACTCGATCACCTCGATGCGCATGCAGGTCGAGGGCTACGCCAACCCCGAGGTGCTGATCTCGATCAGCGACGCCACGGCGACCGAGGGCACCGACGCGACGGCGGACTTCGTCGTCTCGCTGAGCAGGAGCTGGAGCAGGCCGATAACCGTCAAATACCTCACGCTCTTCACCGTATCGGCAACACCCGGCGTGGACTACCAAGACCAAGGCGGAACCCTGACGTTCCAGCCCGGGGAGACCAGCAAGATCATCTCCGTTCCGATCATCGACGACACCGCGAACGACAGCGGCGAGACATTCGACGTATTGCTGTACGACGCTATTGGCGCCGACCTCGGCGACGAAACCGCAACGGGCACCATCCTCAACACAGAGGTCCTGACCGGCAGCTTCGAGAACGTGCCGCCCGAGCACGACGGCAGCACGGCATTCAGCTTCGACGCCGTCTTCAACAGCGAGATCGCAATCGGCTACGCGGCGATGCGGGACCACGCATTCACGGTCACGAACGGCGACGTGACCCGCGCCCGCCGCAACAACGGGCAGAACGACAGCTGGGAAATCACCGTCACGCCGTCGGGAAACGACGCCGTCACGGTCACGCTCCCGGGCAACCGCGATTGCGGAACGACGGGCGCAATCTGCAGCAAGGAGGAGGACCCGGTACAGCTGAGCAACAGCCCCTCTACCACGGTCGCCGGGCCGCCGGACGTATCGACCGTCCCAGTGACGGCGAGCTTCAGCAACATACCCGCCGAGCACGACGGCAGCGAGTTCACCTTCGATCTGAGCTTCAGCGAGAACGTCAGCGCCGGCTACGCACGGATCCGTGACCAAGCGTTCGACGAGAACGGGGCAGACATCCGAAAGGCCGAGCGGAAGACCCAAGGCAGCAACCAGTACTGGACCGTAACGGTCGATCCGGACGACAACGGCGCGGTCACCATCACGCTGCCGGAAACGACCAACTGCAGCAACTCAGGCGCCATCTGCACAGACGACGGACGCAAGCTGAGCCACTCGACGTCGGACACGATCCTCGGACCAGTCGGGATCTCGATTACCGACGCCGAGGTGGAAGAGGGCGCCAACGCGGTGCTGGTGTTCGCAGTGGCGCTCAGCCGCGCTGCCAGCAGCCAGATAACGGTCGACTACGCGACGAGCGACGGAACCGCGACGGCTGGCGCTGACTACACGTCGAGCAGCGACACGCTGACGATCGACGCAGGAAGCTCATCAGGCAGCATCGAGGTCGGCGTCATCGACGACGAGCACAACGAGGGCAGCGAGACGTTCACGCTCACGCTGTCGAACGCGTCGAGCGGCGACCTAACCGACTCAAGCGCCACGGGCACCATCACGAACCACGACGCATTGCCCAAGGCGCTGATCGCGCGGTTCGGCCGCACCGCCGCGGTGCACATCGTCGAGCAGGTCGAGGAGCGCGTGAACGCGCCACGAGCACCAGGATTCGACGGCCGGGTCGCCGGCCGCGAGATCAACAGCGAGATGGGACAGCAGTTCGCGCTCGACTTCCTGCAGCAGCTCGGCGGTGGATACGGGCAGCAGCAGGGCCAACCGGGCCGGCAGATGACGGCCGCAGGAGGGAACGACCCGCGGTTCGGCAACAGCGGCATGACATCGAGCCTCGGACCGCAGAACGGCATCGGCGGTGGAGTGAACCCGAGCGGGAGCATGCAGGGGTTGCACCCAGGCCAGTCCTACGACCAGGGCATGAGCATGGGCCTCGACAGCAACCGGCTGTTGCAAGGCTCGAGCTTCGCGCTCAACCGCGCGACGTCGAGCGGCGGGATCCTCTCCTTCTGGAGCCGGAGCGCGCAATCCCAGTTCTACGGCCAGGACGGCGCCCTCGCGCTCAACGGCGACGTCCGAACCTCGATGTTCGGCGCGGACTACTCCAAGGGCCGGATGGTCACCGGCGTGTCGCTGTCGCACAGCCGGGGGCTCGGAAGGTACGCCGGCGTCGACAGCGGACAGGTCAACTCCGCGGTGACCGGCCTTTACCCCTGGATCGGGTACAAGGCCAGCGACCGCATCACCGTCTGGACGGTTGCCGGCTACGGCGCCGGCGGGCTGATGCTCAACCCGGGCGCTGGAGCACCGATCGAGACCGGGCTGTCGATGGCGATGGCGGCCGGCGGGGGCCGGGGCCAGATCCTCGGCGGCGGCGAAGGCTTCGGCCTCGCATTCAAGGCGGACACGCTATGGGTCGGAATACGGACGAAGGCCGCGAGCGGACCGGGCGGCAACCTCGACTCGACCACCGCGGCAGTGAGCCGGCTGCGCACCGCGCTCGAGGGCTCGCAGAGCATGACGATCGCCAGCCGGATGGCGCTGACGCCGAGCATCGAGATCGGGATACGCCAGGACGGCGGTGACGCCGAAACCGGCCGCGGGATGGACCTCGGGGCCGGCCTCGTTCTCGCGGACGGCGTGACGGGGCTTGCGGTCGACATCCGCGTGCGCAGGCTCCTGGTCCACCAGGCCGAAGGGTTCGCCGAGAGCGGCATGTCGATCTCGGTCAGCTACAACCCGACGCCGTCTACCCCGCTCGGCTTCACGGCACGGGTGTCCCCCGCCTGGGGCGGCGAGTCGATGAGCGGCGCCGAAGCGCTGTGGGGCCGGGAGAGCATGGCCGGCATCAGCCACGACCCCTTGATGAACGGCGGTGGCCAGCGTCTCGACACCGAAGTCGGCTACGGGATGCCGATCGGCAGCCGATTCGTCGGGACGCCGCGGGCCGGCGTGCGCACGTCCGAGTACGGCCGCGACTACCGGATCGGCTACGGCATGCAAGTGCTCGAGCAGGGGAAGCTGAACCTGCAGCTCGGGGTCGACGCCGAACGGCGCGAGAGCCCGCTGTTCCAGATGCAGGAGCAGGGCGGAAGCACCGACCAGCGCGTCCTCGGGCGCGCAACCGTGCAGTGGTAAGGGAGGCACCCGCTCCCAGCGCCAACCGAACGACGACCGGGCCTCGGCAAACCAGACAGCCGGGGCCCGGTCCGACGGGACCGCAACGCGTTGCGGTCGACAGCCTCACCAGTAGGCCAACTTTCTGACGACGCTGGACCAACTAGAACAACGCACCCCGCGTACGCAGAACGCAACAGGGCATCATTGAGGCAAGGTGAAATTAAAACGTACGCAAAGCACAGGACGGTGCGATCACTGCGATCGTGACCGGCGCAAGGGGGAATTTCCAGTGCTGGCGTTCGCGGTCTACAACATGGCTACGAACGAAGGGATCGGCGCAAGGACCAGCCGAGCGCTCGAACAGATCGAGGAGCTAATAGAGCAGGACGATGAGGAGCGGCACCCGAACCTCACGCTAACCAACGCGTGCATCGAGCTAGTCGATAGCTAGTGTCAGCCAGAAAACCCTCGTTTCGGGCTGAGATTTGCGCCAATTCGTGGCATCCTGGGCGTGATTTCGGCACGAACCGGCGGCGACGGAGGCGCCTGACGAGCTGCGGGATAGCGAAGGGCAGCAAATCAGCCCGAATGTCCTGTTTCCAAGGACAGGAGGACCGTGCCGTCTCTTGCCGGCTCGGAATCCAGCTTGGTTATCAGGGCCGGTTGGTTGGTCAGGCGACGAGTCGTTGTCGTTTGCGTTCCCGCTTCTGCAGGATCAACCCGATGCGATGCAGGTTGGCCGCCAGCACCGACAAGGCAACCGTACGCGCGAAGCCGTCCGCACCATGGCTGCGAACTCGGTCGAGTCCCCGATGCTCCAACCCATTGATGGCAGACTCGATCGCCGGATGCGCACGCCGCGCGGCAACAAACGACTCCTCCTCTTCCCGTTCCCGGTCGGCTCTTGAAAGATACCCTCTCCCCGGCAACGCATTGACGTCGAGCAGCGCATCGAGGCGGACCCGATTGTCGCGGCTATGAAAGCCCCGGTCGAAACTGCACGCCCGCAACGCCGGATACAGTGCCTGCGCTTCCTGCACCATCGACACTGCCACGTCCACATCCTCACCCTCCCACAGGACCTCGTGGTGAAGGATGAATCCATACTGGTCTTCGATAATGGCGACAGGAACCCCGAGTTCGACCGGCGTGCCCGCCTTGCCTTTGGAAACCCAACGCGTGTGTTCCTCGAAAATGGAAAAGACCTTCTCCTCGTGAGGAATCGTCTCGCCACGCAGAAGACGCCGCTCCACTTGGTCAATCTGCCGCCGGGCGTGAGCCACGAGGCCTGTGATGGAGCGACAGCGCAATTCCCCCACGCCCTGGCCCCGCAACCCGTCGAGCGTTGCCTCTGCGCGCTCCACCAGCGCCCGGCAGCGCTCCACATACGCCGCCACCCGCTCCGGATGCCGCTGCGCCCGCCTCGTCGAGCGCACCTTGTTGAACAGTTTCTTGACCTCCCGTGACAGATGGCGCCACTGACGCCAGCCGCGCACCGCGTATTGCTCAGCCGTCAGCCCCGTCTCCCGCAGCAGGCAACGCACGGCGTCCCACAGCAGGCTGACATCCGTCGGATAGTGCACGTCCGTCTCGACGACGAACGAGTCACACCGCCCGCGTAATGGCTCGCCAAGCTTTTTTTTTGCTACCTTGTGTCCGCTCTCCACCACCAGCCGCCCGACCGCCGACAACAGCTCCGGCGTCAACAAGGACACGTTGTCGACCACCGTTTGGTACTCGTAACGCGTCTTGTCATCGAAATCGCCGTGTCCCAGGAACGCACGTATCGTCTGATGATGGTTCGTCAGGTCGTGAAGACGGTCGAAGTCGCAGCCCAGTCCCTGCTTCAGTACTCCCAGTACCAGAATCTGCCACAGGTCCATCCCCGGACGCCCGACTGTGCGGTCGGCCTCCGGCAGGATGTGCTCGTCCAGCAGCACAAACAGCCGCGCACGCAACGCCTCGTCGCACCAGATGTGCTGAAGCCCCTTCAACACCGCCGGGATGTCATCCCGCGACTTCGGGTTGATCCAGACCTTCTCGACGGCCACCTGCCCGAGCTGGAACTGCGATCTGTGAACTTCTCTCATGATGGCAATGTCGCGAAGATGGTCCCGAAATGGGTCGATCCTTGGGAGATCACCTGCAAAGAATACGATATCTGGACGATCTTCGCCACTAAAAATAGGCGGTACACCCTATAGCATCAATGACTTGCGGGTTTTCCGCCGAACACTAGCTACGGGTCGGACGCGGGCAAAGACGAGCTGAACAGCCTCCTGCACGACCTCCAAGTAGGGGTGGAGGCGGCGAGCGAACCGGACCAGGACGAAGGCTGTCTCCTAAACGCAGTTATTAACAGGGTCATTGGTTGCCTGACAGCAGACAGGTGATTGCCGGCCTGATTTCCTCATATTTCGGCATGCTACGAGGTCAGGATACTTATTTCCAGGTTAATAACGCCATCATCCGGTACTTCGAAGAGACTCTGTGCACGAGGTGCGCGTACAACAAGCTCAGGAAAGCCCGAAGGTAGAGCATCGACAACGACAAGACACGTTGACCGATCGGGAAGAGAGGTGGCAGAACGCGTGGCGGTGAAGCGGCTAAACGACGCCGCGGGCCGCAGGCGAGGCCGAGCAGTCCGCAGCCGGCTCCGGCAGCTGGTTCTCGCGCTCGTCGGCGTGCATCAACGCCGAGGGCCGCGTGTCGCAGGCGATCGTCCGCTCACGGGCACCGAATCACCCGAGCAGTCCACCGAGAAGTGGACCGACGAGCGCCGGCATCCAATTCATCCCCGCGAAGACGGGGGAACGTCAGACAGACGTTCATTTTCCCACTCGTTACGCACCACGACCGCCGTCCCGTACGCCAGTAGATGCGCGGTCTCGCCCACCACGTCATCCACCAGCAGCGACGATTCGAGCCGTACGCCGATGACCGCGTTGGCCCCAAGACGGACGGCCATCGCCACCATGTCGTCGAGCGCCTCATCCCGCGAACGGTCGAGCGTCTTCCCAGAACTCACACCTTGGGCCACATCCTCGCGAGATGCGAAGCGTTCGTTCACGCTGCTTCCCGTGCACAGGCATAGCGTTTGGATAACGACCTTGCCCTGGATCGTGTCAGTGGTCACAACGGTCATTGCTCCAGGATATAGGTCCGGTCCGACTCGTCGACCCCCAAAACCCTGGCCGACCGCACCAGGTGCACCACCGCCGGACACGACACCGCCAGCCGCCTCCGCGCGCGACAGCGCCGCGGCCGTGCTCCCAGAGGGGCCGGTCAGGGCCTGGCCCCGACACCAACTCTAACCACGACCGTTGTACCGAGCCAGCGTGTTCGCGCGCCATTCGTCGTACGCCTTGCGCCGACCACGATCGCGAATCGTGTGTCCCCATTCACCTCACCGGTTGGCCAACGAACCCGCCCACGGCGCCGGCGACTGGGCGCCCGGATCCGAGGTGTCACACGACCGCTCAACGGCAGGCAGAACGAGCGAAACCGCAACGCGTTGCGGTTTCCGCGCACGAGCGTCGACCTGTGCACGAGCAGGGGCCAGGGACGGACCAGCGCGTCCTCGAGCGCGCAACCGTGCAGTGGTAAAGGACGCGCCCGCTACCACGAGTAACCCACCACGACCGGGCGCCGGAGGAAGCCGAGCCAGCGCAAGGCGCGACAGAAACCGCAACGCGTTGCGGTCGAGAGCGCCAGCGCGCAGTCAGCGCGAGCGAAAACAGCGCAGCGCCTTCGCGGCCGTTTCTCAGCATAGTTCCTCCGGCACCGCGTCCTTACACTTTCGGCCGGTGCGCCGATGCGGGGGTTCGTCCGCCCGTTGACGCGGTCCTCTGGAGGTGTGCATCCAGCGGTCTCGCCCCGGTGGCATCGAACCGTCCGTCGGACAGGGTACCGACGGGAAGAACCCGCCCGAAAACGGGGCGCCCGGCCAGAGGCCGCACCCAAATAGCCTTCCGGTCGAACGGAAACGGTCGATCCGAGAACCGGACGACCAGCAGGAGCCATGTCGATGGAAAAACGCCAGAAGCGGCAACTGCAGATCGCAATGAGCATCGCCGCAATCACCACGCTGATCACCGGGACCGCCGCAGGCCAAAGCCGGACGACGATAGGCGCACCGGGAACAGGAGAAATCACAGTCCAGGGACGCCTCGTCGAGGCGTCACGCTTTCACCGGCAAGGCTTCACCGTCGACGGCCCGTTCGAGCGGAAGATCAGCGTCAACTGGAACGCCACCTTGGCGGTGGCCGATAGCCTAGCGCTTCACCTCGGAACCGGGTGGGCGGAGTTCTTCGCCTCATCAGGCGGAAGCCCCAGCGGAGCCCGGGACAAGCACGACGGGCGCCACGACACGACGCTCGGCTTGACGTGGCGAGTGCACGGACAGACGCCGCCGGACGGACCGAGCGCGGCCGTGAAGATCGGCGGCCGGATCCCCGGCCCGTACGACCCGGGCTACACAAACTCGCTGGGGGACGGAGCGAGCGAACTGCAGGGATCGGTGGTACTCGAGAACTTCGAGAACCGGCTCCGGTGGTCGACCGAATTCGGCTACCGGCGCCGGACACACGCCAACGTGAACCCGGCAGGCATCGGAGAGCCAAACGACCACTACGAGAAGGTCGACGTGCCGAACGAGGCGTTCGCGTTCGCCGGGGCGTACGGACAGCTCAACGACCAGCTGCAAATCGGAGTGGAGTACTCGACGGTGAATGGTGAACGGGGACTCGACATCGGTCTCGAGGGCTGGCGACCCGACCAGTGGCCAGCACTCCACGAAGACCTGCACGCGATCGCGGTCACGCTGCACGTCGACGCCAAGCGGTTCGGGGGATTCGCCCTCAGCGCAGGCAAGGTCACCTTCGGACGGAACACGGCAGCGTACCGGATCTACACGCTAAGCTGGACGCGAAGATTCGGAAGACCGGGGCGGGGCAACCAGTAACCCCGGGGTTACGTCAGAAATCGACGACCCCGACCCCCGGACCCTACGCATGATCGAGCAGGACGGGGGCCTCCACGTGCCATTCTCGGCAGTGGCCTCAGACGGCCCACATGCCATGCGGGCCAGCTTCCGGACACCCCGTTGGGTCTCACGGCCCGCGTCTCCCCCGCATGGGGCGGGGACTCCATGAGCGGCGCCGAGGCACTCTGGACGCAGGAGACGATGGGAGGCATGAGCGGCATGAACGATCCGCTGCTCGCCGGCGGAGCCCGGCTCGACAGCGAGGTGGGCTACGGGCTGCCAATCGGCGAGCGGTTCGTCGGAACGCCGCGGGCCGGGATCCTCGAGGTGAAGTGGCTGGGGCAGACCTTCACGTACACGAGACCGACGAACGCCACGAAGAGAGGAAAGAACATCCAAGCGCTACGGCGCGCTAAGCCGCGTCGCGCAACACCCCCCGCTCCCTGAGCTTCGCAACCAGATCGGCCTGCGTTCCCGTCCCCTTCGCGTAGTTGCAAGCCCCGCACAACAGCTGCAGATTGTCGAGGTTATCCTGCCCGCCCCTCGCGCGCGGGATCACGTGGTCGACCTCGAAGTTCCGGAACGGGAACACCATTCGGCATCCACCGTACGCAGCTTCCTGCAGTCCGAACAGCGTGTGCTTGTGCGTCCGGTAGTTCGGCACCTCGCCCAGGTCGGTGCGCCGAGGAACGTCGGTGCGATGATGAATCGCACCGAAGACACCGAACTGGTCACGCAGCCGCGACTCCACCGACCATCGACCCGGGTACGAGGGCAACGAAAGCAAAACGAGGACCCAAGGCGCGAGCCACGAAAAAGGACGAACCAACGATGATCAAACGAGTGCTTCTCGCAATCACGATGCTGGCCGCCGCAGCGGCAAACGAGGCCGAGGCGCAGACGACAATCGACGCAACGCAGTTCTGTAACCGCACGCAGAAGGTGCGCAGCGGGATCCTCGAAGCAGTAAGAGGGTCAACAGCAACATGCACCGAAGCCAAGCCGACAGCATCGCCGCCAATCGCCGAGAGGCACGAGACGAACCTAACGGCGAGCCAGCTGGCAGGGATCAAAAAGCTGGTGCTGTGGATCAGCGCCGACGGCTACAACTGGGAGTACATCGAGAGGTTCAAGAGCGGCGACTTCAACGGCCTGACCGGGGTCGACGAACTCGACATGACGAACCAAGCGTCGTTCACACTCAACGGGCTCCACGCCGGCGGGGCGCCGCCGAGCTTCCTCGGACAGCTGAAGAAGCTGGTGCTGCAAGACTCGGACATCTGGAAGATCGAGAGCGCGGACTTCTTCCGCGGGCTGAGCAGGCTCGAGACGCTGTGGATCGGCACCAACAACATGGTCTACGAGCTGCCCGGCAAGGCCGACCGCCCCGAGGGGACAGCCGTCGGCCGGCGCATCAACCCCGAGGCGTGGAAGCACCTGCCGAACCTGCGCTACCTGTGGATCGGCAGCAACCGCATCCTGACGCTGCCGCGCGGGCTCTTCCGCCACCTGACCAAGCTCGAAGAACTCGACATGTACGACATGTGGTACGAGTACCACCCCTACGGGTTCGGCTCCCAGGCGCTCGGCTGCGGAATCTTCGAGGGCCTCGGCCGCGTCAGGAAACTCGACATCGGGTACAACGCGCTCGGTGCAGAGCCCATCGACGACTGCTTCTTCGAAGGGCTGACCGGTGTCGAGGAGATCGACATGCGGGAGAACCCGCTGCTCGAAACGCTCCCGCGCAGCGTCCTCGACCTGCCGGCCGGCGTGCGGGTACTGACGGACCCGGGCGTGAGCTGGCCGACAAACGAGGCGAACAACGCACCAACCGGCGCACCAACGATATCCGGAACGCCGCAATCCGGGGAGACGCTGACCGCCGACACCAGCGGGATCGCCGACGCCGACGGCACCAGCCGGGCGACCTTCCGGTACCAGTGGATCGCGGACGACGGAACGAACGACGCGGACATCGAGAACGGAACCGGATCGAGCTACACGCTCACCAGCGCCGAGGTCGGAAAGAGCATCAAGGTCAAGGTCAGCTTCACGGACGACAAAGGCACGAGCGAAACGCTCACCAGCGCGGCAACGGCCGCAATCGCCGCCGCGCCGACCGCAACTACCCTGTCGGCGACGTTTCCGTCCAGCCGGTTCGCGTCAAGCAGGCACACCGGATCGGACGATCGGCCGCAGGTGATCGTGGAGTTCAGCGAGGCCGTCGCCTCCTTCACCAAGAGCACGCCGTCGGCGACGCTCACCGGGGGAACGATCTCGAATGTGCAGGAGCACACCGAGACGGGCCTCGATCACGCCTACATCTTCCGGGTGACACCGGCAGGCAACGCCGACGTGACGTTCACGCTCGCAGCCGACGCCGCGTGCGACGCAGGCGGAATATGCACCGCGGGGGGAACCCAGCTGACCGAGGTGCCGGCAACAAGAACGATTCCCGGACCCGGAGAAACAACCAGCGAACTCGCGGTGAACGACGCAACGGCTTCGGAAGACGACGCAACGATCGACTTCGTCGTCACGCTCGACCCTGCAAGCGACGAGACAGTGACCGTCGACTACGCGACGTCGAACGGGACTGCGACCGGCGGCAGCGACTACACGGCCAAGAGCGGCACGCTGACATTCAACGCCAACGAGACGAGCAAGACCGTCTCGGTCGCAATCCTCGACGACGATGAGGACGAGAGCGACGAGACGCTGGCGCTCACGCTAAGGGCCGGCGCAAAAATAACTTCCGTTTTTCGTTACATGGGTTCGATGGTGTAGTTCCATTTGGGCAGGGAGCTGTTCGGTGTGATGCGTAGCTCCCCCATTTGCGCGTTGGTGACCTTGATGCCGGTCTTGTAGGTCTTGCGCGCCAGATGCGCGCGCACGCGCAGTCCGGTGGCGGTGCGTGTGGTGCGCAGGTATTTCAGGATGGTCTCGTAGCTGTCCAGGGGGCGGCCCGCCCAGTTCTTGCTGACCTCGCAGAACAGGCGGTGTTCGATGGGATTCCACTTCGACGTGGCCGGCGGGTAGTGGGCCACGGTCACGCGCAAGCCATGCCGGTTGCAGAGGCGGTGTTGCAGGTTGTACTTCCAGGCGCGCGCCGTGGAACTATTGCTGCCGCCGCCGTCGGCCA
The DNA here is from genome assembly GCA_965262925.1 of Vicinamibacterales bacterium. GTDB lineage: Bacteria > Acidobacteriota > Vicinamibacteria > Vicinamibacterales > UBA8438 > WTFV01. The sequence goes on along the minus strand of CBDHGC010000004.1, from coordinate 2,413,282 downwards.
GGATCTGCAACGCTTTGGCCTCGGGATAGTGCTTGCAGCCCTCGGTGCGCCACCATTTCTCGATGCAGTCGACGGCGAACGCCGGGGTGTCGGCGGTTTGGCCGACGAAGACGGTGCCGGCATTGGCCCGCGGGTCGTAGATACCGTAGGGGATGGCGAGGCCTTCGGCCTCGGAGCGGAAGTCGTGGTCCTTGACCCGTTCGGGGCTGCGATCCCATTTGGTGCCGGGATTGCGGAACGCGCCGACGAGTTCCTTCTTCTTCGTATCGACGCTGATGACCGGGACGTTGTCGGCGGCGCAACGCTCGCGCAGTTCGGTGATGTGCCGGAACTGGTCGTCGCGCCTCGGATGGGAAGCGCCGGCGAGCTTCTTGTGGTTGACGCGCAACGAATAGCCCATCGCCTTGAGCAATCGAGCGACTGTCTGGGGGCAGACGTCGATGCCGAGCGCGCACAGTTGGTCGGCGACCTTGGCGGTCGTACGGCGTGTCCACTTCAGGCCGCTGACCGGGTCGCCGGCCGTCTCGTGGTCCATCAAGGCTTTGATGCAGGCGATGACTTCCGGCGTTTTTTTTCCGTCGGTCGCCGTCCGCCGCCCGCGCGCCGCACCCGGTCGACCTCGACGTCGCGCTCGACCAGTTGCCGCCGTCCGGCGGCGACCGTCGACGGGTCGATGCCGAGCAGTCGGGCGATGCGCCGGTCGCCGCCCCACCCGCACTTGAGCGCTTCGAGGCCGGCGAACAGCCGCCGCTGCCGCTCGTCGAGCAGGCTGGCGAACAATACGATGGCGGCGCGCAACTCCTCCGGCATCAGGTCGGCGTCGGGCAGGGGCCGTACGAGTCCGGGCGTGGCCATCAGCAGGCGTCGCGCGCGCACTTGGTGCGTCTGGTGCGTGCGGTCGGCCACGCAGTAGAGGAACTGGCCGGCGAGTTTGTGCCGCGTCAGCCGCCGGTCGCCGACGAGCTTGCGCAGCGCGTCCTGGGTGCCGACACCGAGCAGGTTGTCCAATTCCTCGACGAAGTGTCCGGCCTCGGCATGGTTGACGAACGCGTTGGCGGTTGCGATCAGGGTGCCGGCGCGGGAGAAGCGGACCCCGGCGAACGACCACAGGCCGCGCTCGTCGAAGTGGGCGAGTTCATCGAGGGTGTAGAAGCCGCCGCGATGCGAGTAGCTGGTGCGGGCGTCGATGTCCTTGAGCTTGCGGAACGCGGTGCGCCTGCTGGCGCGGGCGCCGAGCGCCGCCATCACCTCGGACAGCGAGGCGATGGTCTGCTTGCGGAGCAGGGCGATGATCGTGTCGGCGGAGAATTCGGTTGGTCTCATTATGGCACCATTGCGGCTCTATGTTTCCGCAATGATGCCATAATTCGGGCGGGCTGCACCCCTCAGAATCCAGAAAATATCCGTCCTGGTGGGACTGGTCGCCGGGCACGAGAGTTGCGGCACCGGTGTGCTCTACTGCGAGACTACAGACGCTTCTAGGAAATTATTTTTGCGCGGACCCTAAGCAACGCCGCCAATGCCGAAATCGAGGACAACGGCGCGACGGGAACGATCGAAGACGACGACGCGTCGAGCACGGCGCTGACCGCAACCTTCGAGAACGTGCCGGCCGAGCACGACGGCGAAACGTCGTTCAGCTTCAACGTCGCCTTCACCACCGAAGTGGCGATCGGCTACGCCTCGATGCGCGACGACGCCTTCACCGTCACAGAGGGCGACGTGACGCATGCGCGCCGGATCGACGGGCGGAGCGACCGGTGGGAAATCACAGTCGAGCCGGACGGGAACGAGGACATTGCAATCACGCTCGCGGCCAACCGGGCTTGCACAACCACAGGAGCAATCTGCTCGAAGGGCGACGACCCGGTACAGATGAGCAACAGCCCGTCGGCGACCGTCGCCGGGCCGACGGGGACGGTGGTGACATCGACACCTACCGTGAGCATCGCCGGAGGAAGCGGCACCGAGGGCGACGACAGCTCAATCACGTTCACCGTCACGCTCGACGAAGCAGCCGGCGAAACGGTGACCGTCGACTACGCGACGTCGGACGGCAGCGCCGATGCCGGCGACGACTACACCGCCATGAGCGGCACGCTGAGCTTCTCCGCCGGGGAAACCAGCAAGACGATCTCCATCGCGATCGAGGACGACATCGAGAACGAGAGCGACGAGACGTTCACCGTCGCGCTGGCGAACCCCTCGGGCGCCGACCTCGGTACGAGCTCGGCCGCAGGAACGATCAAGAACCGCTACGTGGCCCCGCTGACGGCCCGCTTCGAGAACATGCCGTCCGAGCACGACGACAGCGAGTTCACCTTCGAGCTCCACTTCAGCGAGAACCCCGAGTTGCCCTACCGACGCTTGCGCGACCGCTCGTTCACGCTCGTCCAGGCGGACGTCATCGGGGCCAAGCGCGAGAACCCGCAGGGCACCAACAAGAACCAGAGCTGGACGATCACCGTCGAGCCCCTCGGCATGGGGCAGATCAGCATCACGCTGCCCGCCGCGGTCAGCTGCGCCGACGACAAGTCGATCTGCACCGACGACGGCCGGAAGCTGAGCCACTCGACCGCGGCGACGGTCGCCGGACCCCCGTCGATCTCGGTCGCCGACGCAACGATCACCGAGGCCGCCGGCGCGGTCCTCGCCTTCACGGTGTCGCTCAGCCGCAGCGCCAGCAGCAACGTCACCGTCAACTACGCCACGTCCGACGGCACGGCCACGGCCGGCGCCGACTACACGGCCACCAGCGGGACGCTCACGATCGGGGCCGGAAGCCGATCGGAAAGCATCGACGTGCCCGTGCTCGACGATACGCACGGCGACGACGACGAGACGCTGACGCTGACGCTGTCGAACCCGACCAACGCGGTACTCGACGACGCCACCGCCACAGGTACGATCGACAACAACGACGCAATGCCGCGGGCGCTGATGGCGCGCTTCGGACGAACCGCAGCGGTCCACGTCATCAACCAGATCGAAGAGCGCATCAAGGCGCCGCGCAGAGCCGGCTTCGACGGCCGGATCGCCGGCCGGAACGTCGACCGCAACATCGGCCGTGACTTCGCGCTGCGATTCCTGCAGCAGCTCGGCGGCCGCGCCGGCTACGGCGGAATGAGCCGGGGGCGCCAGGGAATACCAGGACGAGCGAGCCAGGCGACAAGCGCAACGCACCCGATGCAACCACACGGTGCGGGGGGAATGCCAACGGCGAACCGGAGGCCTATGGGCGCAGGACAGATGAGAGCCGGAACCAGTCCGCAACAAAACGGCATGACCGGCCTCGGATTCAGCCAGGGACAAGGGCTCACCGGATCGAGCTTCGCAATGAACCGCGAAACGAAGAGCGGCGGGGTTCTTTCGATCTGGAGCCGTTCGGCGCAATCCAGATTCTACGGCAATGACGGCACGGTCACGCTCAACGGCGACGTCCGCAGCACGATGGTGGGGATCGACTACAACCGGGGGCGGATGATCACGGGCGTATCCCTGGGGCACAGCCGCGGCCTCGGCAGCTACGCCGGCATCGACTCGGGACGGATGACGTCGGCCGTCACGGGCCTGTACCCCTGGGTCGGGTACAAGGCGTCCGAACGAGTGACCGTATGGACGGTCGCCGGCTACGGTGCCGGGGGTCTGCTGCTCAGTCCCGGGGCCGGCACTCCGATCGAGACCGGGTTGTCGATGGCGATGGCTGCCGGCGGTGGCCGCGGCGAGTTGGTGGCGAACGACGCCGGTTTCGAGCTGGCGTTCAAGGCCGACGCGCTGTGGGTCGGCACACGGACAGACGCTGCAAGCGGACCGTCCGGAAACCTGGATGCAACACGAGCCGGCGTCAGCCGAGTGCGCACCGCGCTCGAGGGCTCGCAGAGCATGACGATCGCCAGCCGGATGGCCCTGACGCCGAGCATCGAGATCGGCATCCGCCAGGACGGCGGTGACGCGGAAACCGGCCGCGGCGTGGACCTCGGGGCCGGCCTCGTACTCGCCGACGGCGTGACGGGGCTCGCGGTCGACATCCGCGTGCGCAGGCTCCTGGTCCACCAGGCCGAAGGATTCGCCGAGAGCGGGATGTCAATCTCGGTCAGCTACAACCCGACGCCGTCTACCCCGCTGGGCTTCACCGCGCGCGTCTCCCCCGCCTGGGGCGGCGATTCGATGAGCGGCGCCGAGGCGCTGTGGGGCCGCGAGAGCATGGCCGGCATGGGCAACGACCCCTTGATGAACGGCGGTGGCCAGCGTCTCGACACTGAAGTCGGCTACGGGATGCCGATCGGCAGCAGATTCGTCGGGACGCCGCGGGCCGGCGTCCGCACATCCGAGTACGGCCGCGACTACCGGATCGGCTACGGCATGCAGGTGCTCGAGCAGGGAAAGCTGAACCTGCAGCTCGGCGTCGACGCCGAACGGCGCGAGAGCCCGCTGTTCCAAATGCAGGAGCAGAACGGAGGCACCGACCAGCGCGTGCTCGGGCGCGCCACCGTGCAGTGGTAGCAGACGGCCACGACGTTCACCACTGAGCAAACCAGGACCGGGCCTCGGCAAACCAAACAGCCGGGGCCCGGTCCAACGGCACCGCAACGCGTTGCGGTCGACAGCCTCACCAACGAGCCAACCCGCGGTCACCGCGACCGGAACCAGCGCAGAGCCTTGTCGACCGTATGGTGGTCTACCGCGAAGTCCTTCGCGATCGCGCTGACACTGTCGCCGCGGTCGCGCATCGCAGCGACCCGCGTCGCGATCGACTGGTAGAGCGGCGTCTCGAGCGGCTGGATGAACTTAGCCTCAATCAAAACCAGGGCAACGGTGCGAAGCCTTTGCGATCGCGTCCACCATTCCTAGACGGTCTAGGGGTGAACAAGCGCGCACGCAGGCGCGAAGGAAACAGCCAAATCGTGCAGAACGTCAGCACTTGGGAGTGAAGGCGTGCAACGTGCCCAAGCTGGTTCGCACGCTCTACGCAGCCTCCGGCACGGTTGCTCGGGAGACAAGGTGAGCACAGTAGCGGGACGCTCTAGGGCGCAAGCGCGGCCAAACCCGATTGGTAATACGGTTCCATTGTGGCCGTGTACTCGGTCGAACGACCCTTGCTCCGCATATACGCCATGCCAAGGGTCAAAAGATCTCCAGGCACGACGCCAACGTCCGCTAGGGTCTCGATCCCCGCTTGCGACTGAAGCGCCTCAACTCGTGACTGCCAGTCGTAAAAACGACAGCATCTGCCGAATCCCACCTCGTGGAACGTTACATCGTCCTTGAACGAGTGGAGTTCCTGGTACAACGTCAAAAGCTGCTCGGTGTGCGGTGAGAACCCGGGGGATCCTTCCGAGTCCACACTTGACTCTGATCCCTGAAGGGACTCCGGTGAGGCATCAAGCCTGATTAAGCGTGTCGTCGCACGTTCTCCCGTGATTCCGGTTTGTGCGCTGACCAGATAGCACGGTTCGCCGGCGTGCAGCACGACTTGCTCGCTACGAATCCGTCGAGACTGGCCGGCGAACCGGATCGCTGAGGTGACGTACTCACCTTCTGCGCTCCCATCATCAAGGGTCAGAAAGCCCGTTGCCGCGTTCTCAGCCGCCGCTTCCGCCTCAAGCACGTGAGCGCCTTCTTGATCGAGACAGACGCGTTCGTTCACGAGATCCGCTGTGGTCATCGTTGTGGCCACCACAACCTCACCCAGGACAACCGACGGTGAAGGCGTGGGTGCACTCTGTTGACTGGTAGGTTCCGTGGGGTCGGAACAACCGAAGAGCATGAAGGCAACGCCGATGCCGACTCCGGCAGCCGTGGTCCGTGTATGCAAAGACATGTTTCTCCTCAATGGAACTCGAGCGCCGGTCGAGCGACGACCCGGGTTTGCGCCGTTGCTAGATGCGCCCATGCGTAGACAACATCCACGCGGGCTACCCGCACGTTGCGGTCGATCATCCAGCGATCCAACAGAGTCAGCATAAAGTCCTAAGCACTTCACCGTCATCGTGCGACCGGTCAAGAGTCCGGCCGCGCGCGACCACATTCTACACGCACGGTGTGGTCCAAAAATAGTCGGAACGCGCTGCGCTCGAGAGCCTCAACAAGCGGTCAGCGCAAGCAGAACAGGCGGGTCGAGGCGACAGGGAGGCATTCGAGTTGACCGAACGGCCGGGACCAGACCAACCCAACGCCGAAGCCGTCCGCAACATTGGGAAAGCCGAACTCGAGCCGGAAGGCCCAGCGCCGACGCACACGTCCGAGAAAGCTCGCCTAGCGACGCTGATGCAAGAGGGGCCGATCGCGATCATTAGGAGTCCGCCGGAACGGACCTAGATGTGGTCTGACCTGCGCCTAGCGGACCGCTCGGTGGTGGCGGCCTGGAACCGCCCGTTCCGGAACATCGAGGAGATGAACCACCACCTGCTAAGGGAATGGAGCCGGCGCATACACGCCAACGACACGATCATCTGCCTGGGCAACGTCGCCCACCCCGACGCGTGGCGCAACCGGCGGCTGGTGCTCGACGTGCGGAACTGCCCAGGCAAGCGAATCCTGGTCCTGGGCAACCACGAGCACGACACCGAAGGGCTGCACGACGCCGCCTTCGAGACGATGTGCGTCGCGGCCCTGTACGCCAGCGATCCGCCGCTGGCTCTGAGCCATCTGCCGCTCCAGAGAGTGCCGCCGACGGCAGTCAACGTCCACGGGCACATCCACGCTGGCAAAGCGCCGAGCGAGCGCCAGTTCAACGTGTCCGTCGAGCACACCGACTACGTGCCGGCGAGCCTGACCTGAGTGCTCGAACGCGGGCGACGCCTGAACGCCTAAACAGACCAGCAGCGCCGACGCGCCCGCGCGAGAACGCCCGGACCAACGCAGGCGGAAGTCGAAACTCGCCTGCCACCACTTCGTCGGACCCAACGAACTCAGCGCAGCAGGAAGCTCCCGGTGTGCCCGATCCCGAGACGAGATTAGCTTCGAAGTAACAAGTAGAACGCAGCAGCCCACGAACGTTTGTGGTCTGAGACTACGAGAATATGTGGTTGCGAGAGGACGCGGGTCACTCGGATAATGCCCCCACAGCTTCAGACGTTCACGATGGCCTGCCAGCGGCACGCACACGTTCGGCGGCATGTCAGCAGAAACACGTCCGAGAACCGCCAAGCGTCTGGCGCCAGCGGCGCCACCCCTCACGGCCGGAACCCGACAACGCTGTTCAGCGAGGAGAACGGATGCCCGACCTGCCTCCCCTTGAATCCATACGTGCCTTCGAGGCGGCCGCCCGACACGACAGCTTCGTCCGGGCCGGAAAAGAGCTTGGTGTGAGGGGCGCGACAATCTCGCACCGCGTCCAAGCGCTGGAGACGTACATCGGCACCCAGCTCTTCTCGCGCCACGCCCGCGGCGTGCGGCTGAACGTGCGCGGCCGAGAGTACGCCGGGGAGATCCAACGGATCTTTGCGGAGCTGAGCACCGCGACCAAACGGCACCGCGAGCACGCCAACGCGACGCATCTGAAACTCGTCGCGGTCGAGGTCGTGGCCGAGAAGTGGCTGATGCCGCGGCTCGCCGACTTCAGGGCCGCCCACCCGGACATCTCCATAGAGTTCGAGACCGACCACCGCGAGGTCGACCCGAAGCGGCGGGACTTCGACGTCTGGATCGCCTTCACCGACCGGGTCGCCGAGACACTGCACGTCGAGACGCTGTTCGAGGAGACGCTGCTCCCGGTGTGCAGCCCGGCGTTCCTGAAGGTGCAGGGACAGCCCCGGGAGCCGGCGGACCTGCACGGCTGGCCGCTGCTGTACGACCTGCACTGGAAAACCTATTGGTCGCACTGGTTCGCGCACCAGGGCGCGAAGGACGCGGACCTGTCGCAGGCGTCGGGGTTCCGGCTCTACAGCATGATGGTTCAAGCCGCGGTCGACGGGATGGGCGTCGCCCTCGGCCACTCACTGATGATCGCCCGGGAGCTCGAGCAAGGAACGCTGGTCTCACTGTTCGACGCCCGCGTCACCGCGCCGGCCCGGTACGTGCTGGTCACGGCGCCGGCAGCCATACGGAAACCCCAGGTGCGAGCGTTCCGGGACTGGGTCCTACACCAAGCCAAAGGGGAATCCGCCCAGGAACAAATCGGGAGGACGAGCGGCATGCCGCCCAGTGGAAACAGAAGACCAAGCGGGGATCGCAGGGACCAAAACGACGCAAAGACAGCCGAATGAGGGAGCGATCCGCCCACCGCGCAAAGGACACGACACGGTTTCGGAGCACAAGACCGTCGAACACAGGAGCAACTACGAGGGGCGCATCTAAAGGGCGCCGAACCTGGAGGAAACCAAAAACACGAGGGGGACCCAGCAGAGAGCACGAAACCGAGCCCGACCGCAGGGCCGGGAAAGAGGAAACCAACCACGAGGGGCGAAGCTACAAACGCCAGACGTGGAAACAACCAGAGGCAAGACGGAGGCACAGCATGGAAGCAGAAAAAACCCAACTACGCGGCACGAGCCGCGACGGGGACAGAGCGGAACGCAGAAGCGGATGGATCGGCAAGCGGAGGCCGACGGGCACCCAGCAGGCAGGGTGTACCGCAAGGCTGATGACGGCGATCGCAATGTTCGTCGTGGTCATGGGGATGGCGGCACCGGCCACGGCCGACGTGTTGGTAAGCAACCTTGGGCAAATACGCACGGGTATTGACGAGAGTTTGGCTGGACAGAGCTACGCGATGCCGTTCACGACAGGAACCAACGGCACCGGGTACATCCTGGAATCGATCTCCATCGACTTTCAGCATGGATCACGCACCACAAGCCCAGGCGATCCGGTGTACGTGTACCTCTATGAGGACAACAACGGTCTACCCAATCACAGCAGGCAAGTCGCCGTTCTGACGAAGGCTGGAGTCAACTTCGCGCCCCCTACGACCGGGGTCAACAAGTACTTGACGGCGAGGGCGAACAATCACTGTTGTCCGAGGCCCGCGCCCGTTCATCTGAACCCGGGGACCCAGTATTGGGTCTACATATGGGCAGGGTCCGCAACGTCCAGGGCAATATTGGCACACACCGGACTCAACGAAGACGCCGGCCGGGCGGCAGGGTGGTCGATCGGAGACTCAGGGTTCGTCCACCCGGACGGAACGACGGCCAGCGCGTACACGGAAACCTACGCTGCAGCAAGGATCAAGGTCGAGGGGACCAGCAACCCCGAAGTGCTGATCTCGATCAGCGACGCCACGGCGACCGAGGGCACCGACGCGACGGCGGACTTCGTCGTCTCGCTGAGCAGAAGCTGGAGCAGGACGATAACCGTCGACTACCTCACGCTGTTCACCGTATCGGCAACACCCGGGGTGGACTACCAACACCAAGCGGGAACCCTGGTGTTCCAGCCCGGGGAGACCAGCAAGATCATCTCCGTTCCGATCATCGACGACACCGTGAACGACAGCGGCGAGACATTCGACGTATTGCTGTACGAGGCTATTGGCGCCGACCTGGGCGACGACACCGCAACGGGCACCATCCTCAACACAGAGGTCCTGACCGGCAGCTTCGAGAACGTACCGGCCGAGCACGACGGCAGCACGGCGTTCAGCTTCGACGCCGTCTTCAACAGCGAGATCGCAATCGGCTACGCGGCGATGCGCGACCACGCATTCACGGTCACGAACGGCGACGTGACCCGCGCCCGCCGCAACAACGGGCAGAACGACAGCTGGGAAATCACCGTCACGCCGTCGGGAAACGACGCCGTCACGGTCACGCTCCCGGGCAACCGCGATTGCGGAACGACGGGCGCAATCTGCAGCAAGGAGGAGGACCCGGTACAGCTGAGCAACAGCCCCTCTACCACGGTCGCCGGACCGCCGGACGTATCGACCGTCCCAGTGACGGCGAGCTTCAGCAACATGCCCGCCGAGCACAACGGCAGCGAGTTCACCTTCGATCTGAGCTTCAGCGAGAACGTCAGCGCCGGCTACGCACGGATCCGTGACCACGCGTTCGACGAGACCGGGGCGGACATCCGAAAGGCCGAACGGAAGACCCAAGGCAGCAACCAGTACTGGACCGTGACGGTCGATCCAGACGACAACGGCGCGATCACCATCACGCTGCCGGAAACGACCAACTGCGGCAACTCAGGCGCCATCTGCACGGACGACGGACGCAAGCTGAGCCACTCGACGTCGGACACAATCCTCGGACCAGTCGGGATCTCGATTACCGACGCCGAGGTGGAAGAGGGCGCCAACGCGGTGCTGGTGTTCGCAGTCGCGCTCAGCCGCGCGGCCAGCAGCCAGATAACGGTCGACTACGCAACAAGCGACGGAACCGCGACGGCTGGCGCTGACTACACGTCGACCAGCGACACGCTGACGATCGACGCGGGAAGCTCATCGGCAACCATCGAGGTAGCCGTACTCGACGACGAACACAACGAGGGCAGCGAAGCGTTCACGCTCACGCTGTCGAACGCCTCAAGCGGCGACCTGACCAACTCGAGCGCCACCGGGACCATCACGAACCACGACGCGTTGCCCAGCGCGCTGATCGCCCGGTTCGGCCGCACCGCGGCGGTGCACATCGTCGAGCAGGTCGAGGAGCGCGTGAACGCGCCCCGAGCACCAGGATTCGACGGCCGGGTCGCCGGCCGGGAGATCAACAGCGACATGGGGCAGCAGTTCGCGCTCGACTTCCTGCAGCAGCTCGGCGGTGGATACGGGCAGCAGCAGGGCCAACCGGGCCGGCAGATGACGGCCGCAGGAGGGAACGACCCGCGGTTCGGCAACAGCGGCATGACATCGAGCCTCGGATCGCAGAACGGCATCGGCGACGCGATGAACCCGAGCGCGAGCATGCAGGGGTTGCACCCAAGCGAATCCTACAACCACGGGATGGGGATGGGCCTCGGCGGCGACCGCCTGCTGCAGGGCTCGAGCTTCGCGCTCAACCGCGCGACGTCGAGCGGCGGGATCCTCTCCTTCTGGAGCCGCAGCGCACAGTCCAGCTTCTACGGCCAGGACGGCGCCCTCGCGCTCAACGGCGACGTCCGGACCTCGATGTTCGGCGCCGACTACGCCAAGGGCCGGATGGTCACCGGCGTGTCACTGTCCCACAGCCGGGGGCTCGGAAGGTACGCCGGCGTCGACAGCGGACAGGTCAACTCGGCGGTGACCGGCCTTTACCCCTGGATCGGATACAAGGCCAGCGAGCGGGTCACCGTCTGGACCGTCGCCGGCTACGGCGCTGGCGGCCTGATGCTCAACCCGGGCGCTGGAGCACCGATCGAGACCGGGCTGTCGATGGCGATGGCGGCCGGGGGCGGCCGCGGCCAGATCCTCGGCGGCGGCAAAGGCTTCGGCCTCGCGTTCAAGGCGGACACGCTATGGGTCGGAATGCGAACGAAGGCCGTAAGCGGGCCGGGCGGCAACCTCGACTCGACCACCGCGGCGGTGAGCCGGCTGCGCACCGCGCTCGAGGGCTCGCAGAGCATGACGATCGCCAGCCGGATGGCGCTGACGCCGAGCATCGAGATCGGCATCCGCCAGGACGGCGGTGACGCCGAAACCGGGCGCGGCATGGACCTCGGGGCCGGCCTCGTACTCGCCGACGGCGTGACGGGGCTTGCGGTCGACATCCGCGTGCGGAGACTCCTCGTCCACCAGGCCGAAGGATTCGCCGAGAGCGGGATGTCAATCTCGGTCAGCTACAACCCGACGCCGAGCACGCCGCTCGGCTTCACGGCACGCGTCTCCCCCGCCTGGGGCGGCGACGCAATGAGCGGCGCCGAAGCGCTGTGGGGCCGCAAGAGCATGGCCGGCATGGGCAACGACCCCTTGATGAACGGCGGTGGCCAGCGTCTCGACACTGAAGTCGGCTACGGGATGCCGATCGGCAGCAGATTCGTCGGGACGCCGCGGGCCGGCGTCCGCACATCCGAGTACGGCCGCGACTACCGGATCGGCTACGGCATGCAGGTGCTCGAGCAGGGCAAGCTGAACCTGCAGCTCGGCGTAGACGCCGAACGGCGCGAGAGCCCGCTGTTCCAAATGCAGGAGCAGGGCGGAAGCACCGACCAGCGCGTGCTCGGGCGCGCCACCGTGCAGTGGTAGCCGACGGCCACGACGTTGACCACTGAGCAAACCAGGACCGGGCCTCGGCAAACCGGACAGCCGGGGCCCGGTCCGACGGGAGCGCAACGCGTTGCGGTCGACACCCTCACCAACGAACCAACCCGCGGTCACCGCGACCGGAACCAGCGCAGAGCCTTGTCGACCGTATGGTGGTCTACCGCGAAATCCTTCGCGATCGCGCTGACACTGTCGCCGCGGTCGCGCATCGCCGCGACCCGCGTCGCGATCGACTGGTAGAGCGGCGTCTCGACCGGCTGGGTAAACTCAGCCTCAATTAAAACCAGGGCAACGGTGCGAAGCCTTTGCGATCGCGTCCTCGATCACGAGGTCGGTTTCCCAGAGGTCGCGGAGGGCCTCGGTGTCCGGTGGGTCTGATAGCGGACGTTCCGTCAACTTCGGTCTCGGCCCTGTAGGAACTCCGGCGCTCAAGGTCCCCGACGCCAGGCGGTAGCGGGCTCCGGGACCGGAAGCCGCGGCGCAACGCGTTTGGAAGGGCAATCGTCGGCGGACGCCGTCCGGCAAGACCCGACCCGGCGCAGGAAGGGGCGATGCCGCCGACCGCGGCGGCGCAGGCAACGACGATGGTCAGGCAGAGCGACGCGATCAGAGTGGTCGCGCCCCAGCGCGGTAGCAATGGGCATCGACCCCGAACACCTGCTCGACTTCGACGCGGCACGATGCCGGCCGCTCGAACAGCGGATGGGCTCGGCGTTCATCCGGATCGAGCAGCGGTAGCGACACCCAACCGCCTGAGCGGGCGCACAAGTCCGCGTATCAGTTCTCGTCCTTGGACGCAGCCCCCGTCCGTGCGCTGCTCCCGCCGTCGGTCCGCGTGGATGGCTCGAACGGCTCCGCGACGCGCTCCGTGGTCTTCTGGACGCGGTCCAGCAGTCTCCGCGCGCCCTTGCCGAGCTTCGACTCCTTGGCCTTCTCAAGCCACGCGTCCGTAAGGAAGATGTTGCCGGGATGCATTCCGACAAGCGCACCGATTCCGGTTCTGATGCCGTGCTCAGACACTTCCGACTTCGCGCTCGGCGCCTGGCGCTGATCCGCCCGTGGCACGCGGTCCCCGGTCTGGTCAGATGTCGATCTGGCGTCCCCACCTGTGGTGGGACCAACGACCGTGCCACCGCTCTTCGGATCAGGCGGCGGCGAAGGGTTCACGGGCGACATCCTGGAGCCGTCGGCTTGCGGGATGCGATCCTCGGTCAGGGTCCGTGCGGCGCTCGCCTCGGCGCCGTGGTTCGCATTCGACCGCGGCGAGGGCAACGTGACACCCCAGGTGTCGAATACCTTGGTCAAACGGTCCGAGTCTACGCCCAGCAAGAAGAGCGCCAGACGCCCCATTCCATGATTGCGGTTGCCGGCGGCCTCGGAACTCCGCGGGCCGCGCTCGATCACGAGCGCGTCGAACGCAGCCTGCTCCAGCAAGTGCACGGCCCAGTCAGAGCGCAGGTCAGCGGGCCCGAGCAAGGCGGCCCGCCGGACGCGGCCCGAGTCCAGTTCGGTAACGAGTTTCTCTGCGAACTCGTCGATGCGCTCGGTCGGCGGGAAGACGTGGACCGTACCGTGCCAGGGCAGGCTCAGGCCGTCCTGCGCCGCTGAGTACCACTCCCTTGCCGCGATCTGCTCCTGTGCCGCCTCGCTCGAGCATGGATCCAGGTCGATGTTGCCCAGGGTCAGCCGCAAACCGTCCAGGACGAGAGGCGGAGTCGTCGACTCCGGCGACCACTCAGCCTCGTCTCCTCGCATCGCCGTGTCGGCCGCCGCCGAGGTGGGCACCGGTTGGGACGACCCGTCGCCGGACGGGGTCGGCATCCGGTGGGAAGCGTCCTTTCCATCCGTCGATACAGTCTCGGTGACCTGCTGGTCCTCGGCCCCGGACATCGATTCGATGGCCGTCGAGTTCCCGCTGGCGCTCGGCTCTTTCGATTCCCGGCGCTGGCCGGTGCGCTGTGCAGTTCCCTTGCCGGTGGCCTTCGCCGATCCCCGGTGCACGTCGCCGGTTTCCCGCGCATGCTCCATGCACCTGCGGTAGGCGTCGTTGAGCTGGAGAGCTCCGTTCCAGACCTGCTTGGCCAGGTCCGCTGCGACCTCCAGCACGCGCTCGGCCCGTCGCAGGTAGGGAGCCGAGATGGAGAGGTGTGCGGCAACGTCCTCCTGTGTCGGTCGCCGCCCCTTCGCGCCGGTCCCCCGGACGTCGACTTCGTCGCTGCCGCCCTCCACCGCGACGGCCGCCAGTAAATCCGCCAGCAAAGGGTCGCCGAACGGTGACCGGACCTGGTCGCGGTTGCCGGCGGTTGGATCCATCTGCCGCAGCGCCCGCCGTATCAGGGCGCCGAGAATGGCGAGCTGCCCTTGCGTCATATGGCGCCGGCGAAGATTCTCCGTGTAGATCACCGCGGGCAGGTTCGCGTTGTCGGCGAGTTGTTCGAAGACGGGAGTAACACCCGCCTCTATCGCGGCGCGCAAACGGTTTCTGCCGTCCACAATCAGGTTGGCGCCCGGCCCTGTGACCAGGATCGGCCGGCGCAGGCCGTGCGTCTTTACATCCTCGACGAGGCGGTCAAACTCCTCGCCGCGCATCAGCGGAAACAGCTGCGCAAGGGGGTGAACGGTGTACGTCTTGCCGTCCACTACGTAGCGCTCTTCCGCGTCCCACGGAAACGGTGCGATTACCATCTCGACCTCGCAAGGGCGCCCGCGCGCCCGACAACGCTGAACCACCGGCTCCGCCGGGACTCTCCGCGGCGGATTCCGAAAACGGCGGCCTTGGCCGCATCCTTCCGCAGGTATAGCGAGTCGGGGTCGGTGGCTGGCCGCGGGGACCCCGGCCGGTGCCATCCAGGCTGGCTACGAACCCGTCGATCTCGGAGAGCGCCGGAGGTCGAAGTGTTCGGCCGGCTGCGGCCGCTTCCGGATCGATGGCCGCGCGGTCCGGGGCGGCCGCGAATGCTGCCCCAAGCGCCGCGACAACGTGGGCGGCCCCGTACCCGAGGTGATCGCCGTTGCCGCCGGGGCTCCCGGTGGTCCCTGGGGTCCGCCGAGTGCGCGGTACCAACCTTGATGGATCGGTCGATGACCGATACTGGTATCGGTTTCGTCTTTTTTTTGCTCGACCTTCCCAACCAGACACATCGCGCCCGTTCCGGGTCGCTCACCACCAACGGTTCCCGCGCCGCCGATTTGGACGAACGGGCGCTCCAACGCACCGCTACGGGCTGGCCCTTGTCATCCGCCGCGGGAGAACCAGAGCTGGGTCCACGAGGAACTCGGCGATGGCCTCCGGCGCGCGGTGACTGTCGACTCCGTGACGCGGGTCGACGAACTGCTGGGTCTGGCGTTGCGGCGCGCCCCGGCGTCCAGGTGGTGTGGCTGTTGCGTGTACCCCGGCGTATCGTGGCCTGAGCCGCGGCGGGTGACACGGGCCGCGCGGCGTCCGCCTCCCTGCCCGCAACGCGGAACGCCGTGGCGCGCATGCAGGGGAAACCGCTGCCTGACTGGACAGGCAGTGTCCCTGCGGCGCGGCCGCTACGCGTAGCGGTTCACAGTTGTGGAGAGGATGCAGGCCGCCGTGCCGTCCGGTACTCCATATGCGGCTCGTGCGCACGGCTCGACGGTGCCGACGACCTCGGGTAGAGGCATTGCGGCACGAAGAGCAGTCACTCCGGAGTCAGTCTGCCTGCTGTGCAGCGTGCCATCGAGGCGATCTAAGGGGCCGCGCCGCCGGTCGCTGGGCGCGGCAGGAAGAAGGCCGCCAAGGCGGTCGCGAGGCGGAAGGGCGGGACGTACCGAGACTCCTGGAATGGTGCCGAGATGCGCACCTACAACCTCAACACTGCGAGAGACCGCGACAACGATGGGCACGCGTGCGAGTAGCTTGCCGGGGAACAGACGGTCTTCGGGGCGTTGCCACCGCTCGATCCAGAGCGGGCACTGACACGGAACGAGCGTGCGTTCCGGAACCAGCCGGGGCTTGAGCGAGCGTCGGCGAGCCGGGGGCGGACTCGTCTCCCCGGCCGGATCCCGAGAAACGGGCGCTCGGACTACCGTTCGTAAGCCCAACCGTCGTTGTCACGGTCCATGCGCCGTTGGTACGCACAGTGCCCACGACGTACACCGTTGGGGTGATCGCGCCTGAGCGCCGTGCAGTTACGGTACGGCCCGCAGGCGGTCTGGGTGGGTGCCGGCCGGGCCGCGGGGGGGCGCATTCCCGATTTCCCGGTCACGCGCTCACACCCACCGGCGTCATGGCCATCCGCTGCAAACAGTTCCATCTGCCGGACTTATAGAAAGACCGCAGGAGAAGAATCGCGTCGACGCTCTCCGGTAGCCAATAGATGGATGCGCCCTTGATGCGGAGATTGATGACGCGACGGATGGCGCTTTCGACGGCGCCGCTGCCCCGCGGAAGCCCGAGCCCGACCATTGTGGTGTAGGCGAAACGATGACGGTTCTTCAGGAAGTAGTTGAGGTGCGTGGGTATTCCGGTGAAGTGGAACAGCGTTTCCGGGGATCTGGAACACGGTTTCCGGCGAAGTGGAACGCTCGTCGGAGCGTAGCGACGTTCGTCGGTCAGTTCCCTCCCCTCGGTGTCGCAGCAGACCTTCAAGATTCTACTCGTGACGTGGTGTTCGAGAGCATGGACGAAGATGCCTGTGGAGCCTGTGGGCGCCGTCTGCGGCGTCCAAGGTGTTGTGGGAAACGCGCCTTCGGCGACCGCTCAGTTGCGCCGAACGCATCGCGCGCGTTTTCCACATCACCGGCAGGATCCACAGGCCGGTCGGACCCGACGTGCCCCGGTCACGCGTGTCGGCGGCGCGATGGTTCTGGGCTTCGCTTCGCCGCGGTAATGGCGTTGCCGTTCTGGTGCTCATGTCGTCTCCTTCGGGCGGTTGTTCGGCGCGTCGTGCGTACGTCGCATCGAGCGGCCCTTCAGCTCGATGCGGTGCGCGTCGTGGAGCAGGCGGTCGCAGATGGCGTCGGCCTGGTTGGGGTCACCGATGACGGCGTGCCAGTCGGTCACCGGCAACTGGCTGGCGATCAGCGTGGAGGCGCGTTCGGCGCGGTCCTCGATCACCTCGGTCAGGTCGCGGCGCTCGGCGTCACGCAACGGCGCGAGCATCCAGTCGTCGATGGCGAGCAGGTCGAGCTTTGCCAGCCGCGCCATCAGCCGCGTGTAGGAACCGTCTCCGCGGCCGACGGCCACCTCGTGCAACAGGCGCGGCATGCGGACGTAGCGGGCGGTGAAGCCGCGGCGACACGCCCGTTCGACGAAGGCGCAACAGAGAAAACTCTTCCCGATTCCACACGGCCCGGTGACGATCAAGTTGTGGCGCTCGGCGAGCCACGCGCAGGTTCCCAGCGTCAGGACCTGCTGGCGGTTGAGCCGTCGGGCAGGCGTGAAGTCGACGGCCTCGAGCGTCGCCGGATGACGCAGCTTGGCCGTCTGCAGGCGCCGTTGCAGCTTGCGCTGTTCGCGGGCCGTCCACTCGGCGTCGACCAGCAGGCCGAAACGCTCCTCGAAGCCGAGCGTGGCGGCCTCGCCGCTCTGCAGTTGTTGCTGGACGGCGTCGGCCATCGCGCCCAGCTTCATGGCGTTGAGTTTGTCGACGGTCTGTTCGATCAGCATCGGTCCTCCTCCTCGGTCGTGGCCGCGGCGTAGTAGTCGGCGCCGCGGATGTTGGTGTGCGTGGGCGTCGGGGTCGTCTCGGCCGCCGGCTCCAGAGGCAGACGGTCCTGGCCGGCGGCGAGAATGTTCTTGACGGTGCGATAGCGGTAGGAGCCGAGTGCCATCGCGCGAGCGCTCGCCGCGTCGAGCCGGTCGTTCCCGTACTGCTGTCCCAGGCGCATGATCCCCAGGCAGGCTCGATACCCTTGCTCCGGGTGCGGGCGACGCTCGATGATCTGGGCGACGAGCTGTCCGGTCGCCGGTCCGGCCTGCTCGGCCCAACGGATCAGCCGCGACGGCGTCCACTCGGCATGCGCGCGGTGGGCGCTCGGCATGTGCTCGCGATGGGTGGACGGCTGCCCGTCGTAGCGCCGCCGGTGCGACGTCAGTCGCTTGCCGCGATAGAAGATCTCGACCGTGTTCGTGGTGTAGCGGACCTCGACCTGCTCGCGGACCAGCTGGAACGGCACGCTATAGACGTGGCGCTCGACCTCGACGTGGTAGTCGATGTTGGCGCGGCACAGCTTCCAGTGCGCCAGGACGTAGCGCGCGGTCGGCAGGGACCGGAGCGCCGGCCGGTCGACCTGCTCGTAGAGGGCGCGGCGGCTGACGCCCAGCTTCTTCATCGGCCGGTCGTTGAGCTCGTCGAGCAGGACGCGGATCGCGGCGTTCAACGGGCCGAGCTCGAAGAAGGTCTGGTCGCGGAGGCGGGCGAGTATCCACCGCTGTGCGATGAGTACACAATTCTCCACAGCAGCCTTATCCCGAGGTTTCCTCGGTCGCGCCGGAACGACGACGGCGCCGTAGTGGGTGGCCAGGTCCTCGTAGGTGCGGTTGACGCCGGGCTCGTAGCGGCAGGGGCGGGTGATGGCGCTCTTGAGCTGGTCGGGGACCCACAACGTGGTAGCGCCGCCGAAGTACTCCACCATGCGGATATGCGCGTCGATCCAGTCCGGCAACTGCTGGGTCTCGGTCGCCGCGGCGTAGGTGAGGCTGCTGGCGCCGAGCACGGCGACGAACAGCTCGACGCGTCGGAGCTCACCCGTGCGCCGGTCGACCAGGCTCGGCCGCTTGCCGGAATAGTCGATGAACGTCTTCTCGCCGGCGCGGTGCACCTGCCGCATCGACGGCCGCAGCCGCCGCGTCCATTGCCGGTAGATCTCGCAGAACTGGGTGCGGCCGTAGCCGTCCGGATGGATTTGCGCGTACTCCTCCCACAGCAACTGCAGCGTGACGCTGTCGCGCTTGAGCTCGCGGTGGATGTACGCGCAGTCGGGCCGGATCCGGTCGTGCACCGGCGCGGCGCGTGGAAACAATCGAGCCTCGAGCGCCGCGTCGTCCAAATCGGCCGGCAACGGCCAGCCGAGCCCACGTTGCGCCGCCCTCTGCAGATAGCGATTGACCGTCCCCACGCCGACGGCGCACGCCTGCGCCACCGCCTGGTGGGACAGTCCTTGCTCGTGCTTGAGTCGTAAAACCTCGCGGATCTTCCTCATCAGCAGCCTCCGTGCCGGCATCGCCACGCCCCTCCTGTCGAAAGGGCAAGAGCATGCCGGGTCAAGCTACCGACGAGCGTTCACGACCTCCGGAACCGCTGTTCCACTTCCTCCGGAATCGATGTTCCACTTCCTCCGGATTCCGTGTTCCACTTCCTCCGGAATACCCACACCTGAACGCCGCTGGCGAGATCAACACCTTCCCGAAGGACAGCACCGTGACCGACAAATGAGCCGTCGCCGAGAGCAGAACCAGAAGAGACCAAGGCTCCACGACCAACCTGCGCACCGTCACCCACGGTGACGGTGCGACCGAGACGCGCATCCGCGCGAACAACTGCACCAGCACCGAGAACGGTACGAGGACCGACGACGGCGGCACGTTCGACAACGGCACCTGGCGCAAGCCGAGCACCATGACCGACGCGAGCGTCGGAGCCGACAACGACGTCCGGCTCGAGAACGGCGTGCGCAGAAACTCGCGAGTTCTGGCGCAACGTCACGCCGGCACACACAACCGCGCGAGACCCAACGGTGACTCCGGATTCGAGCACCGCGGCCGGGTCGACGAACGCATCACAATGAACGTGAACACCGGCACGCTCGTACTCGTCGGAACGAGCGGCACCTACGGCAGGAGGAGTCGCAGCCGCAGCACCAGGAGAGAAGAGGGCTCGCCAGGAGGCAACGAGGGCATGAGAGGCACTCCAAGGAGAGGGCACAACAGTCAACGCTAGAGCGAGCGGTGGACCAAGCGTAACGGTCTTGACGAGAACACGAACGAAGAACTCGAGCCACGTCGCCAAGCGAGCGAGGACCGAGCCGCAGCACGACGCGACAGATCTGAAGGGAGCGCTTCAATCAGCAAGGAAGAGCGCGATCGCGGACCGAGTGCGAGGAGGGAGGGACCGCGAAGGCCCACAAGGACGCGAACAGAGAATCAGACGAGCGAGGGCCAACGGGGACCGTCGAGAACACGCACAGTGAAGAGGGAAATCAGCGAGGCTCCGCGTCGGAGTCGACCAGGACCGGATTGACACCCTCGAACAGGTGAGGGGCACGAGCGCGGAAGACGTCGAAGCGGTCCTGGGGATAACACTCAGCGAGAAAGATCTCGTTCTCAAGCCACTCGCCGTGCAGGCACAAAAGCCCGAGACCGGCAGCCGCGGCCAGCTCGACATCGATGACCGCGATACCTGCGCCGAGGTAAGCGCGCTCCACTTGCCACCCCGAAAACGGGGATGGAAGAGCGGACGAAGGAACTTGGTACGGTAATCCCGACGAACGTTCGCCGCCGAATCCGGACTCCACCCAGGAACACACGCATCGAGCCAGACCTCGGCCTGCGGGCCGGTGAAGACGCCACCGGTGGACATGACGAAGGCAGCGAACTGGGCTTGAGACGTCGAGATGCCGTTATCGCAGAGCGCGAGCAACCCGGCGACCGACCCCGGCGCAACCGGCTGAGGCCGGCGCGCCGGGTCGAGGTAGTCCGCGGTCGCTGCCACTGGCATCGAGGTCCTAGGAGTCTGCGCCGCAGAAAAACAGATGCGACAATTGTAGGCGAGCCGACGACGGAAGGACTCGATGTCGACCACATTCCGCCCCTATGTGCCTGACCAGTCGCTGCTGTTGCCGCCCGACGTTCGGGAGTGGCTGCCGGAGGGCCACTTGGCGCACCATGTCAGCGATCTGGTGGACGGTCTGGATTTGACGGCGTTCTACGCTCTGTACGAGGGGGACGGCCGTCGCAACGCGCCGTACGAGCCTCGGATGATGGTGAAGGTGCTGCTCTATGCCTACGCGACGGGGGTGTTCTCGTCGCGCCGGGTCGCTCGGAAGCTGGAAGAGGACGTTGGTTTCCGGGTGCTGGCGGCGGGCAACTTTCCGCAACACCGGACGCTGTGCGAGTTTCGGCGTCGGCACCTGGAGGATTTCCAGGCGCTGTTCGTGGAGGTGGTCCGTCTGGCGCAGGAGTTGGGTCTGGCGCGCTTGGGGAAGCTGTCGATCGACGGGACGAAGGTGCGCGCGAACGCGAGCAAGCGCAAGGCGATGAGCTACGACCGGATGCAGGAAGAGGAACAGCGCCTGGAAAGCGAGATCGAGGCGCTGTTGCGTCAGGCGGATGCGGTTGACGAGGCCGAGGACGCGCGCTTGGGCGCGGAGGTTCGGGGCGATGATCTGCCGGCGGAGTTGCGTCGGCGAGAAGAGCGTCTGGCGGCGATCCGGGAAGCGAAGGCGCGTCTGGAAGCGGCGGCTCGGTCGGCGGACGCCGCGCGGGGTCGGCAGCCGGGGCAGGATCGGAACCCGAAGGGCGGTCAGCCGTACAAGCGGGCGTATGGCGAGCCGGACGAGAAAGCGCAGAGCAACTTCACGGACCCGGAAAGCTCGATCATGAAGACGAGCAACGAGGGATTCCAGCAGTGCTACAACGCGCAGGTGACGGTGGACGCGGAGCACCAGTTGGTGGTGGCGACGGACCTGACGGCGAACGCGAGCGACCAGGGTGAGTTGCCGGTGTTGCTCGACGCGGTAAAGGAGACGTTCGCCGCGCAGCCGGAGACGGTGCTGGCCGATGCGGGGTACTGCAACGAGCGGGACCTGACGGACCTGGAAAAGCGGAGCATTGACGGGTATGTGGCGCCGGGCCGGGAGGGCAAGCAGACGGCTACCCGCGATCTGAAGGCCCATCCGGCGACGGGTCGCATGGTGGAGAAGCTGGCGACGCCGGCGGGCCGGACGGCGTATGCGGAGCGCAAGTGGTTGTCGGAGGCTCCCAACGGCTGGATCAAGCACGTGCTGGGGTTTCGGCGCTTCAGCCTGCGTGGGCTGGCGAAGGTGCGGTGCGAGTGGGACCTGGTGTGCCTGGCGTTGAACGTCAAGCGCCTGCAGCCGCTGATGGCGGCGTAGAAGGCGGGATCTGAGGCTCACAACGGCGACAAATCGACGCGCATCGCGGTCTCTGGCGGGCCATACGGCCCGCGAGGACCGAATTTTGTCATCTGTTCGCCAACTACCGAAAATCCACCCCGCCCTGCCGACCGGCGAAGTCGCCCCGACACGTGACTCAGGTCGTGTGCCGGCGACCCGTTGCGTGCCGCAAATCTCCTGCGGCGCAGACTCCTAGCGGAGGTCTCCGACGCCGATGAGCTGGCGCTGCACGTCCATGAAGATGACCACGAGACCGAGGGGATTGATCAGCAACGCTTCCGACGGAATGTCCTCGGCGAAGAGGAACTGAACCGACAGCGTCATCTGTTCACGCGAGATCTCGGAGGTGCCGTAAATCTCGACCCGATCGAACAGCACCTCCGCACGGTACGGCGGCTGCGGCTGCGGAATCACGCGGACGACGATGTCCTGAATCAACAGCTCGGACGCCTCGGTCGACGCAAGAAACGCGCTGAGGGACTCGACGTCGCGATCGTACGCGGACTGCTGCAGATCCGGAGTCAGAAAGAGCAGCGAACGCTCCCACCGCTCGGCGCGCAGCGCATGCCGGCGCGAGTAGTGATCGACGACGAACTGATTCAGAAAGAAGCCGACGACGGGGCTGTTCTGATCCAGCTCGCCCGGTCGAGCTGATAATCCACCACCTCGGCGCGGCCGACCTCATCGACGCGCACGACGAGAGGAAGAGAGTCCGGACGAGTGACCACGATAGCGATGATGACGAGCTGAACGAGGTTGCAAGGGTCAGAAACAAGGTGATCCCGCGGTACCAGCGACCCGAGTGGATGAACTCACCCCAGACGTCGGAAAACTCACGGGCTTCCGCTTTCGCTTCGGCTTGGGCAGACACGACGGGGACCTCCAGGGCGGCACGAGCGTTCCGCAAGAGACGGAACCGGCTGCGCCGGTCGGCAGAGTCTACGTACGAGAGCCCCCGAAGACGGGTAGCGGGGACCCCGACCAAACGACAACGCACGGTGGAACCGCGCGAAACAGGAGAAAAGCGACGGTCCTGCGGACCAGCCGGGCCACGCAGACGCGGCCCGGCAACAGAAGACGGACCACGGGAGGGGAGCGGAGAATGAGAGAATGGAACAAGTGAACGGCTGCATCCGACCGGGACCGCCGGCCGAGCCAGGTTCGCTGCGCGAACGATTTTCCACGCCAACCGCGCTACGCGCGCACCGAACAACGAGAGGGCGCCACAGGCGCCGGAACAAAGCAACGCAAGGAGGCGCCGAGGCGGCCTTGCGCGTAAGTTTCGTCCGCTACGCTTCGGGCTACCCAGGAGACTGAAGGATGAGAGACAACCAGCAGGGACAGGGCCGCGGACAACGCGGAAACCAGCGCCAGAAGGCGACAAAGGGAACGTTCCGGCTCGGGTCGGCGATCATCGAAGGACGAATCGTCAAGGACGGACCCGTCAAGCGGTACTCCCAGCAGGGAACGCCGTGGACGGAAGCGACGCTCCTGGTCGGGCTGTACGACGGCCGGCAGAAGATGGAGCGCGACACGCCGGCGTTCATCCGCGTGAAGGCGTTCAACGAGCTGGCCGACGTCCTCAACGAGTTCCAGAACAAGGACCGCGTGCACGTGGCGGGTCTGCTCCTGATCGACGTCTGGGAAGGGCGCGACGGCAACCTGCGCGAGAGCTACGAGATGCACGCCGACGCGATCGACCGCAAGCCGTTCCCCAAGATCGGCAAGCTGATCGCGGACCAGGAGAACCCGCCGGCGCAGGACAACCAGGGCGGCGGTGGCTACGACCACAGCCGAGTGGACGAAGCCGCCGACTACCGGAACGAGACCCCGCTCGACGAGCACGCGCAACCGCCGGCCGACGACGATCTCGGCGAACCGTGGCGCGCTGCACCACCACAGCAGACCGACCTCATCGAGGATGACGTTCCGTTCTAGCGAGTACCACGGTACGTTCTGACGCGCGGCAGCGCGGTCAGAAAGCGCAACGCGTTGCGGTTGCAAGCAAGCATCCCGTCCGCCGGACCGACCCAGCTCGAGTACGGCGATAAGCAAGCACCCCGTCCGCCGGACCGGCCCACCTGAGCAACGTCACAAGACGCTCACACCGAGCGACCGCGGCAACACGCCCCGGGCGCAATCGACGACGCCGGACACCGAGAGTCGCACGAACGAGCCGCAGATGCGGCCAGGGAGCTACAGGTGCATCCAGAAGCAGAACAACGGGCGACCGCAAAGCCGCAACACGCAAGCGCGTGGAAGGCGGCAGCCCCGGACGGCGAGCTGGTCTTCGCGAACGTGGCCCGCCTGAAGAAGGCAATGAAGGCAGCACGAACGGTGCTGCGGACGCACGAGCCGTCGGCACGCGCGGACGCCGCATGCCGGGTGATCTCGCGCAAGGGGCAGCATACGGCCGAGATCATGGCAACCGACGGTCACCGGCTGTGCGTGGTCGACGTTACGCCGATTCGCGAATCGTCGATCGAGCAGGAGTTCGACGTAGCGATGCCGCTCGAAGCTGTACGGACGATCGCCAACGCGCGACAGACCACGATGGTGCGCATCGGCCGCAACGGCGACGGGTGCGTGGTCGCCTTCGGACGCGAAGACAACCGGATCATCGAGCAGGAGCCACCGTACGCGGCAGTAGCCGAGATGCCGCGCACCGAGGCGCTGAAGACACTGCACGCAAGCGCGCCGACAGGAGACGAGTACAACCCGGACGGGATCTGCCGCTTCGAGATCGCGCAGGACGGACTGCGGGTATGGCCGACGACGCACGAGCCGGCTGTGGAAGAGACCGAGCCGGGACGAAAGGTCGCCGACAGAGTCGCACGATTCGGCAAACGCATGGTCTTCGGGATGCGGCACCGGCACGTCGTGGAGACGCTGCGCACGATGACGGGGTCAACCGTCTGGATGGTGATCGAGGACCCGCGCAAACCGATCCACATGGGCGCAACCAGCGGCGGAGAACGGTACGTGATCAGCGCGTTCGCGCTCAGCAATCCGCGACCGAACGGCAACGGGAAGCACGAGACCACATCCGCGAGCGACGACGGGAAGACCAAGGTGGAGCCACACACGGTGGACGCCGACGAGACCCAGCGGTGGAAGGAGTGCAGCACCAGACGGAGCAGTCGTATTCGACGACATCGCGAGACTCAAGCACGCGATGACGGCGGCCCGCCGAATCCTGCAAACGCAGGAGCGCCGCTGCAGCGCCGGACCGGCGTGCCAGCTGGTGGCGACCGCGGGCGAACCGAACGCGATGCTGTCCGCAGGTGACGGCAGACGGATAGCTGAGGTCCGGCTCCCGCTGGGCAAGCCGACGCCGGTGGAGGACTTCGAGCTGGCGATCTCGCTGGCGACCGTACGGACGATCGCCACGTGCACGGCGCCACGCCGCATCCGAATCGGAAAGCACGGGGAATGCGCCGTGCTCGACATCGAGTACGCAACCGAGAGGACGACGCAGCGCCAGGAGCCCGCCCGAACCTGGATCGGAAGCACGTTCCGGCGCTGGCGGAAGACGGAAGCAGCGGGAACGGTGACTGCAGGAATCGAGACGGCCGCGGCCATCAGGAAGATCGGGCAATGGCACCCCCGGCCGGGCGAGGTGAACCCGGACCGCGCCTGCCGGCTGCTCGTAAGGCGCGACGGGGTGCACGTCTGGCAGAGCCAACGCGCCAGCGCCGCGGCCGACGACGGCCCGGGCGCACTGATCTCCAGGGGAGTGATCGGGTGCAAGCGGCCGGTGACGATCGGAGTGAGCCACCAGATGCTGGTCGAGACGCTGCGCAGCATCAGCGGAACCGAAGCAGTGATGACGCTCAAGGGGCCGGACAGGTCGGTCCACATCGCGTCGACAGACGGCTCGGAGCACTACGTGCTGATGCCGTACAGGCTGAGCGAATGAGCGACATCGAAGCGACGCTGACGTTTCAGGGCCAGGCCAGCCGACGGCTGCGGGAAGGCATGCGGATCGCCGAGGCGGTCGTACGCGTGGCGACGCGAATGGTCGGGTGCCGACTGATATGGCGCCCAGGGGCCGAGCAGCCGGAGCTGCTGGCGACCGAGGGAGCACGCCTGGCCCAGGTAGTGCTGAAAGGCGCAACGCGCGACAGCGACAAAGAGCTGTTCGACGTCGCACTCCCAATCGAGGGAATCAAGAGACTCGCGCGAACCATGCGAGCGCCAACCGTGCGCATCAGCCGCCGGACGGTGAAGGACAGCTACGGACCCATCGTGCACATCGGCGAGGAAACGACCGAGGCGGCCGAATGGCCCGCGGCGACCACGTACCCGCTCGACACGTTCGAACGGCTGATCGACGGCGGAAACCAGGCGATCCTGGCGCCGCACGTAATCCGGATGAACCGGCGCGAAGCGCTCGAGATGGTACGCAAGAACGGACCCTACAAGGGCGTGCACAACTACCACCGGGTATGCCGGATGGAGAGCAGCCGGGATGCGCTGCGAATCTGGGGAACGCTCGAGCGCGAGCTGCGCGACAGCGACGACAAGGGCGGACGAGTGGCGCCAGGAGACGAGAACGCGGACAACGCGATCGTCTTCGGGATCCGGCACCCGCTACTGATGGACACGCTGCGCACGATGACCGGGGAGACCAGCGTGTTGACGGTCGCGCGATTCGACATGCCCCTGCGAATGGAAAACGACGAAGGGAGCGAGCGCTTCCTGATCATGACGTCGAGGCTGGACGGACGAGACCCGCACCTCGACTGAGAAGACCGGGCGACACCCAAATACAGAAAACGAAGAATACGTGGAGATGAAAATGACGAACCGGTACGACTGGCGCACACCGGACGCGATCCATTCCGCGTGCGTGTGGCCGGACGACACCGTAACGGTGCGGACCGCGATCATCGGAGAACTCGTCGAAGACGACGACGCGATGCCGATGCTGTCCGGGATGATCGGCAGCGCCGAGCTGGTCGCGCAGCTGCTGCGCCGGCGCGCCACGGAGCTGCTGAAGAGACACGCCAAGTCGAGCTGGGAACAGCGAGAGGAACGCGCGCTCCTGTCGCACGAAGCCGGTCGATGCATCGACGTTGCGGCACGAGGCCAACGCATCGCCAACGAGTGGCTGGCGGTGACGAAGAAGCGACCGCCGCAAGCGGCGTACGAGACGCTGATCGAACGGTTCGGAACCGTGTACGCGGTCACGTTCGGTGGCGGGGCGACGGTCCTGCGCGCCGCAGGGCAAATGCACTGGTCCCGGGACGAGAGCCAGTTCTGCCCAATGATCGTCAAGACGAAGGCGAAACCGTCGAAGGCAACGCGGTGCTCCGGCGAAAGCCGCCGACGATCAACTGCAGGGCCACCAGAAGCGAGTACAAGCACTCCTGGCACGAACACGTCTGGACGTGGTTGACGAGGAACGCCGAGCACATCGAGCGGCGCAACAAGACACCGGCAGGCCAGCAAGCTCCTGACAACCGCAGGAACGGCACGCGCAACGCGCGAACGCGACCGCACGACGTCGGGCCACCAGCACGACCGCGACAACCGCACGACACGCCGAAGCGTGCGGAGAGCCGCCGAAACCGCAACGCGTTGCGGTTTCGGCGCGAAGCGAGGCGCAGCCGCGTCCGAACAGTACGACGAGAAAACGACAAGACACAGATGGTCAACAGACACCGAACGTTCGACGGAAGCGGAACGAGCGAGGGCCACGCGGCCAAGGAGTTGCGCCCGGACACCGACTTTGTCTTTGACGGACCGCCCGACGAGGTCATGATCGACGACGTCGAAATCGTGGTGACGAGAGCGCACGAAACGAGCGTGAGCACGGTGCGAGACGCGCTGATGCTCGGGTACTTCGAGCCGGCCGACGACTGCGGAACCGACTCGTACGGGGCGCAGGAGCAGGCGGCACGCGAAATCACGCAAACGCTGGCAATCGCAGCCGTCGAAGGCGACGACGCCGCCTACATGGAAGAGATCCACGCGGCAGCCGCCGCGGTCACGGCCAAAACGCGCCCGACCGACGAGGTGCACATCCGAATCGCCGGAAGAGAGTGCAGCGTGGAGGTCCAACCGAGACGGGAGAAGACAGGAGAGGACAGCGGGAGCGGTACCGCGCACGCAACCAGGGACGAGCCAAACTGGATCGACCCGACGGAGGAGATGAGCGAGCGCGGTTGGCTCGAAGAGCAGCTCGGCCTCACGCGGGCAACGCAGGACCTGGCCGAGCGCGAGCCGGTGAAGAAGGGAGCGGAGAAGCGAGACCAGGTGCGCAAGCAGAAGACGCTCCAGAAGCAGTGGGACGGACTGTTCATGGTGCTGCGCAACCGGACGAACCCGAAGTACGGGGGAACGCCGGACTGGATTGGGACGCACGCGCACGCGCGCCGAGCACGCGCTGGAGTACCTGCGATGACAACGACGAAGCAACGACGCTCGCTCATCCAGACTGACCTGTAACATCGAGGTCGACGAACCCAACGACCACGTGATGCTCGCAACCGAGGTGGCGAAGCGGCAGACAGGCATGTGCACGCGGGTCGACGAGACCGCGGGGACGCGGGAAATCGTCGCCGCGATCAAGAGCGACGCCGGAGACGCGGAAGACCGCGGCAACTGGGAGGGTCCCTGAACGCGCTGCCCGCCAGCTACGTCAGCAGAGACCTGCATCAGCGGCACAGCGACTTGGTCTGGCGGATCCGCTTCCAGGACGAACGGTGGCTCTACGTCGTCGTCCTTCTGGAGTTCCAGTCCACCATCGACCAACGGATGGCGGTCCGCATGCTGACGTACACGGGACTGCTGTACGAGAGGCTGATCGCCGACGGCGCACTGCGGAAGAACGACAAGCTCCCACCGGTGCTGCCGATCTCAGAGATCCCCTCATTTTCTCATATGAACAAATAGAGCAAAATCCTCCGTTTCACATTAGGAAAGTTGGAAAGGTGCGCACTTTGAATTAGAATATGGTTGTATGCATAAACATCAAGACCGGCCAGCCTCATCCCGGCAATGGCTCCGGAGACACGACATCCTGAACTTCATCACCACCTTGTACGAAGGCGACCTGCATGCCAAACGGGTGCTGTCCTTGGCCAACGCAACCCAGGGCGTGCTGACGAGCGCTTCGCTGGCAATCCATGCCGTGGGGCGCGGCTTGGCCCAGGCCATGGGCACGTTGACCAAGCATGGCGTGAAGCAGGTGGATCGGCTGCTGAGCAATCGAGGCGTCGACGTCTGGGCCTTCTTCGCATACTGGACGCCGTTCATCGTCGCCGCCCGCACCGAAGTGGTCGTTGCGCTGGATTGGACCAGCTTCGCGGCCGACGGGCAGGACACGATCGTGCTGTCGATGGTGACTGGCCATGGGCGCGCAACGCCCCTTCTGTGGAAGACGGTGGCGTCCTCGACGCTGAAGGGTAATCAGCGGCGCTATGAGTACGAGCTACTGTGCCGGTTGCGGGAGGTGCTGCCGGCCGGGGTGAAAGTCACCGTCGTGGCGGACCGGGGCTTTGGGGACTGCAAGCTGTTCTACGCGTTGACGACGGAGCTGGCCTTCGAATACGTGATTCGGTTGCGTGGAGACATCTACGTGACGAGTGCGGGGGGCGAGCGGCGAACGGCCGCCGCGTGGGTCGGCGCCGGGGGGCGTGCGCGGCGGTTGGTGGGTGCTCGGGTGACCGACACGTACGAGCTGCCGGTCGGCGCGGTCGTGTGCGTACAGGATCCGAAGATGGACGAACCGTGGTGCCTGGTGGCCAGCGAAGCGAAGGTCCCGACGCGGGTCCTGATTCGCTACTACGGCAAGCGCTGGGGGATTGAGGCGGGCTTTCGGGACAGTACTTTCGCGCACATGTATGAGACGGGCGGTATGCGCTGGGTGTGGGTGCGCGGTCACGAGAATGTCCGCAAGCGCGTGCTGCTTCAGGCGGCCGCCTGCAACATCGGGCTGCTCCTGCGCAGCCAGACCGGCATCGGTACGCCCCGGAGCCTGCAGGGGCGGGCTGTTTCGGCGATTTGCCGCCTGATCACCGCTGGGGGCGTCTGACGCGCGCCTGGGGGTCCAAATGGACACCGGCGACGCTCGCTGGCTCAATCGCTCATCGCCAAGCTGCCTGAACAGCGGAACTCAGCGAACAGACTTCTTCCACGGGCTGATAAACCCCCTTATGAATGAGTGAGATAGCACTCTACGCAAAAGAGCCGCACCCAGGCGAGTACCGCGACCATGCGTGCAGAGCACTACGCTCCCATGCAACAAACAATCGCGCTACTCGCTGACCTGGTCACTATCTTTCCCATCTTCTGAGGTGGTCCCGGTCGTTTGGACCATTCGAGGGCTTCGTTAAGGTGTATTCCGGTTGCGAAACCACGCCCTCGTCGTCTGTCTGGTATCTGATCATAGATGATGATGAGCTGTGGGAATCTTGCGGCCTCATGAGTGAGTCCGCGAAGCGCGGCGGCGAGCCCCGGGAGGGGGTCCGGGGGAGGGGACGAAAGCGCCGCGGCGACTGGCGCACGAAGCACCTGCGGGCCTGCCTGCTCTGCGGTCGGGTATGGCGTCCTGGACGACGCCGGACCTGTCCCGTCTGCCCCGTCGACCGCTCGATCTGCCTGACGTGCGATCAGGTGGCCGTCGAGGACCGCGCGCGGCGCTGCGCCATAGACGAGGCGTTGCGCCGCCTGGTCAAGGCCTGCGCCGGCGACTGGGAGCGGGCGCGCCGAGCGCTCGATGCGGCCGGCGGCGACGTCCCCCGCGCCCTCGCGCGCGCCGAGCGGGCCGGGTCCGCGAAGCGCGTCAGCGGGCAAGGTGGTCGACGATGCTCTGGAGAATGACAGCACGCGCGTCCCTGGAGACGCGTAGAAACGGCCGCGCGGGAATCCCGCGACGAGGGTCCCCGCAGTGGTGGGTCGCAGCGTAGACGAGGTTGATGCCGTCACGCTGCCCGCTCCTCGCCGTAGGCCTCGGCCGGCGTGCGACCCCCGAGCGCCGAGTGCGGACGTACGTCGCTGTAGAACGTCATCCAGGTCCCGATCACCCGCTCGGCCTCGAACCCGTCGACCAACTCGTACGGATACACAGCTTCGTACTTCAGCGACCGCCGGCCGCGCGCCGCGCGCGCCACCGGCGCTGTTTTTCGGCATTTGCGCCGCGGTCAGGGGCGTCCCGATTGCATTGTGCCGCGGTTACGTAACCAGCCACTGCGACCGGATCTGCCGCGACCGAATTTCGCGCGCTCCTCGCGCTGCTGAGCGTCTTCGGTCCGAAACCGAGCACGACTCCGGCGGTGACGTGCCGAGCGTGTTCTCTCGGCCGTGGTCGAGCTCGTTGAGCCCCTGCTCGATGCCGAACATGCGGTGCACGAAGGGGGCCGCCTTTCGGAGGCTTCCCTCTCCTTGTAGCACCGTAACGTAACGGCGACGGGACGCTGGCAGCGCCGCCTGACGGCGAGGGCTTGTCAGCTCCAGGCCGGCGGTCGAGCACCCTGTGCGTCTTCTCGCCGAGCCGGCAGCCTTCGCCCTGGATGCCGAGCGGCGTCACCTGGACCATCCGCCGGTCGAGCGCGTCCAAAGCGCTGCACGCCGCTGACATGTTCACGCTGCACGCTCCTCGCCGTAGGCCTCGGCCGGCGTGCGACCCCCGAGCGCCGAGTGCGGACGTACGTCGCTGTAGAACGTCATCCAGGTCCCGATCACCCGCTCGGCCTCGAACCCATCGGCCAACTCGTGCAGATACACCGCTTCGTACTTCAGCGACCGCCACAGCCGCTCGATGAAGACGTTGTCCAGGCACCGCCCGCGGCCGTCCATCGAGCATCGCGCCCCCGCCGCCAGCACCCGCTCGGTGAACGTCGTGCTCGTAAATTGCGCCCCTTGATCCGTGTTGAAGATCTCCGGCGTGCCCGTCCGAAGCGCCGCTTCCAGCGCCTCGATGCAGAAGCCGGTGTCCATCGTGTTCGACAGCCGCCAAGCCAGCACGTGACGGCTGGCCCAGTCCATGACCGCGACCAGGTACAGGAAGCCCGCCGTCACTGGGATGTAGGTGATGTCGGCGCACCAGACCTGGTCCGGGCGCTCTATCGTCAGCTCTCGAAGCAGATACGGATAGATGCGGTGACCCGGCTGCGCGGCGCTCGTGCGCGGCTTGCGGTAGACCGCTTCCAGCCCCATCAGACGCATCAGCCGGCGGACCCGGCGCCGCCCCACCGACACGCCCTCGCGTCCCAGGTGGCGCGCCATCTGCCGGCTGCCGTAGAACGGGTACTGCAGCGACAATTCGTCCATCCGCCGCAACAAGGCCAAGTTCTCCGCGCGCTCTTCCCGCGGCGTGTAGTACACCGACGAGCGGTTGATGCCCAGCAACGCGCACTGGCGCCGGATGCTCAACTCGCCGCCCCGCTCGACCAGCTCCAGGCGTGCGGCGCGGCTCAGCGTTGCAAGCCGCGCAGAAAAAAATCCCGCTCCACCGTCAACTCGCCGATCTTCGCGTGCAAGTCCCGGATCGTCGCCTCGTGCTCGGAGTCGCGCGATGCTCTGCCGCTAGCGAAGACATCCTCCAGCCCGTCGACCGCTTGGCGCTTCCACGCGCCCACCTGGTTCGGATGAACCTCGTGCTTGGCCGCGATCGCCTGCACCGTGCGGTCCCCGCGCAGCGCCTCGAGCGCCACGCGTTTCTTGAAGTTCGCGGTGAACTGCCGCCGTCGTTTTGTCGTCATCCCAGTGCCTCCTCCAGGCTCTGGAATACACCTTAGCCGGTGGTCCGAAAAAGCGGGACCACCTCATTCATCTACCTGCTCACTCGGGTAAGGAGACACACTGTGACAACACTCTTCGGCGGCCAGAATCCCGGTGAGCAAAGCAAGGATGACAGTGAGGCCAATGAGCACATACGTCGCCTTCTCAAGTCTACCACTACTGCCAGCCAGGTTTTTGATGCCACCCTCGAGCTTGTTTATGCTCTGAATGAGTTGTCTGGAGGAGTCTTCCTGGAGCAGTGCCAAGAACGCTGTCGCCTCCATAGGTGACTTCGCCTCGCTCACCTTATTAAACGTCTCCACCGCTTTCAAAACGTCATCAACGAAACTCACGACTCACCTTCCAAGCTGTTAATTAAATGCTGAAGGGTGCTGGTCATCAATGCTCCCTTGCCGCCTTCCATGTTGGCATACCGCTCTTGTAACTCTCTCATAGCCTTAACCACATCTATTTTGGAATTCTTGAGGATAGTTAGCGTAACTATGTTCATCACTTCTAGCGACGATATTCGCTTCGCAAACTCCTCAAGTTGTCCTGCAAGAAACTCCATGTCCATAAAGCTTGCGGCTTGGCCTTCATCGTAGGAGGACCACTCTTCCTCTACAACGTGAACTAGGATACCACCGGGTGCGGGTAACGCCGCCAACTCGCGTTCCGCTTTCTCTCTGCTATCCCCCCAGTGACTGCCACCGCTAGCATTGAGCCTATACTGAGTGTAGTCCTCAACGACATACCCGCTGTGGCAGGATTGCAAGTCCAGCTTTACGTTCCACCAAAGATTGGGAATCTTGTGCTCCCTTCCGTATCGAAGCACAGCGAACTTGATTTCTGTTGGCGACAGATTGTCTGGTAGATTAAGGTTGTCGATGCTTGGCATGGGCGAACCGTACTAGAAAGGGAACGCCCCTGTCAATCCTCTCCAGACTCTTCCCACGAGACGTTACGCGCCAGAAAGCCGTTGTGGCTAAGCACGCACACCATGTCCCATGGTCTTTGTTTAACGGGTGATTCGTCAACAAACACGGGCATGGAGTGGGCCGGGAGCGTCTAAGCCGCGTGCCGACGTATGTACGCACCGTCAAGCGCAAGAGCCGCGCCGAGACCTCGTTGGCCCCTGAACCGTGGAGTTCGGAGCGAACTCTGCGCCGTCTGCACAATCCATTTATAATAAACAGCTTACAGGCATGGCGCAGAATGTCCGTGGCCTATTCCGTTCACAATTTCGAGCTGGACTCAATCACACTCTGGAAGACTACCTGAGCCGGCTGCGGACGGTTCGGCGGACGGTTGCGTGGAGACATCTACGTGACGAGTGCGGGGGGCGAGCGGCGAACGGCCGCCGCGTGGGTCGGCGCCGGGGGGCGTGCGCGGCGGTTGGTGGGTGCTCGGGTGACCGACACGTACGAGCTGCCGGTCGGCGCGGTCGTGTGCGTACAGGATCCGAAGATGGACGAACCGTGGTGCCTGGTGGCCAGCGAAGCGAAGGTCCCGACGCGGGTCCTGATTCGCTACTACGGCAAGCGCTGGGGGATTGAGGCGGGCTTTCGGGACATCAAGGACATGCGCTTCGGGATGGGGCTTTCTTCGATGCATGTTTCGCGCCCGGACCGGCGGGACCGCCTGTTGTTGATCAGTGCGTTGGCGATGGGTGCGGCTCTTCTTCGTTGGCGGCCCAATCAGTCTCTCCGGCGGCGGCGAGGCAGGAGGCAATTGGATCCGTCAAGGCGTGGTGAGGAGCGGCAGAGGGTCCGGTGGCCGACGGTACTTCTGTCGTCAGCGACCGATGGGGGACTTCCGCTGGTCCTCGCGCGCTTCGTGAGAGGTCTCAGTACGCATCAAGACTCCGGCTGCCTGCGGCGGCTGAGAACCGCCGCAACTGCAGCCAAGTGTCACCGTGCGCCGGTCGACTCCCATCGGGTCGCGGACCAAATGCCGACAGGCCCGTCGATGAGCCGACGACGAGCACCGCACGCCGCGTCGCCGCTGCCACGTGGATGATGTCGAGTACCACTGTGGCTTCCAGGGCGTACGCGGTGGTGCCCGCGAGGCGGTCGCGATGGTCACGCGGCGGCGCATCTCGACCAAGTAGCGCTCCGGCAGCAGGTTCAGCGCGGCATCGAGCCGATGCAAGCCGTCGTGACCGCGCCGCGCGCAGCCCAGACCCACAACCTGCATCGTGCCGGAGGTCGTTTCGGCGTGGCTTTCGTGCTCGTGCGGCTCCGAGCACTCGACACCGCTGGTGTCCTCGGCCGGACCAGCAGCCTCTTTCGGGCTGCGTTGGTCGCGATGTCCTTGCAGGAGCTTGCGTACCAAATCCTGGCGCCGCCGGTGCAGTTCCCGTTCGAGTTCGCTCTCGCTCATCTGCCGGGCTTCGCTGGACGAGAGGAAGGCTTTGGCATCCGCGAAGACAGCATCGGCCGCTGCACACGGGGCTCGGCTCGGGAGATCGATGCAAGGGACGCCGGTTCGCGGCACGTCGAATGTACGTCCCTGGAATCCTGTCGTCACAGCCATCGCAGGTCTGCCTCCCTTCCCACGGCACCGTACCAGAACGCCGCGCGAATGTTCAGAAGGGAGCGCGCCCGAGGGGGACAGACCGACGGTGTTCGGTACCGTTTCGAGGCTCGGCTGGCCGCCGGAAAGACGCGGGTACGCGCTGGCTTGGTTGCTGTCCCCCCGAAAGGAGCACTGGAGAGACGCATCCGCGGGCAAAAAGGCCCATGAATAGGGCAAAAACTCCTCTACGAAGAAGAGCCGCACCCGTTGGCGATCGCCGTTCTGTCGTTGCTGGGTGCGGCGGGCGAGCGCATCGGTTATGACCGCTGGTTGAAGGCGAACACGGTGAAGCGGCGGACGCATTCGTTGTTTCGGCAGGGGCTGATGCTGTACCACCATCTCCCCAATTGGCCCGAGGATCGGATTCGTCCGTTGATGGAGACGTTCGGAAACATGCTCATGGAACAGCGGGTGTATCGCGAGGTTTTCGGCGTGATCTGATGCTGGCAAAATGAGGGGATGCATGAGGGCGGCGCCCCCGTCGGAACTGGTGTGCGGTTGATCGAATCGGGAAAGCGATGGCTTGTCGAACAGGTCCGGGAACAGGACAGTCTGTGATACCGTGCTGAACGTCACGCAAGAGCCTCCGTGGTGATCAAATCCTTTGCAGACACGCCGTTCTTGTCACGCGAAGGCTCTTGTGTCCCTGCCCAATTTTAGAGCCTTCGATAGAGTCGACGACTGGCGCGGTGGCGGTAGGCGGATGGGGGTAGCGGTTCCCAGCGGCTTTCGCAATGCCGATGCCTCACTCCCCGCCGTGGCTCCGTTTCCAGTCGCCGCTCATCGAACCGGACGGGGGTTTCTCGCATCCGGCTCTCGGACGAGATCATGCCTTCGCCCACGGAGGACTCGCCGTTCGCAGTCCAAGGTTTGTGAGCCCGTACTAGGGTACCGACCAGATTCGTGCTGAAATACATGCTGATCGTGGCCGTGCTCACGCGTCGCGGGGCGGCCGCGGCAGTGCGTGATGGCCGTCTGCCTCGTCGGTCGAGGCCGCGGTCGAGGCCGCACGTGCGTACGTGCGGTTCGACGGTGGCGGCCGGTGGCGGGGCTACGGCACTACGCTCGTGCCCGTACCCACGGTCTGGTGGATTCTCTCGATGACGGCGCGCGCCATCATGATTCAGGGCACCGGTTCGAACGTCGGCAAGTCCGTCATCGTCGCCGGCCTGTGCCGACTCGCCCGT
This sequence comes from Vicinamibacterales bacterium, assembly GCA_965262925.1. Taxonomy (GTDB): domain Bacteria; phylum Acidobacteriota; class Vicinamibacteria; order Vicinamibacterales; family UBA8438; genus WTFV01. Next base: position 2,376,568 of record CBDHGC010000004.1, on the reverse strand, counting down.
GGGCGGGGCATCCGCGTAGCGCCGTTCAAGCCGCAGAACATGTCCAACAACGCCGCGGTTTGTGCCGACGGCGGCGAGATCGGGCGCGCGCAGGCGCTGCAGGCGCGCGCCGCCGGGCTAGAACCGCACCGCGACTTCAATCCCGTGCTCTTGAAGCCGCAGACAGACCGAGGTTCTCATGTGGTCGTGCAGGGGCGTGTCGTCGGCACGTTCGACGCGGCGGGGTATCAGGCCGCCCGCGGCCGGATCCGGGCATCCGTCCTGGAAAGCTTCCAGCGCTTGGCGGCCGACTACGACCTCATCATCGTCGAGGGAGCCGGCAGTCCCGCGGAGGTGAACCTGAGGCCGGACGACATCGCCAACATGGGCTTCGCGCGCGCGGCCGGCGTCCCTGTCTGCCTCGTCGGCGACGTCGACTGCGGTGGCGTGATCGCGGCCCTGGTCGGCACGCGTGCGGTCCTGGACCCGGAGGACGCGGCCCTCATTGTCGGTTTCGCCGTGAACAAGTTCAGGGGCGACCCGGCGCTGTTCGCCGACGGCCTCGCGACTATCGAACGTCTCACCGGGTGGCGATGCTTCGGTCTCATCCACTGGTTGACTGCTGCGGGGCGCCTGCCGGCGGAAGACACTGCGTCGGTTTCACGTGACGCTGCACCTGAGGGCGCTGGCGATCGAGCAGGAACAGCACGGCAGCGCCGCGCGTCCGGTTCCCGACCCCTGTGCATCGTCGCGCCGATGCTGTCGCGCCTGGCGAATTTCGACGACGCCGATCCTCTACGGCTGGATCTGGACATCGATTTCTCGTTCGTGCCGCCCGGCCGGCCCATTCCGCGCGATGCGGACGTGGTGGTGCTGTTCGGCACGAAATCGACGGTTGGCCAGCTGGCGTTCCTGCGAGCGCAGGGGTGGGATCACGACGTCATCGCGCACGCGCGGACCGGCGGCCGGGTGCTGGGGCTGTGCGGCGGATTTCAGATGCTGGGCCGGCGCGTTCTTGATCCGGCGGGTGTGGACGGCCCGTCCGGCGTTGCCGACGGACTCGGTCTGCTGGATGTCGAGACGACGATGGCCGGCGAGAAGACTGTGCGTCGGGCAGACGGTCGTTGTGCGCTCACCGGCGAGCCGGTGTCCGGGTACGAGATTCACATGGGGCGGACGCGGGGACCAGAGCTCGCCCGTCCGATGCTGCATCTCAACACTGGTAGCGACGGCGCACGCGACGAGAGCGGTCGGGTGGAGGGAACTTACCTCCATGGCCTGCTCGCGAACGACGCCTGGCGCCGGGCGTGGCTCGCCCGCGCTGGCGCTGCGACCGACGCGTCCTGGAGCTATGACGCCGCGGTGGACGGCGCGCTGGACGACGTCGCGACGGACCTCTCCCGCATGCTGGACATCGACGCGCTGTTCGCGGCCGCGCGCACCCCGACCCTGTGACGGCGGGCGCGCCTTACCGGCGGCGCGTCGCAACCAGGGGCGCATCGATCTGAACCCGAAAAGCCCGTCGGGTTCGGAGAGCCGGGGGAGGAAACGTGCCTACGGGTTTCGGGCTGCGGACCGGTGCGAAAGCGCCGGATGAGGTGCGTGCCCTGAGATCTGGCACGTGCAGGAACTCCACGAAGAAGCGCACGGGCCCGGCGGGATCGACTTGGTGTGACGCCTCCGGCACGACGATGCCCGGCTGCTCCGGCGTGAGCGCGACGTCGTCGATGCCGAGCTCGGCACATCGGTACCGCAGCGCGCCCGCGGTCACGACGATCCGGCCCCAGACGCCCGCTACGGTCACGTGGCGGGCGCGGAGGCCGTTCGGGATCGAGTCCTCGGTGAACTCGGGCGTGCGCTCGAAGGCCACGCACGCGTCCGGCAGCTCGAACCGGTCACAGCGCACGCAGTCGAGCTGCTCGCCAAGGCGGCTGGCGCGGCCCGCGGCCGTGACCGTCCACGGTCGGCTCACGAACGGCGGATCGTGCCGCACGTGCTGGCGATGGCCGCAGCTGAGCAGGGCGGTCCAGTCGCCCGACTCGTCGCGCGCAAAACCGGTGATGGGCCGTTGCATGGGAGCGGTCCCACCATACCACCCGGCGGTACCTCAGTGGCAGGTCACCGAGAGATGGCCCGGCGCATCGGGGCGGCGGCGCGCGTGCAGCCAGACCAGCACCCGGCCCACCGACAGAGGATCTGTTTCCGCCGTCTTGTGAATGAACTCGACATGGCGCGGCACGGTGCTCGAACGCCGTGACGTTGAGGATCGTTCGCCTCTCAGGCGCGTCCGTCGCATTCTGCGTCGTTCGCCTCGTCGAGCGTACAGTGGGTGCCGTCGGACAGCTCTCCCCACGCCAGTTGGCTGCCTCGTTCCTCGAACTCCTGGATCAGCGCAGCCGTTGCGGGCGCCGTCTCCAGGCTACGCTCTGGGAGTTCCCCGATTTCTGTGCGACGGGTTGCGTTGTTTCGGCGCCGCGCGTCTTCCAGGGATTGTTCGGGTGTCGTGCCGCTCCCGAAGATGGCGGTCTCGTCGTAAGCGATGAATCGCTTGTTCGTTGCCGGCATCGTTCTCCTCCCGGTCTGCTCGGTCTATCGTGGTGATCGCTGCAGCATTGCGTAGAGGCGTGAACACGCATCACGGCCGTTCATCCAACGCGTGCGTCGGCGCGGTGGCCCGACGGCTGGCGTGCCCGGCCTCGTCCTGGGCGAGATGGCACTTCTTGTATTTGCGTCCGCTGCCGCACGGGCAGGGTTCGTTGCGGCCGGCCCTTGGCTGGAATGGCGTCGCCAACGCCGGGGAGTTCAGGGCGGGTTCTGTTGATTCCGTCATGTCGAAGTCGGCGAACGCCTCGTAGGGCACGGTGAACCGTACCTCCAGGTCGTCGTCGTCGAAGTACGACTCGCAAACGGGAGCGAAGTTGTCCGACTTGAACATCGCCGCGTGCTTGCCGAAGAGCGCGCTGAGCGACAGGGCGCAGGCGGTGGCGATCTCGATGTCCTGCTCGACAAGTCGGCACAACGTGCCGTCTGGGTTTCGCCGCTCCACAAGCGGATAGGCGTCGGCGCTCGCTACCGGCCATGCGTGCTCCATCGCTTCCCGCCGCATCGACGGCGGCAGTTCCCCGGCGCGCAGGAACGTCAGCGCGAGCAATTCGGAACCGAGTGCGTCCGGGTCCTGGCCGATGGCGTCGGTTGTCCCTGCCGCGAGGAACTGCTGGAAGCCGTCGAAGGACGCGAAAATCAGGACGCCGGGGCTCTCGTCGAGTTGGCCGATGACGTAGACGCAGTCGCCGTCGACGCCGAGCGCCGGGATGTCCATCCGCAGTACCTGCGAGTCGTAGGCGAACGTCCACGGCTTGATCTCGAACAGGAAACGGCCGGCGGTGAACAGCTTCTCTATCGCATCGGCGGATACGCGCCCGTCCTCGAAGTAGCTCGCTTCGTCGCCCTCACCCTGCATCGACGCGATCACCTGATCGAAGAGGGCGTCGAGTTCCGGCGTCGGGGCGACCGTGACGGGTATTTCTCCTGCCACTTCGGCGCGAACCTGGGCAGCAGTGGCCGCATCGGGAACCCGGATGCTATGGGGCTGGCGTGGTAATCCGACCTCGGGCTGCGTCAAGGCGCTGCGTAGTGCGCTTGCGACGGCGCCGCGTGCGTCCTCGGGCATGACGACCGTCTGGCCGACGACCAAGCCGTCCGGTAGTTCGAACCAGATCACGATGCAGGGCCGGTAGGGCTCCGCTCGATCGTGGATGAAGAAGGGAGCCGAGAGGCTGCCGCCGACCCATTCGCGGGATGTTCGCGAGTGACTCGACTCGCGTCCCCATCCGGCTCCAGGGTCTTGGGACGTCACGCGGCGACTCTGCCGACCATGAGCGGATCCTATGCCAACAAGGTCGCGTTGACGTGAGGGTGAGTCGCCGCCTTCGCGCTGAGGTGCCGCGCGATGTGGTGAAGTCCGGTTAGGATGGACACACGGGTCGTGCACCGTCCATTCCAGTTGGGTCCACGTGGAACCATGAGGTCGCCGTGGAACGGCGTCAGGCCAACGGCGGCGCGGATGCTCTTCGTTTCGGAGCGTTCAACCGAACGATGCGCGGGGGCCGAACGAGGGTTGAACGATGAAGTACGAGCACGACGGTAGCCGGCGTGCGGATGCTGACGACGCGTCTCGCGAGCGGACTGCGCGCCGCCTGCTGGTGGTACGGCTGCGGGTGGAGATCGCCACCCGCCAGGCGGCGCAGCCGTCAGACCCCCGAATCGGCCAAGCTCGTCGGGAGCTTCGCGTGCTGACCGGGGCAGCCCGAGATACGGATTGACCGGAGAGTGCGCGGTGCGCGGCGAGATCTGCGGCAGCGTGGTTGCGGGAGACGCTTTCCTCCATTGACCGTCGGGATTCGGGACGTGGCGATGTGACGTGAGCTACGCCTCTGTAGAGCGAGAACCAGAACTGCCGATAACGGTTTGACGAACACGACGTCGACGTCGGTGAGGACGGCGGGCTTCCGTCAGTGGAGACGACGATGACGTTCCTGCCGTTGTGCGACCAATACGGTTCGCACGAAGCGGCGGTCGAGGTGGTTGCCAAGAGCTGGCGTGCCGTCGTGTCGGGCTTGCCCGGACGTGACGTGTGGCCGGAGTGGAACGGCGCCGAGATGCGTGTAAAGGTCAAGTATCTTCAGCAAGCTGCGGGGCCGAAGCCGGGGCCACTATGACAGAATTCGGCGCATTGCGCCGGTAGCGAAACTGGTTTTCCCGGCCGGACGGCGGTCGGCGGCGGTAGTGGACGCTCGTGTGTTCGGGGACCGGCGCGATTCTGTGGCGGATCCCATCGAAGGAAGCAGGTCACGATGTCGAAGAGCGGAATCCTGGACGCGCTACGGAACGAGGAGCAATCGCTCAGGAGCCAGCTCGTTGCCATTCAGCGTGCAATAGAGGCGATAGAAGGGAATGCGCCGCCGGTCGCCGGCCGCGCCAGGAAGCAGGCGCGCAAGGCGGTCGCGAAGCGGAAGCGTTCGATGACGGAGGAGCAGCGCAAGGCGGTCGCCGAGCGGATGCGGAACTACTGGGCCTCGCGGCGAGCGGCCAAGGCGCAGGACGAAGAGCGGCAGGAGTGACGCGGCGTGCGCCCGGCTGGTCCTGGCCACGGTGGCCCGAGTCAGCCTCGACAACGAGCGCTGACGCCGATCACCGAACCGGAACCACATGGTCTCCGGCCTTGACGGCGGCGTCTCCGCTGGCCCTGCCCGCGGCATGCGGTCGAGAACGTGGCGAAGGTCTCACACGTATAGTTCCATTCGGGATGCTCACCGAGCAGCAGCTCGCGGTCCTCCGCTCGGAGCCGGGTTCCAACCGCGTGGCGAAGGCAATGGCGCTGACCGGAGTCACGCAGGTGACCGTCGCGAAGGCGCTCGGACTGACGCAGCCCTACGTCAGCGATGTCGCCCGCGGGCGGTATCGCACCATTACCGTCGAGAACGCCTGGAAGTTCGCCGCCTACTTCGGTTGCCGTATCGAGGATCTGTTCCCGTGACCCCGCCGACCGTCGGATTGAACGAGGACGGACCCTTGAGGCGCCCGCTCCCCGGCCGTCTTGAGTCTCACGACGCCGACCCCGGGCTGCTGGAGCTGCTCGATCCCTACCGGTTCACCCGCGGTGTGAAGGTGCGCGGGCGGAAGGCGCTGGAGGACGTGATGGTCCGGCGTCTGAAGGAGGACATCCGCGCGACGCAGGGGGGCTTTCCGGAGCGGCGCGTCGAACGCGTCGTCATCGACGGGCTGCCGCCGGATGCGCCCGAGCTGGAGCTGTCGCGCCTGCTCGACGAATACCGCACCGCGCGCGAGAAGCGACACGCCCACACGCCCACACCTCCAGCAAGGCCCAGGCGGCCGCCGGCCTGCTCGTCGTGGGCCTTCAGCAACGGCTGCTGTCGTCGGTCGAGGCGTTCGCGCGCAGTTTGGCGGTCCATCGGCGGACCGTCGAACGCCACTGGGAGCAGGGGCAGGCGGGCAACGCCGCCGGGAAGGAGCCCGATCCGTCCGCCGGTACGGGGCAGGCGAGTGAACGGGAAGCGCCCGCGCCAGCGAGCGACGAGACACACGACCTCTTCCTCACGCCGCCCGCGGCCGACGACGAGCGGGGCGAGCAGGAGGCCGATGTCGTCGAGGCCGAGGAAGAAGTCCAGATCGAGGTGATCACCGTGGCCGCGGAATCCGCCTCGACGTCCGATCCCGGCAGAGAGCACGCGGAGTTGTGGAAACGGGAGCAGCAGTTGCTCGACCGGATGCAGGCGATCGCCGCCGCGCTGGAACGACCGCCGCGTTCTCATCTTCACGGAGAACCGCGAGGGGACGAAGCGCTACCTGAAGGCCATCCTGGAGCAGGCCATCGAGGGGAGCGAGCGCGCCGACGAGCGCATCGAGGTGATCGACGGGCTCACCCGAGGTGCGCGGCGCACGGAGATCCAGCGGCGGTTCAACGCCGATCCGGCGACCGATCCGCTACGCATCCTGCTGGCCACCGACGCGGCGCGGGAGGGCCTGAACTTCCAGGCCCACTGCGCCGACCTGTTCCACTTCGATCTGCCGTGGAACCCGGGACGCATCGAGCAGCGCAACGGCCGCATCGATCGCAAGCTGCAGCCGGCGCCGGAGGTGCGCTGCCACTACTTCGTGCTGCCGCAGCGCGTCGAGGACCGGGTGCTCGAAGTGCTCGTCCGCAAGACCGAGACCATCAAGCGCGAGCTCGGCAGCCTGTCGAAGGTGGTCGACGACGACGTCGAACGGAGGATGCGGGGCGGCATCCGCCACCGGGATGCGGACCGGCTAAAGCGGGAGATCGAGGCCGCGGACCTCGACGAGATGCGCCGGCAGATCACCGAGGAGGAGCTCGAGGCGGCCCGCGATCGGCGGGGCGAGCTCCACGCACAGGTAGAACGCTGCCGCGGTTTGCTGGCGAAGTCCCGGAACTGGGTGGGCTTCGAGGCGGCGCCGTTCCGCCAGGCGCTGTCCTGCGCGTTGGAGTTGCTCGGCGCCGAGCCGCTGGCCCGAAGCGCCGATGGCAACGTCGGCGGGAACCGCAAGGAGACCTGAACCTTTCCGGCCCTCGACCGGCGAACCGGGGCCGACCCGACGTGGGCGGCGACGCTGGATACGCTTCGGCCGCCGCGCAAGAGCGACCAGAAGCTGGCCGACTGGCGCCGGGAGGCGCCCATCCGGCCGGTGGTGTTCAAGGATGCGGGCGTGCTCAGCGACGACACCGTGCACCTGCACCTGGAGCAACGGGTCGCCCAGCGCCTGCTCGCGCGGTTCCGCGCCCAGGGCTTCGTCTACCACGACCTGTCCCGCGCCTGCCTCGCGCAGGCGAAGGACTCGATTCCGCGGGTCATCCTCCTGGGGCGGCTCTGTCTCTACGGGCGCCGCGCGGAACGGCTCCATGAGGAGATCGTCCCGTTGGCTGCTCGGTGGGTCGAACTAGCGCAGCGGAGTGGACCCCTGAAGGCCTACGCGCGCGAAGCCGAGACGCGAACGCTCGACCTGCTGGAGCAGTCGCTGACCGGTCGGCTGGATTGGGCGCCGCACGACGTCATCCGTGCCCGGCTGCTGGCCGCGGCGCCGCGCGACGTCGAGGAACTTCTGCCGCAGCTTGAGCCGCGGGCCGAGGAACTGGCCGGGATGGCGACGCGCAGGTTACGCGAGCGGGGAGAGCGGGAAGCGCGCGATTTGGACGAGACGCTCCGTCGGCAGCGCGAGCGCATCGTCGAGGAGCTCGACCGCCACGAGGGCCAGTACAAGCAGATCACACTGGAGTTTGACGAGGAAGAACGCCGCCAGCTCCAGTCGAACATGCGCTACTGGCGCATGCGCCTCGACCAGTTCGACCGGGATCTGGAACAGGAGCCGGGCCGGATCCGGGCGTTCTACCAGGTGCAGGCGCGGCGGGTCGAGCCGGTCGGTCTCGTGTACCTCTGGCCGGAGACGAATTGACGGGATTCCGGTCGGCAGGGCGCGCTCGCGCAGTCGCGAGACACCGGTTACCGAACGGCACTTCCGGATGAGTCCGTCCATGCCTTGAGCCGCTTTTGCACCTCGCCGCGTGGTAGCCGGCAGCGAGGATGACTGGTCATCGCCTGAAGGCCCGCGTGAAGCGCGCGCCGGTTCACTATCTCCTCTTCGAGCATGCGATCGAGCAGCCAGAGGACTCCGTGGCACGCGACATGTTCACGTTCGGCTACCTGCCGCAACTCAGCGTCACCGGTCAGCAGCGTCCAGCGGTTGGATTTCGCGAGGGCCAGGGCGAAGGTGTCCGGCAGCGATAATCCAGGACGGGATCGTCGGTATTCGATGGCAAGGGCCACCCCGTCACTGTCGAGCGCCTCTACCCGCATGCCGCGCTTCCGCAGGTCTTCGCCGCCGAAGGACTTCAGTTCGCGTTCGTATAGCAAGTCGGGTACGGCGAAGTCGAACCGAAGGCGGAAACTGGGCGTGAGGAGGGAAGCCCTTTCGAGATCGATCAGCACGGACGTATCCGAGACGACGACCATGCCCGGATTCCGATCTACGCGGGGCCAGTGCCCCCGGTGCCCGGCGGTTCATCCATGCGCCGGTGCAGGACGCGAACCGAGACACCCAGCAACTCCGCGGCCCTGGCTTCGGAGACTCCGCCTTCCGCGAGCGCGCGGAAGCAAAGGCGCTCGAACCGCCGTGGTCGTTCGCTGGGCCTCGGGAACGGTTCTTCGTAAGGCGGACTGCGCCAGCCGAACCGGCTGAAGTCGCGAAACAGCCGCTGGTACAGCGCCGGGTCGAAGATCCCGAGGTCGCGGCAGCGGACGGTCAAGGCCTGTACGCTGACCCCGAACAACTGCTTGAGATCGAACAGCTCGCTCCAACCGATTGAGCTGCGGCGCGCTCCCATCTCCGCCCGCAACGCTTCGGCGGACATCAGGAAGGCTCCCGCGAAGCGGTGGGCGGCTTCTTCGGCGTCGACGTCGGCGGCGACGCGCAAGACCATGTGTCCGAGCTCGTGCGACGAGGTGAACCGCTGGCGTTCCCCGCACGTCGCTCGGTTGACCACGATCACCGACACGAAGCCCGCGTTGCCGCGCCGGGCGCGCGCCGTCAGACCGTCGATGTTCGTCAGATCGACCGAGAGCACCTTGATCCCGTGCCCCTCGAGCAGCTCGACCACGCTCGGAATGGGATCGGTGCCCAGCTTCCAATCCGTCCGCAGACTGCGGGCTGCGTACTCTGCCTCGCGAACGTCGGGGATCGGGTACGGCGCGTCGCGGGGCCGGTCCCACTCGATACTCGGCAGACCGAGCAACGTCTCGATAGCCAGATACCGCTCCAGCAGATGAACGACCTGCCCCTCGACCTGCGCCTCTTCGCGTCGGCTGGTGATCTTCTTCTTGCGGAACTCGATCGCCTCCAGGACCACCTCCGGATCCCCGGTCAGGCAATCCACGGAGACGCCGAGGGCGTCGGCCAGCGCGATCAGCACGCCGGAGCCGGGGACGGACTCGTCCCGTTCGTACTTGCTGATCGCCTGCGCCGTCACGCGCCCTTCGATCCGCGCCTCCAGCCCGCGCAGGGACAGCCCGGCGGCGGCCCTGGCCACCTTCAGTCGTTTGCCGATCACGGTACCCTCCTCAGTGCTGGTTGACAGAATACAAGAATTTCCATATGGTTGTAAACCGATGAGCCGATTAGTGCCGCAGGTGAGGGGTCTGTGGAGTTGATGACTTGCGTGTCCCGCGGCGCAGAGAGGGATTCTCGATGGTCAACAGGGCGTGGGGCGGACACAGGCTCGGCGAGAACGCGGAAGTTGAGCGGAGCAGTCGACCGTGAGATTCATCCACCACGACCTCGGCTACCGGCAGGCCGGAGAGGTCGTTGAAGTGAACCTTGCCGGCAACGCCGCCAACGTGCGGCTATTGGACAGCACGAATTTCTCGAGCTACAAGAGCGGTCGTCGTCACAGGTACATCGGCGGCTTGGCGAAGAAGTCTCCGGTGCGTCTCGCAATTCCCAGCTCCGATACCTGGTACGTGGCCGTTGACATGATGGGGTTGCGGGGTAGCGTTCGGTCAAGCGCGCGGATGATGCCCAGGCCCCTCCCGCCAATCAAGGCAGCACCGCTGTCGTCAGTGCCTTCGCTGGTGAGGGACGAACCGCCGGGATTGGATCCGTCTGCCGAGGTTTTCGATGTCTTCATTTCGCACGCATCCGAGGACAAGGACCAGATTGTTCGTCCGCTCGCGACAGCGCTCAAGGAGGAGGGGCTTCAGGTCTGGTACGACGAGTTCGAGCTGCGCATCGGTTCCAGCCTCCGGCGGACGATAGATCGAGGCATAGCGCGCAGTCGGTTCGGGGTCGTGGTGCTTTCAGAGTCGTTCTTCGCGAGAGGCTGGCCGGCATACGAGCTCGATGGGCTGGTGACGCGAGCGGTCAGCGGTGAACAGGTTCTGTTGCCGATCTGGCACGGGGTCACGAAGCAGCAAGTGATGGACTACAGTCCGTCTCTCGCCGACAAGTTGGCCAGGAGCACGGCTACGCATACGGTGACCGAGATCGCAGCCGAAATTGCTGCCGTCGTCCAGCAACATGTCATCGTCTGATCACAAGGACCGCCTCACGGGGTCGGCTGGAGACGTTCCGCGCCAAGGGGAAGGCAGTGCGACGGCCCTCCTGTAGCCCCTGCATCGAAGCGGTTCAAGCTGTAGACGATTACGGGACTGGGCCCGCCGGAGCTTGTCGATTCCGCCGGGGCTTGGACCCACCAATGGAAGCCTAACCCGATGACCCACCGGCTCGTCTTGCTCATCGCCAGCGCGACTGAGATCGCCATCATGCCGTGCGGCTTCGACATCGAGCGCACTTGGCGCGAGATGCCGGCGCGGTCGGGCGGCCGGAATGGCCGCAGTTGTCCGCCGTACAGAGTGGATGGGTGGTGATGACCGACGGCAACCAGTACTTCAACCGGCTGGGACCGCGGCTAGTGGACTCGGCGGAGATCCGGGCGGAGTGCCTGCATCCGGGGTGCTTAGACTTCGGGCACCGCGGGCGTGGATGGAGATTCTTGGAGGCCTCTGGCGCCTGATTCGGCCGGCGCCAGCGACCGCAGGTGCATGCACGGCGCGTCGAGCCGATCGCACTGATGCAACTCCCCCGGGCGCGTCCTGGTAGTAGTGCTTGGGGGGACTGGGGTACGTAGTGAGCAAGGAACAGATAATCCTCCGATGTGACGCAAACGGCCATGTCGTTCTTCCTGCCACGGCGGTCCTCGCGGGGCTTCGTGGCGGACTTCAATCACGACATGGTAAGCTTGGCCTCCGGCATCCCCTCGGCACCTACAACACCTCTATTGGACTAGTTGAAGATCGCATCGCCAAGGTTGTTGGTCTTCTGTCACGGAAAAAGGGAGGGCTGCTGGAAGCCCAAGAGTCGCTCCTTCATGGCCTTATGCAGCACATGGATGATTGCATGAACATTCTGGAGGGCTTCACCGTAGACAGCCAAGACTTCAAAAGGAATGCCCATGTGAAGACCTACAGTCGGGGGGTCAAGAAGTACCGCTCCCACATCGGCAAGGTGACTGGTCGAATCAAGCATCAACAGGGCCGCCTCACTTCACTTACTGCCCGACTCAGAGCGGGCTCTTTCGCCGGCTACTTTGTCTCTGTCGGCCTAGAGAATGGGAGTGTTGGGCCCGATCCGGACATTCATCCGAACATAACAGCATTCTCGTTTAATCGCGACCTCCGCTTTCATTTGTACCATCTGCTTCAAGTGTCTGCATCCCTTGCTCAAGCCGTTGAGGGACTAACTGGAGCCGAGCCCACTAAAGCTGCCTCATCAGGGGATAGCAAACTGACCAATTCAATATTGGACCTCTTGGGAGTAAGGGAACTGTACTTTCCGGACGAGTACGAGAAGCTGAGGCCAGTGCTTCAATTTTCGGGGCAGGGCACGTCGCGGAAGCTAGTAGCGGCTCTTGTGCAGCCAATAGTTCCACGCGCGTTTGTGTGGGACGCTGTAATGGAGCTTACGACACATGGGGATGGGGCAACACGGAGTTGGAAAGTTCCCTACATGAAAGGCCCAGTTTCCTGAGAACGCTGGCAGGCCGGATATGGATTCCTGCACGTTGACCGCCTGGATCGGGCAGCACAGCCCGGCAGACACCGACGCCGAGACGGTCGGTGTGAAACGGGTGATGTCGATGCCGGTCAGTACGTGGCCTGACGCTGCGCCAGCGGCGGGTGGATCGGCTGCCCGAGGCCGGGAGGCATTCCGGCTGTCTCGACATCGGGCAACTGGTCGCAGCGGACCGCGACGTGGTCGCGATCATGCCATGCGACTTGGACCTCGAGCGCGCTTGGCGCGAGGTGTCGGCGCTGGTCAGTCGGTCGGAATGGCGGCAGTTGTCCGGTGCGCGCAGCGGGGAATGGTGACGACCGACGGCAAGCAGTACTTCAAGCGGCCCGGACCGCGACTTGTGCAATCGGCGGAGATCCGCCCCGAGTGCCTGCATCCGGCGTGCCTTGACTTCGGGCTCCGTCGTCGCGGATCGGGATCCCGGGGAGGTGTCCGGTGCCTGATTCGGCTACCATCGCTCTCGTGCGCGCCGTTTCCGTCAACTGCCGGCCGAGTCGCACACGATGCTCTCCAGAGAAGCGCGGCGCCGCAACGTCAGCCGGTCGTCCCTCGTTCGAGAGCTCATCGCGAGCGCGCTGGGTGACAGGGGCGGAGCGCCGCCGCGGAGTTGCGCGGATCTCGCCGGCGACTTGATCGGCGCCGGGCGTAGCGGACGTTTCGACCTTGCGACGAATTCGCGTTTTCTTGACGAGGCTGTCGTTCAGGATTCCCACCGTGCTACCGCTGACGGGCATCGCTGACGGCTGCTCGTGGGCACCGGCAACACGCCGATCATGACCCTTCACTCCGATTTCCGCATCTATAAACGGACGGGGCGGCGCGTCATTCCCCTGCTCCTGCCGACGTAGCCGATGCCGAAAAGCGATCCGCACATCGACGCCCACCTGGAGTGCATCGGGTTCGTCCGGCCGACCGGCCTCGTGGTGTCGGCGCCGGCCTTGGTGCGCGCCGGCGCGATCCTCCCGCGCGATCCGGAAGGGCAGCGGCTGTTGCGCGCCTGCGTGGCCGAACGTCGATTCCATCCCGACCGCGAGCCGGAGCCGTGGCTGCCTGACTTCTGCACGTTCGCCTCGTTGGTGCTCGGCTGGAACTTCTCGCCGAAGGGCTACGCGGGCACCGACGACAACCCGATTCCGCCGGAGTTGGAGACGCCGCTACAGGAGGGAGGGGAGATACTGTGTCCCGACTTCGCCGGGCGGGAGCGCGACCCGCGGGAGGATGTGTCGCCGTGGCAACTCCTGGTCAAGGTGATCGAGCCCGGCGAGGACTTCGACCGTGTCGCCGGCGGCGCCGGCCGCCGTTGACCAAGCGCCGCGGCTACAAGCGCGCCATCGTCGCCTTCAATGAGGCCGCGGGTATTCCCCGCGGAAGACGTGGCACCGTTCGTTGGGGCCGTTCCCGGCGTCACCTCCGGTGAGCGTACGCACCGACAGGGGCGTGACCGTCCCTGCGCGGGGCTCCGATGGCCGCGCACGGCAAACCGCGGTCGGCGGCCCCTTGCGCATGCCGAGCAAGTTTTTGTCGACCCCTCTCACTCCTCGGTTGCTGCTGGACTCGACATTCAGGGCGCCATGCCCACCGCACGGAATGCTGACCCTGACGATTGCAGGCACGCGCGCCGACGACGATCCGCCCAGTCGTCCTCGACCCGTTCAGCCCTCCTCGCGTAGCGAGGCTGAGCCCATCCGCTACAGGGTCGCGCGCTCGGCTATACCGCGCTACGCGCACGCCCGCGGACGGACGTGCACTTCGCTTGGTCTTCTGCTGCTCGGAATCCGGCCAGTCTTGAGCCCGGAGTCCACGGGGGACGGTTCACGCCGTGACGAACGGCGCGCTGCCCGCCGAGTTCGCGCCGCCCCGCCCAGGCCGCTCAGGCAGCCAGCAGCGATCCTCTCCGAGCAGCACGTTGGCCAGCACGAGGAGCTTGCGCATGACGGCGACCACCGCAACCTTCCGGGGCTTTCCCTGCGCGACGAGCTGGCCGTACTTCGCGCGCAGGTCCGGGTTGTAACAGATCGCCGCCAATGCCGGCATGTAGAGAAGCCGCCGCGCCCGCGCCCGACCGCCCTGGATGAAGCTGCGGCCCTGCCAGGCGCCGGATTGCCGAGTGACGGGGGCGAGGCCCGCCAAGCTGGCGACCGCCTTGGCGTCGAGGCGGCCGAGCTCCGGCATCTGGGTCAGCGGGCCCGCCGCGGTGACGTGAGACACGCCCGGGATCGACGTCAAGATCTCGGTCCGCCGGGCCAGTCCCTCGTCTTCGGCCAGCCGCTTCCCGATCTCGGTATCGATGGCGGCCAGATGCCGGTCGAGCTGCGCCAGCCGATTCTTGTTCTGCTGCTTCAGCAACCGATGTCGAACCTGCTTCTGGCGGTTCAGTGCGGCGGTGCGGTCTTTGACCAGCGCGTCGCGCGCCACCTGCAGTTCCTCAAGGGCGCGTCGCGCCGCCGACGATGCCTCGGTGGGCCGCAGGTCCAACGCTGCTCCCATCTGCGCCAGCACCCGCGCGTCCACCGCGTCGGTCTTTGCCCGTTGGCCGATGGCCTGCGCAAAGCGCCGCGCTTGCAACGGGTTGACACGCACCAGCGGCAACCCGGCCTCGAGCAGCGCTTCCTCGAAGGCGCGGTGCCACCGTCCGGTCGGCTCGTACGTGACGCAGCGAACCGGCAACTCGATCCACGCGATCAGCACCTTGAATCCCGCCGCGTCATTGGGGAACAGCGCGGCCTTGCCGGCGGGAACCACGTGAACGTCGAGATGCGTCTTCGAGATGTCAACGCCTACGATCCGCGCTACTCCGCGCAACACCGCCCCCCGCAGCGCACGCCGCCCGGTCGATCTCTGTCCACGGTCGCGGCGGTCAACTCACAGAACTCCCGCCGGGCTTCCCCGAGCGGAGGGTCGGCCGGATGCGCCGCCTCCAGCCGAGCGATCTCCATCCGAAGTATTACTACCGTCCGTCGGCGAGCGGTCCGCTTCCGCCACTCCGTCGTCAGCAGGCCACACCGGTCTGGGTCGTCCCGGCGCCGCCTCGTTCTCGACAGTAGCAATGCGGTACCGTTGCCGGGCGACGTCGCTGACGTACCTGTCGGCGTTCAGCACATTGGCGCGGACGACCACCGCACCGGGTCCACCTTGAAGACAAGCTCCGTGGCCCGAGCCGCCTCGCGGCGGTCATCCACGCGCGTCGGAGCGGTACGTCCAGCTCGACACGGTGCGGCGCCCGGCGAAGCAGCGGCAGCAGCAGGGCGGCCAGCACGTGGACGCCCACCTGTTCCATGTCGTCGTCACGGATGCGCCGGCCGCCGTCAGGCTGATCGAGCGACTCGACGAAGTCGCGGGGCTGGTGCTCGTCACGGTCGGTGACGACGTGCCTGTCTGGGGACCAGAAGCGCACCCCGCAGTGTGTCCGGCAGCCCGCCTCTGCCGAGGCCGAGGAGGAAACCGTCACGGGTTCCCGGAGTCCCGACGCGTCTTCCGCCGGTTCCCCGCCGCCCCCTTGTCTGGTGTGGCCGCGTCGCGGCGGAGGAGTAGCTGCAGTCCTCAACCAGCACCGGGCAGGTCAGACTCGTCTTTGTGCGCGTCGATGTCCGCCGCCCGCGTCACCGTATCGAGCACCGCCTCGGGAACATGCTGCGCCAGGGCGAACCTGGTGCAGGAGATCGCCAAGCTCGCCGAGCAGGTGCGCGCCGCACCCGACGTCCTCACGAGAGTAAACACCCAGGCCGACGAGAAGAGCCGTCGGAACGGAACTGTTCGTGGGACTTTCGGAGGCAGAACCCGGAAGGGCAACGTGCCTCGCCCGGCTGCCGGAGTAGACGAGACGATCCGGGCCATTGCCTGAACGCTTGGAATTGCTGCCGACGGTGCTCCGAACGACGCGTCGTAGAAACGCGGTAACGGCGGCCTCGGCGTTCCGAACAGGCCACTGGCGTCATGCTCGATGTCGCCGTCTCGTCGACATGCGGTGGTGACCGGTCGGACCAGCCGTCAGCGCGACAACCACTGCAGTGCCACCGAGTTCCTCCTCATGACTGCCACCGCTCGCGCCGCGCAGCCCTCCCGAAATTGACAGCCAACGTGACAGCCTACGGAGCACACGCTGACATGATTCCTGGACGCCGGTGGAACCGGAATTCGCAAATTCTCTCGGAAAACAACCGTGGTGGACGTGGCCGGGCATCGCTGGATGTCCTACATTCGGACTGCCGATCAGATCATCGGCATCAAACGGCGCGGCGTCCCGAGTAGCTCCGCGGTCAGCTCCAGTCCGTCGTCGTCGCCCGCAACGTCGACGGACGCGAGCGTCTCGGTGGCGCGACTCAACGCCACGCGCAGACTGATCGATGCGCGGTCCTCGGTCGTCGAGCCGTTACAGCCAGCCGGCGGCCGGCCTGTCGGGGGATGATCGCGCTGACAGCGCCGGCAGCAGCGAAAGCCTTAACCTGTGCGCGGAACTGGGTCAACTCCACACCGCGAGCGGGAGTGCACACATCGAAATCGACGGGCAACGGCGCGCGAGCCCGATCTTCCACCAGCAGGAAGGCGTCGGCGGGACCGACCAGCACGGCCTCGGGCGCGCGACGGTGCAGTGGTAGCAGGACGCGCCCTCACTTGGCAATGATCCGACCAGAACCAGGTCACGGCAGGCCGAAAGGCTGAACCACGGCCCCGTCCAACGACCAGCCAGCGCAACGCGTTGCCGTGGTGAACCGCGGCAGTCCGACCGAAGGAAATCAGCAGACCGAAGGAAAGCAGCAGAGGAAGAAGCTCCCGGTATGCCCAATCCCGAGACGACAACACATTCCGAGAAATAGGGCGCGGGCACTTGACAACAGACGTTTGTGGTCTGAGGCCCCGAATATATAGCGTTGCGGAGACTCACACGTCGTTCGGATAATTCCTGCACAGCTTCAGACGTTCACGATGGCCCTGCCAACGGCACACACACGTTCGTGGACACGTCAGCAGAAGCACGTCCGTGAACCGCCAAGCGTTCGGCGCCGATGGCGCCACGCCCTCACGGCCGGAACCCGACAGCGCTGTTCAGCGAGGAGAACTGATGCCCGACCTGCCTCCGCTTCAATCCATACGTGCCTTCGAGGCAGCCGCACGACACGACAGCTTCATCCGAGCCGCGCAAGAGCTTGGACTGACGGCGGCGACGATCTCGCACCGGGTCCAGGCGCTGGAGAGGCACATCGGCGCCCGGCTGTTCTCGCGCCACGCCCGCGGCGTGCGGCTGAACGTGCGCGGCCGAGAGTACGCGGCGGAGATCCGACGCATCTTCGCAGAGCTGGGCACCGCAACGGAACGGCATCGAGAACACGCCGAAGCGACGCATCTGAAACTCGTTGCGGTCGAGGTGGTGGCCGAGAAGTGGCTGATGCCGCGACTCGCCAACTTCAGGGCCGCCCACCCGGACATCTCGATCGAGTTCGAGACCGACCACCGCGAGGTCGACCCCGACCGGCGCGACTTCGACGTGTGGATCGCATTCACCGACCGCGTCGCCGAGACGCTGCAGGTCGAGACGCTGTTCGAGGAGACGCTGCTCCCGGTCATCGTTTCGCCTACACCACAATGGTCGGGCTCGGGCTTCCGCGGGGCAGCGGTGCCGTCGAAAGCGCCATCCGTCGCGTCCTCAATCTCCGCATCAAGGGCGCATCCATCTATTGGCTACCGGAGAGCGTCGACGCGATTCTTCTCCTGCGGTCTTTCTATAAGTCCGGCAGATGGAACTGTTTGCAGCGGATGGCCATGACGCCGGTGGGTGTGAGCGCGTGACCGGGAAATCGGGAATGCGCCCCTCGTAGCCTTCGATGGCGCGCGGTCGACGCCGTCCCGACTGGGGCTACGATGTTCGTGCGTGAACGAGCTTCCGTCAGTCGCCTTGACGATGCGGTTCCTGGCCCTGTGCGACCAGTACGGCTCGCAACATCTCGCGGTCAAGTTGGTCGCCTCCGGCCGGAATACCGGGGTGCCGGGGCTGCCCGAAACCGACGACTGGACGGCGTGGGACGCTGACCAGATGCGAGCCGCGATCGAGCACCTGGAGCACAAGCGCGGCGTCCGATAATGGCCAGTTCTGTAAACCAGCACCCCACAGCCCGGCGATTCAGGACGCACCGGGCCGCGAACGGGAAGCTGCGCATGGTCGCCGTCTAGTTGGCGTGGCCGTCGAGGTGGTCGACCAAGTATTCCGCGCAGCTTCTGCATCTGCGCCTCGGACCGCTCGATCATCTCCCTCATCTCTTCCCGGGAGACCCGCGCCGTCGGCTTCGGTCGCCATCATCGCTCGCTACCGGCGCAGGATGGGTGATCGGGTCATCCCACGCCGGACACAGGACGCCGACACGCGGGTCATCCCACGCCGGACACAGGACGCCGACACGCGCCTAGTCATTCGGCTCAGCAGCCACGAGACCGAGCGCATCCACGCGCGCTCGCCGACACCGAGGACCGGACCGCTGCGAGCTCGACGAGGCTTTGCTGCTGATGCTCGACGCCAGCGACGAAACCCCGGCCGCGCCTAGTGCGAACGCCGCAGCGATAAGCGAGGGGCTCTGGGAGGACGTTGGTTGAACTGGCCCCGGTCGACAAACGTGACCGGCACCGGCGGAGCACGTGCTTGCGTCTGGCGGTGGACGTGGTTCCCGGCGTTTGTGTTCGTTGGCGTCACGCCCGCTGTTCCCCGTGTTGCCTCCGTGACGTAATTGCGATGCCTTTCGGGGTCAGCCGGACGGCGGGGTTGTTCGTGGTCCGCTCGTCGCCAACTGTGGCGAACAGGGTGAGCTGACTCGCGTTTTCAAGCTCTGGTTGCGTACATGCGGGTTGCTCGTGGAACGTGGTGAGCAGCCCGACCTTGATCGCTTCGTTGCGCAGCGTCTCGGGATCGTAGAGGCCGAGGCCTCCGCGGATCGTCCACCAGAGCTTCTTGCGCCGCTGTAGTGGGGCGTTGTCGATCGCGCGGACAGCCGCGATGATGCCTTGGTGGCGGGGGATTCCCCGGATCCGCACGCGGTGATCGAGCACGGCTCTGATGAGGTGTGGAGCCTCGGACAGCCATTCGCCGGGCGCGACCAAGGGACCATTCTGCACGATGATGTGAGCCACGAGAGTATTCTGCGCGAGTCTGCGGTGGCGGCCGCCTCGAAGAGTGTTCGGCAGTCGAACACGATGGTGATGGTGACGGTTCAGGTGTCAAGCCCGTTTCCGTTCAAGGCGCTTTTATCCGCCGCCCCGCTCAAGCGCGGGGATGGAGAACCGACCGGCGCGGTCGGTGAAGACGGTCCGCTCCGGACCGCTGCCGGTTGTGGCCTGCGCCCTCCACCGCGACGCCGGGCAGAACGAAGCCCGTCGTGTCGGTGACCGTGCCGGACACCGCCCCGTCCGTGGGCGCGGGCGCCTGCGGGCGCGAGAGCGGCCGTGACGACTGCGAGCGCGATGCACGCCCCCGGGACGGACCTCGACAGCACTGGTTTCCCTGCACGCAGACTCGCGCGCCGGGGTGCCCTGGAACGCCTGGGGAGACACGCTCAGCCGCCCCAGCCGTAGTTGAGGCGCGCGTAGTAGTACCCGCCGCTCAGGCCCCACGGCGTGAACTGGCTGTAGGGGAGGCCGAACGCCTCGGCGAAAAGGTCCATCCGGTCGGAGAAGGTGTCGGCGATGTTCTGGCCGCCGACCGACAGCGTCACGCCCTCGCCGAGCGGGATGCTGAGATCGAGGTCGACGATGGAGCGGCCGTTCAGGATCGGCGAGTCGGGTCCGCGCACGAAGCGCGCGTCGAAGTGGTCGACCCACGACCCGTAGTAGCTGAAGCGGCCGAGCAGACGGACCCGCGCGAGCTGCTGGTTGAGGGCGATGCTCCAGCGAGTCCTGGGCACGCCGCGCTCGATGCCAAGCACGTCGCCGGGGCCCAGCAGGTCGGACTCCTTCGTCACCTCCGTGTCGGTGAAGTTGAAAGTGAAGTTCAGCACCGTGTCGCCCCGGAGATCCGGCGGGGTGTAGGTCGACACGATGTCGACGCCCTGCGTCCGGGTCTCGAAGTCGTTGATGAAGAACCGAAAGAAGGCCAGGGTGCCGGCCGCGGTGATTCCCTCCGAGAGCAGGAGCGCTCGATCGTCCTCCATCACCGGGAAGAACTGCGAAAGGGAGAGGCGGTCGGAGACGTCGACGCGGAAGTAGTCGGCGGTCAGCGTGAACGGCCCGTTGTCGACCACCATGCCGGCCGTGGTGTTGACCGACGTCTCGGGCTCGAGCGGCACGCCGCCCCGCAGTTTGGCGGCCTCGGAGGTGGACGGCACGTTGGCGAGGTCCTCGAGCTGCAAGGTGTTCGGATCGATGGTCGTCTGCACGTTCAGCGTATGCTGCTGGCCCGGCGTCGGCGCCCGGAAGCCGGTGCTTACGCCGCCGCGCAGAGCCACGATGGGACTCAGTGCGACGCGCGCCGAGAGCTTGCCGTTGGTGGTTGCCCCGAACAGGTCGAAGTGCTCCATCCGAAGGGCGCCGCCGAACGACCAGCGGTCGTCGCGGTCCCGCAGCTCGAGGTCGCCGTAGACCGCGACGTTGCTGCGGTTCCAGTCCCCGGCCGTGTAGTCGGGGAAGCCGGGGAAGCCGTTGGAGCCGGAGACGAACCCCTGCGGCGCGAACGGGCCGACCTCCCACGATGGTCGTCCTCCCGCGCCGATCGTGAACTTCTCGTCGCGCCACTCGGTGCCGGCCGCGACGTTCACCATGTCGGAGGCGGCGTACGAGACGTCGAAGTTGAGGTTGACGTCTTCCTGCTTGTAGAGCCCGGGGTCGAAGTCGCGCGGCGTGTCCGGACCCAGCGAGGCGTTGACCGTGTTCTCGAAGAAGAAATCCGACTGGTGCGTGCCGTAGCTGGCGCTGGCGTCCCAGGTCAGGCCGCTGTCGGCGATCCGCCGCAGACCCGCGACCACCGACATGTCGGTCACCACGCCGCCGAATCGCGGGGTGAAGCCGCCCGGCGCGATCTCCCGGAACGAGAAGCAGTCGGGATCGGCGACCACCCGCGCGAGGGCCGCCTGGTCCGGCACGTTGTCGGTGATCCGCACGACGGGACAGTTGGCCGAGCCGTCGAGTGTGCCATCGCCGGCGTCCAGCACGTCGCCGATGAGCAGCGTCTCGCCGCCGTCGAGGCTGTAGATGTTGTCCCGATTGTTGGGGTTCCGAAAGTAGAACCCCTCCGTCACCTTCTTGCTCGCGTAGTTCGTGTGGCCGTAGAACTGCAGTCCGTTGCCGAGCAGGCTGCCGAAGTTGCCGAACAGCTTCAAGTCGTCCTCGATGGTCGGGTTGCCCCAGATCTGCGCCGGGTCCGCCACGTCGGTGTTGCCGGCCGCGATGAGCGCCGCCGCGTCGGCGCGCTGCACGCTGCGGTTGGTCGGGTCCGCGTTGCCGTACTCCAGGCTCAGGTTGGCGAAGCCGTTGGCGCCGAGCGGCAGGCCGACGTTGCCGGCCACGCTGTAGGCGTCACCGTCGCCGGCCCGGTATGTTCCGGTGTTGAAGTCGAAGCTGCCTCCGGTTGCGTTGTCCTTGAGCAGGAAGTTCAGCACGCCGGCGATCGCATCGGAACCGTACTGCGCCGAGGCGCCGTCGCGCAGCACCTCCACCTGCCGCAGGGCGATGGTCGGGATGGTGGAGATGTCCGGGCCCTGCGCGCCGTCGGTCACGCCGGCAAACCAGGCGATCACCGACGAGCGGTGGCGGCGCTTGCCGTTGACCAGCACCAGCGTGTGGTCGTGCGCGAGGTTGCGGATGCTGGCCGGCCGCACGAGGGTGGCCGCGTCGCTGATCGGGTGCGTGGCGACGTTGAACGAGGGAACGAGCGTCCGCAACTGGTAGTCGAGGGTGGTCAGGCCCTGGCGGGCGACGTCCTGGAACGGGATGGCGTCGATCGGCACCTGCGACTCGGTCACCGACCGCGGCTGCGCGCGGCTGCCCAGGACGACCACCCGCTCCTCGAGCTCGACGGCCAGCTCCACGTCCAAGGTGACCGTGGCCCCGGCCCCGATCTCCACGCCGCTTCGCACGACCCGCTGAAAGCCGGGCAGGGTGAACGTCACCGCGTAGGCGCCGGGCAGCAACGCCGAGATCGTGAACCTCCCCGCGCCGTCGCTGACGGCAGTCCCGGCCGGATCGCCGGCCGCGTCGCGCGCTTCCACGGTCACGCCGGGCAGGACGAGGCCGGTCGTATCGGTGACGGTGCCGGAGATGGCAGCGTCCTGGGCGCCGGCCGCGACCGGCGCCGCGAGCGCGACCAGGAGCAGGAGGGCCGCCGCCGCACGGTTGGTTCGCTGCATTTCCTTTCACCCCTCCCTTGTAAAATCCTACTTCCTGGGTGTTCCCATGTCGCCCGCGGCGGGCGTCTGGCGACCACGCGCCGAACGGCCCCACCGATGCGCCGGAACTGGTACCCCAAGCCAGCTCGACAGGCACCGGCGGCTGGCCCCGTCAACACCGATCAGGAGGAACTGCATGGTAGTCCAGCCAGATAGCAGATCGTAGTCTCTTCCAATGACATATGAGCCTGAACGAGGAGTTGTTTCCAATGACACATGAGTATCCATGTTGTCAAGGGTCCGGATCGAGGGAAGAGCTCGTCCGCCGCGGGTGGTGAATCCGTACATTCGGGCACCGGCGCCGACCTGTACGTACGATGGTCGAACGTCGCGGCCAATCCCAACGTCACCTCCGGTGAGCGTACGTACCGACAGGGGAGTGACCGTCCCTGCGCGGGGCTCCGATGGCCGCGCACGGCGAACCCGGCATCCCGCCAATCCTTGCACTTGCCGAGCGCGCTCCATGACGCTCATCCTCTGTGGCGGACTCCGAAAATCCGGACAGTCATCGACATCGAGGTCGTGAGCCAGCATGCGAACGCTGCCGACGTGACGACGGCACAGCGCGGCGTTCCACTGCAAGCGTTGCAGGCACGGGCGCCGACGACGATCCGTCCAGCCGCCGTCGACCCTCTCACAGCTCCTCGCGTAGTAACGCTCGGCCAAATCCCCGCCGTGGTCGTGCGCTCGGCTACCGCGCTACGCGCACGCCCGCAGACGGACGTGCACTTCACTTGGTCTTCTGCTGCTCGAATCCGACCCGCGAGGCGTGGAGCCCACGGACTGGTCATGCGGCGACGAACGGCGCGCTTCCCGCCGGCGCCGCCGCGCTGCCGCGCCCGGGCCGGTCGGGCAACCAGGAGCGGTTCTGTTCGAGCAGGGCGTTGGCCAGCAGGAGGAGCTTGCGCATGACGGCGGTCAGAGCGACCTTCGGCGGCTTCCCCAGGCCGCGGAGCTGGCGGTACTTCGCACGCAGGCCAGGGTTGCAACGGATCGCCGCCAGGGCCGGCATGTAGAGAAGCCGCCGCACCCGCGGCCGGCCGCCCTGGATGAAGCTGCGGCCCTGCCAGGCGCCGGACTGGCGCGTGACCGGCGCGAGACCCGCCAGGCTGGCGACCGCCTTGGCGTCGAGGCGGCCGAGTTCGGGCATCCGGGTGAGCAGGCCCGCCGCGGTGATGCTCGACACGCCCGGGATCGAGGTCAGGATCTCGGTCCGGCGGGCCAGTCCCACATCTTCGGCCAACCCCTTGCCGATTGCGGCATCGACGGCGGCCAGATGCCGGTCAATCTGGGACAGCCGCGTCTTGCTCTGCTGCTTCAGCAGCGGATGTCGAAGGTGCTTCTGGCGGTTCCGTGCGGCGGTGCGGTCCGTGACCAGCGCGTCGCGCGCCACTTGCAGTTCCTCGAGGGCGCGCCGCGCCGGCGGCGACGCCTCGGTCGGCCGCAGATGCAACGCTGTCCCCATTTGCGCCAGCACCCCCGCGTCTACGGCGTCGGTCTTGGCGCGCTGTCCCATCGCCTGCGCAAAACGCCGCGCCTGCAACGGATTGGCTCGCGCCAGCGGCAGGCCCGCCTGCAGGAGCGCCTCCTCGAAGGCGCGGTGCCAAGGTCCGGTGGGCTGCCGGCAGGAGCCATGCAGGCATCGAGATGCGTCTTCGAAATGTCAACACCTACGGTACAATCGGGCATCTTTTCCTTCTCCTGTGCTTGTCTTGCGAGCCTTCACGCTCATGTATCCATTCAGGACGTAGGAAAAGACGGTGGCGACCAAACTCATGTACGGCCCTGATCGGCCTGGCCTGACGCGGTCCGACCACCGTCACCCCTTGGCGTCCCAACCGGATGCCAGGGGGTGAACCTCTCCCGAAGTCCACGGCGGCAAAACTAACAGACAAGCCTGAACGGGGGCCGGGTCGAGGATCATCGGAGGATGATCGTGAGACTCGACACGCACCGGCTGCAGACCCTGGATCAGGTTCGGGAATTCCTCGACGGAAGCGAGCAGGTCGACCTGCAACCACAAACCCGCGCCGACTCCTACGCGTTCGTGGCGAAAACCGTGCGACGGTTCGACTACGCCCTGCGGGGGAAGGCCGACAAGGGCCTGCTGCGCCGCTTGCGGACGCCAGGGCGCGCGAGGCCCTCGCCGGCTCTATCCGCTGGAACGACGATCTCGCGGCACTCCGGAGCGCGATACTGGCGGACCGGCGATTCGGGGCCCTACGCGACGCGACTGTCCATGCGTTGTCCCAGGGACTGGAGCATTCGGATCGGCTCCTGGAATGCGGCAGCGCAGCCCCTGATCCTGGCTGCGGCGTTCTCGTTCGTTTCCATCAACTCACGGTCCGGACTCTCGAGCCAATTGCGGTCTTCGTAAACCTGCTTCTGGCCTACGAGATCGCCGAAGCGAGTCCACTCGTCGTCGGGATCAACTTCGCTGGCCCCGAGATCCACCCGGTCGCCGTCCGCGACTACGCCCTCCACATGCGGATGTTCGGCGAACTGGCCGCGTACTATCCGGACGTGAAACGATCCCTGCACGCTGGCGAGATGCTCGACGCTCAGGCGACCACCCTCGGCACCGAACGGCATATACGGCTCGCGCTGGCCCGGGCAGAGGCGGGCGGCGCGGCGGCGCATCGGCTGGGCCACGCCGTCGCTCTGCACGCCGACCCGGAACCGAACCAACTCCTCGCCCGGATGCGCCGACGCGGCATCGCCATCGAGACAAGCCCCGAGAGCAACCGCCAGATACTGGGCGTCGACCCGCTCGGCCACCCGTTCGTCGACTACCTGGCGGCCGGCGTCCCGGTCGTGCTCGCAACCGACGACCCGGGGCTGATGCTGTCCGACCTGCGGCAGCAGTTCGCGCTCGCGGCGCGCAACCCCTCCGTGTCGTATCCGACGCTGAAGACGTTCGCCATGAATAGCATCGCGTTCAGCTTCCTGCCGGATGCCGACCGGCAGCGGCTGCTGCGCGGGCTGGAAGACGACTTCGCAGCCTTCGAGGCGACCCCGTGGGAATTGTGGAGTCCCCTGAATGTGGCTCAGCCAGGAGGTACAATCATCGCGTCATGCGGTCCGTCTTCGGCGCCTGCGCGCTGGCCTTGGCCGCGGCTGGACCGATCTCCGGCTCGGCTTCGGCGCAGCCGGCATCCGGTTTCTATCTGAGCCAGGAGATCGGAATCAACGTCGCGCCGGCTGTTACGTTGCTCGGGAACAGCAACGACCGGGCCAGCCGTTGCGACGAGTTCATCAACCCCCGCTTCGCGGAGGTCCCCGGCTGCACGGATCCGAACCGGGGGTCTGGCGCGGGCTGGAAGACCCGGTACGACCGCGCCGCGGGCATCCTGGCGGGATTGTCGGCCGGCTACCGGTTCGGCGGGCGGCTGCGGGTCGAGGCGGAGTGGTCGTATCGCGAGTCGGAGTACGACCAGACCTCGCCGGTGGCGAGTGCGACCGGCGATACATTCTCGAAGCTGGACGGCGAGATCCAGCGGGCCGAGGACAGGATCGGCAGTCTCTCGTCGCACAATGTCTTCGCCAACGTGTACGTCGACTTCCCAGGCCGGAGTCGTCTGACGCCGTATGTCGGAGCGGGCGTCGGTATTGGCCTGACCGCGCTGGACTACGGCGACCTGTGGGCGCGGAACCCTGACCCGGCCGCGATTTCCACGGCGGCGGGCCTTCCCAACGAGGCGGAGGTTCGGCGCAACCTCGCGGCCACGACGACTAGCAAGCAGGCGGAGCTGCACGACCGACTGACCGGGTACCAGGTACTGGGCGGCGCCGACTACGCGATCTCCGAGGCGATGTCGTTGGGCGTCAAGGTCCGTTGGGTACGCTTCGCGGGCTTCACCGCCGAGGACATCGAATGGGAGCGCCTCCGGAGCCACGCGTCGCAACTGCGTCTCGACGGCAGCGAGCCGGTGACGTTCCGCATCCGCACAGACGGTCCCCTCTCGTTCGTAGGCGTGAGCT
Organism: Vicinamibacterales bacterium; assembly: GCA_965262925.1. GTDB lineage: Bacteria > Acidobacteriota > Vicinamibacteria > Vicinamibacterales > UBA8438 > WTFV01. The sequence continues at coordinate 2,350,091 of CBDHGC010000004.1, read as the reverse complement.
TGGTCATGCGGTACACGTTCTGATCGGAAGCCCGCGGTGTTCCCTGGGCCGCGAACCAACCAGGCACTATTCGGAAAGCGCTGGATGCCGTGGGGGTCGCCGCCGTGCCGAGCCTCAGATGGCGTCGGCGGCGTTCCGACGAAGCGCCTTCTCATCCGCAGTCCGGTGCGGCCGGTCCTGCTGCGTCACGATGAGCGCGTAGCCAGCTGGCTGCCCAGCGCTTCGCGCGCGCTGCTTGCTAATCGGAAGTTTCAGAGCGAATCGCGCGGAAGTCATTTTTATTGAGTCAGTTACCCGGTTCCGTCAGGTGTCGGTCGTGGCTACACTCGCGGCGTCACCCCCAGTAGCTCGAAGTAGCGCTGCTGCAGCGGTGTCGGGTCCGTCTGCAACTGAAAGGTGACGCCGCCCTCGGCGACCTGCATCGTGTTCTCCGTCAGCGTCCCAAGTGCCGGTGAGCAGCGTCCGGAAGCTGTGCACCGGCAGAGGTCGTCGTTGGTCCGTTTGCAGCCCGCCTTGGCCAAGGCCGCCGGCGAGCGGCGAGCGGCGGCGACCACCGAGGGACGCTGCTGCTCGGCCGCCGCCGGGTCGTGGTCGTCGAACAGCAGCGGCGCCAGCGCCTGGCGCATGTGCCACTCGACGTAGTAGGCCAGCATGCACAGCAGGACATGCGCCCGCACCCGGTCCGCCCGCCGATGGTGGATCGGCCGCACCTTCAGGTCCACCGACTTCAGGCTCCGAAACGCCCGCTCCACCTTCGACAGGTGGGCAGCACTTCATGGCTGGAAGACGATGAGCCGCCCACCGTGGCCTTCGAGCTCGCCCGCTCGGTGCGCAGGGCACCGTCAATGCCGCAACGGGTTCGCGGACAGGGTGGCGCGATGAGAGGGCGGCGCTTGGACCGAACCTGGTAAGCGAAGAGCGACACCACCAAGCACAGAGAGAGAGACGATGGGGCTCAACGTAATCCAAGTTGAACGTGAACTCGAGGACCGGCTGCGCGCAAGAGCACGCGAGGCCCTCGGGCCGGACGCGAGCGAAGCCGAGGCCAAGGCGCTAGCCGAGGAGGTGTACTACGGGGGCGAGGAGGACAACGGGTATCACGAAACCGAGGCGGAGCGGAAGGCATACGACAGGGAGATCGAAGAAACGATCGCGATGATGGACCGATGGGGCGTCTGATTCTGCTCGACACGAGCGAGTTGCTGCGGCCGTTGCCGCGAAAGCTGCACGCGGCTTGGGCGGAGATCCCTACTAGACACGAGCGAGCTGCTGCGGCCGACGCAACGGAAGCTGCACAGCGCCTGGGCAGAGATTCACGGGCGGAAGACGATGATGCCGCCCACCGTGGCCTTCGAGCTCGCCCCGCTGGGCGCGCCGGACACGGTCGAGGACGGCTTGAGCCGAGCCGAACGGATGCTCCGGTCTGGCGAGAAGAAGATGCCGCGGGCCGGCGAATGGAGGTGGCTCAGCAAGCTTGGTGGGGGCGGATGTGGAGGGAGGAGCAGTCCCCATATCGCGTGATCGAACTGAACGAGGAGCAGGACCGTGTTTACCGGAACCTGCTCAGGGCAATCGATCCCGGCTGCTTCCGCAACGCCAACGCCGCGTTCGTCAGCGAGCACCGCGACACGCAGATCATCTGCGAGAGCATCGCTGTGAACGCGACGATGTTGATGACGAGCAACATGCGGAGCATCGACCGCGAGCGGGTAAACGAGTGGGCAATCAACAACGGGGACCGCCTCGGATTCGCCGCCGAGCCCGTGGTCCAGTGGTGCATTTTGTTGAGGGATTTGCGGACTTTCGTTTCCAGGGGTGTCCAGGAATCGCGCGGGCGTCCGCTCCGTAGGGTGTCACTTTGGGTGTCAGCTTGGGTGTCAATCTCGGGTCGATTGGCGCGGCCGGGATCGTGAGCGACCAAGGGTGATCCGCGTTCATCTCGCGGGTACTCATCCCGGCTGGCAGTGAGGAATCCGTCCGGCGCCGGGCGCGTCCGGGCGGCCGTGTTCCGCCGGCTTCTTCTGTACGGCGGCGTGGCGGAGGTCGCGACCGTGTATAGGATCGACAGGAGAACAGAAGAGCAGCCGAAGCCATGAGCGCCTGGAACACCTGTCCCGCTGTAGAACGCGACACGGAGAAGGTGAGCGGCGCTTGGGTGTTCCGAGGCACTCGGGTACCGGTCTCCGCGCTGTTCGAGAATCTGCGGGACGGCGCCACGATTGACCAGTTCCTGGAGTGGTTCCCGGGGGTCGAGCGACACCAACTCCTGGCCGTACTCGACCACGAGCGGGAGACCCTCATGGAGTCGGCTCGTTCGTGAGAATACTGTTCGATCAGGGTACCCCGGCACCGTTGCGGGACCATTTGACCGAGCACTCGTGGACACGGCCTTCGAGCGAGGCTGGTCGAATCTGCGCAATGGAACACTGCTCGATCGTGCGGAGGCTGACGGCTACGAGCTGCTGATCACCACGGATCAGAGCCTCCGCCACCAGCAGAACCTTGGCCATAGACGGCTCGGGGTGCTGGTTCTGCTCGCTGCGTCATGGCCGCGCATCCGGCTGCGTGTCGATGACATCCGCGCGGCCGTTGGTCGGACCCGGCCCGGAACATTCGTGGAGGTCGCAGTCTGAAGACGAACCCCGGGCTCCGCACCGAACTCTGCTCATCCGTCCGCACATCGGTCCGCAGATGCAACGGACGGCCAGGATGAGATAGGTCACCGGTAATCGCGGAGACAAACGCCTTCCCCAACGCGAGCGCCGGCGATCTCGAGCGCATCGTTCGTCGAGCAGCCGTCCTGCCCGTCCCGTCGCAACCTGGGGCTGGTCGTGCCCTCGGGCGCGACCTCAATGGCTTGGAGCATGCGGGGCAACAGGGCCTTCCGGCGGGATGTCGTCCGGCGCCTGCTCGTCACTCTCGGCGTGCGACGCAATTACTTCGGGGGCTTTCGGATTGACGGGCTGATCCGACGGTTCACCTTCCTGGGCTCCAGCGGCCGGTTGATCGGCATGCTGTGCGGGAACTTCCCGAGTATCAGAATCACGACCGGCCCACGATGATCGGTCCACCCACAACAGAGTGAAACCGGCTCCCAGCGCGGCGAACAAGGGCAGGAGCAGTAGCTTGAAGCCCATACTCAGGACTTCTGCGCCCTGTCGCCGCAACGCCGACCCCCATGTTTCTGTAATGTTCAGCGTTCCTTCGTGCAGCCGAACCTCGGTCTTGTTGCCTCGCTCATCCGGCGACCTGACGATTTTCCGATCGAAGGACGCCTCGGAGATGACGTAATCAGAGTCGTCGTTGTGCGGGCCCGGGAGGCCGGGGTCGGAGATCACGAGCCGGACCCCTTGCATTGCATTGAACCAATCGGCCTCGTGATTCCGCAGGAACATCCAACGGACCGTCGTAGAACTCGACAGCGCAAGGAGCGCCATCGCAGAGCGGGGCGGCTTGCGGCGCAACAACGCCGCCCGGCTGCGCTGCGCTCCATGAAGCGGTGAGGATCGAAAACAGAAGCGCAACCGCAGAGGAGAAAAGCTGGCGCACGGGGACCTCCATAACGGATGTTTGCCGGGACCTGGAATCGCCTACTTGTGGCAACAAAGCCGCGCTTTCGCTCGAAGGCTGGGGTTCGCTCTGCGCGGGCTGCCGGGGGTTGATGAAGAAGCGCGTTGCCGCCAGCTCGATCTGTCTCATCGCTCTCGTCTCAGAACGAGAACGACTTCGAGAACCGCGCGCCGCCCGGTTCGACGTCAACGTCGATGCCGGCCGGAACCTTGGACCAGATCGTCGCCAGCAGCACGCCGGCCAGAGCGACGCTGATGCCGGTCGCTAGGCGATGCGGCGACCAGCTGGTTACCGCCTCAACCGAACCACGGGTCTCCTCGACAACGCCGAAGTCGCCCAACTGCTCGCTTGCCGAGTACGACCCAACGCGCGCACGCCCAAGGGCGATGCTCACGTCAGCAGGATCCACGTCCGAAGTGTCCGTCCACGCCGACCCGAAACGCACACCCCTGAACATGTCCACCGTCCAATCGAGAACACAGACGTCGTCCCGCCGCTCCACTATCGGCAACCGGGGATTGTCGAACACCACGTACGTCTCCGCGAGCACCCCCAGAGCCGCGGGTTTTGCAAACTCGATAGAGAGGGCCGGCTCCATGCCCAGCTCGCCGACGACCCGGCATTGCGGATTCGAGAACGCGTACGCCATCCCGGCCCCGGCCATTCCGACCCCGGTGATCGTACGCCAGAACGACCGTGTCCGCGGCGGCGCAGGATCGCGACGATCTACCGGCCGACGCGCTGGACGTCGACCCTGTTGCAGCTCGGCGGCGCGCTCGGCCGCGCGCTCGAGGAGCGGCGCCAGCGCAACGCGATCGTGAAGCCCCGACACCTGCGCAGCGACGGAACGAGGACCGAGAACGAGACACGCCACCAAGGCGAGGAAGAGCAACTTCGTACAAATCTTCATGTGCGGAAGCGTACCGAGGAGCAGTCCGTAAACGCCGTTCCGTCCGCGTACGGAACAGCCGATTCGAGTCGACATCGAGGCGAAGCCACTGCGGCCGTCGAGGCGACTCCCCGCGCGGATCCGCACGAACACGGCCTCGACCTGGTTAACAGATCTCGCCGTTATCGGACCCACCGTTCCGGCGCGGCCGCGCGCAGTACGGACGACATGCACACCCGTCAAACGAAAAGGAACGACTCACCGGCAAAGCCGGATCAGAGGTTCGAGAGCCCGGACACGTTGATTCGTAACAGCTGACGCAACGCCGGCTGGACCACGGGAGGGGAAAGGTATCAGGTTGGAGAAACCGCAACGCGTTGCGGTCGCCGCCCGACGCGGCGCCACGTCAACGCGCCAACCAGCGCGGGGAATCAGGCCAACGAACCCGCCCACGGCCACGGCGACTGGGCGCCCGGATCCGAGGTGTCACACGACCGCTCAACGACAGGCAGAACGAGCGAAACCGCAACGCGTTGCGGTTTCCGCGCTCGAGCGTCGACCTTGACCAGCTCGACATCGAGCCCCCGCGCGTGACAGCCTCACCAACGAGCCAACCCCCGGTCACCGCGAGCGGGACCAGCGCAGAGCCTTGTCGACCGTATGGTGGTCCACGGCGAGACGCCTCGCAATCGCGCTGACGCGGACCCGCCACGATAGCATTCGCACCCGGGCTCTCGTCCCCCGGGAGATTGTCCTTCGTCGCGTCGAGGAACCCCCAATGTACCAGCGGATCGCCGTCGAGGTTGCTGCCATGTACGCGCGCGGCGTGCTCGTCAGCGCGATCGCCAACCAATTTGGCGTCGATCACCACACGGTCGATAAGGCTCTGCGCTGGTTCCGGTCGCGGTGACCGCGGGTTGGCTTGTTGGTGAGGCTGTCGACCGCAACGCGTTGCGGTGCCGTCGGACCGGGCCCCGGCTGTTTGGTTTGCCGAGGCCCGGTCGTCGTTCGGTTGGCGGTGGGAGCGGGTGCGTCCCTTACCACTGCACGGTTGCGCGCCCGAGGACGCGCTGGTCGGTGCTTCCGCCCTGCTCCTGCATCTGGAACAGCGGGCTCTCGCGCCGTTCGGCGTCGACCCCGAGCTGCAGGTTCAGCTTGCCTTGCTCGAGTACCTGCATGCCGTAGCCGATCCGGTAGTCCCGGCCGTACTCCGACGTGCGGACGCCGGCCCGCGGCGTCCCGACGAATTGGCTGCCGATCGGTATCCCGTAGCCGACTTCGGTGTCGAGACGCTGGCCCCCGCCGTTCATCAAGGGGTCGTTGCCCATGCCGGCCATGCTCTCGCGCCCCCACAGCGCTTCGGCGCCGCTCATCGCATCGCCGCCCCAGGCGGGGGAGACCCGTGCGGTGAAGCCGAGCGGGGTGCTCGGCGTTGGGTTGTAGCTGACCGAGATCGACATCCCGCTCTCCCCGAACCCTTCGGCTTGGTGGACCAGGAGCCTGCGCACGCGGATGTCGACCGCAAGCCCCGTCACGCCGTCCGCGAGTACGAGGCCGGCCCCGAGGTCCATGCCGCGCCCGGTTTCGGCGTCACCGCCGTCCTGGCGGATGCCGATCTCGACGCTCGGCGTCAGGGCCATCCGACTGGCGATCGTCATGCTCTGCGACCCCTCGAGCGCGGTGCGCAGCCGGCTGACCGCGGCGTTGGTCGACTTGAGGTTCCCGCCGGGTCCGGTTGCCGCCTTCGTCCGCATCCCGACCCATAGGGTGTCGGCCTTGAACGCGAGGCCGAAGCCTTCGCCGCCGCCGAGGATCTGGCCGCGGCCGCCGCCGGCCGCCATCGCCATCGACAGCCCGGTCTCGATCGGTGCTCCAGCGCCCGGGTTGAGCATCAGTCCGCCCGCGCCGTAGCCGGCGACCGTCCACACCGTGACGCGCTCGCTGGCCTTGTACCCGATCCAGGGGTAAAGGCCGGTCACCGCGGAGTTGACCTGTCCGCTGTCGACGCCGGCGTACCTTCCGAGCCCCCGGCTGTGCGACAGCGACACGCCGGTGACCATGCGGCCCTTGGAGTAGTCTGCGCCGAACATCGAGGTCCGGACGTCGCCGTTCAGCGCCAGGGCCCCGTCCTGCCCGTAGAACTGCGACTGCGCGCTGCGGCTCCAGAAGGAGAGGACGCCGCCGCTCGACGTTGCCCGGTTGAGTGCGAAGCTCGAACCCTGCAGCAGCCGGTCGCTGCCGAGGCTCATCCCCATCCCGTGGTTGTAGGACTGGCCTGGGTGCAACCCCTGCATGCTCCCGCTTGGGTTCATCGCCCCGTCGATGGCGTTCTGCGGCCCGAGGCTCGACGTCATGCCTCCGTTGCCCAATCGCGGGTCGTTCGTTCCTGCGGCCGTCATCCTTCCCCGCGGTTGGCCCTGCTGCTGCCCGTATCCACCGCCGAGCTGCTGCAGGAACTCGAGTGCGAACTGCTGTCCCATCTCGCTGTTGATCTCGCGGCCGGCGACCCGGCCGTCGAATCCTGGTGCTCGCGGCGCGTTCACGCGCTCTTCGACCTGCTCGACGATGTGCACCGCGGCCGTGCGGCCGAACCGCGCGATCAGCGCTTTGGGCAGCGCGTCGTGGTTGTTGATGGTTCCGGTCGCGCTCGCGTCCGTCAGGTCGCCGCTCGAGGCGTTTGACAGCGTGAGCGTGAAGGCTTCGCTGCCCTCGTTGTGTTCGTCGTCGAGTACGGCCACTTCGATGGTTGCCGATGAGCTTCCCGCGTCGATCGTCAGCTCGCCGCTGGTCGAGGTGTAGTCAGCGCCAGCGGTCGCCGTGCCGTCGCTCGTGGCGTAGTCCACTGTCATCTGGCTGCTGGCCGCGCGGCTGAGCGCGATTGCGAACACCAGGACCGCGTTGGCGCCTTCTTCGACCTCCGCGTCGGCGATCGAGATTCCCACCGGTCCGAGGATGGTGTCCGACGTCGAGTGGCTCAGCTTGCGCTCGTCATCGGTACAGATGGCGCCAGCGTTGCTGCAGTTGGTCGTTTCCGGCAGCGTGATGGTGACCGCCCCGTTGTCGTCTGGGTCGACCGTCACGGTCCAGTGCTGGTTGCTCCCTTGGGTCTTGCGCTGTGCCTTGTCGATGTCTCCGCCGTTCACGCTGAACGCGTGGTCGCGGATTCGCGCGTAGCCGGCCTCGACGTTCTCGCTGAAGCTCAGATCGAAGGTGAAATCGCTCCCGTTGTGCTCGGCGGGCATGTTCCCGAAGCTCGCCGTCACCGGCACGGTCGATACGCCCGGCGGCCCGGCCACGGTCGCAGACGGGCTGTTGCTCAGCTGCACCGGGTTGTCCTCCTTGGTGCAGATGGCGCCTGTCGTCCCGCAATCGCGGTTGCCGGGTAGCGTGATCGTGGTCGCCTCGTTGCCCCACGGCGTGACGGTGATTTCCCAGCTGTCGTTCCGCCCGTTGTTGCGGCGGGCGCCGGTCACCTCGCCGTTCGTGACCGTGAACGAGTGGTCGCGCAGCGTGGCGTAGCTGATTCCGATGTCGCTGTTGAAGACGGCGTCGAAGCTGAACGGCGTGCTGCCGTCGTGCTCGGCCGGCACGTTCTCGAAGCTGCCGGTCAGGATCTCCGTGTTGAGGATGGTGCCGATTCCAGTCTCGTCGGCGATGTCCGCGCCCTTAGCGTCGAACAGGAGCAGCTCGAATGTCTCGCCGCTGTCGTTCACGGTGTCGTCGATGATTGGAACCTTGATGGTTTTGCTTGTTTCCCCGGGCTGGAACGTCAGCGTTCCGTTTTTGTTTTCGAAGTCCACCCCGGGTGTTGCCGATTGGGTGAAGAGCGTGAGGTAGTCGACCGTTACGGTCCCACTCGATTTCCTGTTCAGCGTCACGACGAAGTCCGCCGTCACGCCGGGACCCTCGGTCGCCGTGGCGTCGCTGACCGAGATCAGCACCTCGGGGTTGGCGTAGCCCTCGACCTGGATCTTCATCGCGGTGAGCGAGTCGGTGTAGTTGCTGTCGGCCGACCCCTTCGGCTTGATCAGTCCCGAGTCGCCGATCGACCACCCGGCCGCTCCGGTTTCGTTCGACCCGGTGCTGTCCACGCTTACCAGCGTTTTGCTCTCTCCTGCCCAGACAAACACCCAGTACTGCGTGTTTGCGTCCAGGTGCACCGAGGACTCATCCGAAAGACAGCCGCCGCCGTGCGGCGGCTGCGGATATCGATGCGCTCGGTCGGCGGGAAGACGTGGACCGTACCGTGCCAGGGCAGGCTCAGGCCGTCCTGCGCCGCTGAGTACCACTCCCTTGCCGCGATCTGCTCCTGTGCCGCCTCGCTCGAGCATGGATCCAGGTCGATGTTGCCCAGGGTCAGCCGCAAACCGTCCAGGACGAGAGGCGGAGTCGTCGACTCCGGCGACCACTCAGCCTCGTCTCCTCGCATCGCCGTGTCGGCCGCCGCCGAGGTGGGCACCGGTTGGGACGACCCGTCGCCGGACGGGGTCGGCATCCGGTGGGAAGCGTCCTTTCCATCCGTCGATACAGTCTCGGTGACCTGCTGGTCCTCGGCCCCGGACATCGATTCGATGGCCGTCGAGTTCCCGCTGGCGCTCGGCTCTTTCGATTCCCGGCGCTGGCCGGTGCGCTGTGCAGTTCCCTTGCCGGTGGCCTTCGCCGATCCCCGGTGCACGTCGCCGGTTTCCCGCGCATGCTCCATGCACCTGCGGTAGGCGTCGTTGAGCTGGAGAGCTCCGTTCCAGACCTGCTTGGCCAGGTCCGCTGCGACCTCCAGCACGCGCTCGGCCCGTCGCAGGTAGGGAGCCGAGATGGAGAGGTGTGCGGCAACGTCCTCCTGTGTCGGTCGCCGCCCCTTCGCGCCGGTCCCCCGGACGTCGACTTCGTCGCTGCCGCCCTCCACCGCGACGGCCGCCAGTAAATCCGCCAGCAAAGGGTCGCCGAACGGTGACCGGACCTGGTCGCGGTTGCCGGCGGTTGGATCCATCTGCCGCAGCGCCCGCCGTATCAGGGCGCCGAGAATGGCGAGCTGCCCTTGCGTCATATGGCGCCGGCGAAGATTCTCCGTGTAGATCACCGCGGGCAGGTTCGCGTTGTCGGCGAGTTGTTCGAAGACGGGAGTAACACCCGCCTCTATCGCGGCGCGCAAACGGTTTCTGCCGTCCACAATCAGGTTGGCGCCCGGCCCTGTGACCAGGATCGGCCGGCGCAGGCCGTGCGTCTTTACATCCTCGACGAGGCGGTCAAACTCCTCGCCGCGCATCAGCGGAAACAGCTGCGCAAGGGGGTGAACGGTGTACGTCTTGCCGTCCACTACGTAGCGCTCTTCCGCGTCCCACGGAAACGGTGCGATTACCATCTCGACCTCGCAAGGGCGCCCGCGCGCCCGACAACGCTGAACCACCGGCTCCGCCGGGACTCTCCGCGGCGGATTCCGAAAACGGCGGCCTTGGCCGCATCCTTCCGCAGGTATAGCGAGTCGGGGTCGGTGGCTGGCCGCGGGGACCCCGGCCGGTGCCATCCAGGCTGGCTACGAACCCGTCGATCTCGGAGAGCGCCGGAGGTCGAAGTGTTCGGCCGGCTGCGGCCGCTTCCGGATCGATGGCCGCGCGGTCCGGGGCGGCCGCGAATGCTGCCCCAAGCGCCGCGACAACGTGGGCGGCCCCGTACCCGAGGTGATCGCCGTTGCCGCCGGGGCTCCCGGTGGTCCCTGGGGTCCGCCGAGTGCGCGGTACCAACCTTGATGGATCGGTCGATGACCGATACTGGTATCGGTTTCGTCTTTTTTTTGCTCGACCTTCCCAACCAGACACATCGCGCCCGTTCCGGGTCGCTCACCACCAACGGTTCCCGCGCCGCCGATTTGGACGAACGGGCGCTCCAACGCACCGCTACGGGCTGGCCCTTGTCATCCGCCGCGGGAGAACCAGAGCTGGGTCCACGAGGAACTCGGCGATGGCCTCCGGCGCGCGGTGACTGTCGACTCCGTGACGCGGGTCGACGAACTGCTGGGTCTGGCGTTGCGGCGCGCCCCGGCGTCCAGGTGGTGTGGCTGTTGCGTGTACCCCGGCGTATCGTGGCCTGAGCCGCGGCGGGTGACACGGGCCGCGCGGCGTCCGCCTCCCTGCCCGCAACGCGGAACGCCGTGGCGCGCATGCAGGGGAAACCGCTGCCTGACTGGACAGGCAGTGTCCCTGCGGCGCGGCCGCTACGCGTAGCGGTTCACAGTTGTGGAGAGGATGCAGGCCGCCGTGCCGTCCGGTACTCCATATGCGGCTCGTGCGCACGGCTCGACGGTGCCGACGACCTCGGGTAGAGGCATTGCGGCACGAAGAGCAGTCACTCCGGAGTCAGTCTGCCTGCTGTGCAGCGTGCCATCGAGGCGATCTAAGGGGCCGCGCCGCCGGTCGCTGGGCGCGGCAGGAAGAAGGCCGCCAAGGCGGTCGCGAGGCGGAAGGGCGGGACGTACCGAGACTCCTGGAATGGTGCCGAGATGCGCACCTACAACCTCAACACTGCGAGAGACCGCGACAACGATGGGCACGCGTGCGAGTAGCGCCGCTGTCGTGGGCTTCCGAGCGAGCTGCCGAAGGCGAAGAATACGAGGCCCGAAACCGGCCGCGAGTACCGCACATAAAGGTGGCGCCGGTCGCGGTGCAACCGCGAACCAGGAAGACCCCGAGCGGCAGGGGCTCGCGAAGAACAGGAAGGACGGGCGTCGCGGAAGCTCTCTGCGGCGTCGCGGGCGAGTAATTGGCGGCAGCCATCTCCAAGGCGGTCGGCCCGCAGGTTCGCAGGCCGACGTGGAAGCGAACCGGCAAAAGACGCAGTGTCGGGTGGATCGCGCCGGAGCGGCAGCCAAGGGACATCGGCCGCGAGGCTGTCGATGCTGCAGGCACCGATCATGCGGCCGCTGCAACAGGGAAGTCGTCTCCCTCCGCCCATGTGGACCCGGTTTCCCGACCATCGAGGCCTACGGGGCACGCCAACGGTGTCCTATGCCGAGGGGGCGACCGGGCCGTGGAGCGGCACGGTCGTTATTCGTCCTCGTGTCGGGCAGATCGCAAAATCTGCTGACCGGTTGCTGTCGGACCTCGATGCTGGCCGAGTCACCCGCGCGGCGCTGCTCGCAACGATGGACATGACCGCAAAGTGGCTGCATCGTGTTTTCGCTCACGATTGCCTCTCTGTTGTCGTACTCGAAGACTTTCGTCGCTCAATTCAGCGCGTGGCGTCACAGACCGCACGGCCCACGGCGGGATGGGGCTGTTCGTTTTTGGCGCCCCCCAGCCGGCCCAGGCATTCTTCGATGCCGTCGGCAGCTGGGGCCACGTTCTGGTGCCCTGGAGACAAGTTCGGCCGGCTCCCATCGCCGCGCGCGTCACGCAAGGCGCGCAGCAACTATGGGATGTCTCGATCAAGACGGGGAAGAAACTGGTGCGTAACTTCTAGCCGTGGTCTCTTGGTGGCATCCCCAGGGCGAACAGGATCCGGACCGGCAATGACGACGTCACGATCACGCTGCCGCCGTCGAGCGACTGCACGGCAACGGGCACGGTATGCACCTGGGGCGACAACCGGCGGCCGCTGAGCAACAGCCCGTCGGTAAGGTGACCGGGCCAGAGGACACCACTCAGAAGGGGAGCACGAGTTCACGCTCGCGATCATCACACCCGTCAACGCGGGCATCGTCAACAGGTCGGGAACGGTCACCATCGAGGACGACGAAGAGGTCGTGCCGGACTCACTGACCGCCGAGTTCCAGAACATGCCGTCCGAGCACGACGGCGACAGCTCGTCCCACTTCAACGTCACCTTCACCGTGACGCTGAAGCGCGCCGCGAGCGAGCAGTCAAATAACCGTCGACTACGCAACGTCAGACTATCGCCCAGGCCGGGTCCGACTACGCGGCCGCGAGCGGAACACTCACCCTCGGAGCCGGTGTGACAACGGGCACGATCGAGGTGACCATGCTCGACGACGCACACGACGAGGGGCGAGGAAACGCTCACACTGAGCCTGTCGCACCCGTCGGGCGGGAGAATCGGCCTGCTGCCGGGACCAGAGTTCTCGATCAAGACGGAGGGGGCCGGCGGATCGTTCTCAGTGTAGAACTGCCGCGCAACGTGGGGGTTCAACGCGGGACAGGGGGCGCTCGCCTCGCGCTCGACGGCGACGTACGGACGACGCTCGTCGGCGCCGACTACCCCGTGGCGACATAGTGGCGGGACTGTCGATCGCGCACAGCACCGGAGCAGGAGGCTGCGGCGGCACACGACGGCCGGGTCCACGCGGCGGTGACCGGACTCGATCCGTGGATCGCCTACAAGGCGAACGAAGGACTCACGGTATGGGGCACGGTCGGCCGGGGCAGCGACGGACTGACGCTGAGGTCGGGAGAACGACAGCCTGCACACCAACGTGTCGATGGCGAGAGCCGTCGGCGGGACGCGCGGCGAGGCAGCGGCGAGGTGTCCTGAGCGGAGGTGCTGACCACGATTCGGGTCGAGTCCGAAGCGCCACGGGGTGAAACACGCGACTACTTCAGGGTCGCGTGTACGGTCGGCCCGGCGGCCTGGCAGCCCGCGGCGGCCCGGCCGGGGACCGAGTGGTCCGCGGCGTTCCGCATCGGGCTCTCCCGCAGTTGCACATCGACGCCCAACTCAGTCAAACGCAGCGGGACGCATCCTCCGCTGGTGGGACGCTCCGGCCGCTCGATGGGACCGCCTCATCGGTGGGCGGCTACGCGGACCAAGTTTCACTGGGATTGCTGACCGACGTGAGCCGAGCGTCCAACGCGGCTGGCCCCGCAGCCGCTGACGCCGGCACGCTCGCGGTGCAGACCCGACATCTCCGGCGTCGTCCGGGACGGCGTTGGACACGGAACGCAGGACTACCGGCACCGGCCACGACAGTCACGCTCTCTAGACGCCCGGACCAGAAGAGCGGAGGCGAGCAGCGGCACGCACGCTCACGCTTGGGACGCGCAGTTCAACAAGCCGACGGAACGGCAAAATGCAGGCTGCAAATCCCGCTGGGACACCCAGCCGCAACGTGGTACGAAGCCGACGGAACAGCATTCGAAATGGAGCGCGAAATCGAGTTCATCGCAGGCCCGGGGGTGACGTCGCTACGAACCATCGACCCGCGGACACAGAGACCGATCATCGTCGGCGCGAACCTGCTGGAGGTCAGCGAGACGAACCCGCTGATACACGTAGGCTCCATGAACCTGTCGAGCACCCTGCGACAAGCGGCGCGACGCTTCGACGCAGAGGTGAAAGCCGTGCCGGCGGATGACACACCGAGGACCGAAACCGGCGAAGCGGCCAAGGCCGCAGAGACAGCCGAAGGAGGAGACGAGACAACTCGCCACGAGCCGCGGCAAGCATCGCTGCTGTGAACCTCAAGCGGAAAAGCCGGACCGCCGGGGAATACGCTACAGGCGGACCATCAGTACCGGGCAGGACGCACGGTGCACGAGAAGAGAGGACCGCATGAGCAACGCAACGAGCAGCAGGGCGGCCGGCGCGATTCCGCGCGGATGCTACACCACGTACCGCGGAAACCTGGCCGCGGACCCACGGCAGGTCGAACCACAGAACGGAACGCCGTTCGCGGCGGCGCGCATGGCGGTGAACATGGCGGCGCCCTCGGTCGCCACCGAGGAGCGCGAGAAGCTGACGGAGTGGGTCAACGTGATCGCGTTCTCCGAAGCGCTGAAGACGAAGCTGCTCAAGTGCAAGAGCGGCGAACCGATCGTGATCATGGGCAACGTCACGCTCAAGTTCTACACGACCGAGCAGGGCAACACGCGAATCGACCGAACGATCGTCGCCGACGCGATCCAGGCCGCAAGCGCAAGCGTGCTGCCGCCGAAGGAAGCGGGGCAGGAAGCCGCGCCGGCGCCGGACCCCAACGAGCCGCCCGCCGACTAGCGACCAACGCGAAGCACGTCGAGACGCAACGTGCAGATCGAACTGCACGACGGCCGGCGGCACCAACGCCGCCGGCCGTCCAAACGGCCGCAAGCACTCCGAGCAGAAACACCGAGCAGCGAAGCTGCAACAAGCAAGCGCGCCAGCGGGGAAACCGCAACGCGTTGCGGTCAACGACAGACGAACGCGACCGCGCGCAGAGGCGCGGAGACGCGGCAAAGGTCGACCAGGAGAGAACGAGAAGGGGACGACGTGACTCTAACGACCCTGGTCACGGCTCGATGAAGGCGCATCCTGAGAGGCACCAGCGGCAGGCGCCGGAGGAGTCGACGGTGGGGAAGGAGCCGAACCAATCGGAACGTCACGACGAGAGGATGACAACGCTGCCTGAGCGTGGTCACGATCAACGAAGTCAAGACGTTCAACGACCTCGCCTTCACGCACAGTGACGCCAACGTCGACGACGGCATCCTTGCCCAGAATAACGCGCGGCTCGAGCACCGCGGACATACGAAGGGTGCTCCGGTCAGCAGCAACCGCGCCCTTGGACACGAGTGCAGCACTCGCGATGAACGCGTCGGGACCAAGTGTCGCTCCCGCCTCGACGACAGCGTCCGGACGCACCTCAGCACGATCGTGGAGCCAGGCATCCGGGCCTACGACACACGGCAGCGTGATACTGCCGAGACGAAACGCCAGCCGGCCGATTGCCCGCCTTGTCGAGCGCGACCGTACCCAGAGTGTCGTAGTCGCGAGCCTCCAGGGTTGCGTGCAACTTGCCCAGCGGACCCGGATGCTGCTTGCGCTCGCCGCGCAACATGCTGTTCATCGCAGGAGCGCCGATCGCGGCGGCGACGATCATCGGATCGAGACGCGAAGCGATCGCCGCGGCAGTGCGCCGGGGGCTTGAAGCAACGCCCTTGAGAAAACGCTGCGTAGCAACGGGACCGCGGCGCAAGGCATGCTTCAGGCGCGCCTTGAAGACGACGCGACTGAACGCGACGCGCGGGCTGAAACGCGCAGCAGCAAGCTGCTGCGCACGACCCGCACCGCGAGCGTAGTACAGCAAGCGAGGCTTGTCCTTCGCATGACTCTGGGCCTTGAACTTCCAGTCGGCCGGAAGCCGCGTGCGTACGACGGCCTCGTCGGTCAGCTTCTTCCAACGCTGGGTAGCGATCCCAGAGAGGGCGTGATCGCCCTGCGGTCGATAGCCCTGGGGGGGCGCCGTGGTGACGCGGCGGCCCATCGCCGCCTGGCGCTCGGCCGAACACGCGGTACCGTACGTGGCCTCAACAGCCTCGAGCGCTTCGGAGAGATGGCCGGCACGAAGACGCGCACGCTGCCCGGCCCAACGCTGCTCCGACCGCTTGGCGGCTTCCGGCTCGGTACGCGAACGCTCCCAATGGCGCTCGGCAGCCTCACGCGCGACGACCTCCAGCATGGTCGGAGGCGCCTTGGAGCGCCCGCCCTCGGGAGTGACACCGGACAGATCCTGAAGGGAACGCTTGCCGGCAAGAGCAGCCAGGGCGACAGGGTCGTAGTCCTCCAGACGAGTGACCAGACCAGCCATGCGCCGGGGCGAAGCCTCGAGGCTGTTGGCGAGCTTCGCCAGGGACGCATCCCCGCGGGACGCCGCAAGCGGCACCGCCAGACGGTTCCAGAAACCGGCGGTGTGGGCGGTAACCGTGCCCTCGTGGTGCTCGAGAAGCTCGGAGAACTCGCGATCCACCTGCGCCATGAGCTGGGCCCCCTATCGGGCGCCAAAATCGGCGCCGGGGGCAGAAGATAACAAGACGCAGGAAGGAGACACGGAACAGGGGACCCGCACGGGACCCTGGCGAACGACATCGTCAAAGGACACGAAACGCAAAACGGCTTGCAGGCGCAACCGCCCAACGACGAACGGCGGGACACGAGTCCCAGAGCAAGGAGAAAGCAGGACCGGTACGGAGAAACCAGGAAAAAGCACGAAACCGCAACGCGTTGCGGTTTCGAAAAGGATCAGCCCATAACGAGCCACAGGCAGAGCATCACGACGAAGCCGAAGAACGCGCCAACGATGCCACCACCGAGCGAGGCAAGAAACACCAGGCGCTGAAGCGCCGGGCCGGCGCCGCGGATCTCGGCGCCGGCGAGGCGAATCTCCTCACGCGCGGTTTCGAAAAGGATCAGCCCATAACGAGCCACAGGCAGAGCATCACGACGAAGCCGAAGAACGCGCCAACGATGCCACCACCGAGCGAGGCAAGAAACACCAGGCGCTGAAGCGCCGGGCCGGCGCCGCGGATCTCGGCGCCGGCGAGGCGAATCTCCTCACGCATGGCCGACGCACGTTCCTCGATATCGTAAACGAGCTGATCGAGACGCTCGAACTTGCGCTGCAACGCCGAATGCGAAGCATCGAGTGCCTTGGTCTGCCCGGCGACGTCGTCGACCATCTCGCGCAAGCGCGATTGCGTGCTGTCGAACAGCAAAAACACCGACTGAGCCTGCTTGAGCAGGTTGACGCGAACGACGTTGGTCGTATCGAGCTGAAAACGCAGTCGGGCATCCGCAGCCGCGGTCAAGTCCTGAATGTGCTCGATCGTGGTGCGAAGCGCGATCTGCAGCTTGACCAGCCGGAAGCGCTCGCGGTCCTTCTCCTCGACCTTCTCGTACGACAAGCGCACCTGATCGAGGTTGACGCCAGCCTCGTGAAGCTCCTCAAGAAGCTGAGCCTCAAGGTCCGGATCCGTGGGCTGGCCGCTACGGGCGTAACCCATCGCATGCGAGATGCTCTCAGCCGAATAGAAGTCCGGATCGTTGCGGGCCGCCGTCTCGCCGGGAGCGTCTGCACCGGCCTTGCGAAGGATCGGCCGCGACGGCGCGCCGGCGGAATCGCGGATGTGAAGCTGCTCGTCACGAGCCGCGTCGGCCGCCTGCATGCGCCGCATCGCCTCAGCAGCCGCCACAGGAGCATCATGGTCCGCGGCACCACCCTCGAACGTGGACTTCGCGACGTTGAGCGGATGCTCCGGATGGTCGGTAGGCAACCCGCCTGAGTCGGGATCGTCAGCTGGATCACCGTCCAGCGGATCCGGAGGGTCCGAGGAATCGTCCGCAGATCCAGGCGTTGGGGTTTCCACAGTAGGTTCTACCGCGGTAGCAGGCGAATCGGCGGTAGGAGGAACCGAAGTCGACGGAACAACAGGCGGCGGCGACGCGCCGGGGAGCGGAGGCCCGGTACCCCCGGAAGGAATCGTCGTAGCCTCAGTCGGCTGAGCACCGGCGACGAGCGGAGGCCCGGTACCCCGGGGAGGGATCGTCGTAGCCTCATCAACGTCAGAAGTCGAATCGCCAGCAGGAAGGACGGTAGCAGGAGAACGAGGAGGAGCTACAGGAGCTGCACCAGAACCGTCGTCCGTCGGCTGAGCCTGATCGGTTACCACCTCATCAGTCATGAAGAGTGAACTCCTGCAACGCGAAGAAAGACACGGTGCTACGCGCCGGCAGAAGGCTCCCGCAACGGCACGCCGTCAGGGTACCCAACGAGCACCGAGGACCCGAGGTCAGGAGCAGACGACGTCGACGGGGGATCGACGATGAGATGGCGCCGCGGCCACAGGGCCATGACCGACGACGACGGATAGCCGCGCCGCGGCGGCCGCGCCAGCGTCGCCGGATTCGCCGCATCCACGGGAACCGCGGCCTGCGGCTGCGGGCCCGCCGGCACAGCCATCGCCTTGCCATCGACCATGCGAACGGCGCGAGGCGGAAGGACGCTGGGCTGAGGAGCTGCAGCCTCGGTCTGATGGTCCCAGAGAACCTCGGTACGCCAGGTAGCCGTCTGGGCATCGTACCCTTGACGCGGATCAACTGCTGAATGCCACGGGAACGATCGGCGCGCCGAGCCTGGTGCGCAACGAGGCTAAAAGCACTGGCCACCTGCTGACAGAGAACATCCCAGGGGAGTCGGTCCTCGGCCTGCATGGCACAAGACGCAAGACGCGTGAGCGCGTCCTCGGCGGTATTGGCGTGAATCGTGGTCAACGAACCACCGTGACCGGTATTGAGCGCCTGGAGAACGTCCTGGGCCTCGGCGCCGCGAATCTCACCGACGACGATGTGATCGGGACGCTGGCGAAGCGCGTGCTTCACCATGTCGCGAATCGTGAGGTCGAACTTCGACAGCTTGCGGGCCTCCAGGCGCACGGTGTTGAGCTGGTCGACGCGCAGCTCGATGGTGTCCTCGATGACGACGAGGCGATGGTTCGCCGGAAACATCTGGATCAACGCATTGAGAAGCGTCGTCTTGCCCGAGCCGGTACCGCCGGCAACCATCAGGTTCCCACCGCCGGCAAGCGCCTGACCCATCAGATCCAGAACGCGTTGCGGAAGCGAGCCCGACGCCACAAGCTCGCCCGGCGTGAGCGCGACCTTGGAGAAACGACGAATCGTGACCGCGGGAGCGTCGGTCGCAGGACGCACGCACAAGGCCACACGCGACCCGTCAACGAGACGAGCATCGCACAGCGGGGTCTCCCCCCGACGGGTCGGTACCCAACGGGCGCGTCAGCGCCATCGCGAGTCGCTCGACGTCGCGCTTCGTCAGCCTCGGGCACCGGCAGCTGGTGAAGATCACCGGCCTTCTCATAGAACATGAGAACAGCATCGCCGGAACGGCCAGGCCGACGGCACAGAATCATGTTCTCGGTGATCGAGTCGTCGTCGACCAGGTCCGAGATCCACGGAAAGATCGTGCGCAACGAACGCAGCGACAGCTGTTGGCTGTCGTCAATGGATTGGGCCACAGAACAACTCCCAGAAAAGGGTCAGGCCGCGTCTTCGGCGGGCGCAAGCTCCTTGCGGTACCACTCCCAGAACGGCTCGTCCCGAGGCCGATAATCCGGCTTCAAGTAGACGCGAGTCGCATCACGGACGGTCGCACCGTCGAAGATCTGAGCGACCGCCTGACACGTACCGAGCAGCGCGAGATCGCGCTGATGAAACAGCGCCTCGCGCCGTTCCTGATAGGACTTCGACAGACCGGCCGACGCGGTGCCGCCGCCCATGCGACCCGTCAACATCGACGCCGAGGCCTTGCCCGTGTTCTCCGAAATGGAGAACGAAGCCTTCATGCGGTTGACCTGACCGAGCAGCTCGCTCGCCGTCTTCTGAGAGAAGTCGTCAGCCAAGCTGAGGAAGATCCGCGAGCGCAAGGTCTGCAGCAACGCACGCCACGCCTCTCCCTCACCGAGAACGGACTTGAGAGAGCCGAGCGACAGCTCCATGTAGTCGTCCATGCGGCCGTACTCCTCGAGCATGGACTGCACGTCGTAGCAGAAGTCCCCCTTGACCTCGAGCACGAGCATCGCGACGCGCTGCTCAAGATCCTTCGATTGCCACTCGAGGAGCTGCCGACAGAACGGCTTCATGCAGCTCGTGGTCTTGCCGGTGCCGATCGCGCCGAAGATCGCCAAGCCGGTGTACAAGCCCTTCTCGGGCATGGTCAGCCACTTCGGATACGGATGCTCCGCGAACTTCTGCTTGTGATGGACCTCGCCGATACACAGCATGGGAGCACGGTCGCTGCGGTGCAGCGGCCACGGCGGGAGCTTGCCGCGCGAACGCATCTTCAGCAGCTGCTCGAACCACACGTGAGCGACCGACTCGACGACCGACGAGGTGATGAAGAAGAGCACGGCGGGAGCGAAGATCGAGAAGAACGCGAAGAAGGCGAAGAGCGTGGGCGAGTTGCTCTGAACGATGAACAAGGTCGAATCGTTCGACGGGTCCGGATCTCCGATACCGAGACGGACCAGCAGGTCGTTGATCTGAGGACTATGGTCGTCGGCGAGAACGCGCACGAGGTTGCCGTCGACCACCTCGTACGCCGCGGCATCGCCGACGGCGAACGGGTAGAAGTAGACCGAGGCAATGCAGATGCCGACAGAGAAGATGGCCCGCAAGGTTCCAGTCATGACACCTGCGTACCCGTCACGATGGGCACAGCCCACGGACCGGCGGAAAAGCGCTCCGCGAACCACACGTCGACCGCCATCGGCTCGGTATGAGGCGGAACCGACGCAACCTTCGATTCAAGCAGGCGACAACGGTTCGAGATGCCCGCATCACCACCGTAGGTACGCTCGAGAGCGGGATCGCCGCTCTCGACAAGACGACCGATCAGGTAGCGCTCGACCGTGTCGACAAGACGCCGCCGATCGGCCGCGGTGGGCGGATGGACGTAGTTGGAGACGCGCCGCTGCCACTCGCCGCCGTCAACGCGCTGAAGCACAATGCCGACGTGAACGAAAAGACCGCGGCGCCGAAGCTCCGCCCAGAGGGGCTCGTAGGCCTCGAGACGCTGCATCGACGCGACGACAGTGCGATCATCAGCGAGCGCAACCGCGAACACGACGCGCCAGTCCGAGACACCGATGGGCATCGAGTCGACGAAGTAGACGGTGGTCGCCGGGGCCGTCGCCTTGGCCTCATAGCGGCGGCTCGGCAGCAACGAGCGGTCGATCTGCAACGAATCGAAGAACGCCATCTTCTGCTTCATCGAGCCGTACCAGGTGACGCCCTGGTAGTGCTGAAGCACGTAGTCGAGCTGCAGCAGTCGCTGCAGGATCACGCTGCCATTGGGCAGCCGACGGTACCGGGAATCCGGATTGCCGAGAACCCCGTACGCGGGCTTGTAATAGAAGTGGGCGAAGTTGCGGCCGCGGCCGACCGAATGGGTAGAGACCAGCGACTTGCCACCCCGAAAACGGGGATGGAAGAGCGGACGAAGGAACTTGGCACGGTAATCCCGACGAACGTTCGCCGCCGAATCCGGACTCCACCCAGGAACACACGCATCGAGCCAGACCTCGGCCTGCGGGCCGGTGAAGACGCCACCGGTGGACATGACGAAGGCAGCGAACTGGGCTTGAGACGTCGAGATGCCGTTATCGCAGAGCGCGAGCAACCCGGCGACCGACCCCGGCGCACCCGGCTGAGGCCGGCGCGCCAGGTCGAAGTAGTCCGCGGTCGCTGCCACTGGCATCGAGGTCCTAGCGGAGGTCTCCGACGCCGATCAGCTGGCGCTGCACGTCCATGAAGATGACCACGAGGCCGAGGGGATTGATCAGCAACGCTTCCGACGGAATGTCCTCGGCGAAGAGGAACTGAACCGACAGCGTCATCTGTTCACGCGAGATCTCGGAGGTGCCGTAAATCTCGACCCGGTCGAACAGCACCTCCGCACGGTACGGCGGCTGCGGCTGCGGAATCACGCGGACGACGATGTCCTGGATCAACAGCTCGGGCGCCTCGGTCGACGCAAGGAACGCGCTGAGGGACTCGACGTCGCGGTCGTACGCGGACTGCTGCAGATCCGGAGTCAGAAAGAGCAGTGAGCGCTCCCACCGCTCAGCACGCAGCGCATGCCGGCGGGGTGCGGCTCTTCTTCGTTGGCGGCCCAATCAGTCTCTTCGGCGGCGGCGAGGCAGGAGGCAATTGGATCCGTCAAGGCGTGGTGAGGAGCGGCGGAGGGTCCGGTGGCCGACGGTACTTCTGTCGTCAGCGACCGATGGGGGACTTCCGCTGGTCCTCGCGCGCTTCGTGAGAGGTCTCAGTACGCATCAAGGCTCCGGCTGCCCGCGGCGGCTGAGGACCGCCGCGACTGCAGCCAAGTGTCACCGCGGGCCGGTCGACTCCCATCGGGTCGCGGACCAAATGCCGACAGGCCCTTCGATGAGCCGGCGACGAGCACCGCACGCCGCGTCGCCGCTGCCACGTGGATGATGTCGAGTACCACGGTGGCTTCCAGGGCGTACGCGGTGGTGCCCGCGAGGCGGTCGCGATGGTCACGCGGCGGCGCATCTCGACCAAGTAGCGCTCCGGCAGCAGGTTCAGCGCGGCATCGAGCCGATGCAAGCCGTCGTGACCGCGCCGCGCGCAGCCCAGACCCACAACCTGCATCGTGCCGGAGGCCGTTTCGGCGTGGCTTTCGTGCTCGCGCGGCTCGGAGCACTCGACACCGCTGGTGTCCTCGGCCGGACCAGCAGCCTCTTTCGGGCTGCGTTGGTCGCGATGTCCTTGCAGGAGCTTGCGTACCAAATCCTGGCGCCGCCGGTGCAGTTCCCGTTCGAGTTCGCTCTCGCTCATCTGCCGGGCTTCGCTGGACGAGAGGAAGGCTTTGGCATCCGCGAAGACAGCATCGGCCGCTGCGCACGGGGCTCGGCTCGGGAGATCGATGCAAGGGACGCCGGTTCGCGGCACGTCGAATGTACGTCCCTGGAATCCTGTCGTCACAGCCATCGCAGGCCTGCCTCCCTTCCCACGGCACCGTACCAGAACGCCGCGCGAATGTCCAGAAGGGAGCGCGCCTGAGGGGGACAGACCGACGGTGTTCGGCACCGTTTCGAGGCTCGGCTGGCCGCCGGAAAGACGCGGGTACGCGCTGGCTTGGTTGCTGTCCCCCCGAAATGAGCACTGGAGAGACGCATCCGCGGGCAAAAAGGCCCATGAATAGGGCAAAAACTCCTCTACGAAGAAGAGCCGCACCCATGCCGGCGCGAGTAGTGATCGACGACGAACTGATTCAGGAAGAAGCCGACGACGGGGCTGTTCTGATCCAGCTCGCCCGGTCGAGCTGATAGTCCACCACCTCGGCGCGGCCGACCTCATCGACGCGCACGACGAGAGGAAGAGGGTCCGGACGAGTGACCACGATAGCGATGATGACGAGCTGAACGAGGTTCGCAAGGGTCAGAAACAACGTGATCCCGCGGTACCAGCGACCCGAGTGGATGAACTCACCCCAGACGTCGGAAAACTCACGGGCTTCCGCTTTCGCTTCGGCTTGGGCAGACACGACGGGGACCTCCAGGGCGGCACGAGCGTTCCGCAAGAGACGGAACCGGCTGCGCCGGTCGGCAGAGTCTACGTACGAGAGCCCCCCAAGACGGGTAGCGGGGACCCCAACCAAACGACAACGCACGGTGGAACCGCGCAAAACAAGAGAAAAGCGACGGTCCTGCGGACCAGCCGGGCCACGCAGACGCGGCCCGGCAACAGAAGACGGACCACGGGAGGGGAGCGGAGAATGAGAGAATGGAACAAGTGAACGGCTGCATCCGACCGGGACCGCCGGCCGAGCCAGGTTCGCTGCGCGAACGATTTTCCACGCCAACCGCGCTACGCGCGCACCGAACAACGAGAGGGCGCCACAGGCGCCGGAACAAAGCAACGCAAGGAGGCGCCGAGGCGGCTTACGCGTGAGTTTCGCCTCCGCTACGCTTCGGGCTACCCAGGAGACTGAAGGATGAGAGACAACCAGCAGGGACAGGGCTGCGGGCAACGCGGGAACCAGCGCCAGAAGGCGACAAAGGGAACGTTCCGGCTCGGGTCGGCGATCATCGAAGGACGAATCGTCAAGGACGGACCCGTCAAGCGGTACTCCCAGCAGGGAAACGCCGTGGACGGAAGCGACGCTCCTGGTCGGGCTGTACGACGGCCGGCAGAAGATGGAGCGCGACACGCCGGCATTCATCCGCGTGAAGGCGTTCAACGAGCTGGCCGACGTCCTCAACGAGTTCCAGAACAAGGACCGCGTGCACGTGGCGGGTCTGCTCCTGATCGACGTCTGGGAAGGGCGCGACGGCAACCTGCGCGAGAGCTACGAGATGCACGCCGACGCGATCGACCGCAAGCCGTTCCCCAAGATCGGCAAGCTGATCGCGGACCAGGAGAACCCGCCGGCGCAGGACAACCAGGGCGGCGGTGGCTACGACCACAGCCGAGTGGACGAAGCCGCCGACTACCGGAACGAGACCCCGCTCGACGAGCACGCGCAACCGCCGGCCGACGACGATCTCGGCGAACCGTGGCGCGCTGCACCACCACAGCAGACCGACCTCACCGAGGATGACGTTCCGTTCTAGCGAGTACCACGGTACGTTCTGACGCGCGGCAGCGCGGTCAGAAAGCGCAACGCGTTGCGGTTGCAAGCAAGCATCCCGTCCGCCGGACCGACCCAGCTCGAGTACGGCGATAAGCAAGCACCCCGTCCGCCGGACCGGCCCACCTGAGCAACGTCACAAGACGCTCACACCGAGCGACCGCGGCAACACGCCCCGGGCGCAATCGACGACGCCGGACACCGAGAGTCGCACGAACGAGCCGCAGATGCGGCCAGGGAGCTACAGGTGCATCCAGAAGCAGAACAACGGGCGACCGCAAAGCCGCAACACGCAAGCGCGTGGAAGGCGGCAGCCCCGGACGGCGAGCTGGTCTTCGCGAACGTGGCCGCCTGAAGAAGGCAATGAAGGCAGCACGAACGGTGCTGCGGACGCACGAGCCGTCGGCACGCGCGGACGCCGCATGCCGGGTGATCTCGCGCAAGGGGCAGCATACGGCCGAGATCATGGCAACCGACGGTCACCGGCTGTGCGTGGTCGACGTTACGCCGATCCGCGAATCGTCGATCGAGCAGGAGTTCGACGTAGCGATGCCGCTCGAAGCTGTACGGACGATCGCCAACGCGCGACAGACCACGATGGTGCGCATCGGCCGCAACGGCGACGGGTGCGTGGTCGCCTTCGGACGCGAAGACAACCGGATCATCGAGCAGGAGCCACCGTACGCGGCAGTAGCCGAGATGCCGCGCACCGAGGCGCTGAAGACACTGCGCGCAAGCGCGCCGACAGGAGACGAGTACAACCCGGACGGGATCTGCCGCTTCGAGATCGCGCAGGACGGACTGCGGGTATGGCCGACGACGCACGAGCCGGCTGTGGAAGAGACCGAGCCGGGACGAAAGGGTCGCCGACAGAGTCGCACGATTCGGCAAACGCATGGTCTTCGGGATGCGGCACCGGCACGTCGTGGAGACGCTGCGCACGATGACGGGGTCAACCGTCTGGATGGTGATCGAGGACCCGCGCAAACCGATCCACATGGGCGCAACCAGCGGCGGAGAACGGTACGTGATCAGCGCGTTCGCGCTCAGCAATCCGCGACCGAACGGCAACGGGAAGCACGAGACCACATCCGCGAGCGACGACGGGAAGACCAAGGTGGAGCCACACACGGTGGACGCCGACGAGACCCAGCGGTGGAAGGAGTGCAGCACCAGACGGAGCAGTCGTATTCGACGACATCGCGAGACTCAAGCACGCGATGACGGCGGCCCGCCGAATCCTGCAAACGCAGGAGCGCCGCTGCAGCGCCGGACCGGCGTGCCAGCTGGTGGCGACCGCGGGCGAACCGAACGCGATGCTGTCCGCAGGTGACGGCAGACGGATAGCTGAGGTCCGGCTCCCGCTGGGCAAGCCGACGCCGGTGGAGGACTTCGAGCTGGCGATCTCGCTGGCGACCGTACGGACGATCGCCACGTGCACGGCGCCACGCCGCATCCGAATCGGAAAGCACGGGGAATGCGCCGTGCTCGACATCGAGTACGCAACCGAGAGGACGACGCAGCGCCAGGAGCCCGCCCGAACCTGGATCGGAAGCACGTTCCGGCGCTGGCGGAAGACGGAAGCAGCGGGAACGGTGACTGCAGGAATCGAGACGGCCGCGGCCATCAGGAAGATCGGGCAATGGCACCCCCGGCCGGGCGAGGTGAACCCGGACCGCGCCTGCCGGCTGCTCGTAAGGCGCGACGGGGTGCACGTCTGGCAGAGCCAACGCGCCAGCGCCGCGGCCGACGACGGCCCGGGCGCACTGATCTCCAGGGGAGTGATCGGGTGCAAGCGGCCGGTGACGATCGGAGTGAGCCACCAGATGCTGGTCGAGACGCTGCGCAGCATCAGCGGAACCGAAGCAGTGATGACGCTCAAGGGGCCGGACAGGTCGGTCCACATCGCGTCGACAGACGGCTCGGAGCACTACGTGCTGATGCCGTACAGGCTGAGCGAATGAGCGACATCGAAGCGACGCTGACGTTTCAGGGCCAGGCCAGCCGACGGCTGCGGGAAGGCATGCGGATCGCCGAGGCGGTCGTACGCGTGGCGACGCGAATGGTCGGGTGCCGACTGATATGGCGCCCAGGGGCCGAGCAGCCGGAGCTGCTGGCGACCGAGGACGTCGGCTGACCGATCGGGCCGGTATAACAGCGTCGGTTGGCGAGAGACGGCCAGTCCTTGCCATAGAAGGTCATCCTCGTCTGGGGAGCACGAGAACCGGCATCGAGCAGCGCCAGGTGCATTTCCTCGCTCACCTCGAGACGGTACTCGGCGAGAAGACGGAGAGTCAGGGCTTGCGCAAGCAACGACTCCATGAGCTCGAGATTATCGAGCTTGAAGTTCTCGCACTGAGCGGCTCGACGTCGCGGGTGTAGGCCGCCTGCTGAAGCTCGGGAGTCAGGAAGAGGAGCGACCGCTCCCAGCGCTCGGTGTGCAGCGCATGACGCCGCGAGTAATGGTCGACGACGAACTGGTTCAGGAAGAAGCCGACAACCGGGCTGTTCTGATCGAGCTCGGCGCGGTCGAGCTGGTAGTCGACGACCTCGGCACGACCGACCTCGTCGACTCGAACGACGAACGGCAGCAGGTCCGGGCGAGTGACCGTGATCGCAATGATGACGAGCTGCATGATGTTGGCGAGCGTGAGACTGAGCATGATGCCGCGGTACCAACGGCCCGAGTGGATGAACTCACCCCAGACGTCGGAAAACTCACGGGCTTCCGCTTTCGCTTGGGCTTGGGCAGACACGACGAGGACCTCGAGGGCGGCACGAGCGTTCCGCGAAAAACGGAACCGGCTGCGCCGGTCGGCAGAGTCTACATACGGCAGCCCCCGAAGAGTCGGGCGGCGGGGCTACGACCACAGCCGCGTGGACGAGAGCGCCGAGTACCGGGCCGAGGCGCCGCCGTCGGATCACGAGGAGCCGCCGCCCGAGGACGACCTCGGTGAACCGTGGCGCGCCCAGGCGCCCGACAACAACATCGACGCGGACGATATTCGGTTCTGAAACAACGGAAAACGGACGGAAACCGCAACGCGTTGCGGTTGACGCCAAGCATCGACGCCGCCGGACCGGCCCGCACAGACGACGCGTAGAGCACTCCGCTCTACCAGGCGCACAACACGCCAAAACCGCAACGCGTTGCGGTTTTGGCGAGCAAGCATCGACGTCGCCGGACCGGCCGGCTCGGACCGCAGGACGCACGAGCGTCCGCAACGCACGCCACGCCGGCGCGGCGCAGTCGCCACCAAGCGAACCGCCAGGAAACACCGCCGGAGGAGCTGACGCGCCGGCGGGGCAGCGGCAAAGCACGCGCGAAACACGCGCGGAAGCGACAAGTGCAGCCAGAAGCATCAGAGAGCACCAGGACGGATGGGCAGGCCCTATCCGCATGGAAGCCAGGCGGCACCAGACGGCGAACTCGTCTTCGGCAACGTGGCGTGTCTCAAGCGCGCCATGACAGCCGCACGGAACATCCTGCGGACGCACGTGCCGTCGAGCCGTGCCGACGCCGCGTGCCGCCTGATCTCGCGCGAGGGACAGCACATGGCCCAGGTGCTCGCGACCGACGGACACCGGCTGTGCGTGCTCGACGTGACGCCGGTGCGCGACTCGCCGAAGGCTGCCTTCGACGTCGCGATGCCGCTCGAGGCGGTACGAGCGATCGCCAGCGCGCCGCGCACGAACCTGGTCCGAATCGGGCGCAACGACAGCTCCTGCGTAGTCGCCTTCGGGCGCGAGGACACCGCGGGCACGACGTACGCGCCATGCAAGACCTGGAATGTCCGCACCTACGACCGGATCATCAGCGAAGAGCCGGTGTACGCGTCCACGGCCGAGATGCCACGGGTCGAGGCGCTCGACGCCCTGCGCGCGACGACGCCGAATGAAGACGAGGACAACCCCAACGGGATCTGCCGTTTCGAGATCGCGCACGACGGTCTGCGCGTGTGGCCGACGACGTGCAACCCAGCGCCCGAAGCGGCCGCACCGGGAAGGAAGCTCGCCGACAAAGTCGCGCGATTCGAAGAGCCGATCGTCTTCGGCATGCGCCACCGGCACGTGCTCGAGACGCTACGGACGATGATGGGCAGGACCGTCTGGATGGTCATCAACAACGCGACCAAGCCGGTCCACATGGGATCGGCAGGCGGGAGCGAGCGGTACGTCCTGATGCCGTTCGCGCTGAGCGGGCCGCAGCCGCGGCGCAAGGTGCAGACCAGGCCCGAGGAAACGACCAACGTCGAAGATGCCGAACCGACGCCGGCAACGGCCGAGCCCGGGGAAGCGAGCCGCTGGGACCAGACAGCGCCGGACGGAACGCTGGTGTTCGACGACGTCAGCAGGTTGAAACGCGCGATGAGCGCGGTGCGACGCATCCTGCGAACGTACGATCGCCGCATTGGCGGCGGGCCGGCATGCCAGCTGGTCGCCGGCAAAGGGATGAAGACCGCGAACCTCTTCGCAAGTGACGGCCGACGAATGCGCGAGATCCGGCTGCCGCTCGGCGGCGCGCCGCCGGCGGACGACTTCGAGCTCGCACTCTCGCTCGAAACGGTGCGCACGATCGCAACATGCACGGGAGCGCGCAAGGTCCGGATCGGCAAGTGCGGCGAGACCGCCGTGCTCGGGGTCGAGTACGCGACCGAACGGACCACGCGGCGCCAGGCGCCCGCGGAGACGTGGATGGGACGCACGTTCAGGCGCTGGCTCAAAGACGAGCCGGCGGGCGTCGTGACGGCCAGTATCGCGCTGGACGCAGCGATCAAGAAAATCGGTCAATGGAACCCGAGACCGGGCGAAGAGAACAAGGACCAGGCCTGCCGGATGCTTGTAACGGCGAGCGGGGTACGTATCTGGCAGACGAAGCGCGCAACGCTCGACGCGGACGACGGACCCGGAGCGCTGCTCTCGACACGCGTCATCAGGTGCAAGCGACCGATCACGTTCGGCGTGTACCACAGGATGCTGCTCGACACGCTGCGCAGCATCAGCGGCGCCGAGGGCGTGATAACGGTGCAGGGCCCCGACAAATCGGTGCACATGCAGTTGAAGGACGGAGCCGAGCACTACGTCCTGATGCCGTACAGGCTGAACGAATGACCAAGACCGAAGCGACGCTGACGTTTCAAGGACCCGCCAGCCGGCGGCTGCGCGAGGGGATGCGAATCGCCGAGGCGATAGTGCGCGGCGCGACGCCGATAGGGGTGCGGCTCTTCTTCGTTGGCGGCCCAATCAGTCTCTCCGGCGGCGGCGAAGCAGGAGGCAATTGGATCCGTCAAGGCGTGGTGAGGAGCGGCGGAGGGTCCGGTGGCCGACGGTACTTCTGTCGTCAGCGACCGATGGGGGACTTCCGCTGGTCCTCGCGCGCTTCGTGAGAGGTCTCAGTACGCATCAAGGCTCCGGCTGCCTGCGGCAGCTGAGAACCGCCGCAACTGCAGCCAAGTGTCACCGTGCGCCGGTCGACTCCCATCGGGTCGCGGACCAAATGCCGACAGGCCCTTCGATGAGCCGACGACGAGCACCGCACGCCGCGTCGCCGCTGCCACGTGGATGATGTCGAGTACCACTGTGGCTTCCAGGGCGTACGCGGTGGTGCCCGCGAGGCGGTCGCGATGGTCACGCGGCGGCGCATCTCGACCAAGTAGCGCTCCGGCAGCAGGTTCAGCGCGGCATCGAGCCGATGCAAGCCGTCGTGACCGCGCCGCGCGCAGCCCAGACCCACAACCTGCATCGTGCCGGAGGTCGTTTCGGCGTGGCTTTCGTGCTCGTGCGGCTCCGAGCACTCGACACCGCTGGTGTCCTCGGCCGGACCAGCAGCCTCTTTCGGGCTGCGTTGGTCGCGATGTCCTTGCAGGAGCTTGCGTACCAAATCCTGGCGCCGCCGGTGCAGTTCCCGTTCGAGTTCGCTCTCGCTCATCTGCCGGGCTTCGCTGGACGAGAGGAAGGCTTTGCATCCGCGAAGACAGCATCGGCCGCTGCGCACGGGGCTCGGCTCGGGAGATCGATGCAAGAGACGCCGGTTCGCGGCACGTCGAATGTACGTCCCTGGAATCCTGTCGTCACAGCCATCGCAGGTCTGCCTCCCTTCCCACGGCACCGTACCAGAACGCCGCGCGAATGTCCAGAAGGGAGCGGACAGACCGACGGTGTTCGGTACCGTTTCGAGGCTCGGCTGGCCGCCGGAAAGACGCGGGTACGCGCTGGCTTGGTTGCTGTCCCCCCGAAAGGAGCACTGGAGAGACGCATCCGCGGGCAAAAAAGCCCATGAATAGGGCAAAAACTCCTTCTGCGACAAATGTTGAGTGATCAGTAATATGGAGTTGCGGCGGGGGCGGCGCTCGTACCGGGCACGGAGGGTCGCCGGACTCCACATTACCGATCGCTTTTTCAGAGTGCTTCAAGCCATTCGAGCACGGACGCGTCTGTGCGCCACAGGGCCGGCCCCGCGGTGGCGAGGGCGGTGGGGCGGGCCTTCGCGAGCGCCTGCCGCTTCATGTCGAGATCGACGGTGGCGTAGCGGTGCGTGGTCGTGACGCTGGCGTGGCCGAGCCACTGACTGATCGTGACGATGTCGACGCCGGCCCGGAGCAGGTGGACGGCCGTGCTGTGCCGCATGCTGTGGGGATGGAGGCGCTTGGTGCGCAGGGTCGGCACCGTGGCCTGCGCGCGGGTGCAGTACTTCTGCAGCAGGTAACGGACGCCGAATCGTGTGAGCCGCGTCCCGCGGTGGTTTCTGAAGACCGCCTCGCCGGATTGCGGCTCGTGGCCCCGTTCGGCCAGCAGGGCACGCAGCAAGTCGGCGGTCTGGGGCCACAATGGGCAGACCCGTTGCTTCCGCCCCTTGCCGTGCAGGTGCACCTGCGCGGGCGCGTCCAACCGCAGATCGGCGACGCACAGGGCGACGATTTCCTGGACCCGCGCGCCGGTGTTGAACATGGTGGCGAGGAGCGCGTAGTCGCGGCGGCGGCCGTCGGCGGTGCTGCGATCGACGGCGCCGAGGATGGCTTCGACCTCCTCGTGCTCGCGGTACTCCACGAGGCGGCTGCCGGTCCGCTTGAAGGGGACGGCGAGGACGCGTTGACAGTGTGCGAGTCGTGCGGGGTGCTCCATTGCGCAGTACCGGAAGAACGCGTGGATCGCGGCGAGGCGCACGTTGCGGGTGGCGACGCTGTTGTGCCGGTCGAGCTCCAGGTGCTGAAGGAACGCGAGGACCGGCTGGGGGCCAAGGTCGTCCAGGTCCAGCTGGATGACGGACCGTTGCAACCGGGTTGCGACGAAGCGCAGCAAGAGCACGAGGCTGTCCCGATAGCTCCGGATGGTGTGGGGACTCGTCCCGCGTACCCGGGGCAGGTGGTCGGCGACGAAGGCCCGGAGGGCTCGCGCCAAGTCATTGGGGACGGCGGCGGTCATCGCGCACCTCCCCCGACGGTGGGTCCGGTGACGAGGTCGCCGCAGTGGTTGGCGAATTGCGCGCTGGCGGCGGTCGCGAGGGGGTTCGACGAACTGGAGGTAGTAGGCGGTCGAGACGATCGAGACGTGCCCCATGTAGGCGGCCAGGAAGGGCAGCTTCGCCTGTACGTCGAGTCCGGCGCGGTACCACCGGAGGAGCGCGTTCACGGCGAATCCGTGACGGAAGTCATGCGTGCGTGGGAGATGACCCGTCGCGGTCCGGATGCCGGCCCGCCGGAAGAGTGCGCGCATGGCGCGGCTGAGGCCCCCGCGGCTGTAGCCGCCCGTGTCCGGACTGCGATGCCAGATGAGCGGGCTGTCCGCCTCGGTCGGTAGGCGCCGCCGGACGCGGATCTCGATCAGGTGCTCGACCTCGCGGGCGGTATCCGCCGACAGCGGGACGAGGCGCGACTTGTGGAACTTGGACTGGCGGATCGCCAGCATGCGTTGCGGCGGGTCGTAGTCTCCGACGGTCAGCCGCGTCAGCTCTCCGCGTCGCAGCCCGGTGGTGGACAGCAGCACGATCGCGAGGCGCATGTTCTCGGGACAGAGTGGTGAATTGGAGGTGCGGGCCAGCGTGCGCGCGACGGCCAGCAATTGGACGATCTCGTTGTCAGCGGAGCGTTCGTGACGGAGGTAGTCGAGCAGCGCGGTCCCGACCTCGTCGGTGAGCGGCAGCCAGAGCGAGCCGCGTGTCTTCCGTTGCGCGATGCGGAGCCGCTCCGCCCGCCACTCCACGTCATCTATCGTGAGCGTCACGACCTCGCACGCGCGCAGGCCGTAGGTCGCGATGAGGAGGAAGATCGCGTAGTCGCGGCGTCCCAGCGGACTCGTGCGGTCGATCGTCTGGAGAAACGCCCGAACCGTCTCCCAGGGCAGCGCCCGTGGGAGCTTCTCGCCCCGATACACGCGAGGCGTGTCGATCTGCGTGTCGAGTCCGGTCGGGATCTCGCCGGCAGACGCCAGGAACCGGAGGAAGGCTCGGAGGTGACCCACTACATGCTGGAGGGACGCACGCGACTGGCGGGGACCGACAGCACGCAGGAAGGCGTCGAGATCCTGGCCGTCGAGCGCGGCGAGCTGCGTCGGGTGGGTTTCGTAGTTGATGTGGGCCAGAAACTCGCCCGCCGTGCGGCCGTGGTGTGCCACGGTCCCAGGCGCGAACCCTCGAACTTGCTGCAGGTAGGTCCTGTAGGCGGCGACTCGCTGCTCGATGCGGGTCAACGCGGGCGCCGGATACAGCGCCAGCTCGGACTCGCAATACCGCTCCAGCTGCCGCACCAGGACCGCGAGATTGGGGTCCTCCTGCGAATCCGCGGGAGCACAGGCCCGCAACCGCGCCCGCGTCAGGCTCGGCAGGGCCTCCACGCCACGTTGCTGTAGACGGTGAACGAGGCGTCGCGCCGCACAGAAATGCTCGCGGACGCGTTCGGTGGAGTAGCCCTGCTCCAGGAGCCACGTGCCGTATCCGTCCAAGACCGGGCCGAGAATCGCCAACGACGTGTACCGCCGGTGCACCCTGGGGTACAGCTCGAGCACCATCGGGACCTCCCGGGAAGGCGGTGCCGGGATTGGCACGGCCCCGATGCTACGTACGTAATGTGGAGTTCTGGGCGGAATGCGCTCGGCGCCGCGGGAGCAAGAGGCGGTTACTGCACATTACTGATCACTCAACATTAGTCGACAAATGTTGAGCTCCACATTTTGCGACGAACTGGGCTACGTTCCACTCGACAAGGCCGGTGCCGACCTGCTGTTCGGCTTCATCAGCCAGCGCTACGAGCGCCGCAGCCTGGTGGTGACGACGAACCTGCCGTTCGCCCGTTGGTCCGAGGTCTTCCTCGACCCGACGGCCGCCGCCGCGGTCATCGATCGCATCATCCACCACTCGAGGGTGTTTCAAACCACGGGCTCCAGCTACAGGCTGGCGGCCGCGAAGCGGAACCAGGCGGCGACGGCCGACGAAAAGGAGCAAACGCGTTGATGAGCCCGGACCGTGCTCGGACCACGATGCGTTGGGGTGATGCGCCCTCAGGCGCGCCCCGTTCGCATCCGCTCACTACGTCAGCACCCATCCGGGCGCAGAGAGGCGACCGCCGAGAACCGGTCCGGTACAAGCGGAGACCACCTACGGCGGCCGGTTTCGGACGCCTCCGGGAGCGTCTGCAGACAGACGCACCCTGCGCGCCCGACTGTGGCTTCTCAAGGCACATGTCACGATGTGAACCGCGAGCGTCAACCCGTCCGCGAGATCCGAGCAACCTCGGAACAGTCTCCAGGGAAGGAGGTCATGGACTGACGAATTGACAGAAACTGGGGGGTCCCTTTTCACGTGGCCACGGGGGTCCCTTTTCTGCTTGCCATTTCCAGATGACGAACCGGTACGAGTGACGCACGCGAGAGGCGATCCACTCGGCGTGCCTGTGGCCCGACGACAGCGTGAACGTGCGAACCGCAGTCATCGCGGAACTCGACGACGACATCGATGCGACGCCGATGCTGTCCGGAATGCTCGGCAGCGCCGAGGTGGTCGC
Organism: Vicinamibacterales bacterium; assembly: GCA_965262925.1. Classification (GTDB taxonomy): domain Bacteria; phylum Acidobacteriota; class Vicinamibacteria; order Vicinamibacterales; family UBA8438; genus WTFV01. Next base: position 2,315,770 of record CBDHGC010000004.1, on the reverse strand, counting down.
AGGGCTGCTGCGGCGCCGCGCCGCACAGATCCTCAAGAAGCACGGCGAATCCAATTGGGGACACCGAATCGAGCGCGAGCGCCTGGCGCAGCAAGCCGGCGTATGCATCGAGATCGCCGGGCGTGCGCAACAGATCGCGGGCGAGTGGCTCAAGGTGATCAAGAAGCGACCGCCGCGCGCGGCGTACGAGACGCTGATCGAGGGCTACGGACGGGTGTACGCAGTGACGTTCGGGAACGGCGAACCGGTGCTCCGGACGGCAGGCCAGATGCACTGGTGCAAGCACGAGAGCCAGTTCTGCCCGATGCGCATCAACGCCAACGGCGATATCTGGGAAGACGACGCGGCGATCGTCCGCAGGCGACCGTCACTCGAATGCGTCACCGTCAACCGCGAGTACAAGCAGTCGTGGCACGAGCACATCTGGACGTGGCTCGCCGAAGCCGAGACTGCCAATCGGATCGAGCGGCGGGACGACGCACTGATCTACACCGACGGCCGCCCAGGGGCGTAGGGCCCGACAACCGGAGCGACCGCCCGCAGCCGCCAACGAGCGCGGCGCAACACCCCGAGCAACACCACACCCGAGAGCGTCCCCGGCGCCCGGCCAAAACCGCAACGCGTTGCGGTTTTGGCCGGCCAGGGCGAAGCCACGGATCACGACGAGAAGAGGACGAAGACGAGATGATCAGACGACGGCACGTGTTCGACGGCACCGGCACGAGCGAGCGCCACGGCGCCGAGCTGCACGCGGCCGGCTTCGCCACGATTCGCGACACGCAACGATTGCGGGTTCTACACGCAGTGGGCAAACCCGGCGACGCGCACGATCGTGGCGTTCACCGAAGGCGACCTCACGCGCACCGAGTGCGACACCGACGTGGGAGTTCGTTCGTTGAGGGCCTTCCTTGCGCTGCCAAGTTCTCGACCGCTTTGATCCCCTTCAACCGGGAGTGATCTAATTCGGCTTTGGAATCTTGATCCAGTTGGACCGGATCGGTGATCCCCTTCGGGCGGAATCGCCGATCTACATCCCTCGGACGTCGCTGTTCAGAAGAAGTGGACCGCACCGCGACGCGGTCCGTGATGCGGATGCTGAGGAACACGCCGGCCGGAACGTCCCGCGAAGGCCACGGCGGCGGAGTTGGATCTGGTCCGACTGCATCTCGGCCACCACGACAGGCTGTTTCTGGCAACGGGTTTCCAAGGCTTAGGCAAAATGACTCTTCTGGCGCTCCATTGCCTCCGCCGGCGGTTCGGCAGGGTGTGCAGGCGCAGCCCGGCGAGCATCGATTCCGCTCCACAACCCGGTCTCCTGGGTTATCGGCGCCCGCCTTCCCGCGACTGCTCCGACTGCGCGCGGGATGTTCGTCGGTGACGGCGACAACCATCCGGCACGTCAAGTCTCATCGCCTTCGGAGCGAGAGTGGGTCCCGTCGTTGTTGGTCCAGGCGAAGGTCAACCCCCGCATCGGCGGCTGCCGAAGGGGCATGAGAGCGGCCGCGGGTCACTACGCTCCTTTTGGACGAGATCGAGCGTTCGACGTCCGAAGGAGCGCAAAGAATGTCTCACGGACCAAAAGACAACAAGGACCGACCTGGTGAGGGTTGCCCGCGAGTAGAGCGACTGCTGTTGCGACCAGAGGAAGCGGCCGAGGCTTTGGCCGTTGGCCGCACCAAGTTCTACGACCTGATGAATGCTGGCGAAGTCCCTTGGGTGTACGTAGGGCACTCTCGCCGCGTGCCTTTGGAAGCACTGCGGCAGTTCATACGGACGAAACTCGCCGAGCGCGCGTGACGCGGGCAGGCAACGGAATGATCGCTTGGAGCATCGGGCGAAGAAACGGCGCTCGTAAACGAGGTGCCTGCGAACGTCGGCGTCGTCGTCGACGTTTAACAATCGCCACGCGCACGACCGGCAAACGGGTCCTCCGACCGGTAGGTCCTGCCGCGCTTTCGTCGTCGTGGCCGCAACGCGTTGCGGTCGAGTCGGCTACTGGTGCGGTGTGTGGCTCCACCTGAACCGGATCGCACCCGGGCGCCGGACGAAACCGTGGGTACGACTCGTCCGCGACGACCAGAACCGGCGTGGTGTGATGAAGGAGAACGCGAGCGCGCAACACCCGCCGGGCGAGGACGCGTTCGACAGGCAGCTGCGAGGGCTGTAACGCACGACCGAACGCATCGCGGTCGTGATCAATGGGGCACGCGAGCGGATCGAGCAGATCGCACGCGACGTCGACGCGAACCCCAGCCCTCGCGCGCAGCGTTGCCGCCGGCGGCTCCGGCGTACGACGGCCGGCCGTTCGACCCGACGGGCCATCCGCGAGCGAAGACCGCCGAGACCCTCGACGACTACTTGATCGGGGAACTCGGACTCGATCTCGTCAAGCGGTGCGCGAGCCGGCGGCAATACGGCGTCGCCGGGCAGTGGAACTGCCTGCGCATCGAGCACGACCTCGCCAACGCCGGCGCGTAGCCGCACCCGGACGCGGCAACAACCGCCGCAGGGCGGCCGAGCCGCGGTGCGTCGCCGTGTGACACCGCGACAACGACGAGCGGCGCGGAATCGACACGCTGGGCGACGACATGCGCGAGCGATTCGAGAACCTCGAGCACATCGCTCAGCGGCCACCCATCGCCCGCGGTCGCCGCCGAGGGGCCACGCCGGACCCTGCCCCGTCCCCACCCGGTGGCGGCCGCGGGTCCTGACGACGCAAACCCCCTCGACGGGGTGGACCGGGCCGGGCGCAACGATGCTCGACCGGTTCAGCCCACCGACACCGTGCGCCATGCCGGTGGCACACCTGGACGCGATCGGGTTCAACCTGAATCCCGGATTGATGAGAAGCACAGACAACCTACAAAGGAGACACTATGTGCGACGACAGCAAGCACACCACCGCTACTGATACCGCCATCCTCGCCGATTTCCGGCGCCGTTTCGAAAAGGAGTTCCGCGGCGCCGACGCCAATCGGTTCTGGGTCGTGATGCCAGGCGACCGGCCCGGCACCTGCCGCGTCCACGTGGCCGACGACGCCGAGACGGCCGCCGCCATCCTCCTCGGCGGTCCGCCGAAGCGGGCCGACTGAACGACGTGTCAGCCTCCGCAACCGGACCGGCCGGACCGGCTGCGGAACGCTCATGCCCGCGCGTCGCCTCGCGGTGACGCAACCGGGCTCTACCCAGACTCTTCCCTTCCACGCCGGAGCGAACCGATAGCGGCAAGTCGTGTCTTCACGGCCACGACCTGCCGCGGCGGATCGGCCCCGGCGTATCGGGCGCTGCCGCCGGCGCTCGGCCACGCAACTGCGGCGTCCATCGGCCGGCTCCGTGACCGGCGTCAATGTCGTCGCGACGGAAGCGATGCCGTCGACCGTACCGCGCAGGCGGAAGCCTGAGTGCCTGCCGCCGCCTGCGTGAGATGCAGGCCGGCCGCGACCGGCGCGCCGCAACCTGCGCCGCAACTTTGGCGTCTCGCGACGCTCGCCGTCCGGGCCCAGTCCGAGAAGCACGGCAGCGCCGGCGAATCCGGCGTGCCGGCGCGCACCTGAGGAGACCCTCGACCATCTCGCGTCGCGGCGTTCGGGGACTCGAGAGTCTCACGGCGTTTCATCTGGCTGCCCCCGTCCGCAAGGGGGGCAGCCTCAATGTCACCAAGGAGTAGTCGATGTCGAAGAACAACAAGCACCAGAATTCATCGTCGAATCACGGAGAGAAGGAGACCGAGACGATCAGTGTGTGTGACCTCTGCTGCGGCGTGGGGCCGATCCATGAGATTCGACTCGTAGCGGTGTGCAGGATTTGCGATCTGAACTTCGACGACATACTTTACGGCCTGACGGAGGATTTCTCCTTGCAGCTGCAGACCGCACTGCCGCCGCTCCTGGCGGAGCTTTGCAAGGAACAGAATGGCATCTGCGGCATCTGCGGCAAGCGGATCGAGCCGTGGAAGAAGATGCACATCGACCACATTCTGCCGCGGTCCAAGGGCGGGACGGACGACAGGAAGAACCTGCAGGCAGCGCACGCGGCGTGCAATATGAAGAAAGGGAATCGCATCGGTCCGATCGGGGAGCAGTGCTCGACCAAGCAGCCGAAGCCAGGAGCGCCGGAACAGTAGTAGTGGATCCCGCCGGGTGAACTGGCCGCCGCCCGCACGGTCAGGCTCCCGGTAGCGCGTGTCGCGGCGCCGATCGGCCTCACCTCCGACAAGCGCCGCGGCGCCGTGAAGCGACACGGGGTCGCACTCGATGGTCTCGGCGCCTTCGGTAACCTCGTGCGCCACACTCGACCGGGGTCGAGCAGGCCGACCCGATTCCGTCCGCTCGGCGACCTGCTTGCGGGCCGCACGCGCCGACGCCGACGAGGCGTGGGCCCCGGCAGGAGCATGACCGTGCACAGAGCAACAGGTACCGCGGTACAGACGCCGGTACGGAGCCAACCGCAGCAGGCGGCCGAGGCGCTCGGCACGCGCCTCGAGCACGAGCGCGACGAGGCCGAACGGGTAGCGTGGACGGCGCTGGCGCGCTACAAGTTCGTGCTCTTCGGCTACTAGTGCTGCGCCATGATTAAACGTTCGGGTGTGCGGTGCTGTGATTCGTCGATGATTGCGCGCTGCAACCCATGTCCGTGTCCGAAGATTATGACGTGGCGGACCACTAGTGTGGGGAGTGGATCCACCTGAACCGGATCGCGCCCGAGCGCCGGTCGAACCTTTGGGTCCGGCTCGCGCATCGCGCAAGCACCTATCGAGGATGACCCCAGGCGAAGACGGTGCCGCCCAAGCACGACCGCGACAGTTAGCGCGGAGCGGTACGTGCTCGTCACGGGAGGACCGAAGCGCCGGAAATCCAGACGGTGAAGCCGCGCGGAGCGACCGGACGGGAGCACGCAGTAGGAACTGGTGGCGGCCAACAAGAGCCGCAACGCGTTGCGGTCGCCGACCCTGCTTGGTGGGGTGGTTCATAACGAGCCGGCGACACAGGAGTGCCACCGCGGCCGCGTCGCGGAGGATTGGACCGGGATTCTGGCCGAAGCTGATCACCGATCCGGTCAAGTGGGATCAAGATTCCAGCCCGGAGTGGATCACATCCGGCCGAAGGGGATCACCTGTTCAACGATGGGCGTCGTAGTTGCGAACACGAGTGTCTTGCCCAGGCCCCGGACCGGACTGGACGGCGCCCCTGACATCCGGCAAAGGCGATGGCTCCCAAGGTGGATGACGCCGGGCAACACGATGCGGTCCCGTGATGCGGAGCTCGAGGCGCACGCCGGCCGGAACCTTGCTCGAAGAGAACCGGTGGCGGAGTTGGATGTGATCCGACTGCATCTCGGCCACCATGACATGCGGTTGCTGGCCACAGGTCTGCCAGGCTTCGGCGAATGACTCTACCGGCGATCCGTTACCTCCGCCGGCGGTTCGGACGCGTCCGCAGGCGTAGCCCGGCGAGGACGGATTCCGTTCCCATAGCCCGATTGCCTGGTTCGTCGCCGCCCGCCTTTCCGGCGGTGGGTCTGACCGGGCGCGGGTGTTCGTCGGTGCGGCGACAACCGTCCGTCCCGGCCTCGCCTTCGGAGCGAGCGTGGATGCCGTCGCTATTGGTCCAGGCGAGCTTGACGCGGCATCGGCGGCTGCCGAAGCGGCATCAGAACGACCGCGGGTCGCTACGCTGCTCTCGAGAGATCGAGCGGTTTCGATGTTCAAGGAGCAGGGCATGGGGCGTCGACTACGAGACGGGGACGACCGACCTCGAAAGGGTCGCTCGCGAGTAGAGCGATTGCTCTATCGCGTCGAGGAAGCGGCGGAGGCCTACGGGTGCAGCCCCAGGAAGATGTATGAGCTGCTGGACAAGGACGAAGTCCCCTGGATTCGCCTGGGGCAGTCTCGCCGCGTGCCTGTGGAAGCACTGCGGCAACTCATACTGACGAAGCTCGCGGAGCGGGCAGGACGCGGAACGCCGTCGGAGTGATGCGTCGAGCGTCGGGTGGGAAACGGCGGTCGCGTCACCTGCGATCCGCACTGGAGAACGTCGGTCGTGCGGTCCGCGCGATCGGAGCAGCCGGGTAACGGACTATGACTGACGCAGGTGTACTAAGGCTCGCGCAGCAGCAGGACAAGCCCTTGGCGCCGGCCACTGCCGCGGGCCTGCGTCAGGTACTGGCTGCCCTCGATACGGAGATGCGCTTCAACGTCCGCAGTCTTCGCGTGGAACTGTGGTCCGAGGGTGGCGACTGGCAGCCGCTGACCGAACGCACCGCGGCGCGGCTGCGGGAAGGAATCGCCGAAGCGTTTGACGAAAAGCGAGAGGAGCCGCGGGCGAAGCGGCGGCGGCTGACGTTTAGCGGAAGCGGGTGGCGTCAAGCGGTCAACGCCTTGGTCCAGGAGGTCGACCCGTTCGTCGAATTTCTCGAGGCGCTCCGGCCGTGGGACCGCGTGCCACGGCTCGACGGCTGGCTCGATGAGTGCTTTCACGTAGACCCGGTCACTCCGCCATCGCTGTGCGCCTGGGCGGCGCCCTCGGTTCCGCTGGCCGCCGTGTGGCGGGCGTACAGGCCGGGAACGAAGCACGACGTGGTCGTCGTGCTGGTCGGCCCGCAGGGCATTGGCAAGTCAACGGCCTTCGCACGGCTCTTCCCGCCCTCCGAGCAGGACCGGTGGTTCAGTGACGCACTGAATCTGAGCGGCAGTGACAAGCAACGGATCGAGGCGCTTCAGGGGAGGGTCGTCGTGGAATGCGCCGAGATGGCGGGGGCCACGCGGGCGGATCTCGCACGGCTCAAGGCGTTTGCGTCGCGAACCGACGACGGTGGGGCGCGGCTGGCGTATCGGCGCGATCCCGAACCTCGCCCGCGCCGTGCCGTCATCGTGGGCACGACGAACGACCTGAGCTGCTTGCCCAACGACCCGACTGGCAATCGCCGATTCGTGCCGATTGCGGTCACGGCCGGCAAGGTCAGGCACATGCGGGCATGGCTCGACGAGCACCGGGCGCAGCTGTGGGCCGAGGCGTTGTGCCGGTATCGCGCAGGCGAGCCGGCCTACCTGCCGGACGAACTGGTTGAGCCTCAGATGACCATGACCGAAAGGCATCGCGACGCCGACGACGTCGTCGAGAACCGGATCGACGAGTTCCTCGGTCGGATCGACCTTCCTGAGTACTTCCGAGTAGAGGACGTAGCGTGCGAGACCGGGTTGGTCGACCGGCCTGAACGTCTGTCGAGCCCGCTCAGTAAGCGGATACGGGCTGCGTTGAGGCTCCGCGGATGCGTCCCGGCTCGCAAGCGACTCGACGGCGCCCGGCATCCGGTGCGCTGCTTCCGTCGACCGTAGGCCGGGTGTGCCGGGTGTGCCGGGTGTGCCGGGTGCAACCCCTTGCACCGGCAGGCCGGGCAGGGGGAAGGCTCCACGCCAGACGATGACACAGGACTGGGCAGGGAGGAACCGGGTCAGCGTGAAAATCGGTGGCACAAGTGGCACAAGTGGCACAGTCTGCGCCCCAGCCGACTCGACGGCCGTTCCTGGTCCCCGACATGAGTACCGACTCGACGTCGACTTGGGGAATGTCCGCATGTTGCCGATAGCCTACGGCCCCCCGGCTTCCGGGACGGATCCGACGGCGAATCGCGAGCGTGCAGCAGAGCGTGTTGTATGTGCCACCAGTGGGGATGTCGAGGGGACGGAACGGCTCGGTCGGCCGGGCGATGTCGACCTGCTGGAGTTGTCGGCGCTCGAGCAGGGGCTCGACGCCCGGCCGGCGCATCGGCGGCTCTTCCATCTCAGCGACAAGGGCGTGCATTACCTCGATTCGGTTCACGGAGCGTCTGGCCGTGGCGGGCATCGAACCCTCGGTCGGCAGCGTCGGTGATTCCCTGGACAACGCCCTGGCCCAGTTGGTGATCGGCATCAACGAGACCGAGTTTATCGAGCTCCGTGGCCCGTGGCGACGTGCCGAGGCGGTCGCGTTCGCCACCCTCGAATGGTGGACTGGTTCAACAACAGATGTCTGCTCGTCCCGATCGGCTACGTACCGCCGGTCGAGTACGAACAGCAATACTATTGCCGCCAGGACACTCCAGTCCCGGGGGGCGGAGTCAACGCGTAGAGTCTCCGGGGAACCCCATACAGTTCATGGCAGTGTCGCAGCCCGTGTCGGGCCAGCATGCGGCTGCCTGCGGCAACAGCGCAGCCACTTCCGCCTCGGTGTAGACGTGGGGCGTCAGGCGGTGCGAGATGCGGCCCAGGAGCCCGGCCGGCGAACTTCGGTGACCGGATCGAAGAGTACGTCAGCGACCTCCTTGAGGCTGGCTCCCTGCTGCATCATGCCACTGGCCACGGTGTACGGGAAGAAGTAGACGCTGGCGAGCTGCGTGTCGACCGCCGCCCGCAAAACACGCGGGCCGCGACACCCGAAATGGCAGTGCTCTGAAGTGATTGTCGTCGTCCGCACTCGGTTGATCCAATTCGACCGGAATCGGTGATCCGCTTCGGCTGGATCGCCTTCTCCAAGTCCGCGAGGGGAGCCGTCGGCCGGACCGGGTCCGCCTTGCCTCTTGGCCACCACAAAGGGCTGTGCCTGGCCACGGATCTCCAAGGCTTCGGCGGATGCCTCTTCTGGCGGTCCATCGCCTTCGCCGGCGGTTCGGACACGTGAGCAGGCCTAGGCCGGCGAGTACGGATTCCGCTCCGTAACCCGGTTGCCCGGTCCGTTTGCCGCCCTCCTCCACCGCGCTGCGGGGCGGCCCGCACCGCAACGCGTTGCGGCTAGTCCTTCGGGCGTTTCCCCGCGGCTCCTTCTCGCCGCGCTGCGGGGGTGTTCGTCGGCGACGGCGAATCCATCCGGCACGGTGAGTGTCATCGCCTTCGGAGCGAGCGCGGGTGCCGTCGCTATTGGTCCACGCCGCGGTCAACCCCGCAGCAGCGGCCGCTGCAGGGGCATCCGAACGGTCACGGGTCACTACGCTCCGTTTGGACGAGATCGGTCATTCGAGATCCGAAGGAGCGAAGCATGCGCAGCGAACCAGGAGACAAAGACCGGCCTGGGTCGCTTGGTGCATCGGGCGGGAAACGACAGTCCCGGACGAGCCGCCTGCGAACGCCGACGGCAGCATCGAAGTTCACCGGCCGCGCTGCCAGCCGATTGGTGATCGACCGGCTCACCGGGATTCTCGATACAGGTGTCCCCGGGCGAGTGCCTAGCTGGCGGATGGCCTTGGTACGCCGGAGGGCCCTTCGCGCATGGACGGGCTGTATTCCTCAATGGACGGGTCAAAACCGGCCATTTGTGGGCGCCTCAAAACCGGCCATTTCCGGCGGCCCGAGACTGGAGTTGAGATCTACTTCACGGCGTCCTCTGTTGGCAACGTGTTTGCCGGCGCGCTAGCCGTCACGCCCGAAGCCTCTGGGCAGTTCGACAGCCTCCAGTACCGACAGATCCAGATCGCAGACCTGCTCGAGCAACTCCGCGGTCGCGGACCCGGCAAGCGATTCCGGCAACGCGTCCCGCCACTCCCGGTACTGTTCCTGCAACTCCAGGAGCGTCTGCACCGCGTCGTTCCACTGCTGTGGCCGCGATCTGCGGTCCGCTGGCCGACGGTACCGGATCCGGGATTCGCCGGCCTTGCGCCGCTCCCGGTAACGTGCCTGCCGCTCCGCGTTCGTCAATGCCACACGACCATGCCACACCGTTACGTAACGGAGCGAGGGGGAAGCGGTCGGCCGAGCGATCGAGGCGCAAGTGTGGCGACAGACCCACCGCTCGGTTGTCATCGGTATCGGTGTATGCGTGCGCGTTGGTCCGCGACAGCGTGCGCGAGGTAATGCTCCTAGCGTAGGGAGGGCCTTGTCTGGTCTGGTCTCCCGGGTGGGTTCCGAGCCGGACGTCGGTGTTGGTCATGCCCGGCCGGGGTACCCTCGCGAGACGGAACGGCCGGGCTGGGCCGGACGGTGTGGTCGACGACGACGAAGTGGAAAGGGCGTTGCGTCGAGCGACCACTCGAGTGCCGCGGAAGGCTCGTCTGGCGCACGCGGCGGCGGTGGGGACGGTCGGTGTCGGTTGTTGCGCCAGGCGCGCCTGTAGGCGGCGCTCTCGCGCGCGCGGACCACGTCCGGATGGGCGTTGACGCTCGGCCGCGCGCGAATCCTCCGCTCCGCTGTGCAACGCCGGGGTAACTGGCGGAACGCTGCGGACGCCTTCGGACGCCAGCCGAACGCCGGCTACCGGAGAACGGGTGGAGGAAACGTGCCCACGGGGTTCGGACTGCGGCCCGGTGCGAAAGCGCCGGATGAGCCACCGACTTCCCACCGGTTACGCGCCTCCCGTCGACTCTACCAAGGTGGTCCGCACCCGGGTGCGCCAGCTGCGCGGCCCGCACTTGAGCACGTGCGCGTGATGCAGGAGCCGGTCGAGCAGCGCGGTGACCGCGGCGGTGTCGCCGAGCAGCTTCCCCCACTCGTCGACCGGCCGGTTGGAGGTGAGCATCGTCGAGGCCCGCTCGTAGCGGCGCATGATCAGCTCGAGCAGGTCCTCGGCGGCGGTGTGGGGCAGCTTGCGCATGCCGAGGTCGTCGATGATGAGCAGGTGCGCGCGGGTCAGCTCGGCGAGGTAGTCCTTGCGGGTCTCGGCGAGCGTCGCCTCGGCGAGTTCTTCGAGGAAGGTGTGCGTTTCGCGGTAGAGGACGCGATAGCCCTGCTGGATGGCGGCGCGGCCGATCGCCTGGGCAAGATGACTCTTCCCGGTACCGGGTTGGCCGATGAGGAGGGCATCTTCGCGCTGGGCGATGAAGCGTGCGGTGGCGAGCTCGAAGACGAGCGCGCGGTTGATCTTCTTGTTGAAGTCGAAGTCGAAGCCGTCGAGCGAGCGGTCGGGGTCCCGGAATCGGGCCTGCTTGTGCCGGCGGGCGAGCAGGCGGTCCTCGCGGCGCTGGAGCTCGTCGGAGACGAGCGCGGCGAGCAGGTCAATCGGGGCGAGCTGCTCGGTCTGGGCCTGGAGCAGGCGCGTCTCGAGGACGTTTGCCATGCCGGAGAGGCGCAGCTTGCGCAGCGCCTTGTCGAGTTCGACGAGATTCATGAGGGGTCTCCTGTTCTGCGGTCGATCAGATCGCGGTAGACGGTCAGTTCGCGGATGAGCGGGTCGACCTGGCGCAACGACAGCGGCGCGACGGGATGGCGGTCGAGGTAGCGCTTCAGGAAGCGGTAGGTGGGCACGCCGAGTTCGAGCGCGCCGGTGGCGGCGTCCTCGACGACGGCGGGACCGTGCTTCTTGACGAGGGAGAGGACGCCGAGGATGCGGCGGACGCCGGCGGCGCCCTCATGCTGGTGGATGTGGTCGCAGACGGTGGAGATGGCGGGACCGGCCCGCTTGGCGGCGGCGAGCAGGGCGAGGGTCTTCGGCGGTGTGCGGGTGGGCCGGTCGTCGTCGGCGATGCGATGCCAGCCCCGCTGGGTGCGTAGGTGCTCGCGCAGCAGCTGGCCGGTGCCCGGGTCGAGGAGGCGGACGTGGATGTCGTCCCACTGCACGTTGACGCGGCGTCCGATCCAGCCGGGCGGCGCCGAGTAGTAGGCCGCTGCGACCTCGACGCAACCGTCCAGATGCACGGTGCGGCGGCCGTACTGGTAGTAGCGGAACGGCTCGAGGGGCAACGGGCCGAGCGCGGGGCGTTCTTCCTCGAACATGGCGGCGACCTGGCGCTTGGTCGTGCCGTGAATGCGCGTATCGGCCCAGCGCTGCTCCCAGCGGTCCAGATACGCCTGACCGTCGTCGAGGCGCTCGAAGCGGAGTCCGCGCAGCGGCGTCTTCTGGGCGTGGCCGACGGCGGCTTCGACCTTGCCCTTGCGATCGGGGTCGCGGACCCGACACGGCAGGGCGACGACCCCGTAGTGGGCCAGCACGTCGCGGTAGAGCGGATTGAGCACCGGGTCGTAAATGTCCGGGGTGAGGACGCCCTCCTTGAGGTTGTCGAGGACGACGACGCGCACGGTGCCTCCCAGCCGTCGGAACGCCCGCTCGTGCAGTTGGGCCCAGACCTGCGCGCTCGACCGCTGGACCAGCAGCCGCACGGCCTTGCGCGAGTAGCCCAGGGTCAGGACGAAGAGCCGTGTTCGCCGGTACTTGCCGGAGTCCGGGTCACGGACCATCGGTCCCTCGCCGTAGTCGACTTGTGCTTCTTCGCCCCGGTCCGTGGTGATCACTGCCCGGGCCTCGAGGGCGGGCTGCTGCCGGACGGTCGAGACGAAGCGCCGCACGCTCGTATAGCCCGCCGGGAAGCCGTGGTCGTCGACCAGGTCCTGCCAGATGGCCATGGCGTTGCGCCCGCGGCCGAGCGCGTCGACGACCAGCTCGCGGTAGGGCTCGCACGCGCTCGCCTGTGGCGCTCGACTGGGCTGTTGCGCGGGGACGGGTGCCGCGGCGGCGGTGCCCTTGCCGGCCGCCGTAGCCGGCGAAGAGTCGGTGGGCATCTCCGGCGAAATGGCCGGTTTTGCCGGGCGAGCCGGAGGCCGGCCACGGCCCCGGACCTTCAGGCCGGCCGCCTTCAGGTACCCGCTGGCGGTCTCACGCCGGACCCCGGTGGCCTCTTCGATCTGCCGCAGCGACCAGCCGAGGCGTCCCAGCGCGAGAACCTGTTGTCGTTTCTCTTCCTTCAAGACGTTGCTCATGCCGGGGCAGGAACGTCGTGTTCCAGGCCGGCGTCAACGTCTCGGGCCGCTATCGGAAATGGCCGGTTTTCAGCCGCCCATTAATGGCCGGATTTGGGTGCCCACCGAGGGTATTGGCAACCCTGCGAGGAGTTCGGTCGTGGGGTTCGAGTCCAGCGTCCCCAGCAACAAGAAGCGAATCGCCGGACGCACGGCGGACTTGGCACAGCGCTGCCGTGTCGACGCGCGTTGGCCGTGGTGCACACGTTGCCGCGGCGGCGTCCGGGACGCCGGAACGCCAGGCCAGAGAAAGCGGGAAGGCAGTGCCCCCGCGTTGGGTGTCACCTTGAGGCGGGTGCGTCGCACCGCACCCGATCACGAGGCCTCGAGCGCATTTCCGGGGAGGCGATTTGGGAGGAGATTCGACGATGGCAACGCGTCGCGGACGTGGTGAAGGCAGCATAACGAGGCGAGCGGACGGACGATGGATGGCCCGCGTTGATCTCGGCTGGCAGGACGGCAAGCGCCGTCGCAAGACACTCTACGGTCGAACGAAGCGAGAGGTTCAGGACAAGCTGCGCGAGACGCTGCACCGGACGGAGAAGGGGCTACCGCCCGTCCCCGAGCAGGAGACGGTGGGTGCTTTCCTGCGCCGTTGGCTTGAGATCATCCGTAGCCAACTCCGGCCTCGTACTCACAGGAGCTACGAGCAGGTCGTGCGCATTCATCTGGAACCGGGGATCGGTCGCGTACGGCTCGCCAAGCTCACTCCGCTGGACGTGAGCACGTTGCTCGAGTCTCGCCGTGCGGCGGGCGTCGGCGGCCGCACGATCCACTACGCACGGGCAGTCCTTCGCGCCGCACTGAATAAGGCTCTCAAGTGGGGACTCGTCTCGCGCAACGTCGCGTCCCTGACCGATCCGCCACGGTATAGGGCGCGGGAGATTGCGCCGCTGACGCCCGATCAGACCAGGAAGTTCCTCGCCGCCGTTGCTGATCATCGGCTCGAAGCCCTGTTTACGGTTGCGGTCGGACTCGGTCTGCGCCTCGGTGAGGGGCTCGGTCTGCCTTGGGATGCCGTGGATCTGGACGCCGGTACGTTGTCGGTGCGCCAGACGCTGGAACGCGGCGGGAAACAACCGCGATTCGGGGAACCGAAGTCGGCACGTGGTCGCCGAACGATCGTGCTGCCCGGCATCGTGACGACGGCCCTGCGCAAGCATCGAACGCGCCAGCTCCAGGAGCGGCTCGTCGCCGGTGAGCGATGGAACGATTCCGGACTCGTGTTTACCACCGAAGCCGGAGCGGCGCTCGATGGCTGCAATATCAACCGGACGTTCAAGGCGATCCTGCGCCGGGCCGGACTTCCGGCCATTCGGTACCACGACCTGCGGCACACTGCGGCGACGCTGCTACTCGCGCAGGGCGTCGACCTGCGGACCATCATGGAAACGCTCGGGCACTCGCAGATCAGCGTGACGGCGAACTTCTACACGCACGTCGCGCCGAAGTTGAAGAACGAAGCCGCCGCGAAGATGGACGAGATCCTGGGCGGTTAGGGTGCCACTGGAGCGTTAGATGTCCCTTGAAGTTCGCAACGAGCCTGCGAGTCGCCGACGAGGTTGCCGCCGATCAGGCCGAGCACGACGGAATCGCGATCTCCATTTGCCGCGTTGCTTGCCCTGATGGTTGCGGCGAATTTCTGCGCGCCGCGTTGCGCTACCGCCCCCATTCGCGGCGCGGGTCGCAAGATGTACCCACATCGAACATCCCAAGTTGCTTGACATCAACGCCAGCAACTTGCTGATCACGGCATGGTCGTCGAGTTGCGGACGCGCAACACCTACCACTCCGTGCTGCCGGGGCTGGGCGCCGGCGCCGTGCCGGTTCTTCTGCGTGTGTGGTGCCGACCACGCGATCTGCTGGTGCCGCGACGCCAGTAGTTGCATATCGTCTCAACCGGATCGATGCCGATCGCCGTACCGGTGCTGCCGGGCCGCTGGCCGCACGCTGCGCACCGGGACCGGCCGTGCACGCCCGACGGGCCGGTCGCCTATCCCGGTTGCACCAAATGCGCTCTGCGATTGCTCGCCGCCGGACCGATGTGACTGATGTCTGGTGTTCGGCTCGGGTGGTTCTTGTCATGCTGGGCTCGCGCAGCACGGGACATCTCTATAGAGTATATTCGCTTACAGAAACTTAACCCTGATGGTGCTGTGGTCAAGCCTCTGGACCGGGACGTTCGATTCGGGCGTCGACTGAAGCAAAGGCGGAACGACGCCGGGCTAAAGCAGGTAGACCTCGTCTCGCGCCTGAACCGCCCGCAGGCGTACGTCTCCAAGTATGAGAGCGGCAAGCGCCGTCTGTACTTCTTCGAGTTCGTCGAGATAGCCGAGGCGATCGGGTTCGACCCAGTGGGATTCCTCAAGGACGTTCTGGCCTCCGACGACGAGACAGGGGTGCAAGAGGGCGGGTCGGATGGGGCGGGCGCGGGTGTCCCAACCCGTCATCAACTGTCCCGTCAGCCTGCACTGGGTGTCCCGTCGCGTGCGAACGAGGACGATGGGACAGGGGCGGAGACCTATGTCGACCAGTCGGGTCGCCGACGCCGTCGGCGCCTCGCTTCTCCGGCGGAGCGACGTGCACGCGACGATCGGGCGCGGGAGATGCACCACCTGGGCTCCAGCTATCGCGACATCGCCCGGAGGCTGTGGTGTGGAAAGGGAACCGTCGAGCGGGCCGTCCAGGCCGCGCCCCCACCGAACCGGACCATCAGCGGCGTACGCCGAGACGGCAGGGCGCACGTCATGATCGACGGAAGACCACTCGACTGGCAGGAGCCAGCTGACGTCGGCCAGCTTAGTCCGACCGGCCCTGAGTGGGGATTCCGCGGGTCTGGACCGAATCAACTCGCCTTGGCGATCCTTTTGACCGTGACCGGCGAGTACGAGGCTTGAGGGCAATACCGGCATTTCGTGGAGAGCTGTATCGGAAGGATCGATCAGGCTCGCGACTGGACCCTGAAGACGGATGATGTTCACGTCTGGTTGCTCCAGGCGCGCGAGATCAAGGACAAGACGCAGGATGAGCCCGTGGCCGTTCTACTGGATGTGATGTACGTCTCCGGTCGGGCCTCGTAGCCTGGAACCCTCGTGCATCCCGTGGCTGCGGGCGCGCGACGTCGCGCTGGTGGGGAGCGAATCGTCCATGGACGTCGGGCCCCCGCCGCCGGGCGGCCTGGAGCGCTTTCGCTGCACCACCTCGCGCTCATCTACCTCGGCGTCCACGTCCTCGACAACATGGACCTGACGGCGGTGAGCGAGGCGGCGGCCGAGCGGAACCGGTGGGAGTTCGCGGTCACGATCGCACCGCTGATTGTTCGCGGCGGGACAGGCGCCGCGGTCAGTCCGATCGCGACGTTCCAGCTCTGGCTCTACTCGTAGTCCGCGGCTGCCAGTGAGACGCGCACGACCTCGGCGTCGTTGCGCGCGACCACGTGGCGGTTCGCGTACGCCGGGTGCGCCCACAGCACCGCGCGATCGACGTGTCTCCAGCGACCGGAGCCGCCGCCGCGGGTACGGGTGGTGGGCGTCAGCAGGTGCGTCCGGTCGACCTCCTCGTAGCCGGCCGGCGAGAAGCGGGCGATGACCAGCTCGCCGGTCTCGACGGAGATAAACGAGCGGTCCTGGTGCTGCACGAGGTGCGAGCTCGCCCAGCGGTCCTCGGGTACGAGCCGGTCGCTCGACCACAGCAGCTCGCCGGCCGTTGCGTCCACGCCGCGCAGCTCGCCGTAACTGTTGAGCCCGTAGATCGCGTCGCCCACCACGATCGGCGTCGACGTCATGGATCGCTGCACCGGGCGGTCGGTGCGGTTGGGGTTGTTGCCGGTCCAGACCAGGCGGGCCGCCGGACGGTCGGGGTTGAGCGCCAGCATCAGGCCGCCGTTCTCCACCTGCGTGACAAGCAGGTAGCGCCCGCTGCGGACCGGCGTGCCGATCGTCAGTCCGCTCGCGAGCGGGAAGTCGTGTTCCCACCAGATGCGGCCGGTGGCCGGGTCGAGCGACGTGACCCCGGCCGGGTGCCAGACGACCAACTGCCGCACGCCCCCGGCGGTGGTCACGATCGGCGAGGAGTAGCCCGCTTCCGAGTTCGTTTCAATCGCGCGCCACGCCTCGGCGCCCGTCGCCTTGTCGAACGCCACGACCATGGCGTCGGGCTCGCCGCCGAGCAGCGTGATCAGGAGCTCGCCCTCCACGAGCGGCGAGTGCGCGACGCCGTAGACCGGCACCGTGATGCGGTAGTCGGCCACGGTGTCGATTTGCCAGATCAGATCGCCGGTGGCGGTGTCGAAGCACGTCAGCATGCCGGCCGCCCCGAGGATGTAGACGCGGTCGCCGTCAACGGTCGGCGTGGCCCGGGGGCCGGTGGCGAACACCGGGACTATGTTGCGGTAGGTGGCCGGCCATTCCCGCGTCCAGAGGGCCGCTCCGGTCTCCTCGTCGAGCGCCACGAGCCGCTCGTGGCCGTCCATCGTGCGGCTGCCCGGGGTCTCCTGGTAATCGAGGACGAAGACGCGTCCGTCGGCGACGGCCGGTCCGGCGAAGCCGGCGCGCACCGGGGTGCGCCACTTGACGATGAGCCCGTCTTCGGCGAAGCGCTCGACGATACCGGTCTCGTGCCACACGGCGGCCCGGTCGATGCCGCGCCACTGCGGCCAGTCTTCGGCGTCGAGCACGGCCGTCAAGCAGCAGACGACGGCGCAGGCGAGCGCCGCGATCATCCGGCGGGGCGTAAGACGGTCAGACATCAGCGACTCCAGATTGTCCCGGGCCGACAAGCGGACAATTCAACTCACACACCCTCGTGCCCTGGCAGCCTGGAGACGCAAGTCCCCCACGATGAGCGGACGCTCTTGTCGCGCCGTGAAGATGGCGTCGGCGACGAGGGCGGTACCAGGGGCGTCGAGAAACGTTCCAGAAGGCGCCACAGGTCGCGCGATCGCCTGACCAGGGCGCGAAACAGGCTCGCCGCCCGGCCCGGAAGGCTCCGCGCCGTGCCGACGCCCTGTGGCAGGTCCGCCGTCGCCACCCACATCGACTATTGTGACCCGTCGTCACGGGTCGTGCCCGTCGCCATCCCGGCCAGTGTAGGGCACGGGATCGGCCGTGTCGATTCCTCTCCGCCGGACCTGCACCACCGGGAGGCGTGCTGTGCGCCCGGGGGTGCGACGGCGACCGCGACTGACGTGCGGATGTTCGTTCTGGAACGAGGATGCGCCGTCGTGGGCGAATGTCCACCGGGTCGGTCTCGCAGAGAGCCGCCAGGGGTGAAAGTCGTAGCTCCGGGCTGTGGTGGGTTCGCACCGAGGGCGGTCGGCGACGACCAGACCCGGGCACGTGGGTCGAATCCCGGCGAAGGAGCCCCGCGTGCATCGAAAGATGAGGGACGGTGATCACGCCCGCGCCGCGCGCCGCGTTCCGGCGCCTGTACTGCGGCGAGCGCTGGAAGGTCTGGACTATCGCGGCGCAACTCGTCGTCGACCATGAGACGGCCCGCGCCGCGGTGGAGCACGAGTCGGGCAGTGTCCGCCGCGGCGTGTGTCGGTCCGGCGCCATCGACCCGGGTCCGCCGTTCATCGGCGACACCTTGGCGCAACAGCACCCCCGCCTGCGCGCTTCGCGGGGTGAGCAGGTCCGGCAGCGCGGCGACCCAGTCTCGGTCATCGAGGTCCGCCGCCTCGTTCAGCGCTTGCGGCAGTTCGGCTGCACCGTCTGCCGTCAGGGGGACCGCGACGCTTTCGGCAAGGTCCGCCTGGGACACGGCATCCACTCGGTCTCCAGGTGGGTCATGTTCCTCGGTTGCCTGTGTGTCAAGAAGCTGGTCGGCCGCGGTCGAGAACGGACCGGACGTAGGCGCGCGTCTCTTCGTATGGCGGGATGCCGTTGAAGCGGCAAACGGCGCCGGGCCTGGCGTTATAGGGCAGCGAGGGCGAGAACGGTCCCGAACTCGTCGGTGAGACGGCGCAGGTAGGCGACGCCGGCGTCGCCTACCTGCTGGGGGTCGAAGGCATCGGAAACGCCGAGGTCGTCCTGCGGGTCCGGCATCAACTGCATCAGGCCCTGGGCTCCGGCGGGTGATTGCGCGGTTGCGCGATACCCTGACTAGACGGCGATGACGGCGTGCACCAAGTCGGGGTCGACGCCGTGCCGCCGGGCGGCGGCGTCGACGATGTCGGCGAACGGCCGCTTACCGGCCTCGGCCGGTCGCGCGAGGAGGCCGGCGGCGGCGGCAACGAGCAGCAGGAACACGAGGCGACGGCAGGAGAAACGCGGCGGCGGTATGGCGAGCGCGCAACATACCACATCAAGGGCCGTACGCCTCGCTAGACTGAGGGACCCTCGGCCAAGCTCGCCACGGAAGACCGTGACGTCGGCCGGCGGCGGGTCTGCGCCCTCTGGCTGAGGAGAGCGGTCGGGCCGCAGCGGATCTGGCGGTAGGAAAGGCATCGTGAGCGACCAGCGGCTGATCGGCGCTCATCTTCCGGCGGTGCATCCCGAGCGTCGGGAGACGCAGCCGGGACGGTGCTCGGGCTGCCTGACGCGCTTCACGGTCGATGTGCGGCTGCCGTTGCCGGCGACGTGCCCGGACTGCGGGGGCGACGTCGTCGCCCCCGGGGAGGTCGAGCCGGTGGGGCGTCGCCTGCCGTTCGAGGGTGCGCGTCGACCCCCCGGTCGGTGAGGCGACATCGAGCGCTGTCGAGGTCGCGGCGTCGGGACCCGGGGGGTTCTCACTGGCCGGGCCAAGCTCGCGATGCCCGCCGTTCAACGCGATCCGGCTCTCACAGCAACACGTAAAGGATCGGTCGGCTACGGTCGATACGTTGTGCGTTGTCTTCCGCGGCGGTGGGAGACACGTCGTCCTCCAGGGGATCGCGGTGCGGACTTGGTACACCCGCGCCGCGGTTTCCATGCACGCAGCGCGGGTCGCTCCTCCAGCGCACAGCCCTCTACCCGTCCGCTCGCCCTGTCGCAGCGGTTCCTGACCTTGCGGCAGGACTGGCCCGAGCGTCACCCTCAGACCGAGTATCAGGGTCGATATCGAGCTCCTTGATCGGGAGACGTGCCGCCGTGATGCGGTCGATCACCTTGCGGAACTCGTCCAGACGTTTCAGTGCGCCCTGGTGACGCGCGACGGCCTGACTGAACTTTGGCCAGGGCCGGAAAAGGTGACGCGGCGGATCCAGGTCGAACAGCGCGCCGCGGGACGCCGCGGCGTCCCGCCGGACGCACCGCTCGACTTCGCACCGCCGGCGCTGCAGCCGCTCATCCGCCGCGACGGCGTGACCGATCACGCGCGGAGGTCACGTGCGAGCGGGGTGCCACTCCGTCGATGCCGGCGGTTTGTGCCGTGGCGTCGACGTCCACCTTCCGCCCGCTGGCGCGACCGGCGGCTCGTGCTCGACATCCAGGCCTGTCCCGGCGAGCGGTCCCTCGTGCTCGGGAACCATGACCTCGACCGCGAGGCGCTACGCGAGGCGGGGTTCACGACGCAGTGCATCCTGGCGCTGTGCGCGACCGACCGGCCGCTGGCCCTGAGCCACGCCCCGCTACGCTAGGTACCGCCCGGCGCGATCGCCCTCCATGGCCACCTGCACCAAGGCACCGAGCCGACCCGGCGGCACGTCAATCTGGCGTTGGAGCACATCGACTACACCGCGGCCCCGCTGACCTCGGTGCTGGCCGAGGCGCGGCACCAGCGTGCCGAGTGAGTCGTGTCTGGTCATGCGGCCGAGGTTCTTCCGACGCGGCTCATTCATCCGCCTCGAACAGCCGACAAGAAGCTGCCTCAGCCCGGCGCAAACCCGTATCGGTCAACATCACCGATTTGGCCTTGCTCACCGGGTCGGAAATCAGGCCCTTTTGATGAAGACGGTCCATCACGTCCCAGTCGAACGACTTCCACGTGCGCGCGCCCATCATCGGATCACGCTCGAAGATTCCCAGATAGAGGAGCGCCAGTACGGCTTCATCTATTTTGTCGTCGATCCGTTCCCGATTCATGAAGAGCAGGGTAGCCCACTACCGAGCGGCACGTCGCGTGGCGCGGAGAGCAGACCTACGTTACTTCGTCGCCGACGCCTCGCTCACGATTTCGCAGCCGCCGCGGGGCAACAACGTCGAGTACGCCTGGGCGCAGACCGGGGGCACGTCGGTCGACCTGACCGGCGCGGACACCACCACCCGCGGCCTCAACACCCCGGCGACCGCCGGGGACCCGGAGTTCACGCTGACCGTGACGGGCGTGGGTGGCGTTGGCCGGCTATGCCTTGCCGATACCCGCCCCGACATCGTGCGGGTGCGGGTGTATGAGGAAGCCGCCTGCAGCGGCGATTCGTGCAGCGACGACCTGCGTCTGGTCGACGGCAGCGACTCGGCGGATAGCCGCCTCGGGCGCTGCTGCTACGACGACCGGGCATGGACATGAATGACGGCGACGGCTGGGGCCTGGTCTGCGACCACTACTGGACGGACGAGGAGGCCGGTGTTGCCTGCGGCAACTCGGCCACGGGGGCGTGGCGAACGGCGGTGCGCGCCTGCGCCTCTGGCACCCGCCGCCGACACCCCGTCTGGCTGGACGACGTCCGATGCAGAGACGACGAGTTTACCTGCTCGACTGCCCGGCCCGGCTGATCGGGCAGGTAGTCGACCGCCACAGACCAAGGCCGCCGCGATCCTCGGCGCCGTCGCGCGTGGCCGTTCCGGAGCGTCGAGGAGATGAACCGGCACCTGCTCCGGAACTGGAGACGCCACGTCGGCGCTGGCGACACCGTCATCTGCCTCGGCGACAGTCGCCCATCCGGATGCCTGACGGGACGATCGCGTGGTGCTCGACCCGATCGAATGCCCCGGCGAGCGGCTCCAGGTCCTCGGCAACCACGACCGCGACGTTCCGGCGCTGCGTCGAGCTGTCAGCAGGGTTGCGTCCCGCCACACGAGGGAGGGCCTGCCGGCGTCGCGGCCAAAGACAGAGATCGGGCACTTAGGGTGTCACTTAGGGTGTCAAATGGCCTTTCAGCTGAGCGTCAGATCGCGTTTTTGCCCGTAAACATTGGAGCCGGCGAGCGGACTCGAACCGCTGACCTGCTGATTACGAATAACTGCATGCCGCGAATCCTGCTCCTGCGGATCATTGCGCACGAGTGCCGTAAACATCCATAAAAAAACAGCTTGCGGCGTACCATTCATGCTGTTGATTGCCGCCGCGTGTCGTGTCATGCTGTTCCAGTGGTGACACAGTGGTGACACGGACTTCGGGCAGATGATGGCGGATTCGGTTCTGGAAGACCTGCTTACCGGGATTCAGCGCGTCATCGGATCGGGGGAGACGGGCATGGGTAACATGGTGACGCGGTCGCTGACGGAACGTACCGTCCGTGAGGCGAAGCCACGGACGGCGACCTACACCGTATGGGATTCCCAGGTGCGGGGGCTCGGCTTTCGGGTTACGCCCGCCGGCGTGAAGAGCTACATCCTCGACTACCGGATCGCAGGCCGGCGGCGCCGGGCGACACTGGCGCGATGCTCCGAGCTGTCGCTGAGCGACGTTCGCGAGCGGGCCGGTCGGGAACTGGTGGTAATCCGCGCAGGCGAAGCGGATCCGTTGGAGCGTCGCCGCCAGCAACGCGAGGCGCCGACCGTCGACGAGGGGCTGGTTCGTTTCCTTGACGAATACGCCCCGGAGCGGATCAAGCTCGGTCTGCTCTCCCGGCGGACGCTCCAGACCTATCGCAATCAGGCGAAGGTCTACGTCGGACCGGCCCTCGGCAAGCGTCGCGTCGACGCCGTGACGCGGCGAAACGTGGAGCGGGCAGTCAGACGCCTGCCGAACGCGACACGTAATCGAGTGCTGGCGCTTATCTCGCGGCTCTTCAATCTCTTCGAGACGTGGGAATGGCGATCGCAACACACGAATCCGGCGCGTGGTGTCGAGCGGGCGAGGGAGGAGGCGAGAGACTGTGTGCTCGATTCCGACGAGCTGGCAGCGCTGGCGGCCGCTCTCGACCGGCTCGACAAGAGGCACCCCGCGAGCGTTGCCGCGATCCGGGTTGCGGCGCTGACTGGACTGCGAATATCTGAAGTGTGCTCGATTCGCTGGGAGCATGTCGACTTCGA
Source organism: Vicinamibacterales bacterium (assembly GCA_965262925.1). Taxonomy (GTDB): domain Bacteria; phylum Acidobacteriota; class Vicinamibacteria; order Vicinamibacterales; family UBA8438; genus WTFV01. Next base: position 2,292,964 of record CBDHGC010000004.1, on the reverse strand, counting down.
GAATGGGCGCGTGACGCTGCCGGAGACGAAGACCGGGCGGCGGGTGCATGACTTTCCGGACGCGGCGCTTGCGGTCATGCGCTCCCGGCCCCGGATGAATAGGAATGACCACGTGTTCGCGGTCGACGCGCGCGGGCCATTGACGTATCGGACCGCCCGCACCCACTTCGCGGCGGCGGCGCGGCTGGCGGGGCTGACAGAAGTTCGCCTGCACGATCTGCGGCGGACGGTCATGACGAACGCGGCGGCGGCGGGTGTCGGCACGCACGTGCTGCGAGACCTGCTGGGTCACAAGACTACGGCGATGGCGGACCGGTACGTGCGGGCGGTTGGCTTGCCAGTCGCGGACGCACGGCGCGCAATCGGCGCCGCGATGGCGGCGGCGATGGCCGGAGGAGGGGCTCGGGACTGACCTTGGCATGGCACGCGGTCGGCATACTTGCTTTCGGATTGCAACCGGAGGCAAGCAAGTGTTCGAAGACCACAAGCTGTATCTCGCCGGTGATCCGGCGTTGCTGGTGCTGGGCCGCCCTTCCACTCTCGCGCATTGGAGGAGTGAGGGTCGCGGGCCGGCGTTCATCAAGCTCGGCTCGCGAGTCGCCTACCGCGGCTCGGACCTCAACGAGTGGCTGGCCGCTCAAACCGTCCGACCGACCGACGGCCCGCAAGCGGGGACCTGACCCTGACCCACCGGTGCACGACCGCATCCGGCCCGACCGCGCGTGCATCCACCGAGGCGATTGGCGCTGCCTCGGCGTCGGCACGGAACTAGCGGGCAAGACCGCTGGCAGCGCCAATCGCCAGGCACTCGCTGAACCGGACTCGGCACAATGGGATCGTCACGAAACAGGCCGGCGCAGGGGCCGCCGGGTGGAGATCGCCGACACGGCCCCGGTCACCGTCGTCGCCGACCCCGACGCCGCCGCCCGGCTGGACCCGACCCGACGCCTCATCACCGTGGTGGGGGTCCTGGGAACGCCGCGGTACAATTCGCTGCCCGATGGAAGGACTCCCGTCGCGGCGGCGGGGCGGTGAACCGGCTCGACTGTCAACGGTCGTCGAGAACTGACGTGTATGACCAGCTGGTCACAAACGTCATTCGCCCTGGATCGCCGACCGGATGCCGGTTCTGGAGGACCGGCGGCACGCCGAGAGGTGGACGTAGGGCTGTTTCGACGTGTTGCCGATCGAGCGTCGGGGCACCGGTGGGTGACTGACGCCGGTCGGGGGCCGAAGGGCGTTGGCGGCGGTGTGCTGGTTATGTCACCAGGCGTACGAGCTGGTCGACGGTGAGTGCGAGCACGCCGAACATGCAGTGACACATCACCTTTGCGGCGCCGCGGACCCGGACATGGCGACCACCGAACTCGTCCTTGAGACGGCCATTGACGCGCTCACCCGCCGTACGCTCGTTATAGCGAACCTGCTCGGCAAGCTGGAAGCCGAGATTCTTCAGGCGCCGGGCTTCGGTTCGCAGTTCCTCCGCCAGCGTCTTGTCGCGGCGGGGGTTGGTGTCAATCAACGGGACGTGGCCGAGTGAGCGGCTGTGCTGCCGGATCGGTTCCGCGTCATAGGCGGCGCTGCCCCTATATGTCAAGAACTGCATCGCGCCTTGGCGAGTTGGAGGCTCCCTTCGGAGCCGCCGTGAGTGAAATCACCATGGTTGATTGTCATACGGACAATGGTCGAGCGTTGCAGCCGGTCCTGACGTCACCTCCGGTGAGCGTACGTACCGACAGGGGCGTGACCGTCCCTGCGCGGGGCTCCGATGACCCCGCACCGCGAACCGGGCGTCCGACCGGTCCTTGCGTCTGCCGAGCGGGTTCTGGCGACCCTGACGGTTACAGGCACGGGCGCCGACGACGATCCGTCCAACCGCTGTCGAGCCTCTGACCGCTCCTCGCGTAGCTGCGCTCAGCCATTACCGCCGTCGCCGCGCGCTCGGCTACCGCGCTACGCGAACGCCTGCAGACAAGGCGTCCGCTTCGCTTGGTTTCCTGCTGCTCAGAACCGAGCGCAAACGACGGGGTGCGATGCCGACCGCGAGCTGCTGCTAAAGCAGCGACCACCTCGTACGGAAGTCCAAGACAGCGAGAACACGGCCACGTCAGGCAGCCTCGGCGCACGCCGCACCGACTCTGTGGTCGTCGATCAGTGCGTGGTAGATCTCGCGAGCGACGAAGCGCTTCAGGCAGCGGATGATGTCCTTCTTCGACAAGCCCTCGGCGGTGCGTCGGCGGACGTAGTCGATGGTCGCCTGGTGCCAGCGCATGCGGACGATCACGATCCGGTAGAGAGTCGCGTTGGCATGGCGGTGACCGCCACGGTAGAGCCGATGCCGATTGGTGACGCCGGATGAGGCAGGGATCGGGCAGGCGCCACAGAGCTTCGCGAACGCGGCTTCGGAGCGGATCCGGGTCGATAACGCCGGACCGAGACACGCCGCGGCGGACACTGCCCGACTCGTGCTTCACCGCGGCACGGACCGTCTCTCGGTCGACGCGATCGGCATCGAGGCGATTGCCGATCGCGTCGCTGCCGTGCGCCATCCCGGCCATCGTCTCCCGGCACCACAGCGCCTCGGCCCCGCGCGTCGCCTGATTACCCCACGACGGCGCGACTCGCGCCAAAAAGCTCAGCGGCGCCGAGGGAGTCGGGTTGTAACTCAGAGACACCGCCACGGCTCGCGCGGAGAACCCCTCGGGCCCTGGTGCACCAGCAGCGTCCGCACCCGCACGTCCACCGCCAGCCCGCTCGACCTGTCCGAGACGACGAGGCCGGCACCCACGTCCATGCCGGCGCCCGTCTCGGCGTCCCCGCGGTCGTGCCGCGGCCCCACCTCGACGCTCGGCCTGAGCCACAGCCGGCCGGCGAGCGTGTAGTTCGCGAGCCCTCCAGCCCCGTCCGCAAGCGCGTCACCGCCGCGGCGGCACGGAGTTCCTAACCGCGCTCGCGCCGCAGTTGTCGTCGTGTTCGGCGACATCGCTCCCCGTTCCAGCAGGAGGTCGTACGGTGGCCGTTCTGGACTGAGGCAACAAGCGTGCCAGAAGGCACTCGCGGTAGAACATCCACGCCGAGACATCCGCCGTCATTCAGCCGGGCGGCACGTGGTGGGTATGCTTCCGCCCGGTCGGTAGGCGTGCTCGACGATGGGTGGAGAGCGGAAGATGCCAAGCCCCAGCGGATTTCGGCATTTCGGCAACTCGGATCCGACGATTTCATTCATTGCGACGTGTGCAGAGAAAGCTCTGAATGAAAACGCCTGGGAGGGAGACGGTTCGTCTTCAAGTCTCGGTTCTCGCAATCCCTGAAGCAGCACACCGAGATCTACCTGGAGTCCGACGGCGTGCGGTACACGGAGACCGAAAAGTACGAACCGTCGCGCGCAAAGCAGGCGCCGAGCGAGGCGGAGGTCTTCGAGTTCTTGCGTGCGAATCCCGGAATCGGCAAGACGAAGGCTGCCGCTCAGTTCGACATCAAGCCGGGCGGGTACGGCCGCATGGAAGACGTTTGCGCGTCTGTACGAGGACTTCCAGCAGCCGGGCGACGATCCGACGACCACGAATGGAGCGGTCCGCCCTTTTTCGCCGGCTCAGGGAAAGGATGTGCAGATGTAGAAGACGAGCCGATGACCCTGGACGAAGATCCAGGCTCGCGCAACCGAGTTGATGGCGCGGCACCACGTGTCCGATGGACCCCTTCGGGGGAAGCGGCACCACGTACGCCGTGTGCGAGCAACGCCACGCCGCTGGCGACCGACCCTTGCCGTACCGGCGCGGCGTAGCCGCCGCGCCTCCCGGAGTCGGCGCGGATACGAACCACGGAGGAGCAGGCGGGCGGAACAACCCCGAACAGAGCGCGCTCCTCGACCGCTTGCGTGCCCAGGCTGTAGTACTCGACCGGCTCGGACACCGGATTGCCACTCAGGATCGCGTGACCCCGGAAACTCCGAAGACCGGGGGCGTACTCGAAGCCTCTACCGCTGCCGTCGTACCTGTTGAGGAAGACGCCGCCGAACCAGCGCCACGGCCCGTCGCAGGTCGAAACCAAGCGGTCTCCCAGTTGAGGCGCTCCTCGCGCGAATCCTCTCGCGTATAGGCGGAGAAGGAGCGGAATCGCGACGTCACCCTGGGTGGACCTTCGGTCCGCCAGGCAACGGATAGGGTCAGCGCTTCGTCGCAGAGAAATGTTTCCGTCTGGCTGTCGTCTTGCCCATAGATGCCCTTCGAAGGACAGCCGATTCACCTGACTCCCGCGCACCGCACCGAGCTCGAGGAGATCGCCGGCTCGCACGCCCTGGCCGCCCGCTTCGTGCAGCGCGCCCGGATCGTGCTGCTGCTGGCCGATGGCACTTCCGCACGAGCCGCGAGCGGCCAGCTCGATGTCTCTCGCCCGACCATCGCCAAGTGGCGCCAGCGGTTCCTCGACGGCGGCGTGGACGCCCTGACCAGTTACCACCCGGGGCGCACACCGTGGAAGCTGACCGGACGCGTGCGCGCCCGGGTACTGGCCGCGACGCGCCGTCCGCCGCCGGATGGGAAGAGACGCTGGTCCTGCCGCCGTCTGGCCGCTCACCTCGGTGTGAGCAAGGATGTGGTGCAGCGTGTCTGGCGCGAGGCCGACCTGCCGCCCCATGGGCTGGCCCGCTACATGACCTCGTCCGACCCCGACTTCAAGACGAAGACGGCCGACATTGTCGGCCTCTGCCTGGACCCGCGGTGTCAGGCAGCGGTGTTCCGCGTCGGCGAGAAGACCGCCATCCACGCGCCCAACGCTCGGGAGCGCGTGTTTCCGCTGTCGCCGGCCCGTGCCGAGGGTCGGACGTCGGAGCACAGCCGTGACGGCGCGCTGTCGCTGCACGCCGCGTTGAGCACCCGGAGCGGCAGTCTTCGCGGCAGTACGGCTCGCCACACGAGCGGGGATCTGGTCGCGTTTCTCGGTGAGGTGGTAGCCACCTGCGAGCCCCATCAGCAGCTCCACCTGATCCTCGACAAACGGTCTGCGCAGAGGACGAAGACGCTGGCGCGGTTTCTCGACCAGCACCCCGACGTAAAGTTGCACCTCACGCCGACGCCTTCATCGTGGCTGAAGCAACTCGAGCTGTGGCTCTCCAAGGTACGGCCAGATGTGCCACGGTCGGGCATCCGCGGCTCCACGGCCGGTCTGGCGCGGCAACTGCGCCGCTACATTCAGGCCTGCGCCAAGCAGGCGCAGCCTTTTCGGTGGAAATGCCGCAAGCCGGCACGACGTCTGGATGATGCGAAGTCCCGGTCCACGACAGCGGAGCCCGATGATCGGGACGGGATGCGCAGGCGACTGCCGATCCGGATCGACCGCCTCCCTGTCGTCGAGACCCGGTTCGGGCGCCTCTACCAAGCAGACTGCCTAGAGGTGCTTCCCGCGATCGAGACCGAGTCGGTCGACCTCGTCTTCGCCGATCCACCTTTCAACCTGGGCAAGGATTACGGCGATCTGGTCAGCGACCAGCAGTCGACCCGGGAGTACCTGCAGTGGTGCCGACGGTGGCTGCGCGAGTGCGTTCGCACCCTGAGCCCGGGCGGATCGTTCTTCGCGTACCACCTGCCGAAGTGGAACATCCGCATCGCGTGCTTCCTCCAGGAATTCGGCCTGACTTTCCGGCACTGGATCGCCGTCGAGCAGGCCGGGCGCCTGCCGATCCCGGGGCGGCTGTACCCGGCCCACTACGCGCTGGTCTATTTCAGCAAGGGGCAACCGAAGACGTTCCGTCGGCTCCGCACCCCGATCGAAGAGTGCCGGCACTGCGGCGGCGAGATCAAGGACTACGGCGGCCATCGACGGGCGATGCACGCCGATGGCGTCACTCTGAAGGACATCTGGACCGACATCCCGCCGGTCCGTCATCCCACGTTCAAGCCCGCATCCCGACACGCCAACTCGGTGAGCACAAAGCTGCTCGAGCGGGTCGTGGAAATGAGCAGCGAGCCGGGCGACATCGTGCTGGACCCCTTCGGGGGAAGCGGCACCACGTACGCCGTGTGCGAGCAACGCCACCGGGGGTGGATCGGCGTCGAGATCGAGACCGTCGACGCGATCATCGAACGCCTCAATGGCGCCGTGAAGCATCACTCGAACACGGACCTGATGGACAAACGCCCAGAATGACTTGCTCTTCGTCCGGATGGCGAGGACCGGGCGGGAGACGGGGATCGGCGTCGCCCGGCGTCGGCGTTCAGAGTTCCGATGCTTGGATCGAACATCGCCGAGCTGCCGCACGGCGCCGTCCGTCCGATCGCGACGCAGAAAAAGGAGTTCTCGGCGACCAGTCTTGCGGCGCGGGGCGAGTCGCGCCGCAAGCCGACCTACCAGGAGCGCGACGCGCGGGTGATCCCGAAGGAGGGTCGGCAAGGTCCTCACCGGCCAGACTGAGCCACCACGGCGTCGAGGTGGCCAGGGCGTCGCCACCACCCGGCGTCGCGCCAAGCTGTTGCCCGTCTTCGTGATCGGCCCGCGGCGGTGCCGGTCGCGGCTGGAGTGCTCGCCGGGCACCAGCCCCAGATAGGCCATCAGCGCCCGCGCCATCGGAAATCGCTGCACATCGTGCAACTCGGCGAGCAGTAGCTGGGTTTTTCGGACGAACGACCTGATGGAGAGCACGGGCGTGTATTCGACGGCGGTGCAGCGGGCGCTGGCCGACGCCGGCGTGGAGGTGTGGGTGTCAACGGTCGCTGGAAAGGGCGTCATTCTGGACAGGACGGCGACCACAACATGTAGGGGGTGTATGAGTGGGCATCGTCGGCAAGAGCCAGGCTGGACGAGCGTGCGCGGAGCCGACGTCAAGGCCGTCAGCCCCGCGGAGCGGGGGCGGAGCGAAGCGACGCGCCTTGACGTCGGTGCGCACACGCGCACGCTGTTGGCTTGACGATGCCGCCGGCGACCACAACATCTTGCGGTCGACCCGAGTCCAGTTTCCGTCAGTTCCTCGCGCTCGGCAACAGTGGGTGGTAGCACCACCGCGGCTGGAAGACTTGCGGCGGCTGACGCGCCTGTACGCGCGCACACGGCGGATGGCGTCGACGCTGCGCAACATGCTGCACCGCATGACGCCGCCATTCTGCGTTGGGCTATGTATCGCCGCTGGAGTTCGAAGACCCGACCGATGGCACGGTCCGAAGCGGCGGCGCGCGGGTCCTCGTGTGGCGCATCGTACGAGGAGACTGGCCGGACGCCGCAGACGGCGTCGCCGGGTGGTGGGAGGCTCTCAGAGCCCTCCCGAACACCCCAACCGCGAGACGCAGAAGGCTCGCCATCTAAGCGCTTTTGGCGGTCCCTCCAGTGGCGCTACCGCCGATTATCGCGGATCCACGAAAAATCGCGGTAACGGCCAGGTAAGGGTGGAAAAAACGTCTTTTTTTCGGAGCGCCCGTGAACCACGCCGAAAACGACGCCGGCGAGAGATCGCCACGGACAGAGAGGAGCTATAACCCCTTGCCCATCAGTGACTTGCAGACGCCGCCAAAAGGCTGGCGCATCACGCACGAGTTCGATGAGACGCCGCGGGACGACGGAGCTACAGGCCCCTGTTACCTAGGGGCGTTCCAGGGCGGTCAGAAGCGGATACTGGGCGGCCTGTACCCGACCCCCGAGCCGTCGATCGACGACGACTGGCGGGACGGCCTGGCGCTGACGACGGCCGAGCTGTCTGCGGGTCTCGCCATGCCCGCCCGATGGATGCGGGCGCCATCCGGCCTGACGCGCCAGTCCTGTGGGGAACCGGCATCCGCCCGGGCTTGCTCATCGAGCAGAGCAACCAAGTGGCGGCGCCACCTGCACGCCGAAGACGTGGCGCGCCGTTCCGCCGCGCCTGTAAACCGAAAGCGTACGCGTGCTGCCACGCGCCGATCCGTGGCGGACCAGGAACAGCCGGTACCCGAAGGGGACCGGATCAGACGCCCCCGCACGCGCGGGGACAGAGCGCTGACCGCAAGACCGAAGACGGGAAACAAGCACAAAATGGAAGAACAACTGACGACCAACGACGCAAGCGTGCTGAAGTTCGCGCTGGCAGTGGTGCTCGAAGCAAGACTCGGGTACAGCCGAAAAGAAATCGAAGCGCTGAGCACGGAAGTAGCCACGCCCTCCGAAGGTGCCGAGACAGTAGTCGAGCGACTCGGACGCCTGCGACTCAACGGCAAGGCGGTGTTCAAGGTGCACAACGAAACGAAAAAGGGCGAGCTCTACCACGAGTTCGAGTACCTGATCCACGAGTCGGACGTACCAGGCGGAAGCAGGACGGTTGTAGACGCACTACTGGTGCGGATGTACGAGCTGCTGGGAACACCCGTCCCGGCCGACGAGCGGGAAGACGCCGAAGACGAGCCGGCGGCAAAGGCAACGGTAGACAAGCTGGCAGCCAGCTTGGCACTGGAACCACGAAAAACGGTGGTTCACTAGAGGCGGTGCGGGTCGCAAGGAGGAGATCGCGAACAGCCGGGGCGCACTGCCTGCCGGAAGCATCCTCCTGGACCGGATCGACGGGGTGAGCATCGGCGGCAAGTCCGGGCCACAGGCCCGGGAGTGCCGACTGAAGTGGATACGGCAGGCGATGAGCGCTTGCCGCCGAGCGGGAGTCGCCGTGTTCGTCAAGTAGCTGGGAGCACAGCCGGGACGAAAAAGGGCGACAAGCTCGACGGATGCCGGGGGGCAGCGGCAGCAAGGAAGCAGTGGCCTGACGCGGCGTCTGCCGCATGTTCGTCACCACGAAGCGCGGGTTGTCCCGCGGCTCGCGGTCCCCGAGACGGACGACTTCGGCCTTGATGATGACCCGGCGCGCGGCGCTCCACGTGCCCGCCGCATAGTCGGTGTCCATGTAGAGATGCTCGGTCTGCTCGCTGCGCTCGCTGCGCTCGCTGCGCGCCCGCGCCACCAGCATCGCCGGCTCGGCGTGCCGCAGCAACACGGCGTTGCTCGCCATCGCCACCACGTAGTCGAGCCGCGGCTGTGCACCCAGGAAGTCGAACAGCGCCGGGGACGCAAAGCCGCCGTCGAGCCGAACCAGAAAGCGCGCCCGTGGAAACGCGCAGCGCAGCAGCGGCAGCAGCCGTGCCAACAGGGCCACGCCCCCTTCGGAGGCGACCGCCTTGCCGTGCCGCAACACCGCCGAACACAGATACTGCTCGGGTTCGCGGTCGAACGTCAGGAACGCGAGCAGCGGCAAGTAACACCAGTTGTCATAGTACCCATTGAAGAGGCTGTACTGCTGGGCGCCGTGCGTCGGGTCGTCGGTCGGGTCCAGATCGATCGTGATGCGCCGCACCCGCCCCAGCCGGCGGCGGTGGCGCTCGACAACACGCGCCGCCAACTCGCACCCCATGTCGTAGAGCGCGCCGCGGCCGGCTGCGTTCTCGAACCGCGACAGCGTCGGCTGCGAGGCCAGTGACTCGCCCGCCACCGGGTCGCGGCCGTCGGCGAGGTGCGCGGCATCGTTGCAGTCGGGATGGCCGCAGGCGATGCCGAAGATGCGCTGGCCGATCAGGTCCGCGAGCGTGTGCCGAATCTTCTCCGGCGCGCGCTTGTCGCTCAGGCACCGGGCGAACGCCTTGACCAACCCGTACACGCGCTCGGCCGCCTTGAGCAGGACCGCCCCGCCGTCGGAGCTTGCCTGCTCCTGGTTGAACTTGGCGAACAGTGGCTTGTCGAACAGATCCGGGAACAGAACAGTCTGTGGCACAGTGTCGGTCGTCACGCAGGGGCCTCCGTGGTGGCTAAAATGCCTGTGTATACTGCATTTTTACCATACGGAGGCTCTTGTGTCTCTACCTGGATCGGGCCCTTGGTGCATGATCCGGGCTAGTAGCTGAGGAAGACGATGAGGAGGGTGTCCCGCCGGTAGTAGAAAGTCGGCAGCGACAGACACACATTACCCCGCCTTCTGCAATTCGGCAAGGACGCCGTCCTCTTCGTCGAGGTGCGCCTTCAGCATCCAGAGATGCTCGTAGCCCGTGATGCGGCGATAGTGCTTCTCCGTCTCTCGGAACGTCACCGCCGCCCACCGCACCGCCATCTCCTCGCTCTGCCAGCGACTCACCCGATTCGTGTGCTGGCGAACGCCAGCGTGCGACGAGTCGATGATGTTCGTCGTCGTCAGGCAGCGGCGCAGCGGCTTCGGCAGCCCAAGGCGATTGACCGTGAACAACTCCGACAGCCCTTCGCGCAGGCTCCCCGCCGCCGACGGCCACTCCCGCTCCAGCCACGATGCGTACTGCTCCAGCTTCCGGATGCCCTCGTCGGCGTCCAGCTTCCACGCCGCCCGCAGCGTCGAACGCGCCTGCTCGTGCTGCTCCTTCGGAAGATGACCCAAGACGTTCCGGACCTTGTGGTTTCTACAACGTTGCACCAGGTTCGACGACCCGAACACCCGCCCGATGGTCTGCCGCAGCGCCTTGGCGCCGTCGATGACGAACAGACGCCGGCGGTCCGCCCGCAGGCCCCGCGCCACCAGGTCTTCGAGCAGGCCGGCGGTGACCTCCGTGTTCTCCGATGCCCCGCCGCAAAGCCCCAACACGTGCTTGCGGCCGTCGGCATCCACGCCCACCGCCGCCAGCACGTGGTAGTCCCCGAACACGATCCCGTCGAGGTAGACCACCAACACGTCCAACTCACTCAGGTCCCGTTCAACCAACTCCTTGAGAACGCGCGTCCCCGCCTCGATGGTCTCCCGTGAGACCTCGGATTTGCTCACCCCCACCTGCTCGGCCATCGCCGGCAGCACCGTCTCGTACTTGCGAGTCGACACCCCGCGCAGCACCAGCTCCAGCATCCGGTCCGCCAGCCGCTGGTCCGCCTGCAACGCCGTATACGCCGGAATCTCCACCTCGCCCGGCTCGGCGGCCCGCCGCCGCTTCTTGCGCAGCCGCGGCTTGTCGACCTGCAACTGCCGTTCCTTCAACGCCACACGCCCCGCCTGCACGCCGTGCCAGTACACCTCCCGGTCAGCGTCGCGGCGGCCCTGCTCCTTCGGACCCGCCACCTGCTCGGCGCTCATCTGCAGGACGGCCTCGATGGTCGCCCGGCCCATCACGTCGATCACCTCGTCGATGGCCCGCTCGCCCTTCTCCAGCAGTTCGACCAGCGGAATCAGCAGTTGCCCGTCCTTCGCCAGCCAGTCCGCCAGCTCCCGGCTGTTCGGCGTGGACGCGCCCGACACGATCTTGTACGGTTTCTTCATCGGTGGCCTCTCCTCCTTGTTGAACACACCCGACTGATACCACAGCCGGGCAGGAGTCGCCACCAACTTTCCACTACGCCTGGGGCACCCTCACGATGAGAACGAGACAACGCTCCCGGGACAACGGCGCAACAATCGCGGCAACGATACTGGGTTACATGGCAATCGCGATCATGATTATCAGCTTGTGGTTGATCGATCGGCGCGTCGAGCGACTGACCACAAGGCTCGAAGAAGTGATCACGAGGATGGACGCAGTGATCGAGACCGTCCGAGGGATCGTGCAAAGCGAAGCGACCCGAGGCGCAACGGGAAGTATTAATAGGGTCATTGGTTGCCTGACATCAGACAGGTAATTTCGGCCCGATTTCCTCATATTTCGGCATACTGCGAGGTCAGGATACTTATTTCCAGCTTAATAACAACCAGCAAGCGCCGGAAGAAACGCCGTAGACGGCGGAGACGAAGACCGCGTGAACGTTCCCAGCGGTCCCGACGTGGCCGTCAGATTCCAACTCCGCAGGACTCGCCGGACGCGGCCCGCGACGGCTAGAGGTTGCGCGTCGCAAGAACTTCGAGAGCAGGGCTCCTGTCACCAGTGCAGCTGATGCGACGAGGGGCCTGCAGCTCCCGGAGCTGGTAGCCCAAGTCGGAGTACAGCTCCCTGATACGGGGAGTCGCCTGATTCGACAGGACAACGGGTCCTTCGTGCTTGGCCAGGAAATGGGCAAGCCGTTCCTGGTCGGCCCAGCCGAAACCACCTTTCGAATAGGCGGTGAACTCGACGTCATAGGGCGGGTCCGCATAGACAAAATCGTCGTGCAAGAGCGGAACGCCAGCGAAATCGAAGGCGGTAAAGTCCCAGGGAGCAAGCACCGACTTGTACTCAACGAAGTCGGTCCTATAGTTGACATTCTCGTAGCGGCCGCAGGGAACATTGAACCGGCCGCGCAAGTTGAAGCGGCAGAGGCCATTGTAGCCAGTGCGGTTCAGATAATAGAAGAGCGAGGCCGCTTCTACAGAATCGGCCTGACCAACATCCAACAGGTAGTTGAAGCGCTGTCTACAAGTATAGTATCTCGCCTCCGAGGGACGCATCGAGAGATTGATGACAAGGCCCGTCCGGAGCCAGCTGTAGAAGTTTATGACATGCAGGTTGATGTCATTTAGTAGCGCGGAAGCCGGCAGCAACCCAAGCGCGACGGCAAGGCCACCACAGAAAAGCTCAACGAGCCGGCGATGGCGGTGCGGTTGCCAATAGGGACGAAGGTGGGGCACCTGCCAACGTTTTCCGCCGGCCCACTTCAACGGCGGACGAACGCAGCCTGACGAAGGGATCGTGCCGGCAGAGGTAGAGAAGGCCATCGAGTACAGCCAACTCTAGCATGGATCGCTAGCTGCCAGGTTAGAGGACAGAGGCTGAATATTCATACGCGGCTCGTGCGGTGGCCGAGAGGCCGAAAACGGGCAGCACACCAGCCCTGAATTGGCCGCCGTCGGGTCCGGGGGACCAAACCGAAGGGGAGAAAGTGCCCCGAAACCACGAGAACTGCGTAACCCCGCACGCGCGGGGATCCACCCCAAGAGTGAGCATGCCGGAAACCAAGAGCGACGACCGCCCCGCACGCGCGGGGATCGACCCCAGTGGCGCTCGTCGGCCGCTGCGCGACGCTGGTCCACTCCGCGGTCACGGGGATGAAGCCCCTACAGGACGGAGAGAATGATGGTGAGGTTCGGCCACCCCACGCGCGGAGAGCGACGAGCGATCCACGGGTTGACCACCACACGCCGGGCACCGACAATGGCAGGAGGACGATAGCCGTGGAAGACTGGCTCACCGACTGGATCTCGAACCCGACAAGCATCCTCGCGGCAATCGCCGTCATCGCGCTGTTGTGGCACGGCGCACGCTGGACCCAGCGAATGGAGGCGGGGCAGCAGACGCTCCGCGACGGGTTTAAGGAGCTCGGCGACCGGATGGACGCCCAACGGGCACTGCTCGAGGAGCGGATCGAAAAGGAGTCGAGGACGCTCCGCGACGAGGTCCGCAACCAGCAGTCGGAAACGCGTAGAACGCTCGACACCCTGCTGTTGCGCGTGGGCGGTACGGAGCGGACAGCGGCCGGCAGTAGCCCGCTCAAGCTGACGGAGTTCGGAAAGCGGATGGAGGCCGACCTGAAACCGGGGAAGTGGGTCGCCGCCACCGCGGAGCGGCTTCGGCCGGAAACCGACGGGCTCGAACCGTTCGAGATCGACGCACTCTGCGACGAGTACGTCAGAAACCGGCTGGACAAGGAGTGCCGGCGCCAGGTCGCGCGGGCAGCCTACGAGTTCGGGTCCGACGACCGGGCGGTGGGCGACGTCCTCCGGATCCTGCTGCGCGACGCGCTGCTGGCGACTCCGAACACCGGACCGAACCCGCAGAAAGCCGCCTGACTGACGACCAGCGCGCTCAAACACCGCTCGCGGCCGCGACGGGAAACAGCGCCCGCCGCTCGAAGAAAATCCGCAACCGACGCCACACCGAGAACGGGCGCCTCAGCGCCGGGAAAGGGCCGCACTGCCAGCCGGCGGTGCAACAAGGCCCCCCCCCTGCGCATACCTCCGGTCACGAGACGCCAAGACATCGCGGGGCCGCCGCGGATCGCCGGGCTGAGCGCGGAACCCGCCTTCGAGATCCTCGACGCCTACCCGCGCGACTACCCGCACGAAAGGATCGTGTGGCACCACCCGACGAGCGACGCACTACGATGAACCGCCGCGACTTCAACCACCCGTGGCCGCTCAACAAGGGCGAGCGGGGCCGGAGGCCCTGAACGATGGAGTTCACGCACGAGCGGCGAGTAGACACCGATGTTTTCAGGACGACCGATCCGGTCGGACACAAGCTCGCCAACGGCGCAGGCGAAGGACGGCGCGTGGCGTCCGCGTCGGTGTACGCGGTAGCACCGGGTGCGCTACTACGACGCGATAGAGCAGCGGGCCGTCACGCTGTGGCCGCAACGCTGGTCGGCGGCCATAGAGATGGACGCGCCCGACCGTTTCCACGACCGCACCGTGCACGGCGGGCTGTACAACGAGCGCGACGAGGCCGAAGCATGGATCGGCGCAATGCTCGGAGAGGGGCCACCGCCCCTGCAACCGCGGGGATAATCCGTGCTGGTGATGCCGTGGAAAGGTACCGACAGGGCTGCCCCGCGCGCGCGGGGATCAACCCGCATGACGGGGGCGGCTTGGTGTACCGGCAGGGGCTGCCCCGCGCGCGCGGGGACGAACCGTGACCTTGCCCCGGCAAGCTTCCCTTACGCGCGGCTGCCCCGAACACGCCTGGATGGACCGCGGCCCCAGCGCGGTCCTGGAGGCACGGCCGGCTTCGGTCTGCACCTCCGCCGGGAGTGTTGGAGCACGCCATGCGGCACAAGCAGTCCCGGGAGCCCCGGCACACCCGGGACCAAACCAAAAAGGGACGGAAGAAGACAAACCGCGGATTGAGAATCACAAGGCGAACCGGATTTCGCCGACAACGGTGCGACTGAGAATGTCGCCGAAGACGTGCTGCTGAATAGGGTTGTTGAAGACATTGGTGATCTTCAGCAGCGTGGTCACGTCACCGTTATGCTACTTGACGCCGAAGGTCGCGTTCACCAAGCGATAACCCGCCGAGGCGCCGTGGAACGGCGAGGTAAGGACATCAGTCCAGAAGGCGTCGGTCGCGCGGCTACGGCGCCGACGGGCTGATGCTCAACCCGGGCGCTGGAGCACCAATCGAAACCGGGCTGTCGATGGCAATGGCGGCCGGCGGCGGCCGCGGCCAGATCCTGGGCGGCGGCGAAGGCTTCGGCCTCGCATTCAAGGCGGACACGCTATAGGTCGGAATGCGGACGAAGGCCGCCACCGGGCCGGGCGGCAACCTCAACTCAACCACCGCGGCGGTGAGCCGGCTGCGCACCGCGCTCAAAGGCTCGCAGAGCATGACGATCGCCAGCCGCATCGCGCTCACACCGAGCGTCGAGGTTGGAATCCGCCAAGACGGCGAAGACGCTGAAACCGGAACGGCGATGGACCTGGGCGCCCGGGTCGTCTTCGCCGCCGCCGGTCACCGGGCTGTCGGTCGACGTCCGCGTGCGCACCCTGGTCGTGCATCAAGCCGACGGCTTCGCCGAACGCGGGATGTCGATCTCGGTCAGCTACAACCCAACGCCGACGACACCGCTCGGTTTCACCGCACGCGTCTCGCCAGCCTGGGGCGGCGACGCAATGAGCGGGGCCGAAGCGCTATGGGGCCGCGAGAGCATGGGCGGCATGAGCCACGACCCAACGATGGGCAGCGGCGGAAACCGCCTCGATACCGAGGTGGGCTACGGGTTGCCGATCGGCAGCCGATTCGTAGGCACACCGCGGGCCGGCGTGCGCACATCGGAATACGGCCGCGACTACCGAATCGGCTACGGGATCCAGGTGCTCAAGCAGTGGAAGCTGAACCTGGAACTGGGGATCGACGCCGAACACCGCGAGAGCCCGCTGTTCCGCATGCAGGAGCAAGGGACAGGTAGCGACCAGCGCGTGCTCGGACGCGCAACCGTGCAGTGGTAGCACGGTCCGACGAACAGGCTCGACACCACTGACCCACCAGGACCGGGCGCCGGCAGAACTAAACAAAGGCCGGGGCCCGGTCGAACAACTTCAGCGGGTGGGAATGCACCGGGCGCCGGTTGGCCGGTACCGTCTGCGCACGGGCGCGGTCGTACGCCTGAAGCGGTTCGGGACGAACGACAGTCGTCTTGCGACCCAATCCGAGGCACGGCCATGCGCGCTGGTGGAACTGAACGAGCGCGGAGCGCCCGGCGCCTCATTCGCAAGCGATCCGACGGAGACACCGGAACGCACCGAATCCCGATGCGCAAGCGCAACACCGTCGCCGACCGTCGCACACGAACCAAGCGCGACACCGGGTCCGACACTTGCGAGCACGCCCACGCGCGGATCAGGTTGGAGCCGGCTACCAGCTCCCAGGGACGCCCAGTTGTCGACAACCGAACCGGCACCGACCAGAGTCGGTGACTGAGGACCCGATTCGACGCGGACGCCGTCACCCAAAGTCACGCGATCTGCGATACGAGCGCTGGGGCCGACGACCCAAGCGCCACCCAGTCGAACCGAATCGCCAACTACGGCACCAGGACCAACATGGGCGTGCGCGCCGACGTGGGCACCGCCACCCACCGAAGCACCGGCCAGGACGACAGCCGAGTCCTCAAGCTTGGTGCCCGAACCAACCGAGGAACCGGGGCCCAGGGAGACACCGGGACCCAGATACGCATCAGCGCCGACAACGGCGTCCGTCTCGACTCTCGCGCGCGCCGAGACCACAGCTCCCTGGCCGATGCGGGCGCCGGCAGCGACCTGCGCCGCCGCACCGACGACGACACCAGGCGCGAGCTTCGCCGACGGCGCCACCTGCGCAGTGCGATGCACGCGGGCGCCGTTCGAGAGCACACGCCAATCAGCCGGAGCAGGAGCTGCAGGAGACAGCGGCGCTGAAACAGCATGGCCGACAACGGACCCGGTAGGCAAAGCCGGAGAACGGGACGCAGACAGCGATGCAGCAGGCCTCGGGTGCTCAAAGGAGTCGCGAGCGACCGTCGCACGCGGAGCCACAGGCTGGCCGGCGGGAACACCTGCACCGACCCGAAGGAGGGCGCCCTCCCCAATGATGACCCCGGCGGCGACCTCGTTTCGGCCGGCGAGCCGTACCGACGGGCCGAGGCGGGCACCGTCACCGATGGACACCCCGGAGGCAACCGAAACACCGGGCCCAACGAGCCAACCGGAACCGGACCATGGAGAAGCGCGGCAACTCTCCAGGCCGAAGGAAAGAGTGCTGGCAGCGCCACGCCCCAAACGTGGCGAACCGTTCCGCCACGCCTGGAAACCAGAAGCGCAGCGATACCGCCACGCCCAGGGCGTGGCGCATCAGCCAGCCACGCAAAGAAGGCGCGACCAGAGCCGAAGAACCAGAAAGAACAGGACGTGGCGTACTAGAAGACGACGTGGCGCCTCAGGGCGCCACAGCCGGATGGGGACGGCCACGCCTGGAGACGTGGCGGCGTGAGCGCCACGCGCAAGCGCCACGTGGAGAGGAGTCCCGAGAAGCGCGCCGCCGACGTGGCGGCTACAGAGACGGGGTGTACGCCACGTGGCGTACAGCCCAAGTCGGTACGCCACGCGGCCAAGCGTGGCGGTTTTGGAGGCAACAGCAACGAACACGTGGCGGCTACATGAGCAAGCGAAAAGGCGTCTCGTACGCCACGCGAGGAAGACGTGGCGTACCGTACGCCACGTCGCCCGGGAGACCGCCACGCCGGTTAGCGTGGCGTTTGTGGACCACAAAAGAGCCGCCACGCGTGGCTGCAGGAAACCGGACTAACGAGCGCCACGCGCCCGCCACGCGATCGACAATCGAGGCCGCGCAAGGCGCCACGTGAAGACCTCCGAGCCGCCACGTCGAAGCGAAGAAAAGGCGGAGTGATCGAAGAATGTCCGGTAGAGACTGCCGAGCGCGACGCGCGATGGGAGACGTTAAAAAGCACTTGCCGAAGCTCATCCAGAGGGGTCAGTCCTCCTCCGGAACCGGAGGCGGCAGGCGCGGCAACTCCTCGATGAGATTCCCCGAACCGAAATAGATCTCGAGAGAATCGAGGTCACCGCGAGGACCCCGTCGAGGCCCGCCGACATGCCGCCGGCCGCCGGCCGCGGGCCGCGCGCAGCGCGAAGTCATGAGCCGACACATCCGTCAGCTCTTCAACAACGCCGCGCAACCCGAGGTGGAGCGCACGACGCAGGAGCCACGAGCGGGAGACACCCAGGGAGGCCACCAGCTGGTTCAGGTGGTTCAGCTGGGGCGTCGTGACCCTGAACTTCAGAATGTGCCGGAAAGGCTGCCAGGCGGCAACGTCGACGGTCCTGGATGCCATTCGAGCACTCAGACCGGAGGCGAGTCACCAGGAACCGGAACGAGGTCGTCCGTCGCCGATCCCGCCAAATCGGTAACCAGCTGCTCGATCGCGTCCACCGAGGGACGGTCGCCGCCGTTAGACTGAGCCAGCTCCCGTTCGGCAAAATTCCGCAACTCCTCGACCGAAAGAGCCGGATTCGCCCGCATGACCGCCAACAGGTGCCGGCGAAGCTGAGTGAGCGCCGGACCAGCCGGACCCAAGGGCGGCGCCGACGAGGGCGCAGCAGGAGGGGAGAACACCGAGGCGTGCACGGCGAACTTGGTCGGGTTCGAGGCCAGCGCCCCTCGGAGGGGCTCGATCCCGGCATTGAGCGCATGCCGCATGAGCGTCGAACGGAAGGTGCCGGCTTCGAAAGCCAGCGTGTCGTACCGCTGGACCAGGTCGGCTTCGACGAAGATCGCGATCTTCTGCTTCGACACCAGATCCCCCTCGAAAACGGGCCGAGCTAAGAGCTGCCCGAAAGCATGATACCGGACAGGGGCCGTACATGCACCCAACAGGCGCATGTACGGCCTACATTCCCGTACCGATTATCAGACAAACGTCTACCGTGGCTACTGAAAGTGCCTTCGTTGTGGGCCGCCAGGGGCGCTTGCATGCTGGATTACGACAGGAGCATGAGCATGACAGGTGCACGTGCCCCTGTTGAAACCGTTGCAGCACAACGGTACGCCAGAGACAGGAGCAGGAGCTGCTCCTGCGCCTATGCCCCCGTACCAGACTCCAGAAAGTAGGGTGAGCGACCACCCTGTGCTGGTCGCTCCCCCTTGATTTTTCCCTGCGGGAAGGCTTTGTGTTTACCTCCTACAGGAGCATGTGTGGCACAGGAGCTGCTCCTGTGCAGCTCCTGTGCCTGTCAGGGGCATGAGGGGTCGGACAGGGGCATGTTTTACAGGCCCCATGTGGCGGATTCAGACGGCAGTCAAAAGACAGCCGAAGGCCTAGCGTAAATCGCGTTAACGCCTAGCGAACAAAAGCGTTAACGCGACGGCGACGCCCAAACGGGACTGGCGAGCAGAATGAACCTCGCGACAGGCGGCGAAATGAGGCCTGGACGGGATGGCAGTTCCGCGTTAACGCCAAGGGAACAAAAGCGTTAACGCGACGGCACAAGTGCCGGCAAGCGGAGAAACAGACGTCTGAACAACGTTCCAGCAGACGGGGCACCGTAAACGGTTGCCGGAGAGAAGCGGATTCGCGTTAACGCCTAGCGAACAAAAGCGTTAACGCGACGAGCATGGGCCACGAAGGCGGAAAAAGCGCCGGGACGGACTGAATGCAGGCCCGACGGCGGAAAACGGCCCACCTGAGAGAAGCGGATTCGCGTTAACGCATAGCGAACAAACGCGTTAACGCGACGGAGAACAAGAAAAAAGCCGCCGGAATCGCGGGAACGGGGCGAATACAGGCCGAACGTGGAACGACCAGCCGGTCGGGAAAACGCGTTTCGCGTTAACGCCTAGCGAACAAAAGCGTTAACGCGACGGGCATCGATCGGAAAGCCGCGAGAACCGCCGAAAGGAGCGCGAAGCGAGCCCACCAGCGAGTTACAGCCCACCGGGCAAGCCAGGTTTCGCGTTAACGCCTAGCGAACAAAAGCGTTAACGCGACGGGCATGGGCCAAGAGAGGGCAAAAACACCCGAGACGACCAGAAAAGCCGCGGTCAACGCCCAGGGCCGCGGCACTGCCGCCGTTGGACAGAGAGGAATCCGCGTTAACGCCTAGCGAACAAAAGCGTTAACGCGACGGCAAGCAACGAGAAGGGTCAAAGAAGACCAAACGGGAAAGATAACCGAAGACGGGTACGCTTGGCCGGGGAAGGCCGGGAAGAAACCCGGAACGGAGGACCAGCCAGTGCAGGAAGACTTCGAGAAAGCCACCGCCGAAGCCCATGACGAAGGAGCGATAAACCCGGAAAC
Organism: Vicinamibacterales bacterium; assembly: GCA_965262925.1. GTDB lineage: Bacteria > Acidobacteriota > Vicinamibacteria > Vicinamibacterales > UBA8438 > WTFV01. The sequence goes on along the minus strand of CBDHGC010000004.1, from coordinate 2,272,822 downwards.
GGGAGTCGGCCCGAGAGAGGTACTCAAGAGTTTCGGTTTCCGGGGAAGCGCGGAGCTGTATATCGCGCTACGCGAACTGGTGCCGGCCGGCAGCCTGTCGACGGCGATGTACATCGGCGTGTGCGCGTGGTACGGATTATTCTACTGCCGCCTGTGCGGAGACCGACTCCCGGGAGACCGGCCAAAACGGATCGTGGACCGATGGTGCGACGACTGTTACACGATCATCACCGCCGAAGACGTACGGAACCTGGTCGAAGCGATGCTTCCCCCGGAAAGCAAACCGGCTCGCTCGGAGCGAGATCCGGACCCTTGGCCGGACTCGGTGTACGAACCGGTGGGAGAAGAGAAGCCACTAGCGACGATCTTCCGGGACCGTCAACAGAACCAAACGGAAGCCAAAGCGTGGAGAGCACGCGGGGAGGAACTCAAGGGAGAAGCACAAGCGGCGGGCGACGCAGAAGAGGGTGACAAAGACGCCGGGAAAGCAGCCGATGCAGAGCCCGAGAACGGCCGAGCCTGAGCCACGAGACAAGGGAAAGCCGAGAGGGGTTCAGAGCATTTCAGCGAACTCCCAGGCGAACGCAAACCGCCACGTGGCGGCCGGCAGAACGACAAGACAGTACGCCACGCCGAGGGCGCGAGAGCAGAGATAAGGCGCCACGCGCCGCCATGAAACGGAAGAAATAGACGCGCGACGCACGGGGACCAGAGGCACGACCGCGAAGCGGCCGAACAGAGGGAAAGTCGCTGAGCGCATCTGAGGACGGCGCCGGGAGCCCGAAAAACGGAATCGAACACACCAGACGTGGCGGCCACGCCCAGCCACGCCGAGCACAACGGTACGCCACGCCGGCACCGGATTGGCGCGAACCATCGACGCCAAAGGGCAGGATCGGCAGAGAAAAAGCCGACCAGAGGGCACATCGGGACGGCCCATACGAGGTACTCGACCCAAACGAGACGCCAAGCGTGGCGTACAAAAGCAGCCGGACTCCGAGGGGAAAAGGCCGAGGGAGAGCGGGACGGCCGCCGTGCCGCCCAAGAATAGACGGCGCACCGGGGTAGCAACGGGCCCAGCCGAGCAACGAGGCGGCGGAAACGCCGCAGGCCACGTGGCGGCGGAAAAAAAGCCACGTGGCGGCAAAACAGAGCCACGTGGCGGCAACCAGCGGGTCAGAGAACAGCGCAGAATGCGCGACCAAAGGGCTGAGCAGGAGGAGAAAGCGGTCACAAGCGAAGGACGACGCCGGAAATATCCGGAGCGAGACCACGAAAAACACGAGGAAGAGGAACATCCACCAATGCCAAAAAACGACGGATTGCAGTCTTGGCGAGCCCGGCGTCGTCGGGGATACCGGGCACCGCAGGGATGGGAGATCCTGAAGCACGACAGCGAGAGAAGGGCCGGTCCAATGGGACTGGAACGAGCGGTCGTCGTACCATCCGACAAACACGGCATCAACGTGATGCTCGAACGGGCCCTTGAGCTGAACCCGTGGTGGCGCGAGCGAGCGCTCGAAGCATCCTCATCGGAAACAGCCGCAAAGGCCGAATACCTGCCGAAGCTGAGGTGCCTCGGTGCGACCATCGTAGTGGATGGAAGACGACACGACGCAATCGAGTACATGGACGACGAAGCGAACCTGTGGCCAGTGAAGGCCACCAGGATCGCGGTGCAGATCGTCGAAGAAACGGTGCACCGGCTGAGCGCGCCGGAATACGAGCTACTGACCAAGATGGTCAACCAGCGAACGGTCCGAACGCTGGCAGCGCGGAACGTCATGCCCGACCGGCAGAGGACCATCGAGGAAACCTGGGCAGCGGCCAGCCGAGAGTAGAAAAGGAGAGCGGAACCCGCGGAACGAGGAGAAAGCAATGACCTGGAAGATAATCGCAGGAATGGCAGCAGCATTTCTCGCAGCCGGCACCGTAAGCGCCGGAGCGCAAATCGGCCGCGGCTCGTACCACGTCGCCATCATCGGCGACTCGCTGGCGACCGGAGCCGGGATCGGCGCGGACCGGGGATACCCCGGAGTAATGCAGCAGCTGGCAATCAACGAACGGTGGCCGGTCCGGATCACGGTTCACGCCGAGAACGGCGACACGACAGCGGACGGCGTAGCAGGAATGAACGGCGTCCTGCAGGAGAAGCCGGACGTCGTCGTCCTGGCACTGGGAGGGAACGACGGTCTACGAAGCATCGCACCAGAGGAAATGCGAGCCAATCCGTCTGGACGGGCGGGCGCGGTGCATCACGATCGACCTGGATTCGAGCTCGCCGGCAGGCCTGATCGAGCAGATGGGTGACGCCCTGCCTCGTCAGGCGGTCGCCGCGCGCGTTGCGGAACGCATAGTCGGGCGCGGCTTCGCCCTCTTCGTCGAACCACTGGCGCAGGCAGCGGCTGGTCCTGGTCCACAGGGGAACCGCTCGCTCCTTGCGGCCCTTTCCGAAGAGCTGGACGACCGCGGTGGCACCGAAGCGTACGTGGGAGTGCCGCACCGCAATGAGTTCGGAGACCCGCGCTCCGGTGTTGTACAGCGTCAGAAGGAGGGCGTGGTCCCGGCGTCCGCCGTGGGTCGAACGGTCACAGCCTGCCAGGATGGCGTCCATTTCCGTACGCGTCAGGTAGGCGACCTGTCGTCGTGGCGTGCGTTTGCGGGGAATGGCCAGGACGCGAGACGTCGGGTCGACGCACTCAGGCGTACGTAGCGCTGCGAACCGGACGAAGGAGCGGACGGCGCCCAGACGCGCATTGCGCGATGCAATGCTGTTGGCGCGGTCTTCTTCGAGGTGGTCGAGAAACGCCAGGATGACGGGCGCATCGAGGTCGTCGAGTGTGAGCACCTCGGGCTTGCGCTGACGGTGCTGCTCCAGAAACGTCAGCAGCAGGCGAAAGGCGTCGCGGTAGGCGTGGATGGTCTGTGGGCTGACGGCCTTCTGCTGCAGGAGATGGTCGGCGAAGAACGCACGGAGCAATGGGCCGAGCGGGGCACGGGCAGTCATGGCGCCCCCTTCCCATCGACGAACGCCTCGAACCGCGCGGCGGCCGGTTCGAGCACCGGCGGCGTGGCCGTCAGATACCAGTAGGTGTTTTGCGGGCTGACGTGGCCGAGGTAGACGGCGAGCGCGGGGAGCCGATCGCGGACTACGATTCCTTGCTGCGCCCAGGCGGCGAGCCTGCCCACGGCGAAGCTGTGGCGCAGCTTGTGAAGACTGACCCCACGGGTGCCGACTGGCCCGCGCAGCCCGAGTCGGCGGGCCAACTGCACGAAGGTCCGGGCGAGGACCGGGTAGGGGAGTCTGGCGCCGCGTTCGGAGACGAAGAAGGCATTATGCCGATATCGGCATAATGCCTTCTATGCTGACCTTCGGATTATGCCGATGTGAGCGCAGACGCCCCGTTCTTGACGGCGTTGTGAGCCCGACAAGATCAGCATAATCACGGCGCGCTGACGGACAGAGACTCTTCTCTACACCATCCACGAGAGAGGAGGCTTTCATGACTGATCCGTCACGCGTCCGCATCTCCGGATCGCTCCAGCCGTTCGCGGCGGGCTTCGGGTACGAGCTTGCGCGGCAAGGCTACACACCACGCTCCGTCGTGGCGCAGTTGCACCTGATGGCCCATGTCAGCCGTTGGCTGCACGCGCAAGACCTCGACGTCGCTGATTTGCCAGGACGGACGCAGCAGTTTCTGCAGGCCCGGCAGGGCGCTGGCTACAAGCATCATCTGACGGGCAGGGCGTTACGTCCGTTGCTGACGCACCTCCGTGATCGTGGCGCAATCCCGCTCGCGCCAACGCCCGTCCCCACGGGGCCCGTGGACGAGACCCTGGCGCACTACCGGCACTACCTCACTGTCGAACGGGGACTGGGCAAGGCCAGCGCCCGTGTCTACATCGATGCGGTCCGCCCATTTCTGCGGCGCTGCGTCTCGGCCGACGGCCTCGCGCTGGACATCGACCAACTCAGCGAGGCTGACGTGACCGCGTTCATGGTGACGCGCTGCGCCGAGCAATCCCGCCGGGCCGCGCAGCAGACCGCGACCGCGCTGCGCTCGCTGGTGGGCTTTCTCCATGTCAACGGCGCGATCACGCATTCACTAGCAGCGGCCGTCCCGTCGGTAGCTGGCCGACGATTGGCGGGACTGCCGCCGCGCCTCGAGCCCGACGACGTCCGGCGCCTGCTCGCTGCCTGCGACCGCCGGACCCTCGCAGGGCTCCGCGACTTTGCGGTCATCACGACGCTGGCCCGTCTCGGTCTGCGCGCCGGCGAAGTGGCGACCCTGGGCCTTGACGACCTGCAGTGGCGTCTCGGCGAGTTGGTGGTGCACGGCAAGGGGAGCAAGGTTGAGCGCTTGCCCCTCCCGACAGACGTGGGCGCCGCGATCGCCGCGTACCTCCGCCAGCGCCCGGCCCGCGTGCAGGGCCGCACCGTCTTCGTCCGCCTCGTCGCTCCCCTTGGGCCGCTCAGTCGCGTCGGCGTGACGCTGATCGTGGCCGCTGCCGCGCGCCGGGCCGGCCTCGGCCTCGTCCACGCGCATCGGTTGCGCCACTTCGCGGCGACGCAACTGCTCACCGCGGGCGCTCCCCTGTCCGAGATCCAGCACTTCTTGCGCCACGCCCGCCTGCAGACCACGGCGATCTACGCCAAGGTCGATCACGATGCCCTGCGCACAATCGCACGCCCGTGGCCGGGAGGTGCAGCATGACGTCCCTGCGTCACGCCCTGGCTGACTACCTGGCGATGCGCCGGGCGATGGGCTACCGCTTGGCGCGCGCGGAGAAGCTCCTCGCGCAATTCCTGACCTATCTTGACGACTGCGGGGAAACTCGCCTGCGTACCGAGACATCCCTCGCCTGGGCGACGCTCCCCACCGGGGCGGATCCGAGCTGGTGGGCAAGCCGGCTCACCGTGGTCCGCGGCTTCGCGACCTACCTGCACACGATCGATCCCGCGACGCAGATACCGCCCGCCGACCTGTTGCCCGCACGCGCCCGGCGCGCCACGCCGTACCCCTATACCGACGAGGACGTGGCGGCTCTGCTGGCCGCCACGTCGGGGTTGCGCACCACGCATCGGGCGGCAACGTATCGGACCTTGATCGGTCTGCTGGTGGTGACCGGCATGCGGATCGGCGAAGCCATCGCACTCGACCGTCACGACTTCGATGCCGAGCAGCGCCTGATCACCGTCCGCCAGGGGAAGGGTGGGAAATCCCGCGCACTGCCGCTGCACGCCACGGCCACCATCGCGGTCCGGCAGTATCTCCATCGCGTGGACCGACCGGCGGCCCACACCGCCGCGCTGCTCGTCTCCTCCGCCGGCACGCGTCTGCTCCAGTCCGTTGTGCAGCGGACGTTTCGCACCCTGGTGCGGCGTGCAGACCTTCTGCCACACTCTGCCGCCTGTCGGCCGCGGCTTCACGATATTCGTCATCGGTTTGCGGTATGCACGCTGCTTGACGCCTATCGGCAGGGCCATGATCCAGAGGCGCGGCTCGCCTTGCTGGCGACCTATCTCGGGCATGTCGACCCCAAGCACACCTACTGGTATTAACAGGGTCATTGGTTGCCTGACAGCAGACAGGTGATTGCCGGCCTGATTTCCTCATATTTCGGCATGCTACGAGGTCAGGATACTTATTTCCAGGTTAATATCTCTCGGCCGCCCCGGAGTTAATGCAACTGGCCACCGACCGCCTCGAACGCCATCTGGGAGACTCCGCATGAGCGCCCTCGCCCCCACGCTCCAGGCGTTCTTTACGGACCGGCTGGTCCAACAGCGCCACGCCAGCCCGCACACCGTCGCGGCATACCGCGATGCGTGGCGGCTACTGCTCCGCTTCGCGGCGACTCACATCGCCAAGGCGCCCTCGCAACTGGAGATCAGCGACCTCGATGCGCCGCTCATCGGTCGGTTCCTGGCGCACCTCGAACACGACCGCACGAACACCGTGCGTACCCGCAACGCGCGGCTGTCGGCCATTCATGCCCTCTTCCGCTACGCCGCGCTGGAGCATCCCGAGCAGGCCGCCGTCATTGCCCGCGTGCTTGCGATACCGCCGAAGCGCAGCGTGCGCCGGCTCGTGACCTTTCTGTCCGACATCGAAGTCGACGCCCTGCTCGCCGCGCCCGACCGCGCTACGTGGATCGGTCGTCGCGATCACACCCTGCTCGCACTCGCGATCCAGACCGGGCTACGCGCCTCCGAGCTCTCGGGCCTGCGCTGTGTGGACCTGCACCTCGCGCGCGGTGCCCACGTCAATTGTCTCGGGAAAGGACGCAAGCAGCGGATCACGCCGCTCACCAAGCCGATGGCGGCAGCCTTGCGGGCGTGGGTCGCCGAGCGCGCCGGCACACCGCACGCGGCGGTGTTTCCCACGCGGACGGGGCAACCGCTCAGCCGAGACGCCCTCGCGCAGCGCCTTGCAACACACGCGGCCACAGCCGCGCAGGCCTGTCCTGCTCTTCGGCAGAAAACCGTCACTCCGCACACGCTTCGCCACACTGCGGCTATGCGGTTGCTGCACGCCGGGGTCGATACCGCTGTCATCGCCCTGTGGCTCGGACACGAGCACGTCGATACGACCAGCATCTACGTCCATGCCGACCTCGCCCTGAAAGAACGGGCGCTCGAGAGGACCACCCCCGCCCACATCCCCGTTGGCCGCTATCGGCCTTCCGACTCACTCATGGCCTTTCTCGAAGGGCTGTGATTATGTCGACCACCTCCGCGCAGACGCCGCTTGCAACGGGGGCGTCTGCGCGGACATCGGCATAATCCGAAGGTCAGCATAGAAGGCGCTGCACAAGCCGTCGTAGCCGAGAACCCGGCGTTGCTCGGCGTAGGCGCGCAGCGCGGCGGCGGTCGTGGGATGGAGCGGCACGAGGCGCGACTTCCGGAACTTGGTGCTCGTGCTCGCCGTGGCCCACTCGACGGCGACCTGCGCAACCGGGGCGTCATGGCCGCGCCGTTCGAGATGCTCGACGAAGTCCTGCAGGAGGCGTACTTCCCGTTGCATGGTGAAGCCGATGGCGCGGCGCAACGCGACGTAGGTCTGCAAGTACTGGCGCCAAGCCTCGCCGGTCATCGTGCACCTCCGGGCCACGGCAGGGCGATCGTCGCCAGGGTCTCGCGGTCCAGCTTGGCGTAGATGGTGGTGGTCTCCAGGCGGGCATGGCCAAGCAGGTCCCCGATGGTCTTCATCGGCATATCCCGGCAAACCATCTGGGACGCAACGGTGTGTCGGAAAACGTGGGCGCCGGGCCGCGGGACGGTGACGCCGGCGCGACGCAGCGCTCGCTCGGCGATGTCCGACACGGTCGAACCGCTGAGCTGCCGATACGGCGGGCGCGCGGTGACGAAGATCACATCCGGTGAGCTGGTCGGGGGCCGCGAGCGCAACGCGGCCACCAAGGCCGCCCCGACATCGGCCGGCAACGGTAGCCTTCGCTCCCGTCCTCCTTTACCGGCTACACGGACAGCCCCGTTGTGCCAGTCGATGTCCTTCACCGTGAGGACTGCGGCCTCTCCTGCCCGGAGACCGAGCCGGCTCAGCAACAGCAGGATGGCGCGGTCACGACGGCCGCTGGGGCGCGTCTCGTCCACCGCGGCCAGCACCCGCTGCACGTCGTCATCGGCTAGTGGTCCGTCACGTCACAATCTTCTGACACGGACATGGCTTACAGCGCGCAATCATCGACGAATCACAGCACCGCAAACCAGAACGTTTAATCATGGCGCAGCACTAGTGGTTCGTCACGTCATCATCTTCGGATACGGACATGGGTTACAGCGAGCAATCATCGACGAATCACAGCACCGCACACCCGAACGTTTAATCATGGCGCAGCACTAGGGCCCGGGGCAGTCTGGCGTGCTTCCACTCGCGGATGGTCGGCACGGCGCCCTCGATGCGGGCGGGAACCACACCGCGGGTGGCCAGGAAGCGGAGGAACGCACGGGTGGCTGTAGCTGGGGCACGCGAGGACGACTGACAAAGCCCGCTGGCCCGGGCCTGCACGAACGCTGCGATCGTCGGCACGGTGAGCCGGGACCAGTCGGGCGTCGGCGTCCCCGCGCAATCGGTAAGAAAGACTGCAGCATAGCGGCGGTACATCCGCCGGGTCCCGACGACCAAGCCATGCGCTTGCACGAGGTGATCGTCGAAGCGCTGCAGCCACTGCTCGGCCTCGCATGGCGCGGCGACCGGGACAAGATGCGCCGCTACCCCTCGGGTCCATAGATGCGCGGCCAGCAGACGGACGCCGCTTGCCACATCCGAGAGCAGGCCGCTCGGGCGCGTCGAAGACGGTCGACGGGACAGCCCGGTCACGAACCGAGTGACCAGCGTCTCGTCAACGTCCGTCGCCGCGAAGCCCTGCTGGTCCAGCCAGGCGCTAAAGATCGCGGCGGCTCGCACGTGCCGGCGAACGGTGCCCGTCGCGTACCCGCGCGTCATGAGTACGTCGACGAAGTCGTCGACCCAGCGACCCAACGGCCCGGACCGGATCTGGTCGCAGATGCGTGGGTGAACGGAGAGCGTTTCAAGCATGGTCTCCTCCTTGGCCCCCTGACACTGGGAACCCGCAGAGACCATGCGTACTATGTCAAGCTCGCGGTAGCGCCGATGCCCGCCACGCCAGGGGCAACGGCGCTCGGCTAACAGTCACTTGTCATAACGCGACGCTGGTCATACCGTGTCGTATGACCAGCTGGTCATACTGGCCGGATTTGGGTGTCCACCGAGGCACGCAGAGTCGACCGCGGCTGTTCGTGTTGCGCCTTCCGCAGACGAGCACGTTGCGAACCCTGTGATTCCCACAGCAGTCTGGACCGCCGTGTGTGGACGCCTCCGGAACTTCAAGCTTTTTCTGAGTTTCCTCTGTTCTGCCTCCGGCGCTCTCGATATCGCTGGACTGGTTGTCGCCGACAACGGAGTATCCATGTTGTCAAGGGCCCCGGATCGAGGGAAGAGCTCGTCCGCCGCGGGTAGTGAATCCGTACATTCAGGCACCGGCGTCGACCTGTACGTACGATGGTCGAACGTCGCGGCCGATCCCGACGTCACCTCCGGTGAGCGTACGTACCGACGGGGAGTGACCGTCCCTGCTCGGGGCTCCGATGGCCGCGCCCGGCGAACCCGGCGTCCGGCCAATCCGTGCACTTGCCGAGCGGGCTCTATGACGCTCATCCTCTGTGGCGGACTCCGAGAATCCGGACAGTCATCGACATCGAGGTCGTGAGCCAGCATGCGAACGCTGCCGACGCGACGACGGCACAGCGCGGCGTCCGCTGCACCTGACGGAGGCTCCGATCCGATGCCCGCACGAGGGCGCTGCGGGCATGATGTCGGACGACGATGATGCGGGTGGCCGCGCTTGTCGTCCGACCATTGCCCGAAACGCGATGCCACGGTCCGGTCGGCTCGTACGCGACGGGACGAACCGGCGATTCGATCCGGGCCGATCTTCCAGAAGTGACGTTTCTGGACGGCCATCGAGCCGCCCCGGCGATGCACATGACGATGCAATGACGACCGGTCGCCAGCTTCGGTTGTCCGAAGCGGCATTCGGACTACTCCGCAGACCGCTGCAGGTCGGCCAACTCCGGCGGCTGACGCTCGAGGCTGGACCATGCCCCGGCTGCGCTCGAGGTCGGTGCTCGCGAGACCGACGACAACTCATCGAAGGCGTGCGAAGGGCAACAGGACTTCCAGTGTAAGCGCGGTGTGATCCGCTTCGGACATCAGCCGGTCTCGGACACCGAGATGTCCGAGGTCCGATTGCTGCAGTTTCCGTGTCCAGACTGCGCGGACTCGCCGTTCGCGCCATTGCCGTCGCGCTGTGCTCCTTGAGGTATCTCACCCGCTTTGTGGATCCGGTCCGTGGCGGTCGGGACCGCAGGTTGGCCGTTGCGCGGCGCTTCGGCGTCCGACGCGTCAGGCGGATTGTTCCGCCGGGCGGACATCGAAGCAGGGGTTTCTCATCCAATCCGCTGGTCCCGGTGGGCGAAACTCGGCTGGCCTCAGCGGTCTCGCGCGGTGCAATAACTTTTGGCGCCGATGCGCTGCGCTCTCTTCTGCACCGCTGCGTACGTGCGGTCGTGCTCGTCAGCGAACTGCTTCAACCGGCTGGTGAATCTGTCCGTACCGGGGTTCCTGATGCCGTGGACCCGGTTCTCCGCCGCTATCGCGGCCAACTCGCCATCTTCCTCGGCGGTCCATCGCCGAGGAGTGGACATCGACCGTTCGACGAAGAGCGAGGTCACAACGTCTTCGGACGTCCGGACTCCTTGCCGTCCGACACGCTTCGGACTGCGCGTGAGCGGCGCTTCGGACTCTGCCGCAGTGATGCCCGGCCGGCGCGACGCTGCGTCGTGAGAGGGCGCAGCTCCGGGAGCGCAGGACGGAGTGTCGGTGATGTCCGAAGCACGTACCGGACCTGTGGTCCGGCAGCGCAGGGCGTCGGCGGCAGCGCATGCGAGCACGGCGCGGCGGTTCAACCGGCCCAGCGGCAATGGCCTGCCGGCGCCGTAGAAGAAGTGGTGGACGGCGGACACGACCCCCGGCACGGCCGTTCGCCTCCCGGATTCGTCCAGCCAGCGAATGTAGCGGGCGAGAGTGTGCTCGCTGAGTGGCTGGCCGCCCAACCAGGCGCTGATGTCCTTGAGGTGCTGCCTGTAGACAAACAGGGTGCTGGGCGTGGGGGGCAGGCCGCGCAGCCTCCTGGCGGTCTCGGCGACGGTGCGCTTCCGTTCGGATGCCGCATCGGCTGCCCGGGACGGTTCGAAACGATGCATGCCGGAATATTAGCGTCCTGGTGTCAGCCAGTCCGCAACGGCACCGGTCGGTACGCCATGTGCGGGTACGGGCCGCAGTCGGACGCGGTGGCATGTGGTCGGGACGACGCGACAGTCGGAATCGAACATTTCAGATCCCATGCGCGAAACGTACCCGACGGCTGGAAGGTCAGCAGGAAACGCACACGGGCGCCAATCGTGCGGGCATAACGATCCGAAGGCGCCGACGCGACCCCGCCATCCCAGGTGCGACGGTGCCGGTTGCCAAGGCGACGCATCTTGTAGGCGGCGCGAGCTGTGACCGCGGCGACCTGCTCGTCGACATCGAGCTGTTCACGAAGGACCTGACGGATCTGACGCAGTTCGTTCCCGCTTCGCGGCGGCCTCCGACGACCTCGACTACGACGCGTTCCTCTATCACAGCACGGGTAACGGTCCGGCCCCGGACGCGCTCGGCTGGGCGTCATGCACCCTGTCCGTAGCGGCCGCGCGCCTGATGGACGATTGCTATCCGGGCACGCGCGCCGCCGAGGTGGGCCGGGCCGGGCCGTTGCCGCCACCGACCCGAGGGTCTCCAAGACGACAGAGACCCCGCTACCGACCAAGCTGATGTCCTCTTCCCGTTCTCCACCTCGACGTCCTGTCTCTTGCCTCTTCCTCGACATCGTCCTCCCCGGTATCGAAGGGCCGACCCTCGCTCGCTCCCGGCGGGCGAGACGATGGTGGCCCTCCATGGCCACTATCGAGCCGGTCAAGCAGGCGGCCCGGAACTACGACCGGGACCGGGAGCTGAAGGTCCCATTCCACGTGTCCACGAGGTTCGTTGCTTCGTGTTGCCGCCACCAGCTTCTGGGGGCGCCTTCCCTATCTCCCGTACTCCGCCAGGAGGGCTTCCCACTCGGCGCTGACGCTGTCCCACTCCTCGAGCTTCTCCTTGACCGTCGCCCGCGCCGTGTCGAACTCGTTCCGCCTCTGGGCCGCGGTCTCCTCGTACAGCTCCATGTCGCTGGTTCTCTCCCGCACGTTGCCGCCGAGCAGCGCCATCGGGTGGTTCACCAGCAGCAGCGCGTTCCACGCCTCGTCGACCGTTTCGGCGTTGTCCAGGATCTGGGCGAGTCCCTCCGGGTTCGCCGTCGCCAGCCGCGCACGCACCTCGCCCATCTCCATCCGGATTCGCTCCGAGTCTGTGCCCTCGGCCAACAGCTCCACGCCCATCCGCGTCCCCGTGACCTTGGCCTGCGCGAGCCGCCACTCCTGGATCACCTGCGTCCGCCGGGTCCATGTCGGTTCCGACCGCCGGTAGAACTCGGTTCCAAGCAACATCGACCGTGCGTCCTGGATGGCTGTCGGCGGCGGGCAGGCGTCCTCGTAGCCGGCTGCCGCCTCCTTGATGTACGCCTCGTCTTCGACGACCCGTTCGTGGATGGCGGCCAGTCGTTCCTCGACCTCCGCCAGCGTGTCGTTCGCTCTGTCGAGCGGCGAGCCCGCGCAGGCGACACCGGCAGCGACCGTTGCCGCGCTCAGTACCGTCAACAGCCTCGCTGTCTTCATGGTCGTTTCCTCCTTGCCATCTGCCGGTGGGTGTCCGCGCCTTCTCTCTTCATCGCCCGGTCCCGTGCCGCTGTTCTGTATTCCGCCTCGATGTGCAGCGGTCTGGCTTCCGCGACCACACCGAGACTCGGAGGATGGCGACGCCGGGAGCGGGAAGACGAGCCAGCGCGCGTGCGGCGGACCGGGACTGTGCCGGCGCCTGCTCCCGGCCGGCGGCGACGATCACGGCATCGTCGCCGTGCACGTCGAAAACGGCCTCGCGGCCCCGACCCCTCCCGCGTTGCTGTTCGGGCCTGCCGGGAAGCCGGATTGCCGGGGTATCCGGCAGCCCAGTGCCGGGACCGCGATGCTGTTCAATCCCTCCGGGCCAACGACAATGCCGGCCAGGAGCGCTATGTCCGACGCTGGTCGGCGTCGCGCCGTGCGAGGCGTGTCGCGGTCCTCGCCCGAGCCTGTACGATGGACAGCGCGTGCGGTGCGCGTACGCCGTCACAACCCACGGGCGTTGATCGGTTGGTCAGAGCGGCCGCGAACAACCGTCGGGCATGCCCGTTTCGGCCCGCCAGGCATCGCTGTCGACTGGAACGTGGCGGTGTCAACGCCGTTCGACCAAGTTGGCGTATGGGAGGCACTGTTCGGACGACGTCATGCGGACGGTGTCGTCCGGGTTGCTCCGCGGAGCGACGAGATTGCGACCGCGCGACCGAGGGTGGAACGATGGAACAACGGGGCGAGCGAGACCGGCGTGCGGTGGCGGACGACGCTGCGCGGGAGCGAACCGCCCGGCGATTGATGGTGGCGCGCTTGCGATTACAGATCGCCCAGCGCGAGACGGAGCAGGCGTCAGATCCTCAGCTTCGACAGGCCCGCCGCGAGCTCCGCGCGCTGACAGGCGTGGACCGCGACACCGACTGAGCGGGAAATGCGGCCAACCACCGTGGGCGGTACGGCGTCACGCACCGCCGCTCGATACGTTCCTGTACGGCGGACGGGGGCGCCTTGCTGCTGCAGGGATGGCCGGCGCCTCGTGCACCGCGGATATAATGGGTTCGAGAGTTATGGATGAAGGTTGAGGGCTGCGACGTCGACGTCGAACCGGACGATGTCCTTCCGTCTGTCGAGATGACGATGCGGTTTCTGGTCTTGTGCGACCGGTACGGTTCGGAGGAAGCGGCCGTCGCCGCGATTGTACGGGGCCGGCGGACTAGCGTGCCGGAGGGGTGCGGCTCTTTTGCGTCGGCGGACCAGAGGGGTCCAGGAGGGGCTGCGAGCGGCATGGCAAGAGCTACTTGACCCTGCGAAGGCGGGGTGAGGCGGGCGATGGGGGCGGCTCGCTGACCGGCGGTGCTATCCCGTCAGCGTAGCGCTGGGCGTGGTTCCGCTCGTACTCGCGCGCTTCGTGGAAGTCCCAGTACGCATCGAAGTCGCCGCTGGCCCGTAGCGCCCGCAGTTTCAGGATCGCCTCGGCGCCGACCAGCCGCCAGCGGGCTCCGGTCAACTCCATCCGGTCGCGGACCAGGTACCGGCACGCCCCTTCGACCACGCCGGTGGCGATGGGATAGCCCGCCGCGAGGTAGCGGTCGTAGTGCAGATACTGCGCGTACTTCTGCAGGTAGTCGGCGCACGTATCGACCGGCTTGCGGGTGTCCTTCGACAAGCCGGCGACGGTCGCCGCACGCCGCATCGCCGCGGCCACCTTGCTGGACTTGCCCTCGAGAATGCTCTGCACGCGCGTCCAGGCCCAATGCGCCGCGTCGGGGCTCCCCTCGCGATGGAACACGTGCGCCGCCTTCCAGACGTACTCGACCACGTGAATGATGTCGAGTATCACCGTCACGTCGACGCCGTAGGCGGCGGCGCCCGCTTCGACGAGGTCGAGTTGCGTCTCGGCGCCGTCGACGAGCACGACCCAGCGCTTGACGCGCTCCGGGTCGTGGCGCTCAGCTTCCAGCATCGCCTCGGCGACCACCTCGGCCGGCTCGTGTTCGAGGCTCGCCCAGACCCGTTTGGCCACCGGGCGAGGCCGCACCGCCGCGGTCTCGGCCCGATTCTTCGTTTTGGCCTTGGCCTTGGCCGCCGGCTGTCGGGGCATCAGGCTCAGCAGGAAATCCTCCGGGCTGCGCACGAACGGCGCGACCGCGTAGACGGCGGCCACCGTCGCCATGCGCTTGGCGTGCTTCTTCTCGCCCGGCCGCAGGCGGTTGAACGGGGAGAGCTGCTCGCGTTGCCGCCGGCGCCTCTCGGCCGCCTTGCGCGTCGCCTCGCGCAGGTCCTCGTGATGCAGCACCACGCCCTTGCCGTCGAAGGTGAGCACCACCACCGACTCGTCAGCGACCGGCTCGCCCGCCGCCGCTCGGCGCGCCGCGTAGAAGGCGTCGAAGTCCTCGGCCGCGCGAGCGACCAACTGTTCCGCCTGACGCTTGGGCACCTGGGCCCCGCTATGGCGAGACAGCTCGAACAGCGCTTCGTCGAACGACCGCGATGCGGCCGCTTCGGCCACCCGGCGACGCACCTCGAGCGAGTAACGCTCAGCCGGCAGGTTCAGCGACGCATCGAGCGGATGCAGACTGTCGTGACCGGGATGCGCGTAGCCCAGGCGCTCGACCGCCACCGTCCCAAAGGTCGTCTCCAACTGCCGGTCGTGCAGCCGCCGCTCCGAACGCTCGACGCCGTCGGCCCCCTCGACCGGACCCGCCGCCTCCCCCGGGCTGCGTTGGTCGAGATGCCCTTGCAGGAGCTTGCGCATCAACTCCTGACCACGCCGGTTCAACTCCCGTTCGAGGTCGCTCTCACGCATCTGCAGGGCCTCGCGCGAAGAAAGGTAGGCTTTGGTCTCCGCGAAAGAAGCCTCCGCCGCCGCATAGGGCGCCGGGGCGGGTGGAGCGGTGCGGCGGGGAACAACTTGCATGGCTCAACGCTCCCGTAACCGCCGCTTGTCCAGGCCGCGCGCCAGCACCGCGCTGGCCAGGTTCTTCTGCAGTCCGCATCAAGGCTCCGGCTACCCGCGGCGGCTGAGGACCGCCGCAACTGGAGCCAAGTGTCACCGTGCGCCGGTCGGCTCCCATCGGATCGCGGACCAAATGCCGACAGGCCCTTCGATGAGCCGGCGACGAGCACCGCACGCCGCGTCGCCGCTGCCACGTGGATGATGTCGAGTACCACGGTGGCTTCCAGGGCGTACGCGGTGGTGCCCGCGAGGCGGTCGCGATGGTCACGCGGCGGCGCATCTCGACCAGGTAGCGCTCCGGCAGCAGGTTCAGCGCGGCATCGAGCCGATGCAAGCCGTCGTGACCGCGCCGCGCGCAGCCCAGACCCACAACCTGCATCGTGCCGGAGGCCGTTTCGGCGTGGCTTTCGTGCTCGCGCGGCTCCGAGCACTCGACACCGCTGGTGCCCTTGCCCTCGGCCGGACCAGCAGCCTCTTTCGGGCTGCGTTGGTCGCGATGTCCTTGCAGGAGCTTGCGCACCAACTCCTGGCCCCGCCGGTGCAGTTCCCGTTCGAGTTCGCTCTCGCTCATCCGCCGGGCTTCGCTGGACGAGAGGAAGGCTTTGGCATCCGCGAAGACAGCATCGGCCGCTGCGCACGGGGCTCGCCTCGGGGGATCGATGCACGGGACGCCGGTTCGGGGCACGTCGAATGTACGTCCCTGGAATCCTGTCGTCACAGCCATCGCAGGCCTGCCTCCCTTCCCACGGCACCGTACCAGAACGCCGCGCGAATGTCCAGAAGGGAGCGCGCCTGTCGGGGAGAAGACCGAAGGTGTTCGGCGCCGTGAGGCTCGGCTGGCTGCCGGAAAGACGCCGGCACGCGCTGGCCTGCTTGATGCCCCCCCCCCCGAAATGGCCACTGGAGAGACGCATTCGCGGGCAAAAGAGCCCATGAATAGGGCGAAAAATCCTCTACGAAGAAGAGCCGCACCCGTGCCGGAGTTGCCCGTCCGCGACGACTGGCCGGCCTGGAACGCAGCCGAGATGAGAGCGGCGGTCGAGTTCCTTCAAGAGGCCGGTGCCGGTCTGACCGAGTTCGGCGCACCGCACCGGTAGCGCCGCCGACCGGAAGGGTGCTGCTCGGACGGGGGCGGCAGCGCGGCGAGGCCGCCGATTCGTGCAGTTCGACGGGTCGGCGCGATTCTGTGGCGGATCGCATCAAAGGAAGCAGGTCACGATGTCGAAAAGCGGAATCCTGGACGCACTACGAAACGAGGAACAGTCGTTGAGGAGCCAGCTCGTTGCGGTTCAGCGTGCGATCGAGGCGATCGAAGGCAACGCGTCGCAGGGCGCCCAGCGCGGCAGGAAGAAGGCCGCCAAGGCGGTCGTCAGACGGAAGCGTGCGATGACGGAGGAGCAGCGAAAGGCGGTCGCCGAGCGGATGCGGAACTACTGGGCGTCCCGGCGAGCGGCCAAGGCGCAGGACCAAGAGCCGCTGACCGTGCTCGACACGCGCAGACCCATCGGGCCCGGGGCCGCTGTGTGCGCGCCGACGGTCGTCGCGCACAGCGGCCCCGCGGTCCAGACGACCACGTCGTCCGAGACGCGGTCGGAGCTCTCGCTGACGCGCTCGGCGTGGTCGATGACGCAAGGCCGGGGCCGCGCCGGGGCCGCGCCGGCCGGCGCTTCGGTTCCGCGGGGGAGCTCGGCGACCTCGTTCCACATCTGCCTGAGAAGGCGCGACACACTCGCGCCTGGAGGAAACAGCGATGAAGATCATCCGAACCATGCTGACAGCGCTCGCGGTGGCCGCAGCGGCAGGCTGCAACGATGCGCAGATAGCCTCGAGCAACCTGTCCCGAGCGGCGTGTCGAGTGACAGACTATCGTGGACTGCTGTGACAACCGAACGTAGACTGGCAAGACGCCAACGACGCCAAGAAGAGGCGATGGGGTGAAGCGGAACGCGGTTAGCTGAAGGGCCAAACCCGTCGGTGACAACGGAACGTGGACCGCGCAACAGCACGGATCGCGACGACACCGAGCACGCTCTACAGCGGACAGCAGATCACGTAGCCGAGAAGGACTCCCCACCGATGCCTGGGCCGAACATCCGGTAGTGCCACACTTTTGGCGCCTCCGCGATCCAAACCGTCATGGCCGCGCCTTGCGTGGCCACCCGCGAAGGCATGAAAGAGCAGTAGGATAGCCGCGCTCGCGGCACGGCTCCGCCGTCGAGGCCACATGGGGCAGCCTCCAGAGGGCCGAGCGCCGCCGCGTAGCCACGGATGAACGGGTGTCGGGATGAGTGCGGCGGGCAGACCTGAACGAACGATCGGCGCGGAGGGAAGCGACGGCCGTAGCAGCGCCGGGCCGGTAACGCCGGGCATGAGCCCCTACGCGACGGGCGGCGGCGGCGTGACCTTCGAGCGGAAGGTGGCGGTTCGCTATCTCGCCCGTCTGCTCCTCGGCGATGGCGCCAGTGAACTCGGCGACGGCCGGCGCGTCGTGAGCGTCGCGTTCCAGCAGGCGCCTGATCATCCGGTCGATGATCTCGTGGTACGAGCAGCTCGCCCCGACGAGGGGGAGCCATCGCGGGTGCTTGCGGTCGCGGTTCGGCGTACGCCGGAGCTCGTGTCGAGCGACGAGTCGACGCGGAAGCTCGTCCGGGCATTTGTCGATGCCGTCATCAAGGCGCCGACGGACGGGCCCGAACACCGATGGTGCCTCGTGGTCGCAGGGCGGCAGCCGCACGCCGAGCAGCTCGCCAAGCTGGCTGACGTCGCCGCAGCCCAGATGGACGCGCCCGGCTTCTTCGACCTCATCCGCACGCCGGGCAAGTTCGACGCCCACGTTCGTGGCAGGCTCGACCAGATCGAGAAGCTCGTGCAACGCGGGCTCCATGACCTCGGCCGAGCCGACACCGACACGGCCGACACGGTGCAGGTACAGCAACACGCGTGGCGGTTGCTGGCGGGGCTCTCGGTCTCGATGCCGCGACTCGAGGCGCCCGACGAGACGGATTGGGCGGAGGTCGCCAACAGTCTCATCTCGGTCGCGCGAGACTCCGATCTCGCGGCCGCGTCCCGGCTTCGCGATCGACTCGTCACTCTTGCAGCCGAGTATTCGCCGAAGTCCGCGCGGGTGGACCTCACGGTGTTGCGACGTGACGCGCACGACGCCCTCGATCCGATGGCGAGGCGCCACCAGCAAGGCTGGCAGGCTCTCGACCATCTTCATCGCAGGGCGCTTGCATCTGTGCGCGAGGAGATTAAGGAGGTCGACGGCGACCGCCGCCTGCGCCTCGACCGCAACGCTGCTGCGGCGGCTCTGGCCGAAACGGTGACCGGCGCGGCGGCGGTGGTCGTGGGCGGGGAGTCGGGTGTCGGCAAGAGCGCGCTTGCCCTGGGGCTTGCGGGTACGGACGCGACGGACGCCGACCGCGTACAGGCGCTGTGCATCAACTTGCGCCATGTCCATAAGCTGACGGTCGAGTTCGAGAAGACTCTGGGCTGCCCGCTTTCGACCCTTCTGTGCGAACTCAGCGCTCCTCAACGCATGCTCGTCATCGACGGCGCGGATGCCGTCGCAGAGGGCAGTGCCGACGCGTTGCGCTACCTCGTTGACGCGGCCCATGCAAGCGGCGTGAAGGTGGTCGCCGTCGCGTCGGTCGACAACAAGCAGGTAGTGCGGGACACGCTCGCCGACCGCTTCGGCGCCGACGTCAAGGAGCGTGCCGTCGCCCCGCTGAGCGACGCCGAAATAGACCAGATCGTCAAGACCTTCCGAGAGCTGGCCAAACTCGGCGCCGACCCGCGCTCTCGCGAAGTCCTTCGTCGCCTCGTCGTGGTCGACCTGCTCGTTCGCGGCGGCGTCGGCGGCGTTCCGCTGAGCGATGCAGACGCGATGCGTGAGGTGTGGTCGGGGCTCGTCCGTCGGCGCGGGATGTCCGATAGAGGGTCTCCCGATGCCCGAGAGTCGGTACTCCTCCGGCTGGCGGCCCTGGCGCTCGACGATGTCGGCGACATGGAGAGGCTCGACGCCGTCCAAGCTCTGGATTCGGGGGCGCTCGCCGGATTACGTCAGGATGGGTTGCTGAGCGTGCCCGGGGACGACGCGTTCGGAATCGGCCCCGAGTTCGAGCACGACGAGGTGCGCCGCTACGCGGTCGCCCGTCTCCTGCTGGTCGGCAGAGATCCAGCTTCGCGAATCACGGGGGCCGGCGCCCCCCGCTGGTCTCTCGCGGCCGCACGGCTCGCTTGTCAGGCGTTGCTGGCAGAGCCAGACGCGTCCGCTAATCCGTTGCATGGGAGGTTCGCTGCTCTGCAGGCGTCATTCGACGCCATCGTCGCTGCCGGTTATGGCACCCGCTGGGGCGACGTGCCCGGCGAGGCGATGTTGAAGCTCGGGAACCCCAACCCCGTGCTCCGGGATGCTTGGCCCGTGCTGCAAGCCGACGACGCGGCGGGGCTACGCCGGCTCGCCCGCTTGGTCGATCAGCGGCTATGCACCGACGGCGTCCTCGACATCGTCGCCGTGGAGCCGATCATCACGCTCTTGCTCGAAGACTCCGCTCCGTGGCGGCACCGTGAGTACGCGCAGCGTCTGCTGCGAGACTGGTTGCGAGCCCATGTCATGACCGCAACCCCGGATGGGCACCCGCTACGAGTGCGGCTTCGCCAGCGCCTCGTTGACGCGTGTTCAGCGGCGGAGCGCCGGGTTGCCGAGGAGCGGAAGGCTGCTGTTGCCGCCCGTGCCGCGCGAACGCCAGAGGATTTGGCAGAGGAGCGGCGGCACGAGGAGCGCCATCGTTGGCTCATGTCGGAGATTGGCTCCGGCGGCCGACGCCGCCGACAGCGACCCGAGATCGCCCCGGAGATCACAGACCAGAACGTCATTGAATTGCTGGCCCTGCTTGGCTCGGACATTGGCGAAGACGGCGAAGCGATTCTTCGCCGAGTCGCGCGGGACGCACCGCAACGGCTCGCGCCCGCGGTGGAGGAACTGCTGACTGGCGGCGCCCTTGCCGGCAACCGACGCGGGCTTCTGGCTGCACTGACCGAAGCGTACTACCTCGACGACGACGCCGACGGTTGTCGTCCCTTCGACGATGGAATCCGCGGGCACCATGCTCGACATCTCGGCTTCGCGGCGCTCGCTGCATGGCATCTCGGGCCGTTCATGCCGCTGTTCCAGACCGATTTTCGCAACGGCGTCGCAGTGCTCAACCGCCTGCTCAATCATGCGGCGGACATCCGCGCGCGCACCCTCACCCGTCTTGATCGGGCAGGGCCGCCGCCGCGCGCCGACGACGTTGGCCCAAATCAGACGGAGCTCAAGATCACCGGCACACGTCAACTCTACTTGGGCGACGAGCACGTCTGGCGCTGGTACCGTGGGACGGGAGTCGGACCGTACCCATGCTTCAGTGCACTACAGGCGCTGGAGCGCGTGTGTGACCAACTGATCCAGCACGAGATTCCTATCGAGAGGCTAGTTGCGATACTGCTCGATGGCTGTCGGAATCTTGCGATGGTCGGCCTCGTAGTGGGGCTTCTGGCGCGCCATCTCGAGAACTCGGACCGTCTATTGGATCCATTCCTTGTTGAACCGTTCATCTGGCAACAGGAATTCGCGCGGATCGTACATGAGAGTCGCATGTTTGGGGCCGACTCTGAAGGACTTGTGGCCTCGGAACGCCGCTCTTGGTCGCTTCGCAACGCCGCGATGTTCATGGTCCTGGGAGCCAACGAAGAACGTGTGGTGGAGTTGCGCGAACTCGGCGTTGGGCTCGTAGCAAACGCCCGTCGGTACTTGGAGTCGACACGTGACGACGAATCAACGCAATCCGACGTCGATGATGATTCGGTTGAGCAGCAGTTGGCGACGGTGCGTGGCTGGGCAAGCTGTCTGGATCGCGCTACCTACCGCGCCTACGAGGGCCCAGATGGTCTGTACGTCCAGGCCGTGCCGTCGGAGGACGTCGTTCAGGCACTGCAGCAGGGCAAGGAGCATCTGGAGTCGACGCAACAGGCCGCTCGATTGCTCGTTCACTACGGAGTCGGCCCCCGGAAGGGCGGCCCTGAAGCCATCGACCACGAGGAGCTCAAGGCCGATATAGCTGGTGCCCGTAAACTGTTCGACGATGCACGATCGTCGGGAGCCGACGGTTCCTGGGACGCGCCTGCCTTGGTGGCCGCGGCAGCCCTCGAAGCACAATTCGTGAATGGTACTGACGTCCCAATCGAGGCACTGTCCTTCGCGGCGGACACCGTGCTTCGGATCGGGGAGTGCGAGGCCGGCCCCCGGCCGTTCGACTTCGAAGGGACCTTCTTTGAGGACGGCGCGGACCGGAGCGCCGCACGAGCCTTGCCGTTGCTGCTCCTTCCCGTCGCCACGACACTGCGAGCCGTCGCGGGTAGAGGGGACGAGACGGCCACGTTCGATCGAACCGCGTGTGCCTGCGTCAGGCTCGCGAGAGCTGTCCCGAATGAAGTGCGCCTACACCTCGCGCGTGGGCTCGATCACGTTTGGGATACGCCGTGTGCTGAGGCGGGCGCGTGCCACCACGTCGTAGGGCTGCAGATCGCCACGGAGGCCATGCGTGACTGCGTACTCGCGCGTTGGGAACCCGACATCGGACGACGGGGTCCAGTAGAGTTGGAAGAGCCGCTGGCACAATCGATAGCGAACGCGGAGGGTGAGTCCATTCTGCCGTCTCGGCTCGACGCAGCGATACGGGCACTCGCGCCTGCGTCCATGGCCGATACCTGCGTGTCTGAGGGAGCGCGAGTATTGCTCTTGGCCCTCCTTGCGGCTCAGCGACGGTCGCTGCTGAGCGGCGAGCACAACAACATGGACCCTCGAGGGTCCCATACGCTCGTGAGTGCTCGCGCGCTGTTGACGCTCGCTGAAGATGGCGACGATAGTGCGATGTACGAACATATCGATGCTTACGCGGATAGCTCAGCCTTGTTGGGTGCCTTGCTGCGCGCTCTGGCAGCGGCGGCGGAGGAAACGCCAAGGCGGGCTGAGACGGCGCGCCGCATTTGGACGGGAGTTATGCGCCATGTACTTGAGTCGGGGGTGAAGGAGACCGCGGTATTTCGGGATCGCTACCACGGCGTTAGGACACTCGCCGCCCTCATCCCGAACGCGGCGCCGGAGAACCGGTACCTTTACCGCGAGATCCGAGAGAAGCCGATCCCATGGTGGCAGCCACTTGCATGCCGTTCTGAGATCGATGCATGGCTGAAGCTTGCGACCGGCAAGGCGGAATGCATCGACCAGATGCTCAGTTTTCTCGGCGTTCTGGCGGTCGAAAACCAAGTACGTACAGGGCTGCCTTGGGTGGCGGGACTTGCGCTGGCGGACACTGCCCGGGTCGCGAGAGGTACGTATCTCCTGCCACAGTGGCTGATAGACACGCGCTCTGCGGCTGTCGATGCGAGTCTTGAGACGCTCTGGCAGGAGGTTGTCGACGCTCTGGTCGTCGAAGGAGTTGGGCGACTCGCGGCCTACTCGGAATAGTCGCGCCAAGATGCAGCAGAGGTGGGCGGGCGGCCCGTACCAACCAGTGGTCGGCGCACGTGCTGAAGCACGAAGCCGGGCATTGGCCGAACACCGAACTGGACGGACGCGACTTTCCCGAAAGCGAGCTGACCGAGCTGGAGACCCGGCTAGCCGGAAGTTTCAGCGGGCGATTTAGCCCTAAACCATAGTGTCTAAAGGCTTTTTGGAGCTTTTCGGCTTGGTGTATACGGCGATATGTAGCCATGTAATAGGCGCGTAATGCGCGTTGTTTTCTTTTTATGTATTGAGTTACTTCGGTATAATTAGTGACCATGTATATCGAGAGCGTGCCCAATCGCTCCTCCCCCCCAGCCGTCCTCCTGCGCGAGTCCTACCGCGCCGGCGGCCACGTCAAGAAGCGCACCCTCGCCAACCTCTCCAAGCTGCCGACCGCCGCCATCGAAACGCTGCGCCGCGTCCTCCGCGGTGAGCGACTCGTCAACCCCGAAGACGCCTTCACCTGCGTGCGCAGCCTGCCCCACGGCCACATCGCCGCGGTGCTCGGCACCCTCAAGCGGATCGGACTGCACACGCTGATCGCCCGTAACGCCGGTCGCCTCCGCGACCTCGTCCTCGCCCTGATCGTCGCCCGCGTCATCGACGCGCAGTCGAAGCTGGCCACCGCGCGCGGCCTGGCCCCCGAGAGCGCCGTCTCCACCCTGGGCGAGACGCTTGGGCTCGGCGACGTCGATCAGCACGAACTGTATGCGGCGATGGACTGGCTGGTGGAGCGGCAGGCGGCCATCGAGCAACGCCTGGCCAAGCAGCACCTGCAGGAACACACCCTGGTGCTCTATGACTTGACCTCCAGCTATCTGGAGGGGACCCACTGCCCGTTGGCGCAGCGCGGGCACAGCCGCGACGGCAAGCAGGGCACCTTGCAGATCGTCTTCGGCCTGTTTTGTGCACGGCCGCGGGCTGTCCGGTCGCGGTGGAGGTCTTCGAGGGCTCGACGAGCGACCCGAAGACGGTGGCCTGCCAGGTGGACAAGCTCCGCACCCGCTTTGGCTTGCAGCGGGTGGTGCTGGTGGGCGACCGCGGCATGCTGACCGCAGCGCGGATCCGCGAGGACCTGGCGGGCGTCGACGGGCTGCGCTGGATCACCACGCTGCGGGCGCCGACGATTCGGAAACTGCTGGCCGCCGGCACGGTGACGCCGTCGCTGTTCGACGAGCGGGACCTGGCCGAGGTCACCAGCGAGCTGTTCCCCGGCGAGCGGCTGGTCGTGTGCCGCAATCCGTTGCTGGCCGCCGAGCGGCAGCGCAAGCGGCAGGAACTGCTGGCGGCAACCGAGAAGGACCTGGCGCCCATCGCGGCAGCGACAACGCGCCAGAACCGGCTGCTACGCGGAGCAGCCGAAATCGGTATGCGCGTCGGGAAGGTGATCAACCGGCACAAGATGGCCAAGCATTTCGTCACCACGATCACCGACGACACGTTCACTTATCGCCGGGACGAAGACAAGATCGCGGCCGAGGAGCAGCTCGACGGGCTGTACATCGTCCGCTCCAACGTCGAGCCGGAGCAGTTCGATGCAGCGCAGACGGTGCGGGCCTACAAGGACCTGTCGAAGGTGGAGCGGGCGTTTCGGAGCCTGAAGTCGGTGGACCTGAAGGTGCGGCCGATCCACCACCGGCGGGCGGACCGGGTGCGGGCGCATGTCCTGCTGTGCATGCTGGCCTACTACGTCGAGTGGCACATGCGCCACGCGCTGGCGCCGCTGCTGTTCGACGACCACGACCCGGCGGCGGCCGAGCAGCAGCGGCCTTCGGTGGTCGCCGCCGCTCGCCGCTCACCGGCGGCCCTGGCCAAGGCG
This sequence comes from Vicinamibacterales bacterium, assembly GCA_965262925.1. Lineage (GTDB taxonomy): Bacteria > Acidobacteriota > Vicinamibacteria > Vicinamibacterales > UBA8438 > WTFV01. The sequence continues at coordinate 2,248,149 of CBDHGC010000004.1, read as the reverse complement.
GGCTGCAAACGGACCGACGACGACTTGCCGGTGCACAGCTTCCGGACGCTGCTCACCGACCTGGGAACGCTGACGGCGAACACGATGCAGGTCGCCGAAAGCGGCGTCACCTTTCAGTTGCAGACGGACCCCACACCGCTGCAGCAGCGCTGCTTCGAGCTACTGGGGGTAACGACCCGAGTGTAGCCACCACCGACACCCCGACGGAATCGCTAACTGACTCAATGAGAATGACTTCCGCGCGATTCGCTCTGAAACTTCCGGCTAGCCTCAGAACGTTGATCTGGCCGGGAATCGAGGTGGGGCGACACCGAACCCCAACGTCCACCTCAGAGCGGACACTACGTCCTGAACTAATGAACGCCACGACGACGCCCCTTATGCAGTTCCACCAAGCGACGATACGCCTCTGGGCAATGATGCCGCAGCACCGTGCCACGAACCCCACATTCCAACGCAACGGCACGCGCGCTGCGGGGAGAGTCGCTGCGCAATTCTCGCTCCAAGGCCTGAACAAGGCGGAACCGCCGTGCACGCAACGCGTCCGCGCGAGCCCGAGCAGCACTCTCGCGGACACGCTTAGCAGCCGCCGCACGCGCCAAGGGTAGACCGGACAGGGTCTTGTAAAGCTGCGGATCCGCGCGTCGCAGCGCCACTGTAGAAATGCCAAGCCGGTCCGCAACCCAATAAACCCCGTGCGAGCGAGGACGGGCCAGATCTTCGCGCATCGCGGCCACGCACCGCGAAGACCCGTCCTTGCGCTCCCGAGCCCGCTGGTCAGAGAGCAAGCGACACTCTTCCGGGCAGAGGCTCAAAGCCACGTAATCCTTGACGCCAAGCGACCGCGCGATTCCACGGACAGTGGGTCCGCCCCGCACCTGAAGAGCAGCCACAAGGCCGGCATGAACCCGATCACGAAGCCCGGGCTGACGAGCAGGGTAGAACGATTCACGCCTCGCAACAAGCCCAGCCGAGCGTTCCGGCGAATAGTAGTACAACGAATGGACCGAAACGCCCAGAGATGCGGCGACCTCTGAGATTGAGCGCGGGGCACTAGAAGCGATCTCCCTGTCAAGCACCGCATTGAAGCGCTGTGAGCTACGCTGGTGGGCGCGCGCAACGCGCTCAGCGCGCAACTCCACCGCCCGCGCGTAGCGCAACGGGAACTCAGACGACAGTGTTGCATGCGTGCCTCCGTGGCGCCGCACCCGCCCCAAATCCACAGCCTCAGAATCCGCGATGAACTCGTCCAGCACCCGAGCACGATCAGGATGGCGGCTAGAGCTGCGACGCTCACGAACCTCCACCGGTAGCCGCCAAGTGTCCGCACACGGCAATAGACCTGAAGCCTCCTCCGGTGGCCAGCTACGATCCTCAGCATGGACGTCGCCCCGAACAAGTCGCACAGGGTCGACACCGAGCTGCATACTGCTGTCAACGAACGCAATCAGGGACGGACCGCCCTCGCCGGAGACCAGCCGATAGATGTCTCTTGCATGAATCCCGAGAACATCTCCCAAGTCGTCACGGGAGTCAACCCACGAAACCGGGGGACGCTCAAGCGCATGCGTAAGCAGTCGCGAGAATCGACCGGCCATTACCTCGGGACGAACCACGAATCCACGCTCCAGTGCGCTGGTCCATGCGAGGACACGAGAGAGCGCCACGGACCGCCACAGCGCCCATCGATCCGGCAAATCAAGCGCCGCCTCGTCCAGAGCCGACACCAAAGCACCATCATGAAGAAGATGTCCGCAGCGGACACAGTGACCGATGGGGACCGCCTGGCTGACCAAGGGCTGCGGGCGATCGCAAGTAGGGCAGCACCTCAACAGCGCTACACGATGAATCGGACAACGCTCCACAAGCGCAAAGCGCCAAAGAAGGGGCTCGTAGAGCGGCGTGCCATCGGCCTGCCAAACAGCAAAACACGACGGGCACCATTGCTTCTGCCTGCGACCCAGCGGACGCTTGCGATTCCGCGCCAGAGCACCGGCCAACGCACAAAAGGTAAGCCGGTGCAGACCCGACAGGTGGGTCAGACTCTCAAGCGCGCCGGCGAACGACAGAGCGGAATCCGCTTGCAGGTCGAGCTTTCCGCAGGCATTCGTCAGGAAGTTCGTCCTCTGGATCGGCTTATCAGGAAAGAGACCGGCCTGACAACGACCCCTGAAGAACTCACGGATGACCCGCGTGGGCTGGACGTAGCGCGCGATGCAGAGCCTAGCGAAGAAGCCCGTAAGGGACTCGACGTTACCGCCGCCGCACCCAATAGGTTCCACACCGAAGAGCGTCGGCAGACGTCTCATCAAAGGGGCTGCCTCCCAGGCAGCGGAACACCGGGCCGGCGCCCCGAACGACCCTTCCCACCCGAGGTGGCGCTCGATACCGTACGATCGGACCGTCGCAGCGCCACTGCCGACCGATCGGCCCGCGCTTGCACGAGACCGATCTTGTACAGCTCATCCTCCGTCAGGTCGAGGCGCCGGTCCCCGAGCAGGGCAAGTTGCTCCTCCGCCCGCCGCGCCTCGTGAATGAGATTGGCCCGACGGTCCACAGGAAGCGGCGTGCGAGTGAAGTGCGCCCACCGTAGGCGGTGAGTACCGGAATCAAAGCACTCCGCGACGGCCCGCAGGTACCAATCGCAGAGCAGGCCCACGCAGCCGAGCGACCCCCGGTACAGCTGCTCGAAGTGCTTATCTCTCAACGCGAAGCGGGAACTCTTGGGCAGACGCTCCATAAACGTGTGCGCAGCACGCGCAAAGGCCACGTACCCCTCATTCGAACCGTCGATCGACCGGATCTCCGACGCCGCTCCACCCGAACTGGACTCCGGGGAAGCCAAGAGAACCTCAGCGTAGCGGGGAAACACTACCGTTGAAAGACGGCGATCAAGCACGCCGGCACGGCGAAAATGAGGCAGAATCTCGAACGTGGAAACAAGCACCACGCGAAACAGTTTGGTGTCGGCCAGCTCTCGCAAGACCGCGATCTGATCGAGGAGAGTCACGCCGTGCTGCGACCGTGCGAGCGCCGTGGCCTCGTCAATCACCAACAACGCCAAATTCCGCTCCGCGGCGGCCGAGCACACAATTTCAAAATAGCGCGACTCGCTGATTTGGGTCATGCGCCCACGCTTATGACGCAACGCTTCCGCCCGCCCGGTCGGGTCCACCTTCGCCTGCGGCAGCGGATCCTCCAGGGCTGTCAAGAACCGCTCCCAAAACGCCTTCCAGGAGAACATGGTCCGCTGTGATGTCGGGGCAACCAGCGCAATGGCCGGAATACGACCCGGGCGCGCGAGAAGACCGTTGAGCCGCTGAACCAGCGAAAGGGCCAAGCGCGTCTTCCCCACGCCGCTTGCGCCGATAAGCAGCGTCAAGGGGCTGCCCTTGATTGCGGAGAAGAGCCGCGAACAGACATCACGGAAAGCAGGGTGTCGGACTGGGCGATTACCTTCGAGGAGCGAGGGCGCCTGCAGCAGCGCCCAGCGCGGATCCTCAGCCTTCAGCTCGCAGTCGCCCAGAGCTGGGAAGAGGTCAATCAGGCTCGTCATCGTACGACCTCAGCCGCGTAGAATCAAGAACCGGGGGCACATCGGAAGACGGATCACTGGAACCCAAGGTCCGACCCGGGCCCCCACCAGCCTCGCTGATGGCCATTGGCTCCACGCCGGTGCGCGAAGAAGTTTCAAGCCGCTGCTCTTCATCCAAGACCTGACGGCGAGTAAGTGCGCCACGTTCGTACTCGTCAACAGAGAGAAGAAGGCCCGACATGACCTTGGCGTTCGCCCTTTCGCTGCTAGGAAGCTCCGCAATCAACCGTTGGCGTGCGTGCTCCTCAATCAGCGCCCGCGCCGCCCGCCAAGAACACTGCGTGACGTCCACGGAGCCCGCAACGACGCCCGCCCGCTCCCAGGTGCCCAGGTGCGGGAGCAACACATAGACAAAGGATGCATCACTGGGAGAAAGACGAACCGAAATCGAACGACCGGCGACGCGAGCGTCCGAGAAATCGGGATGGTGAAAATCAAGATAGCCTACCCGTATGTAGCCGCCCCGCTTGGGTACTTTACGGCGCCCGTTGGAGCCCGGGACGGTCTCCGAGAGCGCCAGAGACAAGGTCCCGTCAACCGCAACGTAGCGTGCCACGCGCTCCCCGGCCTGCGCCAGCGCGAACTCGAACACGTCACGTGGCGGCGCGCCGAGCTCGCCATGAACTAGCTGTGGATAGCACTCGAAGAAATAGGTCTCCAGGAGCTTGGACAGACTTGGAAGCGTCCAGAGCGCATGCCGCTGCGGCTCATGGGTCGACGTGAGCTCACGCGAGCGCGCGACGGTATCAACGCTACCACTCAACTCGTCGATGACACGAGTCTTGAGCGAGCCAAACTGGCGCTCAATCAGGGCACCAAAGCGTGGGTTGGTTTTTGGACGCCGTATATTCACTCTCCGCTTTGATCCTCCTTGCACCTACTCCGTCTTGTGCGTGGTCGAGGCGGCTCGACGCGCTGGCGCCGTCGACCAGCGCGACGGTTCTCACCGGCCGACCGGTCAATGCGCGCAAGCACCGTCGGACGATTCCGCCGTTGGAAAGCAAGTGGGCGTCGTACAGGGTCGCCCCGGATGCCCTGGAGGGCACGACGGGGCCCTACTACGCGACGGTCCGCATCAAGGCCGGCATGGTCCCGGTCAACCTGGTGCACGAGATCGCCGACGTTGGTTTCGTAGAGGAGCTGGCAGGCAACGGTCCTTCAAGGACACGCGCGCACGTCGAGACCCTGCCGGCGTTCCTCGGGGCTGGCAACCTGATTGCGGCGCCGCGGTCCTACGATGGCGAAAGGGTGCCGAGGGACCTGCACACCACGGCGACAGCCCGCGCGGTGGTCGAGACGCTGCGAAACGCGCTCGAGAGGTCGGGCGAGGCATACAGAAGGGACTCGGCAGCCGCGGCGTGGCACGCCGAACAGTTGGTTTGGTTCTTCTGTGCAACGTTCGGACGGAGCATTGCCGGCGTGCAGGTGCGGGATGACGGCTTCATCGCGATCACCGCCGAATTCTCCGGTGACGTCGTGGTCAAGGCGACCACCGTGGTGGGGCCAGACGGGACGTGCGCGTGCAGGATCAGCGCTGGCGCGACGCATCTCGCGGCGACAGCGCCGGACGCGCGGTCGTTCCAGGATGTGCTGAGGAAGCGGCTGACGGAGGTTGGAGTGCACGGTGACGATGGCGACGCTGGGAATCCAACTCAGATACCTTCGTCGGTCCCGTCAGGATCGGACAAGTAGAGTAATGCCTCCCGCTCGAGGCCCCGCATTCCTGCGTTCGCTTCCAGTGTCGTCGCATCCACGCCGACCGTCTTCCCCCCGGAACCAGACCCGCGTCCGCCACCCGCTCCAGTAACGCGAACACCGCCGGGTGCGTCTCCTCGTCGATCCGCCGCCGCGTGCGCGACAGCGTCGAGTGGTCCGGTGCCGCCTCGGTCACTTCCAGGTCCAGAAACGACCGCAAACTCGGTGAATCCCCCACCCGCCACGCAATCCCACGCGTCGACGTCAGCCCCTCGAAATACCCGATGAAACAGCAACCGGAAACACCGGCCCGGCCGCAGACTCCCCCAGCCCGGTCGACCCGCGTAGACGACCGCGCACAACCCTTGGACGAACGCGTCGAACCCAGACTCCACCAGGATTCGGTTCAGCCATTCAAAAGGATGCCCGCTGCTCGTGGGAGGGTCCACCGTGTTCACCCACGTCGGACAGGCATGTCGCGCCACCGGCTTCTTGCCCATCGTCATAGTGTTTCAGTGTACGCAACTCGAACGCCGACGTCGACTCCGCGAAGGGTCTGAACCCGGACTGTCGCCACAGGCTGCTAAGTCCCAACAGGAACTGAGAACGCGTTCACGAAAGCCGCGGCATTCAACCCGAACTGTTGGAGCCTTTGGGCCACCGCCGTCGCGTTGCTCGCAACGTCAGGGTCAACGAGCTGTTGGGCGAAGGCTCGTAGATTGCTTCGGAGTTTTTGCAGGCGAGCCGGATCAACTACGCGCATGCCTGTCAGGGCGCTAGCGCCCTGAGCAAGTGTACGATGCCTGTGAACAATAATTGGCACCAATGTCGAGGCCGGGTAGCGCTTGGCAAACCACGCCACCGACTGACCCAGTTGACCGGCATCCTTCTTGGAGATACCTGCGGCGGAGATGACGCCGTTCTTGCACTCGATGACCAGAAACGGGCCGTTTGGTAGTGCCCAAAGGTTGTCGGGTCCCTCTTTGTAGTCCCTCTCGGGCCGTTGCCCACTAATGCCGATGAACCAGGCCAGATCGTTGACTGCTGCTTCGAACGTACTGGATGTTCCCGCGCGGAATTGGAGATCGGCGCACAGTTCATCCGCAAAAAGCTTCATGGTTGTAGGATCCATGAATCTACTATCGTGGGTGGCGATGAGCGCGGTCGCTTGCTGTCCTGCCGCAGGCGACAACACCTTGTAGGCGGCGCCATGCAGGGGTCGGAGGACCGCTGGGTCCATATCGTGTGCTGCGACGAGCGTCTTCTGAGCGCCGTACGCATCCATGGGATGCTGGAAAGCGGCCTTTTTCGCAAGCAGCCACGCCGTGACTGGCCCTTCGATTGCCGCATCGATGGCATCGTCCAAGGCGGTGACAGCCTTGTCGTGCTGATTCGAACGTGCGCTATCAAAGGCGGCGCGTATGGCAAGTTTAGCGGGATCGAGTCGCAAGTCATCGTCGGCTCTGAGATTCAGGAGAATCTTCTTACTGACCTTAATCCACGCGGGGTCACGGTCGAGACATTGAAGGATAACGTTCCTGATCTCGTCGATGGATGGCTTCTGCAGCCTTCTCGCGACCTTTCGGGAAAGGTCAAGCTGCGCAGCGGTCGCTGGCGTCAACATTTCCGTCCCGGTCGGTGAGCGGAGCCTGCTGGTGAGCTTCGGGCCAAGCAAGAGAACGACGCAGTAGTCGTCATTGGACCGCACGCCGCGGCCCATCCCTTGCTCAATCCGTTCCAGTTGTCTGCGAAGGTGCACGGCGGTGTGACTTAGCACCTCAGCATCGATCTGGTCCGTGTAAGAACTAACCTCCGGCAAATCGGCTATTGCGAGGACACGGCAGGCGTTGCCGGGCAGATCGATCCCGTCATAACGGTTTACAAGGACAGTGAGACCGACGTGGTTTGTCCGCAACTTCTGGATTCCAGGGGCGACACGATCGTCAATGAGCACCTGGTTGGCAACATCGTTCCAGTCTTTCGCCCTGAGTTCAGAGGGTACGATTACAACGACGTTCACTTGTTGGGCGAGTACGGCAAGTAGTTTGCGGAGGTCGTCGGTCGTCAGGTCGGAATTGAGGTCCTGTGGCATAAGGATCATACGCTCGCCCATAGATTGGGAGGACGAAGGCATGATCGGTTTGGGGAAGTTGTCAGGATTGGCGCCGAAGTGTGTGACGATAACACTATCGTCGGCGAGGGTGGCAGTCATATAGATGCGGCGCTGGGCGCGCCGAAAAGCCTGGATAAGGTCGGTTGCGGGGAAATGGGGTTCGATCTCGAGGCGCTGGCCGCCAAGAACACAGCGGCATTGTGGGAGGATGTGTTTGAGCAGGGGGTACGTGAACTCCAGCTTGGCATCCTTACGATGCTCGTGTAGCGCGTGGAGGACTTGGCTGTGGTGTGCGTGCCAGGACCAAAAAGGGACTTCCATGTGCGCGTGAGGGTCATTGGCAGCGATGTCTAGGAAGGTGGCTTCGTTGTATCCCTTGAGGTCCTCAGCAAGGACGGCGGCGACTGTCTGGTAGGCGGAATGGGTGTGGGGGAGGGTGATCCGGAACTGCTGGGTGATGGTGGATAGACAAGCGTGGGTGTCGTCAATGACAACGGTGCCAATGTCGATCTGGGCGGCACCTACTCCGAACACGGACTTGCCGTTGAAAAGCTTGTAGACGTTGACGATGCAAATCTGCTCCCCGGCGGTGTAGTGCGGATCGCGGGGGTCATCAGTTACATCCAGGCCGAGTGCGGCGGCCTCTTGCATGACCTGCTGCAATAACTGGTTGTCTGGCGAAACATACAGTGCGGGGCCTTTCCGCTCGTGGAGGGAGCTCTGGAGAAGTAACAATCCGACGAGGGTCTTGCCGCTGCCGACATTGAGCTTGATGACGTTGTCGCGCTCGTCGCGTGTGTCAAACCAGCGGTTCATGACCTCGGTCTGGATGTCGCGAGGGAATGAGAAAGTGGGCGCACGGTTAAGCGTGAAAAAGATGTCGCGAGGATGTAGGGCGATATCCTCGTCGGCGTCCAACATATCAGAAAAGTCGATTGGCATGTCGAGGGTCTCCGAGGCGCTTGATTGTCGATGGAGGTCGTGGCCGGTGGCTTTCAGTCGCAACCTGGGGGAGCACGGGTGAAGACGCGTGAAGTCGTGGCGCCAAGGCGCGACATCGCGTGCCGGAAGGAAGCGTGGAGGGACTCAGGCATGGTGGGTGGCGATGAACGGGATGCCGGCGCGCGAGCGTGGGGGGATTGGGGGTCAGGCAAGTTGAAGGGTCGACGCGCGGCGGGACGGCGCTCGGAAGGTGGCTCGTCGGTTTCGTGGAGGTCATGGCGCCTGCTAGGGAGGATAGTGCGCCGGGGAGGCTGGGTCAATCATCGGAAGGGGGGACGGGATTGGCCGGTACCCGAGGCGGTCGACGAGGCCGGGCTGGCGCGCCGGCTGCTTCCGGCGCTCCCATCGAGACGCACGTCGTGTCCGCTGGGGGACTGAGCGAGGTGCGCTGGGAGATGCGGGGCAAGAACGGAATGCTGCCTTGCTCTGGAAAGGAGTGCACGGCGGTCGATCCGGAGGGGTTGCAGTACAGCCGGTTCTGCGAGCAGTACCGGGAATGGGCCGGAAAGCTCGACCTGGTGATGCGCCAGGAGCACCGCGCCGGCGAGAAACTGTTCATCGACTCCGCCGGACAGACGGTGCCGGTGGTCGACCCGGAGACCGGCGAGGTGCGTCAGGCGCAGGTCTTCGTGGCCGTGCTCAGCGCCTCGATCTACACCGTCGCCGAGGCCACCTGGACGCAGAGGCTGCCGGACTGGACTGCCTCGCACCTCCGCGCGCGAATCGACTCGACGGCTGCCACGGCGGGCAGCGGTGATGGTGGTGTCGATCTACGCCCTTGGCCGGCGAGTACCCGTAGACCCACGCGGCGGGCGGACACCGCCGGCCGGCTGTCACAGAGTGGTGTCGACCCGCCACCACCCAGGCCGGTCATTCTGCCGCGGTAACCAATGTTCCACTTGCTCGTGCCGGGTGGGAAGTGACTCACCTGAATGGTAAGGCGGGTCTCGTCCGCCAGCTTCTGAAGCTCGTGCTTCCAGCCACGCAACCGATACCCGTTGCTCCCGCCGGCGTCCGCCGTGATGTAAGGGTCGTGGCATCCGGGTAGGCGCTCTGACCCATTCGCTGCCACCAGTGCCGAATCGGGGCCACCGCAAACGTCGGCGTATCGTGGTCGCATCCAACGCTCACCCACGCTTCATTGCGGGCCATGTCGTAGACGCCGTACGGAATCGCCTTCCCCTCCGCGTCGCTCGGGAAATCGTGCACCCGCACCGCGGGCGGCGTCGCCTTCGGCTGCCATTCCCGGCCCGCATTCGAAAAGTTCCCGACCAGTTCCTTCTTCTTGGTGTCGACCGAGATCACCGGCTGTCCGGTGGCCAGAAACCGGTCCGCCGTCGCATTGATGTGCTCGAACTGCTCGTTGCGGTCCGGATGGACCGTGCCTTTCCTGCCGTTTGCGCACCGACTGCAATCGGTAGCCCAAGCGGTGGAGCAGCCGACCCACCGTGGTCGAGCTCACGCGCCATCCCTGCTCGGCCAGCGCCGCCGCCAGTTTCGCGCGGCTCTTGCACGTCCACCGCAGCGGCGATGTCGGGTCCCCGCGCGTCAGCGGATCTACGAGCGCTTCAAGGGCCGCCAGAACACCCGGCTGGTCCTGCTCGATTCCCGGACGTCCGGCGCCCGGAGCCCGAATGCGGCTCGTCGGCGGTTCACCTCTTGCGATCTCGCGGCGTCCATTGCGGATCGTCTCCCGCGCCAGACCGGTGGCCGACGACACCAGCGCGTCGCCGCCATAGCCAATCGCCGCCGACTCGGCCGCTGCCCACCGCCGGCGACTACGCTCGTCCAACACCGGCGCTACCGCGCTGTACTTTCCGACGATGTCCTGGGGAAGTGGGAGATGAAGCTGGTCGCGCCGTGGGCGATGGACCCGCGGCGTTGCTCCCCACGCATCGCATCGATCCGTTGCCTACGCGGCGTTGGGACCTACAGGCGTATGGTCCTCGAGCCGGCCCGAGAATCAGCCTTGGGGAACGCGGTCCGTTGGTCGGATAGCGCACCATCGGCACTCGTGCTCGGGTCCGCAACTTCCCGCTGGTGCGCTCGAACCTGAAACCACTCCACGGTCGAACTCCGACCGTTACATCGGGTCGAAGGCACGGCGCTCGCCCGTGCATTCATTCGGCGCGCCGGCATTCGGCGCGCCGAGGACAGATCGCGCCTCCGTCGGGCATGCGAACGCCGCTCCGGCAGGGGTGTTTGGTCCTCCAGAGGGGGAGGCAGAAGCCGGCGTCGAGGACGGTTGCGTGGCGATCGGCAGCGCAACGCGCTCGCACCGGGTCGACGGACCGACCCGCCCGCCTTCCGTCGGCCTCGCTTCAAGCGGACGCGATAGTCACTGAAGACCGGCCGCCGTGCGGCGGGACAGGACTACCAACGGGGGAATGACGACAAGAACGACGGAACAGCAGGAGAACGGACGAAGGAAGAGAGAGTCAAGAGCCGCCTTCGGCGGCCGTCGGTGATATGCCGCCGAAGCAGCCGGCTCGTTCCGTTCCGGTGACTGCCGGCGCGTAGGCAGCGAGCTGCTCCGCCAGTGGGCTCTGTTCGTTCGTACGCGAGTTGGGCGCCGGGCGGCCGCTTGGCGGCCGGCAGACGTATTCCAGACTGGGTCCATCCCCGCTCCGGAGGGGCTGTCGTTGCCTCGAGGACGTACGCTCCGGCCAGCGACGCACCGGGCGAGGGCGCATGCAGCTGGTCACGCGCCACCGGCGGCGAGACCGAGCCGGAGGCGAAGGCGCCGCCGGACGTCCGGCCCCCGATGATGAGCGGCGGGCGCAGCGCGCCGAGCGCGCAGGCCGCGCAGGCGCAGGAGACCGGCATCCCGATGGCGGTCGGCGAGGAGCTCGAGTGCATGCGCACCGAGATCGTCCGCGCGGGCCTCGCGCTCGACCACGAGTTCGAGGCCACGGTCGCGCGGCTCAAGCCCGACTCCGCCGCGCTGATCCGGCCGCGCGCCGACCAGCTGTGGAAGCGCGTGCCCAAGGAGCGGACGCTGAAGGGCGCCGCCGCGGTGTTCGGCGAGGAGTGGGCCGAGCGGCACGCGAAGCTCAAGCGCCCGGCCTTGGCCGAGGCGGTCGAGGCCGCCTTCGCGGGGACCGGCCCGTCGGTGGACGAGGAGGGGCGGCAGCGTGCCGCCGAGTGGACGCTGCCCGGGTTCGCGCCCTTCGACACGCGGCGGCTCGGCGACGAGCCCGGCGGGCGCGGCGGGCGCAAGGGGGCCGGTCGCAGGAAGGCCGGGAAGAAGAAGGCGGCCGTGGCGAAGAAGAAGGCGGCAAAGGCCGCCGACGAGCCGCATGGAGCCGAGGTGACCGAGGCCCGCGGGACCGCGGAAACGGGGACCGCCGCAGCCTGAAAGCAGGCCGCGGCACGCGGCGGGCGGCGCTGCCGCCCGCCGGAAGGGAGACGCAACGATGGACGAACGCCACGAGAGCGACACGCAAACCGAGTCCTGCCGCCAGTGCGGCGACACCGGGTGGATGATCGAAGCCGACCGCGGGACCCGGCGGGCGCAGCGGTGCGAGTGCTGGGCCGTGCGCCAGGCGGCCGCGATGTTAGAGGCCGCGGGCATCCCGGAACGGTATGCAAACTGCAGCTTCGACAACTTCACGGTCTACGACAACGGCTACCACGAGGCGGCAATCCGGCGCGCGCGCCAGTTTGCCGTCGACTTCCCCGTGGTGAAGGGCCTGCTGTTCATCGGCAGGCCCGGGGTCGGGAAAACCCACCTGGCCGTGGCGACGCTGCGCGCGGCAATGGCGGAATCAAACCTGCAGGGCGCGTTCGAGGACACGCGGCAGCTGCTGGCATCGTTACGGCACGGCTACGAGCAGAAGAGCAGAGACGAGGCGAAGGTCTACGAACGGATCATCGACGCCGAGCTGCTCGTGCTCGACGACATCGGCGCCGAGCGCCGAACCGCGTGGGTCGAGGACACGCTCGACAGGCTCGAGACGATCGTGATCGAGCGGTACAACGCGAAGCGACCGACAATCTTCACCACGAACTACTTCGACAACGACGATGCGATAGAAGGGCTGCGGGTCCGGATCGGCAGCCGCCTGCTGTCGCGGCTGCACGAGATGTGCCACTGGTACGAGCTGTACGGCCCGGACTACCGCACGCTCGGGCGCAACCCGCCAGCGAAGTGATCGAAGACGCCGCCAGGCGCATGGGGCTCTACAAGGAATGAGCGCGACGGCGGCCGGCGGCAGCCAACGGAACGGCAGTAGCCTCAGAGACCGAAACATGAAGAAAACAGCCAACGGTACGAGTCCGGGACTGGCCTTCGCGAGGCGCAAGACCAAGGAGGAAACGACCCGTTCGACGAGATCGAGTGGGAGAAGCGCAGCGCGCGCATCACCAGCGCCGCCGGCGAGGCGCTGTGCGAGCAGCACGGCGTCGAGTTCCCGAAGGCGTGGTCGCAGCAGGCGACTGTCTGGCCGCGTACGGTGTGCGCGAGCGCAGCCTCCACCACCGGCCGCAGGTGATTCGTCCGCTCGGACGCCCAGTCCCGGAACGACGACCGGAAGCCATGCGGAACTGCCCCGACCCCCAACTGCTCGAGCAGCTTCGAGAGCCTCGCATCGGCGAGTTGCTTGCCGGGCGCGCTGGGAAAGACCAGCCCGGCGGACTGCGCCGGCGTCGAGCCTGTGCGCAGGCGCTCGGTCGCATGCAGGACCTCTATCGCGCGGGCGCTCAGCGGTACCCGGTGCTCGCGAGTCGCCTTCATCCGCGCCGCCGGGATCGTCCACGCCGCCTCGCCGAAGTCGATCTCCTCCCCACCGCGCGCGCCCCGCGCTTCCCCGGGTCTGACCGCCGTCAGCACCAGAATCTCGAACGCCGCCTTGATACGGCCCGTCCGGAGCCCGACGCGCGTACCGTCTCGATGGCCGCGGCCACGCCCTTGTGGGGCAGGGCCAGCCGGTGCGTCACGATGTCGTTCTGCGGATGTCGTTCTGCGGACCGAGCAGCGCAGCACGCGGTCGCAGGAATTGTCGTTTCGCAGGTTCATCGCAATGACCCACCCCAGCACGCCCCGGATGCGCTGGTGCACCGCGCTGGCCGTCTCCGCCTTCACGTGCCAGGTGGGCGCTTGGATCTCCAGCATGTCGGCGGTGTTGACCTCAGAGACCAGCCGCCGGGGCCGACACGGGGGAAGGCATAGCGTTCGAGGTTGGGATCCAGTTCTGCGCATACCACCGGTCGCGCGAGCCCCCACGCTTCTGTTCGAGCACGCGCTCGCTGTTCTCGGCGAGAGTCGGAACGCCCGCCGCGCGGCGCTCCTCCGAAAGCGGGTCGCCACCGGACCGCGCCAGCTTCCGGTTGGCGAGGTCTGTTCGCGGGCCGCGGCGAGCGAGACGAGTCCGGCCGCGCCGACGGACGGGATCGAGCGGGGCCGCTCGGCGCGAACGGCGCCAAGCGGGTGCGCCACCGGGCCGAGGGCCTGGGACGCGACGAGGTGTCGACAGTCCATCCGTTGCGAGGGCCTCTGTTGTCGAGCTTGAAAAACTGATCGTTATGACCAGACTGGTCATAACGATCAGTTCTCGGTGCTCGCTGACACTGCTGAGCTGGCCTATTCAGGCAGCTTGGCGATGAGCGATTAAGCCGACGAGCGCCGTCGGGGTCCATTCGAACCCCCAGGCGCGCGTCAGACGCCCCCACCAGCGGTCGATCAAACGCCCGATCGGGCGGCAAAGTTGTCGTCACAGCACTGCGGGATGTCGTGCCATTCGGACACGTGCGCGATCTGCGGATCGTCAGGATCGCCGATCCACAGATCGCAGTGTGGGCAACACAACGTGCCGACCTCGCAGCCGTCGGCAGTGTGGATGTCGTCGCGGGCCATGTGGGCAGCGACGACGGCGGGACGCTCGGTGTCTGGCGTGATTGTCACGGCGTTTCCTCCATTTTGGATTGACGACGACTAGATTCCTTGAGCGGCCGGGATCTTTACAGTTTAGCCGTCGTCGCCGCGGCCAGTTCCGGAGATTCGCGCGCCTGTGCGGAGTTGATCACGATCGAACCGAAGCGGTCTGGGTTCGGCTTCCGGAACGGCTCCAGGCAATTCAGCATTCTCGTACTCCAGTTCTCTGCGTTCCCGACTGGACGGCGGCCACTCGGCAAAGTTACAGGGGGACTGCCGCCGGCCGGCACGGGACTGGCCCGTTTCCTGTGTCGAGCAGTGCGTTCGAGACGTTCCCGTTCCCGCACGGATTGACACCTGACATTCCTGCGAGCGAGTACGCCAACGACCCGTTTGCAATGGGTTGTAGCCCTGGAAGCTCAACGGCTGGTCGAGTTGCGCGACCGATGGTTGAGTCCGCCCGAGTGGGTCGAGTGGCTTGACGAGCCGGTTCGCGGATACCCCAAGCGCCCCGTTGACCGCGACGAGGCCGCAGCGCAAGCGCTCAGGAAGCGCACGCCGCTGACGAACTGAGGTTGCCCCGATCCCGTGGACGGGTTAACGCTTGCGGGCTCACATCATGACACATCCTCGGATGAACGTCGTTCCGTGTCAGTCATCGACGACGATGACCGCTGTGGGAGTGTGGGAATCTCGCGGCCCGGACACAGGCGTGATCGGCGACGATCGCCCGCGAGATTTCCAACGGACTGGGGGGCCCGCCTCGCCGACCTTCAGATTCAGCGCGATGTTGACCGGGCGTCCCCAGGCCGGGCACTTCCACAGCGCCCCCGTGGATACGGTACACGGTCCCGCAACAGCGGTTCGCCTCGCGAAGCCGAAGGCGAGCCGTGTACCTGTTGGCCACCATTTCCTCCGAGTGTTTCCAGCTCAACCATGCACCGTTACGTAACGGGACTCAAGCCCCTGCAGCAAAGCCGGTGACGGCGTGAGTCGTCACCGGCAATCCTTCGCGACGCTCGAGTGCGAGCTGCTGGGCAGGCCGTCGGAGCGCTTGCCAGCGTCGCGATCAGCCTGCGCGACCCAGTTTCGGAATGCCGCCGGGTACGGCGGTCTCGACTTCGGCATCGTGGACTCCTCCTCCTCGCCAAGACGGGCGCCGACGACGATCCGTCCAGCCGCCGTCGACCCTCTCACAGCTCCTCGCGTAGTAACGCTGGGGCAAATCCCCGCCGTGGTCGCGCGCTCGGCTACCGCGCTACGCGCACGCCCGCAGACGGACGTTCGCTCCGCTTGGTCTTCTGCTGTTCAGAACCCGGCAAACCAGACCCTCACCGTTCGGTTGCCACGGCAGCGGCTACAGAACCTTCGCTCTGAACCAGGACGCGCCCAGCGCTGCGTCGTACATCGTGACGGTTCCGCCGCCATGAGCGATAATGCTGCGGTCACGCGCGCCCTCAACGCGGCCCGCGCCAGGACCTGTTTCGATCCGTCGGTTCGGTCGCCTGACAGGCTCGGCTCACGTGCCCCGCTTCAGGCTCATTTCTGGATTGGAAAGGACTCCGCCAGCCACAGGCAAGGAGAGGCGCCAGAAATGAAAGCTCCCTCAACTGGACGCGAAAAACGCCGGGGTGGGACACGCGCGGACGTTCGTCACCTGCCCAAGTGCATGAAATGCAATCATGAAATTGGTCCCGGGGAAGCGTATGAAGCTCAGGAGGACGCGCACGGGCAACTCAAGGTATGGCATGCTGTACGTTTGCATTTCGATGAATGCGCGATCGCGATACCGAAAACGCTCCAAAAAATGGGTTTCTGTAGATGATCGCCAGCGACGAGGCGTCCAGATCGGGGCGCTCCCGTTCCCAGTGGTCGATCATCACGTCCACGGGACCACGCTCCATGCCGGCAAGTGTAATCCTCATCTGTCTTTGGTCAAGACTCTTGACACGGACACAGATGCATGGGAATACTTCCGCGTCGATGGAACAACTCTTCTCACGGGGGTACGTCATGTCCGCACCCGCTTTCGTGAATCGGGTCCTTGTCCTCGGTCTGCTCCTGGCGTTGGCGAGCGTGGCCCCGGCGGTCGCGCAGTCCGACGAGCTGGAGACCTTTCGCGGCACAACCACCAGCGCCCTGAGCGCAGAGGGGGTGGAGCTGCGGATCAACGTGCTCCGCTGGACCGCCGACGAGGATCGCGGCTCTATCCTGTCTCTGATCACCCCGGCGGCCGGACAGACGGCCGGGGAGGGCGAAGACCTCGAAGGCGCGCTGCAGGACCTGCAGACGGTCGGGTTCATCTGGACCGGCGGCAGCTTGGGCTACGCCCTGAAGTACGCGCACCGCACCGAGGACGAGGCGGGCGGTGAGCGCATCGTCCTGGTGACCGACCGCCCGCTCGGGCAGTGGGATCCCAATGGGCCGTGGGCCGGTAGCGACGGCTCGGGCCCGGCTGCCGCGACATTCACGGTGGTCGAGCTGCACCTCGCCGCGGAAGACCAAGGCGAAGGGAAGCTGTCGTCGTCGGCGCCTATCGAGTTCAATGCGCCGGCGCAGACCGTGGGCCTTGCCGACTACGCGTCGGCGGCGGTGCACCTGGAGAACGTCTACCGCGAGCCGCCACCGTACTCGGCTCGCTGATCGGGCGGGCTCACTTTCGACCGACGTGCGGCAGGCGAGGCTACCGCACGTGTGGAGCGGCCGTCGACTCGGGACGAGCCGCGTACGGCGTTGCCTCCTCACGAACACGCACGCTGGCGCGTTGGCGGCGGCGGACGGATCATTCATGATAACGGTAATGCACGTCCGATTATCCGCTCTCGCGCCGGCACGTGCTACGCAAAAGCTGGACGGCGTGGGTGGCGGCCCCGCGGGCGGTGAGCTCGCCGGCGGGTACCACGCGGCCGCCGTGCGAAGTTCTGCGGCCCTCGAGGCCGGCCGCGGCGCAGGCGGCCGCAAACCGGCGGTTCACCTGGTCGACAGTCGCCCATCCGGATGCCTGGCGGGACGATCTCCTGGTGCTCGACCTGGCCGAATGCCCGGGCGAGCGGCTCCCTGGTCCTCGGCAACCACAGCGCCCTCATGACGCAGCGTCCCCGAGATCACCTCCCGCCTCGTGGGTGGCTTCCCCGATAGCATCCTGCGCGCCGGCATCGCCAGCCGAAGACGACGACGGTTGCAGCAGCAGCTTACGAATGCGGATCACGTCCCATCCGTCAACCGGCGGGTCGGCCGCGCCGTCGTCGTCCGGCAACGTCCGGCCGGCGCGGGTCCGCATCGCGCAGGCGGCGCAGCGGTCGCCGTCGCGGAGCACGAGGTCTACCGTCCGGCCGCAGCGCCGACACTGCCACGTCATCGAGCGATGCTCCCATGTATCCGGCTGAACTCCCGCCGCACGTCCGCCCGGCGCCCCAGGCGCATCGCACGATCGGCCGCCTCGTGACTCAAGGGTTGCTCGAACCTGATCCGCACTTCGGACGTGCCGGGCTCGGCGGAACCGTCCTCGAACTCGGCCGCCGGCTGATTCACGCGATGTCGGTCCTGCGCTCCGCGGGTCATGAGGTCGAGTGGGTGGTCTCGACATGGATGCGCAGCGCGGCGACGACGGCGCACAGCCGGCCGGCGTCCAGTTCGGCACGCCGGTCCCTGGCCCACCACCGGTCGGCCAGGTCGATCCCGGGGCCGTAGATGGCCTTGCCGACGTCGCACAGGTGCTGCTTGGCGTGGTACGTGGTAGATGTCAACGATCTCGATGGCGCCGGGAAACTGCTCGGCGGCCAGGTTCCAGATCCACGCGGCGCCGTCGCCGATGACGACGCGCTGGGCTGCGGTGTCGAAACCGCGCCGTATTGCTTCGCGATAGGCCCGTTGTGCGAAGGCGGCCGGCTGCGGGTCGGTGTCGCGGCTGGCCGCGCTCTCGACGGCGGCGTTGTAGCTGACCGACCCGCGGTCGCGTACGGGCCGGCCCGCCTTGTCGCGTGTTTCGGCCGTCCACACGGTGGCCAGCTTGACCTCGCGGGTCTTGGCTGAACCGTCCGGCTGCTTGCCGCGGCGGCCTTCGACCTCGGTTGGGCGCACCGGCACGCCGCTGCCGTCCAGCCCCAGGTACATCGTCGGCACGGGGCTGGGGACGGTTCGGCCACAGCGCGTTCGTCGTCGGCGACCTCACGTCCCAGGGCTTCGGCGGCGCGCTCGACCTGCTTGGTCTCGACGCGCACCGCGGCCAGCTCCCGCAACAGGTCGCTGGCCGCGGCGAAGCTGAAGTCGGAGGCCGCCAGCCCCACCATCCGCAGCACGCCGGGCGACAGCGACGTGGCCTGCATACCCAGGGCCCGGTCGCGCGGACACACCCCCGTACGGCAGGCGTCGCAATGGTAGTAGGCCCGTCCCAGCGTCAGCGGCCCGAGCAGCGTGGTGAAGGCCTTTGGGCGGCGGCCGGCGTAGCGCGCCTTTCCGCCGCAGGCGCACGCGACGGTCGAATCCGAATGGTCGGCATCGTCCGCGTTGAAGTACTGCGCCAGCGCCTGCGCGGCAAGGCCGAGGGCTCGACGACGCAGTGCCTGCTCGAGGCCTCGAAGTCCTGCGCGTCGGCCCGCCGTGGTCCGAGCAGCGCAGCAACTTCAGCCGCAAACGCGGCTACGAACGCGGCGCCGAAACCGTCTTCACGGCCTGGCTCGCCGTGGCGAGCGCTCGACGGTGAACAGTCTGCAAGAGGGTCTCGAAGTCCTGCGCATTCACGTTCCCCCGTCTGAGGAACGCCTCGACGTCGGCCTTGACCGCCGCCTCCAACGCCGCGAACACCTCCTCCAAGCCCTCCAAGCCCCCTTTTTCGGCCGCGCGATCGAGCGGTTCAGTCAACTGCGCCTCGGGCATGGTCGGAGTCCTCCCTACCCAAGGAATCGGCCGATCAGCGCTGGCTCAATACCCCCGTACGGCAAAAGCCTCACTCTCATGTCGTGCACCCTGCTGAGGGTTGCGGAACGCGTGGATTGCATGATATAAACTTCACTGCTTTCCAGGGTGGCGGACATTTTAGGCGAGGGGGCGCGGGGGCGGGAGTACCGACGACATTTCTTGCGGGAGCCGTGAGAACATCCAGGCAGAGGAACCGGACCACATGGACATCGTTTCGGTCATCAACTACAAGGGCGGCGTTGGAAAGACCACGACCACGGCCAACTTGGCTGCGCAGCTCGCGTGGACAGGCAAGAACGTTCTGATGATCGATCTAGATCCCCAGGCAAGCCTCACCTTCTCCTTTATTCGGCCGGAGGACTGGGAAGCGAATCTCGCTGAAACACGCACGATCAAGCGATGGTTCGACGCGGTCAGCGACGGTAACGAGGTGGACATGACCGCCCTCCTCTTTGAGGGGATGCATGTCAATCAAAGTTTGGGCGGCAAGGGTCGACTGGCCTTGATTCCGTCGCATCTCGGGCTCATCAACGTGGATCTTGAACTCGCCACGCAGATGGGCGGTGCCAACATGGCACAGGTTAAGCGCAATTACGTGCGAGTGCATCGGCGACTCGCTAAGGGGCTTGCGGACTTGGATCAAGACGCGTTTGATGTTGTCCTCATCGACTGTCCGCCTAATTTCAACATAGTTACAAAGACAGCAATTGTGGCGAGTCATCAGGTGCTTGTGCCGGCGAAGCCAGACTACCTCTCGACCCTCGGCATCACATATCTGCAACGGAATCTGAATCAACTAGTGGGAGACTTCAATGAATACGCCACTGCGGGAGTAGGCGATGCCGTCGAGAACGTCAATCCTCAGATCCTTGGCGTGATCTTCACGATGGTGCAGTTTCGCAACCAAGCACCGATCGCGGTGCATCGTGGCTACATGAACCAGATCCGGGCGCTCAAAGGTGTGCCCGTATTCGACAGCTACATCCGAGAAAACAAAACAGCGTTTGGTGAAGCTCCCGAGACTTTACTTCCGGTCGTGTTGAAGCGCTACACTGGGCACACGTACACTAACATTGTCGCCGAGCTCGAACAAACCGCGGACGAGTTTAAAACGAAGCTGGATGACACGCATGAGTAATCATGATAACGAGTCAACTCGTCACGCCTTCGTGGCAATGCTTCGCGCCTGTGCCGACTATCTCTCGAAGTTGCCGGCGGGCGAAGTTGATGCTTTCCTCAACAGTGAACTAGAACTGCGGTTATCCGTCGTGAGTAAGAAGGGCAAGCCGAAGAGGCAGAAGGCAGCTGCGCTCGATTCGGCGGAATTGGTCCAGATTGCATCGCGTCTCCATTCGTTGGACAATCGAGCGGACGGCGAGCGACTGCTGCGTGACGTTGCACCTTCAAAGTCAGCGCTGGACATGCTTGCGCGGCACCTGGATGTTGCAATACGACGCGAAGACCGGCTAGATGACCTTCGGCGCCGGATCATTGAGGCGACGATCGGGTTTCGACTTTCTTCGGCAGCTGTTCAGGGCCGAACTGCAGTTCGGCAACACGATGAGCAAAGCGATTCATATTCAGCCAAGACAAAAAGATAGAACTCTCCTGAAACAGGAGTTGGTAAGTTGGAGCCGGATCGCGGGGGGCCGGCGAGAGTTTGCGGCCGGCCGAGAGTTCGGGGGATCATGTGCCTGCTTGACCCCAGCCGATGCGCGGCGACAGTGTATCCGCTAGCTAAGTTAGTTAGTAGTGTTCGTAGCTGCGCTCGTCCGGGAATGGACCAAATGCCTCCGGTCCGGTCAGGAATTCACCCCTGTGACCGGCGGGCACACCGGCGGCGGGCCTGTGCCAGGGAGACAAAGAGGGAACTGCCGCCCTTGAACTGAATCACCCGCAGAGTCCCGAATGGAGTTCATGATGTTCGATGCGATGTCGATCGTGGCGCCGACCTTGCGCGACGCCGCGAACATCCCGGTTCTGGCCAGCCGCGTGCACGGCGCCTTGTCCGGGAGGGGAATCGATGCACCTGCGCGAAGCGGGCGAGCCGGTCGGCAAGGTCGTCGACTTCGACTGGCATCGCGCTGGGCTCGACCGTGACGTCGAGCCCGACAGCGAGGTGGTCGTCCGGCTCGATCTTCCCGGGTTCGACCGTGCCGGCGTGTACGACCTCCACTTTTGATCTCGTCGTCGAGGGTCTGACGCGGTTCGCCTACCGCAACGCTCCGAGGCCACCGGCGCTTTGCGCGACCGTCCGACCGTGACGACAGGCCCGTTCGGCGCGTCGGGCCGTCGCCACATCGGCCCCCTCGCGCTCCTGGCGTTCCTTCCGGTGGTCTGGAGCTTCCCTCTCGTCCTGGGCGTCGCGCGGTCTGAGTCGAGCGGCCGATCTCGGCCTCGGCGGGGTATAGATCCCCGGACCCCGCAGGCGACCAGGGCCGCCACAAACAGATGATCGACCCCGTCGCGGAACCTGGACGGGCTGCCGAATGCCTCGTCCCCGCCCCGTCCGACGCGACCAACGGCATGGAACCCGACGACGCTCGCTGCGTCGGCGCCTGCTCCGACGTTCTGCGCGACGAGCACGAGACCGTCGATTGAGATGGCAGCGACGAGACGGCCCATGTCGTTCACCACCGGCACACGTCTCACTTGAGCGTCACGCATCCGGCGGAGGGCCTGAAGATCCCTGTACCTGTCCGTAGCTGGCCCAGGTGGTCTCGTAGAATCCCGACCAGAATTAGGAACGGAATTGGTTATGGCCACGCGCGGGTGTTCATGAAAACCATTGGCGACAAGGCGGTAATTCCCAAAGGTGCGGACTCCGCACCGAACACCACGTTTCTCGGCGTCGCACTGTGTTCGTCGAGATGGGTCGACTTCCGCCACTCCTACGTCGTGGATCTGGAACGAATCACTCTGGGAGTGTCGCCCCCCCCACCCCCCCCCCGGCGGTGGAGACGGCGTTCTCTCGGCCACGCACCGAGCGGGTGCCGAGGCCGCGGCCGAACTCATCGCCCGGTCTGTTTCAGCGCACACGCGCCGGGTCTACGCCTCCGCCCTCGGAGAGCTCGCTGGCTGGCTCGACGGCCAGAGGCTCGAGGATGCGAGCCTCGCGGCGTACCTGGGACATCTCCACCAGACCCGGCGGGCCGCAGCGACCGCCGCGTTGGTAGTCGCCGCCGTGCGTCGCGCCGCCCGCGATATCGGCGAGGAGCCGCCGGTCGGGCCGCTCACGCGGCAGGCCCTCGCGGGCTTTCGCCGCGCCGCGGTCGCCGACGCTCGTGCCCGCGGCGGTCAGGCCCGCGGCCTCACCGCCGAGGAATGCGCCGCCGGGCTGGCCAGCTGTCTTCGACCGCGGCGCACCGGCCGCAGCCTCGAGCGCGTAGAGACGGCTGATGGCCGCGGCTTCGTCGACGCTGCGATCGTCGCGCTGCTCTTCCACGGGGCGCTGCGCCGTAGCGAGGTGGCAGCTCTGCGCTGGGCGGACATCGAGTTTGCCGACGGCGGCGACGTCGTCGGCGTCGTCACCGTCCGCCGCTCGAAGGCGAATCCGGCAGGCGATCGCCGTGACGTTCGGCGTCCGGTCGGCGCCTGCACGACCGCCATTCGTCGCCTGAAGGCTGCGACGGCGCCGGAATCCGGCGCTCCGTTGACGGCTTTGGCGTCGAGTAAGTGAACCGGCGGTTCGCGGCCGCTTGCGCCGCGGCCGGCCTCGATGTACGCAGGACCTCGCATGGCGGTCGTGTGGGTCTTGCTGGCGAGCTCAGCGCCCGCGGGGCCAGCACGCATGCCATCCAGCTCGTCAGCGGCTGGAAGGACGCTGGCATGGTATTCCGCCGGCCAACATCTCGACTCGCCGCGCGTTGGGCAGGGCCGTTTCTTTACTGGGACCGGCGAGCGACCTTATGATCTTGTCAACGGTCGCTGGAAAGTGAAGGACCCTGGACAGGACGGCGACCACAACATGCAGGGGGGCGTATGAGTGGGCATCGTCAGCAAGAGCCAGTCTCGACGAGCGTGCGCGGAGCCGGCGTCAAGGCCGTCAGCCCCGCGGAGCGGCGGCGGAGCGAAGCGACGCGCCTTGACGCCGGTGAGCACACGCGCACGCTATTGGCTTGACGATGCCGCCAGCGACCACAACATCTTGCGGTCGGCCGGAGTCGATTTTCCTTCAGATCCTCGCGCTCGGCAACAGATCTGGCTCCATGCGCGCGTATCGACGTCGCACCTCCACTTCACTCGGTTTGATCGCTGTCGTCTGCCTCGTCGTCGGCACTGTCAGCACCATCGACAGCATCCCGGGGGTCGGCGAACTGCATGCCCAGGCGTCATGGCGCGGCTTGGTCGTTGCGCCGGAGCAACGCTGCTCACCCTACGACGCGGACGATTATCGGTACCCGCAGTCGGTCGAGGACCGGATCGTCGACGAACTCTGCGAAGTCTGCGATCCGTACGCAATTTTCGAAAGGAAGACAGGGAGTCAGCCGGCCGCGAAGTTCAACAACCCGTTGGCCATCCCCTGCGATGATGCGATTCGAGGACTATGTTGGCATCGACTATTCCGGGGCCGAGACGGCGACTTCGAGCCTAAAGGGGTTGC
This sequence comes from Vicinamibacterales bacterium, assembly GCA_965262925.1. Classification (GTDB taxonomy): domain Bacteria; phylum Acidobacteriota; class Vicinamibacteria; order Vicinamibacterales; family UBA8438; genus WTFV01. Next base: position 2,224,352 of record CBDHGC010000004.1, on the reverse strand, counting down.
GCGTGTACGTTGCGGAACGGCAATCTCCTCCGGAGGAGGCTCCACCGCCACCGAGTCGGAAGAAGTACTGGACTCGCCGAGGCATCGCTGAATGGCTGGTGACACGGCTTGGCGGCGCTTCCGCCACGCTCGTCGGGATTGACCACGGTTTCTCGTTCCCTCTGCGCTACTTCGAGACTCACTGCCTTGAGCTGGACTGGCCAGTGTTCCTCGATGACTTCCAGCGACATTGGCCGACGGATGGCGATCACACCTATGTCGACTTCGTCCGCAACGGCGCCGTTGGTAACGGTGCGTCGCGCAGTGGCAATCGCCGGTGGCGGCGCTTGACTGAGAAGCGAGTTGGGTCCGCGAAATCGGTATTCCATTTTGATGTCCAAGGGCAGGTAGCCAAGTCTACACATGCCGGAATTCCCTGGCTCCGCTATCTCCGCCGAGAGATCGGGAGCCAAGTGCATTTCTGGCCGTTCGACGGGTGGAACATTCCGGCCGGGATGTCGGTCGTCGTGGAGGTGTATCCATCTCTATGGAGCCGGCGTTTTCCGCGAAATGACCGCACGGCTGATCAGCACGATGCGTACTCAACCTCCGAATGGTTGCGTCGAGCAGATGGCGATGGAATGTTGGACGAGTTCTTACAGCCCTCCCTGAAGCCGGCTGAACGGACCGTGGCCGAAGTAGAGGGCTGGATTCTGGGTGTGCGGTGATGGTTGCGCCAATGCGGAAGGGTGTTGAGAGAACGACCGCCTCGTTCCCTTTTCTCACGACTTACGATCCCCCGGGTACCAGTGAAGGCTCACTCGATCCCCTCGGTCTGTACCGGATCGCTGATCAGTTGGCTGTTCAGCTCGTGCCGGCGGTGCGCGAGCGCATGCAGCGGATCCGATTCTTGACTGCAATGGTGGTGGGCTCTTTCGTGCTTGAGGATCTGGAGGCCAACCCCCGCCATCGCGATGCCTCACCGTATCTTGTGTGGGAGTGGCTCGTCGTCGAGGCGCTGATACGAGAGATTTCGGACGACGCGTCGATTCGGGGCGTGCCGGGATCCGGGGTGACTCGCACGGCGCTCGCGCAGCACGGGTACGTCGACGCCCGCAGCTACCTCAAGACCCCTCGTATCTTCGGCTTCCATGGGGTCTACAAATCCCTTGCGGTTCACCTCGGGTTGCTGGACGTCCATCTGGGTTCGGGGCCGAATGCGGAGCGCTTGGCTGATGCGTGGGCCCGGGGGCGAGGACTGGGTGGCATAGCTGGCGCCAAGACGCTCTGGGCGCGTTGGAAGGCTACAGTTAACCGGAGTCTGAACCACGCTCCGCCGCGTACGAGTGCCCTTTGGAACAGGTCGGAGTGGCGTGAGCTCGCTGAGGCGTTTGCTCCCGAGGCGGCAGGAGCCGAAGAAAAACGACTGCTGGGCGAGTTGCTTTTGTCCTCGGGCGAACGGCAACTGGGCGCACTTCCGGAGCTCTGGCGACTTCAGGAGAACTACGAGAGCGACGCGCTTCAGGAGGAGGCACTGCACACGGACTTGGAGCAACACGCTCCCGCGTACGGAGCGCTCGTGGAGGCGATCCGTGCCTATGAGGCGTTCGCGCGCGGCCTTCAGGACGGGTTCGACGTCCTTCGGGCGGAAGCCGCGAGCCCGGATCCCCGCGGATATGTGGTTCCTCACATTGCTCGAAATGAGGCCTTCCGAACCAGCGTGGATAGGCTCGACGAACGCTTCGCGGCCGCGCGTCGGGCGCTGGGGGAGATTACGATCACCGCCATCTCGCTCCAGAATCTGTTCGACGAGCGCTTTGGCAAGCTAGCGGAGCCGATGGACGCGCAGTCCTGCGCGCTCGCGCTATGTGAGCATCACGAGAGGGTCCAACGAGCGAAGTCGGCGGAGGGCAAGCGCCCCTGGTTCGATCGCATCGGCGGTGATCGCATCTACATCCGTCAGGCATATCGCATCTCGCAATCCGAAACTGCCTCCGAACGATACCTGCACGGCTATCGCGGCTGGCCAGTCCGCCGGTTTTGGACCGACCTGACATGAGCAACCGCAAGCGACGAGCCACGAGCGGCGCGATGCTCGAGTTGTGGAGGCCACCCGAGAATGCCGGGGAGCCCATCGGCTGCCTCGCGACGACCTACACGTTCAACCCTGGCCTCTTCGACGAGCCGTGTCTCGGTCGCTACCTGGAGATCGAGTCCGAACCCGACCGAGAGGACTTGGCATTCCTGCTTGAGCGCGAGAATCGTCTCGGGAGCGTCTACGCGGGCGTCTTGGTCGACCACACCCAGGCCGGTGTGGCGCACTCGCTCCGATGGGATGTGCTGCCGGTGCGGGTCCGGGCAGGAAAGCAACACGCCAAGCTGAGTCTTCTCGCCTGGAGTCATCACATCCGGATCATCGTGGCCTCCGCGAACCTGACTGAACAAGGCTACCGGATGAACCGCGAGGTTGCCGCAACCGTCGACCTCTCGCCCAAAGAAGCCGACAAGGATCTGCTGATGCAGGCGACAAGCTTCCTCCGCGGCCTGCTTGCCCTCGTGCCAGGCGCGCAGAGTGGCACGCCTGAGGTGCAGAGAGCGTCGGCCTATCTCTCGCTAGTGGAACGACAGGCAGAGACCTGGGAACGCCCTCGGCGCGAGACCGTGGTACGGCAGCAACTCGCGTGCACGCTGCCTCCGGTCCGCTCGGGGAGCGGGCCGCGGAGCAGCCTCGACGAAGCGGTCGAAGCGTGCCGCCGCCGTGGCAGGTCGCCGCACGAGGCCTGGGTCGCCTCGCCGTTCTTCGATGTGGACGACGAGAGTGGTCGCGTGGCCGCCGCGCTCTGCAAGTCGATGGCAAGAGGCCGAACTCGAAAGATCCGCTTCTGCGTGCCCGCCGCGCGTGACGAAGGCGAGACTGCCGTTCCTCGTCTAGCGGCGCCAGAAGCGATAGATGCGTCTCGCTAGGCCACCAGCCACTTCTACACAGCACGTCGGGAACTTCTTTGAGTTCACCGAGAACGCTGAGCACATCCGGAACGGACAAAGGTGAGTGTCGATAACGGGAGTTTTTCTCAGCCTCAATCGAGGCTACTAACTGTCCATCCTCAAGATAGGCGAACGCGCCATCGTGGGCCGGATTGTAGGACATGACAATCATCGTGCTAGCTGACTCACTTGAAACGTGCCGGGAACGTCGGAGACCGAATTCGTTGAATCAGGCCACCTTGATCTGAGCATAGTACCGCGCTTCGAACTCGGCGGGTGGGATGTCCCCCGATCGGCCCGAGCAGCCGCGGATTGTCGAACCAGTCGATCCACACGAGCGTGGCGAACTCGACGGCCTCGAGATAACGCCACGGACCTTCCATTGAATCACCTCCGTCTTGAAGAGCCCGATCACCGACTCGGCGAGGGCATTGACGCCCCTATTATGTCAAGACTGCCGCCGCGGCACGTTTAGGCGGCATCGAGGCGTGTTGCGCGCCAGCCCACGATGCGCCGGGGCGCATTCCCGATTTCCCGGAACAGTGTGTAGGCAAAGATGGACTGTGAGGCTGGGGGAGGTTGAGCCGGTCTTCGGACAGACGGGGAGGGTGGTACTGGACATTACGGCTCGGACTGCCCATGATGGTGCGTTGAAATGGACAAGAGCGCCATCGACACCCCGAGCCGCGAGATCGATCTTCGCAACATTCCCGTCCACCTGCGCACTGCCCTCCGGCGGGCGCTGGAGTTTGAGGCGCGTGCTCCAGCGCCCAGGTCGGCAGAGGAAGCGGAGCAGTGCGAAGAGCAGCTGCGGGCCATCGCGGACGAGTTCTTCGGCGCCCTCCTCACCCCCGTGCTGCAACGCGCGGTGTGCTCCGCCGCGGTTGGCGACGCGGCGAGCGCCCTCGTGCGCCACCTGCCCCGGCGGATGCGGAGCGACGGCCTGGAGACCGTCAACGTTCGCACCTCCCGGGGCACGACGGTGCCGGTCACGACGGCCGTACTACCGCGAGAAACACGCCCGTCGGGCGAAGCGGAGGCCGGGACTCTACCCCGCCTTGGTGGTGCTGGGCATCTACGACCGGTGCACGCCGAAGCTGGCCTCGGATGCAAGCCGCGCGGTCGCCATGCTCAGCTCGCTGGCTGAAGCGCAGGCGCAGCTCCGCTCCGACGGCATCGCCCTGGATATCAAGACCCTCCGCTCGACCGCCTATCGCTACGCTGCGCGGGCCCGAGCGGCCCAGCAGAGCGCGGCGTGCGGCCTGCTGGACCGCGTGACCGGGAAGCGGGTGGTCGTCTCCCTCGACGGGGGCCGCGTCCGCGTGAGGCGCAAGAAGCGTGGCCCCAAGACGAAGAAGGGGCGCAACCGATTCCATACCGACTGGAAGGAACCGAAGCTCCTCATCCTGTACGTCGTCGGCGACGACGGGCGACCGTCTCAGACGTGGGCCCCGATCATCGACGGCACGCTCCGGGGACCGGAGGCGGTCTTCGCCCTGCTGTTGTCGTACGCGCGGCAGATCGGCCTCAACGCCGCTGACAAGGTGCTCTTCATCGCCGACGGCGCGCCCTGGATCTGGCGACGCCTCCAGCACCTCATCGCCGCGCTCGGGCTCTCGCCGACACAGGTGCTGGGGCTGATCGACTTCTATCATGCCGCAAAGCAACTCTCCGACGCGGTCAAGCTGCGCCGCTGGAGCGCGACGCAACGCACCCGCTGGCTCAACCGCACGCGGGGGCTGCTCAAGCGAGCACGGGTGGACGAGGTGATCACGGCCCTGCGGGAGCTGTGCCGCGGGCGCACGGCCGGCAAGATCCGCACGCACCTCAACTACTTCCTGAAGAACCGTCATCGTTTCGCCTACACCACAATGGTCGGGCTCGGGCTTCCGCGGGGCAGCGGTGCCGTCGAAAGCGCCATCCGTCGCGTCATCAATCTCCGCATCAAGGGCGCATCCATCTATTGGCTACCGGAGAGCGTCGACGCGATTCTTCTCCTGCGGTCTTTCTATAAGTCCGGCAGATGGAACTGTTTGCAGCGGATGGCCATGACGCCGGTGGGTGTGAGCGCGTGACCGGGAAATCGGGAATGCGCCCGTTGTCGTACGCGCGGCAGATCGGCCTCAACGCCGCTGACAAGGTGCTCTTCATCGCCGACGGCGCGCCCTGGATCTGGCGACGCCTCCAGCGCCTCATCGCCGCGCTCGGGCTCTCGCCGACACAGGTGCTGGGGCTGATCGACTTCTATCATGCCGCGAAGCAACTCTCCGACGCGGTCAAGCTGCGCCGCTGGAGCGCGACGCAACGCACCCGCTGGCTCAACCGCACGCGGGGGCTGCTCAAGCGAGCACGGGTGGACGAGGTGATCACGGCCCTGCGGGAGCTGTGCCGCGGGCGCACGGCCGGCAAGATCCGCACGCACCTCAACTATTTCCTGAAGAACCGTCATCGTTTCGCCTACACCACAATGGTCGGGCTCGGGCTTCCGCGGGGCAGCGGTGCCGTCGAAAGCGCCATCCGTCGCGTCATCAATCTCCGCATCAAGGGCGCATCCATCTATTGGCTACCGGAGAGCGTCGACGCGATTCTTCTCCTGCGGTCTTTCTATAAGTCCGGCAGATGGAACTGTTTGCAGCGGATGGCCATGACGCCGGTGGGTGTGAGCGCGTGACCGGGAAATCGGGAATGCGCCCATGCGCCGCGCGAAGACGTCAATCACGACGGCGACGAACACGAAGCCGCCCCAGGTCGCGACGGAGCTGCAGTCCGACACCCAGAGCTGATTCGGCCGCGTCGCCACGAACTGGCGACCGACGAGATCGCGCGGCCGGGTGGCGTCGCCCGCGTGGGTCGTCGTGATCCACGCGCGCCCCAGCACGGCACCCCGGAGACCCATGGCGCGCAGCAAACGGCCCACGGTGCAGCGCGCGACGCGGAATTCCTCGCGCTGCAACGGCTTCCACACGTTGCGTGGGCCGCAGCCCTGGTAGGTCTCGTCCCACACGCGGTGAATCTCAGGACGCAGCGTGTCGGCGCGTCGGGCACGCGCCAACCGGCGGGTCGGCGCGACCTGCGGCCGGCGATGACGGCGATACCGTCGATGGGGCGATCGGCAGCGCGCTGCCGATCGCCTCGATCCCGAACCGCTCCCGATGGGCGTCGATGTACGCCACCATCGCGTCTACTTGTTCCGGCGGTCGAGTGCCGCCCTGGGCGAAAAACGCCGGACGCGGCTTTGAGAATCTCGGTGGTCCGCGTCAGCTCGCGATTCTCGCGCTCCAACGCGACCAGGCGTTCGCGCTCGCTCGGCGCCACCGCGCGCGCTGGCCGGTGTCACGCTCCGCCTGGCGCCCCCCACCTCCGCAGCGTCTCGCCCGTCATGCCCAGCTTCGTCGCCACCGCCTGCAGCGCCGCCCACTCCGACCGGGGCGCTGGCCGCTGCTCCAGTACCAGCCGGATCGCGCGCTCACGCGCCCCCGGCGAAAACCGACTTGGACGTCCCATAGACCTCATCCTCCCAAGAACCGAGGTCTCCGAGAAACCCGGTACGCTTCACGAGGAGATAACCGAATTCGCCTCCAGAACGATCGATCCTACTATTGTGGTTGCTGGGAGCCGTCGACTATTGATTCGTCCAGCAAGCTGGGTGGAACGAGATGGCCAGCTGTTGACATGGAGCGCCATTGGAAGGTGCGGGATTGGCGTCGGATCCCATATCACGCGTCTATGGACCAAGTGACCGTCAACCCACCAGAGGATCTCGCACGGGCTCCATTCAATTGTGAAGCGATGGCTTGCTTTGGATGCGTCAAACCCGAGTTCGATATAGCTTGGGACACCTCTATATCCATAGTCGAAATGTGCTCCTTCGCCACCTGGGTTGTAGAAGACGTTCACTAGGAGGCGGTCCGGTCGATTCCCCGCGATCTCGATATCTATCTCCTGTCGTGGTGAGTTACGGTGAAGAAAGAATCCGGTGACCATTCCGGGCACATTTGAAGCCTGGATGGTCGCCTCGAATTTGCCGAACAAATATCGGTCCCGACTACATATCGAAGCGGCACTATAGTCTCGTACGCCTAGAGGCTCACCTCTGACGAAGAGCGCAGCCCCGATTCCAGATCTGAACTCGACGTTTGAGGAGCGAAACAACGCCAAATTGTCCGTGAACGTGTCGCTTCTCAGAAGCCAGCGTCTCGTGTCGAGACATTCCAAACAGTCCCTGATTCTAACGAACGTTCCTGCACCCGGCTGCCCATCCTCTATCGGGACGCAACGAATGCCCTGCCACCAAACGCGGGGCTCAACGACCCATGGCGACTTGTCACGCCTAGGCGTTTTGCATTTCGGCAACTGGTCTAGTTCGATGGTCCCTTCCCGAACTGGTCTTTGACCAAGGTCCTTCAGCGTAGGGAAAGAGCAAGCGGGCGGCGCACATCTCAGGTGCTCGCAAACGACTTGCCACTTGTTCGGTTCCGCCGAATGAAGCACCGCAATGTCTGTGCCATTGAGGTCGTCCTCGACACTGACGACAGTGTCATCTGCAGCGATATCCCCGGCTGCTGTACGTAGGAATTTTGCCCTCGGATAGCGACTCCGGAGTTCCCTGACGTTTGCGTCCACGGATCCGATGTTCACGTATGCATTAAAAACCCGACCGCCCCTTCCTTCAAGAAGCCGTTCTAGTTCAGGAGCTGGTAGTAATTGGAGATCACTGCAGCATCTATATCCGAGCATGCACAAAGCCATTCCAAGCGAGGAATGACCGGAGCCTTCAGGCCCAAAAGCAAACACTGGTTGCTCATTTGGACGTATGTTAAATAGGGATGCTCTTTCACTAGTGATCGCGCCAATTGTAGTGAGGGTGGGAAGTATTGAATAGGAGTTGGTAGATTTAGCGTCGCGTCGTTGGCTAACAAGAGACTGTTTAGTCGCGAGTACATCTAGCGCCTCGAACTGGTGATTTATCCAGAGGTCAATGGGGCCACGGCAAGGAAGCAGTTGAAGGAGTTTCGCAGCACCCTCTCGGGAGAGAACATATCCGGACAGATGCCAGAGCCCGCGCACTGGGCGGAATAGGTTGTTCGAAAGAAAGGCTTTTGGCGCACCGTGCTTCGCTTCGAGATACGAGACATAAAGAACATCAAACCGTCTCTTGTTGTTGTCGTATTCGGCCACGACTTCGTCCCACACCCGGTCCAGACATCGTGCAAACCCGGAATGAAACCACGCGTCGTCCTCAAGAATCATGACGTACGCATGATTACTCGCCGAAACCCGCCTCCAAACATTGATATGTGATCGAGCGACAGCAACCTCAGCTCGGCTCATGCGAATCGGAGCATCTAGTTCGAGTCTCGTGGGAAACACCAACGGTTGAGGTTCTACAAAGAGCTGATCTCCAAGCGAATAGAACGGATCAATGTCGGCATCCTTGGGTGGCTCCTCCGAGAACGCATTAGCGTCGACGGCGACATGCCGCTCAGTCAAACTCAAGAGTTCAGCTCCCGACGAATCCAATATGTGCCTGAGCTCTTGCTCCATCTGGGACCAGCGGCCCGGTTCACGCTCGAGGTTGATGACGTAGACCTTCTCAATCCGAGGGCCTTTCCCTACATGTTGGACACCGAATGTTTGACACTTCCGCTTCGGGAAGAGCCTCCGAAGAGTCCGCCAGGACCGAAGAACGTGACTGACAGCCTCTCGTGGAGGCCGCGCCAAGTTCATAGCTTCTCCGCGAGCCGCGAGGCTCGATACGCTTGCTGATTCGAAAGCCTCCAGTTTCTCTTATCCCTCCGGTAACTGAGTGGCCACTTACTGGTGGAAGTCTTCTCCCAATCCTGAAGAACGAGCAGCGTTTCCTCCGGGTGGGGTTCATCAGCAAGCACTTCGAATACAGATCTGGTGAGGTTACCGGGACCAGTGGTTGCCTGGACTTCGGGCAACTCGCCTTTCGAGTCTTGCTCAAGGGACGTCGTAGCGTTCAGCAGTGCACGCTCTACAATTGGATGATTGCGAACCGCCATCAAAGGCGTGGTATTAAAGTAGAAAATCCAACTCGATTGGTTTGCCCTCAGATTTGTGAAATCTGAGGGCGGAACCATCTGAGCTGTCGCAATGTCGTAGCAGAAAGGCTGAAGCTTCAATCGACCATCTGAAAAGAGGTGATCGAGTATCGTTCCGTGATAGACATCGTCAGCGTCAACATAGACACCTCCCTCCACGAAGATGTAGGAGTAGCGGAAGTAGTCTGACTTCATTGAGGGGTGATAGCACTTGTCAAAAGCTTTCACATGTCTCGAACCCAAGTGGACGCGGATAAATGCCCTCGCTGAGCTCTCGTCGAAAACTTGAAGCTCGAATCCGGACTGTTCGAGTTTCTTCCACGACTCCATGCATTCCCTAACATCTTCGGGTAATCGGTCAAGATCATCCCAGAACTGCACTATGCGTTTGGGAGGTGTCGCTAGGAGAGTCGCAGGCACCGGGCCAAGCTCATTGGGACGTTGGACTATCGCCCTGACGAAATTGGAGCGATCACGCTCGTCCTTTTCGAGGGGGTCTTCTTCACGGGGCTCGCGTTCATTCATGTGGTTGAAATGTTTGAAGTGGCAGTCGCTATCTGACCGGACGTGACCATTGGAAACAGCAAGAGGACTAGGACGCCAGAAAACGAGAGAACATCTCCAACGGCGATCTCGACACTGACGTCACGTCCGTTCAGACTGTACAAGACCGATTGTTCAGCGTCAACTACTGTGGCCGCTTTTGAACAACTATTTTGGCCGGTTCCGACGAGATCTCAGACGGCGCGCACGTGGAGGTGGCAGTTCTGAGTGACAGCGGAGCGCGCGGGTCGTTGTTGGCATCGATCGGTTGAACGAGGGCCAGCGTTCCGGCTGGTCCGCCAGGGCTTCGCGCGCGGTTGGCCGCGGCGGTCGCCCGGAGGGCCGAAGCGGAGCGGAGGAGCCGCGCAACGGCTCGACGGCGGCGGTGGGACCGCGTGCTCAGGAAGTTGTGGCGCGGCGGCGGCGCGGCAACAGCGGACCCGGAGGCCGGCGGCGCCGTGCGGGCGGTGTGTGATGACCGCGCCGGCCGCGCCGGGTCGGTGCGATAACTCGGCACGTCGAACTCCAGCACGACCGAGTGGTGCACCAGCCGGTCGATCGCGGCGGCGGTAGCCATCTGGTCGCGAAAGATCTGGTCCCACTGGCTGAGGACCAGATTGCTCGTCAGCATCACCGAGCGGCGCCTCGTAGCGCTCAGCGAGCAACGTGAACAGCGCCTCGGCCTCGTGGGGACTCTGCTGCACGTAGCCGAGGTCGTCGAGAAACTGTGGAGCTCAACATTTGCAGAGCATTTTCGGTGGGCGGCGCGGCGACCACCGGCGGACAGTGGCAGGGCGCATCACCGCGCCGCTGACCGAAAAATGGATTGGACGAAACCGTTGCCCCGACGCTCGGCTATGGGCGTTGCATGGTCGGGAGACACTGCTGGCGTGCGGGCTGCGGTTCGTAGGTGGACGTTGCCGACCGACAGCGGTCGGTGGGGATGCGTAAGGAGGCCTTCCCGCAGCCGGCGGGCGGGGTCGGAGACGGAAGTTTACCGTCCCGGGGTTCCGGGATCGATCAGCGGGAGGCGGCGCCTGGCAGACTTCGACGGGCTCATCACGACGAGTCCAGGATGGCCCCCCCCCTGTACCTTTCTGAACGACTTCGCGCGGTTAATCTCGTGGAGTCGGGCAGGCCGCCGGGAGCCACCAACTGCCCCCTGTGTCTCGAACACCTGGGGGGGACTCGTGCCCCGGCGGTCAGCCAGCGATGAATGCCCCGTGGGGAGTTTGCGCCGTTGAGCGCCAGTACAGGGACCGGCAGGCATCGTTGGCGCGCCCGTTGGATTCGGCAGACAGGAGGAGGTTCATTTTGAAGCTGGCGTGGTTCGCGGGTGTCGACTGGGGTTCGCAAAAGCATCAGGCGTGTGTGCTCGACGCCGTCGGGAAGGTGCTCGGGGAACGGGCGTTCGAGCATGGCGGCCAGGGTTTGGCGGAGATGGCGGACTGGCTGCTGTCCTTCGCCTCGGGTGAGGCCGGCGAGGTGGGCGAGGTCGGCGTGGCGATCGAGACGCCGCGAGGACCGATGGTGGAGAGTCTGATGGAACGGGGCTTTGCGGTCCACTCGATGAACCCGAAGCAACTCGATCGCTTCCGGGACCGCTTCTCGCCGGCGGGCGCGAAGGACGACCGGCGGGACGCGCGGGTGCTGGCCTCGGCGTTGCGCACCGACCCGCATTGCCTGCGGCAGTTGGAGCCGACCGACCCGAAGGTCATCGAGTTGCGGGAGTGGTCGCGCCTCAGGGAGGACCTGACGCGGGAACGCACGCGCCTGGCGAACCGGATGCGTGAGCAGCTCTGGCGCTACTACCCACAGTTCCTCGCCGCGATCGACGACGACGTCGCGACGCCGTGGGCACTCGACCTATGGCGACGTCTGCCGACGCCGACCGCGGCGCAGCGCGTTCGCGAGGCGACGCTCGCCAGAGTGTTGAAACAGCACTGCATCCGCCGGATCGACGCCGCGACGCTACGCGGTCGGCTACGGGCGCCGGCCATCAGGGTAGCGCCGGGCACGGCCGAGGCCGCCGCCGCGCACATACGGCTCGTCACCGAACGCCTCGCCTTGGTCAACCGGCAACTCGCGCACGCGCGCAGCCAGCTCGATCTGTTGGTGCGGCAGTTCGCCGAGGCCGCTCCGGCGGAAGACCCGAACGCGTCTGCGGAAACCGATCCAGGGCCGTCGAAAGAACCGGCTGACGCGGCCATCCTGCTGTCCCTGCCCGGCATCGGCACGGGCGTGCTCGCCACGTTGCTCGCCGAGAGTAGCGACGCAGTGCGGCGGCGGGACTACCACGCACTGCGCTGTCTCTGCGGGGTGGCGCCGGTGACCCGCCGTTCCGGCAAGAGCCTGATCGTGTCGCGTCGTCTGGCCGCTCATGACCGGCTGCGCGACGCCGCCTACCACTGGGCCCGCGTCGCCGCCCAACGCGATCCGGCCAGCCGTGCCAAGTATCAGGCGCTACGAAGTCGCGGCCACGGACACGCCCGCTCCCTGCGCTCGGTGGCCGACCGCCTGCTCAACGTCGCCTGCGCAATGCTGCGCGACGGCGCCTGTTTCGACCCGCACCGTGTCGGGATTACCGCTACGTGAGCCCGGCTCCGCGGCCCGTAGCTTTGGTGTCTGGATGTCCCATGGCCGCCGCTCGCAGCCGGGAAGGCACACGTGGGTCCCGTCCGGGAGTCGTCGACGGTGTTCCGCGACAACGGAGTGGCTCACAGGCGTCGCACTTGCAGGCAGTCGAACGAGGGCCAGCCTTTCCGGCTGGCCCGCAAGGGCTTCTCGCACGGTCGGTCGCGGCAGTCATCCGTAGGACCGGAGCGCAGCGAAGGACCCGCAAAGCGGGTTGACGGCCGTGGCTGACCGTGCGTGGTGAACGCGATCCGAGCGAAGCGAGGGCCTTTGGCGACATCCCGTCATCCGCGGAGCGGCCCTCAACCCACTCAACATCCCAGTGCCTGTGACGGGTATGCCACGCACCTGGGTCGGTGGATCGAAACAGTCGGTCACGGACCAAAAAGAACACGAAGATGCTGCTTGCAAAATGGTGGGGAGTCCCCCCCCACAGGAAGACGAGTGGACCAAGCGTGATCACGGCCCACGCCGCGACGCCGGGGCGGTCCGAGAGGTCCCGCAGCACGTTGTTGCCGAGGAACTGATCGTTCACCAGATAGGTTCAGGGCGCGCGGGGGCAGGCTCGCTCGTGGCGGGCAAGCGCCGTGCCATCGAGCTCGCCTGTTGCGCGTGGACCGACCTGAGCCAGGCTCGCATCGCCGCTCAGGTCGGGTGGACTCAGCCGTACGTCGGTCAGATTCGCGCTCAACTCAATACTACTATTGAGTTGCCCGATCACGTCGTCGGTGTTGACGGCTGCCGCCGTCCGGCGAAGCGATCGGCGCCTTCGTAGCGTTCCGACGCCGCGTCTTCGTCAGGCGCTCCTGGGCCTCGGCTGCGCGCCCAGCCGTGCCTTCGCCAGATGCGGCTTGACCCCGAACATGGCGAGTGGGCAGCCGGTCGATGTCGACACACGTGCTGTTGCCGAGCCCGGCCACCCGGATCGTGTCCGAACTGCCGAGACTCCGATCACGTCACGGCCCTGATCCCGCAGCCAGTCTGCCAGACGGCGGCCGACGCAGCGGTCGACGAGGGATTTCCGGGAAGGTCAAGGTAGCCCCATCCTTCGTGCCCTGCCCAGGCGCCGGCTCGGATCTTGAAGATCTGCGCATCGCCCGCACCTCGAATGCCGCGATGGGCCGATGGCGGTCAGGTAGACCACGATCCGCCGAGTCGGACGGGTGCTAGTCACCCGGGGTCGAGCCCGCAGCGATCGACCGTAGTCTGAACAGCGGTGGCCGCACGCCGCTTCCCCGGTGTTGCCGGGGCGGAAAGAGAGGAGCGACATCAGCACGGCACGGTCAGCTTGGCGTCGCCCCTTTCGCGGCAGCAGCATCTGTGTAGCGACCGCTCATGGACCTAACGTCGCCCTCCTTGAGTGTCAGACTGCTCACGAACCTCGCCTTCGCGCGTCTGCAACTCGGCTTGACAGAGCGTCGGCCTCCGGAGCCGATCCCGCCAATGCAGAATTCCCAGAAAACACCGTAGTTGTTGAGAAAATTGAAGGTCAGCACGGTCAGCACAGGTCCCAAAGGGTCACAAAATGGCTGGCAGAACCCGAAACGGCTGGCAGAGATAGGGTGGCGTCGTACCTACCGTTCGGCCTCGCCGGAACGTTGCCAGCCGGCGAAGCCCGGAACCGGAATCGCGAGGCTCACGCACACCTTCCGTTCGACGACGCTGCCGTCGCGACATCGAGCGCCGGCGTGCAGACGCAACTCGGTGATCCCCTCAAGGATCAGATCGCCGCCTGTGTATACGAGTTCGGGAACGAGCGCGAGTGCGTGGCGTCGGTACTGCGAGTCGTGTTGCGCAGCAAACTAATCCGCATCGTCGAGAGCGTAGCGACACGCTGAACGACCGTCGTTCGCATTGCCGGCGCGGGGAACAGTCGCGGCGGGAGGCGGCCAATCCAAGGGACAGACGGACGGATCCCGCGGCGCGAGCGAGGTGTTCCGGAGGCTCTGCGGGTTGCCTGTCACGACGTTTCCTCCATGTCGTCGACGCGGCGGTGCCTGACTGCGAGCGGCGCATCGAGGCCGTCCGCCGCGTGCTGCAGGACATCGGCATCGAGGTGCGGCGCTGCTCGTCTTCAACCAAATCGACCGCCTGAGGGACGGCGAGGGCGATGCGATGGCGCGCCGGCACGGCGGCATCGCGGTGTCGGCGCTCCACGGCACCGGTCTGCGAAGGCTGCTGGCGCGGGCCGAAGGGATGCTCTGGGCGGGCGGCAAGGGCGTTCCGAGTCTGCCACCTCGCGAGGCCGAGGCCGAGTAGGTCAGCCTCACCTGAAGGGAGCCCTCTCGGGAACAACCTATGATCGGCTGATGAGCGACTCGGTGACCGCAGACCGGCCAAGGCGACCAGGGTGGATGAGCCGGCTCGTTCACTTCCCGGTGACCCGCATCGTGTTGTACCTCGGCGGCATCGCCGTGGCGCTCTGGATCCTGCGCCTGACGGCCCGCGGCCTGGCCGCGGGGCTGGGCGCCTGGTGGCCGGCTGGGGTGGCAAACGTAGTACTGCCGATCCTCGTCGTCCACTTGGTCTATCGCGGCATCACCCGGGCCCTGGAGCGGCGGCCCGCCGCCGAGCTCGCCCTGCGCGGCGCGTTCCGCGAGACGGCTGCCGGAATGCTGGCCGGCGCCGCCTGCCTGACGGTAACTGTGGGACTCATCGCCGCGCTCGGCTACTACCAAGTCGAAGCGATCGGCAGCGGGACCGCGCTCGCTGCCGCTCTCGGCATCGGCGCGACGTCGGGCTACATCGAAGAAGTAATCTTCCGCGGGGTGGTGTTCCGGATCGTCGAGGAAGCCCTCGGCACCTGGTCGGCACTCGTCATCACGGTGGCCCTGTTCGGACTCGCGCATCTGGGCAATCCGAACGCGTCGCTGTACGGCGCCGCCGCAATCGGGATCGAAGCGGGCCTGCTGCTCGGCGCTGCGTACGTCCTGACGCGCAGGCTCTGGCTCGCGATCGGCATCCACTTCGGATGGAACTTCATGCAGGCTGGTGTCTTCGGCCCGCATCTCTCGGGCCGCCAGGTCGGGAGCCTCCTCGAGTCCCGATTGAGCGGGCCCGATGTGCTCTCCGGAGGTGCTCTCGGGGTAGAGGGTTCGGTGTTCGCCATCCTCGTGTGCCTGCTGGCGAGCCTCGCCCTTCTGCTCCAAGCGCGGCATCAGCACCTCTTCATCCGACCGTTCTGGCGGCGACAACAGATCTCGTGAGCAGCCGCGGCTTCCGATTCACGAAGCTCGCAACCCATTGAACGACATTGGTTCCGTGGATCCGTTGGCTCTCTAGCGGGAACATTGCCGAACGGCATCATCCTCTGGCAGCGTCAGCGCGACTGCCTCTGTAAGTGCCTGAATATAAATACGTTCACGTGCATGCCATGACACAGCATCCCACGGCGTACCCCACAACGTCGGGAACGCTCTGCCAGCCTCTGAGTCAAAGAGCCCCGCCTCTGGTCCCATGCCGACCACCGGCTCGGATCTTGAGGATCTGCGCTTGCCGCACCCCGAATGCCGCGCCGGACCGGTGGTGATCATCGAACTCCCAGCTCCGTGCCGTCGCGGAAGTCTACGCCTATGACGACGCGCAGACGGCGTCCGTGCGTGACTTCGTGGCTGCCTGGGACAAGGTGATGAATCTCGATCGTTTCGACCCGGCTTGATTGCGGATCGACGAAGTGAAAATCGGCCGGTCCGTCCCGGCGCGCCAGCAGCACCACGTCCGCGTCCGCGTGCACGTACCACGCGTGATGCGCCTTGCCGGGGATGATCACGTAGCTGCCGGCGGCGGCCGTGTGGCGGGTACCGTCCATGACGATGTCGACGGCGCCCTCCAGCACGACCACCGTCTCCGTGTACGTGTGCCAGTGCATGGCGAATTCCGACCCGGCCGGGAACCGCGCCAGGTAGGTCGGACCGGCCGTCACCGGATCCGTGGCGATCGGTGCGTTGCGGATCCCGGCGGGGAAGCCGGGCCGGCTGGACGGCGGCCCCCAGTCGGCCGCCTCCCATTGCAGCACGAGGGGCGTGATCCCGTGCCGGACCTCCTCCTGCGCGCCGGCGACTGACGGCAGTGCCAGCGCAGCGGTCAGGGCTGACGCGTACACAAAAGTGTGACTCACGGCTCTCCCCTCGGAATCACTTCGATTCTTCCGCAGCCTTCGCTGCCGCCTGCCTCTCCAGGTTCCGGTAGATCTCCAGGATGTGCCGGATGTCGTGGTTGCCCTCGTGGCAGGCGTACTCGAAGAGCGGCCCCTCGGTCGCCACCATGGGGATCTCGGCGCTCCACGGGCTGGTCCACGTGTTCGGGTCCTCGATCGTGAACTCGTAGCGGATGCGGTCGGCCGCGACGCGGGTGAAGCGTTCCACCACGGTCATCGCGCCGGTGGCTCCCCGGAAGCGCCGCCGCTCGTTGAAGTTCTTCGTCTCGACGACCAGGGTGTCGCCTTCCCAGCGGCCGAGCGAGTCGCCGGCCCACTGCCCGATCCCGTTGGAGATGAACGGCCGCCCGTCGAGCGGGATGATGCGGGGTGGGTTGGTGTTCAGCTCCGTGAACACGACGACGTAGCCCGGGGCCTGGAAGATCTGGTGGATGTCGTTGTACGCCGGCGGCACGTTCGGCGGGCCCTCGTGCGCCCAGACGACGCAGCGCTCGGGAAACGGCCGGTGCAGGTGGCTGTCGAACACGCTCGGCAGCCGCCGGGCCTCGGCCTCGGCGGCCAGCTTCTCCGCGGCTTCAGGCGTCAGGGGCGGGATCCTGCCGTTCGGCGGATCCGTGATCAGCGACGTGCGCCGGGTCGACAGGCCCTTCGGCACCGGCGTGCGGAGCCAGATCTGGTTGTCGTAGTGGACGTAGGTCCGGTCGCGGTTGACCTGGTACAGCCGTCGCTCCCTCTCCTCCGGATCCGCGATCTCGACGGCGTTGCGCGCCGACGGGTCGACCCCCTCGGCCGTCAACTGCGCGTTCAGCGCGGCCACTTCCTCTTCCGTGAAGAACTCTTTCTCGGCCAGGTACTCGGGCCGTTCCAGGGGCGTGAAGGTCTGCGTCGTCCAGTAGCCCTGCAGGTCCGGCTGGCCGTCGGGAAGGCGCGGCATCGTCCAGGTCGAGGCCGTGTCCGGCGTACCTTCCTGGGCCGGTTCCTGCCCGGAGGCGGGACCCGGCATCGACCAGCCGAGCCCGATCACGATCACCCACGCCGCAAGACTGCGATGGCTCATCGTTCTCTCCTTGGATTCGCTCCAGAGCCGCTAGTGGTCCGCCACGTCATAATCTTCGGACACGGACATGGGTTGCAGCGCGCAATCATCGACGAATCACAGCACCGCGCACCCGAACGTTTAATCATGGCGCAGCACTAGTCTTGCACAGTCGCGCGCGGCGGCCAATACCCAAGCTACCGCTTCTCGGCGATGATGCCGACCATCGGTGGCGTCGACAGGAACGCGCCGGGATCCTGCTCGCGCTCGTGCCACTCGGCCTCGAACGTCTGGCATTCCGCTTCCGTCAGCAGTCCGGCCTCGACCAGCCGCGGCATGTAGCTGAAGAAGAAGCCCGTCGGCCACTTCCACAGCGCCGTGCCGGGTCGGGCGAACCGCGCCAGCGGGACGAGCTCGAGGAGGCGGCAGCCGCTTTCCGCGATCAGGCCCGGCAGCCGCTCGCCGACGTTCAGGTCGCCCCCGGTGCGCCGCCAGCTCTCGTACACCGCCGCGAGCACGCGGTCGAACGCCGGGCTCCGCGGATGCAGCTTCGTCGCGAGGTAGTTCAGGTAGTCCCAGACCACGAACCGGCCTCCCGGCCGCAGACCCGACACCACCCGCTCGATGACCGGTACCGGGTCCGGAAGGAAGCAGAACAGCCAGCGCGCGAAGGCGCCGTCGAGGGAACCGGGGTCGAGCTGCAGTTCCTGGACTCGCTCCACGCGCGCCGTGAGCTGGGCGAGCCCCCGTCGGTCGGCTTCCTGGGCCAGCGCCCCGATGAAGCGCGCCGACTCGTCTACCGCGAGCACGCGTCCCTCGGCGCCGACGCGGTCCGCCAGCTCGATAGCGGCGAATCCCGGACCGCAGCCCAGGTCGAGAAGGCGATCGCCCGGTCCGAACCCGGCGCGCTCCCAGAGGCCGTGCATCGCTTCCGACCACAGGCGGTGCTGTGTTTCGAGGCGCCGCCTCTCCTCGGGATCCGTCCCGAGCAGATATGGATCTTCCGGTGCGGAATCGGGGCCCGGTGTTTGTCTCATCCAGTGAACCTCGCTCGGAGACGCGTGTTCCCGCCCGGGGCCGGGCTTGGACTGAGGTCGTCAGCGGGGTCTGCAGTGGCGACGCACCGGCGCAGTCCGCCAATCAGTATCGCACCTCGCAGTCCCATCATGCATCCGGCGCCGCCCGGTCAGACACGGTCGGAGACGCTCAGCGATTGCCTCCGGGGGGACATCCGCGAATAATCGCCTTCGCCACGCGGTTGGTGCTTGGCGCGGAGCGCAGAATCGCGAGCTGCTGCTCGGTCAGCAGCTCGAAATAGGGCTACATGTTCCCGGACCATCCACTGGTTCTCAACGGGATGCCACGGTGGCTCCGGGCAACATCGCCGCGGTCAAGACCGACGAACGTCCGATGCGAATTCGGCGATCGAGTCCACCGCATCCCGTCGTGCTTGCTGGAACGCCCCGGCGGCGGGAACAACCGGTGCACGTCGGCGTCACGCCTGTGCCTTGGCCTCTCGCCGCGATGCCCAGTACTTCCGCATCCGATCAGCAACCGCTTGGCGCTGTTCCTCCGTCATCGTGCGCTTCCGCTTGGCGACCACCTTGAGCGCCTTCTTCTTGCCGCGCCCGGCGGGCGCAGGGGCATCCGCTCCTTCGATGGCCTCGATCGCACGCTGTATCGCGACCAGCTGAGTCCTGAGCGATTTCTCCTCATCCTTCAGGGCGTCCAGAATTCCGCTCTTCGACATCGTGATCCTGCTTCCTTGGATGCCACCCGCGACACCATCGCGCCGGTCCCCGATCGGGACGCACATCCACGGCCGCCGCCCGCGGTGGCGCTCATCGTCCGGCGGATACGAGTGCTGCCGGCGCGCAGCTCCGGATTCCGTCACAGGCGCGCCCGCATCGTGGAGGTACTCGACCGCCGCACGCATCCGGGCGGGCGGTCCACTTCGGCCACTCGCGCCGGTCCGCGGTTGCCCGGGGCCGGCGTGCCGGGGTTGCCCGGGCGAGCCGTACCGGTGGCACAACGCCAGGAACCGCAGCGTCGTCTCGACCGCCGGCGGCGCGTCATCCGGCCGATGTCGACATCGCGGTAGTCAACCTGCATCGACGGCTTCCCTAACGCGTTATCGGCCATGCCCGACGCTCTCTACATCCCCGGCGCGCCAAGTCTGGGTCGCCCACTGAAGTATCGACAACCAGGTGACGCTCGGCGGGCGGCAGATCGAGTTGCCGCGGCTCCGAGTGCGGAGCGCCGCCGGCGAAGTACCCCTGGCGAGCTTCCAATGGGCGGCGGCCACCGACCCTCTGGACGAGCACACGCTGGCCGCGGTCGCCGCCGGGGTGTCGACGCGCCGGTACGCGGGCACGTTGGACCCGGTGCCGGCCGACGTGACCGAGCGGGCGACGTCGAGCAGCGCGGTGTTGCGGCGGTTCGTGGCGTTGTCGACAAAGCGCCTGCAGTCGTTTCTCGGCCGGCCGTTGGGGGAGCTGGACCTGCGGGCGGTCTGCATCGACGGCAAGGTCTTCCGGGACCACTCATGGTGATCGCGCTGGGGATCGACACACAGGGCCGGAAACACGTGCTGGGCCTGCGGGAAGGCGCCACCGAGACCGCTGCCGTCACCACCGGCTTGCTGAGCGACCTGGTGACGCGCGGACTGCCGCCGGACCGGACGTTGCTGTTCGTCATCGATGGCGCTCAGGGACTGCGCCGGGCCATCACCGATGTCTTCGGTTCTCGCGGCGTGGTGCAACGCTGCCAAGTCCACAAGTGGAGGAACGCCGACGTCCTTCGGCGGGCACCGCCGCTCGCCGTGGACGAACGCCGGGTAGTCGACAGCGGCAGTCACTCGGACGCACGCCCAGACGTCAGCGAGACCGGCGCGTCGCCTCACTCCCGCGCCTCTTCCTCCTGCGCCTTGGCTTCCCGCCGGGATGCCCAGTACTTGCGCATCCGCTCGGCGACGGCCCGGCGCTGCTCGTCGCTCATCGCGCGCTTCCGCCTGCCGACCGCCTTGGCCGCTTTCTTCCTGCCGCGCCCCGCGGCTGGCGGGACGTTGCCGTCGATAGCCTCGATCGCGCGCTGTATGGCGACAAGCTGACTCTTGAGCGAGCGCTCCTCGTTCCGCAACGCGTCCAGGATTCCGCTTTTCGACATCGTGGCCTGCTTTCTTCGCGACGAGCCGCCCGGACTATTCTGTGCCGGTCACCGACAAGAACATCCAGGCACGCCGCGCTGCGGCGCCGAGACAGGTCGCGTACCCACCGACGCGATCCTCTGGCGATTCCGTTCACCATCCCGTGTGCACGACGAACTTGCCTGCCTGCGTTTACGGGCGACGAACGCCCGGGGCGTGGAGCAGCAAGGCAGCCGTGCAAGGCCAGTCGACCACTCACGCCGGTTATCCGGGCGGAACGTTTTACGCTTCGGGGAGCACGGCGTCCTTGAGCTGCTTCGCGATGCGAGCCTTGACCACCTGCTTGGACGGGATTTCGATGGCTTCCCCGGTCGCTGGGTTGCGACCGGTCCGCGCTTCGCGCTTCTGCAAGACGAGCTTCGCGATGCCGGGCAGCGTGAACTCGCCGCAATCCTGAAGCTGTTGCCCACACAGCCGCTGCAACTCTTCGAAGAACTCCCGCGCGTCGGCGCGCTTGAGGCTGTTGTTGACGGCACCGCAATGCGCGACGAAATGCGCGAACAACTCGGTCTTGCCCATTTTGCGGGCTTCGGCCATCGATGTTTCCCCTTGGTGTGAGCACGCTGAGGCGGCTACCGAGACGACCCCTCGCGCGGTGATTCAGTCAGCAAAGCCCAACAAAAACGGGAGAATCGTAAGCGCTCGCGTCGTCTTGTGTCAATCCGTTGCCGGTCGCCGCCGTGTCCGATCAGGCCCGCAGCCCGTCGTGGAGCCCCGCGTTGCACCGAAACGTGATCAGGGCCAGACTAGACACACCCCACCACTCTGCGACGGTGCCGCACACGTAACTCGTTGCGCAATTGAGAGTTAGTAAATCCCTGTCGGCAGGCTGCAACCTCCTGCAAAGCGGTTCCGTGGGAACCGCCGTGGGAACGGGTCCAACCGGGTTCTGTGGGAACCGGCGTGGGAACGCAACGCCGATACAGCGTCAGTCACCAGCGCCCTCCAGCGAAAGCACGTAGTCGGCCCAGCGCTGCATGTGCCCGCGGCGCGGATCGAGAAGGTCCGAGCGCGCGTACGCGCGGACCGTCTCGTCCGGGTTCTGGTGCGCCAGCGAAGCCTCCGAAATCTCCGGGGACACGCTGGTCATCTCCATCGCCCATACCCGATAGGTGGTACGGAACCCGTGCATAGTGACGAAACGGCCGCCCTCGTCACGCAGTCCAAGAGCACGTAGCAACTTGTTGGCCGCATGATTCGAAACGAAACGAGCACCCGGACCGCGCCTAACGAACACCGCCGAGTCCGACCGGGCAAGAGCACGCGCGCGGTTGAGGACGGCGAGCGCCTGGCGGGACAGCGGAACCCGATGTTCACACCGCCCCTTCATCCGCTCCAGGGGGGCGGTCCACAACGCCGAGCGGAAATTGAGCTCCGACCAAGGCAGGTGAGCCGCCTCGCTGAACCGCGCGGCAGTGAGCACGACGAACACCACAAGAAGACGGACCGCCTCGTCGACATCAGAGGCCTGAACGCGGCGCATTGCGTCGGCCACCTCCGCGTGCGGAAGACTCACGCGGTGGGACGTCTGCCGCTTGACCTTCCGGAGCAGAACCTGCAGTTCAGCAGCAGGATTGTCGGAGCGGTGCTTGTGGGCAATCGCAATACGCATCACGTAGTCCAGGCGCTGCCGCAGGACGTCACCCCGCGAGCCGCGACCGCACCACAACGGGGCGACAATGCCGCGCAGGTCGTCGAGCGTGACGTCGCTCACGCGCCGATCACCGACGACCGGAAAGACATGAGTCGCGAAACTGTGACGCCACGAGTACTCGGTCTGGGAGCTGGTCCAGGTCGGTCGGCGGTCCTCGATGACGGTCTCAACGAAGTCGCGCACCAAGCGGACGCTCCGGCGACGGGCATCGGCTCGGGGGTCACCGCCAGCGCGGATCACATCCACGATCTGCGCAGCACGACGGCGGGCATCGGCAAGGGAAACCTGCGGGTACCCTCCCAGACCAAAATCACGGCGCCGGCCGTCGAACTGGGCACGAACCACCCAGCTGCGGGCGCGAGTGGGCTTGACATAGAGGTAGAGACAATCGCCATCGGCATAGCGACCCGGCCGAGCGGTACGAACGAAGAGGTCGGTGATACGGAAACGCGGGGACCGGGGCGGCAGTGTCATGACGACCACCTCGTCGCGACCAGACCCACGGCCAGACAAAGCCGCTTGAAGAAAAACAACCCTTCGCCGTCGCCGTGCCAACCTCGCCGTACACGGCGCAGGAGCAGAGCACTCAGCTTCTCGTTATGGGGATGCCTGCCGCGAGCGGACATGACGAGCCCTCCTCTGCGGCAACGGGAGACGGTCCGCTCACGGTATCCTTGACGGAACTGCCGCGGAAAGGCAGAATCCGGTCCGAATGGCGTGGTGGGAGCACTCCCGCGCCGCCGTTCGCTCACAGGGGTCGGTACCAGCGACCTCTGGAGCAGCCGTGTTCGACCCGCACCGGGAGTCGCTGTTGCGGCTTCCGGTGCACCCGTCCTCTACCAACTGCGCGAACCCGCGGGGGAGCAACCACCCGCGGTCAGCAACCACCTCCCATCAACACACACCATCCGGATCACAGCGCGCACACTGCGCACCGACCGGGAAATCGCGAAGAACGTGAACGACAACGCCCGGAGCCAAGAGGGGCATCACGACAGGCCAGCAACGCGGGCAGACGAGGACGTAGGTCCCATCCTCGAGATCGCCGACAACAGCTCTCCAGAACCCCCCGGGCGGAACCTCAACCAGCGGCCGGCGGGCACGGGCGAGACGGTCAGGAGACGAGAGAATGGGAGACGAGCCAGGAACCAGAGGCCGAAGGCTCCCAGGCAAGCAATGAAGAACGCCGACCGAACGCGAACACGACATAGCAGGCAACCCTCAGCAAGACGACCAGGCAGTCGACGACGCACGCCGCCAGTCATCCCGGATTCTCTGCAATTCATTGACGGGGCGGCAACGACCCGACCGAAAGGGCAGTACCGGAGATTCCACCCTCGGCGGGCGCCACCCGCGTCCCCCAGCGATCCCGCACCTCTTATCCGGGGCGTCGGTATGCGAGGACGTGAGGAGCCTGCTGGAAATAACCTACTTCAATGGCTGGTAGAATGCAAACCCAGAACATGCCGCGAATCGTGCCGACACGGCTGCGGAAAGCCCGGACACGCGCAAGCCTCACGCAGACCGCGCTCGCGAAGCGAGTCGGGACCGCCTCGACCCAGATCAGCATGCTCGAAAGCGGGAACAGCACCGCCTCGTTGCGGAACGCGGCCCGAATCGCAGAAGCCCTGAACGTGTCGACCGACTACCTGGTCGGGCGCGCTAACGACCCGCGACGCACCGCCGACTTGATCCACGAGCTGCAGCTGGCGGAACAACGGCATGGCAGGCACAAGACGACGCCGAAGGATGAGCACGTCGAGGACGACATCGCGATCCTGGAAGTCGACACGGCGGCCGGAGCAGGCGCACTGGTCGGCTGCGAACACGTAGTCGGCTACAGGAAGTTTCCAAGAGCCTGGTTGCAGGAGCAGAACCTGAGCGCCGACCGCTGCCGCCTGATCCGAGTAGCCGGAAACTCGATGGAGCCGACGCTGGCCGACAAGGCATCGATCCTCGTCGACCTGGCACGCAGCGAACGGCGGGACGGGAAGGTCGTCGTCATCCGCATCGGCGAAGAGCTGGTCGTCAAGCGCACCATCAACGACGGCGAGGCAGGCTGGATGCTGGTGAGCGACAACGCTGACAAGACCACCTGGCCGAACCGGCCGTGGCCGAACAACGCCGCGGTAGTCGGGGAGGTTCGCTGGACCGAACGAACACTCACGTAGATGGATCGTCGTGGTCGGAATCCACGAGTTCACGAGGATCGACCCCGTTCGCAGATCGCCCAGATCACCAACAAAAACCGGGTTTATTGGGGTTTTGAGGTGCAGATGTACGCCAATCCGAGCAGAAACGACCCCCGTGGAGCAGGTTCGGCTGGCAGTACGGCTGGCAGTACACGCCGAAGGCAGGTCAGCGCAAGACCTTACGTAGAGAATGAAGACAGGCCCACAGGGGAGCATGAAGAGCTTGCAGGCAGTGCCAACAGCCGGTGGAGAATGCGCGCGGAGCGTTTAGCGCACGCCACGGGTCGCCGGACCGGTCAGCAACACGCGAAGGGCCGTGAGCACCCGTCGTGGGTACCGGCGATGCATCGCCATGCCGAGCCAGTAGGCCGCTTCCTCGCGCTCCATGGCCTCAACTCCTTCGGCCACGGCCCACATGTTGTCGCGGCTGCGCATCGGGGCAAGGACTCGGAAGAGCAAGCCCAGCGTAAGCGCCAGCTCTTCGCCCATGGCGAATACGCGCTTCTTGCTGTTCGGCGACCGCCCGGGGCGGACGCCGACGCGAGCCAGCCGGCGCAACACACGATGCTCAATCAGCTCCAGATTTCGGCCCCGAAGTCCCGCGACACGCACGGGAGCACGGACGTGCGGCGTGGCCGGCGCCGGCAACTGCCAGACTTCGTAGCCCGTATCGACGGCGCCATGCACCCGCACTCGCAACTCATAGCGGGGCACGGACTCAGGGACAACCATCCCGGCGACGGTATCAGAATGCAGCATCAGGACTTCGCCTCCGCCGCAGCCGAAACGTAGGCGGCACCGCTGGCGAAACGACAAAGACGGTTCGTAAGCGCATCCGCCGCATCCCCTTGCATCGGCAGCCCCTTCTCGAAGGTCAGCTCGAACGTCGCTTCGATCGTCTTGTCGCTGGCGTCGCGGAGTTGGGGTTCGAGAAACTCCTTCAGCGGCTGAGCATCGGACACCTGACCATGAAACTTAAGCTCAAACGTGCTTCCGTCGCGGGTCTGGTAGCCCCCAGTGATGACGACGACTCTCTCCGCACCGGAAACGGAGCCAACGGCTCCGAGCAGACGGAAGGCATCACTGGCATCGAACATGCGAATGATCAGCGTTCCGATGGCCGCAACGCGTTTGCCCCGAGCCTGCTCCCAGAGCTGAACCAAGGCCTCCTTTAGTACCCCCTCGGCGCTGAACGTCTGGGGAATCGCCGGCGGCGGAATTGGAGCAGGCCCGGGCGGTACAGGACCCGGTCCGGACGCCGGTGGTGCCGGACCAGTGCCCGACGGGGAAGGACCTACTCCAGGAGGAGGAGCCGGCGGATCAGAGCCGACAGCCGGGGTCGTTGGACCGATTTCGGGCAAAGAGGGTGCGGGACCAGTGCCAGACGGCTGCGGCTGGGACCGCGGCCAAATGGCCTTGTTCTTGGCATAGGCCATCGTCATCACGACGGCCTGCTCGTCGATCCGGATCTCGGCCGGCGCATCGCCCGGTCCGAACAACAGGTCACCACGCTGGTAAACGTATTCGCCGGTGTCGATCCCACGCCGGATGCCGGAGATGAAAGTCTCGTCTCCGATCAGGATCGGTAGAGTCGGATCGCGCCGGAACTCGTCGCGCAACGCGAAGGTTGTCATCTGGCCCTTCCGCAACGGCGTGCGGTCACGCACGTACGCGGGCGCGTCCGGCTCGTCCCCAGGGGAACGCAGCTTCTTCAATTCGCGCAACGTGCGCGCGATCTGCTGCTGGCCCGCACCAGGCTGATTCGATGCCGAAGGAATGTCAATCGCCGTGTGCGCCAGATCCACGCCACGCGCGGCGATTCGGTTCCGCGAGGGGTAGAACACGTGCCTATAGCACTGCTGGATCGCGATCGCGAGCTCCTGTTCCGACCGGGCCTCGAGGCCGCGGATCTTCTCCTGCTGGTGCTCCGCAAGGTCCAGAAGCCGGTCGGGCGCCTTCAGGCGCTGCAGCGCCAGACGCGACCTCATACGGTGGCGCATTCCCTCGCTGGCACGCTCGTCGGCCGCGACGAAAACCAGGTGGTTGCGCAGAACGCGCAACGCCGAGCCGTCTGTCCCCTTGCGCGCGTACACGCGCTCGATCAACTCAGGAACCTCGTCAACGACTTCGCCAACCGGCAAGCCGTCGTAGGAGAACACGACCAGTTTCGGGCGGCCGTCGCCCAGCTCATCCGGCACATCGAACGGTCCGCCTGGAAACAGAACGGTCTCAAACGTCTTGCCGCCGAAGATGTCTCGAATGCGGTCGTTGAGTTGCGCGCGGGCGGCGCCCGGATCGACGTGCTGCTCCTCGCGCCGGATGATCACGTTCAGATTGGCTTCGGCCAGGAACCGCATCGGTGCGGCGGGCCGATCGTCGAGGTAGGCCGATTCGGCAATGAAGCGCTTGCGAGCCTCGTCGATGAAGCTCGGATCGATCTCCGGCCCCGCGGCGGCGTACCGCAGCTCCTCGGGCATCAGCCCCTTCAGCGGGTCGTTGAACGCCAACGTGTGCATGAAGATCGTCCGCGCGACGTAGGCGGCATAGGGCGGCAGACCCTGATGGTGCTGCGCATCGATGTCTTCGGCCAGGGCTCTCTGATCCGTCCGTCCAGCAGCAACGTCGTTGAGAATGGCCGGCACGAAAGCTCCTTGCCCGAGCCGGGTCACGATCTCCTGGCGGATCGGCTCATAGCCGGGATCCATGTGATGGAGATGAATGGCCGTCGCGTCGGCGGGGCGCTGGCGCCAGAGGTTCGCAACGGTGCGCGCGAGCAGGCGCAGCATGCCGCGAACCCGCTGGAAGTTGGCTAGCGTGGCAGTTTTGCCGGTGAGCGTCTCCAGGACGTGAGGGTGCAATGGGTAGCTCGCTCGGAACTGATCCACTGTCTCGGGCCGGGCGGCGTCGCCGCCGAGCGCATCCTGTTGGCCGACCCAGAGCTCACGGTAGGCGTCAACGACCGCCGTCGCCTGGGCGTCGTCGATGTGCTCAAACAGACGCCGCCGGAGCACCTGCACCGTCTCGTCCTCTTCCGTCGGATTCAGCAGCGTCGCCTTGCGCGCCGACACACTCTCGATCTCCGCCATCCGGTCAGCGACGAATTGGTTCTCCGCGGAATAGGCGTCCGTTGCTCGCCCATCCTTGCCGATGGCGAGGGTGTAGACGAGAGCCGCGTTCGGGGCGGCCTCCACCGCCTTGAACAAGGAGGTGAGGAAGGCGGTCAACTGGCCCTGGGCATCAGGAAGGCGGCCGACCTTGCGGAGGTAAACCGACAGTTCGTCGAGCAGAATGAGCGTCGGCTCGTTCCCGAACAGCGCACGCAACGTGTCCGAGCCGGGAGCTACACGCTGTTCGTCGCTGCGGCGTACCCGCTCATAACCCGCCTTACCAGCCAAGGCGTGGGCGATCTCGCCCCACGGGGTGTAGGCCAACACGCCACCCTCAAGAGCGCGGCCGTTCGCTGGGTCGGCGCTCTCTCCGTCAAAGGCGGCGACGCGAACCGACCCGGCGGGCAGGAGCGTCGGATCGACGAACTCGCCGACGTTCGGCACGCCGTGCATCCCGCGCGCGGCATGAGCCAGCGCGATCAAGCCGTGCGTCTTGCCGCCGCCGTACGAGGTGTCAAGACGGAAGATCGCGCCCACCGAGTCGCCTCGGCCGCTGAGGCGGCGGCAGACGTTGGCGAGGAGGTTCTGAAGACCGCGGGTCGGGTACGTGTTGGCGAAGAACAGACCGGGCTCTCGGTAGCCGGCGCTCGCGCGGCCAGTCAGGACCGAGGCGAGATCAGCGGCGAAGTCGGCATCCGCCACGGTGCCGTCGAGTACATCGGGTCTCGGCCTGCAGGTATCGAAGATTGTCGGAATCGCCACATGAGGTCTCGAGGCGCAGCCGTCATGGAGGTCAACACGAGGAGGCCGCTGCGCGCCAAGCCGTCTTCGGTCAGAATATGCCGTCGAGAAACGTGAGCAAGTCTACTGCGTCTGGCCGCACGGAGGCCATTGCTCCGCTGTCCCTGCCGGCGAGGACGAAACCGACCGATGCCTGACACCCGCCTGATCGAACGCTGGCTGCCGATCGCCGAGATCGGCGAGGAAAGCACCCGGGAACGCCGATCCATGACAGCGTTGCCGGCAACGTACTACCTCCACGTCTGGTGGGCGAGACGACCGCTGGTGGCGTCGCGCGCGGCTGTGCTCGCGTCGCTACTGCCGGCGGACGCTGACCGGAAGCAGTTCCTGCACGTGCTCGGGATTCACGGGAACGCAGTGGGGGCCCGCGATCAGATCGAGCGGGCACGAAGAACCGGCGTTCGCGTGGCTGATCCCTACGGCTACGAGCGCGCTTTCAAGTACTCGCCCAATGGTCGTGATTCGACGTGGCTCCAGCGATCGATCGTCAGGGGTCGAAACGTGACGGTTCTCGATCCGACTGCTGGCGGCGGGAGTATTCCGTTTGAAACGGTTCGGACGGGCCTTACGTCGGTTGCGAACGACCTGAACCCGGTTGCGGCTCTCGTGATGAAGGCCACCGTCGAGTGGCCGTCCGCGTTCGCGCCTAACATCGCGAAACGATTCGAAGAACTGGCCACAGAGTGGCGACGGCGAGTCGACGAACGACTCAGTGCGTTTTTTCCCCAGCGTGAAGTCGATCAGCTCGACGCGACGTACCTCTGGGCGCGCACGGTCACCTGCCCGTACTGCGACGGGCTGGTTCCGCTCTCACCGAATTGGCGGCTCGCGCCGGACGGAACCGGTGTCAGGCTCCTGCCTGACTGCGCCGACGGCCCCGGGACACCCGGCCGCGTCTGCACGTTCGAGATCGTCGGGTCGGCCAAGGAGCAGTTTGCCGCCACGGTAGCCCGCGGCGACGGACACTGTCCCTTTGCTGACTGCGGCCGGGTAATCGACGGCGACGAGATCAAGGCGCAGGCACGAGCCGGGCGGATGGGCGAACAGCTCTTCGCGGTCGTCTACAAGCGGCGGGTCGAGACCAGGACCAAGTCTGGCAAGCGGGGCCGGGACAAGTGGGTCCGAGGCTACCGCGCGCCGCGGCCCGAGGACGACAACAGCGCAGCCATCCGGGCGAAGCTCAACGAGAAGCTGCCAGAGTGGGACGCTCTCGACATCGTGCCCAGCGAGCGCTTCCCAGAGGTCAGCAACGACAGTCGCCCGATCCAGTACGGCATGCCGCTCTGGCGCGACCTGTTCTCGCCCCGACAGCTCCTGTGCCACGGGACGAGCGTGGAGGTATTCCGGGAGATGCTCGACGCTGACCGCGCGGCGGACCGGCTTGACGGCGTACGGGAGGCGGCCTACGGGTACCTAGCACTCGCGCTGGACAAGCTGTTGAACTACAACTCGCGGATGTCCGTGTGGATGCCGACCCGGCAGGTGATTGCGAACACCTTCAATCGTCATGATTTCGCATTCTGCTGGTCTCACGCCGAGATGGCCCCGTTGGTCGTTGGCCTCGGCTACGACTGGACCATCGAACAGACCGCGAAGTGCATCCAAGAACTCGTGGCCCTGATCCACCCCGATGCCGCCGGCGACGCCGGGCGCCTGTTCGACGAGGGGAATGCAGACCCCTCCGGCGGGGATGGGAGCACCACACCACCGTCCGTAACGATCACCTGCAAGTCTGGCGACAGCCTCGACCAGATCGACGAGAACAGCATCGACGCCGTCGTGATGGACCCGCCGTACTACGACAACGTGATGTACGCGGAGCTGTCGGACTTCTTCTACGTCTGGCTCAAGCGAACTGCCGGGCACGTGTTTCCGGAGCTGTTCAGACGGCAGTTGACCGACAAGGAGAACGAGGCAGTCGCCAATCCGGCCAAGTTTTCCGGGCAACGCGGCGCACGTGCGCTCGCCGGCAAGGACTATCAGCAACGAATGGCTGCGATCTTCGCCGAGTGTCGTCGGGTGCTGAAACCGGACGGCATCATGACGCTGATGTTCACGCACAAGGCGACCGGTGCCTGGGACGCGCTCACCACCGGTCTGATGGAAGCGGGTTTCGCGATCACGGCGTCGTGGCCGATCAACACCGAGGCCGCGGGCAGCCTGCACATCCGGGACAGGGCGGCGGCCAACAGCACCGTCTTTCTCGCTTGCCGACCGCGTCCAACCGCTGGCGAGGCGGACGAGGTTCAGTACTGGGAGGACGTGGCGCCTGGGGTGGCCGAGGCGGTGCGGAAGCGCGTCGAGGAGTTCCAGAATGCCGGGATCGGCGGAGTCGACTTGTTCCTAGCGGCGTTCGGCCCGGCGCTCGAGGAGTTCTCACGCCATTGGCCGCTAAAGCGCGGCGAGCCGCGGGATCGCCCCGCACCACGTGGGCACCGCGTAACGCCGTTGCTCGATGAGCCGTGGGATCCCTATGCCGTGACACCGGAAGATGCGCTCGACGTCGCGCGACGCGAGGTCAAGCGCTGGCGGCTGGAGCGGTTGACGCACTTGAAGGCGAATGCCGACCTCGATCCGACGACGGCCTTCTTCGTGCTCGCATGGGATACCTTCCGGGCGCCGATCTTCGACTACGACGAAGCCCTCCGGCTGTCACGGGCAGTCGGGGTCGACCTCGACCGAGATCTGACCGGACGGCTCGCGAACAAGTCGGGCAGCAACCTCACACTCTGGGACAGCGCCCGCCGGGCGGCAACCGGCGCCCTCGGACCGGTCGACGGCTCGCGCGGCATGATCGATGCCCTCCACCACGCCGCCCACATGACCCGGGTCAAGTCCCTGACAGCGGCGCGGGAGCTACTCGACCGGGCCGGCGTGGACCAGGATCCACGGTTCTTCGCCGCGCTCGAAGCGACCCTCGAGGTGCTGCCGATGTCGCCGGACATCACCGGTATCCGGCTGACCGGCGACGTGGAGGCTGCCAGCAACGACTTCGATGCCCTCTACAAGCTGTCGCGGCTCGCCTACAGCGATCAAGTCAACGAACCCGATCAGCTGACCCTCTGGCACGCCGGCAGCAAGTGACGATGCGCATGACCATGCGGAACCAGCCCCCGCCGGACGACCCAAGCCACCGCGAGAACGAAGGACGACGCTGCGAGCGCCACCAGATCGGCGAGGCCGCACGGCCGTACCACGCGCGACGTCCGCAACCTTGAGGCCTGCGGCACATTGTTCACGAATCCAAGGAACTGACTACGTGCTGACCGACCGCGAGTGGAAGCTGAAGTACACGCCAGAGGACGGCAACCTTGTCGACGTCTTCTACGTGCCGGCGCTCGAAGACGCTGCGCGCTACGACCGGCTGACCGGCTACTTCAATGCGAGCGCGCTCGCACTAGCGGCCCGCGGTGTCGAAGGACTGATCCGGAACGACGGGCGGATGCGCCTCGTGGTTGGGTGCACGCTCGACCCACCCGAAATCGACGCCATCGAGAAGGGAGAAGAGCTACGAGACCAAGTCGCACAACGGCTTGTGAAGCTGCCGCTGGCGCCGCCAGACACCACTGCCAACCAAGCGCTGGAACTGCTCGCATGGATGGTTGGCCGCGGGCACCTGGAGGTAAAGGTAGCCGTTCCCTGCGACACGCAGGGGCATCCAGTAACCGACACGGCGATCTTCCACGAGAAGTCAGGGATCATCGAGGATCGCACCGGCCACAAGATCGCCTGGACTGGCAGCCTGAACGAGACAGCAGCAGGTTGGAGGCGCAACTGGGAGAGCATCAACGTCTACAGGAGCTGGGGACCGGAGCCCGAGCGCGTAGCCAGCGAGGAAAGGAACTTCGCGCGGTTATGGGCAGGTCGGTCGCCTCGGGCGATCGTGCTGAACGTGCCGGACGCCGTCCGGCTGGATCTGCTCCGGTTCATGCCAAAGACCGACCTTCCTGCACGCCTGAAGGCGACATCTGCACCGCCCCGGAAACGGCCGGAAACGACTGCCTCTCCCGATGGCCCGGAGCCACCGCCAGAGCCGGCGACGGACCGGCGGCGACTCGTATGGACGTTCATCCAGCGCGCCCCAGCGCAGGCGGCAGGGGGCGCACAGGTCGGCGAGGCGACCGCGGCGATCACCCCGTGGCCGCACCAGATCCGCGCGTTCGAACGCCTCTACACACAGTGGCCACCGAGGCTCCTGATCGCCGACGAGGTAGGTCTCGGCAAGACCATTGAAGCAGGACTGCTGTTGCGGCAGGCATGGCTGGCACGGCGAGCAAAACGGATCCTGATCCTGGCACCCAAGGCTGTGCTCAACCAGTGGCAGATCGAGCTGCGGGAAAAGTTCAATCTGAACTGGCCGATCTACGACGGCCGCACGCTGCGGCGGTACGAATCGCAGGCGCTGCGTGGAAACCACGAAGAGGTGGTCGACCGGGAGCACTGGCACGAAGAGCCGGTGGTGATCGCGTCCAGCCATCTGATGCGCCGGAAGGATCGGGCTGCGACACTTCTGGAGGACGCCGAGCCGTGGGATCTGATCGTGCTCGACGAAGCGCACCACGCTCGCCGACGCGCGGCTGGGAGCCGCCTCGAAGGTGGCCCGAACTCATTGCTGAAGCTGATGCGGGCTCTGAAGGCGCGCACCCAGGGGTTGGTCCTCCTGACGGCAACGCCGATGCAGGTGCATCCGGTCGAGGTGTGGGACTTGCTCGACCTGCTCGGGCTGCCGCCGGAATGGACGGCGGGAGCGTTCCTCAAGTTCTTCGAGGAAGTCAACCAGCCGAATCCGTCGGCGGAAGCGCTGGATCGGATGGCCCGGCTCTTCCAAGCCGTCGAACGCGAGCACGGTACGGTGTCACGCGACGCCGTCGAGAACCTGACCGGCCTGTCGACCTTCAAGGTCAACAAGGTGCTCCGTGCCCTGCGAAACGCAGCAAGCATTCCGCGACGCCAGCTCGAGACGCCCGAGCGCCGCGCGGCGATCGCAATCATGCGAACGCACACCCCGATTCGGCGTCTGATCTCGCGGCACACCCGCGAGCTACTGCGGCGCTACGCCTCGGCCGGGATGCTGTCGAGTCCGATCGCCGAACGGCACGTGGATGACCGCTTCATCGACTTGAGCGAAGCCGAGCGGGATCTGTACGAGGCCGTCGAGGAATACATCTCGAAGACCTACAACCAAGCGGCCAGCACCGAGCGGTCAGCAATCGGTTTCGTGATGACCGTCTACCGGCGCCGTCTCGCCAGCAGCTTCGCGGCCCTGCGCGCCACCTTCGAGCGGCGTCGCGACAGGATGATGCACGGTAGCGTCACATCACCGGACATCGTGGAAGATGACACGCCAGACGACGAGGCGCTCGACGAGATTCCGGACACGGACGAGCTGGCCGCTATGGCAATGCGCGCGGCCGGCCTGGAAGAACGGAGCGAGATCGAGCAGCTACTGGAACGGGTCCAGGGATTGCCGCCGGACAGCAAGCTCGGACGACTCACGGAGACGCTCGACGAGCTGCAAGAGGGCGGGTACCGCCAAGTTATGGTGTTCACGCAGTTCACGGACACGATGGATTTTCTGCGCGACGCCCTGATGGCGCGGGGTGGTCGTCGCCTGATGTGCTTCTCTGGACGAGGCGGCGAGATTCCCGTGGCGGGTGGGGACAACAGATGGCGCCGAATCGACCGCGAACAGGTCAAGCACCGGTTCCGCGATGGAGACGCGGACCTGCTGCTGTGCACCGACGCGGCATCAGAGGGTTTGAACTTTCAGTTCTGCGGGGCGCTGGTCAACTACGACATGCCGTGGAACCCGATGCGTGTCGAGCAACGAATCGGCCGGATCGACCGCGTCGGCCAACGGAATGCCACCATCCGCGTCGTGAACCTGCACTACGAAGGAACAGTCGAAACGGCCGTGTACCGCAGGCTTCGCCAACGGATCGGCCTGTTCGAGCAAGTCGTCGGCCGCCTGCAGCCCATTCTCGCCCAGATGCCAAGGGCAATCACGGGGGCGGTGCTCTCGCGTCAAGGGCGGGACGACGCAGAGAATGTTGCCGACCAAGTGGAGCGACAGGCAACAGAAGAAGGTCAGGCCAGTTTCGATATCGACGCCACGCTCGACAGCGACCTCACGGTACCAATGCGTGCCCCATCGCCAATGACCTTGAACGACCTCGACCGAGTGATCAACGACGTGTCGCTGATGCCGCCGGGGACCGAAGTACAAGCGATGGGACCGCGCGAGTACAGCCTGCTCGCACCTGGAATGTCGAGTCCGATCCGCGTGACGACAGATCGAACGTACTACGAGGAGAACTCGGAAAGCGTCGAACTGTGGTCGCCGGGAAGCCCCGCCTTCAACAGTCCAGCCGGATCAAGCGAAACAGAAGAGGTCTCAAACGAGACGACGTTGAGAGACCTGCTGGATCAGTAAGTCCAAAGCCAAGGCGAAAGAACACCGCGAAGGGCGCGAAGAAGTGAGGGAACGCTCCGAACCGGCCCGACCCAGCGCCGAGGCCGTCCGCGACCTGTGGGAAGCCGAACTCGAACTCGAGAGCCCGGCCACGACCCAGACGTCCGAGGAAACGCGCTTGGCAACGCTGATGCAAGAGGCGCCGATCCCGATCATCAGCAGTCCGCCGGAACGGACCTGGATCTGGTCTGACCTGCACCTAGCGGACCGCTCGGTGCTGGC
This sequence comes from Vicinamibacterales bacterium, assembly GCA_965262925.1. GTDB lineage: Bacteria > Acidobacteriota > Vicinamibacteria > Vicinamibacterales > UBA8438 > WTFV01. The sequence continues at coordinate 2,189,301 of CBDHGC010000004.1, read as the reverse complement.
GGCGTGGAACCGGCCGTTCCGGAACATTGAGGAGATGAACCACCACCTGCTGAGGGAATGGAGCCGGCGCGTACACGCCGACGACACGATCATCTGCCTGGGCGACGTCGCCCATCCGGACGCCTGGCGGGACCGGCGGCTGGTGCTCGAGATGCGGAACTGTCCAGGAGAGCGAGTCCTGATCCTCGGCAACCATGACCACGACACCGAAGGACTGCACGCCAGCGACCCACCGCTGGCCCTCAGCCATCTGCCGCTCCGGAGAGTGGCGCCGACGGCAGTCAACGTCCACGGGCACATCCACAGGGGCAAAGCGCCGAGCCGACGCCACTTCAACGTATCCGTGGAACGCACCGACTACTCTCCGGTGGGGCTGACCTGGGTGCTCGAACAGGCGAGGGACCAGCAAACGAAAGACGCGGCGGATAAAGTGAACCGATGACCGGCTGGCAACGCCTCATCACGGCGACAGTACGACTCGCCCACCGCGACGGCACCCGTCTCCGACGGCGGCCCACCGACGGACGGCTGCTGTTCGAGCCGGTTGGCGAGACCACCAGCCGCTCCGCCGAGCGCGTTCGCGGCATCGTCACCGGGGCCTGGGCGCTCAGCGCCGAAATCTGCCAAGGCTGCGGTGGCCCGGGAGACCCCGTGACCCTCGGGCGCGGCGGCCGCGGCACCCGGTGCAGAGACTGCCGCAAGCCCGGCGACCAGGTCCTCCCACGTGCCGCGTGGCGCCGAAAGCGCGAAGCCGGGAACGAGGCCCCCGGCCTCGGCGAACGACGACGCGGCACAGCCTGCCGATTAGCCGGCGACCCAGTTCCAGCCCGGGCCGCGCCACACCGAGGCGCACCAGGCACGCGAGAAGCACTAGAATTCCGGCCGACGGAGCAGGACGCCGTTTCGGGGCTCCGGTTCCGGAACAGGTGCCGCCAAGAGTCGAAGACAACGGGCTGGGGCAACGGTTATGCTGGAGTCATGAGCGAGTGCTGATGCGGATGCGGAACCGAGGTCAACGACGGACTACACTCGGCGGCGGACGGACACGACCAGACGGCCGTGGACTCGAGGAACTGGCCGGGGCCGTCTCCGGGCAGGCGCCGCGCCTAGCCGGGGAGCGAACACAGAACCCGGTGCGGCGTTCCGCCGTGGACACCCGAAGAGGACAGCATGCCGTGGATGGCCTGGAGGAGGCAACGGCACGATTTTCTGCACGAGGTTTCGGATGGACGAGCAGACGAAGGTCTTGGTCTGGAAGAAGGGAACCGCGATCCCCGGCTACGATCCGGCCCAATGGCGTCGTGATGCCGAGGGGAACGCGCTCTCTTTCTCAGCGTACGGTGACAGGAACTCCGACTACGGATGGGAAATCGACCACATCCGCCCGGTCTCCGAAGGAGGAACTGACGAGATCGACAACCTTCGCCCTCTTCACTGGAGGGTCAACGCGGGCCGGCAGTAGGTTGACGAGGCGCCGAGCTGTGAACAACGATCAGCGGGTCGACCGTATCCGGGTCCGTGTTGACTGGCACTGCATCAGCCTGGAAAGGACGTTCGTGAGATGACCTCCAGCACTGCCCGCCGGCTCGACGAGACGCGCAACATGGCTAACACCGTGCGCTGGCTCGATGACGCCGACTTCATGGTCTACCCCATTCAGGGAACTACCTGGAACGATGTCCCCGGCGTCTACATTTTCGCCGTACAGCGGTGGCCCGGTGGCCACTGGTACCCCATCTACGTGGGAAAAACCGAGTCATTCGCCAGGCGGCTCCCTAGTCACGAGCGCGAGGCGGAGGCTCTCGAGATGGGTGCGACAGCGGTTCATGCCCGGGGAGTTCAGCTGGGAACAGAGCGGGAGATCCTGGAGCGAGTGTTGATCGAAAAGTACCAACCTGAGCTGAACATTCTCTACCGGGGACCACACCCAGGCAGGCGACCACAATTCTAGCTGGCCGACAGCCGCGATTGACCCACCTTTGCTCAAATGTTGGAGATCGTTGCAAGCCTAGTCGCGGCGGCGGTCTGGGCCGGCGTGAGCTGGGCATGGAATCGATGGTCAGGATCGGGACCAACAACGCTGTCTCTGTCAACGCCACCGCCCACTGCAACGCCACCGCCCGCTGAGACGCCTCCCCAGCCGGCATCGCCACCGACGCTAAGGCCACCTCGACAGCCAGCACCTCCCGAAACAGCGGTCTGGCTCAACCGAAGGTTCATCGTTTACCGACACCCCTGGCCGGCGCAATGGCTAGACGAATCCGGTCTATACGTTCTCGCACATCGGGATCCGGAGTCAGATCAAGGGTGGGCTCCCCTTCTGTTGAGGGTGGTAGGATCCTTCGCGATGGAACTCCCGAATCCTCCACGCTGGCCGGAAGCTCAGCAGCGGGGTGCGACACACCTCCATGTGCATCAAGCAGCATCGGGCGAGGCCCTACGAACCTTCCGCGAGCGTTTCGTCGAGGAATTTCAGCCCCCGCTGAACATCGAAGCCAACACCTTGGGAGCGATGGCCGACAGGCAGACGAGACGATAGAATTCCCGCCGGCGGGGAGCAGCCGCGGCAACTTGGTCAGGCTAGGAAGTCGGAGCGGACGGCAGGACCGGCGCAGTGCCGTTGCGAGTTTGAACGTCCAGCACCGCGGACCAGGCGCCGGATCGAGCGGCGTCGGCGCGTGGCCGAGCCGGGCACGCGGAAACCGGTCGATGCCGGCAAACGGTCCACGCATCGGCACTCCGGCTGAAGGTAGCACGGGCGGATCGACGGGCGCGTAGGAAGCTCTACGCACGGCACGCGATGAGGGAGGGGGACGATAGACGTGGAAAGGACGGACAGAGGGTGGACAACGAAACGGTTCAGGACCTGGCGCAATTGCACGGCGAGGCGACGACTCCAGTCTCGGCCCGCCGGGCGCGGCGGCGGCTACTGTGGATGGTGCTGGCGGCCGTCGCTTCCGCTATAGCCGTCTGGCTGCAGCGGTAGGGGTGAGGTGCGCAACACGTTGCGCACCTCACCAGCGTAAGGACAGCTTTCAAGGACCGGGCACCAAAACCGTCACGGTCGCGGCGAGCCGGCGGCCGTCCGAAGTGCAGAGCGCGCCGCGTAGTAGACAAGCGCGCCAACGCCATCCTGGCACAGGAAGCAGAAAGCTGGAAGACGGAAGGAAACCAAGGATGGCGATCGTGGCTCTGGGGCGTGCAGATCATAGCGCCGGACGTGGCATCGCGCTCAAGCGTCGCGGTACGACTTAGAGGAGGGGCCGATTCCGCAGCGGTTCAGATAGTAGTTGGCAGTTCTGAAGACGGCAGCGATCGAAAGGCCGCCTACGACAGAACACTAGGCACCTACTCGCCCGAAGGCAGGAGGCAGTACTACCGAAAGGTTTGGTTTAGAAAGGAGGTACTAAACAAGTACTATCAGGATGAGCAGTACACCGTCGAACAGCTAACGGTAGAATGCGGAAACCAGTGGAGCATCCGGTGTGATACAGAAGCAACGTCCACCGCGGTATGGACGTACTGGGGGGGGATTTGGCGGCTCTCCCGGAGGCGGAGGGCCTACACTGGGCAGCATACAGCATACCCCCAAGAACCAACGAATCGGAAGCAGCGTACCGTGCCTTCACCACAGGTCGCCCGCCCACCACCGACACCCCCCGTCGGAAGGTCACCTTACTCAGGAGGCAAGTTGATGAGGCTTGGAATAGGTTAACTGGGATGCCGCTCTACGCCAAGCTCGACAGCAAAGACGAAAGAGAGCTACAGGTAGTGCGCGTACAGCGGGACTTATCTGAAGGTGACATAGGAAAGATCACACTGGCACTAGATAAAGTGGCTATAGATACCCTGCGGCCGGGGAAAAACGCGAAGGAACGCAGGAACCTGAACAGGTTAGAGGTTCTAACCCGGCACGTGAATGAGCTGCTTCAGGACGAGAGCGCAAGGGACGCGGTACATCGTGGCATACAAGAGTTGCGCAGGGTTCGGGCGCGGCGGCACCAAGCAGCCCACGCGCGCACCCGGGAGCCCCAAGGCGACACTCCCCGCACGGCTCATGATGTTGTTATTAAGCTGGAAATAAGTATCCTGACCTCGCAGTATGCCGAAATATGAGGAAATCAGGCCGGAAATTACCTGTATGATGTCAGGCAACCAATGACCCTGTTAATACTGGTACAATACACGGCCTACGGGCATTACTCGAAGGGCTAGAGCGAGAGATCGGCGCTCGCTCAGGTGTCGGCGGCGGCACGACGCTCAAGTAGCTCGATCAACTCGGCGGTACCGGAGCATAAGGTCTCCGCACACACCGTAATCGATCCAGACGATCAAGATTCAGTGCAACAGATCAAGCGACAGGCGCTGTGGTAACGGATCGTGGGAACGGAAGAGCAGCATCGGCGTAAACTACTGGTTCGGAATGGTTTACGGGAGAGGAAACGAGTTGCACCGAGAGCGAGCGAGACGCTCCCGAACGCCCGGCGCGAAGGAGGGCATGTCGGACGGCCCCTCCTTCAAACCGGATCTTCTCGGTAGCGCGACGGTGACTATCCTCTGCCGTCCGATCCGGGAGGTTCGTGTCGCGCGGCCTCGTGTGCGCCGCGATCGCCTGGGCGCACACGCATCCGGCGGAGGGTTTGATGAGACGGCTCGTCGACGCGTCACGTGTGAGGATCCCTGTGCCTGTCCGTAGCCGGCCCAGGTGGTCTCGTAGAATCCCGACCAGAATTGCACACGGAATTGGTCATGACCACGCGTGGGTGTTCATGGATTCCATTGGCAACAAGGCGGTTAATCCCAAGTTGGCGGAGTCCGCACCGAACTCCACGCATCGACGTCGCCGCCGAGCACGGTCTGCGGCGAGTCCAAGGCGAGGGCGGTGTTGCCCTGGAGCGCAGTCCGGTCGACTTTGAGCAATCCTCCGCCCGTGCTACGGTGCGATCGATGACGAGCGGGAGCGAGCAGAGCAAAGGTCAGGTCCTGGCTCCTGATGTCCTGGCTCCCGTAGTGGCGGATCCGAAACGTTCGACGCCGGCGACGTTATGCGTGGGCTGGAACGAGCGGGGACGGACGATGTGGTGCGCCCGGCGGTGGAGACGGGAGCGCTGCCGGCGACGCGTCCGGACTCCGGGCCGACGTGCTCGCCAGGGCGGATATCGAAGGTGCGATCACCGTCGCGAACGCTCCGAAGTTCGGTGGCTACTTCGGCTGCCTCAATCGAGGATCTCTTCCCGGCGGACGCCGAGTAGATAGATCGTCCGTTGGTGCCGGGGTCCGGGCTGCCGCCGCTTCGCGGTCACCTGAGGTGGTCCCGGTCGTTTGGACCATTCGAGGGCTTCGTTAAGGTGTATTCCGGTTGCGAAACCACGCCCTCGTCGTCTGTCTGGTATCTGATCATAGATGATGATGAGCTGTGGGAATCTTGCGGCCTCATGAGTGAGTCCGCGAAGCGCGGCGGCGAGCCCCGGGAGGGGGTCCGGGGGAGGGGACGAAAGCGCCGCGGCGACTGGCGCACGAAGCACCTGCGGGCCTGCCTGCTCTGCGGTCGGGTATGGCGTCCTGGACGACGCCGGACCTGTCCCGTCTGCCCCGTCGACCGCTCGATCTGCCTGACGTGCGATCAGGTGGCCGTCGAGGACCGCGCGCGGCGCTGCGCCATAGACGAGGCGTTGCGCCGCCTGGTCAAGGCCTGCGCCGGCGACTGGGAGCGGGCGCGCCGAGCGCTCGATGCGGCCGGCGGCGACGTCCCCCGCGCCCTCGCGCGCGCCGAGCGGGCCGGGTCCGCGAAGCGCGTCAGCGGGCAAGGTGGTCGACGATGCTCTGGAGAATGACAGCACGCGCGTCCCTGGAGACGCGTAGAAACGGCCGCGCGGGAATCCCGCGACGAGGGTCCCCGCAGTGGTGGGTCGCAGCGTAGACGAGGTTGATGCCGTCACGCTGCCCGCTCCTCGCCGTAGGCCTCGGCCGGCGTGCGACCCCCGAGCGCCGAGTGCGGACGTACGTCGCTGTAGAACGTCATCCAGGTCCCGATCACCCGCTCGGCCTCGAACCCGTCGACCAACTCGTACGGATACACAGCTTCGTACTTCAGCGACCGCCGGCCGCGCGCCGCGCGCGCCACCGGCGCTGTTTTTCGGCATTTGCGCCGCGGTCAGGGGCGTCCCGATTGCATTGTGCCGCGGTTACGTAACCAGCCACTGCGACCGGATCTGCCGCGACCGAATTTCGCGCGCTCCTCGCGCTGCTGAGCGTCTTCGGTCCGAAACCGAGCACGACTCCGGCGGTGACGTGCCGAGCGTGTTCTCTCGGCCGTGGTCGAGCTCGTTGAGCCCCTGCTCGATGCCGAACATGCGGTGCACGAAGGGGGCCGCCTTTCGGAGGCTTCCCTCTCCTTGTAGCACCGTAACGTAACGGCGACGGGACGCTGGCAGCGCCGCCTGACGGCGAGGGCTTGTCAGCTCCAGGCCGGCGGTCGAGCACCCTGTGCGTCTTCTCGCCGAGCCGGCAGCCTTCGCCCTGGATGCCGAGCGGCGTCACCTGGACCATCCGCCGGTCGAGCGCGTCCAAAGCGCTGCACGCCGCTGACATGTTCACGCTGCACGCTCCTCGCCGTAGGCCTCGGCCGGCGTGCGACCCCCGAGCGCCGAGTGCGGACGTACGTCGCTGTAGAACGTCATCCAGGTCCCGATCACCCGCTCGGCCTCGAACCCATCGGCCAACTCGTGCAGATACACCGCTTCGTACTTCAGCGACCGCCACAGCCGCTCGATGAAGACGTTGTCCAGGCACCGCCCGCGGCCGTCCATCGAGCATCGCGCCCCCGCCGCCAGCACCCGCTCGGTGAACGTCGTGCTCGTAAATTGCGCCCCTTGATCCGTGTTGAAGATCTCCGGCGTGCCCGTCCGAAGCGCCGCTTCCAGCGCCTCGATGCAGAAGCCGGTGTCCATCGTGTTCGACAGCCGCCAAGCCAGCACGTGACGGCTGGCCCAGTCCATGACCGCGACCAGGTACAGGAAGCCCGCCGTCACTGGGATGTAGGTGATGTCGGCGCACCAGACCTGGTCCGGGCGCTCTATCGTCAGCTCTCGAAGCAGATACGGATAGATGCGGTGACCCGGCTGCGCGGCGCTCGTGCGCGGCTTGCGGTAGACCGCTTCCAGCCCCATCAGACGCATCAGCCGGCGGACCCGGCGCCGCCCCACCGACACGCCCTCGCGTCCCAGGTGGCGCGCCATCTGCCGGCTGCCGTAGAACGGGTACTGCAGCGACAATTCGTCCATCCGCCGCAACAAGGCCAAGTTCTCCGCGCGCTCTTCCCGCGGCGTGTAGTACACCGACGAGCGGTTGATGCCCAGCAACGCGCACTGGCGCCGGATGCTCAACTCGCCGCCCCGCTCGACCAGCTCCAGGCGTGCGGCGCGGCTCAGCGTTGCAAGCCGCGCAGAAAAAAATCCCGCTCCACCGTCAACTCGCCGATCTTCGCGTGCAAGTCCCGGATCGTCGCCTCGTGCTCGGAGTCGCGCGATGCTCTGCCGCTAGCGAAGACATCCTCCAGCCCGTCGACCGCTTGGCGCTTCCACGCGCCCACCTGGTTCGGATGAACCTCGTGCTTGGCCGCGATCGCCTGCACCGTGCGGTCCCCGCGCAGCGCCTCGAGCGCCACGCGTTTCTTGAAGTTCGCGGTGAACTGCCGCCGTCGTTTTGTCGTCATCCCAGTGCCTCCTCCAGGCTCTGGAATACACCTTAGCCGGTGGTCCGAAAAAGCGGGACCACCTCAACCCGACCGGGGAGTCCGGGCACCGTCGGGGCTGGGGTCTCCTCCCGACCCGAGGTGTCGGCGTTATTGTGGTACGCTAGCTAGATTCGGTCTAGCGAGAGCTTGTTGGTGCTTGTTCGGCGGGAGGCTCACAGTGACCGTGTTCTCGGCGCTTTCCATTTCGGCGACGCTTCGGTGTGGCGGTGTTCGCCTTGGTCCTTGCCATCTTGGCCAGCGGTCCTTGATTCTATAGGGTGTACCGCCGATCCCCCTTCTTCGCGCGGGAAGCCGCTGGCCCGTCATAGGCGTCCGTGGACAACGCCGGTCTCTAGCTCGCCGTCTCCACGATTCCACCCGTCGGTTCGTACGACCAGCGGACCGAGAGACCCGCCGCCAGCGCCGAGTTGACGCCCGTCCTCAGTCCTCGTGCTGGCGTGACCCGTCGATCCGCATGGTTCTCCCCATCGACATCCACTCCGTCGCATTTGTCGCAAACTTGACTCCTGGATCCCCTATTGGGAGAGATTTGTACCGCCGAGTGTTGAGATTCGCCTGCAAGTCGCCCAGTGTACTCTCCCATTCCTTGTTCGTTGAGAAACTGAACCACAGATCTCGTCCGCTCTCGTCTCTGGCGCCTACCACATAGCGATGATCCCCAAAGATCTCGGCGCCCGACACCCTGCATTCGGCCAGTTCTTCAGCGAGAACAACGCCGACGACGTCACACCAGACAACACACACAACTGTCCCGTCCGCCGCGATCTGCTGGAACCCCTGCTTCGCCTTGCGCCGTAGATCGCTTACCAATCGACGCGCTGTCGCCTGAGCCGTTGTCCAACCTGTCCGACGTAGCTCCATAGTACCCAGCGTCTGTATCGTCTTGACCTCAAATTCGCTGTCACGTACAACGAAGTCTCCAACGCGCTCGTCTTTAGCCGTCTTCTCACACATGGCGACGGCCCCGGGATGGTGCGACACCGCCTCGACCATGAGTTCCGCCTGATAGCGCGCGTGCATCAGCTCAAACGCGTCCGACACGCGTGCCAGACTGTCAATGTTGAGCCGGGGTCGGCATATCCTGATCGCGGAAGCCAATCTCCACAGGTCCACCAGGGCATACGCGCCGCCACGTTCATTCGCGTACGTCCCCCATGTCGACATCAACCGCTTCTCGTTTACTTTGAGTAGCCGACGAACCTCGGCCACATCCAAGGCGTCAATCTCGATCCCACGGTAACCCGTCGAACCGTAGTCTTCGGCCAACACCACTTCATCTGGTTGCTCAAATACAGCGATTCCGATCGGCTGGTCGCGCTCGCTCACGGTTGTTCCCGCTCCTTCGGTCGCGGCGGCCCCCCTCGCTCCATACGCTGCACGGCGCGGGCGGTTTTCAACCCTGACGCCTCTTCCGCTGCCCGGACGGCGGATTCTCGCCGATGTCTCTCAGCATCCCGTAGATTTGACCGGTCCCGAGGCCCGTCTTGCGACCGATCTTCATCGGGTGATCACCGTGGTGGACCATCCCGGCGACGATCGAAGAGGCTGCGAGGTAGTTCTCGAGCACCTTCCCGGTGCCTTGCCCGACGAGCTTCCGAGCATCGACGTCGTGGGCTTTGCCGTCGAGGTGGGCGACAGCGACCGTCGCGAGGGCCAGGCGTTCGACATGGGCTGCGCCCAGGAACTTGTCTCGTCGGGCACCCGAGTACTCTCCGCCGGCCGAGTGGTTGTAGCCGCTCGGCGTCATCGTCCGTCCCTCGCCGATTTCGCGCCGTTCGCGGGCGGCGGCTGAGTAGACCTCGAGCCCATCGGCGAGGATAGACACATCAGGTTCACCGAGTGTCTGGAACGGAAGCGCGCCGGCTGTGCGGTGCTTCTCGATCCGGGCCTCGAGGTCGGTCGTCATGCCGACGTAACGTAGGCCACCAACCACCGTCCAGTCGAGCAGGTACACGGTGTAGGTCTCTTCCATTGCTCCTCGGGTGAGAGCGGGGGATCCCACGCGCGTCAGTCGCGCTTGGCCAGCCCCGCGAGTAGGTCGTTGAGCCAGCGGGCGCGCTCTGCGCCGGGCGGCGGCGGCGCGTGCTCGAGCACCACCATGAACTCGCAGACGACAACGGCCGTCTCGGGGTCCGCGAGCGCGGCCGAGCCCTGAGCGACCGGCTTCTCGTGAGCCGCCCTCGTTCCCTTCATTGTAGACGGGAATTCACGCAACTATCGGGCCGTCCACGGACCGCACCGTTCTACGCTTTGGGCGTCGGGTGCGGGCCGTCAGCCGGAGGCGGCGTCGTCCTCGCCCCCCACCCCGACCTCAGCCAGCCGGCTTCGCAGGACCCGCTTCGAACGACTGCGCGTCCGGCGCCGTGGACGCAAGATGTCCGCCGGGGCGGTGGTTGCAGCTATGGCCGCAAGCCAGCTTGCGGCTCTGGAACGGACCGCGCCGGTCCACTTTCCCGGAGGCGCAACGGACCGGATCGATCCGATGGCGGCGTGCAGGCAGAAAATTTCTCACTTTTTTTCGCGCGTCTCCTGTCGGGTCGCAAGGGATCGCCGGGGCGGAACGGGTCTCTGCGGGTCACAGGTGGACTCACCCGGACAGAGCCTGCCCTGCACTGGGCTAAAGCTGGCAAAGTCAGGTCGGCTGCGCAGTGGCATCGCTCGCGTAGGGTGCATATAGGGTGCAGATCCCGATCCTCTCGCGTATCAGCATCGGCCGCCTCCCTGCTTGCAGCCGCACGGCAGTGTCCGTGTGAGCAAACGACGTGAACCGCCGCGCCCGACGTCTCATGGGCGGCATCGCGCCGGGCAAGCTCCTCGGAATCATGCAGGAGGGTTGGTCGAGACGACAGATCCCCGAAACGTACCCGGACGGCGTCCCGGAGATCGCGGCGGCAAACGGCTACCCGGACGACGACGACCTCCCCCAAGCGATCATCTTCCCGAGGCGACCGAGCAGGGACCGCTCGATCCGGATGATCTGGGACGACGGTTCTGGGAATGGGCGGAAACGAACGGCCTCGGAATGGGCGGCCTGAACGGCCACGTCCTGGAACTGTACGGTGGAGACGCACCTCAGTTCCTGCCCGCGACACGGCGACACGGCCGCGGTCGAGAACCGGTCGGCATGCCGATCACAGAGGCGTCCAGAGTCGCGTGGGGCGGATCGCGAGCCGGGAACGGGGCGGCGATGCGGTGTGCGCCGATCGCGATTCGCTGGCGCGATGATCCAGTCGCGCTGATACGCAACAGCATCGTCAGCGCGGTGCCGAACCACTGGGACACATGCTGCGGCTGGTCGTGCGCGTTGTCGAACCTGGCCGCGGCCACCGCGTTACGCGGGGGATCGATCCCCGGCGACGAGTTGCTCAACGCGTGCCTCGACGGCGTTCAGGCTTCTCTGCCCGAGTTGCAGCAGTACGGCTACGGCGCGCACGTACCGGAGGCGGTGCGCCACGCGGTTCTGGAAGCGTCCGTCGCCGAGATTACGCGCCGACACCGGTGATGACGGCGGGGACGGTGGTGGTGGCGACAGCGGCGGCAGCGGAAGCGGCGACGAAAGCAGCAGCGGCGGCACTGATCAGCAAAATTCAAACTGGGACACTACCTCGAGGTCCTTGAGCTTGCGAAAAGCGGTGCGCCTACTGCGCGGGGCCCGAGCGCCGCCATGACCTCGGCCAGCGTGGCGATGGTCTGCTTGCGGAGCAAGGCGATGATCGTGTCGGCGGAGAACGCGGTTGGCCTCATTGTGGCACCATTACGGATACACGTTTCCGCAATCATGCCATATTCCGAACGGGTCGCGCTCCCGGAATCCAGAAAACTCTAAGCCCTGGTGGGGCTGGTCGCCGGAACGACCGTTGCGGGACCCGGTGCACACTACTGCGAGACTACAAGCATTGTTAGGCAGTTATTGTTGCGCGGACCCTAAACTAAACCGGTAGGGCTCGAGCAACTCCAGCAGCGTTGCGACGCTCTTCCAATGGCCGTTGTGCGGCATACCCGACAGAAACAGCCGGCGCTCCAAGCGCCCCGCGAGGTCGTGCACCGCCCGGGTGAACTTCGACTCGATGCCGTACCGCCCGCCCCTCGACGGCGCCGCGTACTGCGCCTCGTCGAGCATGAGCAGGCTGCCCGGCAGCATCGCGCCGAGCCAAGCCCATCGGATCGGCATAACTCGAAACGATCAGCAGGTTGTGCAACACGAGGAACCGGTTGTGGGTCATCCACGGATTTCACGTCGAAGCCGCGGTCCCGCCGCATGCGCGCAACGTAGGCGCGGTCGAGAATCTCGAGGGACTAGTGCTGCGCCATGATTAAACGTTCTGGTGTGCGGTGCTGTGATTCGTCGACGATTGCGCGCTGTAACCCATGTCCGCGGCCGAAGATTATGACGTGACGGACCACTAGGCCGAAGCGATCCTCAAGCTCTCCCTTCCATTGCTCCAGCACCGACGCCGGAAGGCGACGACGATCGTCCTCGCCTTCCGGAGCAGCAGCAGACAGCCACCCATCAGCATCCCCCCGGAATCCACCACCCACGCTGGCACACCAGCGCCGGCCCCCATGCTATAGTAGCTTCCGTGTCCAAGCAACTCCGCATGCCACTACCGACGCCTCATCGTTCTGCCGCGGTTGCCCGAGTCGTCTCTTCTCACAGCCGATCACCTTCGCCACAACTCGTCCCATGACAGTTCAGACCCGTTTCCTACCGCTCGCCAGACTGACGGAACGCGTCAATCGAGACCGTTCGGACTCCGACGTCGCCTTATTCTTCTCCCTCCTACTTTATGGCGAATGCCTGCTCAAGCTGGTCGTTGCCGCAATGGTCGCCACAGTCCAAAACGACAGCGACAGAAGCCGCTATTCTGCCCTTTACCAACTTGTTCGAGCCGACGGACTTGGCATTTGGGTCGACGTTCTGGACAACGTCTTGCTCGGTCCTCCTTCCCGGTGCCTTCATCCTGCCGCACGACCCGCACAGAAGCAACTCACGCAGAAGCACCACACAGATTGGCAGCGCGACGCCTTTGACCTCCTCCTCCAGGCACTGACCGCACTCCGCATCACATCCAGGCCGCCCCACACACCCTCCATCCGGGACTGGTTCCGCTCCTTCACAATACTCAGAAACAAAACCCGCGGTCACGGAGCACCCAAGGCCGGCCAATCCGCGGCAGCCTGCCAGCCCCTTGAACGTTCCATCATGCTGCTATCAGAAAACCTGTTGCTCTTCCGAATGCCCTGGGCTTACCTGCGGCGGAACCTCTCTGGCAAGTACCGCGTCACACTACTCGCTGGCGACCACGCCGCTTTTTCCCCGCTGACCGGAACGCCTAACTCGATAAACCTGCCTGAAGGGATCTACATCGCCCTTGGTGGGCTTGACCATCTCAACCGTGTTGATCTAATAGACTCCGATGCCGACGCCACTGATTTTCTGATTGCCAATGGTCAGTTCACAGAAGCCCACTACGAGACACTCTCGTATGCAACCAACGAGCGTGGGCAGGCATCCTCGAAGGACTACCTCATCCCAGTGACACAGTTGCCCCCAAGCCAGACAGAGGGGTTGTCTGATCTCGACACCATTGGCGACTGCTGGACAAACATACCGCAGGCTCCCTCCCGTTACATTGACCGCCTTGAATTGCAGAACACATTGCGCCAACAGCTCCTACTGACCAGGCACGAAATAGTCACACTTACCGGCCCCGGCGGTATTGGAAAGACTGCGCTTGCACTCAGGGTGCTGCACCAATTGCCCAATGACTCGCCCGACAGGTACTGCGCGGTATTCTGGTTCAGCGCGCGCGACATAGACCTGCTCGCCTCCGGGCCCAAACCGGTAAGGCCTCACTTGGTGACTCTCGCAGATTTCGCCCGTGAGCTTCTTGGTCTTATTGGCTCACCGGCCGCAAGGGCCGCTCAACGCTCAGCGATCGAGGCGTTTGGTAAATGTCTCGCTGAAGGCGTCGCCGGGCCCACTTTGTTTGTTTTCGACAATTTTGAAACCGTGGATGGTCCGGTCGAGATCTACAGGTGGCTAGACACTTATATCCGCCCACCCAACAAAATATTGATCACGACCAGAATGCGCGATTTCGCCGGTGATTATCCCGTTCACGTTACGGGACTCACGGACGCGGAGGCGCGACAGCTTATAGCTGCTGTGTCAGTTGAGTTGAAAATCACCGAAGTGATTGACCGGGAATACCAGGAAGCTCTGATTCGAGAATCCGATGGCCATCCGTACGTACTTAAGATCCTGCTGGGTGAGGTCGCAAAGGTAAGGAAGCCTGTCAAACCCGAACGAATCATCGCCAACGAAGATGAAATTCTTACCGCACTCTTTGAACGTACGTTTGCGGCGCTGTCGCCGGCTTCGCAGCGTATTTTCCTGCTTCTTGCTAGTTGGAGGTCGGTGGTCCCAGAAATTGCCATCGAGGCGGTCATCTTGCGGTCTAAAGGCGAACGGATTAGCGTGCGTTCTGCTCTTGATGAGTTGTATAGATTCTCTCTGGTCGAGGCGGAGACTTCTCAGTCCGACGGGCAAGTTTTCGCCGCGGTACCCCTTGCGGCGATGCTCTTTGGACGCAAGAAACTCAGCGTAAGCCCAATGAAGGCCGCGGTGGATGCAGATCGGGAGTTGCTGCAGGCCTTTGGAGCAGCTCGGAAGGAGGACGTGCGGCACGGCGCGTTGCCGCGAATGAGGAGATTGCTGAGGCACATCGCCAAGCAAGTATCGACTGGAGAGAGTACGCTGGAGTCTTCCGAGCCCGTACTCTACTTTTTAGCGAATCGGTTACCCCCATTTTGGCTAGAAATCGCCACTCTCTATGAGGAATTCCAGCACCCAGACGCGGTGGAGAAGAGCAAGGAATGCCTGCGCCGCTATTTGGAGCGTCCTGACGACGCTCGCACGACCTCCGTAGCGTGGCATCGCCTTGCCGACCTGTGTGAGAAAGACGGCGATTATGTTGGGCAAGTGCACGCGCTGGTAGAGATGTGCGAAACACCGGGAGCCCCAGCTCATGTCATTAGTAGCGCGGCAAACCGGATTAATAGAATTTACCTTCAGCTACGACAACAACAATCGGACGTCTTGGACACCGATGAACGGCGCAGTTTACTCCGTCGCGTTGTCGATAGAATGGAATCGGCAGTCGACGAACTGGATGCCACCGACTTCTCTCGGCTAGCATGGCTTTACGTTCAACTTCGGGAGTTTGACCGTGCAGTCGCAGTCGCCAGGAAGGGGTTACGTCAAGAGCCAGACAATCAACACTGCCTGGGCTTACTAGAGCGGTTTGAATGAGCATACCGGTTCAGGGCCGCGGAGAGGACACGCGGAACCGGTGGACGCCCGGGATGTTTGGAGGGATGTTCCGCGATAAGGTGCTTTGATTGACATAGGTAGGCCCTCGCGAGCTTTCCCTGTCACACCACCGGGCATACGGGTCACGTACCACGGCGGTTCGATTGGGTTATGCATTGGAAGGCGCAGCGAGTTTCGGAAGTCCAACCGAGTCGAAATAGCGGTTGCGCAAGGCTTGCTGGACGGCCGGGTGGCGGGACATCCGCCAGAACCCGGTCGGTGACCCTGCGGCGACTGCTGCGTGGAACTGGGAGACGCCTCGTCGCCGCAGTTCCTGGAAGCGGTGCCGCCCAGACTGCCACTGCCGCCAGAGGTACATCCGGAGTCTCCGGCGAATCCACGCGTCCAGGTTGGCGAGCACTCGGGGAGCGTCACAGAAGCCGAAGTAGCCGCGCCATCCGACGAGGTATGGCGCCAGCTGTTCGACGAGCTGCGGCAAGCTCAGGCCGAGCGTCCGGCGAGTCAGCTCCCGGATGCGCATCTTGAACCGGTCGAGCGCCTGCGGCGCAATCTGCCGCTGACGTCCGGCGTTCGTGAGGCGAAAGCCCAGGAACTTACGCTCCTCGGGCCGAGCCACGGCGCTCTTGGACACGTTGACCTTCAACCGCAGTTGGGTGGTCACGAATCGGCAGACGCTGCTCATGACACGGTCGCCGGCTCGATGACTGCGGACGTAGATGTTGCGGTGAGTCGCCCGGGGGAATCTCACCCCCGGGCGCTCGCAGAACTGTACGTGAACGTCTCCGCTCATACAGCTCCCATCATCCAGCCGCCGGCGTCACCCCCAGCAGATGCCAATGGGCGAACAGCCGGGGCTCGCGACGAGCAAGGCCACCGAGCCAGTGACTGGCTCGACGGCGATGTCGCCGTAGCCTCTTGTATTTCCGCATGGCCCATCGAACCAACAGGCCATTGAAGTGGCGAAAGACCGGATACAGGGCCGATTTGTAGAAACGGCCGTAGTATTGAATCCACCCTCGAAGGACAGGATTCCACATGCGGGCCAGGTCGTCGATGGCCTTGTCGCTGCGCCGAGGGAGGTGCCGACGTCGCAGCGCTTGTCGCATCCGCGTCGCTGCCGCATTACTCACTGCCGGCGCGAAGTTGATGAAGTACTTACCCCACCGATTCTTCGACCGACGCGAGCGAAACGTGTATCCCAAGAAGGTGAACTGCTCCGTGGGATACTGCCCCGGCCGGTCGTCATCCTTGCAGTAGACGATGTGCGTCTTCTCCGGATGGACCTCCAGCCGGCATTGCGCCAGACGACGTTTGATGTGCGACAGGACCTGCTGCGCCTGCGTCTCCGTCCGACAGTGCGCGACGATATCATCCGCGTACCTCTCGAACGGAACGTCCGGGTGCGTTGACCGCATCCAGTCGTCGAACGCGAGGTGCAAGAAGATATTGGCCAGGAGCGGGCTCGCTACTCCCCGAACGCAAAAGGTAACTTCGAGGGTCCGCGCCGTTGTGGGCGTTGTTCGGTCCGCCACCGTTCGTTGGCGGTGGCCCCGAGGGAACGGGAATGCAGTGGCGGATCACGATCGTGTCGTCATTGACGAGGACCTCTTTGACGACGAGGCGCACGATTCGCTGCCGCTCCACGATGTCGAGCGTCGCGGCCGCCGCACGCAGGCGCGTGAGAAACGCCGACAGGGTCTCGGCCAGGCGCAAATGCGCGGCGCGCTCGCGAGTCTGCTCGACCAAAGCGTTCAACTCGTGGCGTAGCGTCTGCTCGCGTCGACGCAGCAACGGCATCCGCTCGCGTAGCTGCTCGAGCGACAGCAGATCCTCCTGGTAGGCGGTGAGCAGCCGTTCCATGCTCTTCCCGACTCGCGCGAGGTCCCGCTCCACCGCCTGCGTGCGGGTCTTCGCGGGGTCAGCAGCCTGAGCGGCGGCCAGCCGGCGGTCCAGTTCCTGTTGGATCAGTGCCGGTTCCTCAAGCAACCGTATCACTTCGGTCCAGACGACCTCGTCCAACAGGTCCTGCCGCACGGGGCGCGTGTCGCACCGGGGACCGCCGAGGTGCCGCCAGCCGTCGGATCCGATGCAGCGGTAGTAGTGAATCTTCCGGGCTAGGACTCGCGGTGTACGCCAACGATTTGAACCCGGTAGCTGCATTGATCGAACGTGCGACAGTAGAATGGCCTGCCGCTTACGGCGTTCGCCTAAAGAAAACCGTAGAAGAACTCGGCGCGAGGCTCGTGGCCCAAGTTCGAGAGCGTCTAGCAGGGATCTTCCCGGAAGAACCAACGAAAGACAGCCGGCCGGACGGATATCTCTGGGCACGTACGGTTACTTGCCCCTATTGCGACGGCCTGGTACCGCTGTCACCCAACTGGCGGCTTGTGCCGACCGGAACCGGCGTCAGACTCGTGCCGAACTGCGCGGGCGGTCCGAGGACTCCTGGCCGCATCTGCACGTTCGAGATCGTCGGGTCGGCTGAGGAACAGTTTCCCGGGACAGTGGCTAGCGGTGACGGAAACTGTCCGTATGACGACTGCGGTCGAGTAATCGACGGCGACGAGATCAAAGCTCAAGCCCGGCTCGGGCAGATGGGCGAACAACTCTTCGCGGTCCTCTACAAACGGCGGGTCGAGACCAAGACCAAGTCGGGGAAGCGAGGGCGGGACAAGTGGGTTCGAGGCTACCGCGCGCCGCGGCCGGAGGACGACAACACCGTGGTTATCCGCGCGAAGCTCGACGAAAAGCTGCCAGAGTGGAACGCTCTCGACATCGTGCCAAGCGAATCCATCGGTGACGTCTCCAACTACGATCGGGGCCACAGGCTCTACGGCATATATCGATGGACGGACATGTTCTCGCCCCGTCAGCTTCTATGCCACGGGATGAGCGTCGAGGTGTTCCGGGAAATCCTGGACGCGGACCGCGCGGCAGGGCGCCTGGACGATGTACGGAAGGCGGCCTATGGATACCTGGCACTGAGCATAGACCGATTGGTCGATTGGAATTCTCGAAGCTGCACGTGGGAAACGGGAAAGCTACGCATGGCGCATACTTTTCAGCGCCATGACTTCTCATTCAGATGGTCGTACGCCGAAATGGCACCGCTAGTCGTCGGCCTGGGTTACGACTGGGCCATCGGACAGACCGGCAAGTGCATAGCCGAGCTTGTGGCGCTGATCCGTCCAAAGTCGGACGGCAAGACGGGAGACCTGCTCGACGCGGCCGAGCCGAAACCGACCGTGGCGGCCGCACCGCAGACGATCACCATCACCTGCAAGCCAGGCGATAGCCTCGATCACATCGACAACGAAAGCATCGACGCCGTCGTAATGGACCCGCCGTACTACGACAACGTAATGAAGTCGCACAACGGCTTATCAAGCTGCCGCTGGCGCCGCCAGACACCACTGCCAACCAGGCGCTGGAGCTGCTCGCATGGATGGTGGGCCGCGGGCACCTGGAGGTAAAGGTAGCCGTTCCCTGCGACACGCAGGGGCGTCCAGTAGCCGACACGGCGATCTTCCACGAGAAGTCGGGGATCATCGAGGATCGCACCGGCCACAAGATCGCCTGGACTGGCAGCCTGAACGAGACAGCAGCAGGTTGGAGGCGCAACTGGGAGAGCATCAACGTCTACAGGAGCTGGGGACCGGAACCCGAGCGCGTAGCCAGCGAGGAGAGGAACTTCGCGCGGTTATGGGCAGGTCAATCGCCGCGGGCGATCGTGCTGAACGTGCCGGACGCCGTCCGGCTGGATCTGCTGCGGTTCATGCCAAAGACCGACCTGCCGGCACGCCTGACGGCGACGTCTGCACCACCTCGGAAGCCGCTCGAAACAACTGGCCGTCCCGACGTCCCGGAGCCACCGCCGGGGCCACCGATCGACCGGCGGCGACTTATATGGACGTTCATCCAGCGCGCCCCGGCGCAGGCGGCAGGGGGCGCACAGGTCGGCGAGGCGACCGCGGCGATCACCCCGTGGCCGCACCAGATCCGGGCGTTTGAGCGCCTCTACACTCAGTGGCCACCGAGGCTCCTGATCGCCGACGAGGTAGGTCTCGGCAAGACCATTGAAGCAGGACTGTTGTTGCGGCAGGCATGGCTCGCACGCCGAGCAAAGCGGATCCTGATCCTGGCACCCAAGGCTGTGCTCAACCAGTGGCAGATCGAGCTGCGGGAAAAGTTCAATCTGAACTGGCCGATCTACGACGGCCGCACGCTGCGGCGGTACGAATCGCAGGCGCTGCGTGGAAACCACGAAGAGGTGGTCGACCGGGAGCACTGGCACAAAGAGCCGGTGGTGATCGCGTCCAGCCATCTGATGCGTCGGAAGGATCGCGCCACGACACTCGTCGAGGACGCCGAGCCGTGGGACCTGATCGTGCTCGACGAAGCGCACCACGCTCGCCGGCGCGCGGCCGGAAGCCGCCTGGAAGGTGGCCCGAACTCATTGCTGAAGCTGATGCGGACTCTGAAGGCGCGCACCCAGGGGTTGGTCCTCCTGACCGCAACGCCGATGCAGGTGCATCCGGTCGAGGTGTGGGACTTGCTCGACCTGCTCGGGCTGCCGCCGGAATGGACGGCGGGAGCGTTCCTCAAGTTCTTCGAGGAGGTCAACCAGCCAAGTCCGTCGGCGGAAGCGCTGGATCGGATGGCCCGGCTCTTCCAAGCCGTCGAACGCGACCACGGGACGGTGTCACGCGACGCCGTCGAGAACCTGACCGGGCTGTCGACCTTCAAGGTCAACAAGGTGCTCCGTGCCCTACGAAACGCAGCAAGCATTCCGCGACGCCAGCTCGAGACGCCCGAGCGCCGCGCGGCGATCGCGATCATGCGAACGCACACCCCGATTCGGCGTCTGATCTCACGGCACACCCGCGAGCTGCTGCGGCGCTACGCCTCGGCCGGGATGCTGTCGAGTCCGATCGCCGAACGGCACGTGGATGACCGCTTCATCGACTTGAGCGAAGCCGAGCGGGATCTGTACGAGGCCGTCGAGGAATACATCTCGAAGACCTACAACCAAGCGGCCAGCACCGAGCGGTCAGCAATCGGTTTCGTGATGACCGTCTACCGGCGCCGTCTCGCCAGCAGCTTCGCTGCCCTGCGCGCCACGTTCGAGCGGCGCCGCGACAGGATGATGCACGGGAGCGTCACAGCACCGGACATCGTGGAAGATGACACGCCAGACGACGAGGCGCTCGACGAGATTCCGGACACGGACGACTTGGCCGCTATGGCAATGCGCGCGGCCGGCCTGGAAGAACGGAGCGAGATCGAGCAGCTACTGGAACGGGTCCGGGGATTGCCACCGGACAGCAAGCTCGGACGACTCACGGAGACGCTGGACGAGCTGGAAAAGGGCGGGTACCGCCAGGTCATGGTGTTCACGCAGTTCACGTGGGTATTCCGGTGAAGTGGAACAGCGTTTCCGGGGATCTGGAACACGGTTTCCGGCGAAGTGGAACGCTCGTCGGAGCGTAGCGACGTTCGTCGGTCAGTTCCCTCCCCTCGGTGTCGCAGCAGACCTTCAAGATTCTACTCGTGACGTGGTGTTCGAGAGCATGGACGAAGATGCCTGTGGAGCCTGTGGGCGCCGTCTGCGGCGTCCAAGGTGTTGTGGGAAACGCGCCTTCGGCGACCGCTCAGTTGCGCCGAACGCATCGCGCGCGTTTTCCACATCACCGGCAGGATCCACAGGCCGGTCGGACCCGACGTGCCCCGGTCACGCGTGTCGGCGGCGCGATGGTTCTGGGCTTCGCTTCGCCGCGGTAATGGCGTTGCCGTTCTGGTGCTCATGTCGTCTCCTTCGGGCGGTTGTTCGGCGCGTCGTGCGTACGTCGCATCGAGCGGCCCTTCAGCTCGATGCGGTGCGCGTCGTGGAGCAGGCGGTCGCAGATGGCGTCGGCTTGGTTGGGGTCACCGATGACGGCGTGCCAGTCGGTCACCGGCAACTGGCTGGCGATCAGCGTGGAGGCGCGTTCGGCGCGGTCCTCGATCACCTCGGTCAGGTCGCGGCGCTCGGCGTCACGCAACGGCGCGAGCATCCAGTCGTCGATGGCGAGCAGGTCGAGCTTTGCCAGCCGCGCCATCAGCCGCGTGTAGGAACCGTCTCCGCGGCCGACGGCCACCTCGTGCAGCAGGCGCGGCATGCGGACGTAGCGGGCGGTGAAGCCGCGGCGACACGCCCGTTCGACGAAGGCGCAACAGAGAAAACTCTTCCCGATTCCACACGGCCCGGTGACGATCAAGTTGTGGCGCTCGGCGAGCCACGCGCAGGTTCCCAGCGTCAGGACCTGCTGGCGGTTGAGCCGTCGGGCAGGCGTGAAGTCGACGGCCTCGAGCGTCGCCGGATGACGCAGCTTGGCCGTCTGCAGGCGCCGTTGCAGCTTGCGCTGTTCGCGGGCCGTCCACTCGGCGTCGACCAGCAGGCCGAAACGCTCCTCGAAGCCGAGCGTGGCGGCCTCGCCGCTCTGCAGTTGTTGCTGGACGGCGTCGGCCATCGCGCCCAGCTTCATGGCGTTGAGTTTGTCGACGGTCTGTTCGATCAGCATCGGTCCTCCTCCTCGGTCGTGGCCGCGGCGTAGTAGTCGGCGCCGCGGATGTTGGTGTGCGTGGGCGTCGGGGTTGTCTCGGCCGCCGGTTCCAGAGGCAGACGGTCCTGGCCGGCGGCGAGAATGTTCTTGACGGTGCGATAGCGGTAGGAGCCGAGTGCCATCGCGCGAGCGCTCGCCGCGTCGAGCCGGTCGTTCCCGTACTGCTGTCCCAGGCGCATGATCCCCAGGCAGGCTCGATACCCTTGCTCCGGGTGCGGGCGACGCTCGATGATCTGGGCGACGAGCTGTCCGGTCGCCGGTCCGGCCTGCTCGGCCCAACGGATCAGCCGCGACGGCGTCCACTCGGCATGCGCGCGGTGGGCGCTCGGCATGTGCTCGCGATGGGTGGACGGCTGTCCGTCGTAGCGCCGCCGGTGCGACGTCAGTCGCTTGCCGCGATAGAAGATCTCGACCGTGTTCGTGGTGTAGCGGACCTCGACCTGCTCGCGGACCAGCTGGAACGGCACGCTATAGACGTGGCGCTCGACCTCGACGTGGTAGTCGATGTTGGCGCGGCACAGCTTCCAGTGCGCCAGGACGTAGCGCGCGGTCGGCAGGGACCGGAGCGCCGGCCGGTCGACCTGCTCGTAGAGGGCGCGGCGGCTGACGCCCAGCTTCTTCATCGGCCGGTCGTTGAGCTCGTCGAGCAGGATGCGGATCGCGGCGTTCAACGGGCCGAGCTCGAAGAAGGTCTGGTCGCGGAGGCGGGCGAGTATCCACCGCTGTGCGATGAGTACACAATTCTCCACAGCAGCCTTATCCCGAGGTTTCCTCGGTCGCGCCGGAACGACGACGGCGCCGTAGTGGGTGGCCAGGTCCTCGTAGGTGCGGTTGACGCCGGGCTCGTAGCGGCAGGGGCGGGTGATGGCGCTCTTGAGCTGGTCGGGGACCCACAACGTGGTAGCGCCGCCGAAGTACTCCACCATGCGGATATGCGCGTCGATCCAGTCCGGCAACTGCTGGGTCTCGGTCGCCGCGGCGTAGGTGAGGCTGCTGGCGCCGAGCACGGCGACGAACAGCTCGACGCGTCGGAGCTCACCCGTGCGCCGGTCGACCAGGCTCGGCCGCTTGCCGGAATAGTCGATGAACGTCTTCTCGCCGGCGCGGTGCACCTGCCGCATCGACGGCCGCAGCCGCCGCGTCCATTGCCGGTAGATCTCGCAGAACTGGGTGCGGCCGTAGCCGTCCGGATGGATTTGCGCGTACTCCTCCCACAGCAACTGCAGCGTGACGCTGTCGCGCTTGAGCTCGCGGTGGATGTACGCGCAGTCGGGCCGGATCCGGTCGTGCACCGGCGCGGCGCGTGGAAACAATCGAGCCTCGAGCGCCGCGTCGTCCAAATCGTCCGGCAACGGCCAGCCGAGCCCACGTTGCGCCGCCCTCTGCAGATAGCGATTGACCGTCCCCACGCCGACGGCGCACGCCTGCGCCACCGCCTGGTGGGACAGTCCTTGCTCGTGCTTGAGTCGTAAAACCTCGCGGATCTTCCTCATCAGCAGCCTCCGTGCCGGCATCGCCACGCCCCTCCTGTCGAAAGGGCAGAGCATGCCAGGTCAAGCTACCGACGAGCGTTCACGACCTCCGGAACCGCTGTTCCACTTCCTCCGGATTCGATGTTCCACTTCCTCCGGATTCCGTGTTCCACTTCCCGGATTCGCTGTTCCACTTCCTCCGGAATCGATGTTCCACTTCCTCCGGATTCCGTGTTCCACTTCCTCCGGAATACCCATCACGGACACAATGGATTTTCTGCGCGACGCCCTGATGGCGCGGGGTGGTCGTCGCCTGATGTGCTTCTCAGGACGAGGCGGCGAGATTCCCATGGCGGGTGGGGACAACAGATGGCGCCGAATCGACCGCGAACAGGTCAAGCACCGGTTCCGCGATGGGGACGCGGACCTGCTGCTGTGCACCGACGCGGCATCAGAGGGGTTGAACTTTCAGTTCTGCGGGGCGCTGGTGAACTACGACATGCCGTGGAACCCGATGCGTGTCGAGCAACGAATCGGTCGGATCGACCGCGTCGGCCAACGGAATGCCACCATCCGCGTCGTGAACCTGCACTACGAAGGAACAGTCGAAACGGCCGTGTACCGCAGGCTTCGCCAACGGATCGGCCTGTTCGAGCAAGTCGTCGGCCGCCTGCAACCCATTCTCGCCCAGATGCCAAGGGCGATCACGGGTGCGGTGCTCTCGCGTCAAGGGCGGGACGACGCAGAGAATGTTGCCGACCAACTGGAGCGACAGGCAACAGAAGAAGGTGAGGCCAGTTTCGATATCGACGCCACGCTCGACAGCGACCTCACGGTACCAACGCGTGACCCATCGCCAATGACCTTGGACGACCTCGACCGAGTGATCAACGACATGTCGCTGATGCCGCCGGGGACCGAAGTACAAGCGATGGGACCGCGCGAGTACAGCCTGCTAGCACCTGGAATGTCGAGTCCGATCCGCGTGACGACAGATCGAACGTACTACGAGGAGAACTCGGAAAGCGTCGAACTGTGGTCGCCGGGGAGCCCCGCCTTCAAGGGTCCAGCCGGATCAAGCGAAGCAGAAGAGGTCTCAAACGAGACGACGTTGAGAGACCTGCTGGATCAGTAGGTCCAAAGCCAAGACGAAAAAGCACCGCGGAGGGGGCGAAGAAGTGAGGGAACGCTCCGAACCGGCCCGACCCAGCGCCGAGGCCGTCCGCGACCTGTGGCGAGACCACCAACCGCTCTGCCGACCGCGTTCGCGGGATCTGGTCAGAGGCTCCTGCGCGGCCAGCGCGATCATGACGAGCGCAATCCAGTAGCCGGCGCAAGGCGAAGCGGGCCTGGTACCACACGCCGGCGTGGCGAAGAGAAACCGCCAGCGCGGCCATGAGCACGGGCCATCGGCCAGGGCCCAAGCCCGACTCAACCGACCAATCGCGCGTCAAAACCTAGAGAGGAGCGAAGAGAGTGCCAGGAAGCCCAGGGCGATGAAGGGCGGTGCCGATGCAGGCTGGTTGGGGCGATTGCAGTAGGTCGGTTACTCGCGATAACTGGCTTTATCGCGCCTGCCGGCCCGATTCTACACCCGTCGCGCTGCTGTCGCGTTGTCGCTGCAAACGCCTGACGCTGCTGCACTTTTCGCCCGCGCTCCTCTGCCCCGCGGTTCCGTGCCCCGCCCGATCGGGTCTTGAATGCGCGCGATAACGTCACCGTCCCTGGCGTTCTGCGAGCTGGGCGGCGCCGCTGCGTCTGGCCAGCAGGCGTTCGCCGTAGCGCTGGACCATGCGGGTGGTCTTCCAGCGGCCGGACTGGAGGATCGCGGGCAGCTCGATCCCGCAGGCGATCATGTCTTGCACCGCGCCCACCCGTGTGCTGTGGCCGCCCAGCGCCTCGACGATCTCGTCGGGTAGTCCCGCCTGTCGGGCCATTTGCTTGTAGATGCGCGGCAGCTGGCTCGCGTCGAGCCTCTCGTGCAGCCTGCCGTGGCGGCCGATTCCTCGGAAGAGGCGACCGTCGCCCACGCGGCCGCGCTGCCGCCAGGCGTTGACCAATTCCACGGTGTCGCGGGCGAGGAACAGCGCGGTTCCGCGCCCCTCGGCGTCGGTCTTTCCCGCCCGCAGCAGCACAGTGGCGCTGCCGTCCATCTCTTTGAGTACGTCCTCGACTCGTAGCGCCACCAGCTCGGAGCGCCGCAACAACGTGTCGTAGCCGACGCCCAGCAGAGCGCGGTTCCGCGCATCGATCAACCGGTCTCCGGCTGCTTCGAGCAGGCGGTTCCGGAGCGGCCATGTCAGGCCGTGCACCTGGGTCTGGCGGCGGCCGCGCCGGCGGTGCATCCGCTGCAGCGCGAACCGCACGCTGGCGTTCTCGAGCGGGCTCCTCTCGCCGAGCCCCTTCTGCACCGTGGTGATGCTCGACAGGTATCGCCGGACCGTGGCCGGCGTTCTGCTGCTGGTCATCTCGTCGATGAAGGCGACCAGCATCTCGGGGCTTGCCGGGAACGGCGCCGTGCGGCGGCCGCGGCACCAGGTGGTGAACACGTTGACGTCGGCCCGCAGCGCGCGTTCGGTGTTGCGGCTGATCGCTCCGCTCGCCGCCTCGAAGTAGGCGTCCAGGAGTTGGTCTGGCCCCCTGGTGTCGTCCACTGGGACCGGGCCGCTGTGTGCCTCTCTACCGTGCCAGCTCACCTGCAGGCTCTCTTTTCCTCGGTCTCCTTGGGCCGTTCTTGATGCGCGCGATAAAGCCAGTTATCGCGAGCAAACGGACCAACGACAGGCGCGCCCAGGGGTCAGGAACCATCCACGCGGGAGCTGAAGCAGCGTGCCGGCTCCAGGCGCGAGCCGGCTGTGAAGCAGGGATCGCTTGCATCGGTGATCAACTCAGGAATCGACATCAGGAGCAGTGTAGTGAGCCACGGCGAGGCCACTGCCCCGGCTGGCGGACTTCAAGGCCGCCCACCCGGACATCTCCATCAAGTTGAAGACGGACCACCGCGATGGCTGACGGGCGCCTCCAAGGGCGCCGGTACGGGCATCGGGCAGTCCACACAAATCGTTCGCGAAACACGCAGGTTCGGTTTTTTTTTGCACGAGGTTCATGCCAAAGAGCCATCGCCATGTCCGCCAGGGTGTGGCACGCCTCGGCGGAGCGGGTGGGCCGCTCTGTGGATGCCGCCAGAGGGTTGGCGTCGAGGTCCGGGTTCCGCAATGGAAGATGCGCCCAAAGCGGGCGAGGCGAAATCAGATGCCACTCGGCAGTGGCGGGTCGGTATGGCTAACTGCGGGTCACGAAAGGTTAGGGAAGAAGAAATGGGTACCAAGCCAACGGTAGAAATGGGATGTCGGGTCGCGGTGATGTTCGCGGTGGCCTGTCTAGGCTGGGCATTCACCAGCACGGAAGCAAGCGCGCAGGGCATGTGGGGCCCGGAGCGCACGGGCTTCACCATGCGGGGGACCAGCACCAACAGCGGCAGCGCGACCCGAACCGCGCCGACTGAGTGCATCCTGGGACCGTTCGAACTCCGGAACAACGGAGGTTCAACGGCATTGGCTGGAACGACATTCGGGGTGGAGACCACCAGGTGGGGGCGTCGACAAACGAAGCCGGTCTTCCGAATGGAGCAAATCGGCAGCACGAACCAGTGGGCGCTGAAGCTGGTATCCGGGAACACGTACCAGCACTATCAGGTCGGCCCGTACAACCAGATTCAGGCCGTGGACGTCGTGCTCACGGCATCACGGAGCGGAACAAGCATCAGGAGCGAACCGCTGGACATATGGATCACCCACCCTACCGACGGGGTGGAGAACTATAGCGGGTGCACGGTGGCGAACGCGATGCTCGCGGAAGAAGCGCCACCGGCGCCAAATCCAGGGCAGCGTCCACCCAAAGCACTCACGGTGGGCCATATCTTGGATCCAGACGGTACACACCCAGTAATAGATTATGTGATAAACAAGGACAACTTCACCAGTTTCGACTTCCAGCTGGTCTTCAGTGAACCGTTGGCCAATGCCCCGAGGACAGGGAATGCCGCGGCGAGACTCGCATGGTGGCAGAACAGGCTGAGTGTGGGCGATGGCGGGACACTCAAGGCCGTGTCGTATATCGGAGACGACGGGTTGGATGTGGGGCGCGAGGTGTGGCAAATGAGCGTTCGCCCGGGGATCAAGAGGAACTCTGGAGTCGTCGTGCCAAAGTTCACGGGCAGTTGCAGCGCCAACAATGCCGTTTGTACCGACGCCGACCCACAACGGAAGCTGACCAATAGGCTGTGGGTACCAATACGCTGCGCCGGTAGAGGTTTCTGCAATGGAGATCCGATAGCGCAGAACCAAGAGGCAGCGGACCCCCTCAGGGCAGCCTACAGTAATGTGCCGCAAACCCATGATGGAGCAACGCCCTTTACGTTCCGGCTGACCTTTAGTGAGGACGTGGATATTTCCGCGGCGGATCTGAAGGATCACGCCTTTACTGTGCTGAACGGCACCGTGACGACGGCGACAGCCCTCAACAGCGGCACGGCCGAGTGGGATGTCACCATTCAACCCACGGGCACCGGCTCCCTGAACATCCTCTTGTCACCGACAGCCGATTGCGCGGCCACCGGGGCGATCTGTACATCTGCCGGAACCATGCTGTCGACGGTGCCCGGGCAGAGCATTCCCTACGCAGCGCCTGCGGAACCACAGCCCGAGCCGCAAACGCAGCAAGCACAGACGCCTATCACCGCGAGTTTCGTGTCGGTACCAGCCGAGCATGACGGAGAAACGGCATTCTGGCTGGAACTCAGCTTCGACACACCCTTAGCACCAGGCTCGAAGACACCGCTCCGCGAGCTGCTCGACGTGACCGGAGGTTCCGAGACAAGATTCCGCCGGAAGAACAGTCAACTGGACCACTGGCAGATCCGCATCGACCCGTCTTCGCACGACGCGGTGACGGTGACGCTCTCGCCGTCCCCGGCCTGCGGAGAAACCGGCGCAGTATGCACGGAGGACGGCCGCACATTCACGACTGGCCTCGCGACCCAAATCCAGGGCCCCGCCAGCGGCAACAACAACTGGTCGGAAGAATCGGCCGGAACCGGAGCCACGGCCGTTCCTGCGCTGCCGCTGGCCGGCATCGGTCTCCTCGGTCTGTTGCTGGCGCTGGTCGGCTCCCGCGCGGTCCCGGACTACCGTCGTCGACTCGACGCCTCGAGAGGAAAATAACCCGCCAGCAGGACCTCACCACAACGGAGTCAACAGGCTCGGAATGTGGGACTCTATGTCCGTCCCAGCCGGTTCGGAACCGGAAGTCGAGAGCTATCAGCAAGTTACAGCCAACCCCCGCAGGAACGGGGATGAAGCCCCTACAGGACGGAGAGAATGATGGTGAGGTTCGGCCACCCCACGCGCGGGGAGCGACGAGCGATCCACGGGTTGACCACCACACGCCGGGCACCGACAATGGCAGGAGAACGATAGCCGTGGAAGACTGGCTCACCGACTGGATCTCGAACCCGACGATCATCCTCGCGGCAATCGCCGTCATCGCCCTGTTGTGGCACGGCGCACGCTGGACCCAGCGAATAGAGGCGGGACAGCAGACGCTCCGCGACGGGCTGAAGGACGTCCGCGACGGATTGAAGGAGCTCCGGGACGGGCTAAAGGAGCTCGGCGACCGGATGGACGCCCAACGGGCACTGCTCGAGGAGCGAATCGAAAAGGAGTCGAGGACGCTGCGCGACGAGGTCCGTAGCCAGCGGGCACTGCTCGAGGAGCGAATCGAAAAGGAGTCGAGGACGCTGCGCGACGAGGTCCGCAGCCAGCAGTCGGAAACGCGGGGAACGCTCGATACCCTGCTGTTGCGCGTGGGCGGCACGGAGCGGGCAGCGGCCGGCAGCAGCCCGCTCAGGCTGACGGAGTTCGGAAAGCGGATCGAGGCCAAGCTGAAGCCGGAAAAGTGGGTCGCCGCCACCGCCGAGCGGCTTCGGCCGGAAACCGACGGGCTCGAACCGTTCGAGATCGACGCACTCTGCGACGAGTACGTCAGAAACCGGCTGGACAAGGAGTGGCGGCGCCAGGTCGCGCGGGCAGCCTACGAGTTCGGGTCCGACGACCGGGCGGTGGGCGACGTCCTCCGCATCCTGCTGCGCGACGCGCTGCTGGCGACTCCGAACACCGGACCGAACCCGCAGAAAGCCGCCTGACTGACGACCACCGCGCTCAAACACCGCTCGCGGTCGCGACGGGAAACAGCGCCCGCCGCTCGAAGAGAATCCGCAACCGACGCCACACCGAGAACGGGCGCCTCAGCGCCGGGAAAGGGCCGCACTGCCAGCCGGCGGTGCAACGAGGGGGCCCGTTGCGCATACCTCCGGTCACGAGACGCCAAGCGTCGAGGCGGCGGGAAGAAGCCTGCCGCGAGGGGACACGGATGTTACACCCGGAGAGGACAGGAACGCGCGCCAAGCGGCCGGAAAAAGCCGTGGCGCACGTAAGACGCGGCGGTCGCGCCGCACACGCGCGGATGACCCGCGAGAAATTGCTGCCCCAGGGGTATCTCCAAACGATGGCCCCGCAAGCGCACGAGATGAACCGTTCAGGTTGATGCCGACCCGGCGGACGGCGACCGGCGGCCCCGCGCACGCGGGAATAAACCCTCGCCTTGGACCGTGACCAGCTCCTCACCCTGGACGACCCCGCGCGCGGGGATCAACCCCGAACCCGCAGATTGAGAGCCGCACCCGTCCCTGGTTGAACGTGGCGACGAGGGGCTTGTCGAACAAACCCGGGACCAGAACAGTCTGTGGTAACATGTGAGTTCATGTGAGGTGTCAGGCACTCGTTCCCGTTGTGGCTAACACGTTGCCCATACGGGCGAACGAGGAGAAAACGAGATGTTCAATAGGATCACATTCGTGCGCACTGCCGGCACCTCAAGCACGCTGCCAACAACGTCGCGCCGAGCCTTTGGACGACGTCTTGGCCTATCGGCCGCCGGACTGGCCCTGGCGGGATGCTCCGCGTCTGAGCCCTCGGCCGACTCGGCGCTCGCCGAGGCGGCAGTCGACCAGGGGTTCGTGCCGGCCCAGGATGCTGCGTCACAGGCTGCCGTCACTCCTGACGCCGCCCTCACGCTCCTTACCGACGGCAACGCGAGATTCGTCGCCGGGACTCCTGTCCGTCGCGACTACGGCGATCAGATTCGAGCGACCGCCGCCGGGCAGTACCCGTTCGCTGTTGTGCTCGGGTGTATCGATTCTCGAGTCCCCATCGAGACGGTCTTCGATCAGGGGATCGGGGACATCTTTTCGGCCAGGGTCGCCGGCAACATCGTGAACACCGAACTGCTCGGCAGCATGGAATTCGCCTGTCAACTCGCTGGGGCGAAGCTCGTGGTCGTCCTCGGACACACCTCGTGCGGCGCCGTGAAGGGGGCCATCAGCAGCGCCCGGCTCGGCAATCTCACGCAGCTCGTGCAAAAGATCGAACCAGCCGTGGAGGCGATCGAAGGCGAGCGCGATGTCAACAACGCCGACTACGTCGACGGGGTTGCCGAAGAGAACGTGCGCATGGTGATCGCGGAGATTCGCCGAGAAAGCTCCGTACTGGCCACGATGGAGCAGGAACGAGAGATCCGAATCGTGGGCGGGATGTATGACGTCTCCACCGGCGTCGTGCGCTTCATCTGACCCCATGCTGCGCGTGTTGATCGGCGCCCTTGTTCTCGTCGGCGCGATGCTGTTGCCCGGTGCGGCCTTGGCGCAGACGCCGGTCGATAGGGACCAGCTCGGCGCCTGGTACATGCTGTTCTGGTCGACTCGCTTCGACGACACGTCGGTGGGATTGCAGGGTGACGTGCAGCACCGCAACTGGAATATGGGAACCGACCTGGAGCAGTTGCTGATCCGGGCTGGCCTGACCTACGACCTGCCCGAATCCCCTGTGCTGGTAACTGGTGGTGTGGCGCACATCACGAGCGGCGCCTTCGGCGACAGCGACGAGACCAGCGCAGAGCGACGCGTGTATCAGGAGGCGTTGCTTCGCCATTCTTTGGGACGGGTTGTTTCTCTGCGCCACCGCTACCGGTACGAACAGCGTTGGGTTGACGGCCAGGACTTCCGGACACGGTTTCGCTACGCCCTGTTCGGCGATGTCGCGCTGAATGGACGAGGGACGGGAAACAGGTCCATTTACCTGGCGCTGTACAACGAAGTCTTCATAAACGGGGAGCTCGAAATCGGGCGAGCCAGGACTGTAGAGCGCTTCGACCGCAACCGGTTCTACACCGCACTTGGCTTCGGAGTCAGCGACCGGTCCCAAGTCCAGGCCGGCTACATGATCCAGACGTTACCAGGTGGCTCGAAGGGGCAGGTCCAGATCAGTCTCCACACATCCTTCTGATTTGGTTAGCCGACCGCTTGCCACGGTTAACCCGATAGACAAACTGAAGTGGTCTTCATTTAGGACACTGCGCGCAACTAGTTTGCCATCTGCTGGGTTGCTGGTCATACTGGAGGTATAAAGCGAGACATCGAGCTGGAAGCGACCCTGGTTGCGAAGTATGCCGTGGTCGCGCCCGTGTTGGACGAGCGCAGTCGCCGCCGGTGGGCGGCGGCCGAGTCGCTCGCCATCGGCTACGGCGGCGACGCGGTGGTTTCGTCGGCCACCGGTGTGGCTCGGGAGACGATTCGCAAGGGGCGCCGGGAGATTGCCCGCGACGAGGCGCCGACGGACCGCATCCGACGCCCTGGAGGCGGACGGCCCCGCATCCAGCAGGATCAACCCGGCATCCAGGCCGCGCTCGAAGCGCTGGTGGATCCGCTCACGCGCGGCGACCCGACCTCGCCGCTGCGCTGGACATGCAAGAGTCGTGCGAAGCTGGCGGCGACGCTGACCGAGCAAGGGTGGCGGGTGAGTTCGACCACTGTGGGCCGGCTGCTGCACCGCCTGGGCTACCGGCTGCAATCGGCGCGCAAACGGCAGGAAGGCGCCACGCATCCGGACCGCAACGCGCAGTTCGAGCACATCAACCAGACCGCGGACCAGCATCTGGCCGCCGGCCAGCCGGTGGTCTCGGTCGACACGAAGAAGAAGGAGCTGGTCGGGAACTTCAAGAACGGCGGGCGGGAATAGCAGCCGAAGGGCACGCCGCCGGCGGTGCTGGTGCATGATTTCCCGACCGACGCCGAGGGCAAGGCGATTCCGTACGGCGTCTACGACATGGCGCGCAACGAAGCCTGGGTGAGCGTGGGCTGGGACCACGACACACCGGCGTTCGCGGTGGCGTCGATTCGGCACTGGTGGCATCAGATGGGTTGCGACGCCTACCCCGACGCCACCACCCTGTTCATCACGGCCGATGCGGGCGGGAGCAACGGGTATCGGTCTCGCGTCTGGAAGCATGCGCTTCAGCAGTTGGCCGACGAGACTGGCCTGACCGTCGAGGTGAGTCATTTTCCACCGGGCACCAGCAAGTGGAACAAGATCGAGCACCGGCTCTTCTGTCACATCACGGCGAACTGGCGCGGCACCCCGCTGACGACGTATGAGACCATCGTCGACCGCATCGGGAACGTCCGGACGACAACCGGGCTCCGGGTCCGGGCCGAACTCGACGCCGGGGAGTATCCCACGGGCGTTACGGTGACCAAGAAACAGATGGACGCACTCGCGCTGGTCCGCGATGAGTTTCACGGGGAATGGAATTACAAACTGCTACCCCGATCAAGTTGAAGACTTTATATCGATCGCTGTCCTTAGTGTCCCAGGACATCGTGGAAATTCGGTGAGTCGCCGCAGCTGGTTAGAATTACGGAATGACAAGCCGGGACTGGTTCATGATCAGCATGACGTTCGCGACCCTCACGTACGCGGCCCTGCTCGGAGGGGCCATCAACTGGGCGGTAAGCGAGCACAAGGCGCGGCTGGTATTCGAGGCCGAGATGGAACACATTTCGGGCCCGAACTGGAACCGCCCTGACTGCAGGTGAGCGCCCACCGGACACCGTTGCCGGCGGTGCCGCGCGACGTCGGCCCGACGAGCGCACGGCAGCACATCACCGGCTCGCTCGCGCTGAACATCCCGTATCCGCGGTTCTGGAGCAGCGGCGACTGGCACGAGCAGAGCGCGTGGTTCGGGGCGGAATCCGACTAGTGCTGCGCCATGATTAAACGTTCTGGTGTGCGGTGCTGTGATTCGTCGATGATTGCGCGCTGTAACCCATGTCCGTGTTCGAAGATTGTGACGTGACGGACCACTAGGTAAGCGAATACAGCTTGGCCAGCGAACAGGTCCACGGCCCCCTACTCGACAAGCTCGGCAACAGCGGGCTCAGGGACGCCCGAGGGGGCCTGGCGACGCTGGGTCATCCCGCCGTGCGGCAGAGCAGACGGATTTGGGCGGCGACGCACGAACCGGCCGTGCTCGAGTGGTGTCGGAGCCGCATCGACGAGCACACCAGGCCGGCCTCCCGATAACGGCAACCGGTTGATCGGCGCGCTCAGGGAGCTGGGCTTCAGGTCGACGACGAGCTGGCCGAAGAAATCCGGCGCGGCCGGGACTTCATCCAGACTGACAGACGGACCGTACGACCTCGATCTGGTCTACGCTCCGGACGGGATCGAAGGGTACGAGGACGTGCCGCCGGGCGGTCGAGATGGACGGCTTCCCGCTGTGCTCGATCGACGACGTCATCGAGAGCAAGAGGCGGTCGAACCGGGCAAAGGACCGGGAGTCGCTCCCGCGGCTGGAGGACTTCGGCCGCTATCTCAAGCGAGAGCAGCCACCGGAGATTGAGCCCCTGCCTCGGCGGCACGGGAGCGACGAGTCGTCTCAACAGGCCCTCCGCCGGATGCGTGACGCTCAAGTGAGACGTGTGCCGGTGGTGAACGACATGGGCCGTCTCGTCGCTGCCATCTCAATCGACGATCTCGTGCTCGTCGCGCAGAACGTTCGAGCAAGCGCCGACGCAGCGAGCGTCGTCGGGTTCCATGCCGTTGGTCGCGTCGAACCTGGACAGGCTGCGCACGCCTCGTTCCCGCCGCGTCGTCGAGCCGTTATCGCCAGCCGGCGGCGGCCGGCCTGTCGGGGGACGACCGCGCACTGACAGCGCCGGCAGCAGCGAAAGCCGTAACCTGTGCGCGGAACTGGGCCAACTCCAAGCTTCCGTTGAGTCGCTCGCCTGGACAGTTCCGCACGTCGAGCACCAGCCGCCGGTCGTGCCAGGCGTAGGGATGAGCGACGTCGCCCAGGTGTCAGCGGGCACCGGCCTTCAGCGCGGTACCGCTAAACCCCGAGTCGGGACGGCGCGCCGACCGCGATCGAAGCCCGAGGCGTGGCGCCGACAGGTACTCTCGACCGCCATCGAGGCGCGAAGGCAGGAGCTACTCAGTGCGAATCGTTTTGGCGTAGCGCATCAACGACGAGCTGACCGTCATCGCGTGGCGTGCGTAGAGCTTCCTACGCGTCCGTCGATCCGCCCGTGCTACCTTCAGCCGGAGTGCCGATGCGTGGACCACTTGCCGGCATCGACCGGTTTCCGCGAGCCCGGCTCGGCCACGCGCCGACGCCGCTCGATCCGGCGCGCGGGCTCGGCGCGGCGCTCGGCGTCGAGCTGTGGATCAAGCGCGACGACTGCACGGGGCTGGCCTTCGGCGGGAACAAGGTGCGCCAGCTCGAGTTCCACTTCGGCGAGGCGCAGGCGCGCGGCGCCGACACCGTGCTCGTGACCGGGGCGGTGCAGTCGAACCTCGTGCGCCTCGCCGCGGCCGGGGCGCGCCGGCTCGGCATGGACGCGCAGGTCCAGCTCGAAGAGCGCGTCGAGGAGGCCGGCGCCCTCTACCGCGCTTCGGGCAACCTGCTGCTCGACCGGCTGCTCGGCGCGACGCTGCATGCGTTCCCCGTGGGCGAGGACGAGGCGGCGGCCGACGCAGCGCTGGAGCGGCGCGCCCGGGCGCTGGCCGGCGAGGGCCGCCGGCCATACGTGATCCATTCCGCCCCCGGGCATCCGCCGCTCGGCGGACTCGGCTACGTCCTGGCCGCCGAGGAGGTGACGGCGCAGGCCCGGGCGCTCGGCATCGGGTTCGACGCGGTGGTCTGCGCCTCGGGCAGCGCGCTCACCCACGCCGGTCTCCTGGTCGGGTTGCGGGCGCTGGACGAGGCGGTACCGGTCTACGGCATCTGCGTGCGGCGCGACGCCCGCCGGCAGGGCGACCGGGTGGCGCAGGTGGCGGCCGAGCTGGCGGCCATGATCGAGCGCCCCGCGGCGTTCGAAGCCGGCGACGTCGAGGTGTCCGACGCGGTGCACGCGCCGGGCTACGGCCGGCTCAACGACGCGGTGCGCGAGGCGATGGCGCTGGCGGCGCGGCACGAGGCGCTGCTGCTCGACCCGGTGTACACCGGCAAGGCGATGGCGGGCCTCGTCGCCCACGTGCGTGCGGGGCGCATTGCCGCGGGCAGCCGCGTGCTATTCGTGCATACTGGCGGATTGCCGGCGATCTTCGCCTACGCGGACCGGCTCGGCTCCTGGCTCTCGGAAGCGCCGTGGGCGCCGGCGGGCTGACGACGCCAAGGGCGCCGGCTCATGGCCGGCGCGTTACGCCGTCGGACGCGATCCTCGCCTCTTTCAGGACCCACTCCCGGAATGCCCGGACCTCGGGCCGCTGCCGGGAGGCGGCCGTGGTGATGAGGCAGCAGCGTTCGGGCGCCTCCTCCTGCCGGTCGAAGACGGGGACCAGCGTTCTGTCCTCCAACTCTCGCGCGATCAGCGTCGGGCGCCCGATGGCGGCTCCGATGCCGTGCACCGCGGCCTGGATCAGCATGCTGTAGAGGCGGAAGCCCGAGGCGCGCGACAGGTCCGGTGTCGACTGGCCCTGGCGGGCGCACCAGTACGACCAGTCGGCGTCCCATCCCAGATCGTAGAGCAGGGGCCAGTCGTCCAGGTCGGCGGGGCCATCGGGCCGGCCGAGCGCGGCGAGCAGGGACGGACTGCAGACCGGCAGCAGGTCCTCCTCGTAGAGGGTCTCCTCGAGCAAGGTGTCCTCACGGCTCGTCACCGGGCGCGGCGCCGCGGTCTCGCCGGTGTAGGCGAGCCAGGCGTCGAAGTCGCGGCCGTCGGGGTCGACGCCGCGGTGATTCGTCTCCAGCTCGATCGCGACCGCGGGGTGCGCCGCCTTGAAGGTGACGAGCCGGGGCACGAGCCACTTCTCGGCGACCGCCTCGACCGAGACGATGCGGACGCGCCGCGGCCAGCGGCGCTGGCGCTCGGAGGCGCCGTGGACCTCGGCGAGGATGTGCTGCACCTCCTTCAGATAGGTCTGGCCGCGGCGGTTGACGCGCACGCTGCGATGGCGGCGCTCGAAGAGCGGCACCTCGAGATGCTTCTCCAGCATGCCGACGCGGTAGGCGACGGCGGCCGGGGTGACGCCAAGCTCCTCGGCGGCGCCGACGAAGCTCTGGTGACGGGCGGCGGCCTCGAAGAAGCGCAGGCTTTCGAGCGGGGGCAGGAGCAGCACGCTATAGATCCTCCAGACGGCGCGACATGGCAAGGCAGTACGCAGCCCTGTGATCGCACATTCCGTGCTGTCGGCGCAAGCGCGGTCGATACGAGGAAGCCCGGGCGCATTCCCAATTTCCCGGAGCAGTGCAGTGTGTAGGCAAAGATGGACTGTGAGGCTGGGGGAGGTTGAGCCGGTCTTCGGACAGACGGGGAGGGTGGTACTGGACATTACGGCTCGGACTGCCCATGATGGTGCGTTGAAATGGACAAGACCATCGACACCCCGAGCCGCGAGATCGATCTTGGCAACATTCCCGTCCACCTGCGCACTGCCCTCCGGCGGGCGCTGGAGTTTGAGGCGCGTGCTCCAGCGCCCAGGTCGGCAGAGGAAGTGGAGCAGTGCGAAGAGCAGCTGCGGGCCATCGCGGACGAGTTTGAGGTGGTCCCGCTTTTTCGGACCAGTCGTTAAGGTGTATTCCAGAACCTCCGGGAGGCACTGGAATGACGACGAAACGGCGACGGCAGTACACGGCGACCTTCAAGAAGCGGGTGGCGCTCGAGGCGCTGCGGGGCGACCGTACCGTGCAGGCGATCGCAGCCAAGCACGAGATCCATCCGAACCAGGTAGGCGCCTGGAAGCGCCAGGCAATCGACGGGTTGGAGGAGGTCTTCGCGGGCGGCAGAGCGTCGCGCGACTCCGAGCACGAGGCGACGGTCCGGGTGAGGTTGCCGGTGGCCCACGGGAGGGCCTCGACCCGCACGCCGCAGCGCGGGCAGGACACGCGGCGCATCGCGTAGAGGAAGACCACGGGGATGTGCCACAGGGGCACGAAGTCGAAGCGCCGGACCGCCTGCGTGTCGTAGCCCGGGGCCGGGTGCCGGCATTGCGAGCACGCCGCGCGGGTCCCGGCGCGGGGCCGTACCCGGACCTCGATGCTCAGCCGCGGGTGCTCCACCAGCCGCACCGTCTCGTAGACGAAGGACGAGTGCTTCTGGATCCGCCCCAGGACGCAGTCGCGCATTGTTCCCGGTGGTCGGCCCGCTCCCCGTCGTGCCGCTGCTATGATTCTGGCGCGCGAGGCGTCGCCGGGCGGCAACTCCCTCGCCTTGACGGCCGCTACAGCGCCCTTCCGGCGGCAGACGAACCGGTGACCGAAGGCACTCTGACGAAGGCGGCGCTCGTGGAGCAGGTGGCCCACGACGCGGACCTCACGAAGAAGCACACCGAAGTCATCGTCGAGACCGTGTTCGGCAGCATCGCCGAGGCGCTCCGCCGCGGGGAGAAGGTCGAGATCCGCGGCTTCGGCAGCTTTCGCCTCCGGCGCCGCGCGCCGCGCCGGGGCCGCAACCCGAGGACCGGCGACCGGGTGGACGTGGCATCAAAGCACGTCGCCTACTTCACGCCCGGTAAGGAGCTGAAGGAGCTGATCAACCGGGACCCGGCCCAGCCCGTCCCGTCGACGCTGTCCGAGTAGCCGGTGTGGAACCGTCGCTCCCGCGAACGCGCGTGTAGCCTCTGCGGGCGGCGTGTCAAGTCGCTTCGCGCCTCCTCCGCTCCGCTCCGGCCCTGACGGGTGACACGCCGCCCGCGCCGGCTCCAGGCCGATTATGGCCGTCCGTATCCGTCCGGCCATCGGCCACCGCTGGCCGGCCCGCCGACGCATCCGATCCTCGCTTGTCTACTGGCCGCCGCTCTACGGCGCTCGGCATTCCAGTGTGCGTGGCCGTGGCCAGGGCCGGGCACGATACGTCCCGCCGCGGCTAGCGCTGTCGGTGACGCGCCCCGTCTTTGGCGTTGCTATGATTGCTCCGCGCAAGGACTCATCCATGAGCAATCTGGAGCAATTGGCCTCCCTCGTGGCGACTCATAACGCCATCGACAAGAGGATTGCGGATCTGATCGGCCGTCCAGCCCTCAGAGGTCATGTCGGGGAGTGGATCGCGCAAGAAATCTTTGGGGTGACGCTGGAAGACTCCGCGGTTCAGAAGGCCTTCGACGGACGTTTTAGGGGCGCTCCGCGGGCCGGAAAGACGGTGAATGTGAAGTGGTCCGGCAAGCGCGAGGGACTGCTCAACATCAATCCAAAGGGCGTCCCGGACTATTACCTCGTCATGACCGGGCCGAAGGCGGCGCCGATGACCTCGCGGGGCCAGACCCTGCCGTGGGTGATCACGGAGGTGTTCCTGTTCGATGCGCCAGCACTGTTGCAGCGGTTACGCGAACGTGGCGTCACGCTTGGCACCGCCACCAGCGTGCGGCAACACGAGTGGGAGGCGGCGAGGGTCTACCCAGACGAGGCGCCTGGAGCACCACTGAAGCTAACCGACGCGCAGCGAGAGGCGCTGAAGCTGTTCGCCGAGACTGGCGGGTGACACGCCGCTCGCGTCGGTGGCTGACATCCCGGACGACCTGGAGGGTCCGTCCGCGCAAGGCTTCAGCAGTGTTGTGCATTCCCGTTCAGGAAGAGGGGTACAACGAGGGTATCACGACCAACAGGAGCCTGCTAACTATAGTCACAACAATAACTTACAGCTAGCATACGAAGGTCGCAGGGGTTGTGGTTGCACAAGTCCATGGCGATGCTCCAGTTCAGCACCAACCGGATTCGCTGGCGGACCTCTCTGGCCGTCGGCGCCTTTACGTGCCAGATGGGCGTCAGGATCTCCAGCACGTCGGCCGTGTTGACCTCCAAGACGGCCGGCGGCCGATGCGGGGGAACGCAACGCTCCATGCTCCGCCACCAGGTGAGGGGATCGCCGCCGGAGCGGGCGAGCTTGCGGTTGGCGAGGCCCACTTCGCGGGCCTCGGCGAGCGGGACGAGCGCAGCGGCGCCGAGACGAACAGGTACAGGCCGTTGCCGTCGGCGTGCCGGCCCGGCGGTGCGGAACGAACGAATGCGGCCGAGAGCGACTTGGCGGGGGTCCGAGTTCGCGTCGGCGTCCGCGGATGACGAGCCGCTGGGCCCAGCTTCGCGTTCCCGTCGAAGCAGCATCAGCGCGACCGCCGCGCTAAGTTATTTTAATGCATAAGTTTACAGGCACATGGGCCGCGCCGTTACCACGGCGCATACCACAGCGTCAGGAACGCGTCCGCGGACCCGCCATGGTATGCACCCGCGTTGACCGTACGACCGCCCGCTGCTGCCGTTGCTCCTGCACTGACGGCAGGATCGCGAATCCGAGCGCAATCCGCCCCACCCACACGATGAACATCCCCCCGCACACGCTGCGCCACACCGCCGCCATGCGACTGCTGCACGCCGGGGTCGACACCACCGTCATCGCGCTGTGGCTCGGACACGAACACGTCGACACGACCAACATCTACATCCATGCCGACCTCGCCTTGAAGGAACGCGCGCTGTCGAGAACCACCCCCGCTGGCGTCCGCCCCGGCCGCTATCGACCCCTGGACAGGCTCCTGGCGTTTCTCGAAGGCCTCTGATTATGCCGATCGTCTCGGCGCACACGCCGCCTGCGACAGGGGTGCCTGCGCCGACATCGGCATAATCCGGACATCGGCATAATGGACTTGGCAGCGTTGCACCACGCCGCGAGAACCGAAGACGTCGGTGATGGCCCGGCGCAGCCCCGCAGCGCCATCCATGACGAACAGCAACGTCCGGTCCGTCGGCAGTCCGCGCGTCACCAGGTCGCTCAACAGGCCGGTGGTGACGGCAGCCGTCTAGGTGTCTAGTGCTGCGCCATGATTAAACGTTCGGGTTTGCGGTGCTGTGATTCGTCGATGATTGCGTGCTGTAACCCATGTCCGTGTTCGAAGATTGTGACGTGACGGACCACTAGACCCATGGGCGCCTTTGTCCTCGCTGTGATCTTTTCCAATCGTGGTTCTCTTCCGCGGCGGGCGTCTGGTCAGTTTCCTTCGCAAACCACCCCGTCGCCGTCGCCATCTCGCATGAATTGGGTACGCCGGATGTCCTTGCCGGACCGGCGTTATTGCGTGAGCGCGGGCCTCGGCGCAGCTGATGCGCCCGTTGCGGTTATCGTCCCACCGGTTGAGCGCCTCGCTGCTCGGCCCCGCCGCTTCTCGCCGTTGACCTGTTGGTTCTGCCGCTTCCTGGCTGTACACGATCAATTGGGTGGTGTTGCAGCCTGTGAGTACCTGATCGAGTGCGCGGGCTTCCCCGCGGTCGATTGTCAACCGGTACCGCTGTCGCACCTGGATCACCCGTCCTGCGAACCAGCATTGGTTCAAACGTGGTAGCCACTCGGCTGAGTCCTTGCCGATCTTCTCGTAGCGGTTTACGGCGGGTGCGGCCAGCGTCAGGTTCAGCGGGTCTGTCGCAAAACGTCGCCGCTCCGCATTGGTCGCTGCGCACAGTCCGCTGTCGTGGGCTTCGGAGCGGGCGATCATGTGCTCGATTGGCCGGCCCACTGCTGCGTGAACGTAGTCTTGCCGCTGCCCCACGGTCCATCGAGCACGATGACCGCGGAGCTCAGCGCTTCGACGATGCGGGCGAACCGTTCCCCGAAATCCTTGTACCCGAAGAGGTCTGTGTTCTCGAATCCCTCGTCGGGACCGATGTCGAGTCACGTGCAACGATCCGACAAGAGCACAGCCCCGGTCGAGGACAGCGACGGCGGCATCCGGGCCGACCGCACGTCGAGGCCGGGCCCGCCGGCCCGGAACCGCATGCCCGCGCCGTTGAACGATGCCGGCCGAGCGGATCCCACGGATCCCGGCTCCGAGCAGCGTCTCCTGAATCAGGTGCGGCGGGGGAGCGCCTCGGCGGTGGCCGCGCTGTTCGAGCGGTACGCGCCTTGGCTGCGGAGACGAGCCCGCGGCCGCCTGCCGCAGTGGGCCCGCAGCGGGGGGGGTGGCGACCAGCGATCTGGTGCAGGACGTGCTGCATCACACCTTCGCCCGGCTCACCTGGTTCGAGTCGAAGCACGTCAGCGCCTTGCGCGCCTATCTCCGGCGCGCCGTGGAGAACCGCGTCCAGGACGAGCTGCGCCGGGCCATCCTCCGTCTGGACATCGCCCGCCTCGCCCCTGGGGAGGACCCCCTGCGGCCCTTCGAGGACGCGGCGCCACAGTATCAGCGACGCCTGCGGGAGGAGCTGTAGGGGCGTTACCGGGACGGCCTGAAGCGCCTGAAGGTCCGCGATCGCCGGCTGATCGTCGGCCGGGCGGAACTGGGGCACAACTACGCGCAGCTCGCCGCCATCGAACGCCTCCCGAGTCCGGACGCCGCGCGCAAGGCGCTCAAGCGGGCCGTCATTCGGCTGAGCGCGGTCATGCCGCTGGCCTCCAGCCGGTAGCGTCCCG
This sequence comes from Vicinamibacterales bacterium, assembly GCA_965262925.1. Classification (GTDB taxonomy): domain Bacteria; phylum Acidobacteriota; class Vicinamibacteria; order Vicinamibacterales; family UBA8438; genus WTFV01. Next base: position 2,147,351 of record CBDHGC010000004.1, on the reverse strand, counting down.
CGCGCCGGCGCGCCCGGGAGGGCGTCGACGGCCCCCCGTGCGGAACCCGTCCGGTTCCGGCCACCCAGACGTCATTAGAGACATACTCCGCTGGCCGCGCCCCGTGCGCGCGGGTTGGCGCTGCGCGGTGGGATGCCGGCTTTGTGATGCGCACCGACGACCGTGACGATCTGGTAGGCGACGTGGCCGACGCGCTCACGCTGGACCAGCAGGTGCAGTGGGAGCGCTGCGCCCGGCTGGCCGCGGGCGCCGATCGCGCGCAGATCGAGAACCTGCGCGTCATCGAGCGGGTGCTGGCGAGCCGCCCGGTGGCGGGCCCGGCGGCGGAGACCGTGCCGGCCACCCGCTTCTACGGCCGCGCGGGCGTACGCCACGCCGTCCACGCGCTCATCGCCCTCGCCAGCCTCGAGGTGGCGGCCACGCTGCTGCTGCTGCCGTGGGCCTGGGGCGACTACTATCGCGCGCACGGCGAGGTGGCGGCCTTCATGACGACCACGTTCGTCGCGCACGCCGCCGCCGCCGGCCTGTTGCTGTGGGCCGGTCGCGGGGACTGGCGGACCTGGCTGCTCGGCGTCTATAGCCTCCTCAAGGCCACCCAAGCGCCGCTGCACATGCTCCCGGCCTTTGTCCTGGAGGTGCCGCCGGCGGCGTACGCGGCCTATCTCCAGCACCTGCCCGTCGACAGCCGGTTCTTCCTGGCCTTCTACATGCCCGCGTTCCCGGGACTCGAATCGATGATGCACGCCGTCGGGCGCGCGGTCAACGCACGATCAGTGCACCGGCTCACCCGGCGCCGACAGTAACGCGGCCAGTTCATCGAACGGCACGCCGTGCAGGTACACGCATTCGTCAGGCGAACCACTCAGTTGGGCGACTGCATCCCCCCGGTTGTCCTCCCAGTAATGGACAATATCGGCCAGCCTAACGCGCGCCCGCCGCCCGTCGCGCGAGTAATCGATCCAGCCCGCGCCGCCCTTCGTCGTTGTCGTTTCCATCGTTCCCTCCCCCCGGCGCCCTCGCGCGCGCGCGAGCGCGAACCAAAAACTCCACACCTTCCACCCCTTCCGCCCCTCGCGCCCCGGAAGGGGTGGAAGGGGCGGAGATCCCGGTTGCCGCGGCGGGATCACCAATTGGTCCACGTTGCCCATCGTGGCGTCCCGAGCGTTGTAGTCCTCCCGCAGCGTCCGATAGAGCGCCCTGCGCGTCAGCGGGAACTTCACGCCGGCGGTCCCGGCCCAGGTCGCATACGTCTGATAGATCATCGTCTTCGCCACCCGCGTCCCGGCGACCACGGAGACGAACTCACTCAGCATGTCCGCCTCGCTCTCGTAGTCGGCCGTGGCCCGCCTCACCGACTCCAGCGCGGCCGGGAGCCCCTCGTCGAGATACCGCTGCGCCCCGTCCACGATCCAGCGCATGACCTCCCGCTTGTCGACCCGCGCGCCGAGCGTGGGATCGAGCACCGCCGGCCGGTGCGTGAACGGCAGCACCCGCAGGCGCCGCGAGAGCCCGGTATCCTTTGCCCCGCCGAGCGATGGCGCATGATTCGCCGCGAGCACTATCTGAGCCTGTGGTCTGAACTCGGCGTAGTCCCGGCGCATCTTCCTCGCCCGGATCGTCTCGCCCGAAACGAGCGACTTCGCCCGGCCGGTGTGCCACTTCGACCCCCGCGGGATCTCGTCTCCGATCACCAGCCGGCGCCCGGCTACCCGCCGGCCACGTCGAAGTGGAATCCCATCGCGCCTTTTTCTTGCCGTCGACAGTGGACGGCGGACTTGGCCCCTCACAGGGGGCGATTCCGTTCACCATCCCGTATGCACGACGAACTTGCCAACCTGCGCGCTTACGGGCGACGAGCGCCCGGGGGCGTGGAGAAGAAGGGCAGCCGTGCAGGGCCAGTCGACCACTCACGCCGGTTATCCAGGCGGAACGTTTACGCTTCGGGGAGCACGGCGTCCTTGAGCTGCTTCGCGATGCGAGCCTTGACCACCTGCTTGGTTGGGATCTCGATGGCTTCCCCGGTTGCGGGGTTGCGACCGGTCCGTGCTTCGCGCTTCTGCAAGACGAGCTTCGCGATGCCGGGCAGCGTGAACTCGCCGCAATCCTGAAGCTGTTGCTCGCATAGCCGCTGCAACTCTTCGAAGAACTCCCGCGCGTCGGCGCGCTTGATGCTGATGTTGACGGCAGCGAAATGCTCGACGAAATGCGCGAACAACTCGGTCTTGCCTATTTTGCGAGCTTCGGCCATCAATGTTTCCCCTTGGTGTGAGCACGCTGAGGCGACTACCGAGACGACCCCGCGCGCGGTGATTCAGTCAGAAACCCCAACAAAAGCGGGAGAATCGTAAGCGCTCGCGTCGTCTTGTGTCAATCCGTTGCCGGTCGCCGCCGTGTCCGCTCTGGCCCGCAGCCCGTCCTGGAGCTCCGTGTTGCACCGAGAGCGAGGGAGACGCTCCCGAACACCCGGCGCGAAGCAGGCATGTCGGACGGCCCCTCCTTCAAACCGGACCTTCTCGGTAGCGCGACCCTGACTATTCTCGGCCGTCCGATCCGGGAGGTTCGTGTCGCGCGGCCTCGTGTGCGCCGCGATCGCCTTGGCGCACACGCATCCGGCGGAGGGTCTGTTGAGACGACTCGTCGACGCGTCACGTGTGAGGATCCCTGTGCCTGTCCGTAGCCGGCCCAGGTGGTCTCGTAGAATCCCGACCAGAATTGCACACGGAATTGGTCATGACCACGCGTGGGTGTTCATGGATTCCATTGGGAACAAGGCGGTTAGTCTCAAGTTGGCGGAGTCCGCACCGAACTCCACGTCCATCGTGCTGCGAGGCGAGATACGCGCCGGCTCCGACGGCGGTCGTCGCGGCGAGTCGACTTCGCGAACTCTGACGCCACGGGGCCCCGCGGAAGACCCACGTGCTGATGTGGGACGCGGCCACGCGAGACTGGGCTTCAATGAGGCCGCGGGTATTCCCCGCGGAAGACGTGCCCAACCTCCGCCCAACCTCCGATTTTTGCATGCTGCAGGCCGCGGGTATTCCCCGCGGAAGACACGCGGTCGTCCGGGCGTATATCCACCAGGACGCTTCAATGAGGCCGCGGGTATTCCCCGCGGAAGACACCACGGAGCGCGCCAGGGATGCCTGAGCACCCGCGAAGCCTGCCGCCGGGCTCATGGTGCACGCGGTGCGGCGCCCGCCCCGGCATCGCCGGCCCTGAGTGGATCTGCCGAATCTGCATCGCGCGGGCGGATCGCCTGCCTGACGCTGCCATCCGCAACGCCGCCCGGCGCCCCCTGCCGGCCGGTACGCCCCGTGCACGGGACCGCTACCGCCTCGCCGGCCTGTGCGTCCAGTGCGGCCGGCGCCGGGACCGGGCCGACCGGCTCACGTGCCGGCGATGCCGGCGCCGCCTGGCAGACGCAACGTTGCGCTACCGGAAGCGCCACGGCGAACGGACCGCGGCCGAGCGGCGAGCGCACCGGCGCTACCTGGCCGAGCGCCGCGCACGGTGGACCGCGGCGGGGCTTTGTCCCGAGTGCGGCGCCGACAGGGACCGGGACGACCGGAAGCTGTGGTGCGCCAGGCTAACTGGCGAAGGACAGCCGGTGGAAGTCCGGCGGAAAGAAGGAGTAACCAACCACTTTCGCCCCGAGTCATGCGCCGGTCGCTGTGAGGCGGCAGGTGAAGCGTTGACAGGGGCGCGGACGGGCAGGGCTATTGAGCATCGAAAGCGTGAACGTCTGGAGCGCCGAGACTGTCACAGCGGTCGAAGGCAACACCGACATCACCGCAATGGTGAGGGGATGGCGGGCTCCACGGTGTCGGAGAACCCATGCACGTTCGTACGTCCTTCGTCGGGACCTGGGAGGTCTTCATTCTGCCCCGGCGGTCGAACCGGGGCCGCAGCGGGAAGGAGGATTCCGTATCCGATGATGTACGGAATGAAGAAGTCGGATGAGGCAATAGTGTGCGCCAGGCAGCGCACTGGTCAGGAGGGTTGAAGTCCCTCCGGCCCCCGGATGAGGGGGGCCGTATCCAAAGGCGGGGGTAATGCCTCGCCGGCCGCAGGTGGCAGGTATGGAGACACCTACACGGGCACGCAGGCGAAAGCTGGACACAGCCAAGGTGGACCTGGAGCCGCCACGACGGAACTGCGGAGGACAGGGCGCCCACCGTGAGGTGGGGTCCGAAGGGTTTGCGGAGCAGTACCGGGCCGTAGTCGAGGGGGCGACCCCATGACGAACCGGTCGGCCAAAGGTGGGGCAAGGTCGAGCCTGCACTACAGAGGCGAAGGCGATCTCATCCACCCACCGCACCAAGGTGTTTGCGGGCGGCACGGTATGGAAGACCAGTGCGTGACCCTGGGAGACCTCGGCGGGTCCGCGGGTGGCGCCGCGGCAACTGACCCTATAAGCGAGAGCGAAGTGGGAAGGGATGCTCGTCGAGGAGTCGGACGGCCGAATAGTACCTGAAGCGCGGTGAAAGCCGCGTGACCGTCAGGGGGCGGCAACCGAGTGGGTTGGGGAAGGCGGCCGGCGAAGACGGTCGGGACCAGACAGGACGGTGAGATGAGCAAGGGCGCTGAGGTGGACAGTTCCATGAGTGAAATACCCCAACATCAGCGACCGAGGAGACTTGCCGACTGGCTGAACCCGACGGGCCGGAGGAGGGTTCCACTCTTTGATTCCTCCATCGGTCCTCATCACGCGAAGACGTCTTCGTGAAAGCGGTATGCGGGAAAACCGCACGTACCGTTTGAGCGGCGGACGGAGGCCAGCGCCCGCGGGGCGCGCCTCCTCCGACCCGACACCGGTGAAGGCGGCGAACAAGGGCGCGCCAACGCCTGCGGAGTCGCCGGAGGGAAGGGCCTCAACCAAGGGGAATCTGCGAGACCAAAGCACGCACCGGACGCAGGGCCGGGACGGCGTGTCACAGGCGGTTGAGCGGATACGGCAAGCTGCGACGCCACGCGGTTTGCCGTCAACCACCCAAGGTAGGAGCCGTATGCGTTAACGCGCACGTACGGATCTGAGCGGGGGGACCGGGGCAACCCGGTTCCCTACCGCAACCGCCCGCTGCGGGCGCCGGGCGGCCGACAAGGCGCGGGCATGCCGGGAACGTCGCCGTACGGCTGGCGAGTATCGCCGTGCAGTGTCTCTCCCTGCCCCTGACGGGCCGCCCCGTACGTGCACTTGACACGCAGCGGCCGGGTCGTGGAGCATTTCAGGCTGTGGACTTCATCAAGTTCTGGTCCGGTGTGCTTTGGGACTCCCTTTGGTACATCGTCACGTGCTCCAGCGTCTGGGGGGCCGTTGAGCTAGTTGAACGTATCTTGGTGCACCTGGGAAAACCTAGGACGCGGTGGTTGATGCGGTTGTTCAGTAGAATCCCACGTTCTGTGAGATGGCGTATTCTGTTAGTCGCATTGGCAGGATTGATTTTGTGGGCAGCTCCTGCCAAGTGGGCCATCGAGGTTGCGCGAGCGGATAGAGCGGAACAAGCACTGGCGAGTGTAACTCGACAGCAATTTGGGCGTTTTGATATTGGATATTCTGCGCCTTTTTCCTTTCACCGTTTTGATTCGGTCGAGTGGGAAGCGCTTAGAACGCCGCCTGTTCCTTACGATTGGTCAACCGTTCCGCCAGACGCTGACGTTTTCGCCACGCTTTATCTGAGGATGCGCGGCGGTCCTGGCAATCGCCGCAACTGTCGCGCCGCACGCGTGAGGGTCCGCGACTTAGGAACAGATACCGTTTCTGGGGAGAGCGAGCGTATCCCGTACATCCCGAGCACCGACCAAGAAGAAGCTATCAGGCTCCGGCTCGACCGTCGCACCATGCTTACCCGCTACGCACTTGAGGTGGAGAGTGAAACGACGGAATGTGCAGTCAATGTGCAGGGCGAGATAGGAGCAGAATACCGCTAATGTTGCTTTCAATTCATACTGAGGGTAGTCGTTGGGTTCGCTGAGCGCCACGGCGACGACTGCACGCCAATCCAGATCCGCGCGGCGCCTGTGGGCGGCGCTTGAGGGTGCACCATGACACAGATCCAAGACGCCGAGGGGCGGCGACTCGCCGTCAAGCCGGGCACGTTCAGACGACAACAGATTGTTCGGGTAGAACGGCAGGTTGGTACTCAGGGCGGTGACTAGATGGCAAAGCATCTGCAACTGTCGCCGGTGGACGCGCTACGTCTGGCGCGCGAGTTGCTGGCGGTCGTTGAGACGGCCATCGGCGAGACAACACATGTGGAGCGTTGACCGCGGTCCGGACGCACTGACGGCACCGCGGCCGTTGCGTTGACGATGACCGCCATCAAGAGAGCACGGCTGGTCCGCGTGCGCAACGCAGTAGCAGGAATGCAGGTCGACCAGACACCGAGCGAGTCGCCGACACTCTCGAAGTTCGGCAAGGGACAGTTCTGCAACGGCGAGGAAATCCCCGTGCCAACCCATGACCAGGGGAGCGGGGCCGGAACCACCGAAACGCCAAACAAACCAGTGGTGTGCGTCATGTACCGAACGCGCAGATCGAAGCGGCCGACACCAACGCCGGTGACGAGGCCACCGGCACGCGCAACGGCAACGACCGGGTTGCCCGAAGACCAGGTGACCGGGGCCGCAGCCTGCGCGGATCCATCCGGGGCAACCAGAACCGCAGCGAAGCGAACCGTCTCCCCGACGGCCAGCGAGTCGGGCCCGCGAAGCTGCAGAACAGCGGGGACGGTGGAGGCCACCGGCGCACTCGGAGCAGTAGGCGGCAGCAACGCAGGACCGCCATCGTCGACACACGCCAGGAGCGAGAGGCCGAAGAGCACGACCGCGGAGCAAACGAGGAAGCGAATCATGGCGTCCTCCGGAACACGGGAACCCACCAGCAGGCTGGCGAAAGAGTACGGACGGGCAGCCGGCCGGAAGCCGGCTGCCCGGTTGAAGAGATGCGGTACGAGCCTGCGCACACTACCGGCTGGTGCCGGCCGCCGGCACCAGCGTCACCTGCGCCCGGTGCGGCCACAGGTACAGAGCACGCCGATTCAGGCGCGCGTCCACGAGCAGAGTGAAGGACACTGACAGCGCAACCGTGAAGAGCCGAAGGTTGACCGGAATGGCCGCAACGATGCGAATCTTCCACGAGACAACGCCGGAGAACGGCCCACAGCGGGGGCGGGTAACCGTACGAGCGGTCGCGCAGTGGCGAAGCCGCTCGAGCGGAGCACGAATCCGGGTGCAGAGCCGGGGGATCTGCAACGTCAACGCAGACGACACCGAGCGGCAGAGGCAGATCGCCGAAGACGAGCGGCGAACGCTGCGGAACGAGCTGCTCGGCCTCTCCATCAACGAGTGGCCGACGGACGATACCAGCCGCCGGCCCGAAGGAGTACAGCGGCCGAAGGAGGAGCGACCATGTGCGCGAGAATCACGCAGGAGTTCAAGGCTGACGACATAGCCGAGCTGATCGGACTGCCGCTGTCCGGACAGACCCGAACGGCGCCGCCGTGCTGGAACGGGCCCCCGGGGGTCCAGTACCTGATCGTCCGGAAGGACGCCAGCAGCCGCGAAGGCAGGCTCGACGCAGTACGTTGGGGACTGATCCCGAAGTGGCGAAGAGACGACAGCTTCGCCCCAGTCAACGCGAGAGCCGAAACGGCGGCGAGCAAACCGACGTTCCGGGACGCGTTCCGGGATGGACGGGGGCTCTTCCCAATCTCGGGATGGTACGAATGGAGACCCGAGCGCAGCGGTAAGCAGCCGTACCACATCCGGCGTGCGGACGGCGGTCCGATCCTGCTGGCCGCAATCTGCGAACCACCCAGACCCCGCGGAAGGTACGGAGAGACCTTCGCCGTGCTGACGACGACCCCGCGAGGCGAAATCGCGTACATCCACGACCGCCAACCGGCGATCGTGGATGGGCGCGATGCCCAGGAGTGGCTGGAGGCATCCACGACCCCGAAACGCGCAAACGAACTGGCAAGCGGCCGCGGAAGCATCGAGCTGATCGCGCACCCGGTGAGCACGCGGGTGAACAGCACCGCGAACCGCGGCGCCGACTTGACGAACGCAATACGCCGGGCGAGCTGAGATGAAAGCCGAGGAGAAAAACAGCGAGCACGCCCTGGAGCTGTACCAGGACGTGGTGCTCGACCACGGCCTGCGGCCGCGAAACTTCCGGCCGCTCGCGGACGCCGACCGCCAGGCCGACGGGATGAACCACCTGTGCGGAGACCGGGTAACGGTCTACGTACGGATGAAGAGACAACGAGTCCACAAGGCGACCTTCACCGGAAGTGGATGCGCCGTATGCAAGGCGTCGGCGTCGCTGATGACCGGATGGGTGCAAAGTCGAACGCTCGACGAGATCCAGACAGGTTTCGAGACGCTCCGGAAGGCGATGACCGGAACGGAGGGAGACGAAGCCGGGGACGAACTCGGAACGCTGGGCGCCATGAAGGGAGTACGGAACTACCGGGCACGCCTCGCGTGCGCGACGCTGCCGTGGCGAACACTGCTGAACGCGCTGACATCAGCCCAGGCAGAGAGCAATGACGAAACGAAGTGAGCAAGGGCCTGCAGACCCCCACTGGAGCCTGTCGGGCCGCACTCCGGACCGAAGGAGAACAGTGACGGGTGGATGATGTTCCAGCACGCCGGCGCCCTCCATCCAGGGCGCCTGACCGCGGACCAGATCGACATCGAGGATATCGTCCACGGACTGGGGGCCATCAAACGGTTCAACGGCCAGACCAGGGTGCCACTGCCGGTGCTGTGGCACAGCCTGATGGTATGGGCACTGTGTCGGGAGACGACACGCCAGGAACAGATCGAAGCGCTCTTCCACGATGCCGCCGAAGCGTACGTCGGCGACTGGATCCGGCCGCTGAAGAGTGTGCTGGGAGAGGAGCTGAAGAGCCTTCGGAGCCGCATCCAGGAGACCTGCTTCGCGGCAGCGTTAGTTGTCGAAGTCTCGTAAGCCATTATAGTTAAACGACTTACTGTTATTTCCCCGTCCTGATTCCCTCGTCGATTCCCCCATTCCGAGCGGGAATCCGCGGGACTATCGGAGCCGGCTCCGGACGCTGGGTCTGATCACAGTCTCTCGCGGCCTCGACGTCCCGACCGCGCCGGTCGCCCGCCCCTGCGGTGTTCGACCGGGCGTCTACAGGACCCGAAAGCCGCCCGGGGATCCTCCGAGCGATCAACCGGTCGCCCAGCGCTCCCCAACGGGCACTCTCGGACTCTGGCCCTGGGGCAGGGATCTCTACGGCGTGGCGTCAGAACGCCTCACGCAGAACGCCGCGCACGAACTGCAACAGCATTTCCACGATGTTGTCCGTGTACATGATGCCTCTCGTCCAGCGAAGCCCGGCAGATGAGCGAGAGCGAACTCGAACGGGAACTGCACCGGCGGCGCCAGGATTTGGTACGCAAGCTCCTGCAAGGACATCGCGACCAACGCAGCCCGAAAGAGGCTGCTGGTCCGGCCGAGGACACCAGCGGTGTCGAGTGCTCGGAGCCGCACGAGCACGAAAGCCACGCCGAAACGACCTCCGGCACGATGCAGGTTGTGGGTCTGGGCTGCGCGCGGCGCGGTCACGACGGCTTGCATCGGCTCGATGCCGCGCTGAACCTGCTGCCGGAGCGCTACTTGGTCGAGATGCGCCGCCGCGTGACCATCGCGACCGCCTCGCGGGCACCACCGCGTACGCCCTGGAAGCCACAGTGGTACTCGACATCATCCACGTGGCAGCGGCGACGCGGCGTGCGGTGCTCGTCGTCGGCTCATCGAAGGGCCTGTCGGCATTTGGTCCGCGACCCGATGGGAGTCGACCGGCGCACGGTGACACTTGGCTGCAGTTGCGGCGGTTCTCAGCTGCCGCAGGCAGCCGGAGCCTTGATGCGTACTGAGACCTCTCACGAAGCGCGCGAGGACCAGCGGAAGTCCCCCATCGGTCGCTGACGACAGAAGTACCGTCGGCCACCGGACCCTCCGCCGATCCTCACCACGCCTTGACGGATCCAATTGCCTCCTGCCTCGCCGCCGCCGGAGAGACTGATTGGGCCGCCAACGAAGAAGAGCCGCACCCGTCCGACATCGGCACCAAGGTGCTCGCCACGCTGCTTGCCGAGGGCAGCGACGCGGTGCGGCGGCGGGACTACGACGCACTTCGCTGTCTTTGCGGGGTGGCTCCGGTCACCCGCCGTTCAGGCAAGAACATGATCGTGACGCGGCGACAGGCGGCCCACGACCGGCTGCGCGACGCCGCCTACCACTGGGCCCCGTGTTGCCGCCCAACGCGATCCGGTCAGCCACGACAAGTACCAGGCGCTGCGCGCCCGGGGCCACGGACACGCGCGCGCCCTGCGCTCGGTGGCCGACCGCCTGCTGAACGTCGCCTGCGCGATGCTCCGCGACGGTACCTGCTTCGACGCGCATCGTGCCGGGATGGGTGCCACCTGAGCCGAATCTTCGAGCCGTAGCTGTTGGCGTCCGCATGGCCTTGCCCGCCGGCGCCATTGAGCGCGTGGCACGCCTCCTCGTCGCCGTTCGAGAGATGAGCGCAATCGAAGGCGAGTAGACCGCCGCGAACGAAGGATTCACCAGGGTCGCCCTGTACATGGCGCTCATCACTCGCGGAGCGCCACCGTCGGCTCGACGCTTGCGGCGCGTCTGGCAGGAATATAGGTCGCGACACCGGTCACGAGGCCCACGAGCAGCGCGACACCGGCGATCGTCGCGGGGTCGTGGCGGCCGACGCCGTACAGGATCGATTCGAGCCAGCCGCTGAAGAGCGCGGCGATCACCGCGCCGCCAATCAACCCGATGAGCGTCATCGTTGCGCCCTCGAGTAGGACGGTTCGGAGCACGACACTCCTGGACGCGCCGAGCGCCATCCGGATGCCGACCTCGCGGGTGCGCTCCGCCACGTGGGTCGTCACGACGCCGTACAGGCCGATCGTGGACAGCAGTAGGCAGATCGCAGCAAACCCGACGAACAGAGCGGCGGTCACGCGTGAGCGCGCGAGCGGCTCGGACGAGTAGTCGTCGAGCCGCCGTAACGACGTGAACGTCACACCCGGCCACTCCGCCTGGCCGGCGCTGCGAATCGCGGCAGCGAGGGCGATCGGGGCACCCGCTGTGCGGACGGCGAGAAAGCCCGGCGCGGCCTCGAACTGCGCGCGCGGCCGGTAGACCGTTGGCCGAATGGCCGTCAGCTCTCGATAGCGGGTGTCGGCCGCCACGCCGATTACGGTAGCCCAGGGCTGGCCGGAGATCTTCATGCGCTCGCCGACCGCGTCCTTGTCGGGCCATGCCAGCCCTGCTGCGAATTCGTTCAGGATGAGGACCGGACGTCCCTCGGCACTGTCCTCGTCGGTGAACGCGCGCCCGCGGACGATCCCGATGCCGAGCGTGCGGAAGAAGGCGGGCGACGCGATACCGAAGTTGAGCAGCGACTGGCGGGTCTGCTCCTCCGGCGCCTGTCCTTCCAGCAGATACCGCGCATCCCAGCCATCGGACATGCCGGCAAAGGGCTCGGTGAGGACCGGCGCCACGCCCCGCACTCCGGGGAGCGGCGCGATGGCCTCGATGACCCGGTCCAGATTGGCGTTGAATCGCCTCGGATTCGCCCAGTCGTCCTGCTGCGGCGGGATGACCTGGACCATCAGGATGCGGTCGCCGGCGAGCCCCAGCTCCAACGTTTCGAGATTCAACTGGCTCCGCGCCACGAGCCCCGCGCCCATGATCACGGCGACCGCGAGTGTCACCTGGGCGACCACCAGGACCCGTTGGGTTCGCCGCGCCGCGTGCGTGCCGCCGCGAGACGCCGCGTTGAGCACACGCGAGGGCTCGACACGCCGCTGGCCGTACACGCGGGAGATAGCGAACACCACCGTGGCCGCTACGGCGATCGCGACGGCGAAGGCGAGCGTCACGCCGTTCACTTCGATCGCGTCCGTGCGCGGCAGTTGAGTCGACGCGAATGCAACGACCACCCGCACTACGCCATGGGCGATGGCGACGCCGATGACAGCGGCCGCGGCCGCCACGATCAACGCGTCTCCGAGCGCCAGCAGCAACAAGCGCCGCGCCGTGGCGCCCAGCGCCACCCGCACGGCGAGCTCCTGCCGTCTGGTGAGCTCCAGTGCAAGGAACAGGGCGCCGACGTTGACGATCGCCACCAGCATCACGAGGGCGCTCGCCACCAGCAGCAGGAGAATGACGGGACGCACGTCGCCCAGCAGGTCGTCGTCGAAGGTCTCGGCCGCCGCGGTCATGCCGCGCAGCAGCATGGGAAGCGCCGCGAGGTTGCTCTCGAGGTAGTTCGTGAGCTCGGACGCGGACTGCTCGACCGTCGCGCCGGGCGCGAGACGGCCGACCAGGTACACATAGAAGTCCGGCGGGCCGGTCTCGGCGACCGGACGGAACGGACGCGCCGTCGCCCACACCTCCGTCCGGGCGGGGAATGCGAAGCCGCGAGGCATCACCGCGACAATCGTCGCCGCCTGCCCTCGAATGGTGAGCACACGGCCAAGCACCGCGGGGTTCGCTCCATAGCGACGCTGCCACAGGTCGTAGCTGATCGCGACCACCGGCGCCGCGGCCACGCTGTCATCTTCCGCCCGGATATTGCGGCCGAGCAGGGGCGTGACACCGAGCACGTCGAACAGATTCCCGGTGACCAACGCGACCTTGAGGTTCACGCCCTCCCCTCGCTCGCGGACGGGAAGGGTGCCCGCGCCGTGATAGTCGACCCCGGCGACGGCGGAGAGCGTCCTCGGCGAGTCCGCGAATCCCTTGAACGCACCGTAGGGGACCGGCACGCGCCCCGCCCCGACGGCCGGGTCGACGCCCCAGAGCACCGACAGGTTCCGTTGCTCATGCACGGGCAAGGGCCGCATGAGCACGGCATCGGCGATGCTGAAGGTCGCGGTGGAGGCGCCGATACCGAGCGACAGCGTCGCGATCGCGAGAGCGGCGAACCCTGGGTGCCTCCGCAGCGTCCGCAGCCCATAGCGGATGTCCTGCACCACGCTCTGCAGCCACGGGGCGATCCAGACGTCGCGAACATGGTCGCGCGTGAGCGGCAGGTTGCCCAGCGCGCGCCGGGCAGCGACGGCCGCCGCGGCCCGCTCGAGACCGCGCGACTCCAGATCCTGCCGCTTCATCTCCAGGTGAAACTGCAACTCGTCGTCGAGCTCACGTTCGTGACGATCTCGGTGGAGCAGGTACCGCAGGCGACGGAGCAGCCTGGTCATGCACGACCTCCTACGTCGCGTCGAGGACGCGGTGGATGGCGAAGATGATCCGGTCGAACTCGTCGCGCTTGTGCGTCAACTGCTGCCGCCCGGACGCGGTCAGGGAATAGAACCGGGCGCGCCGGTTGTTGTCGGACGTGCCCCAGGCGGCCTCGACCCATCCGTTCAGCAGGAGGCGCTGCAGGGCGGGATACAGCGAGCTCTCGCCGACCTGCAACACGTCGTCGGAGACGGTCTTCAGGTGGTGGGCGATGCCGTAGCCGTGTTGGGAGCCGGCGGCGAGGGTCTGCAGGAGCAGCAGGTCGAGGGTGCCCGGCAGGATCTCGGGGCCGCTTTTTCTTCCCATCGTATAACGATGGAAGCATGCCGGAGATGCACTGGAAGTGTCAAGACATCGATCAACGCGGCCGACGGCAGCGTCGATCGATGTCGGCCATGTCGGCGTCGCGCACCCTGGGTCTTCTTCTCGTTGTCTTCTTGTTGACAGTTGACAGGGTCCTCCGCGCATATTTCTATGGGATGGCCATAGGGGAGGGCAGGACCGACGTGCTCCAGGGCACCCTGGATCTGATGGTGCTCAAGACGCTCGACGTCATGGGGCCGCAGCACGGTTACGGAATCGCGCGGCGGATCGAGCAGATCAGCGACGACGTGCTACGGCTCAACGAGGGCACGGTGTACGCGTCGCTGCTCCGGCTCCGGCAGCAGAGCTGGATCTCGGCCAGTTGGGGGCGCTCGGAGAACAATCGCCGAGCCAGGTTCTACGCCATCACCGGGGCGGGGCGCCGGCGGCTCGCCGCCCAGACCGAAGACTGGGAGCGCATCGCCGATGTCATGGCGCGCCTCCTTCGACTGTCCCCGGACTCATGAGCGTCTGGCGACCCGTCGTCGCGTTCGTCTCGCGTCTGCGGGATCTGTTCGTGCGCCACCGGCTTTCGCAGGAGGCGGACCGGGAGATGCCGGTGCTCGTCGGGCGTGAAGCCGGAGCTGACGAAGTCCGGGACCTGCTTGCCTGCGTCGAGGGTCGTGATCACACCGTATTGGGCGCCGGTCAGCGCACGCGCGCTGTCGACGACCTCACGCAGGACGGTGCTCAGGTCGAGGCTGCCGTTGATGCGCAGAATGGCCTCGTTCAGCCGTGAGATGCGGTCTCGTAGCGCCTCGTTCTCCCGCCGTAGCGCGTCGGAACTCCCCATGAGGTCACTCCTGCCGGTCAAAGGCATGAGTTGCGGCCCGTTCGGGCCACGCGTCTAATGGAGGACGTTGCGTTTTCTTCACAAGTCACAAAAACTACACGATACAACGCCGGGATGTCACGTCGAAAACACATCAACCGTGTAATATTCGCCCTCGTTCGGAAGCGCGGTACGCGTGCGGCCCCCGGCTCTGACCTGCATATGAACGCGCTTCCCTCGGTCGCCTTGACGCAACGGTTCCTGGCATTGTGCCAAGAGCCGGGTTCGCAACGCCTCGCGGTCAGAATGGTCGCCTTCGGCCGGAGCGCCGGCGTGTCGGGGCTGCCGAAGAGCGACGACTGGACAGCGTGGGACGCTGAAGAAATGCGCGCGGCGGTTGAATACCTCGAGCAGATGCGCATCCGATGACTGGGTGGACCGAACGTCACAGCGACGATGGGCCGATGGCAGTCGGCCAGCAACCTCGCGAGGGTACTGCGCCCGCTTTGCTGCGGACGCCATCCCATAACTGTTGACTGGGGCATCGAGACCGAGTTGCTGACACCCGCCAAGGTCGTAGCGAAGGTGTCGTTCGTCAACGGCGACGCGATTCTGGGTGGCCTTTCGCACGCCGAGCGAGTCGGTGGTCGACTCGGCGCCATCATGCGCGAACGCGCGCAGGCGCGTGGCGTACTCACCGAGCTGGACAACACCGAGGTGACCGGGCTGACGGTGTCGCGCCTGCTATTCGGCCGCCCGCGTATCCGCGCCGTGGTGACTGCGTGCGATCGAGGTAAAGCAGGTGGTGATCTCGCCGCGATGGCTGGCGCAACGATCCTGCTCACCCCGGCGTGCACCAGATGGCCGATCTGGCCCGACGACCTCCTGCACAGGACCGGAAACGAGATCGGCTATCGATCGTGCGCGACGTGGACACGTTCATGTACGAGCGGCAGAGCCACGAGACGATGGAGGTCGGTTCCTACGTCCATCGCCCCATCCTGGTGCGTCCCGTGCTGGCGGTCGTGCTGCATGTGCTGTCGGAGCAGTAGCTGGAGGTTTGATGAAGCGCCGCAGCCGGAAACACCGAAGATCCATGGAGACGGCGGACTTGACGCATTGGCCGCGGTTGAGGCTGATCTTGCGGAGGGCGACTGAACATACCTCGGCGCAGGCATGATGCTCGGTCGACCCAGCGGCATGGCCGGCGTCCTGCCGGCTCTCACCCCTCGACCGCTGGTCGTCCGGCACGAGGGTCCGGTATCGACCTGCTCGATCTCGTCACAGGAATCGGGGACGGGGTGGCAGTGCGGGGGCGGGGGCATCGCCGCGTTCGTGATCGCCGCAGCGGGCGCCAGGGGATCTCGGCTACCATATCGTCAGCCTCGTCCTGACCCTCGACGGTCGGAGCGTTCCCTGGCTCCCGGCCTTCGAGGAGCTTCGAACCCTTGGGGCTGCATGATCGACGGTGGCCGGCAGGCGCAATCGCGGTAATCGCAAACGGTCGACACCCGCACGCGCACCTCGCGCATCCCCCCGTCGTCTGCTGGATCAGGCCCGGCAGATCCTCGCGGAGGGCGACGGGCGCAAGGCGCTCGATCTGATCAGGCAGGCGCGGGACCGGGACGACAGTCTGGCGGGGCTTCCGCTGGTGTCCTTCTGTGCCACCATCCAGCGCGGCCGGCAGCTCGCGGCGAAGGGCATGGAAAAGGAAGCGGCCACCATGCGTGCCCGGGCCGATCGGCACCGGGAGTCCATCTCCCTGCAGTCACTGTCGGAGGACGACTGGGTCCAGTACGTCCGGTACCTGGATGGTGCGGGCTCCCTGGCGGCCTATGCGGACCACCTGACCACCGGGCAGCCCCTGCTTCCGGTGGAGCGGGCGCTGGCGGATCGGCTCGTCATCGAGCGGTACTGGGAGGGTCTCGACTTCCTCGACACGAGCCATCCGCTACGGCGGGACGCCGGCGCGGTAATGCCCGGTATCGACGCGATGGATGCCGGCGACTGGGCGCGGGCCGCGGACCTTCTGCAGGGGGTGCCCCGGCGTTCGCCGTTCGCGGCCTGGCGTCTGTTCTGCAAGGCCATGGTCTGTTTCGGTGCGGGCGACGACGACGGATTGCTCCGCACCCTCGATCACCTGCCCGCCGACTTCGCCCTTGCCCGCACGGTCGCCGAATGCCGGCGCCTGGTCGCCGGAGACGGCGGCGGCAGCGGCAACGGTGGCGCTGCGGTGCCGGGGGTCCTGGGAACTGGGCGGGGACAGGTGGCGGCCCTGGCCGGCGAGCTGAAGCGGGCTCTCCACAAGGGGAACGTGCGTTCGGTCGGGAAGGCGATCGAGCTTCTGGCCGACGCCCTCTACCCCGACGATCCCGATCTGGCCCGGATCGACCTGTTGGAGATCGCGGGGCTGGCGGTGGTTCGGGACCTGATCCCCGGCGGCGCGCTCGAGGGGCTGGCACGGCGACTGTTGCCAACCGATCGGGTGACCGGAGTCGTAGCCCGCATCCTGCTCGCGAGGCAGCAGGTGGTGTCCCAACTGTGGCATCCGGTACCGGCCGCCGTCCTCGTCGACCTGCTGCCGGTGGAGTTTCCGCGGGCGGAAGATCGGGCGCTCGCCCGAGCGTGCGTGTTGGAGACGCTGGCACGCACGGGCCGCGCGGCCGTCCATCCGGAATTCCTGTCTCCCGAGATGGAGGCGGGTCTGACGATGCTGCTCGGCCGACCCCTGGAGGACCCCGGGACGGTCTTCGTCGAGCTGATGCTGGCGAGTCTCGCGGCCGACCCCGACAATCGCGACGGCTACCTCTTTCTCCTCGATCTGCTGCGCGGACAGACCGCCGGCAAAGCGAAATTCCAGCGTGCCTTGCAGGACATGGCGGATCGGTTTCCCGACGATCCGACCCCCTGGCTGGAGCTGGCCACCCTGCACTATTCGAGGAACGCGTACCGCCAGGCCGAGAGCGCGCTGGAGGAGGCACGCCGGCGTGCTCCCCATGACGATCGACTCCTGGACCTGCAGGCCGTGGGTTTTCTCAAATCCGCGGATCAGAGCCGGAGGAAGGGGCGGTTCGCGCTTGCGCTTCGGGACCTCGAGCGCGCCGAAAACCTCGGGCGCAAGGTGATCGAATCTGTCCTGCCGGCGAAATGGCTGCTGCTGGAGATCGTGTCGGGCGACGCGGACGCGGCCGCGACGGTCGCCCCGCATCTGGAGGGTCTGCCGCCGGGTGCGCAGCTTCGGATGCTGGCGTTGCTCCTCCGTGACCTGTACGACAACAACCACGTGAGGAACGTCAGACCGGAAATGGCCGATGCCGTGTGGCGCCTGCTCGCCGGCAAGGTCTCTCTTGCCGACGAGTGCGCGCCGGACGAGATCGTCCGGCTGCTCGAGCCGCTGCCCGTCGAGCTGGACCTCCTCTGCGACGATCGGCGCATCGCGGTGACCTTCGCCCGCTGGTGGCCCGCGCTCCTCGCACGCGTGGACGGGGAACGCCTGCCGGGCGTCCTCGATATCCTGATGGACTGCGGCGGACAGAATGAGGTTCGCGTCGAGATCGAACGCCGGCTGCGCGGCGTCCGGAAGCCCCGCCGCGATCCGCTGCTGCTCTTCTATCTGGCCGTGATCCGCTACGAGGAAGGCAGCGACCATGATTCCCGGCGTTTCAGGGACGTACTGAAGAGAGCGGACGCCGCCACCCGCGAGCGGCTGCGGGCGGACGCCGCGAGGCTCGCCCGGCACACGGAGGAACCGCTGCGCCACGCGCTGCAGACGTTCGATTTCGAACCGCTGGACGTGGGGCCGGGGCCGCTCGGCCCGGGACCGCCCCCGGGGCTGGAGGCTTTTATGGCTGCGCTCGAGGAGCAGTTGCAAACCGCGGGTCCGCCGCCCGACCGGGTCGGATCGACCCGGTTGGCGCCGCCCGACCCCGCCGATCCGGCGCTGGTAGAACGGTTCCGGCGGGCGTTGACGGAGGATACGGCGGATGCGCCGCGGGACGCCGGGCAACAGGGGATGTTGTTCGATCGGGAGATATACGACGATCTGGATCGCCTGGACGACCTGATCGACGACAACCGACTGCGCGGCGAGCCGCCCGTGTTGCGGGAGCTCGCCGGGAATCTGCGAGCCGAACCGGGGACGCGGCGGAAGCTGGATCGGCTGGCGCGCGACTGCCAGACGGCCGGCCTCCGTGACAGGTTGACGCCGGAGTTGCACGCCCTGCTGTTTCCCCACAAGGGAAGGAAACGGCGCCGCTAGAGCAGGACCATGCTTGTCCACTACCTCGTGCTGGGACTGTCCCCGTCGGCGACGGGGGAGGAGATACGCCGACGCTACCTGGAACTCGTGCGCGCGCACCGGCCGGGCGAGGATCCCGAACGTTTCCAGCAGATCACCGCGGCGTACGAAGCGCTGAAGGACGACCGTGCGCGCGTGAAGACGGTTCTCTTCGGGTTGGCCGCCTACGGTGACTTCGAGCTGGCGCTCGATGCGCTGGTGAAGGCTCGTCCGGCCCGCCGCGAGACGCCCGGCTTGCAGACCCTGTTGGCGGCGGAAGGGAAGCTACATGAGTGAACCGGGAGGAGACTGGAAGCAGCGCGCCCTCGACGACTTCCGGCAGTGGCTCGATACGGTGGGCGAAGAACCCCCGGCGCCAGCGGAATCGGACGCGGGCGACTGCGACCTGCGCGATCTGTTCGCCGAGTTCGCTGCGCTGCGGCAGGAGATCCGCCTGCAGAACCGGGAACAGGCCAGGGCGGGCCGGGAGCTGGCGGCCGCGGCGGAGCGGTACGACGCCGCCACCCGCCGGGGGGAGCGCGGCGACGAGACGCTGGCCGCGTTCAAGCAGCGCGTTTCCCGAACCGCCGAGGACCGTTGCCTGCTGGAGACCCTGGAGGTGCGCGACGCTCTGGTGCGGGGCCGGGACGCCGCGGTCCGGCTGCGGGATCGGCCGCGCCTGTTCGGGCGCCCGCCGCGGGGCGCCGCGGGCGTCGTCGAAGGTTCCGAGCTGGCGATCGGCCGTTTCGACAGGATGCTGTCCCGGTTCGACGTGCGGCCCGTGCAGACCGTGGGATGCCCCTTCGACGGCCGGGTCATGCACGCGGTGGAGGCGCGCCGCGTCGACCGGATCGGCGACGGCGAGGTGATCGAGGAACTGCGGAGCGGGTTCGTGCGGCGCGACGACGTGCTGCGTCTTGCCGACGTCGCGGTCAATCGACGTCACGAGGAGGGCTGATGCCGGCGGAAACCAGGGCTGCGGACGACGACGCCATCATCGGCATCGATCTGGGCACCACGAACTCCGAGGTGGCGATCATCTCCGGCGGGAAGCCCACGATCGTGGAGGAGGGCGGCGAAGCCATCCTGCCCTCGTGCGTGGGACTCGACGACGCCGGCGCCGTCATCGTCGGGCGCCATGCCCGCAACCAGGCCGCGGCCGCCCCCGAGCGGACGGTGCTCTCGGTCAAGCGCCTGATGGGCTCCGGGACGCAGGTGCGGATGGGGGACGGCGCCTACCGCCCGCAGGAGATTTCGGCCTTCATTCTCAAGGCGCTCAAGGAGCGGGCGGACCGCGCGCTCGGCCGCGAAGTGCGCAAGGCGGTCATCACCGTCCCGGCCTACTTCACCGACGCGCAGCGGCAGGCGACGCGCGAAGCTGGGGAGATCGCCGGCCTGACGGTCGTGCGGATCATCAACGAACCGACGGCCGCCGCTCTAAGCTACGAGAGCGGCGGTGCGGGGAGCCGCGCCCTCCTCGTCTACGACCTGGGCGGCGGGACCTTTGACGTCTCGGTGGTGCGCATCGAACAGGGCGTCGTCGAGGTCCTGGCCACCGCCGGCGACAACCAGCTCGGCGGCGACGACTTCGATGCACTTATCGTCGAACGACTCAACGCCCATATCGAGACGGCGCTGGGGATCGAGCAGGCCCGTGACGACCGCCCACTGCAGGCGCGGCTGCGGCGGGCAGCCGAACGCGCCAAGATCGAGCTGTCGGATCAACCCTACGTGCGCGTCGAGGAGGACCACGTCGCCACGGTGGACGGCGAGGCCATGCATCTCACCTGTGAGCTGACCCGCGCCGATTTCGAACGCGACCTGGAGCCGTTCCTCGACCGTTCGCTCCAGGCCGTGACCACCGCGCTGCAGGACGCCGGCGTGCGCCCGAGCCAGCTCGACCGCGTGCTGCTGGTGGGCGGTTCGACCCGCATTCCGCGGGTCGCCGCCGTCCTCACGGAGCGGCTGGGGCAGGAGCCGCACGGCGAGGTCGATCCGGATCTGTGCGTCGCGCTCGGGGCCGGCGTGCAGGCCGGGATCGAGATGGGGCAGGACATGCAGGCCGTGCTGGTCGACATCACGCCCTACACCTTCGGCACCAGCGCCGCGGGGGAGCTCTACGGCATGCCGTACGCGCACCAGTTCTTCCCCCTCATCCGGCGTAACAGCAAGCTGCCGGCCATCCGTACCGACGTGTTCTTCACCATGTTCCCGGACCAGGAGGAGGTGGAGATCAAGGTCTATCAGGGGGAGGATCCGGACGCCCTGAAGAACATCGAGATCGGTATCTTCCTGTTCACCGGCCTGAACCGGCGGCAGGGCGCCCACGCGCAGGGCATCCTCTTCACGTACAGCCTGGACCTGGACGGTCTGCTGCACGTCCACGCCCGGGAACGGGCGACCGGCCGGGAGATCCGTGGCGTCGTCGAGAACGCCATCGGGCGTTCCAGCGACGAGGCGCTGGGCGCCGCCCGGGAGCGGGTCTCGGCGCTCTGGGGCGTGGAGGGCGAGCAGGGAGCCGAGGCCGCCGGGGACCCGGCGGCCGAGAGCAGCGGAGAACCGGGGCCGGCGCCCGCCGCCGTGCCCCTGGACGTGGCCCACGACGTTCGCGACACCCTGGCGCGGGCCGAGCAGGCACTCGAGGCCGCGCCGGCCGAAGACCGGGAAGAGATGATCAACCTGATGGAGGATCTTCGGGACGCCATCAAGGAGGGCCGCGCCGCGCAGGCGTCCGATCTGCGGCGCGAGCTCGACGAGATCCTCTTCTACCTGGAATAGCCGGCATGGAACACTGTCCGACCTGCGGGGTGCGGCATGCCGGCGGGCCGTCCTGCCACCGCTGCCGGACCGACCTGCGCCAGGTGCTGGCGATAGAACGGGCCGCGGCCAGCCACCGGCGCCACGCCCGCGCCGCGCTCGAACGCGGCGACCGCGCGGAGGCCCGCAACCGCGCCCGCCGCGCCTGCACCCTCCACCGGTCCTCCGAGTCGCTGGCCGCGCTGGCGTTGGCCGCCCTGGCGGACAGCGACTTCCCGGCAGCGATCCGATTGTGGCGAGAGATTCGAACCGGGTCCGTTCCGCGGCGACCCTCGTGACCCTGCAGCCTCGATCTGCTCAAGGCGACCTTCATGTTCGGCGTGCCCGACCTGCACGAGCTGCGGACGGCAGGCCAGCGTGCTGGAGCAGGAGCTGGCGATTCCGTTCACCATCGCGTGTGCGCGACGAACTTGCCTGCCTGCGTTTACGGGCGACGAACACCCGGGGCGCGGAGCAGCACGGCAGCCGTGCAGGGCCAGTCGACCAACTCACGCCGGTTATCCGGGCGGAACGTTACGCTTCGGGAAGCACGGCGTCCTTGAGCTGCTTCGCGATGCGAGCCTGGACCACCTGCTTGGGCGGGATTTCGATGGCTTCTCCGGTTGCTGGGTTGCGACCGGTCCGCGCTTCGCGCTTCTGCAAGACGAGCTTCGCGATGCCGGGCAGCGTGAACTCGCCGCAATCCTGAAGCTGTTGCTCGCACAGCCGCTGCAACTCTTCGAAGAACTCCCGCGCGTCGGCGCGCTTGAGGCTGATGTTGACGGCAGCGAAATGCTCGACGAAATGCGCGAACAACTCGGTCTTGCTCATTTTGCGAGCTTCGGCCATCGATGTTTCCCCTTGTTGTGAGCACGCTGAGGCGGCTACCGAGACGACCCCGCGCGCAGTGATTCAGTCAGAAAACCCGACAAAAACGTGGAATCGTAGGCCCTGGGGCTGTCTTGTGTCAATCCGTGCCGGCCGCCGGCGTGTCCGATCAGGTCGGCAGCCCGTCGTGAAGCCCCGCGCTGCACCGAGAGCCAGCGAGACGCTCCCGATGTTGCCGAGCGCGAGGAACTGAAGGAAACTGGACTCGGGTCGACCGCAAGATGTTGTGGTCTCCGGCGGCATCGTCAAGCCAACAGCGTGCGCGTGTGCTCACCGACGTCAAGGCGCGTCGCTTCGCTCCGCCCCCGCTCCGCGGGGCTGACGGCCTTGACGTCGGCTCCGCGCACGCTCGTCCAGCCTGGCTCTTGCCGACAATGCCCACTCATACACCCCCTATATGTTGTGGTCGCCGTCCTGTCCAGAATGACGCCCTTTCCAGCGACCGTTGACACCGACAACCCGGCGCGAAGGAAGGGCATGTCAGACGGCCCCTCCTTCAAACCGGATCTTCTCGGTAGCGCGACGGTGACTATCCTCTGCCGTCCGATCCGGGAGGTTCGTGTCGCGCGGCCTCGTGTGCGCCGCGATCGCCTGGGCGCACACGCATCCGGCGGAGGGTTTGATGAGACGGCTCGTCGAGGCGTCACGTGTGAGGATCCTGCGCCTGTCCGTAGCCGGCCCAGGTGGTCTCGTAGAATCCCGACCAGAATTGCACATGGAATTGGTCATGACCACGCGTGGGTGTTCATGGATTCCATTGGCAACAAGGCGGTTAATCCCAAGTTGGCGGAGTCCGCACCGAACTCCACGAATCAGCCCCCTGCGCCTCGCGGGCCACCCGACCGGATGTACCGTCCGCGTCCCATCTCCCCGTAGACGTACAGGCCGTTCAGCACGAAGCGCGTCACGTGACCATGGAGGGATCGACTTCGCCAACGTCGCGGTCTCGCGAAGGCCGAGGACCTCGCGCGCACCGCACCGCCGGAAACCTGACCGAGGCGGAATCGACCGGAACATCGAGATCGGACTGCTCGTGCGCGACCGCACGCTGGCTGCGACGATGACGCGGCACTTCACGACGCTGATCGAGCGGTCGCTGCTACAGCCGTTGGCGGGCTTGAGGCAGGGATCGGGACGGATCCCATGATGTACGAACTGCGGCCCTCACTGAAACGTCACTCAGACGGCAACATGATGAGCTCCGTCCAGCCCAACTCTTTCAGGTCATCGATCAGCCATTCGTGTGCCAAATCAGTGGCCGGTCGCGTGCTATCTATAGCCTTCATCCCGTTTCCCTGGACCGGCGGAGGCGTCATGTCGGATCCTGGCCGAAGATGTCTCAGATTATCTTCTTCCTCTTTCCAGTACGACAGAAGATCGATGTTGTTCGGCGAACCCCACGAAAAAGACACGCTCGACTGTTCTCCGAGTGGTACCACTTTCGCACACCACTTGAGAACTGGAGCTCCCTCGAAATGCCTCTGCTGCGATCGTGCCAAGTGGCCTTCCAACCGAACCGGAAGAAGCCGGCCAAACCGGAGCCTATTCCGAAATCCGTCGAACCATCGTCCCAACATCTCCGCATACAGTCGAAGCGCAGCAAGGTGGATCATGCGGGCACGATCGAGTAGCCTTGCATCGCTAAAGAAGTCCCAAGTATTACAAGGACGCTTGTCGCTTGGCGGCACTTGGTCAAACGGTGGCCACGGATCAGTCATAATGGTGTCGGCACGCTTCTCAAGTGCAGACAGGCGAGCTTGTACCAGGCGAAATTCTTCCACCGACAAGTTCAGCCTGCCAACACTAATCCCGGCGGTTTCGGTTGTGACAGCGCGACCAATGGCATCCGCTGTCCGAGCCACTTCCGTAAGGCTGATCGGTTCTGGGTTTAACCTAGCTTGGCCTTTCGCGGCTAGAGCAAACGTCCAGGCCAGTTCGCGAACGGCATCGTGAGACGGTAGTGCAAGCCTTCTTGTATTGATCGTCTCCGACAGTGACTTCCCCAAGTAGCCTTTTGCCGTCAACCAAGGCCATTCGCGCTGGTTCCCTCCTGCCATCTGCGTGTGCAAGACTGGCCATTCCGCTCGTAGGCTGTCTAGTTCCGAACGGTCCGGTAACTGAACTACCGGACCGAGCATGTCCTGGCCTTGGTACCAGGAGGTCGTAATCGTTCGGGAATCGCTTTGGACGCCAACGGTGGCTGTACGACCGTCGGCACGTACAGGACCTACCACCCCAAACAACTTGCCCAGCCCCTGTCCCCAGGCGTTCATTGCCTTCCACAGCCGATCTCCCGCTTCGAGTGCGGGCTCTGGGTGGTCGTGGATCGTTCTCTCCTCGCGCCAAGCGCGCGCACGGTCTTCCATCACGAGTCCTGCCAATCCGGGATCTGACGAGGCAAGTGCGCCTCTCACGGTGTCTCCCAGTTCTCTGCTTGCCGAATCGATAACGATCTGAAGGGCGGTCAACCAGCGATCAGATGCCGGGAGGATCTCGTGTATCGATGTAGTGCCTTCGATGACCGCTCGGGCCGCATACCAATCCCGCAGAATCTGAAGCGTGAAATCCAGAGTATCGTCGTGTTCATCAATGACAAGGGAATCGGCGAGTCGCCGGTGGTCCGAGTGCACGGCATTGAGGTGACGCTTAGGCACACGCTGCCCGGTGCTGATGACCTGAACGGCGAGTTCCTGCAACAGGGTGTCGATTTTTTCTCCTTCGTGGCGACTGTTCTCCACAACCTGTTGAGCGAGTCGGTCGATTAACTGAACCGGGCGCGTAAGGTGCAATTCGGGCCGACGGCGCAATTCGGATCCTATCATTACAGCGAACAGTGGGCGTTTCGCGGCGTTCCGCATGGATTCTGGCCACCCGTACATTTCGCCGAGGCTGACATGCCGGCCGGCGATTCTACTCATGAGTGAGAGTGCGCTTTCGTCACTCAAGGCCGGCACACGAATATGGTAATCGATGAGCCTTAGACCCGGAAGCGGTTTGGTTGTTACTACTGCGGTAGATTTTGGATTCGCATCCACATAGCAGTGCGTCTGAGCGAGCAAGTCATTAGCCCGGGATACTCCCACCTCGTCGAGGCTGTCGAGAATGATCAAGATGCGCTGCTGGAAGGGACGAACGAGACCTACACTTCTCGTGTCTATGGACTCGTGCAGGGGTTCGCGGAGCTCTCGCGCGTCGAAGAAAAACGGTAGGGGCTGGGTCGCATCTTGGAGTGCACGGTCGATTGCGTGCTGAAACAGGCGGGAAGCAGCAAGGGACTTGCCTGCTCCGGCGTCGCCGACGAGCATCTGTAAGCGCGTATCCGCGGGGGCGAGGATGTCTCCGATGGATGCGTCGGTGGCAAGTTCTGTGGCGAGTTCATGGGATACTTCCAGTGAAATCCAGGATTGCTTGCACCTGGCGACAGACAACGCACGCCATGCACGTAGCTTCTGTCGGCGAGCGGGCGGGGTGGGATCGCGAAGAGCCCGGATGAGTTCATCAGATATCGAGGCGGTCAACTCTGGGCCGAGCATGTCGGGGCTCGCAACGTTGCGCCATTTGACGTGGTGGGACACGTCGTCCAGAAGCCGCTGTGTCAGTTCATCTCTGTTGTCGGCTGGGAGCTTGAAGACGAGGAGGCGACGGTCATGGGCTATGCAGGCATAGACCTCGTTGACGACTGGGGATGTGGTCTCGGCACCTACGAGCCACACGACGAAGTCTGCTTCCTTTACTTTACGTAGATAGGCGTCCGTGGCGGATTCGGAGCTTGCAGGAGTACGCTCAAAGCTCCAAGGGCCCGTAATGGGCAAGGCGCGGAATGTCTCCTTGGTGGCATCTCTGGCCCACTGCAGCTCGTCCGTCATCACGCTGCTGATGAACACAAGGAGATCAGACTCGCCACGGATGACGGGCGTTTCGAGAGGTGGTTCCGTTGGGTGCATGGTCTCAGGCGCGGTCGCACAAGATAAGCGGGTGCGGGGTGTGGGAGGAGTAGGGGACTTCTCCGGTAAGAGGTGGAACGACCGGCGGATGGATCGGGAGTGGGCGCGCGCTGGGGACGGTCGTAAGCGGGTTGTGTTTCGTTCGGGCAACGGGGTCGGGAGGGGGGAAGCGGCCGAGGGTCGGTCGCTCGTTGACGGGGGTCAGCACCCGTTGATGATACCGTCGTCGGACGGCGCTCGGCAAAGCCGATGGTCGTGGTGTTCGGCCTTGGGCGCGGTGCTCCCGAAGGGGCGGCAGGCAGGTCTCGGAGAAAGTACAGGCCGACGGGAGCGGTCGGCCTGGGAGTAGAGGCGTGGGTTCCCCTAGAATTGCGGCGGCTGTCGCCGTAGGCCGATTCGCCTTGCAGGTGATGCCTCAAGCCGATCAACTCCGCGTCCTCCCGGAACGGCCGCCCGAGGTCGGCGAACTCCTCCAGGTCCGCTCTCGGCGCTGGCTCGTGGAGGAGGTCACGCCGTCGGAGATCCCTGGCGCTTCGCCGGTCGTGACGCTGGCGTGTGCCGACGACGACGTACAAGGGCAGGCGTTGCGCGTCTTCTGGGACTGGGCCCACCTCACCGAGCGCCGCTTCGACGACCCCACGCCGGTTCGCGGCGTTCCTGTACACCTGCGCTGGCACTGCGTCACCGCCACAGACGCCAATCTCTTCCAGGCGCCGTTCCGCGGGGGTCCGGATCGACGCCTACCAGATGGAGCCGCTCCGGAAGGCGCTACGGCTGCCACGAGTCAACCTGTTCATCGCCGACGACACGGGGCTGGGCAAGACCATCGAGGCGGGGCTGATCGCCCGCGAGCTGCTACTGCGCCGGAAGGCGAAGACGAGCGTGGTCGCGGCGCCGCCGTCCGTTCTGGAGCAGTGGAAGGGGGAACTGGAGGATCGCTTCGGACTGGTGTTCGAGATCCTGGACCGCTCCTACCTGGGCCGGATGCGTCGCGAGCGGGGCTTTCGGCGTGAATCTCTGGATGACGCCCAGCCGGTTCCTCGTATCGCACAACCTGCTGATCGATTCGAGCTACGCCGATCCGATGCGGGCCTGGCTCGGAGCGATACGGCCAGGCAGCCTGCTCATCCTCGACGAGGCGCACCATGCCGCGCCGTCAAGCGGCGGGCGCTACGGCATCGAGTCGAAGTTCACCCGGGCCGTCCGTGACCTCGCTGGTCGCTTCGAGCACCGGTTGTTCCTGTCGGCCACGCCGCACAACGGGCACTCGAACAGCTTCTAGACGCTGCTGGAGCTGCTTGATCCCTACCGGTTCACGCGCGGAGTGTGAAGGTGCGAGGGCGCAAGGCGCTCGAGGACGTGATGGTCCGGCGCCTTCAGATGGAATCGATGGCGAAAGGGAGCAGGCTCACGGGAGTGGCCGACGGCCTATCACCCCGAAGATGAGCGGAAATTCGGACGTCATCACATGCACAAGCGAAGGGGACGACCCTGAGCGGTCGCCGTCGTCAGGGCGTCAACAGACCTGACGACGCACCGGCCGGCCGGCGCAAGGGTGCGAGTCGGGTGCCACAGCTCGCGAGACCCACGCGCTCGCTGCGACCGGGAACCCGTGTGCGAGCCGCATGATTCCACTGGAGAGCCCGGGGCCTTATGTTGCGATCTAATCTTCACAGCATGCGGCACAGCACGGCTGTCCACTTGCTCCGGGCCGGCGTCGACATCCGCTCGGCTCCGACGCGTTTGTAAGCGGTGTCGAGCGGTTCGGGGAACCCCATGGCCCGAAAAATGGGGCGGGCGCTCTCAGGGCGGTCGGGCTGGACGCGGCGGGGACACTGAGCTACCATCGGCAAGGGAAGAACGATATGAGGAATCTACCTCGCATCACGAATCGTCGTATACATGTGTTCTGAGTGCGCTGGAGCTGACTCGAAGGGCGAAGAACCTACGAGCACGAATGAGGCAGCATCTTGATGACGACAGAAAACTCGGCGTCACAGAGCACGGGCGGGCTGTTTTATTTCTGAGACATCGAGCTGGAAGCGACCCTGGTTGTGTGGATGGAGACCGACGACCATCAGCGAATTGAGCGCACCTGGGCGAATGTGCACATCGAACATGAGGGACGCTTGCCAATCCTGAATCGCGTCTACCCAGCGACGTTGGCATGAAAGGTCTTCACCGGCCTCGACCTGGCTCGCTCGTCCCGGCTCACTGTTGAATAGATCCGACGCTTCATACCTCCAGTATGACCAGCAACCCAGCAGATGGCAAACTAGTTTCGCGCAGTGTCCTTACGGAGAAAGTCGTGCTGACGCTGCCGGAGTGTCGGCAGGGCTAGACGCTGGTCCCGGCCAAGCGTTGGGATGCGTGTCGCCCAGTCACATGATGGTGTCTCCGGGCCGTTCGTACTGTCGGCACTCCTGAGCAGGTGCGTGTTCACCCGGAGGACGTCGCGGAGCGTCCGGTCGAGGCTCCAGTGCGCTATCGATCGCCGTCGCCGGTCGGTTGCAGCACTCGCATTCGACTGGGGCTACGATGCTCGCCGTGAAGGAACGGGTTCAACGCCCGATAATTCGAATAGACTGCCCGTTCCGTACCTGCGTGACGGTCCTCCAATTCTCCTTAGCTGTAGCACTCATGGCCTTTGCAGCCTGCTCATTGTGGCCGATGTGAGCCCAGAACCAACCCGAGGTGAGGAGCATACACATGGTAGTGATGAGCATGGCCATCCAGAACCACGCAGCAGGGTATCGTGTGTATCCGTTATCACTACTGTCCCAGTAGAGTCGAGGGGAGGCGCGTATCCGGTAGGGATCGGTGGCTCATCCGGTGCTTTCGCAACCGGGCCGCAGTCCGATTCCCGTGAGCACGTTTCCTCCCCCCGCTCTCCGAACCCGGCGGGCCGATCTCCGGCACCGGGCTCTCCAGTGGAATCATGCGACTCGCACACGGGTTCCCGGGCGCGACCAGCGGACGGGTCTCGCGAGCGGTGGCACCACGCTCGCACCCTTGCGCTGGCCGGCCGGTGCGTCGTCAGGCCTGTTGACGCCCTGGCGACAGCGACCATGCAGGTCGTCCCCTTCGCTTGTGCATGTGATGACAGTCCGGAATTCCTGCTCATCTCCGGGGTAATAGGCCGTCGGCCACTCCCGTGAGCCTGCTCCCTTTCGCCATCGCTTTCACCTGAGGTCCCTTCCCTCCGCCGGCATTGCCCGGCTTCCTCGGTACCTACGGACCTCTCCGCCACCCTGACCGGCCCGACCTGACCCTCGCGGGCTGTCCGTTGGCGCGTGCCACGCCACCGGTAGGGCTTCCCGTGTTGCGCCCACTCCCCCCTTCCACACGTGCTGTCGCCATTACCCCGGCGGAACCGGTCGGTGCCCGCGTCGCTCGCTTCCCGACCGCTGACAGCCTTCCCCGTGTTCTAGGCGGGTCGGCTTCCGCATTATCCGTTTCGAGGCCTGCGCGGCGTTCAACTCGTTACGGCCTGTGTGGTCGCTGAGCCGCCCAAAGCGGCCCTTTGTCACCGGGGTGCTTCAGCCGATGTCGTTACCTCCATCGTCCGCCCCGACTGCTACCGGCTGGAGCGACAGTTGCCGGGCGGGATTCGCACCCGCTGAGGAATGGCGCCTTGTCACGGCGCACTAGAACTTCAAATTAAGGCGGCTTGAAACCTCCGTGTCTGATAGAATGACTTTGCTCCAAATCGTTCAAAAGACAGGAGATCCAAGCCGTGGCCCATAATACCACAGTCTTCCGGCAGCTTCTCGACTTGCTTCCCCGACATGAATTCGACGCCGAGGCTCGACAGCACCAGGAGGGCCAGAGACTCCGCGTGATGAGCCGCTGGGCGCAGTTCGTCGCCCTCGGCCTGGGACAACTGGGCGGCCTGCAGAGCCTGCGCGACATCGTCGGCAACCTGCGCGCCCAACCCCACAAGCTCTATCACCTGGGCGTGCGAGCGTTCGTCAGTCGCTCCTCGTTGGCGCGGGTGAACGCACAGCAGCCGTATACGCTCTACGAAGCGCTCTTCGGACGCCTGCTGGCCCGCTGCCAGCAGCGGGCTCCGCGGCATGGCTTCCGGTTCAAGAACAAGCTGTACGCGGTGGACGCGTCGACCATCGACTTGTGTCTGGCGGCCTTCCCGTGGGCGTCGTTCCGGCGCACGAAAGGCGCGATCAAGCTGCACGTCGGCGTGGACCTGGCGGGACATCTGCCAACGTTCATCAGCGTGACCGACGGCAAGACCGGCGACGTCACGGTGGCCCGCACGTGGACGTTCCCGGCCGGCAGCGTGGTGGTGGCCGACCGCGCGTATCTTGATTTCGGGTGGCTCCATCAGTTGCAGCAACGGGGGGTGACCTTTGTGACCCGCCTGAAGCGGAACGTGCGCTATCAGGTGGTGCGTGAGCACGACGTCGACATCCGGACCGGGGTGTTGAGCGACCAGACGATCGAGTTGACCAGTGCGCGTAGCCGCAAGGCCTATCCGGGCACGCTGCGGCGGGTCGGCTACTGGGACGAGGAAACGCGGCGGAGCTACGTGTTCGTGACGAACAACACGACGTGGGTGGGGAAGACGATTGCCAACCTGTACAAGTCGCGGTGGCAAATCGAGCTGTTTTTCAAGTGGATCAAGCAGCATCTGAAGGTGAAACGCTTCGTCGGCCGGACGAAGAACGCGGTTCTGTCGCAACTGTGGGTGGCGACGTGTATGTACCTGCTGTTGGCCTACCTGAAGTTCGTCCTGCGACTGAGCTGGAGCCTGCACCAGATGCTACGAGTTCTCCAGCTCAACCTGTTCGACCGCCGTCCACTGGTGGAGCTGTTCACGACGCCCTCGCCACCGGGTTCCCCAGACCCTCAGATGCTGCTGTGGCGCTGAAAATGTGGGACAGTAGTGATCCGTTATCGTCGATAGGATTGCCAGCCAATTGGCCTATTCCGCCGTGCACAAAATCATTGAGTAACGGCTTGATGCCGCTCCACCACGGAAGGATATCGAAGCATCCAGACTGCTCCTCTAGCTGGCGAAGATGCTTACGTGTAATGGTAAGAGCCTTGTTAGGGATCTTCTTCCAGCCATCGCCATCGCCACGGTAGTTGGCGAGCATTCCCTGCTTCAGCATAGCTTCCACTGTTGGGCGCAGGAGGGCAAAGCCGGAAGCATATAGATCGAACTTGAATGCGCCGGCTATGGTCTGAGTGTGACTGGTGATGATCCGCGTATACGAGCCCGCTACGGCTTGCTGCTCTGATGCATCACGCTCTCGGAGCAAGCAGCCATCCGGCACGTGTTTGTCGAAGAGAAGGTCGTAGCGACTCAAAAGGGCATCCCGGATGATCGGGAATTCACGGTGTGTCGTGTCTAGCATTGAAGCGTTGATTTCATAGCTCATGTTGATTACCCTTTCCAGCGAGTTTCTCATACACGCAAGTCTCGACCGAAGTGATACACTTGGAGCTTTCCGGGGAGGCACTATGTCAACTCCGCCCCTTGCAGGCCACTCCGATCTTGCCGATGGGCTCCTTCACATCTACAAAGAGATGATCGGCAGGGTCCGCCGCCTCCGCAGAAAGCCTGAACCGGGCGATGTCTTCGGCTACGTCTCGCCGGATGAGATCAGGGCTGTTTCTGGGGAGATGGAGGAGTGCCGCAGACAGAATCGCAAGCTGACTCTTTAGGGCTAGGATTTCCGCCGCCGTGTCGATTGTTTAATCTGGCATGGCCGGCAAGTCTACCACGCCAGTCAGCACCGGCCTGATGGATCTTCAAGATTCAAGGCTCCCGTGGCAGCCAATACCCCAGAATTGACCCGATAGCACCTATTGCCCATTGTGGCTCGTCCTCGGTAAATAGGAGCACGTACAGTGCCGCGGCCAAGATCATCAATGTGACCACAGCACGCATGCTGGCTGTACTGTTCAAAAAGGTTGCGCGCGGTATACGTGATTCACGGCCAGTATGGGATGCCTGTCGAGCGAGTATGGAACGGCGAGCGTAAAGGTGACGGGAACGGTAACGGTGGTAGCGGTACCTTAACCCGTATGCAGCCAGGACAATGATGCCCGAGCCCATCACGATATAAGGGATCAGACTGATTATGATCAAGGTGATATACTGTTATCCATGAGTACTCAAATCTATAAGCCTACTTTCCCCTTTGTGATCTTAGAGGGCCGGCTCCACCCGACGGGGCCGAATGAGTATTGGGTGGAGATAACCGGGCCAGAACGTCTCTTGCAACCTGAACGACCCGAGATCTCTTCAAAACCAGACGAGCCGGTTTCCACCCGTCTGGACCCTGAAAACTGATCTCGAAGACCACGGCCTCTTCTGTAACACCTGATATCGTAAACGCGAAATCACTCGGCGTCTCTGGGCTCGATCCA
The DNA here is from genome assembly GCA_965262925.1 of Vicinamibacterales bacterium. GTDB lineage: Bacteria > Acidobacteriota > Vicinamibacteria > Vicinamibacterales > UBA8438 > WTFV01. Next base: position 2,114,616 of record CBDHGC010000004.1, on the reverse strand, counting down.
TCGGTACTGGCCAACATAACCCCCAATCTTGAGGGTCGAGTCTACCACGCCAGTCAACACCCGTCCCGCTGGATCTCCAGCGGCCTGACCCGGAGGATCCGAGTGCTCGTCATGTGCCCTCGACTCTCCCGAGTGGCACGGTTGAGAACTTCTATGTCTGAATAGTTGACGATGGGCTCGCCGGTCAATCTCTCGGCCGGCGAGCCCAGAGTTTTACCAGATGGAGATGATCCAATTGTAGACGACACACGTTACGACGTGCAGCGCTACCTGGATCAATAGCCATCTCAGGTTCTTGCGCATCTCCATGAGATACACCTCTCCCGTGAATAGATGCAGAAAGTGATTCTCAGGGAGTTGACGTGACAGCCACAGTAGAGTTGCTATGGTTGTGGACTCGCCTCTGCAAAACGAATCGTCTTCGTTTACCGGGTGATTCGTCAATAAACACAGACATGTAGTGTGCCGGGAACGTCGAAGCCCGAGCGACGACGAGGTTCAGGGGCAACGGTCTCGGCATGTCACCCGGAGCGGCGGTCAGCCGCGATTCGCGGTCGTGCGTCGGCGCGGTCGTTGCCGCGCTGCCGCTCACGCGGTCGGCGGCGGCAGGCCGAATACGTCGGGGACGATGGGCTCGGGGGCACGCAACATCGTGGCGACCAGCGCAGGCAGGTCGAGGTTGCGTTGGCGTGCGGTACGTACGACGCTGGCGAGGACTTGCTGGGTGTCGGCGCCCTTGCGGGTGCGGTTGCCGCCGCACACCTTGCGGATGACGACGGCGGGTCGGATGGCTTGTTCGGCGCGCCAGTTGGTGGCGTCGACCGAAGGGTCCCACAGGAACGTGAAGATGGCGGGGAATTCGCTGGCCAGATGGGCGGCAAAGCGCTCGGCGTCGTCCAGCGGCGGCGGGTTGTCGATCAGCCGGCTGAGCCGGGCGAGCAGTCGGCCGCGGGCGGTGGCCAGACCGTGGTCGGCCTGCGGCTTGTACTGACCGGCACGGTAGTGCGAACGGAGGGCCGGGACTTCAGCGGGAAGCGGTCACAGACGCGCGACGGAACCACGTGCAACGATCCGACAAGAGCACAGCCCCGGTCGAGGACGGCGACGGCGGCATCCCGGCCGACCGCACGTCGAGGCCGGGCGCGCCGGCCCGGAACCGCATGCCCGCGCCGTTGAACGATGCCGGCCGAGCGGATCCCACGGATCCCGGCTCCGAGCAGCGTCTCCTGAATCAGGTGCGGCGGGGGAGCGCCTCGGCGGTGGCCGCGCTGTTCGAGCGGTACGCGCCTTGGCTGCGGATACTAGCCCGCGGCCGCCTGCCGCAGTGGGCCCGCAGCGGGGGGGTGGCGACCAGCGATCTGGTGCAGGACGTGCTGCATCACACCTTCGCCCGGCTCACCTGGTTCGAGTCGAAGCACGTCAGCGCCTTGCGCGCCTATCTCCGGCGCGCCGTGGAGAACCGCGTCCAGGACGAGCTGCGCCGGGCCATCCGCCGTCTGGACATCGCCCGCCTCGCCCCTGGGGAGGACCCCCTGCGGCCCTTCGAGGACGCGGCGCCACAGTATCAGCGACGCCTGCGGGAGGAGCTGTGGGGGTGTTACCGGGACGGCCTGAAGCGCCTGAAGGTCCGCGATCGCCGGCTGATCGTCGGCCGGGCGGAACTGGGGTACAACTACGCGCAGCTCGCCGCCATCGAACGCCTCCCGAGTCCGGACGCCGCGCGCAAGGCGCTCAAGCGGGCCGTCATTCGGCTGAGCGCGGTCATGCCGCTGGCTTCCAGCAGGTAGCGTCCCGCGCGCCGGCGCGCCTGGGAGTGCTCCGACGGCCCCCCGTGCGGAACCCGTCCGGTTCCGGCCACCCAGACGTCATTAGAGACATACTCCGCTGGCCGCGCGCCGTGCGCGCGGGTTGGCGTTGCGCGGTGGGATGCCGGCTTTGTGATGCGCACCGACGACCGTGACGATCTGGTAGGCGACGTGGCCGACGCGCTCACGCTGGACCAGCAGGTGCAGTGGGAGCGCTGCGCCCGGCTGGCCGCGGGCGCCGAGCGCGCGCAGATCGAGAACCTGCGCGTCATCGAGCGGGTGCTGGCGAGCCGCCCGGTGGCGGGCCCGGCGGCGGAGACCGTGCCGGCCACCCGCTTCTACGGCCGCGCGGGCGTACGCCACGCCGTCCACGCGCTCATCGCCCTCGCCAGCCTCGAGGTGGCGGCCACGCTGCTGCTGCTGCCGTGGGCCTGGGGCGACTACTATCGCGCGCACGGCGAGGTGGCTGCCTTCATGACGACCAAGTTCGTCGCGCACGCCGCCGCCGCCGGCCTGTTGCTGTGGGCCGGTCGCGGGGACTGGCGGACCTGGCTGCTCGGCGTCTACAGCCTCCTCAAGGCCACCCAAGCGCCGCTGCACATGCTCCCGGCCTTTGTCCTGGAGGTGCCGCCGCCGGCGGCGTACGCGGCCTATCTCCAGCACCTGCCCGTCGACAGCCGGAGCGGGTTCGCACGCTTCTCCTTTCCGCGACGCCGTACAAGCTCTACACGGCGGACGCGGAGATCGAGCATGAGGATCACTACGGTCTGTGCGCACGGCGCTTCAGAAGCATCGCAGGCTCACGCGCTACGTGGTCTGTCTACCGATGGACATGCCGGACGCCCGCGTCCCGGGCCAGGAATCGGCCATTGCTAAGTGGGATGCCCACGTAGAGAAGTGGGCGGGATGGGCTTCCGAGTCGGGGATGACGGTCGAGTTCGCATATTGGGGCAGCAGCGAATTGCTCGAACGATTGAGCAGCCCTGAGCACATCGGACGCCTCCGGTTTTGGTTCGATACAACCGGCTTCGACGACGACTGGTTCGTGCGACGCTTCGAGGAAGCAAGGGACACGGCGGGCACCAGGTACACACCGGAATTGCATGTGGAGCTGCCTATCGCGGACCGGCTCGAGGCCTTCGGTCGCACAAGCCGCTTCTTCGATCGGACGATTGCGCTGATACGAGGACTTGCGAACGAGTGGGCCTCGGCGTGTTCCCCTGAGCCTTCGCGCCTCGGCAAGGAAGGGAACCCGGAGGTCGAGGCCGCGATCAGGGAGGTCGCCAACGACGCTGTCGTGCGAGCGGCCAAGGCATCGATAGGAACGGGGATCGACGAGATCGTGGCCGCGGGAAACGCGATGGAGGTCCAACCGAGCGGAACGCTGCCTTTCGATGGCGCGGCTGACAGGGTTACCGCGGTTGAAGCCGCCGTGGACGGCATCGTGGAGCACCTCTCGACACGTCAGGCGGAACATCGGGTGTTCTCCCAGTACCGGTACCAGTTCGAGACCTTCGCCGGGAAGCTCCGCAAGGTCCGCCAAGAGCTCCAGGAGGCGCAGCGTTGGGGCGTGGCGAAAGTGATGATCGTCCGGGGACAGGCTGGGACCGGCAAGACGCACCTGCTGTGCGATATCGCCCACCGCCGCCTTGCCGAAGGCTGCCCAACCGTGCTGCTGCTGGGACAATCCTTCACGAGCGACGACGCGCCGTGGCCCCAGGCGGCCCACCTGCTCGACGCAAGCGATAGTTCGGCCGACGAGTTCGTGGGCGCGCTTGAGTGCGCGGCGCAGGCCGCGGGGTTCGCGCGCTGGTTCTGATCGATGCGCTGAACGAAGGCAAGGGTCTCAGTGTGTGGCAGACGCATCTCCCGGCGTTCCTCGCGCACTTTGCAAGGTCGGACTGGGCAGGCGTAGTTCTGTCGATCCGGTCGTCGTACGACGGGCTGATTCCGGAGGAGGTTCGTGAACACGCGGTGGTGGCAACGCATCGCGGGTTCGGTGAACGCAGCTACGATGCGATGCGGACATTCTTCACGCACTACGGTCTGGAGTTGCCCTCGACACCGCTGATTGCACCGGAGTTCGGCAACCCCCTCTTCCTCAAGACTCTGTGTTTGGGACTGCAGGGACGTGGCGAAACCCGGTTGCGGAAGGACATCCACGGAATCACGAGCATCTTCAGCCTCTATATCTCGTCGGTCGACAGGCGGGTGGCTTCTAGACTCGGGTTGCCGCAATGGAAGAAGACGGCGGAAGAGGCCCTGCGCGCCTTGTGCAGCGCGTTCCCGACGGCGTCGGAGCGTTGGCTGGCGGTGGAAGCCGCAGAGGAACTCGTGAACGGGCTTCTGCCGGGCCGGCCATATGAAGAGTCCTTGTACAGGGCGCTCGTGGTCGAGGGGTTGCTCGTGCAGGATGTCTCGGGCGCCGGACGCCGCGGAGAAGGCCCCGAGATCGTGTTCATCGCTTACGACAGGCTCGCGGACCACCTTGTATCGGAGGCGCTCTTGGAAGCGCACTTCGACGGCGCGAACGCGGCGGCCGCGTTCGAACCGGGAGGCGGGTTGGCCGAGGTTGCCGAGGGCGGGTACGAAACGCAGGGCATCCTCGAAGCGCTCTGTATCCAGTTGCCCGAACGAACCGCCTGTGAGGTCGTTGATCTAGTGCCACACTTGGCCCAGGCCGAGGGTTTCGAAGGGGCGTTCACGCAGAGCCTCGTGTGGCGCGACGTGGGGACGTTTTCCGAGCGGACCTGCGACCTAGTACGGACGAAGCTCGAGCCAGAGTGGGGGGATCCCTATTCGATTCTTGGCGCGCTGCTCACGCTGGCGACTACGCCGAAGCACCCCCTGAACGCGCGGTTCCTCGACGCTCGTTTGCGCCAGGACGAGATGCCCGCAAGGGACACGTGGTGGTCGGTGTATCTGCACCATGCGACATCCGGAGCCGGGCCGACCAGGAGACTGCTGGACTGGGCCCTTGCGGTGTCGCCGACGATGCAGCTGGACGATGGTCTGGTTGACCTTTGCGCGATGACCCTGGCGTGGATGCTGGCGGCATCGAATCGGCCCGTTCGCGATCGGGCAACGAAGGCGCTGGTGAACCTGCTGACCGGTCGGCTAGCGGCCACGGCGCGATTGGTGGATGGATTTGCGGATGTCGACGATCCCTATGTGGTGGAGCGGGTCTACGCGGTCGCATATGGCGTGGCGACGCGAAGCCATGATCCAAACGAGGTGAAGATACTGGCCGAACGCGTGTACGCCAGGGTCTTTGCCACCGGTGCGCCGCCCGTGAACATCCTGTTGCGAGACTACGCGCGCGGAGTCGTCGAGCGGGCGCTCTACCTGGAGTCGCCTATCGACGTGGACGTATCCCGCATACGGCCGCCGTACCACAGCGCGCCGCCGGTGTTCCCGAACGAGGAGAACGTGGCGCCGCTGTTGCCAAGTCCGGAGCACAACCCACATAGACGCGAAGGCGATGACTGGGCTCGCAGCCACATCGGCCATTCGGTGCTAGAGGGCGATCTGCATCGAGCCATACGCGAGACCTGGGGATCCTCGGGCGAGTGGCTGTCACTGGGACTCGACCAGCCGGCATGGCGTGACCCCCGCGGTCCCGGAGGTCCGAGCAAAGACCGCACGCCTCTGCCGGTGTTCGACCGCAGCCAGATCGAGCGGTACGTGCTGCGGCGGGTGTTCGAGCTGGGATGGACGACGGAGCGGTTCGGGAGCTTCGACCGGACTTGGAACTTCGACCTTGTTGGACATTCCAACCAGGAGAGCATAGGACGGAAGTACCAATGGATCGCGTACCGGGAAGTACTTGCGCTGATCGCCGACCACTTCCAGTATAGAGAGTTTCCCGCGGAAACTGGGCGCAGTCACCGGTACCAGGGACCCTGGCAGAACTGGCTGCGCGACATTGACCCGACATTTACCGCGACGCCGCCGCGAGGGAGGGCCTGGAACTACCGCCACGGCAACCCCGGGGTTTGGTGGACGGCGGGGCGATTCGACCGTTGGGAAGCAGCGGACCGGCTCGGTGACTGGGTTCGGGGCCAGGACGACCTACCCAGGATTGAGGATCTCCTGACGGTGCGAAGTCCGGGAGATGGAACCAGATGGCTCAACGGCAGCAGCTACTTTGCGTGGAAGCAGGAACCGCCGATCGGCCGAAAACTGTTCGAGGTGGAACGCGGTGAGGTCGCGTACTGGATCACTGGGTATCTGACACGCAGGGAAGACGCGCCCTGCTTTGTGGAGTGGGCGAAGGGGCTTTCCTTCGTAGATGCTGGCATCGAGGACGTCGCCGAGGTGTACAACGTGTTCATGGGCGAGCACGGTTGGGCCCCGGCGGCGATGTACAGCCAAGTGCCACTTGGTAGCTTGTATGAAAACTCACAGCCGAGCAGGAATGTGCCGGTGAGCCTTGAGGCGGTTGCTACGAAATACCCGCTTCGCCGGGGCCCCCTGGACGATTCACCGTGGGAGAGTGGATGGTTTCAGTTTCCGGGCCAGAAGATTGTGAGGATCGGAGGGCTACGTTGGAGCGGGCGGGCCGCTGACTTCCTCGGTCCCGACGGTAATGTGGCGGCCTTCGATCCGAGCGCCCACACGGCGGGGCCAAGTGCGTTGCTCATCCGAGAGGAGTTTGTGCGCGAGCTAATGGACCAGCACGGCGTTGGCATTGTTTGGGCCGTTGTTTGCCTGAAGTCCGTAAAGTTGCTGGATCCGGCGCAAGGATACCCGCTCCTTCGGATCTCGGGGGCCTACAGGCTGTCGGAGACAAGGCCCCTCGGCTTCACGCGGCCGGAGGTGATGCGACGAGAGAAGCTCCCATGGGAGTCGTGATGCGTACGCGCGTGGAGCTTCGTCGGCGTCGGCTGCTGGATGAGACGGTGCGGTTATTAAGCTGGAAATAAGTATCCTGACCTCGCAGTATGCAGAAATATGAGGAAATCGGGCCGAAATTACCTGTCTGATGTCAGGCAACCAATGACCCTATTAATAACGCCTAAGAGCCAAGCAAGCATTCACCGGGTTCGCTCAATGCGCTGGCGCAGCATGTCCTGAAACGCAACGTCACGCTTGCGTTCCTCGATATGCTCAGCGATTGCGGAGCGGATCACGCGCGAAACTGGCTGACCGTCGACAGCCGCGATCGTGTCCAACTCCTCTGACTGGTGGGCAGACAGGCGGATCGTCATGGCTTTCACCGGCTTCATGATGCCGATTGTGCAGCCTAGACACGGGGGTTGTCAACCACCGTGCCACCGTCGTATCGTGGTATCCTAACGAACGGGGGTCACGATGGCAGCAGAGAATTCGCCTTTCGACAAGGACAGCCCAAGACACAAGGCGTTCATCACCCAAATCGACCGACAGGAGTACGGGTGGCCGGAGGAGAAGATCGCTGGAGCTCCGCTCCGTCGCCTCCCGCCGACGCTGAGCCCGTCCGATCGTGACCTCTTCCAGGTCGTTTCCGGCCATGCCGGCCGCAAGATCAAGGAAGTACTCGACCCCGGTGCGACCAAGTGACGTTCCTCGACGCCTACACCACAACCGACCATAGACCCGGGAGCACCCTATCATGACTCAGACCGACGACAACGACCTCGAACTACCTGCCCAAGGGTTCGTTTTCTGGCCTGTCGGCACCGGCGACAGTACCACCGTCACGGTCAACCCAGATACGGCTCTTCAGGTGGACCTCCACCACCTAGCCTCTTCCAAGGACGATGACGACCCACACACACCAATCGTCGACAAACTAAAGCAACTACTGCCGAAGCAGGACGACGAACCGTACTTGGCAACTTTCGTGCTCACTCACCCTGACGAAGACCATTGCCTCGGATTCGCCGACCTATTGAAGGAAGTCAACATCGGTGAGCTATGGCTTTCTCCCCGCATCTTTCGCGAATACAAGAAGGACTTGTGCGACGACGCCAAGGCCTTTCAGAAGGAGGCGAAGCGCCGCGTCCAGAAGACCATTGCGAAGAAGGACAACACAAGCAGCGGAGACCGTGTTCGTATCATTGGCTACGACGACTTGCTTGAAGAGGAAGAGTTCAAGGACTTTCCTCGCGACCGGCTGACCGTGCCGGGGAACGCGATCACCGACCTTGACGGCGCGGACTATGCGGCCGAATTCCGCGCCTTCGTCCATGCACCGTTCAAGGACGACGCCACCGGAGACCGGAATGACTGCAGCATCGCACTGCAGATTCGACTCATTAACGACCCCGGCGTCGGCTCCGGGCTGTTCCTCGGGGACCATTGTTATCCCACGATCAAGCGGATATTTGAACGCAGCCAAGCCGACGACTTGGAATGGAACGTAATGCTCGCCGCGCATCACTGTTCTAAGTCGGCGATGTACTGGCAGGACGATGGCGACGACGATGAAGTACTGAAGCAGGACATTATCGACGCGATGGAAGAGGCGGAACTCCAGCCCGGCTACATTGTCGCAAGTTCGGAACCAATTCCGGCCTCCAACAAGAAGGGTGACAACCCGCCTCATGCAAAGGCGAAACAACGGTACGAGGAGATCACGAACGACGAGTTCCTGTGCACACAGGAGCATCCCGACAAAGACAATCCTCAACCGACCGTGTTCGAAATGTCAACGGACGGACTCCGGTACCGGGAATCCGGCGCCTCCACGGCCAAGGCCTCCTCGATCTCCATGAGCGCGGCCATCGTCGCGGCCCGGGGCACGAACGAGCCCCCAAGGGAGCGGGTTGGCTTTGGGCGGAGTCATGACTGACGGCCAGGCGTCAGCCCTTGAGGAGATTCGGGAGGTTGAGGCCTTCGCGGACGGAGCCCTTGAGATCCTCAGTATTGCTGAGCGTGACCGGGTCCTTCTCTTGGACTGCTCCATTTCCACGCGCTCGTTTTCTCGTGCTCCAGGCGGCCTGCGGCTTCGCAGCCGCGAGCGCATTACCATCTCCGTTCCTGTCGGTTTTCCGTTCCGTCCACCGCAGGTAGACGTGCCTCATTGCCGTTTCGCGGGGTTTCCCCACGTGCAATGGAAGCGTCATCTTTGTCTTTACCAAGCCCAAAATGCCGAATGGGATGCCAGTGACGGCATGTTCGGATTCCTTGGACGCCTTGAAGAATGGCTCCGACAAGCCGCGCTGAACCAACTCGATCCCGTCGGCGCCCCCCTTCACCCGCCGGTGGCGTACGTGACCGGCAATCGGATGGTCATCCCGAAGGTCAATGCCCCCGCCACGCACGGTCAACCCTGGTACGGATTGGCAGGTCTACGCTCAGTATCCGACCGCCGGACCGAGCTCAACTGTTGGTCAGCAATTCTGGCGGCGCCCCCACCTAGCCCCGTCGGCGCAGTGGTTCTGCTGCCCGCACCCATGCCCTTCGAGTTCCCCGCGATGGTCAGTGACCTTCTGACCGAACTTGAAGAGCGTGGCGTGCCGCGTCGGCATTTCTTTCTCACGCTGAAGTTGGCTGTCGCGCAGAACCCCAAGGACAGTCCGCTCTATGTCGTCATTGGGACACCGATGCGGGGTATTCAGGGAACTGACGACCTAAAGCAACATTTGTCCGTGTGGTACGTTTGTCCCGTCCTCGCCAATGGCCTCCGTCTGTCTCTGAGCCAGCACTCCACGGACGATCGACTTCGCGAGATCGGCGTCGAGGTTGAGCGGATCATTATGGACTGGGCGGCGATTGCTCCCGTGGACTGGTGTCGGCTCACGGAGGCTCGACCCGAGATCGTGTCGCGACGAGATCACGACTCCACTCTGTCCTGGTTTGCAGGTCGTACAGTATTGCTATGGGGTTGCGGCGCGCTGGGCAGCGCTGTAGCCGAGTACTTGACACGCGCCGGGGTGGCAAAACTGTTCCTTCACGATCGGGGAATCGTAACGCCTGGAGTCCTACTCCGCCAACTCTACGAAGATGCCGACATCGCTGAGTTGAAAGTCGAGGCGCTTGCCCGACGGTTGCGGCGCATTCGGGACGACCTTGGCGTGGAAACCCGGTCGTCCGACCTACTGACAGCACTACCCGCGGACGACCTATTTGAGGGAGTGGACCTCGTTATCGATACAACGGCGTCACGGGCGCTTCTCAAGAAGTTGGAGCTCTTGTGGGGCCAGCCAAACGGATTCCGTGCTTCGATCGCCTCCATGGTCGTCGGACCCAGGGCCGAACGGGGACTCGTTGTCCTCTCGCGTCCACGCCATTCTGGCGCTGTAGCGGATGTCGCACGCCTCGCCAAGTTGGCCGCGTGTTCCGACCGGCGACTTCATCACTTTGTTGACGAGTTCTGGCCCGACGCATCGGATGCCCGATTACTGTTTCAGCCGGAGCCCGGTTGCTCGGATCCAACGTTTGTCGGCTCCGTTGCCGACGTAGCCGTTCTCGCTGGCACAATGCTCAATCACGTCGCGCAGGATCTCCGAGCCGGCGACCCTCCTGCGACCGCGCATTTCATCACTCAGCCCCACCTCCTGCGCCGACGTCCCGAGAACCTGAGCTACGCCAGCTTCGCGTGGCCCAGCGACCGCGTGACGCTCGACAACCACGCGGGATATCAGGTCCGAATCGCCCACCGCGCCTGGCAGTCGATCATGACGAACGTCCAGCGCAGCGTACGCTGGCGCGGCCGGAGAGTCGAGACCGGCGGCCTGTTGTTCGGCGAACGCGACGATGCCGCACGCGTCGTGTGGGTTTCAGACGCGACAGGCCCCCCGCCGGACAGTCGTGCCTCGCGTAGAGGGTTCCTTTGCGGGATCGTGGGTACGGCCGCACTAAACAACGAGATGCGTACTACTACTCGCGGTGCCGTACGCTACATCGGTATGTGGCACACACATCCTGACTCACCTCCCCTACCCAGCGACATCGACCTAGAGGGCATGGCACAGCTGCTTACATGTATGGCGCCCCCGCTTCGGCGGGCTCTCCTCCTCATAGTTGGCCATACACCGCGGGATCCGACGCCAGGTGCATATCTGTTTTCCCGCGGCGATTTCTCTAACTCCCCAATGGCTGGGCGGTTTCGTAGTCTATACGTTTGGTGGGCCTGCCTGCTACACCCGATTCAGTGGCTACGTACTTGGCACTCCACTCGCGCGCGAAGGGCGAAGCGACAATGAAAGACTACCTTATGGACCCGTACGTTAGAAGTGCTCGGCTACAACCTGCTCTCCTTGTCGCGCTGCCCGTAGCGCTTGGTGTACTTTCCTGGATTCCGGATGCCTCCGTGATCACCGGTACGCTGTGGGGCCTCGTCGCTTGGTGCGGCGGAGCCGCCTTGATTGCGCAGGTGGCTAGAGACGCCGGCAAGAGGAAAGAACCCGGCCTTTATACCCGTTGGGGCGGCAAACCGACTACACGTCTCTTGCGGCACGCCAATTCCGGCAACCCCGTGTTGTTGCGGCGACGCCATGACAAACTTCGGCGGCTTCTTCCGGACACACATATTCCCACAGCGGAGGACGAGGTCGCCGACCCGGCCGGAGCCGACCAAGCATACGACGCCTGTATACAGTTCTTGCGCGACAGCACGCGTGCCCGTGACCGTTTTCCACTGGTATTCCAAGCCAACTGCGAATACGGTTTTCGCCGTAACTTCTGGGGAATGAAGCCGCTCGGGGCGACTCTTGCCATTGTTTCGGCGATTGCCATCGGTGCACGTCTGTACCTGGACCTCCGCCTCAACGTCGGGCCCGAGCCCATTCGCGTTGTGGGTATGGGCGTGGTTGTGGTGCTTGGCGCTGGCTGGCTATTCTGGTTTACCCCCTCTTGGGTGCGACTCACCGCGGATGCGTACGCCGAACGGCTACTCGGATCGTTGGAGGATCTGTGAGTTACATATCTGGTCTGCTCGCGACGACGCGAGATCCGTGGGGCGTGGGTGACCATGCTTCACCAAACACGCGGACCGCAGCTCACGGATTCAGCAGGGTCACATGGACCGGAGAGATTTGGAATGGAAGGAACCGTGAGAGCCTGTGATCGCCGCCGGATGACCGATCACGGCCTGATCACAGCCGGATCACACCCGAACATCGAGTGCCGTATTCGTTGCCCTACTACACCCCCCGATCCCCAACCAAATGCCGAAACGGGGTCAGAGTGTTCGGATCACCAACGGTCAGAAGCCCGCCCAAGAGGCTTGTGGCCTGCCGCCGCACATTGAGGTCTCGGTCCCTCTCCCTGCATCCCCCGCCTTCCCGGCGCTCAACGCGCCCGCGCCGGCACGCGCCCGGCGGGCGGCGCCCATGCCTCCATCCTCCTTGCCGTTTCCGGGCCGAGCCACACCCACGGCAGATTCTCCAGCCGCCCCAGCGCCGACAAGTCCACGACAGCGCTGCCCGAGAGGTCGAGTCGATGCAACTGGCCGAGCCCCACCAGCGGCCAGAGGTCCGCGATCGGGTTCCCCGCCAGCCCCAGGTTCGCCAGCCTCGTCATCGGCGCGAGCGCCTGCACGTCGGCCACCCGGTTACCGTCCAGCCGCAGCACCTCCAGGCCGTTCAGCTCCATCAGTCCCGCCAACGGCCAGAGGTCCGCGATCCGGTTGTCCGACAGGTTCAGCCGCTCGAGCGCCGTCACGCCCGCCAGCGGCCAGAGGTCTTCAATCCGGTTGCCGGCCAGGTCCAGTACCCGCAGGCCGGTCAGCTCCGCCAGCGGACTCAGGTTCGCGATCGCGTTGTGGCTCAGGCCCAGTTCGCGCAGGCCGTTGACGCCCCCCAGCTGCCAGAGGTCTTCAATGCGGTTGCCGGCCAGGTTCAGCACCCGCAGGCCGGTCAGCTCCGCCAGCGGCCAGAGGTCCGCGACCGCGTTGTCCGACAGGTTCAGCCGCTCCAGCGAGGTCAGCCCCGCCAGCGGCCGGAGGTCTTCAATGCGGTTGCCGGCCAGGTTCAGCACCCGCAGGCCGGTCAGCTCCGCCAGCGGCCAGAGGTCCGCGATCGCGTTGTGGCTCAGGTCCAGTTCGCGCAGGCCGGTCAGCCCCGTCAGCGCGGTGCCGTCGGTCAGGTTCCGCGACGACAGGTCGAGGCGCCCGATCCCCGCGCCGCCGGGCGCCTCGGTCCGACGCCCGGCCACGGGCAGGGGATCGGACACGCCCGTGTCGTTGCGCACCGGCTCAGCCGCCAGCGGCGGCGCCGGCAGGCCCGCCGAGTCGCGGATCGGGTGCATCGCGGCCGTCAGATAGCTCAGCGTCACTGTGTCATCCGGCGTCACCGGGCGGCGAAGCTGGAGGACCACATCGGACCCGTCGACCCGAACGGCCGTCACCGCCACCATGGCCGTCGCGCCGCCGGGCGCCGCCGCCCAGACGGCGAAGTCCCGCGGCGACGGCGTCGAGGTCTCGTCGAGCACGTTGGGGTAGCCCACCGTCAGCGTCGCCCCCGACACCGACAGGTTCGCCGCGTTGCCCGCGTCCACGAACGCGATCGTTTCGTACGGCCCCCATGTGCCCTTGCGCACGCCCGGCGGCAGCTCGCCGAAGTCGAGCCGCAGGCCCTCGTCGGTTTCGTCCTCCTCATCCGGCAGCGCGCGCACGTAATAGGGCGCCCCGCTCTCGCCCGCCGCGATCGTCACGCTCTCCGGCAGCTCCGCGTAGTCCGCCTCCGTCGCGCCGCCCACGTGCGTCACCACCAGCGGGATCGTCAGCGGCCGCCGCGTGTTCGTGTCCAGGAGCACCCTGAGCCGTTTGCGCACTCCGCCCTCGCGCACCTGGACGGTGTGGCTCCGGCTCGTGTCGAATTCCACCACAAGCTTCTGCTCGGTGCCGTCGGCCAGCGTCACCGCCGCCGCCGCCGGGCTGCCCGCGACCACGCCATCCGGCAGCCTCCCGAACCCGATCAACACACTCTCGTCGCCATCGGCGTCCTGGTCGACCGTCGCGGTCACGGTGAACGTCGCCGCCGTCTGCTCGACCCCGAACGTCACGCTCGACGGAATAGCGACGTAGTCCGCCGCCGTCGCGGTGCCCAGGAGCGTCACCTCCAGCGGGATCTCCACCGCGCGGCCTGGCGCCGCGTCCAGTTCCACGCGCACTGTCGCGTCGTCACCGCCTTCGGTCGCCGTGTACGTCGCCGCCCCGAACGAGACCGTCACCTGCTCGGCCCCGTCGTTGTCCTCCAGCGCCACCGTCGCCGAACTCGGCCCGTTGCCGACGCGCACCCGGCCGTTGGGGTCATTGACGAACGACAGCGTCACGCTCTCGCCGTCGTCGTCGGCCGTATCGTCGGTTGCCGTCACCGTGATCGTCGCCGTCTGCTTGCCCACCGGGATCGTCACGACCCTCGGGAGCGAACTATTGTGGTCCGCCTCCGACGCGCCGCCGCGGTACTCCAGCAGCAGCCGCACTTCGACCGGCTCGATTTCCACCGGCTCGTTCAGATGGATCGACACCTGCGCGGAGGCGCCGCCCTCCGTGGCCGTGTACGCCTCGGCCCCGAACAACACCGTGTACTCGGGCAGGACCTGGTCCACGAACTCGATCGTTTCGTACGGGCCCCATGCGCCCTTGCGCACCCCGGACGGCAGCGGGCCGAAGTCCAGCCGCAGGCCCTCGCCGGTCTCTCTCTTCCCGTCCGGTATCGCGCGCATGGAGAAGGACGCCTGGCTCTGGCCCGCCGCGAACGTCAGGCTCGACGGGATGCGCGGCGTGTAGTCCACATCCTCCTCCGCGCCGCCCACGTGCTGCACCTCCAGCGGGATCGTCACCGGCTGCTGCCAATTGTTGTTCGGCGGTCCGTACCGATTGGTGCGCAGGTACACACTGAACGGATGCCGCACCGTGTCGCTCTCGAGCACCTGGACGATGTGGGTGAAGCGCGTGCCGAAGTCCACTAAAAGGTCGACGGGCACGGTGATGGCCGAGTTGTTGATGACGGCGGGGACGTCGTTCCGACCGGTGGTGAAGGTGGGGGTCTCGTTGCCGAGGATGTCCTGGAGGGCGACGGCGTCGTCCCCGGGGGTGGGATCGGTATAGGTGAGGGTGACGGCTTGGCCCTGGAAGATGACGCCGGACAGGACGAGGGTCAGCTGGTCGGCACTGGAGGCGGTCAGCCCGCTGACCGCGACGCCGGCGCCGTCGGCCGTGACGGCGAAGGCGGAGGCCAGGCGCGCCAGGAACCTGCGCGCGTCGGCGTTGTTCGAGGGCAGGTCCACGTCCTCGTCGAACACCAGCGCGACGGCGTTGCCGGCGGCGCCGACCGTGGCGCTGACAAGCGCGGGCCACTCGGTCTCCAGCGCGGGGCCTATCATCTCAATCACCAGCGACCTGCCGTTCGAGTTCTCGACCCAGCTGCTCCCGTCCTGGTAGAGGAGAGCGTCGGCGAGGCTCCAGCCTTCCGCAGGATGAGTCTCGCCATCGAAACCCATGCTCCATAACTCGGGGTAGGTGCCCGCATCCCCCTGGAACACCAGGGCGTAGGTCGTGTTCGGCTTGAGGACCGTCCCCTCTGGGGCTCTCAAGGCCCAGTAGGTGTCCGTATCCAGGCTGAGCGTGGCGTGGAGCCCGTTCACCAAGTCCGGGTTGCCGCCCGCGTCCGTGGTATAGAGGGCGACGGGGCCCAGGAAGGCATCGTCTAGGGCCTGTTAACACTTACCTCAGCGCATCGAAGATGAGCACGAAGTGGATGAAGCCGATGAACATCACATCCAGCTTCTCGAATCGGGAGAATATCCGGCGATAGCCCTTCAGCCGGCGGAACAGACGCTCGACCTCGTTGCGTCGCTTGTACATCTCCCGGTCGTACTCCCACGGGTCCGTCCGAGTCTTGAGCGGCGGCACCACGGGTGTGAACCCCAGGTCCAGCGCCAGTTGGTGAGTTTCGTCGCCCTGGTACGCGCGGTCCATCACCAAGGCCACATTGGCATCCTGCGGCCCCATGCTGGCCAGGAGCTTTCGGCCTTCCGGGCTGTCGTGGGCCTGGCCGGGCGAGAGCGCGAACGTCAGTGCCGTGCGAGCATCCGCGGCAACCAGATGAATCTTGGTGGTCCACCCGCCGCGGGACTTGCCGATGGCTTGGGGGCCGTTTTTTTCGAGCCCCCGTGCCGTCGGGATGGACCTTGACGACGGTGCTGTCCAGCGACACCGCCTCCAGCTTGATGCGGATCAACTGGGCGCGTTGCAGGTGTTCGAAGACCCGGTCGAGCACCCCGTTCTTGGACCAACGATTCATACGGGTGTAGATCGTGTGCCAGTTCCCAAAGCGCTTCGGCAACCCTCGCCACTTGCACCCCTGCTCGGCGACGTACAGGATCGCGTTGAGCACCTGCAAATTGGGCATGCTGACATTGCCACGCTGTCGCGGGAGGCAGGGCTCGATGCGTGCGTACTGCGTCTCGGTGAGCTCCATCCAGCCAACGATATCACGAACCGCCCAATAGTGTTAACAGGCCCTAGTCCAGCCAAAACGAAGATTTCGTCGATGCCGTAGCCGCTCGAGTTGGGCCCCGTGGTGAAGAGCTGGGCCCTCACGGCCGCGCGATCGTCGTTGCCTGCGTCTCGGTCGGCCGCCGGTACATGGGTGTTGTCGACCAGCCGGAGGTTCTCGCCGACGACCAGGACGTGCCACAACGAGTACAGGGGGCGCTCCTGGGTCTTCGCGAATATCACGCCGCCGTTGAGCGGCCCGGCGCCGGGGATGGTCGAACCGGGGCCCCCGACGCTGACGCTGGCCTGGCCGAGGGCCCGGGACGCGTTCCCGTTGAACAGCTCCGTGCCGTCGTGGTCGGTGCCGGTCCAGGGGGCGGGGTCCGCGAGCGAGTGGGGCTCGCCGATATTGTTCGTGGGGTTGGCCTCGTCAGCCCAGACCCCGTCGTAGAAGTCCGCGTAGTCGTCGGCGACCCGGGCGCCGTTGAGCCAGTAGATCGGCACGCCCCGGTCGGTTGAGGTCCAGGTGGTGTCGGTGTGCTGCCGGGCGTCGGCGCCCGGCGTGCTCACCAGCGCCGTTTGCCCCAGGGTAATCCTTCCCCACTCACGCATGAGACGGCCGGGGTTAATGATCTCGTTAACGTCGCCAGCCGCGAAGTCGAGGTAGTCATGGATGCCCGTATCGGTGGCGTCCGTCGTATTTTCAGTGATGAACAGAAGGCGGAAGGAGTCGCCGGGGCCGAGGTCGCCGGGGATCAGCGGGTTGTTGGCAAGGATCCTTTTGGGAGGAAAAATCGTGGCGCCCTCGGCGTTCGAGGACCAGGGGCCGGAACCATCGGCGTTGAGGGCACGCACCTGGACATCGTAATAGCTGTTTGGGGATGCCACCGATGATGAGCGTGGTGCTGGCGGCGTCGTCCACGCGCACGGTCGTCCAACTGCCTCCAGTGTCTCGGTAGCGGACGTCGTAACCGGTGAGGGCGGGCTTGCCGGCGTTGTCGGGAGCGCTCCAGAAGACTTGCAGCGAGCCGGAGGTGCGGGGTTCCGGCACCGCTGCCACATTGGTGACGGCGGCCGGGCGCTGCGCGGCGGCGGGCAGGGCTGTCCCCAGCACGGCGAAGGCGAGGAGCGCCGCGACGACCGCGCGGCGCCCGCTGCGGGACGCGTGACGGGGTCGGTGAGTGAAGTGTGCCGCTGGGCGCTGGGCGCCTCGCAGCGCACCTTCACCGCGCGCGCCTGCGGTCACGCTGTTGTTGGAGTCATTGATCACGTTGTCTCTCCCAGTGTCCATGCCTGTACCGGCCGCGCGATCCAGGTGCACAACGTGTCGATCGCCGATCGACGACCGCAGATGGCACCGTCACCGCTCAAATAGGGTGCCCCGTAGGGCACAAACCCACACTCACACAGCCTGTCGCTGGTAGGGACGTATGGCGGGAGAGAACCGGACCGGCCGGGTGGAAAAAACTTTGGCTACGCGGTCCCGGGGATCTCGGCGAGCGCGGCGGCGAAGGCGGGCGCGGTGTCCGGCCGCCCCGCCCGGGGGGCCGTCAGGATCGCCGCCGCGAAGGCGGCCACGGTCGTCGCCGCTGTCGGCGCGGCGGCTGCGTCCGGCCCGCCGGCCGCGAGGCGCTGGCGCCGGATGCGGCGCTGCACCTCCTCGATGGTGCCGCCGGCGAAGGGCTGCCGGCCCGCCACCATTTCGTAGAGGACCACGCACAGCGACCAGACATCGTCGGCGGCCTCGGCCAGGCGGCCGGTGAGCACCTCGGGCGAGAGGTAGGCCAGGGTGCCGCCCACCAGGGCCGCGTCGTCCACCGCGTGCGCCAGTCCGAAATCCAGCAGCTTCGGCGCCCCCTCCGCAGTGAACCCGATGTTGCTGGGCTTGACATCCCCGTGCAGGCAGCCCTTCTCGTGCAGGGCCGCCAGGGCGTCGGCCAGCCGGGCGACGACAGACACCGCCTGAGCGGGGGCGAGCGGCCCGTCCCGCAGCCGGTCCTCCAGCGTGCCGCCGGCCAGGAACTCGACGACCAGACACGGACGACCCCGCCAGGACTCGACCGAGGAGCAGCGCAAGGCGGTCGCCGAGCGGATGCGCAACTACTGGGCCTCCCGGCGAGCGGCCAAGGCGCAGGAAGAGAAGGCGCAGGCGTGACGTTACGTGGGCCGGCTGTTCCTGGCCCGGGACCCGAGCCAGGCTCGACGACGAGCGGTGACGCCGATCGCCGAGCCTGCACCGCATGTTCTCCCACCTTGACGGTGGCAGTTCCGCCCGCGGCATGCGGTCGAGAACGTGGCGAAGGTCGCTCGGAACTGGGTTCCGACCACGTGGCGAAGGCCATGGCCTAGCGGGAGTGAAGCAGGTGACCCTTGCGAAGGCGCTCCGCCTGACGCAGCCCTACGTCAGCGATGTCGCCCGCGGGCGTTATCGCACCATTACCGTCGAGAATGCCTGGAAGTTCGCAGCCTATTTCGGTTGCCGTATCGAGGACTTGTTCCCGTTACCCCGCCGACCGTCGGATTGAAAGCAGGACGGACCCTCGAGGTGCCGCTCTTCGCGTCGTAGGCAACAGCGGAAACAATGCGGTTCGAACGCTCGCGAACCGACCGAGACGATGAAGGCACGGAGGAGACGTCCGGCCCTCAGTGGACGGGTCAAAACCGGCCATTTATGGACACCTCAAAACCGGCCATTTCCGGCGGCCCGAGACTGGAGTTGAGATCTACTTCACGGCGTCCTCTGTTGGCAAGGTGTTTGGGCGGCGCGCTAGCAGCTAGCTGCTAGCCGTCACGCCCGAAGCCCCTGGGCAGCTCGACAGCCTCTAGTACCGACAGATCCAGATCGCAGACCTGCTCGAGCAACTCCGCGGTCGCGGATCCGGCAA
The DNA here is from genome assembly GCA_965262925.1 of Vicinamibacterales bacterium. GTDB lineage: Bacteria > Acidobacteriota > Vicinamibacteria > Vicinamibacterales > UBA8438 > WTFV01. The sequence goes on along the minus strand of CBDHGC010000004.1, from coordinate 2,095,558 downwards.
GGCGTCCCGCCACTCCCGGTACCTGTTCCTGCAACTCCAGGAGCGTCTGCACGGCGTCGTTCCACTGCTGTGGCCGCGATCTGCGGTCCGCTGGCCGACGGTACCGGATCCGGGATTCGCCAGCCTTCCGCCGCTCCCGGTAACGTGCCTGCCGCTCGGCGTTGGTCAACGCCACACGACCATGCTGCACCGTTACGTAACGGACCCCCGGGGGAAGCGGTCGGCCGCGCGATCGAGGCGCAAGCGTGGCGACACCCACCGCTCGGTTGTCATCGGCATCGGTGTACGCGTGCGGGTTGGTCCGCGACAGCGTGCGCGAGGTAATGCTGCGAGCGTAGAGAGGGCCTTGTGTGGTCCGGTCTCCTGGGTGGGTTCTGCGCCGGACGTCGGTGTTGGTCATGCCCGGCCGGGGTACCCTCGCGAGACGGAACGGCCGGGCTGGGCCGGACGGTGTGGTTGACGACGACGCAGTGGAAAGGGCGTTGCGTCGAGCGACAACCCGAGTGCCGCGGAAGGCTCGTCTGGCGCACGCGGCGAGTGTGGGGACGGACGGTGTCGGTTGTTGCGCCAGGCGCGCCTGGAGGCGGCGCTCTCGCGCGCGCGGACCACGTCCGGATGGGGCGTTGACGCTCGGCCGCGCGCGAATCCTTCGCTCCGCTCCGCAACGCCGGGGTAGGACGCCAGCGGAACGCCGGCTACCGGAGAGCGGGGGGAAGTGCCCACGGGGTTCGGACTGCGGCCCGGTGCGAAAGCGCCGGATGCGCCACCGACTCCCCACCGGTTACGCGCCTCCCGTCGACTCTACCAAGGTGGTCCGCACCCGGGTGCGCCAGCTGCGCGGCCCGCACTTGAGCACGTGCGCGTGATGCAGGAGCCGGTCGAGCAGCGCGGTGACCGCGGCGGTGTCGCCGAGCAGCTTCCCCCACTCGTCGACCGGCCGGTTGGAGGTGAGCATCGTCGAGGCCCGCTCGTAGCGGCGCATGATCAGCTCGAGCAGGTTCTCGGCGGCGGTGTGGGGCAGCTTGCGCATGCCGAGGTCGTCGATGATGAGCAGGTGCGCGCGGGTCAACTCGGCGAGGTAGTCCTTGCGGGTCTCGGCGAGCGTCGCCTCGGCGAGTTCTTCGAGGAAGGTGTGCGTTTCGCGGTAGAGGACGCGGTAGCCCTGCTGGATTGCGGCGCGCCCGATGGCCTGGGCGAGGTGACTCTTGCCCGTACCGGGCTGGCCGATGAGCAGGACGTCTTCCCGCTGGGTGATGAAGCGTGCGGTGGCGAGCTCGAAGACGAGCGCGCGGTTGATCTTCTTGTTGAAGTCGAAGTCGAAGCCGTCGAGCGAGCGGTCGGGGTCCCGGAATCGGGCCTGTTTGTGCCGGCGGGCGAGCAGGCGGTCCTCGCGGCGCTGGAGCTCGTCGGAGACGAGCGCGGCGAGCAGGTCGATGGGGGCCATCTGCTCGGTCTGGGCCTGGAGCAGGCGGGTGTCGAGGACGTCTGCCATGCCGGAGAGGCGCAGCTTGCGCAGCGCCTGGTCGAGTTCGACGAGATTCATGAGGTGTCTCCTGTTCTGCGGTCGATCAGATCGCGGTAGACGGTCAGTTCGCGGATGAGCGGGTCGACCTGGCGCAGCGACAGCGGCGCGACGGGGTGACGGTCCAGGTAGCGTTTCAGGAAGCGGTAGGTGGGCGCGCCGAGTTCGAGCGCGCCGGTGGCGGCGTCTTCGACGACGGCGGCCCCGTGCTTCTTGACGAGGGAGAGGACGCCGAGGATGCGTCGGACGCCGACGGCGCCCTCATGGCGGTGGATGTGGTTGCAGACGGTGGAGATGGCGGGACCGGCCCGCTTGGCGGCGGCGAGCAGGGCGAGGGTCTTCGGCGGTGTGCGGGTGGGCCGGTCGTCGTCGGCGATGCGATGCCAGCCCCGTGATGTGCGGAGGTGCTCACGCAGCAGCTGGCCGGTGCCCGGGTCGAGGAGGCGGACGTGGATGTCGTCCCACTGCACGTTGACGCGGCGGCCGATCCAGCCGGGCGGCGCCGAGTAGTAGGCCGCGGCGACCTCGACGCAACCGTCGAGATGCACGGTGCGGCGGCCGTATTGGTAGTAGCGGAACGGCTCGAGGGGCAACGGGCCGAGCGCGGGGCGTTCTTCCTCGAACATGGCGGCGACCCGGCGCTTGGTCGTGCCGTGAATGCGCGTATCGGCCCAGCGCTGCTCCCAGCGGTCCAGATACGCCTGACCGTCGTCGAGGCGCTCGAAGCGGAGTCCGCGTAGCGGCGTCTTCTGGGCGTGGCCGACGGCGGCTTCGACCTTGCCCTTGCGATCGGGGTCGCGGACGCGACACGGCAGGGCGACGACCCCGTAGTGGGCCAGCACGTCGCGGTAGAGCGGATTGAGCGCCGGGTCGTAGATGTCCGGGGTGAGGACGCCCTCCTTGAGGTTGTCGAGCACGACGACGCGCACGGTGCCTCCCAGCCGTCGGAACGCCCGCTCGTGCAGTTGGGCCCAGACCTGCGCGCTCGACCGCTGGACCAGCAGCCGCACGGCCTTGCGCGAGTAGCCCAGGGTCAGGACGAAGAGCCGTGTTCGCCGGTACTTGCCGGAGTCCGGGTCACGGACCATCGGTCCCTCGCCGTAGTCGACTTGTGCTTCTTCGCCCCGGTCCGTGGTGATCACTGCCCGGGCCTCGACGGCGGGCTGCTGCCGGACGGTCGAGACGAAACGCCGCACGCTTGCATAGCCCGCGGGGAAGCCGTGGTCGTCGACCAGGTCCTGCCAGATGGCCATGGCGTTGCGCCCGCGGCCGAGCGCGTCGACGATCAGCTCGCGGTAGGGCGCGCACGCGCTCGCCTGCGGCGCCCGACCGGGCCGTTGCTCGGGGACGGGTGCGGCGGCGGCGGCGCCCTTGCCGGCCGTCGTGGCCAGCGAAGAGTCGGTGGACACCTCCGGAGAAATGGCCGGTTTTGCCGGGCGAGCCGGAGGCCGTCCACGGCCCCGCACCTTCAGGCCGGCCGCCTTCAGGTAACCGCTGGCGGTCTCGCGCCGGACCCCGGTGGCCTCTTCGATCTGCCGAAGCGACCAGCCGAGCCGCCCCAGCGCGAGGACCTGTTGTCGTTTCTCTTCCTTCAAGACGTTGCTCATGCCGGGCAGGAACGTCGTGGTTCCAGACCGGTGTCAACGTCTCGGGCCGCTATCGGAAATGGCCGGTTTTCAGCCGTCCACTAATGGCCGGATTTGGGTGTTCACCGAGGGTCCGGCTCGGGGGATGTTCCCAGGACCTCGGATCCGTCAGAGTCTAAGGCATCACCCTCAGAACCCTCTCCATCGATCCCGAATCGTCGATGGACTCGCCGCCAGCGAGTGGGTCCGACACGGGCTCGATCGAGCTGGACGGCGACGAGACCACAGGATCGGACGAAGGAGCGGGAACGGCAACCAGAGGGCTACGCGACAGAGGCGCGCTGGCACGGTTGGCAGGAGGCGCGGACGATGACACAGAATCGCCAGGCGACGAAGGAGCAGAGCGAACAGCAGGATAGGAATGACCATCAGTACCGACGACGCGATCGGGCAGGTGATAACTGGTTATCACCTGGGCGCGCACCTTGCTGACGTACTGCTGGGTACACCCGACCTGTTGAGCGATACGGCGCTGGCTCGAATCCGGCCAAGCACGACCGCGGAGATCGGAACGGAAGGGACCGTACCGCGAGTGAGCGGGACGCGCTGGGTTGACACTGTCAAGTGCATAGAATAGGCATTCTACACACTTGTCAGTGACAACCCGCCCACGTCCCCGTCTTGGCCGGGCGCCCGTACCGCCGCCGTTGTCTCCCGAGGCGTTGCGCGTGTTCCTCGATTCCGCCGCGGTCCGCCAGCCTGCTTCTCGATGCAGCGGGCCCTCGCCGCGTAGCCTCCTTCGGGCGTCTGCTCGCAGCACAGCGGGTCGATTGGTCGGTCCAGACGCTGATCCTGGTGGTGCCGGCCGGCGACCGATGTCCGGCCCGACTTGTCGCGGTAGCCGATGTACGCTCTCGTCCTCCCGCAGCACTGTCGGACCCGCAACGAGAGCATCGGATGAAGGCACAGACGCAGACGATCGAACAATTGTCACGTGTTCTCGACGTTGCCGAGCGCAAGGTCTCCAGAACCGCGCGGCGGGTGCTCGGCCTGACCGTGGAGATGGTGCGGGACCCCGCGCTCGTGCTGTCCGGAACCACTGCCGGCAGATCGCGCAGGCGCTCGGCAAGCCCGACCCGTGGGCGTCGGCGTCGACACCGTTTTCGCTGTCGAGTCCACGCCCGGCGCGGCGGCCGGCATTGAAGCGAGACCCTGCGCGATCCTGGTCCGGAGGGAAGGCGGTGGCCTGCCAGCCGGTGAGGAAATGAACGATAGGGCGAGCTCGCCTTCGGCAGGCTGCCGCACGGCCTGTGGGTGCACCCCGAGGTTCCCGACGGCCTCGGCGGGATGACGCCGCTTCGCCAGCGATTGGGCATCGTGCTGCAGCATCTGGCCGCGCACGGGCGCACGACCGTGGTGAAGGGCTGCCGGGACGCGACGAACCGCGGCTGGCGTCGCTCGCCGCTCGGCGGCGGCGGGGGGCATGCAGTACTACCTGTGGTGGACGGTGCAGGGAAGTGCACCCCCTCGCGACATCACGTTCCCCGGCCGCGGGAGCGTCCTCGTGCGTGCGGTTCGCCACCACGACGACCATGCGCGTCTCGACGCCGGCGCCCTGGACGACTACCTGCCGTTCTCGCAGCACGAGATCGAGGACGCCGACCTGGTCGGCCGCCCCTGGACAGCGGACCAGTTGCAGTTGATACGGCACGAAGGCCCGGTGCGCCTGGTGCACGGTCGGCCCGGGTCCGGGAAGACTACCGTGCTGTGGAGGGCGGTCGAGGCGCGCAGCGGCCAGCGCGTGCTGTACCTGACGTGGTCGCGCGAGCTGACTGCCGCCGCCGAGGAGCACTTCCGTGCATTCGCCCCTGCCGACGTGCGGGTGGAGGCTCGCGACTTCGCGACGTTCCTGGGAGAGGTCTGCGGCGCCGATGTCGAGCGCCGCAGGCTGTCGGAGAGCCGCGCCCTGTTCGCCGCGGCCACTGCGCGGCTCGGACGCCGACAGGCCGGACCGTGGGCGAACCGCGCCGCGGCGCTGCATGCCGAGGTGCGGGCGATGCTGCTCGGCCTCGCCGTGCCCGGGGGACACGGACTCCATCCCGGCCGGCGGCCTGGTACGGCTGAGCGACGCCACGTACCGCGACCGGCGGGCGGGCGACGACGGCGTCGGCCGCGCGGCGGCGAGCGCGCTGCTCAAGGTGGCCGAACATGTCGGGGCCGACGCGATGGTCAGCATCTTTCCCGAGTTGGCCGCCGCGACGGCGGCTGTCGGTCGGCTGCGGGACGGCGAACTGCCGGAAGGGTTCGCCGAGTTCGACCGCGTCGTCGTCGACGAGGTGCAGGACCTGACGCTGCTCGAGACTGCCGTGGTCGTCGAGTTGTGCCTGGCGATCGCGCGCCGGAGGGGTCATGCGCCGTGGCTGCTGGCGGCCGGCGACGACGGCCAGACTGTGCGCCCGTCGGGTTTCGACTGGGGCGCGTTGAACGACCTGCTGGCCGCGCGCCTCGACGCCCCGCGCCGGTTCCACCTCGAAGACAACCTGCGCTGCCCGAGTCGCATCGCCGCAGTCATCGAACGCGCGTCGCAATGGTACGTGCACCTCGACAAGGCGCGCCGTCCGACCAAGCAACGTCACCAGCAGGGAGGACAGCACGTCGACGCCCATTTGCTTCACGTGGTGGCTGACGTGCCGACGGCCGTCGGGCTTCTCGAGCGGCTCGACGAGGTCGAGGGACTGGTGGTGATCACGGTCGCCGACGAGAAGCCGGTCTGGGTGCCCGAGCGGCTGCGCGACATGGTGCTGACCCCGGCCGACGCGAAGGGACTCGAGTACCAGTCGGTCTGCGTCCTGGATCCGGGACGGGTGCTGGCGCGGTTGGAGGCTGCGACCGGCCCGACGACGACAGGCACATCGCAGGCGCTGCGGGAGCAGGAGCACCGGACCGCCATCGACCAGCTCCGGGTGGCGCTGAGCCGCGCCACCGAGACGCTCGCCTTCGTCGACGTGGCCGGCGACGACGACGCGCACGCGCTGAGCGCGGATCTGCTCGAGGACGCCGCACCCTACCACGCCGGTGATCTGGTCGAGCACTTCGCCGACGACGCGCCGCCGGAGGAACGCGTGCAGGCGCGGACGAAGGACGCGCGGGGTTTGATCGATACGGCCCTCGGGCGGGCGTGGCAGCAGGCGTGCCAGGCAATGCGCCTGCTCGGCGACCCGCAGCTGCCCAACGGCGTCTCGGACGAGAGCGTGCGCATCGAGGCGCGCACGACCCTGTTGGCCACGGCGGCCCGCCTGCTGGTTGACGGCGTCCCCGCCGCGGTCCATCGTCACGAGGTGGTCAACATGGCGGGCGAGGCGATCGTGCTGCTCGGCGCGTCAGACCGGTACGCGCACGCGCTGCACGCGCTGAATGCGTGGACGCAGGCGCCGCAGATGGCGCCCTTCGCGCTGCTCGACGCCACGCTCGCGCTCGACTCCGACGGGAGCTGGCTGCGGCAGGCGCTGCCGCCGGTGGCGCAACGGCTGCGCGACGCCGTCGAGATGTTCGCCAGCGACACGACCGCGGCCGCCGCCTACTCCGGCGACGTCGAGGGCTGGCTGAAGCTGACCGGCTACGCGGGCGACGCCGCCGCGACGGCCCGGGCGCTGCGCTGCCGGGCCGTCGATACCCTGACCGATGGTGGGGAGACGCTGGCCGCCGCGCAGGTCCTGACGGCGGTCAAGCCGCCGGACCTCGCGCGCCTGGGGCGGCTGCGCGAAGTGCAGGGCCGACTGGACGAGGCCGCGGAGACATTCGAGGCGGCGGACATGCCGGCTGACGCGCTGCGCAACTGGCGCGCTGCCGGCAAGTGGCAGCAGGCCGTGCGGCTGGCCGAGGGGCAGGAGCGCAGCGACCTGGAATGGCTCGTTGAGTTCGACACGCTGGTCCGGCGCCGACCCGCGGGTCAGCGCAAGCGGCTGACCGGCGGCGAGCGCGAGTGCCTCGTCCAGCTGCTGGACACCGTCGAGCGGCTCCCCAGGAGCGGCAGGACCGCGGCCGTCGCGTCGGCGCTGCCGCTCGTCATCCTGCCGGCGCTCGGCCCCGGACTGCCGCCTGGGTTCCTCGAAGCCGACGGCATGCCCCCAGTCCCGGACAAAGCCCGCACCGGCCGGTTCTTCGGCCGGCGCGTGATGGAGTTCCAGAACTGGACGCTCGCCTCCAACGCCCAGTGGCGCTTGACCGACGAACAGTTGGCCCTGCTGTGGCAGGCCGAGTTTCCCAACTCGCGCACCCGCTACACGATGAAAAGCGTCCGCACCGTGCGCAACCTCTTCAACCTGGGCAGGCGCAACAATGACCGGCCCCGGACGCCGATCCCCCAGTACGACCCCGCTGGGAATCCAGTGCTGGACATGCCGTACTTCTGACTCCATGGATGGCGACGCCTCGCGGGGATCATCGTCCAGTCGGGTCCGACACAATCCACGCGTCGATTGCACATGGAAATGGGTACGCCGACGCCGTCCTCACCACTTTCGTCCAGGAAACCAGGGGCATCACTCACGAAGCTGGAAGCTGAGAGTCCGCACCGAACTCCATACTTCACCGACACTGCCCAGGGGCGATTGCCTGCACGTGTTCCGAGCTCAGTAGCCGGTCTCGAAGGCGCGCTCGTCCGGCGCGACCACCGGCTCGAAGATGTGTTCCACCTCGCGGTGCAGGCGCGCTGCCAGCTCCTTGCGGTCGCTTGCCGTGACTGCGTGAGGACTGAAGCGCACGACGACCTCGAAGCGCCTCAGCTCGAAGAGCCGCTGGGCGTGGGCGAAGAGGGGAGCGTCGCCCCACCAGCACACCGACAGGTGTGCCGGCGGCTCCCCGGGGGGCGTGCTGTAGGTGAGCGCCGCCGCATGGACCGGCATGCCGCAGCGCGCTGGATGGTCGAGCAGCGAGGTGCGGAAGCAGCGGACCTCGAAACCCTGCGTGCTCGTTCCTTCGGGGAAGACGACAACGCCGTAGCCGCGACGAAGCACCTCCTCGATGAGCCGATTGACGCGCAGCACGTCACGGCCCGTCTTCCGGTCTATGAAGATGGTACCCACCGAACGGCAGAGGATTCCGACGAGCGGCCATGAACCATTTCCATCTTGGCGACGAACCATGCGTCGGCGCAGGAAGCCAGGACCGGAATGTCGACGTAGCCCAGGTGATTGCAGACGAGCAGGAAGAGGGCCTGCGGGGTAGGCCCCTCCACCCGCACCCGGCCGCCGATGCGGCGTCTTGACCCGCAACGCGCGATCGCCCTGCTGTGCGGCGAGGCGGATTACACCAGACCCCCGCGTGCTCCGCGGCCGACGTCGGGCCTTGTCGAGCAGCAGCGCTGGTTCATGCGGGCGGCATCCCGCCGTGCTTGAGCTGATCCGGGTGGCGGCCGACCTGCAGCGCTTCTGTGAAGCCCGGGACTGGCGCTTCTGCTTCATCGGCGGTCTGGCCCTGCAGCGCTGGGGCGAGCCTCGCGAGACCATCGACGTCGATGTGACGCTGCTCACCGGGTTCGGCGGCGAGGAGCCGTTCATCGCGCCGCTGCTCACGTGCTCGGCCGAGGATCTTATCGTTCTGAAGGCGTTCGCCGCGCGTGGGCGGGATTGGGTCGACGTGGAGGGCATCATCGTCCGGCAGGCTGGCGCTCTCGACTGGCGTACATCGACGAGCACCTGGCCCGCTCGCCGCGTTGAAGGAAGCCCCCGAGATCAGGTCCGGTTGGTGGTCCGAAAACAGGCGGACGGGGCGCGCTGTCCCCCGCAAACCGCACCGAACGTGCTATGATGGCCCACGACTTGGATCTCTCATCTTTTGAACGATTTAGAGCACAATCATTCTATCAGACAAAGAGGTTCTAAGCCGCTCCAATCTGAAGTGCTATGGGACAGCAGTGTGCGGACTGCCACCCCGCCGACAGCAAAAACCTGTTGGCGTTGAGGGCCGTAGCATATGGATCTTTGGCCCCTATTGGGGAACGATAGGAGTAATAGATATGGAACTTCGAATCCCAGAGCTTGCAACCGGTGCGGCGGAAGCATTCGGTCCTTTCCGCACCTATCTACTCACGCGCGGTTTGGTAGTGAGTTTTGATGGCGTGGAGGCTGTGGTCGCTGACGGCGTTGGTTCCTCTATCTCGTTTCCGATTAGTTCCGAACCCAATGAATGGGGGCTCTTTCCAAGTGAAGTGTATGCTCGGCATTTGGATGAAGTTCAGAATAGACTCGGGGTTAAATTTGTTGGCTTTCAGGGGGCGTCTGATGACGGTGCCTTCAGGATCGGTGACTATGCATTTTCCGCTGGATGGCTTGGTGAAGCTTTGCTCGAAAGGCTTTCGAAATTAGAGACTCTGATTTGCAATCGTGTCTTGAAGGAAAGTGGGATTACTGAAGTCGAGATGACGGCAGGGAGGGACATTTGTGCCAACATTGAGGAGGAGATTTCGTACGGAAGAGTCGGGATTGCGGACGTGGAACTACTAATCGATGCGTCAAAGAAAGCTCCGGTCCCAATAACCGAAGCCTATTTTACATTTAATGCGACTAATATTGCCGAAGATTTGCGGTGCGCGCTTCAAGCTGCATGTCATCATTTTAGAAACTTGAACCTGGGCATACGAAAACTAAATGAAACGCCCGCATTAACCCCAGCGACAACGGAACTGGTGGATGAGTCTTGGGAGCGCCGGATTTACTCGGCAGAAGTCGATGAACTCTCTTACGCCTATACGAGTTCAGTTGTTTCTTGCTACACGGCCCTCGATCTATTGTATCTGTATTTCATATACCTAACGCGGGAGCCTTTCTTGGATCCGGCATTTCCTTCCGAGCTGCACTTCCCGGATGCCCGTAGAAGAAAGGGGAGAGGAATTTTCCAGGAAGGCGGTGGCCCCTTGCCCAATGATCCCGCGGCTAAGGACTTACCATACGCTATTGCCAATTTGAAGGCTGGACAATTCGCGTCACTCAGACACGTCAGGAATTCACTAGTGCACAACATGGCTACTGATTCCCTTCGCCCGCGAGTGTGCTTAGGAAGGAAGCTACCCCCCGTGAACAATGAACCGCTTCAATATGTACAATATTTGGCGAGAGACATTGACTCAAAAGGCAAGCCCGTAGCACATTCTTGGGTGCGGCGATTTTATGAGAATCAATCCGACGCACAGAACAGCCTGCTCGATTGGTTGGAACTTACCTGGCAATGCTCATTCGATACGATTGAATGGTTGATTAAGCGCTGGTCTAATCATTAAACACGCACGTCGATCGTTTCGTCCGGCGTCTGTCCCTTCCAGGCGGCGGCCACGTCTGCAAGGGTCTGGTCTTTCGGTGTTTCCTCTGCGGCGTTGCGGTCGACGGCAAGGTACTGGCTCAGTCCCGCCGCGGCGAGGATCGCTCCGGGGATGGCGGCTGCACCGCCGGTCGCGGCTACCGCCGCCGCGGGAAGCACCCCGTACTTGAGGGAGAGCCGCACGAGGCGCATCGCGTCGACGCCACGCAGCAGCTTGGGCGTCTTCTTTCGAAACTGTGCGCCGAACCGCTCATGCTCGTGGAGCTGGCGCAAGAGGGCGCTCAGTATCGCTGCCTTCGCGTCGTCATTGTCAACGGTCACTGAGAGCTGAAGGAAAGTGAACGCGAGTCGGTTCAGATCGGTTTTCTGAAGAAGCAGCAGACCAAGCGGAGCGAACGTTCGTCTGCGGACGTTTGCGGAGTGCGGTAGCCGTGCGCGGGACCGGCAACGGAAGGGGCTGGACGTTACTACGCGAGGGGCTGTGAGACGGCCGGCGACGGCTGGACGGATCGTCTGGGGCGGACTCCAGCCGTCTCGCGGTCCACCGCGGCAACCGCAGCATCCGGACCCACTCCTGGTCGGGCTTGCGCGTGTGCCTGACCAGCTCGACCCGCACCTGCTCCCACACCGGCGCCAGCCGCCAGCCGGCCAGCGCCGTCGCCTCGGCCACCGCGGGTGCACGACATCATTGTTAGATGAGCATCAGGCGCAACCGGTCGGCCAGGTCGGTCCCGGGACCGTAGAGATGGCCTTGGCGACGTCGCACAGGTGCTGCTTGGCGTGGTAGATGTCAACGATCTCGATGGCGCCGGGAAACTGCTCGGCGGCGATGTTCCAGATCATATGTTGCGCGCAACATATTGCAGAGCATTTTTCGGTTGGCGGCGCGGCGGTGACCGTTCGGTAGTGGCAGGGCGCGTCACCGCGCCGCTGACCGAAAGATGGATTGTATGACCAACTGGTCATACAATCCATTCACCCTGCACCGGCGGGGATGCACCCCAGGCGGAGACGTTGACGGCCTTCTCGTTTCGAGCTGCCCCGCGCGCGCGGGGATGAACCGGCGAAGATGCGGCGCACGGCGTGCTCCTCCAGACCGACCCCGCACGCGCGGGGATCAACGGACCCGGGGCTGCCCGCCAGCCGCCTTGACACGGCTGTTGGGTTTCGAGCCACAATCACCCTTGGAGAGCGGCTGGCGAAAAGGCACTCGCCCCCGAATGCTCGGTGGGCGTAAGGAGGTGGCAGCTTGAAGATTCTATGCTCCCTTGTGTTCGGAACAAGCCCCGACGGAGACCAGTGGATCGCGTCATGTCCGAGCTTGGACATCGCAACGGTAGGCGACACTCGGGAAGAGGCCCTTGACGCCCTCGACGAGGCCGTAAACCTCTGGATTGAATCGTGTGTCCGACGTGAAGCCCTCCCCGAAGCTCTCAGAGAGCTGGGGTTTGTCTCTGTGCAGAGGCTGCCCTTCACTATGGACGTTGTCAGGATCGATGACGAGTGCTATTGGCGATTCCCCGATTATCTGCCCACGGGCGAGCGGGGGCGTCTAGTCGAGGCCGTGCCTGAGAGCACGCCAAGAGAACTGCCTGACTTCCAGTACCAACCGCACAAGCAGCAGACAGAGATGTACGCATGACCTCCTCCCGCGACCTTGCCAAAGAGGTCGAGGAGCAAGGATGGCGCCTGGACCGCAGTGAAGGATCACACGGGGTGTACGTGAAAGCCGGAAGCGCACGCCCGATTGTCATCCCTGCAGACAGAAAGGACCTACCGAAGTACGTGGTCAGCAACGTCCGTAGGCAAATCCAATCCGGTAAGTGATGCCACCAACGCGTGTGGGTTACGGCGTGAGATTCCAACTCACGCTAACCAAGGAATCCTGGCCGGAAACGGCAACACGGAAATCCTGGCCCAGTGGCCAGATATCGTGAGGTTCTACGCCATGGCAATCGGGGAACAGGCTACCCCGCAGACGCGGGGATGGACCTTGGGAGCATGTCCAAGATGCTCCGATTCCTCCGGCTTCCCCGCACACGCGGGGATGAACCACCGTGCCAGGCGGTCCGCTTCCGATTCCGCCGAGCTGCCCCGCGCGTGCGGGGATCGACCGGTGGCTTTTCCCGCGATGATTCACGGATCCGCGGCTTCCCCCGCACGCTCGGGGATCGACCGCGGGTTGCATTGAGGCTCGCCCACCGGGGCGGTAAGATGGGCTGAATGAAGGACAGGGTGAGGCGCATCACAGGAACGCCGCGACGCGCGGTCGTGGCGATTGGAGCTGTCATCGTCGGCCTGATGGCGATCGTTGGAGCGGCCCCGGTCAAAGGGCAGGAGGACGGACATGGAGAATGGGCCGCGGCGCACTGCTCGGCCGAGGCTGTGCGCTCTAGGCACTCCCGCGTGGACGACGCCACTTATCGACTGTTGCCTCTCCCGGACGAGACGACGCTTCAGGGACTGTTTGCCCTCGCGTCTCTGGAGCGAGAGTGCTTGGCCGCCGCCGTCGCAGCAGCCGAGGCAGCGATCAACCCGCCGGGGGTCATGAACAACGGGCCTTGGACCGCGTTCTGTTCCCGAGACGCAGTGCGACGCAGACACCCGAACGCGGACCGGACCTTGCTGTGGCACCTCCCGAGTGAGTGCCGCGGGAGTCTCCAGGCGGCCTCTGACGCGGAGCACGAGCTTAGGCGTTGCCGGTATTCGTCGGTCTCGCAATGTGGGCCCGACGAAGGATGCGCCGTCCGGTTGTCCGCTCCGGTTCCGGACGAGCGGTGGCTCGAGGTCCCATCGCTGGACGGCGTGTCGATCCGCGGATTCTTAGCCAGCACCAACCAGGGTCCATGGCCGTTGGTCCGGCGATGCGACACACGGGGGTGCAGCCGGATCGAGGTCCACGTCAGCCGGTCTGACGATTACCTCACCCTTCACCAGCGGGACGGCCCTTGGTTCGTCAAGTTCGACACAGACTCCCTCTCGTCTGGACGGGACGCAGGCGGCTTCGTGGAAGTCGCAACCCTCGGCCTCGCAACCCTCGTGTACTTCGGGAGCTGTCCCCAGGCGCTGGCGGCAGACCGGTAGGGGAATTGATTGCGGTGCCACCGTTCAGCGGTAGGGCGTTCACCGGCCTTGGGACCGGCCGGCACCAAGGTGCCGGCCGGTCCCAAGGATTCCACCGCTGTTCCGGGAATCAACCGCCGGTCGACTGCGACGAGGGTCCCCCGCACGCTTGGGGATCGCGCCGTACCGCGGCCGCAGGCATGCTCGAAGTCGACCGGTCCCCCGCGCGCTCGGGGATGTCTTACCGCCGTCCGAACCGGCCGAGCAGGCGCAAGTCGCCGAGGCACCGGGCCGCCGTCCGGAGCGTGTAGGTGGCGTTCCAGTGGCCGTTCTCGACCTGGCCCGACTTGGCGTTCTCGGTCGTGGTCCTGGCCCGTTCCACCAGCTCGGAGGCGGAGCTGACGCCGAGCAACATCGGCGCGATCCGGCCCACTGCCGAGCCGAGCGGCATGAGGGATTTCCCCCGCACGCCCGGGGAGCGACCCACCCAGTCCTCGCGGATGAACCTCGCCATATCGGGATCCTCCACGCCAGGAATGGGTTTAGACTGAGGCGCGCAGGAAGACCGGGGATGGAACAGGACACGAAAATGCCGGCGCGGATCCGGGCGCTGTGGACGGACTGGCACCCGGAAGAGCGAGCGTGGCTCAAGGAGCTGCGAAACGCCATCCAGAAGCAGTACCAGGACGCTGTCCGGCGCGTATTGCTCTTCGGCTCGAAGGCCCGGGGCGACTGGCACGACGAAAGCGACATCGACGTGATAGTGATCGTGCGCGACGCGGCCGCCGCCAAGAAGAGGGAAATCACGCGGCTGGGAGCAAGATTGTCGGCCGGTACGATGGTCGTGCCGGGTGTGGTGGCGCACACCGAAGCCGAGTGGGAGCGAATGGGCGCGGCCGAAATGAACTGGCACGCCGAGGTCGAACGGCAGGGACTGTCACTGCTATGAAAGCGGACCTAGCGCGTGACGGATGGTGGAACGCCACCGAGACCCTGAAAGACGCGGAAGTCCTCGCCAAGGCAGGCCAGCACAAGGAGCGATATCGCGGGCCTTCTTCGCGATGGAGCAGGCTGCCCGCGCAGCGCTGGCAATGAGAGGACATGAGCCGAAGACCCACAGCGGGCTGGTCCAAGCGTTCAACAGAATTCCCGCCGTGATGAAGGACCGTCTACGGGCGCTGATCGGCACGCTGGTGGGCATCGTCCTCCGCGAGCAGTCGGTCGCGTTGCTCGTCCTCCGCAGAAGCGATCACCGCGGGAGCGGAGCGGTCATCGCATCCGTGCGGCACGCTGTGGAAGTGCCGGGCCTATGGACGCCCGGTCAACGTTGTGCTGAATCTGAAGGGTCGGAGAGGCGGGCGTCCACAGGCCTTTGGAAATCTCGCGGGCGATCGCTGCCGACCATCCCTGCGCCGGGGCCGCGAGATTCCCACACTCCCACAGCGCATCGTCATCTTGGCTATGATCAAGCGGGAACACGAGGGCGTGACTTCTCAACCGGGATACACCTTAGCGAAGCCCTCGAACTGTCCAAACAACCGGGACCACTTCAGGCCATCCGGTCGGAGTTGGACGAAGCCAACTATCCGACCGGTCGGGAAGTCAGGGACGGAACAGATGGACGGGCTGTCCATCAAACGCGACGCGTTTCATGGTGAGTGGAACTACAGCGTGCTACCCAGAGATCCGACGCCAATGGTTATTTTGTTTTGACGAGAGTCCTCAGAACAGCGTACTTGCTGAGGAGCGTCGCGTTGTGAAGGTAGGGAGACATGGTAACCATCGTCGAAGCCTTAATAAAACTCATTGAGGGGTTGGCGAAAGCTCTTTTCGGGTTGATCCGCGACCTTTCACTTGACGGTGAAGAAGCTGCTCTAGCTGCAGCGATTCTGATCGTACTGGTCTTGGCGTGGATTGTCCTTTCTGTGTTAGTAGATCCCCCAACGAAAAGAAAGGGGCCAGCTCCCGGCAATAGACCGAGCAAGGGAGTTGAGGCGGAGAAAAAAACACTGTACCAAGTGGCGTCGAGGGACAACTACATTGCGGGGCATCTGCATCGCGAGAAGAGCTATTGCGAGAAGAGCTATTGGAGGTGGTTCCCGATGTCCCCCGACTACGGCCCGCGGGACGGAACTCGCTACCAGTCGCTGGAGTCCGCTAGGGAGGGACTGGCGGAATTCGACTTGACGATCAGGTAGCAAAGAATGCTCTGCGCTTGGGTCCGGCTCGCGCACGGGCCGATGCCGAGTTGCCGCCCGCGTGCGTGAGATTCACGGTCTCAGCCGGGGCGCGTGCGGCGCGCCTCGGATGCACCCCGAAACTGCGTGCGGGAGAAACTCGGCGAAGGCGCGCGAGAAGACCGACTCGCTCGGCACCTCGCTCTTCCGCTCCCAGCCGCAGATGCGCGGCAGCGCCACGTCGGTGTCCAAGCGGTCCAGCAGCACGCGCGTCGTCGGCATGTCGTAGACTGCCTTAGCCAGTGGACTAACCGGGTTGGGGCGGCCGTCGGAACCTAGCGACCTAGCGGGGTGTGTTCCGATCCTGTCGGTCACGCGACTCCACAGGTAGTTCATGCGATCGGTTCACTGCCGCGACCCGACGGTTACGGACACACGGCCGTTCCTCCGGCACACACCCGCGTGATGGGACACGACCCGCTCTCGTATGGGACACCTGGAGCCACCAGATGGGACAATCCCGCGGGACCGAATCCGGCGCCGAGCGGACGGCCCGAGCCCGAGCAGCGGGGTCGCGTAGCGCGCCGACCCGCGTCGTGCGCACCTGATGCCTCAGCGGCGTCGCGCCGGGCGTCCGCGCAGTCGACGTGGCAGCCTCGCCCAGCCCGCAATGGCGAGCACCGTCGTGACCGTCCCGCCGAGCCAGCCGACCTCGAGCGTCGCCAGGCTGGCCGCCGTGATGGGGGACCAGAGACCGCCGCGACTGTCGTCATGATCGCGGTCGGCCCCGACCACTCCGCGCCGGCCACCATGTCGCCCGTCCAGCCTTGGACGACGAACTCCCCCAGCTCGGGGATGATGCGGAAGATCCCGCCGGCCACCGCACCACAGAGCGAGTAGGCGAGCACGGTCCGGAACCAGTCCCGGAATAGGAACGAGACTATCGGGAAGACCATCCAGGGCAACGACCCGGACTCCCAGAGCCCCGACCCTGGCCGCGGCGACCGTCGGGAGCTCCTCGCCTCCAACCGCTACGGCAAATCCAGTCGTAGCATGGCGACGCTCGGTTCCGGGGGTCTGCAGGCAAGCTCTAGGACGTACGTGAGTCCCACGGGGGCGTAGTCGGTGTGCTCGACGGATACGTTGACGTGCCGGTTGGTCGGCCCGGCGGCCCGGTGCAGGTGGCCGTGGACGTTTACGGCCCCAGCCGGTACCTTCAGCAGCGGTATGTGGGTCAGCACCAGCGGCGGATCGGTGGCGCACAACGCGGTCCGGCAGGTCTTCTGGAAGCCAGTTCGACGCAGAGCCGGGACGTCGCGGTCGTGGTTGCCGAGGACCAGGAGCCGATCGCCCGGGCATTCGGCCAGGTCGAGTACCAAGCAATCGTCGCGCCAAGCCTCCGGATGGGCGACGTCGCCGAGGCAAATGACGGTGTCGCCGGCGCCGACACGGCGTCTCCAGTTCCGGAGCAGGTGCCGGTTCATCTCCTCGACGCTCCCGAACGGCCGACCCCAGCCCAGCAGCACCGAGGGGTCCGACAGATGCAGGTCCGACCAAAGCCAGGTCCGTTCCGGTGCGCTGGCGACGACCGGGACGTCGGCGTCGGTCGGCAGGTCCACCAGCAGCTCGACGAGGACGTTCTCCAGAACGGGATCCATGGTCGATTCTCGCCTGCTCAGAGCCTCGAAGTCGACCTGGATGTCGCTCGACGCTCAACGAAAAAGAGCGAGAGAGGCGGTCTCCACGATCGTTGGCGGTTCCGGCCGATCGACTCTGGGCAGGGTGGTTACAGCGCTCCCCGGCGCGTCGGTGGGCGGAGTCAACCGATTCCGAGTTCACGCCGCCGGGTGCGGATGACGAGCCGCTGGACACAGCTTAGCGTTCCGGCAGCGTTAGTTGTAAAGTCCCTGCAAGTCATTCACAATAAATGACTTGCAGAAAGTGGTCCAGGCATGATTCCCCGTCGTTTCCCCACTTCGAACGGGAATCTGTTGAACCATCTCAGGCGTCTCCGGACCACAGCGGCCCGAGCGATCCAGGTTCCGACGCTCGTGTCCAAGAGCCGGACGGTGCCGGCGCCACGCACGACTCGCCTGAGGTCGGCATCCGTTCGTAGCGTCATGTCTCGGTACCGGGAACGTGCTGTCCCCCATCACTTGACCGTTATCCGACGTCGAAGCTGTCCGCATGCGGCCACACCTCGACGGCGCGCTCGTGGAGCCACTTCGCCCGGGCCTCGATCGCATGCTCATCCCAGATCTCCGGTCCATCGTGTACGAGACGCTTGCTCAAGAACATGACGCTGTGGTCGGCCAGCGCCGCTCGCTTCTCGATCCACGGCCCGTTCGACAACGACGAGTTCAGTCGCTTGTTGACAAGCGTCAGGTTGCCAATCGTGTGAACCGCACGGTTGCGGTTCGCGGTGGCCTCAACGCGCTCAGCGCCCGCTGGCAGAGCCCAGTGCTCCCCGTACCATTGCTGCGGCATGATGTGCTCGATGTGGAGATCCCTCGGAGCTTCTCGACTCTCGGCCTTGGGCGTCCGCAATCGCTCCTCGATCCCGGTCAGCACCATTCTGAGTCGTCGCTGCGTGAGGATCCGGTAGAGCGGCGCCGTGACGAACCTCTCGCGGAGTTCCTGATCGTCGGGCCATCGTCCTGCTTGCGTAGTCTGCTCCGCGAGGTACGAAACGACTATCCCGTCTGCCGCCTCAACCGAGGATGCGGCCAGCTTCGCGAGCAATCCGACGAACAGCCCGCCATAGCTCCGGGCGCTATAGCCGCACACGGACCTGCGGACGAGGAAGCTCCCGACTGCTCGAACGCAGTTCGCAAGTGTTGCTTGCGGGACGTTGGAGGACAGAAGCCAGAGCACGAGCGGCGTGACCACGCCAACGTTCATGGCGTTGCGTCTCTCCAAGAACGAGGCGATGCTCTCTCGCCTCAACTCCTCAACGTCGCGGTAGATCTGTCCGAGTTTGCCGATGTCCTTCGCGATGTCGCGTACCGTCTCTTCTCTTGGCCGAGCGTCCGCTCCTGACCGCGCTTCCGCGTAGTCCCCGAAGACCCGGAACTCGTTGTACGGCTTGGTCTCGGACCACTACTGTCCCACATTTTCAGCGCCACAGCAGCATCTGAGGGTCTGGGGAACCCGGTGGCGAGGGCGTCGTGAACAGCTCCACCAGTGGACGGCGGTCGAACAGGTTGAGCTGGAGAACTCGTAGCATCTGGTGCAGGCTCCAGCTCAGTCGCAGGACGAACTTCAGGTAGGCCAACAGCAGGTACATACACGTCGCCACCCACAGTTGCGACAGAACCGCGTTCTTCGTCCGGCCGACGAAGCGTTTCACCTTCAGATGCTGCTTGATCCACTTAAAAAACAGCTCGATTTGCCACCGCGACTTGTACAGGTTGGCAATCGTCTTCCCCACCCACGTCGTGTTGTTCGTCACGAACACGTAGCTCCGCCGCGTTTCCTCGTCCCAGTAGCCGACCCGCCGCAGCGTGCCCGGATAGGCCTTGCGGCTACGCGCACTGGTCAACTCGATCGTCTGGTCGCTCAACACCCCGGTCCGGATGTCGACGTCGTGCTCACGCACCACCTGATAGCGCACGTTCCGCTTCAGGCGGGTCACAAAGGTCACCCCCCGTTGCTGCAACTGATGGAGCCACCCGAAATCAAGATACGCGCGGTCGGCCACCACCACGCTGCCGGCCGGGAACGTCCACGTGCGGGCCACCGTGACGTCGCCGGTCTTGCCGTCGGTCACGCTGATGAACGTTGGCAGATGTCCCGCCAGGTCCACGCCGACGTGCAGCTTGATCGCGCCTTTCGTGCGCCGGAACGACGCCCACGGGAAGGCCGCCAGACACAAGTCGATGGTCGACGCGTCCACCGCGTACAGCTTGTTCTTGAACCGGAAGCCATGCCGCGGAGCCCGCTGCTGGCAGCGGGCCAGCAGGCGTCCGAAGAGCGCTTCGTAGAGCGTATACGGCTGCTGTGCGTTCACCCGCGCCAACGATCGGGGCGTACAGTGCCAGATCGGGCCGGTTCGGATCAAGCATCGCTCCTGATCTTGAGCCGCGCTCTCCCGCGAGCGTCGCACAGCTCATTTCTCGCGGCATCGAAAGGCAACGAGAGACCTACGGTGTCGGCTGGCTCGTGCGCTCTCGCGTCAGACTCGCGGTCCGTCGGTTTCGGCCGGGGTTCCTGACGCTCGGCGCACCGAGACCGAATGCACCCGGAAGTGCGAAGGCGAGGCGTGGGCGGGGGCCGGAGCCCTCGTCACGTCCGCCGCTTCGCTGAGGGTCGGCTGCAGGGGGGTTAGGTCGCCGGAACCGGACGCCACCGTGACGGTCGTCGCGTGCCTGCGTCCTGACAGGAAGCACAGAGGGGGGCGGCCCCTACTGCTGCCTCCAGTCCCGGTCCTGCCCGCGGCTCCGGTCGGCGGCCTCTCCGGCGCCCTGCGCGGGCGAGGGCGGCGTCGCCGGGTTCTCGGGGACGTGGCTGGGCGCGGGTCGAGGCGCCGCACGAGCCGGCGCAGGCGCCGCGCGGGGTGGGGGAGCGGCGCTGTGCGGTGGCTGGCGAAGTCGGCTCGGCGAGCCGGCCGGGCTGCTGTCGGCCGCGGGCAGCCTCGGCGCGCTCGTGTTGCCGTTCCCGTGCCCCCGCGCCTCCCGCCGGCCCGCCGCGTCGTGGTCGCGCACGATCGGCTCGGCGGAGCGCTCGTAGAGATCGAGCCGGTGTCGTGCGCGCTTGCGCCGTGCCCAGCAGCGATCCATCTGCGCAGCGGGCGCGCCGGCGCTGCGGGCGATGAGGACGGCGTCCATCGCGGTATTGATGGCATCGCTCAGCCGCCGTCGGATGCCGAGCACGCGCTCGAGGCGCGCGGCGAAGCGGTCGACGGGCCGGCGGACCGCGGCCGCGAGGCGGGCCCAGGGCGCCGGAGGACGCCGTGTCGGCGTCGCGGCCGCGGGACCAGGCGCTCGGCGGTGGCGCGCGCCCGCTCCCGCGACGCACCCGCCTTGCGCAGGCGCCGTTGCAGACGCTGCCGAAACCGCTCGGTCCGCGTCTGCGGCGGCGTCGTGTGCATCCGCCGTTCCCGTTCGTAGACCCGCTCCCAGTCGTCGCGCTCGACATCGGTTCGAGGTCGTCGGCCGGGGCCGCGCGACCGTTCGGCGGGCGGCAGCGGGTGCAGGGCGCGGGCGCGCCGGCGGGCGGCGTCGAGCGCGGCGGCGCGCTGCTCGGCCTTCGCTTGGGACGTCGCCGCGTTGCGGTCCGGTTTGAAGTCGCTCATCCGCCCGGCGACGGAATCGGCGTAGCGCTCGCGCGCTTGCCGGCGCCGGACCCGGTTGTCGATCACGATGCCGCCGTGCTCGCGTTCCCACTGCTCGGCGACCTTCGACAGCCGCAGGCCGGAGCGGCCGAGCGAGGCCGCCTTCCCCCTATCGGGGTGCACCTTGCAGACGACCAGGTGCCAGTGCGCGTGGTCGGTGTCGTTGTGCGCGATCACAACCGCGAGGTGGTCTTCGAGGCCGAGCGCGCCCAGGGCGCGCTCGGCGAGCCCTTCGACCGTCTGCGGCGGGAGCACCCGGGGATGTTCCTCCCGGGCCAGCTCCGGACTCTGCAGCGCCGCGTCAAGGACTGGCGCCGTCTCGCCGCCCGTCGTCTCGTGTTTGCCGATCCGATCGGAGCGTCCCAAGGCGCTGCTGCGTCACCGAGCCCAGACGCCGATTCGAACGACACTGGCTTCCGACTCAGCGCCATCGATCCCGATCCGGGAGGTCGGGACCGCGTAGCTGCGGGCCAGCCAGCGTGTCAACGCGCTACGCGCGTCCTTCGCTTGTCTGTTTACGATCGGCGAGGAATGGGCCTTGAGATGGGCCCAGCCCAGCGGCGCCCTGTCCGGAACAGCGCCGCGACCGCCTCGTCGAACTGTCGCAGATCGCAACCCTGACCGGCACCCGCTCCTCCACGCCGTTGCCGTCTCGGTCGTTCATCCCACACCGCCCCTTGGTTCCCGTCGTCCCCGCCCGCGGCCGCCGCCCGCGCTTCCGGTTCGACACAAAAGAGGGGAAGGGACTTCGCGCGCGCCGGAACCCGCGTTCCGGCATCCGGCTCCGCCGTCCGCGCGAGCCGCGCGGCCCCTGGTAGGGCCGGCTCGGGAGCGGGGGCTTGGAAGCGCCCGGGGCGGCCCGCGCCGCCACCTCCTCTGCCTCGGTCGGCAGCCACGGCAGCGCGGGGTGGTCCACCACATAGTCAACCGACAGCAGGCGCAACAGCACCACCGGCGACGCCTCTCGGCGATGGCTCATGTCCTCCACCCCGCGCCCGGTTGCAGCCGGCAGGGCATGCTCCGGCACAGCCGCTCAGGAACACGCGGTCGTGCAGACACACCCCCGCTCGTCACGATAGGGGTCCCCCTGGAGGAACCAGATCATGATCCCTATCGGGTTGTCCGGGACCAGCTCGGCCGGAATCTCCGGCAGGAACGAGAAGCCATCCAGTCCGACCAGGATCAGGGCGCCACCTCCTCGCCATCCGCACGTGCACCAAGTCGAACGTCGTCGCTGCGGTGTGCGATTCCGCGGGTTGCGGCAGGATCTGTACGGTGACGTTCTTGACCTGCAGATCGCCCTCCCGCAGCCCCACCGCTGGTGGCCGCCACATACTCGGCCTGCTCCGGGTAGGCGGCGTTCGCCACCTGCGGCGTCAGGAACCCGCGAGACCGCTCCCAGTACTCGCGGACCGTGCCCCGCCGCCGCGAGTAGTGGTCGACGACGAACCCGTGGTCGGGTCGAGCGGGTCGGCCTGAGCCTCCATCGCCTCGTAGGCCACCGCTCGGCGCGACCAACCTCGTTGGCGCGCACGACCAGGGGCTTCGGTTGCGGTGCCGACGCGAGGCGGACCGCCGCAATCCCAGGACCAGGATCACCAGCGACACAGCACCCTGGTCACGACGCGTAGATGCCGCGCCGCGTGCAGCTGCTCTCCCCAGATCACCGCGGACTCCCGCGCCGCCGCCATCACCGCTCCTCCCGTCACTGCCACGGGCGCCACCGCCGCCGACTGCACCGCGCGGGTCGACGCCCCGAGCCGACGTTACCGCCGCCCGAGACGAGCATCTGCGTCAGCTCGCCGACCTTGAGCGTCGCCAGACCGGTCGCCGTGATGGTGACCAGCGACCGCCGCCACGCGGTCATGATCCCGGTCGGCGACCACTCCACGCCGGCCACCATGTCGCCTGTCCAGCCCTGGACAACGAACATCCCCAGTTCGGTGATGATGCGGAAAGATCGCGCCGGCCACCGCACCGTATAGCGAGCAGACGAGGGGCGCATTCCCGATTTCCCGGAGCAGTGTGTAGGCAAAGATGGACTGTGAGGCTGGGGGAGGTTGAGCCGGTCTTCGGACAGACGGGGAGGGTGGTACTGGACATTACGGCTCGGACTGCCCATGATGGTGCGTTGAAATGGACAAGAGCGCCATCGACACCCCGAGCCGCGAGATCGATCTTCGCAACATTCCCGTCCACCTGCGCACTGCCCTCCGGCGGGCGCTGGAGTTTGAGGCGCGTGCTCCAGCGCCCAGGTCGGCAGAGGAAGCGGAGCAGTGCGAAGAGCAGCTGCGGGCCATCGCGGACGAGTTCTTCGGCGCCCTCCTCACCCCCGTGCTGCAACGCGCGGTGCGCTCCGCCGCGGTTGGCGACGCGGCGAGCGCCCTCGTGCGCCACCTGCCCCGGCGGATGCGGAGCGACGGCCTGGAGACCGTCAACGTTCGCACCTCCCGGGGCACGACGGTGCCGGTCACGACGCCGTACTACCGCGAGAAACACGCCCGTCGGGCGAAGCGGAGGCCGGGACTCTACCCCGCCTTGGTGGTGCTGGGCATCTACGACCGGTGCACGCCGAAGCTGGCCTCCGATGCAAGCCGCGCGGTCGCCATGCTCAGCTCGCTGGCCGAAGCGCAGGCGCAGCTCCGCTCCGACGGCATCGCCCTGGATATCAAGACCCTCCGCTCGACCGCCTATCGCTACGCTGCGCGGGCCCGAGCGGCCCAGCAGAGCGCGGCGTGCGGTCTGCTGGACCGCGTGACCGGGAAGCGGGTGGTCGTCTCCCTCGACGGGGGCCGCGTCCGTGTGAGGCGCAAGAAGCGTGGCCCCAAGACGAAGAAGGGGCGCAACCGATTCCATACCGACTGGAAGGAACCGAAGCTCCTCATCCTGTACGTCGTCGGCGACGACGGGCGACCGTCTCAGACGTGGGCCCCGATCATCGACGGCACGCTCCGGGGACCGGAGGCGGTCTTCGCCCTGCTGTTGTCGTACGCGCGGCAGATCGGCCTCAACGCCGCTGACAAGGTGCTCTTCATCGCCGACGGCGCGCCCTGGATCTGGCAACGCATCCAGCGCCTCATCGCCGCGCTCGGGCTCTCGCCGACACAGGTGCTGGGGCTGATCGACTTCTATCATGCCGCAAAGCAACTCTCGGACGCGGTCAAGCTGCGCCGCTGGAGCGCGACGCAACGCACCCGCTGGCTCAACCGCACGCGGGGGCTGCTCAAGCGAGCACGGGTGGACGAGGTGATCACGGCCCTGCGGGAGCTGTGCCGCGGGCGCACGGCCGGCAAGATCCGCACGCACCTCAACTACTTCCTGAAGAACCGTCATCGTTTCGCCTACACCACAATGGTCGGGCTCGGGCTTCCGCGGGGCAGCGGTGCCGTCGAAAGCGCCATCCGTCGCGTCATCAATCTCCGCATCAAGGGCGCATCCATCTATTGGCTACCGGAGAGCGTCGACGCGATTCTTCTCCTGCGGTCTTTCTATAAGTCCGGCAGATGGAACTGTTTGCAGCGGATGGCCATGACGCCGGTGGGTGTGAGCGCGTGACCGGGAAATCGGGAATGCGCCCGTTCGGGTGTGCCGCCAGCGGCGGTGCACCACGATGGGCTGATGGCAGCCGCACGCATTCTTGCGGCCGGCATCGGCATGAGCTCGCGCGCGCGTGAGCGGGCTAGGCCTACCCTGTACCCACATTATTCGTTCTGGACAACTCCAGCACGCTCCCGCCGTCCAATGCGGTAGCCGATGGTTGCGATGGACATTCGTTCGTAACCGCGCCACATGATCTGGTGTCCGGGGGGCGGGTCGTGCGTTCGGTTCTGGTAGCCGCCGAGGATGGCGAGCAGGAGGACTGCGGCGGCGAGATGGTCAGGGGGGCGGCAGGCCGAGTTCTTCGGCATAGTCGGTCAGGAAACGCAACTCGATGTCGGTGAACAGCAACTGGGCGTCGCACCCCGGCACGTCACGACCGAGCAGGGTCATCACCATCAGGCGCCAGGCGATCACGGTATTGATGGTGACCGCGCGTTGGAGCCGGTCGGCGGTGTGGAACGCGAGATGTTCGACTCGGCATCCGGACTTGAGCACCCGGAACAGGTCTTCGATGCGCCAGCGCCGCAGGTAGTAGCCGATGACCGCGACCGCGGTTTCGGTGCTGTCGACGTCGAGGCTGGTGAGCAGGAACCACTCGACCGCCGGCTCGCCGGGCGGCGGCGCGGTTTCGCGCACATGGACCGTTGACAGCGCCACCGGTTCGGCGCCGGCGATGGTCGGCGGCGCCACCACTTGGCGATGGCGCACCTCGGCCCGCGCCACCCGCCCGGTGCGCGCCGGGCGGGCCTGCCTGCCGTTCGACTTGCGCCGCGCGCTCAGGCGGTCGATCTCGATCTCGACGTGCCCGTCGGCGGCGCCGGCGCGCATGGCGGCGAACAGCTTCGGGGCGCCCTTGGCGAGACAGCGGTCATGGTGGGCGCGCACCAGCACTTCCACCCGGTTCAGACGGCGCTGCTCGTCGAACACCGCGAAGCAATCCGCCTCCCGGTCCATGACGCTGAGCACCCGGGTCTTGCGGCTCAACGCCGCCGCCGCCCGGTCGATGTCGCGCAGGCCGTCGACCCAGCGCCGCGTCTTGGGGGCCGTCTCCTGCGCCGCCGCCGGCGGCGGCTCGTCCGCCGGGCGCGCCGAGCCGCCCGGCGGCGCCTCGAAACCGCAGCGCAGCACGCCCAGCGGCAGACCCGCGCCATTGACCGCCAGGGTCAGATGCAGATGCAGGCCGAGCGTCTTCGAGGCCGTCTGGTTGCGCCCGATGATGCCCAGCCCCTCGCAGTGCGGGCGCGTCGCAAAATTCAGATCCGTCCCGTCCTGGATGCACAGCACCGTGTCCTGGCCGCGCATCCGCTGCAGCGTGCGCGCCCGGTGGGGCGCGAGAATGTTCCCGGGCGTGACCGCCGACGACACCGGCTGGTCGATGAGCCGGTAGTAGCCCTTCACCGCCACGCGGTCGTGGGACGCGTTGGCGGTGACCGCCTCTCCGGGCAACGACGCCAGCAGCCCCGCGCTCTTGACCAGACGCGCCGACAACCGCTGATCGCCCAACGGCGCCCCTCCAAACTCGTTCACCGTCCAGGCGCCGCTGTCGAGACCGTCAGCCGGCGCCAGCGCCGGCGCCGCGTCGACCCGCGCCACCCCCAACCGCCGCCGCCAGTGCGGCTCCAACTCATACATATATACCGACTTGACCGGACGAGCCCGCGCGTGGTCGCGGTCCTGGCGCCCGCGACCGGCCGTGTGGCCGGCCCACACGAAGTTGGCCGCCTTGAAGCTGGCGCCGTCATGCGCGGGGCCGACGAAGGTCTCCACCAGCCACGGGCGATACCGGTAGCGGGCCTCGAAATCCGCTGGCAAACGCGCCAGCACCTGGCCCAGCACCTGGCTGGCCAGGTTGCGGCATTGCACGCCGGGGCGGATCAGGAACCGGCTCAGGCACAGCACCCGGTGCAGATGGGCTTGGCGTTGCTCATCGCTCCATCCCATCCACGCCTCGCGCGCCCGCAAATGCAACGCCGACGCCGAAAACCCGACCGCGCCGAGCACCCCGTGCGCCGAGACCACCAGATAGCGCACCTGGCAGCCCGCAAAGGTCGTCGTCCCCTGCGGATGCTCGAAGTGCAGCAAGGTATTCCACACCCGGCGCTGCCGGCCTTGCTCTACCCGCTCCAGCGACAACCCCGCGACCGCCTCCACCGTACCCGGCACCGCCGTGGCCGCCGCCACCGGCGCGTCGAAACGCTGCGGCGTGGGCGCGCCCCCGCCACCCCGCGACGCCGGCAACGCAATCCGCCCCGCCTTGTGCAGCGTGTTGAGCGCTTTGAGACAACCCGCGAGTTGGGCCGACCCGCGCGCATCCACAAACCCGAACTCCGCGCACACCCGCCGCCCCACCGCCGCCCGGTTGTTCAGCGCCTCCTGCGCCACAATTCGCTCGAGGCGAGCTTGCGACTCAGGCGCACGAAGGGTCTGTAGTATCTGGTTCTGGTGCTCCATGCCGTGACGCTACACGGCGGAAGCTGATTTGTTCAGCCCTGAATGTGGGTGCAGGGTAGGGCTAGGCGATTCGGCCCGGCACGCTGGTCGGTACGTTCGTCGGCATGGTGCAGCCCTGCTCGCCGGGCTCATTCCGATTCACGCAATCGGGTCGCTCCTGGCGCTCGCTGTCGGCTTGGTCGACCGACTCGGCACTTCTCGCCTGCGCAGGTGTTGGGGAGACCGGCATCGGGGCGCGGATCGAGAACGACTTGACTGGGTGGCGCTGAGCCGTCCTATCGTCATGTGAACGGCGGGCACCGTCCGCACCTGCCGGCGGAGGGCTACCAACCGGGCACGGCTGCAAGACATCGATGCGGCGACAGCCGCGGGCGCAGTCGACCTCATGCTCGAGGCGTGTGACCGCCGACAGCTCTACGCGGCACCGGAACGGGTTGAGACGGCCGTGAGTCAATGACCAGCAAGGATCATCGTGTCGTTCTCCTTGGCCAGCAGGCCCAGCATCTCGACGTACTGCTCGGCGACGCGCAACTGCACTGCCTGATACCCGCCCGGCGTCTCGACCGCTTCGGCCGCCTCGCGAATGCCCTCGGCCGTGGCCCTCCCGACGAACGTGATGGCGGGGGCCGGTCGCACAGCCCCGTTGAGCTACTGCTGCTTGGTGCCACTGCCGGGGCGGCAGTCTGTCCGTAGCCGGCCCAGGTGGTCTCGTAAAATCCGGACCAGAATTGCACACGGAATTGTCACGGCCACGCGCGGGTGTTCATCGGAATCCCTTGGCAACAGGGCCGTCATCCGAAGTCAGCGGCTTTCGCACCGAACTCCACGCCTTGGCGTCGACGCGACGAGCAAAGCCATTCCGCATGCGTCCTCTGCCGCCGAAAGTGTCAGATTCCATCGCAGCCACTGCAACTCAAGTTCGTCGAAGGCACTACTCCGGTTTGTCTCGACTTAACATGAATACAGCGCTATCCGTGCCTAAGCGAAGCCAACGGACTCGACGGAAACCGCCCCGGTAACCATTGCCATAAAAGTACACTTGTTCTCGGGGTTGTTCCCCGGCCATGACGGCACTCACCGCGTCCCTCACCTGATCTAACAAGTACATGACCGCTCCAGGTCGAATACCACCATATCCCCAGGTCACCCGATCTCCAGTCACGCCAAAAATACAAATTGGCCGGAATTGCGCGCAACGAATCGCAGTCGCCGTTATCGACGTCTCAAACGTCCGTGCCAGGGCTGCAACATCATCGAGCGTGGGCACAGCCGGAAGTCGGGCGTCAAACGCTGATGTCGGCATCAAGCATTCCGCTGCAAGCATGTCGCAAACGCGCTCCACACTGCTTCCTGCACGGGGCGCATTTCTTCCTGTGCGCTCCAGTATCACGTGCGCTAGCTCATGCGCGACCGTAAAGCGTTGGCGGGTATGTGGTTGGTCGAGCGAACAGACAATCCGGTATCCGCTTTTCCCTTTGTGTAGTTCGCCAGAACCGGGAAAGCTCTCGTAGGATATCTCTTGCACGCCGACCCTTCGTCCCACCTCTTCAAGGTTAGTCGGTGGAGAAGTAACCCCCTGCAGGAGCTCGCCAATCACGTGCTTGACCGCCTCGCGTAAGGTCGACGCGTCAGGTGCGAGCTCACGAATGCGGCGCTCGGCAGCAGTCAAGCTGGTCTTATTCCGCTTCTTCACCATGCTGGTCGATCCCGAACCAGTTGCTCTCTGGCGCGGCGAATAACGTCATCTAGGTACCTTCGCGGCACCCTATTCCGATGCGACCTCCCAACGGGCCGCTGCGCCGTTTCTGTTCCGACGATTCGAGCGGCTCGGACTCTTACACCAACGGATTCTCGCATCAGCACTGGTCGAGTCTCTCTGTCGATCCATGAAGCGTTTCGTTCGATCTCCCAGTAAGCAGAGTCGGCAGCAGGATCCTCGAGATCGTCCCAGATCTTCGCAGCCTGTTCGAAATCTACCTGGGCATTCGTTGCATCACCTGGTGCGGCACGAACTCTTCCGCGCTGTAAGTATGCACGAGCCATGATTTCGGACTTCTGCGCGTCATCGACACCCGCTGTCGTAAGAGCCTCGTCCGCACCCGACCGTGTCCCTAGCAGGATTTCTGTATAGATGCCCTCAGCAGTTTGACGACTAACGTGCAGCATGAGGTCACCCTTGACGATCTGTAGATCGAGATAGTCTTTGTTGGTCGGGTCGATCAGCCGCTCCTCGGCTTCTCGCACGGCGTCCCGTGCGGCTCCTCGATCGCCAGCCACGAGGTACGTACGGGCCAACAGGCTATAGCAGTCCCCTACCTCGGCTTCCGACCCGAGCTTCGTGAATTCATCGATTGCGTTGAGCAAGAGCTCTACACTGTCGTTGAGTAACTTCGTCCGGTGTTGTGTCTCTTGAGCGTCTTCCGATTGCATGCGCTTCAGGCGCCCGAGGCACTTGTGACAGAAAGCGGTGTTTCGATCCCAAGGGGGATTGAGAGCTTGGCCTAGGGCCAGACTACGTTCAGCTTCCGCAAGAGCTTCAGATAGGCGTCCAGTTCGCTGGTAGACCCAGGATACCCCGCAAATCGCTGCGACGGCTTCGTCCTCAACCTGCTGTCGTCCACGCACTTGGTCTCCTTCGTGGGGCGATACCCTTGATGCTTCGATGGATCGACGGGCCACCTCGAGCACGAGGTGCTTGTCGCCGGACGACTTGAGCCATGACTGTATGATTCGAAACGTGCGGGACGCCTGAGCAGAGTTAGCGTCGATGTCAGCAGCCTGCATGAGCGTCACGACGTTCATCATCTGTCCGCGGCGGTTGGCATTACGGTGGTTCTCGACGAAGTCGAGGGCAGCCTCCAGGCCGGTACCTACCAGGTCGCCTGAAGGCGCTGGAATGTCATCCGAGGACCGGTCGTTGAGGTGCACCGTTCCGTTCCGGACCTCAAGAGCAGAGGTCTGGACCAAGCGCTGAAGCGTCGTTGGGATCTCAGTAGCCTGCTGACCAACTACGCGAGCGACTATTGCAATGGGAAGAGGATCCGGACACAACTGCAGCAGCGCTGCGACGTCGGATTCCTGTGGATCTAGGTTAGGCAGCAGCTTGGGAATGGGACCAAGGGGCGGCCTTTCGACGCGGGGTTGGTTCGTCAAGGCCCGAAGAAGTGCACAGTGGCCATCCTGTTGGCTGAGGTTGTAGTACGTCGCATCCTTAAGGACAAACGGGATGTGGGTGATGTCGGCCTGGCTAAACACTACTGGAATGACGCGGCGGTTTTCAACTGCGTCATACAAGAGCTGGTAGATCGACCGTCCTTCCCACGCCGCACCTTTTCCCTTCCCATCGGTTTGTTGGCCACTGAAGCGCCGCTCATACGTTTCGGTGCATACGGCAATGACAAAATCGGATACCTGTACTTGCTTCTGCATCCAACGGGGCCATCCTTCCGGTGGCGAAACCTGGTACCTGTCGATCTCGCAGGCCACGCCCTCCCCGGTCAAGCGGTTGGCCAACTGCAGGACTCGCTCATCGTGTTCCGGCGATTCGTGCGAATAGCTGACGAATGCGGTGGGTAACCGATGGCTAGGTGGGGCGCCAGCTGGAGAATCCGCGGTGCCGTCGAAGGGGAGGCGGGGGGACGACGGTATCCGGCGGAGCCGAGGTGGCATTTGTGAAGTATAGATCGTGTGGTTCGAGCAGGTGGTGCGCGCGTTCGATCCCGACCTGCGGATGTCCCAAGCGTTCGTGCTCAACGAGCTCGTTGCGATGATGGCGACGCCGCAATGGATGGGTGCGTCGTTGCTGAGCCGCGGGGGCGGCTTGGCGCTGGCCCAGGGGATCCTCGGTCTCGGTCACATACCCTGTGACGCGCCGGACGCGGGAGATCGGCATCCGGATCGCGGGCGGGGCCGATACCCCAGCGATCATCAGGACAGTGATGTCGAGCACGCTACTATGGGGGCGTGGGGATCGGGGGCGGCGTCGGGTGTGGACTTGCGCTCACCGGCCTCGTCGAGAGGTTGTTCGAGATCCCGCCGCGTGATGCGGGTCGGTGGCGCACAGCGCCAGCGTCTACTGCGTCGCGAACCCCGCCTCGCGCAACGCCGCGCGGTCGCGGTCTCGGTTGCCGAGGATGACGATCCGCGTGTCCGGACAGACCCGGGCATCCAGCAGGAGGCGCCGGTCGAGCCACGGGTCCGGGTGGCCGACGTCCCCGCCGTCGATGATCCCCGACCGGTGGGACGGCCACGGCGACTGGCACATGAGTGCCACGTGGTTCTGGACCGAGCCGGAGACGCTCAAGCCCCACAGCTTCACTGACAAGGAGACGTACGGCGAGCTATCGGACCGACTCGGCACCACCTTCGGCGTCCGAGACGCCCGTCGAGGCTTGCGGGAACTGGGGCACCCGGCCGGCGATGCCAACGTGCCGGTATGGGCCGCGACCTACGACCGGGCGGTCATCGAGCTGGCGTGGGAGCACCTGCAGAGGGAGCGAAGGCGGGAACACCGGCACGTCTCGGGGTCGCACGACCCTCATGAGGTCGCCCGCTGGATCGGTTCACCGGTGGGGGTGGAAGCTCCGATGGACGCTCAGCGGCGAGGAACGCGGGCGGTGGGACAGCGGTCACTTGGCACTGCCAAGTGGATAGAAGCGGTATTCTACGCACTTGTCAGTGTCAATCAAGGCGTCGCGCCCCTCTTGTCGGGCCGCGAGCTTGGTACTCCCCTCGCGTCTTCACGGTCGCCGGTTCCGGGGCGTCGTCGGTCCCGATTCCCGCTCGCGCATGATTGGTTCGTAAGGCGTCGCGCGCACGTTCTCATCCTGCCGGTGCGCACCACGCGGCTCACCCCTGGCCGCCGGGTAAGAAACACACGGCCCGGTGAGAGAGCGATCCGGGCGGTAAGGCTTTCCGAGGCTGCCGCGCCGTGGAACGGGATTGCCCTATCATCGGTTCGATTGGCCATACCATTGTGCAACGCGACCGGCACGGTAGTGCGAACAGAGGGCCGGGACTTCAGCGGGAAGCGGTCACAGACGCGCGACGGAACCACGTGCAACGATCCGACAAGAGCACAGCCCCGGTCGAGGACGGCGACGGCGGCATCCCGGCCGACCGCACGTCGAGGCCGGGCGCGCCGGCCCGGAACCGCATGCCCGCGCCGTTGAACGATGCCGGCCGAGCGGATCCCACGGATCCCGGCTCCGAGCAGCGTCTCCTGAATCAGGTGCGGCGGGGGAGCGCCTCGGCGGTGGCCGCGCTGTTCGAGCGGTACGCGCCTTGGCTGCGGAGACGAGCCCGCGGCCGCCTGCCGCAGTGGGCCCGCAGCGGGGGGGTGGCGACCAGCGATCTGGTGCAGGACGTGCTGCATCACACCTTCGCCCGGCTCACCTGGTTCGAGTCGAAGCACGTCAGCGCCTTGCGCGCCTATCTCCGGCGCGCCGTGGAGAACCGCGTCCAGGACGAGCTGCGCCGGGCCATCCGCCGTCTGGACATCGCCCGCCTCGCCCCTGGGGAGGACCCCCTGCGGCCCTTCGAGGACGCGGCGCCACAGTATCAGCGACGCCTGCGGGAGGAGCTGTGGGGGCGTTACCGGGACGGCCTGAAGCGCCTGAAGGTCCGCGATCGCCGGCTGATCGTCGGCCGGGCGGAACTGGGGTACAACTACGCGCAGCTCGCCGCCATCGAACGCCTCCCGAGTCCGGACGCCGCGCGCAAGGCGCTCAAGCGGGCCGTCATTCGGCTGAGCGCGGTCATGCCGCTGGCCTCCACCCGGTAGCGTCCCGCGCGCCGGCGCGCCCGGGAGGGCGTCGACGGCCCCCCGTGCGGAACCCGTCCGGTTCCGGCCACCCAGACGTCATTAGAGACATACTCCGCTGGCCGCGCGCCGTGCGCGCGGGTTGGCGCTGCGCGGTGGGATGCCGGCTTTGTGATGCGCACCGACGACCGTAACGATCTGGTAGGCGACGTGGCCGACGCGCTCACGCTGGACCAGCAGGTGCAGTGGGAGCGCTGCGCCCGGCTGGCCGCGGGCGCCGAGCGCGCGCAGATCGAGAACCTTGCGAGTCGTCTCATGAATTTCTCTCTTTCCGTTGTTGATCCAGTGCACGGAGAAGCAGGCGGCCCGGAGACCGCCCGCCTGCAGATGGTTCAGTCCTGGGTCACTTGCCCACCGTTCACGGTCCAGCCGCTCCAATTGGCAAGGCTATTCTCCGCCGTGGCAAACATCGTCACTCCCCATCCTTCTACTAGATGGCCGTTGACTGTGCCGCCATACGATCCACGGAACGTCATCGTTCCTGTGCTTCCCCTAGCCGTAGTCTCGGCGGTCTCCACGCAGAAGGTGCCCATCTGGCCGAAGGCGGGGCCTATCCTTGCTAGCCGATGCCCGTCTCTACGGAGCGGACAAGACTGGTACTTCATCCTCAACCGGCGGATGGTGCCCACCGGGTCTCCCACCGAGTCCGTGCCGGCGCTGTAGTCAGTGGTTCCTGTTGTCGTCCAGCGCATCGTGAGAGATCCGTTGCCGTACGTGGGTTCGCCCCGAGGCACATCCGGCTTTGCGTTGCACGATTTCCTAGCGCACGGATCGGTTGGAGTTCCACCACCGCTCGGCGTCTTCGTAGCGTTCTGCGAGACAATGTTGTCGGCCGTGCCGTCGTTATCGGCATCGGTGCGGGTGATGTCGATCTCTTGCGTCGGGCCTTTGATCGTACCCCTGGTGACAGCGAACCGTATCCAGATCGTCTGATCCACAGGCATACCGGCGGATGACCAATTGAATCTCAGCCCGAGGTAGGGTCCCCGCTCCTCATGGCGCAGGCAATCAAGACCGGTGATGCTCGACGCTAGCTGATAGGACGACCGGTTGCCGACTGAAATCTCGCACCCTTCATGCGTCGTGTCGTAGCTTCTCCGGTGGCGAGCATCGTCACGAGTGAACCCGAACAAAAGGCTCACCCCACCGCGGCCGTCGAGATTACTACCTGTCGAAGAGATCCGGACATCCACGCGTCCAGGCGCATCCCACGTACGTGTCGGATTCGTCTCGTTGCTCCACGGGCCGGATCGTCCGTTGTGAGTTGCTCGGACTCGGAACGTATAGTCGGTGGCTACACCCACGGGCGGCATGTCCGCGAACGAAATCGTGCGAGACTTCGCGTCTTCATCTGTGAAGTCCGTGAAGCTTCGCCACCCACCTCTCGACATGGCCTCCACGCTGTACGTGACGCCCGCCCCGTCTTCCGGGATCGCGGGCTCATCCCAGCGCAGCGAGACGTGCCCTGAATCCCGGTGGATCGCGCGCATGTACAGCGGCGCTGACGGTGTGGCAACGGTACTCCGATTGACTGTCACCTCGCGCGACCACGGCCCCGCGTTGTGACTCGTGTAGTTGGTCGTTCGGATCTTGTAGGTGACGACTGCTTCGTCATCGGTCAGTGCCCCACACCGATCCTCTGGACAAGAAGGCAACGCGCCGTGAATGTACTCGCTGTCGTCCGACGAGATTTGCACCGCAGAGGATCTACTCGGAGTCGCCACGTCAAGCTCAAACCTAGTGTACGGACAGCTGGATGCTTGGCCGGGCAGGCTCCACGTGATTCGGTTATGGCGCGGATCGACAGCCCGTGCGCTGAACGAGCTGACGGTCGGCAGGCTGCATTCGGTTGTTGGCGCGGCTTGCTGCACCTGCCTCTCACCCACGGCCGTGCCGCCATCCTCCCAGACCAGCCGCCCGGTGCGCAAGCTGCCGGTGTCGTTCCTCTCGACATCGAAGTTGACGCTCAGGTTGTAGAGTGGGGGCGTCGGGGCGTTAGACCCGCCAGCGACACTAGCGCTTCCATCCTTGTCCACCCAAGTGACTTCGGTGGTTCCCGACGTTCCGGTGTAGAAGTGTTCGGCCGGGCCGGCGGCCTCGATGGTCGACGTTTCCGCAGGCTGCTGCGCGACCCTGTTGCATGTGACCGTGATCAGGAAACTGACCGTACCGACTCCCGGAGCGATGGCCCCGAGACGATTCGCACCGCTCGGGTTCGTGTTCGACGGGTCGCACTGCAGTGTCGGAGGATCAGCCCGCCCTCCTCTGCCGCCGCCGCCTGACGAGATCCTGTCCACCTCCGTGCCTGTAATCTCCGACACGTACAACCCGGCGCGCCGCATGCTCAGGTCCCAGCGGCCTCCTGCGGTCTCGAAGCCGAAACCGCTCAGGTCGTCGTTGCTGAAGATCCGGATCAGTCCGGTGCCGTTGTCCCGCCGCCAGACGTTGGAGTTGGAGAGCACACGCGCGTCCGGGAAGCTGCCCGGCTCCAGGTGTGTCTTCTTGGCGTTCCACTCCCAGTTCACGTCGTTGAAGTTGATCGTGTCCGTCGGCTTGCCGGCCATGCGCGCGTCCGGCCCTGACATCGAATGCAGGCCCTCGTCGCCGCCCTCGCCACCGAGCCCAGGCATGCCCGGCATCCTGGTCTGGCCGGGTGACGACGACGTCGCCGTGTCCACCGGGGAGGGCGACATCGGCCCGCCGCCCTCGTCGTCTCCGCACCCTGCTGTCACCAACAGTGCCAGCACTACCGCTCCGATTCTCATTCCCATTTGCGCTCCTCCCGGTGTGTGTGTGGTTTTGCCCGCAGTGCGTTCGGGTTGGAGGTTCGCGATCGGTACTCGCGTAGGTTCGCGGCGTATGTTGTCCCACTCTTACTGGATAGGTGCGCGAGGTCGGCCGGTGTGGCAGTCTGCCGGCGTGGCGGTGTGGCAAGTTCACCGCGCGCGGCTCCGGTCACGCTCTTGTTGAAGTCATTGATCACGTTGTCTTTCCCCTCGTTCCGGCCTGGACCGGCCGCGCGAGCCGGATGCACACCGTGTAGATCGCCGGATCGACGACCGCAGGTGGCACCGTCACCGCTCAGAGCTGGTCCGCGTTGGGCACAAACCCCATACCCGCACCGGCTTCTGATTGCAGGGACGTATGGCGGGAGAGAACCGGACAGGCCGGGTGGAAAAAACTTTGGCTACGCGGTCCTGGGGACCTCGGCGAGCGCGGCGGCGAAGGCTGGCGCGGTGTCCGGCCGCCCCGCCCGGGGGGCCGTCAGAATCGATGCCGCGAAGACGGCCACGGCCGTCGCCGCTGTCGGCGCGGCGGCTGCGTCCGGCCCGCCGGCCGCGAGGCGCTGGCGCCGGATGCGGCGCTGCACCTCCTCGAGGGTGCCGCCGGCGAAGGGCTGCCGGCCCGCCACCATTTCGTAGAGGACCACGCACAGCGACCAGACATCGTCGGCGGCCTCGGCCGGGCGGCCGGTGAGCACCTCGGGCGAGAGGTAGAGCAGGGTGCCGCCCACCAGGGCCGCGTCGTCCACCGCGTGCGCCAGTCCGAAATCCAGCAGCTTCGGCGCCCCCTCCGCAGTGAACCCGATGTTGCTGGGCTTGACGTCTCCGTGCAGGCAGCCCTTCTCGTGCAGGGCCGCCAGGGCGTCGGCCAGCCGGATGACGACCGACACCGCCTGCGCGGGGGCGAGCGGCCCGTCCCGCAGCCGGTCCTCCAGCGTGCCGCCGGCCAGGAACTCGACGACCAGACACGGACGACCCCGCCAGGACTCGACGCCGTAGATTTGGGCCACGGCCGGATGCGTCACCGTCGCCATGGCCCAGGCTTCCGAGTGCAGCCCCATCAGGCGGTCGAGGGACCGCGCCGTCAGGATCTTGATCGCCACGTCGCGCTCAAGCCGCAGGTCGCGCGCCAGGTAGACCGCGCCCATGCCCCCGGCCCCCAGGCGCCGCGTCAGGCGGAACTTCGATCCGTCGATCCTCGGAACGCTGTTCGAGCGGGGGATCGATCCCGGCAAGCGCGCCCAGCTCGGCGCGCACTACAAGGACCGCGAGAAGATCATGCCGCTCGTTGAGCCGGTGGTGATCCGCCCGTGGCTCGCGGAGTGGAAGGCAAGGCCTGAGAGCTTTCACGGTGCTCGACCCGGCTTGCGGCTCCGGCAACTTCCTGTATCTCGCCTTGCAGGCACTCAAGGACCTCGAGCACCGCGTCCAGTTCGCGGCCGAGGCGCTCGGCTTGCAGCGAGCCTTCCCGGAAGTCGGCCCGGCCAACGTCAACGGCATCGAGATCAACCCGTACGCGGCGGAACTCGCCCGCGTGTCGGTATGGATCGGCGAAGTCCAGTGGATGCGACGCAACGGTTTCGCGGAAAGCACGCGACCCGATCCTGAAGCCGCTGGACACGATCGAGTGTCGCGACGCGATCCTGACGACAGACAGCACCGAGCCCGAATGGCCTGCGGCCGATGTCGTGATCGGAAACCCGCCGTTCCTCGGCGGAAAGCTGCTGATCACGCACCTGGGCGAGGACTACGTGTCGCGGATGTTCACGACCTACGCCGACCGCGTGCCGGCGGAAGCCGACCTCGTGTGCTACTGGTTCGAGAAGGCGGGCCGGCAGATCGCGTCCGGCCAAATGGCCGGGCCGGCCTCGTCGCGACGAACTCCATCCGGGGCGGCGAACCGGCGGGCACTGCGGGCGGCGACCAACACGCGACGGATCTTTGAGGGGTGGAGCGATGAGCCGTGGGTGATCGACGGTGCAGCGGTACGGGTGTCGCTGATCTGCTTCTCGCGCGCCGGCGACGAGTCCGTGTCCGGCGCCCGCCTCGACGGCCAACCCGTCGACGAGATCTACAGCGATCTGACGGCGCGAAGAGGTCGTGCCGGCGTCGATCTCACCGGTGTCGGGCGTCTTCCGGAGAATGTCGGCGTGGCGTTCATGGGTGACACGAAGGGCGGTCCGTTCGACATCGGCGGCGACCAAGCGCGCGAGTGGCTCGGTCTACCCGCCAACCCGAACGGCCGGACTAACGCCGATGTGCTGAATCCATGGGTGAAAGGGATGGACCTGACCCGGCGGTCGGCGGGGAAGTGGATCGTCGACTTCGGATCACTTCGGATGGAGGATGTCAGCCGGCGACGCGGCGCTGTACGAAGAGCCGTTCCGGTGGGTGAAGGAACCCGTCCACCCCAACGCGCCAGCGGAACCGCCGGGAGCGTACCGGGAGTACTGGTGGCGGCACGTGGAGCCGCGGCAGGGCATGTGGGGAGCGCTCAACGACCTGTCGCGCTATATCGCGACACCGACAGTTGCGAAGCACCGACTGTTCGCTTGGTGCGACATGCGCATCTGTCCGGACCATCAGCTGATCGTCATCGCCCGCGACGACGACACGACCTTCGGGATCCTGCACAGCCGGTTCCACGAGCTCTGGTCGCTCCGGCTGTGCACGTGGCTCGGTAAGGGCAACGACCCTCGGTACACGCCGAGCAGCACGTTCGCGACGTTCCCGTTCCCGCCCGGCCTGACGCTGAACGTGCCGGCCGCCGACTACCCGGCGGACCCCCGAGCCGCCGCGACCGCGGGCGCCGCTCGCCGACTCGTCGAGCTGCGGGACCGCTGGCTCAACCCGCCCGAATGGGCCGAGTGGATCGACGAGCCGGTCTCCGGCTATCCGAAGCGGCCCCGCGACGAGGACGCGGCCAAGGCCCTCAAGAAGCGCACCCTGACGAACCTCTACAACGCCCGTCCCCAGTGGCTCAGCGATGCGGACGCTGCCCTTGACGCCGCTGTGGCTGCCGCGTACGGTTGGCAAGCACAAATCTCCGACGAGGATGCGCTACGCAAGTTGCTGGCGCTCAACGGCGCCGAACCGTGAGAGTGTATGATGCTATGAGGTTCATAAGCCGCCTCCGGATAATCGCGTTCGTACACGGGCCCGCCGTTGCAAAGCAGCGGACGCCGGCATCGTCGCAAGAACCATGCGCTTCAAGACAAACGGTCCGTCAATTCCGGACATCCTCCTGGAAGAGCGAGACGCGGGAAACGTCGTGTTCCTCTGCGGCGCCGGCGTGTCGATTCCAGCGGGACTGCCCAGCTTCGTCGACCTGACACGACACGTAATCGACGAAGTCGATCCAGCGCAGGATTCCGGAATCCGACGGGCGTTCGATCCGTGGATCGACAACGACTGGACCAGAGTGGGGGCTCTGCGACCAGGGTTAGATCAGGTGTTCCAACTGCTGAATCAGGAGTACGGGCGCGACCGGATAGCAAAAATCGTATGGGAGGAACTGGCGAAGGTTGAAGCCAAAGATGCCAGAGAACATGAAATAGCTTCGCGCATATCTGCGAACGCAGAGGGGCACCCGCAAATCGTGACCACCAACTTCGACCGCCTCTTCGAGTCGGCACTGGGTGAGCGGGCGACTCCAATACACCAACCGCCGATCACTACTGTCCCAGTAGAGTCGAGGGGAGGCGCGTATCCGGTAGGGATCGGTGGCTCATCCGGTGCTTTCGCAACCGGGCCGCAGTCCGATTCCCGTGAGCACGTTTCCTCCCCCCGCTCTCCGAACCCGGCGGGCCGATCTCCGGCACCGGGCTCTCCAGTGGAATCATGCGACTCGCACACGGGTTCCCGGGCGCGACCAGCGGACGGGTCTCGCGAGCGGTGGCACCACGCTCGCACCCTTGCGCTGGCCGGCCGGTGCGTCGTCAGGCCTGTTGACGCCCTGGCGACAGCGACCATGCAGGTCGTCCCCTTCGCTTGTGCATGTGATGACTGTGAGCATAATCGTGCTGCTGCCCGGCCGGTTCTGACCCTTCCGACGACCGACTTCGTGTCCTGGGACTGATCTGTCGACCTGGTTGGGCAGCACGCATCCAGATATTGTCTGGCCGGGAGGGCAGTGACCGCATAGGGGCCTGGCTTGAAAGTCCCGTCACAGTCCTGTCCGCCCGCCCGACCAGACGATGTCGCCAGTCCGTGAAGGGGCCACCAACATGTCGAACAGCATCGCGTGGGACGATCCGTCCGTCAAGGTGATCGTCGGCGTCGACACCCACAAACACGAGCATGTCGCCGTGGCGATCAATGACCTCGGCGCCCGACTTGCGACGTTCCGGGCGCCCGCCAACCGGGCGGGCTATGCCGACCTGGTGGCCTGGGCGCGCACGCTCGGCGCCGTCGAAGCATTCGGGACCGAAGGCACCGGCTCCTACGGGGCCGGCCTCGCGAGCTTCGTGCGCCGAGAGGGGCTCCGTGTCGTCGAGGTCAACCATTGCGACCGGCGCAAGCGGCGCAACAACGGCAAGGACGACACCCTTGACGCCGAGTCCGCCGCGCGGTCGGTGCTCTCGGGCATCGCGACCGCCATCCCGAAGTCCGCCGACGGGACCGCAGAGATGGTCCGCCAGATCAAGATCGCCCGCGATACGGCCATCAAGGCCCGGAGTGCCGCGATCGTCACCCTCAAGACGCTCCTCGTGAACGCGCCGGGCGCGCTCCGCGAAGCACTCGAGCCGCTCACCGACCGGAAGCTCATCGAGCGCTGCGCCGCCCTCAGACCGGGTGAGATCATCGACCCGACGGCATCGGTCAAACACTCCTTGCGGGCGCTCGCCGCACGTTGGCGCACACTGGCGGCCGAGATCGGCGACCACGGTCCCGTTTCATCGGGGTGGACGGTGTTTCGTCCGGCTGCCGGTGAGCCGGTCGTTGACCGGCTCCAGCACCGTTCCAGTTCATCGAGAAGGAGGAAGCCGTCAGCGCATGAGCGGACCGAGCACCATGTCCCACCCGGCACTGTGGACCTGCCCGGCCTGTGGACGCCCGCTCACCGTCGCGCTGAATCCGGAGGGAGGCGAGGCGGGCGCCCACAGGCCGTTGGAAATCTCGCGGGCGAGCGCCGCCGCCCATGCCTGCACACCGGCCGCGAGATTCCCACAGTTCCACAGCGCATCATCATCATCATCGATAACCGGGTACGAACCGGCCTCGTGCCAACCGTGGCAGCCGCCGGTCAGTGCAGGAGCCGAGGACGACGAGGGCGTGATTTCGCAATCGGAATACACCTTAACCAAGCCCTCGAGTTGTCCAAACCACCGGGACCACGTCAGTGAGCACGACGTCGACATCCGGACCGGGGTGTTGAGCGACCAGACGATCGAGTTGACCAGTGCGCGTAGCCGCAAGGCCTATCCGGGCACGCTGCGGCGGGTCGGCTACTGGGACGAGGAAACGCGGCGGAGCTACGTGTTCGTGACGAACAACACGACGTGGGTGGGGAAGACGATTGCCAACCTGTACAAGTCGCGGTGGCAAATCGAGCTGTTTTTCAAGTGGATCAAGCAGCATCTGAAGGTGAAACGCTTCGTCGGCCGGACGAAGAACGCGGTTCTGTCGCAACTGTGGGTGGCGACGTGTATGTACCTGCTGTTGGCCTACCTGAAGTTCGTCCTGCGACTGAGCTGGAGCCTGCACCAGATGCTACGAGTTCTCCAGCTCAACCTGTTCGACCGCCGTCCACTGGTGGAGCTGTTCACGACGCCCTCGCCACCGGGTTCCCCAGACCCTCAGATGCTGCTGTGGCGCTGAAAATGTGGGACAGTAGTGACCGCCGATGTACCCCGACAGATGTCAAGTTACCAAGCGACTCGAGGTGGCAATCAGCGGAGACGCCGACTACCGGAACCGCTTCACACAGATCGACCTGCTCGCCGGAGCCACCCGCGACGGCCAGCGTTACCTGGAGTTGGGACCCAAACGTGGCGGTAGGCCGCCCGGACGTTCTTCGAGCCTCAGCCTCTCGGCACTCCCGCGCATAGCCGCATCGAGTGCTGCATCGCCGAGATTGCCATCGCCCACGAGCCACTGCTGCTCCACCATGACCAG
This sequence comes from Vicinamibacterales bacterium, assembly GCA_965262925.1. Taxonomy (GTDB): domain Bacteria; phylum Acidobacteriota; class Vicinamibacteria; order Vicinamibacterales; family UBA8438; genus WTFV01. The sequence goes on along the minus strand of CBDHGC010000004.1, from coordinate 2,053,792 downwards.
GACTTCGGGCTCACGCCGCCCGGCAGCCGCTGCAGGAGCGTAGGATCGATCTCCGACTCACGGCTCCCGATCCCCGATCCGGGGAGCCAGGGCTACGAGCCGATCGAGTAGCGAAACAGCAACCGCTGGGCCACCTGGTTCATGTCGTTCACCCGCGGCAGCCGCAGCAGGTCGACCTTGTAGTCCAGCGACAACTCGGGCGTCAGCCGCCAGCTCAGCGTGCTGCGCCAATCGATCGTCGGCTCGGACGCCGTGAAGTCGCTGAACACGTCCAGGTTCGTGTTGTAGAGCAGGAAGCGATAGCGGACGGTCGCGACCACGGTCGTCTCCAGCCCCGTCTCGTGGAAGTTGGTGGCCTCCACGTACTCCAGCTCGGGGGTCGTTTCGTCATCGTCCAGAAAGAAGGCGCCCGCGAAGCGGTTCTGCCGAAAGCCGGCGCCGACCCGCCAGTCGAGGCGCACCGCCCGCCCCCGCAACAAGCGAGTGTTCAGGCCGACCCCCTCGCGAAACTCGGGCGGGCTGAACGCATCGCTGGTCGGGAACGTACTGTTGGCCGGCACGATTTCCAGCTCGCGCCGCCCGTCGACGAACTGCCGCGAGATCAGCGTGTTTTGGGTGACAAGCGTGTTCGACTCGAACAGAGTCGTCCGCAGGCCGAAGCGCGCGTAGGGCCCGACGCGCGCGTTGAGGAACCGAGAATACAACACGTCGCTCCGGAGTCGGTCGTGGGTCTTCTGCCACGGCTTGGCCCCCGACGCCTCTGGGTTGACCTTGACGAAACCGGACTCCAGTTCCAGGACGCTGCTGAACAGGTCGCGGTCGCGCTGGTAGGTGACGTAGTTGACGAAGAACAGGTCCGTGCCGAATCTGGTCTCGTTGCTCGCGCCGATCACGTTGCGGGTCGACGTGAAGGGCGCCGACAGGCCGATCGCGTAGCGCCGATTCCAGGGGGAGACCTCCGGCGCCTCCCATGAAGAGAGGTCGGGCACGGCCCCGAGTTCATCAGGCGTCACCACCCCGGCGCCCCGGAACTGGCCACTGGTGGGATTGATGACCAACCTGTAGTGGACGAGCCCGCCTTCCGGTGCCAGCACGGTCGCAAAATCCGTGCGCGCGCGGTAGGTCGAGCCCGACTGCACGATGCGATACAGACCGGGCAGCATCAGCAGGGTGAGCACCCGCTCGCCCTGCAGCGTGTCGGCACCGAAGCCGACCGTGTAGGGTTGGCGGTCCGCGACCCGGATCAGCTCGTACACGCCGCGATGCGGCAGGTTGCGCTCGTCGACGACCTCAATGCGCAACCCGCCCCACCGCACGGGGACCACGGTTGTCGCGCCGGCCTGCATGGCCTCACGGCCGCAACGGCTGCCCAGACGACGCCGCCGTCCGACATCTATCGGTGGCTGGCGCCGGATGCCGCCGCCCAAGCCGCCGCCGCCACGACCCCGATCCCGCCGGCGGTGGGGGCTCTGCAGGCGCCCACGAGCCAAGTGGAGCACGGATTGCCGGTGACGACTCACGGCGTAACCGGCCTCGCTGCGGGGGCTTGAGGCCGGTTACGTAACGGTGCTTGCGAGCGGTGGCAGAGGGGCGGCCTTTGTCGGTTCGTTTGGGTGGCGCTCGTCGACGGGGCCGAGACGCAGCTCGACCTCGTGGAAGCGGGCGCCGCCGAATTCGGCGTGGACGTCACGGTGGTCCTGGACATCATCCACGTGGTCGGGTACATTTGGAAGGCGGCACATGTGTTCCATCGCGAAGGGAGCCCTGAGTTGTCGCACTGGGCGTGGACGCAGTGCGGAGCATTTCTCCAAGGCAAGGCGACCCGGGTGGCGGCGTCGATGCGGCGTGCGGCGACTGTCGCCGGCTTCTCGCGCGACACCCGCAAGCCGGTCGACACGTGCGCCGACTACCTGCTGAAACATGCGGCGTATCTGCACTACGACCGCTACCTCGCGGCGGGCTATCCCATCGCCACCGGGGTCATCGAAGGGGCGTGCCGATATCTGGTCCGCGACCGGATGGAGTTGACCGACGCCCGCTGGCGCCTGGTCGGCGCCGAGGCGGTGTTGAAGCTGCGGTCGCTTCGCGCCAGCGGCGACTTCGATGAGTACTGGGACTTCCACGAAGCGCGGGAGTACGAGCGGAACCACGCCCAGCGATACAATCGCTGTCCTTACTGGATGAGGGTGCCGTCGCCCATCTCCCCTCACCAGACCAGCGGTACGTTCTCCGAGTAGGCATAGCCACTACTAAAACGGTCATAGAACGCCAGCATGACGTTGACGTAACCGCTCGTGCCATCGCTCAGAGGGACATCCGGGAGCCGGGCGCTACGCGTACCCCAGTCGTAAAGCTGGCTGATGACCTGCCCGCCGTCGGGGAAGAGCAGCACCTTGCCCACCATGCCTGGGGCGCCGTCCCGCGGCGGCGTCCACTCGACCACCAGGTCGTTCCCTTCGCGACGCCAGCCTACATTCGTCGGGAACCCGACGGTTTTCAGCGTGTACGGCACCTCTTGCTCGTACTCGGCTGTGTTGCCGATGTAGTAGCGGAAGATATAGTTGCCTGATGCTGGGAAACCGGCTCCCGCCGGGCCATACAGAGTAAAGCGTCGTGTGACCTCTCCCGAGTAGCTCTGTATGTTGAAGTCCTTCTCCAGCTCGAAGATCCGGCCGTTTGGCGTTTCCACCCGAACCGCCGTCAGGTTCCACAGGAAACATGTTTCCAGCACGCCGACGCCGTGATTCGCGCAGTTCACTTTGTACTGGTAACTCTCTCCATCGAACCCGTTCTTTGACCAGATGTCAGGGTAGATTACCGGCTCGGCGCGGTAGCGCACCGTGTGCGTTGCCGTCAGGTTGCCCGGGTCGGTGGCCGTCACGGTGATCGTCGTGGGCTTGGGGCTCCCCGTGAGCATCGCCGTCAGGGAAAGAGTGGCGCCCGAAACGGTTGCTGACACCGTGTCGGGATCGCTGCTCATTGCCCCGTAGGTCAGCTTGTCCCCGTCCGGGTCCCAAAAGTAGGGAAGCAGGTTGATCAGCGTCGGTTCGTCGAAGTACAGCTCCTGCACGCTCATAACGCCCAGTGCTTCTGGTGCGCGGTTGCCGCTCGTCGGAGGGTTGAGGGTGGTGGGACTCGTTGGCGACGTTGAGCCGTCGTCACCACACCCCGGCGTGAGTCCCCCGATGAGCAGTCCGACGCCGACGCCGACAGTTAGTAGCTTGCGCACCTGCATGCCCCCCTCCGGAACGGTGTAGCGGTCGGTGACGCGTCACGGTGACTCTGCCGTCTCGGCGCGCCGCCAGCGGGCGATGTCACGCTCGTCGTTCGAGTACAGGCGGAACCTGGTCGGGAGCCGCACCGACGCGGTAGCACCTCCGGCTGCTCGCCGTAGCGGATGGCGTCGAGCAGCAGCTCGCGCAGCGGCCGCCCTTCGAACTCCAGCTTGCCGAGCACGTCGAAAACCTGGCCGCCGAGCGCCTGCCGGGCCTGTTCCAGCTTCTCGAGCAGCCGCCGGTAGACGTCGCCCTCGCGGGTCTCGTCGGCGACCAGGTTCCACAGGTGGCAGACCTCAGTCTGGCCGATGCGGTGGATGCGGCCGAAGCGCTGTTCCAGGCGGTTCGGATTCCAGGGCAGGTCGTAGTTGACCATCAGGTGGGCGCGCTGCAGGTTGATGCCTTCGCCGGCGGCGTCGGTGGCCAGTAGCACCTGCACCTGCGGGTCGTGCCGGAACGCTTCTTGCGCCGCCAGCCGTTCCTCGCGGCCCACGCTGCCATGGATGACGACCACCGATGTTTGGCGGCCGAGCAGGGTCGTGATGCGCTCCTGCAGGTAGCGCAGCGTGTCCCGGTGCTCGGTGAAGACCACCAGCTTCTGATGCGGAGAGGCCGCCGGACGCGGGATCGCGCCGTCGCCGTCGCGAATCGCCGGCTCCCCGGTCCGGCCGTCCCGTCCTGTAGCCGTGAAGAGCGCGTCGCGGCCGGAGCCCTGCTTCATCCACGTCGTGCCGTTCTGTTTCCAGTCGAACACGTCGGCGAGGGTCCAACCCGCCTCCCCGTTCTGGTTGTTCGCTTGCGTGGACAAGATGTCCACCACGGCACTGGGACTGTTGTTCTCCGAGAGCACCACGACGTAGCGCGTAGACGCCGCCAGCGTGATCGTCATGCCTGCCGGCGGTGTGAACACCACCACGCTGCCCTGGGCGAAGCTGCTCGTGGTGCTCAAGGTTTGACAGTTCATGGGGTCAGGCACAGCGGCCTCCCCGGTGTTATTGGCCTCGCACAACTGTGCGCTGAACGTGTGGCCTTGGGCGTCGTTGGACAGGAACTCGACTTTCGTCAGCGTGTCGCCCGCCGCGTTCGGCCCGGTCGTGAACTGCTGCGCGTGGTCGACCACACCCTGAAAACTGGCCGTGTGTCGCTCGCCGGTCGGTTGGCCGGCGTTGCCGACCAGCGTGATCTCCGACTGCGCCACGGCCTGCTCCGGGGCGACCGTCGCCAGGACGGCGAGGACGGCGGGCGCGAGGGCCACGCGACGAGGCCGGCGGGGGGCCGGGCGGGAGTCGGTCCGGGGTCGGTGCGTGAAGTGTGCCGCTGGGCGCTGGGCGCCTCGCAGCGCACCTTCACCGCGCGCGCCTGCGGTCACGCTGTTGTTGGAGTCATTGATCACGTTGTCTCTCCCAGTGTCCATGCCTGTACCGGCCGCGCGATCCAGGGTGAACAACGTGTCGATCGCCGATCGACGACCGCAGATGGCACCGTCACCGCTCAAATAGGGTGCCCCGTAGGGCACAAACCCACACTTACACCACCTGCTACTGGGAGGGACGTATGGCGGGAGAGAACCGGACAGGCCGAGTGGGAAAAACTTTGGCTACGCGGTCCCGGGGACCTCGGCGAGCGCGGCGGCGAAGGCTGGCGCGGTGTCCGGCCGCCCCGCCCGGGGGGCCGTCAGGATCGCCGCCGCGAAGGCGGCCACGGCCGTCGCCGCTGTCGGCGCGGCGGCTGCGTCCGGCCCGCCGGCCGCGAGGCGCTGGCGCCGGATGCGGCGCTGCACCTCCTCGAGGGTGCCGCCGGCGAAGGGCTGCCGGCCCGCCACCATTTCGTAGAGACCACGCACAGCGACCAGACATCGTCGGCGGCCTCGGCCGGGCGGCCGGTGAGCACCTCGCTCGGGCGAGAGGTAGGCCAGGGTGCCGCCCACCAGGGCCGCGTCGTCCACCGCGTGCGCCAGTCCGAAATCCAGCAGCTTCGGCGACCCCTCGGCGGTGAAGCCGATATTGCTGGGCTTGACGTCCCCGTGCAGGCAGCCCTTCTCGTGCAGGGCCGCCAGGGCGTCGGCCAGCCGGGTGACGACCGACACCGCCTCCGCGGGGGCGAGCGGCCCGTCCCGCAGCCGGTCCTCCAGCGTGCCGCCGGCCAGGAACTCGACGACCAGACACGAACGACCCCGCCAGGACTCGACCCCGTGGATCTGGGCCACGGCCGGATGCGTCACCGTCGACATGGCCCAGGCTTCCGGTGTCGGCCCCCTCAGGCGGCCGAGGGGCCGCGCCGTCAGGATCTTGATCGCCACGTCGCGCGCGAGCCGCAGGTCGCGCGCCAGGTAGACCGCGCCCATGCCCCCGGTCCCCAGGCGGTGCATCAGGCGGAACTTGCCGGCGAGCAGTGTCGGGACCTCCGTGGCGACGTAGGCCGACCCGCAGGCGCAGCCGGGCGGCGCGCCGGCCGCGGTCACGCACCGGCAGACGGGACACTTCTCGGCAGCCGGCGCCTCCCCCGACCCCCGGCCCGGCGCGTTGAGCAACTGCAGGCGCGCCAGCGCCAACCCGGCGGCCGCGCCGAGCGCCTCCAGGAACGGCAGGTCGACCGAGCGGACCAAGCGGCCGTCGAGGCGACGGCCCACCACCAGCACCCCGAGGACGTCCGTACCTGGACCGGGCACCGGCACGATTACGTCGGCGCCCGTCTCGGTGACCCAGGCCGCGTCATCGGGCGGCAGCAAGGGAAAGACCGACGGCCGGCCGGCTGGCTCGACCCGCACGGGTCCACCGGCCGTTTCCAGCAGGTGGACGAGGGCCGTTTGGCGCGACAGGGGCACGCACCGGGCCTGCGGGGCGCTGAACCCGCCGGCGCGGGTCTCGGCGTCGTCCGCCACCAGCAGGGTCGCAGCCGCGCCGCACCCGCGCCGCACCGTCCGGGTGACGGTCTCGCCCACCGTCGTGCTCCGCTCGGCCTGCGCCAGGGCACCCGCCGCATCGGCCAGCGCCTGCCGCTGGTCCGCGGTCTCGGGAAGGATCCAGGCAGCACGTCGTGGAGGGCACCGGCCGACGGCAACGCCTCGCGCTGGAACGCGATGCCGCCGTTCGGCCGTTCCTCGTTGTCACCGACAGGGGGATCCCCAGCGCCAGTTGGGCCGAACCCGCCGTCGACCGTGATCAGGACCTGAACCCTTGCCCTCTCGCCCGTGATCGTCATGGACCCGGCGGCGTACCGGCGCGCCGAAAGAGACCGGGGGGCGCGACCAGACTTCGCTCCGCGTCGTTTCCACATGCCTCGGCAAGAACGGGGAGCCGACGCGCATCCTGGGGATCCACGACGACCCGCAGACGCCGCGGAATTTTGCGTGGCAGGCAACCCGCGGACGCTCCGGACACGTCGGCTCGCGCCGCGGGATCCGTCCGCGGAGGGCTAGAATAGTCCGCTACAGTCGGATTTCGAATTGTACACGGAAATGCACACGGCCCCTGGAGACAGCTCCGTAAACGAATGAAAATAAAAGGGTTGGTGTTCAGCCCAAGGTTTCACCACGGACTGATAGGGGCGGAATGTGGTCGACATCGAGTCCTTTCGTCGTCGGCTCGCCTACAATTGTCGCATCTGTTTTTCTGCGGCGCAGACTCCTAGGAAGCTCGATTCCGTAGCGTGTCGATGGTATAAGGGCTGCACGGGCGTCCACACGGTGTGCCGGCGCCCTCTGACGGAACCGGAGGAGTTGCGGACCATGTCGAAGGCCACTCGCATCGAAGTCGGCGGCGGGCGTGGGCGAAGGCCGAATCTCACGCCGGAAGCGGTCCGGATTGCGGCCGCCGGGCTGATCGTGGCAGGCGTCCTGGCCGGCGGACCGGGTGTCGGACCCGGCGTGGTCGTTGCGACGGCGCAGGGCGCGGGGGCCGACGGGGGCTTCACGGCGGCGCAGGCCGCGGCCGGATGGACGGTGTACGCGCGGCAGTGCGGGGAGTGCCATGGAACCGTGCTGGACGGGGCGGAAGCGCCGGCGCTGCGGGGGGTGGACTTCCTGAGCGGTTGGGCGGGGCGGACGACGGACGAGCTGTTCGAGTACGTGCGAGACGGGATGCCGCCGGGCCTCGGGGGCTCGCTCGGCGATCAGGTCTACCTGAACCTGGTCGCGTACATCCTGGACGTCAACGGGGCCCGGCCGGGGGACGCGCCGCTGACGGCCGATGCGGCGGTCATGATCGGCGACGCGGCAGACGTGGCCGAGGCGCGGCGCGCGGCGCGCGAAGGCGAGCGGCCCCGGCGGCGGCCGGCGAGGTTCGTCAACCGGCAGGTGCCGCACGATCTGACGCCGGTGACCGACGCGCTGCTGGCGGACCCGCCGCCGGGCGACTGGTTGAGCTGGCGCCGGACGCGCAACAGCCACGGCTACAGCCCGCTGGATCAGGTGACGCGCGACAACGTCGACCAACTGCAACTGGCCTGGGTGCTGGCGATCCGGGAGGGGCGCCACCAGACGACGCCGCTGGTGCACGAGGGTGTGATGTTCCTGGCCAATCCGGGCAGTGTGGTGCAGGCGATCGACGCGACCACCGGCGACGTCATCTGGCAGTACCGCTCGCCGCTGCCGGAGGATGCGCCGCAGCGCGCGCCGACCCGTACGCTGGCGCTCTACGGCGACAAGGTGTTCCTCGCCACGGCCGACGCGGCGCTGGTCGCGCTCGACGCGCGGACCGGCGAGGAAGCGTGGCGCACCATGAAGGCCGACTACGCGCAGGGGTTTCGCCAGAACGCCGGCCCGGTCATCGCCGACGGCGTCGTCGTCAGCGGCACCAACGGGTGCCAGCGCTACAAGGAGCAGACCTGCTTCATCACCGGGCACGACCCGGACACCGGCGAGGAGCTCTGGCGGACGTCGACGATTGCGCTGCCGGGCGATCCCAACGACGCGTCGTGGGGCGACACGCCGCCGTATCTGCGCGCGGGCGGCGACGCCTGGATCCCGGGGAGCTACGACCCGGACCTCGGGCTCTTCTACATCGGCACGGCGCAGGCGAAGCCGTGGGTGGCGGCGAGCCGCGGGATGACGACGCGGCAGGACGCGCTGTACACGAACTCGACGCTCGCGTTGAACCCGCGCACCGGACAGGTGCAGTGGTACTTCCAGCACGCGCCGGGCGAGACGCTCGACCTCGACATCGTCTACGAACGGGTGCTGGTGGATGCCGACGACGAGCAGTGGCTCTTCACGATCGGCAAGGACGGCATCCTCTGGAAGCTGGACCGGCGGACCGGCGCGCTCGTCGACCTGCGCGAGACCGTCTACCAGGACATCTTCGAGTCGATCGACCGGACCACCGGGCGATTCTCGTACCGGCAGGACATCCGGGACGCCGGTATCGGCGACCGCGTGCCTGCCTGTCCGAGCCTGCTTGGCGGCCACAACTGGCAGGCCTCGGCATATCACCCCGGCGCCGGGGTGCTCGTGATTCCGCTCCACCAGGCGTGCATGTACCTGACCGGCCGCGCGGTGGAGTACGTCGAGGGCGGCGGCGGCGAGGCGGGCCGGTCCGAGTACCGCGAGATGCCGGGCACCGGCGGGAACGTGGGCAAGCTGGCCGCCTACGACGTGCGGACGATGGAAGAGCGGTGGAGCCGCGAGCAGCGCGCCGCGTTCCTGACGGCGACGCTGACGACGGCGGGCGGACTCGTGTTCGCCGGCGATGCCGACCGTTACTACCGGGCGTTCGACATTCTGACGGGGGACGTCCTGTGGGAGACTCGCCTCGGCGTCGCGGCGGCGGGCTATCCGATCACCTACGAAGCGGGCGGACGGCAGTTCATCGCCGTCCCGGGCGCGCTGGGGGGCGCGTTCCGGAGCCTCACCGCGCAGCTCACCCCGGAGATCTTCCAGCCGGAGGGGGGGAACGCGCTCTACGTCTTCGCCCTTCCGGAGTGACCGCGGCGGGCAGCCGCGGGTCGCACGAGTCGTGACCGACCACCGTCAGGGTGTGATCGGCTCGCGAATCGGGCGGCACAAGCGTCTGGGTCACGCCGGCGACCGGCGATGGCGTGGTCGAGCAGCAATACGACGCACGATGACCGTCATGGAGGGCTGGCCAAAGACAGCTTCGCCGTGATGGCGGCCGTGCACGCGGGTCCAGACTCGCGTTGGACGCGTTACCCGGCGCGCGCCCCGAGGGAAAGGGCGATCTTGCGCCACGCGTCGAGATTCGGCGTCGAGCGCGGCAGATGCAGGACGAGGCGGCGGACGGAGCTGACGACGTGGACGCTGAGCTTGAGCAGCCGATCGCGCAGCCACATCACCTGGGTTCGGGCACACGCGGTGCGCGCCGCGTGCAACCGCAGTTCCTGCATGAGCACGTAGGCTGCGGCGGTCAGAAAAACGCGCAACTGGTTCGCCCGGAGTCTGCAGCAGCTCGTGCGGTCGAGCGTGAAGTGCAGATGGAAGCGGGGTCGCGCCGCCAGCCACCGTTTGACCTGGGCGTGCTTGTGCGTCGCGTAGTTGTCCAGGACCAGGTGGATGTCCAACTCCGCCGGCACCTCCCGGTCGATCAGGCGCAGGAACGACAGGAACTCCTCGTGGCGGTGCCGCTTCCGGCACAGTCCGAACACTTTTGGCGGAATGCGTCCAAAGACTGTCGCGGACGCGGGATGATGTGGCGCGACGCTTGTCAGCCGTCGCCCGGACCCGGCGCCGGCGGGCCGCGCGGGGTGGCGCGGCTCGTCGGCGAGAGCGGGCCGATGCAGGCTCTGAAGGCGAAGATCCTGCGCGTCGCCGCCGCGCCGTTCCCGGTGGTCATCGAGGGCGAGTCAGGCACCGGCAAGGAGCTGATCGCCCGGGCGATCCACGAGGAGGGTCCTCGCGCGCGCGCCGTGTTCGTGCCCGTCAACTGCGCCGTCCTCGGCGACGAGCTGTTCGAGTCGGAGCTGTTCGGGCACGCCAAGGGCGCCTTCACCGGTGCGCGCAGGACCGCAAGGGGCTGCTGGAGCTGTCCTCCGGCGGCACCGTCTTCCTCGACGAGGTGGCCGAGCTGACGCCGCGCGCCCAGGCGAAGCTGCTGCGGGTGTTCCAGGACGGCGAGATCCGGAGGCTCGGCGAGAACCGCCCCCAGCGGCTCGACCTGCGGGTCGTCGTCGCCACGAACCGGCCGCTGGACGCCGAGGCGGCGGCCGGCCGCTTCCGCAGCGACCTCCTGTACCGCCTCAACGTCGTCGGGCTCACCGCCCCGCCGCTGCGGGACCGCGGGCCGGATGTCGCCCGGCTCACCGAGCACTACTGGAAGGACATCGCGGCGGCGGCCGGCAGCCACGCGACCTTGGCGCGCGAGACGGTGGCGACGCTCGGGGCGCACCCCCGGCCCGGCAACGTCCGCGAGCTGCAGAACGTCCTCGCCAACCTCACCGTCACCGGACTCCGCTACGGCCCCGTCGGCCCCGATGCCCTGCCGTCCGCCTTCCGGAAGAGAGTCGCAACCGAGCGCCGCCCGACGCTCGCCGCGGCGCGCGAGAGTCTTGAGCGCACGATGGTGCGCGATGCCCTCGGCCGGCACGGCAGCGTCGCCCGCGCGGCCGGTGAGCTGGGCGTGACCCGGCAGGGCCTCTCGAAGCTGATGGCCGGCCTCCAGGTCGACCGGTTCGACCCAACCCGCGACCGGCCGGCGCACGCGCCTTCCCGGTAGTCCCGCGCCGGCCGGCGCGGCCGGCGAACGCAGAAACTGCGACGCCGATACCCTTCCCGGAGGGAAAAATGCACGGCTACACCCAACTCGTCGCCATGGCCTTCGCCTTCGAACTGCGGGACGAATACGGATGACCCCACACGCACTACAAGTTCAGCCGAAAGATCTGGGGCACGGGCAGGGCTAGGCGCGTTCAGCGTGGACCCCTGGAACGCCTCCGGTGCCCGTGCCGCGGCTGGCGCCCGGCGTAGCGGGTCACGTTCCCTTCAGGTTCGCGGACCGCCTGCTCGTCGGTGCTCCGTGAGGTCACGTGTTCTCCTGGCCATCGTCCGCAGAAGAAGTCCCGATCTCCAGGAACGCCGCCACCAAACGAATGAGCATCCACGCGCGCCCGTCTCTGTTCAGTGCCCGGTACTCAGCCATGAGGGGGGCGATCGTCCGCCCGAACCGGTCGTGTTCGACATCGTCGGAACCGCGAGCGCGCGACGACTCACCGCGGACACTGCGCGTCGTGCGGTCACTTGCGGTCTTCTCGTAAGCGCCGGCGGTACGATCCGGCGAGTCTCTGCCCCGCAATATCGGCCCGTCGCCGAGGTCGGTGCGCGGCCGACCGACGTAGAACTCAAGTCCCAGCGCATCGCAGATCTGTGCCAAGCGGCTGATGCTCGAATCCCGCCCTTCGAGCAGGTAGCGAATTGCGTTGTCGGGCAATCCCGCCTCTCGCGCGGCCCGAAACGCGGTCGTTCCCCGTGTCCGCAAGGCTCGACGGACCACGGCTGCGATGTCCTCAGGCGTCACGTCGCTAATCGTAGCGAGAAGGTCCAGTCGAGTGTTGACACTCGCCATCTATAGCGATATGGTTGCTATTCATGAACGAACGCTCGCTGCTGCGCCTCGCGACGGCGTATGCGGATCACATCGGTCAGACGGTGTCGACAGTGTCCACGCGTATCGCCGGGTCCGGCGACGTGTTCAGTCGTCTAGGCACCGGGAGCACGATCACCATCCGACGGGCGAACCAGATCGCCAAGCGATTCTCGGATGTGTGGCCGGAGGGCCTCTCGTGGCCAGAAGGCATCGAACGCCCGCCACGCAGCTGCCACAATTTTCCATCCTAGTCTGGCTGGGAGGAGGCAATGGAGTTGACCGGTCGCGCTGGCCACTAACAGGAGAACGGGAGCTGATGTGCCGTTTCGCAAAGTAGCTCCTGCGCGAAAGAGGAAAGGAATGGAGCACATGCACCTCGTCAGATGTGGTCTCACCGTTTTGGGGGCGTTTCTTGTGACCTCGGCGCCGCTTCATGGGCAGACTCTGGGCGCGTATGGGCCCACCGACCCCCAAGCGCGGGGTGCTGCAATCTCCGATGCATCACCCGCCCCCGCATTCGATCTCGACCGGGCTGTGGCTAGTGTGTTGGAAGAGCAGACTGCGGTTCTGCTCCAGCGAAGCAGAACTCGGCCTGAAAGGGGGACATCTGGCGGAGGTAACCCGACTTTGGCATGGGTAGGCGTCGGAATGCTCGCGGTTGGCGGCGTTCTGGCCATAAACGGCGCTGTGAGCACCTGTGGCGTTTCGGTTTCTCGTGATTTTCTTGATGTCAGCACGTCGCCGTGCTGGACGCGAGCCGGCGTTGGCGCCGGTGTGGGCGCGCTCGGCGCGTTTCTCTTCATGAAGAACCGCTGAGTCACGCTCAGGTCCGTGGCGGCCAAGCGTGTCGAGCATCAACGCGCCTGCCGCCCACGGACCGCTGATCGAAAAGAGCTGTCAACTTTTTGGAGGAGAAGCGTTCGCAACTCCAGTTTTCGTGACCACCTTGGCGCTGCAAGCGGCCGGCTGCCATAGCGGGCGATGGCGCCCCCGGTCCGAAAGCATCCATTCACGTCGCAGCGGCAACGCTGTAGACCCTGCAAGGGGGGGGACGTAATGCACAAGAAGTGTTGTCGAAGCATCTTGGTTGGGATGTTGTGTTCCATTGGAGTTGCTCCGGGGGTAGCTCAGGAGAGGTTCAAGATCCTTGCCGCCAATCGGACCAGCACGATGGAAATCGAGATCAACGAGGCGGGGGCGGCCGGGTACCGTTTCCTTGGCACGCAGGGCGGTGAAACGTTGTTCGGTGGTAGCGAGACAGTCCTGCTGATGATGCTTGACCCGGCGGACCGGCGATTCCGATACCTCCTGTTGGCGACCAGTCGGACGAGTACGATGGAACGCGAGCTCAATGACATACCGCCGGAGTTCAATTATGTCGGCATGACCGTGTTCAAGACGACGTTCGGTGGTGAAGAAACCGTCGTCGTCCTTGAAGCAGAAGCCACCACACTTTCCTCGGTTTCGGCGCCTGCGGCGGCATCGGGCTCGCCTTCCGACGCGCCGTCTTCTTCGGCTTCGGGTCCGACCACGGAACGGGAACTCGGGATCTACATGATCCGTGAGGATGGACCACGAGAGATGTTGACACCGAACATCATCGCCCGTGTTGGAGAGGAAGGCGGCGGTTTGTTCGGGCGACCGCGACGATTCGGCATCCTGAACGGTGTCAGCGCGACCACCAGGAGCAAGAATCACTCTCAGGTGTTCGAATTCACGTTTCCGGCAGGAGGTGCGATTACGGGTCGGCCGTTCGACCCGGACCCGTTCGTTCTGGTGCAGTTGTACGAAGATAGAGAGTATGATGAGCGAACGCTCGACATCCTACCTGGCGGACCTGATCTGGACGTGGTAATTCCGTTCAGGACGGAGCAGGTTGATTCCGGTACCTTTCGTGTCCAGCCCAGCGAGCCTCTGGGACTCGGTGAATTCGGCTTTTTCCTTCTGGACACCAGAGTGGAGATGCAGCGGGGAGTCACCGTTTGGGACTTTGGGGTCGACCCATGACTGGAGGCGCCCGGGATAGGTCTCGGCCGTCTTGGCCAAGGACCGGCCCAGCGCTGCCCTGGCCCGGTGACCTTTTCGTTGAACTTCATGAAGCCACTTCGCTACGGTGGCCGACATGGAGATTCAGAATCAGGAGCCACTTGCAAAACTCTTGGGGTCGCGGGCTCAGCTCAGTCCTCCGATTCTCAGGGTGAACACCCCAATTGTTCTGGATTTTGACTCCGTGTTCTGGTCCTGAGGGACCGGCGGCAAGCCAGGAGGTGGAAAATAGAGGGATCGGACGTGGTTTTCCGCCGAGCGTCGCGACACCGGTGGGTGACTGACGCCGGTCGGGCGCCGGGATTGGATGGGCGTTTGCCGGCGAGGCGTTGGTTATGTCACTGAACACGGCCGGGGCTACCGGTTCGCCGGAACGCAGCGCGGTGAGACCGCGTTCGGCGGCCGGGAAGCGGTCGTGGTGATGGTGCTCGACCCCGAGGGGCGGCGGTTCCGCTACCTCCTGTTGGCCACGAATCGGACGGGCACGATGCAGCGGGAGCTCAACGCTGCGCCGCCCGAGTTCAACTTCGTCGGTATGACGGTGTTCTCGTCCACGTTTAGAGGCAAGGAGGCGGCCGTCATTCTCGAAGCGGAGACCGTCGACTAGGTCGCCGGGCGGCGTATGGCCGCTCTGCCGATGCTCGGGTGTTTATGCGAACGGTTCGGAGGAGCCACCGAATGATAAAAAGGGCCAGCAACTTCATAGTCATCCGGTTCATCGTGAATCGTACTCCTGCTGTCATCGCGTTGTGTGCAGTGCTTCTGCCCGCCGGTTGCGGCGACGACTCGCCGACCGGGCCCACCCCGGGTGTCGACGGCGCCCGAATCCAGGTGACAGACGTCAGCGTGGGCGCCGCGGCCATAGGACATTGCCTGAACGGGACCATACAGAACACGGGCTCCGTAACGTTGGATCGCCATCTGTACCTGACTGCCGTCTTCCACAACGATGCGGGGAGGTTGTACAGCGAGGATTCGGTGGTGGATCGCCCGTTCGCCCCAGGAGAGCAACGGCATTTCGACATCCTCGTCGACGGAGCTCGGGTCGAGGGATGGACGTACTTCATCTTCGAGCTCACTCTCGACTTGCCAGGCAGCAACCAGGTTGTGAGTTGCACGGGCTGCGATTCGCGAAACGTTTCCGTCAAGCAGGTTTCCTGCTACGAGTAGCGCGTGGAACTGGGACGACGCTCAATGTGGAGGCGAACACCTGGACTGTCCGAAGTCCCTCTCCCACCTCAAGAAGGAGAAAACCATGCGACAGGTCGCTCTCGTCGGCATCGTGAGCGTCGTACTTCTGACGGCGGCTGCCTGCGGTGAGCAGAGTCCGGCCGATCAGGCGCGGAACGTGATCGAGAACCTCCTCGACACCGTCGAGGATGACATCGAAGAGGTTCATGAGATCTATCAGGAGACTCGAGCCGGGCTCGGAGCCGAGCGGGACGAGGTGTCTGCTCCGAGGGTGTCCCGCCGGTAGTAGAAAGTCGGCAGCGACAGACACACATTACCCCGCCTTCTGCAATTCGGCAAGGACGCCGTCCTCTTCGTCGAGGTGCGCCTTCAGCATCCAGAGATGCTCGTAGCCCGTGATGCGGCGATAGTGCTTCTCCGTCTCTCGGAACGTCACCGCCGCCCACCGCACCGCCATCTCCTCGCTCTGCCAGCGACTCACCCGATTCGTGTGCTGGCGAACGCCAGCGTGCGACGAGTCGATGATGTTCGTCGTCGTCAGGCAGCGGCGCAGCGGCTTCGGCAGCCCAAGGCGATTGACCGTGAACAACTCCGACAGCCCTTCGCGCAGGCTCCCCGCCGCCGACGGCCACTCCCGCTCCAGCCACGATGCGTACTGCTCCAGCTTCCGGATGCCCTCGTCGGCGTCCAGCTTCCACGCCGCCCGCAGCGTCGAACGCGCCTGCTCGTGCTGCTCCTTCGGAAGATGACCCAAGACGTTCCGGACCTTGTGGTTTCTACAACGTTGCACCAGGTTCGACGACCCGAACACCCGCCCGATGGCCTGCCGCAGCGCCTTGGCGCCGTCGATGACGAACAGACGCCGGCGGTCCGCCCGCAGGCCCCGCGCCACCAGGTCTTCGAGCAGGCCGGCGGTGACCTCCGTGTTCTCCGATGCCCCGCCGCAAAGCCCCAACACGTGCTTGCGGCCGTCGGCATCCACGCCCACCGCCGCCAGCACGTGGTAGTCCCCGAACACGATCCCGTCGAGGTAGACCACCAACACGTCCAACTCACTCAGGTCCCGTTCAACCAACTCCTTGAGAACGCGCGTCCCCGCCTCGATGGTCTCCCGTGAGACCTCGGATTTGCTCACCCCCACCTGATCGGCCATCGCCGGCAGCACCGTCTCGTACTTGCGAGTCGACACCCCGCGCAGCACCAGCTCCAGCATCCGGTCCGCCAGCCGCTGGTCCGCCTGCAACGCCGTATACGCCGGAATCTCCACCTCGCCCGGCTCGTCGGCCCGCCGCCGCTTCTTGCGCAGCCGCGGCTTGTCGACCTGCAACTGCCGTTCCTTCAACGCCACACGCCCCGCCTGCACGCCGTGCCAGTACACCTCCCGGTCAGCGTCGCGGCGGCCCTGCTCCTTCGGACCCGCCACCTGCGCGGCGCTCATCTGCAGGACGGCCTCGATGGTCGCCCGGCCCATCACGTCGATCACCTCGTCGATGGCCCGCTCGCCCTTCTCCAGCAGTTCGACCAGCGGAATCAGCAGTTGCCCGTCCTTCGCCAGCCAGTCCGCCAGCTCCCGGCTGTTCGGCGTGGACGCGCCCGACACGATCTTGTACGGTTTCTTCATCGGTGGCCTCTCCTCCTTGTTGAACACACCCGACTGATACCACAGCCGGGCAGGAGTCGCCACCAACTTTCCACTACGCCTGGGGCACCCTCTCTGCTCCTTGCCGGGTGCGCTCGCAGGCGTTCAACGAGGATGATGCGATCTACCTGGATGCACTGATACCCTGCATCCACAGGGAGGTGCTGGAGGGAACGATCGAAGTTGTGGACCAGCTGATCGCTCAGACGAGACCGGAAGCGATCCAGCAGAGCATCGAGGCGGACCGGATTCGACTTGAGCAACGACCGACGCGGAGGTCATCGACACCCTGGCCACCTTCCGAGCCGTCTACAGCGAAAAGCAGCTCGATCTGGTCGAGCTATGGGAGAATGGCCTTGCTGGGCGGATCCGGACTGCCGAGGAGGAGCGCATTCAGCGGTACCTCCGCAGCGACGAGCTCAAGGCACTGTACGAACGCCGTAGCCGGTGAGCGCTATCCAAACAACAAGAGGCGGGGTGAAGCCGCCGGGGAAAACGAAGGCCGGGACGCGAGTCCCGGCCACCCCCCTGAACCGTAGCGCCGCAAGCAACGGGTCGCCGTGCCAGCGGTCCGACGTATGCAGGTCGGACCTGTCGTGCGGCGGGCTGACGACCGGGATGGCTGTTCGCGCATCAGAGCTGCCAGTCGTGCTATCCCGTAGTAGGGGCCGGGGGGGCACGTGCGGTGATCGACTTTTCTTCTCGCAGATCTGCTCCCCAGAGGTCGCGCACCGCGTCGGCGGCAATCGCCGGTGTTCGGCGGCCTCGGCCACGCCGTTCTGGACCCCTAGTGCTGCGCCATGATTAAACGTTCGGGTGTGCGGTGCTGTGATTCGTCGATGATTGCGCGCTGCAACCCATGTCCGTGTCCGAAGATTATGACGTGGCGGACCACTAGCCCCAATACTGTTCATTTAACGATCTCGATGGCGATCTTGGCGTTCATCGTGCGGGTCGGTGCATGCCGCGGTCGTAGGGGGTAGTTGCTCATCTTTCGCTTGACCCCGCGCGGCGTGCGCCGGTTGCGACTCGACACGACGCGTTCATCGAGGATTTCATCCAGCACCTGTCGGCGGGACTTGACTCGGCGTCGAGGGGGGAACGGCACCGGCAGGGTGTGATCGGCTCGCGAATCGGGCGGCACAAGCGTCTGGGTCACGCCGGCGACCGGCGATGGCGTGGTCGAGCAGCAATACGACGCACGATGAGCGTCATGGAGGGCTGGTCAAAGACAGCTTCGCCGTGATGGCGGCCGTGCACGCGGGTCCGGACTCGCGTTGGACGCGTTACCCGGCGCGCGCCCCGAGGGAAAGGGCGATCTTGCGCCACGCGTCGAGATTCGGCGTCGAGCGCGGCAGATGCAGGACGAGGCGGCGGACGGAGCTGACGACGTGGACGCTGAGCTTGAGCAGCCGATCGCGCAGCCACATCACCTGGGTTCGGGCACACGCGGTGCGCGCCGCGTGCAACCGCAGGCGGAACTCCGAGATCGGTCCATCGACCAAGCTGTTCGCGTCACCGCTCGAGAACAACGCGGACACCGTTTCCTCCGGTTGGACCCGTTCAGCCGTCTCCTCGTCCAACCGAATCCGTCGGCCGGCGCCCGTCCGCAGCTCGATGTCATTCACGTTGTCCGCACGGCCGAGCGCGTCGGTCGTCGAGATGTTCGCCAGCACGTTCAGATCGTCGTCGTACGCTTGTTCCATCTCGAACCGCACTGTCGCCACGTGTTCTCCATTCCTGCCGATGCCGAGGAACACGGGCGGCTCATCGAATATCACGGTCGTCGTTGCCTTCGCCCGGTTCAACCGTTCGAGCGGGCTCGGATGAGACGACAGAAGGCGCTCCATCACGTTGTCCACGGCCTGCGTCACGGCGTCGGCGGTCGGCGCGCGACTCTCGCGCGCTCTCTGCAACTTGTCGAACGTGCCGACAAGCCCGTCCGTCTCGTGCGTTCGCGCACCGGTGCGGCCACCATCGTCACGCCCGCCGAGATCCCTTCCTTGGGCGCCTCGCTCAAGCGGACGCGCAGATGCACGTCGGTGTCGCGATGCCAGGCCGGGTCAAGGCCGTGCCGGGCGGCGGGTCGAGCAAGTGTGCCGCGGCCGGGCGGGCGACAGCGCGCCCGACGTCCCCCAAGATCATCTACCGTACGGCCGTAGCGGAACCCGTGGGTCTGCTGCCCGAACCAGCCGCTGGCCGCGCGGATGCGAAGGCCGCGCGCCACGGCAGGCCAACCGCGGCACGGAAGCGATGATGAACGACATCCGATGGAGCGAGCACCCGCTGTATGCGGACGTGGTGAAGAGAGTGCCGCCCGAGCTGCACCCGACGCTCGCGCGCGCGGTCGACCTGAGGGCAGCCGACGCGTGGCTGCACGAGGGCACGATGCCGGCGGGACTCGACAGCGACGGCAAGAGTCTCGGCGGCCAGCAGGGCCCGGCGTTCCTGCGCGCGGCCGGACGCCGCTACATGCGGCGGTGGGTGACCGACGAGCACGGCGAGCAATTCGGCAAGGGCGAGGCCGGAATGCTCCTCGACAAGTGGCTCGACGAGATGCTGGCGTTCAGTGCGGGGCTGGGCGGACGCGGGCGGGGCATCTCATGGCAGCCGGGGCGGGTGGAGGAGATCCACGTTCTGGTCGACAGCCGGAGCGGCGAGCCGCCGACGTACCGCTACTACACGGTCAGGGAAGTCTGCGAGAGCAAGGCCCTGGCGCACTTCCTCGGGCTGTACGCCCGGCGACGGCGGCACAAGACGTACGAGCGGATCGAGAGGGCGCGCGAGGACGAGCGCATCCCGCTCAACCGCAAGGCGCGCGAGACGCTGGCGTGGGTGCTGGCCAACAGGGTGATGCACGACGAGGACGAGCTGTAATGACCAACAGACGCCGGAACCGCGGCGCAAGCCGGCCCCGGGCGGGAGCCGCGGACGAGGCCAACGGCTTCAGCGCTGATATCGCGCCGGAGAAGCCCGACGAGCCGTGCTCGCTGGCGCAGCCGATATGGCTGCACCCGAGCGTGTCGGACACGCTGCGGGAGTGGTCGCACCTATATCGGCGGCTCGGGCTGATCCTCGAGCAGCTGGCCGCCCACGGACGCACCGCGATCGTCAAGGGGTGCGCGCGACCGAACCGCGGGTGGCGGCGCTCGCGGCTCGGCGGCGCACGCGGCAGCCAGTACTACTTGTGGTGGGGGATAGCCGGGAGCAGCGGGCCGGCGGACAGCTGCGGCGCCGAGCCGGGAACGATAGTCGTGCGCGCCGTGCGGCACCACGACGACCATGCGGCGCTGGGTGGCGGCAGGCGGGCCGACTACCTGCTGATCCAGCAGGCGACGGATATAGACGAGGACATCGCAGGACGGCCGCAGAACAGGCAGCAGGCGTCGTTCGAGACCGACCGGAGCCCGGTGCGGGTGCTGCGCGGACGCCCGGGAAGCGGCAAGACGACGGCGCTGTGGCGGGCCATCGAAGCGCGCTCGGGCGAGAACGTCCTCTACGTCACCTGGTCGGCGCGGCTGAAACGCAGCGCCGAGGAACGGCTGGCGGCCTTCGCGCCGTCGACGAGCCGGGTCCGCGCGACGGACTTCCGGACGCTGACCGGCGAAATCACCGGCGCGGACGTGCGCCGGATACCGCCGGCCGAAAGCCGGAGGAAACTCGGCCTTGCGATCGAGCAGGCCGTCGGCCACGAACGCCACCCGTGGAAAGGCCACGAGGCCGCCGTGTACGCCGAAGTGCGCGGGCGGCTGCTCGGTAGAGGCGTCGACGGCGAGGCCGACAGCAACGAAGGCGCGAAGCTGGCGGCGCTGCGCCCGGATGCGTACCGCCAGAAGCGGGGCAACGAGCAGGGGATCGCCGCCGCTACGGCGAAGACGCTCCTGCGGTTGTGGGAGAAGGTGCCCGAGAGCACCCGCGTGGAGATATTCCCCGAGCTGGCGGCCGCCGCGGCCGCCGCGCGCCTGCTCTCCAGCAAGGGCCTGCCGGAGGGGATGGAGTTCGACCGTCTCGTCGTCGACGAGGCGCAGGACCTGACCCTGACCGAGTTCTGGATGCTGCTCGAGCTGCTCCGGGCATGCCGCAAGCGCACGGGCAAGAGCCCGTGGCTGCTGATAGCCGGGGACGCCGGGCAGCGCGTCGAGGCCAGCGGCTTCGAGTGGGGACGCTACACCGAGTTGCTGAGCAGCCGCTGGCGCAAGCCGGCAACGTTCGACCTGCACGAGCACGTGCGCTGCCCGTCGCGGATCGCGGCCGTCGTCAACCGGTCGAACATCTTCTACAGCCTGGTCGACAAGAACCGCCGGCCGGAGAAGCAGCAGCCGGTAGTTGAGTCCGAGCACGTCACGGGCCACGCGCTGTACGTGCGCGTCGACCGGACGGAACAGGCCAACGGGCTCGTCGAGCAGCTCGCCGCCCTGGAGGGAACCGCGGTGATCACTGCCGCGGACGAACCGCCCGCATGGCTGGACGAGAGGCGCCGCAAGCTGGTGCTGACGCCGGGCGAGGCCAAGGGCCTGGAGTACCAGCGGGTGTGCGTGCTGGATGTGGGAGCCGCTATCGAGGCCTTCGACGGGAACGTGATCGAAGACAGGACACCGCTGCGGCAGGAGAGCCGGCGAACGGCCATCGACCAGCTGCGGGTGGCGCTGAGCCGGGCCACCGAGACGCTGGCTGTGGTCAACGTCGAACCGGACGCGCGCAAGGACCTGAGCACGCTGGCGCTGGTCGGCGGAGCCGGCCGCTACAACCAGGACGACATCATCGCCCGGTTCGGAGACGAGACGGCGACGCCCGAAGAGCGCACGAGCGAACGCATCCGCCGGGCGGAGGCGATCGTCGAGGAAGACCCGGACCGGGCCTGGGAGATCGCCAGCCAGACGGTCGCCGAAATGGGAGCGCCGGACGTGCCGAACGGGGTGTCCGACCGCGGCGTGCGCCGCGACGCGCGCGCGACGCTGATGCGCACTCTGGCCCTGCTTCTCGCCGCCGGCGAGGACAGGGAAGACAACGTGCATCTGAGGGGTTCGCTGCAAGTCGGCGTGGATATAGACGCCGAAACCGAGGAGGAAATCCCGGACGAGGGGAGCGACGCCCACGACTGGGCCGGCCAGAAGATCATCCGGTCGATAGAGCACGGCGTAGTCGAGTTCCTGCTGACGGAATCGCCCGACGACCGGCCGAGGTTGAAGTTGCTCGAAGCGCTGCAGGCATTGAAGGACGCCGCGCCGCGCCGCCGCTACTGGCCGGATCTGGCCGTGGCGCGGATGCAGCAGACGCTGCGAAGCGGCCTGCTCGACGGGGCAAGCGACCCGTCGAGTGCCCGCCACTACTTCCCCGACGACGTCGAGGGCTGGCTGAAGCTGACCGGCTACCACGGAGACGCCGCAGACAAGGCGTATGAGCTGTGCGAAACAGCGATCAGCACGCTGCTCGACGCGGCAGAGGCCGACACGAACGAGACCAGCCGGAACATCCTGCTCGGCCAGGTCGAGAACCTGCTGCACGCCAGCGGGTGGGAGCCGCTGCTGGTCGCGCGGCTCGAAGAAGAGAGAGGACACACCGCCGAAGCGCGCGAAGCGTACGAACAGGCCGGAACGGCGGCCGACGTCAGGCGGATTCTGCGCAAGCAGGCCAAGTGGGAGGAAGCGGCAGCGCTGGACGGTGACAACGCGGACCTCGAGTGGCTGCTCAAGGTCGACAGACTCGCAGCAGCGAGGCCAGCCGGACTCGGTGCGCGGCTGTACGAGCAGGAACACCGCCGGCTGACCGAAGCGCTGGCGAAGATGCGCGACGACGATAGAGCCGGAGCGTAGATGTCCGGACCGGCGCCGGCAACGACCGGATCGCGGCGGCTTACGCCTTGACGTTGCCGGGACGCGGCGGCAGAGTACGACGATGTTGGCCCGAACTACCGGGTCATGCCCGGTGGGATGGTTCGCTGGCGGCCGCTCGGGCCGAGCTGGACTTCCGGCGGTGCTGCAGGAGGTTCGCCGACGTGAGTAACGACGTGAAGTTGACCGTTGGCGTTTGTGTGATCGTGGTCGCCATCTTCGGGTCCGCCGGGCTCGTGAGCCACGTCATGATCGAGCTGGCCGGCGTCGTGCGAGCGGACCTGCAGGCCTTGCGCGAGAGCATGGAAGCGATCGCTTGCGGTGAGTTGGCGCGGAACGACGACGCCGTGGCGGGCATCGAGTCGAGCAATCGACCCCGACAGTGGCCCACGGCGGACCGTCCGACGGCGATCGCGCATCCCCCGGTAGATGCCTCGCCGAAATGGCCATCGCTACGATGGGACTATTGCCGTGTCTATCCCTCGCTGGCCAGAGCGATGCTGGCGATATCGCGCGGAGAATCATCCGGGCCGACGGGCTGCCCTGTGCATTCCTCGGCCCCGCGCCGCTTCCGCTGACGCGAGGAGCAGGTGCGCCCCGCGCCCGCCGGGATAAATCGCGCCTGCCCAGGTCGATGCGTGAAGCGGTCTCTTCGGGGAGCGCCACCGGGCACGGGGATGGACCCGAGCCGCTGTGGCCGCGCCTCGCCTCCGGCGACCTCCGCCCCGCGCCAGCGGGGATGCACCCGATCGGCGAACCCGGCACACAGGCCCGCGTCCGCCCCCGCACGGGCCGGGATGTACCCTCGCCGACCGGCGCGCGGGCGCGCGGGCGCGCGGGCGCGCGCGGATGAACCATGGCTGATAGACATCGGGCGGTGCAAGCTCCACCCCGCGCGCGCGGGGATTCACCCGTGGACCTGGTCGTCATCGACACTGCGCCCCGCGCCACCCCGCGCGCGCGGGGATTCACCCCGGTCGAACGTAGGCGGGGTCACGTTGAAAGCGGATGCCCCGCGCGGGCGGGGACATAACGGGCTGCCGGATCGGCAGGAACTACCGTTCACACCAATCGCAAGGAGGAGCTAGTTGAAGATCCTGTGCTCCGTGGTGTTGGGAACAAGGAAGGACGGGAAACACTGGATCAGCGTATGCCCGTGCTTGGAGATCTGCTCGATGGGCGACAGCCGGGCGAACGCCCTGGCCGCGGTGGAGAAGGCGGTGGAGCTCTGGATTGAGTCATGCGTGCGACGCGGGACACTGCGCGAAGCACTGAGACAACTCGGCTTTTCAGCCATGGACAGGCTGCCCTTGACGAAGGACGTCTTCACGCTCGACGACGAGGACTATTGGCGATTCCCCGAGTACCTGCCCGCCGCCGAGTGGGATCATCTGGTTCAAGTGGTGCCCAGCAGGACAGCTGAGGAACGGCCAGCGTTCCAGTATCAAGCGCACGAGGAGAGCAAGGTCATCAACGCGTGACCACGGGGTGGGACGAGGAGCGACCAACAGCCGGGGATCGACCCAAGTGCGTTAGCAGGTCGGGAGTCGTGCGGCCAATCGCCCCGCACGCGCGGGGATGAGCCGCCAACAGCCAACCGCTCGGGAAAACGCCGAACGGTGCAACCCCGCGCACGGGGGGAAAGTGCAATGGGAGAAGATGCGATGAAGACGCAACGGATGAGAACGATGATGCTCGCGGGCAGCGTGGCGGTGGGGCTGGCGGCGCCGGCGGCGGCACAACACGAGCCGAACGTGACGTTCGAGATCGGGCATGGCCGCTACCACGGCGACCTGGCCATGGAGGGCGACACAGGCTGGACGTCGGCAAACAACGTCGTGGTGGGCGTGCCAATCACAGGCCGGCTCAAGTCGTACCTGGGCGGGAGCTTCTACGACTTCGCTGGGGCGTCGGTCATCGACATTGCCGGGGGCGTATCGGTTCGCCTGGTCGACCATTATTGGTTCCGCCCGGAGCTGAGAGCCGGGTTCCGCCACGAGTTCTTCGACCCGATGGAGCTGATGGAACGCATCCGGCTGGGGGCGGTGCGGGATCCGCGGACGTTCGGCACGTTGGGTGTCGGCGTCCAGTACGGCAGGGCGACGGTGGGCTTCCGCGCATCGGTTGACAAGGGCTGGTCCGGCGGGCATTCGATGACCTTCACGAGCTTCGGGCTGTACTACGGATTCTGAGGAGGGGCGCGGACACCGGCGCTCGGACCCGGACGGCCGCGAACGGTGGCGGTGCGAACACTGCACCGTGGAACACGACCGCGACGTGCGCCAGCTCGAGTTCCACTTCGGCGAGGCGCAGGCGCGCGGCGCCGACACCGTGCTGGTGACCGGGGCGGTGCAGTCGAACCTCGTGCGCCTCGCGGCGGCCGGGGCGCGCCGGCTCGGCATGGAGGCGCACGTCCAGCTCGAAGAGCGCGTCGAGGACGCCGGCTCCCTCTACCGTGCTTCGGGCAACCTGCTGCTCGACCGGCTGCTCGGCGCGACGCTGCATGCGTTCCCCGTGGGCGAGGACGAGGCGGCGGCCGACGCGGCGCTGGAGCGGCGCGCCCGGGCGCTGGCCGACGAGGGCCGCCGGCCATACGTCATTCACTCCGCCCCCGGGCATCCGCCGCTCGGCGGACTCGGCTAAGTCCTGGCGATCGTGCCGCCCTTTGGGTCGGGTCGTCGTTCCCCCTGCGCGCCGCTCGCGACGTGCCTTGTCGGCCTCGATCGTTCTGATGCCCCCGTGGCTCTTTCCCGGGGCAGGTCTATGGTCCGCCTGGCGGCCGCCGCGATGCATGACCGCTGCGTCTGCGTCACCGCGATCGCGACGCGCCTCGCCGTCGACTACCATACGGTCGACAAGGCGCTGCGCTGGTTCTGGTCTCGGTGGCGGCGGGTGGTGCTCTCGACCGCAACGCGTTGTGCTGATCGTGGACCGGGCCCCGGCTGTTCGTCTCTCGCTGCCCGGTCGTCGTTGGAGCCTCGGCCGGGTCTGGCCCCGTCGGCCGTTTTTCGCTCGCTAGTGGTGGACGCGGACTGAAAGATTCCGAACCCTCGGTCGTCTTTGCGCTGAACTGGGTGTTTCCGATCCGTTCGTGATCCCGATCTACCAGGTCATCGCCGCCGTCAGCGGCGCGATGCACGACCGAGGCGTCCGCGTCAGCAGGATCGCGAAGCACTTTGGCGTCGACCACCATACGGCCGCGAAGGCTCTGCGCTGGTTCCGGTCGCGGTGACTGCGGGTTGGATTGTTGCTGAGGCTCCCCGCCGCAACGCGTTTCGGTACCGTTGGACTGGGCCGCCGCTCGCCCAGGCCGGGTCCTTGTTGGGCCCGTGGTGGGTGCGGCCGCGTCCCACCCCCACGCCCCGTCCCGTCCAAGCCGAGTGGGTCCGCTCCAGCTCGTCGAGCCCGAGCCGCACCTCTAGTCGGCGTGATCGCCTCGGATCGGCGGCGAGCTGAGGTACGCGGCCCCCATTTGGCTTACAGTTTCTCCCAGCCTTGGAACGTCGCGAACCTCTTTGCTGCAGCGCCGGTTCTCTGGCCAAATTTAGCGCGCTGGTAGTATCATGGAGATCCAGAAACTGGCGTTCGTTAGCCGAGATGAGTATCGGCGCTGTTTCCTCCAGCGCGGTTCGTCCCCTGCGTGCGGGGCGTTCCTGCGGCACGAAGATGGCTTCGATGCTGTAGCTGGCTTCTTTCGCCCGTCGGACTATGTCGGGGCGTGAACTCCCGGAGTAGGTGCTCTCGAAACGGCAGTCGCTTCGTTCGGCTAGGTGGCTCTTGATCTTGCGGTCGACTACTTTGCGTGCCCCGCTCTGCTTGCTCGGGCTGTTCCAGCTCCCGAGTCCTTGGGCGATGCTGTCGGCGTTGTAGAAGTCCGTCGGCAGCCGTCTGGCGCGGTGTTGGTCACACCACGTGGAACTTGCCCGCGCCGTTGGCGCCTATCACGATGGTCAGTTTTGGCATCGTTTCTCGTCGACCTCGTCGCGCGGCCAGTGTGGGAACTGCGGAGGCTTGCTCGCTGCCAGTGTCTCGGTGGACCCGTCCGGCCACGTCCGCGTCTCGATGCCGCTTTCGGCATCCTGTCGGTCGCGTGTGCCGTTAGGCCACTCGGTCACGATGATTCCCGGTTCGTCTTCTGGTTCGTACACGCAGGGCTTACCCTGCTCGAAACATGCCTGCCGGCTGTCTTCCGCGAGGTGGTCGAGGTTATCGACGCCTATTGTTCCATTGTTGGTCATGACATCTCTTCCTCTTTGCGTTGTTCCTCACCGACTCTATCTGGCCGGTTGCCTCTAGGCAACGGGGGCGATCCCCGCAGGCGGGGCGGATTGCTACGGAACGGACCGCGAGGCCTTGTTGTCAGGTTGGTCCCCGCGCGCGCGGGGCAGCCGCGTATAAAGCGCTCTCGAGCAGCTTCGATGACGGTTCCTCCCGAGCATGTGGGGCGGAGTCCGCGCGCCGGGCGCGCGTTATTCGTGCTTGTAGCCGTCGTCGTTCCGTGTCCGGCCCGTGTTTCCTTTGGTCGCGGCGGGTTCTGCTCGTGGTGGCGGCGGTTTCACCGTTGGGTCGCCACCTGGCTGCACGGGCTTTAGGGCCGTCAGATCCTTTTTCTTGTGTTCCATTGCGGCCTCGGCCCGCGTGCGGGGGGCGGACCTCGCTCGGGTGGCGGCTACCGTTCCCTGTGCCGGTGTTGGTCCCGGGTTCGGCGGTGGCGGCTCGTCCCCCGGTTTCACCCGCGCTTGCGTTTGCCCGCTAGGCCCGTTGTCTTCGCCGCCGCCCGGCTGCCACGTCAGCGCCGGCACGTCGGCTCGGGCTCTTGTGAGCCGTTCCGGCTCGATCCGCAGGACCAAGTCGTCGCGGCCCGTCCACAGCGCGTCGACCGTCGCGTTCAGCACTGCCTGCTGGTCCCGCACCTGCGCGGCGAGGAACGCGTTGATACCGTCGCGTTCCATTCCTGCCTGCAGCTGTTCGGCGCTTTCATAGGTCCGTACCCTCGAACCTTCCCGTGTCGCGGTCTCGATCTCGGCCACGCCGCTCCGCGTCCGAATGTCGACCCTCTCGTACCTGGCGTCCTGGACTGCGTTCCCCGCGTACCCGGTCGGGTTCTCAAGGACCGGGCTCAGCCCGTCGGGCACGCCTTCGAGCCCGGCGGTTTCCTTCGCGTATGCCGTTTCCAGTTCCTGGTACACCTTCAGGATTGCTCGGACGGTCTCGTCGGGCAGCCCGTTGACCGCGATTTCGAGGGCCTCCGGATCTGCTTTCCTGCATGCGGCGATGTCCAGCAGGTCGCGTCCCGGCGCGGTCATTCCGCGCCCTTGGAGTTTTCCGCTCATGATCTGCGCGGTGCTCAGCACGAGTGCGGGCTCCCCGTCGACCACGGCGGTCTGTTCGCCCTCGGCCGGCGTCGGCTTTCCGAACGACACGTCGACGTGGTTGTCCTTGTTGCGCTCAAACTCGATCCGCCGGAACGTCCTGTGTTCGATTCGGTACCCGCCGCATGCCGCTGCCGCGCGGTCCAGAACCGTCCGCCCGTCTTCGGTTGTCTCCAGGTTCACGTACACGTCGATGTCGCGGCTCAGCCGGTGGTCCCACCTTGCGTTCAGGATGCTTCCGCCCCCGAGGCGTTCTCCCTCCCTCTTGTGTGTGTGCGGCTTGACGTGGTCGCGGAACGCGGGCCGCATGCGTGCGAGTATCTCTCTCGGCTGGCCTTTCGTGCGCAGGGTCTCCGGCGTTTTCCTGATCGTCATCGTTCCGCGAACCGATTGATCCTCTCGGCTCCCTGTCCCACGGTCAGCCCGACCCGGTGCAGCGCCCGCACGAGTTGGCGCCAGCTGTACGCCCCCTCGAGCCGTGCGTCGAGTTGTTCTTCCATCTCGGCTTCGTGGAACCAGGTTAGCAGGATGGCCGTCTCGCGATCGGTGCCCGCGGGTTGGTGGATAGCCTCGTGGAAGTCGGCCGCGCTTGGCACCGTGTGCCAGCCGGCGCAGCTCATCCGCAGGCGGCTGGTCACGGTTCGGCTGCGCGGCCCCGTTTTGTGGTCCGGGGCTGTATGCCCGCATCTTTCCCGCTCGGCCGCGCTTGCCGCCCTGTCGCTGAAGACCAGGGCCGGTCCCAGCGTGTCGGGTACGGCGTCGCGGTCGCGCTGTCGCAGTAGCTTCCACTGGTGCTGCCACTGCTTGGCGGCTTCGCGGTCCCGATTGTTTGGCTCGCCCGTCGTTCGTGTACTGGACACTGTCGTTCCGGACCGTCCTGCGGTCACTTGGCCCCTTGTGCTGCTCGTCCCTCGTACGCTACTCATCGTTTTCCCCGTCGTCAACTTCGGGTTCATCCCCGCACGGGCCGGGGTGGTCGCTGCCGCCCTCTGTGTGGCCGCAGTCGGCCCGTGTCTACCCCCGCTTCTGCGGGGCCGTCTGTAAACTGCTGAAACTGGGGCACTTGCTGGTGCTCCTCCAGGCGGTTCCACATCCGCTCCCACGTCTCAGCTCCGTTGATTCTCTTCTGACCGGACTTGCCTCGGTTTGTTTTGGCCTGATCACTCCGGTCGTGCGGTCTCGGTGGCGCCTGCGTCGCGCTCTTGGCAGTCGACCGCGCTCTGGTCTGTGGAGATGCACGTGCGCGGTTTCCTCGTCAGTCGCGTTGCCGAGCATTTTTGGGTTGATTACCGCACGGCCGGTAAGGCCCTGGGCTGGTTCCGGCAGCGGTGACCGCTCATTCGGCTCGTCGACCGCAACGCGTTGTTCTGGTGGTTGGGCCGGGCACCGGCTCTCTGACTGCCGGTGCCCGGTTCTGGTTGGATCACTCGTGGCCGCGGTCGCGCTCCTTACCACTGGACGGTCGCGCGCCCGAGGACGCGTTGGTCGGTGCTTCGGCTCTGCTCTTGCAGGTGCAAGATCGGACTCTCCCGCCGTTCGGCGTCCACGCCGAGCTGCAGGTTCAGCCGTCCCTGTTCGAGTACCTGCATGCCGTAGCCGATCCGGTAGTCCCGGCCGTACTCGGATGTGCGCACTCCTGCCCGCGGTGTGCCCACGAAACGGCTGCCGATCGGCAGTCCGTAGCCTACTTCGGTGTCGAGTCGTTGGCCCCCGCCGTTCATCAGCGGGTTGTGGCTCATGCCGGCCATGCTCTCCTGGCCCCACAGTGCCTCGGCACCGCTCATGGCGTCGCCGCCCCAGGCGGGGGAGACGCGTGCGGTGAAGCCGAGCGGGGTAGAGGGCGTCGGGTTGTAGCTGACCGAGATCGACATCCCGCTCTCGGCAAACCCCTCGGCCTGGTGGACCAGGAGCCTCCGCACGCGGATGTCCACGGCGAGCCCCGTCACCCCGTCCGCGAGTACGAGGCCGGCCCCGAGGTCCATGCCGCGCCCGGTTTCGGCGTCACCGCCGTCCTGACGGATTCCGATTTCCACGCTCGGCGTCAGGGCCATGCGGCCGGCGATCGTCATGCTCTGCGAGCTCTCGAGCGCGGTGCGCAGTCGGCTGACCGCGGCGTTGGTTGAGTCGAGGTTGCCGTTCGGCCCGCTTGCGGCCTTCGTCCGCATTCCGACCCATAGCGTGTCCGCCTTGAACGCGAGGCCGAAGCCCTCGCCGCCGCCGAGGATCTGGCCGCGGCCGCCGCCGGCCGCCATCGCCATTGACAGGCCCGTCTCGATCGCTGCTCCAGCGCCCGGGCTGAGCATCAGGCCGCCCGCGCCGTAGCCGCCGACCGTCCATACCGTGACGCGCTCGCTCGCCTTGTAGCCGATCCAGGGGTACAGGCCGGTCACCGCGGAGTTGACCTGTCCGCTGTCGACGCCGGCGTACCGTCCGAGCCCCCGGCTGTGCGACAGCGACACGCCGGTGACCATCCGGCCCTTGGCGTAGTCCGCGCCGAACATCGAGGTTCGGACGTCGCCGTTCAGCGCGAGGGCTCCGTCCTGGCCGTAGAAGCTGGACTGCGCCGACCGGCTCCAGAAGGAGAGGACGCCGCCGCTCGACGTCGCGCGGTTGAGCGCGAAACTCGAGCCCTGCAGCAGCCGGTCGTTGCCGAGGCCCATCCCCATCCCGTGGTCGTAGGACTGCCCTGGGTGCAACCCCTGCATGCTCCCGCTCGGGTTCATCCCACCGCCGATGGCGTTCTGTGGTCCGAGGCTCGAGGTCATGCCTCCGTTGCCGAATCGCTGGTCGTTCGCTCCCGCGGTTGCCATCCGCCCGCCCGGTTGTCCCTGCTGCTGCCCGTATCCACCGCCGAGCTGCTGCAGGAAGTCGAGCGCGAACTGCTGGCCCATGTCGCGGTTGATCTGCCGGCCGGCGACGCGCCCATCGAATCCTGGTGCTCGTGGCGCGTTCACGCGCTCTTCGACTTGGTCGACGATGTGGACCGCGGCGGTGCGGCCGAAACGAGCGATCAGCGCCTTGGGCAGCGCGTCGTGGTTCGTGATCGTGCCGGTGGCTGTCGCGTCAGTGATCTGGCCGCTCGAGGCGTCCGAGAGCGTCACCGTGAACGTCTCGCTGCCCTCGTTGTGCTCGTCGTCGATGACGGACACCTGGATGGTGCCTGATGAGCTTCCCGCGCCGATCGTGAGCGTCCCGCTCGTGCCGGTGTAGTCGGCCCCCGCGGTGGCGGTCCCGTCCGATGTGGCGTAGTTGACCGTCAGCTGGCTGCTCGCGGCTCGCGTGAGCGCGACGCCGAATGCCAGTACCACGCCGGCGCCTTCCTCTACCTCCACGTCGCCGATGGAGATTCCGACCGGTCCGAGTACGCTGGCCGACGTCGTGTGGCTCAGCTTCCGTCCATCGTCCGTGCAGATGGCGCCGGTGGCATCACAGTCGGTGGTTGCCGGGAGGCTGATGGCGATCTGGTTGCTCCCGAGCGGCTTGACCGTAATGGTCCAGTTCTGGTTGCTGCCCTGGGTCTTTCGCTGGGCTTTCTCGATCGTGCCCCCGGTCGCGCGGACCGCATCGTCGCGGACCCGCGCGTAGCCCGCCTTCACGTTTTCGCTGAAGGCGAGGTCGAAGGTGAACTCGCTTCCGTCGTGCTCGGCGGGAACGTTGCTGAAGGTGGCGGTCAGCGGCGCCACCTGCCGGTTCCGGATGGTGCCGGTAGCCGAGGTCGTGCCGAGGTCGGCGCCCGAGACGTTCGATAGGGTGACGCTGAAGGTTTCGTCGCTCTCGTTCACTATGTCGTCTTCGATCGTGACCGAGATTGTTTTGCTGGTCTCGCCGGCGGCGAAGCTCAGCGTTCCGCTTCCCGCGGTGTAGTCGTCGCCCGACTCAGCGCTGCCGTCCGACGTTGCGTAGTCCACGGTGACGGTCCCGCTCGCGGCTTCGTCGAGCGTCACGGTGAAGTCGATGGCGTCGTCGTCGCCCTCCTTGCCGCTGCCGCCAGCGATGCTGACGGTCGGCGTTGTTTTAACCACTTCTGGCGTTCCTGTGACGCTCGCTGACGGGCTGTTGCTCAGCCGCCGGCCGTCATCGGTGCAGACCGCGCCAGAGGAGCTGCATTGCGCAGTCGCTTGCAGCGTGATCGTCAGCGAATCGGTGCCGGCCGGCCGGACCTTCACGTTCCAGTCCAGGTCGCTGCCCTTCGTCTTGCGCCACACCCGGTTGATGCTGCCCCCGGTCACCTGGAATGCCGCTTTGATCTTTTCCCAGCCGGCGACGAGTTCGTCAGTGAACGCGAGATCGAACGTGAAGTCGGCGCCCGTGTGCTCGTCGGGCACGTTCGAGAAGCTCGCCGTGAGCGGTGTTCCGGTGAGCCGTGCCACGCTGGCCGAGGGGCTGTTGCTCAGTTGGACGGGGTTGTCCTCGTCCGAGCAGATGGCTCCCTGAGTCGCGCAGTCCCGGTCGGCGGGAAGCGTGATCGTCACCGCGTCGTTGCCGTCGGGCTCGACGGTGATCAACCAGCGGTCGTCGCGGCTGTTGACGCGCGCGGCGGCGGTCACGTCGCCGCTCGTGATCGTGAACGCGTGGTCGCGCATCGCGGCCGGGGTGATCGAGACCTCGAGGGTGAAGTGGACGTTGAACGTGAACGTGTTGGTGCCGTCGTGGTCCTGGGGGACGCTCCGGAAACTGGCGGTCAGGATCTCGGTGTTGAGGATCGTGGCGGTTCCCCCTGGGGTGCTGCTGCGGATGGCTCCTATTGGATCCACGAGGACCAGCTTGAACCGCTCGCCACTATCGTTGACCGAGTCGTTGATGATCGGTACCGAGACCGTCTTTGTAGTCTCACCGGGCTCGAAAGTCAGGATCTCGTCCGTGTGTACGTAATCGTCGCCGCTGGTGGCTGGATTGGAGTGCAGACCGGTAGTTGTTACGGTGCGCACCGTTATGGTGGCCGTTGACGACCGGCTCAACGTCACCTCGAAGTCCGCCGTTTCGTCGACGCCCTCGGTGACCGTCACGTTGCTGGCCGTGATCTCCACGGGTGCCGCGTTGATGATGGTGCCGGTTCCCAGTGCTGCGGTGCCGACCGTGGCTCCTTCCGCCCGACCCAGCAGCACACTGAACTTCTCGCCCATTTTTTCGCCGTCATCGTTGGCCGTGTCGTCGATGATTGGGACTGAGATGGTCTTGCGGGTCTCCCCGGGCTCGAACGTCAGCGTCCCCATTGTGCGTGTGTAGTCCACATGTGCTGCTGCCGTTCCAGGCTCCGTGTGGTACATATGACGCTTACTGTCCCGCTTGTTGCCGCATCCAGGCTCGCGACGAAGTCCATCGTCGCGTCAGTGCCCTCGGTTCCCGTGGCGTCGCTGATCGAGACCAGTACCTCGGGGTTGGTGGTCCCCTTGACCTTCAGCTTGAGTATTCGTCCACCGTGCGTGACGTAACTCGTGTTGGCGGTTCCTTCTGGTTTGCGCGCAACGTAGTCAGTTATCGTCCAAAGTAGCTCCCCGCTCTGATTCTCCGAATCGGTAAATCCGGGTTGTGCCGTCGTGGCATCCTCGCCAGCCCAGATCGTCACGTAGTACAGGGTTTCTGGTTCCAGGTGGACCGCGTTCGTTCTCGTTCCGGAGAGTCCTCTGCTTCTCACGGAGTACTTGATCGGCCCTGCTTCTGGGCCTTCGAAGTCGT
Source organism: Vicinamibacterales bacterium (assembly GCA_965262925.1). Taxonomy (GTDB): domain Bacteria; phylum Acidobacteriota; class Vicinamibacteria; order Vicinamibacterales; family UBA8438; genus WTFV01. Next base: position 2,020,231 of record CBDHGC010000004.1, on the reverse strand, counting down.
GGCCGTTGCGCGTCAGGTGTGCGACCTGCTCGCTCGACGATGGCCGGAACGGGTTGCTCGGCTCGTTTTCCCATACCCCTACGTATACTGGGTCGTGTCGTCTGCTCCCGCCCACCGCAAACTCGATCGTGACGGATTCCAGCAAGTAGCCGCTGATGTTCGGACCGGTGTTAAACCCCTGCGCGAAGTCCTTCTGGCTCAGACTGTACTTCTCGTCCGCGCTGAGACTGGCGCGGTTCAAGTTGGTCACTAGGTCCTCGGCTGCGGCCGGTACTGCTGCACCGACCACCGCGCTGATCACGGCGGTCGCCGCGGCCAGGCGTGCGGTCGCTTTTGCCCGTTGGGTGGCGGTCGACTTGAGCTTTGCGATCCATCCGCTCTTGCGGTCCGCTGTGTCTGTATTCCGGCTTGTGGCCCGCAGTTGGGGCTTTCCTACTTCCATGCTGTTTCTCCCTCGTGCGTCTGGTTGCGCCCCGCGCTAGCCGCGTTTAGATTCGTGTCTTGTGGATGGTTTCCTCTGTTGCGGCCTTGTGGTCGCGCTCGGTTTCATGGTCTCTGCTCCGTGAGCGGTCAGCCGGGTCACTCGAATGCCTTCGTCTCCTTCTGTTCCGATTGGATCCATCCGGAGAGCTGCGTCCCTGGCTGGCGTGTTCCTGCTCGCGCCTGCGAGTTCTCTGTCGCGGGGAGCTTTTCCACTGCAGTCCGTACACTCGCGTGCACCTGCGTAGATCCGCACGGCTCTTGGGGTTTTCTTTGGACCTTCACGAAGGCCGGCGTGCCCGCCGGACGCCGCGTTTCGCCGAACCGCGTCTCGACGTGCCGCGTCTCGTTGAACCGGTCGGTGATTGCGAGGCGCGTCGCCGTCGACCACCATACGGTTGACAAGGCGCTGCGCTGGTTCCGGTCGCGGTGACCGCGGGTTGGTGCTTTTGACCGCAACGGGTTTCGGTCCTTGTTGGACCGGGCCCCGGCTGTTGTCCTGCCGGCACCCGGTCCTGGTTGGGTCAGTGGTGTTGGGCGGGTTCTCCCGGTTCCGCTACCACTGCACGGTGGCGCGGCCGAGCACGCGCTGGTCGGTGCCTCCGGTCTGCTCCTGCATCTGGAACAGCGGGCTCTCGCGGCGTTCGGCGTCGACCCCGAGCTGCAGGTTCAGCTTTCCCTGCTCGAGCACCTGCATGCCGTAGCCGATCCGGTAGTCGCGGCCGTACTCGGATGTGCGGACGCCGGCCCGCGGCGTCCCGACGAATCGGCTGCCGATCGGCATCCCGTAGCCGACTTCGGTGTCGAGCCGCTGGCCCCCGCTGTTCATCAGCGGGTCGTTGCCCATTCCTGCCATGCTCTCGCGGCCCCACAGCGCTTCGGCGCCGCTCATTGCGTCGCCGCCCCAGGTGGGCGAGACGCGTGCCGTGAAGCCCAGCGGGGTGCTCGGCGTTGGGTTGTAGCTGACCGAGATCGACATGCCGCTCTCGGCGAACCCTTCGGCCTGGTGGACCAGGAGCCTGCGCACGCGGATGTCGACCGCGAGCCCCGTCACGCCGTCTGCGAGTACGAGGCCGGCCCCGAGGTCCATGCCGCGCCCGGTTTCGGCGTCACCGCCGTCCTGGCGTATCCCGATCTCGATGCTCGGCGTCAGCGCCATCCGGCTGGCGATCGTCATGCTCTGCGAGCCCTCGAGCGCGGTGCGCAGCCGGCTCACTGCCGCGCTGCTCGAGTCGAGGTTGCCGCCCGGTCCGCTGACCGCCTTCGTCCGCATTCCGACCCATAGCGTGTCCGCCTTGAACGCGAGGCCGAAGCCTTTGCCGCCCCCGAGGATCTGGCCGCGGCCGCCGCCGGCCGCCATCGCCATCGACAGCCCGGTCTCGATCGGTGCTCCAGCGCCCGGGTTGAGCATCAGGCCGCCAGCGCCGTAGCCGGCGACGGTCCAGACGGTGACCCGCTCGCTGGCCTTGTATCCGATCCAGGGGTAAAGGCCGGTCACCGCGGAGTTGACCTGTCCGCTGTCGACGCCGGCGTACCTTCCGAGCCCACGGCTGTGCGACAGCGACACGCCGGTCACCATCCGGCCCTTCGAATAGTCCGCGCCGAACATCGAGGTCCGGACGTCGCCGTTGAGCGCGAGGGCCCCGTCCTGGCCGTAGAAGCTGGACTGCGCGCTGCGGCTCCAGAAGGAGAGGATCCCGCCGCTTGACGTTGCTCGGTTGAGCGCGAAGCTCGAGCCCTGCAGCAGCCTGTCGCTGCCGAGGCCCATGCCCATCCCGTGGTCGTAGGACTGGCCTGGGTGCAACCCCTGCATGCTCCCGCTCGGGTTCACCCCACCGCCGATGCCGTTCTGCGGTCCGAGGCTCGATGTCATGCCGCTGTTGCCGAACCGCGGGTCGTTCCCTCCTGCGGCCGTCATCTGCCGGCCCGGTTGGCCCTGCTGCTGCCCGTATCCACCGCCGAGTTGCTGCAGGAAGTCCAGTGCGAACTGTTGCCCCATGTCGCTGTTGATTTCGCGCCCGGCGATCCGGCCGTCGAATCCTGGTGCTCGCGGCGCGTTCACGCGCTCTTCGACTTGGTTGACGATGTGCACCGCCGCGGTGCGGCCGAACCGGGCGATCAGCGCGCTGGGCAACGCGTCGTGGTTCGTGATGGTCCCGGTGGCGCTCGAGTCGGTCAGGTTGCCGCTTGAGGCGTTCGACAGCGTGAGCGTGAACGCTTCGCTGCCCTCGTTGTGTTCGTCGTCGAGTACGGCTACCTCGATGGTTGCCGATGAGCTTCCGGCGTCGATCGTCAGCTCGCCGCTGGTCGCGGTGTAGTCAGCGCCAGCCGTCGCGGTTCCGTCGCTCGTCGCGTAGTCGACCGTTATCTGGCTGGTGGCAGCGCGGCTGAGCGCGACTGCGAACACCAGCACCGCGTTGGCGCTCTCTTCCACCTCGGCGTCGGCAATCGAGATCCCGACTGGTCCGAGGACTGTGTCCGACGTCGAGTGGTTCAGCTTGCGTCCGTCGTCTGTGCAGATGGCGCCTGAGTTGCTGCAGTTGGTCGTTTCCGGCAGCGTGATGGTGATCGCGCCGTTGTCGTCTGGATCGACGGTCACGGTCCAGTACTGGTTGCTGCCTTGGGTCTTCCGTTCGGCTTTTCGGATGTCCGCCCCGCTCTCGTCGAACGCGTGGTCACGGATCCGTGCGTAGCCGGCGCTGACGTTCTCGCTGAAGCTCAGATCGAAGGTGAACTCGCTGCCGTTGTGCTCGGCGGGCATGTTGGTGAAGCTCGCCGTCACTGGGACGGTCGATATGTCCGGCGGCCCGGCCACCGTCGCAGACGGGCTGTTGCTCAGCTGCACCGGGTTCTCCTCCTTGGTGCAGATGGCGCCCGTCGTTCCGCAATCGCGGTTGCCCGGGAGCGTGACCGTGGTCGCCTCGTTGCCCCATGGCGTGACGGTGATCTCCCAGCTGTCGTTCTGCCCGTTGTTGCGGCGGGCGCGGGTCACCTCGCCGTTCGTGACCGTGAACGAGTGGTCGCGCAGCGTCGCGTAGCTGATTCCGATGTCGCTGTTGAAGACGGCGTCGAAGCTGAACGCCGTGCTGCCGTCGTGCTCGGCCGGCACGTTCTCGAAGCTGCCGGTCAGGACCTCTGTGTTGAGGATGGTGCCCGTTGCGGTTTCGTCGCCGAGGTCGGCGCCAATAGCGTCGTACAGCAATACGTCGAATGTCTCGCCGCTGTCGTTCGCGGTGTCGTCGATGATCGGAACGGAGATGATCTTACTGGTCTCCCCGGGCTGGAAAGTCAGGGTTCCCTCTTGGTCTTGGTAGTCCACGCCGGGTGTTGCCGATATGGTGAAGAGCGTGAGGTAACTGACGGTTATCGGCCTGCTCCAGCTCCTGCTCAGCGAGACGACGAAGTCCGCCGTCGCGTCGGTGCCCTCGGTCGCCGTCGCGTCGCTGATCGAGATCAGCACCTCGGGGTTGGTCCTTCCCTCGACCTTCATCTTCAATGCCGCGGCGCCACCCGTCGCCGAGCTGTAGTTGGCGTCCGAGGTTCCTTCGGGTTTGGCCAGTACAAACGGGCCCATCGTCCACTCTGGCTCGCCCTCTGCGTCGAACGACGAGGTATGCTCTAGTTGCGCCGTTGTTGCGTCTTCCCCTGCGAAGATCTCCACCCAATACTTTGTGCTCGGTTCGAGGTGCACTGAGGTCATTGGCTGGCCCCCGAATCGTCTGTGTCTCACCAGGTACCTGTTCACCCCTGCGACGGGACCTTCTTGTTCCAGCAAGTGGGTTGTCAGGTGCGCCACCTGATTCGTGTCGCTCGGTAGGTTCGGTTCCGTCGGGTGGTCTCCGTACAGGTTGACGTACACTTGGTCGTACTTGCGAACTCTCCCTGTCGCGTAGTCCAGGGAGATTGCTGTGAGCTGGTACCCGGTCGCGTTCGGTCCTGTTGTGAAAGGCATTGCGAAGTCGTTCACGCTCAGCTTGTGGCGCTGTTGTGCGCTGCCCGAGGTTTCGCTCAGGTTGCTCACCAGGTCGTCGGCCGTGGCCGGCCCGGCCAGTCCGGCCAGCGCGATGATCGCGGCGATCGTCGCGATGATCCTTCCCGTCCAGCCTGTGCGTCGTGTCCGCGTCGATCTCAGCTCGCTGATCGAGCCGGCCCGCGGGTCTGCCGAGTGTCCCCCGCGGCTTGTTCCGCGTGTTTGGTTTGTTCCTGCGTTCATGTTGTCTCCTTCGTCCCGCGTCTGGTTGTTTGCACTTGCGGCGGCAGTGGCTCCAGCGTTCGTGGTTGGTTTCTTCTGCTCTGGCCGTGCGGTCGGGCTCGTTTTCGTGCTCTCTGCTGTTCCCCCTCGTGTTTTTCGTTTTCTCCACGTTCGGCGCCCTTAGATGCGCCCCTCGTAGTTGCTCTTGTGTTCGACGGTCTTGTGCTCCGAAACCGTGTCGTGTCCTTTGCGCGGTGGGCGGATCGCTCCCTCATTCGGCTGTCTTTGCGTCGTTTTGCTCCCTGCGATCGCCGCTTGGTCTTCTGTTTCCACTGGGCGGCATGCGGCTCGTCCTCCCGATTTGTTCCTGGGCGGATTGCCCTTTGGCTTGGTGTAGGACCCAGTCCCGGAACGCTCGCACCTGGGGTTTCCGTATGGCTGCCGGCGCCGTGACCAGCACGTACCGGGCCGGCGCGGTGACCCGGGCGTCGAACAGTGAGACCAGCGTTCCTTGATCGAGCTCCCGGGCGATCATCAGTGAGTGGCCGAGGGCGACGCCCATCCCGTCGACTGCGGCTTGAACCATCATGCTGTAGAGCCGGAAACCCGACGCTTGCGACAGGTCCGCGTCCTTGGCGCCCTGGTGCGCGAACCAGTGTGACCAATAGGTTTTCCAGTGCAGGTCGTACAGTAGCGGCCAGCCGTGCAGGTCCGCGGGCTCCCGGGGCTGTCCCCGCACCTTCAGGAACGCCGGGCTGCACACCGGGAGCAGCGTCTCCTCGAACAGCGTCTCGACGTGCAGTGTCTCGGCGACCCGGTCGGTGAAGGCGATCCAGACGTCGAAATCGCGCCGCTCCGGGTCGACCTCGCGGTGGTCGGTCTCGAATTCTATGGAGATGTCCGGGTGGGCGGCCCTGAAGTCGGCGAGCCGCGGCATCAGCCACTTCTCGGCCACGACCTCGACCGCGACGAGTTTCAGATGCGTCGCGTTGGCGTGCTCGCGGTGCCGTTCGGTCGCGGTGCTCAGGTCCGCAAAGACCCGTTGGATCTCCCCGGCGTACTCTCGGCCGCGTACGTTCAGCCGCACGCCGCGGGCGTGGCGCGAGAACAGCTGGGCGCCGATGTGCGTTTCCAGCGCCTGCACGCGGTGCGAGATCGTCGCCGCCGTCACGCCAAGCTCTTCTCCGGCCCGGACGAAGCTGTCGTGTCGGGCGGCCGCCTCGAAGGCACGTATGGATTCAAGGGGAGGCAGCTCGGGCATCCGTTCTCCTCGCTGAACAGCGTTGTCGGGTTCCGGCCGTGAGGGGTGGCGCCGTTGGCGCCAGACGCTTGGCTGTTCTCGGACGTGTTTCTGCTGACATGCCGCTGAACGTGTGCGTGCCGCTGGCAGGCCATCGTGAACGTCTGAAGCTGTGGGGGCATTATCCGAGTGACCCGCGTACTCTCGCAACCACATATATTCGTAGTCTCAGACCACAAACGTCCGTGGGCTGCTGCGTTCTACTTGTTACTTCGAAGCTACTCTCGTCTCGGGATCGGGCACACCGGGAGCTTCCTGCTGCGCTGAGTTCGTTGGGTCCGACGAAGTGGTGGCAGGCGAGTTTCGTCTTCCGCCTGCGTTGGTCCGGGCGTTCTCGCGCGGGCGCGTCGGCGCTGGTGGTCTGTTTAGGCGTTCAGGCGCTGCACGTGTTCGAGGGCCAAGGTCAGGCCCACCGGCGCGTAGTCGGTGCGCTTGACGGACACGTTGAAGTGGCGCTGGCTCGGTGCCTTCCCCTCGTGGATTTACCCGTGGACGTTCACTGCCGTCGGCGGCACTCTCCGGAACGGTAGATGGCTGAGTGCCAGCGGTGGGTCGGTGGCGCACAGGGCCGCGACGATCTGGTTCTTCGACCTAGCCGGGCTAGGAGTGGTGGAGGCGGGGGGACTCGAACCCCCGTCCAGCAACGGATTCCCGCAATCGTCCACGTGCGTCTCCGTCCTCTTGAGTCTCGCTGCTGCGTCTCGAAGACGGCCTCTCTTGGCAGCAGCCAGCGCCTGGATTCTCGGCCCCGCGCGCCGGCGCGTTCGCTTGGGGCTCAGCCTGCTGGAATGACGCTGCTTCCTACCCCGCAGGCTGGGCAGGGGCAGCGGGTCGCCTATGGCTAGGCGGCCATCGCCAACTCGTTGTCGGCAGTTGTGGTTTGGTCCATCGGATTTCCGAGTCGATGGTGCTCGGCACGCAGATCGTGGTTCACTCGTCCCTGTCGAAACCTTGTCGCCCCCCTGTTGTCTTGCTCTTCAATTCTACCCTTTCGGGCCTGGCGCGCGTCTTTTTGCCTCCGTCGTTCGAGCGCGTCCACCGGCCGGGCCGCTGCGCGCCGGCGCCCTTGGGTTCCCCGTTTTTTCTACCGGGCGCACCGGTTTCTCCTCGCCGTTGCCGATTTCGGCTTTCCGCACCGATTTTCTTCTTCGGTCTACTCCGTTCGTGCTTGCAACTCCACCAGCCACGTGGCGCGCCCGATCCAGAAGATGTCTTCCAGACAGCCCCCCGCCACGCGCCAGGCGTGGCGGGGGCAACCGCCACGCCTGCAGCCACGCCATGTGGTGAGAGCGCCACGCGCACCGGCATGGCGGTGCGGCTACACCTTCCGGCCGTCCTGGCTGATCCTCGATCCCGTCTCGTCACGTCTTGCGAGTCGGCTGACCGGCTAGCCGTTTGGCTAGCCAATTCGTGCCGGATGCACACCAACCTCTTTTTTCGTCACTGTCGCCGTGGCGTGTGGAGGTCCTCCTTGCCCTTCGGCATTTTGGGCGCCACCGAACCCCTGAGCAGGTTGTCGTAGGCCCGGCACTCCGGTTCGGGCGTTGTCGGCAGTGGCCCTTTCGCTTTTTCGAGCAGGCCCTCGGCCGCTAGGAGTCTGCGCCGTAGAAAAAACGATGCGCCAATCGTAAGCCAGACCGACGCCGAAAGGACTTGATGTCGACGACTTTTCGCCGCTACGCACCGGACCAATCGCTGCTGTTGCCGCCCGACGTGCGGGCGTGGTTGCCGTGTTGCCGAGCGCGAGGAACTGAAGGAAACTGGACTCGGGTCGACCGCAAGATGTTGTGGTCTCCGGCGGCATCGTCAAGCCAACAGCGTGCGCGTGTGCTCACCGACGTCAAGGCGCGTCGCTTCGCTCCGCCCCCGATCTGCGGGGCTGACGGCCTTGACGTCGGCTCCGCGCACGCTCGTCCAGCCTGGCTCTTGCCGACAATGCCCACTCATACACCCCCTACATGTTGTGGTCGCCGTCCTGTTCAGAATAACGCCCTTTCCAGCGACCGTTGACAGCCGGAGGGCCACTTGGCACACCACGTCAGCGATCTGGTGGACGGTTTGGATCTGACGGCGTTTTACGTCCCGTACGAGGGGGACGGGCGGCGCAACGCGCCGTATGAGCCGCGGATGATGGTGAAGGTGCTGATCTACGCGTATGCGACGGGGGTGTTTTCGTCGCGGGGAGTCGCGAGGAAGCTGGAAGAGGACGTGGCGTTCCGGATTCTGGCGGCGGGCAACTTCCCGCAACACCGAACGGTTTGCGAGTTTCGGCGGCGGCACTTGGAGGATTTCAAGACGCTGTTCGTGGCGGTGGTCCGTCTGGCGCGCGAGCTGGGTCTGGCGAGCTTTGGGAAGCTGTCTATCGACGGCACGAAGGTGCGCGCGAACGCGAGCAAGCGCAAGGCGATGAGCTACGGGCGGATGCAGGAGGAGGAACGGCGCCTGGTCGGCGAGGTCCAGGGGCTGCTGGAGGCGGCGGGGGACGCCGACGCGGCGGAGGACGCGCGCTTCGGGGCGGACGAGCGCGGCGACGACCTGCCGGCGGAGTTGCGCCGCCGGGAGGATCGTCTGGCGGCGGTCCGGGCGGCGAAGGCGCGTCTGGAGGCGGCGCAGCGGGTGGCGGACGACGCGCGCGGGCGGCAGCCGGGCCAGGATCGGAATCCGAAGGGCGGGCCGCCGTACAAGCGCGCGTACGGCGAGCCGGACGAGAAGGCGCAGAGCAACTTCACGGACCCCGAGAGCGGGATCATGAAGACGAGCAGCGAGGGATTCCAGCAGTGCTACAACGCGCAGGTGGCGGTGGACGGCGAGCACCAGTTGGTTGTGGCGACGGACCTGACGGCGAATGCGAGCGACCAGGGCGGGCTGCCGGCGCTGCTCGACGAGGTGGCGGAGACGTTCGGCGAGCAGCCGGAGACGGTGCTGGCGGACGCGGGGTACAGCAACGAGCGGGACTTGGCGGACCTGGAGACGCGGCGCGTCGATGGGTACGTGGCGCCGGGCCGAGAGGGTAAGACGGCCGCGACGCGCGATCTGAAGAATCATCCGGCGACGAGTCGCATGATGGAGAAACTGGCGACGCCGGCGGGCCGGGCGGCGGATGCGGAGCGCAAGTGGCTGTCGGAGGCTCCCAACGGCTGGATCAAGCACGTGCTGGGATTCCGGCGCTTCAGCCTGCGGGGACTCGCGAAGGCGCGGCGCGAGTGGGACTTGGTGTGCCTGGCGTTGAACGTGAAGCGCCTGCAACTGCTGCTCGCGCTGTGAATGTGAGCCGTGACACTCGAAACGGCTGCAAATCGGCGTGAATTGCGGCCGCTGGCGAGCCTCGTGGCCCGTGGAAGCAGATTTTACCGTTCATGCCGCCGGCCGCCGGGAATTTCACCCCGCCCGCCGGCTGGCGAAGTCGCCTCGACGCGGTGGATCAGGTCGTGCACCGACGGTCAATCTTGTCCGCCGAATCTCCTGCGGCGCAGACTCCTAGACTGAGGGACCCTCGGCAAAGCTCGCCACGGAAGACCGTGACGTCGGCCGGCGGCGGGTCTGCGCCCTCTGGCTGAGGAGAGCGGTCGGGCCGCAGCGGATCTGGCGGCAGGAAAGGCATCGTGAGCGACCAGCGGCTGATCGGCGCTCATCTTCCGGCGGTGCATCCCGAGCGTCGGGAGACGCGGCCGGGACGGTGCTCGGGCTGCCTGACGCGCTTCACGGTCGATGTGCGGCTGCCGTTGCCGGCGACCTCCCCGGGGGCGACGTCGTCGCCCCCGGGGAGGTCGCCGGTGGGGCGTCGCCTGCCGTTCGAGGGTCCGCGTCGACCCCCCGGTCGGTGAGGCGACATCGAGCGCTGTCGAGGTCGCGGCGTCGGGACCCGGGGGGTTCTCACTGGCCGGACCAAGCTCGCGATGCCCGCCGTTCAACGCGATCCGGCTCTCACAGCAACACGTAAAGGATCGGTCGGCTACGTTCGATACGTTGTTCGTTGTCTTCCCCGGCGGTGGGAGACACGGCGTCCTCCAGGGGATTGCGGTGCGGACTTGGTACACCCGCGCCGCAGTTTCCATGCACGCAGCGCGGGTCGCTCCTCCAGCGCACAGCCCTCTACCCGTCCGCTCGCCCTGTCGCAACGGTTCCTGACCTTACGGCAGGACTGGCCCGAGCGTCACCCTCCGACCGAGTATCAGGGTCGATATCGAGCAAGCCTGCGGCGTGGTACGCTGCCGGTTCGAATGACGATCCGGAGCGAGAGACGCAAAGGCGAGGTCCTCATCACGGACGGCGCGTCGCTGGACTGGCGGGCGTCGCTGGCGGTGCGTAGCCACTCGCCGACGGGACCGGCGTGGGGCTACGGCAGCCCAGCTGGCGCTGGCGATTCTGCTGGCGGTGATCGATGAGGCGACGGCCGAGCGGTTCTACCAGCAGTTCAAATGGAGCGTCATCGGGCCGATCGAGGTGGCCGCTGGGCGATAGACGCCGGCGACGTTCTCGGCTGGCTCGAGTCGGCGGCGGCGGGGACGGACGGCGTCGTGCGCCTGGCGGTGGAGGAGAGGTGAGCGCGCGGCAGCTGCTGGGGGCGCATCTGCCGGCGGCGTCTCCGGAGCGTCGGGAGACGGTGGCGGGGGAGTGCCTGGGCTGCCTGACGCAGTTCGCCATCGACGTGCGGCTGCCGCTGCCGGCGACGTGTCCGGACTGTGGGGCCGACGTACTTGCCAGCGCGGACATCAAGGGTGAAGCGCAGCCCCAGCTTCCATTCGACCCGTTGCGGATCCGGAGGACGGAACGATGACGTTGCGTCTCATCGTGGGTCGCATCCTGGGGGAGCTGATCGAGCTAGAGCTAGCCAAGCTAGCCGAACGCGACGCGGACGCGAGCTCGTGGTCCCGGCGTGCCCGCGGCACGCGAACGGGCACCTGTGGCGGTTCGACCGGGAGCGTTCGACTACGGATTGCCAGGCGCTACGTGGGTTCGGGAGCGGACGACGACGGCGCATGAACGGATCGCGGGGACGAATCGAGGTCGCTTCAAAATGGTCGAGACACAGCTTGCTGACGATGCTTCGGTCAGCCGGACGGGGTCGACGCGCGGACAGCGTGCCGGTGGGCCGCAGGCTCCCGAGGGCATCACCCGGATAGGGAAGGGGGTGGTCATCGAGGGCGAGGTCAAGGGAGGCGAGAATCTCGTCATCGACGGCAAGATCGACGGGACGATCGAGCTGCGGCAACATGTCCTGACGGTGGGTCCAACCGGCAGGGTCAAGGCGGAGTTGTCGGCGAAGTCGGTCGTGGTTCTCGGCAAGGTGAGCGGCAGTATCCGGGCGAGCGAGCGGGTGAGCATCGGCGAGACCGGCTCGGTCGAAGGTGCGATCTCGGCTCCGCGGTTGGTCATGGTCGACGGGGCGCAGCTGCAGGGCCGCGTGGACATGTAGGTCTGCGTGACCTCAGACTGGAAGATACTGACGGCGACGCAGAAATGCTCTCCAAGGGCAAGAACGCGCGCGTCGCACTGCCTCTTGCCGACGATGCTCACTCATACACCCCCTACATGTTGTGGTCGACGTCCCGTCCAGAATGACGCTCTTTCGGGCGACCGCTGACACTGCCGAGCTCACGAGTTTCTCTGTAGTTCTCCACCCGGCGGCGCCGACTGGATGCCGGCTCTCGAGGACCGGCGGGACGCAGTCGCCGGCCGTTCATCAGACCGCCGGCCCGGCGGCGAAGATCAGGAACCCGAGCGAGAGCAGGACGAACGCGACGCCCGTCAGGGCGCCGGCCAGCAGAGCGAGCAGTATCCTCGTCTCGCGCGACATCGATGCACCTCAGAGCTGATGGAGGATCGCCGCCGCGATCCCCAGCGCGAAGAGCGACACGGTCAGCACCGCGCGCAGCGTCACGATCGTGACGGCCAGGGCGAGCAGGTAGACGGCGACGAGCTCGCGTCTGAACGTCCACGAGCCCGGCCCCGGCGGGCGACGAGCGCGTCTCGCGTCCGTGTCGTGCGGTTGGGGACGTTCCCGGCGCCGGCGCCGGGCAGGACAGTGTGCGCGTCGGCCCCTACGACGTTCCCGGCAACATCGACCAGGTGGGCGAGGGTGCGGCCGAGACGGTCGAGCTACCAGACGACGAGCACGTCGCCCGTCCGGAGCGCGCGCACGCTGCAGCTGTCGAGCCCCGGGCGGTCGTCGCGGACGCCGGACGCGAAGTCGTGGTAGGCGTGGCCGGCGTCGACGCCCGCGCCTGCAGTGCGTCGCGCTGCAGCTCCAGCGACTCGGAGCCGTCTGCTTTCGAGACGCTGGCGTAGCCGATCAGCAAGTGTCGCAAACGGTCGTTTGCAACAGACGGGCGAGAGCGCCGTCCGGCCAGCGCCGCCGTGGATCGTATCCCGTGTCTGATTCTATGTCTTGCAGACGTCGAGCGCGTGGGCCAGTGCCGTGCGCGCGTTCTCGTCCAGACGGGGGCCTACTTCGTGATGGTGCTGCTCGGACTGGCGGTCCATGCGTTGCTGACACTTCCGCTGATTCTCAGGATCTTCACCAAGCGCAACAGGACCGACGAAGCGCGATAGGCTACACTCGCTTCCGCCGACAATGCCCCTGCCGCAGAACCCCGGTTGCTCACCGGTGACGATGATTTCCCAATGACACGCCTATTGGAGGCCACGATTCGGCCATTGGTAACCCACTCCCTGGTACTTACCGAACGGATACGCCATCGCGTTGCGTACAACCCGTTCGCCGACGCGCTCACACAGGACCCCTACCCGACGTACGCGGCTTTGCGCGCGCGCAGCCCGGTGCACCGCAGCCTCCTGACCCACGCCTGGGTGTTGACGCGGTATGCCGATGTCGACTCCGTACTGCGTGACCACCGGCGATTCTCGAACGATCCGCGGCGGCGAGAGGCGGCGCACCGGGGCATTGGCGCACTTCCGGCCGGCCCCGACGACTACAGCCGGCTACTGGTCGATCCGCCGGAACACACGCGGTTTCGACGGTTGGTCAACGAGGCGTTTACACCCCGGGCGGTCGAGGCGCTCGAACTGCAGATACGGACCATCACCGCGGAGCTGCTGGAGCGCGTCGCCACACCGGCGAGCTTCGATCTCGTCCGGGACGTTGCACAGCCGCTACCCCTGCGAGTCATCACTGGGATGCTGGGCGTACCGCCGGAAAGCCTCAGGCGTTTCGAGGTTTGGTCGAAGCAGCGCGCACGGCTGCTGGAGTTGACGGTCACCGCGCGCGAGCGGGCGAGCGCGAGGGCCGCGGGCCGGGCGATGGACGAGATCTTCGCGCCGGTCATGGAAGCGCGGCGCGCGGAACCGCGGGACGACATCATCAGTGTATTGGCGCGAGGCAACGAGCGCGGCGAGCGGATGACCACGGAGGAAGCTCTCGACATGCTCCGCGTGCTGCTCGTTGCCGGCAACGAGACCACGGCAAACCTGATCGGGAACGGCATGTTGGCGTTACTCAAGAATCCGGCTCAACTCGAACGCCTGCGCGAAGAGCCCGGGGAAATCGACTCGGCGGTGGAGGAGATGCTGCGTTTCGACGGCCCGGTGCAATGCGACTTCCGTGTGGCGGTGGAACACTGCGAGATCGGGGAAGTCCCGATTCGGCCGGGCGACAGCCTGATCCTCTTGCTCGGCGCGGCCAACCGCGACCCCGAGGTGTTCGAGCGCGCCGACGAATTCGAAATCGGCCGGCGCGGAACCCGTCACCTGGCATTCGGACGGGGGATCCACCAGTGTATCGGCGCGCAGTTGGCTCGGCTGCAGGCGCGGATCGCCATCGGGATGCTGCTGGAGCGTCTCACGTCGATGCGAACGCTCGGCGGCGAGCCGAGGTTTCGGAGCAATTCCGTGCTGCGCGGGCTTGAGTCGCTGCAAGTCAGCGCAACGATCGGACCAGCGGAACCGTCCGCACCTCAACCCCAGGTTCGTTTAATTAAAGTCGGGAATCCGTAACGACGACCGCGGAGAGGCCACATGAGAGAAAACCCGGCTCGGAGGCGGAGGGCCTGTGCAACCGGCAGCGCCACCCTCGCGATGGTGAAGTTGACCCGATTCCGCGGAGTGTGCGTTCGACCGGCCGACCACGAGCCCCAAGAAGATCTGCCGCTACCGCTAACGTCACTCTGTTGCGCTGTTGGGATGAGTTCGGCCGTTCGGCTGAGGTTGTTCGGTGAAATCCAGCCCCAAGTGAGGGGTAGTAGGATGAGGGGGGCCTCACACGAGGCCGCACTCTGCGACCTCACTTGTCAATAGCCTGCGCGCACGCCATGGTGGAGAGTGTGGCGGCCAGGGTCTGGTCCCGCTGGCACGTGCGGGCGGATGGGACACGGGCAGCGTCCCATCGTCCCTGCGGCTGTCCCATGCGCTTCGCGGTTCTGATCAGCACGCCGGCACGCCGTGGACCGGGGCGCGCCAACCATCGTCGACATCGCCGGCGACTCGGCAACGTGATCCCGTTCACGTCGATGTCTTACGGGTCATCGAGCTCGTCGATCCGAGTTGGTCGGCTTTGCGTCGTCTCGATCAGCCAGACATGGAGCGCCTTGACGGTGGTGAGGAGTTGCTCGAGGGTGTACGGCGTCTTGTGAGGCTCGACGCTGGTCTCGCCTTCGAGCGGGGCCTCGTCGGCAGCGTGAATGATCAGCATCCAAGCGATCATGGCAACGGGCACGGGCCAGAGCGCGGATGCCACCGGCTTCTTGGGCGCAGCGGGAAACCTCTCCAACCATGCTCTGGATACCGCGTCCCACGGCTCCGTGTGGATGCACTCGAGGATCATCAGGTCGTCGATGTTGTTCGCGTGCCATTCCCGTATTGCGATGGGGCACAATGCCTGCTCCTCTTCCTTCCAGCGTAGCGACCGGCCGTCCATGGGGGACTCGAACGGCTCCTCCGTCTCAGGATCCGCGCCGCGGATCCGCTCGGCCGCCGGTGCGACAGCGCCGCCGATGCTGCCGCGCAAGCCGATAGAGGGCGCATGAGACCACTTGACGCCGGGGATTGCCGCGATCTCCTCGATCAGATCGAAGGCCGTGTCCGTGCCGAGGATCGTGTCGGCAAGGAGCTTGCGTCGAAGATCGGTCCTCGTCATTTCGGGATCATTATCGACGGGATGGCGGGACAGATCCGCGATGGAGCAACCGAATGTAGTCGGCGAACTCCGCGTGTTCTCGACGGTAATGGTCCGGTACCGCTGGCGGGCGACGGCGCTGGCGTAGGGCTGCGGCAGGCCGACGGCGTCCGTGATGGTCACCTGCGTGACTCCCGCCACCGAGATCGCCTTCGCCACGCGGTTGGTGCTCGGCGCGGAGCGCAGTATCGCGAGCTGCTGCTCGATCAGCATCTCGAATAGAGCTACACGTTTCGGACCATCCCTTGGTTCTCAACGGTGGCTCCGGGCGACATCGCCGCGGTCAAGACCGACGAACGTCCGATGCGAATTCGGCGATCAGAGTCCGCCGCATCCCGTCGAGTCTGCTGGGAACGACTCGGCGGCGGGAACAACCGATGCACGTCGCGTCACTCCTCCGCCTTGGCCTCTCGCCGCGATGCCCAGTACTTCCGCATCCGCTCCCCCACGGCTTGGCGCTGTTCCTCCGTCATCGTGCGCTTCCGCTTGGCGACCACCTTGAGCGCCTTCTTCTTGCCGCGCCCGGCGGGCGCAGGGGCATCTGCTCCTTCGATCGCCTCGATCGCCCGCTGTATCGCGACCAGCTGAGTCCTGAGCGATTTCTCCTCATCCTTCAGGGCGTCCAGAATTCCGCTTTTCGACATCGTGATCCTGCTTCCTTGGATGCCACCCGCGACACCATCGCGCCGGTCCCCGATCCGGACGCACATCCACGGCTGCCGCCCGCGGTGGCGCTCAGCGTCCGGCGGATACGAGTTGCTGCCGGCGCGCAGCCCCGGTTTCCGTCACAGGCGCGCCCGCATCCTGGAGGTACTCGACCGCCGCACGCATCTGGGCGGCTGTCCACTTCGGCCACTCGCGCCGGTCCGCGGTTGCCCGGGGCCGGCGTGCCGGGGTTGCCCGGGCGAGCCGTACCGGTCGCGGTCGTCAACCTGCATCGACAGCTTCCCGAACCCGTTATCGGCCATGCCCGACGCCCTCTACATCCCCGGCGCGCCAAGTCTGGGTCGCCCACTGAAGGACAACCTCTCCGACCCGCGCTGCTCCGCGCAACACCGCCCCCTCCCGCACCGCGCGCCGCCCGGTCGATCGGCGTCCACGGTCGCGCCCGTCAACTCACAGAACTCCCGCCGGTCTTCCCTGAACCGAGGGTCGGCCAATGCGGTACCGTTGCCAGGCGACGTCGCTGACGTGCACGTCGGCGTTCAGCACATTCGCCAAGCTTTACGGGATTGATGCCCACATGCGTGGCTTCCGCACCGAACGCTGCGCTTTTCGCACAACCCATTGGTAATAAATAACTTACTGGAACAACGGAGTTTTTCGTTCCCTATTCCGTTCCCAATTTAGATCTGGACTCAATCACACTCTGCAGGACTATCTGAGCCGACTGGGGACGGTTGGCGGATCGGTCTTGATCCCCTCGATGGTCTTCCCGCAGCTCTCGTTCCTCTTCTGGGACTGGTTCCGGACCGTGCTCGTCGCCTCGCTCTACGGTGCGGTGGCCGGCGCGATCTTTCCGCATCATCACCGAGCTACTCGGGGTGTTCGTCGTCCAGGGGTGGACGGGCGACATGGCGGCCGGCGTGGAGTGGTCGGGGCCGTCCGGGATCATGACGGCGTGGCGGGGGCGCTGGTTACTATCACGGCAGCCGGCCTGCCGACGCTCAAGGTCGGCGAGCTGACGCAGATACTCGTCTCGGGCGGCGGTAACGTCGGCTCGGGGGCGTCGACCCGCGCGGTCCAGACGGCGGCGGTGGCGCGCGAGTCCTGGTCGGTCTCGATACGCCTCTCGTTCCTGCCGGAGATCCCCGCCGAGCTGGTCATCCGCAACCCGATGGGATCGTCGTCTCGTTCCTCCACGGCGACCGCATCGTCACGAGGGGAAGCCGATGCCGGTCCGTTCGGCGCCCGGCCGGTTTCCGATGAAGCGGGTCGACGGCTGCTTCCCGCATCGGAAGCACGTTCCGTCGCCGCTGTCTCGCTCCTCGCGCTCGGCCGCCGGCAGCTGGGCCACCTCGGGGGCGCATCCGGTCGGTCGCCTCCACTCCGCCATGCTCACGCTCCGGCGGGGATCACCAGCGGCGTCGACCGGACCTGCACGGCCGGGCCGATCGTCATCGCGCGCTTGCGCTCCTCGTTGTTGAAGTAGTTGTTCCAGACGTCGGCCATCACCCGGGTTCGGCACGACGCCGGCGCCTTGCGCGGCGGCTTGGCGAGCAGCCGGTCGGCGGCGTCGCGCAATGTTCCCCGGGACGCCTTGACGAAGCGCCTGCAGAAGCCGAGCGCGTTCTCTCCGCTCGATTGCACGGTTGCCACTATCACCGCCTAGACCTCGCCTAGACCCGTCCGCTGTACAGGCGCCGGCGCAGCTTCGCGCTGTCGATCTCCTTGAGCAGCCCGTCCACTATCCGGAAGACGTCCACGTCGATGTAGCCGATCTTGTCCTGCAGCGCCACTCGGTTCAGCATCCGCTCGGCCGGTCGGTGCGTGGTGTCGTACAGCAGCACCTTGTTGGCCGTGGCCACGCAGGTGGTTAGCGCCGCGTCGCTCAGCCCCTCGAACGACAGGGACCGTGCGATCACGCCGGGGGCGCGTTGCTTCTGGTAGGAGTCCAGGTAGGCGTATGTGATCCGCGGATCCTCCCCGACGAGCACGCGCACGACCCAGTCCATCGGCGGGCTGTGCACGGTGCCCTCGCGCTCGACGGCGACCGCCCGTGCGGATCCGCGGCATGGTCTGTCGCAGCAGGTCGGACGGCAACACGCCGGCCGCAGCCGTCTTCGCCTGCCAGACGGTGTGCTCGGATGGCAACCCGCCGGCGCGGACAACTGCGGTGCGGCGGTGAGCCATCGGTGCAACGCCGCGGGAAACGGGGGGTGGAACGCCCCGCCCGCAGGTCCGGCAGGGCCGCGGGAAGCAGGGGTCCGGAAGGGAGAGCGGAGCGCCCCCTTGCCGACCCAATGTGGCACAATTGGGTCGGCTGCCGCATGGCTCCCAATGGACCATGAACCAGCCCCGACCGCAGGTGCTTGGTCGCTCTTCAACATCGCGGGTTCCTGTGCTGCCGGTCGAGCGAGCCGCGGACCGTCCCGGCTACGCGGCGTGCCGATCTGAGCCGGCACGGGGACGGTTGGCGATGAAGTCGAGCATCTCCTGCCGTCGTCGGACGTGGCCGCCTAGTGCTGCGCCATGATTAAACGTTCGGGTGTGCGGTGCTGTGATTCGTCGATGATTGCTCGCTGTAATCCATGTCCGTATCCGAAGATGATGACGTGACGAACCACTAGGGCCGCGCGGGGTGCCGGGTCACCACGGCGAGTTCCTGTATCGCTGTGACCTAGAATAGGGTAGGGCCTGCCAGCGATGTCCGAGGGTACGTTCAGGATTCCCGAAGACAGGATTTGCCGCGCCCGGACGCGCATGACACGATTGGCCGCCGGGCAGCGGTCGGGTTCCCGAGGACATCGGATTGAGATTCTCTATCCGTGGGCGGGTGCATGAGCGGAACGACAGAAGCCTACTCCCGCGTCAAGATCGACGCGCTTCTCAAGGACGCCGGCTGGAACCTCACGGACGGCGTGAGCGTCCTCTTCGAGCACGCATTGCCGGACGGCTCGCGGGCCGATTACGTGCTCTGCGACCGGTCCGGGCGGCCCCTTGCGGCGCTCGAAGCCAAGCGCGCCAGCATCAACTCTGTCGAGGCGCAGGATCAGGGACGCCACTACGCCGAGCAACTCGGCGTGCCGTTCGTGTTCCTGTCGAACGGGGAAGAAGTTTGGTACCTGGACCGCGAGACCGACGCCCACGCCCGGCAGGTCGCGACGTTCTACGCCCCGGACGACCTGGAGCGGCGGATTGCTGCCCGCAGGAATCGTTTGGACCTGTCCAGCGTCGAGATCGACAGGAGGATCGTAGATCGCGACTACCAGATCGTATGCATCGAGGCCCTGTGCGGCGAAGTGTCGCAGGGCCGGCGCAAGCTGCTCGTGGAGATGGCGACCGGGACCGGTAAGACCCGCACGGCGGCGGCGTTCGTCAAGCGCCTGTTCGAGGCGGGCATCGTGACCCGAGTGCTGTTTCTGGTGGACCGCATCGCCCTCGCCGGGCAGGCTGAGGATGCCTTCAACGACCATCTGCGGGACTACCCCTGCCACGTGCTCCGGCCCGGCCGTGGCTTCGATCGGACGAAGCGGATCACCATCGCGACCTTGCAGACGATGATCACGGAGTACCGCGACCTATCGTCGGGGTATTTCGATCTGGTGATCACCGACGGACGATCCGTACCGGCGGCTGGAGAATGCCTCGTCGGTGCTGGAGTTCGTAATGCTGCTCGTCTTCCTGGAGCCCGCAGCCCAGCGTGCCAGCGCGAGTACCGCTTCGCCGTGTGCGCGGAGGAGGAGCCGCGCGAGGAGCGCGTCGACCTCCAGGTCTCCGCGGCGCTACTCGACGGGATGCAGAAGGCGCCGCCGGCAGGCGATGGCGTCGTGTCCGTCGGCGCGGACGAAACCGCGGCCGTCGAGGAAGTGGACAACCTCGACGCGTCGCGGGGGCTCGCGAACCACCGCCCCACCCCGCTGGACACGGCAACCCTGCCGGTTCGAGGACCTCGGACTGCAACCGAGCTCACGCCCATGCATCTGCTAACCTTAGGCTGGCACAGATCAAGAGGTAGGGTGTCGCCGAAGCAGCCAGCGCGTGGGCGTCTCGGAAGGGCAAGCCAGACCGGTGTTCGGAGACCCACGCCCGCCACACGGGTCGGCCCGTCGCCGGGTCCGGTCAAGCCGCACCCAGTGGCCGCGACCAGACGCCGCCGACGGTGGAGATCCAGCTCGGCCGTGCACCGTCACGGAAGCCCGAGCGGCGTCCGCCGGGCCAAGGGTCATTCATCCTCCCAGAGCCACTTCTGATGGGTAGAAGCTTCAGTGACGAAGTGTCGCGTCTTCAGGACACATACGCCTGGGCGCTTGACCAGGATATCGCTGCTGTCACCGCATTCCTTCGCTCAGCGGCCGATCTGCCTCTCGTCGCCGTAGGATCTGGAGGTTCGCTGTCGGCAGCAGCGTACGCGACCTACCTTCATCAGCAGATAACCGGCCGGCCGTCCCAAGCCCTCACGCCGATGCAATTCGTCGGCCAAGGGACATTCCGCGACACCGCTGCCCTCTTCTTAAGTGCTGGCGGCAGGAACCACGACATTCTTGCAGCAATGAGGGCGGCCGCCTCGTTGAGCGACCTCCCGTATCTGGGCGCTATGTCGCTTCGCATCAAGAGCCCCCTGAATACAATTGCGACCAAGATTCTCGCGAATCTCTTCTCCGCTGAACCCCCTACAGGTAGTGATGGCTTCCTAGCCTCGAACAGTCTGGTGGCATTCTTCGCTCTCTTGCTGAGAGCTCACTATTCAATCCAGCCCCATCCCGGAACCATGCCGGAGACCTATCACGCTTTAGCTGCGCACGCTCATTTCTCTCCTTCAGATCTCGAACAAGTCGTTGCAAAAGAGCACGTGATTCTTCTTTACGACCCCTCCACGTTTTGTGCAGCGTTGGACCTTGAGTCGAAATTCTCCGAAGCTGGGCTGGCTGCAGTCCAACTCGCTGACTTCCGGAACTTCGCCCACGGTAGGCACAACTGGGTTGCCAAGCACCAAGACACTACGTCGACACTCGCGATCTATGGCGGCGACACTAGCACCCTAGCCGACGCGACACTCGATCTCCTGCGCGACCGGATCCCGGTCGCAACAGTCATATGTTCTGGTCCGGCCGCTGCGCATAGTTTTGCCGCTTTACAGGCCGTCTATGACGCTACCCTGATGGCCGGTGCCGTCCGGGGCATTGACCCCGGTCGACCCCGCGTCCCGGCATTCGGCCGGCGTATCTATCATCTTCGAGGATTCACCTCTGTACCACCGTTCAAGAAGGTCGGCAGCCTGAGCCTCGCAGCCCAAAGAAAGGCCGGAAGTGCCTGGCATGAACTTGACGCTACATCAAGATCGAGATGGACCTCCGCCGCTAAGAGCTATCTTGACGGCCTACAGCGTTCTACGTTTGCCTCTCTTGTCCTCGATTTTGACGGCACTCTGTGCTCAACCCAACAACGGTCCAAGCCGTTGAGTACGCAGATGGTCTACGAACTTGAACGCCTCCTTCAAAAAGGGCTGACGATCGGAATCGCGACCGGCCGCGGTCGCTCTGTGCGCGCCCAGATTCAACAGTCGTTGCCGCATGAGTGCTGGGACAACGTATGGATCGGGTACTACAACGGCGCGGACATCGGAAGGCTCGCCGACGATGGACATCCGCGCATATCCGGCAAGACGCCTTCTGCCCTACAGAACGCCTGCCGCTATCTTGAAGAAGACGATACGGTCGGTGCTCTTGCAAAGATTACGCGCCGTCCCCTGCAGATAACCATGGAGCCGGTTGTCCAGGCGGGTCTCCAGGCGCTTTACCAACACGTGCAGGCAATCGCAAGCAGCCATCTGACGGGTGCGAAGGTCCTGATCTCGGGCCATTCGGTAGACATAGTACCGGTTGCCACATCAAAAGTTGCGGTCGTGCGGCATGTCGCCAACTGTTGCTCACTGCCACTGCCGACGTTGTGTATCGGTGATGCTGGCCGTTACTCTGGCAACGATTACGAACTCCTTAAGGAGCCTTTCTCCCTGAGCTCTGATCAGGTATCAACAGATCCGTTGAGCTGCTGGAACTTCGCACCGGCGTCCCACAGCGGAGTGTCCGCAACACTATTCTACCTTCGCCACCTGGTCGTGCGACGCGATGCCGCCGCATTGCGAGTTCCTGTAGAAGACGACACCTATGAATAGCGAGTTGTCGTTAACTTTGCTGCGCGCGATTCTTCCGGATCCTCCGTGGACGGAGGACCATCTTCGGCGTACGGTCGACGACCTGCGGGTCTTGGCTGAGCACAAATACAACAAGTACGAGATGTATCAACCCGGCCGTCTGTTCTTCGAGAACCTGTTCTTGTTCTTGTCACGTCTCGAGGCACAAGACGCGACTACCGTGCTCGAGTTCCTTCGTCGGCACTTGCTTTTCGTATCGCGCGAAGAGTTCCAACAACTTGCACATGTTCTTCACTATGACCATATCCGGCAGCGTCATCTCGATATGGTTGCAGCACTAACCGCCACTCCCCGGCACCGTCTTGCACAGCTAACGAAGTCCACGGCGCTTGGGCGCCTCCAGAGGGCATCGCTTTACGTCGCGCTAAGCGACGGTGCGAGGATAGACTACTTTCGCCGGCATAACCTTGACATAGGCAATGAACAGGTACTGGCGTCATACGATGTAGGGCCGACCAAGCTGGATGATGTCCATTCAAGGCTTCAGAGGGACCTTGACGATCCCGAGGCCAAGTTCGGATGCCTTTTGCTTTTGGACGATTTCTGCGGGTCTGGGAGGACGCTACTGCGAGAGGTGATTACGGCGGACGTTGGTCGAGGCGTCGGCCGTATTGTAGTACCAAGAGAACTGCTGGGGAAGCTAGCGTACGACGAAGCTCACGGGCGCCTGACGTGGCAGTATCGAGGTCGTATCACAGAGCAAGAGGTCGCTTGCCTCGAGGCGCTTTCCCAAGTGGCGGCGTATCGGACCGCCGTGAGCGAAATTGTGGCCAAGGGCCTTTCGGGAACCACCGAGCTAAAGGGCGCATTCGCCAAGATTGCGAGAACGAAGCTCGTTAACCTGATTGGCGACACCGCGCGTGTATTCTTCGCCCCTCTCCTCATTACGCGGTACGCGTACGACCGCCTCGAACGTCTCACTGGTAGACTACCGGCGCCGCTAAATCGCCTAGAGCTACTTCCAGCGGCGACAATTCCAGATTCAGCTAGGATAAACAAAGATAGTCCCGCGATGGGAAACATTTGCGAACGCTACTACACACCACTCGAGGATGAACACACTGGGAATGTGACCTTTGGCTATGATGGTTGCGGGCTACCTTTGGTCTTGCATCACAACACGCCAAACAACTCCATTTACTGGCTGTGGTCTAGGAAGTGGACTGATCCTCTGTTCGTCCGCTACGAACGGCATGGCCGGGAGGTAACCAGCTAGTGGCCACATTGCGCAACGCGTTCAAGTATCGTATCGCTGACCGACAAAGTATAGAGACCGGGTTGTTTCTGCACCTGTACTGCCCCGTGCTGCTCAATCAGCTGTCACCCGACGACTTTGCCGTGCCAAAGTTGCTGGTATTTCGTGGGAGTCCGGGGTCTGGGAAGAGTAGCTTTCTTCGGCTTTTTCAGACCGACAGCCTGACGACGCTCTTTTCGAGGCGAACACAGCCGGGCTATGACGTGATTGCCGAGGTTCTTTCTGAAAGGGGCGTATTTAGTGATACAGGAATCCGCTATATTGGTCTGTATTTGCAGTGTGACAGTAACCTCCGTGACATCAATAATGCAGATGTCGGACCGGGGAACCTTAAGCTTTTCAACACACTTGTCGACGTTCGTGTGACCTTGGCATACGTCCGGGGGCTTCGAGTACTTAGGGACGCGCGAATTCTTGGGACCGCTCTTGAGGATGCAGTGTGCGAGCCGTTGCCCCGGGAGGAGACGCCGCCACCGCTATTCAGCGAACGACGAACGATTCAAGGATTGGAGGAAGAGTGTACTCGGGTTGAGGAGAGCTTTGCGTCGTTGCTGAACTCTTTTCCCGGCGACGTGCTTCCCTCGGACATCACGCCGCATTCGAGGACGTTCTCGCTGTCCTACCTTGCGCGTCTCCTTGTTCGGAACAGGAGCTGGCCCGTTCCCGTGCTACTCTTGGACGATTTGCAAGATCTGTACCCCGAACAGCGGGAGCACGCGCGACGCGAGTTGATTCGACGTTCCAGTTTGCCTCGATGGGTCGCGGTTCGGAAACATGTATATGGCTTGGAGGAACTGCTGCCGTTGGAGGGGACCAAAGACGGCCGGGAGGTGCGAGAAATTGACCTCGATTTCGTACCAGCGAAGGACTTTCGGCGCTTCCTGGACAACGTAACGTTACGCAGACTGCGGTTGACGGACGTGTTGCGGCAGTACGACACCCAAGATTTTCGCTTGAGCCTCAAGGAGCTGCCTGAGACCATTCCGGCGGATCCAGTCCGCGAATCGCTGTCAGAGCGCTTAGGACGACTCGGAAACACGGATGGTGTCGAAGCTGAGCCACCGCCGATTCCGGTAGACGACGTGCCGGTTGACTGGCTGGAGAAGGTGGAGCTCCAGCTGATCCTCGCGGAACGGCGCCGGCGACGAGCGCAGCCGTACATCTTGCGCGAACTGGAGCCACTGGAACGGCCGGACAGCAAAACGGAAGAGGCCGCGCGCCTCTTTGCCTCGAAGCGTTACGATCTGCCGTACTATTTTGGCTTCGACGTCCTTACCGGCGCCGCCAATGGGAATGTGGAGCAGTACCTTGAGATTGCCGGACAGTACGCTGACAAAATGATCTTCCGCGCGGAGCTGGACAGACGACCTGACCTCACTGCACGTGAACAGGACAAACTATTACGAGGCTCCGCAAAGAGGTACGTTGACCGCATCGAACAGGGTTTCCGCAGGGGATATGCGATACACCAGTTTGTGGAGAACCTGGGACGATTCTGTCAAGCGGTGACTGCCCGACCGAATGCACCGATAGCACCCGGCGTCACAGGCTTTGGCCTCGAACCAAGTCAGCTACGCGACACGCGAGATTTGGAAGCATCGGAGGGTGTGAGTCTTTTTAGGGAGGCGCTCGCGAGCGCGGTGGCGGGCAACGTGTTGTCGGCGCGACGGACAAAGCAGGGCAAGGTCGGTAGCGAGAATATTGTCTTCTACCTCAACCGTATTCTCTGCATCCACTTCGGCCTGCCGCTCAACTATGGCGGCTGGCAGCGTCTTCCGTTACGGTTACTGATCAGAATGATGTTCGAACCTGTACCAGAGAGCAACTGGCGCAGAAAGTGGGAGATGCGCGGTTTCGACCTTGAAGAGGGCAAATGACTGCACGATGGTCGGACTATTTCTTGACGGCGGACTTTGTCGCGTTCTGGACGGAGCGGCTGCGAGAGCCCGGTGCGACGGTGTGCATGGTGCTTGGTCTTGGCTTCGACGCACGTTCGCTCGTCGCCCTCCGGCGTCTGACAGAGATCGCTGACACTGGCCAAGTGAGCGCTTTGGCGCTGCAACTTCAGGCACTGAGCACAGATACGAATCCAGGGCGGGACTTATTGTCCGCTGTGGAGGCCAATTCGGAAGACTTGAGGCAGATAGCCAAGGTTTCTCGGTTGGATGTCGCGACCGTGACTCTTCGGGACGCGGAAGGGTTCTCGGTGGGTGGCCGGTCTGCCTTACAGGCGGTGGCAGCCCACGTCGATGAACTCTCGGCCTTTACGCACGTCGTTGTCGACGTCAGCGGAACACCGCGATCTGTCTTTTATCCCTTGATTTCCTTCCTCTGTAGCCGCGCTGATAGCGGTCTCATTAAGAACCTCCATGTGTGTGTACTTGAGAATGAGGTATTTGACGCCCAAATCACCCACGCGGAGTATGGGGATGCGGACTACGTGCATACGTTTCGAATGGAAGGTTCGAAGAAGATAGTCTGGATGCCTGTTCTCGGAAATGATCAACGCGACCGAATTAGGAAGATTCACAATCAGTTGAGGGCCGACTGTATCGAAACTGTGCCCATATTGCCTTTTCCAGCGAGTTCCTTGCGGCGGGTCGATGATGTGCTCATTAGCAATAGCGAGGTGCTTTACTCTGAGCTCGGTATCGGCCAGGGGAACATTCTGTTGTGTGACGCACAGAACCCATTCGACATTTACCGGAAGATTGTTGGCGTGCATGACTACTATAAGGAGAAGCTCGAACGGCACATCGGCGAACTCACGACAATCGTGTCTCCGTTATCTGGCAAGTTGTTGTCCCTTGGGATGTTATTTGCGGCGATGGAGCGAAGATTGCCGGTTGCATACGTGGAGGCGGGACTGTATGAAGTGCGGGAAGGACCGTTGAACGTCGGTCTCCTAGGCGACCAGGAACCCACAGAGATCTGGCTAGCAGGAGAGCCCTATGTCACTACGGACTAGACAGACGGCCTCTCAGCCGACTGTATTCGGGCTGGGATTGGTCGCTCTTGATGTAGTTTTGGAGCGCGGTGGTAGCGAGCCTGCGCTATACGCCGGTGGAACGTGTGCGAACGTGTTGACAATTCTGAGTTACCTTGGATGGAACGCGCGACCGATCGCCCGACTTGGCAATGATCCTGCGGCGTCGGTAGTGAGGTCGGATTTGCGCCGTTGGGGAGTGGACTTAGCGCTGAGCAACATGGGGCCGGCGGCGAAGACGCCGATAGTGGTTGAGAGAGTTCGTGTCGATCGAAACCGTGTGCCCTTTCACAGCTTCAGTTTCTGTTGTTACGAATGCGGATCGCGATTTCCGGGTTTTCGACCGGTGACCGCGATGGCGGTTGCCGAGTTGGCGAATTTGAGGCCGCCACCGGATGTATTGTTCGTGGATAGGGCTTCGAAGAGTGGGGTGGTTCTCGCGGAGGCATATGCAGAGCTTGCGACGTTGGTCGTCTTCGAGCCTCAGACGATCGATGAGTCGCGGTCGTGTCGGAAGCTTTTGGATCTTGCCCACATCGTGAAGTACTCCCACGAACGTGTTGGCGAGTTGCCGTTGAGGGCGTCGCGGAACCGAATTCTGGAAGTTCAGACGTTGGGCAGAGGTGGAGTGAGGTTTCGTACAGGACGACAATGGGACTATTTGGAGGCGAAAGACGTCCGTGATTTGCGAGATGCGGCGGGATCCGGGGACTGGCTAACTGCGGGCGTGATTCATAGTCTTGGTGGTCGATGGCGCGGGACCGGAGAGGGGATCGACGCCTCGACGGTCGAGGGAGCACTAGCGGTCGGCCAGAGATTGGCCGCCTGGAACTGTTCTTTCGCGGGCGCACGTGGGGGCATGTATTCCGCGAGGCTGAATGAACTGACGAGCATGGTCGAGGGAGCGGTCGGTGGCGAGGCAGCGAGTACCGGGGAGGAGAAACCGCTGACTCACCTTGCATTGAGTATATGTGCTAGGTGTAGTGGCCGGTCGACTTTAGTCGACGCGGCGGCTAGTGGTGAGACTGGGTCGGAGTGGGGAAACTCGCAGATCGGGCGCGGGTTTGCGGGGAAGGGGTAAACAGGAGCCCTTGTGAACCCTTGGCAACTTGGTCGACGCCGAACGCTGAGGCGGGGTGTGATCACACGGTCCGCTGGACCCGCTGAGCGCGCTCTTCTCTTTGCGCAGTCAGCCGGTCTCCGGAACCCAGCGCCGCGCGAACCAGTCGGAGATAGTCAGTGCTGTGCCGATCCCGCGGCGTCGACGTGGGCGAGTTGATGACCAGCGCGGTCACCCTAAGTGGCCCTGCGCGGTAGACGCCCTGTGTGGAGGGAGCCGGGAAGTCGACGGCACGTTCGGTCGGAGTGCCCCGCGAATAGCAGCCTGTGGCGAAAGTCGCGGATCCGGCCTGGCCCCGGCGCGGTCGAGTTTCGTACACTGAACGGCATGGCGATGGGCAAGAGACCGGCGGCGCGCCAGGCGTCGCCGATGTGGGTGGACACGGCGGACCTTCCGACGAACGATGGGCATCCTTACTTCGAGCGGCTGAACCGGGTCCTGGCGGATTCCGGATTCGATGCGTTCGTCGAGGAGTTGTGCGCGGCCTTCTACGCGGACCGGCTGGGACGGCCGAGTCTGCGTCCGGGTCGGTATTTCCGGATGCTGTTCATCGGCTATTTCGAGGGTCTGACGCCCCTATATGTCAAGAATGCGAGGGGGAGCACTACGGCGAGGTCTGTTCGCGGGGAACTGAAGGCCCTCGCTTCGCTCGGATCGCGTTCACCACGCACGGTCAACCACGGCCGTCAACCCGCTGCGCGGGTCCTCCGCTGCGCTCCGGCCCTTCGGGTGACTGCCGCGGCTGACCGTGCGGGAAGCCCTTGCGGGCCAGCCGGAAGGCTGGCCCTCGATCCACTGCCTGGAAGTGCGACACCCGCGAGCCACTCCGTTGTCGCGGAGAACCGTCGACAAACTCCCGAATGGGACCGCGTTCACCTTCCCGACCGCGGCTTCGCGGTGGCGCGGACGATCCGAAAGCACGCGGTGGGCATCCTCGCCTACCTCGACACGCGGATGACGGAACGGGCCCGCGGTCGGACGCACCCTGCGCGCCCGACTGGATGATTGCCGGAGAATTCGCGGACGACCTTCACGCGGCGCGACACCGGTTTCCGGTCAGGTACTGACCGCGAGCTGCACCAACCCGGTCTCTTGTCGACGGTAGCAGCGGCCGACCCGTGGGGGAGATCAGGACATCGAGGGCGTGATCTCGCAACCTGACGTCAGGCGGCCTCGGCACAGGCCGCACCGGAGCGGTGGTCGTCGATGAGTGCGTGGTAGACCTCCCGGGCGACGAAGCGCTTCAGGCAGCGGATGATGTCTTTCTTCGACAAGCCCTCGGCGGTGCGACGTCGAACGTAGTCGATGGTCGGCTGGTGCCAGCGCATGCGGACGATCACGATCCGGTAGAGCGCCGCGTTGGCTTGGCGGTGGCCGCCGCGGAAGAGCCGATGCCGGTTCGTGACCCCGCTCGAGGCAGGAATCGGGCAGGCGCCGCACAGCTTCGCAAACGCGGCGTCGGATCGGATCCGGGTGGGGTTGTCGCCGGCAACGATCATCATCTCGGCCGCCGAGTCGGGACCAATCCCGAACATCTCGCGCAGGGTCGGCGCCGCCCTCCTGGTGAGGGTGTCGAGCGCCTCGTCGTGGTCGCCGATCTCGGCCGCCAGTGTGCGCCAACGTGCGGCGAGCGCCCGCAAGGAGTGTTTGACCGATGCCGTCGGGTCGATGATCTCACCCGGTCTGAGGGCGGCGCAGCGCTCGATGAGCTTCCGGTCGGTGAGCGGCTCGAGTGCTTCGCGGAGCGCGCCCGGCGCGTTCACGAGGAGCGTCTTGAGGGTGACGATCGCGGCACTCCGGGCCTTGATGGCCGTATCGCGGGCGATCTTGATCTGGCGGACCATCTCTGCGGTCCCGTCGGCGGACTTCGGGATGGCGGTCGCGATGCCCGAGAGCACCGACCGCGCGGCGGACTCGGCGTCAAGGGTGTCGTCCTTGCCGTTGTTGCGCCGCTTGCGCCGGTCGCAATGGTTGACCTCGACGACACGGAGCCCCTCTCGGCGCACGAAGCTCGCGAGGCCGGCCCCGTAGGAGCCGGTGCCTTCGGTCCCGAATGCTTCGACGGCGCCGAGCGTGCGCGCCCAGGCCACCAGGTCGGCATAGCCCGCCCGGTTGGCGGGCGCCCGGAACGTCGCAAGTCGGGCGCCGAGGTCATTGATCGCCACGGCGACATGCTCGTGTTTGTGGGTGTCGACGCCGACGATCACCTTGACGGACGGATCGTCCCACGCGATGCTGT
Source organism: Vicinamibacterales bacterium (assembly GCA_965262925.1). Classification (GTDB taxonomy): domain Bacteria; phylum Acidobacteriota; class Vicinamibacteria; order Vicinamibacterales; family UBA8438; genus WTFV01. The sequence goes on along the minus strand of CBDHGC010000004.1, from coordinate 1,990,655 downwards.
TCGACATGTTGGTAGCCCCTTCACGGACTGGCGACATCGTCTGGTCGGGCGGGCGGACAGGACTGTGACGGGACTTTCAAGCCAGGCCCCTATGCGGTCACTGCCCTCCCGGCCAGACAACATCTGGATGCGTGCTGCCCAACCAGGTCGACAGATCAGTCCCAGGACACGAAGTCGGTCGTCGGAAGGGTCAGAACCGGCCGGGCAGCAGCACGATTATGCTCACAGTCGTCTGAGCGCGGGATTGCGTGGCGGGTGGCGGATTCGCTGAGTCTGCGGTCGTTTCTGGACCTGGAGCTGACCGAGGCGGCGCCGGATCACTCGACGCTGTCGCGCACCCGGCGGCGGATCGACGTAGAGACCCACGAGGCCGTGTTCACGTGGATTCTGGAGCGGCTGTCGGCTGCGGGTTTGGTGCGGGGGAAGACGGTCGGCATCGATGCGACGACGCTGGAAGCGAACGCGGCGATGCGGAGCATCGAGCGGCGGGACACGGGCGAATCCTACGAGGCGTTCGTGCGGAGTTTGGCGGAGGCGTCCGGGGTGGAGACACCGACGCGGGCGGATCTGGCTCGTTTCGACCGGTCCCGGAAGAACAAGAAGACGTCGAACAAGGAGTGGAAATCGCCGCAGGACCCGGACGCGAAGGTCGCGAAGATGAAGGACGGTCGGACGCACATGGCCCACAAGGCCGAGCACGGGGTCGACATGGACACGGGCGCCATCGTCTCGGTGACGGTGCAGGATGCATCGGACGGCGATACGTCGACGCTGCCGGCGACGCTGATCATGGCGGCCGAGCAGGTGGAGTTGGTGCAGCCGGACAATCCGGGGGTCGAAGAGGTGGTAGCCGACAAGGGGTACCACAGCGACGAGACGCTGGTGGCGCTCGGCGCGGTAGGGGTTCGGAGTCACGTATCGGAGCCGGAGCGCGGCCGGCGCTGCTGGCAGGACAAGAAGACGGGAGAGACGCCGCCGGAGAAGCGTGCGGCGCAGAAGGCTTTGTATGCGAACCGCCGGCGTGTCCGCGGGCGGCGTGGTCGTCGCCTGCAACGCTGCCGGGGCGAGGTGGTGGAGCGTACTTTCGCGCACATGTATGAGACGGGCGGTATGCGCCGGGTGTGGGTGCGCGGTCACGAGAATGTCCGCAAGCGCGTGCTGCTTCAGGCGGCCGCCTGCAACATCGGGCTGCTCCTGCGCAGCCAGACCGGCATCGGTACGCCCCGGAGCCTGCAGGGGCGGGCTGTTTCGGCGATTTGCCGCCTGATCGGGCGTTTGATCGACCGCTGGGGGCGTCTGACGCGCGCCTGGGGGTCCAAATGGACACCGGCGACGCTCGCTGGCTCAATCGCTCATCGCCAAGCTGCCTGAACAGCGGAACTCAGCGAACAGACTTCTTCCACGGGCTGATAAGTGGGGTTCGGGGCGGAGGCCGCCAACTTGGGATAACCGCCTTTGTTGCCAATGGAATTCCATGAACACCCGCGCGTGGCCATGACCAATTCCGTGTGCAATTCCGGTCGGGATTCTACGAGACCACCTGGGCCAGCTACGGACAGGCACCGGGTTCCTCACACGTGACGCGTCGACGCGTCGTCTCATCGGGTCCTCCGCCGGATGCGTGACGCTCAAGTGAGACGTGTGCCGGTGGTGAGCGACATGGGCCGTCTGGTCGGCGCCATCTCAATCGACGACCTCGTGCTCGTCGCGCAGAACGTTCGAGCAGGCGCCGACGCAGCGAGCGTCGTCGGGTTCCATGCCGTTGGTCGCATCGAACAGCGGGAGCGAGGCCTCGGCAGCCTGTCCGGGTTCCGCGACGGGGTCGATCATCTGTTTGTGACGGCCCTGGTCGCCAGCGGGGTGCGGCGTGCGGGGATCGACCCCGCTCCACCGCATGGCCGCGGCCAGTCGCCGGGTCCACTCTGCGAGCGCGGGGATCAACCGATGGTGGTCTGGGAAGCCGGTGCCCGTCGAAAGTCCACCCCGCGCGCGGGGACCAAACCGATCGGCGTGCTGCTGCCCGTGCTGCCGATGCGTCCACCCCGGGCGCGCGGGGACCAAACGAACGTGAGGTACATGCTGATCCGAGCAGACGGACCCGGGCGGCAGAGCCGCCACCTACGTCGCTCCGTTCAGCTACGACCAAAGCACGAGGGGATCGCAGGGGCGCAGAGGACTCGCCGATGCGGCACTCGCTGACGCGCGAGAGCGGGATCGGCGCGCGCCAGATGAGCCGGGCGCATGTTGTTCGGACGATCGGCGGCGCGTCATGGCGGTGACATTCCGCGCCGCCACTTGCCACAGCATTCGTTCCAGTGGCATCACGGCGGACCTGAAGCTCAACGTCGCCACGATCGTGTGCGCCCAGGCGATCGCGACGCACAAGAGGCCGCGCAACACGAACTTCCCGGATCGGACGGCCGAAAATAGTCAGGGTCGCGCTACCGAGAAGATCCGATTTGAAGGAGGGGCCGTCCGACATGCCCTCCTTCGCGCCGGGCGTTCGGGAGCGTCTCGCTCGCTCTCCGGTGCAACGCGCTCCACGACGAGCTGCGGGCCTGATCGGACACGGCGGCGACCGGCAACGGATTGACACAAGACGACGCGAGCGCTTACGATTCTCCCGTTTTTGTTGGGCTTTGCTGACTGAATCACCGCGCGCGGGGTTGTCTCGGTAGCCGCCTCAGCGTGCTCACACCAAGGGGAACATCGATGGCCGAAGCGCGCAAAATGGGCAAGACCGAGTTGTTCGCGCATTTCGTCGAGCATTTCGCTACCGTCAACATCAGCCTCAAGCGCGCCGACGCGCGGGAGTTCTTCGAAGAGTTGCAGCGGCTGTGCGAGCAACAGCTTCAGGATTGCGGCGAGTTCACGCTGCCCGGCATCGCGAAGCTCATCTTGCAGAAGCGCGAAGCGCGGACCGGTCGTAACCCAGCAACCGGGGAGGCCATCGAAATCCCGCCCAAGCAGGTGGTCAAGGCTCGCATCGCGAAGCAGCTCAAGGACGCCGTGCTCCCCGAAGCGTAAACGTTCCGCCCGGATAACCGGCGTGAGTGGTCGACTGGCCCTGCACGGCTGCCTTGTTGCTCCACGCCCCGGGCGTTCGTCGCCCGTAAACGCAGACAGGCGAGTTCGTCGTGCACACGGGATGGTGAACGGAATCGCCAGAGGATCGCGTCGGTGGGTACGCGACCTGTCTCGGCGCCGCGGCGCGGCGTGCCTGGATGTTCTTGTCGGTGACCGGCGCAGAATAGTGTGGGAGCGCTCGCTCAAGAGTCAGCTCGTCGCCATACAGCGCGCGATCGAGGCTATCGACGGCAACGTCCCGCCAGCCGCGGGGCGCGGCAGGAAGAAAGCGGCCAAGGCGGTCGGCAGGCGGAAGCGTGCGATGAGCGACGAGCAGCGCAGGGCCGTCGCCGAGCGGATGCGCAAGTACTGGGCATCCCGGCGGGAAGCCAAGGCGCAGGAGGAAGAGGCGCGGGAGTGAGGCGACGCGCCCGTCTCGCTAACGTCTGGGGTTCGCGTCCGAGTGACTGCCGCTGTCGACTCCCGGCGTTCGTCCACGGCGAGCGGCGGTGCCCGCCGGGGGACGTCGGCGGCGTCCCCGGCTTCATGCAGTTCTTCGAGGCGGATCTGGATCCGCTGCACGAGGAGCACTGGCAGGTGGTGACCTGGTAACAAGACAACCGTTCGACGCGGTCGACATCCACGAGCGGTGGGTGCGGCTGAGGCTTTCCACGCTGGCCGCCCGCCGCCGAGGTGCACTCAAGAGCCATCGAGGAGCAGCACCGCCAGATTCGACCTGACCTGTGTCTACGTCCCGCTGTGAACCGGCCGAAGTCCTGGCCGCCGACCTCGACATTGCCAGTCGCCAACTGGAATTGCTGTCGATCGTCTCGCTGGGAGCCGACTGGTTCGAGAACGGCCGGCCGGGGTCGCCGACGCGGCCACTGCCGAGCGCGTCCTTGTCCTTGAGCGAAGCCGCAGACCGTCTGGGAGGGTGGCAGCACAGGTCGTCCGGCGTAGTCCGAAGCAATCCGCGCGCGGATTGCGTACAGAATGAAGTACGACCATACCCTGCCGCTGCCATTCGCCAAGAATTACGGGCTCGATGCCCACATGCGTGGCTTCCGCACCGAACTCCACGCGGTATGAACAAGTCATTGTAAATGAATAACTTACAAGTGCAGTGTAATTTTCGTTACGCATTCCGTTCCCAATTGCGATCTGGACTCAATGACACTCTGCGGGACTACCTGAGGGGACTGCGGACGAACGGCTGACGCGGCACGACACAGACTGGGAGCCCCTCAGTGGATCGTCACCGGCGGGGGCGCGGGGCCTACAGTCCACGTCTCCCAGTTGCCGGGGTACTGCCGAGTCCGCCGACGCCGGTCGTGCCCTGGGCACGTCGCGCCGCAAGCCCGGCAGACCAGCGTCTCCCCGACAAACTCCACGCCTACTTCGACGTCGCCCTGCTTTGAGGGCCAGCCGCACATCGCATACTCGCCATGGCCGCTCGATACCCATCAATCGCTCGTAGAGAGTCGTCTCGGTCATCCCCCCGGTGTACCGACTGGCGGCACGAATCCGTCAGGCCACAGCCGGCTCTGAGCCGACACGAGCGGCGAGTCACCTGAAAAGACCGAAGCGGCAGCCGAGGAGGCGCGAAGCGACTTGAATCGACGGGAGTAGAGGCTACCCCGCCGACTCATGAACCCACACGATTCCCGGACGACCCGTCCGAAGTCATACTTCCTCGTTCCCACCCTCGTACCACTCTTCAGGAACTAGCCTTGCCCCACCGCTCCAGCGCTCGATGACGGCATCCCGATACCAGGTCTCAGCGATGTCAGCGTGTTCCGTGACGACCACGAGACCAGTCCTCGCGTGCTGTCCACGATTCGCGCAAATGCTTCACGGTCTCCGCGGACGGCCGCTGGTAGCTGTGTCTCAACCAATAGGGTCAGGGGTGTATCCATGATGAGATTGCCCTTCACCGCGCACTCGGCGGCGTCGACGTCAGAAACCGATCAAGTGTCTCGTACAGGAACGACGGAACGTCAAGCATGACGAAATGCCGGGCGCGTTCGGCGAAGACCACTCTTGCATGCGGTAGCGCGGCCACCTGCGCCTCGTAGGCTGCGCGAAGCGCCGGACGCATCCCGTCCGGAATCGCTCCCAACGCTCCAATCAGCAGCACGGGAACATCTATCGCCTTTGCCCGGGTCCGCAGGTCGGTCGTCAGCACTTCCGCCATCGCGGTCCCAACGGCTTGCGGAGTCGACCGGCCCGCCCAGGTCGTCGCGCGTTCGACATCTACGGGATCGGTGATCATCCCTTCCAGCGCCAGGCGACTCTGGATCGTCAGTTGTTCAGACGAGAGCGTGGTGTACATCGCCTTGACCTGGTTCGCCTGCGACGCCTGTTGGTCCGCCGTGGCGGCCGGATTCCCCAACGCGGGGAGAAACGGGACGCCATCGACGGCTACCACGCCTCCGAACACTCCTGGGGCCTGCGAAGCCGCCGCGAACGCTAGAAACCCACCAAGGCTGTGGCCGACCAGTATCGGTCGATTCAGCTGGTTCGTCTTGGCGTATTCCACCAGCGCGTCGGCAACGAGCGGCAGGAACGGCTCTCCCAAGGGTGCTGGCCCGCCAAAACCAGCCATGTCAAGACGTGGAGTTGGTAGCGCCCTCTCAGGTGCTCCACCGTTCCCTCCCATACCTCACCCGTGCTCGACAACCCCGGAATGAGCAGGATCGGCTGTCCGCTCCCGGTGACGACGACGTGAAACGCCCGGGTGGACTGGGATTCCTGGGTGCTGGAGCTGCCAACGGCCAGCGCCACCGCTATTCCCAATCCAATGATGATCATGACTCTTGGTGACATGTCGAATCTCCTCTCCCCTACGAAGGAGCCGGAGTCCCGGAAGTGTGACCTCTGGCAGCCCTTGGAGAAAGACCGTTGCATTAAATTCGTGCGGAAATACACGGTAACGCCGCGCGGCCAGAGCCCTCGGGTGCCCATGAAGCTGTAGCGGGCGGTCTGGGACACCGGTGATCTTCCGAGGGTGCCCCAGAGGTAGTGGAAAGTCGGTGGCGACTCCTGCCCGGCTGTGTTATCAGTCGGGTGTGTTCAAAAACACTACTGTCCCATAGAACTTCAAATTAAGGCGGCTTGAAACCTCCGTGTCTGATAGAATGACTTTGCTCCAAATCGTTCAAAAGGCAGGAGATCCAAGCCGTGGCCCATAATACCACAGTCTTCCGGCAGCTTCTCGACTTGCTTCCCCGACATGAATTCGACGCCGAGGCTCGACAGCACCAGGAGGGCCAGAGACTCCGCGTGATGAGCCGCTGGGCGCAGTTCGTCGCCCTCGGCCTGGGACAACTGGGCGGCCTGCAGAGCCTGCGCGACATCGTCGGCAACCTGCGCGCCCAACCCCACAAGCTCTATCACCTGGGCGTGCGAGCGTTCGTCAGTCGCTCCTCGTTGGCGCGGGTGAACGCACAGCAGCCGTATACGCTCTACGAAGCGCTCTTCGGACGCCTGCTGGCCCGCTGCCAGCAGCGGGCTCCGCGGCATGGCTTCCGGTTCAAGAACAAGCTGTACGCGGTGGACGCGTCGACCATCGACTTGTGTCTGGCGGCCTTCCCGTGGGCGTCGTTCCGGCGCACGAAAGGCGCGATCAAGCTGCACGTCGGCGTGGACCTGGCGGGACATCTGCCAACGTTCATCAGCGTGACCGACGGCAAGACCGGCGACGTCACGGTGGCCCGCACGTGGACGTTCCCGGCCGGCAGCGTGGTGGTGGCCGACCGCGCGTATCTTGATTTCGGGTGGCTCCATCAGTTGCAGCAACGGGGGGTGACCTTTGTGACCCGCCTGAAGCGGAACGTGCGCTATCAGGTGGTGCGTGAGCACGACGTCGACATCCGGACCGGGGTGTTGAGCGACCAGACGATCGAGTTGACCAGTGCGCGTAGCCGCAAGGCCTATCCGGGCACGCTGCGGCGGGTCGGCTACTGGGACGAGGAAACGCGGCGGAGCTACGTGTTCGTGACGAACAACACGACGTGGGTGGGGAAGACGATTGCCAACCTGTACAAGTCGCGGTGGCAAATCGAGCTGTTTTTCAAGTGGATCAAGCAGCATCTGAAGGTGAAACGCTTCGTCGGCCGGACGAAGAACGCGGTTCTGTCGCAACTGTGGGTGGCGACGTGTATGTACCTGCTGTTGGCCTACCTGAAGTTCGTCCTGCGACTGAGCTGGAGCCTGCACCAGATGCTACGAGTTCTCCAGCTCAACCTGTTCGACCGCCGTCCACTGGTGGAGCTGTTCACGACGCCCTCGCCACCGGGTTCCCCAGACCCTCAGATGCTGCTGTGGCGCTGAAAATGTGGGACAGTAGTGGTTCAAAAAGGAGGAGAGGCCACCGATGAAGAAACCGTACAGGATCGTGTCGGGTGCGTCCACGCCGAACCGCCGGGAGCTGGCGGGCTGGCTGGCGAAGGACGGGCAACTGCTGATTCCGCTGGTCGAACTGCTGGAGAACGGGCGAGCGGGCCATCGACGAGGTGATCGACGTGATGGGCCGGGCGACCATCGAGGCCGTCCTGCAGATGCGCCGCCGACTTTCAACTACCGGCGGGACACCCTCGATCTTCCAAGCTGCTGAACTTGTTCAGGTAAGGGTACCGACACGATTCGTGCCGAAATACACTGTAAGGACTCGGCCTGAGCCCTCCGTTCTGAGCCATTTCGTCGCCCTTGACCGGGCGCCAGATCGACTTCGAGGCCCTGAGCGGCAGTATCTTGCCGGCGATCAACAGGGGCGGAAGGACAAGTTGGGGGTCGGAGACCGGAACGATCATCCTGTCAGGCACAACGCTCGTTTCTGCCTGAACAGTTCAGCAGCCTCAAGATCACCACCGGTGTCCCGGACCGCCCGCTACAGCTTTACGGGCACCCGAGGACTCCGGCCACGCGGCGTTACCGTGTATTTCCGCACGAATCTGGTCGGTACCCTAATGTACATGACGCCGCCGTAGACCAGCGGCGTCCCCTGGTTGCTGCCCTTGGCCAGACCGCGCGACCGGGGCCGGCCGGTTAGGCCGGAGCGCGGCCGCGGGCCATCGACTCAGAAGTCGCCCCGCAGGAGGACGCCGCGGGTCACGCCGCCGGCCTCGCGCCGGACCGGATCCACCAGCAGCTCGACGCAGTAGGGGCTGTTGTCCGCGTCGCGCGCGGCGACCCTGTACTCCAGCGTGCGCCACACCTCGCCGGAGAGCGAGTGCCGGCCGACGACCTCACCGTCGACCCGTACGGTCACGCTGCGTGCCGCGGCGCCCGGCGCCCGGCGCACGTCGAACGCGATGCGTCCGGTGTCGGGCGGCACGAAGAAGGCGGCGTATTCGCCCATCCGGTACAGGCTCGGCTCGGCCGCCGCTGGCTCGGGGTGCTGTTCCGTCAGCCCGACGCGATGAGTCCGGCGTTGTGCTTCCCGGTCTTCGGCCGGTCCGAAGAGCGCCTCCCGGTAACGCCACGCGGCGGGGTCGCCCACCCGCCCCTCGACCGTGAAGAGGTGGAGCACGTCGAACCAGGGGCCCGTCCACGTGTTCGCGGTTAGCCCGAGGCCCCACGAATGGTGTGCGTACGTGCGCTCGCGGCGCCGCACCGGGTCGAGCGCGAGGATGGACGTACCGGTCCCGAGGGTGTTCGGGAGACCGGCCAGGTCGAGTAGCGTGGCCGGGATGTCCGTGATCGCGGTCGGAGCGTCCGAAGTCCGTAGCGGCCCCTCGGCTCCGAACGGCTTGACGAGCAGTACCGGCGTGGCGTTCAGCTCCAGCGTGTGGAGCGACATGCCCGTCGGCGACGCGATCGCGGCGAGCGGACTGTCGCTCCGCGGGAACCGCGCCGTCCCGTGGTCGGAGGTGACGACGATGGCGCTGCGATCGTAGAGGTCGAGCTGCCGCAGGCGATCGAGCAGCAATCCCACTACCCGCAGAGCGCACCGCGCCTGCGCCAAGTAGTTGTCGGGCGTGAGTGGCATGTGCCGGCCGGTGTACGTGCATTCCGAGTCCGTGACGAGCGGCGTGTGCGGCGTGAACACGTGCAGGAACACGTAAAGAGGGGCGTCGTCGCCCACCGAGACCCGATCGGCGAAATCCTGGAGGAACATGGCGTCGCCGAACGCCCGCTTCGGCGCCGCCCCCTGGCGCGTCGCGGTTCCCGCCTGGAGGAGCCACTGGCCGTCGCGGTAGACGTCGGCCTTCAGGTCGTGGGGCGCGTGCCGAAAGAGCGAAAAATCGAGCAACTGGGCTGACGCCGAGTCCACGTAGTCGCGGTAGCTGCCGTACGGCGCGGGAATGGTGTAGCGGATGGCGGACTCAACCCTCGAGATCCGCTCGATCCCGCGCGAGATCCGCCCGAGCCCGCCGTGGCGGGGGCCGTAGGACGTGAGGGACCGTAGCCGATAGTTCTGGCGGCCGAGGGCGTCGAAGATCGAGGGGTCCCGCCGCAGGTAGCTGTGGAACGGCACCTCGTTGCGCCACGGAATCCCTGTGAGCATCGCCGGTACGCTCGCCTTCGTGGACGGGAACGCCCCCAGGTGATCCCTGAAGAAGGTGAACCCCGACCAGTTGCGGTCGAAGGCGGGCCGATCAGCGTCCAGGATCTCGCTGAACGCGAAAGTGGGGAACTGATCCAGCACGATGTGGATGACGTTGCGGCGGGCGGAGAGCTCGTAGATCTCAGGGGGAGGCAGCTGCCAGTCGTCCGCCGTGTCCCGGACGCCGGCCGGGCCCCCCGCCGGGGCGAGTGGCGCCAGCAGTAGGAGGGCCGCCTGCAGCGCCATCAGCAGTGCGCTGGCCGTGGGTGCCGCGCGGCTGGCGGTGCCGGGAAGGACGAACGCCAGGGCGAACACGCCAACCCACAGGCCGGCCTCGACCGGTCCCCGCCGGACGTGCGACGCCAAGTCGAGACCGCCGCCGTCCAGCACCCCGTAGTCGGCGAGGAGCAGGTTGCCCTGCACCCATAGCAGCACGCCAGCCGCGCAGAGACCCGCCACGTAGCGCCGGAACGCGCGCGGCGGCAGCACGAGCCCTACCGCGGCGAGGAGTGCCGAGGCGAGCGCGAGCAACGCGATCCAGCGCGGCGCCAAGCTCCAGAACGGCAGCAGGAACTGGCTGCGATTCATCGCGTGCACCGTCCAGGGCCCGAAGAGGAGCACCTGGGCGGGCCCGAGCAGCGCCGGGAACGCTACGGTGCGCAGGCGCGCTCCCGCCTCCCGCACGGTTAGCGCACAGACTCGCCGCCCCACCGTCCCGCCGAGCAGCAGCACGGCGCCGCCAGCCCAGACGAGCGGTACCAGCGTCGCCAGCAGCGCCGACCCGGCTGACATCCAGTAGCCGGCGGTGCCTGGCTCGGAAGGGAACAGCCGGCCGCGGAGGGGCCGAGGCTCGCCGCCGGCCGGCGCCCACTGCACGTGGAGGCCCCTCCCGCCCCCTCGCTGCCAGTGGTCGATCTCCAGCGTGTGGGGACCGGCCTCGAGCGCGACGGAGCGGGTCACGGTGTGCATGCCGACCGCAGGATGGCGCTCGTGCACGATCTCGCCGTCGATCCGCACGACGACACCGTCGTCGGCTCCGGCCCACAGAGTGATGCGTTCCGCGCGGGGGGAGAACCACACGCCGCGCCAGCGGACGAAGTAGTGACGGGTCGGCCGCCGGAGCTCGTCGAGAAAGGCCAGATCGACGTCCGCCGCCCATTCCTCGGCGGCGGGGATCATGGCAACGTCGAGCCGGAGCGGGTTGGCCGCCGGGGCCAAGGGATAGTGGAAGCTGCGCGTGAGCCCGCCGGCCGGAGCCAGGCCTCGCGCGAGGAGCCAGACGAGCGTCAGCAGCACGCCCGCCAGGATGTAGTGCGACGTGACACCGGACGCTCTCGGAAGAGGGAGCCGGACTCGTCCTAGGGCGTGCATGCCGCGAATCTTACGGCAAAGGCCCGGGACGGGACCAAGCCGTCGTGCCGGCCTCGAGTCGGCGAGCGCAGCGCGGCACAGCATCGCTCCCCACGCCCTCGACGACCCAGCGGCGTAGCGGCGTGGACCGAAGGCCCGCCCCCGGCGCGCCCGTGCACGATCCGTCAGCGCTCGTCCTCGCCCGAATCGAGCGCGGCGTCGACGAGGTCGGCGGCCTCACGGCCGATGGCGAGGTAGGCGGTGAGGCCCGGCGAGTCGATCCCCGCGACGTGGATGAGGCGGGGGACGTGCGAGTCGCAGCAGGATGGCCGGACACCTCCAGGCGCCGGCGTAGGAGATCAACGGCCTGCATGTTCCCGTCGTGGCACCGGGGACACCGCCGCAGCGAGCGACCGATCAACGCCTCATAGCGATCCCGATAGTCAGTGGCGACCGGGCCGGCCTCGGCTGCCGGTGGTGGCGTGCGTAGCAAGCGCCGGCACTTGGTGAGCTTCTGCTGGCGGTTGCGATTGGCGAGGAAGCCGTAGTGCCGAATGCGGTGGAAGCCGGGCGGGAGCACGTGGAGCAGCATGCGCCGGATGAACTCGGTCGCCGTCAGCGTCATGGTCTTCTTGCGGGACGCGCCAGCCCGGCGGTAGTCGGTGTACCGGAAGCGCACGGAGTCGTCGTGGAGGCTGCACAGGCGCTGGTTGCTGATGGCGATCCGGTGGGTGTAGCGGCCGAGGTAGTCGAGGACCTGTTCGGGGCCGGCGAAGGGTCGCTTCGCGTAGACCACCCATTCGGTCTCGCGGGCCGGCCGGAGGTGCTCGGCGAAGCGCCGCGGGTCGCTGAGGGTCTGTAGCCGGCCGGCGAAGCGCAGCTATCCGGAGGTGGACGGACCCGTCCTCGCTCCGTGGTGTCTCAGCGGGAGTTCAAGAAAGCGCTCCGGGCGGATCGAGGCGCTACCGGTCGCGCAACTCGACCGCTGCTATGCCCACGCCGAGCGTCCGGTTGTCACTGGTGTCGGGGACGTGTGTATCGCTCGCCAGCAGGATCTCCAGGCTGGGCGGCGTCAGCCGGCAACCGTCCAACGCGAACGACTCGGCCCAGCGGCCGCTGATGGTGTCGTCGAACAGCACGCAGCCGTCAGCCTCGATGCGGAGCCGCTTCGGCGGTCGGTCATCGCCACGTCCATGTCGAGTGCGGCAGGCGGCGTTTCCCGATCGATGGGAACATTGATACGTGCTTCCCCGGTGGTCCAGCGGAACGCACGGTCCTCGGTGTGTTCCAGCCCATGGAAGCCCGCGGCCGTGGCGCCCAGCAGCGCAACCGTCGTGTCGAGGATCAGATTGACGCGCGGTTCACCATCTCCGGCGTACGCTTCCGCCAGACCGACGGTCCCGTCGGCGCGCTCCTCGACCGTGAACACGGCGAGCGTGTTGACGCCCGGCTGCAGCAGGCCGGGATCGACGATCGCCTCCCAGGCGCCGTCGCGGCCGAATACGCTGAAGGGGTACGGCCGCGTGACCGCCGCGACTACGCCGTTGACCGCCACGGCCAGCAGGGGCGGCGACGCGCCGTCCGGGGCGGGGGCGGAGCCGGTGATGTGCGCCGGCACGAAGTCCGCGACCGGGTCGACGGCGCCCAGCAGCTCCGGCGCGTCGACGGTCACCTCGATATCGGTCGCGGCGGCTGGGTAGTCGGTGGCTCGCCGGCCGATCAGATCCGCGCGGCCTCCCGCAGCCGGCGCGTTCAGCGGATCTCCCCCTTCGAAGAGCGCCAGCTTGTGGCGGACGCGCTCCATCACCGCGCCGCGCAGATCGGCCGGTCCGGCCATACGGCGGGTCCCGCCGCCCGCCACCAGCATCGTCTTCGCGGGACGGCCGCTCCAGGCCGGGTCGAGCACGTTCGCGCCGTCGGTGGTCCACGGCAGCCGGACGCCCAGCGCGGCCGCCAGCGTGGGAAGAATGTCGATGGTCTCGACATTGGTATCCACGGTCTCGCCTTGGCGCTGGCCTGGGTTCTTGAAGAACAGCGGCACGGCCGCGATGTCGACGAACGAGGCTTCGGTCGCGCGGAGGAACGGGAAGCCGGACCGCAGGCTCGTGCCGTGGTCCGCGGTGACGATGAGTAGCGCATCATCGTACAGTCCCGCGTCGCGCAGTTGCGACACCAACGCGCCGACGACCGTATCGACGTACTGCAGTTGCAGCAGGTGCCGTTGATAGCGAATCGTGGCGGCCCACTCGTCGTCCAGCCAGCGCACGTTGCTGAGGCCGACGTCGCCGCGCTGCAGCGTGAACCGCTGGCCCGTCCGGAGCAGCATCCACGGATGGTGCGGCAGCAGCACGTGCAGGAAGTAGAGGGGCGGTCGATCGCCGGCCGCGGCGGCGCCGATCGAGTCGAGGAAGGCGGCGGCCGTGTCGCGCGGGTCTGGCCGCGGCGCGAAGAACCGCTCGGCAAACGTGTCGCGCGCGTTGAAGTCGCGCCAGCCCTGGGTGACGGGCGGCAGCCGTGCGGCGAGATCGTCGGGCAGGACAACGGCCAGATAGACCACCGCCAGGTCGCTCAGGATGCCCGCGAGCCGCGCGGCCGGCGGCGCGCGGCGCGTCGGGCAGAGCGCCACCGGGCACAGCTCCGTCAGCGGCTCCTGCACGTGCAGGCGGTAGCGGCCGCCGAGCAGCGTGAACAGGTTCTCCGGGTGGTCCGCCGCCACCGGCAGGCGGCCACGCTCCGGATAGTTGCCGGTCAGGATGGCCGGCAGCGCGAAGCTGGTGTACTCGGCGACGGCGCTCGCGTTGCGGAACCATCTCGATTCGCCGGCCAGAGCCGCGAAGTTCGGGTACAGCGCCGCGTCGATGCGGCCGTCGGCGTCGAGCAGGGAGATGAGCGGCAACTGGTCGAAGATGACGACGACGACAGGGGGCGTGGCGCCGAAGGCGACGTCGAGCGCTGACTCCTCGTCGGACGCCGCCAACAGGCCCGCGATACCTGGGTTGAGCAGGAACGCCGCCGGCACCACCACGAGAGCCGGCGAGAGAAAGGTGGCGAACAGGCGGAACGATGCGAGGCGGATGTACGCGAAGCCCGCGGCCGCGCCGCAGCCTGCAGCCAACGCCAGCGGGAGGCCGGGGTGCCAGCCGCCGAGCGGCTTGAGCGCCGCGAGCGCGACGGCCCCAGCGAGGCTGCCGACCATGATCCCGGCGGCGCCCGGCCGCCATCCGGGCGCCAGCCGGTCGGCGACCCAGAGCCCAAGCGCAGCGCTGGCGGGTCCGGCCAGGCAGACCAGCAGCACCAGTCCCCCCAGGTCGGCCGGCCCGGCGTCGTGGGCGACGAAGAACTCGGGGCTGCCCCGCAGGACGTCGAAGAGCGGCTGCGCCACGGCGATGCACCAGAGGCTGGCGATGTGCAGCGCGGCGAGGCGCCCGGACACTTTCATCGTGCCAGTTTGACGGAAGAACATCGACCAGTCGAACGCCAAGATCGCGAATCTGCGGGTCGGCGAGGTAGTCGGACTCATTCACCCGGCCGAGGCTCTCAGGAACCAGGGCGCAGTAGAGGGTATCGGCCCCAATTGATTTCAAAAAGGGGCCACCGCATGACCGGCGTGCGATTACAAGTAACGTGCAACGGCACCGCATTCTGCAATCGCTCCGGTAGAGTAGTGGGCCACCATCCGCGAGGTTTTCCAGTTCCCGGCGAGCATCACGTCCGTGGTTGACGCGCCCCGGCTCGTGAGCTCCGACGCCAATCCGACCCGTCCCGCCCCGCGGTCGCCAAGCGGATCGACCCGGGCCCCGTGCATGTAGATCGGCGTCTCGTTGACGAGTGTGTGCCACCCGTCGCGGCAGCAGAGCGACGCTGGCGTAGACATGCCGCTGACAGTGTTACAGATGCAGCGAGCGAGGCGTCAGGTGGCGTGGTGGATGTGCTGAGCGATCTCTTGTGAACAGTTAGCGTCGACGTGGGGTGTCGACCAGAAATCGAACCGTTCCGGTCCCCCCCGCGCCGATCCACGCCGAGGGAACCAGGGTAAAGACGACTGCGTGCTTTGCTGATGACCTCGGCGTGAAACACCGCGATGCCGCCGGCCGCGGCGAGGAACAGGAGGGTGTCAGCAATCGAGTCGGGCTGAGCCCCGAGCGACGAGAGGTGGCGTTGAGCGCACGCGCTAGGCGGCCGTCCACGACTGTCGCCGATCAGGCAGGCGATGAGAACCGCCACGAAGACATCGCCGTCCGGCACGATGGCCAGCCAGACGAGAGCGGGGAACCTCGGCAATGCGCAGCACGGTCAGGGCGTTGGAGCAGGTGCTCGATCGAGCATTACAGATAGCGTGCTACGGCACCACGTTATCCAGGACGTCGAAGCAACGGTCGATCTCACGACCTGGGCGCAGGACAAGCCGGGCTTCTGCTTCGGCTTCCCCCACTTGGTGCGCATGCGCTGGCGGCAGGTCGCCGAAGCGTTCGCAGCCGCATCGCCGAAGTCGTCGACCGCCGCGGCCTTCTTCGCGGAGCACGGCGAGCTGATCGCCCGGGAGGCGGAGTACAGCAAGGCCGAGCCCCAGCCCCTCCGGTTCCTGGGTGCTGCTGCATCAGCTCGAGAAGCTCGTCGCCGCCTGCGAGCACGCCACGTAGCGGGCCGAGCAGGCGGATACCGTCGACTCGCTGGTGCAGGTGTTCGTGGACCGGGCGCCAACTGTCGATGCGACGCATATCGACGTGCGCCGGCATGCGGAGCAACAGAATCAGCCGGCCGTCACTGCAGTGGCCGACCGCGCCTACGCGACCTACACGAACACCCTCAACAGCCGCTTCTTCGAACGCTACATCGGCAGCGGGAGCGCGGACATCCCGAAGTTGCCCTACGTCACCGAGCACCTCGAGGCACGGCTCTGGACGACGCAGGGCAGGCGCGCGGTACTCGTCGTCGACGCCCTGCGCTACGACTGCGCCCACCTGGTCCGCCAGGCGCTGCCGAATCTCGACGTGCAGCTGGAGGCCCTGCGGGCCGCGCTGCCGACGGTCACGCCCGTGGGCATGACGGCGCTGCTGCCGCTGTCCGCAACCGAGGTTTCCTTCGACGTCAAGGGCAACGACCTGCACCCGCGGATCGCAGGGAAGGACGCCGCGGCGCGCAGCACCCGCATCGCGTTCCTGCAGGCGTTCGGCGCGGATTGCCGGCCGATCGACGATCTCGAAGCTCGCGCCAACCCGCCAGATGCCCTCGGCGATCTGCTCGTCGTCTTCGGACACGAGGAGGTCGACCACCTCGGGCATGGCAGCGCCGACGCCCTGGTGCGCCACGTCCACCTCGAGATCGAGCGCATGGCGCGACTGGTCCGCAAGTTGCATGGTTGGGGGTACCCGGAGGTTCATGTCGTCACCGATCACGGCTTCATCCTGCTCGACGAGGACAGGCTCCCCGACGAGGTTCGCTGCGACAAGGACTGGTGCCGGGTCCGGAAGGCGCGGTTCGCGCTGGTCCCGGCGGAAGCCGATCTGCCGATCGCGAGCCTGCCGTTCGCCTGGGACCCGACGCTGCGCGTGGCGCTGCCGCCGGGGCTCGCCTTCTTCCAGGCGGAGCGGTCCTTCTCGCACGGCGGCGCCGCGCTCCAGGAGCTGGTCATCCCCCATCTGGTCTCGCGCAGTCAGGTCGCCGCCGGGAAGAGAATCGGTGTCGAGGTCGTGCTGCCCACGTTCGAATTGCTGCGCGCGGCGGTCAAGGTCGCCCTGCGGCCAACCCTGCCGGAGTCTGCGACCGCTAGGCAGATGGTGCTCTTTCCGGCGACGGGACGCACCCTGCACCTCGACGTGCTGCGGACCGATGAGAAGGGAACACGCGTTTCGGTGCTCGCTGCCGGTCGTCCGAAGGAGGTCCGGGTCGATGCGGACGCGGGCGAACGGAACGCCACCCTCTTCTTCGACTCGGCGCAGTCCTTCTCGGCGGGAGAGCTTCTCGAGCTGGACATCCGCGACGTCGAGACCACGGAGCAGTTCCCGCCCGGAGGCGTCAAGCTGACCGTGGGGCGAGATCTGTAATAGCGAGGCGCCGATGAGCGACCACCGATTCGTGTTGGACGAGCTCGACACGCTGGCGACGGAGGCCTATCCGGGGCTCGTGGTCCGCAAGGACCTGCTCCGGCGCATGCGGAGCGCGTTCGGCGTGCCCGCGTTCGTCATCGAGTTCCTGCTGGGCAAGTACTGCGCCTCCACCGACGAGGAGACGATCCGCGAGGGCCTCGAATTCGTCCGCGAGACGCTGGCGAGCAAGTACGTCAAGCCGGACGAGCGCGAAGCGGTCAAGTCGGCGATCAAGCAGCACACCTCGTTCGAGATCATCGACAAGATTTCGGTGCGCCTGATCGAGACCCACGACAAGTACTGGGCGCGGCTCTCCAATCTCGACCTCGACTACATCAACATCGAAGAGAGCGAGGTGCGCCGCCACGACCGCCTGTTGCTGGGTGGGATCTGGGCCGAGATCACGCTCCGTTACGACGACTCCTACGTCTTCAAGAACCAGAACCGGCCGTTCTTCGTCGAGCGCATCCGCCCCATCCAGCTCTCCTCGCGGAAGCTCGACGACTTCGTGGAGGGACGCCGCCGCTTCACGCGCGACCAGTGGCTCGACCTGCTGATGCGATCGCTGGGCTACGAGCCGGAGCATCCCTACTACACCGGACGGCGTAAGTTGCATTACATGCTGCGCCTCGTGCCGTTCGTCGAGAAGAACTTCAACTCCGTGGAGCTGGGCCCGCGCGGTACGGGGAAGAGCTTCGTCTACCAGCAGCTCAGTCCCTACTGCCATCTCGTGTCCGGCGGGCAGACCACGACGGCGCAGATGTTCGTCAATCTCGCGTCGGGACAGCGGGGGCTGGTCTGCCTCTGGGACGTTGTCGCGTTCGACGAGGCGGCCGGGGTCCGGTTCACGGACAAGAGCGGCTTGAACATCATGAAGGGCTACATGGAGGACGGCGCCTTCAGCCGCGGCCGGGACGTCATCACCGCCGAGGGATCGGTCGTCTTCGTCGGCAACATCGACGGCGACATCGACACCATCGTGCGGACCTCGAACCTCTTCTATCCGCTGCCGAAGGAGATGGACACGGCGTTCTACGACCGCATCCATGCCTACATCCCCGGCTGGGAGTTCCAGAAGACGTCGGACGCCACCTACACCGACCACTACGGCGTGGTCACCGACTACCTCGCCGAGGTCTTCCGCGAGCTGCGCAAGCAGAGCTACGTCGACTACGCCGAGCGCCACTTCAGCTTCGGCAGCCATCTCGGCGGCCGCGACCAGAAGGCGGTGCGCAAGATCGTCTCCGGGCTCGTCAAGCTCCTGCACCCGCACGGAGAGGTCAGCCGCGAAGAGGCCGAGGAGTACCTCGCCTACGCCCTGGAGATGCGCAGGCGCGTCAAGGAGCAGCTCAAGAAGATGGGCGGGCTGGAGTACTGGGACACGAGCTTTTCCTACACCGACAGGGAGAGCGGCCAGGAGACCTTCGTCCCCGTGCCCGAGACGGGCGCCGGGACGTTGATCGCCGAAGGCGGGCTGCCCCCCGGCAGCGTCTACACCATCGGTTCGGACATCGCCGACAACCGCTTAGCGTTCTTCCTGCTCCAGACACAGATGAACCGCGGCTCGGGGCGGATCATCCCGCTCGGCAACCTCTCCGGCAAGATGAAGGAGGCCATCAAGACCGCCGAGGCCTACCTGAAGGCGAACGTCCACAACCTCGGAATCGATCACGACCTGAGGGCCTACGACTTCACCGTACAAGCCATCAATCTCAACCAGGCGCAGGAGGGCGCCGAGACCGCCGTCGCCTTCTTCCTCTCGCTCGTGTCGTCGATTCTGGACAAGCCGGTCCTCGACCGCACCGTCGTCCTCGGCGAGATGAGCGTCCAGGGCCTCCTGCTGAAGGTCAACGCGCTGCCCGAGCGCATGCAGCTCGCCGTGGAGGCGGGCGCCAAGCGCATCCTGATCCCGAGCGAGAACAAGCGAGACGTCGCGGAGGTCCCGGACGCGATTCTGACCGCGACGCAGTGGCAGTTCTTCGACTCGCCCACCAGGGCGGCCATCATGGCGCTGGGGATGGGGTGACTGGCCAGAGCGGACGAAGAAGATGGACGGGTTGTCTGCACGTGCAATCGGGCGGAGTGCAGGGCTTCGAGGTGGAGATCGGTCGTCGCCTACGTTCAGCTCGGGCCGCCGCACTAACCGGGGTGTGCCGGTTTCCCGTGCTTCTACGTCGGGTTCTAGCGGGGGCGAGCTGGACGCGGCCCCGTAGCACGGTCCGAAGTCCAGTGGACGACGCCGCCACCTACCGCGGTTCATTCAACCTCGAGAATCGGGGAAGTGTCCTTCCTGCCTGTATGGACAGGCTCGCCGCGTTCGGCTACGATGCGAGCATGTTGGGCAATCTACCCGAGCAGCGTGAACTGATCAAGAAGCTGCGAGCCATGTGCCAGGGTGGTGACGCAGACCGCGCCCGCGACCGGGCAATGATGATCCTGTTCGGGATCATCTTCGATAAGGCGATCGGGAGCCGCTCCATCGGCGATCTGAATGAAGCAGTCGGGGCGGCCCGCGGTGCGCCGGAGATTCGCCAGGGCCGGAAGCTGTCGAAGTACGTGACGATCGAACCGGGCATCCTGGAAGATGTGGTCGGGATCCCGCCGCCGGCTCCTGGGGGTGTTTTAGCGATGGATGATTCAGATCGGCAACAAGAACTCGACCGTGCAGCCAGAGAACACGCGCTCATGATCGAGTCTCTGGAGCCAACCGAGTTCACCGGGTTCAATGTTCTGTCATGGAAGAACGGGCGTGTCGAAGTGTTTCTACAGTTCGGAAATCGCACAGGATCCCCTCCGGGGAATCCTTCAACGCAACCGCCTCAGCCTGAGACAGGAAGCGAACACCGTGACTCAAGCGGCCAGCTATACGTACGGTGTAGAATGCCCATACTTCAGGCTCAGTCTTTGGTGCGGGCTCTCCAACTGGCGATCGATCGGGCGATAGTTCCAGGGCTGGAGTAGTACATGGAGCCTTGTCATTAGCCGACTACATGGCTGTGGAACGAAACGCTAGGAATGCGAGGGATCAAATCGGAATATCGCGAATGACCGTCCTCGCAGGAGTCTCGATCTCGGTCGTTTGCCCGTCTCTTTGATCCTGTCGTCAAGATGGTCGTAAGCATGCGGCAGATTGACTACAACTGGTCGAACCCGGAGCATTCCGACCACGAAGTCGCCGGCCAAAGGGTCAGAGTGACAACTTGGGAAGGCCAGACGCCCGGCGGGTCGTATATGTACAGGGCCATCCTGACCAAGCGGGACGACTCTTGGACTCTCAAGATGCACGTGGCATCGTCGGGCCGGAACGAAGTACGGGACACAGTGTTGCGGCAGTTTAGGGACGCCTTGTGAGCATCGCCCTCACGTCCCTGTTCCACTCTTCGAGCTCCGTGTTTGTCCGAGCGCGGTCGGAGTCCTGACCCGCTTGCAGCTCGGAAGTGGACGGGAACCCGTGCCGGGGTCGTTGCGAAATCTGCGGTGATGGTCGGTCGCCGGGTTCGTTATGCCGAGTCGAGGTAGAACCGTGCCGCAAGGGAAACGGGTCGAATGGGAAGACCTTGGCAATCTGCGTCATGAACTCTTTCACGTATGGGCATTTGGCGGGGATACCGGATGGGCAGAAGCCTCGTGGCGCAGGCTGACTGGATTGGGGCTGACGGACTATGACGTCGAAAACGAGCGCCGAATTGTGCTCATCAGGTTTTTCACCTTGGCGTGCATCTACAACTCGTTTTGCATCGAGGTGTTCGAAGAGGGGTACGATCTTGAAGATCTTCGCGGCCGCGTAGACGTATCGGAGCTCTTGCCCGTTGATGACTCCGCCGTTGACCCCGAATCGAGTGTCGAGGACGGCGACGACGAGTGGGACGGAAAGGAGGAGATGGCAGACGACGAATACGAATACGAGAGACTAAGAGAGCTTGTCGACATCGAACACCCGAAGTTGGTTTCAGCGTTGACGAAAGCATTTGGCGGCGAGTGGGTGTTCTTCGGCTACCTCTGGATTTCGTGCAACTGGGAGTGGCACGGCGCAGCCAACGATGCGCAGCCTGCGGAGGCATTCGGGCTGACCAGCGAACAGATAAACAACAGGATTACTCTTCTCGTTTCCGGCGGGTCGTGCGAAATCCAGGTTGCTCCAGGCGACGACGAGATCATGGATTTGCAGGTCGACGTAGACAGGGCGATACTGGGAGCCGGGTGGATCGAAAACGGCTGGCGGCTGCACTACTGCACTGGCTAACATCGTCGATTTGTCCCCAGGGGATCTTAGGTAGGACTCTGACGTGATCGACGACGCCGCGCGGCGGCCCGGCGAGGGCGTCGGACCGGTGGCGCCGCCTGACGACGACTGAAGTGGTCCCGGTTGTTCAGACAGGTCGAGTGCTTCGCCAAGGTGTATTCCGGGTGCGTAGTCCGCCCGCGGCGGAAACGCCGGCACCCCGGATCGTCGCTCTGTCGGTCCCGATCCGACGGGACACCCACTCAGAGGCCTTCAGCGGGCCACTCCTGGCGCCGAAGCCGGGTCGACGATCGGGTCGCCGGGGAGTTGCAAAGCTCGGTGATGAAACAGCCCTCTTCGAACCAGATCTCGCCGCCGAGCCGGTGGATGCATCGCTCGTGACATCGACGGCGGGCGGAGACATCGGACCATGCTCGTCCGCGGAAGGCAGACGCCATCCCGGAGATTCACCCGATCCGAGAGGATCCTCGCAGTTGTCGTGATGTTCAATGCATTTGCCCGTCGCGAGGCGGTAGAGAAGCTCCGGAAGTCGCTCGCAGAACATGAGACCCTCCGCCAGGAGGTCGGACAGGCCAGCGTGCGGCTGTTCGAGCAGCGGCAACGGGCCGTCGCTAAAGTGGTCGAGCCGGTCGAGGACTACGTGAACCGACTGGCGCGTTCGCCCAAGGAGTTCGACCGGTCGGTTCGCGAGTATCGCATCGAAATCGATCGGTTCAAGAGCACTGTGCGGCGGATCGAGACAGAAGCCAAGAGGTCCGAGGCGATTGGAGGCGGCGCTGGGATGGCCGGTGCCATGGCCGGGGGGGGGGGGGGGGATGGCTGCATTCGGTCCGACAGTGGCCATGGCGGTGGCGACGACTTTCGGCACGGCGTCGACGGGAACCGCCATCTCTGCGCTGTCCGGCGCTGCTGCCGCCAACGCGGCCCTCGCTTGGCTGGGCGGCGGGGCCCTTGCGGCGGGCGGCGGTGGCATGGCGGCCGGAAACGGGTAGTGTATCAATCTGCCTCTTAGCAGAGCCGAATTTCTGACTCCCATCGGGTTCGCCGGTAGAGCTCGCTGGCCGTCTCGTGGCGAGCCTCAACCAGTTCCGCGATCCAGGCTATCGGCAACGGCCGGCCAGCTAGTCCAGCGGCCACCGCGGGCGTTGTCTTCACCGTCCGGTGATGCCGCACCCAGTTGTAGTAGAGGGCCCACAGACACACCTGGTTGAGGTGCTGCTCAGTGCTCTTCGAGAATGCGTTGGTACGGCGGGTGTACCGCCGGTTCTCCATCCGGAGGCTGAAGTTCAAGCGCTCGATGAACGACGTCCCGGCTTCTGCGACGTCCGGATCGCCGGAGATGACGCGCTTCTCGTCGAAGACGAGCTGCGTGTACGGGGCTTCCGGGCCGAAGACCTTCCAGATCGCCTGCTCGTACGGCGCATAGCCATCAGTACAGAAGTGAGGGATGGTCTCGACCCGCCTATCCAGATCGCGGACGAGTCCTTCGGCCATCCGGGCGTTCCGGCCGCCTAATAGGTACGAGATCAAGAGCTTGGTCGCTGGGTCCATCGCAAGCCAAAGCCAAATGTCGCCCGCCTCGACAACCTTGGCCGTCGGGACGTTCTTCCTCTTCGCACCAACGAAGTTCCACGACTCGTCGAGTTCAACGCGTTTCGGCGAGACGCGACGGACATTGCGGTCGTGGAACGTGGCCGCAACAGGTCCGGCCTCGCGTAGTGTCGCGACGACGCTGTTGACCGCGACCCGGGTCAGACGGGCAGTCGCCCGCATGGAGCACCCTTCAACCAGGTGCGCGATGACGGCCGTTCGGTCCGCGTGGGATATCCGGCGCATCGGCAAGAAGGCGAACATACCACGAAAGATGCTCTAGCACAATCTGAAAGGCGTGCTACAATGGCCGCGCCTTGTAAGGGGACGGCCATGACCGACACCGTGCAGCCGAAGACGCGCCGCACCGCTACGCCGCACGACATCGCCTTCACAATTCGGCTCACAACAGAGACGGACCAGCGGCTCATCGCCGCCGCAGTGCTGAACGGTCTGGCCAAGGCTACCTTCGCCCGGGAACTGATCACCAAAGGACTCGATACCAACGACGCCGTGAGAGTCAGTGAGACAACCTGAGACGGCGGTACCACACAACGGCTCAGGATTGAGGACGACGCTGAACCGAATGCCGGCTTTGCCGGAGCATGTCGTGACTCAAGAAAGGCCGCGCCCATGGTGGTAGACTGGTCCCGGCCATCTCCCCTAACGAACTTCGAGTGGACTGAACCGCGCCTCTTCGCCGCTGCTCTTGACCTCGGCGCCCGTGACGTGCCGGGTTGGTCCACCACCGAAGAGAAGCTCGCGCGCGACGCACAGACCGTTCCCTCGAATCTTCTCGACCACTTGCGGGACGAGATCCGTGCCGGCCAAGATCCGCTGGGCGAGGTGTTCGCCGACCTCAGGGGCCCCGAAACGCGCCGCGAGCTCGGCGCGACCTACACGCCCCTGGCCATCGTCGACGCCATGCTGGCGTGGGCCGCCGAGCAGGACACGCCGGCACGGGTCATCGATCCCGGTGCCGGCTCCGGCCGCTTTCTCCTCCGAGCGGCCCGGCGCTTCAAGAGCGCCGAACTCGTTGGAGTCGAAATCGATCCCCTGGCCGCCGTGATCGCCCGCGGCAACCTCTCGGCCGCCGGTCTGAAGGACCGCAGCCGGGTCGTCCTCGGTGACTACAGGACCGAGAACCCCATCAACGGGAACGGGGGCCGGTCCCTGTTCGTCGGGAACCCCCCGTACGTTCGCCATCACCTGATCGAACCGCGGTGGAAGGAGTGGCTCGTCGCGAGTGCCCGAGAGCTGTCCATGTCCGCCAGCCAACTCGCAGGCCTCCACGTCTACTTCTTCTTGGCGACGGCGCTCCGCGCCCAGGCCGGGGATTTCGGCGTTCTCATCACGGCCGCGGAATGGCTCGACGTCAACTACGGCTCCCTCGTCCGCGAACTCTTCCTCGGGAAGCTGGGCGGTGAAGGGATCGTCGTTATCGAGCCCACCGCGACACCGTTCCCAGATGCGGCTACTACCGCCGCCATCACCGCCTTTCACGTCGCCAGCCGACCGAAATCGGTCCGGCTCCGCCGCGTCAAGCGGCTCAAGGACCTCGACAACCTGAACGGCGGCCGCCTCGTCCGCCGCGAACGGCTCGAGAGCGAACGGCGCTGGTCCCGCTTGACCTACAACGCTCGAGGATGCCCCGACGACTTCGTCGAACTCGGTGAACTGTGCCGGGTTCACCGGGGCCAGGTCACCGGCGCCAACAAGGTCTGGATCGCCGACCACAAGGCGGACGACGAACTCCCGGAAGCCGTCCTGTACCCGAGCGTCACCAAGGCCCGTGAACTCATCGCGGCCGCCGGCGTCCTGTCGGACGCTTCAAAGCTCCGCCGCGTCGTCGATCTTCCCGAGGATCTCGATACTCTGAACTCCGAAGAGCGACGCGCCGTCGACCGCTTCTTGAGGCGCGCCAAGCGACTGGGCACCCACAAGGGGTACATCGCCAGACATCGTCGCGCTTGGTGGTCGGTGAAGCTGCGGCAACCCGCGCCGATCCTCGCCACCTACATGGCCCGCAGGCCGCCGGCGTTCGTGCGCAACCTCGCGTCCGCCCGCCATATCAATATCGCCCACGGGCTGTATCCGCGGGAACCGTTGACCGAACGGGCTCTCTCCGGACTGGTCGATCACTTGGCCGTGGGAACTAACGTCATCGACGGCCGCACGTACGCCGGCGGGCTCACGAAGTTCGAGCCGGGGGAGATGGAACGGCTCTTCGTGCCCGGACCCGACCTTCTCGAGGCGGCGACCGTCTGATGCCTCCTCCCTGGACCGAAGAAGAACTCGACGCCGCTCGTGCGGAGGCCATCAAGATCTTCCGGAAACGCCGCACCGAAGAACCCGTCGAGGATTACATCGAGGCCTTCGACAAGTACCAGGGCGTGCTCGAGGAACTCCTCGAGACGACTGTCGATCTGACGGTAGACGCCGCAACCATGGTCGGCGTGGTCTCCGAACCCAAGCTCCTCGAGGCATTCCGCTACCTCTCCGGCCCGCCAATTTCCGAGGACGATCTCAAGGTGCTCGCCGAGGCCGTGCTCACCCCCAGGCGCCTCGAGAAAGACAAGGTGATGGCGAGGAGGGTGGCTGACGTGGTCCTCCATGCCCTCGACCCGCGGCGCTTCCCGTGGGTTGCCGGGGAAAGAGAGCCAAGCGAGGCCGAGCGGAGCGCCGCAGTGCTGGCGTCCGCCGCGCTACTCGCAACCAGGCGCCTGGAGACGATGCGCCGGAAGGTCGAAAAACAGCGCCAAGAGAACGCCGTCAAGAACGTGCTGGAAAAGACAGGCCTGACCGAGGTGAGGCGCCGGAAGATCCTCGTTATTAAGCACGCCCCCGAGGCCGGTGAATTCTGCGGGGAGAGCACGCTCGGCAAACGCAAAGCAGACATCGTCGTCGGTCTCTCGGACGAACGAACCCTTCCCATCGAGTGCAAGGTATCGAACTCCGCGACCAACTCCGTCAAGCGTCTCAACAACGATGCGGTCGCCAAGGCCAATTACTGGTCCAAGAAGTTCGGCGAGGACCATGTCGTGCCAACAGCCGTCCTCAGTGGCGTCTATAACCTCCACAACCTCACGGCCGCCCAGGAAAGCGGGCTGACTCTGTTCTGGGCACACGATCTGGCGCAGCTGATCGACTGGATCAATAGCTGCAAGGCCCGACCCGCGGGGGGGCGGATCAACTAGGTCCTCCATCCCACAGCCACGGTGGGGACGGACTTCGAGCCGGTGAGCGGAACGTTAATGTTCCAGCCGCGCGAGACAAGCAAGACGGTTTCGGTGGTGCTACTCGACGACGCGATCGGGCGTTCGTCGCCCCACGTGTCGGCCGGGTAGCGGGTGGTCAGTACAGACGTGCTCGGTAACTGTGGGCACCGCACCGCGGAAACGGAGTCGGCACCCCGGTTGAGTCAGATGGTGGCACTCCCAGAGGGGTACTGGTCGCACTCCGGCTCGTGATCGTCCGATTCACTGATGGCGGAAACCGTCTTCGCAGGGGGTGCCATTGTCCGTGGGTCGATGACGATCTGCCCCTCGCGGGGCTTCGCCATGGCCTCCGTCATGGTTTCCAACGTCTCGACGGTGCGGGTGTAGGGGGATCGCCGATCACGCCCGCTGTGTCGGTCTCGGGGCATGGCGCAAGGATACAGCGGGCAGCTGGACCGTTCAAGATCGACCCTGACGGGGACCCGGGCGGCCCCCTCCCTGAATCGGGTGCGCGGAGGCAAATTGATACACTACCCGGAAACGCGCTCCTGGCCCTGGCCGGACCGGTGGGCTGGACCGTCGGCGGCCTCGCGGTGGCGGGTTCGGGAATCTATCTCCACTACCGTAACGGTGATCTCGCCAGGAAGGCCACGCAGGAGCGTCTCGGGGTCGAAGGGGAGATCCGTTCCCTGCGGACGGCCAGTCGGGAAATCAGGGGACTCGGGACGAGTACGAAGAGGCACATCGACGGAACGCTGGCTGTGCTCGGTTGGCTCCGCGACAACGCCACGCACGACTACCAGCAGTTCGATACCGGACAGAAGGAACGTCTCGCGGTCCTCGTCAATCACGTTCGCTCGCTTGGCGAACTGCTCCGCAAGGAGGTCGCGCTGTGAAGCGGTCTCCCGCCGATCGGGCCGATCTGCATGTCTCCGCGCAGGTCGCCGCGGCTTGGGCCCGTCTGGACGCAACGAGTCGAGCCGGCGAGCTCGCCGGCGCGCTCCGGGAGCAGGATCGGGTTTTTCTCGGCGCCATGCGAGAGCTGCAGGCCGTCCGCGACTTCGTGGGATCGCCGGAGAACATCCTCGGCAGGGCGGCCACCAAGCACGGCGAGATCGCCGAGCGGGTCCATGTGGGCGTGAGCCGGGCCTGGGATGTACTCCACCGCCGCGCTCCGACTGCGACGGTCGACGGGATTCCACGCACCGGCCCGGTGGACTACCGGGTGGACGGCGTGGACATTCAGTCCAAGTACTACAACGGCCTCCGGAATACGTTGGACGGCGTGGCTGCCCACGCGGAGAAGTACCCGGACTTTCCTGATGGGTCCGGTCGCTACCATATTTCCCGCGACCAGCACCGGCAATTGGACGAGTTTCTGCGGGCAGGCGGGATCGAAGGGCAGTCAGATCGTAGCGCAAGGGCGCTGCAGCGCCAGGTCGACAATCTCGAGCAGGCGACGGGCCGACCGGCGGATGACCTGATCGAGCCCGGCGACGCCAGTTACGCCGAGGTTCAACCGGGACGCGTCCACGACACGCTTCGCGACCGGGATGACCGGCTCACCCAACAGAACGAGGAGCTCAAACGGACCGCGCGGGTCGAACATGGCCCGTCCACGGCCGGGTTCGTCAAGGCCGCGGGCCTCGGCGGCATGGTCGGGGGTAGAGTCGGCCTGACGCAGGCAGTCTGGATCAATGGACCATGCTTGTCCACTACCTCGTGCTGGGACTGTCCCCGTCGGCGACGGGGGAGGAGATACGCCGGCGCTACCTGGAGCTCGTGCGCACGCACCGGCCGGGCGCGGATCCCGAACGGTTCCAGCAGATCACCGCGGCGTACGAAGCGCTGAAGGACGACCGTGCGCGCGTGAAGACGGTTCTCTTCGGGATGGCCGCCTACGGTGACTTCGAGCTGGCGCTCGATGCGCTGGTGAAGGCTCGTCCGGCCCGCCGCGAGACGCCCGGCTTGCAGACCCTGTTGGCGGCGGAAGGGAAGCTGCATGAGTGAACCGGGAGGAGACTGGAAGCAGCGCGCCCTCGACGACTTCCGTCAGTGGCTCGATACGGTGGGCGAGGAACCCCCGGCGCCAGCGGAATCGGACGCGGGCGACTGCGACCTGCGCGATCTGTTCGCCGAGTTCGCCGCGCTGCGGCAGGAGATCCGCCTGCAGAACCGGGAACAGGCCACGGCGGGCCGGGAGCTGGCGGCCGCGGCGGAGCGGTACGACGCCGCCACCGGCCGGGAGGAGCGCGGCGACGAGACGCTGGCGGCGTTCGAGCAGCGCGTTTCCCGAACCGCCGAGGACCGTTGCCTGCTGGAGACCCTGGAGGTGCGCGACGCTCTGGTGCGGGGTCGGGACGCCGCGGTCCGGCTGCGGGATCGGCCGCGGTTGTTCGGGCGCCCGCTGCGGGGCGCCGCGGGCGTCGTCGAGGGTTACGAGCTGGCGATCGGCCGTTTCGACAGGATGCTGTCGCGGTTCGACGTGCGGCTCGTGCAGACCGTGGGACGCCCCTTCGACGGCCGGGTCATGCACGCGGTGGAGGCACGCCGTGCCGACCGGATCGGCGATGGCGAGGTGATCGAGGAGCTGCGGAGCGGGTTCGTGCGGCGCGACGATGTGCTGCGTCTTGCCGACGTCGCGGTCAATCGACGTCACGAGGAGGGCTGATGCCGGCGGAAACCAGGGCTGCGGACGACGACACCATCATCGGCATCGATCTGGGCACCACGAACTCCGAGGTGGCGATCATCTCCGGCGGGAAGCCCACGATCGTGGAGGAGGGCGGCGAAGCCATCCTGCCCTCGTGCGTGGGGACTCGACGAGGCCGGCGCCGTCATCGTCGGCCGCCATGCCCGCAACCAGGCCGCGGCCGCCCCCGAGCGGACGGTGCTCTCGGTCAAGCGCCTGATGGGCTCCGGGACGCAGGTGCGGATGGGGGACGGCGCCTACAGCCCGCAGGAGATTTCGGCCTTCATTCTCAAGGCGCTCAAGGAGCGGGCGGACCGCGCGCTCGGCCGCGAAGTGCGCAAGGCGGTCATCACCGTCCCGGCCTACTTCACCGACGCGCAGCGGCAGGCGACGCGCGAAGCAGGGGAGATCGCCGGCCTGACGGTCGTGCGGATCATCAACGAACCGACGGCCGCCGCTCTCAGCTACGAGAGCGGCGGTGCGGGGAGCCGCACCCTCCTCGTCTACGACCTGGGCGGCGGGACCTTCGACGTCTCGGTGGTGCGCATCGAACAGGGCGTCGTCGAGGTCCTGGCCACCGTCGGCGACAACCAGCTCGGCGGCGACGACTTCGACGCGCTCGTCCTCGAACGCCTGAACGCGCACGTCGAGACGGCGCTGGGGATCGAGAACGCGCGTGACGACCGCCTGCTGCAGGCGCGGCTGCGGCGGGCCGCCGAACGCGCCAAGATCGAGCTGTCGGATCAACCCTGCGTGCGCGTCGAGGAGGACCACGTCGCCACGGTGGACGGCGAGGCCATGCATCTTACCTGCGAGCTGACCCGCGCCGATTTCGAACGCGACCTGGAGCCGTTCCTCGACCGTTCGCTCCAGGCCGTGACCACCGCGCTGCAGGACGCGGGCGTGCGCCCGAGCCAGCTCGACCGCGTGCTGCTGGTGGGCGGTTCGACCCGCATTCCGCGGGTCGCCGCCGTCCTCACGGAGCGGCTGGGGCAGGAGCCGCACGGCGAGGTCGATCCGGATCTGTGCGTCGCGCTCGGGGCCGGCGTGCAGGCCGGGATCGAGATGGGGCAGGACATGCAGGCCGTGCTGGTCGACATCACGCCCTACACCTTCGGCACCGGCGCCGCGGGGGAGCTCTACGGCATGCCGTACGCGCACCAGTTCTTCCCCCTCATCCGGCGTAACAGCAAGCTGCCGGCCATCCGTACCGACGTGTTCTTCACCATGTTCCCGGACCAGGAGGAAGTGGAGATCAAGGTCTATCAGGGGGAGAACCCGGACGCCCTGAAGAACGTGGAGATCGGCACCTTCCTGTTCAGCGGCCTGAACCGGCGGCAGGGCGCGCACGCGGAGGGCATCCTCTTCACCTACAGCCTGGACCTGGACGGTCTGCTGCACGTCCACGCCCGGGAACGGGCGACCGGCCGGGAGATCCGCGGCGTCGTCGAGAACGCCATCGGGCGTTCCAGCGACGAGGCGCTGGGCGCCGCCCGGGAGCGGGTCTCGGCGCTCTGGGGCGTGGAGGGCGAGCAGGGAGCCGAGGCCGCCGGGGACGCGGCGGCCGGGAGCAGCGGAGAACCGGGGCCGGCGCCCGCCGCCATGCCTGCGGACGTGGCCCACGACGTTCGCGAGACCCTGGCGCTGGCCGAGCAGGCGCTCGATG
The DNA here is from genome assembly GCA_965262925.1 of Vicinamibacterales bacterium. Taxonomy (GTDB): domain Bacteria; phylum Acidobacteriota; class Vicinamibacteria; order Vicinamibacterales; family UBA8438; genus WTFV01. The sequence continues at coordinate 1,960,197 of CBDHGC010000004.1, read as the reverse complement.
CCGCGCCGGCCGAAGACCGGGAAGAGATGATCAACCTGATGGAGGATCTTCGGGACGCCATCAAGGAGGGCCGCGCCGCGCAGGCGTCCGATCTGCGGCGCGAGCTCGACGAGATCCTCTTCTACCTGGAATAACCGGCATGGAACACTGTCCGACCTGCGGGGCGCGGCATGCCGGCGGGCCGTCCTGCCACCGCTGCCGGACCGACCTGTGCCAGGTGCTGGCAATAGAACGGGCCGCGGCCAGCCACCGGCGCCAGGCCCGCGCCGCGCTCGAACGCGGCGACCGCGCGGAGGCCCGCAACCGCGCCCGCCGCGCCTGCACCCTCCACCGGTCCTCCGAGTCGCTGGCCGCGCTGGCGTTGGCCGCCCTGGCGGACAGCGACTTCCCGGCAGCGATCCGATTGTGGCGAGAGATTCGAACCGGGTCCGTTCCGCGGCGACCCTCGTGACCCTGCAGCCTCGATCGGCTCAAGGAGACCTTCCTCTTCGGCGCTTTCACGCGATCCGCAACCCACTGACGGCGCCAGGTTGAGCCGGATTTCCTGGCTCAGGTAGAAGCCGGACGCCGGCCGGGCAGAGGCCGTGCCGGTCATCAGGCCCGCGCAGGCGAGTGCGCACCCGGAGAAGAGCGCTCTGGCATTCGGAACGGTGCGTTTACGGGGGACGAACGCCCGGGGCGTGGAGCAGCAGGCAGCCGTGCAGGGCCAGTCGACCACTCACGCCGGTTATCGGGGGGGAACGTTTACGCTTCGGGAAGCACGGCGTCCTTGAGCTGCTTCGCGATGCGAGCCTTGACCACCTGCTTGGGCGGGATTTCGATGGCTTCCCCGGTTGCCGGGTTGCGACCGGTCCGCGCTTCGCGCTTCTGCAAGACGAGCTTCGCGATGCCGGGCAGCGTGAACTCGCCGCAATCCTGAAGCTGTTGCTCGCAAAGCCGCTGCAACTCTTCGAAGAACTCCCGCGCGTCGGTGCGCTTGAGGCTGATGTTGACAGCAGCGAAATGCTCGACGAAATGCGCGAACAACTCGGTCTGGCCCATTTTGCGGGCTTCGGCCATTGATGTTTCCCCTTGGCGTGAGCACGCTGAGGCGGCTACCGAGACGACCCTGCGCGCGGTGATTCAGTCAGAAACCCCAACAAAAACGGGAGAATCGTAAGCGCTCGCGTCGTCTTGTGTCAATCCGTTGCCGGTCGCCGCTGTGTCCGATCGGGCCCGCAGCCCGTCGTGGAGCCCCGCGTTGCACCGAGAGCGAGCGAGACGCTCCCGAACACCCGGCGCGAAGGAGGGCATGTCGGACGGCCCCTCCTTCAAACCGGATCTTCTCGGTCGCCCGACGGTGACTACCCTTTGCGCCCCTGCGATCACGGTCGCATCCAGACAGGCGTCGAGATATGCCAAGTCGACGGTGCGTCCCCCGACCAGTCGGACGACGAGGGAGATGTCGCCCGGTGGTGGCACGTCGAGACGCCAGAGTCGCCGTGACGCCGGATCAGCGGGACGCCGTGCCCAGCGCCAGATTACCGCGATCTCCTCCGCCCATCGAGCCCGGGGGCAGGAAGCTGGCGAGACTCGTAGAAGCCAGCAGCAGCGCCAGTTCGAGTACCCGCATCGTTCCTTGAAGTCAGGAATCGGGGCGGAAGGGACATCGGACCCGCCGGCCGATCGCAAGAATCGGGGTCCGTGTTCGGGGTACGGGGGCGCGGTCCGCCCTGCCTCCCGGGATGTACAAGCGAAACGCGCGTCGACGTCGTTGTCCGTGCCTCCAAGTCTTGTTGTTGGTCTTCGACCGCGATGTCAGCCGATCGGTACAATCCCACATGCACCGTCTCGATACGTCCCGACCCGCCGCGGTGGTGTCCGAACGCGAGCGTGCCATCGTCGAGACGGTCAGGCGGCTTCACGGCCTGCCATCCACTCGCACCCTTGCCGCCTACGAGGCGCATCTCGAGCACCTGAGCGTGTGGCTCGCTGGCGAGCCGCTCACTGATCGCCGTCTCGCTCGTTACATCCTGCACCAGTACGAGACGCGTGGCCGAAAGAGCGTCACGTCGATCGTCGCGGCCGTCAACTACTACTTCCACGACGCCGGCTGGCCTTCGCCGCACGGCCCGCTGACGCACCGTGCGATCCTCGCATGCGCCGCCGCCGACGCCTTGCGCCCCTGGACCACAAGGACATCAACTGCCTCGTACCACACTGCGGACATTGCGGCGCCGCAGTCTCGGGCTCGCACCCGTGCGCGGGTAGACGAGGGGCCGTCACGCCGGACGGGCAAACCCAGTTCGCGGGAGTCGGAAGTGGCCCCGCCCAATCCAAAGACGAGTGCGGGTGGACCAGATCGGGAGTCCGAAGAGCTTCTGCTCTCCCTGTTCTCGGGACGGTCCGCGTGCAAGCGTCGGCGTGCATGGACCGCTGAGGAGGACGCCGCGCTGGCCGCCATAGCGGCCGAGAACCGCGACCGCGGCATCAGGAAACCCGGCGTCGACAGCTTCGCCCGCCGGCTCCGGAAGTTCGCCGCGACGTACGAGCGCACGTACGGAGCCGTGCAGAAGCGCGCGCAGCGGATCGGCGCCAGGAGCTATACCACGCGGCGAGACTGAGGAAGCCGGCAGAGCTCGGCGCAAGACCTGCACGCGGTGGCCATGGGACAACAGCGAGGTGGGCCGCACTGCGACACCCGTTTCGACACCCACTTGGCGGAACTCGACTTCGAACACGTCTCTACGGCCAACTGTCCAATGTCCGAAGCGGCCTCACGCCGAACGAACCGAGCCCTGCCGGGCGACCCTGTGCCTCAGCGACTACGTCCACGCACCGATGCTGGCCAGCCCGCATCGGCCCCGGATCCGGAGCGTCGGAACCGTTCCAGCGGTTCCCGGTACCGCCCGGTCGGCTTCTGCCAGGGGGAGCGCTGCTCGTCGCCGACGACGGGGTTGTCCCGTTCGTTGTTGAACTTCGGGTGGCGAACTCCCGGTCTCCTCTACGAAGTCATCTATGTTACGCCACGTCAGCAACCACGCCGTCGGGCGGAGCCAGCGCGTCCAGGGCGCACCGACCAGGTGCTGCAGATCGCGGTAGCCCCGGACCCGCCGGAAGTGCTTCTCCGCCTCCACCAGCGCGCTCGCCACCCAGCGTTGAATCTCTGCCCGAGCGGCTGCACGCCTCTGTCGGCAAGGTCCTGGAGGCGATGATGGAGGCGGACCGGGAAGTCCTGTGTGGTCCACGCCGAGCACCGGCAGCGGCACCTGGATCGTGACGGGTCGCGAGCTGGGGGGTTGGCCGGACATCTTCCGCCTGTCATGCTTCGCCATGGGTGGCAGTCTCCTTTTCTGATTGCATCCCCCTGTCCTACCACAGGACAGGGGCAGGAGCCGCCACCCGCTTCACATCAGCTCAAGTTCAACAGCGTCCGGGACATCCCCCCGACGACCACTTGGATCCTTACGCTCTCTTGCCACGGTAGCGTCGCAAGGTCCTGCCGCGCAGGCGGTCGAATCCGGGCTTGAGCCGGTCCGAAGCCTCGATGCCGAGCGGCGCCCCGGGCGAGACGGGGAGATCGTGACCCATCTTCCCGCCGTTGACCGACACTCCAGTAAATCGGCTGGGCCGAGAAGGTTGGACCGTCGACCGGACAGCTCGTCGCCCGGATCCTGAGCGGCGGACGAGGTCCATCCCGAAGAGGATCATCTCGCCGAGCTGAAGATGATCAGTTTCGAGGGCGACGGCATGGCTTCCGGCCTGGGCGGTAGGCAGCTGAGATGGTCACGGCAGGGACCCTGACGGGCGATGTCTTCGCACTCTCGGCGAGGGCGGCCAGGGAGGGCGGCCACCTGCGCCGGCGCCGAACGAGCGTCACGTCGATCGTCGCGGGCCTCAACCAGTACTTCCACGACGCCGGCAGGTCGTCGCCGCATGGCCCGCTGACGAACCGCGCGGTCCCGGCATGTGCCACCGCCGACACGCTGCATGCCGGGATCACAACGACGTCAACAGGCCTGGCTCGCACGGGGACTCGGGCTCGCACGCCGTGCGCCGGCAGACGACGCGCCGTCACGCCGGCCGGGCAACCCCAGTTCGCGGGAGTCCGAAGCGGCCTCGCGCAATCCAAATGGTCCGGGCGGACGAGATCCGAAGTCCGAAGAGTTTCTGAGCGGCTGTTCTCCGGACGGTCGGCGTGCAAGCCTCGGCGTGCGTGGACCGCCGAGAGAACGCCGCGGTGGCCGCGATCGCGACCGAGAACCGCGACCACGGCATCAGGAACCACGGGACTGACAGATTCGTCAACCGGCTCCGGAACTTCGCCGCGACGCGCCGGCGCACGTGTGCAGCCGTGCAGAGTCGTGCACAGCGTAGGCGCCAGGAGCCATCGCACGCCGCGGGGCTGAGGAAGGCCGGGCGCGGCGCAACAGCCTGGCCGCACTGTCCCTACCGCTGGACACGCACTCGTTCGAACTGGACTTTGGACATGTCGCACGGACAGACTGTCAATGTCCGAAGCCGCCTGAGGCCGCCCCGCACCTTGCCGTGGGAGTTGTCGCCGCGGCGCGTCTTCGACGGCTAGCGACGGCGAGCAACCTGCTGCGCCGGGCGCCGCGAGCCGCCGGAGTCGGCCAACTTTTCGCGCGCTGCACGGAGCGGTCCGAAGTGGCCCTTCGGACAACCGAACCGGCACCACCCAACTTGGTTGGGGTTGCCCGGATAGTGGCCCGAGACGTGGGCGCTTGCAGTGCCCGCGTGTGGCGTGAAGGGAGCCACGATGCCGGACGCGGACGCGAGGCGGGTGGTCCGGTATCGGTTAACCGATACCGGGTCGTTGGTGACACGGTGGTGACACGTCCCCGCTTCGTTCGAATCTCGATCTCTGTAAGTTATTGATTCTATTGGAGCCGGCGAGCGGACTCGAACCGCTGACCTGCTGATTACGAATCAGCTGCTCTACCAACTGAGCTACGCCGGCCGCTGGAGGGCGGCACGCGGCACGTCGGCCACGCGCAATCGTTTATCTTAGCACAGGGGCTTCCGGGGCTCGCCGACTGAGTCTCTTCCAATGACACATGAGCCTGAACGAGGAGTTGTTTCCAACGACACATGAGCCTGAACGGGGGCCGGGTCGAGGATCATCGGAGGATGATCGTGAGACTCGACACGCACCGTCTGCAGACCCTGGATCAGGTTCGGGAATTCCTCGCCGGAAGCGAGCAGGTCGACCTGCAACCACAAACCCGCGCCGACTCCTACGCGTTCGTGGCGAAAACCGTGCGACGGTTCGACTACGCCCTGCGGGGGAAGGCCGACAAGGGCCTGCTGCGCCGCTTCCTGGCCAAGGTGGCCGGCTTGTCACGGGCCCAAATCACACGCCTGTTGCAGCAACACCGGACCACGGGAGAGATCGCCGACCGCCGCGACACCCCGCGCCGACCGTTCCCGCGCCGCTACTCCAACGCCGACATCGGGCTGCTGGCCGAGCTCGACGTGCTCCACGGCACGCTGTCCGGTCCGGCCACGCGCAAGCTCTGCGCCCGCGCTTTCCATCTGTTCGGCGACCGCCGCTTCGAACGCCTGGCCGGCATCTCCAACGGCCATCTGTACAACCTGCGGCACACGACAAGCTATCAACGGCGCCGCGGAACGCCGCCGCTGCCGACGCGCCCGGTGCAGGTCGTGATCGGGGAACGCCGCCGCCCGCAGCCGTTCGGACAACCTGGCTGGGTGCGGGTCGATACCGTCCATCAAGGCGACCTGGACGGCATCAAGGGCCTCTACCACGTGAACCTGGTGGATGAGGTCACCCAGTTCCAGTGCATCGGCTCGGTCGAGCATATCCACGCCGCCTGCCTGGCCCCGGTCCTCGACGCTCTGCTGCGGGCGTTCCCCTTCACGCTCCACGGCTTCCACGCCGACAACGGCTCGGAGTTCATCAACCGCGAGGTCGCGGCGCTGCTCCAGGGGCTGCACATCGACGCATTCACCAAGTCCCGCGCCCGTCGCAGCACCGACAACGCCCTGGTCGAGAGCAAGAACGGCTCGGTCATCCGCAAGCAGCTCGGTCACGGCCACATCCCCAGCCGCTGTGCCGCGCAGGTCAACGCCTTCACCCAGCAGGTCCTCTCGCCCTATCTCAACTTCCACCGCCCCTGCTTCTTCCCCACCGAAGAAGTCGACCGCAAGGGCCGCGTGCGCAAGCGCGAGGGTGTCCCGCCAGTAGTTGAAAGTCGGCAGCGACAGACACACATTACCCCGCCTTCTGCAATTCGGCAAGGGCGCCATTCTCTTCGTCGAGGTGCGCCTTCAGCATCCAGAGATGCTCATAGCCCGTGATGCGGCGATAGTGCTTCTCCGTCTCTCGGAACGTCACCGCGGCCCACCGCACCGCCATCTCCTCGCTCTGCCAGCGACTTACCCGATTCGTGTGCTGGCGAACGCCCGCGTGCGACGAGTCGATGATGTTCGTCGTCGTCAGGCAGCGGCGCAGCGGCTTCGGCAGCCCAAGGCGATTGACCGTGAACAACTCCGAGAGCCCTTCGCGCAGGCTCGCCGCCGCCGACGGCCACTCCCGCTCCAGCCACGAGGCGTACTGCTCCAGCTTCCGGATGCCCTCGTCGGCGTCCAGCTTCCACGCCGCCCGAAGCGTCGAACGCGCCTGCTCGTGCTGCTCTTTCGGCAGATGACCCAAGACGTTCCTTACCTTGTGGTTTCTACAACGTTGCACCAGGTTCGCCGACCCGAACACCCGCCCGATGGCCTGCCGCAGCGCCTTGGCGCCGTCGATGACGAACAGACGCCGCCGGTCAGCCCGCAGGCCCCGCGTCACCAGATCTTCGAGCAGGCCAGCGGTGACCTCCGTGTTCTCCGATGCCCCGCCGCAAAGCCCCAGCACGTGCTTACGACCATCCGCATCCACACCGACCGCCGCCACCACGTGGTAGTTCCCGAACACGATCCCGTCGAGGTAGACGACCAGCACGTCCAACTTGCCCAGGTCCCGTTCGGCCAACTCCTTCAGAACGCGCGTCCCCGCCTCGATGGTCTCCCGCGAGACCTCCGACTTGCTCACCCCCACCTGGTCGGCCAGCGCCGGCAGCACCTTCTCGTACTTGCGCGTCGACACGCCCTGCAGCACCAGCTCCAGCATCCGGTCGGCCAGTGGCTGATCCGCCTGCAACGCCGTATACGCCGGAATCTCCACCTCGCCCGGCTCATCGGCCCGCGGCCGCTTCTTGCGCAGCCGCGGCTTGTCGACCCGCAACTGCCGCTCCTTCAATGCCACACGTCCCGCCTGCACCCCGTGCCAGTACAGATCCCGGTCGGCGTCGCGCCGTCCCTGCTCCTTCGGCCCCGCCACCTGCTCGGCGCTCATCCGCAGGACGGCCTCGATGGTCGCCCGGCCCATCACGTCGATCACCTCGTCGATGGCTCGCTCGCCCTTCTCCAGCAGTTCGACCAGCGGGATCAGCAGTTGCCCGTCCTTCGCCAGCCAGTCCGCCAGTTCCCGGCGGTTCGGCGCGGACGCGCCCGAAACGATCTTGTACGGTTTCTTCATCGGTGGCCTCTCCTCCTTTTGAACACACCCGACTGATACCACAGCCGGGCAGGAGTCGCCACCGACTTTCCACTACGCTTGGGGCACCCTCGCGACGACGAGGCCCGCACGCGGTTGTTCCGGTCCATCCACCCAGCGGCCTGAAGGTTTGCTCCGGCCCGCTACCGCCGCCTGTCGGTCGGCGTCGTGCTGTTGACGAGCAGGCGCGAGGAAGCTCGAACACCGGACGTGCCAACTCGCGCGGGCGCTGCCGAGCCCGGATCGCCGGCGCCGACTCGCGTCGTCACCGGCTGCGGTCGAATACGGACGGACAGCGCTGTCGTCGAGCCCGGATCGCCGGCGCCGACTTGCGTCGTCACCGGCTTCAGCACCACCGAAAGGCGGAAGCGCGACGCCATCAGGCACGAGCGCCGACGACGATCCATCCAGCCGTTGCCGGCCGTTTCACAGCCCCTCGCGTAGTCACGTCCAGCCCCTCTGCTGCCGGTTCCGCGCTCGGCTACCGCACTCCGCAAACGTCCACAGACGGACGTTCGCTCCGCTTGGTCTCCTGCTGTTCAGAACCCGGCAAACCAGACCCTCACCGTTCGGTTGCTACGGCAGCGGCTACAGCACCTTCGCCCTGAACCAGGACGCGCCCAGCGCCGCGTCGTACATCGTGACGGTTCCGCCGCCATGAGCGATAATGCTGCGGTCACGCGCGCCCTCAACGCGGCCCGCGCCAGGACCTGTTTCGATCCGTCGGTTCGGTCGCCTGACAGGCGCGGCTCACGTGCCCCGCTTCAGGCTCATTTCTGGATTGGAAAGGACTGACTGCGCGCGAGCCCCGGGGCCGAGGGCGCGGAACGCGATGTGGAAGGCGAGCATCGTTGCCAGCCTGTCGACAGGGCTCTAGAATGGCCTGTTACCGTCACCGTGCAAGGCTTTGCCATGGCGGTCGTCCTGTCCGTAGCGCCCCGGGGACAGCGGCGTGTGCTGCGGCGGGGCCGCCACCATGCGCATGCCGGAGCCGAATCGCCAGCCGCCCGCCGGGCAGATCGTCATCCGGGGCGCCCGGACCCACAACCTCAAGAACATCGACCTGACGCTCCCGCAGGAGCGGCTGATCATCGTCACCGGCGTGAGCGGCTCGGGGAAGTCGTCGCTGGCCTTCGATACGGTCTACGCGGAAGGGCAGCGGCGCTACGTCGAGTCGCTGTCGGCCTACGCCCGGCAGTTCCTCGAGCGGATGGAGAAGCCGGACGTCGACCGCATCGACGGCATCTGTCCCGCCATCGCGATCCGGCAGAAGAACAGCGTCCGGAACCCGCGCTCGACGGTCGGCACCACGACGGAGATCTACGACTACCTGCGGCTGCTCTTCGCGCGGGTCGGCCGCACGGTTTGCCGCGGCTGCGGCGCCGAGGTGACGCGCGAGACGCCGGAGGCCGTGGCCGGGATACTGGCCGGCCTCCCGGTGGGGACGCGGCTGCTGATCGGATTCGTGTCCGCGGTGACCGTGGCGGCGGTCACCCGGGAGGACGGGCCACCGGCGGACGGCAATGGTTCGGACCCGGTGGAGGCGGCGATCGACGACCTCCGGCGCAAGGGCTTCGGACGCCTCCACGTGGATGGCCGCGCGGTTTCGTTCGACGACCTCGACCGGGCCGACGTGGCCGGCCGGGACTCGTTGCAGGTCGTGGTCGACCGCATCAGGACCGCCCCGGAGGCGCTTCCCCGGCTGACCGAGGCGATCGAGACCGCGTACCAGGAAGGGGGCGGCATCGCGTTCGCGGTGGAGGTCGGCGGCGCGGAGCCGGTGCGTCACGCGTTCAGCGAGCGCTTCGAGTGCCGCCCGTGCGGGATCGCCTACGAGGCGCCCCAGCCGACGCTGTTCTCCTTCAACAGCCCGTTCGGGGCCTGTCCCACCTGCCACGGCTTCGGGAACGTGATCGAGCTCGACATGCACCTGGTCGTGCCGGACGAGACGAAGTCCGTCGCGCAGGGCGCCATCGAGCCGTGGAGCAAGCCGCACTACCGCTCGCATCTGGCCGACCTGAAGCGGGCCGCCCGCCGCCACGATATTCGAACCACCGTGCCCTGGGCGGAGCTCTCGGACGAGGAGCGGCGCTTCGTCGTCGAGGGGGACGGTGCCGGTTACGCCGGCATCCGGGGCTTCTTCAGCGCGCTGGAGCAGAAGAAATACAAGGTGCACGTGCGGGTGTTCCTGAGTCGCTACCGCGGCTACCGCGCCTGCGCGGACTGCGGCGGAACACGCCTGCGGCGCGAGGCGCGCGACGTGCAGGTCCGCGGGCGGACGATCGACAAGGTGTCGGGATTGACCGTGGCGGCGGCGCGACGGTTCTTCGAGGAGCTGACCCTCTCGGCGAAGGAGACGGCCATCGCGGAGCGGGTGATCCGGGAGATCCGGCGGCGGGTCGGATTCCTGAGCGGAGTCGGGCTCGACTACCTGACTCTCGACCGGCTGTCCTCGACCCTCTCCGGCGGCGAGGCGCAGCGGATCAACCTGGCGACGTCGCTCGGATCGTCCCTCGTGGGCACGCTGTACGTGCTCGACGAGCCGTCCATCGGGCTGCATCCCCGCGACAACGAGCGGTTGATTCGGATCCTGGGGCAACTCCGCGACCAGGGCAACACGGTGCTGGTGGTCGAGCACGACGCCGACATGATCCGCGCCAGCGACTACGTGGTCGATCTCGGCCTGGGCGCCGGGACGCGCGGCGGTCGCGTGGTCTACGCCGGGGGGCTCGACGGCCTGTCGCGCGAGACGACGTCGCTGACCGCGAAGTACCTGCGCGGGGACTTGGCGATCCCGATGCCGGCGGCGCGTCGCAGGCGGCTGCCGAGCAGCCTTGCCCTGCGGGTGCGCGGCGCGGCCGAGCACAACCTGAAGGGTATCGACGTCGAGATCCCGCTGAACATGCTGACCTGCGTGACCGGCGTGAGCGGCTCGGGCAAGTCCACGCTGGTGCACGACGTCCTGTACGCGGCGGTCAAGCGCGCGAAGGGCGCCTGGGAGAAGCGCGTCGGCGCGCACGCCGGGATCGACGGGGTGGAGCTGCTCAACGACATCGTGCTCGTGGACCAGACCCCGATCGGCCGCACCCCGCGCTCGAACCCGGTCACCTACCTCAAGGCCTTCGATCCGATCCGGGAGCTGTTCGCAACGACGAGGGACGCGCGGGCGCGCGGGTTCTCCCCGAGCCACTTCTCGTTCAACGTGCCGGGCGGGCGCTGCGACGCGTGCGAGGGGGAGGGGCAGGTCCGCGTGGAGATGCAGTTCCTGGCGGACGTGTTCATGCCGTGCGAGCAGTGCGACGGCAAGCGGTTCAAGCCGCAGGTGCTGGAGGTGACCTGGCGCGGACTGCGGGTGGACCAGGTGCTCGACCTGACGGCGCGCGAGGCGCTGCAGTTCTTCGGCTCCTCGCCGAAGGTGGTCCGGAAGCTGAAGGTGCTCGACGAGATAGGCCTCGGGTATCTGCGTCTCGGCCAGCCCGCCACCACTCTCTCGGGGGGCGAGGCGCAGCGCATCAAGATCGCCGCGCACCTGGCGACGCGGCACGGCGAGCGGTCGCTGTACATCTTCGACGAGCCGACCACCGGCCTGCACTTCGACGACATCGCCAAGCTGCTGGCCGCGTTCACCCGGCTGGTGGAGGCGGGCCATACGCTGCTCGTGATCGAGCACAACCTCGACGTCATCAAGACCGCGGACTGGATCGTCGATCTCGGACCCGAGGGGGGCGAGGCGGGGGGCGAGGTCGTCGTGGCCGGGCCGCCGGAGCAGGTGGCGGGGCACGCCGGGTCGCACACCGGGCGCTACCTGCGCGAGGTGCTGGCCGGCATGCGCGCCCCCGCCTGACGGGACGATTCGTGGGCGACGCGGACCGCCTGCCCCGATCGTTCTACCGCGCGCCGCCGCTCGAGGTGGCCCGCACGCTGCTCGGCAAGGTGGTGGTGCACCGTGGCCGGGACGGCGGCGTCACGGCCGGCGCGATCGTCGAGGTCGAGGCGTACGGCGGAGAGGACGATCCGGCGTGTCACGCGGCGGCCGGCCTGACGCCGCGCAACGCGCCGCTCTACGGGCCGCCCGGCTGCGCCTACGTCTATCTCAACTACGGGATCCATTACCTGCTGAACGCGGTGACGGGACCGGCGGGTTTCCCCGCCGCGGTTCTCATTCGCGCGCTCAGCCCCCTGGATGGCCTCGACGCGATGCGCCGCCGCCGGCGGGCCCGACGACGGGGCGCGGAGCCGCCGGCCGACGAGGTGCTCTGCCGCGGGCCGGGCAATCTCACGCGGGCGCTCGGGGTCACCCTGCGGCAGAATCGCGTCGATCTGTGCGGAGACCGTCTGTGCATCGAGGATCGCGGCCTGCAATGCGGGGAGGTTCGCTGGGGACCGCGCATCGGGATCACGGTCGGGACCGGGCGGCCGTGGCGCGGCTACGTGGTCGATTGCCCGGCCGTCTCGCGGGGCGGGCCGCCCTGAAGGTCCGTCTGGCGGGTGGCTTGGACCGCGCCGGGCCGCTGTAGTACGATCCCCGGCCGCATATGGAATCCATTCAGGCCACCCGAATCCGCAAGGGCATGTTGATCAAGATGAACGCGACGCTGTACCGCGTCCTCGAGTTCAACCATGTCACCCCCGGCAAGGGGCGCGCGTTCGTGCAGACGCGAATGCGAAACGTCCGTGCCGGCACCCTGACCGATCACAAGTTCGCCTCCGGCGACTCCGTCGAACGGGCGATGCTCGACACGCGCAAGATGCAGTATCTCTACGCCGATGGCGACGGGTATCACTTCATGGATACCGACACCTACGAGCAGGTGCACCTGAGCAGCGAGACGCTCGGCGCCGCGGTCAGCTACCTGCTGCCGGACGCGACGATCACACTGGAGTTCTTCGAGGACTCGCCGGTCGGGATCGAGCTGCCGCTCACCGTCGATCTGGCGGTCGAGGAGACCGCGCCCGCCATCAAGGGGGCGACGGCCAGCGCACAGCTCAAGCCGGCGCGACTCGAGACCGGCCTCGTCGTGCAGGTGCCGCCGTTCGTCAGCAACGGGGACAAGGTTCGCGTGAACACGGGCACCGGCGAGTACCAGTCGCGCGCCTGACCGGGGAGGGAGACATAGACGTTTCCCAGGCGGTCGGGGTCGCCCTGTACGCGCTCGGCGTCGGGTTTCTCTTCGCCAATCTGCGCATTCTCGGACAGTTCGTCCGCTACCGCCGACTGCGCGCGTCGGCGCTGGTGACCTGGCCGGGCGAGAAGCCGCCGCTGTACGGCTGGCTGCTGGCCCTCGGCGTCGTCGCCGGCGTGCTCGTCTTCGTCAAGCTGGTCGTTCAACAGCAGCCGCCGCAGCGGGCATTCGGCGAGGGGATGATGCTCATCTACTACGCCTACGCGGTGCCGTTGCGGGTGCGGATCGGGCGCGGGCTGTACGCCGGCGGCATCTGGGCGGACGGCGGCTACGTGCCGTACTCCAAGATCGGCGGCCTGAGCTGGCGCGAGGGCGCCACCATCACGCTGATGATCATCTACCGGCTGCGTAGTCTTGCCCGGCGGCTCACCGTGCCGCAGGCGCACTACGGCGAGGTGCGGCGGCTGCTGCGGGACAAGATAGCCGGCCACCACATCCACTTCACCGGCAAGACCCTGGATCTGGGGGCCGACCAGCGCGACGTGGTCTGAGCCGGCGGCCTCGGGGTTGCGCTCTCGCTGCTGCCGGAGCAGGGGGTGCGCTGCGCTGTCGCAGCAGCGCGGGCCCGCCTTACTGCCGAAGCAGGGCGGCGAGGATGCCGATCAGTCCCGGTCCGTTCGCTACCGGGTCGCTCAGCCACTCCGGCGGGGTGAGCCAGATGAACGCCAGGATGGCGATCACCATCAGGTCGTACTGCCACGTCGCGCGCTCGAACGTCCAGAAGAGCGCGTGCCAGATCATCCGGAGCGGCAGGGTCAGCGCCCGCGACACGCTCACGCCGGCAGCCCCCGGTCGTCGGAGCGCACCGCGCGCCACGTGAAGTAGATGCGGTCGAGCACCGTGAGCACCGACAGCACCAGGATGACCCACAGCACCGCGGCCATCCGGTTCGTGAAGGCGCCGATCATGAAGAGCACTATCCGCTCCGGCCGCTCCATGAAGCCGACCTTGCAGAGAGGGATGATCGACTCGGCGCGCGCCCGCGTGTAGCTGGTCATCACCGAGAAGGTCAGCGTCAGAGCCGCGATCAGCACGTAGTCCGGTCGCCCGAGCGTGGCGTAGAGATAGATGAGGCCGGTCAGGATGAACAGGTCCGAGAAGCGGTCCATGACCGAGTCCCAGAAGCCGCCGAAGCGGGAGCTCAGCTTCAGCTCGTCGGCCACCTTGCCGTCGATGAAGTCGAAGATGTTCGCCACCAGCATGATCCAGCCGGCCAGGCCGAACTGCCCGGTGGCCAGCGCCCAGCCGGCGGCGCCGTTGATGATCACTCCCGTCAGCGTCAGCACGTTCGGGTGAATCCGAAGCACGACGCAGAACGCGATGATGGCGCGAAGCGGTAGCAGGCAGGCGCGCCCAATGGCGCCGGTGAACGTCATCGATGTTCGTGAAGTGACTGCGTAACCCTATTATTCTAGGTCGGATGCCGATTCGGGATCTGCGGGACGCGATGGCCCGGCTACCGGAGCAGCCTGGAGTCTACCTCTACTTCAACAGTCGTGGCGAGACCATCTACGTCGGCCGTGCGCGGTCGCTGCGCGACCGGGTCCGCAGCTACCTCGGCGCGTATGGCGGCAGCCCGAAGACCGACGCGCTGCTCGACGAGGCGGCCCGGCTCGAAGTGATCGTCACCGACTCGCTCGTCGAGGCCCTGGCCCTGGAGAACAACCTCATCAAGGCGCGGTCGCCGCGCTACAACATCCTGCTCCGGGACGACAAGAACTACCCCTATCTTCAGCTCACGACCGCCGAGGCCTTCCCCCGCGTCCTGGTGGCCCGGCAGGTCGCGCGCGACGGCAACGTCTACGCGGGCCCGTTCATGCCGGCGGCCTTCGCCCGCAAGACGATGTCGCTGACCCACCGGCTGTTCGGGATACGTTCGTGCAACGAGGTGATCACCGGGCAGCGCGACCGCCCGTGCCTCGAGTACGACATCAAGCGCTGCGTCGCCCCCTGCGTGTCGGACGTCTGCAGCCCGGAGCAGTACGCCGAATCGGTCGAGCAGACCCGGCTCTTTCTGGAGGGGCGCACCGATGAGGTCATCGACAGTCTGCGGCTCCAGATGCAGCAGGCGTCGGACGAGGAGCGCTACGAGCGCGCCGGGCAGTGCCGCGATGCGGTGCGCACGGTCGAGACGTTGCGCGACCGGCAGCAGAAGATGGCGACGAGCCGGCTCGGGGACCGGGACGCGTTCGGCGTGAAGCTGGGACCCGACGGCGGGGTGATTCAGGTCTTCCAGATGCGCCGCGGGCGCGTCGTCGATCGGGTGGAGCTCGTGTCGGACGACGTGCAGGCGGCGACCGAGACCGAGCGCGACCTGGTGCAGGCGGCGCTGCAGCAGTTCTACGCGACGCGCGAGGTGCCGCCCGAGGTGCACGTGCCGGTCGAGGTGGAGGAGCGGGATGCGGTGGAGCGCTGGCTTGCGCTGCGCGCAGGGCGCCGCGTGAAGCTGCACGTGCCCAGGCGCGGCGACGCCCGCGGGCTGTTGGATCTGGCGTCTCGCAACGCCGGGCTGGCCTACGACTCGCGTTACAGCGAGGACGCCCGGGTCCACGCCGGGGCGCTCGAGGAGCTGCGGCGAGTGCTGGACCTGCCGGCGCCGCCGCACCGGGTCGAGTGCTTCGACATCTCGACGGTGCAGGGGCGCGAGACCGTCGGGTCGCTGGTGGTCTGCGAGGACGGGCGGATGCAGCGCGGCGAGTACCGCAAGTTCCGGGTGCAGGGACTCGGAACCGCCGGCGGGCGGGGACGGCGGAAGGCCGGGACCGGCTCCCGGCTTGCGGACGCCCCGGCGCGGGACGCCCGCGTGAAGCCCGACGACTTCGCGGCGATGGAGGAGGTCGTGCTGCGCCGCTACCGCCGGTTGCTGGAGGAGGGCGGGCCGTTTCCGGATCTGGTGGTGGTCGACGGCGGCAAGGGCCAGTTGACGTCGGCGTATCGCGCGTTCGAGACGCTCGGTCTCGGCAACCTGGTCGCCGTGGGCATCGCCAAGCGCGACGAGGAGCTGTTCACCCGCGGCGCACCGGAGCCGATTCGCCTGCCCAAGACGAGCCCTGCGCTGCATCTCGTCCAGCGCGCCCGCGACGAGGCGCACCGGTTCGCGGTGACGTACCACCGGCGGGCGCGCAGGATGCGCGACTTCGAGTCGGAGCTCGACCTCATTGCGGGCATCGGGCCGCGCCGGCGCCGGGCACTGCTCGAACGGTTCGGCAGCCTGGCCAACGTGCGGCGCGCCTCGCGCGAGGATCTGCTGCCGGTGATCGGCGCCAGGCTCGCCGACGCCGTCCTCGAGCACTTTACGAGGCTGCCAATCAAGCCCTGAGCCGCATGGGGACGGCCGGCCTGTCCCGCCGTCCGAAGGAAGGCGCGGCGCGGCTTGCCCGGCCGCCGGCCCTGCCGTATGCTGGTATCCGGTGTTCGACATCGGCTGCCCGGTCAACTGCTTCTTCCTGGTTCCCGTTCTTTTCCCGGCGTCCAACAGCCGGCGCATGCCCGGGCCGCGGCCGGGCTCCACGATCCGTTCCGCATATGGCCGCCGATAGAGCGCAGCCGCGCGTCGTATCCGGGATGCGTCCCACGGGCAGGCTGCACCTGGGGCATCTGGCCGGTGCGCTGGGCAAGTGGGCGGACCTGCAGGCCGACTACGACTGCATGTACTTCGTCGCCGACTGGCACGCTCTGACCAGCGAGTTCGCCGATACCGCGGGACTGACCGGGTACGCGTACGACAACGTCGCCGACTGGATCGCGGCCGGCGTCGATCCGGAGAAGAGCACGCTGTTCGTGCAGTCGCTCGTGCCGGAACACGCCGAGCTGTATCTGCTGTTGCAGATGGTGGTGCCGATCCCGTGGCTGGAACGGGTGCCGACCTACAAGGAACAGATCGACCAGTTGTCGGAGCGCGACCTGTCGTCCATCGGCTTCCTCGGCTATCCGTTGCTGCAGGGGGCCGACGTCATCATCTACGACGCGCGGTACGTTCCCGTCGGCGACGATCAGGTTCCGCACCTGGAGCTGGCGCGCGAGGTGGTGCGCCGCTTTCACCAGTTCTTCGGCGAGGTCTTCGTCGAGCCGCAGCCGTTGCTGACGCACTTCCCGCGCCTGCCGGGCCTGGACAACCGCAAGATGTCGAAGAGTTACGCCAACACCATCGACATCGCGGACGACGCGAAGACGGTACGCAAGAAGGTGATGCGGATGTTCACGGATCCGAAGCGCGTCCGTGCCGACATTCCCGGCACGGTCGAGGGGAATCCGGTGTTCATCTACCACGACGCCTTCAACTCCAATACCGCGCAGGTCGACGACTTCAAGGCGCGCTATCGGGCGGGTACGGTCGGCGACGTCGAGGTCAAGGTGGCGCTGGCCGACGCGATCAACGCGCGCCTGGACCCGTTGCGCGAGCGGCGCGCCGAGATCCTGGCCCGGCCCGGCAGAATTCGCGAGATCCTGCACGACGGCTCGGCGCGCGCCCGCGGGACGGCCCGCGCCACGATGGAGCGCGTGCGCGAGGCGGTCGGGCTGACGTACCACGCGGCGCGCGCCCGATGAGCGGAGGGCCACCGAGATGCCGGAACGGGACCCGGGCCTGACGGACGCGGCGCTCGCCGGGGTGGGCGCCGAGCCGGAGATTCCGGCGCACTTCGAGTCGATCCTGCCGGACTATCCGGTCCGGCTCACCAACTTCGAGGGGCCGCTCGACCTCCTGATTCACCTCATCAAGAAGAACGAGGTGGACGTCTACGACATCCCGATTGCACGCATCTCGCAGCAGTACCTGCATTACCTGGATCTGATGCGGGAGATCAACCTCGACGTGGCCGGCGAGTTCCTCGTCATGGCCGCGACGCTGATCCACATCAAGTCACGGATGCTCGTGCCGCGCGTGGAGGCCGGGCTGGAAACCGACGAGCCGGAGGAGGATCCCCGCGAGGCGCTGGTGCAGCGCCTGCTCGATCACCAGCGGTTCAAGGCCGCCGCCGAGATGCTGCACGAGTGCGAGACGGTGCGGAGTGCCCAGTGGATCCGTCCCGACGAGCGGGTCGAGGGGATCGCCGGCGCCCCGGTCGAGCGCGAGCTCGAGGTGGATCTGTTCAGCCTGCTCCAGGCGTTTCAGGCGGTCCTCGCCCGGGCGCGTGACCGGCGGAACACCGTTCCCCTCCCGGCGGACGTGGTATCGATCGAGGCCTGCATGGCCGAGATGCTCGAGCGGCTGGCCCGCGGCGGGCCATGCGGGTTCGACGACCTGTTCGCCGACGTGTCGTCCCGGCAGGAGATTATCGTGACGTTTCTCGCTACGCTCGAGCTGATCCGAACCAGGTTGATTCGCGTGCTGCAGGCCCGCGTCTGCGGTCCGATTCGGATCTATCTGAGCGAGCGCGCGGCGGCGGCGCCGGTCGATCCGGCGCCCGGCGGCAGGGAATCGAACGATGACGGCGGGGAGGAACCGGGGTGATTGACGCGCTGGGCAACCTGAAGGCGATTGTCGAGGCGTTGATCTTCGCGTCGCCGGACCCGCTGTCGCTGAAGACCCTGGTGAAGACGCTGGACGACGAACCGCGCGAGCACGTCGAGGAGGCGCTCGCCGCGCTCCGCCGGGACTGGAGCGACCGGTCGGGCGGATTGCAACTGATCGAGGTGGCGGGCGGTTATCAGATCGTCACGCGGCCGGAGTTGCACGACCGGGTGCGGCGTCTCTTCCACGAACATTCCAATCAGCGGCTGTCGGTGCAGGCGCTCGAGACGCTGGCCGTCATCGCCTACCGCCAGCCGGTCACCGGACCGGAGATCGCCGAGATCCGCGGTGTCAACACATCCGGGGTGATCGGGACGCTGGTGGAGCGCCGGCTGGTCAAGGTCGTCGGGCGCAAGGCGGTGATCGGCCGGCCGTTCCTGTATGCCACCACACGCGAGTTTCTCGATCGGTTCGGGCTGAAGGACCTGACCGATCTGCCGAAGGTGGAGGACATGGCCGAGGCGCTGGGGATGGAGGTGCCGCCGGCCCTCGCCGGCGACGATCCGCGGGACGGCGCGCTGCCCTTCGAGGTGCCGTCGGGGATCGTGCCCGTACCGGGCGACGGCGCCGACAAGGTTCACTGAGTTTGGGTTCCCGTATCCGGCATGCATGCTGCTGAACGAATGAGCAAGCCGGCGAGCCCTCTTCAGGGGCTGGTGCGGCTGCAGAAGGTGCTGTCCGCGGCCGGCGTCGCCTCCCGGCGCGCGGCGGAGCAGTTCATCGCGGACGGACGGGTGACGGTGAACGGAAGGACGGTGCGCCAGCCGGGCACGCGTGCGGACCCGGCGCGCGACGACGTGCGCGTCGACGGGCGCCGCATCGCGCGGGAAGTGCGGAGCCGGTACGTCCTGGTGCACAAACCGCGCGGCTACGTTACTACCCGGAGCGATCCCCACCGGCGGAAGACCGTGCTGGATCTGGTCCCGGACGTTCGGGAGTACGTCTATCCGGTGGGCCGCCTCGACTACGACTCCGAGGGGCTGCTGCTGCTGACCAACGACGGTGCGCTGGCGGCGCTCCTGACGCATCCGCGCCACGGGGTGGCCCGCGTGTACGAGGCGACGGTGCGCGGGGTGCCGAGCGGCGCGCGGCTGCGGCGTCTCGCGGCCGGCGTCGAGATCGACGGCCGTCCGACGGGGCCCGCCGAGGTGCGGTTGCTGCGCGGCGGCGCGGCGGGACGGACCGACGAGGCGCGTGTGCGCATCGTGATTCGGGAAGGACGCAACCGCCAGGTGCGTCGCATGTTCGACGCGATCGGCCATCCCGTGCGGCGGCTGCGGCGGACCCGGCTCGGGCCGATCAGTCTGCGTGGGCTGCGGCCCGGAGCGGCCCGCGACCTGACGCCGGCCGAGGTGGGTGCGCTGCGGGGGGCGGTGCGGTCCGTCCCGCTGCCGATTCCGACGGTTCAGGCGCGCGCATGAACATTCCGGACGTCATCGCCATCGACGGACCTTCCGGCGCCGGGAAAGGTACGGTGGCGCGCGCCGTGGCGCAGGCGCTCGACTGTCGCCATGTCGATACCGGGGCGATGTACCGGGCGGTCGCCTGGCGGACCCTGCAGCAGGGCCGGGCGCTCGACGACGAGCCGGCGGTGGCCGCGGTCGCGTCCGGTGCGGTCTTCACGCTGGACGGGACGCATGTCGCGATCGACGGGCGGGACGTGAGCCGGGCTATCCGCACCCCCGAGATGGACGTCGCGGCCGCCGCCGTGGCCCGGCTGCCGCGGGTGCGCGCGGCGCTCGTCGCCCACCAGCGAAACCTTGCCGGTTCCGGGAGCGTCGTGATGGAAGGGCGCGACATCGGGACCACCGTGTTCCCGGACGCGCCGGTGAAGATCTATCTCGACGCGTCTCCGGCGGAGCGGGCGACCCGCCGGGCACGGGATCCGGCCCACCGGTTGTCGCCGGGAACGGGACTCGCGGAGGTGGCCCGCGCCCTCGATGCGCGTGACCGGACCGACCGGACGCGGCGCGCCTCGCCGCTCGAGCAGGCGTCGGACGCCGTACGGATCGACACTACGGGGCTACCGATCGACGCGGTGGTGCAGCGGGTGATGGCGGTTGTCCGCGAACGTCGGCGGAGCACCTGCCGGAGTTGACGCGCTTTCGTTAACTATCGTACAGTCTTGCGCTTACAGCGCATCGAAAGATCCGCGAAGCGGGGCTGAGGGTCGCTGCACCGGTAGCTGCATCGATCGCGGGGATTGGATCGGGAGGAAGGACACAACAGGATGATGGATGTACCAGACGACGCGGCCCAGGTGGAGGCCGCCGGCGCCGTGGAGAGCCCCTCGACCGCGCCGCAACCTCCCGAGCCGGCGCGGTTCGTGGATCCGGACGAGGAGATGGTCGATCCGGAAGAGCACGCCCGCCTGGTTGCCCTGTACGAGGGCAGCCTGAAGAATATCGCCGAGGGCGAGGTCATCAAGGGCACCGTGCTCAGGGTGTCCGACTCCGAGGTGATCGTCGACGTCGGCTACAAGTCGGAAGGCTTGATCGACCTGTCGGAATTCTACGACGAGGACGGCGAGCCGATGGTCCATCCCGGCGACACCGTCGACGTGTTGCTCGAGCGGACCGAGGATCGCGACGGCCACATCGTGCTCTCGCGCGAGAAGGCCGAGAAGATGAAGATCTGGGACGAGGTCGAGAAGGCCTATGCCGAGCGCAAGGTCGTCATCGGTCGCGTCATCGAGCGGATCAAGGGCGGCCTCGCGGTCGACATCGGCGTGCGCGCGTTCCTGCCGGGCTCGCAAATCGACGTCCGTCCCGTCCGCAACCTCGATTCGCTGCGCGGCCAGGAGCTGCGCATGCGCGTGATCAAGGTGAACAAGAAGCGGGGCAACATCGTGCTGTCGCGCAAGGTGCTCATCGAAGAGGAGAATACGGAGAAGAAGAAGGACACGCTCGCGAACCTCGCCGAGGGCAAGGTCATGCAGGGCGTGGTGAAGAACATCACCGACTACGGCGCCTTCATCGACCTGGGAGGCATCGACGGTCTGCTGCACGTCACCGACATGTCGTGGGGGCGGGCCCAGCACCCCTCCGAGATCTTCAACGTGAACGACGAGGTCGAGATCATCGTCCTGAAGTTCGATCCGGCGACCGAGCGCGTGTCGCTCGGCTACAAGCAGCTCCACGCCGATCCGTGGACGTCGGCCGCGGACCGGTATCCCGTCGGGCAGCGCTTGCAGGGCAAGGTGGTCAGCCTCACCGACTACGGCGCCTTCGTCGAGCTCGAGCCGGGCGTGGAGGGATTGATCCACGTCTCCGAGATGTCCTGGAGCAAACGCGTCAAGCACCCGTCGAAGATGCTGAACGTCGGCGACATGGTCGAGTCCATGGTGCTCGGGGTCGACCCGAACGCGCGCCGTATCGCGCTCGGGCTGAAGCAGATCGAGAGCAACCCGTGGCAGCAGCTCGGCGACAAGTACCCGGTCGGCTCGAAGATCACCGGCACCGTCCGCAACCTGACGGAGTTCGGCGCCTTCGTCGAGGTGGAAGAGGGCATCGACGGCCTGATTCACATCTCCGACATGTCCTGGAGCAAGCGGCTGAAGCACCCCTCCGACGTCATCAAGAAGGGTGACGAGGTCGAGGCCATGGTGCTCAACATCGATCCCGAGAACCAGCGGCTCTCGCTCGGCCTGAAGCAGCTTGCGACCGATATCTGGGACGACTTCTTCTCGACGACCAAGGTGGGCGACGTCGTCGAGGGCAAGGTGGTGCGAATCACCAGCTTCGGCGCGTTCGTCGAGCTGGCCGAGGGGATCGAGGGGCTGATCCATATCTCCGAGTTCGATGGCCAGGGGCGGGGCGACAAGACCGAGCTCACGGTCGACGAAACCATTCAGATGCGGGTCATCAAGCTCAGCCCGGCCGAGCGAAAGATCGGGCTCAGCGTGCGCGCGCTGACCAGCGAGAACTTCGAGACCGACTGGCGCAGCTACACCAGCGGCGACTCGCCCGAGGTGACGCTGGGGGATCATTTCAAACAGCAGACGTCGTCCGACTAGGGGCGCGGACATCGTCCGACTAGGGCGCGGCATGACGCGCGCGGAATCGAGGGGGGCGTGGACCGGGGCAGCATGACCAAGGCGGTGTTGGTCGAGGAGGTGGCCCAGGTTGCCGATCTCACCAAGAAGCACGCGGAGGTCATCGTCGAGACGGTGTTCCGCAGCATCATCGACGCGTTGCACCGCGGCGAGAAGATCGAGTTGCGGGGTTTCGGCAGTTTCAGGCTGCGGCAGCGCGAGCCGCGCAAGGGACGCAATCCGAAGACGGGCGATCGAGTCGACGTGCCGCCCAAGAGGGTGCCCTACTTCAAGCCCGGCAAGGAGCTCAAGGAGCTGATCAACCGCGAACCGGACAGGGCCTCCCGGCCTTTGGCCCCTGTCGGACCGGACGAGAACCACGGCGCGGTGGGGACCGGCCGGTCGCTGCCGGAGGCGGTGGCTGGTCCCGGCACTGCATTTGCGCCGGATCGTATCGACCGCGAATCCGAGCCCCCGAGCCCGCTGCGCGGCGTGCGGCAGCCGCTTGGTCTTCGCCGTCAGGTATCGCCGCGTTGATCCGCTGCCGGCGGTGAGGATGCGTCACGGTGCAACGTCTTTGGGCCCCGTGGAGACTGGAGTACGTGACAGGCGCTGCGGGCGGTGAGGCTCCGGCGTGCGTCTTCTGCGCGGCCCTCGACCCGGCGGGACCGTCGCCGCATCTCGTGTTTCGCGGCGACTGCACTTTCGCCATTCTCAACAAGTACCCGTACAACAATGGCCATCTGATGGTCGTCCCGATGCGGCATGTCGCCCGGCTCGCGGACGCGACCGCGGCGGAGTTGACCGAGTTGATCACGCTCACGCGGGTTGCCGAGATGGCGTTGACCGAGTCATACGCCGCCCACGGCATCAACGTCGGCATGAACCTCGGCCGGGCGGCCGGCGCGGGCGTGGTGGGGCACCTGCACGTGCACCTCGTACCGCGCTGGGACGGCGACACGAACTTCATGACGGTCGTCGGAGACACGCGGGTGGTCCCCGAGGAGCCGGCCCTGAGCGTGGCCCGCCTGAAGCCGGTCTTCGAGCGTCTCGCGGCGGGCGCCGTCGGCGATCGGGATGCGCCATGCAGCTCGAGCTGACGGCTGAGCAGGTTCGCTTTCGGCAGGTGGCGCGGGACTTCGCCGCCACCGCCGTGGCCCCGCGCGCCGCCGAGATCGACGCATCCGACCGGTTTCCGGCGGATCTGGTGTCCAGGGCCGCGGCCCTGGGGCTGCTGGGCGTGACGGTGCCGGAGGCCTGGGGGGGCGCCGGTCGCGATTACGTCAGCTATGCGTTGGCGGTCGAGGCGGTCGCTGCCGCCAGCGCGACGCTGGGCGCCATCCTGGTGGTCAACAACTCGCTCGTGGCCGATGTGCTCCAGCGCTTCGGCACCGCCGAACAGAAGGAACAGTGGCTCACAAGGCTCGCATCGGGCCGGGTCATCGGCGCGTTCGCCCTGTCGGAGGCGCAGGCGGGGACCGACGCCGCCCGGCAGGAGACGACCGCGACGGCGGCCGGCGAGCTGTACCTGCTGCGGGGCCGCAAGGTGTGGGTCGCCAACGGCGCGGCGGCCGACGTGGCGCTGGTCTTCGCGGCGACCGAGTTGGGCGCCGGCGGTCGCGGCGTGAGCGCTTTCCTGGTCCCGATGGACCGGCCGGGCCTGACGCGCGAGTCGACGCCGGACCCGCTCGGCATGCGCGGCCTCGGGTGCGTCGATCTCCGGTTCGACGACGTGGAGATTGGCGCGGAAGGGTTGCTGGCCGGCACCGGCCGGGGATTCGACGTGGCGAAGTGGGCCCTGGACGGGGGTCGCATCGCCATCGGGGCCGAGGCGCTGGGTGTCGGGCAGTCGGCGTTCGAAGAGGCGTTGCGCCACGCCCGGACCCGGCAGACGTTCGGCCGTCCCATCGGCCGGTACCAGGCGATCCAGTGGCAGATTGCCGACATCGCCACCGAGTTGGAGGCGGCGCGCATGCTGGTGCTGAGAGCGGCAGCGGCGAAGGACGTGCGGGAGCGCGTCACGCTGGAAGCCTCGATGGCGAAGCTGGCCGCCTCGGAGGCGGCCTGGCGCGCCGCGGATCGGGCGATGCGGATCTTCGCCTCGGCCGGCTACCGGCGGGGAACGACCGTCGAGCGGCTGCTCCGCGACGCACGGGCTCTGGAGATCGTGGCCGGCACCTCCGAGGCGCAACGGATGATCATCGCCGCGCAGATCGCGGCTGGCGGCCTCTGACGAACCGGGAGCCCGGCGGACCATGAGTCTGCTCGCCACCGCCGTGACCGGTGCGGCCGGCACCCGGCACGTCAGCGCCGGCTCAGCATCTGCTTCGCGATGGTCTGAAGCTGCAGATTCGACGTCCCCTCGTAGATCTGCCCGATCTTGGCGTCGCGGTACAGCTTCTCCACCGGGTAGTCCTTCGTGTAGCCGACGCCGCCGAAGAGCTGCACGGCCAGAGAGCTGACCCGCTCGGCCACCTGCGAGCTGAACAGCTTGGCCATGGCGCCCGCGGTCAGGAACGGCTCGCCGGCGTCGCGCAGGCGGGCGGCGTTGTACGTCTGCAGGCGCGCCGCCTCGAGCTCGGTCGCGGCCTGCGCGAGCTGGAACTGCACCGCCTGGAAGTCGGCGATCGGCCTGCCGAACTGCTTCCGCTCCTGCAGGTAGGCCAGCGTGTGGTCCAGCGCGCCCTGGGCGAGGCCGACCATCTGCGCCGCGATGCCGATGCGACCTTCGTTCAGCGTTTCGATGGCCACCTTGTAGCCGCGGCCGACCTCGCCGAGGACGTTGGCGCCCGGGACGCGGCACTCGTCGAGCAGCAGCTCGCAGGTGCTGCTGGCGCGGATCCCCAGCTTGTCCTCCTTCTTGCCGACGGCGAAGCCGTCGCAGGCGCGCTCGACGAGAAACGCCGTGATGCCCCGATAGCCCGCCGCCGGATCGACGGTGGCGAAGACGATGAAGAAGTCGGCCTCGGCCGCGTTCGTGATCCACAGCTTGCGGCCGGTCAGCACCCAGTGGTCCCCGTCCCGGACCGCGCGCGTCGACAGGGAGAACGCATCGCTGCCGGAGGCCGCTTCCGACAGCGCGTAGGCGCCCACCGCGCGGGTGGCCAGCGCGGGCAGCAGCCGGCTCTGCTGCTCGTCGGAGCCCCAGCGCAGCAGCGCGTTGACGACGAGGGTGTTCTGCACGTCGGCCACCACCGCGACGGCGGGGTCGACCCGCGCCAGCTCCTCCACCGCGATGACCGACAGGAAGAAGTGTCCGCCGGCGCCGCCCCAGCGTTCCGGAATCTCGATGCCCATGACGCCGAGATCGAAGAGCTGGTCGATCAGTGAGCGGGGCATGCGGGCCTCGGCGTCCATCCGGCGCGCGAGGGGCGCGATCTCCGCCTCGGCGAACGTACGTACGCTGGCGCGCAGCAGGCGTTCGTCCTCGGAGAGCCGGGTGAGCGGGGCGGCGGCGGTTGCTTCGCGTGCCGGTGGTACGGCGATGCTCATGTGGCGCGATGGTATCATTGGAGCAATACGGAAACCTGCGAGGACACCTATGAAGACACGCTGGATCGCCGCCTGCCTGTGCGCCGGGCTGCTGATGATGGTGTCCGGGTACGCCGCTCCCCAGAGCCGGACATCCGCCGAGCCGCCACCCCAGTCCCAGCCGACCGGGAACGACGGAACCGCGGCGGGACAGTCCACGGACGCCCAGGGCGGGATCTCCGTCTTCCGGAGCGGGATCAACTATGTCCGCGTGGACGCCTTCGTGACCGACGACGACGGCAATCCGGTGTTCGACCTCACCGCAGACGACTTCGAGGTCTACGAGGACGAGGTCCTGCAGACGGTGGACTCGTTCCAGGTGGTCCAGGTCGACCGCACCCCCGAGTTGTCGGGTGAACCGCTGACCAGCGTGGGCGTCACGCGATCGGACCAGCAACTGGCCGCGTCGCGCGCCGACATCCGGGTGTTCGTGGTCTTTCTCGACGACTACCACGTGCGGGACGGCAACAGCATCCGGGCCCGGCGCATGCTCGTCGACTTCATCGAGAACGATCTGATTTCGACCGATCTCGTCGGCGTGATGTATCCCCTGATGCCGGTGTCGGATGTGCGCCTGACGCGCGATCACGAGGCGGTGATCAACGCCATCCGGCGGTTCGAGGGGGTCAAGTACGAGTACGACGTGCGCAATCTGTACGAGTCGCGCTACAACATGTACCCGACCGAGATTGTCGAGCGGGTCCGGAACGAGGTGTCGCTGTCGGCCCTGCGCGGGCTCATGACGATGCTGGGCGGCCTCCGCGAGGGGCGCAAGTCCGTGCTGCTCGTGAGCGAGGGCTACACCAACTACGTGCCGCCGCAGATGCGGAGTCAGGTCGCGGATCTGCGGGCCGACCCCAACGTCAACCCGCAGGTGCTCGACCCGTTCGCCGGCGACAACCCCTACGAGGAGACGATGTCGTTCTTCGAGGGGAGCGCGATGATGAGCGATCTGCGGCGCGTGTACGAGACGGCGAGCCGCTTCAACGCCTCCATCTACTCGGTGGACCCGCGCGGCCTCGCCGCCTTCGAGTTCGACATGGATCAGCCGCAGATCAGCTACCGCACCGATCAGCGCGCGCTGCGGTTCACCCAGGACACGCTGCGCGTGCTGGCCGAGGAGACCGGCGGGCGGGCGATAGTCAATCAGAACGATCTGCGTCCCGGCCTGCAGCAGATGCTGGACGACGCCAGCGGGTACTACCTGCTCGGGTACAACTCGAGCGCGGCGCCGACCGACGGAGAGTTTCACGAGATCGAGGTGCGCCTGAAGCGCGAGGGCCTGCGCGTGCGCGCCCGCGAGGGGTACTGGGCGGTCACGGTGCGCGACGTCGAGCGGTCGCTCGTGACCCGCGCCCACGAGCCTCCCAAGGCGGTCGACATCGCGTTGTCTGCGCTGGCCGAGCCGCGCCGCGGCCGGCTCGTCCGGACCTGGGTCGGTACGTCGCGGGCGGAGAACGGCAGGACCCGGGTGACCTTCGCCTGGGAGCCGACCGAGGCGCGCGGGCGGCGCGACACGGCATCGCGTGTCCTCGTGACCGCGATGGGAGATACCGGCGGCGCCTATTTCAGGGGCCGCGTGCCGGAACAGAACCGCTCCTCGGGACGCGGCACGACCCGCAGGCGGAGCCGGCGGGAGGTTGTCGCGCCGCTGGTCGCCACCCGCGTGGAGTTCGAGGCGGATCCGGGTACCATGCAGATGAACCTGGCCATCGAGGGCGAGGCCGGGGAGGTGCTCGACCGTGATCGCGACGAGATCGTCATTCCGGATTTCACCGGGCCCGACGTCGTCCTGAGCACACCCTACTTCGTGCGTGCCCGCAACGCCTTGGAGCTCAAGACGCTCGTCGCCGACTGGAATGCGCTCCCCACCGTGTCGCGGGACTTCCGCCGCACCGACCGGCTGCTCCTGCGGTTCGACGTCTACGCGCCGGGCGACGCGGCGCCGGACATGGAGGCGAACCTGCTGAACCGGGGCGGCGACACGATGTTCCCGCTCGATGTTGTCGCGGCCGAGGACGGCGGAGCCTCCCGCCAAGTGGAGCTGGCGCCGGCGTTCCTGCCACCCGGCGAGTACATCATCGAGATCCGGGCGACGCTCGGTGACGGCGAAGCGAGCGAGATGGTCGCGTTTCGCCTCGGCGCGTGACCCGTCCCATGGCCGCGGCGAGCAGAACGGTGCGGGCCGGGACCGGTACAACCGCCGCGACTGCCGGTCCGTCCCAGGAGGCCCGCCCGCTGTATGACGCGGGGGATCTCACGGATTTCGACTACGTCCGCGATCTGAACGATCCCGGCGGGTTTCCCTACACGCGCGGCATCCACGGGTCCGGCTACGGCGGCAAGCTCTGGACCATGCGCCAGTTCTCCGGGTTCGGCATGCCGGAGGAGACCAACCGGCGTTACCGGGAGCTGCTGGCTGCGGGCGGCACGGGACTGAGCGTCGCTTTCGATCTGCCCACGCTCATGGGGCGCGATCCGGACGATCCGTTGTCGCAGGGAGAGGTGGGCAAGTGCGGCGTCAGCGTGGCGTCGCTGCCCGACATGCAGCGGCTGCTCGACGGGATCGAGCTCGACCGGGTGACCACCTCGATGACCATCAACGCCCCGGCCGCGATGATCTTCGCCATGTACCTGGTTGTCGCCGAACGGCAGGGCGCCGACTGGTCGCGGCTGTCGGGGACACTCCAGAACGACATCCTGAAGGAGTACATCGCCCAGAAGGAGTACATCTATCCGCCCCGGCCGTCGATGCGGCTCATCACCGACATTTTCGCGTTCTGCGCCGAGCAGACTCCGCGCTGGAACACCATCTCGGTCAGCGGCTACCACATCCGGGAGGCGGGCGCGACCGCGGTGCAGGAGCTGGCGTTCACCCTCCGCGACGGCATCGAGTACGTGCAGTACGGCGTCGACGCCGGCCTCGACGTCGACCGGTTCGTGCCGCGGATCTCGTTCTTCTTCAACGCGCACAATTGCTTCTTCGAGGAGATCGCCAAGTACCGGGCCGCACGCAGGCTGTGGGCGCACGTGATGCGCGAGCGCTTCGGCGCCGCGGACGAGCGTTCGTGGAAGCTGCGTTTCCATGCCCAGACCGCGGGCGTGTCGCTGACCGCGCAGCAGCCGTACAACAACGTGATTCGTACCGCCGTGCAGGCTCTGGCGGCGGTGCTCGGCGGGGCGAACTCGCTGCATACCAACGCGCTCGACGAGGCGCTTGGGCTCCCGACCCGCGAGGCGGCGCTGCTGGCCCTTCGCACGCAGCAGGTCATTGCGCACGAGAGCGGAGTGCCGGCGGCGTTGGATCCGCTCGGCGGGTCGTACTGCGTCGAAACACTGACCCGCGAGCTCGAGACCGGCGCGCGCGAGTACATCGACAGGATCGACGCGCTGGGCGGCATGGTCCCGGCCATCGAGGCGGGCTACCCGCAGGGGGAGATCGCCAACAGCGCGTACCGGACGCAGCAGTCGATCGAGACGGGCGAGCAGACCGTCGTCGGCGTGAATCGGTACGTCGACGAGGCGCCGCCCACGGTGGAGACCCTCTACATCGACGAGAGCGCCGCTCGCCGGCAGTCGGAGCGCCTGATCCGGACGAGGGAGACGCGCGACCGGGTGCGGGTCGAGCGGGCCCTCGACACGCTGCGGCGCATCGCGGCGGGAACCGGCAATCTCATGCCGCCGCTGCTCGAGGCGGTACGGGCGCATGCGACGCTCGGCGAGATGTGCGCGGCGCTGCGCGACGTGTGGGGCGAATACGAGGAGGTGCCGTCGATCTGATGCGCAAGATCCGCGTCGTCATCGCGAAACCGGGACTCGATGGCCACGACCGCGGGGCCAAGGTGATCGCCCGCTCCCTGCGGGATGCCGGGATGGAGGTCATCTACACCGGTCTGCGCCAGACGCCCGAGCAGATCGTGGAAGCCGCCCTGCAGGAGGACGCCGACGCCATCGGCGTATCGATCCTGTCCGGCGCCCACAATCACGTCTGCCCGCGGGTGATGGCGCTGCTGGCCGAGAAGGGCGCCGAAGACGTGCTGGTGGTGGTCGGCGGCATCATTCCGGACGCCGACATCCCGCGCCTGCGCGAGATCGGGATCGAAGGGGTTTTCCAGCCGGGAACCTCCATGCAGGCCATCGTCGACTACATCACCACGCACGTACGGGCCGACGCGCGCCCGCCGGCGGCCGCTTCTTGACCGTCGGCGGCCCCGCCGCTACGCTGCCACGAGCATGTCTCACACGCTGTTGCTGGCCGATGACAGCGCCACCATCCAACGAGTGGTGGAGCTGACGTTCGCGAACGAGGACATCGACGTCGTGACGGTCGGTGACGGAACGCGGGCGATCGAGGTCATCGAGCGCGACCGGCCCGACATCGTGCTCGCCGACGTCAGCATGCCGGGCAGGGACGGCTACGAGGTCGCGTCGTTCGTGCGGAGCGATCCGGCCCGCGACCGGATTCCGGTCGTGCTGCTGACGGGGGCGTTCGAGCCCCTCGACGAGTCGCGGTGCGAGACTATCGGCCGCCACGAGGTGCTCGTCAAGCCGTTCGAGCCCCGCCAGGTGATCGCCAAGGTACGGGAGCTGCTGGATCTGCCCTCGGCGGACGTCCCGGACGTTCCGGAGGCGCCCGCGGCAGCGGTGCGCGAGGGCGTGGTCCCGGAGGCGCCCGCGGTCGAGGTGGAGATGTCGGCCGCAGCAGTGCCGGCCGAAGCAGTGCCGGCCGAAGAGCCCGCCGAGCCGGCCGCGGCGTCCGCGCAAGCGGTACGTGCAGAGCCGCTCGCCGCCGGTACGTCCGAGCCTTCCGTAGCGTCCGCCGACGACATCGCCGGCGGGGCGTTCGAGCCGGATGCGCCGCTTGCAGCGGACGCGCCTCCCGGCGCGGGCGTGGCGGTGCCGCCGGCGGGCGCCGGCGGTTCGGTCCTGGCCCAGTCCTTCATGACGTTTCTGGCCGTCGAGCAGGGCGCTGCCCCGCCCGCGGTCGACCCCGCGGATACCGGCGCCGAGGCCGGTGGCGGGGGGCCGACGCTGCAGGTCACCGACGCGCTGATGGACGAGCTCGTCAATCGCGTCGCCGAACGCATGACCGAGACGGTTCTGCGGGACACGGTCGCCGAGGTCGTCTCGCGTATCGCGGAGCGACTCGCGCGCGAGGAGAGCACCCGCGTCACGTCCGGCGGCGAGTGACGGCGTACTGTTTCTCCTGCCCCTGCCCGCTCACACGGAAATCCCCGCCGCTCCTGATACGATCCCGGTCCCATGCGAGAGTTGACGAAGGTGTTCGAGCACGTCGCGGTCGATCCCCGGTGGTACGCCTACTGGGAGGAGATCGGTGCGTTTCGGGCCGATCCCGATTCCGGCCGGCCGCCGTTCAGCATGGTTCTGCCGCCGCCCAACGTGACCGGCTGGCTGCACATCGGCCACGCCCTCAACCAGGCGCTCCCCGACATCGTCGCCCGCTGGAAGCGCATGAACGGGTACGACGTGCTGTGGCTGCCGGGCACCGACCACGCCGGGATTGCAACGCAGAACGTCGTCGAGAAGCAGTTGGCGGCGGAAGGGAAGTCGCGTCACGACCTCGGCCGCGAGGCCTTCGAGGCCCGGGTCTGGGAATGGGTGGCGCAGAGCCGTGGGACGATCACGAGCCAGATGCGGAAGCTGGGCTCGTCCGTCGACTGGTCCCGCGAACGGTTCACGCTCGACGAGAACCTCTCGCGCGCCGTACGGCGGGTCTTCGTGACGCTCTACGAGGACGACCTCGTCTATCGCGCGAAGTACCTGGTGAGCTGGTGTCCCCGCTGCCGAACCGCCCTGTCGGACCTCGAGGTGGTGCACGCGCCGGCCCGGGGCAAGCTCTACCACATCCGGTATCCCTACACCGACGGGGGCGGCGCGATCACCGTGGCCACGACGCGGCCGGAGACGATGCTGGGCGATACCGCCGTCGCGGTGCACCCGGGCGACGAACGCTACGCGGCCGTCGTCGGCCGGACGTTGACGCTGCCGGTCATTGGCCGCGCCCTGCCCGTGATCGCCGACGACTTCGTCGATCCCGCTTTCGGCACCGGTGCGGTCAAGGTCACCCCGGCCCACGATCCGAACGACTTCGCGATGGGAGAGCGCCACAGCCTCGAGCAGGTGTCGGTCATCGACGAGGACGGGCGAATGACACGCGAGGCCGGGCCGTACGAGGGGCAGGACCGCTTCGCCGCCCGCAAGGCGCTCGTCGCCCGCTTGGAAGCCGAGGGCCTGCTGGTCGGGGTGGAGGATCACGAGCACGCCGTCGGGCAGTGCGAGCGGTGCTCGACGGTGGTGGAGCCGCTGCTGTCGACCCAGTGGTTCGTCCGCATCCAGCCGCTGGCGGAGCGGGCGCTACGGGCCGTGGCCGACGGCGACACCCGCTTCGTGCCCGACAACTGGACCCGCACCTACAACGAGTGGATGACGAACATCCACGACTGGTGCATCTCGCGTCAGCTCTGGTGGGGGCACCGCATTCCGGCCTGGTACTGCGACGCATGCGGGGAGCTGCACGTGGCGGAGACGGCGCCGGACGCCTGCGCCTGCGGTGGCGAGCTGCGGCAGGAGACCGACGTCCTCGACACCTGGTTCAGCTCCGGGCTCTGGCCCTTCAGCACGATGGGTTGGCCGGACGAGACCGCCGACCTCGCGCGCTACTACCCGACGAGCCTGCTCATCACCGCCCACGACATCATCTTCTTCTGGGTCGCCCGCATGATGATGCTCGGCCTCCGGTTCAAGCAGGAGGTGCCGTTCCGGTCGGTGTACGTGACGTCGCTGGTCCGCGACGAGCACGGCCGCAAGATGAGCAAGTCGAAGGGCAACGTCGTCGATCCGCTCGAGGTGATGGGCGAGATCGGCGCCGACGCCTTCCGGTTCACGCTGGCCGCGCTGGCGTCGCCCGGCATGGACATCTCCCTCTCGGAAGGACGCCTGCGCGCCTACCGGCAGTTCATCAACAAGATCTGGAATGCCTCGCGTTTCGTGCTGATGCACGTGCCGGATACGCTTTCGGAGAGGCCGGCCCCGCCGCCGCCGGAGACGCTGGACGTGATTCACCGCTGGATGCTGCACCGCGTCAGCGCCCTGGCGGGCGAGATTGACGACGCTCTCACGCGTTACCGGTTCGACGTGGCCGCGGACCGTCTCTACCACGTCTTCTGGCACGAGTACGCCGACTGGTACATCGAGCTGGTCAAGCCGGAGCTGCAGGCGGGTGGGGCCGACCGCGACCGCGCCGTGGCGGTTCTGCTGGAGGTGCACGATCGGCTGCTGCGCATGCTGCATCCGTTCATCCCGTTCGTGACCGAGGAGGTCTGGCAGGCCCTGCCTCCGCGGGCCGGCGAAGGTCCGGCCGCGGGCCGGACCGCACGGACCGTCACCCTGTCGGCGTTTCCGTTGCCGGTGGCCGCCTGGGCCGACGACGCCGCGGTGGCGACGATGGCGCTGCTGCAGGATGTGGTTACCGCGGTGCGCACGGTGCGGTCCGAGTGGGGAGTTCCACCGGCGCAGAGGATCGACGTGCTGGCCCATGGGGTGGACGCGGCGACGGCGGGGACGTTGCGCCGCCACCTGGGCCACGTGATGCGCCTCGCCGGTCTGTCTCGGTTCGAAGTCACGGACGAGGCGCCGCGGACCGACCCGGACACGGTCCGCCGCGTGGTGCGCGGTTTCGAGCTGCACGTGCCGCTGGCCGGGATCGTGGATCGGACGCAAGAGGCCGACCGGGTGGCGCGGGAGCTGGCCAGGTTGACGAAACAGCGCGGCGGCCTGCAGGGGCGGCTGGCGAACCCCGCGTTCCTCGAGCGCGCGGACCCGGACATCGTGCGCGACACGCGCGACCAGGAGGCGGAGGTCGGCCGGCGGCAGGAGAAGCTGGAGCGGATCCTCGCGGAGCTCGGGTCATGACCGCCGCGGCCTTCGAGCCGCTCGATCCGACCGACTACCGGGACCTCGTTCGCCGCGCCCTCGCGGAGGATCTGGAGGGGGGCGACGTCACGTCGGACGCAACGGTGCCCCCCGGCCAGCGCGGTCGGGGTGAGCTCCGCGCCAAGCAGGCCTGCGTCCTGGCGGGGATCGAGGTCGCGGCGGAGGTGTTCCGGCAGCGCGACCCGGCGGCGGTGGTGAGCCGGCGGCGGCGCGACGGCGAGTCGTGCGCCGACGGCGACGTGATCGCAACCGTCGAGGGCCTGGCCTCGGCGCTGCTGAGCGCCGAGCGGACCGCCCTGAACTTCCTCCAGCGCCTGTCCGGGATCGCCACCGGCGCCCGCCGCTACGTCGCTGCGGCGGCCGGACGGACCGCGATCCTCGATACGCGCAAGACAACCCCGACCCTGCGCGTGATCGAGAAGTACGCGGCGCGGGCGGGCGGTGCGACCAATCATCGGTTCGGGCTCGGCGACGGCCTGCTGATCAAGGACAACCATGTGCGGCTGGCCGGGTCCATCACGGCGGCGGTGACCCGTGCGCGGGCCGCGGGACGCGGCCTGCCGGTCGAGGTCGAGGCGCAGAGCCTGGCGGAGGTCGACGCGGCGCTCGACGCGGCGGCCGACATCGTGCTCATCGACAACCTGTCCGACGAGGAGACCGGGGAGGCGATAGCCCGTTGCAGGGGGCGTGCCCGCACGGAGGTCTCCGGCGGAGTCACGCTGGCCCGGATACCGGCGTTGGCCGCCTTGGGCCCGACCTGCGTGTCGGTCGGAGCGCTGACGCATTCGGCGGCGGCCGTCGACATCAGCTTCGAGATGACGCAGGCGTCATGACTACGACGCACGCCGCGTTACCGCCGGACGTCGCCGCGGCGCTTGCCGCCCGACCGGAGCTCGGCGACACCGTGATGCGGTACTTTCCGGAGCTCGCGTCGACCAACGACACCGCCGCGGCCCTGGCCGCCGCCGGCGCCGCCGACGGCACCGCGATTCTGGCCGGTCGCCAGACCGCCGGTCGCGGCCGGTGCGGGCGCGTGTGGGACTCGCCGGCTGCGGTCGGGCTGTACCTGTCGGTCATTCTGCGGGGACGCCAGTCGCCGGTCGTCACGCTATTGGCGGGCGTGGCGGTGGCCGAAGCGGTGCAGGGGACGGCCGGCGTGGCGGTCGATCTGAAGTGGCCGAACGACGTCGTGGCGGCGCCGCCGCGGGGTGGGAACACGGCGGTCCCGCGGCGCAAGATCGCCGGGATCCTGACCGAGGTGCTGCCTGGCGGAAACGAGCGGGACGATGCCGTGGTGGTCGGGATCGGCGTCAACGTGCAAGCCCGTGCCTTTCCGGCCGAGCTGGCCGGCCGCGCGGCGGCACTGGAGTCGCTGGCGGGGCGCAGGGTTGACCGCGCCGCGCTGTGTGCGGACCTGTTGGTGCGATTGAGCCGTTGGCGCCGGCGGATGGCGGACGAGGGAGACGGTTTCGTTGTCGCGCGCTGGCGGGCACTGGCGCCGAGCAGCCGGGGCGCACCGGTGTCGTGGGACACGGGTGGAACCCGCTGCCGAGGCGTGACGGCCGGTGTGGACGACGGCGGCGCCCTGCTCGTGGCGTGCGGCGGGCGCACCGAACGCATAGTGGGCGGAGAGATGCGGTGGGAGTCGTGAAGCGCCGGCTGGTCGAGGTCCGATCCGATGCTGCTCGCAATTGACGTCGGCAACACCAACGTCGTCCTCGGGCTCTTCGCCGGAGCAGCCCTGGAGCGCCGCTGGCGGCTGGCGACGCTGCCCGACCGCACGGCGGACGAGCTCTGGGTGCTGGTCAGCCGGCTGCTCGCCGAGCACGAGGTCGATCCGGCGCGGATAGACGGGGTGGTGATGTCGTCCGTCGTGCCGGCCCTGACCCGGGCCGTCTCGGACATGATCGGGCGTGGACTCGGACAGGATGTGCTGCAGATCGACGCCCGCAACGCCGGTCTGCCGGTCGGCTACGACAACCCGGCCGAGGTCGGCGCGGACCGCCTCGTTAACGGGGTGGCCGCCGTGCGGATGTACGGGGGCGCGGGGCGGCCGATCGTGGTCGTCGACTTCGGGACGGCGACCACGTTCGACGTGATCTCGACCGGCGGCGAGTACTGCGGCGGCGTGATCTGTCCGGGCGTCGAGATCTCGGCAGACGCGCTCTATCATCGGGCCGCGCAGTTGCCGCGCGTCGAGGTCCGCAAGCCGGCCGCGGTGATCGGGCGCAGCACCGTCGCCTCGATGCAGTCCGGGCTCTTCTACGGCTACGTGGCGATGGTCGAGGGCATCGTCCGGCGGCTCCGCGACGAGATCGACGGCGGCGCCGGGCTGGTGTGCATCGGGACGGGGGGCCTGGCCGGCGACATCGCGGCCGAGACGTCGCTGATCGACCACGTGCAGCCGGACCTGACGCTGGCCGGGCTTCGCTTCGTCTGGGAGCGCATCCGGAAGGACGGCGGCGTCGGTTGAACCGCGGCAACTTCACCGCCGGACGCTCCGTCCGTGACGCGGGGTAGTCGAATGGATCCAGGCGAGTTTTGCCGGTCGGTCGAATCGTACCTGTGCCGCAAGAACGACGGACATCTCATCCGCATCGTCGGTCCCGCCTTCGAGCTGGTGTGCGGGTGGGCGGCGGCGGGTATCCCCCTCGGCGTCGTCGAGCGCGCGATCGATCAGCGGCACGCACGCTACCACGCCAGGGGGCCGAAGCGGCGTCCACTGCGCATCGAGTACTGCGAGGCCGACGTGCTCGACCTGTTCGACGAGTGGAAGCGGGCGGTGGGCCTGCGTGCGGCGGCTGGCGCGGAGGAGGAGCCGTCTGTCGAGCTGCAGGTCGAGGATGCCGATACGGCGTGGCGACCGGGCGGATCGCGAAGTCGCCGCTCCCTCGCCGCGCATCTCGACGACCTCGCCGAGC
Organism: Vicinamibacterales bacterium; assembly: GCA_965262925.1. Classification (GTDB taxonomy): domain Bacteria; phylum Acidobacteriota; class Vicinamibacteria; order Vicinamibacterales; family UBA8438; genus WTFV01. The sequence goes on along the minus strand of CBDHGC010000004.1, from coordinate 1,923,503 downwards.
GTCTGTCCGCCTGGAGGCCGCCACCCGGGGCGGCGGCCCTCGATCGCCTTCTGGTCGAGGCGCGCACCGCCGTGGCCGCGGCACGCGCCGGCGGTGGGACGCTACGGGGCGAGGCCCGCCAACGCGTGCTCGAACAGTTGGCGGAGTTGGACCGGCGCTTCCCGGCCGCCGCGCGCGCCGATGCCGATGACCAGGTGTTGAGCGAGCTCCGCAAGGAGGCGAAGCTCTCGCTGGAGGCATTTCGCAGTCGCCTGCCGGCGGCCGCGTTCGCCAAGGCCCTCGACGCCGCCACCGATCGGTTGCTCGCCGAGCACCTGGATCTGCCTCGCCTGGCGTTCGACTGACCGGCAGGTGGCCGGTCGGACACCCGGGGACGGCTTCCAAAGGAAGCGGGTCACATTCGCGGCGGCACCTCGCAGCCCATCAACGCGAGGGTCCGCGTCAACTGGAGCCGGCAGTAGAGGACTGTCCCGGCGCGCCACAGTCTCGTGGGCTCGTCCTCCTCGTTCACCACCGGGCAGCGGTGGTAGAACGTGTTGAACATCTGCGCGAGGCCGAACGCGTATTTGGCGAGCACGGACAGTTCGAGGGCGCGGATCGACTGGTCCGCGATCTCTTCGAGCCGTGCCGCCTCGAGCAGCAGTGCCCAGGTGGCGGTTCCGTCGCCGGGGTCCGCCAGCGGCCCGGCCGGGAGGGCGGCCAGAGCCGCGGTCAGCGTTTCGTCGTTCAGGCCGTCCCGGTCGTACAGCTTCCGCAGGATGTTCGCCGCCCGCACCGCGGCGTACTGCACGTAGGGCCCGCTCTCCCCCTCGAAGCTCAGCGCCTCGTCGATGTCGAACGCGATGAGCTTTCCGCGGGAGTACTTGATCATGAAGTAGCGGATGGCGGCCGTGGCGATGGCCGTCGCAATCCCCGTGGCCTCGGCATCGTCGGCCGACAGATCGGCATGGCGCGTGATCACCTCCCCCCGCGCCGCCGAGGTCAGCCGATCGAGGAGGTCGTCCGCCTTCACGCCGAGCCCCTTGCGTCCGGAGACCTCGACGAACGGCCGGTCGGTCCGTGAATCGACGGCGTGCCCCAGGGCGCGGGCCGTTGCCGGCGACAACGCCACCATCTCGTACGACACGTGCACGGAGCGCTCCGCCTCGGCGCCGCGGCCGACCGCGGTGAGGGCCTGCTTCAGGAGCTGCTGCAGGTAGGCCTGCCGCGTGTCGATGACGTTGTAGACGGCATCGGCCCGCCCGAACGCGGCGTTGTCCGCTGCGGCCTCGCAGGCGCCGGAGGTGGTCGACCAGAGCCGGTGGCCGGAGCGCTGCACGCCGTGCGGGCGATAGTGGAAGTCGCGCTCGAGCACCCCGAGCTTCCAGAACTGGTAGGCGATGTCCTTGCCGACGTAGGTGACGGTTCCGTTGGAGCGCACTATCACCTTGGAACGCGACTTCGGCCCTCCCTCGCCGGCGCCGGCATCTCCTTCCGGCGGGACATCGCCGTCGAGCGGCATCACCCAGCAGCCGGCCTGCGGGCCGGTCGTCTCGAGCCGTACCGCACCCGTTTCCTTGAGCACCTCGAACGCGCGGGACCAGAAGTGGAGGCGCAGGATGTCGCCCTCCCAGGTCAGCAGGTCGTACTCGATGTTCATCCGGTCCATCGTGGCCAGGTGGCAGCGGACGATGCGATCGGCGACGAGCCGTCCGAGGCGCGCCGTCGGGTCCGCGTCGGCCTCGAGGTCGTGGAGGGCGCGGGACCGGAGCTCGAGCCGCTCGGGGTCGTCGTCGTACCAGGCCGTCACGCGGGCGTAGAGATCCCAGCAGTAGTGGTCGAAGCGCGGCCGCTCGGCGAGGGCGGCGACCTCCGCGAGCGGCAGGCGCTCCAGGTGCAGGAGGCCGACCACCACGTCCGCCACCTGTACCCCGGTGTCGTCGATGTAGTTCTGCACCTCCACCGGGACACCGAGAAACCGCAGCAACCGGACCAGGGTGTCGCCGAGCGCGGCGTTGCGCAGGTGTCCGACGTGAGCCGCCTTGTTGGGGTTTATCGCCGTGTGCTCGACGATGGCCTTGCGGATGCCCCGCCCGGTGCGCGACGGGGACGGCGGCGGCGCGAGCACGCGGCGGGCGAACAGGGCGCGATCGAGGAAGACGTTGACATAGCCGTTGGGCGCCGGCTCGACCCGCTCGACGCCGTCGATGGGGCCGAGCGCGCCGACGATCTCGGCCGCGATGGCGCGGGGCGCCTTGCGCAGAACCCGCGCGAGCTCGAACGCCACGGTAACGCCGAGATCGCCCATCGCGCGGTCCGGTGGGTACTGGACCGCGACTTCCGGCAATCGGTCGGGTCCGAGCCCGTACAGCTCGGCCAGCACGTCGCGGACGCGTGCCCGCACGGCCGCGTGCATGCCCAGAATCATGGTGTCTGCTCCCGTGTCGAGACGCAGGCCCGTCGCGCGCCTGCGGGCCGGGGCCGGACCTCACCGGCCATGGTAGGCGGCGAGAGCCAGCGCCCGCGCGTGGTGGGCCGGGGTGTTGACGTTGAAGAAGAGTGTGCCATCGGGATCGAAGGGCGCGATGGCGTCCGGGCCTATTTCGTGTCGCCGCAGCGCTTCGACCGCGGCGCTCGCCCGCAGTGCCCCGGCCGCGATCCTGCGCTCAATGACCGGGGCGCACGACGGGCGGTAGCAGGCGCAGAGAGGCTGGTAGCCGTCGTTCGTGCGCGGGATCGCGATGTCCGCCGAGCGGCCTGCGTGCAACAGGTGGTCGAGGAACGCCGCGCTCAGAAAAGGCATGTCGCCGGCCACCACCAGCGTGCGCGACGAACGCGAGCCGTGCAGGGCCGCGTGTACCCCACCGAGCGGGCCGGCGCCGGCGAGCACGTCCGGGTGCACGGGTACGCCGAGCCCTGCGTAGGTTTCACGGTCGTTCGCCACGATGAACACCTGATCGGCCACCGCCCGGAGCACTGCCAGCAGGCGGTCGACGATGCGCCGGTCGCCAAGGGGGAGCAGCAGCTTGGGCCTACCGCCGAACCGGCGCGCCCGGCCGCCAGCGAGGATGACCGCCGTCGACATCGCCGACCGAAACCTTACCAGATCCGCGCCGCGGGGGTGGTGCGCGCCGGCGCACGAGCGGCATGCGTTGACACTGTCCAGGGGCTCGGCTACGGTGGAAGCAGTCATAGCAAGGGACTTACATGTCGATCAGGCAGGCTCGTCGTCGGATGCGACGCACGCTCCGGTGGGGCGCCGCCGGCTGGGTGCTGATGCTGCTGGCCGCGGCGTGGCCGGGCGCGCAGGAGGAGCCGCGCGGGCGTCCTGTCGTCTACGTCGCGGAGGTCGAGGCGCTCATCCATCCCGTGTCCGCCGAGTACATCGGCCAGACCCTGGACCAGGCGGATCGCGCGGGCGCGGATCTGGTCGTCCTGATGTTGCGGACGCCGGGGGGGCTGGTCGATTCCACGCGGGAGATCAACACCCGGATCATCGAGGCGGACACGCCGATCGTGGTCTACGTCGGTCCCAGCGGCACCCGCGCCGCGTCGGCCGGCTTCCTGATCACCATCGCCGCGGACGTGGCGGTGATGGCGCCCGGCACGCACATCGGCGCCGCGCACCCGGTCTCCGGCACCGGCTCCGAGATGGACGACACGGCGTCGCAGAAGGCGGCCTCCGACGTCGCGGCCTATGCGCGGTCGCTGGCGAGCCAGCGACAGCGTAACGTCGAACTGGCGGAAAAGGCGGTCACCGAGAGTCTGTCGTTCACCGAACGCGAGGCTCTCGACGCCGACCCGCCGCTGATCGACCTGATCGCGTCGGATCTCGACGACCTGCTCGAGCAGCTCGACGGCCGTGAGGTGCGCCGCTGGGACGGCAGCATCCAGGTGGTCCGGACGGCGGATGCCGAGATTGAAACCGTTGCGATGACCTGGAGGCAGCGGCTGCTGAGCGCGATCGCGCATCCGCAGATCGCGGTGCTGCTGTTCAGTCTGGGGAGCCTGGGACTCACCATCGAGCTCTGGAACCCAGGCGCCGCGGTCCCCGGCATCGTCGGCGCGGTGTGCCTGCTGCTCGCATTCTTCGCATTCCAGATCCTGCCGATCAACTATGTTGGCCTCCTGCTGATCCTGTTCGGACTGGTCCTGCTCGTCATCGAGATGTTCACGCCGACGTACGGCCTTCTGGCCGTCAGCGGCATGGTGAGCATGTTGTTCGGCGCCGTGATGCTGTTCGATTCCCCGGCGCCGGAGCTGCAGCTCGGCTGGCCCTTCATCGTCTCCACGATGCTGGCTCTGGCGCTGGTCACGGGAGCCCTGGCCCGGCTGGGGGTCAAGGCGCACCGGGTTCGAGCGGTCACCGGGGCGGACGGCATGCTCGATCGGGAGGGGCGGGCCATCGACGCGATTTCGGCCGGCGGGCAGGGGCGCGTCTCGACGCGGGGGGAAATCTGGACGGCCGCGGCTGCGCCGGGGGCGGACATCGTCGGCGGCGAACGCGTGCAGGTGGTCGCGGTTCACGGCATGGTGCTCACCGTGCGGCACGCGGCGCCGCCGTCAGAGGAAGGAACGGAGTCATGAACATCGGCCCGGAGATCATCGTCCTGCTCGTCATCCTGCTGTACGTGGCGAACTCCATCAAGATCCTCAACGAGTACGAGCGGGCGGTGATATTTCGTCTCGGCAAGCTGTATCCGCGCCCGAAGGGGCCCGGCGTCATTCTGGTGTTCGCGCCTATCGACCGCATGGTCCGGGTCAGCCTGCGCACCATCGTGATGGACGTCCCGCCGCAGGATGTCATCACGAAGGACAACGTGTCGGTCAAGGTGAACGCCGTCGTCTACTTCCGCGTCATGGACCCGCAGCGGTCGGTGGTCGAGGTCGAGAACTTCCACTACGCGACGTCGCAGCTGGCCCAGACCACCCTTCGGAGCGTGCTCGGCCAAGTGGAGCTGGACGGCCTGCTGTCGGAGCGCGATCAGCTCAACCAGCAGCTTCAGCAGATCCTCGATCTGCATACCGATCCGTGGGGCGTGAAGGTGTCGTCGGTCGAGGTCAAGCATGTCGACCTGCCGGTCGACATGCAGCGCGCCATGGCCGCCCAGGCGGAGGCCGAGCGCGAGAAGCGTGCTAAAATTATCCACGCCAATGGCGAGTTCCTCGCCTCCGAGAAGCTGGCGCAGGCGGCAGAAGTCATGAGCACGCAACCGTTGTCCGCGGTTCTGCGCTATCTGCAGACCTTGACGGAGATCGCTGGCGAGAAGAACTCTACCATCGTATTTCCGTTGCCTATCGACCTCATGGGCGCATTGTCCGACAAACGCAACGGGTGAGCGTGGCGCGAAGATCCCTTGACAGGAGCGGTCTCGGCTCCAAGCAGGTTTTCTTTCTGGCCATGACGAGCGCCGGTCTGGCCGTTGTGGTCTTCCTGCTCGGTCTGATGGTCGGTCGAGGCGTGTCGGTCGTCGAGATGGTCACCGGCCACGGTTCCGCGAGCGCGAGCGGAGACGAACCGGCCGTCTTCGACGAGGGCCCGGGCGTGGCGCGCACGGGGCGCCGCGAGCCCTCGATGGCGGCGACCGACGGTGCCGATCTGTCGTACTACCAGCGACTCGATGAGGACCGTGGGGCGGAGCTCGATACCCGGTTTCTGGAGGAGGGCGCGGCGGAGCCCCCGGCCGAGACCGTGGATGCGGACAGCGTCGATGCGGCGCCCGCTGGCGGTTACGCAACGCAGTCCGACGGATACTCGATCCACGTCACGACGCTGCGAGAGGGCGGCGCCGCCCAGCGCATGGCCCAGGGGCTCATCCACAAGGGTTACCCGGCGTTCGTCGTCGCGCCGGCGTCAGGTGCGCCGGTGCAGGTGTTCCGGGTTCGAGTCGGGACCTATGCGGACCGTGAGGAGGCGGAGCAGGTGCTGCGGCGGCTCGAGGGCGAAGAGTCGTTGAAGCCCTGGATCACGCGGTAGCGTGCCCGCCGCCGGAGCCCCGTCCGTGCCGTCTCTACCGCTCGCCGTCCTGTCCGGCGCGCTGTTGTTTTTCAGCTTTCCGACTCTGGGCCATCCGGCCGTCGCGTGGCTCGCCCTGGTGCCCCTGCTGGTCGCGGTGGCGCGGGCGACCCCGTGGCAGGGTCTGCGTCTCGGCGCGGTCACCGGGGTCGTGCACTTCGCGGGCACGCTCTACTGGATTCCCGCCGTGATGGTCGACTACGGCGGGATGCCCGTGCCTGCCGCGTGGCTCGTGCACGCGCTGCTGGCTGCGTTTTTGGCGCTCTTTCCCGCGCTGTTCGCGGCAGGCGTGGCAGACCTGGCCGACCGTTTCGGAGCCAGGGGGCTGCTGTTCGCCCCCGCGCTGTGGGTGACGACGGAGCTCGGCCGCATGCATCTGTTCACCGGTTTTCCCTGGGCGTTGATTGGCTACAGCCAGGTGCCGTTCCCCGCCGTCGCCCAGGCGGCGAGCATCGCCGGCGTGCTCGGCGTCTCGGCGCTGGTGGTCCTCGTGAACGCGGCCGTCGCGTACGCGACGGTGGCAGCGCGCGGAGCCGGACGCAGGCCGGTTCTGGCGACCGCGGCCGTCGTCCTCGCCACCGTGGCGTTCGGCGCCTGGCGCCTGCAGGACGGGTCGCTGCTGCGGGCCGGGGATCCGCTGCGGGTGGCCGCGCTGCAGGGCAACGTGCGGCAGGACGAGAAGTGGAATCCGCTGCGCAGCGACGCCATTCTGGAGACCTATCTCGGGCAGACGCGGGATGCCGTCGCCGCCGGGGCCGGGCTGGTCCTGTGGCCCGAGTCCGCGACGCCGTTCGCACTCGATCGGGATCCGCGCGGCGAGGCGGTGCGCGCCGTGGCGCGGGAAACCGGAGCGCATCTCCTCGTCGGCACAACGGAAGTGGTGCGGGACGGCGGCACGCGGTACTACAACGCGGCCTACCTGATCGAGCCGGAAGAGGGATCGACGTCCGGCGTGTATCGCAAGCAGCACCTGGTGCCGTTCGGGGAGTACGTGCCGCTGCGTCGGGCGCTCTTCTTCGTGTCGCCGCTGGTGGAGTCCGTGGCGGATTTCTCCGCCGGCACCGAGCCTCGGACGTTGCCGGTCGGCGGGAGCGCGGTGGGCACCGCCATTTGCTACGAGATCATCTATCCTGGCTTGGTGCGGGGGCTCGTGCTCCGCGGCAGCCGGCTGCTGTCCACGATCACGAACGACGCGTGGTACGGCCGCTCCGCCGCCCCGTACCAGCATTTTCAGCAGGCGACGATGCGGGCGATCGAGCAGGGACGCTTCCTCGTCCGCGCCGCGAACACCGGCATCAGCGGTGTCATCGATCCCTACGGTCGGGTGCTGGCGCGGTCGGGCCTCTTCGAGCCCGCGGTCGTGGTTGAGGACGTACGGTTGCTCGACGAGCTTACGATCTACGGGCGCTTCGGCGACGTGCCGGCCTATGCCGGGGCCGCCGTTGCCGCCCTCGCTCTTGCCGGCGGGCGCCGGCGCCGGTTTCATGGTTGACGGGACGGAGGCAGACTCGTGGCGATAGCCCTCGACGAGAACGTTCGCCGGTTTCAGGACCTGGTCAAGCGCGCGGCCGATTTGCGGAGCCATCTTTGACGCTGCCGCCGTCGAATCGGAGATGACGAAGCTGGAGCGGCAGGCCGCCGCGCCCGACTTCTGGAACGACCAGGCCGCGGCGCAACGCATCCTCCAGCGGCGGCGCCGGCTGCAGGAGGACTTCGACCTCACCGAGTCCCTACGTCGCAGGACTGACGATCTGGCCGTGCTGTTCGAGTGGGCGGAGCAGGGCGAGGACGTAACCGGCGACCTGACTGCGGGCCTCGTCGACCTGCGCGCGGAGGTCGAGGGCGCCGAGGTCCGCAAGATGCTCGGCGGCGAGCACGACCAGTGCAATGCCATCGTCTCGATCCATCCGGGAGCCGGCGGGACCGAATCGCAGGACTGGGCGGAGATGCTCCTGCGGATGTATCTCCGCTGGGCCGAGCGCCGGGGCTTCTCCCGCGACGTGATCGACACCCAGCCCGGCGACGAGGCCGGCGTGAAGAGCGCGACCGTCACCGTCGACGGCGACTACGCCTATGGCCTGCTCCTGGCCGAGGCGGGCATCCACCGGTTGGTCCGCATCTCGCCGTTCGATCAGGCGGCCCGGCGGCATACCTCGTTCGCATCGGTGTTCGTCTGGCCGGAACTGCCGGACGACGTCGACATCGACGTCGATGAGAAGGATCTGCGCATCGACACCTACCGGTCGAGCGGAGCCGGGGGGCAGCACGTCAACGTGACCGATTCGGCCGTGCGCATCACGCACCTGCCCACCGGCATCGTCGTCTCGTGCCAGAACGAGCGCTCCCAGCATCGCAATCGGGACGCCGCGATGGCGGTGCTGCGGGCACGGCTGTACGACCGCCGAATCAAGGAGCAGCAGGATCGGCTCGAGGAGATCGGGGGCGAGAAGAAGGACATCGCCTTCGGCAGCCAGATCCGCAGCTATGTCCTCCATCCGTATCGGATGGTCAAGGATCACCGCACCAAGGTCGAGGAAGGCAACGTCGATCGCATCCTCGCCGGTGATCTCGACGCCCTCATCAAGGCGTACCTGATGCAGAAGGCGTCCGACACGCTCGGGAAACCCGAGGCGAGCGGGGAGTAGGCACCCCCCGACGCCGTGCATCCCTGGACCGGCTGGCGGCCGGCCTCTGGAACGGACTACCGCAGAAAGGCCGTGCCGGGCTCCGTTCCGGCGATGAACGCTTCCTCGATGGGGCGGAACGTTCCCGGTTCGGCGGGCTCACCGGTTTCCGGATCCACGGAGACGAAGACGATGTTCGTCGGCGGATCGAACGCCGGTTTCTCCTCGCGGTCGCCGACGTAGGCTTCCATGAAGTCGATCCAGATTGGCAGCGCCACCCGCGCGCCCTCCTCGCCGTTGCCCATGGTCTTCTTCTCGTCGTGCCCGACCCAGACGCCGACCGTGACGTCGGGGTCGAACCCGACGAACCAGGCGTCCGTGTAGTCGTCCATCGTGCCGGTCTTGCCGCCGACCGGCCAGTTCAGTCGTAGAGCGCGCCGTCCCGTTCCGCGCTGCACGACGCCGCGCATGAGGCTGACCATGATGTAGGCGGTGTCCGGGCGGAGTGCGTCCCGCGACTGCGGCCGGTTCTCCTCGAGCAGGCGCCCGTTGCGGTCGACGACCCGGTCGATGAGAAACGGCAGCATCCGTCGGCCCTGACTGGGAAACACCGAGTAGGCGCTGGTCACCTCCATCAGCGTGGCCTCGGCCGAACCCAGGGCGACGGACAGGTACGCCGGGATCGGCGAGCTGAAGCCGACCCGCCGCGCGAAGTCGACGACCACTTCGGGGCCGACCTCGTTCATGATCCATACGGCCGGCACGTTTCGCGACGTCTCGAGTGCGTGGCGCAGGGTGACCGGTCCCTTGTACTGGTTGTCGTAGTTTCGCGGCCGGTACCGCGGCTGGTTCGGCCCGGCCTCGAAGCTGACCGGCTCGTCCTGCAGGATGCTGGTCGTGGTGTGGCCCTGGTCTACGGCGGCGGCGTACAGGACGCCCTTGAACAGGGAGCCGAGCTGCCGGAACGCCTGCGTGGCGCGGTTGAACCTGCTGCGCTCGAAGTCGTACCCACCCACCATCGCGAGGACGTGGCCGGTCCGGTTCTCGATCGCGACCAGCGCCCCTTCGACCTCGGGTTCCTGGTCGAGCGTGGCGGTTCCGCGACCGCCCCCGTCCGGCAGGGTTGTCAGCGTCACGTCGATCAGGTCGCCCACTTCCACGAGTTCGCTCGGGGAGGACGTCCGTGTCCAGGCGAAGCCGTCCGCATCGATGTCAGCGGCATACGGCCCGACCCGCACCCGAATCGTGTCCCTGGTCGTGCCCGTGACCACAGCCGGCACCATGTCGCCTTCCGCGATGGGCAGCCGCCACCGGAAGTGCTCGAAGGCGTCGATGGACTCGACGGCGTCGTCGCCGCCGAGCACGTTGCGGCGGGCGCCGCGAAAGCCGTGGCGCTTGTCGACGACGCGCAGGCCCTCGGACACCGCCCTGTTCGCGGCGCGCTGCAGGTCGATGTCGAGCGTCGAATGGACGGTCAGGCCGTCCTCGTAGAGCCGTTGCGCGCCGTAGGTGGCCTCGAGGTGTTGGCGGACCTCTTCCAGGAAGTACGGGGCGACGGTGTTGGCTCGTTGCCGGCGCGGGGCCAGGACGATAGGCTTGGTCTTTTCGGCGTCGGCCTCGGCGCGCGTGATGTAGCCTTCCGCGGCCATCCTTTCGAGCGCATAGTTCCGGCGTGTAGTAGCTCGGTCCATGTCCACGAGCGGGCTTTGACGCGCCGGCGACTGGAAGATGCCCGCGATTACCGCGGCCTCGCCGAGCGTCAGATCCCGGGCGGATTTGTCGAAATAGAGTCGCGCCGCGGCTTCGACGCCGTTCGCGGCATGCCGGGCCGTCCCGAGCCACATTTGGTTGGCGTAGAGGGTCAGGATCTCCCGTTTGGTGTAGCGCTTTTCGAGGTTGAACGTGTAGAAGATCTCCCGCAGCTTGCGCTGCCAGGTCTTTTCGAGACCAAGCCGTTCGCCGCCGACGGTGATGTTGCGGGCGAGCTGCATGGTCAGCGTGCTTGCGCCGGCGGCTGTGAGGTCGCCCGCCGCCAAGTTCCGGATCACGGTGCGCACTCCCGCTTCGATGCTGATGCCCGGGTGGTCGAAGAAGGAGCCGTCCTCGGCCGCGATAATGGCGTTACGCAGCACGTCGGGGATGTTGTCGTAGCCGATGATGTCGCGTTGCTCGGTGGTGAACTCACCGATTACATCGCCGTTGCGGGCGTGAACCCGGGTGATCGTCGCGGGCGCGTAGTCGTCCAGCGCCGCGATTTCCGGCAGGTCCGGCGCGTAGGCGAACAGCACGCCGGTCACGATTCCGAACAGGGCGGCGACGGCGAAGAGGCTCAGGATGACGGCCTGATGCACGTAGCGGTTCGGTTCAGGAGCCACGCCAATCTCCTTGTTGATGTCACGGGGGGTGGGTTCAATATAGCACGGGCACAGGGAGGCCCCGGGGCGCGGTGGGTGCGTCTTTACTTGACAAGCTACCGCTAAGATTATATGTTTATCTTGTTGTATGGGTAGGGCCGGAGCACGCCCCCGGGGCGCGGTGATTTCGCGCGGCGGCGACCGCCGTCGGGCACGTAAGGAACAGCAAGAGATGAGCAAGATTATCGGGATCGATCTGGGTACCACGAACTCGGTCGTGGCCGTCATCGAGGGTGGCGAGCCGACGGTCATCGCCAATCCGGAGGGAAGCCGGCTGACGCCGTCGGTCGTGGCGTTCGCGAAGTCCGACGAGCGCCTCGTGGGACAGGTCGCCAAGCGGCAGGCGGTGACCAACCCCGAGAACACGGTCTTCTCCATCAAGCGATTCATGGGGCGCCGTTTCGACGAAGTGAACGAAGAGATGGCGATGGTGCCCTACGAGGTGGTGCGCGCGAAGAACGGCGACGCGCGCGTCAGGGCGGGCGGGAAGGAACTGTCGCCGCCCGAGCTGTCGGCCATGGTGCTGCAGAAGCTGAAGCAGGCGGCCGAGGAGTACCTGGGGCAGTCCGTCCCGAAGGCGGTCATCACCGTGCCCGCCTACTTCAACGACGCGCAGCGGCAGGCCACCAAGGACGCCGGGCAGATCGCCGGCCTCGAGGTGCTGCGGATCGTCAACGAGCCGACCGCGGCGGCGCTCGCCTACGGACTCGACAAGAAGACCGACGAGACCATCGCGGTGTACGACTTCGGCGGCGGGACCTTCGACATCTCGATTCTGGAGGTGGGCGAGGGCGTGGTCGAGGTCAAGGCGACCAACGGCGACACTCATCTCGGCGGCGACAACCTGGATCAAGAGGTCATCAATTGGATCGTCGGGGAGTTCAAGCGCGACGAGGGCATCGACCTCAGCCGCGACCCGATGGCCTTGCAGCGCCTCAAGGAGGCGGCCGAGAAGGCCAAGATGGAGCTGTCGACGGTCGTGGAGACCGACATCAACCTGCCGTTCATCACTGCCGATGCGTCCGGTCCGAAGCATCTCCAGAGGAAACTGACGCGGGCGCGCTTCGAGCAGCTCGTCGAGCGACTCCTGCAGCGGACGGTCGAGCCGGTCAAGCGCGCCCTGCGCGACGCCGGGCTCCAGCCGTCGCAGATCGACGAGGTGGTGCTGGTCGGCGGGTCGACGCGGGTCCCGCGGGTGCAGGCGATCGTGAAGGAGCTGTTCGGCAAGGACCCCCACCGCGGGGTGAACGCGGACGAGGTGGTGGCGATCGGCGCGTCGGTGCAGGCGGGCGTGCTCGCCGGCGAGGTCAAGGATCTCCTGCTGCTGGACGTGACGCCGCTGTCGCTGGGCATCGAGACCCTCGGGGGGGTCATGACGGCGCTGATTCAGCGCAATACGACCATACCGACCAAGAAGAGCGAGACCTTCTCGACCGCCGCGGACAACCAGCCCAGCGTCGAGGTGCACGTTCTGCAGGGCGAGCGTTCGATGGCGAGGGACAACCGGACGCTCGGCAAGTTCCATCTGGACGGCATTCCGCCCGCCCCGCGCGGCGTGCCGCAGATCGAGGTGGCCTTCGACATCGACGCGAACGGCATCGTCAACGTGTCGGCCAAGGATCTGGGCACCGGCAAGCAGCAGCAGATCACCATTACGGCGTCGAGCGGCCTCGGCAAGGACGAGGTGGACAAGATGATGCAGGAGGCCGAGGCGCACGCCGACGAGGACAAGGCCCGGAAGGATGAGGTGGAGACCCGGAACCGCGCGGACCAGGCCGCCTATGCCGCCGAGCGGATGCTGAAGGACGCCGGCGACAAGTTGTCGGAGGAGGAGCGCAAGCCGGTCGAGGAAGCCGTCGCGGCACTGAAGAAGGCCAACGAGAGCGGCGACGCCGCTGCGATCGACCAGGCGCTCGAGACGCTGAACGCGGCCCAGCAGACGGCGGCCCAGGTGTTGTATGCCAAGACCGCGCAGGCCGCCTCCGGCCCCGGCGAAGGGCCGGAGGCGGGCCCGGGGCCCGGCGCCGGCCCAGGCGGTCCGCACGCGGGAAATGCCGGAGACGTCATAGATGCGGAGGTCGTCGACGACGGGAAGCCGTAGCGCGGTGAGCGAGGCGGTGGAGGTGGTGGCCCGTGGCCCAAGTGGACTTCTACGTCGTTCTCGGCGTCGAGCGGTCGGCAAGTCGGGACGAGGTGAGGCGCGCCTACCGCCGCCTCGCCCGCCGCTATCACCCGGGCATCAACCCGGGCGACCACGAGGCCGAAGCGTTCTTCAGAATCGTGACCGAGGCGTACGAGACCCTCCGGGATCCGGCGCGCCGGCGGGAGTACGACGCGCATGGCGCTCGCGAGCACGCGCCCCGGCCGGCTTCCATCGAGTTCCAGGGATTCGACTTTTCGCCGGGCGGCGGCGGAAGCGGGAGCTCGGCGACGTTCGCGGAGCTGTTCTCCGACGCGTTCGTCGTTCCGGATGCGCGCGGGGCGCTCGCCGGCGGTCAGCCCGAGCGCGGCGGGGACCTGTTCGGGGAGATCGCGCTCTCGTTCGAGGAAGCGGTGCACGGGACCGAACGCAGGTTGACCGTCACCCGACTCGACGTCTGCGGCGAGTGCGGCGGAAGCGGCCGGCGCCGCGCCGGCGAGACCCGTTGCGCCAGTTGCCAGGGCACCGGCGCCACGCGCCGCCGCCGCGGGCACATGGTGTTCGCGATGCGCTGCGCCTTCTGCGACGGAACGGGGAGCTTGCGCTTCCGCCCCTGCGCGGCGTGCCGCGAAAGCGGCGTTGCGGCGCGCGACGAGGATATCGCCATTCATGTCCCGGCAGGCGTGGACGATGGCTCGCGGCTGAGGATCGAGGCCAAGGGGAACATGGGAACCCGGGGCGGTGAGCCGGGCGACCTCTACATCGTGGCGAAGGTCGGCCGCCATCGGGTCCTGCGGCGCGAGGGGCAGGACCTGCATCTCGATCTGCCGATCGCCATTCACGAAGCGGCGCTCGGCGCCACCGTGGACGTGCCGACTCTCGACGGCACCGCGCGCCTGCGGGTGCCGCCGGGTACGCGTTCCGGCCAGCGGTTTCGTCTACGGGAGTACGGCGTCCCCTCGCCACGTCGCGACGGCGGCCGCGGCGATCTCGTCGTGGCGGTGAACGTCGTGCTGCCGCCGGTCGCCGACGAGCGATCGAAGGCGCTGCTGCGGGAATTCGGTCGGATCCACGGGACGGACGTCCGCAAGGACCTCTTCGAAGACTGACGCTTATGCCGGCCAAGCAGACGGGCGCGGGACCCTACATGATCAGCGTCGTCGCGCAACGCTACAAGATCCACCCGCAGACGCTGCGTCTCTACGAGCGCGAGGGGTTGCTGAAGCCTTCGCGCACGGACGGCAACACGCGGCTCTACGGCGAAGAGGACATCGAGCGGCTGGAGACCATCCTCTCGCTGACCCGCGACCTCGGCGTGAACCTCGCCGGAGTCGAGATCATCCTCAACATGCGGGAGAAGATGGCCCGGATGCAGCACGAGGTCAACGAGTTCATGCACTACGTCAAGCAGGAACTCAGCCGCGGCGTGGGCGACTGGGAGCAGCGTCTCGGGACCGCGCTCGTCAAGTCGGAGCCGACCGATCTGGTTCGGCCCGCGCCGGTAGACCCGGTGGAGCCACCGGCTGGCGCGGTTCCGGGAGGCCGCCCGCCCGCCGACGCCTAGCGCCCCGAAACGCCTCGCAGGCGCCCCGAAACGCCTCGCAGGCTCGGAGTTTCGGCCCATCCCGTCCTCACCATGACCTTGCGTCTCAGAACTCCGCTGCGCTGCGTTCTGCGGCGCAAAGCTCCTAGTGGTCCGTCACGTCATAATCTTGGGATAGACGGACTTGAGCTTACAGCGCGCATCGTCGACCTTCATTTGCCAGTCGACACCGCGTTGCGTGCCATTGACGTCGGTGGACCACGCCGACACTTCGCCGTGCAGCGTCCCGAGGTCGCCGATGCGGCGCCCGCGCACGCATTGGCGCGTCAGGGAACTGAGTTCGTTCTCCGCGATGTTCAGCCAGCTCCCGTGCTTCGGTGTGTAGTAGAAGTCGATGCGTCGAACCAATTGCCGCGCCCGGGTCGGCTCGAACACTTCGTAGAAGGCGCCCTTCGTGTGCGTGTTGAGGTTGTCGCAAACCAAGGCGATCTTCTCGCAGTCGGCGTAGCGTCCTTCCAACAGGCCGGCGACCTCCACCGCCCAGTCCGCCTTCGTACGCCGGGCCCGGGCCGTCGCCTGCCGCCAACTCGCCAGCGGTTCGTTGAACAGGAAGATCGAGGCTGTGCCGGCCCGTTCGTACTCGTAGTCGACACGCCGCGGACGGTTCTTCGTGGCCGCCATCGGCGCGCGGGTTTCCTTGACCAACTGCACCGGCTGCTCGTCCATGCACACGACGGGACAATCCGGGTCGTAGGGTTTCTGATACAGGTCCAAGACCTGTTCCATGTTCGCCACGAACTCGGCATCGGCCTGCGGCGGGATCACCCAGTACTCGATTTTCCGCCGGGTCATCCCGTTTTTTTTAGGGTCCGCCGGATGGTTTCGTGGCTGATCGACTCGACGATCGCCAACTCGACGACCCGCCGCGCCAGCAGGCGCAACGACCAGTTCGCGTAGCCCTTCGGGGGCGGCCCCAGACGCAGGGCGATGATGTAAGCCTCCTGCTCGCCGTTGAGCAGTTTCGGGACCGGGGGGAACTCCCGCCGTTTTCGCTCCAGCGCCTGCTCGAACCCTTCCAGCACGCATCGTTGGCGAATGTTCTCGACCGTCTTGGTGCGGCATGAAAAGGCGTCGGCGATCTGCTGGTCGGTCCACGCGGGCCCGTCTGCATCGGCCTTCAAGAGAACCTGAGCGCGGCGCACTTTCTCACTGCTGCCGTTGAGCTTTCGGACCGTCTGTTGACAGTCCTCGCGTTCCTGTGCCGTGAGTCGAACGATGTACTTTTTCTGCGGCATGAGAACTCTCTCGGTTCGAGACGAGCTCCCCGATAGTCCTAATGTTTACACGTGGCGCAGCACTAGCCCGAAAATCGTCGCCTCCGGCTCCGATTCCCGCCCAACCGGGCCTGCCTAGGACTGCCCGTGCCCCATAATTTTTCGCTGGACTTCATGCAGCCACTTCGCTACGGTGGCCGGCATGGAGATTCAGAATCAGGTCTCACGTATTCTACGGGACAACCTCGCCCGCCTGCGTGACGTGCTGGACGAGGCGGTTTCGCAGGGTGTCGGCAGCCTCGGTCAGGTCGCCGATCGCGTCTGTGAAACGTTCGATTTCCGCGACGGGCGGGGCCGGTGGCAGCGCGCGAGCTGTTGCCGGGCGTTGTCCGACCTGCAGGCGGCCGGCCACGTCTCGCTGCCTGCGAGTCAGGCGGCTCGCGGCGTTGGGGGCCGGGCGCGGGTGCTTCCGCACCCGATGGCGCCGGCGGTGGACGTGCCGGGCACGGTCGGCAAGGTTGTGGGTCTGACCCTGGCGCTGGTTGAGACCGACGCGCAGCGCCAAGTCTGGAACACGCTGATGGCGTACGAGCACCCGCGCGGCGCCGGTCCGTTCGTCGGCCCGCAACTGCGGTATCTGGTGGGTTCGGCGCATGGTTGGCTGGGCGGCGTCGGGTTCGCGGCGAGTGCGCGGCGGCTGCGGTCCCGCGACGCCTGGGTCGGGTGGGACGACACGGGCCGGCGCGCGCACCTGCACCGGGTGTTGGGACTGTGCCGGCTGCTGGTGCGCCCCGGCATTGTGTGTCGCAACCTGGCCTCGCACGTGCTGGGCCGGGTCGTCCGGGCAGTCGGCGACGACTGCGAGGGTCTGTATGGCTATCGCCCCTGGCTGCTGGAGACGTTCGTCGACGAGACCGAACAGACGGGGGCGAGCGTGCGCGCGGCCAACTGGGTTCGGGTGGGTGAGACCTGCGGTCGCGGTCGCCAGGACCGCCGGCACGCGGCGCCGGAAACGCGCAAGGCGGTGTATATGTATGCCTTGGAGCCGGCGTGGCGCACCCGCCTCGCGGTGCCTGCACCGGTCGTGGCGCCGCTGGCGGTTGGCGACGGTCTCGACGCCGCGGTCTGGGCGGACCACGAGTTCGGCGGGGCGCGTTTGGGCGACGCGCGTCTGAGCGCGCGGCTGGTACAGAGCGCGCAGCAAATGGCAGAGTCTCCGATGCGCGCCATCACCGGCGCCGCCCACGGCGCCCGCGCGATGGTCAAGGGCCATTACCGGCTGATCGACCAGCCCGCCGACAGTGCGGTGACGGTCGACAACATCCTCGCGCCGCATCGCGAGCAGACGCTGCGCCGGATGCAGGCGCACGACACGGTGCTGTGCATCCAGGACGGCACCCGGTTGAACTTCACCCGGCGCGGGCAGACGCAAGGGCTGGGGGCCATCGGCTCGAACCAGACCGGGGCGGTGGCGCGCGGCCTGGAGTTGCACACGACCTTGGCCGTCAATCCCGACGGGGTGGCGTTGGGTGTGCTGCGGGCCGCCTTCGACGCGCCCGCGTCCCCCAACTCCGAGGCGGAAGGCGAGCCGACCCCAAAGCCGCGCGAGAAGCGCAAGGCGTTCCGTTGGATCGAGGGGCTGCGCGACTGCGCGCAGGCAGCCGAGCAATTGTCCCAGACCCGCGTGGTGTGCGTGATGGACCGCGAGGCCGATTTCCTCGACCTGTTCGTCGAACACCGCGCGGCTGCCCCGCAGGTCGACCTGCTGGTCCGCGCCAAGGCCGACCGCGTCCTCGGCAGGGAAAAGACGCCCGCCGGGCAGACGGTCTCACGCCGTCTGTTCGATACGGTGCGCAACGCGCCGGCCCGAGGCGCCGCCAAGGTCGAGGTGCAGCGGCTGAGCGCGCGCGTGAAGGCCAGCAAACAGGCCCGCAAGGACCGCCGGGCGGAGCGGGTCGCCGACGTGACGCTGCGCTACCAGCAGGTGCCGCTGCCCTGCCCCGGCGACGAGCCGGTCGCACTGTGGGTCGTCCACGTGCGCGAGGAACAACCGCCGCCCGCGGCCGAGCCGCTGGAGTGGTTCCTGCTGACCACTTTGCGTGTGAGCAGCGCCGACGACGCCACGCGCATCCTGCAATGGTACGTCCGGCGCTGGCGCATCGAAGAATACTTCCGCGTGCTCAAGTCCGGCTGCAAGGTCGAGGAGTTGCAGCACCACACGGCCGAGCGGCTCGAACGCGCCATGGCCATCAAGATGGTCATCGGGTGGCGCATCCAGTTGATGGTCCAACTCGGGCGCGAAGTGCCCGACCTGCCGGGCGACCTGCTGTTCTCCGATGGCGAGTTGCGCGTGCTCGCCACCTTCGCCCGCTCACGCAAGCTGCCGCCGCCGGCGCGCCTCGGCGACGCTGTCGGTCTGGTCGGGCGCCTCGGCGGGTGGCTCGGACGCCAACGCGACCCGCCCGGCGCACAGTTGATGTGGCACGGCTACACTCAACTGGTTGCCATGGCCTTCGCCTTCGAACTGCGGGACGAGTTCGGATGACCTCCTGCTCACTACAGTCCAGCCCCGGACATCCGGGGCACGGGCAGGCCTAGGAGCCTAAGGAGCCTAGTGCTGCGCCATGATTAAACGTTCGGGTGTGCGGTGCTGTGATTCGTCGATGATTGCGCGCTGTAACCCATGTCCGTGTCCGCAGATTGTGACGTGACGGACCACTAGGAGTCTGCCCCGTTTCTACGGCGCAAACTCCTAGCCCGAAAATCGTCGCTGTTCGAATTCCGCGGGGCTCTCGCCGCGGGCTGTTAAGCTTGTTCCGTGGCGACGGGGAGACGGATGCGCGCCGCGGCGGACTGTCCGGACTGCCGGGGCACCGGCTGGCGTACGCTTACCGTCGGCGAGACCCGCCGCGCCGAACGGTGCGACTGCTGGCGCACCGGGGTCGCGCAGCAGATGCTGGCGCGCGCCCGGATTCCGGCCCGGTATTCGAAGTGCGACTTCTCGACGTTCATCACCTACGAGAACGAGAAGCTGCAGCGTGCCTGCAGGAAGGCGCAGGAGTTCGCCGCCGCGTTTCCGGTCGTCGACAAGGGGCTCCTGTTCATCGGACCTCCCGGTATCGGCAAGACCCATGTTGCGGTGTCGGTGCTGCGGGAGGTCGTGCTGAAGGGCATGCGGGGCGTCTACTACGATACGCGCTCGCTGCTGAGCACCATCCGGAGCACCTACAACCCGGTCACCCGCGCGTCCGAGGCGGAGGTTCTCGACGAGGTCATGCGGGCCGAGCTGCTCGTGCTCGACGATCTGGGGGCGGAGCGTCTCACGGACTGGGTCGAGGAGACGATGCACCTCATCGTCAACACGCGCTACAACGAGAAGCGCCCGACGGTCTTCACCACGAACTACGAGGACGTCTCCGACGCCGGGGATCTCGACTCGCTGCTCGTGCGCGTGGGCTACCGCCTGCATTCACGGCTGCGGGAAATGTGCGAGTTTCTCGAGTACGACGGACCCGACTACCGCGAGTTCGAGCATCCGCCCACCGCGGAGTTCCTGTACCAGAAATGGAAGATCGGGCCAGGCCGTCCCGCCCCACCGGCCGCGCGCCTGCCGCAGCGGACGTCGGGGCGGGCCCGCGCGCGGTTGCCCGAGGGGCAGCTCGACCTCGGCTGGGCCGGAGGCAAGGCCGGCACGTGAATTCGGCGAGCGGGCGCGCCGCAACTGCGCCCCGGAGGGTGAGCGGGCGTGCCGTCCAGAGACCGGCCTGAGCACCATGGCGACGTGTCCGACGCCGGCGCGCTCGGCCTCTACGTCCACGTGCCGTTCTGCGCAGCGATCTGCAGTTATTGCAACTTCAACCGCGGGCTGCTCGAAGAGGACCTGAAGCGGCGCTACGTGGACGCCCTGACGAAGGAGGTCCGGCGGCTCGGTGACGGGAGCCGTGTGGACTCGATCTTCTTCGGCGGTGGGACGCCGTCGCTGCTTGCGGTCGAGGAGGTGGCGCGCATCCTCGACGCCTGCCGCGGGGCCTTCGATGTCGCTTCCGGCGCGGAGACGACGCTCGAGATGAACCCGGAGTCGTGCAGCACGGGCTACGTGTCGGCGCTGCTCGAAGCGGGGATCAACCGTATCAGCCTTGGCGTGCAGTCGTTCGACGACGGCGAGTTGGCGCGCCTCGGCAGGGTGCATACGGCGGATCGGGCCCGGGCAGCGTTGACGGCGATCCGGGAGGCGGGATGCGGGAACGTGAGCCTCGATCTGATGCTCTGGCTACCGGCCCAGAGCCGCGCACGGTGCGCGGCGTCGGTAGCGGGACTGGTGGCGCTTTCGCCGGATCACGCCTCGCTGTATATGCTGGAGTTGTATCCGAACGCACCGTTACAGGAAGAAGCGGCGCGGCGGGGCTGGTCGCAGGCGCCTGACGAGGACGCGGCCGCCATGTATCTCGACGCCTTGGCGATGACCGACGCGGCCGGGTACGAGCAGTACGAGATCTCCAACGTGGCGCGGCCGGGCCGGCGGTCGCGCCACAACCTCAAGTACTGGCTCGACGGCGAGTGGCAGGGCTTCGGCTGCGGCGCCCACTCGACGCGGGCCGGCGTACGATGGAAGAACGTCTCGGAGACGGCGCGCTACGTGGATGCCGTCGAGCGGGGTGTACCGGTCGCGGAGACACTCCGCCTGTCGGCGGAAGAGCGGCTCGGGGATGCGCTGTTCACGGGGCTGCGGCTCGCCGAGGGGGTTCGCGTCGCGGCCGTCGAGGAGCGCTACGGCGTCGATGTGCAGGCGCGGTACGGGTCGGACGTGCGCCGCTTCGTCGAGGGGGGGTGGATGGTCGACGCCGGCGGGAGGTGGCGCCTGACGCGCGCCGGCATGTTGGTTTCGAATGAGGTGCTGAGTACTTTCGTCTAGCGTGGGCGGTACGGTAAAGTAACCGCTCTTTTCCGGGCACGGGGGATCCAAGGAGGACACGAACATGCGTTGGTTTCGCAAGGAGCGGTCGATGCGGCGAATCTTTCTGGGGGGCGCGTTCGCGGCAACTCTGGCCGTCGGCGTGATGCTGGGCACGTTGGTCCCATCGCAGCAGGTCGAGGCCCAGCCGCAGGTCAACTTCAGCGGCGACGCCGCGGTCATGCTGCACTTCGTCAAGCCGGGTTCGACCGCGCAGTACGAAGGGGTCATGCGGCGGCTCGGCGAGGCGCTGCAGAAGAGCGAGAACACGGAGACCAGCCGGCAGGCGCAGGCCCGCGGGTGGAAGGTCTACCGGGCCGGCCTCGACATCACCGGCCAGGGGAACACCATGTACGCCTGGGTCATCGACCCGGTGATGGGCGGCGCCAACTACGCGGCGTCGACGATCATGAACGAGGTGTTCCCGGGCGAGATTCAGCAGCTCTACGAGACCTACAACGGCTCCTTCACGGACGCCGCTCTCAAGCAGTTGCCGATCAACCTGACGCTGGTCGCCGACTTCTAGAAGTCGGTCCGCTTCCGGGGCAGATACGGGTACCACGTGTCTGCGTCGGCAGACGCTACGAGGTTGCCGGCGCGGTCGGGCCGCAAGGCCCGGCCGCGCCTTTCTTCGTCTCCGCCGTTTCGCATGACGCCGCCTGCGTCGGGGCTGGTCAGCGGTCGGGGGAGCGCGGTCGGGAGATGAAGCGCCGCCGCCGGCGGCGCCCGGGAGCGATGAACCGATGCGTCCGATTGACACGCGCCGGCCTCACCGCGGCGGGTCGCGTTTCGCATGGCCGTTGTTCGCTGCGATGCTCGCCGGTATCGCGGTCGGCATAGCGGTCCCGCGGCCCTTCGAGGTCGCGCGAGCGGCGCAACAGCCGGCCCCCCCGGTTCTGGCGGCGCAGCCTCCGGATGAGGCCCGGGCGCCCGCGGGTGCGGACCCGGTGCAGACGAACCCTACCGCATCGACCGACGAGGAACCGGCGCCGCCGATCGCCACCCGAACGTTCGAGGCGCCGGCGGCGATGGTCATCAACTACGTCCGGTCCGGAAGCGCCAACGGCTTCGAGTCGTTGACGAGGCGGATGGTCGAAGCCCTCGCCGCGAGCGAGGACGCCGAGCACCAGGCCCTGGCGGCGGGCTGGACGATGTACCGCGTGGCCGATCCGGGCCCCAACAACAACGCGGTCTACGTCTGGCTGTTCGATCCGGTCGTGCGGGATGCCAACTACGCGGTGGCGCAGCTCCTGAACGAGGTGTTTCCGGCGGAGGTGCAGCAGCTCTACGAGACCTACATGCAGTCCTTCGGGATGGGACAGACGCCGCTGGAGCTCGAGCCGGTGCCGCTCGTCGAGGACCCTGGCTGACGCGCCGCCGGACTGCCCCCCCTACCGGATGCCGGTTCTCGGCGCTCCCCCAGATCAGAACATCACGTTGAGGCCGGCGTACACCCGCCGCTGGCGGCGTTGGAGTGTTGCCCCGCGTAGCGCGAACAGACGGTAGTCGATCCGGAGTCGAAGCGGTCCGGACAGGGAGATGTTGACGCCGCCGCCCGCGCTCGCGGCCAGATTCGTCCCCGCGTGCGACTCTCCGCGTTCGTGGTACAACCCGCCGCCGACGGCTCCGTAGAGCTGGAGTCGGCGGATGCGGTCGAGCGGTGTGCTGAAGATCAGGTTGAAGAGGCCTGTCCGGCGGGCCGGCTTCTCGTCGGACCCGGCTGCGGGCATGCCGGCGTACTCGAACTCCAGGCCGACCGGCCGCAGGGAGATGCCGAGGGCCGCCCCGTGCGTCGTGTGGTCGGGTGCGGTGCGTCCGGCGAAGACGGTGAGATCGGCGGACGCCGGGCCGGCGCCGGCGCCCAGAAGCAGAAGCAGCGTAAAGGACAGCCGGCAGCCGGCGCGGCGGTCGAGCATGTTCATCCATTATCGACAGTTTGGGGGCGTGGCGGCAGCGTGGCGGGTTGAGGGCCGGCGCTGCCGCCCATCCGGCGCGTGATAGAGTCCTCGACGCCATGGACTTTCGTCCCACCGAAGCGGAGCAGGTGACGCGCCGGGCGGTGCGCGAGTTCGCCGAGCGGGAGATCGCGCCGCACGTCATGGCCTGGGACGAGGCGCAGGCGTTTCCCGCCGAGATGCTGGCGCAGCTCGCGGAGCTGGGGCTGCTCGGCATCCAGTTCCCGGCCCGTTACGGAGGCGCCGGGCTCTCCGCGGTCGAGTACTGCATCTGCGTCGAGGAGCTCGCGCGCGTCGATCCGACGATCGCGCTGACCGTCGCCGCCCACAACGGACTGGCCGCCGCGCACGTCGGGATGTTCGGGTCCGAGGCGCAGAAGGAGCGCTGGCTGGCGCCGCTGGCGCGCGGCGAGTACCTGGGGGCCTGGGCGCTGACGGAGCCCGACGCGGGCAGTGACGCTGGCAGCCTGCGAACACGCGCCCGGGTCGACGGCGACGACTGGGTTCTGGACGGCACGAAGACGTTCACGACGCACGCGGGCCTCGCCGGGCTGACCGTCGTGATGGCGGTCACCGACCCGGCTGCGCGCCGGCGCGGCATCTCTGCTTTCGTCGTCGAGCGCGGCGCCTCCGGTCTGTCGGCAGGCCGCAAGGAGAACAAGCTCGGCATGCGCGCGAGCACCACCGCGGATACGCGCCTGGACGGGTGCCGGGTGCCGCGGGATCACCTGCTCGGTCGGGAGGGACACGGATTCGCCGACGCGATGGCGGTGCTCGACGCAGGACGGATCGGTATCGCCGCTCTCGCCGTCGGGCTGGCGCAGGGAGCGTTCGACGCGGCGCGCCGGCACGCCGCCGAGCGGACGCAGTTCGGCCGGCCGCTCGCGAGCTTTCAGGCGACGCAGTGGAAGCTGGCCGACATGGCCGTAGGGATCGACGCGGCGAGGCTTCTGACCTACCGCGCGGCGCACCTCAAGGACCAGGGTCGGCCGACGACGCGCGAGTCGTCGATGGCCAAGCTCTACGCCAGCGAGGTCGCGGTCCGGGCGGCCGGCGAATGCGTGCAGATTCACGGCGGGTACGGCTTCGTGAAGGACTACCCCGCCGAGAAGCTCTACCGCGACGTCAAGCTGCTGACCATCGGCGAGGGCACGAGCGAGATCCAGCGTTTGGTGATCGCGCGGCAGTACCTGGGCTGATGCCGTTCGAAGGACCCCGACCTGATGGATCTCGCGGAACGTGTGCTGGCCGGGGATTTCCGCGCGGTCGCGCGCGCGATCTCGGTAGTGGAGCGAGAGGACCCGACGTCGGCCACCCTGATCGGCCGGCTGTTCGGGCGGACGGGACGCGCGCTGTCCGTGGGTCTCACCGGGGCGCCGGGGGTCGGCAAGAGCACGCTGGTCGACCGCCTGACGGCCGCCCTGCGCCGGGAACGGCTGCGGGTGGGGGTGCTGGCCGTGGATCCGACCAGCCCGTTCAGCGGCGGCGCCATCCTCGGCGACCGCATCCGGATGCAGGGCCACGCGGGAGACGGCGGCGTCTTCGTGCGGAGCATGGCGACCCGCGGGCAGCTCGGCGGTCTGGCGCGGGCGACCGACGACGCGCGGATCGTCCTGGATGCGGCGGGAACCGACGTCGTGCTGATTGAAACGGTCGGCGTCGGCCAGGGAGAGATCGACGTCAGCCGGATCGCCGACGCGTCGGTGGTGGTCCTGGCTCCTGGCAGCGGCGACGACGTGCAGGCGATCAAGGCCGGCATCATGGAGATCGCCGACGTGTTCGTGGTCAACAAGGCGGACCGCGCCGGCGCCGACCGCACGGTCGCGGAGATCGAGGGAATGCTCTCCCTGCGCGAACGCGGGACGAACGAGTGGCGCCCGCCGGTGGTCAAGACCTGTGCCGCGACCGGCGACGGCATCGACGACGCCATTGCGGCGGTGCGTCGGTTCGCCGAGCGGGGGCTCGTCGCGGACGACCGTGCGCGCCGCCGGGCGCGCTCTCGACTGCAGTCGATCCTGGTCGGGCGCATCGTCGAGCGCATCGGGGCCGAGCGCGGTCTCGATGAGGCGATAGAGGCCATTGCCGCCCGCGAGGTCGATCCATACACGGCGGCCGGGGATCTCGTGCGGCGATTCGTGCAGGAGGCGCCAGACTCATGAAGGCGGTGCTGGACCACATCGGGATCGCGGTGGACGACCTCGACGCAGCGCTCGCGTTCTATACGGACGCACTCGGGCTCGAGGTCGACGCGACGGAGGACGTCCCGTCGCAGGGGGTGCGCGCGCATTTCGTGCGCGTCGGATCCGCCTCACTGGAACTGCTCGAAGCGACGTCGGAAGAGTCTCCGATCCGGCGCTTCGTGTCGCGCCGGGGGGCCGGCATCCATCACCTCACGCTGCGGGTCGACGACATCGCGGCGGCCCTTGCGCGCCTGAAGGCCCGCGGGGTCAGGCTGGTCGACGAGACGCCGCGCGAGGGGGCGGAAGGGGCGCTGGTGGCGTTCGTGCATCCCGCGAGCGCGCACGGCGTCCTGGTCGAGCTCAAGCAGGAGAGGAGCGCGCAGGCTGCGCATCATGCACGCTGACGAACGGATACGTATAGGCATTATCGGCGGGAGCGGGCTGTACGACATGGCCGAGCTCACGGATCGTGAAGAGCGGGAGATCGCGACGCCGTTCGGGACGCCGTCCGCGTCGTATCTGGTAGGCACCCTCGGGGGGCGTCGCGTCGCGTTCCTCGCGCGCCACGGCGTCGGGCATCGCATCCTGCCGTCGGAGCTCAACTTCCGGGCGAACATCTTCGGCATGAAGAAGCTCGGTGTCGAATGGATCGTCTCCGCGAGCGCCGTCGGAAGCCTGCAGGAGCGATACCGACCGCAGGACATCGTGGTTCCCGATCAGTTCCTCGACCGCACGCGGGGGCGCATCGGCACGTTCTTCGGGCGCGGCATGGCGGCGCACGTCTCGCTTGCGCATCCGGTCTGTGCGGACCTCAGCCGGCTCGCCGGCGACGCAGCGGCCCGCGTCGGCGCTACCGTGCACCGCGGGGGCACCTACGTCTGCATGGAGGGCCCGCAGTTCTCCACCCTCGCCGAGTCGCGTCTGTACCGCTCGTGGAACATGGACGTGATCGGCATGACCAACCTGCAGGAGGCCAAGCTGGCGCGCGAGGCGGAGATCTGCTTCGCGACGCTGGCCCTCGTCACCGACTACGACTGCTGGCATCCCGAGCACGATCGGGTCACCGTGGATATGGTCATCGAGACGCTGCAGGCAAACGCGGTGACCGCGCGGAAGACGATCGCCGACCTCGTGTCGCGCCTGCCGATCGAGCGGGGGTGCGAGTGCAGCAACGCGCTGGCCACCGCGATCATCACGCGTCCGGAGGCGATTCCGCCGGAGATCCGCGCCGAGCTGGCGCCAATCGTCGGCAGGTACCTGCCATGAAGCAGCCGGTGCTGACGGTCGGATCGGTCGCCTTCGACTCGATTCGGACGCCGTTCGGGGAGGTGTCCCGCGTGGTCGGCGGCGCCGCGACGTTCTTCAGCGTTGCCGCGTCGTTCTTCAGCGACGTGCGGCTGGTGGCGGTGGTCGGGGAGGACTTCGGCGAACGCCACATGCAGGTCTTCGGCGGCCGGCGGATCGACCTCGAAGGGCTGCAGCGCGTGCCGGGCGACACGTTTCGTTGGAAGGGGGAGTACAAGCTCGACCTGAACACGCGCGAGACGATCTACACGCACCTGAACGTCTTCGAGGACTTTTCGCCGCGCGTGCCGGAGCGCTTCCGGTCCACGCCGGTCGTGTTCCTCGCCAACATCCACCCGGCCCTGCAGCTCGATGTTCTCGACCAGATCGAGTCGCCGCGGTTCGTCGCTCTCGATACGATGAACTACTGGATCGACGGGACCCCGGCCGAGCTCGGCCAGGTCCTGCGGCGCGTGGACGCGGTGGTGATCAACGACGAGGAGGCGCGGCAACTGAGCGGGAAGGCGAACCTGGTGAAGGCGGCGCGCGAGATCCGCGCGATGGGTCCCCGGCGCGTGATAATCAAGCGCGGGGAGCATGGCGTGCTGATGACGCGGGGGGATGACTTTTTCGCCGCGCCGGGCCTGCCGCTCGAGGAGGTGTGCGATCCGACCGGGGCCGGAGACACCTTCGCAGGCGGGTTCATCGGGTACCTCGCCGCGGCGGACGACCTGTCCGACGACGCGGTCACGCGGGCGGCGATCTGCGGGAGCGCCATGGCGTCGCTCTCCGTGGAGGACTTCGGCCTCGGCCGGCTGCTCAGCCTGACCGAGGAGGACATCCGCGCCCGTTTCGAGGCCTTCCGGCGCCTGACGCACTTCGATGGCCTGGAGATCTAGACTGCTGCCGGGGGCGTTCGTCGCCGGTGTCGTGCTCTGGAGCGCGGCGTTGGCGGCTGCGCCGTACGCGTTGCGCCACGGTGCGGAGGGGGGCGTGCTGATCGCGGGCAGCGCCGTCTATGTCGCGGGCAGCGCCATCTGTCACCAGCGCGCGGAACGGTCCTTTCATCCCTGGGGGGTGCAACTCCCGGTCTGCGGACGGTGCGCCGGGCTCTACGGCGGCGCGTTGCTCGGCCTGTTCGGCGCGGTCCGGCTGTTCCGAGGCCGGGCGGCGCGCTTCGTTCTTGCGGCGGCGGCGCTTCCGACCGCCGCGACCGTGCTGATCGAGGTGGGCGGTCTCGTCGATCCCGGCAATCTCGTGCGTGCAACCGCTGCGGTTCCGCTCGGCGCGGCCGTCTGCGGGTTCGTGGCCGGCGCGATCCGCGGGGAGGTACACTAAAGGCATATGCGCAACCGTCCGCAGCCGGCCGAGCCGGGCCTAGTCGCCGCCATCTGCGCCGTCGCCTGGGCGCTGCCCGGCGCCGGGCATCTCTGGCTGGGCCGTGCGTCCAAGGGGATCGTCTTCCTCGTGGCGCTGCCCCTGATGTTCGCGATCGGACTCGGCCTCGACGGGGAGCTGTTCGCCATCGATCCGTCGCAGCCCCTGGTCGCGCTGGCCGGACTCGCCGATCTCGGCATCGGGGCCCCCTACCTGCTGGCGCTCGCGTTCGGCGCCGGGGGCGGCGACGTGGCGGCCGGTACCTACGAGTACGGCAACACGTTTCTCATCGTTTCGGGTCTCCTGAACTCCCTGGTCGTGATGGACGCGTTCGACATCGCCCAGGGCAGAAAGTAGGCGGCGGGATGGCCAGCCATTTCATCCTGATGGTGCTGTTTGCCGGCTTCGTCTCCCTGGTCTTCGTCGTGTTGATGCGCGACGAGCCGGCGGAGCAGGCGCGCTTCGGCGGCGTTCTGTTCGCCGGCTTCGTGCTCGCGGCCACCGTGCTCGCCTGGCTGATGTATCCGTTGCCGCTATGACGACCCGCCGGCGCCGGCGCAAGGTCTCGTTGCTCGGGCCGGTTCGGGTGTGGGGCCCCGCCGTCGCTCTGATGGCGGCATTCTTCTTCGTCTCCGATGCGCCGGGCCCGCCCCCGCTGCCGGCATCGGTGTCGGACGTGGTGGCCCACGCCATCGCCTACGCGGCGCTCGGGGCGGCGGTGTTACGGGGCATGGCCGGCGCGGAATGGGGCCGGGTCGACGCCCGGGGCGCTCTGCTGGCCGCCCTGCTGGCCGCGGCCTACGGATTGACGGACGAGTTCCACCAGTCGTTCGTGCCGGGCCGGACTCCGGAGTTGCGGGACGCGGCGGCGGATGCGCTCGGAGCGGCTTCCGGTGCCGCCCTGGTGTGGGCGTGGAGTATAGTTCTTGCCGTTCGAGCCAGACGCGATGCCGGATGAGAACCTGACCATCGACCGGGACGGGGCGGTTGCGGTGGTGACCGTGACGCGGCCGGCGGTGCTGAACGCCCTGAACGAAGCGACCGTCACCGAGCTGGAGGGCGCGGTCGGCCGTCTGGCGGCCGACGACGAGGTGCGGGCGGTGATTCTGACCGGCGCCGGGGACAAGGCGTTCGTCGCCGGAGCGGACATCCGCGAGCTGGCGGCGCTGACGCGCCGGTCACGGCCGAGGCTCTGGCGGCTCGCGGACATGCGTTGTGCCATGCGATCGAGCGGATGGGCAAACCGGTCATCGCGGCGATCAACGGCTACGCGCTCGGCGGCGGCTGCGAGCTGGCCATGGCCTGCACGCTGCGAATCGCGGCCGACACGGCGAAGCTCGGCCAGCCGGAGATCGGCCTCGGGTTGCTTCCCGGCTACGGCGGCACGCAGCGCCTGCCGCGGCTGGTCGGCGCCGGCCGTGCGCTGGAAATGATGTTGACGGGCGCGCCGATAGACGCGGACGAGGCGTGGCGGATCGGACTCGTCAACCGGGTCGTGCCGCGGGACGAGCTGCTGCCGCGCACCCTCGAGCTCGCACGGCGGATCGCCGCCCAGGCCCCCGTCGCCGTCCGCTATATTCTGGCCGCCGCCCGCGAGGGGCTCGGCATGACGCTCGCCGATGGGTGCGCCCACGAGGCGAGCCTGTTCGGGCTGGCCGCCGCGACTGGCGACTGGAGCGAAGGTACACGCGCGTTTCTCGAAAAGCGTCGACCCCGCTTTACGGGTTCATGAGAGATACCCCTGTTATCGAGGGGGCGACCGACGCGTCGGGGTTGCGGGTCTGCCTCGTCGTGTCCGTGTACCACCGCAGCGTTACGGGTGCGCTGCGCGACGGCGCGCTGGCCGCGCTCCGGGGGGCCGGCTCCCGCGGGGCCGCGCCGGGCGAGCCCGGCTCGGTGACCCTCGTCGAGGTGCCCGGCGCCTTCGAGATCCCGCTCGCGGCGCGGCGCGCGGCGGAATCGGGGGCGTTCGACGCGGTCGTCTGTCTGGGTTGCATCGTGCGGGGAGAGACGCCGCACTTCGACTACCTGGCGTCGGCCGTTGCACACGCGATCGCCACGGCGTCGCAGGCGACCGGCGTGGCGATGACGTTCGGGGTCCTGACCACGAACTCGCTGGACGAGGCCGCCGCCCGCGCCGGCGACGGGCCGTCGAACAAGGGGCGTGAAGCCGCGCTGGCCGCCGTGCAGTTGGCCAACGTCATCGGCTCGTTGCCGGGCGCGCCCAGGGCCGGGACGTGATTCGTGACCCCGTTCCGCGCAGGGTGCCTGCTACCCGGGGCAACGCGATGACGATCTCCGATTTCTTCGCTCATCTTGGAGCGCCGCGGCGCAACGTCCAGTGGTCGTGGGGCGCGATCGGGCCGGACGGTCAAGTCTACCTGGCGGTCTGGAACGACGAGTTCCGCACGAAGAACGGGCGGCGTTTCGTTCAGGTTACGGACAGTCGGAGCCCGGATCCGACCAGCCACGGCGATCGCGAACGGCATGATCACATAAGATCAATTCAGGATGGCGCCAAGGCCTTCTGCGTGATTCTGACTGCCGTCGATCCACTGGTGAGTCCGCGAAAGATCGGTTCCTTCGACGGAACCGCGCTCATGCTCGGCGGAGAACTGATCGCGGACTCCGAGGGGCGTTTCTGGCTGGAAGACGCAGGCCGGTGCAACGTTCCCGCGCCCGCCAGGCAGCCTCGCCTCGTTGCCTCCCGGCCGCTGGCCGAGGAGCGGCCTCGCCTGGCGCAACGCGTTGATCGGCGCGTGTCGGGAGGTCCTTCCGACCGTCCGGTGCGCCAGGAGCCATCTCCCGCCGCCCACCCGCCCGGAACTCTCTCGGGGAACCCGCGCGGCGGCCGTCGGGCTCGGGAGACACCTGCGCGGGGGGGGCGCGAACGCGAGTCGATCGCGGGAGCGACACGCGGGCGCCAGCCGGTTCGCGAGACGGCGCTCGAGTCGTTGCATCGGGCTCTGGACACGCCGGAAGGAGTGTTCGCTGCAAGGGAGCCCCGAACGGACAACTCTCGCGAGCGCCATCGGGCGCGCGAGACCGCGCTCCAGTTGCTGTACCAGTGGGACGTCGGCCGCATCGGGGCGGGCGATCTCGACGACGCGCTCGAGCTGTTCTGGACGGTGCATCCGGCTCCGGCTCCCCGCCGGGAACTGGCGCTCGGCCTCGCGCGGGGGGCGGTGGGTGCATTGCCGGAGATCGACTTGCTGATCGCGCGACATACCGACAATTGGCGGACGGAGCGCCTGGCCGTGGTCGACCGGCTCATACTGCGCCTGGCCGTGTACGAGTTGCTGTTCGAGAAGACGCCGCCGGCGGTGGTCATCAACGAAGCGCTGGAGCTGGCGAAGACGTTCAGCGGTGAACGTGCCGTCGCTTTCGTCAATGGCGTACTGGATGCGGTGCGGCGCGCGGTCGTCCAGCGGGACGAGAGGAGCGCGCTCGGGACATGATGGACGAAGGTGTCGGCGGGCGGCTTGCGATGCGCGGGATCGAGCAGACGAGCGATGGCGAGGCGTGGTCCGAGGTGCGTTCCGCGCTGGAGAACGGGAAGTACCTCTGGCGGACCGTCAAGGGCCTGGCGAAGGAGACCGGACTGGACCCGCAGCAGGTCGACGACCTTCTGGCCCCACGTCAGTCGGATGTCGTACGGAGAGAGGGAAAAGGCGGGCGGGGCCTGTACGCGCTGAAGGAGCGCGTCGACGACGAGGGCCGGCAACGACGCGCGAAGCCGCGTACGGACCCGGAGGGCGCGGCGGGACCGATCAGCGACGAGGATGCGCGGACCAAGGTGCGCAGGGTGCTCAAGAAGGCGCGCAAAGACCCGGAGCATCCCCTTGGCCGACGATCCATCGATGCCATTCTGAAGGCAACCAGATTGCGCCGGGATCTCGACCCCGAGAGGCGCCGCGAATATCTGGATGGTCTCCTTGCCGGTGAATCCGATATCGACAGGGTCGAGCGTGAAGACGGTGAAATCCTGTTTGCGTTGAAGGAGCGTGAAGACGAGGCGCGTTTGGACGAGCGCGACCAGAGGCGCGCGAACTATGAAGCGCTCCGGGCGCTGGAAGTCGAGCCGTACCCTGTCCGCTTCAACCGATCCGCCAGCGTGTCGGCGATCGTCGACACGCACGGAGGCCGATCGGGAGAGGAACTGGAGGCCGAGCGTCCGGAGACGGTCACGGCCGGTCGCATCGTCGCGATCCGGAGCTTCGGCAAGGCGAACTTCCTGGTGCTATCGGATGGGAAGTCCAGGTTGCAGGCCTACGTTCGGGAGGACTCCGTCGATCCCTCCGACTTCAGCGTGTTCAAGCTGCTCGACGTTGGCGACGTGGTCGGGGTCGCCGGCCGCGTCTTTCGCACGCGGACCGACGAGCTCACCGTCTGGGCCGAACACCTGGAGTTCCTCGCCAAGTCCTTCGAGCCGCTGCCGGAGAAGTGGAACGAGCTCACCGACGTCGAGACCCGCTACCGCCGGCGCTATCTCGACCTGATCGTCAATCGCGATTCCCGGGAGGTCTTCGAGAAGCGCAGCCGCGTCATCCGCGCCATCCGCCGGTTTCTCGACGGGCGCGGCTACCTGGAGGTCGAGACGCCGATGATGCAGCCGATGGCCGGCGGGGCGCTCGCCCGGCCGTTCGTCACGCACCACAACGCGCTCGACCTGCCGCTGTATCTGCGGGTTGCGCCGGAGCTGTACCTCAAGCGGCTCGTTGTCGGCGGTATGGAACGCGTCTACGAGATCAACCGCAACTTTCGCAACGAGGGGATCTCGACGCGGCACAACCCCGAGTTCACGATGCTCGAGTTCTACGAGGCGTACAGCGACTACCGGAAGCTGATGAAGCTCACTGAGGAGCTGCTCGAAGCGGTAGCCGGCGAGGTGCTCGAAGGAGCGGAGGGCGCCTATGACGGGACGACCATCTCGTGGCGGGCGCCGTTCGCACGGGTGAAGTTGCGGGACGCGGTGCGCGATGCCGTGTCCGAGCGGCTCGGCCGCGACGTGCCGGAGGAGGCGCTGCGCGAGCGGCAGCCGGCGCTAGCTCTGGCGCGCGAGCTGGGCGTCGAGGTCACCCCGGGGGCGGGCGCCGGGCGGATCGCGTTCACGCTGTTCGAGACCTTCTGCGAGGAGGCGCTGGTGCGGCCGACCTTCGTCCACGATTTTCCGACGGAGGTCTCGCCGCTGTCGAAGCAATGCCCCGGCGATCCCGACACCGTCGAGCGCTTCGAGCTCTACATCGGCGGCATGGAGATCGCCAACGCGTTCAGCGAGCTGAACGACCCGGCCGAGCAGCGGCGGCGCTTCGAGGATCAGCGACGGGCGCGACGGGCGGGCGACGACGAGGCGCACGCCATGGACGAGGACTATATCCACGCCCTCGAGCACGGGCTGCCGCCCACCGGCGGCGAGGGTATCGGCATCGATCGGCTGGTGATGCTGTTGACCGACAGCCAGTCCATTCGCGACGTGATCCTGTTTCCCCTGCTGCGTCCGCTCGCCGGGGCGTAGACAGAAGTCGATTGCGCGCTCATGAACCTGCCCTTCGAGCTGTACGTCTCCGTCCGGTACCTCGTGGCGCGCCGCAAGCAGGCGTCGATGGCCAGCACGTCGCTCATCTCGGTTCTGGGCGTGACGGTCGGCGTCACCGCGTTGATCGTTGCACTGGCTCTGATGACGGGGTTGCAGCAGGAGTTGCGGGACCGGATCGTCGGCTCCCAGGCCCACGTGTACGTCTGGAACGTGCTGGAGGGCGGCTTCGAGGACTACCGCGCCGAGGCGCGCAAGCTGGCGGCGCTGCCGCGGGTGCTGGCCGCCGCCCCCGCCATCCCGGGCCGGGCGCTCGCCCGCACCGGCGCCGGCGACGCCTTCATCAACGTCAAGGGTATCGATCCCGCCCTCGAGGCGAAGGTCACCGATCTCGCGGCAGCGGTTGACAGCGGGAGCCTAGCGGCCCTGGACGCGTACGACGGGCTCGCGCTGGGCGGCATCGTGATTGGCGAGGGCGTCTCCAGGGAGCTCGGCGCGTTCGTCGGCGACGAGGTCACCCTCCTGACCCCGAGCGGCACCCTGTCGCCGATGGGGGTGCTGCCGCGTCCTCGCCGCCTCGAGGTGGTGGGCGTCTTCAGCCTGGGGTTGTTCGAGTACGACACGGGGTACGGCTTCGTGACCCTGGACGTCGCCCGGCGGCTCTTCCGAAAGGACCGGGTCGAGATGATGCAGCTTCGCGTCGACGATCCCTATGCGTCCCGGGCCGTCGCCGACGCGATCCCGGAGCAGCTCGGCGACGCGTACATGACGGAGGACTGGTCGCGTCTCAACTCGACCCTCTTCGAGGCGCTGTTCCTGGAGAAGATCGCCATCTCCATCGCGATCGGGCTGATAATGGTCGTGGCGACCCTCAACATCGTGTCGTCGCTCATCATGCTGGTGATGGAGAAGAGTCGCGACATCGCCATTCTCAAGACCCTGGGCGCGAGCGCGCGCATGGTGAGGCGGATCTTCGTCCTGCAGGGCGCCATCATCGGTCTGGCCGGGACCGTGGCCGGCGCCGCCGCCGGCTACGCCATCTGCACGGTCATGGATCGTTACCAACTTCTGCGGCTCCCCGTGGACGTATACCAGGTGACGTACGTCCCGTTCATCATCGAGCCGCTCGACGCAGGGATCGTCCTGCTGGCGGCGAACGCGGTCTGTCTGTTCGTGACCCTGCATCCGTCGCGCCACGCGGCCCGCATCGATCCGGCCGAGGCGCTACGGTATCAGTGACCACCGCGTCAGGGTCAGCCATGGCATTCCTCGACGTTCAGGCGCTGTCGAAGTCGTATTCCGCGGGCGGCCGCACGCTACCCGTGCTGCGCGACCTCGATCTGGCCGTCGATTCCGGTGAAATGGTCGCCATCGTGGGAGCGTCCGGGGTGGGCAAGAGCACGCTGCTGCAGCTTCTCGGTGGTCTGGATCGCGCCCAGGAGGGGCGGATTCACGCCGGTGGGATGGAGTTGACCGCCCTCGACGACGACGCCCTCGTCGCGTTCAGGAACCGCAACGTCGGATTCGTCTTCCAGCTCCACCACCTGCTGCCGGAGTTCTCGGCGCTCGAGAACGTCGAGATGCCGTTGCGCATCGCCCGGCGGCCGATGGAGGAAGCCCACGAACGGGCGGCGGCGCTCCTGTGCGAGGTCGGGCTCGGCGACCGGCTCGACCACCGTCCCGGCATGCTGTCGGGCGGGGAGCAGCAGCGGGTGGCGCTGGCGCGCGCCCTGGTGATGCGCCCCGCGCTGCTTCTCGCGGACGAGCCGACCGGCGACCTCGACGAGGTCACCGGCGCCGCGATGCACGACCTGCTGCGCGACATGCACCGGGCGTACGGATTGACCTCGGTGGTGGCGACCCACAACACCCGGCTCTCGGCCGCCTGCGACCGGGTGCTGCGGCTCGCCGGCGGACGTCTGGCCGCAGCCTGACCCGGCCGGCCCGGACCGCCTGATCGGGAGCCGGTACCTTATAATCGATGCTCACCCGGACGCTGGCCACCAAGCGTCGGAGCAGTCGACATGTTCGAGCGATATACGGAACGAGCGCGGCGTGTCTTGTTCTTCGCGCGTTACGAGGCGAGCCAGCTCGGGAGCATCTCGATCGAGACCGAGCATCTGCTGCTCGGCCTGATTCGCGAGGGCAAGGGGCTGACGAGTCGCATCTTCGCCCGCTCGCGCCTGTCCCTCGAGAACATCCGCAAGGAGATTGAAGGGCGCACCGTCTTCCGCGAGAAGGTGTCCACGTCGGTCGAGATTCCGTTCAGCGCCGAGACCAAGCGCGTGCTGCAGTTCGCCGCCGAGGAGGCGGACCGGCTGCTCCACAACTACATCGGGACGGAGCACCTGCTGCTCGGCATCCTGCGCGAGGAGCGGTCCGTGGCGTCGACCATCCTGTCCGAGAAGGGGATGCGGCTCAACGCGGTCCGCGAGGACATCGTGCAACTCCTGAACGAGAAGACCACGGTGACCCGAGTCAAGGAGACGCCACTGCTCGCCGAGTTCAGCCGCGATCTGTCGGATGCCGCGATGAAGAACCGGCTCGATCCGCTCGTGGGCCGCGCCGTGGAGCTCGAGCGCGTTCAGCAGGTGCTGTGTCGCCGTACCAAGAACAACGCCGTGCTCATCGGCGAGCCCGGGGTCGGCAAGACCGCCATCGTCGAGGGGCTGGCCCAGCGCATCGCCTTCGGCGACGTGCCGCACTTCCTGGCCGACAAGCGGCTGCTTGCGCTCGACATACCGCTGATCGTGGCCGGCACCAAGTACCGCGGGCAGTTCGAGGAACGCCTCAAGGCGATCATGAAGGAGCTGACCGAGAACCCGAACATCGTCGTGTTCATCGACGAGTTGCATACGCTGGTGGGCGCAGGATCGGCCGAGGGCTCGCTGGACGCGGCGAACATTCTGAAGCCGGCGTTGTCGCGCGGCGAGATTCGCTGCATCGGAGCGACGACGCCGGCCGAGTACCGGAAATACATCGAGAAGGACCGGTCGCTCGAGCGGCGATTCCAGGCCGTGAAGGTCGAGCCGCCCACCGAGGCCGAAGCGCTGGAGATCCTGAGCCGGATCAAGGACCGCTACGAGCGCTACCACCGCGTCGCGTACTCGCAGGAGGCCATGGAGGCGGCGGTCTACCAGTCGAACCGCTACATCACCGACCGTTTCCTGCCGGACAAGGCCATCGATCTGGTCGACGAGGCGGGGGCCCGCGCCAAGCTTCGGGCCGCCGGCTACAGCGAGGAGTTCAGCGAGATCAACAAGAACATCCGGGTCGCGGTCGAGCAGATGGAGAGCGCGACCGCGCAGAAGGACTACGAACGGGCGCAGTTCTTCCGCGAGCAGGAGGTGCTCGCGCGGGAGAGCCTGCAGGTGGTGCGGGAGAAGTTCGACGTCGAGGCGGGCGGGCAGCCCGCGGAGGTGGGGCGACAGGACATCGACGACGTGGTGTCGAAGTGGACCGGCGTGCCCCTGACCACGATCAACCAGGACGAGAGCGCGAAGCTGCTGCGGATGGAGGACGAGCTGCACCGGAGGGTGATCAGCCAGGAACGAGCGATCTCGGCGCTCGCGCGTGCCATCCGGCGCTCGCGCGCGGGCCTGAAGTCTCCGCACCGGCCGGTCGGCAGCTTCGTCTTCCTCGGACCGACCGGCGTGGGCAAGACGGAGCTGGCGCGGGCGCTGGCGAGCTTCCTGTTCGGAAGCGACACCGCACTCGTACGGTTCGACATGTCGGAGTACATGGAGAAGCACTCCGTTTCGAAGCTGATCGGGTCGCCGCCGGGGTACGTCGGTCACGACGAGGGGGGACAGCTTACCGAGAAGGTCAAGCGCCACCCCTATTCGGTCGTCCTGCTCGACGAGATCGAGAAGGCGCATCCGGATCTCTTCAACATCCTGCTGCAGGTGTTCGAGGACGGTCATCTCACCGACGGGCTGGGCAATCGCGTCGACTTCAAGAACACCATCGTCATCATGACGTCGAACATCGGCGCCCGCCACATCCAGAAGAAGGCGGCGGTCGGGTTCCAGTCGTCGAGCGCGCAGGAGGTCCAGCGCAGCGTGACGGACCTGGTGCTCGGCGAGGTCAAGCGGACATTCAACCCCGAGTTCGTGAACCGTGTCGACGAGATCATCGTGTTCGAGGCGCTGACCGATGACGATCTGCGCGAGATCCTGCGGATGCTCGTAGCGCAGCTCAACGAGAACCTGGCCAACCGCAACCTGCGTATCACGCTGACCTCGGACGTCGTCGACTGGATAATCGACCTGACCTGCAAGGATCGCTCCTACGGGGCGCGACCCTTGCGCCGGGCGATCCAACGGCACGTGGAGGATCCGCTGTCGGAGGAGTTGATTCGGGGGCGGCTCGAGTCCGGCGAGGTCGAGGTCTACCTGGACGCTGGAGTGCTGGCCTACCGGGTCGCCGGCCAGGAGGTGGAGGGGCGGTGCCTCGTCTAGGAGGTTTTTGTACCGGCCGAATCCTGGTTCGGAGCGTCCAAGATACCGTAAGATCGTACGAAGGTTCGTCTGTCACGCGGTGCCCGCCAGCCGTGATCGGTGGGCGGGGGATGACGGGCCGGGACTAGCGGTGCCTCACGGGTGCACTTCAATGCAGGTTAATCAGCCAACGGTACATCCGGAGCGGGCCGGCGTGCGCAGCACGGCCACGGTTCTCGCGTTCGCGGCGGTTCTGGCCGCCGCCGTCGCACCGGCGGAGGGGCAGCCCTCCATCTTCGGGACGCCGCAGCAGCAGGCGCCCTCCATCTTCGGCGGGACGCCAGAGCCCCCGCGGCCTTCGTTGCCGCCTCCCGATTCGCCCACGCTGCTCCGGAACATCGAGCTTCGGTTCCCGACGCAGGGAGGCGTGCCGGGGGTCGACCTCAATACGTACCTCTACTACATGGAGGTCGCGAAGCAGGTCAGCCTGCCGTCGCAGCAGAGGTGGACGCCCTACACGGACGAGACGGCCGAGGTCATCCTGGATGACTTCCAGCGTCTCTGGGACACCGGGTTCCTGAACGACCTCTGGGTCGAGGTGGTCGATGACCCCTACCCCAACGGCGTGGCGGCCAAGCGGGTCATCTTCAACCTCGACGAGCGCGAGCGGGTCAAGATCGTGACCTACGAAGGCTCCGAGGTGCTGAGTACCGAGGACATCCTCGATAACCTGGAGCAGCAGGGCATCACCCTCCGGATGGATTCCTTCATCGACCCGGAGACGATCCGCCGCGTCAAGGCGGTGATTCGGCAGGGACACCAGGCGCAGGGGCACATGTTCGCGGAGGTCGACCACACCATCGAGGCGCTGCCGGGCGGGCCGAAGCTGGTCCGGCTGACGTTCAACATGACCGAGGGGCCGAAGATTCAGGTGCACGAGATCGACTTCATCGGCAACGAGGCGATGAGTGATCGTCGGCTGCGCGGCCGGATGAAGAAGATCAAGCAGCGCTGGTGGCTCTCGTGGATGACCGGGCGGGGCACCTACAAGCCCGAGGAGTACGAAGAGGATGCGGTGGGCATCGAGGCCTCCTACCGCGACCAGGGCTACATCACGGCGCAGGTCGGCCAGCCAGAGCTCGATTACCTGGAGCTCTCGGAGGACGGCGAGACCCGTGGACTGCGGCTGCGGATTCCGGTCGACGAGGGCGAGCGGTACCGTATCGGCGAGGTCAGCTTCGCCGGCAACGAGATCCTCCTGGAGGCGGGTCTGCGCAGGATCTTCGAGGACATCGAGCCGGGGAATTACTACAGCGAAGGCGACGTGCGAAAGGGCTTCGACGACGCCCGCGAGCTGTACGGCTCGCTCGGCTACTACGAGATGACGCTCGCGCCCGAGCTCAACCCGCGGTCCGCGGAGCAGGAAGCGGAGACGGCCGCGGCGGCGGCGCTCGCGGCCGACGAGAACGGGAACGGGAGCGGCTACGCCAACGGGGATGGGAACGGAAACGGGGACGGGAACGGAAACGGGGACGGGAACGGGAACGGGAACGACGAGGGCGTGCGCGTCGTCGCGGCGCGACCGACCCGCATCAGCGGCGATCCCGTGGTCGACGTCACCATCCGCGTGCAGGAAGGCGAGCAGTACTTCGTCAACCGGATCGAGTTCGCCGGCAACCAGACCACGCACGACGAGGTGATTCGACGCGAGTTGCAGGTGGCCGAGAACGCGGTGCTCAACACCGAGGCGCTCAAGCACAGCGTGCGGCGGCTCAATCAGCTCGGGTTCTTCGAGCCGCTCGAAGAAGAGGGCGTGAGCATCGAAAAGGTGGAGTCCGCCGAGAACGAGGTGAACCTCACGTTCGATCTGAGCGAGACCAACCTCAACCAGTTGACCTTCGGGGCCGGGTATTCGCAGTTCGACGGCGTGTTCGGCCAGGTCTCGTTCCAGACGACGAACTTCATGGGGCGAGGAGAGACGCTCGGGGTCTCGGTGCAGCGGGGTCAGTGGGCCAACAACTCGCAGTTGTCGTTCACCCGGCCGTACAACTTCGGGCGGCCGATCTCCCTCGGCACGCAGATCTTCTCGCGCGAGATCGACTGGTTCAGCTTCCGGGAGAAGACGGTCGGCGGCTCCTCGACGTTCGGGATACCGCTCGCGCTGTTCACGCGCATGTTCCTGACCTACAGTCTGGAGAACTCGCAGGCGAGCATCAGCGAGTACCTGGGGCGAAACGTCGACGCGTCGTATCTGGCGGCGTACAACCCGTTCTTCGCGGACGCCCTGCTGCTCGGGAGCGACGGCAGGCGCACGGTGAGCAAGGTGACGCCGCAGCTCCAGCACAACACGGTCGATCACCCGATCTTTCCGAGTCAGGGCAAGAGCATGTCGCTGGCCCTCGAGCTGGCCGGAGCCGGGGGCAACACGAAGTTCGTGAAGCCGATCATGGAGGCGACCCTCTACCGGCCGCACACTTCCCGCACGATCTTCGGCGCGCGCGTGCAGTACCGTCACCTGCAGGCGGGCAATGCCGACGCGATCCCGGTCTTCGAACGTCTCTGGCTTGGGGGCGAGTACTCGATTCGCGGATTCGACATCCGGCGCATCGGCCCGACGCTGTCGGACGTGAATCCCGAGATCCCGAACGATTCGTACCAGGGGCTGATCGTCATGGGCGGCAACAAGAGCCTGCTGTTCAACCTCGAGTACCAGTTCGTGCTCGGCGGGCCGGTGCGGCTCGTGACGTTCTACGACGCCGGGCAGGTCCAGGACTTCGGTGACGAGTTCAGGATGGACGACTTCCGGACGTCTACCGGTATCGAGCTGCGCTTCTTCATGCCGATGCTGAACGTGCCGTTCCGACTGATCTACTACTGGAACCCGCAGGTGGAAGGCATCTTCAACGATCGCTATCAGCCGCAGGAACGACACGGATTCCGTTTCGCGATGGGCACGACGTTCTGACGACGCGATAGGGTCCACGCTTCGTTGTCAACCATCTGGTCGCGCGTGCGGAGGGCCACGCGCCCCGTGAGGACTACCCATGAGATTCGCTGTTTCAACGACATTGATGGCCGGCGTGCTGTTCGGGGCCACCGTGATGCCTGCGGCGGCGCAACAGGCATCGCTGCCGTTTCCGTCCGGTGCGAAGTACGCCTACGTGGACCTCGCGCGCATTCTCGCCGAGTCGGTCCACGGCCGGACCGCGAACGCGCAGGTGCAGCAATTGACCGAGCAGAAGCGTTCCGAGATCGAGGCGCGGCAGGCCACGCTGCAGACCCAGATCGACTCCAAGAACCAGAACCTGCTGCAGTTGCAGCAGCGGCTGGCGCAGGGCGAGACGGTCATGAGCACCGAGGCGCGGCTCAGTCTGTCACGTGAGATTGGGCGGTTGCAGCGGGAGATTCAGCGTGACACCGAGGACGCGCAGGCCGAGATGCAGCGCGTCACCCAGGACGCCGACGCGGAGTTGACCGAACTCACGCAACGGCTGCAGGTCGAATTCGACTCGATGTTGTCGCCCGCCCTCGAGTCGGTGGCGATCGACCGGGACGTCGATCTCATCTTCAACGTGGGCCAGGGAGGTCTCGTCTGGGCAAACCGCGCACTCGACCTGACGCAGATTGTCATCGACAACCTGAATCGACGTTGATGATCCGTTGCCGGCCTCCAGCCGGTCACTCGACCCCGCGAGCGGAATACGCCGCCGGGGTGGACGGTATGGGTGCGGCCTCGTAGACTGGCGCCCGCTGTCACTTGAGCCGTACACACGTGCCTCTCGATATACCCGTCGTTCTCGACCGTCTCACTCACCGCTATCCGTCTCTGCTCGTCGACAGCGTCGTCGAGCATGAGCCGGGGCGCCGCGTTCGCGCGGTGAAGAACGTCACCGTCAACGAGGAGTACTTCCAGGGGCATTTTCCTGGAAACCCGTTGATGCCCGGCGTCATGATGATCGAGACGCTGATGCAGGTGGCCACGTTGCTCCTGCTCGGCCCGACGAGCGACGTCCCGACGGGGAGGGCTGCACTGCGCGGCGTGAACAACGCAAAGTTCCGCAAGCAGGTGTTTCCGGGGGACCGGTTGTGCCTCGACGTCACCCTCCGCAGCCGCGACGAGGAGGTGGCCATCGTGCGTGGCGTGGCGCTGGTGGCCGGCCAGACGGTGGCGGAGGCGGAGCTGCTCGTCGGCATCGAGCGTTCCGCCTACGTCGACAAGTCCGCCAAGGTTCACCAGGATGCAGTGCTCGGTCCCGACACCGTCGTCGGCCCGCACGCCATCGTCGGGGCGGGTGTCAGAATGGGCCGCGGCTGTCGCGTGGGCGCGTCGGCCGTCGTGGACGGCGATACCGAGCTGGGCGACGAGTGCGAGATCTTCCCCTTCGCGTCGGTCGGGCTCATTCCGCAGGATCTCAAGTACGAGGGTGAGGAGACGCGCCTCGTCATCGGCCACCGGAACGTGATCCGGGAGTTCGTCACCATCCATCGCGGGACGCGCGGCGGCGGCGGGCTGACTCTCGTCGGCAACGACAACGTGTTCATGGCCTACGCGCATGTGGCGCACGACTGCATCGTCGGCAACAAGACGATCTTCGGCAACGGCGCCACGCTGGGCGGTCACGTCGTGGTCGAGGACGAGGCGACCATCAGCGCTTTCTCCGGCGTCCACCAGTTCTGCCGCGTCGGGCGGCAGGCGTTCATCGGCGGCTACAGCGTGGTCACGATGGACGCGTTGCCTTACGGGAAGACCGTCGGCAACCGGGCCCGGCTGTATGGCGTCAATACGATCGGTCTTCAGCGCCGCGGTGCCTCGCCCCAGACCATCACCCAGTTGAAGCGCGCCTTCCGCTATCTGCTGCAGTCCAAGCTCAACACGACGCGGGCGCTGGCGCGCATCGACACCGATGAGGATCTCGACGGCCACGAGGTGCGCTACCTGGTCGAGTTCATTCGGACCTCGAGGCGCGGCGTCAATCTGCGCCGGCCGGCCAGGCGGGTGGAGCCGGTCGCGGTCGAGGAGTAGCCGGGAACATCGAGCCGGCCATGCGAATCGGCCTGATTGCAGGCAACGGCCAGTTTCCGTTCCTGGCGCTCGACGCGGCTCGCAGCCTCGGGCACGACGTCACGGTGGTCGCGATACGGGAGGAAGCGCATCCGTCTATCGAAGCAGCGGCCGCCACGGGCCGGCCGGCCGAGTTTCACTGGGTCTCGCTCGGCCAGCTCGGCCGGTGCATCGACATTCTCAAGCGCGCCGATGTCACCCGGGCGCTGATGGCGGGTCAGGTCAAGCACACCCGCATTTTCTCGGGCATCGTACCGGACCTCACCCTGCTTTCGGTGCTGCGACGGCTGAGGACCCGCAACACCGACGCGCTGATCTCGGCGGTGGCGGACGTGCTCGGCACGCACGGGATTCAGCTCGTCGACTCGACGGCGTTTCTCGATCCCCTCCTTGCCCGATCCGGCACGCTCACCGAGCGGGCCCCGAACGACGAGGAGCGCGGCGACCTTGCTTTCGGATACGGGATGGCAGATGCGATTGCCGGACTCGACATCGGCCAGACGATTGCCGTCCGGCAGCGTGCGGTGGTGGCTGTCGAGGCGATGGAGGGTACCGACGAGGTCATCGCCAGAGCCGGACGTCTGGCCGGGCCGGGCTGCTGCGTCATCAAGGTAGCCAAGCCGAATCAGGACATGCGCTTCGACGTGCCGGTCATCGGCGTTCCCACGGTAGACGCGCTCAGCGCGGCCGGCGCCACGGTGCTGTCGGTCGACGCGGCGCGGACGGTGGTGCTGGATGGGGAACGTGTATTCGAGGCGGCAAATGCTGCCGGCGTAGCCGTGGTCGGCCGGGTTGCCGACGCCGCGGGGACGTCGCCGTCATGACGCACCCGCCCTTTCGTGCGGCGGTGGTCGGCGTCGGTCATCTCGGACGACACCACGCCCGCATTCTCGGCGCTGCTCCG
Organism: Vicinamibacterales bacterium; assembly: GCA_965262925.1. GTDB lineage: Bacteria > Acidobacteriota > Vicinamibacteria > Vicinamibacterales > UBA8438 > WTFV01. Next base: position 1,879,828 of record CBDHGC010000004.1, on the reverse strand, counting down.
GATGTCGATCTCGTTGCGGTGGTCGATCTCGACCCGGACTGGGCACGGGTGGTTGCGGCCGAGGTGGGCACGGTCGCGCTGCGGGACGTGCGCGAGATCGATCCGCCCGTCGACGGGGTGGTGGTGGCGGTGCCGACGAAGGATCACGTCCGCGTCGGATTGCCGTTGCTGGAGGCCGGGGTGGCGGTACTGGTCGAGAAACCGATCGCCGCGTCGGTCGCCGAGGCCGACCGCCTCATAGCGGCCGCCGCCGGGTCGGGCGCAACGCTGGCGGTGGGGCACACCGAGCGGCACAACCCGGCGGTGACCGCAGCGTTGCCGTTGATTTCCGCTCCGCGCTTCATCGAGGTGCACCGCCTCGCCAGCTTTCAGCCGCGCAGCCTCGACATCGACGTCGTGTTCGACGTCATGATTCACGATCTCGATGTCGTGTTGGCCTGCGTCGGCGCGGAGCCGGTCTCGATCGAGGCGGTCGGCGTCCCCGTACTGAGCTCTCGAATCGACATCGCGAATGCCCGGTTGCGTTTCGGGAACGGCTGCATCGCGAATCTGACGGCCAGCCGGATCAGCCGGGATCGCGTTCGCAAGCTGCGGGTGTTTCAGCCGCACGCCCTCGTCTCGGTAGACTATGCCGAGCAGCAGGTGGAGATCTGGAAGGTCAAGAAGGGCGAGGACGAGCAGGTCGGCATCGACGGCGGGCGGGTGGAGGTGGCGACCGCTGAGCCGCTCGAGCGGGAGCTTGACGACTTCGTCCGCGCCGCGCGCCGCGGAACGTCTCCGCGCGTGACCGGTGCGGACGGCCGCCGGGCGCTCGCCGTCGCCCAGCGGATCGCGGACGCGATGACGGGCCGCGGCGATTCGCTGCCCTTGCACGGAGCCGTATGACCACCGCATCCTGGTTCGAGGCGATCGGCGACAAGGTGCAGGCCGGCGCGCCGCTGTCCGCGTCCGAGATCGCGGCGCTGTCGCAGAGGCGCGATCTGGTGGGTCTCGGGGCGCTGGCGGATGAGCGGCGTCGCGTGTTGCACGGCGACCGCGCCACCTTCGTGCGCGTGGCGGAAGTTCCGGCGACAAACGGGGCGGATCCGGTTTCGCGGGAGGCGGGGGAGTTGCGTCTCGCCGGATGCCCCGATACCGCGAGTCACGTTGTGGAATCGGTTCGCGCCGCCTTCCGCGCGGCAGGAGACGTTCCGGTCAGCGGCTTCGCGCTCGACGAACTCGTGGACCTGTGCGGCGGGGATACGGCGTGCTTCGACGACCTGATCGCGGCGTTACGGGCCGAGGGGCTGGCGTACGTTGCCGAGGCGCGGGTCGAGCGTACTGCGGATCCGGCCTGGGTCGCCCGCGCGTCCGCGGGGGGCGTGCCGGTGGCGCGCTGGACGGTGGATTCGCCGGTGGACGGCATCGCGGCGTTGCGCCGCGTAGCCGGCTGGGGGAAGGACGTCTCCGTGCCGGTCTTCGCACCCCTGCCGCGCAACGTGCCCGACCGGCCGTCGACCGGATACGAAGACGTACGGCAGGTTGCGCTGGCGCGGCTACTGGTCGACAATATCGGATCGATTCAGGTGGACTGGCGGCGCTACGGGCCGCAGTTGGCGCAGGTCGCGCTGACGTTCGGTGCGGACGACGTCGACGGCGTCTCACCGAGCGATGCATCGCCGCACGGGCCCCGTCGGACGCCGCTGGAGGAAATCACGCGGAACATACGGGCGGCGGGACTGGTGCCGGTCGAGCGGAACGGCCGTTTCCGGACGCTGTGCACGCATCACCAATGAGTGCCATCCGTGTCGGAGTCGTCGAGTATCTCAACGCGAGGCCGCTCGTCTACGGGCTGGATGCGCGTCCGGACCTCTTCTCGCTGCAGTACGACGTCCCGGCGCGCTGTGCCGCGCTGCTCCACGAGGGGGCGGTCGACCTCGCCCTGCTGCCGGCCATCGAGTACCTGCGCCGGCCGGACTATCGGGTGGTGCCCGACATCGCGGTGGCGTCGATCGGTCCGGTGGCGTCCGTGGCGCTCTTCACTACGCGCCCGGCGACGGCCATCCGATCGATCGCCATCGATGCGAGCTCGCGGACCGCGGTGGCGCTGCTCCGCGTTCTGTGCGCGCAGTGGTTCGACATCGAGCCGAAGTTCATCTCGATGCAACCCGACCTGCAGTCGATGCTGAAGCGCTGCGATGCGGCGCTGCTGATCGGCGACATCGCCCTGTTCACCGAGTACGAGACGGTGGTCGACCTCGACAAGATCGATCTGGGCGAGGAATGGACCGCCATGACCGGGCTGCCGTTCGTCTGGGCCTTCTGGGCCGGCCGCGGAGACATGGTCGAGCCGGAGCACGTGCGGGCGCTACGCACCGCTCGCGACGCGGGCGCCGCGGCGATAGACGAGGTCGTGGCCGCGCATACGTCGGGGGACGAGGAGCAGGCCGAGCTGGCGAGGGAGTATCTGCGGAAAAACGTGCACTTCGCCCTGACCGAGGACGGCCGTTCCGGGGTGAAGCGGTTCTATGCCGCCGCCGCGGATGTCGGCATCGTGCCGCAGGCTGCGGCGCTGCGGTTCTTCGACGCATGACGGGACGCCTCGTTGACGACGCCGTACGGCGCGTGCTCGACGGAGGGCGCGTGCTCGACGCCCCCGAGGCGCTCGCCCTCTATACCGACCTGCCGACCCACCGGCTCGGACAGTTGGCCGACGCGGCGCGAGCCGCGCGGCACCCGGACGGGATCGTCACCTACATCATCGATCGCAACGTCAACTACACGAACGTGTGCGTGGCGCGGTGCAATTTCTGCGCGTTCTACCGGGAGGTCGGCGCGGGGGACGGCTACGTGCTCGGCTTCGACGAGATCTTCGCCAAGATCGACGAGACGATCGCGGTCGGGGGAGTGCAGCTCCTGTTGCAGGGCGGTCACAATCCCGACCTGCCACTGGTCTGGTACGAGGACCTGTTCAGGGCGGTCAAGGCGCGCTATCCGGACTTCAAGCTGCATGCGCTCTCGCCGCCGGAGGTGATCCATCTGTCCCGCCTGACGCAGCTTCCGGCCCGTGCCGTCATCGACCGGCTGGTTGCGGCGGGCCTGGACAGCATGCCGGGCGGCGGCGCCGAGATCCTGGTCGACCGCGTCCGCAAGGGACTGAACTGCTACGGCAAGGCGACCGCGACGGAGTGGATCGACGTGATGCGGCACGCGCACGAGGCGGGACTGCGGACTACCGCGACGATGATGTACGGCACGGTCGAGCGGCTCGACGAACGGATCGAGCACCTGCTGCGGCTGCGGGAGCTGCAGGACGTGACAGGCGGCTTCACGGCTTTCATCACCTGGAGCTTCCAGCCGTCGAACACGGAGCTGGGGGGCGTCGGCGCCACCGGCGTCGACTACCTGAGAACCCTGGCGCTCGCCCGCCTCGTCCTCGACAATTTCGACAATTTGCAGGCGTCCTGGGTCACGCAGGGCGGCAAGGTCGGCCAGTTGAGCCTCGCGTATGGGGCCAACGACATGGGCAGCGTGATGATCGAGGAGAACGTCGTGCGCGCCGCCGGCGCCGCCTACTGCATGGACGAGGTGGAGATCGTCCGCAACATCGAGGACGCCGGCTTCGTGCCGAAGCGTCGCGACATGCAGTACTGCGTGCTCGGCGACCCCGTCTTCCGCGAGCGGCAGGTGCCGCGCATGACCGAGCTCGCCACCGCGCGCGAGGCCGGCGACACGTCCGTGCCGGCCGAGCTGGATCGCTATCCCGCGCGGAGCCTGGCCGGCAAGCGCCGCCAGCAGTCCGCGGTGTGATTCCGCGTGGCTCCGAGAGCGCCGAGGCGCCCGGACGGCAAGGCGCGGCGAGGCGGCGGCCCGTGACCTGGACCCGCTACCGCGCCCGCTGGGTGGCGCCCATTACGTCTCCGCCGATAGAGAACGGCTGGGTGGACGTCGGCGGCGGCGTCATTCGTGCCATCGGTTCCGTGGCGGCCGCCCGCGGCGACTCCGCGGGCCGGGAGATCGACCTCGGAAGCGTCTGCGTGCTGCCCGGCCTCGTCAACGCCCACACCCACCTGGAGCTGTCCAGACACCGGGGTGCCGTCCCGCCGGCGGGCTCGATGCCCGCCTGGGCGGCGGCGCTGATGCGGCACCTGCAGGATGTGCCCCCCGGGACGGAGCCGGAGGCGATCGTTGCGGCGGTCGCCGAACTCCGCCGGGCGGGGACCGCGCTGGTCGGCGACGTCTCGAATACCTTGGCCTCGGTGGCGGCGCTGGACGCGGGTCCCGTCGAGGCGGTGGTGTTCCACGAGCTGCTCGGCTTCGACATGGCGCCGGCCGAGGCTGCCGCGGCGGTGGATCGGCTCGACCGCCTCGTGGCCGAGCGTCTGGACACGCGGGTGCGCGTCCGTCCCGCCGCCCATGCACCCTACTCGGTCTCGCCCGCGCTCTTCCGGGCGCTGGCGGCCCGCCTGCCCGGACCACGTTCGGTGCATGCGGCCGAATCGCGGGAAGAATGCGAGTTCCTGCGTGCGGGAACCGGGGCCTGGCGGGCGATTCTGGACGCTCGGGGCCGGTGGGATCCGGATTGGCGGCCGCCGGGGCTCGGACCGCTGGCCTATCTGGACGCTCTGGGATGGCTTCGGGACGACACGCTGCTGGTCCACGGCGTGCAGCTCGAGCCGGAGGAGATCATGCGGGTGGCCCGGTCCGGCGCCACCATCGTGACCTGTCCGCGGAGCAACGCATGGACCGGCGCCGGCGTCCCGCCCGTAGCGGCGTTCTACGCGGCCGGGGCGGCGGTGGCGGTCGGCACCGACAGTCTCGCCAGTGCGCCCGATCTGAACACCTTCGCGGAGCTGGCTCACCTCCGCCGTCTCGCGCCGGAGGTCTCGGCCCGGCGCATCCTGCGCAGCGGTACGCTCGCCGGCGCCGCCGCGCTCGGCCGCGGGCGGTCGCACGGAGCCATCGAGGTCTCGCGCCGCGCGGCGCTCATCGCGGTCGAGACGCCGGCAGCCGTACGGGATGTGGAAGAATACCTGTTGACCGGGATCGAGCCGGAACAGATCGCGTGGCTCGACGAGGCAGACGAGGGCCGCGGCGCACCGGCGGAGTGCTGAATCGGTTTCTCGTCGCCGAAGACCCCGGAGCACGCATGCTGTCTCGAATACGCACCTACTCGTCGTTCATTCGGTTCGGCCATACCGTGTTCGCCCTGCCCTTCGCGCTGACCGGGGCCCTGCTCGCCGGGCTGGAGGCCGATCTGACCTGGCTCCGCACCGGTTGGATCGTGTTGGCGATGTTCACCGCGCGGACGGCCGCGATGGCCTTCAACCGCCTGGTCGACGCGCGCTACGACGCGCTGAATCCGCGCACGCAGCGGCGCGAGATTCCGCGCGGGCGGGTTTCCCGCCGCGAGGCCGGGACCATCGCGGTAGTGGCCGCGACGGCGTTCGTGGCGGTCACGTACCCGTTGGGTCCGGTCTGCTTTGCGCTGTCTCCGGTGGCGCTCGCCATCGTGTTCTGGTACTCGCTGGCCAAGCGGCACACGGCCTACACGCAGGTCTTTCTCGGACTGGCGCTTGCGGTTGCGCCGGTCGGGGGGTGGCTGGCGGCCGGCGGCGGCTGGAGCTGGACGCCGTGGCTGCTCGCAGCGGCCACGGGCGCCTGGGTCGCGGGCTTCGACATGATCTACGCTTGCGAGGACATCGACTTCGACCGCAGCCACGGTCTCCGATCGATTCCGGCCCGGTTCGGGGTCGAGCGTGCACTGCACCTCTCGCGGCTCTTTCACGTCGTGACCGTCGCCGGGCTGGCCGCGCTGGTCTGGCTGGCGCCGCTGGGGCCCGTCTACCTCGCCGGGGTCGCGGGGGTGGCCCTGCTGCTGGCGTACGAACAGTCGCTCGTCAGCGCCGCCGACCTGTCGCGCGTGAAGCAGGCCTTCGACATGAACGGGTACGTCGGCATGCTGTACCTCGCCGCCACCGCGGCCGCCATCCATGTCGGATAAGCCGTTGCGCGTGGCGGTCGGCATCACCGGGGCGAGCGGGGCTCTCTACGCGGTCCGCACGCTGGGCGCGCTGTTGGCCGCGGGCGTACGGGTGGACCTCGTGGTGTCGGATTTCGGCCGGCGGCTGCTGACGGACGAGCTGGGACCGGACGCGGCGGTGGATCGACTCGGCCCGTACCTTGCCGCGCGCTACGGCGTCACGGTCGCGTCCGCCGCGCTGGCCGTCCACCGCAACCGGGACGTCGGCGCGGCGATCGCGAGCGGGACCTCGCCTTGCGACGCGATGGTCATCGTGCCCTGTTCCATGAAGACGCTGGCCGGCGTGGCGCACGGGCTGTCCCGCAACCTTATCGAGCGGGCCGCGGACGTCGCACTGAAGGAGCGGAGGCCCCTCGTCATCGTGCCGCGCGAGACCCCGATGAGCCTGCCGCAGCTCCGCAACATGGTGCTCTGCGCGGAGGCGGGTGCGCATGTGCTGCCGGCGATGCCGGCCTTCTACCAGCGGCCGGCCACGCTCGACGACCTCGCCGACTTCATGGCCGGGAAGATTGTCTCGTGCCTGGGTTTCGATCAGGACCTCTTTCCCGCGTGGACCGGGTGATCGACAAGACGCCGGATCGTATCGCGGCGATGTTCGACGCCATCGCGGGGCGCTACGACCTGCTGAATCACCTGCTGAGCGGCGGCCTCGACCGGTGGTGGCGGGCACGGGCGGTTCGCGCGCTGCGCCTGACCGGCGGCGAGACGGTGCTGGATCTCTGCACCGGAACCGCAGACCTCGCCATCGCGCTGAGCCGGCCGAGCCGCGGCGCGGCGTACGTCGTCGGCATCGATTTCGCCGCCCGCATGCTGGAGCACGCCGCACGCAAGCGCGACGCGCGGGGGTTGGGCGGCCGGATCGGATTGGTGCGGGGCGACGCGATGCGCGTGCCTCTGCCGGCTGCCTCGGTCGATGCGGCCACGATCGCCTTCGGCATTCGGAACGTGGAAGACCCCCGCCGCACGCTGGCGGAGCTGCACCGCGTCGTCCGGCCCGGCGGGCGTATCGCCATCCTGGAGTTCGGCATGCCGACGCTGCCGGGACTGGGCCCCCTCTACCGCTGGTATTTCCGCCGCGTGCTGCCGGCGGTCGGGCGCCTGATCTCGCGGCACGACAGTGCCTACGCGTACCTACCGGCCTCGGTCGGCGCGTTTGCGAGCGGAGCCGGATTTTGCAGGCTGCTCGATGGCGCCGGCTTCGTCGATACCGCGGCGATCCGGATGCTGCTGGGCGTCGTCTATCTGTACGCGGCGACCCGCGCGTCTCCCGCCGCGGTCCGTGACGGCGGCAGCGGACTATAATCAAGTGGGCGCTTCATGATATTCGACTTCGAGGACCGTTACTTCGACACGCCTACCATCGAAGCGGCGATGTCATGGCGCGAGCAGGTCATGCTGTCGGTCCTCGCCCACGTGCTGGTGGTACTGCTCGTGCTGTTCGTGCCGCAGCTCCCGTTCGTGCAGGAAGCCGAGGCGCTCAGGATGGCGCGACTTGCCGAGCTCGCGGAGCTGCAGGAACAGGCGCAGCTCGCGCTGGCCGCGGACGAGAACCGCACGTTCGTCTTTATCGAGCCGCGGGTCGATTTCGAGGCGGACCAGGCCCCGAATCCCAACGCGCCGTTGTCCGATCGGGATCGCATCGCACAGTCTCCGACGGCCGCGGAGGACCCCCTCAACAATCTGCCGAACGCCGACGGCAACTCCATGCGGTTCGTGGAGAGCGAGGATCCGTCCGACGCTCTGGAGCCGGATCTCGCGGCCGAAGCCGCGGAGGCGCCGAACCGGGAGGAGGAGCCGGCCGAGTCCCGGTTCGAGGACGCCAGCGGCGACGTGGCCGATGCGGAGACGGCGGATGCTTCGCGGAGCGCGGAGGCGCCGCGGGAGGAGGACGGCCGGCTGTCGGACGAGTTGGTGGAGCAGTTGCTCGCCGACGGCGCGCTGAGCCTGCCCGGCGGCGGCGAGCCGGATCCGGACGACTTCGATCCGGACGCGGATCGGCCGGCGGACGGCCTGCTGGGGCGCGCCATGCGCAACCTCGACCGCTATGCCCGGCGCCAGACCTTCAGCAATCAACGGGGCCGGGTCGACCAGTTCGCCCCGCAGATCCAGTTCGACTCCAAGGGGGCCGACTTCGGCCCGTGGCTGCGCCGGTTCGTCGCGCAGGTGTACCGCAACTGGTTCATGCCGTACGCCATCATGTCGATGCACGGCAACGTCGTGCTGACGTTCAGCGTGCAGCGCGACGGGTCGATCACGGACCTGAGCGTCATGAGGCCGTCGCGGGTCAACGCCTTCACCAATTCGGCGTTCAATGCCATCTCCACGTCGAACCCGACCTATCCGTTGCCGGACGACTATCCGGACGACTCCTGCTTCTTCACCGTCACGTTCTACTTCAACGAGTCTCCGCCCCCGCCCGCCTGAGACCGCACGCCACGGAGTGCACGTACATGCCCTCGCGACTGCAGCAGATCGGCTGGGTTCTGTTCCTGCTCGGGCTGGTCGTCTGGGTCCTGATGCGGCGGTCGTGAGTGCGTCGCCGCGGCCCTGTCTGTTGGCGATAGTCGGACCGACGGCGAGCGGCAAGAGCACGCTCGCGGTCTCGCTGGCGCAGCGAATCGACGGCGAGGTGGTGAGCTGCGATTCGACGGCCGTGTACCGCGGCTTCGACATCGGGACCGACAAGCCGTCGCTGGCGGAGCGCCGCGGCGTGCCTCACCACCTCATCGACGTCGTGGATCCGACGGAACGGTACTCGGCGGCGCGCTACGCTCGCGAAGCGGCCGACGTCGTGCGCCGGGTGACCGCCGCGGGCCGCATCCCGGTGCTCGCGGGCGGCACCGGCCTGTACTACCGCGCGCTGACCCGCGGACTGTGTCCGGCGCCCGCGCGCGACGACCGGCTGCGTGCCCGGCTGGGACGCATCGCGGCGCGGCGCGGCCTCGAACGTCTGCATCGCTGGGTGGCACGCGTCGATCCCGAGTCCGGGGTGCGCATCCAGCCCCACGACGAGAAGCGGCTCGTGCGGGCGCTGGAGGTCTACCTGCTCACCGGACGTACGCTGACGGCCCACTTCGCGCAGACCCGCTCACCGCTGGAGGACTACGACGTGCTGCCGTTCGCTCTGCGCCTGCCGGCCGAGGACACCGCCCGGCGCGTCGCCCGGCGCGTCGCCCGGCAGTTCGAGCGCGGCGTTCTCGACGAGGTCCGGGAGGCGCTCGCGGCCGGTGTGCCGGAGGATGCGCATCCCTTCGGGGGACTCGTGTACCGACAGGTTCTGGAGCATCTGAAGGGGGTGCGCGATGAGCCGGCCACGCGCGCGCTGATAGCGCAGGAGAACCGCCGCTACGCCCGCCGCCAGTTGATCTGGTTTCGAAAAGAACCTAACCTACGGTGGATTCGGCGGCCGGGGGAGCACTCGGACGCACTGGACGAGATTCTGGCAACGCTCCGGCCGCACTTCGCCCGCCGGGCGCCCTCCACTACAAATCATGTCGACAGCAGGTGAACGCCAGGCCGTATCGAGCCTGCAGGACGTCTTTCTGAACGGCGCGCGGCGGGAGCGTCTGCGCGTGGCGGTGCGCCTGATGGACGGCACCGAGATCTGCGGGCGGATCAAGAGTTTCGACCGCTACGCGCTGCTCGTGGAGCACGACGAATCGGACGTGTTGCTGTTCAAGCACGCGGTGGCGACCATCCGGCCCCGAGGCACCGCCGGGGGCTGATGGCGCAGGCGGCTCGCGACGACTCGCTCCGCCGGCAGCTCGAAGCACGCGAGCGCGCCACCCTGGCGCCGACCGCGGCGCTCAGCAGCCGCAGCCGGGGGCGGCTGCGGTCCGAGGCCGATGACCCGATCAGGCCCGCGTTCCAACGGGACCGCGACCGGATCGTCCATTCGAAGGCGTTCCGCCGTCTCAAGCACAAGACGCAGGTGTTCCTGGCGCCCACCGGCGATCACTACCGGACCCGCCTGACGCACACCCTCGAGGTGTCGCAGATCGCCCGGACAATCGCCAAGGTGCTGCGGCTCAACGAGGAACTGACCGAGGCGATCGCGCTGGGGCACGACCTCGGGCATGCGCCGTTCGGTCACGCCGGCGAGCGCGTGCTGACCCGGCTCTTTCCCGGCGGCTTCAACCACTACGAGCAGAGCCTGCGCGTCGTCGACGTTCTCGAACGGGACGGCGCCGGGCTCAACCTGACCTGGGAGGTGCGTGACGGCATCAGCAAGCACTCCAAGGGCAAGCACGGGGCGCCGGTCGGGGTGGAGCCCGCGCTTCGCGCCGCGACGCTCGAGGGGCAGGTCGCGCGGGTCGCGGACCTGATCGCCTATGTCAACCACGACATCGACGACGCGACGCGGGCCGGTATCCTGCAGGTCGACGCGTTGCCGGCCGCGCCGATCGCCACGCTCGGGGGGACGTCGTCCGAGCGGATCGGCTGCATGGTGGCTGACGTCGTGCGCGAGACCCTCGCGCGGGAAGGGGATCCGGAAGTGTCCATGAGCGTGGACGTGCTGCAGGCGACCCTCGACCTGCGCGCGTTCCTGCATGCCGAGGTGTACGAGAACGAAGCGGCGGTCGCCGAGTTCGCCAAGGCGCGCGGGATACTGGAAGGGTTGTGGGAAAAGGTGCGGGAGAGGCCGGCGCGCTTCCTCGATCCCCGGACCGTGGAGCGCGACGGGTTGGACGTCGCGGCGAAGGACTTTCTGGCGGGGATGACGGATCGCTTTGCGATCGGGCTGTTCGAGCAGATATTCGTGCCGCGGCCCTGGGGACTGGGCGCGGTCGGGGGAATCGGGCGGTAGGGCTGATGTGATATAGTGCGTGGTTCGGTCGGATGACGGAAGGAGCAACCGGGGTGGTGTCGATGCGTCTGGATCTGCGCGACGTGCGCGGTCCTGCGCACGCGGTGGACAGCTCGTTTCCCGCCTCGGCGTTTGGTTCGGAAGACGGGTTCACGATTGCGGCTCCGGTCGAGCTGGTCCTGAGCGTCCGGAAGGACGGCGACAAATACAGCCTGCTGGGACGTCTCGTCACGACGGTGCGCCGCGAGTGCTGCCGGTGCCTCGAGCCGTCCGAGGCGGCGGTGGCTCTGGACATCGACCTGCGCTATCTGCCGCACGGAGCCAACGCGGGTGAGGGAGAGCGCGAGATTTCGGACGATGACCTGTCGATCGCGTTCTACCGCGACGACGAGATCGATCTCGGGGGCCTCGTGCGGGAGCAGTTGCACCTGGCGGCGCCGATGAAGCCGCTGTGCGACGACGGGTGCCGCGGCCTGTGTCCGGTGTGCGGTGCCAACAGGAACCGCGAGACCTGCGAGTGCGAGACCGCGTGGCACGATCCGCGCTTCGCCGCCCTGCGGTCGCTCGTGCGCACGGACGCCGGCCCCGGGCCGGAGCGAAAGGGTTGAAACGAGATGGCGAATCCAAAGCGGCGTCATTCGAAGGCTCGCACGGCCAAGCGACGTGCGCACGACGCTCTCGAGCCGATCGGGCTGAGCACGTGCCCCCAGTGTCATGAACCACGGCTTCCGCATCGCGTCTGTCCGCACTGTGGCTACTACAAGGGACGCCAGGTCAAGGCGATCAAGGAGGCCTAGGCGGGTCGGCTGCATGCGGCTGGACCGCGTGGTCGACGGTGACGGAGCAGCATGCGCATTGCCGTTGACGCGGCCGGCGGAGATCACGGGCCGCGAAACGTGGTTGGCGGTGCGCTCATTGCCGCGCGCCACCTCGGCTTCGGATTGACGCTGGTCGGTCCGAGGCGGTTGATAGACGAGGAGTTGCTGCGGCATCCCGAGGCCGAGGCGGTCGACCTGCGCGTCGTTCCGGCGCCGGACGTGGTCGGGATGGACGAGGGTCCGGCGGCTCTGCGGCGCAAGCCGCGGGCGTCGGTGCGGGTCGCGGCGGAGACGGTGGCTCGAGGCGATGCCGCGGCGTTCTTCAGCGCCGGCAACACGGGAGCGACGCTGGTCGCGGCGCACGGCGCGTTCGGCATGCTGCCGGGTGTGGATCGGCCCGCGCTGGCAACCCGGATTCCGACGTTGCGACGGGATGCCGTGCTGCTCGACGTCGGCGCCACGGTCGACTGCCGGCCGCGCCACCTGGTGCAGTTCGCCGCGATGGGAACGGTGTACGCCAGGACGATGCTGGCGATCGAGACGCCGCGGGTCGGGTTGCTCTCCATCGGGGAAGAGTCGACGAAGGGTAACGATCTGACGCGGGATGCGCATCGGCTGCTCAGCGGCGGCTCGTTGCGCTTTATCGGAAACATCGAGGCGCGCGACGTGTACTCCGGGACCGCGGACGTCATCGTTTGCGACGGGTTCACCGGCAACGTGGCGCTGAAGGTGAGCGAGGGGCTGGTCGAGATGGTCGAGGAACTGCTGCGCGACGAGCTGGGCCGGACCTTCACCACGCAGTTGGGGCTCCTGCTGTCGCAGCGCGCGTTTCGCCGGTTCCGCCGGCGTGTCGACTACTCCGAGTACGGTGGCGCGCCGCTCCTGGGGGTCGCCGGGCTCGCGATCGTCGGCCACGGGAGGTCATCCGTCAAGGCGGTTCGCAACGCGCTCGCGCTGACCTGTCGCTTCGTCCGCGCCGAGTTCGTGAACGCCATCGCCACGCGTCTGGCGCCGGCGGCGCCATTCCTGGAGCCGGCGCAATGATGGCGTTCGTGTTCCCGGGGCAGGGCTCGCAGCGCGTCGGCATGGGCCGGGATCTGTGCGAGGCGTTCCCCATCTGCCGCCGGACCTTCGAAGAGGCGGACGAGGCGCTCGGCGAACCGATCAGCCGGCTCTGCTTCGACGGCCCGGAGGATGAGCTCGTGCTGACGCGCAATACCCAGCCCGCCGTCCTGGCCGCGAGCGTGGCCGTGGATCGACTGCTCCGTTCGCGCGGTTGCGCGCCGGCGTTCCTGGCTGGGCACAGCCTCGGCGAGTACTCCGCGCATGTGGCCGCGGGAACCCTCGGGCTGGCCGACGCGCTGCGTACCGTGCGCCGGCGCGGCACGTACATGCAGGAGGCGGTGCCGGTTGGAGAAGGCGCCATGGCTGTCGTGCTGGGCCTGCCGGCCGAGCGGGTGTCGCAGGCGTGCGCCGAGGCGGCCGATGGAGAGGTCGTCAGCGCGGCGAACCTGAACGCGCCCGGGCAGGTGGCGATTGCCGGTCACGCCGCGGCGGTCGAGCGGGCCGGTCTGCGCGCGAAGGCGCTCGGCGCGCGCCGCGTTCTGCCGCTGCCGGTGAGCGCACCGTTCCATTGCGCGCTCATGAAGCAGGCCGAGGATCGATTGGCGCCCGAGTTGCGCGCTCTGGTCGTCGCCGATCCCGAGGCGCCGGTCGTGGCCAACGTGGATGCCGAGCCCAAGCGGACGGGGCGCGAGGCGATAGAGGCGCTCATCCGCCAGGTGAGCGCACCCGTTCGCTGGGAGGACGTCGTTCGCCGTTTGATGGCCGACGGGGTGACGACGTTCATCGAAGTCGGGCCGGGCGGTGTGCTGAGCGGACTGATAAGGAAGATCGACCGGTCGATCAGCGCGACCTGCGTTCACGATCCGCGGAGCCTGGAGGCGGCCGAGACGACCCTGCGGGCGCTGGACTGACGCATGGTTGACCTGACCGGGCGGGTAGCGATTGTGACCGGGGCCTCGCGAGGCATCGGAAAGGCGATCGCGCTTCGTCTGGCCTCTGCCGGTGCTCTCGTGGTGGCGGGCGCCCGCGCGGATCATGCGCAGGCGGTGGTTGGCGAGATCGACGAGTCCGGCGGAACGGCGCTGGCCGTGACGCTGGACGTGACGGAGCCGGCGTCGGTGGCCGGCATGGCGCAGGCCGCGCTCGAACGTTTCGGTCGCATCGACGTACTGGTCAACAATGCCGGAATAGTGCGCGACCAGTTGCTGCTGCGGATGAAGCCGGCGGAGTGGGACGCGGTGATCGCCACGAACCTGACCGCGGTGTTCGCCTGCTGCCGGGCGGTGCTGCGTCCGATGGTGAAGCAACGGTCGGGGCGGATCGTCAACATCGGTTCGGTCGTGGGCCGGACAGGCAACCCGGGTCAGGCCAACTACGCGGCGTCGAAGGCCGGTCTGGAAGGCTTCACCCGCTCCCTCGCGCTGGAGGTCGCCTCGCGGGGGATCACGGCCAACGTCGTCGCGCCCGGAATGATCGAGACGGACATGACGGCGGCCCTCGACGAGCGCGCGCGGGATGCGCTCTGCAGCCGCATTCCGATGAGTCGCCTCGGGACGTCGGACGAAGTTGCGGGCGCGGTGTGCTTTCTCGCGTCGGACGAAGCATCGTATATTACAGGGCAGGTTGTGAGCGTCAATGGTGGGATGCAGCTGTAGGAGGCTTGTGTAATGGCGGTCGTTGACAAGGTCAAGAGCATCATCGTCGAGCAATTGGGCGTCGATGAGGAAGAGGTCACTTCGGATGCGTCGTTCGTCGACGATCTCGGGGCCGATTCCCTCGACACGGTCGAACTGGTCATGGCGTTCGAGGAGGAGTTCGGTCTGGAGATACCCGACGGGGATGCGGAGAAGATCACGCGCGTGAAGGAAGCAGTCGACTACATCGAGTCTCACGCCAGCGACGCGGGCTAGCGTGCCCTTCATGTGATCCCACCAGGAGCATCCGTTGCCAAGGCGCGTTGCAGTCACCGGGGTCGGCCTCGTGTCCTCGCTCGGCATCGGGACCGAGGCCAACTGGGAAGCATTGCTGGCCGGCCGGAGCGGCATCCGGACGATTACCGCCTTCGACGCGTCCAGGTTCGCCTCCCGGATCGCCGGCGAGGTGCCGGACTTCGACCCGCTGCAGTTCCTCTCCAGGAAGGACGTCCGGAAGATGGATGTCTTCATCCAGTATGCGATAGCCGCATCGGAGTTCGCACTGCTGGACGCCGGCCTGCCTACGACCGGCGGCCTGGGCACGGAGGTGGGGGTCTTCATCGCTTCCGGGATCGGCGGATTCAACACGATCGAGCGCGAGCACATCGCCTTGCTCAACGGCGGCCCGCGCAAGATCTCGCCGTTCTTCATCCCTTCGGCGATTATCAACCTCGCGGCGGGACAGGTCTCTATCCGATTCGGGGCGAAAGGTCCCAACTCGGCGACCTGCACGGCGTGCTCCGCGTCTGCGCACGCCATCGGCGACGCCTTCGAGATCATCCGGCGCGGCGATGCTCAGGTCATGGTGGCGGGCGGGTCGGAGGCGGCCATCACCCCCTTGGGGGTCGGCGGCTTCGCGGCGATGCGGGCGCTGTCGACGCGCAACGACGAGCCGCAGCGCGCCTGCCGGCCGTTCGACCGGGACCGCGACGGCTTCATCATGGGCGAGGGGTCGGGTGTCGTCATTCTCGAGGATCTGGAGCGCGCCCGGGCGCGTGGGTCCCGGATCTACTGCGAGTTGGTCGGCTACGGGATGTCGGCCGACGCCCATCACATGACCGCCCCGTCCGAGGACGGCGCGGGCGCCGTGCGGGTGATGCGGAACGCCATCCGGTCCGCGGGGGTCGAGCCCTCCGCGGTGGACTACGTCAACGCGCACGGCACCTCGACGCCGCACAACGACCGGATCGAGACTCTGGCCATCAAGACCTGCTTCGGCGATCACGCGTCGTCGCTGGCGATCTCCTCGACCAAGTCGATGACCGGGCACCTGCTCGGTGCGGCAGGAGGGCTCGAGGCCGGCATTACCGCGCTCGCGGTACACCGCCAGATCGTGCCGCCGACGATAAACCTGGACAATCCCGATCCCGACTGCGATCTCGACTACGTGCCGAACGCGCGGCGCACGCTGTCGATCGACTATGCGCTGTCCAACTCGTTCGGGTTCGGTGGCACGAACGCCAGCCTTCTGTTCAAGCGCTACCAGTCTGGGCCGTAGAACGGCGCAGACGGTAGCGAGGCCTGGCTGGGCGGGAAGCGGAGCCGCAGGCGACGATTTTCGGGCTACGACGGCTGATCGGGCCCGGCCGCGGCGGCAGGGTCGCGGACAGGGAGCGAAGAGCGCACGATGAAGATTGCCGTTTGCATCAAGCAGGTCGTGACCCGCGACTGGCCGTTGCGCGCGGCGGAGTCCGCGACGTGGGTCCGCGACGACGACGCCAGCTTCGAGATGAACGAGCCGGATGCGTACGCGCTTGAGGAGGCGTTGCGCCTGAAGGAGCGCCACGGCGGCGAGGTGGTCGTCTGCTCGGCCGGCCCGGCCCGGGTCAGCCAGGTCATCCGCGAGGCGCTCGCCCGCGGCGCTGATCGCGCCATCCACGTCGTGGGCGACCCGCTCTCGACCGCCGGGGCCGATGCGGTCGCGGCGGCGTTGGCCGGCGCAATGTCGGACGAGTCGTTCGACCTGGTCCTGACCGGCCTCCAGTCCGACGATCAGGGCTTCGGCCAGACCGGCGTCGTACTGGCGGAGCGTCTCGGCCTGCCGCACGCCACGATCATCATGGAGGTCGAGGTGGCGGCGGACGGCGCCGGCCTGCGGGTGAAGCGCGAGCTGGAAAGCGGCTGGTTCCAGTGGGTGGGCATGCCGCTGCCCGCCCTGATCACCATCCAGAGCGGCATCAACCAGCTCCGCTACGCGACGCTCAGAGGCATCATGGCAGCCAAGCGGAAGGAGATCCGCACGGTGGCGCTCGACGGCATCGAGGCTCAGGGGCAGCGGATCCTGGAGCTGTACGTGCCCGAGAAGACGAGCGCCACCCGGTTCATCGACGGTTCGGCGCCGGAGGCCGCGCACGAGCTCGTGCGGTTGCTGCGAGAAGAAGCGAGGGTGCTGTGATTCTGGTCATCGCGGAGCAGCGCGGTGGAGCGCTGAATCCCGCCACCTGGGAGACGCTGGCGGCGGCCCAGCGGATGGACGCGCCGGTGACGGCGGTCGTGGCCGGGGCGGGCGTACAGGATACGGCCGCGGAGATGGCCGCCGCGGACGTGGCCGAAGTGCTCGCGGTGGAGCACGACGCCCTCGAGCCGTACACTCCCGACGGGTTCGTCGGCGCCCTCGCGCAGGTAGTGGAGCGGACGGGTCCGGAGCTGGTTCTTTTCCCCCACACGTATCAGACGCGCGACTACGCGCCGGCTCTCGCGGCGCGGCTCGGGCGCGTGCTCATCCCCGACTGTATCGGCTCGAGGGTCCGGGACGACAAGCGGGTGTTCGTGCGGCCGATGTTCCAGGGCAAGTTCGTGGCCGACGTGTTGCCGGAGGGGCCGGCTCCCCATTTCGCGAGCTTTCAGATCGGTGCGTACCGTGCAGACGCCTGTGCGCGGGGGACGGCGCCCGCGATTGTCCGGCCGTTCGCGGTGGAGGTCGACGCGGCGGCGATTCGCCAGCGGCCGGAGGCCCCGTTCAAGGAAGCGAAGCAGGCGGTCGACCTGACCCAGGCCGAGCGGATCGTCGCCGTCGGGCGTGGCATCAAGGGCGCGGAGCACCTGCCGCTTGCGCAGGACCTGGCCAGGGCGCTCGACGCCGAGTTGGCCGCGTCGCGGCCGATCTGCGACTCGGGCTGGCTCCCGATGGACCGGCAGATCGGCAGCTCGGGACAGACCGTTGCGCCGAAGCTGTATCTCGCGGTCGGCATCTCCGGCGCGATTCAGCACTTGGTCGGGATGAAGGGCGCCCGCACCATCGTCGCCGTCAACAAGGACGCCGACGCGCCCATCTTCGAGGTGGCCGACTACGGCATCGTCGGCGACCTGTTCGAGGTGGTGCCCGCCATCGTGGCGGCCCTCGACGGCGAGGCTTCGTGACGTGGAGCGCGAGACGCTCGACGTCGACGTGCTCATCGTCGGGGGCGGGCCGGCCGGTCTCGCCGCCGCCTACCGCCTCGCGCGGCTGAACGCGGAGCAGGGCGGCGAGCCGCTGGTGGTGGCGGTCCTCGAGAAGGCGCGTACGGCCGGCGCCCACATGCTCTCGGGGGCGGTGCTCGACCCGTCCGCGCTCACCGAGCTGATGCCGGACTGGAAGAGCCGCGGCGCGCCGCTGGACGTCCCGGTCCGCGACGACCGCATCTACTTCCTGACCGCGCGCCGCGCGTTGCCGTTTCCGATCACCCCGCCGCCGCTGCGCAACCACGGCCACTACGTGGTCTCGGTGAACCGGCTCGCGAAGTGGCTCACCGAGCAGGTCGAGGCAGCCGGGGTCGACGTCTTTACGGGATTCCCCGGCACGGAGCTGCTGTACGAGGGGGGCAGGGTCGTCGGGGTGCGCACCGGCGACCGCGGCATCGACCGGCAGGGGGAGCGCAAGTCGACGTTCGAGCCTGGGGTCGACATTCGCGCCAAGGTGACGGTGCTGGCCGACGGGGTGCGCGGCAACCTCACCAAGACCCTGATCCGCCGGTTCGGTCTCGATGCCGGGCGTTCGCCGCAGAGCTACGCCATCGGCATCAAGGAGCTGTGGGACGTCGATCCGGACCGGTTGCCGGCCGGGTCGGTGATTCACACGATGGGGCATCCGCTCCGTCACGAGGAGTTCGGGGGCGGGTTCATCTATGCGTTGCCGGAGGGCCGTCTCTCCGTCGGGTTCGTCGCCGGGCTCGACTACCGCGATCCGCTTTTCGATCCGCACGTGGCGTTTCAGCGCTTCAAGCGCCACCCGCTGGTCGCGAACCTGCTCGCCGGCGGGCAGATGGTGCGCTACGGCGCCAAGGCGCTTCCGGAGGGGGGCTGGCACGCCCTGCCGCGCTGCCACGTCGACGGCGCGCTGATCGTGGGCGACGCGGCGGGCTTCCTGAACTCGATGCGGCTCAAGGGCATCCACCTGGCAATGCGGAGCGGGATGCACGCGGCCGACGTGGCGTTCCGCGCGGTGCGCGAGGACGACGTCTCGGCCCCGCGGCTGTCCGAGTACGCCCGTCTCGTGGAGGAGGGTCCGATCCGACGCGAGCTGTATCCGGTTCGCAACGTGCACCAGAGCTTTGCCGGGGGGCTTCTGGCCGGCCTCGTCTATTCCGGCATGTCGCTGCTGACCGGCGGCTGGTGGCTCCGCGATCCGATGCCGTCCCACGCCGGGCACGAGCGGACCCGGACGGTGAAGCAGTACTTCGGCGGCGGCGCGCCGCCCGAGCCTCCCAGCGTGCCGATCGACCGCGCGCTGACGTTTGACCGGCTGACGAACGTCCACTACTCGGGTACGCGCCACGACGAGGACCAGCCGTCGCACCTCCTCGTCGCCGACACCGACATCTGCCGTACGCGCTGCATCGAGGAGTACCGTAATCCCTGCACGCGTTTCTGCCCGGCCAACGTGTACGAGATCGTCGACGCTGACGCGGGAGCGGGCAAGCGGCTGCAGATCAACGCCTCGAACTGCGTCCACTGCAAGACCTGCGACATCATGGACCCCTACCAGATTATCGACTGGGTGCCGCCCGAGGGCGGCGGCGGTCCGTCCTACGAAGGGATGTGAGCCGGGACGCCTCGCGGCGGCATCTGTCCTCCCGTCAGATGGCCTCGGCCGCCGCGATTGCCGCCGTCGGCCAACCGGTGGTCGCCTCCCTCTGCCGGACGATCCGGTGGACGGTCGAGGGGCTGCAGCACTACGATGCGATCCAGGCGTCGGGCCGGCAGCCGGTCATGGCGTTCTGGCACGGCCGCATCGTGCACGCCACCTGGTTCTTCCGCCGGCGCGGCATCGTCGTCATGATCAGCGAGAACTTCGACGGCGAGTGGATCGGGCGACTCATCGAGAAATTCGGTTACCGCACGGCGCGCGGGTCGACGTCGCGCGGAGGTGCACGCGCCCTGGTCCGGATGCGGCGGCTGGCGGTGGACGGCGCGCCGACCGGTTTCGCGGTGGACGGCCCCCGCGGTCCGGCCCGCTCGGTGCAGCCGGGCGCGGTCTGGCTGGCCAGCCTCACAGGCAACCCGCTGCTGCCGTTTCACAGCGAGGCGAACCGGTTCTGGACGGCGCGGAGCTGGGACGGCACGCAGGTGCCGAAGCCGTTCGCCCGTGCGGCGATGGTGGTCGGGGCGCCGATCGAGGTGCCGCGCGGGGCCGGACCCGATCTGATCGAGCACAAACGGGTGGAGCTGGAGCGATCCCTGCATGATCTGGCGGAACGCGCGCGGGCCGGCGCGGCCGGACGCCAGGAGTCTGCGCCGTAGAAACGGGGCAGACTTCCAGGGAGGCCCGGTTGGGCGGAAATCGGAGCCACAGGCGACGATTTTCGGGCTAGGGCCTGTTAACACTATTGGACGGTTCGTGATATCGTTGCTGGATGGAGCTCACCGAGACGCAGTACGCACGCATCGAGCCCTGCCTCCCGCGACAGCGTGGCAATGTCAGCATGCCCAATTTGCAGGTGCTCAACGCGATCCTGTACGTCGCCGAGCAGGGGTGCAAGTGGCGAGGGTTGCCGAAGCGCTTTGGGAACTGGCACACGATCTACACCCGTATGAATCGTTGGTCCAAGAACGGGGTGCTCGACCGGGTCTTCGAACACCTGCAACGCGCCCAGTTGATCCGTATCAAGCTGGAGGCGGTGTCGCTGGACAGCACCGTCGTCAAGGTCCATCCCGACGGCACGGGGGCTCGAAAAAAAACGGCCCCCAAGCCATCGGAAAGTCCCGCGGCGGGTGGACCACCAAGATTCATCTGGTTGCCGCGGATGCTCGAACGGCACTGACGTTTGCGCTCTCGCCCGGCCAGGCCCACGACAGCCCGGAAGGCCGAAAGCTCCTGGCCAGCATGGGGCCGCAGGATGACAATGTGGCCTTGGTGATGGACCGCGCGTACCAGGGCGACGAAACTCGCCAACTGGCGCTGGACCTGGGGTTCACACCCGTGGTGCCGCCGCTCAAGACTCGGACGGACCCGTGGGAGTACGACCGGGAGATGTACAAGCGACGTAACGAGGTCGAGCGTCTGTTCCGCCGGCTGAAGGGCTATCGCCGGATATTCTCCCGATTCGAGAAGCTGGATGTGATGTTCATCGGCTTCATCCACTTCGTGCTCATCTTCGACGCGCTGAGGTAAGTGTTAACAGGCCCTAGTCGAAAGGAGAGCCGGAGATGGCGAAGTCGGACGTCCTGCTCGTCTCGTCGCCCCGCTTCGTCGATCACCGGACACCGAACGGGCACCCGGAGCGGCCGGCGCGCGCGGAGGTCATGGCGCGCGTGGCGGAGCGCTGGACCGCGGGCGGTGGCCCGACGGCGGCCCCCGTCCCGGTTTCCGACGAAGCGCTCGCCAGGGTCCACGACGGCCGCTACCTGGAGGACATCGCCGCGACCGCGGGACGCAGCGCGCGGCTCGATCCCGACACCTACACCTCGCCGGACTCCGAGGCGGTGGCGCGCCTGGCGGCCGGAGCGGCGGTGGCCGCCGTCGACCACGCGCTCGACCACGGTGCGCCCGGGCTCGCGTTCGTGCGGCCGCCCGGACACCACGCCGAGCGGGCGCGGGCGATGGGCTTCTGCCTGTACAACAACGCGGCGGTCGCGGCGGCACATGCTCTCGCGCGCGGCCTGGAGCGCGTCGCGGTGGTGGACTACGACGTCCATCACGGCAACGGCATCCAGTGGATCTTCTACGACGACCCGCGGGTCCTGTACGTCTCGACCCACCAGTATCCGTTCTATCCGGGCACGGGGGCGGCCGACGACGTCGGTCGGGGGGACGGGGCCGGCACGACGGTGAACGTGCCACTCGCGGCCGGTGCCGGCGACGCGGACCTCGACCGGGTGTTCCGCGAGGTGGTGATGCCGATACTGGGTTCGTACGCCCCGGATGTGGTCGTGCTGTCGGCCGGCTTCGACGCGCATGCGGCCGATCCGCTGGGCGGCATGCGCCTGTCGACAGAAGGCTACGCGACCCTTACCCGGCGCCTGCGGGCGTTCACCGCCGAACGTTGCGCTGGCCGACTCGCGGTGGTGACCGAAGGGGGCTACGACCTGCAGGCGCTCGAGGAGTGCCTGGACGGCACCCTGGAGGTGTGCGGCGCGGAGCCTTCGGCGTCCATCGAGCTGGTAGCCGGTTCGACCGCGATTGCCGCTGCCGGCCTCCAGTCGGTCATGCGCGCCCAGTCGCCGTACTGGCCGGGCATCGGGTGACGGGCTCGGCCGTGCGCCCCCGGCGGCTGGTACAATCCTTCTCGTGCGCGACTACGACCCCCAGACAATCGAGCGGAAGTGGCAACGGCGCTGGCGCGAGCGCCGTGCGTTCGAGGTGACCGCGGACCCGGGACGTCCGAAGTTCTACTGCCTCGTGATGTTCGCCTACCCGTCCGGGCACGCCCACGTCGGACACGTGCGCAACTACATGATCGGCGACGTCGTGGCGCGCATGAAGCGCATGCGCGGCTACAACGTGCTCCATCCGTTCGGGTGGGACGCGTTCGGGATGCCGGCCGAGAACGCGGCGATCAAGAACCGGACGCACCCGGAGACCTGGACGCGCGAGAACATCGCGCACATGAAGGACCAGTTGCAGAGGCTCGGGATCAGCTACGCCTGGGAGCGCGAGATCGCCACTTGCGACCCGGAGTACTACCGCTGGAACCAGTGGCTGTTCCTGAAGATGTACGAGCGCGGGCTCGCCTACCGCAAGCAGTCGGCGGTGAACTGGTGCTCCGACTGCCGGACGGTGCTGGCCAACGAGCAGGTGGTCGACGGCGGCTGCTGGCGCTGCGGGACGACGGTGCAGACGCGCGACCTGAAGCAGTGGTTCCTGCGCATCACGCAGTACGCCGACGAGCTGCTCGACGGGACCGACGCGCTGGACCAGTGGCCGGACAAGGTGCTGACGATGCAGCGCAACTGGATCGGCCGCTCGCACGGCGCGCTGGTCCGCTTCCCCCTCGCCGGCGCGGACGGCTCCGACGGAGAGGCCGGGGCTTCTTCCGAGGACGGCATCGACGTTTTCACGACGCGTATCGACACGATCCACGGGGCCACGTTCGTCCTGCTGGCGCCGGAGCATCCGCTCGTGGATCGCATCGCGGCGGCGCGGCCCGACGCGGTGGAGTTCCGGGCTCGTGTGGGAGGGTTTCGCGCCCTCGACCGGACGGCGCGGTTGACCGGGCAGATCGACAAGGAGGGGATAGACACGGGCCGCCGGGCGGTCAATCCCTTCACCGGCGAGACGGTTCCGATCTGGGTGGCCAACTTCGTCCTGGCCGACTACGGCACGGGTGCGATCATGGCGGTCCCCGCCCACGACCAGCGCGACCTGGAGTTCGCGCGGAAGTACCAGCTCCCGGTTCGGGTGGTCATCCAGCCGCAGGACGGGGAACTGCTGGACAACCGCCTGGAGGCCGCGTTCTCCGATCCCGGCCGCCTCGTCGACTCCGGTGAGTTCTCCGGGCTGCAGAGCGATCGCGCGCGGGCGGTCATGACCGAGGCCGCCGAGAAACGCGGACTCGGCCGCGGGCAGGTGCAGTACCGGCTGAAGGACTGGGGCATCTCGCGCCAGCGCTACTGGGGCACGCCCATACCGATCATCTACTGCGAGCGCTGCGGGACGCGTCCGGTGCCGGAGGACCGGCTCCCGGTGGAGTTGCCGCGGGTGGAGGAGTTCACCGGCCGCGGCGATTCGCCGCTCGCGCAGGTGCCCGATTTCGTCAACGTGGCCTGTCCGGACTGCGGCGGGGCCGCGGGTCGCGAGACCGACACGATGGATACGTTCGTCGACTCGTCGTGGTACTTCTATCGCTACTGCGACCCGCGCGGCGACACGGCTCCGTTCGACGCCGGGACGGTCAAGTACTGGGCGCCGATCGACTTCTACAGCGGCGGGGTGGAGCACGCCATCCTGCATCTCATCTACTCCCGCTTTTTCTGCAAGGTGTTGCGCGACCTCGGATTGGTGGAGCACGACGAGCCGTTCACGCGGTTGCTGACGCAGGGGATGGTCCTGCGCGACGGCGCGGTGATGTCGAAGTCGAAGGGCAACGTGGTCGACCCGGACGAGATGACGGCGAACTGCGGCGCGGATGCGCTGCGGCTCTACGAGATGTTCGTCGCACCGCCGGAGAAGGAGATCGAGTGGACCGACGCCGGGCTCGACGGCAGCGCCCGCTTCCTGGCCCGCGTCTGGCGCCTCGTGATGCCTTTCGCGGAGACCTGCGCCGCCGGCGGCGCACCACCGTTCGACGGGCTGCAGCTCGGCGTAGCCGAGCGCGGACTCCGCCGCAAGACGCACGACACCATCCGGCGCGTATCCGAGGACCTCGACCCGCGCGTTCATCTGAACACCGCCGTGTCGGCCCTGATGGAGTTGGTGAACGATCTGTACGCGTTCTGCGAGGGGGCCCGCATCGGACCGTTCGCGAGCGACCCCGCGTCGCCGGCGGCAGAAGCCGGTCCGGCGGCCCTGGCCGTCGTGCGCGAGGCCATCGAGGCGCTGGTGTTGATGCTCTCGCCGTTCACGCCCCACCTGTCCGAGGAGCTCTGGGAGGCCCTGGGTCACGACGCGGGGGTCGAGGCGGCGGGGTGGCCGGGCTTCGATGCAGACGTGGCGCGGGCCGAGACGCTCGTCCTCCCCGTGCAGGTGAACGGCAAGGTGCGTGCGCGGTTGACCGTCGCCGTCGACACGGCCGAGGACGAGTTGCGCCGCCTCGCGCTGGTCCAGCCTCAGGTGCAGACGCACATTGCCGGCAGGACCGTCGCACGCGTCGTCGTCGTGCCCGGTCGGCTCGTCAGCATCGTCGCGAAATCATGAGAGGAGCGCACCCGATGCACGGAATTCGACCCCGGAGCGACACCGCCCAGGCGGGATGCATCACGGCAGGGACGCAGAGGCGCGCCCGCCGCGGGCTGCCGGTCGCCGCATTGCTCGTCGCGGCCGTTTGCGGCGTCCTCCCCGGGTGCGGGTACACGCTGGCCGGCCAGGGATCGTTCCTGCCCGACTACATCGAGACGGTCGCCATCCCGACGTTCGGGAACAACACCAGCATTTTCGACGTCGAGCAGCTCCTGACACAGGAGGTGCGCACGGCGTTCATCAGCCGGGGCTCGTATCGGGTCCAGACCGACGAGGCGGGCGCGGACGCAACCCTGACCGGGACCATCACCGCCGTCAGAATCGCGCCGGCCAGCTTCAGCGCGGACCAGCAGGCGTCCCGCTACGTCTTCACGCTCCAGGCGTCCATCGAGTTCCGCGATCTGACCACGGACGAGGTGATCTGGGACGACGGGCAGATGGTGTTCAGCGACGAGTACGAGGTGGCGTCGGGGACCGGCGACATCGCCAGCGTCTCGACCTTCTTCGGACAGCAGGCCAATACCGTTGAGCGACTCGCCGTGGATTTCGCCACCACGGTGGTCAGCTCCATCCTCGAGGCCTTCTAGACGGGCGTGGCCGCACTGACGCCGGCGGCGCTGCGCACCCGGATCGAGTCCGGCGAGCTGGATCCCGTCTATCTCCTGATCGGCGACGACGAGCGCGAGAAGGGGGCGCTGGCCGCGGCCCTGGCCGACACCATCGACGAGGGCGTGCGCGCCTTCAACCTCGACCGCTTCCACGGCGGCGACGCCGGCCTGGATGAGGTCCTCGCCGCGGCGGGGATCGTGCCGGTGATCGCGCCGAGACGAATCGTCATCGCGGTGCGGGCCGAGCGGATGCTGCAGCCGGCGAAGGAGAGCGAGGCGGCGCGGCGCGCCCTCGCGGCGCTGGAGGTCTACCTGAAGGCGCCGCCGGCCGAGACGACGCTCGTGCTCGTGTCGGGTGGACTGGACACGCGGCGCCGGATTGCGAAGCAGCTTCGAGAGCGGGCCACCGTCGTGCGCTGCGGTGTTCCGGAAGACGCGGCCGGCCTTCGGGAGTGGATAAAGGAGCGCGTGGAGGAGGCGGGCCGGCGGGCCGAGGCCCCGGCGATCCGCCTGCTGAGCGAGCTCGTCGGCAGCGACGCCGGGCGCCTGCGAAACGCGGTCGACCGACTGCTGCTGTTCGTGGATGCGGGCGAAGTCGTGACGCCGGCCCATGTGCGCGAAGTGCTGGGGCCGGCCACGCCGCATGCCACGGACGAGTGGGCGGTGGCGCGCGCAATCGAGCAGGGGGCGACCGACCGGGCGCTCCGGGAGCTGGGGCTGGCGCTCGACGCCGGGGCGGTGCCCTACATGGTGCTGGGGCAACTCGCGTGGGTGGCCAGAACGAAGCTCGCCGCAACCCGGGTCGTGCCCGCGATCGAGGCGGTCTTTCGTACGGACCTCGCCCTGAAACAGTCGGGCGGGGAACCGCGCGTGCTGCTGGAACGCCTGGTGGTGGACCTGTGTGGAACCGCCGCGGCGGGAGGTGCGCGCCGCGGCTTCTGACTAGCGCCCCGAAACGCCTCGCAGGCTCGGAGTTTCGGCCCAGCCCGTCCTCACCATGACCTTGCGTCTCAGAACTCCGCTGCGCTGCGTTCTGCAGCGCAAGCTCCTAGCCGTCCTGGGCCGGGGCCGCGGCCTTCCGAATTTGCTTCTCGAGCCGCGACTTGTGCCGCGCCGCCGCGTTGCGGTGGATGACGCCCT
This sequence comes from Vicinamibacterales bacterium, assembly GCA_965262925.1. GTDB lineage: Bacteria > Acidobacteriota > Vicinamibacteria > Vicinamibacterales > UBA8438 > WTFV01. The sequence goes on along the minus strand of CBDHGC010000004.1, from coordinate 1,853,362 downwards.
TGCCCGCCAGCCTGTCGATCAGGGCCGCCGTTGTGCGGATCGACTCGCGAGCGCTCGACGCCGCTTCCTCATTCGGGCCGTCGACTGCGCCGATGGCGTTGCGTGTCGCCCGGATCGCTCGGCGCATCCGGCTCTTCATGCGGTTGTTCCTGTCTCGGCGCCGGAGACTCTGCTCGTGGGCCTTGATCGCAGACTTGTGGTTCGCCATGAAACTCCCAATCCCGGCAGTCCGAGACCGAAGCACCGCTGCATTGGAGCGGTGATGCTTCCCGCCTGGACTGCGTTCCTCGTGCGTCGAACGGCAGCGGTGCTGCGGCAACCGTCGCCGCACGCTATCTGCCGTGTGACGAATAGACCTCCGCGTTGCCGTTCCGCTCGAACGCGATGACGTCGTAGCGCTGTACCGGCCGGCCGGGCACTTCCATGCCCGGAGAGCCGATGGGCATTCCCGGTACGGCAAGCCCGGCGACGCGCGGGCGCTCATCGAGCAGGCGCGCGATGTCGGCTGCCGGCACGTGGCCCTCGATCACGTAGTCGCCCACGATCGCGGTGTGGCACGACGACAGCGCGGGCGGAATGCCGGCGCGCCGCTTCAGCGGCACGACGCTGGGGACGTCCGTCATCTCCACGTTGAAGCCGTGTTCCTGCAGGTGAACCACCCACTTGATGCAGCAGCCTCAGGTGGGGGACTTGTAGACGCTGATCGTCTCGGTATCCTGCTGTCCGTGTGCAACGCCCGACGTCACCATCATGCCGGCGGCGGCCAGCAGCAGACCTAGCGCCAGTACGAGACCTCGCATGGTACGCTCCTTGATGCACGCTACAGATACGTGCGTGTGGCTGCCATTATAGGGCAAGCCGATGGCCCGGGGAGCGATCCCGCCGTGCAGAATCCGGTCGTGGCGGCGGGGGACGTGGATTCTGCCGCCTGGTTCCGCCGCGGTCAGCCATCACGCCGGTTCTGTGGTCCGCACCAAGCCACCTGTCCGAGGATACGGTCGTCTTCGGCCACCGGACGGGATGCGTGGGCCGGGTTGTCGCTGGTGAGCAGCCAGCGGCCGCCGGGCTGCCGTCGCAGGCGCTTGACGACGAGTCCGGCGCCGGTGCGTACCGCAAACAGTTTTCCGTCCAGCGGGTCGGTGCGGCCGGAGTCGACCGCAACGAGATTCCCGTCGCGAATCGCCGGCTCCATGGAGTCGCCCACCGCCCGGACGCATGTCAGGCGCTCCGGCTGCGCCCAGGACGCCAGCGCTTCGACCGCGACCGCGATCGACACCTCCGACGATTCGTCGAATACGACTTCGCCGGTGCCCGCCGCGAGCCGGACGCCAGGTGCGAACGGGATCATCGCGACGGCGTCGTCGTGCGGCACGCGCTCCGGCGAGTTGCGCATCCGGCCCGCGGCCGGAAATCGGCGCCACCGCCGTCGCCGTCCGGTCCATCAACTCCTGTACGAGGCCGATGCCTTCGCGCAGTCTCGCCGTCAGTGCGTCCTTGTCGATCGCCCTCAGCGCGTCGGTCATGCTGGCGTCTCGCGGCAGGTCGAGGGCCTCTGCGACTGCCGACGGCAGCCCCGTGCCCGACGACGGCTCCACCCGGGCCGGACCGATGTAGAACTCGAGCCCCAGCGCGGACGCCATCAGCTCGAGAGTCGTGCTCCGCGCCGCCCGGCCCTGGATCACGCTCCTCAACTGACCGAGGGGGATACCGGTACGCAGAGACAAGGGTCTCAGGCCCTCCGTCGCGACCTGTCGCCGAACCGCCCGTCGCAGATAATCGATGCCTTTGGGACGTGTCACTACTGACACGATACCAGGAATCCGGCCCTGCGATCGTGTCATTTGCGCGTGCAACCGTGTGATTCGGAACGAGGGGCCGAGCGTGGCGGGCTCTTTCCTCAGCGATGGTCGCGGCCCCGTGGTCCGCACCAGGCGACCTGTCCGAGAATCCGGTCGTCCTGGGCCACCGGATACGATGGGTGGGCCCGGTTGTCGCTGGCCAACAGCCACCGGCCCTGATTCTGTCGCAAGCGCTTGATGACCAGTCCGGCATCGGTACGCACCGCGAACAGGTGCCCATCGAGGGGGTCGCTCCGGCCCGCGTCGACCACCACGAGGTCGCCATCGTGGATGGCTGGCTCCATCGAGTCACCCGGGGCGCGAACGCAGGTCAGACGATCCCGCCGCGCCCAGGACGCCAGGGCTTCGGCTGCGACGGCGATCGATACCTCCGGGGACTCCTCGAACACCACCTCGCCCGTGCCCGCCGCCAGCCTCACCTCCGGGGCGAAGGGGATCAGCACGACAGTGCTCTCCGGTCCCTCTTCTGCCGGCGGTCGCTCGCGGGAGATCAGGCGGGGAATCAGTGAGGCCGCCGCCGAGGCCCTCTCCATCAGCTCCTGTACCAGACCGATCCCCTCGCGCAGCCTCGACGCCATCGCGTCCTTCCTTATCGCACCGACGGCGTCGTCGACCGTAGCGTCGCCCGGCAGGTGGAGAGCCCGGACGATCTCCGAAGGCAGTCGCGGCGTCGACAAATCCGCCCGAGCCGGGCCGATGTAGAATTCCAGCTCCAGGACGGATGCGATCAGCTCGATGGTCGTGCTCCTTGCCGCCCGCCCCTCGACCACGCTTCGCAACTGTCCGAGCGGGATGCCGGTGCGGAGCGAAAACGGACGCAGTCCCTCCGCCGCGATTCGCTGCCGCACCGCCTCTCGCAGGTAGTCGATGCCGTAACGTGTCATCAGCGACACGATACACGGAAACACTTGAATGCACGTGTCATGCGTGGCGTAATTGCGTGCCATGGACGACACGGTTCGGCGGCTCGTGGCTCTCTGCGCCATCTTCGCCGAGAGCACAGGACGGAGCATTTCGACCGTCTCCCGCTACGCGACCGGGAGCGGGGAGACGATCGCGCGTCTGAAACGCGGCCACGCCATCACGACGCGGCGGGCGGAGCGCGCGTTCCGATTCCTCTCCGAAAACTGGCCGGAGCCCGTGGAGTGGCCGGCCGACATCCCGCGCCCCGCGGTGGAACCGTTGAGCAGCAGCTGACCGTTCGGTCTCCCGCTGCGCTATCTAGTGTCAGCCAGAAAACCCTCGTTTCGGGCTGAGATTTGCGCCCATTCGTGGCATCCTGGGCGTAATTTCGGCACGAACCCCGGCGACGGAGGCGCCTGACGAGCTGCGGGATAGCGAAGGGCAGCAAATCAGCCCGAATGTCCTGTTTCCAAGGACAGGAGGACCGTGCCGTCTCTTGCCGGCTCGGAATCCAGCTTGGTTATCAGGGCCGGTTGGTTGGTCAGGCGACGAGTCGTTGTCGTTTGCGTTCCCGCTTCTGCAGGATCAACCCGATGCGATGCAGGTTGGCCGCCAGCACCGACAAGGCAACCGTACGCGCGAAGCCGTCCGCACCATGGCTGCGAACTCGGTCGAGTCCCCGATGCTCCAACCCATTGATGGCAGACTCGATCGCCGGATGCGCACGCCGCGCGGCAACAAACGACTCCTCCTCTTCCCGTTCCCGGTCGGCTCTTGAAAGATACCCTCTCCCCGGCAACGCATTGACGTCGAGCAGCGCATCGAGGCGGACCCGATTGTCGCGGCTATGAAAGCCCCGGTCGAAACTGCACGCCCGCAACTCCGGATACAGTGCCTGCGCTTCCTGCACCATCGACACTGCCACGTCCACATCCTCACCCTCCCACAGGACCTTGTGGTGAAGGATGAATCCATACTGGTCTTCGATAATGGCGACAGGAACCCCGAGTTCGACCGGCGTGCCCGCCTTGCCTTTGGAAACCCAACGCGTGTGTTCCTCGAAAATGGAAAAGACCTTCTCCGCGTGAGGAATCGTCTCGCCACGCAGAAGACGCCGCTCCACCTGGTCAATCTGCCGCCGGGCGTGAGCCACGAGGCCTGTGATGGAGCGACAGCGCAATTCCCCCACGCCCTGGCCTCGCAACACGTCGAGCGTTGCCTCTGCTCGCTCCACCAGCGCCCGGCAGCGCTCCACATACGCCGCCACCCGCTCCGGATGCCGCTGCGCTCGCCTCGTCGAGCGCACCTTGTTGAACAGTTTCTTGACCTCCCGTGACAGATGGCGCCACTGACGCCAGCCGCGCACCGCGTATTGCTCAGCCGTCAGCCCCGTCTCCCGTAGCATGCAACGCACCGCGTCCCACAACAGGCTGACGTCCGTCGGATAGTGCACGTCCGTCTCGACGACGAACGAGTCACACCGCCCGCGTAATGGCTCGCCAGGCTTTTTTTTTGCTACCTTGTGTCCGCTCTCCACCACCAAGCGCCCGACCGCCGATAACAGCTCCGGCGTCAACAAGGACACGTTGTCGACCACCGTTTGGTACTCGTAACGCGTCTTGTCATCGAAATCGCCGTGTCCCAGGAACGCACGTATCGTCTGATGATGGTTCGTCAGGTCGTGAAGACGGTCGAAGTCGCAGCCCAGTCCCTGCTTCAGCACTCCCAGTACCAGAATCTGCCACAGGTCCATCCCCGGACGCCCGACTGTGCGGTCGGCCTCCGGCAGGATGTGCTCGTCCAGCAGCACAAACAGCCGCGCACGCAACGCCTCGTCGCACCAGATGTGCTGAAGCCCCTTCAACACCGCCGGGATGTCATCCCGCGACTTCGGGTTGATCCAGACCTTCTCGACGGCCACCTGACCGAGCTGGAACTGTGATCGGTGAACTTCTCTCATGATGGCAATGTCGCGAAGATCGCGAAGATCGTTCCGAAATGGGTCGATCCTTGGGAGATCACCCCGCAAGAATACGACATCTGGACGATCTTCGCCACTAGAAATAGACGATTACACCCTGTAGAATCAACAACTTGCGGGTTTTCCGCCGAACACTATCTATCTATGTGCGGCCCTTCAGACGCAGGAGTTGCCGGCGCTGCTGCTTGTCGGGCGCGGCCGAGCGACCTGCGCGCCGAAGCAGCATCCTGAACGCCAGTTCCTCCTCCGTCGGCGGTGGCGTCCGGTCCTCGTACAGTGCCCGCGCATCGGCTCTCGGAAGATGGCGCTCGGCGAGCGCCGCCACGGACACCACCTGCGTGACACCGTCGGGGCGCGTGATGCGGATCTCGTCGCCGGGTCGGATCTCGCGATGTGGCTTCGTGCGCCGCCCGTTGATTTCGACCTTGCCGCCCTTTGCGGCACGCTGCGCCTCGGACCGTGTCCGGAACAGGCAGGCCACGTCGAGCCAGACGTCGATCCGAACCGACTGCAACGGGTCCGTGTCTGCCGTCGGTCGGGATGCTGCGGACATGGGTTGAACCGGCCTTCGGGAGAAGTTGCCCCGCCGTGCCTCTCAAGGCGGTGCCACCGAACGGCTACGAGCCGGCGAGCATGCGACCCACCGCGGTTCGGCTCTCGGGCACGATGGAGTCCAGTCGGTCCGTTCGCTTTCCGCCCGCCTGCGCGAAGTCGGGCCGCCCGCCGCCGCGGCCGTCGACGATAGGGGCGAGCGCCTTGATCAGGTTGCCCGCGTGCACGCGATCCGTCAGATCGCGCGTGACCGAGACGACCAGCGCCGCCTTGCCGTCGTTGTCCGAGGCCAGCACGACGACGCCGCTCCCGAGGCGGTCGCGGAGCGAGTCGGCCAGCGTGCGCAGGGCTCCCGGCTCGAGGCCGGACACCAGGCGGGTCACGATCGGGATGCCGGCGACCTCGGCCGCGTCGTCGTTTCGCCCCGCGGGCCCCGCGGCGGCGCTGGCGCCCATCGCTGCCTGCACCCTCAGGTGCTCGTTCTCGCGCACGAGCCGCCTGTGGTCGGTCGCCAGTTTGCTGACAGCCCTCGCGGCGTGTTCGGCGAGCCTGGTGTTCACGGGACGACGGAAGCGGAGGTTCTGGAGTTGGCCGACGGCTGCCACTGCCTGGTCCGCCGTCGTGTCGTGGGCGTGGGCCAGGAGCGAGAGCTCGTCTCCCCGGTTCTGGAAGGTCCGCACGGCGTCGGCGCCGGTTACTGCCTCGACGCGCCGAACGCCCGCCGCCACGCCCCCTTCGTGGGTGATGACGAACGGACCGATGTCGCCGGTCGCCCGGCAATGCGTGCCGCCGCAGAGCTCCACCGAGAACCCCGACACCGTAACTACGCGGACGCGCTCGCCGTACTTCTCGCCGAAAAGGGCCATGGCGCCCGCCGCGATGGCTTCCTCGGTGGACCGCTCCTCGGTCTCCACCGTCCGATTACCGAAGACGTGGCGGTTGACGAGGCGCTCGATTTCATCCAGTTGATCGGCGGTGACCGGATCGTGGTGCGTGATGTCGAATCGAAGTCGGTCCGGGGCGACGAGGGATCCTGCCTGCCGGACGTGCGTGCCCACGATCTCGCGCAGCGCCGCGTGCAGCAGGTGCGTCGCGGTGTGATTTCGGCGAATGGCGTCGCGCCGGTCGGCGTCGACCTCGGCGTTCACCGTATCGCCGACGCGTAGCGCTCCTTCGCGCACCGTGATGGCGTGCATCCGCGGCCGGCCGGTCTTGAGCCGCTCGACGCCCCGGACAACCGCCTCGACGGCGCCGTCCGCAAGCAGCGTGCCGGTATCGGAGACCTGCCCGCCCGCCTCCAGGTAAAACGGGGTCTGGTCGAGACAGACGTAGCCCTCGTCGCCGGCGTTCAGCCTGTCGACGGGAACGAGGGTCGTCCTCGACTCGTCGCGGCGGAAGAGGTGGGTGACCGTGCTCCTGGCCGAGGTGGTCTCGTAGCCGACGAACGACTCCGCTTCGAAGTGGACGTCGCCTCCAACGGATGCGATGCCGACCTGCGCCTGATCACCTCCGAATGTCGCGCCGGCGCGCGCGCGGGTGCGCTGCGCCTCCATCGCGCGCTCGAACCCCTGCCGATCTACATCCACCGACCGGGAAGCCGCCATGTCCTCGATGAAGTCGAGCGGCATCCCGAACGTGTCGTACAGCCGGAACGCCGCCTCGCCGTCCAGAACCCGTTGCATGCCTTCCGCGTCGGCGAGCGCTTCTTCCAGGTGCGGCAGCCCGTCGCGCAGCACCCGGTCGAACTGCGTCTCCTCGCGCCGCACCACCGAGACAATCGCCTCGCGGCTGGCGTCCAGCTCCGGATAGGCGCCCGCCATCTCGGCGATGACGACGCCGGTGAGCTCGTGCAGGAACGGCTGGGTTACGCCGAGCCTCTTCCCGTGCCGCATCGCCCGCCGCATGATCTTGCGGAGCACGTAGCCCCGCCATTCGTTCGACGGGACGACGCCGTCGGCGATGATGAACGTCATCGCCCGCAGGTGATCGGCGATCACACGCAACGAGACGTCGCTCGTGTCGTTGGACGGGCGGCCCGCGAGCGGGCCGTACTCCGTGCCCGCCCGGTCGCCGATGGCTGCGAGGAGCGGCGCAAAGAGGTCCGTGTCGTAGTTGGAGAGCTTGTCCTGCAGGACCGCGACGATCCGCTCGAGGCCCATGCCGGTATCGATGGATGGGGCGGGCAACGGGGTGAGGGAGCCGTCCTCGCGCCGCTCGAACTCCATGAAGACGTTGTTCCAGATCTCGACGTAGCGGTCGCAGTCGCAGTCGATGCCCAGACAACGCTCGGCGGTGCAGGGCAGGTGGTCGCCGCGGTGGTAGTGGATCTCCGAGCAGCGGCCGCACGGGCCCGTCTCGCCCATCGCCCAGAAGTTCTCCGCGGCGCCCAGCTCGGCGATGCGCGACGCCGGGACCAGCCGTTCCCAGATGGCGTACGCCTCGTCGTCGCGCGGCACTCCGTCCTCGCCCTTGAAGACCGTCGCGTAGAGCCGTTCGGCGGGCAGATCCCAGACGCCGGTCAGCAGCTCCCACGCGAAGGGGATGGCGTCGGCCTTGAAATAGTCGCCGAACGAGAAGTTGCCGAGCATTTCGAAGAACGTGTGGTGCCGCAGCGAGGGCCCGACGTTCTCCAGGTCGTTGTGCTTGCCGCTGACGCGCATGCACTTCTGGGCGGTCGTGGCGCGCCGGTACTCGCGCCGCTCGGCGCCGAGGAAGAGATCCTTGAACTGGTTCATCCCGGCGTTGGTGAACAGCAGGGTCGGATCGTCCCCGGGCACCAGCGGCGCACTCGCTACGACGCGGTGTCCGCGACCGCGGAAATACTCGAGGAAGCTCTGTCTGATTTCGGCCGATGTCATCCGCGTCATTTTGACACACGGCGCCGAGCCGGTCGGCGGCGCACTCGAAGCGGGGGTCAAGGGGCCGGCTCGTCGTCCGCCGGCGCCGACGTTCCGGCGCGCGTGCGCAGAGTCGCGGTCGCCATCTGCGGGTCGAAGCCCTGCCGCAAGAGGTAGCGGTAGAGCCTGCCGAAGTGGGCCCGGTCCGCGACCGCCGCACCCTCCGGAAGTCGCCGCGCGAGCGCCCGTTCGATCACGGTCTCCGCGCTCGCCTCCGCGTAGACTTCCGTGACCGCGGCGCGCGCGACCGCGGGGGCGATGCCGAGTGCAGTGATCTCCCGCTCGGCCCGGAAGGGGCCGCGGTGGGCAACCCGCGCCGAGTGACGCGCATGGACGGTCGCCGTACGGTGATCGTCGAGAGCGCCTTCACGCTGCAGGCGCTCGACCGCGGCTTCTATCGCGTCGCGATCGAAACCACGCCGGCGGAGGCCTTCGGCCACCTGTGCAGCGGACCGCTCGCGCCGGGCGAGCATGGACAACCCCGCCGCGTAGGGATCGGAAGGCAATGCGCGCTACTTGGGCGGAACAGCCGGGTTCACCCGGTCAGCCGGCGCCGGCCGCAGCCTCGGCCGCATGCGCCGCCGTCACCGGATCGCCGTAGACGTACTTGAGCCAGCCGTGCGTATCGGCCACGCGACCGTGGATGACGTCGAAGAACCGCCGCTGAATGACCGCGGTCAGCGGGCCGCGCTTGCCGCTGCCGATCGTGATCTTGTCGATCGAGCGGATGGGCGAGATCTCCGCCGCGGTGCCCGTGAAGAACACCTCGTCGGCGAGGTAGAGCGCCTCGCGCGGCAGCGTCTCCTGACGCACCTCGAACCCGAGATCTCCCGCAAGGGTGATGACGACGTCACGCGTGATGCCGGGCAGGATGGAGTCGGCGGACGGTGGGGTCGTGATGACGCCGTCGCGCACCACGAAGATGTTCTGGCCGCTGCCTTCGCTGACGAAGCCGCGCGGGTCGAGGGCGATGCCCTCGGCGTACCCGTTGAGGGTGGCCTCCATCTTGATGAGCTGCGAGTTCGCGTAGTTGGCCGTCGACTTGGCGAGGGACGGAAACCGGTTGGGCGCCCCCCGGCCCCAGGAGCTGACCTGAACGTCCACGCCGTGCTCGAGTGCGTCTTCCCCGAGATATGCGCCCCACTCCCACACCAGGATCGCCGCCTCGACCGGGCAACTGAAGGGGTTGACTCCCAGAGTGTCGTAGCCCCGGTAGAGAAGCGGGCGGATGTAGCAGGCGTTGTAGCGGTTGGCCCGGATTGTGTCGAGCACCGCTTCCTGGAACTCGTCCTGTCCGAGCTCCTCGTAGTCCATGCGGAAGATCTTCGCCGAGTCGTACAGCCGGCGGACGTGGGCTTCGAGGCGGAAAACGGCGGCGCCGTCCGGCGTGTCGTAGCAGCGAGCGCCCTCGAAGACACCGCTGCCGTAGTGGATGACGTGGGAACCGATGTGAATCTTCGCGTCGGCCCAATCGACCAACTCGCGGTTCATCCAGATGCGACCGGTGCCGAAGCTCATGTCAAACCTGTGGAGTCGCCCGAGGTGAAGAAGTCAATACACCAGTCTAAGAGGGCGGCGCGCTGTTTGCAAGCATTGCTCCTACCAGATCTCTCCACAGAAAGGACAGCGATCCGCGCGTGCGTGCAGTGGCTTGTGACAGCGCGAGCAGAAGCGCCCCGAAGACGATGTCTCGGCCAGGCGGCGGCGCGGGGTGACGTGCACGCGCGCTACCGCGTCGCGCGGCGGTTCGGCGTGGCGATCCGGCGCCGGTCGGGAAGCCGGCGCGGACGAGTGCTCCAGATCGCTCAGCAGCTCGGCGGCCCTTTGATAGCGCATCGACAGCTCCGGCGCGAGCGCCTTCATCACGATGTCGTTGAGCGCCTTCGGCACCTCCGGATTGCACAGGCGCGGCGGTCGCACCAGCTTGCCGCTCAGCAGCTTGTCGAGGTCGCGTGGGGTTGGGGACTCGTATGGTAGAACGGCTGTCAGCATCTGGTACATCGTGATGCCGAGCGAATAGATGTCCGACGCAAACACCGCCTTGCCCTCGAACTGCTCGGGGGCCATGTAGGGCGGACTGCCGATCACGGTCGTTCCGTGCGCGGCGATCTCCAGAAAGCGCGAGGTGCCGAAGTCGGCGACCTTCAGCACTCCCGACTCGGATACGAGCATGTTGGCCGGGCGCAGGTCGCGGTGTATCACCCCCTGGGCGTGGGCATGCTCGATGGCACGCCCGATCTGGGTAGCGTAGTAGACCGTGTGCGCCGCATCGAGTCCGCCGCTGTTGGCGATGACCTCTTCCAGCGTGTGGCCGGCGACGTACTCCATCACGATGAAGAAGACGTTGTCCTGCTTCTCGGCCGTCGTAACCGAGACGATGTTGGGATGGTCGAGCGCCGCCAGCAGGCGCGGCTCCCGCAGGAGCTCGCCGAAGTTCATGTTCTGCCGGTGAGGCACCTTGATCGCCACGTCCTTGTCGATCCAGGTGTCCCGGGCCAGATAGACCGCGCCGAATCCGCCGCTTCCGAGGGGTGCGGCGATTCTGTACTTGCCTAGCGTCTGACCTCGGAACAGCATGCGGGTGTCCGCAAGTATAGCGTGGGGGTTCCGCCGCGCTTCCGGGTTCCGAAGCCGGTTTCCGGCTTCAGAGATCGTCCCATGCGAAACGCAGGATCGAGAGGGCCGCGACCGGAGCGGTCTCGGCGCGCAGCGTGCGGCGGCCGAGGGTGAGCGAGCGGAATCCGGCTGCCTCGGCGGCGCGGGTCTCGTCGTCCGTCCAGCCGCCTTCCGGGCCTATCGCGAGCGCCGCGCTGACCGGCCGCGGGTCGGTCCGGATTGCGTTCAGCAGGGCCGAGCCGGGGCTCAGGCCGGTAGCGGCCGGCTCCGCCAGCAGCAGGCGAAAGGCGTCCCGACGGGCGTCCTCCAGGAACCGTTTGAACGTCGCCGGGGGGTGGACCGCAGGTACCACGGCGCGCCCGCACTGCTTGGCCGCTGCGATTGCAATGCCGTGCCAGCGATCGACGAGTGGCGCGCCGCCGCGCTCGTGTCCGCCGGCCTGCGCGCGGTGCGTCAGCAGCGGTACGATCTCCGCCACCCCGAGCGTCGTGGCGTCACGGACCGCGGTGTCGAGCTTGCGGCCCTTCAGGAGCGTCACCCCGAGCGTCACGCGCACCAAGGGCTCGGCGACCGCCGTGACCGGCGCGCCGAGGCGCAGTACCGGATGCCGCGGGTCGTCGTCCGTCAGGGTGGCTTCGTGCTCTCGCCCGTGTCCGTCGAAGACGTGGACCCGAGCCCCGCTGCGCAGGCGCAGCACACGGGTGAGGTGGCGCCCTTCCTCCGGAGACAGGCCGAACTCGCTTCCGGCCGCCTCGATCCGCGGCGCGTAGAAGCGGTGGACGGACATTCAGGTCCCCGGTGGCGGACAGACACCCCGCGCCGGCCGTTCGAGGACGAGGCCGACCCATTCGTCCTCCACCGTCCGTCCGTGGAGGGCGAGCGGCGGCTCCAGCGCGGCGCGCACCGGCGCTTCCTCATCGCCGGTGATACCGCCAGCCAGCAGGAGCCCACCCGCTTCGACGTGCCGCAGCACCGCCGCCGCCTGCCGCACGAAGAACGCGCCGGTGAGATTGGCGGTCACTACGTCGCCGGCCTGCAGGCGCAGGTCCGCCATGTCGCCCCGGACCACGCTGACGCGGTCTTCGACGCCGTTGCGCCGGACGTTGTCCCGCGCGTTCGCCAGCGCGTCGGGGTCACGCTCGACCGCGATCACGGACCGTGCGCCGAGCAGGGCCGCGGCGATCGCCAGCACGCCGGACCCGGCGCCGAGGTCCAGCACCCGCCGGCCCGTCCGGAGACGGTGGCGGGAGCGCTGCAGGGCCCGCAGGCAGAGTCGGGTGGAGGCATGATGGCCGGTGCCGAACCCCATCGAGGGCTCGATGACCAGCGTGGCGGGGTCGCCGGCGTCCGGCGGCGGAACGTCCCAGGGAGGGGCGACGAGCAGGTCGCCGACCCGTACGGCGCGCAGGCCGGAATGCGAGCGCGCCGCCCAGCCGTCGTCGGCGACGTCGATCGGGTTGGCTCGGGCGCCGTCGGGTCCCAGAACGCGGACGATGGCCCGGCGCGCGGCGTCGCGCGATCCCGCCGAGAAGAAATAGACGCGGCGTTCCAGGGGCGTGGCGCGGCGTTCGTCGTCGGGCGCGGCCGCGTCGTGGGCGTCCCCGGCTTCGTGGATGGCGAACGGGTCGTAGTCGTCGAGCAGGGCGTCGAGGCGGGGCAGGAGCGATGCGGGAGCGGACGGCAAGTGGACGTCGAGCGCCGGCCGCGGCGTTCGCGCGCCCGGGGAGCTATCCAAAGATGTCCTTCACCCGGCTGAAGAAGGGGCGGCTGTCGTCGCCGTCACCGTGCTCGCTCGGCTCGAAGGACCGTTGCGGCATCATTCGGTCGAGATCCTCGATCAGGGTCTTCTGCTCCCGCGAGACCGACGTGGGCACGGCCACCTGGACGTCGATGTAGAGGTCCCCGCGTCCCCGCCCGGACACGTGCGGCAGGCCCTTGCCGCGCAGCCGCAGCCGGGCGTCTCCCTGTGTGCCCTTCGGGACGTGCAGGGTCTCGTCGCCGTTCAGCGTCGGTACCGTAATCGTGCCGCCGAGCACCAGCGTGGGGTAGCTCACCGGAATGGCGCACAGCAGGTCGCTCCCCTCGCGGCGAAACACGGGGTGGTCCTGCACGTGGATGACGACGTAGAGGTCACCCGGCTCCCCGCCTTGCGGCCCGTGTTCGCCCTCGCCCTGCAGCCGGAGTTGCTGTCCGGTGTCGATGCCGGCCGGCACCTTCACCTTGAGCTTCCGCTCGCGCGACACGCGTCCGTTCCCGCGGCAGGCGTCGCACGGATTGCGGAGGAACGTACCGGCCCCGCGGCAGGCCCCGCAGGGTCGTGCGACGGTGAGGAAGCCCTGCTGGTAACGCACCTGTCCGCGCCCGTGGCACTGCGGGCACGTCTCGGGCCGGGAGCCCGCGGCGGCGCCCGATCCGGCACACCGCTCGCACGGCTCCTCGCGGGGGATCTGCAGGGTCGCCTCGGTGCCGGCCTCCGCGTCCTCGAGCGAGATCGGCAGGTCGTAGCGCAGGTCCGCGCCGCGCCGCGGACCCCGGCGGCGCCGGCCGGACCCGAAGATGTCCCCGAATCCGAACATGTCGCCGAGGTTGCCGAAGATGTCGTTGAAGTCGGCGAACGTCGACGGATCGAAGCCGGCCGCCCCGCTGCCGCCGACGCCCGCGTGGCCGAACTTGTCGTAGCGGGCCCGCTTGTCCGAATCGGCGAGAACGGCGTATGCCTCCGCCGCTTCCTTGAAGCGTTCCTCCGCGGCCTGGTCGTTCGGATTACGGTCGGGATGGTACTTCAGCGCGAGCTTGCGGTAGGCGCTCTTCAGCTCCTGCTCGCCGACGTCCCGCGAGACGCCGAGGACCTCGTAGTAGTCGCGTTTGCTCACGCCTTGGCCACCCTGACCATGGCTGCCCGCAGCAGCTCCTCGTGGAACAGATATCCGCGGCGCAACTCGTCGATGACGTCCCCGTCCTCGTGGCCTTCACTGGCCTGGTACGCCACGGCCTCGTGCAGGTTCGGGTCGAACCGCGCGGCGGCCGTGTCGATCCGCGTCACGCCGCGCTTGCGGAGAATCTCCAGCAACTGCCGGTGAATGAGCTCGATGCCTGAACGGTACGCGTCGGTCCCGCTTGCTTCGGTCGGCGTCCCCAGTGCGCGTTCGAAGTCGTCCAGCAGGGGAAGCAGCGCCACGATCAAGGTCCTTTCGGCCTGTCGGTTGGCCCTTGCGCGGTCGCGCTCGATGCGCTTCTTGAAGTTGTCGAACTCCGCCTGCTTCCGGAGCAGCAGATCGCGGTACTCGTCGCGCTCCGCCACCGGATCGGGGGCGAGCCCGGCCGGCGGGGCCGGATCCGCGGCGGCCTTCTCGTCGGTCTGCGCCCGGCCCGCGTCCGCCTCGGGCTGTGGCCGGCTCGTCGCCTCGTCGGTCTGCGCCGGGTTCGCGTTCTCGTCGGTCTGCGCCGGATTCGCGTCTTCTTCAGGCTGTGCCAGGTTCGCGTCGTCTGTCATGTTCGGATGAGGCCGTCTGCTCGACGAGTACCCGGCTGACGGCGCGCGAGACCTGATCCACTGCCGAGATCGCTCGGGAATAGCGCATGCGCCGCGGGCCGATGATGCCGATGCGCCCGGTGCGGGCGCCGTCGAAGTAGGTGGATGCCACGAGGCTGAAGGCCTGCATCTCCGGCGACGAGTTCTCCGTGCCGATGACGACCGTCAGTCCCGGGCCGTCGAGGTATTCGTCCAGGACCCGCACCAGCAGATCCTTGCGCTCGATCATCGCGAGCAGCGTTCGCAGGATTCCGAGCGGTACGCGGTCCTCGCCGTCGGACACCTCCTCGGCGAGGAACCACGCGCCCTCGACGAAAAGGTGATTCGGAGGGACCATGTCCTCCAGCGTGAGGCTCGCCAGGCGCAGTGCGCGGGAGCGGAGCTGGTCGTAGAGCATGCGCTCCTGCCGCAACTGCTCGACCACCGCCGTTCGCACGTCCGGCAGCGGAAGACCCGCGAACGTCTCGGACAGGTACCGGGCGCCCTGTTCCAGCGCACCGCGGTCCGTCTCCTCGTCGATGTCCACCGCCTTGTGCGCGATCTCGCCGTCGTCGGTCGTGACCACCACGAGGATCTTCGTGCTGCCGAGCGGAACGAACTCGATGCGCCTGAAGGTGCTCCCCGCCACCCGGGGCAGGCAGGCGAACGCCAAATGATGAGAGGCAACGGACAGCTCGTGCGATACGTTCGACAGGACGTCGCTCATGGTGCCGGCCTGTCGCAGCCGCGCCTCGACGTCCGGTGGGGAAGCCGTGTCGCGCCGGCGGCTCAGGAGCCGGTCGACGAAGTAGCGGTAGCCCCGATCCGTCGGCACGCGGCCTGCGGACGTGTGCGGCTGCCAGATGTAGCCGGCCTGCTCCAGCTCGGCCATCACGTTGCGCACCGAGGCGGAAGACAGCCCGACGTCGCCGTGCTGGGCGAGCCAGAGGGAGGACACCGGCTCGCCCTCTTCGATGTACTGCGTGACCAGCGTGGCCAGGATACGGCTGGCTCGCTGCGTGAGCCGGCCCAGGTCGTGGTCGTGGATCGTGGCCCGAGATACCATGCTGCGTGCCGTTGCCCGGCAACGCGACCAGCCACGCCGGCCGCGCGTCGTCATCGAGTTTCGATTATAGCAGCCGGTGTCTCGCGGCCCGTCGATGCGGTCTCTCCATCACCGGGTTCCCCGGTGGTCCCGGTAGCGGGGGGAAACCACCGCAACGGCTTCACGGCGGCCTCGGCGGCAGCTTCGGCGTTGTCGGCTCCCAGCCTGCCGTACTTTACGGCGATCAGCTCGGCGAGGATGCTGACCGCGATCTCCTGCGGCGTGACCGCGCCGATGTCGAGGCCGACCGGTGCGTGCAGGCGCTCCGGATTGGCGATCGCCACGCCGGCTTCCCGCAGAGCGTCGTGGAGCCGCGCGACCTTGGCCTTGCTGCCGATCAGGCCGAGGTAGCGGAGCGGCCGCGGCGCGAGGGCGCGGAGTGCGTCCAGATCGTGGCGATGGCCGCGGGTCAGGATGACGGCGTAGGCGGTAGGAGGAAAGTCGGTGCTCTCGAGCCACGTCGGGATGTCGTCGACTGCCACCTCGACGGCGTCCGGGAATCGCTCCGCACTGGAGAATTTCTCCCTGTCGTCGATGACGTGGACCCGGAATCCGGCCGGCGCGGCCAGACGCCCGAGGTGTAGCGCGACGTGGCCGGCGCCCACCAGGTACAGGTGCGGCGAGGCTTCGAGCGGCTCGATGTAGACCTCCATCTGGCCTCCGCAAATGAGTCCCGACTCCTCGGCGATGTCGTCGGCGAGCTCGTACCGGGCGACGAGCGGCCGGCGCGACTCGAGCGCGCGGCGCGCCTTCCAGAAGGCGTCGTTCTCGTAGCACCCCCCGCCGATGGTGCCGATCATGCGTCCGTCGGCGAAGACCAGCATCTTCGCGCCGACGCGCTGTGGAGTCGAGCCCTGCGTGCGGATGATCGTGACGAGCGCCGCGGACTCTCCGCGGGCGAACACGTCGTTGACGGCCTGGAAGACTTCTTCGTTCATCTGGGTTCAGCCCCCGAGTATACTGCGCCCCGGGCTCTCGGCGCGGGCCGCTACACCGTCAGCAGCCAGTGATGGCCGGGGTCGAGCGGCAGGTCGCCGAGCAGCCGATCGACGAGCGCGAAGCCGTACCGGTTCAGAAAGTAGACGCCGGCGACGCTCCGTTCCTGGGGCACGCCGCCGGGAAAGCTCTGCGCGCGCGCTCGTTCGAACTGCCGGCGCAGCGTCGAATCCCGGCGCTTCGCGGCCGCCAACACCTTGCCGCGCAGGTTCCCGAGCTCGCGGTCGATGCGGCCGGCGGTCGATGCGACCGCCCCGGCGAGGGTCGGATCGAGAGTCGGGACGGCGCCACGAATGGCGTCGAGATGCCGGGTCGCGGACTGCTCGGCCGCCGCGATCGCCTGCTCGATGGTTTCCGGGATCTGCAACGCCAGCAGGCGGTTCAGCGCTGCGTCGTCCCGCGGTTGAAGCTGCGCGAAGTCGACTCCGTAGCGGTTCAGGAACTTGACGGTTGCCGTATCGACGAGGGTGGCGCTGGCCCGCGGGTAGATGACCGGCATCGGGACGTCGAACGCTGCGTAGATGCGCCTCAACTGTCCGAGGTAGGCGAGCTCGTTGGGACCTGCCACGTAGGCCACGGTGGGCAGGAGCGTGTCCTGGACGACCGGTCGCAGCAGCACGTTCGGGCTGAACCGCGCCGGCTCGGTGTCGATGTCCTCCAGCAGGGTCTGCGCGGCGAGTGCGCGACCGCCGGAGGCGAACGTGCCGTCGACCGCGCGGATCGACTGGCGGCCGTCGTCGAGCCGAAACAGCGCCACGGCGCCGGGAGCGGGGGAGGCCTGGGCGTGGTATCCCAGGGCGGTCAGCTCCGCGCCGGCGTCCGCCGCGAGCCGTGCGGTGCGCCCGGGGCTCCCGACCTCGCGCTTGAACAGCGATCCGACGAACGGCTTGGCGGCAGGGTCCGACGCGTCGAAGACCACCAGTCCATGGGGGCCCAGGAGCCGGTCCAGCCAGCGCGCGAAGGCGTCCACCAGACGCACGCCGGGCGCGTAGGAGGCGGCCAGCGCGTCCAGGACCTCGGCGGTGAATTCGGTCGGCGGCAGCGCGGCGCGCAGCGCGTCGAGCACGTCGCGCAGAGAGTCGTCGAGGACGACGGCGGCCGCGCTCGTACCCGGCGGCGCGCCGATGTCGAGCGAGACCGGGACGCGTTCCAGCTCCCCGTTCAGGACATGACAGCCGCGTATCTCGTCGAGGTCGTGGTCCTCGGCGTCGACCCAGAAGACGGGTGCGGCGGCGGCGCCGTGCTCGGCGGCGAGGCGGCGTGCGAGCCGGACCGCGGTGATCGCTTTGAGCAGCGTGTAGAGCGGACCTCCGAACAGCCCGGCCTGCTGTCCGGTGACCACCGCTACCGTTCCGGCGTCGCGCAGGCGCGCGGCGGTTGCGCGCGCCGCGGCGGGTGCGCCGCGGGCCTCGAGCTGCCGCAGGATGACGCCGGCCATCGCCGCGTCCGGCCGCCGCCGCCGCCGGATCTCGAGCGCGTCGATCCAGCTCGCGGCCTGCGCCGGGGATCCCGCGAAGTAGGGGGCGAGCCGCTCGAACGCGTGGCAGTAGTCGCGTGCGAAACGCCCGGTCCACGGCAACCGCCGGTCGTCCAGCCGAATGCCGGAGTTCACTTGCTCGTCATCCATTGAACGGGAAACCGCCCCCATGGTACCATCCGTGAACCAGCCGGGGGATTTCGACCACTGACACGCGAGGACGCCGGGGAGTTTGCTGTTCCTGGTGCATTCGGGCCCTACCGGGTCCTGCATCAGGTCGGTACCGGCGTTCTCGGTCCGGTCTATCGCGCCCGCGAGTCCGACGGCGACAGGACCGTCGCCATCAAGTCCTTTCATCTCGATCTGACGCCGGAGCAGGTCGAGATCTTCGGCAGCGCACTGGCCCACATCGTCAACGTGGAAGTGTCGCACCCCGCGCTCGTGGCGCCGCTCGCCGCGGGTCTGGAGTCGGGCACGCCGTTCATGGCCTACGAGTACGTCGCGGCCGAGTCGCTCGACGTGGCCCTGCGGCGCGAGGCACGGCCCGCCGGCGGACTGGCATGGATAGCGGCGCTCGCCGAAGCGGTGGACGCGGCGCACGCGCTCGGGCTCGTGCATGGAGCGCTGCACCTGCGCGACGTGCTGGTGACTTCCGACGGGGTGTGCGCGACCGGCTTCGGTATCGCGAGCGCCCTGGAGCACGTGCGGCTCGGGATTCCGGTGCGGAGGCCGTATACGGCGCCGGAGATGGCGGCGGGTCGCCGCTGGGGCCCGCCGGCGGATCGCTTCGCCTTGGCCGTGCTGGCCTACGAGCTGCTCACCGGGGGGCGCCCGTCCGCGACTGGCGACGAGGCGATCTCCGATCTGCTTGAGCTGCGGCCGGACGTCGTCGACCCCGCCGGGCTCCAGCAGGCGTTCCGCAATGCCTTGGCGGAGGACCCGGGCATCCGGTCGGCGTCGGCCACCGCGTTCGTGTCCGCAGTCGCGCGGGCGATCGGCAACGAAGCCTTCGCGAGCCGGTCGGCCGTGTCCGCGGGCGCAGTGACCGGGGAAGCCGATGCCTTCGCCGCGGATGACCCGCAGGAAGCGGTGCCGGAGCAGTGGGGCGCGCAGTTCCGGGAGACCGGTCTCGGCGACGACGAGGCGTCGTTCGGCGGGCCGGGGGGACCGGACGCGGTCGCCGGCAGCGACGGCGGCGCGGCCCCGCGCATGCGGACGCCACCGGTTCAGATTGCCCTGCCCGGCGCGGTACCGGGCCTGGAGGGTCAGGCTGCCGGCACCGGGACCAGCGGCGGCCACGACGACGACGGCGGCGGGACGCGCGGAGCCCGGTCGGTCCAGCCGTCCCGCCCGCCGCGCCCGAAGCGCCGCCCGCCGCGTCGTGCGGACGCGCCGCGGCGCGCCGGGCCGGTCGTCGCCGTGCGGGATGACGTGCAGTGGGATCCGCTGGACGACCAGAGCGCCGCCCAACCGCCCGCACCCAGGCCCGGCTACGACGACGACGACGTGCCGCCCCCGCCCTCGCCCACCTCGATGCGCACGGTGGCGCCCGTGGTTGCTGCCGTGGCGGTCGGCGTAGTGGTGGCGTGGCTGGTCAGCGCGGGACTCGGCAGGTCGGGTGACGAGGCTGCCGGCGGAGCGGATACGCCGGCGGAGAACCTCGCTACGGGTGTGGAGTGGAGCGAAGAGCGGGTGGGCGGCACGGAGCCGGCGCCGCCGGCGGGCGCCGGTGCACCCCGAACGCTGGTCGGAGAGTCGGTGGTGCCGGTCGGCGACCCGCCGCTGGCCGGCGGCGAGGAGCCGGCGCCCCTGCCGCGGCCGGTCGATCCCGACCTGCCGGAGCAGAGCCCGCCGGCGCCGGAGACCGGGACGCCGGTCGGTGCGGTCGAATCCCCCGCGCCGGCAGGTCCGGCCGACGTCCCTGCCGCGGTGCCGGCCACCGAGCCCCCGGCCGGCGCCGGCGGAGGCTCGAACCCGGAGCCGGCCCCCGAGGCCGAGGTCGGCGCGGGATCGCTGTACGTCGACTCCCGTCCCCCGGGGGCCGCGGTCAGTGTCGACGACGTGGTGGTGGGCGTGACGCCGGTGGAGGTGCCGGAAGTCGCGTTCGGCGCGCGCGGGGTGCGGATCGAGATGCCGGGCTACCGGCCGTGGGTGACCGAAGTCGACGTCTCCGGGACGGAACCGGTCCGCGTCGGCGCGTCGCTCGAACCGGAGGGCCGATGATGAAGGCGGTGCTCGCCCTCGAGAACGGGACCTGGTACGCCGGTCGCGCGGTGGGCGCAACGGGCGTCACCGCCGGCGAGGTGGTCTTCAACACCAGCATGACCGGCTATCAGGAGATCCTGACGGATCCGTCGTACGCCGGGCAGATCGTTACGATGACCTGCCCGCAGATCGGCAACTACGGCGTTGCCGAGGCGGAGGACCGGGAGTCCGGCGCACCCCAGGTGGCCGGGTTCGTCATGCGCGACGATTCGCCGATCGCCAGCAACTGGCGGGCCACCGGGACACTGCAAGATTATCTCGCGGCGCACGGCATCGTCGGCATCTCGGGCATCGACACCCGTGCGCTGACGAGACTGCTGCGTACGGCCGGGGTCATGCGCGGCGCGATCGGCGCGGGGACGGTCGATCCGGAGGCGCTCGTCGCGCAGGCGCGGGCGGCGCCCCGGATGGAGGGCAGCGATCTGGTCCGCTCGGTCACCTGCGCGGCGCCGTTCGACTGGCGCGCCGAGGACGACACGCCCGCGGCCGGGTTCGCGATGGAGCCGGAGCGGCGCGCCGCGCGTCCATTGCGCGTCGCCGCCTACGATCTCGGGATGAAGCGCAACATCCTGCGCCGACTGGCCGCCCACGGCTGCGAGGTCCGGGTCTTCCCGGCGACGGCGCCAGCCTCCGATCTGCTGGCGCTGGCGCCGGACGGCATCTTCCTCAGCAACGGCCCGGGCGATCCCGCGCCGCTGGATTACGCGGTGCGCAACGCCCGCGCCATCATCGAGAGCGACACCCCCGTGTTCGGCATCTGTCTCGGCCACCAGGTGCTCGGCCTGGCGCTGGGCGCGCGGACCTACAAGCTCAAGTTCGGCCATCGCGGCGCCAATCATCCGGTCCGCAACCTGGCCACCGAACGGATCGAGATCACCTCGCAGAACCACGGATTCGCCGTGGATCCCGAGTCCGTCCCGGACGACGTGGAGATTACGCACCTGAACCTGTACGACGGCACGATAGAAGGCCTGCGCCACACCCGGCTGCCGGTCTCCTGCGTGCAGTATCATCCCGAGGCGTCGCCCGGACCGCACGACGCCGATTACCTCTTCAGCGGCTTCGTCGACGAGATGGAACAGAGAGCCGGCCGGCCCGCGCGCGGCTGACCGATAGACCACCGTCAGCCCACGTTCGCCATGCCCCGCCGTACCGACATCCAGCGCGTTCTCGTCATCGGCTCCGGCCCGATCGTCATCGGCCAGGCGTGTGAGTTCGACTACTCCGGCACCCAGGCCTGCAAGGCGCTGCGCAGCGAAGGTCTCGACGTCGTCCTGATGAACAGCAACCCGGCGACGATCATGACCGACCCGGACGTCGCCGACCGGACCTACGTCGAGCCGCTCACCTGGGAGTACGCCCGCTCGGTGATCGAGAAGGAGAAGCCGGACGCGCTGCTGCCGACCGTCGGCGGACAGACGGCGCTCAACCTGGCGATGGAGCTCGGCGAGCACGGGGTGCTGGAGGAGCTCGGGGTCAAGCTCATCGGCGCCTCGCTCGACGCGATCCGCATCGCGGAGGACCGGCTCGCGTTCCGCGGCGCGATGGAGTCGATCGGCATCGAGGTGCCGGACAGCGCCTACGCGCGATCGTTCGACGAGGCGTTGAAGCTGGTCGACCGGTTCGGCTTCCCGGTGGTGATCCGCCCGTCGTTCACGCTGGGCGGCGTCGGCGGCGGAATCGCCTACAACATGGAGGAGTTCCGCGAGCTGTCGCGCCGCGGCATCGAGCTCAGCCCGGTCCACGAGATGCTGATCGAGGAATCGGTCATCGGCTGGAAGGAGTTCGAGCTCGAGGTGATGCGCGACGCGGCGGACAACTTCGTCGTCATCTGCTCGATCGAGAACATCGATCCGATGGGCGTGCACACCGGCGACAGCATCACCGTCGCCCCCGCACTCACCCTGACCGACAAGGAATACCAGCGGATGCGCGACGCCGCGCGCCGCATCATCAACCGCGTAGGGGTCGAGACCGGCGGCTCGAACATCCAGTTCGCGGTCGACCCGGACACGGGCCGGATGGTCGCGATCGAGATGAATCCCCGGGTCTCGCGCTCGTCGGCCCTCGCGTCGAAGGCTACCGGCTTCCCGATTGCGAAGATCGCCGCCAAGCTGGCCCTGGGCTACCGCCTCGACGAGATCCCGAACGACATCACCCGGCTGACGCCCGCCTCGTTCGAGCCGACCATCGACTACGTCGTCGTGAAGGTGCCGCGCTGGACGTTCGAGAAGTTCCCGCGGGCGGAGCGGACGCTGACCACCCAGATGAAGTCGGTCGGCGAGGCGATGGCCATCGGGCGCACGTTCAAGGAGGCCTTTCTCAAGGGCATTCGCTCGCTGGAGATCGGCCGGAGCGGTCTGCTGTTCGACGGCGCGCCGGAGGGCGCCGGGGCGGAGCCGGGCGAGTTGCGGCGGCGGATCGTCTCGCCGACGGACCGGCGCATGTGGGCCGTCTTCGAGGCGCTGGTCGCGGGCTGGTCCGTCGACGAGCTGTACGAGGCGTGCCGCATCGACCGCTGGTTCCTGACCCAGTTCGCCGAGATGGTCGAGCTGTACCGCCGCGCGTCTGCGGCGGGACCGGAGGGGCTGTCGAAGGACCTGCTGCTGGAGCTCAAGCGCGCCGGCTTCGGGGACGAGCAGTTGGGCGCCATCCTCGGCGTCGACGCATCCGCGGTTACCACCCGGCGGGCGGACGAGGGCCTCGGTCCGGTCTACAAGCGCATCGACACCTGCGCCGCCGAGTTCGAGTCGTTCACCCCCTATCTCTACGGCACCTACGAGATCGAATGCGAGGCGGAGCCGAACGACCGCCAGAAGGTGGTCATCCTCGGCAGCGGCCCGAACCGCATCGGACAGGGAATCGAGTTCGACTACTGCTGTTGTCATGCCGCGTTCGCCCTCCGCGAGGAGGGGTACGAAACGGTCATGATCAACTGCAACCCGGAGACCGTGTCGACCGACTACGACACGGTGGACCGCCTCTACTTCGAGCCGTTGACCCAGGAGGACGTCCAGGCGGTCATCCGGCGCGAGCAGTCGGCCGGCGGCGAGGTCTCGTGCATCGTGCAGTTCGGCGGGCAGACGCCGCTGAAGCTCGCGCTCGGCCTGCAGGCTGCGGGCATTGCCATCATCGGCACGTCGCCGGACTCGATCGACCTGGCGGAGGATCGCGAGCGGTTCGCGCAGCTCCTCGGGGAGCTGGGAATCCCGCAAGCGCCCCACGGCCTCGCGACCTCGCGCGAGGAGGCGCGCGCGATCGCCGAGGAGATCGGCTACCCGGTGCTCGTGCGGCCGTCCTACGTCCTCGGCGGCCGGGCAATGGCCATCGTCTACGACCCGGGGGCGCTCGACCGGTACATGATCGAGGCGGTGGACGCGTCGCCGCAGCATCCCATCCTGGTCGACAAGTTCCTCGAGAACGCCTTCGAGATCGACGTGGACGCGGTCGCCGACCCGACCGGTGCGGTGGTCATCGGCGGCATCATGGAGCATATCGAGGAGGCGGGCATCCACTCCGGCGACAGCTTCTGCGTCGTGCCGCCGTACCTGGTGCCGGAGCGGCACCTGTCGGTCATTCGCGACTACACGCGGCGGATCGCGCGGGCGCTCAAGGTGGTGGGCCTCCTCAACATCCAGTTCGCCATCAAGGGCGAGACGGTCTACCTCATCGAGGTGAATCCGCGCGCGTCGCGGACGGTTCCCTATCTCTCGAAGGCCACCGGGGTGCCGCTCGCGAAGGTCGCGGCCCGGCTGATGGCCGGCAGGACGCTGGCGGAACTGGGGTTGACGGCCGACCTCGAGGTGTCCGGCGTCTTCGTCAAGGGGCCGGTGTTCCCGTTCGTCCGGTTCCCGGGCGTCGACACCATTCTGGGACCGGAGATGAAGTCGACCGGCGAGGTGATGGGAGGCGGCGAGAACTTCGGGATCGCGTTCGCCAAGGCCCAGCTCTCGGCCGGCCAGCGGCTGCCCGACCAGGGGCGGGCGTTCATCAGCGTCAACGACGACGACAAGCGGAACGTCGTGCCGATCGCACGCGATCTGGCCGAGCTCGGCTTCGAGCTGGTGGCGTCGCGGGGCACCGCCGCCTACCTGCGCGCCCACGGGCTCGACGTCGAGGTGGTCTACAAGATCAACGAGGGGCGCCCGCACGTCGGCGACCGGCTGGTCGACCGGCAGATCGATCTGATCGTGAACACGCCGCTCGGCCGCGAGTCGTACTTCGACGACCTGACCATGCGGCGCGTAGCGATGCTCTACGGCATACCCTGCGTCACCACCCTGACCGGCGCCGCCGCCGCCGTCAGCGCCATCCGCGCCCTGCGATCCGAGAAGCCGTTCGTCCGGCCGCTGCAGGAATACCACGCCGGCGTGGCCGCGCGCGGCTGACCGGCCGCAAGCTCGACCTGCCGTACGACCTCCAGCAGACAACGCTGGCGGCGTTTTTGCACGGACCAGTTTCGTGGCCCGTCCTGCGCTGCCGCCTGCGCTCGCCCTCATCGCCGGTGCGGGCGCGGGGTGGTCGTTCCCCGCCCCGAGCCCGAGTCCGGCGATCGCCCTGGCCGTCGCCGCCGTCACCGCGTTCGCCGCGGTTCTGTGCGTTGTCCTCGGCGCGCGGCGGTCCGCGGCGGCGACGTGCCTGCTCGGCTATGCGCTGACCGGACTGGTGGCCGGCCAGCGGTCCCGCGCGGAGCTGCCCGCGCCACTCCTGGAGTGGTTCGAGGCAGAAGTCGCGGCGGATGCCCCCGAAGCCGTCACCTGGATCGGAGGGCGGTTGCAGCGGGACGCGGCGCCCACCGACTACGGGGCGAGCCTGACCGTTGCGGTGATTTGGGTGGAGCAGGGGAGGGCCGCACGTCCGATGCGCGGCGCCGTACGGGCGAGCGTCGGTGGCTCGCTCGTGCACGACCACATCGCCGAGTGGCGGCAGGGACGCACCGTGCGCCTTCCCGTGCGGCTGCGCCGGCCCGCCCGCTACGCGAACGATGGCACGCCGGACAAGGCACAACGGTTGCAGACGCGAGGCATCGACCTGCTCGGGTCGGTCACCAGCGCGCTGCAGGTGGAGGTCATCGAGAAGGGATCGCTGGGGCAGGAATGGAGCGGCCACGCGCGGGGGTTCGTCCGGCGTGCCGTCGCCAGGACGGTGGGGGTGCACGACGGGCGCTCGGCCGCCGTCGTCACCGCGGTGCTCATCGGCGATCGGGCAGGCCTGGACCGTGAAGTCACCGAGCGGCTGCAGCAGGGCGGGATCTACCATGTCATCGCCATCTCCGGCGGGAACATCGCGGTGCTGACCGCGGCTCTGCTGCTGCTGCTGCGCGTCGCCGGTGCGGGTGGGCGGCTCGCGGCGTTGCTGGCGATTCTCTGTCTCCTCGGCTATGCGCAGGTCGTGGCACCCGAAGCCTCGGTGACGCGGGCGGTGTTCGCCGCCGTCGTGTTCCTCGCGGCGCGCGCGGTCGACCATCGGACGGATCCCCTGAATACCCTGGCCGTGGCGGCGGGCTGTCTGGTGGCGGCGGACCCGCGATCGCTCATCGATCCCGGCTTCCAGCTCACCTTCGGCGCCACGGCCGGTCTGCTGGTCGGGGTACCGCGCCTGATGGCATGGGCCCAGGGGGATGCCGTGCAGGCGGCGGCGGTCCGCTTCCTGCTGGTTCCCGCCGCCGGTCTGCTCGTGGCCACGATCTGCGCCGAGCTTGCGCTGTTTCCGATCGGCGCGCTGAATTTCTCACGCGTCACCGTGGCCGGTCTGGGCCTCAACTTCGCCGCGATTCCATTGATGTTGCTCACCCAGTTGGCGGGCATGGCGGCGGTCGGTCTGGCGCCGGTCAGCGTGCCCGCGGCGGAGGCGGCCGGCTGGGTGGCGCACGTCGCCGCGGCCGGCATCGTGGACTCGACCCTCGTTCTGGCCTGGGCGCCCTGGCTGTCGTGGCGGCTGCCGGCGCCCGGGATGGTCGCGGTCGGCTCCTACTACGCCGGCTGGGTCGTCTGGCTCAGCGCTGCCCGCGGCCCGGCGCGGGCCGCCGGCGCGGCTCTGGTTGCGATGAGCGCGGCGGCGATGCTGGCCGCCCCGATCCCGGGCTGGACCGGCTGGCGCGCCGCGGACGCCTGCGCCCTGCTGCCTGCCGCTTCGGGTGGGGCGCGGATGCTCCGGGTGCACTTCCTCGACGTCGATCAGGCCGACGCCACGCTGGTGCGCTTTCCGGACGGCGGCTCGCTGCTGGTGGACGCGGCGGGGCAGGTGCGGGGTCGGGCGGACGTTGGCGGGCAAGTGGTGGTGCCCGCGGTGTGGGCGCTCGGGGTGCGGCGCCTCGACTACCTGGCGATCACCCACGGTCACCCGGATCACATCGGCGGCGCCGGTGCGGTGCTGCGCGACCTCCGACCGCGGGAGGTATGGGACGGAATCCCGGTCCCGTCGTCCGAGCCGCTGGCGGCACTGCGTGCGGGTGCACGTGCCGTGGGTGCAGGGTGGCGAGTGCTCGCTACGGGCGATATCGAGAATGTCGGTGGGGTCCGCGTTCGCGTGGCGCATCCGCCCGCCCCGGACTGGGAGCGCCCGCGGGTGCGCAACGACGATTCCCTCGTGCTGGAGCTGCGGTACGGCGACGTGTCGGTGGTCCTGCCCGGCGACGTCGAAACCGGGGTGGAACGGGCCGTTGCCGCGGCCCTGGAGCCGGCGTCGTGGCGGGTGGTGAAGGCGCCGCACCACGGCAGCCGGACATCGAGCTCGGCCGCGTTCGTAGAGGCGCTGCGGCCGGTCCTCGCGGTGGTGAGCGCGGGCCGCGACAACGGCTTCGGGCACCCGCATTCCGAGGTGGTCGACCGCTACGAGTCGGCCGGGGCGGTCGTGCTGGCGACCGGCGAGGAGGGCGCCATCGAGATCTGCACCGACGGTCGCGACCTCGGCGTGTCGAGCCATGACGGCCGCCGGCTCGCATTCGGTCCGGGAGCCTGACGGCGTGATATCGTGAGGAATTCAATGAGCGACACCAGAACGATCGTCGTTTCTATCGTCGGAACCGGCTTGGCCACCATTACGGTGATAGTCGCCTTCATTGCAGTCATCGCCGGCGGGATCGATGCTCGCTTCGACGACGTCAACAGCCGCTTCGACGACGTCAACAGCCGCTTCGACGACGTCAACAGCCGCTTCGACGACGTCAACAGCCGCTTCGACGACGTCAACAGCCGCTTCGACGACGTCAACAGTCGGATCGACGACGTCAACAGGAACGTGAACGGCAGGATCGACGGCCTCGAGACCCGGATGGACAAGATCGAGGCCGACGTTCGCGAGCTGCGCGCGCTCGTGATCGAAGCGATCAAGGGCGAAACAGCAGAGGACTGAGCCTCCGCCCGCTGCCGGTCGCCGCGGTCGTCAGCCGCCGGTCTTGACCCGCGCCCATTCGGCTTCCATCTCTTCCGGAGTCGCGTCACGCAGCGCGATGCCGCGTTCGTGCAGGCGGGACTCGATCGCCGAGAAGCGTTGGGAGAACTTGCGGTTGGCCGCCCGCAGCGTCGACTCCGGGTCCACGTCGAGATGCCGCGCGAGGTTGGCGACGGCGAACAGCAGATCCCCGAGCTCTTCCTCGACGTCGGCCTGCGAGCCGCCCGCGCGCGCCTCCGCGAGCTCGGCCAGCTCCTCGGTGACCTTGGCTTCGACGCCGCTCGTATCCGACCAGTCGAAGCCGACCGTGGCGGCGCGCTTGCCGAGGCGGTACGCGCGCAGCAACGCCGGCAGGCTCTCCGGGATCGACCCGAGGGCGCTCGGCGGCCGGCCCGCCGCCTGCTGCTCCTCGGCCTTGATCGCCTCCCACTGGCGCTTGACCTGCCCGGCATCGGGCGGGGTCCCGTCGCCGGCCGCGTCGCCGAAGACGTGGGGGTGGCGCCGTACCAGCTTGTCGCCTATCGCGCGCAGCGAGTCGGCGATGTCGAAGTCGCCCCGCTCGGCGCTGATCTGGGCCAGGAACACCGCCTCGAGCAGGAAGTCGCCCAGCTCGTCGCGCAGGGCGGCGGTATCGCCGCGATCTATGGCGTCGACCACCTCGTAGGTCTCTTCGATCACGAAGGGCCGCAAAGACTCCAGCGTCTGCTCCCGATCCCAGGCGCAACCGTTGTCGCTCCGCAGCCGTCGCATCAGGTCGACGAGCCGTTGGAATCCTGCGCCGGCAGACCCGATCCCGCCATCCCGCCCGATTGACATGGTGGCGTATGCTAGCACTCCATGTCCGAGGTCACGTTCAACGCGTTCGTCGTCTCGCTGGCGACGACCGCCGCCGTCCATTTCGGCGATGTGGCCGATCCGGCGACCGGGCGGCCGTCGCCGGCCAATCTGGAAGGGGCGGGACAGGCCATCGAGATGCTCGCGCTGCTGGAGCGGAAGACGGCCGGTAACCTGACGGAGGTCGAGGCGGCGTTCCTCCGGCAGATGCTCGTCGAGTTGCGGAGGCGGCTGATCGAAGCGCACAGGGAGCAGTCGGCGCCGGACCGCGCGGGCGGGGGCGGCGTCACGTCGGCCTCAGTGACATAGCCGCGATGCCGATGGGCAGGAAGGATGGGCCCGCGTCCGATGGGCCGCGTCCGATGCCCCGTAACGACCGTGCAGATCATGTTTCTCGGAACTGGAACCTCGGCCGGGGTGCCCGTGATCGCGTGCGACTGCGCGACCTGCCGGTCGGACGATCCGCGCGACAAGCGCTGGCGCCCGTCGCTGGCGCTCGCCTTCGACGACGGTACCTCCGTGCTGGTCGACGCCTCGCCGGACCTGCGTGCGCAGGCCCTGCGGTTCCGGCTCGCGCGGGTCGACGCAATTCTCCTGACCCACGCCCACGCCGACCACGTGCTCGGGCTCGACGACGTCCGGGTCTACAACTTCCGGCAGGGAGGAGCGATTCCCTGCTACGGCGCCGGGCGGGCGTTGGCCCGGGTCCGGCGGATGTTCGACTACGTCTTCGACCCGGCCACCCCGAGGGGCGGGGGGCTGCCGCAACTCGCGTTGCGTGAGGTGCTGGGCCCGTTCACGCTGGGCGGCGCCACCATCATCCCGGTGCCTCTCATGCACGGGACGCTACCGGTGCTCGGGTTCCGGATCGGCGCGTTCGCCTACCTGACCGACTGCAACGCGATTCCGAACGTCTCGTGGCCGCTGCTCGAAGGCCTCGACGTCCTCGTGCTCGATGCCCTGCGCCACAAGGCGCACCGGACGCACTTCACCGTCGAGGAGGCGGTCGGCGTCGCGCGGCGGATCGGCGCCCGCCGCACCCTGTTCACCCACATGACGCACGACCTGCCGCACGCGGCCACCTGCGAGGCGCTGCCGGCGGGCATCTCGCTCGCGCATGACGGGTTGGAGCTGGACGTGGCGCCGGTCGCTACCGATCATCTGTTGGTTCCGGGACGTGCGGCGGCCGGTCTCTATTGACCGAACGATTGCCGTCGCGCGAATGACTTTGCCGGCGTGTCCGGTTTCGGCGCGCCGCACGTCTCTCTGAACAACGTGAGTACGCGACCGGGCGCGCCGGTCTCGTACTCGCCGGGACTGAGTCCTTTCCAATCCAGAAACGGGCCTGAAGCGGGACACGTTGGTGAGCGGATGGCGAAGCTGGAAGGCGCCCTCGAAGGCTTCCTCGCCGGCCGCCGGGACCGTGAAGCCTCCTGATTCTTACAATGCACCTCCCGCTCGAGCGCTTCCAGTGGGATGCGGTTCGATTCGTCGGCACCGTGCTCATCGAGTGGCTGCCCGGAGGACGCAAACGCACGTGATATCGTGAGGAACCAATGACCGAGACCACGACTGTCGTTGCGTCCATCATCGGAGCCGCCGTGGGCATCGTCGGCGTGCTCGGTCTGATGCTGCGAATTCTGGGAACCAACGTAGCTAGGCCTGCCCTGTACCCGCATTCAGGGCTGGACAAATCAGCTTCCGCCGTGTAGCGTCACGGCATGGAGCATCAGAACCAGATACTACAGACCCTTCGTGCGCCTGAGTCGCAAGCTCGCCTCGAGCGGATTGTGGCGCAGGAGGCGCTGAACAACCGGGCGGCGGTGGGGCGGCGGGTGTGCGCGGAGTTCGGGTTTGTGGATGCGCGCGGGTCGGCCCAACTCGCGGGTTGTCTTAAAGCGCTCAACACGCTGCACAAGGCGGGGCGGATTGCGTTGCCGGCGTCGCGGGGTGGCGGGGGCGCGCCCACTCCGCAGCGTTTCGACGCGCCGGTGGCGGCGGCCACGGCGGTGCCGGGTACGGTGGAGGCGGTCGCGGGGTTGTCGCTGGAGCGGGTAGAGCAAGGCGGGCAGCGCCGGGTGTGGAATACCTTGCTGCACTTCGAGCATCCGCAGGGGACGACGACCTTTGCGGGCTGCCAGGTGCGCTATCTGGTGGTCTCGGCGCACGGGGTGCTCGGCGCGGTCGGGTTTTCGGCGTCGGCGTTGCAATTGCGGGCGCGCGAGGCGTGGATGGGGTGGAGCGCCGGGCAGCGTCTGGCGCATCTGCACCGGGTGCTGTGCCTGAGCCGGTTCCTGATCCGCCCCGGCGTGCAATGCCGCAACCTGGCCAGCCAGGTGCTGGGCCAGGTGCTGGCGCGTCTGCCAGCGGATTTCGAGGCCCGCTACCGGTATCGTCCGTGGCTGGTGGAGACCTTCGTCGGCCCCGCGCATGACGGGGCCAGCTTCAAGGCGGCCAACTTCGTGTGGGTCGGGCACACGGCCGGTCGCGGGCGCCAGGACCGCGACCATGCGCGGGCTCGTCCGGTCAAGGCGGTATATATGTATGAGTTGGAGCCGCACTGGCGGCGGCGGTTGGGGGTGGCGCGGGTCGACGCGGCGCCGGCGCTGGCGCCGGCTGACGGTCTCGACAGCGGCGCCTGGACGGTGAACGAGTTTGGAGGGGCGCCGTTGGGCGATCAGCGGTTGTCGGCGCGTCTGGTCAAGAGCGCGGGGCTGCTGGCGTCGTTGCCCGGAGAGGCGGTCACCGCCAACGCGTCCCACGAACGCTGATTCGGAAGCCTGACGATCCTGGCGGAGTCTTCAAGAGACCCCGAGCAGCGCGGCCGCCCGGTGCAGCTCGGCCGCGAGTGCCTCGAGCGCCCCCGCCGCGTGGCCAATCTGCTCCGACGCTTCCTCCCACCCGCGCTGCTCGATCGCCTCGCGCACGCCCGGCAGCGTCTTCACTCCGTACCCCGTGTAGAACCCCGGCGCGTAGATCTGGTGCCGGAACCACGGCCGCCGGGGGAGGCCAGCCTCGCGGGTGAGCGACCGCTCCGCCAGAGTCAGCAGGCGGTTGAGCTCCCGCCGGTTCTCGTTGGGGATCGCGCCCTCCCGCAACGCGGCGGCCAGCGCGGCGTCGTACGTGGCTGCCGACGCGTTCAGACGCCGGGTCGCGTTTCGCAGCGGCGCGAAGTTCAGATACGGGACCGGGTCCTCGCGCGCCGGCGGCACGAACGTCTGCGTGGGGTCGGCCGCGGCCTCGTAGCGTCCGTCGTCCAGCAGCCGGTTGGTCCTCTCCGTGTCCTCCCGCATCTGGTCGGTGAGATCGATCACCTCGTCGACGTACCGCCCGACGGTGGCCCCGAACGGCGCGAAGGTGAACGGCAGACCGGCCTCGGCGAGCCGCAGGACGGCGCGGCCGGCGGTGCGCGCGAGCGCCACCCCGTACTCGAAGGTCGGATCCCCGAACCGCACGTAGTGGTCGTAGGAGTCGTAGACGGAGTGGTACGAGCCGCCGCCGCTCTCGCCGCTGTAGGAGAGGTTGAGCGAGGCGATGCCGAGGTGCTGGAGGAACGGCGTGTAGTCCGAGCCGGAGCCGAGCGCCGCGATCCGATGATCCGACGCCGCGTCGAGGTCGTCGCCGTCGCCGCGCGCCAGGCGCCGGGCGTGGAGCCGCTCGAACACGCTGAGGCCGGTCTGCGGGTCCGTCACGTCCCGCGCGATGCCGTTGATGAAGCGCTCCAGCGAGTGCGAGCCGCCCATGTTGAGAAAGCCCCGGCTGTTGCCGTCGGTGTTGACGTAGGCCACGGCGTTGGCCCGCAGCGTGTCGGCGTGCAGCTCCGCCCACTCGGTCGATCCGATGAGGCCCGGTTCCTCGGCGTCCCAGGCCGCGAAGACGATGGTCCGCTTCGGCCGCCAGCCGCTCGCGGCCAGCGCGCCGATGCCCCGCGCCTCCTCCATCAGCGCCACCAGGCCGCTGATCGGATCGCGTGCTCCGTTCACCCACGCGTCGTGGTGGTTGCCGCGCAGGATCCACTGGTCGGGCTCTTCCGCGCCCGCGAGATTCGCGATGACGTTGTAGGCCGGTTCCAGGTTCCAGTCGAACGCCACCTCCAGCTCCACCGCGGCCGGTCCCGGGCCGAGGTGGTAGGTGAGGGGCAGGCCGCCGCGCCACTCCGGCGGGGCCACCGGGCCGCCCAGCGCCCGCAGCAGCGGTTCGGCGTCGGCGTAGGAGATCGGCAGGACCGGGATGCGGGTGAGCGTCGGCGCCTCGTCGAGGGAGAGGCGCTCGGCCCCTTCCGTCGCCCCGACGTTGGGGGTGAGGGGATCGCCGGGGAAGAGCGGCATGTCGGCCACCGAGCCGCGCTGCACGCCGCGGTCCATGCGGTAGGGCCCGGCGGGGTAGACGTCCCCCTGCATGTAACCGTCGTCCCGCGGGTCGGAATAGATCAGGCAGCCGATGGCGCCCCGCTCGGCCGCGACCTTCGGCTTGATGCCCCGCCACGAGCCGCCGTAGCGGGCGATGACGATCTTGCCGGCGACGTCGATGCCGCGCCGCGCCAGCGCGTCGTAGTCGTCCGGCACCCCGTAGTTGACGTACACCAGCTCGCCGGAGACCTGACCGTCGATGGAGTACGCGTTGTAGCTCGGGAGCTGCTCGTCGACCTGCCCGGAGGTGCCGTCCGCGGCCATTACCGGCTCGGCGAGCGCCGCGGTGAAGCGTGCCGGCGCGGTCATCTCCAGCCGGCGCAGGCGCGGTGTCGGAAAGAGAACCCGGAACGTCTCGATCTCGGTGTCGTAACCCCACTCCCGGAACCGGTCGGCGACGAACTCCGCCACCTCCTTGCCGAAGGGCGAGCCGACGTGGTGCGGCCGCGAGCTCAGATGCCGCAACCATTCCCGCAGGTTGTCGGCGCTGAGCGCCGCCTCGAAACGCGCCTCCAGGGCATGGTGCGCCGTCGCTCGCTCTCCGACGAAGCCGGGCAGCGTGTCCCGGGCCGCCGCGTTCATCTGCGCGAACGCCGGCGTCTGTGCGAACGTCGGCGTCGGCGCGAACGTCAGCGTCAACTGGACCGCCAGCAGCAGTCCGATACCGCTGGCGCAGAGTCGTGAGTACCGTCGCATCTCGCCGCACGGAGTCCTTTCCAATCCAGAAATGAGCCTGAAGCGGGGCACGTGAGCCGCGCCTGTCAGGCGACCGAACCGACGGATCGAAACAGGTCCTGGCGCGGGCCGCGTTGAGGGCGCGCGTGACCGCAGCATTATCGCTCATGGCGGCGGAACCGTCACGATGTACGACGCGGCGCTAGGCGCGTCCTGGTTCAGGGCGAAGGTGCTGTAGCCGCTGCCGTAGCAACCGAACGGTGAGGGTCTGGTTTGCCGGGTTCTGAACAGCAGGAGACCAAGCGGAGCGAACGTCCGTCTGTGGACGTTTGCGGAGTGCGGTAGCCGAGCGCGGAACCGGCAGCAGAGGGGCTGGACGTGACTACGCGAGGGGCTGTGAAACGGCCGGCAACGGCTGGATGGATCGTCGTCGGCGCTCGTGCCTGATGGCGTCGCGCTTCCGCCTTTCGGTGGTGCTGAAGCCGGTGACGACGCAAGTCGGCGCCGGCGATCCGGGCTCGACGACATCGCTGTCCGTCCGTATTCGACCGCAGCCGGTGACGACGCGAGTCGGCGCCGGCGATCCGGGCTCGGCAGCGCCCGCGCGAGTTGGCACGTCCGGTGTTCGAGCTTCCTCGCGCCTGCTCGTCAACAGCACGACGCCGACCGACAGGCGGCGGTAGCGGGCCGGAGCAAACCTTCAGGCCGCTGGGTGGATGGACCGGAACAACCGCGTGCGGGCCTCGTCGAGCGCCTGCGCGGCTTCGTTGTCGCTCATCGCGACCGCGACCGCGTCGAGCTTTGCGAAGGTGGTTCCGGGCTTCAGGCAGGCGGCGGCGTCGGGCAACGACTTGAGCTTCTCGTAGGGGGTCATGATGTCGGCGTCGCGGTAGCGCTTGCGCACGCGGCCCTTGCGGTCGACTTCTTCGGTGGGGAAGAAGCAGGGGCGGTGGAAGTTGAGATAGGGCGAGAGGACCTGCTGGGTGAAGGCGTTGACCTGCGCGGCACAGCGGCTGGGGATGTGGCCGTGACCGAGCTGCTTGCGGATGACCGAGCCGTTCTTGCTCTCGACCAGGGCGTTGTCGGTGCTGCGACGGGCGCGGGACTTGGTGAATGCGTCGATGTGCAGCCCCTGGAGCAGCGCCGCGACCTCGCGGTTGATGAACTCCGAGCCGTTGTCGGCGTGGAAGCCGTGGAGCGTGAAGGGGAACGCCCGCAGCAGAGCGTCGAGGACCGGGGCCAGGCAGGCGGCGTGGATATGCTCGACCGAGCCGATGCACTGGAACTGGGTGACCTCATCCACCAGGTTCACGTGGTAGAGGCCCTTGATGCCGTCCAGGTCGCCTTGATGGACGGTATCGACCCGCACCCAGCCAGGTTGTCCGAACGGCTGCGGGCGGCGGCGTTCCCCGATCGCGACCTGCACCGGGCGCGTCGGCAGCGGCGGCGTTCCGCGGCGCCGTTGATAGCTTGTCGTGTGCCGCAGGTTGTACAGATGGCCGTTGGAGATGCCGGCCAGGCGTTCGAAGCGGCGGTCGCCGAACAGATGGAAAGCGCGGGCGCAGAGCTTGCGCGTGGCCGGACCGGACAGCGTGCCGTGGAGCACGTCGAGCTCGGCCAGCAGCCCGATGTCGGCGTTGGAGTAGCGGCGCGGGAACGGTCGGCGCGGGGTGTCGCGGCGGTCGGCGATCTCTCCCGTGGTCCGGTGTTGCTGCAACAGGCGTGTGATTTGGGCCCGTGACAAGCCGGCCACCTTGGCCAGGAAGCGGCGCAGCAGGCCCTTGTCGGCCTTCCCCCGCAGGGCGTAGTCGAACCGTCGCACGGTTTTCGCCACGAACGCGTAGGAGTCGGCGCGGGTTTGTGGTTGCAGGTCGACCTGCTCGCTTCCGGCGAGGAATTCCCGAACCTGATCCAGGGTCTGCAGACGGTGCGTGTCGAGTCTCACGATCATCCTCCGATGATCCTTGACCCGGCCCCCGTTCAGGCTTGTCTGTTAGTTTTGCCGCCGTGGACTTCGGGAGAGGTTCACCCCCTGGCATCCGGTTGGGACGCCAAGGGGTGACGGTGGTCGGACCGCGTCAGGCCAGGCCGATCAGGGCCGTACATGAGTTTGGTCGCCACCGTCTTTTCCTACGTCCTGAATGGATACATGAGCGTGAAGGCTCGCAAGACAAGCACAGGAGAAGGAAAAGATGCCCGATTGTACCGTAGGTGTTGACATTTCGAAGACGCATCTCGATGCCTGCATGGCTCCTGCCGGCAAGGCCGCGCGATTCACCAATGACTCGGCGGGATTCAACGCGCTGATCGCGTGGATCGACCAGCCGGTCCGCTCGGTCGTGTACGAGCCCACCGGACCTTGGCACCGCGCCTTCGAGGAGGCGCTCCTGCAGGCGGGCCTGCCGCTGGCGCGAGCCAATCCGTTGCAGGCGCGGCGTTTTGCGCAGGCGATGGGACAGCGCGCCAAGACCGACGCCGTAGACGCGCGGGTGCTGGCGCAAATGGGGACAGCGTTGCCTCTGCGGCCGACCGAGGCGTCGCCGCCGGCGCGGCGCGCCCTCGAGGAACTGCAAGTGGCGCGCGACGCGCTGGTCACGGACCGCACCGCCGCACGGAACCGCCAGAAGCACCTTCGACATCCGCTGCTGAAGCAGCAGAGCAAGACGCGGCTGTCCCAGATTGACCGGCATCTGGCCGCCGTCGATGCCGCAATCGGCAAGGGGTTGGCCGAAGATGTGGTATTGGCCCGCCGGACCGAGATCCTGACCTCGATCCCGGGCGTGTCGAGCATCACCGCGGCGGGCCTGCTCACCCGGATGCCCGAACTCGGCCGCCTCGACGCCAAGGCGGTCGCCAGCCTGGCGGGTCTCGCGCCGGTCACGCGCCAGTCCGGCGCCTGGCAGGGCCGCAGCTTCATCCAGGGCGGCCGGCCGCGGGTGCGGCGGCTTCTCTACATGCCGGCCCTGGCGGCGATCCGTTGCAACCCTGGCCTGCGTGCGAAGTACCGCCAGCTCCGCGGCCTGGGGAAGCCGCCGAAGGTCGCTCTGACCGCCGTCATGCGCAAGCTCCTCCTGCTGGCCAACGCCCTGCTCGAACAGAACCGCTCCTGGTTGCCCGACCGGCCCGGGCGCGGCAGCGCGGCGGCGCCGGCGGGAAGCGCGCCGTTCGTCGCCGCATGACCAGTCCGTGGGCTCCACGCCTCGCGGGTCGGATTCGAGCAGCAGAAGACCAAGTGAAGTGCACGTCCGTCTGCGGGCGTGCGCGTAGCGCGGTAGCCGAGCGCACGACCACGGCGGGGATTTGGCCGAGCGTTACTACGCGAGGAGCTGTGAGAGGGTCGACGGCGGCTGGACGGAATCGTCGTCGGCGCCCGTGCCTGCAACGCTTGCAGTGGAACGCCGCGCTGTGCCGTCGTCACGTCGGCAGCGTTCGCATGCTGGCTCACGACCTCGATGTCGATGACTGTCCGGATTTTCGGAGTCCGCCACAGAGGATGCGCGTCATGGAGCGCGCTCGGCAAGTGCAAGGATTGGCGGGACGCCGGGTTCGCCGTGCGCGGCCATCGGAGCCCCGCGCAGGGACGGTCACTCCCCTGTCGGTACGTACGCTCACCGGAGGTGACGTCGGGATTGGCCGCGACGTTCGACCATCGTACGTACAGGTCGGCGCCGGTGCCCGAATGTACGGATTCACCCCCCGCGGCGGACGAGCTCTTCCCTCGATCCGGACCCTTGACAACATGGATACTCATGTGTCATTGGAAGAGACTGGGAATTGACACGCCAGATCGGCCTCTGTTAACGTCGGCAGAGCCGATCTGCCGGCTCGATGCATGACGATGGCTGCGATGAAGACCCCTACGGCGAACGGGACGCACGGTGCCGGCGGAGCGGCCGCCGGCCGGCCGTATTGGTGGCGTTGCACGTTTACCACGAGGGATGGAGGGGCTGGCTAGCAGGCCGAACGTCAACCGGCACGACAACGCAGCCTCTTCAACCCCACGGGTGAAGAGGCTTTTTTTGTGGGCGGCGGAAATCGGATGAATGACGGCAGGACCCGCTTGTGCGCGACGGTGACCGCGGAAACGATGCCGGCGCTGCGCGCGCGGCGCGACGCGCAGTGCGGCGCGGATCTCGTGGAGTTGCGCCTGGACACGGTGGCCGAGCCCGACGTCGCCGGTGCGCTGGCGGGTCGCCCCCGGCCCGTGGTGGTCACCTGCCGGCCACGGTGGGAGGGCGGTGCGTTCGCAGGCAGCGAGACCGAGCGGCGCCGCATCCTCCTGGAGGCCTGCCGATTGGGCGCCGAGTACGTCGATGTGGAGCACCGGGCCGAATTCGCGGACGAGGTGGTCGGGGTCCGTGACGGTCGCGGCGTGGTCCTGTCGTTCCACGCGTTCGACGGCATACCGCCGGACCTGGAGGCGCGTTATCGGTCGATGCGCGCGAGCGGAGCCGAGGTGGTCAAGATCGCCGCGGCCGCCGGCAGCCTGACGGAATCGCTGCGCGTGACGGCGCTCGGGGACGGCACGGAGCCCCGGGTGCTGATCGGCATGGGGACGGCAGGAATCCCGTCGCGCGTGCTGGCCGGCCGGTTCGGTTCGTGCTGGAGCTACGCGGGAGAAGGGGTGGCGCCGGGACAGATCGACATCGAGCGAATGCGGGCGCGGTTCCGTTTTCACGAGATCTCGGACAGTACCGCCGTGTACGGCGTGCTCGGGTCGCCCATCGGTCACTCGCTCTCCCCGGCGATGCACAACGCCGGCTTTCGAGCGCACGGCATCGACGCGGTCTATCTGCCGCTGGAGGCTTCCGGCGTGGAGGACTTTCAGACCTTCGCGGGCGCCGTCGGACTGCAGGGCGCCAGCGTCACCGCGCCGTTCAAGGAAGCGATCACCGCACACGTGATCGAGCGGGACGCCGTCGGCAGCGCGGTCGGAGCGGTGAATACGCTGCGCCGTCTCGGCACCGGGGCCTGGGAGGGCCTCAACACCGACGTGCCCGGACTGCTCGCACCGCTGGCCGGCCGTATCGCGCTGGCCGGTGCGCGGGCAACCGTCCTCGGGGCGGGCGGGGTGGCCCGGGCCGCGGCGTTCGCGCTGCACGGCGAGGGTGCGAACGTGACCATCTGCGCGCGACGCTCGGAACGGGCCGCCGCGGTTGCGCGCGTGACACCCGGTACGCGGGCGGCGCCGCTGCCGCCCCGACCGGGATCCTGGGACCTGCTGGTCAACACGACGCCGCTCGGAACCTGGCCCGCAGTCGAGCGGAGCCCGTTGCCGGACGGACCGTTCGACGGACGTCTGGTCTACGACCTCGTGTACAACCCACTCGAGACCCGTCTGATGGCGGACGCGGCGCGCGCGGGGTGCGACACCCTCGGCGGACTGGACATGCTCGTGGCGCAGGCGGTGCGCCAGTTCGCGTGGTGGACGGACGAGAGGCCCTCCGCAGATCTGTTCAGACGGGCCGCCGAGGAGGACCTCGCACGCCGGACGGCAGCGGCGCTCCCCGCCGGCGTGCAGCCCGCGTGACCCAAACGCCGTCATGGAGACGATGACTGCCACGACGTTCGACGAGTTCCGCGATCTGGCGCACGACGCCACCTTCGTACCGGTCTGCCGCGAGGTGCTGGCCGATCTTCTGACCCCGGTCTCGGCCTTTCTCAAGGTGGCCGAGAACGCGGACCACGCCTTTCTGTTCGAGAGCGTCGCCGGGGGCGAACATCTCGCGAGGTACTCCTTCCTCGGCAAGGATCCGTTTCTCGTGCTGCGATCGGCGGCGGGCAGGACGATCCGGGAGCAGGATGGCCGCACGGAGGAGCTGGCGGAGCCGTTCATGGAAGCGCTCCGGGAACTGCTGGCGCGTTACCGGGCGCCGCGGGTGCCCGGCTTGCCGCGCTTCGCGGGTGGGGCCGTCGGCTTTTTGGGCTACGATACCGCCGCCTGGTTCGAGCCGACCCTGGAGCGGGCGCGCGCAGCGCATCCGAAGCCGGTCGAAGCGGGCGACGACGCGGCGTTCATGCTGTTCGACACCGTTCTGGCCTTCGACCACGTCAAGCACCGCATCCTGCTCATCGCCAACGCCGCGGTCGAAGAGGGTTGCGACCTGGAAGCCTGCTACGCGCTCGCGCTGGCCCGGATCCGCTTTCTGGAGGCCGATCTACGCCGCCAGCTCTCGGAGCCGCCGACCGCCTCGGGGGCCGACGTCTCGTTCCGGTCGAACACGACGCAGGCGGCCTTCGAGAGCGCCGTGCGCCGCGCCAAGGACTACATCACGGCAGGAGACATCTTCCAGGTCGTGCTCTCGCAGCGGTTCGAAACCGAGATCGAGAGCGATCCGTTCACCGTCTACCGCGCGTTGCGGTACGTGAACCCGTCTCCCTACATGTACTTCATCCGCCTGGGGGAGGTATCGATCGTCGGGTCGTCGCCGGAGATGCTCGTCCGCGTCGAGGGCCGGCGCGCCGAGACGCACCCGATTGCCGGCACCCGGCCGCGGGGGATGACCGCCGAGGCCGACGCGAAGCTGGCCGACGAGCTGCGGGCGAACGAGAAGGAGCGGGCCGAGCACGTGATGCTGGTCGACCTCGGCCGCAACGACATCGGGCGAGTCTCGGCCTACGGCTCGGTACAGGTGGCGCAGTACATGGCGCTGGAACGTTATTCGCACGTGATGCACCTGGTCTCGCGCGTCGTGGGCGAGCTCACCGACGAGCACGACCGGCTCGACGCGCTGGCGGCGTGCTTTCCGGCCGGCACGGTGTCGGGCGCCCCGAAGATCCGGGCGATGGAGATCATCGACGAGCTCGAGCCGACCCGGCGCGGCATCTATGCCGGAGCGGTCGGCTACGTCGACTTCGCCGGACATCTCGATTGCTGCATTACGATCCGCACCATCGTGATCCGCGACGGGCGGGCGTGGGTGCAGGCCGGAGCCGGCATCGTGGCGGACTCGGATCCGACGGCAGAGTACGAGGAGACGCGGGCCAAGGCGTCGGCGCTCTTCGGTGCGCTGCGCATGGCCGAGAGCGGGCGCGGGCCGACAGCCAGTGGACTGAGGAACGGCTGATGGTGCTCGTGATCGACAACTACGACTCGTTCACCTACAACCTGGTGCAGTACCTGGGGGAGCTGGGGGCCGAGCTCCACGTGGTCCGCAACGACGCCGTCACCGTGAAGGACGTCGACCGGCTCCCGGTGGAGCGCATCGTGATCTCGCCGGGACCGGGGCGGCCGGAGCAGGCCGGGATCACCGTCGACCTCATTCGCGCGTACGGGTCGCGGGTGCCGATTCTCGGCGTCTGTCTCGGGCACCAGGCGATCGGCATCGCCTTCGGCGGCGCGGTGGTGGCCGCACCGGCCCTGCTGCACGGTAAGACGTCCACCGTCGAGCACGACGGCCGGGGGCTGTTCGACGGGCTGACCGAGCCGTTCCCGGCGGGGCGCTATCATTCGCTCGCCGTGGATCGGACAACCGTGCCCGACGACCTGGAGGTGGCGGCGACGGCGCGCGAGGACGGGACCATCATGGCGGTCCGCCATCGGAGCTGGCCGGTCCATGGCGTGCAGTTTCATCCGGAGTCGGTGCTGACCGGCGAGGGGCGGCGCATCCTGGGTAACTTCCTCGCCTGCCAGGGGGCTGCGCCGTAGAACGGTGCAGACTCCTGGTGAGGGTTGGTTGGGCGGCAAGCGGAGCCGCAGGCGACGATTGATGGGCGAGGCCGCTGAACGTCATGCGTGACACGCTCGATACGCTGCTCCGGCGCGAGGACCTGACCGAGGCGCAGGCCGCGGACGCGATGGAGCTGGTCATGGAGGGCGCCGCCACGCCCGCGCAGATCGCCGGCTTCCTCGTCGCTCTGGCCATGAAAGGGGAGCGCCCGCGGGAGATCGTCGGCCTCGCCCGCGCCATGCGGGCCCATGCGGTGGCCCTGTCGCACCCCCGCGAAGCCAGCTTCGACACCTGCGGTACGGGCGGCGACCGGTCGCATACGTTCAACGTCTCGTCGCTCTCCGCGATCGTGCTCGCCGCATGCGGCGTCGAGGTGGCCAAGCACGGCAACCGCTCGGTGTCGAGCCGTTGCGGGAGCGCGGACCTGTTCGAGGCGCTGGGCGTGAACATTGCCGCGCCACCGGCGGTCGTCGAGCGCTGTCTCGACGATGCCGGCATCGCGTTCCTCTTTGCGCCCACCTTTCATCCGTCCATGCGGCACGCCGGACCGGTCCGGCGGGAGCTCGGCATCCGGACGGCGTTCAACCTGCTCGGTCCGCTCACCAACCCTGCCGGCGCACGCCGGCAGGTGGTCGGGGTGCCGCGGCCGGAACTCGCCGAGCTGGTCGCTCGTGCCCTGGTCGAGCTCGGCTCCGAACGCGCCTGGGTGGTGCACGGCGCGGAGGGGCTGGACGAGATCTCGGCGGTGGGGCACACGAAGGTCTGCGAGGTGCGCGACGGCACGGTCTCGACGTTCTGTGTGCACCCGTCCGATTTCGGCCTGACGCCGACGACCGTGGACCGGCTGCGCGTCGACGGGCTGAACGCCAGCGTCCGGATCGCGCGG
This sequence comes from Vicinamibacterales bacterium, assembly GCA_965262925.1. Taxonomy (GTDB): domain Bacteria; phylum Acidobacteriota; class Vicinamibacteria; order Vicinamibacterales; family UBA8438; genus WTFV01. The sequence goes on along the minus strand of CBDHGC010000004.1, from coordinate 1,811,334 downwards.
GAGGTGCTGGAAGGGGAAGCAGGTCCGCCGCGCGACTTCGTGCTCGCCAACGCCGCCGCCGGGCTGCTCGTGGCCGGCCGCGCCGACTCGCTGGCGGACGGCATGCAGATGGGACTCGACGCGCTGCAGAGCGGCCGCGCGGCGGCGACGATGGAACGGATGGCGCGATGCTCGCAGGCCACGGAGCCGGAGCAATGACGCCTGCTGCGCCGACAACGGCGGCCGACCTGCTGGAGACGATCGTCGCGGCCACCCGTTGCGCGGTGGACGAACGCCGTGCGCGACGCCCGCTGCAGGACGTCGAGCGCGCAGCCGCGAATCGACGGCCGCGAGGGGACCGGTTCGTCGCCGCGCTCGCCGCTGCGGACCGCTACAGCGTGATCGCGGAATGCAAGCGTCGCTCGCCTTCTCGCGGGGTGATCCGGGAGGAGTACGAGCCCACGCAGATCGCGGCCGGCTACGCCGCGGCCGGCGCCGCGGCCATCTCCGTCCTGACCGAGCCCGCCTTCTTCGACGGCGCGCTCGACCACCTCCGCGCGGTGCGCGAACGGGTGGACGTGCCGCTGCTGCAGAAGGACTTCATCGTGTCCGAGTACCAGTTGGTGGAGGGGCGGGCGGCCGGGGCCGACGCGGCACTGCTGATCGCGGCCGCGCTCGACGACGAGACGCTGCGCCGACTTGCGGCGGAGGCTGCGGAGCTGGACCTCGCGGTGCTGGCCGAGGTCCACAACCGGCGCGAGCTCGACAGGGTGCTCGCGGCGGGAGCGGCGGTGGTCGGGGTCAACAACCGCAACCTGCGGACACTCGCCGTCGATCTGGAAGCGTCCAGGACCCTGGTCGATGCGATTCCGGAGGGCACCGTGGCGGTCGCGGAGAGCGGGCTGCGCACCCCGGCCGACCTGCGGGAGTTGCGGGGAGCGGGCTACGACGCGTTTCTGATGGGCGAATCGCTCATGAGCCGGGCCGACCCGGGCGCTGCGCTCGCACGGCTGCTCGCTACGGTCGAGCCGGCGCCGCGTGGTGCGCGGGGTCGTGTCACCGCCTGAGATCGAGAATGATGGCCGGTGCGAAAGTCAAGGTGTGCGGCATCACGCTACGGGACGACGCCCTGCTTGCGGCCGATCTGGGCGCGTCGGCCGTCGGCTTCGTTTTCTGGCCGCGGAGCCCGCGCTACGTCGAGCCCGAAACGGCAGCGGAAATCGCCCGCGAGCTGCCCGCCGACATCGCGCCGGTCGGGGTCTTCGTCGATCCGACGGTCGACGAGGTGCGGCGGATCGCCGGGCAGGTGGGCCTGGCCGCGGTACAGCTCCACGGCGACGAGCCGGCCACGTTGTGCGACGGGTTGCCGTACCGCGTGCTGAAGGCGGTGCCGGTGACGGGTGAGACGACGTGCGCCGCCGCCGGCCGGGTACCGTCCCGCATCACGGTGCTGCTCGACGCCCGCGACCCGGAACGCAGGGGAGGCACGGGCCGGACCGTGGACTGGGGTGTGGCGGCGAGCGTGGCCGCGCGCCGCCGGATCTTTCTGGCCGGAGGCCTGTGTCCGGAGAACGTGGGCGAGGCGTTGCGGATCGTCCGGCCGTACGGGATAGACGTCTCGAGCGGTGTCGAGGCACAGCCGGGTCGCAAGGAGGCCGGCCGGCTGCGTGAGTTCTTCCAGGAGGTGGCGCGCGCATGACGGTTCCGAGCTTCGGGAGGCGCGATCCGGACTCGCGCGGATACTTCGGAGAGTACGGGGGCCGGTTCGTGCCGGAGACGCTGGTCGCCCCGGTGGAGGAACTGGAGCAGGCCTACCGCGACGCCCGTGATGATCCGGCGTTCGCCGCCGAGCTCGAGGGGCTGCTGCGGCACTACGTCGGCCGGCCCACGCCCGTCTACGAGGCGACCCGCCTGCGGGCCGCTCTGGAAGCCGGGACGGGTCCGGACGGCGTGGCGCGGATCTTTCTCAAGCGGGAAGATCTGGCCCATACCGGCGCTCACAAGATCAACAACGCCCTCGGCCAGGCGCTGCTCGCGGTCCGGATGGGGAAGCGGCGCGTGGTGGCGGAAACCGGCGCCGGACAGCACGGTGTGGCCACGGCCACGGCCTGCGCGCTGCTCGGGCTCGCGTGCGAGGTCTACATGGGCGCCGACGACATGCGGCGACAGGCGCTCAACGTCTATCGGATGCGCCTGCTGGGGGCAACCGTCTCGCAGGTCGACGCCGGAAGCCGGACGCTGAAGGACGCCATCAACGAGGCGATGCGGGACTGGGTGACGAATGTCGAGGACACCTACTACCTGCTCGGCTCGGTGCTCGGCCCGCATCCCTATCCGCTGATGGTGCGTGAGTTCCAGTCGGTGATCGGGCGCGAGGCGCGCACGCAGATGGACGAGCTGGCCGGCCGCGCGCCGGACGTCGTGGTGGCCTGCGTGGGGGGTGGAAGCAACGCCCTGGGCATCTTCGACGGCTTCGTGGACGACACGGACGTGCGTCTGGTCGGCGTCGAGGCCGGCGGCGAGGCACTGGTGGCGGGCCGTCACGCGGCGCGGTTCGCAACCGGGGTGGCCGGCGTGCTGCAGGGTACGCGCAGCTACCTCCTTCAGGACCTCGACGGGAACATCGAGCCCACGCACTCCGTGTCGGCCGGGCTCGACTACGCCGCGGTGGGGCCGGAGCATGCGTGGCTCCGCGACCTCGGCCGCGCGGAGTACGTCTCGGCATCCGACGACGAGGCGCTCGCCGCGTTCCGCCTGCTGGCCCGCGCGGAAGGGATTCTACCGGCCCTCGAATCGGCCCACGCGGTGTCGCATGCCTGCCGTCTGGCGCAGGAACTGGGCCGCGAACGCATCATCGCCGTGAACCTCTCCGGGCGGGGCGACAAGGACGTGGACGCGATCAGAGACCGCGAGCCGGCGGAGGGATAGAAGAGCATGTCGCGTCTGGAGCGTACGTTCGAGACCCTGCGGCGCCGCGGCCGGCGCGGTCTGGTGACCTTCACGACGGCCGGCGATCCGGATCTGGAGCGTTCCGCCGAGATCCTGCGCGTGCTCGACCGGGCCGGCGCCGACGTTCTGGAGGTCGGCGTGCCCTTCTCGGATCCGCTCGCGGACGGACCGGTGATTCAGAGGGCTTCCGAACGCGCCCTGCGTGCCGGCGCCACGCTCGCCCGCGTGCTCGACCTGGTGGCCGGGGTCCGACCACACGTATCCGCCGGCATCGTGCTGTTCAGCTACGCGAACCCGATCATGCGTATGGGCATGACCCCGTTCGTCGAGCGGGCCGCGGCGGCCGGCGTCGACGGCGTGCTGGCTCTCGACCTGCCGCTCGAGGAGGCCGGTGGATTCCGGGAGGCGACGATCTGCGCCGGAATCGATCCGATCTTCCTGCTGAGTCCGACCACGACCGACGCGCGCATACGGCGGGCGGCCGAGCTGGGGCGCGGCTTCCTCTACGGCATCTCGCGCCTCGGGGTGACCGGCGCCCGCAGCGCGATCGCCGACGGCGCCGAGGCGCTGGTCGGCCGTATCCGGCGGGCGACCGATCTGCCGATCGCGCTCGGCTTCGGCATCTCGCGCCCGGAGCACGTGGCGGAGGTGGGACGCTGGGCCGACGCGGCGGTGGTCGGCAGCGCGCTGATCGACGTCATCGCGCGGGCCGCGCCGGATCGCGTGCCGGGTGACGTGGAACGGTACGTGCGGTGGCTGCAGGGCGAAGCCGACACCCCGGAGGGCTGCGCGACGGCGTCCGCGACCGCCGGGGAGCAATGAGATGCCGGAGTCCAGGTCCCAGGGCGATCCCGCACCCGAAGGCATCGCGGAGCAACTGGATGCGTACCGGCGCCGGATCGATCGGTTGGATCAGGAAATCGTGCGACTGCTGAACGCCCGCGCGACGTGCGCGAACGAAATCGGCCGGCTCAAGGAACAGGTGGGCATGGAGGTCTACCAGCCGGGCCGGGAGCGGACCGTGCTCGATCACGTGCGGCGGGTCAACGAGGGTCCTCTGGCCGACGTCGCGGTGGTCCGCCTCTTCGAGCGGATCATCGATGAATCGCGCCGTCTGGAGCGGCTCCGGAATGCGAAAGAGCCCGGGAACGGGTAGCCCGGCGACAGGCGCCGGGCGCAGGGAGTAGAGTGCGATGGTGGTCGTCATGCAGGAACGGGCGTCCGAGGACCAGATTCAGCACGTCATCGCCACGCTCGTCGAGAGGAACTTCGACGTGCATCGCTCGACCGGCGCCCTCAAGACCGTGCTCGGGGCGGTCGGCGGGAACCGGGAGTTCGACACGGCCGTGATCGAGGTGATGGACGGGGTGCAGCAAGTACTGCGCATCACGGAGCCCTACAAGCTGGCCAGCCGCACCTTCAAGCCGACTCCCACCGTCGTGTCGTTGGAATCGTTCCGGATCGGGGGCGACGAAGTGATCGTCATGGCCGGCCCCTGCTCCGCCGAAACGGAGGAGCAGGTCGATGCGGCGGCTGCCACGGTAGCCGGGGCCGGCGCCAAGATGCTGCGCGGCGGAGCGTTCAAGCCGCGCAGCTCACCCTACAGCTTCCAGGGACTCGGCGAAGAGGGCCTGCGGATGCTGCGCACCGCCTGCGACCGGCATCGGCTGAAGCTGGTGACCGAGGTGATGGACGTCAGCCAGATCGAGCTGGTGGGCAGGTACGCCGACATGCTGCAGGTGGGCGCCCGCAACATGCAGAACTACAGCCTCCTCCGCGAGCTCGGGCGGTCGCGGACGCCCATTCTGCTCAAGCGCGGCATCTCGGCGACAATCGAGGAATGGCTGCTCTCGTCGGAGTACGTGCTGGCCGGCGGCAATACCGACGTGGTCCTGTGCGAGCGGGGCATCCGCACATTCGAGCCTTACACGCGGAACACGCTCGACATCTCGGCGATCCCGGTGATCCACAAGCTCAGCCACCTGCCCGTCATCGTCGACCCGAGCCACGGAACCGGACTGCGCGACAAGGTGGCCCCCATGGCCCGCGCGGCGGTTGCGGCGGGCGCCGACGGACTGCTCATCGAGGTGCATCCCGATCCGGATCGCGCCCGCAGCGACGGCGCGCAATCGATGTTTCCGGAGCAGTTCGAGCGCCTGATGGCCGAACTGCGCATCATCGCCCCGGCCATCGGCCGGAGCATCTGCGTGGAGCCGGTGGCCCGCCGCATCGCGGCGTCCCACGTCTGAGCCGGACGCGCACCAGGCCATGGTTGACACGCCTCGCAGCCTGCCGGTCATTCAGCCGGGAACGCTCGCGTCGGCGCCGCCGGTGTTCGACCGGGTGGCGATTATCGGACTCGGCCTGATCGGCGGATCCCTGGCCCTGGCCGTCCGGGAGACATGGCCGTCCGCCCTGGTGATCGGCGTCGACGACAAGGCGGTGCTGGAGCGCGCGATGCTGCGGCACGCCATCGACGTCGCCGCCGACGACCCGGTCGTAATGGCCGAGGCCGACCTGGTGGTGCTGGCCGCGCCGGTCCGTACCAATCTGGCGCTGCTCGCGGATCTGGAAGAGCATGTCGGAGGCGCCGCGGTCGTAACGGACGTCGGCAGCACGAAGCGCGACGTCGTCGAAGCCGCGCGCACGCTGCCGTCCCGGCTGACCTTCATCGGCGGACATCCCCTCGGCGGGGCGCCCCGTAGTGGCATCGACCACGCGCGTCCCGACCTGTTCCGGGACCGGCCGTGGCTCTTCACGCCGTCCGACGACGGCGGCGGCGAGGCGCTCGAGAAGTTGCGGCGGTTCGTCAGCGGCTTCGGAGCGGTGCCCCACGTGCTGGCGCCGGACGCCCACGACCGCCTGCTCGCCCTCCTCAGCCACCTGCCGCAGCTCACTGCCAGCGTGCTGATGCACATCGTCGGCAGCGCCATCGGCGAGGAGGGGCTGGCGCTCAGCGGGCGCGGACTGGCGGACACGACGCGGCTGGCGTCGAGCCCCGCCGACATCTGGCGGGACATCTGCGCCACCAACGCCGACGAGATCGGCGTCGCGCTCGACGCGTTGATCGAGGAATTCCAAGCGGCCCGAGACCATCTCGCCGACGGTCAGGCCGTCGACCGGATCTTCGACTCGGCCGCCCGCTGGAGGGCCGTGCTGGCAGCCCGGCGCCGCGCGCCCCGGGGCGAGTGAGCCGCGTCCCGCGGGACGGCGAAGTCGGGACGGCGGTGGATACGCCCGTCGCCTACCGGAACCGGTTGCCGCGCACCTCGATGCGCGTGCGCGCGGAGATGAGGATGTCGTCCCGGCGCTTCAGGTTCATCCGCACTTCGTACCGCCCCTGGTAGTCGAAGGTGTGGCGGACCGAGAAGCGCCGGCGGATCGAGGTCCGACCCGGCTCGAACGGCTCGCAGTCTGGGGTGGTCTCCGACAACGTGTCGTCGCCCCAGTCCCACTCGATGGTCGCGCAGTAGAGCTCTTCGTTGTCGTCCGGTCCACCCCGAAGCTGTCCGACGAACAGGATGCTCGCGGGAGCGAACGCCACGCGCGGCGTGGCCCGCAACCGCAGCCGGGGATCGTCGTCCGGGCCCTGCCGGGAGGCCGCATATCTGTCGGCCATCTGCCCCGCGGCGAGGATGACCGACAGCGCGCCGATCGAGGTGCCGAGGAATGCGCGGCGGCGCCAGGATGATGAACGATCCATGGATTACCTCCCAGACACTGATCTCCTTCATTGTAGCCCGAGTAGCCCGATATAATCCCCGCGATGCCGATACCGACTCCCGCCTCTGCCGGCGCCAGCGGCGCCTCTGTCGCGGAGGCCGATGCGACCCTGCTGGTCGTTCCGGTGCTGGGCGACACCGACGCCGACAAGCTGACCGACCTTCCCGGTCTCGACGCCGCCACTTCCGGAGCGCTCGCAGAAGCCCGCTCTTCCGGTGCCTTCCGGGGGAAGCGGCGCGAGACGTTCGAGACCGCATTGACCGCTGGCGGGTGGCGCGCGACGCGACTGCTCCTGGTCGGTGCTCCGTCCGGACCGGAAGGACCGGCGGCCCGGTTGCGCGAAGCGGCGGCGGTGGCGAGCAGGGTCGCCCGCGCGCGTCGCGTGGCACGCTTCGCCTTCGTCTGCCGGGGCGACGGGCAGCCTGCCGAGTTGGCCCAGGCGGTGGGGGAGGGCGTCGTCACCGGCGGCTTCGCCGACACCCGCTACAAGAGCGACCAGGAGGCCGACGGCGCGGTCCCGGTGTGCGATGTCGTCTGGCCGGACGGGGACCGCGCCCCCGGTACCGGGGAGGCCGTCGGACGGGGCGTCGCCATCGGCGCGGCGACCAACTTGGCCCGCAAGTTCGCGAACCAGCCATCCAACCTGCTGCCCCCCGCGGTGTTCGCCGAACAGGCGGTCGAAGCCGTCGCTGAAGTCGGGGTGGCCACCGAGGTGCTGGACGAGACGGCCATTCGTGGGCTGGGCATGGGGCTGCTCCTGGGCGTCGGCCAAGGGAGCGCGGCGCCGCCACGGGTGTTGGTCATGCGCCACGAGCCGCCCGACGCGCCCGCAGAACCGGTGCTGGCACTGGTCGGCAAAGGGGTGACCTTCGACACCGGGGGGATCTCGATCAAGCCGGCGGCGGGGATGGAATGGATGAAGAGCGACATGGCGGGCGGCGCAGCGGTCATCGGCGCCATGCGTGCGATCGGGACCCTGGGTGCTCGCCGCCGCGTCATCGGCATCGTGCCGATGGCCGAGAACATGCCCGGGGGGCGCGCCATCCGGCCGGGCGACATTCTGACCGGCGCCAGCGGCACCACGGTCGAGGTGCTGAACACGGACGCCGAGGGCCGCTTGATTCTGGGGGATGCACTCTGGTACGCGCGGGAATGCGGAGCCACCCATCTCGTCGACGTCGCGACGCTGACCGGCGCCTGCGTAGTCGCCCTCGGCGGAGCCGCCAGCGGGCTCTTCGCCCGGCCGGCGGCATGGAGCGACGCGCTGCAGGCGGCCGGCGAGCGGGCCGGCGAGCGGGTGTGGCCAATGCCTCTCTACGAGGATTATCGGGAGCAGTTGCGCTCGGAGCTGGCGGATCTGAAGAACATCGGCGGGCGCGAGGGCGGAGCCTGCACCGCCGCGGCGTTTCTGGAGGCGTTTACCGGCGGGCTGCCCTGGGCGCATCTCGATATCGCCGGTACCGCCTGGATCGAGAAGCCGCGGGAGGACGCCGCGGCCGGCGCCACCGGCGTCATGGTGCGCACGCTCACCGAGTTGGCGATTGGCGAGTGGAATTGGTAGGCTGTCTTCGATGGTCATACAGCCCCGGCCGCTGACCCCGCTGGTCTACGAGGTGGTCGAGCCGACCACCGAGCAGACGACCGTCATCGACGTGTTGTTCGGCGCGTTCTCGGTCGTGGGCGTGCTCGGCCTCGTCGCCGTCCTCCTTGGGGTATCGCTGGCCGGCCTGCTCATCGGCATGCGGAAGCTGCGCGGCCGGGACGTAGAGGGAAGCACCGGCGGCAGCGCGACCCGGCTCGGCCTCGGCGCCTCCGGCCGCTGATCGCCCTCCCCCTCATTCCGACCGTACACTCCGACCGGCACATTCCTGCGGCTAACGGAGTTGCAGGTCGACCTGATCGAAGTAGTCGGCCTTGACCAGCACCTCCCGCGGCTTGCCGGAGGTTCCCGCGGAAACGAGACCTTCCGCCTCCATCATGTCGACGAGGCGCGCCGCGCGGCTGAACCCGATGCGGAGGCGCCGCTGGAGGAACGAGATCGAGGCCTGACCGCTCGTGACGATGATCCGCGCGGCCTGCTCGTAGAGGTCATCGTGCTCCGTCGGAGCCGCTTCCGGCGCCTTCTCGTCGGCGGTGATCGACTCGTCGTAACCGGGCGCGCCCTGCTTGCGCAGGAAGCTGCACAGACGCGCGGTCTCGCGCTCCGAGATGTACGGACCGTGCAGCCGCACGCAGCGGGACGATGCCGGCGGCAGGTAGAGCAGGTCGCCCTTCCCGAGGAGCTGCTCGGCGCCGTTGCCGTCGAGAATCGTGCGCGAGTCGACCTTCGAGGAAACGCGGAACGCGATGCGGGAGGGCAGATTCGCCTTGATGAGCCCGGTGATCACGTCGACCGACGGCCGCTGCGTCGCCAGAATGAGGTGAATTCCGACCGCGCGCGCCATCTGGGCGAGACGCGCTATCGATTCCTCGACCTCCTTGCTGGCCACCATCATCAGGTCGGCCAGCTCGTCGATGGCGAGAATCACGTAGGGCAGCGGCGCCGGCATCTCGGCGTCCTCGCCCCCCTCGTCCGTGGCCGGCGCTCTCCCCCTGGAGGTGCTCTCCTCGAGCTGCCGACGCACGTTGCGGTTGTACTGGCTGATGTTGCGCACACCCTCGGCGGCGAGCTGCTTGTAGCGTTCCTCCATCTCCCGGACGGCCCAGCGGAGTGCGTTGTTGGCCTGCTTGGGCTCGACGACGACCGGTGTCAAGAGGTGTGGAATGTCCGCGTACATTCCGAGCTCCAGGCGCTTCGGATCGATCATGATCAGCCGCACCTCGTCGGGTGTCGCCCGGTACAGGATGCTGGTCAGCATCGCGTTCAGCGAGACGGACTTGCCCGTGCCCGTGGCGCCGGCGATCAGCAGATGCGGCATGCTGGCGAGATCGGCGACCACCGGTTCGCCGTGGATGGTCTTGCCGAGCGCCAGAGTCAGCTTCGACGACGACTGCGTGTACGGTTCCGACTGCAGCAGCTCCCGCAACGAGATCTGGTCGCGCACCGTATTCGGGATCTGCATGCCCACGGTCGACTTGCCGGGAATGCGCTCGATGAGCACCGACTCGGCCTGCATCGCCAGGCAGAGGTCGTCGGCGAGGCCGGTGACCCGGCTGTACTTGACGCCGGCGTCCGGCTTGAACTCGAAGGTCGTGACCACCGGGCCCGGGTGGATCTGAACCACGGAGCCCTCGACGGAAAACTCACGGCACTTCTCCTCGAGCAGGTGGGCCCGGTCCATGAGCTGGCGTTCGTCGAAGGTCTGCATCGCCTTCGGCGAGTCGAGGAGAGAAATCGGAGGCGAAGTGTAGCGGCTGCGCCGTTCCTGCATCGACAGGTCGGGCGCCAGCGGCGGCACGGGCTCGAGCGCCTCGGGCGCCGCCGAGATCGCGGGCGCCGACACGGTCGCGGGTGCGCGAGGAGACACCGGCTCCGGATCGAGTTCGAGGTCCCCGGCCGGGTCGCCGGCCGCCGGCACGAGCTCAGGCTCCTCCTTCCTGGCCGTCGCCTTTCGCGGCGCGCTCCGCCGCGGGCGTTCCGGCGCCTGACTCCGAGCCAGGATCTCGGTGCGGGCGGACGACGAGCCGGTCTTCGCCAGATGCTTGTTGACCACGTCCCGACGCTGGCGCACGCGCTGGCGCTGCGTCCACCAGCCGCCGATGATCCCGCGCACCGCCTGCGAGAGGCTGCCGAGACCGCGCCAGACGGCGGAGAGGAGCTGTCCCAGGGAGAACTGGGTCGACAGCATCAGCGCCAGGAACAGGAGAGTCAGGATCACGATGATCGACCCGATCCGGTTGAAGTACTCGGCCAGCAAGCCCGTCAGAGTCGCTCCCAGATACCCGCCCGCATCGATGGGGCGGGGCGACTCGACGAGGTGTCCGAACGCAAGGCTGAGGAACCCGGCGCTGCACCCCACGATCACGCCGAGGCCGAGCAGCTTCGCGTAGGCGCCACCGACGGGCCGGCACCAGAAGGCGTGCCAGCCGAGCACGACCAGTTGCACCGGAATGAGAAACGCCGTCAGCCCCAGGATCTGGTAGGAGAGCTCGGCCAGGAACGCCCCGACTCGGCCGACCAGGTTCATCGGCGGCGTCACGCCGTCGGGATAGAAGAACCAGACGGCGTCGGCGGCATCGTAGGTCGCCAGAGAGACCAGCCAGACGAGAGCGCCCGCGAAGAAGGCGACGCCGAGTATCTCGCTTGCGCGACGCGACAGGATGGTGGCAACCACAGATCAGATCTCCAGGATGACCGGCAGCACCAGTGGCCGCCGGCCACACCGTTTGCGAAAGAACCGCTGCAACTCGACGCGCACCCGCTCGCCCATGACCCCCTGGTCCGTGCGCTCCTCGACGCTGGCCTCGGCGGCGAGGGCCTGCAGCCTGCCAGCCGCGGCGTCCAGCAGCGCTTCGGTCGTCGCATCGACGACGACCCCGCGGGTGATCAGCTCCGGGGCCTGTTCGATGCGGCCGGACTGGGCGTTCATGGCCAGAACCGCGACCACGACGCCGTCGACGGCCAGGTGCCGGCGGTCGCGCAGAACCTCGTCGGCCACCTCACCGGTCCGCGTCCCGTCTATGAGCACGCGCCCCGCGCGAATCGGCTCGCCGATCCACCCGCCCGATTCGTCGAAGAAGATGCGGTCGCCGTTCTCTGCCAGCAGCACCGTCGCGCTCCCGCCGCATACCTGCTCGGCGAGCCGTGCATGGTGCGCCAGGTAGCGGTACTCTCCATGTATCGGCACGAAGCAGCGCGGACTGATCAGCGAGAGCAACAGCTTGAGGTCCTCCTCGCTGCCGTGCCCGGAGACATGAACCCGTTTCGATCGCTCGTCGACGACCCGCGCGCCGCGGCGGGCGATGTGATTCATCAAGCGATCGATGGCGTGCCGGTTGCCGGGAATCGCGCGTGCGGAGAAGACGACGACGTCGCCCGCCTCCAGGGTAACGTGGCGGTGGGCGCCGACGGCTATGCGCGAAAGGGCCGAGAACGGCTCGCCCTGCGACCCGGTGACGATGCAGAGCACCTTCTCCGGAGGAAGGTGTGCGACGTCGGTCTCCGGGATCTGCAGACCCGCGGGCAGGCGCAGATAGCCGAGCCGGGCGGCCAGATCCGCATTCTCCACGACCCCGCGTCCGACGAACGCGACCTGCCGGCCGAAGCGTTCGGCGAGATCGACCAGCAACTGTATCCGGTGGAGACTGGAGGAAAAGGTCGTGACGACGAGCCGGCGCGGCGCGCCGGCGAAGATCTCCTCGATCTCGGGCTCCACCTGCCGCTCGGATTCCGAGTGGCCCGGCTCTGACGCGTTGGTGCTGTCCGCGAAGAGGGCTAGGACGCCCCGGCGGCCGAGGTCGGCCAGACGATGTGCGTCGGTGGGACGACCGTCGAGAGGCGTCTGGTCGAACTTGAAATCCCCGCTGTGCAGCAGCGTGCCGGCCGGCGTATGGATGGCCACCGCCACCGAGTCGGGAATGCTGTGGGCGACCTGCACGAACTCCACGCCCAGCCCGGCGACCGTCACCGTCTCCGACGACCTCACCGTCACCAACCGTCCGGACGTGTCGCAGCCGTGCTCCGCGAGCTTCCGTTCGAGCAGAGCGAGAGTGAGCCGGGTGCCGTAGACGGGACCGTCGATCAGATCCCAGATGTAAGGGACGGCGCCGATGTGGTCCTCGTGTCCGTGGGTCAGCACCAGCGCCGAAAACCGCCCGAACTCTCCTGCAAGGGAACGTACGTCCGGAATGACGAGGTCCACGCCGAAGTGCTCCGGGCCGGGGAACATCACGCCGGCGTCGACCAGCAGGTTCACCGCTCCGCAGCGGACGGCCATCATGTTCATGCCGAACTCGCCGACGCCGCCGAGGAGCAGCACCTCGACCGCGGGTGAGCGCCCGATATCGCGGGTCATGTCAGATGTCTCGACAGCGGCGGCGCCGCTCGCACGACGCACCGCATCATCGACCGGGACGGACGCGCCTGACGGGACGAGGTCGAGCGCACAGCCGGGCGGGATGTCCCGGCGCCACGGTCTACACGCGGGCTGCTGGGAGACCCGCAGGGAGGCAGGAAACGGATCGTATTATAGCACGGAAATCAGCGTGGCATCGCGGCCAGAACATCAGACAGGTCAATGAGTTCCGGCAGGTCGAGGGCGCCCGGTCGGCGGGTCGGGCAGAGGCCCGCGGCGCGGCAGACCCGCAGCGGGTCGAACCCGTCGGAGGGGTTCCACGCGGCAAGGGCGTTCACCACCTGCTTGCGGCGCCGGGTGAATAGACGGCGCACCAGCAACTCGAAGCCCACCGCGTCGACGGGAGCGCGGACCGGATCGCGAAAGTGGAGGGAGACGACCGCCGACCGGACCTTCGGCACCGGCCGGAATGCCCCGGGCGGCACGTCGAGCATCCAGCGGGCGTCGGCGTGCAGGGCTGTCATGACCGCCAGCGGCCCGTACTCCCGCGATCCAGCGCGCGCCACGACACGCTCGGCCACCTCGCGCTGCAGCATGACCACCGCGTCGCGTATTCCGGCCGCCGCGCCAGCGTGCAGCAGACGCAGCAGAATGGGGGCGGATGCCCCGTACGGAAGGTTGCCGACGACCCGAAACGCCGCGGCCGGACGGCTAGCCGCCGCGCGACGCAGCTTCGCGATCGTCTCGCGCAGGTCCACTTGCAGGAAGTCGGCGTGACGGACTTCGACGTTGGGGGGAGCTCTGGCCTGCAGCCGCTGCGCGAGATTCTCGTCCAGTTCGACCGCCAGCAGCCGGCCGACACGACCCGCGAGCTCGAACGTGAGTGCGCCGCGGCCCGGTCCGATCTCGATAAGGAACTGATCCGACGCCGGCCTGACGACGTCGACGACCTTCCGCACCCACGCCGGCTCCAGAAAGTGCTGCCCCAGCCGCCGGCGAGGTCTTGCCAGCCGTGGCGCGTCCGTCGGAAAAACGCTAGTCCCCGGCCGTTTCCTCGCTCCAGATAGCTTCGACCTCGTCGATCTCCTCCTCGCTGAGTCCGAAATGATGACCGAACTCATGGATAACCGTCTCGCCGATGGCACGAAAGACGTCGTCCTCGTCCTCGGCGTCCTCCAGAATGGGATTGCGGAAGATGGTGACCCGGTCCGGGAACTCGACTACGTGACCCCACTCGCGTTCCGTCAGAGGAGTACCTTCGTAGAGTCCGTACAACGTATCGGGGGGCTCGATGCCGCTGTCGGCGAGCATCTCCGGCGACGGCTCGTCCTCGATCACCAGCACCACGTTGCGCATCGCCTCGCGAAAGCGTCGCGGAATCCGCTGCAGCGCCTCCGCCACGAGCCTCTCGAACCGCTCCTTCGTCATGGCCCGGCTAGTGCACCGCGTCCCCGGGGGAGGCGACCTTCGGGGGGGCCTCGCTGAAGGCGCGCGCGTGCTCCTGCAGTGCGGTGATCAGACTGGGGATGAACTGCGCCGGCACGACGATCCGGGCTCGGACCGGTGCCCGGAGCTGACGAGGCGCATCCGGCTTCCGCTCCTCGCCGTCCGCCTCACGCACGTCGGTCTCGGAGGGCGGAAGCACCTCGCAGAAGGTCAGCGTGAAGTCGAAGGGCGTATGCGATATGGCGCAGAAGTTCGCGTAGGTACGCGCGACGTCGCTCGGTTCGTCCGGTACTATCGTGAAATTGATCTGCTTGCGTTCGGGCATATTGTCTCGTCCTCGGTTGATTCGCTGCGACGCCCCCGGAGTCGTGGAGCCAATCATGGGCAACGGGCGAGCGTTGGTCAGTATCTTCTCATGAGGCCGACGACGACGCCCTGTATCTGCACCCGACCGGCATCCACCACGAGCGGCTGCATCGCGGGGTTCGCCGGCTGCAGACGGATGCGCCCGTTCTCGCGATGAAACGTCTTGAGCGTCACCTCGGAAGCGTCGAGGAGGGCAATCACCATTTCACCGTTCTCCGCTGTCTTGCGATCTTCGACGATCACGATGTCGCCGTCCCGGATCTGCTCGTCGATCATGGACTCGCCACGAACCCGGAGTGCATAGGTGGTCCGAGCGCCGGTGAGGTTGTCGGGCACCGCAACGGTCTCCGGGGAGACCACCGCCTCGATGGGATCGCCGGCGGCGACATAGCCCTGTAACGGGATCTCGGTCGCGCGCCCGCCGGCGCCGGTCGGCACGAGCTCCACGGAGCGGCTGCGGTTCCAGGCGCGCTTGATGAAGCCCTTCTCCTGCAGATTCGTCAGGTGCTTGTGCACCGTGGCCAGCGAGGACAGCCCGAAACGCCGGCCGATTTCCTCCAGGCTCGGGCTGTAGCCGTGGTGCTCGATGAACTCGGTGAGATAATCGAGGATCTCTCGCTGGCGCCTCGTGAGCGGTTGCACGGTGCCTCCTCGTGGCGTGTCCCATCCGGCCTCGGGACCACCTAACCTTACAGCAAACAAAAGGCGAATATCAAGACCGTCAGAATGCGCCGCGTGCTACAGTTTCAGAGTGACCTGGATCCTCGCCGTGATGGTGTTGTTCGGCTCGGCGGCGCCGGCCCAGCGGAGCGGGCCTCCGACGGCCGCCGACGGGCGAGAGTTCGAAGCCGCGCTGGGCCGCATCCTGCTCAACGCCGCCACGCCTCGTCGTGGCGGCACGCGCGAGGTGATCATCACCGAACGGGCCGTCAACGGATTCATGCGGTTCCAGGCCGCAGATCGCCTGCCGCCGGGGTTGGCCGATCCGGAACTGCGGATGGAGGCGGGCGGACGCTTGACGGTCACCGCCACCGTCGACCTGGACGCGGTGCGCGAGCAGCAGTCGCCGGGCCGGCTCAATCCCCTTCGCTTCCTGGGCGGAAGGCTGCCGGTCACGGCGATCGGGATCGTGCAGTCGGCCCGCCGTACGCTGACGATCCGGATCGAGTCGGCACGGGTCGGGTCGCTTTCGGTGCCGGCAACCCTCGTGGCCGAGCTGGTGCGAATCTACACCCGGTCGGATCAATATCCCGACGGGATCGACGTGAGCGAGCCGATTCCGCTTCCGAGCGGCATCGACGCCGTGCGCGTCGAGTCGCGGCGGACGGTGGTCGTCCAGTGAGCGATGCGGTCTCCCGCCGCCGCTGACGATCTGCAGACTTCCGTCCAGTACCTGAAAGGCGTCGGCCCCCGGCGGGCCGCGGAGCTTGCCGCAGCCGGAGTGCAGACCGTCGAGGATCTGCTCCTGACCCTGCCTCGCCGCTACGAGGACCGGGCGCGCCTGCAATCGATCCGAGACCTGCGCCCCGGCGAGGTGACCTCGATCAGCGGCACGGTGCTGAGCTGCGGCCTGCGGACCACCCGCCGGCCGGGGTTCCGGATCTTCGAGATGCTCGTTCAGGACGCGTCGGGCCGCGTGCGCGTTGCGTTCCTGAACCAGGCGTTCCTCAAGGATGTGTTTGCGGCGCAGCAGCAGGTCGTGCTGCACGGCCCGGTCGACCGGCGTCCGACCGGGGGCCTGCAGATCACCAACCCGGACCACGAGATCGTGTCCGACGAGGAGGACGACGCAAGGGGCGAGCTGATCCACAGCGGGCGCATCGTGCCCGTCTACGAGAAGATCGGGTCGCTGACGCCGAAATCGCTTCGTCGCGTCGTCCACGACGCGCTTCAGCGCCTGCCGGCGGAGGTGGACGACATGCTGCCCGACGGCGTCCGCCGCTCGCTCGGCGCGCCCCCGCGCCGGCAGGCGCTCGCCGAGGCGCACTTCCCCGCGCCAGGCACCTCGATCAAGGCACTCGACCAGTTTCGGACGCCGGCCCAGCAGATCCTGATCCTCGAGGAGTTCTATTTCTTCCAGGTCGGCCTGCTGCTGCGGCGGCGCGAGTCGGATACCCGCGTCAAGCCGCGGCAGATCGTCGTCGACGACCGGATCCGACAGGCCGCGCGGGACCTGCTCCCGTTCCGCCTCACGGGGCATCAGCGGCAGGCCCTGAAGGAGATCGTCGAGGACCTGCAACGCCCGCGGCCGATGAACCGCCTCCTGCAGGGCGACGTCGGCTCGGGCAAAACCATCGGTGGCGCTGCTCGCGGCGCTCGTCGCCATGGAGAACGGACTGCAGGTGGCGTTCATGGCGCCGACCGAGATCCTCGCGGAGCAGCACTACGCGAGCATCAGCCGCGTACTGGCGCGGTCGCGCTTCGCGACCGCCCTGCTGACCGGCACGCTCCCGGCGCGGACGCGGCGCGAGGCCGGGAGCCGCATCGCCAACGGCGCATCCCAACTCGTGGTGGGAACCCACGCGCTCGTGCAGGGAGACACCCGGTTCAGGGCGCTGGGCCTCGCCATCATCGACGAACAGCATCGCTTCGGTGTCGTGCAGCGTGCGACTCTGCGCGAGAAGGGCCTCGACCCGGATGTGCTCGTAATGACCGCGACCCCGATTCCACGCACCCTGGCCCTGACCGCATACGGTGACCTCGATGTCTCCGAGATCAGGGAGCGGCTTCCCGGCCGGCAGCCGGTGACGACGATGATCCGGAGCGAGTCGCGCCGCGCGGAGATCTACGAACTGGTTCGCGCCGAGCTGCGCGCCGGCCGGCAGGCGTTCGTCGTCTACCCGCTCGTCGAGGAATCGGAGAAGCTGGACCTGAGGGCAGCGACGGAGATGGCGGCGGAACTGCAGGCGCGCGTGTTTCCCGACGCTTGGGTCGGGCTGGTCCACGGCCGCGTCGCGACCGGCGAGCGCGAGCGGACGATGGCCGCCTTCGCCGCCGGCGCGATCGACGTGCTGGTGGCGACGACGGTGATCGAGGTCGGCATCGACGTGCCGAACGCGACGGTGATGGTGATAGAGCAGGCGGAACGCTTCGGGCTGGCGCAGTTGCACCAGTTACGCGGCCGCGTGGGGCGGGACGCCGCGCGGGCGCACTGCGTGCTGGCGCACGCGGCGCGGCTCTCCGACGCGGCGCGGGCCCGACTGCGGGCTCTGGCGGACACGGCGGACGGATTCGAGATCGCCGAGCGCGATCTCGAGGCGCGGGGACCGGGCGACTTTTTCGGCACGCGGCAGTCCGGCGTCCCGCTGTTTCGCGTCGGCGATCTGCTGCGCGATCACCGGCTGATGGAGGACGCTCGCCGCGCGGCGGTTGCGTGGCTCGCCGGGGGCCCGGTGCGACCGAGCCGCGGATCGAGACAGTGCGGCGCGCCTGGACGAGCCGCTTCGGACTGGCCGGGGTGGCCTGAGACGCGATGCGCATCATCAGCGGAAGACTCAAGGGACGTCGCCTGCCGTCACCGACCTGGTCCGGCCTGCGACCGACGTCGGACCGCCTCCGGGAGACGCTGTTCAACATTCTCGGCGACACCGTCGCCGGGGCCATCGTCCTGGACGGCTGCGCGGGAACGGGCGCGCTCGGAATCGAGGCGCTCAGCCGTGGCGCGGCCGGCGTCACGTTCATCGACCGCGACGTGCGGGCCGTCGCCCTGATCGAGGCGAACTTGGAGCGCTGCGGCGTTGCGGCTCTGGGTAAGGTGGTGCGCGGAACGCTGCCGGGCGCGCTCGACCGCGTGGACGCCGCCGTCGCGTTCGATCTCGTGCTGCTCGACCCGCCGTACGAGTATGATGACCGCGCGACAGGTGCCATGCTGTCCGCTGCCGGCCGGCGTGCGGCGACCGGCGGACAGGTCGTGGTGGAACGGGCGCGGCGTGCAGAGAGGGTGATTGTAGAACCGTTGAGGCACACGCGTCGGGTGAGGGCCGGCAACAGCGTCCTCGATTTCCATGTCAGAGCCAAGGAGTAGGCTGGCCGTCTATCCGGGGTCGTTCGACCCGTTGACCAACGGCCACGTCGACATCATCCGTCGCGGCGCGTTGCTGTTCGACCGGATCGTCATCGCGATCCTGGTCAACATCGACAAGTCCCCCCTGTTCTCGGTGGAGGAGCGAGTCGAGATCACCCGGCAGGTGTTCCGGCAGGATGCCAACGTCGAAGTGGAGAGGTTCAACGGCCTGCTGGTCCACTATGCGGAGCGCCGGGGGGCGGACGTGATCGTCCGCGGGCTGCGGGCGATATCCGACTTCGAGTTCGAGATGCAGATGGCGCTCATGAACCGGCGGCTCAGTCAGTCTATCGAGACGGTTTTCATGATGCCGGACGAAAGGTACACTTACCTCAGCTCCCGACTGGCCAAGGAAGTCTTCGCCTTGGGGGGCTCGCTGGACGGACTGGTGCCGGAAGTGGTCGAGACGCGGCTCCGGCAGAAGGCGCGCGCGCGCGCGCCGGGCCTGCACGCCTGACTCCGCGGGTTCCGCTGTCCGCCGGCCCGCGGGCCGATGCCAGCCCTTGTCTAGCGGTTGGCGACCAGCACGACGCGCTGCAGGTAGCGTTCCGGGTCGGGGTCCAGCAGGGTGCGCAGGTTGAGGTTTCCGGTGTTCAGATAGCGTACCTCTCCCAGGCGCTGCAGCCGCAGGCCGTCCTGTCGGAGCCGCGCGGCGTCCTCCGCCCGCAGCACGCACAGCACCCGCCCCGGCGAGCGCAGGAAGTCATGCGCTGCCGGCAGTGCCGGCAGTTCCACGTGCGGGATGCGCGTGTAGTACACCAAGTTGCGGTCGAACACCCGGTGGCGGCCATAGGGCTCATCGGCCTCGCGCTCGGCCGCGAGCATGGCGGCCATGCGTTCGACGGGAGCCGGGCCGGGGGACGCCAGCACGACCATGTGCGCCCCGACCGCGAGGACCGTCGCTGCGGCGGCGACGAGTGTCGGGATCCCCCGCCCCCGCGCCAGCGCGCCCGGACCCTGCCGCCACGCGCCCAGCGAGGCCGCGACGATGGTGCCGCCCGCCAGGAGGATGGCGAGCGCCACGCTCAGTATGACCGGCTCGCCCCATTCGACGAGCAGCGGCCGGGCGCGGTAGACGAGCCCGCCGAGCCCCATTACCACGGCGCCCGCCGTGGCGCCGAGAGTCGCGACAGCACGCCGGGCGGCGGGTGTCCCCTCCAGGGCTCGCGTCACGGCGCGGGCGAGGAGGATGGCCAGAGGCGCCAGCAACGGCAGGATGTAGCGCGGCTGTTTGCCGACGGACAGCGTGTAGAAGGCCAGCGGCGCCGCCACCCAGACCACAAGCCGCAGCGTGCGCTGATCGAGAGCCCGGCGGCGCCAGCTTTCCCTCGCCGTCGGTATCCAGAGCAGCATGAACGGGGACCAGGGAAGCAGGCCGCCGGCGACGATCGGCAGGTAGTACCAAGCGGGCCGCGGAGCGTTGTAACGATCGGAGGCGAATCGTTCGAGGTTTTCGGCAAGGAAGAATCGATCGAGATATCCGGCGCCGTGCTCGACCGCCATCGCGGCGTACCAGGGCGCCGCCACGAGCAGGAAGAGCGCCGCGGCGAGTCCCAGGTCGAACGCGGTCACCCGGCACGGCACGCCGTGGCGCCGCCAGTTCAGTACGGCGAGTGGCAGCACGACGAGAGCGGCGAGCGCCGGACCGACCGGTCCCTTCACGAGAAACGCGCCGCCCGCGGCCAGCGCTGCCAGGAGCAGCCAGGTGCGGCGCTGGCGCGGTCCCGTTGGTCGTGTCGGATCGTCGAGCAGGGCGACGAGGGCCGCCCAGGTGGCGACCGTCACGAAGAAGGCGAGCGGCAGATCGGGTAGCGCCTGCCGGGCCATGGCGATGGTGCCTGCGCTGGTCGCCCCGATGAGGCCGGCGAGCAGGGAGGTGGTGCCGTCGTACCAGCGTCGCGCACAGAAGAAGGTGACCAGCACCAGACCGACGCCGGCCAGCGCCGAGGGAAACCGCGCCGCGCCGGGGGAAGGCCCCGCCGCCACGTACGTGGCGGCAACCAGCCAGTAGTAGAGCACCGGCTTGTCGAAGCGGGGCTGCCCGTTGAAGTAGGGGGTCAACCAGTCGTCCCGCTCGATCATCTCGCGGGCGCTCTCGGCGTAGAAGGCCTCGTCTGAATCGGTCAGGGCCGGCCGGCCGAGCCCGACGAAGAACGTCAGGGTGCAGATGCCGACGAGAACCGCCGCGTGACGTGACACCGCGGCGGATTGTACATCCCGCCCCGGCGCCGGACCGCGCCGCGACCGGCTTGCCGCGGCGCGCGCTACCTGCCAGACTGGATCCATGAAGGTTGCCGTCATCGGCGCCTCCGAGGACCGCACCAAGTTCGGGAACAAGGCGGTCCGGGCGTTTCTACAAGCCGGTCACGAGGTCGTTCCGATCAATCCGCGTTGCGCCGGCGCGGCGTGCCGCATCGAGGGCCTGCCGGCGTACGCCTCGGTCGCCGACGTGCCGGGGCCCGTGGACGTGGCGACGCTCTATGTCCACCCGGCGGTGGGTGAGCAGGTGCTGCCCGAGCTCGCCGCCAAGGGTATTCCGGAGCTCTGGGTGAACCCGGGCGCCGAAAGCGACTCTCTCCTGCGGCGGGCGGAAGCGCTCGGGCTCGACACGCGCCTCCAGTGCAGCATCCTCGCGATCGACGAATCGCCCGCTCTCTATTGACGGGAGGGCCGATGTCACGGCTGCGTCCGTCGGGGTTGACAGCTTCCAGCCGGCTTTTCTATGCTAACCGGCAGCACGACGTTGGACGCATCTTCCAACTTGGCCGTTGGATCTCAACGCATGAGCATTCAGACGGTTCCGTGCGTCAGCAATCTGCCATGAGAGCGCCTCGCCCGGTCGAGCCGAACCGGTCGGCCTTGAGTCAGCGCGCGAAGAGAACCGATACCGGAAACCTGTGATCCTGCTCCGGGCGGCGCCCCGGGGAATCGCCCCTCCCATCCGCAACCTTGGCCGTCACGGCCCAACGTCAACCCCGTAACCGAGAGTTCTAGCCAAGACATGCCGACCAACAACAAACGCTCCTCCTCGCGACCCCCCGAGGGTGGCGCCGCCACGGAAGCCCCGCCCGCCGAGGCGCCCCGGCCCGCACGCCGCGGCAAGGACACGCTCAATATCGGCGAACTCAAGGAAATGAGCATCGGCGCGCTGACCCAGGTGGCGAAGGATCTGAACGTCGCCGGAGCGACCGGCATGCGCAAGCAGGAGCTGATCTTCCAGATTTTGAAGGCGCAGACGGAGCAGAGCGGTTTCATCTTCTCCGAAGGCGTGCTGGAGGTGCTGCCGGACGGCTTCGGATTCCTCCGTGCGCCGGACTACAACTACCTGCCGGGTCCCGACGACATCTACGTCTCGCCGTCGCAGATCCGCAAGTTCGACCTGCAGACGGGCGACACCGTATCCGGCCAGATCCGGCCGCCGAAGGAAGGGGAGCGCTATTTCGCGCTCATCAAGGTCGAGGCGGTCAACTTCGAGTCGCCCGATCAGGCCCGCGACAAGATTTTCTTCGAGAACCTGACGCCCCTGTACCCCCTGGACCGGGCGCAGCTCGAGACCAGTCCCGATAACCTGTCGGCGCGCGTCATGGACCTGATGACGCCGATCGGCAAGGGCCAGCGCGGCCTGATCGTGGCGGCGCCGCGCACCGGAAAGACGATGCTGCTGCAGAACATCGCACAGTCGATCGCGCGCAACCACGCGGAGGTCTACCTCATCGTCCTGCTCATCGACGAGCGCCCGGAAGAGGTGACCGACATGCAGCGGTCGGTGGACGGCGAAGTCATCTCGTCGACCTTCGACGAACCGGCCCAGCGGCACGTTCAGGTCGCGGAGATGGTCATCGAGAAGGCCAAACGTCTGGTGGAGCACCGCAAGGACGTTTTCATTCTCCTCGATTCGATAACGCGCCTCGCACGCGCCTACAACACCGTGATCCCGCCGTCCGGCAAGGTGCTCTCCGGCGGTCTGGATTCGAACGCGCTGCAGAAGCCGAAGCGGTTCTTCGGGGCGGCGCGCAACATCGAGGAGGGGGGCTCGCTGACCATCATGGCGACCGCGCTCGTGGATACCGGGTCGCGAATGGACGACGTGATCTTCGAGGAGTTCAAGGGCACGGGCAACATGGAGATCCACCTCGACCGGAAGCTGGTGGACAAGCGGGTCTTTCCCGCGATCGACATCCAGAAGAGCGGCACCCGCAAGGAAGAGCTGCTGCTCGGCAAGGAGGACCTCAACCGTGTGTGGGTCCTGCGGAAGGTGCTCCATCCGCTGTCGTCGGTCGAGGCGATGGAACTGCTGCTGGACAAGATGGGCAAGACGCGCTCGAACGCCGACTTCCTGGCGTCGATGCAGAAGATGGGATGACTATGGCGACGATTCGACTTCGAGACAACGGTCCCTGCCTGGTCGACGGCGACGACGTGCGCGTCGTGGACGCCGAGGGCAACGAGTTTCCGATCGCACGCCGGCCGTTCGCGCTGTGCCGTTGCGGGCACTCCGAGAACAAGCCCTTCTGCGACGGCTCCCACAACCGCGAGGGCTTCGAGGCCGCCACCCGCGCAGGCGGGTGACGTGACCTCGGCGAAGCCGGGCCGCCCGGCCCCCGGGGCGCAGCGCTCGATGCCTCTTGGTGCGTAACGCCTGCGTAACGGAATTGGTTCACGCGTCGATCGCGGTTCCGGGACTCTCGTCCACCGCGGCCGTTGCATGCCGGCTGAACGTCAGCCCGTCGACGCCGCAGTCGACGACCACCGTATCGCCGTCCGCGAAGTCTCCGCGCAGCAGGTCCATCGCGAGCGGGTCGAGGACCCGGCGCTGGATCGTGCGGCGTAGCGGGCGCGCGCCGTACGCGGGATCGTACCCCTCGTCGATCAGATAGCGCAGGGCGTCGTCGGTCGCCTCGATCGTGAGCTGTCGCTCGGCCAGGCGCCGTCCGAGGTCGGCGAGCTGGACCGCCGCGATGTCCGCCAGGTGGCGCCGGTCGAGCGCGTGGAAGACGATGATCTCGTCGACGCGGTTGAGGAACTCGGGCCGGAAGTGCCGCCGCACCACGTCGTCGATACGGCGTCGCGTGCTCTCGTCGAGGTCGCGACCATCCTCGGCGCGCGCGGCGATGAGATCGCTGCCGAGGTTCGAGGTCATGATGACGACGACGTTCCGGAAATCGACCGTCCGCCCCTGGCCGTCGGTCAGGCGCCCGTCGTCCAGAAGCTGAAGCATGACGTTCAGCACGTCGGGGTGGGCCTTTTCGATCTCGTCGAACAGCACCACCGCGTAGGGACGCCGCCGTACCGCCTCGGTGAGCTGTCCCGCCTCGTCGTAGCCGACGTAGCCGGGCGGGGCGCCGACCAGCCGCGAGATGGCGTGCTTCTCCTGGTATTCCGACATGTCGATGCGCACCAGGGCCCGTTCGGCGTCGAAGAGGAACTCGGCCAGGGCGCGCGCCAGCTCCGTCTTCCCCACGCCGGTCGGCCCGAGGAAGATGAAGCTGCCGAGCGGGCGGTTCGGATCCTGCAGGCCGGCGCGGGCACGCCGCACCGCGTTGGACACCGCCGCGATGGCGTCGTCCTGGCCGATCACGCGCCGGCGGAGTCGGTCCTCCATCCTGACGAGCTTCTCGACCTCGCCTTCGACGAGCCGGCTGACGGGAATGTGCGTCCACTTGCTGACCACGGCGGCGATGTCCTGCTCGTCCACCTCTTCCTTCAGCATGCGTGAGCCGGAAGCGGCCGTATCGCGGCTCCGCCGCAACTGCTGCTCCAGCTCCGGGAGCCGTCCGTACTGCAGCTCGGAGGCGCGGGCGTAGTCTCCCTCGCGCTGGGCCCGCTCCACCTCGTGACGCAGCGTCTCGAGCTCGCCCTGGATGCTGCGCGTTCCCTGAATCTCCGCCTTCTCGTGCTCCCACTGAGCGCGTAGCCGATGGCGCTCCTCCTGCAGGTCGGCCAGCTCCTTCTCCAGGCGACCGAGGCGGCCGCGCGAGGCGTCGTCGGTCTCCTTGCGCAGCGCTTCGCGCTCGATCTCGAGCTGCATGACGCGCCGTTCGACCTCGTCGAGCTCCACCGGCAACGAGTCGATCTCCGTGCGCAGCTTCGAGGCCGCCTCGTCGATGAGGTCGATGGCCTTGTCCGGCAGGAACCGATCGCTGATGTAGCGGTTCGAGAGCACCGCGGCGGCGACCAGGGCGGCGTCCTTGAACTTCACGCCGTGGTGAATCTCGTACCGTTCGCGCAGACCGCGCAGAACGCTGATGGTGTCCTCGACCGTCGGCTCGGCGACGAGCACCGGCTGGAAGCGGCGCTCGAGAGCCGCGTCTTTCTCGATGTACTTGCGGTACTCGTCCAGGGTCGTCGCGCCGATGGCGTGCAGCTCCCCGCGGGCGAGCAGCGGCTTGAGCATGTTCGAGGCGTCGATCGAGCCCTCGGACGCGCCCGCGCCCACCACCGTGTGCAACTCGTCGATGAAGAGCACGATCCGCCCGTCGGCGTCCGTGACCTCCTTGAGGACCGCCTTGAGCCGCTCCTCGAACTCGCCGCGGTACTTGGCGCCGGCGATGAGGGCTCCCATGTCGAGGGCGACGAGACGCTTGTCGTCGAGTCCCTCGGGGACGTCTCCGCGCACGATGCGCTGGGCGAGTCCTTCCACGATGGCGGTCTTGCCGACTCCCGGCTCCCCGATCAGGACCGGGTTGTTCTTGGTCCGGCGCGAGAGCACCTGGATGACCCGGCGGATCTCCTCGTCCCGCCCGACTACCGGATCGAGACTGGTGCCGCCGCGGGCCAGCGCGGTCAGGTCGCGGGCGTAGCGTTCGAGCGCCTGGTACTTCCCCTCGGGATGCGGGTCGGTCACCCGGTGGGAGCCGCGGACCGCGGTCAGCGCCTCGTAGAGCGGGTCCTTGCCGAGTCCGCGCTCGGACAGCAGGCGAGCCGCCGGCGCGGCGCCGTTCTCGGCTGCCAACGCCAGGAAGAGGTGCTCCGTGCTGACGTACTCGTCGGTCAGGCGCTCTGCCTCGCTGCCCGCGGCGGTGAGGACGCCGCGCAGACGGGCGGAGGGCGCCGGGGGTGCGCCTCCGGTCGCCGCAGGCAGCCGGTCCAGGGCGGCGCGCGACGCGGCGGCCAACGATACCGGATCGACGTCGAGCTTCTGCAACAACGCCGGCACCACACCCTCGTGCTGCACGACCAGGGACAGCAGCAGATGCTCCGGCTCGATCTGGGGATGTCCCGCCCGCTCGGCGAGTTGCCGGGCCGCGACGACGGCCTCCTGCGCCTTCTCGGTCAGTCGGTTGATGTTCATGGCAAACGACCTCGAGCCGTCGACTCCATCCATCCTCTCGTGCTCACGCAACGCCGACCATCTCGCTCAGGTGCTGCAGTTCCCGCAGCAGTCGACGATGTCCGCCGCGCCGGCTCAGAGCATCGCCGGCCGTGAGGGGCCGCAGCCGCCGTACCGCGTCGGCCACCGCCAGCAGATGCTGCACGCCGGCCAGGTTGATCCCGCGCTCGTCGACCAGGTGCTTGATGAAGCGCAGGCGCTCGATCTGCTCGGACGAGTAGAGCCGCATGCTGCCGACGGTCCGGTCCGGCCGCACCAGTCCCAACCGCTCGTACTTGCGGAGCGTCTGCGGATGCATGCCGAGCATGCGCGAGGCCGTGCTGATGAAGAGGATTTCGCTCATGGTGCTTCAAATCGACTATATACATTGATATGAGCCACTTGCAAAACTCTTGGGGTCGCGGCTCGGCTCAGTCCTCCGATTCTCAGGGGTGAACACCCCATTGTCCTGGATTTCGACTGCGTGTTCTGGTCCTGAAGGACCGGCGGCAAGCCAGGAGACGGAAAACAAGGGGATCGACGTGTTTTCCACCGAGCGTGGGGACACCGGTGGGTGACTGACGCCGGTTGGGCGCCGGGATTGGATGGGCGTTTGCCGGCGGTGCGTTGGCTATGTCACCAGACGCAGAAGTTGGTCGGCGGTGAGCGCCAACATGCCGAACATGCAGTGGCACATCACCTTCGCGGCGCCACGGACCCGGACATGGCGACCGCCGAACTCGTCCTTGAGACGGCCATTGACGCGCTCACCCGCCGTACGCTCGTTGTAGCGAACCTGCTCGGCGAGCTGGAAGTCGAGATTTTTCAGGCGCCGGGCTTCGGTTCGCAGTTCTTCTGCCCGGGCCTTGTCGCCGCGGGGGTTGACGTCAATCAACGGGACGTGGCCGAGTGAGCGGCTGTGCTCCCGGATCTGCTCCGCGTCGTAGGCGGCGTCCATCAGGTCGTACAGATTGGTCGTCCGCTCGGCGGACAGAGTCGCCAGCGGAATGGCGGCCTGGCTGTCGTGCAGGGAGGCGGACGTCAACAGGCCACTGATCGGAATCTGGCCGTCGGCCACGTCGATGTGCAGCTTGTAGCCGACCCAGGTGGTCTTGTAGCCCTTGCTGTTCTTCTTCGTGCCGACATCGCAGGCGGTCGGCAGATCGTCGAGCATCGCCTGCAAGGGCATGGCCGCTTGCCGGTCGAGGCGTTTGATGGCCTTCGGCCGTTCTTCGCCCTTCTTCGGCCGCCCCCGCTTGCGCTTGGGCGGCGGGGGCGGCGTCTCCTTCGTGGCCGGCTTCTCACGGGCCTCGATGGCCGTCGAGTCGCGGGAGAGGTGGCCCACCAGCCGGTCGTGGTGCGTCTCCCGAATCAGCGTTTCGTGCACGCGCTGGGGCAACTGCGTGGCGGCGAACTCGGCGAAGGCGCGCGAGAAGACCGACTCGCTCGGCACCTCGCCCCGCCGCTCCCAGCCGCAGACCCGCCGCAACACCACATCGGTGTCCAACCGGTCCAGCAGCATGCGCGTCGTCGGCAGGTCGTAGACCGCCTTGGCCACGAAGGCCCGCGCCATCGCCGCGCGGTCCTTGGGCGGACGCCCCGGCATCCGGCAGTACCGGGGAATCAGGTGCTCGATACGGATGACCTCCAGGGTCTGCACCAACTGCTGCTGTTTCCCGGTCAGTGGCCCCAACACGTGTTCCAACTGTGGAAACAGCGCATGCTGGATCGACTGCCAGTAGGAGGCGAAGGAGGCGCGCACTGCATTCATGGCTTGTTGACCGCTCCTGGAATCTACAGGTATATTACTCCCAAGGTCGATGTCAAGCAGTGAATCGATGGCCCGCGGCGACCCGATGCTCGCGTACGCGAAGCAATACGACGCGCTCAAGGCGGAATTGCAAACGCTCGGGTTTCTCTGCCAGGGCAGCCTCCAGACCCGCCGGGTAGCGTGTGGGAAGACCACTTGCCGCTGCCACCACGACCCGGACGCCCGGCACGGTCCCTACCACTACTGGACGCGCAAGGCCCGCGGAAAAACTGTCGGCACGCATCTCACCGAAGACGAGATCGTCCTCTACCGGGAGTGGATCGAGAACAACCGCGAACTGGAACGGATCGTGACGGAAATGCGCGGCCTCTCTTCGCGCGTGCTTGCCTTCATAACCGGCCGGGAGGCCCCATGAACCCCGCGTCTCGGGCTCGTCGGCGGCGGTGACCGCTACCGCCATCCTGCAAACGCTACGTCCCGCCCACTGACCGTCCCTCGCCGGCGGCTTCCGGCAAAGAAAACCCGGCCGATCACCGGTTTTTGCAAGAGGCTCATATGAGACGTATAAAGGTTGGGTGAGGTTCCCGGGGTAGAACGTCGGCGCGTGGATACCACAGCCGCGATGGATGGGCATCGGCCGGGGTCGCGACGGCGTTCGATTCGCCTACACTTGCAGGTGCATCGCATCAGGGGCATCCGATGAAGACATCCGATTTCTTCTCGTCGCGCTGGGGCATCATCCTGGCAGGCCTCGGAATGGCCGTCGGCACCGGAAACCTGTGGCGCTTTCCGCGCATCGCGGCCCAGAACGGCGGCGGCGCGTTCCTCATCCCGTGGCTGCTGTTCCTGTTCGCCTGGTCGATTCCGCTGCTGATTGCCGAGTTCGGACTCGGCCGGGGCGCGCGTCGCGGCCCCATCGGTGCTTTCGCGAGGCTGGCAGGCGGTCGAACCGCGTGGATGGGCGGGTTCGTCGCCGTGACCAGCGTGATGATCATGTTCTACTACTCGGTCGTCACCGGGTGGATGCTGAAGTACACCGTGGCCGCGCTGAGCGGCGATCTCTCCGGAGTCGACGCCGCCGCCTACTGGGACGCGTACAGCACGTCGGTGTGGCAGCCGGTGCTGTTTCACGTCACGGCCGTGGCCGGCGCGGGCTTCGTCGTCGCGCGCGGCGTGACGGGGGGTATCGAGCGGGCGAATCGTATCCTCATCCCGCTGCTGTTCGTGCTGCTGCTGCTGGCCGTCGCGCGGGCCGTGACGCTGCCGGGCGCGGGCGAGGGACTGGCCTACCTGTTCACCCCGGATCTCGGCGCCCTGACGAACTACCGCACGTGGCTGGAGGCACTGACGCAGTCGGCATGGTCGACCGGCGCCGGGTGGGGGCTCATTCTCTGCTACGCCATCTACGTGCGCGAGAGCGACGACGTCGTCACCAACGCCGCGACGATCGGCCTGGGCAACAACGCGGCTTCGCTGCTCGCCGCGATGGCGATCCTGCCGGCCGCTTTCGCCATCCTGCCCGCAGGCGAGGCGAGCGCGGCGCTGGCCGCGGGTAACACCGGGCTCACCTTCATCTGGATCCCCCAGGTGTTCGCCCGCATGCCGGCCGGCGGGCTGTTCCTGCCGCTCTTCTTTCTGGCCATGTTCTGCGCCGCGCTCTCGTCGCTGATCGCGATGGTCGAGCTCGGGACGCGCGTGCTGATCGACGCCGGCGCCACCCGTTCGCGGGCCGTGCCGCGGGTGGTCGGAGCGGCCGTCGTCTGCGGGCTGCCGTCCGCCGTCAGCATGGCGGTCTTCGAGAACCAGGACTGGGTCTGGGGGCTCGCGCTGATGGTCAGCGGCCTGTTCATCGCGGTCGCGACCCTGCGCTACGGCGTGGACCGCTTTCGCGACGAGCTCGTCAACACCCACGCGTCCGGGCGCCGGGCCGGACCGGTCTGGGCGTGGATTCTGAAGTACCTGGTGCCGGTCGAGTTCGCGGCGATGTTCGGCTGGTGGATGTACCAGGCGGCGACGGTCTACGACCCGGACGGCTGGTGGAATCCCCTGCGGGTCTACAGCGTCGGCACGTGTGTGGCGCAGTGGGGCATCGCACTGGCCGTTCTGTGGGCCTTCAACCGCCGCCTCGCCGACCGGAGTGCGGCGGACCATGCTACGCTTGAATGTTGATGACAGACTGCGCGTCGCCTGCGGACGCGCGTAACGCGAAAGGAGCCCAAGCGTGTACCCAGAGTTCTTCATCGCCCCGATGCGCGAGGAGTTGACGCGGCTCGGCGTCAAGGAGCTTCGCACCGCCAAGGACGTGGACGACGCAGTGACCGGACAGTCCGGCACGCTGATGCTGGTGGTCAACTCGGTCTGCGGCTGCGCGGCGGGCAGAGCGCGGCCCGGTGTGTCCCTGGCGCTGCAGCACGAGACCACCCCGGACGTCGTCGCCACCGTGTTCGCGGGAGCCGACGTCGAGGCGACCGAGCGTGCGCGGGAGTACTTCACCGGCTATCCGCCGTCCTCGCCCGCCGTCGCCCTCCTGCGGGACGGCAAGTTGACGTACATGCTGGAACGGCACCAGATCGAGAACCGGGAAGCGGACGTCATCGCCCGCGACCTGACCGCCGCGTTCGACAAGCACTGCGCGCCGGCCGCCGTCGCCTAGCAGTCTGCGCCGTAGAAGCGGGCCAGACTGCCAGCCAGGCCCGGTTGGGCGGAAATCGGAACCGTAGGCGAAGATCGCCGCCCGGCCCGTGTCCGGGCGGCGTCCGTCAGCGCGCGGGTGGCGGGGGCTCGAGGCGTTCCGGCGGCACCGCCGGGACGATCGGCAGCGGCCGCCGGTCACGAGCCCGCTCGCAGGCGCACCGCGCCACGTCGGCCAGCATCTCGATGAACGCGGGGTGGTCGTTGACCGCGGCCGCGCGGCGCATCGGCAGGCCGAGGCTGCGGCAGACCTCGGCCGCTTCCGTGTCGAGGTCGTACAACACCTCGATGTGGTCGGCCACGAAGCCGATCGGGGCGATGACCGCCGCCCGCAGGCCGCGTTCGTGCGCGGCGCGCAGGTAGTGGCAGACGTCCGGCTCCAGCCAGGGATCCTCCGGCCGCCCGCTCCGGCTCTGGTACGCCAGCATCCAGTCGTCGGTCCTGAGTCGCCCGGCCACCAAGCTTGCCGTCTCGCCCAGCTCCGCCTCGTAACGGCACTGCGCCGCCATCGTCCCTGGAATGCTGTGCGCGGTGAAGACGATGCGGGCGTCCTGCCGCACCTCGGCGGGAAGGTCGCGCCGGGCGGCGTCGACCTGCCGGGCGTTGGCCTCCACGAACCCTTCGTGCGTGTGCCAGCCGGGGGCGAACAGCACCTCGACGTCGGCCACGTCCCGTGCCCGCAGGGCCCGCCGAGCCTGCGCGACGTTCTGGCGGTACTGCCCGCAGCTCGAGTAGCTGTGATGCGCCGCCAGGACGATGCCGAGCGCCCGTTCGACCCCCGCCGCGGCCATCTCCGCCAGGGTGTCGTCGAGAAACGGGTGCCAGTTGCGCATGCCGATGAAGACCGGCAGGTTCGGGCCGTCCGCGGCGAGACGTTCACGCAATCCCTCCGCCTGCCGGCGGGTGATCTCGGTGAGCGGCGACACGCCTCCGAACAGCTCGTAGTGTTGCGCCACCGCCTCGAGGCGGGCCGGTGGCACCCGCCGTCCCCGCAGTACGTTCTGCAGGAACGGCCGGATGTCGGCGCGTTGCAACGGGCCGCCGAAGCTGATCAGCAGCACGGCGTCGAAGGGAGAGGTGTTCCGTGCCATCGCCCGAGAATGATAGCCGGGCGCCTCGCGGCGCATCGACCGGTCCGACCCCGGATGATAGGATGAGCGCGCCGCGTGAGGAGCCTCATGCCGAAGTTTGCCGCCAGCGTCACGATGATGTTCAACGAGTGGGACCTGCTGGATCGCTTCGAGCAGGCGGCCGCCGTGGGCTTCGACGGCGTCGAGATCCAGGCACCCTACGGCGAGGCCCCGCAGGACGTCGCCGAGCGCGTGCGCCGCCACCGGCTCGACGCCACTCTGATGAATGCGCCGTTCGCAACGGGAGCGATTCCGGGCCGCGAGCAGGAGTACCGGGACGGGTTGACGCGGGCGTTCGACTACGCGGTCGCTGCCGGCTGCGGTCAGATCCACTGCCTGGCCGGAACCACCGAGGACTCCCGGGCGGAGGACACCTTCGTGTCGAACCTCCGGTGGGCGTCGGAGCGGGCGCGGGCGCATGGCATCCGGCTGCTGCTCGAACCCCTCAACACGCAGGACAACCCCGGCTACTTTCTGACCCGATCGGCCCAGGCGCGGCGGATCATCGAACGCGTCGGCACCGACAACGTCTTTCTGCAGTACGACTTCTACCACATGCAGATCATGGAGGGATACCTCGCGGAGACCGTCCGGGCGAACATCGACATCATCAGCCACTTCCAGATCGGCGGAGTCCCCGGGCGTCACGAGCCGGACGGCATGCAGGAGATAAACTTCCCGTATCTGTTCGACGTGATCGACGATCTCGGCTTCGAAGGGTGGGTGGGCTGCGAATATCGCCCGGCCGGCGACACCGTTGCCGGCCTGGCATGGGCCCGCCCGTGGGGCATCGCCAAGCGTTGACCGCGAGTGGTATAATCAGCGTTCTGTGTCGGGGCGTGGCTCAGCCTGGTAGAGCACTCGGTTCGGGACCGAGGGGTCGGAGGTTCAAATCCTCTCGCCCCGACCACTTCCTTCCCGCTGAACTTCCGTAGCGAAACTACCTGTCACATCGGTCGGATCCGACGTCCGAGGCGTAACGGGCCGTTGCCGGCCATGCGCATCCGGTGCGCAGAACCGGCAACGGTCCCCGGAGTTCGAATCAGTTCTCGTTCGTCGCCGCCAGGAACTGGCGCGCCTCCGCGTAGCCCGGCTCATCGGCTGCACCGATCCAGAAATCGGCCAGAGTGCCGTAATGCTCCCGGGCGGTGACGCTGTCGCCACTCGCCGCGGCCGAGCGAGCGGCGCCGAGCAGCGAGCGCATGCGGTTCGGCATCCGCAGCAGCGACGTATCGAACTTTGCCAGCGCTTCGGCCGGCAGGCCGAGCTGGAGCAGGATCTCTCCGTACAGCTCGTAGGGCGGCTTGACCGGGCTGGCCGCGCCGTTGGGCGGCCGTAGCGTCTCGACGATGGATATCGCCTCGTCCATCAACGCCACCGCCTCGTCCTGGTTGCCTTCGGCCGCCCGAATCGACGCCGCGACCTCTCTGTGGGCGATCCGGTCCTGCGCACCCCCGTCGGCGTCGCGCGCCGCGAGCGCCGCCTCGGCGTCGCGCGCAGTGGCCAGATCACCCTTGTGGACGGCGCTGAGCCCGGTTGCCAGCAGTTCGTGCATGGACGAGTCAGCGGTGATCGGCTCGGTGCGCCACTGCTCGGTCTCCACCACGTAGCGGGCGTTCACGAGGGGCAGAGTGCTGACCGCGCGAGCCTGTCCGTCGCTGTCGGCGATGAGCTGCTCCAGGTGCTCGATCCAGACCTGCGCCTTGTCGTAGTCCCCGCGCTGTAGGTCGCCGTACTGGCCCCAGTCGAGCGAGTGGACGGCATCGCCGACGCTGTCGCCCGGCTCCCACAGGGTACGGGCGGCCGCGTGTGCCGACTCGTTGTGGTTCGAGACGAGATCCCACATGCCGTGCTGAATGAAGATGTGGGTCGGCATGTGACGTGCGTGCGAGACGGCCGGCGCGATCTCCGCGTAGCGGCGAGCGGCGTCGAGCGCAAGCGGCGCGTGGATCGGATCGTCGAAGGCGTGGATCGTGTAGTGCGGCGCGCCCGGGTGGTCCGGGTTGGCGTTGAACACCTTCATCGCGATATTGCCCGCCCGAACTTCGAGCCGCAGCGACTGATCGCCGAGCGCCCGCGAGCCGGCCAGCATGGACAGCGCGTAGAACGTGGCCACCTCGTGATCGTCGGGATCGCGGTCGTAGAGGCGGCCCATCGCCTCCATGTAGCCGACCCGCCGCTCGTCGTACGTGCCCTCCTCGCTCCACAGCACCTCGACCGCCTCCAGGAAGCCCTTCTCCCGGTCGGTCGGCGCCTTGTCGGCCCGGGCCGCGCGGGTCGGACCCAGGCGCGCGAGCACGGCTCGCGGATTCTCCTCGTCGAGGTTGGGGCCGCCGCCGAACAGCGGGTGGTTGTAGCTCAACGTTTCGCCCCAGTAGGCCAGCGCAAAGTCCGGCTCGATGGCCTGCGCGGCCTGGAACTGCTCGATGGCCTGCTTCCAGCCGAAGCTGTGGAGAACGGCGACGCCACGCAGGAAATGGCGTTGCGCTTCCTCGGAACGCGCGGACGTGGGGAAGTCGAGCGATCCGACCTCCGCGAACTGCGCGGCGGCGGGAGCGGCCAGCAGCGTGGCGGCCAACAAACAGACGACAGATCTCATGGGAACCTCCATTCCGCGGAGCGTAGCACAGGCTCCGGTCCGGGCGGCCTGATTCCCTGGGAACCGTCGGTCGGGGCCGCGCCCGTCCGTTATAATCACGGCGCCCGGGCCGGCAGAACCTGACGAATGACGGTGACCAGACGTCTGCTCGTGAGCGGCCGCGTGCAGCGCGTCGGATACCGTGCGTTTGCAGCCGGCGCGGCCCGGCGGGAAGGGTTGCGCGGCTTCGTGCGCAACCTCGCCGACGGACGGGTAGAGGCGGTCGGCGAGGGCGACCGCGAGGCGATGGATCGGTTCCAGCGCGCCCTGCACCAGGGACCGCCGCTGTCGAGGGTGCACGGCGTCACGGTCGAGGACGTCGCGCCGCTGGACGTAGCCGGAGGATTCGTGGTCCGCACCTGACGGCGCCGCGACCCGACACGATGCAAGATTTGAAGAGCTTGATCCGAGAGGTTCCCGACTTTCCGAAGCCGGGCATCCTGTTCAAGGACATCACGACGCTGCTCGCCGACGCCGGAGGACTGCGCCGGGCGATCGCGTGCTTGGCGGAGCCGTTCCGCGATGCGGAAATCGACAAGGTGGTGGGAATCGAGAGCCGCGGCTTCATTTTCGGCGCGGCAGTGGCGGAGCGTCTCGGCGCCGGCTTCGTTCCGGCGCGCAAGCCCGGCAAGCTGCCCGCCCGCACCGTCAGCGTCGAGTACGCGCTCGAGTACGGCACCGACACGCTGGAGATCCACGAGGACGCGGTCGCCGGCGGCCAGCGCGTGCTGATCGTGGACGACCTGCTCGCGACGGGCGGTACGGCGCGTGCCGCCATCGACCTCGTCAGCGGCCGCGGCGCGGAGGTGCAGGCGCTCGCGTTTCTGGTCGAGCTCGATGCGCTGCGGGGCCGCGAGCGGCTGGCCGGCCACGAGGTTTTCGCCGCGCTCCACTACTAGCCCCAGCCGGACGCTGCGTCCGGGGACAGCATGACCGAGGCTCTCATCATTGCGCTGATCGGTGCCGTGCTCTTCGTTGCGGAGCGAGCCCGCTGGGACCGCCGCCGGCAGCACCGAGAGCGCCTCGCCGCCATGCTGCTCACGAGCCTGGCCCCGGCCGCGGCGCGTAGCGAGCCGCGCGACCTGCTGGCGTGGCGCGGCGCAGCCGACAGCGCCAGGCGTCTGTTCCCGGACGCGGTCGGAGCCATCGAGAGGCAGACCGGCGAATCGTTTCCGTTCCCGCATGAGGTGGTCGACGACGCCCACGCACGCTGGACGGCGGATTGGCTGGCGTGGGAACGCCGCCACGACGCCGACTTCAAGCAGCGGGCGACCGCGCTCGATGCCGAACTGCGGGCCGCGGGGGACAATCCAACGGTGGTGCGGGCGCGGCTTGCCGCGCTCGACGACCAGAAGCTGCAGGCCTACCAGGAACGGTACGAGGAGTACGTCCGGATCGGTAACGGGCTGGCGGCGCTACGGGAAAGGGCGGGTCCGGCTCGTGACGAGACTGCGCCGTGACCCGCTGCCGGTGTAAGCTGGATCCGGCGCCGGCCTCCGGCTTACTGTCCGCGACCCGCATGCGCGTGTAGCTCAGATGGATAGAGCGGCCGCCTCCTAAGCGGCAGGCCCCCGGTTCGAATCCGGGCACGCGCGCCATCCTCTCTTCCCCCTTGCTCCCTTGAAATCCAGAAACGCCCGAAAAAGCGGGCGTTTCTGATCATCAGACAGGTTGCATCGTTCCCCGCGATTCCGGCCAGTTACCACGTTTGTAGTGGCAATATACGTGGGATCTGGGTTCTACGCACGACGTGGGAAAAGGGTTCCGCACATGAGGAAACTGACTGTCGGGAAGTGCGCGCGTTGACGGTGCCGGGCCGCTACGGCGATGGCGGAACGCTGCACCTGGTCGTCTGGGCGGCAGGATTCGACCGGCTGTCAGAAACCGCCCCGGACCATGACCCCGTGCGACTGACTCTCGACGTCGGGCGCCACCGGGCTCACCAGCAACTCGATGGAGAACGGGCTGTCGCCCACGTCGCGCGGTTCGACCGGATGCTCGATGCTGCGCCAAGTGTCGCCGGAGAGCGAGAGCCGGCCGACCACGTGGCCATCGACCCGCACGGTCACCGTCTGCGGGGTTGAATCCGGCGCCTGGCGGACGTCGAACGCAATGCGGTCGGTGTCGGGCCTCAGGAAGAAGGCGGCGTAGTCGTCGGTTCGGTAGACTCCCCCGCCGGCGGGTCCCGCCGTATCGTCTTCAGCCGCCGACATGCCGATCCGATGAGCCCGGTACTGCGCGTTCCGGTTGGCCGTCGGGTTGAAGATCGCCCGCTGGTAGCGCCAGGCGTCCGAGCTGCTTGCCCGTCCGTTGACCGAGTACAGGTGGAGGACATCGAAGTACTGGCTCTGGGAGTTGTTCTCGCGTCCCCAGGAGTGATCCGCGTACGTGCGCTCGCGGAGCATTGCCGGATCCAGAGCCAGCGCCGACTTCCCGCTTCCCAGGGTGTTCGGGGGCGCATTCCCGATTTCCCGGAGCAGTGCAGTGTGTAGGCAAAGATGGACTGTGAGGCTGGGGGAGGTTGAGCCGGTCTTCGGACAGACGGGGAGGGTGGTACTGGACATTACGGCTCGGACTGCCCATGATGGTGCGTTGAAATGGACAAGAGCGCCATCGACACCCCGAGCCGCGAGATCGATCTTCGCAACATTCCCGTCCACCTGCGCACTGCCCTCCGGCGGGCGCTGGAGTTTGAGGCGCGTGCTCGAGCGCCCAGGTCGGCAGAGGAAGCGGAGCAGTGCGAAGAGCAGCTGCGGGCCATCGCGGACGAGTTCTTCGGCGCCCTCCTCACCCCCGTGCTGCAACGCGCGGTGCGCTCCGCCGCGGTTGGCGACGCGGCGAGCGCCCTCGTGCGCCACCTGCCCCGGCGGATGCGGAGCGACGGCCTGGAGACCGTCAACGTTCGCACCTCCCGGGGCACGACGGTGCCGGTCACGACGCCGTATTACCGCGAGAAACACGCCCGTCGGGCGAAGCGGAGGCCGGGACTCTACCCCGCCTTGGTGGTGCTGGGCATCTACGACCGGTGCACGCCGAAGCTGGCCTCGGATGCAAGCCGCGCGGTCGCCATGCTCAGCTCGCTGGCCGAAGCGCAGGCGCAGCTCCGCTCCGACGGCATCGCCCTGGATATCAAGACCCTCCGCTCGACCGCCTATCGCTACGCTGCGCGGGCCCGAGCGGCCCAGCAGAGCGCGGCGTGCGGCCTGCTGGACCGCGTGACCGGCAAGCGGGTGGTCGTCTCCCTCGACGGGGGCCGCGTCCGTGTGAGGCGCAAGAAGCGTGGCCCCAAGACGAAGAAGGGGCGCAACCGATTCCATACCGACTGGAAGGAACCGAAGCTCCTCATCCTGTACGTCGTCGGCGACGACGGGCGACCGTCTCAGACGTGGGCACCGATCATCGACGGCACGCTCCGGGGACCGGAGGCGGTCTTCGCCCTGCTGTTGTCGTACGCGCGGCAGATCGGCCTCAACGCCGCTGACAAGGTGCTCTTCATCGCCGACGGCGCGCCCTGGATCTGGCAACGCATCCCGCGCCTCATCGCCGCGCTCGGGCTCTCGCCGACACAGGTGCTGGGGCTGATCGACTTCTATCATGCCGCGAAGCAACTCTCCGACGCGGTCAAGCTGCGCCGCTGGAGCGCGACGCAACGCACCCGCTGGCTCAACCGCACGCGGGGGCTGCTCAAGCGAGCACGGGTGGACGAGGTGATCACGGCCCTGCGGGAGCTGTGCCGCGGGCGCACGGCCGGCAAGATCCGCACGCACCTCAACTACTTCCTGAAGAACCGTCATCGTTTCGCCTACACCACAATGGTCGGGCTCGGGCTTCCGCGGGGCAGCGGTGCCGTCGAAAGCGCCATCCGTCGCGTCATCAATCTCCGCATCAAGGGCGCCTCCATCTATTGGCTACCGGAGAGCGTCGACGCGATTCTTCTCCTGCGGTCTTTCTATAAGTCCGGCAGATGGAACTGTTTGCAGCGGATGGCCATGACGCCGGTGGGTGTGAGCGCGTGACCGGGAAATCGGGAATGCGCCCGTGTTCGGCAGGCCGGCCAGGTCGAGCAGCGTGGCCGGCAGATCGACGATCGAGGTGGGCGCGTTCGAGAGCTGCAGTGGGCCCTGCGCGCCGAACGGCTTTATCAGGAGCAGGGGCGTAGCGTCGAGCCTCATTCGCAGCAGCGATTTTCCGGATGGCACGCCTTGCCGGCCGGGTGGAGTATCGCGCGGGGGGAATATGCCCAGCCCATGATCGGACGTGACGACGATGGCGCTACGGTCGTAGAGGTCGAGCGTACGCAGTCGGTCGAGGAGTGCCTGCACGACCGTCAACGCGCAGCGTGCCTGATCCACGTAACCTGCCCGGGTCAGACGCACCCGTCCACCCACGTATCCGCAGTCTGCGTCCGTAGCGATCGGTGGATGGGGCGTGATCACGTGCAGGAACGAGTACACGGGGGATTCACCGCCTGCCTCGATCGTGCTGGCGAAATCCATCAGGAACGCCGTGTCTCCCAGGCCGCGCGGCGCGCCGGAAGTCGGCCCCCAACGCGACGCGACCCGCTGCTGCAGCAGCCACTCTCCGTCGCGATAGACGTCGGCCTTGACGCCGTGCGGTGCGTGCCGGAACAGAGACAGATCCAGCAGTTGGGCCGACGTGCTGTCGAGGTAGTTGCGGTAGCTGCCGTACGGTCTCGGGATGGTGTAGGCGACGGCGTCCTCGGCGCCGGGGAATGCTCCGCGGGGATGATCGCGGCCGTCGGCGGTCAAAGACCTGAGCCGGTACCCGTGCTGCCCGAGCGCGTGGAAGACGAACGGATGCGCCCGTCGGTAGTCCGAGATTCGCATGTCGTTGCGATAGGGGATGCCGGTGAGCATCGCCGGCATGCTGGCAATCGTGGTCGGAAAGGCGCCCAGGTGATTCCGGTAGAACGTGAATCCGGACCACGCACGATCGAAGGTGGAGGGGTCGGCGTCCCGGATCTCGGCCAAAATGTGCGACGGGAACATGTCGAGCACGATGTGGATAATGTTCCGGCTGCGCGACAGCTCGTAGATTTCCGGTGGCACCGGACTCCAGCCGGCCACCGCATCGTCCCCGTCGCCGCTTGGCCCCCCGGGCGGCGCGAGCATCAGCCCCAACAGGACGACAGCCTGCAGTGACATCAACAGCACGCTTGCCGCCGGTGCCGCCCGGCTCACCGCGTTTGCGAAGAACGTCGCCAGGCCGACCGCGGCGATCCACAGGCAGACTTCGAACGGGCCGCGCCATGCGTGCGACGCGAGGTCGAGACCTCCGCCGTCCAGCAGGCCGTACTCGGCGACCAGCAGATTTCCCTGCACCCAGAGCAGCACGCCGACCGCGCAAAGTGCTGCGACATAGCCCCGAAACCACCGCGGCGGCAGAATTAACCCGAATGCCGCCAGCGCACCCGTGATCGGTGCGAGCAGCCAGATCCAGCGTGGCGCGAGGGTCAGGAACGGCACCAGGAACTCGG
The DNA here is from genome assembly GCA_965262925.1 of Vicinamibacterales bacterium. GTDB lineage: Bacteria > Acidobacteriota > Vicinamibacteria > Vicinamibacterales > UBA8438 > WTFV01. The sequence continues at coordinate 1,771,818 of CBDHGC010000004.1, read as the reverse complement.
CCCGATTGGTGGTATGCACGATCCACGGCCCGAAGAGCAGCAACTGGCCCGGGCCGAGCAGCGCGGGAAACAACACGGCGCGCAAACGGCTGCGTACCTCGCCTACGGTAAGTGCCGCGGCTACCCGGCAGGCCGTTCGCCCCGCCAGATAGGCCATTCGCCCGGACAGAATCGCGGCGCCGGCGACCCAGACGAGCAGCACCAGGTTCCCCAACTGCGCGGACACCGTCGCCAGCAGGTAGCCGTGCACACCCGGGTCCGTCGGGAACACGCGGTTGGCGCCGACCGGCTCCAACCGGCCGGCAGGCGGTGCCCATTGCACGCTCAGCGTCCTGGGGCCCCCGCGCTGCCAATGGTCGATCTCGAGCCGATGCACACCGGTCTCCAGCGCGACGGTGTGTCTCCGGTTGGTCATTTCGACCGCGATCACGACTTGGTCGTCCACCCGCACGATCACGCCATCGTCGGCGCCGGCCCGAAACTCGATTCGTTCCGGGCGCGGGGAGAACCAGACGCCGCGCCAGCGAATGAAGTAGTCCCGATTCGGCAGGTTCCGTTCGGCGATGAACGCCAGGTCCAGGCTCGCGGCTCGATCGTCGACGCGCGGGATGACGGTGGCGTCGAATGCGGCCGGGGCCGTTTCGCGGTGGAGGGGATAGTAGTACTCGCGTGTGAACCCTGTGGCGGGGGCCAGGGTTGCTGCCAGTTGCCAGAGCGCCGTCAGCGCAACTGCCGCGTACAGAAACCACCAACACCCGCCCGGGACGCGTTGGAGCAGTTCCGACCGGCCGAACCATCGGCGCACTTGCGGATTATGTCACCTTTTCGCGCACTGATCCACGCTCCCGCTGGCCTTTGCTCGGTCGCAACGACGGGGCTGATCCTGTCCGTAAATGGTCATACTCCACAACCGCACGATCGTCGAGACTCGACGCTCTGGACGCTAGCGTAACCGCGTCGGTCGAGACCCTCAGGTACGCACGCCCGCATGGTTGCTGAACCGCCCACGGTAGCCCTTTTTTTCATCGAAGTGCTTCAGACGACGTCGTTACCTCCATCATCCGCTCCGACTGCACCCGCTGAGGAATGGCGCTTTCTCACGGCGCACCGCAAATCTGTCGTGCACCCATGCTCCAGAGTGCTTCCGCCGGCCCGTCCGTTTGATGCTATGGTTAACGGTTCGATGGGATCTATTGTCGCCGCGCTTCGCTTGTCCGCCGGATCCGGGAGCTTGGCGCGTGAGCGTGCCCTGGTCATGTCGCTTGCCATTGCGGTTGTGATCCTGCGGAGCTGCGCGTTCGTGCTCGGCACGGCTCCACAGTTCGATTCCGATCAGGCGATCGTCGGTCTCATGGCCAAGCACCTGAGCGAGTTCAGGGCGCTGCCCGTCTTCTTCTACGGACAGCACTTCATGCTGGGAGTCGAAGCCTGGCTGGCCGCGCCGCTGTTCTATCTCTTCGGTCCCTCGGTCACCGCGCTGAAGCTGCCGATCCTGGGCATCCACCTTGCGGTCACCGTGCTGCTCCTGGTGGTGCTGGAACGGGAGCTCCGGATCCGTCCGCTCCTGGCGCTCGTTCCGACCCTGTGCTTCATGGTTCCTCCCATTGGCACAACCGCGCTGATGCTCCAGGCGAACGGCGGAAACGTCGAGCCGTTTCTGTATGTTCTCCTGCTGTGGATGCTCCGGCGCCGGCCGCTCGTCTTCGGCGCAGTCCTGGGAGTCGGTTTCCTCAATCGGGAGTTCACCGCGTATGGACTCGCAGCCCTATTGCTGCTCGAGACCGGCGACCGCACTCTTTTCAGGAACCGGAATCTGCGGGACAAGGCAATCTCTCTCGTGTCTCTGGCTGCAGTCTTTCAAGTCGTGGCACTAGTGTCCCAGGAATTAGTCCAATAGATTCAACAAGTTACGGGCGCCCTCACTATGAGAAGTGTAATCGGTCTCAGAAAATAACCGTAAAAGCGGGGTTTTCTCGAACGCTGTCAAACTCAGTGTCTGTAGAATTGTGTAGAGACTTACCGGAAGATCCAGCCGTTTTTTGAGGATGGCCACGAGCACGTACACCGACACCGCAATCCAGATTTGGCTCTTGACGGCGTTCTCCGAGGTCCCAAAGAACGACTTGATCCGCAGATGCTGCTTGATCCACTTGAAAAACAGCTCGACTTGCCAGCGGTGCCGGTACAACTCGGCGACCGTGAGCGCAGGGATCGCGAAGTTGTTGGTCAGGAAATTGAACGTTTTGCCCGTTGACTCGTCCCAATACTTCACGCGGCGGAGCGGCTGGGGATACCGAGACGTGGAATCTGCGCCTGTGAGCACGATGGTCTGATCACAGCGAAGACCGGTCGTCTTGTCGACCGGTTGAGAGTACCGACGCTGGTACCGCGTGTTGGACTTTGCGCGGATGACGAAGAACGCGCCGAATGCCGCCAGGGCGTGCAGGCGCTCGAAGTCGAGATAGGCACGATCCATCACATAGAAGGCCCCAGGCTCGGGGATGAAGCGGTCGAGCGCGTGAACATCGGCCATTTTGCCGTCGGACACATGCAGGAACGTCGGAATCGGGCCGCGCAGGTCGAGCAGCGTGTGGAGCTTGATCGCGGCTTTCGTGGACCGGAACGGGGCCCACGGAAACACGGACAGACACAGATCGATGGTCGAAGCGTCCAGGGCAAACACCGTGTTGTCGAGATCCAGTCCCAAGTCCTCGTCGGCGTACATCGGCCGTGCAATGCGAATCAACTCCTGCGCGACATCGGCGTAGATTCGCCAGTCGCGCTGCTTGTTCGCGTTGGCCAGCGTGTTGCGCGACACCGTGTTCCGAATGCCCAAGTGATAGAGCTTGCGCCGCTGGGCCCGCATGCAGACCTCGATGTCGCGCAAGCTCTCCCGGTAAGTCAGTTGTGCGAACGCCATGCACAGAAACTGGCTGTGGCAGGGGAAGGACTTGACGTAGCGGTTGCCGCCGTATCGCCGAACAGCCTGACGGAAGGTGTGCATCGGCAGGTGATCCATCACCTGCGCGAAGACCAGCTTGCCTGAGTACATGTCTCACCACCTCGGAAAACGGCGGTGAGCATCTCCTGAGAGCGGGGAATAATTCAAGTCGATGACTGCTCAAAATCGGTGTATCTTGTTATAAAACAATGAGTTACATAGACTCAAGACAACTTTCTTGGGACACCAGTGAAGTCGTGGAGGTTCTCAAGTCTGTTGGAAACCCCTTCGGGCCGGGAACCACCGTCGCCTCCTTCGCCATGCGCTCGAGCCTCGAGGAGCTGGCCCGCAGGTCATGCTGGAGGTGGTCGGGAAGTTCCCGGATGGCTGGGAAGCATGTTCACTTCGAACCTGAGCACCCTGTACACTGGAGGCGCCGGTTGGCTGTGGCTGCTCATCGGCGGCGCAGCGATTGCGGCCGGTTTGCGAGTCGTTCCCGCTCTGCTGTCTGGCGGGCCGGTTCTTCGAAGAGGTTTGCAGTTTCCCGCCTACCTGCTTCTCGTTGGTCTCCTTGCAGCGATAGTTCCAGCCGTTTCTCGTTGTGGAGGGATGTTCGACCGCTACATGCTGCTTGCCCTGCTGGGTCTCGTCGGCGTTGCCGCAATCTACCTCAAGGCTGAACGGCAGCCCGGACTGCGAGCCGCGTTCATCGGCGTCACCCTGGCGTGCGCCGTCTTCAACGCGGCTGCGCACTCTCGATACGCGTTCGACTACTATTCGTCGCCCAATCCGCGCGTCGCACTGGCCGACCACCTCGTGGCGGATGGCGTCCGTTTCGCGACGAGCGACTACTGGACCGCCTACTATCTGACGTTCCTTACCGACGAGCAGGTCATCGTGGCCTCGTCCGACTACGTTCGGATCCGCGAGTACCAGCAGGTTGTTGCGGAGCGCGACGAAGCCGTCCGAATCGGCCGTTCGCCCTGCCAGGATGGCCACGAAGTGGAAGGATTCCATGTTTGCCCGCCGCCGCAATAGACGCAATGGCCCTGAAGCTCGGCGTTTGCGCACTGGCGACTCGCGACGCTGCTTCGTTCCCCGTCCGATCTGCAGATCGCGCGCCGGACGACCGACGAGCGCCGGGTCTTCCTGCAGCACCCGGGAGCTCGTGGCGTGATCGGGCTCTTCGGCGCCTTCGTGGCGGAGGCGCCGGCGGTGCGGCGGCTCGGTTCCGCCGCACTCGACCTTTGCTACGTGGCGGCCGGCCGGTGATTCAGCGACGCCGGTCATCTGGCGCCACAGATGGTGACGCGCTGTGCATCGGCCGGCCCGAGGAGGCGAGCCACGCCGGACGCCGCGTTGCCGTTGAAGCGAACCGCGGTCAATGGCGAGCCGTTCTCCTGTACGTCCACGTGCAGAAGCTGGACGAACCGTTCTCGTCGAATCCGATGATTGGACGCAAGACCGTCGAAATCGAGAAGGCGGTCCAGTAGGGTGTGCTCGGCCGTAACGGTCCGGTCGAAGGTCTCGAAGATGAAGCCGGTTCGTGGGGGCGACGATGCACCCTGTCGAAGAAGGAGGCGTTGGTCTTCCTTCCAGACGTAGAGCGCGAGCGAAGCGGCGGAGGATCGGGACGGGAACAAGACGCCGGCGCCGCTGCCGGTGAGAAGATTGGAGACATCCAGCCACTGCTCCGTTCCTATCAGGATGCAGGGTTCCCATTCGGCCAGACGCGCCACGTAGCGGGGGGAAGCCTCGACCGGAATCCACAGCTCGCCGTCGTGATCGAAGGCGACGACGACCCTCTCTACGGCGCCGTCCGCCCGCAGGACCACGATTCCCACGCCGGCCGGGTTCGTGAGAGCGGGGCTGCCGTTGACGCTGATTCGCGCCCGCCCACGACCGCTCTCGACCTGCAGGGTCGCTGGCAGCAGCCTCCCGTTGTCATCGAGCACTTCGCCCGCTTCCAGGCGCAGATCGACGCCAAGCGGATCGGATTCCTCCTGGATCGCTGCACCGCTAGCGAAGCCGACGAGCGCGTAGTGATGATCGCGGCCGAGGGCGCGCTGCTGTCCGCCGCCGATGAACCGAATCGTGCGTCCGAGCAGGGGAGCTGCTCGCGCCAGTACGTCGCGGCCTGCCACTGCGGCGACAATCGTCTCCGGCGCCAACCCGTCCAGATAGGCGTCCAGACGCGTGAATATGCGGACGGGACCGGGCTCGTCGAACCGGAATCCGAGGAATTCGAGACGTGTCCGGGTCGGCTCCAGAGCGAAGGTTGGTCGGGTGACGGCAATGTTCCGGATGCGGCGAACATCCCATGGAAGGTCCACAATCTGCAGGCGACCGGACTCGGAGAGCGGCCACAATGGAGGCAGCGGCTCCCGTGCGCGCGGAAGGGCCGCGATCGCTCCGCCGTCGGGCAGGATGGCGGTCAACGCGCGCGCGTACCGGACCCTTCGTGCGTTGTCGTCCCGTGCCTCGTCGACCGCACCGCGATGCAAGACGGCGTTGACCGTCGGAAAGGCGAGCAGAATGGCTGTGGCAGTCGCGGCGTGGGATCGATCCGTTCTACTCCGGGCGATGACGCTCATGCCGTGTCCTACTATCGGGCAGGCAAGGAGCAGAGCAGCCGGCATGTGCTGAGCGTCGGCCGAGCCGGAGGTGGACATCCAGCCGACGACGCCCGCAAAGCTCAGCGACAGGAGGAGAGTCTGAGGCGTTGGCCGCAGCCAGAGGTGGTGGATCAAACCTGCAGACAGGAACGCGAAGCCAAGCAGGCCGAATTCAGATGCGAGGAGCTCGTAGATGCGCCGGACATCGAAGACGTCCGGCCGCGCCAACAGTCCCACGCAAGCGGCGGCAAGAAAAACGCCGACCAGCAGCATCGTGCCCGTATGCGTTGACGCCAAGAGGGTCCTGCGGGATTCTTGGCGTGTAGTCACGTAGACGAACCACGCCATCGCCGGTGCCGTGCACAGCAACAGTGGATGGACGGCGATGGACAGCAACCAGCATCCGAGCCCGAGCCCGAGCAGCCTTGTCTTGCGGGTCTCGCCCCAGAGCAGCAGGACCAGCACGGACAGGGCCAGCAGCGCCATGGAGCCCATTCGAGAATCGGGTACGACCGCCAGTGTCCACGTGTGTCGGTAGAACGCGAATCCCAGTGCGCTGGCAATGGCCGCGGTGCGGGTTACCTCCAGACGCCGCATGATCGCGAGGAGCACAGCGACGGTAACGGCTCCGAGAAAGGCTGCGGCGAGCTGCAGCGGATATGCTGTCGACCCGCCGGGATACGCCAGCGAGATCAGATCGCCGATGACCCGGCCAGGCTCCGCCAGAGCGTCGAGCACGTCGCGGAGCTGCAGGAGCCGCAGGCGGTCGATCAACGCCTCCTGTACGGTCGACCCGCTGCTAGTGGCCTGAACGTCCCCGGCGGAAGACGAGAGGTCGGCCCAAGGTGCCGGAAGGACAGTGATCGATACAAAGTTGTCAACTTCATCGGGGTAACAGTTTGTAATTCCATTCCCCGTGAAACGCATCGGGGACCAGCGCGAGTGCGTCCATCTGTTCCTTGGTCACCGTAACGCCCGTCGGATACTCCCCGGCGTCGAGTTCGGCCCGGACCCGGAGCCCGGTGGCTGTCCGGACGTTCCCGATGCGGTCGACGATGGTCTCGTACGTCGTCAGCGGGGTGCCGCGCCAGTTCGCCGTGATGTGACAGAAGAGCCGGTGCTCGATCTTGTTCCACTTGCTGGTGCCGGGTGGAAAATGACTCACCTCGATGGTCAGTCCGGTCTCGTCGGCCAACTGTTGAAGCGCATGCTTCCAGGCGCGCAACCGATACCCGTTGCTCCCGCCCGCATCGGCCGTGATGAACAGGGTCGTGGCCTCGGGGTAGGCGCCGCAACCCATCTGATGCCACCAGTGTCGAATCGACGCCACCGCGAACGCCGGTGTGTCGTGGTCCCAGCCCACGCTCACCCAGGCTTCGTTGCGCGCCATGTCGTAGACGCCGTACGGAATCGCCTTGCCCTCGGCGTCGGTCGGGAAATCATGCACCAGCACCGCCGGCGGCGTGCCCTTCGGCTGCCATTCGCGCCCGCCGTTCTTGAAGTTCCCGACCAGCTCTTTCTTCTTCGTGTCGACCGAGATCACCGGCTGGCCGGCGGTCAGATGCGCGTCCGCGGTCTGGTTGATGTGCTCGAACTGCGCGTTGCGGTCCGGATGCGTGGCGCCTTCCTGCCGCTTGCGCGGCGATTGCAGCCGGTAGCCCAGGCGGTGCAGCAGCCGGCCCACAGTGGTCGAACTCACCCGCCACCCCTGCTCGTTCAGCGCCGCCGCCAGCTTTGCGCGACTCTTGCACGTCCAGCGTAGCGGCGAGGTCGGGTCTCCGCGCGTCAGCGGATCCACCAAGGCTTCGAGCGCGGCCTCGATGCCGGGTTGATCCTGCTGGATGCGAGGCCTTCCGCCTCCAGGGCGTCGGATGCGGTCCGTCGGCGCCTCGTCGCGGGAAATCTCCCGGCGTCCCTTGCGAATCGTCTCCCGAGCCAGACCGGTGGCCGACGAAACCACCGCGTCGCCGCCGTAGCCGATAGCGCGCGACTCGGCCGCCGCCCACCGGCGGCGACTGCGCTCGTCCAACACGGGCTCGACGGCGGCATACTTCGCAACAAGGGTCGCTTCCAGCTCGATGTCTCGCTTTATACCTCCAGTATGACCAGAAAATCGGCAGGTGACAAACTAGTTTAGGGCAGTGTCCTAACCGCGAGGTGATCGTCCGATTCGGTTGGGAGATAGATCAGGAAAGCGGTCGCCGCGACAAGCATGGCGGCCAGAGCGTCGGTCCGGCTCTTGCCACCGAATGCGGTGACAGTCGACGCATGAAGCACTGCGAGCAGGCGCTGGTGAGGCACGGGCAGAGTCAACATGATAGCGAGCGCACACGTCAGCGGGCAAATGGCCCTTGGGTGCACGACAAGAAAATGAGGATTTGCCGCTACGGGTATTGAGCGCGAGCTGATCAGCCGACTCCTTCGATAGGAGGACTCCGACCATGCCCAAGCAGCCCGTGGAAGAAGTCTGTTCGCTGAGTTCCGCTGTTCAGGCAGCTTGGCGATGAGCGATTGAGCCAGCGAGCGTCGCCGGTGTCCATTTGGACCCCCAGGCGCGCGTCAGACACCCCCAGCGGTCGATCAAACGCCCGATCAGGCGGCAAATCGCCGAAACAGCCCGCCCCTGTAGGCTCCGGGGCGTACCGATGCCGGTCTGGCTGCGCAGGAGCAGCCCGATGTTGCAGGCGGCCGCCTGAAGCAGCACGCGCTTGCGGACATTCTCGTGACCGCGCACCCACACCCGGCGCATACCGCCCGTCTCATACATGTGCGCGAAAGTACGCTCCACCACCTCGCCCCGGCAGCGTTGCAGGCGTCGACCCCGCCGCCCGCGGACACGCCGCCGGTTCGCATACAACGCCTTCTGCGCAGCACGCTTCTCCGGCGGCGTCTCTCCAGTCTTCTTGTCCTGCCAGCAGCGCCGGCCGCGCTCCGGCTCCGATACGTGACTCCGAACCCCTACCGCGCCGAGCGCCACCAGCGTCTCGTCGCTGTGGTAGCCCTTGTCGGCGACCACCTCTTCGACCCCCGGACCGTCCGGCTGCACCAACTCCACCTGCTCGGCCGCCATGATCAGCGTCGCCGGCAGCGTCGCCGTATCGCCGTCCGATGCATCCTGCACCGTCACCGAGACGATGGCGCCCGTGTCCATGTCGACCCCGTGCTCGGCCTTGTGGGCCATGTGCGTCCGACCGTCCTTCATCTTCGCGACCTTCGCGTCCGGGTCCTGCGGCGATTTCCACTCCTTGTTCGACGTCTTCTTGTTCTTCCGCGACCGGTCGAACCGAGCCAGATCCGCCCGCGTCGGTGTCTCCACACCCGACGCTTCCGCCAACCGCCGAATGAACGCTTCGTGGGATTCGCCCGTGTCCCGCCGCTCAATGCTCCGCATCGCCGCGTTCGCTTCCAGCGTCGTCGCATCGATGCCGACCGTCTTCCCCCGAACCAGACCCGCAGCAGACAGCCGCTCCAGAATCCACGTGAATACCGCCTCGTGAGTCTCTACGTCGATCCGCCGCCGGGTGCGCGACAGCGTCGAGTGATCCGGCGCCGCCTCGGTCAGCTCCAGGTCCAGAAACGACCGCAGACTCAGCGAATCCGCCACCCGCCACGCAATCCCGCGCTCCGACGACAGACCCTCGAAATAGCCGATGAACAGCATCCGGAAATACCGACCCGGACGCAGACTCGGCCGTCCCAGCCGGTCCGCGTAGAAGGCCGCGCACAACTCCTCGACGAACGCATCGAATCCGGAATCCGCCAGGACCCGGTTCAGCCGCTCGAAGTAAGGATGCCCATCGTTCGTCGGAAGGTCCGCCGTGTCCACCCACATCGGCGACGCCTGGCGCGCCGCCGGTCTCTTGCCCATCGCCATGCCGTTCAGTGTACGAAACTCGACCGCGCCGGGGCCAGGCCGGATCCGCGACTTTCGCCACAGGCTGCAAGGCGCAGTTGCCTGAACCGCTCGATCACGCGGCCGAAAAAGGAGGCTTCAAGGAGGTGCTTGCGAAGGTCGAGGCGGCGGTCGAGGCCGACGTCGAAGCACTCCTGGGCTCGGGGCGGGTAGACGCGCAGGATTTCGAGACCCTCACTCAGGCAGTTCGGCTCAAGCGCGCGGCATGCGCTGGACCGTCGCCGGCCGGCGCCAACGCCATCATCGCCCTGCGCTGCTGCGTGCTCAGCGGCTGCTTCGAGGACTTCTGGCAGCGGCGAGCCGCCAACGCCGCCTGAAGAGGCATCTGTAGAGTCGACGACTGGCGCGGTGGCGGTAGGCGGATGGGGGTAGCTGTTCCCGGCGGCTTTCGCACGTTGCCGGTGCCTCACTCCCCGCCGTGACTCCGTTTCCAGTCGCCGCTCATCGAACCGGACGTGCGGATTTCCCGCATCCGGCTCTCGGACGAGATCATGCCTTCGCCCACGGAAGGCTCGCCGTTCGCGGCGCAAGGCTCGTGAGCCCGTACTCCTCCTGGAGTCGCTCGTTCGAGAAGCGCACGTACTTCCCGGACCGCGCCTTGTGCTTGCGGCAAAGCCACTGGCGCAGCCGTCGCGTGGTGTGCTGGTCAACGGCGCGATACGCCGGACTCACCGGCCCAAGGGTGAAGTAGTTCGCCCAACCGGACAACACCCGGTTGAGGCGAGACACCATCTCCTTCGGCGACAGCAGCCCGCTGCGCGGCTTGGTCAGCTCGCTCACGCGGCGGCAGATGCTCCGGACGCTCTCCCGACTCGGACGCGTGCCGATGTAGGCGGCTCCCGTGTCCGGCCGGTAGTTGCGGCCAATCCGGTAGCCGAGGAACGTCATCGGTTCATCCGGCACCCGGCAGCAGCGGGTCTTCTCGGCGTTCATCGGCAGCTTCAGACGCTCCAGCAGGCCCTCGACCGCCGTCAGCATCTCTGCCGCCGGCACCTTACCGAGCACCGCGAAGTCATCCGCGTAGTTGACGATTTCCGCCTTGAAGCGCCGGGCGTAGCCCAGCACCTTCCAGCCCAGAAGAAAGCGACGCATGTAGACGTTGCTGAACAGCGGGGATATCGGGGACCCTTGCGGCGTCCCCTTCCGCTCCCGACGCGCCCGGTTCGTCCGGCGGCGACCGCCGCGACCGTCGTCCTCCTCCACCGCCATCTCCAGCCACGCCTTGACCCAGCCCAGCAGCCGCCCGTCGCTCACGCGCCGGGCGATGGACTTCATCAATTCCGCGTGCGGAATCTGGCCGAAGTAGTCTGACAAGTCGGCGTCTACCACCTCCCGGTGGCCCGTCGTCAGCAGCCGGTGCACGCGATTGACCGCGTCATGCGCGCCTCGGCCCCGACGGTAGGCGTATTGCTCCGGTTGCAGGTCGGCCTCGAAGATCGGCGACAACACCAACATCGCCGCCGTCTGCGCCACCCGGTCCCGGAGACACGGAATGCCCAACGGCCGGAACTTCCCGCGTTGCTTCTTCGGGATGAGCACCTGCCGAACCGCTTGCGGCCGGTAGGTCCCCGCCTTCAGGTCCCGCGCCAGTACTCCCAGCCACCGGCCCACCCCGAACGACTCGACATCCGCGACCGTCTCGCCGTCCACCCCGGCCGCGCCGCCGTTGCGGCGGACAGCCTGCCAGGCGACCGCGAGCACGTCGTCGCGCCACACCTTGTCGCTCAGCGAGTAGAACCGGAGGCCCGGAGCTTCCTTCGCTTTCGCATGTAGCGCCGTCTGGAGTCGCTGAACTCCTTCTGGGGCTGTTAGGCTCTCACCAGTCCCCATGTCCCTTCCCTCCGTCATGCGCTGCTCTCGAACCGAGGCCCCTTCCCTCCGCCGGCGTTGCCCGGCTTCCGCGGTACTACGGGCCTCTCCGCCACCCTCGCCGGCCCGACCTGACCCTCACGGGCTGTCGGTTGGCACCGTGCCACGCCGCCGGCAGGGCTTCCCGTGTTGCGTCCATTCCCCTCTTCCATGCGTGCCGCCGCCAATACCCTGGCGGAACCGGCCGGTGCTTCCGTCGCTCGCTTCCCGGCCCGTGGCAGCCTTCCCCGTATTGTGGGCGGGTCGGCTTCCGCATTCGACGTTTCGAGGCCTGCTCGGCGTTCACTCGCGTTGCGGCCCGCATGGTCGCTGAGCCGCCCAATGGCGACCCGTGTCGTCGGAGTGCTTCAGGCGATGTCGTTGCCTCCATCGTCCGCTCCGACTGCTACCGGCTGGAACGACAGTTGCCGGGCGGGATTCGCACCCGCTGAGGAATGGCGCCTTCGCACGGCGCACCACAATGATGTCGTGCACCCATGGCCCTTCCATGACAGGCAGTGCGGCGCCGGGATGCTGGGAGCCGTCATACACTGGCGCTTTCGAAGATTGAGATCGTGCCGGCGTGGGTCGGTTGGAGTGGGGGAGAATCGATGCACAGGAGTGGGGGAGAATCGATGCACCCGAGCGCCGCGCGGGCAGGTGCCCGGTGGGCTGCGGTGGTCGGAGCGAGCGTGTTCATGGCCTGCGGAGTGGGGGGGCGTCCAGGCGATGGCGGCGACGCCCCATGGCGGGCCGAGTATTTCAAGAACAGAACGCTGTCCGGGTATCCGCACTTCAGAACGCATCATCGCAGCATGGACTTCAACTGGGGCAGGAGCGCTCCCCTTGAGGCCTGGGTCGAGGATCACTTCTCAATCCGCTGGGAGACCTGCCTGCGTGTCGAGAAGCTCGCGCGCATCACCTTCAGGCTTGCGTCGGATGACGGATCCCGACTCTACATCGACGACGAGAGAATTATAGACAACTGGGGGGAACACGGCTTCGACCTCGTCGCAAGCCGAACGGTCGTGCTGAATCCCGGAACGCATCGAGTGCGCGTCGACTATTTCGAAGGGACCGGTTCTGCCAGGATACGGCTTACGACCAACACGCAACTGCCGGACTCGATGGAGTGGCTTCCGCTGCCGGCAGGGACGGATGGGAAGGAGGCAGGATCGCCGGGCTGCGGAGGCAGAGAATCCTGATGTCTGCCGCCGTGCTCTGCAACGGACGGTCCGACACCGATCCGCGACACCGATCGGCGTGGTGAGGCTCGTCTCCTGCCATCTCCGGCCGCCCGCTGGACGGAGCCCACACCGTTGCCGTCTGGAAGCGGTTGGTTTCCGCGACGACCGCACAGCGGGAGCCGATGCCGCGCGTGTACCCCACGTGCCGCCGTCCCTGGCATCGATCGTGCTGCGTTGCAGCCTCAGCAGAGTTCGATGCCTGCAAACGACACACTGGAGGCCAGCATGTCACGCACCACATGGAGAATGGGCACAGCCGCCGTGATCGCCGCGGCGAGCGTCCTCGGCGCCGGACCCGCGCTCGCGCAGCAGTCCGTCACGCGCACCGCGGGGCAGTTCGCGGTCAAGGGTTTCGACGGTCGGATCGACCCGTGACGTCCTGCTCGAGAACCTGAACGTGTTCGCCTTTCTCTATTACGGAAGCGCCCCTCGTGACAGGGATGTGCGCGAGGTGATCGGCATAGTCCCGAACTCGGCATAATGGACTTGGCAGCGTTGCACCACGCCGCGAGAACCGAAGACATCGGTGATGGCCCGCCGCAGTCCCTGAGCGCCATCGATGACGAACAGCGAAGCAATCCCCCACCGAACCCATCGACAGCGCCACCCCCCATTTCCGGCAGCGGGCACCGAAGGCCAGCGACGTGTACTGGCAGCCCTGGTCGGAGTGATGGACGACCGCTTCGGGCCGGCGTTGCGCAACGGCCATCTCCAGCGCCTCGATTACCAGCTGTGTGCGCAGGTGTGTCGCCATCGCCCAGCCCACGGAACACCCGACACACTACCCATCTCGAAGACCTTCCTGACTTCGCGACCATCACTCGTGAGGCGCATCCCTTCCAAGGCCAACGGCTCGCGGTCTTGAGGCGGATGCAGCGGCAAGGCGGGCACCAGCTTCTGTTGCTGTTTCCAGATGGAGGCCGGCGGTTGGTGCCGGTCGCCTGGACCGACGCCGCATCAGACGGCGCGGACGACCGTGTCGCCCGCGCCGCACACACTCTGGCCGGCATCGCCGACTTGTTGCGGATGCGGACGATTGTCGACGCTCTTCTCCGTCGCCTTGAAGCGGAGGAGGAGCATGCAACTGAACCTGGGCATTCTGAAGGACCCGCGCCCCGACCCGAACGTGTGGGCGGCGCTGGAGGACGAGCAGCGCATCGGTGTGCTGGACGTGCTGGAGAGACTCATCGTGCAAGCGGCGCGACCGGAACCGGAAAAGGAGGACGACGATGAGTGAGACGAAAGTCCAGCCCACCCACCTGCGCCGCGCCGCCGTCGTGTACGTGCGACAGTCCACTGTCGCCCAGGTCGAGCAGAATCGCGAATCGACGCGACGGCAATATGACCTGGCCGAACGGGCGCGCCAGTTCGGGTGGCGCACCGATCAGATCACGGTGCTCGACGAGGACCTGGGGTTGTCTGCCGCGACCACGCGGGGGCGTGGTGGCTTCGCCCGCATGACCGCGCAGGTCGCCCTCGGACACGTCGGAATTCTCCTCGGCCTGGAAGTCTCGCGGCTGGCCCGCAACAACGCGGACTGGTACCGGTTGCTCGACCTGTGCGGCATCACCGACACTCTGATTGGCGATGCCGACGGCGTGTACGATCCGAACGTCTTCAACGACCGGCTTATCCTCGGGCTGAAGGGGACAATGAGTGAGGCCGAACTGCATGTCCTGCATGCGCGCCTCGACGGCGGGATCCGCAACAAGGCGGCCCGCGGAGAGCTGCGTTGCGGTCTGCCTGTCGGGCTCGTCTGGGGCGAGCGCGACGGCGAGATCCGGCTGCATCCCGACGAAGCGGTCACCGGGGCCGTTGGCGCGGTTTTCGAGCGGTTCGCCGAATTCGGGTCGGTGCGCCGCGTCTGGTTGTGGTTCATCTCCGAGAAGCTCACGTTCCCGCTGCGCTTGAACCACGGCGACGCCATCCGCTGGGTTCCTCCGTCGTATCATGCGATTCATCAGGTACTCACCAATCCGGCCTATGCCGGCGCCTACACGTACGGCAAGTCGAGGCAGGAGCGCGTCGTCGGCGAAAACGGTGTGGTGCGCCAGCGTGTGCGTCGAGTACCGCGCTCGGAGTGGCCGGTGCTGATCACCGACCACCACCCGGGCTATATCGACTGGCCGACCTACGAGGACAACCTCGCCCGCATCGGCAGCAACACGCGGCCGCGACCGCATGCGGCGGGGAGCGGCGCCGTCAGAGAAGGAAGCGCGCTGCTGCAAGGCATCGCCACGTGCGGCCATTGCGGGCGGCGGCTGTATGTCCACTACCAGGGACGAAACGCCTCGCCGGGCTATCACTGTTCGGGTCAGGATATCGTCCAGGGAAGCGGCGTGTACTGCCTGTACATCGGCGGCGTACAGATCGACCGGGCGGTCTCCGAGGCTGTGCTCGACGCGGCGCAGCCGGGCGGTCTCGAGGCCGCGTTGCGCGCCGCCGAACGGATCGAAGCCGATCACGACGGCGCGCTCGAACAGTGGCGTCTGGCCGTCGAACGGGCGCGCTATGAAGCCGAGCGCGCCGAACGCCGGTACCGCGCCGTCGAGCCCGAGAATCGCCTCGTCGCCCGCGGCCTCGAGACGGAATGGGAACAGCGCCTGAGCGAACTCGAACAAGCGCGGTCCGAACTCGAACGCCGCGAGCGGCGCCGACCGCGCGAACTGACGACCGACGAGCGCAAGGCCGTACTCGCACTCGGCATGGACCTGCCGCGGGTCTGGGAGGCGCCCACCACCACGGCGCGGGACAAGAAGGAGTTGCTGCGCACATTGCTCGATGAAGTCATCGTCGCCGCGCCGCGCGGTGGGCACACCGCCCACCTGACGCTGCGTTGGCGTGGGGGTCTGCTGACCGAGCTCGACATCGATCGCCCGCAGACGCGCCAGCCGCCGATCCGAACCGACGAGGACACCCTTGAACTCGTGCGCCGCCTGGCCCGCCACTATCCCGATGCGGTGATCGCCGGCATCCTGAGCCGCCAAGGCAAGAAGACCGCCTACGGCCACCCCTTCACCGCCATGCATGTCGGGAACCTGCGCCGCAACTGGAACCTCGGGCGATTCGACCCGGCCACCCGCTCGGCCGACGGTGAACTGGTCAGCATTCAGCAAGCGGCCGAGCGCTTGGAGATGGCGCCCTCGACCCTCCACCGATGGATCAACGACGGATTCATTGCCGGCGAACAGCTCACGCCCGGGGCACCGTGGAGGATCCGCATCACCCCGGAACTGCTCGCCTGCTTCGTCGAACAGACGCCGGCGGGGTACGTGCCGATGCAGGACGCGACTCGAATCCTCGGCGTGTCGCGCCAGACGGTGTTGCAGCGTGTCAAGCGCGGCGAACTCGACGCCGTGCATGTCCACCACGGGAAGAGAAAAGGCCTGCGAATCAAGGTGATCGACGATCAAGCCACGCTGTTCAAGCACTCCTCATAAGTTTGGGGGCAGTATGACGATGGACCCACGACCCGGCGGCTGAACACGTCGAGAACGATGGCCAAGTAGAGGAAGCCGACGAGCGTCGGGACGTAGGTGATGTCGGCGACCCACAGACGATTCGGCGCGTCCGCCGCGAAGTGGCGCTCGACCCGATCCGGCGCCGGCCGGGCCTGTACATCTCGGCGCGTCGTGCGCGGCCCGCGGCGCCGGCTCACGCCCGCGATGCCCGCCGCACGCATCACCCGTGCGACTCGCTTGCGGCCGACCGCGACGCCGGCTTCGGCCAGTTCGGCGTGAACCCGTGGCGCACCGTACGTTCCCCGGCTATCGGTGTGAATCGCTCGCACGCGGGCCGTCAGGTCCGCATCCGCCTGCGCCCGAGCTGAGGGTGGACGTTGACGCCACGCGTAGTACCCGCTCGTGGAGACACCGAGCACGCGGGCCATCGTGGAGACGCGAAAACGAGCCTGGTTCGTGCTCATGAACCGGTAGACCTCCCGGGTCCGGTCTCCCGCGCGAACCAGGCCGTGGCTTTTGCCAAAATTTCGCGTTCTTCGCGCAGCTGCCGGTTCTCCCGGCGCAGCCGACGAATCTCCTCATGTTCTTCGGTGCGCAGGCCGTCGGAGCGCTTGCCAGCGTCGCGATCAGCCTGCGCGACCCAGTTTCGTATGGGCGCATTCCCGATTTCCCGGTCACGCGCTCACACCCACCGGCGTCATGGCCATCCGCTGCAAACAGTTCCATCTGCCGGACTTATAGAAAGACCGCAGGAGAAGAATCGCGTCGACGCTCTCCGGTAGCCAATAGATGGAGGCGCCCTTGATGCGGAGATTGATGACGCGACGGATGGCGCTTTCGACGGCACCGCTGCCCCGCGGAAGCCCGAGCCCGACCATTGTGGTGTAGGCGAAACGATGACGGTTCTTCAGGAAGTAGTTGAGGTGCGTGCGGATCTTGCCGGCCGTGCGCCCGCGGCACAGCTCCCGCAGGGCCGTGATCACCTCGTCCACCCGTGCTCGCTTGAGCAGCCCCCGCGTGCGGTTGAGCCAGCGGGTGCGTTGCGTCGCGCTCCAGCGGCGCAGCTTGACCGCGTCGGAGAGTTGCTTCGCGGCATGATAGAAGTCGATCAGCCCCAGCACCTGTGTCGGCGAGAGCCCGAGCGCGGCGATGAGGCGCGGGATGCGTTGCCAGATCCAGGGCGCGCCGTCGGCGATGAAGAGCACCTTGTCAGCGGCGTTGAGGCCGATCTGCCGCGCGTACGACAACAGCAGGGCGAAGACCGCCTCCGGTCCCCGGAGCGTGCCGTCGATGATCGGTGCCCACGTCTGAGACGGTCGCCCGTCGTCGCCGACGACGTACAGGATGAGGAGCTTCGGTTCCTTCCAGTCGGTATGGAATCGGTTGCGCCCCTTCTTCGTCTTGGGGCCACGCTTCTTGCGCCTCACACGGACGCGGCCCCCGTCGAGGGAGACGACCACCCGCTTGCCGGTCACGCGGTCCAGCAGGCCGCACGCCGCGCTCTGCTGGGCCGCTCGGGCCCGCGCAGCGTAGCGATAGGCGGTCGAGCGGAGGGTCTTGATATCCAGGGCGATGCCGTCGGAGCGGAGCTGCGCCTGCGCTTCGGCCAGCGAGCTGAGCATGGCGACCGCGCGGCTTGCATCCGAGGCCAGCTTCGGCGTGCACCGGTCGTAGATGCCCAGCACCACCAAGGCGGGGTAGAGTCCCGGCCTCCGCTTCGCCCGACGGGCGTGTTTCTCGCGGTAATACGGCGTCGTGACCGGCACCGTCGTGCCCCGGGAGGTGCGAACGTTGACGGTCTCCAGGCCGTCGCTCCGCATCCGCCGGGGCAGGTGGCGCACGAGGGCGCTCGCCGCGTCGCCAACCGCGGCGGAGCGCACCGCGCGTTGCAGCACGGGGGTGAGGAGGGCGCCGAAGAACTCGTCCGCGATGGCCCGCAGCTGCTCTTCGCACTGCTCCGCTTCCTCTGCCGACCTGGGCGCTCGAGCACGCGCCTCAAACTCCAGCGCCCGCCGGAGGGCAGTGCGCAGGTGGACGGGAATGTTGCGAAGATCGATCTCGCGGCTCGGGGTGTCGATGGCGCTCTTGTCCATTTCAACGCACCATCATGGGCAGTCCGAGCCGTAATGTCCAGTACCACCCTCCCCGTCTGTCCGAAGACCGGCTCAACCTCCCCCAGCCTCACAGTCCATCTTTGCCTACACACTGCACTGCTCCGGGAAATCGGGAATGCGCCCGTTTCGTATCGCCTCGGCCGACGGCTCGAACTCCCGAGCCAGCTCTCCCGGTGTACGTCCGGACCGAACCAGCTCGACCATCTGCTGTCGGAATGCCGCCGGGTACGGCGGTCTCGACTTCGGCATCGTGGACTCCTCCTCCTCGCCAAGAGGATAGGTGTCCACGGAACTGGGGCAACTCCACGAAGACCCCGACCTTCCGGGAGGCCAGCGAGCGCGCCCTGGAAGCGAACCGTCCGCGCTGGCGGAACGCCAAGACGACGGACAACTGGCTGGCCACGATGGCCAAGTACGTGCACCCTGTCTTCCGCGATCGGCGCGTCGACCAGATCGGCCGCGAAGACGTCCTGCGCGTCCTGACGCCTATCTGGACTGCCAAGCCCGAAATCGGTCGCAAGGTTCGACAGCGCATCCGCGCGACGCTGGCATGGGCGCAGGCGCACGGGTACGTTGAGCACAACCTCGCCGGCGAAGCCATCGACGGCGCGCTGCCGTCCTTGCCGGCCGTCAAGGCGCACTTCCGAGCGCTGACCTACCGCGAGGTAGCCGCAGCGCTGGACGTCATCGAAGCGTCTCGGGCGTCGGTGTCCGCGAAGGCGTGCCTTCGGTTCGTCGTGTGCACCGCCTGCCGATCAGGCGAGGCACGGGGCGCAACCTGGGCCGAGATCGACTTGGAGGCCCGCGAGTGGCGCATCCCGGCGTTCCGGATGAAAGGCGGCGCCGAGCATCGAGTACCGCTCTCTAACCGGAAGTTTCAGAGCGAATCGCGCGGAAGTCATTCTCATTGAGTCAGTTAGCGATTCCGTCGGGGTGTCGGTGGTGGCTACACTCGGGTCGTTACCCCCAGTAGCTCGAAGCAGCGCTGCTGCAGCGGTGTGGGGTCCGTCTGCAACTGAAAGGTGACGCCGCTTTCGGCGACCTGCATCGTGTTCGCCGTCAGCGTTCCCAGGTCGGTGAGCAGCGTCCGGAAGCTGTGCACCGGCAAGTCGTCGTCGGTCCGTTTGCAGCCCGCCTTGGCCAGGGCCGCCGGTGAGCGGCGAGCGGCGGCGACCACCGAAGGCCGCTGCTGCTCGGCCGCCGCCGGGTCGTGGTCGTCGAACAGCAGCGGCGCCAGCGCGTGGCGCATGTGCCACTCGACGTAGTAGGCCAGCATGCACAGCAGGACATGCGCCCGCACCCGGTCCGCCCGCCGGTGGTGGATCGGCCGCACCTTCAGGTCCACCGACTTCAGGCTCCGAAACGCCCGCTCCACCTTCGACAGGTCCTTGTAGGCCCGCACCGTCTGCGCTGCATCGAACTGCTCCGGCTCGACGTTGGAGCGGACGATGTACAGCCCGTCGAGCTGCTCCTCGGCCGCGATCTTGTCTTCGTCCCGGCGATAAGTGAACGTGTCGTCGGTGATCGTGGTGACGAAATGCTTGGCCATCTTGTGCCGGTTGATCACCTTCCCGACGCGCATACCGATTTCGGCTGCTCCGCGTAGCAGCCGGTTCTGGCGCGTTGTCGCTGCCGCGATGGGCGCCAGGTCCTTCTCGGTTGCCGCCAGCAGTTCCTGCCGCTTGCGCTGCCGCTCGGCGGCCAGCAACGGATTGCGGCACACGACCAGCCGCTCGCCGGGGAACAGCTCGCTGGTGACCTCGGCCAGGTCCCGCTCGTCGAACAGCGACGGCGTCACCGTGCCGGCGGCCAGCAGTTTCCGAATCGTCGGCGCCCGCAGCGTGGTGATCCAGCGCAGCCCGTCGACGCCCGCCAGGTCCTCGCGGATCCGCGCTGCGGTCAGCATGCCGCGGTCGCCCACCAGCACCACCCGCTGCAAGCCAAAGCGGGTGCGGAGCTTGTCCACCTGGCAGGCCACCGTCTTCGGGTCGCTCGTCGAGCCCTCGAAGACCTCCACCGCGACCGGACAGCCCGCGGCCGTGCACAACAGGCCGAAGACGATCTGCAAGGTGCCCTGCTTGCCGTCGCGGCTGTGCCCGCGCTGCGCCAACGGGCAGTGGGTCCCCTCCAGGTAGCTGGAGGTCAAGTCATAGAGCACCAGGGTGTGTTCCTGCAGGTGCTGCTTGGCCAGGCGTTGCTCGATGGCCGCCTGCCGCTCCACCAGCCAGTCCATCGCCGCATACAGTTCGTGCTGATCGACGTCGCCGAGCCCAAGCGTCTCGCCCAGGGTGGAGACGGCGCTCTCGGGGGCCAGGCCGCGCGCGGTGGCCAGCTTCGACTGCGCGTCGATGACGCGGGCGACGATCAGGGCGAGGACGAGGTCGCGGAGGCGACCGGCGTTACGGGCGATCAGCGTGTGCAGTCCGATCCGCTTGAGGGTGCCGAGCACCGCGGCGATGTGGCCGTGGGGCAGGCTGCGCACGCAGGTGAAGGCGTCTTCGGGGTTGACGAGTCGCTCACCGCGGAGGACGCGGCGCAGCGTTTCGATGGCGGCGGTCGGCAGCTTGGAGAGGTTGGCGAGGGTGCGCTTCTTGACGTGGCCGCCGGCGCGGTAGGACTCGCGCAGGAGGACGGCTGGGGGGGAGGAGCGATTGGGCACGCTCTCGATATACATGGTCACTAATTATACCGAAGTAACTCAATACATAAAAAGAAAACAACGCGCATTACGCGCCTATTACATGGCTACATATCGCCGTATGCACCAAGCCGAAAAGCTCCAAAAAGCCTTTAGACCCTATGGTTTAGGGCTAAATCGCCCGCTGAAACTTCCGTCTAACGCGGCGCTGGACGTGCTGGAATCCGTCCGGCCGCTGCGCAGTCGGGCCGACTTGGTGTTCCCGTCGCCGTCGAGGCCGGGGAAGACGCTGAGCGACATGACGTTGACGAAGCTCCTGCGGGACAACGGGCTTTCCGACCGCGCCACGGTGCACGGCTTCCGGACGTCGTTCCGGACCTGGGCCAGCGAACGGACCAGCGTGCCGCACGCCGTTTGCGAGATGGCGCTCGCGCATCGGGTCGGGTCCGATGTCGAGCGGAGCTACGCGAGGTCGGACCTGTTCGAGAAGCGCCGCGGCCTGATGGACCAGTGGGCGGCGTACGTGACGGGCGGCGGCGCGAAAGTGCTGCGTCTGCCTGCCAGTTATTAGTTTCATCTGCCTCAGATACGGTCCTCGCAGCCAGCGGGCATCCGGCCACCCCAACTCACCTTGGGATGACCGTACACTCAAGCAGAACGGTCTTTGCGAGACGGAGCTCATCCAACCAGCCGATACGCACGGGGTCTGATCTCATGTTCGGATCTGTGGCCGCAAGCTCTTCCGCAATCAGGAGACCGAGCGGTTCGAGCGTCTGGACGCGAAACACTCTCATCGATTCTCGCTTCGCCACCCCATCGGCCATCGAGCTCGGCAGCAGCGGTGTCGGAATGCCGAAGGCTGCCAGGACAGCGCGCTCGACGTGCTGATAGAGCTGGACCAAGGCGGCCGGCGACGCGCAGCCGCCTGATGGCGGTCGCCGTAGCTGCCGGTGGTCGTCTCCGGAAGCAGAGTCTTCCCATTCGCCTCCCTGATCCTCTCCGTCATGCCCTCCGGCGCCTGTGTCCCTTCCGGCATGGCGATGATGCGCGCCACGGCGGCGGCGGCCTCGTAGATAGCCGAGCGCCTGCTCGAGCTCGCCGGCGAGCCGTCCGGTCAACGCGGCGTACTCGCCTCAGTGGACGGGTCAAATCCGGCCATTTGTGGACACCGTACGGATCTCTCTCGGATCGTTCTAGAGCGCCCTGATCCACGAGCTGACGTTACCGTGCCCTGGCGCAGCTCGTGCCCGATCTCGAGTTGCTCGCCGGTCATCATTGCGGCGATCTCCACCGACAGCTCCTCACGGACGTGGTCTCCGATCCGAAGCTTCCGCGGTCGACGAGAGGCGGCCGGTTCAGGCGGCTCGGGTGCCCGTGGCCTGCCCCAGGTCGTGCAGGGTCGTGTGCGTGTAAGCAATCCTCCGACGGTAACTGGCTCGCTCCGGCAGCACGGCGCGATTCTCAGACAGCCCGTAGTTCGCCCGGTCGCCGGCCGACCACGTGGTCGACCCGGACGCCGCGGTCGCGGATCAGGGGTCTCGGACTGCTCGTGCTTCTTCCACTCAGGCGCGGTCTGAAGTAGCCGCAGTTGCACGCCTCGGTCTGCTCGACGTTGAAAACGTAGTCGAACTCGACGATCGGCAAGTCGCGCCTGACCGACTCGACGACCGGAGTGTCCCGCATCGTCGAGCACAGGTTTTCCCCCGGCTCGTCGCGCACCGTCGCCCGGCTCGCTGCCGCTCGGCTGGAGCTTGATCGTCCAATGGTCCTTCCGGCCGCCGCCTCGCACCAGCCCGTTCACGGACCCATTGGTGACGTTGAGGGCGTTGTACACCGCCCCGCGCTTGCTCGTCACGTCCTCGCTGAGCTGGAGCGTGAACGTGGAGACGCTGCTGCTATCGTGTGAGGCTGCTGGCACGTTCTCGAACGAGGCGTTCACCAGGTCGTCTTCCGGTTCCGGCCTGGGATCGGTTGCCGTGCCGGATCGTGCCGATGCCGACGCCGTCGTCGATCTCGGCGTTCACGGCGTTCGACAGACCCACCTCGAACGTCTCGCCGTCGTGTACTCTTCGCCGGCCCGGGCCGAGCGATCTACGGTTCGTAATCAGCAGGTCAGCGGTTCGAGTCCGCTCGCCGGCTCCAATAGAATCAATAACTTGCAGGAGTTTAGGGGGGTAAGCACTTGCGGTTGTGTCGGCACTATGTGGGCAAATCGCCCGCTCAAGCCCGCAAGAGCCAGCACCGCGCGGCAACATCGTGAACGGCCGCGACCGACGCCACCGTTGAGGCGCCCTCGGCGGGCCGTGCCTTTCTTCCGGCCGCGACAGGCCGTTACCCGCCTTCTCATCGGCCGCGCTCCGGACGGACGTACCCATCCGCCGTCATCCAGCTCAGTCCTGGTACCAGTCGGCACTGACGCTCAGGCGGCATCCCTCGCCTGCGCGGTGAACGCTACGAACGCCCATCGTGGAAGCGCAACCCGTCCAGCGGCACCGCCCCGTCGCCGAGGAGCAGGTGGCTACGACGGCGGTGAGATCCGCGGCCCCCAAGCCGGCGGGCTGGCCGCGACCACGGGCAGCGGCGGTTGGCCATTTCCAGCCCTGCCGGCACTCGCGCGGTGTGTTCCCGGTCGGACCGGCTCGTTGGCGACGCACGGAAGCAGCGCGCGCCGACTGCCGTTGAGACAATGGCCAGTGCCCGACCCCCTCGTGGAGCTCAGCGACGAGGGTCGCATTCTTGAACGGCCTCCCGCGAACGAGGCGTGTCAAGCGACATCCGGAATTGACCCCCCGGCGACACCGAAAACTGACCCCCCGAAGAAACGGCGTATGTTGCTGAAGTGGGGAACGCAGCGACGTTGCATCAGTGTCGCAACGGATCATCGAAGTCGTTCTCGTGATCTCGTGTACGAGAGCAAGGACGACGATGCCTGTGGGTTCTGTGGGCGGCGTCTGCGCCGTCCAAGTGGTGTGGTAAACGCGCTCTCGACGACGGTTCAGTCGCCGCCGAACGCAGCGCGCGCGTTTTCCACGCCACGGCAGAATCCACAGGCTGCCCGGACCCGACTGGACGATCGCGGGTGACGCCAGCGCAATGGCCGGTGTCCGAACTCGTCGCGATGCTGGCGGTCGCATACTCATGTCGTCTTCTGCGGCCGGTCGTGAAGCGTCGGCGCCGAGAGCCTGAGGACGAGCGTCTCATGGTCCACGATATCCATCTCAGAAGCTCCCGCCGGCGACGGCCGCATACTCGTCGAGCGGGCGCAGCAGTTCCGGCTTCGGCCGGACCGTCTCGGCCGAAGCCGGGCGCGGACCGCCGTTGATGCCGACCAGGTGCGCGCGCTCGGTGACCCGCGTGTGCCGGCCGGTGTGCTCGATGTGCTCAGCGACGACGTCCGGTCCGTGATCAACGCGCACCCGACCGCCGCTGACCACCACCCGTACGCGCTCGCCGATCAGCCGCCACGGCACCGAATAGGCGTTGGTGTCGACCACCACCGCACAGTCGGCGTGGACCGTCCGGATCAGATCCCGCAACTGGCCGAACGGCGGCCGGTCCGCGCACGGGCGCAAGCACTCCGCTTCGCGCGCGAAGCGGACCAGCGGGACTTCACCGGTGGTGCCGTGCCGCCGCCGGTCCGCGATCTCGCGCTGCCACCACGCCAGATGCGCCTGCAGCCCCGCCCAGCTCTCGAAGCGGTGTCCTGCGATGGCGTTCCGCTTGACGTAGCCTACGCCGCGCTCGTCCTTCCCCTTCGTCCGGGCCCGGTATGGCGCGCAGGCGCGCGGACGGAACCCCCAATAGGCGGCGAACGCCTGGAACCGGTCGTTGAACTCGACCTCGCGCGTGGCCGCGTCGTGATGGGTCACCAGCGCCCGCGGGTTGTCGATCAGCACCTCCTTCGTCACGCCGCCAAAGTGCCGGAACGTGCCTTCCAGGCCGCGGAACCACGACGATTGCCGCTCGTGCCTGAACGCCTCGACATGACAACGCCGCGAATAGCCCAGCGTCGCCACGAACAGGTACACGCGCACCCGCTCGTCCGCGACCGGCACCCGCAGCTCCCCGAAGTCGATCTGCAACTGATGCCCCGGGGCCGTTTCGAACCGCACCGTCGCCTTCGCCTCGGCCGTCAGCAGCCGCCGGAACGGCGCGACCGCGCGCTCGACCGTGCGCAGGCTCACGTCGATCGACAGCTCCCGCAGCAGGTCCTGACGCACCACCTCCGCATTGCCGCGGTGCCGAAAGAAGCACTCCTTCAACCATGCCTCCTGATCCTCGAGCTTGCCGCCGCGGACCGGCCGGCTGTAGGCCATCCAGCCGTCGGCCGCCACGTAGCGCCGCACCGTGTTCTTGCTGCACCCGAACTCCCTCGCTATGCGCTTCAACCCCCAACCGAGCGCGTGCAGATGCAGCATCGCCTCCACCTCGTCGGATTTCATCATCTCTGCCCGTGGCCTCCCTGCCCACGGGCCGACATCCTCGCATCGATTCATCTGTCTGACTCCTCCTTGGCCAAGGGGGGTCAGTTTTCAATGTCGCCAGGGGGTCAGTTTTCCCTGTCGCGTGACACCTTCCCGTCGCCACGAAACTGCGAGCCGTTGCGGGTAGAGGGGACGAGACGACGACGTTCGATCGCGCGGCGCGTGCTTGCGTCAGGCTCGCGGGAGCTGTCCCGAATGAAGTGCGGCTCCACCTCGCGCGTGGGCTCGATCACGTTTGGGATACGCCGTGTGCGGCGGCGGGTGCGTGCCATCACGAGGTAGTGCTGCAGATCGCCACGGAAACCATGCGTGACTGCGTAATGGGATGTTGGGAACCGGATATCGAACGACGCGGTCTCGTAGAGTTGGAAGAGCCGTTGGCTCAATCGATAGCGAACGCGGAGGGAGACTCCATTCTCCCGTCTCGGCTCGACGCAGCGATACGGGCACTCGCGCCTGCGTCCGTGGCCGATACCTGCGTGTCGGCGCGAGCGCGAGCATTGCTCTTGGCTCTCCTTGCGGCTCAGCGACGGGCGCTGCTGCGCGGCGAGCACGACAACAGGGATCATCGAGGCTCCCATACACTCGTGGCTGCTCGCGCGCTGTTGACGCTCGCTGAAGATGGCGACGAGAGTGCGATGTACGAGCACATCGATGCGTACGCGGACAGCTCGGCCTTGTTGGCACCTTGCTTCGCGCTCTGTCAGCGGCAGCGGAGGAAACGCCAACGCGGGCAGAGACGGCACGCCGCATTTGGACGGGGCTCATGCGCCATGTACTTGAGTCGGGGGTGAACGAGAGGGCGGTATTTCGGGATCACTACCACGGCGTTAGGACACTCGCCGCCCTCATCCCGAACGCGGCACCGGAGAACCGGTACCTTTACCGCGAGATCCGAGCGAAACCGATCTCATGGTGGCAGCCGCTGGCCTGGCCTTCGGAGATCGAGGCATGGCTCGAGTTTGCGGCCGGCAAAGCGGAATGCATCGACCAGTTGCTCGCGTTTCTCCGCGTTCTGGCGGTCGAGGACCAAGTCCGTACAGGGCTGCCTTGGTTGGCGGGTCTTGCGCTGGCGGACACTGCCCGAGTCGCGAGAGGTACCTATCTCCTGCCACAGTGGCTGATAGACACGCGCTCGGCGGCTGTCGATGCAAGCCTTCAGACGCTCTGGCAGGAAGTCGTCGATGCTCTGGTCGTCGAAGGAGTTGGGCGACTCGCGCCCTACTCGGAATAGTCCCGCCAAGATGCAGAGGTGGGCGGGTGGCCCGTGCCAACCAGTGGTCGGTGCACGTGCTGAAGCGTCAAAGGGCCACTCGAGGTGGGACCGTCCTGATGATCGTCGTCTTGGGAATCCAGCCACTTTCACCTGAGATGCCGGAAGTTAACCCCGGCCTTGGGGTCCTTGTTGGACGCGGCAATGAACAGATCCAGGTCAACCGTGAGCAAGGGCGTCTCCGCCGAAACGACATCCAGAACGGCGGCATCGGTGAGCCCGAGCCGGCGAAACACAGGACTGCGAGAGGCATCCACACTGGCTACCGTGATCTCCTGACTGTTCTCGATGACGTATCCAAGTGCGTCAAGAAATCGAGAACGCTCTGGTTCGTTGTGCTGAGCGAGTAGATTTGATGTTTCCGTGAGCGTATTCGGCGTCACGACCAGTTGGTCCACCATGCGGAGCATTCCGATCAGCCGATCGTAGTCGTCCACGGAGAAATCGCGCAGCCGGCGGTGTTTGGTAATCAGCTGCCGGCCCGTCCGGCCCACGACGAACAGAACGAGCAGATTCGCGTCGATGAGGATCCGGCGCGCCGGCATTGCCTCAATCCGTGGGAGTCAGAACGCGATGGGCCACCGACAGGACTTTACCATCTTTGTCATTTATGCGAACGATCTTGTAGGTGCGTTGCGTCGGATTCGGGAGGATTGGTCCCAATGCACTTCGAGTCCAGGGCCGGGAGAATCCGATTGTGATGTCCCAGACGTTGGAAACCTCGATCAACTTGACTTCCTCAAGGCCGACATGCTCAATCTGCTCATCGGCGAAGAGATCGATGATGTACGCCTTGGCGACATGCGCGGCTTCTTTGACGTCCACTTGGCTTGTCCCCTCAAACGTACCAGCAACGAGGCACTTGTCCCTCAATACTAACACACGGCTGGAGAGTTGGACTGGACACTCGTCGGCGGTCGACGAGAGGGCTTCGCCGCCGGCTCACGGCCGATGCCGCACCAGCGAGAAGCGACCGCTTGGGGAGCAAGTGACCCGGAACAGCCACGCCATCTCACGCCATCCCCTGCTGTTGCGGACCTTTACCGCGGCCGACACGCAGGACCTTCATCGCATTGGGTGCCGAGCCGCCGGCCCTGCGATCGCGCCGGTCACCTGCGGGGACACACCCCGTCGATCCGGCCGGCGGGAGCTTGTTAAGACGCGCCGACCTGCCGCGGCATGCGGCCGACCGTTCGAGCACATCGTGCGCGAGAGCGGTGGCGCGCAGGGTGCCGGCCCCCGGCCCGTCGAGCGCCGCTGGGCGCCCTGCAGGAACGGGACGGGGGCGAACAGCGCGTCTGCACGGCGCTCCAGCCACCTTCGCACCTGTTGACCACGCCTCCGCACCGGCTGGGGGCGGAGGATGCGGGCGCCGGCCGGGGTCCGCACAGATGCCGACGCCGGCCGGCGTTGGACGCCGCGGCGTCGGCGCGGCCAGCGAGGGAGTCGCTCGGGAGGGACGAACGGGATCCGCCGCACCCCCGTGAGCACCCGGGGCGTCGTCGTAGTCGGCCGCTCGCGGCGCTCGACAGCGACCATGATGCCGGTAGACCGCGGGCCGGAACTCATTGAGCCTGGACCAGCTCGGGCGCGCAGCCGAGCAGCACGCGATATTCCCGCACACCAAGGACACTGCCCTAAACTAGTTTTCCACTTGCCGATTTTCTGGTCATACTGGAGGTATAAAGCGAGACATCGAGCTGGAAGCGACCCTTGTTGCGAAGTATGCCGCCGTCGAGCCCGTGTTGGACGAGCGCAGTCGCCGCCGGTGGGCGGCGGCCGAGTCGCGCGCTATCGGCTACGGCGGCGACGCGGTGGTTTCGTCGGCCACCGGTCTGGCTCGGGAGACGATTCGCAAGGGACGCCGGGAGATTTCCCGCGACGAGGCGCCGACGGACCGCATCCGACGCCCTGGAGGCGGAAGGCCTCGCATCCAGCAGGATCAACCCGGCATCCAGGCCGCGCTCGAAGCCTTGGTGGATCCGCTCACGCGCGGAGACCCGACCTCGCCGCTGCGCTGGACGTGCAAGAGTCGCGCAAAGCTGGCGGCGGCGCTGAACGAGCAGGGGTGGCGGGTGAGTTCGACCACTGTGGGCCGGCTGCTGCACCGCCTGGGCTACCGGCTGCAATCGCCGCGCAAGCGGCAGGAAGGCGCCACGCATCCGGACCGCAACGCGCAGTTCGAGCACATCAACCAGACCGCGGACGCGCATCTGACCGCCGGCCAGCCGGTGATCTCGGTCGACACGAAGAAGAAAGAGCTGGTCGGGAACTTCAAGAACGGCGGGCGCGAATGGCAGCCGAAGGGCACGCCGCCGGCGGTGCTGGTGCATGATTTCCCGACCGACGCCGAGGGCAAGGCGATTCCGTACGGCGTCTACGACATGGCGCGCAACGAAGCCTGGGTGAGCGTGGGCTGGGACCACGACACACCGGCGTTCGCGGTGGCGTCGATTCGACACTGGTGGCATCAGATGGGTTGCGGCGCCTACCCCGAGGCCACGACCCTGTTCATCACGGCCGATGCGGGCGGGAGCAACGGGTATCGGTTGCGCGCCTGGAAGCATGCGCTTCAACAGTTGGCCGACGAGACCGGACTGACCATCGAGGTGAGTCATTTTCCACCCGGCACCAGCAAGTGGAACAAGATCGAGCACCGGCTCTTCTGTCACATCACGGCGAACTGGCGCGGCACCCCGCTGACGACGTACGAGACCATCGTCGACCGCATCGGGAACGTCCGGACAGCCACCGGGCTCCGGGTCCGGGCCGAACTCGACGCCGGGGAGTATCCGACGGGCGTTACGGTGACCAAGGAACAGATGGACGCACTCGCGCTGGTCCCCGATGCGTTTCACGGGGAATGGAATTACAAACTGTTACCCCGATGAAGTTGACAACTTTGTATCGATCACTGTCCCAAGTGTCGGTCGCTCGCTGCAGGAGGTCTCGATCCATCCTGCGTCGCGCAAACTCGCCGTCCGACCCGGGACATTGCGCGCCACCGCGTTGGACTGCTCAAATTGGGGCTCTCCCGCTGATCAGGCTGCAACACCTCAGCCCACCGACCCTCCCACATCGGGATCTCTGCCTGATGGCACCCGCGCGGGTGTGACGACTCCGCGAGCGTTCTCCTCGCACTTCTGCCTTGCCCGAAGCCCACGACGCGTGTGGCGGTCTGAAAGCCCCGCTGTCGCGGCATCCGGCTCGCGAGCTTGGCGCCGGGTCGCGCTATCATTTCCTGTTCGCCTCCCGGATGACGCACGACGCAAGCGAGAAGACCTCGGTCGGTAATGACACCCTTCGAGGTGCGCGGAAAAACGGTCAGCCTGCTGCTCTCCGAAGACGAACTCGCCCTCTACCAGGAGTGGCTCGAGAACAACCGCGAACTGGAACGGGTCGTGAGGGAAATGCGCCACGTCTCGTCGCGCGCGCTCGCCCTCATAACCGACCGGGAGGTCCCAGAGGTCCCTTGAGACCCCGTGTCTCCGGTTCCCCGGCGCCGGTGACGGCTGCTATCCTAATCCTACGAACGCTGCGTCCCACCCCGCTGACCGTCCGTTCCCTCTGCCTCGGGTAGGAAAACCCGGCCGACCAAGGGTTTTGCAAGAGGCTCCCTAAACTGGGCATCGCGTTTTGCCCGCAGCTGCTTGCCGCTATAGGCGCTGGTAGAGACTTCCACCGCGCGCACGATGCGTCGGCCATCGGCCATCGGCCATCTCAAGCTCGACCAGCGCGTCCGGCAACGGGACTCCGGACGCAGAGACTCGAAGCCCAACCGCACGCGCCTCGGCCATGCGCGCCTTGCGCGCACCCTCTGCGCCACCAACCGTGCGACCGCCACTCTCGGCCGCCGCGAGGCGGCCGCGCAGCTCCGACTCCAGACGCACACGAACCACACGGCCGCCACTGTTGAGGACGTCGCGGGAATCAGCGCAAACCGCATCGAAGACATGATGGTCGTGCCGAAGCTGGCGCGAATCGCCCGCATCCGACCAGTAACGCTGCGGACCAGCGGTACTCTCTTCTCGATCGAGCCGCAAGCGTTCCAGCGCCAGCTGGTCGCGACCCTGAGCCTGCAGCGTGTAGACCTGATAACCCCGTTTGCCATGCTTGACTGACCGCTTGCGGATGAGGTTCTTCTTCTCCAGCTCCGCAAGCACCCGGTTGGCAACGAAGGGATGCCCATCGAAACACGACTCGACCAACGAGCGACGGGTGGCAACCCGGAAAACGCCCAGCATCCAGAGCACCCCCTTCTGGCGGTCCTCACGCGTGATCCGCTCAGCCGAGCGACGATCTCCACGGCGACCAAGGTGCTGAGTGCGGTCATCACCCAGAACCCGCACCCTGGAATCCGCAGGGGGATCGAGAGTAGGCGGTTGGGCAACCAGAGGACCGCCCGGATACGGGTCCCGACCACGAGGCGAGTCACGAGAGGGTTCACGATCACGCTCCCGCTGACGGGCCTTCGCTCGCAAGTCCGGAACGGCGGGATCGCGACTGGTCGGATAGAGAAACCACATGGTGGAAAAAGACCGGCACCGCCAAACCGCCGGAAAGCCGGCCGGCAGCACCCGGACCGGGTTGAAAGAGTAGCGACGACGCTCCAGAACGAACACGTCCAGCACAGGAAACAAGCCCGAAAAACAGGCGCTTCGGGCAGAACCGGAGCACGAAGAAGAGCAACGGGAGAGAGCCCAAGGAACAGAACAGGGAAAAGCCTGGAGATCAGCGTCGAGGCGACTGCCGGCCGAACAAACGCTCACGCAACCGGGCGTACTCGCGAGTGCCCAGACGCTACTCCGACAGATCCAGGAAATCCGGAGAGGATTCGAGAAGCTCCTTGCTCACCGACCAGGCTTCTTCATGAGAGCCGTACGCGGCCTCGATGAGCCGGCGGCCATAATCACCCAGACTGGACCGCCCGGCACGAGCCGGCGACTGCGCCGCCGAGGAACGAACGCCACCCGATAGACCGGAGGAAGCCGAAACCGGGCGACGAGCCCGCCCAACGCCGGTACGCGACGAAGCGACGGCAGTCGCCGAAGCAGGAGAGCCGACGCTGGCAGAAGCGGTACCGGGAATACGCGAACGCACGGGAGTAGCCGAAGCCTGCGGCTGAACGGCAAGCGGCGCCGGCCGGGGGCCGGGAGCGGCAGACCGGGAAGCGGACTCAGTTGCTGCAGCTTTCGCAGCAACCGGCGCAGCCGGATCAGTATCCGCATCCGAAACAGGCAGCTCACCATGCTGACCAGGGATCGGAGCCTGTCCGCGGGGCGCAGCGGGCCCTACAGAGAGCGTCGACCGCGAGTCGCCGCGACCGCGAACGGGTTCAACAGACGGTTGCGTAGCGCCCTTGCCGGACCGCGCAGCAGACTTGGACGACCGACTAGGGCCTGTTAACACTGCCTCAGCGCGTCGAACATGAGCACGAAGTGGATGAAGCCGATGAACATCACATCCAGCTTCTCGAATCGGGAGAAGATCCGGCGATAGCCCTTCAGTCGGCGGAACAGGCGCTCGACTTCGTTGCGTCGCTTGTACATCTCCCGGTCGTACTCCCACGGGTCCGTCCGGGTCTTGATCGGCGGCACCACTGGTGTGAATCCGAGGTCCAGCGCCAGTTGGCGGGTTTCGTCGCCCTGGTACGCGCGGTCCATCACCAAGGCCAATTCGGCATCTTGCGGCCCCAGGCTGGTCAGGAGCTTCCGGCCCTCCGGGCCGTCGTGGGCTTGGCCGGGCGAGAGCGCAAACGTCAATGCCATTCGAGCATCCGCGGCAACCAGATGAATCTTGGTGGTCCACCCGCCGCGGGATTTGCCGATGGCTTGGGGGCCGTTTTTTTTCGAGCCCCCGTGCCGTCGGGATGGACCTTGACGATGGTGCTGTCCAGCGACACCGCCTCCAACTTGATGCGGATCAACTGGGCGCGTTGCAGGTGTTCGAAGACCCGGTCGAGCACCCCGTTCTTGGACCAACGATTCATGCGGGTGTAGATCGTGTGCCAGTTCCCAAAGCGCCTCGGCAACCCTCGCCACTTGCACCCCTGCTCGGCGACGTACAGGATCGCGTTGAGCACCTGCAGATTGGGCATGCTGACATTGCCACGCTGTCGCGGGAGACAGGACGCGATGGGTGCGTACTGCGTTTCGGTGAGCTCCATCCAGGAACGATACCACGATCCGGCCAATAGTGTTAACACGCCCTAACCAGCAACGTCAACGGTCCGGCGGGATGGGCCGCCAGAACATCAATGTCGGGGGATGGCCCGTGCAGGCCGCTCGCCGAGTCGGCTGCCTGGTCCGTGTCGAGGACGAACTGAAGCCACCAGGCCCGCTGCACGGCCCAGACCTGCTCGACATCGGCGAAAGGGCCGGGATAACGGCCTCGGACCTGAACGTAGTGAGCCCGAAGGCCTGAGACGAGGGGAACTCCGGCGTCAGGGCCGACGATCAGCTCCAGGAGCAGCGGATCGATCGCATTCATGACAAACTGGGGCACCGCCTGCTGTACGGGCCATGAGAGGAAGAGGCGAGCCCAGACATCACAAGCCGCCTGGCCCGTGCCAACGGCAACCATGAGTTCATCACCGGTCGGAACCGGCAACTTGCGAAGCAAGACTTCAGCGGCATTCGACATGAGCGTACGGGAAAAACCGGGGCATCAGCCACACGGATCCCGTCCGGGAGTGTACGGGCGAGCGGCCAAAACACAAGGCCCGCAGAAGACCCTCAAAACACCGACCTCGAAATACACCGCGTACGCTTTGGAGGGCCCTATTTTGTGGCCCGGCAAAGCGTACGCCGCAGGATCTGGATCGCGATCCAGATCCTGCGGGAAATGCTACTCTAAGTAACATTTTCGAGGTCCCGAAACCGCCTCTCCGGAGCAGACCACGTGTTAAAAACGGGGTCGAGACAGGACCGGTAAAAAAGGCCCGATCGCAGGGTGCGATCGGGCCTTGAAAAGTGGCCGTCGAAACGCTGAAAAGAGCCTAGGAGTCTGCGCCGCAGAAAAACAGATGCGACAATTGTAGGCGAGCCGACGACGAAAGGACTCGATGTCGACCACATTCCGCCCCTATGTGCCTGACCAGTCGCTGCTGTTGCCGCCCGACGTGCGGGAGTGGCTGCCCGAGGGCCACTTGGCGCACCATGTCAGCGATCTGGTGGACGGTCTGGATCTGACGGCGTTCTACGCTCTGTACGAGGGGGACGGCCGTCGCAACGCGCCGTATGAGCCTCGGATGATGGTGAAGGTGCTGCTCTACGCCTACGCGACGGGGGTATTCTCGTCGCGCCGGGTCGCTCGGAAGCTGGAAGAGGACGTTGGTTTCCGGGTGCTGGCGGCGGGCAACTTTCCGCAACACCGGACGCTGTGCGAGTTTCGGCGGCGGCACCTGGAGGATTTCCAGGCGCTGTTCGTGGAGGTGGTCCGTCTGGCGCAGGAGTTGGGTCTGGCGCGCTTGGGGAAGCTGTCGATCGACGGGACGAAGGTGCGCGCGAACGCGAGCAAGCGCAAGGCGATGAGCTACGACCGGATGCAGGCAGAGGAACAGCGCCTGGAAAGCGAGATCGAGGCGCTGTTGCGTCAGGCGGATGCGGTTGACGAGGCCGAGGACGCGCGCTTGGGCGCGGAGGTTCGGGGCGACGATCTGCCGGCGGAGTTGCGTCGGCGAGAAGAGCGTCTGGCGGCGATCCGGGAAGCGAAGGCGCGTCTGGAAGCGGCGGCTCGGGCGGCGGACGACGCGCGGGGTCGGCAGCCGGGGCAGGATCGGAACCCGAAGGGCGGTCGGCCGTACAAGCGGGCGTATGGCGAGCCGGACGAGAAAGCGCAGAGCAACTTCACGGACCCGGAAAGCTCGATCATGAAGACGAGCAACGAGGGATTCCAGCAGTGCTACAACGCGCAGGTGACGGTGGACGCGGAGCACCAGTTGGTGGTGGCGACGGACCTGACGGCGAACGCGAGCGACCAGGGTGAGTTGCCGGTGTTGCTCAACGCGGTAAAGGAGACGTTCGCCGCGCAGCCGGAGACGGTGCTGGCCGATGCGGGGTACTGCAACGAGCGGGACCTGACCGACCTGGAAAAGCGGGGCATTGACGGGTATGTGGCGCTGGGCCGGGAGGGTAAGCAGACGGCTACCCGTGATCGGGAGGCCCATCCGGCGACGGCTCGCATGGTGGAGAAGCTGGCGACGCCGGCGGGCCGCACGGCGTATGCGGAGCGCAAGTGGTTGTCGGAGGCTCCCAACGGTTGGATCAAGCACGTGCTGGGATTTCGGCGCTTCAGCCTGCGCGGACTCGCGAAGGTACGGTGCGAGTGGGACCTGGTGTGCCTGGCGTTGAACGTCAAACGCCTGCAGCCGCTGATGGCGGCGTAGAAGGCGGGATATGAGGCTCACAACGGCGACAAATCGATGCGCATCGCGGTCTCTGGCGGGCCATGCGGCCCGCGAGGACCGAATTTCGTCATCTGTTCGCCAACTACCGAAAATCCACCCCGCCCCGCTGACCGGCGAAGTCGCCCCGACACGTGACTCAGGTCGTGGGCCGGCGACCCGTTGCGTGCCGCAAATCTCCTGCGGCGCAGACTCCTAGTGGTGCGTCACGTCATCATCTTCGGATACGGACATGGGTTACAGCGAGCAATCATCGACGAATCACAGCACCGCACACCCGAACGTTTAATCATGGCGCAGCACTAGCGGGTGCCGTCGCCCGGAGCGGACGGCTTCTTGTTGCCCTTGCCCTTCGCCGGCGTGTCGTCGGTACGCGTCTGGGTCTTGGCCGCGGCCGCGCCGCCCGACCCGCCCCGCTGGGGAGCCGCACCGATCTGGGGATCGCCGCCGGCGCGAGTCGGCTTCGGCTCCGGCGCTGCCGGCGTGGGAACGCCGGGGACCGGACCCTGCCGCGCTTCGGCGCGCTTCTGCTGCAGTGCCTCGCGAGCGAGGTCACGAGCGATCCGCATCGTCTCCTGGCGGTCGTTGGCGAAGCCCTGCTCGATGTCGGTGATGTCCTGCGACACCTTGGACATGCCGCCAGGGGCCTCCATCGTCTTCGCCCACCGCTCGACGTTCTCCGGGTCCTGGGTCTGCGCCGGCGGAACGTAGACCGCCGGAATGGCCGTGGTCCGGTTCAGCGTGGCGTAGGTGGCCGCCAGGTCCGCCTTGGAGAACTCCTCCGAGCCGGCGCGGGTCTCGACCGGCGCCTCGTACGCGGAGACGCGGTCGACGCCCTCCTGGTCGACACGGCCGGCCGCGGCCGCACGCCCGACGTCGGCGACGGCCGCCGAGTAGAGCTGCGAGTGCGAAACCGCGTGCACGACCGAGGTTGCCTGGTGATGCAGGTCGGAGAACTCGGCTGACGGCGGGATCTCCACCGTCGGCTTGCCGTCCTTGACGACGAACTGGGCTTCCTTGATCCCGGGAACGTCCTCGACGACGCTGACGCCCTTGATGTTGCGCTGGTCAGCGGTGATCTTCGCGATCTCGGCGTGGACGACCAGAGCGGTGCGCTCGTCCTTGTCCGGCTGCCGAGGCTCCTCGCCGCGAGCCTTGCAGATCTCGGCGAAAGCGGCGTCCTGACGGGCGTGAGCCGCCTTGCTGTCGTTGGGCGCAGTCCGCGGCGTGATGCCGGCCACGTTGAGGTCCGAGACGTGGTACGCCTTGTAGACGTCCCGCTTCTCGTGGTAGTCGGCAGCCTGCTGACCCTTCTCGTCGTAGATGGGCGCGCCCTTCTTGACGTTGATCAGGCCGCCCTTCTCGCCCTGCGCGCCGTATCCCTGCCCGTCCTTCTGATGGACGGTCTGAACCGGCGTCGCGTTGACCGAAACGACCGTGACCGGCTGGGGGGCCAGCTTGGTCACCGGGTTCATGCCGCGAATCGGCTCCTGCGGCTGCTTGTGGGCGCGGTTGACCCACTCGACGCGCTTCTGCGTACCGTAGCGAGTGTCGCTGGTGCCCCGGGCCTCGGCGTCGAGGCGGAGCTGGATGGAATTGCCGCCCTGGAACCGAGGGCTACGTGGTCACAGCGGTACCTGCTGAGGCGCCCGTTCGGCCAGTCCCAGGACACGCCGCCGCTGGCGCTCGATCCGGCGGCGCCGGCCCGCGCGGTGGCATCCGACACCGCCCGGGCCGGACCGGCCGTGGTGGTGGACCGGGAGGTCTCGTCGGTGCGGGAACTGGAGGCATTGTGGGCGGCGCCGCCGCCGCAGGGCGCCGTCGAGCCGTGGCGGACGGCGGCGTGCACGGGCGATGTCCGCTTCGAGCCGGAGGCGATCCGCCGGGTGATTCAGAGCCACACGAATGAAGCGGGCGTGGCTGACCTGCAGGCGAAGCTGGCCGCAATCTGCCGGCAGGTAGCGCGGCGCCGCCGGCCGGGGGGCCTGGGACCGGAGGTGGTCACACCGGCCACGGTGCGCGAGCTGCTCGGCGAGGGCGACGCGCTGCCGTCGGCGGTGCGGGAGGCCATCGCGCGCGAGCGCCGGCGCCTGGGGAATTCGTCGGACAACGACGCCGCGCCGACGAACGACTGGATCGACTGTCTGGAGCAATTGCCGTGGACCCGGCGCGCCGACGCGCCGATCGATCTGGCGCAGGTCCGCACGGCGCTCGATACCGGTCACGCGGGCCTCGAACGGGCCAAGGCGTGCATCATGGAGCACTTGGCGGTGCGCCGACGGAACCCGCGCGGCGGTAAGACTTCACTGGCGCACTGTGTCGCCGGGGCGCTCGGGCGCGGTTTCGTGAAGCTGGCCTGCGGGGGGGCTGCGGGACGAGACGGACCTGCGGGGCCACAACCGCACCTGGAAGGATGCGCAGCCGGGCTGGATCCTGCGCGAGTTGCGGCACGTGGGCTCGAAGGACCCGGTCTTCGTGCTCGACGAGATCGACAAGCTCGGCCGCGCGCCGGCCGCGGTCCTGCTCGAGGTGCTCGACCCGGCGCAGCACGCCGGTTTCCGCGACGCGTTCGTCGAGCTGCCGTTCGACCTGTCCGAGGTGCTGTTCATCACGACGGCGAACGAGCCGGCCCGGATTCTACCGGCCCTGCGGGACCGGCTCGAGATCATCGACCTGCCCGGCTATACCGAGACCGAGAAGCTCGCCATCGCCGAGACGCACCTGATCGGCGAGCAGAACCGGGCGGCCGGCTTGGCGGACACGCCGGTACGGTTCACCCGCGGCGCCTGCCGGCGGATCATCCGCGACTACACGAGCGAGCGGGGCATCCGTCAGTTTGCCCGCTGCCTGCAGGCGATCTGCCGCAAGGTGACGCTCGGCCTCGAGACCGGCGACGCCTCGCTGATCCGTGACCGCATCACGGCCCGGCAGGTTCGCGCGTTTCTCGGCGGGCCGGGCGCCGACCCCACCGACGGGCTCGAACGTCTCCGCGAACAGCTCGACGCGCCCGCGCTGCCGCCCGCCGTGCAGGCCCGAGGGCGGCAGGTACTCGAGCGGCTGTCCGCGTGGGCGTCCACCGATCCCGAGCATGCCCGTGCGCGCGAGTATCTGCAATGCCTGGTGAGCCTGCCGTGGACCAAGCGT
The DNA here is from genome assembly GCA_965262925.1 of Vicinamibacterales bacterium. GTDB lineage: Bacteria > Acidobacteriota > Vicinamibacteria > Vicinamibacterales > UBA8438 > WTFV01. Next base: position 1,733,736 of record CBDHGC010000004.1, on the reverse strand, counting down.
ACCGCTGCTGTTGTACCGCTCGATCTGGCGCGCGTCAGGGCGATCCTCGATGCGGGTCATGCCGCTCACGGCGCGGTGAAGGAGCGCCTGCTCGACTACGTCGCCGTGCGGCTGGCGAAGCCGGACGCCCCGTCCCCGTTGCTCTGTCTGGTCGGTCCGCCCGGCGTCGGGAAGACGTCGCTGTCGCGGCTTGTCGCCGCGGCGCTCGGGCGGGCGTGCGCGTGGGTGGCCTGCGGGACGCTGGCGGGCGCGTCGGCACTGCACGGCGCCCGGTCAGGTTCGCCCGGGCGAATCGTCGAGGAACTGCGGCGCGTTAGCGTCCGCAACCCCGTGTTCGTCCTCGACGAGATCGACTGCCTGGACGAGGCAGGCGGCGCGGCGGCGGCGCTGCTCGAAGCGCTCGACCCGGCGCCGGGGGCGGCCTTCCGCGACCACTATCTCGACCTGCCCTTCGACCTGTCCGAGGCGCTCTTCGTGGCCACCGCCGCCAGTCTCGCTTCGGTGCCGTCGAAGCTGCGGGAACGGATGGCGGTGATCGAGCTGTCCGGGTACACCGAAGTCGAGAAGCGGGTCATCGCGACCGGGCACCTGTTGCCGCTGCAACTCGCGTTCCACGGACTGACGGCCGGTCAGGTCCGCATCACCGACGAGGCGGTCGAGGCCGTCATCCGCGGCTATACCCGGGAGGCGGGGGTGTGGGACCTGGCGGGGATTCTTGGCGCGTTGTGCGCCAAGGTGGTGCGCCGGCGTGCCGACGGGCACGGGCGCGATGAGCACCAAGAAGAAGAAAAGCATGCAGAAAGCGAAGAAGAACACGGAGAAGAACACGGAGAACACGGAGAACACGATGAGCACCAAGGGAACGAAGCGCCAGTCGAAGTTACGTCGGAGACCGTCGTGGAGATGCTCGGCGCGCCGGCGCATCCCGATGAGGAGGTCGCCGGTCGTACCGCACGGCCGGGTGTCGCCGTCGGCTTGTGCCGGAACGCGGCGGGTGGCGAGCTGTCCTTCGTCGAAGCGAGCCGGATGCCCGGCTCCGGGGCGCTGACCCTGACCGGGCGCCAGGGGGAGGTCATGCGGGAGTCGGCGCAGGCCGCGCTGTCGTGGCTGCGGGCCAATGCCGGACGATACGGCCTCGACCCGGCCTTCCATCGAAGCACGACGTGCATCTGCACGTGCAGTCGGGCGAGGTGGCGAAGGAGGGCGCCTCGGCCGGGGTCACGATGGCGGCCGCGCTGGTGTCCGCATTCACCGGGCGGGTGGTTCGCGGCGACCTGGCCATGACCGGCGAGATCACCCTCTCCGGCCAGGTGCTCCCGGTGGGCGGCATCAAGGAGAAGGTGCTCGCCGCGAGATCCGGTGTCTCGCCGAGCCGAACGAGTGTGACGTCGCGCGACTGCTGTCCGAGATGCAGAGCAGTCGCTGAAGGTCCCGGCGGCGCCGGGCAGCGGCGCGAGGACGGCTGCCGGGCCGCCGGCCGCCCGCCGGCCACGCTGCGCGGCGTCCTGCGCACCGTGTGCCGATCGAGCCGGACCGCCGGTGGTCGAGCACAGGCAGTGCAGGTGTCCGGCAGCGGCGTGGACGGTTTCGTCGGCCACAGAGTCCGGCGCGGCCGCACGTCCCGCTGCGCCCGCACGTGACGAGCATGTCGGTCGCACCGTCAGGGGTGAGGCAGGCAATTCGAGAACGACGATTTCGGGAAGGGGGGCAGGCAATGGATATGTACGACATCTTTTCGCTGGTTGGTTTCAACGTTGTGATCGCGATCTTCCTCTACACGGCCCTGGCCTATCAGATCGGCCAGCTCCGCGAAGACATTCGGCGCTTCGCGAAGCGGAAACGATCCGACCGACGACGACCACGGTCGGAGCCGGATGTGACGCGATGAGGGATCTGGACGGGGGCCCGACAACCGGGCCCATTCTGCACGGGGGGAGGACGAGCTTGAGGTGTGAGGAACGAGATGAGTACGTCGCGGTGAAGACTGGAAGGACATTGAGCCGGGCGGCTCGACCTGCCTCATCCTGCTACCGCAGAACTCGCGCAAGGCCGTGCGGCTGCTGGTCCAGCGGTCGAGCGCGCAGGTCTGGGCCGAACTGCACGAGCGGGCGTTCCGCCGGCTGGGAGGCACCGTGCGCGTCGTCGTGCTCGACAACCTCAAGGAGGGCGTCCTCACCCCGGACATCTACGATCCCGTGCTCAATCCGCTCTACCGCGACGTGCTGGGCCACTACGGGGTCGTCGCCCTGCCGTATCGCGTCCGCGACCCCGATCTCAAGGGCAAGGTCGAAGCCGCCGTCGGCCACGCCCAGAAGACGCCGCTGCGCGGACTCCGCTTCGAGCGCCTCGACGACGGTCAGGCGTATCTGGACCGCTGGGAGCAGCCTGGGCCGATACGCGCATTCACGGCACGACCAAGCGGCAAGTCGCCGCCATATTCGCCGAGGAACGCCCGGCGCTCGGCCCTTCGGTTGTCCGAAGCGGCATTCGGACTACTCCGCAGACCGCTGCGCGCAGATCCGAGCCGACGAGAGACAGCCCGCGGCGCAGCGCCAAATGCATGACTTCGGTAGCGGTTCGGTCCTCTTCTCGTGCCGCTACCGGGCCTGACGGACTACGAACTGCCGGCCCAATCCGGGCACCCGATCCTTGACCTCTTCCAGCGCGGCGCTCGACAGTGCGAACACGCGACAGCGGCAGGCCGGTAGACCACACAGCGCGTTGAACACGCGGCGGGCCTGCCGCTCGCTGATGACCTAGCCCTGCCCGTGCCCCGGATGTCCGGGGCTGGACTGTAGTGAGCAGGAGGTCATCCGAACTCGTCCCGCAGTTCGAAGGCGAAGGCCATGGCAACCAGTTGAGTGTAGCCGTGCCACATCAACTGTGCGCCGGGCGGGTCGCGTTGGCGTCCGAGCCACCCGCCGAGGCGCCCGACCAGACCGACAGCGTCGCCGAGGCGCGCCGGCGGCGGCAGCTTGCGTGAGCGGGCGAAGGTGGCGAGCACGCGCAACTCGCCATCGGAGAACAGCAGGTCGCCCGGCAGGTCGGGCACTTCGCGCCCGAGTTGGACCATCAACTGGATGCGCCACCCGATGACCATCTTGATGGCCATGGCGCGTTCGAGCCGCTCGGCCGTGTGGTGCTGCAACTCCTCGACCTTGCAGCCGGACTTGAGCACGCGGAAGTATTCTTCGATGCGCCAGCGCCGGACGTACCATTGCAGGATGCGCGTGGCGTCGTCGGCGCTGCTCACACGCAAAGTGGTCAGCAGGAACCACTCCAGCGGCTCGGCCGCGGGCGGCGGTTGTTCCTCGCGCACGTGGACGACCCACAGTGCGACCGGCTCGTCGCCGGGGCAGGGCAGCGGCCTGTTTGCTGGCCTTCACGCGCGCGCTCAGCCGCTGCACCTCGACCTTGGCGGCGCCTCGGGCCGGCGCGTTGCGCACCGTATCGAACAGACGGCGTGAGACCGTCTGCCCGGCGGGCGTCTTTTCCCTGCCGAGGACGCGGTCGGCCTTGGCGCGGACCAGCAGGTCGACCTGCGGGGCAGCCGCGCGGTGTTCGACGAACAGGTCGAGGAAATCGGCCTCGCGGTCCATCACGCACACCACGCGGGTCTGGGACAATTGCTCGGCTGCCTGCGCGCAGTCGCGCAGCCCCTCGATCCAACGGAACGCCTTGCGCTTCTCGCGCGGCTTTGGGGTCGGCTCGCCTTCCGCCTCGGAGTTGGGGGACGCGGGCGCGTCGAAGGCGGCCCGCAGCACACCCAACGCCACCCCGTCGGGATTGACGGCCAAGGTCGTGTGCAACTCCAGGCCGCGCGCCACCGCCCCGGTCTGGTTCGAGCCGATGGCCCCCAGCCCTTGCGTCTGCCCGCGCCGGGTGAAGTTCAACCGGGTGCCGTCCTGGATGCACAGCACCGTGTCGTGCGCCTGCATCCGGCGCAGCGTCTGCTCGCGATGCGGCGCGAGGATGTTGTCGACCGTCACCGCACTGTCGGCGGGCTGGTCGATCAGCCGGTAATGGCCCTTGACCATCGCGCGGGCGCCGTGGGCGGCGCCGGTGATGGCGCGCATCGGAGACTCTGCCATTTGCTGCGCGCTCTGTACCAGCCGCGCGCTCAGACGCGCGTCGCCCAAACGCGCCCCGCCGAACTCGTGGTCCGCCCAGACCGCGGCGTCGAGACCGTCGCCAACCGCCAGCGGCGCCACGACCGGTGCAGGCACCGCGAGGCGGGTGCGCCACGCCGGCTCCAAGGCATACATATACACCGCCTTGCGCGTTTCCGGCGCCGCGTGCCGGCGGTCCTGGCGACCGCGACCGCAGGTCTCACCCACCCGAACCCAGTTGGCCGCGCGCACGCTCGCCCCCGTCTGTTCGGTCTCGTCGACGAACGTCTCCAGCAGCCAGGGGCGATAGCCATACAGACCCTCGCAGTCGTCGCCGACTGCCCGGACGACCCGGCCCAGCACGTGCGAGGCCAGGTTGCGACACACAATGCCGGGGCGCACCAGCAGCCGGCACAGTCCCAACACCCGGTGCAGGTGCGCGCGCCGGCCCGTGTCGTCCCACCCGACCCAGGCGTCGCGGGACCGCAGCCGCCGCGCACTCGCCGCGAACCCGACGCCGCCCAGCCAACCATGCGCCGAACCCACCAGATACCGCAGTTGCGGGCCGACGAACGGACCGGCGCCGCGCGGGTGCTCGTACGCCATCAGCGTGTTCCAGACTTGGCGCTGCGCGTCGGTCTCAACCAGCGCCAGGGTCAGACCCACAACCTTGCCGACCGTGCCCGGCACGTCCACCGCCGGCGCCATCGGGTGCGGAAGCACCCGCGCCCGGCCCCCAACGCCGCGAGCCGCCTGACTCGCAGGCAGCGAGACGTGGCCGGCCGCCTGCAGGTCGGACAACGCCCGGCAACAGCTCGCGCGCTGCCACCGGCCCCGCCCGTCGCGGAAATCGAACGTTTCACAGACGCGATCGGCGACCTGACCGAGGCTGCCGACACCCTGCGAAACCGCCTCGTCCAGCACGTCACGCAGGCGGGCGAGGTTGTCCCGTAGAATACGTGAGACCTGATTCTGAATCTCCATGCCGGCCACCGTAGCGAAGTGGCTGCATGAAGTCCAGCGAAAAATTATGGGGCACGGGCAGACCTAGCCGACGCGCCAGTCGGAGCGGGTGCACGACTTGCCCGGATGCCTGGCACTCGTGAAGGTGACTCCCGGTCGCTGCGCGTCAGGGGCGAGTCCATGTCGTCAGGCCATTGGATGACCTGCTCTCCGGCGCAGCCGTTGTGCGGGCATCGGATCGGAACCCCCTCCAGATGCAGCGCGGAGGACTTCCAGCGACAGGAGCACTTCGCACAGACCACCGTAATCCAGCGCGACGACGACTTCTTCTCTCCGGCTTCGATCTGGAGGCGCGGCGCCGGCCACGGACCCAGCTGCTCCAGGACCGGACGGACCCACGAGGGCACGCCAGTCGCATCAGGGTACCCGGCGGTCGCCCAACTACCCTCCAGAGGCACGAGGCCGCACTGCTTTGCGATGAACTGGAAGTTGCGCCGGTGCGCTTGGCTACCCGTCGCCACATAGATGCACAGCCGCATCAACGTGCCCAGGACGGAGGAAGCCTCAGCCGTGTGCAACAGGCTGATGGTGACTTCGGGGACGTTGTCTACCGTCTTGCCGATGTAGACCCCGCCCCGTCGCCGCCGCGAATGCACGCCACACGACACTCGGACGCGTGGCACGGACAGCCCGGCATGCTCCTGCAAGCACGGACGCAACGCGTCCACCGCGGTATCGAGCCACTGTTCCCTCGTGCTTGTGCACCGGAACCCTGGCCACCAGCTCACCACCTCCAGTCTGCCGCGACCTGACGGTCACGCCTGAGTGACCGCGTGATCACGCGGTCAGGACGACTCTGGACCTGCACCCGATGGGCGCCTCGGCCCGCGCCCGACGGCGATGCGGGACCTCGCCGGCCGTTCGCCGAAGCAGATCGCTCCAGCCGTTGCGGATCGGCCTTTGCCGACCCCTCTGGTGCGCGCCACTGCTGCCTCCTCGAACGAGCGGGGTTCGCGTTCTCACAGGTGAAATGTAGCGACCGCGCGTCGTTCTACCAGCGCCCCGCCTCGCACGGCGGCGTCAAGCCTGCCGCCCTTTCGACCGACGGCGGTCGAGGTTGCAGGTAGGCGCGCCGGTCGCCTGTAGTCAGTGCACGCAAACGCAGGAGACCCGGCGCGGGTTGGACACACGGATTCGCACATCGGCGAATGAGGCAGAAGGAAAACAAGATCCGCCGTGGTCCAAGCGCGGGACGGGCGACCGGAACAACCGCCAGGCAGGCACGCGGCGTGCAATCTGTGCACACGGAATCGCACCGCTTCGATCGCGGAGCGGGGCGCGACCGAGCAGCCGAAGTCGGGAGCGTCGGAAGAGCAGGAGTGGATCCCGCCGGGCACGCGGCCGGCGCTCACACGGTCAGGGTCCTGGTGGGCGTCTCGCGGCGCCGGTTCCCCTTCGCGCCGACGATCGCCGCGGCGTCGCGACGCGACACGCCGCCGCACACGATGGTCTCGGCGCCCTCATCAAACCTCGCGCGGTGCGCGTCGACGCCGTCGAACTTGCCGACCGGCCGCAGCGTGACGCACTTCAGGCCTGCGACCCGCTTGCTTCGAGGCGAACGCTCCGGGAGCGCCGCCGAACGCCTCGACCACCTGCCGGAGCAGAAATCAACGGGCGCGACCGGCATCGTGCGAGCCGATGCATGCGATGTCCGGACCCTGTGGCAGTCCCGACCCGCCACCCGGCGGCAGGCAGTGCCGGCAGGCTCGTCGGGCCAGCCGAATCGTTGGCGATTGTCGACTGCTCGACAACTGCCACCGGTGCGCCGAAACCCGTCGCGAGCAGCACGACGTCCGGCACCGCGTTGCCGGCGCCGCCAACGCCCGCTGGACGTGTACCTCGGTCGAGCGGAGCGAGACGGACGTCGCGGTTGCGGACCGCGATCCGGTTCGGGACCACCCGCCCATGGGGCCCCGGGGCCCGCGCTCGCTCGCTCCGGTGTGACGAGGAGGAGCCTTCGGCACGGCAGTGTTCCGTAGCCGGCATCGACCGCGGTCGAGTGCTCCGGAGCGGCAGGAGAACGACCGCGGGTTACTACGCTGCCTTTGGACGCGAAACGTTAGACGCGCGCCGAAGGAGCGAGACATGTGCCCCGGACCACAAGATGCGAAAGCCCCACCCGGAGAGAAGTACCCGCGAGTAGAACCTTTGCTCTATCGGCCAGCCGAAGCGGCAGTAGTCCTTCGAGTCAGCCGCACCAAGTTGTGCGAGTTGATGAACAGCGACGAGATCCCTTGGCTCTGGTTAGGCGGGGTGCGCCGCGTGCCCGTCGAGGCACTTTGGCAACTCACTGGAGAGAGTCACCCGCGAGTCCCGCAAATGGAGCCTTTGTTCTATCGGCCAGCCGAGGCGGCCGAGGCTCTTCGGGTCAGCCGCAGCAAGTTGTACGAGCTGATGAACAGGGGCGAGATCCCCTGGGTGCGGGTGGGAAGGGTCCGCCGCGTGCCCGTGGAGGCACTTCGGCAACTCATCCGGGCGAGGGTCGTTGATCGAACGGGACGCGGCAGGCCGTAGGGACATGGGGGCCGACCGGTGACCGGTGTCCGAAAGCTGGCAGGAGCGACGGTGTGTGCTCGCCGCCGCGCACACGACGAGCCAGGCCACAGCGAGTGGCGCGGGCGCGCCCACGCGGCACAGCGCACGCTACCGCGACGGTCGGCAGGTGCTCGGGATGCTGTCCGCAACGAGGTCGGTCAAGGAGCTTCGAGAAGTACTTGGTGGCGTGCCGGGTGGTCGCTTCACGACGTGCTGGATCAGGGGACATCGAGCGTATCGCGGCGAAGCGACTGCAGGAGGAGATAGGACAATGGCAACGCGTCGCGGACGCGGTGAAGGCAGCGTAACGAGGCGAGCGGACGGACGATGGATGGCCCGCGTTGATCTCGGCTGGCAGGACGGCAAGCGCTGTCGCAAGACGCTCTACGGTCGAACGAAGAGAGATGTCCAGGACAAGCTGCGCGTGATGTTGCACCGGACGGACCAGGGATTGCCGCTCGTACCCGAACAGGAAACCGTGGGCGCGTTCCTGCACCGGTGGCTGAAGTTCAAGAAGGCTGAACTCCGGTCCCGTTCGTATGAGAGCTACGAACATCTCGTACGAGCACACCTGCTGCCGGGTCTCGAGCGCGTGCGGCTGGCAAAGCTCACGCCGCTCGACGTGAGCGCATGGTTCCGCCGGCATCATGCACAGGGTGCTGGCGCCCGAACGATTCAGTACGCCCGTTCCGTGTTGCGGGCGGCCCTCAATCAAGCGCTCCGGTGGGAATTGGTGGCCCGCAACGCTGCAGCGCTCAGCGACGCACCACGGCACGAGACGCAAGAGATCCGCCCGTTGTCTCCCGAGGAGGCGAAAGCACTCCTGGCGTCCGTCGCTGGCCATCGCCTCGAAGCGCTCATCACCGTCGCGGTCGGATTGGGGCTGCGGCGCGGAGAAGCCCTCGGCCTGCGGTGGGGTGACGTCGACCTGAAGGCGGGGACGCTGTCAGTACGTCATACGCTGGAGCGGACGGGTGGCGACGCTACCGCGCGGAAGAGCTTGCTGGCAGAACGTAGGAGCCTGCGGGCACAGTTGAGGAGTACGGCTGACAAGTCGATTCGGCAACGACTCACTGCGGAACTCGACGAGGTGAAGCGGCGACTCGAAAAGGTGGGGACAAGCCTGGGGCTTGCCAAGCCGAAGACGAAGCGGAGCCGCCGGACGATCACGCTGCCCAGTGTTGTTGCGGTCTCCTTGCGCGTGCACCGCACGCGGCAGCTGGAAGAACGGCTGACGGCAGGGGAGGGCTGGAGTGAGGCGGGCTTCGTGTTTACGACGCCAATTGGCACGCCAATCGGCACGCACAGTCTGCATCGGATGTTCAAGGCCATGCTCCGGAAGGCCGGCCTTCCGGACATCCGATATCACGATCTTCGTCACACGGCGGCCACGCTGCTTCTGGCGCAGGGCGTCGACCCCCGAACGATCATGGAGACTCTCGGCCACTCGCAGATCAGCCTGACGCTCAACACGTACACGCACGTCCTTCCGACGCTGCTACACGAGGCTGCGGCGAAGATGGACAAGATCCTGGGCGACTAGGGACGAGAGCCGCCTCGTTTCCCTGTGTCGTTGCCGGCTCAGAGCGCGGGAATCGGGGCTCGTGTTCATGCAGGGCCACGATCCTCGCGTCCCCAGTCGACCGGGGTCCGTTGACGGCGCGTTGATCACCCCCGTGCGAAGAAAAACACTCGGCGACACCGAGGCGGATGCGCTGCCTTCCGCGCGGCTGTTCCCGAACCGATAAGCGAGCGTGTTGCGACGCACCGGTTTCTGGCACGTGCGTTAGAATCCGCCCAACCGTACCAACGTGGTCAGTGACCGAAGCGCCTTCGTGCGCTGGGCTGCCCGGCCACGGCCTGACGCTCTCGGTGGGTTCAGTTCGTTCGGATTCGGCGGTGCAGCCGGTACGCCCGGCGGAAGAAGGCGGACCGGCGTTCGGTCGGTGGACCTGACGCAAGATGGACCCCAGATTCTTCGAGCAGCCGATCCTGAACTCGCCGTACGAGTACCCGTCTCGCCACTGGGAGCTCGATGCGAGCGGTCAGCCGACGAACAAGATCGGCGACAAACGTCGCAAGGTCGCGTTCATTACGCCGATCCCGAAGCCGAAGAAGAGTGGTGCGGGGCAGCCCAAGATGGTCTTCGACGAGGCCGCACAGGCGCTCGCGACCGAGGCGCAGCAGTACGACCTGACCGCGTTCATCGGCGGCGTCCGCCAGCGCGTGGATCGGTGGCGCGAGCTTCCCGATCCGGGCTCATGGCAGGTGACGCCGGAGACAGGCGCGGCTCCTGAAGCACTGGCGCAGCCATCGGTTCGGCGACATCCGGCCCTTCTTCTGCCAGATCGAGGCGGTGGAGACGGCGATCTGGCTGACTGAGGTCGTCCCGCAGCGCGGCAGGGAGGAGCGGCAGGTTCTCGATCATCTCGACCAGGCCAGCGAGGAGGCCAATCCGGATCTCGCGCGGCTGGCGCTGAAGCTCGCCACCGGGGCCGGGAAGACCATCGTGATGGCGATGATCATCGCCTGGCAGACGATCAACGCCGTGCGCCGGCCGGGCAGCCGGAGGTTCACGCGCGGCTTCCTGGTGGTGACCCCCGGCGTCACGATCCGGGACCGGCTGCGGGTGCTGCAGCCGAACGATCCGGACAGCTACTACGCGAGCCGGGAGCTGGTGCCGAACGACATGCTCCGGGACCTGGAGCGGGCGAAGATCGTCATCACCAACTACCACGCGTTCCTGCGCCGCGAGACGTTGCCGCTGTCGAAGGGCGGCCGCGCCCTGCTGCAGGGTCCGGGGCCAGATCTGCGGACAAAGGAGACCGAAGGGCAGATGCTGCAGCGCGTCATGCCGGGCCTGATGGGCATGAAGCGCATCCTGGCCCTGAACGACGAGGCGCACCACTGCTACCGCGAGAAGCCGGCCGGGGAGGACGAAGAAGGCCCTCTCAAGGGCGATGACCGCAAGGAAGCCGAGCGGAACCTGGAGGCCGCGCGGGTCTGGATCTCCGGGCTCGAAGCGGTGCAGCGGAAGCTCGGCCTGCAGCGCGTGATCGACCTCTCGGCCACGCCCTTCTTCCTGCGCGGATCGGGCTATGCCGAGGGGACGCTGTTCCCCTGGACGGCGAGCGACTTCTCGCTGATGGACGCCATCGAGTCCGGCATCGTGAAGCTCCCGCGCGTGCCGGTGGCCGACAACATCCCCGGCGGCGAGATGCCGAAGTTCCGGAACCTGTGGGAGCACATCCGTCCGAAGATGCCGAAGCGGGGCCGGGGCAAGGCGGGCGGGCTCGACCCGCTCAGCCTGCCGGTCGAGCTGCAGACCGCGCTCGAGGCGCTGTACGGTCACTACGAGAAGACCTTCGAGCTGTGGCGGCAGGCCGGCATCGACGTGCCGCCCTGCTTCATCGTGGTCTGCAACAACACGTCGACGTCGAAGCTGGTCCACGACTTCATCGCCGGCTTTTCCCGCGAGAACGAGGACGGCTCCACCACTCTGGTGAACGGACGTCTGGAGCTCTTCCGCAACTTCGACGAGCACGGCAACCCGCTCGCCCGCCCGCGCACGCTGCTCATCGACAGCGAGCAGCTCGACTCCGGCGAGGCGCTCGACAAGCACTTCCGCGCCGCGGCCGGCGACGAGATCGAGCGCTTCCGGCGAGAGATCGTCGCCCGGACGGGTGACCGCCGGCAGGCCGAGCACCTGTCGGACCAGGATCTGCTCCGCGAGGTGATGAACACCGTCGGCAAGCCGGACACGCTGGGCGGATCGATCCGCTGCGTCGTCTCCGTCTCGATGCTCACCGAGGGCTGGGACGCCCGGACCGTCACGCACGTACTGGGCGTCCGCGCCTTCGGCACGCAGCTCCTTTGCGAGCAGGTCATCGGCCGCGCGCTGCGCCGCCAGTCGTACGACGCCAACGCTAGCGGCCTCTTCGACGTCGAGTACGCCGACATCCTCGGCATCCCGTTCGACTTCACCGCCGAGCCGGTGCCGGTCAAACCGCAGAAGCCGCGCGAGACGGTGCTGGTCAAGGCAATCACCCCGGAGCAGGACGCGTGCGAGATCCGCTTCCCGCGGGTGGAGGGCTACCGCGTCGAGCTGCCGTCAGAGCGCCTCACGGCAAAGTTCGACGACGACGCGACGCTGGAGCTGACCCCCGATCTGGTCGGCCCCTCCATAACGCGCAACGAGGGGATCATCGGCGAAGGAGTCACCCTGAACCTGATCCACACCCGCGACCTGCGGAAATCGACGCTGCTCTTCCACCTGACGAAGCGGCTGCTGGAGACCAAGTGGCGCGATCCCGGCGAGGAGCCGAAGCTGCACCTGTTCGGCCAGCTCAAGCGGATCACCCGCCAGTGGCTCGACGACCACCTCGTGTGCAAGGGAGGGACGTATCCGGCGCAGCTCATGTACCAGGAGCTGGCGGACATGGCCTGCGAGCGGATCACGGCCGGGATCGTCTCCAACCTGCTGGGCGAGCGCCCGATCAAGGCGGTGCTGGACCCTTACAACCCTGTTGGCTCGACGCTGCACGTGCGCTTCACGACGTCGAAGACGATCCGCTGGAAGACCGACCCCACCCGCTGCCACATCAACTGGGTCGTGTGCGACAGCAACTGGGAGGCCCAGTTCTGCCTCGTGGTCGAATCGCATCCACGGGTGCGCGCCTACGTCAAGAACCACAGCCTCGGGTTGGAGGTGCCGTACCGCTACGGTTCCCAGACGCGCCGCTACCTCCCCGATTTCGTCGTGCTCGTGGACGACGGCGGCGGCGACGCCGACCTGCTCCGCCTCGTGGTCGAGGTGAAGGGCTACCGGGGCGAGGACGCCAAGGACAAGAAGACGACGATGGACACCTACTGGGTTCCGGGCGTCAACAACCTCGGCGCCGGCCGGTGGGCCTTCGCCGAGCTGACCGACGTCTACGCGATGGAGGAGGACTTCGAGGACGCGTTGAAGGCGCAGTTCCACGCGCTGATCGAGCGGGCGGCGCCTCGGCGGGGAGCGGCCGATAACCAGGATCGCGTGGCACCGGCCGCGCCGTGACGGAGCGTACATGGCGAAACGGCAGCGTGAGAAGACCGTCGCGACCCTCAGGCACGAGGAGGCGTCGCGGAAGAACATCCCCACGGCCGAGTTCCGGTCCGTGATGGAGCGCGCCGAGCAGAGCCCGGTCCAGGTCGCCTACGAGCGCCGCAACCGCGACCTCGACCCGCAGCTCGTGTGGCGCGGCAAGGACGCGCAGGACTGGTCCGACCTCGTCGTGCAGGCGGCACCGCTCTTCATACAGGAGAAGGTCCACCCGAAGGTGCTTATCGACGACCTGCGCCGGCAGCGCAGGAACGGCCAGGCCGGCCGGGGCGGTGACGGCGCGGAGGTCCAGCCGGATCTGTTCGCCGACTTCAACGGACTGCCGAGCGATGACGCCCGGACGGAGTTCTATCAGCACGACGCCAACTGGTCGAACCGGATGATCCTCGGCGACAGCCTGCAGGTGATGGCGTCGCTCGCCGAGCGCGAGGGGCTTCGTGGCAAGGTGCAGTGCATCTACCTAGACCCGCCCTACGGCATCAAGTTCAACTCGAACTTCCAGTGGTCGACGACCAGCCGTGACGTGAAGGACGGCAAGGCAGAGCACATCAGCCGCGAGCCGGAGCAGGTGAAGGCGTTCCGGGATACCTGGTGGGACGGGATTCACTCGTATCTGACGTATCTACGGGATCGACTGACGGTAGCGCGGGAGCTGTTGACGGAGAGCGGTTCTATGTTCGTGCAGATCGGGCACGAGAATGTACACCTCATCAGATCGCTGATGGACGAAGTATTCTCGCCTGACGGTTTCTGCGGGCGCATTCCCGATTTCCCGGTCACGCGCTCACACCCACCGGCGTCATGGCCATGCGCTGCAAACAGTTCCATCTGCCGGACTTATAGAAAGACCGCAGGAGAAGAATCGCGTCGACGCTCTCCGGTAGCCAATAGATGGATGCGCCCTTGATGCGGAGATTGATGACGCGACGGATGGCGCTTTCGACGGCACCGCTGCCCCGCGGAAGCCCGAGCCCGACCATTGTGGTGTAGGCGAAACGATGACGGTTCTTCAGGAAGTAGTTGAGGTGCGTGCGGATCTTGCCGGCCGTGCGCCCGCGGCACAGCTCCCGCAGGGCCGTGATCACCTCGTCCACCCGTGCTCGCTTGAGCAGCCCCCGCGTGCGGTTGAGCCAGCGGGTGCGTTGCGTCGCGCTCCAGCGGCGCAGCTTGACCGCGTCGGAGAGTTGCTTTGCGGCATGATAGAAGTCGATCAGCCCCAGCACCTGTGTCGGCGAGAGCCCGAGCGCGGCGATGAGTCGCTGGAGGCGTCGCCAGATCCAGGGCGCGCCGTCGGCGATGAAGACACCTTGTCAGCGGCGTTGAGGCCGATCTGCCGCGCGTACGACAACAGCAGGGCGAAGACCGCCTCCGGTCCCCGGAGCGTGCCGTCGATGATCGGGGCCCACGTCTGAGACGGTCGCCCGTCGTCGCCGACGACGTACAGGATGAGGAGCTTCGGTTCCTTCCAGTCGGTATGGAATCGGTTGCGCCCCTTCTTCGTCTTGGGGCCACGCTTCTTGCGCCTCACGCGGACGCGGCCCCCGTCGAGGGAGACGACCACCCGCTTGCCGGTCACGCGGTCCAGCAGGCCGCACGCCGCGCTCTGCTGGGCCGCTCGGGCCCGCGCAGCGTAGCGATAGGCGGTCGAGCGGAGGGTCTTGATATCCAGGGCGATGCCGTCGGAGCGGAGCTGCGCCTGCGCTTCAGCCAGCGAGCTGAGCATGGCGACCGCGCGGCTTGCATCGGAGGCCAGCTTCGGCGTGCACCGGTCGTAGATGCCCAGCACCACCAAGGCGGGGTAGAGTCCCATAGGCGCTAACTTGTTAAGGCCCTATGGTCCTCCGGCAGCTCAGTTCAGCCGAAGTACGCGGAGAGTTGCGGCTGTCGGCGACGTGGCGGCTCCGCCAGCTCGCCGGAGATCGTTCGCCAGTCGCTGATCATGCGCGCCAGCGGGAGCGGCGGTTCGATGGCGCGCGTGACCTGGTTGAGCACGAACTTGAAGTCACGCCACGCGCTCGGGGGGCGCCGGCGCCGGCACGTCGTAGCCCCAGGGGGAAATCGCGCGGGCGTGGTGGATCAGCTTCTCCACCAGCAGCGCCACGAACAGTTTCCCGTAGAGCCACGCCTTGGCGCTGTCGTCGTCGTACTTCGGCACGTGCCCCAACTGGGCCAGCGACTTGAAGCGCTTGAACACCAATTCGACCTGCCAGCGCAGGCGATACCACTCCAGCACGTCCGCGGCGGAAAAGGGTGGCTCGGGAAAGGTCGTGAAGACGATCACGTACTCAGCAAAGCGCAGCGTGGCCGGTTGCACCTGGTTGCCCTTGCGGGCGGCGTCTCGGCGGACTTTCAGGTGCGCCAGGCGGATGGCTTCCGCCGACTTGCGGAGCACGCAGACCCGGCCCGGCAATCTTGCCGGCCGGGCCGCCATCGTCGCGCGGGACCGCGACCGTGATCGCCCAGGACCGGCCGGCGCCCGGACGCGTGACCGACCCCACCGCCGCAAGCAGGTCGAACGGCCGCCCGGCCGTCGTGCACAGCGGCAGCGACCCCGTGTTGACACGCACAATCAGCCGCCCGCCCGCGTCGACCACGTGGCGAATGCCCCGGGCCGTCGAATAGCCGCGGTCGGCCAGCACATGGTCGCCGGCGCGGATCGGGAACTGCGCCAACGATTCTCCCGTGCCCGGCCCCTCGGTCCCCGTCAGCTTGAAGAAGTCGCCCGCCAGCGACGGCAGGCCCACGCTGTAGTGCAGGCGCCACAGCGACCCGCTCGGGCCCGGTTCCTTCACCGTCGTCGCATCCACGGCCCGGACCTGGAACGCGCCTCCGGGGATGACCGCCAGACCCTGCTCCTCGAACAGGCGGACACACAGCGCGTGCAACCAACCCTTGGATTTCTTCAGCCGCTTCAACAGCGCCACGTCGGACAGGTCCGCCAGATGCGCCTGCCGGGCCCGAACCACCGTTTCCCGCAACGAGTGTCCGCAGCCGAGGTGCAGCAGGAGGGTCCGCAGGAGGTTGTCGACCGTCTTGTCCTTGCGCAGCCCCTTCAACGCCCCGGTGTCCTGCGCCAACTCGCGCCAGTCCTGAGGGAAGAACGACACCAGCACATCCCAGTCCTCGTCCACCGTGCCGGCCTCCGTGTCATGCATCCACATGCCAGGATACGCCGGCCATGTCGCGAAAACAAGTTAGCGCCTATGGGGTAGAGTCCCGGCCTCCGCTTCGCCCGACGGGCGTGTTTCTCGCGGTAATACGGCGTCGTGACCGGCACCGTCGTGCCCCGGGAGGTGCGAACGTTGACGGTCTCCAGCCCGTCGCTCCGCATCCGCCAGGGCAGGTGGCGCACGAGGGCGCTCGCCGCGTCGCCAACCGCGGCGGAGCGCACCGCGCGTTGCAGCACGGGGGTGAGGAGGGCGCCGAAGAACTCGTCCGCGATGGCCCGCAGCTGCTCTTCGCACTGCTCCGCTTCCTCTGCCGACCTGGGCGCTCGAGCACGCGCCTCAAACTCCAGCGCCCGCCGGAGGGCAGTGCGCAGGTGGACGGGAATGTTGCGAAGATCGATCTCGCGGCTCGGGGTGTCGATGGCGCTCTTGTCCATTTCAACGCACCATCATGGGCAGTCCGAGCCGTAATGTCCAGTACCACCCTCCCCGTCTGTCCGAAGACCGGCTCAACCTCCCCCAGCCTCACAGTCCATCTTTGCCTACACACTGCTCCGGGAAATCGGGAATGCGCCCGTTTCTGCTCCCTTATCTCATTTGCAAAGACTTCGGGCTTGGCGAGGGAGACCGTTTCAAGAACGAACGATTTCTTAGTCTGGTACGCCAAAGATAGAACCGCGCTCAAAGTGCGAAAACTCTATAAGAAGAAGCGTTTGGGAGATGAGGGATCCCAGGAGTACTTCAATGTTGAGTTTGATGTGGACAGGCGCCGACGGATAACCGAGGAAGAGATATCGAATTCGGCGCCGGCGCAAGCCGGTGAGCGGATTTTTGCTTACGACTCAATCGTTTCTGGTGGAACTGAGAAGCCGGAAAATCAAGTGCTGAGGTTTGACTATGACACGACCAGTTTCTCGCTGAAGTGTGGACCAAACCGGAATTGGAAAGCGGGGCATGCTGGGACTAAGCGGCTCTGGAAGGTTGGACGGCTGGAGAAAAGGGAAGGTCTCAGGATCTACAAGCGGTATTTCAATGACTTCCCGTACACAAACTACTCGACCGTGTGGGATGACACCCGTGGTGAAACTGCAATGACCTACGTCGTGCAGACGGCACGGCAGGTTGTCGAACGAGTTGTTCTATTGACGACCGATCCGGGGGATCTTGTCCTGGACCCAACTTGTGGCTCCGGCACCGCAGCCTACGTGGCCGAACAATGGGGCCGCCGCTGGATCACCATCGACACCTCTCGCGTCGCATTGGCGCTTGCCCGCGCCCGCATCATGGGTGCGCGCTACCCGTACTACCTTCTCGCCGACAGTCCGGAGGGACACCTATCGCAATCGGGCCAAGCTCTACGTCCGACCGGCCCTCGGCAAGCGTCGCGTCGACAACGTGACGCGGCGGAGCGTGGAGGGGGCAGTCAGGCGCCTGCCGAACGCGACGCGCAACCGCGTGCTGGCGCTTGTCTCGCGGCTCTTCAACCCCTTCGAGACGTGGGAATGGCGACCGCAACACACGAACCCGGTGCGGGGTGTCGAGCGGGCGGGGGAGGACGCGCTCGCATAGGTTACGACCCTTGGCCGTGGTTTCGGTCGAGGTCGAGCTTCGCGGTGCACCGACCACCGCGATCTACCAGCGAATCGCGCATGAGGCGGCCCGGCTGCATGAGGGCGGACTTACCCTCAAGGCTGTTGCCGAGCACTCCGCAGTCGACGATCACACGGCCGCGAAGGCCGTCCCTGGTTCCGGCAGCGTTTTTAGTTTTCCACCCGGCGGTGCCGGACCCGCGTAGGTATGAAACAGGATATCGTGTAGGGGCTTTGCGCTGGCCCAGAGGTCGGTTTCTCTATGGTGCCAAGAGCCCGTTTTTTAGTTGGACCCGGAGTCCCGCGAGCACCCCGTATTGCGAGACCGGAGATGTTCCGGTGAGCGCGCCCTGTAGATTTCGTACCGGCGGACTCCACGCCAGCGCCTTTGCGATCAGGAGGTGACGCATGGAAGTCTTGCATGCCCGGTGCGCCGGGTTGGATGTCCACTCGCGGTGCGTGAACGCGTGCGCGCGCATCGCGGCGGGCCGGAAGGTCACGACCGAGCACCGGGAGTTTGCGACCACGACGGCGGGTCTGCTCGCACTGGCGGCCTGGCTGACCGAGGCCGGCTGCACGCACGTGGCGATGGAGGCGACCGGCGTGTACTGGAAGCCGGTGTGGCACGTCCTCGAAGACGAAGCGTCGTTGACGCTGGTGCTCGCCAACGCGCAGCACATCCGGAACGTTCCGGGCCGCAAGAGCGACCGGAAGGACGCGGCCTGGATCGCCGACCTGTTGGCGCACGGGCTGATTCGGGGCAGCTTCGTGCCGCCGGCCCCGATCCAGGAATTGCGCGACCTGACGCGAACCCGCAAGCAACTGGTCCGCGAGATCGCGCGGCACACGCAACGCTTGCAGAAGACGCTCGAAGACGCGAACGTGAAGCTGACACGCGTGGTCACCGACATCCTGGGCGTCAGCGGCCGGGCGATCCTGGCGGCGCTCATCGCCGGGGAGACCGATCCCGAGCGGTTGGCTGATTGCACCAACGTCCGCGTGAAGGCCAGCCGCGCGGACATCGTCGCCGCGGTGCACGGCCGGGTGACGGCGCACCACCGTTTCCTGCTGGAGCTGCACCTGGGGCAGATCGATGCGTTGCGCGCCGCCGTGCAGAAACTGGAGCAGCAGGCCGACGAGGTGCTGCGCCCTTTTCGCGAGGCCGCCGAGCGGCTGACGACGATGCCCGGGGTCAGTGAGACGGTCGCGCGGGTGCTCGTCGCCGAGATCGGCGTGGACATGACGCGGTTTCCCGGTCCGGGCCATCTGGTTTCGTGGGCGGGCCTGTGCCCGCGCCTCGACGAGAGTGCGGGGAAGCGCCGCTCGACCCGGATCCGTCACGCGACTCCCTGGTTGAAGACAGCGCTGGTCCAGGCCGCGTGGGCGGCGACCCGGAAGAACGGGAGCTATCTGCAGGCGCAGTTTCGACGGCTCAAAGGCCGGCGCGGCCCGAAGAAGGCCATCGTGGCGGTCGCCGCCTCCATGCTGACCGCCGCCTACTTCATGCTTCGCGACGAGACGGACTACCACGACCTTGGCGGCCGGTACCTGGCGAACCGCGACAAGCAGCGCGTCACCCAGCACCTCCTCCGGCGTCTGCAGGACCTTGGAGTGGAGGTCGAAGTGAAGACCGCCTGAGTCAGTGATCACCGTGAGTTTCTCTGTAGGGATGCCGCCGGCCAGCCGGACGGGCGACCCCGCGGGAGCGGGGAGTGATCAGCTCGCAAAGATATCGTTGAGCTTGAGCTGCAGCCCCTCAAGCAGCGCCGTCCGGAGGGTGTCCCGGCGGCCGAAGGTATCGGCGAGCTCGAGCCTCCCGTCCCGTTGCCGATGGACGGCGATGGTCTCGGCCATCGGGTCGACCACCCAGTACTCGAGCACGCCGTGTCTGCCGTAGAGGTCGTGCTTGTACCCCAGGTCGCGGTCGGCCGTGGATGGGGAGAGTATTTCGATCACCAAGTCGGGCGCTCCCCGCACGTTCTCGTCGTTGATCGTGTGCTCGCGAGCTCGGGAGATGAACAGCAGGTCGGGCTGCACGACGTCGGTGTCGGACAGAACGACGTCGAAAGGTGCAACGTACACCTCGCCCAACCCGTGTTCTTGGGTGAACCGGTCCAGTTCGATGTGCAGTCTCCCCAGAACCCACTGGTGCTTCCTGTTCGGTGCGGGAACCATCATTAGATCGCCGTTCAGTAGCTCGTAGCGCTTGTCGTCCGCTGTTGCGCAGTAGTCCTCGTACGTTCGCTTGACGGCGCCTTGAGTCGTGTTCATGGGCTTGCTTCTAGGCTCGGTACCACTCGTCAGGTGTGATCCGGCCCTCGTGCGGCGCTGGCCACGCCGTCGCGAATGAGACATGGCCCTTCGGGGTGCGGATCATCACCCCTTGCGCCGTCTCTTCTGCCCTCGATCCTTCGGGTACGATCGCCAGCACCGGTTGCGATTCGCCGTGCACGAGCCGTGTGTCGATCAGTTCGTCGTCTTCTCCAGCTCGCGGTTGCACCCACGGGTCGAGCGCATAGTGAGGTCGTGGATCTCCGCCGATGTACACCGGTTCCCACGTAGTGCAGCGTCAGTTCGTCCATCGCTGTCTTCTCTCGCTGTTGTAAGGTGAGCCGCCCCAGGGCGAGCCACCCGGGATTCCCAAATCGGAGCGTAGCACGAGGGACCGTCCCACCGCAGCCGACGGGCACCACCCGAGTCGCGGTGCCCCCAAGCCGTCTGCACGAACCGCCGGCCGATCGGCAGGCCGTAGCCGACCTCTTTTCTGACCGAGCTTCTCCGCGCTCCGGCCACCGGGCTCTCGGCGAGGCCCCTCGGCCCCCCGTAAACAGTTGACTCTGTGGGAGATAGGGATGGTGGAGGCGAGAGACCGTGTGCTCGACTCCGGCGAGCAGGCAGCGCTGTCGGCCGCTCTCGACCGGCTCGACAAGAGGCACCCCGCGAGCGTTGCCGCGATCCGGGTGGCGGCGCTGACTGGACTGCGAATATCCGAGGTGTGCCCGATTCGCGGCGGGTGCATCACTTCCCGGACGCGGCGCTTGTCGTCATGCGCGCTCCCGGCCGTGGATCAACAGGAATGACCACCTGTTCGCGGTCGACGCGCGCGGACCGTTGACGTATCGGACCGCCCGCACACACTTCGCGGCGGCGGCGCGGCTGGCGGGACTAACGGACGTTCGGCTGCACGACCTGCGGCGCACGGTCATGACGAACGCGGCGGCGGCGGGTGTTGGCACGCACGTGCTGCGAGACCTGCTGGGTCACAAGACTACGGCGATGGCGGACCGGTACGTGCGGGGGGTTGGCTTGCCAGTCGCGGACGCACGGCGCGCAATCGGCGCCGCGATGGTGGCGGCGATGGCCGGAGGAGGGGCTCGGGACTGACCTTGGCATGGCACGCGGTCGGCATACTTGCTTTCGGAACGCAACTGGAGGCAAGCAAGTGTTCGACGACCACAAGCTGTATCTCGCCGGTGATCCGGCGTTGCTGGTGCTGGGCCGCCCTTCAACTCTCGCGCATTGGAGGAGTGAGGGTCGCGGGCCGGCGTTCATCAAGCTCGGCTCGCGAGTCGCCTACCGCGGCTCGGACCTCAACGAGTGGCTGGCCGCTCAAACCGTCCGACCGACCGACGGCCCGCAAGCGGGGACCTGACCCTGACCCACCGGTGCCCGACCGCATCCGGCCCGACCGCGCGTGCATCCACCGAGGCGATTGGCGCTGCCTCGGCGTCGGCACGGAACTAGCGGGCAAGACCGCTGGCAGCGCCCATGGCCAGGCACTCGCTGAACCGGACTCGGCACAATGGGATCGTCACGAAACAGGCCAGCGCCGGGGCCGCCGGGTGGAGATCGCCGACACGGCCCCGGTCACCGTCGTCGCCGACCCCGACGCCGCCGCCCGGCTGGACCCGACCCGACGCCTCATTACCGTGGCGGGGGTCCTGGGAACGCCGCGGTACGATTCGCTGCCCGAGGGAAGGACTCCCGTCGCGGCGGCGGGGCGGTGAACCGGGTCGACTGTCAACGGTCGTCGAGAACTTATCAATTCTCGACACCGGTCGGTGCGCTCGGCTCGGGCACCGGTCTTCTGGGCGCATTCCCGATTTCCCGGTCACGCGCTCACACCCACCGGCGTCATGGCCATGCGCTGCAAACAGTTCCATCTGCCGGACTTATAGAAAGACCGCAGGAGGGGCGCATTCCCGATTTCCCGGTCACGCGCTCACACCCACCGGCGTCATGGCCATCCGCTGCAAACAGTTCCATCTGCCGGACTTATAGAAAGACCGCAGGAGAAGAATCGCGTCGACGCTCTCCGGTAGCCAATAGATGGATGCGCCCTTGATGCGGAGATTGAGGACGCGACGGATGGCGCTTTCGACGGCACCGCTGCCCCGCGGAAGCCCGAGCCCGACCATTGTGGTGTAGGCGAAACGATGACGGTTCTTCAGGAAGTAGTTGAGGTGCGTGCGGATCTTGCCGGCCGTGCGCCCGCGGCACAGCTCCCGCAGGGCCGTGATCACCTCGTCCACCCGTGCTCGCTTGAGCAGCCCCCGCGTGCGGTTGAGCCAGCGGGTGCGTTGCGTCGCGCTCCAGCGGCGCAGCTTGACCGCGTCGGAGAGTTGCTTTGCGGCATGATAGAAGTCGATCAGCCCCAGCACCTGTGTCGGCGAGAGCCCGAGCGCGGCGATGAGGCGCTGGAGGCGTCGCCAGATCCAGGGCGCGCCGTCGGCGATGAAGAGCACCTTGTCAGCGGCGTTGAGGCCGATCTGCCGCGCGTACGACAACAGCAGGGCGAAGACCGCCTCCGGTCCCCGGAGCGTGCCGTCGATGATCGGGGCCCACGTCTGAGACGGTCGCCCGTCGTCGCCGACGACGTACAGGATGAGGAGCTTCGGTTCCTTCCAGTCGGTATGGAATCGGTTGCGCCCCTTCTTCGTCTTGGGGCCACGCTTCTTGCGCCTCACGCGGACGCGGCCCCCGTCGAGGGAGACGACCACCCGCTTCCCGGTCACGCGGTCCAGCAGGCCGCACGCCGCGCTCTGCTGGGCCGCTCGGGCCCGCGCAGCGTAGCGATAGGCGGTCGAGCGGAGGGTCTTGATATCCAGGGCGATGCCGTCGGAGCGGAGCTGCGCCTGCGCTTCAGCCAGCGAGCTGAGCATGGCGACCGCGCGGCTTGCATCCGAGGCCAGCTTCGGCGTGCACCGGTCGTAGATGCCCAGCACCACCAAGGCGGGGTAGAGTCCCGGCCTCCGCTTCGCCCGACGGGCGTGTTTCTCGCGGTAGTACGGCGTCGTGACCGGCACCGTCGTGCCCCGGGAGGTGCGAACGTTGACGGTCTCCAGCCCGTCGCTCCGCATCCGCCGGGGCAGGTGGCGCACGAGGGCGCTCGCCGCGTCGCCAACCGCGGCGGAGCACACCGCGCGTTGCAGCACGGGGGTGAGGAGGGCGCCGAAGAACTCGTCCGCGATGGCCCGCAGCTGCTCTTCGCACTGCTCCGCTTCCTCTGCCGACCTGGGCGCTGGAGCACGCGCCTCAAACTCCAGCGCCCGCCGGAGGGCAGTGCGCAGGTGGACGGGAATGTTGCGAAGATCGATCTCGCGGCTCGGGGTGTCGATGGCGCTCTTGTCCATTTCAACGCACCATCATGGGCAGTCCGAGCCGTAATGTCCAGTACCACCCTCCCCGTCTGTCCGAAGACCGGCTCAACCTCCCCCAGCCTCACAGTCCATCTTTGCCTACACACTGTTCCGGGAAATCGGGAATGCGCCCCCGCAGGAGAAGAATCGCGTCGACGCTCTCCGGTAGCCAATAGATGGATGCGCCCTTGATGCGGAGATTGAGGACGCGACGGATGGCGCTTTCGACGGCACCGCTGCCCCGCGGAAGCCCGAGCCCGACCATTGTGGTGTAGGCGAAACGATGACGGTTCTTCAGGAAGTAGTTGAGGTGCGTGCGGATCTTGCCGGCCGTGCGCCCGCGGCACAGCTCCCGCAGGGCCGTGATCACCTCGTCCACCCGTGCTCGCTTGAGCAGCCCCCGCGTGCGGTTGAGCCAGCGGGTGCGTTGCGTCGCGCTCCAGCGGCGCAACTTGACCGCGTCGGAGAGTTGCTTTGCGGCATGATAGAAGTCGATCAGCCCCAGCACCTGTGTCGGCGAGAGCCCGAGCGCGGCGATGAGGCGCTGGAGGCGTCGCCAGATCCAGGGCGCGCCGTCGGCGATGAAGAGCACCTTGTCAGCGGCGTTGAGGCCGATCTGCCGCGCGTACGACAACAGCAGGGCGAAGACCGCCTCCGGTCCCCGGAGCGTGCCGTCGATGATCGGGGCCCACGTCTGAGACGGTCGCCCGTCGTCGTCGCCGACGACGTACAGGATGAGGAGCTTCGGTTCCTTCCAGTCGGTATGGAATCGGTTGCGCCCCTTCTTCGTCTTGGGGCCACGCTTCTTGCGCCTCACACGGACGCGGCCCCCGTCGAGGGAGACGACCACCCGCTTCCCGGTCACGCGGTCCAGCAGGCCGCACGCCGCGCTCCGCTGGGCCGCTCGGGCCCGCGCAGCGTAGCGATAGGCGGTCGAGCGGAGGGTCTTGATATCCAGGGCGATGCCGTCGGAGCGGAGCTGCGCCTGCGCTTCGGCCAGCGAGCTGAGCATGGCGACCGCGCGGCTTGCATCCGAGGCCAGCTTCGGCGTGCACCGGTCGTAGATGCCCAGCACCACCAAGGCGGGGTAGAGTCCCATAGGCGCTAGCTTGTTTTCGCGGCATGGCCGGCGTATCCTGGCATGCGGATGCATGACACGGAGGCCGGCACGGTGGACGAGGACTGGGATGTGCTGGTGTCGTTCTTCCCTCAGGACTGGCGCGAGTTGGCGCAGGACACCGGGGCGTTGAAGGGGCTGCGCAAGGACAAGACGGTCGACAACCTCCTGCGGACCCTCCTGCTGCACCTCGGCTGCGGACACTCGTTGCGGGAAACGGTGGTTCGGGCCCGACAGGCGCATCTGGCGGACCTGTCCGACGTGGCGCTGTTGAAGCGGCTGAAGAAATCCAAGGGTTGGTTGCACGCGCTGTGTGTCCGCCTGTTCGAGGAGCAGGGTCTGGCGGTCATCCCCGGAGGCGCGTTCCAGGTCCGGGCCGTGGATGCGACGACGGTGAAGGAACCGGGCCCGAGCGGGTCGCTGTGGCGCCTGCACTACAGCGTGGGCCTGCCGTCGCTGGCGTGCGACTTCTTCAAGCTGACGGGGACCGAGGGGCCGGGCACGGGAGAATCGTTGGCGCAGTTCCCGATCCGCGCCGGCGACCATGTGCTGGCCGACCGCGGCTATTCGCCGGCCCGGGGCATTCGCCACGTGGTCGACGCGGGCGGGCGGCTGATTGTGCGTGTCAACACGGGGTCGCTGCCGCTGTGCACGACGGCCGGGCGGCCGTTCGACCTGCTTGCGGCGGTGGGGTCGGTCACGCGTCCGGGCGCCGTCCGGTCCTGGGCGATCACGGTCGCGGTCCCGGGCGACGATGGCGGCCCGGCCGGCAAGATTGCGGGCCGGGTCTGCGTGCTCCGCAAGTCGGCGGAAGCCATCCGCTTGGCGCACCTGAAAGTCCGCCGAGACGCCGCCCGCAAGGGCAACCAGGTGCAACCGGCCACGCTGCGCTTTGCTGAGTACGTGATCGTCTTCACGACCTTTCCCGAGCCACCCTTTTCCGCCGCGGACGTGCTGGAGTGGTATCGCCTGCGCTGGCAGGTCGAATTGGTGTTCAAGCGCTTCAAGTCGCTGGCCCAGTTGGGGCACGTGCCGAAGTACGACGACGACAGCGCCAAGGCGTGGCTCTACGGGAAACTGTTCGTGGCGCTGCTGGTGGAGAAGCTGATCCACCACGCCCGCGCGATTTCCCCCTGGGGCTACGACGTGCCGGCGCCGGCGCCCCCCGAGCGCGTGGCGTGACTTCAAGTTCGTGCTCAACCAGGTCACGCGCGCCATCGAACCACCGCTCCCGCTGGCGCGCATGATCAGCGACTGGCGAACGATCTCCGTCGAGCTGGCGGAGCCGCCACGTCGCCGACAGCCGCAACTCTCCGCGTACTTCGGCTGAACTGAGCTGCCGGAGGACCATGTGGCCTTAACAAGTTAGCGCCTATGGGGTAGAGTCCCGGCCTCCGCTTCGCCCGACGGGCGTGTTTCTCGCGGTAGTACGGCGTCGTGACCGGCACCGTCGTGCCCCGGGAGGTGCGAACGTTGACGGTCTCCAGGCCGTCGCTCCGCATCCGCCGGGGCAGGTGGCGCACGAGGGCGCTCGCCGCGTCGCCAACCGCGGCGGAGCACACCGCGCGTTGCAGCACGGGGGTGAGGAGGGCGCCGAAGAACTCGTCCGCGATGGCCCGCAGCTGCTCTTCGCACTGCTCCGCTTCCTCTGCCGACCTGGGCGCTGGAGCACGCGCCTCAAACTCCAGCGCCCGCCGGAGGGCAGTGCGCAGGTGGACGGGAATGTTGCGAAGATCGATCTCGCGGCTCGGGGTGTCGATGGCGCTCTTGTCCATTTCAACGCACCATCATGGGCAGTCCGAGCCGTAATGTCCAGTACCACCCTCCCCGTCTGTCCGAAGACCGGCTCAACCTCCCCCAGCCTCACAGTCCATCTTTGCCTACACACTGTTCCGGGAAATCGGGAATGCGCCCGGTCTTCTCGTGTGGATCTTGACGGAGATGAAGATGATGGCTGTGGGCGCTTCTTGCGAGTCCCGCCCCGAGCAGCTCTGCGTCGCACTGGTCGCGTCTGCCAGCGCACCGAGTGTGACCAAGTGGTCGCAACGCTTTGACCGAGAAGGGCTGGACGGCCTCAAGGACAAGCCGGGCCGCGGGGCCAAGCCGACGATTCCGCTGGCCACTGTCCGGCGGGTGGTCGAGGAGGCGGGCAAGGCGCCGCCAGGGCGGCAACGCTGGAGCACCCGCTCGCTGGCTCGGGAGGTCGGCATCTCGGCTCACAGCGTGGCGCGCATCTGGCAGAGCCAAGGGCTCAAGCCGCATCGTCTGCGCACCTTCAAGGTTTCCAGGGACAAGAAGTTCGAAGAGAAGTTCTGGGATGTGGCAGGTCTCTATCTGGACCCACCCGAGAGGTCACTGGTGTTGTGCTGCGAGGGTGTCCCGCCAGTAGTTGAAAGTCGGCAGCGACAGACACACATTACCCCGCCTTCTGCAATTCGGCAAGGGCGCCATTCTCTTCGTCGAGGTGCGCCTTCAGCATCCAGAGATGCTCATAGCCCGTGATGCGGCGATAGTGCTTCTCCGTCTCTCGGAACGTCACCGCGGCCCACCGCACCGCCATCTCCTCGCTCTGCCAGCGACTCACCCGATTCGTGTGCTGGCGAACGCCCGCGTGCGACGAGTCGATGATGTTCGTCGTCGTCAGGCAGCGGCGCAGCGGCTTCGGCAGCCCAAGGCGATTGACCGTGAACAACTCCGAGAGCCCTTCGCGCAGGCTCGCCGCCGCCGACGGCCACTCCCGCTCCAGCCACGAGGCGTACTGCTCCAGCTTCCGGATGCCCTCGTCGGCGTCCAGCTTCCACGCCGCCCGAAGCGTCGAACGCGCCTGCTCGTGCTGCTCTTTCGGCAGATGACCCAAGACGTTCCTTACCTTGTGGTTTCTACAACGTTGCACCAGGTTCGCCGACCCGAACACCCGCCCGATGGCCTGCCGCAGCGCCTTGGCGCCGTCGATGACGAACAGACGCCGCCGGTCAGCCCGCAGGCCCCGCGTCACCAGATCTTCGAGCAGGCCAGCGGTGACCTCCGTGTTCTCCGATGCCCCGCCGCAAAGCCCCAGCACGTGCTTACGACCATCCGCATCCACACCGACCGCCGCCACCACGTGGTAGTTCCCGAACACGATCCCGTCGAGGTAGACGACCAGCACGTCCAACTTGCCCAGGTCCCGTTCGGCCAACTCCTTCAGAACGCGCGTCCCCGCCTCGATGGTCTCCCGCGAGACCTCCGACTTGCTCACCCCCACCTGGTCGGCCAGCGCCGGCAGCACCTTCTCGTACTTGCGCGTCGACACGCCCTGCAGCACCAGCTCCAGCATCCGGTCGGCCAGTGGCTGATCCGCCTGCAACGCCGTATACGCCGGAATCTCCACCTCGCCCGGCTCATCGGCCCGCGGCCGCTTCTTGCGCAGCCGCGGCTTGTCGACCCGCAACTGCCGCTCCTTCAATGCCACACGTCCCGCCTGCACCCCGTGCCAGTACAGATCCCGGTCGGCGTCGCGCCGTCCCTGCTCCTTCGGCCCCGCCACCTGCTCGGCGCTCATCCGCAGGACGGCCTCGATGGTCGCCCGGCCCATCACGTCGATCACCTCGTCGATGGCTCGCTCGCCCTTCTCCAGCAGTTCGACCAGCGGGATCAGCAGTTGCCCGTCCTTCGCCAGCCAGTCCGCCAGTTCCCGGCGGTTCGGCGCGGACGCGCCCGAAACGATCTTGTACGGTTTCTTCATCGGTGGCCTCTCCTCCTTTTGAACACACCCGACTGATACCACAGCCGGGCAGGAGTCGCCACCGACTTTCCACTACGCTTGGGGCACCCTCTGTGCTGCGACGAGAAGACGCAATGCCAGGCCCTGGAGCGCACGCAGCCGGGCCTGCCGTTGGGCCGCGGCCATATCAGGACGCAGACACACGATTACATCCGGCACGGCACCGTCACGTTGTTCGCTGCGCTGAGCTACCTGGAGGGCAAGCTGATCTACCGCACCGAACAACAGCCCACGCACGTGGAGTGGCTGCGCTTCCTCAAGCAGATCGACCGCGAGACTCCCGAAGCCGTCGACCTCCACCTGATTGCCGACAACTATTGCACTCACAAGCACGGGAAGGTGGTCAGCTGGTTGAAGAAGCACCAGCGTTTCCACACGCATTTCATTCCGACATCGAGCTCCTGGATGAACATGGTGGAGCGATTCTTCGCCGACCTGACGCAGGATTGCGTGCGCGCAGGGAGCTTCACCAGCGTCGCTGAACTGGTCGAAGGAGGGTGTCCCGCCAGTAGTTGAAAGTCGGCAGCGACAGACACACATTACCCCGCCTTCTGCAATTCGGCAAGGGCGCCATTCTCTTCGTCGAGGTGCGCCTTCAGCATCCAGAGATGCTCATAGCCCGTGATGCGGCGATAGTGCTTCTCCGTCTCTCGGAACGTCACCGCGGCCCACCGCACCGCCATCTCCTCGCTCTGCCAGCGACTCACCCGATTCGTGTGCTGGCGAACGCCCGCGTGCGACGAGTCGATGATGTTCGTCGTCGTCAGGCAGCGGCGCAGCGGCTTCGGCAGCCCAAGGCGATTGACCGTGAACAACTCCGAGAGCCCTTCGCGCAGGCTCGCCGCCGCCGACGGCCACTCCCGCTCCAGCCACGAGGCGTACTGCTCCAGCTTCCGGATGCCCTCGTCGGCGTCCAGCTTCCACGCCGCCCGAAGCGTCGAACGCGCCTGCTCGTGCTGCTCTTTCGGCAGATGACCCAAGACGTTCCTTACCTTGTGGTTTCTACAACGTTGCACCAGGTTCGCCGACCCGAACACCCGCCCGATGGCCTGCCGCAGCGCCTTGGCGCCGTCGATGACGAACAGACGCCGCCGGTCAGCCCGCAGGCCCCGCGTCACCAGATCTTCGAGCAGGCCAGCGGTGACCTCCGTGTTCTCCGATGCCCCGCCGCAAAGCCCCAGCACGTGCTTACGACCATCCGCATCCACACCGACCGCCGCCACCACGTGGTAGTTCCCGAACACGATCCCGTCGAGGTAGACGACCAGCACGTCCAACTTGCCCAGGTCCCGTTCGGCCAACTCCTTCAGAACGCGCGTCCCCGCCTCGATGGTCTCCCGCGAGACCTCCGACTTGCTCACCCCCACCTGGTCGGCCAGCGCCGGCAGCACCTTCTCGTACTTGCGCGTCGACACGCCCTGCAGCACCAGCTCCAGCATCCGGTCGGCCAGTGGCTGATCCGCCTGCAACGCCGTATACGCCGGAATCTCCACCTCGCCCGGCTCATCGGCCCGCGGCCGCTTCTTGCGCAGCCGCGGCTTGTCGACCCGCAACTGCCGCTCCTTCAATGCCACACGTCCCGCCTGCACCCCGTGCCAGTACAGATCCCGGTCGGCGTCGCGCCGTCCCTGCTCCTTCGGCCCCGCCACCTGCTCGGCGCTCATCCGCAGGACGGCCTCGATGGTCGCCCGGCCCATCACGTCGATCACCTCGTCGATGGCTCGCTCGCCCTTCTCCAGCAGTTCGACCAGCGGGATCAGCAGTTGCCCGTCCTTCGCCAGCCAGTCCGCCAGTTCCCGGCGGTTCGGCGCGGACGCGCCCGAAACGATCTTGTACGGTTTCTTCATCGGTGGCCTCTCCTCCTTTTGAACACACCCGACTGATACCACAGCCGGGCAGGAGTCGCCACCGACTTTCCACTACGCTTGGGGCACCCTCGGTCGAAGCGATCACGGTCTATCTTGCTTGTCGGAACGAGAATCCGAAACCCTACAAGTGGAAGGCGGACGGTGCGAAGACGCTGGCCAAGATCCAGAGGGCTCGGAAGGCTCTTGAGAAGAGCCTTCACCGTTAAATTGACCCAATTATCGGGCAGGACACTAAATCGACGGTCTCGACGATCGGCTGCATCACCGCCAGGCAACTGCGGCGGGTCGGGGCTGGCGTTGCTGACCCACCATACGGCTCGGTTCCCGTTCATCGTGTCGCAGCCTCGGACCAAGTTACCACATGGTGTTCCAGGTCTGCCCCCGCCCGGGCGGGGGCAGAGGTGAGCCCTCGTCAGAATGTCGCGCCGGGTACCGGTCGAGCCCCGCGTTCGGGGAACCTGTCGCGCCCACGCAGTGCATCGGCGGTGCGCCTCCTCCATGCCCGCGCGTCTGGCGCATTAGTCCCTGGTCCACGGCACCAGCTGCTGCCCGCAACCTGGGAGCGTGGCTCCGGAGTCCTTTCCCCTGGCGCGTGGCTTCCGCCTGTTTCGTGCGCGTCTGCCAGCGGCCGGCCGGCAGGCTGCCGGTAGGCTGTTTCTTGCCATGTCTTCCGTCAGACCGACTTCGGCTTCGTCTCCTCGGCTGCCGCCCGATTCGGCGGACGGCGGCCAGGTCCGTGAGGTCCTCTCGCTGGACCGTCTCGTAACCGATGCCGGAACTCAGGTCCGCTCGGCCATTGACGACGACGTCGTCGACGAGTACGTGCAGGCGTTGGCGGACGGCGCTCAGTTCCCGCCTGTGGTTGTTTTCCGTGCCGCCGGCGCGGAAATACTCGCCGACGGTTACCACCGCGTTTTCGCCTACCGGAAGGCGGGTCGTTCCGAGGTCCCGGCCGATGTGTATGACGGCACTCGGGACGACGCACTCTGGTTCGCCCTCGGCGCCAACCGCGCTCACGGTCAGCGTCTGAACAGCGCCGACAAGCGCCGTGCCATCGAGCTCGCCTACCGCGCCTGGCCTGACCTCAGCCAAGGCCGCATCGCCGCTCAGTTGGGGTGTGCTCAACCGTACGTCGGTGAGGTTCGCGCTCAACTCAAAGCTACCTTTGAGTTGCCCGATCGAGTTGTCGGCGTTGACGGCCGCCGGCGTGCGGCCACGCGTCCGGCGTCTTCGTCCCGCCGTAAACCTTCGCCTTGCTCCGATGCCCCTGCTGATTCCCCTGCGCCCGTTGCGGGCGACGGCGGTTCTCGCTTGGACGTCGAATCCCTTCCGTCCGCCGCGCGCCCCGTTGCTTCGGCTGTTGGGGAGCCTTCGCTGGCACCGTCTTCTGAGCTTCCCGTCTCCCAACCCCCGGTTCCCGACGTTGATCGTTCCGAGCCTTCTTCGTCGTCTGATTCGTCGCCGGCACGTCCCGGCAATCGCGCCACCGCCATTCAGTCGGTTCGCGATCGCTCGAACCGGATCGTCTCGGTGGTCGCCTACGACGCGAAGAACCTGACAGCGCAGGAGGACCTCATCGAGTTCGCCGCGCTCGACCGTGCCCAGGTCCCGGATTGGATTACCGACCTCGAGGAGGCTCGCCGCGGTCTCGGCCGCTTCATACGTCGGCTTCGTCAGGAGGTTGCAGATGGATCCTCGTCCACGCCGGTCGAAGATTGAAAAGGTCAGCCTCGACTCGTTGCGCGTCCCTGCGGCCGGCAAGGCTCAGCGGCCTTTCCGCCAAGCCAAGGGCGACGAAATCGCGGGTGATTTCGACATCGACAGTTTCGGCTTTCCTGTCGTCTGCCGCGTCGAAGACGTCAACTGGCTGGTCGACGGCCAGCATCGCGTCTACGCCATTCAGCAGTCCGGCTATGCCGCGTCAACCGACCAGATCGAGTGCGAGGTCTACGAGGGCCTTGCGCTGGCCGAGATGGCGCACATGTTCCTCGGCCGCAACCGCAGGGCCCCGGTGAGCGCTTTCGAGCGGTTCAGCGTCGCGGTGACTGCGGGCTATCCGATCGAGACGGCGATTGCCGGGATCGTCGCGGCTCTCGGCCTCAAGCTCGGTTATCCCAAGAATACCGGGAATGTCTATGCAGTCGGCGCTTTGCGCCGCGTCTACGAACGTGACGGGGCGCGGATCCTCGAGCGCGTGCTTCGTGTGTTGCGCGATGCTTACGATTCGAGTCCAAACGGTTTCGACCGTCGGCTCATCGAGGGCCTGGGGCTTGTTCTCGCGGCGTATTCGGTCATCGAGGACGAGCTTCTGCTCCGTGGGCTGGCGACTGAGCGGCACGGCTTCCACGGTGTGCACCGACGCGCCGAGGACTACCGGGAGCGCCTCGGGCGCAAGGTTCCGGAGTGTGTTGCGGCCGCTGTCGTCGACATCTACAACAGCCAGACTGGCAAGAAGGGCGCTCTCGTCAAATGGTGGAAGGCGCACAAGGGCGGTCGCTTGCGCCGCGCGAGGGGTGTTCCGTTCGACGGCTAGGCGTTGGCCCTCTGCCCGGCTCGAGCGCGTCGTGACGCTACGGCGGACCGCTCTGGCGCCCCGAGGCTGGTTTCGGCGGCGCTCGGCTTTAACGGCCGCTGCGTACGGCGCGTCGCTGCCTGCTCCGGCCTGTGTCTGAGTCTCCGACTGTTCAACGGGACCGCGTCCGGTTAAGCCCCGCGCGTGCGGGGAACGATCCAGTCGTGGCGCATCGTACGTACCAGCTGCGTGGCTACTCCGCCCGGGCCGGCTACGTCGTGCTCTGGCGATCGCGTACCGGAGTGGAGAGGACGAGCGAATCGTCCACCCAGAGGCCCCTCTAAGTGGCGCTAAATAAACGGCTTCGAGCTCCGCGACCGGGACGTCAACCGTGCTACGATACGAAGTCGGAATGCCCCAACGCGGATCCCGTGGACCGTGAGCGCGTCGGGGAAGGCTCGCGAGCGGAGGCCGCGAGTCGACCTTTAGAGAGACCCGACAACATCCGCAGTCGAAGGCCCCGCCGGCTGTAGAAGAGGAGGGAGGCCGATGAGTGGCACGAGGAGGAGAGAGGCAACGGAGATACTCAGTCGTCAGCTCGACTACTTCCGTTCCATTCAGGATAAGCTGGCCAGCGAACACTACGGCAAGTTGGTACTCATCCACGATGGCGCGGTCGATGGTTTCTTCGATACCGAAATCGATGCTTACACCGCAGCCAAGAAGAAGTACGAGCCAGGCTCATTCCTGATTCGGGGGTGCATCGCCGCCAGTGAGGAGAAGCCCTTGGTATTTCATTCGAGGGTCGGTCTGTGAGGTGGTGGTGGCGGCGGAGGACCCGAGCATGTACGGTCCAGTACTCAGGACCGGTCCACGAACTGGCGACGCCCATCGTAGTGTCAGAAGCCTATGACTCATCAGCGACAGACGTGCCTCGCCCGGCATTGGAGCGCTTCGACCGGGCAATATGGGACACGGGAGCGACTGGATCTGTGATCTCCGAGCGGGTCGTCGAACGGTTGGGACTCTACCCAATCAGTGAGCGAGACGTTATTAAGCTGGAAATAAGTATCCCGACCTCGCAGTATGCAGAAATATGAGGAAATCAAGCCGGAAATTACCTGTATGCTGTCAGGCAACCAATGACCCTATTAATACCACCGCCAACGGGAGCCGAACGGCCGGCGTCTACCTTATTGGCCTTTACCTTTTGAACAACGTGGTGTTCTCATCTCTTCCAGTTACGGACGGCAACTTGGGCAACGATGTCGACGTGCTGATCGGAATGGACGTGATCGGCACCGGAGACTTCGCCGTCACGCATGCCGACGGGCGGACGTGCATGAGCTTTCAGATGCCTTCCCGTCGCAGAATTCACTTCAAGGACGGACCGACGTTCACCGTCGCAGTGGGATAGCCAGACGGGAACGCTGACAACGCCAACGACAGGTAGCTCGCTGGCCGCCTCAGCAGACTGAACCCCTTCGTCTATCGCCATCCACTACTGTCCCATAGAACTTCAAATTAGGGCGGCTTGAACCCACCGTGTCTGATAGAATGACTTTGCTCCAAATCGTTCAAAAGACAGGAGATCCAAGCCGTGGCCCATAATACCACAGTCTTCCGGCAGCTTCTCGACTTGCTTCCCCGACATGAATTCGACGCCGAGGCTCGACAGCACCAGGAGGGCCAGAGACTCCGCGTGATGAGCCGCTGGGCGCAGTTCGTCGCCCTCGGCCTGGGACAACTGGGCGGCCTGCAGAGCCTGCGCGACATCGTCGGCAACCTGCGCGCCCAACCCCACAAGCTCTATCACCTGGGCGTGCGAGCGTTCGTCAGTCGTTCCTCGTTGGCGCGGGTGAACGCACAGCAGCCGTACACGCTCTACGAAGCGCTCTTCGGACGCCTGCTGGCCCGCTGCCAGCAGCGGGCTCCGCGGCATGGCTTCCGGTTCAAGAACAAGCTGTACGCGGTGGACGCGTCGACCATCGACTTGTGCCTGGCGGCCTTCCCGTGGGCGTCGTTCCGGCGCACGAAAGGCGCGATCAAGCTGCACGTCGGCGTGGACCAGGCGGGACATCTGCCAACGTTCATCAGCGTGACCGACGGCAAGACCGGCGACGTCACGGTGGCCCGCACGTGGACGTTCCCGGCCGGGCAGCGTGGTGGTGGCCGACCGCGCGTATCTTGATTTCGGGTGGCTCCATCAGTTGCAGCAACGGGGGGTGACCTTTGTGACCCGCCTGAAGCGGAACGTGCGCTATCAGGTGGTGCGTGAGCACGACGTCGACATCCGGACCGGGGTGTTGAGCGACCAGACGATCGAGTTGACCAGTGCGCGTAGCCGCAAGGCCTATCCGGGCACGCTGCGGCGGGTCGGCTACTGGGACGAGGAAACGCGGCGGAGCTACGTGTTCGTGACGAACAACACGACGTGGGTTGGGAAGACGATTGCCAACCTGTACAAGTCGCGGTGGCAAATCGAGCTGTTTTTCAAGTGGATCAAGCAGCATCTGAAGGTGAAACGCTTCGTCGGCCGGACGAAGAACGCGGTTCTGTCGCAACTGTGGGTGGCGACGTGTATGTACCTGCTGTTGGCCTACCTGAAGTTCGTCCTGCGACTGAGCTGGAGCCTGCACCAGATGCTACGAGTTCTCCAGCTCAACCTGTTCGACCGCCGTCCACTGGCGGAGCTGTTCACGACGCCCTCGCCACCGGGTTCCCCAGACCCTCAGATGCTGCTGTGGCGCTGAAAATGTGGGACAGTAGTGATCTGCCCTGGAAGGGTTGCAACGACCGCACGGGAGGCGAGTGCGTCACGCTGACGAACAACGAGCAGAGCCATGCGCAGGGGGTGGTGTCGAAGTACCACGGCGCGTGGGAGCGCTGTTCGAGAGGCGCACGGGCACTCCACGGACGAAACCAGGCGATCATCCACGGACTCGGACATGCAGCGGCCGACCGGCGGGTCGACGCGGTAATCTGCTGGACACCGGGCGGGGCGACGCAAGGCGGGACCGCCACCGGAATGAAGATGGCGCGAACCGCCGGGATCCCGGTACTGAACCTCGCGCGCACGAGCGCCGCCGACGCACTGGCGACGATGCACACGATCGCGAGAAAAAAGCTCGCGATCGGCTGAAAGGGCAACCAGAGCCATGTACTGCGGCTTCGAGTTCGGCTTCCACCACGGTGGACGGGTCGTCACATCGGTTTACTCCAGCTGTGTGTACAACAACATGTCGAGCGCCACGAGATGGCGGGGCGGGAGGCACCGGGACCCGAAGGACGAACACAGACGGGTCCTCATGGAGATCCGCAGCAAGGAGCTGTACGACACGCTCGAATTGAACGAGAAAGCCCGCCACCTCGTCCTCGAGGCGATACTCGAAAGAGTCGTGAACGAGAGTCAGGACAAGTGCATCGACATCTCCACGATCGCGGAATCGGTCGCACCTGCACAGATGCTGACGCTCAAACGCGCGATGGACACCGTGCTGCCGCTGGGAGGCAACAACCGGTTGAGGGAGACCGTGCTCGCGAGGTACGCCGTACAACTGCTGCTGAAGACCAACCACACCGCAGGAAAAGCGATAACGTCGAGCACGAGATGGCCACGGTCGTGGGTGACGCCAGTCGCCAAAAACAGCGGCGACCGCAGGGGAAGGGCCTGCCGGCAGTCACAGATAATACTGCTGACATGGCGGCAGAAGTACTGGCTGTG
Source organism: Vicinamibacterales bacterium (assembly GCA_965262925.1). Taxonomy (GTDB): domain Bacteria; phylum Acidobacteriota; class Vicinamibacteria; order Vicinamibacterales; family UBA8438; genus WTFV01. Next base: position 1,697,589 of record CBDHGC010000004.1, on the reverse strand, counting down.
GCCGGACCCCGATGCGCCGCTGGCCAACTGGGGAAAATACTACAGCGTGTACCAGGCCAAGGTTCGGGCGAGGGGGGGGGTCGAACCGCGGGTGACGAAGCCCTCCTCTCCGGTTCGTGAACGCACCTGCCGACGGCAGCCGGCTGGCCGGACTGCAGGACACGGAACCTGAATCCCGCGCGAGCCCAAAAGAGGCGCTCCGAGACCGGAAAAAACGGGTGCTTGGCGGGCCCTCCAGGCCGCTTAGGACAGTGATCGATACAAAGTTGTCAACTTCATCGGGGTAACAGTTTGTAATTCCATTCCCCGTGAAACGCATCGGGGACCAGCGCGAGTGCGTCCATCTGTTCCTTGGTCACCGTAACGCCCGTCGGATACTCCCCGGCGTCGAGTTCGGCCCGGACCCGGAGTCCGGTGGCTGTCCGGACGTTCCCGATGCGGTCGACGATGGTCTCGTACGTCGTCAGCGGGGTGCCGCGCCAGTTCGCCGTGATGTGACAGAAGAGCCGGTGCTCGATCTTGTTCCACTTGCTGGTGCCGGGTGGAAAATGACTCACCTCGATGGTCAGTCCGGTCTCGTCGGCCAACTGTTGAAGCGCATGCTTCCAGGCGCGCAACCGATACCCGTTGCTCCCGCCCGCATCGGCCGTGATGAACAGGGTCGTGGCCTCGGGGTAGGCGCCGCAACCCATCTGATGCCACCAGTGTCGAATCGACGCCACCGCGAACGCCGGTGTGTCGTGGTCCCAGCCCACGCTCACCCAGGCTTCGTTGCGCGCCATGTCGTAGACGCCGTACGGAATCGCCTTGCCCTCGGCGTCGGTCGGGAAATCATGCACCAGCACCGCCGGCGGCGTGCCCTTCGGCTGCCATTCGCGCCCGCCGTTCTTGAAGTTCCCGACCAGCTCTTTCTTCTTCGTGTCGACCGAGATCACCGGCTGGCCGGCGGTCAGATGCGCGTCCGCGGTCTGGTTGATGTGCTCGAACTGCGCGTTGCGGTCCGGATGCGTGGCGCCTTCCTGCCGCTTGCGCGGCGATTGCAGCCGGTAGCCCAGGCGGTGCAGCAGCCGGCCCACAGTGGTCGAACTCACCCGCCACCCCTGCTCGTTCAGCGTCGCCGCCAGCTTTGCGCGACTCTTGCACGTCCAGCGCAGCGGCGAGGTCGGGTCTCCGCGCGTCAGCGGATCCACCAAGGCTTCGAGCGCGGCCTCGATGCCGGGTTGATCCTGCTGGATGCGAGGCCCTCCGCCTCCAGGGCGTCGGATGCGGTCCGTCGGCGCCTCGTCGCGGGAAATCTCCCGGCGTCCCTTGCGAATCGTCTCCCGAGCCAGACCGGTGGCCGACGAAACCACCGCGTCGCCGCCGTAGCCGATAGCGCGCGACTCGGCCGCCGCCCACCGGCGGCGACTGCGCTCGTCCAACACGGGCTCGACGGCGGCATACTTCGCAACAAGGGTCGCTTCCAGCTCGATGTCTCGCTTCATACCTCCAGTATGACCAGAAAATCGGCAAGTGAAAAACTAGTTTAGGGCAGTGTCCTTAGCGGTGCTTTTGGTCTATAGACCAGAATCGGCCCCCAAGCCGACTCTGAGTGATAAACATGAGGCCTTGGGAACGGCCCAAAATCCAAAGTAGTACCCTGATCGAGATCGGGCATCGGAGAAGCCCCTCCGGAGAGGTGCGCCGGACCGTACCAACAGCGAAAAAAGGAGACGAAACGATGACCGAAACTGGTCGACAGCAGGAACGCCCGGGGGCCGGAGATGCAGGCGGCGGCCAGACGCGCGAGGGATACCGCGAGGCACCCGAATGCGCGAGAAGGGACGGCAAGCCGTCCAAGACGAACGCGAACGGGCTGGACGTGGTGAGGCTCATCGAGCGGCTGTACCAGGCTGGCACCGGCGAGTACTCGAACCTGGGCAAGAGGCTCCGGGAATGCGTCGACAACCAGGCGTACGACGGCGGACTCCTGGCACTGTTGTTCACAGGGAACGAGAGCTGAACCGGACCACCGGTTACCGGACCCGATCCGGTTACGGGCGAACCAGAAGGTCCGCCGCAAGATCGACCAGCTCGAGGAAGTCGCCAACCCGGCCGGAAGCCGACAAGCCCGAACGGCGCGCCCGGTCCGAGGCCGCCTGTAGGGAGACATCCGGCCTGGTCGGCGACCGGCGGAGAGCAAAACCGAACTCCGCCACCGCGCTGGCGAGCAAGAGCTGGGGGGCCGGATCGTGACCGGCCACGTCGGCCGCGAAGACGGGCACCGAGAGCAGGTGCGAATCGGCGGCGCCGGGAGTACGGTAGCGGACGGCGACACGAAGAAGCTCGTCGGTCGAAGCGAGGTCCGTCAGACCCCGCTCCTGGTAACGGAGAGGCTCTTGTGCAACAAGATCGACAGCGCCCGGAACGAGCTCGTAGAGGGCCGTCACCGAATGCCCGGCGCCCAGGTCCCCCGCGTCGACGTCGGCATCGGCGAACTGATCGGGAGCCAAGCGCCGGTTCATGTAGCCGAGCAGGCGATAACGCTCCACACGGGCCGGATTGAACTCGATCTGCAGCTTCAGAGGGCGCATTCCCGATTTCCCGGAGCAGTGTGTAGGCAAAGATGGACTGTGAGGCTGGGGGAGGTTGAGCCGGTCTTCGGACAGACGGGGAGGGTGGTACTGGACATTACGGCTCGGACTGCCCATGATGGTGCGTTGAAATGGACAAGAGCGCCATCGACACCCCGAGCCGCGAGGTCGATCTTGGCAACATTCCCGTCCACCTGCGCACTGCCCTCCGGCGGGCGCTGGAGTTTGAGGCGCGTGCTCCAGCGCCCAGGTCGGCAGAGGAAGCGGAGCAGTGCGAAGAGCAGCTGCGGGCCATCGCGGACGAGTTCTTCGGCGCCCTCCTCACCCCCGTGCTGCAACGCGCGGTGCGCTCCGCCGCGGTTGGCGACGCGGCGAGCGCCCTCGTGCGCCACCTGCCCTGGCGGATGCGGAGCGACGGGCTGGAGACCGTCAACGTTCGCACCTCCCGGGGCACGACGGTGCCGGTCACGACGCCGTATTACCGCGAGAAACACGCCCGTCGGGCGAAGCGGAGGCCGGGACTCTACCCCGCCTTGGTGGTGCTGGGCATCTACGACCGGTGCACGCCGAAGCTGGCCTCGGATGCAAGCCGCGCGGTCGCCATGCTCAGCTCGCTGGCCGAAGCGCAGGCGCAGCTCCGCTCCGACGGCATCGCCCTGGATATCAAGACCCTCCGCTCGACCGCCTATCGCTACGCTGCGCGGGCCCGAGCGGCCCAGCAGAGCGCGGCGTGCGGTCTGCTGGACCGCGTGACCGGGAAGCGGGTGGTCGTCTCCCTCGACGGGGGCCGCGTCCGTGTGAGGCGCAAGAAGCGTGGCCCCAAGACGAAGAAGGGGCGTAACCGATTCCATACCGACTGGAAGGAACCGAAGCTTCTCATCCTGTACGTCGTCGGCGACGACGGGCGACCGTCTCAGACGTGGGCCCCGATCATCGACGGCACGCTCCGGGGACCGGAGGCGGTCTTCGCCCTGCTGTTGTCGTACGCGCGGCAGATCGGCCTCAACGCCGCTGACAAGGTGCTCTTCATCGCCGACGGCGCGCCCTGGATCTGGCGACGCCTCCAGCGCCTCATCGCCGCGCTCGGGCTCTCGCCGACACAGGTGCTGGGGCTGATCGACTTCTATCATGCCGCAAAGCAACTCTCCGACGCGGTCAAGCTGCGCCGCTGGAGCGCGACGCAACGCACCCGCTGGCTCAACCGCACGCGGGGGCTGCTCAAGCGAGCACGGGTGGACGAGGTGATCACGGCCCTGCGGGAGCTGTGCCGCGGGCGCACGGCCGGCAAGATCCGCACGCACCTCAACTACTTCCTGAAGAACCGTCATCGTTTCGCCTACACCACAATGGTCGGGCTCGGGCTTCCGCGGGGCAGCGGTGCCGTCGAAAGCGCCATCCGTCGCGTCATCAATCTCCGCATCAAGGGCGCATCCATCTATTGGCTACCGGAGAGCGTCGACGCGATTCTTCTCCTGCGGTCTTTCTATAAGTCCGGCAGATGGAACTGTTTGCAGCGGATGGCCATGACGCCGGTGGGTGTGAGCGCGTGACCGGGAAATCGGGAATGCGCCCGCTTCAGATCATCGGCAACAGGAGAGAGAGCCGAGCCGAGCTGCTCCAGGAGCGCCCGGCGGGCCTCGGCCGGCGAGTCCAGATAGTGATAGGCGCCGTTGCCCGAGTCCGCGAGCCGGCCCAGCGTCTGGTCCTGGAGATTCCCGAGACCGACGCCCAGAACCGTGAGATAGATCCCCGAGTCGACGTGACCCGCAACGAGGTCGACGGTCTCGCGAGGGCTCGACGGCCCGACGTTGAAGTCGCCGTCGGTGACGAAGATGACCCGGTTGTGACCGCCGGCCACGAACTGCTGGTGAGCGAGCTGGTAGGCGAGCTCGATGCCCTCGGCCCCGGCCGTCGAGCCGCCCGCCTCGAGCGCGGCGAGGGCGCGATGCGCGTCCGCCTTCTGATCGCCGGAAACCGTTTCGAGGACCACACCGGCAGCACCGGCGTAGACGACGATGGAGAGACGGTCCTGGGGACGAAGCTGGTCTACGAGCAGCGCCATGCCACGGCGGACGAGCGGGAGCCGGTCGTGGCCGCTCATCGAGCCTGAAACGTCGATCAGGAACACGAGACTGCTCGGCAGACGGTCTTCACTCGGAATAGGCTCCGTGGAGAGGCCAATCTGAAGCAACAGCCCCCGGGGAGCCCAGGGTACCGGGGCCAGCGCGGTAAAAATCGAGACGGGGTCGTTACCGTCGACCCGCGGACGAAAGCGTGGAGTTGTGGCTGCGGACGACGAGACGACCGGTACTGGCGCCGGAGACGACGCCGCACGGCCACGGCAACTACGTCCTGCGACTGAAATGGACCAGCGAGAACGGCCTGGTACTGGGCCCTGCCGAAGCCGCAACAATCATGGCCGGGCGAATCATCGCCGACGCCAGGAGGAGGCACGCCAACATGCCGAACACGGCCGGCTGGCACCAGCTGCTGCGCGAGCTGGCCGCACAGACGAGCGTCTCGACCCAGCAGGGCGACGCAACCGATTGGCTTGAAGTCGACACCGAGAGCGACCAACACGGCACGCAGGACTGAAGGCGGAAACCGATGAACACGAGAGACACGGGGCAAGCGCCCCGGAAGCCAGCGCAGGCACGGCGGCAATGGCGCGTGATCGTAGTACGGATCGGCCTGATGCTGGACCCGAACCACAACACCGAATTGTGGGTCGAGCCAGGCTGCCAGGCAGGAGGCGCCTACCTGGGAAGCAAGAGCTCGCGAGGCCTGCTGATCGGCGCGGTAGCCGTAACGACCGGGCCCGGCCCGAAGACGTACAGCACCAGACACGCCAGCAGTACTGGCCGAAGAACATCAGCGGGACCGCCAGCAGCAAGAAGACGTTCGCTACGGGCCTGCGGATCGGTACTCGCGAGGCGGTCTGGAGACCCGAGCACTGGCAGAGCGAGAGCTTGCAGCCGAAGCCGGGCATGCGCCTGGCAACCATCAGCTACGAGCGCCGCAGGAACGGAATGACCACGGGTTTCGCCGACCCTGTGACAACCGAAACGGCGGCCTACTCGGTAGAGACCGTTGGGCCGATGATCGAGAGAGCGGCGCTCGCACTGGAATGGAAGAACAGCGTGCCGAGCCTGGAAGGACTGTTGGCCACCGTGGCCGGCTGGAAGAACGGCGAAACGGGGCCGGTCAGGGCATGCGCAACGCACGGCCAGGACACCTTGAGAGTCGAGCAGCTCGAAGTACGCGAGGGAAGCGAGACCGCCGAGAAGGTGAACGAGTACCTCAGACGCCGGCCAGCAACAGCCCGGCGGCGATGACCACGGCGGCTACCCCGCCGTAGCAGACCCAGAGCGCCGGCGACCCGTAGACCCGCACAGAGCCCCGTCGCAGGTCCCGGATCACCAGCACGGTGGCGACGAGCAGGCAACTCACCGCGAGAACGAAGAACACGCCCGAGAACGCAGCGAAGCGCAGCGGCGATTCCGCCGACTGAAACGCAAGAAACAGCAGCATCAGGACCGCGCTCCGGAAAAGGCCGCCTCGAGTTCGCGGTCAGCCGGATCCAAGCACTGCGAGAACGAACGGCAGGCCGAGAAGAAGAACTGCGGGTCCGACGCCAACCGAGCCAGATCGAGACCACGCCCGGCCAGGCCGACGATGAGAGCGAGCGCGTACGCCGACGAGAGGCGGGAGAACATCAACCGCGGAACGAACACGGCCGAATAGGAGCGCGCCGGCAAGGCCCACGCCAGACCAGGACCCAGATCGAGAAGGTGGAGGACCAGAAACGCATAGACCCAGTGCACGGTGTTGCCGAGCGCGAGGAACTGACAGGTATGACCAGCTGGTCATACCTGTCAGTGCATCGCGTTATGACAAGTGACCGTCGGCGAGACGGTGGCGGTCGGGGTCCAGCACGTCGTCTGCTGGTCATAATCAGAGGCTCGCCAGGAAGGCCAACAGCGAGGAGTCGGCCTTGAACCGCTGCGTTCGTTGACCGAGCGGCTCGAGTTTTCGCAGAGCGTCTTCCTTGAGTTGCAGGTCCGCCTCGACGTATTGATGGGTGGTTTCGAGTCGCTCGTGGCCGAGCCACAGCGCGATGGTCGCCATGTCGACGCCAGCCTGGAGCAGGTGCATCGCGGTGGTGTGGCGGACGACGTGCGGCGACACGCGCTTCGTGTTCAGGCTCGGACAGCGCTCGCGAGCTCGCAGGCAGGCCTGATCGAGCAGATGGGTGACTCCTTGTCGCGTCAAGCGGTCGCCCCGCGCGTTGCGGAACGCATAGTCGGGCGCGGCTTCGCCCTCTTCGTCGAACCACTGGCGCAGGCAGCGGCTGGTCCTGGTCCACAGGGGAACCGCTCGCTCCTTGCGGCCCTTGCCGAAGAGCTGGACGACCGCGGTGGGGCCGAAGCGTACGTGGGAGTGCCGCACGGCAATGAGTTCGGAGACCCGCGCCCCGGTGTTGTACAGCGTCAGCAGGAGGGCGTGGTCCCGCCGTCCGCCGTGGGTCGAACGGTCACAGCCTGCCAGGATGGCGTCCATTTCCGCACGCGTCAGGTAGGCGACCTGTCGTCGTGGCGTGCGTTTGCGGGGAATGGCCAGGACGCGAGACGCCAGGTCAACGCACTCAGGCGTACGTAGCGCTGCGAACCGGACGAAGGAGCGGACGGCGCCCAGACGCGCATTGCGCGACGCAATGCAGTTGGCGCGGTCTTCTTCGAGGTGGTCGAGAAACGCCAGGATGACGGGAGCATCGAGGTCGTCGAGCGTCAGCACCTCGGGCTTGCGCTGACGGTGCTGCTTCAGAAACGTCAGCAGCAGGCGAAAGGCGTCGCGGTAGGCGTGGATGGTCTGTGGGCTGACGGCCTTCTGCTGTAGGAGATGGTCGGCGAAGAACGTTGCATGGTGAAGCCGAAGGCGCGGCGCAACGCGACGTAGGTCTGCAAGTACTGGCGCCAAGCCTCGCCGGTCATCGTTCGCCTCCGGGCCACGGCAGGGCGATCGTCGCCAGGGTCTCGCGGTCCAGCTTCGCGTAGATGGTGGTGGTCTCCAGGCGGGCATGGCCAAGCAGGTCCGCGACTGTCTTCATCGGCACGTCGCGGCGGACCATCTGGGACGCAAAGGCGTGCCGGAACAGGTGGGCGCCGGGCCGTGGGACGATGACGCCAGCGCGACGCAGCGCCCGTGTGGCGATGGCCGTGACGGCCGACCCGCCGAGCTGCCGATACGGCGGCAGCGCAGTTACGAAGATCACGTCCGGCGGACTCGCCAGGGGCCGCGAGCGCAATGTGGCGACCAGGGCCGCCCCGATGTCGGCCGGCAACGGGAGTCGTCGCTCCTTTCCTCCTTTGCCGGCCACACGGACAACCCCGTTGTGCCAGTCGACATCCTTCACCGTGAGGGCTGCGGCCTCTGCTGCCCGGAGGCCGAGCCGGCTCAGCAGCAGCAGGATGGCGCGGTCACGACAGCCGTTGGGGCGCGTCTCGTCCACGGCGGCCAGCACCCGCTGCACGTCGTCATCGGCGAGGGCCCGGGGCAGTCTGGCGTGCTTCCATTCGCGGATGGTCGGCACGGCTCCCGCGATGCCGGCCGGAACCACGCCGTGGGCGGCCAGGAAGCGAAGAAACGTACGGGTGGCCGTGGCCGGGCTGCGGCGGGAGGACTGACAAAGCCCGCTTGCCCGGGCCTGCACGAAAGCCGCGATCGTCGGCACGGTGAGGCGGGACCAGTCGGGCGTCGGCGTCCCCGCGCACTCGGCAAGAAAGGCTGCGGCGTAGCGCCGGTACCTCCGCCGGGTCCCGACGACCAGGCCATGCGCTTGCACGAGGTGCTCGTCGAAGCGCTGCAGCCACTGCTCGGACTCGCATAGCGCGGCGACCCGGACAGGGCGTGCCGCTACCCCTCGGGTCCACAGATGCGCGGCCAGCAGACGGACGCCGTATGCCACATCCGAGAGCCGGCCGCTCGGGCGCGTCGAAGACGGTCGCCGTGACAGCCCGGTCACGAACCGAGTGACCAGCGTCTCGTCAACGTCCGTCGCCGCAACGCGCTGCTGGGCCAGCCAGGCACTGAAGATCGCGGCGGCTCGCACGTACCGGCGCACGGTGCCCGTCGCGTACCCGCGCGTCATGAGTACGTCGACGAAGTCGTCGACCCAGCGACCCAACGGCCCGGACCGGATCTGGTCGCAGATGCGTGGGCGAACGGAAAGCGTTTCAAGCATGGTCTCCTCCTTGGTCCCCTGACACTGGGAACCCGCAGAGACCATGCGTACTATGTCAAGCTCGCGGTAGCGGGGATGCCCGCCACGCCAGGGGCAACGGCGCTCGGCTGACCGTCACTTGTCATAACGCGATGCTGGTCATACTGAAGGAAACTGGACTCGGGTCGACCGCAAGATGTTGTGGTCTCCGGCGGCATCGTCAAGCCAACAGCGTGCGCGTGTGCTCACCGACGTCAAGGCGCGTCGCTTCGCTCCGCCCCCGATCTGCGGGGCTGACGGCCTTGACGTCGGCTCCGCGCACGCTCGTCCAGCCTGGCTCTTGCCGACAATGCCCACTCATACACCCCCTACATGTTGTGGTCGCCGTCCTGTCCAGAATGACGCCCTTTCCAGCGACCGTTGACACACGGGCGCCGGACCGACTATGAGGCCGCCGTGCGGTGCGCCCAAACCGATTACCGCAAGGGGTTGGCCAGTATGCGGATCCGGCGGAACCAGATCGAGCGGCGCGCCGGCCAGAGCGTAAGCCACCGCCAGCGGGAGCGCAAGAACGACACCATCGACCAGGGTCAGAGAGGGCAGGACCGGAACGGGGACCGCCCCGGCGAAGGGGCCCAGTTCGAGACCCGAAACATCCAGAAGGGGCCCACGGCCCACGCTTCGCGCAGAGGACTCGAGACGGCGCAGGACAGTGGCCGGCGCCGCGGAGAGCACGGGTCCCATGAGACACGAAACCGTACTGTCGACCAGCGGCGAGTCGGAGTCCCTGCCGGGTTGCCAGAGAACGCACGAGAGATCGTCAGCCACGCCGGCGACCCTTCCTGGATGAATCGCCGGAAGCAGCCGGCTTCGCCGCCTGGAGAAGGTAGCCCGAACACAGAGGCCACGCCTGGCACAGTTGAAGATGTCCCCCGGCGGAGAGCTTCCAGCGGGTCATGGCGCCATGGCACGTCGAGCAGCGGTCCTGGAGACGCTGGTCGGCAGCCGCCTGCTCCTCTGCGCCCTTGCGGTCCGACTCGACCTTGGGCGCCTTGCGCCGAGCGCGCTTCGGCGCCCAGCTGAGCTCGACCGGATCCGGACAGTGGCGGCAGGCGACGACGAGCTGCCTGTCGACGAACACCAGCGCACAAGGGGCGTCACACCACCGCGACCGAGCACACTCATCAGCGAAACACTCCAACACCAGAACAAGCGCCCGATCTGGAACGGAACGCCGTACCAGACGCGGATCACCGGTTTCACGCTCACAGCGGCCGGCGAGTAGAACGCCAGATCCGACGAACGACCCCGGCCGGCCGATGCGTCCGCCGGCCGGCGACTGCACCCCCAACGGAGAAGTCGCCGTTGCGGCCGCAACGGCAACAACGGCCGCAACGGCGCGACCCGCAGAAACAGGACGCGAAACCCATGAGAAACCTGCTGAGCACGCCAGCCAGAGACGTCATCCTCGTCGACGCCGGCGGAAGGCGCCAACTGCTCGAGAGCGCGAAGGTTCCGTTACCCGACGTCGCCCGCCTCGGCCAGACGAACGCGCCGACCGGAACCGCACAACGCCCGGTACCCACGGTCCGCCTCACCGAGATCGGCTCCGGACGCACTGCCGACTGGAATATGGCACTGGCCGACCAGATAGCAGGCGACCAGGACGAGACCGGAGACGGCATGGTGCTGATAGACCGGGACCTCCTGGGTCTGGTATGGCCGAACCTGAGAAAATACGTCTTCGCACCCGGAAGAGTCAGACCGGTCCGGAAAACCGACGACAAGTCGACGTCGACAACGATCACCGGACTGTTTCAGCTCGCCTGGACCAATAGCGACTGAGGAAAACAGGCGTGAGACTCAACCGACACCGGAGACCGAGGCCGGGACCCGCCGACGCCTACAGCAGAACCGCGACGATGCTTGCCGCCGTCGTGCTGACCGCGGCCACCCAGAACGCCCCGGGCACCGGGGCCTGGTACGTCATCGGCACCATCGTCCTGCTGTCCGAAGTCATCCGCGCGAACAGACAGAGCAAGGCGCCGTTCCTGATCACCGCGACACTCAGCGTAGCCGCGATGACGTTCTACCCGCCGCTGACTGCTACGGGAATACCGGCAATGGCCGCCGCGGGAGCATGCACGGCGACCTCGTGCGGATGGCGGGCAGGCAGCCGCAAGACCGGGAGCGAACAAAGAACATGAAGCTGAAGCACGCAATCATCGGCAACTACACCGGGGAACGCAGAAACGCGGTACTGTGTCCGCCGAACCAGGCCACCGTCATCAACGACGCCGACCACAGCGGGCGACGAGTACTGCACGCGATCGCATGCAGCCTGGCGATCTACCGAGACCCCACACGCACGCACCCGTCCAAGGGTTGGACGAAGGGCCAGATAGACCTGCCGGAACTGCAGCTACCGGACGCCGGAGCGGACCAACCGGCCGGAGCGAGCCGGCAGACCGAGAGCACGACCAGGCAGGACCCGGCGACCGTGCTCATCGAGACCGCGAACGGATCCCGATGGAAACGCTGGGTCGATCCGGACAGCGGAAGGACAGAAACGCTGGTCGAGACGCTGGCCGAGGGCGACGAGCGAACCGCGATCATCGCACTCGGGATCACCCCCCACGTGGACGAGTACTTCGACGGACTGGACCACCAGCCGGGCGCCGAGCGGGAACACAGCCCGAAGGGTCTGCACGAAGCCGGGGTAGGCAATCCGGTCTTCATTCTCGAAGAGCTCGACCGGGTGGCATCGGACGCCGCCGACGCGCTGCTCGACGTCCTGGACCCCGCGCGCCGGAGCGCGTTCCGGGACGAGTACCTCCAGGTCCCGTTCGATCTGTCCGCGGCGCTGTGGATCGTGACGGCGACCGATGCCGGCGGGATACCGGAGCCGGTACGCACGCGGCTCGAGGTGATCGAGCTGCCGGCGTACAGCGAGCAGGAGAAGCTCGCCATCGCGCAGCGGTACCTGCTGACCCGCCCGTTCGGCCAGTCCCAGGACACGCCGCCGCTGGCGCTCGAGCCGGCCGGTCCGGCCCGCGCGGTGGCATCCGACACCGCCCGGGCCGGACCGGCCGTGGTGGTGGACCGGGAGGTCTCGTCGGTGCGGGAGCTGGAGGCATTGTGGGCGGCGCCGCCGCCGCAGGGCGCCGTCGAGCCGTGGCGGACGGCGGCGTGCATGGGCGATGTCCGCTTCGAGGCGGAGGCGATCCGCCGGGTGATTCAGAGCCACACGAATGAAGCGGGCGTGGCGGACCTGCAGGCGAAGCTGGCCGCAATCTGCCGGCAGGTAGCGCGGCGCCGCCGGCCGGGGGGCCTGGGACCGGAGGTGGTCACACCGGCCACGGTGCGCGAGCTGCTCGGCGACGGCGAGGCGCTGCCGTCGGCGGTACGGGAGACGATCGCGCGCGAGCGCCGGCGCCTGTCGGAGTCGTCCGACGCCGAGGCCGCGAAGACGAACGACTGGATCGAGTGGCTGGAACATCTGCCGTGGACCCGGCGCAGCGCCGCACCGATCGATCTGGCGCGCACCCGCGCGGCGCTCGACGCCGGGCACGCGGGCCTCGACCATGCCAAGGCGTGCGTCATCGAGTACCTGGCCGTGCGGAGGCGGAACCCGCACGGGGCCGTACTCTGCTTCGCCGGGGCGCCCGGGGTCGGCAAGACGTCGCTGGCGTACGGCATCGCCGAGGCGCTCGGGCGCGGGTTCGTGAAGCTGTCCTGCGGGGGGCTGCGGGACGAGACGGACCTGCGGGGCCACAACCGCACCTGGAAGGACGCGCAGCCCGGCTGGATTCTGCGCGAGATGCGGCGGGTAGGCAGCAAGGACCCGGTCTTCGTGCTCGACGAGCTCGACAAGCTCGGGCGCGCGCCGGCCGCGGTTCTGCTCGAGGTGCTCGACCCGGCGCAGCACGCCCGCTTCCGCGACGCGTTCGTCGAGCTGCCCTTCGACCTGTCCGAGGTGCTGTTCATCACGACGGCGAACGAGCCGGCCCGGATTCCACCGGCCCTGCGGGACCGGCTCGAGATCATCGACCTGCCCGGCTATACCGAGACCGAGAAGCTCGCCATCGCCCAGACGCACCTGATCGGGGAGCAGAACCGGGCGGCCGGCTTGGCGGACACGCCGGTACGGTTCACCCGCGGCGCCTGCCGGCGGATCATCCGCGACTACACCAGCGAGCGGGGCATCCGTCAGCTCGCCCGCTGCCTGCAGGCGATCTGCCGCAAGGTGACGCTCGGCCTCGAGACCGGCGACGCCTCGCTCGTCCGTGACCGCATCACGGCCCGGCAGGTCCGCGCGTTTCTCGGCGAGCCGGGCGCCGACCCCACCGACGGGCTCGAACGTCTCCGCGAACAGCTCGACGCGCCCGCGCTGCCGCCCGCCGTGCAGGCCCGAGGGCGGCAGGTACTCGAGCGGCTTTCCGCGTGGGCGTCCACCGATCCCGAGCATGCCCGGGCGCGCGAGTATCTGCAATGCCTGGTGAGCCTGCCGTGGACCAGGCGTACCGCTGCTGTTGTACCGCTCGACCTGGCGCGCGTCAGGGCGATCCTCGATGCGGGTCATGCCGTTCACGGCGCGGTGAAGGAGCGCCTGCTCGACTACGTCGCCGTGCGCCTGGCGAAGCCGGACGCCCCGTCCCCGTTGCTCTGTCTGGTCGGTCCGCCCGGCGTCGGGAAGACGTCGCTGTCGCGGCTTGTCGCCGCGGCGCTCGGGCGGGCGTGCGCGTGGGTGGCCTGCGGGACGCTGGCGGGCGCGTCGGCACTGCACGGCGCCCGGTCAGGTCAGCCCGGGCGAATCGTCGAGGAGCTGCGGCGCGTCGGCGTCCGCAACCCGGTGTTCGTCCTCGACGAGATCGACTGCCTGGACGAGGCAGGCGGCGCGGCGGCGGCGCGGCTCGAAGCGCTCGACCCGGCGCCGGGGGCGGCCTTCCGCGACCACTATCTCGACCTGCCCTTCGACCTGTCCGAGGCGCTCTTCGTGGCCACCGCCGCCAGTCTCGCTTCGGTGCCGTCGAAGCTGCGGGAACGGATGGCGGTGATCGAGCTGTCCGGGTACACCGAGGCCGAGAAGCGGGTCATCGCGACCGGGCACCTGTTGCCGCTGCAACTCGCGTTCCACGGACTGACGGCCGGTCAGGTCCGCATCACCGACGAGGCGGTCGAGGCCGTCATCCGCGGCTATACCCGGGAGGCGGGGGTGTGGGACCTGGCGGGGATTCTCGGCGCGTTGTGCGCCAAGGTGGTGCGCCGGCGTGCCGAGGGGCACGGGCACGATGAGCACCAAGGGAACGAAGAAGAGCATGCAGAAAGCGAAGAAGAACACGGAGAAGAACACGGAGAACACGGAGAACACGATGAGCACCAAGGGAACGAAGCGCCAGTCGAGGTTACGCCGGAGACCGTCGTGGAGATGCTCGGCGCGCCGGCGCATCCCGATGAGGAGGTCGCCGGTCGTACCGCACGGCCGGGCGTCGCCGTCGGCTTGTGCCGGACCGCGGCGGGCGGCGAGCTGTCCTTCGTCGAAGCGAGCCGGATGCCCGGCTCCGGGGCGCTGACCCTGACCGGGCGCCAGGGGGAGGTCATGCGGGAGTCGGCGCGGGCCGCGCTGTCGTGGCTGCGGGCCAACGCCGGACGATACGGCCTCGACCCGGCCTTCCATCGAAGCAGCGACGTGCATCTGCACGTGCAGTCGGGCGAGGTGGCGAAGGAGGGCGCCTCGGCCGGGGTCACGATGGCGGCCGCGCTGGTGTCCGCATTCACCGGGCGGGTGGTCCGCGGCGACCTGGCCATGACCGGCGAGATCACCCTCTCCGGCCAGGTGCTCCCGGTGGGCGGCATCAAGGAGAAGGTACTCGCCGCGCACCGCTGCGGGATCGCCCGCGTCGTCCTCCCGCAGCAGAACCAGAAGCAGGTCGACGAGGACCTCGGCGACGACCTGCGGCGCGCGGTCGAGGTCCACTACGTCACGCAGGTCGACGACCTGCTGACGCTGGCGCTACGGCCGGCGCCGCCGGTCGCGGCCACGCCGGACGGCCGGGTGTCCTGAGCCCCGGTGGCCGGGCGGCGGGCGACGCCGGGCACGGGGGCGCCCGCCGGCCACTGCACGGAGCATGCGTCGGCGGGATAGAGCGCAACGCTGCGGAAAGCGTGACCGCGGGTCCAACGCGGTCGTATTCAAACAGGCTCACGCCGGTCGTACCGGTCGCCGATGGCGTCGGCGACTCGGAGGACCGGCGGTTTCTTGACGAAGGAGGATCCAGTGGAGAAATTCGACGGATGGGTCAGGTTCGCGCTGTTGGTCTGGAGCATGGCGATAAGCGCCCTTGTTCTCTACGGCACGTTGAGCAACGACATCGGCGAGCTGCACGACGAGGTCAACCGGCTTGGCGCCGAGATCCGGTGTCTCGCCGAGCCGAACGAGTATGACCTCGCGCGACTGCTGTCGGAGATGCAGAGCTGTCGCTGACGGTCCCGGCGGCGCCGGGCAGCGGCGCGAGGACGGCTGCCGGGCCGCCGGCCGCCGGCCACGCTGCGCGGCGTCCTGCGCACCGTGCGCCGATCGAGCCGGACCGCCGGTGGTCGAGCACAGGCAGTGCAGGTGTCCGGCAGCGGCGTGGACGGTTTCGTCGGCCACAGAGTCCGGCGTGGCCGCACGTCCCGCTACGCCCGCACGTGACGAGCATGTCGGTCGCACCGTCAGGGGTGAGGCAGGCAATTCGAGAACGACGATTTCGGGAAGGGGGGCAGGCAATGGATATGTACGACATCTTTCCGCTGGTTGGTTTCAACGTTGTGATCGCGATCTTCCTCTACACGGCCCTGGCCTATGAGATCGGCCAGCTCCGCGAAGACATTCGGCGCTTCGCGAAGCGGAAACGATCCGACCGACGACGACCACGGTCGGAGCCGGATGTGACGCGATGAGGGATCCTGGACGGGGGCCCGACAACCGGGCCCATTCTGCACGGGGGGAGGACGAGCTTGAGGTGTGAGGAACGAGATGAGTACGTCGCGGTGAAGACTGGAAGGACATTGAGCCGAGCGGCTCGACCTGCCTCATTCTGCTACCGCAGAACGAGAGGCCGGTCGACACCGCAACAGCCTGGAAAACCGACACTCGGCGCCTCGGCGGACCCGTCGTTGCACCGGGAGAACCGGCTACCCGGAATGTACGGTGACTCGGATCGGAGAAGAGACGCATGACCGTACCCGATGCGGCCGCCGAACGGCTGCACGCGCTGTACGTCGACGAGTTGCTGCGAACGCTGATGCCACCCGTCCATCCGCTGGTGAACGCGCGGCAGACGCAAGCCATGATCCGGCGTGCACGGGACGGCGGGCCGGGCCTGTGGGAAGAACCGGATGCAACAACCTGGATCTGGTCGGACCTGCACTTGGGAGACATGGCGTCGATAACAGCCTTCGACCGGCCGTTCCGGACGCCGCACGATATGGATCAGGCGATGATGGACGCTTGGTACGAGCTTGTGGACGTCGACGACACGATCATCTGCCTGGGCGACGTGACAGTCGACGGCGGCGTCCTGGCGCACCACCAGGAATGGTGGCAGGAAGCGCCCGGCGCCAAGTGGCTCGTGCTCGGCAACCACGACGTCGACCCGGTCAACCAGGCGCGGCCGCTCGAAGTGCACCGGACCGCGGTCACGCTGGCCGCGCCCGGCGAGCCGCCGCTGCTGCTGACGCACGTGCCGCTGCTGGAGGTGCCGCACGGCTGCGTCAACGTGCACGGGCACGTACACCAGAAGGAGTCGCCGAGCAGGAACCGGCACATTAACGTGAGCGTGGAGCAGTTGAACTACCGGCCCGCGAAGCTGAACGACATCAGGCGGCTGGCCCGCCGGCTGCTGGAAGGAAGAACCGTCCCCGGCCACAGCACCCGGGCGCGGCTGAACGTCGTCGAACGCATCATGCCATGACGACTTCCGAAGCGGTCGAGACCCCTCGATGCCGGCCACGACACGAAGGGCGATGGACCGCGATGAAACGAATGTCGTCCCGCAGACGATGGGGTGGACGGGCGCGGGGAGCTGTTGATGGTCGTAAGGTTCGCGCTGCAGGCCGCGGCGGCCGAGACTGAGCGGGTAGCGGCGAAGGTGGAGGAGGGGACAGACCCCTCAGTTCAGCCGAAGTACGCGGAGAGTTGCGGCTGTCGGCGACGTGGCGGCTCCGCCAGCTCGACGGAGATCGTTCGCCAGTCGCTGATCATGCGCGCCAGCGGGAGCGGTGGTTCGATGGCGCGCGTGACCTGGTTGAGCACGAACTTGAAGTCACGCCACGCGCTCGGGGGGCGCCGGCGCCGGCACGTCGTAGCCCCAGGGGGAAATCGCGCGGGCGTGGTGGATCAGCTTCTCCACCAGCAGCGCCACGAACAGTTTCCCGTAGAGCCACGCCTTGGCGCTGTCGTCGTCGTCGTACTTCGGCACGTGCCCCAACTGGGCCAGCGACTTGAAGCGCTTGAACACCAATTCGACCTGCCAGCGCAGGCGATACCACTCCAGCACGTCCGCGGCGGAAAAGGGTGGCTCGGGAAAGGTCGTGAAGACGATCACGTACTCAGCAAAGCGCAGCGTGGCCGGTTGCACCTGGTTGCCCTTGCGGGCGGCGTCTCGGCGGACTTTCAGGTGCGCCAGGCGGATGGCTTCCGCCGACTTGCGGAGCACGCAGACCCGGCCCGGCAATCTTGCCGGCCGGGCCGCCATCGTCGCGCGGGACCGCGACCGTGATCGCCCAGGACCGGCCGGCGCCCGGACGCGTGACCGACCCCACCGCCGCAAGCAGGTCGAACGGCCGCCCGGCCGTCGTGCACAGCGGCAGCGACCCCGTGTTGACACGCACAATCAGCCGCCCGCCCGCGTCGACCACGTGGCGAATGCCCCGGGCCGGCGAATAGCCGCGGTCGGCCAGCACATGGTCGCCGGCGCGGATCGGGAACTGCGCCAACGATTCTCCCGTGCCCGGCCCCTCGGTCCCCGTCAGCTTGAAGAAGTCGCACGCCAGCGACGGCAGGCCCACGCTGTAGTGCAGGCGCCACAGCGACCCGCTCGGGCCCGGTTCCTTCACCGTCGTCGCATCCACGGCCCGGACCTGGAACGCGCCTCCGGGGATGACCGCCAGACCCTGCTCCTCGAACAGGCGGACACACAGCGCGTGCAACCAACCCTTGGATTTCTTCAGCCGCTTCAACAGCGCCACGTCGGACAGGTCCGCCAGATGCGCCTGTCGGGCCCGAACCACCGTTTCCCGCAACGAGTGTCCGCAGCCGAGGTGCAGCAGGAGGGTCCGCAGGAGGTTGTCGACCGTCTTGTCCTTGCGCAGCCCCTTCAACGCCCCGGTGTCCTGCGCCAACTCGCGCCAGTCCTGAGGGAAGAACGACACCAGCACATCCCAGTCCTCGTCCACCGTGCCGGCCTCCGTGTCATGCATCCACATGCCAGGATACGCCGGCCATGCCGCGAAAACAAGTTAGCGCCTATGGGACAGACCACCCACTGAGGTGGAATCGAGTCACCAACGGCCGGGCGCGCGACGACTCCCGGTAATACTCGTGAAAAGGCCCGCTGGCTGCTCACCGGCGGGCCGTCGTCTTGTACATGCGTGTTTCATTCCCCGGCCCGGCCCGCGGTGCTGTCGACCAGGCGCTCAAGCTCACGACCTATCAGGCGGCGCGACGAGCAGGCCGACGGCGGCGGCGAACATGCAGAAGACGAGCCGGTTGACGAGTTCGGAAGCGAAGGCGTGCCCGGACTTGGTTGAACGACGCCATCTGGGTCCCCTTCACCCCCCAGCCATCGCCCCCAGCACCCGGAAACGGCTCGCGGCCCGCTGGTACCGCCTCCGGCAACGGCGCATCCGGCGCATCGAGCGACAGATCCACTCCGCAGGCGAAGAACCGGAGGTAAGGCTCGCCGCCGCTGCGTAGCGTAGTCGCGGAACGTGCCCCGCAGCACGGGGTGGCCGGCCTCCAGTTCGTCGAGCGCGGGCCAGCAACGCACAACGGCGGCGGGAGGACGACACGAACCATGGTGTAGGGGAGCGCCGCGCCGGGCTCGGTGCTACGCGGACGCGGGGGTTTCACCACGGTCTCCTACACCCGGGAGGCGGGAGTGTGGGACTTGGCCGGGGCGCTCAGCGCGTTGTGCGCCAAGGCGCCGCCGTGCCGCGGGGCACGGGCTCGAGGAACACGAGAACGAAGAGCCGCGAAGGGCACGAAGAGAACAAAGGGACGAAGACGGACAAGGAGAGCACGATGAGCAGGAAGGGAACGAAGCGCCATTCGAGGTCACGCCGGAGACCGTCGTGGAGATGCTCGGCGCCCCGGCGCATGCCGATGCGCGTTCGATCTGGAATGGCAGAAGCTGCTCCAGGTTCGTGCATTCCAAAGGAAACATCAACGAGCCCGGCAACGGCTCAAAGACAGACACCAGGAGAAGAGGGAGGTACGACGATGACCCTTCAGCAAGCGCAGCGGACGCCCGGCTACTACGGGCGACTGATCGAACCGTGGACGCCGGAGAGCAACGAACCGCTGCTGTTCCGGATGGTGGAAGTCCTTACGGACGGAAGCATCATGGAGGAGACCATGGGCGACCCATTGCCTCTCTGCCCGAGTTCGGATCTCCACGACGACTGGCAGCCTATGGAGGCGAGTCTGATGCTGTGCGGCCCCGCAGGCTTTCTGACAAGCGTGTTTATCCTCGCCGGGGTTCCCATCCACAAGGCTATGTACCGCGCGGTCGAGATGCTGAAGAGAGCAGGCACGTCCGTCTCGTGACCGAACGGCCGGGCGAAATGGCGGCCGGGGGTGCCGGACCCACTGTCTGGCGGGATTGGAACGCCGCACGGTATGCGGCTCGGCGAAGCGACGGGCAGGTCGAGTTTTGCACGTGGCTTCCCGACCGCCGGCCTTTATACATTGGCGTCTTACGGCGCGGCGTCCCGAGTAGCTCCGCGGTCAGCTCCAGCGCGTCGTCGTCGCCCGCAACGTCGACGGACGCGAGCGTCTCGGTGGCGCGGCTCAACGCCACGCGCAGACTGATCGATGCGCGGTCCTCGGTCGTCGAGCCGTTACAGCGGCGGCCGGCGCGTCGGGGGACGACCACGGGCTGACATCTGATCCTCGCCGGCATCCCACGCGAGGACGCCCTGCGCCGCGCGGCCACGTTGCGGCCGTAAGCACGCCCGACCTCGCTCGCCTCGGCGCCGCCGAAGGGCGTGCCGCCGGGCGTCGACAAACCACGGAGACAACCAGCCATGCAACCGCTCTACCTGTTCGTACAGGGAATGCGTCCCTTGAAGACCAACGCGCCGACGGCGATCTCCTTCTCGGTGGCAGACCAGATCGTGATCGCCGGCGACAGCGGAGCTGACCGGGCGACGGTCCGTCGGGCGATCGCCTACGCCTTGTATGGGCAGGCGTCGTGCCGGGTTCGCGCCGACCGTGAACTGATGGACGAAGAGTCGTCCTGCTTGCGAGTCACCCTCGTCTTCTGGACCCACAGCAACGCCTGGGAAGTGACTCGCACGATGGCGCGCCTGTCGAACGGCGGGGTCGGCAACACCAGCTGCACCCTGCGCCGGATCGGCGACGTCAGCCCGACGGTCACGCGGATCGACGGCGCGCGGCGGGTTAACCGACGGCTGGGCGAGCTGTTGCAGAGGGACAACGACGGCGTGCAGCCGTGGCTGCACCCGCGGGCCCGACGCCCGCCGCCGCGGCGGAATGCCAACGACGGCGATGCGCATGACGACGTCGCGGCTGCAGGCGTTGACGTCGACTTGCTCCGCGAATGCATGGAGACCGTCAGCCGCGAGTCGGCCATTCTGCGGCGAGAAACGACGGCGCTCGCCGAGGCTACCGCCGCAGGCGGCGCCCTGGCCGGCGCGCAGCATCGGCGGGCGCAGGCCGTAATCGTCGAGCGCGCCGCGGCGCTGCGCGAGACGAAGGCGCGACACGCCGCGGCAATCGAGCTCCTGCATGCCCTCCGCACCAGTACAGTCTGGATGGCGTTCGAGGACGTCTCGACGCAGCAGCGCGAGCCCAGGCTGGCAGGACCGCCACGGCCTCACCCGCGGAGCAACTGAGCACACCGCGAAATCGAGGCGCCAGAGACCAGTGGGTGAGGTGGCCGCTGTCCAATAGCCCCGGCCCGGCCGGTGGCGTCGGTCCGCGTGGTGGCGATCGGTAAGCATTCGGCGGGTGATAGCGACGGATCAGCTCCATCCACAGCGGCTCGCGGGTAGTTGCTGGCTGTTCGGCATGGCCTGGTCATCATCGCGTGTCCGGGGGCGCGACTCCGAGGCGTGCGGCATTCCCCGAATGACGTCCCTACGAACCGGTCATCCATGCTGTGGGGTCCGGTGACCGAGCGAGGGGAAGAAGACCCGCCGGGCGATTCGAACGCTCGCTCCACAGTGTGCAGGAAACGTGCGACGGTGCGCTTCGTCGTTTCGGATGTTAATCGTCGCTCCGGCGGGCGTCACGCAGCGATACCGCCGAGTGTCAATCCGGGTTCGGCGCGAGGCCGAGTTCACGACGCAGCGTAGAGAAGTCGAACAGCGCGCCCGAGCCGCGTCGATCAACGTGTTCCATGACATGCATCATCGGTCATCAGAACCTGCATCAATCTGATCGATCGGGGGCTCGGTGCGGCTCGGTTTTCTGAACAGCAAGAGACCAAGCTACGCGTGCCTCGCGCCGATGTCAGAACCTCTTGCGTTCGGGGTGTGGCTGCGCATAGGCGTATCAACCTTAACAACGAAGTGACGAAACAGAAACGGAAACGACAAACAAGAACGGACGAAGGGAGGACGGACGGACGGACAAAGGAGGACGGACGGACGGACGGACGGACGGACGGACGGACGGACGGACGAAGGAGGACGGACGGACGGACGGACGGACGGACGAAGGAAGGAACAAACAATCACGAGCCCAACAAGGATTTCAGCCTGCAGGTCGCCGGTGCCGCCAACAGATCGAGGACGATGCCGACTAGCTGGGATCCCGCTGGAAGCTCTGCCTCCGAACATCGTCATCGTTGTCGCGACTCAGGAGAACGTCGCGAGACCACTACCAGGCGAGGGCACACACGACGTGGCAGGCGTTCGACTCTGGTGGAAGCGAACCGGGGTAGAGCACTGGATCGGGGTCGTGCCTTCACAAGCAGTCGAAACAGAAGGAGGAGGAACATGCAGACGACAAGGGACTCGGTAACCGCGGTGCAGGCCGCGATACTCGCGCGACTGATACACGGCGAGGCCGCACGCGCGATGATCGAGCAGGCTGAGCGCGTGGGGCAGGCAGTAGAGACCGACAGGCAGCAGGCGATTCTGTGGTTGCACCAGACTCTGAACCACGAGACGGTGACGTGCATGATTCTGAAGGCACTCGGATTCGACAGGTTGTTGGTCGACGCTGCCGACACCCTGAGCATACGGTACCGGGAGAGCGTGCGGGACTATGCGAAGCGAATCGCGGCTTGCGACGACACCGACGTGCTTGCCGTAGCCGTCGCTTTGATCGAGAACCAGATCAAAGAGGGGGTCGAGCACCAGGACGGCACGCTGGCGGCGTGGAAGAAGGCACGCCGTGTGCTGAAGCGCGCCACCGACGCCCTGGCGAACCAGCAGCCCGGATGCACGCCGCCGGCTGGCGGGGTGGCCGACAACCGCCCGACGGCGCCGGCCCTGCGCAGCGCGTTGATGAAGTTGACCGACCACACCAACGGCGCGCAGGAAGCGATGATGCAAATGATGCGTGGCCCGGGCAACGTGCCCTGGGAGGTTAGCGAGCGCCTGTCGCCGGACGATCTTGAACTGCTCATCGGCAGCCTGCACGCCCTGATGCAGGTGGTGGCGCTGTTGGTCATCGACGTGACTGCGCGGGAGAACGAGGACACGTACGAGGACAGAATGACGCTGGCGGAGTCCCGGACGGACGGGGTAAGCCTGATGCAAGGCATGGCGACGATCGCGCGCACGATCGCACGTCGAGTGCGAGACTTCAACGAGGGGCACCGTGGCGAGGAACTTGAGAATGGGAAGGTGCACTGAGATCGATCCCAGGCCGGAGTGGCGCCGGCGACCCCATCTCGGGGCGGTCGGTGATAGGCTGATCCGAGGCGCCGCGGCGCGCCACAATCACGGTTCCAGGCAGACACCCCACAAACATTGGCCCCGATCAAGTTGAGCGAACGGGCATTGTTGGACACGGAGGCCCTCCGCGACCTGTGGGAGCTCGACCTCGAGCTCGGCCCCGCCCGGGCCGGCGGCGTCGAGACGCAGCCGGCCCGGGCGGGGCCGCTGTGACAGAATTCGGCGCATTGCGGCGGTCGCGAAACTGATTTCCCCGGCCGGACGGCGGTCGGCGGCGTGTAGTGGATGTTCGTGTGTTTCGGGGACCGGCGCGATCCTGTGGCGGATGGCATCAAAGGAAGCAGGTTACGATGTCGCAGAGCGGAATTCTGGACGCGCTACGGAACGAGGAGCGCTCGCTCAAGAGCCAGCTCGTTGCCATACAGCGCGCGATCGAGGCGATCGAGGGAAACGTCCCGCCGGCCGTCGGGCGCGGCAGGAACAAGGCGGCCAAGGCGGTCGGCAGGCGGAAGCGCGCGATGAGCGACGAGCAGCGCAGGGCCGTCGCCGAGCGGATGCGCAACTACTGGGCATCGCGGCGAGAGGCCAAGGCGCAGGAGCAAGAGCCGCAGGAGTGACGCGGCGTGCGCCGGCTGGTCCCGGCCGCGGTGGACCGAGTTAGCCTCGACAACGAGCGCTGACGCCGATCGCCGAGCCCGAACCGCATGTTTTCCGGCGTTGACGGCGGCGGCCTCCACCGGCCCTGCCTGCGGCATGCGGTCGAGAACGTGGCGCAGGTCTCGCACGTATAGTTCCATTCGCGATGTTCACCGAGCAGCAACTCGCGGTCCTCCGCTCGGAGCCGGGGACGAACCCCGGTGGCGCTCGTCGGCCGCTACGCGACGCTGGTCCACTCCGCGGTCACGGGGATGAAGCCCCTACAGGACGGAGAGAATGATGGTGAGATTCGGCCACCCCACGCGCGGGGAGCGACGAGCGATCCACGGGTTGACCACCACACGCCGGGCACCGACAATGGCAGGAGGACGATAGCCGTGGAAGACTGGCTCACCGACTGGATCTCGAACCCGACGAGCATCCTCGCGGCAATCGCCGTCATCGCCCTGTTGTGGCACGGCGCACGCTGGACCCAGCGAATGGAGGCGGGGCAGCAGACGCTCCGCGACGGGTTGAAGGAGCTCGGCGACCGGATGGACGCCCAACGGGCACTGCTCGAGGAGCGGATCGAAAAGGAGTCGAGGACGCTCCGCGACGAGGTCCGCAACCAGCAGTCGGAAACGCGCAGAACGCTCGACACCCTGCTGTTGCGCGTGGGCGGTACGGAGCGGACAGCGGCCGGCAGCAGCCCGCTCAAGCTGACGGACTTCGGAAAGCGGATCGAGGCCGACCTGAAACCGGGGAAGTGGGTCGCCGCCACCGCGGAGCGGCTTCGGCCGGAAACCGACGGGCTCGAACCGTTCGAGATCGACGCACTCTGCGACGAGTACGTCAGAAACCGGCTGGATAAGGAGTGGCGGCGCCAAGTCGCGCGGGCAGCCTACGAGTTCGGGTCCGACGACCGGGCGGTGGGCGACGTCCTCCGCATCCTGCTGCGCGACGCGCTGCTGGCGACTCCGAACACCGGACCGAACCCGCAGAAAGCCGCCTGACTGACGACCACCGCGCTCAAACACCGCTCGCGGTCGCGACGGGAAACAGCGCCCGCCGCTCGAAGAGAATCCGCAACCGACGCCACACCGAGAACGGGCGCCTCAGCGCCGGGAAAGGGCCGCACTGCCAGCCGGCCGTGCAACGAGGGGGCCCGCTGCGCATACCTCCGGTCACGAGACGCCAAGCGTCGAGGCGGCGGGACGAAGCCTGCCGCGAGGGGACACGGATGTTACACCCGGAGAGGACAGGAACGCGCGCCAAGCGGCCGGAAAAAGCCGTGGCGCACGTAAGACGCGGCGGTCGCGCCGCACACGCGCGGATGACCCGCGAGAAATCGCTGCCCGAGGGGTATCTCCAACGATGGCCCCGCAAGCGCACGAGATGAACCGTTCACGTTGACGCCGACCCGGCGGACGGCGACCGGCGGCCCCGCGCACGCGGGAATAAACCCTCGCCTTGGACCGTGACCAGCTCCTCACCCTGGACGACCCCGCGCGCGGGGATGAACCCCGTCCGCACATCGCAAGGATCGCTAATGGATCCCGCCATTGTTGAGTGATCCGACGTGCAGAACGGGTCAGATCGGAGCGGAACGTGGACGCCGGCCGTCGCCTCCGCGCAGGCGAACATCTGCGATCCGCGCTGGCTGGAGACGGCGAGCGGCGCGGACGTCAACCAGATCTGCAACGACAATTCGAACCGGCCCCTGCATCAGGCGATCCTGACGGGCGGCGTCTCTCCGGGCGTGATCCGGGCGCTCGTCGAGGCGGGTGCCGACATCCTGGCCGAGAACATCTTTGGGAGCAGCCCGCGCGACTACGCGGAGGACCGATTCGCGCGGGTGGAACGTAATTTCCAGCCGGGCAGCGGACCGTATCGTCGCGAGGAGTCGATCTACCTGGCCGTCAACCGCGGGTTCGAAGCCGGGAGCGCGGCGGCGGACGCCCACAGCCAGCTCTGCGACCTCGAGTGGTGGAGAAGTTCGGCCAGCGGGCCGGCGGTGGAGGCGCTGCTGCGGACCCCAGGGGTGGACCCCAACACCGTCTGCAACTTCAGCAACGACAGGCCGATTCACCTGCCGTTGAAGTTGACGTCCTTCACAATCCTACCGGAGGGGGTAGGGAGAGGGATCGACGCGCTAGTTGACAGACGTGCGGATCTTCAGGTCAGGAACAGCTCCGGTCGCTCGGCCGTCGACTTGGCAGAAATCAGATACGATCGAGTGAAGGATAGAGTGATTCAACAGCAGCTTAGCTAGTGATAGCGCCACGCTTCCGGGGTCTGAAATTGTGCCTCTGAGTCTCAACTATGCGCTTTGGTAAAAAACAAGGCCCGGCCATCCGTTCCCAACTCTTCAGCCTCAATTTGACGA
This sequence comes from Vicinamibacterales bacterium, assembly GCA_965262925.1. GTDB lineage: Bacteria > Acidobacteriota > Vicinamibacteria > Vicinamibacterales > UBA8438 > WTFV01. The sequence continues at coordinate 1,671,641 of CBDHGC010000004.1, read as the reverse complement.
TCCTGCTATTCGCGCAGGCAGTGGGGGTCACCGGCTGGTTCGCTGTCGTTACGGCTGGCGGAATCCTTGGCCGTAGCCTGGCGGCAAACCCGGCCCTGGCGACCTTGCCGGTGTCACTGCTCATCGTGGGCAATGCCGTTTCCACGATCATCGCTTCGTGGACCATGGCGCACGTGGGCCGCGCCCGTGGCTTTGCGATTGGCGCGACGGTGGGCGCCTTCGGAGCAGCCTGTGCTTTCCTTGCAACCCTGACTCACGACTTCGCGCTGCTTTGTGGCGGCTCGATCACGATGGGCTGCGCGGCCGCGTTTTCTCAGCAATACCGCTTTGCCGCCACTGAATGTGTCGGTGCGGCGGCCGCACCAAAAGCGATCTCAATCGTGCTTTTGGGCTCCATCTTTGGCGCTTTCCTCGGCCCGGGACTGATGTCGTGGGGCGAGGCCTGGGTCGCGGGCGCACCGTTCGGTGGCTCATTCGCCGCTATTGTGGTGTGCCATTTACTTGGCGCTGCCGCCCTCCTTGCCTTGCGGCCGATGACCCCTTCGGCCGAGGAAGAAACAACCGGGGGCGCTCGTCCTCTGCGCGTCATAGTTCGCGGCCACTTCTTTATCGCGGCCGTCACGGGGGGCGCGATCGGGTGGGGCGTCATGACTGTCTTGATGACGGCCATACCGCTGGCCATGCATATTGTCGACGGGTATTCCCTGGCGGCAACGGCGGCGGTCATCCAGGCCCATGTGCTGGCCATGTACCTTCCTTCATTGATCAGTGGTGCTCTCATCGGACGCTTCGGCGCCGGGCGGGTGATGATTGGGGGAGTGGCGCTGCTTGGCGCCACCCTGGTTGCGGGCTTGGCGGGCCGCCACATGCTGCACTACGGCCTGGCCATGGTGGCGCTCGGCGTCGGTTGGAATTTCCTCTATGTTGGAGGAACGACGCTACTGGCCCGAGCCCATCGTCCAGCCGAACGCTTCCGTGTTCAGGCGCTGAACGATTTCAGCATTATGGGTATCTCGGCCTTTGCCTCCTGGAGTTCGGGGGCAGTCATGGAGCTGCATGGCTGGAACGGGGCGCTCTACGCCTCGATTCCCGCCATCCTCGTTGCAGCTATGGTCATTCTCTGGGTACGTCCGGACCCTCCGCCAGCAGCTGACCGCGCATGAGAGCAGGGGCGGCTGTCAACGGTCATCAGGAACTGACAGGCATGACCAGTCTGGTCATACCTGTCAGTTCCTCGCGCTCGGCAACACGTACCGCCAGGTCTGGCCTTCAGCGGTGTCGAATTCGAGAGAGTAGCCGGCCTTGTCGAACACCTCCGACAGCACGGACCGGAGCACAGTGACGCCGGCCAAGCGCTCGAGCAGCTTGTTCAGGACGTTCTGCTGAAGGTGGTGGAGGCCGTTCGCGCGCTTGGCCTCGTTGTCACGAGCCGTCTTCGTGGCCGCGAGATCCTTCTGAACCCCGTCGAGCTGGGCCCGATGCTGGCGCTGAACGTCCTCGACCTGGACTCATGAAGCTGTAGAGGGTCGGGCGGGAGACGCCGGTGATCGTCGGGAGGTGACGTGGTTGCCCTGCTCGCGGCCGGCGTTGGGGTCGTCCCGTCTCAGGAGGGCGGCGGCAGTGCCAGTGCGTCGGGGACGACCGGATCAGGGGCGCACAGCATCGTGGCGATCAGATCGGGCAGGTCGAGGTTGCGTTGACGGGCGGTGCGCACCACGCTGGCCAGCACCTGCTGCGTGTCGGCCCCGCGACGGGTGCGGTTGCCACCGCAGACCTTGCGGGTGACCACTGCGGGCCGGATGGCCTGCTCGGCGCGCCAGTTGGTGGCTTCGATAGACGGGTCGCACAAGAAGAGGAACACGGCCGGGAACTCGTTAGCCAGGTGCTTGGCGAAGCGCTCGGCGTCGTCCAGCGGCGGCGGCGAGTCAATCAGCCGGCCGAGACGGGCGGCGAGTCGGCCGCGGGCCGACGCCAGACCGTGCTCGCTGATGTCGCCGGCGTTGCAGCGGTCCCGCAGGGCGAGGCCATCCTGCAGGACCGCCTGCACTTCGCCGGCCCAGGGGCTGTCGGGATGATCCGCCTGCAGTTGCTTGCACCGTTGCAGCAGGTGCGCCAGACACGTCTGGTGCGGCGCGTACTTGAAGCCGCGATATGCCGCCCACCCGTCGCGCACCAGCACGCCGGCGAAGTCGGGGCCGAGCACCGCGGCGGCGTCGGCGAACCCGCGGCCGGCGCAGATGGCGTAGACCGTCGTCTCCGGCGTGGCGAATGCCCACAGCCAGTGGCGCGCGGCGTTCACAGGCCAGCCGGTCTCATCCGGTGTGACCACCGGACTGTGGCGGACCTGCTCGCACAGCGCCGCGTAGGCCGGCGCCGCGGCGCCGGCCGTGCGGTGCAGCAGATGGACAAGGCCGCCCGGAGTCACCTGCAGACCGAACTTGGTCTTCAGATGCTCGGAGACCTTCGCCAGCGGCACCCCCATCCCGGTGTGCAATTCCGCGACCAGCGCGGCGACGTTCGGGCCAAGCTGCGCGCCGGCCGCGCCCAACGCATCGGAGGTCTGCAGCGGGTGGCGGCCCTGCACCCGCCGCCGACACTGCGAGCAGCGGCCCACCTCGATCTCGAAGTGCCGCACGACCGGCTCGATCTGCGGCAGATCTTCCTGATACTGCGACGCCACGCGGGTCACCTCGACCTTGCCGCCGCAGTCTGCACACGCCGGCGGAACCGGCGCCGCATGCGTCTCTTCAACCCGGGTCGGCCGGCGGCGGCATCCATGCTTCCCGTAATCGGTGCCGGCCCGTCGTCCGGGACGCCCGCCGCGTCCTTGCGGCCGGTCCTTGGCGAAGGGGGCCGCCTGCCGCACGTCCCGCGGGTCCTGCTCATGCTGGGGGCCGTTCGAACCGCCACAATCGCCGCTCGCGCGAGGCATATTCTTCCTCCCTTATCGGCACACGCTTGCCTGACCTGCACCCAACTTCGCAGATTTATCGCCACCACCCGCTAAATCAAGACCCCGATTCGTCCCCCTCGCCGAGGCCAGCGAGCGCCCGCCCGGACCACCGCCCTGGGCCGCTCGCAGCAGACCGAGCATCGCGATCACGTAGACCAGCCGGTCCTCGCCGCCGCGGGCAGCGAGGACCTTGTCGGCCCAGCGGTACAGAGACGCGCGCAACGCCTGCAGGTCATCGGCCACGGGCCGGAGCATTTCACAGCGGTGTGACAGGACAGATCCCACCACAGGTGCGGGAGAATCCCGCCTTCGTCGACGACGACGGGAAGCTGGTCAAGCCGAAGACGGCCGCGCGGGTCGACTTGAGGGACGGAAGGCCGACCAGACCCACTGCCGCGGCCGGCCGGTCGCCACCCCGGCGGACGAAGACGCGACGGGCCGGGAACCGATTCGGGCGCGCCGGGCCCGTGTATCAACGGGGCCGGCCTGGTTAATGGAAGTCGGGAGTATCGGACCTCAGTCGCCGCCGGCCGCCGGTGTCCCCGTCCCGGTGGTCTGTGGCGATCTGACCCAGCGACCGACCGAGCCGGGAGAGTTCGCTGACAACCAAGCGGTCGCCGCGCTGTAGGACGCCCATCAGCTCGTCGAGCCGCCGGCGCTTTTCGGGAGCCTGTCCGGAGCAAGGACGGGTTGGCGGGGCCGGTTTGAACATGAACATTCGAGCAGGAACGGAGGAGATGACACGACCGGCGGGGTGCGAAGGACGCCGTTCGAGCCGTCCGGGATCGAACCATCCCCGGCTGTCGGGCTCCCGGCGGGGAGATGTGCGCCAAGCGCTCGACGGCGGCGGCGGGCGGCAGATCGCGAGCGGCGGCGGGCGGTCGATTCGAGTCGGTCACCGGCGCGGCGACGTCGCCATAATCACGACTCCGGGCGGAAACCCCAGGAAACACTGGCCCGATGCGGTTTACCGAAGATCCGTTATCGGACGCTGGGGGCATGGTTCGTTTCTCCGTCACTTCCACGTGCGCCCGCCGCCGCCGCGCGCCTTGGTAGGTCGCTGCTTCCAGTCGCCGCACCAGTCGTTCGGCTCGGTCCACGGCCAGACGGTCACGGCGCTTGCGTCTTCGCCGGGGTCTATCAGCAAGACGGCGCGGGGCGCATGCCGCTTGCACTGCCCATCCTGCCCATCCTGCCGCCAGAACGCGCAGCCCTCGCACGTCATCGTTTCGTCGGTCGTGTCGGTCAATCGCTACCTCCTCGCACATGCCGCGCAGAACAGGCGCATCTGCGGCGTCCACGCGGGGCTTGTAGCTGGCGATCAACTTCGCCAGGGGCCCGGTCGGGAATGCCGATCTCGTGAACGCAGAACTGGGTATTATCGGACGCCGCGCTTGTGCTCCAGGTGCTCGACCGCGGCTCGCATCTGGTCAGTGTCCCACGCCGTCCAGTCGTCGGTTTCGGGCAGCCCCGGCACCCCGGTGTTCCGGCCGGAGGCGACCAACTTGACCGCGAGATGTTGCGAGCCGTACTTGTCGCACAGGGCCAGGAACCGCATCGTCAAGGCGACTGACGGAAGCTCGTTCACCGTACTAACATCGTAGCCCCAAGTTCACCAACTCCGAATCACCCTCGGCCTCTGCAGTACGCCGACACCGGCGGCTGTCGCATCTTCGACCCGACTCCCGCACCCCCGCGGCCGGATGCGGCAGAATACGCCCGCGCCTACTACGCCCGGCGGCGAGCGGCCGGGAAGTGCGCGCAGTGCGGATACCCGAGCAAGTCGAGCCGCTGTAGGACGTGCAACGCCTTGAATGAGCAACGTCGAAACCATCGGAGGATGATGCAATGACGACGATTCAGCGAGCGCGATTCACGAGCACCGCATGGACGATTTTCCCGGAGCCGCTGCGCGCCCTCCGCCGGGCGAGCGTGTGGACCGCAGGCATGGACGACGGCGGCCTGGTCGATGACTTGGCGCGCGAGCTGGCCGACAGGCTGACGTGGGGCATCTACGGCGAGACCGTGATTCCGGCAACGAGCCTCCCGCTCGACGTACCAGAGGGCGCCGAGCCGTTGATCGAAGTGGGCGCGCTGGTGGTCGTGCTGGACGCCAACCAGCCCGCGCCGGAGTTCGAGGACGGTTCGCCAGAACCGGCCGGCGGCGAGGTGCGGCTGACGCTGGAACAGCCCATCAGTCACGACCTCGCCGACCGGGGACTACTCATCCGCCGCCGGATTGACGTTCGGGAAGCGTTCAGCGGATTACACGGGAGCATCGGCCGATGACGTGCAAGGCGTGCGGCGCCGCCGACGTCCGCGCCTACCAGTGCGGCGGCGAGAATGTCCGCTACCACTGCGAGCCGTGCGGCCACGTCTGGACCGATCCGCCGATCCGCGTGAGCACCCGTGAGCACCGGCTGACGTTCGTCCCTGCGTCCATTCTCGACCGGCCGGAGATCAGCGCCGGCCATCCGGCCACGGAAAGCCCGCAGGGGGTCGCTCAGGGCGTTCTACGAGCGCGAGCACGCCAGGAGTAGGCCGGCGTAACCAGTCGGCCGCGGCGGCCGGCACTTGGGTGAGGCGGTGCAGCCCTGCATCGTCTCTGCTCGCGTGGATCTGCACGGAAGCGGTCCGCGGAAAGCGGTCCCCGGAACACCCGAGCGGAACACCCCGTGGCATCGCTGCGCGGAACGCGGGAGATCCGGCGCCGGGCCGGGGCAACGTCGGTGACCACCGGGGCCCTCCGCCTCGCGGCAATCACGGCGCCGGTCTCCACCGCTCACCGCGAGATGCCCATTCGGGCCGCCCGGACCGCTCGGACGTGCGCCAGACCGCCGCGATCCGGCTGCACAGGTTCGACCAGGCACTGCTGGACACACTGCTGGACACGTCGGCCGTGGTCGATAACGAGGCGAGGCGAGAGGGATGGAAGACGAGCTGCCATCGGTCAGCATCACGATGCGGTTCCTGGACTTGTGCGACCACTACGGTTCGCAACGTGCGATCGTCGGGCTGGTCGCCGCCGGCCGCAAGGTCGGAGTATCGGGGTTGCCCGGCCACGCCGACTGGCCAGCGTGGGACGCCGACGAGATGCAGGCGGCGGTCAAGTACCTCGAGGAAGCGACGAACCGCAACGGCGGAGCCGCAGGTGAATGATCGATCGGACCAGCGTTCTGTGATCTGACCCAGCGACCGACCGAGCCGGGAGAGTTCGCTGACGACCAGGCGGTCGCCGCGCTGGAGGACGCTCATCAGCTCGTCGAGCCGCCGGCGCTTTTCGGGAGCCTGGCCGGAGGCGATCTCCCTCGATGAAGTCGTCGTCGATGCGGAAGTCGTGCTTCCGCGCGTACTCGAGGATGGCGAGGCGCTGGCTGCGCACGTCCTGCTGCGCGATGCCAGCTTTGAAAGCACGTCTGTCGGATGCGTTCGACCGGTTCCTCGAGGGTGTCCCTGACAACCGGCAGGTCGTGTTCGACGACGACGGGTGGCGGCTGAAGACGGACCCGGCCGAGCACCCCGACCCGGCGCAATCGGACAGCCTCGTCGAACTGCACCGCTGGCTGGACGCCCGCAGGCGCTCGATCCGGCTCGCCGACCTGCTCATCGAGGTCGAGAACGACCTCGGGTTCAGCGTCCACTTCCAGCGGCCAGGCGAGCGGGTCGACCCCGGGGAAGTGTGCGCGCTGCTCGCCGCGATCCTCGCCCACGGCTGCAATCTCGGCCTGTACACCATGGAGAAGGTCGCACCCGCGATCGCCTACAGGAGGCTGAAGGACGTCAGCGATTGGCGCCTCGTCGAGGAGAACCAGCGCGCGGCGCTCGCCGGCATCGTCCATGGCATCTCCCGCCTCGACGCCGCCGGCCATTGGGGCGACGGCACGACGTCAGCCAGCGACGGGCAACGCTTCGCCATGCCGCACAAGGTGCTGCAGCGAACCTACAGCACACGCTTCAACGACTTCGCGCTCGATGATCGAGCGGTCACTTTTCACTCGAGCGCCAGGATCGCATCGCCGCGCCACCGAGCACCTTGACGCCGTAGATCGTCGCCGCGCCGCCGAGGATGACGCTGGTGGGTGTCGCTGAGACCAATGAGACCACGGTAACGACCGCCACAACTGCCCCCGCCGCGCCGAGGATAGCGACCCCCTTGGCTACGGCCGCTGCCGCCTGCAAGGTGCGACGCGTGCCGGGCTTCTTCGCATCGTCATCCATGCACGCCATCGTATCAAGGAGGGGAGGGTTCAACTGGAGTAGCATGCACCCCCTTGGGCCCCACGAGGCCCCCGGCGCCCCTCGGACCCCGGCGGTGCGGACCAGGCAGGCGCGCCAGCGATCTCGCAGTGCGGGTCTGACTTCGACGACGTAGTGCTGGCTCCCGATGGTCTGCTCGAAGCGGTGAACAGCTGGCTCCCGATGGTCTGCTCGAAGCGGTGAACGGTATTATCGGACGCCGCGCTTGTGCTCCAGGTACTCGACCGCGGCTCGCATCTGGTCAGCGTCCCACGCCGTCGAGTCGTCGGTTTCGGGCAGCCCCGGCACCCCGGTGTTCCGGCCGGAGGCGACCAACTTGACCGCGAGATGTTGCGAGCCGTAGTGGTCGCACAGAACCAGGAACCGCATCGTCAAGGCGACTGACGGAAGCTCGTTCACCGCACGAACATCGTAGCCCTAATCGGGACGGAAACGGTCGGCCGAAGAGTTAAGTTAACGGAACTGGGTATTATCGGACCCAAGGAGGGAGAAGTGAGGATCACGTTCAACGAAGGCTTCAGCAACACACCCGTTATCTTCGCCGACTGGAAGGACTTCGTCATCGTTCAAGTGCAGTTGGGGAATACGTCCCGTCTGCGGGACGTTATTGATGGTTGTCGGCTCGCGGCCAACCGTCTAGCAGAAGACGACGACGCCGCCCATTCGTCGACGAAGTGGAGCGTCGTCGAGGAACTGCTCGCCAAGGCGCTCGGGGAGCTGCCGACCCCTGGGGACCCCTGAGAGCCCCCCGGCGTCGAGCGCCGCGGGAACCATGAGCCCAAAATCGGACGGCCTGACGGCCGGAACCACACGGGAGAGGGGAGTGGCGTGTCGAGGGGGGAGGTGACGGAGCACATCGAAAGTTGGCGGGCGACCAGAGGGGGGCGGAGAGATGACACGTTCGGCGGCCCGCCGCGGGCGCGGGCACGCTTGGGTTCGGTCTGGTCCTCTTGTTGACGTAACCGCCGATTATCAGATCCACGTCACCGCGCCGGCCCTGTGCTGCGGTCCCGTGATGCCGGTTGCGGCGTCTGGACCGGCGGCGGTGCCGGCGGCGGTGCCGGCTTCGCCGCGTACCGCCAGGTCTGGCCTTCAGCGGTGTCGAATTCGAGACGGTAGCCGGCCTTGTCGAACACCTCCGACAGCACGGACCGGAGCACAGTCACGCCGGCCAAGCGCTCGAGCAGCATGTTCAGGACGTTCTGCTGAAGGTGGTGGAGGCCGTTCGCGCGCTTGGTCTCGTTGTCACGAGCCGTCTCCGTGGCCGCGAGATCCTTCTGAACCCCGTCGAGCCGGGCCCGATGCTGGCGCTGAACGTCTTCGACCTGGACCCGGTGCTGGCGTTGGACTTCCTCGAGCTGGACCCGGTGGTTCGCCGCGGCCGCTTCCCGCCCGGCGGCCTCGCCATCGGCATGCGCGCTCCGACGTTCCTCCTCGATGCGGTCCTTCACGCCGGCAACGCGGTCGATCGGCTGATGCACGGCCGTCGATCCCCGCTCGCCGCGAGCTGGGCCGAACTTCGATCCCACTTCCCGATGGTACCGCTCTTGCAGCGCGCCCATCAGCGCCCGGCCGCTTTCGCTGCCCGTCATGCCGAAATCCCTTCCGGACACGGTTCCAGCCGAGCCGGCCGAGATCGTCCGCCACGACGGCGAGGATGTGGCCGTGAGGCTGCCCCTCGTCGAGGTGCAGCGCCATGTTCTTCAGCGAACTCGGGATCAAACCCGCAACGCTCTACAGGTACGTCGGGCCGCGGGGCCAGTTGCGCGAGCAAGGCGAGAAGGTCCTCGCCCCTTGAATCGGAGCGCTCTGGACCGTGATGCCGGCGGACACGTGCTTAACGTAGGATTTCGCCCCCTCCCGCAAACAACCCGATCTGCCCGAGCGGCTGCACGCCTCCTGTCCGCGGCAAGGCGTTGCGGGATGCGTGGAACCTCGATTCGGCGGACCGCGCGGCGCGGGTGCTGGCGCGGCTGGCCGGGTCGCTGGAGCGCGACCACCCCGTCGCGGCGGCGTCGATCCGAGAGGGACTGGACGAGACGCTGACCGTGCAGCGCCTCGGTCTGACGGGGGCGCTGCAACGTACGCTGCACACGACGAACATCATCGAGAACCTGAACGGCAGCGTCGAGCGCTATACGCGCAACGTGGAACGGTCGCACGCGCACCGATTCACCAGCGGTCACAGCGACTCGCCGGGGTACCGGCCCTTCACGTGTTACTCCTTGTCGGGCGCTTGGAACCCATAAACCAAGTCAGCAGGCGTTGCAATCGACCTTGCACCGTGATTGCGAGCTGCGATCATCGCCACCGATACGGCCTTGTAGAATTCGAGCGGGTCCGCTTCCGTCAGCCGTGCGAAGAAAGCCTGCAACGCTGCTCCCGTCTCGCGGTTCTGCTCTTGCTCGATCTCCCTCCGGATGCGTTCCTGTTCCGCTTTCAGCTCTTCAAGTTTCGTCATCGGTCTCCCTTTGAGGTGGTCCCGCTTTTTCGGACAACCGGCTAAGGTGTATTCCAGAGCCTTGAGGAGGCACTGGGATGACGACGAGACGGCGACGGCGGTTCACGGCGGCGTTCAAGAAGCGGGTCGTGCTCGAGGCGTTGCGGGGAGACCGCACGGTGCAGGAGATCGCGGCCCGACACGAGGTCCATCCGAATCAGGTGAGCACATGGAAGCGGCAGGCGGTCGACGGGTTGGACGATATCTTCGCCAACGGCAAGGGGTCCGGCCAGTCGGAACAGGAGGCCACGATCCGGAACCTGCACGCGAAGATCGGCGAGTTGACGGTGGAACGGGATTTTTTTCTGCGCGGGTTGGAACGCTGAGCCGGGCCGTGCGCTTGGAGATGATCGAACGCAACGAGGTGTTGAGCATCAGCCGACAGTGCGCCCTGCTGAGCATCAGCCGGTCGTCGGTGTACTACGAGTCGCGCGGGGAGAGCACGGAGAACTTGGCGTTGATGCGGCGGATGGACGCCTTGTCGCTGCAGTACCCGTTCTACGGCAGTCGGCAGATGTTGCGTCATCTGCGGCGCGAAGGCGTGGCTGTGGGGCGCCGGCGGGTTCGGCGCCTGATGCGCGTGATGGGGCTGGAGGCAATCTACCGCAAGCCGCGCACGAGCGTTGCGGAGCCGGACCACCGGATCTACCCGTACTTGCTGCGCGGGCTGACGATCGACCGGCCGAATCAGGTGTGGTGCTCGGACATCACCTACATTCCGGTGTCGTCCGGCTTCCTGTACCTGGTCGCCATCATGGACTGGGCCAGCCGCCACGTGCTGGCGTGGCGACTGTCGAACACGATGGACAGCAGCTTCTGCGTGGACGCGCTGGAGGCGGCACTGCAGATGGGCACGCCGGAAATCTTCAATACGGATCAGGGGTCACAGTTTACGAGCACGGCGTTCACCGAGCGGGTTATCGCGGCGGGCGCGCGGTGCTCGATGGACGGCCGCGGGCGGTGCCTGGACAACGTCTTCATCGAGCGGTTGTGGCGGTCGCTGAAGTACGAGGCGGTGTATCTTCACGAGCTGGCCGACGGGTTCGCGGCCGAGCGGGTTATCGCGGCGTGGATGACGTTCTACGGTTACGAGCGGCCGCACTCAGCGCTCGAGGGACGCACGCCGGCCGAGGTCTACGGCGAGGAGCGAGCGGCGTGAGCAACCGAACGACGGTGCGTGGAACGGCCATGACTGCCATCGGCTGCTCGGCGCCGAGGTTGGCGACGGCGGCTGTCGAACGACCGTTGCTCTACGATGCATTGATCGCCATCACAGACACGGGCTGGCGGTTCGACGAGCAGACGAACGCGGGTCCGCTGTGCCGCGGGGCTTCCCGCGGCGCATCCGGTGGTGGAGTCAGCCACGACATGAGCGTGCCGCACGTCATATCCGGAGGGGGCACTGTGGACCTGCCGGGCTGTGGACGCCCGCGCGGCGTCGCGTCGAATCCGAAGGTCGGCGAAGCGGGCGCCCACAACCCTTGGAAATCTCGCGGACGATCGCTGCCGCTCGTGCCTGCGGTTCCGGCCGCGAGATTCCCACAGCCCCACAGCGCATCGTCGTCATGGACATCGATCATCGGAAACGATCCCTGCACGACCAGGGGAACTTGCGACGGTCAGCGCGGACTTGAAGACTACGAGGGCATGACTACGCACCCGGAATACACCTTAGGGTCCGCGCAAAAATAATTTCCTAGAAGCGTCTGTAGTCTCGCAGTAGAGCACACCGGTGCCGCAACTCTCGTGCCCGGCGACCAGTCCCACCAGGACGGATATTTTCTGGATTCTGAGGGGTGCAGCCCGCCCGAATTATGGCATCATTGCGGAAACATAGAGCCGCAATGGTGCCCTAATGAGACCAACCGAATTCTCCGCCGACACGATCATCGCCCTGCTCCGCAAGCAGACCATCGCCTCGCTGTCCGAGGTGATGGCGGCGCTCGGCGCCCGCGCCAGCAGGCGCACCGCGTTCCGCAAGCTCAAGGACATCGACGCCCGCACCAGCTACTCGCATCGCGGCGGCTTCTACACCCTCGATGAACTCGCCCACTTCGACGAGCGCGGCCTGTGGTCGTTCGCCGGGGTCCGCTTCTCCCGCGCCGGCACCCTGATCGCAACCGCCAACGCGTTCGTCAACCATGCCGAGGCCGGACACTTCGTCGAGGAATTGGACAACCTGCTCGGTGTCGGCACCCAGGACGCGCTGCGCAAGCTCGTCGGCGACCGGCGGCTGACGCGGCACAAACTCGCCGGCCAGTTCCTCTACTGCGTGGCCGACCGCACGCACCAGACGCACCAAGTGCGCGCGCGACGCCTGCTGATGGCCACGCCCGGACTCGTACGGCCCCTGCCCGACGCCGACCTGATGCCGGAGGAGTTGCGCGCCGCCATCGTATTGTTCGCCAGCCTGCTCGACGAGCGGCAGCGGCGGCTGTTCGCCGGCCTCGAAGCGCTCAAGTGCGGGTGGGGCGGCGACCGGCGCATCGCCCGACTGCTCGGCATCGACCCGTCGACGGTCGCCGCCGGACGGCGGCAACTGGTCGAGCGCGACGTCGAGGTCGACCGGGTGCGGCGCGCGGGCGGCGGACGGCGACCGACGGAAAAAAAACGCCGGAAATCATCGCCTGCATCAAAGCCTTGATGGACCACGAGACGGCCGGCGACCCGGTCAGCGGCCTGAAGTGGACACGCCGTACGACCGCCAAGGTCGCCGACCAACTGTGCGCGCTCGGCATCGACGTCTGCCCCCAGACAGTCGCTCGATTGCTCAAGGCGATGGGCTATTCGTTGCGCGTCAACCACAAGAAGCTCGCCGGCGCTTCCCATCCGAGGCGCGACGACCAGTTCCGGCACATCACCGAACTGCGCGAGCGTTGCGCCGCCGACAACGTCCCGGTCATCAGCGTCGATACGAAGAAGAAGGAACTCGTCGGCGCGTTCCGCAATCCCGGCACCAAATGGACTCCCCACCATTTTGCAAGCTGCATCTTCGCGTCCTCTTCGGTCCGCGGCCGACTGCTTCGGTCGATCGACCCGGGCATGTGACATGCCCGCCGCAGCACTGGGATGGTGAGTGGGTTGAGGCGACCCCGAGGGGCGACGGATGTCGCTGTACTAAAGGCCCTCGCATCGCTCGGATCGCGTTTACCACGCACGGTCACCCGCGGCCGTCAACCCGCCTCGCGGGTCCTCCGCTTGCGCTTCGGCCCTCTGGGTGACTGCCGCGGCCGACCGTGCGGGAAGCCCTTACGGGCCAGCCGAAAGGCTGGCCCGCTATCCACTGCCGCCAAATGTGACGTCCGTGAACTGCTCCGTTGTCGCAGAGAACCGCAGACAACTCCCGGACGCAACCACGTTCACCTTCCCGGCCGCCAGCGGCGGCCAGGAGCCATCCAGACGTCAAGAGCACGGGCCGAGGATCTTGGCTCACGTGGTGGCAATCCCGACACGGTGCGGGTCGAAACAGGCGCCGTCGCGCAGCATCGCGCAGGCGACGTTGAGCAGGCGGTCGGCCACCGAGCGCAGGGCGCGCGCGTGTCCGTGACCGCGGGTGCGCAGCGCCTGATACTTGGCGTGGCTGACCGGATCACGTTGGGCGGCGACGCGGGCCCAGTGGTAGGCGGCGTCGCGCAGTCGCTCATGGGTGGCCAGACGGCGCGTCACGATCAGGCTCTTGCCCGAGCGCCGGGTGACCGGCGCCACGCCGCACAGACAGCGTAGCGCGTCGTAGTCCCGCCGCTGGACCGCATCGCTGGCCTCGGCGAGCAGCGTGGCGAGAACGCCGGTACCGATGCCGGGCAGTGAGAGCAGGATGGCCGCGTCGGGCGGCTCTGTCGACGACGCCGGCTCGTCCTCCGTGGACGCGTCCGCCGCATCCGCCGGAGTCGCCTCGGCGAGCTGACGCACCAACCGGTCGAGCTCGCGGCGCACATCATTGAGCTGGCGGTTGACCAGGGCGAGGCGTTCGGCGATGAGCCGCACATGTGCCACGGCGGCCTCGGCCGCGCCCGCCGCGACCTTGACGGCCGGCGCCCGCAGCCTGGCACGCAGCGTCGCGGCGTCGACCCGGCGGATGCGGTGCTGCTTCAGCACTCGGGTGAGCGTCACCTCGCGCACGCGTTGGCCCGCGCGCGGCGTCGGCAGGCTTCGCCACAGGTCGAGCGCCCACGGCGCGGCGACATCGTCGTCAACCGCGTCGAGGAACTGCGGGTAGTAGCGCCAGAGCTGCTGCCGCATCCGATTCGCCAAGCGAACGCGTTCCCGCGTCAGTTCCTCGCTCAGGCGAGACCATTCCCGCAACTCGACGATCGCCGGGTCGGTCGGCTCCAGCCGCCGCAGACAGTGCGGGTCGGTCCGTAGCGCCGCTGCCAGCACCCGTGCGTCCCGGCGGTCGTCTTTTGCGCCCGCCGGGGAAAAGCGATCACGGAAGCGATCGAGCTGCTTCGGGTTGATCGAGTGGACGGCGAAGCCGTGCTCCATCAGGCTCTCGACGACCGGCCCGCGCGGCGTCTCGATCGCCACGCCAACCTCGCCCGCGTCGCCCGCGGCGAATGACAACAGCCAGTCCGCCATCTGCGACAGCCCTGACCCGCCGTGCTCGAACGCCCGTTCCCCGAGCACCTTCCCGGCGCCGTCGAGCACGCACGCCTGATGTGTCTTTGAACCCCAGTCGATACCCGCGAACCATTCCAGCTTCAAGTCGAGCCTCCCCTCTGCCGAAATCGAACGGGCGCACCCCCGATGCCTGCCGGTCCCTGTACTGGCGCTCAGCGGCGCAAACTCCCCACGGGGCATCCATCGGTGGCTGGACCGCCGGGGCACAAGTCCATTTGAGGTGCTCGATGCACAGGGATCGCTTTGGTGCTCCCGGCGGCCTGCCCGACTCCACGAGACCATCGGCGCGAAGTCATTGGGAAAGGTACAGGGATCGCAGCCCCGAACGGGTCAAGGACCACGACTTCCGCTCCGAGGCCGAAGGCCTCGCCATCCCCTACGGTATCTACGACCCGCGGGCCAATGCCGGCACCGTCTTCGTCGGCCAAACCGCCGACACCCCGGCGTTCGCCGTCGACTGCATCGAGAAATGGTGGCGCACCGAGGGCTGCAAGCACTATCCCGAGGCCAAAGCGTTGCAGATCCTGGCCGACGGCGGCGGCAGCAATAGTTCCACGGCGCGCGCCTGGAAGTACAACCTGCAACACCGCCTCTGCAACCGGCATGGCTTGCGCGTGACCGTGGCCCACTACCCGCCGGCCACGTCGAAGTGGAATCCCATCGAACACCGCCTGTTCTGCGAGGTCAGCAAGAACTGGGCGGGCCGCCCCCTGGACAGCTACGAGACCATCCTGAAATACCTGCGCACCACACGCACCGCCACCGGACTGCGCGTGCGCGCGCATCTGGCGCGCAAGACCTACAAGACCGGCATCAAGGTCACCAACGCGCAAATGGGGGAGCTACGCATCACACCGAACAGCTCCCTGCCCAAATGGAACTACACCATCGAACCCATGTAACGAAAAACGGAAGTTATTTTTGCGCCGGCCCTTAGCGAAGCCCTCGACCTGTCTGAACAACCGGGACCACTTCACTTCTTCTTTCCAGCGTCGAACCAGATCGCCGCCGCACCGTCAGTCGGTAGCGGGCCGATGGGTTCCAAGATCCAGCGATTTACCCCCATCCCCCTTTTTCTGATTTCGTTTTCCATCCGCCCGGCCGCCACGCTCCCCGCTGATGATGCGGGCCGGTCGTCTTGGAGCGCCCCGACCGCGGCGGGCCACGTCGCCCGCTTCCCGACCGCGGCGCACCATTGGCACTCGGCGCCCGGCTGGTAGGGCCGCCCGCAGCCGGGACAGTGGCCGCCAGCGAGCGCCCGGCACTCTGGCGAGCAGTAGACGGCCCGCCCGGTCGCCTCGAATGGCAAACTGCAGTAGGAGCACGTGCGGCCGGTCGGGACGGCTGGGCCGCGGGCGCCCTCTCCCGGCCGCGCGTTACGTAGAGCGCCGAGCCGGGACGCACGCCATCGAACGGTCGAGTAGCTACGGCCGAGCTTCAACGCGATCCACCGCAGGTCGGGATACCCGCGCCGCGCGGCGGCGCGCAGCAGCTCGTCTTCGTCGTGTGTCCAGTGTTTCCAGGTTCGCACGCCTCAGAATCTCACAGTTTCAGCGTAAGCACACAGGCCGGAGAGACGGGTATGCATGGGTCGCGCGCCGATCCTCTCAGGGTTCTCTACGGCCTCACGTGTCGCGTGTCGCGTGTCGCACGGCGCGACCTCACCCGAACATGACCGACAGGCCGCTACCGCCGGACGTGACTGTCGCGACGAGCGCGCGAGCTCGCCGAACGCTGCGCTTCGTGTCCGAAAGGCAGTTGAGCGCGCGCCGGATTGTAGGCGACAACTGCGAGAGGTTGCGGGGGAACACGAACCCGGCTGGCCGGCGGGCGTTTCCGGGCGCAGCCGCGTGAACACGGGCGGGGGGAGAGTTCCGGTTGTCGGGACTCCGGCGTCCGGCGAAGTTGCCATAACTGTGGCCATTATCAGACTCCCGCAAGCCCGTAGCGCCAGACCGGAGCGCCGGCCGGTGGACATGGACCGCCGCCGCGGGCGTAGGACCGCGACGACGGATCGCTCCGGCCGGCGCCCGAACTCAAGGTGTCCTCGTCAACGCCCTCGCAGCAGACGCCAGGCGGTCGGCCGCCTCGGCGAGCTTCCGCAGGTCAGGCTTCACGGCCCGCCCCTCGACTCCCGCCGCTGCAGCCGCCCACACCGCCTTGGTGTATTCGTCGCAGACTTCCCGGTGTGCCGTACGACGATCCGAAAACTTCCGCCGTTTATTAAGGACCGCATTAGTATGGTGACACTATGCGGTGATATAGCGCAGGCTCGGCTTCTTGAAGAACCCACGCAACAGGGCTGGCGTCCGCTGTAAGGACCGCATGTGGCCGAGGACGTAGCGTTTGAGTTCCTGCGGCGTCTGCAGCAGGCGTTTGCGAACCCCGTGTGTCTTCAGATGGTTCCACACGAGTTCATCCGGATTGAGTTCCGGGGAGTACGGCGGCAGGAAGAACAGCTCAAGGTGGCCGTCCGTCGACGCTACGAACTCCTGGACCGCTTTCGCCCGGTGCGAGGAATGCTGATCGACGATGAGGAAAATCGGCTGCGTCTGATTGTGCAGTAAGCGCTTCAGAAATGCGATGAAGCGCACCGCCGTCATCCGCCCGTCGACCACCATGAACCGCAACACGCCCTGCGGACTCACCGCCGACACCAGATTGAGCCCGAACCGTTTGCCAGTCGCCGGCACCACCGGTGTTTGGCCCATCGGCGCCCACGTGGTGCCCGAATGATGGCTGTTCGACCGCACGCCCGCTTCGTCCGCAAAGAAAATCTGCGCGCCTGCCTTACGGGCTTTCGCCTGAATCGCAGGATAGTCGACCGTCAGCCACTCCCGGACCTTGGCGGGCACCTGTTCAATCGCCCGGCGAACCGGCCGCTGGGGCGTGAGCCCCAGCGAGCGCAAGAGCCGCCCAACTGAGGCCAGGCTCAGGGTCACGCCGCAGTGCTGCCGAATCAGGTGTCGGACCATCGCCCGCGTCCAGAGGGCGAACTCGAACTGCAACTGCAGCGGGTTGTTCTGCGTCACCGTGCGATACACCCAGGCGCGCTGCTGGTCCGTCAGCTTGGGTGGCCGTCCCGGAATCGGCAACGCCCGCAGCGCCTCGATACCACCGGCGCGATACTTGTTCAGCCAGTCATAGATTACAGTGCGGGCGAATCCCATCACCCGCATCACCGCGGAGGGGGCTTCCCCGGCTTCAACCCGCTGTACTGCCTGTATGCGAATGTCTTCGAGTGCCTTGTGGTCAAGCGAACGACCATCGCGTTTCCTCACACTCTCCATTATATAGTGTCAGGTAACTTATTTCCAGCTTAATAGCAGTACCATCAGCCATGGCGTGCGGCCCCCTTTCGGGCCGCGTCGTCAAGGGGTCGGCGACGGCTTAGATCCCGTCGACCGATCCCGGTTCTTACAACAGCTCTAGCCGCCCGACGTCGACCAGGTCCGGATCGGGGCACGCTCTGATGGAGGAAGACCAAAGCGCGTAGGGCTCACGACCGGTATGGTGGTACCCTGCTCGGCATGGCCTTCGACACACACGCGGCCGTGAAGACGCTGACCGACGCTGGCGCCGACGAAGCGCTCGCGGTGGCGGTGGTCAAGGGCGCGCGCGAGGCGAGTATGGAGGCCACCGGCGAGCTGATCACCCGGGGGCACTTCGACACGGCGCTCGCGCAGCTTGAGTCCCGCTTGGCTTGGCGCTTGGTCACGGCCGGCGCGATCTCCGACATCAGCACCGGTGCACTGAGCTTCGACAGCCTTGTCAAGGAGTACAAACCACGACCATTTGGCCTTTCGCGTTCACGAGACCGCAACCGGACGGAGGCCAAAGACATCGAGGACACAATCAAGGCGGAGCACTGGCCGGCCGGAAAGCCGTTGCTGAACCCAAACAAATCGGTGTCAGAGACGATGGCGGCCGACAATCGCCTACCGCCGCAGCCGGGCAGGACGAAGGAGACCGGAGGAATAACGGACGAAGAGTTGACGGCCGCGCTGAAGAAATTCCGGCAGCATCTAGAGAAGGTCGGGTACAGACAGGGCGGAACCTCTCAAGTTTCGCATGGACGGAGCGTCTCGCTTCGCCTTGTTCCTAATTTAAGTTAGGTTCTGCTGTGGATTGCAAGCTCAGAACCCCACCATCGTCTGCACGTAGAAGAAGTCCGCCGTGTCCGGCGTGAAATCGGCGTCCCGCAGGTAGGCGCCGCCGAAGAAGCGGCCGTAGCCCACCTCCAGTCCGACCGGCCCGACGGGGAGCCGTAGCGTGATGTCGAGCTCGTTGCCGACGTGGGAGGAAATGGCCGCGTCACCGGAGGACTGGTGGACGACCGCGCCGCCGACGTTGTACCAGGCGTCGGCGCCGGGCGCCATCAGGGCGAAATCGGGCGCATTCCCGATTTCCCGGAGCAGTGTGTAGGCAAAGATGGACTGTGAGGCTGGGGGAGGTTGAGCCGGTCTTCGGACAGACGGGGAGGGTGGTACTGGACATTACGGCTCGGACTGCCCATGATGGTGCGTTGAAATGGACAAGAGCGCCATCGACACCCCGAGCCGCGAGGTCGATCTTGGCAACATTCCCGTCCACCTGCGCACTGCCCTCCGGCGGGCGCTGGAGTTTGAGGCGCGTGCTCGAGCGCCCAGGTCGGCAGAGGAAGCGGAGCAGTGCGAAGAGCAGCTGCGGGCCATCGCGGACGAGTTCTTCGGCGCCCTCCTCACCCCCGTGCTGCAACGCGCGGTGCGCTCCGCCGCGGTTGGCGACGCGGCGAGCGCCCTCGTGCGCCACCTGCCCCGGCGGATGCGGAGCGACGGCCTGGAGACCGTCAACGTTCGCACCTCCCGGGGCACGACGGTGCCGGTCACGACGCCGTATTACCGCGAGAAACACGCCCGTCGGGCGAAGCGGAGGCCGGGACTCTACCCCATAGGCGCTAACTTGTTTTCGCGGCATGGCCGGCGTATCCTGGCATGTGGATGCATGACACGGAGGCCGGCACGGTGGACGAGGACTGGGATGTGCTGGTGTCGTTCTTCCCTCAGGACTGGCGCGAGTTGGCGCAGGACACCGGGGCGTTGAAGGGGCTGCGCAAGGACAAGACGGTCGACAACCTCCTGCGGACCCTCCTGCTGCACCTCGGCTGCGGACACTCGTTGCGGGAAACGGTGGTTCGGGCCCGGCAGGCGCATCTGGCGGACCTGTCCGACGTGGCGCTGTTGAAGCGGCTGAAGAAATCCAAGGGGTTGGTTGCACGCGCTGTGTGTCCGCCTGTTCGAGGAGCAGGGTCTGGCGGTCATCCCCGGAGGCGCGTTCCAGGTCCGGGCCGTGGATGCGACGACGGTGAAGGAACCGGGCCCGAGCGGGTCGCTGTGGCGCCTGCACTACAGCGTGGGCCTGCCGTCGCTGGCGTGCGACTTCTTCAAGCTGACGGGGACCGAGGGGCCGGGCACGGGAGAATCGTTGGCGCAGTTCCCGATCCGCGCCGGCGACCATGTGCTGGCCGACCGCGGCTATTCGCCGGCCCGGGGCATTCGCCACGTGGTCGACGCGGGCGGGCGGCTGATTGTGCGTGTCAACACGGGGTCGCTGCCGCTGTGCACGACGGCCGGGCGGCCGTTCGACCTGCTTGCGGCGGTGGGGTCGGTCACGCGTCCGGGCGCCGGCCGGTCCTGGGCGATCACGGTCGCGGTCCCGGGCGACGATGGCGGCCCGGCCGGCAAGATTGCGGGCCGGGTCTGCGTGCTCCGCAAGTCGGCGGAAGCCATCCGCTTGGCGCACCTGAAAGTCCGCCGAGACGCCGCCCGCAAGGGCAACCAGGTGCAACCGGCCACGCTGCGCTTTGCTGAGTACGTGATCGTCTTCACGACCTTTCCCGAGCCACCCTTTTCCGCCGCGGACGTGCTGGAGTGGTATCGCCTGCGCTGGCAGGTCGAATTGGTGTTCAAGCGCTTCAAGTCGCTGGCCCAGTTGGGGCACGTGCCGAAGTACGACGACGACAGCGCCAAGGCGTGGCTCTACGGGAAACTGTTCGTGGCGCTGCTGGTGGAGAAGCTGATCCACCACGCCCGCGCGATTTCCCCCTGGGGCTACGACGTGCCGGCGCCGGCGCCCCCCGAGCGCGTGGCGTGACTTCAAGTTCGTGCTCAACCAGGTCACGCGCGCCATCGAACCGCCGCTCCCGCTGGCGCGCATGATCAGCGACTGGCGAACGATCTCCGGCGAGCTGGCGGAGCCGCCACGTCGCCGACAGCCGCAACTCTCCGCGTACTTCGGCTGAACTGAGCTGCCGGAGGACCATAGGGCCTTAACAAGTTAGCGCCTATGGGACTCTACCCCGCCTTGGTGGTGCTGGGCATCTACGACCGGTGCACGCCGAAGCTGGCCTCCGATGCAAGCCGCGCGGTCGCCATGCTCAGCTCGCTGGCCGAAGCGCAGGCGCAGCTCCGCCGGGCGCATTCCCGATTTCCCGGAGCAGTGCAGTGTGTAGGCAAAGATGGCCTGTGAGGCTGGGGGAGGTTGAGCCGGTCTTCGGACAGACGGGGAGGGTGGTACTGGACATTACGGCTCGGACTGCCCATGATGGTGCGTTGAAATGGACAAGAGCGCCATCGACACCCCGAGCCGCGAGATCGATCTTGGCAACATTCCCGTCCACCTGCGCACTGCCCTCCGGCGGGCGCTGGAGTTTGAGGCGCGTGCTCGAGCGCCCAGGTCGGCAGAGGAAGCGGAGCAGTGCGAAGAGCAGCTGCGGGCCATCGCGGACGAGTTCTTCGGCGCCCTCCTCACCCCCGTGCTGCAACGCGCGGTGCGCTCCGCCGCGGTTGGCGACGCGGCGAGCGCCCTCGTGCGCCACCTGCCCCGGCGGATGCGGAGCGACGGCCTGGAGACCGTCAACGTTCGCACCTCCCGGGGCACGACGGTGCCGGTCACGACGCCGTATTACCGCGAGAAACACGCCCGTCGGGCGAAGCGGAGGCCGGGACTCTACCCCGCCTTGGTGGTGCTGGGCATCTACGACCGGTGCACGCCGAAGCTGGCCTCGGATGCAAGCCGCGCGGTCGCCATGCTCAGCTCGCTGGCCGAAGCGCAGGCGCAGCTCCGCTCCGACGGCATCGCCCTGGATATCAAGACCCTCCGCTCGACCGCCTATCGCTACGCTGCGCGGGCCCGAGCGGCCCAGCAGAGCGCGGCGTGCGGCCTGCTGGACCGCGTGACCGGCAAGCGGGTGGTCGTCTCCCTCGACGGGGGCCGCGTCCGTGTGAGGCGCAAGAAGCGTGGCCCCAAGACGAAGAAGGGGCGCAACCGATTCCATACCGACTGGAAGGAACCGAAGCTCCTCATCCTGTACGTCGTCGGCGACGACGGGCGACCGTCTCAGACGTGGGCACCGATCATCGACGGCACGCTCCGGGGACCGGAGGCGGTCTTCGCCCTGCTGTTGTCGTACGCGCGGCAGATCGGCCTCAACGCCGCTGACAAGGTGCTCTTCATCGCCGACGGCGCGCCCTGGATCTGGCGACGCCTCCAGCACCTCATCGCCGCGCTCGGGCTCTCGCCGACACAGGTGCTGGGGCTGATCGACTTCTATCATGCCGCAAAGCAACTCTCCGACGCGGTCAAGCTGCGCCGCTGGAGCGCGACGCAACGCACCCGCTGGCTCAACCGCACGCGGGGGCTGCTCAAGCGAGCACGGGTGGACGAGGTGATCACGGCCCTGCGGGAGCTGTGCCGCGGGCGCACGGCCGGCAAGATCCGCACGCACCTCAACTACTTCCTGAAGAACCGTCATCGTTTCGCCTACACCACAATGGTCGGGCTCGGGCTTCCGCGGGGCAGCGGTGCCGTCGAAAGCGCCATCCGTCGCGTCATCAATCTCCGCATCAAGGGCGCCTCCATCTATTGGCTACCGGAGAGCGTCGACGCGATTCTTCTCCTGCGGTCTTTCTATAAGTCCGGCAGATGGAACTGTTTGCAGCGGATGGCCATGACGCCGGTGGGTGTGAGCGCGTGACCGGGAAATCGGGAATGCGCCCGCGAAATCCTGCAGGGCGACGCGCAACCGCGTGCGGCCGGGCAGCGCCGCCTCTACCATGATCTCGGCGTTGTGCAGGTTCTGGAGCGCGAAGAGATCCATGTAGCCGTAGTAGGCGTGGCCCAGGGGATAGAGCTGATCGAACGTGCCGTGGAGGCCGTCGGCCGGGTCGTCGTCGCCGCTGCCCAGGTTGAACGCCGTGCCGAGCTTCAACTGGCCCGGCAGGGCGGTCGTGTAGGAACCTCCGCCATGCACCAGCGCGGCCCGGTGTTCCATGCCACCGTAGGCTCCCGGTCTGGGCGGCCAGCTCGCTGTCGACCGCCCAGGGGCCGTAGCGAGTGTCGATACGCGTCCCGAAGGTGTGGACCGCGTCGTCGAGGCGCGCGGCGCGGCGCAGCAGCCAGTACCCCTCTACGGTGGAGCCGGCGACCAGTGTGGTGTCCGTGTAGTACACCCCGTGGAGCTGGCTGTTGAACATCCGGCTCCCGGTCGGCCCGTGGTCGTTGAGGCCGGTCGGCGTTACCGGCACGAGGCGCGTGGCGAACGCGTCGAGCTTGCGTCCGGGACCGACGCCGATGCCGATCCGCCCCCCGTCGAAGACCCGCGCGGTATTGACCCATTCCAGCGGCGAGACTATCCGCTGCGCGCCGTAGACCAGCTTCTGGCGTCCGATGCGCAGCGAGATCGGAACCGTCCCGGACGCGGGCGATCCCACGTCGAGATACGCCTGATGGATGTCGAGCTGGTCGGCGAAGATGTTCGGCGTGCGCGTCTCGCTGATCGCCTGTTCCCCGTGGATGCGGGCGTCCTGCAGCTCGACGATGGCGCTGACCCGGTCGCTCGGCTTCCAGGTCAGATCGAACCGGAACCGGGAGAGCAGGTAGTCCTCGTCGTTGCCGGCCCGCGTCTCCGCCAGCTCCCGGCTGCTGGCCGTAGATGTCTCGTGCACGATCTTGTAGGGTCTCTTCATCGATGGCTGCTCCTTTTCTCATGAACACCCGACCGATACCACAGTCGGGCAGGAGTCGCCACCGACCTTCCACTAAATCCGGGACACCCTCTGGGTGTTCGTCGCCAGCAGGCTTGTGTACGGCCCTGCTGCCTGGTTGCTTTCGGTCTCGCTTCTCACGGATTCCACTTGCCGCTCTCTTTTATCAGGGTTTCGACCTCGTCGACCGGCACTGTCTCGTCGGATTCGATCGTTGTGTGCGCTTGCACCTTTGCCAGCCCGTAGCGGGGCACGAGGCCCCCGAACACCTCTTCCAGAAACCCGATGGGGCACCCGAACTCGGTTCCCGTCAGGACGATCAGCACGCGCTCGTCGTTGCGTACTGCCTGCTCGAAAGCCGGCGCCAGGTACTTGTCTCTGAACTCCTGGCCGGAGCCTCTTCCTTGGCGCTTGTACCTGGGGCCGGGATGCTTCGTGAAGTTGGCGATGTGCACCGTCGGTTCTGTTTGCGCTCTTTTCATGGTCTCTGGGCCTCAGGCCCGGGTGGCGCAGATGCCGGAAATGATCGTGTCGAGCACCGGCTCCTGCTGCGTTCCGCCTGCGGTGTTCACTTCCGGCGGGCTGCTGTCCGTACTTTTCCCATGTCCACTACCGTGATCTTCTCTCCGCTCCAACCCTGGCTCTCGTCTCCGCTGTCGACCAGCACCTGCCCGTGTGCGGTCAAGCCGCCGACGGCGGCCAACTGTGCCGCTCGCCCTTCGTTTTCGTCCAGCCGCCGGGCATCGACGATGTACATGTTGTCCAGCGCTGCCGTCTCTGCGGCCCTGGCCGTCAGCAGCGCCAGCGCGATAGCGTTCTTCTCCCGTTCGCTCATCCTGCTCGTTGCCAGCGGCTTGCTTCTCTCGTCGACCAGGATCCAGTCCGGCTTGGCTTCCGGGTTCGGGCGCTTCGGTCCGGGCAGCAGTCCCGCCGCCTCGTCCAGGAACCGCGTACGGCTCTGGTCCTGCGCCACTATCTCCGTCAGCTCGGCGTTCAGACGGTTCATGTGTCTTGCGGCGCTTCTTGCGAGCCGCTCCTTGAACAGGTCCCGGAGGTACGTGGCTCCGGTGGCGTCCTTTGTGTCGGCCGCCAGCCATCCGTCTGCGGCGAGCAGGCTCCGGCTTACCAGCGGGCGCCATTTTCCCATGGCGCTCCCGGTCCGGTAACGGTAGACCACGCTCCGGCCGTGCTCCTCCAACTGGGACTCTCCGAGTACCGTCGCGTCGTCCGCGCCGGCCTCGGCCGTGGAGGCTCCGACCGTCACTCGCTCCTGGATTATCGGCACTCCCAGATGCGGGCCTGCCTTCACCAGGTACGACCAGCTCTTCCATCCGGTCTGTCCCGCGGTTTCCCCCGGAAACGATCCCAGCAGCTCCACGGTGGTTCCGGCCGTCTCTTTGCCGCGGTCCTCTATCCGGTCCCAGGACCGTGCGGGCTCGTCGTGGGTCGGCATGGTGCCGTCCCGCTGGTGGATTGCTGCTACGAGCCGCAGCGCGTTGGCGATCGTCGTCTTTCCGCTTCCGGCGGTCCCGACCAGCACTGTCATTCGCCCCAGCTTTACCCTGGCCTGGCGGATGCAGCCCATCGATGTCACGTTCAGGTTGGTGATCATTGGCTTTTTGTTGTCGCAAGTTCAGTTGCCGTGCTTGGCTTCGAGCGCGGCCCGGTTTCCCGCTCTTGTCGTCGGACGTACTGCGGCCAGCGGTATCGTGCGGTCGCGTCAGGGCCTCTTGCCCGTCACAGCTTCCAGCCGCGGCGCCAGCGGTCCCAGCCGCCACGCTCGACCCTGGTCATCACGGCTCGCAGGCGCCAGGCCCACCAATGTACGCGGACCCACTGGTCCGGAAACGGCAGCAGGCGGTTGAGCTCGTCCCGGTCGACCGGTGGCTCGGCGATATCCAGGTCCAGTGATACGTAGCCCTGCAACTGCGCCCACGCCATCTCGATGACGGCTCTCTCGTGGCTGGCAGCCCAGATCCTATCCGCCTGGTCTGCCGCGGGATGGTTCAGTCTTGCCAGGCCTTTGCGTGCATCCCGCAATCCGCTCCGTCCCAGACGGTCCAGCAGGCGGCCGTAGACATCGTCGGTGGTCAGGTCCAACTCTCGCACGTGTTGACGCGTTACCCAGAACCAGGCGCTGTGCTGGTGCCAGTCTCCGCTCATCCGCCACACTCCGGGGATGTTCAACGCCAGGGAGCCGGTGATGTGGCGGCGCGCGGTCGTCGGGCCGACGTCGACCGGCCACTCCGTTGTCTGCTCTTCACGTCTCCGGGGCGTGTCCGGGGCCGCTCGGGTGGTTGTTCCCATGGTTTTTCGATCGAGTCGGTCGCCATTGCCGCTCCAGGTGTGGCTCATCGCTGTTGGGCGGGCAGCTGGCCGCTTCGGCCGCGCCGGCGTGGCCTTGCTCCTGGTGGGGTAGGGGTTGAACGGTGCAGCTTTCCGGGCTTTGTCCGAGGGTGCCCCGCCGGTAGTAGAAAGTCGGCGGCGACGGTGCATTCACATTATCCCGCTTTCTCCCTCTCAGCAAGGGCGCCATCCTCGTCGTCGAGGTGTGCCATCAGCATCCAGAGATGCTGGTAACCGGTGACCCGCCGGAAGTTCTTCTCCGTCTCGCAGAACGTCGTCGCCGCCCACCGCACCGCCATCTCTCCATTCCGCCAGCGGCTGACGCGCCGCGGAGTAACGGCGGCAGATGCGAGAGCGCGGTCTGCACGCGACGCGCCCCGGAGTTCGCGGTACGGATGTCGGTCGGCGGCGGACGCGGCCGCGTCTTCGGCAGGAAGAAGTCGCGTTCCTCAGTGCCGCGCCCGAGACCAGCTCGAAGTCCGGACCGAGCACGTTGATCACGGAGCCGTCGGCCGCCGTTGCCGCCGCGCCGCCCGGGTACCTGGACGCGATGGGCATTCCGCTATGGGCGGGCCGCTGGTTCGACGCGCGTGACGACGCGCAACAACCGCCCGTGGTCGTAATCAACGAGGCGCTGGCGCAGCAGCACTGGCCGGATTCGGACGCGATCGGCCGGCGCGTGTCCCTGTCCGTCGTGTTCAGGGGAGACATCGACGCGGAGGTCGTCGGCATCGTGGGCGAAATCCGCCCAGGGGGTTACGACACTCCCCCGCGCGCGGAGCTGTTCGTCCCGCACGCGCAGGCGACGGACGGCTCGATGACCTACGTCGTGCGCACCGCCGGGGATCCGACGGCCAGCGTCGCCGCGATCCAGGATGTCGTCTGGGACGCCGACCCCGTTGCAGACCTTCTACAGCGTCGCCACGGTCGATCAACCCCTGTCGGACACGCTTACGGCGCGCCGGTTCACGACGACTCTGCTCACGCTGTTCGGCGTGGCGGCTCTCGTGCTGGCCACCCTCGGCATCTACGGCGTGAGCGCGGTCGCCACCGCGCGACGGACCCGCGAGATCGGCCTGCGTCTGGCGATGGGGGCCGAGCCCCGCCACGTCGTGGGGATGGTCGTCCGAGGGGCCATCGGTCTGGCCGGCACAGGTGTTTCGATCGGTCTGCTGGCATCCCTGCTCGTCTCACGTTCCCTCAGCAGCCTGCTCGTCGATGTCGCGCCCTTCGACGTCGCGACGCTTGCCGCGGTATCGGCGTTACTGCTGGTCGTGGCCGTCGGGGCGGCCTACGTGCCCGCGCGCCGGGCCGCCCGCGTGGACCCGCTCGCCGCCCTGCGGATGGAGTAGGTCGCGCTCGCGGATGCCATCGCCACCGCAGAGGCGAGCTGGCTTGTTGGTTCCCCTTGTTTGCCGCGATGAGACGCTGACAGGCTGAACACGGGAACCGACAGGAGTGCGCTCGAGCAGAACGTGTCGAGGCCGCCGAACAGCGGGAACAGCGCCGTGAGCGGCAGGTCGCACTCTGGGAGAAACATCGGGTCGGCGCGGTGCAGTTCCAGCATGTCGTCAATCGCATTGGCCCTACGCCCGCCGTGGCGCAACTGGTGTTCGAGCAACAACTTGTCGGACAACTCCGCCACGCGCCGGAGCGCGCGCCGGAGCCGAGGCGTTTTCGGCAGTTGCGGTATGCGCAAGAAACCACGGGTCACCAGCTTCTTGAGGACTACGCGCACGTCGTCGATGTACTCCTCGGCCGACGACCCGGCGACGACTACGCCCGTCATCTCTCCGACCAGACGTTGGATGGCAGGAAATGGCAGGAAGACCAGGGCACGCGTGTTCAGTGGCATCGCGGCCAAGTGGCGCCGAACGACATTCACGGCCTTCGGGATCTGACGTTCGAGGAGCAGGCGGGAGAGTCCACTCTTCATCTCGCGGCGCATCCGAACGTGGTCCTTGCCGTCCATATTCAGCACGAAGCGCGAGGCGCCCAACTCCGCGCACAGAGGATCCCACATGTCGGCCGTGTGCAGATGCAGGCGCTCCGAGCGAGACATGAACAAGTTCGCTTCCTGCCCGGCCATGACGACGAAGTTGCGTCCCAACGTCTTCACTCTGAAAACAGGCCCCAACCGCTGGTACTGCTGCAGGAAGAACGCCCTTGGGTCGCGCCAGAGCGAAAGCGCGGTCACCAGCGGCGGACCGCCAGCGCCGTCCCGTGCGGAGTGAGCCGTCGGCCTTACGACCCTGACGAGTGCGGCCACCGCCTGGCCGATCAGATCCAGGCGACTGACGAGCTGGATCCGCTCGCGGGCTTTCGCCAACTCCTCTGCCGACAGCACCTTCCGCCATACGGCGCAGGCGTCGATCAGGGTGATGATGACGATGTCTGCAGGATCGGGAATGTCGTCGCTGAACAGCACGCGCATGACGCGCAGCTTGATGTCCTCCTGCGTCGTGCCGTTCGTCGAAGGATAGCGCCGCGCGTGCGCCACCTCTGGTGTCAGGGACAGGAATCCATCGTCTTCGGGCTTGTCGAGAATGCCCCGCGCGACCAGCTTGGCGATCGCCCGCTCGCGAATCTCGAGGCCCCGCTCGGCGGTGCGCTCTACCCAATACACCGCGTCGTGCTTCTCTTCGACGGCCGTGATGTTGGCCAGCGTCGGGTCGAGCAGATCATCACCAACCGGAGTCGGATCCGTCAGCGTCAGCGTCTCGATATCGGTATCGATGCGATCTGCCAGTTGCAGCTCCCATCAACACCGCGCCGGCGAACGCCAGACGCTCTGTGCGCGCTGTAATCGGCAGGAGCGTGCCGTTTTGTTCGTCCAGGAGAAACAGCAGGAGTTCCTCAGCGAAATGCAGCATCACTGTCTCCCAGTCACCGGCGGACCTCACTGCCTGCAGGGCCCACAGGCGGCACCGCCGCGGAGGCGCCGTAGGCCTCCTCGAGGGCCGCGTTCTCGACCCGGATCCGGATGCGAAGCACCAGCAGATTCAACGCCGAGGCCACCACGGCCAGGGTCCACGCACCGAACATCATTGGCGTCACGGCGATTTCGCCAATCACGATCAGGTAGTTGGGATGATTGACATACCGGTACGGGCCGCTCCGAATACGCCGCGCGCCAGGCAGAACCATCACGCGGGTCGTCCAGCGAGAACCCAAGGTTGCTATCACCCAGAACCGCCCGCACTGCAACAGGATGAACGCAACCAGTAGCGGCGTCGATACCGGTGCCCACGGCTCGATCGTCCAAAGCAGCGCCAGCAGCCAGCCGGCGTGCAGCGCGACCATCGCCGGGTAGTGACTCCGGCCCACCTCGATGGCGCCGTGCACCGCGAGGGTCCGGTAGTTGCGGTGCGCAAAGACCAGTTCGGCCAGCCGCTGAA
Organism: Vicinamibacterales bacterium; assembly: GCA_965262925.1. Lineage (GTDB taxonomy): Bacteria > Acidobacteriota > Vicinamibacteria > Vicinamibacterales > UBA8438 > WTFV01. The sequence continues at coordinate 1,642,547 of CBDHGC010000004.1, read as the reverse complement.
CGATCACGAACCCGAGGATAGCGTACAGCGGGGGCATCAGGCCGACTCCAGCACCAGGAACCCAATCGAGAATCCGGGGCCCAGGCCTGTCATCAGATACCGCCGCGCCCGTCCCCGCATGGCGTCCGCCCCGTCGTTGCCGTTGGCCGATGCCGATGTCTCGAGAACGCGCTTCAGGATGAACATCACGGTGACTGCCGACATGTTGCCGAATTCGCGCAGAATCGCACGGGACGACGAGAGACCGCGGGGCGGGAGGTCGAAAGCGGCCTCAAGCGCCTCCAGCACCTTGGCGCCCCCCGGGTGGCAGATGAAGTCATCGATGTCGGCCAGCTCCAGGCTGACAGAGGCAAGGAACTCGTCCGTGACGGGCCGCACGAGGTTCCGGGCGATGTCGGGAACGCTGCGTGACAGCCTCACCTCCAGCCCGTTCTGCGTTACGTGCCAGCCCATGACGTTGAGACTGCCTGGCCAAGTATGCTCACCCCAGGCCCTTATGGCCGGTCCCGTCTCGCTCGTGGACAGTACCGCGCCCGCGGCTCCGTCGCCGAAGAGCGCCGTGGCGATGATGTTCGCGGTGTTCCGATCGCTCCCGCAGAACGTGAGAGTGCAGAGCTCGACGACCAGGTACAGGATGCGACTGCCCGGCTGGCCGCGCGCGCAGGTGGCGGCGCGCGCCAGCCCAAGCACGCCGCCCGCACATCCCAGGCCGAACAACGGCAGACGCTGGACGTTGCGGCGGAATGGCAATTCCTCCATCAGCCGGGCATCGAGCGCCGGCAGGGCAATGCCGGTCGTCGAGACGGTGACGATCATGTCGATGTCGCTGCACTCGAGGTTCGCGGCCGCCAGACTCTCGACGGCAACCTTCCTGAGCAAACTCACAGCGTTGTCGACGTACAGGTTGTTCTTCTGCTCGAAGTCCTGGGCCTGCTCGTACCAATGAACGGGCGCGGTGGTGTACCGCGTATCGATCTCGGCGTTGAGGTAGACGTTCTTCAGGCGCTTGCGCTGCCCCGGCCGGACGTCGAAGAACCGGTAGAAGAACTCGACGGCCTCCGTCTGGGAAAGTCGGTGGGACGGCACCGCGGTCGCAAGCGACACAATACGCGGTGGAGGCAGGTGGACGGCCGTCGTCATGCGGTACGCCTCGCCCCTACACAGCCGGCCCGGCCGCATCAGCCGCATCCCCGCCAGGAGCGAAGAGCCACCGAACCAGCCCGCTCCGCTTCAGGCTGCGTCCGCGGAGCACGCCGACCGCAGCCGCCCAGCTCAAGGATCGCAGCAGCCCGCCGAGCTGAACCGGGTCAAGCCAAGACCTTGTTCCGGCCATCCACATCAACCCGAGGCGCACAGCGGTCATGTGCCAGAACATCTGGCGCAACGAGCGCGGGATCTCCTCGTCGCGGCACTGCTCGAACCAGGAGTTGTTCATCGCGAAGGTCGACTGCACCTTGACGTCACCGCAGGCTGTTCGCGCGGGTCGTCGTGCAGCCGCTCGGGCGATGAGGGGCTCGAAGTCGGTCAACTGCCGCGCCAGCCCATGCCCGGGTCGACCCAGACGGGCCATCATTGCCGCCCCGACGGCATTGGCATGGTATCCGTGGAGCAACAGCGGCATTGCCATGCGAAAGAAGGTTACGACCTGGAGGTGCATCCGCAACCGGCACTGGTAGCCGGCCTCCATCACGCCGTACAGTCTTGCGACCTGTTCTTCCGCCAGTTGCTGGAGCCCGGCGTAGGCTTCGTCCAGGTCGGCGGCAAACCCATCGGTCAACCGGCCATCCAGATCGCAACGGATCATGACGCCCACCTGTTGAATCGCTGCGGCCACCAGTGCGAGACCGGTGCTGTACAGCGGATCCACGGTATCCGCGGCATCTCCGATCAGGAACCATCCCTGGGAGGAGTACCGCCGCTGGGCGCGGTACATGTAGTTCCGGTACAGGGTGGTGTCGACCACTCGTCCGCTTCGGACGAAGTCCGCCAGGATCGGGTGCTCCCGCGTCATGTGGTCGAGGAACTCCGGCACGGAAGTCATGGGGGCGCGAAACAGGTCCGGTCGGTAGGTCAGCCCGACGCTGATCATCTGCCCCGCATGTCGGGCCCGCACCGGAAGGAGCCAGACCCAGTTGCCCCGTCCGAAGAAATGATGCGCGGCGTAGTGCGCGTCGGGGCGGCGAGTATCGTTCGTGATGGCATCGATGCGATTGAGAATGGACGCGTCGAAGTCCTCGAGACGGAGCCAGAACGAGCTGCGCTGATGCGCGACGCCCTCGTCGAGACCCAGTTGCCGCGCCAGTAGTCGGCGCCGTCCAGTGGCGTCTATCACCCACCGAGCCGTGCATGTCAGTTCCGTGCCGTCGCTGCGCCGCGCGGTGATCCGGTGCGACGCGCCCTGATTCAGTTCGACCCCGGTCACCTTGCCGTCGATGTGCTCCACGCCGTTGTGGCGATTGAGTTGCCGTAACGCGTCGTCGAAACTGAACCGGTTGATGAGAAAGGACGGCAGTGGCGGATTGGTGGGCACGGCGTCCACGACGTAGCGCGGGTCCTTGGGAGTTCCGGGATCCAGCTTGTAATAGAAGGTGAGGCCATACTTCGGGAGCTGTTCCTCGACGAGGTGCCGTCCAAGACCGATCTCTTGCAGGAACTGCGTGCTGAACTCGATCAGCGATTCCCCTACGACCGGGAGGTTCTGAGCCGCCGGTCCCATGATGGTAACGCGGAGAGCGGGCATGTGCCGCCTGAACCAGTGCAGCCGCGAGGTTGCCAACGATCCCGTTGCCCATGATCAGTAGATCCGACATCGTATTCGCTGCCGCGGGGTACCGGCCGAGTCCACCGCCAGATAGTTGACGCCGTCCATCTCGACGCTGTCGCCCGCGTAGCACACTGACGAGACGTCCGCCCCGGGGCTTGACCGCATGAACGCGCGCGGCGAGGTCAACTATACCCGATCGGGTTCAACTCTGTCATCACCTCCAGACCGAACGGGTGCACGACATGAAAGTGAGGGTTTTGCCGTACGGGGGGTATTGAGCGAGCGCTGATCGGCCGATTCCTTGGGTAGGGAGGACTCCGACCATGCCCGCGGCGCAGTTGACTGCACCGCTCGATCACGCGGCCGAAAAAGGGGGCGTCAAGGAGACGTTCGCAGCGTTGGAGGCGGCGGTCGAGGCCGACGTCGACGCGTTCCTGCGACGAGGAAGCGTGAATGCGCAGGACTTCGAGACCCTCTTGCAGACAGTTCACCGTCGAGCGCTCGCCACGGCGACCCGGGTCGTCCAGGCGGTTGGGGCGCAGCGTTCGTAGCCGCGATCGAGGCTGAAGTCGATGCGCGCATCGGGCCGGGGAGGGCCGACGCGCAGGATTTCGAGGCCATCGAGCAGGCACTCCGTCGCCAAGCCCTCGGAATCGCCGCCTCGACGGTGGCACGGCGACTGAACGAGGACCATTCCGACCATTCGGGTTCGACGACAGCGTGCGCCTGCGGACAGACGGCGCGCTACGCCGGCCGCCGCCCCAAGACGTTCACCTCGGTGCTGGGCCGCTGACACTGGAACGCGCCTACTACCACTGCGACGCCTGCCGCGCAGGCATCTGTCCGCGCGACCGGGCGTTGGGCTTGCACGCCACATCGCTGTCGCCCGGCGTGCTGCGGATGGTGGGGCTGGCGGCGTCCGACTTCAGCTTCGCCGCGGCCAGCGGTCTGTTGTGGGAACTGGCCGCGGTGCGCGTCGAGACCAAGCAGGTCGAGCGCGCCGCCGAAGCCCTGGGACGTGAGGTCGCCGCCGACGAACGCGATGTGGCCGAAACCGTCCCCAGCCCCGCGCCGACCATGTACCTGGGGCTGGACGGTACCGGTGTGCCGGTGCGCCCCGCCGAGGTCGAAGGCCGCCGCGGCAAGCAGCCCGACGGTTCGGCCAAGACCCGCGAGGTCAAGCTGGCCACCATGTGGACGGCCGAAGGGCGCGACAAGGCGGGCCGGCCCGTGCGCGACCGTGGGTCGGTCAGCTACAACGCCGCGGTCGAGAGCGCGGCCAGCCGCGAGACCGACCCGTTGCCGTCCGCCTTCGCCCAACGTGCCTATCGCGAGGCGCAACGGCGCGGCTTCGACACCGCGGCCCGCCGGGTCGTCATCGGCGACGGCGCCCCCTGGATCTGGCAGTTGGCCGCCGAGCAGTTTCCCGGCGCCATCGAAATCGTCGACATCTACCACGCCAAGCAGCATCTGTGCGACGTGGCCAAGCCGCGCACCATCGTGAAGGCGGCCAGCGGGTTGCACGCCCGGCGGAACGCCTCGCCGGTCTGGCGCGCCCGCAGCTTGACCCTCTACGGCCCTGGAACGGACTTGGCCGACCAGTGGGCCAGGGACCGGCGTGCCGAGTTGGACGCCGGCCGGCTCCGCGCCGTCGTCGCGACGCTACGCATCCATGTCGAGACCACGCCCGAGGCGCGAAGGTGCATTCACTATGTGTTCGGGAACCGACACCGCATGCGCTATCCGCAGTTCCGCGCCAAGGGCCTGTGCATCTCTTCGGGCGTCGTCGAAGCCGGATGCAAGCAGATCCGCGCCAAGCTCAAGCGCGCCGGCGTGGGGTGGACGGCGGCCGGCGCCAACGCCATCATCGCCCTGCGCTGCAGCAAGCTCAGCGGCCGCTTCGAGGATTTCTGGGAGCGACGAGCCGCCAACGCCGCATGAGGGTCATCTCACAAATCTGACGTGCACCCTCCACTAACTCCGGGACACCCTCGGGACAATGCCAGCCGCAGTTTGCGCGGCTGATGATTTCTGGTCCGCGGCTCGCGGAAGGGCTCAGGCGGTTTTGCAGAGTCCCGTCCAATCCAAGTGCGAATTGTGAACGAAACTGGGAATGACTAGCGTCGCTGTTCACGTAAGGACAGTGATCGATACAAAGTTGTCAACTTCATCGGGGTAACAGTTTGTAATTCCATTCCCCGTGAAACGCATCGGGGACCAGCGCGAGTGCGTCCATCTGTTCCTTGGTCACCGTAACGCCCGTCGGATACTCCCCGGCGTCGAGTTCGGCCCGGACCCGGAGTCCGGTGGCTGTCCGGACGTTCCCGATGCGGTCGACGATGGTCTCGTACGTCGTCAGCGGGGTGCCGCGCCAGTTCGCCGTGATGTGACAGAAGAGCCGGTGCTCGATCTTGTTCCACTTGCTGGTGCCGGGTGGAAAATGACTCACCTCGATGGTCAGTCCGGTCTCGTCGGCCAACTGTTGAAGCGCATGCTTCCAGGCGCGCAACCGATACCCGTTGCTCCCGCCCGCATCGGCCGTGATGAACAGGGTCGTGGCCTCGGGGTAGGCGCCGCAACCCATCTGATGCCACCAGTGTCGAATCGACGCCACCGCGAACGCCGGTGTGTCGTGGTCCCAGCCCACGCTCACCCAGGCTTCGTTGCGCGCCATGTCGTAGACGCCGTACGGAATCGCCTTGCCCTCGGCGTCGGTCGGGAAATCATGCACCAGCACCGCCGGCGGCGTGCCCTTCGGCTGCCATTCCCGCCCGCCGTTCTTGAAGTTCCCGACCAGCTCTTTCTTCTTCGTGTCGACCGAGATCACCGGCTGGCCGGCGGTCAGATGCTCGTCCGCGATCTGGTTGATGTGCTCGAACTGCGCGTTGCGGTCCGGATGCGTGGCGCCCTCCTGCCGCTTGCGCGGCGATTGCAGCCGGTAGCCCAGGCGGTGCAGCAGCCGGCCCACAGTGGTCGAACTCACCCGCCACCCCTGCTCGTTCAGCGCCGCCGCCAGCTTTGCGCGACTCTTGCACGTCCAGCGCAGCGGCGAGGTCGGGTCTCCGCGCGTCAGCGGATCCACCAAGGCTTCGAGCGCGGCCTGGATGCCGGGTTGATCCTGCTGGATGCGAGGCCTTCCGCCTCCAGGGCGTCGGATGCGGTCCGTCGGCGCCTCGTCGCGGGAAATCTCCCGGCGTCCCTTGCGAATCGTCTCCCGAGCCAGACCGGTGGCCGACGAAACCACCGCGTCGCCGCCGTAGCCGATAGCGCGCGACTCGGCCGCCGCCCACCGGCGGCGACTGCGCTCGTCCAACACGGGCTCGACGGCGGCATACTTCGCAACAAGGGTCGCTTCCAGCTCGATGTCTCGCTTCATACCTCCAGTATGACCAGAAAATCGGCAGGTGACAAACTAGTTCAGGGCAGTGTCCTTACGGGGGTGCGGGTGGGCTGCGCAGCAGTAGCCGCGTGGTCTCTGCTCGGGGCGTCGTGGGGGCGAATCAGACTCCCACCTACTCTCACCACCACCACTACTGTCCCACATTTTCAGCGCCACAGCAGCATCTGAGGGTCTGGGGAACCCGGTGGCGAGGGCGTCGTGAACAGCTCCGCCAGTGGACGGCGGTCGAACAGGTTGAGCTGGAGAACTCGTAGCATCTGGTGCAGGCTCCAGCTCAGTCGCAGGACGAACTTCAGGTAGGCCAACAGCAGGTACATACACGTCGCCACCCACAGTTGCGACAGAACCGCGTTCTTCGTCCGGCCGACGAAGCGTTTCACCTTCAGATGCTGCTTGATCCACTTGAAAAACAGCTCGATTTGCCACCGCGACTTGTACAGGTTGGCAATCGTCTTCCCCACCCACGTCGTGTTGTTCGTCACGAACACGTAGCTCCGCCGCGTTTCCTCGTCCCAGTAGCCGACCCGCCGCAGCGTGCCCGGATAGGCCTTGCGGCTACGCGCACTGGTCAACTCGATCGTCTGGTCGCTCAACACCCCGGTCCGGATGTCGACGTCGTGCTCACGCACCACCTGATAGCGCACGTTCCGCTTCAGGCGGGTCACAAAGGTCACCCCCCGTTGCTGCAACTGATGGAGCCACCCGAAATCAAGATACGCGCGGTCGGCCACCACCACGCTGCCGGCCGGGAACGTCCACGTGCGGGCCACCGTGACGTCGCCGGTCTTGCCGTCGGTCACGCTGATGAACGTTGGCAGATGTCCCGCCTGGTCCACGCCGACGTGCAGCTTGATCGCGCCTTTCGTGCGCCGGAACGACGCCCACGGGAAGGCCGCCAGACACAAGTCGATGGTCGACGCGTCCACCGCGTACAGCTTGTTCTTGAACCGGAAGCCATGCCGCGGAGCCCGCTGCTGGCAGCGGGCCAGCAGGCGTCCGAAGAGCGCTTCGTAGAGCGTGTACGGCTGCTGTGCGTTCACCCGCGCCAACGAGGAACGACTGACGAACGCTCGCACACCCAAGTGATAGAGCTTGTGGGGTTGGGCGCGCAGGTTGCCGACGATGTCGCGCAGGCTCTGCAGGCTTTTGCGGAGTTCCAGTCTCTCCGTCGCAAGCCATTGTGTGGCATGCACTTGCGCGCTACTCTTCGGTACTGCCAGCCGATACTGCCAGCCGAATCCGATTCCAAGATTTCTGGTCTTTCTACTGCGTTTAAGGACGCCAGCTAGTAAGTGTATGATGCTGACCGCTACGGTCGGTGTTGGGTTCGTTATGGCGTCTGTTCCTGCTTACATGCGTGCTCGAATACCGTGGCTGTCATCCACCGCTTGAAGTCTTCGTTGTCCATGAACTGCTTGAACAACATGGCGTCGTCTTTCATCATGCTGGTGACGATCCGCGTTAGCACCGCATCGTGCTCGATCCGGGCGTTGGCCTCGTCGGAATTCTTTCGCGCGTTCCGGAAAGCAGTGTCAGCCGCTACCTTCGCCGGGATCGTGTTGGTGATGAGTTCCAGGACGCGGTCGCCGTCGTCCCACTCAATGTTGCCGAAGAGCTTGTTGAACGTCTTGAGAATGTTCGACAGCCGCTCCATCTCCGGCTCCGGCGACTGGCTCCCGCCGCTCGTGGGGACCGGTTCGATCTCCGCGTCCTCGTCCGGCAGCATGATCTGCTGCACGGCGCGCTTCTCGAGCCGGTAGCTGTCCATGTCGATGGCGTCGAGGATGCCCTTCGCTAGGTCTTTCTCCGCGGGCGCCGGCAGCTTCGGGATCAGGAAGGTCAGGAAGATCGAGCGCTTCTCCCACTCGGCGTTCGTGTAGGGCAGAATGCACGACAGGAAGCCGTAGGTCCGGCTGAACGCCTTCGCTTTGCTCTTAAAATCGACTTGTTGGTCTTCGTCCAGCTCGTCCACGTAGATCGCGGCGCAGGCGTCGAGAAGTGGATCGAGCTCGTCGCGTTCCGCGCCCCCGAGGTACCGTTTCACTAGCTCGTCGACCTGTTCGGGTGAGTAGACCTGGGCCGCGTCAAGATCCGCCTGCAGGTTGTGGAGCTTGTCGGGGTCGGTCTCGTCGGCCAGGATTGTCGCCCGGTAGAAGTCGTCGAACGCGTCGCGCATGGTGTCCGCGTCGTTGAGGAAGTCGAGCACGAAAACGTCGTGCTTCTTCGGGTGCGCCCGGTTGAGTCGCGACAGCGTCTGCACCGCCTTGATGCCGGACAGGGTCTTGTCGACGTACATCGTGTGCAGTAGCGGCTCGTCGTAGCCGGTCTGGAACTTGTCCGCACAGACGAGGAAGCGGTAGGGATCCTCCTGGATCTTCTGGGCGATCTGGCCGGGCGGGAACCCGTTCAGCGACGCCTCCGTTACCTTCTGGCCACCGAACTCGGGCTCGCCGGAGAACGCCACGATGGCCCGGTACTGGCTCTTGCGCTCGTGCAGGTACTCGCGGATGGCGTGGAAGTACTGGATCGCGCGCTCGATGCCGTTGGTGACCACCATCGCTCGCGCCGCGCCGCCGATCTTGTTCTTGGCGAGGACCTGCTCGTGGAAGTGGTCGACCATGATCTCGGCCTTGAGGCGGATCGCGTGGTCGTGGCCCTCGACGAAACGCCTCAGCTTCTTCTGTGCCTTCTTGACGTCGAACTCTGGGTCATCCTCCACTGTCTTGGCGAGCCGGTAGTAGCTGGCGATCGGCGTGTAGTGCGCCAGCACGTCCAGGATGAAGCCCTCCTGGATCGCCTGCTTCATGGTGTAGCTGTGGAAGGCGTGGTGCCGGACGGCGCCGTCGGCCTGCGACTCGGGCTTGCCGAAGATCTCGAGCGTCTTGTTCTTCGGCGTGGCGGTGAATGCGAAGTAGCTGGCGTTGCGGAGCAGCTTGCGTGACTCCATCACGCGATTGACCTGGTCCTCGTAGGTCTCGTCCTCGCCTTCTTCGCCAGCCGCCCCGAGCGCGGCCGAGATGGACGCTGACGTACGCCCTCCCTGGCTGGAGTGGGCCTCGTCGACGATGATGGCGAAGCGCCGCGTGCGCTGCTCGTTGCCGATCTCGTCGAGGATGAAGGGGAACTTCTGAACCGTCGAGATGATGATCTTCTTGCCCCCCTCGATGAACTTCCGCAGGTCTCCGGACTGCTGCGCGCGCCCCACGGTCGCGCCGACCTGGGCGTACTGCCGGATCGTGTCGCCGATCTGTCGGTCGAGGATGCGCCGGTCGGTGACGACGATGATCGAGTCGAAGACCGGGGCGTCGTCTCTCGCGAGGCCGATGAGTTGGTGGGCCAGCCAGGCGATGGAGTTGCTCTTGCCGCTGCCTGCCGAGTGTTGGATCAGGTAGCGGCGGCCCGCTCCGTGCGACGCTGCGTCGGCCAACAGCCGGCGCACCACATCGAGCTGTTGGTAGCGGGGCCAGACCTGCGTCCGCTTTTTCCTGCTGTTCTTCTCGTCCTTCGCCTGCACCACCTGGGCGTAGTTCTCCAGGATGTCGGTCAGGCTCTCGCGGGCCAGCACCTCGCGCCACAGGTAGTCGGTCTTGATGCCGTTCGGGTTGGGCGGATTGCCCGCGCCGTCGTTCCAGCCACGGTTGAACGGCAGGAACCAGGACGCCTTTCCCTTGAGGTGAGTGCAGAAGCGCACCTCGCTCTCGTCCACTGCGAAGTGGGCCACGCAGCGGCCAAGCTCGAACAGCTTCTCGCGCGGATTGCGGTCTCTCTTGTACTGCTCGACCGCATCCGCCACCGTCTGCTTGGTCAGGCGGTTCTTCAGCTCGAAGGTGAAGACCGGCAGGCCGTTGATGAACAGGGCGATGTCGAGCGCTCGTTGCGTTTCGTCGCGGCTGTAGCGAAGCTGCCGGGCGACGGTGAAACGGTTCTGCGCGAAGCGTTCCTGCGCCTTCGCGTTCCCGGCCGATGGCGTGCCGTAGAACAGGTCCAGGTCGTGCGCACCGTGTCTGACGCCTTGGCGCAACACGTCGATGGTGCCGCGCTTGGCGACTTCGCCCTGCAGCCGGGCGAGGAACTTGCGCCGGGCCGGACCGTCTTCGTCCAGCACCAACGATTCGGCAGTGTCCGGCTGGGTGGCGCGCAAGAAGGCGGCCAGCTGGACCAGGTCGACGCAGAACTCGCGGTCGTAGTTGGGGGGATTTCCGCGGCTCCAGCCGACGCCACCGTCGCCGGGGCGCGCTTCCGCAACCTTGCCTTCGTTCGGCGGATCGCAAGGATGGCCAGCCAGCGCGGTGCAGATCAGGCGCTCAAGACCGCGCTCGGAGGTGTCGGCCGTATCAGCCATTGTCCCGCTCCCTGAATCCTGCCGGCCGTATGCGCACCCGGCTCCTTGTCACTACGATAATCGCGCCCGCCCGTAGCGCCTCGCCTTGTTGTTCGATGAGCTCCCGTATCGCCCCCACCTTCTCAGCGACCCTCAACTCGACGAGGCGAATGATGCACGGATGCGGCCGCCGGCGCAGAAAGACCAGCTCGCCGAAGTCCTTGTCCTCCGTGATGAGCACCCGATGCTCCTCGTACGCCAAGGCGAGCAGGGTCTCGTCCGAGGCGTGTGCGTACTCGTCTTGCGCCGAGCGCACATCGTGCCCAAGGTCGATCAGCGTCTCCTTCAGCGTTCGCGACGCAGCGCACGCGTCGAGAAGAAACTTCACGTAGCCTCACGGACCGGGAGTCGGTCATATACATGCTCCCCCGCCATCGAACGATGCGCGAATCGCAGGCAGGCACGGATGTCTTCAGGTTCGAGTTGCGAGTACTCCTGCAGGATCGTCTCCGGCGTATCCCCCGCAGCCAGCATGCCCAGGACGTGCTCCACCGCGATCCGTATATCGCGGATGATGGGCTTGCCCCCGAAGACATCCGCACGGACGGTGATCCGATCGAGCAGGTCAGCTTCGTCGCTCATGGTGTTCTCCATCGATAGGGTCGCAGCCGTCGAGTCCCGCCGTGCCTCGTGCAATGAGGGCATCCGGGTTCATGCGCCCGCCTTTTCGACCTCCGCCTTAAGTTTAGAGAGGTCGAACGATGAACCTGCGCCGCCGACCTCGTCCACCGCGTCCCCGCCAGCGACCGAATTGACCTCGGGCAGCCCCGCCGCCGCCTCACGCACGTCTACTTGGCCGGTGACGACGTCGGCGATCAGGCGCGTACGGTATTCGCCTATGAGGTCGACTTCCCGTTCCGTCCAATCGAGGTTCTGTCTGAGTCCGGATCCAAGACCGTAAAACACCTTGCTTAAATCGTAGGTGTGCAGTAGGAGATAACCATACTCACGCGTCCATAGGTCGGTGGTGCGAAAGCACAGGTAAGCCGATGTTATGATTCCACGATTATGGCTCAGGCCAAAGCGAAGACTGTTCCAATCATTCTGTAGATCAGTAGGGCGAATAATAATATCTCCAGGTTCCACGATTTGATATGTCTCAAATGACGCAGGAACCAACCCATGCAACTTGTCGACGGGCTTCACTACGATTCGCCCGTAGCTGAGTGAAAGCACGGTTGTCTCGATCAGACCTGTATTCGGGACCTGCCTCTCGTGATAACAGGCTCGGCCCGGAAGTTGCTTCCAGTGCTCCGGCACCTCCCCCAGCCACGGCACCCCGGAGTCCTTCATCGCGGGATAGGGCTTGAGGTCGCCGGTCATGCCGAGCTCTCCTCGGCGAGAAGCAGCCACACCCTTGTCAAGTACACCTGCCGAGTGCCGGTCAAGTTCAGAGGTCAAGCTCACGGAGAAGCTCCTGGACGGTCATTTCGTGATGCCGGGCAACACTTTTCAGGATGCTCGACAGGGGTTTTGCCCTGATCGGAGTGTGCAGCGGGACCACCTCATGATGTTCACCGTTGATCTGCGTCGTGGTCCGCATGTGGGAGCCTCGCTGTCGCACGGTGTCGTACCCCAGACGTCGAAAGCGACGCTTGCAGCGTCGCGCCGCTCACGTTGCGGGGCAACTTCATGCCACGAGAACCTCGTCCCGCACGAAGTGCAACCGGATCAACTTCGGTCGCGGCATGGTGTCGTCGAAGTAGCAGTCGACGGCCTCCTTGACGTTGCTGCGGATCTCCTCGAGAGAGTTCCCCTGGGGGTGAATGCCGTGCCCGAGGGCGCTTGCCGAGTACCCGCCGTCCACTTCGTCTTCGGTGACTTCGAAGATGATCTCGCTCATGCAGTCGTTTCCCGCTGTTCGCCGATGTCGAGGATCTCGGCCAGCAGCCCCTCCGTCTCCTGCTCCAGCGCCAGAATATCCGCCCGAATCTCTGCCAGTGTCCGCATCGGCTTCGGCTTGTAAAAGTAGCGGGTGAAGCTGATCTCGTAGCCAACCTTCACACTGTCCGCCTGGTACCAGGCGTCGGCCGAGTACGGCAGGACCTCGCGCCGCAGGAACGCCTCGATGCCGCCGTCTTCCTGGAGCGGGATCTGCTCGGTGTCGCGCAGGTCGGTATCCGGCTCGTACTCCACGACAGCCGGCCGGCCGTTGACGTTGGCAGCAAACAGGCCGCGTAGCGGGTTCGCCTCCGTGCCCCCCTTGTGGATCTTCCGGAGGATCGGCGGCGCATCCTCACCGCGTTTGCCGCTCTCCTTCAGCTCTTTGATCTCGGCCGCCTTGTAGACGTGGTTCGGGTCGGCGCCGGTGATGCGCAGCGGCCGCTCGACCGTCACCTTCCAGTAGCCGAAGGCGGCGTTGTCGAAGACTTTGCTCTGCTCGGTCTCCTCGAAGGCGATGAACGCGTCGCAGATGCGGGCGATGTCGTCCTCGCCAAGCTCGCAGTTCTTCTTGCCCAGGTTCTTGCGGAGGGGCTGGAACCACTTCGTGGCATCGATCAACTGTACCTTGCCGCGGCGATGCGCGGGCTTGCGGTTGGTGAGCACCCAGACGTAGGTGGCGATGCCGGTGTTGTAGAACATGTTGAGTGGCAGGGCGACGATCGCCTCCAGCCAGTCGTTCTCGATGATCCAGCGGCGGATGTTGCTCTCGCCCTGCCCGGCGTCGCCAGTGAACAGCGAGCTGCCGTTGTGGACCTCAGCGATGCGGCTGCCGAGTGGGGTGTTCTGCTTCATCTTCGAGAGCTTGTTGGCGAGGAAGAGCATCTGGCCGTCGCTGGAGCGGGTGACCAGCGAGTACTCGGGATCGCCGCCGTGCTCGATTAGGAAGCGCGGGTCGCGCATGTCCTTCTTGCCCCCATCCGCTCCATGTCGGTCTTCCAGCTCTTGCCGTAGGGCGGGTTCGAGAGCATGAAGTCGAACTCCCGGGACGGGAAGGCGTCGTTGGCAAGCGTGGAGTGCTCCGGGCCGCCGACGATGTTGTCGGCCGTCTTGCCCTCGCCCTTCAGCAAAAGATCGGCCTTGCAGATGGCGTAGGTCTCGGCGTTGATCTCTTGGCCGAACAGATGCGTAGAGACGTCCTTACCGCGCTCGGCCGCGAGCTGGCCCAGCGTCTCCTCGGCGACGGTCAGCATGCCGCCGGTGCCGCAGGCGCCGTCGTAGAGCAGGTAGGTTCCGGACTTGATCTCGTCGGCGACGGGCAGGAAGATGAGTCTCGCCATCAGCCGGACGGCGTCGCGCGGCGTCCAGTGCTCACCCGCCTCCTCATTGTTCTCCTCGTTGAAGCGGCGGACCAGCTCCTCGAAGATCGAGCCCATGCCGTGGTTGTCGAGGCCGGGATGCCGGGCGGAGCCGTCGGCGTTCTTGACCGGGGCGGGGCTGAGGTTGACGTCGGGCGATGTGAGCTTCTCGATCAGCGTGCCGAGGGCGTCTGCCTTCGAGAGCCGCGGGATCTGGTTGCGGAACTCGAACTTGTCGAGGATGTCCTGCACGTTGGGCGAAAATCCGTCGAGCCAGGCTCGCAAGTCGGCCTCGAGCCGCTGGCGGCTGGCGCGGGCGCGCAGGTCGTGCAGGGTGAACTTCGAGGTGTTGTAGAAGGCCTGTCCCGCTGCCTGCCGCAGGGCCAAGTCCTGCTCGACCACGCCCCGCTGGTCGAGCACCGTCTTCATCTCGAGCACGTTCTGCTTGCTGTCCTCCAGCACGGCATCCAGCCGGCGCAGCACGATCATCGGCAGGATGACGTCGCGGTACTTGCCGCGGACGTAGAGATCGCGCAGGACGTCGTTCGCGATGCTCCAGATGTAGTTGACAATCCACGGTAGGTCGTCGTTGCTCATGACTCGTTGTCCGCAGCGTTCGGATCTCGATTCCCGCCGCATATTCTTTCACTTTTCCGTGTTACGTATCGCGTGTGTTCGGCGCCGTCTTCCGGTGTCGGTCCGATCTGTTCCTCTACACGAGTGTTGGGCTGGTCCAGCGGACCTGCCCAACTACGGCGCCCGTCCGGCCACGGGCGGTTCGGCCAGAGCCCCTTGTCGGGGTTGTCGCATCAGCATCCGCTGGATGTTCTTCGCGCCGTGCGCGCGCTCCCTCCAGCCGGGCGCCTTGGTAAAGGTTCGCTGATCATGTTGATGACGACGCCGCGTTCATTCGTTCGATCGCCTTTTGCTGCTTCTCGAGTTGTGCTGGCGCGTAGATTTCGGTCGTCCTCGCGTTGGTGTGTCCGTACAGGTTCTGGATGTCGGCCAAGTCGGCGCCGGTTTTCCGCAGGGCCGTAGCGAAGCTGTGCCGGATCTGGTAGGTTGTGAATGCTGGACGTCCTGCCTGTTGGGCTGCCTTGCGCAGCATCATGTTGGCTCGCGTGGTGTCCACCGGTCCGTACGCGTTGAGGCCCATGAACCGCCGCGCCGCCTCGATGCCGTTGGCGATCAGCGGAATCACGGCTGGCCGTCCTCCCTTTGCGGCCGGCACGATCACATGTGGGATATCGTCGTCGAGGCGGAAATTGTCGGCCGTCAGCATGCCGAGCTGTTTCGGGCGCATTCCGGTGCAGTGGAGCATCTGCAGGCGCGCAGTCATCCGCGTGCGCGGTTCGAGTTCGTGTAGCACAGCAGTGATGTGCTCGCGCTCCAGCCACCGCGCCTTGGGCGGGTCCGGCGGGACGCTCATGAGGTCGCTCAATCCCAGTGCCGCCGCTCGTCCGTACAGTACTTTTACCAGGTTGGTCAGCGCGTTGCGGCGGTGATTGCAGGTGGATGCGCTGTAGCGCTTGCGCCACTCGCGTATTTGCTCGTTCAGCGCGTTGAGGTGGTATGCGAGTTGGAGCGTCTGCAGATGGCCGAATAGCTTGACCCATATCCCGATATCGCGCCGCCGGGCGGCGATCCCGATCACCTGGCCTTCGACTTGCTTGAGGTACCGTTCCGCGTCGGCTGCCAGCGTGTGCTTGGCGCCCGGCGGTAGCTTGCGCAGTGCAGCCCGCGTTTCGTCCTGCCAGCGGCGGATCGTCTTCACCGGTGTGTTCCGCGGGAAGCGCCGTTCGCACTGCCGGCCGTCCACTTTCACCGTCGCCGCCCAACCGTAACGGTCGCTGTAGACCCCCTTGGCGATCCGTCTGCGGCTCCGCGCGCCCTTCTGGCTCGGCCGCGGTTTTCTGCCCTTTACCTTCGCCGCGTTCGTGTTTTTCGTTGCCGGTGATGATGGACCGACCGTTTCGCCGGTCCGTCTGCCCGTTTCGGCTTTGCTTGTTGTGCGGCTTCTCGGCAACGTCGTCCTCTACGCGAGCGTGCGGCTGGCCCAGCGGACACGCCCGACGACCTCGGCGTTGTCCGGCCAAGGCCGGCTCGGCCATACTCGCTTTTCCGGGTTGTCGCTCACGAGCAGCCATCCCGCGTGATCGTCTTCGACCGTGCGCTTGACGATCAGCTCTTCACCGATTCGGATGACGCAGATTTTTCCGTCGCGCCGTTCGTTGCGCCGCAGGTCAACCAGGATCAACGCCTTGTCGGGCAGCGTCGGCTCCATGGATTCGCCGATGACGCGGATCAATCGACACCGTTCTGCCACGAGGTCCTGGGTTCGAAGCCAATCGCGCGGGAACTTTATGTGCCCGATTACGTGCTCGTAGCCGACCAGCGCGCCGGCTCCCGCGGCGGTGTCGACCTCGACGATGGCGATATGTTCCTGTGCCGCTTCGGCGACCGGCATCGGCCCGCTTCCGTTCTCGAGGTCGTGGATCCGGGCCAGCTTCGTCCGCAGCTCGTAGATGATGTCGCTTGTCGGCCGCGGGTCCTCGACCTTGCCGAGGAGGAAGTCGGTCGACACTTGGAGTTCCCGGGCAATCTCGCCCATCGTCTCGACCGACGCCCCACACCGCTCGGCTTCCATCATCGAGATCGTGGTGCACGATTTCCCGATCCGTCGGGCCAGTTCGCTCTGCGATAGCTTCTGACGCCGCCGTGCCGCGATCAGTGCTGTTCCGTTGACTCGCGTCGCGATCCTCGCTTGATCATTTGATGACATCGCAAGTATACTCCGAATATTGACCGAGCCGCAAAGGCGACCGCTCCGGCCTTGTTCCCCCACTTGGGGCGCGCCGGAGAGTTCGGCGCCGCGCGAGGCTTGGGCGTGCGTTGTCGACCCTGTCCGCCCTCTGGACGATGAGTGCTGGCTTTGTTCGGTCGGTGTTCTTCGAGGGCTCGTCCGGTCGGTCCTCGCGGCCCTCGTGAGGATTCGTTGGGGTGGTTTCATGGTCGTTGCCTCGTCGCCCGGTCGCGTCGGTCTGAGCGCCTGATGGGGCGTTGTGCAACCGGTTCGCGCTCTAAAGGTCGCGCGACTCGTAGCACAAGCTCGGTCAGGAACACCGCCGGAGGCCTTCTTTAGATACCGATCCGTTCAAGTCAACGCGGTTCACTTGAACCGTCCGCCAGTTCT
The DNA here is from genome assembly GCA_965262925.1 of Vicinamibacterales bacterium. GTDB lineage: Bacteria > Acidobacteriota > Vicinamibacteria > Vicinamibacterales > UBA8438 > WTFV01. The sequence goes on along the minus strand of CBDHGC010000004.1, from coordinate 1,625,570 downwards.
GGCGGTCGCAGGGTCCACCCGGAAGTTTCGTGCGTGTGTTTTCCGTCCGTGTCCTATGGGAGGCTCGCATGTCTGATCTGTTGGCGCCTGCTGGTTCGCACGGTGCTCCGCCAGAAGTGCTCTTCATCGAAGATGTGGCGCTGTTGATCCGTTCCTCGCCGTCGACCATCCGCCGCCGCTTGCGCGCCGGCGTTTTCCCGTGCCGCCGTTGCCGGGAATCGACAAGCGTCTGCGGTGGAGCCGCCGCTCGTTCGACAGCTGGTTCCGACAGTCCGGTGCACGCGGCTAGGACTGCCCTGTTACCCGCATTCAGGGCTGGACAAATCAGCTTCCGCCGTGTAGCGTCACGGCATGGAGCATCAGAACCAGATACTACAGACCCTTCGTGCGCCTGAGTCGCAAGCTCGCCTCGAGCGGATTGTGGCGCAGGAGGCGCTGAACAACCGGGCGGCGGTGGGGCGGCGGGTGTGCGCGGAGTTCGGGTTTGTGGATGCGCGCGGGTCGGCCCAACTCGCGGGTTGTCTTAAAGCGCTCAACACGCTGCACAAGGCGGGGCGGATTGCGTTGCCGGCGTCGCGGGGTGGCGGGGGCGCGCCCACTCCGCAGCGTTTCGACGCGCCGGTGGCGGCGGCCACGGCGGTGCCGGGTACGGTGGAGGCGGTCGCGGGGTTGTCGCTGGAGCGGGTAGAGCAAGGCGGGCAGCGCCGGGTGTGGAATACCTTGCTGCACTTCGAGCATCCGCAGGGGACGACGACCTTTGCGGGCTGCCAGGTGCGCTATCTGGTGGTCTCGGCGCACGGGGTGCTCGGCGCGGTCGGGTTTTCGGCGTCGGCGTTGCAATTGCGGGCGCGCGAGGCGTGGATGGGGTGGAGCGCCGGGCAGCGTCTGGCGCATCTGCACCGGGTGCTGTGCCTGAGCCGGTTCCTGATCCGCCCCGGCGTGCAATGCCGCAACCTGGCCAGCCAGGTGCTGGGCCAGGTGCTGGCGCGTCTGCCAGCGGATTTCGAGGCCCGCTACCGGTATCGTCCGTGGCTGGTGGAGACCTTCGTCGGCCCCGCGCATGACGGGGCCAGCTTCAAGGCGGCCAACTTCGTGTGGGTCGGGCACACGGCCGGTCGCGGGCGGCCAGGACCGCGACCATGCGCGGGCTCGTCCGGTCAAGGCGGTATATATGTATGAGTTGGAGCCGCACTGGCGGCGGCGGTTGGGGGTGGCGCGGGTCGACGCGGCGCCGGCGCTGGCGCCGGCTGACGGTCTCGACAGCGGCGCCTGGACGGTGAACGAGTTTGGAGGGGCGCCGTTGGGCGATCAGCGGTTGTCGGCGCGTCTGGTCAAGAGCGCGGGGCTGCTGGCGTCGTTGCCCGGAGAGGCGGTCACCGCCAACGCGTCCCACGACCGCGCGGCGGTGAAGGGCTACTACCGGCTCATCGACCAGCCGGTGTCGTCGGCGGTCACGCCCGGGAACATTCTCGCGCCCCACCGGGCGCGCAACGCTGCAGCGGATGCGCGGCCAGGACACGGTGCTGTGCATCCAGGACGGGACGGATCTGAATTTTGCGACGCGCCCGCACTGCGAGGGGCTGGGCATCATCGGGCGCAACCAGACGGTCTCGAAGACGCTCGGCCTGCATCTGCATCTGACCCTGGCGGTCGATGGCGCGGGTCTGCCGCTGGGCGTGCTGCGCTGCGGTTTCGAGGCGCCGCCGGGCGGCGCGGCGCGCCCGGCGGACGAGCCACCGCCGGCGGCGGCGCAGGAGACGGCCCCCAAGACGCGGCGCTGGGTCGACGGCCTGCGCGACATCGACCGGGCGGCGGCGGCGTTGAGTCGCAAGACCCGGGTGCTCAGCGTCATGGACCGGGAGGCGGATTGCTTCGCGGTGTTCGACGAGCAGCGCCGTCTGAACCGGGTGGAAGTGCTGGTGCGCGCCCACCATGACCGCTGTCTCGCCCAGGGCGCCCCGAAGCTGTTCGCCGCCATGCGCGCCGGCGCCGCCGACGGGCACGTCGAGATCGAGATCGACCGCCTGAGCGCGCGGCGCAAATCCAGCGGCAGGCAGGCCCGCCCGGCGCGCACCGGGCGGGTGGCGCGGGCCGAGGTGCGCCATCGCCAAGTGGTGGCGCCGCCGACCATCGCCGGCGCCGAACCGCTGGCGCTGTCAACGGTCCATGTGCGCGAAACCGCGCCGCCGCCCGGCGAGCCGGCGGTCGAGTGGTTCCTGCTCACCAGTCTCGACGTCGACAGCACCGAAACCGCGGTCGCGGTCATCGGCTACTACCTGCGGCGCTGGCGCATCGAAGACCTGTTCCGGGTGCTCAAGTCCGGATGCCGAGTCGAACATCTCGCGTTCCACACCGCCGACCGGCTCCAACGCGCGGTCACCATCAATACCGTGATCGCCTGGCGCCTGATGGTGATGACCCTGCTCGGACGTGACGTACCGGGGTGCGACGCCCAGTTGCTGTTCACCGACATCGAGTTGCGTTTCCTGACCGACTATGCCGAAGAACTCGGCCTGCCGCCCCCCTGACCATCTCGCCGCCGCAGTCCTCCTGCTCGCCATCCTCGGCGGCTAGGGCGCGCCGTCGGCGATGAAGAGCACCTTGTCAGCGGTCGCTGTGGCGCCTGCACTACAGCGTGGGCCTGCCGTCGCCGTCCGGGGGCGCACCGCTCCACCAGCGCGAACAGGGGGCGGATCCCTGCCGTTCAGCCTGCCGTCGACGTGCGGGAGATGGGACACGGGCGGCAGCGTCCCATCGTCCCTGCGGCTGTCCCATGCGCTTCGCGGTCCTGATCAGCACGCCGGCACGCCGTGGACCGGAGCGCGCCAACCATCGTCGACATCGCCGGCAGACTCGGCAACGTGATCCCGTTCACGTCGATGTCTTACGGGTCCTCGAGCTCGTCGATCCGAGCTGGTCGGCTTTGCGTCGTCTCGATCAGCCAGACATGGAGCGCCTTGACGGTGGTGAGGAGTTGCTCGAGGGTGTACGGCGTCTTGTGAGGCTCGACGCTGGTCTCGCCTTCGAGCGGGGCCTCATCGGCAGCGTGAATGATCAGCATCCAAGGGATCATGGCAACGGGCACGGGCCAGAGCGCGGAGGCTACCGGTTTCTTGGGCGCATCGGGGAACCTCTCCCACCATGCTTTGAATACCGCGTCCCACGGCTCCGTGTGGACGCACTCGAGCATCATCATGTCGTCGACGTTGTTCGCGTGCCATTCCCGTATCGCGATGGGGCACAACGCCAGCTCCTCTTCCTTCCAGCGTAGCGACCGGCCGTCCATGGGGGACTCGAACGGCTCCTCCGTCTCGGGATCCGCGCCGCGGATCCGCTCGGCCGTCGGCGCGACAGCGCCGCCGATGCTGCCGCGCAGGCCGATACAAGGCGCATGAGACCACTTGACGCCGGGAATGGCGGCGATCTCCTCGAGCAAATCGAAGGCCGTGTCGGTGCCGAGAATCGTGTCGGCAAGGAGCTTGGTTCGAAGATCGGTCCTCGTCACTTCGGGATCATTATCTACGGGATGGCGGGAACAGATCCGCGATGGAGCAACCGAAGTAGTCGGCGAACTTCCGCGCGTTCTCGACGGTAGTGGTCCGGTACCGCTGGCGGGCGACATCGCTGACGTAGGGCTGCGGCAGGCCGACGGCGTCCGCGACGGTCACCTGCGTGACTCCCGCCGACGAGGTCGCCTTCGCCACGCGGTTGGTGCTTCGCGCGGAGCCAGAATCGCGAGCTGCTGCTCGGTCAGCACCTCGAAATAGAGCTATACGTTTCGGACGATGCCCTGGGTCTCAACGGGATGCCACGGTGGCTCCGGGCGACATCGCCGCGGTCAAGGTCGACGAAACGCCCGATGCGAATTCAGCGATTAGAGTCCAGCGCATCCCGTCGAGCCTGGAGAAACGACCCGGCGGCGGGAACAACCGATACGCGTCGCGTCACGCCTGCGCCTTGGACTCTCGCCGCGATGCCCAGTACTTCCGCATCCGGTCAGCAACCGCTTGGCGCTGTTCCTCCGTCATCGTGCGCTTCCGCTTGGCGACCACCTTGAGCGCCTTCTTCTTGCCGCGCCCGGCGGGCGCAGGGGCATCCGCTCCTTCTATCGCCTCGATCGCACGCTGTATCGCGACGAGCTGAGTCCTGAGCGATTTCTCCTCATCCTTCAGGGCGTCCAGAATTCCGCTTTTCGACATCGTGATCCTGCTTCCTTGGATGCGACCCGCGACACCATCGCGCCGGTCCCCGATCCGTACGCACATCGACGGCCGCCGCCCGCGGTCGCGCTGAGAGTCCGGCGGAAACGCGTTGCTGCCTGCGCGCAGATCCGGACTCCGTTACAGCCGGGCCCGCCTCCAGGAGGTACTCGACCGCCGCACGCATCTGGGCGGCGGTCCACACCGGCCACTCGCGCCGGTCGGGCAACCCTGGCACACCGGCCCTGGGCAACCGCGGACACCGCCGCTTCGGGCGAGCTGACGGTGCCAAGTTGGACCGGATTTCCTGGCTCAGGTAGAAGCCGGGCGCCAGTTGGGCAGAGGCCGTGCCGGTGATCAGCCCGCGCAGGCGGGTGCGCACCCGGAGAAGAGCGCTCTGGCGATTCGGAACGGTGGCATGTCAGTTCCCATCATCCCTGTGAGGGACCAAGTCCGCCGTCCACTGTCGACGCCTGTCGACTTCGCCTTCGTCGTGACCGAAACAGCGGCCGGCTCTCGCCCGACCTGCACGGGCTGCGAGCGGCAGGCCAGTGTGCTGGAGCAAGAGCTTGGCGATTCCGTTCACCATCCCGTGTGCACGACGAACTTGCCTGCCTGCGTTTACGGGCGACGAACACCCAGGGCGCGGAGCAGCACGGCAGCCGTGCAGGGCCAGTCGACCACTCACGCCCGTTATCCGGGCGGAACGTTACGCTTCGGGGAGCACGGCGTCCTTGAGCTGCTTCGCGATGCGAGCCTTGACCACCTGCTTGGGCGGGATTGCGATGGCTTCTCCGGTTGCTGGGTTGCGACCGGTCCGCGCTTCGCGCTTCTGCAAGACGAGCTTCGCGATGCCGGGCAGCGTGAACTCGCCGCAATCCTGAAGCTGTTGCTCGCACAGCCGCTGCAACTCTTCGAAGAACTCTCGCGCGTCGGCGCGCTTGAGGCTGATGTTGACGGCAGCGAAATGCTCGACGAAATGCGCGAACAACTCGGTCTTGCTCATTTTGCGAGCTTCGGCCATCGATGTTTCCCCTTGGTGTGAGCACGCTGAGGGCGGCTACCGAGACGACCCCGCGCGCAGTGATTCAGTCAGAAAACCCAACAAAAACGGGAAAGCGTAAGCGCTGGGGTCGTCTTGTGTCAATCCGTTGCCGGTCGCCGGCGTGTCCGATCAGGTCGGCAGCCCGTCGTGGAGCCCCGCGCTGCACCGAGAGCGAGCGAGACGCTCCCGACACCCGGCGCGAAGAAGGACATGTCGGACGGCCCCTCCTTCAAACCGGATCTTCTCGGTAGCGCGACGGTGACTATCCTCTGCCGTCCGACCCGGGAGCTTTGTGTCGCGCGGCCTCGTGTGCGCCGAGATCGCCTGGGCGCACACGCATCCGGCGGAGGGTTTGATGAGAAGGCTCGTCGACGCGTCACGTGTGAGGATCCCTGTGCCTGTCCGTAGCCGGCCCAGGTGGTCTCGTAGAATCCCGATCAGAATTGCACACGGAATTGATCATGACCACGCGTGGGTGTTCATGGATTCCATTGGCAACAAGGCGGTTAATCCCAAGTTGGCGGAGTCCGCACCGAACTCTACGCTGTCTGCACAACCAAAGTAGAATGAACAACTTACAGGAAGCGCATAGTTCCCGCCACCCATTCCATTCCCAATTTCGATCTGGACTCAATCACACTTTACAGGTCTGCTTGGGCCGGCGGCGGACGGTTGGCGGATCGGTCTTCATCCCCCTTCATTTCCCTGGATGGTGTCGGGCAACTCTCGTTCCTCTTCTGGGCTGGTTCCGGACCGTGCTCGTCTGTTCGCTGTACGGTGCGGTGGCCGCCGCGATCTTCCGCATCATCACCGCACTGGGGGTGTTCGTCGTCCAGGGCTGGACGGGCGACATGGCGGCCGGCGTGGAGTGGTCGGGGCCGACCTGGGATCATTGACGGCGTGGCTGCAGTCGGTGGTCACCATCATGGCGTCCCGGTCTGGCGACGCTCGAGGTCGGCGAGCTAACGCGGATGCTCGTGTCCGCCGACGGGAACGTCGGCTCGGCGGCGTCGACCCGCGCGGTGCAGACGGCGGCGGTGGCGGCGGAGCTGGTCATGCCTGCCGTAATTCCCCTCTATAACGGCGCGGCGCGTGCGCCAGCGCATCAGCGCCGTGGCCTCCTCGAAGCGGCACGCGATTCCGGGCTGCCAGACGAGCCGGATCTCGAAGCCGGCCTGCTTCCTCGGACAAAGCGAGGGAGTCACCAGCGACCGCGAGGCTCACCACGGGACGAACGGCTGGCTCTACTGCGCGTCGATCGATGCCGGAGACGGCCGAGGAGCAGGCCGCGTGGCGCAAGGCGAGGCCGGCCGCGACGCCGTCTCGCCAATCCGCCGGCCGCGGGCCTTTGCCCGGGCGCTCGGGGCGATGGCCGCCCAGCAGGCCGGACCCCGCGGGCGGATCGTCCTCCTGCGGAACACGGTGGACGGCCGGACGTTCTGCACGGCGCACAAGAGCCAGACGGTCTACCACGGCCCAGTCGTCTCCGCGGACGCCCCGGTCCGGCGGCTGGAGACCGCCTCGTCGGACCTGGAGACTGGCCACCCTACGATGAATGTGTGCTTCCACAGGAATTCTGCCGCGGAAGCACAGCAATCCTGGCCCCACAACCGCTGTAACTGAGGCAAGAGCCACGCCGAAGCAGAAATCGTGGCCAATCAGGGCTGCTGCGGCTGACGGTAGGAGGTTGGGGTCGTCTCCGCGGGCGAGCGGTTCGCCGACCGCCCAAAGAACTCCAGGCACTTGTGTGCGATGGGGTTCCTTCGCCCCTTCTCCGTGAGCACGCAGCAATAGTGGTTGCCGGGTTCGAAGAAGCCGTCGCCCAGTTCGACCAGCGCACCGGTTTCGAGGTATCGCTCATATTAAGGACCGCATTAGTATGGTGACACTATGCGGTGATATAGCGCAGGCTCGGCTTCTTGAAGAACCCACGCAACAGGGCTGGCGTCCGCTGTAAGGACCGCATGTGGCCGAGGACGTAGCGTTTGAGTTCCTGCGGCGTCTGCAGCAGGCGTTTGCGAACCCCGTGTGTCTTCAGATGGTTCCACACGAGTTCATCCGGATTGAGTTCCGGGGAGTACGGCGGCAGGAAGAACAGCTCAAGGTGGCCGTCCGTCGACGCTACGAACTCCTGGACCGCTTTCGCCCGGTGCGAGGAATGCTGATCGACGATGAGGAAAATCGGCTGCGTCTGATTGTGCAGTAAGCGCTTCAGAAATGCGATGAAGCGCACCGCCGTCATCCGCCCGTCGACCACCATGAACCGCAACACGCCCTGCGGACTCACCGCCGACACCAGATTGAGCCCGAACCGTTTGCCAGTCGCCGGCACCACCGGTGTTTGGCCCATCGGCGCCCACGTGGTGCCCGAATGATGGCTGTTCGACCGCACGCCCGCTTCGTCCGCAAAGAAAATCTGCGCGCCTGCCTTACGGGCTTTCGCCTGAATCGCAGGATAGTCGACCGTCAGCCACTCCCGGACCTTGGCGGGCACCTGTTCAATCGCCCGGCGAACCGGCCGCTGGGGCGTGAGCCCCAGCGAGCGCAAGAGCCGCCCAACTGAGGCCAGGCTCAGGGTCACGCCGCAGTGCTGCCGAATCAGGTGTCGGACCATCGCCCGCGTCCAGAGGGCGAACTCGAACTGCAACTGCAGCGGGTTGTTCTGCGTCACCGTGCGATACACCCAGGCGCGCTGCTGGTCCGTCAGCTTGGGTGGCCGTCCCGGAATCGGCAACGCCCGCAGCGCCTCGATACCACCGGCGCGATACTTGTTCAGCCAGTCATAGATTACAGTGCGGGCGAATCCCATCACCCGCATCACCGCGGAGGGGGCTTCCCCGGCTTCAACCCGCTGTACTGCCTGTATGCGAATGTCTTCGAGTGCCTTGTGGTCAAGCGAACGACCATCGCGTTTCCTCACACTCTCCATTATATAGTGTCAGGTAACTTATTTCCAGCTTAATAATAGCCGCGCCATCCCAAGGCGACCCCCTGTCCGGCCGCGGCCGCCTCCAGCATGTAGACGTAGCTGTCGAAACCGAGGTAGCGGGGTGCGCGCACCGGACGTCCGGCGGTCCCGAACCAGTCGTCCCACGTCACCCAGGTTTGGTCGGGCCGCGTCAGATTGAGAAAGGTGAGCCCACTCCAGCCGCTGACCGTTCCGCGGAGGACCTCGGCGTGAGTTGCGGCATAGCCGGGCGAGCAGACTGGCCTCACCGCTTCGTCTTGGATCACCACGCGGTCCTGCGTTGCGAGTCTCGCTTCAATAGTGAATCATACCCATATCGAAAATGAGAGATGGGCAAAAAGGGGGCGAGACCTTTCAGAGGGGCTGGCGGTGGGCGGACGCAACCGGAGAATCGGCGCGTGACCCGTTGGGCGACGTTCCCAGGAGTGGACAGGGCGCCGCCTGACTTTACGTTCAGCCTCGGCGCGGTGTGCGCCGAGCGCCGAGTCGTCCGTTCGTACACCAGCCGGCCGCGTAGACCGTCCTCTGCCGGCCGGGGCGGGCGGCGTCGTCCCGAGTTCGTCCCTTCGTCCGGCGCGGCAAGGGAGCGTCGAGGCCGCGCGTTCGGCGTTTGTCTTGCCCTTATAGGCGGGGGCCGCGCGGGCGGCGCGGGGCTGCTCGCCATCGCGGCGGTGTTGACCCTGCCGCTCCCGGCGCTGGCACGAATCGAGGTCCTGCGGGGCTGGGACCTGATCCCCTCGGGACTGGAGGCCGGCGACGAGTTCCGCTTGCTGTTCATCAGCTCGACGGAGCGCGACGCAACGTGGGCGGATATCGCCGACTACAACACGCACGTTCAGGACGCCTTCGGGGCGGGCCATACGGACGGATGAACGAGCTTCCCTCGGTTGCCCTGACGAAGCGATTCCTGGCCCGTTGTCAGGACTACGGCTCAGAGCGTCTGGCGGTCAGAGTGGTCGCCTCGGGCCGGAACGCCGGGGCCGCGGGACTGCCTGCGACCGACGACTGGACGGAGTGGGACGCTGACGAGATGCGGGCGGCAGTCAACTATCTGGAGCGCAAGCGCGGCGTGCGATAACGAGGACGAAACGTCATGTTCCTGCGCGGCGCTGGTGCAGGAACGGCGCGCCCTCCGAGGCTCCAGAGACGAACTCAGTCAGACGAGGAGCCGGCGACATCCTCAGCTGGCTCGAGTCGGCGGCCGCGGGAACGGACGACGTCGTGCGCCTGGCGGTGGAGGAGAGTTGAGCGCGCGCCGGCTGCTGGGGGCGCATTTGCCGGCGGTGTATCCGGAGCGGCGGGAGACGGTGGCGGGGGAGTGCCTGGGCTGCCCGACGCAGTTCGCCATCGACGTGTGGCTGCCGCTGCCGGCGGTGTGGCCGGACTGCGGGGCCGACGTGGGGACATCGAGGGACCGTCCCCGCCGGGCCGGCCCCCGTTCAACGCGCTACGGATCCGGATAGCGAAATGATGACGTTGCGATTCATCGTGCGCCGCATCCTGCGGGAGCTGATCGAGCTGGCCGAACACGACGCGGACGCGGAGCTGGTCGACGCGCTGCACGACGCGCTCGATGTCGCATCGCCGACGTCGTCGAACGGAAAGGTGTGAATGAACCTCGCGGTCCCGGTTGGGGGCTTCGCCGGCTGGGAACGTCCGGCGGGCCGAACGGCGGGAGGGAGCGGGCCGGGACCGCGATTGCCCGCTCGGAAGGGTTTGGCCGTGTCGCTGGGGGAGAACATCAAGCGATTGCGGACGGTGGCTGGTATCCAGACGCAGAAGGCGTTCGCCGAACTGCTCGGCGTCCCGCAGCCGCAGGTGTCGGACTGGGAGAACGACCGCTACCCCGTCCTCGAAGTTTCCAGCCTCATCAGGCTCGCCAAGGCGCTCCATTGCTCAGTGGACGAGTTGCTCGCCGGTGTCGACCCGGACTACGACCGGATCCAGGCGGGCGGCGCGGTTGGCGGGGTCCCGGCCAGAACCGGGTCCGATATCGCGGTCGTTGCAGAGGGTGATGCGCTCCTGAATGGAACTACGTGGGATGAATGCGAGCAGCAGCGGCCGGCGGTATTGGGGTGGTTATCCCGCCCCGGAGACCTTATTAGTGATCCGAGTGCCTACGGGATCCGGATTCGCGGCGACTCGATGCTTCCGGCGTTTCGACCGAACCAGATCGCGATCATGTCGCCTGAGTTGGAGGCGCGCGACGGCGACGAGGTCTACGTTCAACTGGCGTCTGGCGAATGTCTGGTCAGGCTGCTGCACACGTCCACGAACGGTTACATCCTCCAGCCATACAATCCGGCCCACCACGCGCGGTTGGTAGAGCAAGGAGAGATCGAAGCGATGCACGTAATCGTGTACTCGCGGAGCATCGGCCCGGACGACCACGCGATGTCGACGTCGGTTTGATGGCTACGGAGAAGATCCTCTGGACCCACGCATTGCGGACGCAGGAGGGAGAGCAAATGCGGGGACGGGCAAAGACGCCGGTCAGGTCTTGTGCTTGTGGTTCTTGAGGGACACTGACTGGGAGGAAAGGATGGGGACCGGGCCGACGTAGTTCGCAAGACCCTGCGGCGTTTTGCCGCGGTTGAGATCCGGTTGCTGCTCGAGGAAGCCGAGCGTATCAAGGACCACAAGCTGGTCGAGCACCTGCACGACGTGCTGCCTGGAGCTGCCGGCTGCCCGGCGCGTGCTGCACCAAACCTGCACTAAACCCTACGGCGCTTCGCCGGGGCGTTGATCGAGGAGCTGTCCACCGGTCGGGTAGCGTGCGGCTGGTCGGCCGCGGCAGTGGGTCTGGTTCGACGTTTCCCGTCGCTGGGTCTGGGCCGGTCCTACTACGGCACGGGGTTGCCGGCGACGGACCCTCCGAGGCGATCTTTTGCCGCCGGCTGGCGAAGGGGGGTTCGAGCGGCGGCGGGTTCCGCGCGGCGATGGCGGCCGAGGTGGACGCGGCGCTGCGGCAGCGCGAGGAGTTGGACCGTCCGCTGCTGACGCGCCGCCGTGATCTCGAGCAGCTGTTCGGCGTCTCGCGGGCCCGGGCGGCGACGCTGATGAGGCTGTTCGGCGCGGAGCTGACCGGCCACGCGCTGACGCGGGTGTCGAGTTGCTGCGGCAGCTGCGGACGTACCGGAAGCGGGGCGTCTTCCGCGCGGAGGAGCAGCGGCGCGCCCGTCTGCTGACCGAGCTGCGCAAGGCCCGTCTGACCGGTATTCGGTGCCGGTTCCGGCCGAAGCGCTTCAGGCGCGGCTGTCGGGCCTGCCGGCGGGCGTGCTCGTCGAGCCGGGCCGGATTGAGGTTCGGTTCGCCGAGGCGAAGGAGGCCCTGACGCGGCTGTATGCGCTGGCCCAGGCGCTGGTGAATGATTTCGAGGACTTCGAAGCGCTCGTCGGCGGGGAGAGGACTTTCGAAAGATCGAGACTGAAGGGGTCCGTGGATCGCGCTTGCGGGCAATGGCTTCCTTACGCTTTCCGCCGCCGCTCGATCATCACGACGATCGCGCGCGCCACATCGACGCCGGTCGCGGCCAACCTGGTGAGTCGCGTCAGGCTGGACGATCGTGATGACGATGTTCAAGGTTGGCATGACGGGTTCGGGGAGCTGAGGGTTGAGTGCGAAGAGGAGAACGGACTGATGGCGCAACAGGAGAGGTCGAGTCGGGTCATGGCCGAGCCCGCCGTCGTTGACATCGCGGCGGCGGGACGTCGGCGACCGTCGGAGCACGGCGGTGGGAGTCACGCGCCGGTGGCTGGGGGCACCATGATCGGGCGCGGGGTCGTCATCAAGGGTAATGTGAGCGGGAACGAGGACGTGGAGGTCGAAGGCGAGGTGGTCGGCACGATCGAGTTGCAGCAGCATGTGGTGACGGTCGGCCCTGGGGGCCGTGTCGAGGCGCAAGTGCTGGCGAAGTCGGTCGTGGTGCTCGGTACGGGGACCGGGCAGTTGACGGCGATCGAGCTGGTGCGCATCGGCGAGACCGGGTCGTTTGAAGGGGTGATTTCGGCTCCGCGCGTGGTGATTGCCGACGGTGCGCATTTCCAGGGACGTGTCCAGATGTAGCGCCGAGGCGGGCCAGCGCGTATCCATTCGATTCGGCTGCTGGTGGTGGTCGGCCAGACCGGGATGGGAGGAGAACGAAACCGGTGAAACCGACGAAAGCCCGCCCTGGCGATGTGTTGGAACGCCGCGGCGAGCATGGCGAGGTGGTCACGACGCGCTCGATGTGGCGTCGCCGGCCGGCGGGCTCCGGCGCTGAAGTCAGCGGCGGCATCGACCGGGGTGTGCATGAGACTCGCGGTCCCCGGTCCGGGGCTTTCGCCGCTGGGAAGAGTTCCGGCGGAGCCGACCGGCAGGTGGGGGGCGGGCCGGGATTGCGCGCTCGGAAGGATGATGCCTGAACGTCGCTGGCGCGTGATGGGTCGCGGTCGCGGGCTGTTCGCGATCTGAGGTGGACGACGGCGGTGGGTTCCGCCCGGCGACAACTGTCGAGGTCGATGCGGCACTGCGTCAGCGGGAGCTGTTCGGTGCGGCGGAACCCGGTGCAGCACGTCGACGCGGCCGAACGCACGGGCGACGACGTCGATGTCGGTTGACGGCTCCGGAACCTGGTGGCGGTGATGGACGAGCTGTACGCGGTCGGGTGGCGGTCGGCGGGTCGGCCGCGGCAGTGGGTCTGGTCGGTGTTCCCGTCGACCGGCTGGCGGAGGGGCTCGAGACGCGCCGACAGGGCTGATGCCGGAGCAGAAGCTCGTGGTCCCGGCGTGCCCTCGCCGCGAGAACGGGCACCTGTGGCGGTTCGATCGGGAGCGTTCGACGGGGGATTGTCAAGCAGATGTGTGCCCGGCCTGCGGGCTGGTGCGGTTGACGTCGTATCGGACGGGGCAGGTGGTGCGCTATGCGGGTTCGGGGGCGGCGACGGCGTATCAACGGTGAGCAGGGTCGAGTGTTGCAACCTGATAGCGCGCGCGCACCGTTCGGTCGGCGGCGAATCTGAAGGCAAGGGACGGTATCGTGAGCGGCCAGCGTCTGATCGGGGCTCATCTTCCGACGACGCATCCCGAGCGTCGGGAGACGCGTCCTGGGCGGTGCTCTGGCTGCCTGACGCGCTTCGTGGTCGACGTGCGGCTGCCGTGGCCGTCGAGGTGTCCGGACTGCGGCGGCTCTGTGGTCTCCGAGGGGGATGTCGAGCCGGTGGCGCGCCGCCTGCCGTTCGAGGGTCCGCGGCGGCAGAGGCGCAGCCGGGGCGCCCCGCTCGGCGGCTCGGCCGCGGCGTCCGGCTTGGGGACCTCGATGGTGCGGGCCAGGCCGTGATGCCCGCCGTTCGACGCGATGCGGATCCGGACGGTTGAGCAGGATAAAGTCGGTGCGTGCCGGCAGATAGTGCGTGCCGGCAGATGTCGTCGGCCCGAGAAATAGCTCCGCGAGCTCGCGGAGCCTATGTTGTGAGCGGCAAGCGGCTGATGTGCGACGATGTCGAGCAGGCTCCGCGGCGGCGGCCCGTTCAACGGCCTGCAGAGATCTGGTGGTGGTCGAAGGAAACCTGCTGTGTGGCGAGACTCGTGGTCCTGGTCCGGGGCTGGCGGCTGGGCAATGTCCGGCAGTCCGAACGGTAAAAGGTAGGACGGTCCGGGACCACGATCCACTGCAGAACTGCCGCTCGTCGAAGGCGACGCGGGAGGAAGTAACGGTGGACGAGCCGACAAGCGCGGAATGGGTCATCGGCGAGTGGGTGACGCTTGACCGCGAGTTGCATCCATTCGAGGCGCTGGAGTTGGCGACGGTCATTGAGGCGGTGAAGCTGCATGTGCTGCACGGCTGTCCGCGCTGGTGGGCGTGGACGTTGGCGAGCCTGGTCGCGCAGATCGCCATCGTCATCTTGGAAGCAGCTGCCGGCGAGCTTGTGATCGTCGACCATGACGTCGGGGAGACGATCCATTGACCCGCCGTTGTGCCGGGTCACTTTGGGTGGTCGAATGGGGGGGACACGTACGACCACGACCAAATTCGCCGTCCGGGCCGGCCGCGGCCGACCAGCAGACCGGACCTTGATGGTGGAGCCCGACTCCGCCGAACCATCTGGAAACCCCGCGCAGCGTGTCGAGGAGTGGCGGCGTCGCCGGTGTCGTGGAACTCGGCGACATAGGCGGCGGTCGGATCATCGAGCGACGGTCGAGCGGTTCTACCAGCGGTTCAAATGGAGCGTCATCGCGCCGATCTCGGCGGACCGCTGGCCGCTGGACGCCGGCGACGTCCTCGACTGGCTCGAGTCGGCGGAGGAGGGGACGGACGACGTCGTACGCCTGGCGGTGAAGGAGAGCTGAGCGCGCGACTGCTGTTGGGGGCGCATCTGCCGGCGGTGTCTCCAGAGCGTCGGGAGACGGTGGCGGGGGAGTGCCTGGGCTGCATGACGCAGTTCGACGATCGACGTGCGTCTGCCGCTGTCGGCGATGTGTCCCGACTGCGGGGCGACGTGCTCGCTCGCGCGGACATCGAGGGACCGCCGCCGCGTCGGCCGTTCAACGCGTTGCGGATCCGGAGGACGGAACGATGACGTTGCGCTTCATCGTGGGTCGCATCCTGCGGGAGCTGATCGAGCTGGCCGAAGGCGACGAGGACGCGGAACTGGTCGACGCGTTGCACGACGCGCTCGATGTCGCGACGCCGGCGTCGTCGAACGGAAGGTGTGATTGAGACTCGCGGTCTCGGTCCGGGGCTTCGCCGGCTGGGAACGTCGTTGGACCCCTTTTCTTCGGACGCTTCCGGTCGAAGCGGGCCAGCTCGGCGCGGGTCGGCGTCGCAATGCCGGACGCCTCGGCCAGCCGACACAGAAACGATTCGTAACTCTCGCCCGTGTCCCGGCGAACGATGCTGCGCAACGCCGCAAGCGGCACGTGAGATCGAGCGGCTGCTGGGGGCCGACGCGACGCAGACACTGGGCGACTCTTTCGAAGCGGCCGAGACGGCGGTGCGCACCGCCGTCCTGGCGGTGGTGGCTCGTTTCGTTGCCGAGCGGCTCAACGCCGACCACAGTGACCAGCACGCCGCCGGCCTGCCCTGCGGGTGCGGACACACGGCCCGCTATGATGACGGCGGCGGCGGCCGCCCGAGTCAGCTTCAAAGAGGCCAGCACCCTGCTGGACGAACTGGCCGGGCTCGCCGTCGACCCCAAGCAGGTCGAGCGGACCGCCGAAGCGCTGGGGCGCGTGATCGCAGCCGACGACATGCGCGGCGGCTCGACAGCCGAGCTCGGCGGATCATCATCGACCTCGATCCGACCGACGACCGCATGGCGCCCAGCATACGCAGTGGTAACATGTCCCGAAGTACTTGTTTTTGGCGGGGTTTCGTGTCTCCACGAAGCGTCGTCGGGTTGGCAGACTTTTCTTGGAGGTGCGCCATTGCGTTTCGTACTGATCGCGACCGCCGCCCTATTCGCCGGCAGCGTTCCGGCGAACGCCCAGTTTCTGGAAGACTTCGAGGAGAAGCTGTGGGGAGTCCAGTTCTCGTTCACGCCCGAATGGCAGCCCGTGGACCAGACGACGAGCCTTCTCAAGTTCGACAGATTCGATTTGTCGGGGTCCGACTTTACGGTCGGATTCGCGAGAGGGCGCATGAGGTCGGGGCACTGGGGGCTGTCGCTCCTGCGGCAACGATG
Source organism: Vicinamibacterales bacterium (assembly GCA_965262925.1). Lineage (GTDB taxonomy): Bacteria > Acidobacteriota > Vicinamibacteria > Vicinamibacterales > UBA8438 > WTFV01. The sequence goes on along the minus strand of CBDHGC010000004.1, from coordinate 1,609,698 downwards.
GCAGGAGGCGGTGATCTGCACCGATTCGCAGTGTTTCGAGTCGAACGGTTCAGCGTGGCTGCAGGGGTTCGCTGCCAACTGGTTCGTGCCGTTCGGGTCCCCGTTTGCGGGCGATCGGGTGCAGGCCGGCATGCATGTCGACTTGGGGGGTGGCTGGTTCCAGGGCACGGCGCGCGTAGGCGACGTGTCCGTGGACGGCTTACCGTCCGACCGGGCGGGTGAGGAGGTGCCCGCCGCCGATCTGCTGCCGGACCCTTGGAAGAACATTCCCGTGCCGCTTTTCCGAGCGGAAGTTGCTGTGGCGGTGACCGTGGCTCCTGGACTGAAGGTGATCGGGAGCGGCGGGTACGGCTTTCCGTTCAAGCGTCGTATCGGGATCAGCGTCGCGTACTTTCCCATGGCGGCTCGCAACTGACGCGTTCTGGAGTGCGGGCCATGAGACGCGTGGTTATCGCCGTATGCGCCGGGCTGCTTTTCGTGCCGGCGCCCTGTTTCGCCCAGGCCGGCTGGTTTGAGCTGGCCGTGCCCGGCTCGCTCGAGCGCATCCTGGAGCCTGGGATCGTGCAACCGGCCGGACCGCGTCTGCTGCGGGATCTCATGGGCGTCTTTCACGATGTGGATTCGGCGGCCGCCAATCGAACGGCTGCTGGCGCGTTTCGGGGCTGCCTGACGGAGCTGCATCGGCTGCGCACGCTTTGGAGTGCGGTGGACCGTACGGCGGGTGAGGTGAGTCTTCGCGCTGCGACGGGGCAGGAGGACGGTAGACGAGCGCTGGAGGCGTTTCTCGATCTCTTCGAGCAGCGTCTTGAACGGGAGAGTTCGACCTACCGCGTCACCGCGAGAGAGGAGGAGCCGCGGGCAATCTGTGCTGCGGGGTCCGATTGGCGATCGGACGCAGTGCAGCGACGCCTGAACGCGGGCGAGTCTCTGGCCTGGGATCTGCCGCATTTCGTCGTGTCGTTGCCGCTGTCCCCGCGTTTCTGGCTGGAGCTGCTGTACGACGAGCGCATCGAGACCGAGGCAGAGGCAGAGGCGCTCGCGTCCGAGATGGCGGCCGATTTGACCGGACGTCTGGTGACGGATGCGCGCGCGGCGCAGTTCTATCTGGGTCTGGCGGCGCTCGACGACCGGACGCTGAACTGGCTGATCGAGCGCCCGCGGACCCTCCTCCGTCTGAACGCCGCGCGGCTGAGCATGTTCGCCCGTTTCAGCGGCGGCCTGCTCGTGCACGACGGCGAGGTGCAAGTGCCGGGCGGCGCCGGAGCGGTCCCTTTCTGGGAGAGGCTGGTCGGTGCCTCCCCGACCGAGCCGGAACGGTTCGTGGACCGGTTGTTCACAAGATCATCGGGGCGTGTCGCGCAGGCCTACCACTTGGTGTCGCGTCTGCCGGAACGGCAGCAGCGGTTCGTGCTCGGTTCCTGGCGGGCGGATGCCCGCGACCGGCGGCGCGGTCAGGCGACTCTCCAGCGCGTGCTGGAGTCGCTGCCGCCGCCGGCCCCCGTGTTCGCCAATCCCGGCGCCGCGCCGCTGGCGGACGTGGCCGCGGACGCTCGACGTCCGCTTGGCGAGACCATTTGCGGCGTTCCTCCCGACGAGGCCATAGCCCTCACATGGGACCTTCTGAGTCAACGGGGCATGAACATCAACGTAGGTTCAAGCCCCCCAAACTTCGCCTGTGGTCCCCGCGTGTGCACCGTTTCGGGGAGACGGAACGAACTCTTTGCTCTGGATGCTGTTGGAGTCGATGCCACGCAGGAGGGGTTTCGCTACTCGTGTCAGGTTCAGGCAAGGATGAATTTCTTGGCGGATTTCGAGTCGATATTTCCGGAGCTTTCGAACTTCGATGTAATGCAGATTCGATTCACTGCGAGGATGTACCGGCTCGGCTACAAATTGGGGCCTAATATGCTGGAGTTGCGGGAATTCATCGATTCGGGCCCCCCGTGAGGCAGAGACGATCGCGATGCGAAGCACACTCCTTGCATTGCTGCTGGCGCTCGGCGTGATCGGGTGGCCGCCGCCACTGGTCCGGGCGCAGGCTACGGACGATGCCGAAACCCGTCGGCTCGAGCCCGCGGTGGTGCTGCGCGCCTTGTCGTTCGACGAATCCGGGACGTTCGCCGGTCCCGCCTCGCGCGATTTCTGGGAGCGGGTATTCGACGACGACCGGATACCCGACAACCCCGAGCGGGAGTTGCGCGGGATCGATGACGCTCCGCTGATCGATGCGGCGTACGTTCTGGCCGCCACCAGCAGCGGCCCCCCGGCGACCGGCCGGGCCCGCCTGCGCGCGATGGCCTTCGTGCAACGCGTCTTCGGCGACCGCGGCGGCCGGGACTTGGCTCCGGTGCTGGTGGCGGCCCGGGCGGCCATCCGGTACCCGATGCTGATGCTGTCGGTCGAGCGCATGGGCATCGAGGATGCGCGCGTCTACACATCGCTCGCGCGCGTCGCCGACCGATTGGAGCGGATCAACCAACCTCTGTTGTTGCGCAACGCGTTGTCCCAGTTCCAGGGAGCGGTCGCGCTCGTGGAGCGCGCGCGGCTGGCCGGGTCCATGGCGCCGGACGTCGCGGGTGCCTCTCTCCTGGCGCTTGCCGCGGCGCCGATCACGCGGGACGGCGAGTTCGACGGGGCGGTCGGCCGCTGGCTCGTCGAGCAACTGCTGCCCGGCGTGGGCGTACGGGGGGCACCCTCGTTCGACTCGGACGCCATGGACCAGCAGCTACTTGCCGCGCTGGCCGGTGCCGGTGCCGCCGCCGCCGAACGACCCGTCGTGGAGTGGGAAGGACTGACGTTCCACTTCGACCGTCGCGCGGCGCAGTTCGAGCGCTTGATCCGGACTCGCGATCGGTTGGGTGGCAACCGCCTCGATGCCGTGCTCGCGCTGTCGGCGGTGGCTACCGCGCTGGCGAGCGGAGCCGGTACGGATCCGGGGCCTCTGGTCGAGCAGTTGGAACGGTCGGTGACCAGTATCCGGGCGCCCCACGTCGGCATCTACGTGCCGAACGCGCGGAGCGTTGCGTATGAGGACCGCATCCGGCCCATCGTGGAGGAACTGCGGGAGATCGCGCGCCGCGGCAGACTGCGCCGATTGCCTGCCGTGGCGCAACGGCTGCGTCCCGTTGTCGACGTGTTGTTGGCGGACTTGCTGCGGACCCTGCCCTACGTCGTGCATCTGGCGAACAGCTACGCCTTGGAGCTTCTGGGGGGCGACATCGCCGCGCGCCACGAGTTCGGCGTTCGCATCGGGGATCGGATGGAGCGCGTCCGCGCGCCCTGGAGCATACCGCGTGGAGGGGCTGCGCCTCCCGTCCCGTTCCACCGGCTCGGAGAGTTCTGGACCTTGCCCGAGGGTGATGATCGATTCACCGAGGTCTGGCACGTCTACGGTGCGCTGATGTCGCTGGATCTCGCCTTCGCGAGTTTCTACCTGCCGCGGCTGGCCAGCGTGATCCCACCGGAGACACCCGCTTTCTCGCCCGTTGAAGAGGCTTACTTCGCCCAAGGGGTGGCGCTGTTCAATCCCACCGTCGTGACCGGGACGCAGATCGGCGAAATTGCAGACGCGATCCGAAGGGGTCGCGGCCGCGTGCAGCAGTTGCGCGCGGATCCGGCGGCGCTGGCGGAGATCGCGCGCGCGGCGGGGCTGAGCTCCCTGCGGAGGAACGAACTCGCGTGGACGCTGCGGTACCGTCCGGAGGCGGCGGAACGGTTTCTTTCGCGGACCGAGCTGCTGTGGCTGGGTCTGGCCGACGGAGGAAACGGGGCGGGGCGGCCGCCGGCCGGATGGGGAGCGCCCGCCGTCTGGCTGGATGGGTGTCTCTGCGTGCGGCTTCCACAGCCCGATGCACTCGACCTCTCCACCGTTTCCGCGGAGCGACTGGCTTCACGGTTTGCCGATCTGCAGCTCGCGTTGGCCGAAGCGGTGGACGATCTGGCGCTTCCGGCTCCGATTGTCGGGGACCTGCTGCCGATGGCGATGCGCGAGATGCTGGACGGTGTCACCGCTGCCCGGCGCGGACGACTCGATGCACTGGTGCGTTACGTCCACGACCTTCCGCGGGAACGCATCGAGGATTACGTGGCGTCCCTGGTCGGACCAGGGCGCCCGCTACGCCCGATAGAGTTCGGTCAGGAGCCGTGATGGGACGGAAGTCTCGCCTGTCGTCGACGCTTGCCGTGTGCTTCGCGATCCTCTGCCCGTTGACCGGTTCGCGGCCGTTGAACGCGGGCGTGCAGGACGCGAATCCCGTGCTGACCATCGTCGAGCCGGGGCCGCAGACCCCTCTCGTCGGCGTGGTGCGGATGCGCGCGGAGGTGGTTCCAGCAGCAGGCGTCCGGTCGGTCGAGTTCTTCGTCAACGGCGTGCTGGCCTGCACGGGGTCGGCGCCGACCCCGTTCGAGTGCTCCTGGAATGCGGGAGACAGCGCTGACGCACGCATCGTACGGGTGGTGGCCCGCCTCGCCAGCGGCGGACGGCTGGTGCGCAGCATGCGCACTCGCGGTCGTCCGGCGGCGCTCTTCTCGACAGGGACGAACGCGATCCTCGTGCCGATCGTAGTGCAGGATCGGCGCGGGCGTTTCGTCGACAATCTGACGCTGGACGACTTCGCGCTCTTCGAGGACGGCGTCCAGCAGGCGCCGTCCTTCTTCGAGGCTGCGAACATCCCGCTCGACCTGGTGCTGACGGTTGATTTCAGCTCGAGCATGACGGGAGCGATGGGGGCGTTACAGTTCGCCGCCCGGCACTTCATCACGGAGCTGCCGGAACCCGCGCGCTTGGGCCTCCTTGCGTTCAACGATCGAGTCTTCTTGATGGCCCGTCAGGAAGAGAACCGCACGGCGGTCATGCGGGCAATCGACGCCCTCCCGGCGCCGTTCGGCGGTACGGCGTTGCTCGATGCCATCAGCTACGCGCTCGACTTGCACGGTGACGCGCAGGCGCACAGGGTGGTCGTACTGTTCAGCGACGGCGATGACCGGCACAGCTTTTCCGCCATCGACGCGGTCGAGCAACGCCTTCGGGAGAGTGAGACGACCGTGTACGTCGTCACGATGGGGCGCGGGCGCGCAATCGAGCGGGTCCGGGAGCTGCTCGGCCGATTGACACGAGTCAGCGGTGGCCGCTCGTTTTCCATAGACCGGATTGACGAACTGGACGAAGTCCTCGCCCACATTCGAGATCGCCTGCGGAATCGGTATTTTCTGGCCTACCAGCCGTCCAACCCGGCCCGGGACGGGACGTGGCGCAGTATCGAGGTGCGAACGAGCAACCGTCGACACGTCGTCACGGCACGCGAAGGATATGTGGCTGACCCATGAGGGCGAGCAATCATCGACTACTGGCTGCGACTGTACTGTACGCCTGTCGGGAAGCAACGGCGACGTTTCGTACTCCCTGAGCGGAACCGTCGACGCGGACGGCAACCCGATTACCTCCCAGGTGGAGATAAGGAGTCCCCGGATACCGAGACGCGCCGACCGGCGCGGCGGACCTGCGACGCGGTTCTTGCCCAGGGCAAGCCGGTTCGTAGAAACGGCCAGCCGCCCGGAGATATCGGAACTGAGGTAGCATGATCGGTAGGTGAGTCGTGGCCAGCACTCGTAGCGAAACGGACCTCCTTCGTCGAATCACGTCGAACCCGGCCATCTTTGGCAGCAAGCCGATCATCAGGAACCGCCGGCTCGCCGTCGAGCATGTCCTTGGCATGTTGGCCGCCGGCGACACGCCGGAGATCGTGCTACGGGGCTACCCCTGGTTGGAACCTGACGACATTCGCGCGTGTCTGGTCTACGCCCGACGCCTCGTCGGACACGAACGCATTGAACCGGCGCTGGTCGAGTCCTCGATCTCGTGAAGGTTCTGCTCGACGCATGTGTGTGGGGCGGCGCCATCGCGGTCCTGCGCTCCGCGGGTCACGATGTCGAGTGGGGCGGCGATTGGTGCGCGGACCCCGGGGATGAAGGCATCCTGGCGACGGCAGCCGCGCGCAGACAGGTACTGGTCACGCTCGACAAGGACTTCGGCGAGTTGGCGGTCTTGCATCGACGTCCACATACTGGAATCGTGCGGCTCGTGAACTTGCGTGCGCGAGATCAGGGGCCTGGGTGTGCGGCCGCTGCGTCGTTACGGTACGGAGCTCGAACAGGGTGCCATCGTGACAGCCGAGGAGCAACGCGCGCGCATCCGTCCGCCGGACGTCACGCAACGATAGGCCGACGCGAGCGTTTAAGGTCGAGGTAATGCATCCAATCGGTCATGAGCTGCCGCCGACGGTCGACCAAATCGCTCCTCGCATACGCCGCTTCGGTCTGATTGCGTACGACGTGTGCAAGCGCAGCTTCCACCACCTCCCGCGGGTGATCTGTCCGCTCGGAAGCCCAGTCCCGGAAGGACGAACGGAAGCCATGCGGAACGGCCGCGATCCTCAGCTGCTCGAGCAGCTTCGACAGCCTCGCGTCGGCGAGCTGCTTGCCGCGCGCACTGGGAAAGACCAGCCCGACCGGCTGGGTCGTAATCGAGCTTCTGCGCAGGCTTTCTGCCGCATGCAGGATCTCTACGGCGCGGGCGCACAGCGGTATCCGGTGCTCGCGAGTCGCCTTCATCCGCGTTGCGGGGATCGCCCACACCGACGCGCCGAAGTCGATCTCCTCCCAGCTCGCTCCCCGCGCTTCCCCAGGCCTGGCTGCCGTCAACACCATGTACTCGAAGCACAGCCTCGTGCCGATCCATGCCGACGAGGCGTTCACCGCTTCAATGGCGCCGGCAACCTCCTCATGCGGAAGCGCCGGCATGTGCCGCACCTGAGTCGTGCGCTTCGGAAGCGCCGCCGCGATGGCGTCGCCGGTCGGTGTGTCGGTCCGGTAGCCCTGTGCGACCGCCCACTTCATCACGGCGCCGATGCGCTGGCGGAGCTTCCGCGCCGTGGCGTGCCTTCGCGCCCACAAGGGGAGCAGCACCGCCATGACATCGGCCGTCGTCACCTGATCGACGGCCTTGTCGCCGAGGGAGGGTGCCCCAAGCGTAGTGGAAAGTCGGTGGCGACTCCTGCCCGGCTGTGGTATCAGTCGGGTGTGTTCAAAAGGAGGAGAGGCCACCGATGAAGAAACCGTACAAGATCGTTTCGGGCGCGTCCGCGCCGAACCGCCGGGAACTGGCGGACTGGCTGGCGAAGGACGGGCAACTGCTGATCCCGCTGGTCGAACTGCTGGAGAAGGGCGAGCGAGCCATCGACGAGGTGATCGACGTGATGGGCCGGGCGACCATCGAGGCCGTCCTGCGGATGAGCGCCGAGCAGGTGGCGGGGCCGAAGGAGCAGGGACGGCGCGACGCCGACCGGGATCTGTACTGGCACGGGGTGCAGGCGGGACGTGTGGCATTGAAGGAGCGGCAGTTGCGGGTCGACAAGCCGCGGCTGCGCAAGAAGCGGCCGCGGGCCGATGAGCCGGGCGAGGTGGAGATTCCGGCGTATACGGCGTTGCAGGCGGATCAGCCACTGGCCGACCGGATGCTGGAGCTGGTGCTGCAGGGCGTGTCGACGCGCAAGTACGAGAAGGTGCTGCCGGCGCTGGCCGACCAGGTGGGGGTGAGCAAGTCGGAGGTCTCGCGGGAGACCATCGAGGCGGGGACGCGCGTTCTGAAGGAGTTGGCCGAACGGGACCTGGGCAAGTTGGACGTGCTGGTCGTCTACCTCGACGGGATCGTGTTCGGGAACTACCACGTGGTGGCGGCGGTCGGTGTGGATGCGGATGGTCGTAAGCACGTGCTGGGGCTTTGCGGCGGGGCATCGGAGAACACGGAGGTCACCGCTGGCCTGCTCGAAGATCTGGTGACGCGGGGCCTGCGGGCTGACCGGCGGCGTCTGTTCGTCATCGACGGCGCCAAGGCGCTGCGGCAGGCCATCGGGCGGGTGTTCGGGTCGGCGAACCTGGTGCAACGTTGTAGAAACCACAAGGTAAGGAACGTCTTGGGTCATCTGCCGAAAGAGCAGCACGAGCAGGCGCGTTCGACGCTTCGGGCGGCGTGGAAGCTGGACGCCGACGAGGGCATCCGGAAGCTGGAGCAGTACGCCTCGTGGCTGGAGCGGGAGTGGCCGTCGGCGGCGGCGAGCCTGCGCGAAGGGCTCTCGGAGTTGTTCACGGTCAATCGCCTTGGGCTGCCGAAGCCGCTGCGCCGCTGCCTGACGACGACGAACATCATCGACTCGTCGCACGCGGGCGTTCGCCAGCACACGAATCGGGTGAGTCGCTGGCAGAGCGAGGAGATGGCGGTGCGGTGGGCCGCGGTGACGTTCCGAGAGACGGAGAAGCACTATCGCCGCATCACGGGCTATGAGCATCTCTGGATGCTGAAGGCGCACCTCGACGAAGAGAATGGCGCCCTTGCCGAATTGCAGAAGGCGGGGTAATGTGTGTCTGTCGCTGCCGACTTTCAACTACTGGCGGGACACCCTCGAATTCACGGTGACTGCCGGTTTCACTCTCGCCCGGAGGCATCTGAAGACGGAAGGCTACGCCATCGAGACGGTCGAGATGCTTCACCGCGACGTGCTCTGATGGCAATCGGACTGAAGTCGCCATGACCCGCATGATCCCCGCCGCGCTGCGCGCCGTGGAACGGCGCTTCCCGGGGCTGCGGCCCATCGTCCTGGCCGCCTGGGGATTCGTCTGGAGGCCGGTGTTCGGCCTGATCCTGCTGCCGTTCCGGTTTCCGCAGAGACGGGGCGCGCCCGTGGAGTCGGCCGCACTCGCCGAGCGCGCCACGGCGTACAACGAAGCCGCCGAGCGGTACTACGCCGAGTACGCGGACCCGCGATTCCTGCTCGAGAAGCCGTTCAGCGACGCGCAGCAGTTCGGCAGATATCTGGTCAACACCGGCACGCTCATCGCCGGAGCGAAGCTGCGCCCCGGAGACACGGTGGTGGAGCTGGGGGCCGGGACGTGCTGGCTGTCCCATCTTCTGAATCGCTTCGGGTGCCGCACGATCGCGCTCGACGTCTCGGGAACGGCGCTGGCCCTGGGCCGGGAGTTGTTCGAATCGGACCCGCGGACGAACTGGTCGCTCGACCCGAAGTTCCTCACGTACGACGGGCATGCGTTTCCCCTGGACGATGCGACGTGCGACCGGGTAATCGTGTACGACGCATTTCACCACGTGCCGAACCAGCGGGAGATCCTCGGCGAGATGCACCGGGTCCTGACACCGGATGGGGTAGTGGCCATGTCAGAACCGGGGCGCGGTCATGCATCGAGGCCGATGAGCGTCCGCGAGAGCGCCTCCACGGACGTGCTCGAGAACGAGCTGATCGTCGAGGACCTTGCCGCGCTCGCCGAGGCGGTCGGATTCTCGGCGGTGAACGTCATCGCGGCCGGACCCACGATGCAGCACGAGCTTCCGGCGCGCGACATCGAGCGCTTCACGGGCGGCGCACGGGGCTTTCACCGCTACTGGGACCATCTGTGCAACGATATCTACTACCATCACTACGTGCTGATGTACAAGGGCGGCTCGCGGCCGACGACCGCGCGGCCCGGTCAGCTCGCGGCCCGGATCCGTGTCGTGCGGCCCGGCGGCGTGGTGTCGATGTCGCGCACGGAACGTCTCTCTGTCGACCTGCGCATCGCCAACATCGGTGATACGCGTTGGCTGCACCAGGGCTCGGGGGCATCGCGGTCGGGCTGGACGCGTGTCGGCGTCCATCTGCATGAGGCGGGCGACCCTGCCGGCAAGGTCATCGACTTCGACTGGTGCCGGGCTGCTCTGGACAGGGACGTCGAGCCCGACGGACACATCGGCGTCCAGCTCGACCTGCCTGAGATCGCCGCCTCTGGAGTCTACGACGCGCGATTCGACCTGGTGGTCGAGGGGTTTGCGTGGTTCGCTGAACATGGGGGGGCGAGTCCCGCCGTGCTTCGCATGACCGTCGAATAGTCCGGACCGGCGGTCGTCACCGGGATCGATGTCGTACGCTTTTGCTAGAATTCAAGGATCTTTAAGTGACGACACCATGAAGAGAGCGGAGAGACACCATCTAAAGGCGGATCCGCTGGCCGCCGGGCTGCAGCCGATGCTGGAGTCCTTGCGCAGAGGCCGGTGGGCGACCGGCGCCGCGATCATCGTCGGCGTGCTGGTTGTCGGCGGGGCGGTATTCGGCTGGCAACAGTGGCGGACGTCGCGCGCCAGCGAGCTGCTGGCGTCGGCGATGGCCGTCGTCGAGGCGCCCGTCGTGCCGCCGGACGGCGGACAGTCGGCGGTCGGGGCGCCGGCGGGTACGTACCCGTCAGAAGCTGCCAAGCTCGAAACGGCCGTGCCGCGACTGATCGAGGCAGCGGACGCGTACCCCGGCATGCCGCAGGGAATCGTCGCCCGCTACCAGGCGGCGGTCGCACTCGGCACGCTCGGCCGCACGACGGAAGCCGCCGAGCAGTACCAGCGCCTGGCCGAGGTCGCCAGCGACGGTATCTACGGGCGCATGGCCCGCCTCGGGCGCGCCGAGGCGCATCTGCAGGCCGGGGAGTACACGGACGCGATTGCCCTGCTCGAAGCGGAATCGCAACTGGCGGACGCCGAGTTCCCGATCGATGCGGTGCTGATGCGGCTCGGGGAGTCGTATCGCCTGGCCGATCAGCCGGCGGATGCGCTGCTGGCGTTCCAGCGACTCGTCGACGAGTTTCCAGCCTCCGGCTATCGCTTCGATGCCGAACGCGAACTCGACGCGCTGACCGCCGGGCAATAGGCGGTCCGACCGCAGGGACACGACATGACCAGCGGGCCGGCGCCCACGGCCGGCGAGTTCACCATCGGTCTCGTACAGATGGGGTGCTCCCCGCGGGTCGCCCGCAACCACGAGGCGGCCGAGGCGGGGATCCGCGACGCCGCCGCGCGGGGAGCGCAGATCGTCTGCCTGCAGGAGCTGTTCGCGACGGCGTACTTCTGCCAGCGCGAGGATGCCGCCTGCTTCGATCTGGCCGAGGATATTCCGGGCCCCCTCACCACGCGTTTCGCGAGGCTTGCGCGGGCGCTCGGGGTCGTGCTGATAGTGCCGCTCTTCGAGCGCCGCGCGGCCGGGCTCTTCCACAATTCCGCGGTGGTGATCGACGCTTCGGGAGACCTGCTCGGCGTCTACCGCAAGGTGCACGTGCCCGACGATCCGCAGTTCCTCGAGAAGTTCTACTTCACGCCGGGCGACCTCGGCTACCCCGTGTTCGAGACCCGGCATGCGCGCATCGGCGTGCTGATCTGCTGGGATCAGTGGTATCCCGAAGCGGCCCGCCTCACCGCCCTCCGAGGCGCCGAGGCGATCTTCTATCCGACGGCAATCGGCTGGCTCGGCGCTGGCGAGCCGGACGGCGACGGGCTCGCCGAACGCGACGCCTGGATCACGGTGCAGCGGGGACACGCCATCGCGAACGGAGTCTACGTTGCGGCCGTGAACCGCGTCGGCACCGAGACCACGGAGGCGGGCGCCCTGCGATTCTGGGGTGATTCGTTCGTCTGCGATCCGGGGGGACGGGTCATCGCCCGGGCCGCCGGGGAGACCCCCGGCGTGGTTGTCGCGCGGTGCAGCCGGCGCGCGGTAGAGGAACAGCGACGCGCGTGGCCGTTCCTCCGGGACCGCCGCATCGACACCTACGCGCCGATCACCCGTCGGTACCTCGACGACCCGCCGCACGAGGTCCAGCGGGGGAGATGACGGACCGGCCGACGGCGCCGGTCCGTCGGGACGCCGCTCAGGTGCCGACGCCGCACGCCGCAGGCTTCCGGATGCCCGCGGAGTGGGAGCCGCACCACGCGACATGGCTCGTCTGGCCCCATGCCCGCGCCGACTGGGAGGTCAAGACCGCGGCGGTCGAGTGGTGCTACGCCGACATGGCGCGTCACCTCGTCCGCGGAGAGCGCGTGGCGATCGTCTACCGGGACGAGGCCGTGCGGCGGCGGGCGGAGCGCCGTCTGCACCAGACCGGCGTAGACCTGAACCGGATCGACGCCCACGTCATCCCGACGGATCGCTCTTGGGTCCGGGACTGCGGACCGATCTTCGTCGCGAGCGGGACGGCTGCCCGGCGCGAGGTGGCGGCGACCGACTGGCGATTCAATGGCTGGGCGCGCTATCGCGCCTGGAGGCGCGACGATGCACTGCCGCGGGCATTGGCCGAACACCTGGGCATGCGCCGATTCGAGATTGTCGCAGCGACGAACCACGGGCCGCGGCCCGTGGTTCTCGAAGGCGGCAGCATCGACGCGAACGGGCAGGGTCTGCTGCTGACGACCGAGCAGTGCCTGCTGGGTCGCGATCAGGCGCGCAACCCGCACCTGCCGCGAGCGACGCTGGAGCGCGTACTGCAGCAGGCGCTGGGGGGCGAGCGGGTCCTGTGGTTGGCCGGCGGCATCGCGGGCGACGATACGCACGGCCATGTCGACGACGTGGCCCGTTTCGTACGGCCCGACACCGTCTTGGCTGCGGTCGAGCGCGATACGGGCGACCCCAACCACGCGCCGCTCACCGAGAATCTGGCACGCTTGCGCGCAATGCGCGACATGCGTGGGCGTCCGTTGCACGTGGAGACGGTCCCCATGCCGCAGCCGTTGTACTTCGACGGCGAGCGTCTGCCCGCGAGCTACCTGAACTTCTACATCGGCAACGACGTGGTGCTCGTGCCGACCTTCAACGACCCGGCCGATCGGGACGCCCTGGGGATCCTGGCCGATCTGTTTCCGGACCGCGAGGTGGTGGGCATCCACGCCGGCGATCTCATCCTCGGCCTCGGGGCCGTGCACTGTGTCACGCAGCAGCAGCCGCGCGGGCGTCATGCGCCCCCGACCGGGGACGGCACGTCTCTGCGGTAACCCGTACGGCTGGCTATTCCGATCGATCGCCGAGCCCGTCGAAACGATCGACCGGAACCGGCGCCCCGTCGATGACGAGCGCCCGGTCACCGAGCGCGAACTCCACAGGATGGCGGGCGGCAAGCAGCTCGCGCCCCGACGCCGCCAGGGCGCTGGTCAGCAGCGGAAAGGCCAGCGTCGCGTCGGCGTGCACGGTGACCTGATCGGCGTCCACGGCCAGCTTGCCCCAGCTTTGCGCCTCGTCCAGGGTCGAACCCGACGCACCGCCGAAGTGCGGGGCGTCGGTGATGATCTGCAGCGCGTAGCGGTGTCCGCCGGCTCCGGGCCGACAGAAGTCGGCCTGCACGCTCGCTTGGTTGATGAAGTTCTTGGGGGTTCCGCCACCGAGAACGATCGATGCCGTCCGCGGGCACCGGATCACCAGGTTGGTCGATTCGATGACGTCGCCGATCACGTCGATGCGCCCATGCTCCGGACTGGCGTGCCGGGCCTGGGCGAGTCCCATGCCGATCGAAGAGTCCGCGATCGCGGGACAGAACAGGGGGACCGCCGCGCGGTAAGCAGCCGTGAGGATGCCGTCGCCGCCCGTCTCGCTCCAGAGGCGCCGCCCGAGCTGGTGCAGGTACTCGCGCGTGGTGTAGGGCCGCGCCTCGAGGTCGCGGGTGAAGCCTGCGATCCAGTTGTCGTTGTCGACGAACTCGTCCTCGTCCACGTAGGTGTCGTACACGCGGTCGATGCGGGCCGCCTGGAGCGCACGGTCGTCCGCCCGGTGCGAGCCGACGAAGTGTCTCCGGCCGCGGGTTTCGTGCAGGTCGTGGTACAGGTTGGCGCCGGTGGACACGACGCAGTCGACGGCGCGTTCGTGGATGAGCCGGGCAATGGCGAGCCGCAGCCCGCCGGCGGTCAACGCGCCGGCCACGCCGAGAAAGATCAGCACGTCGTCGTCGGCCAGCATGCGCTGCCAGATCCGGTGGGCGATGGCGAGGTTGCGCCCCTGGAACGAGATCCGCTCCATCCGGCGGAGCAGCTCGTCGGCCGGGGCGTCCGGTGCGATCTCGAACGGCTCGGTCGGCACGTCGAGAAAGCGCGACTTGTCGGGCGAAGGGGATGACTTGGCCATGGTCTGCTGCGAACGTCCGCGCCGGCTCAGTCGGCCAACGCCTCCTTCAACTCACCGAGGATCACGAGCGCCTCGAGAGGGGTGAGACGATCCAGGTCGAGCGCCGCGATGCGCTCCGCGACGTCGCGGTGAACCGGCGACGGTAGTCCCGCCTGAAAGAGCCCGAGCTGACCCGCCGTTTCGTCCGGCGCACCGCTGAATGAGGGACGCCCGCCGCGCGACAGCTCATCCTTCTCCAGCCCGGCCAGGATGGTGCGGGCCCGCGCGACGGTCGCCGGGGGCAGCCCGGCCAGTCTCGCCACCTGAATGCCGTAGCTGCGGTCCGACCGTCCCGGCTCGACCTTGCGCAGAAAGACGATGTCGTCCTGCCACTCGCGCGCGGCGACGTGGTAGTTGACGACGCTGTCGTGGAGATCGGCCAGGTCGGTGAGCTCGTGATAGTGGGTCGCGAAGAGCGTTCGGGGGCGCGCCTTCGGATTCGTGGCCAGGTGTTCCGCCACCGCCCAGGCGATGCTGAGCCCGTCGAAGGTGGCAGTGCCCCGACCGATCTCGTCGAGGAGCACCAGGCTCCGCGAGGTGGCCTGATGCATGATCTTTGCCGTCTCCTGCATCTCGACCATGAACGTCGACTGTCCGCGGGCGAGGTTGTCGGCGGCGCCGATGCGGGCGAAGATCCGGTCGATGATCGGGAGGGTGGCTTCGCGCGCGGGCACGAACGACCCGGCCTGCGCCATCAGGACGATGAGGGCGGTCTGCCGCAGGTACGTCGACTTGCCCCCCATGTTGGGGCCGGTCAGCACGACGACCTGTTGATCCGTTTCGTTGAGTCGGATGTCGTTCGGCACGAACGATTCGGTCCGCACCTCGACCACCGGATGCCGCGCGTCGGCGATGGCGAGCTCTCCGTCGTTCCGTACCCGCGGCTTGACGTAGTTGCGCAGCGCGGCGACCTCGGCCAGCGCGGTCAGGACATCGAGGGTGGCGAGCGCCCGCGCCGAGCTCTGGACCCGGTTGGCCTCCGCGAGAACCGCGCGCCGCAACGCGTCGAAGATCTCCTGTTCCCGGTCGAGTATGCGGTCGTCCGCCCCGAGCGCCTTCTCCTCGTAGTCCTTCAGCGCGGGTGTGATGTAGCGCTCGCCGTTCGCGATGGTCTGCTTGCGGTGGTAGTCGTCCGGGACCGCATGGAGATTCGCCGCCGACACTTCGATGTAGTAGCCGAAGACCCGGTTGAACCGGATCTTCAGGGAGGCGATGCCGGTTCGCTCCCGCTCGGCGGTCTCCATCGCCGAGATCCCGCGGCGGGCGTCGCGGCTGATGGCGCGCAGCTCGTCGAGATCGCCGTCGACGCCGTCTCGAACCGACCCCCCATCGCGCGCAAGCGCCGGCGGATCGTCGACCAGCGTCGTCGTGATGCGGTCGTGGACATCGCGCAGATCGTCGAGCCCGTCCAGCAACACGCCGATGAGCGGTGCCTGAAGCTCGGCTGCGTGGGCGCGGGCCGCCGGGACGACGCCGACGGATCGGCCGAGCGCCGCCAGATCGCGCGGTCCCGCCGTACCGAGCGCCACGCGTGCGACGAGACGCTCCAGGTCCTGGACGCGGGCCAGATCCGCCCGCAGACGCCCCCGAGTAGCGACCTGCCGCAACAGTTCGTCGACCGCGTCGAGCCGGTCCAGGATCGGATCCCGCGACGCAAGGGGCCGCTGGAGCCACGCACGCAGCAAACGGCCTCCCATCGGGGTGCTCGTGAGATCGACCTCCCCGAGAAGCGAGCCGGTCCGGCGTCCCTCGGTGCCTGCGAGGACCTCGAGGTGGTCGAAAGTCGCGGCGTCGATGACGAGGTGATCGGCCCGCGTCCGGAACTCCAGCGTCCTGAGGTGCTCGAGCTCGACCTTCTGCGTATCGCGCAGGTGCCGCACGAGACCGCCCGCCGCCCGTATTGCGGCGGGGTGCTGGTCCGGAGTCAGGCCGAAGCCGTCCAGTGACGCCGTGCCGAGCTGCCCGAGCAGCGTTTGCCGGGCCCGTTCGAGATCGAAGAGCGCGGGCTCGGCGGCGGTCATCGGAACCGCGACGTGCTCGATACCGGGAAGAAGGGTAAGGTCGAGATCGCTGGGCAGCAGGATCTCCCGCGGCCGGACGGCGATCAGTTCGTCCATGGTGGCGTCGGCCGCGGACTCCCCGCGGTGTTCCGTGACCCGGAGCTCGCCCGTGGACAGATCGGCGGTCGCGAGGCCGAGCACGGTGGCGACACCCTCGTCGGCTCGTGCGATCGCCACCAGGAACGCCGGCTCGCTCGCCTCCAGAGCGCCGGCATCGGTGTACGTGCCGGGGGAGATCACCCGTACGACTTCGCGACGGACGACGCCGCGGGCCTTGCGCGGGTCCTCGACCTGCTCGCACACGGCGACCCGGAACCCCTGCCTGACCAGACGTGCAAGGTACGTGTCGGCCGCATGCCAGGGCACGCCGCACATGGGAATCTCGCGGCCGCCTCGATCCTTTGAACGCGAGGTGAGGGTCAGCTCCAGCACCCCGGCCGCGGTTACCGCGTCCTCGTAGAACATCTCGTAGAAGTCGCCCATCCGGAAGAAGATCAGGGCATCGGGGTACTGGCGCTTGGCCTCCAGGTACTGGCGCATGGCCGGCGTCGTCCCCTTGCCGGCGGCGACCGGCGCCTTGACGGTGGGCGTCATCGTGCCCGATGGTAGCATCGCGTGATGGAGTGTCCTCCGCGGCGGGAAATGTGGATACTGGCGCTCGATACGAGCACGCGTGGAGGAAGCGTTGCGCTGGCGCGCGATGGAGACGTCGTTGCGGCGGCTGTGGGAGATCCCTCCAGGACGCACGGCGAGCGGCTGCCGGGCGACGTGCTGGCACTCGCCGGTGAGGCGGGCGTAGCCCTGTCCGGCATCGACCGGTTCGCGGTCTCGTCCGGTCCCGGGTCGTTCACCAGCCTGCGCGTGGGACTCGCTACCATTCAGGCGCTCGCCCTCGTCCACTCCCGGACCGTGATCCAGGTCTCGGCGCTCGAGGCGCTGTCGCGCACCCCGGAAACGGGCGATCTGGTGCTGGCGTGGATGGACGCACACCGGCGCGACGTGTTTGCCGCGTTGTACGACCGGGCCACCCGGGAGCGCATCGCCGGCCCGCGAGTCGGCTCACCCACCGAGATACTCGAGGATTGGAAGCCGCAACTGGCGAAACGGCGGTTGGCCGTTGTCGGCGACGCGGTGACCGCAACGCGGGCGCTGCTCCTGGACAGGATCGGACCGGCGATTGCCCTGGTCGACGCCCCGCCGCCGCTCGCACCGGTGATCGCGCGCATCGCGTTCGAACGCCGCGACCGGGCGATTGCGCCGCATGCCGTCCAGCCGCTGTACGTGCGGCGTCCCGACGCGGTGATCGCCCGTGAGCGGAGATCCTGAAACAGTCTTGAAACATTCCGGGGGCGTGTGGTACTTTGCGGCAGCCATGCCGGCCTGCCATGCCCCGAGCAGGGGAGTCCCAATCAGGAGGGAACATGACCCAGGAGCAACACGCGCGCGAGGTGTTGCTGGAGGAAGACGACGAGTACCGTGATCTGGCCGCGCAGCATCGGGCGCTGGAGAGCCGCCTCGCCGAGCTGCTCGGTCACGCATACCCGTCCGACGCCGACCAGATCGAAGAAGCGACGCTGAAAAAGAGGAAGCTCCACATCAAGGACCGCATGGAGCACATACTGCGGCGCCACCTGACGCCGCGGGTCGAAGACGGCGAGCCCCTCCTGAATCACTAGCCGATCGCGGGCCGCGGCGCCGGCCCGCGCATGAAACATGAAGATCGATCGGGCCGGGGTTCCGTTCGTCCTCGGGGCCGCCGCGGCGGGCGCGTTGCTTTCGTGGCTCGATATCGCCTGGATGCCCGGGGCGGCCCTCTGGTTGCTGGCCGCGGTATTCGCGTTCTTCTTTCGCGATCCCGATCGGCTGGAGCCGGCCGACGTCGCGCTCGATGCCGTGCTGGCGCCGGCCGACGGCCGGATCCTGCACGCCGGGGCCGCCGACGCGAGCACGGCACCGGAAGGGAGCTGGCAGCAGGTCAGCATCTTCCTGTCGCCGCTCGACGTGCACGTCAACCGTACGCCGGTCGGTGGTCGGGTGGTCGATGTGACGCACCGTCCCGGGCGGTTCCTGCCCGCCTACGACCGCCGCTCGGGCGTAGAGAACGAGCGCAGCGAAGTCCGTGTCGAGCACGCGGGGCAGACGATTGTTTTCAGGCAGGTCGTCGGCGTGCTCGCGCGCCGGGTGGTCTGCCGCCTCGGGCCGGGCATGACCGTGGCCCGTGGACAGCGGTTCGGTATCATGAAGTTCGGATCGCGCATGGACGTCTTCCTGCCGGAATCGGCGGATGTCGCCGTGACCGTCGGACAGACGGTCCGCGGAGGGGAGACCGTGGTTGCGCGCCTTGCAGGGAACGGAGACTGAAGGTCATGAGCAGAGTGCTGTCGATGTTTCGCGGCGAGAAGCCGCCGCGGCGGCGGTTTCGCCGGGGCACGTATCTGCTCCCGAGCCTGTTCACGGTGGCGAACATGTTCTGCGGCTGGGCCTGCATCGTCTTCGCCATGCGCGGCGACTACGTGACCGCCGCGCCGTTCATCGGGTTCGCGATCGTTCTCGACGGACTGGACGGCCGCGTCGCGCGGGCGACCGGCGCGACGAGCGATTTCGGCGTCGAGTTCGACTCGCTGGCCGACGTCATCTCGTTCGGCGTGGCGCCGGCAACGCTCGTCTTCGCCTGGGGTCTCGAACCGCTCGGCCGCGTGGGCTGGGCCGTTGCCTTCCTCTGGCTGGCGGCGACGGCCGTCCGGCTGGCGCGCTTCAACATTCAGGGCAAGGAGGGTGACAAGCGCTACTTCATAGGTCTGCCGAGTCCTGCCGCCGCCGGCGTGCCCGCCTCCACGGTGTTCGCCTACCCGCTGGGGTTCGTCGATCCCGGCACGGCGCTCGTTGCGCTGCCGATCGTGTTGCTTCCCGCGGCACTGATGGTGAGTCGCCTCCGATTCCGGAGCTTCGGCGCGCTGATTCCGGGCCGGCGCCGGTCCTATCTCACGCCGCTTGCGATCGCCGCCGTCATCGCTGCGATCGCGGCGCAACCCGAGGCCGTACTCGTTCTGATGGCGTACGCGTACCTGGCCTCCGGACTGATTGGCGCCGCAATGAGCCGTGGCCAGCGGGCGCCGACCCGCCTGCCGGCGCCGGCCGAACCGGACGAGCCCGCGGCGGAGCGGTCCGCTTCCTAGCCCGAAAACCGTCGCCTGTGGCTCCGATTTCCGCCCAACCGAGGGTACCGACCAGATTCGTGCGGAAATACACGGTAACGCCGCGCGGCCGGAGCCCTCGGGTGCCCATGAAGCTGTAGCGGGCGGTCCGGGACACCGGTGATCTTCCAGGCTGCTGAACTGTTCAGGTAGAAGCGAGCGTTTGTGCCTGACAGGATGATCGTTCCGGTCTCCGACGCCCGACTTGTCTTCAGCCCCTGTTGATCGCCGGCAAGATGCTGCTGCTCAGGGCCTCGATGTCGATCTGGTGTCCGGTCAAGGGCGACGCAATGGCTCAGAACGGGGGGCTCAGGCCGAGTCCTTACAGTGTATTTCTGCACGAATCGTGTCGCCACGGCGACGGCGCGCCGCCTGGTCGAGGCCTCTGTCAGCGAGAACACCCGGCGGGCCTACGCCGGCGCGCTGCGGGCGCGAGCTCCACGACGTGACCCTGGCCACCTACCTCGCCGAGTTGCACGACGCCGGCCGCGCCTCGTCCAGCGCCTCGATGACCGTCGCCGCGGCGTGCTTCCGCGCGAAGCTCGCCGACCAGCCCCCTACCGCCCGCCGGGTACCGGCGAACCGCTGGCGAGCGGGGGCGCGGCCAGGCGCGGCCGTTCGGGGTCTCGGACCTGGCGGCCGTGCTTGCCATCCTTGCCATCAGACGGGCGTCCACATAGTCCAAACACAACGCGTACCTATACGAGTTTGAGGAGAATCCCTATTCTTGCGACGGCCCCCGACGAGGACGCGCGCCAGACCGGATTGATCGATATCTATCGACAATGGCCGCGGAGTACAGGAACCTCATGCGGTTTCCCGGGGTAATCGTGGGAACGCCCTCGACGCGGCCGCGCGTAATGAGAAAATCTGTCGGCGGGTCGCCATGCTGGTCCTGGAATGTGATGACGCTTCCGGCAAGATAATAGTCCAACGCGTGGGTGGCCCCGGCGAACGCGCGCGTCAAGAGGCGATGGTCTGGCGTCGCCGCACGAACGCTACGGCCCGATGTGATGTCGCGGATGGTATTGAAGTCGGCAATGATTGCATGATGGAAATCGGCCGCCGCGGCGGAATGCCCCACTCGACCCATCTGATAACTAGAAGAACAAAAAATCCACAGCGCGGCGATCGACAGGCAGTAAACGGGCCGATTGCCGAACAGCTGGCGCAAGTACGACAGTACGAGCGAGAACAGGACCAGCGGCATGCCGATGTGGGACAGGCTCTCGTAATCGTGGAAGACGACGTTGTTGCGCATCGGCAGTGACCAGCAGAAGCCGTACAGCACCAGGGTCGCCAGCAGGATCCCATGGCCGACACGACGGACGCAGGTCAGGCTGAGCAGGCACGCGCAGAACATGACGGCTCCCGCGATGAAGCCCTGCGATTCCCAGGGGGCGGTCGGGCGTTCTGCCGCCGCGTCGTTGATGTAACCGAGCAGGGAAAACGGAATAGAGATTCCACTACCGATGTGGGAGAAAAGCCGTTCCAGGAAGAAGGGCCACGCGAGGACGTCCGCATGCAAGGCGTTGTAGTCCGGGTTCTGGCCCGTGCGAGCCAGCATCGACTGGAAGGACGGCAAATCCGTCCAACTTTGATTGCCGTTCAGCGCGAAATACTCATTGGTGAAATTGAGAGCGAGAAGTGAACTGCCGAAAAGCAGTGGCACGACGCCAAGCGTCAAGTAACGGCCTGCCAAAGCGAAGGGGGGCCGTAAGGCCGCCACGGGCTCCACGTTGACACGATTGAGTCGGCTGAAGGCGCGGGCCAGTTCGGTAGCCATACCAAGAATGATGAACGTCAGAAGCAATGCGAAGACGTGCCAACCGAGCAACAACGCCGCGCACGCCTTGCCCAGCAACTGCCGGAAGCGGTCCTCCTGGACGAACACGACCATGCCGTGAAAGGTCAACATTACCCCGAACAGGTCCATCACCGTCTCGGGGTTGATCATGTCGCTATAGTACAGACAGTAGGGTGTAGAGAAGGCCAGGAGAGTAGCGGTCAGCGCGATCCACCTATCGGGCGTAAGCCTGGAGAGCGCCTGGTACGCCAGCACCACGGCGGCGGCGAAGAACAGCAGCATCAGCATTCTGGCAGCGTAAATCTGGGCCGAAAGATCATCGCTGAAGGGCAGGGTCGCCGCTTTGATCAGCGCATACCCGCCAATCGGAAAACGGTTGTACGGCTGATAGGAAACAGCACCCTTCGCATCCAGGGTTTGTCGATGGAACATCAAGAAGTTGTGCTCGGGAGACAGATTGACGGCGACCGCTAGGTGCTCCGACGACACCCAATTGTGATGTCCAGGCCGGTAGAAGTGCGACCGGTCGTTGCCGAAGATGAAGACCGTTGACAGCGCGAGCAACAGCAGGCCGCTAGTCGTGTGCTGCGACAAGCTCTGTCCGACGAATCGAGCTACCTTCATGTTGAGTCTCCTCAAACTCGTGTGGGTAGGGCCGGCCCCGGTTCGATGCCCCCCTGAACAAGAAGCCCCCGCGTTCGCGGCCCCTGCTACGCCCCAGGGGAGCGCACGCCCAAGCCCACGCGCCGCAGGCTCCTCGCGCGTCTGGCGTGAGGACGTCGGTGGCCTGGGACGCCTCCGTCCAGGCCGGGCCGCAAGGCCCACAACTGCACTCCGAGCCGAGGGCCGGCCGCGGTGTCACCCGCCAGGGCCGAAGCGCAAATCGGGATAGGGGGAGCCTCGTGGCTCCGCCCCTCCCACAGCACCGTGCGTACGGGTCCGCCCACGGCGGTTGGCGGAGTGTCAAGCGGCATGGCCAGCGGCGACGGACGCGGGGCCCAGCCGGTCGAAGAAGGCGTTGGGCAGCGCGATGCACAGCGCCGGGCTGTGGCTGACCCGCCACGGGCGCTGCTGGTGGTGTGTGTCCCGAGATGATTTTGCATTTCCTGACCTTGTCGAGGATGGTCTCGTCGACGCTGGTGCTCCACAGCCGACCGGCGCCTCGTGGCCCAACCTGGTCGAGAGCTGGTTCAGCAAGCTGACGCTCCCGAGCGCGGTGAGCAGCATGCGGCGTGCGGTCGGACACGGTCCCTGCGTCTCCAGCCTCCGGTCTTGACGCAACTCTGGTCGATGATCGGCCCGGCGGACATGTCGCGATTCTATCCCCTGCAGACTGGCGTGACGCTGCTCCCGGCCGGATGCGGGCGAGGACGTACAAGCGAGGGCGCTTGCGTCTACGAGATTGGACCAAACGTAGGCAGGATGCATCGCGAGGACCTGCGCGAGGCGACGCGCAACGCGGCCGAGAAGGCGCCGGCGGCAACGCGAGCAGCTCTCCCCGTTCAAGCGCCTCAAGCCGGGGGAGAAGAAGCACTCGAAGCGGATGGCGACGGTGGCCGCCGTCTACGCGGTCGCGCCGTTCGTGCGCAGCCCGGAGGAAATTCCTGCAGAGTTACCCACCCGGCGGTGCCGGACCCTCGCATGCATGAAACTGGAATACGGTGTAGGGGCTGACGCTGGCACAGAGGTCGGTTTTCATGATAGTGCCGAGAGCCCGTTGCAGAGTTGGACCCGGAGTCCCGCGAGCACCCCGTATTGCGAGACCGGTTCGCCCGGTGAGCGCGCCCTGTAGATTTCGTACCTGCGGACTCCACGCCAGCGCCCTGCGAGTTCGCGACGACGACGGCGGGCCTGCTCGACCTGGCGACTTGGCTGACCGAGGCGGGCTGCACGGGCTGATCCGCGGGAGCTTCGTGCCGCCGCCCCCGATCCAGGAACTGCGCGACCTGACGCGGACCCGCAAGCAACTGGTCGGTGAGATCGCGCGGCACACGCAGCGGTTGCAGAAGACGCTGGAAGACGCCAACGTGAAGCTGACGCGCGTGGTCACCGACATCCTGGGCGCGAGCGGCCGAGCAATCCTGGCGGCGCTCATCGGCGGGGAAACCGATCCGGAGCGTGTCGCGCGGACATCGTCGCGGCGGTGCACGGTCGGGTGACGCCGCATCATCGCTTCCTGCTGAAGCTGCACTTGGCTCAGGTCGACGCGCTGACCGCGGTCGTGCAGCAAGTCGAGCACCAGGCCGACGAGGTCTTGCGCCCTTTTCGCGAGGCCGCCGACCGGCTGACGACGATGCCCGG
The DNA here is from genome assembly GCA_965262925.1 of Vicinamibacterales bacterium. Taxonomy (GTDB): domain Bacteria; phylum Acidobacteriota; class Vicinamibacteria; order Vicinamibacterales; family UBA8438; genus WTFV01. The sequence goes on along the minus strand of CBDHGC010000004.1, from coordinate 1,586,327 downwards.
GGTCAGTGAGACGGTCGCGCGGGTGATCATCGCCGAGATTGGCGTGGACATGACCCGGTTTCCGAGTGCGGGCCATCTGGTTTCGTGGGCGGGTCTGTGTCCGCGCCTCGACGAGAGTGCCGGCAAGCGCCGCTCGACCCGGCCCCCTGGCTGAGGATAGCGCTGATCCAAGCCGCGTGGGCCGCGACCCGGAAGAAAGAGAGCTATCTAATTCTAATCTACAGGCGCAGTTTCGGCGCCTCAAAGGGAAGCGCGGTCCGAAGAAGGCCATCGTGGCCGTCGCCGCCTCCATGCTGACCCGCCGCCTACTTCATGCTCCGCGACGAGAAGGACTACCACGACCTCGGCGGCCGATACTTGGCGAACCGCGACGCCGAGCGTGTCAAGCAGCACCTCCTTCGGCGTCTGCACGATCTCGGCGTCGAGGTTGAAGTGAAGGCCGCCTGAGTCAGTGATAGATCAGTGATTCAACCGTGAGTTTTCTCTGTAGTTCTCCACCCGGCGGTGTCGGACCCCGCAGCATGAAACCGGGATCGGCGGGCCGGCGGCCGGCACCGCCGGGCGAAGGGCTTGCCCGGCCGGTGCCCACCGTCGCGGCGGGCCGGAAGGTCACGACCGAGCACCGGGAGTTTGCGACCACGACGGCGGGTCTGCTCGCACTGGCGGCCTGGCTGACCGAGGCAGGCTGCACGCACGTGGCGATGGAGGCGACCGGCGTGTACTGGAAGCCGGTGTGGCACATCCTCGAAGACGAAGCGTCGTTGACGCTGGTGCTCGCCAACGCGCAGCACATCCGGAACGTTCCGGGCCGCAAGAGCGACCGGAAGGACGCGGCCTGGATCGCCGACCTGTTGGCGCACGGGCTGATTCGGGGCAGCTTCGTGCCGCCGGCCCCGATCCAGGAGCTGCGCGACCTGACGCGGACCCGCAAGCAATTGGTACGCGAGATCGCGCGGCACACGCAACGCCTGCAGAAGACGCTCGAAGGCGCGAACGTGAAGTTGACGCGCGTGGTCACCGACATTCTGGGCGTCAGTGGCCGAGCGATCCTCGCAGCGCTCATCGCCGGGGAGACCGATCCCGAGCGGTTTGGCTGATTGCACCAACGTCCGGGTGAAGGCCGACCGTGCGGACATCGTCGCCGCGGTGCACGGTCGGGTGACGGCGCACCATCGTTTCCTGCTGGAGCTGCACCTGGGGCAGATCGATGCGTTGCGCGCCGCCGTGCAGAAACTGGAGCAGCAGGCCGACGAGGTGCTGCGCCCTTTTCGCGAGGCCGCCGAGCGGCTGACGACGATGCCCGGGGTCAGTGAGACGGTCGCGCGGGTGATCATCGCCGAGGTCGGCGTGGACATGACGCGGTTTCCCGATCCGGGCCATCTGGTCTCGTGGACGGGCCTGTGCCCGCGGCTGGACGAGAGTGCGGGGAAGCGCCGCTCGACCCGGATCCGTCACGCGACTCCCTGGTTGAAGACGGTGCTGGTCTAGGCCGCGTGGGCGGCGACCCGGAAGAATGGGAGCTATCTGCAGGCGCAGTTTCGACGGCTCAAGGGCCGGCGCGGCCCGAAGAAGGCCATCGTGGCGGTCGCCGCCTCCATGCTGACCGCCGCTTACTTCATGCTCCGCGACGAGACGGACTACCACGACCTCGGCGGCCGGTACCTGGCGAACCGCGACAAGCACCGCGTCACCCAGCACCTCCTCCGGCGTTTGCAGGACCTTGGAGTGGAGGTCGAAGTGAAGACCGCCTGAGTCAGTGATCACCGTGAGTTTCTCTGTAGTTCCCCACCCGGCGGGCGCCGGACCCGCGCATGCATGAAACAGGTAGGTCTATTGTGTAGGGCTTGATGCTGGCCCAGAGGTCGGTTTCTCTATGGTGCCGAGAGCCCGTTCTGTAGTTGGACCCGGAGTCCCGCGAGCACCCCGCATTGCGAGCCCGGTGGATCCGGGGATCGCGACTCTTAGATTTCGTACCGGCGGACTCCACGCCAGCGCCTTGCGATACAGGAGGTAACGAAATGGAAGTCTTGCATCCCCGGTGCGCCGGGTTGGATGTCCACTCGCGGCGCGTGAACGCGTGCGTGCGCATCGCGGCCGGTCGGAAGGCCACGGCCGAGCATCGGGAGTTTGCGACCACGACGGCGGGCCTGCTCGAACTGGCGGCCTGGCTGACCGAGGCCGGCTGCACGCACGTGGCGATGGAGGCGACCGGCGTGTACTGGAAGCCGGTGTGGCACATCCTCGAAGACGAATCGTCGTTGACACTGGTGCTCGCCAACGCGCAGCACATCCGGAACGTTCCGGGCCGCAAGAGCGACCGGAACGACGCGGCCTGGATCGCGGATCTGTTGGCGCACGGGCTGATTCGGGGCAGCTTCGTGCCGCCGGCCCCGATCCAGGAACTGCGCGACCTGACGCGAACCCGCAAGCAACTGGTCCGCGAGATCGCGCGGCACACGCAACGCCTGCAGAAGACGCTCGAAGACGCGAACGTGAAGCTGACGCGCGTGGTCACCGACATCCTGGGCGTCAGCGGCCGGGCAATCTTGGCGGCGCTCATCGCCGGGGAGACCGATCCCGAGCGGTTGGCTGATTGCACCAACGTCCGCGTGAAGGCCGACCGTGCGGACATCGTCGCCGCGGTGCACGGTCGGGTGACGCCGCACCATCGCTTCCTGCTGGATCTGCATCTAGGGCAGATCGATGCGCTACGCGCCGCCGTGGAGAAACTGGAGCGGCAGGCCGACGAGGTGCTGCGCCCTTTTCGCGAGGCGGCCGAGCGGCTGACGACGATGCCCGGGGTCAGTGAGACGGTCGCGCGGGTGATCATCGCCGAGGTCGGCGTGGACATGACGCGGTTTCCCGATCCGGGCCATCTGGTTTCGTGGGCGGGCCTGTGCCCGCGGCTGGACGAGAGTGCGGGGAAGCGCCGCTCGACCCGGATCCGTCACGCGACTCCCTGGTTGAAGACGGTGCTGGTCCAGGCCGCGTGGGCGGCGACGCGGAAGAACGGGAGCTATCTGCAGTCCCAATTTCGGCGCCTCAAGGGCCGGCGCGGCCCGAAGAAGGCGATCGTGGCCGTCGCCGCCTCCATGCTGACCGCCGCCTACTTCATGCTCCGCGACGAGAAGGACTACCACGACCTCGGCGGCCGATACCTGGCGGACCGCGACAAGCACCGCGTCACCCAGCACCTCATCCGGCGTTTGCAGAGCCTCGGCGTCGAGGTCGAAGTGAAGGTCGCCTGACCGGGAGGGCGCTCTGAGAGTTTCTTCTTAGCTTGATGCCCCGACAGCCGGTGGCCAAGACCACGAAACGGGTGTGGGCGAGCCTCGAACGGGAGCCGGGGGCGGTGGTCGCCGAGGCGATGCTGGAAGCCGAGCGCCACGACCCGGAGCGCGTCAAGCGCTGGGTCGTGCTCGTCGACGGCGCCGAGACGCAGCTCGACCTCGTCGAAGCGGGCGCCGCCGCCTACGGCGTGCAGGTCACGGTGGTCCTAGACATCATCCACGTGGTCGAGTTACGTCTGGAAGGCGGCGGGTGTGTTCCATCGCGAGAGGGGAGCCCCGAGCTGGCGTGCTGGGCCTGGACGCGCGTGCGGGACATTCTCGAGGGCAAGGCCCGCCGGGTGGCGGCGTCGATGCGACGTGCGGCGACCGTCGCCGGCCTCTCGCGCGACACCCGCAAGCCGGTCGATACGTGCGCGGACTACCTGCTGAAGTACGCGCCGTATCTGCACTACGACCGCTACCTCGCGGCGGGCTATCCCATCGCCACCGGCGTGATCGAAGGGGCGTGCCGGCATCTGGTCCGCGACCGGATGGAGTTGACCGGCGCCCGCTGGCGCCTGGTCGGCGCCGAGGCGGTGTTGAAGCTCCGGGCGTTGCGAGCCAGCGGCGACTTCGATGCGTACTGGGACTTCCACGAAGCCCGCGAGTAGGAGCGGAACCACGCCCAGCGCTACGCTGACGGGATAGCGCCGCCAGTCGCACCGCCGGTCACCGAGCCGCCCCCATCGGCCTCCTCACCCCGCCTTCGACGGGTCAAGTAGCTCAGCTCTTGCCATGCCGGTCGCAGGAGCCCCATGGCCCTCCCTGAACCCCCGACGAAAAAGAGCCGCACCCTTCTACATTTTGCCGGCCGTTCCGAACCGGGTATCGTAACGGCGGTGGCCCGGGGGATCCGGCCACGCGCATCCGCCCCGGAGAGTCCATGATCGTGACGGAACAACCCAGTCAGCGTCCGACAACGCGGCGAGCACGCACCGCGCCCCGCGCTCTACTGTCCGTGGTCGTTCCCTGTCTCAACGAGGAAGCGGTCATCACCGAAACGCACCGCCGCGTGGTGACCAGTCTCGAGCGGGCTCCCGAGATCGATTTCGAGATCGTCTACGTCGACGACGGCAGCCAGGACGCCACGTTGGAGCTGTTGCACGGGCTCCAGCGCGACGACCCGCGAGTACGCGTGCTCGCCCTTTCCCGCAACTTCGGCCACCAGTTGGCCGTTACCGCGGGGCTGCAGCACGCGGGCGGCGATATCGTCGCCGTCATCGATGCCGACCTCCAGGATCCACCGGAGGTCATCCTCGATATGCTCGACCGCTGGCGCAAAGGGGCGGACGTCGCCTACGGCATGCGCACCGGACGGGAGGGCGAAACCGCCTTCAAGCGCTGGACGGCCAGCGCCTTCTACCGCATCATCGCACGCCTCGCCGACGTATCCGTTCCGCTCGACACGGGTGACTTCCGGCTCATGGATCGCACGGTGGTGGACGCTTTCCTGGCCATGCCCGAACGCGACCGCTTCGTGCGTGGCATGGTGGCCTGGACCGGCTTCCGCCAGGAAGCCGTTCCGTACCACCGGACGGCCCGGCTCGCCGGCGAGACCAAGTGGCCGCTCCGCAACATGCTGCGCTTCGCGACCGACGGCATCCTGTCGTTCTCGCTCGCGCCGCTGCGCCTGGCGACATGGCTCGGTTTTCTCGCTGCCGGGGTGGCTCTGGCGGGCATCGTCTACGCCCTGGTGGTCCGCATCTTCACCGACGCCTGGGTCAGCGGCTGGGCGGCTCTGTTCATCGCCATCATGTTCCTGGGCGGGGTGCAGCTCGTGCTCGTCGGCATCCTCGGCGAGTACGTGGGACGCATCTACGGTGAAGTGAAGCGCCGCCCGCTCTACCTGGTCCGGGAGCGGCTCGGGTTCCCGGGCGCGCCCGGACCGAGCCGCGGAACGGACAGCGGCTCCGAGGGACACGCAGGGCGGTGACGAAGCTGCGGCTATGGATTCGCGTCCTGGACGCGGCTGACGGCGCCGGCGGGAGGAGAAGCGGCGCTGCCCCGCGGCGTGGCGGGGTACTCCCGGCGTGGCCCGGGCTCGCATGTTGCAGGGTCAGGCACGAACCAGCCCCGCGATCAGCGCAACGATGTCGAGGAAGTACACCGCACACAGCGCGATGACGTTCCCGGTGAACCACGCCGGCATGCCGGGACCCGCCGGCGCGGTGCGCGCGCGCAACCATTCACAGCCCTGCGCGAAGCACCACGCGAAGCCCAGCAGGCAGGGAAGCACGTAGATTGTCTTCATGAAGCCGAAATCGCGCATGGTGAGCGCGTAGACAATCGAGAAGCCGAGAGAGCCGAACGCCGCAATGGTCAACAGGAGCGCTCCGGCGGACGAAACCGACGATTCATGACCCGCCAGCACCATGACGCTGCGATGGCCCTCGCGCACGAGACCGATCAGCAGTATGGCCGTTGGGACGAGTCCGAGCACGAGCGCCGCCCGGCCGATCCAGAGCACGAGCACGCTGTCGGATTGCCACGTCGGCGGCCACCTGTCGAAGTGCACGAAGTGCAGCCGTCCGTACAACTGGGACCACAACGATGTCTGGTGCAGCGGATAGCCGCTCGCGTCGTGCAGCGGCCGGTTCACCAGCGACGGCTCCCGCAGCATGTCGCCGAGACGAAACGTCATGATGCCGCTCGCCACCGACCGGATGCCGGGCCGGTACGCGGTCGTCTTCTCGAAGAAGTGCGGCAGCGGCGGCGCCTTCATGTTCTGCGCGAACGGCGATCCCGCGTCCCGGTAGTTGTCGAGGTACGGACCGAACGACGCCGCGGCGGAGATGACCACCCCGACGAACAGCAGCGCAGCGGTCGCAAGCCGCATCCGCGGCCACGCGGTGGCGCCGGCGCGCCGCACGAGCACCACCGTGAACACGCACACGTGGGCCAGCAGTATCACGAGCCCGTTTCCCTTGGTCAACACCGCGAGAGCCGTGAAACCGCACATCCCGAACAGCGCCCGCCAGGACATCGCGTCGAAGAATCGCACTCCCCAGAACAGGGACAGCGTTCCGAAGAGAATGACGAACGTGTCGTTGGTCGCCTGGCTGCCGATGCCGACGAGTCGTGGATTCAGCACCAGGAAACCGAAAATCATCAGCACGGCGGGCGTCGGGAGGCTCGAGCGCTTCAGCCAGCTCCGCGCGACGAGAAGCAGCGCGATGCCTGCCGCGCAATTGACCAGGTTGGCGATGCGGACTTGGACGTCGCCGCTGTCGGCGACCCACGGGGCCAGCAGCCTCAGCAACAACGCCACTGTCCAGTGATAGAGCTTGGGTTGATAGCCCTGCCAGTCGTCCCGCAGGCCCGGCACCCGGTCTTCGAAGGCGATCGTGCGGATGATTGACATGTGATCGTCGTTCGCCTCCTGGTTGAGGAACGACAAGATCACCCGGAGGGCGCAGCCGGTCACGAATACCACCGCCACGGGCCCGTAACGGTCGGCACTGGCCGAGGAAGCGGGCGACACCCACCGGGCTGCGGTTCCCGCCAGCGCAGGGCCCGCCCGCCAAGGGTCGGCGAACAGGGACGAAAGCGTGGCGTGCACCGACCGCAGGAACGCCGGAGGCCATAGCCGCCCGAGTATCGCAGTCGTCCACGCGAACACCGCCGGGGTACGCGTCTGCGGTCGCTCACCAACCATCCGCAGAAGAATATCAGGCCTCGTCAGCAGAATCTGTGGGTGAGTTCTGGTTCGGGCAGGTCGCCAAGTGCTGGGGAACCGGACGCTGCACGACCTCGACGATCCGGCGAACTACGACGCGAGGGGCTATCCGCTGCACCAGACATCGTTGTGGTCGCAGTTGTACGGACGGTTGCATTTCGTGCACTTCGACAGGTGGCCGCCGACGTGGCAATCCGACAGCGTGATCGTTCTTTGGATCGGCCGGGCGGCGCTCGTGCTCGGACTCGTCCCGACGGCCGTGCTGCTGATCGGTCTGGTGCGCGAAGGTCGTCGCAGCCTCATGGTGCTGGCGGGCCGTGCGCCGGCGGTTCCGGCCGACGGAGCCGCCGGAGCGCTCCTGTTGACCGTTGCGGCGTTCGGCTCTCTGGGTTTCTCGATTGTCTATGCGCTCACCATGCGCGATTTCGGCATCCTGAAGACAATCCATATGTTTCCCTGTATTCTCGGCTTCGCGTGGTGCTTCGCGCAGGGCTGTGAATGGTTGTGCGCGCGTACTGCGCCCGAAGGGCCCGGGATGCCGGCGTGGTTCACGGGGAACGTCGTCGCGCTGTGTGCGGTGTACTTCCTCGACATCGTTGCGCTGATCGCGGGGCTGCTTCGTGCCTCCTGAACGCGAATCCAGAGTCGTGATCTCCGAACGCTCTCGACCGTCGACATGGTCGCCCCACCCGCCGCAAGCGTTGGCTTGCGCGGTCGGGGGCCGCCTGGCTGCCTCCGTCTGGCCGTACGTGCAGGTGGCGCGTCCCGACCACTGGTTCAAGAACGTCTTCATGCTGCCGGGAAGCCTGCTCGTGCTGAACGCGACGGCCGGGTTCAGGGACCCGGCGCTCGCCTGGCGGATCCCGCTGGCGTTGGTGGCGGCCTGTCTCGTCGCGTCGAGCTACTACGTGCTCAACGACATTCTGGATGCGCCGTTCGACGCGAGGCATCCGGTCAAGCGCGGACGCCCGATCCCTTCCGGGAGAGTGCGCCTGCCGATCGCATATGCCGAGTGGGTGGTCCTGGCCGCCGCAGGATTCGGCATGGCCACCCTCATCGGGGGACGGTTTCTGCTCACGATCGTTGCGCTGTGGCTGATGAGCCTCGCCTACAACGTCCGACCGATCCGGGCCAAGGACCGAACCTACCTCGACGTGCTGGTCGAGGCGGTCAACAACCCGTTGCGCCTCGCCATGGGCTGGTATGCGACCGGGACGACGCTGGCGGTTCCCCTGTCGATTGCCCTGGCGTTCTGGATGCTCGGCGGCTTTTTCATGGCGGTGAAGCGCTTCGCGGAGTACCGGCACCTCGACGACCGCGAGCGGGCCGCCGCCTACCGTGCGTCGTTTCGCGGCTACACGGAAGAGCGCCTGCTCGTGCTGGCGGTCTTCTGTGCCGTGGCGTTTGGACTGTTCCTTGGAATCTTCCTGATCCGCTACCGGATCGAGTTGCTGCTCATCGTGCCCTTCGTTGCGGGACTGATCGCCTGGTACATCCACCTGGGATTCCGGAGCGACAGCCCGACCCGAGATCCGGAACAGCTCTATCGGGAGCCGTATTTCATGGCGTTCATCGTCGTCTGCGTCCTCGTCGGTCTTCTGGCCCTCAACGTGGATCTCCGTGGCTGCGGGAACTGTTCAGACCCACCGTAATCCTGGATGCCGGAGGAGGGTAGCGGCGCAAGCCCCGGCGGGTGCGGAGGGGTTGGGGATGACGAATCGAGGGATGGGGCTTGTCGGCAACGCCGCACGCGCAAGCGTCGCGGGGATCAGCACGCTGCTGCTCGCCGCCCTGCTCGTCGTTGCCGGGCGCCTGCTCGGCGACCAGGAATACGGCAAGTTCTCCTTCGCGTTGGCGTTGGCGATGATCTTCGAGACGGTGATGGACTTCGGCTTGAAGGAGATCACAACCCAGAAGGTCGCGCGCGACCGCAGGGCGGCGCGGTCGCTGGTGGCCCAGACGTTCGGGTTGAAGCTGGCGCTGGCCCCGTTGCCGCGATCGGCCTGGTGGTGGCCGCGAACCTGTTGCGTCCGGAATCGGATGTCCGGCTGGCATGCTATCTGCTTGGAGCCGCGTCGATACTCCGATCCTACGTGCTGACGATTCGATACACCCTGCAGGGGATTGAGCGATTCGGTCTGGACGGTCTCGTGGTGGTTGTCGACCGATCGCTGTTGCTAGTGCTGCGCCATGATTAAACGTTCGGGTGTGCGGTGCTGTGATTCGTCGATGATTGCGCGCTGTAACCCATGTCCGTGTCCGCAGATTGTGACGTGACGGACCACTAGGGTACCGACAACATTCGTGTTGAAATACACGTTTAGCGGCTCGGCCTGAGCCCTCTGGTGGTCATGAAGCTGTAGAGGGTGGTGCGGGAGACGCCGGTGATCTTGGCGATGGCGGTCTTGGACACGCCGAGCTCGAGGAAGTGCCGGATTTCATCCTCTTTGCCGTCGAGCCGTGAGACGCCCAGCGAGCCCTTCGGGCGGCCGAGCTTGCGACCCGAGGCCCTGGCCTTGGCGAGGCCCTCGCGGGTGCGCTCGGAGATCAGGTCGCGCTCGACCTCGGCGAACAGCGCGAAGAGGGTGGTCATGACCTTGGTCTGGATGTCGGGCTTGCCCTCGACGCGGATGTTCTCCTTCAGGGCCACGAAGGCGACACCCGCCTTGGCGAGGGCATCGAGGACGGCGACGACCTGCCCCAGCGACCGGCCGAGCCGGGAGAGTTCGCTTGATTCGCGATGCCACCTTTCTCGAGGCCGACCGACAAGAGATCGCCCTGCGGAGGGGCCCCCACAATCGGTTGGGCTTCGCGTACCAGGTCGCCTTCGTGCGTGTGCTCGGCAGATTTCCCCAACAGGCGCCCCTGGAGATCGACGGCGAGATCCTGCGGTTCGCCGCCCTGCAACTGGGAGCCGACGCCGAGACGATCCACGCCGACGCCGGCCGGCAGCAGACGGTCTCCGAACATCAGCAGCGCATCGGCGAGTACCTGCGTCTGGGCGCTTTCGATGCCGCCGTCGGAGAACGGCTGGCGCGGTTCCTCGAGGACGAGGCGTTGCGGCTCGAGCGGACCGCCTCGCTGCTGGCGCGGGCGCGCGCCTGGCTCCGCGACGAGCACGTTCTCGCGCCGGCCGATTCGGTGTTGCGCCGCGCGATAGGGGCTGCCCGACACAAGGCCCGGACACTGCTGACGCAACGCATGGCCGAGCGCCTGTCGGCACCGATGCGCGACCGTCTCGATGCGCTGATCGCCGTCGACGACGACCAGCCGCACTCGCCCCTGAACCGCATCAAGGCCATTTCGTCGAGCCCGTCGGTCGGGGGCATGAAGCGGCTGCTGGCGAGATTGGAACTGATCGAGGCGACCGGCGTGCTGGGAGTCGACGTGGGCTGGGTCAACGGCAACTACCAGCGGGTCCTGTTCCACAGCGTGCGAACCGCGTCAGCCGACCGGGTACGCAGGATGGCGGCCCCACGCCGTCACCTCGCGCTGGTGTGCTTCCTGTACCAGGCGTGGCGCGACACGCTCGACCAAGCCGTCGACATGTACGGCAAGCTCCTCGACCGCAATCGGAAGCGGGTCGAAGACCGCCTCGACGACATGCTCAAGGCGCAACGCCACGCCGGCGACCGGATCGTTCAGCGCTACCGCCGGCTCGGCGCCGTGCTGCTCGATCCCGACGTCGGCGACGACGAGTTGCGGGCCCGAATGCTGTCGACCGTGCCGGAGGCGCAGCTGCACGAGGACCAGTCCGACCTGGCGAACTGGACGCGGGGCGACCGCAGGGCCCGCTTCGAGCAGACCGCCGAGCGGCACGCCGGGCTGAGCCAGTTCGCCGCGCCGTTTCTGAGCAGGATGAAGTTCGTCGACGAGCAGGGCGGGGGCACCTCGCCGACCCTGGCGGCGTTGCGGGTCGGGCATTTATCGGGCAGGACACTAGCCCAAGTTTACCAACCACAAAACTAAACCAATTTAGAGAGCCGCTTGCAAAACTCTTGGCGTAGCTCGGCTCGGAGCACAAGTTCTTCTGGTGAACATCGTTTTGCCTGGATCCCGACCGAGAATGCGGGGCGGGAGGACCGGCGGCGACCCAAGAGGCGGAAATCAGGGAGTTCGAGGGTTTTCCCACCGGGCGTTGGAGACACCGGTTGGTGACTGACGCCTGTCGGGCGACCGGAAGGGGATGCGCGTTGGCCGGCGAGGCGTTGGTTTACGTCACCAGCCGCAGGAGCTGGTCGGCGGTGAGCGCCAGCACGCCGAACATGCAGTGGCACATCACCTTCGCGTTGCCGCGGACTCGGACGTGGCGCCCGCCGAACTCGTCCTTGAGTCGGCCATTGACGCGCTCACCCGCCGTGCGTTCGTTGTACCGAACCTGTTCGGGAAGCTGCAAGCCGAGACGCTTCAGGCGCCGGGCTTCGGTCTGCAGTTCTTCGGCCAGCGCAGTGTCACGGCGGGGGTTGATATCGATCAGCGGGACGTGGCCGAGTGCGCGGCTGTGCTCGCGGATCTGCACCGCGTCGTAGGCGGCATCCATCAGGTCATACAGATTGTCCACCCGCTGGGCCGACAGGGTGGCCAGTGGAACGGCGGCCTGGCTGTCGTGCAGCGAGGCGGACGTCAGGATGCAACTGACCGGAATCTGGCCGTCGGCCACGTCGATGTGCAACTTGTAGCCGACCCAGGTGTCCCTGTAGCCCTTGCTGTTCTTCTTCGTGCCCACACTGCACTCGGCCGGCAGGTCGTCGAGCATCTCCTGCAGGGTCATGCTCGGTTGCCGGTCGAGGCGTTTGCGTGTCTTGGGCCGTTCTTCACCCTTCTTCGGCCGGCCCCGCTTGCGCTTGGGCGGCGGAGGCGACTTCTCCTTCGCGGCCGGCTTCTCGCGCCCCTCGATGGCCGTCGAGTCTCGGGACAGATGGCCCACCAAACGGTCGCCGTGCGTCTTCCGGAGCAACGCTTCATGCACGCGCTGGGGCAACTGGGAGTGGGCGAATTCGGCGAAGGCGCGAGAGAAGACCGACTCGCTTGGCATCTCGCGCCGCCGCTCCCAGCCGCAGATGCGGCGCAGCACCACGTCGGTGGCCAACCGGTCCAGCAGCAGGCGCGTGGTCGGCATGTCGTAGACCGCCTTGGCGACGAAGGCGCGCGCCACCGCCGCGCGGTCCTTGCGGGGGCGGCCCGGCATCCGCAAGCGCGAGGGAATCATCTGCTCGATACGGATCACCTCGAGGGTCTGCACCAACTGCTGCTGTTTCTCGGTCAGCGAACCCAACACCTGCTCCAACCGGGGAAACAGGCCCTGTTGGATTGACTCCCAGTAGGCGGCGAACGAGGCGCGCAGGTTCTGCATGGCTTGACTGCTCCCAGCGCCTACTATATATAGTAGTGTAGGAGTGAGGTCAAGGAGGGAACCGATGGGCCGCCGGAACCCGATGCGCCGGTACAGCGAACAATACGATGCGCTCAAGGCGGAGTTGCAAACGCTCGGGTTTGTCCGCCAGGGCAGTATCCAGACCCGCCGTCTCACGTGCGGGAAGCCTGCCTGCCGCTGCCACCGCGACCCGGACGCGCGTCACGGCCCGTACCGCTACTGGACACACAAGGTGCGCGGAAAAACGGTCAGCCTGCTGCTCTCCGAAGACGAACTCGCCCTCTACCAGGAGTGGCTCGAGAACAACCGCGAACTGGAACGGGTCGTGAGGGAAATGCGCCACGTCTCGTCGCGCGCGCTCGCCCTCATAACCGACCGGGAGGTCCCAGAGGTCCCTTGAGACCCCGTGTCTCCGGTTCCCCGGCGCCGGTGACGGCTGCTATCCTAATCCTACGAACGCTGCGTCCCACCCCGCTGACCGTCCGTTCCCTCTGCCTCGGGTAGGAAAACCCGGCCGACCAAGGGTTTTGCAAGAGGCTCTAGAATCAGTGGTTTACGCCGACAGAAATGCCCGAGTGGCACTACAAACGCGTACGAACCGGGGAAATTGGTCGGTCAGACGAGCGTCTTGCGGACGCCGCCGGGATGTGGGTCGACGCCGAGCGCGTCGTAGATGGCCCGCTGATCGGGTTCGGCTTGGGTTGCCGTGCGCACATGCAGCGTGCGTCCGTCGGGACGGCGGAAGGTGGCGGTGACGCGCTGCTGGCCTTCGAGGACGCGGCGTAGCGTGGTCCACCTGGCGTGTTCGCGGCGCGCGCGCAGCCGAGTGCGGATGACCTGCACGAGCTGGTAGGCGATGACGGTGATGAACAGGTGGCCGTCGGCCCGCGCCGGCTTGCGGTGGTAGATCGGGCGCAGGCCGAGCTCGGACTTGAGCGAGCGGAATACCGCCTCGACGTCGGTGAGCGTGGTGTAGGTACGCCACAAGGCGTCTTCGTTCCAGTCGGTCTCGCTGCTGCGCAGGCAGTAGACGCCCGGATGGGTAACCATCGAGCCGTCCTGGGGGCGGCGGGTCCAGTTGACGGCGACGGCCTGGTCGCCGGCCTCGTTGGCGGTAACGGTGATCTGGTAGTGCGAGGCGACGCGGGAATGCTTGGCTTTCAGCCGTCCGATGCGTTGCCAGACCTGGTCGAGGCGCTTGTGCGCGCGGGGACGCGACAGCCCGTCGTTGAGCTTCGTCAGGGCGGTCTCGAAGCGGGAGGCGAAACGCTCGACGATGCCCCGCTCCTTCTCGGCCCGCTCCTCGGAGTAGCAGTACAGGCGCACTTCGTCGGGGTCGGTCGAGACCACCTTGTGCATGTGCACGGTCTGGTCCGACTGCGTCTGGAGCGACACGGCGGCATCGGCATCGAAGCGGCGGTGGCGTTCGCGGCTGACCACCAGATAGCGGTAGCCGTTGTCGCGCAACCACGTCACACAGGCGTCGGTGGCGACACCGCGGTCCATCACCACCAGGGCGCCGACCGGCGCCTCCAGTGCTTCGAGCATCCCGGCCAGCGTCCGGTGTTCCCGGACGGTGCCGGCGAAGACCTTCGAGCGGCGCACGAAGCCGCTGGCATCGAGCATCAGGCCCAGGGTCAGCAGCGGGCAGTCGCTGCGCTTCTCTTTCGAGTGCCCGCGTTGCGCCTGCGGCTGGTCGCTCGCCTCGCCCTCGAAGTAGGTGTTGGTCAGGTCGTAGAGCGTCACCGTCGGCTGCAGGTCGAACAGCCCCATCGCGCGGTCGAACAGATGCGCCTCGATCGCCTCGCGATGCTTCACCAGCACGTCCGAGGCGCGGTAGAGCTGCATCGCACCGACGGTCTCGAAGTCGACGCCGAGCAACTCCCCGAGACCGCTGCGCTCCTGCAGCCAGCGGTGCGTCGCGCGCTCCGAGGCGGGCGCGGCCAGACGCCCGACGATGGCGCCGGTGGCCGCGCTGCGCAGGGCGCCGTTGACGCCCAACCGGGTCAGCAGCGCCGGCAGGTCCAGTTGCTCGAGCGCCCACAGGCCGACCTGCTCCACGCCGACGCTGCGGGGCCGGACCAGCCGCAACGAGTCGACATCGACCGGCTGCACATCGGTCGGTCCGGCGGTCGGCGCGGCCGCGCCGCGGGCGATCAACTGCGCCGCGATCCGTTGCGCTTCCTCCTCCACGGCAGGCGGACAATCGGCCACCAGCGGCGCCTGACCGCTCAACGCATCGTTGATGCGGGCGCACAGCAGCGGCCAGTCCGCCTGAGGAATATCGAAGTGGCGACCGAGGTTGAGGAGGGTGCGCTGGCGCACGCTGCTGCCGAGGCGTTCGGCGTGCACGAGGCGATGAGAGAAGTAGGGCTTTCCGTCCTCAGTCCGCCGGGTTTGGGTGCGCCGAATGAACATGGCGCTCACCATAGCGGACGCACCCTGTCCCAGGCAACTATTGTTATACGATTATGGCACTACATTCGTCTCTGGCGAAACCCGATCCTTTATAATCAACAAGTTACAGGCCTCGCACTCCACGAAAACCGCCCAAATCCGCAAAACGACCGCTAATCTTGGTAAAGATGGGCTAGTGGTTCGTCACGTCATCATCTTCGGATACGGACATGGGTTACAGCGAGCAATCATCGACGAATCACAGCACCGCACACCCGAACGTTTAATCA
This sequence comes from Vicinamibacterales bacterium, assembly GCA_965262925.1. Lineage (GTDB taxonomy): Bacteria > Acidobacteriota > Vicinamibacteria > Vicinamibacterales > UBA8438 > WTFV01. Next base: position 1,571,261 of record CBDHGC010000004.1, on the reverse strand, counting down.
TGGCGCAGCACTAGCGCGAAAACCGTCGCCGGCGGCTCTGGCAGGTTCGGGGCCGAGACCGCCGGTGGCTACGCGTCGGGCAGCAGCGCGCCGGTGCCGCTCTCGGGCTCCTTCTTCACCGGAAAACGCATCGTGACCGTAGCGCCTTCTCCTTTGCGGCTGGCGATCACGATGGAACCGCCGTTCAGCTCGACGTTGCGTTTGGCGATCGCCATGCCCAGGCCGGTGCCGGAGACCTTCGTCGAGAAATACGGCTCGAACACGTGGGAGAGCGAAGCATCGTCGAGCCCGACCCCCGTATCCCGCACGACGAGGAACACCTGGTGTGCGTTGGCGGTTGCCGACACGGCCAGTCGGCCCTCGCCCGGCATCGCGTACAGGGCGTTCTCGATGACGTTCGTGAACGCCCGCGCCACGAGCGTCCTGTCGATCACCAGCCGCGGCAGCGTCGCCGGCACGGCGACCAGCAACCGAATCCGACCGGCGAGACCGGTGCGGTAGGGATCGAGAACCTCGTGCACGACGTCGGCGAGGGCCGTGGACTCCCGGTTCACGGGCGGCGAAGAAGCGTAGCTGGAGAACTCCGATGCAATCCGGCGGAGCAGCCCGACCTGCGTGAGTATCGAATCGACGCAGTCCCGGAGCACCGCGCCGAGCGGTTCGCCGCGATCGCGGTGGACGCGCAGCAGGTGCTCGGCGGAGAGCTGGACCGGGGTGAGCGGGTTCTTGATCTCGTGGGCGACCTGTCTCGCCATCTCCGCCCACGCTTCGAGACGGTGGGTCTGCTCCAGCTTCCGGCGCTGGATGAGAAGATCCCCGGCCATGCGATTGAATGCCTCCACCAGCCGCTCCAGCTCGTCGGCCGAGCGGATCGCGACCCGTGCGTCGAAGTCGCCGCGGGCGATGCGGCGCGTCGCGCGGGTCAGCCGCTGGACCGGATCGGCGATGCGCTCGGCGATGTAGAAGCCGCTGGCGGCGCCGAGAAGGACGAGTAGCGTCACGCCGAGCAGGATCCCGCGATCGAGATCGCGGATCTGCCGCTCGATGTCCCGCTGCCGCGAGGCCAGCGGCACGGTCAGGATGGCGTCCGCTCCGACCGACCGGATGGGCGCCGCCGCAACCAGGTATTCCTGCGACCCGAACGCATCCTCCGTCACGAACGTGGGCGCCTGGGCCAGCGCGATCGCGTTGTATACACCGGCCGGGGTGCGGGTCGGGAGCAGGCCGGAAGCGAAGAGGTCACGCTCGCTGGTGGCGATGAGCCGCGGGCCCTGGAAGATGTTGACGTCCTGCTCGATGATCTGGCTGACGAAGACCAGGAGATCGTCCGTCACGACGGACGCCGCGGGATCCGCCGCCTGCTGCAGCTCCGCGATCACCCGCTGTGCGACGACGGCCGTCTGCGCTGCCCCGGCCTCCACGTCGTCACGGAGCTGCCCGGTGGAGTAGTTTCGAATCAGAATGGCGAGGACCAGCACGGGAACGGTCGCCACCGCTACGAAAGCCAGGAAGAGCCGGCGATAGAAGCTGACGCGAAGCTCACGGACCAGTTCCCGCCCGAGGTTGTACCGCTCCGCGGTGAACGGTCCCACCAGCACGAGGACCAGTATCCACAAGCCGAATGCAGCACCGGCCAGGGCAACGATCTCGGCCAGTCGGACCAGGTGTTCGAACAGCGTGAGCACGGGATAGCCGAGCGCGTAGATGCCGGCCCGGTTGTTGGAGATGTAGACGTCCGATGCGCGCCCGCCGGCCCGCAGCGTCGTCCAGAAGGGCTCGCGTGACGCGTAGATACGCTCGAAGAGATCATCGTCTATCGTCCACGAGGCGGACCCGTACGTGAAGAGTGGGCCGAGTCCCCATCCGTAGATCGCCAGGTCCACACCGGCATCCACCGGACCTGCGTCGGCTGGACGCGGCGCCGCGCGGAGCACGTCGTGATAGGGGTTCTGCGACGGGATGAAGGGCAGTGCCCGGTAGTCCAGGGGCACGTGGACGACGACGGCGCCGGCGACGGCGTCGGCGGCCGGCATGTCCCCGGGCCAGGGCAGACAGACACCGCGTTCGGCGTGTAGCACGCGGCGCTCCTGCGCCCCGAAGGGGAACACCTCGCCGTAGACGTCCCAGTCGCAGCTCGTCCCGAGGAAGGAGGGCACGGCCGGGGCGTCGGGAAAGTTGAGGGCGAAACGGCTCACGATGGACCGGTCCGGGCCGTACAGCTCAATGGCCGACGTCAGGCGCAGTCGGGCCAGATCGGTCCGCCGCCAGACCGAGAACGCCGCGTCGGGGGTCGGGACCCCGTCCGCCGGCCTGAAGATGTCGGACGCCAACGGTGAGCGTGCGAGTAGCGCATCCACCTCCCGTTGCGCCTGCGAGAGGCTGGCCAGAAGCGCAGCCGGATGACTCGCGGTGGCCGGGGCGATCTCTTCCTCGATGAACCGCTGCTTGGCCGCCAGCCCCTGGTGCACGATCGACGGATACGAGAGTACCGCGGGCACGATGAGCAAACCGAAGCTGGCCGCCAGCCTTGCGGACTCCGACGCATGGCGAAACCAGGGACGGATACGGGGCGCTCCCAGCGCCATGGTGACGACGCCGGCGAGCAGGATGACGTACGGCCAGGTCGGCACCGCGGGAACCAGCGCCAGCAGCAGTCCCGGCGCCATTGCGCCGCCGAGCGACCGGAGGCGGGTCCCATGCAGGTGGCGGCTCCAGCGCGCCTCGACGATCAGGAGGATGGAAACTCCCAACCAGATGGTTGCCGTGGCCGCCAGCAGCAACCCCAGCAGCAGACCGATCCGCGACGAATCCAGCGGGTTGCGTGACCATTGCAGCAGGTCGGCAAGGGAACCGCCGACCGTATCGGCGAGCAGAATCTCATACGCACCCAGCAGCAGGGCGACCGCCACGCCGGCAGCGGCGTGCGCACGGACCACGCCGTTGCGGTCCGCCTGCCAGCGCTCACGGCGCCACGCCGCGCGGGCCGCGCCGGCAAAGCGCACCGCCATGGTCGCGACGGCGGTGAGCACCAGCCCGAGCAGCAGCAGGTCGGCCGGGGAACGGAGCAGGCTCGGGAAGAGGACCGAAGCGTAGACGGCAGCGGAGAAGATCGCCGGCCGGACCGCTTCCGGCGTGGCGGCGGTCCAGAGCAGGAGGGCGGCGGCGAGCAGCGCGCCCGCGGCCGGGGCGCCGCGCCGCAGGATCGCTTCGGCGTCCGGTCCCTGCGGGGCTCGGACGAGTTCGGGAACCGCGGCCAGCCCCAGCAGCAGGGCGGCAAGAACGAGACCCAGATCCCGCACCGACCTGCGCCACGCCGAACGGGCCTGGTCCAGATCCTCGTCCGCCACGGAGGCGTCGAGCAGCGGCTCGCCGTTCGGACCCGTCAGGGTGAAACGGCGCCGTCCGGGCTCGACCTCCGAGGCAGTCGACGCGGCACGCAGGTTGAGCGGCGCCACCGGTGATGCCAGCGGCGACGGGCCGCCCTCGGCCGCCAACCCCGCGCCGGCAGACAGCAGGCGTTCGGTCGACACCGAGCCGATCCTTCCGCGCCGGAAGGATCGGCTGCCGGCCGCGACAATCGGCTCCACGTAGACGAGACGCAGACCGAGTGGACCGGAAGCGACGAGGAACGCCGATTCGGACAGGATCTGGTTGCGGGACAACTCCGACGGACGTCCCGTCCAGGCACGGGGCATCGCCGCCGCATCGTAGACGGTCACCGCGAGATCGTCCGACCCCGCGGGAACCGCATCGCGAGTCAGCTCGAACAGCTCGACCAGCGCGGAGCGATCGCCGGACAGTCCGCCCGCTACCCCGGGATTGTTCGCCACCGAAACGGCAGTCCGCTGGAGCGTCCGCGCCAGCTCCTCGAAACGCTGGCGCACCTGCTGCTCGACGCGCTCGAAGCTGGCGTCGCGGGATGACCCCAGCCTCAGCGGTTCGAGCAGTGCGCCGGCGCCGGCCACCAGGGCGGCCGTGACGCCGGCGGCGAGCGCGACTCCGGGCCACGATGTGGGGCGCATCGGACTAGCGGGTCGGTGCCGGGAAGGGAGATGTCCCCTGCACCGGAAGCGAGCCGTCGATCCCGGACGCGGGGAGGCTCCCGGGAGACGGCGCCAGCGCGGCCGGCCTGGCTGCCGGGAACCAGTCCACGAGGTCGGCCAGCCCGACCAGCGGCGGGCGGGGCAGCAGCGGCTCGAAGGGCAGGCTGAAGTCCAGTTGCGCCGGCCCGGCGGCGGCGGCCAGCCCGATCACTTCGCCCGTTCCGGTGACGAGAACCAGATGGGGAGTCGGTGGATCTGCGTCCGGGATGACGTGCGGTATCGCGGCGAGCTCGCTCGATGCCACGTACCCTCCCCGGGGCAGTCCGGTCTCGCCATCGAACAGATCTACGCGCGGAGAAACCCCCGCCACCACTATCACCGAATCGACCCGGAGCGGGCCATCCGTGGGTCGTCCTTCCAGGAGACGGCGCCAGCGGCGCGCGCCGCTCCGTCGATCGAGCGCCCGCAGCACGTTGTCCCGGGCATTGAAGTAGACATGCTCCAGGTCGGCGATCGGGGTCCCGACGATGTCGCCTCCGGTTCGCCAGTACCAGTCGACGGCGCCGTCCGCGAGCCTCAGGCGATAGAGAAGATTGTCGGTCGAGCCGACGAACAGGGCGTCCAGCGGCAGGATGCCCTGCGGCCGGCCGGGCAGGGCACGCTCCCAGATCAGGGCTCCGGTGCCGAGCGCCAGCACGACGATGCGTCCGTCGGCGAGCGGCACGAACAGGCGTCCGCCACCGATGGCGGGCCGCACCGTCGACGTGCTGCCCAGGGCGCGGCGCCACAGCTCCCTGCCGTCGAAGCCACGCAGGGCGACGATCTCGCCGGCCGTCGTGGCCGCTACGAGCCAACCGGTGTTCCAGAGCGGCGGTGCGGCGATTTCGGAGCCGAGATCGGCGCTCCAGAGCGTGACCCCGTCGGAAGCCCGCCAGCCGATGAGTCGGCTCCCGTCGGCTCCGACGACGAGGCCGTCGCCTGCCACCGGCGGATGATCGAGCCCTTGTTCGATGGTCCAGGTCACCTCGCCGGTCAGCAGTTCGACCGCTACGACGGTGTCGTTCCGCAGCGCGATGTAGACGCCGGTGGAGTCGTACGCCGGACCATGGCGCGGGCCGCTGTCGAGAACCGCCGTCCAGGCTTGATCGACGGGCAGCAGGAAGGAAGGCTCGAAGCGCGTCGGCTGGGCCGTGGCGCTGGGGGCGGGGGTGACCGCCAGCAGCATCGCGACGAGTGCCGCCGACGATGTGGTGCGTCGGACGCTCACAACGCTATAATAGCGGCAGCCGGTGCTCCCACCGGGCTCTCGCGCGAACCGGTGCGTTCCCCCACCACTCTCTCTGACATCGTGTGCTCGTGACCCATCAGACCATTCTGGTTCTCGATTTCGGTTCCCAGTACACGCAGCTCATCGCCCGCCGCCTTCGCGAGCTGTCCATCTATTCGGAGATCGTGCCGTTCAGCACCTCCGGGGAGGCCATCCGGGCTCGCGGTGCGGCTGGCGCAATCCTGTCGGGTGGGCCGTCGAGTCTGTCGGATGCCGGTGCGCCGCGCTGCGATCCCGCCATCTTTTCGTGCGGCGTCCCGGTGCTCGGCATCTGCTACGGCATGCAGGCCATGACCGTGGCCCTCGGCGGTGACGTCGGCAGTGCGCCGGAACGCGAGTACGGGCATGCCGAAGTGGCGGTGCGGGAGCAGGGCGGCCTGTTCGACGGCGTCCCGCACGAGATACGGGTGTGGGCCAGTCACGGCGACGTCGTGAACGCGGCGCCGCCGGGGTTCTCCGTCGTCGCCACCAGCCCCAACGCGCCGGTCGCCGGCATGACCCATGCCGCGCGCCGCCTCTACGCCTTGCTGTTCCACCCTGAGGTCGCGCATACCGAGCATGGCGCGCGTATCCTCGCGAACTTCGCTACCGGGATCTGCGGCTGCAACGGCGACTGGACGATGGCTTCGTTCATCGACGAGGCGATCACGCGCATCCGCGAGCAGGTCGGCTCCGCCGGCCGGGTGGTGTGCGGGTTGAGCGGCGGCGTCGACTCGACTGTGGCGGCGCTGCTCGTCCACCGCGCCATCGGCGATCGCCTGACGTGCATCTTCGTCGACAACGGCCTGCTGCGGCTGGACGAGGCCTCGCAGGTGGAGGCGCGCTTCTCGATCCGCATGAACCTGCCCCTGATCTGCGAGGACGCGTCCGAACGGTTCGTCGACGCGCTCGCCGGCGTCACCGATCCCGAACGCAAGCGCAAGATCATCGGCGCGACGTTCATCGACGTCTTCGAGTCGGTCGCCGCCCGGCTGGGCAACTTCGACTTTCTCGCACAGGGTACGCTGTATCCCGACGTCATCGAGAGTGTGTCGGTCGTCGGCCCGTCGGCCGCCATCAAGAGTCATCACAACGTCGGCGGCCTGCCGGAGCGCCTCCGGTTCTCGCTGGTCGAGCCGTTGCGGGAGCTGTTCAAGGACGAGGTCCGACAGCTTGGCCGGGAACTCGGGCTCGACGACGAGTTCGTGTGGCGCCAGCCGTTCCCGGGCCCCGGGCTCGCCGTGCGCATCCTGGGCGAGGTGACGCCCCGGCGCCTCGACCTGCTGCGGCGGGCGGATGCGGTGGTGGCGGACGAGATCCGGAGGGCGGGGCTGTACCGCCGGCTCTGGCAGTCGTTCGCCGTGCTGCTGCCGATCCGCAGCGTCGGGGTGATGGGCGACGAACGGACCTACGAGCACACCGCGGCGATCCGCGCCGTCGAGAGCCGCGACGGCATGACCGCCGACTGGGCCCGACTGCCGCACGACCTGCTCGCTACCATGTCGTCCCGCATCGTCAACGAGGTGCGCGGCATCAATCGCGTGGTCTACGACATCAGCTCGAAGCCGCCGTCCACGATCGAGTGGGAATAGCGTCCGACCATGGCCGACTTCGTCCACCTGCACCTGCACACGGAGTACTCGCTGCTCGACGGCGCCTGCCGGATCGGAGAGATGCTCAAGGAGGTGGAGAGGCTCAAGATGCCGGCGGTGGCGGTGACGGAGCACGGGAATCTCTTCTCCGCCATCACGTTCCACGACGAAGCGCGCAAGCGGGGCATCAAGCCGATACTGGGGTGCGAGGTGTACGTCGCCAACGGCGACCGGCGCAGCCGCAGCGGCGTGCCGGGCGAGACCGCCAACCATCTCCTGCTGCTCGCCTCCAATCTCGCCGGCTACCACAACCTGATCAAGCTCGTGTCGGCAGGCTATACGGAGGGCTTCTACTACAAGCCGCGCATCGACAAGGAGCTGCTGGCCGCGCATGCCGAAGGGATCATCGGACTCAGTAGCTGCCTGAAGGGCGAGGTGGCGACAAACCTGTGCCGCGATCAGGGACGGCAGGCCCGCGAGGCGGCGGCCACTTTTCGCGACATCCTCGGCCCGGACAGCTTCTTCCTCGAGATGCAGTACCAGGGCATAGACGACCAGCAGGTGGTCAACCGGGGACTGCCGCCGATCGCGGCGGACCTCGGACTGCCGCTCGTCTGCACGAACGACGTGCACTACCTCCGGCAGGCGGATCATCACCCGCACGACATCCTGCTGTGCATCGGCACCGGCAAGAACGTGACCGACGCCAACCGACTGCGCTACCACGGCGATCAGTTCTACCTGAAGTCCGCGGAGGAGATGGCGGCGGTCTTCGGCGAGTTCCCGGATGCGCTGAGCAACACGGTGGCCATCGCCGAGCGCTGCGACGTCGATCTGTCCGGTACGGTCCACCGCTTGCCGAACTTCGACGTGCCGCCGCCTTTCGAGTCGCCGGACGACTACTTCGCGAGCGTGGCGCGCGACGGCTTCGCCGGGCGGCGACCGCGGCTGCAGGTGCTGCACGAGCGGGGCGCGCTCGTGCACGGCATCGAGGAGTACGAGCGGCGGCTGGCGTACGAGATCGAGATGATCCAGCGGATGGGGTACGCCGGGTACTTCCTGATCGTCTGGGACTTCATCCGCTACGCGCGCGAGCAGAGCATCCCGGTCGGCCCCGGCCGCGGCTCGGCCGCGGGCAGCCTCGTCGCGTACTGCCTGCGGATTACCGACGTCGACCCGCTGGAGTTCGATCTGATCTTCGAGCGTTTCCTGAACCCCGAGCGTGTGTCGCTTCCGGATATCGACATCGACTTCTGCGAACGGCGGCGCGGCGAGGTCATCGAGTACGTGACGCGCAAGTACGGGCGCGAGAACGTGGCGCAGATCATCACGTTCGGCACGATGAAGGCGCGGGCGGTAGTGCGCGACGTCGGGCGCACGCTCGGCATGTCCTACGCGGAGGTCGACCGGGTCGCCAAGCAGATACCGCAGACCCTCGACATGACGCTCGACAAGGCGCTGGCCGAGAGCTCGACGCTCAAGGAGCTGCAGCGGACCGCACCGCAGGTCAAGGAGCTGCTCGAGGTCGCGCGCCGTCTCGAGGGCGTGACGCGGCACGCCTCGGTGCACGCGGCGGGGGTCGTCATCGCACCGGAGGCGATCACCGAGTTCGCGCCGCTCTACAAGAGCCAGAAGGACGAAATCACGACGCAGTGGGCGATGAAGGAGGTCGAGCGGGTCGGCCTCCTCAAAATGGACTTCCTCGGACTCAGCACGCTGACGCTGCTGCAGGACGCGGTGGACCACATTCAGCGCTCGCTCGGCGAGACGATCCGGCTCGATTCGATCCCTCTCGACGACGAGAAGACCTACCGGCTGTTCAGCAACGGCCAGACGCTCGGCATCTTCCAGTTCGAGAGCTCGGGCATGCGCGACACGCTGCGCAAGGCCAAGCCGCGGCGGTTCGAGGATCTCATCGCCCTGAACGCCCTGTACCGCCCGGGTCCGCTGCGCGGCGGAGTCATCGACGACTTCATCGCGCGCAAGGACGGCAAGGTCGAGATCGAGTACGACACGCCGCAACTCGAACCGATCCTGCATGGCACGTACGGCGTGATTGCCTACCAGGAGCAGGTCATGCGTATCGCGAGCGACCTCGCCGGCTTCACCATGGGCGAGGCCGACCTGCTGCGCAAGGCGATGGGCAAGAAGAGCGCGTCGGTGATGGAGGCGCAGCGCGAGAAGTTCATGGCCGGTGCGGTCGGACGGGGCCTGGACACCGTTATCGCCAAGCGGATCTGGGACCTGATGGAGTTCTTCGCCGGCTACGGCTTCAACAAGAGCCACTCGACGGCGTACGCGCTGCTGGCGTACCAGACGGCGTACCTGAAGGCGAACTACCCGGCGTATTTCATGGCGGCGCTGTTGACGATCGAGCGGCAGAACACGGAGAAGCTCGCCATGTATCTCGCCGAGTGCCGGGATCTCGATGTGGCCATCCTGCCGCCGGACGTCAACGAGAGCGAATGGGCGTTCACCGTGACGCCGGCCGGCGTCCGGTTCGGGCTCGGAGCGGTGAAGAACGTCGGCGACGGTGCGATCGAGTCGATCCTGGCGGCCCGCCGGGAGTCCGGGCGGCTGACGTCGCTGAACCGCCTGTGCGAGGACGTCGATCTGCGTCTGGTCAACAAGCGCGTCCTGGAGAGCCTCGTCAAGGCGGGCGCGTTCCACGGCCTCTGTGAGGACGTTGCAAGCGGAAACGGCGCCGGTCGTCGTCTCCGTTCGGCGCAGTTCCTCGCCGCGGTCGACGGCGCCATCGAGCACGGCGGCCGGCGCCAGACGAACCGCGACGTCGGACAGCACGAGCTGTTCGGAGAGTCGGAAGCGGTTCAGGCGGACGGAACCGCGATGCGCCTGCCGGACGTGCCGGCGTGGACGGAGGGCGAGCAGCTCACGTTCGAGAAGGAAGCGCTCGGCCTGTACCTGAGCGGCCATCCCATCGATCGGTTCCGCAGGGAGCTCGACCAGGCCGGCGCGCGACCCATCGACACACTCGACGAGTCCGCGGCGTCCGCAACGGTCGGCGGCATCGTCAGCCAGCGGCGGGACCTGAAGACCAAGAAGGGCGATCCGATGGCCGTCGTCACCATCGAGGACCGCGGGGGGCGCCTCGAAGCGGTCGTTTTTCCTGAGACTTTCCGTAAGTACGGCCGGCTGCTGGAGGTGGACGCGCTGGTCACCGTCAATGGCAAGCTGGAGGTGGACGACGAGACGGCGCGACTCGTCGTGAGCGAGGTGCGGCCGGTCGAAGACCTGCTGACCGCCGCCGGACGGCCACTGGCGATCCGTCTGACCGCGCCCCCGGCGGATCGGACGACGCTCGAAGACCTGAAAGAAGTCCTCGGGCGTCATCCAGGCAACGGACGAGTCGCTCTGGAAATCGAGCTGCGCAGCCAGATTCCGGCGCTCAGGGTGCGCGCACGACTCAACCGCGTCCGCGTACAGCCGTCGGATCGACTGATCGAGGACGTCGAAGAGCTGTGTGGAAAGGGCGCCGTCTCGTGGGGCTAGTTCCCGAGGGCAGACAGACGGCGCTGCGGGGGGCGGTCTGGCGCCACCTGAAGTGCGACGGCCCGGCGGTTGAGCGGCTCCGCCGGGAGCTGTCGCTGCATCCGATCGTAGCCCGCCTGCTGGTCCAGCGCGGCCTCTCGGACCCGGACGCGGCCCGCCGGTTCCTGAACCCGAGCCTCGATGATCTGCACGATCCGTCGCGCCTTGCGGACCTCGATCGCGCGGTCGAGCGGCTCCTCGGGGCCGTCAAGCGACGCGAACCGATCGCCGTGCACGGCGACTACGACGCCGACGGCGTCAGCTCCACCGTCATGCTGCGCCGCGCCCTGGAGATGCTGGAGGGTGACGTGACCCATTTCATCCCCGAGCGACTGCAGGACGGTTACGGGCTGCACGCCGAGACGGTCGAGCGACTGCATGCGCGGGGCATACGGGTGATGGTGTCGGTCGATTGCGGCATTCGGAGCGTGGCCGCCGCCAGGCGCGCGAACGAGTTGGGAATCGACTTGATTGTCACGGACCACCACGAACCGGACACGGCCATTCCGCCGGCGTTCGCGGTGCTCAATCCCCGGCGCCCCGACTGCACCTACCCGGACAAGGACCTGGCCGGGGTCGGGGTGGCCTTCAAGCTCGTGCAGGCACTGTGTCGGCGTACCGGCCGCACGCCCTGGCTGCAGGGTTTCGTCAAGCTGGCGGCCATCGGTACCATCGCGGACGCGGTGCCGCTCAGGGGCGAGAACCGGGTGCTCGCCAGGGTCGGCCTCGACCGCCTGTCCGCAGGTCCCCACACGGTCGGGCTGCAGGCTCTGCTCGAGACGAGCGGACTGACCGGCCGCAGGATCGCCAGCGACGACGTGGCGTTCCAGGTGGCGCCGCGAATCAACGCGGCGGGCCGCATGAGTTCCGCGGATCTCGCGGCCCGGCTGCTGTTGGCGACAGGTGCCGCGAATGCGGCGCAGGCCAGGGAACTGGCCGAGTCGCTGGACGCGGAGAACGCGCGACGCCGCGAAGAGGAAACCGAGATCGTGGCCGACGCCCGCAGGGTCATCGAGCGCGATCCCGACATCGGTGCGCAGAACCTGCTGGTCGTGTGGGCCGAAGGCTGGCACCGCGGCGTGATCGGGATCGTGGCGTCGAAGCTCGTCGAGACGTTCGCCCGGCCGGCAATCGTCCTGTCGGTCGACGGGGAAGAGGCCCACGGATCCGGCAGGAGCATTCCGGGATTCGATCTCCTGGCGGCGCTGGAGCACAGCGCGGATCTGTTCGTGCGCTTCGGGGGGCACAAGCAGGCGGCCGGCATGTCGATCGAGTCGGGACGCCTGCAGGAAATGCGGCGTCGTCTTGGCGCGTACGCCAACGAAAGGATCGAGCCGCAGGATCTCGTGCCGCGGCTGACGGTGGATGCCCCGCTGCCGCTCACGGACGTCCGCGGGGGTCTGCTTCGCGATCTGGCCGCACTGGAGCCGTTCGGCAGGGGCAATTTCCGGCCCGTGTTCCATGCCGCGCCGGTCGAGGTGACGGAGGGTCCGCACACGATGAAGAAGAACCACCTCCGCATGACGATCCGGCAGGGACGCGCGGTTTTTCCGGCCGTCGCCTGGAGAGCGGCCCACCGGGCAGACGTCTTCGAGCGCCATCGCACCGGGCTGAGCCTGGCGTTCTCGCTCGACCAGAGCACGTTCAAAGGGAACGAATTCATCCAGTTGCGCGTTGCCGACGCGATCGGGCTAGAGTGAAGAGACGATGGCGTCGTGGCAACTTCCTGCCCGGGTAGGGCTCGCGTCCTTCGCCGTGACCTTCGGGGTCACGTTGCTCTACACCATGTCCGAGCGGGCCGCTCCACCCACCGCTCGAGCGGTGACCCCGGCCGACCCGACAGCCGTGATCGAGAGCCGGGGTACGCGCATCACCCTCGGCGACGGCTCGGTGATCGTGGCGGAGCGGCAGTTCGCCTATGACGACGGCTCCGCCCGGCTGGTGGGCGTCGAGGTGATCGTGCCGGCCGGCGAGGATCGAACCGACTTCCGGATCCGCAGCGGCGAGGCGGCCGGCGTCGAGGAAACGGGGGAGTGGCGGCTGGCCGGCACGGTGACGATAGAGACGGGCGACGGACTGACCGGCAACACCACCCAGGCGTCGTATGCCGATGCCTCCGGCGTCGTCACGATGCCCGAGCCCGCCGCATTCGAGCAGGGCTGGATGCGCCTGACGGGGGACGCCGCGCGCTACGACAGGCGTCGCGGCCGCGTGCATCTCGATCGGCGGGCGGTCGTCGAGTTACGGCTCGGAACGGGGGGCGACGCGCCGGGTATCCGGATCGCCTCGGGCAACGCCGAGGTGGACCGGCTCGCCGGGGTGATGTGGTTCAGGGAAGCCGTGACGGTCGAGGCGGGCGGGCGCCGCATGCAGGCGGATGCGGTGGTCGTACGTTTCGATCCCGACGACTCGCGGCTCGACGTGATCGAGTTGACCGGAGGGGCGCGGGTGCTCGGTCGGGAAGCGGGAGAGGCCGAGATGTCCGCGGAGACGATTATAGTCACCTACCGGGACGGCGAGCTGGCTCGCGCCGTCCTGACTGGCGGTGCCCGGATGCTGGGAGGCAACGCGGGGCCGGGACAGATCCGAGACCTGTCGGCGCCGGACATCGCTGTCGACTACGCCGCCGGCGCGCCGGAGCGGGCGACGCTGCGTGGGGGGGCGCGGGTAGAGCTGTTCGGTGCTCCGCGTGGCGCCCCCGGGGTGACGATCACCGGCGGCTCGGTGGATGTGGTGCTGCCGAGAGGCGCCGCAGGAGTGGAGCAGCTCCACGCGCGGGAGCGCGTGACGCTGGAGTTTCCGGCGGACGCGGGTACTGTCCGTCGCATCCGGGCGCGAACGCTGGAGATCGGCAGCGACGCCGACGCGGCGGTCGTGTCGGCAGACGCGCCGATCGAACCGGCGGGCGCGGCGGTCGTGTCTACCGCTCCCTCGACGCCCCCCGCCGGCGGCGTCGCGACCGGCAGTGAGGCGGTCCCCGCGGGCGGCGTCGCGACCGGCACAGGGCTGGCCGCGATATTTGACGGAGGCGTCGAGCTGCGAGAATCCGACGTCCCGCCGGAGTCCGCCTCGGATGAGCGCATCATGCGAGCGGATCGCATGGAAGCCGCCCTTTCGGCGGGACTTGCGCAGTTGGCGGAGACCCGGTTCATCGGCAACGTCACGCTCGAGGCCGGACGCATCAGGGCGGAGGCCGATGCTTCAAGCTATGCGCCGGCCGCCGGGCTTTTCACGCTGCTCGCCACGGACCCTACCGGTAGGACGCCGCGCCTGGAGGACCAGAGAGGATTCATGCAGGCGGAGACGATCTCCGTCGGTCTCGACGGACCTGACATCGAAGCGATCCAGGACGTCAAGGGTGTGCTGGCCTCGGCTGAGGCCGGCGGCTCGACCACCGCCGTGCGTCCCGGGCTCTTCGCCGAAGGGCCGCCGATACACGTCGTGGCGGGAGGGTTCGTCTACGACGCCGCGCAATCCCTGGCGACGTACTCGGGGGGAGCCCGGTTGTGGCAGGGCGCGACCGAGTTCCGTGGCCGGACCATCGTCATCGACGAGACGACGGGAGACATCTCGGCGGAGGGCTCGGTGCGAACCCGTACGACCATGGTGCAGAACGACGACGATCTCGACGATGTCGTGGAAGCGACCACGGAGGGACGCGCCGAGACGCTGTTCTTCGACAACCAGGACCGCCAGGCCACCTATACGACCGACGCCGTGTTCAGCAGCGCGCTGTTCACACTCGGCAGCGATGCCATCGAGTTGTTCCTCCACGATGACGCCCGCACACTGGTTCGGATCGAGGCCGACGGCGAGGTTGTGCTCGAGCTGGACACTCGCAGCGTGACCGGCGGCACGCTGGCGTACGACGACAGCGAGGGCCGCTACGACCTGACGGGCGACCCGGTTCGGGTCATCGACGAGATGGAGGAAGAGTGTCGAGAGACCACGGGACGGTCCGTGACGTTCTACGCGAATGGGCAATCGATATCCGCCGACGGGCAGTCGGCCGAGCGCACCGTCTCCAGTAGTGGAAGTTGTGGTTAGAATCGCAGGCTTCGAGCGACACGCAGCGTCCGGGTCATGGCTCTCCTGAAGACGCTGGCGCTGACGAAGTCGTACGGCAGGCGAACTGTCGTGCGCGGCGTCAGCCTCGATGTGCGCCCCGGCGAGGTGGTCGGCTTGCTGGGACCGAACGGCGCCGGCAAGACGACGACCTTCTACGTGGTGGTCGGGCTCACGGCCCCCGATTCCGGCCGCGTGGTGCTCGACGGTCAGGACATCACCGGCGATCCGATGTACGTCAGGGCCAAGAAGGGGATCGGCTATCTCCCGCAGGAGCCCTCGGTGTTCCGCGGTCTCACGGTAGAGCAGAACATCCTGGCGATCCTCGAGACGCTGAAGCTCTCGCGCGCCGAACGGCGGCGCCGGGCGGCGGAACTGCTGGCGGAGCTGAACCTGACGCCGCTCGCCGCGGCGCGGGCGCACTCTCTGTCCGGCGGGGAGCGTCGTCGCGTCGAGATTACCCGGGCGCTCGTGATGTCACCCTCCTTCATGCTCCTCGACGAGCCGTTCGCCGGAATCGATCCGATTGCGGTGAGCGATATCCAGGCGATCATCTTCCATCTCAAGGAACGTGGAATCGGTGTCCTGATGACGGACCACAACGTGCGCGAGACGCTGCGAATCACCGACCGCGCCTACATCATTCACGACGGCGTGGTGTTCAGGAGCGGGACGCCGGAGGAGCTGGCGAGCGACGAGGAGGTCAAGCGCATCTATCTGGGCGCGGGATTTCGTTTGGATTAAGATCGGAGACAGGCGCCCGCCGACAACGCATCGATGGCCATTCAGCAAAAGCTCCAGACGCGGCTGTCGCAGAAGCTCATCCTCACTCCGTCGCTGCAGCAGGCAATCAAGCTGCTGCCCATGTCGACGATCGAGCTCGTGGAGCTGCTGAACCAGGAAGTCGTCGAGAACCCCCTCCTGGAGGAAATCCCGGACGAGGGACCGCCCGCGGACCCGGCCGAGCAGCTCGACAAGACCGCCGAGAGTCCGGAGGCTCCGACCGCCGACGGGCAGGACGCCTGGGAAGACGCGGACTACGAGTACTTCTTCGGTGACTATCTGGACGACGGCTATCGGTCCCGAACGCCGACCGAGTTCAAGGAACTCCCCCCGATCGAGAACACCCTGTCGACCGGCACGTCCCTGTCCGACCATCTGCTGCGCCAGCTCGGGGAACAGACGGATGACGCCCGGCTGCGCGACATAGGGTCCGCCATCGTCGGCAACCTGAACGAGGACGGATATCTGGTCGCGTCAATCGATGAGATCGCCTCGATGGGACCGTGGCCGCCCGCCGAGGTGGAGCGTGCGCTGGCTTTTGTCCAGACGCTCGATCCCGTCGGGATCGCGGCGCGCGATCTGCGGGAGTGCCTTCTGCTGCAGTTGGGACACCACGGCCTCGGGGGCACACCCTGCGAGGCGATAGTCCGCGAGCACCTCCATCTGCTGCAGCACCACCAGATGCCGGAGCTCGCGCGCAGGCTGGACTTGAGCATAGCGACGCTCAAGGAGCACGTGGAGACGTTGTGCCAGCTCGATCCGAAGCCGGGCAGCCGACTGAATCCCGTTCAGTCACGCTACGTAATTCCCGATGTTTCCGTCATCAAGGTCGAGAACGAGTACGTCGCCGTCCTGAACGACGACCGCATGCCGCAGCTTCGGATCAGCCCGGTGTACCGGCGCATGATGAGCAAGGCCAGCCAGAGCTCGGAGGAGACGCGGGCCTACGTGAAGAAGAAGTTCGAGTCCGCCAAATGGCTGATCAAGTCGGTCGACCAGCGGCAACGGACCATCCACAAGGTCGCGACGAGCATCGTCCGCTTCCAGCGTGGTTTTCTCGATCACGGAATCGAGCACCTCCGTCCGCTCGTGCTGCGCGACGTCGCGAACGACATCGGCATGCATGAATCGACGGTGAGCCGCGTGGTGACCAACAAGTACATGCACACGCCCCAGGGCGTGTTCGAGATGAAGTACTTCTTCCACAGCGGCATCAACAGCGCCTATGGCGAGAACGTGTCCTCGGTCAAGGTCAAGGAGCGCATCCGCAAGATCATCGCCCAGGAGGACGCCCGCAAGCCGCTGAGCGATTCGCGGATCGTGCGTCTGCTTCAGGACGAGGGCCTGGTGCTGGCACGGCGGACGATCGCCAAGTACCGCGAAGAGCTGAAGATACCAACGTCGAGCCGGCGCCGCGTGCACTACTAGCAGAGGGACAAGGAGTCAGGAGTGGTGATCGAGGAGGGGGCGACGCGGGTCCTGAAACCCTGGGGCTACGAGCTGATCTGGGCGAAGACCGGCCGCTATGTCGGAAAAGTGATCCATGTTCGAGCCGGGCACGCACTCAGCCTGCAGTACCATACGCGCAAGGAAGAGACCCTGCTGCTCTGGAGCGGGCGGCTGCTGTTCGAGATCCGGACGGGTGACCACGCCCGGAGTTGGGAAATGAAGCCGGGGGACCGGACCCACATCGCTCCCGGGACGGTCCACCGGATGACGGCGATCGAAGACAGCGACGTCTTCGAAGTGTCGACGCCCGAACTCGACGACGTCGTCCGGATCGAGGACCGCTACGGTCGCGAGGGCACTACGGAAGCGTAGCGCCGCTACCGCAAGCGAGCTCGAATCCGCATGCGGCGGCGGCCTCGATACCGGGATACGTGACGCCGGAACCGTCTCAGAACGGGATATCGTCTTCGGTCAGGTCGGGACCGCCACTTGGCGGTCCGTTGTCGGGCGGTGCCGACGATTGGCCCCGGCCTGCGTTGCCGTCATCGCGCCGACCGCTGCCTTCGGCGTCGCCGCTGCCCCGGCCGCCGAGCAGCACCACCCGATCGGCTCGGACGTCCGTGGAGTACCGCTTGTTACCGTCCCGGTCCTCCCACTGCCGCGTCCGGAGACTGCCCTCGACGTAGATCTGCCGGCCCTTGAGCAGGTACTCCTGCAGGACCTCCGCCTGCCTTCCCCAGAGATCCACGCTGTGCCACTCGGTTCGTTCCTGGCGTTGCCCGCTGTTCTTGTCGGTCCAGGTGTCGGTAGTGGCGATTCTGAGCTTGCCGACCGCGGACCCGCCGGGGGTATAGCGCATCTCGATGTCACGACCAAGATTGCCGACGAGAATGACCTTGTTCACACTGCCCATGTCGTCGTCACCGTTCTCTCGCTCCGAGCCGCCGGCTCACTGGCCCAATCGATCCAGCAACTGCTGTGCCAGTGCAGCCATCCGACTGTCCGGGTAGTTCGTTACGACCAGCTCGAAGGACTCCCGGGCCCGCTCCGGTTCGCCCAGGCGATCGAACGCCAGCCCGCGCTTGTACGCGGCCTCGGGCACCTTGTCGCCGTTCGGATAGTTCAGCACGACCTGCTCGTACGCCTCGACCGCGTCCTGGAAGCCGCCCTGCAGAAAATGGGTTTCACCGATGTAGAACGCCGCGTCATCGGTCATTTCCGAGCGCGGATACGTCGCGATGTACGCCTCGAAGCCGGTCACGGCCAGGACCCACTGACCGCCGGCGTAGTCGGCCCACGCCGTGTCGTACAGCCGCTGCGGCGACCCGCCGGCCACGACGGGCGCGGGCGGCACAGGAGAGGCGGGAACGGACGCCGCGGAATCAGGCTGCCCCGTTTCCGATTCTTCGAGCAATTGGGTCGTCTGCATCGGCATCGGTGGGATCGAGACGCGCAGCGCTTCGATTTCCTGCGAGAGCGAGGCGATCCGCACGTTGGTCTCGTCGAGGTTCTCTCGCAGCACCCGGACATTGGAGCCCACGCTGTCGATCAGCAGCCGCTGGTCGGCGAACGCGCGTCGCATCGCCGTTCCGAGCTCCTCCTGGTTGGCCGCGAGCGACGCGATGGCCTCCACGATGCCGTTGAGCCCCAGATGCAGCCGCATCGTGTGCTCGTGGAGCATCCGAATGTCCGCCATCAGTTGCTCGTGCTCCCGGTCCGCCGCCACGGCGGTCGTTGTGGTCACGAGAACAAGCAGCAGTGCGGTCGCGATGCGTGTCATCAGAGCGTCTCCCGTCGAGCGGCGGCCCCATCGGGCACATCCTTCGCCAAGGTCGCAGGCGTCGCCTGAACATTCGTCGGAGTCTGCCTGATACTGTACCCCGCGAGCACGTCAGGTGCCATTCGATTTCGCCTCCTCATTGCCCGGTGATGACGAAATGGGCCCGCCGGTTGGAGGCCCAGGCTTCCTCGGTTTCGCCAGGTACGAACGGAAACTCCTCGCCGTAACTGATGGTCTGCACCCGATCGGGCGAGATCCCCAGGCCGACGAGATGATCCCGGACCACGTACGCTCTCCGCTCGCCGAGGGCGAGGTTGTACTCGGGCGTTCCCCGCGAGTCGCAGTGACCTTCAATCGCAACCACCCACGTCGGGTTCTGCGCCAGGATGTCCGCGTTGGCCTCGACCGCGGTCCTTCCCGCGGCGTCGAGATCGCTGCTGTCGTACCCGAAGAACACGGCCTGAAGCGGAGCCTCGCGATTGATTTCCTCGAGCGGCCGAGAGGAAATGTCCTCTTCCGGCAACGGCGGCGGCAGCGGTAGCGCCGGCGGTGGCGGCGCGGTACTCCTCACGGCCGGGGGGCGCGGCCTGACCGGCGCCACTTGCCGCGCTCCGGGGGGCGGCTCCGGAAGCTCGGGCTCCACGGGAGTCGGGTTGCGCACGCATGACGCCCCGAGGAGGCCGACGAGAGCCACACCCGCCACCGCGCGGCCTGGCAACGATCGTTGGTATGCGTTCATCACTATTCCTAACCCGGCGATGGCCCCATCGATCCGGGCCCGGCCGTCGCGTCGATGCATGCCGGCAGCGGTCACCGTGACCAGCTCGGCATCTCGTTGTTTCCCATGTAGGTAACCTGCCGCAGTCCGCGCCCGTCTCGCCCGATTACGAAGATCTGCTTGTTGCCGCTCCCACGGGTCGAAGAGAAGGCAAGATGGCGGCCGTTGGCCGAGTAGCTCGGGCTCTCGTTCGTGCCCTGTCCGAAGGTGAGTTGGCGCACCTCGTTCGTCGCGAGGTCGACGACCTTGATGTCGTGACCCGGTCCGGTGCGCGACGTATAGGCGATCTCGTTGTACGGACTCGGCGACCACGTCGGGCGATCGCAGTACGACTCGAACGTGATGCGGCGGAGGCCGGCCCCGTCGACACCGACGACGTAAATCTGCGGCGACCCGGTGCGATCCGACGTGAAAGCGATCTGGTGCCCGAGCGGCGACCACGTCGGGCTGGTGTCGATGGCAGGGTGATTCGTCAGACGCCGCAGGTTCGTGCCGTCTACGTTCATCACGTACAGCTCCGGATTCCCGTCGCGGTTGGAATTGAAGGCCATCTGCCTGCCGTCCGGCGAGAAGGCGGGCAGCCAGTTATGCACGCGCTCGGTACCGCCGGCAGGTGTCTCCAGCCGTCCCTCGTAGATGTGGGAGACGGCGATGTCCTGCTGCCCGGACCGGTACGACGTGTACGCCACTGCGCGGGCATCGGGTGTCCAGGCCGGCGTCACGTTGAGCGATCGGCTGACGGTGACTCGCCGGGCGTTGGCGCCGTCGTAGTCGGCCACGTAGATCTCTTTCGTCTGCCGGTTCGCCACGAGCCCGAGCACCGACTCGCTGTCGCGGTCGGAAACGAAGGCCAGGTGACTGCGCGCAACGCCTTCGAGCCCGCGTTGCTGCCGGTGGATCTCGTTGGACAGCTCGTGCGCGTAGAGCCGCACATCGCGGTACGAGCCGGTGTACTCGACACCGAGGGTCGAATCCAGTGACCGGACGTTGAACAGCCTGGCTCGCACCAGCAGTTGGCCGTCCGGCTGCCGACCCACCGAACAGCTCACGACACCGTCCGCACCCAGTTCCTGCCAGGCATCCAGCGGCAGGTCCGTCAGGCTGCGAGCGCGCGGAATCGTGCGGTAGGTATCACGGGCCACCATGCGAAACTCGCGCTCGAACTCGAGGTCGTCGAAGAGCACCTGGGCAATCGTCGATGCCGCGTCCACGGTCTCCGGGTCGCTCGTAAGTCCGAGGCAGTCGGGAACGGCCAGGCGCGGCTGCGCCCCGACGCGGTCACCGATGATGAGATCGATCCCGGACCGCGTGCGCGACGGCTGATCCGGCGACTGCTGGGCGAAGAGCAGGGCTCCGGAGACCGGCAGGGCCAACACGAGCGACAGCAGGCGAAGAAATGGTCTGGTGGTCATGGCTGATACTCGAACGTGAGGCGCACCGGCAGGTCGTCGTCCGGATAGTCCCTGGGAAGCGGTGGCAGAGCGCGCGTCAGCATGACGGCGCGCTGGGCACTCATGTCGAGGGCGAGGTAGCCGCTGGACCGGTCTACGCCGACGCCGCCGATCGCGCCGTTCCGCCCGATGGTGAAGCGAACCACAACGGAGCCGGTGACCCGCTGATTGTTGTCCCATCGCCTGCGGATCAACTCGATCATCGTCGACAGGTATCGAGGACAGCAGAAATCCCCGACGTCGAGCTCGGCCGCGGTCCCCCCGAGCCCGCCGCCCGAGAGCCCGACGCCCGTCCCATCGAGCCCCGTATCGGCCATCGCGAGCCCCTCGCGGGCTTCCGGACCGCGCGTCGGCGTACGCCCGCGGGCTTCCTCCGGCGCCGTATCGACCTCGACCTCCGGTTCCGGCCGCCGGGCCGGCACAGCCTCCGGCACGGGCAGGATCATCCTCGGCGGGGCAGGGGTGGGCGGCTGGATCCACTGCGGGCGGCGAATTTCCGGCAGCGGCACAACCTGCTGAATGGGGCGGCCGCCGAGCGCAGTACGACCTCCCTCACCAGGACCCTCCGGGCCGCCGAGCCGGATCGTCATGACGTCGGGCGCCGGATCATCGCTCGCGGGATCGGCAAGCCAGCCGGTCGGCGCAAGGAGAAAGGCCGCAATGAGGATGACGTGGCCGGCCGCCGACACGACGACGGTGCGACGCAACTCGTCGGGTGTGCCGCGGGCCGCCAGGAGATCAGAGGTTGCTTCCTGCACCGGACACCGCTATCGCTGAGGCGGTGGCACATCGAGCACCAGCCCGACGTCCTGAACGCCCCCCTCCTTGAGCCGATCGATCACCGAGACCAGCTCTCCGTACGTGATCTCGCTGTCCCCCCGCAGGAAGACCCCCTTGTCGTCGCGGCCCTCCAGATCCGCCACCAGGCGATCCGCGAGGGCATCGATGTCGATGGTATCGTCGCCGACCTGCACCACGCCCGCGGTCCGATAGGCGAGCGGAACGGTGACGAACAGCCGTTCGGAAATCAGCGGCTCGGCGCGGCGAGCCTCGGGAAGCTGCACGTCGAGCCCCCGCTGCATCATCGGCGCGGCCACCATGAAGATGACGAGCATCACGAGCATGACGTCGACCAGGGGCACGACGTTGATCTCCGACAGCGACGTGCCGGTTCGGTGACCGCGCCGCCGGCCACTCCCGCCGCCGCTCTCCATCGACTGAACCTTCGGCATCGTGAACTGCCCTCAAGCGGAGAAGTACCGCTCTGCGATATTGAGAAACTCGAGCGAAAAATCGTCGATCGTGGACGCGGCGAGCTTCACTCGGTGCGTCAGATGGTTGTAGAAGTAGACGGCCGGAATCGCCGCGAACAGACCGGCCGCGGTCGCGATCAGCGCCTCGGCGATACCCGGCGCAACGACCGCGAGATTCGTCGATCCGGTCGAGCCGATCTCCTGGAAAGCGTTGATGATGCCGACGACGGTCCCGAACAGGCCGATGAACGGAGTGATGCTCGCCGTCGTGGCGAGGAGCGCCACGTGACGCTCCAGCTTGTTGACCTCCACGTTCGTGGCGCGGAGCAGTGAACGGTCGAGCGCCTCGAAGCTCCGCAGAGCCGGTCGCGGACCACCTCCCGGCACCGGATCGCCGGCCGGCGATTCGGTGTCCCGAAGCTGCGTGTTGAGCTCGACGTACCCGGCCTGGAACACCCCGGACAGTGGGCTCGCGGCAAGAGACTTGCACACGGACTGCACCTCCGAGAACTTCCGGCTCTTGCGGAAGATCGCTACGAACGTCGACGTCTGTGCGTCGACCTGTCGGAACTGCCAGAGCTTGAAGAGGATGACCGCCCACGAAGCGACCGAGAAAACGAATAGGGACACCAGTACGAACTGACTGATGAGGGACGAACGCGCGACCAGGCCGAACAGACTACCGAATTCTTCCGCAGGCTCGCTCACCACGGGCGCCTGAAGGAAGGCAAAGGTATAGTATCCAAGGATACGCACCCTGATTTTCCCCCGTCAGATTCTGACAAATGGCGCGCCGCTGGGAAGGCGCTAGTTGCTGTAGGCTACCACGCCCCCTGAACGCTGTCAAACATTATGTTAACATGGCGCTTCCTTCCCCGACCGCCGCGATCCGGGTCGATCCGGCGGTCGCCCGGACCCGGAGAGACGAGCAGCTCGCGGTCATGATTCGCTTCCTCAGTATCCGCGATCTCGCCATCGTCGATGCGATGGACATCGAGTTCGAGCAGGGCTTCAACGTCCTGACCGGTGAAACCGGCGCCGGCAAGTCGATCATCATCGGCGCGCTCGGGCTGCTGGTCGGCGAGCGCGGCGGAGGCGATCTCGTTCGTACCGGGGCCTCCAGAGCCCTCGTGCAGGCAACTTTCGAGACGGAGGAGGGCAAGGAGAGCATCGTCAGGCGCGAGATCCCGACTCAGGGACGCGCTCGAATCTTCATCGACGACGTGCTCGCAACCGCGTCGGGACTCAGAACGCTCGGCCGAAGGCTCGTCGACATCCACGGCCAGCACGAGCACCAGGTCCTCCTCGACCCACGGTCGCACATCGGGCTGCTGGACGCCTACGGCGGGCTCGAACCCACCGTTGCGGAGGTGGCCGCGGCCCACGACCACTGGCGGAACGCCGAGAAGCGACTCGAAGCGGAACGGCGCAGCGCGCTGGAAGTAGCGGAACGGGTCGAGTTTCTCGAGTTTCAGCTCCAGGAGATCGATCGGGTGTCCCCCCAACCGGGTGAAGACGATCTCCTGCGCAACGAGCGCCGCCGGCTGGCGAACGCGGACCGCCTGTTGAGCCTCGCGAGCGGCGCCTACGCTACGCTGTACGAACGGGACGACTCGGTGCTGTCCGCGCTCGGAGGCGTGTGGCGCCAGCTCGACGAGTTGGCCGCCCTCGATTCGGCGTTCGTCGAGCACGCAGCCGCACGCGAGACAGTCGCCCCCCTGCTCGACGACCTCGCCCACGCGCTACGCTCCTATGCCGCCGCCGTCGAGGTGTCGCCGGACCGACTCGCCGAGGTGGAGGCGCGGCTTGCCGACATCGAGCGTCTCGTTCGGAAGTACGGCGGAAGCCTCGACGCGGTCCTCGAACGCCGCGCTGCGATTGCCGGCGAGCTCCGGAGCTGCACCGACGCCGAGACGCGTCGGACGGCGCTGGAGGCGGAGGCAGGCGCCGCGCGGGCTGCGTACCTTGACGCGGCTCGCACGCTGTCGGCCCGGCGCGTGACCCAGGCACGGTCGCTCGCGCCCGCCCTCGAAGCAGAGCTCCGGCAACTGGCCATGCCGAACGGGCGCGTCGAGGTGGCGGTAGAAACAGGTCTCGACGAAGAGCGCTGGGGTCCGCGCGGTACCGACCGGGTCGAGCTCTTTCTGTCCGCCAATCCCGGCGAGGACGCACGGCCGCTCGCGAAGGTTGCCTCGGGCGGGGAACTCTCGCGGGTGATGCTTGCCCTCAGGACGCTCGTCGTGACCGATACCGCCGGCAAGACGCTGGTCTTCGATGAAGTCGACGCCGGGATCGGCGGGCGGGCGGCGGATCGGGTGGGGGAGCGCCTTCGCGCGCTGGGGGACCGCTACCAGGTGCTGTGCGTAACCCACGCACCGCAGTTGGCCGCCTACGCGACGGCCCACTTCGGCGTCTCGAAGCGCGTGAGCGACGGAAGAACGAGGACCGCGGTCGAGCGGCTGACCCAGGTCGAACGGGTCGCGGAGCTCGCGCGGCTCATGACCGGGTCGGTCAGTTCGGCCGCGCGCGCCAGCGCCGCCGAACTGCTCGATTCGAGACATTCAACGGCAGCGAAGCCAGCGCCGGCCGCCATGCAAGGAGAGATGCCCAGCAGGGAGTGAGGACGATGGCAAGGACGTATGCGGTCGAGACGTTCGGCTGCCAGATGAACGTGCACGACAGCGAACGGCTGGGCGGCCTGCTGCAAAGGGCTGGCTACGAGCCGGGGTCCGTCGAGGATGCGGACCTGATCGTCGTGAACACGTGCAGCGTAAGGGAACGGGCGGCGGAGAAGCTCTTCGCACGCCTCGACCGCTATCGGCACCGTGCCCGCGCCGAGCGCCCGCTCGTTGTGGTGACCGGCTGCGTGGCGCAGCAGGAAGGATCGCGCATAGTGGATCGCGCGCCGGTGGTGGACGTCGTCATCGGCACGCAGGCGCTCACGATGCTCCCCCAGGCCGTCGAGGAGGCCGAGCGGACCCACCGTCCCCAGGTCGATACCAGTCCATACGACAATGTCTCCTTTCCCCTCGGAGTAGCGGTTCGCGAGGATCCGGTCAAGGCCTACGTCACGGTCATCGAGGGCTGCAACGACTTCTGTGCCTTCTGCGTGGTGCCCTATACCCGAGGCCATGAACGGATGCGGCCGGTGGCCGAAATCCTGGCCGAGGTCTCGGCTGCGGCTGCCGCCGGGCATCGCGAGATCCAACTGCTGGGGCAAATCGTCAACCACTATCAGGCTCCCGACGCGCCGGGCTGCGACTTTGCGGGGCTGTTGGAGCGCGTCCACGACGTTCGCGGCATCGAGCGCATCCGGTTCGCGAGCCCGCATCCGAGACACGTGACGAGGCGCATGATCGAGGCGATTCGGGATCTGCCCAAGGTGTGCAAGCATCTCCACCTGCCGGTGCAGTCCGGATCGACGCGCGTGCTCGCGCGGATGCGGCGTCGGCACACCCGCGAGCGCTACCTCGCCCTGATCGACGAGATCCGGACGGCGGTATCGGATGTCGCGCTCTCGACCGATATGATCGTCGGGTTCCCGGGGGAGACCCCCGAGGACTTCGAGCAGACGCTGAGCCTGACGGAAACCGTGCGCTATCACAGCATGTTCTCGTTCAAGTACTCGGAACGCCCGAACACCTTGGCCCGTGCGCGGATGCCGGATGACGTTCCCGAGCCCGAGAAGGCGGACCGCCTGGCCGCGTTGCAGGCGCTGCAACAGGGAATCCAGCGCGAACTGCACAAATCGGCGGTCGGGCGAACCGTCACGGTGCTGGCCGACACGCCGAGCCGCCGGCGCGCTGGCGAGTACGCCGGTCGCACGAGCGGCAACACCGTCGTCAACTTCCCGGGCAATCCGACCTGCATCGGCCGCCTGCTCGACATCCGCATCGAACGTGCCGGCCCGAACAGCCTGTGGGGCACCCCGTCCCCGGCGGTCGAGCCGCAGATGAGCGGGGATGGGGTGCGTTGATGCAGATCGAGATGACGATCAAGGGACTGATGGTCGATCCGATTACCAACATGCCGATCGTCATCCTCCGCGACGAAGCCGGTGAGCACGTCCTTCCGATCTGGGTCGGGATCTTCGAAGCCAACGCGATCGCGCTGCAGATCGAGAACGTGACCACGCCGCGGCCCATGACTCACGACCTGTTGCGAAACGTCATCAGCGACCTGAACGGTGCGGTGGAGAAGATCGTCGTGTCCGATCTCAAGGAGAACACCTTCTACGCCCTCATCCACGTCCGCATCCACGGCGAGACCGTCGCCGTCGACGCCCGCCCGAGCGATGCGATAGCTCTCGCCCTGCGCGTGAGCGCACCGATCTACGTGGAGGACGACGTCGTCAGGAACGCTAAGAACCTGGACTTCGCCCCGGACAAGGCCGACTCCGAACGCCTCGCCAAGTGGCTGGAGAACCTGGATCCCGAAGAGCTCGGCAAGTACAAGATGTAGCGCCAACCCCGGTACACGCGCAGTCGGCCGGCCGACATCTTCTGCAACCCGCTGATTTGCATGACGTTAGCCGTCGCGCCCCACGCACGGCACCTTGACAGGGCGCATTCCCGATTTCCCGGTCACGCGCTCACACCCACCGGCGTCATGGCCATCCGCTGCAAACAGTTCCATCTGCCGGACTTATAGAAAGACCGCAGGAGAAGAATCGCGTCGACGCTCTCCGGTAGCCAATAAGATGGAGGCGCCCTTGATGCGGAGATTGATGACGCGACGGATGGCGCTTTCGACGGCACCGCTGCCCCGCGGAAGCCCGAGCCCGACCATTGTGGTGTAGGCGAAACGATGACGGTTCTTCAGGAAGTAGTTGAGGTGCGTGCGGATCTTGCCGGCCGTGCGCCCGCGGCACAGCTCCCGCAGGGCCGTGATCACCTCGTCCACCCGTGCTCGCTTGAGCAGCCCCCGCGTGCGGTTGAGCCAGCGGGTGCGTTGCGTCGCGCTCCAGCGGCGCAGCTTGACCGCGTCGGAGAGTTGCTTCGCGGCATGATAGAAGTCGATCAGCCCCAGCACCTGTGTCGGCGAGAGCCCGAGCGCGGCGATGAGGCGCGGGATGCGTTGCCAGATCCAGGGCGCGCCGTCGGCGATGAAGAGCACCTTGTCAGCGGCGTTGAGGCCGATCTGCCGCGCGTACGACAACAGCAGGGCGAAGACCGCCTCCGGTCCCCGGAGCGTGCCGTCGATGATCGGGGCCCACGTCTGAGACGGTCGCCCGTCGTCGCCGACGACGTACAGGATGAGGAGCTTCGGTTCCTTCCAGTCGGTATGGAATCGGTTGCGCCCCTTCTTCGTCTTGGGGCCACGCTTCTTGCGCCTCACACGGACGCGGCCCCCGTCGAGGGAGACGACCACCCGCTTGCCGGTCACGCGGTCCAGCAGGCCGCACGCCGCGCTCTGCTGGGCCGCTCGGGCCCGCGCAGCGTAGCGATAGGCGGTCGAGCGGAGGGTCTTGATATCCAGGGCGATGCCGTCGGAGCGGAGCTGCGCCTGCGCTTCGGCCAGCGAGCTGAGCATGGCGACCGCGCGGCTTGCATCCGAGGCCAGCTTCGGCGTGCACCGGTCGTAGATGCCCAGCACCACCAAGGCGGGGTAGAGTCCCGGCCTCCGCTTCGCCCGACGGGCGTGTTTCTCGCGGTAATACGGCGTCGTGACCGGCACCGTCGTGCCCCGGGAGGTGCGAACGTTGACGGTCTCCAGGCCGTCGCTCCGCATCCGCCGGGGCAGGTGGCGCACGAGGGCGCTCGCCGCGTCGCCAACCGCGGCGGAGCGCACCGCGCGTTGCAGCACGGGGGTGAGGAGGGCGCCGAAGAACTCGTCCGCGATGGCCCACAGCTGCTCTTCGCACTGCTCCGCTTCCTCTGCCGACCTGGGCGCTCGAGCACGCGCCTCAAACTCCAGCGCCCGCCGGAGGGCAGTGCGCAGGTGGACGGGAATGTTGCGAAGATCGATCTCGCGGCTCGGGGTGTCGATGGCGCTCTTGTCCATTTCAACGCACCATCATGGGCAGTCCGAGCCGTAATGTCCAGTACCACCCTCCCCGTCTGTCCGAAGACCGGCTCAACCTCCCCCAGCCTCACAGGCCATCTTTGCCTACACACTGCACTGCTCCGGGAAATCGGGAATGCGCCCGGCGGAGCTGCGCCTGCGCTTCGGCCAGCGAGCTGAGCATGGCGACCGCGCGGCTTGCATCGGAGGCCAGCTTCGGCGTGCACCGGTCGTAGATGCCCAGCACCACCAAGGCGGGGTAGAGTCCCATAGGCGCTAACTTGTTAAGGCCCTATGGTCCTCCGGCAGCTCAGTTCAGCCGAAGTACGCGGAGAGTTGCGGCTGTCGGCGACGTGGCGGCTCCGCCAGCTCGCCGGAGATCGTTCGCCAGTCGCTGATCATGCGCGCCAGCGGGAGCGGCGGTTCGATGGCGCGCGTGACCTGGTTGAGCACGAACTTGCAGTCACGCCACGCGCTCGGGGGGCGCCGGCGCCGGCACGTCGTAGCCCCAGGGGGAAATCGCGCGGGCGTGGTGGATCAGCTTCTCCACCAGCAGCGCCACGAACAGTTTCCCGTAGAGCCACGCCTTGGCGCTGTCGTCGTCGTACTTCGGCACGTGCCCCAACTGGGCCAGCGACTTGAAGCGCTTGAACACCAATTCGACCTGCCAGCGCAGGCGATACCACTCCAGCACGTCCGCGGCGGAAAAGGGTGGCTCGGGAAAGGTCGTGAAGACGATCACGTACTCAGCAAAGCGCAGCGTGGCCGGTTGCACCTGGTTGCCCTTGCGGGCGGCGTCTCGGCGGACTTTCAGGTGCGCCAAGCGGATGGCTTCCGCCGACTTGCGGAGCACGCAGACCCGGCCCGGCAATCTTGCCGGCCGGGCCGCCATCGTCGCGCGGGACCGCGACCGTGATCGCCCAGGACCGGCCGGCGCCCGGACGCGTGACCGACCCCACCGCCGCAAGCAGGTCGAACGGCCGCCCGGCCGTCGTGCACAGCGGCAGCGACCCCGTGTTGACACGCACAATCAGCCGCCCGCCCGCGTCGACCACGTGGCGAATGCCCCGGGCCGGCGAATAGCCGCGGTCGGCCAGCACATGGTCGCCGGCGCGGATCGGGAACTGCGCCAACGATTCTCCCGTGCCCGGCCCCTCGGTCCCCGTCAGCTTGAAGAAGTCGCACGCCAGCGACGGCAGGCCCACGCTGTAGTGCAGGCGCCACAGCGACCCGCTCGGGCCCGGTTCCTTCACCGTCGTCGCATCCACGGCCCGGACCTGGAACGCGCCTCCGGGGATGACCGCCAGACCCTGCTCCTCGAACAGGCGGACACACAGCGCGTGCAACCAACCCCTTGGATTTCTTCAGCCGCTTCAACAGCGCCACGTCGGACAGGTCCGCCAGATGCGCCTGCCGGGCCCGAACCACCGTTTCCCGCAACGAGTGTCCGCAGCCGAGGTGCAGCAGGAGGGTCCGCAGGAGGTTGTCGACCGTCTTGTCCTTGCGCAGCCCCTTCAACGCCCCGGTGTCCTGCGCCAACTCGCGCCAGTCCTGAGGGAAGAACGACACCAGCACATCCCAGTCCTCGTCCACCGTGCCGGCCTCCGTGTCATGCATCCACATGCCAGGATACGCCGGCCATGCCGCGAAAACAAGTTAGCGCCTATGGGGTAGAGTCCCGGCCTCCGCTTCGCCCGACGGGCGTGTTTCTCGCGGTAATACGGCGTCGTGACCGGCACCGTCGTGCCCCGGGAGGTGCGAACGTTGACGGTCTCCAGGCCGTCGCTCCGCATCCGCCGGGGCAGGTGGCGCACGAGGGCGCTCGCCGCGTCGCCAACCGCGGCGGAGCGCACCGCGCGTTGCAGCACGGGGGTGAGGAGGGCGCCGAAGAACTCGTCCGCGATGGCCCGCAGCTGCTCTTCGCACTGCTCCGCTTCCTCTGCCGACCTGGGCGCTCGAGCACGCGCCTCAAACTCCAGCGCCCGCCGGAGGGCAGTGCGCAGGTGGACGGGAATGTTGCCAAGATCGACCTCGCGGCTCGGGGTGTCGATGGCGCTCTTGTCCATTTCAACGCACCATCATGGGCAGTCCGAGCCGTAATGTCCAGTACCACCCTCCCCGTCTGTCCGAAGACCGGCTCAACCTCCCCCAGCCTCACAGTCCATCTTTGCCTACACACTGCTCCGGGAAATCGGGAATGCGCCCCCTTGACATGCAGGCGGGGCGTTCCTAGAATTCCCGCATTCTCTCGGCGTCCATGATTCGGGCGCGGCCCGCATCGCAGCGTCACGGTCCTCCTCGTTCGACGACGTTCAGATGATTGTTGCGATCGCCAACCAGAAGGGCGGCGTCGGCAAGACCACCACGGCCATCAATCTGGCCTCCGCCCTAGCATTGCGCGGAAAATCGACTCTCCTCATCGATCTCGATCCTCAGGGCAACAGCACGATCTCTTTCGTACAGCGCGACGAGACCGTCCGCTCGGTGTACGAGGCGATGATCGACGACGGCTGCGCCCTGTCGGACGTGATTCGTCCCTCGCCGCAGGAGAACCTTTGGATAGCGCCCGCCCGAATCGCCCTGGCGAAGCTCGAAGCGCGTCTGGTGGGGGAGTTGGATGCGCACTTCCGTCTCAAGGAGCGCCTCGACGTCATCGGTGAGCGCTTTTCGTACATCGTGATCGACTGTCCGCCGGCGCTCGGCCTCCTCACCGTCAATGCCCTGGTCGCCGCCACCCATCTGCTCATTCCCATCCAGTCGTCCTACTTCGCCCTCGAGGGCACCGACGACCTCCTGGAGACGGTGCAGCGGGTGCAGTCTCGGGCCAATCCCGGACTCGACATCATCGGTGTGCTGATCACGATGCACGACCGGCGAACCTCCCTGGGGCGGGACATCCAGAGCCGGATCCGGGAAGCATTCGGCGCCAAGGTCTTCCGCACCGTGATCTCCAAGAACGTCCGCCTCGAAGAGGGGCCGGCCTACCGCGAGTCCATCTTCACGTTCGCTCCCACCTCGACCGGCGCGGCGGACTACTACAGTCTGTGCGAGGAGGTGATGGACCGTGTCTAAACGGGGACTGCCGGAGACCGTACGGATGCGCCACGAGGCGCACTACGTGGAGACGCTGTCCGCGTCGTCCGGCAAGCCGATCGGCCGCCTCGTGCCCATCGACCGCATCGACCCCAATCCCGAACAACCGCGCCAAGTGATGGGAGATCTGACGGAGCTGAAGGCCTCCATTGTCGAGAAGGGGATCATCGAACCGTTGATCGTGCGGCCGCGGGGCGAACGCTACGGCATCATCGCGGGCGAACGACGCTATCAGGCCGCCGTGCAGCTCGGGCTGACCGAGCTCCCGGTGGTCATCCGCGCCGCGGATGAATCCGAGAGCATCGAGCTGGCGCTCGTAGAGAACCTCCAGCGCAAGAACCTGACGGCGTTCGAGGAAGCCGAGGCCCTGCAGGCGCTCGTCGAACGATTCGCGTACACGCACGCACAGCTTGCCAGGCGGCTCGGCAAGTCCCGCACGTCGATTACCGAATCGCTGAGTCTCACCGCCATGCCGGAGGAGGTGCAACGTCTGTGCCGCCTCGCCGACATCAGCTCGAAGTCGGTGCTTCTGGAAGTCGTTCGCCAGCGCAGCCCGGAGGCGATGCTCGCCCTGGTCGAGCAGATCACGCGTGACGGCGATGCGACCCGGCAGCGGGCGCGGGAGACGGCGGCAGCGAACCGCCGCGGCGCGACGGGTCGGTCCAGGCCGTTCGTGTACCGGTACGCGCCCGCGAACCGGACGTTCAGCCTGCGGCTGGCATTCAGGAAGACGAACGTGCCGCGGGATCAGTTGATCGCGGCGCTCGAGGGCATCCTGGACGACCTCCGCCGCTCGAACGCCTCGCGAGACCCGGAGTCCGGCGAGTGAAGGTCGCTCCGGCGCGAACGTTCCTGGACGCCGAGGGGCCCTGATGACCCGCAAGTTAACATAAGACCCCTTATCAGACCCACGATTCGAGGTCGGCTCGGGTGGCGCGCACGGTGCGCGACCGATAGGATTGGATGAGGCGGTCGTCGTCGCGGCTTTCGCGACGAGGCGCCCCGGGATCCGGGTCATCATGTTTGGCATCCTCGGTCGGTACATCCTGCGGGAGGTGATCCCGCCGTTCTGTCTCGCGCAGGTGGTCTTCACCTTCCTGCTGATGCTCGACCCGCTCACCAAGCGCGCGGAAGAGCTGATCGGGGTCGGCGTGAACATGAGCGACGTCCTGCAGATCCTGGTGACGGTGCTGCCGTACTCGCTGGGCTTGACGATTCCGATGGCGCTCCTGGTCGGGGTCCTGATGGGGCTCGGACGCCTGTCGGGCGACCGCGAGATGGTGGCGATGCAGGCGTGCGGCATCGGCATCTTCCGCATCCTCTCTCCGCTGCTCGTCCTGGCGACCCTGGCGGCGGCCATCGACTGCTACCTCCTGGCCGAGGCGGTGCCGGACGCGAACCAACGCTTTCGGGAGACGGTGTTCCGCGTGTCGGCGAACCGCGCCGAGGGCGAGATCAAGCCGCGCGTGTTTCAGGTGGATCGGTTTCCGCGCGCGGTGCTGTACGTGCGGGAGGTCGCCCCGGACGGCTGGAGAGACGTCTTCCTCGCGGATGTGAGCCGGCCGGAGCAACCCGACGTCTACGTGGCCGAATGGGGTCGCGTCGCGGTGGACGCGGAGCGCCGCACCGTTGCCGTCGCGCTGAGGAACGGTGAACGGCACCGGGTGGACCCGGCCGCCCCGGCCGCGTACGAGGTGCACCGTTTCGAAGAGCTGACGATCCAGCTCGATGCCTCGTCGCTGTTTCCGGACGGCGGGCCGGCACGGGGAGTCAACGAGCTGTCCATCGCGGAGCTTCGGGAAGAGGCCGCCGCCATGCGGGCGGCCGGGATCTCGCCGCATCAGCCGATCATGGCCATCCACGAGAAGTTCTCGATTCCCGTGGCGTGCTTCGTCTTCGTGCTGCTCGCCGTCGGATTGGGAGCGAGCAGTCGCAGGGAGGGGCGTCTGGCGAGCTTCGCGCTAGGGATCGCCGTCATCCTCGCCTACTACGTGATGCTGTACCTGGGTACGGCGCTGGCCAAGGGACAGTGGTTGTCGCCGCACCTGGTCAGGTGGATACCGAACGCGGTCATGGGTCTTGCCGGCGCCGGCCTGGTCTGGTGGCGCTCTCGATCGAACGAGTCGCACGCGGCGATTCCGTGGCTCGCGCCGCGGGCGCCCCGCCCCACGGAAACGCCCGCACCGGGCGAGCCGGCGGACCCGCATGAGATCGTCAGGGTGTCCGCCGCGTCGCGGCCGGGGATCAGCCTCCTCGACTGGTACGTGACGCAGATATACCTGCGCTGGATGACGCTTGCCTTCGTCGGCCTGCTCGGCCTCTTCTACGTCATCACGTTCCTCGATCTCTCGGACAAGCTGTTCAAGGACGAGACCACCCTGCTGAAGCTGCTGGTGTACTTCTGGTACGCCACACCGCAGTTCGTCTCCTACGTCCTCCCCGTCGCGGCGCTGGTGACCACCCTCGTGACCGTCGGCCTGCTGACGCGGACGAACGAGCTGACCGTGATGAAGGCCTGCGGGATCAGCCTGTACCGGATGGCGGCGCCCATTCTCTGCTTCAGTCTGCTGTGGAGCGGCCTCCTGTTCGCGATCGGCGAGACCGTTCTGGCGCGCGCGAACCGCCGCGCGGAGGCGCTCAACCGCGAGATCCGCACCGGTCGGACCCAGCCGTTCGGCACCCTGGACAGGACGTGGCTGGTTGACGAGAAGGGCGACATCTACCACTACCTGCACTTCGATGCCGCTGGACCCGCGATTGGCGGCCTGTCGGTCTATGAGCTCACGGGGCGTCCCTGGTCGCTGGCGGGGCGGACGTATGCCGCGCAGGCATCGTTCCAGGACGTCTGGAAGGGTCATGACGTCTGGTCGCGCGGGTTCACGGCGGCGGGCGTCGCCTCAGCGTACGACCATGACACCGAGCGGGCCCTGCCGGCGGTGGCGGCACCTTCCCTGTTCTCGGCCGAGCTGCCCGAAGCGGAGCTGATGAGCTACCGCGAGTTGAATCGGCACGTCGTCGAGCTGCGGGCGCTCGGCTTCGACGTCGTCGCGCTCGCCGTCGAGCTGCACCGCAAGGCGTCGTTTCCGCTCGTCACCTTCATCCTCACCCTCATCGCGGTGCCGTTCGCCGTGACTATCGGGCCCCGCGGTGCCCTCTACGGGGTCGGGGCCGGCATCGTGCTCGCGTTCACCTACTGGATCGTGCTGAGCGTATTCGGGGCGCTCGGCAGCGCCGGCGTGCTCATGCCGGCCACCGCCGCCTGGGCCCCGAACCTGATCTTCGGCGCCGCGGCCGGTTGCTTCCTCTTCTCCGTCCGGACCTGACCGAGCGATCGCGGTGCCCAGCATCATCAGTCGCTACATCGTGCGGGAGGTCGTCCTCCCCTTCTGCCTGACCCTGCTCGTCTTCACGTTCCTGATGCTGCTGCCCCCGATCATGCAGCAGGCGGAGGAGCTGATCAGGCTCGGGGTCGATGGCCGCCAGGTCGCCGAGATGCTCGTGCTTCTCGTCCCGCAGTCACTCGGCATCACGATACCGATGGCCCTGCTGGTCGGCGTCCTGATGGGACTCGGGCGGTTGTCCGGGGATCGCGAGACGGTGGCGATGCAGGCCTGCGGTATCAGCCTGTTCCGAATCCTGACTCCCCTGCTGGCCCTCGCCACCGTCGCGGCGGCGATCAACTGCCATCTGCTGTTGTCCGTGGTGCCGGACGCCAACCAGCGGTTTCGGGAGATCCTTCTGCGGGTGCAGGCGAACCGCGCCGAGGGCGAAGTGAAGCCCCGCGTGTTCTACGCGGGCGACTTCCCGGACGTCGTCCTGTATGTCCAGGAGGTCTCGAGCGCGGGCGAAGGTTGGACCGATGTTTTTCTCGCGGACGTCCAGCGACCGGATCAGCCGGATGTCTACGTTGCGGAACGCGGTCGCGTCGCCGTGAATCGAGACCGCCGGAGCGTCGCCATCGTGCTCGAGAACGGCGAGCGCCATCGGGTGGACCCATCTGACCCTGGCGGCTACGAGGTCCACTCCTTTCGGGAGTTGCGGATACAGTTGGACGCCGAATCGCTGTTCCCCGCGGGAGGACCGGAGCGGGGACTGCGCGAGCTGACCATCCCGGAGCTGAACGAGCAGGCGGCCCAGATGCGGGCGGCGGGCGTGTCGCCGCACGCGCCGATCATGGAGGCGCACAAGAAGTTCTCCATTCCGGTCGCGTGCTTCGTATTCGTACTGCTCGCTGCAGGGTTCGGGGTGAGCAGCCGCACGGATGGACGGCTGCCGAGCTTCGCGCTCGGCACCGCGGTCATCTTCGCCTACTACGTGCTGATGTACGAGGCCGAGGCGCTCGCCAAGGGACAGCAATTCCCCCCCCATCTGGCAATGTGGCTGCCGAACATCGTCCTGGGGCTGGCCGGCGTGGTCCTGATTCGGCGGCGTGCAGGGGCAGTCGAGCGCGGGGCCTCGCTCCGGTGGCCGTGGCGGCGCCTGCCTGCACCGTCCGGCGGCGGCGACGCCGCCGACGCCGGCAAACGGAAATCCGTTGTCACGGTGTCGGCGAGATCGCTCTTCGGCATCAACATCCTCGACTGGTACGTTACGAAGATGTACCTGCGCTGGGTGGGCCTGGCGTTCGTCGGCCTGCTTGGAATCTTCTACATCGCCACGTTCATCGACCTGTCCGACAAGCTGTTCAAGGAAGAGACGACAGGCGCAATGCTGCTGCGGTACTTCTGGCACGCCACGCCGCAGTTCATCTACTATGTTCTGCCGATCGCCGGACTCGTGGCGACGCTGGTGACCATCGGCCTGCTGACCAGGACGAGCGAGCTCACCGTCATGAAGGCGTGCGGGATCAGCCTGTACCGGGCGGCGTTCCCGATTCTCTGCTTCAGCCTCGTCTGGAGCGGCCTGCTGTTCGCACTGGGAGAGACCGTTCTGGCACAGGCGAATCGAACCGCCGAGACGCTGAACCGTGAGATCCGAACGGGCCGCAAGGAGACCGTCGCGGTGCTGAGTCGCCAGTGGCTCTACGATGACGGTGTCATCTACCACTATCGCTACTTCGACGCCGACCGGTTGGCGCTCGACAGCCTGTCCGTTTTCGAGCTGACCGAGCGCCCGTGGTCGCTGGCGCGCCGGACGTACACGACCCACGCGTCGTACGCTGGCGAGTGGGAGGGCCGAAACGTCTGGTCGCGGGAGTTCTCGACCGTGCCGGGGGGCTCATCCGCGTATCGGGAGGACGCGACGCGCGCGCTGCCCGCGGTGTCGGCGCCCACCGTCTTCGCGACCGAGCGGCCGGACGCGGAACTCATGAGCTTCCGTGAGCTCGAACGCTACATCGTGGAGCTGCGCGCGCGCGGCTTCGACGTCATCGATCTCGTAGTGGCGCTGCACCGGAAGGCGTCCTTTCCCTTCGTCACCGTGATTCTCACGCTCATCGCCGTGCCTTTCGCCGTGACCACCGGTCCCCGCGGCGCCCTCTATGGCGTAGGCGTCGGCATCGCGCTCGCGTTCACGTACTGGATCGTGCTGAGCGTATTCGGGGCGCTCGGCAGCGCTGGCGTGCTCATGCCGGCCACCGCCGCCTGGGCGCCGAACCTGATCTTCGGCACATCGGCGGGCTATTTTCTGCTCACGGTCCGGACGTAACCGGCAATCCCACAATCCCACCCACAGAGGGAACGGGTTTCAGTCGTCCGGCCGAGATTCGACGCGAACCGCGCCAACCGTGAGCACGCCGCTCGTGCCGGGGTACGTGTTCACGGTATCGACGACAACCAACAGGGCGTCTATCTCCGTCAGATCAGGGCGGGCCGGCACCTGCCACCAGGCGGGAACGAACTCCTCGAGCCGCGCGTGCACGACACGCCTTTCGGGACCGGCGTGGAAGGAGCGCCGCCAACGCACGGCTATCCCACCCTCGTCGAGACTCCGGAGCTGCAACGAAGCGCGCAGCGGCCGCGTAGCCTCGACCTCGAACCGAAAGGCCGCGGCATTGGCCAGCGCACCGGGAGACAGCGAGCGGACGGCGGCGACGTACGTTGCCGCACTGTCCCCGAGGGTGAAGGCGAACCGGAATCCGTCAGGGGCCTCCTTCAGCAGGGCCCGAGCGTCGGGGCGCCGCTCGATTCGCCAGGGCCCGCCCGGCGCCCGCAGCAGCGCCGCTGCCGGCGCCGATGGAACCGTGGTCGGGACCAGGCCACCCGTGTAGATGGGATTGCTCGTGATCCAGGGCACCGGCGGCCGCCCCGGCGCCGCCGGCAGGGCGACCTCGACCCGGTAGGCCGCCCGATCGTTGGCCGGCGCCGCCACATGGGCGAGAGTGCGTCCAGCCTCCTGCGCCACCTCCCGACCGTTGCGAAGCACCCGGATCGTGGCGTCCGCCGGTCCTGCCACGGAGACGAGCAACGTCAGGTCCTGCCCCGGCGGCGCGCGCTCCCCCATCCGCACGCGGCGCCCGTCGGCCGTCCGGCCGGAGTACGCGAAGCGCACGGGACCCGCCAGCGCGTCGATGGCCGTGTAGGTCCGACCGGCTCGCACCTGTCCGATGACGGCGGCGCCGTCGGCGGCGGCATCGCGAGTCAGAGGGCGAACGAGCTCGACCCGGATCGCGAACGTCCGGAACGTCTCCTCGTACCCGGGGAATCGCAGATCGACGCCCCCGCCGTATCCGTCGTCGGCGTTCCCGAGCGCCAAGCGTGCATGCGCATCCGCCGCGCCCAATCCGACGACGGGCCGCGTGGCCGCCAGCGCGTCCCAGCGAGCCAGTGCCCGCTCCGGGCGCGCGAGCAGCGACGCCAGACTCTCCGGCGCCCGGAACCAGTATCCCCCGGCGGCACGCAGCAGTCCGAGCAGACTGTCGTCCCGCCATTGGCTGTCGCCGTTGAGCCATTCGATCCCGTCCACCGGCAGAGACCGGTCGGACCAGGCCAGGGCCGGCCGCGGCGATGAAGGATGCGCGGCTACACCGAAGCCCCCCAGCCGCCGGACGTCCTCGACCACGCCGCGCGGGTCGCCGCCGAGCGGATACGGAGCGCCGGGCAACCCCAGCGCTACATAGTGCCCGCCGTCCGTGCTGATTTCGACCCCCTCGATGACGAGAACGCCATGCCGGTACGACGGCGGCCGGCTGGTCGTAGCGTCGCCGTGATCGGTCAGGATCACGAAATCCAGGCCCGCCGCCGCCGCGGCGGACGCAATCTCGTCCACCGTGCCGTTGCCGTCCGAACGGCGGCTGTGGACGTGAAAGGCCCCGCGCACCGTGGTCCCTGACGAAGCCGCGGCCGGTGCGGGAAACGCGTCGAGACGGATCGGGCGCGAGACGGGCGGCAGGTTCCACAGGACCCACAGGACGACGAAACCAGCGCCGAGGGCAACCGTCGTCGCGATGCGCGTGAAGCGCCCTGCCGGCCGGTGCATGGAGAGCTCCCGGAAGACGTTGCCGCCCGGTCATCCGGGCGGCTGCCCGACCGCCCGGCCGCCGGACGGACTAGGGCCTGTTAACACTATTGGGCGGTTCGTGATATCGTTGGCTGGATGGAGCTCACCGAGACGCAGTACGCACGCATCGAGCCCTGCCTCCCGCGACAGCGTGGCAATGTCAGCATGCCCAATTTGCAGGTGCTCAACGCGATCCTGTACGTCGCCGAGCAGGGGTGCAAGTGGCGAGGGTTGCCGAAGCGCTTTGGGAACTGGCACACGATCTACACCCGTATGAATCGTTGGTCCAAGAACGGGGTGCTCGACCGGGTCTTCGAACACCTGCAACGCGCCCAGTTGATCCGCATCAAGCTGGAGGCGGTGTCGCTGGACAGCACCGTCGTCAAGGTCCGTCCCGACGGCACGGGGGCTCGAAAAAAAACGGCCCCCAAGCCATCGGCAAGTCCCGCGGCGGGTGGACCACCAAGATTCATCTGGTTGCCGCGGATGCTCGCACGGCACTGACGTTCGCGCTCTCGCCCGGCCAGGCCCACGACAGCCCGGAAGGCCGAAAGCTCCTGGCCAGCATGGGGCCGCAGGATGCCAATGTGGCCTTGGTGATGGACCGCGCGTACCAGGGCGACGAAACTCGCCAACTGGCGCTGGACCTGGGGTTCACACCCGTGGTGCCGCCGCTCAAGACTCGGACGGACCCGTGGGAGTACGACCGGGAGATGTACAAGCGACGCAACGAGGTCGAGCGTCTGTTCCGCCGGCTGAAGGGCTATCGCCGGATATTCTCCCG
Source organism: Vicinamibacterales bacterium (assembly GCA_965262925.1). Classification (GTDB taxonomy): domain Bacteria; phylum Acidobacteriota; class Vicinamibacteria; order Vicinamibacterales; family UBA8438; genus WTFV01. The sequence continues at coordinate 1,531,895 of CBDHGC010000004.1, read as the reverse complement.
ATTCGAGAAGCTGGATGTGATGTTCATCGGCTTCATCCACTTCGTGCTCATCTTCGATGCGCTGAGGTAAGTGTTAACAGGCCCTAGATCCCCGCGGCGGAGCCGAGCGCCGCGGCCTTGTCGGTCCGCTCCCAGGTGAATTCCGGGTCGGTCCGGCCGAAGTGACCGAATGCCGCCGTCTTGCGATAGATGGGCCGGCGCAACGCCAGCGTCTCGATGATGCCCTTCGGCGTCAACGAGAAATGCTCCCTGACGAGCGCGCCGAGCCGTTCCTCGCCGATCTTTCCGGTACCGAACGTATCGACGAGGACCGAGACGGGGTCGGCGACCCCGATGGCGTAGGCGAGCTGCACCTGCACGCGTTCGGCCAGACCGGCCGCCACGCAGTTCTTCGCGATGTAGCGCGCCATGTAGGACGCGGAACGGTCGACCTTCGTCGGGTCCTTTCCGGAAAACGCGCCGCCGCCGTGCGGAGCCATGCCCCCGTAGGTGTCGACGATGATCTTCCGCCCGGTCACGCCGGAATCGCCGTGCGGACCGCCGGTCACGAAACGGCCGGTCGGGTTGACGTAGATCTTCGTCGCGTCGTCGATCAGCGACTCCGGCACGGTGGCGCGGATTACCTCGCGGGTGATGTCGTCGCGCAACTGCTCCGTCGAGACATCGTCGCTGTGCTGGCTCGACACCACGACGGCGTCGATGCGGCGCGGCCGGTCCCCGTCGTACTCCACCGTGACCTGCGACTTCCCGTCCGGACGGAGGTAGGTGAGCCGCCCGTCGCGGCGGACGTTGGAGAGCGCACGCACGAGATGATGCGCGAGCATGAGCGGCAGCGGCATCAGCTCGGGGGTCTCGTTGCAGGCGTACCCGAACATCAGGCCCTGGTCCCCCGCACCGCCCGGATCGACCCCCATGGCGATGTCCGGCGACTGCCCGTGCAGCGACGAGAGCACGGCGCAGGTGTCAGCGTCGAAGCCGAACTTCGCACGGGTGTAGCCCACTTCCCGCACCGCCGCGCGGGCGACGTCCGCGAACTCGACCCTGGCGGTCGTGGTGATCTCCCCCGCCAGCACGATCAGGCCGGTCGTCAGCAGCGTTTCGCAGGCGACGCGCCCCGTCGGATCGTCCGTCAGAACGGCGTCGAGCACGGCATCGGAAACCTGGTCGGCGATCTTGTCCGGATGCCCTTCCGTGACCGATTCGGAGGTAAAGAGATAACGGCCTGTCCGGCGCATGTGCGGTGAATCTCCCTTCGCGGCGATGGATGAATGCGGCGTCGATTCGGCGGGGTCGCCTGTGGCGCGTTCGCCACCGTTCGGGACGGCAGGTCTCCGCGCGCCCACGCCAACCGCATATGCTAGCCAACGACCGGCGGTCCGGTCAATCACGAGCGCGGATGGCACTCGTCGTAGACGGCCTTCAGGCGCGCCTCGAGGATGTGCGTGTAGATCTGGGTGGTGGACAGATCGGCGTGTCCGAGCAGGGTCTGTATGGACCGCAGATCCGCGCCGCGCTCGAGCAGATGGGTGGCGAACGAGTGCCGCAGAACATGCGGGCTCAGGTCCCGCGGCAATCCGGCCTGCCGCGCGTATTGCTTGAGCTTCTTCCAGAATCCGACGCGGGTGAGTCGGACGCCGCCGCGGGCATTCACGAAGACCCAGGCAGAGGTCCGCGGACCGAGGAGCGCCGGGCGCGCGGACGCCAGGTAGCGCCGCAACCACTCGACGGCCGCCCTGCCCATCGGAACGAGCCGCTCCTTGCTCCCCTTGCCGATGCAGGTCAGATAACCTGCATCGAGGTGCAGGCTCTCGGGTTGCAGCGACACCAGCTCGGACACCCGCAGGCCGGTGGCATAGAGCAGCTCGATCAGCGTCCGGTCGCGGATGCCGATCACGGTGGTGGTGTCCGGCTGCTCCAGCAGCACATCGACGTCCGCGATGGACAGGAACTTCGGCAGTGCGGGCCACGATCGCGGTGCGCGCAGGTCGTCGGCAGGGTTCGACGCCAGGTAGCCGTCGGCCAGCAGGAAGCGGTAGAAGCCCCTCGTGCAGGCCACAACTCTGGCGACCGACCGCGGCGCGAGCCCGGAGCCCATCATGTCGCGAACGAACGCCTCCAGATCGCGCCGGTCGAGCCGCTCCACGCGAGCGTCGCGCGCCTCCGCGAATCCCGCCAGGAGCACGAGATCGCGAGCGTAGCTGCTCAGTGTATTGGCGGCCAGACGCCGCCCCGCCTTCAGATCGCCCAGATACGCGTCGACCGGATCGGCGCTCACCTCCCCTGTATCGGTCGGCCGGGTGGCGACCACCACCGCGGGAAGCGCGCGAAGAGCGGCGCGGACGCTCCGGACGACGGCCGCACGAACCGCCGCAAATGCGCACTACTCCTGTTCGCACAACGAGTTACGGCCAAATCTGGATTGCGCGAAGGGCGCGGCTGGTTGTATAATGGCGCATTGCGAACTGTAAAATAGCGATGGTCGCGGCACGCTCACCGCACTCTCGGGGGATCCGTCCAATGTCTCATGTGAAGCACCTTGCCGTTCTCGCCGGCACGCTCGGCGTCGTGCTGCTCGGGCCCGGCGCGCGCTACTCGGTCCACGCGTCGGCCGCCGCCGGGCAAGCGGACTTCGGCACGCAGGTCGTCGAGTACGTCCGCGTGCAGGAAGCGCTCGCGGCCGACGATTTCGCGGAGGCGCAGCGCGCGCTGGCCGATCTGATCGCGGTCGCGGACGGTGTCATCGGGCCGCTGGCCCGGGTCGCGGCCGGCGCCGAGGACATCGCATCCATGCGTAGCGCGTTCAAGCCGCTGTCCGAGCTTCTCGCCGGAATGGACCTGCCGGCCGGCTACGCCCGGGCGTACTGCCCGATGTACGACGGCGGGTCGAACTGGGTACAGGCCGACGGCCCGGTCCGCAACCCGTACTACGGCTCGACGATGCTGACTTGCGGTGTTGTCGACGCGGCGCCGGGGGCGCACATGGATCACAGCCCGCGGCACGGCGGGCGCGTCTTCATGGCGCCGGACAGCTTCCACCACATCGAGGGGACGTACCCGGAACCGGGGATCTTCCGCCTCTACGCGACCGACAATTACCGGGAGCCGGTCGACGTGACCATGTGGATGGGGCGCGTGGTGTTGCAGGAGGACTACGACGCAGCGACCGACGAGTTCATCGAGGTGGAAGCGGCCGCTCTGCTCCCCTCTCCGGACGGCGGCTATCTCGAGGCGGAGGTCGGCGATCGCGCCCTGCCCGCCGACTTCATCGCCAAGCTCCGAATGGTCGAGGACTTTCCGGAGGATCGGTTCGATTTCATCTTCTCGGAGCGGACGTCCGACGCTCCGGTCAGGACGGTGACCGCGGCGACCGACGTGCCCGCCACGCTGCCGCTGGCCGAACGGATTCGCCCCCGGATTCCGGAGGGGACACGTGACATCGTCAGCAGCATCGACGCCCGCAACGACGAGATCGCCCAACTCGTGGCGGAGGGCCGGTTCACGGAGATCTTCATTCCGGCCCTGCAATCGAAGGAGCTCGCGCTGGCGCTCGACCAGCGCACCGAGGCCCTCCCGGCCGAAGGCCGGAATCAGGTGCGCATCGCGGTACGCAGCCTGGTGCGGGCGGCGTGGCTTCTCGACTGGTACGGCGACCTCGGAAACAAGCAGCAGGTGAGCGAGGCGCACGACGTCTTCAGCGAGGCCGTGCGCGGGATCAAGCAGGTTTACGACGGCGCATCCGCGCGGTAGCAGCGCGCGCGACGTTTCGGGCTCGGCAGTCGGACGCGCGAAGCAGCGCCGGTCGCTCGCCGGCCGGTAACCGGCGCCTGAGGCTGACCAGGGAGATGGAGCGATGAGGACGAGATATGGTCGCTGGTGTCTGGGCGCAGCGGTGGCGCTCGTCGTGGTGGGCGGACAGACCGAGGAGACGGAGACCCACACCCCGATCGCCTCGCGGTGGAACTACAACGAGCATCTGTTTCCGATCTTTCGCGACAACTGCGGCTCCTGCCATCGCGACGGGGGTATCGCCCCGATGTCGCTCGTGACATACCGCAGCGCCTATCCCTGGGCGCAGTCGATCCGCGAGGAGGTCCTGGGACTGCGAATGCCGCCCTGGAAGGCGGAGGACGGGTTCGGCGATTTCCGCAACGGGCACGCGTTGCCGGCGCACGAGATGGACATGATCCTCGAGTGGTCCAGCGGCGGCTACCCGCAGGGCCCGCGCTCCCAGAGTCCGCCCCCGCCGGGCGAGCCCGGAGAGTGGCCGCTGGGCGCCCCCGCCCTCGAGCTCCGCATGCCGGAGCCGTTCACGCTCGACGCGGGCACGAACGAGCTGGTTCGCTACTTCGTGCTGCCGACCCGGACAACCGAGGAACGGTTCGTGACTGGCGCCGACGTGATGCCGGGGGCTGCCGCCGTCGTCCGCGACGTCGCGATCTACATCGATGCGACCGGAACCGCACGCGCGCTGGACGCCGAGGACGACGGTCCGGGATTCGGAGAGGCGGAGGGAGGGGGCTTCCCCACCACCGCGCCACTGGCGCTCTGGTCGCCGGGGCGGCCGAGCGTCCGACAGGACGGCGCCGCCCGCAATCTGCCGGCGGGTGCCGACATCGTGGCGCGCGTGCACTACAAGAAGACCTGGATCACCGAGGGCGAGGAGTTCGTGGACCAGAGCCGCATCGGGCTCTACGTCGGCGACGACAGCGACCGGGCGGTCGAGTCGATGCTCCTGTCGTCGCCGGAGCGCGCGGGCGGACTAACCCTGACCTTCAGCCAGGAAGTGGACACCGACGTCAGCGCGCTCGCCATCCTGCCGGAGGTCGAAGTCGACGCCAAGGACGTGCAGGTGGTCGCCGTGACGCCCGGCGGCGCGCGGGTACCGATGCTCTTCCTGCGCGAGCCGGATACGGCGTGGCCGACCCGTTACTGGTTCGACGCCCCGATCGACCTGCCGGCCGGCTCGACCATCGAGGTGAACGCCATCCTGCATCCGGGCGCCGACCACACGCCGGGCCGTTCCCTGTTCGGCGCCGACCCGTCAGCGCCGATCCGGCTGGTGGTCGACTACGCCTCCGGCGGCGGTCTTGCCGACTAGGGCCTGTTAACACTGCCTCAGCGCGTCGAACATGAGCACGAAGTGGATGAAGCCGATGAACATCACATCCAGCTTCTCGAATCGGGAGAAGATCCGGCGATAGCCCTTCAGTCGGCGGAACAGACGCTCGACTTCGTTGCGTCGCTTGTACATCTCCCGGTCGTACTCCCACGGGTCCGTCCGGGTCTTGATCGGCGGCACCACTGGTGTGAATCCGAGGTCCAGCGCCAGTTGGCGGGTTTCGTCGCCCTGGTACGCGCGGTCCATCACCAAGGCCAATTCGGCATCTTGCGGCCCCAGGCTGGTCAGGAGCTTCCGGCCCTCCGGGCCGTCGTGGGCTTGGCCGGGCGAGAGCGCAAACGTCAATGCCATTCGAGCATCCGCGGCAACCAGATGAATCTTGGTGGTCCACCCGCCGCGGGATTTGCCGATGGCTTGGGGGCCGTTTTTTTTCGAGCCCCCGTGCCGTCGGGATGGACCTTGACGATGGTGCTGTCCAGCGACACCGCCTCCAACTTGATGCGGATCAACTGGGCGCGTTGCAGGTGTTCGAAGACCCGGTCGAGCACCCCGTTCTTGGACCAACGATTCATGCGGGTGTAGATCGTGTGCCAGTTCCCAAAGCGCCTCGGCAACCCTCGCCACTTGCACCCCTGCTCGGCGACGTACAGGATCGCGTTGAGCACCTGCAGATTGGGCATGCTGACATTGCCACGCTGTCGCGGGAGACAGGACGCGATGGGTGCGTACTGCGTTTCGGTGAGCTCCATCCAGGAACGATACCACGATCCGGCCAATAGTGTTAACACGCCCTAGACGACCGGGGCTTGCTGCACGCCGGCCGCCTTGGTGGACCCGCATCGCGCGGGCGGTTTTCCGCGGCGTGCGCACATGCAGCGTGCGTCCGTCGGGACGGCGGAAGGTGGCGGTGACGCGCTGCTGGCCTTCGAGGACGCGGCGTAGCGTGGTCCACCTGGCGTGTTCGCGGCGCGCGCGCAGCCGAGTGCGGATGACCTGCACGAGCTGGTAGGCGATGACGGTGATGAACAGGTGGCCGTCGGCCCGCGCCGGCTTGCGGTGGTAGATCGGGCGCAGGCCGAGCTCGGATTTGAGCGAGCGGAATACCGCCTCGACGTCGGTGAGCGTGGTGTAGGTACGCCACAAGGCGTCTTCGTTCCAGTCGGTCTCGCTGCTGCGCAGGCAGTAGACGCCCGGATGGGTAACCATCGAGCCGTCCTGGGGGCGGCGGGTCCAGTTGACGGCGACGGCCTGGTCGCCGGCCTCGTTGGCGGTAACGGTGATCTGGTAGTGCGAGGCGACGCGGGAATGCTTGGCTTTCAGCCGTCCGATGCGTTGCCAGACCTGGTCGAGGCGCTTGTGCGCGCGGGGACGCGACAGCCCGTCGTTGAGCTTCGTCAGGGCGGTCTCGAAGCGGGAGGCGAAACGCTCGACGATGCCCCGCTCCTTCTCGGCCCGCTCCTCGGAGTAGCAGTACAGGCGCACTTCGTCGGGGTCGGTCGAGACCACCTTGTGCATGTGCACGGTCTGGTCCGACTGCGTCTGGAGCGACACGGCGGCATCGGCATCGAAGCGGCGGTGGCGTTCGCGGCTGACCACCAGATAGCGGTAGCCGTTGTCGCGCAACCACGTCACACAGGCGTCGGTGGCGACACCGCGGTCCATCACCACCAGGGCGCCGACCGGCGCCTCCAGTGCTTCGAGCATCCCGGCCAGCGTCCGGTGTTCCCGGACGTTGCCGGCGAAGACTTTCGAGCGGCGCACGAAGCCGCTGGCATCGAGCATCAGGCCCAGGGTCAGCAGCGGGCAGTCGCTGCGCTTCTCTTTCGAGTGCCCGCGTTGCGCCTGCGGCTGGTCGCTCGCCTCGCCCTCGAAGTAGGTGTTGGTCAGGTCGTAGAGCGTCACCGTCGGCTGCAGGTCGAACAGCCCCATCGCGCGGTCGAACAGATGCGCCTCGATCGCCTCGCGATGCTTCACCAGCACGTCCGAGGCGCGGTAGAGCTGCATCGCACCGACGGTCTCGAAGTCGACGCCGAGCAACTCCCCGAGACCGCTGCGCTCCTGCAGCCAGCGGTGCGTCGCGCGCTCCGAGGCGGGCGCGGCCAGACGCCCGACGATGGCGCCGGTGGCCGCGCTGCGCAGGGCGCCGTTGACGCCCAACCGGGTCAGCAGCGCCGGCAGGTCCAGTTGCTCGAGCGCCCACAGGCCGACCTGCTCCACGCCGACGCTGCGGGGGCGGACCAGCCGCAACGAGTCGACATCGACCGGCTGCACATCGGTCAGTCCGGCGGTCGGCGCGGCCGCGCCGCGGGCGATCAACTGCGCCGCGATCCGTTGCGCTTCCTCCTCCACGGCAGGCGGACAATCGGCCACCAGCGGCGCCTGACCGCTCAACGCATCGTTGATGCGGGCGCACAGCAGCGGCCAGTCCGCCTGAGGAATATCGAAGTGGCGACCGAGGTTGAGGAGGGTGCGCTGGCGCACGCTGCTGCCGAGGCGTTCGGCGTGCACGAGGCGATGAGAGAAGTAGGGCTTTCCGTCCTCAGTCCGCCGGGTTTGGGTGCGCCGAATGAACATGGCGCTCACCATAGCGGACGCACCCTGTCCCAGGCAACTATTGTTATACGATTATGGCACTACCTTCGTCTCTGGCGAAACCCGATCCTTTATAATCAACAAGTTACAGGCCTCGCACTCCCCGAAAACCGCCCAAATCCGCAAAACGACCGCTAATCTTGGTAAAGATGGGCTAGGACTGCCCGTGCCCCATAATTTTTCGCTGGACTTCATGCAGCCACTTCGCTACGGTGGCCGGCATGGAGATTCAGAATCAGGTCTCACGTATTCTACGGGACAACCTCGCCCGCCTGCGTGACGTGCTGGACGAGGCGGTTTCGCAGGGTGTCGGCAGCCTCGGTCAGGTCGCCGATCGCGTCTGTGAAACGTTCGATTTCCGCGACGGGCGGGGCCGGTGGCAGCGCGCGAGCTGTTGCCGGGCGTTGTCCGACCTGCAGGCGGCCGGCCACGTCTCGCTGCCTGCGAGTCAGGCGGCTCGCGGCGTTGGGGGCCGGGCGCGGGTGCTTCCGCACCCGATGGCGCCGGCGGTGGACGTGCCGGGCACGGTCGGCAAGGTTGTGGGTCTGACCCTGGCGCTGGTTGAGACCGACGCGCAGCGCCAAGTCTGGAACACGCTGATGGCGTACGAGCACCCGCGCGGCGCCGGTCCGTTCGTCGGCCCGCAACTGCGGTATCTGGTGGGTTCGGCGCATGGTTGGCTGGGCGGCGTCGGGTTCGCGGCGAGTGCGCGGCGGCTGCGGTCCCGCGACGCCTGGGTCGGGTGGGACGACACGGGCCGGCGCGCGCACCTGCACCGGGTGTTGGGACTGTGCCGGCTGCTGGTGCGCCCCGGCATTGTGTGTCGCAACCTGGCCTCGCACGTGCTGGGCCGGGTCGTCCGGGCAGTCGGCGACGACTGCGAGGGTCTGTATGGCTATCGCCCCTGGCTGCTGGAGACGTTCGTCGACGAGACCGAACAGACGGGGGCGAGCGTGCGCGCGGCCAACTGGGTTCGGGTGGGTGAGACCTGCGGTCGCGGTCGCCAGGACCGCCGGCACGCGGCGCCGGAAACGCGCAAGGCGGTGTATATGTATGCCTTGGAGCCGGCGTGGCGCACCCGCCTCGCGGTGCCTGCACCGGTCGTGGCGCCGCTGGCGGTTGGCGACGGTCTCGACGCCGCGGTCTGGGCGGACCACGAGTTCGGCGGGGCGCGTTTGGGCGACGCGCGTCTGAGCGCGCGGCTGGTACAGAGCGCGCAGCAAATGGCAGAGTCTCCGATGCGCGCCATCACCGGCGCCGCCCACGGCGCCCGCGCGATGGTCAAGGGCCATTACCGGCTGATCGACCAGCCCGCCGACAGTGCGGTGACGGTCGACAACATCCTCGCGCCGCATCGCGAGCAGACGCTGCGCCGGATGCAGGCGCACGACACGGTGCTGTGCATCCAGGACGGCACCCGGTTGAACTTCACCCGGCGCGGGCAGACGCAAGGGCTGGGGGCCATCGGCTCGAACCAGACCGGGGCGGTGGCGCGCGGCCTGGAGTTGCACACGACCTTGGCCGTCAATCCCGACGGGGTGGCGTTGGGTGTGCTGCGGGCCGCCTTCGACGCGCCCGCGTCCCCCAACTCCGAGGCGGAAGGCGAGCCGACCCCAAAGCCGCGCGAGAAGCGCAAGGCGTTCCGTTGGATCGAGGGGCTGCGCGACTGCGCGCAGGCAGCCGAGCAATTGTCCCAGACCCGCGTGGTGTGCGTGATGGACCGCGAGGCCGATTTCCTCGACCTGTTCGTCGAACACCGCGCGGCTGCCCCGCAGGTCGACCTGCTGGTCCGCGCCAAGGCCGACCGCGTCCTCGGCAGGGAAAAGACGCCCGCCGGGCAGACGGTCTCACGCCGTCTGTTCGATACGGTGCGCAACGCGCCGGCCCGAGGCGCCGCCAAGGTCGAGGTGCAGCGGCTGAGCGCGCGCGTGAAGGCCAGCAAACAGGCCGCTGCCCTGCCCCGGCGACGAGCCGGTCGCACTGTGGGTCGTCCACGTGCGCGAGGAACAACCGCCGCCCGCGGCCGAGCCGCTGGAGTGGTTCCTGCTGACCACTTTGCGTGTGAGCAGCGCCGACGACGCCACGCGCATCCTGCAATGGTACGTCCGGCGCTGGCGCATCGAAGAATACTTCCGCGTGCTCAAGTCCGGCTGCAAGGTCGAGGAGTTGCAGCACCACACGGCCGAGCGGCTCGAACGCGCCATGGCCATCAAGATGGTCATCGGGTGGCGCATCCAGTTGATGGTCCAACTCGGGCGCGAAGTGCCCGACCTGCCGGGCGACCTGCTGTTCTCCGATGGCGAGTTGCGCGTGCTCGCCACCTTCGCCCGCTCACGCAAGCTGCCGCCGCCGGCGCGCCTCGGCGACGCTGTCGGTCTGGTCGGGCGCCTCGGCGGGTGGCTCGGACGCCAACGCGACCCGCCCGGCGCACAGTTGATGTGGCACGGCTACACTCAACTGGTTGCCATGGCCTTCGCCTTCGAACTGCGGGACGAGTTCGGATGACCTCCTGCTCACTACAGTCCAGCCCCGGACATCCGGGGCACGGGCAGGGCTAGTGGAGTTGCCGGTGTCTGTAGCCGTGGAGACACTGCACGTTGTCAACGGGCGCAAGACGGTGCAAGACGCCGTGTTGGACGGAGCGCAGACGGTCGGAGTGGGCGCGTTGTTCGGCGGGGCCGCGATGGGTGTGCTTACGGCGGCCAGTACGTTCGGTCTCGTGGTAGGCGGGCCGGTGCTGGTTCCGTTGGCGGTCATCGGCGGCGGCGGCGCTTATGTCTGGATGTCGAGCGAACGGATCTGGGAGGCGCTGGATAGCGGCACTCGCACGGGAGCCGAGGCGCGGCTCGCGACGATGCAGGACGCGATTGGCGACCACGCCCGCGCTGTTCGAGACTACGCCGGAGCCGCAGTCGGGGCGACGCAGGAGAGATTCGAGACGGCCGTGGCTGCGCTGATCGGTGGTTGATGCCGGCGGCGAACCTCAAGCCTTAGTCCGTTCCGCCTGGGGGGCAGTGCCTTCGGGGAAGAACTCGTCGTGGACGGCGCGGACCGCCTCGTTCACGTGCGTGTCGGCGATCACGCAGGCGATCTTCATCTCCGAGGAGCTGATGCAGTCGATGTTGATGCCCTCGCGGGCCAGCACCGCGAACATGCGGGCGGCCAGGCCCGGGGTAGACGCGAGGCGCGATCCGACGATGGATATCTTGGCGACATCTCGATCGATGACTCCCGCCGTCGCCAGGCCGCGCGACTTCCAGTCGTCGACGAGCCGCGTGGCGCCCTCGACGTACTCGTCATCGAGCACGAAGGTGATGCAGCCCAGGCCCTCGGCAGTCGCCCCCTGAATGATCAGCCGTACGCTGATCGCCCTGGCCGCGAGGTCCCGAAACACCTCCGCGGCCAGACCGGGACGATCCGGCACGTCGGTCAGGGTGACCTTGGCAATCTTCCTGTCGCTGCTGACGCCGACCACCGCCGCCTGCTCCATCACCATCTCGTCGCCTCCGCGGATCCACGTGCCCTCGCCGTCGTGGAAGCTGGACCGCACGTGGATCGGGATCCGGTAGGCCATGCACACCTCGGCCGCCCGCGGGTGCAGCACCTTGGCGCCGCTCGACGCCATCTCTATCGCTTCCTCGTAACTTATCTCCCGCCACTGCATCGCGTGCGGCACCTTGCGCGGGTCGGCCGAGAGCACGCCGTCGACGTCGGTGCAGATCTCGCAAACGCTGGCGCCGAGGGCCGCCGCCATCGCCGCCCCGGTGATGTCGCTCCCGCCGCGGCCGAGCGTAGTGACCTCGTGATCCCGGGTCATCCCCTGGAATCCAGTGATGATCACCACCCTCTCCCTGTCCAGCTCCGCCAGGATCCGCCGCGTATCGATGGACTCGATGCGAGCGATGTTGAAGGCGTCGTCGGTCCGGATCCCGCACTGCGAAGCGGTCAGGGAGATCACCGGGATCCCCTTGTGCTGCAGTGCGAGGCCGAGCAGCGAGACGGAAACCTGCTCGCCGGTAGCGAGCAGCAGATCCATCTCGCGGCCGCGAGGATCGTCGGACACCTCGTGCGCCAACGCCACCAGCTCATCGGTCGTCTTGCCCATGGCCGACAGGACGACGACCAGCCGTGGGCTGTCGCGTCGAACGCGGGACACCCGCTCCGCGATCACACGGATGCGCGCCGCGGTGGCCACCGAGGTGCCGCCGTACTTCTGAACGACGATTGGCGCCGGCCCGGCCGAGGCCGTCATCGCTGCGCCTCCCGCGCGCCCGCTGCTTCCGGCGCACTGGCCGCCGCATCGAGCTGCGCCGTCAACTGGTGCAGGAAGAGACCGACGTCGGTCACGATGCCGGCCGTCTGGGACGATCCGCGATCCGCGAGCTTGGTCACGACGGCGGGGTTGATGTCCACGCACACCACCCGCACGTGGGAAGGCAGCATGTTGCCGACCCCGATGCTGTGCAGCATGGTCGACAGCATGACGACCATGCTCACGTCGCGCAGCGCCTCCGCATAGCGATCCTGGGCCTCGATCAGGTCCATGATCGTGTCCCGTAGCGGGCCATCGTCGCGGATGCTCCCCGCGAGCACGTAGTCCACGCCGTGCCGAATCGCCTCGTAGAAAATGCCCGAGCGCAGGAGCCCCTGGTCGACCGCGGCCCGCAGGCCGCCGGCGCGGTTGATTGCGTTGATGGCGCGCATGTGGTTGCGGTGGCCCTCTGCCACCGCCGTGCCCGCATTCAGATCGATGCCGAGCGAAGTGCCGAACAGCGCGTGCTCCGCGTCGTGGACGGCGAGCGCGTTCCCGGCCAGCAGCACGTCGACGAAACCGCGGCGGATGAGGTCGCAGAAGTAGGTCACGCCGCCGCTGTGCACCACCACGGGACCGGCCACGAAGGCGATCCTCCCGCCTTCGCGCTTCACGTCTGCCATCATCGCCAGCACCTTGGCCACGCTGACCTCGACACGCCGCTCGGTCGACACGTCGTTCACCATGAAGGCAAAGCCGAGCCGGTCCCGCTCGCGAAACTCGGGAGAGACCCGGATGCCGCCGACACCGCAGACGACCACGTCACCCGCCGCCACGTCGCGCAGCTTGCGGCACGACGCCCGCCCGTCCTCGATGACGACGACCGCGTCCATGCGCTGGCCCTCGACCTCCAGCCATGCCCCGCCGTGCCGCACGTAGGTGCGGTGGTTTGTCGTCGAGTAGAAGTCGTCGGGCACGCACCCGGCCTGCTCGGACCGCTTGAGAACGGCGTCCCGCTCCGGCGTCGGATGACAGCCGAGCGGCACTAGGTCTTCCAGCAGATCGGCCAGGACGGACTCGTCCGCCGCCGTCACCTTCAGCTTCAGATGGGAGTACTCTTCGTTCGTGCGGCCGATGTCGAACCGCAGCACGTCGAACCGCGCCCGCCGCTCGATTACCTTGTCGAAGATCGCGTTCAACAACTGCGAATCGACCAGGTGACCTTCCGCCTCGACGATCTCGCTGCGCTCGGGTCGAGACATCGTCAGCCGGACACCGGTTGATGCGCCTGCTGGCGCTCGGCCATGAAGGCTTCGAACTCCGCCAGCGAGCGGCCGAGGGCGGTCGGTGCGGCCAGGGACGACGCCACGACGTCGGCCGTCTTGTAGCCGTTCCCGGTGATGCAGACCACGGTGCTCTCGTCGCGGGGAATGACCCCTTGCTCGATGAGCTTGCGGGTCACTGCCAGCGTGGTGCCGCCGGCCGGCTCCGTGAAGATGCCCTCGGTGCGCGCGAGCAGACCGATGGCGTCGACGATCTCCGCGTCCGTGGCCGCCGCCCCGCTTCCTCCCGATTCACGAACCGTCCGCAGCACGTGAAATCCGTCGGCGGGGTTGCCGATGGCGATGGACTTGGCGATCGTGTCCGGCCGGACCGGCTCCGGATAATCGAGCCCCGCGTCGAGCGCGTGGATGACCGGTGCACATCCCGACGCCTGCGCGGCGTGAATGCGCGACGGCTCACCGTCCACCAGACCGGCGTCGAGAAGGTCGTCGAAGCCGCGGCCGATGCGCGGGAGGAGCGTGCCGCCGGCGACGGGACAGACGACGTGACGCGGGAACCGCCAACCGAGCTGCTCGACGATCTCGAACCCGTACGTCTTGGCCCCCTCCGCGTAGTACGCCCGCAGGTTGATGTTGGCGAACGCCCAGCCGTAGCGCTCGCCCACCTGCGTGCAGAGACGGTTGACGTCGTCGTAGTTGCCGTCGATGGCAACTACGTGGGGGCCGCTGACGGCGGAACCGAGGATCTTTCCGGGCTCGAGGGTCCGTGGGATGAAGACGTAACAGTCGAGGCCCAGCCGCGCGGCGTGGGCGGCCACGCTGTTGGCGAGGTTGCCGGTCGACGCGCATCCCAGGACGCTGAACCCGAGCTCGCAGGCACGCGTCGCCGCGACGGGCACGACGCGGTCCTTGTACGACAACGTCGGATGATTGACGGAGTCGTCCTTCACGTAGAGCTCGCGCATGCCCAGCGCTGCGGCCAGTCGGTCCGCCCGGACCAGTGGCGTGAAACCCGATGTCAGTCCTGTCCGGGGCTCGCCGTCGATGGGCAGGAACTCCCGGTAGCGCCACAGACTGGGCGGCCGGGCGGCGATGCGTTCCCGCGAGACGGCGCGGCGGATCGCGTCGCGATCGTAGGTCGCCTCGAGCGGTCCGAGACACTGGTCGCAGACGTAGAGCGCCTCGGCCGGAAACGGGGTCTGGCACAGAGAGCATCGAAGACCGGTGAGGTAGCTCATGAGCTGCGTTCTCCACGTGGCAGAATCGGCATCCAGACCGGTGCCCGCGCATGGAAGTCGAACGCCTCGATCTCCACCAGCGCGGCCTGCACCGCTCCGGAGCTGCACGGCTCGAGGGTCACGACGAAAGGCAGGGCCGACTTCGGCCAGTCCGGCTCCTGCAGCACCGAATCTATGTTGAGTCCGTGCCGCCAGAAGACGCCGGCAAGCGACGCAATGATACCGGGTCGGTCCACAATGACGAAGCGCAGGTACTGGGACGCCTCGAAATCGGGCTCGACCCGCGCCGCCGCCGCCGGCCGCCAGGACCGGGGCGCCGTGACGCCCACCCGGGCAATCGCCTCGAGGTCGGAGACGACCGCCACCGCGGTCGGATCACCGCCCGCCCCGAACCCGCGAAACGCGGTCTCGCCGCCATGCGCGCCGTCGACGACAACGACGTTCTGGCTCCCCTCGGCGCGCGCGAGCGGCGACGTCTCCGGCACCAGCATCGGCTGCACGGAGGCCGTCACGTCCGCTCCGTCTCCCTGCACCACCTCGGCTCGCGACACTTGGCGAATCGTGCAGCCGAGCCGCCGCGCGTAGTTGAAGTCCACCGGCTCGACAGGCCGAATGGAGCGCAACGGGATCGCCTCGGCGGCCACTTGCCGCCCGAGACCCACCGCGGAGAGAATTGCCAGCTTGGCCTGCGCGTCGCCGCCGTCGACGTCCGCGGTCGGATCCGCCTCGGCGTATCCCCGCTCCTGCGCCTCCCGCAGCGCGGCGTCGAACGAGACCCGCCCTGCCTCCATACGCGTCAGCATGTAATTGCAGGTACCGTTGAGCACACCCAGCACGCGCTGCAGCCGATCTCCGGCCAGACCCTCCCGCACCGCCCGGACAATGGGAATACCTCCCGCCACCGCGGCCTCGAACAGCAGATGCCGCCGCCGGTCGGCCGCGACCTGCAGCAGATCGGCTCCGACATGGGCCATGACCTGCTTGTTGGCGGTGACGACCGACTTGCCCGCCTCCAGCGCCCGCCGGATCCAGTCGCCGGCCGGCTCCAGGCCGCCGATGACCTCGACCACGACGTCCGCGTCCGAGCGCAGGACGTCGTCGAAATGGGATGTCCAGGCGACCGTGGCCGGCACCCAGTCGACGACCTTCCGCTCGACGCGCCGGTTGCATATGTGCGAGAGGGCCAGCGGGCGCGCGTCGCCCTCGCACAGAATGCGCGCCACCGACTGCCCGACCGTCCCGAATCCGACCAGAGCGGTTCTGAGCACGAAATGTTGCCGTTTCAGAAAAAAGGCCATCACCCTGCTTGCGGATGATGGCCCCGGGATCACTACAATGTGCCGGCTGCATCATCCGCTCCCGGTGTCCGCTCCCATCGGCGCGGTCCGGGTGTGCATAGTGGATGGACGACCGGTCGGCATGGCGTTAACGTTCCACATGACGGTCCGTTGGTCACGAAGCAATCGATCTTTATACCCCGTCCTTCTCGGGGCCGTCAACCGGCACGGCGGTCGGCCCGCCTCCGGCGCTCCCGGCGCCGCGCGAGCGGGCGACGATCGCAGGTGAGTCTCCGCATGTCCTCGAAGTGGCAGGACCTTCCGACCGAAGCCATCAACCCGGCCAGCCTGGCGCTGGATCAGGCGTCCACCGAGGACATGATCGGCCTGATGCTGCGCGAGGATCGCAAGATCCTGACGGCGGTGGCGCGCGAAAAGGCCCGCATCGCAACCGCCGCGGACCTCATCACGACCTCGCTCCAGAGAGGGGGACGCCTGATCTTCGTCGGTGCGGGGACGAGCGGCAGGCTCGGCGTCCTCGAAGCGGCCGAGATGGGACCGACGTTCAGCACCCCGGCACACCTCGTCCAGGCGATCATGGCCGGCGGCCGGACCGCCTTCTTCCGGTCGCAAGCCGGGGTGGAGGACAATTTCGAGGAAGGCGCACGAGCCGTCGCCCGCCTGCAGCCGACGCGCAAGGACGTGCTCGTCGGCATCTCGGCAAGCGGCATGACGCAGTTCGTCCGCGGCGCCCTCACCCGCGCGCGCCGGAACGGCGTCAAGATCGTCTTCGTGACCTGCTGGCCGGGCACGGAGCTGCAGACCTTCGTCGACATCGTCATCTCCCCCGCGGTCGGGCCGGAGGTCATCGCCGGCTCGACTCGCCTGAAGGCGGGCACGGCGACCAAGATGGTGCTCAACATGCTCACCACGGTGGCGATGGTGCACCTCGGCAAGACCTACGGCAACCTCATGGTCGACGTGGACGCCGGCTCCGCAAAGGCACGCGATCGGGCGCGGCGCATCATCACGACCGTCACCGGACTCGATCACGAGGAGGCGGGCGAGCTCCTGAATCGGGCCCGCTGGAACGTGAAGGCCGCGATCGTCATGGCCCACGCCCATGTCGACTACCCCGAGTCGCTGGCGCGTCTGAAGCAGGCGAACGACTCCGTGCGCGCCGCAATCGGTGAGGAAATCGACGGGCGGCTGCGCAAGCAGATCGACCCGCAGTAGAGGATGCCGATCGACCTGGCGGTCGTCGCGGCGTACCTGTTGCTGGCGCTATGGAGTGGACGCCGGCTCGCGCGCGGGCGAACGACCCTGCGCGACTACTATCTGACCGGGCGGCGCATGCCGTGGTGGGCGGTCGCAGGCTCCATCGTCGCGACGGAGACGAGCACGGTCACCGTGATCAGCGTCCCGGGCTATGCGTTCGGGGGGGACCTGACGTTCCTCCAGCTCGCCCTCGGCTATCTCGCCGGGCGCGTGCTGGTGGCATTCGTCCTGCTGCCGGCGTACTTCAGCCAGGATCTACTCTCCGCGTACCAGTTGTTGAGCGCAAGGGTCGGACGTGCGGTCGGCCGGTGCGCGGCGGCGGTCTTCCTGATTACGCGCAACCTCGCCGATGGATTGCGTCTCTTTGCCACTGCGCTGGTGCTCTCGGCGATGCTCACCACGGCCACGGCCGCGCTTGGGCTCGCGGATCCGCCGCAGACGCCGGTTGTGATTGCCGCCATCCTGCTGATGTCCGTGGTCACGCTGACCTACACCTGGCTGGGCGGCATGACCGCGGTGATCTGGATGGACGTCGTGCAGCTGGTCATATACCTGACCGGCGCGCTCGCGGCCGCGGCCACGCTGCTCGCCGCCATTCCGGGCGGCGGGGAGCAGGCATGGGCGGCGGCGGCGGAGACCGGCAAGCTGGTCGTCTTCGACTTCGCGTGGGACCTGCGGCGTGACTACACCTTCTGGTCCGCGGTCGTCGGCGGCGCGGTCTTCACGGCCGCCACGCACGGCACGGACCAGATGTTCGTGCAGCGCTACCTGTGCAGCCGGTCCCTGGCCGAGGCGCGGCTCGCGCTCATCGCCAGCGGTATCTTCGTGATCGTGCAGTTCGCGCTGTTCCTGGGGATCGGGGTGCTGCTGTGGGCGTTCTACGCCGGCGGCGAGCCGGGAGCGCTCGACGCGATCACCAGCGGCGGGTCCGTGCAGGCCGACCGCGTGTTTCCGCTGTACCTGATGACCCATCTCCCGCCAGGACTGCGTGGCCTGCTGGTGGCGGCGATCGTGGCCGCCGCGATGTCGACGCTGTCCTCCTCGCTGAACTCCTCCGCCGCGTCGACCATCGGCGACTTCTACTTGGGCGGTGTGGCCGGAGCACCGTCCGAGACCCAGGCGCTCCGCGCTTCACGGTGGGCGACGGGCGCGTGGGCGCTCGTGCAGGTGACGGTGGCAATCGTCGCGATCGGGGTGTCGCAGCGGGTCATCGACGACGTGCTCACCGTGCAGTTCTTCAGCGGCGGTCTGATGCTCGGCGTTTTCCTGCTCAGCGGGCTGATCGCCAGGCCCAGGCCCGGGGTCGGGGTTGCCGGGCTCGCCGGCGGTCTGGTTACGATCTCCGCGGTGAGTCTGTTGAGCGACCTGTCGTGGCAGTGGTACGTCCTCGTCGGCTCGGCCGCAACGGTCGGCGCGGGGTACGCCGCGGACCGCATCCGGCCGACGCCAGCCTCCGGAGCCGCGGGATGAGCGGCTTCGACGCGGCTGCGCAGGTCCTGAACGACGCGGTCGGGGCAGGCGTCTGCCCCGCCGCGGTGGCGGAGGTGGGCAGCCGCTCGGGATGCCTGTGGCACCACGCAGCGGGCCGGCTCTCGTGCGCAGCCGGGAGTCCACCGGCAATGGCCGGCACCGTCTTCGACCTCGCCTCGCTGACCAAGGTGATCGCGACCACGACGCTGGCGATGCGCCACGTGGATGCCAGCCTGACCCCGCTCGAGTTGCAGGTTGCGGCGGCGCTCCGGACCTGGCGAGGGTCGGATCGGGACATGGTGACCGTGCGCGATCTGCTGGAGCACGCGTCCGGCCTCACCTCGCATCTGCCCTTCTACCGCGATCACGTCGGCCGCGCGGAGTTCGAACCCGCCATCGGCAGCCTGCCGCTGGAGTACGCGCCGCGCACCTGTTCGATCTACAGCGATCTCGGCTTCATCCTGCTCGGGTTCATCCTGGCGGACCGCCACCCCTCGGGGGCGAGCCTCGCCGCCCAGTTCGACGAGATCGCGACCCGGTGCGGCTGGGGAGAGGTCCGCTTCCACCCGCCGGCCGCATGGCGCCCCCGGACGGCGCCGACGGAGCTGGATCTCTGGCGCGGGCGAACGCTGGTCGGCGAGGTCCACGATGAGAACGCCTGGGCACTGGGCGGCGCGGCGGGGCACGCGGGACTCTTCGGCACCGCCGGCGCGGTCGGCCGGTTCGCGCGCGACGTCCTGGCCGGCCTCCTCGGCCACGGCCCGTTCGCGTCGCCGCAGACCTTCGACGCCTTCCGCACCCGGACGGCAGTGCCCGGCAGCTCGCGTGCTCTGGGCTGGGACACGATGCTGCCAACCTCATCGTGCGGGACCTGTCTGTCGCCGGAAGCGATCGGCCACACCGGGTTCACCGGGACGTCGCTGTGGATCGACCCGGCGGCAGACCGCTACATCGTCCTGCTGACCAACCGGGTACATCCCTCCCGATCCAACGAGGCGATTCTCGCGGTGCGTCCCGCGTTCCACGACGCGGTGATGGCGGCCGGGTGAGCCATGGCGCTGACCGCGACCGACTGGCTACTGCTCGGGCTCACGCTCGCCGTCCCCATCGCGGTCGGCGTAGCTTACGGGCGGCGCTCCGGACGGAGCCTCTCGCAGTTCTTTCTCTCGGGCCGCGATCTGCCGTGGTGGCTGGCTGGAACCTCGATGGTGGCGACGACGTTCGCCGCCGACACCCCGCTCGCGGTCACCGGGATAGTGGCGGCCAGCGGCGTGGCCGGCAACTGGCTGTGGTGGAACGCGGCGCTCGGCAGCATGCTCACCGTCGTCTTCTTCGCCCGGCTTTGGCGCCGCGCGGGCATCCTGACCGACGTCGAGTTCGTCGAGCTGCGTTACACGGGACGCACCGCGAGCACGCTCCGGGCGGTGCGCGCGCTGTACCTGGGACTGCCGGTCAACTGCCTCGTGATCGGCTGGGTCAACCTGGCCCTCGCCAAGGTACTGTCGGTCGCCCTCGGCTGGGACCGGCTGACCGGGGTGCTCGTCGGACTCGCCGCGACCGGCGGCTACGCCGCGCTGACCGGCCTCCGTGGCGTCGTGGCGGCCGACCTGGTGCAGTTCGTAATCGCCCTGGCCGGCGCCGTGGTCCTGGCGTACTACGCGCTCGCGGCTCCCGGGGTCGGCGGGTTGGACGGCCTGCTCGCCGCACTCCCGGAATCGACCCTCCGGCTGTGGCCGACGGTAGGGGCGACGGAAGGGACGCCGGCGGGCGCTTTCGCGACGCTGGCGCTACCCCATCTTTACCAAGATTAGCGGTCGTTTTGCGGATTTGGGCGGTTTTCGTGGAGTGCGAGGCCTGTAACTTGTTGATTATAAAGGATCGGGTTTCGCCAGAGACGAATGTAGTGCCATAAGCGTATAACAATAGTTGCCTGGGACAGGGTGCGTCCGCTATGGTGAGCGCCATGTTCATTCGGCGCACCCAAACCCGGCGGACTGAGGACGGAAAGCCCTACTTCTCTCATCGCCTCGTGCACGCCGAACGCCTCGGCAGCAGCGTGCGCCAGCGCACCCTCCTCAACCTCGGTCGCCACTTCGATATTCCTCAGGCGGACTGGCCGCTGCTGTGCGCCCGCATCAACGATGCGTTGAGCGGTCAGGCGCCGTGGTGGCCGATTGTCCGCCTGCCGTGGAGGAGGAAGCGCAACGGATCGCGGCGCAGTTGATCGCCCGCGGCGCGGCCGCGCCGACCGCCGGACCGACCGATGTGCAGCCGGTCGATGTCGACTCGTTGCGGCTGGTCCGGCCCCGCAGCGTCGGCGTGGAGCAGGTCGGCCTGTGGGCGCTCGAGCAACTGGACCTGCCGGCGCTGCTGACCCGGTTGGGCGTCAACGGCGCCCTGCGCAGCGCGGCCACCGGCGCCATCGTCGGGCGTCTGGCCGCGCCCGCCTCGGAGCGCGCGACGCACCGCTGGCTGCAGGAGCGCAGCGGTCTCGGGGAGTTGCTCGGCGTCGACTTCGAGACCGTCGGTGCGATGCAGCTCTACCGCGCCTCGGACGTGCTGGTGAAGCATCGCGAGGCGATCGAGGCGCATCTGTTCGACCGCGCGATGGGGCTGTTCGACCTGCAGCCGACGGTGACGCTCTACGACCTGACCAACACCTACTTCGAGGGCGAGGCGAGCGACCAGCCGCAGGCGCAACGCGGGCACTCGAAAGAGAAGCGCAGCGACTGCCCGCTGCTGACCCTGGGCCTGATGCTCGATGCCAGCGGCTTCGTGCGCCGCTCGAAGGTCTTCGCCGGCACCGTCCGGGAACACCGGACGCTGGCCGGGATGCTCGAAGCACTGGAGGCGCCGGTCGGCGCCCTGGTGGTGATGGACCGCGGTGTCGCCACCGACGCCTGTGTGACGTGGTTGCGCGACAACGGCTACCGCTATCTGGTGGTCAGCCGCGAACGCTCGGTCCGTCAGGCGTGGGAGTTCGTGCTCGAATCCGGCGCGGGCGTCGGACTGGTGCTGATCCTGCGCTGGTACTGGTGGCGGGTGACCGCGGTCTCGGAGCTGGCGGCCCTGGCCGCGGCCGCGGCCGGATTCGCGTTCGTGCGGCTCTTCACGGCCGTTCCCTTTCCCGAATCGCTGCTCTACCTCGTGCCGTGGACGACGGCCTGCTGGATTGCCGCCACGCTGGCCACCCCGCCCGAACCGCTGTCCCACCTGATCCGCTTCTACCGCCGCACCCGGCCCGCCGGCCCCGGCTGGCGCCACGTCGCGACGGCCGCGGGCGAGTCGGCGCCGGCGCCCCTGGCCCCCGATCTCCGCCTCTGGGGCGCGGGTTGCGCCGCCGTCTACCTGACGCTCGCCGCCACGCACGCACTTCTGTTCGGCTCGGCCCCCGTGGCGGCTCTGCTGCTCGTCTGCGCCGTCCTGCTGGCCGCGTGGCTCGTTCGGAGCCTGACCCGCAAGCGGTCGGCGGCCGTCTGACGTCACGTCATCTCCCACTCCCGCCGCCGCGCTGTTCCAACCCTCCCATGCGGGCTCCCGCTCCGCTGCCCGACCTCCCTCCGAATGGGTCGGACAGTCCCGGCTCCGGCCGACCCGACTCGCCGCCTGCCTGGCCCGCCGCCGGGCCCTCGCCGAGGAACACCCAGTCGCTGTACCGCGACTGCCCGTTGTAGAGCGCTATCGAAGTCTCCTCGCTACGGCTGACGACGCCGGCGATGTTGCCGTCCACGCCGCCGGGCGTACGTTCTCCCCGGTTCGCGAACGGCCGGACTCCCTGCATGAATCCCGGGCGGTCACGGACGTCTTCGCCCTGGCGCTGGCGGCGCGGCCCGTCTCCCGCTTCCTCGGTCTCGCCGTCGTCCGGCGCCCCTGCGGCGGCGCCGGGACCGGAGAACTCGGCCAGCTCGGACTGCAGGATGAACCGGAACTCGCCGTCGGCAGTCATCGGATCGGGGTAGGCGCGGCGCAGAAACCGGCCCTCGACAAGGGTCTCGACATCGGGTGGGTAGGCGCCGGGGGTCTGCCGCTGGTAGAGCATGATGGCCCGCGCGTACTGCTCGCCGCGGAAGATCAGCTCGGCCTCGCGCTCGCGCTGCGCCGCGTGGTGCCACACCGGGAGCGCCATCGACAGCATGAGACTCATGACGGCGAGAACGACGAGCAGAGCGGCCATCGCGAAGCCCTGCTGTCCGCGCGGTCGCCGGACTCTCTTCACGGACTTCCTACCAGTCGGCATAGACGGTGCCGTCGAGGGCGACCGCCTCGGACCCGCTCCTGACGTCGTAGACGCCCTGGACGAACGGTTCCGCCGGATCCGGTTCCGCCGGCACGACCACCCATGTTGCGGACGACCGCGTCACCGGATCCTCCGGAATCGAGCGCAGATAACGGCCGCTCACCAGGGCGTGCAGATCCCGCGGGTACTCCCCGAGGTCGGCGTAGTGCTGATCGATGGCGTCGCGCATGCGGAAGAGGTCTTCCTTCAGCACCGCCTCCCGCGAGCGGGTCACGGCGTTGCTGTACCCGACGAGCGCGATCGTCGACAGCACCGTGATCAGCGAGATCACGATAGTCAGCTCGATGAGCGTCCAGCCGTGCGCGCCCCGCCAGTCCCGCATAGTCTCACCAGTCCCGGTAGCGCGTGCCGTCGAGCGCCGCGCCCCGCGACTTTGTGTAAACGTCATACACATTACCCCCACCCCAGCGTGTCTGGTCCGGATCGTCCTGGTAGGAGCGCAGGCCCCAGTCGGTGCTCTTCGTCATCGGATCGATCGGAATCCGCCGCAGGAAGCGCAGGACGCTGGCCGCGTTCTCGTCGACCGGCTCAACGCCCCCCACAAGCGTCTCGAGGCTGGGCGGATAGCCCTGGTTCTCCGGATCGATCTCCGTGCCGCCGATGACACCCAGGTCCACCGCGTCCTTGTAGCCGTCGATCGCCGTCCGCATCTCACGCAACGCCCGCCGCAGCTCAATCTCCCGCTGGCGCTGCATGGTCACCTGCGCGAGCGGCGCGACCGCCGACGCCAGGATCAGCAGGATGCTGCTGACGACGAGCAGCTCGACGAAGGAATAACCGAGCGTCTCCCGCACCAGACGGCTGGTCGTGCCCGCGAGCGCCCTCCCCCGCAGGTCGCTCGACCGCGGCGGACGACCCGCGCTACGGCTCGACGCGCTGCGAATGGTCATCGTCCGGATAGTAGGTAGAGAGAACCAGGCTCAGCACTTCCCCCGCCTCCGTCTCGTCTCCCTGGCTCAGAACGATCTCCTCGATGACGACGAACTCCGGCGCCGTCTCGAGCGCGTGGATGAACCGGCGAATGTCCCGATACGCGCCGCTGAGCAGCATCGACACCTGAAGTCGCGCGAGGCGGCTGCCTTCTTCCCGGTCCGGCACCGAGGCGCGCCTTTCCATCAGCAGCCCGTGGTCGGCCGCGAGCGCGGCCAGTCGGGCAAACGTGAGTGCACGCGCGCCGGCCAGATCGCGCGGCAGGATCTCCTGGTGGAACGTGCGCAGTTCCGCGTCCGCCCGTGTCATCGCGTCCGCGGCGAGCCGGGCGCTCTCGAAACGCCGCCGTGCCGCTTCCAGATTGGCGGCGGCCGCAGCTGCACGCCGGCCCGCGTCCTCGACCTCGACGCTCGCGGGGTAGACCGCGAGAGTATAGAGCCCGGCGTCGGCGGCCAGGCCGAGCGCTACCAGCGCAACGACGACGTGCTTTTCCTCGAGCACCCGTCGGAGGAACGCGACGGTTCGGCTCATGCCCCCTCCGGTGCCTCCCGGCCGTCCGCCCTTTCGTCGAGCGGCACCAGGCGTCCGCGCAACTGCGCGCGGTACATCCCCTCGTCGTTCAGCTCTCCCTGCCGGGCGAGCACGTCGGCGAAGACGCCGGTCCCTTCGAGCCGTCGGATGAACTCCTCGATGTCGGCGACGGTGCGGCCGACCACGGCGAGATCGACGCTGGTCCCCTCTTCGCCCGCGTCCGGACGCACCGCCGTGAGCATCACGGTCGCCGGCAGGGTCCGCTCGATGACGTTGAAGAAAGCGGTCCAGGAGAACAGCCGCTGCTCGATCAGCCGGTTGACCTCTTCCGCATCGACGAGCAGCGAGGCCGTTGCGTCCCGTGGCATCTCACGCTCGAGTCGGGCCGTCTGCGTCGAGACGGCCGCGGCTTCGCCCTCCGCTGCGTCGGCCTCCAGCGCCAGGTCACGATGTGCCCGGGACAGCTCCACGAGGCGCGTGGCCTCCAGTGCCAGGACCGCAACGACCCCGAGCCCGAGCCCCGCCAGCAGGAGGTGGACGGCACGGTCGTTGTAGAAGGGTCGCGTCGCCAGGTTCATTCTCGGCACATCAGGCCCCCGCCGCCGAGGACTGCCTCAGAAGCACTCCCAGGGGCGCCGCCAAGCCGTCGAGTGCGGCCGGATCGAGCCCGCCATGTTCCGGCATCAGCGCCGCCATCCGCTTCGCAATCGGCTCGACCGCAATCGGGAGCCGATCCTCGATGACCCGCCGGATGTTCTCGACACCGTCCGGCGCCCCGCCGTGTCCCGCGATCAGCGCGTGCGAGAACCCGGCGCCCCCGAGCCGATCCTCGTAGTACATCACCGTCTGGTGCATGAGGTCTCCCAGCGGCAGTCCGTCCGCGACGGTCCGGAACAGCAGCGGATGCCGGCCCCGCACGACGGCGAGCGTGCTGGATCCCCCCCCGACGTGCACGAGCAACCAGTCCGCACCCACGTCGCCGGCGCCGTACGCCAGCGCGGCATCGATCAGGCTGAAGCTCAGCAGGTCCACGAGACCGGCATGCGCTCCCGCCGCCGTGCAAACCTGCTCGTACTCCTCGACCACCGCGCGATGCGCGAGGACCACCACGAACTCCTGTTCGCCGCCGGCCGTCGACCGGCCCGGCGTCCAGTCCATCTGCGCCTCGTCCACGTCGAACGGTACGGTCTTGCGTACCTGCCAGCGAATCATGGGGTCGAGATCCGTTGCGCGGGCGGGCACGCTGGCGAACCGCACCATCGACACCTTGGCGGCACCGTCCGGCAGCAGGAGCGCGATTCGGCGCGGACGGCGCGGAAGCTGGTCCAGCACCCCGTCCAGGGCTCTTGCGACCTCGGACGCATCCGCGATGTTCGCACCCTGGACGGCCGGCGTCACGCCACCCTCGGGCAGCGGCAACCGAGCGTGCCCCCGCAGGATCGGTCCCCTCCGGCCCGACTCGATCTGAACCGCGGTCACCAGACCCGGAACGATGGACACCGCCACTGTCGGACCGGGAGTCCTGAACAACGACCGCAGCAGGCTGCTAGGCAACGAAGGTCACCTTGTTGATTTCGTGCAGGGTCGTCCGTCCCTGCAACACCTGCTCGACCGCCGATTCGCGCAGAAAACGCATGCCGGCGTCGCGCGCCGCCTGCTTGATCTCGGACGTGGGACGCTGCCCGAGAATCAACTCCCGAATGTGATCGCTCAGATCGAGAAGCTCGCAGATTGCGGTCCGGCCCCGATAGCCGGTCCCTCCGCACTCAATGCAGCCGCCGCCTTCGTAGAAGGTGTGTACCGCCGCAACCGCGGGGTCGATCTTCGCTTCACGGAGCTCTTCCTCCGGGATCGTCACCGGATGCCGGCAGTCCCGGCAGATGGTGCGGACCAGGCGCTGCGCCAGCACGCAGTTGAGTGACGAAACGAACTGGTACGCCTCGACGCCCATGTTCAGAAACCGTCCGAGCACGTCGATGACGTTGTTCGCGTGCACCGTGGTGAAGACCAGATGCCCCGTGAGGGCGGACTGAATCGCGATCTGCGCCGTCTCCGGGTCGCGGATCTCCCCCACCATGATCTTGTCGGGATCGTGGCGCAGGATCGATCGCAGACCGCGGGCGAACGTCAGCCCCTTGCGCTCGTTGATCGGGATCTGGGTGATCCCCTTGAGCTGATACTCGACCGGATCCTCGATGGTGACGATCTTGTCCTCCGACGAAGTGATTTCCGCCAGCGCGCCGTACAACGTTGTGGTCTTGCCGCTGCCGGTCGGGCCGGTCACGAGCACCATGCCGTACGGCTCTGCGATGGCGCGCCGGAAACGCCTCAGCTCGTCCGCGGGAAATCCGAGGATATCGAGCCGCAGTTCCCGGAACTGCTCGCTGATCGATTCCTTGTCGAGAATCCGTATGACCGCGTCCTCACCGTGGATGCTCGGCATGATCGACACCCGGAAGTCGATGGTCTTGCCGGGCATCCGCAGCTTGAACCTTCCGTCCTGCGGCACACGCTTCTCGGCGATGTCGAGCTCCGCCATCACCTTGATTCGCGAGAGCACGGCGCTGTGGAACTGCTTGTCGATCGGCCGCATCGCCGCCTGCAGCACCCCGTCGATGCGGTACTTCACGTGCAGCGCGTCATCCTGCGTCTCGACGTGGACATCGCTGGCGCGACGCTGGATCGCCGTGTAGATCATCGAGTCGACCAGCTTGATGACCGGGCTGATGTCGCTGGTCAGGCGCTCGACCGTGAGGCTCTCCTCGGCCGCGTCCTCCTCGCGCAGGATCTGCAACTGGAAGCTCTCGGTGGCCTCGTCCAGCACCCGCTGCGAGCTCTCGCTACGGGTGAGAATGGACTCGATGGCGGACGGGGTGCCCACGGTCGCGGTCACCGGCGCCCCCAGCAGAAGCGCAAGCTCGTCGATCATCGGCAGGTCGGTCGGATCCGACAAGATAATCTCCAGCGCCCCGCCGATGCGGCGCCGCGGAACGAAGCGGTAGCGCAGCATCAGGTCGGCGGGGATCGACCGCAGCAGATCCTGATCGACGTAGTACCGCTCCATATCGACGTACTCGAGGCCGTAGCGCTCGGCGAGCGCCCGTGCGCGTGCGACCTCCGCGGCGGCATCCAGCCTCGCGGCCGGCTTGCCGGGCGCGGCTCCGCCGGCTGCATCATCCCGCATAGTGTCCCCGGGTACGGCTGCAGACATGCGCTCCCTTGTCACGAAGCGATGGCACCGAGCTGCAGCAGCGGCCAGTACAACGCCAGCAACAGCCCGGCGATCACGATGCCCATGATCACCAGCAGCAGCGGCTCGATGAGCGTCATGAAGCGCCCGAGAGTCGTCTCGATTTCCTCGTCGAAGAAGTCGGCCACCGCGTTCAGCATGTCCTGCAGCGCCCCGGTCGACTCGCCCACCTCGACCATCTTGACGGCCACCGGCGGAAAGATCCCGCGCGCGTGCATCGAGGTCGAGAGCGCCTTGCCCTCGCGCACCTCCCGGGCGATGGCCTCCAGGTTGCGCGACACGTAGCGGTTGCCGACCGAGCGCACGGTGACATCGAGAGCGCTGACGAGCGGGATGCCCCCGCCGAGCAGCGTGGCCATCGTCCGCGCGAGCTGCGACGTGGCGAACCGGGTGGCCACGTCGCCGATGAACGGCAGCCCGAGCAGCAGCCGGTCGAGCTGCGAGCCGCGGCCAGGTTGCCGGCTCCAGGTCCACACGGCGCCGGCGAGGGTCGCGGCGCCGAGCAGCAGCAGCCCGAAGAACTCGGTGACGAAGGCGGAAACGCCGGTCAGCACCCGCGTCGCAAGCGGCAGGGTCGCGCCCATCGAGTGGTAGAAGTTGGTGAACTCCGGCACGACGCGCACGACGATGATGGCCACCACGATGCCGGACAGCGCCAGCAGAATTGCAGGGTAGATCAGCGCCGACAGGGTCCGGCGGCGCACGCCGCTGATGACCTTGGCGTAGCTGACGTAGCGCCGGAGCGTCTCTTCGAGGTTGCCGCTCTTCTCGCCCGCCAGGAGCGACGCGGTATAGACGCCGGGAAAGAGATCCCCGTGGCTGTCGAACGCGTCCGACAACGCTGCCCCGCCCCGCACCTGTTCGTGGACGTCGTCGAGGACCGTCTTCAGGATCGGCTGATCCGTCCGCTGCCGCAGGATGTCGAGCGACTGCAGCAACGGCATCCCGGCCTTGAGCAACGCGGCCAGCTCCTGGTTGAAGACCGTGAACTCCCGCACGCCGGGCCGGCGGCTCCATTGGAACGACGCGCCCGGCCACGCGATTCCGCCCCGCCGCCGGAGCGACAGAAGACAGAGTCCTTCCTTCTTGAGGTCCTGCCGCAGGCGCACCTCGCTGTCCGCAATGCAAATCCGCTCCACGATCGCGCCGGAGTCGGTCCCGAGGCGGCAGCGAAACTCCATCGGTGCATCGGTCAGTAGCCGCCGCCCCAGCCGGTCTGCGACAACATGACCTCCAGAACGCGGCGCACGAACCTGTGGGTCTGCGGATAGGGCGGAATGCCTCCGTGTCGCCGGACGACCCCCTCGCCGGCGTTGTACGCGGCCAGCGAATCCAGTGCATAGACGGGACCGAACTCGTCGAGCAGCGAGCGGAGGTGGCGCGTACCCGCGTATATGTTGGATGCCGGGTCCAGCGGGTCGGAGACACCGTAGCGCCTGGCCGTGCCCGGCATCAACTGCATCAGTCCCATTGCGCCGACGCCGGAAACCGCGTCGGCACGGTAACCCGATTCGACCTCGATCAGAGCGTGCACGAGACGTGGGTCGACGCCGTGCCGGTCCGCAGCCTGCTGCACCAGACGCGCGTAGGGTCGTTCCGGCGACCCAGGCGACTCCCGCGAGGAGGTGACGTCGCGGCCAACGCCGCCGCCGAGGGTGTCGCCCGCGGCGGCCTCGACCCGCTCGGCCCGCTCGACGGGCTCAACCAGACGGACCGGCACGGGCCGCGGGTCCAGAAACCCGGCCCCGCTACCCTGAAACGACGGCATGACCGCCGCCCTTGCCACGGCGGTATCGACGATGGACGCCACTTGTTCGCGTGCGGCTCGCCCCTTCCCGTTCGCCACGAAGGCAACGGGTAACCAGGCGAGCGCCAGCATCGCCAGCGCGCTGCACAGAATCAATCCCCACTTCAGCACCATAATTTTCGCCTGCCGGTTCGCACCCGTCCATCAAGTCGTCCGCCAGCGCGCGGATGCGAACTGAAGTTGCTGCCGTTCCGGGTTTACAACGGCTCGAAGTACGTGTAGTAGACACGGACGCCGAGTTCGCGCGTGTCCTGCGGCCCGTCACCGATGTCCGCGGGCGTGAAGGTCCGGTCGACCCGCAACTCCAGATTCACGATATCGTCCGATCCGAGATCGGCCGCCGGGATCTCGCACGTGACGTAGACGACCTCGGTCGTATCGATTTCCAACTCCTCGATGGTGCGGTCACCGATGACGAGCGACAGCCTCTGGTCGGGGTCGAACAGGTCGGCGCGACCGTCGAACTCCAGGACGAACCTGGAATCGCGGTTCGGGTTCCTGAACGACAACACGCCCCGACCGGTCGTCCAGCGCCACTGCGTGCGTCCGTCGGCGCTGAACTCCGCCTCGTGCCACCCTTCGCCATAAGTGACGAAGCTGCTTTCGTGTTGCGGCTCCAACCGGATGCTCGCCACACGATAGGCCAACTGATCGAGCTCTGTTCCGGTCAGGGCGAGGCGCGTTCCGTCACGCGGGGAATAGAGGCCCGTCGCGATTACCGACTCGCCGATATACGGGTACATGGGAATCTTCACGCGCCGCGAGTATTCGATGGACCGCCCGGGCGTCCACTCCGACGTCGGCACCGGCGGATCGTGATCCTCGGTCCACAGGACCTGTGCTCTCTCGTCGAGGAAGTGTACGAACACCCGATAGTCCTCGGCCGGTCCAGCATCGAGATCCGGCAGGACGTCGAAGCGGAAATGCAGATCCAGGGGAGCGCCCAGGGATACCGTCGAGCGATCGAGTTCCAACGCGACGCCAGCCACCGGCGGCGGAGGCTCGGCGCAGCCGAGTGAAATGGAGAGCCAGACGGCAACGACCGCCGCGCGCGAAGCGCGCGAAAGAAGAGTCGAACGGAGCCAGTGCATCTGCAACAATGCTAGCGTGTTGCGGGTGTCTCCGGCAATGTGCTAGGCTGCCGGCCGTTCCGCCCCGCGTGCACGCGGGGCCTTCTCGTCGGAGGGAGAATGACGCGCGCATGACACTCGAAGCGCTGGGCATGGTCGAAACCAAGGGCCTCGTGGGCTCCATCGAGGCCGCCGATGCAATGGTCAAGGCGGCGAACGTCCTGCTGATCGGCAAGGAGTACATCGGCGCCGGCTACGTGACGGTGATGGTGCGCGGCGACGTAGGTGCGGTGAAGGCGGCCACCGACGCCGGGGCGGCGGCAGCGCGCCGGGTCGGCGAGCTCGTCTCGGTCCACGTGATTCCGCGACCGCATCAGGAGGTCGAGAAGATTCTCCCGTCGGCCGGGGACGCGCCCTGACGGGCCGTGCCGCCCGGGCTTGACCGTCGCCTCTCGCCAACGCCCGCGCGCCTTCCTGCGGTCGGTGCGAAGCGGCCCGCTCCGCCATGGCTGACCTCGATTCGCCGTCCACTCTCGACCAGCGTTCCAGCGAGGAGGCCCGCACCCTGGCGGCGCGGGCGTACGAAGCACGGCCCGCCCTGGTGGAGCTCGGTCAGGAGGATGTCGACCGCATCGTCGCCGCCATGGCCGCGACGGCCGCCGACCATGCCGAGGAGCTCGCGGCCGCCGCCGTCGAGGAAACCGGCTACGGCGTTTGCGCCGACAAGGTCCGGAAGAACCTCTTCGCCGCACGCACCGTGTACGACTTCATCCGCCCGATGAAGACGGTCGGCGTGCTGCGCCGGCTCGACGATCGGCGCGTCGTCGAGATCGCCGAGCCCTTCGGCGTTGTCGCCGCCATCGCACCGTCCACCAACCCCACCTCCACCGCCATCTACAAGCTGCTGATCGCGATGAAGGCGCGCTGCCCGATCGTGCTCAGCCCGCACCCGGCGGCGGTCGACTGCATCAACCGCACCGTCCGGCTGCTGGAGCGCGCCGCCCGCGCCGCTGGCGCCCCGGCCGGCGCGATCTCCTGCATGGAGTCGGTGACCATCGCGGGCACGCAGGCGCTGATGGGCCATCCGCGGGTAGCGGTCATCCTGGCGACGGGGGGCATGGGCCTCGTCCGCGCCGCCTATTCGGCCGGCAAGCCGGCCTACGGCGTCGGTCCCGGCAACGCACCGGCCTACATCGAGCGCTCCGCCGACATCGAGAAGGCCGTGCGGGACATCCTCATCGGCAAGACCTTCGACAACGGCCTGCTCTGCTCCTCCGAGAACTCGGTGGTGGTCGACAGTACGATTGCGGAGGAGGTACGCCGCGAGTTCGAAGCCCGGGGAGGGCACTTCCTGAACCGCACCGGCACCGCTGCGCTGGCCGGAGTCCTGATCACCCCACAGCGACTCCCGCATCCGAAACTCGTCGGTCGCACGGCAGTCGAGATCGCCGAGCGTGCCGGCCTGCGGGTCCCGGACCACACGCGTGCGCTCATCGCTCCGCTCGACGGGGTCGGCCGCGACCATCCCCTGTCCATCGAAAAGCTCTGCCCGGTCCTCTCCTTCTATGTCGTCGAGGACTGGCGCGAAGGTTGCGAGCGGTGCAGACAGATTCTGCGGTACGGCGGCATGGGTCACACCATGGCGATCCACTCCCGCGACGAGTCGGTCGTCCTCGAGTTCGCACTGAAGAAGCCGGCCTTCCGCATCGTCGTGAACACGCCGGCCACGCTGGGCGCCATCGGCATGACGACCGGTCTCGATCCGTCGATGACGCTCGGATGCGGCGGGCATGGCGGCAATGCCACCTCCGACAACATCTCACCGCGCCATCTGCTCAACGTCAAGCGCCTGGCGTACGAGGTACGCACCGCACCCCAGGCCGCCAGCGACCTTGTCTCGGCCTCGCCGCTCGGCTCGGACGCCGGTGCCGGCGGACCCGAACGCACGGCGGGGCTGGACCGGCGCCTGGTGGCGGACCGCGTCGCCGCGTTGCTGGAAACCCCGCCCGCGGGCCGCTCGCCTTCGCCGGACCCGGCGGGAGCCGGGGCACGGACCCCGGTTCCGTTCGTCTGCGAGGACGACGTCCGCGTCGCCATTCGCGAATCGCGCCCGATCGTGATCGGGGAACGCACCATCGTGACTCCCGCCGCCCGCGACCTCGCGCAGGCGCACGGGGTATTCGTGGAACGCTGAGTCGGCAACGCCGGGTTCGCCGGCGAACCCGGCGGCCCCGACGCACGTGCCCCGTCAGGAGCCTGAGCCGGAAAAGCGCAGTCGGACCAGCGTCCACACCGCCGACACGAAATCGACCCACGAGATCTTCTTGCCCTCGGCGAAGCTGCGCCCGGTGTAGCCGATCGGCACCTCGTGAATCGTGACACCCGTCTTCAGCAGCTTGGCGGTAATCTCGGGCTCGACGTCGAAGCGGTTGCAGGTGATTCCGAGTTCTTCGAACAGGCTCCGCCGGACCAGCTTGTAGCAGGTCTCCATGTCGGTCAGCGACGATCCATAGAGGAGATTCGTGAAGCCGGTCAGCAACCGGTTTCCGACCACGTGGCGCAGCGACATTCTCGGACGCGGGCCACCGAACCGGGAGCCGTACACGGCGGTCGCACGGCGGGCGGGGACGCCTCGATTGCAGAAACGGCACGCGCCGCACCGGAAACGGCCGCAGGGACCGGACCCATCGATGGACCGGAGTTTGCAGTCCAACGCTGCATGTTGGGCAAGCTTCGATCGGCGGCGATGATCGGCGTGGAGGCCTCGCTCGTCGACGTCGAGATCGACGTCTCCGGCGGACTTCCGGCTTTCGCCGTCGTCGGCCTTCCCGATTCGACGGTCAGGGAGAGTCGCGACCGCGTGCGCAGCGCCATCCGTCACGCCGGCTTCGAGTTTCCCGAGCGCCGGATCACCGTCAACCTGGCGCCGGCCGACGTGCGCAAGAGCGGCGCGAGCTACGACCTGCCGATCGCCCTCGGACTGCTGGCCGCCACCGACGTCCTGCCGCCCCGTCTCATGGAGGATCTCGTCGTCGTCGGCGCACTGTCTCTCGACGGTGGGGTACAGCCGGTCCGCGGCGTGCTCCCGGTCGCAATCCTGGCCGCGCGCCACGGTCACCGGCTGGTCCTGCCGGCGGCCAACCTCCGGGAGGGCAGCATCGTCGAGCAGGCCGCCCTGCGCCCGGCCGCCTCGCTGGCGCAGATCGTCGCCGATCTGGTCAACGGCGCCGAGACCTCAGCGCCCGTGCAGGACCGGCCCGCGTCGAGGCCGGCTCCCGTTGCGCTCGACCTCGCCGACGTCCGAGGCCAGCGCAGCGCGCGGCGGGCGCTCGAGATCGCAGCGGCAGGACGGCACAACCTGCTGCTCGTCGGCCCTCCCGGCGCCGGCAAGACGCTGCTCGCTAGACGCCTGCCGGGCATCCTGCCGCCGCCGATGTTCGACGAGGCGGTCGCCTCGACGGCCATCCACTCCGTCGCCGGGCTTCTGGAACCGGCCGCCGGACTGCTGGCGGAGCGTCCATTCCGGGCTCCACATCACAGCGCGTCCGAAGCCGCACTCATCGGCGGCGGGCGGGGCGCGATCCACGGCCCGGCGAGGTGAGCCTAGGAGTCTGCGCCGCAGGAGATTTGCGGCACGCAACGGGTCGCCGGCCCACGACCTGAGTCACGTGTCGGGGCGACTTCGCCGGTCAGCGGGGCGGGGTGGATTTTCGGTAGTTGGCGAACAGATGACGAAATTCGGTCCTCGCGGGCCGCATGGCCCGCCAGAGACCGCGATGCGCATCGATTTGTCGCCGTTGGGAGCCTCATCTCCTGCCTTCTACGCCGCCATCAGCGGCTGCAGGCGTTTGACGTTCAACGCCAGGCACACCAGGTCCCACTCGCACCGCACCTTCGCGAGTCCGCGCAGGCTGAAGCGCCGAAATCCCAGCACGTGCTTGATCCAACCGTTGGGAGCCTCCGACAACCACTTGCGCTCCGCATACGCCGTGCGGCCCGCCGGCGTCGCCAGCTTCTCCACCATGCGACCCGTCGCCGGATGGGCCTCCCGATCACGGGTAGCCGTCTGCTTACCCTCCCGGCCCAGCGCCACATACCCGTCAATGCCCCGCTTTTCCAGGTCCGTCAGGTCCCGCTCGTTGCAGTACCCCGCATCGGCCAGCACCGTCTCCGGCTGCGCGGCGAACGTCTCCTTTACCGCGTCGAGCAACACCGGCAACTCACCCTGGTCGCTCGCGTTCGCCGTCAGGTCCGTCGCCACCACCAACTGGTGCTCCGCGTCCACCGTCACCTGCGCGTTGTAGCACTGCTGGAATCCCTCGTTGCTCGTCTTCATGATCGAGCTTTCCGGGTCCGTGAAGTTGCTCTGCGCTTTCTCGTCCGGCTCGCCATACGCCCGCTTGTACGGCCGACCGCCCTTCGGGTTCCGATCCTGCCCCGGCTGCCGACCCCGCGCGTCGTCCGCCGCCCGAGCCGCCGCTTCCAGACGCGCCTTCGCTTCCCGGATCGCCGCCAGACGCTCTTCTCGCCGACGCAACTCCGCCGGCAGATCGTCGCCCCGAACCTCCGCGCCCAAGCGCGAGTCCTCGGCCTCGTCAACCGCATCCGCCTGACGCAACAGCGCCTCGATCTCGCTTTCCAGGCGCTGTTCCTCTTCCTGCATCCGGTCGTAGCTCATCGCCTTGCGCTTACTCGCGTTCGCGCGCACCTTCGTCCCGTCAATCGACAGCTTCCCCAAGCGCGCCAGACCCAACTCCTGCGCCAGACGGACCACCTCCACGAACAGCGCCTGGAAATCCTCCAGGTGCCGCCGCCGAAACTCGCACAGCGTCCGGTGTTGCGGAAAGTTGCCCGCCGCCAGCACCCGGAAACCAACGTCCTCTTCCAGCTTCCGAGCGACCCGGCGCGACGAGAATACCCCCGTCGCGTAGGCGTAGAGCAGCACCTTCACCATCATCCGAGGCTCATACGGCGCGTTGCGACGGCCGTCCCCCTCGTACAGAGCGTAGAACGCCGTCAGATCCAGACCGTCCACCAGATCGCTGACATGGTGCGCCAAGTGGCCCTCGGGCAGCCACTCCCGCACGTCGGGCGGCAACAGCAGCGACTGGTCAGGCACATAGGGGCGGAATGTGGTCGACATCGAGTCCTTTCGTCGTCGGCTCGCCTACAATTGTCGCATCTGTTTTTCTGCGGCGCAGACTCCTAGCTCACAACGGCGTCCTGTTTCTCGACGAGATCGTGGAGTTCGAGCGGCGCACCCTGGAGGCGCTGCGGGAACCACTCGATGACGGGACTGTCCGAATCGCGCGGGCCCTGCGGACCGTGCAGTTCCCTGCCCGCTTCCTGCTCGTCGGGGCAATGAACCCCTGCGCGTGCGGGTACGCCGGCGAGTCGCTCGACCGCTGCCGGTGCAGCCAGACCGACATCCGTCGGTACCACGATCGGCTGTCCGGCCCCCTGCGCGACCGGATCGACCTCACGGTGCGCGTGGAGCGCGTCCCGTTCGAGGTTCTCGCCGGCGATGTCCCCGCGGAGGACACGGACGCGGTGCGCGAGCGGGTGCGCCTCGCACGGGACCGCCAGAGGACACGCTACCGCGACGAGATCTGCACGAACGCCGACCTCAGCGGACTGCGGCTCCGACGCCATGGCCGACTCGATGAGGAGAGCCTCACCCTCATCGAACGGGCCGTGCGGCGGCTCGGTCTCACCGGACGCGGGTTCGACCGCATCCGCCGCGTGGCGCGCACCATTGCGGATCTGGACGACTCGCCGAGCATCCGGAGATCACATGTTGCCGAAGCGATCCAGTACCGCGTGATACACTATGGCACGTCCGGCACGGATCATCCCAGAGCTTGGCCGCCGTATGACGGTCGCCGCGATTGTTCCGATGGCGTGAGGAGTGCTTCCTTCATGATTCGACGGCGTTATGCTTTCATCGTCGCCGACCGGGCAACCGGGACAGTCCGCCGTTTCACTCTATCGGTCGGGCTCGCCGTTATCGTTACGACCGCCGCGGTCGGCATGCCCCTCGGCTGGCTCATCCACGCTGGCTGGGACGCCCACGTCGAAATGCTGCGCCTGCGGCTGAACAATGCCCGTCTCGAAATCGAGAACTCGGACTTCCGCGCCACGGCGACGGAGTTGATCGGCGACATCGCATCGCTCCAGGCGGTCATCGAGAACCTGGCCGCACGCACGCCGCTCGACGCGTTGAGGGTGCGGGCGACCACCGAACGGCTGCCCGCGAGAATGGCCGCCGCGTTGCGCCCCAACGTCGCCGCCCCGGTGGGCGGTCAGGCATTCGGGAGCCTGCGCGGGTTGCTGGACTCGCTCAGCGAAGAGCTGGACGCGGTGCGGCACGGCGTGGCGTTCCGCGAAGCGCTTGCCGAGGCGACACCCACACTCTGGCCGGTCGACGGCTGGGTGTCCGCATCGTACGGCTATCGACGAGATCCGTTCACCGGCGTGCGCGACCATCACCCCGCCATCGACATCTCCACCCGCCCCGGCGAGCCGGTCTACGCGACGGCCTCGGGGCTGATTGCCGAGGCGAAGCGCAGCGGGGCCTACGGCAACCTCGTCGAGATAAGCCACGGGTTCGGCCTGACCACCCGCTACGGCCACCTCTCCTCGTTCGCCGTGCGCTCCGGCGATACCGTGCAGCGCGGCGACCTGATCGGCCGCGCGGGCGCGACCGGCCGGGCGACCGGCAATCACGTGCACTACGAGGTGTGGGTGCACGGGCGCACTGTCAACCCACTGCGACTGATCAGCCCGCCGGACGCGCTGGCCGCAAACTAGGCCACTCACGGCGTCACGACAATGCTGGACACCTTACTGGCCAAGGTCTTCGGCACCCAGAACCAGCGCGACCTCAAACGAGTTCAGCCGCTTGTCGCGGCCATCGGAGAGCGCGAGGACGATGTCCGCGCGCTCTCTGACGAAGGCCTCCGCGCGCAGACGGCGGAGCTTCGCCAGCGGCGCGATCAGGGTGCCGAGCTCGACGATCTGCTGATCGATGCCTTCGCGGTGGTGCGCGAGGCGGGGCGGCGCATGCTCGCCATGCGGCACTTCGACGTGCAGCTCGTCGGCGGGATCGTGCTGCACCGCGGCAAGATCGCCGAGATGAAGACGGGCGAGGGCAAGACCCTCGTCGCGACGCTCGCCGCCTACCTGAACGCCCTCGCCGGAGAGGGCGTGCACGTCGTCACCGTCAACGACTATCTCGCCCGCCGCGATGCCGACTGGATGGGCCGCGTCTACCGCTTCCTCGGGATGACGGTCGGCGTGGTCCAGCACGACCTGCGCGACGCGGAGCGGCACGCGGCCTACCGGTGCGACATCACCTACGGCACGAACAACGAGTTCGGCTTCGACTATCTCCGCGACAACATGAAGTTCGATGTGGCGCAGTACGTGCAGCGCGGCCATCACTTCGCGATCGTGGACGAGGTCGACAGCATCCTGATCGACGAGGCCCGCACCCCGCTGATCATCTCCGGGCCGGCCCAGCAGTCGACGGAGCTGTACTACGAGGTGGACCGCATCATCCCCCGGCTCAAGCCGGGCGCCGTCACCCAGGGCAACGTACCGGCCGAGCGGCGGGAGGAGCTCGAGGAGACCGGCGACTTCCTGAAGGACGAGAAGCACAAGACCGTCACTCTGACCGAGAGCGGCATGGCCGTCTGCGAGAAGCTGCTCAAGCATCGCCTCGAGCCGGGCGGGCTGTACGACCCGGTCAACATGCCGCTACTGCACCATATCAACCAGGCCCTGCGCGCGCACAGCCTCTTCGAGCGCGACGTCGACTACATGGTCAAGGACGGCCAGGTGGTCATCGTCGATGAGTTCACCGGCCGCCTCATGCCCGGCCGGCGCTGGAGCGACGGGCTGCACCAGGCGGTGGAAGCGAAGGAAAAGGTCAAGATCGAGCGCGAGAACCAGACGCTGGCCACGGTCACCTTCCAGAACTACTTCCGCAAGTACGACAAGCTGTGCGGGATGACCGGAACGGCCGAGACCGAGGCCACGGAGTTCGCCAAGATCTACGAGCTCGACGTCTTCTCCGTACCGACCAACCGCGAGCTGATTCGCGTCGAGGAGCCCGACCTCGTCTACCGCACCGAGAAGGAGAAGTTCGCCGCCATCGTCGACGACATCATCGAGCAACAGGAGGCGCGTCGGCCGGTGCTCGTCGGTACCGTCTCGATCGAGAAGTCCGAGCGCCTGTCCGGCCTGCTCAAGCGCCGCGGCATCAAGCACGTGGTCCTGAACGCGAAGTACCACGACAGGGAAGCGGAGATCGTCGCCCAGGCTGGGCGTTCGGGCACCGTGACGATCGCCACGAACATGGCCGGCCGCGGAACCGACATCCTGTTGGGGGGCAATCCCGAGCACATGGCGCGGCGTCAGGCGCTGGCCGACGAGGCGGCGGAACGGCTGCCGGACGGCGAGGAGAAGTTCGTCGACGACGACGAGTACGTCTACTTCGTGCACGACGGCTTCCATCGAGTGCCGCGCGCTGACTGGGAACGCCTCCATGCCCGATACCTGGCCCAAACCGGAACGGACCACGAGGCGGTCGTGGACGCGGGCGGGCTGCACATCATCGGGACCGAGCGGCACGAGGCGCGGCGCATCGACAACCAGCTCCGCGGGCGCGCCGGGCGGCAGGGAGATCCCGGATCCTCCCGTTTCTATCTGTCCCTCGAGGACGACCTGATGCGCATCTTCGGGTCGGACCGCATCCAGGGACTGATGGACCGGCTCGGCATGGAAGAGGGCGTGCCGATCGAGCACGGCATGGTGACCAAGGCCATCGAACGGGCGCAGAAGCAGGTCGAGGCCCAGAACTTCGCCGTCCGCAAGCACCTGCTCGAGTACGACGACGTCATGAACAAGCAGCGCGAGAACGTCTACGCGCTGCGCCGCGAACTGCTCGCGGGGAAGATAACCATCGACGACGACGACGAGATCGACACGCACGAGTACGTGCTGACGCTTGCCGAGGGCGCGGTGGACGAGGCCATCCAGACCCATTGCGGGCGCGACGTCGATCCGGACGATTGGGACCTGACCGCCCTGCGGCAGAACGTGGAGGAGCTGTTCGGTCTCGATCCGGAGGATCTCGACGCGATCGACTTCGACGACAAGAGCCCCGACGAGATGCACGACGCGCTGTCGTCGACTGTGCGCCATCGCTACGAGGAGAGGACGTCGGCACTCGACGGGGGCGTGCTGCAACGCGTGGAGCGGGATCTCATGCTCCAGGTGGTCGACTCGCAGTGGAAGGATCACCTGTACGGACTCGACCACCTCAAGGAGGGAATCGGCCTCCGCGGATACGGCCAGCGCAATCCCCTCGTCGAGTACAAGCGCGAGAGCTTCACGATGTTCCAGGCGATGAAGCAGCGGATCGATGAGGAAACGCTGCGATATCTCTGGCGCCTGCGGCCCGTCGTTCGCGACGCCGACGGCAACGGCCGCCAGCGGCCGCCGGTCCGGGCTCGGCAGGCCACGCCGCTCTCGTTCAACGACCCGGGGCAGCCGCCCCCCGCCTTCGCCTCCGGCTCGTCCGCCGGCGGCGCGGGGCCACGGCCGGCCCGCACGGGCGGCGACGACGCCGCGGTCAGGACGGTTCGCCGGGACGTGCCGAAGGTCGGGCGCAACCAGGCCTGTCCCTGCGGCAGCGGAAAAAAGTACAAAAAGTGCCACGGCGCATGACCGGCGGGTGCAGCATGACAGTCAAGACCGAAACGTCCATCCACCGTCTGACCAGCGCCACCGTCGAGACCGCGCTGACGTTCGATGACATCCTGCTCCGCCCGCGCCATTCCACGACGCTGCCGCGGGAGGTCGACGTCGGCACGCGGCTGACCCGGCGCATCCCCCTCAACCTGCCGCTCCTCAGCGCCGCCATGGACACCGTGACCGAATCGCGGATGGCGATCGCCATGGCCCAGCTCGGCGGCATCGGGATCGTCCACAAGAACCTCGACATCCAGGCGCAGGCGTCCGAGGTCGACCGCGTCAAGCGCTCCGAGAGCGGCATGATCGTCAATCCGATCACGCTCTCCCCCGAGGCGCGGGTCTACCAGGCGCTCGAGCTGATGAGGAAATACCGCATCTCGGGCGTGCCGATCACCGAGGACGGCCGCAACGAGGGCCGCCTGGTCGGGATTCTCACCAACCGGGATCTGCGGTTCCACGGCGACGTCCAGCGTCCCATCTCGGAGGTGATGACGCGAGAGAACCTCATCACCGTGGCGGTCGGCACGACCCTGGCGCAGGCGAAGGACATCCTCCACCGGCACCGCGTCGAGAAGCTCCTGGTCGTGGACCAGCAGTTCAACCTGCGCGGCCTGATCACCGTCAAGGACATCCAGAAGGCGATCAAGTACCCCAAGGCGTGCAAGGACTCGCTCGGCCGCCTGCGGGTCGGCGCCGCCGTCGGGATCGCCGAGGACGCGTCCGAACGAGCCGAGGCGCTCGTCGCGGCCAACGTCGACGTGCTCGTCCTCGACAGCGCGCACGGGCACTCGCAGAACGTCATCGACACCGCGGCCCGGCTGCGCCGGGCGTTCCCGGCGGTGGATCTGATCGCCGGCAACGTCGCCACCGGCGGCGGGGTGCGGGCGCTCGCCGAGGCGGGCGTGGATGCCGTCAAGGTCGGTATCGGCTCCGGTTCGATCTGCACCACCCGCATCATCGCCGGCATCGGGGTCCCGATGGTCACCGCCGTCGCCGAGTGCGCGTCCGTCGCGGCGGAGTACGACATTCCGGTCATCGCCGACGGCGGCGTCCGCTATTCCGGCGACCTGACGAAGGCGCTCGCGGTCGGCGCCAGCGCGGTGATGATGGGCAGCCTGTTCGCCGGGACCGACGAGAGTCCGGGCGAGCTGATCCTCTTCCAGGGACGCAACTTCAAGGACTACCGCGGCATGGGCTCGATCGGGGCGATGCGGAGCGGGAGCACGGATCGGTACTTCCAGGAGGAGTTCGATTTGTCGGCGCCCGACGACAGGCAGCAGAAGCTGGTTCCCGAGGGCGTCGAGGGCCGCGTCCCCTACAAGGGCAGCGTCGCGACGATGATTCATCAGTTGGAGGGTGGACTGCGAGCCGGCATGGGATACTGCGGGGCGCCGAACCTGGAGGCGCTCCGACGCGACGCGGAAATGGTCCGCATCACGCCGGCCGGCGTGCGGGAGAGCCACGTCCACGACGTGCTCATCACCAAGGAAGCTCCGAACTACCAGAGCGAGTAGCGCGGCGCCGCGTCACGGCTGCACCGGTCCGTCCACCGTGATCTCGCGGTCGTCTCCGCCCCGGTCCGCGATC
This sequence comes from Vicinamibacterales bacterium, assembly GCA_965262925.1. Taxonomy (GTDB): domain Bacteria; phylum Acidobacteriota; class Vicinamibacteria; order Vicinamibacterales; family UBA8438; genus WTFV01. The sequence goes on along the minus strand of CBDHGC010000004.1, from coordinate 1,490,155 downwards.
CGTACCCGCACGGCGGGTTCGGGCGGAGTCCCCAGCCGGTCCGCCCACTCGATGGCGACGATGGCGTCGCCGGCAAGCATCTCGTCCAGAAGCGGTTCCAGGTCCGCCACGTCGTCGCCGCCCAGGCGGTAGAGGTCGACATGATGGACGAAGCGACGGCCCGGATACTCCTGCATCAACACGAACGTCGGGCTGCTGACGTCGTCCGGGCAACCGCCCGCGCCTTCGACCAGCCCCCGCACGAAGGCCGTCTTGCCCGCGCCGAGATCGCCGTACAAGAGGACTGCGGCCGGTTCCTGCTCCAGAGCCGCGGCGAGATCGCGCGCGATCCGGATCGTGTCCTCCTCCGAGCGGCTGAGGTGCGTGGTCGTCACCGTTCCTCGCCCTTCCGGGTCAGCTTCTCGACCGCCCTTCCCAGATGGTGCGCGATGTCCCGCGCGATCACACCGGTCTCCCCCACCTGCCGTGCCGCCAGATCGCCGGCCAGACCGTGGAGGTAAACGGCCAGCCCGACGGCCGCGTCGACGCCCTGCACCTGCCCTAGCCAGGCCGCCACGACGCCGGTCAGCACGTCGCCGCTGCCGCCGGTCGCCATTCCGGGATTGCCGGTGGTATTGATGGACACGGCGCCGTCCGGGGCGGCGATGACCGTCCGGGCGCCCTTGAGGACCACGTGGACACCGCGGGTGGTCGCGAACTCGTGCGCCGCACCGACCCGGTCCCGCTGAACGTCGGCGACCGTGGTCCCCACGAGCCGCGCCATCTCGCCCGGGTGCGGCGTGATCACCACCGGCGCCCCCGGGCGGCCGCGCAGTCGGTCGGGCTCCTCCGCCAGGACAGTCAAGGCATCCGCGTCGAGCACGAGCGGCCCCCGGCCGGGCCGATCGAGCAGCGCGTCAACGATCACACGGCATCCCCGGCCGGTGCCCAGTCCCGGTCCGGCCGCCACCACGTCCCACCGCCCCGCCAGCAGGGCCTCGAGTCCGGCCCCGGTTGCCACGCCCTTCTCGTCGGGAAGTCCGAGGGTCATGTACTCCGGCTCCGGGGCGACCATTCCCAGGCACGACGCCGGGGTGGCCACCGTGACCAGGCCGGCGCCCGCCCGCAGGGCGCCGAGCCCGGCCAGCCGTGCCGCGCCGGTCCTGCCGCGCGAGCCCGCGACGATCGCGACCCGCCCGAAATCGCCCTTGTGCGATTCCGCAGGACGGACCGGCACGGTCGGGCGAATCGCCTCGGCCGTCAGCAGCTCGATGCGGGGACCGTCCACCGCCGCGATGACGCTGGCAGGGATGCCGATGTCGGCCACCGCCACCTCGCCGGCCGCTTCCGGGCGCAGGGCGAGGGCCAGCTTCGGGGCGCTCAGCGTGACGGTGAGCGTCGCCCGCGGACACGGACCCGGCGGGCGTGAGAGGTCGGTGAGCAACCCGGAGGGGAGATCGATCGCCACCACCGGCCCGTTCGCGGCGTTGACGTCATCCGCGACGGTGGCGAGCAGGCCGGCCAGGGGCCGCTTCAGTCCGGTCCCGAAGAGCGCGTCCACGACCAGATCGCCGGTCCGCAGCCGGGGCCGGCACCGAGCCCAGGCGTCCGCGTCGAGCACCTGCGCGACAGGGACGCCTGCCTCCCGAGCGCGGTCCAGGTTTCTGCGGGCGTCGCCGGCCACGTCGTCCACTCGTGCGAACAGGATTCCCTCGACGTCCCATCCACGCTGCCGGAGCAGCCGAGCGGCCACCCAGCCGTCGCCGCCGTTGTTTCCGCGGCCGCAGAGGAGTGTCGCCGTGCCGGGCTGGCTGGTCACGTGCGCCTCGATGGCCGCGACGACCTCTTCCCCGGCGCGCTCCATCAGGTGCAGCGACGGTACGCCGTGATCTTCTATCGTGCGGCGCTCGGCTTCGCGCATCTGTGCCGGCGTGAGGACGCGCATCCGGGCAATCCTACCCGGTGTCCGCCGCACGTCGCGCGCCGCTCCCTCCTCGTCGCCCTGCCATCCGCGGCACGTGTCCCACGACGGACGGCGCGGAGAGGCGATAATCTGGACGGTTGCCGTCGACGCGCGGCGACGGAGAACCGACCATGCAGATAGCCATCGACGTCAACGGACGCCTCGGCGACGCGCAGAGCGCCAGCGTCTCGGTCCTCGATCGCGGGTTTCTCTTCGGCGAAGGGGTCTACGAGACCCTGCGCACCTACAATCGGCGGCCGTTCCTGCTCGACCGCCATCTGGCCCGGCTGCGCGCGTCGGCGGAACGCATCGCACTAGAGGCGCCCCTCGACGACGCGGCGTTCACCGCCCGCATTTTGGCCACGATGCAGGCCGTCGACGCACCCGGCGAGCGCAGCATCCGACTGCTGCTGACCCGCGGCGCCGGCGATCTCAGCTACGACCTCGCGAACTGTCCGGCGCCCACCGTGGTGGTCATCGTCCGCGCCCACCGGGAGACGCCGCCCGACGTCGCGGAGCGCGGCATCGGCATCGTGCAGTCGTCGGTCATGCGCAACCATCCCACCGCCCTCGACCCCCGGATCAAGTCGAACAACCTGCTCAACAACGCCCTCGCCATGCAGGAGGCGCTACAGGCCGGGGCGTCCGAGGCGCTGATGTGCAACCACCGCGGCGAGCTGGCCGAGTGCGCGCAGTCGAACGTGTTTCTCGTCCGGGGCGGCGCCGCCCTGACGCCGCCCGTCGACGCCGGCATCCTGGAGGGCGTCACGCGCAACTTCGTCTTCGAGGTGGGCGCATCCGCTGGCATCCCGGTACGGGAGGAGACACTGCGGCCCGCCGACCTCGACACGGCCGACGAGCTGTTCGTGACCAGCACGAGCCGCGAGGTCCTCGCCGTCACCCGTGTCGATCAGCGACCGGTCGGCGACGGGCAGCCGGGGCCGGTGACGCGGGCGCTCGCTACGGGTTTCCAGCGGCTCGCGCAGCGACTTTGTGCGGCAGGAGAATGACCGGCGGGGCACGTTGCGGGGCGGTCTCGTGGGATGTGCCAATCACTACCGATACTGCAGAGCATTTTTTGGTTGGCGGCGCGGCGGCCACCGGCCGACAGCGGCAGGGCGCGTCACCGCGCCGCTGACCAAAAAATGGATTGGACTGAACCGCTGCCCCGACGCTCGGCTATGGGCGTTGCATTGGTCGGGAGACACTGCTGGCCGTGCGGGCCGCGGGTCGTACGTGGACGTTGCGGACCGACAGCGTTTGGTGAGGATGAGTACGGAGGCCCTCCCGCAGCGGTTGGGTGGGGTTGGAGACGCAAGTCGACCGGCCCGGCGACCCGGGAGCTGCAGGATGCGGCGCCTGGCGGACTTCGATGGGCTCGTCACGACGAATCCTGGATGGCCGTCGCCGCCCACTCGCCGGCGAGGCCGTCGACGAGGTGCATGTTCCCGTCGTGACACGAGGGACACCGCCGCAACGAGCGACCGGTCAACGCCTCGTAGCGGTCGCGATAGTCGGTTGTGGCGGGTCCGGCGTGCTTTGCCTCGGGTAGCGGGGGCGCGTGCAGCAAACGCCGGCACTCGGTGAGCTTCTGCTGGCGGTTGCGATTGGCGAGGAAGCCGTAGTGCCGAATGCGGTGGAAGCCGGGCGGGAGCACGTGGAGCAGCATGCGCCGGATGAACTCGGTCGCCGTCAGCGTCATGGTCTTCTTGCGGGACGCGCCAGCCCGGCGGTAGTCGGTGTAGCGGAAGCACACGGAGTCGTGGTGGAGGCTGCACAAGCGCTGGTTGCTGATGGCGATCCGGTGGGTGTAGCGGCCGAGGTGGTCGAGGACCTGTTCGGGGCCGGCGAAGGGTCGCTTCGCGTAGACGACCCATTCGGTCTCGCGGGCCGGCCGGAGGTGCTCGGCGAAGCGCCGCGGGTCGCTGAGGGTCTGCTGCCGGCCGGCGAAGCGCAGCTCTCCGGACTCGAAGGCGTCCTGCAGCGCCGCGAGGAGCACTCGACGGAAGTAGCGTGACAGGACCCGGACCGGCAGGAAGAACCCGGGACGGCAGGCAACCCAGCCGCTGCCGTCTCTCGCCAGCCCCCCACCCGGAATCACGCAGTGCAGATGGGGATGATGGACGAGCGTCTGGCCCCAGGTGTGCAGGACGGCGAAGAAGCCGATCTCGGCACCGAGGTGGCGGGGGTCCGCGGCTATGGTGCGGAGCGTCTCGGCGACGGTTCGGAAGAGTAGACCGTAGACGACGGCCTTGTTCTGGGCGGCGATCTCGGCGATCGCCGGGGGCACGGTGAAGACGACGTGGAAGTACTCGGTGGGCAGCAGGTCCGCCCGGCGCCGTTCGAGCCACGTGGCGCGGGCCAGCGACTGACAGGTCGGGCAGTGGCGGTTGCGACAGGAGTTGTACCAGACGCGCCGATGACCGCAGTGGTCACACTGCTCGACGTGGCCGCCGAGGGCGGCGGTGCGGCATTGCTCGATGGCCGTCATCACGCGGCTGTGCGCCGTCGAGAGGGCGGCTCCGACCTCGGCCCGGAAGGTATCGCCGTAGCGGCGGAACACCTCCGCCACGGTGAGCGCGGCGCGTGGCACAACCGTAGCTCAGTCGACGACCTGGGTGCGTTCTGGGACGGGCCGTGGGAGCAGATCCAGCGGACTCGCGGTCGAGCAGACCGTGGTGGTCGCGATCCGCAGGTACTGCGCCGTGGTCGCCAGACTCCGATGCCCGAGCAGGAGCTGGATGGTGCGCAGGTCGGTGCCCGCCTCGAGCAGATGGACGGCAAACGCATGGCGGAGCGAATGTGGCGAAACCGCTTTGGCGAGGCGCGCGCGTCGGACGGCGAGCCGGCAGGCATGCCGGACGGCTTCCGGCGTGATCGGCGTCTCCGGGCGCTCGCCGGGAAAGAGCCAGTGCCGGGGCCGGTCGACTTTCCACCAGGCGCGCAGGACCGCCAGCAGCTTCGGCGAGAGCATCACGTAGCGGTCCTTCTGTCCCTTGCCCTTCGCGATGCGCAGCACCATGCGTTCGCTGTCGATGGCGGACACGGTGAGGCGGACGGCTTCGGAGATGCGCAGGCCGGCGGCGTAGCACGTGGTCAGGATGGCGCGATGCTTCGCGGCTTTCACCCCGTCGAGAAACTGGACCACTTCTTCCGGACTGAGCACGACCGGTAGGGACCGCGGTTTCTTCGGCGCGGGGATCATGTCGTCGAAGACCCACCGCTTCTGGAGCGTGACCCGATAGAGGAAGCGAAGCGCCGACACGGCGACGACCAGCGAGCTCGGCGCGAGACGACGTTCGTTGGTCAGGTACACCTGATAGGCGCGGATCTGCTCCGGACCGAGACGAGCCGGGGACCGGTCGAAGTAACGAGCGAACCGTGCGACGGTCTCGACGTACGTCCGTTGGGTGCACGTCGACAGCCGCCGCACCTGCATGTCTTCGAGCATGCGTTGACGAAGGGAAGCCATGAGACGCTCCTCTGTGAAGGGCCTGGGGGATTCCAGGCACTCGCAGACCAGCGTACGGCGAGGCTCACGACGGGCTGTGGGGGCTCGACGATCTGGCCGGACGTCTCAGTGGTGGCGGGTGGATCCGCCCTCTACCGCGGAGCGGTTTAGTCGTGTGCCGGGCATGTTTGGCAGCTTGGAGGTGCGAGTCCTCTGCACAGCCTGATGGAGGCGAAGTGCTAGCGAAGCGCAAGGGCGCCGCCGCGAGGCGGGGTCTGGAGGAAGCGTGAAGCAAAGCCGCGACCTGACGAACAGGAATCGGATACGAGGCATCCGTGGTCGGACGAGCGGGCGACTAATCGCGAAGTCCACATCCATCAAGGACCACGGCTGTAGATCCGGCAGGGCTGCGGTGAAGGTGGCCAGACTTACCCCGGGAGATCTGCGTCCCGTCCCGTGTACGGGACTGAGGGAGTCGTGAGATGACCTGAACGGGACGCAGAAGTCAGCAGAGGGCAAAGTAGACGAGCCCCGCCGGCCCGCTCGGTCGAGACACTGACCCGACAAGGGCAGAAACAGCCAGGGACCGCACGGCCGTAGCGACTCGCCGAAGGCTCGAACGATTGGGAGTGGCCAGTAGGACTCGCGACTCATGAGTGGACCGCGGCAGACAATCCAGTACACGCAACAGCGTCTGGCCTTGGCGCCGGCCCGGCGGGGTGAACCCCTGGCCGCCGACCGCCCAGGGACCGAACCACCCACGGCGAAGCGAACCACCGACCGCCCGGCGACCGAAGACCAGCTCATGGAGGAGGTGTGCGACCGAAGCAATCTCGAAAAAGCGTGGAAACGCGTCCGTAGGAACAAGGGTGGTCCCGGCGTCGACGGACTGACCATCGACGACACCGCGACCTACCTGCGGGAGCACTGGCCAACCATCAGGGCACAACTGCTCACGGGGACCTACACGCCGCAACCGGTCAAACGGGTCGATGTCCCGAAACCGGATGGCGGCGTCAGACGGCTCGGCGTACCATGTGTCGTCGACCGCCTGATCCAGCAAGCACTGCTGCAGGTGCTCCAAGGGCAGTGGGACCCGACGTTCTCCGAGCACAGCTATGGATTCCGTCCCGGCCGCTCGGCACATCAAGCCGTAGCCCAGGCGCAAGCGTTCGTCGCCGACGGCTACGACGTGGTGGTTGACATCGACCTCGAGAAGTTTTTCGACCGAGTCAATCAAGACCGCTTGATGGCCCGCGTGGCCGAACGGGTGTCCGACAAGCGCGTGCTCACCCTCATCCGGGCGTTACTTCGCGCCGGGGTGCTGGAGGACGGGATGGTACGTCCGACCGAGGAGGGTACGCCGCAAGGCGGCCCGCTTTCCCCGTTGCTGAGCAATCTGGTACTCGACGAACTGGACCAAGAATTGGAACGGCGCGGCCATCGATTCTGTCGTTATGCCGACGACTGCAACATCTACGTCCGCAGCCATCGAGCCGGCGACCGTGTCATGAGCAGCGTCTGCCGATTCGTGACCACCCAACTGCGGTTGAAGGTCAACGTGTCCAAGAGCGCCGTGGCTCGGCCCGAGGAGCGTAAGTTCCTGGGCTTTCGCATCACGAACGACGGACGCCAGCGGCAGATTGCGCCGCAGGCGCTCGACCGGTTCAAGATGCGCATCCGGGAACTGACTCGCCGGAAGCTCGGCGTGAGCTTGCCGCAGCTCGTCGAACAGCTGGCGCCATACCTCGTCGGGTGGCGCGGCTACTTCGGCTTCTGTGACGCTCCCCGAGTGCTCGCCAACCTGGACGCGTGGATTCGCCGGAGACTCCGGATGTACCTCTGGCGGCAGTGGCAGTCTGGGCGGCACCGCTTCCAGGAACTGAGGCGACGAGGCGTCTCCCAGTTCCACGCAGCAGTCGCCGCAGGGTCACCGACCGGGTTCTGGCGGATGTCCCGCCACCCGGCCGTCCAGCAAGCCTTGCGCAATCGCTATTTCGACTCGGTCGGCCTTCCGAGACTCGCTGCGTCTTCCAATGCATAACCCAATCGAACCGCCGTGGTACGTGACCCGTATGCCCGGTGGTGTGACAGGGAAAGCCCGCGAGGGCCTACCTATGTCAATCAAGTACCCTTAACATGAATGATTCGCTGGCCAGGACCGACCCCGAAGAAGCCGAGATCGGGCGGCCGACGCCGACCGCGCGCCGGCTGGTCGAGGCCTCCGTCAGCCCGAACACCCGGCGCGCCTACGCCGGCGCGCTCCGGCGGCTCGACGCCTGGCTCGACGGGCGGCCGCTCCACGATGTGACCCTGGCCGCCTACCTCGCCGAGCTGCACGACGCCGGGCGCGCCTCGTCGAGCGCCTCGATGGCGGTCGCCGCAGCGTGCTTCCGCGCGAAGCTGGCCGGGCAGCCCGCTCCCGCCGGCGAGCGGACGGACCGGGTGCTTGCCGGGTACCGGCGGACCGCGGGCGATCGCGGGCGCGGGCAGGCGCGGCCGTTCGGGATGTCGGACCTCGCGGCCGTGCTCGCCACCTGCCACCGGCCGCGGCGGCGCGGGCGCGGCGTCGAGTCCGATCAGGTCGCCCTCGAGCGTGGGCGGCTCGATGCGGTGATCGCGGGACTGCTGTTCATGGCCGGGATGCGGCGCAGCGAAGTGAGCGCGTTGCGCTGGGCCGACGTCGCCAATTCGATCGATGGGGACGGTACGCTCGTCACGGTGCGTCGCAGCAAGACAAACCAGGAGGCCGTTTGAACGACGTGCGGTTCGTGAAGGACGGCGTGGCGCGCGCCCTCCGGACGCTACGCCACGAGTCCGGAGCAGCCGACCGAGTGGTACGGCTGTCAGCGCAGATGATCGGGCTGCGGTTCACGGCTGCGGCGCGGGCCGCCGGTGTTGAGAGCCGAGTCACCGCGCACTCGGGTCGGGTCGGGCTGGCGTCGGAGTTGACGAATGCTCGCCGGGAACTGGAAGACGAGCCGGATGGTGGCGCACTACTCCGCCGGGGCCACCGCGGAACGCGGTGCCGTCGCACGTTACCTGTGACAGGCAAGGCGTCCTTTCCCGACGCGGGAACCGGTTCCTTGCAACTCGATATGATCCGGCGTCACAGCGACTTCCGGCGTCTCGACCCGCCACCGGGCGACGTCGCCGGCATCGCCCCGAATAGACGCGGAACTGCCCGGCACCCGTACCGACCACTTGGTAGTCGGCCGCGCGGACGGTCGCCTCGGTCTCCCTGCCGAAGTTAACCGAACCGCCGATTATCAGACCCAGCACCGCGGACTGCGCACCCGGTCAAGGGGTGCCAGCCGGCGGACTTATTCGAGCTGCCCGCGCACAGCATTGAATATTGCCACGAACGTCGCAAACGGTACGCCCAGACCACGAATCGTCCCATTCGCCTTCCTCTCCCGCTCGTGGAGAAGCACGCACCAGACTTCAACCCCGCCAATGTTCAACTTGTCCGGGTTGAGCATTGTCCACTCCCAATCCTCGCCGTATCCCTCGACCAACTGCCGGCAGGTTGCGAAACGCGGGTACGCCGTTGCCGTGACCGTGTCGCTCCTCGAAGCAGCCCACAGGGACCGTTGGGATCTCTACAAGACCTGCGCTCAGAAGGCTCGCCAGCATGTCCCACGAATCCAGCACCAGCCGGCGCATCTGCCGTCTGTACTCCCCCCTGCTCGTGCCCAAAGGCGCCGGCGCGCAACCCGCGCCCCTTCATGGCCCTCGTGAGGACAGTAATTGTCCGCCGTAGCAGGTAGTGCGCGATGAACGCGTCATCATCCGCCAGACGCGTCAGCAACGCCCGGTACGGCACCCATTCGATCTCCACCCACTCGCCGTACCGCCTAGGGCCTGTTAACACTTACCTCAGCGCGTCGAAGATGAGCACGAAGTGGATGAAGCCGATGAACATCACATCCAGCTTCTCGAATCGGGAGAATATCCGGCGATAGCCCTTCAGCCGGCGGAACAGACGCTCGACCTCGTTACGTCGCTTGTTACATCTCCCGGTCGTACTCCCACGGGTCCGTCCGAGTCTTGAGCGGCGGCACCACGGGTGTGAACCCCAGGTCCAGCGCCAGTTGCGAGTTTCGTCGCCCTGGTACGCGCGGTCCATCACCAAGGCCACATTGTCATCCTGCGGCCCCATGCTGGCCAGGAGCTTTCGGCCTTCCGGGCTGTCGTGGGCCTGGCCGGGCGAGAGCGCGAAGGTCAGTGCCGTTCGAGCATCCGCGGCAACCAGATGAATCTTGGTGGTCCACCCGCCGCGGGACTTTCCGATGGCTTGGGGGCCGTTTTTTTTCGAGCCCCCGTGCCGTCGGGATGGACCTTGACGACGGTGCTGTCCAGCGACACCGCCTCCAGCTTGATACGGATCAACTGGGCGCGTTGCAGGTGTTCGAAGACCCGGTCGAGCACCCCGTTCTTGGACCAACGATTCATACGGGTGTAGATCGTGTGCCAGTTCCCAAAGCGCTTCGGCAACCCTCGCCACTTGCACCCCTGCTCGGCGACGTACAGGATCGCGTTGAGCACCTGCAAATTGGGCATGCTGACATTGCCACGCTGTCGCGGGAGGCAGGGCTCGATGCGTGCGTACTGCGTCTCGGTGAGCTCCATCCAGCAACGATATCACGAACCGTCCAATAGTGTTAGCAGGCCCTAGTGCTGCGCCATGATTAAACGTTCGGGTGTGCGGTGCTGTGATTCGTCGATGATTGCTCGCTGTAACCCATGTCCGTATCCGAAGATGATGACGTGACGCACCACTAGTCCGGTCCGAATACACCGTGATCCCCTTCGGCTTAAGTGTCACCGAACACTACCGTCTCCGGCCACATCGCCCTAAAGTGGATGATCCGGTCGAGAACCGTTTTCAGCCTGTATGTGCCGCCGTGCATGGCCGGTACCGTCAAGTCGTCAATGCCCAGGTATTCCAGGATTGTCCTCGTCAGCGCAGCCGTCGTAACGGCGTAACTCTGGAACGAACGCCTTGGCTGCTCTGGACAACATTGCAGTTCGGCGGCCAGATGTTCCCGGAACGTCGTCAGCATCATCTCTGGAATCCCACTTTCCGAGCGCTTGGCGATGCAGCGGAACAGCGTTGTCTTGCCCGGCACCCGCCGGGCCGACCACAGCGGCAATCCTTCGTCTTGCTCTTCAAAGCGCCTGCTGGTACCACGTCTGCGGCTTGAACTTGGGGGCCGCGCAGCCACTCATGCATCCCCTCATTTTGCCAGCATCAGATCACGCCGAAAACCTCGCGATACACCCGCTGTTCCATGAGCATGTTTCCGAAGGTCTCCATCAACGGACGAATCCGATCCTCGGGCCAATTGGGGAGATGGTGGTACAGCATCAGCCCCTGCCGAAACAACGAATGCGTCCGCCGCTTCACCGTGTTCGCCTTCAACCAGCGGTCATAACCGATGCGCTCGCCCGCCGCACCCAGCAACGACAGCACGGCGATCGCCAACGCACTGATCAACAACAGGCGGTCCCGCCGGTCCGGGCGCGAAACATGCATCGAAGAAAGCCCCATCCCGAAGCGCATGTCCTTGATGTCCCGAAAGCCCGCCTCAATCCCCCAGCGCTTGCCGTAGTAGCGAATCAGGACCCGCGTCGGGACCTTCGCTTCGCTGGCCACCAGGCACCACGGTTCGTCCATCTTCGGATCCTGTACGCACACGACCGCGCCGACCGGCAGCTCGTACGTGTCGGTCACCCGAGCACCCACCAACCGCCGCGCACGCCCCCCGGCGCCGACCCACGCGGCGGCCGTTCGCCGCTCGCCCCCCGCACTCGTCACGTAGATGTCTCCACGCAGTCGAATCACGTATTCGAAGGCCAGCTCCGTCGTCAACGCGTAGAACAGCTTGCAGTCCCCAAAGCCCCGGTCCGCCGCGACGGTGACTTTCACCCCGGCCGGCAGCACCTCCCGCAACCGGCACAGTAGCTCGTACTCATAGCGCCGCTGATTACCCTTCAGCGTCGAGGACGCCACCGTCTTCCACAGAAGGGGCGTTGCGCGCCCATGGCCAGTCACCATCGACAGCACGATCGTGTCCTGCCCGTCGGCCGCGAAGCTGGTCCAATCCAGCGCAACGACCACTTCGGTGCGGGCGGCGACGATGAACGGCGTCCAGTATGCGAAGAAGGCCCAGACGTCGACGCCTCGATTGCTCAGCAGCCGATCCACCTGCTTCACGCCATGCTTGGTCAACGTGCCCATGGCCTGGGCCAAGCCGCGCCCCACGGCATGGATTGCCAGCGAAGCGCTCGTCAGCACGCCCTGGGTTGCGTTGGCCAACGACAGCACCCGTTTGGCATGCAGGTCGCCTTCGTACAAGGTGGTGATGAAGTTCAGGATGTCGTGTCTCCGGAGCCATTGCCGGGATGAGGCTGGCCGGTCTTGATGTTTATGCATACAACCATATTCTAATTCAAAGTGCGCACCTTTCCAACTTTCCTAATGTGAAACGGAGGATTTTGCTCTATTTGTTCATATGAGAAAATGAGGGGATCTCTGAGCGCGCAGCCTCCAGGGCCGCGTGCACACACTTTCTCGACACTCTGATCCGCTTCTGGCGCGCCTTGTATTATATCGCGGCTCTCCGGCTCTCATTCCGTTCGATTCGGTCGGGTCCGTCGTGGGAATTGGCTCCACCGCACCGCTTCATCAACTTTGTTCCGTTCTCGCTACACGGAAGCGTTTCCTGCCATGGCCTGCAAGCGGCACCCTTGGACGCGCCGCTTGCCGTCCACCTACTCGATAGACTCCGCCAGCGCACGCATTGCGGGTTGCTGCCTGTCCAACTGACTCTGGTTCACCATGACCTGCCTGCCGGCTACAGGCTTCAGGCCGGCAGGCAGCACATAAATTGGTATTCCCAACGAGGACGAAACGACCGAGGCCGTGTTCGCGTCAGGCACTTCTGCTTGGAACATCGCCTCAAAGTCCTTCCGGCGACTTGGAGCAGAATGTCCGTCAGGATGCACGTGAAACAGATTCGGGTTCGAACTCCATACACTCCAAATCTCATTGCCGATTTCTTGAACGACTGTCTTGAATGCCTTGGCTGACCGAATGTACTGAGTCAACCGATTGCCGACATAGCTGTATATGCGAGGAACACGCATGCGGAACTGTCGAGCGTTGATAAAGTATTGCGACTGTTGAGCGCCCGTTCGGCGCGCGATCCCGTAAACCAGAGCCAAAACGGCTCTTACTGCCCTGTGTGAGGACCCATCAGCGGAGAACGGCACAATCAACCTGTCCGCAGCGGACAAGGCGAGTTCCGTGTATATTCCAAAGCTTGGATTGCAGTCGAAAAACACAGTTGTGCTTCCTTGACCAGAAGCTCTCTTGATGTCCTCAATCAGATCACTGGCCCAGGTATGTACAGCTCGCCAAGCGTCCGGCGGGCCGGGGTTGGTTGCGGCAAGGACCCGTGAGGCCTGGATTTCGAGCTGCTCATCTCCGGCCACAAGGTCAACGTTCGGGGGAACGTGCTGGTTTCTGGACGACACACCGGTGACGTAATTCAGGCCGGTGTGGGGATCCAAGTAGGGACTCGTGATTCGATCCTCGATGTATCCGGAGATCGTTCTTGGCGGGGTCTGACTCGACAGATCCGCTAGCACGACTTCGCCAGCCTCCATGCCGCCGAGCAGCATGCCGGAAGAGTTGGCTTGCGGGCAAAAGTCGACAACCAGCACCCGCTCCGTTGGGTGTATACGGGCGTACTCGCAGGCCAACTGAAACGTCAGATAGCTCTTCCCCACGCCCCCCTTGTTGTTCCATATCGCGTATGTCGCCATGTGTCGCGTCCTCCTCGATGCTGTGCATCGTAGCAGGTTGCCGGGTCATATTGTTAAGGCCGCTGCGTCACACTGAAGTGGTCCCGGTTCTGGTCGACGCTTCGGTCAGCGGCCAACACCCGCCGCGTCTACGCCAGCGTCGCTCTGCCGCCGCGACGGGTGACTCGACGGGCGCCCGCTCGATGCTCCGACCCTCGCCGCCCGTCGCCGAGCTCCCACGACACCGGACACGTCGACACGCTGCGCGATCTGCCGGCGGGTGGTGGAGCGCCGGCCGGCGGGTCGCCAGGGGCCGCCATCTTCGACCCCGTGGATCAGGCGTTCGGCGTCCTGCCCGCCCAGCGTCACTTGCACGTGGGGCGCGGTCGAGCGCTCCCGCTGCCGTAGCGCGGCGTCCACCTCGGCCGCCGTCGCCGCCCGGAACCCGCCGCCGTCGTCCACCTCGATCGCGAACTGCCCGCAGCCGAGGCCCGTCACGCGCCAGCGACGTTCAGACATCATCCTTCCGAGCGGGAAATCGCAGTCCCGCCCGCTCCCACCTGCCGTTCGGCCCGCCGGAACGTTCCCAGCCGGCGAAGCCCCGGACCGGGACGGTCCTCGTCAGACCCGCGGGCTCAGGCGTCCGGTGGCACGGCGCGGTTCAGCAGGTGCGAGGTGAGCATGCGGACGTCCTGCTTCACTTCCCGCACGTCCTGCTTCACGTCCCGGATGTCCTGCTTCACGCCGTCGACGTTCTTCGTGATGCCGGCGTGCGCTTCCTGGTTCTCGGCCTTGAAGTTCCGCAGCTCCGAACGGACCGACGTCAGAGTGACGCCCAGCCACACGAGCGCGGCCACCACGCCGACGCCGACCACCGGGCCGTCCAGAGAGAGCAGCCGGACCAAGTCCATGGGAACAAGCTGTCACGTTCATCCACGTGCAGTCCACGTTGGGAGGCATCCACTCCGACTGAAGCTGTCCCTTTCACCGCCCGGGCGCACCGACGTACGCTTCCACCGGCGGACACGCGCACATCAGGTTCCGGTCGCCGTGCGCGTCGTCGATGCGGCCGACCGCCGGCCAGACCTTGTTCTCGGCGACGAAGGGCCTCGGAAACGCGGCGGCCTGCCGGCTGTAGGGATGCGTCCAGGCGTCGGCAGTCACCTCCGCCGCGGTGTGCGGGGCGTTCCTCAGGACGTTGTCGACGGGGGCGGCCCGGCCGGTTGCGACGTCCTCGATCTCGTCCCGGATGGCCAGCATCGCATCGCAGAAGCGATCCAGCTCCTCGAGCGGCTCGCTCTCGGTCGGCTCGACCATCAGCGTGCCCGGGACCGGGAACGACACGGTGGGTGCGTGGAAGCCGTAGTCCATCAGGCGCTTGGCGACGTCCTGCACGGTGATGCCGGCCTGCGCCTTCAACGGACGCAGGTCGAAGACCAGCTCGTGGGCGACGCGACCGTTGCGGCGCGCGTACAGCACGTCGTAGTGCGATTCGAGCCGTGACTTGATGTAGTTGGCGTTGAGGATGGCGTGCTCTGTGGCCGCGGTCACGCCGCGTGCGCCCAGCAGGCGGATGTAGCCGTAGGAGATGAGCAGGATGCTCGCGCTGCCCCAGGGCGCGGCGGAGATCGGCGCTATGGCGGAATCGGAGACGGAATCGGACGCCGGCTCCCCCAGCGGATGCCGCGGGAGGTACGGCGCGAGATGGCCGGCCACGGCGATCGGGCCCATGCCGGGCCCTCCCCCGCCGTGCGGAATGGCGAAGGTCTTGTGCAGGTTCAGGTGGCAGACGTCGGCCCCGATCCGCGCCGGGGAGGTCAGTCCGACCTGGGCGTTGAGGTTGGCGCCGTCCATGTAGACCTGCCCGCCCTGCTCGTGGATGGCGCCGCAGATCTCCCGGATCGCGTCCTCGAAGACGCCGTGCGTCGACGGATAGGTGATCATCAGCGCGCTCAGCCGAGGCCCGTGCTCGGCCGCCTTGGCCCGCAGATCCGCGAGGTCGACGTTGCCGCCCTGGTCGCAGGCCACGACCACCGACTGCATCCCGGCCATGGCCGCGCTGGCGGGATTGGTGCCGTGCGCGGAGGCCGGTATCAGGACGACGTCGCGGTCGCGCTCGCCGCGGGCACGGTGGAACGCGCGGATGACCAGCAGTCCCGCGAACTCTCCCTGGGCGCCCGAGTTGGGCTGCAGCGACACCGCGTCGAAGCCGGTGATGGCCCCCAGCAGCGCTTCGAGCTCCGCGATGATCTGCCGGTAGCCGTCCGCCTGCGACGGGGGCGCGTAGGGATGGACGTTCCCGAACTCGGGCCAGGTCACCGGTTCCATCTCCGCCGCGGCGTTCAGCTTCATGGTGCACGAGCCGAGGGGAATCATCGACGTGTCGAGGCCTATGTCCTTGCGTTCCAGACGCTTCAGGTACCGCATCATCTGCAGTTCGGAGTGATGGCGGTTGAAGACCGGGTGGGTCAGGAACGGCGACGTCCGCCGCAGCGTTTCCGGCCAGGCTTGGGCCGGCAGCGGCGCGGCCGGCGCGGGGACGGGACCTGCCGGGGCCGCGTGCGACTCGGCCGAGACGGCGGCTGGACGGGCCGGGACGCCCGTGGCGCGCGCGAACACGTCGACGATCGCCGCGACGTCCGCAGGGGTCGTCGTCTCGTCGAGGGCGATGCCGACGTCGCCGTCCGGGTGATACCGGAAATTGATGCGCGCCGCCTCCGCCGCGGATCGCACCGCGGCCGCCCCGCCGGCGCCGCCCGGGTCGACGCGCAGGGTGTCGAAGAACGTGTCGTGGCGCGGAGCGACGCCGAGCGCCCGGAGCCGGCCGGCAAGCAGCCGCGCCAGCCCGTGCACGCGCAGAGCGATCTCCCGCAGCCCGGCGGGACCGTGATACGCGGCGTACATGCCGGCGACGTTGGCCAGCAGCGCCTGCGCGGTGCAGATGTTCGACGTGGCGCGCTCGCGCCGGATGTGCTGCTCGCGCGTCTGGAGCGCCATCCGGTAGGCCGGGCGGCCCTGCGCATCGATCGAGACGCCGATCATCCGCCCCGGCATCTGGCGCGCATGGGCGCGGCGGGCGGCGAAGAACGCGGCGTGCGGTCCCCCGTAGCCCAGCGGGACACCGAAGCGTTGCGCGTTGCCGACCACCACGTCCGCGTCCATTTCGCCGGGTGGGGTCGACAGCGTCAGGGCAAGCAGATCGGACGCCACGACGACCAGCGCTCCCGCCGCATGCGCCCAGGCGGTCACCGGCGCCAGGTCGTGGAGGCGGCCGGAGACGTCCGGCGACTGTACCAGTACCCCGAACAGGTCGTCCGGCCTGCCGCCGTCTCGCGCGGCCGCGCCGACGTCGGTCACGTCGACCTGGATGCCGAGCGGCTCGGCGCGCCCCCGCACCACCTCGATCGTCTGGGGAAAGCAAACGGCCGAGACCAGGAAGCGCCGCGCATCGGGGCGCTGCCGGGCCTGCAGCCGGAACAGCATCGTCATCGCCTCGGCCGCCGCGGTGGCCTCGTCGAGCAGCGACGCGTTGGCGATCTCCATCCCCGTCAGGTCCGCGACGGCGGTCTGAAAATTCAGCAGCGCCTCCAGCCGGCCCTGCGCCACCTCGGCCTGGTACGGCGTGTAGGGGGTGTACCAGCCGGGGTTCTCGAGCAGGTTGCGCAGGATGACGGGGGGCGTCACGCACCCGTAGTAGCCGAGGCCGATGAACGACCGCCACGGTTCGTTGCGGGCGGCGAGCGCGCGCATCCGTGACAGGAACGCCGCCTCGGATTCTGCGTCGGGCAGGTCGAGAGGCGCAGGCAGGCGAATGCCGGCCGGGATCGCCTCGTCCATCAGGGCGTCGAGCGACGGCGCCCCGACGACGTCGAGCATGCGGTCGAGATCCGCCGCGCGCGGGCCGATATGGCGGTTCGCGAAACCGGTCGTCGTGACGGCCATGCGGGCTCAGCCGGCTCCGCCGACGAGCTCGCCGTAGGCCGTCGCATCCAGCAGCGCGCCGACCTCCTCGGGATCGTCGAGCGCCAGCACGATCATCCAGGTCGCGTGCGGATCGCGATTGACCGCCTCGGGTTGCTCGACCAGCGACCGGTTGACGTCGACCACCGTTCCGCCGACCGGGCAGTACAGGTCCGACACCGCCTTGACCGACTCGATGGAACCGAACTGGTCGCCCTTCTTCAACGCGCGACCGACTTCCGGCAGCTCCACGTAGACGACGTCGCCGAGCTGCTCCTGCGCGTAGTCGGTGACCCCCACGTGGCCGCGGCCGTCCTCGATCCGGATCCACTCGTGATCGTTCGTGTACTTCAACTCTTGCGGATACATCTTGCCTCGCCCGTCAATCGTCACCTGCGGTTCCGCTTGCCGCCCAGCCGGCCTGCCCAAGAGTCTACGCCGTTCTACGGCGCAGACTCTTGGCTCGGACGCCGATAGAACGGCATCGGCACGACCCGTGCGCGCAGGCGCCGGCCACGGATGTCGATGGAAAGCTCCGTGTCCCGCGCCGCCAGCTCGACCGGCACGTAGGCCATCCCGACGGCCTTCTGCAGAAACGGCGTCAGGGTTCCGCTCGTGACCCGGCCGACGCGGTCGGCGCCGGCATGAACCGCGCATCCGTGCCGCGCAATCCCGCGCTCGAGCATCTCGAAGCCGACCAGCCTGCGGCTCGGGCCCGTCCGCTTCTGCGCGAGCAGCGCCTCCCGGCCGATGAACGCTTCCTTGTCCCAGCCGACCGTCCAGCCGAGCCCCGCCTCGATCAGGGTGGTCGTCTCGTCCATGTCCTGACCGTACAGACGCATTCCCGCCTCCAGCCGGAGCGTGTCGCGAGCGCCGAGCCCTGCCGGGCGCAAGCCGTGAGCGCCGCCGGCGTCGAGCAGGGCCGACCAGACCGCCGCGGCTTGCTGCGGCGGCACGAACAGCTCGAAGCCGTCCTCGCCGGTATAGCCCGTCCGCGAGATCGTCGCGCGTACGCCGGCCACCTCTCCGCTCGCGAACGTGTAGTACTCGATGGCGTCGAGCTCGACCGCCGTGAGGAGCTGCAGTATCGCCACGGCCCGCGGTCCCTGCAGGGCGATCAACGCGTAGCGGCTGCTCGTGTTGACGGCCACCGCGTCGCCCGCCGCCCCGATCTGCCTGCGGATCCAGGCGACGTCCTTGGCGATGTTGGCGGCGTTGACGACCAGCAGATAGTGCCCGGCGGCGAGCTGGTAGACGAGCAGGTCGTCGACGACAGTGCCCTCGGGCGTGGTCAGCGCGGAGTACTGCGCGCGCCCCGGCTCGAGCTTCCCGGCGTCGTTCGACGCGATGCGCTGCACGGCCGCGAGCGCGTCGTCGCCGGCGATCTCCACCTCGCCCATGTGGCTGACGTCGAAGAGCCCGGCCGCGGCGCGCACCGCCTGATGCTCCTCGGCGATGCCGGTGTACTGAACCGGCATGTCCCACCCTCCGAAGGGGGTCATCCGCGCCCCCATGGCGCGGTGCCGGGCGTGCAAGGGGGTGGTCTGCAGAGAATCGGCCGTGGTGCGGGCCATCGGTGTGACGCAGGATCGCCGGTGTCGGATGCCTTGCGCCGACTCGTCGCCGACGCTCTCGATAACCGTACTACGCGGTCGCGGAGGGGATCAAGACGACTACGAATCGTCCCCTTCATCGCACCGGCGCGAACTCGCACCCGGCGGCGGCGTCGACCTGTCCGTCGTGCCGCCGCCATAGCGCAGATAGGACTGCAGCGTGTGGTAGCTGATGCCCAGGACGCGGCATGCCTCCCGCTTGTTGTTGTCGCAGCGGTCGAGCATGATTCGCGCGTAGCGACTTCCCCATGCCCGCATCGTGTCGTCCCGCAACAGCGACGGCTGCAGGTTTCGCACGTAGTCCCCGGTTATCGTCGCCGGCAGGTCCTGAACCCGAATGCGTCTGGCCCCGGAGAAGGCCAGTACATGCTCGATGACGCGGCGAAGCTCCCGGACGTTGCCCGGCCAGTCGTAGGCCGTCAGCGCATCCATGGCGCATGGGGCCAGGCATCGCTCGGACTCATCCCGGTGCTGCCGCAGGAAGTGGTCGGCGAGCAGGGGAATGTCGGACCGGCGTTCGCGCAGCGGCGGGACCAGCAGGATCTCGACCCCGCTGAGGCGGTAGAAGAGATCGGATCGGAAACGGCGCGTTTCGACCATGCTCCTCAGCCTCTGATTGGTGGCCACGACCAGTCGCACGTCGAGAGGCCGCGTAGCGTGGGACCCGACCCGCTCCACCGCCAGCTCCTGCACCGCTCGCAGGAGCTTCGCCTGGGCCGCCCCGGAAAGGTCGGCGACCTCGTCGAGAAAGACCGTGCCCTCGTTCGCGAGCTCGAACTTCCCGGCGCGCCCGCGCACCCCGGTGGCGGTCCGATCCTCGATGCCGAACAACTCCGCTTCGACCAGCGTGTCGACGATGGCCGCGCAGTTGACGGCGACGAACGGACCCCCGCGTCGCGTGCTCTGCTCGTGCACCTGCCGGGCGACCAGTTCCTTGCCCGAGCCGCTCTCGCCCTCGATCAGTACCGTGAAGTCCGTCGTTGCCACCCGCACGATCTCGTGGCGCAATCTCGCCATGCGCGGGTCGCGTCCAATCAGCGGCGACGGTGATTCGGAAGACTGCATGCTGGCTGCGCGCCTCTGAAATTCCATCGGTTCTCCGCCAATCAATATCGGTGCCAACTTGAGATGTGCCCGGTTTCCGCCCGCGTGACGTGACCAGCCGCAGGTCTCCGGCCTCGGAGCCGGCCGAGTGGGTAGCTGCTACCCCTCTGTTACCCGGCCGAGTCCGTGCCCGAGCCCCGGACCTGCGCACCATCTACCCGTCGCGGAATCACCGCTGGCGCCAACCGCCCGTCTGGAAATCGAACTGAAAGATCTGCACACGAGCCGTTGCCCCGAGAACCCTCACGGCGGCCTGATGCCCTTCGCGGCTCCTCAGATACAGCGTGCCCGAAGTCGCGGTCCCCAGAGGAGTCAGGCTCAGAATGTCGCTCGCGCCGAGCCGCACCGGATCGGCACCGGTCCCCGCCGGGGACGAATCCCCGATGGGCGGCGCGGCGGGGCTCAGCTCGAAGCGCACGCCGGCGAAGTGATCGCCGAGGCGGATCTCGGCCTCCACCGGACTATCGATGCCGCCCGTGATGTCGGCGCTGAGGACACCGTTTCCGTTTCCGTCGACATAGCTCCGAAAGCCGACCCCGTCGCCGGCACCGGCGA
The DNA here is from genome assembly GCA_965262925.1 of Vicinamibacterales bacterium. Taxonomy (GTDB): domain Bacteria; phylum Acidobacteriota; class Vicinamibacteria; order Vicinamibacterales; family UBA8438; genus WTFV01. The sequence continues at coordinate 1,469,718 of CBDHGC010000004.1, read as the reverse complement.
ACAGAATGCCGACCGTGGCCCCGCTCCGGGCGGCGCTCGCCCGCGCGAGCATTATTCGTCCGGCCATGTACCGGGCCGCGTTCATCACCCTCCGCTCGTCCCGGCCCGTGGTAACCAGCGGCACGGAGATACCGACGGCGACGACGACGATGCCGGTGGCGACCATCGTCTCGGCGAGCGTGGTGCCGCGGTCGCTCGGTCCCTGGCGGAACACGGAATGACACTCCAGAAAAGAGGGAGGCAGGTCCTGACACCGGGACCTGCCTCGTGGGGCTAGCGCTACCCTGTACCCACATTATTCGTTCTGGACAACTCCAGCACGCTCCCGCCGTCCAATGCGGTAGCCGATGGTTGCGATGGACATTCGTTCGTAACCGCGCCACATGATCTGGTGTCCGGGGGGCGGGTCGTGCGTTCGGTTCTGGTAGCCGCCGAGGATGGCGAGCAGGAGGACTGCGGCGGCGAGATGGTCAGGGGGGCGGCAGGCCGAGTTCTTCGGCATAGTCGGTCAGGAAACGCAACTCGATGTCGGTGAACAGCAACTGGGCGTCGCACCCCGGCACGTCACGACCGAGCAGGGTCATCACCATCAGGCGCCAGGCGATCACGGTATTGATGGTGACCGCGCGTTGGAGCCGGTCGGCGGTGTGGAACGCGAGATGTTCGACTCGGCATCCGGACTTGAGCACCCGGAACAGGTCTTCGATGCGCCAGCGCCGCAGGTAGTAGCCGATGACCGCGACCGCGGTTTCGGTGCTGTCGACGTCGAGGCTGGTGAGCAGGAACCACTCGACCGCCGGCTCGCCGGGCGGCGGCGCGGTTTCGCGCACATGGACCGTTGACAGCGCCAGCGGTTCGGCGCCGGCGATGGTCGGCGGCGCCACCACTTGGCGATGGCGCACCTCGGCCCGCGCCACCCGCCCGGTGCGCGCCGGGCGGGCCTGCCTGCCGCTGGATTTGCGGCGCGCGCTCAGGCGGTCGATCTCGATCTCGACGTGCCCATCGGCGGCGCCGGCGCGCATGGCGGCGAACAGCTTCGGGGCACCCTTGGCGAGACAGCGGTCATGGTGGGCGCGCACCAGCACTTCCACCCGGTTCAGACGGCGCTGCTCGTCGAACACCGCGAAGCAATCCGCCTCCCGGTCCATGACGCTGAGCACTCGGGTCTTGCGGCTCAACGCCGCCGCCGCCCGGTCGATGTCGCGCAGGCCGTCGACCCAGCGCCGCGTCTTGGGGGCCGTCTCCTGCGCCGCCGCTGGCGGTGGCTCGTCCGCCGGGCGCGCCGCGCCGCCCGGCGGCGCCTCGAAACCGCAGCGCAGCACGCCCAGCGGCAGACCCGCGCCATTGACCGCCAGGGTCAGATGCAGATGCAGGCCGAGCGTCTTCGAGGCCGTCTGGTTGCGCCCGATGATACCCAGCCCCTCGCAGTGCGGGCGCGTCGCAAAATTCAGATCCGTCCCGTCCTGGATGGTTGCGGTAGGGAACCGGGTTGCCCCGGTCCCCCCGCTCAGATCCGTACGTGCGCGTTAACGCATACGGCTCCTACCTGGGGTGGTTGACGGCAAACCGCGTGGCGTCGCAGCTTGCCGTATCCGCTCAACCGCCTGTGACACGCCGTCCCGGCCCTGCGTCCGGTGCGTGCTTTGGTCTCGCAGATTCCCCTTGGTTGAGGCCCTTCCCTCCGGCGACTCCGCAGGCGTTGGCGCGCCCTTGTTCGCCGCCTTCACCGGTGTCGGGTCGGAGGAGGCGCGCCCCGCGGGCGCTGGCCTCCGTCCGCCGCTCAAACGGTACGTGCGGTTTTCCCGCATACCGCTTTCACGAAGACGTCTTCGCGTGATGAGGACCGATGGAGGAATCAAAGAGTGGACCATCCTCCGGCCCGTCGGGTTCAGCCAGTCGGCAAGTCTCCTCGGTCGCTGATGTTGGGGTCTTTCACTCATGGAACTGTCCACCTCAGCGCCCTTGCTCATCTCACCGTCCTGTCTGGTCCCGACCGTCTTCGCCGGCCGCCTTCCCCAACCCACTCGGTTGCCGCCCCCTGACGGTCACGCGGCTTTCACCGCGCTTCAGGTACTATTCGGCCGTCCGACTCCTCGACGAGCATCCCTTCCCACTTCGCTCTCGCTTATAGGGTCAGTTGCCGCGGCGCCACCCGCGGACCCGCCGAGGTCTCCCAGGGTCACGCACTGGTCTTCCATACCGTGCCGCCCGCAAACACCTTGGTGCGGTGGGTGGATGAGATCGCCTTCGCCTCTGTAGTGCAGGCTCGACCTTGCCCCACCTTTGGCCGACCGGTTCGTCATGGGGTCGCCCCCTCGACTACGGCCCGGTACTGCTCCGCAAACCCTTCGGACCCCACCTCACGGTGGGCGCCCTGTCCTCCGCAGTTCCGTCGTGGCGGCTCCAGGTCCACCTTGGCTGTGTCCGGCTTTCGCCTGCGTGCCCGTGTAGGTGTCTCCATACCTGCCACCTGCGGCCGGCGAGGCATTACCCCCGCCTTTGGATACGGCCCCCCTCATCCGGGGGCCGGAGGGACTTCAACCCTCCTGACCAGTGCGCTGCCTGGCGCACACTATTGCCTCATCCGACTTCTTCATTCCGTACATCATCGGATACGGAATCCTCCTTCCCGCTGCGGCCCCGGTTCGACTGCCGGGGCAGAATGAAGACCTCCCAGGTCCCGACGAAGGACGTACGAACGTGCATGGGTTCTCCGACACCGTGGAGCCCGCCATCCCCTCACCATTGCGGTGATGTCGGTGTTGCCTTCGACCGCTGTGACAGTCTCGGCGCTCCAGACGTTCACGCTTTCGATGCTCAATAGCCCTGCCCGTCCGCGCCCCTGTCAACGCTTCACCTGCCGCCTCACAGCGACCGGCGCATGACTCGGGGCGAAAGTGGTTGGTTACTCCTTCTTTCCGCCGGACTTCCACCGGCTGTCCTTCGCCAGTTAGCCTGGCGCACCACAGCACCGTGTCCTGGCCGCGCATCCGCTGCAGCGTGCGCGCCCGGTGGGGCGCGAGAATGTTCCCGGGCGTGACCGCCGACGACACCGGCTGGTCGATGAGCCGGTAGTAGCCCTTCACCGCCGCGCGGTCGTGGGACGCGTTGGCGGTAACCGCCTCTCCGGGCAACGACGCCAGCAGCCCCGCGCTCTTGACCAGACGCGCCGACAACCGCTGATCGCCCAACGGCGCCCCTCCAAACTCGTTCACCGTCCAGGCGGCGCTGTCGAGACCGTCAGCCGGCGCCAGCGCCGGCGCCGCGTCGACCCGCGCCACCCCCAACCGCCGCCGCCAGTGCGGCTCCAACTCATACATATATACCGACTTGACCGGACGAGCCCGCGCGTGGTCGCGGTCCTGGCGCCCGCGACCGGCCGTGTGCCCGACCCACACGAAGTTGGCCGCCTTGAAGCTGGCGCCGTCATGCGCGGGGCCGACGAAGGTCTCCACCAGCCACGGACGATACCGGTAGCGGGCTTCGAAATCCGCTGGCAGACGCGCCAGCACCTGGCCCAGCACCCTGGCTGGCCAGGTTGCGGCATTGCACGCCGGGGCGGATCAGGAACCGGCTCAGGCACAGCACCCGGTGCAGATGCGCTTGGCGTTGCTCATCGCTCCATCCCATCCACGCCTCGCGCGCCCGCAAATGCAACGCCGACGCCGAAAACCCGACCGCGCCGAGCACCCCGTGCGCCGAGACCACCAGATAGCGCACTTGGCAGCCCGCAAAGGTCGTCGTCCCCTGCGGATGCTCGAAGTGCAGCAAGGTATTCCACACCCGGCGCTGCCGGCCTTGCTCTACCCGCTCCAGCGACAACCCCGCGACCGCCTCCACCGTACCCGGCACCGCCGTGGCCGCCGCCACCGGCGCGTCGAAACGCTGCGGCGTGGGCGCGCCCCCGCCACCCCGTGACGCCGGCAACGCAATCCGCCCCGCCTTGTGCAGCGTGTTGAGCGCTTTGAGACAACCCGCGAGTTGGGCCGACCCGCGCGCATCCACAAACCCGAACTCCGCGCACACCCGCCGCCCCACCGCCGCCCGGTTGTTCAGCGCCTCCTGCGCCACAATCCGATCGAGGCGAGCTTGCGACTCAGGCCCACGAAGGGTCTGTAGTATCTGGTTCTGGTGCTCCATGCCGTGACGCTACACGGCGAAAGCTGATTTGTCCAGCCCTGAATGTGGGTGCAGGGTAGGGCTAGCGGTCGGCGGGCCTGTCGACGCGAACCAGGGGCCGCAGACGCAGGAACGTCTTCTCGCCGATGCCGCGCACGTTCATCAGGTCCTCTGTCTTCTCGAACCCGCCGTGCTCCTCGCGATACTCGATGATGCGTTGCGCCGTCCGCTCCCCGACGCCGGGCAGCGTCCGCAACTCCGCCGCGGTGGCCGTGTTCAGCTCCACGGTATCGGACCGGTCTTCCGCCGCGGTCTGGATACCGGGGACGCCGGGACCTGCGACCGCGTGACCGTGGGACCCCGCGACAAGGAATCCGGCGCACAGCGCCGCCACTACCAACGAGCGTTGCATGGTCAACCTCCCTATGCATCAGTGCTGCCGGCCGGCGGTTGCCTGTCCCGACCCTTCCGGCGGCCCTGCTTCGCGCAGCCAGTTGCAAGAAGGTCGGGCCGCGCCGGCCTCTCTCGGCAGGGCCGCCTTCCACGGCAGCAAGATGCGCGCCACCTCGCCCTCGGCGGCAGAAAACGGGCCGCGATGCGGGGCGCGGGCGTCGTTCCAGCAGCGAGACGATCCCGGAAGGACTGGCCGGAGCACCCGGAGCGGGCCGTTTGTCAGCGCAAGTTGCCGGCTCGGACGCGCCCGGCGAGCCGAGCGGGACGCCGAAGGACGAGTCCGGCCCATCCGGGCGAACGGAAATCACGGGATGCGGGCGGGCAGAACCGCCACGCCGGGTGGCAACCGCCGGAGACACCCGGACCGACCGCTTGAGAGCAAGGACCCCGAGAGTCCTTTCCAATCCAGAAATGAGCCTGAAGCGGGGCACGTGAGCCGCGCCTGTCAGGCGACCGAACCGACGGATCGAAACAGGTCCTGGCGCGGGCCGCGTTGAGGGCGCGCGTGACCGCAGCATTATCGCTCATGGCGGCGGAACCGTCACGATGTACGACGCGGCGCTGGGCGCGTCCTGGTTCAGGGCGAAGGTGCTGTAGCCGCTGCCGTAGCAACCGAACGGTGAGGGTCTGGTTTGCCGGGTTCTGAACAGCAGGAGACCAAGCGGAGCGAACGTCCGTCTGTGGACGTTTGCGGAGTGCGGTAGCCGAGCGCGGAACCGGCAGCAGAGGGGCTGGACGTGACTACGCGAGGGGCTGTGAAACGGCCGGCAACGGCTGGATGGATCGTCGTCGGCGCTCGTGCCTGATGGCGTCGCGCTTCCGCCTTTCGGTGGTGCTGAAGCCGGTGACGACGCAAGTCGGCGCCGGCGATCCGGGCTCGACGACAGCGCTGTCCGTCCGTATTCGACCGCAGCCGGTGACGACGCGCGTCGGCGCCGGCGATCCGGGCTCGGCAGCGCCCGCGCGAGTTGGCACGTCCGGTGTTCGAGCTTCCTCGCGCCTGCTCGTCAACAGCACGACGCCGACCGACAGGCGGCGGTAGCGGGCCGGAGCAAACCTTCAGGCCGCTGGGTGGATGGACCGGAACAACCGCGTGCGGGCCTCGTCGAGCGCCTGCGCGGCTTCGTTGTCGCTCATCGCGAACGCGACCGCGTCGAGCTTTGCGAAGGTGGTTCCGGGCTTCAGGCAGGCGGCGGCGTCGGGCAACGACTTGAGCTTCTCGTAGGGGGTCATGATGTCGGCGTCGCGGTAGCGCTTGCGCACGCGGCCCTTGCGGTCGACTTCTTCGGTGGGGAAGAAGCAGGGGCGGTGGAAGTTGAGATAGGGCGAGAGGACCTGCTGGGTGAAGGCGTTGACCTGCGCGGCACAGCGGCTGGGGATGTGGCCGTGACCGAGCTGCTTGCGGATGACCGAGCCGTTCTTGCTCTCGACCAGGGCGTTGTCGGTGCTGCGACGGGCGCGGGACTTGGTGAATGCGTCGATGTGCAGCCCCTGGAGCAGCGCCGCGACCTCGCGGTTGATGAACTCCGAGCCGTTGTCGGCGTGGAAGCCGTGGAGCGTGAAGGGGAACGCCCGCAGCAGAGCGTCGAGGACCGGGGCCAGGCAGGCGGCGTGGATATGCTCGACCGAGCCGATGCACTGGAACTGGGTGACCTCATCCACCAGGTTCACGTGGTAGAGGCCCTTGATGCCGTCCAGGTCGCCTTGATGGACGGTATCGACCCGCACCCAGCCAGGTTGTCCGAACGGCTGCGGGCGGCGGCGTTCCCCGATCACGACCTGCACCGGGCGCGTCGGCAGCGGCGTCGTTCCGCGGCGCCGTTGATAGCTTGTCGTGTGCCGCAGGTTGTACAGATGGCCGTTGGAGATGCCGGCCAGGCGTTCGAAGCGGCGGTCGCCGAACAGATGGAAAGCGCGGGCGCAGAGCTTGCGCGTGGCCGGACCGGACAGCGTGCCGTGGAGCACGTCGAGCTCGGCCAGCAGCCCGATGTCGGCGTTGGAGTAGCGGCGCGGGAACGGTCGGCGCGGGGTGTCGCGGCGGTCGGCGATCTCTCCCGTGGTCCGGTGTTGCTGCAACAGGCGTGTGATTTGGGCCCGTGACAAGCCGGCCACCTTGGCCAGGAAGCGGCGCAGCAGGCCCTTGTCGGCCTTCCCCCGCAGGGCGTAGTCGAACCGTCGCACGGTTTTCGCCACGAACGCGTAGGAGTCGGCGCGGGTTTGTGGTTGCAGGTCGACCTGCTCGCTTCCGGCGAGGAATTCCCGAACCTGATCCAGGGTCTGCAGACGGTGCGTGTCGAGTCTCACGATCATCCTCCGATGATCCTCGACCCGGCCCCCGTTCAGGCTCATGTGTCGTTGGAAACAACTCCTCGTTCAGGCTCATGTGTCATTGGAAGAGACTCCGAGAAACGCCCACACGCACCATTCTGCTATCATGGGACGTTTGGCCGCATGTCGATGACAGCGACAGGGAACCTCGCCGTGCTCGGCGCACAGTGGGGCGACGAAGGCAAGGGCAAGGTCGTCGACCTGCTCAGCCCCGCCTTCGCCGTCGTGGCCCGCTCGCAGGGGGGCCACAACGCGGGACACACGGTGATCGTCGGCGGCGACGAGTTCATTCTGCACCTGATCCCGTCGGGGATCCTGCATCCCGGGGTCACGTGCGTCATCGGCAACGGCGTGGTGGTCGATCCGGTGGCGCTCTTCGCGGAAATGGATCAGCTCCATGCTCGGGGCCTGGACACGACCGGCCGCCTGCTCGTGAGCAGCCGGGCGCACGTCATCCTGCCGTATCACCGCGACATCGAGGCGGCCGCCGAGATCCGGCTCGGCGCACAGCGCATCGGGACGACGTCGCGCGGCATCGGACCGAGCTACGAGCACAAAGCCGGGCGCTTCGGAATCCGGATCGGCGATCTCGCCGATGGGCGGCCCGGCGGACGCCTGGCCTCCCTGATTCAGGCCAACGTCGGCGAGCGCAATCGGACCGTGGCGGGACCGGGGCTGGACTGGCAGTCCGTGTGGCAGGCGGCGGCCGCCGTGTGGGAGCGGCTGGGGCCGCTAGTCGCCGACACGTCCCGCTATCTGCACGACGCACTGGAGGCAGGTCGACCGGTGCTCTTCGAGGGTGCGCAGGGAACCATGCTGGATATCGACCACGGCACGTACCCTTACGTGACGTCGTCCAACGCGACGATCGGCGGCGTCTGCACGGGACTCGGGGTCGGGCCGCAGGCGATCGACGGCGTGCTCGGGATCGTCAAGGCCTACACGACGCGGGTCGGCGAAGGCCCGTTCCCGACGGAGCTCGACGAGCCGCAGGCGGAACGCCTGCGCGAGTGGGGACGGGAGTACGGCGCATCGACCGGCCGTCCACGGCGTTGCGGGTGGTTCGATGCCGTCGGGGTACGCTACGCCGTGCGGGTGAACGGGATGACGGCGCTGGCCATGACGAAGCTCGACGTGCTCGATCACTTCGACGAGCTGCGCATCTGCACGGGCTATCGCCGCGGCGGCGAGATCCTGACCGACCCGCCGGCGACCATCGACGGTCTCGCGTCCTGCGAGCCGGTGTACGAGACGATGCCGGGATGGGCCGGCTCCGGGCGGACTGCGGGCGTGACGGACGAGCGCGACCTGCCCACCGCGGCGCGTGCCTATCTGGCGCGGCTCGAGACGCTGAGCGGCGCCCCGATCGCCATCATCTCTACCGGCTCCGACCGCGGCGACACCATCGTGCGGCAGGACTCCCCCGTCGGCCGCTGGCTCGGAGCATACGTGCCCGCGGCCGGACGAGCCCGCTGATCGTCGACGGCGCCATGGCCCGAATGTGGCTCGCAAGGGTGCGGCGGTGACCAGACCGAGGGCGGCGGCACTGGCTTGCGTGCTGTCGGCCATCCTCGCCGCCTGCTCGACCGCCGTGCTCGGTCCGACGGCGGCGGACGCCGAGACCTTCGTCGGCGACGCCGAGGTGCGCCTGCTCTCGTTGCGCCGGGAGGCGGCACGCGCCGCCTGGGTCCGAGAGAACTTCGTCACCGGCGACACGACGGCGCTGGCCGCGGAGGCCGCCGCATCGTTGACGGCCGCGACGGCGGAACTCGCCCGGGCCGCCGCGCACTTCGACAGACTGGACCTGCCGGAACCGACCGCACGCAAACTCGAGCTGTTGAAGACGGGGCCGGCGACCGTCGCGCCGAGCCACCCGCCCCTGCAGGAGGAGCTGGCGGACCTGCTGGCCGAGCTCGAGCGCACCTACCGCGCCGGTGCGTACTGTGCCGGCGCCAGCGCAGACTGCCTCGAACGGGCGGCACTGGAGCGGACCGCCGCGGAACTGCGCGACACCGATCGACTGCTCGATCTCTGGGACGAGGGACGGGCCCTCGCGCCCGCGATGCGGCCACGCTACGAGCGGCTGGTCGAGATTGCCAACGCGGGTGCGGTGGAGCTGGGCCATGCCGACGCCGGCGAGCGGTGGCGGTCCGCCTACGGCCTGCCGCCCGACGCGTTTCCCGCCGAGCTCGATCGTCTCTGGCGCCAGGTACGGCCGCTCTACGAGTCGCTGCACTGCCTGGTCCGCGGCGGGCTCGGCGACGAGTACGGCACCGCGATTACCCCTCCCGGAGAGGCGATCCCCGCGCATCTGCTCGGCGACATGGGCAACGGCCACTGGTCCGGCCTGTACGACATGGTCGCTCCACGCACGCGCGGACGCGGCTACGACCTGACGCGCCAGATCGAGCGCAACCGCGTGGACCCGCTGGAGATGGTGGGATACGGCGAGGGCTTCTTCGGTTCCCTCGGCTTCGACCCGCTGCCCGCCGCCTTCCGCGAGCGGTCGCTCTTCGTTCAGCCGGCGGATCGCGACGTCGTCTGCAGCCCCAGCGCGTGGAACGTCGACGGCGAGAACGACGTGCGCATCAAGATGTGTATCGAGGCCAACGGCGACAGCTTCGTGGCGGTTCACCGCGAGCTCGCGCGCGCCCACTACCAGTGGGCCTACCGGGTGCAGGATCCACTGTTGCGAACCGGCGCCAACGACGCCTTTCTCGTGGCAACCGGCGATGCCGTCGCCCTTTCGGTCACCCCCGAATACCTCGTCGAGGTGGATCTGCTCGACCGGCCGCCGCCCACCGCCGGCGACGTCCCGTTCCTGCTGCGACGGGCGCTCGACGAGATCGCGTCTCTCCCGTTCGCGCTCCTTGTCGATCGATGGCGCTGGCAGGTCTTCGCGGGCGAGGTGACGCCGGACCGCTACAACCGGTCGTGGTGGGAGTTGCGCGAGGAGTACCAGGGGATTCGGGCTCCGGCGCCGCGCACAACGGCGGACTTCGATCCGGGCACGGCCCGCCACGTCGCCGCGAACTCGCCTCTCTCGCGCGACTTTCTCGCCGGCATCCTGCGGTTCCAGCTCCACGGCGCGCTGTGCGCGGTGGCCGGCGCCGACGGCCCGCTCCACCGCTGCTCGATCTTCGGGAGCCGCGAGGCGGGCGCGCGGTTGCGGGCCATGATGGAGATGGGCGCGAGCCGCCCCTGGCCCGAGGCGCTCGAAACCGTCACCGGCACGCAACAGATGGACGCGTCGGCCCTGCTGAACTACTTCGCACCGCTGTCCGCCTGGCTGGACGAGCAGAACGCCGGCCGCGCCTGCGGCTGGTAGTTTCCGCGAGGCTCAGGCGCCGCCGGCGTATTCCGCGTCGGTCACCGCGTCGAGCCAGGTCGTCGTCGATTCGATGTTGACGGCCAGATGCGTCATCGAACCGTGCGCCGAAGCGCCGTGCCAGTGACGCTCCCCCGCCGCGATGCAGGCGACGTCTCCCGCCACGATCTCCCGCACCGGCTCACCCTCGCACTGCAGCCGGCAGCGGCCTTCGAGCACCAGGAGGAGCTGCGGCCCGCTGTGCGCATGCCAGTGGGTGCGGGCCGCCGGTTCGAACGCGACACGGAAGGCCTTGATGGAAGGAGCGTCCGACAGGCCGGGCATGCGCGTCATCCGCGCATGCCCGGTGAACGTGTTCGGATCGGACGCTTCGGACGCGAGCGCCGCGAGTTGGGCGATCCGCATCGCTTCGCTCAGGCGGCGGTCGCCGTCCGCCCACCGTGGCGCATGATCATGTAGACCGCGCCGCCCGCGATGAGCGCCACTATCAGCGTCCCGACGTTGAGCAGGCCGCTCGACACCACCATGTAGCCCACCGCCCCGGGCAACAGGGCGTAGTAGACGAACGGAAAGACCGTCATGCGGATGACGGAGCCCTCGCGCCCGAGCAGGCCGACGACGGCCGAGGCCGCGACGACGTTGTGGACGCAGATCATGTTCCCGGCCGCGCCGCCGATCGCCTGCAGGGCGACGATCCAGGTCGGATCCACGCCGATCCGCTCGCCCATCCCGAACTGGAAGAGCGAGAACATCATGTTGCTGACGGTGTTGCTGCCTGCCACCGCCGCCCCGATGCCGCCGATGAACGGCGCGAAGATCGGCCACGCGCCGCCGGCGACGGCGGCCACGCCGTCGGCCAGCACGATCGGCATCTGGTCGTAGCCGGCGCCGCCCCCGCCGCTGTTCAGGAACACCTGCACCATCGGGACGGTGAAGACGAGCGCGACGGAGGCCGAAGCCGACGCCTTGAACGAGGTCGACCAGGCCTTGACGTAGCGGTCCCCCGGTATCCGGTGCAACGCCATCGTGATGAGCGAGGTGACGATGAAGAGCGTGCCCGGCAGGTAGAGCGGCTGGAAGCTGGCGGTGATCGACGTGCCGAAGATCTCCGGCCAGCTCACCACCCAGCCCTGCAGGAAGACACGGAACGGATCGACGAGCCGCGATGACAGCAACAGCAGGGCGACGACGCCGTACGGCAGCCACGCCTTGATCAGGCCCATCGAGCCGCCGTGGGCCACGTCCGTCACCGCGATCGTCCCGGTCCACTCGGCCGGCCAGTTCTCCTTCGCGTCGAACTCCCACGCATCGTCGGGCTTCGGAATGAGGAAGCCGGCGCGGGCGGCGGCCACGACGATGATCAGGCCGGCCATGCTGCCGATGAGCGCCGGGAACTCCGGCCCCAGGAAGTAGGCGGCCGCGAAGTACGGCACCGTCATCGACAGGGCGGCAAAGAGCGCGAACGGCCAGACCTGCAGCCCCTCGGCGAGCGAGCGGCTCTTGCCGAAGAACCGGGTCATGAACGAGACGAGGATCAGCGGGATCAGCGTCCCCGCGATGGCATGCAGGATGGCGACCTTCAGCCCGATGAAGGCCAGGAAGTCGGTCCACTCCGCGTAACCCGCCTGCGCGGCATAGGCCACGATCTCGGGGTTGGCGCCCTGTCCGAGGCCGGTGTTGACGCCGACCAGGATCGGCGTGCCGAGGGCGCCGAAGCTGACCGGCGTGCTCTGGATGATCATGCCGGCCGTGACCGCCGCCATGCCGGGAAACCCGAGGCCTACGAGGAGCGGGACGGCGACCGCGGCCGGCGTGCCGAACCCCGCGGACCCTTCGATGAAGGAGCCGAACAGCCAGGCGATGATGATTACCTGCACCCGCCGGTCGGGCGTAATGTCCGTGAATCCCTGCCGGATGGCCTTGATGGCGCCGCTCTCCTGCAGCGTGTTGAGCAGCAGGATGGCGCCGAAGATGATGTACAGCAGTGTCAAGGCGACAATCAGACCGTTGATGGTGGCGGCAACGACCTGCAGGCCGGGCACCTGCCAGACGAGCAGCGCGAGCAGGGCGGCCACGGCGTACGACAGCGGCATGGCCCGGCTCGCCGGCCACCGCAGTCCGACGAGGAAGACGGCGACGGTGATGATCGGCAACAGCGAGACAATTGTCAGCATCGAGGGGGTCCCTCCTCAGAGGCGGCCCATGGTACCGGAAGACGGATCAACACACAACGGCGCGGTATTGCACGCGCGTGGTACGATCGCGGCATGGCGCGCGTGGTGACGGTGGCCCGGGCCGAGAGCTTCGGCCCGGGGGCGCGAAAAAGGGTCTTCGCCGCGGATCGGCGCATCGCGGTTTTCAACGACGGCGGAACGCTGTACGCGGTCGACGACGCCTGCACGCACGCCGGCGGCTCGCTCTACGAGGGCCCCTGCGAGAACGGCGTCGTCACCTGCGCCTGGCACGGCGGGCGATTCCGGCTCAGCGACGGCAAGGGTCTCGGCCCGCCGGCCTACCGCGGGGTGACGGTGTACCCCGTCGCGGTCACGGACGGCGTCGTCGTCGTCACTGTCGACGACGCGTAGCCGAAGCTGGGAATCCGCAGGGATGCCGACTCCCATCGCGCATGCACTCGGCGGCATCACCGCCGGATGCCTCGTCAGGATCACCGCGGTGCTGATGGCGAGCGTGCGCCCGTCCCGGCGCCCTCTCGATGCACCCATCCCCGGGGCCGGGCGTCGCCGCGCCGTCACGGGCCTTGCCCTCCTCGGCATGCTTCCCGACGTGGACCTCCTGGCGGGCATGCATCGCAGCGTGACGCACAGCCTCGGCGCAACGCTGGTCGCGGCAGCCATCGGTTTCGCGAGCGCGCGGGAGAACCGCGTGCTCACCGCCGCAATGGTCGCGGCGGCGTACGGCAGTCACGTGCTGCTCGACTGGCTCGGAACCGACCCCAGCGCCCCGCTCGGCATCATGGCGTGGTGGCCCTGGACGGAGGAGTTCTACCTTTCGGATCAGCCCCTGTTCATGCGCATCTGCCGGGAGTACTGGCTGACGGCCTGTTGGCGGAACAACGTCCTCGCCCTGGGCCGCGAGCTGGTGGTCCTCGTGCCGCTCACGCTGGCCGCGGTGATCGGGGTGCGCCGGGCGCTGCGTCCGCGGCGCGATGCAGCGCAGGCATGCGGAGGCCCGCGTCGTGCCGATTGACAAGCTCCGTTGCCTTCCATGAGGTCAGCATTCTTCACGGTCCGGTTTTCCGCGCACACGAGACGCACGTGACCTGCGAACGACCCGCGCTCGAACGCCGGGTGCTCTCGGCGCTCGACGCCGAGCCCCCCCGCATCCCCGTCCTGCTCGGCGGCTGCGGCAGCGGCCGGACGTCACTGCTGGCTCGCGTGGCCACGCGCCTCGGTGATCGGCGCAGTCGATACATCGATGTCGAGCGCGTCGCGTCGACGCCCGAACGCTTTCTGGCCGCGGTGATCCCCGGCTCGCCATCCGCCGCCGGGGACGCCGACGCGCCACTGCCGGCGGGACGTCAGACGCCGCGCGCGGCGTTCGATGCGCTGCGGGCGTTTCTCGGACGGAACGGGAACGCGCCGCTCGTCCTGCTGTTCGACGAGCTGCTCGAGGTGCGGACGCTGGAGAGCTTCCCGGGCCTTCGCGGCGGGTCGCGCGAGTTCGTCGAAACGCTCGTCCGGAGCCCCAACCGGTTCGTCCTGGCGAGCCGCTACGCGAACCGTGCGCGGCGTCTCCTGCGTGACTTCGCTCCGCGGGTGGAGATCGTTCACCTGCCCCCGCTGACTCGTCACGAAGTAGCCGCGGTCCTGCGGCAGGAAGCGGTCGGTCATCACGAAGCCGCGCGGAACGAGCTCGGCCGGCTCGTGCACACGCTAGCAGCGGGACGTCCGAGCTACGTCCGCGCACTCGCGACGGCCGTTTTCTCCGGGGATGTACAGGGAGAAGACCCCGTTGCCGCGCTTGCGGCCCAGATGGCGGCTGGAATGCCGCTCAGCCAACTCTGCCGCTTCTCGTACGAGCTCCGGCTGCATCGGGCGCGCGGCTACGGCGTCCTGAAGGCGATTCTGGGCGTCCTCGCGGAAACGGAGCCACTGACGCTGACGAAGGTCGCCCGGCGGCTCGGACGCACGCCGGGATCCACCAAGGACTACCTCTCCTGGCTGGAGGATGTCGACCTGGTCGAGACGCACGAGAAGCGCTACCGGTTCTCCGATCCCGTCCTGCGCCTGTGGGTCCGGCTGCACGGCCGCCGGGTCGCTCCCGGCGAGCAAGAGCGAGCAAGAGCCGCTCGGGAGTACGCCGTCGAACGCCTGGGCGACGATGAGCCGCCGCGGTCCGCGCCCGAGTCCCCACCCGCCGCCTCACCGGCGCGCCCGTCCGGGTACCGCATCGAGATCGACTGACGCCGCCCCCTGCGCATCGGCGGCGAGCACGGTCAGCGCCTGCCGAGCGGCCTCGCGTTCGGCCTCTTTCTTCGTCGGACCGGACCCGGTGGCCACTCGTCTATCGCCGACGAGCACATCCACCGCAAACACCTTCCGGTGATCCGGACCGGTGGCGCCCGCCAGCCGGTACTCCGGCAGCGGCCGCGACCGCGCCTGGAGCCATTCCTGGAGTGCCGACTTGTGATCGCGCGTGCCGGCGGGCGACACACCGTCCTTGCGTATCCGTTCGAGCAGCGGCCGAAATGCTCTCTCTATGAAGGCGCCCGCCGCCGCGTGACCCCCATCGAGATAGATCGCGCCGACCACGGCCTCGAACGAGTCGGCGATCAGCGACCGTTTCCGGCGCCCGCCGGTCTTCTCCTCGCCGCGGCCGAGCAGCAGATGGTCGCCGAGCCGCAGATCATCGCCGAGCGCCGCCAGCGTGGCCGCGGACACGAGCTGCGCCCGCGCCTTCGACTTGCGCCCCTCGTCGTAGTCGGGGAACTCCCGGAACAGGCGATCCGCAATGGCCAGCCCGAGCACGGCATCGCCGAGGAACTCGAGCGATTCGTTGTCGTCCACGGTCCCGCTGTCGTCCTCGTGGGCCCGGGAGCGGTGCGTCAGCGCACGCTCGATCAGATCGCAGTCCGTGAACGCGTAGCCCAGGCGCGCTTCGAGCACCGGCAATCCCTCCCGCAGACTTGCGGCGGCCGTTGCCGCGCCGGCCCGGTAGTCGCTGAGCAGACGGGTCGCGCGCCCCGCCTCGTCGACACGAACCGAGAGTCGAACCTCGCCGAGCCCGGCGATCGCCAGTGGAAACACCGCGTGGGACACGTCCGAGGAGAGCACTGCGCGGATGCCGTGCGTCTCCAGCAGGGCCTGGGCGACGCTGGCCTCCACGTCGGACTGCGTACGCAGGACCACCGCCAACGCGGTCACGCCCGCGCTCCCGCGTCGACCGTGACGCCCGCCGGCTCACGCCGTCCGCCGTCGGGCCCGACGGCGTCGATGCGCAGGAGCACCATCGTCATGTCGTCGTGCTGGTCGGCCGTCCCGACGAAGGCGTCGACGTCGCGCAGAATGCGCTCGTGCAGCACGTCCGAGGAATCCCCGGCGTCGTCCTCGAGCAGGCGCGCGAGCCTCTCCTCGCCGAACATGTCGTCCTGTTCGTTCATCGCCTCGGTCACCCCGTCGGTGAACAGCACCGCCACATCCCCAGGCCGCACCGCCATCTGGTGCTCCTCGAGCAGCTCGGCGAAATGCCTCTCGAAACCGTGCAGGCCCAGCACGAGACCGTCGGGGGCCAGGACCCGCACCACGCGCCGGCCACCATCCTGCGACGCATAGATCAGCGGCGTGTGGCCCGCCCGCGCGTAGGTGAGGGTTCCTGCTTCCAGGTCGATCACGGCGTACAGCATCGTGATGAAGCTGCGGCTGTCGAGCGCCCCGGCCAGGATGCGGTTGGCCTCGATGAGAAGCTGCCGCGGCGATTCGTAGGTGTGTCCCAGGCTCAGCACGAGCCCCTTGAGCTCGGCCATGTAGAGGGCCGCCGAAGTGCCCTTGCCCGACACGTCCGCGACCAGCAGGCCCAGCCGGCGTTCCCCGAGCCCGATGAAGTCGTAATAGTCGCCTCCCACCTCGCGGGCCGGCCGGCAGACGGCTGTCACCGACAGGCCGGGAACCGACGTGGGATCGCGCGGCAACAGCGACATCTGGATCTGGCGAGCGAGCCGCAGCTCGTTCTCGAGGCGCTTCTTCTCCGCGGCCTGATGCAGGAGTCCTTCCACGCTGGCGGTCATCGCGTTGAACGATTCCGCCAGATCGCCCAACTGATCTCCCGAAGTGACGCTTATCCGCTGCGTGAAGTCGCCGCGGCGAATCCGATCCGTCCCGGTGGACAGAGCATGAATCGACCCGGTGATGGACCGCGCCAGCGCGAGACCCATCACGAACGCCGCGAGCTCGATAACCAGAAACAGGCCGCCGATGGCAGCCAGCAGCACGAGAAAGAAATACCTGACGCTCACCTCGTCGGCGCCGACCCGGGCGCCGAAGAACTGCTCCGAGAAAGCGGTCGCCGGGACGCGAATGAACAGGTTGCCGGACTCCTCCGCGCCGGAGGTCCAGTCGACCGGATCGAGAAACACGACCCAGGCCAGCCCGTCCGCCGACGCCAGCCGGGCCGGATCCAGCGCGTCGTCCGCCGGCAGCGGCCCGAACGAATCGAGATCGACGCCGGTGGCGGTCTCGATGCGATCCTGTACGTACCGATCCAGGGGCACGTCGATCACGACGGCGCTGACGTCCGGCGAGTCGACGCGCGCGACGACGCGCACAGCGGGGGGCCATCGCGAGCCGACCGTCACGAGCCCCGCAAACCCCTGTCCGCCGACCCACTCCGGCACGGCGTCGGGTCGCGGGCCACTGGTCCAGGGACCGGAGGCAGCCCGCACGCCGGTCGAACTCGAACCCAGCACCACGGCCGAGGCCCCGGGGTAGTCCCCTTGCAACACCGGCGCCAACGGTTCAAGCGCGACGGAGGCGTCCATGCCGCTCGACAGCCGCGCCCCGATCTCCGCCGCGGTAACCCGCACGTCGGCGATGACGCGATCTATCTCGCGCCGCACGATCTCGGAGCTCGCGGAGAGCACCGACATGGCGCCGGCCACCGCAAAAAAGGCCACCACCAGAAGAACGGGAACGAAACCGATGAAGACGTACGAGAGGATCAGCTTCCGGCGGACACGCCACAGCAGGCGCCGTCTGAGCCGCGCAACCGATTGCAGCAGCAGGTGGCCAAGGCCGATGGCGAGCCCGAGTGACGCACAGATATCCACCCAGCCGAGCGGCGAGTCGCCGTCGGCGACGAAAGGCAGCAGCAGAACCTTGGCGAGCGCGCCGGCCAGCAGCAACCGCCCGGACCACGACCGCGCCAGGGTTCGAGGTAACGCCCGTAGCCGGTCTCGAGGCATCCGTGCTTTATCGAATCGTATCAGATGCCGCTCGGCGCCCGCGCTCTTCGGCGCCGACCCGCCGGCTGCCCGACATCGCGGCACGAGGAACCGCTAGAATCGTCACTGCGTCGCCGGCCACCCGAACGCCCCCGCCGCCAGCCTCCATGCCGCACGCCCCCGCGCCGCAAGATGCATCGCGCGCCGCCCCCCTGCGCGGCGGGTCACTCGTCGCGCGCAGCGTCGCCGGGGGTGCGTTCATGGGACTGGCCAACCTCGTGCCGGGCATCTCCGGAGGAACGATGCTCCTGGCCGTGGGCGTGTATCCGCAGTTCATCGGCGCCCTGGCGGAGGTGACGACCTTCCGGTTCAGCCCACCGGTACTGTTGCTGCTCGCCTGCGTCGGCGCCGGAGCCGCCGGCGCCATAGCGGGCGGCGCAGGTGTGATCGGAACGCTTCTGGATCACTATCCCTCCGCCATGTACAGCCTCTTCATCGGATTGACCCTCGGCGGTGTCCCGATCCTGTGGCGCATGGTTCAGCCCCTCGATCCCTTCGTGGTCGGCAGCGCGGCGGGCGCCGTCGCTCTCATGGTGCTGCTTGCGGCTACCGATCCGGCACGTGCGGGCGGCGGTGCATCTTCGGACGCCGCCGCGTACGCGATGCTTGCGATTGCCGGCTTCTCCGGCGGAGCCGCGATGATCCTGCCGGGAGTCTCCGGCGCCTATCTGTTGCTCGTGCTCGGCCAGTACCGTCCCATTGTCGATGCCGTCGCGTCGGCCGCCGCAGCGGCGCGGGCCGGAGACGCAACCGCGGCCGCCGCATCGCTGCATGTGCTTCTACCCGTCGCGGTCGGCGTGGGACTCGGCGTCGTGTGCGTGAGCAACCTCGTCAAGCTGCTGCTTGCGAGGTGCCGGCGCACGACCCTGGGCTTTCTGCTCGGGCTGCTGCTGGGATCGGTGGTCGGCCTGTGGCCCTTCGCGGGCGTTCCGTCTCCCGCGCAGGCCGGCGCCGGAGCCGCGCTGGCGCTGACGGGATTCGCGATCTGCTGGACGATCTCCCGGTTCGGCCGCGACGCCTAGCCTAGCCCTGCCCGTGCCCCAGATCTTCCGGCTGGACTTATAGTGCGTGTGGGGTCATCCGTATTCGTCCCGCAGTTCGAAGGCGAAGGCCATGGCGACGAGTTGGGTGTAGCCGTGCCACAGGAGTTGCGCGCCGGGCGGGTCGCAGGTGCGCCCGAGCCACCCGCCGAGGCGCCCGACCAGACCGACGGCGTCGCCGAGGCGCGTGGGTGGCGGCAGCGAGCGCGAGCGGGCGAAGGTGGCGAGCACGCGCAACTCGCGATCAGAGAACAGCAGTTCGCCCGGCAGTTCAGGCACCTCGCGCCCGAGCTGGACCATCAACTGGATCCGCCACCCGATGACCATCTTGATGGCCATCGCCCGTTCGAGCCGCTCGGCCGTGTGGTGCTGCAACTCCTCGACCTTGCAGCCGGACTTGAGGACCCGGAAGTACTCTTCGATGCGCCAGCGCAGGACGTACCAGCGCAGGACCTGCGTGGCGTCGGCGGTGCTGGTCACGGGCAGCGTGGTCAGCACGAACCATTCCAGCGGCTCGGTCGTGGGCGGCGGATGTTCCTCGCGCGCATGGACGACCCACAGCTCGACCGCCGCGGCCCCGGGGCACGGCAGCGCCACCTTCCGGTAGCGCAGTGTCACGTCGGCGACGCGCGCCGCCCGGCTGTCTTTGCGGGCCTGTTTGCTGGCCTTCACCCGCGCGCTCAGCCGCTGCACCTCGACCGTGCAGGCGCCGCCGGGGGGCGCGTTGCGCACCTGGTCGAACAGACGGCGCGGGACCGAATGCCCGTCGGGCGTCTTCTCCGTGCCCACGACGCGGTCGACCTTCGCCCGGACCAGCAGTTCGACCTGCGGGGCGTGCGCGCGGCGCTCGATGAACAGGTCGAGGAAGTCGGCCTCGCGGTCCATCGTGCACACCACGCGGGTCTCGGGCAGCCGCTCGGCCGCCTGCGCGCAGTCGCGCAGCCCCTCGACCCAGCGGAACGACTTCCGCTCCTCGCGCGGCTTCGGCTTGTCTTTCTCGTCGGGGTTCGGGGGCGCGGGCGCGTCGAAGGCGGCCCGCAGGACGCCCAGTGCCAGCCCGTCGGGATTGACCGCCAGCGTCGCGTGCAGGTGCAGGCCGCGGGCCACGGCGCCGGTCTGATTCGAACCGATGGTCCCCAGCCCCTGCGTGTGGCTGCGCCGGGTGAAGTTCAGGCGGGTGCCGTCCTGTATGCACAGCACCGTGTCGTGCGCGCGCATCCGTCGCAGCGTGCGCTCGCGATGGGGCTCGAGGATGTTGTCGACCGTCACCGCGCCGTCGGCGGGCTGATCGATCAGCCGGTAATGTCCCTTGACCAAGGCGCGGGCTCCGTTGGTGGCGCCGGTGATGGCGCGCATCGGAGACTGTGCCATATGTTGCGCGCTCCGGACCAGGCGTGCGCTCAGGCGCGCGTCGCCCAGCGGCGCCCCGCCGAACTCGTGGTCCGCCCAGGACCCGGCGTCGAGTCCGTCGCCCGCCGCCAGCGGCGCGATGCCCGGTGCGGGCACCGCGAGGCGTGCGCGCCACGCCGGTTCCAACGCGTACACATACACCGCCTTGCGCGTTTCGGGCGCCGCGTGCGTGCGGTCCCCGCGCCCGCGCCCGCAGGTCTCACCCACCCGAACCCAGTTCGCCGCGCGCACGCTCGCCCCCGTGTGTTCGGCCTCGTCCACGAACGTCTCCAGCAGCCAGGGGCGATAGCCGTGGAGGCGCTCGCAGTCGTCGCCGACCGCCCGTGCGGTCCGGCCCAAGACGTGAGAGGCCAGGTTGCGGCACCAGATGCCGGGGCGCACCAACAGCCGGCACAGTCCCAGCACCCGGTGCAGATGAGTGCGCCGGCGCTCGTCGTCCCATCCGATCCAGGCGTCGCGGGCGCGCAGGCGCCGCGCACATGCCGCGAACCCGACGCCGCCCAGCCAGCCATGCGCCGAGCCCACCAGATACCGCAGTTGCGGACCGACAAACGGACCGGCGCCCCGCGGGTGCTCGTGCGCCATCAGCGTGTTCCAGACCCGGCGCTGCTCGTCGGTCTCCACCCGCACCAGCGCCAAGTCCCTGAGCGCGCCGACCGTACCAGGTACGTCAACTGCCGGCTCCACCGGGTGCGGGAGCACACGCGGGCGGCGCACACCGCCGCGAGAGGGCCGACCTTGAGGCAGCGAGACGTGGCCTGCCGCCCCGAGGTCGGCCAACGCCGCGCAGTAACTCGCACGCTGCCAGCGGCCACGCCCATCGTGGAAATCGAACGCTTCACAAACGCGGTCAGCGACTTGCCCGAGACTGTCAACGCCTTGCGAGACCGCCCCGTCCAGCACGTCGCGCAGTCGGGCGAGGTTGCCCCGCAGGCTGCGCCCGACCTGATTCTGCACCTCCACGCTGGCTACGGTAGCGAAGTGGCTTCATGAAGTCCAGCGAAAAGTTGTGGGGCACGGGCAGGCCTAGGAGTCTGCGCCGCAGGAGATTTGCGGCACAGAACGAGTCGCCGGCCCACGACCTGAGTCACGTGTCGGGGCGACTTCGCCGGTCGGCAGGGCGGGATAGATTTTCGGTAGTTGGCGAACAGATGGCGAATTTTGGTCCTCGCGGGCCGCATGGCCCGCCAGAGACCGCGATGCGCGTCGATTTGTCGCCGTCGGGAGCCTCATCTCCCGCCTTCTACGCCGCCATCAGCGGCTGCAGGCGCTTGACGTTCAACGCCAGGCACACCAGGTCCCACTCGCACCGCACCTTCGCCAGCCCACGCAGGCTGAAGCGCCGAAACCCCAGCACGTGCTTGATCCAGCCGTTGGGAGCCTCCGACAACCACTTGCGCTCCGCATACGCCGTGCGGCCCGCCGGCGTCGCCAGCTTCTCCACCATGCGACCCGTCGCCGGATGGGCCTTCAGATCGCGGGTAGCCGTCTGCTTGCCCTCCCGGCCCAGCGCCACATACCCGTCAATGCCCCGCTTCTCCAAGTCCGTCAGGTCCCGCTCGTTGCAGTACCCCGCGTCGGCCAGCACCGTCTCCGGCTGCGCGTCGAACGTCTCCTTCACCGCGTCGAGCAACACCGGCAACTCACCCTGGTCGCTCGCGTTCGCCGTCAGGTCCGTCGCCACCACCAACTGGTGCTCCGCGTCCACCGTCACCTGCGCGTTGTAGCACTGCTGGAATCCCTCGTTGCTCGTCTTCATGATCGAGCTTTCCGGGTCCGTGAAGTTGCTCTGCGCCTTCTCGTCCGGCTCGCCATACGCCCGCTTGTACGGTGGACCGCCCTTCGGGTTCCGATCCTGCCCCGGCTGCCGACCCCGCGCGGCGTCCGCCGCCCGAGCCGCCGCTTCCAGACGCGCCTTCGCTTCCCGGATCGCCGCCAGACGCGCTTCTCGCCGACGCAACTCCGCCGGCAGATCGTCGCCCCGAACCTCCGCGCCCAAGCGCGCATCCTCGGCCTCGTCAACCGCGTCCGCCTTGCGCAACAGCGCCTCGATCTCGCTTTCCAGGCGCTGTTCCTCTTCCTGCATCCGGTCGTAGCTCATCGCCTTGCGCTTACTCGCGTTCGCACGCACCTTCGTCCCGTCGATCGACAGCTTCCCCAAGCGCGCCAGACCCAACTCCTGCGCCAGACGGACCACCTCCACGAACAGCGCCTGGAAATCCTCCAGGTGCCGACGCCGAAACTCGCACAGCGTCCGGTGTTGCGGAAAGTTGCCCGCCGCCAGCACCCGGAACGCAACGTCCTCTTCCAGCTTCCGAGCGACCCGGCGCGACGAGAACACCCCCGTCGCGTAGGCGTAGAGCAGCACCTTCACCATCATCCGAGGCTCATACGGCGCGTTGCGACGGCCGTCCCCCTCGTACAGAGCGTAGAACGCCGTCAGATCCAGACCGTCCACCAGATCGCTGACATGGTGCGCCAAGTGGCCCTCGGGCAGCCACTCCCGCACGTCGGGCGGCAACAGCAGCGACTGGTCAGGCACATAGGGGCGGAATGTGGTCGACATCGAGTCCTTCCGTCGTCGGCTCGCCTACAATTGTCGCATCTGTTTTTCTGCGGCGCAGACTCCTAGCCCGAAAATCGTCGCCTCCGGCTCCGATTCCCGCCCAACCGGGCCTGCCTAGAAGTCTGCCCCGTTTCTACGGCGCAGACTCCTAGTGCTCCTGGGTCAGGCGTCCCGGGTCGATTCCGCCAGCCACGCGAGATACGCGGGGTTGCCGTCGACGACGGGCAGCACGACGAGCTCCGGAACCTCGGCGGGATGGAGTTGCCGCAACCGGTCCCGGAGAGAAGCGATGCGGTCGCGCGTCGTCTTGATCATGACGAGTTGCTCCTCATCCTCCTCGATGGCGCCTCGCCACCGGTACACGGAGCGGACGGACAAGTGCGTGGTCACACATGCCGCGAGGCGCTCCTCGACCAGCACCCGCGCGAAGCGGGACGCGTCCGCTCCAGCAGGCCACGTCGTCCAGGCCACCACCGCTGCCGAGCCGTCCTCGGTCATGTGCCCACGATACCGCAGGCTTCGGTGCGGCCTCACCGCTTCCCCGTGCACCCCGCGGACGCGGCCCCTCGCGGCGGGTGCGGCCAGCGCGGGTGCACGACATGAAAGTGAGGGTTTTGCCGTACGGGGGGTATTGAGCGAGCGCTGATCGGCCGATTCCTTGGGTAGGGAGGACTCCGACCATGCCCGCGGCGCAGTTGACTGCACCGCTCGATCACGCGGCCGAAAAAGGGGGCGTCAAGGAGACGTTCGCAGCGTTGGCGGCGGCGGTCGAGGCCGACGTCGACGCGTTCCTCCGACGAGGAAGCGTGAATGCGCAGGACTTCGAGACCCTCTTGCAGACAGTTCACCGTCGAGCGCTCGCCACGGCGACCCGGGTCGTCCAGGCGGTTGGGGCGCAGCGTTCGTAGCCGCGATCGAGGCTGAAGTCGATGCGCTCATCGGGCCGGGGAGGGCCGACGCGCAGGATTTCGAGGCCATCGAGCAGGCACTCCGTCGCCAAGCCCTCGGAATCGCCGCCTCGACGGTGGCACGGCGACTGAACGAGGACCATTCCGACCATTCGGGTTCGACGACAGCGTGCGCCTGCGGACAGACGGCGCGCTACGCCGGCCGCCGTCCCAAGACGTTCACCTCGGTGCTGGGGCCGCTGACACTGGAACGCGCCTACTACTACTGCGACGCCTGCCGCGCAGGCATCTGTCCGCGCGACCGGGCGTTGGGCTTGCACGCCACGTCGCTGTCGCCCGGCGTGCTGCGGATGGTGGGGCTGGCGGCGTCCGACTTCAGCTTCGCCGCGGCCAGCGGCCTGTTGTGGGAACTGGCCGCGGTGCGCGTCGAGACCAAGCAGGTCGAGCGCGCCGCCGAAGCCCTGGGACGTGAGGTCGCCGCCGACGAACGCAATGTGGCCGAAACCGTCCCCAGCCCCGCGCCGACCATGTACCTGGGGCTGGACGGCACCGGTGTGCCGGTGCGCCCCGCCGAGGTCGAAGGCCGCTGCGGCAAGCAGCCCGACGGTTCGGCCAAGACCCGCGAGGTCAAGCTGGCCACCATGTGGACGGCCGAAGGGCGCGACAAGGCGGGCCGGCCCGTGCGCGACCGTGGGTCGGTCAGCTACAACGCTGCGGTCGAGAGCGCGGCCAGCCGCGACACCGACCCGTTGCCGTCCGCCTTCGCCCAACGTGCCTATCGCGAGGCGCAACGGCGCGGCTTCGACACCGCGGCCCGCCGGGTCGTCCTCGGCGACGGCGCCGCGTGGATCTGGAACTTGGCCGCCGAACAGTTTCCCGGCGCCATCGAGATCGTTGATATCTACCACGCGAAGCAGCACCTGTGCGATGTCGCCAAGGCCATCTACGGCCCCGGGACCGACTTGGCTGACCGGTGGGCCAGGGACCGGCGCGCCGAACTCGACGCCGGCCGGCTGTGCGCCGTCGTCGCCGCGCTGCGCATCCATGTCGAGACCACGCCCGAGGCGCGAAAGTGCATTCACTACGTGTTCGGGAACCGACACCGCATGCGCTATCCGCAGTTCCGCGCCAAGGGTCTGTGCGTCTCGTCGGGCGTCGTCGAGGCCGGATGCAAGCAGATCGGCGACCGGCTCAAGCGCGCCGGCATGCGCTGGACCGTCGCCGGGGCCAACGCCATCATCGCGCTGCGCTGCTGCATCCTCAGCGGACGCTTCGAGGACTTCTGGGAGCGGCGAGCCGCAAACGCCGCCTGACGCTCATCTGTAGAGTCGACGACTGGCGCGGTGGCGGTAGGCGGATGGGGGTAGCTGTTCCCGGCGGCTTTCGCACGTTGCCGGTGCCTCACTCCCCGCCGTGACTCCGTTTCCAGTCGCCGCTCATCGAACCGGACGTGCGGATTTCCCGCATCCGGCTCTCGGACGAGATCATGCCTTCGCCCACGGAAGGCTCGCCGTTCGCGGCGCAAGGCTCGTGAGCCCGTACTCCTCCTGGAGTCGCTCGTTCGAGAAGCGCACGTACTTCCCGGACCGCGCCTTGTGCTTGCGGCAAAGCCACTGGCGCAGCCGTCGCGTGGTGTGCTGGTCAACGGCGCGATACGCCGGACTCACCGGCCCAAGGGTGAAGTAGTTCGCCCAACCGGACAACACCCGGTTGAGGCGAGACACCATCTCCTTCGGCGACAGCAGCCCGCTGCGCGGCTTGGTCAGCTCGCTCACGCGGCGGCAGATGCTCCGGACGCTCTCCCGACTCGGACGCGTGCCGATGTAGGCGGCTCCCGTGTCCGGCCGGTAGTTGCGGCCAATCCGGTAGCCGAGGAACGTCATCGGTTCCTCCGGCACCCGGCAGCAGCGGGTCTTCTCGGCGTTCATCGGCAGCTTCAGACGCTCCAGCAGGGTTTCGACCGCGGCCAGCATCTCTGCCGCCGGCACCTTACCGAGCACCGCGAAGTCATCCGCGTAGTTGACGATTTCCGCCTTGAAGCGCCGGGCGTAGCCCAGCACCTTCCAGCCCAGAAGAAAGCGACGCATGTAGACGTTGCTGAACAGCGGGGATATCGGGGACCCTTGCGGCGTCCCCTTCCGCTCCCGACGCGCCCGGTTCGTCCGGCGGCGACCGCCGCGACCGTCGTCCTCCTCCACCGCCATCTCCAGCCACGCCTTGACCCAGCCCAGCAGCCGCCCGTCCGCTCACGCGCCGGGCGATGGACTTCATCAATTCCGCGTGCGGAATCTGGCCGAAGTAGTCTGACAAGTCGGCGTCTACCACCTCCCGGTGGCCCGTCGTCAGCAGCCGGTGCACGCGATTGACCGCGTCATGCGCGCCTCGGCCCCGACGGTAGGCGTATTGCTCCGGTTGCAGGTCGGCCTCGAAGATCGGCGACAACACCAACATCGCCGCCGTCTGCGCCACCCGGTCCCGGAGACACGGAATGCCCAACGGCCGGAACTTCCCGCGTTGCTTCTTCGGGATGAGCACCTGCCGAACCGCTTGCGGCCGGTAGGTCCCCGCCTTCAGGTCCCGCGCCAGTACTCCCAGCCACCGGCCCACCCCGAACGACTCGACATCCGCGACCGTCTCGCCGTCCACCCCGGCCGCGCCGCCGTTGCGGCGGACAGCCTGCCAGGCGACCGCGAGCACGTCGTCGCGCCACACCTTGTCGCTCAGCGAGTAGAACCGGAGGCCCGGAGCTTCCTTCGCTTTCGCATGTAGCGCCGTCTGGAGTCGCTGAACTCCTTCTGGGGCTGTTAGGCTCTCACCAGTCCCCATGTCCCTTCCCTCCGTCATGCGCTGCTCTCGAACCGAGGCCCCTTCCCTCCGCCGGCGTTGCCCGGCTTCCGCGGTGTCGGGTCGGAGGAGGCGCGCCCCGCGGGCGCTGGCCTCCGTCCGCCGCTCAAACGGTACGTGCAGTTTTCCCGCATACCGCTTTCACGAAGACGTCCTCGCGTGATGAGGACCGATGGAAGGAATCAAACCGACAAGGTTGACCAAGCCCAACTCGCCGTAGAGCGTGGCGTTTGACAGGGATAGCCATCCCCGACACCGCCACCGCTTGGACCGATGCGCCCACACGCGACGCACCACCCAACCGTCGAGCTGGTGGAAGAGCTTCCGGACGTGGGCACGCTTGTAGTAGTGCCCCCATCCCCGCAGGACCGGGTTGAGCTGCTCAATCAGCACCTCAGTGGACACCGGCGCCTTGCGTCGCGTTCGACTGCGCACCTGGTCCTGGAAGTGACGAAGAGACTTCTGAGTCGGGTACGCGTACAGGCCGCCCGGACGAAGGCGCGTACGGACCTTGTGCAGCGGGAGCCGAAGCCCCTTGCCGCGCTTGATCTTGTACCCGAGGAACTCGAAGCCGTGCTGGACGCGAACGATCCGAGTCTTCGTCGGATTGATGCGCACGCCCAGTCGCTCCAGGACCGCCGTCGCCGTGGCCAAGGCGGTTCGCGCTTCGGCCGCCGACGTGCAGGTGATGACCCAATCGTCCGCGTACCGCGTCAGCCGGTACCCCCGGCGTCGCATTTCCTTGTCGAACGGCGTCAACAAGACATTGCTCAGCAAGGGTGAGGCGACGCCGCCCTGCGGCGTCCCACGCTCCGTCGGAAAGAGGCGTCCGTCGCCGTAGCTCCCTGCTTTCAGCATCGAGCGAATCAGGCGAAGGACCCGGCCATCAGAGACCCGCTGGGCCACGAGCGTGAGCAGCTTGTCATGGTCGACCGTCCCGAAAAAGTCGCTCAGGTCGCCGTCGACAACCCACTCGCACCCTGACTCCAGTTCCTTCCAAACCTTGCGCAGGGCGTCGTGCTGAGACCGCCCTCGTCGGTATCCGAAGCTGGCATCATCGAACACCGGCTCGAAGATGGGCTCCAGCCGATTCAGCAACGCCTGCTGGCACACCCGGTCGTAGACCGTGGGAATGCCGAGCTCGCGATGCGCCCCCGGCTTGCCCGCCTTCGGGATGCGCTTCTGGCGCACCGGCTGCGGTCGGTAGGCGTCGTCGCGCAGGTCCTCGTGCAACCTGTCGAGCTGCTCTTCTCGCACCTCGGTAAAGTCGTCGATGGACTGCCCGTCGACACCCCCGGCGCCCCGGTTCGCTTTCACGCGCCCCCAGGCCATCTCGAGGTTCTTCCGCTTGTACACCGTGTCGATAAGAGAGTGGACCTTCCTCTCGCCCGTCGGGTTCAGCCAGTCGGCAAGTCTCCTCGGTCGCTGATGTTCGGGTCTTTCGCTCATGGAACTGTCCACCTCAGCGCCCTTGCTCATCTCACCGTCCTGTCCGGTCCCGACCGTCTTCGCCGGCCGCCTTCCCCAACCCACTCGGTTGCCGCTCGCGCGGTCACGTCGCTTTCGCCACGCATCAGGTGTCGGGTCGGAGGAGGCGCGCCCCGCGGGCGCTGGCCTCCGTCCGCCGCTCAAACGGTACGTGCGGTTTTCCCGCATACCGCTTTCACGAAGACGTCTTCGCGTGATGAGGACCGATGGAGGAATCAAAGAGTGGACCATCCTCCGGCCCGTCGGGTTCAGCCAGTCGGCAAGTCTCCTCGGTCGCTGATGTTGGGGTCTTTCACTCATGGAACTGTCCACCTCAGCGCCCTTGCTCATCTCACCGTCCTGTCTGGTCCCGACCGTCTTCGCCGGCCGCCTTCCCCAACCCACTCGGTTGCCGCCCCCTGACGGTCACGCGGCTTTCACCGCGCTTCAGGTACTATTCGGCCGTCCGACTCCTCGACGAGCATCCCTTCCCACTTCGCTCTCGCTTATAGGGTCAGTTGCCGCGGCGCCACCCGCGGACCCGCCGAGGTCTCCCAGGGTCACGCACTGGTCTTCCATACCGTGCCGCCCGCAAACACCTTGGTGCGGTGGGTGGATGAGATCGCCTTCGCCTCTGTAGTGCAGGCTCGACCTTGCCCCACCTTTGGCCGACCGGTTCGTCATGGGGTCGCCCCCTCGACTACGGCCCGGTACTGCTCCGCAAACCCTTCGGACCCCACCTCACGGTGGGCGCCCTGTCCTCCGCAGTTCCGTCGTGGCGGCTCCAGGTCCACCTTGGCTGTGTCCGGCTTTCGCCTGCGTGCCCGTGTAGGTGTCTCCATACCTGCCACCTGCGGCCGGCGAGGCATTACCCCCGCCTTTGGATACGGCCCCCCTCATCCGGGGGCCGGAGGGACTTCAACCCTCCTGACCAGTGCGCTGCCTGGCGCACACTACTCGGCCGTCCGACTCCTCGACGAGCGTCCCTTCCCACTTCGCTCTCGCTTATAGGGTCGGTTGCCGCGGTGCCACCCGCGGACCCGCCGAGGTCTCCCAGGGTCACGCACTGGTCTTCCGTACCGTGCCGTCCGCATACACCTTGGTGCGGTGGGTGGATGAGAGCGCCTTCGCCTCCATAGTGCAGGCTCGACCTTGCCCCACCTTTGGCCGACCGGTTCGTCATGGGGTCGCCCCCTCGACTACGGCCCGGTACTGCTCCGCAAACCCTTCGGACCCCACCTCGCGATGGGCGCCCTGTCCTCCGCAGTTCCGTCGTGGGGGCTCCAGGTCCACCTTGGCTGTGTCCGGCTTTCGCCTGCGTGCCCGTGTAGGTGTCTCCATACCTGCCACCTGCGGCCGGCGAGGCATTACCCCCGCCTTTGGATACGGCCCCCCTCATCCGGGGACCGGAGGGACTTGAACCCTCCTGACCATTGCGCTGCCTGGCGCACACTACGGGCCTCTCCGCCACCCTCGCCGGCCCGACCTGACCCTCACGGGCTGTCGGTTGGCACCGTGCCACGCCGCCGGCAGGGCTTCCCGTGTTGCGTCCATTCCCCTCTTCCATGCGTGCCGCCGCCAATACCCCGGCGGAACCGGCCGGTGCTTCCGTCGCTCGCTTCCCGGCCCGTGGCAGCCTTCCCCGTATTGTGGGCGGGTCGGCTTCCGCATTCGACGTTTCGAGGCCTGCTCGGCGTTCACTCGCGTTGCGGCCCGCATGGTCGCTGAGCCGCCCAATGGCGACCCGTGTCGTCGGAGTGCTTCAGGCGATGTCGTTGCCTCCATCGTCCGCTCCGACTGCTACCGGCTGGAACGACAGTTGCCGGGCGGGATTCGCACCCGCTGATGAATGGCGCCTTCGCACGGCGCACCACAATGATGTCGTGCACCCGGCCAGCGCCGCACGGAGTCCTTTCCAATCCAGAAATGAGCCTGAAGCGGGGCACGTATGGCGGCGGAACCGTCACGATGTACGACGCGGCGCTGGGCGCGTCCTGGTTCAGGGCGAAGGTGCTGTAGCCGCTGCCGTAGCAACCGAACGGTGAGGGTCTGGTTTGCCGGGTTCTGAACAGCAGGAGACCAAGCGGAGCGAACGTCCGTCTGTGGACGTTTGCGGAGTGCGGTAGCCGAGCGCGGAACCGGCAGCAGAGGGGCTGGACGTGACTACGCGAGGGGCTGTGAAACGGCCGGCAACGGCTGGATGGATCGTCGTCGGCGCTCGTGCCTGATGGCGTCGCGCTTCCGCCTTTCGGTGGTGCTGAAGCCGGTGACGACGCAAGTCGGCGCCGGCGATCCGGGCTCGACGACAGCGCTGTCCGTCCGTATTCGACCGCAGCCGGTGACGACGCGCGTCGGCGCCGGCGATCCGGGCTCGGCAGCGCCCGCGCGAGTTGGCACGTCCGGTGTTCGAGCTTCCTCGCGCCTGCTCGTCAACAGCACGACGCCGACCGACAGGCGGCGGTAGCGGGCCGGAGCAAACCTTCAGGCCGCTGGGTGGATGGACCGGAACAACCGCGTGCGGGCCTCGTCGAGCGCCTGCGCGGCTTCGTTGTCGCTCATCGCGACCGCGACCGCGTCGAGCTTTGCGAAGGTGGTTCCGGGCTTCAGGCAGGCGGCGGCGTCGGGCAACGACTTGAGCTTCTCGTAGGGGGTCATGATGTCGGCGTCGCGGTAGCGCTTGCGCACGCGGCCCTTGCGGTCGACTTCTTCGGTGGGGAAGAAGCAGGGGCGGTGGAAGTTGAGATAGGGCGAGAGGACCTGCTGGGTGAAGGCGTTGACCTGCGCGGCACAGCGGCTGGGGATGTGGCCGTGACCGAGCTGCTTGCGGATGACCGAGCCGTTCTTGCTCTCGACCAGGGCGTTGTCGGTGCTGCGACGGGCGCGGGACTTGGTGAATGCGTCGATGTGCAGCCCCTGGAGCAGCGCCGCGACCTCGCGGTTGATGAACTCCGAGCCGTTGTCGGCGTGGAAGCCGTGGAGCGTGAAGGGGAACGCCCGCAGCAGAGCGTCGAGGACCGGGGCCAGGCAGGCGGCGTGGATATGCTCGACCGAGCCGATGCACTGGAACTGGGTGACCTCATCCACCAGGTTCACGTGGTAGAGGCCCTTGATGCCGTCCAGGTCGCCTTGATGGACGGTATCGACCCGCACCCAGCCAGGTTGTCCGAACGGCTGCGGGCGGCGGCGTTCCCCGATCACGACCTGCACCGGGCGCGTCGGCAGCGGCGTCGTTCCGCGGCGCCGTTGATAGCTTGTCGTGTGCCGCAGGTTGTACAGATGGCCGTTGGAGATGCCGGCCAGGCGTTCGAAGCGGCGGTCGCCGAACAGATGGAAAGCGCGGGCGCAGAGCTTGCGCGTGGCCGGACCGGACAGCGTGCCGTGGAGCACGTCGAGCTCGGCCAGCAGCCCGATGTCGGCGTTGGAGTAGCGGCGCGGGAACGGTCGGCGCGGGGTGTCGCGGCGGTCGGCGATCTCTCCCGTGGTCCGGTGTTGCTGCAACAGGCGTGTGATTTGGGCCCGTGACAAGCCGGCCACCTTGGCCAGGAAGCGGCGCAGCAGGCCCTTGTCGGCCTTCCCCCGCAGGGCGTAGTCGAACCGTCGCACGGTTTTCGCCACCAACGCGTAGGAGTCGGCGCGGGTTTGTGGTTGCAGGTCGACCTGCTCGCTTCCGGCGAGGAATTCCCGAACCTGATCCAGGGTCTGCAGACGGTGCGTGTCGAGTCTCACGATCATTGTCAGCGCTCACGAATTCCTGAAGGAATTTGAACGCGGGTCGGTTCAAGTCGCTTTCTGAAGAAGCAGAAGACCAAGCGGAGCGAACGTCCGTCCGCGGACGTTTGCGGAGTGCGGTAGCCGAGCGCGGGACCGGCAGCGGAAGAGGCTGCACGTGACTACGCGAGGGGCTGTGAGACGGCCGGCGACGGCTGGACGGATCGTCGTCGGCGCCCGTGCCTGAGCGGACGGAGCCACCGCGACGCCCGTGCTCGCAAGCGCCGGGGCGTTCGGATACCGTTGGAACGGACTCAGACGTGGGGTGAGGGCCCGGGTGCCACCGGACCCTCGTGACCGCCCCGAGCTCCGACAGACCGAGCCGGTCGGTGCCGTTGTGCCACGGTTCGTGCTCGCTGTCCAGTCGGAGCTCGCCCCGCGCGCTCCGACGCCGTGGACCAGCCGCTCCGCCAGAAGACCTGCCGACACTGCAACCGCCTGTTCGCCATCTGCGCCGCGTGTGACCGCGGGCATGCCTACTGCACGCCGCGCTGCCGCGCGGCCGGTCGTCGCCGGTCGTTGCGGGCTGCCAGGGCCCGCCATCAGCAGAGTCCCGAGGGCCGTCTCGACCATCGCGACCAGCAACGTGCGTACCGCCGCCGCGTGATGGATCAGTCTTCCACCGCAGCACAGCGATCGACCAGACTCGCCGTCCCTGACGTCGCCCCGGTTCAGCCGCCCGTTGCCACGCGCTGCGTGGTCTGCGGGCGGACAAGCCGGTGGCTCATCCCGATGCGGGAGCCCCGCGTCGAGCGCACAAGGAGGGACGATGATCACGCCCGCGCAGCGCGCCGAGATCCGGCGCCTGTTCTACGGCGAGCACTGGAAGGTCGGGACCATCGCGGCCCAGCTCGGCCTCCACCATGAGACGGTCCGCGCCGCGGTGGAGCGGGAGACGGCAGGGGTCCGCCCCAGCCTGTGTCGGCCCAGCATCCTCGACCCGTATCTGCCGTTCATCCGGGACACCCTGGCGCAGTATCCGAATCTGCGCGCCACGCGGATCTACGAGATGGTCCGCCAGCGCGGCTATCCGGGCTCGGTCATCCAGGTCCGCCGCCTCGCGCGGCGCCTGCGGCCCGAGACCAACCGTACCGTCTACCGCCGCGTCGTCACCCTGCCCGGCGAGTCCGCGCAAGTCGACTGGGGCACCTTCGGCAAGGTCCGCATCGGGCAGGGCACACGCACGGTCTCCGGATTCGTCATGGTCCTCGGCTACTCGCGGGCGCTGGCCGCGCTCTTCACCCACGACCAGACGCTGGAGAGCTTCCTCCGAGGACACGTCGACGCCTTCGAGGCGCTGGGAGGCGCCGCCCGCAACCTCGTGTACGACAACCTGCGCAGCGCCGTGCTCGACCGCCGCGGCGCCGCCGTGCAGTTTCATCCCCGCCTGCTCGACCTCGCCGGCCACTACCACTTCGCACCCCGGCCCTGTACACCGGGACGCGGAAATGAGAAGTTCCAGGCTTCATACTACGCGCCTTCCTGTACGTGCGACACAAGCTTTGGGTATCGGCTCCGGTCGCGCAACCGTTTCCCGGGATGGGCGACGGGCAGCGGTCCGGTAGGCGGTTCGAAGAGTAACGTGCCCTTGTCGTCGGCGCGCACGGCGCGCAGCACGCCCTGGTGCGCGAAGCGCTTGGCGGTGGCCGGGTGGACGTCGAGCAGCGCGGCCATCTGCGGTACGGTCAGCCAGCGCGCCCCGATCAGGTGCTCGGCGTAGCTGTCGATGTCGTACGCCTCGCGGAGCATGCGTACGCGCGGGCGGCTGAATGGCAGCCCGGTTCCGGTTCGGAGCCAGCGGCCGTTGAGGGTGTCGGCGATCTGCGCGTCGGTCTGTTCGGTGGCGAGCGCGCGGACCTGCTCGACGACCGCGGCGGGAGTACGACGCAGGTCCGGCGCCGCGAGCGGCAGTGGACACTCGATCCGGCGGGTCGCGCCGCCCCGCCAGCGAATGGACACTCGGATCACGTCGTCGCGCAGCAGGGTGACATCCTCGATGAGCAGCCGCAGCATCCGCTTACGGTCGCGCGCCGGGGTGCGCGGGTCATGCCAGACGCGCGGTAGGTCGGCGACCAATGCCGCCACCCGCTCCTTCATCTCGGGAGTGACCGGCGGCGTCCGGGTCTTGTCCGCACCGGCGTACGCCTCTTCGGCCGCGGCCAACCGCTGGAGCGCCTCGTTCCAGTGCCGTTCCAGGTTGTCGGCCACGAGCCGATTCTCGGGCCGCACGAGCAGAAACTGCCGTTGCGCCAGCTCGGCGTCCTCTCGAAGCCGGGCAATCTGCGCCCGCTTGGCGCGGTCGACCTCGCCGGCTCGGGACCGCAACTCCTCGAACACCTCGACCGCGACGTCGATCGACGCGGGGGTGACGGTCTCGAGCACCAGCTCGCTGACCGCGCGGTCGATCGCCGCGCCCGGCAGGCTCTGGCACGGCGGCTCCGCCCGCGCTATCGTCCGGCGCTGACAGGAATAGAGCGGCCGCGGGTGACCGCCAGACACGATGTAGCGGACCGTCATGCGGCCGCCGCACCGGCCGCAGATGACGAGCCCCTGCAGCAGGGCCACGCCCTCGCGCGGCGCGCTGCGCCGGTCTGCTCCGAAGCTCTGGGCGCAGGCGCGCAACGCCTCCTGATTCGCTTCGAATTGCTTCCAGGTGATGTAGCCGGGGTGCGCGTCAGGCAAGAAGACCTTCCACTCATCGCGGGGAAGTCGTCGATACCGCGCCTGCCCGGCGAGGCGGAGCTTGCGCTGCCGGGTCCGACCATAGACGTACGCTCCGGCGTAGCGCGGATTGTGCAGGATGGCGAGCACACGGTCACGCTCCAACTCGCCGAAGACCAGCGCGCCGGGACGGGGTCCCTTGGGGACCCGCCGCGGCCACGCGATCTGCTGCTGCTGGAAGTAGCGCACCACTGCGCCGGCCGAGCCGGTGCGGTCGAAGGTGTCGAACACGAGGCGGACGGCGCCCTGCACCTGCTCGTCGGGGTCGAGCATGAGCTTGCCGCCGGCGTCGAAGACCATGCCCAGCGGGGCCCGCATCCACAGCTCGCCGCGGCGCGCCTTGTTCAGTTGTCCCCCGACCAGGCGCGCGCGCAGCACATGCAGCTCCGCCTCCGATACGGTGCCTTTGAGTCCGAGCAGCAAGCGGTCGTTGAAGTGGGCCGGGTCGTAGAGCCCGTCTTCGTCGAGAATGAGCGTCTCGCTCAGCGCGCAGATCTCCAGCAGGCGATGCCAGTCGCTGGAGTTGCGGGCAAGCCGCGAGACCTCCAGCCCCATGACCATGCCGACGCGACCGAGGCCGACGTCGGCGACGATGCGTTGGAACCCGGTCCGCTCGGCCGCCGACGCGCCCGACAGACCGAGGTCCTCATCGATGACCACGATCCGCTCGGCGGCCCAGCCGAGCGCCAGGGCCCGCCGCTTCAGGGCGTACTGGCGGGCAGTGCTCTCCTGATGGTCGTGAACCTGCTGCAGCGACGATTGCCGCACGTAGAGACAGGCGAGCCGACGAAGATGGTCCGCCGTGACCGCGGTCGATTGACTCATGGGGATATGCCCTCCGCAATGCGGCCCAGTACCAAGCTCGCCAACACACGCGCCATCTCGGAACGGACGGGCGGCGCCAGGTCGAGGTCGCCGCTTTCGGCCGCCGGCGGCTCGACCGGCGGCAGGCAGAGGGTCGCGACGGCCTTCAGCCACGCCGGCATGCCGCGGCTCATCAACAGCGCCACCCCGTAGCCCTGGCGAGAGAACGCGACATCGGTGGCGGCGTCCTGCCGCGCGACCTCGTACTGCCGGCGCACCTGCTCGATGTCGAGGCTTGACGCGGTCATGGGACCTTCTGCGGGCGCGGTTTTTTTTTGCGCCGCGCCACCGCCCGGTCGAGCGAGCGGGCGTGAACCGAGATGCCGAACCGCCGCGCCACGGCCGCCGTCAGCGGCTCGTCCGGTCGCACGTCTTCGCCCGCGCGCCAGCGCTCGACGTAGTCGACAACCGCTTCGGTGCACTTGTGGGCTCCCTTCGGTCCGGGACGCTTGGGCACCAGCCCGGGGATCCCGTGCGCCTCGAACGCGGCCGCGGTCTGGTAGAAAGTCTGGCGGCTGACCCCGAAGCGCGCGGCGATCTCGGTCACCGGCCGTCCATCGACCTGGTGGCGGCGAACCATCTCGTACTTGACCTGCACGCGGTCGCGCGGGTCGAAGAACGGATGGCTCACAAAGGCGTCGTCGCGGACGGCCTCGGGGTGCGGATGCAGGGCTCCTGCCTCGCGCAGGGCCTGCGTCTTGGCGTCCGGCGGCAGCTTGGGAGGACGGCGCATCGCGTATGTCCAATAGATTATGGCTACATACCCGGGCGACGTCAAGGAGAATCCGACCGGAAACCCCAAAGACAGCACCGCTTTATTTGCGGACTTTTGCAACGCACTCCTGCCGATGACGTCCTGCCGCTCACTCCCAGTGGATGAAATCCACGTGACATCCTGGACGAAATCTCCGTGACGCCCTCGCCGCTCATGTCCTGACCCTCGCGCGCACCATCTCGGCGAGCCGCAGCAGGTCATCGAGTCGAAATGGCGCACGCCCGCGCCCCGCCACTACCGCGGGGTCCGGTGGCGCAAAGTCCGTCCAGCCAACGGGAATCGACCAGACCGCGCCGTCGGGCCGTTGCACCGTTACCCGGTCTTCTCCCCACAGGGACTTCGTCACCACGAAGGGGAAGCGGGCGCCCCGGAGCGGATGGAACGGGTGGGTGATCCGAATCTGTGGTGCTTCAACAGCACCAGGAGCATTCTGCAGCTTTGAAGAAGGGGAAAATCGAACGGCAGATCCAATACCTACGGCACGCCTTCTTCGCCGCCCGCCCCTTCCGCGACCTCGACGACATCAACGCCCAGTTCCGCCGCTGGCGAGACGAGGTCGCCCACCGCCGACGTCATCCCGACCAGCCCGACCGCAGTGTCGCCGATGTCTGGGCCGAGGAAAAGCCCCGCCTGCTGCCGCTGCCCGCCCATCCCTTCGAGACAGACCTGGTGCGTGTCGTCCGCTCCGGCAAGACCCCCTACGTCCGCTTCGACCGCAATAGCTACTCGATTCCCCACACCCACGTCCGAAAGCCGCTGACCCTGGTCGCCGGCGCCACCCGCATCCGCATCCTCGACGGACAGACCGAGCTGGCCAACCATCACCGCACCTACGACACCGCGCTGACCGTTGAAGACCCCGCGCATCTGGAAGGCCTTCTCGCGGCCACCCGCCAAGCCAACGCCCACACCACCCGCGACCGCCTCCGCGCCGCCGTCCCCGCCACCGACACGCTCTTCGAGCGGCTCGCCGAACGCGGAGAGGCGCTGCGACCGAACGCCACCCGGCTGCTCGCCCTGCTCGACGACTACGGGCCGCAAGAGCTGGCCGCCGCCGTCAACGTAGCCCTTGAACGCGACGCCCTCGGCGCCGGCTCCATCACCCACATCCTCGAAACCCGACGCCGACAGCGCGGACTCAAACCCCCGCTGCGGCTCACGCTGCCCGACCGACCCGGACTGCGAGACCTCGACGTCCGCTCCCATGACCTGGAGGCCTACGATGCCCTCGGACAGAAAAACCCTCACGACGCTGGCGACTGACCTCGGCCGCCTCGGCCTCAACCGCACCGCCGACGAGCTGAACGACCGCATCGCCGAAGCCACCCGCAAGCGTTGGAGCGCCACCGTCCTGCTCGAGCACATCGTCGCCGCCGAGCTCGAAGACAAACAGCGCCGCAGCGTCGAGAGTCGACTCTCCCGTGCCCGACTCGGCCGTTTCAAGCCGCTCGCCGACTGGGACTGGGAATGGCCCACCGCGCTCGACCGCACCGCCCTCGAACGCATTCTCACACTCGACTTCCTCGCCCGCGGCGAGAACGTGATCCTGGTCGGCGCGCAGGGCTTGGGGAAAACAATGCTGGCGAAGAACATTGCCCACCAGGCCGTCCTCGCCGGACACTCCGCTCTCTTCACCACCGCCGCCGACCTGCTGCTCGACCTCAACGGACAGGAGACCGCCCGCGCGCTCGAACGCCGCCTGCGCCACTACACGCGCCCAACGCTATTGGTCATCGATGAGCTCGGGTACCTCTCCTACGATGCCCGCGCCGCCGACCTGATCTTCCAGCTCGTCAGCCGCCGCTATGAGCACCGCTCCCTGCTGATCACCACCAACCTGCCATTCAAGCGCTGGGACACCGTCTTTCCCAACGCCTCGTGCGCCGTCGCACTGATCGACCGACTGACCCACCACGTCGAGATCCTGCTCATCGAAGGCCGGAGCTATCGCCGACGTGAGGCCGAACTCAGTCAACAGGAGCGCAACCGCCAGCGTCCGCACCCTGATGACGCGGCGGAATGACCCTGAGACTCACCTCGTCAATGAGACCGGTCGATGCCTGTGCAGGAAAGCGCGTTTTCTCCCGATCGGCAACAGATCATCCTCCGATGATCCTCGACCCGGCCCCCGTTCAGGCTTGTCTGTTAGTTTTGCCGCCGTGGACTTCGGGAGAGGTTCACCCCCTGGCATCCGGTTGGGACGCCAAGGGGTGACGGTGGTCGGACCGCGTCAGGCCAGGCCGATCAGGGCCGTACATGAGTTTGGTCGCCACCGTCTTTTCCTACGTCCTGAATGGATACATGAGCGTGAAGGCTCGCAAGACAAGCACAGGAGAAGGAAAAGATGCCCGATTGTACCGTAGGTGTTGACATTTCGAAGACGCATCTCGATGCCTGCATGGCTCCTGCCGGCAAGGCCGCGCGATTCACCAATGACTCGGCGGGATTCAACGCGCTGATCGCGTGGATCGACCAGCCGGTCCGCTCGGTCGTGTACGAGCCCACCGGACCTTGGCACCGCGCCTTCGAGGAGGCGCTCCTGCAGGCGGGGCTGCCGCTGGCGCGAGCCAATCCGTTGCAGGCGCGGCGTTTTGCGCAGGCGATGGGACAGCGCGCCAAGACCGACGCGGTAGACGCGCGGGTGCTGGCGCAAATGGGGACAGCGTTGCCTCTGCGGCCGACCGCGGCGTCGCCGCCGGCGCGGCGCGCCCTCGAGGAACTGCAAGTGGCGCGCGACGCGCTGGTCACGGACCGCACCGCCGCACGGAACCGCCAGAAGCACCTTCGACATCCGCTGCTGAAGCAGCAGAGCAAGACGCGGCTGTCCCAGATTGACCGGCATCTGGCCGCCGTCGATGCCGCAATCGGCAAGGGGTTGGCCGAAGATGTGGTATTGGCCCGCCGGACCGAGATCCTGACCTCGATCCCGGGCGTGTCGAGCATCACCGCGGCGGGCCTGCTCACCCGGATGCCCGAACTCGGCCGCCTCGACGCCAAGGCGGTCGCCAGCCTGGCGGGTCTCGCGCCGGTCACGCGCCAGTCCGGCGCCTGGCAGGGCCGCAGCTTCATCCAGGGCGGCCGGCCGCGGGTGCGGCGGCTTCTCTACATGCCGGCCCTGGCGGCGATCCGTTGCAACCCTGGCCTGCGTGCGAAGTACCGCCAGCTCCGCGGCCTGGGGAAGCCGCCGAAGGTCGCTCTGACCGCCGTCATGCGCAAGCTCCTCCTGCTGGCCAACGCCCTGCTCGAACAGAACCGCTCCTGGTTGCCCGACCGGCCCGGGCGCGGCAGCGCGGCGGCGCCGGCGGGAAGCGCGCCGTTCGTCGCCGCATGACCAGTCCGTGGGCTCCACGCCTCGCGGGTCGGATTCGAGCAGCAGAAGACCAAGTGAAGTGCACGTCCGTCTGCGGGCGTGCGCGTAGCGCGGTAGCCGAGCGCACGACCACGGCGGGGATTTGGCCGAGCGTTACTACGCGAGGAGCTGTGAGAGGGTCGACGGCGGCTGGACGGAATCGTCGTCGGCGCCCGTGCCTGCAACGCTTGCAGTGGAACGCCGCGCTGTGCCGTCGTCACGTCGGCAGCGTTCGCATGCTGGCTCACGACCTCGATGTCGATGACTGTCCGGATTTTCGGAGTCCGCCACAGAGGATGCGCGTCATGGAGCGCGCTCGGCAAGTGCAAGGATTGGCGGGACGCCGGGTTCGCCGTGCGCGGCCATCGGAGCCCCGCGCAGGGACGGTCACTCCCCTGTCGGTACGTACGCTCACCGGAGGTGACGTCGGGATTGGCCGCGACGTTCGACCATCGTACGTACAGGTCGGCGCCGGTGCCCGAATGTACGGATTCACCCCCCGCGGCGGACGAGCTCTTCCCTCGATCCGGACCCTTGACAACATGGATACTCATGTGTCATTGGAAGAGACTCACGGTTGACCGCGTCGGAGCGGCCATGCTAAAGTAATTGTCGCGTTTGTGACGCGGGGTGGAGCAGTCTGGTAGCTCGTTGGGCTCATAACCCAAAGGTCGGGGGTTCAAATCCCCCCCCCGCTACCACCTCATGGCCCGGTCGGGCAATCAAGTTTCCTCGTTCCGCGATAATCGAGTGGTGCGCTGGCGCTAGCCAGGGCGGGCTACATATTTGTTGCCCTCGCCGTCCGTGATGTTATAGTGGGCACCGCCCCGCTGGCGCACGGCAGGATCCGTGCCGCCCAAGTGCGGGATGCCGAGAGGAAGGAGTCCGGGAATGAAGCTCGTCACCGCGATCGTCAGGCCTCATGTGGTCGACGATGTGCGCGACACCTTGTCGCGTCTCGGCGTGACCGGACTGACCGCGACAGAGGTGAAGGGGTTCGGGCGCCAGAAGGGACACACGGAGATGTACCGCGGCGCCGAATACTCCATCGACTTCGTCCCCAAGGCGAGGCTCGAGGTGGTCGTCAACGACGAGAAGCTCGACGCCGTGCTCGAGGCCGTCAAGTCGGCAGCCCGTAGCGGCCAGATCGGCGACGGCAAGATCTTCGTGAGCGACATCGAGCAGGCGGTTCGCATTCGAACCGGCGAGATGGGCTCCGACGCAATCTAGTCGTCTTCCGCGCCGGTCCGGCGTGGTCTCCTGTTCCGCAGCGCGGCCGCACGGCCGTGACGTTCACGCTGCCGGCACCGGCACCAGAAGGATCAGCTCCATGAACCACTACCTGTCGAAGATCGCCTTCATCGTCGCCGCCGTCGTCATGCTGACGCCGCGCCTCGCATGGGCGCAAGGGGAGGGCATCGATTCGGGCGACACGGCGTGGATGCTCACATCGAGCGTGCTCGTACTGTTCATGACCATTCCCGGCCTGTCGCTGTTCTATGCGGGCCTGGTCCGCTCCAAGAACGTGCTTTCGGTGATGATGCAGTGCTTCGCGATCACCTGCATGATCACGATTCTCTGGACGGTCTACGCCTACGGGCTGGCGTTCGGCGACGGCGGCGGCCTGAACGCCTTCATCGGGTCCGGCAAGCTCTTCCTGTCGGACGTCGGCGTCGAGACGGTGTCGGGCTCGATTCCGGAGTCCGTCTTCCAGATGTTCCAGTTGACCTTTGCGATCATCACGCCGGCGCTCATCGTCGGCGCGTTCGCGGAGCGCATGAAGTTCTCCGCCATGATGGTCTTCATGGCCCTCTGGCTGACGTTCGTCTACGCGCCTGTGGCCCACTGGGTATGGGGCGGCGGCTGGCTCGGCGACCTGGGCGTGCTGGACTTCGCCGGCGGAACCGTCGTCCACATCAACGCCGGGGTTGCCGCACTCGTGCTCTGCCTCGTCATCGGCCGGCGCAACGGCCATCCCGGCACCCCGATGCCGCCCAACAGCCTCGTTCTGACCGT
Source organism: Vicinamibacterales bacterium (assembly GCA_965262925.1). GTDB lineage: Bacteria > Acidobacteriota > Vicinamibacteria > Vicinamibacterales > UBA8438 > WTFV01. The sequence goes on along the minus strand of CBDHGC010000004.1, from coordinate 1,428,306 downwards.
GGTCGGGGCCTCGATGCTCTGGGTCGGATGGTTCGGGTTCAACGCCGGCAGCGAGCTTGCCGCCGACGGCGTCGCCGGCATGGCGATGGCGGTAACCCACATCGCGACGGCCTCCGCCGGCTTCACCTGGATGATGATCGAGTGGAGGAGCCACGGCAAGCCGAGCGTCCTGGGGATCGCCACCGGCGCGGTGGGCGGACTCGTGGCGATTACGCCCGCGTCCGGGACGGTCGGCCCGATCGGCGCCATCGCCATCGGCGCGGCCGCGGGAATCTGCTGCTACGTGGGCGCCGGGAGCCTGAAGCGCTACTTCGGCTACGACGACTCGCTCGACGTCTTCGGTGTGCACGGCGTGGGCGGCTTCGTGGGCGCCATGCTGACGGGCGTCTTCACGGCCGAGGCCCTCGGCGGTTCCGGCCTGGCGAACGGCATCGGCACGCAGGTCGGGCTGCAGTTCGTCGGCGCGGCGGCCACCGCCGTCTACAGCGGCGCGCTCACCTTCGTCCTGGCGAAGGCGATCGATGCCACGATAGGACTGCGCGTCTCCGCCGCGGAGGAGTCCGAGGGGCTCGACATCGCACTCCACGACGAGTCCGGATTCAACCTGTAGCTGCCCGTTCGCGGTCGCCCGTTGGTTCGGAGTCAGAAATCACCACGGACCAGCACGCCAGTTCCTTGGTCCGCGTCTGCGCCACGCGATAGCGAATTCACGACCAGCTCGACACAGAACGGGCTGTCATTCTCGCTTCGCGCTTCGACCGGGATGTCCAGCGAGCTCCATTTGTCCGCGGCGATCCGATGTCGGCCGGCGACCCGGCCGTCCACCGTTACGGTCACGTCTGCGCGCCGGGTATCCCCAGCCGGAGCGCGCAGGTCGAACGTAATGCGGCGAGCACCGGGCGCCACGTAGAAGGCTGCGTAGTCGCCGGTGCGGTAGACGCGGCGCCCGGGCGGGCTGACGTCTTCTGCGTCGATGGCGTCCAGCCCTACCCGATGCCTCCGTAACTGCGAAGCCCGATCGTCGCCCGGCTCGAAGATCGTCTCTTGCAGGCGCCACGCGGCGGGACTGTTCGCTCGGCCCCTGACCGAGAACACGTGGAGGACGTCGTGGTAGGGCCGTCGCCATGTACCCGGCGGGTCGTAGTGCGCGTAGGTCCGCGCGCGGATGGCCGTCGGATCGAGATCGAGCGCCGACGTCCCGCGTTCCAGCGTGTTCCGCAGGCCCGCGAGGTCGAGAAGCGTGGCCGGCACATCGGTGGTCGCGGTCGGAGCGTTCGAGACATCCAACGGGCCCCTGGGAGCCGACGGGCTTGATCAGGAGTAGAGGGGAAGCGTCGGTTGCGATCATGTCGAGTCGACCTGCCGGTGTATCGATGCCCCGCAACGGATGATCGCCGGGAGCGAACGTGTCCCAACCATGATCGGACGTGACGACGATGGCGCTGCGGTCGTAGAGATCCAGATCCCGGAGCCTGTCGAGCAGCGCCCCGACCGCGGCAAGGGCGCACCGTGCCTGTTCAACGTAGCCGTCCCTGGTAATTGCCTGCGAACCGGGCGCATTCCCGATTTCCCGGTCACGCGCTCACACCCACCGGCGTCATGGCCATGCGCTGCAAACAGTTCCATCTGCCGGACTTATAGAAAGACCGCAGGAGAAGAATCGCGTCGACGCTCTCCGGTAGCCAATAGATGGATGCGCCCTTGATGCGGAGATTGATGACGCGACGGATGGCGCTTTCGACGGCACCGCTGCCCCGCGGAAGCCCGAGCCCGACCATTGTGGTGTAGGCGAAACGATGACGGTTCTTCAGGAAGTAGTTGAGGTGCGTGCGGATCTTGCCGGCCGTGCGCCCGCGGCACAGCTCCCGCAGGGCCGTGATCACCTCGTCCACCCGTGCTCGCTTGAGCAGCCCCCGCGTGCGGTTGAGCCAGCGGGTGCGTTGCGTCGCGCTCCAGCGGCGCAGCTTGACCGCGTCCGAGAGTTGCTTTGCGGCATGATAGAAGTCGATCAGCCCCAGCACCTGTGTCGGCGAGAGCCCGAGCGCGGCGATGAGGCGCTGGAGGCGTCGCCAGATCCAGGGCGCGCCGTCGGCGATGAAGAGCACCTTGTCAGCGGCGTTGAGGCCGATCTGCCGCGCGTACGACAACAGCAGGGCGAAGACCGCCTGCGGTCCCCGGAGCGTGCCGTCGATGATCGGGGCCCCCGTCTGAGACGGTCGCCCGTCGTCGCCGACGACGTACAGGATGAGGAGCTTCGGTTCCTTCCAGTCGGTATGGAATCGGTTGCGCCCCTTCTTCGTCTTGGGGCCACGCTTCTTGCGCCTCACGCGGACGCGGCCCCCGTCGAGGGAGACGACCACCCGCTTCCCGGTCACGCGGTCCAGCAGGCCGCACGCCGCGCTCTGCTGGGCCGCTCGGGCCCGCGCAGCGTAGCGATAGGCGGTCGAGCGGAGGGTCTTGATATCCAGGGCGATGCCGTCGGAGCGGAGCTGCGCCTGCGCTTCAGCCAGCGAGCTGAGCATGGCGACCGCGCGGCTTGCATCCGAGGCCAGCTTCGGCGTGCACCGGTCGTAGATGCCCAGCACCACCAAGGCGGGGTAGAGTCCTGGGTAGAGTCCCGGCCTCCGCTTCGCCCGACGGGCGTGTTTCTCGCGGTAGTACGGCGTCGTGACCGGCACCGTCGTGCCCCGGGAGGTGCGAACGTTGACGGTCTCCAGGCCGTCGCTCCGCATCCGCCGGGGCAGGTGGCGCACGAGGGCGCTCGCCGCGTCGCCAACCGCGGCGGAGCGCACCGCGCGTTGCAGCACGGGGGTGAGGAGGGCGCCGAAGAACTCGTCCGCGATGGCCCGCAGCTGCTCTTCGCACTGCTCCGCTTCCTCTGCCGACCTGGGCGCTGGAGCACGCGCCTCAAACTCCAGCGCCCGCCGGAGGGCAGTGCGCAGGTGGACGGGAATGTTGCCAAGATCGATCTCGCGGCTCGGGGTGTCGATGGCGCTCTTGTCCATTTCAACGCACCATCATGGGCAGTCCGAGCCGTAATGTCCAGTACCACCCTCCCCGTCTGTCCGAAGACCGGCTCAACCTCCCCCAGCCTCACAGTCCATCTTTGCCTACACACTGTTCCGGGAAATCGGGAATGCGCCCTGCGAACCTCCCGTGTAGGCACAGTTGGCATCCGTGACGATCGGCGGGTGCGGGGTGATCAGGTGAAGGAAGGTATAGACGGGCGCATCCCCATCGACTACCGCTCTCTCGGTAAAGTCGGAAAGGAATGCGACGGAGCTGAAGGGCAGCTCGGCGGGGTTCCCTGCTTCCGATTGCCTCCGCGCGAGCCAGGCCTGCAGGAACCATTGCCGATCGCGGTAGACGTGTGCTTTCAAGCCGTGCGGCGTGTGCCGGAACAGCGAGAGATCGAGCAGTTGGACCGCCGCCGCATCGAGATAGTCGTGGTAGCCGGCGTAGGGCGCGGGAATCGTGTACCGAATCGCCCTCTCGACGCCCGGCTGTCTCGAATCGGGATGACCGATGCGCACCCCTGCCAGCGACCGAAGCCGGTACCCATGCGCGCCCAGCGCATGGAAGATGGAAGGATGGCCCGCAAGATACCGCGTGAACGGCACGTTGTTCCGAAACGCTACCCCGGTGAGCATGGCCGGAATGCTGCCCTCGGTTCTCCGCATCGCGCCCAGGTGATCCGGGTAATAGATGAACCCGGACCAGTCGCGGTCGAACGCAGGCCGATCGCCGTTCAATATGTCGGCGAATACGTGGGACGAAAACATGTCGAGCACGATGTGGATCACGTTACGGGTACTCGACAGCTCGTAAATCGCCGGCGGCGGCAATCGCCAGTCGTCGTCCGCCGCGGCCTCCGTCGCCGCGGGCGCGACGCTCTGCGGCAGCAGGACGGCGGCCTGGAGCGCCATCAGCAGCACAAAGGCCGTCGGGGCCGCCCGTCTCACCGACTCGGCGAAGACGGCTGCCAGGGCAAAGACGCCGAGCCACAGCGCCAGCTCGAACGGTGCGCGCCCCGCGTGCGACGCCAGGTCCAAACCGCGGCCGTCCAGCGCACCGTAGTCGGCGAGGAGCAGGTTCCCCTGCATCCAGAGCAGGAGGCCGGCAGCCCACAGCGCGGCGACGTAGCGCGAGAACCACCGCGCCGGCAGGACGATTCCGAGCGCGGCCAGGGCGCCCGCAATCGGCGCGAGCAGCCACGACCACGTTGGCGCGAGCCGCCAGAACGACACCAGGAACTCGGTCCGATTGGTGGCGTGCACCGTCCACGGGCCGAATGTTGCCGAGCGCGAGGAACTGACAGGTATGACCAGCTGGTCATACCCGTCAGTATGACCAGCATCGCGTTATGACAAGTGACGGTCAGCCGAGCGCCGTTGCCCCTGGCGTGGCGGGCATCCCCGCTACCGCGAGCTTGACATAGTACGCATGGTCTCTGCGGGTTCCCAGTGTCAGGGGACCAAGGAGGAGACCATGCTTGAAACGCTTTCCGTTCGCCCACGCATCTGCGACCAGATCCGGTCCGGGCCGTTGGGTCGCTGGGTCGACGACTTCGTCGACGTACTCATGACGCGCGGGTACGCGACGGGCACCGTGCGCCGGTACGTGCGAGCCGCCGCGATCTTCAGTGCCTGGCTGGCCCAGCAGCGCGTTGCGGCGACGGACGTTGACGAGACGCTGGTCACTCGGTTCGTGACCGGGCTGTCACGGCGACCGTCTTCGACGCGCCCGAGCGGCCGGCTCTCGGATGTGGCATACGGCGTCCGTCTGCTGGCCGCGCATCTGTGGACCCGAGGGGTAGCGGCACGCCCTGTCCGGGTCGCCGCGCTATGCGAGTCCGAGCAGTGGCTGCAGCGCTTCGACGAGCACCTCGTGCAAGCGCATGGCCTGGTCGTCGGGACCCGGCGGAGGTACCGGCGCTACGCCGCAGCCTTTCTTGCCGAGTGCGCGGGGACGCCGACGCCCGACTGGTCCCGCCTCACCGTGCCGACGATCGCGGCTTTCGTGCAGGCCCGGGCAAGCGGGCTTTGTCAGTCCTCCCGCCGCAGCCCGGCCACGGCCACCCGTACGTTTCTTCGCTTCCTGGCCGCCCACGGCGTGGTTCCGGCCGGCATCGCGGGAGCCGTGCCGACCATCCGCGAATGGAAGCACGCCAGACTGCCCCGGGCCCTCGCCGATGACGACGTGCAGCGGGTGCTGGCCGCCGTGGACGAGACGCGCCCCCAACGGCTGTCGTGACCGCGCCATCCTGCTGCTGCTGAGCCGGCTCGGCCTCCGGGCAGCAGAGGCCGCAGCCCTCACGGTGAAGGATGTCGACTGGCACAACGGGGTTGTCCGTGTGGCCGGCAAAGGAGGAAAGGAGCGACGACTCCCGTTGCCGGCCGACATCGGGGCGGCCCTGGTCGCCACATTGCGCTCGCGGCCCCTGGCGAGTCCGCCGGACGTGATCTTCGTAACTGCGCTGCCGCCGTATCGGCAGCTCGGCGGGTCGGCCGTCACGGCCATCGCCACACGGGCGCTGCGTCGCGCTGGCGTCATCGTCCCACGGCCCGGCGCCCACCTGTTCCGGCACGCCTTTGCGTCCCAGATGGTCCGCCGCGACGTGCCGATGAAGACAGTCGCGGACCTGCTTGGCCATGCCCGCCTGGAGACCACCACCATCTACGCGAAGCTGGACCGCGAGACCCTGGCGACGATCGCCCTGCCGTGGCCCGGAGGCGAACGATGACCGGCGAGGCTTGGCGCCAGTACTTGCAGACCTACGTCGCGTTGCGCCGCGCCTTCGGCTTCACCATGCAACGGGAAGTACGCCTCCTGCAGGACTTCGTCGAGCATCTCGAACGGCGCGGCCACGACGCCCCGGTTGCGCAGGTTGCCGTCGAGTGGGCCTCGGCGAGTACCGAAAGCCAGCACGCGGGGCGGTTGAGCATCGTGCGCAGGTTTCTCACGATGGTCCGCGCCGCCGAGCCCGATGTCGATGTCCCCGGCGCCGGGCTGGTTCGCACGTGCAAACGTCCCACCCCGCGCATCCTCGCGCCCGACGAGATCGTTGCTCTGATGGACGCCGCCCGCTCTCTCGGACCGCCCAATGCGCTGCGTCCGCACACCGTCGCCACCGTGATCGGGCTGCTGGCGAGCTGTGGCCTCCGCGGCGGCGAGGCGATTCGCCTCGACATCGATCACGTCGACCTCGTCGGTACTCCGCCATGCCTGGAGATTCAGAACACCAAATTCCGGAAGTCGCGCCTCGTGCCGCTCCATCCCACGACCGCCGCCGCGCTACGGGCTTACGCCGAACAACGCCGGGTTCTCGGCTACGATGGCTTGTGTAGCGCCTTCTTCGTCTCCGAACGCGGCGCCAGACTCCCCTACCACGTCCTCGCCCGGACCTTCGTGCAGTTGGCTCGCCGGCTCGGCCTGCGCGGGCGGGTCGGCACCCGTGGGGTCAGCCTGCACAAGCTGCGCCACAGCTTCGCCGTGGGCAGGCTCGCCGCCTGGTCGCAGCAAGGAGTCGTAGTCCGCGATCGGCTCCCCGCGCTCGCCGTCTACCTCGGCCACGTCAGCCCGCAAGACACTTACTGGTATCTGACGGCCACGCCGCCGGTGCTCGAACCGGCCGCCGCGCGGTTCGAGGCGTTCGTCGACGGGAAGGGGGCGCCATGACTGTCCGTGCCCCGCTCGGCCCATTGCTCCGTGCGTTCTTCGCCGACCATCTCCTACAGCAGAAGGCCGTCAGCCCACAGACCATCCACGCCTACCGCGACGCCTTTCGCCTGCTGCTGACGTTTCTGAAGCAGCACCGTCAGCGCAAGCCCGAGGTGCTGACGCTCGACGACCTCGATGCTCCCGTCATCCTGGCGTTTCTCGACCACCTCGAAGAAGACCGCGCCAACTGCATTGCGTCGCGCAATGCGCGTCTGGGCGCCGTCCGCTCCTTCGTCCGGTTCGCAGCGCTACGTACGCCTGAGTGCGTTGACCTGGCGTCTCGCGTCCTGGCCATTCCCCGCAAACGCACGCCACGACGACAGGTCGCCTACCTGACGCGTGCGGAAATGGACGCCATCCTGGCAGGCTGTGACCGTTCGACCCACGGCGGACGGCGGGACCACGCCCTCCTGCTGACGCTGTACAACACCGGGGCGCGGGTCTCCGAACTCATTGCCGTGCGGCACTCCCACGTACGCTTCGGCCCCACCGCGGTCGTCCAGCTCTTCGGCAAGGGCCGCAAGGAGCGAGCGGTTCCCCTGTGGACCAGGACCAGCCGCTGCCTGCGCCAGTGGTTCGACGAAGAGGGCGAAGCCGCGCCCGACTATGCGTTCCGCAACGCGCGGGGCGACCGCTTGACGCGACAAGGAGTCACCCATCTGCTCGATCAGGCCTGCCTGCGAGCTCGCGAGCGCTGTCCGAGCCTGAACACGAAGCGCGTGTCGCCGCACGTCGTCCGCCACACCACCGCGATGCACCTGCTCCAGGCTGGCGTCGACATGGCGACCATCGCGCTGTGGCTCGGCCACGAGCGACTCGAAACCACCCATCAATACGTCGAGGCGGACCTGCAACTCAAGGAAGACGCTCTGCGAAAACTCGAGCCGCTCGGTCAACGAACGCAGCGGTTCAAGGCCGACTCCTCGCTGTTGGCCTTCCTGGCGAGCCTCTGATTATGACCAGCAGACGACGTGCTGGACCCCGACCGCCACCGTCTCGCCGACGGTCACTTGTCATAACGCGATGCTGGTCATACTGACAGAAACTGGGCTCGGGTCGACCGCAAGATGTTGTGGTCGCCGGCGGCATCGTCAAGCCAACAGCGTGCGCGTGTGCTCACCGACGTCAAGGCGCGTCGCTTCGCTCCGCCCCCGCTCCGCGGGGCTGACGGCCTTGACGCCGGCTCCGCGCACGCTCGTCCAGACTGGCTCTTGCCGACGATGCTCACTCATACACCCCCTACATGTTGTGGTCGACGTCCCGTCCAGAATGACGCTCTTTCGGGCGACCGCTGACAGCCGAAGAGCAGAAGCTGGCTCGGGCCGAGCAGTGCGGGGAACAGAATGACGCCCAGGCGCTCCCGCAGCTCGCTGGCGCCCAGCACCCGCAAGCTCTTCGCGTACCGGCCCACGAGCGCGACAACGGGACCCGCCGCCCAAGTGAGCAGAACGAGCGCCGGCAACTGTGCCGACGCGACTGCGAGCAAGTAGCCGGCCGCGCCCGGATCGCTCGGGAACGTACGGATTGGCCCAATCGGCCGTGGCTCGCCACCCGCGGGGGCCCACTGAAGATGCAGGATCCGCCCGCCGCCGTGTTGCCGATGCACGATCTCGATCCGATGCGCGCCCGCGTCGAGCTGCACGGCGCCCGGCGTCCCGGTCATGCCGATTGCGGGATTGCGTTCGACAACCAGCTCGCCATCCACCCTCACGGCCACGCTGTCGTCGGCCGCGGCGTGGAAATCGATCCGTTCCGGGCGCGGCGACCACCAGATGCCTTCCCAACGCACTAGTGGTTCGTCACTTCATAATATTCGGATAAACGGACTTGAGCTTACAGCGCGCATCGTCGACCTTCATCTGCCAGTCGACACCGCGTTGCGTGCCATTGACGTCGGTGGACCACGCCGACACTTCGTCGTGCAGCGTCCCGAGGTCGCCGATGCGGCGCCCGCGCACGCATTGGCGCGTCATCGAACTCAGTTCGTTCTCCGCGATGTTCAGCCAGCTCCCGTGTTTCGGCGTGTGGCAGAACTCGATGCGACGAACCAATTCCCGTGCCCGGGCCGGCTCGAACACTTCGTAGAAGGCTCCCTTGGTGTGCGTGTTGAGGTGGTCGCACACCAAGGTGATCTTCGGGCATTCGGCGTAGCGTCCTTCCAACAGGCCGGCGACCTCCAGCGCCCAGTCCACCTTCGTACGCCGGGCCCGGGCGGTCGCCTGCCGCCAACCCGCCAGCGGCTCGCTGAACAGGAAGACCGCGGCCGTGCCGGCCCGTTCGTACTCGTAGTCGACACGCCGGGGACGGTTCTTCGTGGCCGCCATCGGCGGGCGGGTTTCCTTGACCAACTGCACCGGCTGCTCGTCCATGCACACGACGGGACAATCCGGATCGTAGGGTTTCTGATACAGATCCAAGACCTGTTCCATGTGCGCCACGAACTCGGCATCGGCCTGCGGCGGGATCACCCAGTACTGGATTTTCCGCTGGGTCATCCCGTTTTTTTTAGCGTCCGCCGGATGGTTTCGTGGCTGATCGACTCGACGATCGCCAACTCGACGACCCGCCGCGCCAGCAGGCGCAACGACCAGTTCGCGTAGCCCTTCGGGGGCGGCCCCAGACGCAGGGCGATGATGTGAGCCTCCTGCTCGCCGTCGAGCAGTTTGGGGACCGGGGGGAACTCCCGCCGTTTTCGCTCCAGCGCCTGCTCGAACCCTTCCAGCACGCATCGTTGGCGAACGTTCTCGACCGTCTTGGTGCGGCAGGAAAAGGCGTCGGCGATCTGCTGATCGGTCCACGCGGGCCCGTCCGCATCGGCCTTCACGAGCATCTGCGCGCGGCGCACTTTCTCGCTGCTCCCGTTGAGCTGAGGGTGCCCCAAGCGTAGTGGAAAGTCGGTGGCGACTCCTGCCCGGCTGTGGTATCAGTCGGGTGTGTTCAAAAGGAGGAGAGGCCACCGATGAAGAAACCGTACAAGATCGTTTCGGGCGCGTCCGCGCCGAACCGCCGGGAACTGGCGGACTGGCTGGCGAAGGACGGGCAACTGCTGATCCCGCTGGTCGAACTGCTGGAGAAGGGCGAGCGAGCCATCGACGAGGTGATCGACGTGATGGGCCGGGCGACCATCGAGGCCGTCCTGCGGATGAGCGCCGAGCAGGTGGCGGGGCCGAAGGAGCAGGGACGGCGCGACGCCGACCGGGATCTGTACTGGCACGGGGTGCAGGCGGGACGTGTGGCATTGAAGGAGCGGCAGTTGCGGGTCGACAAGCCGCGGCTGCGCAAGAAGCGGCCGCGGGCCGATGAGCCGGGCGAGGTGGAGATTCCGGCGTATACGGCGTTGCAGGCGGATCAGCCACTGGCCGACCGGATGCTGGAGCTGGTGCTGCAGGGCGTGTCGACGCGCAAGTACGAGAAGGTGCTGCCGGCGCTGGCCGACCAGGTGGGGGTGAGCAAGTCGGAGGTCTCGCGGGAGACCATCGAGGCGGGGACGCGCGTTCTGAAGGAGTTGGCCGAACGGGACCTGGGCAAGTTGGACGTGCTGGTCGTCTACCTCGACGGGATCGTGTTCGGGAACTACCACGTGGTGGCGGCGGTCGGTGTGGATGCGGATGGTCGTAAGCACGTGCTGGGGCTTTGCGGCGGGGCATCGGAGAACACGGAGGTCACCGCTGGCCTGCTCGAAGATCTGGTGACGCGGGGCCTGCGGGCTGACCGGCGGCGTCTGTTCGTCATCGACGGCGCCAAGGCGCTGCGGCAGGCCATCGGGCGGGTGTTCGGGTCGGCGAACCTGGTGCAACGTTGTAGAAACCACAAGGTAAGGAACGTCTTGGGTCATCTGCCGAAAGAGCAGCACGAGCAGGCGCGTTCGACGCTTCGGGCGGCGTGGAAGCTGGACGCCGACGAGGGCATCCGGAAGCTGGAGCAGTACGCCTCGTGGCTGGAGCGGGAGTGGCCGTCGGCGGCGGCGAGCCTGCGCGAAGGGCTCTCGGAGTTGTTCACGGTCAATCGCCTTGGGCTGCCGAAGCCGCTGCGCCGCTGCCTGACGACGACGAACATCATCGACTCGTCGCACGCGGGCGTTCGCCAGCACACGAATCGGGTGAGTCGCTGGCAGAGCGAGGAGATGGCGGTGCGGTGGGCCGCGGTGACGTTCCGAGAGACGGAGAAGCACTATCGCCGCATCACGGGCTATGAGCATCTCTGGATGCTGAAGGCGCACCTCGACGAAGAGAATGGCGCCCTTGCCGAATTGCAGAAGGCGGGGTAATGTGTGTCTGTCGCTGCCGACTTTCAACTACTGGCGGGACACCCTCGTTGAGCTTGCGGATCGTCTCTCGACAGATCTCGCGTTCCTGGGCTGTGAGTCGAACGATGTACTTTTTCTGCGGCATGGGAACTCTCTCGGTTCGAGACGAATTCCCCGATAGTCCTAATGTTTACTCATGGCGAAGCACTAGTGGTCCGTCACGTCATAATCTTCGGATAGACGGACTTGAGTTTGCCGCGCGCATCGTCGACCTTCATCTGCCAGTCGACGCCGCGTTGGATGCCGTTGACGTCGGCCGACCACGCCGACACTTCGGCGTGCAGCGGCTCGAGGTCGCCGATGCGGCGCCCGTGCAGGCATTGGCGCGTCATCGAACTGAGTTCGTTCTCCGCGATGTTCAGCCAACTGCCGTGTTTCGGCGTGTAGCAGAACTCGATGCGACGAACCAGTTCCCGTGCCCGGGTCGGCTCGAACACTTCGTAGAAGGCGCCCTTCGTGTGCGTGTTGAGGTTGTCGCAAACCAAGGCGATCTTCTCGCACTCGGCGTAGCGTCCTTCCAACAGGCCGGCGACCTCCACCGCCCAGTCCGCCTTCGTACGCCGGGCCCGGGCCGTCGCCTGCCGCCAACTCGCCAGCGGTTCGCTGAACAGGAAGATCGAGGCCGTGCCGGCCCGTTCGTACTCGTAGTCGACACGCCGCGGACGGTTCTTCGTGGCCGCCATCGGTGCGCGGGTTTCCTTGACCAATTGCACCGGCTGCTCGTCCATGCACACGACGGGACAATCCGGATCGTAGGGTTTCTGATACAGGTCCAGGACCTGTTCCATGTTCGCCACGAACTCGGCATCGGCCTGCGGCGGGATCACCCAGTATTCAAGCTTCCGCTGCGTCATCCCGTTTTTTTCAGCGTCCGCCGGATGGTCTCGTGGCTGATCGACTCGACGATCGCCAACTCGACGACCCGGCGCGCCAACAGGCGCAGCGACCAGTTCGCGTAGCCCTTCGGGGGCGGCCCCAGACGCAGCGCGATGATGTGAGCTTCCTGTTCGCCGTCGAGCAGTTTGGGGACCGGGGGCGACGCACGCCGTTTGCGTTCCAGCGCCCGCTCGAACCCTTCCAGCACGCAGCGTTGGCGAATGTTCTCCACCGTCTTGGTGCGGCACGACAAGGCGTCGGCGATCCGCTGGTCGGTCCTGCCCGTCCCGTCCGCATCGGCCTGCAAGAGAATCTGCGCGCGGCGCACCTTCTCGCTGCTTCCCTTGAGCTTGCGGACCGTCTGCCGACAGACCTCGCGTTCCTGGGTGGTGAGTCGAACGATGTACTTTTTCTGCGGCATGGGAACTCTCTCGGTTCGAGACGAGTTCCCCGATAGTCCTAATGTTTACACGTGGCACAGCACTAGGTAGTACCGCGTCGGGCGGCCGCGCTCGTCGATGAATTCGAGGTCAACCGCCGTGGCATGTTCGACGACCGGCGGGGTTCGATCGTCGATGGCAGGTGGAATCGAGCGATCGAGCAGGTAGTAGCTGCGCGTGAGGCCGGGCGCCGGCGCCAGGGTGCGCGCCAGGATCCAGAGCAAGGTCAGCGCGACGGCCGCCGGAAACCATGCGCCCCGAGTAGACGCCGGGAACAGGCGCAACCAGACCGGCATGCGGGCCGTTCCGCAGATTCGGCTCGCGGCTGTGATCGGACCGGTCATGCTCGTCCTGCCAAGCTCCGCCCGCGTGGTCGGTCAGCCCGTTCGGTTCGCGCCTTCGCCAAGTTGGCCTGCTTCCTCCACACGCCGGATCAGCGCGTCCGCAACGTCGTCGGTCGTCGCGTCTCCGCCCAGATCGCGGGTGACGACCGCGCCCTCCGCCAACTGCGCCTCGATCGCGCCGACGAGCGCTGCGGCAGCCTCCGCCTCCTCCAGATGGTCGAGCATCATGGCGGCGGTCCACACCTGTGCAATCGGGTTCGCGATGCCCTGCCCCGCGATGTCCGGCGCCGAGCCGTGCACCGGCTCGAACATCGACGGCGCGGTGCGCTCCGGATTCAGGTTTGCCCCCGGCGCCAGTCCGATGGAGCCGGCGATGGCGGGGCCGATGTCGGAGAGGATGTCGCCGAACAGGTTGCTCGCGACGACTACGTCGAACCAGTCCGGATGTTGCACGAAATGCGCCGACAGGATGTCGATGTGGTACTGGTCGGTCGCGACTTCGGGATACTCGCGCGAGAGCGCCGCGAAGCGCTCGTCCCAGAACGGCATGCTGTGGATGATGCCGTTCGACTTGGTCGCGGAGGTGAGACGATGCGCGGGACGGCGGCGAGCGAGCTCGAACGCGAAGCGCATCACGCGATCGACGCCGCGGCGGGTGAAGACCGCCTGCTGCACCGCCATCTCGTCGTCCGTGCCCCGATAGAGCCGCCCGCCGATCTCGGAGTACTCCCCCTCGTTGTTCTCGCGCACGACCACGAAGTCGATCTCGTCCGGCCGGCGATCCGCCAGCGGCGATCGGACCCCGGGCAGCAGCCGCACCGGCCGCAGGTTGATGTACTGGCCGAACGCGCGCCTGATGGGAATCAGCAGACCCCACAGCGAGACGTGGTCCGGCACACCCGGATACCCGACGGCGCCGAGAAAGATGGCGTCGTGCCGGCGCAACTGGTCGAGGCCGTCCTCCGGCATCATCTGCCCCGTGCGGGCGTAGCGTTCGCAACCCCAGTCGAAAGTGGTCCAGCGGCAGTCGAAGCCGAAGCGCCGGCCGGCCGCGTCGACCACCTCGATCGCTGCGGGCACGACCTCCTGCCCGATGCCGTCACCGGGGATCACCGCAATCGAATAGCTCGCCATCGAAACCCCTTCACTCTCCTCGTGCGGCCGCCCGTCACCGTACGACCTCGGCCCCCCGCAGCGCCGCGATCTCTGCTTCCCCGTAGCCGGCCGCGGCGAGCACCTCGTCCGTATGCTGCCCGAGCAGCGGCGCCGGCCGGCCCGGCGTGAGCGGCGTGCCGGAGAGCTTGATCGGCGTCCCCAGCGTCGACAACGTCCCCAGCGTCGGATGCCGTGTCTCGACCACCATCTCCCGTGCCCGGACCTGCGGATCCTGCATCACCTCGCGGTAGTCGTTGATCGGACCGCACGGAATGTCGTTCGCCTCGAGGCGCCCCAGCCAGTACTGCCGCGAATGCCGGGAAGTCACCGCCTCGATGAGCCCCGCCAGCACGACCCGGTTCTCGACGCGGGCCGAGTCGTTCTCGAAGCGTACGTCGTCCAGCCATTCTGGATGGCCCAGCAGTTCCGCCAGTCGCCGGAAGATGCGATCGTTGGCGGCGCCGAGAGTAACGTAGCCGTCCGCGCAGCGAACCGCCTGGTAGGGCGCGCTCATGCGATGGGCCGACCCGAGCGGTCCCGGCACGACGCCGCGCGAGAACAGCTCGGTCGCTTCCCAGACCGACAGCGCCACGCCGGCGTCGACGAGCGACGTATCGACGTGCTGGCCCTCCCCGCTTCGGTTCCTCGCGTGGAGCGCGGCCAGAATGCCGCAGGCGGCAAAGAGACCCGCACCCAGGTCCGTCACCGGAACGCCCGCCTTCACGGGGGGACGATCCGGCTCGCCGGTCACCGACATCAACCCGGACACGCCCTGGGCGACCAGGTCGAACCCGCCCTTGTGCGCTGCCGGCCCCGTCTGGCCGTAGCCCGAGATCGACGCGTAGACGAGGCGGGAGTTCAGGGCCCGCAGCGCGCCGTAATCAAGTCCCAGCCTGCCCAGCACGCCGGGGCGGTAGTTCTCCACGAACACGTCCGCGGTCGCCGCCAGCCTGCGCAGCACATCCGGACCGCCCGCCGCCTTGAGGTCGATCACGATGCCGCGCTTGCCGCGGTTGACCGCATTGAACGAGGCGCTGTCGCTGCCGCACGCGCCGGCCATTCGGCGCGACGAGTCCCCCGCCGGCGACTCGACCTTGATCACCTCGGCGCCCATGTCGCACAGTAGCATTGCGCAGAACGGACCCGCCATGACCTGCGTGACGTCGAGCACGCGGATGTTCTGCAGCGCGCTTGTCATGGTTACATCACCCGCCGCGCTCCGCCGTGGCCCAGGAGGTGCTCATCTTGCCGACGCCGCATGTAGTCCTCGACCGGAACGGTCCCATCGCCACCATCACGTTCAATCGCCCCGAGGCGCGCAACGCCATGACCTGGCCGATGTACGACGCCCTCGTGGAGCTGTGCGGCACCCTCGAGAGCGACGCCTCGGTACGCGTCGTCGTCCTGCGCGGCGCCGGCGGGAAGGCCTTTGTCGCGGGCACCGACATCGCGCAGTTCCGGACTTTTCGAACCGAAGAGGACGGCGTGGCCTACGAGCGCCGTATCGACGAGGTCGTCGAACGGCTCGAACGGTTCGCCAAGCCGACCATCGCGGCGATCGACGGAGTGGCGACCGGCGGCGGCTGCGCGCTGGCCGCCGCCTGCGACCTGCGGGTGTGCACGAGCCGCTCGCGGTTCGGCGTTCCCATCGCCCGCACGCTCGGAAACTGTCTCTCGGCCGCCAATCATGCCCGCTTCCTCGATCTCATCGGTCCGGCCCGCCTGAAGGAGATGCTCTATACCGGGCGGCTCTTCAGCGCCGACGAGGCGGCTGCGGCCGGTCTCGCAAACCGGGTCGTGGAGCCGCACGACCTCGACGCCATCGTGGGAGAATACGCCGAGACGATGGCCGCGAACGCCCCGCTGACCATCCGCGCCACCAAGGAGATGATTCGTCGCGTGCAGACCCACCGCCGGATCGAGCCGGCGCTCGGTCGCGACCTGATCGTGAGTTGCTACACGAGCGCCGACTTCCGTGAAGGTGTCCAGGCGTTCCTCGACAAGCGCCCGCCCCGTTGGACGGGTCAGTGAGATTCTATCGTGAGGCATACAATGACGCGGTTCCTGACGAGACACCGGCACATCGGCAATCGCGACGGACTGACCCGCAAGGCGTTTCTCGAAGCGGCGGGAGCGGCCGCCGTCGCCGCGTTGTGGCCCGGCGCCCACCCGCGCGCCCAGCCGGCGCCGACAGACGGCGCACGCGAGCGCATCGCCCGCGTCGTCCGCGAGTACGACAGCCAGGGTGACCATCGCACCGGCTCGCCGGTCGACGCCGAGAGCGGTCGCTGGCTGGCCGACCGGGTCGACGACGCCGGCCTCGTCCCCGAGATCGAGTGGATGGGGTTCTCCCGCATCGGCGTCCAGGCGGCCTACGTCGAGGTCGGTGATCGCTGGGCCGAAGGGGTGCCCCTCTTCGACGGCGGCTTCACCGACGCGGTCGGGGTGACCGGCGCGCTGGGCTCGCTCGACGGCGACGGCGTGATCGGGCTCGGCCACGTCGGACCCCGCGCCGGAGCGAGCTTTCGCGCCTACCGCGCCGCCACGACCCATCGCGCGGCGGTGACCGTGACGGGCGGTCCCGCCAACGGTGTGCCCGAAGGTCTGGCCCTGATGAACGCTCCCGACTTCAAGGAGCCCTTCGGCCCTCCGGTGCTGCAGGTCGCGAGCCGCCATCGCGCCTGGTTGACGGCGGCGGCGGCGGCCGGCGCGACCGCGCGAGTGGTCTCCCACGTGACCCGGCGACCGGAGGAGGTCTTCAACGTCACGGCGACGTTGCGAGGCAGGGAACCGTCGCAGGCGCCCATCTTCGTCATGACGCCGCGGAGCGGATGGTGGACCTGCGCCTCGGAACGCGGCGGCGGGATCGCCGTCTGGCTCGAGATGATTCGCGGCATGGCGGCGGCGCCGACACCGCGGCGCACTACCGTCTTCCTGGCGTCGACCGGTCACGAGTTGGGCCACTACGGGCTGGCAGAGTTCCTGCGCACCCGATCTCGTCTCGTTCGCAGCGCCGCTGCCTGGATTCACCTCGGCGCGAACTTCGGTGCCGCCGTAGGCGGCGACCCCCTGCTGCAGGCGTCGACGGCCCAGTTGCAGGACCGCGCGCTCGAGGCGCTACGGCGGGGCGGCGCCGCGCCGACGCGGCGCCGCCCCGCCGGCGAGCCGCCGGGCGGTGAAGCACTTCACATTCACGCCGGCGGCGGGACATACCTCTCGGTCATCGGAGCGAACGGACTGTTCCACCACCCGCGGGATCGATGGCCGGATGCCGTCGACATCGACCGGATCGCACGCTACGCGCGCGCATTCACCGACATCGGGCTGCAGTTGGCCAACGCCTGACCGGACCGGCGCCGCCCGCGCCGTCACCGCGCAGGGGTTCTTCTCCTGCCCCGTGCGCCGGCGGCGAGCGCATCCGACACGATCGAGGCAACGGTGGCGAGCCCGCTCCCGACGTCACCGTCCAGGTGCAGGCGGAGCCAACGCCGCCGCCGCGCAGCGAGCACCGCGCAGTCTCCGGCCGCCTGTGCGTCCTTCACCGCACCGAACGTGAGCTCCCCGTTCGGCGCGGCCACGTCGATCACGTCCGCACAGGTGAGGATCAGAAACAGCCCGTCCGCGGGACCGCCCTTGTGCGACTGCCCCGTCGAGTGCAGGAAGCGCGGTCCGAACCCGACCGTCGTCGCGACCCGCGTCGCGGCTCGCACCTGGTGGCGCAACTCGTCGAGAGTCCGCCGATGAGGATCGCACATATCGAGATACGCCAGCACCGCGAAGTAGCCTCCGAGACGCAGCCGGCGGATGTGCGCGGTGACCCACTGATCGAGAGACGCGCCGGCGCCCACCGACCGCCGCAGCGCCGTGGAGTACGGCCGCGCCGCGTACGCGCCGATGACGCCGGCGTCCCAGGCGAGCTCGGCCACCGGACTCGCCGTGGCGGCGGGGTCGCTTCCCGGCCTCTGGCTCGTGATGGCGCGCGTTGCGACCTTGCTGGCTTCGACGTCCGGCTGATCGAAGGGATGTACGCCGAGCACGGCGCCCGCCACCGCGGTGGCGAGCTCCCAGCGAAAACACTCGGCCGCCAGGTCGTACCGGTCGCGCGCGTGGAGCCGGACCACCGGATGGCCCGCGCGGGCCAGCGCGTGCAACGCCTCTTCGCGCCGTTCGTCCGGTTCGTCGTCGAGCGTGGTCGCAACGAACAGACGATCGTCTCCGTAGACCGGCGGATCGTCGAGGCGCTCCCCGTCCACGGGAATGATGCCGACTCCGTCCTTCCCGGTCGATTCCGCCAGCAACTGCTCGATCCAGGCGCCGAGTCCGTCCAGTCCGGGCGAGGTGACGAGCGTAGCCTTGTCGCGTCCGGCTCGGGCCCCCAGCCCGAGCAGCAGGCCGAGCTGGACACCGGGATTGGTCGAGGCCGGCGATTCGGGACCGCAGGCATCCGCCATGGCCCGGGCACGGGTGAGCAGCAGCCGCACGTCGAGGCCGATCAGCGCAGCCGGCAACAGCCCGAAGTACGAGAGGGCGGAGTACCTTCCGCCGATGCTCGCTTCGCCGTGGAACACGGCCCGGAAGCCGCGTTCAGTAGCCAGACGGTCGAGTGCCGAGCCAGGATCGGTCACTGCAACGAACCGGGTCCCGGCCGCGCGGTCGCCGGCCCGCTGCCGGACCCGCTCGAAGAAGTGCCCGTGCATCAGGCTCGTTTCCAGCGTGGTGCCCGATTTGCTGGAAACCACGAAGAGCGTCCGGTCGACGTCGAGCGTCGCCTCGAACGCCCTGAGCTGCGCCGGATCGGTCGAGTCGAGCACGCGCAACTCGACGCCGCCGGCGGATCCGAAGATCCGCTGCAACATCTCCGGGCAGAGACTGGATCCTCCCATGCCGAGCAGCGCCGCGGTGACGAAGCCGTCCCGGCGCACCCGATCCACGAACGCTTCCAACCGCCGCACCTCGGGTCCCTCCGGGTCCGGGACGTCGAGCCAGCCGAGCCAGCGTCCCTCGTCGCCCCCGGTCCATACCGTGGGATCCCGCTGCCAGAGACGTCCGAGACGTCCCGCCGGCGACCATGAAGCGGCCTCCTTCGCCACCGCCTCGTGTAGCGCCGGCGGCGCATCGACCTCTACTCTCATGTTCATCTCGCCCACGTCCGCTCCGTTTCTCCTCGTTCTCATCGGCACACCGTCTACGCTCGAGCACGCGGGCGATGAGCCCGACCCCGCATCCGTCCCCATCCGGCCGATCAACCAGCGACCGCGTGCACGCGCCGCTGCAGGTCCTCCGTGAGCCGCACCAGCCCGTCGCTGACGACCACGCGATAGTCCGCTGCCCCATCCAGTCCCAGGACGGACTCCGGCAGTGCCTCCACCGCTCGCAGCGCACTCTCGCGAATCTCGTGCAGGACCGGAGCCGCTCGCAGGCGTCGTCCCCGACGCATGACCGGCGAGAGCAGCGGCCGCCCCGCTCGTGGCGGCGGTTCATCGTCCTTTGCAAGAACGTCGTGGGTCGGCCTGCCGCAATCGCTTACGCGCCACACCTGTTTCACCCCGGGATACGTGCCCTTGCCCTGGCTCAGCTTGAGCACCGGTTGCGCGAGCCCGGCACGCTCCACCTCGACGAGCTTGTAGACGCCACCGAGCGCCGGCGCGTCGGACGAGGTGCTCAGCGCCGTGCCGACGCCAAAGACGTCGATCGGCGCGCGCTGCTCCACCAGCTCGGCGATCCGCCGTTCGTCGAGGTCGCCGCTCGCGAAGATCTCCGTCGCGCCCAGCCCCGCCGCGTCGAGTCGCGCCCGCACGGCCCGGGTCTCGGTCAGCAGGTCGCCACTGTCTATGCGCACGCCGAGCGGGGCGAGCCGCGCCGCGGCGATCCGGTCGACGGCGCGCCCTGTATCGTAGGTATCGATGAGGAGCACCGTCTGCTCGCCGTACATTTCAATAAAGCGGACGAACGACTCCGTCTCCGAATCGTGGCTCATCACCCAGGAATGCGCCATCGTGCCGGCCAGCGGCACGCCGAACGCCAGCCCCGCTTCGAGGTCCGACGTCCCGCTGCAACCGCCCACGAACGCCGCGCGGCCCGCGAGCGCGCCGGCCTCTGCACCATGCGCGCGTCGCGCGCCGAGCTCGAAGACCGGGCGCCCGGCCGCCGCCCGGACCATGCGCGAGGCGCGACTCGCCACCGACGTCTGGAACAGCACCGTCGACAGAAGAGCCGTCTCGACGACCTGCGCTTCCACGAGCGGCGCCGTCACGCGCAGCAACGGCTCGTTCGCAAAAACCGGCTCACCCTCCGCCATCCCCCACACGTCCCCGGTGAACCGGAACCCGGGCAGGTAATCGTCGAAGAAGCTGCTCGGGACCCGCCGGAGCTGCGGAATCTGCCGCAGGTAGTCGATCTCCGGCGCCGTGAAGCGGAGCTCTTCCAGATATGTCAGCGCCGGCTCGATCCCCGCCGCCAGCAGGTACCCGCGCCCCGGCGGCAGCCCTCGGACCGACAGCTCGAACGTCGCCGACCGATTCGTATCCGCACCGAAATGGCCCGCCGCCATGGTCAGCTCGTACAGGTCGGTGGACAGTGCGGTCGGCATGACGGTCTAATGTACATCGCCATGTCCTCAGGCATCCGTACCGCGCTGCTCGTCGTGGACGTACAGAAGGACTTCTGCGCCGATGGCGCGCTGGCCGTGCCCGACGGCGATCGGGTCGTCGATCCCATCAACCGACTACTGGCCGCCTATGCCGCGACCGGCTCGGCGATCTTCGCCTCCCGCGACTGGCACCCGGTCACGTCGTCCCACTTCAGCGGCCAGGGCGGACACTGGCCCGTCCACTGCGTGGCCGGCAGCGACGGCGCCGCGTTCCACCCGCGGCTTCGACTCCCGGCCGCTACGGCGGTGGTCAGCAAGGGCCAGGCGCCCGAGAGCGACGGGTACTCGGCCTTCGACGGCACGCTGCCGGGGGGCGAGCCCCTGCAAGCGGCACTCGACGAGCGCAACATCGGCCGCCTGACCGTCTGCGGGCTCGCCATCGACTACTGCGTGCGAGCTTCGGTGCTCGACGCACGCACTCGCGGCTTGCAGGTTTCGGTGGTACGCGAGGCCATCGCGGCGGTCAACCTGAAGCCCGGGGACGAGGCAGCCGCGCTCCGCGAGATGGAGGCCGCCGGCGCCGGTCTGGTCACCCTCGACCAGGCGCTGGCGCTCGTCGGCGGCGCCCCGGACTAGCCCGAACATCGTCGCCTGCGGCTCCGATTTCCGCCCAACCGGGCCTGCCTAGGCCTGCCCGTGCCCCGGATGTCCGGGGCTGGACTGTAGTGAGCAGGAGGTCATCCGAACTCGTCCCGCAGTTCGAAGGCGAAGGCCATGGCAACCAGTTGAGTGTAGCCGTGCCACATCAACTGTGCGCCGGGCGGGTCGCGTTGGCGTCCGAGCCACCCGCCGAGGCGCCCGACCAGACCGACAGCGTCGCCGAGGCGCGCCGGCGGCGGCAGCTTGCGTGAGCGGGCGAAGGTGGCGAGCACGCGCAACTCGCCATCGGAGAACAGCAGGTCGCCCGGCAGGTCGGGCACTTCGCGCCCGAGTTGGACCATCAACTGGATGCGCCACCCGATGACCATCTTGATGGCCATGGCGCGTTCGAGCCGCTCGGCCGTGTGGTGCTGCAACTCCTCGACCTTGCAGCCGGACTTGAGCACGCGGAAGTATTCTTCGATGCGCCAGCGCCGGACGTACCATTGCAGGATGCGCGTGGCGTCGTCGGCGCTGCTCACACGCAAAGTGGTCAGCAGGAACCACTCCAGCGGCTCGGCCGCGGGCGGCGGTTGTTCCTCGCGCACGTGGACGACCCACAGTGCGACCGGCTCGTCGCCGGGGCAGGGCAGCGGCACCTGCTGGTAGCGCAGCGTCACGTCGGCGACCCGCTCCGCCCGGCGGTCCTTGCGGGCCTGTTTGCTGGCCTTCACGCGCGCGCTCAGCCGCTGCACCTCGACCTTGGCGGCGCCTCGGGCCGGCGCGTTGCGCACCGTATCGAACAGACGGCGTGAGACCGTCTGCCCGGCGGGCGTCTTTTCCCTGCCGAGGACGCGGTCGGCCTTGGCGCGGACCAGCAGGTCGACCTGCGGGGCAGCCGCGCGGTGTTCGACGAACAGGTCGAGGAAATCGGCCTCGCGGTCCATCACGCACACCACGCGGGTCTGGGACAATTGCTCGGCTGCCTGCGCGCAGTCGCGCAGCCCCTCGATCCAACGGAACGACTTGCGCTTCTCGCGCGGCTTTGGGGTCGGCTCGCCTTCCGCCTCGGAGTTGGGGGACGCGGGCGCGTCGAAGGCGGCCCGCAGCACACCCAACGCCACCCCGTCGGGATTGACGGCCAAGGTCGTGTGCAACTCCAGGCCGCGCGCCACCGCCCCGGTCTGGTTCGAGCCGATGGCCCCCAGCCCTTGCGTCTGCCCGCGCCGGGTGAAGTTCAACCGGGTGCCGTCCTGGATGGTTGCGGTAGGGAACCGGGTTGCCCCGGTCCCCCCGCTCAGATCCGTACGTGCGCGTTAACGCATACGGCTCCTACCTGGGGTGGTTGACGGCAAACCGCGTGGCGTCGCAGCTTGCCGTATCCGCTCAACCGCCTGTGACACGCCGTCCCGGCCCTGCGTCCGGTGCGTGCTTTGGTCTCGCAGATTCCCCTTGGTTGAGGCCCTTCCCTCCGGCGACTCCGCAGGCGTTGGCGCGCCCTTGTTCGCCGCCTTCACCGGTGTCGGGTCGGAGGAGGCGCGCCCCGCGGGCGCTGGCCTCCGTCCGCCGCTCAAACGGTACGTGCGGTTTTCCCGCATACCGCTTTCACGAAGACGTCTTCGCGTGATGAGGACCGATGGAGGAATCAAAGAGTGGACCATCCTCCGGCCCGTCGGGTTCAGCCAGTCGGCAAGTCTCCTCGGTCGCTGATGTTGGGGTCTTTCACTCATGGAACTGTCCACCTCAGCGCCCTTGCTCATCTCACCGTCCTGTCTGGTCCCGACCGTCTTCGCCGGCCGCCTTCCCCAACCCACTCGGTTGCCGCCCCCTGACGGTCACGCGGCTTTCACCGCGCTTCAGGTACTATTCGGCCGTCCGACTCCTCGACGAGCATCCCTTCCCACTTCGCTCTCGCTTATAGGGTCAGTTGCCGCGGCGCCACCCGCGGACCCGCCGAGGTCTCCCAGGGTCACGCACTGGTCTTCCATACCGTGCCGCCCGCAAACACCTTGGTGCGGTGGGTGGATGAGATCGCCTTCGCCTCTGTAGTGCAGGCTCGACCTTGCCCCACCTTTGGCCGACCGGTTCGTCATGGGGTCGCCCCCTCGACTACGGCCCGGTACTGCTCCGCAAACCCTTCGGACCCCACCTCACGGTGGGCGCCCTGTCCTCCGCAGTTCCGTCGTGGCGGCTCCAGGTCCACCTTGGCTGTGTCCGGCTTTCGCCTGCGTGCCCGTGTAGGTGTCTCCATACCTGCCACCTGCGGCCGGCGAGGCATTACCCCCGCCTTTGGATACGGCCCCCCTCATCCGGGGGCCGGAGGGACTTCAACCCTCCTGACCAGTGCGCTGCCTGGCGCACACTATTGCCTCATCCGACTTCTTCATTCCGTACATCATCGGATACGGAATCCTCCTTCCCGCTGCGGCCCCGGTTCGACTGCCGGGGCAGAATGAAGACCTCCCAGGTCCCGACGAAGGACGTACGAACGTGCATGGGTTCTCCGACACCGTGGAGCCCGCCATCCCCTCACCATTGCGGTGATGTCGGTGTTGCCTTCGACCGCTGTGACAGTCTCGGCGCTCCAGACGTTCACGCTTTCGATGCTCAATAGCCCTGCCCGTCCGCGCCCCTGTCAACGCTTCACCTGCCGCCTCACAGCGACCGGCGCATGACTCGGGGCGAAAGTGGTTGGTTACTCCTTCTTTCCGCCGGACTTCCACCGGCTGTCCTTCGCCAGTTAGCCTGGCGCACCACAGCACCGTGTCGTGCGCCTGCATCCGGCGCAGCGTCTGCTCGCGATGCGGCGCGAGGATGTTGTCGACCGTCACCGCACTGTCGGCGGGCTGGTCGATCAGCCGGTAATGGCCCTTGACCATCGCGCGGGCGCCGTGGGCGGCGCCGGTGATGGCGCGCATCGGAGACTCTGCCATTTGCTGCGCGCTCTGTACCAGCCGCGCGCTCAGACGCGCGTCGCCCAAACGCGCCCCGCCGAACTCGTGGTCCGCCCAGACCGCGGCGTCGAGACCGTCGCCAACCGCCAGCGGCGCCACGACCGGTGCAGGCACCGCGAGGCGGGTGCGCCACGCCGGCTCCAAGGCATACATATACACCGCCTTGCGCGTTTCCGGCGCCGCGTGCCGGCGGTCCTGGCGACCGCGACCGCAGGTCTCACCCACCCGAACCCAGTTGGCCGCGCGCACGCTCGCCCCCGTCTGTTCGGTCTCGTCGACGAACGTCTCCAGCAGCCAGGGGCGATAGCC
The DNA here is from genome assembly GCA_965262925.1 of Vicinamibacterales bacterium. Lineage (GTDB taxonomy): Bacteria > Acidobacteriota > Vicinamibacteria > Vicinamibacterales > UBA8438 > WTFV01. Next base: position 1,403,974 of record CBDHGC010000004.1, on the reverse strand, counting down.
ATACAGACCCTCGCAGTCGTCGCCGACTGCCCGGACGACCCGGCCCAGCACGTGCGAGGCCAGGTTGCGACACACAATGCCGGGGCGCACCAGCAGCCGGCACAGTCCCAACACCCGGTGCAGGTGCGCGCGCCGGCCCGTGTCGTCCCACCCGACCCAGGCGTCGCGGGACCGCAGCCGCCGCGCACTCGCCGCGAACCCGACGCCGCCCAGCCAACCATGCGCCGAACCCACCAGATACCGCAGTTGCGGGCCGACGAACGGACCGGCGCCGCGCGGGTGCTCGTACGCCATCAGCGTGTTCCAGACTTGGCGCTGCGCGTCGGTCTCAACCAGCGCCAGGGTCAGACCCACAACCTTGCCGACCGTGCCCGGCACGTCCACCGCCGGCGCCATCGGGTGCGGAAGCACCCGCGCCCGGCCCCCAACGCCGCGAGCCGCCTGACTCGCAGGCAGCGAGACGTGGCCGGCCGCCTGCAGGTCGGACAACGCCCGGCAACAGCTCGCGCGCTGCCACCGGCCCCGCCCGTCGCGGAAATCGAACGCTTCACAGACGCGATCGGCGACCTGACCGAGGCTGCCGACACCCTGCGAAACCGCCTCGTCCAGCACGTCACGCAGGCGGGCGAGGTTGTCCCGTAGAATACGTGAGACCTGATTCTGAATCTCCATGCCGGCCACCGTAGCGAAGTGGCTGCATGAAGTCCAGCGAAAAATTATGGGGCACGGGCAGGCCTAGGAGCCTAGTGCTGCGCCATGATTAAACGTTCGGGTGTGCGGTGCTGTGATTCGTCGATGATTGCTCGCTGTAACCCATGTCCGTATCCGAAGATGATGACGTGACGCACCACTAGGAGTCTGCCCCGTTCTACGGCGCAGACTCCTAGCCCAAGTTTACCAACCACAAAACTAAACCAATTTAGAATCAGTGGTTTACGCCGACAGAAATGCTCGAGTGGCACTACAAACGCGTACGAACCGGGGAAATTGGTCGGTCAGACGAGCGTCTTGCGGACGCCGCCGGGATGTGGGTCGACGCCGAGCGCGTCGTAGATGGCCCGCTGATCGGGTTCGGCTTGGGTTGCCGTGCGCACATGCAGCGTGCGTCCGTCGGGACGGCGGAAGGTGGCGGTGACGCGCTGCTGGCCTTCGAGGACGCGGCGTAGCGTGGTCCACCTGGCGTGTTCGCGGCGCGCGCGCAGCCGAGTGCGGATGACCTGCACGAGCTGGTAGGCGATGACGGTGATGAACAGGTGGCCGTCGGCCCGCGCCGGCTTGCGGTGGTAGATCGGGCGCAGGCCGAGCTCGGATTTGAGCGAGCGGAATACCGCCTCGACGTCGGTGAGCGTGGTGTAGGTACGCCACAAGGCGTCTTCGTTCCAGTCGGTCTCGCTGCTGCGCAGGCAGTAGACGCCCGGATGGGTAACCATCGAGCCGTCCTGGGGGCGGCGGGTCCAGTTGACGGCGACGGCCTGGTCGCCGGCCTCGTTGGCGGTAACGGTGATCTGGTAGTGCGAGGCGACGCGGGAATGCTTGGCTTTCAGCCGTCCGATGCGTTGCCAGACCTGGTCGAGGCGCTTGTGCGCGCGGGGACGCGACAGCCCGTCGTTGAGCTTCGTCAGGGCGGTCTCGAAGCGGGAGGCGAAACGCTCGACGATGCCCCGCTCCTTCTCGGCCCGCTCCTCGGAGTAGCAGTACAGGCGCACTTCGTCGGGGTCGGTCGAGACCACCTTGTGCATGTGCACGGTCTGGTCCGACTGCGTCTGGAGCGACACGGCGGCATCGGCATCGAAGCGGCGGTGGCGTTCGCGGCTGACCACCAGATAGCGGTAGCCGTTGTCGCGCAACCACGTCACACAGGCGTCGGTGGCGACACCGCGGTCCATCACCACCAGGGCGCCGACCGGCGCCTCCAGTGCTTCGAGCATCCCGGCCAGCGTCCGGTGTTCCCGGACGTTGCCGGCGAAGACCTTCGAGCGGCGCACGAAGCCGCTGGCATCGAGCATCAGGCCCAGGGTCAGCAGCGGGCAGTCGCTGCGCTTCTCTTTCGAGTGCCCGCGTTGCGCCTGCGGCTGGTCGCTCGCCTCGCCCTCGAAGTAGGTGTTGGTCAGGTCGTAGAGCGTCACCGTCGGCTGCAGGTCGAACAGCCCCATCGCGCGGTCGAACAGGTGCTCCTCGATCTCCTCGCGATGCTTCACCAGCACGTCCGAGGCGCGGTAGAGCTGCATCGCACCGACGGTCTCGAAGTCGACGCCGAGCAACTCCCCGAGACCGCTGCGCTCCTGCAGCCAGCGGTGCGTCGCGCGCTCCGAGGCAGGCGCGGCCAGACGCCCGACGATGGCGCCGGTGGCCGCGCTACGCAGGGCGCCGTTGACGCCCAACCGGGTCAGCAGCGCCGGCAGGTCCAGTTGCTCGAGCGCCCACAGGCCGACCTGCTCCACGCCGACGCTGCGGGGGCGGACCAGCCGCAACGAGTCGACATCGACCGGCTGCACATCGGTCGGTCCGGCGGTCGGCGCGGCCGCGCCGCGGGCGATCAACTGCGCCGCGATCCGTTGCGCTTCCTCCTCCACGGCAGGCGGACAATCGGCCACCAGCGGCGCCTGACCGCTCAACGCATCGTTGATGCGGGCGCACAGCAGCGGCCAGTCCGCCTGGGGAATATCGAAGTGGCGACCGAGGTTGAGGAGGGTGCGCTGGCGCACGCTGCTGCCGAGGCGGTCGGCGTGCACGAGGCGATGAGAGAAGTAGGACTTTCCGTCCTCAGTCCGCCGGGTTTGGGTGCGCCGAATGAACATAGCGCCCACCATAGCGCACGCACCCTGCCCCAGGCAACTATTCTTATGCGCTTATGGCACTACATTCGTCTCTGGCGAAACCCGATCCTTTATAATCAACAAGTTGCAGGCCTCGCACTCCCCGAAAACCGCCCAAATCCGCAAAACGACCGCTAATCTTGGTAAAGATGGGCTAGCGCCGCCAAACCCGTCGCAAGGCTCCGTGTTTGGCCCCATCCCCCACCGCCCCAGGAGCTTGCGCCCGCAGAACTCACTTCGTTGCTTTCTGCGGCGCAAGCTCCTCGCCCGAACATAGAAAAAGCGCGCCGCCATGCATCTCTGCATGCGGCGCGCCCTGAAGCTCACGGCCGTCCCCGCCGGGGGATCAGTTGCCCCGAATGGGCGACGGTCCGCCCTCGAACGTCAGCAGGTAGTCCCGAATCGCCTCCAGTTGCCGCGGCCCGTCGCTGTCGAGCTGCGGGTACGGCGAAGCCGGAAAATCGGCCCAGAACATCGGCATGCGCGTTCCGGGCTGAATCTCCAGCGGTGCCCGCAGCCAGTCCACGATCCAGTCGGGCTGCAGCCGCTCGCGCGCCATCCGCAAATCCGGAGCGAGATTGTCGGGCGGCTGATCGGCCGGGATCGTGTCCAGCACGTGACACTGCTGGCACCTGAGCAGGTCGAACAGCTCCTCCGCTTCGCGCGGCACCGCTGCCGCCGACAGCGTGTCGTGGGTTCGGAACTCGCCGACGGTGTCCGAGATGGCGCCGAAGTAGTCGATCACCCCGTTCCAGTGCGCGTCGTCGAGTCCGAAGGTCGGCATGCGAACGTCGAGCCAGGGCCGGATCGGGATCGGCCCCTGCAGGAACGCGTACAGCCAGTCCGGCTGCACCTTCGCACCTTCCGGCGTCAACATCGGCGGCGCCAGCGACGGATCGTCCACGAGCGCCACGTAGTCCCCGCCGTCCTCCTCTATCTCGTGGCATCCGACGCAGTTGCGCCGCCGGACCAGGTTCCGGCCTTCACGCAGGGCGTCGTTCCGTGCCGACCGCGGCGCCTTCGCGGCCAGCGGCTGCACGTCGCTCTGGAAGCTCATGATGGCGGTGGCAAAGAGCTTCGCCTCTTCATCACTCATGCCGAAATCCGGCATCCGCAGCTTCTCGAGCGGCTGGAGCACGCGATTCCGGTCGAACGCACGCGGATCGCGCATCTTCTGCTTGAACCACTCCACCTTCGAATGCGGGATGTCGTGGACGAAGGCGAAGTCGAGCCGCGACAGCAGCTTCGATCCCTCTTCCGACAGCTCGATCCCGATCGGCCGAGCGTCCTCGAAGCCCGCGATCTCGTGGCAACTGAAGCAGCCGTAGCGGCCGACCACCCGCTGGCCGAGGTCGAGTCGCTGCTCGTCGAGCGACATGCCGACGACGAGCTCCTCCGCCTCGGCGGTGGGCAGGATCGACCTCACGTAGTCGAGTAGCACCGCCGTGATCTCGGCATCGTCGTAGGTTGCTTCCGCGCCCCGCCCCTCCGGTCCGGTGAGCGTGGTCAGATAGGTGGCAATGTCCGCCGCCTCGCGATTCGTCAGCCGGAGATCCGGCATGTACGTCTCGCTGCTGAAGTGTTGCGGATCGCGCACCCAATCGAAGAGCCACTCGTAGCTGGTCTTGTTGCCGATGTTCTGGAGCGGCTGGCCGAACGTGCGTCGGATGCCGGCGGCCAGGCGGTTCTGGTCCTCGGTGATGTGGCACGCCAGGCAGCCGACCGACTCGACGAGCTCCTGTCCGCGCTCGGCGTTTCCGCGCGGCGGGAACAGAACCGCAAAATCATGCTCCTCCGAGTTCGCGAACAGGTACTCGACCGCGGCGTCGATCTCGACCTCGTTGCGAACCGCGTCCTCGGGACTGCTGGTGTTCGAGTTGTACCAGATCCGCGGCATCCACGTGCTCGGCTTGACCTCCCGGGGATCGCGAATCCACGAGGACACCCACTCGGGTGAGAGCTTCGAAGCGATCTTCGTGAGGTTCGGACCCGGCTTGCGCAGATCCGTGAAGCCCGTGGTCGTGTGGCAGGCGTAGCACCCGGCGCGCTCGTACAGACCGTACGCCAGATTCAGGTTTTCCGCCTCGTCCACGTAGACGGTCTCCGTATGGCATTTCGCGCACGACGCCTCGGTCATGTCCGCGGGCAGCATCGGGTAGTCCCACAGGTGTGGCACTTCCCAACCGTACTGCTCCTCCCAGGCATGCATCTGCTCATCGGTCTCGGGCGTGTGCGACGAGGAAACGAAACCGATCGACTGCCCCATTCCCTCGTGACACACGGTGCAGCCGGTGGTCGCCAGCGGGTGCGGCGACGCACTGCCGACGTACGTCTCCAGGCTCGGATGCGTCGTATACGGCTGCGGGTACGTCTCGTAGCCCTCGCGATCGATCGCGATGTGACACGTCCGGCAGCGATCCATCTTCTGGAAGCGGATGAAGTTCAACTCGTCGTGAATATTCGGAGTGATAGTCTGCTGTACCGTGAGGCTCGGCGCCATGAAGTCGAGGAGCGGAGCGTTCAGCAGCACGTCGCCGACGAAGTCGACCTGCAGATCCTCAACGAGGGCGGCCAGCCGGGTCGCCTCCGCCGTCAGCTCCCGGATCTCGGCGTCCGCGTCCGCCACGCCGCCGGTGTACTCCCCGATCTGTGCGCGCAGCCCGTCACGCCGGGCCACCAGCTCTTCGACACGCATGCCCAACTCGACCCAGCGGTCGTACATGTCGTCGACCTCGGGCCGCACCTCCGCGGCTTCCTCCGGGTGCTCTTCCCGCAGTTCCTCGTACGCGTACCGCTCGACGTCGTAGTCGGCTTTCAGGAAGTTGTACTGCTGGTTGGCCAAGTAGAAGTCGGCCTCCACGTCCGCCAACTCGCTCTCGAGCACGGCCACCCGCTCCCCGTTGGCGGCGAGCACCTGCTCCGCCGCGGCCCGCTCGGCGTTCAACTGCTGCAGCCGCTCCTGGTCGATGCCGGCCTGCGCAGCCTGGAGACTGAGCGAGGTGACGTACCCGTCCAGCAGCACGAACTGCCGCTGGTAGCCCTTCCACTCGCGATCGAAGTCGTCGAAGACCATCCAGATGGTCGTGAAGAAGAGGAAGAGGCTCGACGCCGCGAAGACGACGTTGAGAAAATCGACGTTGTAGGCGTGTCCTACGCTTTTCTTGTTGGCCATGGTGGTCTTTAGATGTTGAAGAACCACTCCGGGATGGATACGACGTACTTCAGGTTCACCAGCCAGCGGCTGAACATCTTGATCGGCAGAGACAGCATCATGAGGAACAGGAACACCCCCACGTAGAAGCGCGCCGGCCCCATCTTCTCGTAGTACCGCTTCATTACGGTCTTGGCAAGGATGACCGGCAGGACCGTCACGTAGGCCAGAGAGAGGACGATGCCGACCCCCTCCCGCACGAGAATGTTGTCGGGAAGCGCGGTGCCCGCCCCGCGGACCCAGAGGTACTCCGACAACTGCACGTTGTTCAGCGCCTCGAGCTTGTGGATATCCCAGTACTCGAACGGTCCGAAGAAGTTCCAGTTGGGACCGCGGAGAAACGTCCCGAGCACGATGAGCGACGACCAGAGAATCACGAACCCGAAGAGGAAGATCGTGATCTCCGCCTTCCGCTCGTTGAAGGTGTAGTAGCCGTTGCCCTTCGGATTGGTGTCGATGTACGGAATCGCCATCAGGCCCACGATGATCAGGCTCGGCAGTACGACTCCCGCCAGCCAGGGATCGAAGTAGACGAGCATCTCCTGAAGACCGAGGAAATACCACGGCGCCTTCGAGGGGTTTGGGGTATTGGCCGGATTGGCCGGCTGCTCGATCGGAGCCTCGAGCGCGATCGACCAGACGACGAGAACGGCGCTGCAGAGGACCAGAGCGATGAGCTCGGTATAGACGAGGTCCGGCCAGACCCAGACACGGTCGGACTCCTGCTTCTCGATCACGTCCTCTCCGGCCGCGACGCGCTGATCGTTGAGAACCGCTTCGCGCATCGAGTACCAGGTGAAGAAGACCACCAGGAAGATCAGAGCCACGATCGGCACGTTGTCCGGCTTGGCGATGATCAGCACGAAGTTCTCGTCGGTCAGACCGAGCAGGAAGAACGCCGCAAGGAAGCCCATCAGGCCGTAGCCGACCGAGAGCTTCGCGAAGGCCTCGCGCTTCCACACGACCAGCACGAGCGCTGCCACCGAGAGCAGGAAGAACAGCCGCGGGTCGGCGAGCAGGTTGAAGAGTCCCTTTATCGCTTCCATGGTTTCGTGATCTCTCCTACGTTCAGGCGCCCGGACGCTCTAGAGCGGCCCCGAGATGCCGCCGTCCTTTCGCACGCGCCAGAAGTGCACGGCCATCAGGAATCCAATCACGAGCGGTAGAGCTACGCAGTGCAGCACGTAGAAGCGCAGCAGGGCCCCTTCGCCCACGAACGTGCCGCCGAGCAGCGCGAAGCGGGCGTCGTCGGCAGCGTGAATCAACTGCACGTCGCCGATGGCGAGCAGCGACGCGCCGGGACCCTCGTACCCCAGGAACGGGGTCGCACGCGCCATGTTCGAGCCGACCGTGATCGCCCAGATCGCCAACTGGTCCCACGGCAGCAGGTAGCCGGTGAAAGACAGCAGCAGCGTCAGGACCAGCATGATGACCCCGACGTTCCAGTTGAACTCGCGCGGCGGCTTGTACGACCCGGTCATGAAGACGCGGAACATGTGCAGCCACACCGTGATGACCATCGCGTGCGCGCCCCAGCGGTGCATCTCGCGCATGATGCCGAGCGGCACGTGCTCGCGGAGCCCGACGATGTCCGAGTAGGCGTACTCCAGCGTCGGCCGGTAGTAGAACATCAGCAGCACGCCCGTGAACGTGAGGACGAGGAACAGGAAGAAGCTCAACCCGCCCATGCACCACGTGTAGCGGAGGCGGACGCCGTGTTTCTTCAGCCGCACCGGATGCAGGTGCAGGAAGACGTTGGACAGCATGACCAGCACACGGTTGCGGTCGTTGAGCGGCGCGTCGTGCCGGAAGACCGACGCCCATATCTGCGTCTCGGTGAGCCAGTTCCAGGCGCGCTCCAGCGCACCCGCCTGCGGTTGGATTGATTTCGCCTTCGCCATGATTCAGCAGCTCTGACTTCTTCCTAGATGGCAAGGAACGCTTCGGGGTCGGTCCACTGCCCCAGTTCCTCCTGGAACTTGCGCGCCTTGTCGATCATGATTTGTCCATCCTCCGCCAACACGATCCGCGCGCGCTCGAGGGGACGCGGGGCCGGGCCTTCGAAGTTGATGCCGGTCGGCCTGAACCCGCTGCCGTGGCAGGGGCACTTGAACTTGCTCTCCGCGGACAGCCAGTTCGGCGTGCAGCCGAGGTGCGTGCACGTGACGAGCAGCGCATAGAAGCCGGGCGACTCGTGGTAGTCGTCGAACGGCGTCCGGATCACCCACACCCCGAACCGGTCCTTCCAGCGCTCGTCGACGCCGTCCGCGTACTCGTCCGGGAAACCGATGGTGAACTGCTGGGGTGGCTCGTTCAGCACGTTCGGAAACATGAAGCGGCCGGTAGCAGCCAGACAGCCGGCGGTCGCGGCGGTGAACGAGCCCCACGCCAGGCCCATCCATCCGCGGCGTCCCATGAGCGGAGACGTGTCGTCGGGCGTCCGCGGCACCACACGATCCGCCAGCTTGGCGGCCGCCCCGACGAGCGCCGCCGGACCGACCGCCTTGGCCGGCGCCGGCGCCTCGACCGTTCCCTCTTCGGGCGCAGCCGGCTTCTCGCGAAACAGCAGGATCACCAGAATATGCGCGACGAACATCGCGACGCCGGTGATGATGACGGCTATCAGGGGATTCACGCGTCGGGCCTCCGTCGAAATCTCACGGTCTTCGGTACGCTCCGGAGCAGCATCGCTCAGTGAATGAGATTCCTGGTCGATTGATTCAGCAGATCCAGAGTCTTGATCGCCAGCTCGCGAACCCGAAGGTTCTCGTCCGTTTCGCTCAACGCCTCTATGGGCTGCCGCAACTCGGCGGCACGCAGGGAGGCGGCGGCCTGCAACCCGCTGACGATGACCTCGCTGACCGGATCCAGGGGGTCGTCGGCGTTCGCCCGCCGCGTCACCATGCGCGTCACGTACTCGCGATCGAGCATGCGGCGAATCACGGTCATCCCCTCGTCGCGGCCGTGCCGGGCCAGCGCCACCGCCGCGTTCCACTGCACGTCGGCAGCCGGATCGTCGAGCGCATTGCGCAGCGTGGCATGGTCCCCCGACCCGGCCAGGGCGCCGAGTGCATAAACCGCCATCTTGCGAACGCCCGCGTCGTCCGAGCGGTACATGGACTCGATCTCGTCCACCGTCGACTCGTCGCCGAGCGACGCCAGAGCCCAGATGACGCTGATGCGCGTCTCCGTATCCGGATCGTCGAGGGACGCGGTCAACTCGGCAACCGCCTCGGGAGGCGGCAAAGTCAGCCGCCCGAGCGCAAGTGCCAGATAGCGCCGCACCCGTGGGTCGTCTCCGTCGGAGTCGACGAACGCCTGAACGATGGCAGCACCGAGCTGCGGGTTCCGTTGCTCGGTGTCCGGGTCACCGAGTAACCGCGAGAGTTCGTACGCCGCCGGCCAGCGCCGCTCCCGGCCGCCCGTGCGCACGTCGGAGAGCAGCTCCGACGGGGTGCGCTCCGTCGTGAGCAGCATTCGGAAGCCACCGTACACCAGCACGATGACGCCTACGACGGCGAGAGGAATCAGAAAGAACTGGACAGCCAGAGCCGGCGCCGCGCTCAGGGGACTCAGACGGGGGACGGGTTCGCGCTCGACCAGCTTCGGCATCGCTAGAGTGACGTCTGGGGAAACGGATGCCCGGCGGGTAAACGCAGACGCGCGAAACGCGCGGCCGCAATGCGTTGCCGTCCGTCAGGCGACCAATGGTAACAACGGTGTGCCTCTCCGGTCAAGGCCGGGACCCGCATCCCCCCGCCCTTACCTCATGCGCTTTCAGTCACTTAGCCGTCCCGCCGGGTGCTCTGGGCGGCCGCAGATCAACCGAGCTCGACGGCGCGGAAAAAGTAACCGACCTCCGTCGCCGCGGTCTCCGGCGCATCGGAACCGTGCGTGGCGTTACGTTCTATCGACGTGCCGAACTCCCGCCGCAGGCTCCCCGGAGCCGCCTTGTCCGGATCCGTGGCCCCCATGAGGTCCCGCCAGCGGCGGATCGCGTCGTCCGCCTCCAAGGTCAGGACGATCGCGGGCCCCGACGACATGAAAGCGGTCAGGCTGTCGAAGAACGGGCGGTCGCGATGGACTGCGTAGAAGCCCTCCGCCTCCGCCCGCGTCAGGCGGACGAGCCGCATTCCGCGCAAGGCGAAACCGCCGGTCTCTATGCGTTGCAGGATGGCGCCGGCCTTCCGGCTGGCGACGGCGTCCGGCTTGATGATGGCCAGTGTGCGTTCCATGCTCAGCGCAGGGCCTCCATGATGTCGTCGAGCACTGCTTTCGGTGGCCGCACACGTTCCTCGGGCAGCGTCGCCAGCGGTTCGTCCACGATGTTCAGCACGTCCAGAAAGTCGGGTTTTACCGGCTCCACGTAGATCAGGCCGGTAGCGAACTCGCCCCGGCCGCGCGTCTCCTGCAGCACCCGCATCGCCTCCACCTTGCTCAGCGGGTCGTAGCCGGCGTCGAGCTTTTTCAAGTACAGCTTCGACCCGTCGTGCAACACGACTTCCTGCGTCGTTCCGGGTTCGTAATCGATGCTGATGTCCTCGAAGAACGGAACGAAGTCGAGTTCCTCGAGCGGATCGTCGTGCGCCTTCGCGTACGCGTAGCTCTTGGTAGATCCTTCGTGGTCGTTGAAGGTCACGCAAGGCGAGAGCACGTCGAGCATCGCCGTGCCGCGGTGACTGAGGGCAGCCTTCAGGATGGCGTTGAGCTGCTTCTTGTCGCCCGAGAACGAGCGGGCCACGAACGATGCCCCGAGCTCGATGGCCAGCGCACAGGTATCGATCGGCGGCAGATCGTTCACGACCCCGGACTTGGCTTTCGACCCGAGGTCGGCGGTCGGTGAGAACTGCCCCTTCGTCAGACCGTAGCAGCCGTTGTCCTCGATGATGTAGACGATCGGCAGGTTCCGGCGCATCAGATGCACGAACTGGCCGATGCCGATGGCCCCGGTGTCGCCGTCGCCACTGACGCCGATCGCCACCAGATTCCGGTTCGCGAGCATCGCGCCGGTTCCGACGGATGGCATCCGGCCGTGGACGGCGTTGAATCCATGCGCGGACCCGAGAAAGTAGGCGGGGCTCTTGCTGGAGCAGCCTATCCCCGAGAGCTTGACGACCCGTTCCGGCTCGATGCCCATCTCGAAACAGGCGCCGATGATCCGCTCCGAGATCGCGTTGTGCCCGCACCCGGCGCAGAGCGTAGTCTTCAAGCCGCGGTATTCGCGCACCTCGAGCCCGACGCGGTTCAGCTTCTTTCGTACCGGCGATGTTGCGACAGCCACGTATCCTCTTCCCGCGATGTTCAGCCGACCCCAGAATCCCCGACCGGAACCCGCTATTCCCCGCCGACGCCCGCTTCGCGCGGGACGCGCGACGTGTCGGCGCCGGTCTTCTGCACGCGATACCCTTCCTGAATCAGCACGCTGTCGCTGATGGAGCGTGCATCAATCGGCAATCCCGAATAGTGCAGCACGCTCCGCAGCCGCCGCACGAGATCCGGCTCCAGATCCAGCTTCATCAGGCTGAGCATCTGGCCGTCGCGGTTCTGCTCGATTACGTAGACGCGCTCGTGGCGCTCGATGAACGACGCCAGCGCGGGCCGGAAAGGGTACCCGCACACCCGGTAGTACGACGTCTCCAGATCGGCCTCCGCCTTGAGCTGATCCCGGCTCTCCACCACCGCCCAGTGCGTCGTGCCGTAGGCGATGACGCCGATCGACGCCCGGCGGTTGATTTCCACGACCGGCGCCGGCATCCAGTTCCTGGCGTTCTCGAACTTCTTCGCCAGACGGTCGACGTTGTTCTGGTAGTCGTCGGGCCGTTCGCTGTACTGCGCCCACTCGTTGTGCCCGGACCCGCGACAGAAATAGGCCGGCATCTTGTTGCCCGGGACGCTGCGGTAGGGCACCCCGTCGCCGTCGACGTCCCGGTAGCGTCCGAACCGGCCGATGCGCTCGAGGGTCTCCTCGTCCAGCACCTTGCCGCGGTCCAGCGGTTTCTCCGGGTAGTCGAACGGATCGGACATCCAGGTGTTCATGCCCAGATCCAGATCGGTCATCACGAAGACCGGCGTCTGGAACCGCTCGGCAAGGTCGAAGGCCTCGACCGCCATCGAATAGCACTCGCTGACCGACGACGGGAAGAGCATCAGATGCCGCGTGTCGCCGTGCGACAGGAAGGCGGTCGAGAGCACGTCGCCCTGGGCGGTGCGCGTCGGCAGCCCGGTCGACGGACCAACCCGCTGCACGTCGAAGATCACCGCCGGCACTTCGCCGTAGTAGGCGAGACCCGCGAACTCGCCCATCAGCGAGATGCCCGGACCGGACGTCGACGTCATGGCCCGCGCGCCGGCCCAGCCCGCGCCGATGGTCATGCCGAGCGCCGCGATCTCGTCCTCGGCCTGCACGACCGCGAAGGTGGCCTTGCCCGTCTTCTCGTCGATCCGGTGCTCTTGCAGGTAGTCGATAAGCGTCTCGCAGAGGGACGATGACGGCGTGATCGGGTACCATGCCACCACCGTCACCCCGGCCATCATCGCGCCGATGGCGGCGGCGGCGTTGCCTTCGACGAGGATCTTCCCCGCCGTCTTGTCCAGCGCCTCGATCACATAGGGATCGCGTTTCTCGAAGTGCTGCTCGGCGTAGCCGAACCCCACCTCGAGCGCCTGCTGGTTGAGCGCCACCGCCTTCGGTTTGCGGCCGAGCTGCTTCTGGAGCGCCTGCTCCATCCCCTGGAGATCGATCGCCAGGAGCTTGGCCAGCACCCCGTCGTAGATCATGTTGCGCACGAGGCGCCGCAACTTGGCGTCGGTGCAGACCCCCGCCACGAGCTTGTCGAAGGGCACGGGGTAGAAGGTCAGGTCGCTGCGCACCTTGTCGAGGGCGAGCCCCTCGTCGTACACGACCGCCGCGCCCGGCTCGAGCGACAGCACGTCCTCCTGCGCGGTCTCCGGGTTCATCGCCACGAGGAAATCGATTTCCTTCTTGCGGGCGATATAGCCGTCCTTGTTGGCGCGAATCGTGAACCAGGTCGGCAGACCCGCGATGTTCGACGGGAACAGGTTCTTGCCGGAAACCGGCACGCCCATCCGGAAGATGGAGCGCAGCAGCACCAGGTTGGCGGTCTGGCTGCCCGAGCCGTTGACCGTGGCCACCTGAATGCTGAAATCGTTGACGACCCGCTCGACACTGCGAGCGACGGGAGCTTCTTGAACCGCGACTTCAGCAGGCGCCATGCATCCTCAGCTCTGGAGAGCGGCAGCGGCTTGTCCAAGCGCTGCCCCATTTCCCACTAGTTCAACCCCAAATACTAACATGACGTGCGCCCGCGATGCCGCCTTTACCCGTTCGTCAGGCCGCCACGGCCCGGCCGGCGGTCCCATGACTCATACCGCGAGCCGGCCGGCCATCGCCGCGCCGATGTCCGCGGGGCTCTTCACCACCGTCACGCCGGCCGCCGCGAGCGCCTCCTGCTTCTGCGCCGCCGTTCCCGCCCCGCCGGCGATGATCGCACCGGCATGACCCATGCGGCGGCCAGGCGGCGCGGTCTGTCCGGCCACGAACCCGACCACCGGCTTCCGAAAGCCGTCCGCGATGAACGCCGCGGCGTCTTCCTCGGCCGTACCGCCGATCTCGCCGATCAGCACCACCGCCTCGGTCGCCTCGTCCGCCGCGAACAGTCGCAGCGCGTCCACGAAAGTCGTGCCGATGAGCGGATCTCCGCCAATACCGATGCAGGTGGTCTGACCGAGGCCGAGCCGGGTCAACTGGTGCATCGCCTCGTAGGTCAGCGTTCCGCTCCTCGACACCACGCCGACGTTGCCTTCACTGCCGATGTGCCCCGGAATGATGCCCGCCTTGGCCTTGCCGACCGACAGCACGCCGGGGCAGTTCGGTCCAACGAGGCGCGTCCGACGGCCATCGAGAAACGCGACCACCGGCAGCATGTCCCGCGTCGGGATCCCCTCGGTGATGCACACCACCACATCGAGATTCGCGTCGGCGGCTTCCAGGATGGCGTCGGCCGCGGCCGGCGGAGGGACGAAGATCACGGATGTGTTCGCCCCCGTTTCGGCGACCGCCTTCCGGACCGTATCGAAGACCGGCCACCCCTCGTGCGTCGAGCCCCCCTTGCCGGGGCTGACCCCCCCTACCACGGTCGTCCCGAAGCTTGCCGCCTGCCGGGCGTGGAACGTTCCTTCCCTCCCCGTCAGGCCCTGCACCAGCAGACGCGTCCGTTCGTCGATCAGCACCGCCATGGGTTCGGTTCCGGGAACTCAGCCGGCAGCGAGCGCCACGACCCGCTCGGCCGCCTCGCTCATCGCATCGGCGGTCGTGAAGTTCAGGCCGCTCTCGCGCAGCATCCTCTTGCCCGCCTCGACGTTGGTCCCCTCCATGCGGATGACTACCGGCAGCGCAACCTTGAACTCGCGCACTGCCGCGATCACGCCTTCCGCCAGCACGTCGCAACGCAGGATGCCGCCGAAGATGTTGATGAGAACCGCCTTCACGTTGGGGTCGGCCATGAGAATTCGGAACGCGTTCCGAATCTGATCTGCGTTCGCGCCGCCGCCGACGTCAAGAAAATTGGCCGGCTCGCCGCCGGCGAGGTGAATGATGTCCATCGTGGCCATGGCCAGGCCGGCGCCGTTGACCATGCACCCGATGCGGCCGTCCAGGCGGACGTAGCTCAACGCATGCTCGGAAGCTTCCACCTCGAGCGCCTCTTCCTCCGCCGTGTCCCGCAATTCCCGCAGTTCCGGATGCCGGAACAGGGCGTTGTCGTCCAGGTTCACCTTGGCGTCGAGGGCCAGAACCTCCTTGCCGGACGTCACTACCAGCGGGTTGATCTCGAGGAGCGAGGCGTCGAGGTCCAGGAACGCGCTCGCGGCGGCCAGCATCACCGCCGCCGCCCGGCTGGCCACGGGCCGCTCGAGACCCAGGCCGAACGCCAGCCGGCGGGCCTGAAACGGCAGCAACCCGGCCACCGGATCCAGCGCCTCCTTGAGGAGCAGATCCGGCGTATCGGCGGCCACCTGCTCGATGTCCATGCCGCCGGCCCGGCTCGCCATCAGTACCGGCCGCGCCAGTGCGCGATCGATGACGAGTCCGACGTAGAGCTCCCGCTCGATGTCGAGCCCTTCCTCGATCAGCAGCCGTCCGACCCGGCGGCCGCCAGGTCCGGTCTGCGCGGTGACGAGCGTCATGCCGAGCATGGCTTCTGCCGTGCGCTCGGCTTCGGCGGCGTCGGAAACCACCTTGACGCCCCCACCCTTGCCGCGCCCCCCGGCATGGATCTGCGCCTTGACGACCACGCGCCCGCCGAGGCGCTCGGCGACGGCGCGCGCCTCGGTCGCCGTGAACACCGGCTCGCCGCGCGGGACGGGCACGCCGGCGGCCGCCAGCAGCTCCTTCGCCTGATATTCGTGAATCTTCACGAGCCGTCGGGGTCCGTCAGACGTTGATGATCTGCACGAGCTCCTGCACCGCGGCCGCGGACTTCTTCAGCGCCGCGTCCTCGTCCGCAGTGAGCTCGATCTGGATGATCTGCTCGAGACCGTTCGCCCCCAGCTTGCACGGCACGCCGACGAAGAGGTCGTTGATGCCGTACTCGCCGCGCAGGAAGACCGAGCAGGGCAGAATCTTCTTCTTGTCCTTCAGCACCGCCTCGACCATCTCGACCACCGCGGAGCCCGGCGCGTAGTAGGCGCTGCCGGTGCCGAGCAGCTTGACGATCTCGGCTCCGCCATGGGCGGTGCGGCGCACGATGGCCTCTACCGTCTCCGCGTCGAGCAGCTCGGTGATCGGAATCCCTGCCACGGTGGAGTACCGCGGCAGGGGCACCATCGTGTCGCCGTGCCCGCCGAGGACGAAGGCGTGCGTGTTCTCGACGGACACGTCGAGCGCCTGGGCGATGAAGGCGCGCATGCGAGCCGAGTCGAGCACGCCGGCCATCCCGATCACGCGCTCGCGCGGCAGCCCGCTCCGCCGGAACACGACCTGCGCCATCGCGTCCAGGGGGTTGGTGACCGGCATCATGATGCAGTCCGGCGAATGCTTCACCACCTGCTCGGTCACGCCGGAGATAATCGCGGTGTTCTTGGCCAGCAGGTCGTCCCGGCTCATGCCCGGCTTGCGCGCGAGCCCCGCCGTGATCACCACGATGTCCGACCCGGCCGTATCGGCGTAGTCGTTGGTACCGAGCACCCGTGCGTCCGAGCCCTCGACGGGACACGCCTCGAGCATGTCGAGGCCCTTGCCCTGCGGCACCCCCTCGAGGATGTCGAGAATCACCACGTCGGCAAGTTCCTTGTCCGCGATGCTGCGCGCCGCGGTGGCCCCGACGTTACCCGAACCGATAACCGAAACCTTGCGATTCATGCTGATCCTGCTCCAACTCTCCTACATGTTCGCGATGACGGCGTCCGCGAACTCCGACGTCCTCAGCTTCGTCGCGCCCTCCATGAGGCGCTCCAGATCGTACGTCACGGTCTTCTGCTGGATGGTCCGCTCGATGCCGG
Organism: Vicinamibacterales bacterium; assembly: GCA_965262925.1. Taxonomy (GTDB): domain Bacteria; phylum Acidobacteriota; class Vicinamibacteria; order Vicinamibacterales; family UBA8438; genus WTFV01. The sequence continues at coordinate 1,387,429 of CBDHGC010000004.1, read as the reverse complement.
CATCGATGCTCGCGGCCGCGTCCCGCCATCCCATGTAGCGGAACATCATCGCGCCCGACAAGATGACCGAGCTCGGGTTGATGACGTCCTTGTCGGCGTACTTCGGTGCGGTGCCGTGCGTCGCCTCGAAGAACCCGACGTCGTCGCCGATGTTGGCCCCCGGGGCGAGTCCGAGACCGCCGACCTGCGCCGCGCAGGCGTCCGACAGGTAGTCGCCGTTGAGGTTCGTCGTCGCGATGACGTCGTAATCGGCCGTCCGCGTCAGGATCTGCTGCAGCATGCTGTCGGCAATGCGATCCTTCATCACGATCCGCCCGTCCGGATCGCCGTCCCACTCGCCGATGGTGCGGTCGCCGAACTCCTCCTTCGCCACCTCGTAGCCCCAGTCGCGGAACGCCCCCTCGGTGAACTTCATGATGTTCCCCTTGTGGACGAGCGTCACGCTCCTGCGATCGTTGTCGATCGCATGCCGGATCGCCATGCGCACCAGACGCTTGCTGCCGGTGATGGAGATCGGCTTGATCCCGATCCCCGAGTCGCGTCGGATCCGCTTGCCGAAAGACGTCGACAGGTAGTCGATGAGCTGCTCTGCCTGGGGCGACCCCTGCTCCCACTCGATGCCGGCGTAGACATCTTCCGTATTCTCCCGGAAGATGACGACGTTCATCTGCTCGGGACGGCGCACCGGCGACGGGGTGCCGGCGAAGTACCGCACCGGCCGTACGCAGGCGTAGAGGTCGAGCAACTGCCGGATCGACACATTCAGGCTGCGGATGCCGCCGCCGACGGGAGTGGTCAGCGGGCCCTTGATCGCGACCTTGTACGCCCTGGCCGCTTCGAGCGTGTCGGTCGGGAGCCACTCCCCGGTCCGTTCCTGCGCCTTCTCGCCGGCCAGGACCTCGAACCAGACGACGCGCTTGCGTTCGCCGAAGGCCTTCTTCACCGCCGCATCGAAGACCCGCACCGACGCGCGCCAGATGTCGCGGCCGATCCCGTCACCCTCGATGAATGGAATGATGGGGTCGTCGGGCACCAGCAGTGCGCCGTCCGGCTGGCGCGTGATGGCGGTACCCTGGGTGGGTGCTTCGCGATTCTTGAATTCCGGCATGGTGCGCAGTCTCGCCCGCTGGCCACGGGACGTGCCCGTGCAAGGGTGACCGGGCCTTTGGGTCGTGCCCCTGTGGCCCGCTACAGAATCGTCAACAGAAACCGTGGAAACCTTGTGGAAGAATCGTTCATCGGGCGAGGGCGACCGGCGTCTTTCCGGTCCGTTCCAGCGACTTGCACCATTCCGGTGCGGATGCCCTCCCCCCGGCGCCGTCTGAGCGACGTTCTCGGGGGGCCATTATACTGTAAGTAAGCCCGTCACACATTCGGTCCCAGCCTCTCCAGACTCATGAAGATCGTGATTCCAGACCCGCTGCCAGCGGCTGCCGTCTCCCTGCTCGAAGCCGAGGGGTGGACCGTCGACACCCGTTCCGGCCGTTCTACCGCGCAGTTGCGCGCCGACCTGTCCGACGCCGACGCTCTCATCGTACGGAGCGCCACGACGGTCACGGCCGAGTTGATCGCTGCCGCACCGCGCCTCCGAGTCGTCGCGCGCGCCGGCGCCGGCGTCGACAACGTCGACATCGCGGCCGCCAGCGACCGCGGCATTCCCGTGCTGAACGCGCCCGGTGCGAACAGCGTCAGCGTCGCGGAGCACGTGTTCGCGCTCATGCTCTCGTCGGCGCGGTCGGTCGCGCTGGCCGACGCACAGATGAAAGCGGGCCGCTGGCTCAAGAAGAGCCTGCGGGGAGCCGAGTTGCGGGGCAAGACACTCGGCGTGGTGGGCCTCGGCCGCATAGGGCGCGAGGTCGTGCGGCGCGCGCTCGCGTTCGAGATGGTGGTGATCGCCCACGATCCGTTCATCGCTTCCCAGATGGCGGACGACCTCGGCATCGAGCTGGTCGCCCTGGACCTGCTGGCGGAGCGGGCGGACTTCATCACGCTGCACCTGCCGTCGACCGACTCCACCCGGGGACTTCTGAATCGCGCGCTGCTGGCGCGCTGCCGCCCCGGGGCCCGCGTCATCAACACCGCGCGGGGCGACCTTGTGGACGAGGAGGCGCTCGTGGAGGCGATCGCCGAGCAGAGGATCGGTGGCGCCGGACTCGATGTCTTCCGGCAGGAGCCTCCCGCCGACACGACCCTGACCGGCCTGCCACAGGTGGTCGCGACGCCGCACATCGCGGGCGCTACCGCCGAAGCCCAGCAACTCGTCAGCCTCTCGGCGGCCACCGGCGTCCGGGAGTACCTCCAGACGGGTTTCGCCCGCAACGCGGTCAACTATCCTTCGATCGCCCCCGACGAGCTCCGGGGCCTGCGCCCGTACCTCGTGCTCGCCGAGCGCCTGGGCAGCCTCCTCGCCCAGCTCGCGCACGGCCGCATAGCCGGCGTCGGCCTGCGCTACTACGGACAGCTCGCGGACCAGCCGCACGAGATGCTGGTGGGCGCGACCCTGGTCGGTCTCCTCGGGCAGGTGCTGTCGCAAACGGTCACGCTCGTGAACGCTCGTGCGGCGGCCGAGCAGCGCGGTCTCGAAATCGTCGAGTCGCGGAGCTCGCGCCCCAGGAATTTCACCAGCCTCGTGTCCCTGAAGCTGCACACGAGCGATGGCGAGCTCTGGGCGGAAGGAGCCCTGTTCGAGCCGGGGCAACCGCGCCTGGTACGGCTCGACGGCGTCGAGGTGGAGGCGCCGCTCGAGGGCACGCTCATCGTCATCCGCAACCGCGACCAGCCGGGGGTAATCGGTGAGGTCGGCTCGGTCCTCGGCCGCCACGGGATCAATATCGAGACGTTCGCGCTGGGACGCGGGGCGGGCGGAGCGGTCGGCGTCGTGCGCGTCGGACCGGGCGGCCCGGCGGGGGCACCCGCGGAACCCGACGTCACCTGCGAGGTCCTCGATGAGATCCGGGGGATCGCGGCGGTCGACGCGGTCGGCCTGATCAGGCTCTGACCTCTGGCCGTCACGACATCAGGGAAGGTCGAGACGATGGCGCTCTCCCGCCCTGTCGACGAGGGTCACGCTCGCCGACTCGACGAAGTCGACCAGATACCCGCCGGGAACGCGGTCTCCCTCGCCGACCAGCAGCACCTCTCCGTTCGGCGCGGTCAGAATGCCGATCCGCCCCCCGCCGTCCTCCGTGTCCGCGCTCGCGACACCGATGAGCGTGAGCGCCGGGCCGACCGCCCGCGGCGGACTGGAGACGTTCCGTCCCACGCGCTCGGGATCCGGAGCGGGCGCAGCCGTACGAAGCGGCAGAGGCGGCGGGGCAAGCGAGAACGGGTTTCGAGCACCTGCACGGAGCCCCGGCGCGTCCGCGAGCCGCTGGCGCAAACGCTCCAGGTCGGTAGCCAGATCCGCCGCGGCACGGAGAGACGGTTCCTCCGCCCGTGCGGCGGGGGGGACGAGCGGCGGCGCCACCGGGGCCGGGACGTCCGCGCGAGGAGCCATGGCCGCGGCCGCCAGCCACGCCGCGAGAAGGCTGCCTCCACCAGCCACCAGCGCAACACGTAGCGAAGAAATCGACATCCTGCCTGCCCAGCGTACTTCCTTCGCCAGCAGCGTTGGTGGGTAAACGCGAATGTACGGATCGCCGACGGGCATGGTAGCATTCGTCGTGCACCCTGCTGTGCCGGCCGCGGCGCATGCGCCTGCCACTTTCCCCACCGCGACGGTCGTCATCCCTGCACGCTACGGCGCGACCCGGCTTCCCGGTAAGCCGTTGCTCGACATCGCCGGGCGGCCCATGATCGAGCACGTCCACCGTTGTGCGTTGGCGGCAGGTGTCCAGCGCGTCATCGTCGCCACCGACGACGACCGAATCGCAGAGACCGTCTCCGCGTTCGGCGGAGAGGCATGGCTGACTCGGGCCGATCATCCGACCGGCAGCGATCGGCTCGGCGAAGTCGCCCGCCGGTTGACCAGCGATGTCATCGTCAACGTCCAGGGCGACGAACCGCTCATGCCGGCCGCGCTCATCCAGGGAGTCGTCTCGGCCCTCGCCGGCGACCCGACGCTGGGGATTGCGACGGTCCGCTGCCCGATTACCGACCCCGAGATGCTGGCGGATCCACACATCGTCAAGGTTGTCGTCGACACCAGGGGCGACGCCCTGTACTTTTCTCGCGCGCCGATCCCTCACGCCCCTCACGCGCGCGGCGCGGTTGCGGGGCGCACCTCGCTCGGCAACCGGCACATCGGCCTGTACGCGTACCGCCGCACGTGCCTGCTCGAGCTGGCGGAGATACCGCCGACACCGCTCGAGCGGCTCGAGCGGCTCGAGCAGCTCAGGGCGCTCGAATCGGGATACCGGATTGGCACCGTCGCCACCGACCAGGCTCCCATCGGCGTGGATACTGCCGCCGATCTGGAGCGAGTCCGTCACCTCGTCGCCACAGAGCACCCGAATGATTGATCGCGCCGATCCGACTCCTCACCCCGTCAAGTACATCTTCATCACCGGCGGCGTCGTCTCCTCGCTCGGCAAAGGGCTGGCCGCCGCCTCCATCGGGGCGCTCCTCGAAGGACACGGGTACCGCGTCACGTTGCAGAAGTTCGACCCCTACGTGAACGTCGACCCCGGCACGATGAGCCCCTACCAGCATGGCGAGGTATACGTCACCACCGACGGCGCCGAGACGGACCTCGACCTGGGACACTACGAGCGTTTCACGAACACGGTCACGACCCGCAACCACAACTGGACCACCGGCAAGATCTACCTGTCGGTGATTCAGAAGGAGCGCAGAGGCGACTATCTGGGCCGGACCGTACAGGTCATCCCCCACATCACGAACGAGATCAAGGACTGCATGCAGACCGTCGCCCGGCAGGGCGGCATCGACATCGTGCTGATCGAGGTCGGCGGCACCGTCGGCGACATCGAGAGCCAGCCGTACCTGGAAGCCATCCGCCAGTTGCGCCAGGACCTCGGACGAGACAACACGCTGTATGTGCACCTGACGCTGGTCCCGTTCATAGGCGCCGCGGGCGAGCTGAAGACCAAGCCGACCCAGCACAGCGTCCGCGACCTGCGTTCCGTCGGGATCCAGCCCGACATCCTGCTGTGTCGCACCGATCGCGTGCTGCCGCAGGAGCTGCGCCGCAAGATCGCTCTCTTCTGCGACGTCGACGAGGAGGCCGTCATCACGGCCAGGGACGTCGACAGCATCTACGAGGTACCGCTCGTGCTCTCGGGCGAGGGCGTCGACGGCATCGTCCTCAAGCGGCTCGGCCTGCCGTCCACCACCGAGCGACGGATGAAGTCGTGGGAGGGTCTGGTGGAGCGCATCCGGAATCCCACCGACGAGGTCACCGTGCACGTCGTCGGCAAGTACGTGGGGTACGAAGACTCCTACAAGAGCCTCAGCGAGGCGCTCTCGCACGCTGGATTCGCGCACCAGTTGAAGGTCCGGATCGAGTGGATCGAAGCCGAGGCGCTCGAGTCCCGGGACCACGGTCCGCTCGATGAAGCCGACGGAATCCTGGTGCCCGGCGGGTTCGGAGACCGCGGCAGCCGCGGCATGCTGCGGGCGGCCGAGTTGGCGCGGCGACGCAGGATTCCGTACTTCGGGATCTGCTATGGATTCCAGTGGGCGGCCGTCGAGTTCGCCCGCCATGTCTGCGGTCTCCAGGACGCCGACTCGACCGAGTGCAACGCCGACACGCCGCACAACGTCATCTACAAACTGCGCGATCTGCTCGGCGTCGACGACCTGGGCGGCACCATGCGACTGGGCAGTTACCCCTGCGACCTCACGCCCGGCACGGCAGTGCACGAGGCCTACGGCCAGAAATCCATCTCCGAGCGCCACCGCCACCGCTACGAGTTCAACCGGACCTACGAAAAAGAGCTGACGGAGAGGGGGCTCGTGATTTCCGGGCGCTCGCCTGACGGAAAATTCGTCGAGGCCATCGAGCTTCCGGATCATCCCTGGTTCGTCGCCGTGCAGTTTCATCCCGAGTTCCAATCGAAGCCGCTCTCGCCCCACCCGCTCTTCACCAGGTTCGTCGGCGCGACCTACCAGCACCGGCTGTCCGCCAACGCGGCAGCCGAGTCGCTGGCCTGAACCTGGTTGGAGCACCCGGCGCCAGCCTGCCGGGTGCTCGCGTCCGGTCGTCTCCGGCACGACCTCTATAATCAGCACGTGCGAACGGTAGACGTCGGCGGCGTGCGTTTCGGGGCGGAGCACCCCCTGGCCCTGATCGCCGGGCCTTGCGTGATCGAGAGTGCCGCCCACGCCACCGAGCTGGCCGAAGCAATCAGCCACGTTTCCAGACGGGTCGAGATGCCTTTCGTATTCAAGGCTTCGTTCGACAAGGCGAACCGGACGTCGCTGACTTCGTTCCGCGGTCCGGGAATGACGCGCGGGCTCGACATTCTCGCGGCGATCAAGCAGCGCGTCGGCTGCCCCATCCTGACCGACATCCACGAACCGGCGCAGGCCGTGCCGGTGGCCGACGTGGCCGACGTGCTCCAGATACCCGCGTTCCTGTGCCGGCAGACCGACCTGCTCGTCTCGGCCGCAGCCACCGGGCGTGCAGTCAACCTGAAGAAGGGACAGTTCCTCGCCCCTCTCGACATGCGGCATGCCATCGCCAAGGCCACCGCGGGAGGCAACCACCGGGTGTTGGTAACCGAACGGGGTACCACGTTCGGCTACCATAACCTCGTCGTCGACATGCGCTCGTTTCCACAGTTGCGGTCACTCCACTACCCGGTCGTCTACGACGTCACCCACAGCCTGCAGCTTCCCGGCGGGGGTGACGGGGTCAGCGCCGGGCAGGCCGAATTCATCGAGCCGCTCGCCGCCGCCGGCGTGGCGGCCGGGGTCGACGGGCTCTTCTTCGAAGTGCACGAGCGGCCCGCCGCCGCTCGGAGCGACGGCCGGAACGCGCTGCCGCTCGCACGGCTCGAGCCCTTGCTGCGACGGCTCGTCGCGATCCGGCGCGCAGCGCACCCGTCCGCCGTCGCAGCGGAGGCAAAATAGGTGACAGCCGGCCCGCCGCCGGAAAGGCACCAGCCCGAGCGACGGGGTGGCGGCAGTCTCGATCTGGCCCGCCGCGTGCTGCGCATCGAGGCCGAGGCGGTCCGCTCGCTCGCGGACCGTCTGGACGCCCGGTTCGAAGCCGCTCTCACCCTGCTGCTCGAGTGTGTGGGGCGGGTAATCGTCACGGGCATGGGAAAGTCCGGCATCATCGCCCGCAAGCTGGCGGCGACGCTGTCGAGCACCGGCACGCCGGCCTACTTCATTCATCCCGCGGAGGCCGTCCACGGTGATCTCGGCGCCATACAACCGAGCGATGTGGTAATCGGCCTCTCGCACAGCGGCGAGACCCCGGAGCTGCTCCGGCTGCTCGAGACGATCCGCAGGCTCGATGTGCGCCTGATCGCCCTGACCGGAGCATCCGACAGTGCGCTCGCCGAGGCCGCCGACGTGACGCTCGACTGCGGCGTGCACATGGAGGCGTGCCCGTTGAACCTGGTCCCGACGGCCAGCACCACCGCCGCCCTCGCCCTCGGAGATGCACTGGCCATGGCCCTGCTCGTCGGCAAGGGATTCCGCGAGGACGACTTCGCCCACCTCCATCCCGGCGGACAGCTCGGCAAGCGGCTGCTGCGCGTCGAACGACTCATGCACACCGGTGCGGAGATCCCGACGGTGACGCCGCCGTCCGCCAGCAATCAAGTGATCGCCACGATCAGCGCCGGCGGCTTCGGCATGACGTGCGTCGTCGGCGGCGATGGCCACATCGTGGGAATAATCACCGACGGCGACCTCCGGCGCCATCTTGCAGGGCCGACCGGCCTCGCGGGAAAGACGGCGCGCGACCTCATGACGGCCGGTCCCGTCACCATCGGCCCGGGAGCGCTGGCCATCGATGCCCTGAACTGGATGGAGCGGCGGCGGATCACCTCGCTCATCGTCGCCGACGAGGAGCGACGTCTGCTCGGCCTGGTCCACCTGCACGACCTGTGGCGCACCGAGCTCTTCTGACGGAGTCGGATGACTGACACGCTCGTGTTGATCGCCGCGCTCGTCGCCCTGCTGGTCGGTCTGGCTGTCGGCAAGGCCTGGGAGCGCTACAAGCTGCAGGACGGCCGCTGGATCGACCGCCGCAAAATCCGCGAGTCGCCGCACTACATCCTCGGGTTGAACTTTCTCGTGTCCAACCAGATCGACCTGGCCATCGAGGAACTGACCAGGGCGATGGGACTCGATTCGACGGCACTCGAGATCAATCTGATCCTCGGCAACCTGTACCGCGAACGCGGGCAGGTGAGCAAGGCGATCCGGCTGCACCAGCGCCTGTTGCAGCGTCCGAAGCTGAGTACGATGGAGCAGGCGTACGTCCAGTTGTGCCTCGGACTCGACTACAAGCGCGGCGGCTTCGTCGACCGCGCGTTTCAGTCCTTTTCCGAGGTTGTCCGGCTCGATCCCGGCAACCAGTACGCCCTGCTGAACCTGGAGAAGATTCACGAGGAGCAGCAGCAGTGGCAGGAGGCCCGCGCGATCCGGCAGCGCATCACCAACATCGCCCCTGCCGGGGAGAAGCCGCGCGACCAGGCCATTCTCGCCTTTCTCGAAAACGAGCTCGGTCTGGAATCCGTGCGCAGCGGCGCGCCCGAGCAGGCCATCCGGCATTTCGAGACGGCGCTCGATCTCGACAGCCGCACCGTGCCGGCGTCACTCAATCTCGGCGATGTCTACATGATGCAGGGACGCACGACCGAAGCGATCGCAATGTGGGAGCAGATCAGCCGTACCGCGCCGGATCGGTCGTACCTCGCGTTCGATCGGCTGGAGAAGGCCTACGGGCGCCTGGAAGGCCCGGAACGTTTCGTCAACCTCTGCCGACGCCTGATTGACGCCAACCCCCAGGACTGGCGGGCGCGCCTGACGCTCGGACAGCATTTTGCGAACCGCGGAGACCCGACGCTGGCCCTCGATCTCTTCTTCGAGTCGCTCGTGCACAATCCCCATGCGCTGGCCGTGCACCAAGCGATCTGGCGCGCACTGACGACCCTCGATTTCGATCCCGTCCTGGTGCGCCGCTACGTCGAGCTGACCCACGACGCCGTCTTCTACCTGGACCCCCACGTCTGCATGCGCTGCCGCTACCGGAGCACCGAGCTGCTGTGGCAGTGCCCGCAGTGCCACGAGTGGAACACGTTCGTGGAAGAGCGGATCGCGCCGGCCGAAGAGGCCGAGGAAGCACCGGCCTGACCGTCACCGTCGACTCATGCTCAGGGTGGCGGTCACCGGCGGCATCGGCACCGGCAAGTCGCACGTGATCCGCCTGCTGAGGCACCGGGCGGTGCCGACGATCGACGCCGACCAGCTCGCACGCGCCGCCGTCCAGCCGGGGCAGCCGGCCTCGGAGCGGCTGCGCGCCCAGTTCGGCCCGCACATCTTCTCCTTGGACGGCTCACTCGACCGCGCCCGGCTGGGCAGACTGGTCTTTGCGGACGCCCCGGCCCGCGCCGCGCTCGAAGCGATCGTGCACCCACCGGTACGGCGCGCGATCGACGAATGGTTCCAGCGCTGCCGGACGTGCACTGGTGCACCCTTTGCCGTCGCAGACATTCCTCTGCTCTTCGAGACCGCACGTGCGGTCGCGTTCGAGCACGTCGTGGTGGTGGCGTGCGATCCTGCGACCCAGCTTGAGCGAGTCATGGCGCGGGACGGACTACCGGCGGCCGAGGTTCGCCGCCGCATCGCGGCGCAGCTCCCGATCGCCGACAAGATCGCGCGGGCCGACACCGTGGTGACGACCGACGGCTCGTTCGAGCAGACCGCCCGGCAGGTCGCTTCCCTTTGCCACACCCTCGCCGCCGGTCGCTCTTCGTGAACTGCGCTACGGCCCTCCGGCGGTCGCGGCCAGGTACGCCTCAGCCACCAGGACGCAGTCGCCGCTCGGCCGCCTGCACCGTGTTCGACAGCAGCATCGCGATCGTCAGCGGGCCGACCCCGCCCGGCACCGGCGTGAGCGCGCCGGCGACGTCCGCGACGTCGGGATGGACGTCTCCGGAGAGTACGCGGCCCCGCCTGTCGAATGCGGCGAGCTTCTTCGAGCCCGCGCCGAAGATGGACGCCACCCGATCCCGATCCGTCAGGGTGTTCGTGCCGACGTCGACGACGGTCGCCCCGGGCTTGACGAAGTCCGCTGTCACGAATGCCGGGCGCCCGACCGCGGCCACCAGCACATCGGCCTGAATCGCCACCTGCGGCAGGTCGACGGTCCGTGAATGACAAATCGTGACCGTGGCGTGGCGGTGCAGCAGGAGCATCGCCAGCGGCTTGCCGACAATGTCGCTGCGGCCGATAACCACCGCGCGCCGGCCGCTGACGGCCACCCCGCTACGGTCCAGCAACTCCATCACGCCCGACGGCGTGCAGGGCGCAAGAGCCGGGGTCTGCTGCACCAGGCGGCCGACGTTCTCCGGATGGAACCCGTCGACGTCCTTGGCGGGATCGATCGCCTCGAAGATACGTCGTTCGGCGTCGTCTCCCATCCCGGCCGGCAACGGCGACTGCACCAGGATTCCGTCCACGCCGGGGTCGGCATTGAAGGCGTCGACGATGTCGAGCGCCTCGCCGAACGCGGCCGAATCGGGCAAACGCTCCAACACGGTCCGAATCCCGAGCCCTTCGCTCTCTCGGATCTTGTTGCGGACGTACACCTCGGACCCGGGATCGCGGCCCGCCAGCAGCAGTCCAAGCGCGGGCGGGCGCCCCGCGGTGCGCCGTACCTCCTCGATGCGCGGACGCAACGACTCCCGGATCCCGGCGGCGACGGCGGCGCCGTCGAGCACGCGCGCGGACATCCTGACGACGCTCACGCGCTCCTCCCAACGGTCGATGCAACAAGCATATCCTTGGGAGTCTACCGCGGGTTCGTTACAATGCGAGCCACCAACAAGCCGGCACGAACGACCGAAGCCGCCACCGAGATGACCACGACCCCTTCGCGCGGCATGTGGAGTTCCCGAGCCGGCTTCATCCTCGCGGCGGCCGGATCGGCCGTCGGCCTGGGGAACATCTGGGGCTTTCCGACCCAGGTCGGACAGGGCGGCGGCGCCGCGTTCGTGGTCGTCTATCTGGCCTGCATCCTCTTTATCTGTTTGCCGATCATGGCCGGCGAGATCGCGCTCGGCCGGCGCACGCGGCTGAGTCCGGTCGGCTCGTTCACCCTGCTTGCACCGGGCCGCCGGTGGTGGCTGGTCGGCGGGCTCGGCGTGCTGGCCGGGGCCGGCATCCTTTCGTTCTATTCCGTGATCGCCGGCTGGGCCGTCGCCTACGTCTGGTTCACCGCGACCGGCGCGGTGACGGGCAGTCCGGACGACATCGGACGATTCTTCGCCGAGTTCACCGCGAACGGCGTCGTCAGCGCAGGGCTGGCCCTCTTCGTGATCGCGACGACCGCCGCCGTTCTGCTCGGCGGGGTCCGTACAGGCATCGAGCGCGTGACGAAGGCGCTCATGCCGCTGCTGGTTCTGCTGCTGATTGCGCTCGCGCTGCGAGCGGTCACGCTGCCAGGCGCTGGCGCCGGCCTCGCCTACTACCTCAGCCCCGACCTGACGCGGCTCGCCGACATCAGGGTCTTCACGTCGGCGCTCGGCCAGGCGTTCTTCTCCCTGAGCCTCGGCATGGGGTGCATCCTCACGTACGGCAGCTACTTCCCCCGTGAGGACGGCATCGCCTCTTCCGCGCTCTGGATCGTGGCGCTCGACACGTCGATCGCGCTCCTGGCAGGGTTCATCATCTTCCCGGTCGGTTTCTCCATCGCCGGGTTCGATCCGACGACCAGCGGCCCGGGACTGATCTTCACGGTGCTTCCGCGGCTGTTCGCCGAGTTGCCGGGCGGCCAGCTCTTCGGTGGAGGGTTCTTCCTGCTGCTCAGCGTCGCGGCGCTCACCTCGACGATTTCCCTGCTCGAAGTACCGGTCTCGCACTGCGTCGACGCGCTGGGGTGGTCGCGGACGAAGGCGGTAGGCGCCGTGGCGGCGGTGGTCTTCGTGCTGGCCATCCCGTCGGCGCTGGGCAATGGCGCGGTCGCCGTCTTCACTACCGTGCCCGGATTCGGTATCGGGTTCCTCGATCTCATGGTCAACGCCTGGAACCAGTTCGCCCTGCCGATCGGCGGCTTCCTCACGGCGATCTTCATCGGCCGGATCTGGGGGGTCGACCGTGCGCTCGAGGAGCTCCGGGCGGAAGCGGCCTGGTTCCCGTCCCCGAAGTTGTGGGCCTTCCTGATCCGCTGGATCTGCCCGGCCGGCATTGCCCTGATCCTCCTCGTGACCCTCGCGTCAATGCTCTGACCTCGCGGGCGCCGACATCCGATTGGAGCGTGATGTGCAGACCCTGACCGACCAGGTGACCGCCCTCGACGGACTCGTGTGGCAACCGTTCGCCATGCCGCTGGTGCTCGTGCTCGTCGGCCTGCTGATCACGATCAGGACCGGCTTCGTCCAGGTGCGGCAGTTTCCGCTCGCGGTGCGGCGCACACTGGGCAGCGCCGTGGCGAAACCGGGATCGGGGGCGGGCGAGGGTTCCATCACCTCGTTCCAGGCGCTCTCTACGGCGCTGGCCTCCACGGTCGGCAACGGCAATATCGGCGGGGTGGCCACCGCGATCCTGATCGGAGGTCCCGGGGCGATCTTCTGGATGTGGGTCACGGCCGCCGTCGGCATGGCGACGAAGTACGCCGAGGCGGTGCTCGGCGTGCGCTACCGTGTCACGCGGGAATCCGGCGAACTGGCCAGCGGGCCGATGTACTACATCTCGCGCGGCGTGCCGCACGCGGCGGCCGGGAAGGCGCTGGCATGCATGTTCGCGTTCTTCGGCGCCGCCACCGCGCTGTTCGGCACCGGAAACATGGCCCAGTCGAACACCATTGCACGCACCTTCGCGGAGGCGGCGCGCGATCTGACCGGACTGGAAGTGCCGACCTTGATTCCCGGCCTGTTGATCAGCGCCGCCGTCGGACTCGTCCTCCTCGGCGGCATCCAGCGCATCGCGGCGGTGGCCGAGCGTCTCGTCCCGTCCATGATCGTGCTGTACGTCGCCGCCGCGGCGGCCTACATCCTGCTCAACGCGGCGCAGATCCCGGCCGTGCTGGGTCAGATCGTCGCCGGCGCGCTGCAGCCCGCCGCGGCGTTCGGCGGGTTCGTCGGCGGGTCGGTCGCGCAGGTCATCGCGGCGGGGGTCAGCCGTGGCGTCCTGTCCAACGAGGCCGGCATGGGCAGCGCCCCGATCGCCCACGGCATCGCCAGGGTGAAGCATCCGTCGGAACAGGGCGTCATCGGCATCTTCGAGGTGTTCGTCGACACCATCATGGTCTGCTCGATGACCGCGTTCATCATCCTGACCTCCGGACTCTGGACGGATCCGGCCTACCAGGGCGCCAGCGGCGATCTGACGGCGGCCGCACTCGGGACATCCATACCGTTCGCCTCGCTGATAGTGGCTCTCTGCTCCTTTCTGTTCGGGTTCTCGACCCTGATCGGCTGGTCGTACTACGGCGAGAAGTGCATCGAGTTTCTGTTCGGCTCGACGGTCATCCGGCCGTACCGCGTGATCTTCACCCTGATGGTGCTCGTCGGCTCTATCGTCTCGGTGCCGCTCGTCTGGGCGATCGGCACGTTGCTCAACGGCCTCATGGCGTTTCCGAACCTGATCGGCATCGCGTTCCTGGTAGGAACCGTCCGCTCGCTCACGATCGACTACTTCGACAAGCGGTCGACGTAGGCCTGCACGCGGGAGGTGGGCCGCCCCCCGGCGAGCAGGTCGCCAATCACGGCGACCGCGCCGGCGCCCGCGGCCAGAACGTCCGGCGCGCGTTCCAGCGTGATCCCCCCGATGGCCACCACCGGGGTCGCCGCGGCGCGCCCGGCCGCCGCGCGGACGAACCCCAGGCCGACCGGTCGATGGCCGGTGTCCTTGGTGTCGGTCGCGTAGACGGGACCGACCGCCACGTAGGTCACGGGAAGCGCCAGGGCATCGCGGACCTGATCGGCCGTGTGCGTCGAGAGCCCGACGACGGCGCTCTCTCCTACCACCTTGCGCGCGTCCTCGACCGGCAGGTCGTCCTGCCCCAGATGGACGCCGGCCGCGCCGCTCATCCGAGCGACGTCGGCACGGTCGTTGACCATGACCGCCGCACCGTAGCCGGAAGCCCGCGCCACGACGGCGTCGCACCAACCGTCCAGCACCTCGCCGGCTACGCCGGGAGCCCGAAGCTGCACGAGCCGGGCGCCCCCGTCGAAATACGCGGCGGCGAGCTCGGGAACCGTCCAACCGTGGCGAGCGGCCTGCCCGGCATCGACAATCGCATAGAGGGGAGGCAGATCAAGTCCCATCGTACCGCCCGAGCGCCGGTCGCTCCGTGTCCATCAGATGCCGGCAAGCCGGCGTCAGTACCTCGATGCCGGCCTCCGTCACCAGCACGTCGTCCTCGATGCGGACCCCGCCGAGATCGGGCACGTAGACACCCGGCTCGATCGTAAAGACCATCCCCGCCGCCAGCGCCACGTCTTCCGGCCCGGCCGGCCCCGTACGCCGCTTCCCGATTCGCGGCAGCTCGTGGACGTCGATCCCGAGCCCGTGTCCCGTACCGTGCCCGAAACGCTCCGCCAGCCCGAAACGCTCCAGAGCCACCCGGGCCGCCCCGTCGACCTCGCTCGCCAGCACCCCCGGCGCCGCCGCGGCCAGCGCGGCCGCCTGGGCTTCGCTCACGGCCCGATGCAACCGGCGCGTCTCCGAAGTGGGCGGCCCGACCGATACGGTACGCGAAACGTCGACGCAGTAGCCTTCGTGGACGCCTCCGAAGTCGAGGATGACGAGATCCCCTCCGGCCAGCCGGCGCTCTGTCGGGTGCGCGTGCGGCAGCGCGCCGTTCGGACCGGACGCCACAATCGAATCGAAAGCCGGCCGCTCGAATCCCGCCTCCTCGATCAACCGCTCCACGTCGCTCGCCACCTCCAGCTCGGTGCGTCCACGCCGCGCACAGCGACAGACCGGAACGACAATGGCGGCCAGCATCCGGCCGGCCTCCCGCAACGTCTCCGCCTCATGGCGGTCCTTTACCATCCGCGCCCGCTCGATAGTCTCTACCGCCGGGATCAGGTCCGCCTCCAGCATCTTCTGCAGCCATGTCCAGCGCCGCACGCTGAGATGGTCGGCCTCGATCGCCACCCGGGCCGCCGGCCGGCGCCGCAGGACATCGCACAGGGTCTCGTCGTAGGTGCTCTCCACCTGGACCGTTTCCAGCTCGGGGGGCGCGACTCCCTGATCGAGAAGACGATTGACCGCTTCGAGGTACCGGAAATCGATGACCAGGCGCAGACCGGGCGGATCGCGCTCGACGACCGCGACGCCGGCGCTCGCACGCAGGTTGAGCAGGTAGAAGAGATGCGGGAGCGCCGTGACGACGAGTGCGTCGAGCCCGCGCACCTCCAGCTCCCGCCGGAGCGCCGCCGCTCGGGCGGCCAGCCGTTCGCGCGGTGCGAAGCGCATCCCACGTCATTTTACGATCACACGTTCGGCGGTTCTTCCCGTTCGACCGGCGTCGTCGGTGACGGCAACTTCAACGCCGACCGCGACCGGCGTAGCGTCGACGACCTCCACGAGGCCGGCCGCCGAGCCTCGACGCCCCGTGTCGTCCGCCACGCTCACGGTGACCGTATAGGTCCTCGCCTCGCGGCACACGTGACTCGTGGTGACACCGCTCCCCACCCCGCCGTCGCCGAAGTTCCATTCGTAGGACACCAGCCGCCGACCCGCCGCCGCCGTCGAGGCGCTCGCATCGAAGAAGACCCTTTCACCCTCGGTGGCCGGGATCGGAGAGACAACGAAAGAGGCGGCCGGCGGCGTCCCCGCCGCGACCGTAACCGTCCGTGTCGCCTCCGCCGACCGGCTGTACGCGTCGGTCACGGTCATCCGCACCAGGTACGTGCCGGCCGTCGAATAGACGTGCGCAAGCTGCCGGCCGGAGGCGCGCCCACCGTCGCCAAAATCCCAACGAAATCCCGCTATCAGGCCGGAGGGGTCGCGGGTGCACCCGGTTGCGGCCGGATCACCGGCCGGACACGCCGCGGCGCTGAATCGCACCTGGTCGAAGACGACCGGTGCGGTCGGAGTGACCTCGAAACCGGGCCGCACGTCGAAGGGGGGAATCACGACGCCGGAGGGCACGAGTCGAATTCGAACCCGCCGCTCGACGGCGTTCGAGAAGTCTCCCGTAACCGGCGTCACGATCAGCGTAACGACCCGACCTGGATCGACCGCGCCGGCCGCGTTCCCGGATGGTCGCGGCGCGCGATAGGAAAAGACCGCCCGCCCCGCAACGTCCGTTACGACGGCCCGCGTGGAGAGCTGCCCCACGTCGTGCGCGGTCGAGCCTTCGACGATGCGCACGACCAGCCGCAGATCGACGGCGGGGATGCCGTTCGGCCGCGTCGCGGTGATGGTGACGACCGACCTCGCGGCACCGTCCATCGGCAGCACGTCCGGGGTTGCGCTGAGGCGGATGGACAGCGCCAATGCGGACGGCCCGGCCAGTGGCGGCGCCCCCTGACCGTCCTGCAGACACCCCATCGGACACAACGCGAGGACAAGGGCGGCGGCGAACCGGCGATCCGCCCGTAGCGCCTCGATGCGGAATCGAGCCTGCATCGCTCGTTTCATCTCGGTACACGGTCCGCATCGGACCAGTCTGCGAACTCGACAGTCACCGCACCGGTCGCCTCGACCCGAGCGCCGCCGTTGTCGCACCCGTAGAACGTGACGTGGGCGATTGCGTTGATGACGATGTCGCCGCCTCCTTCCCGGAGCATGATGAGCGGCGGATCGAGCTTCGCGGACGCACGCACCAGGACCAGATCCACCGTCTGGGCGGCAAACGAGGCCGTCAGACTCAGCGCACCGTCCCAGACGTGCGGCACGTCGATGCCCGGTGCGTTGCGCCCGTCGCTCCGTACGTATCGCACCCGATAGCGGTCGACGGTTACCAGGTTCGCCCCGGTGGGCGCGGCCGGGTTGAACGCCGCACCCGGGTCCTTCGGAACGAGCCGCAATGTCACCTGCGCCACGTCCGGGGATACCGTTCCGCCGCTGACGACGTCCGACCGGATGAACGTGCTGGTCGAATGCCCGGCCATGCCATCCGAAGACGCCCCGATTCGCTCGACCACGAGAGCGACGCTCGAACGCGAGGACGCCGAACCGTCACCGGCGCACGCAACGACGGCAATGAGCCCGACGATTGCAAAGGCCATCGTGCTCGATCCATGCCCCGTGTCCGGCCGCGCCTCTGCCCTCGCCGGACCCATCCCCGACCGTTGTGCTCGGTGCATCGCCTCCCCCTCAACGCACGATGCTGGGCGTCAGAAAAATCAGCAGCTCGTCGGTGCGGCGCCGCTCCGCTCGGCTCCTGAAGAACCATCCGAGTATGGGAATGCGGTGGATACCGGGCACCCGCCGGTTCGACCGCGTCCGGGCGCTCTCGTATATCCCACCGATTACCGTCGTCGCGCCGTCCGGAACCTGGACGGTGGTACTGGCGCTCTGCGTCACGATCGGTGGTACGCCGTTGACCTGGCGGGCAAAGTCGGCGAAGTCGTTACCGATCTCGATCTGCATGATCACGGTGTCGGCACTGGTGATCTGCGGGGTCACCGCGAGACGCAGAGCCGCATCCCGGAATGTCACCGTCACGGTGTTGTTGGCGACGGTCTGGATCGGGATCTGATCGCCCTGAGTGATGGTGGCCTGGACGTTGTTCTGGGTCGTGATCCTTGGATTCGACAGGATCTTCACGTGCCCGTCACTCTCCGCGGCGGAGAGCACGACGTCGAGGTTGAGCGACCCGTCAATCGCACCGAGGGCCAGTCCCAGCGCGGCGCTCGGCGAAGGCGCCGCCAGGTCGACCGCGGTGCCGCTGTTCTCGGTTTCCAGGGCGCGCGGGTCCGCCCCGTCCGCGGGTCCCTGCGCGCTCCCGGTGCGCCCGCTGATCCCGCCGCGGTTGGGGAACGCGAGCGACGTCGTGTTGCCGATCTCCGGCGCCACCCGAGCCGCAACGCCCCACCGCACACCGAGTTCGCGGAGATAGTCCTGGCTCGCTTGCACGATCCGGGCCTGTATCTCGACCTGCGGTTGAGGGCGATCCAGCGCATCGATCAACTCCTGCGCCTGGCCAACGCGATCCTGCAGGTCCACGATGATGAGCGTGTTCGTCCGGCCGTCCATCTGTACCTGCCCGCGCGGCGAGAGAACGGTCCGGGTCACGAGATCGGCGAGGTCGGCCGCCCGCGCGTATCCCAGTGCGCGGGTGACGACCACGAGATCCCCGACCAGCGCCTCCTGCCCGGCACGGGCGCGCCGCTCGGCGTCCTCGGCGGCCAGAGTGGCCACGGGGGCGATGCGAACCACCGTGCCGTCGATCACGTATCCCAGCCGGTTGGCTTGCAGGATCACCGCGAGGGCCTGATCCCACGGCACGTCGACCAGAGCCACGTCCACCGTCCCCGCGACCTGCGGATCGATCACGAGGTTCAGCCCGCTGATCTCCGCGAACGTCCGCAGCACCGAACGCAGCTCCGCGTTCTGAAACTCCATCGAGACCGGGTCCCCCGCGTACTCCCGGGAGCCGCCACGCGCCTCCTGCACTCCTGTCCGCGCCCGGAGCACGCCGCCCCCAAGGGGGTCCGCGACGTCTCCGCCCAGGGGATGGCTGCCTCCTGTCGCCAGCAGCAATGCGAGCACGCCCCGGAACGCTCGGGGCCTGCTCATCGCCCCTCCCGCGACGCGCGCAGCGTCCGACGCACGGCGTGCGCCGAGCCGCGCCGCCCGTCCACGACGATCACCACGCCGCCAGCGGCCACCGACTCAACGTATCCATCGAAGAGT
The DNA here is from genome assembly GCA_965262925.1 of Vicinamibacterales bacterium. Taxonomy (GTDB): domain Bacteria; phylum Acidobacteriota; class Vicinamibacteria; order Vicinamibacterales; family UBA8438; genus WTFV01. The sequence goes on along the minus strand of CBDHGC010000004.1, from coordinate 1,368,475 downwards.
TCCTCGCCCCCCCGGAACAGATGACTCCTTCCGTCCTCGGTCTCCAGGACCGCGAGGTGCTTGCCGTCGAGCAGCACGAGCCCGCGCAGGGTCAGCTCGTCGGCGGCAATCCCGGCCGGACCGCGCGGCCGGACCGTGAGAACCGCGGCCGGACGGCCCCCCGCGGAGGGCCTCACGAAGGGATCGCGACGCCCCCCGGAATCGTAGGGACGCGAGCCGGCAGGCAGGCCGGCATCGCCGGCAGGCGTCTGGAACACCCCCCGGCGCGCGGCGCGGGCCTGTACGGAGGCAAGACAGTCCTGCCCGTCCGGCATCCCCGCAAGAAGCAGCGCGCAAGTTGCCGTATGCCTCATCGGCGCAACCTCTCTCCCCCGCCGGAGGCGTCCCCGTCGCCGGCAAGCTCCCGAAGCACATAGGTGGTGGCGCTGCACGTCGCCGTGATGGTCGCCGTTGGCGTCCCGGAGGCGAGAGCGCGGATCGACAGATGGCCGATGGTGACGACCTGCGGCAGCCGGCTCACCTCGCCCAGGAACGTGGCGAGATCATGAAATCCTCCCGTCAGCTCCAACCGGACCGGCCACTCCTCGTAGCCCTCCCTCGTACTCGTCGCGGCGAGCGTGAAGGATTGCATCGTCAGGCGCGAGTGCGCCGCGATCCCCTGCAGACGCCTCAACAACGCGGACGCCTCGCGCTCCCCCGGCACGGTGCGGCGCAGAGCCTCGAGGAGTCCGCGCAGACGCTCGGCCTCGGCTTCGAGCCCCGGTAGCCGGCTGGCGGCACGACGTGCATGGACGACCTCGGCGCGACGCTGCTCCAACTCCACGCGCCGCATCGTCAGCAGGTCGCTCCGGGGTCCTACCCACAGAAGGCGAAATGCCGCGAGGACAGCGAGCCGGCAGGAGGATCCCCGCCGCGAGCGTCCTGCTCCGCAACCCCTCCGGCAGACCGGGCCTCATCGTCCATCCCCCGCCGGGATCGGCATCCTGATCTCGAAAGCGACCGTCTCCGGCCCGCTGGCTCGCTTCTCCCGCTGGGAGTCCACGATCTCGACCCGCGTGCCGGGAGCGGCCAGTGCTTCGAGAGCCACGGCATAGTCGGAGACCGTGGCCAGCGTTCCGGCGTGTCCACGCACGACGACACCGGACGGCTCCTGGCGCACCTCGTTCAGCCACAGACCGTTCGGAAGAGCACGACTCAAAACTGGTCCAGCAACCGCGCCGGAGCGTCCCTGCGGCCGTGCAGCGCTTCGATGAGCCCCACCCGAGCGGCGAGGTCAGCCTGCAGCGCCTCGGCGGTGCGCGCCGCGTCGACATCCGGAGCCAGGCGGGCCAGTGCCGTCTCCGCGTCCGCCAAGGCCCGGACCAGATCCCCTGCCTCCGAATGCAACGACCAGTACCACCAGGCGGCCAGAGCCAGAGACGGAATCGCGAGCACCACGACGACGGCCGGCGTAGCGGTCCGCCAGCGGCCGTCAACCATCGTTGCCCGGTCCTGCACCGAGGTGAGCAGGTTGACGCGGATCATCCGTCCCCCGTCCGGCGCAGAGCGAGCCCCGCGGCGACGCCCGCCGTCGCCGCCCGGTCGGCGGGATCCCGCCAGCCAGCTTCCAGGTCGAGACCCGTCGCTCCTCGGAAGGGATCGAACCACTCCACGGGTGCGTCGAAGCGTCGGACCATGGCGGCTGCAAATTCCGCCCCTTGCGAGGCACCGCCACTCAACACGATGCGGTCAATACGTCCCGGCGGCTGACTGGCCGCGAAGAAGTCGAAGGTCTTCTCCACTTCGAGCAGCAGATCCTCGGTGACTTCCTGTAGCACCGGCTCCACGTCCTCGCGCCGCTCGCCCCGGATCGGAGACCCCTTCTTCAGCCGCTCGGCCTCCTCGAACGACAGTGCATACATGCGGCGAAGCGCATCCGTACAGGCGTTCCCGCCCAGCGCGATGTCACGACTGAAGACGGACCGGCCGCCGCGAACGATGTTGACGTTGATCGTGCTCGCCCCGGCGTTGAGCAGCGCAACGAGACCGCCTCTCTCGAACCCTCCCTGCATTGCATAGGCGTTCTGAAGGGCGAACGCGGCTACGTCCACGACCGCCGGCGCGCATCCGGCCGCCGTAACCGCGGCGACGTACTCGGCGATCGTGGTCTTCTTCGCCGCCACCAGCAGCACCACCATGGGAGCCTGCGGATCGACGTCGCCCTCACGGTCGACCACCACCTGGTAATCCAGGTTCACATCACAGAGATCGAACGGGATGTGCCGTTCGGCCTCCCAGACGATCGAGCCGGCGAGTTCCGCCGGGCTCATCCGCGGCATGGTGATCTCTCGCGCGACGACTGCGCCCCCCGGCACCGACAGGGCGACGTCTCGACCGCGAATGGCAGCGGCGCTCAGCAGAGTGCGAATCGCGCCCGCCACGGCCGCGCGGTCGGCGATGGTCCCCTTGACGATGCTGTCCGCAGGCAGGGGTTGAACGCCCGCCGCTGCGACGACCTCGCGGGCCCCGGATCGCGTCAACTCGACCGCCTTGACGGCACTCGAGCCGATGTCTATGCCGACGAGCGAGGTCGGCCGTCGGAGAACGCCCGAGAGGATGCGCGTGGGTCCGGCCACGTCCACTACCTGAAGCAAGTATCGTGCCGTCACTCCCGCGTGGACTTCCGAGAACGGCGCGGGGGACGGTGCGGGCGCGCCTTGACACCGGCTCGCGATGCTTTGTACCATCCGCGGATGTACCGACGAGATTTGGTGTAGACACGTGTCGACATATGCACCCAGCGGAAAAGAAATCGTGCGCGCCTGGCACGTGATCGACGCCGACTCGAAAGTGCTCGGGCGGATCGCGACCGTTGCGGCGCGCCTGCTGCAGGGCAAGCACAGCCCGCAGTACGCTCCGTACCTGGACACCGGCGATCACGTCGTCATCGTGAATGCGGCGCGCGTTCGCATGACCGGACGCAAGGAATCCCGAAAGCTGTACCGCGCGCACAGCGGCTACCTCGGCGGGTTGCGGTCGGAACGAGCCGGTACGGTTCGCCGCAATCACCCGGAACGACTCGTCGAATCGGCGGTGCGCGGCATGCTGCCGAAGACGAAGCTCGGCAAGACGATGTACCGCAAGCTGAAGGTCTATGCCGGCCCCGAACATCCCCACGCGGCCCAGAAGCCGGTGGCCTGCGAGGTATCGTGAGCGCAGAACCTGCCCACTACGGAACCGGACGGCGCAAGAAATCGACCGCACGTGTTTTTCTTCGACCGGGCGCCGGCGCCTTCACCGTGAACACGGTGTCGCTCGAACATCGCTTTCCCACGGTATCGCTCCGGACCAGGATCACCGAGCCCCTCGCGTTGACGGACTCGACCGACAGTTACGATATCTTCGCCACCGCAGCCGGCGGCGGCCTCTCCGGTCAGGCCGGTGCGCTGCGTCTCGGCATCGCGCGCGCCCTGGTCGAGGCGAATCCCGAGTTGCGGGCGCCACTGAAGAAGGCCGGCATGCTGACGCGGGACCCGCGCGGCAAGGAACGCAAGAAGTACGGACTGGCTGGCGCACGCAAGCGATTCCAGTTCAGCAAGCGGTAGGAACCCCGGAGCGGCCGCGCGATGGTCGCGCGCCGGATGGAGGCAGCTTGACGCCGTTGACGATGCAAGAACTGCTGGAGGCCGGAGTTCATTTCGGCCATCAGACAAAGCGCTGGAACCCCAAGATGAAGAAGTACATCTTCGGCCAGCGCAACGGGATCTACCTCATCGACCTGGGCAAGACGGTGGAGTGCCTCCGCCACGCGGAGGACTTCGTCACCCAACTCGCGGCAGAGAACCGTACCATCCTCTTCGTCGGAACGAAGCGGCAAGCTCAGGATCTGATTGTCGAGGAGGCCCAGCGCTGCGGCATGTACTTCGTCAACGAGCGTTGGCTCGGCGGACTGCTGACCAACTTCACCACGATCCAGCGAAGCCTTGACCGCCTGCGCGAGCTCGAGGCGATGGCCGAGGACGGCAGGTACGAAAGCCTCTCCAAGAAGGAAGTCGCTCGTCTCGAGAAGGCAAAGCGCAAGCTCCACCGCAACCTCGACGGCATCCGCAAGATGTCTCGTCTTCCGGACGCGGTGTTCGTCATCGACACACGCCGCGAGAAGATCGCCGTCGACGAGGCGCGCAAGCTGAGGATTCCGGTCATCGGTCTGGTCGACACCAACTGCGATCCCGATGACGTGGACTACGTCATCCCGGGCAACGACGATGCGCTCCGCGCAATCCGACTCTTCCTGACGCGGATCGCCGACGCGGTCATCAACGGCCGGGGCCTCAAGGAGGCCTCGGAAACCGCCGACGCCGGAGCACCGCAGGCCGCGCCACCGGCCACCGTCGAGGTCGCGCCCGCTACGGCTTCCATCTGAGATACACCGGTTACGGGCCCCGCCGCTCCGGCACGGTGGCGGGCCTTCCCTTCCAGAACGCGAAAGATCGACGCGATGGCAATCAGTGCGGCGCAAGTCAAGGAACTACGAGACCGGACCAGCGTCGGCTTCATGGAGTGCAAGGCGGCACTGAACGAAGCCGGTGGCGACATCGAACAGGCTGTGACCATTCTGCGCACCCGGGGCCAGGCCAAGGCGGCCAGGCGCGCGGGCCGCACAACATCCCAGGGGCTGGTCGGGAACTATATCCACCAGGGCGGGCAGGTCGGTGTACTCGTGGAGGTCAACTGCGAGTCCGACTTCGTGGCGCGCACCGACGATTTTCAGACGCTGGTCCGGGAAATCGCCATGCACATCGCCGCCGCCGATCCGCAGTACGCCAGCCGCGAAGAGGTCCCGGCGGCGGATCTGGAGCGAGAACGCTCCATCTACCGCGCGCAGTTCGAGGGCGCGAACAAGCCGCCGGCAATCGTCGACAAGATCGTCGAGGGCAAACTCAACAGCTTCTACGAGCAGGTCGTGCTGACCGACCAGCCGTCGATCCGCGACCCGAAGACAACCATCGGTGCCATGATCGCCGCCGCCATCGCCAAGTTGGGCGAGAACATCACGGTCGCCCGTTTCGCGCGGTTCAAAGTCGGCGAAGCCGCCGGCTGAAGGGAGCCGCGGCGGCGGCAGAGGTGCGCTGCGCTATAATCCCCTCCGGCCGCGCACCGTCCCCGGGCATTCCCGTTCACGACACGGCGCCGGCTTCTTTTCCGATGACCGGACGAGCCTGTCGGCGTGTCCTCCTCAAGCTCTCGGGCGAGGCGCTCGTCGGGGATCGGTCCTTTGGCATCGATCCGGTCGTTGCGGACCGACTCGCGCGCGAAATTGCCGCGGTCCAGGCGCACGACGTCGAGATCGCCATCGTGATCGGCGGCGGGAACATCTTTCGCGGGCTGGCCGCGAGCGCCCGTGGCATGGACCGCGCCACCGCCGACTACATGGGCATGCTCGCCACCGTGATGAATGGGCTCGCGCTCTCGGATGCCCTGGAGCAGAATGGAGCCTCGACGCGGGTCGTCACGGCAATAGAAATGCGCGAGGTCGCCGAGCCGTACGTGCGGCGCCGGGCGGTGCGCCATCTCGAGAAGGGCCGTATCGTGCTGTTCGCCGCGGGGACCGGAAACCCGTATTTCACCACCGATACCGCGGCGGCCCTGCGCGCCATGGAGATCCGCGCCGATGTCCTGCTCAAGGGGACCAAGGTCGACGGCATCTTCACGTCGGATCCGATGACCGACCCCACCGCCACCCGCCTCGACCGCATCTCGCACCGGCAGGTGATCGAGCAGGGCCTGAAGGTGATGGATGCCACGGCGATCTCGCTGTGCATGGACAACGGCATGCCGATCGTGGTCTTCAATCTGCGCACGTCGGGCAACATCCGTCGTGCGGTCCTCGGAGAGTCGGTGGGATCGCTGGTGACCGCCTCGGTCTCCGGAGATCGTTCGGAGGTAGCCACATCATGACCGTGACCGATCCTGAAGCAGCCCACGCCGACGCGGAGCAGCGCATGGACGGTGCCGTGGATCACGTCCGGCGGGAGCTGGCCGGCGTGCGCACCGGCAGGGCCTCCATCAACCTCCTCGACAGCGTCCGCGTGGAGGCCTATGGCGCCCAAATGCCGCTGAATCAGGTGGCCAGCCTGTCCGTGCCCGAGTCGACGCTCATCGTCGCGGCGCCGTTCGACCCGTCCCAGACAAAGGCCATCGAGAACGCGATCCGCAACGCCAATCTCGGTCTGAACCCGAGCAACGACGGCAAGATCATTCGGATTCCCGTGCCGGCCCTGACCGACGAGCGGCGCAAGGAGATGTCACGACTCGTGCACAAGCTGGCCGAAGAAGGGCGGACCAGCGTGCGGCAGGTACGGCGTGACACCAACGACGCCCTGAAGCGGCTGCTGAAGAGCCACGACATCTCCGAGGACGACGAACGGCGCGCCCTCGACGACATACAGAAGCTCACGGACGGCCACGTCCACAAGATCGACGACCTGCAGAAGGCGAAGGACGCGGAGCTGCTGGACCGGTAGAGCAAGGTTCACGAGCCGTTCTCCGGGATCCTGCTGCCGTACTGCGCCATGTCAACCCTCTCCCATCTCGAATGCTCGGCCGCCTGCGGCGTAGCGCACCTGGATCCCGACAAGGTCCAGCACCTGTGCGGCTGCGGCGCGCCGCTGCTCGCGCGGTACGCTCTCGACGCCCTCGCGGGCCGCTGGACGCGCGACTCCCTGCGTGATCGCCCGCCGACGATGTGGCGCTATCGGGAGGTGCTGCCCGCGCCCGACGGGGATGGGCCGGTGACGCTCGGCGAGGGTTTCACGCCGCTCGCGCACGCACGCCGCCTCGGCGCCGCAGTGGGGATGGACCGTCTCTACGTCAAGGACGAATCGGCCAATCCGACCAACTCCTTCAAGGCCCGCGGCCTGTCGGCGGCCATCACCGTCGCGAGACGACTAGGAGCAACCACGGTTTCCGTCCCGTCCGCCGGAAACGCGGCCAACGCGGCGGCAGCGTACGCTGCGCGCGCGGGCATGGCCGCCAAAGTCTTCATGCCGCGCGACGTCAAGACCCCGTTCATCCGTGAATGCGAGCTCTACGGCGCCGAGGTGACGCTGGTTGACGGCCTCATCACCGACGCGGGGCGGGTGGCGGCCGAGGCCGGCGCGGGGCGCGGGTGGTACGACGTCTCCACGCTGAAGGAACCGTACCGCGTCGAGGGCAAGAAGACGATGGCGTACGAGATCGCCGAGCAGCTCGGTTGGGAGTGGCCCGACTGGATGATCTACCCCACCGGCGGCGGAACCGGCATCGTCGGCATGTGGAAGGCCTGTGCGGAGCTGGAAGCGCTCGGGTGGATGCCGGCCGGCGCGCAGCGGCCGCGGATGGTCTCCGTCCAGGCCGAGGGATGTGCACCCATAGTCCGCGCCTTCCACAACGGGGACGAGCGCGCGACACCGTGGGAGGAGGCTCGAACCAGCGCGGACGGGCTGCGGGTCCCGCGAGCCATCGGCGACTTCCTGATCCTGCGCGCCCTGCGGGAGAGCGGCGGCGCGGCTGTCGCCGTCAGCGACTCGGAAATGATTGCGGCGATGCGTGAGATCGGAGCGACCGAGGGTATCAGCGCCGCGCCCGAGGGCGGAGCGGCCCTGGTCGCGCTGCGCGCGCTTCTCGCCGGTGGCACGATTGCGCCGACCGACCGGGTCGTGCTTTTCAACACCGGCGGCGCGCTGAAATACCTGGATCTGCTCGGTATATAATGAAGGATCGTGGTTGCGGCAACACCCCGCGCCGACGAGTCCTGCTTCTTAGACGAATACGGGCCGCTAGCTCAGTTGGGAGAGCGCCGCGTTCGCAACGCGGAGGTCGTGGGTTCGAGTCCCATGCGGTCCACCAGTCGCCTCTCCGCCGGTCATGACGATGACGACGACCGCGCCGTACCGGGCCGTGCTGCGCTGCATCCAGGGATGTGCGGGCGCACACTCCCTGCTGAAGCCCATCTATCGGTGTCCCAACTGCAACGACCTGCTGGAGGTGTCCCACGACATCGATGCACTCCGGGATCGCTCGGCGGGCTCCTGGATGCGGCTGTTCGACGAGCGCTACAAGCGGACGACCTGGCCGTACGGATCCTCCGTATGGGGCAAGAAGGAGTGGGTCTGTCCCGGCGTGGACGCGGACAACATCGTGTCCATGGACGAGGGGGGAACCAATCTCTTCTGGGCGGAACGATTCGGACGCGAGCTCGGGGTCAGCGATCTGTGGGTGAAGCTGTGCGGCAATTCCCACACCGGCTCGTTCAAGGATCTCGGAATGACCGTGCTGGTCTCCCTGGTCCGGCAGATGATGCGCCAGGGCGTGACGATTCGTGCCGTGGCGTGCGCCTCGACCGGCGATACGTCCGCGTCCCTGGCCGCCTACGCCGCTGCCGGTGGCATCCCGGCCATCGTGATTCTCCCGCGCGGCAAGGTCTCGACGGCCCAGCTCGTGCAGCCGCTGTCGAATGGCGCCACCGTGCTCGCACTCGACACCGACTTCGATGGCTGCATGGCGATCGTGAAGCGGCTCTCGACCGAGGAGGGCATCTATCTGGCGAACTCGATGAACAGCATCCGTCTGGAGGGCCAGAAGACGGTGGGCATCGAGATCGTCCAGCAGTTCGACTGGGAGGTACCCGACTTCATCATCATTCCCGGCGGCAATCTCGGCAACGTGAGCGCCCTCGGCGCCGGGTTCGACATGATGGAAGCGCTCGGCGTGACGGCCCGCCGCCCGCGCATCGTCGTCGCGCAGGCGGCCGCCGCGAACCCGTTGTATCGCGCGTACGGGAACGACTGGCGCTTCGAGCCGATCAAGGCGGCCACGACCCAGGCATCGGCCATCCAGATTGGGAATCCGGTCTCGATCGACAAGGCGATCCGCACGCTGCGACGCTATGATGGGATCGTGGAACAGGCGACGGAGGTCGAGCTCGCCGACGCGTCCGCTCGCGCGGATCGCACAGGGATGTACAACTGCCCCCACACGGGAGTCGCTCTCGCGGTGCTGACCAAGCTGCGGGCGCGCGGCGAGATCGCGCCGACGGACCGCGTCGTGGTGATCTCGACGGCCAACGGACTGAAATTCACCGACTTCAAGCTGGATTACCACCGGGCCGCGACTCCGGATCTGGAGCCGAGTCTCTCCAACACGCCGGTCGAGTTGCCGGACGACTACGACGCCGTGCGCCGCGCCGTCGCACGCGTGACGAACACCTGACGAGCCTTGACACTGCCGTCGGACGCCATCGACAATATTCCATGCCCGTTCCGCGCATCACCAAGGAAGACCTGCAGCAGCGCATCGAAGGCGGTGCCACGAGCGCACCGGTGCTCGTCGACGTGCGGCTCAAGTACCCATACGAGCACAGCACGGTCCGGCTGCCCGGAGCGATTCGGCTCGCGCCGCCCGACTTCGAGACGTCGTCGCTCCCGCTCGAGCGGGACATCGTGACGTACGACTCCGACCCCGAGGAGATCGTCGGCGCGCGCGTCGCCGCGGCACTGATCCGGCAAGGCCACCGCGCCTGCGTGCTCCAGGGAGGCATAGTCGAGTGGCTGGCAGCCAAGCTCCCGACCGAGAGCAAGGACGCGCCCAAGCAGAAGCCACCGGTAGCCGGGGCCCTCAAGGGCTAGGAGCTTGCGCCGCAGAAAGCAACGGAGTGATTTCTGCGGGCGCAAGCTCCTGGGGCGGTGGGGGATGGGGCCGAACACGGAGCCCCGCGACGGGTTTGGCGGCGCTAGGCGCCCGTGGAGTTGCGCACAGGTCATGATACCCGTGCGCCGCCTCCGTATCGCGTTCGCCGTCCTCTTGGGCTGCGTCCTGCCGGCCGTAGCCGGCGCCCAGTCTCCCGCCCCTCCGCCTGTCGCCGAGCTCTTGGCGCGCCTGCAGGCGCGCTACGATCGAATCGCGGACTTCTCCGCGGACTTCGAGCACCGCTACGCCGGCGGCGTACTCCGGACCACCGACGTCGAGCGCGGCACGGTGCACGTGAGGAAGCCGCGCCAATGGCGTTTCGACTACGTCGATCCGGAGCCCAAGCTCTTCATCTGCGACGGTACGACGATCCACTCCTACTTTCCCGCCGACCGGCAGGTCGTCGTGAGTCCGCTTCCGGCCGGCCCGAATGCGTCCACGTCCGCCTCCTTCCTGGCCGGCGAGGGCGATCTGCTCCGCGACTTCACCGCCCGCTACGCGGCCCGGCCGCCGCCGGACGGCGCCTGGTCCGTGGAGCTGACGCCCGTCGGGGACGGCGCCGGTTACGAATCTCTGACCCTGACCATCGACCGGGTCACGTTGGACATTCTGGGGATGGCGACCACGGATTTCCAGGGCGGCGTCTCCGCCTACGTGTTCTCCAACGTCATGCAGAACCGGGGTCTGTCCGATACGTTGTTCGTGTTCGATGTCCCAACGGGCGTCGAGATCATCACCGATGACACTCTTGTCCGCTAGCAGGGCGCCGCGCGTCGACCTCCGCGTGCTTGCGGTCGCGCTGGCTCTGGCCGCCTCGGCCTGTGCAACCACCGGCGCCCTGCTGGAGGGACGGCGCGCCGAGCGCGAACGCGACTACGACCAGGCGGTGATCGCCTATACGCGGGCCCTGCAGGAACAGCCGCACGACCGGAACGTGCAACTCGCTCTCGACCGTGCCCGACTCCGGGCCGCGCAGATGCACTTTGCGGAGGGTCGGCGGCTGACCCGGCTGGCGCGGTGGCAGGAGGCGCTGGAGGAATTCCAGATCGCGTACGACCTGAACCCGGGGATGGGCGACCTCGATCGTGCGATCCGCGAGACGCGGGACGCCGTACGCGCGGAGCTCGCGGCCCAACCGGAAGGACAGACCGCACTCGAGGCGCTCATCGAGCGGACTCTCGCGGCGGCGCCGCCCGGTCTCGATCTGCCGCAGGGCGTCGAGCTCCCGGCCTCGGTCGTCTTCAGCAGCGAGAGCTCGCGCGCGGTGTTCTCGGCCCTGGGACAGCTCGGCGGCGTCAGCGTCGTCTTCGACACACAGTTCCGCGATACGCCGTTCTCGGGCGACCTGCGGGGAATGACGTTCGACACGGCGCTTGCCGTCGTCGCCGCCAGCACGGGCAACTTCTTCCGGGTGACCGCCCCCGGAACCGTCACCATCATCCCGGACACGCCGGCGAAGCGCCGCGAGTACGAGGAAGAGATCATCAGGACGTTCTATCTCAGCAGCGCGGACGTGGCCGAGACCATCGACCTGCTGCGCCTGGTGGTAGACATGCGCCGGCTGGCGCCGGTGACCGCCACCAATGCGATCTCGATCAAGGACACCCCGGAACGCATCGACGCGGCGGCAAGACTGATCCGGGCGATCGACAAGGCGCGCGCCGAGGTCGTGATCGAGGTGCAGTTGCTCGAGGTGGACCGCCAGACCCTGCGGGAGTACGGCCTCCGTTTCGCCTCCGCCGGCGGCAACTCGGACATCAGCGGCGGCGAGTTGGCCGTCGACGACAGCGAGGGCCAGAGAGTCGACGGACTCGGATTGTCCGTCGACGACGTCGGCCGCCTCAGCGGATCGAGTCTCTTTCTCGCGAACCCGACCAGTCTGCTGGTCCGCCTGCTCGAGACGAATTCGAGCACCCGCATTCTCGCCAACCCGCAACTCCGGACGTCCGACGGCGTCGCCGCGGAGGCCCATTTCGGCGAGCGCGTACCCGTGCCGGTCACGACGTTCACGCCCATCGCGGCCGGCGGCATCAGCCAGCAGCCAATCACCTCGTTCAACTACGAGGAGATCGGGGTCAACATCGACATCACGCCCCGCATCCACCACAACGACGAGGTCTCGCTGGCGATCGAGGTCGAGATCAGCAACATCTCCGGGACCGGTTACGGCAACCTGCCGCAGTTCGGCAGCCGCTCCATCACCACCATGATCCGTTTGCGCGACGGCGAGACGAACATTCTCGCCGGCCTGATTCGCGACGACGAGCGGGAGACCCTGGGGGGCATTCCCGGGCTCAGCCGCATTCCGATTCTCGGACGCCTGTTCGGCCGTACCAGGACCGACACCCAGGAGACCGACATCGTGCTGACGCTGAAGCCGCACATCATCCGCGGCCTCGCGCTCGATGAGAATGACCTCCGGCCGTTCCGCATCGGCGCCAATGCCGCGGCGGGCGCACCGGCCGGGACCGGCAGCCTGCCGTCGAACCCGCCTCAACCGCAGCCACGAGCGGGCCGCCCCCTGCCCGGACGGACGGACGGCCCGCAACGCCCCATCGCCCCGCCGGCGCCGCAGGATGTGCGCTGAGGGGGCCGCGGAAGAGCGCTTCACGCTTCCACGGCGACGCGCGCCCCGAGCGATCTCAGGCGGTCCACGACGCTCGCATAACCGCGCTCGACCGTCTCGAGCGGGCTGATGCGGCTCTCCCCGTCAGCCGCCAGCGCAGCCGCGATGAGAGCCATCCCGGAACGCAGGTCGCGCGTGTCCAGAGTGCGACCGTGCAGCGAGCGACCTCCCTCCACGATGATGCGGTGGGGATCGCAGAGAAAGAGGTTGGCGCCCATGCCGCTCAACTGCTCCAGCGCGAACAGCCGGAGCTCGTACATCCAGTCATGGATGAGGGTCCGCCCGGCGGCCTGCGTCGCGAGCACGGTGACGAGACTCACCATGTCGCTCGGAAACCCGGGCCAGGGGGCGGTCGTGATCTGTCGCACGGCGCGCGGCCGCGACGGTCGCACCACGAAACGATCGTCCTCCACATCGCAGCCGACCTGCATCCGGCCGAGCACGGCGGTGAGCGGCTCGAGATCCGAACCGGCGACGCCGCGTATCTCGACCTCTCCCCCGGTAATGGCGGCCACCACCGCCCAGCTTCCGGCTTCGATGTAGTCGCCGCGAAGCCGGTGCGCCGTCCCGCGGAGCCGGGCTCCGCCCGCGACGTTGATCGTCGGCGTGCCGGCCCCCTCGATCTCGACACCCATGCCGCGCAGGCAGGCGCACAGCTCCACGACGTGCGGCTCACAGGCGGCGTGTCGGATCTCGGTGTCGCCGTGGGCCGCGGCGGCAGCCAGGATGGCGGTCTCCGTACCTGTGACCGACGCTTCCTCCAGGTAGAACGAGGCCGCAATCAGCCCGTCCGGCGCTTTCAGGGTGTGCCGCTCGCCCGCCTCGTCCCGCACCCCCATGGCGCGCAACGCCTGCAGGTGGGCGGACAGCGTCCGCCGGCCGGGGAAATCTCCTCCCGGAGGGGCCAGCGTCGCGCGGCCCAGCCGCGCCAGCAGCGGACCGACCAGCAGCACGGAGCCGCGCAACCGTCCGACGAGCCGCGGATCCGGCTCGTCGGAACGGATCGTCGCGCACCGGACCCGCATCGTCGTCGTGCCAATACCCTCGACCTCGGCGCCGAGTCCCCTGAGCAGCTCTGCCATTACGCGGACATCGCCGATCCGCGGCACGTTCGACAACGTGCACGGCTCGTCCGTCAACAGACACGCGGCCAGGAGCGGCAAAGCCGCGTTCTTGTTGCCTTCGACGCTCACCGATCCGGCGAGTCGGTGGCCGCCTTCGACTATGAGTGTGGACATGCCGTCGCTTCGACGTTCTCTCCGGTCAGGGGGACCACCGATCGAACTCCCCGAGAAAAACGACCTCCGGGGCCAGCGTCACGCCGTACTTCGCGGCGACGACGGCCCGACAGCGTTCGATGAGGATCCGAACGTCCCGTGCCCGGGCTCCCGGATCCGTCACGATGAAGTTGGCATGTACGGGCGACACGCGCGCCCCACCGACCGCACACCCCTTCAGACCGGCGCCGTCGACCAGCGCTCCGGCGGCGCACGGCATGCCGGAGGGCAGCCGCTGGAGATCCGGGTCCGGATTGCGGAAGACACAGCCCGCGCTCGGCGCGTCGAGCGGCTGCGTACGCTTCCGGAACCGTAACGACGACCGCGCTTCCGCGCGCAGGTCCGGGACGCACCCGGTCGTTACCGCGAACTCCGCCCAGAGCACCACCTCGCCCGTCTCCTGCGCCCGGCTGCGGTCGTACCCGAACTCCATCCGGTCGCGCGAGACGCGGTGCATGTCGCCATCGGGCCCCAGCAGGACGGCCGCCGCGACGCGCTCGCCGATCAGCCGGCCACGGAAGTGCGCGTTCCCGCAAACGGCACCGCCCACCGTGCCCGGCGTGCCGGCCCAGGTCTCCAGCCCCGCCAAGCCGCGGCTGATCGTCCAGCGGACAAGCCCGTTGAGAGTGACGCCCGCCGCCGCCCGCACCACGCCGGGCGCGGTCTCCGCTATCTCACCGTGCCGGAACCGAACGACGAGCCCGCGCACCCCGGCGTCGCCGACGAGGACGTTGGAGCCGCCCCCGAGCAGCGTCACCGGCAGGCCGAGCGCACGGGCCGCGCCCACCGCGGCAGCGACCTCCGGAGCGGAGCGGGAATCCAGAAACCAGTCGGCCCGCCCCCCTACGCGCAACGTCGTCAGCGGCGCGAGCGGCTCGTCGCAGCGTATCCGTTCCGGGGCAAGCGACCCGCGGAGCAGGGACTTCAAGTCCGCGTCCACATGCCGCCGCCGCTGCGCGTCCCATGCCGGACCGCCGCCGGCCGGCTCCGCCGGTAGAAAGGATTCAGGTGCACTCACGCTAGCGCCCCGAAACGCCTCGCAGGCTCGGAGTTTCGGCCCATCCCGTCCTCACCATGACCTTGCGTCTCAGAACTCCGCTGCGCTGCGTTCTGCGGCGCAAGCTCCTAGTGGTGCGTCACGTCATCATCTTCGGATACGGACATGGGTTACAGCGAGCAATCATCGACGAATCACAGCACCGCACACCCGAACGTTTAATCATGGCGCAGCACTAGCCCGAAAAGCGCCTCCCGCGCCGTTCGATGATCGCACCGCTCGAACTCGATCCAGTCGCCGGGGGCCAGTTGCCCCAGCACGGGAATGTCCGCCGTGACGACAGTCGCCACCCGTGGATACCCCCCGGCCGTCTGACGGTCCGCCATGGCGACGATGACGCCCCCGGACGGCAGGATCTGCACGGCGCCGATCGGCAGTCCCAGGGAGAGAAGACTCACCCCGTCGGGTCCCGCTATCGGCTCGCCGTCCAGACGATACCCCATCCGATCCGACTCCGGACGAATCGTGTACCGCGCGGTCTCCAGCCGCCGGAGGGCAACCGCGCCGAACAGACAGGCATGCGGGCCGGGCAACACGCGCACGCGCGCGCCTCCCACCGGCACGCGGCGGCGCCACTTCGCGGCCGGCGGCTCCCTCCGCGGCACCCCGAGCGCAGGACCTGCCGTCAGCCGGTCTCCTGCCCTGAGCGCCCGCCCCTCCAGACCGCCCATGCCACTGCGCAGGTGCGTGGAGCGGCTGCCGAGCACGGACGGTACAGCGAAGCCCCCCGCCGCCGCGAGATAGGCACGGGCCCCCGCCGTACGCCGTCCGAAAGCCAGCCTCTGGCCGCGTTCCGCATGCAGGACGGTTTCGGTGGACACCTCGCTGGCGCCGAGCCTCAGTTCGAAGGTGGCGCCGGAAACGCCGACACGCATGGCGGTCTCGAAGCGGAGCACCGGACCGACCAGAGTAATCTCGAGCGTTGCCGCCTCCGGCGGGTTGCCCATCAGTCGGTTCGCACGGCGGTGGGACACTACATCCATCGCGCCAGAGACGGAAACGCCGTAGTGTTGATATCGCCAGCGTCCGGTATCCTGCACGGTCGTCAAAAGGCCGGGGTCCTCGATCACCAGTCCCGGCTGCACGCTGGTCACGGTCGGCCGGTCTCCAGCCTGGCGTACGACGCCTCGTCTATCGGCTGGAAGCGCACGACGTCTCCGGCCGAGAGCAGAAATGGATCGGGGCGAGCCATGTCGAAGAGACGCATCGGGGTCCGCCCGATCAACTGCCAGCCTCCCGGCGAGGCAACCGGATAGACGCCAGTCTGCCGGGCGGCGATGCCAACGGAGCCGGCCGGCACATGGACCCGCGGCACCGCCCGCCGCGGCGCCGCGATCCGTGGATCCACCGCACCCATATACGCGAATCCGGGTTGGAACCCCAGCATGTAGACGCGATACGCCACATCGCAATGCCGTTCGACGACCTCCGCCTCGCTGCACCGCGCAAACCGGGCGACGTCGGCCAGATCGGGTCCGCTTGCGCCGCCGTAGCACACGGGCAGCCTGATCTCGCGACGAACTCGGACATCGCCCCGATCGGACGGCGCCGCGGTCTCGGCGGCCAGACCGCTCAGCGCCGTGGAGATCTCGTCGACGTCCCCCAACAGAGGATCGAAGTGCACGATGACCGTCGCAAACGCTTCGACCACGTCACGAACGCCGGGGATTCGCCGCCGGCGCAGCTCCTCGGCGACGGCAACGCAACGCGCATTGACGGCCACATCCAGGCGTTCCGGAAACGCCAGCAGCATGGCGGCGTCCCCGTCCCGCGACAGTTCCCACTCCCGCTCCGCGGCCCCGGCCATCATGCATCCGCCGCGGCCGGCGGCGCCCCGAGCCGCCGGCACAGCGTCTCCCGCAGTCCGCCGAAGTCTCCGTTGGACATCAAAACCACCCGATCCCCCGCCCGCGCCTCGCTGACGATCGTATCGCCGATGGCATCGATCGTCGGCAGATGCCTCGCCCGTGTACCGGCCGCCACCAGATCCTCGACGAGCCGCGTTTCCGAGAGGCGTTCCTCGGCAGGAAGCGCCGACCGGAAGACGGGAGCCACAAGCACCTCGTCCGCCGCTGCGAGCGCCTCCGCGTAGGCGGTCTGAAAGACACGCCGGCACGACGTCGCCGAGCGCGGCTCGAATACGGCCCAGACCCGTCCGTCGGCCGACGCGGTTCGCAGGGCGGCCACGGTCTCGCGCACCGCGGTCGGATGATGGGCGAAATCGTCGTAGACAGCGACGCCCCTCCCGATCCCGCGCAGATCCAGTCGCCGGCGCACGCCGGCGAAATCGCGGAGCGCCGATGCCGACGCGCCCGGACTCACTCCCACGGCCGCTCCGGCCGCCACCGTCGCCAGCGCGTTGCGCACATTGAAGACGCCGATCATCGGCAGATCGACACGGACCGCCACCTCGCCCCGAAACGCCACGTCGAAGCGGGTCCGGTCCGCGCCCTGCTCCACGCCGACGGCCCGCCAGTCGGCGCCGGCCTCGAGTCCGAACGTCTCCACGGGGCAGTGCGCGGCGTCCTGGAGATCCCGTGCCCCGGCGTCGTCGTAACCGAGCAGCACGCGGCCGTTCGACGGCACCAGTGCGAGAAAGCGGCGGAACGCGAGACGCAGCGCGGCCAGATCGGGATAGATGTCGGCATGGTCGAACTCCAGGTTGCCGACGATGGCGACGAACGGCAGGTACTTGAGGAACTTCGCCGTCTTGTCGAAGAACGCGCTGTCGTACTCGTCCCCCTCGATCACGAACAGGTCCCCTGCCCCCAGCCGGTAGCTCGCCCCGAAGTTCCGTGGGATTCCGCCGACCAGGTAGCTCGGGTCGGCGCCGGACTCGACCAGGGCCCACGCCGTCATCGACGTCGTCGTGGTCTTGCCGTGCGTTCCCGCCACGACGATGGGCCGCGCGTTCCAGAGAAACCGCTCGCGCACCATCTCCGGCAACGAGACGTACCGCATCCGCCGTGCAAGGACCGCCTCCACTTCCGGATTGCCGCGCGATACGGCATTGCCGATCACCACGATGTCGATGTCGTCGGTGAGGTGGTCCGCGTCGTAGCCCAGGTACGGCGCAATCCCCTGCTCGGCCAGAAAGCGGTCCATCGGCGGATACGCATTGGCATCAGACCCGCGCACGCGCAAGCCGCGGCGCTTCAGCATGGCGGCCAGGGTCGCCATCGCGGTCCCGCAGATGCCAATGAAATAGGCGCTGGTCATTCGACCGCAGCCTCCTCGAGGATCAACCGTCCGGTGGACGTCCCTTCCACGCTCACGCTGACACCGAGCGGCACTGTGAGGAGTGGCCCCTCCGCATGCCCCGTCGGCAGACCGAACAGTACCGGACCCGGAACCTCCCCGAGCAGATCGGCGATCACCGAGCGGGCGGTCGGACCAGCCTGCGGTTCGTCGCACCCCGGGAATTCCGCGCAGACGACGGCACTGGCCCGAGACAGAACGCCGGCCTGCCGGAGCTGCACCAGCATTCTGTCGATCCGGTATGGCCTCTCGTCGACGTCGTCCAGCAACAGCACGAATCCCGGCGGCGGATCGAATGTGAACGGCGTCCCGAGCGATGCCGCGAGCTGGGTGAGCGTGCCCCCGAGCAGCGGCCCGCGAGCCCGCCCCCGCTTGAGCACTTCCAACCCGCCCGCCGCCAGCTCGCCGTAGGGGCGGGCACGCATCAGTTGGGCGAGCAGAGAGACCCGGTCGTAGGCGGCGTCGCCCGCTGCCAGGTGGACCAGCATCGGCCCGTGAAACGCGACCAGCCCGCAGCGCGTCGTCACGTAGCTGAGGAGCGCGGTCACGTCGCTGCATCCGAGCAGCACCTTGCGTCCCTTGCGTATCTCGTCCGCATCGAGCCATGGCAGCACCTGGGCGCTCCCGTAGCCGCCGCGGACCGCAAAGACCCCGGCAATGGAGGGGTCGCCCCAGGCTGCCGCGAACGCACTGGCGCGCCCCTCCGCCGGTCCGGCCACGTACGCCCGCCGCTCGAACACCGAAGGTGCGAACACCGGCATGAAACCGAGCGCCCGGACCTCATCGACGCCGCGCTCGAACACCGCCGGATCGAACGGACTGGCCGGCGCGATCAATGCGATGCGATCGCCTTCGCGCAACGCCGGCGGCCTGCGCATCCCCTACAGAGACTCCCGCATCGAGTCGGCGATGTCCTGATGCTCGGCACACCCGACTACGTCGTTCAGGCGCGCCAACGGAGGCGGCCGCCACCCGGCGTCGCCCTGCAGGAACCGCTCGCGGGCGCGCCGCTGCCGCCTCAGCGCCTCCTCGACCCGCTGCTCGGACAACGTGCCGTCCTCTACCGCGTGAATCAACGCTTCGATGACGTCCACCTGCGCCGCCGGGTCCGGCTCGCACAGCAGAACCAGATCGCATCCCGCGCTGACCGCCTCGACGGCCGCGGGAGCCACATCCCGGTGCCTCGTGATGGCGCCCATCGCCATGTCGTCCGTCACCACGAGCCCGTCGTACCCCAGCTCGCTGCGCAGCAGATCGGTGATCAGCGCCCGCGACAGCGTCGCCGGCGATGTCTCGTCGAGAGCCGGATATCGAACGTGAGCGGTCATGACGGCGGCCACGCCCGCCTCGATGGCGGCACGGAACGGTCGCAGCTCGACTTCCTGCAGGCGCGGCGACTCGTGCTCGACCACCGGCAGTTCCAGGTGGGAATCGAGGCTGGTGTCGCCGTGACCGGGAAAGTGCTTCCCGCAGGCGGCCACGCCCTCCGCTTCCAGCGCACGGATGAGGACCGCGCCCAGACGCGCGACCTCGCCCGGATCCTTCGACAACGCACGGTCGCCGATGACCGGGTTGGCGGTATTGGTGTGCACGTCGAGCACCGGCGCGAAGTCCAACGTGATACCGACGCTCCGCAATTCCCGGGCGAGGGCGCGGCCGAAACGCTCTGTCAGATCCGCGGCGCCGCGCCGCCCGAGCGACACCAGCGCCGGCCACTCCGTGAAAGGCGCCCGCAGGCGCTGCACCCGGCCGCCTTCCTGGTCGACACCGACCCACGGGGGAATCGCCGAGAGCTGCTTGACGTCGTACGCCATCTCGGCCACCTGCAGCGGCGCATCGACATTCCTGGCAAACAGAATCACACCGCCGAGATCGAATTCGCGGGCGATAGCGCGCAACTCCACCGGAAGTGCAACGCCTGCAAATCCAACCACGACCAGTTGTCCGAGATGACGCCGCAAGCCTGTAGGCATCCGAAGGGGTTGCGCTCATTATAATTCGAGCGTGCGGGTTCACGCGTCTGCTCCCACGCGAGTCGACCTCGCGGGCGGAACACTGGATATCTGGCCCCTCTATCTCCTTCACGAGAACGCGCAGACGCTGAACGCGGCCATCACGGTGCGGGCCGAGTGCCGGCTGACGCCCAACCCCGACGGCCGGCTGCGCATCGTCGCGGAGGACACCGGAGCCAGGGTGGAAGCGGCGCACTGGTCGGATCTCGGTGATGGTCGGGGATCACGCCTGGTGGCCCGTGTGCTCCGCCACTTTCGCGCCGAGGGGCTCACCGTCGCCACTCGCTCGGAGGCCCCGGTCGGAGCCGGCCTGGCCGGCTCCTCGGCGCTGAACATCGCCCTGTGCGCGGCGCTCGCGCGCTGGCACGACCTTCATCTGGTCGGGGAGTCGCTGATCGCCCTGGCCCTCAACCTCGAAGCCCAGGTGCTCGGCGTTCCAACCGGTGGCCAGGACTACCGGCCCGCCACCTACGGCGGCATCGCGGCCCTCGAAATGGGTCCAGGCGGCGTGAGGCGGGTTCCGTTGAGCGTCGACCCCGAAGCTCTTGCGAGCCGGGTCGTGCTGGCGTACACCGAGCAATCGCGCGACTCCGGCATCAACAACTGGGAGGTGACGAAGCGCCGCATCGACGGCGACCCCGCGGTCATCTCGCTGTTCGACGAGATTCGCGACGTCGCGCTCGGCATGCGAAGGGCTCTGGAAGCGGCGCGGTGGGACGACGTGGCCCGCCACCTCGCGCTCGAATGGGATCTGCGCAAGCGGCTGGCGCCAGGGGTCACGACCGCCCGCATCGATGCGCTCATCCGCTGCGGCCGGCAGGCGGGCGCTGACGCCGCCAAGGTCTGTGGCGCCGGCGGGGGCGGCTGCCTCCTCTTTCTGGCTCCACCCGATCGCAGGGGTGCGGTGCGCGATGCGCTGTCGGAAGCGGGGGCCCGCGTACTGGACTGCCGTATTGACACCCGCGGCCTCCAGGTGTCAGCGGCGCCCGACGCGGACGCCGACACCTGATGGACAACGCGGACATCGCACGTGTATTCGGGCAGATCGCCGACTTGCTCGAGATAAAGGGCGCAAACCCATTCAAGATCCGCGCCTATCGGAACGCCGCCGACATCGTGGCCACGACACCCGAGCAGATCGTCGATCTCGCGGACGAGGACCTGCTGGACATCCCCGGCATCGGGAGGGACCTCGCGGCCAAGATGCGTGAGCTCGCCGACCGCGGCACGCTCGCCTACCACGAGGAGCTGCTGCAGGAGCTCCCCCGAACGCTCATCGAGCTGCTCGATCTGCCGGGGCTCGGCCCCAGAACCGTCGCCCGGCTCTACGACGAGCTCGCGATCACCTCTCTCGACGAATTGGAGACAGCGGCCAGGAACGGCCGCATCCGCGGCCTGCGCGGGCTCGGCGCGAAACGCGAAGAACAGCTCCTGCGCGCGATCACTCGGCGACGAAGCTCAGGTAGTTCGACGGCGTGACGCGCACGTTCACCACCTCGCCGGACGCGCCCAGCGAGCGCCCCGGCCGTTGATTGATCGTGAACGCGAACGCCCCGGCGTCACCGATCCGCAGCTCGATCGCGTTCTGCGCGACGACCACTTCGCGCTCGGCCTCACCCAGCAGGCGGGAGATCACCGTGTCGCCGTCCGCGGAAGCCACCACCCAGCAGTCCCCCGTCGGGCTGATCTCCATCGTGAGCCGCCCGGAATCGGCCGGCGCAACCGGTGCCGGGTCCGGACGCGCCGCAGACTCGACTGCCGGCGGGAATGCCGGCTCCGGCGACGGTTCGGACGCGGGCGCGCTCACAGGCTCCGCGTCCCCGGAGACCACCGCGTCCGCCACCGACGACCAGATGTCATCGGGGATGGCGGCGGACAGCAACCACACGACCAGCGGAACCGCCAGCACGGCGAGCCAGATGACTCCCTTCGCCGTCCGCTGCCGCCGGACGAACTCCTCGTTCGCGCGGCCCGCGATGGTCGCATGCAGAGTCGCGACGGAGGACTCGTCCGGAAAACGGGCCTCGAACTTCGCCAGAGTGTCCTGTGGATCGAGCCCCACCGCCTCGGCATAGGAGCGTACGAAGCCCCGGGTGAAGATCCCGCCGGGGAGACTCTCGATCTCGTCGCGCTCTATCGCCTGCAGCTTGGAAACGGCGATCTTCGTGGAGGCCGACACCTCCCGCAGGTTCATGCCGCGCGCCGCGCGCGCGTCGAGCAGGAGTTTGCCGAACGGTTCTGCAGAAGCGTCAGCCACCAGACCGGCACGTTAAACGAGGGATCCGCCGCTGTCAAACGCCGCTCGCAACGCCTGTACCCGCGCGGCGATCAGCACCCGACGATCTTTGGCCGGACCCAACCGAAAGAGCCGGATGCCGGCCACGCCGGCCGCGCCGGTCCCCGCCACCGCCGCCGCATCCGCCACGTCCACCCCGCCGATCGCGAGGACGGGCCGACTGACCGTGCGGACGATCGCCCGCAGTGCGCCGAGACCGAGCGGCTGCCGGCCCGGTTTCGACGCCGACCTGAACACCGTGCCGGCCAGCAGATAGTCGACCGCGCCGGACTCCGCCGCGCGGCGCGCGGCGGCCTGGTCGTGCACGGACCGCCCGACGATCCACCGGCGCGGGCCGAGCGCGCGGATGCGTTTCGCCGAGCGCCCGTCGTCCTTCAAGTGCACGCCGGCGGCGCCGGCCGCCAGCGCCACATCCGGCCGGTCGTTGACGACGATGCGCGCGGTCGTGGTCCGGGCACGATCGACTGCGCCGCGCACCAGGGTCAGGAGACTGCGATCGTTCAGATCCGGCTCCCTGATCTGCACGAGGTCGACACCCGCGTCCGCGCAATCGGCGATCACCTCCAGAAGCTGCGCCAGCGCCACGGCCTCGGCCCCCGTGGCGGCAGCGGTGAGCACGCGGCGATCGGTCACCAGACAAATCAGGGGCGAGGACGGGAGCGGCGCCGGTTCGGAGACCACGCGCGTCACAGGGCCCGTGGCCGAAACGAGCGGCGATGCAGGTCCGAGTACCCGAAGCGAGCGACGGCGTCGATGTGCTCGCGAGTCGGGTATCCCTTGTGCCGGTCGTAGCCATAGCGCGGATCGAGATCGTGCAACCGCACCATCTCCCGGTCGCGGGTTACCTTGGCGACGATCGAGGCGGCGGAGATCGCCGCGCAGCGCCGGTCGCCCCCGACTACGCCGCGTTGGGGAATATCCAGACCGGGCACGGAAAAGCCGTCGATGAGAGCGAATGCCGGTTGCGGCTCCAGCGCCGACACGGCACGACGGAGCGCATCGAGCGATGCGCGGTGCACGTTGAGGCGATCGACCTCGTCGGGCGAGGCCGCCGCCACCGCCCAGCGGGCTCGCCCGGTGATCTCGACATAGAGCTGTTCACGTCGCGACGCCGTCAGCAGCTTCGAGTCGCGCAGTCCGGCGATGTGCCGTCGGGGATCCAGTACCACCGCCGCGGCCACGACGGGCCCGGCCAGTGCGCCCCGGCCGACCTCGTCTGCCCCCGCGACGTGTGCGAAGCCACGACGACGCAGCGCGTTCTCCATGGTCCGCCGCGCCGCGGGCCGGCGTTTCGCCACCGGCTCCCGGCAGGTCAGCGGCGGCGGCGCTCGCGCATGCGCGCCGCCTTGCCCCGCAGCTTTCTCAGGAAGTACAGCTTCGCACGCCGGACTCGGGCGGAGCGCACGACCTCGATCCGGTCGATCATCGGCGAGTGCAACGGAAAGATCCGCTCGACGCCCTGACCGAACGACACCTTGCGGACCGTGACGGTCGACCCGGCACCGCGGCGATGCTGTCCGATTACGAGGCCCTCGAACACCTGAATCCGTTCCTTCTCACCTTCGGTCACCCGCACGTGCACGCGAATGGTATCGCCCGACCGGATGTCCGGCCGCTCGACAAGCTGGTTCTGCTCCACCGCCTCGATGGCCTTCATGACTCTGCTCTCCTAGTTGGTCCCCCGCGCCTGAAGCTCGCGGAGGCACTCCCGTTCTTCGTCGTCAAGGCACGCACGCCGTAACAGATCGGGTCGCCGGCGGAGCGTACGCTTCACCGCCTCGCGCTTCCGCCACCGCCGAATCTCGCCGTGATTGCCGGATATCAGCACTTCCGGCACCCCCTGCCCGTTCAGTCTTGCCGGACGCGTGTACGTCGGACAGTCCAGCATCCGGCGCACGAACGAATCCGTCGCCACCGACTCGGAGTTGCCGACGACCCCCGGCACCTGCCGCGACACGGCATCGATGACGACGGCGGCGGCCAGCTCGCCGCCACTGAGGACGTAGTCGCCGATGGAGACCTCCTCGGTGGCCACCTGCTCGCGCACGCGTTCGTCGACGCCCTGATAGCGACCGCACAGGAGGACGACATGATCGAGCCGGCTCAACCGTACCGCCGCCTCATGCGCGAAGGTCTCCCCCTGCGGCGACAGCAGGATCACCGAACCCGGCCGCCCGCGGCGCTCGTGCACGCGCTCGACCGCGAGCATGAACGGCTCGACCTTGAGCACCATTCCCGGTCCCCCGCCATACGGCGCGTCGTCCACCGTACGGTGCCGGTCCGTCGTGAAATCCCGCAGGTCGTGCACCGCCACATCCAGCAGGCCTGCCGCGCGCCCCCGACCGACCACACCGACCTTCGTGACCTGCTCGACCAGCTCCGGAAAGACGGTGACCACGTCGAACTTCATCCGTCGTTCCCCGCACCGGAAAGCGCCGGCGACGATCGCCGGCCGCCGCCTCCGGCCCTGGTCCGATTCACTTCGAGCAGACCGTCCGGCGGATCGATGACGATCATCCCCGCGTCCGCATCGACCGACACGCAGATCTCGACGACCAGCGGGACATCGATCTCCCGCCCCCCCTGGCCGACGATCAGGCGCTTCGCTCCCGCGGGACCCTCGATCGCGGCCACCGTCCCGATCTCATCGCCGCCCACCGTCCGCACCGCACAGCCGACGAGCTCGTATTCGTACCACGAATCCGGTGGCAGGGGCTGCAGCACCTCCTCCGGCACCCGCAACTCGGCACCTCGCAGCCGCTCCGCCTCGCTCAGCGTCTCTATCCTGTCGAAGGAGACGACCGGACGACCGCGGTGGAACCACGCATCCCGGATCGTCACCGCGACCGGGCTCCCGGCCCGCGCCATGAACAGCGTTCCGCCCGCACGGAAACGCTCTTGCGGAAAGTCGGTCGCCGGGTTGATCACCACTTCGCCACGCAGCCCGTGAGTCCGGGCCACGATGCCGACGACGGCCATCTCCTGCCAGGAGCCGCGATCCACCGGCGCCGTCACTCCTCGTCGAGGAAGTCGACCGCAGCCCGCACGCCGTCGCCCTCGGCGGCGATCTCCGCCAGCGCTCGCACTGCCGACGCGGTGCGCCCCCGGCGTCCAATCAGCTTGCCGAGGTCACCGGAACGTGTCATCAGTTCGATGCGCACGCTGCCGCGCTCGACCCGTTCGTCCACCCGAACCGACTCGGGATGATCGACGAGCGCCTTCGCAATCACCTCGACCACGTCCCGCGCGCGGCTCACGAGACCGCCGACTCCGCCGGCGCCGCCTCCTCCTCCTCGCTTCCGGCCGCGGCGGCCGGATGGCGCGCGATCAGCGTGCGAACCGTGTCGCTCATCTGCGCCCCCAGCGCCACCCAGTGCTCGATCCGGTCGAGCTTCACCGTCAGCGCCTCCGGCTGCACCGTCGGGTCGTAGTGCCCCACAATCTCCAGCGCGCGTCCATCGCGAGCGCTGCGCGAGTCGATTACCACCAGCCGGTAGAACGGACTCTTCTTGGCTCCTTGCCGCCGCAGTCGAATCGTCAGCATCCTCTCTCCTTCACCTCTCGCTCCGCCGACGCAGCACCGCACACAGCGGCCCGCGGCGTCATCGCATGGTCGGCAACGCCATGCGCCGCCGCTTCCCTTTCCGCCTGCCGAGCCCGCCGACGGACTTCAGCATCTTCCGCATCTCCGCGAACTGCCTGAGCAGCCGATTGACCTCCTGTACAGACGTCCCGCTGCCCCGCGCCACGCGTCTCCGCCGACTGCCGTTCAGGACCGCCGGGCTCCGGCGCTCCTGTGCCGTCATCGAGTCGATGATCGACACCATACGCGTCAGCGCATTCGCATCGATGTCCGCGTCGGGGATCCGCGAGCCGAGCCCCGGAATCATGCCGAGAACCTGATTCAGCGGCCCCATCCGGCCGACGGCCCGCATTTGCTGCTTCAGGTCGTCCAGCGTGAGCTCGTTGCGCCGTATGCGCGTCGCCATCGACGCCGCGTCGTCGCCGGCGATCGCCTGCTCGGCCCGCTCGACGAGACTCAGCACGTCGCCCATGCCCAGCAGGCGCGACACCAGCCGGTCGGGCCTGAACGGCTCCAGATCGCCCATCCGCTCGCCGGTCGCGGCGAACGTGACCGGCACGCCTACCACCGACACCACGGACAGCGCCGCCCCGCCCCGCGCGTCGCCGTCCAGCTTGGTCAGCACCACGCCGTTCACGCCGAGACGGTGGTTGAACTCGCCAGCGCTGCGGACCGCGTCCTGTCCGGTCATCGCGTCGGCCACGAACAACAGATCCGACGGCGTCACCGCATCGCGGATCGCGACGATCTCCTGCATCAGCTCGTCGTCCACGTGCAGGCGGCCGGCCGTATCCACGAGCACCACGTCGAAACCGAGCTGCCGCGCCTCCGACACCGCCGAGGTGGCGCGACGCACGGGATCTCCGGCGCCCCGGTCGTGGACCCGCAGCCCGGCGCTCCGGCCCAGAATGGCGAGCTGCTCGATGGCCGCCGGACGCCGGACGTCGGTGGAGACCAGGAGCGGATGCCTGCTCTGGCCGGTCAACCAGTGCCCCAGCTTCGCCGTCGTCGTGGTCTTGCCCGAACCCTGCAACCCGACCAGCAGCACCACCTGCGGCTGGTCCGCGGTGGTCGAAAGTCCCGCGCGGGACTCGCCGAAGAGTTGCAGCAGCTCGTCGCGCACGATGGCGACCACCTGCTGGGACGGGGTGAGGCTGTCGAGCACCGCCCGCTCGGTGGCCCGATCGCGCACCCGGTCGATGAACGCCTTCACGACCTTGAAGTTGACGTCCGCCTCGAGCAACGCCAGCCGGATTTCGCGCAGCGTACGCTCGACCGCCTCCGGCGTCAGCCGCACCTCGCGACGCAACGACCCGAAGACGTCCTGCAAACGTGAGCCGAGTACCTGAAACATCCGGAAGGGCCCGCTCCTGTCCGGACCACTTGGCGAGAAGCCGTAAATGGCTCTCGGGAAACTGGTTATTTTAGGCCGCAGCGGCCGGTCGCGTCAACCGTGAGTCTCTTCCAATGACACATGAGCCTGAACGAGGAGTTGTTTCCAACGACACATGAGCCTGAACGGGGGTCGGGTCGAGGATCATCGGAGGATGATCGTGAGACTCGACACGCACCGTCTGCAGACCCTGGATCAGGTTCGGGAATTCCTCGCCGGAAGCGAGCAGGTCGACCTGCAACCACAAACCCGCGCCGACTCCTACGCGTTGGTGGCGAAAACCGTGCGACGGTTCGACTACGCCCTGCGGGGGAAGGCCGACAAGGGCCTGCTGCGCCGCTTCCTGGCCAAGGTGGCCGGCTTGTCACGGGCCCAAATCACACGCCTGTTGCAGCAACACCGGACCACGGGAGAGATCGCCGACCGCCGCGACACCCCGCGCCGACCGTTCCCGCGCCGCTACTCCAACGCCGACATCGGGCTGCTGGCCGAGCTCGACGTGCTCCACGGCACGCTGTCCGGTCCGGCCACGCGCAAGCTCTGCGCCCGCGCTTTCCATCTGTTCGGCGACCGCCGCTTCGAACGCCTGGCCGGCATCTCCAACGGCCATCTGTACAACCTGCGGCACACGACAAGCTATCAACGGCGCCGCGGAACGCCGCCGCTGCCGACGCGCCCGGTGCAGGTCGTGATCGGGGAACGCCGCCGCCCGCAGCCGTTCGGACAACCTGGCTGGGTGCGGGTCGATACCGTCCATCAAGGCGACCTGGACGGCATCAAGGGCCTCTACCACGTGAACCTGGTGGATGAGGTCACCCAGTTCCAGTGCATCGGCTCGGTCGAGCATATCCACGCCGCCTGCCTGGCCCCGGTCCTCGACGCTCTGCTGCGGGCGTTCCCCTTCACGCTCCACGGCTTCCACGCCGACAACGGCTCGGAGTTCATCAACCGCGAGGTCGCGGCGCTGCTCCAGGGGCTGCACATCGACGCATTCACCAAGTCCCGCGCCCGTCGCAGCACCGACAACGCCCTGGTCGAGAGCAAGAACGGCTCGGTCATCCGCAAGCAGCTCGGTCACGGCCACATCCCCAGCCGCTGTGCCGCGCAGGTCAACGCCTTCACCCAGCAGGTCCTCTCGCCCTATCTCAACTTCCACCGCCCCTGCTTCTTCCCCACCGAAGAAGTCGACCGCAAGGGCCGCGTGCGCAAGCGCTACCGCGACGCCGACATCATGACCCCCTACGAGAAGCTCAAGTCGTTGCCCGACGCCGCCGCCTGCCTGAAGCCCGGAACCACCTTCGCAAAGCTCGACGCGGTCGCGGTCGCGATGAGCGACAACGAAGCCGCGCAGGCGCTCGACGAGGCCCGCACGCGGTTGTTCCGGTCCATCCACCCAGCGGCCTGAAGGTTTGCTCCGGCCCGCTACCGCCGCCTGTCGGTCGGCGTCGTGCTGTTGACGAGCAGGCGCGAGGAAGCTCGAACACCGGACGTGCCAACTCGCGCGGGCGCTGCCGAGCCCGGATCGCCGGCGCCGACGCGCGTCGTCACCGGCTGCGGTCGAATACGGACGGACAGCGCTGTCGTCGAGCCCGGATCGCCGGCGCCGACTTGCGTCGTCACCGGCTTCAGCACCACCGAAAGGCGGAAGCGCGACGCCATCAGGCACGAGCGCCGACGACGATCCATCCAGCCGTTGCCGGCCGTTTCACAGCCCCTCGCGTAGTCACGTCCAGCCCCTCTGCTGCCGGTTCCGCGCTCGGCTACCGCACTCCGCAAACGTCCACAGACGGACGTTCGCTCCGCTTGGTCTCCTGCTGTTCAGAACCCGGCAAACCAGACCCTCACCGTTCGGTTGCTACGGCAGCGGCTACAGCACCTTCGCCCTGAACCAGGACGCGCCCAGCGCCGCGTCGTACATCGTGACGGTTCCGCCGCCATGAGCGATAATGCTGCGGTCACGCGCGCCCTCAACGCGGCCCGCGCCAGGACCTGTTTCGATCCGTCGGTTCGGTCGCCTGACAGGCGCGGCTCACGTGCCCCGCTTCAGGCTCATTTCTGGATTGGAAAGGACTCCCGAGCGGGTCGACCCGGTCGCAGCCACGTCAGACGGACGAGAGACGATGACCGAGCTTCTCCTTCTTGGTGCGGAGATAGCGCTCGGTGAACTCGGTCGGCTCGATCTCCAGGGGAACCGACTCCTCCACCGCGAGCCCGTAACCCTCGAGGCCGACGAACTTCCGGGGGTTGTTGGTCAGCAGGCGCATCGTGTGCACGCCGAGGTCGCCCAGTATCTGGGCGCCGATCCCGTAGTCGCGCTGGTCCGCCTTGAAACCGAGGTGCTCGTTCGCCTCGACGGTGTCGAGTCCCTGATCCTGCAGCTCGTAGGCCCGGATCTTGTTGGCGAGCCCGATGCCGCGGCCCTCCTGGTTGAGATAGAGGAGCACGCCCCGGCCCTCCGCCGCAATACGCTCCATGGCCCGCGACAACTGGGCGCCGCAGTCGCAACGTGTGGACGCGAGCACGTCACCGGTCAGGCACTGCGAATGAACGCGCACCAGCACCCGCTTCCCGTCGCCCACGTCGCCCCGCACGAGCGCGACGTGAGTCCGCCCGTCGATGAGGCTGTCGTAGGCGGTCACGGTGAACGGACCGTGCACCGTGGGAAGCTGCGCCGACGCCAGGCGCTTCACGAGGCGGTCGTGGCGCATCCGGTACTTGACGAGATCCGCCACGGTAATCATGAGCAGGTCATGCCGGCGCGCGAACCGGCCGAGATCCGGCACGCGGGCCATGGTGCCGTCGTCGTTCATGATCTCGCAGATGACCCCGGCCGGATAGAGTCCGGCGAGCCGGGCGAGATCTACCGCCGCCTCCGTCTGGCCGGTGCGCACCAGCACGCCGCCGTCGCGGGCGCGCAGCGGGGACACGTGACCCGGCTTCGCGAGGTCGGCCGGCCGGGTCGTCGGATCGATCGCCACTCGGATCGTCGCGGCACGGTCGGCGGCGGAGATGCCGGTCGTCGTGACGTGCTTCCCGTCGATGGGCACGGCGAACGCCGTCTCGAACCGCGACGTGTTCTCGCTGACGATCATCGGGATCTCGAGCTCGTCGAGGCGCTGCCCGGTCATCGACAGGCAGATCAGGCCCCGGCCGTAGCGCGCCATGAAGTTGATCGCGTCCGGAGTGACCTTGTCCGCGGCTATGGTCAGGTCGCCTTCGTTCTCGCGGTCCTCGTCGTCGACCACAATCACCATGCGCCCGAGGCGGAAGGCCTCGATTGCCTCGTCGATGCTTGCGAACCTGGCGCGCGGCGCACCCTCGCCGGAGGCGGCGGCCGGTTCTTTCGATTCGTTCCTGTCGGTCATGATCGGCTCGGCGGCGCTCCTGTCGGGTCGCCTCCGAAGGCCTCCGCGGCACGGGCGACGTACTTTCCGATGATATCGCACTCGATGTTGACGGCGTCGCCGACGCGCCGGGCGTGGAGATTGGTTTGCCGCCAAGTGTGAGGAACGATCTGCACCGTGAAGCGGTCGGCCTGGAGACCGGCGACGGTCAGGCTGATCCCGTCGACCGCAACCGATCCCTTCGTCACGATGTAACGCGCAAGATCCACCGGAAAACGCACGGTCACCCACCAGAAGTCGGTCTCCTGCTCGATCCCGGCAAGGCTTCCGACGCCGTCGACGTGCCCCTGCACGAAGTGCCCCCCCAGCCTATCGGATGGCAGCAGGGGGCGCTCCAGATTCACCGCCACTCCGTCGCGCAGATCCTCCAGATTCGTGACCCGCAAGGTCTCCGGGGAGACCTCGGCTTCGAATCCCGAAGCGTCGAACCGCACGACCGTCAGACAGACGCCGTTGACGGCGACACTGTCGCCGAGCTCGAGCTGGCCGGCGATATCGGTCGCGATCCGGACCCGCCGCCCGGACGGGAGTTCCCGCGTCGCGGCGACCGCGCCCAGCGCTTCAATGAGTCCTGTGAACATCCGCCTCCATCAACACGTCCGGCCCACAGGCCCGGACAGACAGGGAATCGATGTCGCCGAAGACCGCGCCGCGGTCCATCCACGCAACACCGGACGGACCCAGCTCGACCGGCGCAACGAACATCTGGACGCGGTCCACCAGCTCGGCATCCCACGCTGCCTCATGCATGTGCCGCCCGCCTTCGAGAACGAAGCTCGTCAGCCCGCGCCCCGCGAGCAGCTCGAAGGCATCGCGCAGGAATCGGCCGGCATCCAGGCGCTCGATATCCGCCCCGGCGTCCGCGAGCCGGGCCTCCCGGTCGCGGTGCTGCGCGGATACGGACTCCGTCGTCAGCACGACCACCGGTCCGGCCTCCAGCGTACGGAAGAGGCGCGCCGTCGGCGGCGTGCGCAGCCGGCGATCGAAGATGACACGCGTCAGAGGCAGCGCCCGCAGCGTCCCGCGGGCAGTCAACAACGGGTCGTCGACCAGGACCGTCGTCGAGCCCACCCCGATGGCGTCCACCTCCGCCCGTAGCG
This sequence comes from Vicinamibacterales bacterium, assembly GCA_965262925.1. GTDB lineage: Bacteria > Acidobacteriota > Vicinamibacteria > Vicinamibacterales > UBA8438 > WTFV01. Next base: position 1,336,764 of record CBDHGC010000004.1, on the reverse strand, counting down.
TGTGCACGACCTGGCTGGTCACGGGCGACGTCAACGTCGTTCGCGCGCCCGGCCGCTCTGCAATGCAGCCGTCGAGACTGACGGCGACCTTCATCGTCACGAACGGTCGCCGCTTGGACACCCAAGTGACGAACGCCTCGTTCAGTCGCTCGGCTTCACTGGCCCGCAGACCCACGTCCACGGCGATCCCCTGCCGGCGGAGAAACTCGATACCCTTGCCGTTCACCGCGGGATTCGGGTCCGGCATCGCCACCACTACGCGGGCGACGGCCGCCTCGACGAGCCGCTCCACGCACGGTCCGGTTCGCCCCTGGTGACAACACGGCTCCAGCGTGCAGTAGAGCGCCGCGCCCCGTGCGGCCGCGCCAGCCTGGGCCAGTGCGCGAACCTCCGCATGATCTCCGCCCGCACTCTCGTGGTATCCGGCCCCGACGACGACGCCGCGGCCGTCCACGACAATCGCGCCGACCATGGGGTTCGGACTCGTGCGACCGCGGCCCTTGCCGGCGAGCCGCAGGGCCTCGCGCATGTGTACGTCGTCCCTCTCGGCAACCGCCATCGTCTCCTACCAGGCGTTCTCGAACAGCGCGTCGACGTAGTCGTCGGCCGAGAACGGGAGCAGGTCGTCGATCCCTTCGCCGACTCCAACATAGCGAATGGGAACGCCGATCTCCCCCGCGATGGCCACCGCGACGCCCCCCTTCGCGGTCCCGTCGAGCTTCGTCAGCACGATGCCGGTAACGCCCGCCGTCTCCAGAAACTGACGCGCCTGCGCGATGCCGTTCTGCCCCACGCTCGCGTCGACCACCAGCAGCACCTCGTGGGGCGCCCCGGGCGCCGCACGGCCGGCGACGCGGCGTATCTTGCCCAGCTCCCCCATCAGATCGGCGCGGGTATGAAGACGCCCGGCCGTATCGACGAACACCACGTCGCGGCCCCTAGACCGTGCCGCCGCAATCGCATCGAAGACGACCGAAGCGGGATCGGCGCCATCGCCGGCGCGCACGATATCCACTGACGCGCGTTCCGCCCACACCGCGATCTGTTCGACCGCCGCCGCCCGGAACGTGTCCGCCGCGCAGATGAGAGGCGTCTGGCCGTCCAGGCGGCAGCGGTGAGCGAGCTTGCCGACCGTGGTCGTCTTGCCGGTGCCGTTGACGCCGACCACGAGCACGACCCGCGGCGCCGGAACCTCTGCCGCCGCGGCGGCGGCGCCGGCCAACACCTCGAGAATCTCGGCCTTGACGCGTTTCCGCAGGTCGCCCGCGCCGTCGTCGCCGCCGACGCGAGCGACGATGCGCCCTGCCGTCAGCACTCCCACGTCCGCTTCGATCAACAGCTCCTCGAGGGCCTCGAGCGTCTCGGTGCTCGGACTGCCGCCGCCAGTCGTGGACGCACCGGTCAGGCGCTCCAGTCGGCCCGTCCAGCGTTCGGCCGTGCGCCGCAACCCCTCGCGCAGACGGCTGACGATGCTCATTCGTCCAGCTCCGATCGCTGTCGCCGGAGCATGAGGTCCTCGACCGCGGACCGCGGTGTCTTGCGACCGGCGATCACCTCCGCCATCTGCGCGGTGATCGGCAGTTCCACGCCGTGTCGCGCGCCCAGATCGAGCGCCGCCCGTGTCGTGCGGACTCCTTCGGCAACCATCCGCATGCCGTCGAGGACGTCGTCGAGCGGACGTCCCTTACCGAGCTCGATCCCGAGCTGCCGGTTGCGACTCAGTCCACCGGTGCAAGTGAGTACCAGATCCCCGAGACCACTGAGTCCGGCCAGCGTATCGCGCCGGCCGCCAAGGGCGTACGCCAGGCGCGACATCTCGGCCAGACCCCGTGTCACGAGCGCCGCCACCGCGTTGTGCCCGAGCCCCAGCGACTCGATGCCGCCGGCGGCGATGGCGATGACGTTCTTCATCGCGCCCCCGATCTCCACACCGACGAGGTCATCGCTCGCGTACAGCCGGAAGCGGTCCGACCGGAAGTCCTGCTGGACGGCCGTAACCGCCTCGGGGCGCCGGCCGGCCACCACCACCGCGGTGGGCACGCCCCGCGCAACCTCTGCCGCGAAGCTCGGGCCCGACAGCACCGTCACGGCCCGCGCGTCGCCGACCTCCTGGGCGATCACCTCGGACATCCTGTGGAGCGTTCCATCCTCGATGCCCTTCGCCGCGCCGACGACCGTCGCGTCCGGCCGGAGGTATTGCGCCGCCCGCCGGAGCACCTGCCGAGCGCCGTGCGACGGCACCGCCGCGACGACGTAAACTGCGCCGTCCACGGCACTCTCCAGCCCGGCGGTGGGATGCACGGACTGCGGCAGCTCGACACCGGGCAAGTACACCGCGTTGCGGCGGCGCCCAACCAACTGCTTCACGAGATCCGCATCCCGTCCCCACAGTCGCACCTCGTGCCCGCAACGGCCGAGATGGATGGCCAGCGCCGTGCCCCAACTGCCGCAGCCGAGCACGGCCACCGGTCCACTCCCCGTCACGCGCACGTCCTCCTGCTGTACATGGTCGTGTGGAGATCCGGTCGCGGCCACAGGCCGCGCCGGACCGGCGCCGGTTGTTGCAGACCCACCGCCGACCCGTACCGAGTATGCCCCATCTCGGGAGTCGGATGAGTCACGCCGAGCCGCCGAGAACGGCGCGGTGATCGATTGCGAAGAACAGGCGCACTACGAGCCCGTCGCCTCCGCACGCAGCAACGCCCGGCGGAGGAGATCGAGCGCGGCCTGCGACGCCTGGAACTTCACCCGCTCGCGGTCGCCGGGAAGCCGGACCCGCCGGACCCGCGGCGGCGCCCCGCGTCCGGCGAGCGCCAGGCACACCGTACCGACCGGCTTTTCCGGCGTCGCCCCGCCCGGGCCGGCGATACCGGTCACCGCGAGACCGAAATCGACACCGGCCGCCGCGCGCGCCGCCACCGCCATCGCCTCGGCCACCGGTTCGCTCACCGCGCCGTCGGCCTCGATGAGGGCCGGTGCGACCCCAAGGGCGACCTTCGCCTCGTTGCTGTAGAGCACCCACCCGGCGTGGACGTACGCCGAACTGCCCGGCACGTCCGTCAGGCGTGAGGCGATCAACCCGCCGGTGCACGATTCGGCGACGGCGACGCGCGCGCGCCGCCGCCGCAGGAGCTCGCCGACGACCTCCGGCAGCGACCGGCCATCCGTGCTCACGACGCAGCTCCCCAGCACGCCGGCCAGCTTCGCCACGGCCGCCTCGAGAACGCGCCCGCCCGTCTCCGGATCGGCGCCAACCGTCGACAGGTGCAGATCGATCTGCCCGAGCGACGCAAGGATCGTGGTCCGGACGGGCGGCTGCCGCGCGGCCAACGGTTCGTAGATCGGCCGGGCGAGTTCATCGATGTGCGATTCCGTCCGTCCGGTCGTCCGGATCATCCGCCGCTGGACCCTCCTGCCCCCGGCCGTCGAGGCGAGACGGTCGGCGACCAGGCGATCGAACATCGGCCGCAGCTCCCGCGGCGGGCCGGGCAACAGGACCAGCCGGGTCCCGCCTGCGGTCAGCCAGAGCCCCGGCGCGGTTCCCGCCGGATTCGCCAGCACCTCCGCTCCACGCGGAACCGCCGCCTGCCGGCGGTTGATCTCCGGCATCTGCAGCCCGCGCGCCTCGAACCGGGCGCGAATCGCCGTGACGATCCCGGCCGACTCATCGAGCGGCACGCCGAGCAGATCCGCCACGACGTCGCGGGTCACGTCGTCCGCGGTCGGTCCAAGCCCCCCGGTGACGACCACGACGTCGGCAGCGCCCATGGCGTAGCGCAGCGCACTCGCAAGGCCGGGAGGCTCGTCCCCCACCACCAGCTTCTGGACGACGTCTATACCGACCGCATTGAGCCGATCGGTGATGAACAGCGAGTTCGTGTCGGTCTTGTGGGGCGTCAGGAACTCCGACCCGACGGCGACGACCACGGCGGTTGTCGGACCGCTGTCCCGTTGCCCCCTCATCCCAGCATCACCGCCGGCGCGACGGCTGCACCCACCCGGACCGTCACGCAGGCGTAGAAGCCGGCGACGACGTCGTCCGCCATCACTCCCCACCCGGCCGGGAGGCGCTCGGCCAGGCGGGCGGGAAACGGCTTGACGATGTCGAAACCCCTGAAGGCCAGGAAACCGACCACCAGCCCGGGCCAGGCGACCGGAACCCAGAGCAACGCGATGAGCATGCCGGCAATCTCATCGATGACGATGGCCCCCGGGTCGGGACGACCATAGCGCCGCTCCACCACCGTTGCGGCCCAGACGCCAACGACGAGCACCGCTCCCAGCAGCAGCGCCTCCGCACCTGCCCAGCCGGTCAGACGCACCAGGAGCAGCAGGCAGACGCCGACTGCCGATCCCCAAGTGCCGGGCGCCACCGGGGCCAGCCCGACATACCCGGCCGTCGCAATCAGCAACGCCAAGCGGGACATCGCTACACGCGGACCGCACGCAGGCCGTCAGCTTCGAACCCGGGAATGTGCATGCGCCTCGAGAGGTTCGGCGTCTCGATTCTCCTCCGCCTCGTAGAGCGGGACGGCGGGCGTCGCGCGCCGCGCCAGGAAGTGATGCGATTATGGGCGAGAGCCGGAGGGCCGTCAACGGCCGCAGCAGATGATAGAAGCCGTTCCCAACATCAGCGAAGGCCGCCGCGTCGAGGTCGTGCGGGCGGCGATCGAGGCGGTCGAGGCTGCGCCCGGCGTGCGGGTGCTCGACTGGTCGTCGGACGCTTCCCACAACCGCTCGGTCGTCACGGTGGCCGGCGAGGCCGATCCGCTCCGCGGAGCAATGCTGCGGCTCTTCGAAGTAGCGGCGAGACGGATCGATCTGCGCCTTCACCGCGGCGCACATCCGCGCATCGGCGCCGTGGACGTCGTACCGTTCGTCCCCCTCGGGCGCACACCGATGGAGGCCTGCATCGAACTCGCGCACGCGACTGCCCGGGACGTGGCGGAGCGCCTGCAGATTCCGGTCCTGCTGTACGAGGCCGCAGCTACGGCACCCTCCAGGCGTGCTCTCGAGCACGTGCGGCGCGGTCAATTCGAGGGGCTCGGAACGAAGCTGGCCCAACCCGGCTGGAGACCGGACTACGGCCCGCCGCAGCCCCATCCCTCGGCCGGAGCAGCGGCTATCGGGGCGCGGCGCCCGCTCGTGGCGTTCAACGTCAACCTGGCATCCGACGATCTCGACATCGCCCGGCGCATCGCGCGAGCGGTGCGGGCCAGCGGCGGCGGACTGCCGGAGGTCAAGGCCATGGGCGTGCGCCTCTCGGCGCCGCCGCGGGACTTCGTCCAGGTCTCGATGAACCTCACGGACTACAGGCGTACTCCGCTGGCCGCAGCGCTGGATCGGGTCGCTCGGGAAGCGGCGCGCGAGGGAGTGGAGATAGCCGGCACGGAGCTGATCGGGTTGGTTCCACGCGAAGCGATAGACGGCTCCTCCGGCGGGAAGCCCATGCTCGACGTCATTCCGTCCGACCGGACGATCGAGGCGCGACTCGAGAGCCGCCGTCCTTGTCCTCATGACCGTCGAGCAGCCCCTTGAGTTCCTCCATGAACTCGCCGATATCGCGGAAATCTCGGTAGACGGAGGCGAACCGGACGTAGGCCACCGTGTCGAGATCCTTGAGCTCGTCCATCACGAAGGCGCCCACCTCCTCGGTGGACATCTCCTTGTCGGGCCGCTCGTGCAGCGCCGCTTCGACCCGATTCGCAACCGCCTCGAGGGCCGCCACGCTCACGGGGCGCTTCTCGCACGCCTTGAGCATCCCTGCAATCGCCTTGCGGCGATCGAATCGTTCCCGAGTCCCGTCCTTCTTGACGACCATGTACGGAATCTCGTCGATCCGCTCGTAACTGGTGAAACGACGTTCGCAACGGCCACACTCCCGGCGGCGGCGGATCGCATCGCCCTCCCGGCTCTCCCGCGAGTCGACCACCCGGTCGTCGAGATGCCCGCAGAACGGACACTTCACCGCTCGTCCTCCACGTCCGTATCGAGCTCCGTCCCGCCTGCCGCGGCCCCGGCCAACTGGCTGATGCTCGCCAGATGCACCCCCTCGGAGGCCATCAGGACGACGCCGACAATCGTAACCGGCACGAACGAGATGGCGTGCGCCACGAGTCCCGCACCGACCGCGCTCTCGGCTCCTGCAGCGAAGAGCGTCGTCGCCCCGACCTGGAAGGCGGCGTGGTAGCCACCGACGCCCGCTGGGGTCGGCACCGCGACACCGAGCACCACCAATACCAGCAGGATGCCGGCGCCGGACGGCGACATGTCGACGCCGAAGGCCACCGACACCAGCCAGATTCCGGCCGTGATCGAAACCCAGACGAAGACCGTCCACGCCATTGCCCATACCAGCGGACCCGGCCGACGCATCACCCCGAGGCCCTCCGAAAAACGGTGGGAGAGCCGTGCGAGCTTTTGCGAGAATCCGTCCGGCAGGATCGACGTCACGCGGGCGACACCGCGGCCAACCGCCTCCGGGTTCGTCGCCGCCACGCACGCCAGCCCCAGAGTGCCGATGGCGAATCCCCCGGCGACGACCGCCCCGGCGTACAACGCGGAGAGCAGCCCGCCTGCCTCGACCCCGAGGTTCGGAGCGAATGCAACGACAGACAGCCCGAAGATCGCCAGGATCACCACGAGATCCAGCAATCGCTCGAGCACCACCGTCCCGATCGCCGCGCTCACGCTGAGTTTTTCGCGACGGGCGAGCACGTACGGCCGGAGGATCTCGCCGACACGTCCCGGCAAAATCGCCGTCGCGGCGAAGCCCATCACCGTCGCCCGCAAAGCGACCCCCAGATGCACTCGGCCCAGCGGCTCGAGCAGGTAGCACCAGCGCACCGCGCGCGCCAGATAGGTCGCCACCATCGCCAGCACGGCGAGCCCAATCAGATCGAGCCGGGCACTCAGCACTGCGTCTGCCACGCGATCGAGATCGGCACCGCGCAGCACGAACGCCATCAGGCCCACTCCGATCAGGCCGACGACGATGTTCCGGATGTGTCTTCGCATGCGGCATCGACCGTACTACATTTTTGTTTTGCCGTCGCGCGGTTGTCCCGGTAAGCTATGGTCTCCATCCCGGACGAGGGTTCCTGTTTGCCATCCAGCGCTTCGCTCTTCGAGACGTCCCTTGACGGCATCACCGCGCACCGCCGCGGCAAGGTCCGCGACATGTACGAGGTCGGCGAGCACCTGCTCATGGTTGCCACCGACCGGATCTCCGCGTACGACGTGGTGCTAGGCTCCGCCGTTCCGGACAAGGGCCGGGTACTCACCCAGTTGTCGGCGTTCTGGTTCGGACGTACCGGTGACATCGTCGGCAACCATCTGGTCTCGACAGATCCCGGCGACTATCCCGAGCCGCTCCACAGGCACGCGAATCTGCTCGCCGGACGCTCGATGCTGGTTCGCCGCACGAAGCCCATCCCCATCGAGTGCGTCGCACGCGGGTACCTGTCGGGCTCCGGCTGGAAGGAGTACCAGCGCGACGGGCAAGTGTGCGGCGTTCGTTTGCCGGCCGGCCTGCGCGAATCCGACCGCCTCCCGGAGCCGATCTTCACGCCGGCCACCAAGGCGGAGACCGGCCACGACCTCAACATCAGCGAAGCCGAGGCCGCCCGCCTGGTCGGCGCGGATCTCGTGGCGCGACTCCGTGCGCTCACGCTGGCGCTCTATGCGCACGGCGCGGCCCACGCGGCGGCGAGCGGAATCGTCGTCGCCGACACCAAGTTCGAGTTCGGGATCGTCTCCGACGGCGCACGCGACGAGGTCATACTCATCGACGAGGTGCTGACACCGGACTCGTCACGGTTCTGGCCCGCCGCGCGATACGCGGCGGGGGGACCGCAGCCGAGCTTCGACAAGCAGTACGTCCGCGACTACCTGGACCGCATCGCGTGGGATCGCAAGCCGCCCGCGCCAACGCTCCCCGGCGACGTCGTCGCGCAAACGCGCCTGAAGTACGTCGAGGCCTATCGTCTGCTGACCGGCCGCGATCTGGACGATTGAGGACAGGGGGCGACCGTGCGCGAAGAGCTCGACCGCCTGGTGGACGAGATGCTGACCAAGGGCATCCGTTACGAGGATGCACAGCGCGAGATCGAGAAGCGTTTCATCAGCCGCGCATTGGAGAAGTCGAACGGCCGACTCGGTCGAGCCGCCAGCCTGTTGGGAATCCACCGCAACACCCTGAGCCGGAAGATCGCCGCCCACCGCCTGAAGCGCACCGGCTGAGAGCGGACCCGCTGACTGGCCCTGCCTTGACGAGGTTCTCGTGCGGTCGCTAAAATAGCAGTCTCGGTTGGTGACTGCTAACGCCACCATGGGGGAGGCCCGCACGGGAGAATCGACGTGTGCGGCTGACGGAGTTTTTCACGAAGGGAGTAGCAGAGTTCATGGCTGCCAATGTACGACCACTTCACGACCGCATCATCGTCGAGCGCATCGAAGAAGGCGAGCAGCAGGTCGGCGGCATCATCATTCCGGACACGGCCAAGGAGAAGCCGCAGCAGGGGAATGTGATCGCAGTCGGCAACGGGAAGGTCAAGGACGACGGGACGGTGACGCCGCTCGACGTCAAGGCCGGTGACAAGGTGCTGTTCGGCAAGTACTCCGGCCAGGAGATCAAGCTCGACGGCAACGAGTTCCTGATCATGCGCGAGGACGAGATCCTCGGCGTCATCGAAAGCGACTAGCGGCGACTACCGCATTTCAGTGATTGGAGTTCGAGAATAATGGCCAAGCAGATCGTCTACGGACAGGAATCGCGACAGAAGATCATCGAGGGCGTCAACCAGCTCGCCAATGTCGTCAAGGTCACCCTCGGCCCGAAGGGCCGCAACGTCGTCCTCGACAGGAAGTTCGGATCGCCCACCATCACCAAGGACGGCGTGACCGTCGCCAAGGAGATCGACCTCAAGGATCCGCTCGAGAACATGGGCGCGCAGATGGTCCGCGAGGTCGCGAGCAAGACCTCGGACATCGCCGGTGACGGCACGACCACGGCGACCGTGCTCGCGCAGGCGATCTTCCGCGAGGGCGCCAAGAACGTCGTGGCCGGCGCCAATCCGATGGAGGTCAAGCGCGGAATCGAGACCGCGGTGGAGACCGTCACCAGCAAGCTCAGGACGATGTCGAAGAGCGTCACCGGCAACATGATCGCGCAGGTCGGCACCATCTCGGCGAACAACGACTCGACCATCGGGACGATCATCGCCGAGGCGATGGACAAGGTCGGCAAGGACGGCGTCATCACGGTCGAAGAAGCCCGCACGCTCGAGACATCGCTCGACGTCGTCGAGGGGATGCAGTTCGACCGCGGCTACCTCTCGCCCTACTTCGTGACCGACGCCGAGCGGATGGAGTGCGTCCTCGAGAACCCGATCATCCTCATCCACGAGAAGAAGATCAGCTCGATGAAGGACTTGCTGCCGCTCCTCGAGCAGGTGGCGCGTCTGAGTCAGCCGCTCCTCATCATCGCCGAGGACATCGAGGGCGAGGCCCTCGCGACGCTCGTCGTCAACAAGCTGCGCGGCACGCTGCAGGGCGCCGCGGTCAAGGCCCCCGGCTTCGGCGACCGCCGCAAGGCGATGCTCGAGGACATCGCCATCCTGACCAACGGCAAGGCGATCACCGAGGACCTCGGGTTGAAGCTGGAGAACATCCGCGTCGAGGACCTCGGCACGGCCAAGAAGGTCACCATCGACAAGGACAACACGACCATCGTCGAGGGCGGCGGGACCCACGGGGCCATCGAGGGGCGTGTCAAGCAGATCCGTGCGCAGATCGAGGAGACGACCTCCGACTACGACCGCGAGAAGCTGCAGGAGCGTCTCGCCAAGCTGGTCGGCGGCGTTGCGATCATCAAGGTCGGCGCGGCTACCGAGACCGAGATGAAGGAGAAGAAGGCGCGCGTCGAGGACGCGATGCACGCCACGAAGGCGGCCGTCGAGGAAGGCATCGTCCCGGGCGGCGGCGTCGCCTTGCTGCGCGCCTCCCGCGCGCTCGGTGACCTCACGCTCGCTGGCGATCAGCAGATCGGCGTCAACATCCTCAGGCGGGCGCTCGAAGAGCCGATGCGCTGGATTTCCCAGAACGCCGGGTTCGAGGGCTCTATCGTCGTCCAGAAAGTGACCGAGGCGGACGACGACGAGCAGGGCTTCAATGCGCAGAGCGAGAAGTACGAGAACATGGTGGCGGCTGGCGTCATCGACCCGACGAAGGTCGTGCGCACCGCGCTCCAGAACGCCGGCTCCATCGCCTCGTTGCTGCTGACGACCGAGGCGCTGGTGTGCGAGATCCCCGAGGACAAGAAGGAGCCCGCCGGCGGCGGCATGGGCGGCCACGGCGGCGGCATGGGCGGGATGTACTAGGCAAGCCCGCTATCCCTCCGGATCGATCGCTCGAACGCTCGGGCAGGCTGCGCGCTTGTCCGGGCGTTTCCTTTTGCCCGCTTATGGCAACCGGCATGTTGGCCGCCATTCGGCCACACCGCCGCGGTTGTCAGATGACCGGCCCGAGTGCCAAGCCCGAGATTCGGTCAGCGCAGGTTGAAGAACAGCTCCAGGCTCACGAGCACCGCGACCGGTTCACCGAAGCGCAATCCAGGCGCGAAGAGCCACTGTCGCGCGGCGGCAATCGCCTGCTCGTCGAGACCGAACACCTGATCGAGCGACTTGCTGACCTCGACGTCGCCGACCTCGCCGGTGGGCAGGACGACGACGTCCAGCCAGACCGTGCCCTGAATTCGCGCCCTCATCGCCTCGGCCGTGTACTGCGGCGTCACTTCCCGCAGCAGCCGCGGAATGGTCAGACCCGCGGTGCCCGGACGGTAGACACCGCCGCCGACGCCGCCGCCCTCTCCCGGACCGAGTCCGTCACCCTCACCGGGGCCTGCCCCGCCGCCGTCGCCGCTCCCGGCGCCGCCACCGGTCCCGCGGCCCTGCGAGGACTCCGACTCCGTACGCAGGCCTTCCAGTACGCCCGGCAGGGTCTCCGGGGCGCTCGCGACCGGCAGGGCAGGAATCGAGAGTTCCTGAGTATCGAGCGGCTCGGGCTCCGGCTCCGGCTCGGGCTCCGGCTCGGGCTCGACGACCGGCACAGGCTCCTCGATGGGCACGCTCAGCTCGGCTTCCTCCGGTCCCTCGATCTGGGCCAACGGCGGCAGTTCCAGGGACTCGTTGCCGCCGCCGCCGCCGCCGCCGCCCGGACCCTCTTCGGGGATCCACACGATCCCGTTGTACTGGCGGTCGATCGCAATGGCCTCGTAGACCTGCTCCGGCGCCAGACTCAGCACCAGCGCCACGATCCCGAGCCCGATCGCGTGGCTGGTGAGCGAGGCCGCGAACGAGCCGCCCACGCGTTGCTGGTTGGCCCGCAGGAGGAAATGCACGTCGGCCGGCGCGATGTCGTCCGGCAGTATCGAGAGCGTCCCGTCGGCCGTCCGAACGCCGGCCGTAGCGCCCGCGCTGTCGCCGGTGCTCGGATCGCGAGCAGTCTTCAGGCGCAACGGGCCGACCGTATACGCCACGGATGCCCGACGTCGTCTCTCAGGCGGGGTATACGACGTGTGCGAGGGTGGAAACCGAATCTGACCGAGACCGAGACCGAGACCCTGGCCCAAGGGTGCGCCTCCTCACCCCATTTTGCCGGACCTGCCGCAAATGGGCAAACGCGGAGTTGCGACCCGCATCGCGCCAAACAAGCGCCGGCCGCTCCATGCCGGCGAAGAACACGGCCGGCGCGGGATCAGACTCGCCCGGCCCACGCACCAATGGCTGCATTGCCGCCGCCGTAAGCGTGCATCAGCGCCAACGCGTCGGCAGCGCGGAACTCGCCGGCCACGGCGACCAGGACACCACCGCGTGCGGTGAGCTTCTCGAAGATGAACCCGTCGTGCGCCTGGAATCCGGCACGACGCATGGTGGCCGCCACGCCGCTCGCGCCGAGGGCGTTGTCGGCGCCCTGCAGCGCCTCGACGAGCGCGCCGTGAGCCACCGCCGGGCCGAGTCCCGGGACTTCGACCAGCGCCTGCTCCGTGCCGACACCGAAGGTCTTCTCCATCAAATCGGCGACGTCCGGCGCCCGCTTCGCCACAATCGAAAGCGCCTCCGGCGGAAAACCATCCCCGGCCAGCGCGGTGAGCCCGCGCGACGCCCATGCAGCGTCCTGAAACACGCCGACCGTGAAGCACGGCCCATCCTGATACGTCGCCATAAGTCGTAGGGTGCCCTCCGCGCCTGATCCGGAACGACGCATTGTAGCACCGTTGCGGAGAGAGCCGGTGCATCCCTGGTCCGCGCTAGATTACGATGCGCTCCCGTCCTGCCCGCCGTGTCACGCGCACGCGATCCAGGTACTCGAGCAACGGGATCGCGAACTTGCGAGTGATGCCGAAGCGCTGCTTGAACCAGGCCACGTCGATTCGGACCGGTTCACCGGCGCCCGCACTCAGACCCGCCACGTCTTTCCTGAGGCGCCCGAGCACGTCCCGGTGGAACAGCAGAGTGTCGAGACGCTCCACCGTCCCGTCGCGCACCAGCAGCTTGAGCATCCGGTCGGCGAGAGCCTCGTCCACGCCCCGTTCCCGCGCCCAGACCGCCGGGTCCGGGGGCGAAAGCGCCTCGCGCAGGAACATGCGGGCGAGCTCGTCCTTCACGCGCGTCTCCTCGTCCGTCAACACGATGCGGTGCGTCGACAGCACGAGATGGCGCCCCGCGGCCAGGCGCCCTGCGGCAACCAGGGCCTGCGCCACGTGCTCGAACAGGGCAGATCCGGCCTGCCTGGCCAGGCGCTCGCGCGCTTCCTCGCGCGGCAGGCCCGGCTCCAGCGGATGGGTCCGATGGTAGGCGCCGGCGATTGTCAGCAGCGCCTCGCGCGCCGCCTCGACCGTCGCCGCGGCGACCAGGTGCTCCCCCATCGAGATCAGCGCGCCCTTCTCGACGAGCGTGGCCGCAACCCGCCTGACCTCCACGGCGGTGCGGCCGACGCGGGGCGCGAGCGCGCCGACGGTCACACCCGCGCCGGCGGCCTCCCCCACCATGGTCAGTAGCGCCTCGGCGTCATCATCGAGCGCGTCCAGACGCCGCAAGCGTTCGAAGCCGGCCACGGAGCGCAGTCGCCCGCGCGGAGGAGCCGGATCGAGTACGACGCCGCCGCCAATCGTCATCATCGGCGAGTAGGCGCGCAGCACGAAGCGATCGCCCCGGGTCAGGGCGACCGGGCGCTCCAGATGCAGGCGCGCGAACACCGAGCCGCCGGGCTCCAGCACGCTCGGGAACTCGGGGACTTCCTCTGCCGCGGCACCGGCGTCAGCCTTGCCCGCGCTGGATCGTGCCGCGCCGATCGCCAGGCGAGCCATGACCTCGCTGGTCCCCTGGTGAAAGCGTACCCGGGCCCCGTACTTCAGCGGCCGGGCGCCATCGAGCAGCGTCACCCTCCCGTCGAACCGGCGCGACGCACACAGACCGTCCCGTGTCGTGAGAGTGTCCCCGCGCTGCAGATCGTCGACTCCGATGGCGGCCAGATTGACGGCAACCCGCTGTCCCGCGCGCGCGCGGGACAGCGGGTTGCCGTGCACCTGCAGGCCGCGCACCTTGACGCGGCGGCCGGCCGGCATCAGCACGAGTTCGCCCTCCCCCTCGATGACGCCGGACGCCTGGGTGCCGGTCACCACGGTCCCGAAGCCCTTGACGCTGAACGCACGGTCGACCGGCAGCCGGGGAATGCCGCTGTCCACCCGCCCGTCGACACCGTTCGCCAGTGCGGCGAGCTCGCGCTGCATGTCGTCGAGCCCGGCCCCGGTGCGCGCCGACACCGGCACCAGCGGTGCGCCGTCGAGGAACGAGCCGGCGATGAGCTCGCGGGTCTCCAGGCGGACGAGCTCCAGCGTCTCATCGTCCACCAGATCGGACTTGGTGAGCGCCACCATACCGCCCCCCACCCCCAGGAGACGGCAGATATCGAAATGCTCGCGGGTCTGCGGCATGACCGACTCGTCCGCCGCGATGACGAGCAGCACGCAGTCGATACCGCTGGCGCCCGCGAGCATATTGCGGACGAACCGTTCGTGCCCCGGCACGTCGACGAACGCGAGCTGCGTGTCGCCATGGCGGTACGGCGCGAACCCGAGGTCGATCGTGATCCCTCTGGCCTTTTCTTCCTGCAGCCGGTCCGGATCAATCCCGGTCAGTGCCTCGACCAAGGTGCTCTTCCCGTGATCGATGTGGCCTGCCGTGCCGACCACGAGGTGCTTCACGGCTCCGATCATCGCACGGTCACGCCTCGCGCGGCAGACGAAGCCGGGTCATCCTCAACGTCCCCGCCCCGCGTTGCGCCTCGGGCGCCGGTCGCGCCCGGTCGGCCGGCGTGAACGGGAAGACCTTCCGTCGCGGGACCGCCGCACCGCGTCCAGTATGTCGGTCAGGGCCAGGTCGAGCTGCCGATGCTCGGTATCGACGCGCACGAGCTGCACCCGTACCCGGTCGCCGAGCCGATAGATCTTGCCCGTGCTCTCGCCCTGCCACAGGTGCTGGCGCTCAACGTAGTGATAGTAGTCGTCCGCCATGCTGGAAACGTGCACCAGCCCCTCGACGAACTGCTCCACCAGCTCGACGAAGAGACCGAACGCGGTTACGCCGACGACGTAGGCGGTGAACTCCTCGCCCACCTTGTCGGCCATGAACCGGACCATCTGCCAGTGCACGAGCTCGCGCTCCGCCTCCTCCGCCCGCCGCTCCAGCTCCGAGGTCCGCCGTGCGAGGTCCGGCAGGTCCTCCGACCACCGACGCGTCCGTTCCGCCGACAGCGTCGGCCGGCGGCTCGCCCGCACCGCCCGATGCACGACCAGGTCCGGATATCGCCGGATCGGCGACGTGAAGTGCGTGTAGGACGGCGCCGCCAGCCCGAAGTGGCCGAGGTTGTCCGGTTCGTACCGCGCCAGACGCATTGTCCGCAGCATGAGGCGAGCGACGGGCCTTTCCTCCGGCCGTCCGCGCAGGCGTTCGAGGAGCCTCTGAAAGTGTCCCGGCGCGATCGCATCCGGCGACGCCGCAAGGCTGTAGCCGAGAGAGGTCGCGAACTCCTCGAACGCTTCGACCTTGGCCGCGTCGGGGCGCTCGTGCACCCGGAACAGCGCCGGCATCTCCTGCCGCACGAGATGCTCGGCCACCGTCTCGTTCGCGATGAGCATGAACTCCTCGATGATCCGGTGAGCCGTCGTGCGCTCGTCCGCGACGATCGCCTCGACGCGGCCGGCGTCGTCGCGTCGAAAGCGCGCGACCGGCACGTCGAAGTCTATGGCTCCACGTCGCCGGCGGCGCTCCGTGAGGATCGCGGCCAGCGCGCCCAACGCGTCGAAGAACGGCGCGAGGTCCGCGTACTTCTCGGCGGCCGCCGAAGCGGGATCGCTCAACACCGCGTCCACGTCCGTGTAGGTCATGCGCGCGTTGCTGTGAATGATCCCGTCATGGATCTCGTAGCGCACCACGTCGCCGGCGCCGTCGATCTCCATGACGCAGGACTGCACGAGCCGGTCGAGCCGCGGCTTCAGGCTGCACAGCCCGGTGGCGAGCTCGGGCGGAAACATGTGCACCGCGCGATCCGGAAAATAGACGGAGGTGCCCCGCCGGCAGGCGTCCCGATCGAGAGCGCTGCCTTCGGCGACGTAGTGCGAGACATCCGCGATGTGCACGCCGAGACGGACGTTTCCGCCGCCGAGCGTCTCCAGCGTGATGGCGTCGTCGAAATCGCGGGCCGACTCGCCGTCGATGGTCACGGTGATGAGATGTCGGAAGTCCGTGCGCCCGCGCCGGTCCGCCGGCCGCAGCTTGTCGCCGAGGCGCTGCGCCTCGTCGACCGCCTGCGGATCGTGTGCGTCGGGGATACCGTGCGCGCGCAGGACGACGCGGACATCGACACCGGGGGTATCGAGCGTGCCGAGCACCTCGACCACCCGGCCGGCCGGGCTTCGAGTCGGTGTCGGATAGCGCGTCAGCTCCGCCACCACCAGGTCCCCGGCACTTGCGCCGCCCCGCTCGCCTCCCGGAATCTGTACATCCATCGGCAGCCGCCGGTCGAGGGGCACGACGTAGCCGTCCGCATCGTACCGTCCGACGAGCTGCGCCGCCGCCCGCTCCACGATGCGCAGGATCCGGCCCTCGGCCCGGCCCCGATCGGACCGCCGCTCGACGCGCACCACTACCCGGTCGCCGTGCATCGCCTGATTCAGATTGGTGCCCGCGATGTACACGTCGCCGGCGATACCCTCCGCCGGATGATCGGGCGTGACGAACCCGAAGCCGCGCGGGTGCACCTGCACGCGGCCGGTCACCAGGTCCATCCGGTCCGGCAACCCGTAGCGGTTGCCGCGAATGCGGATGAGTTCACCGCGTTCGACGAGAGCCGCGAGACGGCGGCGTAGCGTTGCGCGCTGACTGGAAGGCCATCCGAGCCGCTCCATGAGGTCGCGCACGGTGGCGGGATGGTCCACCTGCCGGCGGATCGTATCGAGCAACTCGTCCGGACTGAGCATCGGCGCCGGTGCTACGCGATCAGCGCAACCTGCAGGTCGCCGACGTTGGTGTCCGTAGGCCCGGTACGGATCAGGTCGCCGAGCGCCTCGAAGAAGGTGTACGAGTCGTTCGCAGCCAGGTAGTGCTCCGGCCGGCGCAGGTCACGCTCGGCCGCACGCGCGGGGGTCGTGGTGTCGACCACGGCACCGGCCGCGTCGGTCGGACCGTCTATCCCGTCGGTGCCGACGCTGGCGATGACCGCGTCCGGAAACCGCCGGACCAGATGGAAGGCGGTAGCGAGAGCGAACTCCTGATTTCGGCCGCCCCGCCCCCCACCCGTGACCTGCACCGTGGTCTCCCCGGCGGACACGATGCACAGCGGCCGCGGCTGCTCGTGCGCCAGGCGTGCAATGGTCCTCACGTAGTCCTCGCCCGCCCGGCGCGCCTCGCCGGTCACCGGCTCATCGATGACCGCCGCGGAGAAACCCAGCTCCCGCGCCCTGCGCGCCGCACCCTCGACGGCATCGCGCCGGCTGCCAATCAGGTGGTACGAGGCACCGGCAAGCCGGGCGTCGCCTGGCTTGGGGCTCTCCGCAAGCTCGCCGCGGGCGCCCCGTTCGAGCGCGTCCAACGCCAACCGTGGCAGCGTGCCGGCTCCGCCCGCCGCACGGCAAATCGCCAGAGCCTCCGCGAACGTCGTCGGGTCAGGCGTCGTCGGTCCCGAGCCGATGACCGTGGGATCGTCCGGCTCCGGGTCGACGACGTCGGAGATGGCCAGGGTCAGGACGCGCCCCCCGGCCGCAACCGCCAGCCGACCGCCCTTGATCGCGGAAAGATGCTTCCGGACACAGTTGAGCCCATCTATCGCGACACCGGCCCGCAGCAGGACAGAGGTCACGGCCGACTTGTCCTCCAAGGTCAGGCCGTCGATCGGCACGGCGAGGCCGGCGGAGGCGCCGCCGGACAGCAACAGGACCATGACCTCGTCCGGCCCCAGGCCGGCGGCCAGCGCCAGCGCCCGGCGCCCCGCCGCAACACTCCCCGCCGTGGGCACCGGATGTCCGACGTCGAACCACTCCAGGTTCCCCGCTGCAGTGCCCGCCTGCGGAGAAGCGACGAGCCCCCGCAAGCCCGAGCGCGCCTCTACGGAAACGAACGCCGACGCCATCTCCGCCGCGGCCTTGCCGGCCGCGACGACCAGAGGAATCCGGTCGCGTATGGCGTCGTCCACGACGCCCGCGCGCAACGCTCTCCCGACGAGCGTAGATACGCCGGCCGACGCAACGCCTTGGCGGACGATATCGAGAACGTGGCCCCGCAGGGTTGCGAGTGTCAGGAGAAGCTCGATGTCAGTGTGGCGGCTGCCGGCCCGAGGAAGCCGACAGGCGGGTCACGCCGTCTATCTGTCGCAACAGGCGGCTGACGACCTCGCCACCGTGCTCGCAGGCGCACAAGCGGTCGACGTTCTCCATCAGCTTGCGCAACGCCGCGTCCACGTCGGTCATCGTCTTGTGCGAGTAGGATTCGCGCTGCTGATCCAGACAGTGCCAGTGCTTGCGCAACTCTTCCCGGTAGAAATCGGAACGAACGGAGGACGCGCGAACGAGGCAGTCACAGTCGGGATGCGGCGAGCGGGAAGGCTCGCTGTTGGTCACCGGCATGAATTGGTATCGACTCAGTCTAGCGACCGGGGTTTCGCCCTGTCAAACGAAAGTCGGGCCCGGTCACGCCACAGGCCGCGCCCGCTCACTCATTGCCGGTTGCGAGCCCCGCCTTCAGCAGCTCGTTGACCACCCGCGGGTTGGCCTGGCCGCGCGTAGCGCGCATGACCTGTCCGACGAGGAAGCCGAGGGCCCCTGTCTTCCCGGCTCGGTACTTGCCGACCGCAGCGGGATTCTCGGCCAGCGTCTGACGCACCACGAGCTCCAGCTCACCCGCATCGCCGATCTGCGACAGCCCCTCCGCCTCGACGATGGCCTCCGGTGCCCGGCCGGTGTCGGCCATACGCTCGAACACGTCTCGCGCGACCGTATTGCTGATCGTCCCGGCGTCGACCAGACGAATCAGCGCCCCGAGAGCCGCTGGGGTCACCTTCGCGCCGGCAATCCCCACGCCGAGCGTCTTCATCCGGTGCGAAAGCGCCCCCATGATCCAGTTCGCCGCCGCCTTGGCGTTCTCGGCTGCCGCCGCCGCCGCCTCGAAGAACGAGGCAACGTCCTGGTCGTCCGCGAGCAGGGCCGCGTCACGTTCCGGCAGGCCGTACACGGCCATGAACCGCCGCTTGCGGGCTTCCGGCAGCTCCGGCAGCTCTGCCCGCACGGCCGCGACCCACTGGGGGTCGAGCACGAGCGGGGGCAGATCCGGATCCGGAAAATAGCGGTAGTCGTGCGCTTCTTCCTTGCTCCGCATGGAGACGGTGCGGCCGCCGGCGACGTCCCACAGACGTGTCTCCTGGACCACCGTCCCGCCGCGCTCCAGCAGAGCCGACTGGCGGCTGACCTCGTAGTCGAGGGCCCGCTCCACGAACCGGAACGAGTTGAGGTTCTTGATCTCCACCTTGACGCCGAGCGCATCGGCGCCCTGCGGGCGCACGGAGACGTTGGCGTCGCACCGCAGGCTCCCCTCCTCCATATTCCCGTCGTTGACCCCGGCCGCGAGCAGTATCCTTCGCAGGCGCTGGAAGAAACGGGCCGCCTCCGACGGCGCCCGCAAATCGGGCTGCGTCACGATTTCGACCAGGGGCACGCCGCTGCGGTTGAAGTCGAGGTACGTCTTCCCTGCGGAGTCGGGGAACCCGTCGTGAATCGACTTGCCGGCGTCCTCCTCCATGTGTACCCGCATGATGCGCACCCGCCGGGCCACCCCGTCGTCCAGGTACTCCACGCAGCCGTCCGTCGCGAGCGGCTCCTCGTACTGCGAGATCTGGTAGCCCTTCGGCAGATCGGGATAGAAGTAGTTCTTGCGCGCAAAGATGGAGGCGTCGTGGACGCTGCATTCGAGCGCCACCGCGGTCCGAACGGCATGCTCCACCGCACGCTGGTTCAGTACCGGCAGAGCGCCGGGCAGTCCGAGGCAGACCGGGCAGACCTGACTGTTCGGCGGGGCCCCGAACGCGGTGCTGCAACCGCAGAAGATCTTGGTCTCGGTCAGAAGGTGGGCGTGGATTTCAAGCCCGATGACCGGTTCGAACGGCATGATCCACGGCAGGCCGACTCAGACGCTCGGCCCGGCGCGTCGCACTTCGTCGTCGGCCTCGGCCTCGAACGCCTTGAAATTCGCGGCGAACATCGCGGCGAGCCGTCCCGCCTGCGCGTCGTAGGCGGCGCCGTCGCTCCAGCTCGCGCGCGGGCGCAGACTGTCGGCGGGCACATCGGGAACCGTGGCCGGAACCTCGACGTTGAAGACCGGATCGGGAGCGTACGGAACATCGTCTAGCGCGCCCGATAGCGCCGCCGCGATCATGGCGCGCGTGTGCCCGATCTTCATGCGGCTGCCGACGCCGTACGCGCCGCCGCTCCAGCCCGTGTTGACCAGCCAGACCCGGGAGCCGTGGGCGGCGATCCGGCGACCGAGCAGTTTCGCGTAGACCGTCGGGTGATGCACCATGAACGGCGCGCCGAAGCAGGTACTGAAGGTCGCCTTGGGCTCCGTGATTCCCTTCTCCGTTCCCGCCACCTTGGCGGTATAACCGGACAGGAAGTGGTACATCGCTCCCGCCGGGGTCAGCCGCGAGATCGGCGGCAGCACCCCGAACGCGTCGCACGTCAGCATGACGACGTTGGCCGGATGGCCGCCCTGCCCCGACGGCACCCAGTTGTCGATGAACGAAATCGGATAGGCGCCGCGGGTGTTCTCCGTGAGCGTGTCGTCGTCGAGATCCATCGTGCGGGTCGCCGGATCGAGAACGACGTTCTCGAGCACGGTCCCGAACCGGCGGGTGGTGCCGTAGATTTGCGGCTCGGCCTCCTCCGACAGCCGGATCATCTTCGCATAGCAGCCGCCCTCGAAGTTGAAGATGCCGCGGTCGCTCCAGCCGTGCTCGTCGTCCCCGATCAGCCGGCGCGCCGGATCGCTCGACAGCGTCGTCTTTCCCGTGCCCGACAGGCCGAAGAACAGGGCGGTATCTCCGCCCGCGCCGATGTTCGCGGAACCGTGCATCGGCATCACGTCCCGCAACGGCAGGAGGTAGTTCATGACGGTGAAGATCGACTTCTTGATCTCCCCCGCGTAGCTCGTGCCCCCGATCAGAACGAGCCGCCGCGCGAAGTTCAGCAGGATGAACGTCCCCGAGTTGGTCCCGTGGCGCGCCGGATCGGCCGTCATCGACGGGATGTCGATCACGGTGAACTCAGGGACGTGGCCGCCGGGCGGCGTGCCTGCCGGCTGCTCCAGGAACATCGTCCGTGCAAAGAGGCTGTGCCACGCCCGCTCGGTGATGATGCGCACCGGAAGTCGATACGCCGGATCGGCGCCGGCAAAACAGTCCTGAACGTAGAGAACCTTGTCGTCGAGGGCGCGCACCACCGCGTCGTGAAGCGCATCGAATCCCGCCGCGGCGATGGGCCGGTTGACCGTGCCCCACCAGACATCTCCGGAGGTCGACGGCTCGTCGACAAGGAACTTGTCGTTCGGCGACCGCCCCGTGTGAGGCGTCGTCAGGCAGACCAGCGGGCCGGTCTCCGCGATGGCGCCCTCGCCGTGCCGCACGGCTTCCTCGTAGAGAGCAGAGGTGCCGAGATTCCAGTGCAGATGGCGTGGCCGTGCGATGTCGAGAATCGAGGAAGATGTCGCTTGCGACGGTGCATCCGGCATAGGTAGGCAAACCTTAGTCGCGGGGCGTTCCCGAAGTCAAACCAGCCGGGGTATCATGTTCGGTGGCCGAGGTGAGCGGCTCCGGGTAAACGTTGGGCCGCCGGTTCTCGTCTCAACCGAACAGAAACTAGGCTCCAGGTGATGGCCGTTACAGAAGTCGCGTCCGCCGTTCGCCAGGAACGCGCCGCCGTCGATTCGCAGATCGCCGACGAAGTGTGCGCGCATCTCGTCCGCGGCGACCGGTTCGAAGCAGGCGAGCGCTTCGCGGAGATAATCCATCGCCATCAGCGGCGGGCGACGCGCATCGCCTACTATTACGTGCGCGACCCGGCGGAGGTCGACGAAGCGGTCCAGGATGCGTTCCTGAAGGCCTTCGTCAATATCCGATCTTTCCGGGAGCGGCTGTGCTTCGAGCTCTGGTTCACCCGGATCCTCGTCAACTGCTGCCTCGACCGATTGAAGTCGCGCGCGCGGCGAAACCGGTGGATCGTTCCGGCCGGCGACGCCGACGGCAGCCACGACCAGCGTGACGAGCTCGAGCGCCGGCCGGCGCTCGAGCCGTCGCCCGAAGCCACGCTGCTCCACGCCGAACGCCGGGCGGAACTGCTTGCGGCTGTCGATCGCCTTCCCGACCGACAGCGCGCCGTGGTCGTTCTGGGCCAGTTCGAGGGACACGCGACCCGCGAGGTGGCTGCCATGCTCGATCTGACGGAAGCCACTGTCCGCGTGCACCTGTTCCGGGCGATTCGCTCGCTGCGGCGGCTTCTCGGAACCGAGCACTGGTTCGAGGACAAGCCGGCAGGCGATGCAGGACACCGATGAGCACAAGGGTTCAGGTTCAAGGGACGGTTGCAGGACTGCTGCGGTCGATGTGGCGCGGACGCCCATTGGAGCACCTGACCGACCGTGAGCTGGTCCGAGCACTCGTGGAGGCCGACGGCGGGAACCCCGCCGCAGGCGATGTGCATCTGGCCGACTGCAAGCGTTGCGCGGCCCGCGTAAGAGCCCTGCAGTCGGGCCTCGACCGCATCACGATGGCCGCCGAGACCGCTTTCGAGGACGCCCTGCCCACGTGGCGGATGGCCCACCAGCGCCGGCGCATCATGCGCCGGATCCAGCGGGCGGCGGGCAGGCAGGGCTCGGCGCGCATTCTGCGGTTTCCGGCCGCCCGCGTGCGTGCAGTTGCCGGCGCGCATCCAGGCCGCCGGTGGCTCTCGCTGGCGGTCGCCGCGGGCATCCTTCTCACCGTCGGCATCGGCCGGGTAATCGACGGACGGCGCCAGCCGGCTGCTAGACCGGAGTCGGCCGACGCCGCGCCATCGCAGCCGCTCATCGGGCCACCGGCCGGACCGCTGCAGGCCGCCGCGGACGAGCAGTTCATGCGCGAGCTGGAAGAAGCCCTCACCTCCTCCCGCGTCACGCCGCTCGTTGCCCTGGACGAGATGACGCCGCGGGTGCGCGCCGCGACGATCGACATTCGGTAGATGTCTGCGCCGATCTTCAGGAAGGGCCTCGACCTCAAGCACGCCGTCGCCGGCGAGCTGGCTCGCGACTACCACAGCCAGGTTCTGGATCGGATTCGCGAGTCGGACTTCACCTGGCGGAGCGGGCGCCTTACGTTGCACCTCGCCCGGGAGTTCGGCTTCTGCTACGGCGTCGACCGTGCGGTGGACTACGCGTACCAGACCCGGCGCAAGTTTCCGGACCGCACGGTGTTCCTGACCGGTGAGATCATTCACAACCCTCACGTCAACACCCGGCTGCGCAACGCCGGGATCCGGTTCCTGAGCGACCCCGGGGAGGGAATCGATCGGATCACCGCGGACGACGTGGTGATACTGCCGGCCTTCGGCGTCACCATTGCCGCCCTGGAGGAGCTCGTCGGCTGCGGCTGCACCCTCGTCGACACCACCTGCGGGTCCGTCCTGAACGTCTGGAAGAACGTTCGGCGGTACGCTCGCGGCGGCTACACCGCGATCATCCACGGCAAGGTGCAGCACGAGGAGACGCAGGCGACGGCGTCCCAGGTCTGCGTCACGTCCGGCGGCCACTACGTCATCGTCCTCGATTGCGAGGAGACCGGCGTGCTGTGCGACTTCATCCGCGGGCGCGTGGACGCTGCGTCGTTTCTCGATGGACTCGGACCCGGCTGCTCCCCCGGCTTCGACCCGGCTCGCGATCTCGTGCGGGTCGGGCTCGCCAACCAGACGACGATGCTGATGACGGAATCGCTCGCGGTCGGCGACCTCGTGCGCGGCGCGATGATCGACCGCTACGGCGAAGCCGCGCTTGCCGAGCACTACCGCGCGTTCGACACGATCTGCAGCGCCACGCAGGACCGGCAGGACGCCGTGGTTGGCCTCCTCGACGAGCAGCGCTTCGACTTGGCGATCGTGATAGGCGGCTACAACAGCAGCAACACGCGCAACCTGGCCCGGATCTGCGCCGAACAGGTCACGACGTACCACATCGCGGAAACGTCCTGCCTCGAGCCGGCAGTCGTCCGGCATCTTCCTCCCGGAGCGCGGCCGGGAACCGAGGTTGCGACCCGCCACTGGTTGCCGTCCGGCGGCCCCCTCACCGTCGCGCTGACGGCCGGTGCGTCGACGCCGGACAACGTCGTGGGCGAGGTCGTCGAGCGGCTGGGCGAACTGGCAGGCCGATAGCGGTCCGTAAACGCGTCGCGCCGCGCGTCCGTCTTCCTTTGTAAGGGACGGACACGGCTGGGGTATCCTGACGGGGGCATGCAGGCCAGGTCGAAACTGGCGGGGAATCGACGATGAGCAAGACGCACGGGTGCATGACGGTCGTCCTCCTCGCGGCGGTCCTTTCTTCCGCGGTCGCCGCCGAGGCGACGCAGCGCTTCAAGTGGTGGCAGTCCCACGAGGTCGCGTCGGAGATCGGACTGACCGACGAGCAGGGGGCCGACATCGAGGCAATCTTCCAATCTCTCAGGCCGAAGCTGCGGGAGTTGGCGCACCGCCTCCGCCGCGAGGAGGACGAGTTGACCACGACCATGCACGCGATGCAGGCCGAGGAGTGGGAGGTCGCCCTGCAGATCGACAAGGTCGAGGCGGCCCGCAGCGCGCTCAGCAAGACCCGTACCCTGATGTTGTACCGGATGCACAGGACGCTGAGCGCCGACCAGTTGGAGGCTTTGCACGCGATGTGGGAACGGCGCCGCTCCGATGGCAAATCGTCGTCCCGCAATCCCGACTAGCCCGGGTTCCTCTCCGGCCCGTCGTGACGCCAACGGGGCCGGCCGCATCGAACCGTCCGCGCACCCCGCCCGTCTATACGGTCGCCGGGGAAGATTCCCGCAGATGTGCGGGTCTACGTACCCCGAAGTCTGGAGGAACGCCTTGATGAGCCACGTCCGTGTTCCCTTCGTCTTGCTGCTCGCCGCCGGGTGGCTCTCGCTCGCGCCCTGCCTCACGCACGCCCAGACCTTCGGGACGAATGCCGGCGGCCTCGTGACCCGGACGGCGCTCCAGGCCAGCCGCAACGCCCAGGCGGCGCGGCGCTTCGACCTGACGCTCGACGACGCCGTCCAGCGCGCCCTCGAACGCAACCTGGACATCGCCGTCCAGCGCATCAACCCGCTGGTGCAGGACATGGCCGTCGCGACCGCCAACTCGGCGTACCTGCCGCTCGCTTCGTCCGGTTTCGGCCTCAACCAGCGCACCAGTCCAAACCGCTCGCTGTTCGACGGCGGCGGTCTCCGCGGCGCCAACATCGTCAACGAGCAGGGCAACTACGAGTTCGGAATCAACCAGCGGATGAAGTGGGGCGGAGGCCAGTACGACCTGACCTGGAACAGCAACCGGCAGGAGTCGAACAACATCTTCACGAGCTTCAACCCGAGCTTCGGCGCCAACATGACCCTGGGGTACACGCAGCCGCTGCTGCGCGGCTTCCGCACCGATCCGCAGCGCACGCAACTCGTCGTCTCCCGCATCAACCGCGACATCTCCGACATCGGGTTGGAGCAGACCGTCATCAACACGCTCGCCAACGTCCGCCTGGCGTACTGGGAGCTGGTCTACGCGCGCGCCGCGCTCGCCGTGCAGCAGCAGGCACTGGAGCTGGCCGAGCAGCTCGTGCGCGACAACCGGGCGCGCGTCGAAATCGGCACCCTGGCCCCGATCGACGTCGTGCAGGCGCAGTCGGAAGCCGCCGCGCGGCGGCAGTTGCTGGCGCAGGCGGTCCGTACGCTGCGCACCAACGAGCTGACGCTGAAGCAGCTCATCGTGGGCGGCACCTCGGACGAGCTGTGGGACGCGGAGATCAATCCGACCGACCAGCCGCGGATCGAGGCTACGCCGATCGACCTGGAGGGAGCGATTCGCGGCGCACTCGACCGGCGCACCGACATCTCCCGGGTGCGACGCGAGCTCGACATCAACGACGCCGAGGTCGACAACTTTCGCAACAGCACCCTCCCCCAACTCGATCTGATAGGCAGCTACCAGTTGACCGGCCAGGGCGGATCGCGGCTGGTACCGTCCGGAAGTTCCTTCGAAGCAATCTTCGGCGGCGTGGGCGGCGTTATCCCGGGCGGCTACGGGGATGCCATCAACAACATCGTCGACGCGGACTACCCGTTCTGGAGCGTCGAGTTGCGGATGAGCTATCCGCTCGGCCAGAGCGCGGACAAGGCGGCCTATGAACGGGCGCGGCTGCAGCTCCAGCAGGCCCAGGCCCAGATCCGCCAGATCGAGCTGCAGGTCGCCGTCGAGGTCACGAACGCCGCACTGCAGATCGACGCGATCCAGGAGCAGATCGAGGCGGCGACGGCTTCTCGCGAGCTGGCGGAGGAGCAGCTTCGGGCCGAAGAGAGCAAGTTCGAGGTGGGACTGTCCACCAACTTCTTCGTCGTGCAGGCGCAGCGCGATCTGGCGACCGCACAGGATGCGGAGCTGCGCGCGATTCTCGACTACCAGCGGGCCCTGATCGAGTTCGAACGCGCCCAGCGCACTTCACTCGGCAACGCCGGGATCACCGTCGTCGGCGGCGGCGGCGGTGGCGGCGGCGCGCCATAGTCGTCCGACGAGGGACAACCATGAGACGAATCTTCCTCGCCATTCTCATCCTCGGCGGTGCGATCACCGCCTACGGCTACTACAGTGCGCGGACCATCGAGTTCGTGCCGGACGTCAGCACCGTTGCGGTGACTGAGGGCGACATCGTCGACAGCGTCGGGGCGACCGGGGCCCTCGAGGCGGTGACGACGGTGCAGGTAGGCAGCCAAGTCTCCGGAATCATCCAGGAGCTGCACGTCGACTTCAACTCGATCGTGCGCGAGGGGGACGTCATCATGCGGTTGGACCCCTCCCTGTTCGAGACGCAGCTCGAGCAGGCGCGGGCCAACCTGCTGCGCTCCGAGGCGGACGCCGAACGACTGTCCGTCGCGGTCGACGACGCCGTGACGCAGCTCCGGCGGGCGCGAGAGTTGGCAGCCAGCGAACTCATCTCCGAGACCGAACTCGAAGCCGCGGAGGTCGCCCTGCGGTCGGTCGAGGCGCAACTCAAGTCGGGCCAGGCCCAGATACGGCAGTCGCAGGCCTCGCTGAGCATGAACGAGGTCAACCTGGAGCACACCGTGATCCGAGCTCCCATCGACGGCATCGTCACCTCGCGGCTCGTCGACGTCGGCCAGACCGTGGCGGCCAGCTTCCAGGCGCCGGAGCTGTTCGTCATCGCGGCGGACCTGACCAAGATGCGGGTCATCGCCAACATCGACGAGTCGGACGTCGGCCGGATCCGGCCGAATCAGCGCGTGACCTTCACCGTGGACGCGTTCCCGACCGAGGAGTTCGAGGGCAGCGTCTCGCAGATCCGGCTCGAGCCGATCGTGACGCAGAACGTCGTGACCTATGCGACGGTCATCGACGCACCCAACCCCGAGCTCAAGCTCAAGCCGGGCATGACTGCCACGGTGACCGTCGAGGTGGCGCGGCGGGAGAACGTCACCCGGATCCCCAACTCGGCGCTGCGGTTCAGGCCGACGCCGGCCATGTTCGCGGCGCTCGGCCAGCCGGTGCCGCCCGAGCTCCAGGTGGGCCGGCGAGCCGGCGCCGGCGGAGCGTCCGGCAGCGGCGGGGGCGGAACCGCACGGTCGGGCGAACCGCCGGCCGACGCCGAGCGCCCGGGAGGTACGCCCGGTGGCGAGCCGGGCGGCGGCTTCGGCCCGCCCGGCGGAGGCGGCCCCGGCGGCTTCGGCGGGGGCGGGGGTCAGGACCCGGAACGGCGGCAGCGCATGATGGAACGGATGCAGCAGATGTCCCCGGAAGAGCGCCAGGAGTTCTTCGCACGCATGCGGGAACGGCGGGCCGCGGGCGGCCCGGGTGGTCCCGGCGGCCCCGACGGTCCCCGGCGCCGTGCGAACGCACCGGAAGGACCGAACGTCCCGGCGGTCGAGCGAGGGGCAAGCACGATCGACGCCCTGTTTGCGCCCATCGAGGTGGAAGAGACCACGGGACGCGTCTGGGTCCTGAACGGCGGTCGCCTGTCGAGCCGCAACGTCCGCCTCGGCGTGACGGACGGCACGGCAAGCGAACTGACGGGAGTGGTTGCCGGTCCCGACGCGAGCGGGCCTCCTCCGCAAGGGAATCCCGAGGTCGAGTCGCTTCGCGAGCGGCTGGCGACGGTCGCGGATGCGGCGGCGCGCGGGGCGCTCGAGCAGCGGCTGGCGGCGTTGGAAGCCAGCACTCCGGTGGCGGCGGCCTCGGCCCCGGCGGCGCCGGGCACGCTCGGCGCCGGCCTGCAGCTCGTGACGAACGTGACCACGCCCGAGAGCGGCGGCGGCCCCTCGGTCGGGAACAGCGGATCGCCCCTGATGCCGCAGTTCCCCTTCGGGCGCCGGCGGCGCTGAGGAACCACGATGCCGGTCATCGCAGTCGAGGACATCACGAAGACCTACGCCATGGGCGACGTGGAGGTGCGCGCGCTCCGCGGCGTCAGCCTCTCCATCGAGGCCGGGGAGTTCGTCGCGGTCACCGGACCGTCGGGCTCCGGCAAGTCGACGTTCATGCACATCCTCGGGTGCCTCGACCGACCGACAAACGGCCGCTACCTTCTCGACGGCCACGATGTCTCCCGCCTCTCCCGCGACGAGTTGGCAGGGGTGCGCAACGGGAAGATCGGCTTCGTGTTCCAGGGCTTCAACCTGCTGGCGCGGACCACCGCCCTCGACAACGTCGAACTGCCGCTGCTCTACGGCTCGCGTCTGAACGGCTCGGCGCGGCGTGCCCGCGCACGACACATGCTGGATGCGGTAGGACTCGGCGACCGCATGCACCACCTCCCGAACCAGCTCTCGGGCGGCCAGCAGCAGCGGGTCGCGATTGCCCGCGCCCTGGTCAACGAGCCGGCCATTCTCCTGGCGGACGAGCCGACCGGCAACCTGGACTCGCGCACCAGCGTCGAGGTGATGGACATCTTCCAGCGCCTGAACCAGGAGAGCGGCATCACCGTGCTCCTGATCACGCACGAGGCCGACATCGCCGAGTACGGCAGCCGGATCATCCGCTTCCACGACGGTAAGGTCGCTTCCGACCGGCCGAACGCGGCGCGGCGCGTCGCAAGCGAGGAATTCGCGGCCCTGCCGCCCGACAACGCCGAGACGGAGCCGGCTGCATCCGTTCCGCAAACGGCATAGACGGAAAACGAGGTCAGAACGATGTCCGTGCTCATGGTGCTCCGCGTCGCGCTCAAGGCGCTCGGCCGCAACAAGATGCGCACCAGCCTGACCATGCTGGGAATGATCATCGGCGTCGCCGCCGTCATCACCATGGTGGCGCTCGGACGAGGTGCGCAGCAGGAGATCGAGACCCAGATCCAGTCCGCCGGCACGAACATGATCATGGTCCGCGCCGGGAACTACCGCAGGGGCGGGATCAGCATGGGCATGGGCCAGTCGCCGCGGCTCAAGGCGCAGGACGTGGAGGCCGTTCGCGAACGGGTGCCGGATGCGCTGTATCTTGCGGCCGGCGTCCGCACGCGGGACCAGGTCATCGCCGCCGGCCAGAACTGGAATACCACCATCCAGGGCACGGACATCGAGTTTCCCCAGATCCGCTTCTGGGAAATCCAGCTCGGGACCTTCTTCACCACGACCCACGTCCAGAGTTCTGCCAAGGTGGCGGTGCTGGGGTCCGTGGTCCGCGACAACCTGTTCGGCGAGGGCGTGGACCCGGTCGGCGCACGCATGCGCATCCGCAATCAGTCGTTCCAGGTGCTCGGGGTCATGGCCGCGAAAGGCTCGGGGCAGTTCGGCGAGGACCAGGACGACGCCATCTTCATCCCCTACACGACCGTCAACAAGAAGCTGCGCGGGCGCGACGGCACCAACATCTCCGAGATCACCATCTCGGCCGCCTCGGCCGACCGCATCAACGAGGTGGCCGAAGAGATCACCGCCGTGCTGCGCGAAGAGCATCGCCTGACGCCGGGACAGGACAACACGTTCATGGTCCGCACGCAGGAGGACATGGCGAGCATGCGGACGCAGACGACGCAGACGATGACCGGGCTGCTGGCCAGCATCGCCGGCGTGTCGCTCATCGTGGGCGGCATCGGCATCATGAACATCATGCTCGTGTCGGTCACCGAACGAACCCGGGAGATCGGCCTGCGAATGGCGGTTGGCGCCAAGGGACGCGATGTCCTGCTGCAGTTCCTCGTCGAGGCGATCGTGTTGAGCCTGGTCGGCGGCCTGGTGGGGGTCGGGCTCGGTTTCAGTCTCTCGGAGGGATTGACGCAGTTCCTCGCCTGGCCCACCTCGATACCGGCGGACGCGGTGGCCGTCGCGGTCGGATTCGCCGCGGCGACCGGCATCTTCTTCGGCTTCTATCCCGCCCGCAAGGCGGCGCAGCTCGACCCGATCGAATCGCTCCGCTTCGAATAGCGGCGAACAACCGACGCTGTCAGGGAGACGCACCATGAAAGTCTCGACTCTCGTCCTCGCTGGCGCACTGGCCGCGTTCGTCGCGGCGCCCGCACGGGCCCAGCAGCCGGATTTCTCCGGCACCTGGGAGCTCGATCGTGGGGCCAGCGAGATTCCGGAGTTCCGCGGCGGGCGCGGGGGCGGCAGGGGTGGCAGGGGCGGCGGTCCGGGACGCGGCGGCGCCGGACGCCAGGGAGGCCCCGGCGGTTTCGGCGCTGCGGCCGCCACGCTCGTCATCACCCAGTCGTCCGACCTGCTCACCGTCGAACAGCAGACCCCGCGCGGCAGCGGTTCGACCAGCTACCGCCTGGACGGCAACGAGAGCACCAGCAGCGGCCCACGCGGCGATCTGGTGACCACCTCGAGCTGGGACGGCGCCAGCCTCCTCACCGTGGGCACGATGCAGATGTCGACGCCGCGAGGCGACTTCTCCATGGACATCGTCGAGCAGCGCTCGCTGAGCGCCGACGGCCGGACCCTCACGGTAGAATCGATGCGCATGCTTCCGTTCGGAGAAATCTCCACGAGACTGGTCTACCGAAAGGATGACGACCAATGATGCGTTTTCTCGATCCCTACGCAGAGTGCATTCACGATACGCTCCGCATCGTAGCCGGCTACGCGTTCATGCTGCACGGCGTGCAGAAGCTGTTCGGCGTGCTCGGAGGACAGCAGGTCGAGATCGTGTCGCTGCTCGGCCTCGCCGCGCTCATCGAGGCGGTCGGCGGCGCGCTCATCGCCCTCGGCCTCTTCACCCGCCCCGCGGCGTTCATCGCGAGCGGGGAGATGGCGGCGGCGTACTTCATAGCCCACGCTCCGCGCGACGGGCTCTTCCTCTTTCCGGTCGCCAACGCAGGAGAGCCGGCGGTGCTCTACTGCTTCCTGTTCCTCTATCTCGCGGCGGCCGGCCCCGGCGCCTGGAGTCTCGACGCGCGTTTGAAGAAGGACTGATCAGCGGCCGGGAGCGGGTTCCAGAGCGGCCAGCAGCTCGCGAACGGTCCGCCCCGTCACCGGGTCCGTGAGGTTGGGAGCGACGGCGGCGAGCGGCTCCAGAACGAACCGCCGCTCGCGAAACCGCGGGTGCGGCAGCTCCAGGTCGGGCCAGCGGAGCGCGAGGTCGCCCATCAGGACGAGGTCGAGGTCGAGGGTTCGGGCCGCGCCCGGATACGGTCGTTCCCGTCCACGCGCCCGTTCGATCCGCATGAGACGGGCGAGCAGCACCTGCGGTCCCAGGGCGCAGGTACCGACTACCGCGCCGTTGAGATACCGCGGCTGGGACGGTACGCCGACCGGTGCGGTCTCGATGAACGGCGAGACGCGCATGCCCACCAGCACGTCAGCCAGAGCAGCTATTGCATGGGCGATGTGGGCACGCCGGTCACCCTGGTTGCTGCCGAGAGCGACGGCGGTGACCCGAAGAGCGGCCGGAGCCTCGTACGCGGCTGCTACTGCTGCTTCGCCTTGCAACCGATGCAAACCCGCGTCCACGGAATCGCGTTGAGGCGGGCCGGCGCAATCGGCTCCCCGCAGTCGCGGCAAACTCCGTATATTCCCTGATCGATACGCAGCAGTGCCTCTTCGATTGCCTTGAGGATCTTGGCGTCGGTCTGCTTCAGCTTGAGCTGGATGTGCACCTCGTTGTTACCGCTCGCCTGATCGGCCATGTCACCCTGACGGGTGTTGTTGTCCATCGGCGTCGAGAACGACTTGGCGCCGCGCTCGGCGACGATCTCCGCGCGCTTCCTTATCAGTGCGTCCTTGTAGACGGCCTCTTCCATGACCCGGCTACTCCTCTTTCGGTGGTTCGCCGGAAGCGTAATCCGCTAGTCTAGCACGGTTCGTCGGCCCGCCGGCCGGCTACTCCGCCCGCAACGTGAGCAGCGGCTTGCGCCGCAGTACGTCCACGCTCGACGCCACCCCCACCACCAGCACGACGACGGCCGTCACCATTGCCCCGCCGATGTTGACGGCCGGCGCTGGCGTCCACGGCACGTCGAGCACCTGCCGCGTGAGCACCCAGGTCAGCGCGAGGGCTCCGCTCGAGCCGACCACGCCGGCCAGCGTCCCCAGAACGCCGTACTCGAACACGTACATCATCGCGATCAGCCGGGTGTTCGCACCCAGGGTCTTGAACACGGCCGCGTCGAAGAGCCGCTGGAACTTCGTCATGGCGACCGATCCGACGAGAATCAGGCCGCCGGCCAGCAGTGCGATGGCGCCGACCACGGTGACGGCCAGCGTGACGTAGTCGAGCACGCGGCGGAACGTCCGAATGATCTCCAGGCCGTCGATGACCGAGACGTTCGGGTAGCTATCGACGAGGGTCCGCTGCAGCGCGCCGCGTGCGTCCGCCTCGGCGGGTCCCCGCAGGAAGCTGATGTAGCTGTGCGGCGCGCCGTCGAACGTGCCGGGGCGGAACAGGAACATGAAGCCGCCGCTGCGCGAGTCGTCCCATTCGACCGCGCGCACGCTCGTCACCCGCGCCTCGACGATGCGGCCGAGCACGTCGAACCGCACGGTATCGCCGAGCCGCATGCCCCGCTCCACGAGACTGTCCTCGATCGAGACCTCCGGCGAGCCGGCCGGCGCAGCATCCCAGAACTCGCCGGCCACGATCCGTTCGTTGTCTTCGAGTCGATCCCGATAGGTGACGGTGTACTCGCGCCCGAACCCCGCACGTCGTACCGCTCGCCGACCCTCTATCGACGTCTCGGGTCCGGTCACCGCCGTCACCCTCGCGCGCAGCACCGGTATCAGGGCCGGGGCCGCCGCGTCCCCCGGTCCGCCCAGACCGGCCTCATGCAGCAGGCGCCGGACCCCGTCGGCCTGATCCTGTTGCACGTCGATGAGAAACATGTCGGGCATGTCGTCGCGCAGCTCGAGGGAGAACGACGTCAACAGGTTCTCCTGCACGGCGTGAACGCCGATGATGAAGAAGCTGCCGAGCCCTACCGCGAGGAGGACGACGCGCGTCTGGTTGCCCGGGCGGCGCAGATTCAGGGCGGCGTGACGCAGCGGGAACCAGCGCGCCCCCTCGAGCGGTCGCGTCATTCGGACCAGCGCCCGGCCGAGCGCGTGCAGGGCGCCCGCCACGCCGATGAAACCGCCGGCCACGTAGGCACCCACCTCCAGAGAGGCGGCCTGCCACGCAGCCACACCGACCAGTCCCAGGCCGGCCAGCACGGTCGCGGCGATCCGGACCGGATCGCGACCCGTCGCGGTCGGCGTGTCCCCCTGCCGCAGCAGCAGCAGCGGCTTGGCGTGGCGCGTATCGAGCAGCGGCACCAGGGCGAAGAGCAGCGACACGAGCATCCCGACTGCCAGCCCCTGCAGCATCGCCGAGAGCGTCAGATCGGTCGAGACCACCTGAAAGCCGGTGGTCGCCACCGCCTGCGCGGCCAGCGAATCGGGCACGGCCGCCAGCACGCCCCAGGCGACTCCGATCCCGAGCAGGGCCCCTCCCAGCGCCAGCAGGGCCACCTGCACCACGTAGACGGCCAGCACGCCGGCGTTCGTCGCTCCGAGGCACTTCAGGATGGCGGCGCTGCGGAGTCGCTGCTGGACGAAGACCCGCGTCACGCTCCAGACGCCGATCCCGCCCAGGATTACGATGACGAACCCGATCAGACTGAGATAGTTCTCCGCTCGCGAGAAGTTGCGCTCGATGCGGTTTTCCGTCCGCCGGTAGGAGCCGAGGCGGACGAACTCCTCCCGCAGGTCTTCCCGCAGGACCCGCACAAGCGGCTCGATGGCTTCCTCATCCGGCACCCGCAGCAGGAGTTGACGCTCTGCGCGGCTCGCGAAGCCGAGCAGGCCGGTCCCCGCCAGCGCGTCGTGCGCCACCAGCACGCGGGGACCGAGGCTGAAACCGCCGAGCTGGCGTCCCGGCTCGGTCACGATCGCGTCACGAATCGTGAACGCGGTGTCGCCGATCAGGATCTGGTCTCCGATCGCGCCGCCGAGCTGCGGCAGCAGCTCCCGTCCCACCAGAGCGCCCCGGTCGCGCAGCAGCTCGGGCGAGTACGTGGCGCCGCTCTCCAGCGTGAAACGCCCGTAGAAGGGGAACGCCGGCTCCACGCCGCGGACCTCCACCACCTTCGTGCGGTTCCCGACGCCGGCCGGAAGGCGCGCCATCGTCACGGTATCGACCGTCTCGGTCAACTCCGTCCCGGCCACCTCGGCCGCCCGCGCCTCGATCCGGCCACGCGCATCCTCGGACCACGGCTGGTCGGTCCGGACGTAGACGTCTCCCGCCGTCAGGCCGCGGGCCTCGGCCGCCAGCGCGGTACGGACGTTCTGCACCAGGGAACGGAGCGCTACGATGCCGCCCACGCCGATCGCGACGCAGCAAAAGAAGAAGATCAGCCGGCGCCACGACGCCCGCAACTCCCGGTACGCCATGCGCAGGACAAAGTTCATGGTCGGTGCTCCGTTCAGCCGGCGGCCGCGCCGGCGGGCTCCAGCGCGGCGGCCGGGGTCGCCGTGCGCTCCGTGCGGCCGTCCCGCATGGTCAGCGTCACGTCCGTGCAGCCGGCCAGCTCGGGATCGTGGGTCACAAGCATCAGCGTCGTACCGCGGGTCCGGTTGATGTCGCCCAGCAGCTCGATGACGTGCCGGCCGTTCGTGCTGTCGAGGTTGCCGGTCGGCTCGTCTGCCAGCAGGATCGGCGGGTCGTTCGCCAGCGCCCGCGCAATCGCGACCCGCTGCTGCTCCCCCCCGGACAGTTGCGACGGGTAGTGATGCCCGCGATCGGTCAACCCCACGTCGGCGAGCAGCCTGCGCCCCTTCCCGGACGGATCCGCGACGCCGGCAATCTCCAGCGGCACCATCACGTTCTCCAGGGCGGTGAGCGACGGAATCAGGTGGAAGAACTGAAACACGAAGCCGATTCGGGCCCCCCGCAGCCGCGCGAGCTGATCTTCGTCGAGGGCCGTGATCTCCGTGCCGCCGATCAGAATCTCCCCGGTCGACGGGGCGTCCAGACCGGCGATCAGTCCGAGCAGCGTCGATTTCCCGCTGCCGGACGGGCCGACGATGGACAGCGACTGTCCCGCCGGCACCGACAGGTCCAGCGGATGCAGAATGGTCAGCGCGCGGTCGCCGCTCTGCACGGTCTTCGAGACGCCGCGAAGCTCGATCATGGGACTCAAGGCGTAACCTCCTGCTCCGCCGCGACCGCCCGCAGGAGCGGCTCCAGCGACGGCCAGAGATGCTCGGCGACGCGGGCCGCACCAGTCTCGTTCGGGTGAATCCCGTCGGCCTGGTTCAGGGCCGGAACGCCGGCCACCCCTTCGAGCAGGAACGGCACCAGGGTCACGTCGCGGGTCTCGGCCAGGGTACGGAACACGTCACGAAAGTTGGACGTGTAGGCGGTGCCGAAGTTCGGCGGCGCCTCCATTCC
This sequence comes from Vicinamibacterales bacterium, assembly GCA_965262925.1. Lineage (GTDB taxonomy): Bacteria > Acidobacteriota > Vicinamibacteria > Vicinamibacterales > UBA8438 > WTFV01. The sequence continues at coordinate 1,301,087 of CBDHGC010000004.1, read as the reverse complement.
GGCCAGCACCACTCCAATGCCCCGACCCAGCGCCCGATCGATGATCCCGGCCAGGTTGGCCTCCATCTGCTCGACCGGCAGCCCCCGGAGCGCGTCGTTGCCGCCGAGCGCCACCAGCAGCAGCCGCACGTCGCCGTCGAGCGCCCAGTCGAGGCGCCGGAGGCCGCCTGCCGTCGTGTCTCCGGAGACACCCATCGCGACGATCCGGATCGGCCATCCTTCCGCGTCGACGCGGGCCTGCAGCCACGCCGGATAGGCGTCCTCCGGAGCCAGGCCGAGACCGGCGGTGAGTGAATCGCCCAGGATCACCACGCGGGGACGCGCATCGACGTCGGAGCCGCGTGCGGTCGGATCGGCGCCGCCTTCCGCCGGAACCGACGTCGGGATCGAGGCGTCCGCAGTGCGCTCGACGACCTCGGCCGGCATTCCTCCGCACGCGGTCCACATCAACGAGGCCACGCACAGCACCGCGCGGAGACGGAAATCGAGCGTCGTGCCTGTCGTCCGGTAGTGGCTCACACCGTCACCCCAACCTGTCAATTCTACAGCCGGCCCCTCCGGCGCTCCCCGCTACGCCGGTCCCCGCCCCGCCCGGAGCGCGCCCACCACCCGTAGGCGGCCACGTTGATCCCGCAGGCGAGGATGCCCAGCGCGAGCTGCGCCCTGCGCGTGAGCCCTGCGGGGTACAGCAAAGGAAGCAGGTAGTGTGCGATGAAGTCGCCCTCGTAGCCGGCTGCGCCCCCTTCCATGCGGAGCCACTGCTCTACCGGCGTCAGCGGACAGATTCCGCCGGTCAGCTCGACGCCAACGCCCCACGCGACGGCCGGCAGGTGCACCCAGACGAGCCGCGGGACGCGTGGAACCGCGAAGCCGCCGAGCACGACGAACCCGACGAAGGCCAGATGCACGACGACCAGGAGATCGGCCGCAACGCCGTAGAGCATGCCGGCTCCAGTATGCCCCGAACACCGATGGCCTCCGCCACCCGGTCCGTGACACCACGCCATCGAGCGGCGCCCCGAGTCCCGGTACATTCCGAGGCGCCGATTCGGGTTTCGGTTCCGGTAGATGCGCCCGGCGATTTCAGGTACGATTTGACCCCCGATGACGAGTTCAGCAGCGCGCGCCGTCGTCGTCACCTGCGCGGCCGTCGCGGTCGCCGGATCGGGACGCGTCATGACGACGACGAACGGGCTGACCGCCATTGCCGGCATCGAGGTCGGACATCACACTCTCGACGCGCGGCCCACCGGCTGCACGGTTGTCCTGACCCGAGGCGGCGCCACCGCCGCGGTCGACGTCCGGGGCGCTTCACCAGGCACGCGCGAGACGGCGCTCCTCGACCCGATCAACTCCATCCAACAGGTGCACGCAATCGTCCTGTCGGGCGGCAGCGCGTTCGGTCTGGCCGCCGCCGACGGGGTGATGCGCTTCCTGGACGAACGGGGTATCGGGTACCCGACGAGATCGGCACGCGTGCCGATCGTGCCGGCGGCCATCCTGTACGACCTCGGCATCGGCGATCCCGCCGTGCGCCCGACCGCCGACTGCGGCTACCGGGCGGCAGGCGCCGCCCGGGACGACGCCATTGCGGAAGGCAGCGTCGGCGCGGGAGCCGGGGCGACGGTCGGCAAGCTGGGCGGCCCGGACCGCGCCATGAAGGGCGGCATCGGGACCGCGTTGATCGAGCTGTCGGACGGCGTGCAGGTGGCGGCGCTGATGGCAGTCAACGCCGTCGGCGACATCTACGAACCCGCGACGGGAACCTTGATCGCCGGCGTGCGAAGCGCCGACGGCCTGCGGCTGGTCGGCGCGCGGACCCTGTTGCGCGAGCCGGCGCCGGACCCGCCGCGAGGCGAGAACACGACCATCGGCGTCGTCGCCACGAACGCCGCGCTCAGCAAGGCGCAGCTCGGCATCGTCGCGCGGATGGCGCACGACGGCCTCGCGCGAGCCGTCCGTCCCGCGCACACCCCCGTGGACGGGGACACCATCTTCGCCCTGTCGACCGGCGGCCAGGCCAACACGACCGGTCTGCTGCGGATCGGCGCCCTGGCCGCCGACGTGACCGCGGAGGCCATCGTCCGCGCCGTGCGCGCGGCGGACGGCATTCCGGGCTACCCGGCCGTCGGGGATCTCAAGGAGAGCACACCATGAACGCTGTCGTGCTTGCGATAGTCGGTCTGATCGCGGTCTTTTCCGGCTACCGGTTCTATTCGAAGTTCATCGCCGAGAAGATCTACCGGCTCGATCCCGACTACCAGACCCCGGCCCACACGATGCGGGACGACATCGACTACGTCCCGACGAACCGGGTCGTCCTCTGGGGACACCACTTCACGGCCGTCGCCGGCGCCGCGCCGATCATCGGTCCGGGTATCGCCGTGATCTGGGGCTGGCTCCCGGCGTTTCTCTGGGTCGTCATCGGCACGATGTTCTTCGCCGGCGTGCACGACTTCGGCGCCATCTGGGCGAGCGTCCGCAACCGGGCGCAGTCGGTCGGGTCACTTACCGGCGAGGTGGTCAGTCTCCGGGCGCGCCCCCTCTTCATGATCGTCGTCTTCTTCCTGCTGCTGATGGTCAACGCCGTGTTCGCGGTCGCCATTGCGGACGCGCTCGTGGTGACGCCGGCGAGCGTCATTCCAGCCTGGAGCGCCATCGTCGTCGCGGTCGTCATCGGCGTGCTGCTCTACCGGGTCGGCACCGGTATCACCTGGCCGACCATCGTCGGCACGATCGTGCTCTACGCCGTGATCTGGCTGGGTGAAGCGGTGCCGGTCGCGTTGCCCGCGAGCGTCGCCGGCCTGGGCCCGCAGGCGCAATGGATCCTCATTCTCTTCGCTTACGCGGCAGTGGCATCCATGCTGCCCGTCTGGCTGCTCCTCCAGCCGCGCGACTACATCAACGGGATTCAGCTCTTCATCGGCCTCGGTATCCTCTATGGCGCGGTCCTCATCGCCAGTCCGACGATCGTCGCGCCGGCCATCAACATGAACCTGCCGCCGGCGACTCCACCGCTCATGCCGCTCCTCTTCGTGACGATTGCCTGCGGCGCGATTTCGGGTTTCCACGGTCTGGTCAGCTCCGGGACGACGTCGAAGCAGCTCAACAAGGAAACCGACGCCCGGTTCGTGGGCTACCTCGGATCGCTCGGTGAGGGGTCGCTTGCCATCGTCGCGATCATCGCCGCGACCGCCGGATTCGCCTCCCTCGGCGAGTGGCAAGCGATGTACACCGAATTCGGCGCCGGCGGCCTGGCGGCGTTCGTGCAAGGGGGCGCTACCATCGCGAGCAACGGCCTCGGCCTCCCGTTCACCTTCGCGCAGACGCTCCTGACGGTGATGGCGGTGCTCTTCGCCGGCACGACCATGGACGCGGGGGTCCGGCTGCAGCGCTACATCGTGCAGGAGTGGGGCACCATCTACAGCATCCCGACGCTCACCAACGGCTACGTCGCGACCGGTGTCGCAGTCGCCGCCTGCCTCGTGCTCGCTTTCGGAGCCACGCCGGCCGGCGCGCCGATCGGAACCGGCGGCATGGCGATCTGGCCGCTCTTCGGCACGACCAACCAGTTGCTCGCCGGTCTGACGCTGCTGGTGATCAGCGTGATGCTGGTGAAGCTCGGGCGGCCATCACGCTACACGTTGACGCCGATGGTCTTCGTGACCGGCATGGCGCTCTGGAGCGCGCTCATTCAGTTGGGCAACCTCTATTCGAACGGGCAGTGGGTGCTGATGGCCATCGACGTGGGCATCATCGTCTGCGCGATCTTCGTCCTGCTCGAAGCGGCGTCCGCCCTGATGCGCGAACGGCGCGCCGCCGCGGCGGGGGCGAGCTAGCGTTCCCCCGCGGGCCACACATGAGCCCTTCGCGACTCGACGGCGTGCGGACGCGGCTCGCCCGCGTCCGCACGCTCCTCGGCGAGTTCTACACCGCGCCCTACCGGGGCGCGGTGGCCCGCGCGCGCCGCGACGAGGACGACCTGTTCATGCTCTTCGTCTTCGCGGAGCTGATGGGGGTGCCGAACCCGGCCGCCTACTACACGCTGGAGCTGCAGCCGATCCTGCTCGAGCGCTTCCACGAGTGGCACACCCGGATGGGTCTGGAGCACTCGCCCCTTGACCACTTCCGCTGCTGCTGACGGCCTGCTCGCACGCCGCATCGTCTTCGTCGGCGGCAAGGGGGGCGTCGGCAAGACGACGACCGCCGCTGCTCTGGCCCTGGCCGCCGCGGAGCGGGGGCGCACCTGCCTGGTCGTGTCGACCGACCCCGCACACTCCCTGGGCGATATCTTCGACACCTCGATAGGTGACACCGAAACCGCGCTGGACCCCAATCTGACCGGCCTCGAGATCGATCCCGACCGGGCCGCCGCAGTGCACATCGCGAGCGTCAAGGAACGCATGAAGACGCTGGTCCACCCGCGGCTGTACGACGAGATCGACCGGCAGCTCGACCTGGCCGCGCACGCGCCCGGCGCCACGGAGGCGGCGCTGATCGAGCGGGTCGCCGAGCTGATGGCGGTGGCCGGCTCGCGCTTCGACCTGGTCGTCTTCGATACCGCCCCGAGCGGCCACACGGTGCGGCTGCTGTCGCTGCCGGAGGTGATGGGGGCCTGGATGGACGGGCTGCTCCGTCACCGCGCGCGCTCGTCCCGACTCGGGGCCATGCTCGGACACCTCGGGAGTGACCCGCGCCAGGGCGACGAGCTGTCACTCATCGACCAGCACGCGGACCATCCGCGGGACAGCCCCGAAGCACGTATCAACGACGTGCTGGCGGCGCGCCGCCGCAAGTTCATCGTCGCCCGCGAACTCCTGCTCGACGCAGCCGGCACCGCGTTCCTGCTGGTGGTCAACCCCGACCGCCTGTCGATCCTGGAGAGCCGCCGGGTGGTCGAGACGCTGGCCCGCTTCGACCTCCCCGTCTCGTCGCTCATCGTCAACCGGGTCCTGCCGGACACCGCGGACGCGTCGGGCGCGTTCATCGACGCTCGCCGGGCGCAGGAGCGGACGTATCTCGGCGAGATCGAATCGGTCTTTCCCGGGCTGCCGCGGACCGTGATCCCGCTCCGCCCGGACGACGTGCACGGCCTCGACGCGCTGCGCGCCGTCGGCGCGCTACTCCTCGCCCCATGACGATCTCCCCCCTTCTCGCCGCCGCAATCTGCATCGGCGCCTACGTAGCCGCCTATCGCGTCTATGCCCGCTTCCTCGCCGAGCGCGTCTTCGCCATCGATCCGGCCCGGCCGACGCCGGCGGTCCGCTACCGCGACGACGTCGACTACGTGCCGGCCAACCGTTACGTGCTGTTCGGTCACCAGTACGCGTCGATCACCGGGCTGTCGCCGATGCTCGGCCCCGCCATCGCGGTCATCTGGGGCTGGCTGCCGGCGATGCTGTGGGTCGTGCTCGGCGCTATCTTCGTCGGCGCGGTGCACGACTTCGGCGCGCTGGTGGTGTCCATCCGCGCCCGCGGGATGTCGCTCGGGAAGGTGACCGAGAACCTCGTCGGCCAGCGCGGCAAAACACTGTTCCACCTCGTCATCTTCTTCCTGATCGCGCTGGCGATGGGGGTCTTCGTCCACATCATTGCGGTGCTATTCTCCCCCGACTTCTACCCCGAGGCGGTGCTGCCGAGCAGCGCGCTGGTGTTCGTTGCCGCCGGCATGGGCGTGGCCGTCCACCGCGGCGGATGGAGCATCCGGGGCCTGACCGTGCTCGGCCTGGCCGTCGCTCTGGCGCTGGCGTTCCTCGGCATCCGCCACCCGGTGGTCGGACCGTCGCTGGCGCAATGGAAGTGGCTGCTGCTCGCCTACTCCTTCGGGGCCAGCGTCCTGCCGGTGTGGCTGCTGCTCCAGCCGCGCGACTACATCAACAGCCTGCTGCTGTACGCCGGCGTCGGCGCGATGTACCTCGGGTTCGTCGCGACCAACCCGTCGTTCGTCGCACCGGCGGTGGACCTGGCGCCGGAGGGCGCACCGCCCATCGTGCCGTTCGTCTTCGTCGTCATCGCCTGCGGGGCGGCGAGCGGGTTCCACGCGCTGATGTCGTCCGGCTCCACCGCCAAGCAACTCGCGACCGAGGGCGATGCCCGTTTCGTGGGCTACGGCGCGATGATCGGGGAATCGCTTCTGGGGCTGATGGCGGTGCTCGCCTGCTCCGCCGGGTTCGTCTCCCGCGAGGCGTGGCTGGAGCGCTACGTGAGCTGGCAGGCGGCGGACAGCCTGGGCAACAACATCGCCGCCTTCATCCGCGGCACGACGCACTTCCTGCAGACGCTCGGCATCCCAGAAGCGGTCGGCGGCACGTTCGTCGCCGTGATCGTCGTGTCGTTCGCCCTCACGTCGCTCGATTCGGCCACGCGCCTGCTCCGCTACAACGTCTCCGAGATGGGCGATACGCTGGGCGTGGCCGCGCTCTCGAACCGCTACGTCGCGTCGGGGATCGCGGTCATCGCCATCTGGGCCTTCGCCTTCATCCAGGTGGACGGCGAATTCGCCGGACTGATCCTCTGGCAACTGTTCGGCACCACGAACCAGCTCCTCGCCGGCCTCGCCCTGCTGGCCGTCACGCTCTATCTGCTCCGGCGGGGCAAGCCGCTCGTCTACACGGCGGCGCCGATGATCTTCATGCTGCTGTCGACCCTGACGGTCATGATCACCAACCTGGCCGACTTCTGGAGCGCCGGCCAGTGGCTGCTGCTGGCCACCGGCGCGACCATCTTCACCTTGGCGGTGTGGCTGGTGCTGGAGGCGGTGCTGGCAGTCGTCCACTTCCGGCGGAACCCGGTGCTGGACGGGCTGGAGGTGGTGTTCCGGGAGAAGTGAGGAGCTGTCGACCGGCCCGCGTCAGCGGTCATCGGCGCGTAGTTTGCCTTGATTGACATAGGTAGGCCCTCGCGAGCTTTCCCTGTCACACCACCGGGCATACGGGTCACGTACCACGGCGGTTCGATTGGGTTATGCATTGGAAGACGCAGCGAGTCTCGGAAGGCCGACCGAGTCGAAATAGCGATTGCGCAAGGCTTGCTGGACGGCCGGGTGGCGGGACATCCGCCAGAACCCGGTCGGTGACCCTGCGGCGACTGCTGCGTGGAACTGGGAGACGCCTCGTCGCCTCAGTTCCTGGAAGCGGTGCCGCCCAGACTGCCACTGCCGCCAGAGGTACATCCGGAGTCTCCGGCGAATCCACGCGTCCAGGTTGGCGAGCACTCGGGGAGCGTCACAGAAGCCGAAGTAGCCGCGCCACCCGACGAGGTATGGCGCCAGCTGTTCGACGAGCTGCGGCAAGCTCACGCCGAGCTTCCGGCGAGTCAGTTCCCGGATGCGCATCTTGAACCGGTCGAGCGCCTGCGGCGCAATCTGCCGCTGGCGTCCGTCGTTCGTGATGCGAAAGCCCAGGAACTTACGCTCCTCGGGCCGAGCCACGGCGCTCTTGGACACGTTGACCTTCAACCGCAGTTGGGTGGTCACGAATCGGCAGACGCTGCTCATGACACGGTCGCCGGCTCGATGGCTGCGGACGTAGATGTTGCAGTCGTCGGCATAACGACAGAATCGATGGCCGCGCCGTTCCAATTCTTGGTCCAGTTCGTCGAGTACCAGATTGCTCAGCAACGGGGAAAGCGGGCCGCCTTGCGGCGTACCCTCCTCGGTCGGACGTACCATCCCGTCCTCCAGCACCCCGGCGCGAAGTAACGCCCGGATGAGGGTGAGCACGCGCTTGTCGGACACCCGTTCGGCCACGCGGGCCATCAAGCGGTCTTGATTGACTCGGTCGAAAAACTTCTCGAGGTCGATGTCAACCACCACGTCGTAGCCGTCGGCGACGAACGCTTGCGCCTGGGCTACGGCTTGATGTGCCGAGCGGCCGGGACGGAATCCATAGCTGTGCTCGGAGAACGTCGGGTCCCACTGCCCTTGGAGCACCTGCAGCAGTGCTTGCTGGATCAGGCGGTCGACGACACATGGTACGCCGAGCCGTCTGACGCCGCCATCCGGTTTCGGGACATCGACCCGTTTGACCGGTTGCGGCGTGTAGGTCCCCGTGAGCAGTTGTGCCCTGATGGTTGGCCAGTGCTCCCGCAGGTAGGTCGCGGTGTCGTCGATGGTCAGTCCGTCGACGCCGGGACCACCCTTGTTCCTACGGACGCGTTTCCACGCTTTTTCGAGATTGCTTCGGTCGCACACCTCCTCCATGAGCTGGTCTTCGGTCGCCGGGCGGTCGGTGGTTCGCTTCGCCGTGGGTGGTTCGGTCCCTGGGCGGTCGGCGGCCAGGGGTTCACCCCGCCGGGCCGGCGCCAAGGCCAGACGCTGTTGCGTGTACTGGATTGTCTGCCGCGGTCCACTCATGAGTCGCGAGTCCTACTGGCCACTCCCAATCGTTCGAGCCTTCGGCGAGTCGCTACGGCCGTGCGGTCCCTGGCTGTTTCTGCCCTTGTCGGGTCAGTGTCTCGACCGAGCGGGCCGGCGGGGCTCGTCTACTTTGCCCTCTGCTGACTTCTGCGTCCCGTTCAGGTCATCTCACGACTCCCTCAGTCCCGTACACGGGACGGGACGCAGATCTCCCGGGGTAAGTCTGGCCACCTTCACCGCAGCCCTGCCGGATCTACAGCCGTGGTCCTTGATGGATGTGGACTTCGCGATTAGTCGCCCGCTCGTCCGACCACGGATGCCTCGTATCCGATTCCTGTTCGTCAGGTCGCGGCTTTGCTTCACGCTTCCTCCAGACCCCGCCTCGCGGCGGCGCCCTTGCGCTTCGCTAGCACTTCGCCTCCATCAGGCTGTGCAGAGGACTCGCACCTCCAAGCTGCCAAACATGCCCGGCACACGACTAAACCGCTCCGCGGTAGAGGGCGGATCCACCCGCCACCACTGAGACGTCCGGCCAGATCGTCGAGCCCCCACAGCCCGTCGTGAGCCTCGCCGTACGCTGGTCTGCGAGTGCCTGGAATCCCCCAGGCCCTTCACAGAGGAGCGTCTCATGGCTTCCCTTCGTCAACGCATGCTCGAAGACATGCAGGTGCGGCGGCTGTCGACGTGCACCCAACGGACGTACGTCGAGACCGTCGCACGGTTCGCTCGTTACTTCGACCGGTCCCCGGCTCGTCTCGGTCCGGAGCAGATCCGCGCCTATCAGGTGTACCTGACCAACGAACGTCGTCTCGCGCCGAGCTCGCTGGTCGTCGCCGTGTCGGCGCTTCGCTTCCTCTATCGGGTCACGCTCCAGAAGCGGTGGGTCTTCGACGACATGATCCCCGCGCCGAAGAAACCGCGGTCCCTACCGGTCGTGCTCAGTCCGGAAGAAGTGGTCCAGTTTCTCGACGGGGTGAAAGCCGCGAAGCATCGCGCCATCCTGACCACGTGCTACGCCGCCGGCCTGCGCATCTCCGAAGCCGTCCGCCTCACCGTGTCCGCCATCGACAGCGAACGCATGGTGCTGCGCATCGCGAAGGGCAAGGGACAGAAGGACCGCTACGTGATGCTCTCGCCGAAGCTGCTGGCGGTCCTGCGCGCCTGGTGGAAAGTCGACCGGCCCCGGCACTGGCTCTTTCCCGGCGAGCGCCCGGAGACGCCGATCACGCCGGAAGCCGTCCGGCATGCCTGCCGGCTCGCCGTCCGACGCGCGCGCCTCGCCAAAGCGGTTTCGCCACATTCGCTCCGCCATGCGTTTGCCGTCCATCTGCTCGAGGCGGGCACCGACCTGCGCACCATCCAGCTCCTGCTCGGGCATCGGAGTCTGGCGACCACGGCGCAGTACCTGCGGATCGCGACCACCACGGTCTGCTCGACCGCGAGTCCGCTGGATCTGCTCCCACGGCCCGTCCCAGAACGCACCCAGGTCGTCGACTGAGCTACGGTTGTGCCACGCGCCGCGCTCACCGTGGCGGAGGTGTTCCGCCGCTACGGCGATACCTTCCGGGCCGAGGTCGGAGCCGCCCTCTCGACGGCGCACAGCCGCGTGATGACGGCCATCGAGCAATGCCGCACCGCCGCCCTCGGCGGCCACGTCGAGCAGTGTGACCACTGCGGTCATCGGCGCGTCTGGTACAACTCCTGTCGCAACCGCCACTGCCCGACCTGTCAGTCGCTGGCCCGCGCCACGTGGCTCGAACGGCGCCGGGCGGACCTGCTGCCCACCGAGTACTTCCACGTCGTCTTCACCGTGCCCCCGGCGATCGCCGAGATCGCCGCCCAGAACAAGGCCGTCGTCTACGGTCTACTCTTCCGAACCGTCGCCGAGACGCTCCGCACCATAGCCGCGGACCCCCGCCACCTCGGTGCCGAGATCGGCTTCTTCGCCGTCCTGCACACCTGGGGCCAGACGCTCGTCCATCATCCCCATCTGCACTGCGTGATTCCGGGTGGGGGGCTGGCGAGAGACGGCAGCGGCTGGGTTGCCTGCCGTCCCGGGTTCTTCCTGCCGGTCCGGGTCCTGTCACGCTACTTCCGTCGAGTGCTCCTCGCGGCGCTGCAGGACGCCTTCGAGTCCGGAGAGCTGCGCTTCGCCGGCCGGCAGCAGACCCTCAGCGACCCGCGGCGCTTCGCCGAGCACCTCCGGCCGGCCCGCGAGACCGAATGGGTCGTCTACGCGAAGCGACCCTTCGCCGGCCCCGAACAGGTCCTCGACCACCTCGGCCGCTACACCCACCGGATCGCCATCAGCAACCAGCGCTTGTGCAGCCTCCACCACGACTCCGTGTGCTTCCGCTACACCGACTACCGCCGGGCTGGCGCGTCCCGCAAGAAGACCATGACGCTGACGGCGACCGAGTTCATCCGGCGCATGCTGCTCCACGTGCTCCCGCCCGGCTTCCACCGCATTCGGCACTACGGCTTCCTCGCCAATCGCAACCGCCAGCAGAAGCTCACCGAGTGCCGGCGTTTGCTGCACGCGCCCCCGCTACCCGAGGCAAAGCACGCCGGACCCGCCACAACCGACTATCGCGACCGCTACGAGGCGTTGACCGGTCGCTCGTTGCGGCGGTGTCCCTCGTGTCACGACGGGAACATGCACCTCGTCGACGGCCTCGCCGGCGAGTGGGCGGCGACGGCCATCCAGGATTCGTCGTGACGAGCCCATCGAAGTCCGCCAGGCGCCGCATCCTGCAGCTCCCGGGTCGCCGGGCCGGTCGACTTGCGTCTCCAACCCCACCCAACCGCTGCGGGAGGGCCTCCGTACTCATCCTCACCAAACGCTGTCGGTCCGCAACGTCCACGTACGACCCGCGGCCCGCACGGCCAGCAGTGTCTCCCGACCAATGCAACGCCCATAGCCGAGCGTCGGGGCAGCGGTTCAGTCCAATCCATTTTTTGGTCAGCGGCGCGGTGACGCGCCCTGCCGCTGTCGGCCGGTGGCCGCCGCGCCGCCAACCAAAAAATGCTCTGCAGTATGTGGCCCTGCCAGTATTCTTCAGTAAATTTCGAGCGGGCCTTGCAAGACTCCAGGTCATTCAGTCGCAGACGGTCGATCGTGACGTCGACTCTCGTTGCGACGTCCGGTGACAGCGCTTCCCCGGGCAGGACTTGAAACTCGTACAGTTCCAGAGCGAACCAACCGTCCTCAATGTCGAACGGATCCAGCACGCCCGCGACTGCGCCCTTTCGAGCGTTCATCAATGAGCAGGCCAAGCGATAGTTGCGCCACTCGTAGACCTGATCCCACCGGATGGACTTCGCGATCATGTGGTCAACGCTCGGCGCTCCCGTGCCGTGTGGAATGTATAGGCACAGGTAAGAGCAGATGCGGTCGTAGCTCTCCAGCAAGGGGTGTGGCTCTTTTTCGTCAACGACCCAGGGAGCTTCTGCGAGTGGCATGGCAAGAGCTACTTGACGCGTCGAAGGCGTGGTGGGGAGGGCGGCGGGGGCGGCTCGCTGACCGGCGGGGCTGTCCGCGCAGCGTATCGCTGGGCGTGATTCCGCTCGTATTCGCGCGCTTCGTGGAAATTCCAGTACGCGTCGAAGTCGCCGCTGGCCCGTAGCGCTCGCAACTTCAGGACCGCCTCGGCGCCCACCAGGCGCCAGCGGGCGCCGGTCAACTCCATCCGGTCGCGGACCAGGTACCGGCACGCCCCTTCGATGACGCCGGTGGCGATGGGATAACCCGCCGCGAGGTAGCGGTCGTAGTGCAGATACGGCGCGTACTTCTGCAGGTAGTCGGCGCACGTATCGACCGGTTTGCGGGTGTCGCTCGACAAGCCTGCGACGGTCGCCGCCCGCCGCATCGCCGCGGCCACCTTGCTGGACTTGCCCTCGAGAATGCTCTGCACGCGCGTCCAGGCCCAATGCGCCGCGTCGGGGCTCCCCTCGCGATGGAACACGTGCGCCGCCTTCCAGACGTACTCGACCACGTGGATGATGTCGAGTATCACGGTGACGTCGACACCGTAGGCGGCGGCGCCCGCTTCGACGAGGTCGAGCTGCGTCTCGGCGCCATCGACGAGCACGACCCAGCGCTTGACGTGCTCGGGGTCGTGGCGCTCGGCTTCCAGCGTCGCCTCGGCGACCACCTCCCAGGGCTCGCGTTCGAGGCTCGCCCAGACCCGCTTGGCCACCGGGCGAGGCCGCACGAGCGGGGGCTTCGCGCCCGGCTGTCGTGGCATCAGGCTTTGCAGGAACTGCTCGGGGCTGCGCACCAACGGCGCCGTCGTGTAGACGGCGGCCACCGTCGCCATGCGCTTGGCGTGCTTCTTCTCGCCCGGCTGCAGGCGCTGGAACGGGGAGAGCGGCTCCCGGTGCTGCCGGCGCTTCTCGGCCGCCCGCCGCGTCGCCTCGCGCAGGTCGTCGCGATGCAGCACCACACCCTTGCCGTCGAAGGTGAGCACGACAACCGACCCCTCGGGGGGCGGCTCGCCCGCCGCCGCGCGGCGCGCCTCGTAGAAGGCGTCGAAATCCTCCGCCGCGCGAGCCACCAACTGTTCCGCCTGACGCTTGGGCACTTCGGCCCCGGTACTGCGAGACAGGTCGAACAGCGCTTCGTCGAACGACCGCGAGGCGGCCGCCTCGGCCACCCGCCGGCGCACCTCCAGCGAGTAACGCTCCGGCGGCAGGTTCAGCGCGGCGTCGAGCGGATGCAGACTGTCATGACCGGGACGCGCGTAGCCCACGCGCTCGACCGCCACCGTGCCGAAGGTCGTCTCGATGCGGCGTTGGTGCACGCGCCGTTGTGAGCGCTCGACACCGTCGGCCCCCTCGACCGGACCGTCGGCCTCCCCCGGACTGCGCTGATCGAGGTGCCCCTGCAGGAGCTTGCGCATCAACTCCTGCCCCCGCCGCTGCAGCTCGCGTTCGAGGTCGCTCTCGCTCATCTGTTGTGCTTCGCGCGAAGAAAGGTAGGCTTTGGCCTCGGCGAAGGCGGCCTCGGCCGCCGCATACGGCGCCGGGGCGGGGGGAGTGGGGACAACGGCTCGCATCGCTCAGCTCTCCCGCAACCGCTGCTGCGCATTCCGGACCACAGGATAAACCAGGACCGTCTTGGGCGCCTCGCCACCACGGCGACCGTGCCGGTCCATGCGACCGCGACCGCTGGTCGAGCCCAACGCGACAAAGTTGGCGGCGCGGTTAGCAACCCCCGTGGTGGCGGCGCGCATCCACCAGCGTCTCCACCAGCCAGGGCTCGACGTGGTACCCCAAGTTTACCAACCACAAAACTAAACCAATTTAGAATCAGTGGTTTACGCCGACAGAAATGCCCGAGTGGCACTACAAACGCGTACGAACCGGGGAAATTGGTCGGTCAGACGAGCGTCTTGCGGACGCCGCCGGGATGTGGGTCGACGCCGAGCGCGTCGTAGATGGCCCGCTGATCGGGTTCGGCTTGGGTTGCCGTGCGCACATGCAGCGTGCGTCCGTCGGGACGGCGGAAGGTGGCGGTGACGCGCTGCTGGCCTTCGAGGACGCGGCGTAGCGTGGTCCACCTGGCGTGTTCGCGGCGCGCGCGCAGCCGAGTGCGGATGACCTGCACGAGCTGGTAGGCGATGACGGTGATGAACAGGTGGCCGTCGGCCCGCGCCGGCTTGCGGTGGTAGATCGGGCGCAGGCCGAGCTCGGACTTGAGCGAGCGGAATACCGCCTCGACGTCGGTGAGCGTGGTGTAGGTACGCCACAAGGCGTCTTCGTTCCAGTCGGTCTCGCTGCTGCGCAGGCAGTAGACGCCCGGATGGGTAACCATCGAGCCGTCCTGGGGGCGGCGGGTCCAGTTGACGGCGACGGCCTGGTCGCCGGCCTCGTTGGCGGTAACGGTGATCTGGTAGTGCGAGGCGACGCGGGAATGCTTGGCTTTCAGCCGTCCGATGCGTTGCCAGACCTGGTCGAGGCGCTTGTGCGCGCGGGGACGCGACAGCCCGTCGTTGAGCTTCGTCAGGGCGGTCTCGAAGCGGGAGGCGAAACGCTCGACGATGCCCCGCTCCTTCTCGGCCCGCTCCTCGGAGTAGCAGTACAGGCGCACTTCGTCGGGGTCGGTCGAGACCACCTTGTGCATGTGCACGGTCTGGTCCGACTGCGTCTGGAGCGACACGGCGGCATCGGCATCGAAGCGGCGGTGGCGTTCGCGGCTGACCACCAGATAGCGGTAGCCGTTGTCGCGCAACCACGTCACACAGGCGTCGGTGGCGACACCGCGGTCCATCACCACCAGGGCGCCGACCGGCGCCTCCAGTGCTTCGAGCATCCCGGCCAGCGTCCGGTGTTCCCGGACGTTGCCGGCGAAGACCTTCGAGCGGCGCACGAAGCCGCTGGCATCGAGCATCAGGCCCAGGGTCAGCAGCGGGCAGTCGCTGCGCTTCTCTTTCGAGTGCCCGCGTTGCGCCTGCGGCTGGTCGCTCGCCTCGCCCTCGAAGTAGGTGTTGGTCAGGTCGTAGAGCGTCACCGTCGGCTGCAGGTCGAACAGCCCCATCGCGCGGTCGAACAGATGCGCCTCGATCGCCTCGCGATGCTTCACCAGCACGTCCGAGGCGCGGTAGAGCTGCATCGCACCGACGGTCTCGAAGTCGACGCCGAGCAACTCCCCGAGACCGCTGCGCTCCTGCAGCCAGCGGTGCGTCGCGCGCTCCGAGGCGGGCGCGGCCAGACGCCCGACGATGGCGCCGGTGGCCGCGCTGCGCAGGGCGCCGTTGACGCCCAACCGGGTCAGCAGCGCCGGCAGGTCCAGTTGCTCGAGCGCCCACAGGCCGACCTGCTCCACGCCGACGCTGCGGGGCCGGACCAGCCGCAACGAGTCGACATCGACCGGCTGCACATCGGTCGGTCCGGCGGTCGGCGCGGCCGCGCCGCGGGCGATCAACTGCGCCGCGATCCGTTGCGCTTCCTCCTCCACGGCAGGCGGACAATCGGCCACCAGCGGCGCCTGACCGCTCAACGCATCGTTGATGCGGGCGCACAGCAGCGGCCAGTCCGCCTGAGGAATATCGAAGTGGCGACCGAGGTTGAGGAGGGTGCGCTGGCGCACGCTGCTGCCGAGGCGTTCGGCGTGCACGAGGCGATGAGAGAAGTAGGGCTTTCCGTCCTCAGTCCGCCGGGTTTGGGTGCGCCGAATGAACATGGCGCTCACCATAGCGGACGCACCCTGTCCCAGGCAACTATTGTTATACGCTTATGGCACTACATTCGTCTCTGGCGAAACCCGATCCTTTATAATCAACAAGTTACAGGCCTCGCACTCCACGAAAACCGCCCAAATCCGCAAAACGACCGCTAATCTTGGTAAAGATGGGGTAACGGCGCGGCCAGTCCACCACCAACTGCGAGAGACCGCGCGCCAGAACGGCGCTGGCGAGGTTGCTCACCGCGACCCACGGCAGCAACAGGAAGCGGCTGTTGTTGACCACGTGCTGCAGATTCCGCGCCCGAGTCCGATCGTCCCAGCCGACCCAGCGGTCCCGGACCGCCATGCGCCACGCCGGACTGGAGAACTGCAGGCAGCCGACCACCACCCGCCGAGGCCGCGACGCAAACACCAAGGTAGCGCAGGTGAGCGCCGAACGGGACCGTGTGCCCGAGGTAGTGGTAGCGTCCCACCAGCTCCCGGAACAGCAGCCGCTGGGCGGGCTCGCGCACCAACTCGACATCCAGCGGATCGACATCGCGCACGCTGCCGACCAGCGGGAGCCCCGGCTCCCCCGCCGCCGTTCGGGGAACGCGGGTGACCGAACCGACCGCGCGGCCCCGGCGCTTGGCAGGCAGCACCAGCGCACCATCCGCGTCGAGCCGCTCGAGGAACTCCCGGCACTCCCGGGCCTTCAGCCCCCATTCGGCCGCCGCCACCGCAACAGCTCGCACACGGTGCGCGCCAGCTCCATCCGGCTCAGGCCCGAACACTCCCGCACAATCTCGCGGATCAGCGTCACCTCCGGTACGCTGAACGCCCGACCCGAGAACCTCGTCGTCGCCACGGTCGTCACAGCAGCGTCGCCCTTCCCACGACACCGTAGCAAAACGCCGCGCGAATGTCCAGGGGAGCGCGCCGGAGAGGACAGACCCGAGCGTGCCGGCGCCGTGATCACGTCGGGCGGCTGCCCGAAAAGAGGCGGGTGGAGACGCTGGCCTGACGCTGTTCCCGCTCAAACGCACCAAAGAGGGAGCGTCCGCAGGTCTAAACCCTTATGAATCAGCGAGATAGCCCTTTACGGAAAAGAGCCGCACCCCCCAGCAAGTCGCCCAGCGCCTCACGCCAGTACGGAGGAAACTTGGAGGCCGGGATCTCCTCTCTACTCTCCGCGATACGCGCGTGGCGTCGACCGGCCGTACGCGGCGGCGTCTCCCCGACCAACTCGGCAACGGCTCGCAACCCCGGCTGTCTCACTACCGCATCGAAGTTGGGTGGTTCTCCTGCGGGTCGGACGGGAATCACGGAGTACCCCCACGGTCCTCGACGAACGCGTTCCAGCGCACCCAGAACCTGTCGACGTCCGGCAGCACACTTCGGAGCTCCTTGTGGACCCTCATCACCTCATCGAGCGACGCATCAGCTTGCCTGCGCAGCAGCTCCCTTCCGCGAAGGACTGCCCGTTCGGCCTCCATGCTGCCCCGCTCGGTCTTCAAATCGAAGGCCTCGCTGGTCAGCCACGCTCCGGGCGTACCATGCGGCGTGTAGGAACGCCGATGCAGGTGCGCCTCCCGCGGGTCGCCATCGAGATCGAGGTCCAGCCATGCATCCTGCTTCGGATCGAACCACGGTTCGGCGGAGGCGAGCACCAGCGGCGCATGCGTGGACGCAATGAGTTGCAATTCAGCACCGTCGAGGAGAGCGCTGCCCACGTCCCGCAACGCTTTGAGAATCGACCGCTGCCACTTGGGATGGAGATGGCTTTCCACTTCGTCGAAGAGCATGGTGACTTGACTGACGACCTTCTCACCAGTTAGTTGCGCCGCGATCCGGTGCTCGTTCCAAGCCCAAGTCAATATATAAGCGAGTGCGACCACCCGACGAATCCCGGACGAGGCATGCAGGATCGGCACGGCACCGGCACAACTCGTCCGGATGGACGGAATGTCTCGCGCGTCGGGGCGCATTCCCGATTTCCCGGAACAGTGTGTAGGCAAAGATGGCCTGTGAGGCTGGGGGAGGTTGAGCCGGTCTTCGGACAGACGGGGAGGGTGGTACTGGACATTACGGCTCGGACTGCCCATGATGGTGCGTTGAAATGGACAAGAGCGCCATCGACACCCCGAGCCGCGAGGTCGATCTTGGCAACATTCCCGTCCACCTGCGCACTGCCCTCCGGCGGGCGCTGGAGTTTGAGGCGCGTGCTCGAGCGCCCAGGTCGGCAGAGGAAGCGGAGCAGTGCGAAGAGCAGCTGCGGGCCATCGCGGACGAGTTCTTCGGCGCCCTCCTCACCCCCGTGCTGCAACGCGCGGTGCGCTCCGCCGCGGTTGGCGACGCGGCGAGCGCCCTCGTGCGCCACCTGCCCCGGCGGATGCGGAGCGACGGCCTGGAGACCGTCAACGTTCGCACCTCCCGGGGCACGACGGTGCCGGTCACGACGCCGTACTACCGCGAGAAACACGCCCGTCGGGCGAAGCGGAGGCCGGGACTCTACCCACCGGTTCGATGGCGCGCGTGACCTGGTTGAGCACGAACTTGAAGTCACGCCACGCGCTCGGGGGGCGCCGGCGCCGGCACGTCGTAGCCCCAGGGGGAAATCGCGCGGGCGTCTCGGCGGACTTTCAGGTGCGCCAAGCGGATGGCTTCCGCCGACTTGCGGAGCACGCAGACCCGGCCCGCAATCTTGCCGGCCGGGCCGCCATCGTCGCCCGGGACCGCGACCGTGATCGCCCAGGACCGGCCGGCGCCCGGACGCGTGACCGACCCCACCGCCGCAAGCAGGTCGAACGGCCGCCCGGCCGTCGTGCACAGCGGCAGCGACCCCGTGTTGACACGCACAATCAGCCGCCCGCCCGCGTCGACCACGTGGCGAATGCCCCGGGCCGGCGAATAGCCGCGGTCGGCCAGCACATGGTCGCCGGCGCGGATCGGGAACTGCGCCAACGATTCTCCCGTGCCCGGCCCCTCGGTCCCCGTCAGCTTGAAGAAGTCGCACGCCAGCGACGGCAGGCCCACGCTGTAGTGCAGGCGCCACAGCGACCCGCTCGGGCCCGGTTCCTTCACCGTCGTCGCATCCACGGCCCGGACCTGGAACGCGCCTCCGGGGATGACCGCCAGACCCTGCTCCTCGAACAGGCGGACACACAGCGCGTGCAACCAACCCCTTGGATTTCTTCAGCCGCTTCAACAGCGCCACGTCGGACAGGTCCGCCAGATGCGCCTGCCGGGCCCGAACCACCGTTTCCCGCAACGAGTGTCCGCAGCCGAGGTGCAGCAGGAGGGTCCGCAGGAGGTTGTCGACCGTCTTGTCCTTGCGCAGCCCCTTCAACGCCCCGGTGTCCTGCGCCAACTCGCGCCAGTCCTGAGGGAAGAACGACACCAGCACATCCCAGTCCTCGTCCACCGTGCCGGCCTCCGTGTCATGCATCCACATGCCAGGATACGCCGGCCATGCCGCGAAAACAAGTTAGCGCCTATGGGACTCTACCCCGCCTTGGTGGTGCTGGGCATCTACGACCGGTGCACGCCGAAGCTGGCCTCGGATGCAAGCCGCGCGGTCGCCATGCTCAGCTCGCTGGCTGAAGCGCAGGCGCAGCTCCGCTCCGACGGCATCGCCCTGGATATCAAGACCCTCCGCTCGACCGCCTATCGCTACGCTGCGCGGGCCCGAGCGGCCCAGCAGAGCGCGGCGTGCGGCCTGCTGGACCGCGTGACCGGGAAGCGGGTGGTCGTCTCCCTCGACGGGGGCCGCGTCCGCGTGAGGCGCAAGAAGCGTGGCCCCAAGACGAAGAAGGGGCGCAACCGATTCCATACCGACTGGAAGGAACCGAAGCTCCTCATCCTGTACGTCGTCGGCGACGACGGGCGACCGTCTCAGACGGGGGCCCCGATCATCGACGGCACGCTCCGGGGACCGCAGGCGGTCTTCGCCCTGCTGTTGTCGTACGCGCGGCAGATCGGCCTCAACGCCGCTGACAAGGTGCTCTTCATCGCCGACGGCGCGCCCTGGATCTGGCGACGCCTCCAGCGCCTCATCGCCGCGCTCGGGCTCTCGCCGACACAGGTGCTGGGGCTGATCGACTTCTATCATGCCGCAAAGCAACTCTCGGACGCGGTCAAGCTGCGCCGCTGGAGCGCGACGCAACGCACCCGCTGGCTCAACCGCACGCGGGGGCTGCTCAAGCGAGCACGGGTGGACGAGGTGATCACGGCCCTGCGGGAGCTGTGCCGCGGGCGCACGGCCGGCAAGATCCGCACGCACCTCAACTACTTCCTGAAGAACCGTCATCGTTTCGCCTACACCACAATGGTCGGGCTCGGGCTTCCGCGGGGCAGCGGTGCCGTCGAAAGCGCCATCCGTCGCGTCATCAATCTCCGCATCAAGGGCGCATCCATCTATTGGCTACCGGAGAGCGTCGACGCGATTCTTCTCCTGCGGTCTTTCTATAAGTCCGGCAGATGGAACTGTTTGCAGCGCATGGCCATGACGCCGGTGGGTGTGAGCGCGTGACCGGGAAATCGGGAATGCGCCCGCGCGTCGTCGATCGACAGACGCATGGGAGAGCCCGGTTCAAGCCGGTCGTCGCCATCCCAATCTGGCGAGAGGGCCCGCAGGGCCTGCGCCATCGCTATCGACATGGCGTCTTTGGCCTTCATCCAGCTCGACCAGTCATGCAGCAGCCCATTGCACAACGGAACCGTCCTCCCGTCCAAGACCTCCCTCAGGCCGTCCCATACCTCCGTCTCCGTGAACACATATGGAGGACGTCGCTGCGGATTGACGGGAGGCGCCGATCGCGGCCAGTTGTTCCGAACGGCGTCCCACACCGAAAGTGAACCATCAGCGTGCGCATAGACAACGAGAGCATCGATCCGCCGCCACCCGCGGGGCGTCCACCTTTCCTAATCCGGCGAGTAACCCACCTTGGCCTCGACGGTCTCGTGGGCGTAGCGCGCTCGAAATCCGATGGTTGAACGCTCCTTTCGGTCGCGGGGTCGAGCCGGCAGGCCCGACGTCATGCGCCGATTGACCTCCGCCGGCCATGCGCCCGTCAACGCCCACCACGCCGTATCGAGCAGGAAGCTCTTCCCGAGACCGTTATCGCCAGTAATGAGGTTCACGCGCGGGGCGAACTCCGCTCTCATGCTGGACGCGGGGCCAACGTTGTCGAGTTCGAGGTGCTCAAGCATGTTCGACTCTGACTGACCTACGTGAACAGGTCGCTCACTCGAACCTCGAAGCCATCGAGCACGGGAGCGCACGCACGGTGTCCGGATTGCGCCGCAGCACGAAACCGGTCTCCGCCGCGAAAACCCGGCCCAAATCTCGGCTCCGGACATGGTTGCCGATGAAGAGCGCGAGCGTGTGCGCGACCTGCCCGTGTCGTCCTCCCGCCGGCGCCATGACAACCAGATCTCCTCTCACAAGCTCCGTCCGCTTGCCCAGGGCCGAGAGGCGCGCGGAGAGCGCGGGAAATTCGTCAACCGTAGCGAGGGTCTTCGCGACGCTCACAGCCATGGTTCAACTCCGGGATCCATTTTACGCGGCACCGATCGCATCGCGTCCTCGACTCACTCGGAACACCCCACAGACACTCCGCGATTGCCAGTAGAATTCGCTGCACACCCACGGGCACCCAGGTGACGACCCGAGGAACGCCTGGCCACTCCCGCCGGGCGTTGGTCTCAAGAGGATCTGGAGACGAGTGTCGATCTGGACGTTTCACAGGAGCTCTATCTCTGAGGTCAGGCCGCCAACGGCATGAATCCTGACCCCGTTATCGAGGTCGACGCCGTCCGCAAGGCGTACGGCCCGACCGTCGCGGCGGACGACGTCTCCTTCACGGTGCGGCGCGGCGAGATCTTCGGCCTGATCGGGCCGAACGGCGCCGGGAAGACCACCACGATGGAGTGCGTCGAGGGGCTGCGCGCGCCGGACGCGGGCCGGATCGCGGTGCTCGGGCTCGACCCGGTCCGCAATCGGCGGGCGCTCCAGCTCCGGATCGGGGTGCAGCTCCAGGAGGCGCAACTCCAGAAGCGGATCAAGGTGTGGGAGGCGGTCGCCTTCTGGCAATCGCTCTATCCGACGGCCGTGGAGGGTGGCCCGCTGCTCCGGCAGCTCGGGCTCCAGGACAAGCGCGACGCCTGGTTCATGAACCTGTCGGGCGGCCAGAAACAGCGGCTGTTCATCGCCCTGGCGCTGGTCAACGACCCGGAGGTCGTGTTTCTCGACGAGCTGACCACGGGGCTGGACCCACAGGCGCGACACGCGATCTGGGATCTCGTACGTGGCATCCGCGATCGCGGCAAGACAGTCTTCCTGACGACCCATCTGATGGAGGAAGCCGAGCGTCTGTGCGACCGGGTGGCGATCCTCGATCACGGCCGGATCATCGACATCGACCGCCCCGCCGCGCTGGTCGAGCGGCACTGCCCGCAACGGACGGTGGTCGTCGCTACCGACTTCCCCGACGCCGCCGACCGTTTCCGCGCCGTCCCGAGCGCCACGGCGGTCGAGAGCAACGCGGGCCGTCACACGATCAATGGCCGCGGCGACGCCCTCGTGACGGACGTCATCCACGCCATCTCCAGGCACGGCATGCCGGTATCCGAGTTCCGCACCGTGCTGCCGTCCCTGGAGGACGTCTTCCTGACGCTGACAGGCCGATCGATTCGAGCCTGAGGCGACGTGATGCCACCGATGCTGCGACACCTCCTGCACCTCACCTGGCTCGAGATCAAGATCTTCGTCCGCGAGCCGCTGGGCGTGTTCGGCTCGGTCGCCGTGCCGGTGCTGCTCTTCCTCGTCGTGGGCCGCATCGCCATCGGGAGCGCCGATGCCCGCGACATCCGGGAGGCCGCCCCTGGTGACATGGAGTTCCTGCGCACGGACCTGCCCGTCTTCGTCGCCGTCATGATCACCCTGAGCGCCGTCCTCTCGCTCGTCACCGTCATCGCCATCTACCGTGAAGGGGGCATCCTCAAGCGACTGCGGGCCACGCCGGTGCGTCCACCGACCATCCTGCTGGCCCACGTGCTGGTCAAGCTGATCTTCACGGCCGCAACGCTCGGCCTGATGGTCCTGGCCGGCCGACGCTTCTACCCGGTCGGCGTAGACGCACCGCTGGCGCCGTTCACCGCCGCGCTCGTGCTGAGCACCTGGAGCCTGCTGCCCATCGGGTTCGTCATCGCCAGCGTGGTGCCGACCGCCCGGTTCGCACAACCGCTCGGGGCGCTGCTGCTCTACCCGATGATTCCGCTGTCCGGACTCTTCACGCCGCTCGATACCCTGCCGCCGGCGCTGGAAGCGGTCGCGCGATTCCTGCCGCTGACCTACGCGGTCTCGCTGCTGCGGGGCGTCTGGTCGGGGAACCCGTGGTGGACGCACGCGGGCGACATCGCCGCGCTCGGCCTGCTGTTCGTGCTGGCCACCGCCGTCGCATCGAGGGTGTTTCGCTGGGAGTGACAGGCGAGGCGGCTTCAGAACACCATTGCGTGCGTCGGCGTCCCTCAAGCGGATACCTGTTCATACGAGAACTCCGGTATGCCTGTACGCTCGGACGCGTGCTCAACCGTGAGGGCGCAGATCTTCCCGTCGTCACCGACATCAAGCAGGGTATTCTCGTCCAGATCGCGCGTCTCGACGACACCGCCATGACGAAATTCGATGTACAGGGTGTCCGTTTCGACGTAGTACCGAATCTTCATGGCTTGAAGCCTCTGTCGAAAAACGCATTGTGAACTGTTTCGCCGTCGCGAAGCAGGACCACTCTCAGGAAGCGTCCGCCCGCCTCCGGTATCCGTGCCCATCGGCGAATGCGTCCATCGGCTTGGACATGTTCACGAAGCGGGGTCTCCATAGTGCGCTCGATCCACGCGTCCGCGATTGCCTGTCGGTCCGGGCGTGTGCGAATCACATCGAAATAGCCGGTGGTTCTCACCGCCCGGCTACCTGCGCTGCAGGATCAGCACGCGGCGATCGTGCCCCTCGCGCTCGCTGTCGCCGACGACCACCAGGACGAGCGACCCGGCGGCCGAGACGTCGCGCGCCGGGCGCGGCGTCTCATAGGCGCCGGCCAGGGTCGGATTGGCCGGATCCGACAGATCGACCACTTGCACGCCAGCCTCCGTATCCGCCACGAAGGCGTGGTCTCCATCGAGGGACACGCGGGTAGCGCGGCCGGGCGTCTCGAACGACGAGAGCTTGCGCGGCGCGGTCGGGTCCGAAACGTCGTACACCTGCAGGTCTCCCCCGCCGGCCCCGACGAGCAGCGTCGGGCGCGAGTCCGTCCCCACCGATACCTCGATGTCCCGCGGTGCTGCCGGCGCGTGGACCACCCCGACCGGTTCGGGCATGCCGGGCCTCGAGAGGTCGAAGACGTAGAGTCCGGAGGGCGAATCGGTGGCGTAGGCGATGGTCCCGGCGGTGACCACGTCGCGCGCGTAGCCGTCGAGGAAGAAGGAGCCGATCCCGGCCGGGGCCGTCTCGTCCGCCACGTCGATGAGGACGAAGCCCTCCATGTGGTCGATGATGCCGACCTTGCCGCTCGCTACGTCGCCGATCTTGGTCTGGCCGAGCGTCTTGTGCTGGCCGAGCAGCTCCGGCGTATCCGGATCCGAGATGTCGAGGATGCCGAGACCGAAGAAGTTGGCCCCGACGTAGGCCCGGTCCCCGGTCAGACGGAAGCCCCAGATCTCCTGCGGAAAAACGTGCGAGCCGCGCGCGACCGGGTTCGACGGATCGGAGACGTCGTAGATGGTGAACGTGTGGCCGCCGGAGACGTAGGCGTGGTCGCCCTGGACCCGCACCAGCTCGACCGGCCCCGGAATCTCCCCGACCGGATCGAGGGCCACGCCCTGGGCCGCGGCGCCCGTCGCGAGCAAACCCGCCGTCGCGGCCAGTAGTCCACCGCGCGCCATGGTGTGCAACGTCCTCACTGCCCGCCTCCCTTCGCGATCCGATAGAGCTTCGACTGGGTCCGGATGAACAGGCTGCCCCGCGCGATGGCCGGCGTCGCCAGCGTCATCTCGTTCAACGGGTTCTTGTGCAGGATCCTGAACTCGGGCCCGGCTTCCACGACGTAGGTCTCCCCATCCTCGCTCAACAGGAACAGCTTGCCGTTGTAGGCCCACGGCGAGGCGGTGAAGCCGTTGCCGATCTCCAGGCGCCGGCGGCCGTAGATCTCCTCCCCGGTGAGCGCGTCGTGCGCGACCAGAAAGCCCCGGTCGAGCAGCGTGTAGTAGATGTCTCCATAGACGATGGCCGTCGTGTTGTAGGTCCCGAGTAGCGGATAGGACCAGGCGATGTCCTCCGAGGAGGTGAGTGGACCGGGGAAACCGGACGTGATGCCGCGCCGCATGGCGTCCTCGGGAAAGAGCGAGATATCCCCCGCGGCGCCGGGCCGGACCGCGTACACCGGCCGCAGGCCGCCGCCCGGATAGCCCGAGCTGATGTAGACCAGGCCGTGGCTGGCGAACGGCGTCGGAATGGTCAGCCCCGACATCCCGTGCAGTTCCCACAGCAGCTCGCCGTCCAGGCCGTAGGACCTCACCCCCTGCGTGCCCGCGGTCACCAGCTCCGTCCGCAGGTCGTGCTCCCAGACGAACGGCGTCGACCAGTTCTGCCCGCGCTCGTCGCGTTCGATCTGCCAGACCTCCTCGCCGCTGTTCTTGTCGTAGGCGGCGACGAACGAACGGGTCGTGTTGTCGTTGACTACGTACAGCCGGTCGCCGTGGAGGATCGGTGACGACCCGGTGCCCATCTCCAGCGTCGTGTTGAAGACGTCCAGATCCTTCGTCCAGATTGTCTCGCCGCTCATGTTGAACGCGGCGAGCTGGCCGACCGCCCCGAAGTAGACGAAGACGCGCCGGCCGTCGGTGACCGGCGTCTCCGACGCAAAGCTGTTCTTGAGATGCCGCTTGCCCGGCGGCGGAGCGCTGTAGAGCTCGCGCTGCCAGAGGGGCCGTCCGCTGTGGAAGTCGACGGCGTAGAGCATCCAGCGATGCTCGTTCAGCGAAGCCTCCGACCCGTTCTCCATGCCGGGGTCGTAGAGCCCCTTGATCGGCTCCGGCTCTTCCCCGGCGCTGATCGCGGAGGTCACGAACACGGTGTCGCCGGCGATGACCGGCGAGCTCCATGCCAGCCCTGGAATGTCGACGGTCCAGACGACGTTCTCGGTCTCGCTCCAGCGCTCCGGCAGGTTCGGATCATCGGGAACGACGCCCGCGGCAGGCCCCCGGAACTGCAGCCAGTCTTCCTGTCCCGCGGCCGCGGCGCCCGCGACGACCAGCAGCGCGCCCAGCGCTACGACGACGATCCGGTGCATCGGCTCTCTCCTTCGACCAAGTCCTGCACGCGCGCGAGGGCTCGCCTCGCACGACGCATGGGACGGTTACGGCGCGGCGCTGTCAGCGGCGGCGCGGCGCGTGCCCCTACTGTACGACGCCGGATTCGCCTGTCAAGCAGGGAGCGAACCGGGGCATAATACGAAGTTGGATTATGGGCTCTAACGAGGAGGTATCGGATGCGACGCCGACCGTCCGTTTCAACCAGTCTCGCCGTGCTGCTCGCCGCCGCGCTGCTCGTCCCTGCCGCAGCTACCGGCCAGGACGACGCGTCCGACGCGTGGCAGGCGCCGCGCACCCCGAACGGTCGCCCCGACCTGCAGGGAGTCTGGGACTTCCGGAGCCTGACGCCGCTCGAGCGGCCGGAGGCCCTTGCCGACCAGGACGTGTTCAGCGCGGAGGAAGCCGCGCAGTTCACGGAGGAACGGCTCGCGGCGCTCGACAAGGACCAGCCGGGACCCGACGGGCGCATTCCGCTGTCGGGCGGCTACAACGACTTCTGGTGGGACTACGGCCGGCAGCTCACCGGCGACCTGCGGACGTCGCTCCTCGTCGATCCGCCCGACGGTCGCCTGCCGGCGCTGACGCCGGCCGCGCGGGACCGCGCCGCCGCACGCCGCACCGCCCTCGGCCGCGATGCGTACGGCCCGGAGGACCGCGGCGCCTTCGAGCGCTGCATCCTTGGCTTCAACGCCGGTCCCCCGATGAACCCGAGCGCCTACAACAACAACATGCAGCTCTTCCAGACCGCCGACCACGTGGTCATCCTGAACGAGATGGTGCACGACGCGCGGATCGTACCGCTGGACGGCTCGGGCCACCTGCCGGACGGAGTGCGGCAGTGGCGCGGCGACTTCCGGGGACACTGGGACGGCGACACCCTGGTGATCGAGACGAAGAACTTCACCGCCAAGACGTCGTTCCGCGGCACGGGCCCCGGAGTGCATCTGGTCGAGCGGTTCACGCGCATGGCGGAGGGAATCCTCCTCTACGAGTACACCGTCACCGATCCCGAGTCCTTCGAGCGCGCCTGGTCGGTCACCGTGCCGATGCAGAAGAACGATCTCCCGGTCTTCGAGTACGCCTGCCACGAAGGGAACTACGGGATGCTGAACCTGATGGTGAGCGCCCGGGCCGAGGACGCTAAGAAGTCCGCGGCGGAAGCCGGGCGGTAACGCGATGCTGCATCCGAACGACGCCGGAGACGAGTTGATGGCCAACGCCATCGACCTGACGCTCTTCGACCCGGCAAGCGAGTCGCATGCGACGGCCGGGGGCGCGGCGCCCCGGACGGTCTGGGGCGCGCCGGATCCGGGCGGCGTCTGTTCGAGCACGCCCGTCACGAAGGAAACTACGGAATGACCAACCTGCCGGCCGGCGCCCGCGTCCAGGAACGACGCGCCGAAGAGGCGTCCGGCGGCGCCGCACGCTGACGAGAATCAAACCCAAGGAGCAATTCGATGCAGACATCCCCCCGCAACCGGTTCCTCATGATCGTCGCGCTGGCGGCCGCCTGCACGCTCGCCGGCGTGGCCGGCGCCGAGGCGCAGATCGAGCGCGTCATCGACCCCGACTGGACACTGCCGCGCACCGCCGACGGCCAGCCCGACCTGCAGGGACTGTGGGGCAACAAGACCCTCACCCCGATGGAGCGCCCCGCCGCACTGGACGGGCGAGCCTTCCTGACCGACGAGGAGATCGCCCAGAGCAACCGCCAGCGGGCGCTCGACGAGGCGGCACGGGACGCGGCCCCCGCCCAGCGCTACGAGGAGGGCGGCGCCGTCGGAGGATACGGCAGCTACTGGCTAGACGCGGGCGACACGGTACTCTCGACCGGCCAGACGTCGCTGATCGTCGATCCGCCGGACGGCCGGGCGCCGGTCCGGGAATGGGCGCTGGAGAACAAGGCCTACAACCTCGCCCACAACGGCGACCATTACCGCAACATGAGCGTCTGGGACCGCTGCCTCTCGCGCGGCGTGCCCGGCTCCATGCTGCCGGCCGGCTACAACAACGCCTACCGCATCGTGCAGACCCCGGACCATTTCGTCATCCAGCACGAGATGATCCACGACGTGCGCATCATCCCGTTCCGGGACACGCCGTTCATCGACGACAACATCCGGCAGTGGATGGGCGACGCCCGCGCCCGCTGGGAGGGCGACACCCTGGTCGTCGAGACGAAGAACTTCCACAACCGCGGCTGGATCGCGTCGAGCGGCGCCGGCGCCCGGCTCAAGGGCATCGCGGTCAGCAAGGCGCTGCACGTCGTGGAGCGTTTCCGGCGCGTGTCGGAGAACACCATCGTCTGGACCGTGACCATCGAGGATCCGAACGTCTACACCCGTCCCTGGACGATCCAGATGCCGCTGACGACCGAGCCCGGCTACGAGATCTTCGAGTACGCCTGCCACGAGGGGAACTACGCCGTTCCGAACGCGCTGAGCGGCCAGCGGGTCCTCGACGCGCGGGCGGCGGCGGCGACCGAGAATCAGTAGTCCGCCTCTACCGCTCCCCGGCGGCAGTCACGGACCTGCGACAATGGAGGCGGGTTCCAGGCAACCAACCTGGAACCGCCTGTTCTCCCCGTCGGACACCGCCTGGTTCCGCGCCCCCGACCCAGCGGTCACGCCACAGCCACCAGCGCCACCGCAGCGAACATCGAGACCCTCACCGCGCGTCGTTGGTGATGCGGTACAGCTTCGACTGCGTCCGCAGGATCAGGCTGCCGCGCGCTATTGCCGGGGTCGCCAGCGCCATCTCGTCGAGGTCGTTCGTCCCCACGATGGCGAACTCGGGCCCGGCCTCCATCACGTAGGTGATCCCGTCCTCGCTCAGGGCGAAGATCTTCCCGTTGTACGCCCAGGGGGAAGCGGTGAACCCGTGACCGGGTGCGATTCGCCGGCGCCCGTATATCTCCTCGCCCGTCCGGGCGTCGTGACTCAGCAGGAAGCCGCGGTCGAGCAGCGTGTAGTAGTAGTCGCCGTAGACCAGCGCCGAGGTGCTGTACGTGCCGAGGAGCGGCTGGTACCACGCAATGTAGTCGTTACCGCTCTCGCCCTCGGCCAGCGAGATGTCGCCCGACCCGCCGGGACGAACGGCGTAGACCGGCCGCGGGAACCCGCCCGGATAGCCGGAGCTCAGATACAGCAGACCGTGGCCGGCGAACGGAGTCGGGACGACGTTGACCGTCATCCCGCCGAGCTCCCAGAGCTGGTTGCCGTCGAGGTCGTACGATCGGATCTTTCGCCGTCCGGTGGTCACGATCTCGGTCCGCAGCGCGTTCTGCCAGATGAACGGCGTGGACCAGTTCTCGGTCTCGTCCCGCACCACCCGCCAGACCTGCTCGCCGGTCGCCGTGTCGAACGCGGCCAGGAAGGACTGCGTCGTGTTGTCGTTGACGACGTAGAGGCGGCCGTCGTGCAGCGCCGGCGAGGCGGCGCTGCCGAACTCCTGCCCACCGTTGAAGGCGCCGACCTCGGCGGTCCAGACCGTCTCGCCACTCAGGTTGAGCGCGGCGACGAGCCCGATGGCGCCGAAGGAGACGTACACCCGCCGCCCGTCGGTGACCGGGGTCTCCGACGCGAAGCTGTTCTTTATGTGCTTCAGCTCCGGAGGCGCCAGGGTCTCGATCTCGCGCGCCCAGCGGATGCGGCCGGTGGCGAAGGAGACGTCGTACACCATCCAGCGGTGGTCGGCCGTCGACCGCTGCTTCCCGAACTCGTCGCCGGGGTCGTACAGCCCCGGCACCGGCTGGAGCTCCTCCCCCGCGCTGATCGCCGCCGTCACGAAGACGTGGTCGCCCGCCACGACCGGCGAGCTCCAGCCGAGTCCGGGAATATCGACCGCCCAGGCGACGTTCTCGGTCGTGCCCCAGATGTCGGGAAGCGCCGGATCGTCGGCCGCCGCGCCGGCGGTGAGCCCCCGGAACTGCGGCCATTCCGGCGGCGCCTGGGCCTCGACCGCGGGCATGGACGTCCCGAGCGCCACGAGCATCACGACCGCAGCGCCTCCGCCCAACTGTCTCATCTTCATCGCTACGCGCTCCCCTGTCCGGATGCTCTTCCACCGATTGTCGCCGCAGCACGGGCGCTCGCGCCAGTACCGCACAAAATGCGCGTCGGCGCACGTCAAAACTGCTATCTTTAGGTGTTTCTGTGGATCTCGCACGCTCCCGCATGCTGAGGGGCGTGTCGTTTATCAAGAGTCACTCGGGTCATGAGGAGGAAACCGTGAGAAGACGAAGTCTCCACGTCACGGTCGTGCTCGTCGCCGGT
Organism: Vicinamibacterales bacterium; assembly: GCA_965262925.1. GTDB lineage: Bacteria > Acidobacteriota > Vicinamibacteria > Vicinamibacterales > UBA8438 > WTFV01. Next base: position 1,270,924 of record CBDHGC010000004.1, on the reverse strand, counting down.
CTGGCGCTCCTGGCCGGCACGGTGTCGGCGCAGAACGAGTCCTGGACGGCGCCGCGGACGCCGTTCGGCCACCCGGATCTGCAGGGGGTCTGGGCCAACAACAACGCCACCCCGCTCCAGCGGCCGGAAGTGCTCGGCAACCGCGAGGTCCTCACCGACGAGGAGCTGGCCTCCATCCAGTCCCGCGCGGAGGAGCTGTTCGCGCTCGACGCCGGCGATGCCGCCTTCGGGGACAGCGTGTTCACGGCCGCGCTGAACGAGGTCGAGAGCTTCAGCTCGCGCGACACCGCCACCGGCAACTACAACCAGTTCTGGATGGTCGAGCGCGACTTCGACAACCGCACCTCACTCATCGTCGATCCTCCGAACGGCCGGTTGCCCTCGCGCACGGCGGCGGCCACGATGCGCGCCGAGGCGGCCAGCATGAAGCGGCAGCGCCACGCCGTCTGGACCGACGACCGGAGCCTCGGCGAACGCTGCGTCAGCTTCGGCGCGCCGCGCCTCGGAGCGGGCTACAACAGCTACTACCAGCTCTTCCAGACGCCCGACCACGTGGTGATCCTGATGGAGATGGCGCACGACGCGCGGATCATCCCGCTCGACGGGCGACCCCACGTGGACGACGACCTCCGGCAGTGGCTCGGCGACTCGCGCGGCTACTGGGACGGCGACACCCTCGTGGTGGAGACGAAGAACTACTCGCCGTTCGCCAACTTCATGGGCGCCGCCGAGCACCTGCAGATCACCGAGCGCTTCACCCGCGTGAGCGAGGACGTGCTGCAGTACGAGGTCACCGCCAGCGATCCGACGACGTGGGAGCGCCCGTGGACGGCCATGATCCCGCTGCGCAGCAGCCCCGACGCGCTGTACGAGTACGCCTGCCACGAAGGCAACATCGGGATGGAGGGCATCCTTTCCGGCGCGCGGCACCAGGAAGCGCAGGAGGCGGCCAGCCGCTGATCCGGCTGGGCCGAAGACTTCGCCACGGCCGCCTTCCGATGCGGCATCGGAGGGCGGCTGCTTCCTTTCGGAGCGCCTCGCCCGGCGCGGCTTTCCCGGCCGGCGTGCGCGGCTCAGCCTCAGCTCCGGAGCAGCCGCGTGCTATTCTGACGAGCAACGTCTGGACTCGCTGAGGAGGTCGCCAATGAACGCTCGCCACCTTTCCGCCCTCACCGTGCTGTGCGCCGTCGTCGCCGTGGTCCTGCTGCCGGCCGCCGCGTTCGGGCAGTCCGCCGAATGGACGCTCCCGCGCACCGCCGACGGCCATCCGGACATCCAGGGGATCTGGGGCAACAACGCGGTCACGCCGCTCGAACGGCCGGAAACCCTCGCCGAAAAGGCCACGCTGACCGACGAGGAGCTGGCGCGCGTCCAGTCCACCGCGGAGCGTCTCTTCGCCCTCGACGCGGGCGACGCGGTCTTCGGCGACCAGTTTTTCAACGTGGCGGTGACCGAAGCCGAGAGCTTCACCTCGACCGACGGCGGGACCGGCAACTACAACCAGTTCTGGCTGGTCGAACGCGACTTCGACAACCGTACCTCGCTCATCGTCGCCCCCCCGAGCGGCCGCCTGCCGCCGGCCACCTCCGCGGCGAAGATGGCCGCCGACGCCGCAAGCGCGGGCAGAGGCCGCCCCGCCGCCTGGACCGCCGACCGCGGCCTGAGCGAGCGCTGCATCACGTTCGGCCTGCCGAACCTGCTGGCCGGCTACAACAGCTACTACCAGATTTTCCAGACGGCCGATCATGTCGTGATCGAGCAGGAGCTGATCCACACGACTCGGATCATCCCGCTCGACGGCCGTCCGCACGTCCACGACGGCATCGACCTGTGGCACGGCAACTCCGTCGGCCGCTGGGAAGGCGACACGCTGGTCGTGGAGACCCGGAACTTCTCGCCGCAGAGCAACTTCCGGGGCGCACGGGAGAACCTGCACCTCGTCGAGCGGTTCACGCGGGTCGGTCCCGACGAGCTGCACTACGAGTTCACGGTCAGCGACCCGACGGTGTGGACTGCGCCCTGGACGGCGTTGCTGCAGTGGAAGCGGACCGACGAGCCGATCTTCGAGTACGCCTGCCACGAGGGCAACATCGGCATGGAGGGTATCCTCGCCGGTGCGCGCGCCGACGAAGCGAAGGCCGCCGCCGCGCGGTAGCACGCGCGCCGACAAGGCCGACCATCAGGAGGTTAGATCATGGGCACGCGCAACCAGCGTCGACCCCGGAAGCTGCTGCTCGCAACGGCCTGCGCGATGCTCGTCGCCAGCGGCCTCGCGGTCCCCTACGCCCAGTCCACGGGCAGCGAGGCCTACACCGCGCCTCGCACCGCCTGGGGAGCACCGGACATCCAGGGCATCTGGACCAACGCCACGCTGACCCCCATCGAGCGGCCGGAGGCGATGTCCAACCTCGACGTGCTCACGGCGGAGGAAGCCGCGGCGTTCGAGACCTCTTCGGCCGCGGCGCGGGCCGCGTCCGATCGCTTCATCCCAGGCAACGTCGGCGCCTACAACCAGTTCTGGATGGACGGCGGCAAGGTGGTGACCGGCGACCGCCGGACGTCTCTCATCACCGATCCACCCGACGGACGCATCCCGTGGACGCCGGCCGGCCGCGAGCGGCTCGCGGCGGACTCGGCCAGGTACGGCGTCGGCCCGTTCGACTCGTGGACGGACGCCGACACCGGCGAACGCTGTCTCACCGACGGCCTGCCGTTCGTCCCCCTGCAGGGCTACAACATGAACTACCACATCCTGCAGTCCGACGGATGGGTAGCCATGCTGAACGAGATGTTCCACGAGTTCCGGATGATCCCGACCGACGGACGTTCGCACGTTCCGGTGCACGTCGGACAGTGGCTCGGCGACTCCCGCGGCCGCTGGGAGGGCGACACCCTGGTCGTCGAGACGACCGCCTTCGCCGACAAGGGCCACTACCTGTGGCGGGCGACGTGGCGCGCGGCTCGTCCCGGCCTGCACATGGTCGAGCGGTTCACTCGCATCGACGAGCAGACGCTCGACTACGAGTTCACGATGACCGACCCGGACATGTTCACCCGCCCCTGGACGGCGCGACTCCCGATGACCACCGATCACGCGTCGCGCGGCGTCACCTCCGGTCCGATGTACGAGTACGCCTGCCACGAGGGCAACTACGGTCTACTGAACATCATGCGCGGCGCCCGTGCGGAGGACGCTGCACAATAACGGTATCGACGGCACCCTGACGGTCTGGCGTGGCCGCGCGCGTACGCTCGTGCCAGTCCGTTCCTGCTGCCTGCCGGGAGAATGGCCATGTGCATGATCACGTCCCGCCGTTGCAACATCATCGCCGCACTCCTGGTGGCCGGAGCCGTGCTCGGCGCCGCCGCAGACCGGGCGACAGCGCAAGTACGCCCCGAAGCCCCTGGGAGCGCGCCGCTCGTCCGGCTCAGCGAGCCGCGCATCGCGCCACTGCCCGAAGCCGAGTGGACCGCGGAACAGCGCGCGCTCGTCGAGCGGTACGCCGCCGAGGTACGGATCGGCAACGCGTTCCGGACCATGCTTCGCGTACCGGAACTCGTCGAGGCGGTGATGCCTTTCGTCCTCTTTACGTCGATCGACTCGACCCTGTCGGCGCGCCACCGTGGATTGCTGATCCTGCGCACGGCATGGCTGTGCCAGTCGAGCTATCTGTGGGCGGACCACGCACCGACCGCCCGGGCCGCCGGCATCATGCCGGACGAGTTGCACCGTATCGCCGCAGGACCGGACGCAACCGGATGGGATCCGTTCGAGGCCACGCTCCTCCGGCTGGCGGACGAGCTGTACGTCAACTCGTCGGTACGCGACGCGACGTGGAACGCGCTGGGCGCCCGCTACGACCTCTACGACCTGTTCTCCGCGGTGATGGCGGTCAACGAGACGACGCTGGTCGCCATGCTCTACAACTCGTGGGGCGTGCAGCCGGACGACAACGCCTACGCGCGCTTCCCCGCGGATGTCCCGTACATACTCGACGTGCCGGCTCCGGAGCCGCCCCTCACGACGCCGCGCGTCGCGCCCCTCGAGGGTCCCGGCATCCGTGTCGGTCGCACGTTCGGACGCTACCCCGCTCTGCAGGCCGCGCGCAGCGGCCAGTCCGGCTACGTGAACCGCATCTCGCCGCTCACCCCCTACTTCCGCGAGCTGCTGATCCTGCGCATCGGCTGGAACTGCCAAGCGGTCTACGAGTGGGCCAAGCACGTCGGCAGCGTCGGCCGGGCCCGCGACCACGGTCTCGAGCCGGAACGGATCGCGCTCGGCGCCGGGGCAGGCTGGGACGACTTCGAGGCCGCGCACGTCCGCGCGGCGGACGAGATCTACCGCGACGGGATCGTCTCGCAGGCCACCTGGGATACCCTGGCCGAGCGGTACGACACGCGCGAGATGATGAGCGTCGTGATGACCGTCGCCAACTACCGGCTGGTCTCGATGACGCTGAACGCCCTCGGCGTCCAGCCGCAGGAGACCGACGAGCTGTTTCCTGACGTGGCCGTACGATAGCCGGGCGGACCGTCCGTGCCGCTCGCGCTCGACCGGGACTACGTCTTCCGTTCGCTCCTGCGGTGTAGGATCTCGGCCATGCACACCGACTCCACTCGCCGCCTGTCGCCGTCCCCTGGCCGCCGCTCGCCTCGCTCGCCTCGCTCGCCGCTGAGCAGGCGCGCGTTTCTCGGAGCCACGGTCGCGTCCACGACCATCGCCCCGATGCTGGCGGCGGCGCAGCAGACGAACCTGCCACCCTACGAGCCGCGCGACTGGTCGGGTCGAAGCCCACTGCACTACCCGGATCCGGACATCATCGCCCTCGATGGGCGATTTCGGCCCTACATCCTCTTCAACACCCCGATTCGACGCCACTACATCGGGACGCTGTGGGCGGAGGGACCGGCCTGGAACGGCAGCGGCCGCTACCTGGTCTGGAGCGACATCCCGAACAACCGCCAGATGCGCTGGCTGGAAGAGGACGGCCACGTCAGCGTTTTCCGCAGCCCGTCCGGCCACAGCAACGGCAACACGTTCGATCACGAAGGCCGGCAGATCTCCTGCGAGCACGGCGGCCGCCGCGTGGCGCGCTACGAGCACTCGGGCGAGGTCACGGTCATCGCGGACAGCTACGAGGGCCGGCGCCTGAACTCGCCCAACGACGTGGTGGTCCATCCGGACCGGAGCATCTGGTTCACCGATCCGCCGTACGGCATCCGCGGCAGCTACGAGGGCTATCCCGCGGAGCAGGAGTTGCCCCTGTCGGTCTATCGCGTCGACGGCGCGACCGGCGCGATCACCCGGGTCACCGACGAGATCGGCGCCCCGAACGGGCTCTGCTTCTCGCCGGACTACGACCGGCTGTACGTCGCCGACACCGGTAGCGGACAGGACGTGAGGGTCTGGGACGTCGACGGCGAACGGCTCGTGAACGGCCGCAGCCTGGTGCAGCTCTCGGTGCCGGGCGACCCGAACGCGCGATCCACCGCCGACGGAATGCGTTGCGACGCGGACGGCAACATCTGGGCCGGCGCCGTACCGGGCGTACAGATCATTGCACCGGACGGAGACGTCATCGGCGTCATCCGGCTACCGGAACGCTGTGCCAACGTCTGCTTCGGGGGGACGCGGCGCAATCGGCTGTTCATGACGGCGAGCCAATCGCTCTACTCCGTCTACGTCGGAATCCGGGGAGCCGGCATCGCCTGAGCGACACCGGAAGAACCGGCCCTCTACGCGCGCAGGTCGTAGCAGACCAGCCGCGGTCCGGCGCCGGTGAGCAGGTCGCGCGCATTCTGCGTCACGTAGAGCAGCCCACGCGAGAGCACCGGCAATCCCCACGACTCGCGGGACGCGAAGAGCCACCCGCGCGAAATCTCCGTGTAGCCGTCGGGGGTGAGATCCAGCCAGAGCAGGTGGCCGAGCTCGCCCAGACAGAGGTACTGCCCGTCGGCGGCGAGCAGCGACCCGCGTGCGGTGCCCAGGATCTGCTGATACTCGCGCCCGTCGATCTCGAACGTCTCCTGCCACTGGGGGGCCGTGCGCCAAACCGCCTCGCCGGTGGCGGCGTCGATGCAGGCGAGCGACGAGTCGCCCATGTTGCGCCCGTCGAAGCCGTAGAGGTAGCCGTCGCGATGAATCGGCGTGTTGAAGTGGAGCGCGAACTCCTGCGTGGTCCAGGCGACCTCGTGCGTGAAGTCGGGCCGAACCTCGACCAGAGCCCCGCCGGCGCGATAGCTCGCCGTGATGAAGACCTTGTCGTCGAAGACGACCGGACAGGCGGCGTTGACCGACTCGTAGGTCCGGCTCCGCCACGGGAAAGCGAAATCGATCCGCCCGTTCGCCGGGTCGATGGAAAGGAGCCCGCCGGACGGAGGCCGTGACTCGCCGCCCGCGAAGACGAACAGGCGGCGTTCCCCATGCACGACGGCCGGGACCGGCGAGGCGTAGCTCGCTCCCCATTCGTTTCCCGCCTGCCAGACCTCCTGTCCCGTCTCCAGATCCAGCGCGGCGACGGTCGGACCGCCCGGCGCACCGACGTGGACGATCAACAGGCCACCGTCGATCAGCGGCGTCGAGCTTATGCCGAAGAAATCCTGCCTCACACGATACGCGGCCCGCAGGTCGCGCCGCCAGACGACACGGCCGGTCTCGATCTCCATGGCGTGGATCAGCCCCTCGGCGCCGACCGTGTAGACCCGGCCGCCGGCAGCGTCGATGACCGGGCTCGAACGCGGGCCGTTGTTGTAGCCGTAGCGATCGCGGTAAGCCGACGCGTAGCGCAGGCGCCAATGGGTCGCACCCGTCTCCGGGTGCAGACACTCGACGACCTCCTCGTCGTCGACGCGGTGCAGGTAGACGAGCCGGTCACCGGCGATGGCCGGCGACGCATACCCGGAGCCGGTCGGAAGCTCCCAGACCAGTGGCGGCGGCAGGGTCCGGCTCAGGCGCGTCTCGGTCGACACGGCGTTGTGCGTCGGTCCGAGAAAGGATGTCCAGTCGTGGGTGACCGCGCCGGCCGCGAGCGGTCGCGGGGCGCGATGTACGACCGCGCGCCCGCCCCCGGGCTGGCCGCCGGCGACGTTCGGCGCAAGCAGAGGCGCGGCCAGCGCCCCGAGCGCCGTGCGCCGGGACATCAGTCTCGGTGGCCGCCCCGCGCCCGGCGACGAAACGTCGGTTACGCCGTGGATGCGCGCGTTCTCGGGCATGACGCTCACGCCACGTCTATTGGGGTCTGTACGAAAGAACCAGGAACGCCCCCGCCGCGGCCATCAGGATGCCGACGAAGAACAGCGGCGACGGGCTCTCCTGCGGCGGATTGTAGAGCATCGCGACGAAGACGCTCACCACCGGGGCACCGGCGAACACCAGCGGCGGCACCACGTTCGGCCGCCCGCCGTTGACCAGGGCGAGGACGATGCCGAGCGCACCCAACGCACCCAGCATCCCGGCGCCGAACGTGAACAGCATGCCGTTCGGATTGTCGGTGAAGACGTTCCACGACCCGGCGCGGGCGACCATCACCCCCGGCACGGCGATCGCCACGGCCACGTAGGCGATTCCCACCATGAGGAACGCGTGCACACCGCTACTGCCGAGCGCGAGCTGTCCGCGGTGCAGCGTCGGGATGTAGGTCCCCCAGCTCAGCACCGTCATCACGACGAAGGGCAACCAACTACGCATGGATCGTCTTCCTTCCGACAGAAACGGAAACAGGAAAAGGCCCGTCCCAGCACGCTGAGACGGGCCTGCAAATTGCGCATCGAGACCTGCGCGTCTGCGCCGGTCAGTCCCTGCCCGGCGTCACCGGACCGACGTCACGGCCTGCGTGTCCTTGCGCCGCGCGTCGGCCATGATGCCCGCCATGCCGATGTTCCCCTCGTGGCAGGCGTACTCGAAGAGCGTGCCGTCGGTCCGCCGCAGCGGCATCATCGCCGTCCACGGCCGGGTGAAGTTGTTCGGATCCTCGACCGTGAACTCGTACATCAACGTATCGGGATCCACGCGCCTGAACCGCTCGACCAGGTGCGTGTCCTTCGACGAACCGCCCAGGCTGGTCTCCCGCAGGAAGTTCTGCGTCTCGACGACCAGGGTCTCCCCTTCCCAGCGCCCGCGCGAATCGCCCGCCCACTGCGGGATCTCGCCGTGCGGCCGCCCGTTGAGCGGGATGATGCGCGCGTTGTGGACCATCTCGTTCAGGATGACCACGTAGCCGGGGATCTGGAGGATCTGCACGTTGTTGTTGTAGGCGCTCGAGACCATCGGCGGCCCCGAGTTGAAGCCCATGATGCAGCGGTCCGCGAGGCTCCGGTCGGTATAGTGGTCCGCGAACCCGTTGCGCAGGTTGAGCCCGCGAATCTGCGCCGCCTCCCGGTACTCCGGCTTGAAAGGAATACGGCCGTTGGGCGGGTCGACGACCAGAGACGTCCGCTTGTCGGCGGTCAGCTCGATCCCCCGCTCGTACCAGAATTCGTTGTACGACAGCACGCCTCCCTCGGCGCGCGGCTGATAGCCGGCGTTCGGCGCCCCCGTCTCCGGGTCGAACAGGTCACGGTTCAACCGAATGCGCTCGGAGGCCTCGAACTGCGCCGCTTCCTCGGCGCTCAACGTCTCCCGTCCATCGAGAGCGGCGGGACGCTGCAGCGGCGTCAGGGTCCGGAACGTGAAGATGCCGGAGATGTGTGGCTGGCCGTCCGGCGTCCGCATCGCCGTCTCAGACCCGGCCGACTGCGCGCCGGCGGCAAGCGGAGCGACCAACGCCACGGCAACCGCCATCCCGACCACCGTTACGAATCGCTGACTCATCTGAACAAACCTCCATCCGGTCCACCGGAAACGACGATCCTACCCCGGAACGTGCCGGCCACGAATCAGCGGGCCTCGGTCACCGCCTGCGTGTCCTTGCGCCGCGCGCCGGCCATGATGCCGGCCATGCCGATGTTGCCCTCGTGACAGGCGTACTCGAAGAGCGGTCCGTCGGTCCGCCGCAACGGCATCATCGCCGTCCACGGCCGCGTCAAGTTGTTCGGATCCTCGACCGTGAACTCGTACATCAACGTATCGGGATCGATGCGCCGGAACCGCTCGACCACGTAGGTGTCCCGGGACGACCCGCGCAGGCTGGTCTCGGTGATGAAGTTCTTCGTCTCGATGATCAGCGTCTCGCCTTCCCAGCGCCCGCGCGAGTCGCCCGACCACTGCCGCAGCTCGCCGTGCGGCCGGCCGTCGATCGGGATGATGCGCGCGTTGTGCACCATCTCGTTGTAGATGACGACATGGCCCGGGATCTGCAGGATCTGCACGTTGTTGTTGTACGACCCCGCCGTCATCGGCGGCCCCGCGTTGAAGCCGAGGATGCAACGGTCGGACAGGCTGCGGTCCGTGTAGTGATCCGCGAAGCCGTTGCGCAGGTTGAGGCGGCGGATGCGCCGCGCCTCGCTGTGCTCCGGCGTGTACGGAATGCGGCCGTCCGGTGGATCGACGATCAGCGATGTCCGCTTGTCGGCGGTGAGCTCGATGCCCCGCTCGTACCAGAACTCGTTGTACGACAGCACGCCCCCTTCGGCCCGCGACTGGTACCCCGCGTTCGGAGCGCCCGTTTCCGGGTCGAACAGGTCGCGGTTCAGTCGGACGCGCTCGGACGCCTCGAACTGCGCAGCCTCCTCGATGCTCAGCCTGTCGCGCCCCTCCAGGGCCGCCGGCCGCTCCAGCGGCGTCAGCGTGCGGAAGGTGTAGATCCCGGAGATGTGCGGCTGCCCGTCCGCCGTCTTCATCATCTCGTCGCCCGACTGCGCCGCGAGCGGCAGTGGGGCCAGCAGCGCAACCGCCGCCAGCGCGAACAACGCCGTCAATGCACGATGATTCATCGACTCGCCTCCCTCAAGCTGGGCCCTCCAGTCGGATGCCAGCCGGTTCAGACATGATCGCCCTTGAACCCGGTATCGTAACGCGCAGGCGCTGGTTTTCCAACCCATCCGCCTCCGGGAGGCGTCGGCCCGAAGCGCGTTGCCGGAGGAGAGCGTCGATTGCCCGGAACGGCAACATCCCCCCCGGCTGGCGTCTATTCGCCGGCGTTCGACGCGATGCGGTAGAGCTTCGACGCGGTCCGCAGGATGAGACTCCCGCGGGCGATCGCCGGCGTCGCCATCGTCATCTCGTCGAGCGAGTTGCGCCAGAGCACCTCGAACTCCTCTCCAGCCTGGATGACGAAGGTATCGCCGTCCTCGCTCAGCGCGAAGATCTTGCCGTTGTAGGCCCACGGCGACGCGGTGAAGAGCGTCCCCGCGGTGACGCGCCGGCGCGGATAGACCGGCTGGCCGGTCCGTGCGTCGTAGCACATCAGGATGCCCCGATCGAGCAACGTGTAGTGGTAGTCGCCGTAGACGAGCGAAGACGGGTTGTAGGAGCCGAGCTGTGGGTGCGACCAGACGACGTAGTCGTTGTCGGTGCTCCCCCGCCCCAGAGAGATGTCGCCGCTCGCGCCGGCGCGGATGGCGTAGACCGGCCGGTTCCTGTCGGCGATGTAGCCGGAGTTGATGAACAGCAGGCCGTGATCGGCGAACGGGGTGGGGATGACGAGCGACGACATGCCGTGCAGCTCCCAGAGCAGCTCGCCGTCGAGGCTGTAGGAGCGCACGCCGCCGGTGCCGGTGGTGACGAGCTCGGTGCGGACGTCGTTCTCCCAGACGAACGGCGTCGACCAGTTGGTCCCCTCGTCGCGGTCCGTCCGCCAGATCCGCTCACCGGTCGCAGCGTCGTAGGCCGCCACCCACGACTGGTCGTCGTTGTCGTTGACGACGTACAGCCGCCCCTCGTGGAGCACCGGCGAGCCGGCCGCGCCCCAGTTGCGCCGGGGCAGCCAATCGAACGGCGCCGACCACGCCTCGTTGCCCTCGAAGTCGAGCGCGAACAAGCCGATGTCGGCCAAGTAGACGTAGACCCGCGCGCCGTCGGTCACCGGGGTCTCCGACGCGAAAGTGTTCTTCTGGTGCGCGGTCAGCGACGGCACGGCGGTGTGCAGCTCGTGCTCCCAGCGGATCGTGCCGGTCTCGAAGTCGACGTCGTACAGCACCCAACGGAGCGGCTCGCCCTCGTTCACGATGTCGGCCCCGGTCATCGATCCGCCGAGCGAGCGGGCCCGGTAGGACTCGATCGGCATCGGTTGCGCGTCCAGGTCCCCGCCCACCCGTGTCACGGTGAGCACGAAGACGTGATCGCCCCAGACGATCGGCGAGCTCCAGGCGCGCCCCGGGATATCGATCCGCCAGGCGATGTTCTCGTCCGGGCCCCAGCGCTCCGGCAGCGCCGGATCGTCGGCGACGACGCCCGCCACCCCGCCCCGGAACTGCGGCCAGTTGGTCTGAGCCGAGACACCCGCCGCCATCGCCGCCACCAACGTCGCCGTCACCGTCACTCGCGTGGTCTTCACCGCAGCCTCCTGAAGGTCATCGTCGTCGAACCGGCTCATTCTAGCCGACGCGCGTACACTGATACCCCGTGAGCCTGATCCGCTGGACGGCGACGTGCCTCCGTCCCTACCGCGCGCGCGTCGCCGCCGTCCTGGGGCTGTCCCTCATCGAGATCGGCCTCGCTACCGCGGCTCCGTGGGCGCTGAAGCTGATCGTCGACAACGTGCTCGGCGGTCAGCAGCTCCCCGCTCCGCTCGTCGCCCTCCTTCCGTTCGCCCCCGACCTGGGGGCGATGACGCTGCTGGTGCTGTTCGCTGCAGGCGGCCTGGCCGTCGAGCTGTCGGCGGAGCTGGTCCGCCTGGCGCACACGCAGCTCGAGGTCGACATGGGCCAGCGGGTCGTCCACGACCTGCGCAGCCGTCTATTGGAGCACCTGCAGGCGCTGCCCCTCCGGCACCATCTCACCCACCGGACCTCGGATGCGGTGTACCGGCTGGACGCCGACACCTACTGCATCAACGACCTCGTGACCGGCGGTGCGTTGCCGATCGCCCTGGCCACGCTGCATCTGGTGGTGATGTTCGTCGTGGTCCTGACCATGGACGCGACGCTCGCGCTGCTGGCGCTGGCCGTGGCGCCGTTTCTGTATCTCTGCCTGCGCTACCACGCGACGACCCTGAGCGAGCGGGCCGAGCAGGTGAAGACGCTCGAATCCGGCCTCGTCGAGCGAGCCTACGAGACGCTGCGCTCGATCGCCGCGATCAAGAGCTTCGCCCGCGAGCGTCACGAGCTCGGACGCTTCACGCGCGCCAGCCACGACACTGCACGGGCGCGGGTCCGTCTGACCTGGCAGGAATCCCTCTTCTCCGTGGCGGTCACCGCGGTGACGTTGGCCGGCACCGCGATCATCCTCGTCGGCGGCGGACTCCACGTTCTGAACGAGACGCTGACGGTCGGGGAACTGCTGGTGGTCATCGCCTACCTGGCGCGGGTCTACGACCCGGTCGCGGAGATCGCGCACACCGTCGGCTCCCTGCAGCAGGCTGTGGTCGGGGCCCGCCGCGTACGGGACATGCTGGCACTGGAGCCGGAGATCGCGGATGCGCCCGGCGCGGTGAACGCTCGCGGGCTGGCCGGGCACGTTCGTTTCGAGGCGGTCGACTTCTCGTACGACGGTGCGCGTACCGTCCTCGACGGCGTGAGCCTCGACGCCCGACCCGGCGAGTTGATCGCCATCGTCGGCCCGACCGGGGCTGGCAAGACCACCCTCGTGCACCTCATCCCGCGACTCTTCGAGCCGACGGCGGGGCGCGTGCTGATCGACGGGCGCGACGCCGGCGCCTACCGGCTCCGCTCGCTGCGGGAACAGATCGCCCTGGTCCCGCAGGACCCGCTGCTCTTCGCGGGCACGATCGCCGACAACATCCGTTACGGCCGACTCGACGCCTCCGCTGCCGAAATAGAGCAGGCGGCGCGCGACGCACAGATACACGCGGCCATCGCCCGGCTGCCGGAAGGCTACGCCACGCCGGTCGCCGAGGCGGGAGCCACCCTCTCCGGCGGCGAGCGGCAGCGGCTCGGCATCGCGCGGGCGTTGCTCAAACGGGCGGCGATCCTGATCCTCGACGAGCCGACATCCGCGGTGGATACCCTGGCCGAGGCGGCCGTCTTCGACACCCTGCGTGGCCTGCGAGCCGGCAGGACGACGTTCGTGATCGCGCACCGACTGTCGACCATCCGCGACGCCACCCGCATTCTCGTCCTGCAGGACGGCCGGATCACCGCCGAGGGTCCGCACAAGGCGCTGCTCGCCTCGAGCGACCTCTACCGCCGCATGTGGGAGCGCCTCGCCAGCGGCGGCTCGCTCGACGATCCCGACCTGGCCGGCGCCACGGACGCGGCGGCGGACCTGGCACTGCCGATACGGTCCTGACCCGGCCATGAGAATCCTCTTCGCCGGAATCATCGGGCGCTACCCGTTCGGCGGCGTCACCTGGTGCTCCCTGATGTACCTGCTGGGCCTGCGCGATCTCGGGCACGAGGTCTGCTATCTGGAAGACACCGGCGAGTGCATCTACGACGCCGACGCCGACGCCATCTCCGAGGACCCGTCCTACGGGACCGACTACATCCACGATGCCCTGGCCCCCTACGGACTCGGCGACCGCTGGTGCTTCGTCAACTACGACGAGACCTACCACGGCTGGTCGCGTCAGCGCCTGCGGGAGTACTGCCGCGACGCCGACCTGTACATCGACCTGTCGGGCGGCTGCTGGTTCTGGCGCGACGAGTACCGGGCGATCCCGCGGCGGATCTTCATCGACTCGGACCCGGTGTTCACGCAGCTCGCCATCGCGAAAGGCGTCGCGTGGTACGTCGACTTCTTCCGCCAGTTCGATCACCTCTTCACGTTCGGGGCAAACGTAGGCACGCCTGCGTGCGACGTACCGACCGGCGGTTTCACCTGGCGCCCGACGTGGCAGCCGGTCGTCACCCGGCTGTGGCGCACCGACCGCCCGCCGGCGCGTGACCGCTTCACGACCGTGATGACCTGGAAGACGGAGAGCTTCACCGACGTCGACGGCAACAAGGACCGGGAGTTCGTCCGGTTCATCGACCTTCCGGCGCGCACCGCGGCGCGGTTCGAGCTGGCCGTGAACGGACCGCACGAGCTTCTCCGGCGGTACGGCTGGTCGCCGGTCGACGCCATGCGCGTCTCGCGCACCGCGAACGGGTACCGCGACTTCATCCAGGACTCGAAGGCGGAGTTCGGCGTGGCGAAGCACGCCTACGTCGCACACCGGTCGGGATGGTTCAGCGACCGCACCGCCTGCTACCTCGCGGCCGGGCGCCCCGCCGTCGTGCAGGACACCGGGTGGAGCGCCCACCTGCCGTCGGGAACGGGCCTGCTCCCGTTCTCCACCGTCGAGGAGGCGCTCGAAGGTCTCGCGCGGATCGAAAGCGACTACCCGCTGCACGCCGCGCGGGCGGCCGCGATCGCGCAGGAGTGCTTCGATGCCTCCCGCGTGCTGCCGCGCCTGCTGGCCGCGGCCGGCGCCTGACGCCGCCCCCCCCCCCCCACGACCGTTCCGGTCGGCACGCCCCGGCCGGCCATCGCCGGCGGGAGAACGACGCACTCCACAAAGCGACCCTGCCGCACCGTGGCGCGTTTCCTATCGCACACACTATTCGTGCAATCACGCATAATGGTGTGCCGTATACGGGTGGACGCGCGGCACGGAACCCGCCGAGCCCACGTCCTCCGGGATGGAGAACGGACATCATGCGTGCGAGAGCTGCCGCGGCGCTGGCCGCGATCACCGCCGCGGCCGCCGTCAACGTCCACGCCCAACAGCAGGAAACGACTTGGCGGAGGCTTACCGTCGAAGCCGAGAACCGCTGCACGCCCTACGACCGCGACGACTATGCCTATCCGCAGACCCGCGAGCAGGACATCCAGAACGAGATCGGCGCAACGGCCGGCGGATGGTACGGGCTGTACGAGGCTCGGATCTTCGCCAGCAGCGCGGAGACGGACATCGAGCACATCGTGGCCGCCGCCGAAGCCCACGACAGCGGTCTGTGCGGTCGAACCGACGAGGACAAGGCGGCGTTCGCGAACGACCTGAACAACCTCACCCTCGCGTCCCCGGATCTGAACCGGAACGAGAAGAGCGACAAGGACGCCGCCGAGTGGCTCCCGCCGAACGCGCGCTGCTGGTTCGCGCGCACGGTAGTGTTCGTGAAGCAGACGCACGACCTGAGCGTCGACACCGCCGAGCTCGACGAGCTCGAGCGGGTTCTGAGCGCCTGCGAGTCCGGCCGGGTTCCCGATCTCGTCGCCCAGCCGGGCACGACCACACCGACGGCCGATCATCCACCCGTGCAAAGCTACGCCAACTGCACGTCCATGCGGGAGGCCGGCTGGAACAGGGGCGTCAGCCGGGACGGCGGCACCTACCGCGATGCGTGGGACGATGCCGAGATGCGCACGTACGGGTTGAACGGCGCACGCGACCGGGACCAGGACGGACACGCCTGCGAGTGATCGGTCGGCTTCGCCGTCGGGCAGCCCCTCCACCCGGCGGACGGGTTATCGTTGACGCGAGAGCGGCCTTCCACGACATGTCGGCGGCAGTCGGCGCGCGGGAGCGCAGCATCAACAGCGTCTGCGCCATATGTCCCACGGATCGCACCGCCTGCGAATCGCGCTGGTCGCGCCGGTGGCCCAGTCGGTGCCGCCGGCCCGCGCGGGCTCGATAGAGACGGTGACCGACCTCCTCGCGCGGGGCTTGGTCGCGCGCGGCCACGACATCACCCTGTTCGCCGCGGGATCCTCCTCGACGCCGGCGACCCTGCACGCCACTTTCCGGCACGGCTACCACGCGGACGAGTCGCTCTGGCCGTGGGAGCTGTGCGAGCTGTTCAACCTGGCCGCGGCGGTCGAGCGCGCTCCGGCCTTCGACCTGATCCACGCCCAGGCCGAATACGCGCCGCTGGGGCTGGCGTACGCACGTATCTCACCCGCGCCGATCGTCCAGACGGTGCATCACTGGCCGACTGACCCGGAAGTCGAGCTCTGGTCGCACTACCCGGAGGCTCCGTTCATCGCGATCTCGGCCGCACAGGCGCACCGTCTGCGCCGGTTGACGGTGGCCGGCGTCGTGCACCACGCCGTCGAGCCCGCGGCGCTGCCGTTCCGGCCGCAGCCCGAGAACTACCTGCTGTTCCTCGGTCGCTTCACCCCCGGTAAGGGCGTGGTCGAGGCAATCGACGCGGCCCGGCGCAGCGGGATGCGCCTCCTGCTCGCGGCGGCGGAGAACGACTACTACCGCGAGGCCGTGGCGCCGCTGGTCGACGGCGACAGGGTCGTCTATCGGGGCGAGGTCGACCCTGCCGCGCGCGCCGCGCTGCTGGGCGGCGCGCGGGCCCTGCTCTATCCCGTCCAGTCCGACGAGCCGTTCGGCCTGGTACTGGCCGAGGCGATGACCTGTGGCACGCCGGTCGCGGCACTCGATCGCGGCGCGGTCGGCGAGCTGGTCGACGACGGGGTCACCGGCGGCGTCTTCGACAGCCTGGAGCACCTGGTCGCGGACCTTCCCCGGATCACGGCGCTCGACCGCGCCCGCGTCAGAGCCCGCGCCCTCGAACGGTTCCACCCGGACCGGATGGTCGACGGGTACGCGGCGATCTACGCGAGGCTGGCCGGTCAGCGCACGAACAGCGAGCCACCGCCGAGCTCGTAGAACACGATCGGGACGAAGTCGTTGGCAGTCCACGACGCTTCCTGCCCCCACTCGGCGTCGTAGGCGGCGGTCGGGGCGGCGTCCATCACCTCGGCCAGCGTGTAGCCGTCGGAGATCATCGCCCGCACGCGGTTGCGGATGTCGACGACCATATCCAGAAACCCGACCAACGCATCGCGCCCAACGACATGCAGGCCGTGCCCGGGAATTATCCGCGTCTCCGGTCCTGCGATGGAAATCGCCTTCTCGAGCGCTGCGATGGTGCCCGCAACCGTGCCACCGTTGTAGACGTCGACGATCGGATAGCTCGTGGTCCGGAAAACGTCGCCGAGGTGCAGCACGTCCGACTCCGGAAAATGGACGAAGGTGTCGCCGTCAGTGTGCGCCGCCGGCGCGAGAAACGCCCGCACCTCCTCGCCGTTGAAGTAAAAGCTCACGGCGTCGTTGTAGGTCACGACCGGCCGCGCGCCCGCGGCGGGCCGCAGCGCGAAGCGTCCACCCCCGCGCGGGAAACGGAGCCGGTCGAGGGCGCGCACCCGAACGTTGTCGTGGGCGAAGATCAGCACGTCGCGTCCGGCCAGCGGCTCGTTGCCACCGATGTGGTCCGGGTGCACGTGGGTGTTGATCAGGAAGCGGATCTCGCCGTTCGACACGGTCCGCACGGCCGCAACCAGCCTGTCGGCCAATGGAGCGAACAGGGAATCGACGAGCAGCACGCCGTCCGGACCGGCGAACAGGCCCACGTTGCCCCCGCCGCCGGGGCGCTGCACCATGTGGACCCGGCCCGCCGCCGGAACGACCGTCAGCTCGACGCCGGCGAACCGGTCGGCCGGATTCTGCTCTCCGGCAACGGCAACGACGACGATGCAGGCCGCGGTCAGAGCGGCCAGGATGCTGCGGGGTTTGTTCATGTCATCGACTCCTGCTTCATGCTCCGAAGTCCTCCCGGAACCCGTCCATCTGCTGCATGCGCTCATGCAGCACCTTGACGATACCGATATCGCCAGCGCTCAACGTCTTCCGGTAGACAAAGTGCCTCTCGTACCGGAAGACGTAGCCATCCACGCCGAATTCGGCCGAGATGGGACGCGACCGCACTTCGCCGCCGGCAACTCTCTCGAACGCTTCGAAAAGGCCGATGAGGTAGGCCTCGGCCCGAGCCGCCCCCCACCGGTCCCGGGAATAGCGGTAGATCTCATCGATGCGAAGAGCGGCCGCCTCCTGGACGCGGACGGCCTTCATTCGCTGGTCCGCACACTGTTCCTGGCGATGACGTCGGGAGCCGAAAGGGGATGGAAGGAGGAGTCCGGCGCCGCAAAGGCCATGGCGCGATCCCCCGCAGTCTTCGTATTCATTGTAACCAATATGTCATACGCTTCCCGAGATCTCCACGACCCGGCGGCGAATGGTCGCCGCCATCGTCTCTGCCACCCGTGGCGCGCCGGGCCGTCCGTGACATACGCTTCCCCCGTCGCAAGCAGACAGACCATGCCGGCGCCCACCGACCTTCGCGGACGTTCGCTGCTGGCGGTCTTCGCACATCCGGACGACGAGTCGATCACGTGCGGCGGGCTGCTCGCCTGGTGCGCTCACCTCGGAGCCGACGTATCGCTCCTCTGCATGACACGCGGCGAGCAGGGCCAGGGCGCGGGAAACGTCGGGCGGACACGGAGTCGGGAGTTGGAGGCCGCCGCGCGGGCGCTCGGCATCGGCGTCGTGACGCTGCTCGAGCATGCAGACGGCATGCTGCCCTGGCTCCCCGCCGATACCGCCCGATCCGATGTCGCGCGCGCGATTCGCGCGTGTCGTCCGGAGATCGTCATCACCTTCGATGCCGACGGTCTGTACTGGCACCCGGACCACATCGCGGTTCACGAGCGAACGACGGCCGCCGTAGTGGCACTTGGCGACGCCGCACCGGCGCTCTACTACGTCACGATGCCTCCGGGATCGATGCGTGCCGTCGCCGACCATGCCGCGCAGGCGTTCCGGCGCCGCATCGAGAGCGAGCCGGCCTGTCCCGCCTGCCCCGCCGATCCCGACTACACAGCGGACACCGGTGGCCACCAGCCGCCCTCGTCGATTCTCGGGATTACGGACCCGGATGCATTCGGCTCGGAGGCGCCGGCGCCGACACTGGTGGTCGACGCGGGGGACTTCGCGACGTGCAAGCTGGGCGCGTTGGCCTGCCACACTTCGCAGTTCCGCAACAGCGCACTGGCGTACGTCACGGATCGAGATGCCCCGCGGTTACTGGGCGTCGAGCATTACCGGCGGGCCGCCGCCGGCGCGTCGGGCCGCACGTTCCTCGACGACCTGGGTGAACCGGCATGCTGATCGAGACCCTCGAACTGCTGCGGTGTCCGTTCTGCGGCACCCGCCTGTCGGTCGTAGAGAACGCGGCGCTCGACCGCGGCCGGGACCGCATCGAATCCGGCGTCCTCGGCTGCGAGTGCTGCGCCTTCCCGGTGGTTGGGGGCATTCCGGTCCTGATGGCGAACGATGCGACGCGCGACGCCATGCACGCGCTAGAGGCGGGACACCGCGAGGACGCCCTGCACATGCTGCTGGGGCTGGACGCGACACGGGCCGATGCATTCCGCGACCTGACCGCCGACATCCGCCATCCGACGTATCGCGACCTGCTCGGCGTGCTCTGTCTGGACGGCGAGGCGGACTATTTCCTCCATCGGTACTCGGACCCGACCTGCCTGCTCGTCGAGGCCTTGCTTGACGGACTCGGGCGAGGCGAGCGGCCGGAAGCGGCCAGCGCACGAAACTCGGGCGCCGTCCAGACGGCAGGCCTCACGCGAACGTCGAGCGGTCCGGGACAGGATACGCCGCCGGCAGGGCGCATGCTCGACCTGTGCGGCGGCTCCGGCCACCTGACCCGGGTGCTGCTACGCCAGCCAACCTGCGCCCGCGCGCTCCTCGCCGACGTCCACTTCTGGAAGCTGTGGCTGGCCGCCCGCATCCTGGCCCCGGACTGCGAGCCGGTCTGCTGCGACGCCAACAGCCCCCTGCCGTTCGCCGACGACCTGTTCGCGACGGTCCTGCTGAGCGACGCCTTTCCGTACATCTGGCACAAACGTCTGCTCGCGGGCGAGATGCAACGCGTAGCGGAGGGCGCCGGCGTCGTCCTCATGCCGCACCTGCACAGCGCGCACGGCGAGAACTACTCTGCCGGCGACACGCTCTCACCGGCAGCCTACCGCAATCTCTTCGCGCCGCTGGAGCCACGGCTCTTCGACGACCGGACTCTGCTGGCCAACCTGCTCGACGAGGGCGTGGTCGACCTCGCGAACCACACCGCGCCGACCGAATGCGGCGACACGCCGTCGGTCACGCTGGTGGCGAGCCGCAACGCCGGACTGTACCGCCGTTACGACGTCCCCGACCGGGTCGAAGTCTCCGAGGTTCTGACCGTCAACCCGCTCTACCGTGTGGACTACGCCGACGGCTGGTCGCGCCTTACGCTCACGTTCCCCACCCCGGAGTACGAGGACGAGTTCGCGCTGGCCAAGCGATACCTGCCGGCCAGCGTCACCGTCGGCGCCGACCTGCGGGAAGCGATCACCCCGGCGGCCGTCGGACCGGCGTACGCCACGCTCAGACGTCGCCGGGTGCTGCTCGACCTGCCACGGCACTACCGCTGAGCGCCGGGATCTCCAAACCGATTCGGCAGCCGCCGAGGTTCGGTGTCGCCGAACGCGTCGAGGAGCAGGGGCAGGAGGGTATCCATCCGGGCGATGGTTCTGCCTCCCGGCGCGAGACCGTCGGCGAACCGCTGGCGCCGCAACCCGTCGAGCAGCTTCGGACGGCTGGCGATCACGTGCACCGGCACGTCCCACGAGGCGCCCTCTCCGCTCACCAGCGCCGGCGGCTGATGGTCGCCGACCAGGATCATCACCAGGTCCCGGTCGGCACGCAGCCGCAGGTACCCCCCGACCGTCGCGTACGCGTAGCGGAGCGCCTGCACGTAGCTGGGGCCCAGGTTCAGCCAGTCCGGCTGCTCGGACCAGGCCGCGTAGAGCACGTCGTCGTCGTAGGGCTCCGTCGAGAGCACGCGCGCCCAGTCGGCCTGGTAGGGCGGCGCCGGCGTGAAGGGTGCGTGCGTGCTGAGGGTCGAGAAGAAGACGAACCGCGGCGTCCGGTCGCGCGGCTCGATCTCCAGGCGGTCGACGCGGGCCAGCGCGTACTGGTCGTTGATGCTCCACCAGCCGAACGGCGGTCCGCGGTAGTCGAGCCGGTCGTGGTCGTAGATCTCGTCGTAGCCGTAGAAGGCGCCCTCGGGCCAGGCGACGAGCATCCCCGGCACGATCGCCAGCGCGCGATATCCCCCGCGCTGGAACACCGTCACCAGCGTGTCGCGCTCCTGGGCCATCAACCGCACGTTGCTCCGGTCCTCGCGCACCTCGGTCCCGGACAGCAGGCTGATGTGGGCGAGCCACGACTCTCCGCCGAAGGTCGTCGACTCGACCCGCGCCGAAACGACGTCGCGTCCGGTCTCGCGGACATCGGCCGCAAGCTGCGTCCGACTCGCGGCGAGTGCCTCGACGAACGCCGGCCGCTCCCAGCTCACGGCGCCGTACGACTCCATGAAGATGAGCAGAACATCGGCGCCCGCCACCCGCGACAGATCCGAACGCAGTACCGGGGGCGGCCCGAGCTCCGCGACGCCGGCGCCGCTCATCTCGTAGGCCAGCTCGTACGCCTCGCGCGCGTAGGCCGAAGCGACCGGATCGGCGAACCGCAGGCGGTCTACCGGGCGCCAGCCGGCCTGATCCGCGGCAAAGAGCGCCGCGACGACACCCGCCGCGGCCCCCAGCAGACGCCGCCCTCCCGGCCCCGCGGCCACCCTGCCGAGTTGCCCGACACACCAACGTGCGGCGGCATAGACGGCGATCGGCGCCGCAACCGCCGTGCCCAGAAACAACGCCATCTGCCACGGCTCGGCCACCGTCGCGAACATCGCGCCCACGCTGGGTACGTGGCGGAGATCCCAGTAGGGATTGACGTCCCGCCCGTAGAGCGCACGCGTCGTGACGTCGACGTAGCGTCCGGCGAGCAGCAGCACCCAGACGAACCCCGCCCCGCGCAGGAAGCGAGCGGAGACGCGGCCGGTCCACCACCGGACGAGCAGGATGCCCAGGATCGCGACCGCCAGATCCGGCGACAGCGCGGCGGACGGCCGGATCGCCAGCGTCGGCCAGACGTTGCGGAAGGTCAGCGACAGGTTGAGGAGCAGCAGCGCGGCGACGAGCGCAACCCATCCGCCAGCGCCGCGGCGGATGCCTTCGAACGCACGGGACGAGGCGGATCCGGACAACACCGCAGCCTACCTCGACAGGCTGAACGGCAACACCCGCCCGCCGATGGTCAGCGCGAGCAGGCTGCCGAGGACCGGCGGCCCGAAACCGTTCCAGAGATAGCCCCAGGTGAACATGATGCCGCTGGCGAAGTGAAAATTCAGCACCATCAGCAGCGCGAGCCCGGCGGTCAGCCGGACGTTGAACCCGACCATCAGCGCCGCGCCGGCCGCGAACTCCGCCAGCGGCACGATGCGCGCGAAGAGGGGGGCGTACGGGATGCAGACGGCTTCGAGATACCACAGGCTGCTGCCGGACGTGAGCCCGCGCCAATACTCCAACTCGGACATCAGAGCGCCGCTGTCGAGCAGCCAACCGACCTTCTGCCCCGACTGCATGATCAGGAAAAGCCCGATGAACATCGACAACGCCCGCACGCCGACGGCCGCGCCGGTACCCTGGAAGGACATGCTGGCCATTGTAACCGCCCTCAGTCCGTCCCAGAATGGACGCGCATGAAGAAGAGAACCGCTTCGTATGCGTCTGCCGCGGTTGCGGCGGGGCCGGGTTCGTGCCCGGGACGCAGGCACAACAGACGGGAGCCGGTCACGTGAGCGGAATGCGCCGTGCCATGGGAATGGCCCGCTCCCTGCTCATCTATCACGCGATCCCGGGACGGCAGCGAAGACTCCGGCGCCTGTACCGGCAGTTCGTCACGCCGGGCGATCTGGTGTTCGATCTCGGGGCCCACGTCGGCAACCGGACCCGAGCGTTCCGGGCGCTCGACTGCCGCGTTGTCGCGCTCGAGCCGCAACCCGACTGCGCCCAGGTGCTGCGGGCGCTCTTCCGCCGGGCGCGCGGCGTCACCGTCGTCGAGTCGGCGGTCGGCGCAACCGGCGGTCCGCTGCAACTGACGATCAACGAGCGCCATCCCACCCTGAGCACCGCCGCGGACGGGTGGCGCGAGGACCGGGAGCGCGATCCCCGGTTCGCCAACATCCGGTGGAACCGGACGGTCAGGGTCGCGTCCACGACGCTCGACGGCCTGATCGCCCGCTTCGGCGAGCCCGCCTTCGTGAAGATCGACGTCGAAGGGAGCGAACCCGACGTACTGGCCGGTCTTGGACGGCCGCTCGCGAGTCTGTCCTTCGAGTATCTGCCCGGCGCGCTCGACGCCGTGCACGCCTGCGTGGCGCGGCTCGCCGCTCTCGGCCGCTACCGCTACAACTGGTCGCCGGGCGAGTCGTTCGAGCTCGCGGCGCCCGCATGGCTGACCGGCGAGCAGCTCGCGGCGGCCCTGGCGACGAACGCCGCCCGGCGTTGCTCGGGCGACGTCTACGTCCGCCTGGACGAGGGGTCCGAGCGACCATGACGACCCGCTTCGACCACACCCACGTGCAGCGGTACTACGACCGGCATACGGCGACGTTCCTGCGCTACGGGCAGGGCGGCGGCGGCGGCGCCATTCACCGCGCGGTGTGGGGACCGGGCGTAGAGACGCGCGAGGCGGCGTTCCATTACGTCGAGGACTGCATCGCGGAGCAGTTGCGCGCCACCTTGCCGGCCGTCGCCGAGCCCTCGATCGTGGACCTCGGCTGCGGCGTGGGCGGCAGCCTGTGCTATCTCGCGAAGCGGCTCCCGATCCGGGGCGCCGGCGTCACGTTGAGCCCGGTGCAGGCACGTCTCGCCGCCGAACGCATCCGCGCCGCCGGACTCGACGACAGAATCCGCTGCCTGGAAGGGGACTACGCGGATCCCGGGCTCGATCTGCCCGCCGCGGATCTGGTCTACGCGATCGAGTCGTTCGTCCATGGACCCGATCCGGCGGGCTTCTTCGCCCAGTGCGCGCGCGTCGTCCGGCCCGGCGGCCTGCTGTTCATCTGCGACGACGTACGGCGCACCGGTGGCGACGGTGCGGCCCGCCGCGCCATCGACCGCTTCCGGCGCGGGTGGCGCATCAACACGCTGTTGGACCGCGGGGCGTTGCACACTCTTGCCGCGGAGGCCGGATTCGAGCACCGCTCGACGCAGGACCTGACGTCGTTCCTCGAGACCGGCCGCCCGCGCGACCGCGCGATCGGTGTGCTGGCGGCGCTGGTCGGCTGGCTCCCGGTCGACTCGAAGCTGGGGCACCTGACAGGCGGCAGCGCGCTCCAGACCTGCCTGCGGCGCGGCTGGATCGGGTACGATCTCGCGCTGTTCCGGCGCGCCGGCGGTCCGGCCCCGACCGATGCCTGACGACCCGATCCCGTACTGGCAGTCGCTGACCGGTCCGGAGGCGGAGCACCTCGCCCGGCGCGATCCGGTGCTCGTGCTGCCGCTGGCCGCCATCGAGCAGCACGGTCCCCACCTTCCACTGTCGACCGACGCCGACATCGGCCGCGGCCTGCTGGCCCGCGCCGTCGCCGGGCTGCCCGACGACTGTCCGGTCCGCGTGCTGCCTCTGCTGCCCATCGGCGCCAGCACGGAGCATGCACATGCCGGACTGACGGGGACCCTGCATGTGGAATCCGCCGACCTCGCCACGGTCATCGTCCGCATCGGCGCCGCCCTGGCCGACTGCGGCGTGCGGCGACTCGTGCTGAGCAACAGCCACGGCGGCAACCGTCACGCCATGGATACGGCAGGACTGCAATTGCGGCGCGAGCACGGCCTGCTCGTGGTCAAGGCGACGTACTTCTCCTTCGAACGGCCGGCGGACGTCGACCTCCCCGCAGCGGAGTGGCGGCACGGACTGCACGCTGGCGCGGTCGAGACCGCAATGATGCTGCACCTGCACCCGGACCGGGTACGCACCGGGCGGATCCGACGCTTCGCCTCGCTGGGCGAGGACCTCGAGCGGACCGGCTCGGCGATCCTGCCGGAAGGACCGGCACCGTTCGCCTGGCTGGCCGGCGACCTCAACCGGTCGGGGGCCACGGGCGACGCCACGCTCGCCACCGCCGCGCTGGGCCGGCGGCTGGTCGAGCACTACGGCGACACGCTCGCCACGATCATTCGGGACACCCGGGACTTTCCAATCGACCGGCTGGCGTGAGGACGCGGGCGCAATCGCAACTACCCGGGCGGCAGTGTCCCCGACCACATCTCCGACAGCCAGTGCCCGGCTCGCTGCATCTTGGCTTTGACGTAGGGCAGGTTGTAGCGGTTGAGCGTGCCGTAAAGGGGACGGCGCTCGATCACCTCGATGCCCGCCTCGCGGAGGGCGCGCACCTTGGCGGGGTTGTTGGTCAGGAGTTGGACGCGTTTGACGCCGAGGGTCCCGAGCATCTGGACCGCCGCCGCGTACTCCCGTTCGTCCGCCCCGAAACCGAGCATTCCGTCGGCGTCGACCGTATCCAGCCCGTGCTCCTGCAGGGTGTAGGCGCGCAGCTTGTTGGCCAGTCCGATATCGCGCCCTTCCTGCGTCAGATACAGCAGCACGCCGCCGCCGCGGGCCGCGAACTCGCGCAGGCTGCCCCGCAACTGCTCCCCGCAATCGCAGCGCAGACTCCCGAACAGATCACCGGTGAGGCATGCCGAGTGAATCCGGACCGGCACCGGGTCGGGCCGCTCGGACTCGCCGCCGATGACGATTGCCACGTGCTCCAGCAGGCCGTTGGCCTCGCGGAAGAAGACGAAGCGCGCATTCTCGGCATCGGCCAGCGGCACGGGCCCCTCGCTGACCCGCGTGACGCGTACATCGATGTCGCGGGCCATCGCATCGATCTGCTCGCGGGTCACCGACAACGCGGCGCCGCTGGCGATGGCGTCGCGCAGCACGGGGGAGGCCTCGGGATCGGATGGCGCGCTGACGACGGCCGGCAGCAGCCGGCCGAGCCGCGCCAGCGCGAGCCCCCCGACCTCCACCGCCGACGCCCTCCGCACATCGCCCGGGTCGACGGCGAAAGTCCCGCGCGCCATCGCGAGATCCAGGATCCGGTCCGGCCCCTCGCCGTTCAACGAGAGGCTCACCCCGCGGGCCCCGTCCACCGCGTCCGGATTCGGAACCAGCCTCATCGAAGTGGCTCGATGCCGGGTCACCGCGAGGCGCAACGGCCCTTGCCCGCGAAGCGTGTCCAGCGCCGGGCTCGCCAGTCCGTCCACCTTGGCGATCAGCGCGCCCGGCTCGCCCGCGGCCGTGACGTAGACCGGTCTCCCCTGCCGCAACTCGAACAGTGCGCGTTCTGCGTCGTGCATTCCCATGCGTCACAGGCGTTACGTCGCTTAACTCCGCTGTTACTCTAACAGCCCTTGGCAAGCATTCCGCGAGACCCCGCCGGCGGTGCTGCCGTCGACCAAACGCCGCCACTCGACGAGCATGCCGCATGGCGCCTCGTCCGCAGCGTAGGCCCGGGCGTCCACGACTCCGTGCAAGTGCATGATTCCAGGCAGGATGTCTCGTTGCAAGTCGATTCTTCCGGCGCTTGGCGCACGCCGGCGCGCCTGACCGCGGAAGCGCGGCAGGTTCTCGATTTGTACCTCCCACTTCAACTGCAGGTCGACCTCGTCGTCGCACAGGCGGGTCAGAGCCTCGACGGCCGCATCGCGACGGCCAGCGGGCATTCGCACTACGTGACCGGCGCCGAGGACATCCGGCGCCTGCACCGCCTGCGGGCCCTGGTCGATGCCGTCGTCGTCGGGGCCGGCACCATCGACGCCGACGACCCCCGCCTGACGGTCCGCGAAGTAGAGGGCGACAACCCGGTCCGCGTCGTCATCGATCCCGGAGATCGCCTGGATCGGTCGCGGCGCGTCTTCCGCGACGGGGCGGCTCCGACGATCGTGATCCGGCGGCGGCCGAACCGCGGCGAGAGCACGAAGACGGCCGCCCCCGACCCGGCCCGTGCTTCCGCGATACGTGAGCGGCGCGGGAGGACCGTCATCGACCTGCCGGCCGGACCGTCCGGGATCATCGACCCGCACGACGTCCTCGCGGCGCTCCGCGCATGCGGTTGCCGGCGTTTCCTGATCGAGGGCGGGGGCGTCACCCTCTCGAGGTTCCTGGACGCGGGGACGATCGACCGGCTGCACGTCGCCGTCGCACCGCTGCTGATCGGCGCGGGCCGACCGGCGTTCACGCTCGCGCCGGTGGCGACCATGGACGAGGCGATCCGCCCCGCCTGCCGAGTCTTCCGCCTCGGCGAAGACGTGCTGTTCGACCTCGATCTGCGCGCGTCGGTCAGACCGGGAGAGCCAGCAGATCCAGGTGGCCGACCGTGAGTCCGAAACGGCCGCTCGCGATCGTCTCGCGCCGCCGCGCCGCCCAGTCCCGGACGCGAACGGCACCGGCGCCGTCCGCGCCCTCCTCCGGCACCTCCCCGAGTTGCTCCGCCGCGGCGGACTCCCAGCCATCCACGAGCGCTTGCGCCAGCACGGCGTCGCCGGGTCCGAGCCGCCACGGGCTGGGCAAGAGCCAGACGCGGTAGCCGGCGGCGCGGAACAGCGTTTCGGCCGTCGATCCGGCCAGCGGGCCGAGGGCCGGGCCGAGGCCCTTGTCCCGCCGCTGATGCGAGTTCACCGCCCGGCGAACGAGCGCATCGTCCGGATCGTCGGCCGGCCGCCGATCGTCCGCCGCGGCCTGCCATTGAATCCCCCCGTCGTAGGTCAACGCGAAGAGCGCCGCGCACCCGGACTGCCGGCAGGACGCCGCGAGCGCATGCAGCCAGTCCTTCGACACGAGGTCGAGGAGCGCCGAACCCGTCACCAGATCGGCGCCCGACTCCCCGATCGCCGCGAGCCCGGCGGCCGCCAGATCGCCGACGACGCGCGCCACCGCCGCCCCGTCCGGCGCCACCGCGCGCGCCAGCAGGCCCGCATCGTGGTCGACCAGCGTCCAGTGCCGCACCCCGGGCAGCCTCGGCGCGAGGTAGCGCAGGTTCGAGCCGGTCCCGCTGCCCAGGTCGACGACGCGCGACCAGCCCCCGGCCCGCCACGCGGGGGCGAGCAACGACGGGGCCGCGCCGGCCCGCGAACGGTGGTCGACCGGCTCGCGCAGCGCGAGCCACGCCGGATCGAACGTTTCGCTCATCCCGCGGGCGAGTCCTCGTAGGCGTTCGTCAGCTCGCCGACGCCCGCGATGCTCACCGTCACGACGTCGCCGTCGCGCAGCGAGCCGACGCCGACCGAGGTCCCGCAGGCGATCACGTCGCCCGGCTCCAGGGTCATGTCGAACGACAGGCGGCTGATCAGGTCGGCGGGACTGAAGACCATGTCGGTCACCGGGAAGTTCTGCCGCTCCCGGCCGTTGACCTCGGTCCGCACCCGCAACGCCGCCGGGTCGAGTCCGGTCGCCACCGCCGGCCCGAGAACGCCGAACGTGTCCGCCGCCTTCGAACGCGTCCACTGCGGAAAGCTCGGATCCTTCTTCAGCAGTCCGATGGCCGTCACGTCGTTCACGCAGGTGCATCCGAACAGTGCTTCCAGCGCCTCGGCGGGCGCCGCGTCGCGGCAGGTGCGGCCGATCACCAGGCCGAGCTCGCCCTCGAAGATGATCTTGCCGTCATAACCCCGTGGCCGCCGGATCGGCTGCCCGGGCCCGTTCAACGACGTGTTGGCCTTGATGAAGTAGAGCGGCTCGGCCGGCACGCTCCCTCCCATCTTCTCGATGAGGGCGTGAAAATTGTTGGCGAGGCCGATGATCTTGCCCGGCGCGACCGGCGCCAGCAGCTCGACCGCGTCGGAGGGAATGCTGCCGCCGGCCGGCGCGTGGCGGCCGAACAGGTCGCCGTCGTGAGGCGTGACGACGCCGTCCGCCAGCGTTCCGAACCCCGTGCCACCGCCGTGGAGAAACCGTACCCAGTGCATCGTCACCTCACGTCATGGTCGGATATGCGCCGGCGGTGACACCTTCGCCGGCCGGCTGCGCGAAGCGGTCTCCTCGGGTGCGAGCGCCAGAAGATGCTCCTCGAACACGCTTACCGCCGCGTCCCAATCGGGCAGCGCCGCGGCGTGGCGCCGGGCCGCGACCGCAAGACCCGCGCGGCGGGCCGCTCCCGGACCGGCTGCCACCCCGCTCCCCGCTCGGTTCGGGGCCTCCTCGGGGTCCAGGAGTGAGCCGAGCGCCGCGGCCAGCGCTGCGTCGTCGCCGGGCGGCGCCAGCAGCCCGGCATCGGACGGCAGCGTATCCGGAATCGCGCCGCCGGTCGTGCTCACCACGGGCAGCCCCCGGGCCAGCGCCTCGGTCAGCACCATCCCGAATCCCTCGTAGTGCGACGCGAGGACGAAGAGCGAGCTGGCCGCGTAGAGTTGGTCGAGCGCCGCGCGGCGGCATTCTCCAGCGAACCGGATGCGGCCGGCAAGTCTGTGCTCCTCGACCAGCAGACGAACCCGGTGCACGTGGTCCGGCGCCCGCTCCAGGCTACCGGCGCAGACGCACCGCCAAGGCAGGTCACGAAGCCGGGAGAGGGCACGCACGAGCACGTCGTGCCCCTTTCGCGGCACGACGGACGCCACCGAGAGAAATTGCGGCGGCTCACCGGGCGGCGGGCCGGTGGCCGGCGGCGCCGGATCGGTGCCCGGCCGGGCCACCTGCACCCGGGCCACATCGACCCCGAAGCGGGCGAGACCGCGCGCCGTGAAGCTGCTGGTGACGATAACGCCGGCCACGACGGCCAGAGCACGCCGCTCACGATCCGCGAGGCGCGCGCGCACCTCGGTCGGAAGGCCGGTCTCGTCGGAAAGCGGATGGTGCACGAGCGCCAGGATGCGCAGGCGCCCCCGGTGAGCGACGACCGGCTCGGGCAGGCCCCCGAGGGCCAGTCCGTCGATCAGCACACGCGATCCGTCGCCGAGTCCCGCCAGCACGCCGGCGAGGCTCGCGCCGGCCGCGGCGTCCGCGTCCGGAAACGTCCCCTCCAGGCTGTGCACCTCCACCCGCCAGCCGCGGCGGCGCAGCCCGGCCGCCATCCGGGCGTCGTAGATGTACCCACCGGTCTGCTGGTCGAGCGCGCCGGGCACGACCAGGTGCAGACGGGGTGCGCTCACGGGCGTCCCTCGTAGCGCCCCCAGGCGACGTGAGACTCGTGCAGCGTCACCGCGATGGAGGTCACGCCGGCGGCGCCCGCGCCGATCTCTCCCGCACGAATCGCGGCCGCGAGTCGTTCGAAGATCTCGCGGGCCAGGAACTCGGTGGTGGTGTTCCGGCCGGCGAACGCCGGCTCGTCGTCGAGGTTGTGGTAGTTGAGGTCCCCCAGAATCGCCTTGAGGACCGTCCCGGCGCGGCCGATGTCGACCACCATGCCGTCGGCGTCGAGCTCCGGCCTGGCGAACGTCGCATCCACGACGTAGGTGGCGCCGTGCAGCTTCTGCGCCGGCCCGAAGGCCTCCCCGGCGAAGCTGTGGGCGATCATGAAGTGGTCGCGAACGTTCAGGCTGTACACGGTAATCCGTCTCCTTGCGGTGTCGCCGCGTGTTCAGCTCCCCGGACCGGCGGTCCCGGGAAGATCGACATGGCGGATGAGATGGCATAGCGTATCGCCCGGCCGCGTGGAGAGCGCCGCCAACACCGCCGGCAGCTCGTCGAACCCGCTCTCTCCCGTCACCAACGCATCGAGCCGCGCGTCGGCGAGCAGGGCCAGCGCCAGTTCCAGCCGGCGTCCGCGCGACCAGCGCGGCGCGCGGTCCGGCGGCACCTGCCCCACCTGGCTGCTCCGGATCGTGAGGCGGCGGGCATGGAACGCTTCGCCGAGCGGCAGTGGGACCTGCGACGTGCCGTACCAGCTCGCCTCGACGATCGTCGCCTCCTGCCCGGCGACGGCCAGGGCCGTCCGCAACCCGTCCGGGCTCCCACTGGCATGGATGACCAGATCGGCGGTCGCACTTCCCGGCGGGTCCGGACTGTACGCCAGGCCGAGGGCAGCCGCGACGGCCGCGCGCGAGCGGTTGGGATCGACGACCGTGACCTGCGCACCCGGCAGGTCACGGCACAGCGTCGCGGCGAGCAGCCCGACGACGCCGCCGCCGATCACCACGATCTCGTCGCCGGGCGCCGGCCGCGCGTCCCAGACGACGTTGACCGCCGTCTCCATGTTGGCGGCCAGCACGGCGCGGGAGGGCGGCACGCACTCCGGGACCGGGTGGACCGCAGCCGCGGGCACACAGTAGCGATCCTGGTGCGGATACAGACAGAAGACCGTCCGGCCCCGCAGCCGATCCGGCCCCTCATCGACGATCCCGACGCTGCTGTAGCCGTACTTGACCGGCCCGGGGAACTCGCCCTCCTGGAACGGCGCCCGCATCGCGGCATGTTGCGACGGCGGAACCGCCCCTCGAAAGACCAGCGCCTCGGTGCCGCGACTGATGCCGCTGTAGCGGGCACGGACCAGCACCTCGCCGGCTTGCCTCGGCGGAAGCTCGGCGGACACAATCTCTCCGTGGCCCGGCGCAAGAATCCAGAACGAGCGCGCGGTCGGCATGGCAGGCATGAGCAGGTCGCCGGTGCTGTCCAGAGACCTTATCGCACAATCGTGATGCCGCGCGGCGGCCCGCGGGCGGCGCGGACGAGCGGCTCGGCGCAACCGCACTCTTTCCGCGAACAGATCCACCGGCATGGCCGCGCCTTGACCGACCTGGGCCTCGGCCTGCTCCCCCTGGCCGCGTGCGCGCTCACCACGTCGCGGCTGCTCGACCTCCCCGCACAGTACTTTGCCGACGTGCTGGGCATCTACGCCCTGCTGTCGGCTGTCATCGTACGGTTCATTCCGCCGGACCTGCCCCCACCCGGACTGGGGGCGGCGAACCAGATCACCCTGGTCCGGGCCACGCTGGTGGTCCCGGTGGCGGCCCTGGTCCTGCAGCCGGCGCCGCAGGAGACGACCGCTCTCTGGTGGATCGCCGGTGTCGCGGCGGTCGCGATAGCGCTCGACGGCTTCGACGGCCTGGTTGCACGGCGCAGCGGGCAGGAGAGCGCGTTCGGGGCGCGCTTCGACATGGAGCTCGACGCTTTCCTGGTGCTCGGCCTCTCCGCGCTCGTCTGGCGCACCGGCCGCGCGGATGTCTGGGTGCTGCTCATCGGCGCGCTCCGGTACCTGTTCGTGGCCGCCGGCTGGATCTGGCCCATCCTGAACGCCAAGCTGCCACCCAGCTTCCGCCGCAAGGCGGTCTGCGTCGTTCAAGGCGTCACGCTGCTCGTCTCCCTCCTGCCGATCGTGTCCGTCGATCTCGCACCCCTCATGGTCGCGGGCGCTCTGGCGCTGCTGGCCTGCTCCTTCGGCGTCGACGTAATCTGGCTGATCGTGCACGCGCAGGGCCGCGTCGGTTCGCGCCGCGCATAGGAGACCCATGCACGGACTGTCCGGCGCCGCCATCGTCCTGGCCATCGTGGCCGGCACGGCCGGCTGTCTGGACGGTCCCCGCCCGGACATCCCGGACCCGTCGGTGGACGAGCTGATCGAGCGCGCTGAGCGCGGCGACGCGCAGGCGCTGTTCGAGCTCGGCAACCGCCACGTGGACGGCGACGGGGTCGCCCGCGACAACGTCCTCGCCTACATGTGGTTCAGCCTTGCGGCCGAGCGGCTCGCCACCGAGGAGGGATACGAAGCCAGACGCATGCAGCAGCGCCTCGACCCCGACATGTTCCGGCACCAGATCGCGGAGGCGGAACGGCTCGCGCGCATCTGGAAGGCCCGTCAGGAACCGCGTGAACGCGGCGACGGCCACCCCTGATTGAGTTCAACCCCGTCACTTGCTCGCCTGCGCAAGGCTCGCGTCGAGCCGTCCCTCCACCGCGCGGGCGCTCATGGCGCCCTTGTAGACGTACAACCGGCCGGGGAGATCGCCGTCCAGCACTTCCTCGCTGACCCGCAGCCGGCTGCTGACGGCGAAGACGATCGGGTGCGGGAGCCCGGCTTCCACGAGATCGACACGTCGCCACACCGCCTCCCGGCTCCAGTAGCCCAGCGCCTCGAAGTAGACGCGGTGGCCGGTTTCCCGATGCGTGAAGGTCAGGTCCGGCACGCACAGGCCGACCCCCGGCAGGTCGAGCAGGGTGCGGGCGACCTCCACCCTCCAGGCCGTCTCCATCTTCCGGAACCGGTCCAGCAGCCGGGCGACCTCGTCCGGCAGCCCGGCAGCCTCGCGAACCGGGTCCGCGACCGGCTCTCCTTCGAGGTGATACGTCGCAGGTTGCCGCTGCGGCCCCCACAGGACGTCGGCATCGAGCTCCCACCCGGAACCGCAGGCGTCCAGGACAGGCACCAGCAGCGCCAACTGCAAGCCGTAGGTCGTAACCGACCGGAACAGGCTGAACGGCCCGTCGATCTCGATGCGGCAGGCGCCGTCGGGAAGGCGGGTCGCGACATACAGCAGCCGGTGGAACTTGAGCCGCCGAAAGAACAGGCGCAGGCCACGCGGGTCGGGGCGCTGCAACGTGACGACGACGCGGACCGCCCGCAGGAGTACCGCCTGCTTCTGGGCGGTCTCGTAGGCGGCGACCAGCGCGGGACCGCCGATCGCATCGAAACGGGTGAGGATATGGTTCTCCTTCAGGTCGGCGAACAGCGCGTCCGGGACGTCCGGCGCGGGCAGCTCGAGCTCGGCCGCCGCCGCCGCGATGACCGACTCGGGATTGAAGTGATCCGTGTCCTCCAGGACCCGGCGCGCCGCCGCGGCCCGCCCGAAGACGACCCGCCGGAGCGCGGGCGGGTCCACGTCGTCCCGCACCTCGAACTCGCAGCGATCCTCGACGAGCTTCCGCAGTCCCCTCACCAGCCGGTAGTCGGTCGGGTGCTGGGGCACGTCGTCGCACGCCGCCTCGAACGCCGCCCGGGTGTCACCGACCGCCGCACGTGTGGCCGCGACGTAATGCTCCGCGACGGCGAGCAGCCGCTCCTTCTCCGCTGCCCGTAGCGGCGGCGTCTCGAGGCGCCCGGCGCGCCGCCGCACCCGGATGAGGTCAGTCGTCAGCATCGCGCTCCCGCCGCCGGTCGCTGGTGCGGACCTCCGAGGTTTCGTTCGCGACCAGCTCGTACAGGACCGCCTTCTTGTCGCCCTGCTTGCGGAGAATGCGCCCGAGCCGCTGGACGTACTCGCGCACGGAACCGCTGCCGGATATCACGATCCCGACGTTGGCGGCGGGCATGTCCACGCCTTCGTTCAGAACCTTCGACGTGACCAGCGCGTTGTAGACGCCGGCCGCGAAGTCCTCCAGGATCCGCGTGCGCTCCGACACCTTGGTCTGGTGCGTGATGATCGGCGCGAGGAAGCGGCGGGACAGCGCGTACGCGGCGTCGTTGCGCTCGGTGAACAGGAGCGCGCGATCGCGCCGGTGCCGGTGCAGTAGCGCCTCCACGTAGGTCAGCTTCGACGGCGCGGCGAAGGCGAGCTGCTTCTGCCGCTGGTAGGCGGCCAGTGCCCGCCGTCCCTCGACGCTCTGCGACGAGCGGATGATGAACTGCGACCAGCCGTCCGGGTCCGACATGCGGATGCCCTGGCCGACGACGAAGTCGCGGTAGATGCCGCGCGCCTCGTCGTACGCCCGGCGCTCGTCGGCGGTCAGCTCCACGAGGATCCGTTCGACCGTGTAGTCGGCGAGATAGTCGCCCGCGAGGTCGCGCACCTGCCGGCGATAGACGATCGGCCCGACCAGCACCTCCAGTTCGGCGTGGCGGCCGTCGGTGCGCTCCGGGGTCGCGGTCAATCCCAGCCGATAGGGCGCGAGGCAGTGCTGGGCGGCGAGCGCGTAGGCGGCGCCCGGCAGATGGTGGCACTCGTCGAACACCACCAGGCCGAAGCGGGCGCCCAGGTGCTCCATGTGGATGAAGGCGGAGTCGTAGGTCGAGACGGTGATCGGCTCGACGCGATGCTCGCCGCCGCCAATGACGCCGACATCACGCCGCAACCGGTCGCCCAGCAGCCGATGCCACTGCGTGACGAGGTCGAGGGTAGGCGCCACGACGAGCGTGTCGCGCCGCACCGCGTCGAGGGCCAGCAACGCCACCTCGGTCTTTCCGGCGCCGGTCGGCAGCACCACCACGCCGCGTCCCCGCCCGGTCCGCCAGGCATCCAGGGCCTCCGTCTGAAATGGGCGCGGCTCCCGCCGCACCTGCAGGCCGGCGTCGAGCACGCCGTACCGCCGCGCCTCGTCCTTGTACGCGATCCGGCGCTGCACGAGCGCGCGGACGACGGGGGCATACGCAACGGCCGGCGCGCGGAAGCGCCGCGTGCGGGCATCCCAGCGGCAGATGGCCGGCAACGGGGCGCCATCCTCCTCGGTGAACCCGCCGATGTCCAACGTACCGGCGACGAATCGCAGAGAAACGGTCATGATCCGCGTGGCGCGGGCACCGCGACCCGACCCCGGGACGCGTTCTCGACACAGCGTACCCGCGAAACAGCGGACGGAGACCTCACGACCGCTCACCGCACTCGACCGCACGCGGCCCGAGTACAGATGGGCCTCGCGTACACGGCCTCCCAGGAAGGATCGCGGCGAACCGGATCGGTTTGGTCTAGAATTGAGGGCTGACCATGTCCGACAACGGAAGTCCTCCGGAACCGCACGAATCCCAGCCGCCCACGGAGGCACCGCCGGACGGCGGCGCTTCTCGCTCGAAGGTCCCCGGCGTTCCACGCAAGAGGTCCGGAGCGCGAGCCGTCACCGCCACGACGGCCGGTTCAGGGCTCGTGGCCGCGGTTCGTGCGCTGGCACGCCGGCGCGACAAGAAGCGGGTCGACCCGGAAGCGGACTCGGCCGAGGCCGACGCGAGCAACCTGGAGACGTCCGCGTCAGAGGCCGACAAGGGCGATTCGCTGACCGAGCGGCGCGCCGAGGCGCGGATGGGCGGCGGCCAGAACCGCATCGATGCGCAGCACGCGCGCGGAAAGCTGACGGCGCGGGAGCGGATCAACCGTCTGCTCGATCCCAACTCGTTCGAGGAGCTGGGCCCTTTCCTGGAGCACCGCCACACTGCGTTCGGCCTCGACCGGCAGAGGCACGCGGGCGACGGCGTGGTCACCGGCTTCGGCTACATCGACGGCCGGCGCGTTGCCGTCTTCGCGCAGGACTTCACGGTGCTGGGGGGCTCGTTCTCCGAGACGCAGGCACTCAAGGTCGGCCGCCTGCTGGAGACCGCCACGTCGAGCGGCCTGCCGATCATCGCACTGCTCGACTCGGTCGGAGCACGAATCCAGGAAGGTATCTGGAGCCTGGCCGGCTTCGGCGACCTGTTCTGGCGCAACACCCAGGCCAGCGGCGTCGTACCCCAGATCAGCCTGATGCTCGGACCGTGCGCCGGCGGTGCGGTCTACTCGCCGGGCCTGACCGACTTCGTGATCATGGCGCGCGGCAGCAGCTACATGTTCATCACGGGGCCGGACGTGATCCGCACCGTCACCGGCGAGGAAGTCGACGCCGAGACGCTGGGAGGCGCCGACACGCATGCCGGCGGCTCCGGAGTCGCGCACTTCGTCGCCGAAGACGAGAATGCGGCCTTCGACTTGGCTCGGCAGTTGCTCGGCTACCTCCCGTCCAACAATGCCGAGGATCCCCCGATCGTCGAGGCCGAGCAGAGCGTCGAGCCGGACGTGGCGGAACTGGACAACCTCATTCCGGAAGCGGCCGAGGAAGCGTACGACGTCCGCGAGGCAATCACGCGCATCGCCGACCAACACTCGTTCCTGGAAGTGCACGCGGACTTCGCCCCGAACGCAGTGGTCGGTTTCATCCGCCTCAAGGGCCGCGTCGCGGCGATCATCGCCAACCAGCCCGAGCATCTGGCCGGGGTGCTGGACATCAACGCCTCGGACAAGATCGCCCGCTTCATCCGCTTCGCGGACTCGTTCAACATCCCGCTCGTGACCCTGGTCGACTGCCCCGGCTTCCTGCCCGGCGCCGACCAGGAGCGGAACGGAATCATCCGGCACGGGGCGAAGATCGTCTACGCCTACGCCGAGGCGACCGTACCGAAGGTCTCGGTCGTGCTGCGGAAGGCGTACGGCGGCGCCTACATCGTCATGAGCAGCAAGATGATCCGGACCGACGTCTGTCTGGCGTGGCCGACGGCGGAGGTGGCCGTGATGGGCGCCAAGGGCGCGGTCAGCATTCTCTACGCGCGGCAACTGAGACAGGAGCAGCCCTCGAACCGCGATGCGGAACGCGCCCGGCTCGAGGACGAGTTCGAGAAGCAGTTCAACTCCCCGTACGCGGCGGCCGCCACGGGGCACATCGACGACGTGATCCACCCGCGCGAGACCCGCGCGCGCGTCGTTGCCGCGCTCGATTTCCTCAAGGACAAGCAGACCGCGGCGATGCCCAAGAAGCATGGCAACATCCCGTTGTAGGGTCGCGCAATGACCCCCGAGCTGCAGACGGTCCTGGAGATCGCCGGCGTCGGCTCGACGTTGCTGTTTCTCGCGCTCGGCGGTCTCATCACCCTGATGTACGCGCTGACGTCGCCGCTGCTCTACGGGGGCCTGACGCTGCCCGGCGGTAGCGGCGCGGCGACGACGAAGGCGGCGGAGCAGGCCCGGCTGGAGGCGGCAGCGGAACAGGAACGGCAACGGCAGGCCGTCGCCCTCGCGGTGGCGGTAGCACGGGCTCGATCGGCGAGTCCGGTGCCGCTCGATTCGGACGTGGCGGCGTGGCGGCGCCTGTACCGATCACAGCGGTTCGGCCAGCCGACCGAACGGGCGAGGGCCCGCCTGTGACCCGCTACCGCGTCACCATCGACGGCCGCTTGTACGACGTCGACATCGACGACCCGCGCGCCAGACCGGTCACCGCCCGCCTGTCGGGAACGGCCTACTCGGTCGACGTGGAACCGGCGCGCAGCGCCGCCGTGCCGGACCTGGCGTCAGTGGCGGAGGCCGTACCTGCCCCGGACGACGAACCGTCCACGCCGCAGCGCTTTCCGTCCGGCCCATCCCCGGAGGATGGCGGCGATGCGCCGCGCACGATGACCGCGCCGATTCCGGGCGCCGTGACCAAGGTGGTCGCGACGGTCGGGTCGTCGGTCGAGCGCGGCGGCGACCTGCTCACCATCGAGGCGATGAAGATGTTCAACGTGATTCGCTCGCCCTGGCGGGGCACCGTCACCACGGTGCACGTCAAGGATGGCGACCGCGTCGTCCAGGGCCAGCCGCTCGTCACTCTGACGCCGCGCTAGGACAACCCGGCCGGCCGGACTACCGACACCGCATGATGCCCTTCAGCTTCGGGATCCTCTTGATGTTCGCCGTCGGCGGCATCCTGATCTACCTGGCCATCGCCAAGGAGTACGAGCCGACGCTGCTGCTGCCGATCGGCTTCGGCGTGCTGCTGGGCAACCTGCCGAACTCGCCGATGAACGAACCGGGCGGCATGCTCTACATCCTGAACGAGTTCGGGATCGAGACGGAACTGTTCCCGCTCTTCATCTTCATCGGCATCGGCGCCATGATGGACTTCCGGCCGCTGCTGTCGCAGCCCATCTTCGCCCTGCTGGGAGCCGCGGGCCAGTTGGGGATCTTCGCGACCCTCCTGCTCGCCACCTACATCGGCTTCCCGTTGAACCAGGCGGCGTCCATCGCGGTCATCGGCGCCATCGACGGCCCGACCAGCATCTACGTCTCGTCGCTGCTCGCCCCGGAACTGCTTGCGCCGATCGCGGTCACCGCGTACTCCTACATGAGCCTGGTGCCGATCATCCAGCCGCCCATCATGCGGCTGCTCACCACCCGCAAGGAACGCCGTATCCGGATGGAGTACGCGCCGCGCCCGGTGCCGCGCGCCGCGGTAATTCTCTTTCCGATCATCGTCACCGTCGTCATCGGCCTGCTCGTGCCACAGTCGGCCCCGCTCGTCGCCACGCTGATGATTGGCAGTCTGATGAAGGAATCGGGGGTCGTGCCGCAGCTTGCCGGCTCCGCCTCCGAGACGCTGACCAACATCTCCACCCTGTTCCTCGGCCTGACCATCGGCAGTCTCATGCAGGCGGACACCTTTCTGCAGGTCCAGACGCTGCTCATCCTGCTGCTCGGCCTCGGAGCGTTCGTGCTCGACACCGTGGCCGGCATCTGCTTCGGCAAGATCCTCGCCCTCGTCACCGGTGGTCGCATCAATCCGCTGGTCGGCGCCGCGGGCATCAGCGCCTTCCCGATGAGCGGCCGGCTGGTCCAGAAGGTGGCCCAGGAAGAAGACTTCACCAATCACGTGCTGATGCACGCCATGGGCGCGAACACCGCCGGCCAGCTCGGATCCGTGATCGCCGGCGGCGTGCTGCTGACGCTGGTGACGCGGGCGCTGGGCTAGATTTGGGACGGCCCCTCGATCACTTGACTCGACCCCGTCGGCGAGACACGATCGAGTCGTTCATGAAGGCGCTCTCAGCCGAGCTCATCGCCATCCTGACCGTGGGGGTCGTTCTCTCCGGCGTGATCCTGACGACAACCAGTCGCCTGAACAGTCGGATCGACGGATTGGACGCCCGTCTGCGTGTCCTCGAACAGGGTCAGGCGATCCTGATCGAACGGACGGGCACCATTGACATCAGACTCAAGGTCATCGAAGACGGCCACGCGATAGTCCGAGCGGAGCTGGCATCACTCCGAGAAGACCAGGCGTCGCTCGCAGAACAGCAGGCGTCGCTCGCAGAACGACTGGCGCGGGTCGAAGGCCTGCTCGAAGGCCTCCGCATCGCGCTCGACCGGCGCCTGCCCCCGCCCGCGGAGTGACGACCAAAGGACCAGATTGAAGAATGCGATGACTCAGTCCGGCAAAGCAAAGACGAACAGCGTGTTCCCGTTGCTCGGGCGCAGCTCCGGGGTCAGGCGGTTGAAGGCGCCCGACGTCAGCGAGCGGCCGGTGCTGACCGCCACGTACTGCCTCCCGTCGACGGCGTAGGTGATCGGGAAGCCGGTGAGCGGCGATCCGAGGTTGATCTGCCAGAGCACCTCGCCCGTCTCGTGGTCGAACGCCCGGAAACGCCCGTTGTGGTCGCCGCCGAAGATCAGCCCTCCGCCGGTCGCCATCAGCGAGCTGGTGGCCGCGCGTTGCTCGTGCTTCCAGAGCACCGCCCCGGTCTCGGCAGAGATCGCCTGCACGGTGCCCACCTGGTCGGTGCCGGGCGCGATCTGGGTACGCACGCCGAGCCCGTAGAGCGAGCCGTCGTTGGTGGCCATGATCCGCGCGCAGGCGTTGCGCAGCGGGTAGTACATCGCGTTGGTGAGCGGGCTGTAGGCCCCCGCCTCCCAGTCCTTCCCGCCGACCAGGGTCGGACAGGCGAAGACCTCCTGGCCCTCGGCGCGGAAGACGACCTCCGCGTTCTCCGACACGGCGCCGGTCGCGCCGTCGATGCCGCCGACCACGTTCTGGGCGATCGTGGGGGTCGCCCACAGGAACTCGCCCGTGGCGCGGTCGAGGGTGTAGACGATGCCGGTCTTGCCCGGAATGCCGGTCATCACCCGGCGCACCTCGCCCGGCTGCAGGCGCGGGTTGATCCACTCGACGGCGGACGGGTCGGGGCGCACCGCCGTGTCGACGAGCAGGCGCTCGAAGGGATGGTCCAGATCCCAACTGTCGTTCAGATGCTGGTAGTACCACACGATCTCGCCGGTGTCGGCATCGAGGGCCAGCGTCGAGTTGTGGTAGAGGTGCTTCAGGTCGGCCCCGCCGATCAGGAACTTGGGGGCCGGCGACGTCACGGACGTCCCGATGTAGACCAGGTTCAGCTCGGGATCATAGCTCGGGACCATCCAGGCGCCGACGTGCTTGCGATCCTCGAACGGTACGCCGCCCCAGCTCTCGTCCCCCGGCTCGCCCGGCGCCGGAATCGTCCGCCGGCGCCACAGCTCCTCGCCGGTCGTCGCGTCGTGCGCCACGATGACGCAGGCGTTCGGCCCGCCCCGCGGCGTGCAGCCGCGGCCCGAAATGATCTTGCCATCGGCGATGATCGGACCGGAGCTCTGGTTGGCGGGATTCACCCGGTAGTCGAGGATCTGCGTTTCCCAGGCCAGCTCGCCGGTCGCCGCATCGAGGGCGAACACGTAGTCGTCGCCGCTGGTGTCGATGATATGCCTGCCGTAGATCGCCAGGTTCCGGTTGATGTCGGTCAGCGCGCCGAGCATGTAGTCCTCGAGATCGTCCGGTCGGTCGCGCCGGTACTCCCAGCGGAGATCGCCCGTCACGGCGTCTATGGCCTGAATGATGTCCCGCGGATTCGGCATGTACATGGCGCCATCGTGGACGAGCGGAGTCCCCTGCTGCAGCCCGGGTCCGAGGCCGCGCGACCAGACCATCCGGAGTTGCCCGACGTTCTCGCGGTCGATCTCGTCGAGGGGGCTGTAGCCCCAGCCGTCGAGCGTTCGCCGCCACATCGGCCAATCTTCGGGCGCCGGATCCTGGAGCATCGCGTCGGTGACCGCCGTGAAGTCGGATGACTGCGCGTGCGACGAGGCGACGGCGAATGCAGACAGAACCGCCCCCAGCGTGACGAATGCGGCGTACGAGGATCGTGACGTTCGCATCTCAGCCTCCTTCACTCGGGGTCAACGCATCTCGAACCGCGTCTAGTGCTGGGACGCACGCTCGCAGAACGCCTTCACCGCATCCATGTCCTGCTCGATCGCCTTCCGGACCGTGCCGATGATGAGCGGCAGCGTCATTCGGGCGCTCATGGACTGTGGCCGCGCATCCATCACCAGCTTCAGCTCCGTCTCCTCTCCGTTGCGGGCGACGGTGAAGACGCTGTCCCAGAGCGCGCCGCCCGCCTCGGACACGATCCGCACGCGCTCGTTCTCGACGTACTCGGTGACCTCGAGCTCGGTCGAGGCCTCGCGGCCCATCATCGTGCGGGTCTCGCGAAAGCGCGCACCGACGCCCGATCTCACGTCGGAAAGGAACTCGACCCGCAGGATGTGCGGCACCGCCTGCGAAAAGCGCTCGACATGGGCGACGGTGCGGAACACCACGTCCGCCGGTGCGTCGATCCGCCGGCTCACAGTTACCTTCGCCACCGCGTCTCCACCCGCCTGCCGCTACGGCAGCGCGTAGGCGACGAGGGTGTCCGTCGCCGCGATCACGACGTACTGCCGGCCGGCGGCGCCGAGATAGGTCATCGGGTCGGCGTTGCCCCGCTCGTCGAGCCGGTCCGCCCACAGCTCGCGGCCGGTCGCCGCATCGAGCGCACGCAGGCGGTTGTCGTCGGTGGCGGCGATGAACAGCAGGCCACTGGCCGTCACGATGGTGGCGGCGCGCCCGGGGCGGCCGGTATTCTGCTTCCCGGCCGGCAGCGTGTCGGTGACGCCGATGGTCTCGCGCCACGCGATGTCGCCGGTCGCCACGTCGACCGCCGTCAACTGCCCCCACGGCGGCTTCTGACACGGCATCCGCACGCCGTCGAGGCTGACCTCGAAGCTGGCCGGCCGCGGCGTCTGCTTCTCGTACGGCGACGGCGCCCCGTCGTCCGCGGCGTCGACCATCCAGCCCAGCGCGCCGACGTCCATCGAGAAGACGAAGGCGTAGCCGGTCGCCGGATCGAACGAAACGCCGCCCCAGTTCGGGCCGCCGACACCGCCCGGAAAGTTCAGCGTGGTCCGCGGTGCGGTGCCCGCGGGACGGTAGATCCAGGGGGTGAACGGCCCCGCGTTGTAGACCTCCCCGAGGCTGTCGACCAGCGCCGAGCATGCGGCGGCGTGCTCCGGCGACGTGTCCTCGGCCGTCACCAGATCGGCCGCCTCGTAGCGGACCCGCCCCATCGGCGGCGGCTTCACCGGAAACGGCTGGGTCGGATAGGCTGCCTCGCCCGGCACGTCGCTCGCCGCCACCTCCCGCTCCTCGACGCCGTAAATCGGCTCGCCGGT
Source organism: Vicinamibacterales bacterium (assembly GCA_965262925.1). Lineage (GTDB taxonomy): Bacteria > Acidobacteriota > Vicinamibacteria > Vicinamibacterales > UBA8438 > WTFV01. The sequence continues at coordinate 1,228,203 of CBDHGC010000004.1, read as the reverse complement.
CTCGCGGTTGAGAATGTAGAGGTAGCCGGACTTGGTGGTCACCCCGAGGGCCGGGATCGCGCCGTCCTCGCGCGGGATGTCGAACAGCGCCGGCGGCGCCGGGGGATCGGCGTCCCACAGATCGTGGTGGATGGTCTGGAAGTGCCAGACGTAGTCGCCGGTCTCGGCCTCGACGGCGACGAGCGAGTTGCCGTACAGGTTCGCGCCCGGCCGGTCGCCACCGTAGTAGCCCGGAATCGGCGACGCGAGCGGCAGATAGATGAGGCCGCGCTCGGCGTCCGCCGTGAAGAAGAACGGCCAGGCGTTGGCGCCCAGCCGTCCCTGCCAGCTATCCCCTGCCCAGGTGTCGTGCCCGACGTCGCCCGGCTGGGCCACCGAGTCGAACTCCCACAGATCCGCGCCCGTGCGCGCGTCGTAGGCGCGGGCGTTGCCGATGCCCCCGATGGTGCCGGGCGGAGTATTGGCGCCGACGACCACGACGTTCCGGTAGACGAGCGGCACCGAGTTGTAGGGGATGCCCAGCGCGACGGTGCCGTTGTCGCCGAAGCCCCCCGCGGGCGTGCCGGTGTCCGCGTCGAGGGCGTGGAGCTGCGGGCCGGTGGTGAACAGGATGCGCGGTTCGTGCTCGTCGTCGCCCGGCCACCAGGCGACGCCGCGGCGCGACGGGGCGCGGCCGGCCACCGGGCGGCTCCAGATCTCCTCGCCGGTCTCCGGGTTCAGCGCGACCACCCGGTCCGCCGCCGGCAGGTACATCACCCCATCCACCACTATCGGGGTCACCTGCGAGTTAGGGCCCCGTCCGGAGGCGTCGGGTGTCGCGCGCGTGAGGTCGTAGGTCCAGGCTCGAGCCAGACCGGCGACGTTGTCCGGCGCGATCACGGTCAGCGGCGAGTAGCCGGTGCCCGCGAGGCTGCCGCGGTACAGCGGCCAGTCGGCGCCGTCCGCATCCGGCGACTGGGCCGCCGCGCCGACCGGCAGGCCGACGGCCAGCAGCACGGCGGACAGGATCATCGAATTCATGAGTCGCATGGCTGTTCCCGGCCTCCCGCCGGACGTGGAAAGAGCGGCATTGTACGCGCCGGAACCGTTATAAGCTATACCCCACTTACGTGTCCGAGGAGGAAACTGCCATGCGCCAGCGACTTCGACTGCCGGCCCTGATTCCGCTCACTCTTGCGCTCCTCGTTGCCCTGGCCCTTCCGGCCGCGGCCCAGTACGAGATCACGGTCACCCAGGACCGCCTGATCAACGCCCAGAACGAGCCGCAGAACTGGCTGCTGATGAACGGCGACTACAGTTCGCAGCGCTATTCCAAGCTGACGCAGATCGACCGCGACAACGTCGGCAACCTGCGCATGGTCTGGGCCCTCGCCCTCGGCGGGATGCAGGACACCGGCGGCAACGGCCCCGAGAACGAGAACAATCCGCTCATCGACAACGGCTTCATGTACACCAGCGACGGCTGGGGGACGGTCTACAAGATCGACGCCCGCAACCCGGACTACGGCCAGTACGTCTGGGTCACCGACCCCGGCGTCGACCACGAGGACAACCGCTCCCGGACCCGCGGCATCGCGCTCTGGGAGGACAAGGTGCTCCAGAACCTGCAGGACGGGCGGGTAATCGCCATCGACCGCGACGACGGCGAGATCCTCTGGGACGTGGAGGTGGCCGGCCTCACCGAGCTCGGCAGGCGGGAACGGTTCCTCACCGCGCCGCTGGTCGCACAGGGCAAGGTGCTGGTGCAGAACGGCGCCGGCGACGGCGGGACGCGGGGCTGGGTGGCGGCGCTCGACGTCGAGACCGGCGAGGAGCTCTGGCGCTGGTACACCGTGCCTGAGCCGGGCCAGCCCGGCAGCGAGACATGGAAGGACGACCACAGCGCCTGGAAGACCGGGGGCGGCGGCATCTGGCAGACCGGCTCCTACGACCCGGAGAACGGCCTCTACATCTTCGGGACCGGCAACCCGTACCCCATCTACGACCCCGAGTTCCGCCCCGGCGACAACCTGTTCACGAACTCCGCGGTGGCGGTCGACGTCGAGACCGGCGAGCGCCGCTGGCACTTCCAGTACACGCCGAACGACTCGTGGGACTACGACGAGGTGGGCGTCCACATGCTCTACGACACGGTGATCGACGGCCGGACCCGCAACGTGGTGGCCCACTTCGCCCGCAACGGGTTCTTCTATTCGATCGACCGCGAGACCGGCGCGTTCATCAAGGGTAACCAGTACGTCAACGAGCTGACCTGGACGGCCGGGCTCAACGCCGAGACCGGCATGCCGCTGGAGTACGACCCGAACCTCGACGTGCAGATCTACAACGAAGAGGCGCGCGCGCTGCGCGTCGACCGCGATGAGATGAAGCGGGCCTGCCCGACCTGGCACGGCGGCATCGCCCACCAGCCGACCGCCTTCAACCCGGAGAAGGGGATCGCCTACGGCGCGGGCACCGAGGGCTGCTTCTCGCAGACCGGCGCGCGGGTGGCGTCGCTCGGCCCCGAAGGGGGCATCGACACCGCGAACAGCGAGCGCCGCGAGTACACCAGCGACCTCTACTACGGCTCGGTCACCGCGATCGACACGGACACCCACGAGGTCATCGCCAAGGCGGTCACCGACATCGAGGTCCGGTCGGGCGCCATCGTCACGGCCGGCGGCCTCGTCTTCACGGCGCTGCAGGACGGCTGGGTGGTCGCCTACAACGACGAGACGCTGCAGGAGCTGTGGCGCTTCAACGTCGGCACGCCGCTCAAGGGCGCGCCGGTCACCTACGCCATCGGGCCGCGGCAGTACCTCGCGGTGCAGGCGAGCGGCCGTCACCTGCACCCGGTGCGGTACGACAACCTGGAGAACTCCAGCTACCTGTTCGTCTTTGCACTCGACGAGTAGCTCCGCGCGACACGAATCGACGGATACGGGACGCCCGGGCCTTCACCGGCCCGGGCGTTACTTCGTCCGCGGGCGGCCGGCACCGCCACGAAACCGGGTCAGTCCGGGAACTCGGTGCGGCAGACGTTGACCTCCTCGCCCCAGAAATCGATGCACTTCTGTCGATCCATCGACCCCTGCCCGACAATCTTCGCCTCCAGGAAGTCGACCAGCCGTTCGACTTCGCGGTTCTGCAGCGTCGCGGCCGGGTCGAACAGCGACAGGCCCATGCGATCGAGGTCGGCGCGGGTCCGGCCGAGGCAGCGATCGTCCACGTAGGCGCGCCGGTCGAACGCGGGCATGTAGCGGCCCGGCAGACCGCACTTGATCACGAAGACGAGCTGCTCGCGCGTGAGCGTGCTCTCGCGCAGGTTGGCCCCGTCCGGCATCTGGAGGTTCATCTTGCGGCCGTCGCCGGCCCATCCGTGGCACGCCTGGCAATCGCCCTTCCCGCGATAGAGCCGCCCACCGGCGGCGACGGTATCGGTCTGCGCACCGGCGTCCGCGACCGCCGCCGGAAACACGCCCAGCCCGACGCCGACCAGCACCCCTGCCCCCACGCTCATCCGCATCCAACGCCTTGTTCGCACTTGCACCTGACCACCCTCCTGACGGCTCCGGCCTTCGACGGTTCTTTGCACGGGAGGCTCGCCCGACAATCGTCGCCTGCGGCTCCGCTTCCCGCCCAACCAACCCTCTCCAGGAGTCTACGCCGTTCTACGGCGCAGACTCCTGGCACACCGATGCGACGGCCCCGTCCAGCCGGGCGGCAGCGCGGATCGCAGGCCGCGAAGCGCAGGACACGGCGGCTCACGGCAGCTCGGTGAAACCGTGCGCCACGGCGTACTTGGTCAGCTCCGACGCCGTCCGCACACCGAGACGGTCCATGAGACTCGCCTTGTGGAACTCGACGGTCTTCACCGAGATGCCGAGTCGGGCGGCGATCTCCTTGGCGGTGTGCCCCTCGGCCACCAACTGGAGCACCTCCCGCTGGCGCGGCGTCAGCCTGCCGAGGGTCGGCGGCACCGTCACCGAGCGCGGCACGCTCGCCCGCAACGCGTCGCTGGTGATGAGCGGCGTCAGGTACTTCCCGCCGTCGAGCACGGTGGCGATAGCGACTTTCAGCTCGGACGCGGCCGAGCGCTTCAGGAGGTAACCAGCCGCCCCAGCGTCGAACGCCTCGCTGGCGTAGGTCGGGTCGGCGTGCATCGTGAGGAAGATGATCCGGCTGTCGGGGACCAGCCGGCAGAGCCGGCGCGCCGCCTCCAGCCCGTTGAGCAACGGCATGGAGATATCGAGCAGAATGATGTCGGGTACGAGCCGCGGCGCCGCCTCCACGAGGGCGCGGCCGTCCTCGACCATGCCGACCAGCTCGCACTCATCCTCCAAGAGCCGACGCAGGCCCTCCAGCACGAGCGTATGGTCATCCGCCAGCAGTACGCGCGGTCGTTTCGCCATCCTCTTTGCCGGCGCCGTGGCCCGGCAGGGGCGCCCACACCGTGACACGGCTCCCCTCCCCGACCCGCGAGGCGAGCTCGAAGCGCCCCCCCGCCAAACGGACCCGCTCCTGCATTCCCACGATCCCCAGCCCCTCCGCCGAACGCGCAGGGACGGCAAACCCGACGCCGTCGTCGGCCACCGACAGGCGGACACCACCGCCGGCCGGTGCCACCTCGACCGTCACCCGACTGGCGCGGGCATGCCTGACGACGTTGCGCAGCGCCGCCTGCGCCACGTGGTAGAGGCACGCCGCCACCGCGGGCGGAACCGGCTCGGCCAGGTTGCCGATCCGCAGATCGATGCGAATCGAGCCGTGGCGCCGAAGGTCGGCCACGTGGGACCTCAGCGCCGCCTTCAGGCCCAGGTGGTCCAGGACCGACGGGTGCAGGCCGTAGGCGAGGCCGTGCACATCGTCCGACAGCTCCACCAGCCGGTCCCGGATGGCCCCGAGGCGCTCCGCGGTCGCGCGCGCGGAGCGGGGCACCCCGGCCTGCAGCGACTCGACGTCGAGGGTCAGCATCGCGAGCCGCTGGTTGACGTCGTCGTGCAGCTCACGCGAGATGCGCCGCCGCTCGTCGTCCTGGGCCGTGAGCAGTCGGCCGGCCAGCACCTGCAGCTCGGCCTGACTCCGTTCGAGCTCGGCCTGCTTCCGCCGCAGGGCGTCCTCCGCCCGCTTGCGGTCGGTCACGTCCCGCCAGATCGACCGGTAGTAGTAGTTCTGCTGCTCGTCCCGGATAAGCGCCATGCTGAGGCTGACGTCCAGCAGGTTCCCGTCCCGCCGCCGGAGCCGCAACTCCACATCGCGCGCGCGGCCGTCCGCGCGGGCCGTCTCGAGAGCCCGTCCGAGAGCGGGGGCGCTGCCCGGATCATGCAGATCCCGGACAGGGCACCCGAGCACCTCCGTCCGCCGGTACCCGGTCGCGCGCAGCAACGTGGCGTTGCACTGCACCACGCGCTCGGTGTCGACGGTCACCGAGGCGAACATGTCGGGCGCGTCCTGATACAAGTTCTCGTAACGCGCCCTCGCCGCCTCCAGCGCCTGCAGCGACTGCTCGCGCGTCTGCTCCCGGTCGGCATCGCGCATCGTCTGCATCCCTGTATCCAGATGTACCCGAGCGGTCGGAATCGCGAACCTGGGGATCTCCCTAGTTCCCAAGCGCCGCGGGACACCGTATCTTGCACAAAGAACGGGGACGGCGCCAGGACTTGCTGGCCCCGGGAAGACATGGAGGCACGATGGACACACCGCCGGACTTCCAGCGCCTTCGCCGCCGGACGACATGCGGTTCCGCACGCCGTCCGTGCGGCGAGGGCATAACCGTTGCGCCAGGCTGGCGCGGCCGCAATCCGGGAACCGAAACCCGCGTGACCTCGCGGTTCCGCGGTGTGGACGATCCAACGATCCTCTGTCTCGTGCGAGCCGTGCAAGCCACTCCTCTGGCGCGGGGCCGGGCGGCGTGACCGGCGCATCACGCCGTCCGGCCAACGGGCGCCTCCCGGCGCCCGTCCCACCCGCGTAGCACTCACTCCGCTCGGCTCGGCACTCCTCCGCGGCGCATCCGGCGTGGCTTCCCTGCGTCCGTTCGACGGTCGCAATCGGCTACGCCTTCCAGCGGCAATGCTACGATCCGGGCAGCGATGAACAGAAACCGTCCAGAACGAAACAACGCAATGACGCCGCGAACGCTGCTGGTGCGATGGATGCTCGCTGCGATGGTCGTGGCCAGGGGGGCGACGGCGCCCGGCGCGGCCGACGCGCAGTCCCTGCAGCCGGCCGGCTGGGACGCCGACGTAGGGATGGCGGAAGCGGTGGACCGCAATCCGGCTCCCGACATCGTCGAAGTGGACTTCGAGGCCCGGGTGGCGAAGGTCGAGATCGCACCGGGCTTCGAGGTGGAGGCCTGGACCTACAACGGGACCATCCCGGGGCCGATGATCCGGGTGAAGGTCGGCGACCGGCTGATCGTGCACTTCACGAACAACCTGCCGCGGCCGAGCACCATTCACTGGCACGGACTCCGGATACCAATCGCCATGGACGGCGTGCCCGGCTACTCGCAGGAGCCGGTGCAGCCGGGTGAGACGTTCACCTACGACTTCGTGGTGCCCGATGCCGGCATCTACTGGTATCACCCGCACGTGATGTCGGCGGCCCAGGTCGGGTTCGGCCTGTACGGCGCCTTCCTGGTCGAGGACCCGGCCGAGACGCTGGGCATCGCCGACGATCTCGTTCTCGTGCTCAGCGACATCGACGTGACCGACGACGGCAAGCTGCTCCCGGCCGACACCGGCGGCACGGTCGGGATGCTGTTCGGCCGCGAAGGCAACCAGGTGCTGGTCAACGGCCGGCGTCTGCCGGAACTGGTCGCACGCGCCGGAGCGCCGCAGCGCTGGCGCATCGTGAACGCGGCCAAGAGCCGCTACTTCAAGCTGGACCTCGGGGAGGGAAACGTCTTCCGCAAGATCGGCGGCGACGGCGGCCTGACGGAGTACTCCGAGGACCACGACTTCATCGTGCTGGGGGCCGGCGAGCGGGCCGACGTCCTGGTGACGCCGACCGGCGAGCCGGGAGGCGAAGGGCTGCTCCGCTCGCTGCTGCACGACCGTGGCTACGGGAGCATCTTCGGCCGCGACTTCGAGAACCTGTTCACTATCCGCTTCGCGGACGAGCCGCCGCACGCCGGAGGCCCGCTACCCCGCACCAGCCGCGCGATGGAACCGTACGATCTCGCGGGCGCGACGGAGATCGACCTGGAGCTGACCCTTCAGGAGGACCAGTACGAACAATCCTTCTCCTACGGCATCAACCATGTGCCCTTCTGGAGGGCGAAACCGATCCTCGCGGGTCTCGGGGAAACGCAGGTCTGGACCGTGACCAACTCCACCGCCTGGTCACACCCCCTGCATCTGCACGGCTTCTTCTTCCTGGTGCTCGACGCGGCGGGCGAGCCGGTCCGCCCCCTGGAGTGGAAAGACACGGTGGATATCCCGCACGAACGCACGGTGCGGCTGGCGGTCCGCTTCGACGACCGTCCGGGCACCTGGATCTTCCACTGTCACATCCTCGACCACGCCGACGGCGGCCTGCTGAGCGCCGTGCACCTCGACCTGCCGCTCGAGGCATTCCGCAACCTGGCCGAGCACTAGAAGTCGTGCGATCACCCTTCCTGTTCTTCCCCTGGCCGTCCCCTCCACGCACCCGCGGCGCCGTCACTGCCGACTTCGCCGGCGCCGCGGCGCCCCCCGGCAGCCGGGTGCGGTTCACGGTTCGCGGCCAATCGATCACCGGCGTGGTGGCCGAGCTGCAAGCCGTTCGCGCGGTGGTGCTGGCCGGCGACGAGGGCCGGTGGCAGGTGCCCTATCGACTCCTCGATGTCGTCGAGCGGATTCCGGAACGGGAGTGCACCCTGGCTGACGTCGAGTCGCTGGCGCGGCGCCTGTTCGCGCGTCACCAGGCGCAGAGCGGCCTCGGCACGCAATGGACGTTCGGCTTCGATCTCTCCACGGCGCGCGCCGGCGTCTGCCGCTACCGGGAAACGCGCATCGACCTGTCGGTGAGCTACTGCCTGCGGGCGACGCGGGCCGACATCGAGAACACTCTGCTGCACGAGATAGCCCACGCGATCGTCGGCGCCCGGCACGGCCACGACGCCGTCTGGCAGAGCAAGGCGCGCGAGATCGGATCCACCGCGGAGCGCTGCCACGACCTGGCCCACACCGTGGCCCGCTGGGTCGGCGAATGCGGCTGCCAACGGCGCTGGTTCCGGCAGCGGCTGAGCCGCAGATTGCGCCACGGCGCGATCTGCAAGGCGTGCGGACGAACCATCGAGTGGCGCTGGAACACGGACGGCTAGTCGTCCACCATCCACCCATCGCGGAGCTGAACGATCCGGCTGCCGTAGGCGGCGTTGGCGTCCGAATGGGTGACCTGGATGATGGTCGTTCCCTCCCCGTTGAGCCTCGTGAACAGCTCCATGATCTCCCGGCCCTGGCTGGAATGGAGATTGCCGGTCGGCTCGTCGGCCAGGATCAGCGTCGGCTTGGCGATCAGCGCCCGCGCCACCCCGACCAACTGTTGCTGCCCGCCCGAGAGCTGACTGGGATACAGGTCCTTCTTGGCAACGATCTGGAACCGGTCCAGGGTGTCGGCCACCAGGCTCTGGCGCTCCGAGCGGGGCACGTTGCGGTACGACAGCGGCACATCGAGGTTCTCCGCCACCGTCAGGTCGTCGAGCAGGTGGTAGCTCTGGAAGACGAAGCCGATGTGCGTCCGGCCGAGCGCCTGCCGGTGCTTCGCCCGCAGCTTGTGGACCGGCTGACCGAGCAGGTCGTACTCTCCCGCCCACTCGGCGTCGTGCATCCCCAGGATGTGCAGCAGCGTCGACTTTCCCGCCCCGGACGGCCCCATGATGGAGACGAACTCGCCAGCGGCGATGTCGAGCGTGATGCGGCGCAACACGAACGTGCGGCTGACGCCATGGCTGAAGACCTTCTCGACGTTGCGGAGCGCGATCAGCGGCTCGGGCATGGGAGAGCTTACCTGGAACGTGGTCCCGCGACCGGCCGGTGGATGGCGGAGCGAGTCACGGAGTAGACTCCGTGCGTCACGGAAATCGGCGCGCGCGACGCGCACCGCACGGGGCTTGCAAAGCGAGGATGTAATGAGAATCACCACGTTGCTCACGGTCGTTGCCGTCGCCGCCGGCGTTCTGGTCGGCGGGGCCGCGCAGGACGCCGCCGCACAGGGCCAGGAAGATCCCTTCGTGGCCGCGGAGTTCGACTACGGGTCGCGCTTCGCCCTGCCCGAGGGGGAGACGGCCGAAATCTGGAATCCGGCCAAGCGGAAGCTGGTCGCGGGCGGACCGATGATCGGCGGCACGGTCCGCGCCACGGACCCGCGCACGTACTGCGCCATGGCCGCGGCCGGCTACGACTTCATCTGGGTGGAAATGCAGCACGAGGCCATTTCGTGGGAGCAGGTCGCGCGCCTCTGGCGGACCTGTCCGGGGCCGGCCGCGCCCGGGGTCCGCGTCGCGTACGCCGACGAGCGCGAGATCCAGCACGCCACCGACATGGGCGCCCTCGTCGTCGTGGTGCCGACCGTCGACAGCGTCGAAGAGGCGCAGGCCGCCGTCGACTGGACCTACTTCCCCCCGATCGGCCGGCGTAGCGCCGGCGGCGGGCAGGGAGCTGGCGAGCTGTGGAACCAGGTGCCGGGCGGCTACCGACAGACCTGGAACGACAACGTCGTTCTGATTCTGATGATCGAGACGCTCGAAGGCGTGGAGGCCTCGCGCGAGATCGCACGGATCCCGGGCGTCACGGGGCTGTTCGCGGCAAGCGGCGACCTCGGGAACTTCTCCGGGTTCGGCGAGGGCGACGCGGAGTACGAGGCGCTGATCACCGAGGTCTCGGACGCGGCCATCGACGCCGGCATCCACGCCTGCGCCCCCTTGCGCTGGTCCAATCGGGCGTCGTTCACCTGCTTCCAGGCGGGGACCGAGGCGGCGAACATCCGCCGCGGCGCCGCGGCCGAGATTCAGCAGGCCAACGAGAGCTTCGGCGCCACCGGCGGCGGCGCCCCGGTCGAGCGCTCCGGCGCAGCCGGGCTGCTCGCCGAGCTGACCGCGCAGTGCGGCTCGATCACCTACGAGGACGACTGCTACGCGGCCGTCCGGAACGCGGCCGGCGCGGCCGGCGACCTGTCCGAGGCCGAGCAGGCGCAGGTCGTCCGCCGGCTCCGCGAGATCATGGGCAACAACCCGAACCAGGCAGATCGGATCGGCGAGATCGCTGCCGAGGCCGGACTGTCGGTCCAGTAGTCCTCAGCGCGTGGCGACGGTCCGCGACCGTCCTCGCGACAGCATCGACCGCCGGCGCTGGACGCCCTCGACGGGTGTTCAGCGCCGGCCGCTCCACCCTCTTCTCCTCCGCCCACCACCGTTCGCGCGTCTTCAGCAACCACGCGTGTGCGACTCAGTCGGCGTCCCGAGCCAGGACGTGCGGGTGCACTCGTTCCACGACGAGCCGAGCGGCGGCGCGGGCCTCGACCGCATCGCTCTCGCGGTAGAAGTCCGACGGGGTCAGATCCTCGGCGCCGTAGAAGGCGAGCTCGCGATCACGGCGCAGATCCCGGGAGGCGGCGGCAAGGCGATCTACATCGCCGGCCAGGGCTGCGGGCAGCCGGGTCCGCTCGGCCTCCAGCACCTCGGCAACGTCGTGCACACGGGGCGGGTCGACGCCCGCGGCGCGCAACAGCCCCTTCAGGGCAAGCTCGACGACCTCCTGCGATTCACGAACGACGTCGGCCCAGCTCTCGGCCTCGAACAGCACGTCGATCGCGCGCAACCGTGTCGCGGCGCGCCGCACGTAGTCGGCGGCGAGGGTCCGATTGCGCATCAGGCGCGCTCCGTCCAGTAAGGCTGCCCGTGCACGACCCGCCGCACGAGCCGACCGCCGGCGATCGCGTGACGGACCCCGGCCAGATACGCGGACATCTCCCAGTCGCGCTCGAACAGCACGACTCCATCGAGCGCCGCCTCGGCCCAGAGCGCGCTGATCTTCCCGTCCACGGCCCGGTGTACGAAGTGCGGGTCCACGCTGCGCCCCCGCCACGTCACGGGCGCCGCGTCCCACGCCCGGTACAGCGCACGGGTCAACGCAACGCGCGGTTCGACGACCACGAGGGCATCGACGTCCGAGGCAGACGCGGCCTCGCCGCGCACCCAGGAACCGTGCAGGACGACCGCCTTCAAGGCGTCGCCGGCCACCGTGCGGGCACGCCCCAGCAGTGCCGCCACATCCTCGTCACCAGCGGCGCCGTAACCAGCCGCGGCCAACCGCCGCACACAGTACGCGTTGAGCGACAGCCCGGTCTCGCGCGCCGCTTGCTGGAGCGCGCCGTGCAACGCCGGGGGCATGCGAAGGACGAAACGGCCCGACCTGGGAGACTCGGCGACTGATGCCATAGAGCAGCACTATGATATCACTCTAGTATCATCATAGTATCTCAAGGCTGATCGTGCTCGAATCGTCGAGGCGCCTCTCGTTCGGCCGCACCACGGCGGCGCTGTTCCCCGATGAGCCGCGGCAGCGCACCGACCGCGTACAACGGCAGTGACAGGATGCGCACCGCAACCGGCTGGGTTCCCTCGCCGGTGCGAATGGTGTGGCGAACCGTCTGCACGCTGGGCGGATTGGCGTCGAACCGCACCGCGAGCGATGGCCGCTTTTCGTGGGCGAACTGCAGGAGCGACTTGAGCGAGCCGCTGCTTCCCGCCTTGACCTCTATCGGTACTATCCAGTCGCCGTGCGCGATCATGTAGTCGACCTCGGCGTTGCCCCTGCGCGCATGGCGGAGCCAGTAGTGGAGCTCCGGCGGCCGTTCCCCGCCGCTCAGCGAAGCGAGCTGCTGTCCGACGTACTGCTCGGCAATGCCTCCCTCGTTCACGAGCCTGACCGCGTCCATGGCCTCGATGCTCGTCGGATCCAGACCGCAGACGTGGTTCATCAACCCCACGTCCATGAACAGCAGCTTGCCTGTCCGGGAGCCGGCATCGGCGCCCAGGGGCAACCCGGAGCAGTGACTGTGGGAGACTCGGTGACACACGCGCGCCTTGACCAGCAGATCGACTGCCCGGCTCACCTCGGCCGAGCGGGCGTCAGGGTCGAGTCGGCGATAGCTCACCGGTTGTCCGACCATGCGGGGCACGGTGCGAAACAACCGCTGCAGACGGCCGAGCTGTGCCCCCCGCGCATACCTGGCGAAGTCGTCCTCGTAGGTCGACGCGATGGACCGGTGGACCGCGGCCACCTCGAGTAGTGACCCCGACTCGCAGTAGGCCAGCACCGCTTCAGGCAACCCACCGACCAGCAGGTACTCCCGCAGCCGGCGCAGCAGCCGGCGGTGCACGACATCGGCCGGCGGGGCTTGCAGGTCCAGGCCGCCCTCGCCCGCCGCTTCCGGGTCGGCGGCGGCAAGAAACTCGCCGAACGTCATCGGCCCCAGGTGCAGATACTGGATACGTCCGACCGGCATGGAGAACCCGTGCTCGGCGAGCGTGAACTCCAGCAGCGATCCCGCTGCCACCACGGGCAGATCCGGCCTGTCCTCGTAGAAGTAGCGCAGCGCCGGCAGCGCATGCGGCGTCGCCTGCACCTCGTCCAGAAACAGGATCGCCCCGTCCAACCGCACACGGCCGAGCGCCTCCAGCTCGCGCAGGATGCGGCCGGTGTCGAGGCTCTCGAACACCCGGTCGAGGTAGAGATGCCGCTCCAGGTTCACCTCGCACAGTCCCAACCCGGCCGCCGCCGCAAACTGCCGGACCAGCGTCGTCTTCCCGACCTGCCGCGCCCCGCGCAGCACCAGCGGCTTGCGCCGCGGCGCACTCAGCCACCGGAGCAGAGCCTCTTCAGCGAATCGCTTCATGTTAAATAGACGTCATGAAAATCATAAGCGTATACGTTATAGACGTCTATCTAAACAATGCCAGCTCGCGAGACGCTATCCCGTCACAGGAGTTGTCCAACACGCTGAGCCGGACCAGCACTGATGTCGACTCGTCTCTGGAACCGGCACCGCGCCGGTCAGACTGGACCGTGTAGCGGCGAAACTACTCGGCCCGTAGCGCCGCCAGCGGATCGACGCGCGTCGCGCGGCGCGCCGGGACGTAGCTGGCCGCCAGAGTCACGAGCAGCAGGCATCCCGCCGCGGCCAGGAACGACACGCCGTCGGTCGGCGCCACGTCGTAGAGGAAGCCGGCCAGCGCACGGGTCATCAGGAAGGCCCCGCCGAGACCCAGCGCTACGCCGGCAAGGCCAAGCAGGAGTCCTTCCCGCATCACCAGTGCGAGCACCGCCGCCCTTCCGGCGCCGATCGCGATGCGAATGGCGAGCTCCGGCGTGCGCCGCGACACCGAGTAGGCCACGACGCCAGCCAGCCCGAACGAAGCCAGGCCGAGCGCGAGCAGGGCCAGGCTTGCGAGCAAGAGCGCCCGGAATCGCGGTGTCGCCAGCGATTCGGCGACCAGATCGTCGAGGAGGCGCGCCCGCGAAGCAGCGGGATGCCGAGAGCCTCGAAGTACCCCGCGGTGGGATTCAGCAGCGTCAGGCGGTGCGCGCGCGGCTCGCCGAGCGTCGCCGCCTCGTCCTCGAAGTAGAAAGACATGCGCGTCTGGTTCGGCGGCAGGCCGTTCGCCGCCCCGGCCGCCTCCACCGCGGGCATGGCCGCTACGCGCTCGATGACGCGTCGGGTTAGCGCAACGCGTTCCACATTGTCGAGCGTTCGCCCCATGGCGAGGTTGATCTGCACCGACATGACGCGGCCGGTCGTTACACCGAGGTCCGTCTCGAGCAGCCGAACGAAGCTCCTCGACAGCAGCAGGGCCCCGACGAGCAGCACCACCGACATGGCGATCTGCGCCGTCACGACGGCAGCCCGCAGCCGCCGCGCCCGACGACCCTCCCCTCCCGCCGACGCCGCCATCCAGCCCAGCGGCGCCGGATCCGCCCGCATCAGCGGGACCGCGGTGAGCAGCCCGGCGAACAGGGCGGCGCCGATCGAGATCGCGAGCGCGAAGAGGATCATCGGACGGGCGAACGCCCCACCAGATGTCGTGCGCACCCACGTCCACTCCGGCGGCGCGCAGCTCGGCCGGTGGCCTGTCGACCGGAGCACGGAAGCCGGGACGCAACACGCCGACAATCGTGTACTGCTCGCCGTTGACGACCACCGGGCGCCCCACCGTGGCCACGTCCGCGCCGAACCGCGCCTGCCACAGCCGGTGCGAGATGACCGCCGCGGGCAACCGGGGATCGGTCAATCCCCTGCCCATCAGCAGCGGGTCGCCGAAGATCTCGAAGAACGCCCCGGAGACGGTCCAGCCGTCGAACGGCTCGTACCCCGCGTCGCCGTCCAGCGCGGCGAGAGCGCGTTGACTCAGGGCCAGCGCCTCGAACGAACGCGACCGCTCGGTCCAGTCACCCAGGTCGAGCCACGAGAACCCGAAGATCGTGCGCCCCGTCCGCGGGTCGCGCATATGAATGACGACGATGGAGTCCGGATTCGGATACGGGAGCGGCCGCACCAGCACGCCGTACACGACGCTGAAGATGGCGGTATTGACGCCGATCCCGAGCGCCAGCACGCCGATCGCCACCAGACTGAATCCCGGCGTGCGCCGCAAGGACCGGAGCATGTGCGCGAGACTCTGCACCAGGGCGTCGAGCCAGCGCCATCTCCAGACGGCGCGGACATCCTCCCGGATCAACGGCACGTTGCCGAGCGCCGCACGCGGCGCGCGTGCAGCCTCCTCCGGTGGCATCCCTTGCTCGACGTTCTGTCGCGTCTCCAGATCCAGGTGCAAGTCCAGCTCCCTCTGGACGTCATTTTCCGCCCGGCGGCGGCGGTGCCACGGAAAGAAACAGGAGACGCGATGCCATAACCCCATCGGCCGGCTTCGCCTGAAGGGAGCGCGCAGTCGGACGCGCAGCGCCGGGAGCCAGCGCGACAACACCATCACGCCTGCTGGATGACGAGGTTGATCGCGCCAGAGAGGCGCTCCCACGCGGCGACCTCCCACTTCAGGTGCGCCCGCCCGGCGTCGGTCAGCGAGTAGAACTTCGCCTCGCGGCCGGTCTCGGTCGCGGCCCAGCGGCCGGCGATCCAGCCTTCCTTCTCGAGGCGGTAGAGGGCCGGATAGAGCGAGCCCTGCTGCACCTTGAGGACGTCGTTGGAGATCTGCTGTATGCGTTTGGCGATGGCCCAGCCGTGCTTCGGCTGGTGCTCGATGGTCCGCAGGATCAGCAGGTCGAGAGTGCCCTGAACGAGGTCGGTCGGCTTGCCCATGAGTGATACCTTGACTATCGACAATGCGCCTGCCTGTTGTCGACTGTCAAGGCATGCCAATACACTGACCATGGTGTATAATGCGCATAATGCGCACCAACATCGTACTGGACGACGCCCTGGTCCGGCGGGCGATGAAGCTCACCGGGGCGCGGACCAAGCGGGAGGTCGTGCACGTGGCGCTGACCAGTCTGGTCGAGAGCCGCTCCCGCAAGAACCTGCTGGAGCTGGCCGGCACCCTGGACTTCGCACCGGACTTCGACCACAAGGCGTTGCGCGGACTGCGCGGCGATTCCGGCCGTGCTGATCGTTGACACGTCCCTCTGGGTGGGCGCGCTGCGGGACGCGGACAAGCGGAGTGCGCTCGAAGCGGCGATCGGCGGCGACGACGTCTACCTGACCCGGTACACGCAGATGGAACTCCTCGCGGGCGCCGCGCGCGAGGAGCAGTGGCACCGGCTGGCGACCTACCTGGACGGACAGCGCTACCTCGAGGCCGAACCGGATACGTGGCGGCAGGCGGCGCGGACCTTCTTCGAGCTGCAGCGCCTCGGTACCCCCGCGCACAGCCCCATCGACTGCTGCATCGCGGAGATCGCCATCGGGCACAAGGCCCTGCTCCTCCACCAGGACCGCGACTTCTCGCTCATCGCCGCCCTGCGGCCGCTGCAGGAGCGCTGGCTGGAGCTCTAGAAGCCCCAGCGCTGCCCACACAACCGGTTTCAACGCGAACGCAATCAGCGAGCGGCGTCAGCGTCGAGCCGACCCAGATGCCCTGCAGATCCGGGTCGCCCCAGGAAGTCCTCGGTACCCCCCGGGCCGACACGGCACCGCCGAGCGCCGCAGCCAGCGCGATGGCTAGCGGCGCGGACAGGGCATCACTCATTCGGCCAAGGCACACCGATATCGCCGGCAGCACTGCCCATCCCGGTGTACTTGAACCGCTGCACGCGCTTGCCCTCGAAGGTCTCCGTCGTATAGACGTTGCCCGTCGAGTCGACCGCGATGCTGTGGTTGCCGAAGAACTGCCCCGCCATCCGGCCGCCGCTGCCGAAGCTGTAGAGGTGCTCCAGCGGCTTGCGGCGCAGCACGTGCACCTGCTGGTTCACACCATCGGCGACGTAGGCGAAGGTCTGCTCCGGATCGGTCGAGAAGGCGATGTCCCAGACCGCGCCGGAGCCGAGTGTCTTCGTCATGAGGTAGATCTCCTCAACGAACTCGCCCGCCTTGGTGAACACCTGCACCCGATTGCCCGGACGGTCGCACGCATAGACCAGGCCGTCGCTGGTCGGGTCGGCGCAGTGCACCGGGTTCCGGAACTGCTGCGTGCCGGACTTGTCGCTGCTGACCGTGCCGTGCGCCGGCGCGCCATCGAGGTCGTAGCGCGGGAGCTCGTCGTCGCTCGGCCGGTTGCCGTAGGCGCCCCAGTAGCGCTTCAGTTCGCCGGTGTCGCCGTCGACCACCGCCACGCGCCGGTTGCCGTAGCCGTCGGCGAGGTACGCCTCGTTGGCCTCGGCGTCGAAGGTGACCTTGGCGACCTTCTGGTAACGGGTCATCGAGTTGCTGTCGGGCTCGGCGTAACCATCCTCGCCGATCTGCAGCAGGAACTCGCCGGAGTGGCTGAACTTCAGGGCGTGCGAGTCGTCGCCGCCGTTGCCGCCGATCCACACGTTGTTCATGGGATCGACGAAGATGCCGTGGTTCGACTCGGGCCAGTCGTAGCCCTCACCGGGGCCGCCCCAGTGCTGGAGGAGGTTGCCCTCCTGGTCGAACTCCAGGATGGGCGGCGCCGGATGACAGCACGCCTCCGCGAACGGCGGGTCGAGCGCGGCCGGGATCTCGTTCGGGGCGAGGTTTCCGCGGTGCACGATCCAGACGTGGTCGTCCGAATCGACCGAGACCCCGATAGTCGAGCCGAGCAGCCAGTTGTTCGGCAGCGGCTGCGGCCAGAACGGGTCGACCTCGAACAGCGGAGCGTTCGGGACGGATTCCTGCGCCCCGACCTCACCGCGGTCGGTCCGTTCCCATACCAACATCGCCGCCAACAGGGTACCGAGGCTCAAGACGATCAGTCGTGACTTCATGTCAGTTGCACCCCACTCACCGGATTCGAGGCTCACAGTATACGCCCCGCTGTACTCCGGCGCGAGTCTTCTCCGCAACGCTGCTATCCTACCGACAGCCCGGCGTGAAGGGCGCTGCACGCGCCACGACGCGCGCCCGGCTGGAGGATCCATGCAGCGAACGCCTGCTCGCGGCGTCGGTCGGCTGGCGGTCATCCTGGTGGGCGCGCTGGCCGCCGCCGGTCCGGCGACGGCGCAGTACGGTGCGCCCGCAAACGGCGAGTGGCCGACCTACGGGGGCGACCTCGGCAGCACCAAATACTCGCCCCTCGATCAGATCGACCGCGAGAACTTCGGCGACCTCGAGATCGCGTGGCGCTGGCAGTCCGCGGACGCCGTCCTGAGCCTGACCATGCCGGGCGGCACGGAGTGGCGCGCCGACTCGCGGCTGATCTTCGCCGAGTTGAACCGCCGCGATCCGGAGCGGTGGCGCGACGGCCAGCCCCCAACCATCACCAATCTCAAGGCCACCCCCCTGATGGTCGGCGACCGGCTCTTCATCAACATGCCGACGTCGGCGGCCGCCGCGGTCGACGCGCGGACGGGCGAAACGCTGTGGGTCTTCAACCCCAAGAGCTACGAGGAAGGCACCACCACGATGAGCGCCCGCTGGAACCAGCGCGGCGTGGCATACTGGTCGAACGGCCCGGACCGGACCGACGAGCGCATATTCTTCGGAACCGGCAACGGGTATCTCGTCTGCGTCGACGCCAGGACCGGACAACCGTGCGCGGACTTCGGAGACGGCGGCCGGCTGGATCTGATGGAAGGCATCCCGCGCGCCTCGCGCGGCGAGCGCGACTGGCTGAACGCGCTGCTCTACTCCGTGCAGTCCCCGCCCATCGTGTTCGGGGATACGGTCGTGACGCCGATGTCCATCTCCAGCTACAACAACCGCAAGGAGATGCCGCCCGGCTGGATGCGCGGCTTCGACGCGCGTAGCGGCCGGACCCGCTGGACGTTTCACACGATTCCGCAGGGCGACGAATTCGGCAACGAGACCTGGGGCGGCGATTCCTGGCGCGAGACCGGCAAGGTGGGCGTCTGGACGATGATGAGCATCGACCCTGAGCTCGGCTACATCTACCTGCCGCTCAACACGGCCGCGCCCGACTACTACGGCGGGCACCGCCCCGGCGCCAACCTGTTCGCCGAGAGCCTCGTCGCGCTGGACCTGGAGACCGGCGAGCGGGCCTGGCACTTCCAGGTCGTCCACCACGGACTCTGGGACTACGACCTGCCCGCCGCCCCGAACCTGATCGACATCACGGTGGACGGCCGGCCGATCAAGGCGGTGGCGCAGATCACCAAGCAGGGCTTCACGTTCGTCTTCGACCGGGTGACCGGCGAACCGGTCTGGCCCATCGAGGAGCGCCCGGTGCCCACCGACACCGACATCGAGGGCGAGGCGCCGTGGCCGACCCAGCCGTTTCCGACCCGGCCGGCGCCGTTCGACTACCAGGGGGTGGCAATCGACGACCTGGTCGACTTCACGCCCGAGATACGTGAGATGGCGCTCGAGGCGGTCGCGCCGTACCGGATCGGCCCGCTGTATACGCCGCACAGCCAACGGGGCACGGTCGTGCGGCCCGGGTTCAGCGCCGGAAGCTGGGGCGGCGCCGCCGTCGACCCGGAGACCGGCATCCTGTACGTGCCGTCGGGCAACCGCTACACCGTCAAGCATTTCCGCACGCCCGAGTCGGGCGACGACACCACCCTGGCGGTGCTCGAAGCGCGCGGGGCGTTGTCCCGCCGCCCGCAACTCCCGCAGGGGCTGCCCCTGTTCAAGCCGCCCTACTCCCGGATGACGGCCATCGACATGAACACGGGAGCACACCTGTGGATGAGGCCAATGGGCGACGGCAACCGGATCCGCAACCTCCCCATGCTGCGCGACCTCGACCTGCCGCCCCTCGGCGGCGACAGCGGACGCATCGGCCCGGTGCTGACGAAGACCCTGCTGATCTACGCGCTGACCGCAGGCGGCACCGACGACCGCCCGCGCCTGGTTGCCTTCGACAAGCTGACGGGCGAGGAGATTGCTTCGGTCGATCTGCCGGGCGGCGCCATCGGCACGCCGATGACCTACATGTCGGGCGGGCGGCAGTACATCGCGCTGACCGTCGGCGGCGGACGCGTGCCGGAGCTGATCGCCCTGGCGCTGCCGGCAACCGGTCCGGAAAGTTGACGTCCAGCAGGTCCGACGGAAGCCAGAGCCGGCCGCACGCGTCTCAGTTTCGTTTCGACATCCATCGCCGTCTCTTGAAGACGACCCGGTCGAGCCAGGCGACCGGCCAGCGGGGCTGAGGAGTGAGCTTGCGGGCATCCTCTTTCGTGGCTGGCGCACCATCCAGAAGGAGCTCGTCCGGCTGTCTGTACGTGCCGAACAGCAGGTCCGCGAGCGGGATACCGAAGAACCCGGCCACGTTCAGGTTGCACCGGTAGTTCGCGTGATGGGCTTGATGGAATCCGTACGCCGCACGCCACACCCTGCCGAACATCCGGTTGTTCAATTTCGGCTTCCACCAAGTATCGTATGGCAGGTGATGCGCGACGTGGACCGTTTCGTACAGAAACAGGGCGATCGCGATGGCGGCGTACCCGCCAATGAGTATCGGGATTTGCGGGAATGAGAATGCGAAGGGCGCGAAGAACGGCGTGAACGCAGCGAAGGCGGGAATCAACCCCCAGGGTGGGAACGTGGCCTGGTCATCGTGCGCCACGTCGCAGATCGGATACTCGCTTCGAACGGTCTTCTGCGCGTCATCAAAGCAGATCGATGTCAGCTTGTGGTGCGCGAGGTGACTCGTGCAGAAGGCGCGCAGGAACCGCACGGTCTCGATATGAAGCAGGTAGCGGTGGAAGAAATATTCTCCAAAGCAGAGCAGCAGACTGCAGACGAGGCCCGTGAGAACGATCACACCGATGCCCGACGACACCTGCTGGTCCCAGGTCGATCTGAAGAAATACCGCACGAGCACAAAGACCGCGAGCAGTTGCAGGGCGATGAACGCTGTAAACCACAGGAGTGCGGCCGGGTGTCTGGCGCGGCTCTCGAAGGAGAGGAAGTTCAAGGTCGGCAGTCTCATCGCGAGAGACTCTATCCCGAAATGGTGATGCCGGGCGAGCCGGACCCCGTCTGCTGCCCCGTCCGCTCCGGGAACCACGCCCGCTGGTCCACTTCGGGTCTAGTGGGTGCAACATCTACCGGGCGAACAGCGGCAGTCGCGGCGGAACGCGGTCGCCGACCCGGAACTCGAACGCGCGACGGGTTCGGTCCTGGGAAGAACGGCGGCGTCATTGCTGATGGCCGCCGCCCTCGGGCACGCAGACCGCGCCCGAGTCCTCCCACTTGTTGTCGGTGAGCTGGCGGACGTCGGTGCCGTCGGCGCGCATCGCAAAGATCTCGCCGTAGGGCTGCGGGACCGAGTCGTAGAGGGCCATCTCGTCCTTGAAACCCATGCGCGAGCTGCTGAAGACGACCCAGTCGCCGCCCGCGCACCAGGCCGAGTGCGCGTCGTTGCCGACCGCGTGGGTCAACTGGCGGACGTCGGTGCCGTCGGGCCGGACCGTGTACAGGTCGAAGTCGCCGCCGAGGTTCGAGGTGAACATGATGCTCGCGCCGTCCGGCGACCATTGCGGGAAGTTGCTGTAGTAGTCGGGACCGGTGAGCGCCACCCGGGGGCCGCCGTCCGCGGGGATGACGAAGAGGCGGCGGCCGCCCTTGTACACCAGGCGGTCGCCGTCCGGCGACCAGCTCGGGAACCCGTTGTTCACCTTGTCGTCCACCACCAGCCGCAGGTCCGAGCCATCCGGGTCGATGACCCCGATCTGCGCCGCCGGCAGGCCGGCGGGCCGGAAGTAGCGCCCGACCGAGAGGGCGATCTCGTCACCGGCCGGCGACCAGACGGCGGAGAAGGCGCTCACCCCCTCGCGGTGGAAGAGCGTCCGCTGCTCCGTGCCGTCGACCGCCATGATCTCGACGCTGGCGTTCCCCGGGTTCGACCCCGCGAGCCCGGTGGCGTCCGAGACCCGGTCGCCGTACTGGCTGAAGATCATCCGCGCGCCGTCCGGCGAGAACGACACGAACGGCTCGTGCAGGAAGAGCTCGAACTCGGGGTCGGGGCTGAAGGCGGGAACGAGGTGCTGGGTGTAGCCGAGCCGCTCGATGCGCTCGTACGCCACCTGCCGGCCGTCCGGCGACCAGCTCGGGCCGCGCACCGCGCCCGCGATCACCGTCTCGACCCGCCGGTCGGGATGCCGGATTCTCAGGCCGCCCTCGTCTCCGCCGGCGCGGCTCACGTAGCCGATGCGCCCCCCCGACAGCCATGCCGGCGAGAGCTTCGTCTCCTGCGAGGCGGTGTGCTGGATGCGCTCGCCGGTGGCGACGTCCACCGAGGCGAGCTCGGTGCGGGACCGGCCGCTCTTCGCGAGGTAGGCGCCGACCGGGTCGGTCTCGTAGAACAGCACCCGCCGGCCGTCGGGCGACCACGACGGGCTCCCCACCACCCCGCCCGGGGCCGTCAGGCGGCGCAGCCCGGCACCGTCCGACCGGACGAGATAGACCCCGGTGGACTGCAGATGCTCCCACTGGCCCGGCTGGTCCCCGGGCTCGGCGTCCCGATCCGACGTGAACGCGATCCACGCCCCGTCGGGCGACCAGCGGGGCCGGAAGTTGCCCGACGCGTGGTCCGTCAGATTCGTGGCGGTCTTCGAGACGAGGTCCAGCAGCCAGATGTCCGCGGTGCCCCGCTCCCGCGTCGAGACGAACGCCAGGGTCCGGCCATCCGGCGACAGGGCGCCCTGATCGTCGAACGCAGGATGCTCGGTGAGCTGCTCGAGCCCGGTTCCATCGGGACGGATGCGATAGAGGTCGGCCTGGCCCTCCGGCTCGGCGGTGAAGACGACCCACTGCCCGTCGGCGGAGAAGGACGGGGAGTACTCCAGCTCCCAGTCCGGGACCAAGGCCCGCGCGTTGGCGCCGTCGGCGTCGGCGATGAACACGGTCATCACCGGGGTCTGATACCGGTTGAACAGCACCTGGTGCCGGGCCTGCGCCGCATCCGCGGCCGGTCCGGACTGTGCGCCGCGGACGGCGCCGGTCTCGGGAACGGACTGCGCGGCTGCCAGCGGACCGCAACCCAGGATCAACGCCACGCCCATCGCCAATGTTCTTGTCATCTCACTCCTCCGGGAGCGCGAACACCCACATGACCCCGCTGCCCTCGGAAATCCTCGTGTCCGTCAACCGCGCATAGAACCGGGTGTTGGCGATGCGTCCGCCCGCTCCCACCGCGAGGTACTGCCGCCCGTCGACCTCGAAGGTGACCGGGGCGCCCGAGACGTCGCCGTTCAGCCGCCTCTCCCAGAGCAGGGCGCCGCTATCGGCGTCGAGCGCGAAGAAACGGCGGTCGGAGGTGCCTCCGAACACGACGCCGCCGGCCGTCGACAGCGCCGCCGCGCTCATCGCCGCCCCGCCGGGAAAGCGATGCTCCCACGCACGCCGTCCGGTGAGTGGATCGAACGCCACGAACTCGCCGACATAGTCGTAGTCGGGCACGGTCTTCACGCGCGCCGCGATCCCGCCATAGCGCCGGCCCGGCTGGTACTCCTCGGAGACGAACGTGACGTCCATGCAACTGTTGTTGATGCCCACGTAGTAGAGACCCGTCGCCGGGCTGTAGCTGGGCGAGTTCAGGTTGCGCGTGCCGACGTAGAACGGGCACACCTCGAACACCCGGCCCGAGTCGACGTCGTCCATGGTCGGGATGAGCGCGGGGTTGAAGATCGGGATCCCGATGTCGGTCCAACCGGTGATGAGATTGTCGTAGCCGGTGCGGAACGCGCCCAGGAATTGGCCGGTGACCCGATCGAGCACGATGCCCCAGCCGATCTTGCTGGTCTCGATGAGCACCTTGCGCTCGCGGCCGCCGATGACCAGGTCGACCAGCATGCTCTCGTGGGTCGAGTCCAGGTCCCAGTTGTCCGCCGGCACCACCTGAAAGTGCCACTGCAGCTCGCCGGTGTCGATGTCGAGGGCGAGAATGGAGTTGGTGTAGAGCGCGTCGCCCGGTCCCCGCAAGGTCGAGGACCAGGGGGTGGGCTGTCCGGTGCCGATGTACATCCAGCCCAGCTCGGGGTCGTAGCTGATCGTGTTCCAGGTCAGCCCGCCGAGCGGCTCGATCTCGTGCTCGGCCCAGGTCTCGTAACCCGGCTCGCCCTCCAACGGCACCGTGTAGGTGATCCACAGCCGCTCGCCGGTCTCGACGTCGTGCGCCACGACGGCGCCCCGCGCGCTGCGGTCGCCCCCGGCGAAGCCCAGGATCACCTTGCCGTCGGCGATCAGGGCGGGATGAGGGTGCCCCAACCCGGTCGTGTAGTCGCCGGTGCTCACCTCCCACCGCTGCTCGCCCGTCAGGGCGTCCAAAGCGACCAGCGCGGCATCCGCCGTGCCCCAGTAGATCGTGTCGCCGTAGACCGACACGCCCCGGTGCCGCATGAAGGCCTGGGAGAGCTCGATATCCTCGGGGTAGCTGCGCTGGTGCAGCCACGCAACGTCGCCCGACACCACGTCGAACGCGGTGACCCGGCCGCTGCCTTCGGACACGTACATCAGACCGTTGGCGACGACCGGCGTCGGGACCCAGCCCGTGACGTCGCGCATCGAATAGGCCCAGACGAGCTGCAGGTCGCTGACGTTCGAACGGTTGATCTGGTCGAGCGGGCTGAACCCGGTCACGTCGTAGGTTCGGCGATAGCTCATCCAGTCGCCGTCCTCCGGGTCGAGCAGCCGCTCCGCGGTGACGGGCTCCCACTCACCCGCCGGTTGCGCGGTGGCGATGCCCCCCACGGCGAGACAGATCCCGACCAGGCACATGACGAGTCGTCCGAGTCCGATTTCTGGCATTCTCTGCCTCCAAGGCAGCATGGTTACGGATGCGCTCGGGCGTGTCAACACATCGCCGGTCGCCGCAAGCGCCGTGCTATAGTCGTCGCCCTCGTCTTGCGAGGAAGGAAGAGAGGCGATCATGCAGAGCAAACGGCTGCGTCGTGCGGTTCTTGTGGCACTGGTCGTGGCCGCGGGTGCCAACGTGGCGCCGGCAGGGCTGTCCGGTTCGGCGCCGGCCGCCGGGACGGCGACTGCGCAAGGTCGCAGCCTGCCGATCTTCGAGGTGGACGCAACGTGGCCCACGGTGCCGGCGGAGATGAAGCTGGGAGCTCCGTCCAGCATCGCCATCGATGCGCAGGACAACGTCTGGGTGCTGCACCGCCCGTTGACGCTTCCGCCCGAGGAGGCCGCGATGGCGGCGCCGCCGGTTGTCGTCTTCGATACGGCAGGCAGCTTCATCAAGGCCTGGGGCGGTCCGGGCGCCGGCTACGAGTGGCCCCAGCGGGAACACGGAATCCACATCGATCACGAGGGCTTCGTCTGGCTGGGCGGCAACAACTGCACCACCAACGACGTGCCCCGGGTCGAGCCGGTCAACGACGACCAGTTGTTGAAGTTCACGCAGGACGGCACGTTCGTCATGCAGATCGGCCGCAGCGACGGGAGCCAGGGCAACGCCGACACGATGAACCTCCACCGGCCGGCGGATCAGCAGGTCCATCCGCCGACCAACGAGCTGTTCGTGGCCGACGGCTACGGCAACCGCCGTGTCGCCGTGTTCGACGCGGAGACCGGCGAGTTCAAGCGCATGTGGGGAGCCTTCGGGAACACGCCGGTCGACGACGACCAGTGTCAGGTGGTTCGCCCCACCAGCTTCTCGAATCCGGGTCCTCCGAGTTTCAACATCCTCCACGCCATCCGGGTGTCGAACGATGGCATGGTGTATGCGGCCGACCGCGAACACCGCCGCGTGCAGACATTCACGCTGGACGGCACGTTCGTGAAACAGGTGCTCACGACCGACGCACCCTTCGCACGCGATCTGGCCCTGTCCCCGGATCCGGAGCAGCAGTTCC
The DNA here is from genome assembly GCA_965262925.1 of Vicinamibacterales bacterium. Classification (GTDB taxonomy): domain Bacteria; phylum Acidobacteriota; class Vicinamibacteria; order Vicinamibacterales; family UBA8438; genus WTFV01. The sequence goes on along the minus strand of CBDHGC010000004.1, from coordinate 1,202,836 downwards.
TCTACGTCGGCGGCGATGACGGCATCGTCGTCGTCGACCGCGCGACGCTCGAGATCCTCGGAACCCTCCGCCCCCAGGGCATCCTGGGCACCGGCCACCATATAGCGACCGATTCCCAGGGCAATCTCTACCTGGCGGCGACGGGCGCGGGCATGCAGAAGCTGACGTTCATGGGGATGTCCGGCGCGCAGTGACAAGGGATGCTGGCGGCCGTTCCGCCTGGTCGCCGTCTAATGGTGCAGGCCGGGCGCGTTGACGTGCGCGTGCTGGCCCGCCTCCAAGGTCGTCACCTGCCGGCCAGCTCATCGAAGCGCCTTTGCAGGCGGTGGCCCATGACGGCCGCGTACAGCGCGCACGCCAACGTCAGCAACTCAACGAGGTTCACGTCCAGCATGTTCCTCCCATTCTAAGCCCCGTCACGGCGAAGTCAGCGCAAGCCCTGCGGCGCCGGCAGCCCGCGCCAGCGCCTTGTCCAGCGTCGCGAGAGGCGCATCGGAGCGTTGGGCCAATTCCAGATACACCGCATCGTACATGGACAGTCTGTGCGTTCGGGCCAGTGCAAACGCGGTCCCGATATGCGGCTCCGTGTCGGTTCGGACGGGCAGTTCCCCCAGTCTGCGTAACCGTTCGTCGGCCTCGTCCACGCGTATCCGTCCGCGGCGTTCTGCGCCGAGCAGCGCGCTCCGCACCTCGAGGTGCCAGAACTGCGGAACGAGACCCACTTCGGTCTGGAGCCGCCCCAACGCTGCGTCCGCCCGCGCCTCGTCTTCGTCGTCGAGGAGCCATGCTGCCGCCACGGACGCGTCGAGCACGAAGCGGCTCATCAGCGACGGCCTTCGTGAATCGAGGCGACGATCTCCTGGATGCTCATGTCGATGCGCCGCCACTGTCGCCGGTGGCTTCGGAAGCGTTCCACCGCCGACCTCCGACTATCGCGATCCTGATCCTGCGCGGGGGTCAGATTCGCGATCGACTTGCCGTGACGTGTGATAGCCACGGTCTCGCCGTGTTCCACGGCCCGCAGCAGCTCCGCCAAGTGCGCCTTGGCCTCGGTTGCCCGAACTTCACGCATGCCGCACCATAGCACTGGTCATTTTGACCATACAGAATACCACGAGGATCACCGTCCTCACTCGCCGTCTGACCTCACTCCGCGATGTCGGGGTCATGCGACGCTACCCTCCGCGGAATTCGTCGCTGATCCGGACTGCGGCATCCCCCGCGCCCGACGGCGAGCCGAGGGATGCCTGACGGTCGAGATGGAATGCGCGGCCCTGAGCGGGGTAGCCCGGTTCCGCGGGTGACTTTCGGGCAGATCCTGTACGGCGGGGACGACGTGAGCGGGCTCGAATGGGATCACCGCAGCTGGGACCGCCGAACCGCGGCTCGGGCACGGCTGAAGCACTTGGCGGCGCGAGCGTGCCTGCGCATCCCGGACTGAGCGGGGACGCGCTGGCGCAACGCACTGGCTAACGGAACCCGAACCGCTCGGGGGCAACCCCACGCCAGACAGCCGCCCCCGCACGGCGGGCAGTGTGTCGGGGAGGGTCACCGCCCTCACGGTCGGTTCCGTCACCCGTCGCGGCGAGCGACGGGCTGCGGATGCAGCTCGGAGCCGGCAGGTTACTGGCCCCGGTACTCCTCCTCGCTCACGGGGCCGAGCCAGGAGGTCGGCCCGCCGTCGCCGCCACCGAGGACGGTGAGCTGCACGACGTGCTCGTCGGGCGACGCGCCGTGCCAGTGTACGAGGCCCGCCGGCGCGAAGACCGCACGCCCGCCGGGCACCATCTCGATGATCTCCCCGTCGCGCGCCTGCGTGCGGCCCCGGCCCTCCTCGGCAGCCAGGATCTGCCAGCCGGCATGGCTGTGCCAGTTCGAGCGGACCCCGGCCTCGAAGCGCAGCCGAAGCGCTCGCATGTCGGACGAGTCCGGCCGGCTCGGCTCGCCGCCGACGAAGTTGCTCTGGAGAGCCGCGGTCGTCGATGGCTGGCCGAACGCGAAGATCACGAACACGCCCGCCGCCATGACGGCCAGCAGGACGCTCACCCGGGATTGAGCCTGTCTCTTCATGTCGAATCTCCCTCCCTCGCCTACCCTGCATCGGGGTGGGCGTACCCCCTCACTATACGCGCGCAGGCAAGGCTTCGCTCATGGCCTCCCGATACTCTTGCGGTGGCCGAGGCCGCGGGTTCGTGACCGACTGGGAGGAAGCCGCCAGCTCGCGGCAAGTCCCGGCCGCGAGAAAGCGCGATGAAACCTACGAGCCGCGGCGCTCGCCGGGCGGCGGGGTGAGGCGATGCAGGCGCGGGTCGGCCGGGGCGGCCTCGCGGTCGAGATACGCGAGAGTCGCCATGATGCCGCTGAGGGTGCAAGAGGCGAACCCGCTGAGCATGAACAGCAAGGAGACCGCGACCTCGTCGGCCGGACGGAGCTCGATGTACTGGTGCACGAAGAGCGTAGGCGCCATCATGACGGCGTAGGCGAGCGCCCGGATGCCAGGCCGTCGCCGGTTGTCTGTCGTGTCGAACCAGCCACGATGCAGGTCGCCGATGGAAAGCGCCTGGGACAGCGTTTGGTTCAACTAGCGAACCGGCAGTCGGCCGGCGGGTTCTCCCAGCGTTCCCGGTAGCTCTGCCCGGCTGTGTCGTTCTCGCGCACTGCAGGCTGATTCCAGGTGTTTGCGGTCGGTATCGGTACTGCCCTCGGCATCGTCGCTCATACCCGGATGAGACGTACGTCGTAGTGTGCGAACGTCGAGTCGGCGGTCACCAACGTCAAGCCCTCGATCCGCGCCTGCGCAACCAAGACGCGGTCGAACGGATCACGATGGTGAAACGGCAGCACGCCAACCGCGAGCGCGTGGGCGTGCGTGATCGGGAGTTCCCGGACACGGCTGACTCGCATGCGTTCCGGAACGTAGATCGCCGGGGGCTCCGGCAGCGGCAGCTTCCCAATCGCGTGCTTGATGACGATCTCCCAGACGCTCGCCGCGGAGAGGTACCTCCGCGAGGAGGGGACGGCAAGAGACTCCAGCAGATCGGCGTCGAAACGCTCGAGATCGGTCTGCAGCCACAGCCAGCAGTGGGTGTCGAGGAGGAACTTCACGGTTCGGCTTCGATAGCCCCGGCCCCGCTCGGGCTTCGGAGACGTCCCGTCACGGGGTACGCCCTTCGAACGCGCGTAGCAGCTCCTCGTCGAGCGGATCGTCGAAGTCGTCGGGGACGTCGAAGCGCCCCTCGTCGACACCGAACACGGGCCGGGTCTCCTCGATCGGCACGAGACGCGCCACCGGCTGGCCCGATCGTGTGATGATGACGTCTTCTCCGGCAGCAATCTGCTGCAGCAACCGGGAGAGATGCGTCTTGGCTTCGTGCACGCTGACGGTCATCACACTAGTCTAGACTAAGCGATGACTAAGCGGGCTCGCCTTGCACCGCCTCGTCGTAGTCGGTTCGGCTGAGCGGTTGCTCATGGTCCTGCTCTGCACCGAGTCGGGCAGGGGTGCTCAATTCCTGGAGCGACCGGCGTTGCCCGGGTTGCCGCGCGCGAGTTCCAGGACCTCTTCCTGGGTCATCGGGCTCCGCGGATGGTGGCTCAGACACATCGGGCTGCGCACGCGTTGAAACGCCACGGCGTCGCTTGCCGCGAAGAACTCCCCGGGCCGCAGGCGGGCGATGCCCCGCGCATCGCCGCCCTTCTGCGCGGCCATCTCCCGGGCGGCCGCGATCTGCGCGGGCGCATTGAGCAGGCCGAAGAACTGCGTTGTCGCGTTACCCGGGATCTGGTTGTGCAGTCCCTTCGGCGCCTGGGTGGCGAACACCAGACCGAGGCCGTATTTCCGTGCCTGGGAAGCCAGGGCGAGCGTACTGTCCGTCGTGGCCGTACGGCCCGCTGAAGGCGCAAAGGTCTGCGCCTCGTCCATGACGAACAAGCCACCCAGCGGCCGGTCGCCGGCGGGATGTTTCTTGACCCAGGCGAAGAGTGCCATCTGCAACTGATTGACGAAGTGCTGTCGCTGCTCGTCGTTCGGCAGACCGACGAGACTGATCACGGAGATGCGCGCGTGTCGACCGCACGCCGGCTGGAGCAGGACCGATGGGTCGACGGCCTCCCCTGTTCCACCCAGCATGGGATCGTTCACGGTCTCGGCGAGCAGCGTCTGGGCAATGTCCGCCGCGAGCTTCTCGCCGCTTGCGAGCCGACTGACTCCCGCCGGCAACGCCGACAGGTAGCCGAGGAATCCCTTGAGGTCCCCACTGCCGCGTTGCACGTAAGCACGCAAAGCCTCCTTCAGCACGGCTCGTCCCTGGCTGAGCCGTGCGCCGGATCCGGGCAGGCCCGAGCGAGGAACAAGGGAGGCGACGGCGTTGTCGAGCGCGATCTCGAACTCGTCGGGATCATCCGCCACGTCGCCCAGGCCGGCCAACGGTGCGAACGAGAGCGGGCGTCCCGTCGTCAGGCGCGGCGTCCACACGACGACCTCGGTGTCGCGCAGGTAGGTCGCCGCCTTCTCCGCGTCGCCGTCGAGCCAACCCTGGGGAGGCTCGGGCCAGGGCAGACCGAGTCGGGCGAGGTCGTTGTTGGGATCGAGCACTACGGCCGAGACGTCCTTCAGCGCGCACTCCTCGATGAGCCGGCGTATGAGGACGGTCTTGCCGGAGCCGGAGCCCGCGAAGATCACCGTATGGCGCCGGAGATCCTCGAGCGGCACGGTCACGCGTCGATCCGTGCCTTCGGCGATGCCGATGAGAATGGCGTTCTCGTCGGCGTCCTTGAACACTGCAGCGGCCGTGGGCGGTGCAGCAGCTTTGGACGCCGCAGCGGCCTTGGGCGGTGCAGCAACCCCGGACGCCCCAGCGGGCTGGGATGGTGCAATGCTCTGGGACGGTGCCGTGCCCTGGGACGGTGCCGTGGCCGGGGATGAAGAGGTGGCGTGGGAGGGTGCAGCGGCCCCGGACGGAGCAGTGCCCTGGGATGGGGCAGCGGCCGGCGATGGTGCTGCAGCCGGCGATGGTGCCGCTGCACCGGCGGGCTCCGAACTCAAGGGTGCGAGCAGTATCGTTCCGCTCGCGTAACGATGTGATCCGAGCCATGTGGCGAGCCCCTTCGGCTGCTCTTCGAGGAGCTGCTGCAAGGCCCGGAACACCTTGAGGTCAGCCTCCAGCAGCTTCACGACGGAGCCGCCGTGCGCCTCGAACCCATCGAGTACCTGCCGGGTCTTACTGCCCTGCGACCACGCTGCGTTGCGCAGGATGAACAGCCGCCTCCGCTCCCCCGAGAGCTCGAGCCCGGACGCCGTCACGGCGGCCCGCAGCCGGTGCAGCGCGGCCACCGCGTTGTCGTTCAGGACGGCTCGAAACGACCAATGCACTTCATCATCGGTGTCCGCATCGACTATGCGCCGCAGCCGGGCATGCAGCGACGGGTTCCTCCCGAGCGGCGGATCCACCGAGAAGTCACCCGTCCCGCCGTTTTCCTCCGCCCAGGCAGTCAGGCCGGCGCGCAGCAGCGCGGGCAGATCACCGTCCACCTTCTTCTCGTCGAGGGCGTCGGCGATGTCCGCTTCCCGCACCAACTGGCTGAACCGCCGGTCGAAAGCGGGGTCGGGCGGCGGAGGGGGTGGCGGAGGGTCCTCACCCCGCTGGTGCTGGTTCGGCAACTGGTCCCGCCCCTCGCGTTCGTTCGTGAGCTGCTTCAGCTCGGTGACACGACCGCGCTCCCGACAGTGCGCACAGTGCTCCTGGACCACGTTGATCAGGCTGCGCGGCGAGAATAGGGGCGCGTCCGCGAACGCGGTCGACCGCACCGGCCAGGTCGGATACGCGGGCGTGAACCCGGCGCAGGTGTAGGCCGCCCGGAGGTACGCGGCCACCAGCGCCTCCCCGACCTCCGCCGAGGGGATCGGGCGGAGTTGGACGTCCGTCGGGTACCGATGGTGCGCGGGCGCCACGGCCTGATCGCGGAGCAGCAACCAACTGTCGGTCAGGCAAGACACGACGACCAGGGAGTGCTGCACGTCCTCGGCGAGATCCATGAGACCTGTCGCCACCCGATCGAACAGCAATTGCTCCTCGGCGCCGGGAAGCGATCGTCCGAGCGCGATCAGTCCGTCGAGCTGATCGACCGCCACGAGGGTCGCACACCCCGCGGCGCCTACGAGCCGATCGAATGCGCCGACGACCTCCCGGCACGGAATCCGGTTCGCGCGGATGGAATGCGCGCGCGCCTGGTCGCCATCGATTTCCAGCCCCTGGAGCAGCGCGTCTCCGATGTCCTGGTGGGCGAAATCCTCGCTGTTGGTCAGGATGAGCGCGAGCGCCACGTCCGCGGCGACGCGATCCCCGGGCCGGCGACCGAGATGCGTCTGAAGGTTTCGGCGAACGGCCTTCAGGAGCGTGAGGTCGAACGTCCCCGCCACCAGCGCCTCGATCTCCGTTTCCTTCAGTCCAATCGCTTCAGCCAGACCATGGAGAACCGTACGCAACTGGGTCCCGTCCTTGCTTACCTCCCGATGCAGGGCATCCACGTAGGCAAGCGCCAGACTTCCCCAGAACCGGTGCGCGGTATTCGGCTGAAAAAGGACGAAGACCTGTCCCTGCTCGATCACCGCGTGGCGGACGCGTCCCAGAAAGTGCGACTTGCCGATTCCCGGCCGCCCCTGGATGACGACGTTGTTGACCCGCACGCCGTCCCGCACCCGGTCGAGTGCTTCCAGGACCGTGCGGAACGCCCACGAATGAATGCCGTCGACGTGAATGACGTCGTCGCGCCAGATGTCGTTTCCGGCAGTCGTCGTTGGAAATGCCACATGTCGGAGTGCTTCCAGTTCTGGCTCCACAATGCTCACTCCATGCTGATCAAGTGCATGTCTTCCACGCCGAGGCGAAGCGCGGCTTCCCGATCGGCCTGCGTGAGCCGGCCGCGGTCCTCGGCCCATCTTTACCAAGATTAGCGGTCGTTTTGCGGATTTGGGCGGTTTTCGGGGAGTGCGAGGCCTGTAACTTGTTGATTATAAAGGATCGGGTTTCGCCAGAGACGAATGTAGTGCCATAAGCGTATAACAATAGTTGCCTGGGACAGGGTGCGTCCGCTATGGTGAGCGCCATGTTCATTCGGCGCACCCAAACCCGGCGGACTGAGGACGGAAAGCCCTACTTCTCTCATCGCCTCGTGCACGCCGAACGCCTCGGCAGCAGCGTGCGCCAGCGCACCCTCCTCAACCTCGGTCGCCACTTCGATATTCCTCAGGCGGACTGGCCGCTGCTGTGCGCCCGCATCAACGATGCGTTGAGCGGTCAGGCGCCGCTGGTGGCCGATTGTCCGCCTGCCGTGGAGGAGGAAGCGCAACGGATCGCGGCGCAGTTGATCGCCCGCGGCGCGGCCGCGCCGACCGCCGGACTGACCGATGTGCAGCCGGTCGATGTCGACTCGTTGCGGCTGGTCCGCCCCCGCAGCGTCGGCGTGGAGCAGGTCGGCCTGTGGGCGCTCGAGCAACTGGACCTGCCGGCGTTGCTGACCCGGTTGGGCGTCAACGGCGCCCTGCGCAGCGCGGCCACCGGCGCCATCGTCGGGCGTCTGGCCGCGCCCGCCTCGGAGCGCGCGACGCACCGCTGGCTGCAGGAGCGCAGCGGTCTCGGGGAGTTGCTCGGCGTCGACTTCGAGACCGTCGGTGCGATGCAGCTCTACCGCGCCTCGGACGTGCTGGTGAAGCATCGCGAGGCGATCGAGGCGCATCTGTTCGACCGCGCGATGGGGCTGTTCGACCTGCAGCCGACGGTGACGCTCTACGACCTGACCAACACCTACTTCGAGGGCGAGGCGAGCGACCAGCCGCAGGCGCAACGCGGGCACTCGAAAGAGAAGCGCAGCGACTGCCCGCTGCTGACCCTGGGCCTGATGCTCGATGCCAGCGGCTTCGTGCGCCGCTCGAAGGTCTTCGCCGGCACCGTCCGGGAACACCGGACGCTGGCCGGGATGCTCGAAGCACTGGAGGCGCCGGTCGGCGCCCTGGTGGTGATGGACCGCGGTGTCGCCACCGACGCCTGTGTGACGTGGTTGCGCGACAACGGCTACCGCTATCTGGTGGTCAGCCGCGAACGCCACCGCCGCTTCGATGCCGATGCCGCCGTGTCGCTCCAGACGCAGTCGGACCAGACCGTGCACATGCACAAGGTGGTCTCGACCGACCCCGACGAAGTGCGCCTGTACTGCTACTCCGAGGAGCGGGCCGAGAAGGAGCGGGGCATCGTCGAGCGTTTCGCCTCCCGCTTCGAGACCGCCCTGACGAAGCTCAACGACGGGCTGTCGCGTCCCCGCGCGCACAAGCGCCTCGACCAGGTCTGGCAACGCATCGGACGGCTGAAAGCCAAGCATTCCCGCGTCGCCTCGCACTACCAGATCACCGTTACCGCCAACGAGGCCGGCGACCAGGCCGTCGCCGTCAACTGGACCCGCCGCCCCCAGGACGGCTCGATGGTTACCCATCCGGGCGTCTACTGCCTGCGCAGCAGCGAGACCGACTGGAACGAAGACGCCTTGTGGCGTACCTACACCACGCTCACCGACGTCGAGGCGGTATTCCGCTCGCTCAAATCCGAGCTCGGCCTGCGCCCGATCTACCACCGCAAGCCGGCGCGGGCCGACGGCCACCTGTTCATCACCGTCATCGCCTACCAGCTCGTGCAGGTCATCCGCACTCGGCTGCGCGCGCGCCGCGAACACGCCAGGTGGACCACGCTACGCCGCGTCCTCGAAGGCCAGCAGCGCGTCACCGCCACCTTCCGCCGTCCCGACGGACGCACGCTGCATGTGCGCACGGCAACCCAAGCCGAACCCGATCAGCGGGCCATCTACGACGCGCTCGGCGTCGACCCACATCCCGGCGGCGTCCGCAAGACGCTCGTCTGACCGACCAATTTCCCCGGTTCGTACGCGTTTGTAGTGCCACTCGGGCATTTCTGTCGGCGTAAACCACTGATTCTAAATTGGTTTAGTTTTGTGGTTGGTAAACTTGGGCTCGTGCAGCGTCAGATTGACGTCCTTGTCGCGGAACATCTGCGTGAGCTCCAGGTCCACCTCGCGGCGAGGCCAATCGCCGAGCTGCGCCCGCAGGTCACGCAGCTCCACCCAATCCCACGGCCGGGATGCCAGGCTCCGGTAGGCCTGCCGAATCCGTTCCCGGAGCGAGCCGGGCTGTCGAGGAGGTGCAGGCTCACTCCGATCGAACAGCTCCTGGATCACCATCCCCCGCGCTTCGAGCGCGACCTTCAGCCCGTTGAGCAGCGCGTACAGCGCGCCGCCGGCCGAGCCGGCCCGAGCCGGCACCTGTTCGTCGAGCTCGGCGACGACCCAGGCCCAGCCGGCATCCGTCAACTCGTGGGCAAAGCCCTTGCCCGGAAGTCTGCGGCTCTGGACGAGCCCCTCCCGGTTGAGCTTCTCCCGCGACGGCTTCTTCAGCTCGAGTCGATAGCGACGCTTGAGCTCCGAGTTCAGCGTCTCCTTGTTGAGAGCCATCAGCGCGATCATCACGGCGCGCTCCGGAATTCGCCCACGGGGATCGTGAGAGATGCTCCTCAAGGTGCGTCTCTGCCCGGCTGAACGCGTTGGGTCGGCCCCGCAGCGACGTCAGGTACGCGGCGCGAGGCATAGCCGGCGGATCCGACGCCGGCATCCGATCGTGCAGGAAAGAACGGGGCACTCGCGTCATGCACGCGGTCGAAGCCCCGAAGAGCCATACGGTCAGTTCGCCGGGCCCGGCGAGCCAGAGTGCGTTCGCTTCCGCGACTTCGATCTGCGCGGTGCTCCAGGTACCCGTCAGCTCGATCATGACCACCAGGCGTCCATACCCGTAGGCACGGAGAATCCGTAGCGCACGCTCTTGCAGACGTTGTCCGCGAAGTCCTCCAGCGGAAACCCCCGAGCCAACCGCAACACGACACCCTCCCGCTCGCCGCCGAGCGCGGACGCCTCGCCGTGGGCCTGCTTCATGAACGCGCTGGTCTCCGCAACCGAACGAAAACGCCCCCTGAACAGGACCGGCACGACCGGGATCTCCCGTTGCCTCGCGTACGCCTCGAGTTCTTCGAAGGCCGCAAACAGACCGTCGTGGTTGCGGAGTGCGAAGGCGTGGAAGGTCTCGTGCTCCGCCACGGGCTCGTAGGCGATGCTGTGCACCCCGTAGATGTCCTCGCCGTACAGGTACACGTCCGGCTCGTTCACCTTCCAGGCGTGGTGCTTTTTCACCATCGCCATCCACTTGCCGTCGGACGGCGCGGCAACGCTGCGCGCGTAGACCCTGCCGGCATGGAGAAGCGTGTTGCCGCCGTCGAGCTTCTCCGTCGCCACCACGTCTTCGCCGACGAAGCGATCCGGATTCGCGTGCACGACGTCGCCCCGGCCGATGGTCGGGGACCACGGCCAATACGGTGTCCTGGGATACCTGACTTTCAGCGCCGTTCTGGGATCGTTCGCAGACGTCATGACCCAACTCCGCCAAGTACCAGTTCATCGTCGCCGCGGTGGCCGATCATCAACCGACGCGCGGATCAGCTCCACCAGCTCGGCAGCGGCCGCGTCGGGTAGCCCGTCGTGCGTCAGCATCTCGCAGAGCGCGACGAGATCGACGAGCCGCCGGCTCGGTGGTGGAATCGAGCGCCAGCTTGAAGTTGGCGTTGCGCAAGCCGCCGACGAGCGGGTTAGCCGATGCCGGCCCTTGGACTCACGCTTGTAGTTGCGCTGGAACTGGGAGGTGCGCTCAGTCGTCCGCATGCAGATCGTCGAAGAGAGCCTGCATGCTGGTGAACCGGGGCAGTCGACGACGCTGGCGGGCTTCCTTCATCGCCGCAACGGTGCCGGCGTTCGGCCTGAACGTCGGGGCCGTTTTCTGCCCCACGGTGCCGGTCTTCATGGCGAAGCTCAGGCGACCGGGACTCGCCACGCGGGCTGGCGCGGCGGCGACCATGACCTTCTTCATGCGTGGAAACCTCTCGGAGGATCCTGGCACCTCTTGGCGCATCGCGTCAAGGCTGGGCTGTCCGGGTCCCGCGCCGCCGAGGCCCCTCACGCTGGCCGTAGCTGGGAGCGCCGATCGTCTGGTCCAGCTTGCGGATAAGGGGCCACCCTCGCGTGGATTCCCGGGGCGCCGGGGCGCCTCCGGTACGTGCCAGCACCTGGGATCGGATGAAGCCGGCAAAGGGGGGGACCAGGTACCCAGCAGGCCAGTCGCCTGCTTCGCTGTGTGTCTTACCGACCCCCTTGGTCATCGGGGTCGGCGTCCCCCGGCGTACCGTCGCCGACCTTGTGGTCCGGGCTGCTCCTGTCCGCCGCGCCTTCGGCCCGGTCCGGTTCCTCGACCGGCTCTCTTGCCTGGTTGCCGATAGGGACGTTGCGCGCCGCGCGATTTTCGAGTTCTTCCCTGACGTCGGCGGGCGGGCTCCAGCTTTCGGCTGGTACCCCGAGCTCTACCTTGATGTTGTGCTCGCGCGCGAGCTCTTCGACCCGTCGTTCGCAGTTGCCGACGATCGTCTCGGCGGCGCGCAGTATCCGCGCCGTCTGTTCGTCGCTGAGGTCCTTGAACTCGGGGTTCTCGAACTCCTCGTACGGGGTCGGCGTTCGCCCTTTTTGCGGCTGCACGTCGTCGAGCTGAGCCATCCCGACATCCTCGCCGCGGCGTTGCAGGTGGTGGGCCAGTTCCCGGCTGTTGTGCCGCTGGTTCACTCGACCGTCGAGTGCCATGACACGCCCTTGATCATCCGCCGCTTCTCTAGTAGAGCGTCCTCGCCTCGCCGAGCACTTCGGCCAGCGTCTCGTCCTCCCACTCGTCCAGGCGCTTACGAAGTCCGGCCGGCGTCAGGACCAGCACGTCCGTCCAGCGCAATCCCATCGGAAGCGCGTTGCCGATCGCCAGCTTCAGCTTCGGGGTGCCCCCTGGCGCCACGTCGATGACCAGGATGTCGATGTCGCTGTCGTCGGTCATCTCGCCGCGCGCGCCCGACCCGAACAGCAGCACGCGCTCCGGCCTGGTCACCATCAGCACCGCGTCGACGATGTCCCGCAGATCCTCGGGGTGCGGCGCGCCGCCCTTTAGGCGGCGCCAGCCGGGCACGCCGTCCAGCTCCGGAGGCTCGCGTTCGGGGTCCACGAGCGCTGCTTCGATCTCGCTTTGCAGCATCGTCCTGGTTTCACTGTTGAACGCCTTGCTTCGGGTGTCAAGCCCCGTCTCGGCAAGGGGTGCACGACATCATTGTGAGATGAGCGTCAGGCGGCGTTTGCGGCTCGCCGCTCCCAGAAGTCCTCGAAGCGTCCGCTGAGGATGCAGCAGCGCAGCGCGATGATGGCGTTGGCCCCGGCGACGGTCCAGCGCATGCCGGCGCGCTTGAGCCGGTCGCCGATCTGCTTGCATCCGGCCTCGACGACGCCCGACGAGACGCACAGGCCCTTGGCGCGGAACTGCGGATAGCGCATGCGGTGTCGGTTCCCGAACACGTAGTGAATGCACTTTCGCGCCTCGGGCGTGGTCTCGACATGGATGCGCAGCGCGGCGACGACGGCGCACAGCCGGCCGGCGTCGAGTTCGGCGCGCCGGTCCCTGGCCCACCGGTCAGCCAAGTCGGTCCCGGGGCCGTAGATGGCCTTGGCGACATCGCACAGGTGCTGCTTCGCGTGGTAGATATCAACGATCTCGATGGCGCCGGGAAACTGTTCGGCGGCCAAGTTCCAGATCCACGCGGCGCCGTCGCCGAGGACGACGCGCTGGGCTGCGGTGTCGAAACCGCGCCGTATTGCCTCGCGATAGGCCCGTTGTGCGAAAGCGGCCGGCTGCGGGTCGGTGTCGCGGCTGGCCGCGCTTTCGACCGCGGCGTTGTAGCTGACCGACCCGAGATCGCGCACGGGGTGGCCTTGTGTGTCGCGCCCTTCGGCCGTCCACACGGTGGCCAGCTTGACCTCGCGGGTCTTGGCCGAACCGTCGGGCTGCTTGCCGCGGCGGCCTTCGACCTCGGTTGGGCGCACCGGCACGCCGGTGCCGTCCAGCCCCAGGTACATCGTCGGCACGGGCGCCGCGGCGGTCTGCTCGGTGACCGAGCGCTCGTCGTCAGCGATGTCGCGTCCGAGCGCCTCGGCACAGCGCTCGACCTGCCGGGTCTCGACATCCACCCCGGCCAGGGCGGTCAACCACTCGCTCGCCTTGGCGAAGCTGCCCTCGGCCGCCGTCAGCCCCACCAGCCGCGTGATGGCCGGTGACAGCGAGCTACCTTGCAGACCCAGGGCCTGGTCGCGCGGACACACCCCGCTGCGGCAGGCGTCGCAGTGGTAGTAGGCGCGTTGCAGGGTAACCGGCCCCAACAGCGTGGTGAACGTCTTCGGGCGACGGCCGGCGTAGCGCGCCCGCCGGCCGCAGGCGCACGCTGTGGTCGAACCCGAATGGTCGGAATCGTCCGCGTTGAAGCGCTGCGCCATCCACTGCGCGGCGATGTCGAGAGCTTGGTGACGGACTGCCTGTTCGAGGGCCTCGAAGTCCGCCACCTCGGCGCCCCCGGGACCGACGAGCGCATCGACTTCGGCCCCGATAGCGGCTACGAGCGCTGCGCCCCAGCCGCTTCTACAACCCGGGTCGCCGTGGCGAGCGCGCGGCGGCGAACCGTCTGCAGGAGCGTCTCGAAGTCCTGCGCATTCACGCTCCCCCGCCTGAGGAACGCGTCGACATCGGCCTCGACCGCCGACTTCAAGGCGGCGAACATCTCCTCCTTGAAGCCCCCTTTTTCGGCCGCGCCAGCGAGCCGTTCCGTCAACTGCGCCTCGGGCATGGTCGGAGTCCTCCTACCCGAGGAATCGGACGATCAGCGCTCGCTCGATACCCCCCGTACGGAAAAACCCTCAACTTTCTTGTCGTGCACCCCTCGGCAAGGGCGGCGTGCACGCTTCCACCGCCACAGTCTGTATCCAGCGCCGTCTCCGCGACGGCGTGCGGCGCGCTGGTCGCTCGCTCGCCCAGGAACGGAAGCTGCTCCTGAACCGCAGGCACGCCTTCGCGCGGCAGCGACGCCCGCGACGCCTCGACGGTCTCCAGAGCGCTGGCGACCTCCCGGTACGGCAACGCCTTGTAGTGCTCCTCGATCGTTGGCATCGTGGGCAGCGCCCCGTCGATCTCCTCGCCGGCGACGTTGATCTCGACGAAGCCGTGCGCCTGCGCGCAGGCCAGCACCGCGCGGATGCGGCCACGCAGCTTGCGCGCGATGTCCAGCTTTGCGCCCCAGATGGGCGACAGGATGCGCAGCACCTCCTCGCGGCCGATCCGGTCCACGGGCATGTCCCGAGGACAGGGAAGGCGTGGCGTTCCAACTGCTGCAGCCAGTTGGCGGCGGTCTTCTCGCTCCGCCACCGTCGGCGGTTGGCCTCGCAGGTCTTGACCGCCGCCTGGCGAAGCGTCAGCGCCTGCGCCTTGCGCTGTTCGGCCAGCGGATCGCGCCCCTCGGCGATAGCGACGCGGTTGGCGAACGCGCGCTGGCGGGCCTTTGCCAGCGGGACCAGCGTTGCGTTGCCCAGTCCGATGTCGCGCCGCTTGCCGTTGATGACGACCCGTTGCACCCAGCTCTTCGAGCCGCCGGGGGCGATGTTGAGGAACAGAATCTCGCCATCGCCGTATCTGCCCGGCTTTAGGGAATTTCTGGGAATGGGGGGCGAAGGAGTTGAGTGCCGAGGGTGGGGATCGAATACAGCCGAACAACGCCCGGAATTCAGGGCGCCTTTGGCTTTAGCTCCGCAGGTTTCCCCACGTTCATACCCACGGGCTCAACAGGCGCCGCGGGGGCCGGCGCGGATCTCCGCGCCCCTCTTCAGTTGGCGGGATCGGCGCCGGCAGGGTGCCGGTCAAGATGGTTGACGATGTAGCCGCGCAACTCTTCCATCTGCGCGTTCGTCTGTTCGGTGCTATCGTTGATGGCCTCTGTGATGCGATCTTCAGTGTCCCGTAGCGCCTCCCTCAACTCGCCCTCATCAACGAAGACATCGCCGATGAACGCTACGGCCAGCATCACCGCCGTCAAGATCGCCGCCGCCGCCGCCGCCAAAGCGGCAGCCTTGTCCCACCCGGTTGATCCCCGTTCAGTCGTCATCGGGTTGACCCTCTACGGCACACTTTAGCACTTTTCGGGCACTCTTAGTGCTGTGTCACGTGGAACCGGACAGTTCCACGGCGGCGCGCATTGGCGGATCGACCCACGTGGCGCCGCACCCCTCGCACCGGTAGCGGGTCGCGCCTTGGCCGCGCGGGTAGGGCGCGCACCGTCAGCGCCCGCGGAGCACTCCGGGCAGTCGATCATGGAGTCGTCACAGGCGACGGTATCACGGCCGGGCCGATCCGCCCCTGCGGTTTCGATGCAACGTCCTCTCGGCCGCGGTCTCTGGAGTCCAGATCCATCCGGCCCGATGCGCCTCACGATGCCGGCGATCCAGGAACCGTCGATCCGCACGTCTGCGCGCCGGCAGCGGCGAACCGCAGAGACACGCGCAGGTATCGCGGAGCGGGCGCCAGGTCAGCACGCGGCCGGCATGCGACACCAACCCGCGGCGCCTGGCGGTCGAGCACGGCCGCGAACGGGATCATGCGTCCGGCCGTTGCCAGTTTCGGATGGGCGGATCTACTTCAACGGCCTCGCACGCCCCGCACCTGTAGCGGATGACGCGCTCGCCACGGGCCGTGATACCGCACGGGTAAGCACTGACGCTGGCCTCAGCACCACAACACGCGCAGGCGGTCACTGGCGCACCCTCAGCCCGCGCCGTAGCCGCCTCTGCCGGTAAAGCCACCGCGCATCCTCACGGCAGTCGAGACACGCCAGGAAGACGACACCGGCCGGCCGCCGTCCGCAGAGCACGCAACGGCCCGCGGTACGTCGACGCTGCCGGCGGCGCGCGGCCGAGTTGCCGGTCTGGTAGTCGGTCACGCTGGCGGTATCTCCGTGACCACCGCCACCTTATCGACGAAGCGCAAGCGCAGACGTAGCGCACTCCCGGCCGCCGGCCGCGCGAGCGCCGTGCGGAATGTCCCGGCGTCGTATGCCGTGCCGTTGATCTCCACGTCGAATCTCGCCGCGGCGAAGTCGGCCAGGTCTTCACGCGCCAGGTCCGTCCACACGTCCACTCTGAACTGCGGGAAGTCGTTGAACTCCCGCGGCGCCAGCACCCATATCCACGGCGCCGCCGCACCGACAGGCCAGAGCCCGTCAAGCGTTGCCCCGTCGATCACGATGTCGTCGCTCACGCGCTCGGTGACAAGCGCCGGAAGCGACGACACATATTCCGCGTCCACACGCGGCGTCAACGTCGCCTCAAGCGCCGCCTGCAACCCGGCGAAGTCGTCGCCGCGGGTCACGGCCGCCGCCACGAAGTACTGACCGCCGCCGCCGTAACGCGGGATAGACAGGATTCCCATTACGGCACGACCTGCGTTACAACCGGCACCCGTGCCGGCGCGGGTGAGTAGCGGTATTGAACGCGAAACGCCGCTTCGCCATCCGTTGCCGGAACGTCCACCGGACGGGCTAGCTGCGTCCGATATCTCCCAACTTCGTAGTGTGTGTCGTCAATGAGGATTTCATACGGCACCCGACCAAACGACACATCATCCTCAAGTATCGCCCCGGCGCCTGTGTTGTCCACCCGTGTCGAGATGTTCGCCCGCGACCTTTCCAACCAGCCAAACGCGGCCGGTGAGCACAACCAAACAAACGGCGGATCTGCATTGAGCGGCCACAGGTCATCCAGCATCGCATCAAGCCCGGACGTGTTCGCGCCGCCGATAGTCGCATACGAACCCGTGCGCGGTTTCTCGACTAGCGCCGGCAGGTTGGGAAAGGCGTTGCTGCTCCCGCCCGCGGTCAAGTGGGCGACAATCGCCGCCGCCAAATTGGCGAACGAGTCACTGCGATTGACGATCAGATACATCGTCGTCACGTCGCTCACCGGCACCCATCCGTCCAGCGGATGAAACTGCAACCGGGAACGGACTGCGGAGCCGATGCCGGCCGCCGAACTGTCGATGATGTCCCGGAGTAGCGCCTTGTGCTCGGCAGGCGTGATCGCCCCGGTGTTGTTGGCGGGCAGCTTTACGTCCAATTCCGAGAGTAGCGCCGCCTTTGTGAGTAACGCCATGTTTGGTCCTATCCGTATGCCTCACTGTAGGCGGAAGAAAACGACCGATTGGTTATCGGCCGCGGCCGTGGAACCGAGGCGCGGATCGCGTCGCCGTCGAGCCGGCCGTAAAGCGTGCCGATAACGTCGGATACTTCGTCCCGGCGCCGGAGTAGCTCTGGCCGATCGGCCAGGTCCTGGCTGATCGGCTGCTCCAACCGAATGCGGACTTCGGACACTGACGGGTGCGGCGAACCCTGCTCGAACTCCGGCGTTCCCTGATTCGCATCCGTGGCGATCACCAACGAACCAATCTCTAGCCGCGCTTCACCACCGTCTGGAGTGTCGAGCGGCAGGGTCGATTCAGGGAAGATCGAAACGCCGTATTCGCCCCAGTCGAGCCGGCGCGCAATCTCGGCGGCGATATCATCGATCACCGCCGTGCTCCTGCCGGCCACCGTGACCGTCGCCCTCATGATCGCCCGCGGCGGATCAGGCCATTCAACCCACGCGGCCGCGCCCAGTCGAGCCCGCTGAACGATTGTCACTGAGCCCTCACAGCCGCCATCCGGCAGCGGTCACTACACCACCGCCGCGGCCGGCCGCGATGCTTCTGAGTGAACGGGCGCCGGCAACCCGGCCGCGCGCACAGGCCACGGCGGATACCGCCCGCGTGGTCGCGCGTGCGGGCCGTGGAGCCGCCTCTAGTGTCGAGTCCCTGTGTCCCCATCGATCACGACCTCGCCGGCGGAACTGAGCGCTAGCGCGATAGTCTTCGCCACGGCCATCCGGAACGCCGTGTGGTCCGGCACGTGCGCGCCGTGCGAGTCGAGGTAGGCGGTAATGGCGAGCCGCGCGGCCGCGTGGAGCTGCACAGGAGTCGCCGTATCTCCGGCAGGGTCCGACTCCCGAAGCAACGCGCAGAAGCGCCGGCCGATGATATCGGCCATCTCGCCGGCACGCTCGCCTGGCGAGCCGCCGCGCCACGCGACCGCGAACAGGCTGTGAACGATGATCGTGCAGATACCGCACGTCGCCGCATGCACAGCCTGCGCGGCCGCGGTCGCGTTGTCGGTCGGCGTCTGCTCGGGTACGACCCTGGCGGTTGCGTCAGGCATCGCTAGACGTGCCACCAGTGTTTCGGGTCGGCCGCCAGCGGCGGGCGCGGTTCCGTCTTCTTGTCCGGCATGATGGTTTCCTTTTCGGTTTACGCGGCCCGGCGCCCGCCGCCGTGACGACGGGTGCCGAACCCGTCCGGTAGGCGACCGGGCCGCGAAGTCGTTACGCCGTCTGGAAGGACGCCCTTGTGAATCCGGCCGGCCGCGCGAGCGCGTGATTGGCGAGCATATTCGCGGTGAGTCGAACTTCACCCTCCGGCGCTCGCGTCTTCTCGTCCCGAATGAGCCGGACACCGCGCCCGGTCCACATCGGGATGAAGCTGTTCTGCCCGTCGCCCTGGCCGCGCCGGGCGATGATGCCGGTGGACCGATGGTTGCCGGCCGGCGCCGGCAGGTTCTTCGATGCCTGGAACATGGCGAACAGATCCATCGCGGTCTGCGTTGCGAGCTGCCCGCTGCCGGTGTTCACCAGCTCCAACAGCTTGTTGAAAACTTCGGGCCGCACGATCATCGTGCAGTCCTTCGTGCTTCCCGCGTGCAGGCCATCGACCGCACGCGCGAACTGCGCGAGCGCCAGGGCGTAGGTCGTCGTGGCCGTGACATTCGCCAGATCCTCGATTCCGCCGTTTGCCGCGGTTGCCAGCAGGCCGCGCACCTGGCCGTTGCCGAGTCCGACGATCTGACGGTCGAGCGCGTCGCTCATCGACCGGCCGAGATCCATCCGCAGCGAACCCTCGAATCCGCCGATTCTCGCTTCGTCCTCGACCGCGAAACGCCATCCGGCCGACAGTCGCTTGGGCTCGCGGACGAACACGCCGATCGTGCCGGCCGCCGCATCGACGCGGCCAGCCTTCGCCGTGAAACTTGGCGTCTGTCCGGCCGTGATGACGGGGATCAAGCAATCGCCCGAAACCGAATGGGAGATCACTTTGCAGCCGAGCACGCTGACGCACACGGCCGGCGCGAAGATCCGCTGAATGATCCGCTCCTGAAACGTCTGAACGGACGACAGGCCGCCGGAAGTGGCATCGACGCGGGTCTGGATCCCGCCATCGACGTAGCCGGGGTCGATGACTTCGTACGGGACGGCGTCGTCGCCCATACTGGCGTTCTGGCGAAGCTCGGCTTCGATGCCATCGCTCAGCCGTTCGCCGCGCATAGCGAAGCTGATGAAGCGCGACAGCTTTGCCGAGCGCGCGAGCCGGTAGAACTCGCGAGTCTCGGAGTCCACCCCGCGCATCAGGTCCCGATCACCGGACATCCGCCGGTCCGGCGGCACCAGCATCGCCTCCCGCTCGCCCGCGTCCCGCGCTTCGTCCTCGGCGCCGGCAAGCGCCTTTTCCGCCGCCGCGGCGGTGGTGCGCAGCTTGAGGCTTTCGGCCTGCCATGCGCGTTGCTCGGCCTCCGGCGCATCGGCCGCCGGCGGAATGTGCGAGAACAGCGCCATCCGCGCCGCCGATGCCGCCGAGCGCGCATCAACCAGGGCGCCGGCGGCCTCGTCTGCGGCCTGTTCCGTGTGGTTGGGTTTCATGGTTGTCACTCTCCGATTCGTGTTTCCCCGGATGCGGCCTGCCGGCGGCGCGTGCCAGTGGCGACAGAGAAGATCAACGCATTCCGCATCCACTCCGACACCGTCAGTCCGGCGGATACGGCCTCTGCGCGAATCTTGCCGGCCGCGTCTACGGCCACACGAACCGTCAGCTTTTCGCTTTTATTCGTGCTGGTCCGCAACGGCGCGCCGGTCAATGTGTCGTACATCGTCCGACAGTCTAGCACGGACACTGGTCGATTCAAGGCGATTCAGCCGCCAGGTTCGACTCGAACCGGCCAGCGTGCGGGTAATCATGCTCGCCGTTACGCTTTCATTACGAGCAGATCGCCGTGGAACCCCGGCGGTCGTAGCGGCATTGATTTCTGTGGATTGGGTCCAACCGCGTCGATGGTCGAGTCGAGTCGTCGCCATCCGGGCCAGTGGCTGCAAGCTCGCATGCTGCAGCTCTGCATGCTGCTCGCTGATTCGCGTGGTTCGTGCTGTCGTGCTGATTCGTGCTGTGCCTACCTCAGCCCAACCGCCTCAGCCTGTGCGCCATCAGCGCGAGCATGAGCATGCTGCACGATGGCGGGCTGGTCCGATGCTGTGGCCCACCGTCTAGCCAGCCCTAGCCAATGGGCCACCTCACCAGCGGACAGCGGTCGGCGGTTGCTGTGCAGGCCTGCACCTGGCGTGCAGGCGAAGATGCCGTCCAGTCGGAGGTGCCGTGTCAGGATGGCGTCTGAGGTGCCGGGGCCATGAGGCCACGTCTCGACCTCCCACCGTGCCAACCAGTCGCCAGCACCCCCACCCGGATCACCCCCACCCCCGATCAGGAACGGTGGATCGTCTGCCGGCACGAGGTGCGCCCCGGCGTCGACCACCGCGGCCGGCTCGATGGGCTGCTCGATGGGCGCGGCCGCCTCGATGGGCTGCTCGATGGGCTGTTCGGTGATCGCTAATCCCCCCTCCGGGCTACCCCCGCCCCCCTTCGGGAGCCCGTGATCCGTTCCGCTCGCACCCGTTCCGGGAACGCCCGTTCCGCTATAGGGTTCGGAACGTCGGAACGACCCCGTTCCAATTGGTCGGAACGCCTCGGAACGGGTAGGCGTTCCGCCGTTCCGGGGGGGTAGGGTGCGGAACGGCGGAACGTCCACTTTTTCGGACACCTCCGGGGCATCGATCCGTTGCACCCGGCACGTGTCCACGAAGGCGTGAACCTTGGTGTAGTTCCCGCGGATGTCGAGCGCCTTTCGGACGGCGTAGCTCGTTGCGTGCGGTAGGCGCATGAGGTATTCCCGGATGCCGGGTTCATGCTGGCGCCACTTCGAGTACTCGTCGCCGCCCGCGCCGTCGCCGCCTGTGCCGGGCTCGCACGGCTCGCCGTCCAGATTGATCGTGACCTTGGATACCGGGATACCGCGCCGTGCGCCCTTGACCCTTGACGGGCCGACTGTGATGGTCTCGATTCGCTCGCCAAGCACGTCCTTTTCCGCGTTGCAGCGCATGATGAAGTCGCACGTGGCGACTTTCGCGCCGCTGTGCCGGGGCCGTTCTTCCGTCAACCCGGCGCCGCCCGCGCGCTTGTCCTTCCACGGCTCATGGTCGAGCGCCGTGATCGCCGTCCCAATCTCCCGCGTCAGAGCCGCCAGCGGGCGCAGGATGCGGTCCACTTCGGCGGCCGAATCAAGCTCGCCGCTGCCGCTCGCATGAGCGAGATACGCCATTGTGTCGATGCAAACGGCTACCGGGCGAATCTCCCGAATGGCCGCGTGCAGCTCGGCAGGTTCGCGCACCTTTACGCGGGAAAGATCGCCACCGTTCGCCGCCACCACGTCGCGCCACGTCTCCGGGTCTTCTGTGCAGATCAACACGTCGCCCGTCATGGTCGCTTTGCCGGCGAACAGGTTTCCGCGGTTCGTGACCGCTGCCGCGGCGATTGCGGCGAGGTGCGTTTTCCCGCCGCCTGTGGGTCCGTGAATGAGTCCGAGTCGCCCAGCCACGAACACGTCATGTGCCACGACCGCGGCATGCTCGACAGGCGGCATGTCCGCCAGCGTGTTCGGCCGCGGCGCCGCTGGTGGGTCCACAGGCAGCGCAGGGTGATACCGGCCGCCGCGGTCCACCGTGCCGAGCGTAGCGGCAATGGCTGGCACCCACCGCCGGCTAGGGTCGGCCCATGACGTCAGCATCGCCCGTTCAACCGTGTCGAGCCGCGCCCAGTCGTCTCCGGCGGCAACGGCGCGCAACTGGGCGATGCCAATCCGCGCATCGTGCTTGAGCTTGTCGAGCGCCGTCGCCAGTCCGGAGCACGGGATAGGCGGCCGGTGCGCGTCGTCCGCCGCGGCGTCGGCCGCGATGCCGGCCGCCTCTGTCCGCAACCGGGAACTCGAGTGCTCGCCGGCGCCCTGATAGCCCGGATCGCGGTCGAACAGGTCCGCCAGCGTCAGGCCGAACGCCCGCACGATGGTTTCCGCATCGCACCCGGCGAAGCACTTCAGGAGCACGCGGCCTGGCTCAAGCGTGACGTGTAGCGACGGCTCGCGATCCTCGTGAGCGGGGCACCGGCAGGAGAATGAGTCGCCACCGCCGCGGGCTTTCTCGGCGGCTGCTCGGATGCGGTCGAACGTCTCGCGGGCGGATTCAGTCTGACGAGGGCTGTTCGGCATTCGTCACCGCCGGGATCGGCTTGTCGCCGTTGGAGTAGGGCCGGCCGGAGAGCCACGCTTCCAGCTCGGCTGCACGCCAGCGCACCGCGCGTGGACCGATGCAGATGGGCCGCGGAAACTTGCCGGCTCGCATCAAGCGAAACAGCGTCGATTTTGAAAGCTTGCAGAGCTTTTCGACCTCGCCGCGCGTCAAGAGTTGCTGTGTCGAACTAGTCATGGCCGTAGGGTTTCATACAGCCCCGGCGGCGCGCGCCCTACGCATTCCGCGACAATTGATAGGACAGGAACAAGCGCTCGACGGCCAGTCCAATTTGTTCCGACAGGGATGCATCCTCTGGCGTCGGCTTCCCTCTAAGCCAAACCCTCTCGACAGTTCCGTATCTCTCGATGCCAAACGCAACTCCGACCGCATCGCAAGCGGAACCGCCTGCGGCGCAACAGAGCGCCGGATCCGTCTTCATCGACTTTTCCTTGTTCCGTTCGGAATGGAAGCCGCCGCGGTTCACCAACACTTGAACCACCGATACGATGACCCTGTCCCGCACAATTTCCGGAATCCGGCCCGGTTTCGTTGGCTTTTCTCGTTTCCGTTGGAGTCGATCTATGACCCATTCGGCCAACTCGCGCGGTATCGGAACGCCGGAACGGAGATGCCATTGCGCGATGCGGTTGACGGCATCCCACCTTGCACGGTCCTGCGGGGCGAAGAGCGCCCAGGATAGCCAAGCCTGGCGGTCCCTCGGAGCGGCTCGGGCATAGTCTGCGGTATGGTCACCCTGCAGTGCCGCCGTGGTCAGCTCCTGTAGGCACAGCTTGGCCAATTCCACGGCTTCATCGAACGTGAGATCAGCCATTGAAGCGCACCACCTTCCCGGCGCCGCCGATCACATACTGCGCCCACTGGTCCATCAGCCGCCGCCGCCGCTCGAACAGGTCGGAGCGGAAGTAGGCGCCCTCGACGCCGCCGACGGTGTGCGCCAAGGCGGCCTCGGCGATTTCGCGCGGCTTCCCGGTGTCAGCGCACCAGTCGCGGAACGACGACCGGAAGCCGTGCACCGTTGCGCGGCCCGCCAGCCCGGTATCCCGCAGCACCTTCGTCAGCGTCATGTTGGACAACGGCTTGCCCGGTCTCGACGGCGACGGGAACACCAGGTCGTGTCGGTCGCGCAACGGCCGCACCGACTCGAGCACGGCCAGCACCGAATCCGCGAGCGGAACGCGATGCTCGACGCCGGCTTTCATGCGGGCGCCGGGGATGCGCCACTCGCGGGCCTGCAGGTCGATCTCGGCCCAGCTCGCAAGGCGGGCCTCACCGGACCGGCAGGCAGTGAGCACGACGAACCGCAGGCACGCCCTCGCCGACACCGACGCCCGCGACGCTTCGATGGTGTCGAGCGCCGCGGCGACCTCCGGATGGGGTAAAGCCCGGTAGTGCGCCGAGACGGCCGGCATGGCGGGCAACGCTCCGGCGACGGCCTCCCCGGCGACGTTGTGCGTCACGTGCCCGTGCGCCATCGACCAGCCCAACACGGCGCGGATGCGACCGCGCAGCTTCCGCGCAATGTCCGGGTGAGCACTCCAGATCGGCGTGAGAGCCTTCAGGACGTGTTCGCGGCCAACGCGGTCAACGGGCAGGTCCGCGAGGATAGGGAAGGCGTGGCGCTCCAATTGCTGCAACCAGTTGGCGGCCGTCTTGTCACTTCGCCACCGGGGGCGGTTGGCCTCGTAGGTCTTGAGCGCAGCCTCACGGAACGTCGGCACCCGCGCCTTGTGCTTCTCGGCCAGCGGGTCGCTCCCGTCCTCGACGGCGACGCGGTTGGCGAACGCGCGCTGCCGCGCCTTTGCCAGTGAGACGACCGGCCACGGCCCCAAGCCGATGTCGCGCCGTTTGCCGTTGATGGTGACCCGCTGAATCCAGCTCCGGCTACCGCCGGGCGCGACGTGCAGATACAACGTGCCGCCGTCGCCGTGCAGACCAGGTTTCGTGAGCGCCTTCACGCCCGCCGCAGTGAGTCTTCCCATGCCATCCCCACGAACATACCAACGCTCTATTGGAGACCTTACGGGAACTAATGGACACTGTCAACCCTGTAAAATGCTCTACTAGAGCGTGTTCGTGTGTTTCCGGGGAAGATGCGGGACCGCAGGAAACCGGGAAGAAGTGCCGAGGGTGGGGATCGAACCCACACGGCCCTCACGGGCCACGGGATTTTAAGTCCCGAGTGTCTACCAGTTCCACCACCTCGGCATCGGCCGCCCGGCGGTCGCCGGTCCGGCTGGAATGGTACCGTCACGCGACAGGTGACCGCCACCGCCCGGCAAGTCTCGCCCGACTTCGCGCCGGGGTGCCCGTGCGCGCCGAAGCCTGCGAAGCCCGGGATACGGCGGCCGATCGCGGATCCGCACGCCTCGACGCCGCGGGCGCTGGCTGCCGGCCGCCTTCGTGACCGGCTGGCTGTCAGGGGACCGTGGTTCTATGGTCCGCCGACGACCACCGTCACGCCGGTACTGGCGCGCGACGCGCGCTGCGCGCGGTCGAACTCGATCCGTGCGCGCTGGTAGTCGAGGATCGCGCGTAGCTCCAGCTCCTGGGCGGCGGCCAGCTCGCGCTGCATCTGGACGACCAGGTAGTTGGTCGACAGGCCGACCTCGAACTTGATTTCCTCCGCCCGAAGCTGTTCCTCCGCGAGCTCCCGGGCGATGGCCGCAGCCTGGATGCTCTCCTGGATCGCTTCTATCTGGAGTGCGGCATTGGTCACCTCACCGACGATCTGGATCTCGATCCATTCGACCTGGACCTCGTTCTGCCGAAGCTCCAGCCGCGCCCGCTCGTAGGCAGCCTCGTCCGCGCTCCGACCCAGCGGGTAGCTCATCTGCACCTGGACGCTCCAGATCGGGTAGTCCGCCCCGACGATATCGCCGACCGCGTCCCCGTAGCCGCCCGGGATCACCTCTCCCCCGCCCCCCAGGATCGCTTCGAAGGAGCTCCCCGAAGGAACCAGCCGGGAACCACCCTGACCGGTCAACTGATAGCTTCCGATCAGATCGAGTGCGGGAAGCGTGCTGTTCCGAAGGTTTGCGACCGTGGCGTCGTTGAGCTCGATCTGCCGCCGCACACGGTTGATGTCGGTGCGCCGGTCGAGCGCGGCTCCGATCGCCGCCTCGAGATCGATCGAAATCGCGTCCGTCCGCGGCTCGTCCGTCGGGTTGATCTCGGCATTTGTCGCTGCACCTCGACGGCCGCGCGCGCATGGACCAGCTCCCAGTACGCCAGCCGGACGTCGGCGAGCGTGTTGACGATGGTCTCCTCGAGGTCGAGGTCGGAGATATCGCGGTCGATGCGGGAAACGACCAGTTGCGTCCGCTCATTGTCGGTTCGGAAGCCCCGCAGCAACGGCTGCGTGTACGTCAGGCTCGCGGTCGCGGCGAGGCTCGGGTTGAAGTTCGTGAAGGTGTTGGTCGATTCCAGGCGGCTGCTGTTCCAGGTCACGTCGTATCGACCGCCACCCCACCTCACCCGCTGGCTGAGACCCACGTCGTAGCTGCCCTGGTCGGTGATGATGGATGCGCCGCCGAGACCCCCGCCGTCGAGCAGCGAACGGCTGGGTTGGGTGGCCTGGTTGTGACGCCGAGGCCTGACGAGGCCAGCGGCAGAAACGCCGCGTTTGCAGTGGCGACCTGCATGTCCCGCACGAGCGGACTGATGCGCTGGACAGCGATCTGACGGTTGCGTTCGAAGGCTCGCTCGACCGCATCGGCGAGGGTGAGATCGAATCGCCGTCTCGCCCGAACGTCCTCTCCGGCCCGGTGCGCAGCTCTGGCGACTGCACCGCGGAGCGTGGCTTCGAACGGCTGAGCCTGCGCAGCGCGTGCCGTCGGAAGCGTCGATGCGGCAACGACCAACCCGACCACGAAGAAGGCGCGAACCGATGTCGGCAAGATGTCCCTCCCATACTCGGCAGTGCGCGTGGCAGCAGGAACAATACGCGCGGGGCACGCTGGTCATTACGGCGGGACTGCGCCGACTGGAACTGCCGAGGGTGGCGATCGAACGCACCGGTCGACGCGCGAGCGCCTGAAGACCACCGGGCGCACAAGGCTGCGGGTCAGACCCGGGACGGCGCGGCTCTGCTGCCGCGATACGCGGCCAGCGCCCAAGCGAACAGCCCCCCGACGCCGATCAGCGTCAACGCCAGGTTGACG
This sequence comes from Vicinamibacterales bacterium, assembly GCA_965262925.1. GTDB lineage: Bacteria > Acidobacteriota > Vicinamibacteria > Vicinamibacterales > UBA8438 > WTFV01. Next base: position 1,176,188 of record CBDHGC010000004.1, on the reverse strand, counting down.
ATCCAGCCGACGAACGGCAGGTTGACGGCGACGAAGACGGCGAGCAAGCCGACCAGCAGGGCCAGCGTCGGCCCGCCGGCGCCGCGCGGGCCGAGCACCGTGCGGCCGAGGAAGAGCGCGATCGGGATCTTCCCCAGGTAGATCCCCAGTGCCCAGAGCGCGAGCGCGACGAGCGCCAGCGGCAGGCCGACCAGCGTCAGGCCGGCGATGAGCGCGGCGACCGGCGTGGCGACGACGCAGAGGAATCCGACGCCGAGCGTCCTCAGCACCGCCGGGGGCGTCCCGAACCGGACTGCCGCGGCGCCCGGGGCCGCCCACAGGAATAGCCAGCCTGTCAGGAAGGCCGCGACCAGCCAGACCGACTGGCCGCGGTAGAACGATCCGGTCAGGTAGCGGCTCGGCGAGTTCCCGTCATCCCAAGAACGCACCACCGGCTCGGCGGTGAGCATCGCCGCGGGATCGATCTGCAGGACGTTGGGATCGGGGATCCGCACGGTCAGCGTCCCGCCGATGCGACTCCGTGGTCCGACGGCGACGCGACGGGCGTTGGCGTAGACGTTTCCCTGCACCGCGCCAGCGACGTCGACGCGATACCCGGCGGCCTGCACGCCGCGGTCCACACTGCCCTCGACGGTCAGCGTATTGCTGAAGCTGGCGACGCCGCCGCCGATGCGACTGCCCCCGACGAGGCGGGTGGCCTGTGAGAACGCATAGAAGCTGCCGTCCACCCCGCCCTGTACCGTGACGAACTGGCCGGATACGAAAACGGAGCCGCCTACGTCGCCCGGCAGGTCCACGGACTGCGCCCACGCGATCACGTTGCCGTGCACCGTGCCGCGGATGACGACGCTCTGCCCGCCGGCGATGAGGTCGCCGGTCACGACGGCGTCGACGAGCACCCGCTCTCCCCGGGCGACGAGCGTGTCGTCGACCATCTCGTGGGCCGGGACCACCACGTCGTCTTCCGATGACCTGCTCACGAAGGCCTCCGCGGGAACCGCGACGGCGAGCACTATCGCCAGCAACGCCGGCAGCGCCGCCCGCCGCGCACTGCTGGAGAGGGCCGGCACGACGAGAAGCAGCAGAAGCAGCGCCGCAACGGTCTGCCCTGCCGCTGTCACCATCGACGTGAGCGGCAATCCGTCAAAGGCCACGCCGGCGCCCAGGGTCATCCCGGTGAACAGCCAAGGCAGGCGGCCGGACGGATGAAAGGGACTGATCCACTCCAGTGAGGGCGGAAGCTGCCACGCGATGGGAGCTCCCACCAGCCACGCCACCGCGGCCACGACGACGGATACCGCGACAGTCAGCGGCGCCAGCCCCCACCAGGGGTCACCGGGCGCGGCAGCGCCGGCGTGCAAAACCACCACGTCCGGCGCGACGCTCGATTCGTCGAGCGCGTCTCCCGGCCCCGGCCCCGCCGCCGCAGCCGATCGATGCAGTGATGGCTCGCGACGCCGAGGATCCAGCTCGCGAAAGGCCGCTCCCGGTCGTACTGCTCGAAGCGTTGACGGGCGCGGAGAAAGACCTCCTGCGCCGCGTCCTCCGCCTCGTCGGCGGAGCCGAGCAGGTAACGGCAGGTCTGCTGCACGCGACGCGCCTGCTGCCGATACAGGGTGTCGAAGTCGGCGTCCGAGCGGGCCGCCGCCGTCGCGTCCCGCCGGCCAGCGGTCATCGCCAGCGGACGGAGCATGCCGCCGGCCAGCGCCGTCACGGCGTTCATCGCCTCGGCCGGCCTTTCCGCATCACGCTGATACTACGCGCCGCGGCCGGTTGGATTACGGGGGTGGATCAGTTCGGCAGGGCGCTGCCCCGCACGTTGGCGAGGACGCGGGTGATGGTGGCGGTGAGGGTGTCCACGTCCCCGTCGAACGGGCCCGCCACGACCGCCCCGCTCGGAATCTCGATGGCGACCGCCACGCCGCCGTCGACCGGCGTCACGATCCAACTGAAGCCGCGCAGCGCGACAGGACGCTCGTCCACGTCCGGGTTCTGCACCTGGTCGAACGCGCCGAGGGTCAGCTCGAGCACGCGCCGCACATCGTCGTCGGCCCAGGCCGCCGGCTCCGGACCCTCGAAGTCGATCTCGGTCTCGACGACGTCTTCCCTGCCCTTGAGCAGGACCTCCACAGTGAACGTCATCCTTGCTGGATCCTCTCGAGCAGCTCGTCGAGCCTCGCCGGATCGGTGACCGGCTCCTGGCACGTGAAGTTGGTGCAGACGTAGGCCGTGGGGCGCCCGTCGATCTCTCGCAGCGCGCCGACGAACGGCAGCCGTTCGGCCAGGCGTGCCTGCCCGTCGCCCGGCGTCACGCCAAGCCGCACCGCGAACGGCAGGTAGCGCCCCGCCACCACCCGCTCGAGCGAGCGTTTCTCCGCCGCCGCGGGCCGGCCGACAATCACGACCTGCGTGGCGGGGGCATGATAGCGGACGAGCGCCGCCATCATCAGCGGCACTGCACGAGCGGCCTGGCCGAGCCGCGCGCCGAATCGGGCGAGAGTCCGGTCCACCCTGCCCGCCGCGTCCGGATCGTCGCGCAGGTGCATCAACGTGAGAAGGTTCTCGACCGCCACCGAGCTGGCCGCCGGCTCCGCGCCGTCGTACTCCTCCTTGACCCGCAGGAGCACGGACGGATCGTCCCCGGTGGTGGCGAACCAGCCGCCCCCCTCTTCGTCCCAGAAAAGCGCGTCCTGGCGGGCCTGCAACTCGACCGCCCAGTCGAACCACGCCGAGTCGCCCGAAGTCTGGAACAGCTCCAGCAGCCCCCAGACGAGGCACGCGTAGTCCTCCGCGTAACCGTCGATGGAGACGGCGCCGTCGCGGGCGCGTCGCCGCAGAATCCGCCGATCAGGGTCCCACAGCCGCTCGCGCGCGAACGTCGCCGCGCGGGTCGCCGCCTGGAGGCTCCGCTCGGCGGCCGCGCCGTCCAGGACGTGCGCGGCCCGCGCTAGGGCCGCGATCATCAGGCCGTTCCAGGCCGCGAGCACCTTGTCGTCCAGGTGCGGGCGGGGCCGCCCGGCACGCGCGTCGAACAGCGTCCGGCGCGCCGCGCCCAGCGCCGCCATCACGTCTTCGGCACCGCGGCCGGTCAGCTTCGCGATCTCTCCGATGTCCTGTTGCAGGTAGGGGATGTTCCTGCCGCGGAACTCCCCCATCGGGTCCTGCGGCGCGTTGCCTCCCGCCTGGATCCCGAGCCGCCGCTTCGCCACCTCCGCGTCGGCGCCGAGCAGCGCGTCGACTTCCTCGTCGGTCCAGAGATAGAAGGCGCCCTCGGACTTCGCCGCGTCGGTCCCCGCCGCCTCCGGCGGCAGGCTGTCGGCATCCTCGGCCGAGTAGAAGGCGCCCTCGGGGCTGGTCATCTCGCGCCGCACGTACTCGATGGTGTCCTCGGCCACCTGCAGCAGCGCGCCGGCGCCGGCCGCCTGTCCCGCCTCCAGAAAGGCCAGGACGAGCTGCGCCTGGTCGTACAGCATCTTCTCGAAGTGCGGGACCCGCCAGGCCGCGTCGACCGAGTAGCGATGGAAGCCGCCCCCGATGTGGTCGCGCATGCCGCCGCTCGCCATCGCCTCCAGCGTGGCCACCGCGATGCGCCGGGCATTCTCGTCACCTCCGCGGGCCGACTCCCGGAGGAGGAAGAGAAGCTCCGCCGGCCGCGGGAACTTGGGCGCCCCGCCGAAGCCGCCGTGCCGCGTGTCGAAGGCGGAAGCGAACTGCTGCACGCCGGCGGCAAGCGCATCGACCCCGGCGACAGCGCCAGGACCCGCGCCGCCGGCCGCCGAAGACGCCTGCATGTCACGCAAGCGACCGACCACCGCATCGGCCGACTGCTCCAACTCACCGCGGTTGGACGCCCAGCGCGCCGACACCTCCCGCAGCACGTCGGGAAACCCGGCCCTCCCCCATCTCGACTCCGGGGGAAAGTACGTGCCGCCGAAGAACGGCTTCAGGTCGGGGGTGAGCCAGACGCTCATCGGCCAGCCGCCGGAGCCGGTCGTCGCCTGCACGAACGTCATGTAGACCCGGTCGACGTCGGGACGCTCCTCGCGGTCGACCTTGATCGACACGAAGTGCTCGTTGAGCTGCGCGGCGATGCCGGCATGCTCGAACGACTCGTGCTCCATGACGTGGCACCAGTGGCAGGTCGAGTAGCCGATCGACAGGAAGATCGGCTTGTCCTCGCGGCGGGCGCGCTCGAACGCCTCGTCGCCCCAGGGATACCAGTCCACGGGGTTCTCGGCGTGCTGTTGCAGGTACGGACTGGGCTCGCCGGCGAGACGATTGGGCATGGGCTGGAATGACGGCACCGCCGCGGAGGCGTGCTGCGGCAGCGCGGTTCATTCTATACAATCCGCGCCTTGCATTCCGGCGGGCGCTCGGCTAGGTTACATGTAACCGGGGAGCGACACCATGACTGTGGGTACGGGCGCACGCCTCAGCTCGCGCGAGAAGGCGCGGGCCTACCGCGAACGAATGCGCGCCAGTGGCTTCCGGCCGATTCAGTTCTGGGTGCCGGACACCAGAACCGCGGCCTTTCGCGCCGAGGCTCATCGCCAGTCCGTCGCCGTGGCCCGGAGCGCGCACGAACATGAAGATCAAGCGTTCATCGACGCGATTTCGGACCGCGGGTCGGTGTGACCCGCGGCGAAGTCTGGACCGTGTCCGGCGCCGGCTACGCCGGCAAACCACGTCCGGCCGTCATCGTGCAGGATGATCGGTTCGACGTCACCGCCTCGACCACCGTGTGCGTGTTCACGACGGATGACACGGAAGCACCCTTGCTGAGGCTTGCGATCACCCCGAACCGGAGCAACGGCCTGCGCACCGTCTCCCGGCTGATGGTCGACAAGCTCACGACGCTCCACAAGTCGAGACTCGGCAAGCGGATCGGACGCCTCGATGACGCCGACATGGGGCGACTCGACCAGGCGATCCTGGTCTTCCTCGGCCTGGCTTGAGCTGCCCCACACGAACCCGTCGCTCGCGTCGCCGCGCGCCTGCAGGTCGGTCAGCAGGTCGCCGAAGGCCCGGACGATCCCGGTCTCGAGCTACGCCGCCGGCTCCTTCCACGCCTGGTACGAACCCAGCGTCCGCAGCGACGGCGCGAACTCGGCCAGGTGCATCAGCGCCCGCGCGCAGCGCAGGTCGCTGCGGTTCGCCGCGACGTCGGCGTAGAAGAGATACTCGAACGGCTTGTCCGGAATCGGCCGCGATTCCAGCTTGGCCAAGTCGATGTCGCGCAACGCGAAGACGCTGAGCGCCTTGAAGAGCGCCCCCGGGCCGTTCGATACCGTGAAGACGATGGTGGTCTTGTCGGGCGGGCCGAGCGGCGCCGGGTCGCGGCTGACGATCAGGAACCGGGTGCAGTTGTCGGCGAAGTCCTGAACGCCGCTCTTGAGAATGGTGAGGCCGAACACCTGGGCGGCCCGCTCGGAGGCGATCGCGGCGCAGCCGGTCAGGTCCTGCTCCTTGATCATCTTGGCGCTGCCCGCGGTGTCGTAGGTGGGCGCCATCTCCACCCCGTCGAGGGTCCGCAGGAAGCGCTCGCACTGGGCCAGCCCCTGCGGGTGCGAGTAGACCTTCCGCACGTCCTCCAGGCGGGTCCCCTCGCGGACGATCAGGTGGTGCACGATGGGCTGCTTGACCTCGGCGACGATCGGCAGCTCGTGCTCCAGCAGCAGGTCGTAGTTGCGGTGGATGCTGCCGCCGATGGTGTTCTCGATGGGCAGGATGCCGTGCGTCGCCTCGCCCCTCGCGACGGCGCGGAACACGTCGTCGAACGCCGGACGCGGCAGCGGGTCGGCGTTGGGGTTGAAGCGCAGGGCGGCCGCCTCGCTGTAGGCCCCCGGCTCTCCCTGATAGGCGATGCGCACGGTCGTCGCCCTAGAAGCGGATCGCCAGCCCGGTGGACGCACGCCAGAAGGAGATGTCCTCGATCAGGAAGTCGGCGAGGCCGAGACTGTCGGGCAGGCGGATCGTGTCCAGATCGTCCGCCGTCACGCCGCGCACGTAGCGCAGGTCGACGCGGATGCCGACGCTGCCGCCCAGGAATCCCAGGATGCCGCCCCCTGCGTCGAGCCCGAAACCGCCGTTGCGCGCGGTGACGCCGTCGCTCAGGACCTCTTTCCGGAGCCAGCCCAGGCCACCGACCAGGTACGGCCGGAACCGGCCGAACGGAAATCCGAGCACCGCATTGCCCATCAGCATCGTCACCCGGCTGTTGTCGGCGAAGGCCGCGCTGCCCACCGCCTCGGACGTCCGGCCGAAGTCGAGCTCGAATCCGAAGCCGCCCCCCATCGTCGACGCCATCGACGCCCCGATGGTCGTCACCTTCACGGCATCGTCCCTCGTCGCGAACGCCTGGCCGATGAACGGCGTGAACACGGTGTCGCCGCGCGCCGGCGCCGGATCCGCGGCGCAGACCGCCGCCATCGCCATCGCGATGCCCATGCATCGCACCCACTGCCTCCGACCCGGCTTCCCTATGTCAGCACCCCCACGTGAACGGCACGCTCGAAACGCGCATCGGAGCATCATAGCAGTCACTCTATAATCGCTTCATGTCCGCTCTCCCGAACTCCGCTCGGCCGATCGCTTCCGGTTCAACCGGCGATTCCCCGCGGACCGCGGCGCCTCGACCTGCCGCCGCACGCGACGACGACGCCGTCATCTGCGAACGGTGCGGCGCGGAGATGTTCCGGATGCACGCCGTCTGGCGCTGCCCCGCCTGCCGCTACAAGACCGACTGCTGCGGCTGGTGATGGACCGGCTGCGATCCCGGGTACGAACGGATTCCGCCGAGTTCCGCGCCAACCGCGCCGCGATGACCGCGCTGATCCGCGAGCTCGCCGAGCGGAGAGCCGCTGCGCGCGAAGGCGGCGGCGCGACGGCGCGCGAGCGGCTCCGCGGCCGGGGCAAGCTGACGGCGCGCGAGCGGATAGACGGACTGCTCGACGCGGGGTCGCCGTTTCTCGAGCTGGCCCCACTCGCCGCATACGGGATGTACGACGGCGCCGCGCCCGCGGCCGGACTCGTCACCGGGATCGGACGCGTGTCCGGCCGCGAGGCGATGATCGTGGCCAACGATGCCACGGTCAAGGGCGGGACCTACTTCCCCGTCACGGTCAAGAAGCACCTGCGCGCACAGCAGATCGCCGCCGACAACCGCCTGCCCTGCCTCTACTTGGTCGACTCCGGCGGCGCGTATCTGCCGCTCCAGGCCGAGGTATTCCCCGACCGCGAGCACTTCGGGCGCATCTTCCACAACCAGGCGCGGATGTCGGCCGCCGGCATTCCGCAGATCGCGGTGGTGATGGGGTCGTGCACCGCGGGCGGGGCCTACGTGCCCGCGATGTCCGACGAGACGATCATCGTGCGCGGCGCCGGCACCATTTTTCTCGCCGGCCCGCCGCTGGTGAAAGCCGCCACGGGTGAAGAAGTGACGGCCGAGGAGCTGGGCGGCGCCGACGTCCACACGCGGGTGTCCGGAGTCGCGGACTATCTCGCCGAGGACGACGAGCACGCGCTGCGAATGACCCGTACCATCGTGTCGACCCTGCCTGCCGTAGCGCCTTCCTCTTGCGACGCCGACCACACCACCCCGGAAGATCCGGCCTGCGATCCGGACGAGCTGCTCGGCGTGGTGCCGCCCGATTCTCGAAAACCCTACGACGTCCGGGAGGTCATCGCCCGTCTCGTCGACGGCTCGCGCCTCGACGAGTTCAAGGCGCGCTACGGCCCCACTCTGGTGACCGGTTTCGCGCGCCTGCACGGGCTGCTCGTCGGACTGGTCGCCAACAACGGGGTGCTCTTCTCGGAATCGGCCCTCAAGGCGACCCACTTCATCCAGCTCTGCAACCGGCGGCGCGTGCCGCTGGTGTTCCTGCAGAACATCACCGGCTTCATGGTGGGCCGCGAGTACGAGCAGCGCGGCATCGCCAAGGACGGCGCCAAGATGGTCAACGCGGTGGCTAACAGCGTTGTCCCCAAGGCGACGGTGATCATCGGTGGATCGTTCGGGGCCGGCAACTACGGGATGTGCGGGCGCGCCTACGATCCGCGCTTCCTCTGGACGTGGCCGAACGCGCGGATCTCGGTGATGGGCGGCGAGCAGGCGGCCGGCGTCCTGTCGACCGTCAAGGCCGACCAGGCGGCTCGTGCGGGCAGAACCCTCACCGAGGCGGAGCTGGAGGCGGTCCGGGCGCCGATCCGGGAGAAGTACGAGCGGGAGGGATCGCCGTACTACGCCACCGCCCGCCTGTGGGACGATGGCATCCTGACCCCGGTCGAGACGCGCGATGCACTGGCGCTGGGGCTGACGGTGGCCTGCCGCGCACCGATAGAAGCGCCGTCGTACGGCGTGTTCCGGATGTAGCGTCCATGTTCACGCGCGTCCTGATTGCCAACCGCGGCGAGATTGCGGTCCGCATCGCACGGACCTGCCGCGCACTCGGCATACCCACCGCCGCGGTCTTCTCGGACGCCGATCGCAACGCGCGTCATGTCGTCGCGGCCGACTCGGCCTTGCACATCGGGCCGGCCCCGGCGGCCGAGAGCTACCTGTCGGTCGGCCGCATCATCGACGCCGCCCGCGCGAGCGGCGCCGACGCGGTGCATCCAGGCTACGGCTTTCTCTCCGAGGACCCGGCGTTGGCGGCGGCGTGCGCCGAGGCGGGGCTGACCTTCATCGGCCCGCCGGCGGACGTGATCGCCCGCTTCGGCTCGAAGATCAACGCGCGGCGGGCGGCCCGGAACGCGGGCGTCCGGGTCGTGCCGGGCGGTGAGCCCGAGGACCAGTCGGACGCCGGAATCTCCGGGGCGGCGCGGCAGGTCGGCTTTCCACTGATCCTGAAGCCCTCGGCCGGCGGCGGCGGCAAGGGCATGGTGACCGTGGACAGCGAGGACGCGCTCGAAGAAGGTATCGCGCGGGCCCGGCGCGAGGCACTGGCCACGGCCGGCGACGGAACGCTGTACGTCGAGCGGCGCATCGAGCGGCCGCGGCACGTCGAGGTGCAGGTGGTGGCGGATCGCCACGGCAACGTCCTGCAGCTCGGCGAGCGGGACTGCTCCACCCAGCGGCGCCACCAGAAGGTGATCGAGGAGTCGCCGGCCCCCGGCCTGTCTTCCGGCCTGCGCGCCCGCCTCGCCGCAGCGGCGGTCCAGGTGGCCCGTCACGCCGGCTACGAGAACGCCGGCACAGTAGAGTTCCTGATCGACGGCGCCGGCGACGACGCCGGATGCTACTTCCTGGAAATGAACACCCGCCTGCAGGTCGAGCATCCCATCACGGAGCTCGTCACCGGTGTGGACCTCGTCGAGGCGCAACTCGTCGTCGCCGCGGGAAGGCCGCTACCGTGGACCGCGGCCGAGGTCGCGCCCCGAGGCCACGCCATCGAGTGCCGCGTCTATGCCGAGGACCCGGCGGGCGACTACCTGCCGCAGGCCGGGACCATCGTTGGCTACCACGAGCCGGCCGGCCCCGGCATCCGCATCGATTCGGGTGTGGGCGCGGGCAGCGACGTCCCGGTCCACTACGACCCGCTGCTCGCCAAGCTCGCCGCCGCCGGACGGACCCGTGAGGAGGCGCGCCGCCGGGCGCACGCGGCGCTGGGCGAGTTCGCGGTGCTCGGTCTGCAGACGAACATCGGCCTGCTGCGACGTGTCCTCGCCCACGAGGCGTTCGTGACGGGCGACGTGCACACCGGGTTCCTGGTGGAGCACGGGAAGGCGCTGGTCGACGCCAAACCGGACGAGACGACGCTGGCCGCCGTCGCCGCCGCAGTGACCGCGGTCCAGTCGAAACGAGATCGCCGTACATCCGCCGGCGGCGGCACCGACGCCGGCCGGTATCCGTCTGGCGACACCGCCCTCGACGAGCAGGACGCCGGGGTCTGGAGCCGTCTGGCCGGCTGGAGGCTGGAGGGCGATGACTGAGCCGCGCCTGAAGCAGTGGCTGGTGACGTCCGGTGCAGCCAGCCTTCAGGTTCGCGCACGAAGCGGCCCCGAGAACGCGGAGATCGAGATCGAGATCGGCAGTGGTGACGCCGGCCGGACACTCACCGCCACCATCCTCTCCTGCTCCGAGGACACCTGCGTCGTTTCTATCGAGGGGCAGTCGACGGTGGTGCGGCTCGCGCCGCAGGGCGACGGCTGGCATGCAATGGCCGGCGGCGAGTCGTTCATCGTCACGGCCGTTGCCCAGAACAGCACCGACTCAAGCGGTGGCGACGAGTCGGATGCCACCGATACGTCTCCGGCCGCGGATCAGGATGCGCTGTGCGCGCCGATGCCGGCCGCCGTCAGCGCCATCCTGGTGCAGCCGGGCACGGTCGTGGATGCCGGCGACGCACTCGTGCGACTCGAAGCGATGAAGATGGAGTTGGCCGTCCGCGCACCGTGGTCCGGCCGCGTGGCAACCGTCGACTGCCGCGTGGGGGACCTGGTGCAGCCGGGTCGGCCGCTGGTCACCCTGGAGCCACGGTTGGCGAAAGCGGCGAGCGAGACCGCATGAGGACTGGCATCGCCTTAACGCGCTCACACGGCCTGCTACGCCATTGCCTTAATGACGGTTGGCCAACCTGCACTTCTCCGGGCACGCCGGCTGGTAAGATGAGCCGCGATGCGTCTCACCCACGTCACGCTGAAGAACTGGCGGAACTTCAAGCAGGCGGACTTCGACCTTCAGGATCGGATGCTCGTGATCGGTGCCAACGCCTCCGGCAAGTCGAATCTGTTGGACGCCTTACGCTTTCTCGGGCAAGTCGCGTCACCGGGCGGCGGCTTCCAGAACGCGGTCGCAAGCCGGGGCGGAATGGCTCGGCTCCGATGCCTTGCTGCCAGATATTTCAACAAGGGTCGCGTCACATTGAGGATCACCATCGGTGACGACGAATACCCGTCGAGATGGGCCTACGAGGTCACGTTCACTGCCGAGCAGCGGGGCAAGCGCCGGCCAATCCTCCACAAAGAGGTCGTCGCGAGCGATGATCGCAGTGTCCTCAAGAGGCCGACCTGTGAAGACGAAGACGATCCCGAACGGATGACGCAGACCCACCTCGAACAGGTCAACGCCAACCGCGAATTCCGCCCGATCGTCGATTTTCTCAGATCGATACGGTACCTTCACTTGGTTCCGCACTTGATTCGGGATCCAGAACGAGGGGGGGACCGCGTCGCGGATCCATACGGCGCCGACTTCCTGCTCAGAATCGCCGAGACCCCCGAGAAAACCCGCCTTCGGCGCCTGCAACGGATCAACGAGGCTCTCAGGGTCGCCGTACCTCAGCTCGACGAACTCGCGCTGGCGCAGGACAAGATCGGCCGCTGGCATCTGGAAGCCCGCTACAAGCACTGGCGGCCCCAGCCGGCCGTGCAGAACGAACGGGACTTTTCCGACGGGACCCTGCGACTCATAGGGCTGTTATGGTCGTTGTTGGATGGGACGAAAAGCGGCGGTCCCGTACTGCTGGAGGAACCGGAACTGTCGCTGCACTCGTCGGTAGTGAGGCAGCTACCCACCATCCTCAGCCGGGTTCGCCGAGCCGGGGGGCCCCAGGTTCTGCTTACCACCCACTCAAACGAAGTGCTGGAGGACGCCGGCCTCGGCAAGGACGAGGTCGTCATCCTGAAGCCGGGAGAAGAAGGCACGGAGGCACACACAGTGGAATCTGTACCCCACATCCAGGCGTTACTCGACAGTGGACAGAGCCTTGCAGATATTCTCTCCCCATTGACCGAACCTGATGCGGTGCAGGAACTACCGAAGCGGATCACCCAGAAGTGACCATCGTCTATTTCGCGGTTGAAGGGCGTACGGACGTCCCGATCGCGAAACGTTTGATCCAACTGGTCAAGTTGCAGCCACAGCAAGCAGTCGTGGCTGGAGGCAAATCTAAACTCGACCCGCGAATCCCGGCCCTGAACCGGTCAGGAACGCATCTGAACTGGTTGGTACTGCGAGATCTCGACAGCGACGCTCCGTGCGCATCACAGTTGATTCGTGACCTCGTCGGTCAAGAAACGCGATCTCCTCGAATTGCCTTGAGGGTTCCGATCCGGGCCATTGAGAGTTGGCTGCTCGCCGGCGACGAGGGCTTTGCGCGGGAGTTCTCCATTCATCCGCACAACGTACCCGACCACCCGGAAAGTCTGGACAATCCAAAACGGTCGCTCGTCGAACTCTGCAGGCACTCGCGAAAGTCAGAGATTCGCGCGGCGATGGTGCCTCGCCCGGGCAGCGGACGGAACATCGGCCCTGAGTACACGTACCGAATCTCCACGTTCGCCGGGAGTCGCTGGGATCCGGAACGAGCGTCCGAGAACTCCCCGAGTCTCCGGAGAACGATCACAGCACTACAGAAACTGGTCGATGCAGGAATCTGGACCTGACGTAGCGGCAAGGCCGCGTCAGGAAGCCGCCGCGCTCTTGGCCGCGTCTTCGGATGCCTTCGCCGCCGGTTCCGGCGGAATGGCGTCCTCGAAGGCCTCCATGTCGATGGCGTCGTAGTCGGGCGGGCAGCCGAAGTCGCGGGGCTGGGGCGCCGTCGGGTTGCCGAGGGTGACGCACAGACCGCAGCCGATGCACTTGTCGACGCGCACGGCGCAGACCATCCGCCCGTAGACATCCGGCTCCTCGATGATGCAGTCCTCGACCGGGCAGGCGGCCTGGCAGATGGAGCAGGCGAACGCGCCGAAGCAGCGCTCTGGGTCGATGACGGCAATCTTCTTCGGCGGCTTCTTGCGAGGCCGGTTCATCATCTTGGTCCACATAGGCGACCCTATTATAGCGAACTTCCTGCAACGATCGGGTATCGCGGCTACGTCGAGCGGCCGCGCGCCGCGATGGCCCAGACCGCCTCGACGATGCCGTTGCGGACGGCGTACATCTGGTCGTACAGGTTCACGACCGGGTCGCAGTGCGACACGATCAGCTCCAGCTTGTCGCCGACGGCGTAGGTCCGGCTCGCGTCGTTCTCGTAGCGGATCGAGCCGAACTCGTCCGACCCGGACGTGTAGCTCATCCCGGTCTCGCCCTTCACCAGCGACCACGGGCGGTTGATGGTGCACGCCTTGGCGCCGGCGTCGGTCGTCGCCCGGCCCTCGTACTGCGCGTTGAGCACGGTGGTCAGGATGGTCAGCGCCGGCTGGAAGTCGCTGTAGACGTCGGGGTCGTCGGCCCCGCCGATGTCGATGTACTGCGCGTCCATGAAGACGTAGCTGCCCACCTGCACGTCGGTCAGGCCGGGAGTCTGGTGATCGATGTTGTAGGTGCCTGTCCCGCCGCCGCTGAAGATCTCCGTGTTCAGGCCGGAGCGCTGCATTCGCTCGCGGGTCTCGGCCGCCGCCGCCAGCCGCTCGAGCGTCTGCGCCTGACGCGCCTCGAAGCCCTTGACGTGCTGGGATCCGCCATCGTAGCAGAGCATGCCGCACAGCCGCAACCCGGGCAGCCGGTCGACGAGCTGGGCCAGCTCCAGGGCCGGCCCGCCCGGGGTGATGCCGGTCCGGTGACCGCCCGGGTCGACGTCGACGACGACGTCGGCCACCACCCCGGCCGCCTCGGCCGCCGCGGACAGATCGCGAGCGTTCGCGGCCGTATCGGTGGTCTGGACGAAGCCGTCGCACCACTTCCGCAGGCTCATCGCGCGGCTGATCTTGAGCGGCGTGACGTTGCTGGTCGTCATCAGCAGCTTCTCGATGCCGTGGTCGAAGAGCACCTGCGCCTCGCTCACCTTGGCGACGCAGATCCCGACCGAGCCGGTGTCGAGCTGCATTCGCGCGATCGCCGGGCACTTGTGGGTCTTCGCGTGCGGCCGGCTCGCGATGCCGTTACCCGCTACGGTGCGCTGCATGGTGGCGATGTTGGCCTCGAGCGCGTCGAGATCGACCACGAGCGCCGGCGTGTCGAGATCCTGGATCGACAGACCGAGCGGGGTCAGCTCGCCCCCGGATTGCTCCGCGCGGCGGGCCATCTCGGCCCCCGTGTAGCCGTGAACCGCCGAGGGCACCCAGACGGCGGCGCCGGCGCCGGCCGTCTGCAGGAAGTGGCGACGGGAGAATGGCATGGTCATGAGGCAGTTTTACTCCATTTCGGCGGGCATCGCCAGATGCACGAGGACGGCGGTGGCCAGCAGCACGCCGGCGGCCAGGGCCAGTTCGAGACGGGCGGAGCGCAGCAACGCTCGCGTGCCGGTCTCGGTCCCGAGCCGCGGGAGCAGGATCCGCCAGTTGTACGCGCCGACCGCACCCGTAGCCAGGAAGAGCAGGACCTTGAGCAGCAACAGCCGGCCGTAGCCGGTCATCCAGAGATCGGACACCGCTCCCAAGTGGAGAAAGGCCGCGAAAGCCCCCGACAGAGCGATCACCGCGACGGCGGCGATCGCCATGCGCGAGAATCGACGCACAAGAACGACCGTACGCCCGTGCCCGGGTGGTCGATGCGCCAGTCTGGACACGACCGCCACCAGGGCCGCCAGCGCGCCTATCCACGCACCCGCCCCGATCCCGTGGGCAACCTGCACAACCCATGGCAGGCGGGACTCGAAGCTCATGGCGTGCCCCGTCAGCGGCAGCGTGATCCAGGCGCCGGCCACTGCCAGGGCGGCAACCCATCGACCGGCCCGCGGCCGCCACCTCCACACGGGGACGGCCACCGCCGCCAGTACCGCGAAACCGGCCTGGGGCTGCCAGCGACCGCCCCAGCGGCTGTCTATGCCGACGACCCGCACGAACTCCAGAGTCACCGGCTCGTCGAGCCCGAAGACCGACCAGGTCTGCGCGTAGAGCCGTGCCGCGGTGCCGACGAGGAGAACCGCGGCGGAGCCGGCGGCCAGCGCGCCGAGCCGCCGCTCGACGGCCTCTTCCCGGGGCTGGACGAAACCGGTCATCGAGGAAGACAGGCGGCCCACCGCGACGGCCCCCGTCACTCCGATCAACCCGACGTAGGTGACCCATTTCGCGCCGGCCAGCAGGACAAGTGCGAACGTCTCGCCGTCCATGGCAGGGTGTGATGCTCAACCGAACGAGACCTGCATGATATCGTATTCAATATGAAAACGATATCGGTTGGGGTACTCGATGCCGACTACGAGAGCTTTCGGCAGGCCTCCAAGGCGCAGGGTCGCCCGATCGCGCAACTGATCCGCGAGGCGATGTCCCGCTACCGGCGAGAGCACATCAAGCGACGGACACCGTTGCGCGATGTTCCCACGCTCGCCGGCCACCGCCTGGTGGCCGACTTGCCGGGGCGTGACGAGCTCTACGACGAAATCTTCCCACCCGTCAGTGAACCATGAGCGTCGACGCGTGCGATACGGACTCGACACCAACGTCCTGATCTACGCGCACCTGCCGGTCTTTGCCGAAAGCGAACAGGTCCGCGAGTACTTGCGACGCGGTCTTGCCGACGACCGCCGCCGCTTCTCGCTGACGGCCCTCGTCCTGCACGAGTTCGTACACGTCGTGACGGACGCGCGGCGCTTCGACCCGCCCGTCGCGATGGCCGAGGCCCTCGAGATCGCCAGGAGCTACCTGAACCGCACCAACGTCGAATGCCTCCCGGTCGACGAAGGAAGCGTCCGATTGGCGCTCGACCTGCTGGACGCGCACGCACTCGGGCGACGGCGTATCGCCGACACGCTGCTGGCGTCGACCCTGCTCAGGCACGGCGTAACGGCAATCGTGACCTGCAATCCGGCCGACTTCGCCCGCTTCGACGGGCTCGCCGTCGTCGACCCGCGCCGTGACCAGACGCCGGCCCCCGACCGCTAGTCGGCCGCGCGGACGGTGAACGCGAAGTCGCCCCGCTGCGTGTGCCCGTCGTCGCCGGCCGTCCGCCACTTCACCGTGTAGGTACCCGCGTCCAGCTCCGACGGCAGCATCGCCATCAGCGACCTGTCGTCCTGGACCTCGATGTCACCGATCGCGACCTCGCCGTTCGCACCTTCAAGAATCAGCCGGCTGATGGCCGGATCGGGCGACTGCGTGAACCAGATCTGGATCTGGTGCGGCGACGCCGACAGAACCTCGTCCGCTTCCGGCATCGTCTTCTGCACCGCCATGTGCGCCGAGGCGACCGCCACCGCGGCGACGACGAGCGCGAAACACCATCCTGCGGTCCTCATCTTGAGCATTGTCGTTCTCCTCTTCACTACCCCGTGTCCTCGAAACCTACACCAATCGTATCCCCGGGTCCCGCCCGGCCGCCTCAGAAACCGACTTCCGCCCCGATGTAGGCGCTCCGGCCGAGCTCGGCAATCCGCTGGCGGGTGAACGGATTGAACGAGTTCAGATGGTTGACGTAATACTGGTCGGTCAGGTTCTGCACGCCGGCCCGCAAGGTCAGTCCGTCGTTCATCCGCACACCGGCCATCAGGTCCGATCGTCGTCCAGCCCTCCGTGGGCACCTCGAATCGCGTCGCGGCGACCCGCTCCTGGGCAGCCGTGCTCGTCACGAGCACCTCCAGCCAGCGCGTCCTGGCCGGATTGTGGACGTCGAGGGCGTACTGCTGCTCGAACGGCGGCACGCCGAACAGTGGCTCGCCGAACAGCAGATCGTCAGCCCGCACGTACGACCAGCCGCCCCGCAGGTCGATCCAGGGACCGGCGGCGGAGATGGCCGTCAGGTCGAACCCCGCGAAGCGCGCGGCGTCCGCCTGCACGTAGCGGAAGATCTGGTCCGGACTGATCGGCAGACGCTTGGCCAGGTTGGGGTCGGGCGCCACCGTGATGTAGTCGTCGACGTTGCGCAGGAAGACGTCCAGCGTGACCGCCGCCTCCGCCGCGCGCAGCGTCGTCCCCACGTTGAGCTCCACACTCTTCTCGGGCACCAGATGCGGATTTCCGACGAACTCCGCCGCAGTCTGGAACTTCACGGCCGGGAAACGATCGGCGTACCGCTCCAGCGCCGACGGGCTGCGCACCGCCCGGCCGGCGCCGAGCGTGAGCAGCCAGTTGTCGGTAAGGCGCAGGCTCGCGTTGGCGGCCGCGCTGACGCTGGTGTTGACCCGCGCGAACCGCTCCCCCGAGACGACCATGGCGGCCCCATGGCCGTCCTCGCCGTGCATCCCCTCGTCGTGCATCGCCTGGTCGTGCGCCGTGCCGTGTCCTTGCATCGCGTGGCCGGCAGCGTGGTCCTGGGGCGTCATGCACTGCGCGGTGACACAGTGAAAGTGCCCGTGCACTCCATGCAGCGCATAGGCCGGGATCGCGTTGTCGGCGAAGAAGGACGTGACCTGCCCCACCCGCGCCTGCTCCCGGTCTACACGCACGGTAGCGCCGATCGTGCTCCGTCCCCGGTCGACGAGAACCTGCGCGTAGCCCCCGGCGTTGGTCAGCGTCGCGTGCGGCCAGACCGGATGCCGGTCGTGGTGGACGTCCCCGGTCTCGCGATCACTGACGGTCTGCGTAGCGTTCTGCCGCAGGCGGTAGGCGTCGAACCCCAGCTTGTAGCGCAGCGGCCCCGTCTCCAGGGCGGCGTGGAACCGGCCACCGGCAGTGTCCGCCGACGCGGGCAGATCGACGCGAATGGGAAACGGCGGCGTCCGGTTGTGGTTCCGCAGCGCAGTCGGCTTGTTCTCGTTGTTCATCAGGTGGTCTTTGAGGTTCACGTACGCCCGGCCCACGATCCCGGTGAGGACGCCCGCCGCCGGGGTGTGCGAGAACTCCACCGCGTGCGACTGCGTCTCGAAGAAGGTCGCGTCGAGCAGGCGACCCGGGTAGTCGATATCGTTCTGCCGCTGGAATCCGCCGCTGTATTCGAGGAGCGTCTCCCGGCCCAGGCGGGCGCCGAGATCCCAGCGCGTATCGAACGACTCGTAGTCCCCCTGCACCGTGTCGCCGTTGCCGTCGGTGTAGTCGGCGCCCATGCGGGTGTTGTGCTGGAAGGTGAACCGCAGCCGGTCGGAGCTGCCGTAGAGGCTGGCGAACCCGTCGTTGGCGCCGCCGTTGCTGCCGTAGTTGTAACCGGCGCGTCCGCGGAGTTGGAGGTCGCCGGCGCCGAACGCCGGCTTGAACGTCTCGGCCTGAATCGCGCTGAGCGTGCCGGCGCCCCAGGTCAATGCGTACGGCCCGCGCACCACGCGCCGCGACTGCAGCGCGTGCGGGCTGATGTGGCTCAGGGCCGAGTCCATGCGGGCCGGGCCCGCCGCGAACGTGCGGGTCCCGTCGACGAAGACGCCGATCTGCTCGGCGTACAGCCCGCGGACCGACGGGTCGAGGTTGATCGAGCCGCGGCGCACCGCGGTCACCCCCGCATGGCTCCGCAGCGACCGCGCGAGGTCCTGGACAACGCGCCGTTCAATCTCCGACGCCGGCGTGACCAGCTCGGTCGCCAGCTCCGGCATCAGCGCGGTGACGCTCACCTCCTGGGAGAACGAACCGACGTCGAGCGTGATTGCGACGTCCACGACTCCGGGTCCGGCCATGAGCCGCTCCTCGTGCATCGAGAACCCGAGCAGGATCGCCGCAAGCAGGTAGTCGCCGGCCGGGACGCCGTCGAGCGCGAACCCGCCGGTCCGGTCCGTGACCCTCGACGCCACGAAGACACGCCCGGTGGTCCGAAGAACGATTGTGGCGCCGGGCAGCGCCAGCCCCTGCGCGTCGGTCACCGAACCGGTCACCATCCCGCGGTCCTGCGCACGCAGGACCGCGGAGCCTGTCAAGCTCGCCAACAAGAGCGCCTGCAGCACCACGCACAGGGGACGAGCCCCCACACGCACCAACATATACACCCTATACACCTAAAAACCCCCATGCCCACCGACCGCCGGGGCATCACACGGGCTCAGGCCCGGACGCCGCCAGCGGAAGGCGCGGCAAAACCGCCACGCGAACAGAAAACGAAAAGGGAAAAGCGAGCAGGCTCAGGCTCGCGGCGGCGGAGGCGAGGGCGGGTCGATCAGCGAGACGGTGGTGTAGCCGAACTCCGCGACCGGCTCGCTACTCGACGTGTCGGACGCGAACCCGAACACTTCGGGTGTGAAACCGGTGAGGCTGAGCATCCCGATGAGTGCGTCGTCCAGCGAGTTGCAGCCGACCATGCGCGGCTGGGCCTGCGCGGCGTCCGTCTCCTCGGTACGGCCGCCGCGCTTCATCGGACACATGGCGCCGTGCTCGCCTCCTTCGCAGCAGGCGGGCGCGCCGGTTCCGTCCGCCACCATCACCGCCCGGCAGCAGAGGGCCGCCGGGAGCAACGCCAGGGCGGCGAGCTTCCAGACGATGACGGCGGCAACCGTACCCCTGCGGAACGCGCGAACGGAACGCATGGCCTCAACTCACATTAACCGATCACGACGGTCAGAGAAAGCTGCCCTTGCCGGCGCCGTCACTGATCGGCGGCGCGCGGCACGTCGCGCAGGCGCTCCTGAACGGTACCTGGAATGCCCAACTGGGTATTGGCGCCCAGCCGGCCCAGCAGGGCGGCGGTCTCCGGCCAGCTCTGGAACTGGAACGACTGCTTGGACCCTTCAGCCAACCGGTAGGCCGTACGCCCCTTGAAATCCCGCGCGTCGATGTCGGCCCCCTGCTCCACCAGGTATGTCACGACCTCGTCGAGTCCACGGAACGCGGCCCCGTGCAGCGCGCCGAAATCGGCCTCGTTGACCCGATTGATCTCCGCGCCGGCCTCCAGCAGGACACGGACCGCCGCCTCGGCGCTCGGGGACCGCACGCCGCGCGGCTGCCGCGGCCGGTACGTCGAGCGCCCGAGCCCCGCCGCAGCCATGAACGGCGTCGTCCCGTCGTCGGTCGTCAGGTGCTGGTCCGCGCCCGCCGCGAGAAGCGCGCGGACGATCGCGGCGCTGTCCTGTACGTAGTCCTCCCCGGCTGCGTCCGGCACGGTGGGCCGGTTCGCTTCGTGGCCCGCCACCCACAGCGGCGTGGCGCCGCGCAGGTCGCCCGTCCCGCAGGCGAACGGCTCGAACGCGCCCTTGCGCGGGTAGCCGATGTAGTCCATGAGCAGTGCCGACGTGGCGATGCGCGCGTTCGGGTCGGCGCCGCGGGCGAGAAGCGCCTCGACCAGCGGCAGCGCGCGGCTCGCATGCAGCCCCCGCCGGCCGAACGGGCTGCGCCGGCGGCTGTCGCCGTGACGCCGCCGCCAGTCGCCGTGCCAGGTGGTCACGCTGCCGACGGCCGCGTGCAGGGCGCGCACCCCGCCCATCGAACCGTTCGGATCGGCGCCCTGCTGCAGCAGATACAGTGCGAACGCGTCGCGGCCGACGACGATGGCATACACCAACGCATGTGTGCCATCCACACCCAATTCGTTCACGTCGACGCCCGCGGCGATGAGGCTATCGGCCATCGCCACGTCGCCGTTGTGCGTCGCGTACAGCAGAGGCGTGAACCCGTCGGCGGTGGAGGCATGCGGATCGGCGCCGGCGTCGATCAGCTCGCGCACGACGGCGGCATGGGATCCCGCCACCGCCCACATCAGCGCCGTGCTGCGCGTCTCCGTCGTGGTCGCGTTCACGTCCGCGCCATGCCGCAGGAGCGTCTCGACCACCTCCAGGTGCCCGGTGCGCGCCGCGGTCATCAGCGGCGTCAGCCCGCTCGTCCGCCGCGCGCCGGTGCTGGCGCCGGCCGCCAGCAGCTTCTCGACCATGGCCGTGCTGGCGTTCTCCGCCGCCCGCTCGAGCGGCGTCACGCCGTTGTCGTCGGCCGCGTTCACGTCGGCCCCGGCGCGGAGCAGCAGATCGACCATCTCCAGGTCGTCCCGATGTGCGGCCCAGAGCAGCGCGGTGGCCCCGTCCGCGCGGCGCGCGTCGACACCGGCGCCCTCGGCAACCAGCGCGCGCACCGCCACCGCATCGCCACCGGCCGCGGCCGCGATGAGCCGAGAATCCTGAGCGGCCGCCGAGCATGGAACGGCGGCCACGCCCAGCAGCAACACCCAGGGGAGCACCCGACGCGAGACCCGTTCGCCCATCGCTGTCTCTCCTCGCCTTCGACCGGGTGAATCGAACGACACCGACCATGCCACTATAGGCAGCAGCCGGCGATGCGTCCACAGCCACCGCCCTTTCCAATCGATCCGCAGGGACCGAATCCAGTGGAGGGGGGATCTTCGGCGCCGGATGCGATGATGCTATGATGCAGCCATGCGCACCACTGTAGCTATCGACGACGACGTGCTGGCGGTTGGACGCGCACTGGCGGCGAGGAACGGCACCAGTCTCGGGACCGCCCTGTCCGAACTTGCCCGCCGGGGGTTCCGGCGCCCGCAGGTCGATGAAGAGAACGGCCTTCCGGTCTTCCGTGTTGCCGCCGACACTGAACCGATTACCAGCGAGGACGTTCAGAAGGCGCTCAGCGACTGGCCATGACCCGGTTGCTCGACGTCAACGCGCTCGTCGCACTTGCCTGGCCCCATCACGTACATCACGACGCCGTGCAGTCATGGTTCTCCGAGGTCCGCATGAGCGGCTGGTCCACCTGTCCGCTGACGGAAGCCGGATTCGTACGCGTTTCGTGCAACCCGTCCGCGGTCAAGCAGTCGGTGACGCCGTCCGAAGCGATCGCGTTTCTGGAGAGGCTCAGGCGACTGGAGTCCCACGCCTTCTGGAGCATGGATCGTTCCATCACCGCGCTGCCGCCGGAGATCCTCGCGCGTATTCAAGGATATCGACAGATCACCGACGCGGTGCTGCTGGCGCTCGCCGCGCAACACGACGGTCAGCTCGCCACTCTCGACGCAGGGCTCGCCAGTCTCGTCTCGAAGGCCCATCTCCCATCCGTCTTCGCGATTCCGGTTTGAACCGCGTCTGCCGCAATCGACGCGGTCGAGACGCGCACGCCTTTGCGGTAGGATCCGGCCTCATGCCCTCCGTATACGAAGACACCTACCGCCACGCGCAGGAGAACCCGCAGGACTTCTGGGCCGCCGCCGCGGAACCGCTGTACTGGGACCGGCGCTGGGACACGGTGCGGGACGACGCGAACCCGCCGTTCCACCGCTGGTTCGCCGGGGGGCGGCTCAACACCTGCTACAACTGCCTCGACCGCCACATCGACCGCGGCCGCGGCAAGCAACTCGCCCTCATCTACGACAGTCCCGTAACCGGCACGGTGCGCCGGTTCACCTTCGACGAGCTGCGCGACGAGGTGGCGCGCGTCGCCGGCGCGCTGGCTGCGCAGGGCGTGGTCGCCGGCGACCGCGTGGTCATCTACATGCCGATGGTGCCCGAGGCGGTGATCGGGATGCTGGCGTGCGCCCGGATCGGCGCGGTCCACTCGGTGGTCTTCGGCGGGTTCGCGCCGAAGGAGCTGGCTGCCCGTATCGAGGACGCCCGACCGAAGCTGATCCTGTCGGCTTCCTGCGGCATCGAGGTCGGCCGGGTGGTGCCCTACAAGCCGCTGCTCGACGCAGCTATCGAGCTCTCGTCCCACAAGCCGGAACGGACCATCATCCTCCAGCGGCCGCAGGCCGAGGCCCCGCTGGTGGACGGCCGCGACCTCGACTGGCGCGCGGCGTGC
This sequence comes from Vicinamibacterales bacterium, assembly GCA_965262925.1. Classification (GTDB taxonomy): domain Bacteria; phylum Acidobacteriota; class Vicinamibacteria; order Vicinamibacterales; family UBA8438; genus WTFV01. The sequence continues at coordinate 1,153,724 of CBDHGC010000004.1, read as the reverse complement.
GACGACGCCGAGCCGGCCGACTGCGTGCCGGTGGCCGCGACCGACCCGCTCTACATCCTCTACACCTCCGGCACCACCGGCGTGCCGAAGGGGGTCGTCCGCGACAACGGCGGACATGCGGTCGCCCTGCACTGGAGCATGGAGCACGTCTACGGCGTCGGGGCCGGCGAGGTCTACTGGGCCGCGTCGGACATCGGCTGGGTCGTCGGCCATTCGTACATCGTCTACGGTCCGCTGCTGTGCGGCGCGACCACCATCCTCTACGAGGGCAAGCCGGTCGGCACCCCCGACCCGGGCGCCTTCTGGCGCGTGATCGAGCAGCACGGGGTCAACGTGCTCTTCACCGCGCCGACCGCCTTCCGGGCCATCAAGAAGGAGGACCCGGAGGGCGCGTTCATGCGCAAGCACGACCTGTCGCGGTTCCGGACGCTGTTCCTTGCCGGCGAGCGATCCGACCCGGACACGCTCATGTGGGCGCGCGACCGCCTCGGCGTGCCGGTCATCGACCACTGGTGGCAGACCGAGACCGCGTGGGCCATCGCCGCCAACTGCGTCGGCCTCGGCACCCTGCCGGTCAAGCCGGGGTCGCCGACGCGGGCCGTGCCCGGTTACGACGTGCAGGTGCTCGGCGAGGACGGCAACGAGATGCCGGCCGGACAGATCGGCTCGCTCGTCGTGAAGCTGCCCCTGCCGCCCGGCTGCCTGCCGACGCTCTGGCACGACGACGACGCCTACCGGCAGTCGTACCTGTCGCGCTACCCCGGCTTCTACCTGACCGGCGACGCCGGCTACAAGGACGAAGACGGCTACCTCTACATCATGAGCCGGGTCGACGACATCATCAACGTGGCCGGGCATCGCCTCTCGACCGGGGCGATGGAGGAGGTGCTCGCCTTCCACCCCGACGTGGCCGAGTGCGCGGTGGTCGGGGTGGCCGACGCCATCAAGGGCGAGATCCCGGTCGGCTTCGTGGTCACGAAGGCGGGCGTCACGCGGGGGGCGGACGCGATAGTCCCGGAGCTGGTACAACGTGTCCGCGCCTCGATCGGCCCGGTCGCCGCGTTCAAGATCGCCACCGTGGTGCCGCGGCTCCCGAAGACACGCTCCGGAAAGATCCTGCGCGGCACCGTCAAGAAGATCGCCGATGGCCAGCCCTACACGACGCCGGCCACGATAGACGACCCGGCAATTCTCGACGAGATCACCGAGGCGCTCCGGCAGCTTGGCTATCCCAAGAACGCCGGGTAGCCGTCATCCACACCGAGGCAAGGAAGCGAGGACGCTCGATGAGCGTGAACCCCATCCCGGAGGGCTACCACACGGTGACCCCGTACATCGTCGTCGACGACGTCGACCGACTCCTCGATTTCCTCAACGCGGCGTTCGACGCCACCGAGAAGGAGCGCGTCCCCAGCCAGGACGGCCGGACGGGACACGCCGAGGTCACCATCGGGGACTCGTACGTGATGATGGGCAGAGCACAGGAGGGATTCCCCGCACTCCCCTGCTCGCTTTACCTCTACGTGGCGAACACCGACGCCACCTACTCGCAGGCGCTGGCGGCCGGGGCGACATCGGTGCAGGAGCCGGTGGATATGTTCTAAGGCGACCGCAACGCCGGCGTGAAGGACCCAGCCGGCAACACCTGGATGATCGCCACGCGCCAGGAGAACCTGACCCCGGAGGAGCTGGCCGAACGTGCCAAGGAGCACATGCGCTGATTCGCACGCTGCTGCGCAACGCGTCCACCAACGCGAGGGGCCACACGCCTAACCGCACTATCGACGTGACTACCGGCAGTGATCGGCCGGATTCCGTGTCGTCTGTACGAGTCAACTCGCCAGCCGCGAGCGGCGCGGTGTCAGCCGGCCTCAAGTTCGTTCCGGGCGCGCGCAACCAACTTGACGCCCCCTTCGTACGTGGATACCGTAGTGGATACGGGCACGTCGCGCTGGTTGGCGGGCACTTTCACGATGCCTTCGATGCTCGTGCACCGACGCTCGACGGGACCCTGGACGTGGAATTGGACTGACACCTGGAAAGCCAGGAAGCACACATGAAGGTAATTGGCATAGATTTCACGAGCGCACCAAGCGCACGCAAGCCCATCAATGCCGCTGCGGGCGCGTTCACGGATGGAAGACTTCATATCGAATCCGTACATCGTCTTGTGTCCTTCAAAGAGTTCGAAGAAGAAATCGCCGCGCCCGGACCGTGGGTCGCGGGCATCGATTTTCCGTTCGGTCAACCGAGCAGACTCGTACGAGCGCTTGGGTGGCCGCAACCATGGAGGGCATATGTCATCCATGTCGAAAACATTGGAAAGAGGAATTTCGAGCGCGCTGTCAGAGAGTATTCCGACGGACGGCCGTACCGCGACAAACAACACCGGCGAACTACGGATGTCAAAGCTCGATCATTGAGCCCGATGAAGCTGGACTTCCAGCCGGTCGGGAAGATGTTCTTCCAGGGAGCGCCCCGCATCCTCCGTTCCGGAGCGAGCATCGTCCCTTGCGCGTTGAACGACGGAGACCGGGTGATTGTTGAAGCCTACCCCGCCCTGGCAGCCGAAGCATTGGCCGGGAAGGAAAGTTACAAGAATGACGACAAGTCCAAACAGACACTCGAGCATAGGGATGCCCGGTGTCGTATCGTGAACGCGTTGACCCGGGAGCGATGCAAGGAAAAGTACGACCTGGTTGTGCACCTCGGCTCCACCGAGTGCCGCAGGCTGGTCGATGATCCGGGTGGAGACCTGCTCGATGCGGTGCTGTGCGCCCTGCAGGCGGCCTGGTCGTCCATGCAACCGAATTACGGAGTGCCCGAGACCTGTGATCTTCTGGAGGGATGGATAGTGGACCCGTCTCAAGTGTCAACCGAGTGCGAGCGGAGGCCGACGCAGTCTTCGAAATCGAGACTCCTTGAACGCATTTCGACCGATCCGACGATATGCCACGGAAAACCGTGCATCCGGGGACTGCGATATCCGGTCGACATGATCCTGGAGTTGCTGAGTTCCGGAATGAGTACTGAGGATATTCTCACGGACTATGAGGACCTGGAGCGGGAGGATATTCTGGCCGTGCTTGTGTTCGCTGCGCGGCTCAGCCAAGTGAAGCGACTGGAAGCGCTGAACTGAAATGAACTTCCTGATCGACGCGCAATTGCCGCGGCGGTTGGCGCGTTGGCTGAAGGCCGAAGGACACGACGCAATTCATACGCTGGACCTGCCCGCCGGAAACCGTACCGAGGACGCGCAGGTCAACGCCCTTTCGATCCGGGAACAACGTGTAGTCGTCACGAAGGACATGGACTTCGTCGACACGTTCCTGCTGCGGCGCACACCGTGCAAGCTGCTTCTGGTTGCTACCGGAAACATTGGCAACTCGGAATTGGCTCGAATATTCGAAGACAATCTTGACGATATCGTGCAAGCCCTTGAGACCTCTGACTTCGTCGAGCTCGGCCAGGATTCCTTGATCTCCCATCAGTGATTGTGCGCCGGTCGGTTCCGAGACCTCCGCGGAACGTGACAAGCGCCTACCGCAGCACGGTGCTCATCGGCGCCCCCGCGTAGCCGGTCATTTCCAGGTAACCCGACCCGGCGACGGGAACGCCCTCGCGCGTACCCCGCACGTCGATCGCACCCTCCCAGTAGGTGACCCCGGTGGACCGCCCGGTCTCCAGCTCCTGCGCGTCGACCGCCGCCGTCACCTCCAGCTCCAGGCCGTGCGGCGGGACGGCGATACGCCACGCCACGGGATAGGCGGCACCGCTGGCCGGAGAAGTCCACCGGCGGCCGGATGCCAGGCGGAAGTCGTCGGCCCGCAGATGCGTCGCGCCCGCCGCCGAAACCACCGTGCCGCTCGACCGCGGGTCGCGCGCTCCGTCGATCCGGCGCATGATGTAGACCATCAGGTCGGTCCCGTCGTCGAGCTGGATCGAGAACCAGTCCCAACCCGCCTGGGCCGGCTCCAGGAAGCTGGTCCCGAACTCGTGGTCCATCCAGCTCAGTCCTTCGACGTCGAAGGACTCGCCCGCGACCTCCAGTCGCCCGGTCGTGCGCAGGCGCGTCAGCGAGTAGTAGTGGGAAGCGTTGCCGCTCTCGGCCCCCTTCTGGCTGAAGCCGTTCACGCCGTGCAGCACCGGCGGTCCGGCGGGGTCCAGCCGGAGATCGATGGCCAGGCCGCCGTCGGCGCTTGCCGCGAGCCGCTGGATACGGCGATCACGTTCGTCCAGAGTCACGGCCCACCCGTCGTTCCAGACGTGCAGCGTCTCGGTGCTCGCCCCGGCCCAGCCGATGCCGGCCCGGTTGAGCCGCTCGGCGACGTGGTGCGAGCCGCTCTCCACGTCGGTCACCGCGAAGTGGGCCATGTACAGGTCGCGCACCGCCCAGCGCGAAGGGTTGACCGGCTCCCGATCGACGCCGACGCGAAAGAACGTGAGCTGGTAGCCGAACCGGCGGCTTCCGTCCGACACGCGCAGATTGCCGGTGTAGTACCACCATTCGATACGGTGGTCCGGATGGGCCGCATGGTCGCGCGGGAAGACGAGTGCGTAGCCCGGATCCGCGGCCTTCCACACGCTCCGATCGGCGCCGCCGCTTTCCTCCTGGCCGACGGCATGCCCGCCCGACGCGAGCAACGCGCCGGCCACGACCGCCGCCCGTACGGCATTCCCGGCGTTGCGCCGCCCTCCTGCTTGTCTACTCATGTTGACAATCGTGCCATACCGGCCCCATCGGCTCGCCGAATCGACGCGGCCGGCGCCGCTATTGAGTCGATGCCGCGGCGACCTGTTGGCCATGGCGCGTTTCTGGCGTCTTCCATCGCATGCGAGGCGAACGTCCAACGACCGAAACCACGCGGCAGTTCACGGGATACACTGTGATCGCACGAGGAGACGACATGGCGACGACCGAGACCCCGACGCGCGTCCAGCTCGCGGCCAGCGCCTGGGTCGGCATGTCAGGGCATCGCGGCGACCATCGTGATCGCGCTCTTCGCCGTGGCGGAAAGCATCAACGCGAGGATGGACACCACCCATCAGGAGATCCGCGCGCAGATCGGCGACGTCGATTCCCGGGTGAACAACCTCGCGACCGATCTGGCCTATACGCGCGGGCAACTCGACGTCATGCGCGGGGACCTCGACTTCGCGCGCGGACAGCTCGACGGCATCCGGGAAGATCTCGGTTCCCTCCAAGAGCAACTCGGTGCTCTCCGCGAGCAAGTCGACGCCCGGCGCGGAGACGCCGGTTCGATGCACGAGCGGCTCGCCGCCATGCACGGCGACATCGACGCCATGCGCAGCCGATTCGATGCCATGCTCGGACAACTCGACATGCCGCTGACGCGATATCGCCTCCAGACTCCGTAGTCGGCCGCTATCCCTGCGTCCCGCCGGCATCCCCCAGGTCGAACCTCGCGGCCAGACGGGCCGGATAGAGGCCGGCGAGCGTCGCCGCGACCACGATGGCCACGGTCGCCTGGGCCAGGAAGCCGACCGGCAGATGGAACTGGATCGTCCAGCCGAAGCTCTGCACGTTGATCACGTAGATGAGTATCAGCGACAGGGCCAGCCCGACCACGAGCCCCACCGCCTGCGTCACCGCGCCGAGCACCCCCGCTTCGATCACGATCAGCCGCCGGAGCTGGCCGCTGTCCGCACCCACCAGCCGCAGCAGCGCGATCTCCCGCCGCCGCTCCAGCACCAGCGTCAGCAGCGTGGCGGCCATCCCGAACAGCGAGACGCCGATGGCGATGACCTCGAGCGCGTAGGTGATTGCGAAGGTTGCATCGAAGATGCGCAACACGGCGGCGCGCAGGTCCCCGTTGGTCGCGATGAAGATGCGTCGCTCACGGCCGATGGCGGCGCGCAACTCGTCGCGAACCGACTCCGCGCGGGCGCCGGGCGCCAGGTAGACGGTCAGACCGCTCGGCCGTTCCGGCCCGAAATGGCGCTCGAACGTGCCGGTGTCCATCACCACCAGCCCGCGGTCGCTGGAGTAGTCGAAGTAGACCGCCGAAACCTCGAACGGTGTCGGACCGACCGGGGTCGGCAGGCGGATCTCGTCGCCGACGTCCGCAGCGTACTTCAGCGAGAACGCCTCGGAGACGACGACGCGATCCTGCCCGATCGCGCCGGCCATCGCCGCGGTCCCGTCGGCCGGCGCCTTGAACTGCAGTCCGCCGCGCTCGATACGCGTGGTGAAGCGTCCGGCCCCCACGGTAATCGTCGAGCCGCCGTACGGCACGTCCATTCCCATGAAGCCGTCGATCGCCTCCACCGCCGGATGGCCGGCGATGGCGGCCTCGGTTGCGGCCGAGATCCCCCCACGGTCGGCGTTCGGCGACTGCCGCGCGGTCGAGACGAAGAGGTCGGCCTGCAGCGTCTGTCCGATCCAGTAGACGACGGTCTCGCGGAAGCTGCCGACCATGATGGCGATCGCCGCCATCATGGCCAGGCTGACGGCCAGCGCGGCGACGGAAATGGACAGCCTGGGGATCGCGGCCCCCAGATTGGCATGGGCCAGCCGGCCCTCCACGCGCAGCCACCGCGCCATGGCCGGCCCGCACGCCCGCCGGAACCCGAACAGCACCGCCGGCATCGCCATCCCGGCCCCGAGGACCACTGACAAGGCGGCCAGCATGCCGAAGACCGGCAGCCCGCCGACCGGTCCCTGCGCCGCCAGCCAGGCCCCGACCGCGAACAGCGCCAGCGGGCCGGCGATGTACCGCCGCGACAGGCGCGCCCGCGCGTCCAGGTCGTCGTCGCCGCGCACCGCGGCGAGCGGGGCCAGGCGCGCCGCCTCCACGGCCGGCGCCGCCGCCGCGACGAGAGCCAGCGGCAGGCCTACCGCGAACGCCAGGATCACCATCCGCGGCTCAAGCGGCGGCACGGTGGCCGACGACACGATCCAGAACTGGCTCACCGTCGAGGAGGTCAACCGGACCGCACCGTGCGCCAGCAGCCAGCCGAGCGGCGCGCCGAGCGTGCATCCGAGAATCGCCAGAGCGCCCGCCTCGCCCAGGAACAGCCCCACCACGGCACGGCGGGTCACCCCGAGCGTCCGCAGCAGGCCGATCTCGTTGCGCCGCGTGATGACGGAGACCGATACCGTGTTGTAGACGAGAAAAAGCCCGACGAGGAGCGCGATCAGGCTGAGCGCGGTCAGGTTGAACTGGAACGCCCGCAGCATCCGCTCCACCTCGGCGCCCCGCGACGAAGGGCGGCGCACGGTGACGCCGGGCGGCAGCCGGGCCGCGATCGCCTGCTCCGCCTGTGCGACGTCGACGCCGTCCGCCAGCCGCACGTCGACCCGGTCGACGCGTCCGAGGCGTCCGACGGCCCACTGGGCCGCGGCGATGTCCATCAGGGCGAAGCCGCCGTCGAGAACGCTGGCCGGCCCATCGTCGCCGAGGATACCGGTCACACGTAGCGCTACCGTCCGCTCGCCGACGGCCAGACCGACCCGATCGCCGACGTCGAGCCCGTGGCGGTTGGTGAACGGCCGGGTCAGGATGACCGACTGCGGATCGGTCAGCAGGTCCAGTAAGCCCTGCGTCGTCACCGCACGCGGCGTGTCGCCGTCGACCAGCGGATAGTCGCGAAACGGACGGTCGCGCAGGATGTCGACGCCGAGGAGGCGCACCGCCTCCAGGACGGGCTCCCCACCGGCCGGTGCGACCTCCAGCAGCACGTCGGCGTCGATCACCGGGCTGACGAGGCCGTACTCCCGCAGCCATCCCAGTTCGGCCAGTCGGGTCTCGTCGAGGCCGATGCCGGGCACGGTGATCTCCAGCGACGTCCGTCCGGCCAGCGCGTCGAGGGCGGTCGAGAAGCCGCGGACCGAGCTGGCGTTGGCGAGCTGGATGGCTACGACGACCGCGACGCCGACGGCGAGGCTCGCGACGGTGGCCACGCTCCGCAACGGCTGCTGCAGCAGGTTCCTGGCGATGAAGGCGCGGAACAGCCCCGCCGGGGCAGACGCCGGCCGCCCCGCCTTCACGACGCCGATCCCGCCGCGGCGAACCCCGGGACCGGTGCGCCGGGCGCCGCCGGGACCCGCGACTCGACGTGCACGATGCGCCCGTCGCGCATCGCGACCTTCCGGTCCGCCGCCGCGGCCACCGCCGCGTCGTGGGTGGCGAGCAGCAGGGCCGCACCGGACCCGCGGCTGACCTCCTCGAGCAGGTCGAGGATTCGCAGGCCGTTCTCACTGTCCAGGTTGCCGGTCGGCTCGTCCGCGAGGAGCAGGGCCGGCTCGTGCACGACGGCGCGCGCGATCGCGGCCCGCTGAGCCTCACCGCCGGAGAGCTGCGACGGAGCGTGGTCGAGGCGGTGCGAGATGCCGACTCGTTCGGCCCACTCCCCCGCCCGCGCCATCGATGCAGACGGTTCCCGACCGGCGAGCAGCAGCGGCAGCCCGATGTTCTCGGCCACCGTCAGCGTCGGGAGCAGGTTGAAGAACTGGAACACGAACCCGATCCGCTCGCGCCGCATCCGCGTCAGCGCGTCGTCGTCGAGCGCGGCCAGCGAGCGCCCGTCGAGCCGCACCTCGCCTGCGCTGGGACGGTCCATCGCGCCGCACAGGTGCAGCAGGGTCGACTTCCCGCAGCCGGACGGGCCGACCACGGCAACGAACGTCCCGGCTTCCAGCGTCAGGCTGATGCCGTCGAGCGCGGTGACCTCCGTGTCTCCCCGGCGATAGCGCTTGCGCAGATCGCGCGTCTCGAGAACGACCATTCCACCCAAGATACACGACACGCGGAGCGGGCCGTCACTGGCGCGGAAGCGCCACGTATCCCCGCCGCGCGCGCACCTGGTGCTCCCCGCCCCGCACCCGGACCCGGATGCGGTGGTATCTCCCATCCGGCGGGCGGGCGGGCGCGTACGCGAGCGTGTACTGATGGTTCAGCTCCTCGGCGATCCGCCCGGTGGCCGGCCCCAGCTCCGGGCTGTCCGAGACCACTTCCACGTAGCCGCCGCTCTCGGCCGTGATGTCCCGCAGCAGCCGTGCGTTGACGCGGTCGTTGATCGGCCGCCGCTCCGGGGCGTCGATGCCGACGGCGTAGACGAAGGCGTCGCTCAGCCGTATCTGCCAGCGCACGTCCTCGCGGGTCACGTCGCTGGCGGTATCCGACCCGTCGGAGATGAGCACGACGGCGGCGCGGTCGTGGGACCGGTCCGTGAACATCGGCAGGGCCATCATCAGGGCGTCGTAGATCGCGGTCGCCCCGTACGGGCGCACGCGGTCGAGCCGCCCCCGGAGCCGGCTCGGACCCAGCGTCCACGGCGCCTCCAGCTTCGGGTCGTGGTTGAAGACCATGAGGAAGACCTCGTCGACCGGCTCGAGCAGGTCCACCAGGAAGCGCTGCAACGCCGCTCGGGCGTCGTCCATGCGCTGCCCGAGCATGCTCTGGCTGACGTCGAGGACCACGCCGAGGCTGACCGGGACCCGGCCCCGGTCGAACTGCGTGATGCGCTGCGGCCGGCCGTCTTCGAGAATCTCGAAGTCGTCGCGGCTCAGGTCGCCGACGAGCCGCCCTTCGGCGTCGCGCACCGTGGCCGTCACCTTGACCAGGTCGACGCCCGACCGGAAGCGGGGAATTTCCGCGCGCTGCTCCCCTGCCGGCGAGGCGCCGGCGACTAGCACGAGAAGCAGCAGCAAGCCGGCTGGGCCGATGAACGGCACGAATCGCGAGCCGTCGAACACGATCTGCTTCCTTCCAGAGCTGGCGGCCTCATTATAATCGGGGTTCAGTGAGTGCGCGCTCCTACGTGCACGGCGCCGCCAACGTGCCCCTGTTGGGCGAGACCATCGGTGCGAATCTGCGCCGGACGGTGGAGCGACACCCGGACCGCGACGCCCTCGTCGTCCCCTTTCAGGGCTTCCGCGCCAGCTACCGGCAGCTCTGGGACCTGACGACGCGTCTCGCGCGCGCCCTGATCGCCCGCGGCATCGCCCGGGGCGATCGGGTGGGCATCTGGGCCCCCAACCGCTTCGAGTGGATCGTCGTCCAGTATGCGACGGCCCGCATCGGCGCGATCCTCGTCAACGTGAACCCGGCCTACCGCGCGCACGAGCTCGAGTACACCCTGAACCAGTCGGGACTGCGCCTGCTTCTGCACTCCCGGCGCTTCCGCGCTACAGATTACGCGACCATCGTCGAGGGCGTGCGCGCGAGGTGCCCGGCGCTGGCCGAGACGGTCGTCCTCGACGACGGGTGGGACGTACTGCTGGATGGGGCCGCAGGCGTCGACGAAGCGGCGCTGGCCGAGCGGGAGGCGAGCCTGAGCTTCGACGACCCGATCAACATCCAGTACACGTCCGGCACGACCGGGGCGCCCAAGGGGGCCACTCTCTCCCACCACAACATCCTGAACAACGGCTATTTCTGCGGCGAGATCCTGCGCTACACGGAAGTAGACCGGGTGCTGATCCCGGTCCCCTTCTACCACTGCTTCGGGATGGTGATCGGCAACCTCGCCTGCACCACCCACGGCGCCTGCATCGTCGCGCCGGCCGAGAGCTTCGACGCGGCGGCCACCCTCGCCGCCATCGAGCGCGAGCGCTGCACGTCCATCTACGGCGTCCCCACGATGTTCATCGCCCAGTTGAACCACGACGACTTCGCGAGCACCGACTTCTCCTCGCTGCGCACCGGCGTCATGGCCGGCTCTCCCTGTCCGGTCGAGGTGATGAAGCAGGTACGGGAACGGATGAACGTGACCGAGATCACCATCTGCTACGGGATGACGGAGACCTCGCCCGTGTCGACCCAGACCCGCGTCGACGATCCGGTCGAGAAGCGGGTCGGCAGCGTCGGCCGCATCCATCCCCACGTCGAGATCAAGGTGATCGATCCGGAGAACGGCCGGATCGTGCCGCGGGGAGCGTCCGGCGAGCTCTGCACGCGCGGCTACGTCGTGATGCTCGGGTACTGGAACGAAACGGAGGCGACCGCCGCCGCCATCGACGAAGCGCGCTGGATGCACTCCGGCGATCTGGCGACGATGGACGAGGACGGGTACCTGAGAATCGTCGGCCGCATCAAGGACATGATCATCCGCGGCGGCGAGAACGTCTACCCGCGCGAGGTGGAGGAGTTCCTCTACACGCATCCGGACGTGGAGGACGCGCAGGTCATCGGCGTCCCGTCCGCCCGTTACGGCGAGGAGGTGATGGCCTGGGTGAAGCCGAAGGCGGGCGCCCACCTGACCGGCGAGCAGCTCCGCGCGTTCTGCCACGGCGCCATCGCGACCTACAAGATCCCGCGCCACTGGAAGCTGGTGGACGCGTTTCCCATGACCGTCACAGGCAAGGTCCAGAAGTTCCGAATGCGCGAGATTGCGACCGCCGAGCTGGAGCTAGAAGGCGCGGCGGGCATCGAGACAGCCTGAGTCGTCCCTCCCGACACCCCCGGCCGATGGAGTCCGTTCGAGCCGCCCGCGCGCTCACTCGGTGGGCAGCGTGTAGTCGACCATCCAGTTGATGCCGAACCGGTCGGTACACTGCCCGAAGTAGGCGCCCCAGAACATCTCCTGGAGCGGCATGATCACCGAGCCGCCCGCGGACAGCTTCGCGAACAGCTCGTCGCACTGCTCCCGGCTCTCCACCTCGATGGACAGGGAGAAATTGTTGCCGACCGCGAGCGGGGGGGCAGAGCTCGAGCTGTCGCTGCCCATCAGGACGCTCGAGCCGATCGGCAGCGCGACGTGCAGGACGTGGTTCTTCTCTGCTTCGGACACCGGCATGTCGGGCGGTCCGTCGCCGAACGTCCGGAACTCGGCGAACTCGCCCCCGAAGACCGACCGGTAGAACTCGAACGCCTCGCGGCAGTTGCCATCGAACGTGAGATACGTGTTCAGTGCCATGCGTGCCCTCCCCCGAGCCAGCGGAGCATACCCCAACCCCCGACTCATCGTCGGGCTACGATCCAACCGTGATTCGTTCCTGCCCGGCGGCCACCGATCTCCTGACCGCGGGGGCACGTCGGTCTGCCGCGCTCATCGTCGTCCTCCTTGCCGCACCGGCCTCGTCCGCGGGCCAGTTGCAGGCCGGCGCCGCGGCCGTCGACATCACCCCGGTCCTGTGTGCAGACGCGGCGGCCGACGCGGCGGTTCCCCAGTTCGACCCCGACCGCGACTGTTTCCGGTGGATCCATCTGGCGGGGTTCAGTCCCTACGTGCCGTTCCGCCGTGGCAACCGGCTCGCCGAGGGTGTCCACGACCCGATCTGGGCGCGCTCGCTCGCGCTCCGCGACGCCGGGGGCGAGACGCTGGTCCTCGTGGCGGCCGACCTCCCGGGCCTCGGCCGCAAGCACACCGGACGCGTCCGGCGCCGCGTCGCCCGCGAGCACGGGATCCCGGAGAGCCACGTCATTCTGCACTCCACCCATACGCACTCGGCTCCCGACGCCAGCGGCTACTGGTCCACCCTGATGTCCGGCCACAACCGGCGCTACACGACGCAGCTTCGCGAGCTGCTCTACGCGTCGATAGAACAGGCGCTGCACGCACTGCGTCCCGCGACGCTGACGACCGCGACGACCACCCACGTCGCGTGCCAGGACACCGCGAGCGGCGTCCTGAAAACGGAGGACGACTGCCGCCTGCCCGCCATCAACAACGAGATCGACGATCCGTCGGCCGCGTACGACCGCTTCGTCCTGCAACGCGACCTCCGGGATCCCGTCGCCGGCAACACGCGCGTCGTGGCGGCGGAGCTCAGGGCGGCGGACACGGGCGAGACAATCGCCACCCTGGTCAACTGGCACAATCATCCCGACACGCTCGGGAGCGGAAACCGGCTCCTGTCGAGCGACTATCCGCACTACCTGCGGGAGTACCTGGAGCGCGCCCGGGGCGGGGTCGCCGTATTCGTGGCGGGGACGGTCGGCAACCAGATGAGCGGCCTGCGCGGGACGCCCGTCCCGCTATGGAACGAAGAGGGTCGCCGGGTCCTGGAGACGGCGCCGGACCGGGCCGAGCGACCGGCGCTGGTGACGGACGGCTGGGAGAAGATCCGCTCGACCGGCTACGAGATCGGACACGCGGCGGTCGCGGCGCTCGACGCGGCGGAGCCGCTGCCGGCCCCCGATCTGGCCGTCGCCAGCGTCTCGTTCGACACGCCGATCGACAACGTCATCCACCTGCTCGGCACGTGGTCCGTGTGGCACCACGACGTCGAGCCGCCCGACCGGTTGCGCTACCGGTGGCCCGACTGCTGGGGCCTGCTCGGCTGCGTGCGGGCCGAGGTCGCGCTGATCGAGATCGGCGACCTGAGCCTGCTGACCGCCCCGGGCGAGATCGATCCCGCCTACGCACTCGGACGTTCGGAGAGCGTCGCCGACTACGGCCCCGACTGGGGCACGTGGCGCTTCCCGGCCATGGCCGGCGTCGACCACCTGATGCCGGGCCGGCACCACGGCTTCATCGGGTCGGCGCAGGACTATCTCTCGTATCTCGTGCCGCCGTCGGACAACACCGGCTGGTGGAACTTCGATCATCCCAACCACTACGAGGAGTGGGTGACGATCGGCAGGCGTTTCGGCGAGGACGTGCTGAGCGCGTGGCTGGATTTGCTCGCTACGCGGCGAGCACTGCGGGACGGCGCTGCGACACCTTGAGCACCACATCGGAAAGAGGCGCAGACGGTGAGACCAGGACCGTGGAGCGCACTCGAACGCGCCGCGTACGACACCTGCGAGCCCGACGTCACCGGGTTGCTGACGCACCCCGGCGAGACCCTGTCCGGACTCGCCGGCCTAGTTGCGGCGGTCGTCGTCTGGCACGAGCTCCACCGCGCGCCTGCCGGAGGGCCCGCACGTTTCCTCCCGGCCATACTGGCCCTGCTCGGCGCCGCCTCGATGCTGTTCCACGCCACGTTCGCGACGGTGTTCCAGCAGCTCGACCTAGCCGCGATACCGCTGTTCACCGGCCTGCTGCTGGCCGCGGCGCTCGTGCACCGGGGCTCCGCGGGGCGCGATCGGTGGCCGGCGCTCTTTGCCCTGTTCGCCGGCGGCGGTGCCGTGCTGCCGTTCATCGCCACCGCCTCCGGGTACGCCGTCGTCACGACCCAGGCCGTGGCGTTGCTTTGGTTGTGGAGGAAGCTGGCGCGTACTCACCCGGCCATCCGTCCCGATCTGTGCAGGACGGTCGGACTCCTCCTGCCCGCCGCCGCGCTCCTGGCCCTGGGTCACGCCGGCATCGCGTGCGTCGGTGCCGGCAGTCCCTGGGCGCACGTAGTCCAGCCCCATATCGCCTGGCACCTCGCGTCGGCCGCCGCCTGCGTGTACATCGCCCGTATCGAGCGCGTCCTCGAACGCGATGCGCGGTGGCTTGAGTGGGACCGCCGCTCCGATGTTACGGGCCTCGGTTCTCACCCTGGGTGACACGACCAGTCGGCCGGCAGCCAAGCCACCACCCGGCGAGTGTCAACGGTAGTAGACAGGCCGTACAGCCGCCTAACGCACCGACCGCAAACGCAGCCGCCCCGGAGGATCCGGCCGAGAGCCGGACGACGAGCGCCAGCAGCACGCCGCCGGCGGTACCGGCCGCGCCGAACCTGAGGGAGCCGGCACACGCTCGGCGCCAACCGCTGCCGCCGAGCACGAGCCCGAGCGCGCCCAAGAGCGCATGAGACGTCGCCAGGGCCGGAGTGAAACCGACGAGCAGATCGGCGAGCCGCTCCACGCCGCTCAGCGCCGGCAGGCTGCCGAGGATCAGGTATGGAATCCAGAGCGTGGCGCCGAAGGCGGCCCCGAACGCCGCCCTCCAGCGCAACCCCGGGCCCAGGGCGCCGCCCGCCACCAGCCCGCCCGCTACGGAGGCGAGCAGGACGACCGCGAGCGGGCGCAGGATCGTCGCCCCCCGATAGAGATCGAGAGCGCCGAGCACCGGCAGCAGCAGGAGCCACGCGGCGAAAGGTACGAGCGCCCCGGCGGCGAAGGTGGCGGCCATTCGAACCGGCGGCGACGGGTGAGGCTCAGAAGTCAATGTCCGAGAAGGCGGCACCGACCCAGCGCTTGGGCCTGCCGTCCCTGCCCTTGACCGGATCGAGCGCGTAGCCCAGGTCGAACCGGATGCCGCCGCGGCTCGCGAGCCGGTGACTACCGACGAGAAGGCTGACCCCGATGCCCGTTCGCAGGTCCCCGAGGTCGACGGCTCGTCCGGCGGGCCAAACGAAGCCGCTGTCGACGAACCCGGCGACGCCGAACGAGAACAACTGCCACACGTCGTCGGCGAAGAAAACGCGTTCTTCCGCGGTCAGCAGCAGCGAGCGCGTGCCGGTGAACTGCCGCACCGGATAGCCGCGCAGCCCGGTCTCGGCGCCGAGCCGGAGCTGTACTTCCGGATCGAAGTCGTGGCCATGCGCATAGTCGAGCTTGCCGACGAACGCCGTCCGCGACGAGTGCTTCTGGAGGTAGCGTGCGTTTACCGCCGCCACGGTGTTCCGCCACCCGCCCCGTTCATGCCGCCCGTCGAATCCGACGCCGAGGATCACGAAGTGACCGTCCCGAAACCGTAGCCCCTGCCGGTGGCCGGCCGAGACGAACACGGCCTCCTGCCCCCCGAACGCGGGCGTCGACAACCTCAACACCGCGTGCGACTCGGTGCCGAGGTTGAAGTCCTCGGTCCGCTCGAACTGGTTCACGTGGGTCAGCCGCACGAACCGATGAGTGACCGCGCGCAGACCGACCTCCGGCCCGGCGTACTCGCGAAGATCGCCTCCGACCTGCACCTCGTGCGCCCGATACGCGCCGTGCATCCGGACCGCATGATTCGCTCCGCGCAGCAGTGCGCGCCCCAGCTCCAGATCGACGAACGCGCCGTGCAACGGCAGCCGCTCGATCTCCACGCCGTGCTCGACGATGGGCTCGGTCCGCGCGATGCTCACCACGCCGCCGGAGAACGCCCACGGATCCCGGAGCGACAGATACCCCCGGTCGATCGTCAGGAGTCGCTCGTGGCCATCGCTGAGATTCGCGATCGACGCCGCCAGACCGACGTTCGATCCGAGCAACTGCGGGTCCTGGTAGCGCACCCGATCCGTCACCCGGTCGAGATTCTGCCGGTGCGAGACCGTGATCGACTTGCCGAAGCCGAGGAAGTTCTTCTCCGACGCGCCGATCTCCCAGATGGTCCGGTCCTGCACCTGCGAGAAGTCCAGGCGGGGCGCCAGGGACCAGCGGTCCCACGTCGTGACGAAGACGTCGACCCGCTCGGGTCGCCCGTCGCGGTCCTCATCCACCTCGACCGTCTGTACCCGCGCGTCGCGCAGGAACCACAGGCCGCGCAGGTTGCGCTCGGTCTGATCCATCAGTTCGCGGTCGAGCGGGTCGCCGGTCTCGAACAGCAGCTCGCGGCGAATGATGTGATCGCGGGTACGAACGTGCAGACGGTTGGCGATGCGATGGGGCGCGAACAGGCCGCCGCCGCGCTCGTCGAAGACCTCCCGGCCCGAGACCTCGATGACGCCGATCGGGGGCGGCGACGGATCGACCCGCGTCACCTGACCGTGCGCGGATGCCGGCGCGAGCAACGGGCCCCCGGTCAGGCACACGGCGATCCAGGCCTTGCGCAACATCATCGGCGGATCTTACGAAAATGGGCTAATCTGAAGGTATGCCTACTCGATACAACGTCGTCCCGCACGTCTCCGCCGGGCTCGCCCGATGCCGTTCCGCGTCCGGCTCCCCGGCCCGGAACTCCCTGGTGGCCGCGACGCTCGCCGCCCTGCTTCTGATCTGTACGCCGCTGACCGCCGGCGCCAACGAGGAGGCCGCGCGCATCGACGAAGCGATCACTGTCCTGCACGAAATCATGAACGCACCCGACGCGGCGATTCCCAGGGCGATTCTCGAGAAGGCCGCCGGGATCGCGGTCTTTCCGTCCACCGTCAAGGCCGGTTTCTTCCTTGGGGGGCAGCGCGGACGCGGCTTCATCGCCGCGAAGGACGAGGAGACCGGCGTGTGGTCGGCACCGGCGTTCCTGACGCTGACCGGCGGCAGCATCGGCCTGCAGGTCGGTGCGCAGTCCGTCGACGTCATCCTCCTGATCCAGAACCGCCGTGGGCTCTCCCGGCTCCTCGACAACCAGTTCAAGCTCGGCGGAGACGCCTCCGCGGTAGTGGGACCGGTCGGCCGGAGCCTCGAGGCCTCTACCGATCTCCAGTTGACCGCCGAGATCCTCAGCTACTCGCGCACCCGGGGGGTATTCGCCGGAGTTACGCTCGGCGGCGCGACGCTCAGGGCGGATCGCGACGCGAACGAGCGGTTCTACGGGGAACGGCTCGACTCCACGGACATCGTGCTGGACGGAGAAACCGGGACCACTCTCCCGGAGGCGGCCGAGCGGCTTCGCGAGGCGCTGGCCGCGATTGCGTCGGACCGCGACGGCGAATCGGACTAGGGGCCCGACACCGGCGTTGGGGGCGGCCGGACCCACCTCGGGCGACCGGCGCCCCCACAACGCGGCGACAGTCAGGCTCCGAATTCCTCGTCCTTCAGCCGGAAGCCGTCGGCCAGCTCCGGCTCCCGGTCGTCGCCCGCCACGCGGTGCGCGATGTAGTCGCCGAGCACCGGCCCGAACTTGAACGACTCGGCCGATCCGCCGCCCGCCAGCCAGACGTTGTCCAGCTCCGGATGAACGTCGACGATGAAGTTGCTGTCGACGCTGCTCTCGTAGTGGCAGGCCCGTGTCTCGTTGATCGGTGCGCCGACCAGGTCCGGAAAGTGGCGCTGCAGGATCTCGCGCGGGCGCTCGTGATATTCCGGCGCGATCCAGCGATCCGAAGTGTCCGGATCCTCGGGCGGCCGACCGCCCGTGCGCACGCGAAAGCCCCGATGGTCCGGCGGAAGCGCAGGCCAGCCGGTACAGCCCGGCACTCCGTAGCTCGGCATGAACGGGTAGCTGAACCGGGTGTCGCCCGGCGGCACGGCGAAGTAGAAGACGTGGCCCATGCTGGTCCGGATCCGACGTTCCATCAGCGCGGGCAGCACCTTCGGGAACCACGGACCGCAGGCAAGGACGATCGTATCGGCGGACAGGGCGCCGCCCGAAGCGAGCCGCACGTTCGCCAATCGACGACCCGTCCGGTCCCCCAGCGCGATCCGGTCCACGCGGATGTTGCCGCCCTCGTCCTCGAACACGCGCGCCACGGATTCGATCGCCCGCCGCGCACGGACGACGCCCGCTCCCGACTCGTAGAGCGCGATGCCGAGATTCTTGAACCGGATCCACGGCCAGCGGTGCGACACGTCGTCGGGCGACAGCACCTCGTAGGGGATGCCCAGCGCATCCCAGTGCGTCCGCGTGTCGGTCAGGTACCGGTTCACCGCCTCGCGCAGGATCAGATCCCCGGTCTGAAAGAACAACCGCGGCAGGAGCCGGTCGCGCCCTTCCGCGTCCCAGGCGAGCCAGCGCTCGATGGCCCTCTGCGCCCAGCGGGTCCACTGCCGGCCGTGGGGCCGATCCCCGTACGACGTACGGACTCCCCGGGTCTCGCCGCCGGAGGTTTGCCGGGAGTTGCCGGCGCCATAGGCATCGACGACGCGCACGCGGGCGCCGAGGCGCTGGAGGTGCAACGCCGTCCACATCCCGAAGGTCCCGGCACCCACGACGACGACGTCGGGTGACGGCTGTGCGTGAACCGCGCTCGAACGGGCCGCCGCCGTCCGCGCCACGTTCGTCCCGCCCGGCCGCGCCGATTGCGGCGCCCGCTCCCGCGCCGACCGCCTTCAGGAAGCCGCGCCGGCCCACTGCATTCTGCCCCGCGCCGGCGGTTGATTGGACTGGTCGCGGCTGGAAGCTCCGGTCTCGCATGGCAATTCAACCGAGGATTGAAAACAGGCAAAAGAAAACCCTGACCGCCCGAAGCTCATGACGAGCCCCGGACGTCCAGGGTTTCCGATATCGGGCCCCGGAGGGACCGACGGGTTCGTTCAGAACGAACGATGCGCGCTATTCGGGCTCGGTCACGTCGCGGCCGTCGCGCGGCGCGCCGGTGCCGGACGAACCCATGAACAGCTTGCGGCCATCCCGGAAGGTCAGGTCGCGGCCATTGCCCTTGTTCGAGCCGTCCTTGGCCTGGTAGCCGTCCACGATGATCTCGGTGCCCGGAAGCAGCGATTGACGATTGAAGCCACGGCGGAGCAGCGTGTTCGGCGTGCCGCCCTCGACCATCCAGACTTCCGTCGAGCCGTCTTCGTTGGTGATCTCAAGGTGGACCCACGCGTGCGGGTTGATCCACTCCATGCGGACGACCACGCCCTCGAGATGGATCGGCGCGTCGGCGTCGAACTCCGCCGAGAACGCGTGATGGGCCACCACGGGGACGGCAGCCGCAGCCATCGCAACGGCCACGATCGTAAGAACTACCTTTGCTCGCATCGGTTTCGCCTCCTGTTTGACAGCGGAACGGGTTTCGGCATTATCGCCAATTCTCGAACTGTTCGTCAACCTGCTTCTCGCGGTTGTCTACCGGGGGCCGGGCGCCTCGCCCTCGAAGGCCGAGCCGTACCCGCTCGGGCGATACGTCGGCGTGAGGTCGGGATCCTTGCGGAGGTGCCCGTACATCAACTCCTCGGCGAACTCCACGCACTTGAACTCGAGGAGCTGCATGTTCTCGTCGACCCGGCGGTAGAGCGGCAGGCTGACCGTCCACGGGCGCGTGAAGGTCTCCGGATCCTCGATCGTCGCCTCGTAGCTCAGGTGGTTCGCGCTGGTCGCGGTGTACCGCTCGACGACGTGGATCTGGTTGGTGTGATGGTTGCCGTTGCTGTCGAACCACGTGTCCGGCATCTGTGCCGTCACGTCGATGACGAGGGTCTCGCCGTCGAACGAGCCGAGCGAGTGGCCCATCCAGGCGTCGACCGGCGCCTCGAAGTCGGGGCGGGCCATGTAGACGACGCGGCTGGCGCTGGCGAACTCGTAGGCGAAGAGGATGTAATCCTCGGTCTGCACGATCTGGAACGGAGACGGCATGTAGGTCGCCCGCGGGATGCCCGGCATATAGCACTTGGCGGCGGGATCGCGCTCCACCCAGTGCTGCGCGTTCTCCTGCTGCACTGCGCGCGCGGCAGCCGTGTACGGGATCTCGCCGCCCTGGACGATGCCCAGGCCGCCCGGAATCGCGCCCAGGGCGCCGAGCTCGACGACGGGGCCGTGGCTGGCCGCGTGCGGCTCGATGTTCCAGTGGTGGGCGCCGATGGCCTGCCAGATTCCGTTCAGATCCGGCGTACCGAACGCGGTCCGGGGCGCCATGTAGTCCTGCCCCGCCACGGTCGCGGCGCCGACGGAGAAGACCATCGTCAGCGCCAGCGCGCCGGCCGCGGCCGTGGCAATCATCTTGCCGTTGAACCTCTTCGGATTTCGCATTTGAGGATGTCTCCCCGCCAGGACCGCCACACCGGATGATGTCGCAAGCCGCCAGCAGACTGGTCCGGATACCCCTCCTCCTCAGAAGGGCCGGAACGTGTTGACGAAAGTGGGCGATCTTTACATGCGACTTTCGGGCGCTGTCAAGACAATCCGTCAGCCGCGCCTACGAGAGCAAGCCAATCAGCCGGGCGCCGACCGCCACCCCGGTCCACACCGCGATCGAGAACATGCCCGCCGCCTTCGGCCAGACGGGCCCGAGCGTCGCTTCGTCCATCCTCGCCAGTCGCCGCCGGACGGTGAAGGCGAAGATCAGCCCGAGCACCAGCAACTCCATCTTCCACCAGAAGAACGGGCTGTAGTACTGCTTCATCGCCGTCGACATCACCGACGGCCAGCCGGTGATGAGCAACGCGACGAGTCCCCAGACCATCCAGGGCATGGCGTCCTCCGACACCTTGGCCAGGGGCACGCGGGTGAGCCCCACACCGAGCAGCCGCAGGTCGACCACCAGCACCGCGCCGGCGAACACGGACAACGCGACCAGATGTATCACCTGCACGATCGGCGAGAACCACGTCTGGTTGAGGATGTACGCGCTGATCGCGTGCTCCTGCATCCAGAGGAAGAACGGTTGCAAGGACATCTGTCTAGCCTCTCAGACCCAGGTCGCGCCACCACTGCGGCACGAGATCCTGATAGGCGATCATCCGCCCGACGACGATGATCGCGGACCAGAACGCGATCGACAGCACGCCGGCGACCTTGGCCGGGAACGGCGGCGACGGATCGTCGTCCCACTGATTCACCGTCTGGTACGTGGTCGCATGGAAGATCCACATGTTCAGGCCGGCCGCGACCATCAGCAGGTTCTTCGTCCAGAAGTAGAAGTTCGAATAGAACCGCATCGGATCGCTGAACAGCAGCAGCAGACCGGTCACGACGCTGACGGCGAACCCGACCATCTGCCACGGAAACAGCCGCTGTTGGACCTGCGTGATCGAGCTGTTGAGGTTGCCGACACCGGCCAGCCGCAGGTCCATCATTATGATCAGGCCCGCGAACATGCACATCCCGATGACGTGCGACGTGAGCATGATCGGATAGGCGTTGAGCGACTCGCGCAGAGCGACACTCGATTCCATCGCGCCAAGCCATTCGAACCAGCTTCGCATGCGTTCAAGCTCCTCCAACCCGGATCATCTCGTGTGGACGGAGGCGCTCACTCGCTGGGGGGAGTACAGCGCGGCGTGGGCGGATCCGTGTAGCTGTCGCGATAGACGCCGTGGCAGTTCGAGCAGGCCTCGGCGATGTCGCCGGTCATGAGAATGACCTCGAAGTCGTCGTATTCGCGGGCGCGCGCCCACTCGTAGGCCGTCTGCCCCGCCGCCCGCAGTCCGGCAACGTACTGCTTCCAGTCGTCGCGCTCGATGGGCACCGGAGCTCCGATGCGCCCGGCCTCGTCCTCGTTGAGCTCGCAGTTGCGCGGAAGCTCGATCAGGTTGGCGGCCTCCACGAGCGCGACCGCTGCATTCTCCAGAGCCTCCCAACCGGTATAGATGCCGGCGAAGCGCGCGCTGGTGGAGTCGCCCTCCACCGCCTCGACCGGCTCGTCGGGGTTGTTCGTCTGCGCGTCGAAGAGAATATTCGAGTTGGGGAAGAGGATGCCGCGCATCACCTCCGCCAGATCGCCGAACGGCTGCGGCTCCTGCTGGGCGCTGGCCGTGCCGGCACTCAGCAACATCACCATCACGATGACGCTCAGTACACGCATTCGATCACTCCTTCAATCCGGTGAGCCACCCGGCCGGCCGGCATCGAGCCAGCTTGCCAGGGCGCGCAGTGTACCCCGTCGCCTGTGAACGGGTCAACCACGAAGGCGGCACGTCGGACGATCCTGCCGCCCGCCCTCTCGCGGTATAGACTCATGACGAGACTTCACTTCGAGGAGGATGCGTGACAATGCCGAGTCAGACACGAATCATGACCGTCCTGGCCGCCTGCTTCGCCGCCTTCGCGCTGATCGCAGCCGCCGCTCCGTCCGCTTCGACCCCAGCGGAGGCCGCGCAGGAAGCTGCGGCCGAGGTGCCGGAAAACCAGATCGAGGCGACGGAGGAATCGGTGCGGGCCGGCCTGCGAGTTTTCGGCCGCTTCTGCCGTTCGTGTCACGGAATCAACGCCGACGGCCGCGGCCAGAGCCCGTCGCCGGGGACAAGACCGGCCAACCTGGTCGACGACGAGTGGGTGCACGGCGACAGCGACGGCGAGATCTACAACGTGATCCGCCAGGGCGTCCCCCCCAAGTACGACATGGACGCCTGGGAGGGCCGGATCACCGACGAGGAGATCTGGCACGTCGTCAACTACCTGCGCTTCAGGGCCCAATAGGGGACCGTTGGAGATACCGCCGGCAGGCCCCCACCCCCGGCCTGCCGGCGCCCGGCAGCTCGCGAGACACCGGGGCGGCGACGACCCGGCGGCCTACGTCTCCGCGGGCCGACCCGACCGCCGGCGACCGAGCGCCCGCCGAATGCGCCCGCACCCGATCCAGAGGCCGATGCCGCTCGACGCGAGGCCCCCGAGACTCAGCACGATCATTCCGATGTCCCAGAGCGGCCGGCGGTCGTACCAGAACGCGAAGTCGAGGCTGTGCAGGCCGTTGAAGAGCCACCGCTCGACACGGGTGAACCGGTGCTCGCGGGCGACCACCCGGCCCAGCGCGGGATCGACGTAGATCCACGTCTCCATGGAATCGCCGAACTTGACGCGCAGCACCGGCAGCGGCGCCTGCCAGTCTCTTCCAATGACACATGAGCCTGAACGAGGAGTTGTTTCCAACGACACATGAGCCTGAACGGGGGCCGGGTCGAGGATCATCGGAGGATGATCGTGAGACTCGACACGCACCGTCTGCAGACCCTGGATCAGGTTCGGGAATTCCTCGCCGGAAGCGAGCAGGTCGACCTGCAACCACAAACCCGCGCCGACTCCTACGCGTTCGTGGCGAAAACCGTGCGACGGTTCGACTACGCCCTGCGGGGGAAGGCCGACAAGGGCCTGCTGCGCCGCTTCCTGGCCAAGGTGGCCGGCTTGTCACGGGCCCAAATCACACGCCTGTTGCAGCAACACCGGACCACGGGAGAGATCGCCGACCGCCGCGACACCCCGCGCCGACCGTTCCCGCGCCGCTACTCCAACGCCGACATCGGGCTGCTGGCCGAGCTCGACGTGCTCCACGGCACGCTGTCCGGTCCGGCCACGCGCAAGCTCTGCGCCCGCGCTTTCCATCTGTTCGGCGACCGCCGCTTCGAACGCCTGGCCGGCATCTCCAACGGCCATCTGTACAACCTGCGGCACACGACAAGCTATCAACGGCGCCGCGGAACGACGCCGCTGCCGACGCGCCCGGTGCAGGTCGCGATCGGGGAACGCCGCCGCCCGCAGCCGTTCGGACAACCTGGCTGGGTGCGGGTCGATACCGTCCATCAAGGCGACCTGGACGGCATCAAGGGCCTCTACCACGTGAACTTGGTGGATGAGGTCACCCAGTTCCAGTGCATCGGCTCGGTCGAGCATATCCACGCCGCCTGCCTGGCCCCGGTCCTCGACGCTCTGCTGCGGGCGTTCCCCTTCACGCTCCACGGCTTCCACGCCGACAACGGCTCGGAGTTCATCAACCGCGAGGTCGCGGCGCTGCTCCAGGGGCTGCACATCGACGCATTCACCAAGTCCCGCGCCCGTGGGGTTGTCCCGTTCGTTGTTGAACTTCGGGTGGCGAACTCCCGGTCTCCTCTAAGAAGAAACTCTCAGAGCGCCCTCCCGGTCAGGCGACCTTCACTTCGACCTCGACGCCGAGGCTCTGCAAACGCCGGATGAGGTGCTGGGTGACGCGGTGCTTGTCGCGGTCCGCCAGGTATCGGCCGCCGAGGTCGTGGTAGTCCTTCTCGTCGCGGAGCATGAAGTAGGCGGCGGTCAGCATGGAGGCGGCGACGGCCACGATCGCCTTCTTCGGGCCGCGCCGGCCCTTGAGGCGCCGAAATTGGGACTGCAGATAGCTCCCGTTCTTCCGCGTCGCCGCCCACGCGGCCTGGACCAGCACCGTCTTCAACCAGGGAGTCGCGTGACGGATCCGGGTCGAGCGGCGCTTCCCCGCACTCTCGTCCAGCCGCGGGCACAGGCCCGCCCACGAAACCAGATGGCCCGGATCGGGAAACCGCGTCATGTCCACGCCGACCTCGGCGATGATCACCCGCGCGACCGTCTCACTGACCCCGGGCATCGTCGTCAGCCGCTCGGCCGCCTCGCGAAAAGGGCGCAGCACCTCGTCGGCCTGCCGCTCCAGTTTCTCCACGGCGGCGCGTAGCGCATCGATCTGCCCTAGATGCAGATCCAGCAGGAAGCGATGGTGCGGCGTCACCCGACCGTGCACCGCGGCGACGATGTCCGCACGGTCGGCCTTCACGCGGACGTTGGTGCAATCAGCCAACCGCTCGGGATCGGTCTCCCCGGCGATGAGCGCCGCCAAGATTGCCCGGCCGCTGACGCCCAGGATGTCGGTGACCACGCGCGTCAGCTTCACGTTCGCGTCTTCGAGCGTCTTCTGCAGGCGTTGCGTGTGCCGCGCGATCTCGCGGACCAGTTGCTTGCGGGTTCGCGTCAGGTCGCGCAGTTCCTGGATCGGGGCCGGCGGCACGAAGCTGCCCCGAATCAGCCCGTGCGCCAACAGATCCGCGATCCAGGCCGCGTCGTTCCGGTCGCTCTTGCGGCCCGGAACGTTCCGGATGTGCTGCGCGTTGGCGAGCACCAGTGTCAACGACGATTCGTCTTCGAGGATGTGCCACACCGGCTTCCAGTACACGCCGGTCGCCTCCATCGCCACGTGCGTGCAGCCGGCCTCGGTCAGCCAGGCCGCCAGTTCGAGCAGGCCCGCCGTCGTGGTCGCAAACTCCCGATGCTCGGCCGTGGCCTTCCGACCGGCCGCGATGCGCACGCACGCGTTCACGCGCCGCGAGTGGACATCCAACCCGGCGCACCGGGGATGCAAGACTTCCATTTCGTTACCTCCTGTATCGCAAGGCGCTGGCGTGGAGTCCGCCGGTACGAAATCTAAGAGTCGCGATCCCCGGATCCACCGGGCTCGCAATGCGGGGTGCTCGCGGGACTCCGGGTCCAACTACAGAACGGGCTCTCGGCACCATAGAGAAACCGACCTCTGGGCCAGCATCAAGCCCTACACAATAGACCTACCTGTTTCATGCATGCGCGGGTCCGGCGCCCGCCGGGTGGGGAACTACAGAGAAACTCACGGTGATCACTGACTCAGGCGGTCTTCACTTCGACCTCCACTCCAAGGTCCTGCAGACGCCGGAGGAGGTGCTGGGTGACGCGCTGCTTGTCGCGGTTCGCCAGGTACCGGCCGCCAAGGTCGTGGTAGTCCGTCTCGTCGCGAAGCATGAAGTAGGCGGCGGTCAGCATGGAGGCGGCGACCGCCACGATGGCCTTCTTCGGGCCGCGCCGGCCTTTGAGCCGTCGAAACTGCGCCTGCAGATAGCTCCCGTTCTTCCGGGTCGCCGCCCACGCGGCCTGGACCAGCGCTGTCTTCAACCAGGGAGTCGCGTGACGGATCCGGGTCGAGCGGCGCTTCCCCGCACTCTCGTCGAGGCGCGGGCACAGGCCCGCCCACGAAACCAGATGGCCCGGACCGGGAAACCGCGTCATGTCCACGCCGATCTCGGCGACGAGCACCCGCGCGACCGTCTCACTGACCCCGGGCATCGTCGTCAGCCGCTCGGCGGCCTCGCGAAAAGGGCGCAGCACCTCGTCGGCCTGCTGCTCCAGTTTCTGCACGGCGGC
This sequence comes from Vicinamibacterales bacterium, assembly GCA_965262925.1. GTDB lineage: Bacteria > Acidobacteriota > Vicinamibacteria > Vicinamibacterales > UBA8438 > WTFV01. The sequence continues at coordinate 1,127,486 of CBDHGC010000004.1, read as the reverse complement.
GCGCAACGCATCGATCTGCCCCAGGTGCAGCTCCAGCAGGAAACGGTGGTGCGCCGTCACCCGGCCGTGCACCGCGGCGACGATGTCCGCGCGGCTGGCCTTCACGCGGACGTTGGTGCAATCAGCCAACCGCTCGGGATCGGTCTCCCCGGCGATGAGCGCCGCCAGGATCGCCCGGCCGCTGACGCCCAGGATGTCGGTGACCACGCGTGTCAGCTTCACGTTCGCGTCTTCGAGCGTCTTCTGCAAGCGTTGCGTGTGCCGCGCGATCTCGCGGACCAGTTGCTTGCGGGTTCGCGTCAGGTCGCGCAATTCCTGGATCGGGGCCGGCGGCACGAAGCTGCCCCGAATCAGCCCGTGCGCCAACAGGTCGGCGATCCAGGCCGCGTCCTTCCGGTCGCTCTTGCGGCCCGGAACGTTCCGGATGTGCTGCGCGTTGGCGAGCACCAGCGTCAACGACGCTTCGTCTTCGAGGACGTGCCACACCGGCTTCCAGTACACGCCGGTCGCCTCCATCGCCACGTGCGTGCAGCCGGCCTCGGTCAGCCAGGCCGCCAGTGCGAGCAGACCCGCCGTCGTGGTCGCAAACTCCCGGTGCTCGGTCGTGACCTTCCGGCCCGCCGCGATGCGCGCGCACGCGTTCACGCACCGCGAGTGGACATCCAACCCGGCGCACCGGGCATGCAAGACTTCCATGCGTCACCTCCTGATCGCAAAGGCGCTGGCGTGGAGTCCGCCGGTACGAAATCTACAGGGCGCGCTCACCGGAACATCTCCGGTCTCGCAATACGGGGTGCTCGCGGGACTCCGGGTCCAACTAAAAAACGGGCTCTTGGCACCATAGAGAAACCGACCTCTGGGCCAGCGCAAAGCCCCTACACGATATCCTGTTTCATACCTACGCGGGTCCGGCACCGCCGGGTGGGGAACTAAGCGGAAGTTTCAGAGCGAATCGCGCGGAAGTCATTCTCATTGAGTCAGTTAGCGATTCCGTCGGGGTGTCGGTGGTGGCTACACTCGGGTCGTTACCCCCAGTAGCTCGAAGCAGCGCTGCTGCAGCGGTGTGGGGTCCGTCTGCAACTGAAAGGTGACGCCGCTTTCGGCGACCTGCATCGTGTTCGCCGTCAGCGTTCCCAGGTCGGTGAGCAGCGTCCGGAAGCTGTGCACCGGCAAGTCGTCGTCGGTCCGTTTGCAGCCCACCTTGGCCAGGGCCGCCGGTGAGCGGCGAGCGGCGGCGACCACCGAAGGCCGCTGCTGCTCGGCCGCCGCCGGGTCGTGGTCGTCGAACAGCAGCGGCGCCAGCGCGTGGCGCATGTGCCACTCGACGTAGTAGGCCAGCATGCACAGCAGGACATGCGCCCGCACCCGGTCCGCCCGCCGGTGGTGGATCGGCCGCACCTTCAGGTCCACCGACTTCAGGCTCCGAAACGCCCGCTCCACCTTCGACAGGTCCTTGTAGGCCCGCACCGTCTGCGCTGCATCGAACTGCTCCGGCTCGACGTTGGAGCGGACGATGTACAGCCCGTCGAGCTGCTCCTCGGCCGCGATCTTGTCTTCGTCCCGGCGATAAGTGAACGTGTCGTCGGTGATCGTGGTGACGAAATGCTTGGCCATCTTGTGCCGGTTGATCACCTTCCCGACGCGCATACCGATTTCGGCTGCTCCGCGTAGCAGCCGGTTCTGGCGCGTTGTCGCTGCCGCGATGGGCGCCAGGTCCTTCTCGGTTGCCGCCAGCAGTTCCTGCCGCTTGCGCTGCCGCTCGGCGGCCAGCAACGGATTGCGGCACACGACCAGCCGCTCGCCGGGGAACAGCTCGCTGGTGACCTCGGCCAGGTCCCGCTCGTCGAACAGCGACGGCGTCACCGTGCCGGCGGCCAGCAGTTTCCGAATCGTCGGCGCCCGCAGCGTGGTGATCCAGCGCAGCCCGTCGACGCCCGCCAGGTCCTCGCGGATCCGCGCTGCGGTCAGCATGCCGCGGTCGCCCACCAGCACCACCCGCTGCAAGCCAAAGCGGGTGCGGAGCTTGTCCACCTGGCAGGCCACCGTCTTCGGGTCGCTCGTCGAGCCCTCGAAGACCTCCACCGCGACCGGACAGCCCGCGGCCGTGCACAACAGGCCGAAGACGATCTGCAAGGTGCCCTGCTTGCCGTCGCGGCTGTGCCCGCGCTGCGCCAACGGGCAGTGGGTCCCCTCCAGGTAGCTGGAGGTCAAGTCATAGAGCACCAGGGTGTGTTCCTGCAGGTGCTGCTTGGCCAGGCGTTGCTCGATGGCCGCCTGCCGCTCCACCAGCCAGTCCATCGCCGCATACAGTTCGTGCTGATCGACGTCGCCGAGCCCAAGCGTCTCGCCCAGGGTGGAGACGGCGCTCTCGGGGGCCAGGCCGCGCGCGGTGGCCAGCTTCGACTGCGCGTCGATGACGCGGGCGACGATCAGGGCGAGGACGAGGTCGCGGAGGCGACCGGCGTTACGGGCGATCAGCGTGTGCAGTCCGATCCGCTTGAGGGTGCCGAGCACCGCGGCGATGTGGCCGTGGGGCAGGCTGCGCACGCAGGTGAAGGCGTCTTCGGGGTTGACGAGTCGCTCACCGCGGAGGACGCGGCGCAGCGTTTCGATGGCGGCGGTCGGCAGCTTGGAGAGGTTGGCGAGGGTGCGCTTCTTGACGTGGCCGCCGGCGCGGTAGGACTCGCGCAGGAGGACGGCTGGGGGGGAGGAGCGATTGGGCACGCTCTCGATATACATGGTCACTAATTATACCGAAGTAACTCAATACATAAAAAGAAAACAACGCGCATTACGCGCCTATTATATGGCTACATATCGCCGTATGCACCAAGCCGAAAAGCTCCAAAAAGCCTTTAGACCCTATGGTTTAGGGCTAAATCGCCCGCTGAAACTTCCGACTAAGAAGAAACTCGTGGTCACGACAGACTCCGGCCGGCTGAATCCGCGCGCCTCGGTGCCGGGCCGCCGGCACGCCGCGCCCCGGTTTCATGCTGCGGGGTCCGGCAGGGCCGGGTGGGGAACTACAGAGAAACTCGTGGGCTCAGCAGCCTTCCCACCGGCTGATCCGCCCCCCCCCGGCACCCGGCTGTCGCCTCGTCGCGCCCTGGTTTCATACCTACGCGGGTCCGGCACCGCCGGGTGGAGAACTACAGAGAAACTCGTGGGCTCAGCAGCCTTCCCACCGGCTGATCCGCCCCCCCCCGGCACCCGGCTGTCGCCTCGTCGCGCCCTGGTTTCATACCTACGCGGGTCCGGCACCGCCGGGTGGAGAACTACAGAGAAACTCACGGTGATCACTGACTCAGGCGGTCTTCACTTCGACCTCCACTCCAAGGTCCTGCAGACGCCGGAGGAGGTGCTGGGTGACGCGGTGCTTGTCGCGGTTCGCCAGGTACCGGCCGCCGAGGTCGTGGTAGTCCGTCTCGTCGCGAAGCATGAAGTAGGCGGCGGTCAGCATGGAGGCGGCGACCGCCACGATGGCCTTCTTCGGGCCGCGCCGGCCTTTGAGCCGTCGAAACTGCGCCTGCAGATCTCATGCATCCCCTCATTTCGCAGCATCAGATCACGCCGAAAACCTCCCGATACACCCGCTGTTCCATGAGCATGCTTCCGAACGTCTCCATCAACGGACGAATCCGATCCTCGGGCCAATTGGGGAGATGGTGGTACAGCATCAGCCCCTGCCGAAACAACGAATGCGTCCGCCGCTTCACCGTGTTCGCCTTCAACCAGCGGTCATAACCGATGCGCTCGCCCGCTGCACCCAGCAACGACAGCACGGCGATCGCCAACGCACTGATCAACAACAGGCGGTCCCGCCGGTCCGGGCGCGAAACATGCATCGACGAGAGTCCCATCCCGAAGCGCATGTCCTTGATGTCCCGAAAGCCCGCCTCAATCCCCCAGCGCTTGCCGTAGTACCGAATCAGGACCTGCGTCGGGACTGTTGCTTCGCTGGCCACCAGGCACCACGGTTCGTCCATCTTCGGATCCTGTACGCACACGACCACGCCGACCGGCAGCTCGTACGTGTCGGTCACCCGAGCACCCACCAACCGCCGCGCACGCCCCCCGGCGCCGACCCACGCGGCGGCCGTTCGCCGCTCGCCCCCCGCACTCGTCACGTAGATGTCTCCACGCAACCGAATCACGTATTCGAAGGCCAGCTCCGTCGTCAACGCGTAGAACAGCTTGCAGTCCCCAAAGCCCCGGTCCGCCACGACGGTGACTTTCACCCCGGCCGGCAGCACCTCCCGCAACCGGCACAGTAGCTCGTACTCATAGCGCCGCTGATTACCCTTCAGCGTCGAGGACGCCACCGTCTTCCACAGAAGGGGCGTTGCGCGCCCATGGCCAGTCACCATCGACAGCACGATCGTGTCCTGCCCGTCGGCCGCGAAGCTGGTCCAATCCAGCGCAACGATCACCTCCGTGCGGGCGCCGACGATGAACGGCGTCCAGTATGCGAAAAAGGTCCAGACGTCGACGCCTCGATTGCTCAGGAGCCGATCCACCTGCTTCACACCATGCTTGGTCAACGTACCCAGGGCCTGGGCCAAGCCGCGCCCCACTGCATGGATTGCCAGCGAAGCGCTCGTCAGCACGCCAAGGGTGGCGTTGGCCAACGACAGCACCCGTTTGGCATGCAGGTCGCCTTCATACAAGGTGGCGATGAAGTTCAGGAGGTCATTTCTCCGGAGCGATTGCCCGGATGAGGCCGGCAGGTCTTGATGTAGATGCATGTAATCATATTCTAATTCAAAGTACGCCGCCTTGCAAACTCTTCTAATGCGAGACGTCTATTCAAGAAGGGTTCCTTCTTATTGATTTAATATGGAAAAATGAGGGGATCTCTGAGCCTGCAGATAGCTCCCGTTCTTCCGGGTCGCCGCCCACGCGGCCTGGACCAGCGCTGTCTTCAACCAGGGAGTCGCGTGACGGATCCGGGTCGAGCGGCGCTTGCCCGCACTCTCGTCGAGGCGCGGGCACAGGCCCGCCCACGAGACCAGATGGCCCGCACTGGGGAACTGGGTCATGTCCACGCCGACCTCGGCGATGATCACCCGCGCGACCGTCTCACTGACCCCGGGCATCGTTGCCAGCCGCTCGGCGGCCTCGCGAAAAGGGCGAAGCACCTCGTCGGCCTGCTGCTCGACTTGCTGCACAGCGGCGGTCAGCGCATCGATCTGCGCCAGGTGCAGCTTCAGCAGGAAACGATGATGCGCCGTCACCCGGCCGTGCACCGCGGCGACGATGTCCGCACGGTCGGCCTTCAGGCGCCCCTTGGTGCAATCAGCCAACCGCTCGGGATCGGTCTCCCCGGCGATGAGCGCGGCCAGGATCGCCCGGCCGCTGACGCCCAGGATGTCGCTGGCCACGCGCGTCAGCTTCACATTCGCGTCTTCCAGCGTCTTCTGCAGGCGCAGGGTGTGCCGCGCGATCTCACGGACCAGTTGCTTGCGGGTCCGCGTCAGGTCGCGCAGCTCCTGGATCGGGGCCGGCGGCACGAAGCTGCTCGGGATCAGCCCGTGCGCCAACAGGTCGGCGATCCAGGCCGCGTCCTTCCGGTCGCTCTTGCGCCCCGGAACGTTCCGGATGTGCTGCGCGTTGGCGAGCACCAGCGTGAACGAAGCTTCGTCTTCGAGGACGTGCCACACCGGCTTCCAGTACACGCCGGTCGCCTCCATCGCCACGTGCGTGCAGCCCGCCTCGGTCAGCCAAGCCGCCAGTTCGAGCAGACCCGCTGTCGTGCTCGCGAACTCCCGGTGCTCGGTCGTGACCTTCCGACCCGCCGCGATGCGCGCGCACGCGTTCACGCACCGCGAGTGGACATCCAGCCCGGCGCACCGGGGATACAAAACTTCCATGCGTCACCTCCTGTATCGCGAAGTGCTGGCGTGGAGTCCGCCGGTACGAAATCTAGAAGACAAGCTTCCCGGGCGATCCGGTGTCGCAATACGGGGTGCTCGCGGGACTCCGGGTCAAACTACGAAACGGGCTCTCGGCACCATAGAGAAACCGACCTCTGTGCCAGCGTCACGGCCTACACAATATACTTGTTTCATCGATGCGTGGGTCCGGCGCCGCCGGGTGGGAAACTACGAAGTCATCTATGTTACGCCACGTCAGCAACCACGCCGTCGGGCGGAGCCAGCGCGTCCAGGGCACCGACCAGGTGCTGCAGATCGCGGTAGCCCCGGACCCGCCGGAAGTGCTTCTCCGCCTCCACCAGCGCGCTCGCCACCCAGCGTTGAATCATCTGGCCACCACGCCAGCGCTTGACGTTGCGCGAGTAGTGCTCGACGCTGCCGTTCAGGTTCTCGATGATGTTCGTCGTCCGCAGCGTACGCTGCAGCGCCCCCGTCAGACCGAGGCGCTGCACGGTCAGCGTCTCGTCCAGTCCCTCCCGGATGGACGCCGCCGCGCCGGGGTGGTCGTGCTCCAGCGACCCGGCCAGCCGCTTGAGCACCCGCGCCGCACGGTCTGCCGAATCGAGGTTCCACGCATCCCGCAACGCCTTGCCGACAGAGGCGTGCAGCCGCTCGGGCAGATGGCCGATGACGTTCCTCCACTTATGGACTTGGCAGCGTTGCACCACGCCGCGAGAACCGAAGACGTCGGTGATGGCCCGGCGCAGCCCCGTAGCGCCGTCGATGACAAACAGCAACGTCCGGTCCGTCGGCAGTCCGCGCGTCACCAGGTCGCTGAGCAGGCCGGTGGTGACGGCAGCCGTCTCGGTGGCGCCTTCGCGCAGGCCCAGCACGTGTTTCCGGCCCTGTGTGTCGATCCCCAACGCGATCACCATGCAGTGGTCCCGGAAGACCTTGCCGTCGATGCAGACCGCCCGCAGGTCCAACTCGCCCAACGGCCGGCTGAGAAACGCCTGGAGGCGCTTTGTCGACAGCGCCACGAACCGCCGCGACACGGCACTGCTCGACGTCGCCCGCTCGGTCACGTCGGCCGGTACCGGGTCCAGCGTGCCCGCGTACCGGCGCGTCGACACCCCGGCGGCGACCGCGGCCAGCGTGTGCTCGTCCAGCGGGTCGGTGGCCGCCGCCCATTGGAAGCTCGCCAGCGGGACTTCGCCATCCGAGCTCCGCACGCGGAGCCGCGGCAGCTCGACCTGCCGCCCGCCGAGTGTCACCTGGCTGTCGACACTCCCTCCGCGCCACGCGGGCCGCTCGACCTGATGGCGCCCCTTCGCACCACACAGGACTTCCCGGTCCGCCTCCATCATCGCCTCCAGGACCTGCAGCCCGGTCGCGATGCAAAAGCCATGGAACGCTTCCCGGACACCGTTGACCACGCCGAGCACCGGCAGCGGCACCTGGATCGTGACGGGTCGCGAGCTGGGGGGTTGGCCGGACGTCTTCCGCCTGTCATGCTTCGCCATGGGTGGCAGTCTCCTTTTCTGATTGCATCCCCTGTCCTACCACAGGACAGGGGCAGGAGCCGCCACCCGCTTCACATCAGCTCAAGTTCAACAGCGTCCGGGACATCCCCGCGCCCGTCGCAGCACCGACAACGCCCTGGTCGAGAGCAAGAACGGCTCGGTCATCCGCAAGCAGCTCGGTCACGGCCACATCCCCAGCCGCTGTGCCGCGCAGGTCAACGCCTTCACCCAGCAGGTCCTCTCGCCCTATCTCAACTTCCACCGCCCCTGCTTCTTCCCCACCGAAGAAGTCGACCGCAAGGGCCGCGTGCGCAAGCGCTACCGCGACGCCGACATCATGACCCCCTACGAGAAGCTCAAGTCGTTGCCCGACGCCGCCGCCTGCCTGAAGCCCGGAACCACCTTCGCAAAGCTCGACGCGGTCGCGGTCGCGATGAGCGACAACGAAGCCGCGCAGGCGCTCGACGAGGCCCGCACGCGGTTGTTCCGGTCCATCCACCCAGCGGCCTGAAGGTTTGCTCCGGCCCGCTACCGCCGCCTGTCGGTCGGCGTCGTGCTGTTGACGAGCAGGCGCGAGGAAGCTCGAACACCGGACGTGCCAACTCGCGCGGGCGCTGCCGAGCCCGGATCGCCGGCGCCGACTCGCGTCGTCACCGGCTGCGGTCGAATACGGACGGACAGCGATGTCGTCGAGCCCGGATCGCCGGCGCCGACTTGCGTCGTCACCGGCTTCAGCACCACCGAAAGGCGGAAGCGCGACGCCATCAGGCACGAGCGCCGACGACGATCCATCCAGCCGTTGCCGGCCGTTTCACAGCCCCTCGCGTAGTCACGTCCAGCCCCTCTGCTGCCGGTTCCGCGCTCGGCTACCGCACTCCGCAAACGTCCACAGACGGACGTTCGCTCCGCTTGGTCTCCTGCTGTTCAGAACCCGGCAAACCAGACCCTCACCGTTCGGTTGCTACGGCAGCGGCTACAGCACCTTCGCCCTGAACCAGGACGCGCCTAGCGCCGCGTCGTACATCGTGACGGTTCCGCCGCCATGAGCGATAATGCTGCGGTCACGCGCGCCCTCAACGCGGCCCGCGCCAGGACCTGTTTCGATCCGTCGGTTCGGTCGCCTGACAGGCTCGGCTCACGTGCCCCGCTTCAGGCTCATTTCTGGATTGGAAAGGACTGCGCGGACTCGGCCACCGGCTCGCCGGGCACCGACGCGGTCAGCCGAGCCAGGAGCGACTCCACCGCGAACGGCTCCTTGCGCACCGTTGCCGTGTCGGCCGCGACGAGGATCGGCCTGGAATCGACGTTGCCGCCTCCTCCGGCGCCCGCACGCGGCCGGCGCGCGGCTCCAGCCCGCGCGGGGTCATCGCGACCCATGCGCACCAGGTAGTAGGGATCGTCCTGGATGCGCAGCAGCTCGATCTCCTTCACCGGACGCCCGCTGGAGATACGGCCCCACGTCCCTGCATCGATTGCGGGGAAGCGCGCCAGTTCCAGCGGTCCGCCGGACAGGGCATCGCGCGGGAGTTCGAGGCCGCGGGCGCCGGCCCAGGGATGAGGCTCCATCGACAACAGGCCGCTGAACACCCAGGTCAGCGTCACGAGCCCGAACACGACCCCGGTCAGGTAGTACCAGCGCATCCAGCCGGCGTACGGGATCCGCGCCCGGCGACCGGCGGGCGACCGGGTGCCTCCGCGCGGCCCGCGCCACCGGAACTGCGTGACGGCCAGCACAAGGCCGATGACGGCGAGCAGGCACCCCAGTGTCGACGTCCAGACGACGACGTCGTACCAGCGCGCGGCTGGTTCCCGCGGAGCGCCGTGAAGTAGAACCAGTGCGGAATCGCGCCGATCCAGGCCAGCGCCCGGCTGCGCCGCGTGGTCAGCATCACCACCTCGGCCGTCCGTGGCGAGACGTAGAGCTCGGTACCGGCATCGTCGTCGATCACGAACCTGTGCAGCGGAAGCTCGCTCCGCTCGACCAGCGTCCACTGATCGGGCTCCGTGAGCGTACCGACGTATTCGACGGCCTCGCGCGGCCGGCCGGTGAAACGACTCGCAACGGCGGTGGCCGCCGTCGGCCCCACCGCGTCGAGCCGTTCACCGGTGTCCCCGAACACCGTCACTCCATCGAACCGGGAGGCCGGCCGGTCCAACACCGTCAGCAGCAAAGCGCTTCGCGGGGTCGGCGACAGGTGCGCCCGCCCGGCCGCAGCCGCCGGCGCCAACGCTATGCGGTCCAAGTCCAGCTCCGGCAGCCGTTCGAGCCGCAGCTCCGGCGTCAGCCGCGGCATGTCACGCGTGTACATCATCACGATGCCGGAGGCGAACCAGACGAGGAAAAGGACGCTGAGCGGGATGCCCAGATAGCGGTGGATCAGGATCAACCACTGGAGGGTCGATCCGGATCCGCGACGCAGTTCGTTGCCTGTCACGGAGCAGCACCTCTCGGGGGATCTATCGCGGTCGAGCGACACGCAAGCATCGCTCCGGTCTGGTATAACATGTTCGGGTAACACCTGACCATGCCCAACACGAGCGTTCATCTCCCGCAATCCCTGCTGGCCGGGCTGGATCGGATCGCGGCGGAGCGAGGTCTGAGCCGGAACCGTCTGATCGTGGAATCGTGCCGGCGTATCGTCGAAGAACGAGCATGCTGGCCGGCGGGGCTGTTCTCGAACGATCATCTGAGCGAGGCCGACATGAAGGAGCTCCGACGGAGCGAGCCGGACTTTCGAGAGGCCGTCGAGGGCGCCCGAAAGAGCCGCACGCGCCCCCCGATCTGATGCTCCTTCTCGACACGAGCGCTGCCTCGGCCTTCATGCACCGGCGTCCCGACGCTCTGCGCCGATTGCACGAAGAGGATCCGTCGGCCGTGTACCTCTGCGCCCCGGTCGCGGCGGAGATCCACTTCGGCCTGTCGCGCCTGACGCCCGACTCCCGTCGCCGACGTCTCCTCGCTGACGAGTTCCAGCGCCTGCGCGCGGCGGTGCGGTGGATGGACTGGAACGAAGCTGCTGCGCGGGCGTTCGGCCGCTGGAAGGCCACGCTGCAGCACCGCGGTACGCCGCTGGAGGATATGGATCTTGCCATAGCCTCGATTGCTCTCAGTCTTCCGGCACGGCTCGCCACCGCGAACATCCGCCATTTCGCCAGGGTCGACGAGCTCGAACTCGTGGACTGGTCCGCGCCTGAACCATAAGACACGAGCGCCGGTCGCCAACGACTGGCGTGACGAAACAAAGGAGCGCCGCCGCGGGCGTGCCCGGAGCCCCGGTTCGGACTCGTGTTCATGTTGCCGCGTCGTGCCCGCTTCCCGGCAGCGTGATGCGGAACGTGCTGCCGCGCCCCGGCTCGCGCTCGTAGCTGAGCCGCCCGCGGTTGGCTTCGACGGCCCAGCGCGCGATGGCCAGCCCGAGCCCGGCTCCCTCGCCGCCGTCCGGTGTCCCCCCGACACCCGCCGCATCCGATCCGGCCACGCGATACAGCCGGTCGAACACGCGGGGCGCATGGTGCTCCGGAACGCCGGGGCCGGTGTCGCTGACCTCCAGGATCGCGCTCCCGTTCGCGGCCGAGACCCGGAGCTCGATCTCCCCCCCGGCCGGGGTGTACCTGATCGCGTTGTCGACCAGGTTGATCACCGCCTGCCGCAACACGATCCCATCGCCGCGGCAAGTCGGGCGGCCGTCGCGCACGACGACCAGCGCCTGCTCCTTCTCCTCGGCCAGCACACCCAGGTGACCGGCGACGTTGTCCGCGAGCTCGGCCAGATCGATCGCGTCGCGGGCACGCGTCCGATCGCCGCTGTCCGCGCGCGACACGGTCAGGAGCCGATCGACGAGACCGCTCAGCCGGTCCGCCTCCTCCAGCATGCTCTCGACGACGGCGCGGTACGACGCGGCGTCGCGCGGCTCGCGCAGGGCGACCTCGCCGACGCTGCGAATCGCCGTCAGCGGCGTCCGCAGCTCGTGGGACACGTTGGCCGTGAACCGCCGCATCTGGGTGAACGAGGAATCGAGCCGGCCCAGTGTCTCGTTGAACACCGTCGCCAGGCGGCCCAGCTCGTCGTTCGGATTGTCGATGGGCAACCGCTCGCCGAGCCGGGACGCGGTGATGGCGCGCGCCCGCTCGGTCATGTCCGCGATAGGCGCGAGCGCCCCACGCGCCAAGTAGTAGCCGCCGAGTCCCGCCGCGGCGACGCTCAGCGGCAGGCCGAGCAACAGCACGAGCGCCAGCTCTCCCACCTCCCGGCGCATCAGCGCCTCGGACCGACCGACCTGAACGATGACCGGATCGCCCCCGATGACGGTCTGCCTGCCCAGAATCCGGAACGGCGCGGGCTCGCTGGCGACGGAGACGATGCGGCCGTCGGCGCGGTCGAGCAGCCCTTCGCTCTCCGGCACCGGGAGCCGCCGGGCAACGGCCGTCCGGTAGACCAGCGCACCGCCGGGGCTCCACACCTGCAGCCAGGGACTCTCCTCGCTCCACGGATCCCCCTCGAACCAGGAGAGCGACCCGTCGGGCCCCCGCTCGGCCATGCCCGCTGCCCACCGGAAGTCGCTGCGAAGCCGCGCGTCGAGCGCCCGCGATACGTTGCGCGTCACGATCAGCAGCACCGCCGCCGCGTAGATCGCAAGCACGACCACCATGACCGCGACGTGCCACGCGGTGAGCCGGACGCGAAGCGTGCGCGGTAGCCAGGGCCCGATCATGAAGCCCCCGCCTCGCGCATCACGAACCCGACGCCGCGCACCGTGTGGATCAACCGCACCGGCTGATCGGCGTCGATCTTCCGGCGCAGCCGCGACACGTGCACGTCGATGACGTTGTCGAGTGTCGTGCTGCGCGCCGTCTCCCGCCAGACTTCGCGGGCGAGCGTGTCGCGCGAGACGACCTGCCGGGCGCAACGCGTCAGGTGCAACAGCAGATCGAACTCCTTCGCGGTCAGCTCCACCGCCTGTCCAGCGCGCGTCACCCGGCGCGTCGCGCAGTCGACGACCAGCGTGTCTACGGTCAGGCGCTCGGCCTCGGCCGGCCGTCCCCGCCGGGCCACCGCGCGGATGCGGGCAAGCAGCTCGGCGAAGGCGAACGGCTTGACGACGTAGTCGTCCGCGCCCGCATCGAGGCCCACCACGCGATCCTCGAGCGTATCGCGCGCGGTCAGGACCACCACCGGCGTCTGGAGTCCTCGGCGCCGCACGGCCGAGAGAATCTCGATGCCGTCCCGGCCGGGCAGACGCAGGTCGAGCAGGATGAGATCGAAGCGATCCGTGGTCAGGCGGAAGAACGCCGCCTCGCCGGAGGTTTCGACGACCACGTCGTAGCCCTCGCCCTCGAGACCCTGGCGGAGCGCCTCGGCCACCTTCCGCTCGTCCTCGACCACGAGCACCCGCAACGGGCGCGCCGGCGGCGCGGGGCGCCCGCCGGCTCCGGGCTCCGGCATGCTCATGCTGGGCGGCATCTGTCGCAGCTTATCGGCGGACCCCACCGCAAGGGAAAGATTTCAGACGATCTTCAGGATCCACCCGCCCCAGGCGCACTATTATTGCGACTTTGGTACCGTTCTGCGTCGCTCCACGCACGCACATCCGACGGTGCCGCCCGAGGAACTCGCGTCGTCCGCTGTGGAGAACGGCAATGAAGTGGAACCTGCCCGTTCTGATCGCCGCCTGCCTGACCGTAGCGGCCGGAGCCCGCCTGCACGCGGGCCACGAGCCCGCGGGATTGTCCGAGCCCCGACTCGGCGGAGCCGGCCACCACGCCATCGGCGAGATCTACGACGAGGAACGGACGCTCGTCCTCGCCGGCGAGGTCGAGTCGTTCCTGTTCGGCAACCCCCATTCGGTGCTCCACGTGCGGGTGGTGGACGCCGGCGGCCGCGCACGGACCTGGGCCGTCGAGTGGCGGGCCGCCAACCGGTTGTCGCGCGCCGGTCTGACCGGGGACGCGCTCGCGCCCGGAGATCCCGTCACCCTGTGCGGATACCCGGGGCGCAATCCCGCCGCCTACCGGCTGTACCTGCTGAACGTGGCCCGTCGGGCGGCAGGTTCGGTGTCCGCCCGCGAGGAGCGCCTGGCGCTGTGCGAGCGGGAGGCGAGCCCGGAGATAGCCGACCTGCCGGCCCAATCACCGCGCGACCGCGCGACCGGTCTGGCGGCGCGGTAGTCAGCGGACGGTTCGGCCGCGCTGCTCGTCACCCACCCAATAGATGTTGTGGCAGTTGTTGCAGGCGTTGTAGACCACTTCCCCGCTGTCGAAGATGAGCTCGGGGTCGCGCGCCTGTGCGGCTTCCAGCGCAACCGCCCCCGCGTCGATCATCTCCTGCGAGTACGCCATCCACTGATCCGTGTCACGGGCGCGGTTGCCGAGCATCAGCAGGTTGCCGGACTCGATGAGGGTCATCGCGGCGCCGGTCACGGCCAGCCACTCTTCATCCGTCTCCGGCTCCCAGTGGTTCTCGCCGTTCTCGTCCCAGATGGTGCCGACGGCGTCCCAGAGGGCGTCGGCCGACGCGTCGATCATGCCGGCCATCAGGTCTCGGGTGGTATGGCGCATGTCGAGCGGCGGTCCCGCCGGCTCTTCCGCCGCACAACCGGTGATGAACAGGGTGGCGGCCAGCAAGAATCCACAGGTCGTTCGCATGTCGTGTCCTCACCTGCGCATCGGCGATGCGCGACGAGCGCTGCCCGGGCGTAGGCAACGGCTGGGATCCATCGGTCCCTGCACATGGTACGTGCCCCGCTCCGGCGAGGCAACCGGGGAGCTACCGCAAATGCGATGGTTGCCGCCGAAGCCGGCGGTGCAAAGGAAGGGCCGGGATCGCGCGACCCCGGCCCCTGCACTCACTATCCGGCGAACGCAGTTACGGCCGGGGGACGCCCACGTCACCCTTCGCGTTGCCCATCCCGGTGTACTTGAACCGCTGCACGCGCTTGCCCTCGTAGGTCTCCGTCGTGTACACGTTGCCCTTCGAGTCGACCGCGATGCTGTGGTTGCCGTAGAACTGCCCGGCCATCCGGCCGCCGGCGCCGAAGCTGTAGATGTACTCGAGCGGCTTGCGGCGCAGGACGTGCACCTTCTCGTTCATGCCGTCGGCGACATAAGCGAAGGTCTGATCGGGATCGGTCGAGAACGCGATGTCCCAGACCGCGCCGGCCCCGAGCGTCTTCGTCATGAGGTAGATCTCCTCGACGAACTCGCCCGCCTTCGTGAACACCTGCACCCGGTTGCCGGGACGGTCGCACGCATAGACGAGGCCGTCGTTGGTCGGGTCGGCGCAGTGCACCGGGTTCCGGAACTGCGGGGTGCCGGACTTGTCCGTGCTGACCGCACCGTGCGCCGGCGCGCCCATGAGGTCGTAGCGCGGGAGCTCGTCGTCGCTCGGCACGTTGCCGTAGGCGCCCCAGTAGCGCTTCAGCTCGCCGGTGTCGCCGTCGACCACCGCCACGCGCTTGTTGCCGTAGCCGTCGGCGAGGTACGCCTCGTTGGCCGACGCATCGAAGGTGACCTTGGCGACCTTCTGGTAGCGCGTCTGCGAGTTGCTGTCGGGCTCCGAGTAGCCGTCTTCGCCAATCTGCAGCAGGAACTCACCGGAGTGGCTGAACTTCAGGGCGTGCGAGTCGTCGCCGCCGTTGCCGCCGATCCAGACGTTGTTCATGTGATCAACGAAGACGCCGTGGTTCGACTCGGGCCAGTCGTAGCCCTCGCCCGGACCGCCCCAGTGCTGGAGCAGGTTGCCCTCCTGGTCGAACTCCAGGATGGGCGGCGCCGCGCTGCAGCAAGACTCCGCGAACGGCGGGTCGAGCGCGGCCGGGATCTCGTTCGGGGCGAGATTGCCGCGGTGCACGATCCAGACGTGGTCATCCGAGTCGACCGAGACCCCGATGGTCGAGCCGAGCAGCCAGTTGTTCGGCAGCGGCTTCGGCCAGAACGGGTCGACCTCGAACATCGGTGCGTTCGGGATCATTCCCTGCGCCTCGACCTCGCCACTGTCCATCCCGCCCCACATCAGGGCGGCGGCCAGCAGGATGCCCAAGCTCAAAACAGTCAGTTTTCGCAGCATGTCAGGGTCCTCCTCAGACTCCTCGCGGATCAACACACACAGCACGCGAAGCGCGCTGCGCACAGCCTGCCATCGACCGCCGCGTAAGGCAAGCCCGAACCGGATCTTTCTGGTGGTAAGGTGCACGCAACGTCAGCGGCCCGTCGCCGGCCGCGAAGGAGCGCCGTCATGACCTGCAGGCTCACCCTCGTCGCCGTCTGTCTCGCCGCGCTCACCGCCGGGAGCGTCTCCGCTCCCGCGAGCGCGCAGGAGTTGCCGCGGGCGACGCCGGAAGCCGTCGGGCTCTCCTCCGAACGGCTGCAGGAAGCGACACGCCGGCTGCAGGCCCAGGTGGAGGCGGGGGACATCGCGGGCGTCGTGGCCGGAGTGGTCCGGCACGGCCGACTCGTCTACCTCGAAGCGCTCGGCGACCTCGACCTCGACCGCGACCTCCCGATGCGCGACGACGCCCTCTTTCGCCTCTATTCCATGACGCGCCCCATCACCAGCCTCGCCGCGATGATCCTGTGGGAGGAGGATCGGTTCGAGCTCGACGATCCGGTCTCCCTGTATCTGCCGGAGTTCGCGAACCAACGCGTCTTTGTGGATGCGTTCAACCCCGACGTGGCCGCGACCCGTGAACGCCGCACGGAGATGACCGTGGAGCACCTGCTGCTGCACACCTCCGGCCTCGGCAGCCGCGGCTCGGCCATCTACCGCGCCGAGCAGGTGCGGCTGCGCTCCATCGCGCTGCCGCAGATGGTGAGCAACGCCGCCCGCGTGCCCCTGTTCGAGAATCCTGGAACGCGCTGGCGCTACGGGATCTCGACCACCATCCTCGGCCGGCTCGTGGAGGTCTGGTCCGGGATGCCGTTCGACGCGTTCCTGCAGGAGCGCGTGTTCGAGCCGCTGGGGATGACCGACACCGTGTTCCGTGTGGATCCGTCCCGCGCCGACCGCTTCGGCCCCGCCTACCGCCCCGGTCCCGACGGCGCGCTGCGCCCGCACGCAATCGAGGCGGTGCCCTTCACCGAGCAGCCGCCGCTGATCGAAGGAGGCGTCGGGCTGGTGTCGACCGTGCGCGACTACCTGCGGTTCTCTCAGATGTTCCTCGAAGGCGGCGAGCTGAACGGCGTCCGGGTCCTCGATCCGGAAACCGTGGCGCTGATGACCGTCAACCGCGTTCCCGACGCCCTGCTGCCGATCGGCTTCGGCAACCCGCAGCCCGGCCGCGGCTGGACGCTCGGCTTCTGTGTGGTCATGGACGCCGCCGCTTCTCCCCTGCCGGTCAGCGAGGGCACCTTCTGGTGGGACGGCTCCTCCGGCACCCGGTTCTTCATCGACCCGGTGGAGGACATGGTGACCGTCATCATGGCGGCCGCGTCGCCGTCCTACGGCAACGGCTTCCGGGAGGCGTTCACGGCGGCGGTCTACGCCGCAATCGTCGATTGACGCGCGAGGCGAGCGGTCACGTCATCTCGGCGTTTCGTAATCGACAAGTCGCCGCTGCAGCAGATCCTGGACAAGTCGCTGCACGTCCCGTTCGAGGACGTCGCCGGACACGTCGTACTCGCCGGACAGGCGCTCCACGATGCACTCACGCGTAGCGCCCTTCCCGATCAGAAGTTGTCAGGAAGTTGTAAACCGACCCTGGCATCGCTCGATGCGATGCGCGGGGATTCGATTCCGTTCGATGCCATGGCGACGGGTAGCAGCCGCTCGTCCCGCGCTCCTGCCCCACGTAACCCGGTGGTCCACCTCTACTCGGTGACCAGCGGCGCCAGGCAGTCGGTCTCGGCGCTGACGTCCAGCGGCCACCAGCTCGCGAAATCGGCGTCGGAGGCGGCGATGGGCACTACCAGCGAAAACCCGGCCGGCTCGAACGCCGCGGTTCCGCCCGCCTCCGCGTAGCGGCTCGCCAGCGCCTGCCGGAAACGGCCGATCTCCGGTGCGTCGAAGATTGCGTAGTAGAGCTGCCGGGTGGTACCCGAGCCCTCCCGCCGGACGACGCCGATGCAGACCGGCGCCGGCACGGCAGTCGCCACTCCCGACTCCTCGGCCACCTCGAGCACGTCCGGCGGCGCCAGCACGCTCCCGAGCGCGTCGCGATACTCCGCGTGCAGCACGAGCGGCATCGCCGCGACTGTCGGCGAGGTCATCGACTCCATCACTCGATTGAAGATCTGCTGGAAGAGGTCGGCGCGAAGCTGATCCGACGGCTGCAGCACGAGCAGGCCGGCGCCCGGCTGCAGCGGCCCGCGGAGCGCGAGCGTCCACTCCGCAACCATCCCGGCGTCGACGACATAGGGCTCGGCCAGGCTGCTCTGCACCGTCCGCCAGAACAGCCAGCCGAGCACGGCCAGCAGCACGACCGCGATACCGGCCTTGCGCATCTTCCTTCGCCTCCTCGCGTGACGGTCGTCGGACTCCTAGCGGACGGCGGCGTCCTGCATTGCCACGGCCAGCTCGGCCGCCATCCGCCGATCACGCTCGATGGCGTCGCCCACCTGGTCGGGACGCGTCTGGTAGCAATCCAGACAAACCAGCGGGTCGACGACATTGCCCTCGGTCGACAGGCCGCGGGCCGCCATGAGCTCGCGGAGCCGATCGGCGGTGTGCGTCTGCGCCTTGAAGAAGTCGGAGTAGCTCAGCCCGTTGGCGATGGCGAGCGGTGTCCAGCCTTCGACGGTCCGCGCGTCGAGGGCCGCCCCCTGATCGACCAGGTACTCGACGACCCGGTTGACGCCGCGGAACGCAGCCCCATGCAGTGCCGTCTCGTTGCGGAAGTTGGTGGCGTTGACGTCGGTGCCGAGCTCGACGCACACGCGGACCACCTCGAGCACTTCGTCCTCCTGGCCGGGCAGCGATCCGCCGTCCTCCCCCGGGATGAAGATGGCGATGCCGGCCGCGACCATCAGCGGTGTCGTGCCGTCGGCGCTCGGGATGAGAGGATCCGCCCCGGCCTCGATGAGCACGCGCAACGCCTCGACGTCGGTGTTCTTGGCGGCCAGAAAGAACGCCGTCGCGCCGAGCCGGTTGAGGCGGCTCCGCTGGCCGTCCTTCATCCCGTTGGTCATCATGCGGGCGTCGACGTCGACACCCCTGGCGATGAGCTTGCGGACCACGTCGATGCTGTCGACGCGGCCGGTCGGGATGGGACCGGCGAGGCCGCCGCTGGGGTTCGGCCGTCGCGTGCGCACCGTCTGGTGCAGCGCGTTCCAGCCGGCGCCGGCCAGGTTGGGATCGGCGCCGCGGTCCAGCAGGTAGTCGGCCAGCTCCCAGTGGGCATTGGCGGCCGCGACCACCAGCGCGCTCTGGCCGTCGGAGAGCGTATCGTTGACGTCGGCGCCCGCATCGAGGAGGGCACGCGTGGCGTCGATCGCCCCGGACCGGACCGCGAAGAGCAGCGCCGTGAACGACGTCGGCGGCGGGCTCCGGAAGTAGCTCCGGCTGGGCGGGGGCGGCGGACCGGCTGTACGCACGTACAGGTCGGCGCCGAGCTCGGCGAGCACGTGAACCGCCGGGGCATTGTTGCGCGCCGCGGCCCACATCACCGCGGTCTGACCGCCGGCGTCGTCCCGCGCGTTCGGGTCAGCCCCGGCCGCCAGCAGCACGCGCACCGCGTCGGGCGGCCCCGCCCGGGCCGCCGTCATCAGCGCCGTCTCGCCGCCGGGCATCGCCGCGTTCGGGTCCGCCCCGGCGTCGAGCAACCGCCTCAGCACCGCTGCGCTCCCGTTGGTGGCGGCCAGCGCGATCGGCTGCACGCCGTAGCGGTTCGCTACCGACACGTCCGCGCCAGCATCGATCAGCAGCCCCACCAGCTCGGGCAGGTCACGATGCACCGCCCAATGGAGCGCCGTCGCCCCGTCGGCGGCCGGCGCGTCGACCTCCGCCCCGGCCGCCAGCAGGTCCCGCACTCCCGCGCAGTCGCCCGCCCGGGCCGCGGCCACCAGCGGCGGGTCATCGGCCGCGGCATGCGCGGCACCCGGCCACCCGGCGCCCGCCACGACGACCATGACGAAGCTTGCCACCGCCCCCCGACGGATGCTCATCGTTCGCATGACATCCCTCCGCGTCCGCCGGTTCGCGGCACGCCGCCCGGCACGGATGACGAGGGGCGGTCGCCCCAGGTCAATACTTCAACCAGGTTCCGTTCAGACCGGTCTGGCCGACACCCGGCTGCGTCCAGTCGCAGACGCCGTCGGCGAAGATCTCGCGCAGCTCCGCCTCCTGCTCGGTCGAGAAAGTCGCGCCGTAGTCGGCCATGTCGATCGGCCCCAGCTCGCACTTGATGACGTCGCTGGCGAGTGGTGCGCCCGCCACCTCGCGCGGCGCCGGCGCCGACGGATAGAACTCCTCACACCGGCCGCTGCCGCGAACCTGTTCCTCGGCGATGCGGGTCGGATCGTCGTCCCGCGACCAGCACGCGTCGACGAGGTCGTCCGGCTTCGCCCCGACCACCTGGTCGATGCCCGGAGCGTCCGCCTCCACCAGGTTCGCCAGCCACTGATCCATCTGCGCGAGCGCGCCCCGCAGCACCGGGCTGCTGCTGCTGTAGAGGCCGTAACGGTCGTCCTCGACCAGCATCACGTGGTTGTCGGTGCGGCCGTTGGCCTTGCGCAGCCGCTCGCGCATCGAGAACGAGTGGTAACGAACATGGACGTCGCCGTTCTCGCGGTCGTCGCTGTACGCGCGGTAATCGATGATCGGGGTCTCGGACAGGCCCCCGCCGCCGCTGGTCAGCCGGCCGGTCTCGTAGGCGAGTCGCACCGCCTCCGGGTCGGCCACCGTCCGCTCGGCCTGGAAGCCCCCATCCTGGTCGTAGCCGCCGATGCGCCGGTTCAGGTCGAGGAACTGCTCGGAGCTGATGACGCCGTCGTTCAGCGCCTCGAGCCCGTACTGCACGCCGGCGTTGTCGAGCGGCCGGCGCGCGAAGCCGGTCTCGGCGTCCCGCCCGTAGACGTTCACGTAGTGGCTGTAGACGTCGCAGCGGGCGCCCTCCGGATTATCGGTCGGGTGATAGCGCAGCGCCTCGGGCAGCACGTCCGGACAGAACTCGCCCACCTGGACCCGCCCGGCGTTGCGGGAGACGTTGGGCATCGTCGCCAGGTTCAGGAACCCGGCGACGGCACGCTTCTGCTCCTCCGTGAACGGTACCGATGTCTCCCGGAAGTAGCGGTCGAGCAGCCGCGCATCGGTGATCATCGGAACGGTGCCGAAGGCGACGTCCGGGAAGCTGCAGCCCGGGATAATGCCGTCGAGCAGGCCGGGATAGTTGTCGGCGATCTGGTGGTTCTGGTACGACCCGCCGGAGCAGCCCCAGCCGATGGTGTAGCGGGGCTGGCCGTAGGCCACGATGAAGCGCTCCTTGACCATCATCATCGTCTCGGCCGCGAGCAGGTCGTTGCAGTTGTTGCCGTAGACGTTGAGCGTCGCCGACGCCACCGCGTAGCCCTGGCGCAGCATGACGTCGTCGGTGACCCCGCCGGTGCTCGCGCCCTGGCGGTACCAGCCGTTCACGCAACCGCCGCCGAAGGTGTAGATGAGGCGACGGTTCCAGCCCGACGACGCCGTCCAGGCGTCGGGAGCCGCGTCACCGGCTCCGGGTGCATGCAGCATCGCGATCTGGTAGACGGCGCGGTTGACGGTGCCGGTCTCGAGACGGACGACGTAGGGCACCTCGGCGCCGGTCAGCGTCGTCGTGGTCGCCACGTCCGCCGGCAGCGCATCGGGATCGGCAAGCGGCTTCAGTGTCCCGTCCGCCGCGCGGTAGGCGTAGTCGACGCGGCGCGCGACCGAGCAGTTGTCGTCCAGCGGCGCGCCCAGCGTCTCCCCGGACGGCAGCTCGAAGGCGTCGGTCTCGCAGACGAACGGCTGCTCGTGCGGCCCGGAAAAGATCGGGCCCGCGGCCGGGTGATTGACGAGCGACAGGGTCGCATCGGTGCTGTCGCCGGCCACCGTTACGGACACCTCGTTCGCGCCGTGCGAGAGCCCGCCGACGATCCCCACCAGCCTGTATCCGTCTGCATCGGCGCGGAAGGCGGCTGTCGCGTCAACCCCGTTGACCGCTACCCGCACATCGGACAGCGCGACGTCCGCCGATACGTCGATCCGCAGCAGCGCATCGCCGCCGCTCACCATGTCCGGACGGCCCGACAGCACCGTCACCTCGACCTCGCCGGCCGCGTGTGCGACCCCCGCCAGAACGCCCGTCACCATCCCGGCCGCCAGCAGGCCGGCCACCGCGACGCTACCGATGATTCTCTGCTTGCGCATGGATATCTCCCTCATCGAACTCGATTCGTCTCCAAGATTACACGCAAGCATCCCCCTGGGAGGATCGCGTGGACGCGGTATGGCTGGACAGGCGAGCGCGCTGGGCCTCCTCCAGGCTCCGGAACTTGAACACGCCACGCGGGTGGACGCGCGGGGCCGCGGAGTCGGTACCGCGCACAATGGCGAATGAAGCGCTCGAACCGGTCGTCCGACCCGGCGCGCACCGGCGCCGCGTTCATCGCCTATATGGAGCGAAAACGCTGGACCGGCATCCTACTCCTCCAGATCGTCCGCGAATGCGGCCCTGAGCGCGGCACGGAGACGCTCGATGTTGTCCGGTTCGGCCCGAACAAGCATGTCGACGTCCTCGGTCGCCCGTACGACCCCGTGAAATCCCATTGCCGTGGCCCCGATCAGGACATACTCGACCGCGGCCTCCTCGAGGGCTCGCAACAGGTCGAGCAGCTCGTCGCGGTCCACCCCGACAAGCCTACCAGTCCGCGCGGATCCGGCAGCAGCTCGGCGTCGGGATCGACTTCTAGTCGGCGACCGCCTCTGCCTGCCGCATGGCCCGCAGCACGTTGCCGCCCATGATCTTCGCGACGTCCGCGTCCGAGAACCCGCGGTTCCGGAGGGCGGCGACCAGGTTGGGCGTCTTGCCGATGTCCTCGAGCCCTACCGGCACCTTGAGGCCCACCGCGTCGTAGTCGCAGCCGATGCCGACGTGGTCGATACCGGCCACGGTTGCCGCATGCTCGATGTGATCGACGAGCCGGCTCAGCGGCACCTGTCCGATCAGGTCCACCCCAGCGGTCTCGATCTTCCACAGCTCTTCGGACATCCGCCGCAGGTCGTTTGCGAGCTCCCGCCGCACGACGCCGCGCCTCCGGTTCAACTCGCGCAGCTCGGACATGCGCGCACGGAAGCCGTCGTCGAGCATGCCGGCGTAGTAGGCCACCCCGAGCACGCCGCCGCTCCGACCCAGCGTCCGCAGCATGTCGTCGGTCAGGTTCCTGGGATGGTCGGCGATCGCGCGGCACGCGGCGTGGGTGTTGAGGACCGGCGCAGCGGACGCATCCACCGTGTCGTAGAACGCCTGATCGGACGCGTGGGACAGGTCGATGAGCATGCCGAGCCGGTTCATCTCGCGCACCACGTCGCGGCCGAAATCGGTCAGCCCCGCCGGCCCGTCGTCGTACTCCGCCGCCCCGACCCAGGGCGTGTTCCCGCTGTGGGTGAGCCCCATGTAGCGTGCCCCGAGGCGGTAGTGCTGGCGCAGCACCTCGAGGCTCGAATCGATCATGTGGCCGCCCTCGATGCCGATGAAGATGGCGATGGTCCCTTCCCGCTGCGCACGCAGCGCGTCGTCCGCGCGCGTCGCCAGGAAGAGGTCGGCCGGGTGGCGGGCGACCTCCTCGATGATCACGTCCGCGATCCGTAGCGCGTTGGTCACGGACGATTCGGGCGTCTGGCTGCGCGCAGGCGTCGATACCGCAAAGAAGCCGGCGTGGAGCCCGCCCTGCCGCATTCTGGGAATGTCGACGTGCGTGTACTCGAGGCTCTCGCCGAGGCCGAGCCCTTCGCTCACCATGCGGCCGGGCGTGTCGATGTGCAGGTCGAAGTAAAGCGGTCCGTCCGGCTGTGCCTGCTCGGCCGAGGTCGTCTCGCCGTCGGCCTCCGGCGGGACGGCCCAGGCCGCAAGCAGCGCGGCAGCCGATAGTCCCCACTCACGTCTGGTCAGCATGGCGGTTACATCCCATCGCCCGGCGGCTACACCTGTTCGCGGAGCGCCGCGGCGCCGGCCACGGCGCGCGACACGTGCTCGGCGGTGTTGTAGACGTGCGGGCAGAGCCGCAGGCCGCCGGTCGCGGCGCCGGCGATGCCGTAGCGCTCGTACAGGGCCGTGACCAGGCGACCACGGCGCTCCGGGTCGACCTTCGCAATTGCCACTCCCCCGCTGAGCTCGGGCTCCATCGGCGTGGCCAGCTCGAAGCCCGCCTCCCGGAGTCCGGTCTTGAGCATCGTAACCAGCTCCACCATGCGCGACTCGATCCGCTTCATGCCGAGGCGGTCCTGGAACGCGACCGTCGTGCCGATCGCGGCCAGCGCCGCGTCGTCGCGCTGCCCCAGCGACTCGAACTTGCGCGCCCCTTGCGGCTGGGGCTCCACGTCGTTGCCCCAGCTCGGGGCGACGATGCTCGGCCAGATCTCCTCCACCCGGTCGGCACGGACGAAGAGCAGCCCGACCTCCTTCGGCCCCATGAACCACTTGTGCGCGCTGCCGGTGAAAGAGTCGCAGCCGAGGTCGCGCAGATCGACGTCGAGCGCTCCCCAGCTCTGCGCACCGTCGACGTGCACGTGAATCCCGCGGCGGTGGGCCACCTCGCACAACTCGCGCACCGGGAGCCGCAGGCCGCTCACGTTGGAGACGTGGGTCAGGGCCAGGACCCGTGTCCGTGGCGTCAGCGCACGCCCGAACACTTCGACCAGCTCGTCCACCCCCGACGGCGCGGCCGGGGTCGCCACCTTCGTCACCGCCAGACCGTAGCGGGCCCCCCGCACTTCCCAGGCGACGTTGTTGGTCGGGTGGTTCTGGTCCCACACCACCACCTTGTCGCCCGCGCCGAGCGGCAGGCCGGCATTGATGACGTTGTTCGCCTCGCTCGTGTTGCGCACCAGCGCGATCTCGTCCGCGGTCACCCCGAGCTGGCTCGCCACCGCCTCGCGCGACTTCTCGAGCAGCGGACCGAACTTCGCGCGGTTCGGGAACGAGCAGTCGACGTCGATGTCCCGGGTCAGCGCGCTCACCCGCTCGGCCACCGCGCGCGGCGAAGGGCAGAGGTTGGCCGCGTTCATCGGCACGCGCTCGTCGCGGAACGCGAACTGGCGGCGGACCTCCTCCCAGAGTGCGTCCGCCCCCCCCGCGCGGTGCGACTGCGCGCTGGCGGAACGACCAGCCAGGAGCGGGTGAACGACGCTGCCGGCCGCGAGCGTCTGCAGGAACCGACGCCGGGTGGTATCGACGGTCATGGAAACCTCCGGGTCACCGCGTTGAACGTCATCGGGGTTTTCTAGCCTACCCCCATTCCTCGCCGCCTGCCTGCTCGGGCGCCCCGCCGGCGGGGCGACAGCACGATAGCGGTCGCGGGATGCGCGTTACTGTCCGGCCGATTCGCTCGCGAACGGATCGAAGCTCCATTCCGAATAGATGGCATGCCGCGGCCGCCAGGTCGCACCGGACTTGATCGATTCGAATTGGTAGGCACCCTTGAACGAGTGACCGGACCGGAAGCGCCAACGGACACCCATTCGCGACCGGGAGCGCATGAAGCCGCGGCGTTCGAAGGCCACTGACTGGTAGAGCCACGGCGACACGCGGGCTTCAGGGCGCTCGGCCTCGATCTGCTGGCGATACCGGTTGAAGTCGGGGACGTCCGGCCGGCCGATATGACGCTCGTACAGGGTCGCGCCTTCCACCGTGACGCCGCGCCGCAGAATCTCATAGGTCGCTCCGGCGCGCAGGCGGTGATCCCAACGATAGTCGAACCCGCTCCGCGTGCGGTTCCGCAGCACGTAGCCCAGCGAGACATCCACGAGATCGGTCAGCGCAAGGTCCACGTCTGTCTTGGCCCGCCGGTCGTACACGCTTCCCAGCGAGTCCCGGATGCGGGCTACGCCTTCCACCGTCCAGGCGACGCGCTCCGACTCGAAGACGCCGAGCTCGACTTCCGTCCACGACTGGAGATCGTCGGCCGCAAGCGAACGCGGCCCGGCCAGGAACAGGCCCAGAACCACGACGTGTGACGCAGCAATCAGGCGCATCGGCCCCAGAAAAAGAGAGCGGGCCGCCGTGGCAGCCCACAACGGCCCGCATGCCCGCGCTGCAATTCGCGAGAGTGATGCTGGCGCCGGCTACTTGAGATTCGAGTAGTCGCTCGAGCTCAGCATGAAGACCTCGATACCCTCGAGCGGTGCGGGGTACTTGGTCCGGAGCGCGTCCCAATCCGGGTCGTCGCGGAACCCGGCCCAGACCTCTTCCCGGTGCGCGCGGTCGCGATAGGCGAGCATCCAGACCAGCCGGTTCGGATTGTCGAGGTTCTGCCAGACCGCGACGATCTCGGCCCCGTGCTTCTCGAAGATGGCGACCTCGCCCTCGCGGAACCGCTGGTGCAGCTCGTCGATGCCGCCCTTGCCGTCCATCGGCGGCTGGGCGGTGTACATGCGAATCTCGAAGCAGCGCGCCTCGGCGCCCACGTTGGTCGACAGCCCCTCCGGCAACTGGGCGGCCGGGCCGCACGGCGCCGGCGCGTCCTGCTCGGCGCTGGCCACGCCGAGGAAGCTGAAGCCGATGACAAGAGCAAATACCAGTGTGCGCATCACGATCCCCCTCTGGAAGATTCCCGGAGTCAGCACCGCCGCCGGGTCCGCACGATCTCGGCCGGCTCACGGTGCGCGTCGGACGGCATTGTATGGCAGTCCGTCGTGTCCGACCAATCGGTCAGGGGAGCGCCACGCACAGCAAATCCTCACCCACGGTGATCGGCCCTGGGTAGGCCGCGCGCAGATACGCGAGGCTGTCGGCGAGGACCTGCGGCGAGGAGGTGGAGATGTGCGAGGCGACCAGTCGGCCGACGCCGGCCTCGGCGGCCAGCGCGCCCCAGACGCTCGGTCTGGCATGCAGCTCGGCCCCCCGCCCGGTCGCGTCCTCGCCGCGGCCGAGATGCACCACCAGCACGTCCACGTCTCTGACGAACTCGACGAAAGCCGGATCGGATCCGTTCTGGTCGCTGCTGAACGCCACGCTGGCGTCCCCCACGTCCACCCGGTATCCCACGGCCGGGACATCGGCATGCGGCACCCCGATACCGCGGACCCGGATATCGCCGTCCTGCCAGACCTCGGCCGGGTCGCCGGGCGTGACGTCCACCGTCAACGCATCCAGCTCGAGACGGCCGGCGAGCACCCGGAAGACGCCGCCCGGACCGAAGAGCCCGCCCAGCCAGTCGTCGAGCGACGGAAACACTTCGCTCCCGGACGGGCCGGCGACCCGTAGCGCCGCCCCGCCGGGCCACAGCAGCGCGGGCACCTCGGCGGCGTGGTCGGGATGAAAATGACTGAGGGCCAGCAGCGCCAAGTCACCGAGATCGGCGCCGGATGCATGAAAGCGCTGCTTGATGCCGCCCCCCGCATCGACCAGGATGCGACCGGCGCCGTCTATCCACACGAGGTAGCCGGCCGAAGCCCGCCCCGCGGACGCGCCGGGTCCCCCCGAACCCAGGATCTGGAGCTGCACGCCGGTCTCTTCGCAGGCGGCCTGCGCGGGCTTCACGGCCAGAAGACAGCCAAGGACGGCGACGACGACTACGAGCGAGCGGAGCAACCGTGTCAGCATCGGGAAACCTCTCGACCGGTCGACCAGGGCATCCGACCGGAATGGAGTGGGAAAGAAACCGTCAGTCCTGTCCGGCATCGACGTCGAGCGTGCTCAGCCGGTTCCAGACCACGCTGGTCTGTACCTCCTGCCCGTCGACGGTCGAGACCGGCGGCCGGAGAACGAGCTGGCCCTCCCGGAACTCGAAGGCGCGGGGCGCGTCGACGCCGATGCTATCCGGATCGAGATGGCCCGCGCGGTGGTGCACGACGACGCCCTCCTCGGCGTCGACGGTGAACGGACCGAAGTAGCTGGCGTAGCCCTGCATCGCCGCGTGCGCCTCCAGCGCCGTCGGCCGGGGGCCCTCGTAGGGCCGGCGATCGGGTCGCATCAGGTGCACCGCCATGTAACCGGAGGGCAGGTATGCGAGATAGCCCGCGCTGAACTGCGCCGTCGGAACCTCGGCGCCGTCGAGCGTCCGGCGCTCGATCCGGTCGATCTCCCAGAACCCGAGGAAGCGCCGGGCCGCATCGCCGATGTCCGCCGAGGGTGCGAGCTTCTCCCACACGTTGCGCAACTGGATACCGGTGGTTCCGTAGGCGCACCCGCCGCGCGTGACGTAGGAATCGGGACACTGCACGCCGGGCACCAAGACGAGCCGGTTCGCATCCAGCTCGTAGTAGGGCTCGATCCGGCCGCCGGTCAGGCGGGGGTTCAGACTTCCCACGATCCGTTGCGACACGGAACCGCCCGCCTCGTCGATCATGTACGGTCCGAAGTAAGCGGTGTAGCGCTCGACGGCGGCCAGCGCGTCATCGGACGCCGGCCCGCCCGGCGCGTTTGCTCCGCCTGCCTCTTCCTGCAGGACGAGGCTCATGCGCTCGCCGTCGGACATCAGGAAGGCGACCGTCTCCGCGAGACCGATCGTCGGGTGCATCAACGCGGACAGCGGCGCGCCGGTCTGGTCGTAGCGTTCGACGCGCGCAAGCCTCCACGTACCGGCGAGGGCAGCCCGCGGATCGACCGGCGCAACGGATGCTTCGGAAGCTGCCCCTGCACCGGTTGCGTCCGGGGTCACCCCCGACTCCGGAACCTGACAGGCCATGACGCCGGCAAGGGCCATCATCGCCGCGGCGCGCGCGAGGAGCCGGCGCCACCGGATGTCGCTCTTCGTCATCATCTGTTCACTCTAACGCCAGCGCACGAGAAGTATCATGGACGCACCACCGTCACGCCACCTGGAGGTCGCCACCATGGGCAGCACACCGACCGCGCGTCGCCGTCTCCTCGCCCCCTGGCTCGCACTCGCAGGCGCCCTGCTGATCGTCGCTCCGGCCGGCGCCGCGCCGCAACAGGACCAGGCCGAACGCGAAGCCCCCCCGGGGCTGCCCGCCGTCCCCCTGCCGGACGAGCCGCTCGTGCTCAACACGCACGCCATAGAGGAGATCCGCGTGGTCGTCGTCGCCAGGGGACTGGAGCATCCATGGGGCATGGCGTTCCTGCCCGACGGCGGCATCCTGGTCACCGAGCGTGACGCGGGACGGCTGCGGATGATTCGGGACGGCGTGCTCGACCCGGAGCCGCTCGACGGCGTGCCGGAGGTGTTCTCCAGGGGTCTGGCCGGCCTGATGGACGTGGCGCTGCATCCCGGGTTCGCCGAGAACCGGCTCGTCTACCTGAGCTACACGCGACCGTTGCCGGACCGGACCGGCACCGTCGCCGTCGTCCGGGGACGCCTCGACGGCATGGCGCTGCGCGAGGTCGAGGACGTCTTCGTCGCCGAGCCGTTCGGGGGGACCACCGCGGGAGCCCGCCTCGCGTTCGCGCCCGGCGGCCTGCTGTACCTGACGGTCGGCGGCGCCTTCCGCACCGATTCCCTCGAGTCCCGCGCGCAGGATCCGCGCACGCACGCGGGCAAGCTGCTGCGGCTCCGGGACGACGGCTCGGTACCGGAGGACAACCCGTTCGTCGACCGGCCGGGCTACAAGCCGGAGATCTACTCGCTGGGGCACCGGAATCAGAACGGACTGACGCTGCATCCGGAGACGTTCGCGCCCATGACGGTCGAGCATGGCGTACAGGGAGGAGACGAGCTGAACCTGATCGAGGCGGGCGGGAACTACGGGTGGCCGGTCGTGTCCTATGGACGGCAATACGACGGCGTGCGGGTCGGCGACGGATTCTGGGCGCCGGGCATGGACGAGCCGCTCGTCTTCTGGGTGCCGTCGATCGCCCCGTCCGGGCTGACCTGGTATACGGGCGACCGGTTCCCCGCCTGGAAGGGCAACCTGTTCGTCGGCGCGATGAGGACCGGTCGGATCCCGCGCACCGGACATCTCGAGCGAATCGTGTTCAACGAAGACGACGAAGAGCTGGCTCGCGAGTGGCTCCTGACCGAGCTCCGGCAGCGGATTCGCGACGTGCGGCAGGGCCCCGACGGCCTGCTCTACGTGCTGACCGACGCCGACGAGGCGGCCCTGCTCCGCATCGAACCGGTGGAGCCGGCGATCCAGCCGTAACCCCTGGACGCGTATCCGATTCCTGGTGGCGTCGCGCGTGAAGATCGTCCACTTCGCCGACCTCCATCTGGACTCCGGGTTCGCCTGGGCAGGCGCCGGCGGGGCGGCGGCGAGGCGGCGGCGGCAGTCGCTCCGCGACGCGCTGGAGAGAATCGCCACGCTGGCGCGTGACGTCGATGTCGGTGCGCTCTTCTGCGGCGGCGACCTCTACGAGCACGAGCGAGTCACGCCCGACACCGGCCGGTTCCTGCAGGAGACCTTCGCGAAGCTCGCCCCCCGCCCCGTCTACCTCGCACCCGGAAACCACGACTGGTACGGCCCGCAGAGTCTCTACGCACTCGCCGACTGGAGCCCCAACGTCCATGTATTCCGCGAGCCGCGCCTGCAGCCGGTGAGGCTCGGCGACGGCCTGACCCTGTGGGGCGCGGCCCACTGCGCGCCGGCGAGCACCGGCAACTTCTTCGCAGGGTTCACGGCGCAAGGCCCCGGCGCGCACGTGGCGCTCTGCCACGCCGCGGAGCGCTCGTGGCTGGCCGAACAGGGCGGCGCCAAGCAGCCGCACGCCCCCTTCGACGCGGACGACATCGAACGCGCCGGCCTCGCGCATGCGTTTCTCGGCCACTACCACCGCCCGCGGGACGCGGCGCGGCACACCTATCCGGGCAACCCGGACCCGCTCGCGTTCGGCGAGGACGGCGAGCGCGGCGCGGTGGTGGCGACGATCGCGGCGGACGGCGCCGTGAACCGCGACAGGCGCGTCGTGGCGACGACGAGCGTGCACGACCTGACGCTCGACGTCAGCGGCTGTGTCTCCCGGCAGGACGTGCGCAACCGCCTGATCCGGACCGCGACCGGCCGGAGCGGCGTGGTCCGGCTGACCATGGAGGGCGAGCTGCATCCGGACGTCGACCTCCGGGAGGACGACCTGCGCCGGTTGCTGCTCGAGTCGTTCGATGCGGTGCAGATCCGGTCCGGCGCCCTGCAAGCGGGCTACGACCTCGACGAGATCGGCCGCGAGCAGACCGTGCGCGGCCAGTTCGTGCGGGACGTGTTGGAGGCGGACCTCCCGGAGGGCGAGACGCGCCGGGTGCTGGCCGCCGGCCTGCGGGCGTTGGCGGGCCGCACCGACCTGGAGGCGCTCTGACCGTGCGGTTCGAATCGGTTCGCGCACACCCCTTCGGGCCGTTCCACGACGAGACGCTATCCCTGACGCCGGGCCTGAACGTCGTCTACGGACCGAACGAGGCGGGCAAGTCCACCTGGCACGCGGCGCTCTACGCCGGACTCTGCGGCATGCGGCGGCGCAAGGGTGCGCCGAGCGTCGAAGACAGGCAGTTCCGGGAGCGTCACCGGCCATGGGACGGCGGCGGCGCGTGGGCGGTCTCCACAGTCGTGGCGCTCGAGGACGGCCGCCGCGTCGAGCTGCGCCAGGATCTCGCCAGCAGGGTCGACTGCAGCGCCAGCGACGCGGACCTGGCCGGGCGCGACTACGCGAACCAGATCATGTACGAAGGCGCGCCAGACGGGTCGCGCTGGCTCGGCCTCAACCGCAGGTCGTTTCTCGGCTCCGCCTGCGTCCGGCAGGCGCAGGTCCTCCGGCTGCTGGACGACGCCGACGCGCTCCGGGAGGACCTGCAACGCGCCGCCGCGACCGCCGGCGCCGACGAGACCGCCGCACGCGCTCTCGATCTGCTCACCGACTACCGCCGGGAACAGGTCGGATCGGCGCAGGCCCCGACGAAACCGCTGCGGACGTCCCGTGAACGGGTGAGCACGTCCCAGTCGGCCCTGGAACGGGCGCAACGCGCCCAGGCCGAGTATCTCGATCAACGGCACAAGCTCGAGCGGCTCGAACGGGAGGCACGGTCGTGCGAGCGACAGACGGCGGCGTTGCGAGCGGCGTCCGCCGAGCAGGACGCTTCGCACGCCGAGGCACGCGCCGCCCGAGCCGCGGAGCTCTCGGCCCGGTTCCACGACGGACCACCCCGCGCCGCCGCCGCGGGGTCCGAGCTCCGGTCCACGCCACCGTACCGGGAGGCGGCGCCGTACCTCGCCGCGGCCGGGATGGCAGCCGGGATCGGGCTGACCCTGGTCGACTTCTTCGTCGCCGGCCTCGTCACCGGCCTCGCGGGTCTGGGCTACCTGGCGTGGTGGTGGCTCACGAAGCGCGGGCCGGCGCCACCCGCTCCCGAGACTCCGAACGGAGCTGCAGCAGAGGGGCGACGGCTGCTCGCGGACATGCAGACCGAAGCCGTCCGGCTGCGCGAGGAGGCCGCATCGCTCGCGGAGCGGGTCGCCCCCGCGACCCTTGCCGCGGTTCGCGAAGCGTCACCGGAGCGGCTGGCCGCGGCAGAGCGCAAGACCCGCACGGCCCGCGACGCGTACCACAATGCCCGCGGGCAGCTCGAGCAGATCGCGGCGGACCTGCCGAGCGTGGCCGACGCCGAGGACGCGCTGGAGGCCGCCCGGCACGAGCTGGAACGCGTGGAGCGACTCGACCGGACGCTGGCCGTCACCATCGAGTTTCTGGAGCGCGCCGAGGAGCGCGTCCACCGCGACGTTGCGCCCGTGCTCCGCGCCACCTTGCTCGAGTGGCTGCCGCGGGTCACCGGCGAGCGCTACACCGACTGCAAGGTCGATCCGGAATCCCTGCAGGTCGACGTCCGCAACGGGCACGGCCCCTGGCGGCGCGCCGCGCTCCTTTCGCACGGCACCGCCGAACAGATCTACCTGCTGCTGCGGCTCGCGCTCACGCGCCATCTCGTCGCGCCCGGGGAAATCTGCCCGCTGATCCTCGACGATGCGGTGGCCGCGTGCGACGTCGAGCGCAAGCAGGTCGTGCTGGAGACCCTGCACGCGGTCAGCGAGTCGACGCAGCTGATCCTGTTCACGCACGAGGAAGACGTGCGGGCGTGGGCGCGGCAGCGGCTGTCGGCGCCCCGGGACGCCCTGACGGAGATCAGGGCAGCACGGTGAACCCTTCACGCCTCGCCGCCTCGCTCAACCGGTCATCGAGGGACAGAAAGCGCTCGGCCCGCGGATGCCCCTCGCACCAGGCGAGCGCCGCGGCGAGTTGGAACGCATCGGCCGCGCGCAGGGAGTGGATCGCCACCAGCTCGCTCGCCCGGCGACGAACGAACTCCCCGGGCGCCACCGTGTCGGCGTCCTCCGTGAACGCATGGAGTCGGACGAGTGCCGCGTCGAGCGCGGCCTGCCCGATCGACTCCTCCCGATGGGAGCGATAGAGAGCGGCGGCGCATTCGACCGGCGTGCCCCGCCAGACAGTCACCCCCCGGTCGGCCGCAAGGTGGTCGGTCAGCGTTGTCGATTGGGGGCTGGGCACGACGAGCGGGACGACCGCGGAGCTGTCCCAGAACATCATCGCCCTCCGGTGCGGTCGGCGAGCAGCGCCGCCAGTATTCGATCCCCGAACGGTTCACCCGACGGAGGGGTGAGCAACTCCGCACGCGCGGAACCGCGCCCCAGCTTCAACGATCCGGCCCGCGCAAGTCGATCCCGGCGACTCGTACCCTGCTCGGCGGGTTCCAGAAACAGGCTCTCGGCGCCGGCCGCGGGTATCGATTGCACGGAGGGGTTCGACGGTCGGCCGGCCGTTTCGATGGCCGTGAGCCGGGCCACCGGCAGACCGTGCTCCGTCACCACGACTTCCCTGCCCGCCTTCACGTGTCCGAGGTACTCGTTCAGGCGCTCCTTCAGGCTCGCCACGGTGGCGGTAATCTCCATGCGGAGACTATGGTAGCCCTTCCGCAGGACGGTCAAGTCGGACCGACTCGCGCGCCTCCGGGCAGGCGTGCATAGCGCGTCCGGAACATCGACCGCTATGACGCGCTGCGAGGGCATCGATCCCACACCGGTGTGAACCAGGGTTTCGAGCACCGCGAGCGCAACGGAGGCGGAGGTGTGTACGACCGGCCGGCCGGAGGGCGTCCATCGACCGCCGACGCGGCGGGCGCCCTCCCCCGAAAAAGCGGTGTCCACGTATCGCGGAAGGGTCAACCGATAGACGCGCACAGGTCAGGAGTACACGCCGAACTCGACGCGCGTGAGCACCTCTTCGACGAGTCGCACGCCGGCATCGGTGTCCAACAAGGAGAGTGGCGATTCGCCGGAAAGAGCGTCGTTGGGGGCCGACATCCATGCCACCGCGTCCGTCTCGTCATCGAACACCGAGCTCGCATGATCGATCACACGACGGGTCATCGCGATTCTCGTCTTCATCATGTAGCAATCTACCGACAAGGCGGAGCGCGGGCAAGAGGCGCGGCGGGCGGCAGACCGGCACTGGAGACGTACAATGGCGGCGATGTCGTCCTGGAGCGGGAATGGGATCAGAGGAGAAACCGATGCGCGCTTTTGTTGCACGGCTGGCTGTCGTTCTGGCGTTGGTGATCGGATCGGGTCCGGGCGCTGTGGTCTCCGGCCAACAACCCGGCGGAAGCGACGACACGGACGACCCCATCGCCGTGCTGGTCGGCCGTCTCGACCTGGAGCGCTACAAGGCGGTCATCAAGGGCCTGACGCAGTTCGGGGACCGGCGGCAGGGAACGCAGCGCAACCGCGACGCCGTCGACTGGATCGAGGCGCAGCTCGCGGCGGCCGGCTGCCCCACCGAGCGGCTGTACTACACCTACGATCCGCCGCCGCGCGCCGGCGGCGGCGCCCGGCGCAATACGCCCCTGAACCCCACCGAGCCCACCCCGACCGGCGGGCGCATCGGGCGCAACGGGAGCGGTCCGGGCGGCAGCTCCATCTTCGGCTACCGGCGCCGCACCGGCGTGGTTCGCGACCCGCTGATGCAGCCTGACGAAGAGCTGCGCGCGCTGAACCTGGAGGAGCCGACCAACGGCGACCGCTCCCAGGTGTACTGCACGAAGGTGGGGACCACCCGGCCCGACGAGATGTACATCCTGGGCGCCCACATGGACGGCCACGGCTTCGGCGAGGCGGCCGACGACGACGGGTCGGGCACGGCGCTGGTCATGGAGCTGGCGCGCATCTTCAGCGCGCCGGACGTGCAGACGGAGGTCTCCATCCGCTTCGCGCTCTGGAACAACGAGGAGACCGGCCTCAACGGCAGCCGCGCCTACGTCGAGCAGCGGCGCGAGCGGCAGGGCCTGGAGAACCCGCCCGGCTCCGGCCGCTACCCCGAGCCCCGCTGGCTGGGGATGATCCAGCACGACATGATGCTGTTCGACCACGGGGCGCCGGGGCCGGACGGCGTGGTGAGCCGCGACCAGCGGCGCGAGGCCGACGTCAACATCGAGTTCCAATCCAACTCGGACCTGACCGACGAGTCGCGTGACCTGGCGTTCCGGTTCAAGGCGGCCAGCGACGCCTACGCCACCGACTACCCCGCCAGTGTCGGTCCCCACATGACCAACACCGACTCGACGCCGTTCATGAACGTCACGCCGTCGATCAGCCTGCGGGAGAACGAGCGCGGCATGCACGTCGGGGCCGGCTGGAACCCGCACTGGCACCAGCCGACCGACCTCTACGTGACTTACACCGACGAGGACTTCCGGCTCGGGCTGAACGCCGCGCAGACCACGCTGGCCGCGATCTCCGGGCTGGCCGGGGCGACGATCACTGACCCCCGATGACCCCGATCCGGCACGACTAGGGCCTGTTAACACTGCCTCAGCGCGTCGAACATGAGCACGAAGTGGATGAAGCCGATGAACATCACATCCAGCTTCTCGAATCGGGAGAAGATCCGGCGATAGCCCTTCAGTCGGCGGAACAGACGCTCGACTTCGTTGCGTCGCTTGTACATCTCCCGGTCGTACTCCCACGGGTCCGTCCGGGTCTTGATCGGCGGCACCACTGGTGTGAATCCGAGGTCCAGCGCCAGTTGGCGGGTTTCGTCGCCCTGGTACGCGCGGTCCATCACCAAGGCCAATTCGGCATCTTGCGGCCCCAGGCTGGTCAGGAGCTTCCGGCCCTCCGGGCCGTCGTGGGCTTGGCCGGGCGAGAGCGCAAACGTCAATGCCATTCGAGCATCCGCGGCAACCAGATGAATCTTGGTGGTCCACCCGCCGCGGGATTTGCCGATGGCTTGGGGGCCGTTTTTTTTCGAGCCCCCGTGCCGTCGGGATGGACCTTGACGATGGTGCTGTCCAGCGACACCGCCTCCAACTTGATGCGGATCAACTGGGCGCGTTGCAGGTGTTCGAAGACCCGGTCGAGCACCCCGTTCTTGGACCAACGATTCATGCGGGTGTAGATCGTGTGCCAGTTCCCAAAGCGCCTCGGCAACCCTCGCCACTTGCACCCCTGCTCGGCGACGTACAGGATCGCGTTGAGCACCTGCAGATTGGGCATGCTGACATTGCCACGCTGTCGCGGGAGACAGGACGCGATGGGTGCGTACTGCGTTTCGGTGAGCTCCATCCAGGAACGATACCACGATCCGGCCAATAGTGTTAACACGCCCTAGCCCGAAAACCGTCGCCTGTGGCTCCGATTTCCGCCCAACCGGGCCTGCCTAGAAGTCTGCCCCGTTCCTACGGCGCAGACTCCTAGTGGTGCGTCACGTCATCATCTTCGGATACGGACATGGGTTACAGCGAGCAATCATCGACGAATCACAGCACCGCACACCCGAACGTTTAATCATGGCGCAGCACTAGCCTCCCGGGCCCGCTCCGTGCCGGAGGGGTTTGTCGGATGACTTGACGAACGCTGCCTTCAGCAGCGGCGGCGTCACGAGCGTGGTCAGCATGACCATGGCGATTATCGCGGAGAACGTCGCGTCGCTGAGGACGGGCGTCCCGGCGACCAGCACCGTGTGGCCGATGCTGGCGAAGATCAGGCCGACCTCGCCGCGCGGGATCATGCCGATGCCGACGGCCCAGCGGTTGAGGCCCTTCTTGAAGACGCCCAGCGCGCAGACCTGCTTGCTCACGATCGCCACGATGCTCAACAGGCCGGCGAAGACGATGACCTCTAGCGAAGCGAACGCGGCCAGGTCCACACGCAGGCCCATGTAGACGAAGAACACCGGCACGAAGATCGTGCTGACCGGCGTGATGGAGGCGTCGATTCTGTACAGCTCCTTCTTCTCCCCGAAGAACCTGCCGATCTCGTCGTTGACCACCAGTCCCGCGGTGAACGCGCCCACGATATCGGCCAGGCCGACCAGCTCGGCCAGCGCCGCCATCAGGAAGCAGTAGGCGACGGCGAGTACGACCGGCACCGACGGCGAGCGGGCCAGGCGGACGAGCCGCATGAGCGGCACGAAGCACAGCCTGCCGACGATGACCGACCCGGCCAGGAAGCCGACGGCTTTCAGGACGATCAGCAGAACAGGCCCTGCGGTGATCTCGATCGCGCCGCCGGCGTCGGCCGCGCTCACCAGCCCCAGGACGATCGCCAGCACGATGAGACCCAGGACGTCGTCCACCACCGCGGCGCCCAGGATGAGGTTCGACTCGGGGGCGTCCAACCTGCCGATGTCCTTGAGCACGCGGGCCGTGAGCCCGACGCTCGTCGCCGCCAGCGTCGCCCCGACAAACAGGTGCACGTACCACGCTGCCCCGCCCGGCATGAAGGCGGACGATATCGCGTAACCGAGCGCGATCGGCGCGACGACGCCCAACACGGCGACCGCGACGGCAGAGGTGCCGACCGCCAGCAGCTCGTCGAGCTCGCTCTCGAGCCCGACCTGGAACAGCAGCAGGATCACGCCGATCTCGGCCGCGATGGGCAGGAACGGCGCGGTCTTCAGCGGCTCGAAGACTTCGATGCCGGCCAGGGCGAGGTTGCCCAGGAGGATCCCGACCAGAAGCTCGCCCAGCACGGCCGGCTGACCGAACCGCTCGACAAGCTCGCCCCCGACCTTCGCGGCCACCAGTATGGCGGCCAGGGCCAGGAGGAAGCGCGTCATGTCGCCCGTGCCCACCGCTCCCGCGCCGTGCTGGGCGCCGGCCACCGCCCAGATGCCGAAGACCAGCGCAGGAACGACAACCGAGCAGCGCCCCGGCAAGCCGCGGTACCGCCGCTGCCGGCCCGGCTGACGCGACGTGGGACGACTCATGCGACCCTCTCCAGTCTCCGATGGATCCGACGGCGGTAGTGAATCGAGGCAGGGGGCCGATCATCGATGGCCGGCGGGATACGTGTCAAGACGAAGAGGCCGGCGTCAGAGATAGCGCCAGCGCAGCAGGCGGCGCTCGACCCGTTCGGACACGGCGAACAGCAGCAGCACGATGACCATGATGATGAGGATCAGCGCGATGGTCAGCGCGGCGTTGTAGGTGCTCTGCGCAAACTGCAGCAGATACCCCAGCCCGCGGCTGGACGCGACGAACTCGCCGACCACCGCCCCGGTGAAGGCGAACCCCACCGCGACCTTGAAGCTGCCCAGCACCCAGCTCGTGACCGACGGCACGTACACCTCGCGCACCAGGGTCCGCCGTCCGCCGCCCAGCGTTCGTACCCGCTCCACGAGCCGCTGGTCCACCTCCCGAACGCCGTTGTAGACGGCGAAGAAGATGAGCACCGCGACGAGGATGGTGGCCAGGGCGAGCTTGGACGCCAGCCCGATGCCGAGCCAGATCACGAACAGCGGCGCCAGGATGACGCGGGGAATCGCGTTCAGCAGGATCATCACCGGCTCGAGCAGGTCGGCGAGCGGCGGCGCGAGCGCGGCGGCGAATCCCAGGACGACGCCGAGGACGAGGCCGACGAGCAGGCCGGCGAACGCGGCGGTCGCCGTGGCGCCGAGGTGCGGCCACAGGTCGCCGCCGGCGGCCAGGGTGAACATGACCTGTGCGACGGCCGACGGCGGCGGCGCGTAGAACGGGTCCAGCACGCCGGCGCGGGACGCCGCCTCCCACGCCGTCAGCAGGAACAGCAGCGCCACACCGCGACGCATCAGCGAGGTCCGGCGCCCGTCCTTCATGGCGCGACCGACTCCGGCGCCGGCTCGGCGGACGGTTCCGCTGGCCGTTCCGCGGCAAGCTCGTCCCAGAGAAGCTGCAGGAGTGGTCCGAAGGCCGGATGCCCCCGCGCCTCCAGCACCCGTCGCGGACGCGGAATCCCGATGCGGTGGCTGGCGCGGATCGCGGCGCGCGGCCCCTGCCCCAGCACGTGCACCACGTCGGAAGCGCTGATCGCCTCTTCGAGGTCGTGGGTGACCAGCAGCACGGTGAGCCGTTCGCGCTCGACCCACTCCAGCAGCTCCTGTGTGATGCGGGTCCGCACGATCGCGTCGAGCGCGGCGAACGGCTCGTCCATCAGCAACAGACGGGGCCGCAGCGCCAGCACCTGGGCGATGGCCACGCGTTTGCGCTGGCCGCCGGAGAGCTGGCCCGGATAGCGATCGCCGTAGCCGGCCAACCCCAGCACCTGCAGCCAGTGCTCGGCCTGCTCGTCCGCGGCGGCCGGCGCCACCTCTCTGATGCGCAGCCCCAGCGCCACGTTCCGCCGCGCCGTGCGCCACGGCAACAGGGCGTCGTCCTGAAACAGGAAGCCGACGTCGCGCACCCCGACGTCGAGCTCTACCTTGCCGCGCAGCGGCTCCAGCAGACCCGTCACCACGCGCAGGATGCTCGTCTTGCCGGAGCCGGAAGGTCCGATGAGCGTGGCGAACTCTCCCGCCGCCACGTCGAGATCGATGCCGTCGAGGACCGGTTCCCCGCCGTAGCCCACCGCCAGCCCGCTGACCCGCAGCATGATTTTCCGCGTGCGGGGCTCACCCGGCAAGAGCGCCGGTGTCCAGCAGGGTTCCGAGGTCGACCTGTCCCGGCCGCAGCAGGCCGGCGACCTCCTGGGCGCGCATCACGCGTCCGGCCGCCTCGACGTCCACATCGACCGCGTCCGGATACAGCGACAGTCGGTAGCGTTCGATGACCCGTTCGAGCCGGGCGACGTCGCCGCCGGCGACGAGGGCATCCGGGAGCGCGGCCACGACTTCGGCGGGCGGCAGGGTCCGCGTATCGACCAGGCCGGCGGCGAGTGCGGCGGCGAGCCTCCGCATCTCGGGCAGCCGCCTATCCCGCTCGGCCGCGCGCACCGAGACCCCCATGAACGCATAGGGACCGCCCAGGTGACGCCGCGCCTCCTCGATCTCCATGAAGTTGACCAGCTCGCGCCCGCCCGCCTCGACGATCAGCGACAGGGCCGGCTCTTGCAGCATCGCCGCGTCCACCTGGCCGATCCGCAGGGCATCGAACACATTGGTGCCGATGGCGGCGAACTGCACGGAGTCGCTGTCGACGCCGGCCTGGTCCAGCAGGAACAGCAGCAGCGCGTGGTCGGCGTTGCCCAGCGCGGAGATCCCGACCGTCCGGCCTTCGAGATCCCCCACCGACTCGATGGCGCCCGCCCGCTCCGGGGCCGCGGCGAGCGCAAACAGCGGCAGCCGTCCGGTGGACGCCACCCGGCGGATCGGCGCTCCGTTGGCGGCCGCCTGCAGCGCGACGTCGAACGAGGTGCCGGCGTAGTCGACGGCGCCGCCCACCAGCGCCTGCATCGCCGCGTTGCCGCCGCGGGTGTAGACCAGCTCGACGGCCAGACCCTGTTCGGCGAAGTGTCCCCGTACCCGCGAGACCTCGTAGGGAACGACGCACAGGAGCTGGCCGCAAAAGGCGAGGCTGACGCCGGTCATCCCGTCCTGGGGCTCGACGGCACAGCCGCTGACGGCGATGACGCCGGCCGCGCCCACCAGGCTCTTGAGCGTCGTGCGCCGGTCCCAGGCTCCCGGCTCGGGCCAGTGCTGCCCCGCTCTCGGCGACTCGGGCGTCACCT
Source organism: Vicinamibacterales bacterium (assembly GCA_965262925.1). Lineage (GTDB taxonomy): Bacteria > Acidobacteriota > Vicinamibacteria > Vicinamibacterales > UBA8438 > WTFV01. The sequence continues at coordinate 1,087,110 of CBDHGC010000004.1, read as the reverse complement.
CGGACACCACGCCGAGCAGGTTCGGATTCGTCGCCTCGCAGCAGCCCATGGCGGCCGGGGCTCTACCTGGAATCCGTCCCCGAGGATTCGCCTGCCGCCTGCCGTTCGAGGTTGCGGTGGATCTCGAGGATGTGGCGAATGTCGTGATTGCCCTCGTGGCACCCGTACTCGAACAGCGGACCGTCGGTCCTCACCATCGGAATCTCCGCGCTCCACGCGCTCGTCCACGTTGTCGGATCGGTGACCGTGAACTCGTAGTGAATCCGATCCGCACCGGCGCGCGTAAAGCGTTCCACGACGTGGAGGGCGCCGCCGGCTCCTCGGAAGCGTCTCCGCTCCGCGTAGTTGCGAGTCTCTACGACCAGCGTGTCCCCTTCCCAGCGGCCCCGCGAGTCGCCGGGAAACTGGCGAATCGCGTCCGGGATGGGCGGGCGCCCGTTGAGCGGGATGATGCGCGGCGGGTAGGTGGACAGCTCGCTGAAAAGCACGACGTGGTCCCGCGTCTGGAAGATCTGATGGATGTCGTTGTAGGACGGCGGTATCATGGGCGGGCCCTCGTGCGACCAGGCGAGGCAGCGTTCGGACAGCGGCCGGGTCTCGTGGCTGTCGAACGCGCTCGGGTGCGCCTGAGCGGCCGCGCCGGCGGCTGCGCGTGCCGCGGCCTCCGGCGTCCGTGGCGGGATTCGACCGTTCCGCGGATAGGTAATCAATGACGTGCGCCTGCTCGACAGCCCCTTCGGCACCGGCGTGCGCAGCCAGATCTCGTTGTCGTAGTGGATGTGATGACGCTCGTCCGGAGTGCGGTTGCCCTGATACTTGTACCTCTGGATTTCCGCTCGATCCTCTATGTCTATGTCGAAAATCTCGCGCGCCGACGGGTCGACGCCTTCGGCAGTGAGCTCCTGCTGCAGCCAGGCCGCCTCCTCCTCCGTGAAGAACTCCTTGTCGCCCAGATGCGCGGGCCGCTCGAGCGGCGTAAAGGTCTGGGTCGTCCAGTAGCCCTGGAGGTCGGGCCGGCCGTCGGGGGTGCGCGGCAGTGTCCACTCCGCCGCCCCGTCCGCATCGCTTCGGACCCGATCCTGCGCGGACGCGGAGACCGGCGACAGAAGCTCGATCACGACAGCCGCGGTCAGCGCGGCAAGAGTGGCATGGTGCATCTGATCCTCCCCGAGCATCAGGGTCCGCCGGTTACCGGATGCGCCCATGATCGCCTACGACAGGCCTTTTTTCAAGCCGCCGTGGGGTGTGCATCGACCAACGGAGCGCGCGCAAGCGGAACATGGCAGCCCGTCAAAGCCCCGATACGGGGTATACTGCGCGTGCACTGCTTTTCTGAGATCTGCCGTCGGCGTTCTGCCGAGGCCGAAAGCCCCAGCCCTCACCAAAGCCGAACTCGGTAGGCGAAACGTGTCAGTGCACGTTCCGCCGGTGCGGAGTCGGCGTCACAACAGCAGCGGCCGTCGGTCCGGTGACCGAGACGGGAAACCTGTCCGTCACTGTCCATTGGCCCGGCGCTCATCTTCAAGTCGCGGAGATCGCGGCCGTCTGGAGGACGATATGTCGACACTGTCTTGTTGCCGGGTGGCTCTCGCCACGCGGCTCATGCTGACGGTGACCGCCTGGACCCTGTTCGTACCCCGTCAGGTCGCGGTCGAGAACTGGGCGTGGCTGAACGCCGGCGTCATCGCCCTGGCATTGACCTTCATCGCGTGCCTCTATCGGTTACAGCCGACGGGAACGACATCGCAGGTGCTGTCCGAGGCGACCGTTTGATAGCCGCGAACCGCCGGAGTCTACCGTTCCTGGGAACGGCGCCGCCGCCGCCGCCGTACCGCTTGGCCCGGCCGAGACGGGACGCGTCGGCCATCGTCTACTGCGAGGGCAACTTCGGGGGCGCCGACGGCAAGACCGCGAACGGGCTGGTCCGGCACTCGGAGCGCTACGAGATCCTCGCGGTGATCGACAGCGGGAAGGCCGGTCTCGATTCCGGCGTGGTGCTCGGCGACGGGCCGAACGACATTCCCATCCGGCGCGACCTCGCCGACGCGCTGGCGCTTGCCGGCTGCACGCCGGACTACTTCATCATCGGGATCGCGCCGGCCACGGGTCTGCTCTCGCCGCACCAGCGCCGGGTGGTCCTCGAAGCGATGGCGCTGGGGATGAACGTCGTCAACGGCCTGCACGAGTTTCTGAACGACGACCCGGAGTTCCTCGCGATGAGCCGCGCGAAGAACGTGGAGATCCTCGACGTCCGCCGGCCGCGCGCCAAGAAGGATCTGCGCATCTTCAGTGGTCGCCTCGCCGAGGTGACCTGCACGCGCATCGCCGTGCTGGGCACCGACTGCGCCATCGGCAAACGGACCACGGCCACCATTCTGACCCGCGCCCTGAACGAGCGGGGCGTGAAAGCGGTGATGATCGGCACCGGCCAGACCTGCCTGATCCAGGGAGCGCGCTACGGTGTCGCGCTCGACGCGATTCCCTCGCAGTTCTGCTCGGGTGAGCTGGAGGCCAAGATCGTGGAGGCCTTCGAGTCCGAGCGGCCCGACGTGATCGTCATCGAAGGCCAGGGCGCGCTCGGGCACCCCGCGTTCTCGACGTCGAGCCTCATCCTCCGCGGCTGCCATCCCCACGGGGTGGTGCTGCAGCACGCCCCCGGACGTCTTCACCGCTGCGACTACGAACGGATGGCGATGCCTACCGCCGCCTCCGAGATCAACCTCATCCAGACCTTCTCGGACACGACCGTCATCGGCCTCACGATCAACCACGAGCACATGACCGAGGCCGAGGTCTCCGCCGCCATGGTGAGCTACGAGCGCGAGCTCGGCATCCCGGCCACCGATGCGCTGACCCGGCCACCGGAGCGTCTGGCCGACATGGTGTGCTCGGCGTTCCCGCACCTCGAGGAGACGCTGATCGCCGGCGTGCGATGAGCGCGCCGCGACTCGAGATCGACCTCGACAAGATCCGCCACAACGCGCGCACCCTGGTCGCGCGGCTGGCCGGCCGGGGTATCTCCGTGACCGGCGTCACCAAGGCGACCCTCGGCTCGCCGGCCGTAGCCGGCGCGCTGCTGAGTGCCGGCGTACGGGTGCTCGGCGACTCCCGCATCGAGAACATCGAGGCGCTGCGCCGCGCGCGCGTGCCGGCGTCGATGACCCTTCTGCGGGCGCCGATGCTCAGCCAGGCGGCCCGGGTCGTCGCGCATGCCGACGTGAGCTTCAACACCGAGATCGACGTCATCCGTGCGCTCTCGTCCGCCGCGCAGGCCACGGGACGGCTTCACGGGGTCGTGCTGATGGTCGAGCTCGGCGATCTGCGCGAAGGCATCATGCCCGGCGACCTCGAGCACGCCGCGCGTGACACGCTGGGCCTCCCGAACATCGCGCTCCGGGGCATCGGCGCCAACCTCGCCTGCCGTAGCGGCGTGTCGCCCGACGACAGGAACATGTCCGAGCTGTCCGCGCTCGCGGACTCGCTCGACGCGACGCTCGGCCGGCGGGTCGGCATCGTGTCCGGAGGCAACTCCGCCAACCTCGACTGGGCCCTCGGCACCGCGGACACCGGACGGATCAACAACCTGCGCCTGGGTGAATCGATTCTGCTCGGTCGCGAACCCCTGCGACGCAGACCCATCGACGGGCTGCACCGCGACGCCATCACCCTCGTGGCCGAGGTGATCGAGTCGAGCGTCAAGCCGTCGCGGCCCTGGGGCACAATCGCCGAGACGGCGTTCGGGGCACTGCCGCCGAGCGCGAACCGGGGCGACGTCTCGCAGGTGATCTTCGCGCTGGGGCGCCAGGACACCGACCCCGAGGGACTCCACGCACCGCCGGGCATCGCGATCCTCGGAGCCAGCAGCGACCATCTCGTCGCGGATTCCGGCCACGGCCGGCTGTCGGTCGGCGCCGAAACAAGGTTCCAGCTCGACTACAGCGCGCTGCTCCGCGCGATGACCTCCCCCTTCGTCGCCAAGGTCGAGCGGCCCGGCGCACGCAGGGCCGCTCGACCGACCTCGGAATGCGCGATGGTCGGCAACGTGCGCCTTGCTCGTCGCGTACTCCGGCCACGACCTGCCGTCGGTCGGGGCGATGAAATGAACGCGTGGCAACCGTAGTCTATGGAGACTGGAAAACGCATGCCTGAAGGAGAACCGCATGAGGTCGCACGCTTGGTTCCGACGTCGTTCGTCGTTCTCGGCATCATCGTCGCGGCGGCCGGGCATCGTAGCGCCCTGGCGCAGGTCGGGGATGCCGGTGCGCTCACCGGACGGGTGACGGTGCAGCCGTGGCGGACCCTGACCCCTCCGACCGTCGACGGCCTGCTGGACGATGCGGTCTGGACGGATGCGGCGCGCATCACCGAGTTCGTGCAGCGGCAGCCTCTCGACGGAGCGCCGGCGACCGAGGATACCGACGTCTACGTCGCCTACGACGACGCCAATCTCTATCTGGCGGTTCATGCCAAGTACGACAATCCGGAGATCATGCGGGCGAATCGGGTCGACCGTGACCGGGCGGGCTTCTCGGACGACACGATATCGGTCTACTTCGATACGTTTCTCGACCAGCAGCGCGCCTACGTGTTCTCGGTGAACGGCTACGGCGTGCAGGGCGATTCGATCGTCTCCGGCTCACGCCGCGGGGGATTCGGCGGTGGCGGCGGCGGCGGCGGCGGTGGCGGCGGTGGCGGAGTCCCGCGAGGCGATCGGTCGTGGGATGCCCTCTTCACGACCGCCGGTCGGCCGGTGGCGGACGGGTTCACGGCCGAGATGGCGTCTCCCGGGACGTCGCCGGGTTTCTGCCGCAGATGGGGGTCCTCGACGGGATGAGCGGGCTGTCGACGAGCCGGAACCTGGAGATGCAGCCGACGTTCACCGCGTTTCGATTCGGCTCGTTCGACGAGTCCGCGGGGCGGGTCGTCGACGGCGAGCCGCGTCCCGAGGCGGGCGCCAACTTCAAGTACGGCGTGACCCCGAACCTCATCGCGGACTTCACCCTCAATCCGGACTTTTCGCAGATCGAATCGGACCGGCCGCAGGTCGAGGTGAACCAGCGCTTCGCCCTCTACTACCCGGAGTTGCGCCCGTTCTTTCTGGAAGGGGCCGAGATCTTCCAGATTCAGGCGCCGGTCAACGTCGTGCACACCCGGACCATCGTCGATCCGCAGTACGGCGCCAAGCTGACCGGAAAGGCCGGCAAGACCACGATGGGGGTGTTGGTCGCCAACGACCAGGCCGCCGGTCTCGGCGTGGACGACGCCGCGAATCCGGCGTTCGGCCAGTCGGCGCAGACCCTCGTCGGACGCGTCCGGTACGACCTCTACTCCGAGTCGTTCGTCGGGGCGGTCTTCACCGACCGCGAGTTTCTCGACGGGTACAGCCGCCTGGCCGGCATCGACAGCAACTTCCGGGTCGGCTCCACCCACCAGATGGGATTCCGGGCGCTCGGCACCGAACGGCGCGACGCGCAGGAAGGCATCCAGACCGACGGCTATCTGCTGGATTTCGGGGTCCGGAAGCGGGGCCGCAATCTGAGCTACTCGTTGAACTCGTTCGCATTGTCTCCCGACTTCCAGACCGACGTCGGGTTCGTGCAGCGGACCGATCAACGCGAGACCCGGGGGCGGCTCGAGTACGAGTGGTGGCCGCAGACCTGGTTGATCAGTTGGGGGCCGGAGGTGCGGTACGGCCGCAACAACAGTTTTTCTCGGGTGCTCGCGGACGAGAACTTCAGGGCCGGGCTCACCGCCGACTTCGCGAAGAACATCCGCTACAGCTTCGATCTCGACCAGGACATGGAGCGCTACTACGGGGTCGACTTCGACAAGCGCCGGTATCGGATGTTCGGCAACATCAACACGAGCCGGATCCTGTCCGTCAACGCCGGATACGACTGGGGCGAGGAGATCTACTTCGACCCGGTCAACCCGTTTGTCGGACGCGAGAGCGGCTTCCGCACCTTCATCAATTTCCGGCCCACGTCGCGTTTCGCCACCAGCGTCAACATCACGACCAGCCGTTTCACCGATCCGCAGGGTCTCTTCGTGGCCGGGCTCAACGACGGCGAACGGGACGAGAACGGCGAGATCTTCAACGTGAAGATCTTTCGCGCCCTCAACACCTATCAGTTCACCGACCGGTTGACGGTGCGCAACATCACCGAGTTCAACACCTACGACCGGACGGTCGGGCTCAACCTCCTGGCGAGCTATCGCGTCAACTCCGGGACCGCGCTCTACATCGGGTACGACGATCACTACCAGCAGTACGAACAGTTCCACGACCAGGTCAATATCACCGACCGCGGCTATCTGCAGACGAATCGCGCGATCTTCACCAAGATTCAATATCTGTTCCGGTACTGACCGGCCAACGCGGGAAGCTCGGCGGCGGGGAATGACTCCGCGCACGACGGCTCGCGATGGTCCCGGCGATGCTGCCGATGGAGTCTTCCACCATCGATCCTCCAGTTCAGCGTAACGGACTCGAGTCCGCCGGCTGGTCTCGGATGCCGCAACGGTATAGCGTCCGGCGTTGACCACGGGTTTCCATCGCCAATACCATCGCGCATGTCCTACCGTCCTTCAGCGAGCCGAACCGCCGTTGCGATCGCCTGCGCCGTCGTCTGGTTGGGGGCGGCCGCACCCGGCGCCGAGGATTGGCCGCAGTGGCGCGGCGTCAACCGGGACGCCGTGTGGCACGAGACGGGCCTCGTGGAGCGTTTCCCGGACGACGGGCTGATCGTGAAGTGGCGCGCGCCGGTGCGCGGCGGCTTCGCGGGGCCGGCCGTCGCCGGAGGGCGCATCTTCGTCCTCGACTACCAGGAGACACCGGGCAGCCGCACCATGGACGGCCACGAGCGGCTGCTGGCGCTCGACGAGGAGACCGGCGCCGTGCTCTGGACGCGGGAGTGGCCCGCGGCCTACCGCAACATCCACTTCAAGTTCGCGATCGGTCCTCGCGCGACGCCGCTCGTCGACGGCGACCGGGTCTACATCCTGGGCGCGGCCGGCATGCTCTCGTGCTTCGACACGGCGACCGGCGACCTGATCTGGCGCAACGACACGACGGCCGACTACGGGGTGACCGTCCCGGTCTTCGGCGTGTCGCAGTCGCCGCTCGTCGAGGGCGAGCACCTGATCGTGCTGCTCGGCGGTGAGCCGGACGCGAAGATCGTCGCCTTCGACAAGGCGACCGGCGCCGAGGCGTGGCGGGCGCTGGATTCCGATTCCGAGCCCGGCTACTCGTCGCCCATCGTCATCACTGCGGGCGGCGTGCGGCAGTTGATCGTCTGGCACGCGTCGGCGGTGACCTCGCTCGATCCGGCGACCGGCGAGATCTACTGGAACCAGCCGTTCGAGGTCGGCGGCGGCCTGTCGATCGCGACCCCCGTGCGGAGCGGGCGCTACCTCGCGGTCAGCCAGTTCTTCAACGGCACGATGATGTTCGCCCTCAACCCGGACCGCCCGGCGGCGCGCATGCTGTGGCAGGGGCGGAGCCGGACCGAGTTTCCCGACGAGACCGACACGCTGCACGCCATCATCTCGACCCCGATCGTCATCGGCGACCACCTCTATGGCGTGGGGAGCTACGGCGAACTGCGGGGTCTCGACGCCACGAGCGGCGAGCGGCTCTGGCAGAGCGACCGGATGAACGCCCAGGACCGCTGGGCGACGGCCTACTTCGTCCGCAACGGCGACCGCCACTTCGTCGTCAACGACTCGGGCGACCTGATCATCGCGCGCTTCAGCCCCGAGGGATACGCGGAGGTCGACCGGACGCCGCTGCTGACCCCGACCACGCGCACGCAGGGCGGCGCCACCGGCCGCTGGAACGACCGGGCCGTGCTGTGGGCCCATCCGGCGTTCGCCAACGCCCACGTCATCGCCCGCAACGACGCCGAGGTCGTGCGGCTGTCGCTCGCGGCGGCCGACTACGAGCAGGCGCCGTGACCCGTTCGGTCGTTCGAGACAAAGTCGACCGGGAATGCGACGCTCGACGCTTGTCCTCGCTCCGAGCTCCTAGCCCGAAAATCGTCGCCTGCGGCTCCGATTCCCGCCCAACCGGGCCTGCCTAGTGGTTCGTCACGTCATCATCTTCGGATACGGACATGGGTTACAGCGAGCAATCATCGACGAATCACAGCACCGCACACCCGAACGTTTAATCATGGCGCAGCACTAGGAGTCTGCCCCGTTTCTACGGCGCAGACTCCTAGTCGACGATCGCCTGCATCACGGCGTTCTGGAAGTCGGCCCGGAGCGGACCGCCCGGCGTCTGCACCATCAGAATCGCGGTCAGATCCTCCTTGTGGTCGACCCAGAAGGTAGTGCCGAAGGCGCCGCTCCAACCGAAGCTGCCGGTCGACCGGTGGTCTTCGCGGGCCTCGACGGCGTCGAGCACGACGTCGACGGTCAATCCGAAGCCTTTGCCGGGACGACCGCCGGTGCGTCCCGCCTTCGCGTAGAGGTCACCGACGTGGTTCGACGCCATCAGCTCGACGGTCCGCGACCCCAGCAGCCGCGTGCCGTTCAGCGCACCGTTGCCGACGAGCATCTGGGCAAACTGCAGGTAGTCTTCGGCCGTCGACCAGAGACCTCCACCGCCCGAGTGCAATGTTCTCGTGGCCACCCATTCCGGCACCGGGCGGCGCTCGAGTCCGTCGGGGGTGCGCCCGTAGAGTGTAACGACGCGCGGCATGCTGTCATCCGGCACGTTGAAGGCAGTGTCCTTCATCCCCAACGGCTCGAAGATTCGCCGCCGCAGGAACTCGTCGAACGTCAGTCCCGAGGCGACCTCCACGATGCGCCCCAGGGTGTCGATCCCCGCCAGGCCGCTGTACGCCCAGCGGGTGCCCGGCTGGAAGTCGAGGGGGGCCGCTCCGAGCGCGGCCGCCCAACCCGCGACGGTGTCGGTCCGCTTGCGAGGCGCGATGCGTGAGGCCGCCTCGCTCCCCGCACCGCCGCTCACCAGACCCGAGGTGTGGGTGATCAGATCCTGCACCGTGATCTCACGTTTCGCCGGCACGGTATAGATGCCGTCTTCCTCACCCGCGGCGCTCGATCGCGGCATCGCAACCTTCGTATCCCGGAACTCCGGAATGAAGCGCGACACCGGATCCGACAGACGGACCTGCCCCTCTTCGACAAGCATCAGGATGGCGACGCCGGTCACCGGCTTCGTCATCGAGGCGATCGGGAAGATGGTGTCCTTCCGCATCGGTGCGTTCGCGTCGATGTCCCTGAGGCCATGGGCCTCGAAGTGGGCGACACGTCCGCGCCGCGCGACGACGGTGACGGCACCGGAGATCTGTTCCGCATCGATGGCGCGCTGGATCATCTCGCCGATCCGCTGGAGACGCTCCGCGGACAACCCCACGTGTTCAGGCGTCCCGACGGGCACCTGGGCTCCGGCCCCGGTGACCGCGAGCAGGGCAACAAGGACGAACATCAACGACAACCGGGACACGAGGCGGGCTCCGTCACGGGCACTGTTGGCGCGCATCAGCAACTCCTTTGCTCGAGAATCGACCGCGGCTGACCCGTAGCTTACGTCGGGCCGTCGGACGCCACACCTGCGATGGAGTTCGGTCGAGAGTTCGCCGAACTCGAGGAGGCGCGTCTTGGTCCGCCTACTTCACCCCGTCGTCTTGCGCCCGCGCGCCGCGCAGGACGTTGCCGATCGCGTAGTTCCCCTCGTGGCAGGCGAACTCGAACAGCTCCCCCGCCGCCACGCCGCGCTCCGACTGGTCCTGCGACAGCGGGAAGCGCACGGTCCAGGGGCGCGTGAAGCGCGTGGGGTCGGTGATGGTGGCCTCGTAGTCGATGGTCTCGGCGTCGACGCGCGTGAACCGCTCGACCATGTGCAACTGGCTGGTCGGGGTGCGCCAGGTGTTGTTCCACCGGTCGTGCGGCCGGTCCGGGAAGTCGCGCGACTCCACCACGAGCGTGTCGCCGTCCCAGCGGCCGCGCGGTTCGCCGTTCCACTGCGTGATGTTCACGTGCGGGCGCCCGTCCAGCGGGATGATGCGCCGCTGGTGGAACATCTCGTGGAAGATCACGACATGCTCCGGGGTCTGCAAGATCTGGTGGTTCGGGTTGTAGCCGAACCAGATCTGCGGCAGGCCGTCGCCGAGGCAGCGCTCGCCGGTGTCGAGGTCCATAAAGGAGTTCCAGGGGCCCGAACCATACGGGCGCTCGTTGTCACGCGCGGTGGCGGTGTACGGAATCCGGCCGTCCGGCGGGTCGACAACCAGCGACGTGCGCCGGCTCGGGTCCCAGGCCGTGCCGCCGTCCAGCCACAAGTTGTTGTAGAAGCCGGGCGTGCCGTCTGCCCGCCGATCTACGCTGCCGCCGGCCGTCGTCGACTCGGCGGGGCGTTCCGCAAGCTGGACGTTGCGCGCCACGGCGCCGTTTTCCAGCGCGGCGACTTCCTCTTCCGTGAGGAACTCCCGCCCCTCGAATTGCAGCGGCCGTTCGAGCGGCGTAAGGGTGGAACCGACCCAGATACCCTGCAGGTCCGGATCCCCCCACGCCGTCCGGAGCGCGGCGCCAGGCGCTTCACGCGCGAGCGACTGCGCGTGTACGGCGGCGGCGCCGAGCCCCGCCGCGATTGCGAGCGTTGCGACCACGCGCGACAGACCAGAAATCAGACACTGCATCACGAGCCTCCTTGACAGTCCCGTGGGATGGATGCGCCGGCACGACGCCGCACGCTCGAACAGGGCGGATTACCGACTGTCCTCGCGCGGATTCGCCCCTCCCAGCCGTGGGGCCGGATTCGCAGGACCATATTCGCACGAAAGGCGATCGTCATGCTCGAACGGGTGTCACGGCGCACTACAAGGCAGGCTGACCTTGCGCACAGGGCGCACTTCCGGCAGGTTGACTCGTGCCGCACCAGACGGGCAGGGAACGAGGCCGTCGGCCGGCGCAGCAGTCGATGAGGAACCTCACGGCGTCTTCACCGAAACTGCTGCGAGCGTATCACCCGCGATTACCGCGTGCGCGTACGCAATACACGCCCGGATGTCGTCCTTCTCGAGCTTCGGGTAGTCGTCCAGGATCTCCTCCGAGCTCGCTCCTTGCGCCAATAGGCTGAGGATCGTTTCCACCGACAGGCGCAATGTCCCGCACGATCGGCTTGCCGCCGAACACGTCCGGTCGGACGGTGATGCGGTTCAGTAGTTCGGAATGGCTCATGCCTCTCTACTCCCTCGTTGGAGGGTACCCGCACCGCGCCGTCGGGCGGCGAGACGCCCTTGTTTCGGTCTCACTTCGCCGCCAGCAGCATGCCGTCGAGCAGCCGCTTCTCCTCGCTGCCGCGCGGATAGAGGGCGGACAGCGCATTCTACAGCCGCAGAAAATCCGGGCCCCGTTCCCGCTCGGCCTTCAGCAGTGCTCGCAGCCCGTTGGTCTGCCCCGCGGCCTGCAGCAGCATCCCGGTGTGTACGCGGTCGAGTGTCGTCGCACCCGCCGATGCCGCGGTCCGATCCTCCGATGGTCCGTCGTCGGCGCTGTACGCAGGCCGACCCTCCCGGACGCCGACTGCCCCCCGCTCCTGACGCTTGGGAAAAGCCACGCCCTGCAGTGCGTCCGTTCCTGCCGCGGCTTCCTGCTCCAGCCGGGCCGCGATGGTCTGTGACCCGCGCTCCCGGAAGAGCTGCCGCGGGTATTCCCCGCGGAAGACAGGGGATTGTGTTGTCAGGGCAGCAGCCATCGCGGCGCTTCAATGAGGCCGCGGGTATTCCCCGCGGAAGACGTTTGGAGGGTGTCCCGCCAGTAGTTGAAAGTCGGCAGCGACAGACACACATTACCCCGCCTTCTGCAATTCGGCAAGGGCGCCATTCTCTTCGTCGAGGTGCGCCTTCAGCATCCAGAGATGCTCATAGCCCGTGATGCGGCGATAGTGCTTCTCCGTCTCTCGGAACGTCACCGCGGCCCACCGCACCGCCATCTCCTCGCTCTGCCAGCGACTTACCCGATTCGTGTGCTGGCGAACGCCCGCGTGCGACGAGTCGATGATGTTCGTCGTCGTCAGGCAGCGGCGCAGCGGCTTCGGCAGCCCAAGGCGATTGACCGTGAACAACTCCGAGAGCCCTTCGCGCAGGCTCGCCGCCGCCGACGGCCACTCCCGCTCCAGCCACGAGGCGTACTGCTCCAGCTTCCGGATGCCCTCGTCGGCGTCCAGCTTCCACGCCGCCCGAAGCGTCGAACGCGCCTGCTCGTGCTGCTCTTTCGGCAGATGACCCAAGACGTTCCTTACCTTGTGGTTTCTACAACGTTGCACCAGGTTCGCCGACCCGAACACCCGCCCGATGGCCTGCCGCAGCGCCTTGGCGCCGTCGATGACGAACAGACGCCGCCGGTCAGCCCGCAGGCCCCGCGTCACCAGATCTTCGAGCAGGCCAGCGGTGACCTCCGTGTTCTCCGATGCCCCGCCGCAAAGCCCCAGCACGTGCTTACGACCATCCGCATCCACACCGACCGCCGCCACCACGTGGTAGTTCCCGAACACGATCCCGTCGAGGTAGACGACCAGCACGTCCAACTTGCCCAGGTCCCGTTCGGCCAACTCCTTCAGAACGCGCGTCCCCGCCTCGATGGTCTCCCGCGAGACCTCCGACTTGCTCACCCCCACCTGGTCGGCCAGCGCCGGCAGCACCTTCTCGTACTTGCGCGTCGACACGCCCTGCAGCACCAGCTCCAGCATCCGGTCGGCCAGTGGCTGATCCGCCTGCAACGCCGTATACGCCGGAATCTCCACCTCGCCCGGCTCATCGGCCCGCGGCCGCTTCTTGCGCAGCCGCGGCTTGTCGACCCGCAACTGCCGCTCCTTCAATGCCACACGTCCCGCCTGCACCCCGTGCCAGTACAGATCCCGGTCGGCGTCGCGCCGTCCCTGCTCCTTCGGCCCCGCCACCTGCTCGGCGCTCATCCGCAGGACGGCCTCGATGGTCGCCCGGCCCATCACGTCGATCACCTCGTCGATGGCTCGCTCGCCCTTCTCCAGCAGTTCGACCAGCGGGATCAGCAGTTGCCCGTCCTTCGCCAGCCAGTCCGCCAGTTCCCGGCGGTTCGGCGCGGACGCGCCCGAAACGATCTTGTACGGTTTCTTCATCGGTGGCCTCTCCTCCTTTTGAACACACCCGACTGATACCACAGCCGGGCAGGAGTCGCCACCGACTTTCCACTACGCTTGGGGCACCCTCGACGTTTGGGTCGCTGTCCATCACCACGCCCATGCCCTCGCTTCAATGAAGCCGCGGGTATTCCCCGCGGAAGACTGACGCTTCCGATCAGGATCAACCAGCGCCATACATCGCTTCAATGAGGCCGCGGGTATTCCCCGCGGAAGACTCCTCATGCGCTTCGCCCACGTCCAGCACCGACTGCAGCTTCAATGAGGCCGCGGGTATTCCCCGCGGAAGACATACCCTATCGACAGGATACCCATTGCAATTAGCTAGTGTCAGCCAGAAAACCCTCGTTTCGGGCCGAGATTTTGCGCCAATTCGTGGCATCCGGGGCGTGATTTCGGCACGAACCCCGGCGACGGAGGCGCCTGACGAGCTGCGGGATAGCGAAGGGCAGCAAATCAGCCCGAATGTCCTGTTTCCAAGGACAGGAGGACCGTGCCGTCTCTTGCCGGCTCGGAATCCAGCTTGGTTATCAGGGCCGGTTGGTCAGGCGACGACGAGTCGTTGTCGTTTGCGTTCCCGCTTCTGCAGGATCAACCCGATGCGATGCAGGTTGGCCGCCAGCACCGACAAGGCAACCGTACGCGCGAAGCCGTCCGCACCATGGCTGCGAACTCGGTCGAGTCCCCGATGCTCCAACCCATTGATGGCAGACTCGATCGCCGGATGCGCGCGCCGCGCGGCAACAAACGACTCCTCCTCTTCCCGTTCCCGGTCGGCTCTTGAAAGATATCCTCTCCCCGGCAACGCATTGACGTCGAGCAGCGCATCGAGGCGGACCCGATTGTCGCGGCTATGAAAGCCCCGGTCGAAACTGCACGCCCGCAACTCCGGATACAGTGCCTGCGCTTCCTGCACCATCGGCACTGCCACGTCCACATCCTCACCCTCCCACAGGACCTTGTGGTGAAGGATGAATCCATACTGGTCTTCGATAATGGCGACAGGAACCCCGAGTTCGACCGGCGTGCCCGCCTTGCCTTTGGAAACCCAACGCGTGTGTTCCTCGAAAATGGAAAAGACCTTCTCCTCGTGAGGAATCGTCTCGCCACGCAGAAGACGCCGCTCCGCCTGGTCAATCTGCCGCCGGGCGTGAGCGACGAGGCCTGAAATGGAGCGACAGCCCAATTCCCCCACGCCCTGGCCCCGCAACACGTCGAGCGTTGCCTCTGCTCGCTCCACCAGCGCCCGGCAGCGCTCCACATACGCCGCCACCCGCTCCGGATGCCGCTGCGCTCGCCTCGTCGAGCGCACCTTGTTGAACAGTTTCTTGACCTCCCGTGACAGATGGCGCCACTGACGCCAGCCGCGCACCGCGTATTGCTCAGCCGTCAGCCCCGTCTCCCGCAGCAGGCAACGCACCGCGTCCCACAACAGGCTGACGTCCGTCGGATAGTGCACGTCCGTCTCGACGACGAACGAATCACACCGCCCGCGTAATGGCTCGCCAGGCTTTTTTTTTGCTACCTTGTGTCCGCTCTCCACCACCAGCCGCCCGACCGCCGATAACAGCTCCGGCGTCAACAAGGACACGTTGTCGACCACCGTTTGGTACTCGTAACGCGTCTTGTCATCGAAATCGCCGTGTCCCAGGAACGCACGTATCGTCTGATGATGGTTCGTCAGGTCGTGAAGACGGTCGAAGTCGCAGCCCAGTCCCTGCTTCAGCACTCCCAGTACCAGAATCTGCCACAGGTCCATCCCCGGACGCCCGACTGTGCGGTCGGCCTCCGGCAGGATGTGCTCGTCCAGCAGCACAAACAGCCGCGCACGCAACGCCTCGTCGCACCAGATGTGCTGAAGCCCCTTCAACACCGCCGGGATGTCGTCCCGCGACTTCGGGTTGATCCAGACCTTCTCGACGGGCACCTGCCCGAGCTGGAACTGCGATCTGTGAACTTCTCTCATGATGGCAATGTCGCGAAGATGGTCCCGAAATGGGTCGATCCTTGGGAGATCACCCGCAAAGAATACGATATCTGGACGCTCTTCGCCACTCAAAATCAGCGGTACACCCTATAGAATCAATGACTTGCGGGTTTTCCGCCGAACACTAGCTACCGCTTCAATGAGGCCGCGGGTATTCCCCGCGGAAGACGTGGGAGCTGCGGACAGGCTTGGCTCTACGACCCAACGCTTCAATGAGGCCGCGGGTATTCCCCGCGGAAGACCGGAAGGCGCGCGTCGACTCTGTGGGAAGTGTTCTTGCTTCAATGAGGCCGCGGCTTGATAGCCTTCATTCCCCCACCCCGCTTCAATGAGGCCGCGGGTATTCCCCGCGGAAGACGACGTCGTCGGCATGTGGAACGGCACGATCATCCACGCTTCAATGAGGCCGCGGGTATTCCCCGCGGAAGACGCGAGAGGATGCCGCTCACGCCGCCGAGCGTCTCGTTGCTTCAATGAGGCCGCGGGTATTCCCCGCGGAAGACGTTGGCATGCTCAACATGCGGGCGATGCACGATCAAGCTTCAATGAGGCCGCGGGTATTCCCCGCGGAAGACGCCGAGCGTGACCAGGGGATCAGGGACCGGGACCAGGCGCTTCAATGAGGCCGCGGGTATTCCCCGCGGAAGACCTTGGAGGACGAACAATCAGGTCTACCACTACCGGGGCTTCAATGAGGCCGCGGGTATTCCCCGCGGAAGACGCACGCTGCGCCGTCCCGCCGCGCGACGTGGCCCCAGCGCTTCAATGAGGCCGCGGGTATTCCCCGCGGAAGACGACGTGACCGCGTGCCGCGGCAGCCACTCAGACGCCTCGCTTCAATGAGGCCGCGGGTATTCCCCGCGGAAGACGTACAGCCTCCGGGGCATCGGTTGATGCGCCCGGCGCTTCAATGAGGCCGCGGGTATTCCCCGCGGAAGACGCGATGTGGCGATGCGCATACGCGCAGGAAGCCGCGGCGCTTCAATGAGGCCGCGGGTATTCCCCGCGGAAGACGGGCTGAACGCGCTGCTCACGCTCGCGCTCGACGGCACGCTTCAATGAGGCCGCGGGTATTCCCCGCGGAAGACGGTGCTTCGCGAGTGGCTGAGGGAGCCGAACCCATGCTTCAATGAGGCCGCGGGTATTCCCCGCGGAAGACGGCACGGAGCGCTCGGTCAAGCTCACGGCGTCGTCTTGGCTTCAATGAGGCCGCGGGTATTCCCCGCGGAAGACGCACGGGAACCGACTCGTACCGGTGCATGTACTGCGCTTCAATGAGGCCGCGGGTATTCCCCGCGGAAGACCCACAGGTCGGCGCGTTCGGTATCGTCCGGCGTGTCGCTTCAATGAGGCCGCGGGTATTCCCCGCGGAAGACGTCGTGGGTGTACTGCCCGCACGCGAGCGCGAAACTGCTTCAATGAGGCCGCGGGTATTCCCCGCGGAAGACTGGCCGCCGGCGTGAACTCGCGCTCGACGCGATCCAGCTTCAATGAGGCCGCGGGTATTCCCCGCGGAAGACGGCCGCGTGGCGGACGTGGTGCAGCGTGATGGCTGGAGCTTCAATGAGGCCGCGGGTATTCCCCGCGGAAGACTGCCCTGAAATGTGCACGTGCCCGTGATCTGCGGCCAGCTTCAATGAGGCCGCGGGTATTCCCCGCGGAAGACGACTGTGGGCACAAGCACGACGACCCGGGACTGACCGCTTCAATGAGGCCGCGGGTATTCCCCGCGGAAGACGCGATTGCGCCTGGTAGGACGGACCGATGTACCCGGGGCTTCAATGAGGCCGCGGGTATTCCCCGCGGAAGACGGCCGCCGCCCTCGTTGCCGAGATGGATCTCCATGTTGCTTCAATGAGGCCGCGGGTATTCCCCGCGGAAGACACCAGGATGTTCTCCACGCCGCGAATCTGGTCCATGCTTCAATGAGGCCGCGGGTATTCCCCGCGGAAGACACCTTCCAAGGCAGAGCCCCATTGACCCCCGTGGAGCAGCTTCAATGAGGCCGCGGGTATTCCCCGCGGAAGACGTCGTGAAGCACATCGCGGTAGGCGTGCTCCGCGCGTCGCTTCAATGAGGCCGCGGGTATTCCCCGCGGAAGACATCGTCCGGTTCAAGATGCGCCCGCGGATGTCCTGCACGCTTCAATGAGGCCGCGGGTATTCCCCGCGGAAGACCTTAATACAAACAAATACAGTCACTCCCCAAGCTTTTGCTTCAATGAGGCCGCGGGTATTCCCCGCGGAAGACGCCGAGATGGTGGCCGAACACGGGCGCGTTCTGTCGCTTCAATGAGGCCGCGGGTATTCCCCGCGGAAGACGCGGGGGCCAGGGGTTGGACCTTGCTCTCTCACGTATGCTTCAATGAGGCCGCGGGTATTCCCCGCGGAAGACACTGTCACGCATTACGCAACGGGTAGAACGTCATAGGGCTTCAATGAGGCCGCGGGTATTCCCCGCGGAAGACCCGCCGGCTCCCGTAGCGCCGCGCGGCCCTGTGCTCGCTTCAATGAGGCCGCGGGTATTCCCCGCGGAAGACCCATCAGATCGGCGGCGGTCCTCAACAGCCGCTCGACCCGCTTCAATGAGGCCGCGGGTATTCCCCGCGGAAGACGAACAGCGGCGACGAGAAGGTCATCGAGGCACTGCAGCTTCAATGAGGCCGCGGGTATTCCCCGCGGAAGACGGAGAAGCTTCTCAAGGCATATGAGGCTGACAAGGAGCTTCAATGAGGCCGCGGGTATTCCCCGCGGAAGACGAGCCTATCCCGCCGGAAGTCGCCGCCGCGTGGACGCTTCAATGAGGCCGCGGGTATTCCCCGCGGAAGACGAGATGGCCGGCACGCGGCAGGAGATCGAGGGCATGCTTCAATGAGGCCGCGGGTATTCCCCGCGGAAGACAGCCGCGAGTCTGCCAAGGGGTCTGGCCTGCGCTAGGCTTCAATGAGGCCGCGGGTATTCCCCGCGGAAGACCAGCGTCGACGCTCGGGCTGTTGAGCGCCTGGTTCTTGCTTCAATGAGGCCGCGGGTATTCCCCGCGGAAGACTCGACAAGTGGTGGCAGGATGTGCGCTCGCCGCCGAGCTTCAATGAGGCCGCGGGTATTCCCCGCGGAAGACCAGCATCAGCACGATCACGACGAGCGCGGCATCCGTGCTTCAATGAGGCCGCGGGTATTCCCCGCGGAAGACCTCTGGCCTTCGGTGAACTTTCCAGCCATCCACGTGTGCTTCAATGAGGCCGCGGGTATTCCCCGCGGAAGACGCCGGGCGGGAGCGACACCGCGCGGGCTGCTTGTATTGCTTCAATGAGGCCGCGGGTATTCCCCGCGGAAGACGGCCATCACAGCCAGGTCGTGAGTCAGCTTCGCGGAGCGCTTCAATGAGGCCGCGGGTATTCCCCGCGGAAGACATCTTCTAAATTGGATTCTACTAGGAGCCTCTTGCAAAACCCTTGGTCGGCCGGGTTTTCCTACCCGAGGCAGAGGGAACGGACGGTCAGCGGGGTGGGACGCAGCGTTCGTAGGATTAGGATAGCAGCCGTCACCGGCGCCGGGGAACCGGAGACACGGGGTCTCAAGGGACCTCTGGGACCTCCCGGTCGGTTATGAGGGCGAGCGCGCGCGACGAGACGTGGCGCATTTCCCTCACGACCCGTTCCAGTTCGCGGTTGTTCTCGAGCCACTCCTGGTAGAGGGCGAGTTCGTCTTCGGAGAGCAGCAGGCTGACCGTTTTTCCGCGCACCTTGTGTGTCCAGTAGCGGTACGGGCCGTGACGCGCGTCCGGGTCGCGGTGGCAGCGGCAGGCAGGCTTCCCGCACGTGAGACGGCGGGTCTGGATACTGCCCTGGCGGACAAACCCGAGCGTTTGCAACTCCGCCTTGAGCGCATCGTATTGTTCGCTGTACCGGCGCATCGGGTTCCGGCGGCCCATCGGTTCCCTCCTTGACCTCACTCCTACACTACTATATATAGTAGGCGCTGGGAGCAGTCAAGCCATGCAGAACCTGCGCGCCTCGTTCGCCGCCTACTGGGAGTCAATCCAACAGGGCCTGTTTCCCCGGTTGGAGCAGGTGTTGGGTTCGCTGACCGAGAAACAGCAGCAGTTGGTGCAGACCCTCGAGGTGATCCGTATCGAGCAGATGATTCCCTCGCGCTTGCGGATGCCGGGCCGCCCCCGCAAGGACCGCGCGGCGGTGGCGCGCGCCTTCGTCGCCAAGGCGGTCTACGACATGCCGACCACGCGCCTGCTGCTGGACCGGTTGGCCACCGACGTGGTGCTGCGCCGCATCTGCGGCTGGGAGCGGCGGCGCGAGATGCCAAGCGAGTCGGTCTTCTCTCGCGCCTTCGCCGAATTCGCCCACTCCCAGTTGCCCCAGCGCGTGCATGAAGCGTTGCTCCGGAAGACGCACGGCGACCGTTTGGTGGGCCATCTGTCCCGAGACTCGACGGCCATCGAGGGGCGCGAGAAGCCGGCCGCGAAGGAGAAGTCGCCTCCGCCGCCCAAGCGCAAGCGGGGGCGGCCGAAGAAGGGTGAAGAACGGCCCAAGACACGCAAACGCCTCGACCGGCAACCGAGCATGACCCTGCAGGAGATGCTCGACGACCTGCCGGCCGAGTGCAGTGTGGGCACGAAGAAGAACAGCAAGGGCTACAGGGACACCTGGGTCGGCTACAAGTTGCACATCGACGTGGCCGACGGCCAGATTCCGGTCAGTTGCATCCTGACGTCCGCCTCGCTGCACGACAGCCAGGCCGCCGTTCCACTGGCCACCCTGTCGGCCCAGCGGGTGGACAATCTGTATGACCTGATGGATGCCGCCTACGACGCGGTGCAGATCCGCGAGCACAGCCGCGCACTCGGCCACGTCCCGCTGATCGATATCAACCCCCGCCGTGACACTGCGCTGGCCGAAGAACTGCAGACCGAAGCCCGGCGCCTGAAGCGTCTCGGCTTGCAGCTTCCCGAACAGGTTCGGTACAACGAACGCACGGCGGGTGAGCGCGTCAATGGCCGACTCAAGGACGAGTTCGGCGGGCGCCACGTCCGAGTCCGCGGCAACGCGAAGGTGATGTGCCACTGCCTGTTCGGCGTGCTGGCGCTCACCGCCGACCAGCTCCTGCGGCTGGTGACGTAAACCAACGCCTCGCCGGCCAACGCGCATCCCCTTCCGGTCGCCCGACAGGCGTCAGTCACCAACCGGTGTCTCCAACGCCCGGTGGGAAAACCCTCGAACTCCCTGATTTCCGCCTCTTGGGTCGCCGCCGGTCCTCCCGCCCCGCATTCTCGGTCGGGATCCAGGCAAAACGATGTTCACCAGAAGAACTTGTGCTCCGAGCCGAGCTACGCCAAGAGTTTTGCAAGCGGCTCTACAGTCCGGCGTCGGCGCCGGAGGGTTCCGATTCGCTGCCGTCGGGAGAAACCGACGGACACGACGAGGACACGCTGAGCCAGATCGAGAAGGTCGTGCCGCTCGCCGATCATCTCCGGCACGTCACCGCGGAAGCGGAATTGCTGTGCGGCGCGCTGGGCCTGGAGACAGGCACGCGGGCGGTGCCGCTGCCGAAGCTCAGGCGCACCACGGGATAACGAACCGACCAGTCCCAGCCGTCGTGGATGGCCAGCCCCGCGAATAGGGCCTCGGTGCACTCGAAGAGTTCCTTCAGCGTGTCCAGAAACAGGCTCTTGCCGAAGCGCCGTGGGCGTGAGAGGAAGTAGTGCTTGCCCTCATCGACCAGGGACGCGACATAGGCGGTTTTGTCGACGTAGTAGCAGTCCCGCTCGCGAATCTCCCGAAACGTCTGAATACCGATCGGGAGTTTGCGTCGGGTCATGGCCGCTACCCCACTCTACTCGCTGTGCCGCGACAGGACCGGGTAGGCCGTGGCCGCGCCGGTGGCGGTCATCGAGAACGGCACGCCGGCCGGGATAGCGGTGATCCGGTCGTCGATGGCGTATCGCGCTTCACCGGGATAGACCACGTAGAGCGCATCCAACCGGAGGTCGTCGACGGCGACCGCCATCGAGCGGGTCCGGCGCGGCGCGTCGACGCGCTTGACCTCGACTCCGACCCGCCGGCCCGGCGTCAACAGCAGCAGGTCGAGCTCGGCGCCGTTGTGGGTCGCCCAGAAGTAGACCTGCTCCGGCGAAGACTCGGCGATCACCTTCTCGAGGATGAAACCCTCCCAGGAAACGCCGATGCGCGGGTGCGTCTGCAGGGCGTCCATCGTCCCGACGCCGATCAGGTGGTGGTAGAGGCCGGGGTCCCGGATGTAGATCTTCGGCCGCTTGACCTGCCGCTTGCGGAGGTTCTCGTGCCATGGGCGCAACTGCCGGATCAGGAACAGGTTCTCCAGCAGGTCCAGGTATCGCCGCACGGTGGCCTGGGCGACATCGAGGGCTGTCGCCAGCTCGGCTACGTTGAGGATCTGGCCGTGGAAGTGCGCCAGCATGGCCAGGAATCGGTGTAACGCCGGGGCACCGAGCTCGGCGCCGTACTGCGGCAGGTCGCGTTCGACAAACGTACGCAGGAACGCCTTGCGCCACGCCACGCTGTCGACGTCGGTGTCGGCCAGAAACGACCGCGGGAACCCGCCCCGGCTCCAGAGCCGCGGCATCTGCGCGGCGCCGACCTCGGCGGCCTGGAAACCGGTGAGCTCGATGTACTCGATGCGTCCGGCCAGCGATTCGGCGCTCTGGCGCAGCAGAGCGGGACCTGCACTGCCGAGCACGAGGAACCGCGCCGGGTTGTCGTCGCGGTCGGCCAACACCCGTAGCACCGGGAACAGATCGGGCCGGTGCTGCACCTCGTCGATGACGACGATGCCGGTGAGGTCCCGGAGCGCGACGAGCTGCTGGTCCAGCCGGGCCAGGCTGATGGGATCTTCGAGGTCGAAGTAGTTGGGCGAGGCGGCGGGCACCACTTGTCGGGCCAGGGTGGTCTTGCCGCACTGGCGCGGCCCGACGATGGCGACGACGGGGGAGCGTCGGAGCGCGCGCACGACCAGACCCTGCGCGGCACGCACGATCAGGTGGTCCGCCATTGGTTCCATGATAATACACACGAGAAGTAGTATTTTTCATGGATATGGAGCCGTATCGGCGGGAACCGCCCGCACCGCGCGCCGCGCGATGCTCCGCAGCAGCCGCCCGAACAGCAGGATCGCCGGTGGCTGCTCCGATGCGTTCATCCCGCCGCTATTCCCCATACATGTGCGTGACCATGCGCCGAAGTCGGGCCGCGGCGTCGGTGGAGAGCCGGTCGACCTGCTGTCTCAAGCGCTGTTTGCTGACGGTGCGGATCTGGTCCACAGCGACTTCGGCGTCCCTGCCGGCGCACTGTATCTGCAGCCGGCCACGCCAGCGCGGGTGCAGGACGGAAGTCAGGGGGCAGACCACGTGTCCAGCAACCGGTTCATTTCGTTCCGGCTTACGACTGCAACCGGCCGGACCTTGCGAAGCTCGCCCCCGACGGTGGGGTCGAGGTTGGCGAGGTAGATGGCGTACCGCTGGGGAAACGTCGCCATCATTCCAGGCCGTCGGCGAGCGTCAGGTCCAGATCGCTCCAGTCCTCACGCTCGGCGGCCATCTCGCGATACGTGTCCTCCCAGGAGAGCTTGTCCGCCGTACCACCCCGCAGAAAGACGCCGTCGTCCGTTTCCTCGACGACCAGCGATTCACTCCAGCCGTATTTCTCGAGCATCACCTTCGGGAGACGAATGCCCCTGGAATTGCCGATGGCGATCAGTTTCAGCTCGCGAACGGCACTTCCACTCGTCATCGTATGATCCCCCTCGAACATCATATCGTAATTACGATAATTACACCCGGACACCCCGGACACCCCGGACATGCCTCTGCGAACGGCGCGGTGCAGGGTCGAGCCTGTAACATCCATGGACCCGTGCAACAGAGGGCGCATCCATGATCACGTTTCTCGCCGGCCTCCGCTCCTGGCAGCTCTTCCTGCTGGCCGCGGCGCTTCTCGTCATCGATCTGCTGGTCCCGGACCCGATCCCGTTCCTGGACGAGACGCTGCTGGCCGTGCTCACTTACACGCTGTCGCGGTGGAAGAAGCGGCCGGCGTGAGCCGCCGGACGCCGCGGGGTGGCCGGCACGAACGCCGCCGGGGTCATCCCCACCCGTTGCGCTTCCCCCTACAGCACCCGCGTCTTCCAGCTCCCTCTCCGGAACGCGAGAACGCCCACCGCCGCCATCAGCGTCTGACAGACCGCGACCGTCACGAACACACCGCGTCAGCGGGGTGCCGCGCCAGTTCGCCGTGATGTGACAGAAGAGCCGGTGCTCGATCTTGTTCCACTTGCTGGTGCCGGGTGGAAAATGACTCACCTCGATGGTCAGTCCGGTCTCGTCGGCCAACTGTTGAAGCGCATGCTTCCAGGCGCGCAACCGATACCCGTTGCTCCCGCCCGCATCGGCCGTGATGAACAGGGTCGTGACCTCGGGGTAGGCGCCGCAACCCATCTGATGCCACCAGTGTCGAATCGACGCCACCGCGAACGCCGGTGTGTCGTGGTCCCAGCCCACGCTCACCCAGGCTTCGTTGCGCGCCATGTCGTAGACGCCGTACGGAATCGCCTTGCCCTCGGCGTCGGTCGGGAAATCATGCACCAGCACCGCCGGCGGCGTGCCCTTCGGCTGCCATTCGCGCCCGCCGTTCTTGAAGTTCCCGACCAACTCTATTCTTCTTCGTGTCGACCGAGATCACCGGCTGGCCGGCGGTCAGATGCTCGTCCGCGGTCTGGTTGATGTGCTCGAACTGCGCGTTGCGGTCCGGATGCGTGGCGCCTTCCTGCCGCTTGCGCGGCGATTGCAGCCGGTAGCCCAGGCGGTGCAGCAGCCGGCCCACAGTGGTCGAACTCACCCGCCACCCCTGCTCGTTCAGCGCCGCCGCCAGCTTTGCGCGACTCTTGCACGTCCAGCGCAGCGGCGAGGTCGGGTCGCCGCGCGTCAGCGGATCCACCAAGGCTTCGAGCGCGGCCTGGATGCCGGGTTGATCCTGCTGGATGCGAGGCCTTCCGCCTCCAGGGCGTCGGATGCGGTCCGTCGGCGCCTCGTCGCGGGAAATCTCCCGGCGTCCCTTGCGAATCGTCTCCCGAGCCAGACCGGTGGCCGACGAAACCACCGCGTCGCCGCCGTAGCCGATAGCGCGCGACTCGGCCGCCGCCCACCGGCGGCGACTGCGCTCGTCCAACACGGGCTCGACGGCGGCATACTTCGCAACAAGGGTCGCTTCCAGCTCGATGTCTCGCTTCATACCTCCAGTATGACCAGAAAATCGGCAGATGACAAACTAGTTTAGGGCAGTGTCCTAAGGACAATGATCGCTATAGAATTGCCAACTTCATCGAGGGACGAGCTTGTAGTTCCAGTCGCCGTGAAACTCATCGGGAACCAGCGCGATGGCGTCCATCCCCGACTTGGTCACCGTCACGCCGGTAGGGTACTGACCGCTGTCGAGTTCCGCTTGTACTTGAAGCCCGGCCTCAGTTCGTGTGTTGCCGATGCGGTCGACGATGGTCTCGTAGGTCGTCAGCGGGGTGCCACGCCAGTTCGCCGTGATGTGGCAGAAGAGTCGGTGCTCGACCTTGTTCCACTTGCTCGTGCCGGGTGGGAAGTGACTCACCTGAATGGTTAGGCGGGTCTCGTCCGCCAGCTTCTGAAGCTCGTGCTTCCAGCCACGCAACCGATACCCGTTGCTCCCGCCGGCGTCCGCCGTGATGTACAGGGTCGTGGCATCCGGGTAGGCGCTCTGACCCATTCGCTGCCACCAGTGCCGAATCGAGGCCACCGCAAACGTCGGCGTATCGTGGTCGCATCCAACGCTCACCCACGCTTCATTGCGGGCCATGTCGTAGACGCCGTACGGAATCGCCTTCCCCTCCGCGTCGCTCGGGAAATCGTGCACCCGCACCGCGGGCGGCGTCGCCTTCGGCTGCCATTCCCGGCCCGCATTCGAAAAGTTCCCGACCAGCTCCTTCTTCTTGGTGTCGACCGAGATCACCGGCTGTCCGGTGGCCAGAAACCGGTTCGCCGTCGCATTGATTGTGCTCGAACTGCTCGTTGCGGTCCGGATGGACCGTGCCTTCCTGCCGTTTGCGCACCGACTGCAATCGGTAGCCCAAGCGGTGGAGCAGCCGACCCACCGTGGTCGAGCTCACGCGCCATCCCTGCTCGGACAGCGCCGCCGCCAGTTTCGCGCGGCTCTTGCACGTCCACCGCAGCGGCGATGTCGGATCCCCGCGCGTCAGCGGATCTACGAGCGCTTCAAGAGCCGCCAGAACACCAGGCTGGTCCTGCTCGATTCCCGGACGTCCGCCGCCCGGAGCCCGAATGCGGCTCGTCGGCGGTTCACCTCTCGCGGTCCGGCCTGGGGGCTCAGCGCGCGCGTTCCGGGTCGAATGGCGATGGCACCAAATCACGGTAGAGTGTGAGTCCTGGAAATCGGATGGATGTCCCCCATAGCGGTCACCATCCATGTCGAAGAAAGTGGGGCTTCAGATGCGACTGCATGCAGGACGGACGGCGGTCGGCGGGCTGCTGTGTTTCACGATGCTCGCCTCTACCGCCGGGACCGCATCCGGCGCGGGCCAGACCGCGGCGGAGATCGAACGGGATCTGCGGCGCACGCTCGGGGACGAGCGCGACTTGCGAACCATCGAGGTCGATATCACGGGCACCGAAGTCACGCTCACGGGCCGCGTGCCGACTTTCTGGGCGAAATCGCAGGCGATCAAGAAGGCGCTCGAGGTGAAAGGGGTCGAGACGGTCGTCAGCGAATTGGAGATTCCAGCCGGCGAGGATGACAACGATCTGGCCCGAGCGGTGTCCGAGGCGGTCCTGAACTATTCGCACTACACGATGTGGGACGTCATCGGCGCGGGGGTCGCGCGTGGCGTGGTCATGCTCACGGGCAGCGTCACGCCGGACTACGCCAAGGCAGATGACCTAGTCGAGCGCGTCGCCAAGATCCGCGGTGTGCAGGATGTGCGCAACATGATCGAGACGCAGCCCCTGTCCAACTTCGACGCGGGCATCCGCAACGCCCTCGCCACCCGGATTTTCAACAGCACGTACTTCGGCGAGTACGCAAGTTGGCCGATCCCTCCGTTTCACGTGATAGTTCAGAACGGTAGCGTGAGGCTAATCGGGGTGGTGCGATCCACGGTGGAGAAACGCGCCTTGGAGCAAATCGTGAGCCACACCATGGGCGTGTCCCGAGTCGTCAACGATCTACAGACCAACCAATAGCACGCGGGCGGCTCGTGGTGGGCCCGTCGAGGAGCACGAGGAGGATGTAGGAGTCCGCGAGGGCGGTTACCCGGGGGAGCCACCCGCGCTCGGCGGCCACGTAGGCGTCGAGGCGCGTGAATGGATCTGTCTGCTGGCCCGTGGTCAGGGGCAGCCGCCCGCCGGAGTTGCCCGGGTTGATCGCTGCGTCGGTCTGCAGCATCTCGTTCGTCCGGCCCGGCACCGGCCGCAACGGTCGGGCGAGCGCCGAGATGACCCCGACGGTGACCGCGTGGCTGAGGCCGAAGGGCGCGCGCTCACCGGACGATCCGGTCTCGCAATACGGCGTGCTCGCGGGACTCCGGGTCAAACTAGACTCCTTGAACAAGGACCATCTTCAGGGTTGAGTCAAGTTTGGGATCGGCTGTCCGCCGGCCGTTCTGTCGCCGTCGACGCGCTCTTCGAGCTGGACGTGCGCGTCCATGCCGAGCCGGCGCGCCCCGGCCGCGACGAGGTCTGGGCGCCGACGGCCAGCGTCGCGCCGCCGCCGAGGGCGATGCTCGCCTCCACGTCGACGATCGGCCGGCCGTCGAAGCCCTCCTCGATGCCGCTCGATGGCACGAATCATGCTGCTGGAGACACTTACGAGCGGCACGATGGTTACAACGATTCCGGGCATCATCACCTGCTCCGATCCCCGGACGTTGACACGATCCGGGGCGTTCGACGCCGCAAACGGCGTGAGGGTACCATCCTCCACGAGATGCCGGGCAACAGCTTCGGGCAGGCGTTCCGCATCACCACGGCCGGCGAGTCGCACGGCCCGGGCAACCTCGTCATCGTCGACGGGTGCCCGCCGGGGCTGCCGCTGAGCGCCGACGACCTGATACCCGATCTGGCGCGGCGCCGCCCCGGCCAGAGCGCCATCGTCACCCAGCGGGACGAGCCGGACGCGCCGGAGATCCTGTCCGGCGTCTTCGAGGGCAGGACGACCGGCACGAGCATCGCGATCCTGGTGCGCAACCGCGATCAGCGGAGCCGGGACTACACCGCCATCAAGGACAAGTACCGCCCCGGCCACGCCGACCACGGCTACGACGCGAAGTACGGGTTCCGCGACTACCGCGGCGGCGGGCGGTCGAGCGCGCGGGAGACGACGGTTCGCGTCGCGGCGGGAGCCATTGCGAAGAAGCTGATCGCGGAGCGGTTCGGCGGGCGCGTCGTCGGCTACGTGCGGCAGGTCGGCGAGGTGGTGGCGGACGTCCCGGACCCGGCCGCGGTCACCCTCGACCACGTCGAGCGCCTCTCGGACGGCCGGCCGAACATCGTGCGCTGTCCCGACGCAGCGGCGGCCGAGCGCATGGTGGCGTTGATCGAGAGGATGCGCGGCGAGCAGAACTCGATCGGCGGCGTGGCCGAGATCGTCGCCACCGGGGTCCCGGCCGGACTCGGCGAGCCGGTCTTCGACAAGCTGAAGGCGGACCTGGGCAAGGCCCTGTTCAGCCTGCCGGCGGTGCTGGGCGTCGAATACGGGGTCGGCTTCGGCTGCGCGACGCTGCGCGGCACGGAGAGCAACGATGTCTTCTACGCGGCCGGCGGCGCCGAGGGAGCTACTCCGCGCATCGCGACCCGCACGAACCGCCATGGCGGCATGCTGGGCGGGATCTCCAGCGGGATGCCGATCGTGCTGCGCGCCGCCGTGAAGCCGACCAGCAGCCTGTCGCAACCGCAGGAAACGGTGACACGTGGCGGCGAGCCGACGACCATCGCCACGAAGGGACGCCACGACCCGTGCCTGCTGCCGCGCTTCATCCCGATGGCCGAGGCGATGGTGGCGCTGGTCCTCGCCGACCACTGGCTGCGCTGGCAGGCCGCCGGCGGAGGCGCGTGATCCGGCCATCCCCATCGGGATCGGCGGCTACGGGGACGCAGGCCGCCGCGCGCTATAATCGCTGCATCCCGGGAGGTTGACTACCAATGAATGCCCAGGCGAAACCCCTCAACGTCGGCACCGCGGCGAAGCTCGTCGCCGCCGGCGTCGTGCTGATCGTCGTGTTCGGCCTCGGATGGCTGACGGCGGCCACCGGCGCGGGACAGGAGGCCGATCCCGCCTCCCTCACCGACCTCGAGCGCGAGTTCACCGAGCGGATGCGCAACGTCGTCCTCGTCGGGCACTTCACGATCGAGGGACAGGAGCGCCGCGACGGCCTGCCCGAGCGCTACGAGATCAGCGAGGTCACGAAGCTCGAAGGCGACCGCTGGCGCTTCGACGTGCACCTGACCTATGGGAGCGTGGACGCCACCCTGCCCGTGGTCGTGCCGATGGTCTGGGCCGGCGACACGCCGATGGTGAGCATCACCGACTTCGCCATCCCCGGTCTGGGCGAGGAGTTCGGCGCGCGCGTCGTCTTCTACGACAGCCGCTACGCGGGCACCTGGGATCACGGCCAGTACGGCGGGATGATGTACGGCACGATCTCGCCGCTGGACGCCGAAGACGCGGAGTAGGCTGGCATTCGCCGAGACCGTACCGGCGCTGTCGCAGGAAATCCCTCGGCGGTCTGCTCAGAACGCCCGTTCGTAGCGCCAGCCCGACGCCACCATCCAGAGGCGGTGCCGCGGCCCCGGCCGGTCCAGCGCCCCGCCGCCGTGGGCGGCGTCCTGGTGGTAGAGCGCCACCTGCCCACCGTCCACATCGAGCAGGTCGCCGAGCAGCCGCTCCTCGGGCCACGCAGCCACGGCGGCGAGGGCCGTCTCCACGTCGTCGAACGCCGCCATCCGCGTCGTCAGGGCAAAGGTGGGCGCCGCGAGCTTGATCTCCCCGGCCGCCTGTCGCGCCAGCGCGTCGCCCGGGGACAGCCACTGGTGGGCGTGAATCTCGCCCCCGTCGACGGTGATGCGATCCGCCGGCGCCGGCGCGACGAAGAACCAGGTGGCGAAGCGGATAGGGCTGACCTCCGGCGTCGTCCAATGGACGGCGAACGCCAGCGACTCGGGCATGACCTCGACGCCCGCCTCCTCGCGGGCCTCGCGCACCGCTGCCCGCCGAGCCGCCGCCGCCTCGTCCCCCGGCGCGGCAGGATCGGCGTCGTCCGGGTCGATTCGGCCGCCGGGAAAGACCCAGTAGCCGCCGTGGAAGGCGAGTGTCGGATTGCGCCGCAGAAAGAGGATCTCCAGGCCGGACTCGGCGGGCCGAACGAGCATGACCGAGGCGGCCGGCCTGGGCGTCACGGGAGTTGCGCTCACGCCGGGTAGTCTACCCTCTACGGAGCGCGTGCCTCTCCGTCAGAAGTAGCGCGTGCCGAAAACGACCGGGCGGCGGTCCTCGTCGTACTCCGGGACCGGCGTCCGCGGCGCGTCGTTGTTGTGCCTGCCCTGGTTGAACAGGTTCCGCACGGCACGGATGCTCTTCAGCGCATAGCGGCTCCGGGAGTTGGGGAACTCCGCCTGCCACATGACCGCCAACTGCTCGTCGGTCAACCGCCATCGGACGTTGCTCGCCAGCGTCCAGTTCTGGAACTCCATGACGCGCCGGCCGAAGAACCGGCCGGTGCGCGGCTTGTCCGGAACCGGCGGCACGCCCTCGGCCTCCGTGAAGCCGGGCGGCAGATCGGGGCCCAGCGCCGGCAGGACGATCAGCGGGCCCGCCGCGGCGGCGGGGCCGGCCTTGCCGTCCTTCGGGAGTCGCTCCACCGTGTCCAGCAGCTCGGCGAGCCGCTCGCGCTCATCGGCCGTCAGCCGCTTGCGTTGCTGTGCGGGTCGCCGCCTGATCAGGTCGTCCAGCTCGACGAGCCATTCCAGGTCGGTGCGCTCCGCGCCAGCCGCCAGCCGCACCGCCTGCTCCCACTTGCCCGCGTTGCGCCAGTTGCGGAGGGCTTCCGCGGGCATGTCCGCCGTCTCGAAGATCTCCGCGGCGTCTTCCAGGCGTCCCTGGGCTTCCCGCAGTCGTCCCGTGCGGACCAGGTCCGGCGGCTTCACGGCCAATAGAATCCGCTCGGCCGCCAACGCCTCCCCGGCGTCGATCGAGGTGTCCGCGGCGCGGCAGCGCAGCGCCCTGGCCCTGGCCGCGGCATCGCCCGGGTAACCGGTCAGGTCCAGCCAGCCCTCGACGTCGCCGGCGAACGCGGCGGCTTCGGCCGGCTCTCCCGCCAACCTCTCGATGGCGTCGCGCAACCCCTGCGCCACCGGGGGCAGCGCCTGCCGCAGCCAGCTTCCCTCCGGCCCCATTGCAATCGCGGCGTCCAGCAGGGCGAACGGCGCCGCTTCCCGTTCGACCGACCACGCAGCCAGCTCCTGAAACGCCCGCTCGTACGGCGCCGGCGAGCGCAGGACCACGATCGCTTCATCCGCCATCATGTGCACGTCGTCGCGCCGGACCCCGGCGGGCAGGCCATCCACGAGCAGACGGGCCGCGGTGGCCAGCAGCGTCGTGCGGGCGTCCGCGCGCACGGTCTCGTCCGCGACCCCGTTCGGCAGATGCGGGTCCCCCAGCAGACGCATCGCCTGGCAGGCGCGCTGCCACGCGCGCCGCGGCGCCGTGTCGACGAGCGCCCGGGCGTCGTTGGTCCGCGCCAGCACCCGCTCTTCCGGGAGCGCATCGTCGGCGAAGTGCTCGATCAGGTCATCCGCGTCGTAGGGCGCGCTGTCTTCCAGCAACTCCGCACTCAGGTCCAGCGCCTCGTCGTCGCCCGCAACGTCCACGAACGCGAGCGTCTCGGTGGCGCGGCTCAACGCCACGCGGAGCTGATCGATGGCGGTCCGGTGCTCGTGTTCGCGCAGCGCCAGCGACGTTCGGCCGGCCGTCGGCCCCGTGGCGGCGTGGAGGCGCGCCAGCAGCGCCCCCGGTTCCAGAACACAGACCGATTGGTATTCCAGCCCCTTGGCGTCGGACGGCGTCAGCACCATGTCCTGCAGCCGGTCGGGCACCCAGTCGGGAACCTCGTCACCGAGCCCGACGACGACCACCCCATCCACGTCGTCGAGCCGCTCGAGCAACGCCACGGCCCCCGCCGCATCGGGGACGACCACGTGAAACAGGTGAGCGTCGACGTGCTGGCCACCGCGTTGATGGCGCTGCTTCGTCGGGCGCCGCCCCTTCTCCAGGTGGACGTACCACTCCGACGCGCGTTCGATGACGGCTGCGATCCGGCTCGGACAGCGCAGGTTGTCTTCGAGATGGAACCGCCGCGGCGCGTCGAGTCCTGCGGCGAGCAGGTCGTTCAGCGGCCCCCAGTCGAATCCGGACGGCCGGACCGTCTGTCCGTCGTCGCCGGCCACCAGCAGCCAGGGGGCATGGCCCCGCCGGCGCGCAATCGCCAGGCACAACTCCACGACCACGGCGGTCTCGAGCACCGTCAGGTCCTGCACCTCGTCGACCACGATCCGGTCGAACTCGGCGAACCCTTCCGGCAGGTCGTCGTCCCGCAGCCGCCCGACCGCGGCCGCAGCCGCGGCGAGCTCGGGAAAGATGCGACCGAGCGCGTCCGGCTCGATGGTGCCGGCCACCTTCAGCAGCGCATTCGCGGCCGACCGGCCGACTCCGTCGTCGTCCGCCCGCCGCTCGCGGTACGCGGCGTCGCTCAGCCGCACCAGGTCGCCGGCGGCGATGCAGCCGGCGTCACCGGGCACGGCGCGACCGACCAGGATCGCCCGGACCTCGGCATGCATCGCCGCGTCCCGGCTTGCCCACGGTCCGACCTGCCGGCGTCCCAAGCGGGCCGTGGCCGCCGCGAACGCGGCGCGGCTCTCCGCCAGGGGGCGCCGCTCGACGTCGGCACGGCAGACTTCGCCCAGAAACGTCGCGAAGTCGCGCGCGACGACCCGCACGTCGGCGGGGGCAAACGCGCGGAAGTGTTCCTCGGCGGAGGTCGTCAGCTCGCGCGACCAGGTGAGGTAGAGCACCCGCTGGCCGCTGCGCGCCTCGACCGCCTTCCAGAGCACGGTCGTCTTCCCGGATCCGGGCCGCCCGTGCACGAGCCGCACCGGACCCTCGTGCTCCACGAACTGGAGCTGGACCGGCGTCCAGGGGCGTCCGACGAGGTCGGCATCCTCGATCTCACGCTGCGAGAAAGGCAGATAGTCGTCGAGCGCGCCGGCGTCGAGGGATTCGTGGTCGTCGTGGTGGCGAACCGCCCGCACCAGGATGCCGCCGCGGTCGGGAAACTCGACGTCGCGGGCCGGACGGCTCCCCTGCAGAGTCCACCACAGGTAGTACTGCATACCGCCGCCGCCGCCGAGCGGCGAGCGGCGCCAGCCCCGGTTGACCGCGTCGCGACAGCCCTTGACGACGGTCGTGCGACCGTGCGCGGCCAGGTGCTGCAGCACGATGCCCAGCCGCTGGCGGAGGCGCGTCAGCTCGCCCAGACCGTCCAGCACGTCGGGGTGGACCCACAGGCCATGCGGCAGGCTGCCGAACTCGATCTCCCCGACGGCGCACGGGTCGCGCCGCACCACCGGGCGGCGGCCCGCGCCCAGGCTCGACAGCGCGAACGCCGGCGACGTGGGGGCCCACGGATCCGGCTTCCCAAGCTCCTGCGCGATCAGCCGGCAGTGGTTGCGGGACAGCGGGAGCGCGGGATCCCGCACCATCGCCGCCGTCAGGCCCAGCACCCGCCGCGCCGTTCGGGACACCTTGCGCTCGTCCACGTCGAGAACGCGCGCCAACTGCTCTATCGTCTGGGTCTTCGCCTTCATGCAACCGACTCGTGTCCAGCCCCGGGCGGCGCACCACACGCGGCCGCCGGGCGGCAGCCTGTAGACTGTACAGTTTGTCCCTGTCCGAAATCGTCTTCGTGACGGTGCTCACGTTCGTCGGGGCGGCGCTGCAGGGCTCCATCGGCTTCGGCATGGGGCTCCTCGCCGCGCCGATCCTCATCCTGCTGGATCCGCGGTTCGTGCCGGCCCCCATCCTGTTCTGCACGATGGTGCTCACGCTGCTGATGACGTATCGGGAACGCCACGCGATAGACGTCCGCGGCATCAAGTGGGCGATGCTCGGACGCGTCGCCGGCACCGTTGCCGCGGGAGCCATTCTGGCGTTCGTGGCGACCGACACGCTGGTGCTGCTGTTCGGTTTCTTCATCCTCGCTACGGTGGCGATGAGCGTCTCCGGACTGCGGATCGCGCCCACGGGTCGGGCACTGGTCACCGCGGGCGTGCTCTCGGGTCTGCTGGGCACGGTCGCCGCGGTCGGCGGTCCCCCGCTGGCGCTGCTCTATCAGGACGCCCCGGGCGCCCGCATCCGGAGCACGATCTCGGGGTTCTTCCTGATCGGGACAACCTTGTCGCTCGCCATGCTGTGGCTGGTCGGCCGTTTCGGCGGTGGCGAGTTCCGGCTGGCGCTGCTGATGCTGCCGGGCATGCTGGCCGGCCTGGCCCTGTCGCAGCGCACCGCGCGCTACATCGACCGCGGGTATACCCGTCCGGCGGTCCTCACCGTCGTGGCCCTGACCGGCCTGGCGATCGTCGTCCGGCAGCTCGCCTAGAGAATGTCGTGGCGAGCCCGCGGTTGCTCCGATCGGCGAGGCCTCCGGATCGCGCGGCGCGACGAGAAGCACGCCCGGTGGTTGACCCTGCCGGCGATTAGATCGATCCTTTGAGCTTGCACCCAGTGTCCGTGTCTCGTTCGGAGATCAGAGAGGTGATCCGATGAAAGCCCGTCATCTTGTGCTGCTGCTCGCGGTGGTCACGATCGTGTCGCTGGCGCCGGCGCCAGCCGTCGCGCAGAACGAAGCGCCCCGGACGGCGTGGGGAGCACCGGACCTGCAAGGCATCTGGGACTTCCGCACCATCACGCCGATGGAGCGTCCCGAGGAGCTGGGCGAACAGGCCTTCCTGACGGAAGAGGAAGCCGCCAACCTCGAGCAGGCGACGGTCGACCGCAACGCACAACTGCTGCAGGCCGAGGCCCAGCGGACCGAGGCCGGCGGCAACGTCGGCGCCTACAACAATTTCTGGATGGACCGCGGGACGCGCACCGTCAGCAACCGGCGCACGTCTCTGATCGTCGATCCTCCGAACGGCCGCATTCCGCCGGTGACCGCGGCCGGGCAGGCGCGCAAGGACGCCGTGGCCGAGCGGCGCGGGCGCCCCGCCTACGGTCCCGAGGACCGCAGCATGGGCGAGCGCTGCATCCTCGGCTTCAACGCCGGGCCGCCGATGGAGCCGCGCGCCTACAACAATCACGCTCAGCTCTTCCAGACCCCGGGCCACGTGGTGATCCTCAACGAGATGGTCAACGACGCGCGCATCGTCCCCATCGACGGCCGGGGCCATCTGCCGAACGACGTCACGCAGTGGCGGGGCGACTCGCGCGGCCGGTGGGAGGGCGACACGCTCGTCGTCGAGACCCGCAACTTCCATACCGACACCGCGTTCAGCGAGCGCCAGGGCTCCAGTCCCGACATGCTGCTGACAGAGCGCTTCACCCGCGTCGACGACGGCACGCTGCTGTACGAGGCGACGATGGACGACGCGTCCACCTGGACGCAGCCATGGACCTTCGAGGTCACGATGTTCAGGACCGAGGAACCGGTCTACGAGTACGCCTGCCACGAGGGCAACATCGGGATGGACGGCATCCTGACCGGCGCGCGCGCCGACGACGCCAGATCCGCCCAGCAGTAGTCGGTCCAGAACCGAAGATTCCGGAGCCATTTGATGAAACGTCGCATCCCCTTCGTCGCAACCGCCCTCGCCGTCCTGCTCGGCTGGGGTCTCGCCGGTTCGGCCGGCGCCCAGGTCGAGGATTTCACACCGGTCACCGACGACCTGCTGCGCGAGCCGGCCGAGTCGGACTGGCTGAGCTGGCGCCGCACGCTGGACGGGCAGGGCCACAGCCCGCTCGACCAGATCACGACCGACAATGTCGACCAGTTGCGGCTGGCCTGGAGCTGGAGCCTCGGGCCGGGCTCGCAGCAGACCACCCCGCTCGTGCACGACGGGGTCCTGTACATCGCCAATCCGGGCGAGATCGTGCAGGCCCTCGACGCGGCCACCGGCGACTTCCTCTGGGAGTACCGGCGCGACGCGCCCGAGCCCGGGGACAGCTTCGGCGGTCCGCCGCCGGGCCGCCAGCATCGCAACATCGCCATCTACGAGGACAAGGTCTACCTGAACACCTCCGACGCGCACATCATCGCCATCGACGCGCGGACCGGAGAGGCGGTCTGGGACACCGACGTCGGCAGGGGGGCCGGCTTCCAGTACTCCAGCGGCTCGATCGTCGCCGACGGCAAGGTGGTGTCGGGCCTCACCGGCTGCGGCCGCTATCGCGACGACACCTGCTACATCGTGGGCCTCGACGCGCGCACCGGCGACGAGCTGTGGCGCACCTCCACCATCGCCCTGCCCGGCGAGCGGGGCGGCGACACGTGGGGCGACCTGCCGCTCATGTTCCGCGCCGGGAGCGACTCCTGGATTCCGGGCAGCTACGACCCGGTCACCCGCACCCTGTTCCACGGCACGTCGCAAGCCAAGCCGTGGGCGCGGGTGGT
Source organism: Vicinamibacterales bacterium (assembly GCA_965262925.1). Classification (GTDB taxonomy): domain Bacteria; phylum Acidobacteriota; class Vicinamibacteria; order Vicinamibacterales; family UBA8438; genus WTFV01. Next base: position 1,051,238 of record CBDHGC010000004.1, on the reverse strand, counting down.
GCGCGGCACCGACGGCGACGCCCTCTATACCAACTCGACCCTCGCCCTCGACCCGGACACCGGCGAGATGAAGTGGTACTTCCAGCACATCCCGGGCGAGACGCTCGACATGGACGAGGTGTTCGAACGGATCCTGATCGATTACGACGGGCAGCGCTCGGTCTTCACGATGGGCAAGATGGCGGTGCTCTGGGAGCTCGACGTCGAGACCGGCGCGTTCCGCAACGCGCACGACCTCGGCTACCAGACCTTCGCCGACGTCGATCCGGAGACCGGCGCGGTCACCCACCGGGAGGGGATGATCCCCGAGCTCTACGAGGAGGTCTTCTGGTGCCCGAGCACGGCCGGCTTCAAGAGCTGGCGGGCGATGTCGTACCACCCGGAGACCGAGGCGTTCGTCATCCCGATCAACCTCAACTGCGAGACCGGCGTGTTCGGCCCCGTCGAGCGGGTCGAGGGGGGCGGCGGCACCGGTCCGGTCCGGCGCACGAACCACTTCCATCCGGACAGCCCCGGCCAGCTCGGCGAGCTGCTGTCGATGAGCATCCGCACCGGCGAGGTCCTCTGGCGGCAGCGGTTCAAGACCCCGATCAACAGCGCGGCGCTGACCACTGCCGGGGGGCTGGCGTTCGCGGGTAGCTGGGACCGCTACATCTATGCCTTCGATGCGGCCGACGGCGAGATCCTCTGGAGCCGGCGCCTGCCGACCTCGATCCAGGGGTTCCCGATCAGCTACGCGGTCGACGGCCGGCAGTACGTGGCGGTGCCGGTCGGCACCGGCGGCGCGAGCTGGGCCGGCTTGATACCGGCCGATCTGATGCCGGAGGAGAGGCGCCCGGTCGGGGGCAACGGTCTCTTCGTCTTCGCGCTCGACGAATAGCGCACCGTATCGAACACGGGGTCTCGGCAGCCTCCCCGGGCGGCCGGGGCCCCGCCGCCACCGGACCCGGCGTTCAGCCGAAGACGAGCGTCACCGTCTCGGCCACGCACGCCGGCTTCGTCTCACCCTCGATCTCGATCACGAACCCGCTGATCACCCGCGCGGAATCCGGCTTGGTCCGCTCGACCGTCCTGATGGTCTGCACTCCCCGCACACGGCCGCCGACCCGCACGGCATTGGGAAAGCGGACCCTGTTGACGCCGTAGTTGATGACGCGCGACACGCCGGTGAGCGACAGGATCTGGGCGCGAAATCCGGGGATCAGGGACAGGGTCAGGAAGCCGTGGGCCACCGGACCGCCGTACGGCGACTCGCGCCGGGCGCGCTCGACGTCGCAGTGGATCCACTGGTGATCGAAGGTGGCGTCCGCGAAACGGTCGACCAATTCCTGCGTGATCGTCAGCCACGCGCTGGCGCCGACCTCCCGGCCGGCCAGTTGCTCGAGCTCGTGCAGCCCATGCACCGCGCGCAATACCCGCTCCCGATGCACGCCCGGCGCGAGGTCTCCACGGCCGGAGACCCCGGGCACGTTCGTGTCGATCCGTCCTACCGCACTGCCGCCGAGAAGCTCAACTCGGGATCGTACCGCAGCACGCTGCGTTCGATGGACAGGAGGACGCCGGCCAGTCGGGCCGCCACATGATCGGCCTGTTCGCCGAACGTCCGTTGCAGGATGGTGGGCCGACCGAGCTCGGAGAAGCTGGAGTGGTTCTCGACGATCTGCCAGGTTGAAGGTCCGGGCCCGAACACGCGCTCGTACACACCGAAGACGACGTCGGCGCCTTGGAACTGCCCAAGGTTCTCGCGCAGAAACTCCTCCCAGTCGGCGGTCCGTCCCGGCGCCACCTGGATGGTCGTCGTCCAGGCCAGCGAAAGGCCGCTGACGTCGTCCGACTCGACGCTCAACTCGGGACGATAGCGCACCGCGTAGCTCTGGCGACTCGAGAGGGTCCGACGCACGCGATCGCGAACCCGCGCCAAGCGCTCGGGCTCGAGAACGCGCGCCAGCGGCCCGCCGAAGTCGAGATCGGCCAGGCTCTCCACGGGGGTGACGAACAGCCGCTCGTAGGTGTTGCCGAACTCGGCCGTGCGCCACGCCGAACGCCAGGGCACCCCGGCCCGCTGCAGAGCCGGGTTGACCTCCTCGAGCTGAATCTCGATGAATTCATCGAGCTCTCTCGGCAGGACCTGCATGATGTCCACGCGCATCCACGAGGAATCGTCCTGCGCAAGGGTCACGGACGCGACGCCGGGTATCAGAAGCGTGCCGACGACCAGCGCGGCGAAACCGATGACATAGCGTTTCATGGCTGCCTCCCAGTAGATGCGCCGGGGCGTATCGGCACGCCGGGGCACTTCTCTCAACTCTACTCTACCACCACTGGCGGTTCGTGGCGGAACTCCGTGCGGCGACGGTGGCGGCGACGGCGCCCGCCGTGTTCTCCGTGTCTTCCTACACCCGGCCGGCGGCCGCGATTCCCTCCCGTTCATCGACACGCCACAGAATAAGGCCCCCCACGAGAAAGAAGACCAGCAGGCTGCCCACCCCGACGCGCTGGCTGTAGACGTCGCTCAGCACACCGAGCAACGCCGGGCCGAGAAACGACGTCGCCTTGCCGGAGAAGGCGAAGAACCCGAAAAACTCGGACTCGTGCTTCGCCGGCACGAAGCGCGCCATCAATGACCGGCTGGCGGACTGGTTCGGTCCGATGAAGATTCCCACCAGGATCGCCGAGACCCAGAACCAACCCCGCGTGGGCGCGAGCGCCCCGAGCAGCGTGGCCGCCGCCAGCGCGACCACACTCAGACCGATGGTCGCCTTGCCTCCGATTCGGTCGTCGACGAAACCGAACGCGAGTGCCCCCAGTCCGGCCCCGACGTTGAGGACGATGCCGAACGTCACCAACTCCTGGAAGCTGAAGCCGAACGTGCCGACCGCATAGATGCCGCCGAAAGCGAAGATCGTCACGAGCCCGTCGTTGTACAGCAGCCGCGCCAGCAGGAAGAGCCCGACCTGCCGGTAGCGCCGCAGATGGCGCGCGGTGGCGGCCAGATCGCGGAAGGCCTGTCCCACGCCAACCCGGCCGATGGGTGTCGACTCGTCCCGCAGGTAGACGAACGCCGGGATGCTGAACAGCAGGAACCAGCCGGCGACCAGCAGGTTGGTGGCCCGCAGGTTGAAGCCCTCGTCGGTGGGAATCCCGAGCAGCGGCGTCTCCGGCACGAAGACCACGAGAGCCACCGCGAGCGCCGCCAGCCCGCCGAAGTAGCCGAGCCCCCACCCGTAGCCGGACACCCGTCCGATCCGCTCCGGTTCGGCCAGGGTCGACAGGTACCCGTTGTAGAAGACCAGTCCCAGCTCGAACGCCACGTTGGCGACGACGAACACGCCGAGGGCGATGACAACCGCGCTGGGCTGGTCGGGGCGCACGAACGTCAGCGCCGCCGTCGCCGCGACGCACAGCAGCGAGCACAGGATCAGGTACCTGCGCCGGCCGCCACGGTCGGCCAAGGCCCCGGCGAGCGGGGCCAGCAGCGCGATGGCGAGCGCGCTCACCATGATGCCGCGCGACCAGAGGGCGGTGCCCCGGCCCGGATCGTCCGCGAACGCGGCAGTGAAGTACGCCGAATAGATGAACGTGACGACCAGCGTCGTGAACGCGGAGTTCGCCCAGTCGTACAGGCACCACGACCACACCGCGGCCCGCCCCGCCCGCGCGCCCGGCGCGTGCTTCGAGGCATCCATCGTTCACCTACAATACGGCGAACGCCGCGACGCCGCCACCGGGCGCGCGGCCCGGATGCTCGCGCGCCTGTCTGGAGAGAATCAAGAATGCCGCTCTATGCCCTGATCGCCCGCGAACTCCCCGATCTCGAGCGCCGCGAACGGACGCGCCCGGCGCACCTCGAGCACATGAACCGGCTGGACGACGCCGGACGCCTGCGCTACGGCGGTCCGCTCCTGAACGGCGACAACGGCGTGGCCGGCAGCCTGATCATCATCGAAGCGGGCAGCCTGGAGGAGGCACAGGCGACGTACCAGCAGGATCCCTACATCGTCAACGACGTCTTCGAGCACTACGACATCGTCGAGACCAAGCAGGTCTACCCGCGGCAGGCCTGATCGCGGCAGGCCGGCGCCGGGACGCGGCGCATCGGGATGCGCGGCGCTCCCACGCGCCGGGATCTCGGCGTGAAGCAACGCCCGAAACGTCTCTCAGCGCGGTACGTCGGGAAAGCGCGGCCGGTCGGGTTCGAGCTGCGTGCCGAGCGAGTTGAGCGCGATCGAGACCATCCGGTAGCCGGCGACCGTGATCACGACGTCGATCAGCTCCGGCGCCCCGTAGCGCGTAGAGAGAGCGGCCCACGTCCCGTCGGAGATGGTATCGTCGCGGTGCAGCTCGTCCGTCGCCCGGATGAGCGCCGCGTCGAACGGATCCCAGCCCGGCGCTTCCGCGCCGACCGCGATCCGTCGGATCTCGTCGTCGGTCATCCCGATGCGGCGCGCCGCGCGCACGTGCTGCGACCACTCGTACTCCGAGCCGCAGAGCCAGCCGATGCGCAGGATCAGGATCTCGCGCGTCCGGGCGGAGAGGGTGGCGCCGGTGCGGATGTAGGCCGACTGCACCGCCCGCGGGCGGAAAAAGACCGGGTGGCGGGCAAGAGTCGCGTACAGGTTCAGCACCTGACGACCCGCATCGTCGGGATCGAGAAGGCCGCGGACTTCGTCGGACCACGCGTCGCGTGGGAGCGGATCGAGCCGTGGGACGTCGAGAGACACGAGCGGTGCGCCGGCCGCTCTCATCGTGCGCGGGACGTTCGCCGGCAGGCGATCGGCGAAGCGCTCGTCCGGCTGCACGCCGAGGCTGTTGGCCAGCGTCGCCAGCAGGATGTACTCCGCGCCGCTGAAGATGGTGTCCATGAGCTGCGGCACGTTGTAGCGGGTCGCAAGCTCGTCCCAGGAAGCGTCGCTCAGGAACGCGTCGCGATACAGCTCGTCGGTGGCGCGGAGCATCAGTCCGTCCCAGGGGCCCCAACCGGCATCGGGCCCTTCCGCGACGCGGCGGAAATCGCGGTCGCCGAGACCGAACCCGCGCGCTTCGGCGGCCAGCTCCGCCCAGAGCGCCTCGGAACGGCACAACCAGGCGGCGCGCAGTCCCATGAGAAGCTGGTCGACGGCAGGCACCATCGAGCGCTGGCGGAGGTAGGCGGCGAGCGGCCCGAGACCGTGCAGTGCCGGGGGATGCCGAGCGAGCGTCCGAAGCAGGTTCGTCGCCCGGTCCGGATCGACGCCGAACGACTCGATGCCGCTCCGGACTTCGGCGGTCCAGGCGCCGGAATCGGCCGGATCGACCGGTTGGATCCGGGACGTCGAAGACGGCTCCCGTCTCTCGGTGACGATGGCCGCCGTGGCTCCGCCACCGCCCACCGGCCCCGCGGCCGCGCCGGTTCCCGCGGCTGCCGGCCCGTGGACGGCGCCCGCCGACGCGCAATTCGGCGTGACGAGGAAGATCACCACCGCGATGGCCGCGGCCAGCAGGCGCCTCGGCGCCCGCGTGCTACCAGTATTCGACATCGAGTCCCTCTATCCGTCCGAAGCTCCGGCGGTCGCGCGTCGCGACAGCTATAGCCGAGCCGGACCGCGGTCGCCGCGATTATCAGGTCGTGCGCGCCCATCGGCAGACCTGCGCGACCGAGATCGACCGCCAAGGTGGCGTGGACCGTTGCCGTTTCGACGTCGAACGCGATGACCGGCAGCGCCCCGAGCCAGCGGTCCGCGAACTGTTGCGCACGCAGGCGGCGCAGCCCGCTCAGCCGATGCACGCCGTACAGGACCTCGGCTACGGTGATTGCCGCAACGCCGAGCGCCTCGTCTCCCGGCTTGGCCAGCACTACGTCGAGGTCCAGCTCGCCCCGCTCGGCGGCAATCACCACGCTCGAGTCGATCAGGATTCCCACGGCTCTCCGGGAACCCGCGGACGATTGAGCATGGCGACGCCTTCGGCCACCGCTCGCACAAAGTCGTCATCGAGCGACGGGCCGGGCCGTGACCGCACCATCTCGACGAAGTCGCGAACGGTGAAGGCGCGACGCTGCACGGGCCCGACCTCCGCCACCGGCGTCCCCCCACGCTCCACCACGTAGACGGCGCGATCCTGACGCACGCGATCGACCAGCGCACCGAAGTTCTTCGCCGCTTCCGTCGCGGTGACGACGCGCGCGGCGGGTGCCGAAGACGACGAAGACACGCCATCTCCCCACGTCGCCGAGCGCCGTTTGGACATGCGCGTATTTTACGGAGTCCACGTAATATGCGCAACAAACTTCCGGCTGTGCACGCGGGCCGTTTTCTGGCAGCATTGGGGTTGGCCGCGACAGGCGGCAGTACAAACGATCGGGAGGATGAAACCGTGCGCTTTATACGACTCGTTCCGGCCGCGTTGATCCTGTGCACTCCGGGACCGCTCCTCGCCCAGGGCTGGGCCGAGTACGCCAGCCAGGCAGACTTCTTCAGCGTCAATCTGCCAGGCGACGCGGTGGTCGAGGAAATCACCTACACGTCGGAGTACGAGGCCGTGCTCCCGGCCCGCGTGCACGCCTACGAGGACGGCTCGACCCGCTACTCGGTCACCATCGTCGACTACACCGACGCCGAGCGCATCCACACGGAGCGCGCGAAGGACTGCCCGCCCGATGTGCACACCGGCTGCACCGGCGCGTACTACACGGGCGTCGGGTCGTGGATCGTCGACGTGCGCGGCGCCATCGACTATGCGACGTGGCAGTTCCTGCAGCGGGACGTGACGCCGACATTCTTCGGCTGGAACTTCGTCGATCTGGTCGAGGGCCGCCACCTGCAGCTCACCAACGCCGACGGCTCGCGCACCTTCGCCGCGATCTACTTGCACGAAAATCGCCTGTACATCCTGGAAGCGACGTCGCCGCCGCGCCGGCCGGGGCCGGAGTTGTTTCAGCAATCGCTGCGGTTTCTGGACGCCGACGGCAACGGCATCCGCTACGAGTCGATCTACACCAACGGCTTTCCGACACCTCCGCGAGTCCGATGATGCCCATCAAGATCTCGACGTTTGCAGCCGTCCTGGCGGTCTCCCTCGCGGTCCCGACCGGGGCGCATCATTCGCACGGCAACTACGAGCTCAGCGACTTCACGCAGCTCGAGGGCACGGTCCAGGAGGTGCACTGGATCAACCCGCACTCCTGGATCTTCATGGAGGTCCCCGCCGCGGAGGACGAGGAGCCCACCCTGTGGGCCATGGAGGCCACCAACCCCACCGGGCTCACCAGGAACGGCATCGGGCGCGATTACGTCCAGCCGGGGGACCCCATCCGGGTGCGCTGTCACCGGTTGAAGGACGGCTCGGAGGGCTGCCTGCTCGGCTTCGTGACCCCGCTGCACGGAGACCCGGCGCGCGGTCATGGCATCGAGAAGGAGTGGGACTGAAGCGGACTGCTAAGATCACCACCCCATGGCGGGTATCGACGTCGCGTCCCTCTTTTCACTGTCCGGCAAGGTGGCCCTGGTCACCGGCGGTTCACGCGGCATCGGCCGCATGATGGCGGAGGGGCTGGTGCAGGCCGGCGCCGCCGTCTACGTTTCTTCACGCAAGCAGGACGCCTGCGACCGGACGGCGGATGAGCTCTCTGCCCTGGGCCGGTGTCACGCGGCGCCGGCCGACGTGGCGACCGAGGACGGACGGGCCGCACTCGTCGAGGCGCTGGGGGCGCGCGAGTCGCGCCTGCACATCCTGATCAACAATGCCGGGGCGGCCTGGGCCGCGCCGTACGCCGAGTACCCGGCGTCGGCGTTCGACAAGGTCCTCGGGCTCAACGTGTCGGCGCCGTTCCTCCTGACGCGCGACCTGACGCCGCTGCTCGAGCGCGGCGCGGCGGAAGGCGACCCCGCCCGCGTCATCAACGTCGGATCGATGGACGGCCTGCACGTGCAGCGGCTCGTCCGGACCGGCACTTTCGCCTACTCGGCCAGCAAGGCGGCCGTGCACCACCTGACGCGCACGCTGGCGGTCGAGCTCGGCCCCCGCAACATCACGGTGAACGCCGTCGCCCCCGGGTTCTTCGAGAGCCGGATGACGGCCGATGTGCTGCAGCGGTACGGAGCGGACATCACCGCCGCCTGTCCGCTCGGACGCATCGGACGTCCCGAGGAGATGGCCGGCATCGCGATTTATCTCGCGTCTCGCGCCGGGGCGTACACCAACGGCGCGGTGATCCCGGTGGACGGCGGCACGCTGCTCGCATGACGCGCCGGTCCCGGCCCGCGCGACGAATTCCGTGCCGGAGAGGACGATGATCTACAGGAGCCCGTTTCCCGACATCGAGATCCCGGTCACGCCGCTGCACGAGCACGTGTTCGAGCACGCCGACCGCTGGCCCGACAAACCGGCGCTGATCGACGGACCGAGCGACCGGACCCTGACCTACGCGCAGCTCCGGGCCGCGATACGAGCGGTCGCGGCCGGTCTCGCCGCGCGCGGGTTCGGGCACGGCGACGTTCTGGCCATCTACAGTCCCAACCTGCCGGAGTACGCCGCCGCGTTCTTCGGCGTCTCGACCGTCGGCGGGGTGGTCACCACGATGAACCCGCTCTACACGGCCGAGGAGGTCAACCGGCAGCTCGAGGACTCCGGGGCCCGGTTCCTCCTGACCATCCCGCAGTTCCTCGAGGCGGCCACCAAGGGGGCGGAGGGCACGGCCGTCGAGGAGATCTTCGTGTTCGGCGAGGCCGACGGGGCGACCCCGTTCGCGTCCCTGATGGCGGAGGGCGAGCCGCCCGCGGCGGCGATCGACCCGCGCAAGGACCTCGCGGCGCTCCCCTATTCGAGCGGCACCACCGGCATGCCGAAGGGCGTCATGCTGACGCACTACAACCTGGTGGCCAACGTGGCCCAGATCGCCGCCAACGAGGGCATCGGGGCCGACGACAAGCTGATCGGCATCCTGCCCTTCTACCACATCTACGGGATGACGGTGATCATGAACGCTTCGCTGCGGGCCGGGGCTACCGTGGTCACGATGCCGCGCTTCGACCTCGAGCAGTTCCTCGGCCTGCTGCAGAAGCACCGGGTGACGACGGCCTACCTGGTGCCGCCCATCGTCCTCGCCCTCGCCAAGCATCCGCTCGTCGACAAGTTCGACATCTCGTCGCTCCGCAACGTGATGACCGGCGCGGCGCCGGTTCCCGAGTCGGTGGCCCGCGGGGCGGCCGCGCGCAACGACATGCTGGTGCGCCAGGGCTACGGCCTGACCGAGACGAGCCCCGTCACCCACACCAACTCGCCGCGGACGGAGACTCGGATTACCTCCGTCGGCACGTCGCTGCCGAACACCGAGTGGCGCATCGTGGACGTCGCCACTCACCGCGACGCCGCCCCCGGCGCCCTCGGCGAGGTCTGCGTGCGGGGACCGCAGGTGATGAGGGGCTATCTCAACAACCCCGAGGCCACCCGCGACATGGTCGACGACGACGGCTGGCTGCACACCGGCGACATCGGCAGAGCCGACACCGACGGTTATCTCTACGTCGTCGACCGGCTCAAGGAGCTGATCAAGTACAAGGCGTTCCAGGTGGCCCCAGCGGAGCTGGAGGCCGCCGTCCAGTCGCATCCGGCCGTCGCCGACGCCGCCGTCATCCCCAGCCCCGACGAGGAGGCCGGCGAGGTCCCGAAGGCGTTCGTCGTGCTGCGCGAGGGGGCGAGCGCCACCGCGGAGGAGATCATGGCCCACGTCGCCGCCCAGGTCTCCCCGCAGAAGAAGGTCCGCCGGCTCGAGTTCATCGACGCGATCCCCAAGGTGCCGTCCGGGAAGATCCTCAGGCGCCAGCTCGTCGAGCGTGAGCGCGCGCGGATTGCCGCCGAGGAAGGCTGACGCCGACGCACTCAGACCCGCCCCGGAGGCAGCGTCAGCCGGCGAGCGCTTTCCGCGTGGGGCGTCGTCATGTCGTATCGACGCGCAGTGGCGTGTGCCGAGCGAGGGCATCGAAATCGGCATCGCAGTGCAGCACCGGCAGATCGGCGCGGATGGCCAACGCTCCGATGAGACAGTCCATGAGAACGCGAACGGTCTCGCCGCGACGTCGACATTGCCGATAGAGCGCCGCAGCCCGGTCGAAGTCGCCGGGCTGCATCGGAACGAGCACGGCGCGCGCGATGAGCCGCCGAAGATCGCGCCGGTGCTGCTCGTTCCTGGCTCCGGCCAGCAGTTCCATGCGAACCGCGTCGCACGTCGCGAGGTCGGTGCCGAGCAGCTCCCCTACTCGGATGCACTCCGGCGATCCCGTGTCGCGGAGATACTCGACCCAGGCGGACGTGTCAACGAGGATCATCGCCGCGGCCCCGCATCTCGTCGAGGTCGCCGTCCCAACCGGATCCGCGCATCCGGCGGGCTTCCTCCAGACTGAACGGCTCCGCTGCGAGCGATCGCAGCGCGAAATTGACGGCTTCCCGCTTGGTCGCCAAGCGGTACCGTCTCATGATCGCCGCGCAGGCTTCGTCGTCGACATCCACGTTGGTGCGTGACATACACCAACGATACACCACCCGGCGCACGGAGCGCCCTGGAGTGCTACGGCAGCGCGAACACGAACAGCGTGTTGCCCGAGCTGGGACGCAGCTCCGGAGTCAGCCGGCTGAAGTGGGACGACGTCCCCGCGGTGCCGGTGCCGACCGCGACGTATTGCCGGCCGTCGACGGCGTAGCTGATCGGGAAGCCGCTGACCGGCGAGCCGAGGTTGATCTCCCACAGCACCTCGCCGGTCTCCTGGTCGAAGGCGCGGAAGCGCCCGTTGACGTCGCCGCCGAAGACCAGTCCGCCGCCGGTCGCCACGAGCGACAGCGTGCCCGCGCGCTGCTCGTGGAGCCAGACGGTCTCGCCGGTCTCCGCCGAGATGGCCCGCACGGTGCCCGCGAACTCGTTGCCCGGCGCCAACTGGTGGCGGTAGGCGATGGCGTAGGTCGTCGAGCGGCTCTCCGTCGGGGCGGCCGGCGTGTCGTCGTTGAACGTCCGCGTCGCCATCATGCGGGCGCACGTGTTGCGCAGCGGCATGTACATCGTGTTGGTCAGCGGGCTGTAGGCGCCTGCCTCCCAGTCCTTGCCGCCGTTCCAGGTCGGACAGACGAAGACCTCCTGCCCGACCGCGTTGAAGACCACCTCCGCGTTCTCCGTCACCTCCCCGGTGGCGCCGTCGATGCTGCTGATGACGTTCTGCGCGACGGTCGGGGTCGCCCACAGGAACTCGCCCGTCTCGCGGTCGAGCGTATAGACGACGCCGGTCTTGCCGGGGATGCCCGTCAGCACCTTCCGGATCTCCCCCGGCTGGAGGCGCGGGTTGATCCAGCTCACCGCGGACGGGTCCGGCGCGACGGCGGTGTCGACCAGGATGCGCTCGAAGGGATGGTCGAGATCCCAGTGGTCGTTCAGATGCTGGTAGTACCAGCGAATCTCGCCGGTGTCGACGTCGAGGGCCAGCGTCGAGTTGTGGTACAGGTGCGTGTTCTCGATGCCGCCGAGCATGAACTTCGGCGCCGGCGACGTGACCGACGTGCCCTGGTAGAACAACCTGAGCTCCGGGTCGTAGCTGCCCGCCACCCAGGTGCCGACGTGGATCCGCTCCTCGAACGGCACCCCGCCCCACGTCTCGTCGCCCGGCTCGCCCGGCGCCGGCACCGTCCGCCGCCGCCACAGCTCCTCGCCGGTGCGGGCGTCGTGGGCAACGATGACGCACGACTCGGGACCGCCTGCCGGCCGGCAGCTCCGCCCGGAGATCGCCTTGCCGTCGGCGATGATGGGTCCCGAGCTGTGTCCGGCCGGGATCACCTTGTAGTCGAAGATCAGCGTCTCCCACGCGATCTCGCCAGTGGTCGCGTCGAGCCCGAAGATGTAGTCGTCGTCGCTCGTGTTGACGATGAACCGGTCATAGATGGAGATGTTCCGGTTGCTGCGGGCGTTGCCTCCGACGTACTCGTAGACGTCCTCCGGCAGGTCGCGCCGGTGCTGCCAGATCAGGTCGCCGGTCACCGCGTCGATCGCCTCGATCACGTCGTCGGACTGCGGCATGTAGAGGACGCCGTTGTAGGCGAGCGGGGTGCCCTCCTGCCGCCCCTCCGCGAGCCCGCGCGACCAGACCATCCGGATCTGCCCCACGTTGTCCCGGTCGATCTGATCCAGCGGGCTGTAACCCCAGCCGTCCGACGTCCGACGCCACGACAGCCAGTCGCCGTCTGCCGGGTTCTGCAGCATCTCGTCCGTCACCGGGACGAACTCGGCGGACGATTGCGCGCCCGCGACGGCCGGCGCCGACAGGAGCGCCAGAACGAGGAACGCGATTCCGAAAAAGTGTCGTGCTCCGCGTGACTGCATCTGCATCGTAAGGCTCCTCGTCGCGAGGCTCGTCGCGTGTTGCCGGCGTCTTTCGACGGCGGGCGCAACTTGTGCGACGCGCCGCAGCCGGAAACCCATCATTGACGCCGGGCAAGAGTGTGTCAAGGCGGCCCGAACCGGCGGAACCGCTGACATCAGTCCGGTCAGGGAACCACGAGCCGCACGGTTGGGAAATAGGTCCTGATCCTACCCGCAACGGCCGTCGCCAGCGGCCACGCCATGATCTCCGCGTGTGCGCCGATGAAGAAATCCGGTAGCGGCACCGGCGGTGAATCCTTCCCGGACTGGCGGCGCCTGCGCTCGCGATACCGCCTGTGCGCAGCCGCGCAGACCTCGGCAGCAGCGACCGGTACGTCGAGTGTCGCGACACCCCAGGCGCGAACGCGTCCCCTCAAGGTCAGAGGATGTTCGTCCCCGACGCAGAGCTCAGCCAGACACACGGCGTTGACTGCCGCCCCATCAGAAGCCACGGCACGGCTGATAGTCCATCGCGCCCAGGCATGATGCACCGAGCCTGGCTGTGACGCGTAGATCACGACGTTGGAGTCGAGCAGGGTCACGGCTCGCGGGTGATTTCCCTGAGTTCCTCCCAGGACAACGTCATCCGAAGGGGATTCTGGTCCATGGCCTCCAGGCACTCTTCGACGCTCTTCTTCGGCGCGGGATCGGGCCGGTGCAGCCGGACGAGCACGTATCGTTCATCGCCCTCGGGTTGGACATCGAAGACGTCTCCCGGCGTGGCCCCCGGAATGACGACTCGCTTCTTGGAATCCGCTCGCACCGTAGCCATGGGTGGGATTATCCCACCCGCCGCGATCTCGGTCAATTCGACGTCGAATTCGACCGGGTAGCTGGGACCGCCTCGAAGCCGTCGAGCACGTCGCTGCGCCCGACGCGGCGCGCTACTGCTCCACGAGCGGCAGGAAGATCGAGATCCGGTCGTCGGTTCCGACGGCACGCGAGATGTGCCCCTGCCCGGTTGTGTCCTCGGCGAGCAGGATGTGGCCCGGGTGCAGCCTGACCTTCGTCCCGTCGCCGAACTCGACCTCGCTCTCCCCCGCCAGCGTGATGACGTACTGCCGGCGCGGCGCGGTGTGCCAGTCGATGAAGTAGTCGGACGACGTCCGCCGGAACTGGACGCTGCTCACCGGGACCGGGTCGGACAGCTCGGTGGCGCCGCGCGACGAGGTCAGCGGCACGTCGAGCTCCTCGACATGCGTCTGGCCGTCCTCGCCGGTGTAGATGCGGGACACCTTGATCGGGGTCCGCTCCTGGGCCGAGGCGGCCGGCTCGTCGAGCCAGCGGGCCCCGCCGGCGACGAAGAGCGTCGGAATCCAACCGAGGACGAGCGCGCGGGTGAGCCATGTCTTCAGCATCGTCGGTCCCTCCTGTTCAGTCGTGGCATTATAGGGGCCACCCTGAACGAAAGGTGTGCTCATGACCATGCTCCGATTCGATACCGCCCGCCGCGCCGCGCCACTGATGCTGGTGGCCGCCTTCGCTCTCGCCTCCGCGATGTCCGCATCGACCGCATCCGGCGCCCCGGCGCCGGGCCAGGAGGAGAGCGCGGCGGAGGATCCCGAGGCGATCCGCCCGTTCACGATCGACGTATCCGACGACGTGCTGGCCGACCTGAAGGACCGCCTGTCCCGAACGCGGCTGCCCGACGAGCTTCCCGGCACCGAGTGGGACTACGGGACCAACCGCGAGTACCTGGAGGAGCTGCTCGCCTACTGGCGGGACGAGTTCCAGTGGCGGGACCAGGAGTGGCTGCTGAACGGTTTCGATCACTTCAAGACGAACGTCGACGGGCTCGACATCCACTTCATCCACCAGCGTTCGCCCCACGAGGACGCGCTGCCGCTGGTCCTGACGCACGGCTGGCCCGGCTCGATCATGGAGTTCTACAAGGTCATCCCGCTGCTGGTGGATCCGACCAACTACGGCGGCGACGCGGCCGACGCGTTTCACGTCATCGCACCGTCGATCCCCGGGTACGGCTTCTCGGACAAGCCGACCGGCCGCGGCTACGGCCCGGAGAAGATGGCCGAGATCATCGGCAAGCTGATGGAGCGGCTCGGCTACGACCACTACGGCACGCAGGGTGGCGACTGGGGCAGCATCATCAGCCGCTGGCAGGCGGTGCAGCATCCCGATCGCGTGGTCGGCGTGCATCTGAACATGGTGACGGCGGGACCGCCGGCGGGGGTGGACGACCCGACCGCCGGGATTCCTCCCGAGGAGCTGGCCCGCAGCCAGGCGCGGCAGGAGTTCTTTGCGGACGAGCGCGGCTACAGCAACATCCAGGGGACCAAGCCGCAGACCGTGGGCTACGGCCTGAACGACTCTCCGGCCGGCCTCGCCGCCTGGATCGTCGAGAAGTTCCGCACCTGGTGCGACTGCGACGGCGACGTCGAGAGCCAGTTCACCAAGGACGAGCTGCTGACGAACATCACCATCTACTGGGCGACCCAGACCATCACGTCGTCGGCCCGCATCTACTACGAGTCGCGCCGCGCGACCAACCAGCCGGGCTACATCGAGACGCCGGTCGGCTGCGCCATCTTCCCCAAGGAGCTGTTCATTCCGCCGCGGGCATGGGCCGAGGCGGCCTTCAACGTGACGCACTGGACGGAGATGCCGCGGGGCGGGCACTTCGCCGCGCTCGAGGAGCCCGAGTTGCTGACGGAGGACGTTCGGGCGTTCTTCCGGGATCTGCGGTAGGCGAGAACACTATGCATTCCGAACGCGTCGCAAGCTATCCCTGTCGTATCGAGCGTGGTACGCCGACCTGGGCGGTTTCGTTCCGGGACGTCCCGCAGGCCCTCGCCGGCGGTCGCGGGGTCCCGGATATCTTCGAGGTGGCCGAGAGTGCGCTGGTCGAGGCGCTCGACGCCCTCGGCGCCGACGCGGCCCGTGGACTCCCGGCGGCGAGCTCGCCCGCGCCGGGCGAGGTGGTCATCACCGTGCGCCTGGGCGGACCGCCGCTCGTCCGAACGTCGCCTCCACCCTCCGAAGTAGTGGACGAATCGGACGAAGACGTTCCGGCCATCTCGGGCGAGGTCGTCGACATCCCGTCGGAAACGGGTCTCGTCGCCACCCGCAGGCAGGGATTCTGGGGCTGGCTCGCCGGCCTGTTCGGGTCGCGTTGATTCTGATGGTGTCGTTACTGCACTAAGGAAGGCCGGCGACATGGCGCACGCCGGCCTTTACGCTCCCGTGGACGACAAACGCCGTTCCCTTACGGCTGCACCGTCATCGCGTTGATCACCACCGGCGTGATCGGCACGTTGCCGTGCGCCCCCTGCGCTGTCGTCCGGACCCCGGCGATGGCGTCGACGATGTCCATCCCGTCCGTCACCCGGCCGAAGACGGCGTAGCCGTACTCGTCCGGAGCCGTACTCCGGTGGTCGAGGCCCCGCCCCCCGTTGTTCGCGTGATTGATGAAGAACTGCGACGTCGCGCTGTTGACCGCCGCGGTGCGCGCCATCGCGACGGTGCCCCGCCGGTTGCCGAGTCCGTTGGTCGCCTCGTTCATGATCGGCTCGCGGGTGATCTTCGGCACCAGGTTGATCCCCATGCCGCCGCCCTGGATCATGAAGTTCTCGATCACGCGGTGGAAGACCGTGTCCTCGTAGAACCCTGCGTAGGCGTACTGCAGGAAGTTGCGGACCGAGACCGGCGCCTGGTCCGCGAACAGCTCCATCGTGACGTTGCCCTGCGTGGTCTCCATGACGACGACCGGGTTGCCCGGAATCGCGCCCGCGGTGGCCAGATCGATCCGGTAGACGCCGGTGCTCGCCGTCATGTACAGGGTGCGGCCGTCGCCGCCCCAGGCGACGTTGGCGGTCACCTCCGACATCACGATCGTCCCGAGATGGACGCCGTCCGGCCCGATCACCCAGACGCCGCCCGGCCCGGTGGCGAAGACGTTGCCGCGCAGGTCGACCTTCATGCCGTCGGCGGCCCCGGCCGCGGTCTGGTCGTTGACGTCGTAGAAGACCCGTCCGTTCGTGGCGCCGTCCTCGTCGAGGTCGTAGGCCATCCAGACCTTCTGGTTCTCGTCGGAGTTGGCGACGTAGAGGGTCGCCTCGTCGGGCGAAAGGGCGATGCCGTTCGGCCGCGTCTGGTCGCGCACGAGCAGCTCGAGCTCGCCGTCCGGGCTCAACCGGTAGACGCCGTTGGAGTCGAGCTCGCGCAGCGGCGACTCCTCCAGGCCTTCCAGGCCGTACGGCGGATCGGTGAAGTAGAGCGACCCGTCGGAGCCGAACGTGGCGTCGTTGGGACTGTTCAGGCGGCTGCCCTCGAAGCTGTCGACCAGCACGGTCCGGGAGCCGTCCTCCTCCACCCGCGAGATACGGCGGTTGCCGTGCTCGCAGATGATCAGCCGGCCCTCGCTGTCGAACGTCAGCCCGTTCGACGAGATCGACCGGAGCCCTTCGCGGTCGCCCTCGAAGACCGGATCGATAAACGGGCTGGCGCCGTCCCCCGCGGTCCACTGGTGGATGGTGTTGGCCCGGACGTCCGAGAAGAGGAGCCGCTGCTCGCCGCGGATCCAGACCGGCCCCTCCGTGAACGTATAGCCCTCGGCCACCTTCTCGATGGTGGAGCCGGGGGGAATCAACGAATCCAGCCGCCGATCGAGCCTGAGAATCGATCCTTCGCCGGCCGGTTCCCCGACCGGGCCGGCATCCACCTCCTCCGGAGGCGGTTCCGGCGCCCCGCCGCACGCCATCGTCAAGAGCACGAACACGGCTACGAGCAGGCTGGTCGGCTTCGTCATGTCATTCCTCACTTGGGTACTCGATTAGGGTTCGCGCGTCAGAAGATCGCGATCGGGTTGACCGGCGAAGCCGTCCCGTTCGGGATCGGCAGCGGCGCGATGTTCAGCATGAACTCCCAGCGGTTTCGCTCGGCCGCCGCCTCGGCCAGGTCGTCGAAGTCGGCGCGATCGAGCAGGTGCACGCCGAGCATCGTCAGTGCGAAGTCGTGCAGCGCCAGGCGCGGCAGGTCGCCTTCCGGCTGCGGCATGTAGGCCGGCGTCTCCCACCCGATGATCGCCACGTCCCGCTCCCGCAGCCAGGGGATCACGGTGTTGTCGAGACCCGCCGCCTCGGCCCCGGTGTCGAACGAACCGATATCGTCCTGGCGCACCCAGCGGCCCCAGCGCAGCAGGAACGCGTCGCCCGGCCCGACCCGCACGCCGGCCTGCGCTTCCCAGGCTTCGAGGTCCGCCACCGTGATCCGCTGGCCCGGCTCGAGATGCCGAACGCCCTTGAGGCGCGCGATGTCGTACAGGACGCCGCGGGTCACGACGCCGTGCCGCATCGTCAGGATGGCGTTCTTCGTCGCGCCCTCCTCCATCGTCACCGTCTCCGCGATCGGGTAGCCGTTCCACATCTTTCCGCCGAAGAAGCGGTGCGCGAAGCCGTCGATGTGGGTCGTGCCCGCGCCGTGGATGCACGGATAGTTGATTGTGTCGCTGGCGCCCCCCGGCGCGGCGGTGACCATCCTCCACTCGATCGGACACGGGTTGTCGAGGGTGCGCTCGCGGTTGGCGATCGACGCGAGCGACACCGTGAACCCTTCCGTCACCAGGTCCGCGGCGGCCCGCCGCTTCTCTGGAGTGATCAGGTTCAGCGCCCCCATTTCGTCGTCCGGTCCCCAGCGTCCCCAGTTGGAAAGCTCGTCGAGCCAGGCGTCGTACTGCGCCCGGCTCACGATCGGCAGCTCGCTGCTCTGCCCCATCACGGCCGGCCCGCCGAAGCCGACGACGAGGAGCGTCACCAGGACGCTCCCGACCACCATTCGTGCGTTCCGCGTCGTCATGCGCTGTCTCCCTCTCCTGCTGCGACCGAGAACCCCGATCCGTCGCGGACGGATGCTGAATACGATGCGCCGATCGTCACGCGGCCTCCGCCACCGCCCGCCGGATGGCCGGCACCAGGTCACAGTCGATGAGGTCATCGAGCTCGCGCCGGTGGCTTCGCCGACCCGTACCGGGATTCGGCGACGACGTCGCGACGATCACGGCGTCGAGTTCGGGCACCACGAAAATGAACTGCCCCCCGTAGCCCCAGGCGTAGTAGGTCGGATGGCCGGCCAGCGTACGCATCCACCAGCCGTAGCCGTATTGCCGGCCGCTGAACCGCGACCTCGTCCGCGGGATTGTCGACTCGCGGATCCACTCGCGCGAGACCACCGGCACGCCGTCGCCCGTCCCGCCGCGACGAAAGAGCTCGCCGACCGCGAGCATCGCCCGCGGCGTCAGTCCCATCTCGTTGCCGCCCAGGTAGACGCCCTGCGGATCGCGGGTCCACGCCGGCAGCGTGATGCCGAGCGGCCGCGCGAGATGACGCCGGCCGAACTCCAGGGTGCTCATGCCGGTGGCGCGCGTCAGGATTGCTGACAGCAGGTGCGTGCTGCCGGTGCTGTAGATCATCGGACCGCCCGGCCGGGCGACCAGCGGCCGGCTCAGCGCGTGCCGCACCCAGTCCCGGCTCCCCACCCAGCGCCCGTAGTTGCGGTTCGACGTCGTCTCGAGGCCTGACCGCATGGTGAGCAGGTCCCCGATGGTGATGGACCGCCTGGCCGCTTCGGCCTCGGCCAGTTCGTTCGGGAAGAAGTCGACGATCGGCTGATCGACGCCCTCCAGGTGGCCGCGGTCGATGGCGATCCCGACCAGGATCGCGATGATCGTCTTCGACGCCGACTTCAGGTTGGCCGAGCGGCGTGCCGAGGCTCCGTTGAAGTAGTGCTCCTCGATCAGCTCACCGCCGATCGAAACGAGCAGGCTGCGCAGGCGCGGCAGGCTGGCCGCCCGGTCGAGGATGGCGGCCCGGTGGAAGGCATCCACCGCCGGCGCGTCGTTCCCGATTGCGGTGTGCGACGCGAGCACCCCGATCGTCCCCAGCATGGCCGTCAGAACCAGACAGCCACTCACCCATCGCCAAGGCGTCCGGATCGCGCGCTGCATCGGGACATTCTATCGATCAACGGGTGCGGGTGCGGCCTGATGTAACGTGCCCCATGGTCTCGACCGTGACGACATCGCCGCTGGTCGCCCTGACCATCTGGACCGCCCTGGCCCTCTACGTCGCCGGAGAGTACGGCCGCGCGCGGCGGCCGCCGACGGCGTGGGCCCGCCCGGTCTGGCTGCTCGGGGCGTTCGTTTACCTCGCACACGTCGCAGCGGCCTTCGGCATTCATCACGACTGGAGCCACGAGGCGGCGTACGCCTACACGGCGGCCCGCACCGAGGCGCTCCTCGGCCTCGACTGGGGCGGCGGACTCTGGGTGAACTACGCGTTCACGGCGACCTGGGTCGGCGAGGGAATCTGGTGGCAGTTCCTGCCCACCCGGCATGCGCGGCGCCCCGCCGCCTGGACCACGGTGATCCGCGGCGTCTTCCTCTTCATGATCGCCAACGGCGCGGTGATCTTCGTGGGCGGCCCCCGGCGCGTGCTCGGGTTCGGCGTCCTGGCGGCGCTGGTCTGGATCTGGCGCGCCCGACACGTGTGACAGCGGCTGAAGGCATGCGCGAGCGCAACGGTTGACTTCGCACTGTACGCGCCCCGGCAGAACGGCAAGACCCACCTCGCTGGTTGAACTACTTCTGCCGCACTTGTGCGGCGATCTGTTTCGGCACGATGGTCTTGCCCACCGGCATCAGCGATATGCCTGCGAGCTTGAAGTGTTGAATACCGAACGGGATGCCGATCACCGTAAGGCACACGATCAGCCCCGTCACCAGATGGCCCAGCGCAAGCCACCATCCCGCCAGCAGTAGCCACACGATGTTGCCCACCATGCCGGCGCTTCCTGTGCCGAGGTCATCCCTTCCCGTCACCTGCTTTCGTGACACGGCTTCGTGCCCGAATGGAAACAGCGCGAATCCTGCGATGACGAAGCATGACCGCCCCCAAGGGATCCCGATCACGGTCAGGTACATTATGACGCTGGCGATTACCCAGCCGAGGCTCATCCAGATGCCGCCCAGCAGTATCCAGATGATGTTCCCTATGACGCTCATCCGCACCGCACTCCCGGGAGGAGAACCCGTTTACAAGATTCCGGCCGGCGCCAGGCGCCGGTACACATCGACGGCCCGGCCCGCCATGACCTCCGCCGTGCAATGTTCCCGCACCGCAGCGGCGGCACGCGTTCCCAGCTCGCGGCGACGCGCTTCGTCGGTGCGCATCCGGAGCAGCTCGGCCATCAGCGCCTCGACGTCTTCGGGCGGAACGAGCACTCCCCCGCCGGTGCGCTCGATCAGCTCGACGTAGGTGCCTCGTCTCGCCGCGACCACCGGAACGCCGCACGCCATCGCCTCCACGAGGGACAGCCCCTTCGGATCGTCGTACGTCGCAGGCACGGCGAACACGTCCAGCCCCTGAAGAAACGCCACCTTGTCGTCGAGCTCCAGCACGCCACGGTACTGAACCTCCCCTTCGAGGCCCCACTCGCGGACCTGGCGCACCATGCCGTCCAGGTACGCCCGGTGCTCGGGGCCGAGATAGCCCGCCAGCTCCAGGCGGCAGCCCGCAAGCTCGCCCCGCTCGCGCAGGCGGTGGTAGGCGTCACAGAGGAGATGGATCCCCTTCTCCGGCGCGATGCGTCCGAGATAGCCGATCGTGAACGGCCGGGATGCGTCCTCGTCCCGCGCCGCCGGCGGATAGCCGTCGACGTTGATGCCGAGCGGCACGACGTCCAGCTTAGCCCCGGGAATGTGCAGGTACTGCGCCATGTGGCCGGCGTAGTAGTCGCTGACGGCGACGAAACGATCGACCGACCGCGCGTGCTCCCGAATCAGCGACAGCGCCCGAGAGTGGTACGGCTCGTCGAGGTGGTCCAGAAAGATGTCCTCGCCCTGCAGGGTGCAGCAGATCGGGCAGCCGATGGCCTCCTTCAGCGCGGGCGCCAGCGAGATTAGCATCGAGTTGGAGATGTCGATCACGTCCGGGCGCGGCTCCGAGCGCAGCCAGTGGACGAGCTTGTCGACCTCTTTCCGCTGATGGCCGTGCCGGCCCTCGAGCACCGAGACGGTCAACTCCCCCAACTGCTCGGGCTGCGTCTGCACGCCGCGCTGCGAGACCGCGCGCAGCAGCCAGGGCGCCTCCCACAGGCGGTCGACCAGCCAGGGGGTTCCCCGGAAAAGCCCGGAGTACTGCTCCAGGTAGACGCTGATGCCGCCGAAGAACACCCGGTGCTCGCTGACGCTCGGCTCGTCGGTGCGCGGCGGCGTGTAGAGCGGGACCAGGAGCACCTCGTGCCCCAACTGTCGCAGCGACTTCGCGAGCGTGTTGTCGCGGATGCAGCTTCCGCAGTACATGCCGCCGGCGCCGGCGGTGATCGAGATGATGCGCATCGGACTCGGGCGGCCCGCGTTGGCGCCCGCGCGGCGGGCTGGCCGCGCGGCACGATTATAGCGTTACGGCAGACCGTTCCTCAGGAATCCCGGGGCTGATCCGGGCGCCGATCCTGGTAGGCCCTGAGCCCGTAGCCACCGGCGGCGCCAGCTCCGAAGATGCCGAGCGCCTTCAGAATCACCCTCTCAAGTGCTCCCAGAGCATCACCGGAATCGTACTTCACCTATCGGCACGAGTGACCGCCCGCGTGCTCGCGAGCAACAGGACGGCAAGTGCAGCGCTCGCGGCCAGCGACACGCCAGGAAGCGTCGCATAGCCGCCGATGCCCGCGACCGCCGACACGAAG
The DNA here is from genome assembly GCA_965262925.1 of Vicinamibacterales bacterium. GTDB lineage: Bacteria > Acidobacteriota > Vicinamibacteria > Vicinamibacterales > UBA8438 > WTFV01. Next base: position 1,029,169 of record CBDHGC010000004.1, on the reverse strand, counting down.
CGCAACTCTGCCAGCCACGAAGAGATCGTCGGAAGCGCGGACGCGAGCGCGCCGGACGCGACCGGAACCACGACGATGAGTGCCAGCAGCTCCATCACCGCGATCGGCCGCACCGCTCGTTCGGCAGCGGCCCGTCGGGATCGAAGCTGAGCGATCCACCAGATGCGTCCGGCGCCCGCTACCGGGGGCTCGGCCGGCAGGTTGCGCCGGTCGTTGGCGAGCGCCCCGGCGACCAACGCGACGTCACGGCAGACGGAACAATCTGCGGCATGCGCGCGGAGCCCTTCCGGCCATTCGCCCACGCTTGCCGCGCGCGCGGTGTCCGACTCGCGTGAGCAATGCCATCTCATCATGACGACCTCCCGGCGACTCCGTCGGGCGCAAGCCCGCGAGCGCGCAGTTCCCGCGCCATCCGGCGCCTGGCGCGGAACAGCAACGGCCGGATACTCAGTCTACTCAACCCGAGGACCTCCGCAATCTCGCGATGCTGCAACCCTTCGACGTAGGCGAGCCACAGCAGCGCCCGCTGGCGCGGCGTCAGACCGTCGAGCACTACGCCGACATCGCCACGCAGGTGCAGCCGGCGTTCGACGCCGAAATCGGCCGGCTCGTGCGTCTCGTCCAGTGATCCGCCGTCCCACCGCGCCCGCCGGTAGTGGTCGCGGTAGAGGTTGGTGGCGACCCTGAACAGGTATCGCCGGCGTCCATCGGCATCCCGCGGTGTTGACGCGGCGGTCAGCATCCGACAGTACGCCTCCTGGGCCAAGTCGTCCGCGAGGGCTGCGTTTCCTGACACGCGGGTCAGATAGCCCCGCAATGGACGGACCGTAGCGTCGTAGAACCGGGCGAACTCGGCCTCGTCCATTGCAAAGGGTTCACGTGTCGCAGCATGAGACGGGACCGTCGCCGCCACGGCGTGGTCGCGCACGGCTCAGTTCGCCGACTCCACCGGCACGCGGGAAGTGGATGCGCCGGGGGTCTCGAGGAGACCCCAGGACTTCGACAAGCGGTAGGACAAGGTGGCGGCGATCAGAAAGCCGGCGCCGAGCGTCAGCATCACGACTGCGCCCCGGATGAACTCTTCGTCGGGAAACACTACGTCGAGGATCAGCAGTCCGGCGCCCAGGCAACAGAGCACCGCACCGACGGCGACCGCGGTAAGAATGCGGCGATACGGGTTCGCACGCGCTGGCGTCGAGATCGAATCGAGCAGCCTCCGCCCGGACTCCGATTCCAGGTACGCCAGCGCCTCCTGACCGGCACCCAGCTTGTCTATCAATCGCCTCACGGTCTCCGCCCTCAGAGATCCCCTCATTTTTCCATATGAAATCAATAAGAAGAAACCCTTCTTGAACAGACGTCTCGCATTAGAAGAGTTTGCAAGGTGGCGCACTTTGAATTAGAATATGATTACATGCATCTACATCAAGACCTGCCGGCCTCATCCGGGCAATCGCTCCGGAGACACGACCTCCTGAACTTCATCGCCACCTTGTATGAAGGCGACCTGCATGCCAAACGGGTGCTGTCGTTGGCCAACGCCACTCTGGGCGTGCTGACGAGCGCTTCGCTGGCAATCCATGCAGTGGGCCGCGGCTTGGCCCAGGCCCTGGGTACGTTGACCAAGCATGGTGTGAAGCAGGTGGATCGGCTCCTGAGCAATCGAGGCGTCGACGTCTGGACCTTTTTCGCATACTGGACGCCGTTCATCGTCGGCGCCCGTACGGAGGTGATCGTTGCGCTGGATTGGACCAGCTTTGCGGCCGACGGGCAGGACACGATCGTGCTGTCGATGGTGACTGGCCATGGGCGCGCGACGCCCCTGCTGTGGAAGACGGTGGCATCCTCGACGCTGAAGGGTAATCAGCGGCGCTATGAGTACGAGGTGCTGTGCCGGTTGCGGGAGGTGCTGCCGGCCGGGGTGAAAGTCACCGTCGTGGCGGACCGGGGCTTTGCGGATTGCAAGCTGTTCTACGCGTTGACGACGGAGCTGGCCTTCGAATACGTGATTCGGCTGCGTGGAGACATCTATGTGACGAATGCGCGCGGCGAGCGGCGAGCGGCCGCCGCGTGGGTCGGCGACAAGGGGCGTGCGCGGCGGTTGGTGGGTGCTCGGGTGACCGACGCGTACGAGCTGCCGGTCGGCGTGGTCGTGTGCGTACAGGACCCGAAGATGGACGAACCGTGGTGCCTGGTGGCCAGCGAAGCGACAGTCCCGACGCGGGTCCTGATTCGGTACTACGGCAAGCGCTGGGGGATTGAGGCGGGCTTTCGGGACATCAAGGACATGCGCTTCGGGATGGGACTCTCGTCGATGCATGTTTCGCGCCCGGACCGGCGGGACCGTCTGTTGTTGATCAGCGCGTTGGCGATCGCCGTTCTGTCGTTGCTGGGTGCGGCTGGCGAGCGCATCGGTTATGACCGCTGGTTGAAGGCGAACACGGTGAAGCGGCGGACGCATTCGCTGTTTCGGCAGGGGCTGATGCTGTACCACCATCTCCCCAATTGGCCCGAGGATCGGATTCGTCCGTTGATGGAGACGTTCGGAAGCATGCTCATGGAACAGCGGGTGTATCGGGAGGTTTTCGGCGTGATCTGATGCTGCAAAATGAGGGGATGCATGAGGTCTCCGCCTGGAGTTCCGCCCTGCGGCTCCGTTCACGAGTGCCGACCCAGATCCCGAATCCGATCATCGCCCACATCGAAGTCACCATCAGCGACACGGCCATCTCTTCGGTCATGCTTCCCTCCCTGCATGTAAGCGCGCGGGATTGTTCCCGGCATGCGCCCTCTGCACTCCATGACGAAGGGGCTGGCAGATGCGTTAGCACTGAAACCGACCGGTGCCGGCCGACCGCGTCCCACCACTCACTCGGCCGCACCGCCGTCACGGCTCACTCGGCGGCGGTCGCGGCGCAACCGATCACTCGGCGGCGATGCAGTAGAGGTAGCGCCGGCCCCGCAGATAGATCTCTCCGCCGGCAACGGCGGGCGAGGCGTCGAAGCCGTCGTCGAGGCGGTTCATCGACAGGATCTCGAACTCCGGGCCGGCCTTCGCGACCAGCGTCGCGCCGTCGCGGCTCGTGACGTAGAGCCGGCCGCCGGCAACGATGGGCGACGCGTAAACGTCGCGGATGCCGGACAGCCGCACCGGTCCGTACAGGTTCCGCCCGGTGGCGGCGTCGTAGGCCGAGAGCACCCCGGAGTTGCTCTTCGTGAAGTACAGGATGCCGTCGTGCAGGACCGGGGACGGCACGTAGGGGGTGTCGCGATCCAGCGACCAGGCAATGGCCCCGCCGCGCGAGATGTTGCCGCGCGCCGCCGAGAGGTCGACGGCATAGAGCCGGCTGCCGCGATAGCCGCTCATCAGGTAGGCGACGCCGCCGGCGGCAACAGGGGACGGAATGGCGTTCGTCGTCACCCCCTCGCCGTGCCAGAGGAGCTCGCCGGTCTCGAAGTCGTAGCCGCGCACGCCGTCGGTCGCGCTCGTGACTATCTGCGTGCCGCCGGCGTTCTCCACGACGAGCGGCGTCGACCAGGAGGTGCTCTCGTCCCGGTCCGTGCGCCAGCGCTCCGCCCCGGTCCGCTTGTCGAGGGCGGTGATGAAGGACTGCCCCTCGTGGTCCCAGACGACGACGATCACGTCACCGTGGAGCGCCGGCGAGGCCCCCTCGCCGAAGCCCATGCGGATCCGCATGTCGCCGAAGTCGCGATCCCACAGCGGGTTGCCGTCCATGTCGTAGCAGTGCAGGCCGCGCGAGCCGAAGAACGCGCAGACGACCTCGCCGTCGGTCACCGCCGATCCCGACGCCCAGCTCCCCGTGTTGTGGCGGCCCTCGTGCGGCTGCTCGGTCACCGCGGTCCGCTCCCAGACCACGGAACCGTCGCGCCGATCGAGGGCCACGATCACGAAGTTCAGCAGGTCGCCGGATCGCACGGTTCCCATGAAACGTCGCCTGAGACGCGAGAAGAACCCGTTGCCCGACTCGTCGCCGGGACCGGCCGGGATCGCGGTCAGGAGGAAGACGTGGTTCCCCCACACGATGGGCGACGCCTGCCCGTGGCCGGGAATCTCGACCTTCCAGCGGACGTTCTCGGTCTCGCTCCAGATCGAGGGAGGATCGCTGCCCGGCGCGACACCGTTCGCCAGCGGGCCGCGCCACTGTGGCCAGTCCGTCCCGGGGGTCGGGTCACCCGACTGTGCAACCACCGGGGCCACCGGCAGTGCGGATGAGAGGCCGGCTACCAGTACAGCTACGAAGCAACGGAACGCGAAACCCTTCTTCAGCATGGGACACAGCCTTGTGAAAGTATGGAATCGGAAGCCGCCGACCTCCCCGCGGCCGGCGGCGGAGCTCTCGCCCCGCACCGGCGAGCGCGGGGAACAGTCCCATGATAGTGGGATAAGATCACGCCACCATGATGATCAGCACCTCGCTGTCGTACTCCGTTCCGATCCTGGTCGCCTTGCTCGTCGTCGGCTTCGCCGCCGCGGCCAGCGCCCAGCAGACCATCCCCGCGCCGTCCGACGTCGCGGCCCCGCCCGACGACGCCGAGCGCACGGCGTCCGGCCTCGCGTCGAAGGTCGTCGAGGCGGGCAGCGGGTCGGCGCATCCCGGACCGACGTCGACGGTCACCGTCCACTACACCGGCTGGCACACCGACGGCCGGATGTTCGACAGCTCGGTGGCGCGCGGCGCACCGGCGTCGTTCCCGCTCAACCGGGTGATCCGCGGCTGGACCGAGGGCGTGCAGTTGATGGTGGCCGGCGAGAAACGGCGGTTCTGGATCCCGGAGAGCCTGGCCTACGGCGGGCGCCCCGGGTACCCGGCGGGCATGCTCGTCTTCGACGTCGAGCTCATCTCGATCCGCTAGTGGCAAGGAGGACCCACGTGCCCCTGAAGAAGAGAATCGCGGCGTCTTGCGCCGCACCGGTACTTTGCGCCGCACTGGCGACCGGCTTCGGCGCCACCCCGGCGGCCACGCAGGAGGCCGTCACCGAGGCTGACTACGAGGCGGCGATGCAGGAGTTGCGCTACCTCGCGACGGACACCTCGCTGCACATCGACGCCAGCTACTGGGGCGACGTCGGCGAGGACTCCGACAAGATCCGCCGCGAGCTCGCCAAGGTGGAATCCTTCTGGACCGCACAGGAGCAGCCACGGGCTCTGGAGCTCGCGGGGCAGGCGGTGGAAGCGGCGCGGGGGATCGCGCGTGCATCCGGCAGCGAAGACCGTGCGGCCGGCACCGCCGCGCTCGCCGAGTTGCGCAGCGTCTGCCAGTCGTGCCACGCGGAGTTCCGCGAGGAAACGGACGACGGCTTCCGCATCAAGCCGAGCGCCCTGAAGTAGGCTTCGTCCCAACCTGCCGGCCCAGCCGGCTCCGCGTACGCAAAACAAGGCCGGCCCGGGCGTGCATGCCCGGACCGGCCTTTCGCATTTCCGCCGGAACGTCCGCTAGTTCGTCGGCCAGAGCACGCCCTGGCTGTTCTCGCCCTCGGCGCCCTCGGGCACGGGGCCCATGCCCTTGTAGACGAACTTCTGCACGCGCGACCCTTCGTAGGTCTCGGTCGTGTAGATGTTGCCCGAGGAATCGACCGCGAGGCTGTGCACCGCGAAGAACATGCCCGGCTGGCGTCCGCCGTCGCCGAACGCGGTCAGCACCTTCAGCGTCTTGCGCTCGATGATGTAGACCTTCATGTTCTGGCCGTCGGCCAGGTACATGTAGGTCTGCTCCTCGTCCGGCGAGAAGTCGAGGTCCCAGGTCGAGCCCTGCGCGCGGGTGTGGGTGGCGACGAGCAGCTCGTCGACGAAGGTCCCGTCCTTCTGGAACACCTGGATGCGGTCCTCGGCGCGGTCGCAGACGTACACGAGCCCGTCGTTCGAGATCACGCTGCAGTGCACCGGCCCGCGGAACTGCTGCGCCGGATCGTTCCCCGGCACGTAGGGGCCGCCGAAGTCGTAGTCGTCGTTCGGCACGTTGCCGTAGGCGCCCCAGCCCCGCTTGAACGCGCCGGTCTCCACGTCGACCACCGCGACCCGCTTGTTGTAGTAGCCGTCGGCGAAGTACGCCTCGTTCGCCTCGGGGTCGATCCCGATCTCGGCGACGCGGCCGTAGCTGTCCTCCGAGAGGCTGTCGCGCTCGAATATCCGCCGGCCGTCCTCCTCGCGAACCATGCGGGCGTTGTGCCGGCCGGCCTGCAGCAGGAACCCGCCGCTGCGCGTGAACTTCACCACGTGCGCGTCGCCCTGCCCGTTGCCGCCGATCCAGACGTTGTCCATGTGGTCCACGGCGATCCCGTGGTTGGACTCGGGCCAGACGTAGTCGCCGGTCTCGGTGCCGGGGCCGCCCCAGCTATCCACCAAGCCGCCGTCCTGGTCGAAGACGAGGACCGGGGGTCCGGGCTGGCAGCACTCGCTGACCGGCGGGTCCATGACCATCCCGATCTCGGTCGCGCCCTGGAAGTTGTTGGGCGTGTTCCGGTGCAAGACCCAAATATTGTCCTGCGAGTCGACGTCCACGCCGATGGTCGGCCCCATCAGCCAGTGGTTGGGAAGGTTCTTCGGCCAGAGCGGGTCGACCTCGAACATCGGCGCCATGACCGCGTCGTCGTCTCCGCTCTGCCCTGCGGTCAGGACGACGCCGGCCAGGACGACGCCCAGCGCCAGCGGCACCAGAAACGCGTACTTCTTCATGTGTGGTCCTCCTTCTGGAACCGTGCGCCGCGTCCCGCCAAGCCCGTGGCCGTCCGGCGCGGCACCTCGATTGCGACAGTCGAACAGTATACTTTGGATGCAGCGGGGTTTTCGCCGCGTGCTGCCAGGACAAGAGGGAGGCGGATCGAGTGCGACATCGACGTGAGAGGCTGCTCGCGGCCGGCGTGCTGGCGGTGCTGCTGGCGGGTACGACCGGCGGAGTGCAGGCGCACGACATTCCGAGCGACGTCACCGTGCGCGCCTTCGTCAAGCCGGAGGGCGACCGGCTGCGCATGCTCGTGCGGGTCCCGCTCGAGGCGATGCTCGACGTCAACTTCCCGCTCCGTGGACCGGGCTACCTCGATATCGAAGGCGCCGAGCAGCTCCTGCCCGACGCCGCCATGCTGTGGCTGGGCCAGGAGATCGAGCTGTACGAGGACGGCGCCCGGCTTCCGGAGCCGACGCTGTCCGCGGTGCGGCTGTCGCTCCCGTCGAACCGGGCGTTCAACACCTACGAGGAGGCGCTGGCCCACGTCACCACCGGCGAGCGGCTGCCTCCGACCACGCAGATCATCTGGCGGCAGGCGCTGCTCGACGTGCTGCTCGACTACGACACCGCGTCGGCCGAGTCCGCCTTCTCGATCCGGCCGGGCGTCGAACGGCTGGGCCTGCGGGTCATCTCGGTGATCCGCTTCATCACACCGTCCGGCGCCGAGCGGGCGTTCGAGCTGCGCGGCGACCCGGGCATCGTCACCCTCGACCCGCGCTGGCACCAGGCGGCCTGGAACTTCGTCGTCTCCGGCTTCGAGCACATCCTGGACGGCATCGACCACTTGCTCTTCCTGCTCTGCCTGGTGGTGCCGTTCCGCCGGTTCCGCGCCCTCGTGCCGATCGTCACCGGGTTCACGGTGGCGCACTCGGTCACCCTCATCGCTTCGGCGTACGACCTGGCGCCCAACACGCTCTGGTTCCCGCCGCTGGTCGAGACGCTCATCGCGGTCTCGATCGTCTACATGGCGTTCGAGAACATCGTGGCGGCCGGATCCGGCGATGCGACGCGCATCCGACGCCGCTGGGTCGTCGCCTTCGGCTTCGGCCTCGTGCACGGCTTCGGCTTCTCGTTCGCGCTGCGCGAGACCCTGCAGTTCGCCGGATCCCACCTGCTGACGTCGCTGCTGTCGTTCAACGTCGGCGTCGAGCTGGGCCAGTTGCTGGTCATCGCGCTGTGCGTGCCGGCCCTCGAGCTGCTCTTCCGGTTCGGCGTCAACGAGCGCACCGGCACAATCCTGATCTCCGCCATAGTCGCCCATACGAGCCTGCACTGGATGGCCGAGCGCTACGAGACGCTCAGCCAGTACCCGATCACGTGGGCGGCCTTCGCCAATGCCATGCTGGTCGGGATCATTCCGTGGCTGATCCTGCTGATGCTAGCCGCGGCCACCGCCTGGTATGGACTGCGCTACTGGCGACAGCGCCCGACGGAAGAAGCCGCCACTGAATGACGATGCCCATGACCACTACTCTCCGCCGTTGGGTCCCCTTCATCGCCGCCATCCTGCTGGCCGCGAACCAACCGGCCGGCGCGCAGTCCGCGGCCGACGCCCCGGTCAACTCCCAGGTTGCCGAGCCGACGCTGGTCCTCGATGGCGGCGGCGGCGGATTCGCCGTCCTTCCGCCCAGCGAGTATTACCGGGTGGCGCCGGTCCGCGTCGAGAGCGGACCCCTGATCGACGGGAGCCTCGACGAGGAGCTCTGGCTGCAGGCCGCCGTCATCGACGAGTTCGTGCAGCAGGAGCCGGCCGAGGGCGAGCCGGCGACCGAGCGGACTGTCGTGCGTTTCCTGTACGACGCCCAGGCCCTCTACATCGGCGTCGAAGCCTACGACTCGGAACCGGACGGCGTCATCGCCACCGAGATGCGGCGCGACTCCCTGCGGCTTCTCGACGAGGACAATTTCCAGATCATCCTCGACACCTTCCACGACCGGCGTTCCGGCTACATGTTCGTCACCAGCCCGCTCGGCGCGAAGCTGGAGCAACAGATCGCCGAGGAGGGCGAGGGTGGCTGGCGCGGGCGCAACAGCAGCAACATCAACCTCAACTGGGACGGCGTCTGGGACGTCGTCTCCCGCCGCACGAGCGACGGCTGGGTCGCCGAGATCGCGATCCCCATGGTGACGCTCCGCTTCCCCAAGACCGAGCGGCAGGTCTGGGGCGTCAACTTCATGCGGAACATCCGCCGCAAGAACGAGCAGGTGTTCTGGGCGCCGATCTCGAAGGAGTACACCCTGACCCGCGTCAGTCTCGCCGGCACCATGACCGGCATCGGCGGGATCAACCGCGGCCTGGACCTGCGCATGACGCCCTACCTGCTCGCGGGCGGCCGACAGGACCGCGCGGTGGGTGGGACGGCCGGCGGCGGCCTCGACGGCTCGGGATTCAACGACTACGGCCTCGACGTCAAGTACGGCATCGCGTCCGGCCTCAACCTGGACCTGACCCTGAACACCGACTTCGCGCAGGTGGAGGTGGACGAGCAGCAGGTCAACCTGACGCGCTTTCCCCTCTTCTTTCCCGAGAAGCGCGACTTCTTCCTGGAGAACGCCGGGATGTTCAACGTCGGGGCGCCCGGGAGCGGGTTCGGACGGGTCGCCGACCTCTTCTTCACGCGGCGGATCGGCCTGTCGGCCAGCGGTCAGCCGACCCCGATCATCGGCGGCGCACGGCTCACCGGGAAGGTCGACCGCCACAACGTCGCCGCGATGAACATCACGACGGGATCGTTCGGCAACGCGGGCGACAACTTCTTCGTGGGGCGCTACAGCCGCGACATCCTGGCGCGCTCGAAGGTCGGCGGGATCGTGATCGACAAGCAGGCCGTGGGCAGCGTGTTCGCGCCCGACACCGGCGGGGTCTCCCACTACAACCGCACGTTCGCGGCCGACACGACGCTGGCCGTGCACCGCAACCTGACGATGACCGGCTTCGTCGCCAAGACTCAGACCCCCGGACTGACGACCGGCGACATGGCCTCGTACGCGCGCGCCACGTGGCTGAGTCCCGCGTTTCACGTCTACACCGAGTTCGCCGACCTGCAGGAGAACTTCAACCCGGAGGTCGGCTTCATCCCCCGCATCGGCATCCGCACGTCGAAGTTCCACGGCGAATGGAACCCGCGGCCCGACCGCTGGAACATCCGCATGTTCGATCCGATGTGGAACATCACCTACACCACCGACCAGCACAACCGGTTGCTGACCCGGCGGATCCACAACATGCTCGGGACGTACTTCGAGAACGGCTCGTCGGTCACCTTCTACTACAACGACCACTTCGAGCAGCTCGACATCCCCTTCGACATCCGCAACACCGGCGTCAGCGTCCCGGCCGGCACCTACCGGTTCGGCGAATGGGTCTTCTCGTACCGCTCCGATCCGTCGCGGCGCCTGTACACGCAGACGCGGTATTCGCCGCAGACCTTCTTCGAAGGCACCCGCACCGACATCCAGGCGACGGTCGGAATTCGGGCCACGAGCCGCATCTCGGCCGAGACCATCTTGAACCGCAGCGACGTCGACCTGCCGTGGGGGGAGTTCGTCGCCGACCTCGCCTCGCTGCGCCTGGACCTGACCCTGTCGCCGACGATGACGGTGCGGTCGCTGTCGCAGTACAACTCGCTGACCCGCGAGTTCAGCAACAGCATCCGCTTCAACTGGATCTACAGCCCCGGCAGCGACATCTACGTCGCCTACGACGAGATGCGCCTCGACGATCTGTTCTACCTGAACCCCCACGTCCGCCGCTCGCCATGGGGAGACGTGCGCAACCGGCAGATCGCCATCAAGATGACCTACCTGCTGTCGCGGTGATGATGCCGGACGTCAGCGACGCACTCTTCGACCGGATGATCCGGACCATCGTCGACGAGGTCGATCCCGAGCAGGTGGTCCTCTTCGGCTCCCGCGCGCGCGGCGACGCGCGGCCCGACTCCGACGTCGACCTCCTGGTCATCGAGTCCGAGCCGTTCGGCAACGGCCGGAGCTCGCACACCGAGACCGTCCGCCTGAACCGGACGCTGGCCGCAACCCCGGTTGCCAGGGACATCCTCGTCTACAGCCGCGACGAAATCGAAAAATGGCGCGGATCGCTGAACCACGTCGCCGCCCGCGCGTTGCGCGAGGGGCGGGTGCTCTACACCAGAGGTTGGGGCGCGCCCTCCCCGACGTCCCGTCCGTGCACGGTCCGCGACGGTGATCGACCCCAGCCCGATATCGAACAGGCCCGGCTGCTCCTCGGCATGGCCGACGGCGACCTCGGCGCTCTGCGTGTCATGCACAATCCGGCCGCTGTCACGGACGAGATCTTCGGATTCCATGTCCAGCAGGCTGCGGAGAAGTGCTTCAAGGCGTGGATCGCGATGCTCGGCGAGGAGTACCCGCTGACACACGATCTCGGCGAACTCATCTATGTCATCCGAGCGCGGGACGCTGCCGTCTCCCAACACGCCGCCCTGACGGAGTTCAACGCGTTCGCCGTGAAGTACCGCTACGCGCCGTTTCCGGAAGACGCCGAGCCCATCGACCATCCGGCCTCGATTCGGCAGGTAGAAGCGCTGATGCGACGCGTGCGGCACCTGCTGCCGGCGGCGTGACGTGCCTGGCGGCGGGCGGACCGGTGCTCTACAATCGCCGGTCTGCCCTCGACCGGGCCGCCGCCCCATGAACGACGACCAACGCACCGCGATCTTCGCCCGCCTGCGGGCCGCCAATCCCGAACCGACCACCGAGCTCGACTTCGGAACCCCTTTCGAGTTGCTGATCGCCGTTATGCTCTCCGCCCAGGCGACGGACGTGGGAGTGAACCGCGCGACGGCGAAGCTCTTCCCCGGCGCGCGCACGCCCGGCGCAATGCTGGAGCTCGGTCTCGACCGGCTCAAGGACTTCATCCGCACCATCGGCCTGTTCAACACCAAGGCCGAGAACATCCTGAAGACCTGCCGCATTCTCCTCGACGAGCACGGCGGCGCGGTGCCCCGGCGGCGCGAGGCGCTGGAAGCGCTGCCGGGCGTCGGCCGCAAGACCGCCAACGTGGTGCTGAACACGGCCTTCGGCGAGCCGACCATCGCCGTGGATACGCACATCTTCCGGGTGTGCAACCGTACAGGGATCGCCCCCGGCAAGACGCCGCGCAAGGTGGAGGACGCGCTATTGCGCTCGGTCCCGGACGACTTCAAGCGCGGAGCGCACCACTGGCTGATCCTGCACGGCCGCTACGTCTGCACCGCGCGCCGGCCCCGCTGCGGGGAGTGCGCTATCGAGGACCTGTGTGAGTTCGAGGACAAGGACGGGGCACGGCCAGGGAAGTGAGACCGCCGGCGCCCCGGGGAGTAGTCCGCAACCGGCAGACCGCCGGTAGGATCCTCACCCGCGGATTGACTCGATCCGGACATCCAGGCCGACGTTGCGCCACGCCCGGTCGGCCGTCAGCACGGGCAATCCGGTCGCCTGCGCCAGCGCCAGACATGCGCGGTCGCCGAGCGACAGTCCGTGGCTGCGCGTCGCCGCGCGCAATGCAGCCGCCGCGACGGCCTGGCCGGCATCGAACGGCCGAATCTCGAATCCGAGATTGAGCATGACATGCCGCAGCCCGGCGCTGGACATGCCCCAGTCGACGAGCTTCGTACCCACTTCCGCGACGTTCACCGTGGACACGACCGAGTGCGCAATGCGGACGCGCACGAAGTCGGCGCCCGGCTCACCCTTGACGAGCGCGAGAATCGCGGATGCGTCGAGAACGCAATCAGCCATCGCCGGACTCGCGCGCCGCCTCCCGGCGCCGCTCCGCGATGAGCTCGTCGATCAGACTGACGTCGGCCGGCACGTACTGCGCCACCAGACGCTGCGCCCGCCGAATCGCGGCCTCCGGACCGCAGAGTCGCAGCTCGTCCCCCTCCAGACTCAGCACGACCGAATCGCCCTTCGACACGCCAAGCGCTCCGAGGAAGGCGGCCGGCACGGCGACGCGGCCGTCGGGTTCGACGACCGATCTGACCGGATCCGGCCACAGGGCGTTGTCATCCGGCGCGTCTTGCACCGTACCCCTGGAGGAGTACGCGTGGGGGCCGTCGTGTTTTGCGTCCGGGCTGGCATCCGCCACGCGGCCTGCATGCCGGGCCGTGGCCGACAGCACGTTGTAGACGTGCTGATAACCCAGTCCGAGCGCGTTCGCGATCTGCGACCGGTCGAAGCCGGCGGCCGCAAGAGCGCGAATCCTGGCTGCCTTCGTGCGGAGCCCCCTGGTGAGCGCGGCCACTCGACTGCGCTCGGAGGCAGTGAGCAGAGCCGCGGGCGCGGCACGTTGCTCATCGCGCACCAGCACGTTGCGCGCGAACTGATACCGGATGTCGAGCGACCGCGCGATGTCCGCCGTTCGCATGCCCAGCCGGTTCAACTCGCGGATCTTGTCCGATTTCGTCGCGTCCCCATCCACAACGCGCCGTACCCCGGCCGGATCGATTCGGTCGGTCTCGAGCATGGTTCGTCTGCACCTCTCCCTCTGCGATCAGGTAGGTAATATACATACTACCACGATTACCTACCTTTCCGCCGACTGCTCCTGAGTCCGGCGTGCGGGCATCCGGCGGATCCACGCCGTCCGCATCGGAACACGGACGGACGCGAGCCACTCGTGCTCGGGGTGGGTCAGTCACCTCCGCGTCCCCCCGCTCCCGCAACAATCCCGGGGAGCGCATCGAGCAGCGCCGGCAACCGCGCCCCGGTCGCGATTCGCTCCGGGCTTGCGGCGCGAAAGACGGTGCGGACCGGGGCAAAGGATCAAAAGAACAGGAGCACGTCCTCCTCCACCTCGCCGATCACGACGCTCGTCTCGGTGACGTCGGTGACGCGGAAGCGGTAGAGGCCGCGCGGGGCGGGGCCGCCGAGACGCCGGCCGTCGTTGGCCGCAAAGGCGCTGTTGTGGCAGGGGCAGAGGTAGACGGGATGATCGACGGGACCGGTCTCGGCGATTACATCTGCGTGCAGGTCGGCGGGGTCTCCGACGAAGTCCACCTCGCACCGCTCGTGGGGGCAGACGACGCAGACCGCGCGAAAGCGGTCCGGCGCGTCGTCGGCGTCCGAGGTCCGCACCACCATGCCGTTGACGCGGATCGGCTGGCCCGGAACCGCCGCGGTCGGCAGCGACACGCCGTTGGCACGAAAACGGCGCACCCGGTTCGGCTCCGCGAGCGTGTTGCGCGGCACCAGCACCGGCCGGACCAGCGGGTGGAAGCGGGGCCGGAACCGCCGCCCCTGTGCTCGGAGGCGGCGTCCGAACCCGGCGAAGAGCACCGCGAGGGCCTGCAGGAACGTCCGGCGCGGCACCGGTGGCGTGAAACGCCGAATCATCGTGCGTTCTCCTGCGCCGTCAGCGACTCATGCGCCCCTGCACCCACGCGGCCAGGGTCTGCCATTCGTCGGCGTCCTGGGTCGTCCAGTGCTTGCCGCCGGCGTGCCAGTGGCTGCCGCCCGCTTCCTCGACCAGCGGGTTCACCAGCAACACGCTCTCCAGCGGCTCCCCCGGAACGACCAGTCGCTGGATCCGCTCGAAGTTGCGGAACGACTGCTCCTCGTCCCACGTCTCCCGGCCCGGCGGCAGCGGCTCCAGGAAGCTGTTCCCCCCGCCGGCGGAATGACAAACCACGCAGCGCGCGTTGCCCGGCCGCCGGGTCAGGAAGATCGGCTCGACCTCGTCGCGGTAGAAGCCGAAGTCGAGGGAGAGCGACGTCGTGTCGACCCAGTCGGCGAGAGCCTGCCACTCGGCGTCGTCCTGCGACTCCCAGTGCTTGCCGCCGGCGTGCCAGTGGCTGCCGCCCGCCTCCTCGGCCAGCGGGTTCACCAGCAACACGCTCTCCAGCGGCTCCCCCGGAACGACCAGACGCTGGATCCGCTCGAAGTTGCGAAACGACTGCTCCTCGTCCCACGTCTCGCGACCCGGCGGCAGCGGCTCCAGGAAGCTGTTCCCCCCGCCGGCCGAGTGGCAGACCACGCAGCGCGCGTTGCCCGGCCGCCGGGTCAGGAAGATCGGCTCGACGCTCGAGCGGTAGAGGTCGAAGTCGAGCCCGAGCAGCGTGTCGCCGCCCCCGGAGGCCTGCGCGGCGGCCGGCGCCGCCACGAGGACGGCTGCCGCGAGGGCGAGGATGCCTGCAACGATCGGTCCCTTTGCGAACATGGCGCGTTCACTCCTTCGAGGTCGTAGACCGGCGGACGGCCTACTCACCCACCGGAAGGCCCGGCAGCGTGGCGGTGATGTTGCGCTTCGGCACCTGGCCGACCTGGATCACCTCCACCTCCTTGCGCTCCGCCACGTCGACCACCGAGACGGTGTTCGAGTGGGCGTTGGCCACGTAGAGGTACCTGCTGTCGGGCGTGAACGTCAGCCAGTCGGGGACGACCCCCACCTTCACGCCGCCGAGCGGCTCCAGGTCGGGCAGCGAATAGGCGTAGACGCTGCCGTTGATCTTGCTGGTCGACCAGAGGGACGTGCCGTCCGGGGTGATCTTGATGCCGTGCGCCGGCGCGCCCTGGATGCCGTAGGTGTTGCGCTCGTCGACCGGAATGTCGGGTTGCACGATGCGCCGGACCTCGCGGCGCTTCTCCCAGTCGACCACCGCGAACCCGTGCAGGTTCGAGATCTGCACGTACATGTTCTTCGTCGACCCGTCCGGATTGGTGTCGAACGTGAACGGCCGCACGCCGCCTTCGAAGTGAAACGCGAAGACCGGGCGCTCGATCTCGGTGTCGATCACCGTCGCGCTCGAGCCGCCGATGGAGCCAGCGACCACGTACCTGCTGTCGGGGGTCATGAAGGTGTTGTGGACGCCGCGCAGGATGCGGATGAACGAGACGTGCTCCTCTTCCACGGTGTCGATGACGTCGACGCCGCCCCCGACGCCCCGGATGGCGACGTAGACCCGCTCGCCGTTCTCGTGGATCGCGACGTTGTTCGGCCGCCCGCTGAGCGGGATCGACTTGCGGACCTTCAGGGTCTTCGTGTCGACGACGTCGAGCGCGTGGGTCGACTCGTTGCTCAGGTAGAGCCGGCTCCCGTCGGGCGCCGCGGCCACGCCGTGGATCACCTCGACCCCGGTGATCTCGGCGACGATCTTGTTCGTGGCCGGATCGATCAGGTGCACGTTGTCGCCGGCGGCGTTGGTCTGGACGATGTAGACGTCGTCCTCGTTCGCGGTCGCGCCCGGCGCCCAGGCGGCGAGCATCGCGAGTGCGACGAGCAGGGTTCCAAGCGTCCGGCGCACGGGTCGGAGCATCTGGACGGCGGTTGCTGACATGGTGGCTCTCCTCGGTTCCGATCTACCGGGGGACTGTAGCGAGGCGTCGGGCAGGCGTCAACCGCGGCGAGACCGGCCGGCGCCAGCAAACGTTCCCGGAACCCACGGGACCGCCTTTTGCGTCACACTGTAGATGGATGACCGAAACGCGCCGACGGCGCGGCCGGGCGCCCGTCTCTCGCCCCGTATCTCATGCGGCGTCGCCGCCGTCGCCCATCGCCGCGGTCGTGCACCACGCCGTTCATCACAAGGAGATTGCATATGGACCAGATCCCCAACATCCCCATCGACGTCTCGCGAGTGCGCATGCCGCGCTTGCCACGAGGCGCGACCACGGCGGGCGCCGCCCTGATCGTGGCCGCCGTCGTCGCCTTCGGCGCGCTGTACCAGGTGCAGCCGGAGGAGGTCGGCGTCGTGCTCCGGTTCGGCCGCTACGTGCGCGCCACCGACCCGGGCCTGCGCGCCAAGATCCCGTTCGCGGAGACGGTGCTCAAGGTACCGGTACAGCGGCAGCTCAAGCAGGAGTTCGGCTTCCGCACGCTGGAAGCGGGCATCCGCACCGAGTACGTCGCCTTCGACCGCGACGCCACCGAGGAGTCCATGATGCTGACGGGCGACCTCAACGTGGCGGTCGTCGAGTGGATCGTGCAGTACCGCATCGCCGACCCGTATCTCTACCTCTTCAAGGTACGCAACCTCGAGGGCACCTTCCGCGCCATGAACGAGGCGATCATGCGCGAGGTGGTCGGCGACCGGACGGTTACCGAAGTGCTCACGATCGGGCGCCAGGAAATCGAGTCCCTGGTCCAAGGGCGGCTGCAGGATCTGGCCAACCAGTACGAGATGGGCATCACCATCGACCAGGTGGTGCTGCAGGACGTCAACCCGCCGGATCCGGTGAAGCCGTCGTGGGATGAGGTCAACCAGGCCCAGCAGCAGCGCGACCGGATGATCAACGAGGCGCGGGCCGAGTACAACCGCGTGATCCCGCGAGCGCGGGGCGAAGCCCTGCAGACCGTGCTGCAGGCCGAGGGGTACGCCCTCGATCGCGTCAACCGGTCCGAGGGCGAGGCGACGCGCTTCGAAGCGGTCCAGGCCGCCTACCGCCTGGCTCCGAACGTTACACGGCGCCGGCTCTACCTGGAAACGATGCAGCGCATCCTGCCGCGAGTCGGGCGGAAGCTCTACGTCGATCAGGACGTGACCGGCGTTCTGCCGCTGCTGTCGCTCGACGGCGCGGCGCCGCGCCGGGCTACCAACGCGACGCCCGCGGGGGCTGGAGGTGGACAATGAGCAGACGGGCACTCTCCCTGGTGGTCGCCTTCGCGGCCCTGGTGGTCGTCGGACAGGCGACCTATACGGTCAGCGAGACGGAGCAGATCATCCTGACGCAGTTCGGCGAACCGGTCGGCGAACCGGTGCTCTCGCCCGGACTGCACTTCAAGGCGCCGTTCATCCAGCGAATCAACGTCTTCGAGAAGCGGTTCCTGGAATGGGACGGCAATCCGAACCAGGTACCGACCCGCGACAAGCGGTTCATCTGGGTAAACACCTACGCACGCTGGCGGATCGTCGATCCGCTGCTCTTCTTCCAGCGGTTGCGCGACGAGCGCGGGGCGCAGTCGCGGCTCGACGACATCCTCGACGGGGAGACGCGCAACGCCGTCGCGCGCCACGACCTGATCGAGCTGGTCCGCAGCAGCAACCGCAACCCCGAGGACGTGCTGATCGAGTCCGAAGAGGAAGAGGCCATTCTCGAGCAGATCGAGCGCGGCCGGCAGGAGGTGACGCGCGCGATTCTGGAGACCGCCGCGGGGCGCACCGCCGACCTGGGCATCGAGCTGCTCGACTTTCGCTTGAAGCGCATCAACTACGTCGAAGAGGTGCAGCAGGACGTCTTCGCGCGGATGATCGCCGAGCGCCAGCGGATCGCCGAGGAGTTCCGGTCGGAGGGCCAGGGCGAGTCGGCCCGCATCCACGGCGAGCGGGAGCGGGAGCTGGCCCAGATCCAGTCCGAGGCCTACCGCCAAGCCGAGGAACTGCGCGGCAAGGCCGACGCGAACGCGACCCGCATCTACGCGGAGGCCTACAACCGCGACGAAGATTTCTACGCGTTCATGAAGTCGCTGGAGACCTACGAGCAGACGATGGATGCCGACACGCTGTTCATTCTCGGGACCGACAGCGAGTTCCTGCAGTTCCTGGAGCGGACGCGCTGAGCCCCGTTCGGAAGGGATAGGTCACATGCCGTGAGTCGCCGCCCGGGCGGCTCACGGCGCTCGCGCCAACGTGTCAGCCGGCGACCAGACGCAGAAGGAGGGCGAGGATCGCCATGGACAACGCGACGTTGAACCCGGCGATCCACTTGAGAAGCTTCACGTCGGACTCGATGTTGGAGAGCCGGTCTTCGAAGCCCGCAATCTCCTCGGCAGCCTCGCGCGCCTTGAACACCGCGACGAACGCAACGGAACGGCCGAGTCGGAATGCGCCGACGGCAGTTACTCAGCGCGCAGGACGGTCGCCTGATCCACGCGCGCGGCCCGGCGAGCCGGGGCAAACGCGGCGAACAGTTCGCGAGGAAGCGCAGCGCCAGCCCGAGGTCACGCACCGTGAGCCCTCACTCCCAGAACTTGATCCGGGGATTGGGAATCGTCATGGTCACGGTCCTTTTCCGCCTATCCCTCCGGCATCGGCGTCCACTTCTCGGTCGACCGCGCGCTGGCCACGACGGTCTCGATGAACAGCATGCCGCGCAGACCGTCGTCGACCGTCGGAAAGTCGAGCGCGAGCGGATCGGGCTCCTCGCCCAGGAGCCGGGCGCGGATCGTGTCGCAGGCGTTGGCGTAGATGCTCGCGAACGCCTCGAAGAACGCCTCGGGATGACCTGCCGGCAACCGCGTCGCGCGCGCTGCACCGGGGCTCATCGCAGCGACGTAGCCGTTGCCGCGGCTCCAGGTCTCCTCCGGCCCGTCGAGCGAGGTCACCTGCAGCGTGTTCGGCGTCTCCTGCCGCCAGCGGAGCCCGCGCCGCGCCCCGTAGACGCGGATGGCCAGCCCGTTCTCCTCGCCGACCGACACCTGGCTGGCGAACAGAACCCCCCGCGCGCCGCCCTCGAAGCGCACCAGAACGGTACCGTCGTCGTCCAGCCTCCGGCCGTCCACGAACGTCGTCAGGTCCGCGGCGAGCTCCGCGATCCGCAGGCCGGTGACGTACTCGGCCAGATTCTCGGCGTGGGTCCCGATGTCGCCGATGCAGCCCGCGGCGCCGCTGCGCGCCGGATCCGTGCGCCAGTCTGCCTGCCGCATGCCGGTCCGCTCCAACGGCGTGGCAAGCCAGCCCTGCGGGTACTCCGCCACGATCTTCCGCACCGGACCGAGCTCCCCTTGTCTCACGAGATCGCGGGCCAGCTTGACCATCGGATAGCCGGTGTAGTTGTGGGTCAGCGCGAACACGCGGCCCGACCGCGCCACCAGCTCCTTGAGACGCCACGCCTCGGCGGCGTCGAAGGTCATCGGCTTGTCGCAGACGACGTGGATGCCCGCCTCGAGCAGCGCGCTCGCCATCGGAAAGTGCAGGTGGTTGGGCGTGACGATAGAGACGAAGTCGACGCGCTTCCCCGCCGGCAGCGCCAGCTCGCGCTCGATCAACTCCTCCAGCGACGCGTAGACGCGGGCCGCATCCAGGAGCAGCTCGCGCCCCTTCTCCCGCGACTTCTCCGCGCTGGACGAGAACGCGCCGGCGACCAGCTCCACGCCACCGTCCAGCAGCGCCGCGCGCCGGTGCACGTCGCCGATGAAGGCGCCCGGACCGCCTCCGACCATGCCCATCTTCAGCGCGCGGCCCAGCCTTGCCATGGACCGGCTCAGCTCTCGAAGGCCGCGTCGAAGGCCAGGTTCGACGGCGCGAAATCGATGCTCTTGACGAACTCGCACGACTCGCGGGCGCCGTGCTCGCGATCCATGCCGGAGTCCTCCCACTCGACGGACAGCGGTCCGGTGTAGCCGATGCGGTTCAGGACGCGGATGATCGCCTCGAAGTCGACGTCGCCCCGCCCCACCGAGCGGAAGTCCCACCCGCGGCCCGGCTCCCCGAACCCGAGGTGCGAAGAGAGGATGCCGCTACGCCCGTCCAGCGTCACTGCCGCGTCCTTCATATGCACGTGGTAGATGCGGTCCGGAAACTCCTCGATGAAGCGCACCGGGTCGACCCCCTGCCATTTCAGGTGGCTCGGGTCGAAGTTGAAGCCGAAGACGTCGCGTCGTCCGATCGCCTCCAGCGCCCGCGCCGCGGTGACGACGTCGAAGGCGATCTCGGTCGGGTGGACCTCGAGCGCGAAGCGCACCCCGTTGTCTTCGAACACGTCCAGGATCGGGTGCCACAACTCGGCGAAGCGCTCGAAACCCGCTTCGATGGTCTTCGGGCTCACCGGCGGGAACGAATACAGCAGGTGCCAGATGGACGAACCCGTGAAGCCGCACACCACCGGGACTTCGAGATTGCGGGCCGCGCGGGCGGCGTTCTTCATCGTCTCGACGGCCCAAGCCCGCTTGGCCTCCGGATCGCCGGCGAGGTCGTCCGGCGCGAAGGCGTCCGAACGCTCGTCGTTCGGGTCGCAGACGAGCTGCCCGGCCAGGTGATGGGAGATGGCCCAGCAGCCCAGGTCCTCCGCGGCCAGCAGCTCCCGCCGCTCGGCGCAGTACTCGGGATCGGTCGCCGCGCGGTCGACGTCCAGATGATCGCCCCAGCAGGCGAGCTCCAGCCCGTCGTACCCGAAGTCGCCCGCTTTCGCGGCGAGGTCGGAGAGCGGTAGATCGGCCCACTGGCCGCTGAAGAGCGTGACCTGACGCGCCATGAATCGTCCGTCCTTTCGTGCGCAACTACCCGACAGCCGGGCGCGATGCCCTCCGTCGTCACTTCATACCACAGTCGCCTCCGAGGGCGGCTACACACCCGGACCGCCAGCGCGGCGCGGCGTGCGTTACCCGGAGAACGGACGCGACAATCGCGTATTATCGCTCCAGGCTGCACCATGGTGCGGCGACGCGGGACCCGATGACCTCGCTCCGCGAGGCGATCGTCCTTTGCGACGTGTAGCGGGGGTACTGTACCGGTGCCGACGGAAACGAATCGACAGTGGCTGCTCGCATCCCGACCGCGGGGAACGGTAGCCGAGTCGGACTTTTCGTACCATGAAGCCCCGCTCCCGACGATCGGCGACGGCCAGTTCCTGGTGCGAACGCTATACGTCTCCGTCGATCCGGGCCTGCGCGGATGGCTCGCGCGCGCTCCGGAATATCTCTCTCAGGCGATCGACCTGTACCTGGACGCGCTCTTCGTGACGCGCGGCCAGATGACGGTGCCTCCGGAGTACAACGCGCCCCTGCGGATCGGATCGGTGATGTGCGGCCAGGCCCTCGGACAGGTGGTCGAGTCGCACCATCCGGAATATGCCGTCGGCGACTTCGTATCGGGGCTCCTGGGCTGGCAGGACTACTGCGCGAGCAACGGGACCAGTCAGGTTCCGGTCTTCAGATTCAGGCGGGTGCACCCGCTCCCACGGTATCTCGGCGTGTTGGGCAACAGCGGCATGACCGCCTATTTCGGGATGCTCGACGTCGCCAAGCCGCGAGAGGGCGAAACCGTGCTCGTGTCCGGCGCAGCCGGGGCGACCGGCTCGACAGCGGCGCAGATCGCCAAGATTCAGCGGTGCCGCGTCATCGGGATCGCCGGGGGGCCGGAGAAACGCCGCTGGCTCACCGACGAGCTCGGCCTCGATGCCGCCATCGACTACAAGTCCGAGGATCTCGACGCGCGTCTGAAGGAGCTGTGTCCCGACGACGTCAACGTGTACTTCGACAACGTCGGTGGACGGACGCTCGAGATCGTGCTGGATCACATGGCCACCTGGGGACGCATCGCCCTCTGCGGCACGATCTCCGGCTACGACCACGGCGAGGCGCCGGCGGGTCCCGCCAACATCGCCCGTCTGGCCACACGCCGCCTTCGGATGGAGGGGTTCCTGGCCCCCGACTACAGCCCGCGCTACAGGGAAGCCCGGCGCCAACTCTCCGCCTGGCTGGCCACCGGCGCCCTCAAGTCCTGCGAGCACATCCACGAGGGCTTCGAGAACATCCCGCGGGCCTTCCTCGGGCTGTTCAGCGGCGCCAACATCGGCAAGGCGATGGTCAAGCTCGCCGACCCGATGTGACGCGACGCGGGGATATCTGGGAAACGGCAGGGCGAATCGCAATTGCCCGCGAAGGAGAAAGCGATGAGAGCGAAGCTCACGCGTCTGATCGTCATCGCCACGGTGCTGAGTCTGGCCGGATCGGCCGCGGCGCAGTACGGACACCCCCTGAAGGGCTCGTGGAGCGGCGACTGGGGCCCGAACGAGGACGACCGGCGCCGGCTGCTGCTCCTGCTCGACTGGGACGGCGCGGGCGTCACCGGCACCATCAACCCCGGGCCCAACGCCGTCCCGATCGGAGCCGCCTCGCTCGACCCCGCCACGTGGTCGGTGCACATCGAGGCCGAGGGACAAGACGACGCCGGCAACGCGGTGCGTTACGTCATCGACGGCGAGCTGGGGAACATCGGCTCCTACAACCGCGTCATCGAGGGCACGTGGACCCAGGGCGGGGTGACCGGCGACTTCACGCTGATCCGCAACTGACGCAGTTGCAGTCCGCCCGCACCCCGATTCCCGGGCGCCGCCCGCCTCAAGGAGCCGCGCTGTCGCCGGTCGCCCGAGGGCATCAGCGATTGCCGAAGATCGGCTGACCGAGGTCGTCGGTCAGGTGATACAGGTAGAGATTGTTCTCCTGGCAGATGTACTCCAGCAGCTCGCCGTCCGGACTCCAGGGAATGTCCCAGGCGACGGACCACGGCGCGGTGTAGGCCCCGGGATCGTCGATGGTCGCCTCGTAGTGCAGCGTGTTCTTGTCCGGGCGCGAGAACCGCTCGACCACGTGCAGTGCGTCCGTGTGCGGGTGGCCGAAGAAGTCGATCCAGGTAGTCTCGTTGAAACCGACGACGTCGACCACCAGGGTGTCCCCCTCCCAGCGTCCGACCGAGTGCCCCAGGAAGGTGGGATTCAGCGCGTCGCCCTCCGGATGCGGCCGCCCGTCCATGTAGATCTCGCGCCAGATATGGGTGGCGCCCTCGAAGATCATGAGGATCCGCTCCTGCTCGGGAAGCTGAATGATCTCCATGGGATACGGGGTGGCCATCATGCGCGGCCCGCCGGGCGGCATGCAGTAGCCTTCCGGGTCGTACTTCGACTCGTTGGCCGAGTTGTAGTCGTAGAGGGCGGCCGACCAGGGCATGAAGGGGATGTGCGGCTCGGCGGCGGACCCGCCCCGCGGCCCGCGCGAGTTGCCCGGCGTCTCAGGCGCGGTCAAGGGATTCCCGTCCACGCTGATCACCCGTGCGGCCATGTTGGTGATGTAGGGGACGGCCCAGGCACCCTTCTCGCCCGGAATGCGGCCGAGGTTCGGCGTTTCGTCGGGCAGGCGGGGCGTCGGCTCCGAAACCGCGGTTCCGTCTTGTCCCGTCAGCCCGGAGGGATCGGTTTGCGGAGCGATCTGGACCTGTGCCGACGTGCCGCCGATCGCCAAGGCTCCCGCGAGGATCGACACCGCCAGGACGGCCACCGGCGGAACTCCGGACCTCCGCTTGCGCGCCGGCGCCGTCATCGTCCCTGCCCCTGGCTCGATCCGGCAAACAGCCGCGCGCCGCTGGCGGTCAGCAGGACCGTTCGTGCGTTGGCGCGCGTGCTCCCGTCCTTGGCGGCGCTGCCCTCGACGCTGACGATGTCGCCGATGCGCATGGAGTTGCGGGTCCAGCCACGCCGCATGAGCCCGTTCGGGCTCCCCATCTCCCAGCCCCAGTTGGTCACTTCGCCGCTCTCGGCCGTGACGTCGACGAAGAACCAGACGTGGGGGTTCAGCCACTCGATCTTCGTGACCAGCCCGGTCTGCTCGAGCGGTTGATCGGCGTCGAACTCCGCCGAGAAAGAGTGGTGCGCCGCCACCGGCGCCGCCACGAGCAGCACCATTCCGACGATCAGCCCTGGCAGCCCTCCGCTCATTGGCCCTGGCAGTCCTCCGCTCATTGCAGTCCTCCCTTCGGCTCCGGCGTCTCCGCCTCCTCCACCGCCAAACCTCCCACGATACCCTCCACGCGGTGTCCGATCCGGATCGCCCGGAGCCGTTCGATCTCGGCCGGCGTCGCCGCCATCGGATCGACGTCGCCGCAGGTGAAGGCGCGCAACGTGCATTCCGAGGGTTCTGCAAGGTCCCCGCCGGCGGCGCCGAGAGCGGCGGAAGCCAACGTCACCACGAGGTGGTAGAGCGCGCGTCGCACGTACACAGCGGCCTCCTCACTCACTCGGAAACAGGCGGTTCGGTTGTACCACTTTCTCCCGGTGTTCACAATCCGTCGTGCGCTCTCCAACTGGACCTCACGCGGAACCCGCACAAAAATGCCCCCAATTCTTGACAAAAAAAGTCATGAATAGAAGCCATTTCCTGTCATGTCCAGACGAATAGTCGACGATCCGCGGGCCTGGCGGCGAAGGGACACGCCGCTTGCAAATGCACCGCCGTTCACCGGATAGTTGACGTGGGATCGACGATGAAGCACTGGTTCGCGACGTGCGTCCTGGGCGTTGTCGTCTCGCTTCCAGGCGCCGTGCGCGGAGCCGGCTCCGTCGAATCCACCGCCGCCGCCCCGGCCGCGCAGCGCGCGGTGCTCGACCGGTACTGCGTCACCTGCCACAACGACCGGACGAAGACCGCCACATCTCGCTGGAAGGCCTGGACCTGGCCACGGTCGGTGATCACGCCGAGCTGTGGGAGAAGGTCGTCCGCAGGCTCCGGGCCGGGATGATGCCGCCTCCCGGCGTGCGCCGGCCTCCAGCCGCCGAGTACATCGCGCTCAGGGACTGGCTGGAGACCGAGATCGACAGGTCCGCCCGAGACAACCCGGGCGCCAAGGTGCTCCATCGCCTCAACCGCACCGAGTACGCCAACGCGATCCGCGATCTGCTGGCCCTGGAGATCGGTCCGGCGACGCTCCTGCCGACGGACGATTCGAGCCGCGGCTTCGACAACATCGCCGGCTCGTTGACCCCGACCCTGGCGGAGACCTACGTGACGGCGGCGACGAAGATCGCCCGCATCGCGGCCGGATACTGGAGGATGCGCGCCCAGACCCAGCACTACTGCAGCGACAAGGCGTCCATCCACTGCATCAACGCCAGGTTCTCCGCGCTCTCCCCACGCGGCTGTAGTACACCGACGAACGGCTGATGCCCAGCAGGGCGCACTGGCGGCTGATGCTCAACATACCGTTCCGCTCGACCATCTCCAAGCGCACGGCCCGACTCAGCGTTACAACCCGCGCAGAAAAAAATCCCGTTCCACCGTCAACTCGCCGATCTTCGCGTGCAGGTCCCGGATCGTGGTCTCCTGCTCCGACGGGCGGGACCCCTTGCCGTTGGCGAAGATCTCGTCCAACCCGTCGACCGCCTGCCGCTTCCACGTGCTCACCTGGTTCGGATGGACCTCGTGTCGGGCCGCGATCTCCTGCACCGTGCGGTCTCCCCGCAACGCCTCGAGCACGACCCGCTTCTTGAAGGCCGCCGTGAACCGCCGTCGCCGTCTCGTCGTCATCCCAGTGCCTCCTCAAGGCTCTGGAATACACCTTAGCCGGTTGTCTGAAAAAGCGGGACCACCTCACTTCACGAACCGCACGTCGTTCACCTCGCCGGCCTCCCCTTTCGATGCTCCTCACGCTTCAACGACCGTCACTTCCAGTCGTCGATCAACGGCCTGAAGCGCCTGCTGGAGTCTGTCCATTCGGGAGGCGTGGTGAACATCGAGGACACGGTCAACCTGTGGCATGTGCCAACCAAGCCGCCGCCCAAGTTCAGCCTTGGTGATTTTCTTCTCCCGCATCGCGTTATTAACCTGGAAATAAGTATCCTGACCTCGTAGCATGCCGAAATATGAGGAAATCAGGCCGGCAATCACCTGTCTGCTGTCAGGCAACCAATGACCCTGTTAATATACAGCTCAATCTTTGGCACCGCTAATGCTGGAACATCGACCATTACCTCTCCCTTTGAGGGCTGTGGTAGCCGTTGCCGGTCTTTCATGTATGCATCGATCACGGTCAGAAGGGCGTCTGACGCCCGCGTCAGAGCTTCTTTCCGCGTTTCCCCAAAAGTATGCGCCTCCGGGAAATCTGGAAAGTCCACGAGCACACTTGCACCCTCCGTCGTCAACCTCACCGGGTAGTGCAACATTCGCCTACTTCTCCTTCTCCATCCGTCAGGTGTAGAGGCCAAATTAGACGTCCCTGGGCACTTCAAGACGTCGCCCTGAACCTTGACAAAGCCCACCGACCGGTAGGCTGTCGAACTAACTAACGGCCTTAGCAGCCCGTGGCAAAAGTCGCGGATTCGGCCTGGCCCCGGCGCGGCCGAACCCCGTAGACTGCACGGCATGGCGATGGGCAAGAGACCGGTGGCGCGCCAAGCGTCGCCGCTGTGGGTGGAAACGGCGGACCTTCCGACGAGCGACGGTCATCCCTTCTTTGAGCGCCTGAATCGGGTCCTGGAGGACTGCGGGTTCGACGCGTTCGTGGAAGGGTTGTGCTCGGCCTTCTACGCGGCGCGGATGGGACGGCCGAGTCTGCGTCCTGGGCGGTATTTCCGGATGCTGTTGATCGGCTACTTCGAGGGCCTGTCTTCGGAGCGGGGGATTGCGTGGCGGGTGGCCGATTCACTGAGCCTGCGGTCGTTCCTGGACCTGGAGTTGACCGAGTCGGCGCCGGATCACTCGACGTTGTCGCGGACGCGCCGGTTGATCGACGTGGAGACGCACGAGGCGGTCTTCACGTGGGTTCTGGAGCGCCTGTCTGAAGCGGGTCTGGTCGTCGGGAAGACGGTCGGCATCGATGCGACGACGCTGGAAGCGAACGCGGCGATGCGGAGCATCGAGCGTCGGGACACGGGCGAATCCTACGAGGCGTTCATTCGTCGGTTGGCGGAAGCGTCGGGTGTGGAGACGCCGACGCGGGCGGAGCTGGCTCGGTTCGACCGGTCTCGGAAGAACAAGAAGACGTCGAACAAGGAGTGGAAATCGCCGCAGGATCCTGACGCGAAGATCGCGAAGATGAAGGACGGTCGGACGCACTTGGCTCACAAGGCCGAGCACGGGGTCGACATGGACACGGGCGCCATCGTCTCGGTGACGGTGCAGGATGCATCGGACGGTGATACGGCCACGCTGCCGGAGACGCTGATCATGGCGGCCGAACAGGTTGAAGCGGTGCAGCCGGAGGGCGCGGGGGTCGAAGAGGTGGTGGCCGACAAGGGCTATCACAGCGACGAGACGTTGGTGGGGCTCGGCGAGGTAGGGGTTCGGAGTCACGTATCGGAGCCGGAGCGCGGCCGTCGCTGCTGGCAGGACAAGAAGACGGGCGAGACGCCGCCGGAGAAGCGTGCTGCGCAGAAAGCGTTGTATGCGAACCGCCGGCGTGTGCGGGGGCGGCGGGGTCGTCGCCTGCAACGCCGCCGAGGCGAAGTGGTGGAGCGTACTTTCGCGCACATGTATGAGACGGGCGGTATGCGTCGCGTCTGGGTGCGCGGCCACGACAATGTCCGCAAGCGCGTGCTGCTCCAGGCGGCCGCCTGCAACATCGGGCTGCTCCTGCGCCGGCAGACCGGCGTTGGTACGCCCCGGAGCCTGCAGGGGCGGGCTTTGTCGGCGATTTACGGTCTGATCGGGCGCTGGCGGGGCTGCTGGGAGCGCCTGAGGCGGGTGTGGGGGCTGAAACGGTCCATGCTTCATCTTGAGGCGGCGTGAGCTTGGAAAAGCCGCTGGCCGGCTCAAACCCCATGTTACACTTCCAGATCCGCACCCCCTCAACCGGTGTCAGGCCGCCGATAACCTTGTTCCACGGGCTGTTAAGGTTGCCCCTCCGCAACCAGATGCTAGCAACACATCTGTTGCAATGTCAACACGCATGGTGCGTTTTTCTCGATCTGCACCCGGTGCTCGAGCAGCGCGGCTCGTGTCCGGTGACCAAGCCCTCGAAGCGGCGACCGCCGCAGGTGGCCGGTGGAGGGCTCGGAACGCCGCGGCGGTGGCAGCGGTTTGGAGACGCCGGGCGAGCGGCAGTGAGGGCGAGTCCCCCTTGTGGTACCGTCTCGAAGCGCACGTCCACGTCGCGCTCCAGGGTGCGCGTCCACCGGGACGACGAGGTGGTTGACGCCGTCCATCTCGATGCCGTGTCCCGCGTAGAACACCAGCGAGACGACTTCGAGGCTCTGAGCGGGCGAGAATCGACCATGGATCCCGTCCTGGAGGACGCCCTCGTTGAACTGCTGGTGGACCTACCGGCCGATGCCGACGTCCCGATCGTCGCCAGCGGGCCGGAGAGGACCTGGATCTGGTCGGACCTGCATCCGTCGGCCCCCTCGGTGCTGCTGGGCTGGGGGCGGCCGTTCCGGAGCGTCGAGGAGATGAACCGGCACCTGCTCCGGAACTGGAGACGCCGCGTCGGCGCCGGCCGACACCATCATCTGCCGCGGCGACGTCGCCCATCCGGATGCTTGGCGGGACGATCGCCTGATGTTCGACCTAGCCCTACCCTGTACCCACATTATTCGTTCTGGACAACTCCAGCACGCTCCCGCCGTCCAATGCGGTAGCCGATGGTTGCGATGGACATTCGTTCGTAACCGCGCCACATGATCTGGTGTCCGGGGGGCGGGTCGTGCGTTCGGTTCTGGTAGCCGCCGAGGATGGCGAGCAGGAGGACTGCGGCGGCGAGATGGTCAGGGGGGCGGCAGGCCGAGTTCTTCGGCATAGTCGGTCAGGAAACGCAACTCGATGTCGGTGAACAGCAACTGGGCGTCGCACCCCGGTACGTCACGTCCGAGCAGGGTCATCACCATCAGGCGCCAGGCGATCACGGTATTGATGGTGACCGCGCGTTGGAGCCGGTCGGCGGTGTGGAACGCGAGATGTTCGACTCGGCATCCGGACTTGAGCACCCGGAACAGGTCTTCGATGCGCCAGCGCCGCAGGTAGTAGCCGATGACCGCGACCGCGGTTTCGGTGCTGTCGACGTCGAGACTGGTGAGCAGGAACCACTCGACCGCCGGCTCGCCGGGCGGCGGCGCGGTTTCGCGCACATGGACCGTGGACAGCGCCACCGGTTCGGCGCCGGCGATGGTCGGCGGCGCCACCACTTGGCGATGGCGCACCTCGGCCCGCGCCACCCGCCCGGTGCGCGCCGGGCGGGCCTGCCTGCCGCTGGATTTGCGCCGCGCGCTCAGGCGGTCGATCTCGATCTCGACGTGCCCGTCGGCGGCGCCGGCGCGCATGGCGGCGAACAGCTTCGGGGCGCCCTGGGCGAGACAGCGGTCATGGTGGGCGCGCACCAGCACTTCCACCCGGTTCAGACGGCGCTGCTCGTCGAACACCGCGAAGCAATCCGCCTCCCGGTCCATGACGCTGAGCACCCGGGTCTTGCGACTCAACGCCGCCGCCGCCCGGTCGATGTCGCGCAGGCCGTCGACCCAGCGCCGCGTCTTGGGGGCCGTCTCCTGCGCCGCCGCCGGCGGTGGCTCGTCCGCCGGGCGCGCCGCGCCGCCCGGCGGCGCCTCGAAACCGCAGCGCAGCACGCCCAGCGGCAGACCCGCGCCATCGACCGCCAGGGTCAGATGCAGATGCAGGCCGAGCGTCTTCGAGACCGTCTGGTTGCGCCCGATGATGCCCAGCCCCTCGCAGTGCGGGCGCGTCGCAAAATTCAGATCCGTCCCGTCCTGGATGCACAGCACCGTGTCCTGGCCGCGCATCCGCTGCAGCGTGCGCGCCCGGTGGGGCGCGAGAATGTTCCCGGGCGTGACCGCCGACGACACCGGCTGGTCGATGAGCCGGTAGTAGCCCTTCACCGCCGCGCGGTCGTGGGACGCGTTGGCGGTGACCGCCTCTCCGGGCAACGACGCCAGCAGCCCCGCGCTCTTGACCAGACGCGCCGACAACCGCTGATCGCCCAACGGCGCCCCTCCAAACTCGTTCACCGTCCAGGCGCCGCTGTCGAGACCGTCAGCCGGCGCCAGCGCCGGCGCCGCGTCGACCCGCGCCACCCCCAACCGCCGCCGCCAGTGCGGCTCCAACTCATACATATATACCGCCTTGACCGGACGAGCCCGCGCATGGTCGCGGTCCTGGCCGCCCGCGACCGGCCGTGTGCCCGACCCACACGAAGTTGGCCGCCTTGAAGCTGGCGCCGTCATGCGCGGGGCCGACGAAGGTCTCCACCAGCCACGGACGATACCGGTAGCGGGCTTCGAAATCCGCTGGCAGACGCGCCAGCACCTGGCCCAGCACCTGGCTGGCCAGGTTGCGGCATTGCACGCCGGGGCGGATCAGGAACCGGCTCAGGCACAGCACCCGGTGCAGATGCGCTTGGCGTTGCTCATCGCTCCATCCCATCCACGCCTCGCGCGCCCGCAAATGCAACGCCGACGCCGAAAACCCGACCGCGCCGAGCACCCCGTGCGCCGAGACCACCAGATAGCGCACTTGGCAGCCCGCAAAGGTCGTCGTCCCCTGCGGATGCTCGAAGTGCAGCAAGGTATTCCACACCCGGCGCTGCCGGCCTTGCTCTACCCGCTCCAGCGACAACCCCGCGACCGCCTCCACCGTACCCGGCACCGCCGTGGCCGCCGCCACCGGCGCGTCGAAACGCTGCGGCGTGGGCGCGCCCCCGCCACCCCGCGACGCCGGCAACGCAATCCGCCCCGCCTTGTGCAGCGTGTTGAGCGCTTTAAGACAACCCGCGAGTTGGGCCGACCCGCGCGCATCCACAAACCCGAACTCCGCGCACACCCGCCGCCCCACCGCCGCCCGGTTGTTCAGCGCCTCCTGCGCCACAATCCGCTCGAGGCGAGCTTGCGACTCAGGCGCACGAAGGGTCTGTAGTATCTGGTTCTGATGCTCCATGCCGTGACGCTACACGGCGGAAGCTGATTTGTCCAGCCCTGAATGCGGGGACAGGGCAGACCTAGCCGAATGCCCGGGCGAGCGACTCCTGGTCCTCGGCAACCAACGACCGCAGCGTCTCGGCACTGCGTCGACCCGGTTTCCACAAGACCTGCCGGACCGCGTTGTGCGCCACCGATCCGCCGCTGGTGCTGACGCACCTCCCGCTGCTGAAGGTGCCGGCCGAGGCCGTGAACGTCCACGGCCACCTGCACCGGGCCACCGGGCCGACGTCGTGGGCCTGCTGCCAGCGGTTCAGCACCGAGGTGGCTGGGTCGTTGCCCATCCGCGCGGTCCCCACCTCGTGAATCGCGAGACCCGGGGCGACCTGTCATCCCGGCGGGTGACGTCCTCGGCGCCGACCGCCTCGATCCAGCCGAACGCTGGCATAGAATGGGCAGGACTCGGGCAGCGGAGGTTCCCATGGCGCAGCTCACACGGCGTGAATGGCACAAGCTGACGCTCGGCAGCGTCGCGGCGGCGGCGTTCGGCAACCTGCCGGGAACCGCCCGCCGGGCTGTGTCCGCACAGTCCGAGTCCCGTTTCGGGGGCGTCCTCATCGGCCTCCAGAGCTACAGCTTCCGCGACCTGAGCCTCGACGACGGCATCGCCGCGATGCAGCAGCTCGGGATCACGAGCTGCGAGCTGTGGGAGGGACACGTCGAGCCGGGCGAGTTGCGTCGCCGCGAGAACCGGGAACGGCTGCGGCGCTGGCGCACGACCATCCCCCTCGACTACTTCGAGGAGATCCGTTACCAGTTCGAGGACGCCGGCATCGAGATCAACTCCTACAACCTGAGCTTCAAGGACCACTTCTCCGACGCCGAGATCGACCGCGGCTTCGAGATGGCGCTGGCGCTGGGGGCGCTGGCGATCACCGCCTCGGCGCACATGAACAGCGTGCCGCGCATCGCCCGCTACGCCGACCGCTACGGCATGCCGGTGGCGATGCACAACCACTCCCGCGTCGATCCGAACGAGTTCTCCAGCCCGGACGATTTCGCGCGGGCCATTGAGACGGGCGGCCCGGCCCCGATCGCGGTCAACCTCGACATCGGTCACTTCGTGGCGGCCAACCACGATCCGATCGACTACCTGAAAGCCAACCACCAGCGGATCGTCACCGTCCACCTGAAGGACCGCAAGCGGGACGAGGGACCGAACACACCGTGGGGCGAGGGCGACACGCCGATCCGCGAGACCTTGTTGCTGCTCCGCGACGAGGGCTGGGACATCCCGGCCAACATCGAGTACGAGTACCCGGGCGGGGACACGGTCACCGAGATCGGCCGCTGTCTCGACTACTGCAAGGACGTGCTCGGCGCCTGAGCGCGGCACGCGGGTGAGACCGATGACAGACTCGACTCGCACGACACACGCGCCACGCACGCGCGCGGTCGCCGTTCTCCTTCTGCTCGTGGCGATCACCACCCCGGCGGCGGCGCAAACGCTCCCGCGGGTGCTGTACGTCACGCAGTCGGCAGGCTTCGCGCACCCGGTGGTGCCGCTCTCGGAGCAGGTGCTCCCCGCCATCGGCCGCGAGCACGACGCGTTCGAGCTCGACATCACGCGCGACGCCTCCATCCTGACGGCGGCCGTGCTGGCCCGCTACGATGCGGTGGTCTTCTACACTACCGGCGAGCTGCCGCTCGACGTCGAGCAGAGGGCGGCGTTCCTCGACTTCATCCGCGGAGGGGGCGGCTTCGTCGGCGTCCACAGCGCTACCGACACCTTCCACGAATGGCCGGAGTACGGGGCGCTCATCGGCGGCTACTTCGACAACCACCCCTGGCGGCAGGAGGTCGAGATCCGCGTCGAGGATCGCGACCACGCGGCGACGCGCCACCTGGGCGCCAGCTTCCGCATCAGCGACGAGATCTACCAGTTCAAGAACTGGGAGCGCGCGCGGGTCGACGTGCTGCTGAGCCTCGACACCGACTCGGTCGACGCGCAGAAGCAGGGCGTCAAGCGCACGGACGGCGACTTCGCGCTCGCGTGGACCCGCGACTACGGCGACGGCCGGATGTTCTATACCGCGCTCGGCCACGAGGACGCGGTCTGGCAGGACGAGCGGTTCCAGCGGCTCGTCGTCAACGGCATCGTCTGGGCGATGGGCGCCCCCGGCAAGCGGGCCGCGGATGACGACTGGCGCCCGCTGTTCGACGGGGCCACGACCGCGGCTTGGCGCGGTTACAAGCAGGACGCGTTGCCGGACGGCTGGCAGGTGGTCGACGGGGCGCTGGCGCGCGTCGACCGCGGGGGCGACATCGTCACCGTGGAGCAGTTCGAGAACTTCGAGCTCCGCTTCGAGTGGCGGGTCGAGGAGGGCGGCAACAGCGGCGTGTTCTTCGGCGTCACCGAGGAGGTCGACGGCCCGGTCTGGCACAGCGGGCCGGAGTTTCAGATCCTGCACAACGCCGGCCACAGCGACGGACAGGCGCCCATCACCTCGGCCGGCAGCAACTACGCCGTGCATCCGCCCGCCGCGGACGTCACCCGACCGGTCGGCGCGTGGAACACCTCGCGGCTCATCGTCGACCGCGGAAGGGTCGAGCACTGGATGAACGGCATGCACCTGCTGACCTACCGGCTCGGCGACGCGGACTGGCAGGCGCGGATGGAGGCGAGCAAGTTCGCCCCGCTGCCGCGCTACGGGCGCGTCACCCGCGGGCACATCGCGATCCAGGACCACGGGGATCCGGTCCGGTTCCGCAACATCCTGATCCGGGAGATCGACTGAACGCCGCAACATCTCATGCCGCCAGCCATCCGCCTCAAGCTCTCGGCGATGATGTTCCTCCAGTACTTCGTCTGGGGGGCATGGTCCGTGCCGCTCGGCACCTACCTCGGCGGCCCGCTCGCGTTCCAGGGCGAGCAAATCGGCCTCGTGTTCGGTACGACGGCGGTCGCCGCGATGGTCTCCCCCTTCTTCATCGGCATGATCGCGGACCGGTTCTTCGCCACCGAGCGGCTGCTGGCGGTGCTCCACGTCGTGGGCGGCGTCATCCTCTTCGCGGTATCGCTACAGGCGTCGTTCGGCGCCTTCTACGCGGTCCTGCTCGTCTACGCGCTGTGCTACATGCCGACGCTGGCCCTCACCAACTCCATCTCGTTCCGCCAGATGTCGAACCCCGGCCAGCAGTTCCCCGCCATCCGCGTACTCGGGACCATCGGCTGGATCGTGGCCGGCCTGGCCGTCGGCTTCCTGCAGCTCGAGGACACCGCCCGTCCGCTGCAGATCGCCGCTGCCGCTTCCATCGTCCTCGGCATCTTCTGCCTCGCCCTGCCGCACACGCCGCCGGCGAAGACCGCGACGCAGGTGACCGCCCGGAACGTGCTCGGCCTGGACGCCCTGAGACTGATGCGCGAGCGCTCGTTCGCCATCTTCGTTCTCGGCTCGTTCCTGGTCTGCATCCCGCTGCAGTTCTACTACGCGTTCGCCAACCCCTTCCTGAACGAGATCGGGGTCGACAACGCGGCCGGCAAGATGACTCTCGGCCAGATGTCCGAGATCGGCTTCATGGTGCTGATGCCCTGGTTCCTGGTGCGCCTGGGCGTCAAGCGGCTGCTGTTGGTCGGGATGCTCGCCTGGGCGCTGCGCTACGTCCTCTTCGCCTACGGCGACCCGGGGCCGGCCGTCTGGATGCTCTACGGCGGCATCCTGCTGCACGGCGTCTGCTACGACTTCTTCTTCGTCACCGGCCAGATCTACGTCGACACCCGGGCGCCCAAGGACCTGCGCGCCGCCGCGCAAGGCTTCATCGCCTTCGTCACCCTCGGCGTCGGCGGCTTCATCGGAAGCTGGCTCTCGGGGCGCGTGGTCGACGCCTACGCGGTGGCGGGCGACGCGACGGCCCATCAGTGGGAGTCGATCTGGCTGATCCCCGCGGCCTGGGCCGGGCTGGTGCTGGTGCTCTTCGCGGTGTTCTTCACGCACCGGGAGGCGCCGGACCCGGCGGCCGAGGCGAGGGCTGCGGCCTGACAGGCCTCAACCATCACGAAGCAGGCAATGAAGCCCCCCCTACGCGGTTGGAGCGGGTCATCACACCCCGGCGAGCCTCCCCGTGCTGTCGGCGATGCGCTCCACCTCGACGTCGACCTTCTCCAGCAGGCTGAGCCCCAGGTTCATGAACGGCGTGTGCAGGGGGTACTTCAGGTGGCGGTTGCCGGCCAGCCGCCCCGCGCCGCCGCCGACCAGCGCCACCGGCAGGTCGAACGGGGTGTGGTGGTCGCCGTCGCCCATGCCGCAGCCGTAGACCAGGATGCAGTGGTCGAGCAGCGTGCCGTCGCCGTCGGGGGTCGCCCGCAGCTTCTCGACGAGCTTCGCGAAGAGCGACAACTGGAACACGTTGATCTTCGTGTACTGCGCCACGTTGTGCGGGTCGGTCTGGTGGTGCGACACCGTGTGGTGCGCCTCCGGCACGCCGATCTCGGGGTAGGTCCGGCCGCTCTGCTCGCGCGCCACCTGCGTGCAGCTCACGCGGGTGACGTCGGCCTGCCAGGCGAGCGCCAGCAGGTCGTAGAGGAGTGACAGGTGCTCTCCGTAGCCGTCGGGCACGCCGGCCGGCTGCACCAACTCGGGCAACGGCGTCGACGCGTTGTTCTGCTCCGCCCGCCGGATGCGCCGCTCGACGTCGCGGACGGTGTCGAGGTATTCGCCGACCCGTGTCCGGTCGCCGATGCCGAGCCGCCGCTCCAGCCGCCGCAGACTCTCGGTGGTGGCGTCGAGGATGCTGCGATCCTTGCGCATGTCGGCCAGACGGGCCGTCACGCTGCCACCGTCGCCGAACATCCGCTGGAAGACGACGCGGGGGTCGCGCTCGTGTGGGAGCGGCGTCGACTCGTCCTTCCACGACGTCGAGTTGAGGTAGGCGCAGGCGTAGCCGTTCTCGCAGTTGCCGACCAGGTAGTTCGAATCGGTGGTCAGCTCCAGCGACGGTAGCGACGTCTCGGCGCCGAGCACGTCCGCCGCGTACTGGTCGATGGTCTTGCCCGCCTTCAGGTCGGCCCCCTCGGTCTTGTAAGGGAGGACGCCGTTGAGCCAGCCGGCGTGGGCGCGGCTGTGGACCCCGCCCCCCTCGTTGGGGCTGACGACGCCGCGGTTGCTGAGCCCGCTGACCACCGTCAACTGGTCGCGGAACGGCGCGAGCGGCTGCAGGATCGGGGTCATCGCGAAGTCGCGGCCTCCCTTCCCCGCCGGATGGAAGTTCGACAGGAACATGCCGTTCGGACCGTAGAAGAAGCCGAGTCGCCGCACCGGCGCCGCCGCGGTGCGCGCGGTGGCGGTCAGCGCCGGCGCCATCGCGTCGAGCAGCGGCAGCGCCACGGCGGCGCCCAGTCCGCGGAGGAACGTCCGGCGGGGCAACGACTTCCTGGTGATGATCATGACCGCGCTCTCCTCAACTGGAACGGATCGCTCCGCACCACGCTCAGAATGATGGACTGCACCCGGTAGCCGCCACCCGCCGACTCGCGCAGGATCCGCCGCACCGCCGGCATGTCGGCGTGCGTCAGGCCGCGGCCGAGAGCGTAGGTCAGCAGCTTCTCGGTCATCGTCGACACGAACTGCTCCGGGCGCCGCACCAGGGCGGCGCGCAACTCGGCGACGCCGTCGAATGCCGTGCCGTCCGGAAGGACGCCGGATGCATCGATCGGGTTGAACGATTCGTCGACCACCCGCCAGCGGCCGACCGCATCGAAGTTCTCCAGCGCGAAGCCGGCCGGATCGATCATCGCGTGACAGGCCGCGCAGGCCGGGTTGTCGCGATGGACCTGCATCCGCTCGCGCAGCGTCGCGGTCTTCGCCTGGGTCTTGCGATCGACCAGCGCCGGCACGTTCGGCGGCGGATCGGGCGGCGGCGTCCCGAGGATATTGTTCAGGATCCACTTGCCGCGCAGCACCGGCGAAGTCCGGATGGCGTGCGAGGTCAGGGTGAGGATGCTGCCGTGGCCCAGCAGTCCCCGGCGCGGGCTGCCGGCCGGCAGCGCCACCCGGCGGAAGTGACTCCCCTGCACGTCGGGCACGCCGTAGTGCGCCGCGACCCGCTCGTTCAGGAACGTGTAACCGGCGGTGAGCAGCTCCAGCGCCGGCCGGTTCTCCCGCACGATGCTGTCGAAGAAGAGCTCGGTCTCGCGGATCATCCCGCGGCGCAGCGACTCGTCGAACGCCAGCGAGTACGGGTCGCCGGGACGCACCGCCGGATCGGCCAGGTTGCGAAGCTGCAGCCACTGCCCGGCGAAGTTGCGGGTCAGCGCATCCGCGCGCGGGTCGGCCAGCATCCGCCGGACCTGGCGTTCCAGCTCCGCCGGATCGCTCAACCGGCCCTCCTCGGCCGCCCGCAGCAGCGCGTCGTCCGGAATGCTGCTCCAGAGGAAGAACGAGAGCCGCGAGGCGAGCTCGAGGTCGCCGATGCGGTACACGTCGGCGTCCGCCACATCGAGCGGCGGCGCCTCGACGCGGAAGAGGAAGTCCGGGCTCGCGAGCAGCCAGCGCAGCGCCAGCTCGATGCCCGCCTCGAACGCCCCGCCGGCGGCACGCTCGTCCGCGTAGAAGCCGAGCAGGGTGTCGAGATCCGCGTCCGTCACCGGCCGCCGGTAGGCGCGCCGCGCCAGGCCCGACAGGATGCGGGTAGCGCATCCGGTCCCGTCCGCATCCGCGCTCGCCGGGCGACAGGAGAAAATCCGTGACCGGCTCGGCGTCTCCCCTGACCCTTGCGGGTTGTAGGGACCGGTAATCGTGACGCTGCTGACGATCGGTATCGGCCCCGCCGCCCCGCCGCCCCGCGGGTTCTGGAACGGCAGGCGGGCCTGCTCGACGAGCGCCGCCGGGTTCCGGAAGAACGTCACCCCGACGTCGTGCGGACCAGCCGGTACCGGTACGCGCACCGTCACGCTCGAGGCGTTGGCGTAGGGATTCGATCCGCCGCCGTCCGCGTCGGGCGGCGCGAGCGTCACCAGCTCGACCTGCTCGCCGTCGACGGCGATCTCCAGGCGGTGCGTCACGCTCACGTTCCGCGCGCGGCCCAACTCGACCTGGATGTCGTACTCCGCCTGCTGCGGAAACAGGTGGGTCACCAGCGCGCCGCCGCGCGTGCCGAAAGGCAGGCCGTCCATGCGGTCGTGCTGCTGTATGTCGGTCGCGAGGCGGTACGTCTCGCCCACCACCGCCGGGGGCGGACTGCCGACCGCCAGCCGGCTCACCGTCGTTGCCGCGGCGAGATAGCGCTCCAGCAGCGACTGCGACATCCGCAGCGCGGTCTCGATGTTGTCGAAGCCGTAGCTCGAGTCGTCGGCCGGCAGCAAGGCGTCGACGTCAACCTCCAGCGCCAGCAGGTCGCGGACCGCGTTACGGTACTCGGCGCGGTTGAGCCGGTGCAACGGCGCCGTGCGGCCGGGATCGGGACGCGCGGCCGCTACGCGATCGAGCTCACTCTCCAGCCATCCCGCGAACGCCAGCGTGGCGTCGTCATCCGGCCGCGGGCGCCCCGCGGGCGGCATCACCCCGCCGCGCAGCTTCCGGACTACCGTCTCCCAGACTTCCGGGCGGTCGCCCACGGCGGCGAGATCCAGCGTATCCAGAGTCAGTCCGATGGCGCGGAGCTGACTGACCAGCGGCGACGGCGCGCCGCCGCGGCCGGCCACCAGACGCTCGTTGTGGCAGGTGACGCAATAGCGATCGAGCAGCGCGCGATGGGAGGCCGGCGCATCCTGAGCGAACGACTCGCCTGCCGGCACGCACGCAGCGGCGAAGGCCAACGCCGTGAACAGCTTCCGGCTCACCAAGGATTCCCCCCGAACCACCGAGCGGCGGACCTGATCGTATCGAGCCGCGATCGTACAACGCCCCTTTGCGACTGACAATCGGATGGACACGCCACGATCACGGCCGGACGCCTCTTTCTGATCTCACCGCCGACCGAGGGATCGAAGCTCACCCACCACACTTCACCGCGCTACGCGTGTCGACGCCACTGCCCGACAGATCAGAACGGCAGACCCAGGCGGACGTAGTACTGCGGCCCGTCCCGATCGACCAGCGGGTCGTCCCGGTCGACCAGCGGGAAAGCGACACCGGCGCGCAGCCGGAGCGGCGCCCCGTACAGGACGAGGAAATCGGTGCTCGCCTCGAATCCCACCGACGTCAGGGATCGGAGCCTGGGACTTCCGTCTTCGGAAGATGACGCGTCGCCGCCCCAGGCGTTGCCGCCGTCGAGGAAGACGGATCCGAAGATGCGGTCGAGGTGCAGCGGCCACGCCCCGAGGCCGCGGTTGACGAGAGCCAACGGTGCGCGCAGCTCCACGGTGGTGGACCATGCGTAGCGACCCGACCGCGTGGATGTCTCGTAGCCCCGAACGGGAAAGAAGACCGAGCTGCCCACCAGCGTGGGAGTTCCCGGCAACGACACCGTGTCGCCCGACGCACCGCCTGCCCCAAAGTAGCCGGTCCGCGCGCCCGGCCCGCGAGCCATCCCGCCGCTCGCGCGCACCGCCAGCACCGGCGCCGCGAATCCCGGTCCCGGCAACGGAACGTAGGCCCGCAGCCGGCCGATGAGATCGTCGACGGAGAAATCGACGCCATCGCGCCCGGCGAGCGCGTCCGGAACATCCAGGTCGTCGCGTGTCCGCGCCCGCAGATACAGCGCCGCACCGCGCGCGTTGCCCATCTGGAACGCATGTGATCGCGCGGTGGAGACGCTGAACGAAACGGCGTACTCGCTCTGGAGACTGCCGGGCCGCGCGAGGCGGTATCCGTCCGTCAGCCGTAGCGCATCGTCCAGCACCTCCCGGTCGCCCCGGACCAGCCCGGCCGAGAACCTGAGCGACGTCGACACACGCGCTCCCGGTCGGCGCACCCGGACCGACGTGGCCAGCCGCCGTTCGCGCTCCAGGACGAAGAAGGTCTCCGGAAACCCCGCCGCGCCCGCCTCCGGGCGGCGCACCCGGACTCCGTCGTCGTCCCACGTCTGGGAGGCGGTCACCCCGATGGTCGGATTCCCCAGACCCCGATACTCGTAGGAGACGTCGCCCTCCCCCCGGCCGCCCGACGTGAAGACCTGGGCCCCGATATCGTAGGAATGCCGGCCGACGAGATCGACCCCTGAGGTGCGGCCTCCGACCGCGTAGCCGAGGATCTCGGTACGCGGTACCTCGACACCCCCGATCGTCGTCTTCGCGGTCGCCAGAGGCTCCCGGATCGCCGGCAACCAGTACCGCGGATACAGGGTCGACAGCGGTGAGTAGTCGCGGGCCGGGCTCTCCGGGTCGCGGGACGCCGTTGTCGCCGTCCCGCCAACGCCGCGCGGCTCCGTATCCCCGGAATCTTGCGGCGCTGCGCCGGCTGCGTCGGGCGCGACATGGGAAGCGGTCGCTTCGCCGAGGCGGGCCGCCGGGGCAGGAGCGGGCGGCGCGGCATCCGGCGCGAACCGGACCCGCTCCACCTCCCAGCCGTCCACGTGGTAGCCGGAGAAGTACAGCCACTCGCCGGCGGGGTCGATGCTCGGAAACGCCGCTCCCGTGCGCACGTTCGTCAGCATGACGGGCGGGCCGGCGGCGCCGGTGTGCAGATCGATCTCCGCTCCCAGGATGTTCGGGATGCCGCTCCGGTCCGACGACCACACCAGGTAGCGCCCGTCCGCGCTCCAGTCGGGCGCGAGGTCCAGCGCCCGGTCGCGGGTCACCTCCTGCACCACGCAACCCTCCATGTCGAGGATGACGACGTCGTGCCGGCGCTCCTTCCAGCGGCTGGCGGCGATCCGCCGTCCGTCGGGTGAGACCGCGGGGTAGGCCCAGTACGTACCGGCTTCCGCCGCCACCAGCGTCCGGATCGACCCGTCCAGGAGATCGACCCGGGCCAGGCCGTTCGTTCCCCCGCCCTCCGCCACGGCGACGGCCCACGCGCCCTCGGGACCGGCCGACGGCGCGGTCAACCGGGCGCCCTCGGTCACGCGCCGCACCGTCCCCTCGAGGGTCGCGACGTACAGGTCGCTGAACACGCGGTAGCGGTCCGAGTAGTCGCGCTGCGCGAATACGACCTGGCCGCCGGGAAGCACGTCGAACGGGGTGCGGTTGTTGGTGCGCGTCACGGTGGACGGGTCGCCGCCGCCGGGAGGCATGCGGACGAGCCGCGGATACGACCGCCCATCCGACCGCAGGTAGACCAGGGCGCTGCCGTCCGGCGACGCCATCGGGTGCAGCCCGTAGCGAGCGTTCCGTGTCAGCGCCTCCGACTCGCTGATCGGGCCGAACGCCGCGAGATCTCCATCGAGGCGGCTCAGGCGCCCCCGCATCTCGTTCGTCCAGGCGTCCCATTCACTCGACAGCGACGCGCCGAAGGCGCGCCGGCCGGCAGCGTTCAACGGCGCCAGCCGCAACTGGGCCGTCGGGCGCACGACCGCCTCGACGAACGCGGCCATGCCGTCAACGCCGTGCTTGTCCAGCAGGTAGTCGAAGAAGAGCGACCCGTAGGCGTAACGGCGGATCCCGCCCGGCCACTGCGCCGAGTTGCCGCCCGTCTGCCCGATACTCTCGAACCGCCCTTCGAGCATGGCGGTCCGCAGCACCATCTCGTGGAACGTCCCGTGGACGCGGCCCGCCTCGGTCAGCGCCGACTCGTACCAGGTCGCGAGCCCCTCGGTGACCCAGCCCGGGACGAAGGTGCCCGGGAAGGCAAAGGACAATCGCGCCCGCCCGAGCAGGGCCCGGAACACGCGGCCGACCGCTCCCCCGTAGTCGAGGTGGAAGACGTGAGCCAGCTCGTGGGTGATCAGCAGCTCGAGCCAGTCGTCGAAGTAGGCCAGGGCAAGATGGTCGGCGGGAGGGCGAGCGTAGAGCACGATCCGGTTCGACGGCCAGATCGTGGCGAAGCCGTTCGAGACGTCGACGTGGTCGCTCAGGACGATGTCGATCCGGCCGGACGGTCCCTCGCGGAACTGCGCGGTGAGTTCCCGATGGGCGCGCTCCGCCAGATCGCCCGCCCGCCTGCCCAGCGCCTCGAGATGCTCGGGAAAGGTGACGCGAAAGTGCTCGGTCTCGACCGCACGCCACGCTTCGTCCGGAGGAATCTGGGCGACCGC
Organism: Vicinamibacterales bacterium; assembly: GCA_965262925.1. Taxonomy (GTDB): domain Bacteria; phylum Acidobacteriota; class Vicinamibacteria; order Vicinamibacterales; family UBA8438; genus WTFV01. Next base: position 986,998 of record CBDHGC010000004.1, on the reverse strand, counting down.
CGGCGCGGCCGCCAGCAGACACACGAACACGGGGATTGGAAAGCAAGACGCCGGACGACGCATGTGGCTCGACTCCCTGGCAGGCTGGCTCGTTCCAGCTTACCAGGGAGAGGTGAACCACCGGCAGGCGTCTACCTGTTCGCGGTAAGACCCCACGCGGCAACGAGCGCAGCGATGTGTCCAGTGCCCGGATCGCGCGGCGCCTACTCGTCCTCGAGCCACTGCAGGATCGCCGGCGTCACGATCTCCGGCACCTGCGTATGCGGCCCGTGCCCGACGCCGGGCAGAACACGCAGCGTCAGCGGGCCGTCGACCCAGCTCCAGAGCCCGTCGAGCGTCTCCGGCTTGAAGGGACCGCTGTCCCTGCCGTAGATGAGCAACGTCGGGGCCTGGACCGGCGGGAACTCGCCGATGCGGAAGCCGAAGCCTTCGGTTTCCAGCGTGAACGGGCGCGGCGGCCAGTTGGCCTTGTAGAAGTTCACGATCGACTCCGGATAGAGCCGCTCGTAGGCCTGCTGTCGCAGCTCGGCCAGCTCGGGGGTATCGTCCGGGCTGGCCGGCCGGCTCCGCATCCGCGCGCCAAAGTCGGCCGCCGCGTTCGGGTTCTCCTGCATGCCCCGCTGGAACATGCTCGCCTGTTGCTGCTCGGTGTTCGAGACGAGTTCCCGGATGAGACCGGCCGGGTGGATCGTGCCGACCGAGACGAGCCGCGCGGTCTTCTCCGGATGGGTCATGGCGAAGTGCCAGGCGTAAAAGCCGCCGCTGTCCTGCCCGACGATGATCGCCCGCTCCTCGCCCAGGTGGTCGATGATGGCGGCGATGTCGGACGAAATCTTCGCCATCGCGTAGTTCTCGACCCCCTCCGGCTTGTCGCTCTTGTCGGTGCCGCGGGTGGACATCGCGACCACCCGGTAGTGCTCGGACAGCCCCACCATCTGGTGGCGCCAGTCGAACCACGGGCCCGTGATGCTGTGTACGAAGACGACGAGCGGCCCCTCGCCGGCGGCGTGGTAGACGATACGGACCCCGTCCGAGTCGGCCGCGCCCTCCTCCACCGTCACCGACTCGCCGCGCCAGTCCGTGATGGTCACCTGCGCCGCGGCCACTGCCGGGACGAGACCGAGAACCGCGACGAGTCCGACCGACAGCCACACGTAACGTCTTCTCACAGCTTCCTCCCGATGACTAGCGGCGGCCGTCCGGTCTGGACAGATCGCCGCGCAGGTATCGAAAACGCGTCGCCTCACGCCAGCACGTCGCGGACCACGCGCGCCGGCTCGACGCCGGTAAGCCGGGCATCGAGGCCGCGGTCGTTGTGCGTGAACCGCTCGTGATCGATCCCGAACAGATGCAGGAGCGTCGCCTGGAAGTCCCGGATGTGCACCGGATCCCTGACGATGTTGTACGAGAAGTCGTCGGTCTCGCCGTGGACGACGCCGCCCTTGACCCCGCCGCCCGCCATCCACAGGCTGAAGCAGCGCGGATGGTGATCACGCCCATAGTCGGTCGGCGTCAGCCGGCCCTGCGAGTAGATCGTGCGGCCGAACTCGCCGCCCCAGATGACGAGCGTCTCGTCGAAGAGCCCGCGTTCCTTCAGGTCCTGGATGAGCGCCCACGCCGCGCGGTCCACGTCCCTCGCCTGCGCCGGCAGCACCTCGGGCGCGAACGCGTGCACGTCCCAGCCCCGGTGGTAAATCTGGACGAACCGCACCCCCCGCTCGACCAGCCGCCGCGCCATCAAGGCAGCATTCTGGAACTTGCCGGGCTGCTTCGCCTCCTCGCCCCAGCGTTCGAACGTCCGCTCCGGCTCGCTCGACAGGTCGGCCATCTCCGGCACCGACGACTGCATCCGGAACGCCATCTCGTATTGCTGGATGCGGGCCAGGGTCTCGGGGCTGCCGATCCGCTCGTGCTGGATCCGATTGAGGTCGGCCAGACCATCCAGCATGCCCCTGCGAACGTCGCGCGACACGCCGTCGGGGTCGCGCAGGTACAGCACCGGATCGGCGCCTGTCCGCATCCTGACACCGGCGTACTCCGGCGACAGGAACCCGGCGCTCCACAGCTTCGCCGAGATCGCCTGCACACCCGACTTCGGGTGGCTCTTCTCGGCGTTCATCACCACGAACGTCGGCAGGTCGCGGTTCATGCTGCCGAGCCCGTAGGCGAACCACGCGCCGATGCACGGGCGCCCCGGAATCTGCTGCCCGGTCTGGATGAACGTGATGCCCGGCTCATGGTTGATGGCATCGGTGTGCATCGAGCGAATGATGGCGATGTCGTCCGCCATCCGCGCCGTGTACGGCAGCAGCTCGGAGATCCACGCGCCGCTCTGCCCGTGCTGCTGAAACTCGAAGACGGACGGAGCGATCGGGAAGCGCGCCTGCCCGGAGGTCATGGTCGTCAGGCGCTGCCCCTGGCGGATCGACTCCGGCAGGTCCCTGTCGTACCAGTCCCGCATCCCCGGCTTGTAGTCCAGCAGATCCATCTGCGGCGGCGCACCCATCATGTGGAGATAGATGCAACGCTTCGCCTTCGGCGCGAAATGCGGCAGCGACGGCAGGCCGCCGAAGGCTGCATCGTCCTGCGGCAGACCGAACGCGTCCTCGGCCATGAGGCTCGACAGGGCGAGCCCGCCGACCCCCATCGCAACCTTCCCGAAGAACTGCCGCCGGGTCTCCGCCAGGACGGCCTCTTTGACTGGATGCATCGTGAACCTCTCGTTACCGGATGCTCTGTGCGAGTAAGTGCGAGTACGAATGCCCGCCGGGCAATGGGTGTCGAGACGCTCGCACCTGCGGTTCTCGCCGTACGGCAGTGCGCCGACTACTTGTTCAGCACCTCGTCCAGGTTCAGCACCTGGGTCACCAGCATGGTCCAGGCCGCCGACTCCGCCGCCGGAAGCGTGCCGTCCGGCGCCGAGTCGCCGACGTCGAGAAGCCGCTCCGCCTCATCTGCGCTCGCGCGATAGGCATCGACCAGGCGGTCGTAGGAACGTCTGGCGATCTCCCGCTCGTCGTCGCTGAAGCGGCGCGCGAGCAGCCGCAAGGTCACGAAGTCGAGTCGTGGGTCGAACGCTTCGCCGGCCTGCCGCATCGCGCGCTGCGCCAGGTGGCGCGACGCCTCGACGAACTGCGGATCGTTCATCGTCACCAAGGCCTGAAGCGGCGTGTTCGTCCGCTCCCGGCGCACGACGGAGTGCTCGCGCGTCGGCGCGTTGAAGATATCCATAGACGGCGGCGGCGCCGACCGCTTCCAGAAGGTGTACAGACTCCGGCGGTACAGGCTCTCGCCCTCGTCCTGCCGGTACAGTCGGGTGTTGCTCTGCGGCATCGCCACCGTCGACCAGACCCCGGACGGCTGATACGGCCGCACGCTCGGTCCGCCGATCTTCCGCACCAGCAGCCCGCTGGCCGCCAGCGCGGAGTCACGCACCATCTCGGCATCCATCCGAAAGCGCGGGCCGCGCGAGAACAGCCGGTTGTCCGGATCCGCATCGAGCTTCTCGGGAGTCGCCCGCGCGGACTGCCGGTAGGTCGCCGACGTCACCAGCGTCCGGAAGAACTGCTTGACGTCCCACTCCGATTCGCGGAACTCCACCGCCAGCCAGTCGAGCAGGGCCGGATGCGTGGGCGGGTCGCCCTGCGCGCCGAAGTCCTCGCTGGTCGTGACCAGACCCGTCCCGAACACCTGCTGCCAGAAGCGGTTGACCGTCACGCGGCCGGTCAGCGGGTTTGCACCGTCGACCAGCCAGCGGGCGAGACCCAGACGGTTGCGCGGCCAGGACTCCTCCATCGGCGGGAGCGCGGCGGGCGTGCCCGCTATCACGCGCTCGCGCGGCTGGTCGTACAGCCCGCGGTAGAGCACATGCGCCGCGGCCTCGCTGTCCGAGCGCTCGTTCATCACGTGGGTCACGCCGCCCCGGCGCCGCATCTCGCGCCACTCGCGGTCGATCTCCCGGCTGCGCGCGACAAGCCCGCGGTACTGCGCATCCCTGACGCTCAGGTAGTAGAGGCGCAGGGCATCGCGCTCGGCCTCGTCGAGCGCGGCGGGATGCTTGTCCCGCGCATGCTCCAGGGTCGACCACAACGAGACGACCTTGGCTTCCTGCACCGTGAGCGGACGGTTGAAGACACGCAGGTCGGCGATGCCGCCGCCGCCGAAGTAGCGCATCTCCAGCTCGTCGCGGCCGCCCCGACCCGTCGTCCGCCCGCGGCCGAGCTCCAGCGGCAGCCCGGTCCGGATGCTCCCGATGGCCCGGGCGAAATACTCGCTGCCCGACGCCTCGACCACGTCACCGTCGCGGAAGACGTTCATTCCGGCGCGCTCGCCGGTGCCGTCATGGGTGATGACGATGTGCGTCCACTCTCCCGGCGGCATCCGCTTGAGGTTGGTGGGCGCGACCCGCGGCGACGGGCGACCCTGCCCCTCCGGACCCGGCTCGCCGATCATCCGGAAGGAGAGCTGCCGCGAGCCGATGTTCATAGACCAGCCGCGCATGCCGTCGTCCGCGTCGTACTGGCCCGCGACGACGAAGTCCCCCTCCGTCTCGGGCTGGTAGATCCAGAGCGCGATCGAGAAGGGCGTGTCGGTGTCGAGGGGCACCGGCGGCAGACCGGCCCACGACTCTTCCCCGAACCGGAGCGCCGCCTGTCCGTGCGGTCCGGCTTCGACGTTGGCTCCGCCATCGAGGGCCACCGGATGGCGTTGCCCGTCCATCTCGAAGACCGGGTCCGCGGTCTCGCCGAGATCGAGCCGCATCCACTGCGCCTCGTCATCGAGCGGCGACTTCAGGGCCTGGTAGTCGCCCGCCGCGAGCCACTCGGTGAAGGCCGTGTCGACCGCCGCCGCCCGGTGGGCCATCAGCGCCTCGACGTCGGCCGCCTCCTTCCGCAGGTCGTACCAGAGCTGCCGGTCCGTCTCCTGCGGCACCACCAGGATGGGCGGCGGGTCGGAAACGTTGCCGTCCATCACGTACTGCGTGGAGTTGCGGAAGAACGCCGTCATCGCGTAGAACTCGCGCTGCGCTAGCGGGTCGAACTTGTGGTCGTGACAGGTGGCGCAGCCGACGGTGAGCCCCAGGAAGACGTTGCCGATCGTCTCTGCGCGGTCCTTCGCGTAGATCGCCTCGTACTCCTCCGGCACGACCCCGCCCTCGTTGGTCGTGATGTTGTTGCGCTGAAAGCCGGACGCCACGAGCTGGTCCAGGCTCGGCTCGGACAGCAGATCGCCGGCCACCTGCTCCAACGTGAACTCGTCGAACGGCTTGTTCCGGTTGAAGGCCCGGATCACCCAGTCACGGTAGGGATACATCTCGCGGTAGTTGTCGATGTGGATCCCGTGCGTGTCGCCGTAGCGCGCTGCGTCGAGCCAGTAGCGGGCCCGGTGCTCGCCCCACTGCTCCGTTGCCAGCAGTCTGTCGACGAACGTCTCGTAAGCGTCGTCCGACGGATCGTTCAGAAACGCCTCGAGCAGCGCCGGGTCGGGCGGGAGCCCCGTCAGATCGAGCGCGGCCCGGCGCGCGAGGGTCCGCCGGTCGGCCTCGGGCGCCGGCGCCAGCCCCTCTGCCTCGAGCCGCGCGAGGACGAAGCGATCCAGCGGAGCGCGCGCCCAGTCGGCAGCCGCCACGGCCGGGGCCTCGGGACGCTCGATCGGCTTGAACGCCCAGTGCTGATCCCACGACGCGCCCTCGTCGATCCAGCGGCGCAGGACCTCGATCTGCTCGTCGCTCAGTGTCTTGTTCGTCTGCGCCGGCGGCATCCGCAGCCGCGTGTCCGCATGCGTGATGCGCTGGAGGACCAGACTGGCATCCGGGTCGCCCGCGACGACGGGATGCCCGTTCGGCCGCTCCGCGAAGGCGCCCTCCTCGGTGTCGAGCCGTAGCCGCACCTGCCGGGTGCTCTCGTCCGGCCCGTGGCACTGGAAGCAGTTGTCCGCCAGGATCGGCCGCACCTGCCGCTGAAAATCGACGGTTGGAGCCGACGAATCCTGCGCGGCGGCCGGCAGCGCCCCGACGAGCGACACCATCGCCAGCGTCAGGCTCGCACGCCGCAGTGGCTGCGCCCCACGGGTGAAAGGGTTGGCGGATCGACTTGGCATGACGTTCACCCCGAATGCGCGTCCGTGGTCCGGATCTCCGTGTCCTTCGTGCGAGTCACCAAGGTTATACGGGGGCGCATGGCGGGTGTCAATTGGCGCACTCACGACGGTCTCGCGTGTACGGGCCGCGGTGTGCGGCGAACGTGCGCCGCGACGGCGCGCGCGGCGGTGCGCAGTCGATCCCCCGCGTCGGGTGCGGCGAGATCCTCGACGGTCAATTGCGTCAGCGCGACGACCGTCCGGATACGACCATCCGGCCGCGTCGCGTCGTCAGCGGTCGAGGACCACGCCTCCAGATTCTCGGCTGCGCGTATCACGAGGCGCTGCAGGACACGAAAGGCGCCATCCGAGAGCGGCGGGTCGCCGCGGTAGTGCTCGAGGCGCCCCCCCGACCGATAGTGGGGATACGACTCGAGGCCGAGGAACCTGAGCGCCCAGTCGGCCCGGAAACGGCCGGTCGCGTGCACGATGCCCGCGTAGTCGGCGATCATCTCGTCGAGCAGCCGGTTCTTCATCGAACCGAACACCCGGCGCGTGAAGTAATGCATGGACTCGTGCTCTATGCGAATCGCCAGCGACAGCCGCTCCCAGGTCTCGGGATCGAGGCCGAGGCAGTCGGCCGGCACCGCGCTGTACGGCGCCATGGACGCAATGACGAACCGGTCCTGATAGAGCTCCTTCCTCGGCAGCAGCCCTTGCAGCTCCTGCCTCCAGCCTGCCTCCGTCGGGATCGGTCGCGCACTCCTCCAGCGATCCTGCAGCCGCCGCAGTCGCTCGACGTTCGTGTAGCCGGCCACCATGCAGGCCCCTACCGACGCGGGCACGGGCACCGGCTCGTTGCGCTTCGTCAACGCCCGCACCAGCAGCTCGAAGTCTCTCCGGCAGGCTGCGATCAGGACCGGCAGCCGTCCCGCCGGCGTTGCATGGATCTCGATCCGCAGATCACCCGGCCGCTGCAGGCGGAGCGACGCAACCTGGCTACTCACGGAAACCGAACCTCGAGTGGCCGATTCATAGGCGGGCACCCGACTCATACCCTCCCGGACAGGGAAACGAAGCTGCACCAGTGCGTTCCGCAGGACGGTCCAGACACCTTCCGACTCCGCCTCTCGCGCGTAACGCTCCCAGGCCGCCACGAAGGGCTCGTCCGCGACCGGCAGAGACCCAATGCGCTCGAGGCCTGTCGGCTCGAAGTGATTCTCGTTATAGCTCAGCAACTCGACACATTCGGCAGGGGTCGCCCGCAGACCCCCCGCAACACGGAGATACGGTCCGTCCCGGCCGGCATTTCAGTTCCCCTCGGCGCCGTCATCCAGCCAGGCGAGTTGCCCGTTGCGAACGACGACCTTGCCAATCGCACGTTCAACGAGCTCACCGTCGTCCGTGAAGCTGACAAGCCCGGTGACGCCGCGCCAGCCGGCGGTTGCTCGCAGCGCATCCGCCACGCCGTCCGGGTCGATCGACCCGGCCCGGGTCATGCCGTGCGCCAACAGCCTCACGGCATCGTATGCGAGCGCCGCCGATGCATCGGGCAACCTGTCGTACCGCTGCCGGAACGCCCCGCTGAACCGCCGCACATCTTCACGTTCATCGCCCGGATGGAACGCGGCCGCGATGACCGTGCCCTCGACCGCACTGCCGCCGAGACTGACGAAGTCGGCGGTCCCCAATGCGTCACCGCCCAGCACGGGAACGTCGATCTCGCGCTCGCGGGCGGCCCGGATCATCACCGCCGCCTGGAGAGGCTCGCCCGCGATGAAGATGGCTTGCAGGTTCAGGTCACGCCAGGATGCCAGGATGTCGGTCAACGCACGGTCTCCGCCCACGGCATTGGGATCGTAGGACTGCCTGTCGGCGATGCCGACGCCGCGCTCCAGGGCCCGCTCCTCGAACGCGTTGGCCAGACTCTGACCGTAGGCGTTGCGGATGTAGTAGATGGCCAACCGGTCGTAGCCCTGCGCCGCGGCGAAATCCGCCATCTGGGCACCGGTTTCCCGGTCGGTGAAGGTCATGCGGAACAGTCGGCGATACCCCTGCTGAGTCAATCGGGGGTCGGTCGCCGTCGGTGCGAGATGGACGATACCGAAGAGGTCATAGATGGCCGCGGCCGGGAGCGAGACGTACGACTGCATGTGTCCGATCACCGCCACCACATCGTCGTTCCGTGCAAGGCGCCCGGCGACGAGCCGGCCCTGGTCGACCGATTCACGATCGTCCTCACGCAACACCGTGAGCGGACGTCCCAGCACGCCGCCCGCAGCGTTTATTTCATCGACGGCCATCTGCAGACCCTGGCCGTACAGCAGGGTCGTGCGGGATTCCCAGGGCCACGCCGTGGCGATGGTGACGGGGCCGCCGACCTGCGCCTGCGCCTGTCCGCGCGACAGCGTCGGTTGCCGGCAGACACCCACGGAGAGGCACAGCGCGCAGACGCCAGTGAGGATCAGTGCTCGACCGAATCGCGGATTCGTGCTGGACATGGTTCCCTGCCGTCGACGTCAGCTCACCTGCCGCTTCGCCAGCTCGGCGAACGGCCCTTCGCGGGCAACGAGTTCCTCGTACCGCCCCGACTGCACCACGCGGCCCTGTTCCATGACATAGAGCCGGGTAGCGTTCACAATCGTGCTCAGCCGGTGCGCGATGACGATCCGCGTGGCGTTCAGCCGCTCCAGGCTCTCGCTCACGATGGCCTGGGTCCGGTTGTCGAACGCGCTGGTCGCCTCGTCGAAGAAGACCATGCGCGGCCTGCTCACGATGGCCCGAGCGATCAGTAGGCGCTGGCGCTGCCCGCCGGACAGAGTGTTCGCACCTTCGCTGACGACCGTGTGCATGCCCATCGGCATCGCCTCGATGTCCTCGGCCAGACCGGCCATGCGTGCCGCGTCCCAGGCGTCATCGAGCGTATGCGCGCTTGAGCCGACGATGTTCGTGAAGAAGTCGCCGGTCATGACACGCCCCGACTGCAGGACGACTCCCACCTGGCTCCGCACCGACTGGACGTCCAGCCGGCTGAAGTCCTGCCCATCGAAGTACACGGAGCCGGAGTCCGGTTGCTCGAAGCCGAGAAGCACCCGCAACAGCGTCGACTTGCCGGAACCGGACGGCCCCACGAAGGCGATGAACTCGCCCGGCCCCGCCATGAACGACACGTCCTGCAGGGCCGGCGGCAGATCGGGCTGATAGTGGAACGTGAGGTGACGCACCTCGATACTGCCCGTCAGGGCTCCCGGGTCGCCCCTTGCGTCATGAACTTCCGGAACCGCGTCGAGAATCGGCTTGGCGTTCTCGTAGACGGGGACCACGCCGAGCGCCTCCATCGCCGCCGTGCTCATCGAGACCATTGCCACCAGACACGCGCCGAACGCGGCCGAGAAGGCCAGGTAGTCTCCGGTGCGGATCTCCGGCATCGCGTTGCCGCCCGACGTCGCCGCCGCCATGATCACCAGCAGCGCCAACGTCGGAAACATGGCGTTGAACACGCGCAGCCAGTTGCCGGCCATCCTGGACCTGAACTGCAGACGCCGCTGCTGGCTGAACAAGCGAACCCACTGGGTGAACGCATGCCCTTCCGCGGCGGCAACCCGAAGCTTCGCGATGCCGGTAAGCAACTGGAGCACCAGGCCCGACGTCCTGGCTCGCAGCGGCACGATCTCCCTCTGGAGCCTGAGCTGTCCGTAACCGACGAGCAGCGTCACGCCGCCTGCCGCGCACAGCAAGAGCGTCGCCCACCACGCCAGCGTGTCTCCGTAGTGAAACAGGAGCGCGAAGTTCGACAGGGAGAAAGCGCCCCCGAGGGCCGCGGTGACGGTGGCCCCGGACAGAGTCTTGCGCATGGCGTCGATGCCCATGGCGAGATCCCCGGCGCTGTATGGACGAAAGAACCGGAGAGGAAGGCTGAGAAGCCGATCCCAGACGGCCGCCTGCACCGCGGCGCCCATGCGGCCGTCCACTCGCACGAGGGCCATCCGTCGAACCAGCTCGAACATCCCCGTGGCCCAGGCACAGGACAGCAGGATTACCGTGACCTGCAGTAGCTGGTCCCGTTCGGCGCCGGGAATGATCGAGTTGAACAGTGCGCCGGTTGCGACAGGCGTGACGAGGCCGAGCACGCCTCCGCCAAAGCCCAGAGCAACGACCAGGAACAGATCGCGCCGACAACCGTGCACGCCGAAGCGCAGCACGTCCTTGAGCGTCAGCCTGCCCGTTGGAAAGGCGCGATAGAAGGTATACGCGAGAGGCGCCAGCGTCGAGGCAATCGCGGCCGTCACCGGTCTGCGCGTACCGTCCGCGGGATCGTAGACGAAGTAACTGCCGCACGAAGCCGGCAGAAGTGCGACCCAGTGCTCGTTGTCGCGGGCGGTGCGACCGAGCAGTGGTCCGCTGTCGCTCCGCCACCAGCAGCCATCCAGGAGCACCTGCCGCACCCGTACGGCCGACGCCTTCGCTATGACCCCGACGGGATCCGCGAGTGCCGAAACAACATGCTTCGATCCCTGCGCCAGCGACAGCCCGAGCGCAGCGCCCACCTGTCGACAGGCGGACGAGAGCGTATCCTGCTCGGCCGTCCCCGCCGGCGTCCCGGTGCGTCCCTGCGTCGCCGGCGCGTCAGTAGTCGCATCGTGCGCCGCGACGAGCTCCGTGAACGCGTCCCGCATGAGCGCCTCTCGCTCCACTCGCCGGCGCCGCTGGCGGAGCCGCTCGCGGGCGGATCGCTCGTCCATCGCCGAGAGCGAGACCCGGGTCACCAGTCGCTGAAACGCGCCCAGACTCGTCCAGACGTCACCGCGCTCCACAAGGGAGAGCGTGGTCATCACCCGGACGTCGCTCACCGTGGACGCCACGAACCAGGCGCGCGGCGAACAGGGAATCGGGCGGCCACGCATCGGCAGCTCGGACTTGCCCAGCAGGCTCGACTGCCCGTCCACATGGTCAATCCACGCCACGCCCGAACGGGAGCTCGCAGCCGTTGCAGGCTCGAGTCGTGCGAACGAAGGCGGCCGCAGCGCTTCACAGTTCCGCGGCATCGCTCCGGTGACCAGTCCGGCGTAGATCGCATCGACCCAGCCATCGATCAGCAGCGCACCCTCCGCGCGCAGCGCGGCCTCCGCGAACCTTGCACGCGCCGCGCCTTCCCCAAGGAATCGAACCTTCGTTCCCGCGCTTCCGACCGCCTGCAGGACAGTCCGGGAGTCGTTCTCATACTCCGCTCCTTCAGCCGAATCGCCGTCGCCAACATCACCGCCGCCGTCTCCGAACAGACACCGACCCGCCGACACGCGCGCAATGTGCAGGCGGTCCGCCACCGTCCCGCCGGCCGCCAGTCGCATACAGAAGACATCGATCCACCCGCGCTCGACGAACCAGACTCCTCCCACGTCGAGGAGGAACGACTGGTTCGCCCCGGCTTCCACGGCCTCGTCTCCCCGCGTAAACACCCTCGACATCGCCGCTGCTCCGTTCTCATGTCCCTCCATCGCGCTAGCTCGCCGCGATGAGGCGACTGTAGGGTCCCGAGACCGCCTTCATTCCGTCGTGCGTTCCGCGTTGAACGACACGCCCTCGTTCGAGCACGACGATCTCGTCGCAGTCCCGGATAGTGCTCAGTCGATGGGCCACGATGAGGCAGGTACAGCCCCGGCGCCGCAGGTTCTCGTCGATCAGCGCTTCCGTCGTCGGGTCCAACGCACTGGTCGCCTCATCGAGCACGAGCAACACGGGATTGGTGGTCAGCGCTCGGGCGATCTCCAGCCGCTGGCGTTGGCCGCCGCTGAAGTTGCGGCCACCCTCCTCGACCGTACTGTGGTAGTGACCCGGTCGAGCCGAGATCTCGTCGTGCATACAGGCGTCGGTCGCCGCGCGCACCATGTCGGCCTCCTCTATCGTGGTATCCCAGAGCGTCAGGTTGTCGCAGACGGAACCCTCGAAGAGAAACACCTCCTGATCGACGACGGCGAAAGAGGTCGTCATCAACCGGCGCGGCAATTCCTTCCGCGGGCGGCCGTCGAACAGCACATCTCCGCCCCATGGCTCGTAGAGACCGCAGACGAGTCTGGCAATCGTGGTCTTGCCGCAGCCGGACCCACCGACGAGCGCGACGCGACTGCCGGGACGCAGCGAGAGGTTGAAGTTCTCGATGAGGGGCGGATCGAGCGGGCTGTAGCCGAACGTGACGTCGCGAAGTTCCAGATAGCCCGACAGCCGTGCCGGCAGCGGGAGCGGTTCGTCCACCTCGTCCGACTCCGGCGGCGAGTCCGCGGGCGCGGACAGCACGTCGTCCAGACGGGCGATGTCGCCCTCGACTTCCTGGAGCGTGCCCCCCAGATCAACCATCTTGTTCACGGTGTGATGAATCCCAGCATGAGGGCCTGGAATGCAACCAGCATTCCCATGCTGACCGTCCCGTCCATCACTCGCAGCCCACCGATACCGAGAATGAGTGCCGTGCTGATCGGCATGAGCACGCGGGGCACGACTGAGAGGAGCTCGGTCTCCGCTTTGAGGCGCTGCTCCCTACCGACCGCCTTGGCCTGATAGCCCGACCACCGCGCGAAGAAGTCCGATTCGGCGCCCATCGCCTTGATTGTCTCCACGCTTTGCAGGCCGGCCATCGCCGTTCCGAGCATCCGCCCCTGGTCGTGCAGAAGCTGCTGGTTCAGATGCACGCGTTTCGCGGAGAAACACTTGAGCGCGACGACGTTGAGTCCCGCGGTCGACATGGCGACGAGGCTGAGCACGGGGTCGTACTGCCACATGAACCCGGCGTAGAGCGCCGCCATGCACGCGCTGATGAACGACGTGGCAAGCTCGCCCTACAACAGATGGGCGATGCGATCGTTGATGGCGACCCGGGAGCCGATGTCGCCCGCAAAGCGCTGGGTGAAGAAGCGCATCGGCAGATGCAGGACATGCCACAGAAACTGGCTGGAGGTCGACACCGCGAATCTGGTCTCCAGGCGTAGCAGATAGCGGTGCTGCAGCCATGTCAGCGCTCCGAGGATCGCAACCGCCAACCCCATCGCCAGGAGCAGCGGTTTCACCAGATCCGAGGCGCGGCGCACCAGCACGTCGTCCACGAACAGGCGGGAGAACGCCGGTACGACCAGGCCGGGCACCACGAGGAGCAGGCCGGCCGCCACCACGTACGCCAGGGCCGAGTACGACCGCTCGAGCCTGGGACGCAGCGCGGCTATGAGCCGCCGCCTGACGCCGCCGCGCTCGAAGTCGCGGGTCGGCTCGAACGTCAGAGCCACACCGGTGAACGCCTCATCGAATTCGCGATCGGTCACGACCCGCGGTCCGCCGGCCGGGTCGTTGAGAAAGACGCGCCCGCGCCGGAACCCCTCGAGGACCACGAAGTGGTTGAAGTTCCAATGAATCACCATGGGAAGCGGCAGGTCCGCCAGCGCCGACGGTTCCCGCCGGTAGCCGCGGGCAACCAGTCCGTATCCCCGCGCGCCCTTCAGAAGGTTGCTTGCCTTGCTTCCGTCGCGCGAGACGCCGCACGCTACCCGCAACTCTTCGAGAGTCACGAACCGCCCGAAGTAGGCCAGCACCATGGCAAGCGCCGCCGCCCCGCACTCGACCGCCTCCATCTGCAGCACCGTCGGCACCCGTACGCGGCGCTTTCGCCAACGGTGCGACAACATGCGCCGCATCAGATCCATGGTCCTCATGGCTACACGCCGAACTGCTCGCGGAAGAACGGAATCACCATCTCGACCGGCCGGCGTCGTTCCACCGTTATCCGGGCGCCACACAGTGTGCCGGTGAGGATGTCCATTGGCGGACCTGAAACGGAAGACCACTTGTAGCCGCTGGCTGTCGCCGGATCGAGCTGCAGGTCCGCCCTTATCTCGTATGGCGCATCGCCTCGTGACAATGCCGCCACGAGCTCGGGGTTTCGCAGCGTGCGCTGGATGGCTCGTGACGTCGTCGGAAAGGCCGAAACGTAGGTCACCGTCCCGATCATATAACCGTGTTCTTCCGGCGCCACGGACGCCGGCGCAATCCTGACTTCCATGCCCGCGCGGATCCGCTTCCCGTTAGCGGACGGCACGTAGATGACCGCCTCCAGCCCCTTGACGGTGCGTCCGGTCCGATCGAGACGGAGCAACGGTTGGCCAGGCGCGGCCATGTCGCCCCTCTCAGCCATGATCTCGATGACGCGGCCGGTGAAGGTCGACACGATCTCCGACATGTCCTTCATCTCACGTTCGAGCTGTTCCAGCTCCGCCGTCGCCTTGACAACCTGGTGCTCACTCGTCTGGAGGGTTCGTGCGTGCCGTGCCTCCATCGCCAGCCGCTCGCTCCGCAGTTCCGCCAACTGCTGGCGGACCGCCCGCAGCCGTTCCTCCGTCGTATGCATCTGCTGCCGGCTGACGATCACGGTCTGTCTGGTCAGCCGCCCCTGGTCCACGAGTTGCTGCTGCGCCACGATCCTCTCCCGCTGCCAACGGAGACTGTCGACGGCAGCCGTGATGGACTGGTCGAGTCCTTCGCGCCGCTGGCCGAGCTGGGCGAGTTGCAGAGCCACCTCTTCCTCCGCATGCGTCGCCACCAGGCGATGCTCGACGCGCAGGTTCTCCAGGACGAGGCGGACCTGTCGAATGCGGTTGAGCACGTCCGGCTGCGCAATGCGTGCTATTAAGGACCGCATTAGTATGGTGACACTATGCGGTGATATAGCGCAGGCTCGGCTTCTTGAAGAACCCACGCAACAGGGCTGGCGTCCGCTGTAAGGACCGCATGTGGCCGAGGACGTAGCGTTTGAGTTCCTGCGGCGTCTGCAGCAGGCGTTTGCGAACCCCGTGTGTCTTCAGATGGTTCCACACGAGTTCATCCGGATTGAGTTCCGGGGAGTACGGCGGCAGGAAGAACAGCTCAAGGTGGCCGTCCGTCGACGCTACGAACTCCTGGACCGCTTTCGCCCGGTGCGAGGAATGCTGATCGACGATGAGGAAAATCGGCTGCGTCTGATTGTGCAGTAAGCGCTTCAGAAATGCGATGAAGCGCACCGCCGTCATCCGCCCGTCGACCACCATGAACCGCAACACGCCCTGCGGACTCACCGCCGACACCAGATTGAGCCCGAACCGTTTGCCAGTCGCCGGCACCACCGGTGTTTGGCCCATCGGCGCCCACGTGGTGCCCGAATGATGGCTGTTCGACCGCACGCCCGCTTCGTCCGCAAAGAAAATCTGCGCGCCTGCCTTACGGGCTTTCGCCTGAATCGCAGGATAGTCGACCGTCAGCCACTCCCGGACCTTGGCGGGCACCTGTTCAATCGCCCGGCGAACCGGCCGCTGGGGCGTGAGCCCCAGCGAGCGCAAGAGCCGCCCAACTGAGGCCAGGCTCAGGGTCACGCCGCAGTGCTGCCGAATCAGGTGTCGGACCATCGCCCGCGTCCAGAGGGCGAACTCGAACTGCAACTGCAGCGGGTTGTTCTGCGTCACCGTGCGATACACCCAGGCGCGCTGCTGGTCCGTCAGCTTGGGTGGCCGTCCCGGAATCGGCAACGCCCGCAGCGCCTCGATACCACCGGCGCGATACTTGTTCAGCCAGTCATAGATTACAGTGCGGGCGAATCCCATCACCCGCATCACCGCGGAGGGGGCTTCCCCGGCTTCAACCCGCTGTACTGCCTGTATGCGAATGTCTTCGAGTGCCTTGTGGTCAAGCGAACGACCATCGCGTTTCCTCACACTCTCCATTATATAGTGTCAGGTAACTTATTTCCAGCTTAATACAACCTGTCCTTCGCGAACGACGTCGCCGACGTTGACCGCCACGTCGGTGATGCGCCCTCCGGTTCCCGCGGCGATTTCGAGCACGCCGCCGCTCTTGAGAAGAATGCCCTGGCCGGCGACCCTGGAGGGGATGCTCCCTTCGAACCCCCAAAGAACCGCGGACCCCACCAGGAAACCGAGCGCGACCAGGGCAATCCATCCGCGCGGCCGCGTCACCTGCAACAGCTTGTCGAGCTGTTCGGGCGACGCGAGCCTATCGAGTGACGCTTTCCGAAACACACCGCTGTTCTTCATGGCCTGCACTCCTCGAAGACGAACGAAGTCATCCGATTCGGTTCCACCGAGTCGCCGCCGGCGGCCATGTCGAGCAATGTGCCGGTTTCGAGTCGAAGTCTCACGAGAGCCGCGGCAAAGCGGAGTCGCGCGTTCGTCCGACGCAGACGCGCGTTGGTCAACGAGTCCTCCGCGAGGATCGCGTCGAAGAGAGTTGCGAGCCCGAGCCGGAACTTCTCCTGTTCCGTCAGCACCGATCGCTCGGACAGCCGCACCGCTTCGTCCGCCGCCAGCGCTTCCTTCGCCGCGCTGTCGAAGGCCTCGATCGCGACGAGCACGCCTGCCTCTTATCCGGCGAGCGAGATCGCCGGCGGCCACGACGGCGGCGCGGTGCGACGCCGCTCTGCCCAGCGCCCTTCCCCGCACTGCACGATTGGTGGCTACCGGCTCGTACTGCACCTGAACCAGACCGTCCAGTCCCCCGGCGCCGAGCAGGACCGAGGTCCCGGCTTCGCGCGCCGCTCTCCTGGCGATGCGGGTGTAGCCGACGCGCGTCACGAGGTCCCAGCGCGAGCGGACGTCCCTGAGCGCTCCCTTCCACGCCAGGCGGGCTCCGTCGCGGCGCTTCCGCAGCGCGGCGAGATCGCGCCTCCCGGCCAGCGCCGTGCGTACTGCTGCCGCCCGCGCCGCCGCCGAGCCAGCGGCTCCGCAATCGACGGCTGTCTCGGGAAACCCGGTCAACGGTGGACCCAGCGTCTGGATTGTGCCGGCCGCGAGGCCCATGGCGATCCCGAGGGCGTACTTCGCGTCGAGCAGGGTCTGCCGGGCCACGGTGACCACGGTCTGCTTCTGCGCCCGATTGCTCGCCATGAGGTCCCGGTCGGACGCGGGTCGTTCGTCCGCCCGAATCAGGACCTCCGTTTCCTGGACGAGACGTTGCGCCCGGTCAGCGGACTCGACGTACGTCCTCAGTTCCTCCTGCGCCGCGAGGTAGCGCCAGTACGCGAACACGGCGTCGTGGACCGCGCGCGCGGCCACGTGATCGCGTTCGAGCCGGCTGGCCGCGACGGACTCCTGCGCGGCACGCTCCGCGCCGACCTCCGCGCCTCCTCCCCGCCCCCCCGCGAGGGGAACACGCACCGAAACGGAGGAATCGATCTGTCCGGTCGGTAGTCCGCTCGCGCTGCTCCGGACGCGAGCGACCGACAGATCCGAGGTCACGGTCAACCCCGATCGGTAGCTCTTGACCGCCGAGGTCCTCGTCTCGACGGTCTCCGTCACCAGCTCGCCGTCGCGTGCGCTCGCCAGGGGCAGGTGGTCCCGTGCTCGCAGCAACGCCGTGCGAAGTTCGAGGTCGAAGGGGCTCGCCGCCAGGAGACGTGCGCCGGCCTCCGCCTCGACGGCGAGTCGTGCCAGTTCGATATCCGGAGCGCCGGCCAGGACGCTCGACACGACGTCGGCGATCGCAACTCCGTCGGCGAAACGGATCTGGCCGTGCGCCGCCACCGCAAGTGTCAGCACGACGGCCGGTGTCACGACTCCCGCAGGTCTCGCTCGCATTTTTGCCTTCGTTCCCAGTCGCCGCACCGGATGCCGTTCGGCGCGTGCCGGAAGAGGGAATACAAATCGCGTGCCAGTCGCGAGGCCGTCGCAGCCTCCCCGGATCGGACGACCGCCGGATCGGACGCGGCCCGGTTGCGGCTGGCGGAACGCAGCCCGAAGCGCGCCGATCAACGGAGTCGCTCCCCTCAGCCACGCAGTGGCGTCGTGGCGCCGGAGGACGGCTTCGGCGTCGAGCCGGACGCGCGGCGACAACGGCCGGGCGACACGGCCGCGCCGCCCGGCACCTCGGAACTGCAGGCCCGCAGGGCCGGCGTCGTTGGCGGTCGATGCGGTCCCGGACATCCCCGTCCCGGCGTGCCCTGGTCGTCCGCGACATCCCTGCGGTTGCGGGTTGGGCGAATCGCGGGCGGTCGCGGCATTCCACGCGCCTGCCTGGCGCCACGCGCATTCCGCGCGGTATCCGCCGCAGCGTGGACGTCAACCAGGCTTGACGGGACGAGCCCGACATCGGAGCCCAAGCCGCCCGCCACACCCGAATGATCCCGGAGCGACCGACCGGCACCCGATCTGCGCGCATGGCATGCGACTTGCTTCAGCGGACGAATGTCCAAGGGGCGCGCGTTGGGCGCGTCTCATCGAATCTCAATCGCACGACGCAGGAGGCATGAGAATGACGAGCACCAACGATCAAGGCAGAGTGCAGGAGGTCCTGGCGCGCAGCGCCGTGGACAGCGAGTTCCGCGCCGGTCTGCTGACCGACCCGCGCGCCACTCTGGAGAAGGCGGCAGGGAGGCAGATGCCCGAGAATCTGCGCGTCAAGTTCATCGAGAAGGACTCGGACTGCGACGCGATGTTCGTGCTCCCGGATCCGGTCGCCACCGACGAGTTGACCCCCGAGCAGCTCGAAGCGGTCGCCGGCGGCTGCTTCGAGATCGGCGACATCACCATCTGCTGGGAAACCACATAGCGACTCCCGGAACGGATGAGGGTCAGCCTATGGCGTTCCGACCGCGTCACCTGCGCTGGATGGTGGAGGAATCGATGACGCTATCGGAGCGCCTTGGCGGAAGCGTCGTTCCCGGCGGTTCCGGCCAGTCTGCCGGAGCCGCCGGGACACGCTTGCGCAAGTGGCGCGACCGCGTTGCGAACGGCGACGCCGCGCGCTTCGAGAAGCGCCTGCGCTGGGACGGACTCGACGTAGAGTCCGCGCTCAGGCTGCTCGGACCCGTACGCCTGAAGGAACCCGATCGCTTGCCGGACTGGATCGGCCTTCTCGATGCGGCAGCCGCAGCGACCGGATCCGACACACCGTTCGACCGGGCCGTCGCTCGCCCGGAAGTCTTCGACCCGCATGACCCACAACCGTTCGAGGATCTGCTGTGGCAACTGATAGCGGTGTCCGGACAGCGCCTGCTGGCAAGCCTCGGCACGTGCCCCGACCGGCTCTCGTCCACGGCGCTCGTCGATCTCGCACGCGGCCTCCTCGTCAAATTGTGTCGAACGGCAGCCCGGACGCTCTATGTCGAGTTCGACGCCTTTCGCGCTCTCCATCCCGGGCGCCGCGCGCTCGACCAGCGCGACCCCTTGCAATGCGGACGCCGGCTCTACCGCGATTTCGTCCGTGACATGGGCGGCGAAGGCCTGGCGGGATGGCTGTTGCGATATCCCATGCTCGCCCGACTGCTGGCCACGTGTTGCCGGCAGTGGATTGCCGCCACGGCAGATCTTGTACGGCGCGTGGATCGCGACGAGGACATCCTCCGCTCCACCTTCAACATCCAGGAACACCCACTGGAAATCGCGGCAGTGACCCCGGACCTGTCCGACCCGCATCGCGACGGCCGAACGGTATGCGCCATCAGATTCCGTTCCGGAGCGAGTCTCGCGTACAAGCCGCGCCGGCTCGCTCTCGATGTCCATTTTGCGAACCTGCTCGAAGAGATCGACGGCATGCGCCGTGACATCGCGTTGAAGCGGCTGAAGGTCCTCGACCGCGGCGAGTACGGGTGGGTGGAATGGATAGACGCAGCTCCGTGCGCCGACCGGGCGGACGTCGAACGCTTCTATCGTCGTGCGGGTTCGCTCACCTGCCTCGCCTACGTCCTCGGCGCTTCCGATTTCCACGCGGGCAACCTGATCGCCTCCGGCGACCACCCGATTCCAATAGATCTCGAGTGCGTCGCGGGAGCCCCGCTCGCCACCTCCCACGGCAACGCCGCCTCTCCGACGCCCCCCGCGTCACCCCCCGGGAGCGTATTCCGCACCGGTCTGTGTCACGCGACAGGGAAAACTGACCCCCTGGCGACATTGAAAACTGACCCCCCTTGGCCAAGGAGGAGTCAGACAGATGAATCGATGCGAGGATGTCGGCCCGTGGGCAGGGAAGCCACGGGCAGAGATGATGAAATCCGACGAGGTGGAGGCGATGCTGCATCTGCACGCGCTCGGTTGGGGGTTGAAGCGCATAGCGAGGGAGTTCGGGTGCAGCAAGAACACGGTGCGGCGCTACGTGGCGGCCGACGGCTGGATGGCCTACAGCCGGCCGGTCCGCGGCGGCAAGCTCGAGGATCAGGAGGCATGGTTGAAGGAGTGCTTCTTTCGGCACCGCGGCAATGCGGAGGTGGTGCGTCAGGACCTGCTGCGGGAGCTGTCGATCGACGTGAGCCTGCGCACGGTCGAGCGCGCGGTCGCGCCGTTCCGGCGGCTGCTGACGGCCGAGGCGAAGGCGACGGTGCGGTTCGAAACGGCCCCGGGGCATCAGTTGCAGATCGACTTCGGGGAGCTGCGGGTGCCGGTCGCGGACGAGCGGGTGCGCGTGTACCTGTTCGTGGCGACGCTGGGCTATTCGCGGCGTTGTCATGTCGAGGCGTTCAGGCACGAGCGGCAATCGTCGTGGTTCCGCGGCCTGGAAGGCACGTTCCGGCACTTTGGCGGCGTGACGAAGGAGGTGCTGATCGACAACCCGCGGGCGCTGGTGACCCATCACGACGCGGCCACGCGCGAGGTCGAGTTCAACGACCGGTTCCAGGCGTTCGCCGCCTATTGGGGGTTCCGTCCGCGCGCCTGCGCGCCATACCGGGCCCGGACGAAGGGGAAGGACGAGCGCGGCGTAGGCTACGTCAAGCGGAACGCCATCGCAGGACACCGCTTCGAGAGCTGGGCGGGGCTGCAGGCGCATCTGGCGTGGTGGCAGCGCGAGATCGCGGACCGGCGGCGGCACGGCACCACCGGTGAAGTCCCGCTGGTCCGCTTCGCGCGCGAAGCGGAGTGCTTGCGCCCGTGCGCGGACCGGCCGCCGTTCGGCCAGTTGCGGGATCTGATCCGGACGGTCCACGCCGACTGTGCGGTGGTGGTCGACACCAACGCCTATTCGGTGCCGTGGCGGCTGATCGGCGAGCGCGTACGGGTGGTGGTCAGCGGCGGTCGGGTGCGCGTTGATCACGGACCGGACGTCGTCGCTGAGCACATCGAGCACACCGGCCGGCACACGCGGGTCACCGAGCGCGCGCACCTGGTCGGCATCAACGGCGGTCCGCGCCCGGCTTCGGCCGAGACGGTCCGGCCGAAGCCGGAACTGCTGCGCCCGCTCGACGAGTATGCGGCCGTCGCCGGCGGGAGCTTCTGAGATGGATATCGTGGACCATGAGACGCTTCTCGGCTGGCTGACGCGGCTGAAACTGACCGCCATCCGGGACCAACTCGACAGCCTGCTCGACGAGGCCGCGGAGAAGAAGCTGACGCTGCGCGAGGCGCTCGCGTTCCTCATCGAGCGCGAGGTGTCGCGCAAGGACGAACGGCGCATCGAGATGGCGTTCAAGATCGCCCACTTCCCGGCGGTCCGCGAGCTGGCGGACTTCGACTTCAAGGCGCAGCCGAGCATCGACGAGCGTCAGCTCCGGGAACTGGCGACGTCGCGGTGGATCGCGCACGGGGACGCGGCCCTCCTGCTCGGTCCGCCGAGTCGGGTCTCATGATGCACACCTCGCTACGTCACTGAAAATCAAGCACTTCCTGAGCCGAGCTCGATGTTAGCGGACGACGTCCGGATGGGATCGCGCCGGCAAGCGCGACGATCTGTTCCTCCGGGATGGCCCAAGGGGCGCCCCGGCAGACCTGCTGGGCGACGAGCGTGCCGTCGCCGATGAGTCGCAGCACGGTCATGGTGCTGACGCCGAGCCGGCCGGCGGCTTCCTTCAGGGTCAGCTCCCCACGTTCCGCCATCTCACCGGGACGATGTGCCGGCACCCGGTGTTGGCTTCGAAAGGTGCGGACCCGTGCCTCGGTCCAGGCGTTGCCGCGTCCGGTCCGCTTGCCGAGGCGATTCAGCGTTTGGGCGATGCCGCCGTCCCTCAGCTGGCGGGCCAGTCCCCGGATCAAGTCGCCGACCGTCGCGTCCGTGCACCAGCGATGCTGTCCCGTTCGGTTGCGGGGGACGGTGAGACGAGTGTGATCGCCGCCCCGCCAGTGGAGGAGCAATTCGATGTGCTCCGCGGCCAGCTTCACAACGATCTCTTCGAGGATGGCGCGCACGATTCGTTTCCGCGTCTGTGCTGTCGCACTGGGATGGGTCCAGGCCGTTTCGAGATCGGCGCCAAGCGCCAGCAGGCGGTCGTGCTCCGCGGGCGACAGCGCCTCCGGGTGGGCCGCCGTCAGGCCGGCGATCCGTTCTTCCTGCTGTTGCACGTCCGCGAGGCGATCGTTCCATCGGCGTTCGAGCTCGGCGGCGACCAGGCGGTTGGCCGGGTCGATTGCGTCGTACTGGCGACGCGCCAGGTCCGCCTCGTACCGCGCCTGGGTGAGCGCCAGCTTCGCGTGGTGTCGCCTGTCGGTGTGCTGCTGTTCGCGCATCGCTACCGCCTTGAGGGCAGCCTCGATGCCGAGCGGGTTCAACAGCCGCAGCACTTCGGTCGCCACCGCCGCGTCGACCCGCACGCCGCCGAACGCGATGCACCAGCCCGTCCCATGGTTGAGATGCGCGCCGCGGCAGCTATAGCGAACGCATTCGCCCTTGGTACCGCTGTAGGCGACGTGGATCCGTCGCCCGCAATGTCCGCAGCGCAGCAGACCGGCGAGCAACGCGTCCCCGCGGCGAACCGCGCCGCGCGTCAGCAGACCCTGCCGGGAAGCGTTGTCGGCGATCACACGCTGGTTCCTCTCGTACTCTGCCCACGAAACATAGCCCTCGTGGTGATCCACGATCAATACGTCCCACTGCTCGCGTTCCCGAGCGAGCCCACGCCGGACACGCTTGCGCCCGTTCTCGACCGTGACCCGGCTCCCCGTTCGACCGAAGGCGTAGGCGCCGCCGTAGATCGGGTTGGTCAGCAGTCTGTGAACCGTCTTGTAGACCGGGAGCTTCCACACGACCCGTCGGCCGTCGCCGTTGGCCTCGACGGACGGCAGTCGCACGCCCTCCTGCCGGAGCCAGAGATGCACCTGCCGGACGCTCTCGAACTCGGCAAACTTCCGGAACACGAGTCCGATTGCTTCCTGCACCCGCAGGTCGGGGTCCTTTGCGATCCGGTCGTGCCGGACCTTCACGTAGCCGACCGCGACGCTCAGGAACAGCTCGCCGCGACGCGCCTTCTGTCGGAGGGCTTCGAGCGAACGCTGGCGCAACAGCGACAGCTCCATCTCGGCCATCGTGCCCTTCATGCCGAGCAACAGGCGGTCGTCCGGCAGCCGCGGATCGTAGATGGCTTCCTCGTCGGCGAGCAGACAGCCCACCAGACCGCAGAACTCAAGTAGCGTGTGCCAGTCGCGGCCGTTACGCGCGAGGCGTGAGGCCTCCACCGCCAGTACGATGCCGACGCGTCCCTCACAGATCGCGAGCAGCAGCCGCTCGAACCCCGGACGAGCGCTGCCGCCGCCCGAGCGCCCGAGGTCGTCGTCCACCACGACCGGTTCGGTCCAGCCGAGCCGCCGGGCATGTTCCGCGAGCCCATACTGCCGACGCCGGCTCTCGTGGTGGTGGCGCAGTTGGTCTCGCGTCGATTGCCGGACATAGACGAAGGCCTGACGGCTGAGATGGTCAGGTGCGATCTTGCTCATCGCCTCCCTCCGTCTTTCCGGATTCCGCCGGTTTGCTCATGGTCGCGGGCGCCACCGCCGCTTCGAGCAACAGAGTCGCCACCAGCGGAAGCAGCGTCGCCCGTGTCCTCGACTCGAGCGCCGGTCCCGGCTCCATCTGCACCAGTAGCGCGCCTTGCCCCACCACCTGTATCCGTCCCATGCCGCTCTCCTTCCTCCATGCTGGAGAACGACGATAGCGCCGCGTCGAGAGCAAGACGCAAGTCGCGCAGGCCCGCCAACGCGATGCGTGGGTGGTCTACTACCGCAAGCGCGGCGGCCGGGGGCTCGCACATCCAGGTCGGGATGTGGGCCAGCGTGTCGTCCGGCTGTCGAACGACGAACACGCGCCTGCCACGAAAGTGCTGGCGGCGCACGATCTCCACGCGCTTCCCGCTCCGCGGATGGAACGGATAGTGGATCGTCGCTTCGGACGCTTGGTATCGGGCAGTATGGGACGGGGCTCCCAGGAGTCGGGA
The DNA here is from genome assembly GCA_965262925.1 of Vicinamibacterales bacterium. Lineage (GTDB taxonomy): Bacteria > Acidobacteriota > Vicinamibacteria > Vicinamibacterales > UBA8438 > WTFV01. Next base: position 962,769 of record CBDHGC010000004.1, on the reverse strand, counting down.
AAACGCACTTGGCGGTCGCACTCGGGCGCGAGGCGATCCGGCAGCGCTACTCGGCGCTGTTCACCACGGCCCAGGCGCTGATGGCGGCGTTGGTCAAGGCGCACAGCGACGACCGCCTGGAGGACCGACTGACCTTCTACGCCAAGCCGAAGCTTCTCATCGTCGACTAATGTTGAGTGATCAGTAATGTGGAGTAGCCGCCTTTTGTTCCCGCGGCGCCGAGCGCATTCCCTCCAGGACTCCACATTACGTACGTAGCATCGGGACCGTGCCAATCCCGGCACCGCGTTCCTGGAGGTCCCGATGTTGGTCGAGTTGTATCCGAGGGTGCACCGGCGGTACACGTCGTTGGCGATCATCGGTCCGATCTTGGACGGATACGGCACGTGGCTCTTGAGGCAGGGCTACTCAACCGAACGCGCCCGCGAGCATTTCCAGGCGGCGCCACGCCTCGTCCGCCGTCTACAGCAACAGGGCGTCATGACGGCGTTCCGCTCCGTCCTGGCCGCCACCATCCGGAGCTACCTGACGCTCAAGCGAGCACTGGGCCGGCAGTACTCCAACGAAGAACACGTGCTGGCGCACCTGGATCGGTTCCTCGCCGCCCGGCGCGTCGATCTCGTCGCCGAGACGTTCGCCGCCTGGTGTCTCACCCTGCAGCACTTGGCCTCGGTCACGCGTCGAGGTCGCATGCGGGTCGTGCGAAACCTGTGCCTGTATCGCCGACGCGGCGAGTCCGGCTGCTTCGTCCCGGACGAGCGGCTGTTTCCGCCGGTTCACCAGGCCATCCGGCCGCATATCTTCACCGACAGCCAGATAGTCCAGTTGCTGGCCGTCGCGGGCACGCTGCCCCGCACCTCCAATTCGCCACTCCGTCCCGAGAACATGCGCCTCGCGATCGTGCTGCTGTCCACCTCCGGACTGCGACGCGGTGAGCTGACGCGGCTGACCGTGGGAGACTACGACCCGCCGCAACGCACGCTGACGATCCGCCAGTCCAAGTTCTACAAGTCCCGCCTCGTCCCGGTATCGGCGGATGCCGCCCTCGAGGTCGAGCACCTGATCGCGGTTCGCAACCGGCGGCGATTTCCAGCCGGGGCGGACAGCCCGCTGCTCTGGCATCGCCATCCGGGCACTGGCGGCTACAGCGGCGGGGGCCTCGGCGGCGCCATGCGGGCACTCTTCCGGCGGGCCGGCATCCGGACCGCGACGGGGCATCTCCCACGCACGCATGATTTCCGTCACGGATTCGCCGTCAACGCACTCCTCCGGTGGTACCGCGCCGGACTGGACGTGCAGGCGAAGCTGCCCTTCCTGGCCGCCTACATGGGGCACGTCTCGGTCGTCTCGACCGCGTACTACCTGCAGTTCGTCGAACCCCTCGCGGCCGCGGCCAGCGCGCGATTCGCGGACCACTGCGGTGACCTCATCACGGGACCCATCGGTGCGGGAGGTGCGCGATGACCGCCAACGGCCCGAACGACCTGGCCCGAGCCCTCCGGGCGTTCTTCGCCGATCACCTGCCCCGGGTGCGCGGAACGAGTCCCCACACCGTCCGGAGCTATCGGGACAGCCTGGTGCTGTTGCTGCGCTTCGTCGCAACGCAGACGCAACAGTCCGTCATCCGGTTGGACCTGGACGACCTCGGGCCACAGCCGATCCTCGCGTTTCTTGAGTACCTGGAGCACGACCGGCGCAACAGCGTCGCCACCCGCAATGTGCGCCTCGCCGCGGTCCACGCGTTCTTCCGGTACTGCGCCATGGAGTACCCCGCACGACTCGCACACTGTCAACGCGTCCTCGCCGTCCCGTTCAAGCGTACCGGTAGCCGCTGCGTGGAGTACCTCGAACACGAGGAGGTCGAAGCCGTCCTGGGCGTCGTCGATCGCGGCACCGTCGACGGCCGCCGCGACTATGCGCTGCTCGCCACCCTGTTCAACACCGGCGCGCGGGTCGGGGAAATCGTCGGCCTGAGCGTCGCCGACCTGCGGTTGGACACCCCCGCGCAAGTCCGCCTGTATGGCAAGGGACGGAAAGAGCGCGTTTGCCCGTTGTGGCCGCAGACCGCCGACCTGCTGCGCGCCCTGCTGGGCGAACGCGGCCGCGAGCCACGATCCGATGAGCCGGTCTTCCGTAATCACCACGGGACCCGTCTGACACGATTCGGCGTCCGCTACCTGCTGCAGAAGTACTGCACCCGCGCGCAGGCCACCGTCCCGGCCTTGCGCACCAAGCGCCTCCATCCCCACAGCATGCGGCACAGCACGGCTGTCCACCTGCTCCGCGCCGGCGTCGACATCGTCACGATCAGTCAGTGGCTCGGCCACGCCAGCGTCACGACCACGCACCGCTACGCGACCGTCGATCTCGACATGAAGCGTCAGGCGCTCGCCAAGGCTTGCCCCACCGCCCGCGCCACCGCGGGGCCGGCCCCGTGGCGCACGGACGCGTCGGTGCTCGAATGGCTTGAAGCGCTCTGAGGAAGGCGATCGGTAATGTGGAGTGCAGCGACCGATCGTGCCCGGGATCAACGCCGTCGCCGCGGCTACTTCACATTACTGATCACTCCAGAGCCTCTTGCAAAACCCTTGGTCGGCCGGGTTTTCCTACCCGAGGCAGAGGGAACGGACGGTCAGCGGGGTGGGACGCAGCGTTCGTAGGATTAGGATAGCAGCCGTCACCGGCGCCGGGGAACCGGAGACACGGGGTCTCAAGGGACCTCTGGGACCTCCCGGTCGGTTATGAGGGCGAGCGCGCGCGACGAGACGTGGCGCATTTCCCTCACGACCCGTTCCAGTTCGCGGTTGTTCTCGAGCCACTCCTGGTAGAGGGCGAGTTCGTCTTCGGAGAGCAGCAGGCTGACCGTTTTTCCGCGCACCTTGTGTGTCCAGTAGCGGTACGGGCCGTGACGCGCGTCCGGGTCGCGGTGGCAGCGGCAGGCAGGCTTCCCGCACGTGAGACGGCGGGTCTGGATACTGCCCTGGCGGACAAACCCGAGCGTTTGCAACTCCGCCTTGAGCGCATCGTATTGTTCGCTGTACCGGCGCATCGGGTTCCGGCGGCCCATCGGTTCCCTCCTTGACCTCACTCCTACACTACTATATATAGTAGGCGCTGGGAGCAGCCAAGCCATGCAGAACCTGCGCGCCTCGTTCGCCGCCTACTGGGAGTCAATCCAACAGGGCCTGTTTCCCCGGTTGGAGCAGGTGTTGGGTTCGCTGACCGAGAAACAGGAGGGTGCCCCAAGCGTAGTGGAAAGTCGGTGGCGACTCCTGCCCGGCTGTGGTATCAGTCGGGTGTGTTCAAAAGGAGGAGAGGCCACCGATGAAGAAACCGTACAAGATCGTTTCGGGCGCGTCCGCGCCGAACCGCCGGGAACTGGCGGACTGGCTGGCGAAGGACGGGCAACTGCTGATCCCGCTGGTCGAACTGCTGGAGAAGGGCGAGCGAGCCATCGACGAGGTGATCGACGTGATGGGCCGGGCGACCATCGAGGCCGTCCTGCGGATGAGCGCCGAGCAGGTGGCGGGGCCGAAGGAGCAGGGACGGCGCGACGCCGACCGGGATCTGTACTGGCACGGGGTGCAGGCGGGACGTGTGGCATTGAAGGAGCGGCAGTTGCGGGTCGACAAGCCGCGGCTGCGCAAGAAGCGGCCGCGGGCCGATGAGCCGGGCGAGGTGGAGATTCCGGCGTATACGGCGTTGCAGGCGGATCAGCCACTGGCCGACCGGATGCTGGAGCTGGTGCTGCAGGGCGTGTCGACGCGCAAGTACGAGAAGGTGCTGCCGGCGCTGGCCGACCAGGTGGGGGTGAGCAAGTCGGAGGTCTCGCGGGAGACCATCGAGGCGGGGACGCGCGTTCTGAAGGAGTTGGCCGAACGGGACCTGGGCAAGTTGGACGTGCTGGTCGTCTACCTCGACGGGATCGTGTTCGGGAACTACCACGTGGTGGCGGCGGTCGGTGTGGATGCGGATGGTCGTAAGCACGTGCTGGGGCTTTGCGGCGGGGCATCGGAGAACACGGAGGTCACCGCTGGCCTGCTCGAAGATCTGGTGACGCGGGGCCTGCGGGCTGACCGGCGGCGTCTGTTCGTCATCGACGGCGCCAAGGCGCTGCGGCAGGCCATCGGGCGGGTGTTCGGGTCGGCGAACCTGGTGCAACGTTGTAGAAACCACAAGGTAAGGAACGTCTTGGGTCATCTGCCGAAAGAGCAGCACGAGCAGGCGCGTTCGACGCTTCGGGCGGCGTGGAAGCTGGACGCCGACGAGGGCATCCGGAAGCTGGAGCAGTACGCCTCGTGGCTGGAGCGGGAGTGGCCGTCGGCGGCGGCGAGCCTGCGCGAAGGGCTCTCGGAGTTGTTCACGGTCAATCGCCTTGGGCTGCCGAAGCCGCTGCGCCGCTGCCTGACGACGACGAACATCATCGACTCGTCGCACGCGGGCGTTCGCCAGCACACGAATCGGGTGAGTCGCTGGCAGAGCGAGGAGATGGCGGTGCGGTGGGCCGCGGTGACGTTCCGAGAGACGGAGAAGCACTATCGCCGCATCACGGGCTATGAGCATCTCTGGATGCTGAAGGCGCACCTCGACGAAGAGAATGGCGCCCTTGCCGAATTGCAGAAGGCGGGGTAATGTGTGTCTGTCGCTGCCGACTTTCAACTACTGGCGGGACACCCTCGAGAAACAGCAGCAGTTGGTGCAGACCCTCGAGGTGATCCGTATCGAGCAGATGATTCCCTCGCGCTTGCGGATGCCGGGCCGCCCCCGCAAGGACCGCGCGGCGGTGGCGCGCGCCTTCGTCGCCAAGGCGGTCTACGACATGCCGACCACGCGCCTGCTGCTGGACCGGTTGGCCACCGACGTGGTGCTGCGCCGCATCTGCGGCTGGGAGCGGCGGCGCGAGATGCCAAGCGAGTCGGTCTTCTCTCGCGCCTTCGCCGAATTCGCCCACTCCCAGTTGCCCCAGCGCGTGCATGAAGCGTTGCTCCGGAAGACGCACGGCGACCGTTTGGTGGGCCATCTGTCCCGAGACTCGACGGCCATCGAGGGGCGCGAGAAGCCGGCCGCGAAGGAGAAGTCGCCTCCGCCGCCCAAGCGCAAGCGGGGGCGGCCGAAGAAGGGTGAAGAACGGCCCAAGACACGCAAACGCCTCGACCGGCAACCGAGCATGACCCTGCAGGAGATGCTCGACGACCTGCCGGCCGAGTGCAGTGTGGGCACGAAGAAGAACAGCAAGGGCTACAGGGACACCTGGGTCGGCTACAAGTTGCACATCGACGTGGCCGACGGCCAGATTCCGGTCAGTTGCATCCTGACGTCCGCCTCGCTGCACGACAGCCAGGCCGCCGTTCCACTGGCCACCCTGTCGGCCCAGCGGGTGGACAATCTGTATGACCTGATGGATGCCGCCTACGACGCGGTGCAGATCCGCGAGCACAGCCGCGCACTCGGCCACGTCCCGCTGATCGATATCAACCCCCGCCGTGACACTGCGCTGGCCGAAGAACTGCAGACCGAAGCCCGGCGCCTGAAGCGTCTCGGCTTGCAGCTTCCCGAACAGGTTCGGTACAACGAACGCACGGCGGGTGAGCGCGTCAATGGCCGACTCAAGGACGAGTTCGGCGGGCGCCACGTCCGAGTCCGCGGCAACGCGAAGGTGATGTGCCACTGCCTGTTCGGCGTGCTGGCGCTCACCGCCGACCAGCTCCTGCGGCTGGTGACGTAAACCAACGCCTCGCCGGCCAACGCGCATCCCCTTCCGGTCGCCCGACAGGCGTCAGTCACCAACCGGTGTCTCCAACGCCCGGTGGGAAAACCCTCGAACTCCCTGATTTTCGCCTCTTGGGTCGCCGCCGGTCCTCCCGCCCCGCATTCTCGGTCGGGATCCAGGCAAAACGATGTTCACCAGAAGAACTTGTGCTCCGAGCCGAGCTACGCCAAGAGTTTTGCAAGCGGCTCACGGAGCTCAACATTAATCGATGAGCTCGGCTACCTGCCCTTCGAGCCGCACGCCGCGCACCTGTTCTTCCAGCTCGTCTCGAGGCGCTACGAGCGCGGCAGCATCCTGATCACGTCGAACCGTTCTGTCGGCGAATGGGGCGAGGTGTTCGGCGACGCGGTGGTCGCCACGGCGATACTCGACCGGCTGCTGCACCACAGTCACGTGTTGACGATTACCGGAGAGAGCTTCCGATTGCGGGAGAAGCGTCGTGCGGGCGTCCTCAGGCTCTCGGCGCCGACGCTTCACGACCGGCCGCAGAAGACGACATGAGTATGCGACCGCCAGCATCGCGACGAGTTCGGACACCGGCCATTGCGCTGGCGTCACCCGCGATCGTCCAGTCGGGTCCGGGCAGCCTGTGGATTCTGCCGTGGCGTGGAAAACGCGCGCGCTGCGTTCGGCGGCGACTGAACCGTCGTCGAGAGCGCGTTTACCACACCACTTGGACGGCGCAGACGCCGCCCACAGAACCCACAGGCATCGTCGTCCTTGCTCTCGTACACGAGATCACGAGAACGACTTCGATGATCCGTTGCGACACTGATGCAACGTCGCTGCGTTCCCCACTTCAGCAACATACGCCGTTTCTTCGGGGGGTCAGTTTTCGGTGTCGCCGGGGGGGGCAATTCCGGATGTCGCTTGACACGGTCTGCCGCCCGCCGCCCGAAGAAGCGGTGTCGACGGCGTATTCCGCGTCGCCGGAGGCCTGGCCGATCCCGACCCTCGGCAGGCGCCGGAACATGCAGTCGCGGACGCGAATACCGACCGGATGGCGTGGCGAGGTTTCGCCACCCAGCGCAGGTCGGAACTGAACGCGCCGGTGCTCGACGGTCGCCGCCAGAGCGCATCTGCCTACGTGGAGCCGCTTCTCGAGGGATTCCGGCTGATGTACCGGACGCTCAGCCGGAACAAGACCCGGCTCGGAGCTGCCGCCGAGATCCGCCGGCTGGACTGTGAGGAATTTCGCGTTCTGGTCCGCGACACGCGCACTTACACGAGGCTCCTCGACAACGCGCTGGTCCCACAGAACGTGACGTCGGGCCCCGACTGGAGCATTGCGTTGGACACTCTGGTGGCGCCGACTCTCACTGCGAACGACCGTCCCCGCTGCTGGGCAACACGAACCGCGGAACGGGCCGAGCTCGAAAGGCTGGACGTTCCCCTGTTCGTCGGCAGCATGAACCACCCGGATCTCCGATCGTCGCTGGGAATCCGACTCGACGAGCAGCTCGACCGAACAGGATACGCGGTCTCGGCCCGTCTCGGCCTGCTGAGCGCCGATGACCTGGAACAACAGCTCCGCTTTCTGCGAATGTCCTTCGCGATCGCCGGGGTCAAGCGCCGCCACCGGAAACAACGGGTGCGCGCCGCCCGCCACCGCGGTCAGGCACCGACGCGGAGCCAGCCCGTCGTGGAGGTCCGCTCCATCGTCGCTCTACTGAAGCGTCTTGCGCTCGACAAGGAAGCCCGCGTCACGTGGCACGGCCTCGGCGGCCCCTCCACCGGCACGGCGAGGCTCGATCCGGTCGGGATCGATCTCTTCAGCGGAACGTCGGGCATTGCAGTGTTCCTGGCCACGGCCGCTGCAGTCACCGGCTGCCGCGACGCGCTCGAACTCGCCTCACGGGTATTCGATTCACTGTGCGCGCAGCTCCGCGGCAACCGCACACTGCCTCTCGATCTGGCGTCCGAGATCGGAATCGGCGGTGCGACCGGTCTCGGTGGGTTGGTCTACGCACTGGTCCACGCCGGCCGATCCCTCGGCAGGCCAGGCTACCTCGCCGCAGCCTGCGCCGCCGCCGGCGGCATCACTCGAGACACCATAGGAGCCGACGACGCGCTCGATGTCCTGTGCGGAACGGCCGGTGCGCTGCTCGGACTTCTCGCCCTGCATCGGACAACCGGCGACCGATCCTCACTGGACGCCGCCATCAGGTGCGGGGAGCACATTCTCGACGGTCGCACGACCGATCCCGATACCGGCCTGCGGACCTGGCACACCCCGGGCGACCGGATCACGACCGGCTTCGCCCACGGCGCGAGCGGGATCGGCTGCGCCCTGCGCCGACTCGGGAACGTCACCGGCACGAACTGCTTCCGCTTGGCGGCGACAGAGGGTTGGGAAGCAGAGCACCGGCACCACGTGCGGCATTGCGTTTCGCGGTCCGAACGCGGTCCGGCGACGCACGACTCGTCGGCCGCCTGGCCCTGGTCCTGGTGTCGCGGTGCAGCCGGCATGGGACTTGCCCGTCTCGATGCTCTCGACGATCGCAATGCGCGGATCGCCCTCGAGGCGGCGCTCGAGACCACCCCGAGCCAGGGAATCGCGGAAGCCGATGGCCTCTGTTGCGGACGGCTGGGAAGGGCAGACTTTCTGTTCTCGGCCGGTCTTCGTTACGGGCGGCGGGACCTCTCCGAAGCGGCGGAGACCATCTGTCACGAGACGGTGACAAGGGCGCTGGCGGAAGGCCGCTATGCCACCGGAATGGACGAGGGTTTCCGCCCCGGCCTCTTTCAGGGCGTGTCCGGAATCGGCTACGAGCTGTTGCGCATGCAGGCGCCGGCCGCCGTGCGATCCGTCCTCTCGTGGGAATAGGACGCATGCTGTCTCTCGCCGGCACGCTCGACACAATGCGCCCGCACCTGCCGGTCGCACTGGTTTCCGCCGACGCCTTCGAGCGCGCGCGGGCGTCTGTCGCTCACCTCGATGCCGAGGTCACGAACGGAATCCATTTCGAATGCCGACTGCGGAACGGTTCGCCTCGGGTGGACCTGGTCATCGTCGTGCACGCGGATGGCGGCGAGTTCCTGGCCGCCGCAGGTGGAAGTGGGGCGCCCGGGTCCCCGCATGAACAGCCGGCGCGGCTCCAGCTTCCCGCATTCTGCCGCCGGTGGACGGCGCCGACTTCTCCGCTGCGCAACGTGATCGATCGATCACATCTGGCTCGAATACGACGTCGAGCAGGGTCAGTCCCGCCACGAAGCGACCCAATCCGGGCCGGGTGTGTTCTTTGGTCTGCGCAGTCCGCGCAGGATGGCCCACTCCGCCGCGACGCTCTGCCGTACAGCGCTGGAGGCGCTCGAGACACTGACCGGACGTCAGACGCCAGACACGGTCCAGGAGTGTCTCTCGGCCTGCTTCGCTCGACTTCCGCTGGAGACCCGCGTCCCGCACGTGGGTCTCATGCTCGGCCGGAAGAAGCCGACCGTTCGCGTCTGCATCACAAAGCTGCCGGTGGCGGGCGCCGCGCACTTTCTTGCTGCCACGGCGGGGGTCGGCGGCAGAGACGTTGCCGACATCACCCGCATGGCGTCGCTACCCGACGGCCCCGGGGGACCGCTGTATGTTTCGATGCTGCACCTCGACATCGACGAACGGCGCGGCTTTGTCCCCCGCGTCGGGATGGAGCGGCAGTTCGCCCAGACCTGTCAACTCACCGGCCGAACCGGCGCCGGAGAGCAGTATCTCCTCGACACCCTGACCGCGCGCGGCCTCTGCGCGCCAGACAAGCGCGACGCTCTCGTGAAGTGGCCCGGACGCTCGGTTGCGATGATGCCGCACGAGGTCTGGTGGAGCGTGGTCGAACGGCGGATCAACCACGTCAAGTTCGTCTACGAACCAGGCTCCGGGATCGAGACGAAGGGCTATCTCTTTGCGAAACACCGCCCGTATCGCAGGCAGCGCCAACCGCAGGATCCAGGATAGACATGCCGGAAGCAACCGTCGAACCCGACACGATGCTGATCGCCGTCGACGCCCACGACCGCCAGACGGGCCGCGTGGAGAAGATGACCGCGCACCGGCACGGAATCCTGCACCGAGCGTTCTCCATCTTCGTCTTCGACGAGGCCGACCGCCTGCTGCTGCAGCGGCGGGCGCGCGGCAAGTACCACTCGGGTGGTCTCTGGTCCAATACGTGCTGCAGCCACCCGCGGGCCGGACAACCTCTTCTGGACGCCGCCCATCGGCGACTGCAGGAAGAAATGGGCTTCGACTGCCCTCTCGAACCCCTGTTCGGCTTCGTCTATCGGGCGACGCTGGACGGCGGACTGGTGGAGCACGAATACGACCATGTGATCGCCGGACGTTTCCAGGGCACTCCCGCACCCGATGCCCGGGAGGTCGACGACTGGAAATGGGAGCGCGTGCCCGCAATCCGGTCTCGGCTCTCGCAACATCCGGATGCGTTCACGGCCTGGTTCGAGCGCGCCCTGGACGGACTGCTGTCGCGCGGCCTTCCGCGGTCGCGCATCTCGACCATCGGACATGACAAAGGAGGAACATCATGACGCAGACGGAAGACCTCGCGAACCCGGACGGCCGGCCCGCGGCCGATGGACAAGTCCCCGACGAGGATCTCGAAGCGGTCACCGGCGGCCTGACGCGACCGCTGCAACCGAGCGGATACGAAGACCATCGAATCAGCGGCAGATCGGATGCCGGACATGACGACAACGCCGACGCCTAGCGCGAGCGAGTCCGTCGGAGAGGCCGGTCGCCGGCCCGCGGCCGACCGGCCGGTCTCGTGCCGGGCGGTGGCTTTCCAGTGGGGCCTGGGTGGTCTGGTCGCCGCCCCTTTCGCCATCCTTCCGCACGAGGTCGGCCACTACGTGGTGCTTCTCGCGTTCGGTGTCCCCGACCTCGTGCTGCACTACGTGGCCGTCACGTGGGATCTGCGAGAGTTCTGGGAAGCGATACAACGCGCGGACTTCGACGGCGCCACCACTGTCGTCCCAATCTGGGCCGTTGCCCTGTCCGATGCCATGGGACCGCTGGTCACGTACGGTGTCGTGGCCGGGTGTTGCTACGGCTGCGCAAGATGGCGCCCACACCCGGCGCTCGTCGCCGTGGCCCTGCTCGCGCAACTGCGCATCAGGGCCGGCGCCGGTCACGTGGTGCGCGAAGCGCTCGGCATCGACAGACCGGCCAACTATGACGAGCTGCGGGTCGCGATACTGACCGGCATCCCGGTAGAGGTGCTGGTGGCGTTCGCCCTGCTGACGCTGCTTGTCTCCGGAATCTGGCTGGTACGGTTCCTTCCGCGCGGGCGGCGCATGGTGGCGGTCGCGTCGATGACCGGAGGCATGGCGGTCAGCCTGTACCTGTACGCCGGCGTCATCGGCCCGTGGCTGCTGCCCTGACCGGCGCCATGAGCCCGTGCCGAAGTCGCTACTGCACGGCCGCGTCCAGACTGAGCGCCAGTTCGGTCACGATGCGGGCGGCCCGGGTCAGAGCCTGCGGCTCGAGCTTGTCCGCGGTGTCGCGTCGAGTGTGAATCGTTCTCAGGATGGGCGGCGTGAGCGCGCCGCGCAACGTGTCGGGCAGGTCGCCGTTGAGGAACAGCCAGGCGCGATGGGCCTCCTCGCTGGGCAGCATGGCGAGCGAGACGGCGGGGATACCGGCCCGCTGGAAGCTGAGATCGTCGCTCGGCGGCATGCGAGGCGTGCCCACGCACGCAACGGCGTGGCGGGCGCAGACACGGTGCACGTGGGCCCCAGGGGGTGCTCGGGGGAGAGATCGCCGGGCCCGTACAGCAGCGTGTCCCCGTAGGCCACGATGTCCACGTTGACCATGACGGTGCCGGGCGCCGGATCGAGCGACTGCACGTACGCGCGCGATCCGAGCAGCCCGAGCTCCTCCATGTCGAAGAAGACGACATGCACCGTTCCCTCCAACGCCGCTTCCCGGAGGGTCTCGGCCACGCGCAGGAGCACGAGCACGCCTGCCGCGTTGTCGACCAGACCCTGGCTGAGCGTGCCGTCGTCCAATCGGTCGGCGTCGAAGTGGCCACCCACGATGACCCGCGGCGGGCCGGCGCCGAGGCTGACCACCACGTTGTGACCGTTCGACCGGGCGTCGTCCGCGCCCGCGCCGACGAACGACTGTAGCGCGTAGGGCAACCGGCGCCGTCGCAGCTCTTCCTCGAGGACGGCGAGCCGCAGGTGGTTCGACGGCTGCGCGAAACGCCTTGCGACCTCGATCGCATCGTCCGTGAAGGGCGCCGGCAGCCGTCACGGCGCCGTGGACGCCGCAGTTTCCTGCGCGGCCCCGCCGATGTAACCGACGCCGGACAGGAGGAGGACGATCAGCACCAACATGAAAAGAACCGTTGCACTACCTCGCGTTTCCATATCCCTCTACTTTCCGGATCCGGGGTTCCGGATCCGGGCACGGGGGCTACGTGTCCAGACCCTCGCGGACAAGGAATGCAAGAGCCGAGCCGAAACCCATGGTCGCGCGGGACGGCCCGCGGGACGGCCCGACAGGCACGGACCCGAACCGCCTCCCGCTCGGCAGGCAACGCCGGTTGTCATTGACGCAGCGGACGGAAAAGCTGGAGGCGCCGCCCGGATTTGAACCGGGGATGGAGGTTTTGCAGACCTCTGCCTTACCACTTGGCGACGGCGCCGTCAGGACGGCAGTACGGGTGAATCGGGAAGACAGAAGATGGAGCGGGAAACGGGATTCGAACCCGCGACTTCGACCATGGCAAGGTCGCACTCTACCACTGAGTTACTCCCGCTCGGCCCCGAACGCGATCTAAAAGCTACCACAGGCTGCCACCCGTCTTCAAGGCATCGCGTGTTTCAGGGTGTACGACATCATTGTGAGACGCCCCTCAGGCGGCGTGTGTGGCTCGTCGCTCCCAGAAGTCCTCGAAGCGGCCGCTGAGGATGCAGCAGCGCAGGGCGATGATGGCGTTGGCGCCGGCGACGGTCCAGCGCATGCCGGCGCGCTTGAACCGTGCGCCGATCTGCTTGCAGCCGGCCTCGACGACGCCCGAAGAGATGCACAGGCCCTTGGCGCGGAACTGCGGATAGCGCATGCGGTGTCGGTTCCCGAACACATAGTGAATGCACTTTTTCGCCTCGGGTGTGGTCTCGGTCTGGGTGCGCAGCGCGGCGACGACGGCGCGGAGCCGGCCGGCATCCAACTCGGCACGCCGGTCCTTGCCCCACTGGTCGGCCAAGTCTGTGCCGGCGCCGTAGATGGCCTTGGCCACGTCGCACAGATGCTGCTTGGCGTGGTAGATGTCGACGATTTCGATGGCGCCGGGAAACTGCTCGTCGGCGACGCGCCAGATCCAGGGGGCGCCGTCGCCGATGACGACCCGGCGGGCCGCGGTGTCGAAGCCGCGCCGTTGCGCCTCGCGATAGGCACGTTGGGCGAAGGCGGACGGCAACGGGTCGGTGTCGCGGCTGGCCGCGCTCTCGACCGCGGTGTTGTAGCTGACCGACCCGCGGTCGCGCACGGGCCGGCCCGCCTTGTCGCGCCCTTCGGCCGTCCACAGGGTGGCCAACTTGACCTCGCGGGTCTTGGCCGAACCGTCGGGCTGCTTGCCGCGGCGGCCTTCGACCTCGGCGGGGCGCACCGGCACACCGGTGCCGTCCAGCCCCAGGTACATGGTCGGCGCGGGGCTGGGGACGGTTTCGGCCACATCGCGTTCGTCGGCGGCGACCTCACGTCCCAGAGCTTCGGCGGCGCGCTCGACCTGCTTGGTCTCGACGCGCACCGCGGCCAGTCCCCACAACAGGTCGCTGGCCGCGGCGAAGCTGAAGTCGGACGCCGCCAGCCCCACCATCCGCAGCACGCCGGGCGACAGCGACGTGGCGTGCAGGCCCAACGCCCGGTCGCGCGGACAAACGCCCGCGCGACAGGTGTCGCAGTGGTAGTAGGCGCGTTCCAGTGTCAGCGGCCCCAGCACCGAGGTGAACGTCTTGGGGCGCCGTCCGGCGTAGCGCGCCGTCTGTCCGCAGGCGCACGCTGTCGTCGAACCCGAATGGTCGGAATCGTCCGCGTTGAAGCGCTGCGCCATCACCTGCGCGGTGATTTCGAGGACTTGGTGACGCAGTGCCTGCTCAAGAGCCTCGAAGTCCTGCTCGTCGACCCTCCCCGGCCCGATGAGCGCATCGAGTTCGGCCGTGATCGCGGCTACGAACGCTGGGCCCAAACCACCTTGGCGACCTTGCTCGCGGTGGCGAGTGCTCGACGGTGAACGGTCTGCAAGAGGGTTTCGAAGTCCTGCGCATTCACGCGTCCTCGTCGCAGGAACGCGTCGACGTCGGCCTCGACCGCCGCCTCCAACGCTACGAACATCTCCTCCTTGAAGCCCCTTTTTTCGGCCGCGTGATCGAGCGGTTCAGTCAACTGCGACTCGGGCATGGTCGGAGTCCTCCTACCCGATCAATCGGCCGATCAGCTCTCGCTCAATACCCCCGACGGCAAATCCTCACTTTCCTGTCGTGCACCCCGTGTTTCAACGACCGGGCCAGCCTGCGCCGAACGCGTTGCGCACCAGCGTGATGTCCGGCGACTCCCCGGCGCCTCCCTGAACGGCCACGACGTCGAAGCGGCACGGCCGTGAGGCCCACCGGACCCGCGCCATGTAGCGTTGCGCCATGGCGATGACCTGCCGTTGCTTGCGCGGGGTCACCGCGGCGAGCGCTCCGCCGAAGCCGCGGGAGGTGCGCGCCTTGACCTCGACGAACACGAGCACGTCGCCGTCCCGGGCGACGATGTCGATTTCTCCATGGCGGGTCCGGAACCGGCGCGCAAGAATGGCGTACCCGCGGCGGCGGAGCTCGCGACAGGCGATATCTTCCCCCCGTCTTCCAAGACTTTCCTGATGCGGAGTCGGCATGATGGCCGGAAATGATGCAAGACGCTGGCCACCTGCGCTCCCGATCCCGGAGGCGCCCAACCAACAACCGGCCGGACAGGAAACGGGCCGCACCGCACCGACGCGGCCGGGGTCTATTTCCGCTTCCAGCGCGTGCCGGCCGGGGTGTCCTCGAGGACGATGCCGCGCGCGTCGAGCTCGTCGCGAATGCGATCCGCGGCGGCGAAATCCCGCTGCCGGCGCGCCATGCGCCGCTCGTCCATCAGCCGCTCGATCTCCGCCGGATCGACCGGCGGGGCGGCCTCCTCGCGGCGCCGGAGCGCGATGACCCCCAGCACGTCGTCGAAGCGGTCGAAAGCCTCCAGCACGACCGGTGCGTCTTCCGCCCCCAGCTCGCCGGCGTCGATGGCGGTGTTGACGTCGCGCACCAGCTCGAACATCGCCCCGATGGCGCCCGGCGTGTTCAGGTCGTCGGCAATCCGCGCCCGGAACGCTTCGCCCGCCGCCTGTACCCTCTCGGCCACCGCCTCGTGAGCACCCGTCGCGGTCACGCCGTCCAGACGCCCCAGACAGTCCATCAGCCGCCGCAACGCCTCTTCGGCCTGCGCCAGGCTGTCCCAACCGAAGCGGAGCTGCTTGCGGTAGTGGGTCGACAGCAGCACATAGCGCAGCGTGGAAGCCCGGTAGCCGCGGTCGAGCACGTCGCGCACGTTGAGGACGTTGCCGAGCGACTTCGACATCTTCACGTCGCTGCCGAGCAGCAGGTGCTCGACGTGCACCCAGAAGCGCGCGAACCGCTCCCCCGTCGAGCCCTCGGACTGGGCGATCTCGTTCTCGTGGTGGGGAAAGATCAGATCGACGCCCCCCGCGTGGATGTCGATGGGCGATCCGTCGAGCAGCCGCAGCGCCATCGCGGAGCATTCGATGTGCCAGCCGGGACGGCCGGGACCGACACCGTAGTCCCAGGTCGGCTCGTCCGGCCCGGTCGCCTTCCACAGGACGAAGTCGCGCGCCGCGTCCTTGGCGTACTCGTCGCTGTCGATCCGGGCGCCGTCCTGCATGCCGGCCTGATCGAGCCGCGCCAGCTTGCCGTAGTCGGGCAGGCTGGAGATCCGGAAGTAGACGGACCCGTCGCTGCGGTAGGCGTGGCCGCGGGCTTCGAGCGCCTGGATGGTCTCGACCATCGCCCGCAGGTTCGCCTCGTCGGTCGCGCGCGGCGACTCCTCCGCCGGCTCGATGCCCAGTGCCTCGGCGTCCTCGCGAAACGCCCCGATGAAGCGGTCGGTGTACTCGCGCAGCGAGACGCCGGCCTTGCGCGCGCCGGCGATCGTCTTGTCGTCCACATCCGTGAAGTTGACGATCTGGCGCATGCGGTGGCCGCCGACGTGCCGCAGCGCGCGGCGCAGCACGTCGAGACAGACGAAGGTGCGGAAGTTGCCGATGTGTCCGCGCGCGTAGACGGTCAGCCCGCAGGCGTACATCCGCACCGTGTCGTCGCGGAGCGGGGCGAAGTCTTCGATCCGGCGGGTCAGGGTGTTGTAGAGACGCATGGGATGGCGCGCAAATCGACGGTTGGAAAATCGATGCCGGTCAGGTCGTGGCGGGCAGCGGCGTAACCAGCGTGCAGCACTCGGCGCCCTCCACCCGGCCGAACTCGACCCGGCCGGCGAAGCGCCGCAGGACCGCGATGGGCGCATCACGGCCCCCATCGCTCAGGATCCGCTCGATGGCCGGTCCGCGCGGCGACCCCGGCGCATCCGGATCGACCAGGTACCGCACGCGGATCGTCAGCATCCCGGCGCCGATGGTGAAGGTTATCATCAGGCTCGAATAGGCGGCGCCTTCCGCGTGGTCGAGCACCCCGCTCGTGGTCAGCGTGATCGCCCGCGTCACCGCGTCGGCCTCGTCGTATCCCACGGCGGCGGTCAGGCGCGCCACGACGCAGTCGCGCATCGCCCGAAATCGCGCGTCGCACGGCAGCGTCACCTCGAATTGCACAGCCCCGGGGTCTGCCGCCGCGTCCTCGGACACTGCCATAACACTACAGGGAAATCTGACGAAACAACGCGCGTGCCCGTTCGCCGTCCTCCTCGATCTGCCGCCGCAGGGCCGCCACGTCCTCGAACGCCTGCTCGCCGCGCAGCCGCTGAATGAAGGCGAGCCGCAGCGACCGGCCGTAGAGATCGAGGTCCGCGTCGAACAGGTGCGTCTCGATGGTCCGCGGACCGTCCGGCCCGAACGTCGGCCGCACCCCGATGTTGGTCACCGACGCATGCAGTACGCCGTCCACCGTGGCGGTCGTCGCGTAGACGCCGTCCGGCGGCAGCAACTCGTTGTCCGTCCGCAGGTTCGCGGTGGGCACGCCGTGGTTCCGGCCGCGCCCCTCTCCCCGCTCCACCGTCCCGTCGATCATGTAGTGGTGACCGAGCAGCGCGCCCGCCTCGTCCACGCGCCCGTCGGCGACCAGGCGCCGCAGCCGGGTGCTGCTGACCACGAACTCCTTGTACCGCACCGGGTCGATCTTCTCGGCCTCGAACCCGTAACGGGCGCCCAGGGACCGCAGCAGCGAGAAGTTGCCGCTGCGGTGCCGGCCGAAGAGGAAGTTCGCGCCGACGCAGACCTCCGCCACCTGCAGCCATTCGACGAGCACCGTCCGGACGAATCGATCCGGGTCCCATTGCGAGAGTTCCGGCGTGAAGCGTACGATTGCGGCGGCGTCCATGCCGGCCGCGGCAAAGGCCTCCAGCTTCTGGGCCTGGGTCATCAGCAGCGGAGGGGCCTTGTCGGGCCGTACGACGCGCGGCGGATGCGGATCGAAGGTCAGGGCAGCGGCGGTCGCATGCCGCTCGTCCGCGCGGTGCCGCACCTGCTCGATGATCCGGGCGTGGCCGCGGTGCAGGCCGTCGAAGTTGCCGAGCGCGAGCACCGTCTGCTGCCAGCGAGCGGGCCGCGGGTCGTCAGGATAGTGAATGACTTCCATGTGCGATCCCGCCATGATAATCCAGAGGCGGATCGACCGTTCCCCGGGAGTCTCTTCCAATGACACATGAGCCTGAACGAGGAGTTGTTTCCAACGACACATGAGTATCCATGTTGTCAAGGGTCCGGATCGAGGGAAGAGCTCGTCCGCCGCGGGGGGTGAATCCGTACATTCGGGCACCGGCGCCGACCTGTACGTACGATGGTCGAACGTCGCGGCCAATCCCGACGTCACCTCCGGTGAGCGTACGTACCGACAGGGGAGTGACCGTCCCTGCGCGGGGCTCCGATGGCCGCGCACGGCGAACCCGGCGTCCCGCCAATCCTTGCACTTGCCGAGCGCGCTCCATGACGCGCATCCTCTGTGGCGGACTCCGAAAATCCGGACAGTCATCGACATCGAGGTCGTGAGCCAGCATGCGAACGCTGCCGACGTGACGACGGCACAGCGCGGCGTTCCACTGCAAGCGTTGCAGGCACGGGCGCCGACGACGATTCCGTCCAGCCGCCGTCGACCCTCTCACAGCTCCTCGCGTAGTAACGCTCGGCCAAATCCCCGCCGTGGTCGTGCGCTCGGCTACCGCGCTACGCGCACGCCCGCAGACGGACGTGCACTTCACTTGGTCTTCTGCTGCTCGAATCCGACCCGCGAGGCGTGGAGCCCACGGACTGGTCATGCGGCGACGAACGGCGCGCTTCCCGCCGGCGCCGCCGCGCTGCCGCGCCCGGGCCGGTCGGGCAACCAGGAGCGGTTCTGTTCGAGCAGGGCGTTGGCCAGCAGGAGGAGCTTGCGCATGACGGCGGTCAGAGCGACCTTCGGCGGCTTCCCCAGGCCGCGGAGCTGGCGGTACTTCGCACGCAGGCCAGGGTTGCAACGGATCGCCGCCAGGGCCGGCATGTAGAGAAGCCGCCGCACCCGCGGCCGGCCGCCCTGGATGAAGCTGCGGCCCTGCCAGGCGCCGGACTGGCGCGTGACCGGCGCGAGACCCGCCAGGCTGGCGACCGCCTTGGCGTCGAGGCGGCCGAGTTCGGGCATCCGGGTGAGCAGGCCCGCCGCGGTGATGCTCGACACGCCCGGGATCGAGGTCAGGATCTCGGTCCGGCGGGCCAATACCACATCTTCGGCCAACCCCTTGCCGATTGCGGCATCGACGGCGGCCAGATGCCGGTCAATCTGGGACAGCCGCGTCTTGCTCTGCTGCTTCAGCAGCGGATGTCGAAGGTGCTTCTGGCGGTTCCGTGCGGCGGTGCGGTCCGTGACCAGCGCGTCGCGCGCCACTTGCAGTTCCTCGAGGGCGCGCCGCGCCGGCGGCGACGCCGCGGTCGGCCGCAGAGGCAACGCTGTCCCCATTTGCGCCAGCACCCGCGCGTCTACGGCGTCGGTCTTGGCGCGCTGTCCCATCGCCTGCGCAAAACGCCGCGCCTGCAACGGATTGGCTCGCGCCAGCGGCAGGCCCGCCTGCAGGAGCGCCTCCTCGAAGGCGCGGTGCCAAGGTCCGGTGGGCTCGTACACGACCGAGCGGACCGGCTGGTCGATCCACGCGATCAGCGCGTTGAATCCCGCCGAGTCATTGGTGAATCGCGCGGCCTTGCCGGCAGGAGCCATGCAGGCATCGAGATGCGTCTTCGAAATGTCAACACCTACGGTACAATCGGGCATCTTTTCCTTCTCCTGTGCTTGTCTTGCGAGCCTTCACGCTCATGTATCCATTCAGGACGTAGGAAAAGACGGTGGCGACCAAACTCATGTACGGCCCTGATTGGCCTGGCCTGACGCGGTCCGACCACCGTCACCCCTTGGCGTCCCAACCGGATGCCAGGGGGTGAACCTCTCCCGAAGTCCACGGCGGCAAAACTAACAGACAAGCCTGAACGGGGGCCGGGTCGAGGATCATCGGAGGATGATCGTGAGACTCGACACGCACCGTCTGCAGACCCTGGATCAGGTTCGGGAATTCCTCGCCGGAAGCGAGCAGGTCGACCTGCAACCACAAACCCGCGCCGACTCCTACGCGTTCGTGGCGAAAACCGTGCGACGGTTCGACTACGCCCTGCGGGGGAAGGCCGACAAGGGCCTGCTGCGCCGCTTCCTGGCCAAGGTGGCCGGCTTGTCACGGGCCCAAATCACACGCCTGTTGCAGCAACACCGGACCACGGGAGAGATCGCCGACCGCCGCGACACCCCGCGCCGACCGTTCCCGCGCCGCTACTCCAACGCCGACATCGGGCTGCTGGCCGAGCTCGACGTGCTCCACGGCACGCTGTCCGGTCCGGCCACGCGCAAGCTCTGCGCCCGCGCTTTCCATCTGTTCGGCGACCGCCGCTTCGAACGCCTGGCCGGCATCTCCAACGGCCATCTGTACAACCTGCGGCACACGACAAGCTATCAACGGCGCCGCGGAACGCCGCCGCTGCCGACGCGCCCGGTGCAGGTCGCGATCGGGGAACGCCGCCGCCCGCAGCCGTTCGGACAACCTGGCTGGGTGCGGGTCGATACCGTCCATCAAGGCGACCTGGACGGCATCAAGGGCCTCTACCACGTGAACCTGGTGGATGAGGTCACCCAGTTCCAGTGCATCGGCTCGGTCGAGCATATCCACGCCGCCTGCCTGGCCCCGGTCCTCGACGCTCTGCTGCGGGCGTTCCCCTTCACGCTCCACGGCTTCCACGCCGACAACGGCTCGGAGTTCATCAACCGCGAGGTCGCGGCGCTGCTCCAGGGGCTGCACATCGACGCATTCACCAAGTCCCGCGCCCGTCGCAGCACCGACAACGCCCTGGTCGAGAGCAAGAACGGCTCGGTCATCCGCAAGCAGCTCGGTCACGGCCACATCCCCAGCCGCTGTGCCGCGCAGGTCAACGCCTTCACCCAGCAGGTCCTCTCGCCCTATCTCAACTTCCACCGCCCCTGCTTCTTCCCCACCGAAGAAGTCAACCGCAAGGGCCGCGTGCGCAAGCGCTACCGCGACGCCGACATCATGACCCCCTACGAGAAGCTCAAGTCGTTGCCCGACGCCGCCGCCTGCCTGAAGCCCGGAACCACCTTCGCAAAGCTCGACGCGGTCGCGGTCGCGATGAGCGACAACGAAGCCGCGCAGGCGCTCGACGAGGCCCGCACGCGGTTGTTCCGGTCCATCCACCCAGCGGCCTGAAGGTTTGCTCCGGCCCGCTACCGCCGCCTGTCGGTCGGCGTCGTGCTGTTGACGAGCAGGCGCGAGGAAGCTCGAACACCGGACGTGCCAACTCGCGCGGGCGCTGCCGAGCCCGGATCGCCGGCGCCGACGCGCGTCGTCACCGGCTGCGGTCGAATACGGACGGACAGCGCTGTCGTCGAGCCCGGATCGCCGGCGCCGACTTGCGTCGTCACCGGCTTCAGCACCACCGAAAGGCGGAAGCGCGACGCCATCAGGCACGAGCGCCGACGACGATCCATCCAGCCGTTGCCGGCCGTTTCACAGCCCCTCGCGTAGTCACGTCCAGCCCCTCTGCTGCCGGTTCCGCGCTCGGCTACCGCACTCCGCAAACGTCCACAGACGGACGTTCGCTCCGCTTGGTCTCCTGCTGTTCAGAACCCGGCAAACCAGACCCTCACCGTTCGGTTGCTACGGCAGCGGCTACAGCACCTTCGCCCTGAACCAGGACGCGCCCAGCGCCGCGTCGTACATCGTGACGGTTCCGCCGCCATGAGCGATAATGCTGCGGTCACGCGCGCCCTCAACGCGGCCCGCGCTAGGACTGCCCGTGCCCCATAATTTTTCGCTGGACTTCATGCAGCCACTTCGCTACGGTGGCCGGCATGGAGATTCAGAATCAGGTCTCACGTATTCTACGGGACAACCTCGCCCGCCTGCGTGACGTGCTGGACGAGGCGGTTTCGCAGGGTGTCGGCAGCCTCGGTCAGGTCGCCGATCGCGTCTGTGAAGCGTTCGATTTCCGCGACGGGCGGGGCCGGTGGCAGCGCGCGAGCTGTTGCCGGGCGTTGTCCGACCTGCAGGCGGCCGGCCACGTCTCGCTGCCTGCGAGTCAGGCGGCTCGCGGCGTTGGGGGCCGGGCGCGGGTGCTTCCGCACCCGATGGCGCCGGCGGTGGACGTGCCGGGCACGGTCGGCAAGGTTGTGGGTCTGACCCTGGCGCTGGTTGAGACCGACGCGCAGCGCCAAGTCTGGAACACGCTGATGGCGTACGAGCACCCGCGCGGCGCCGGTCCGTTCGTCGGCCCGCAACTGCGGTATCTGGTGGGTTCGGCGCATGGTTGGCTGGGCGGCGTCGGGTTCGCGGCGAGTGCGCGGCGGCTGCGGTCCCGCGACGCCTGGGTCGGGTGGGACGACACGGGCCGGCGCGCGCACCTGCACCGGGTGTTGGGACTGTGCCGGCTGCTGGTGCGCCCCGGCATTGTGTGTCGCAACCTGGCCTCGCACGTGCTGGGCCGGGTCGTCCGGGCAGTCGGCGACGACTGCGAGGGTCTGTATGGCTATCGCCCCTGGCTGCTGGAGACGTTCGTCGACGAGACCGAACAGACGGGGGCGAGCGTGCGCGCGGCCAACTGGGTTCGGGTGGGTGAGACCTGCGGTCGCGGTCGCCAGGACCGCCGGCACGCGGCGCCGGAAACGCGCAAGGCGGTGTATATGTATGCCTTGGAGCCGGCGTGGCGCACCCGCCTCGCGGTGCCTGCACCGGTCGTGGCGCCGCTGGCGGTTGGCGACGGTCTCGACGCCGCGGTCTGGGCGGACCACGAGTTCGGCGGGGCGCGTTTGGGCGACGCGCGTCTGAGCGCGCGGCTGGTACAGAGCGCGCAGCAAATGGCAGAGTCTCCGATGCGCGCCATCACCGGCGCCGCCCACGGCGCCCGCGCGATGGTCAAGGGCCATTACCGGCTGATCGACCAGCCCGCCGACAGTGCGGTGACGGTCGACAACATCCTCGCGCCGCATCGCGAGCAGACGCTGCGCCGGATGCAGGCGCACGACACGGTGCTGTGCATCCAGGACGGCACCCGGTTGAACTTCACCCGGCGCGGGCAGACGCAAGGGCTGGGGGCCATCGGCTCGAACCAGACCGGGGCGGTGGCGCGCGGCCTGGAGTTGCACACGACCTTGGCCGTCAATCCCGACGGGGTGGCGTTGGGTGTGCTGCGGGCCGCCTTCGACGCGCCCGCGTCCCCCAACTCCGAGGCGGAAGGCGAGCCGACCCCAAAGCCGCGCGAGAAGCGCAAGGCGTTCCGTTGGATCGAGGGGCTGCGCGACTGCGCGCAGGCAGCCGAGCAATTGTCCCAGACCCGCGTGGTGTGCGTGATGGACCGCGAGGCCGATTTCCTCGACCTGTTCGTCGAACACCGCGCGGCTGCCCCGCAGGTCGACCTGCTGGTCCGCGCCAAGGCCGACCGCGTCCTCGGCAGGGAAAAGACGCCCGCCGGGCAGACGGTCTCACGCCGTCTGTTCGATACGGTGCGCAACGCGCCGGCCCGAGGCGCCGCCAAGGTCGAGGTGCAGCGGCTGAGCGCGCGCGTGAAGGCCAGCAAACAGGCCGCTGCCCTGCCCCGGCGACGAGCCGGTCGCACTGTGGGTCGTCCACGTGCGCGAGGAACAACCGCCGCCCGCGGCCGAGCCGCTGGAGTGGTTCCTGCTGACCACTTTGCGTGTGAGCAGCGCCGACGACGCCACGCGCATCCTGCAATGGTACGTCCGGCGCTGGCGCATCGAAGAATACTTCCGCGTGCTCAAGTCCGGCTGCAAGGTCGAGGAGTTGCAGCACCACACGGCCGAGCGGCTCGAACGCGCCATGGCCATCAAGATGGTCATCGGGTGGCGCATCCAGTTGATGGTCCAACTCGGGCGCGAAGTGCCCGACCTGCCGGGCGACCTGCTGTTCTCCGATGGCGAGTTGCGCGTGCTCGCCACCTTCGCCCGCTCACGCAAGCTGCCGCCGCCGGCGCGCCTCGGCGACGCTGTCGGTCTGGTCGGGCGCCTCGGCGGGTGGCTCGGACGCCAACGCGACCCGCCCGGCGCACAGTTGATGTGGCACGGCTACACTCAACTGGTTGCCATGGCCTTCGCCTTCGAACTGCGGGACGAGTTCGGATGACCTCCTGCTCACTACAGTCCAGCCCCGGACATCCGGGGCACGGGCAGCGCTAGGACCTGTTTCGATCCGTCGGTTCGGTCGCCTGACAGGCTCGGCTCACGTGCCCCGCTTCAGGCTCATTTCTGGATTGGAAAGGACTTTCCCGGTTGTCGGTAACCGCTTGACGGTATGATGGTTCGGGGCTGGACGAAGCCCGGTCGCCATGACAATGACACCAAGCCGCTTGCCGCCGCTCGCCGTGAGCATCGCGATCGTGACCCTGACGCTGGTTCCGTTGCCGGCCGTCACGCCGCGGATGCCGGTCGACGAGATCGAGGCCGGGATGCAGGGCGTCGGCGTCACGGTGTTCGACGGGGCGACGCGCGAGCGGTTCGACGTTCACGTGCTCGGTGTGCTCACCAACGTGCTGGGGCCTCGGCGTTCGCTCATCGTCGCCAGGCTCGAAGGCGGGCCGCTTGCCCGGACCGGGGTCATCCAGGGCATGAGCGGCAGCCCGGTCTACATCGACGACAGGCTGGTGGGCGCGGTCTCCTACGCGCTCGGCTCGTTCTCGCGCGAGGCGATCGCGGGCATCACGCCGATCGAGGAGATGGCCGCAACGGACGCGACGCCGTTGCTTTCAGCGCAGCGGTGGTCCACGGCTCCCCCGCCGGCGCACGAGGTCACGCGCGACACCCTGGCAGACGTGGTCGCGCGAGCGTTGCCCCCCGCCGAGCCGTTCGCGCGGCGACCGGACGACGTCCGGACCGCCGGGCTGCCGCCGATTGCCGGGGGGCGGCTCGGTGCGCTGCTGCGGCCGATTGCGACACCGCTGGTCCTCAGCGGGTTCACGCCCGAGATCCACGACCTCTGGAGCGCGGCTTTCGACACGGCCGGACTCGTTCCCACCGTCGGAGGCCAGAGCACCGGCTCGTCCTCCGGCGCGGACGACGGGCCGCCGCTGGAGGCGGGGGACCCGATCGGGGCGAGCCTGATCCAGGGCGATCTCGCAATGGCGGGCACCGGAACGGTCACCCTGGTGGAGGACGGGCGGGTCTTTGCTTTCGGGCACCCGTTCTACAACCTCGGCCGGGCCCAGTTGCCGATGACGCGGGCCCACGTCACCACCCTGCTGCCGAGCCTGGCCATTTCGTCGCGACTCGCCACCATCGGCCCCGTGCTCGGAACCATCGATCAGGATCGCTCCACCGGCATCTACGGCAGCCTCGGCAGCGGCCCGGAAATGATCCCGGTCACGCTGTCGGTCGCGGCCGCCGACCGCCGCCTCCGCGAACGCTTCGCGTTCGAGATCATCGACGATCCGTTGTTCACGCCCATCCTGACCCTGACCGGCGTGCTCAACACGTTCATCTCCTGGACCCGCGATGTCGCCCCGAGCAGCACCTACGAGGTGGCGGGAACCGCCACCCTCGGCGGCGGGCACGACGACGTCGCGTTCGGCAACGTCTTCACGGGGCAATCGGCCGCCTTCAGCGCTGCGCTGTCGGCGACGACCCCGTTGATGTCCCTTCTCGGCAACCGTTTCGGACCGGTCGAGGTGGAACGCATCGACATTGCAATCAATACCTACGAGCGCCCCCGCACGGCTACGCTGGAGCACGTCCGGATCGATGCGGATCGTATCCGGCCGGGTGATACCGTTCCGGTCAGGGTGATCGTGCGCACGCTCGAAGGTGACGCGATAGCGAACACGGTCCGCGTCACTCTGCCTCCCGACGTGACCGGCTCGGTACAGCTCCTGGTGGCCGACGCCGCGACGCTCGACCGACGCGAGATGCAGGCCGGGCGGCAGCCGCAGCAGGCCCGCTCGCTGCCGCAGTTGATCCGAGCCCTGAGCACGGGACGGCAGCACGACCGTCTGTACGTGCAGTTGCTGGCGTCACGGCCGGGTGCCGTGGTCCGCGGACAGCCGCGGGCCGCGTTGCCGCCGTCCGTGCTCGCGGTGCTCGACGGCGACCGCGCCGGCGGCGACGTGACCCGTCTGCGCGAAGCGGCGTTCGGCGAATGGGAGGTGCCGATCGGCTACGTCACCTCCGGTTCCCGCCAACTGTCCCTCATGGTCGAGGCCGGATGACGTCTCGCGCACGCCGTCGCAGCGCATGCGCCGTGGTCGTGCTCGCGGCGGCAATAGTGGTCGGCGTGTCTGCGGCTTCCCCGGTCTTCTGGCGCGTCTCCACGCAGGCGGAGTTCCTGCGCGGCACGGCGGACAACGTCTCCATCGACGCTGGCGGGCGCCTGCTGCTGGGGCCGAACGCCGAGCGGGTGCATGCGACGGGCCTCCCGTTTCTCTGGTCGCTGGTGCGTGCGGGTGAGGCGCTGTGGGTCGGCGGCGGTCCTCCCGGCGCGGTCTACCGCGTGTCTCCCAACGGGACAGCGACCACAGTCATGGACGGCGCCGCGGGTGACGTCCAGGCGCTGGCCGCCGGCGCCGACGCGACCGTGTACGCGGCGACGTCGCCCGGCGGGCAGGTCGTGGCCCTGGACGCCCGTGGCACGCGGCGCGAGATGTTCGACGCAGACGAGCCGTACGTCTGGGCGCTGGCTACCGGACCCGACGGTTCGCTGTATGTCGGCACGGGCAATCCCGGCCGGATCTACCGCATCCCGTCAGGCGGCGAAGCGGCGCTGCTGTACGACACCCGCACCGCGCACGTCCGGTCGCTCGCGGTGGACGCGGCGGGGCGCCTCATTGCCGGCACCGGCTCGCCCGGCCGGGTGCTGCGCATCGACGCGACCGGGCGCGCTTTCGTCCTGCTCGATACGAATCACGACGAGATCACGTCGATCCGCGTGGCCCGCGACGGCGCTGTCTTCGCACTGGCCGCCGGCGGTGCACCGGCGCCGGTCTCGGCCGGCCAGCCGACCGCGGCGTCCTCCGCCGCCGCTCCGGTGATGACCACCAGCGTTTCGGTGACGGTGACGGCCAGCGCTCCGACGACGCCGGCGGCAGCCCCGTCCGTCCCGGGCACCGGCGCCGCCGCGCCTTCCACCGCGCTCGGGGGCGCCGTGTACCGCATCGCACCGGACGGAATCTGGGACGTGGTGTGGCAGTCGACCGCGGAGACCCCGTACGACGCCGTGATCGACGACGGCGGCGCCATCCTCGTCGGCACCGGTCCGAACGGGAAGATCTTTCGCGTCGAGGGTCGGCCGCGGGCGACGGTGCTCCTCACGCGGGCCGCCGCCGGTCAGGTGACGCGCTTCATCGAGGGACCGGACGGTCAGATCTACTTCACGACGGCGAACCCGGGCAGTCTCCACCGTCTCGCGTCGAATCGGGCCGGCAGCGGCACCTACGTCTCCGAGGTGCACGATGCACGGACGGTCGCGACGTGGGGCACGATTCGCTGGCGCGCGGAGACGCCGGGCAGCAGCTCCGTCCGCCTGCATACGCGCTCCGGCAACACCGCCGTTCCCAGCGAGACCTGGAGCCCCTGGTCCACATCGTACGGCGTTCCGTCCGGAACGGCCATCGACAGCCCCAAGGCGCGCTATCTGCAATGGAAGGCGGAACTGAGGGGCACAGGCGTCGCACCCGCGCTCTTTTCGGTCACCGCCGCCCACCTGCCGCGCAATCTCGCCCCCGACGTTACGCGGATCACGGTCCATGCCCCCGGACAGGTCAGCCTCCAGGCGTTTCCGACCGATCCGCCGATCGCCGGGCTGGACGCCGAGCGTGACCCCGCTGCGCCGCCGCCCGCGGCCGGCGCGGCGCAGACGCCGGCCCTCGGCCGGCGAGTCTATCGCAAGGGCCTGCAGTCGTTCGGCTGGGAGGCTCGCGATCCGAACGACGACGCATTGCGGTTCGAGATCCGCTACCGCGAGGAGACCGCCACCGAATGGCGGGTGCTGAAACGGGACCTGACCACGCGCCTCTTCACCTGGGATACGACGTCGACCCCGGACGGTACCTACGTCGTGCGGGTCGTCGCCTCCGACGCCGGGGCCAACGCACCGGGTCAGGCGCTGACGGCTCTGCGCGACACGGCGCCGTTCGACGTCGACAACGCCGCGCCCCGCATCGTCGTCGAGAGCGTGACCCCGTCCGGGAACCAGGCGCGCGTGCGCCTGCTCGTCTCCGACGCGCAATCGACTCTCGAGCGCGTGGAGTACAGGGTGGATGCAGAACGGTGGCAGGCGGCCTATCCGGCGGACGGCATCGCGGACGAGCGTGAGGAACGCTTCGAACTGACCGTGCCGGCGGCGAGCGTCGACCGGCTGGTGCTGCGCGTCACGGACGCCATGCAGAACACCGCGACAGCCGCCGTTCGCTGATCTTCGCCTGCCGCGAGCTGTGCTTACGCGGTGGGCGCGAAGGTGGAGCCGCGGCCGTCGGACATGGCCGCGTCGGCCAGAATCGTCACCTGCTCGACCACCCAGACCATGTTGACCGCTACCGGCGCGCCGCGGTACTCGGCCGGCAGGAACCGTGCGCCATAGGCCGAGTCGACCAGCTCGTGCCAACTCAGCGGGTCCGGTCCACTCGACCCGAGCACCTCGATTCCCGAGACCGTTCCTTCCCGCGTGACGACGACGGCGAACGTCACCCCGGTCGGACGGCCGGGCAGCGGCATCGGCTCCGGCAGGGTAAGCAGCACGGCGTCGGGACTCAACTGCGGGGCAATCATGCCGGTCCGAAGCTGCACCGGATTCTCGTTCGAGCCGGGATTCGACAGCGCCTCCATCAGCGCCGCCAGTGAATCCGGGCTCTGTACGGTACTGACGGCGCTGGCCGCGGCCAGCGCGCATACGACGGTCACCGCACCGGCGGCGCCGGCCAGCCAGACCCTGTGGAGGTTGTCCGCCAGCCCGCGGATACCGGTCGTGCGGGCGACCTCGCGCTCGGCGGCGATGCGGCTCAGCACCATCCCGCCGGCCACGCGCAGACGCTCGACGAGATCGTCGTCCAGCCGATCTCCCGCCACCAGCCGCACCGCGCGGCTCAGCTCCCGCTCCGCGTCCGCAAGCCGGATGCAGGTTGCGCATTCATCGAGGTGGGCGTCGACGGCAATCCGGTCTCCGATGGAGAGCTCGTCGTCGAGATAGGCAGCCAGACGCCGCCGGGTCCATCTGCAGGTCACCTTGGCCAGAGCTCCTTCATCGATTCGCGAAGCGCGGCGCGCCCGCGCGCGAGTCTAGACTTGACCGTACCCACCGTCACGCCGAGCGAGAAGGCGATCTCCTGGTAGCGCATGCCGTGGAATTCCCGGAGCACCAGTGCCGAGCGCTGATCGAACGGCAACGCGCCGATGGCCGCCCGCATGCGCGCCGCGAGCTGCCGCCGCTCGATCCGCACGTCGGCTCCCACCTGCTGCGTGGCCCGTGGCTCGCCGTGCGCGGAAGCGTAGTCCTCGAGCGAAATCTGCGCGTCGCGCCGCCGGCGCGTCCAGGACCGCTGCCGGTTGCGCGCCTGGTTGACGACGATGCGGTAGATCCAGGTCCTGAGAGTCGCGTCCCCGCGGAACCTCGCCAGGGTTCGGAACACGCGCAGGAAGACCTCCTGCGAGACGTCGAGCGCCTCCTCGCGATCGCTCAGCAGGGCGAGGGCGAGCTGGAACACCATCGCCTGATGCGTCTCGACCAGTTGCCGGCAGGCCTCCTCGTCCCCTTCGACGCACCGGTCGACCAGGGACGTGTCGGTCGTGGGGACCGCCGACCATTCGACAGCGGATGCAGATCTCAAAGGCTCCACCAGAAGCCGTGCTCGCGGCCTTCGACGTCGCACCAAGGGTCGCGTACCGCCGGCCCGAACGCAACAAGCTGCAAGTAGCCGATGATTGCGTTCCGAGCCCTGTACGTTTGGACACCGCGGGGGCGCGGATGTTCCATGATTTCCTGCTACGATCCTCTCGGCCGCCGGGAACGCCGCCCCCCGCATGCTCAACGGTCTGTTCGTCTCGGTCGCCCTCGCCTCCGTGCTCCTGGCCGCGGCCACGGGCCGCATGGAGGATCTCACCGGATCGATTCTCACCTCGGCGCGTAGCGCCGTCGACCTCGCGATCGGGCTCGTCGGCGTAATGGCCTTCTTTCTGGGATTGATGCGCGTCGCGGAGAACGGCGGGCTGATGGCGAACATCGCCCGTCTGGTCCGCCCCGCCATGCGCCGGCTCTTCCCCGACGTGCCGGAGGACAGCCCGGCGATCAGCGCGATGATCCTCAACATCGCCGCCAACATGATGGGGCTCGGCAACGCGGCCACGCCGTTCGGCATCAAGGCGATTCAGGAGCTCAACAAGCTGAACAGCCGTCCCGGCACCGCCACCAACGCGATGGCGCTGTTTCTCGCCATCAACACGGCCGGGCTCGCGGTGTTGCCCAGCGGCATGATCGGGGTGCGCGCTGCGCTGGGATCGGAGGACGCCGCCGGAATCTTCTTCCCGACGTGGTTCGCCAGCGGGTCGGCGACGATCGTCGGGGTCACGGCCGCGATTCTCCTCTCGCGTCTCGGGCGGTACCGCCGGACCCAGCCTCCGCCGCTGGAGGCCATGGCGGCCGGGGTGGAGACCGGGGCCGAGCAGTCGAGTGGCCCGGAGGAAGCAGGCGCCGGCCTCGAGCCCGTACCGGAGCGTTCCGCCACGCGAGTCTGGATTGCGCGGGCGTTCTGGGCTGGACTGCTGGTGCTGGCCGCCCGCGATTTCCTTGCGCGCCTCGGTTCGGAGTCCGCGCTGGCCGCCTTCCGCGGGATGACCTCGTTCTGGATGCTGCCGGCACTGGTCTCGGCCCTCGTGCTCTACGGCTGGGTGCGTGGCGTACGTGTCTACGATTCGCTCGTCGAGGGAGCGAAGCAGGGCTTCGACGTCGCCCTGCGCATCATTCCCTTCCTGGTCGCGATTCTCGTGGCAATCGGCATGTTTCGCGCCGCCGGCGGCATCGATGCCCTCGTGGCGGTGCTCGGGCCGATTACCACCCTCATCGGCATGCCGGCCGAGGTGCTGCCGATAGCCGTGCTGCGCCCCCTGTCCGGTTCCGGTTCGCTCGGCGTGGCGGCGGAGACCCTCCAGACGTACGGTCCCGACTCGCTGATCGGCTACCTGGCCAGCACCGTCTACGGCAGCACGGAGACCACCTTCTACACGCTGGCCGTGTACTTCGGCGCCGTCGGCGTGCGAAACACCCGCCACACGCTGCCGGCGTGCCTAGCGGCCGACGTCGCCGGCATCCTCGCGGCGACGTTCATCGTGAATCTGCTGTTCGGGTAGCCAGAAGCCCGGCGTGCGGGGTCGCTGAACACGTCGAAGCTGCCCCGGGCGCGCAGAGTCAGAGCTGTCGAGGCATGCGGAGAAGGCCGTGGAGTGGGAGGGGACGGCGCGCGCCGGTCCGGGCTGCTAGGGATCGAACGGGATGCGGCTCAACGTCTCTTCGTCATCCGGAAGAGCCGTATCGCCCGCCGGGAGGCGGTTGCCGCGCAGGATGTGAGCCACGATCTCGGCCGTCTCCGCAGGCGTCAGCGTGCCCGGTGCGTCCTGGGGCATCGTTTCGAGAATGTACCCGAACAGTTCCCCGAGGGTGCGGCCGCGCCAAGCGTTCCGGAAGGTGTGATCGCCGAGCAGGGCCGCCATCTCCGGAACGAACTGCCGGATCGCGCCGTGACAGACGGCGCATTGTTCGTCGTAGAGCACCTCGCCGCGATCTGCCTGCTCCGCCGTGAAGACGCCGTCCCGCACGGCGATCGAAGCCGGCTCCTGCGCCCACGGGACGGCGGCGACCCCGGCCAGGATGGCCAGGATCGCCGCGCCACGGATAGCAAAGGAATCGTGCATCGAGCCTGTTCTACTGGTCGAGGACCAGCGTGGCGTTCCGCTTGGGCACCTGACCGCCGGTCTTGATGTCGGCGATCAGCTCGACCGTTTCGATCTCCACCACGGCGACGCTGTTGTTCCCCGACACCGAAATGTAGGCGTACTGGCTGTCGGGCGTAATCGTCACCCAGTTCGGCGAGTGCCCCACCCGGACGCCGCCGACCAGCTCCAGATCCGGCAGCGTGTAGACGTAGACGCTGCTGTTCAGGCTGCTGTTGGCGACCAAGTAGTTGTTGTCCGGGGTCACGCCGATGCCGTGGGCGGTGTTGCCGCCGTGGCCGGGGGTCCGCTCGTCGGCCGGCACCTCGGGATACTCGATGCGGCGGACCTCCTTGCGCGTGTCGAAGTCCACGACCCCGAAGCCGTTGAAGTTCGAGAGCTGCGCGTAGATGTGCCGCGTCGAGCCGTTCGCGTTCGTGTCGAAGGTCATCGGGCGGATGCCGAGGTCGAAGTAGGTGGTCCAGACCGGTCGGTCGGTCTCGGTGTCCACCACCGTGATGTTGCGTCCGCCGACCATGCCGGCGATGGCGTACTTCCCGTCCGGCGTGACGTAGGTGTTGTGCACCCCGCCATGGACCGAGATGATCGCCATGATCTCGTTCGTGCTCGTGTCGAGCACCTCGAGCGCGCCCGGGGCCTGCGCGATGGCCACATAGACCTTGCGCCCGTCCGGCGTCGCGGCGATGTTGTTGGGGCGCCCGCTGAGCGGGACCTTCTTGATCACCTTGAGCGCCGCCACGTCGACGACGTCGATGGTGTCGTCGGACTCGTTGGCGACGTACAGCCAGCGCCCGTCGGGCGACGGCGTGGCCCCGTGCGCCCGCTCGATGCCGTCGACCACGCCGACCACCTCGTTGGTGACCGGATCGATGAAGTGCACGTTGTCGCCCGCGCTGTTGGTCTGGACGATCCGTACGGTGCCCTGCGCCGCCGCGGTCAGGGGCAGGAGGAGAATCGCCGCCGCCGCCAAGTAACAGATTGACCGGTGTTTCATCGCCATCCTTCAAGCTCCTGTCTTGTGAGGTCCTGCGTCGCTCGGTCTACTGCCCGCCGGTCTCGCCGCTCACCCAGGCCGCGAGGGTCTGGAACCACGGGTCCTCCTGCGAGCTGAACTGCCGCCCGCCGTTGTGGAACTCGTCGCCGCCCGCGTCCGGCTCCAGCGGATGCATCAGCAGCCGGCTGGCCTGCGGGTCGCCCGGCACGACGAGACGGGCAAGCGACTCGAAGTTCGCGCGAGACTGCTCCTCGTCCCACTCCGTCGCGCCCCGTTCGAGCTCCTGCAGGAAGCCGACGTTCCCGCCATCGGCGTGGCAGACGACGCAGCGGGTGAAACCCGCCTTGCGTTCCAGGAAGATCGGCTGGACCTTGGTCCGGAAGAACTCGAAGTCGAGCTCCACGGAAGCTTCGGCCGGTTGCTGCCCCAGCAGCGCCGTAAAGGCCAGGATCATGATCACGGCGAGCCCTCCTTAGGCTTGTAACACGTCCACGGCGCGACCCGGCACGCCGCCCTCAATCGACTCTTCGAGCGATTCTACCACCGCCGGCCAGTCCCGAACGGATAGAATGCCGTCAATCCCGGTGCAACGAAATTCAGGAGGTGCAACGATGACACTCTCGCGACGCAGGGCCCTCTCCATTTCCGGCTCCACCCTGGCCGGACTATCTCTCGGCGTCGTGCGGCCCGGAAACGCCTCCGCTCGGGCGCAAGGGCAGCAGGACTGGCCGGATCGGCTTGTCGAGCGGCCGCTCCGCGAGGGATTCCCGGCCCCGCTCCCGCTGAATGCCGACGGGTCGGCCCCCGAGCACCCGGAGAGCGCGGCCGGACCGATCACCGATCCCCTCATGTGGCGCACCGCCGGCCGGCGGACACCGGAGATGGAGTTCGACTACCGGCAGATGGCGATCCGGGTCGACACGCGCGGCATGGCGCGGCTCGCCGGGACGTTGCGGTTCTCCGATCTGGAGCAGCTTCCCGTCGTCTCCGGCACCTGGCTGCTGCAGTGCGGCGCCCCGAATCCGCGCGGGATCGTCAAGTGGACGGGCGTCCGCTTCAGCGACTTCGCCGACATGCTCGGGGTCATCCCCGCGGTGCACTACTGCCGTTTCGTCGGGTCCGACCGCTTCTACGCGGACGAGCCGATGACGACGCTGCGACAACCGCAGGTGCTGCTGGCGTGGCTGATGAACGACGAGCCCATTCCGCCGCGGCACGGCGCGCCACTGCGCCTGATCGTTCCCTTCCGCTACGGGAACCGCAGCGTGAAGGCGATTACCGGGATGACCTTCAGCACGCCGGGACCGCGGATGCCGCCGTTGCCGGCCTGAGCGCCGCGCGGGCGGCTAGTCGCTCACCCGCGTGAATTTCTGGTTCCGGCGCCCGCCGACCGTCTCTGCGGCGTACAGGTCGCCCTGCGAGTCGATCACGATCGTGTGCGGGAAGGTGAACTCCCCCGCCAGGTGTCCCGAGCCGCCCATGCTGCCGACGATGTCGCCGCTCTCGCGTTCGAGGATCCAGATGCGGTTGCTCCCGAGGTCCACGACGAACAGGTAGCGCTGCTCCGGATCGCGGGAGAGCTCGACGTCGGTGGCGCGCAGGGTCGCCTGACCGTACTCCGCCGGGTCGATCGGGATGATGCGCTGCAGGTTGCCCTCCCGGTCGAACACCTGGATGCGGTTCTGGCCGCGGTCGCAGGCGTAGACGAGCCCGTCGTTGCCGAGCACGACGCAGTGCGGGTGACCCCCGCCGCCCTCGACGAACTGATTGTCGCCGGTCCCGGCCGAGCCCCACTGGCGCAGGTAGTTGCCTTCGCGGTCGAAGACCACGATGCGGTGGTTGCCGTAGCCGTCCGCGATGTACACCGAGCCGGGCTCGCCGGTCACCGGATCCGGGTTCGGATCCACCGCGATGTCGGCCGGCGCGTTCAGCAGCGTCCGGCTGCTGTTGAACCCCGGCTCCCCGCAGGTCGGATGCGGAGAGTTCGGATTCAGGGTCGACGGCCCGTCGCAGACTCCCTTGGTCCCGATCTGCAGCAGCATCTCCGACCCGTCGTGCGTCCACTTCTGGACGACGCCGTCGGAGTTGCCCGCGATCCAGATGTTGTCCATCTCGTCGGCGAAGCAGCCGTGGATGCCGTGCGGCAGCACCGCCGCCGCGCCGTCATCAGTGAGCGTCGGATCGCCCCAGCTCGCGGCGACGTCGCCGGCCGTGTCGTACAGAAGTACCGGCGGCGACGGGATCGACTGCGAGCCCTCCTGCGGCAGGAGGCCGTTGGGCAGAAAGCCGCGGTTGACGGTGATGACGTGGTCGTGGGAGTCGATGCAGCTCGCGCCGACCATTCCGGTCACCCACTGTCGCGCCAGGCCGTCGTCGTCCGTGACGGTCGGCAGCGGCTTGGGCCAGAACGGATCGACGCGGTAGGCCGGGGATTGCGAAGTGTCCTGCGCCGCGGGCAGGGCCATCCAGAACGCGCCGCCGAGCAGGATCGCCAGAAGGCCGATCGCCGGCAGTCGGCGTGCGAAGCGCGGGGTACCGCTGGGTCGTTTCTGCATGGCCGTTTCTTATACCACCTGCGCCGGGTTGCCGCGAGCAGTATTCGCAGGCGCCCGTCCGTCGAACGCGCGATGCGGGATCTCGACGCGGACTGCTAGAGTAGGCACGCCGATCGAGTCGGAAACACGGCACGAGGAGGATCACATGAGAACGACCCACACGACGCGCCGCTCGTCCACCAGCACGCGGCGGCCGCGCCGGCTCGCCGGCCTGCTGATCGCCGGCCTGCTGATCGCCGGCGGCTTCGCCGCCGAGGACGCCGGCGCGCAGGAGCGGACCCGGATCAACAAGGTCATCGAGGCGATCGAGCAGGGAGGGGCCGCCGTCGCCAACCAGGACTGGCGCTTCGTCGACATGGAGCACTCGCCCTTCTCGGCCGCAGGGATCGTGGAGGCGTTCGCCGAGGCGGATCAGGACCGCGACGACATGGGCCGCATGCGGCTGACGCCGATGGTGCGCATCCCGCAGGAGGGCGACGAGGACTTCAAGTGGGCCGTCAAGCAGGTCCTCGACCTGGGCGGCCTGGGCGTCATCGTGCCGCACGTGGACACCGGCGAGGAGGCCGTGCGGCTCGTGCAGGCGGCGCGCTATCCGCCGGCCCGGGACGACGCGCAGCCCGAGCCGCGGGGCGAGCGGGGCTGGGGCCCCGGCCGGGCGGTGCGTCTGTGGGGCCTGGACACTGCCGAGTACCACGCACGCGCCGACGTGTGGCCGCTCGACCCCGACGGGGAGCTCTTCGTGGTCGCCATGGTCGAGTCGGCCGAGGCGGTCGGGAACATCGATGACATTCTGGCCGCCCCGATCAGCGCGATCATGGTCGTGCCGGGCGACATGAGCATCGACCTCGGTCTCGGACCCGCACCCGGGCCGGAGAACCACCCGGAGGTGGACGCCATGTACGAGAAGGTCCTCGCGGCGTGCAAGGCGCAGGACCGGGTGATCTGCGGCTGCGGAGACGGCGCCGCGCGGCTGCAGCAGCGGATCGACGAAGGCTGGCAGTTCATCCTGCCTCTCGGCGGATAGGGCGTCGTACAAGACAAGTCGCGGCGAGGGCGCCCGGCCCCCGCCGCGACTTCATTTCATGCTCCGGACGGCCGCCGGGCTACTTCGCCAGCGGGTGCGGCCGGACCTGGAACTTCACCGCCTTCTGCAGTGTGCCCGGTCCCCCTTCCAGGTGCCACGCCGCATAGTTGGAATAGCTCGACCAGAGCCCCTTCCCCTTCCAGCCGGTCGTCGGATCGTCGATCCGCCCTACCGACGAACGCGAGAAGAAGCCCATCGGGTACGGCACGCGCAGGGTCACGTACTCCTGCGTGGACGGCACGAACACCTCCAGCGAGTCGGTGTTGACGACGCCGTAGACCGGCGTTTCGGGGCCGAAGCCGAGCACGTCGTGGTGGTCGATCTGCGTCAGGTAGCTCTCGTCCGAGTTGATCGGCATATCGGCGTTCGAGTACGTCGGCTTGTCCATGCGGTGAAACGTCCAGCCCTCGGGACAGCTCTGCCCCGTTGCGGTCGGTCCGTTGGTCACCGTGCACACGCTGTAGTCGAACGACGCGAAGTGGCCGCTCCCCCGCCAGTCCTGCCACACGATTCCGTCGCTCGTGATGTGGAGCCCACCACTGCCGTACGGGGGTGGATCCGTGATGCTCGGCGGCGGCATGTAGACCTCGGCGATGCACGATTCCGGCGGATTGTCCCCCAGCACGAGCCGCATGAGCGTTTCGTCGTCGCGCCCGTTGTCGGAGCACCAGACGCTGCCGTCCGCCGCGTTGACCGCCGGCGAGTAGCAGCCGTACGCGATACGGTGGTCGCGTGCCGGGTCGACCGGCTCGTCCGGGTCGGTCCAGCCGGGGGTGATCACGCCGTCGCCGTTCGTGTCGAGGACCGTCGGGCACCACCCCTGCGCCGCCTCGGCGTCGCCGGTCTCGTCCCACAGCTCGACGTCGACCCAGCCGACCCCGTCCCGGAAGCCGTAGTAGAAGCGCTCGTCGTGGCCGAGCTGGTTGTGATCGGCCGAGAAGCAGGTGTCGATCTCGCTGAACCGCTCGCTCGGCGGGTCGTACTGGAAGACCTGCCGGGTGCCAACCTCCAGCGGGAAGTAGTCCGCGAACGGGTTGGCCGCGTCCGTGCAGAAGTCGGGCTGCTCGTCGGGACCGCGCACCCGGCCGGTCAGCCAGACGCGCCCGTCCGCGTCCATCGCGACGCTGCGCGGATCGGAAGCGCGAGCCCAGATTGGATCGTCGCCGTAGTACGGCGAGGCAGGCGTGTCGGTCAGGATGCGCGGGGCGTTCGACGGGATGGGAATCGTGGTTGCGCGGTGCTCGACCGGATCGACCACGGCGAGGATGTCGCTCGGCTGCACGACGCCGTAGACCAGCCCGTTGGCGTTGACGGTGGCGTCGCGCACGTCGGACGGCGTGCTGTCGGTCCGCCCGTCGTGCTCGGTGCCCCAGTCCCAGAGGGTCACGACGACGTTCCGCTCGGCACCGGTCGGTCGCGGCGGGCTCTGGGCCGGCGCCTCGCCGGACGCGATGCGGGCCGTCCAGTCGGAGAACATCGCCCGCTGGGGGCCGAGCCGCCGGAACGCTCCGGCCATCGACGCGCCCATCGGTCCCATCGCGACGCGCCGGTCCCACGCCTCGAGGTGCGAATCGACCGCGCTCAGGATGCCGCCGGGGATCTCGCGGGTCGCCCTGTTGCCGACCTGGTGACAGTTCATGCACCCGGTCACCGTGCTGCCCAGCTCCTGCTGCGAGTGCTCGCCCTCGGGCAACTCCACCATCGACAGCCACCAGGCCGCAGGATAGACTTGGGCGGCGGCCCGCGCGTCGGGCGCCACCACCGCATCCAGATCCAGCGTCTGGCCCGGTGTCGCGGACACGGGCTCGGAGTCGACGAGGCCGTAGCCGCGTACGAATATCTCGTAGCTCGCGTCCGGCAGATCCGGCAGCACGTACCGCCCGCCGTCGTCGGTCGCCACGATGCGGATGAACCGGGTCGGCAGATCCGTCGTCTCGGCCACCACCCAGACGCCTGCCTCGGGACCGGCGGCGCTGGTCACCACGCCGCCGATGTCGTCCGGGTCGAGCTCGATGCCCGGGGTTTGCGCCAGACCTTCTCCGCCAATCAGCCCGGCGCCAAGGGCAATCAGCATGGCGGCCGCGCCCGCGACCGTCGCCGACGTCAGAGTCGATTGCATGCGTCTGTTCATCGATGCCTCCTAGTACTCCATCGCGACGAGTCCGCCGGCCGCGGTCCACTGGAACCGCATCGCCGGCACATGGCCGCCTTCGCCCTCGCCGGCCGCGTAGACGTAGATGAGCGCCTCGGCGTAGCGGCTCTCGAGCGGCGCCATCAACTCCCGGGCGACGTCGGACGCCTGCTCCAGATCCGCCACCTCCACCTCGAGGGTGATGACGTCGTGCGCGGTCGCCATCTTCAGGATGCGCCACGCCTCGTTGACGACGCCCAATTCGTCGAACACCGGCGCAGCGGGCTCGGCGGGAGGATCCTCACGCGCGCATCCCGCGACGACAGCACAGAGCGCAGCCCCCGCCACGACGCCGCCGCGTGCGCTCATCCCCACTGCGGCGCAGACTCCTAGCCCAGGCTGGCCAGGAACGCGTCGATCGCCGCCTGGGCCACCACCTCGTCCTGGTCGGGCGTCCCCGAGCTGCAGCCGACGCCGCCGACGATCTGCTCGTCGACGAACAGCGGCACCCCGCCTGCCACGATCATGAACCGTCCCTGGTTGCTCACGTGGATTCCGAACGCGGGCCCGCCCGGTCCGCTCACCTCGCCGTAGGCGCGCGTCGAGCGCCGCGCCGCCGCCGCGGTGAACGCCTTGCTGATCGCGATGTCGATGCTGGTGATACGCCCGTTGTCCATGCGGTGGAACATCAGCAGACTGCCGTTGTCGTCCGTGATCGCGATATCCATGTCGACGCCGATCTCCCGCGCCTTCGTTTCGGCGGCGGCCATGATGACGCGAGCGTCGTCCAGCGTCAGCTTCTGTACGGTCTTCATCGCGCCTGTCCTCCTCCGGGTCCGAGCATAGCACCGCGTCGGCCTCGCGCGGCGGGGACAGCGACGATTGCCGGGGCTGCGGGATGGGAGCGGGCGCCGGTCGACCTGGCAACCGCCCACCGATCAGGTGAACCGGCCGTGCGGGTGACCGGCGACGGAGCACGCGGTGCGCTAGGAGTCTGCGCCGCAGAAAGCGGCGCAGACTTCTAGGCAGGCCCGGTTGGGCGGAAATCGGAGCCACAGGCGACGGTTTTCGGGCTAGGGCCTGTTAACACTATTGGACGGTTCGTGATATCGTTGCTGGATGGAGCTCACCGAGACGCAGTACGCACGCATCGAGCCCTGCCTCCCGCGACAGCGTGGCAATGTCAGCATGCCCAATTTGCAGGTGCTCAACGCGATCCTGTACGTCGCCGAGCAGGGGTGCAAGTGGCGAGGGTTGCCGAAGCGCTTTGGGAACTGGCACACGATCTACACCCGTATGAATCGTTGGTCCAAGAACGGGGTGCTCGACCGGGTCTTCGAACACCTGCAACGCGCCCAGTTGATCCGTATCAAGCTGGAGGCGGTGTCGCTGGACAGCACCGTCGTCAAGGTCCATCCCGACGGCACGGGGGCTCGAAAAAAAACGGCCCCCAAGCCATCGGAAAGTCCCGCGGCGGGTGGACCACCAAGATTCATCTGGTTGCCGCGGATGCTCGAACGGCACTGACCTTCGCGCTCTCGCCCGGCCAGGCCCACGACAGCCCGGAAGGCCGAAAGCTCCTGGCCAGCATGGGGCCGCAGGATGACAATGTGGCCTTGGTGATGGACCGCGCGTACCAGGGCGACGAAACTCGCCAACTGGCGCTGGACCTGGGGTTCACACCCGTGGTGCCGCCGCTCAAGACTCGGACGGACCCGTGGGAGTACGACCGGGAGATGTACAAGCGACGTAACGAGGTCGAGCGTCTGTTCCGCCGGCTGAAGGGCTATCGCCGGATATTCTCCCGATTCGAGAAGCTGGATGTGATGTTCATCGGCTTCATCCACTTCGTGCTCATCTTCGACGCGCTGAGGTAAGTGTTAACAGGCCCTAGTCGCTCGCGCCCAGGGCCCGCAGCAGGTCCGCCGTGCTCGTATCGCTGTAGTCGGTCAGGCTGCGGGTCAGGCGCGCCGGAGCGCGTGCGGCCAGCGCCCGATCGAGCGGCGTCTCCCCGCGCCGGTTGGTGGCGTCCAGACTGGCGCCGCGGCTCACGAGGAACCGCACCACGCTCTTGAAGCCGTGGAACGCGGCGAAGTGCAGGGCGGTGTCGCCGGTCGCGCTGGCCGCGTTGACGTCGGCGCCCAGCTCGACGGCCAGCTTCACCGCCTCGATACCACTGCCCATCACGTCGCGGTGATCCGGATCCTGCGTGAGGGCGACCTCCATCTCGGCGGAGTCCATCTCCCGGCCCAGGCGGTCCTTGCCGGCCCGGCCGAAGCCGCCGGTGAGCATGCCCGCGGCGGCCATCAGCGGCGTCACGCCGCCGTCCAGACCCGCGCGGGGATCCGCCCCGCTCTCGGCGAGCGACCGCATGATGTGAGCCCGACCGAACTTGGCGGCCAGAAAGAACGGGGTGGCGCCGGTCCAGGCCATGTCCAGGGAGCCGCTTGCAAAACTCTTGGCGTAGCTCGGCTCGGAGCACAAGTTCTTCTGGTGAACATCGTTTTGCCTGGATCCCGACCGAGAATGCGGGGCGGGAGGACCGGCGGCGACCCAAGAGGCGGAAATCAGGGAGTTCGAGGGTTTTCCCACCGGGCGTTGGAGACACCGGTTGGTGACTGACGCCTGTCGGGCGACCGGAAGGGGATGCGCGTTGGCCGGCGAGGCGTTGGTTTACGTCACCAGCCGCAGGAGCTGGTCGGCGGTGAGCGCCAGCACGCCGAACATGCAGTGGCACATCACCTTCGCGTTGCCGCGGACTCGGACGTGGCGCCCGCCGAACTCGTCCTTGAGTCGGCCATTGACGCGCTCACCCGCCGTGCGTTCGTTGTACCGAACCTGTTCGGGAAGCTGCAAGCCGAGACGCTTCAGGCGCCGGGCTTCGGTCTGCAGTTCTTCGGCCAGCGCAGTGTCACGGCGGGGGTTGATATCGATCAGCGGGACGTGGCCGAGTGCGCGGCTGTGCTCGCGGATCTGCACCGCGTCGTAGGCGGCATCCATCAGGTCATACAGATTGTCCACCCGCTGGGCCGACAGGGTGGCCAGTGGAACGGCGGCCTGGCTGTCGTGCAGCGAGGCGGACGTCAGGATGCAACTGACCGGAATCTGGCCGTCGGCCACGTCGATGTGCAACTTGTAGCCGACCCAGGTGTCCCTGTAGCCCTTGCTGTTCTTCTTCGTGCCCACACTGCACTCGGCCGGCAGGTCGTCGAGCATCTCCTGCAGGGTCATGCTCGGTTGCCGGTCGAGGCGTTTGCGTGTCTTGGGCCGTTCTTCACCCTTCTTCGGCCGCCCCCGCTTGCGCTTGGGCGGCGGAGGCGACTTCTCCTTCGCGGCCGGCTTCTCGCGCCCCTCGATGGCCGTCGAGTCTCGGGACAGATGGCCCACCAAACGGTCGCCGTGCGTCTTCCGGAGCAACGCTTCATGCACGCGCTGGGGCAACTGGGAGTGGGCGAATTCGGCGAAGGCGCGAGAGAAGACCGACTCGCTTGGCATCTCGCGCCGCCGCTCCCAGCCGCAGATGCGGCGCAGCACCACGTCGGTGGCCAACCGGTCCAGCAGCAGGCGCGTGGTCGGCATGTCGTAGACCGCCTTGGCGACGAAGGCGCGCGCCACCGCCGCGCGGTCCTTGCGGGGGCGGCCCGGCATCCGCAAGCGCGAGGGAATCATCTGCTCGATACGGATCACCTCGAGGGTCTGCACCAACTGCTGCTGTTTCTCGGTCAGCGAACCCAACACCTGCTCCAACCGGGGAAACAGGCCCTGTTGGATTGACTCCCAGTAGGCGGCGAACGAGGCGCGCAGGTTCTGCATGGCTTGACTGCTCCCAGCGCCTACTATATATAGTAGTGTAGGAGTGAGGTCAAGGAGGGAACCGATGGGCCGCCGGAACCCGATGCGCCGGTACAGCGAACAATACGATGCGCTCAAGGCGGAGTTGCAAACGCTCGGGTTTGTCCGCCAGGGCAGTATCCAGACCCGCCGTCTCACGTGCGGGAAGCCTGCCTGCCGCTGCCACCGCGACCCGGACGCGCGTCACGGCCCGTACCGCTACTGGACACACAAGGTGCGCGGAAAAACGGTCAGCCTGCTGCTCTCCGAAGACGAACTCGCCCTCTACCAGGAGTGGCTCGAGAACAACCGCGAACTGGAACGGGTCGTGAGGGAAATGCGCCACGTCTCGTCGCGCGCGCTCGCCCTCATAACCGACCGGGAGGTCCCAGAGGTCCCTTGAGACCCCGTGTCTCCGGTTCCCCGGCGCCGGTGACGGCTGCTATCCTAATCCTACGAACGCTGCGTCCCACCCCGCTGACCGTCCGTTCCCTCTGCCTCGGGTAGGAAAACCCGGCCGACCAAGGGTTTTGCAAGAGGCTCCAGGGAAAACAACTTCCCCTGCCGGGCATACCGCGTGCCGCGCACCAGACGGGCGTTCGGATCTGCCCCGTGGGCCAGCAATGCCCGCACGAGCCCCGCGTCGCCGCGCAGAATCGCCGCGTGCAGCGGCGCGTAGCCGGCCCCGTCGGCGTTGGCGTCGGCGCCGGCGTCGAGCAGCAGCGCGGCCAGCGCGCCATGACCGCTGTGGGTCGCCACGGCGAGGGCGCCGGCGCCGGCCGGCGCCGTGTCGTTCGGGTCGGCTCCCGCGGCCAGCAGCAGCTTCGCGGACGCGACGTCGCCGCTACGCGCCGCAAAGAGCAGCGGCGTGAACCCTCCCTCGTCGACCACGGCCACGGCGCCCTCGCTGCTCGTGCGGGCGGAGCGCGAGATCACCGCCGGTCGGACGTGCGAACGTGCGTGAACGTCCGCGCCAGCGTCCAGCAGCGCTTCGACCACGCCGGTGTGCCGCTGCGAGACGGCCCACATCAGCGCGGTCTGCCCCTCGGTCGACTCGCGTGCCCGCACGTCGGCGCCGCGGGCGAGCAACGCCCGCACCGCCCCGGCGCTCCCCGTGCGCGCCGCGGTCATCAGGGCGGTCTCCCCCGCTCGGCAACGCGGCGTGCGGCGTGGCGCCGACCGCCAGCAACGCCCCCACCAGCGCCGCGTTGCCGTTCTCGCACGCCAAGTTAAAGGGGCGTCACCCCGAGCTGGTTCACGGCGTCCGGCGCGGCGCCCGCGCCGATCAGCAACTCGGCGGTCGCGACGTCGTCCAGATAGGCTGCCCAGTGCAGCGCCGTCGCCCCGTCGGGCTGACGAGCGTCCACGTCGATCCGCTCCTGCAACAGCGCACGGGCCGCCGCGCGATCCTCGGACCGGACCGCGTGCACGAGCCGCAGGTCGGCCTGCTGCGCCGGGGCGGGCAGAGCCAACGTCAACCCGAGACACGATCCGCACAGAACCCGGCTCGTGACGCTGCCGTGCATCGTCGACTCCCCGCTAGGAGTCTGCGCCGCAGAAAAACAGATGCGACAATTGTAGGCGAGCCGACGACGAAAGGACTCG
Source organism: Vicinamibacterales bacterium (assembly GCA_965262925.1). GTDB lineage: Bacteria > Acidobacteriota > Vicinamibacteria > Vicinamibacterales > UBA8438 > WTFV01. Next base: position 919,089 of record CBDHGC010000004.1, on the reverse strand, counting down.
ATGTCGACCACATTCCGCCCCTATGTGCCTGACCAGTCGCTGCTGTTGCCGCCCGACGTGCGGGAGTGGCTGCCCGAGGGCCACTTGGCGCACCATGTCAGCGATCTGGTGGACGGTCTGGATCTGACGGCGTTCTACGCTCTGTACGAGGGGGACGGCCGTCGCAACGCGCCGTATGAGCCTCGGATGATGGTGAAGGTGCTGCTCTACGCCTACGCGACGGGGGTATTCTCGTCGCGCCGGGTCGCTCGGAAGCTGGAAGAGGACGTTGGTTTCCGGGTGCTGGCGGCGGGCAACTTTCCGCAACACCGGACGCTGTGCGAGTTTCGGCGTCGGCACCTGGAGGATTTCCAGGCGCTGTTCGTGGAGGTGGTCCGTCTGGCGCAGGAGTTGGGTCTGGCGCGCTTGGGGAAGCTGTCGATTGACGGGACGAAGGTGCGCGCGAACGCGAGTAAGCGCAAGGCGATGAGCTACGACCGGATGCAGGAAGAGGAACAGCGCCTGGAAAGCGAGATCGAGGCGCTGTTGCGTCAGGCGGATGCGGTTGACGAGGCCGAGGACGCGCGCTTGGGCGCGGAGGTTCGGGGCGACGATCTGCCGGCGGAGTTGCGTCGGCGAGAAGAGCGTCTGGCGGCGATCCGGGAAGCGAAGGCGCGTCTGGAAGCGGCGGCTCGGGCGGCGGACGACGCGCGGGGTCGGCAGCCGGGGCAGGCGAGAGCCTGCGCGCGGGAATCGGCCAGCATGCGCTGCACCTGCCGCCGCAGCACATCCGGATCGCGCAGGTCGCCGCGGGCCGCAACGTCCAGCAACTCGTCGTCCGGGATGCTGCTCCAGAGGAAGAACGAGAGCCGCGCGGCGAGTTCCAGGTCGCTGACCGGATGTATGGTGCCGGGCCTCGTGTCCACCGGGTCGCGCTCGACGCGGAACAGGAACTCCGGATCGACCAGGATGCTCTCGAGGGCCCGCTGGATCCCGGCCTCGAAACCGCCCGCCCGGCGCCCCGCCGCGAAGAAGCCGAGCAGGGTGCGAAGGTCGGTCTCCGTCACCCCACGCCGGAAGGCTCGGCGCGCGACAGCCCCGAGAATCTCCCGCGCACACGGTTCTTCCTCGGTTCCCGGCCCGGGGCGGCACACGAACAGCCGCTCCCGGCTCGGCGTTTCACCGGATCCGGTGGCGTCGAACGGACCGGCGATGCTCACCTGATCGACCGCCGCCTCCGGCGCCTCCGACGGCGAGCTCCAGCGCTCGGCGACGGCCAGCACTTTGCCGGTCGCCCGCGGCTGCAGCACCCCGTCGCGCTCCGACCGGCCCTGGACGAACGAGACGCCGAGCACCCGCGGTCCCGCCCGCGCGGAGAGGCGCACCAACGAGGTCCTCGTCCGCGTGCAGCGTGTACTCCTCCCACGTTCGGTCGCCGAGCACGGCGCCGGCGAACGTGCGGGGCGGCGGCGTCCCGGGCGCGCCGCCTATGTCGAACACCGCCAAGCGCTCCCCGTCCAGCCGCACCTCGAGCTGCTGCCGGTTCTGGAGGCCGCGCACGTAGTCGTAGAGCTGCCGCTGCAACTGGATCCGGACCTCGTACTCGGCGTCCAGCGGGAAGTTGTGCCGGATCGCGATGCCGCCGCGGGACCCGAACGGCAGGTCCTCGCTCATCCGCAGGTCCTGAAACCGCATTGAGGGGACGACGTAGGTCTCGGTGGTCGGCTCGATGTCGGGATCGCCCACTGCGAGACGGCTGATTCTGCGGGCCGCGAAGATGTACCGGTCGAGCAGCGCCGGGGACACCGACAGGATGTCCGCCATGTTGTCGAAGCCGAGGTCCGCGTTGTCGGCAGGCAGCAGGCCGCTCGCGTCGATCTCCAGCGCGAGCAGGTCGCGGACGGCGTTGGCGTACTCCCGCCGATTCAGTCGGTGGACGGTGGTGCGGCCCGGATTGGGAGTCGCAGCCGCAGCCCGGTCCAGGGCGTTCTCCAGCGCGGAGGCGACGGATTCATACGTGGCAGGGTCCGGTCTCAGCCGGCCGGCCGGCGGCATCGCGCCGGTGCGCAGCTTGCGCACGACCTCCTCCCACGCATCGGGATGATCGCCGACGCGCGCGGCGTCCATGGTGTCCAGCGCGAGTCCGGCCGTACGCAGCCGCTCGTTGTGGCAGCCGACGCAGTAGCGGTTCAGGACCGGGCGCACCGACTCGCCGGACGACGCCGCGCTGGAAACGGGAGTCTGGGTCTGCGGTGAAACCGCGGGTGCGGGGGGTGGCGACAGAGACTGGCCGGGCGTCACGCCCGAGCCCGTGGCATAGGCGTAGAGCGGACCGATGCCTGCTACCGTGATGCCGAGTCCGACGACGCAGGCTGCCAGGGTCTTCGACATCGTCCTACCCTCGGGTTCGTGACGCGATCAAGGTCGATCCGCATCCCCTCCGGACGTACGTCACCGCCAGCCGAACGAATAGCGTAGTGGTCCGTCACGTCACAATCTTCGGCCGCGGACATGGGCTACAGCGCGCAATCATCGACGAATCACAGCACCGCACACCCGAACGTTTAATCATGGCGCAGCAGTAGTCTACTCCTCCTGCCGCCGGTTCGGGCGAACGAAACTCCGGGACGCACGCCCCTGGCCGGTTTATCGCCGCGTGCCGGTCACGTCGGTCCGGATGCTGAAGAGCGTCTTGCCGGCCGTGATGTACAGCGTCCGCAGGTCGTCGCCGCCGAAGGCGACGTTCGTGATCGAGTCCTCCCAGATCGGGATGTGCTCGAGCAGCTCGCCCGATGGCGAGAAGACGTGCACGCCGGCCACCGTGTCGAGCGTCTCGCTCGTGCCGCGCAGGCGGTTGAGCCCCGCCGCGACGTAGAGGTTGCCCTCGCTGTCGATGGTCATCCCGTCGCCGCTCCGCCCGGGATAGAAGTCGTGGAAGACGCGCATGTTGCTGGCGCTGCCGTCCTCGGCGAGGTCGTAGGCGCGGATCATCCGCGCGCCGCCCTCCTGCTGCGCGGTCTCGATGACGTAGAGCGTGGCGTCGTCGGGCGAGATGACGATGCCGTTCGGCCGCTCGATCTCCGGCTCGGTGAGGATGCGCGCGATGGAGCCGTCGGGGTCGATGCGATACACACCATGCACGCCCGTCTGCTCCGCCGTCACGTTCGGGCCGGGGCGGTCGGTGAAGTAGACGCGTCCCTGCCCGTCGATGGTCAGATCGTTCGGCTGATGGAGCTGCCTGCCCTCGAAGTGGTCGGCCAGCACCTCGATCTCGCCGGTCGCGATGTTCGTCCGCGTGATGCGCGGCAGGACGTCGTCGCCGTTGCCCCCTTCGCACGCCAGCAGCCGCCACTCGCCGTCGAAGATCAGCCCGTTGGCGCGGTAGCTCGGCTCGCGGTACGTGGTAATCGTTCCGTCGATGTCCATCTTCAGGATGCGGCCGTTGACGCGCAGATCCGTGAAGTACACGGCCCCCGCCTCGTCAACCGTCGGTCCCTCGGTGAACGCGATGATCGCTTCGATCGCAACCGGCCGCCCGGCCGCCTCCTGCGCGGGCGCCTCGATCGCCCAAGAGCCCGCCGCCGCCGCCAGCATCGCCACCAGAATGATCCGCAGCCCGCGTCCGTGCACCTTCGCCAGTCTCATCTTCGGCCTCCGTCCGTCGTCAGGTTCCGCGTTCCGCGGCCATCGGGCCGCTATGCGCCGGGCGCGTGCATGTTCGACGCGACCACGCTCGCCAGCCGTCGCAGGTGATACCGGCGGTCCGCCCCCGAGCGGGCGCCGAGCAGTCTTTCGAGCGCCGATTGCGTCACACCGGGCAGAACCACGCTGGCGGTCGCTCGCCGAAACCCGTCCGGCGCATCGCGCGCCGCGAGCCAGATCGCCGTTCCGCTACGCCGACTCCAGGTCCAGGCTTCGCGCACGCCCATACGGAAGTAGGGAGCGAGCTTACCGCTCGAATTCGTGCTCCGAATCGATCTCGACCACCAGATCCGGAACCGGATGCCCCTTGCGGACGTCGAGCCAGTCGTCGATTCGCTCGGCAGCTTCGATCTTCGAGGCGCCCACGAACAGCCCTTCGTCCGCCTCGAACGCGCCGTCGTCACTCAGCAGGCGGCCGGAGCGCAGGACCTTCAACTCGATGGACGAGCCGGCTTCCTCGAGGGAAATCGCGACCCGGATGAACAACTCGCTCACCGCGGCGGCAAGCGACTCGTGAGACAGCGTCGGCGCCGCCGCGAACTCGGCGCGGCGGGTCCCCATGTCGTAACGGCATCTGGGCGCTTCATCGTGATCGGTCAGGCGGTCGAACAGATCCCGCGGCATCGCCACGTCCACGCGCAGACGCAGGGGCGCGTCGGGATTGGTCACCATCCCCAGCGTCCGGTCTCTTCGTCCCACAGGGCGTAACAGTCCTGTGCGATGCCCGCATCGAGGAACGCATCGGGCAGGCGCGACATCGACCCGAGCGGCTCGATCAGCTCGCCGTCGGCGTACCAGGACGAGACGACGTGCCCCTGGGTCGGCGCTCCCTCGACCGCCGGCTCCTCGACCACCGCCGAATCGACCGTGACCCGCCATTGAACGTCGGTGCCGTCCGCCTACGTCTCGATGAACGTCAGCGCATCCCCGGTCTGCTCGACGCCGCTGACCGATTCAACGCCTCCGATCTGTGCCGCGAACGACGCCATCAGGTTGTCGGCGCCCGGTTCGACGACGGCGGCGCACCCGGCCGCCACCGCCGCGACCGCCCAGAGACGCCACAGCGCGCCCATGGTCTGCCTGCCTGCTGCGCCGATGGGCCTCTCACCGCAGCGCTGCCGTCTCATGGTGCTACTCCAGCTCATCGAAGATCACCTGCACGTAGGCTTCCAGCCGCTCCGGGCCCGGGCTGCCGAACCCGGCGAACTGCGCAGGCACCTCCCAGCTCGCGGCTGCCTCGGCCACCGACCGGCCGCCCTCCTTGGACGCGCGCACGTCAGCGACGAAGGCGTCCACGAAGTCGGCCATCTGCGCGAGGTCGCGCGGCATCATCTGGGTACTGTGGCCGGTGATGATCAGGTCGACGTCGGTGACCGTCTCGTAGGCGTTCCGCAGCGTCCGCGCGTAGTCGACGCCGCTGCCGCCGTTGCTGGCGTCCATGATCGGCACCTGCTTGCCGGGGAACATGTCGCCGGCGTGCATGACCCGCAGGGACGGGAACACCACCCAGGTGTCGCCGCCGGTGTGGCCGCGCCCAAAGTAATAGAGGTCGACCTGGTCGTCGCCGCTGCCCAGCGTCAGCCGGTCGTCGTAGGTCCGGGTCGGCAGCCCCTGGCCGCCGCTCGTCTCGAAGACGTCCGGGAAGTCGCCCGGGAACCCGGTGACCAGATTCCACTCCTCCATCAGCCGCCGTGCGTTCGTATGCGCGACCACCTCGACCGATGCGGGAAACTCCACGTTGCCGCTCACGTGGTCGAAGTGCGCGTGGGTGTTGATGATGGTCGTCACCGGGTTCGGCGTCAGCTCCGCGATGCGATCGATCAGCGGCTGCCCCCAACCGGCGACCTTCGTGTCGATCAGCACGACGCCGTCGCCGGTCACGAACGCCGCCGAGTTGCCGCCGCCGCCGCGCAGCACGTAGAGGTTGTCCTTGAGGCGCTCGACCTCGACGACCTGCCCGCCCTGCTCCGCCTCCGTCACCGTCAGCGACGTCGCGCCGACGATCAGCACCGCGCCGAGCACCGTCGCCCGCTTCATCCCACGGCCCCAACTCATCCGTATCACCTGACTCATGCCATGCCTCCCGACAGGAACACCCGCTCCACGAACCAGAACGCGCCCGCCGCGATCACCGCGATCGAGCCCGCGACGGCGATTCTCTCCCCGGCCACCGCGCTGTAGGCCCGGATGCGCGACAGGACGGCCGCGACGACCAGGACGACAGCGAGCTGCCCGAGCTCCACACCGAAGTTGAACGAGAACAGGGACCACCCGAGAGCCCCGCTCGGCAGCCCCATCTCGCGCAGCACGCTCGCGAACCCGAAGCCGTGAATCAGCCCGAACACCAGTGCGATCCAGACCCGCATGTCCCGCCCGCCCCGGGCCAGCAGATTGTCCAGCCCGACGTAGACGATGCTGAGCGCGATGATCGGCTCGACCAGTCGCGCCGGCGGCGTGACGACGTTCAGCACCGCCAGCGACAGCGTGATGCTGTGGGCGACGGTGAACGCGGTGACCACGAGCAGCAGTTGCCGGACGCTTCCGCCGAGCAGCAGCAGGCCGATCAGGAACAGCAGGTGGTCCGGCCCGATCAGGATGTGGTGCACGCCCGAGGGCACGAACTTCTGCAGCACCGCCCAGACGCCCTGCCGCGTGCCGAGGAAGTACTCGTACTCCGTCTGGCCGCCGCCGAGGATCGCCTGCGTCGTCAGCTCCGCATCTTCGTAGACGTTCAGGAACGTCTGGTGATTCGGGTCGTAGGGGAACAGCTCGGCCGACACCACGACGGCTCCAATCCCGTCGTCGAGCGGCCTGCGCGCCTGGAGGCGCACCGACTGCCGATCCCGCACGATCTCCGGCTCCGACCAGCCGTCCAGCACCAGGCGTTGACCGTCGACGGTCAACTGCAGGCGCTCGCCGATCAGCGCACCGAGCCGCTCGCCTCGGGGCCGCAGGATGTCCGGATCGAGCACCAGGGCCGGATCGTCGATGTCGAACTCGTAGGCAACATCCCAGACGTGGGCCACCACCGTGACGTCCAGCGTCCCGGATCCGATCCGCAGGTCGACGAAGCTGAATGGTGCGGGATGCGCGACGGATTGCGTGGGCCCTGCGGCGCACAGGACCGCGACGACCGGAAGGCACCAGCCGAGACGCGTCATCGCAGCCAATGTTAACCGATGCGCCGCGGCGTCGGGAGGCTGCCGCCCCTGCCCGCCCCCGTGGACCGGCCGCGCGAAGCGCCGGCGCGTTCGGGACGCGTCAGAGCGCTTCGCCTCCGAAGCGCTCGATGGTCTCCAGGGTCTCGCGAACGTCTTCCCAGGTCGTCGAGTGGTTGATGACGCACAGCCGGAGCGCGAACCGCCCGCGGAGCGAGGTCGACGACAGGAACGCACGCTCTTCCCAGAACACGCGGGCCAGGACGTTCCGATTGATGCGGTGGAGCAACTCCTCGCCGCCCGCGCCAGCGTCCGGGTTGACCCGGAAGCAGACGATGCCCAGCGAGGCAGGCGTCAGGAGCTCCAGGAAGGGGCTGTCCTCGACGTACTGCGCCGCTCGCTCGGCCCGTTCGATTCCCTGCGCGACCGCGTCCCGAAACGCCGCCATGCCGAAGATCTGCACCGACATCCATATCTTCAGGGCGCGGTCGCGTCGGCTCAACTGCAGCCCGTGATCGGCCTGGTTCGGATGATTGGCGCCCCACACCGAGTCTTGCAGAACATCGTGGTGAATGGCGAAGGCCCGTTGGAGCGTGCGGATGTCCCTTACCAGCAGGCAGCCGGTCTCGTAAGGCTGAAAGAACCACTTGTGCGGATCCATGACGATCGAATCGGCGCGCTCGATGCCGCGCAGAAGCCGCGCCCCCGGCTTGGTGACGACCGCGAAGCCGCCGTACGCCGCGTCGACGTGCAGCCAGATGCCGTTCGCCCCGCAGTAGTCGGCGATGCCATTCAGCGGATCGACGGCGCCGGTGCTCGTGGAGCCGGCGTCGGCGCATACGGCGATGGGCGTACAGCCGGCGGCGCGGTCGGTCTCGATGGCGGATACCAGAGTGTGAGGATCGATTCGGAAGTCGGCGGCGGACGGCAGCACCCGCACGTGGTCCGGTCGGATGCCGATGATGCGCGCCGCGCGGCCCTGAGCGCTGTGGCCCTGGTCACTCATGTACACGGTCGCTCGCTCCGGGTTGCCGGCTGCCTCGCGGGCAGCCACGAGAGCGTCCAGGGCCGCCGCGGAACCGCCGCTGGTCAACACGCCGCCGGCCGTCTCCGGGTATCCCAGCCAGCGCCGGAACCAGTCGATCACGACGGCTTCGAGCTGACTGGGACCGCTCGCCGAGAGCCACGTGGCCGCGTTGATGTTGAAGCCGGTCACCAGGTAGTCGGCCAGAACGGCCGGCCACGTCGGCGCCGACGGGACAAACCCGAAGGCCCTGGGATGCTCGTGCCGGAGCGACGGCGACAGGACGTCGCGGACGGCCCGGTCGATCACCTCGCGCGGCGGCCTTCCGGCTTCCGGCGGGTCCTCCATCAGCCGGGCTGCGAGTTCCTGCTGAAACTCGCCGTCCCAGGCCCGGTCGTCAGGCAATCGCCGGGTTCGCTCGACCAGAATCTCGGTCACCTGCGTCGCGAGCTCGCGCATCAGGTCGGGGGGCAGACGAAGACTGCGTGTCATGGTTCTGGACCGAACGGGCGCCGCGAGTGTCGCCGAGCGCGGCGTACACAGAACCAACGCCCTGCTTCGGCGGCATCGATGCGCTTCCGCCGGAGACTCTACCCCGGAACGTTCGCGAGGACACGCTAACAGCACCGCTAGTGTGAGTATTATTCGTGTATGCGCGATGAATCACTACCGTGTGCATCGGTCAATCGTGAAGGCCGCCGCATGTCGCTGCCTCCCGGTACCGAGAACGCCGGAGGGATACCGGGCAGTTCACGCTGGCGAGTCCCGATCGCCGCAGTAGCAGTCGCAACCCTCGCGGTCGTATCGCCGATGCGGGCGCAGGAGACCGGCGTCGTACAGGGCACCGTGACGCTGGTGGAGAACGGTGGCCTGGTCGATGGCGCGGTCATTCTGCTCCTCGGGACGGGCGCGTTCACGTTCACCGAGAACGGTGCGTTCGAGTTCACGAACGTACCGTTCGGCTCGTACCAGATCACCGCCGAGCGCGAGCGTCTCACCGCCGCTTCTCGGACGGTCACCGTCCTGGCGGGTGAAACGGCCACCGTCGACTTCGAGCTCAGTCTGTCACCGGTGCGCGAAGAAGTCACCGTCACCGCGGCGGCAGTCGGCGCCGCGGCGACCCTCCGGACGTTCAACACCGTAACGACGGTCGATTCCTTCGACATCGCCACCCACGCGCCCAGCAGCATCGGCGAAGCACTCGAGGACGAGCCGGGCATTGCGAACCGCAGCTTCGGTCCCGGCGCCAGCCGGCCGGTCATCCGCGGATTCAGCGGCGATCGAGTGCTCATCATCGAGGACGGCATTCCTACCGGCGACCTCTCTGCGACCTCGGATCACCATGGAATGACCACCGACCCGAACAGCGCCGAGCGGATCGAGATCGTTCGCGGGCCGGCCACCATGCTCTACGGCTCCAGCGTGGTCGGGGGCCTCATCAACATCATCACGCCGCACGCGGCCTACCGCAATCTGCTCACGCCGCCCGAGAGCTACGGCGAATCGCTGCTCGACGGCACGCGGGCACAGCTCGGCGCCGACTCCGGAAGCGCGAACCTGCAGGCCGGAACGTATGCCAACGTGCAGCACGCGCGAGGCAACATGCTCTACTGGGGCAGCGGCGCCAGACGCCGCACGGGCGACTACGACACGCCGGAAGGACCGGTCTTCAACTCGGCCGCCGAACTCACCAACGCGCGCACCGGGCTCGGCTACTTCGGCGACCGGGCGTTCGCAAGCCTCGCTCTCACGCTCGAGGACAGCCGCTTCGGCCTCCCGTTCGAGGACAGGTTCCATGCGCACGGAGGCGGCGAGGACCACGAAGAGGAGGACGATGACGATCACGGGATCGAGGAGGACGGGCACGCGGAGGACATCGCGATCGATCTCGCTTCGCAACGGCGCGTCGGCCGTTTCGATCTGGGTTTCCGCAACCTGAACAACAAGTTCATTCAGGGCGTGCGCACCGGCTTCCACGTCATCGACGTAGCGGACGACCACGTGGACACGATCGACGGCGTCGACAACATCGACACGCGGTTCAACAACCGCACCTACATCAAGCGCACGCTCTTCTACCAGCCGCAGCGCGGACGCTTCACCGGCCGGTTCGGCACGGAGCTGAAGTTCAGGGACTTCGAGGCGACGGGCACCGAGGCGCTGGCGCCTCGAACCGACCAGACCACCATCTCGGTCTTCGGCTACGAGGAGTTGGGCCTCGGTCGCTACCGCCTGCAGTTTGCCGGACGCGTGGAGCGCAACGACTACGATGACCGCCGACCGCGTCGGTCTGCCCGGTCACGACGACGAAGACCACGACCAGGCGGACGACGACCACGACGATGGACACGATGAGGACGACCACGATGACGAGGGCGAGGAAGAGCACCACCTGGAGCCCCCCGACCCACGCGACCGACAGTTCATGGGCGCCTCGGTCTCCATCGGTCTGCACGCCGACCTGAACGCGGACAATGCCTTCGTCGCCAGCCTGACGCACTCGCACCGCGTCCCGGGGCTCCAGGAGCTCTACAACTTCGGCCCACACCTCGGCAACTTCGAGGTCGGCAACCCGGACCTCGAAGCGGAGACGACACTCGGCCTCGACTTCAGCCTGCGTCACCAGTCCAGCCGCGTCGGGAGCGAGCTGAACTTCTATGTGTACGACATCGAGAACTTCATCTTCGGGGACCACACGACCGAGATCGTGGACAACCTGCGGGTCCTGGACATCGTTCAGGGCGACAGCCGGTTCGTCGGGTTCGACGCCAGGGGCAGCGTGCGGGTTGGAGGCGATACCTGGGCGACGCTCGGCGTCGGCTACGTCGACGCGACCCTGACGTCCACGAGCGAGGCGGTGCCGCGCATCCCGCCGTTGCACGCCACCATGAGCGTCGACATGCACTACGGCGCCCTCACCGTCAGCCCGGAGATCATGTTCGCAGCGCGCCAGGACAGGGTGTTCCGCGACGAGTTTCCGACGGCCGGGTACGCCCTCCTGAACATGGACGCGTCCTACATCTGGCCGCGGCAGCACCGGGCGCACGTCCTGTCGTTTGCGGCGTACAACCTCACGAACGCGCTCTATCGGAACCACATGTCCTTCATCAAGGACCTCGCGCCGGAGATGGGCCGCGGCGTCAAGGCAAGCTACTCGTTGCGGTTCTTCTAGTATCGTTCAGCGCATGAAAACTCACGCGGCGGCGTTCTGCCTCGGCGTCTGGGTGATGGGGACGGTGTGCGTCAGCATCGTCGCGATGCAGAACTTCTACACCATCGATCGGCTGCTCGACGGCCCGAGCCATGCAGCGTTCGCCGGGTTCGTGGAGGACGCGGGCCGGGAGGACGCACGTAACGTCCTGCGCTACCTCTCGTCGGAGCTGAACAGGTTGTTCTTCCAGCTCTGGAACGCCGCGCAGCTCGGCCTCGGCGGCGTGGTGCTCTGGCTGGTCTGGGGATTGCGCTCGCCAGCGGCGGTTCGGCTACGCTGGACGCTCCTGGCGATGCTTGCCGTGGTGGTTGTCCTGACCGTCGGGATCACGCCGCAGATTCTCGCCATCGGCCGCAGCATCGACTTCGTCCCGCGCGACCCGCCGCCCCCGGCCGTCGCCACGTTCGGAGTCCTCCACGCCGCGTACACCCTGCTGGAGCTCGCGAAGTGCGCGGCGGCCGCCGTGGCCGCGCTCTGGCTGGTCCGCCCGGAGCGCACGGAAGCGGCGTGAGCGGCAAGGACCTCAGCCGACGACCATCACCGTCACCGAGGCCCGCGCCGTCCGCCCGTCCTCGCCCACCACGGTGTAGGTGAACGTATCCCGGCCACTGTGACCAAGCGCCGGCGCGTACCGCACGACGCCGTCGGTCACCGTTGTCGTTCCGTGCGCGGGCGCCGTCACGTCGACGATTCGCATGCCAGCGATGTCGGCGTCGTTCTCCAGCACGTCGATCAGCACCGGGACGCCTGCGTACGTCCGTGCCGCATCCGCCAGCGCGGTACGGCGCCCGGCGCCGGCGGCACGGGCCGTCGTGCCACGCGGTGCAGCGGCCGCCGGACGAGCGGCAGAAGCAGATCGCGTAGCGGCGGCCGCGCGAGCCGCCGCAATGGACCGCGCAACGGAGGCTGGAAGCGGAGCGGTACGCCGCTCGCTAATGGCTGGAAGCGGAGCGGTACGCGGCTCGCCGGCGGCTGCGCGGACTCCGGCGGCGGGCGGCGCGGCAGCGGCTGCCCTGGCGGTCGCGGTACGCGGTGGGGCGGCTTCGCGCGCCGGCGCGGCAAACGGGGCGGCGCCGGCCGCGCCGGTTGTCGCGGTACGCGGCACGTCGGAGACCGACGCCACCGTGACGACCACCCTCGCGGTCTCCGTCAAACGTCCCGTATCGCGCGCCGTCACCCGCAGCTCGTACCGTCGCGTTCCGGGCAGGTCCGGGCCCAGGTAGGTGATGGCTCCGCTGGCCGCGTCGACCTCGAAGCGCGTCCAATCTCCTGCCGTCAAGGAGTAGGTCACCGGGTCGCGATCCGGGTCGCGGGCCAACACGACGCCGAGGGGCGCCGCCTTGCCGCGGCTGTCCCGCCGGGACGGAGTCTCGAACGCGTAGGAGGGCGACGAGAACACCGGCGGTCGGTTCGACCGGGAACCGCTCCGCCCTCTGCGCGCCGTGCGGGTCGCCTTCACCGGCGCGAGGAACTCTGACGCCGGCTCTCGCGCCGCCGTCGACCGTAGCGCACCCTGGAGAGCCACCGCGTCCGGCAGGAACGGATCTGCGTCTGCACGCACACTCTCCTCGTACGCCGTTGCCGACGACGCAGCCGGCAGCGGCGCCGCGCCGGTCGCGGGCGTGTCTGCGACGGCGGCCGGCGCGAGAACTACCGCCGGCATCGCCTCGCCCACCGCGGCGGCGTTCACGAGCGCCGGGGTTGCTGTCTCGTCGACCGGCGCTACGTCGGTAGCCGGCGCAGGAAGATCGGCGGCGCCCTGCAGGGCGCCGACATCCAGCAGGTCCGACGTGGGGTCGTGCAGCCTGGGATCGATGCCCGTCGTGGTGTCGTACGCCGACGGGCTACCGCCTAGATTGATAACGCCGAACATGCTGAAGCGGTGGTCGGCGTTGCCGCCCGGGCGCTCGTAGCGTTCTCCCGAGAGCTCGATCTGGAACGGGCCGTGCACCGAGCCGGGCGTCTGTCCCAGCGTGCCCACCAACGTGCCAACCTGCAGACGCCGGCCGCTGTTCTGTCGCTGTCCGTACGAACCGAACGGCGTCAGCAATCCGTCCCGCCCCAGGCGCAGCCCATAGCCGAGCCGGGCGTCCATCCCGGTCTGGTCGTAGGGGGAGTCCGGCATGTAGCTCTGGATCTGATCCTGCCACAGGGTTTCGGCACCCATGCCGGCTGCACCCCAGGTCGGCCGCAGCGACAGCGTCAGGCCGGGCTCGTGCGGGCTCGATCCCACCATCGCGGCCAGACTCACGCCCTGCTCCTCGTAGGCGGTCGCCGAGTGCAGCACCAGCCGCCTGCCCTGCGCCTCCAACTGCACCCGGCCGCCGCGCAGCCGCAGTCCGCCGGCGACCTCCAGGCCTACCCCGGTCTGGCCGGCGCCGCCGTCGTGCCGTGTGCTGACCGCGCCGAACGGCGTCAACGTCAATCCGCCCGGTCCGGAGAGCGCCCGCGTCACCTCGACGCCGCCGCGCACGCGGCGAACCCCCGCCGCGAGATCGTCGATCGTCTCGTCGCCCCCGCCGGTCGCGAGGTGGGCCCACGACGCTTCGGCCCGCACGCCGATGTCGAAGCCGCGACCCACCGTCGCCACCCGCCTCCGGCCTTCGAGCAGGCCCAGGCCGAGGCTCAGAGGGCTGCTCTCGCCCATCCCGGTCAACGTCCTGACATGGGTAGCGTTGCCGCGGCCGACGCCGAGCACGCCCCAGACTGCCGTATCACCATCCGCCCAGCGCACGTAGGGATGCACCCGCGTCAGTGTGGTCGAGAGCTCTCCGGCCGACGCTCCCCGTTGCCACGTGCCCGACCCGCCGCTGCGCGCCATCGCGACGCCGAGCAGCCAGTTGGGGGTCACCTGGGCGTCGACACCGAGATAGCCGGTGCGCAGGTCTCCTTCGTAGCCCTTCACCGGCTCCGGCGTTCCGCGGAACGTCTGCAGATCGCCCTGGCCCCAGACCGTCCAGCGCGTGCCGTCGCCGGTCGGCTCTTCCGTGGAGGCATCGTCGCCGCCGAACGCCATGAGGATGTCGGTCGCAGGCAGCGCCTGGTCCCAGTCCCCACTGAAGCCGCCGAAGCTGGTGAAGCTGCCGGGCTGGCGCAGCCGTGGATCCGCGGATGTCCCGACCATGTCGGTGGCGTTTGCGCGCTGTTGCAGCGTCGCGGCCCGGAACAGCAGATCGTGCGTCTGGGCCAGACTCCCCGAGCCCACCCGATCCCACGCCTCCGGCCCGAACGCCTGCCCGGCCAGCGTGAGCCGTTGTGCGTCCATGCCGCCGGTTTCCAGTCGCCGTCCGACGGTCTGCCGCACGCTCGAAAGGTGCCCCCGCCCCAGCGCGGCCAGCGTGTCCGTCAGCACTTCCCGCACGAGGCGGTCGCCCACCGACACGCCGAACACCTGCGTCGCGGTCAGCCCGTCCGGGTCCGTCGCCGTCACCGTCACGGTGGCGGCGCCCCGCACCACGGCCGACAGCGTCAGCGTCGAGCCGCTCACCGTCACCGCGGTCGCCGCGGGATTGGACGACTCCGCCGTATACGTCAGCACGTCGCCGTCGACATCGGTGAAGTAGAGGGCGAGGTCCAGCGTCACCGGCTCGCCGCCCTCCTCCAGAGGCTGGTCCGGAATGACTCCCACGGCCTCCGGCGCATCGTTGACCGGTAACACCGTCACGGTCACCGTTGCCGTATCCGTCAGCCCCCCAGGGTCCGCGATGGTGTAGTCGAAGCTGTCCTGCCCGTAGTAGTTGAGAGCCGGCGCATAGCGCACGCCACCCGCCCCTGGCGTGGCGGTTCCGTGGGCGGGGGCCGTCGCCGACACGATCCGCAGCGGGTCCCCGTCCGGGTCCGTGTCGTTGGCCAGCACGTCGATCACCAGCGCCTCGTCCTCGAGCGTCTCGGCCTCGTCGTCCACCGCGTCCGGCGGATCGTTGACCGGCGTGACCGTGACAGTGACCGTCGCCGTCGCGGTCAGCCCTCCCGGATCGGCCACGGTGTAGCGGAATTCGTCCGCTCCGTGGTAGTTCAACGACGGCTCGTACCGGACGCCGCCCTCCGCTATCGTCGCGGTCCCGTGAGCCGGCGCCGTCACTGCCGTGAGGCGGAGGCGGTCCCCGTCCGGATCCCGGTCATTGGCCAGCACGTCGACCACTACCTGCTCGTCCTCGGGCGTTTCCGCGGCATCGTCGGCGGCCACCGGCGCCTCCGGCGTATCCGTTACCCTGACGAGCACCGCGACGCCGGCCGTGCGCCGGTCGTCGTCGCGCGCCGTCACCCGCAGCTCGTACTTTCGCGGGCCGGCCTCGTAGTCCTCACCCGGACCCACGTAGGTGAGCGCGCCGCTCGACGAGCCGAGCGCGAAGCGGCTCGCGTCGCCGGACGAGAGCGCATAGCGCACCGGTTCGCCTTCCGGGTCGCGCGCAGCCACGCCCCCGATCCGAAACGGCGTCTCGCGCCCGTCCCGGTGCTCCGGCAGGTCGAACGTGTAGCGGCTCTCGATGAAGTCCGGCGGCTCGTTCGTCCTGCCGCCGCCGCCATCGCCGTCGCCGTCGTTGTCCTTGATCATCAGCGTCGTCGGGTCGACCGGCAGGTCGCTCTCCCCGGGAGGATCATCGTGGAACCTCAGATTCTCGTCCCGTTCCTCCTCGTCGTCGTCCATCGGCTTGAACATGAAACGGTGGCTGGTGCTTGGCTGGTTCTTGGGGATCATCATCTGGAAGTTCGCGACCGGCTCGAAGTCGTCCCCCTCCGTCGCCTCGTAGGGATCCACTTTCACCATCACGTGCGTGTCCTGAGCCCGCGGCGCCCCGGTCAGCTCCGCCTTGATGGTCACCTCGGTGGGGCCTGCGTCCTCCATGACCCACTCCGAGTCCCCCTCCATGGACAGCTTCACCCTCTGCTGCGTGGAAAGAGCGTCGTTGTCCGTGATCGTGATGTGCGTTTCCAATGTCACGTCGCCGGTGCTGCCGCGCACCGTCACCGTCTCGCTCTCTTCCAGCTCCGTGTCGTCCACGGGGTTCAACGCGAACGTGTGTTCCGCGCTCGTGTCGTTCGCCTCGATGGTGAGTGTGAAGTCCGCGACCGTGTCGAAATCCGTGCCCTCGATGGCGGTCCCGCTCTCCACGGACACGGTAACCGTCGTCGCGGTGCTCCGCACGGCGCCCACCAGCTCTGCGGTCACCGTCACCTCGGTATCGCCGGCGTCCTCCGCAACCTCGGTCGGCGACAGCTCCAGCGTCACCCCGGTAGAGGTGTCGTTGTCGGTGATCGTCACCGTCGCCGGGGCGACCGTCAGGCCGGACGCCTCCCCGCTCACTGTCAGCGTCTCGTTGCCTTCGGCCACCTCGTCGTCGGCCGGAGCCAGGCTGAACGTCTCCTCGCCGCGCGTTTCCTTGGCGGGGATGGTCAAGATGAAGTCCGCGACGGTGGCGAAGTCCGTGCCCGCCGTAGCCGTGCCACCAGCCCCGACCGACACGGTCACCTCCGTCGCTTCGGGGCGGGCAGCGTCGTTCAGTGTCGCGGTGACCGTGATCGTCGTCGCGTCCGCGTCCTCCGCGACCGTATCGGGATCCACGGAGAGTGTGACCGTCGCCGACGCGGTGTCGTTGTCGTCGATCGTCAGCGTCGCCGGGGCGATCGTCAGATCGGGCGCCTCCCCGCTCACCGTCAGCGTCTCGACGCCCTCGGCCACGCCGTCGTCGGTCGGGGTCAAGGTGAACGTCTGCGTGCCGGTCTCCGCCCGGGCGGGGATGGTCAGCTTGAAGCTGTCGACAGGAGTGAAGTCCATTCCCGCCATGGCCGTGCCGTCGCCCACCGACACCGTCACGTCCGTCGGGTCGGGGCGAGCCGCATCGTTCAGCGTCGCGGTGACGGTGATCATGGCCGAGCCTACGTCCTCCGAGACCGCGGCCGGGTCTACCGACAGCGTCACGTTGGTCGATACGGTGTCGTTGTCGTTGATCGTCAGCGGCGCCGAGTCGACCGTCAGCTCGGACGCTTCCCCGCTGACCGTCAGCGTCTCCGCGCCCTCGGCCACCTCGTCGTCGGTCGGGGACAAGCTGAACGTCTCGGTGCCGGTCTTCGACTCGGCGGGAATGGTCAGCGTGAAGCTGTCGACCGCCGTGAAGTCGGTGCCCGAGACGGCCGTGCCGTCTTCCACCGACACCGTCACCTCCGTCGCGGTGGGAAGCGCTGCGCCGTTCAGCGTTGCGGTCACGGTGACCGTAGTCGAGGTCGCGTCCTCCGAGACCGCATCCGGGTTCACCGAGAGCGTGATTCTGCCTGGCAACGTGTCGTTGTCGGTGATCTCCAGTACGGCCGAGTTGACGCTCAGCCCATCCGCGCTCGTGCTCCCGCTCACCGTCACTGTCTCGTCGCCCTCGGCCACTTCGTCGTCGGTCGGGACAAAGCTGAAGGTCTGGTCTCCGCTCATCGCGGTGGCGGGGATGGTGAGCGTGAAGCTCTCGACCGCGATGAAGTCCGTGCCCGAGATGGCCGTGCCACTCTCCACCGCTACCGTCACCGACGTGGGGGTGGAAAGCGCCGTGCCATCCAGGGTGCCGGTGACCGTGACCGAGGCGGTGCCGGCGCCCTCGGACACCGCGTTCGGGTTGACCGACAACGTGATCTTCGTCGGCGCCGCGTCGTTGTCGACGAGGGTCAGCGTCGCCGAGTCGACGGTCAGCTCGGCCGTGCTCCCGCTCACCGTCACCGTCTCGTCGCCCTCGTGCACGTTGTCGTCTGTCGGGTTCAAGCTGAAGGCCTGGGTGCCGACCGTGGCCCCGGCGGGGATATTCAGCGCGAAGCTGTTGACCGCCGTGAAGTCCGTGCCCGACGTGGCCGTGCCGCTGTCCACCATCACGGTGACCGGCGTCGCGCCGGGCCGGGCCGCTTCGTTCAGCCTGCCCGTCACCGTCACCGTCGTCACGCTGGCGTTCTCCGAGACCCGGGGCGGGCTCAGGGTCAGCGTGACCTTGGTCGACGCCGTGTCGTTGTCGGTGATCGTCAGCGTCGCCGAGTCGACGCTCAGATCGGAGCTGCCGTCCACTGTGAGCGTCTCCGCACCTTCTGCCACGTTGTCGTCGGTCGGACGCAAGCTGAAGGTCTGGGTGCCGACCCTGGCCCCGGCGGGGATGGTCAGCGTGAAGCTGTTGACCGGTGTGAAGTCCGTGCCCGCCGTGGCCGTGCCGCCCGTCACCGAGACGACGACCGACCTTGGGCTGGGGCTGGCCGCCTCGTCCAGGGTGCCCGTCACCGTGACCGTGGCGGAGCCGGCCCCCTCCGAGACCTGGGTCGGGTTCAGCGTCAGCGTGACCCTGGTCGATGGCGTGTCGTTGTCGGTGATCTCCAGCGTCGCCGAATCGACGCGGGCGCATTCCCGATTTCCCGGTCACGCGCTCACACCCACCGGCGTCATGGCCATGCGCTGCAAACAGTTCCATCTGCCGGACTTATAGAAAGACCGCAGGAGAAGAATCGCGTCGACGCTCTCCGGTAGCCAATAGATGGATGCGCCCTTGATGCGGAGATTGATGACGCGACGGATGGCGCTTTCGACGGCACCGCTGCCCCGCGGAAGCCCGAGCCCGACCATTGTGGTGTAGGCGAAACGATGACGGTTCTTCAGGAAGTAGTTGAGGTGCGTGCGGATCTTGCCGGCCGTGCGCCCGCGGCACAGCTCCCGCAGGGCCGTGATCACCTCGTCCACCCGTGCTCGCTTGAGCAGCCCCCGCGTGCGGTTGAGCCAGCGGGTGCGTTGCGTCGCGCTCCAGCGGCGCAGCTTGACCGCGTCGGAGAGTTGCTTTGCGGCATGATAGAAGTCGATCAGCCCCAGCACCTGTGTCGGCGAGAGCCCGAGCGCGGCGATGAGGCGCTGGAGGCGTCGCCAGATCCAGGGCGCGCCGTCGGCGATGAAGAGCACCTTGTCAGCGGCGTTGAGGCCGATCTGCCGCGCGTACGACAACAGCAGGGCGAAGACCGCCTCCGGTCCCCGGAGCGTGCCGTCGATGATCGGGGCCCACGTCTGAGACGGTCGCCCGTCGTCGCCGACGACGTACAGGATGAGGAGCTTCGGTTCCTTCCAGTCGGTATGGAATCGGTTGCGCCCCTTCTTCGTCTTGGGGCCACGCTTCTTGCGCCTCACACGGACGCGGCCCCCGTCGAGGGAGACGACCACCCGCTTCCCGGTCACGCGGTCCAGCAGACCGCACGCCGCGCTCTGCTGGGCCGCTCGGGCCCGCGCAGCGTAGCGATAGGCGGTCGAGCGGAGGGTCTTGATATCCAGGGCGATGCCGTCGGAGCGGAGCGGGCGCATTCCCGATTTCCCGGTCACGCGCTCACACCCACCGGCGTCATGGCCATCCGCTGCAAACAGTTCCATCTGCCGGACTTATAGAAAGACCGCAGGAGAAGAATCGCGTCGACGCTCTCCGGTAGCCAATAGATGGATGCGCCCTTGATGCGGAGATTGAGGACGCGACGGATGGCGCTTTCGACGGCACCGCTGCCCCGCGGAAGCCCGAGCCCGACCATTGTGGTGTAGGCGAAACGATGACGGTTCTTCAGGAAGTAGTTGAGGTGCGTGCGGATCTTGCCGGCCGTGCGCCCGCGGCACAGCTCCCGCAGGGCCGTGATCACCTCGTCCACCCGTGCTCGCTTGAGCAGCCCCCGCGTGCGGTTGAGCCAGCGGGTGCGTTGCGTCGCGCTCCAGCGGCGCAGCTTGACCGCGTCGGAGAGTTGCTTTGCGGCATGATAGAAGTCGATCAGCCCCAGCACCTGTGTCGGCGAGAGCCCGAGCGCGGCGATGAGGCGCGGGATGCGTTGCCAGATCCAGGGCGCGCCGTCGGCGATGAAGAGCACCTTGTCAGCGGCGTTGAGGCCGATCTGCCGCGCGTACGACAACAGCAGGGCGAAGACCGCCTCCGGTCCCCGGAGCGTGCCGTCGATGATCGGGGCCCACGTCTGAGACGGTCGCCCGTCGTCGCCGACGACGTACAGGATGAGGAGCTTCGGTTCCTTCCAGTCGGTATGGAATCGGTTGCGCCCCTTCTTCGTCTTGGGGCCACGCTTCTTGCGCCTCACACGGACGCGGCCCCCGTCGAGGGAGACGACCACCCGCTTGCCGGTCACGCGGTCCAGCAGGCCGCACGCCGCGCTCTGCTGGGCCGCTCGGGCCCGCGCAGCGTAGCGATAGGCGGTCGAGCGGAGGGTCTTGATATCCAGGGCGATGCCGTCGGAGCGGAGCTGCGCCTGCGCTTCGGCCAGCGAGCTGAGCATGGCGACCGCGCGGCTTGCATCCGAGGCCAGCTTCGGCGTGCACCGGTCGTAGATGCCCAGCACCACCAAGGCGGGGTAGAGTCCCATAGGCGCTAACTTGTTTTCGCGGCATGGCCGGCGTATCCTGGCATGTGGATGCATGACACGGAGGCCGGCACGGTGGACGAGGACTGGGATGTGCTGGTGTCGTTCTTCCCTCAGGACTGGCGCGAGTTGGCGCAGGACACCGGGGCGTTGAAGGGGCTGCGCAAGGACAAGACGGTCGACAACCTCCTGCGGACCCTCCTGCTGCACCTCGGCTGCGGACACTCGTTGCGGGAAACGGTGGTTCGGGCCCGACAGGCGCATCTGGCGGACCTGTCCGACGTGGCGCTGTTGAAGCGGCTGAAGAAATCCAAGGGTTGGTTGCACGCGCTGTGTGTCCGCCTGTTCGAGGAGCAGGGTCTGGCGGTCATCCCCGGAGGCGCGTTCCAGGTCCGGGCCGTGGATGCGACGACGGTGAAGGAACCGGGCCCGAGCGGGTCGCTGTGGCGCCTGCACTACAGCGTGGGCCTGCCGTCGCTGGCGTGCGACTTCTTCAAGCTGACGGGGACCGAGGGGCCGGGCACGGGAGAATCGTTGGCGCAGTTCCCGATCCGCGCCGGCGACCATGTGCTGGCCGACCGCGGCTATTCGACGGCCCGGGGCATTCGCCACGTGGTCGACGCGGGCGGGCGGCTGATTGTGCGTGTCAACACGGGGTCGCTGCCGCTGTGCACGACGGCCGGGCGGCCGTTCGACCTGCTTGCGGCGGTGGGGTCGGTCACGCGTCCGGGCGCCGTCCGGTCCTGGGCGATCACGGTCGCGGTCCCGCGCGACGATGGCGGCCCGGCCGGCAAGATTGCCGGGCCGGGTCTGCGTGCTCCGCAAGTCGGCGGAAGCCATCCGCCTGGCGCACCTGAAAGTCCGCCGAGACGCCGCCCGCAAGGGCAACCAGGTGCAACCGGCCACGCTGCGCTTTGCTGAGTACGTGATCGTCTTCACGACCTTTCCCGAGCCACCCTTTTCCGCCGCGGACGTGCTGGAGTGGTATCGCCTGCGCTGGCAGGTCGAATTGGTGTTCAAGCGCTTCAAGTCGCTGGCCCAGTTGGGGCACGTGCCGAAGTACGACGACGACAGCGCCAAGGCGTGGCTCTACGGGAAACTGTTCGTGGCGCTGCTGGTGGAGAAGCTGATCCACCACGCCCGCGCGATTTCCCCCTGGGGCTACGACGTGCCGGCGCCGGCGCCCCCCGAGCGCGTGGCGTGACTGCAAGTTCGTGCTCAACCAGGTCACGCGCGCCATCGAACCACCGCTCCCGCTGGCGCGCATGATCAGCGACTGGCGAACGATCTCCGTCGAGCTGGCGGAGCCGCCACGTCGCCGACAGCCGCAACTCTCCGCGTACTTCGGCTGAACTGAGCTGCCGGAGGACCATAGGGCCTTAACAAGTTAGCGCCTATGGGGTAGAGTCCCGGCCTCCGCTTCGCCCGACGGGCGTGTTTCTCGCGGTAATACGGCGTCGTGACCGGCACCGTCGTGCCCCGGGAGGTGCGAACGTTGACGGTCTCCAGCCCGTCGCTCCGCATCCGCCAGGGCAGGTGGCGCACGAGGGCGCTCGCCGCGTCGCCAACCGCGGCGGAGCGCACCGCGCGTTGCAGCACGGGGGTGAGGAGGGCGCCGAAGAACTCGTCCGCGATGGCCCGCAGCTGCTCTTCGCACTGCTCCGCTTCCTCTGCCGACCTGGGCGCTCGAGCACGCGCCTCAAACTCCAGCGCCCGCCGGAGGGCAGTGCGCAGGTGGACGGGAATGTTGCCAAGATCGACCTCGCGGCTCGGGGTGTCGATGGCGCTCTTGTCCATTTCAACGCACCATCATGGGCAGTCCGAGCCGTAATGTCCAGTACCACCCTCCCCGTCTGTCCGAAGACCGGCTCAACCTCCCCCAGCCTCACAGTCCATCTTTGCCTACACACTGCACTGCTCCGGGAAATCGGGAATGCGCCCATCGACGCTCAGGTCGGACGTGCCGCTCACCGTCACCGTCTCCGTGCCCTCGGCCACGGTGTCGTCGGTCGGGATGAGGACGAAGGTCTGTTCGCCGCTGGTCGCCTTGGCGGGGATGGTCAGCGTGAAGCTCGTGACCGGGGTGAAGTCCGTGCCCGCCGTGGCCGTGCCGCCCGCCACCGACACGTTTATGGACGTCGCGCCGGGGCGTGCTGCCTGGTCCAGGGTCCCCGTCACCCTGACCGTGGTCGAGCCGGCGCCCTCGGATAACTGGGTTGGGTTCAGCGTCAGCGTGACCTTCGTCGATTGTGTGTCGTTGTCGGTCAGGGTCAGTTCCGCCGACTCGACGGTCAGGCCGCTCGCCGTCGCGCTGCCGCCCACCGTTACCGTCTCGTTGCTCTCGGACACGTTGTCGTCGGTGGGAGTCAGGGTGAACGTCTGGGTACCGCTCTTCTCGTTGGCGGGGATGGTCAGCGTGAAGCTTCCGACCGGGGTGAAGTCCATTCCCGCCATGGCCGTGCCGTCGCCGACCAACACGGCTACCGGCGTCGCGCCGGGGCGTGCCGCCTGGTCCAGGGTGCCCGTGACCGTGATTGTGGTCGAGCCGTCCCCCTCGGAGACGCTGGTCGGGTTCACGGACAGGGACACCTTGGTCGATGTCGTGTCGTTGTCGGTGATCGTCAGCGTCGCCGAGTCGACGGTCAGACCGGTTGCGCTTCCGCTCACCGTCACGGTCTCGGCGCCCTCGGCCACCTCGTCGTCCCTCGGGTTCAGGGTGAACATCTCGGTAGCGCTTGTCGCGCCGGCCGGGATGGTCAGCGTGAAGTTGTTGACGGTGTCGAAGTCCGTGCCTGCGGTGGCCGTACCGCCGGCCACCGACACTGCCACCGCCGTCGCGCTGGTGCGCGCTCCGCCGTCGAGCGTGCCGGTCACCGCAACGGTGGTCGAGCCGGCGCCTTCGGAGACGCTGGTCGGGTCCACGGAGAGGGTGACCTTGGTCGACGCGGCGTCGTTGTCGTTGATCGTCAGGGTCGCCGAATCGACGTTCAGCCCGTTCGCGGTCCCGCTCACCGTCAGCGTTTCCGCGCCCTCGGCGATGTCGTCGTCGGTCGGGATCAATGCAAAGGTCTGCGTTCCTTCGGTCTGGTTGGCCGGGATGGTCAGCGTGAACTTGTTGACGGTGTCAAAGTCCGTGCCGGCCGTGGCGGTGCCGCTGTCCACCGACACCGTCACCGCCGTCGCGCTGGTAGACGCTCCCCCGTCCAGGGTGCCCGTCACCGTGACCGTCGTCGAGCCGGCGCCCTCCGAAACACTGGTCGGGTCCACGGAGAGGGTGACCTTCGTTGACATCGTGTCGTTGTCGTTGATCGTCAGGGTCGCCGAATCGACGTTCAGCCCGTTCGCGGTCCCGCTCACCGTCAGCGTTTCCGCGCCCTCGGCGATGTCGTCGTCGGTCGGGATCAATGCAAAGGTCTGCGTTCCCTCGGTCTGGTTGGCCGGGATGGTCAGCGTGAAGTTGTTGACGGTGTCGAAGTCCGCGCCGGCGATGGCGGTGCCGCTGTCCACCGACACCGTCACCGGCGTCGCGCTCGCGCGTGCCCCCTCATCCAGGGTCCCCGTCACCGTGACGGTGGTCGAACCCGCGCCCTCCGAGACGGCTGTCGGGTTCACCGACAGGGTGACCTTGGTCGACGCCGTGTCGTCGTCGGTGATGGTCATCGTCGCCGAGTCGACGGCCAGCCCGGTCGCGCTTCCCGTCACCGACAGGGTCTCGTCGGTCTCATCCACATCGTCGTTCGTCGGGATCAGGTCGAACGTCGTGGTTCCACGCGTTTCGTTGGCGGGGATGGTCAGCGTGAAGTCGTTGACCGTAGCGAAGTCCGTGCCGGCGATCGCGGTGCCGTTCTCCACCGATATCGTGACCGGCGTGTCGTTGTCGCGTGCGACGCTGTTGAGGGTGCCGGCAACCGTGACGCTGGTCGAGCCCGCGCCCTCGGAGACGCTGTCCGGGCCCACCGACAACGTGACCATCGTCGAGACCGGCGGCGGCGATGGACCGTCCAGGATGGTCACTTCGAGGATCATCGGCTCACCGGCGACGAACCCGTCCGGAAGGTTGCCGAATCGGAATTGCACGCTCTCGTCGGGGTCGACATAGTCGTCTTCACTGGCCCCAAACTGGATGGGCGCCCAGTAGCGGTCGCGGTTCCTGTAGACCTTGACGGTTGTGTTCGACCAATAGTCCACGCCGTTCCGAGCGCCGCCGAGGTTCGTTCGGATCAGTGGAATCTCTACGTACCATTGACCGGTCGGGATCGCCCTGTCCGGGATCTCGCTGAAATGTACTGAAAGACCCAGGAGGTCGCCCTCGTGGACGCTCTCCGCCGAGCGCTCGAACCGGACGGTGATGTCTTGCGCTTCCGCCGTCGCAGGCATCGTGGCCAGCGTCGCGACAGAGAGCGCCAGGGCGACAGCCGCACGCCCGGGCCAGGCGGTGACGGCGTCGTAATGTATGGAGAGCCGGCGCGCAGTAGACATTCGAGGCCTCTAACCGGAAGTTTCAGCGGGCGATTTAGCCCTAAACCATAGGGTCTAAAGGCTTTTTGGAGCTTTTCGGCTTGGTGCATACGGCGATATGTAGCCATGTAATAGGCGCGTAATGCGCGTTGTTTTCTTTTTATGTATTGAGTTACTTCGGTATAATTAGTGACCATGTATATCGAGAGCGTGCCCAATCGCTCCTCCCCCCCAGCCGTCCTCCTGCGCGAGTCCTACCGCGCCGGCGGCCACGTCAAGAAGCGCACCCTCGCCAACCTCTCCAAGCTGCCGACCGCCGCCATCGAAACGCTGCGCCGCGTCCTCCGCGGTGAGCGACTCGTCAACCCCGAAGACGCCTTCACCTGCGTGCGCAGCCTGCCCCACGGCCACATCGCCGCGGTGCTCGGCACCCTCAAGCGGATCGGACTGCACACGCTGATCGCCCGTAACGCCGGTCGCCTCCGCGACCTCGTCCTCGCCCTGATCGTCGCCCGCGTCATCGACGCGCAGTCGAAGCTGGCCACCGCGCGCGGCCTGGCCCCCGAGAGCGCCGTCTCCACCCTGGGCGAGACGCTTGGGCTCGGCGACGTCGATCAGCACGAACTGTATGCGGCGATGGACTGGCTGGTGGAGCGGCAGGCGGCCATCGAGCAACGCCTGGCCAAGCAGCACCTGCAGGAACACACCCTGGTGCTCTATGACTTGACCTCCAGCTACCTGGAGGGGACCCACTGCCCGTTGGCGCAGCGCGGGCACAGCCGCGACGGCAAGCAGGGCACCTTGCAGATCGTCTTCGGCCTGTTGTGCACGGCCGCGGGCTGTCCGGTCGCGGTGGAGGTCTTCGAGGGCTCGACGAGCGACCCGAAGACGGTGGCCTGCCAGGTGGACAAGCTCCGCACCCGCTTTGGCTTGCAGCGGGTGGTGCTGGTGGGCGACCGCGGCATGCTGACCGCAGCGCGGATCCGCGAGGACCTGGCGGGCGTCGACGGGCTGCGCTGGATCACCACGCTGCGGGCGCCGACGATTCGGAAACTGCTGGCCGCCGGCACGGTGACGCCGTCGCTGTTCGACGAGCGGGACCTGGCCGAGGTCACCAGCGAGCTGTTCCCCGGCGAGCGGCTGGTCGTGTGCCGCAATCCGTTGCTGGCCGCCGAGCGGCAGCGCAAGCGGCAGGAACTGCTGGCGGCAACCGAGAAGGACCTGGCGCCCATCGCGGCAGCGACAACGCGCCAGAACCGGCTGCTACGCGGAGCAGCCGAAATCGGTATGCGCGTCGGGAAGGTGATCAACCGGCACAAGATGGCCAAGCATTTCGTCACCACGATCACCGACGACACGTTCACTTATCGCCGGGACGAAGACAAGATCGCGGCCGAGGAGCAGCTCGACGGGCTGTACATCGTCCGCTCCAACGTCGAGCCGGAGCAGTTCGATGCAGCGCAGACGGTGCGGGCCTACAAGGACCTGTCGAAGGTGGAGCGGGCGTTTCGGAGCCTGAAGTCGGTGGACCTGAAGGTGCGGCCGATCCACCACCGGCGGGCGGACCGGGTGCGGGCGCATGTCCTGCTGTGCATGCTGGCCTACTACGTCGAGTGGCACATGCGCCACGCGCTGGCGCCGCTGCTGTTCGACGACCACGACCCGGCGGCGGCCGAGCAGCAGCGGCCTTCGGTGGTCGCCGCCGCTCGCCGCTCACCGGCGGCCCTGGCCAAGGTGGGCTGCAAACGGACCGACGACGACTTGCCGGTGCACAGCTTCCGGACGCTGCTCACCGACCTGGGAACGCTGACGGCGAACACGATGCAGGTCGCCGAAAGCGGCGTCACCTTTCAGTTGCAGACGGACCCCACACCGCTGCAGCAGCGCTGCTTCGAGCTACTGGGGGTAACGACCCGAGTGTAGCCACCACCGACACCCCGACGGAATCGCTAACTGACTCAATGAGAATGACTTCCGCGCGATTCGCTCTGAAACTTCCGGCTAACAGGACGCGCGCCGAGATTCGGCCGCGCTCAGTCGTGGCTATCGGCTCGTCGAACCGTCTCGAACAGTCTTCGGCCACAAAAAGACCGGAGCGGCTGCGCGACACGACAGGCGCCGCGACGAAGCTCAACCGCTGTCGACGGATGGCCGATGTCGGCCGGCCGACATCGTGGTTCGGGAGTCGTGGTGCGGACCGGCGGGTGCGGAATTTCTCGACCGATACCGGGTCCACACGCACTGACCGGCGTCGGACTTTGCGTGCCGGCAAGCGATGGATATTGAAGGGTCTCGTCGACCGGACGGGCTCAGCGTTACCCGTCGACGATCCGGGCCGCTCGCAGCAGCCCGTCGGCCGCCTGCAACACCTTGGCGCGCAGCCGCGGAGCCAGATCCGGACGCTCCGCCAGGTACTGCTCGACGATGGTGGCGGCGGCGGCCGTCTGATGCCCATCGAGCGTGGTTTGGAGCCAGCTCAGCGGAAAGAAGATGTCGCCGGTGCGCTGGATCTCCTCCAGCAGGTCGAGGCTCGGTCGAAGGTAGACTTCGGAGTCACGGGCTCGCAGGGGATGATGCAGGAACCTGAGGGCTGTCAGGACCCACGGCTCGCGCGCCCGGTTGGCGGGATCCCGGAGCGAATCGAAGAAGGCACCGCGCGTGCCCGGCTCGGCGGACAGCGCCGGCATGACGAACTCGAACGCGGCGCGGCGGTCCGGGTTGTCGATGCGGTCGCGTTGCGCGGCCAGAATCTCGGCGCTGCCCGGCAGGCTACGTACCGCAAGACCCTGCGCGAGCGCCGTGAAGTCGCGCTCGGCGAGCGGCACGCCGGGCACCTCCGCCTCTTCCCGCCAGATGCGCTCGAGCCGTGCGACCGCCTCTGTCGACAGCGCGACGTTGCGGTACGCCCCGAACCAGGCCGCGGCCAGGCTGCGGCTCCCGGCCGCGGCGGTCCCCCGCCACAGCAGCGTCTCGATGTCCGGCGCCAGTGCCGCGCGCCGCTCCGGCGTCAGGTAGCGCCAGTACGCCGAGGTCAGGTAGCCGAGGATGCGGGAGACGTTCTGCTCGTCCGTCTCCACCGGGACCGCGCGCTGCGCCAGATCGATCAGCGCCTCGGGGTCCACCTCGCCTTCGAGCAGCGAATCCCAGAGCGATACCCAGCCGATGGCCCGCGTCAGGGCGTCCTCGATGCCCGGCAGCTCCGCGAGCAGGAAGTCGCGGGTCCGCGCATCGAGTGCCATCAGCCCGTAGCCGAGACCGCCGCCGTTGGCGAGGACGTAATCGGGTGCGCGCAGGCCTGCGGCCTCGGCCACCACCGTCTCGGCGTCACGCAAATGGACCGGCAAGGCGTTCGATGCACCACCGGCATAGCCCAGCCGCAGGTCGAGTCGCTGGTTCCAGATGCGGCCTGTCTCCGCCGGATCGGACTGGCGCACCGCCAGGCGGGCGATCATGTCCCCGTCGGTTTCCAGCGCCACCTCCACCCGCGGCCGGCCGCTCTCCTCCACCCAGGTTCGGCTCCACGTCGCCAGGTCCTCGGCCGTCCGGGCGTCGAGTATCGCGATCAGATCCGTCCAGCTCGCGTTGGCGTAGGCGTGCGCCGTGAGGTACTCGCGGAAACCCTCGCGCAGCACACCTTCCCCGATCAGCCGTTCCAGGTGGGCGAAGACGATCGGCGCCTTCTGGTAGATGATGGCCCCGTAGAGCGTGCCCGCCTCGTTCAGGTTGTCGAGCGGCTGCCGGATCGGGTTGGCGCCCGCGGTCCGGTCGACGCCGTACGCCGCCGGGTGGTGCGCAAGCAGGAACCGCAGGTCGTGGTCGACCTCCGGGAACGCCGGGTTGACGATCTTGGCCGCCATGAAGTTGGCGAACGTCTCTTTCATCCAGACGTCGCTGAACCACGGCATGGTGACGAGGTCGCCGAACCACTGGTGGGCGGTCTCGTGGGCGATGAGGCTGGCCCGCCCCAGATGCGCGTTCTGGGTGGCGCTCTCGTCGAGCAGCACCGCCTCGGCGCGATAGAAGATGGCGCCGGGGTGCTCCATCCCGCCGTACTGAAAGGCGGGCACCAGGACGAAGTCGAACTTCTCGAACGGGAACGCGATGCCGGTGTACTCCTCCAGCCACGCCAGGGCCAACGCGTGCAGATCGAAGACCGCACCCGCGTTGCGCTCCACCCTTTCGCGGTCGGTCTCGCGGTGGTACATCGCCATCCGCCGCCCGTCGCGCTCCGCCTCCTCCACCTGGAACGCACCCGCCGCGAAGGCGAACAGATAGCTGCTGATCGCTTCGGTCTCGGTGAACGTGAGCAGCGCCCGGTCGCCGCGCATCTCACGCGACGCCAGCGAGCCGTTCGCCACCGCCCGCCACTCCGCGGGCAGGTCGAGCTGCAGACGGAACCGCGCCTTCAGGTTCGGCTGGTCGAAGAGCGGAAAGGCGACCCGAGCCCGGTCCGGCACGAAGAGCGTATAAAGGAAGTCGTCCTGCCGGTTGAGCGACCCGTCCCCCGCCGTGAACTCTATGTCCACCACGTTGTGCCCGGGCGACATCGCCTCGGCCGGCACGACGACGTGCTCGTCCCGCACCTCGAAGTCGATTGGCTCCCCCGCGGCCCGGACCGCCTGGACGCGGTCTGCCGGCTGCGCGAAGTCGAAGATCACCGGACCGGTCTCGGTGAGCGTGAACGACGCGGTCACGCTGCCGGTGACGGGTTGGTCGCGCTCCGCGGGAATCACGAGCCGAACGTCGTAGTGCACGTTGAAGATCGTGGCGGCTCGCCGCTCGGCCAGTTCCAGCGTCACGCCGGGATTCACGTCGATGCCGGTCTCGCTGCTGCAGCCGCAGGTCACCACCGCCAGGATGGCACAGGCTGCGGTCATCCACTTCGCGAGCGTCGTGTGTATCTGCATGTGTATCCTGCGCGAGTTATTGTCGGCCGCCGAATCCTCGGCACCGCCGGCAGCCGCGGCGCCACTGCCCTTTGTCTTCCGCCAAGGGTTCATCAACGCCCTTGCGTGCGCGGCCGCCATCGGTCTGGCAGGATAGCACCGTGGATCTCGCACAGACGAATCTCGCCTGGGCACGCCATCCGCTCGACGATCCGCGCATGGTGGAGTTCGTGGAGGCCATCGACCGGGTGAACGTCATCGGCGACCGATCGCCGGGCTGCCTCTGGCGCTTCCGGACCGCGGGCGGCGACGCCACCGGCGTTCGCATCCTCGAAGACCCGCGCATCCTGTTCAACCTCACCACCTGGCGTTCGCTGAAGGACCTGCGCCGCTATGCCTATCGCACGGAGCACGTCGCCTTCTTCCGCCGGCGCCGGGAGTGGTTCCTGCCGCCGCCGAGGCCGCCGCTCGCGATGTGGTGGGTGCCGGAGGGATACCGGCCGACCGTCGCCGAGTCGGTGGCCCGCCTCGAACGGCTCTGGCGCGACGGACCCACTGCCGAGGCGTTCACGCTGAAGACGGCCTTCGGTCCCGACGGGGCTCCGCTTCCGAGGCGCCCCGGATCTCCGGCCCCCGGTCCCGGCGCGTGAGATGTCGGCGGCCGGCCCGACTGTCGTGTGCGCCGGCATCCTCTTCCGCGGCGCGGAGTCGCAGGCCGCGCCGGATGTCGACAGGCCGCTCCGGATGCGGCATAGTGGCGCCGTGACACACTCAAGCCGCTCGACCGCCATCCTGCTGACTCTGCTCGCGCTGTCCGGATCCGCATCCGAGGCGCAGAACGCCGACTGGGACACCTACCTGGGCGACGTGGCCCGCCGGCACTACTCGCCGCTGGATCAGATCACGCGCGAGAACGTGGCCGAGTTGGAGGTGGCCTGGACCTACGACTCCGGGGAACTGCGGCCGGGCAACTCCACCATGTACACCAGCCCGCTCGTCGTCGACGGCGTGCTCTACGGACTGTCGCCCCGGCTCGTCGCGTTCGCGCTGGACGCCGCCACCGGCGAAGAGCTGTGGCGCTACGACCCGGGCATCGAGGGCGCGGCCCAACGCGGCCTGATGTGGTGGGAACGCGAAACCGCCGGCGGTACCGCGGCGCGTCTCTTCTTCACCGGGAACGACGCGCTCGTGGCGCTCGATCCGGCCGCGGGCCAGCCGGTCATCGACTTCGGCGAGAACGGCGTCGTCGACCTCTCGGCGACCGTGGAGGCAGACGGTCCGCTCCGCGTCACGGTACCCGGCATCGTCTTCGAGGACCTGATCGTGATGGGCTACTCGACGAGCGAAGCCGCCGACGCGCTGCCGGGCGCCATCTCGGCGTACAGCGCCATCGACGGCTCGCTGGTCTGGCGGCACCACAACGTCCCGGGGCCGGGCGAGCCGGGGTCCGAAACCTGGGCCGACGGGGCCCTGGAGGTAGCGGGCGGCGCCAACACCTGGACCGGCATGGCGCTCGACACCGAAAGGGGCCTGCTGTTCGCGCCGACCGGATCGGCCACGCCCGATTTCTACGGCGCCTCGCGCGGCGGCGACAACCTCTACGCCAACAGCCTGCTCGCCATCGACGTCCGGACCGGCGAGCGGCGCTGGCACTACCAGACCATCAGGCACGACGTCTGGGACCGCGACCTGCCGTCGCCCCCGACCCTGGTGCAGCTCGAACGCGACGGCCGGACCATCGACGCCGTGGCGGTCGGCAGCAAGTCGGGCCACCTCTTCGTCTTCGACCGCGAGACCGGCGAGTCGATCTACGACATCGGCGAGGCGACGGCCCACCCGAGCGACATCCCGGGCGAGGTGGTGGTGACGCCGCAACCGGAGTCGTCGATCGCGCTGACGCGGCAGCGCTTCGAGATGACGACGCGCAGCCAGGAATCGATCGACTTCGTGAGCCAGATATGGGACCGGCTCGATCAGCGGCCCTGGGCGCCGCCCAGCCTGCAGGGGACGATGATGTATCCCGGTTACGACGGCGGTCAGGAATGGGGCGGCTCGGCGTTCGACCCGGCCACCAACCGGCTGATCGTCAACTCGTCGGAGATCGGCGCCATCCTGCAGCTCTACGAGATCTCGGTCGGCTTCAGCGCGCGTGGCGTCTACGCCGAGCACTGCGGCACCTGCCACGGCACCGATCGCGCCGGGAACGCGGTCGGCCCCAGCCTGATCGACGTCGGCGACCGGCTGACGGCGGCGGAAATCAACGACGTGGTGCGCAACGGGCGGGGACGGATGACCGGCTTTGACCACCTGGACGAGATCGAGATCCGCGCCGCGATCCGGTACATCCGGAACCCGGATGAGGAAGAGGACCTGCCGGCGTCGACAGAGGTGGACTACGCCTTCGGCGGCTACACCTGGCTGCGCGATCAGGACGGCCTGCCGGGCAACCGGACGCCCTGGGGCACGCTGACGTCGGTCGACCTGGCACCGGTGAGTTCGACTGGCAGGTGCCGTTCGGCGACTATCCGCAGACCGCCGGGCAGGGTCTCGGCTCGGAGAGCTACGGCGGGCCGGTGGTCACCGCCTCGGGGCTGATCTTCATCGCCGCGACGCCGGACAGGAAAATCCGGGCCCACGACACCCGGGACGGCAGCCTGCTGTGGGAGGCGGAGCTGCCGGCCGCCGGCTTCACGACACCCGCGGTCTACGCCGTGGACGGGAGGCAGTTCGTGGTGACAGCGGCCGGAGGCGGGCGCATGGGGCCGCCGTCCGGCTCGGAGTACATCGCGTTCAGCCTGCCGGACTGAACGCTACTGCCCCAGCTCTTCGTAGATCGCGGCGATGGCCGCCGCCATCCGCTCGGTGCGATACCCCTCGTACTGCCCGGTCAGGTCGATCGACGCGGCGGCTTCCTCGGCGCTCTGCCCCGCCTCGACGGCGCCGCGTACGGCCGCGAGCAGATCGGCGGTGAACCGCTGGTACTCCTGCAGCGAGTCCGGTGTGGTCACCGGGATGTGGCCCGGGATGACGGTGTCGTATCCGTCCACGTTGTCGATCAGCGCCTGGAGCGTCTCCGGGAACGAAACGCCGCTGCCGCCGTTGCTCCGATCGAGGAACGGCGCGTCCCGCCACGGGAACATGTCGCCCATCTGGAGGACTTGCAGGCCCGGATACAGGATGAACGTGTCGCCATTGGTGTGGCCGGCCCCGAAGTGGTAGAGCTCGATGCGGTCGGCCCCGGAGCCGAGGGTCAGGCTGTCCTGGTAGGTCGTGTCCGGCATCCCGTGCGCGGTGTCGCCCTCGAACATGCCCAGCCGGCCCATGTTCGCTTCCGTGTTCTCCTGCACCACGATCCGGACCGACTCGGGGAAGAACGCGTTGCTCCCGACGTGGTCGCCGTGGGTGTGCGTGTTGATGATCGTCGTCACCGGCTTGTCGCTCACCGTGCGAATGCGATCCATCAGGGCCTGGCCCCAGCCGGGCAGCTTGGTGTCGACCAGCGTGATGCCCTCCTCGCCGATGTAGACGCCGGTGTTGCCGCCGCTGAACGCCGACCGGTCGAGCGTGCTCGAGCCGGTGATGACGTACAGGTTGTCCCTGACCTGCTCGATGACCGTGGCGTCGAGCGCCGCCTGCGACGGCTCCTGCTCGGAGCTGACCACCGCCGACAACCCGCCGACCAGGATTACCGTGCCGAGCACCAGTACGCGTTTCATGACTTCCCTCCGGGTCTTCCGAACCAACGTGTGAATTCCAACGCCGGTCTGCACCCTCGCGAGCGCCCGGCGGCGCGCCGATTCCCGGCCTCGCCCGCAACTCCCTGCCCAGCGCGCGCCTATTGTATGGCGGTACGCCGGATCCGCCCCGCCGGCCGGTTACCTCCTGCGCTCCCTGCGCACCCGCCTCGATCGGCACAGCCCCCGGTGCATTGGCCGGACCGTCAGTATTCTTGACAGCAGGCCAATGAAGCATCACGATGCTTTCGTGAGGACCACCGTCACCCTCAACACAGACACGGAACGCCTGCTGCGCGGCGCGATGCGCGAGCGTAACCTGGCCTTCAACGCCGCCCTCAACGAAGCGATTCGACAGGGTCTCGGAAAGCGCGCCACCGATGCCGAGCCGCGATTCACCCCGGCGGCCAAGGCAATGCGCCTGCGGGCGGGAATCGATCCGTCCCGACTGCACGATCTCGACGCGGCGCTGGAGGTCGAGGCTTTCAAGAGCCTGAGCGAGCGGCTCGAACGGGAACGGAAGACGGCGTGATCATTCCGGACGCCAATCTACTTCGGCCTGCTGAGCATCCACGGCGAGTCCCACGGTCCCGGCTGCCCCGAACAGCCAAGTGACCCGAGACCCGAGACGGAAGTCGAGTGACGACGGTCAGAACACCGCGAGCGGGTTCACCGCCGACCCGGCCCCGTTGGGCACCCCGTGCGGCGAGGCCATGAACAGAAACTCCCAGCGGTTCAGCTCGCGGGACGTCTCGGCCAGCTCCTCCAGGCCGAGGTTGTCGAACAGGTGCACGCCCAGGGCGACCAGCGTGAAGAAGTGGATCGGGATCGACACCCCCTCGACCGCGCCTCCCTCCTGCGGCACGTCGGCGCCCAGCAGCGCGATGTCGCGCTCCTTCAGGAACGGGATGAGCGACGGGTGGTAACCGCCGCGCTGCCCGACGTCCCGGCCCGTACGAAGGAATAGCGCGTCGCCCGGCGCGATCGTGATGCCGGTCTCCGCCTCCCATGCCTCGATGTCCTGCCGGCGCACCGCCGTGCCCGGCATGTCGATGAGCACGCCGCGGGTGACGAGACCGCCCTTCAGGTTGATGCTCCCCATCCCGGTGCAGCCGTTCTCGGTGGACGCCACCGACTCGAACTCGCGCCCGTTGTAGACCCGGCCGTTCCAGGCGACGTGGCACAGCGCGTCGATATGCGTCACCAGGCCGCCGTGGTACTCGACCTCGTAGCGCTCCCAGAAGTAGCCGTTCTCGGTGTCGATACCGAAGACGTTGCGGACCGAACCGACCAGCACCGGCGGCCGGTCCGCTCCTGCCGCCACGGCGTCCGCCGGGTTCTCCACCGTCATGTCGCGCGCCATCGAGACGACCCGCCCGGTCTCGACCAGCCGCGCCGCCTGCACGCGCTTGGCCTCGGTGATCAGGTTCAGCGCGCCGAGCTGGTCGTCGTCACCCCAGCGCCCCCAGTTGGACAGCTCCGTCATCCAGGCGTCGAACTGCGCCCGCGTGACCTCGTCGTCCGCCGGCTCCTGCGCGAAGGAAACGGCCCCGAACGCAACGCCCAGCGCGACCACCGAAAGTGCCATCCATCTCATTCTTTCCTCCGGATTTCCGCCGCCATCGATCCCGCGCGTAGACGGCCGATTGGCGATGCCGTTCGTTGGACGCGATCAGAACCGCTGCAGCTCGACGAAGTTCGCGTCCTCCACTTCCAGGTCCGAGTGCACGCGGGCGATCACCACCGCGTCGCCGGGGTGGACGATTCCCCGGCGGAGCAGCTCCGGCTTGAGCTGCCCCACAACGAGCCGGTCGGTCGGCACCACCAGGGGCACCACGCTCCGGTAGAGCGCCAGTTGACGGGCGACCGCCGCGTCCACGGTGACGGCGTAGACCGGAATCGACGGCCGCAGCGCGGCGAGTTGCCGCGCCGTCCTCCCGCTCCCCGTGACCGCCACGATGGCGGTGGCGCCCGCCGCGGCGGCCAGCGTCACCGCCGCATCGCACAGCGCCCGGTCGTGCCGGTCGCCGATGTCGCCCGGGATCACCCGGTCCGGCTGCACCGATTCGGCATCGCGCAGCACCGCGTCGAGCGTCTGGACCGCGAGCACCGGGTACTCGCCGGCCGCCGTCTCCCCGGCCAACATGATGGCGTCGACTCCGTCGTCCACGGCGTTGGCCGCGTCGCTCACTTCCGCCCGCGTGGGTCGCGGGGCATGACGCATGGTGTCGAAGACCTGGGTGGCCACGATTACCGGCACGCCGGCGTCGCGTGCGCGACGCGTGATGTCCTTCTGCACGCGTGGCACGCGTTCGAGCGGAATCTCCAGGCCCAGATCGCCACGGGCCACCATGACCGCGTCGGAGACGGAGAGAATGTCGTCGAGACGCTCGAGGGCCTGGGGCCGCTCGATCTTCGCCACCAGGCCGACTCCATCCCCGCCGTGCGCCCACGTCATCGCGCGGGCCTTCCGCAGGTCGTCCCCGCTCTGGACGAAGCTGACCCCGAGAAAGTCGACGCCCATCTCCACGCCCGCCTCGATCTCCTCCATGTCCGCGTCGGTCACGGCCGAGAGCGGCAGTTCGACGCCCGGCACATTGATCCCCTTGCGGGCCGTGAGCAGTCCGCCGTGCTCCACCTCGGCCACGATCTCCGCACCGTCGCTGGATATTGCCCGCAGGAGGATCTGCCCGTCGTCGATCAGCAGCGGCTCGCCGCCCCGCACCGCGGCCGCGAGGGGCGCACAGGTGGTGGACACGCACTCCGCATCACCCGGAAAGTCCCCGACCGCGATCCGCAGGCGGGCGCCCACCTTGAGCTCCACGCCGTCCGGATCCGCCAGCGACCCGATGCGGATCTTCGGGCCGGCCAGGTCCTCCAGCACCCCCACGATGCGGCCCGCCCGCGCGGCACGGCTCCGCACCCGCTCCACCATGCCCCGCCGGTCATCGCGCGTGCCGTGCGACGAGTTGATCCGGAACACGTCGACGCCGGCGGCCAGCAGGGCGTCCACCGAGGCTTCGGATGCAGAGGCCGGTCCGAGGGTGGCGACGATCTTCGTATGGCGCAGGGTATAACTCCTTTCGAGTCGGCTACATCATGACACGCGCGCCTTCCGGTGACCGGGCTGGCGCGCGCGTCACTCTCGCCCGCGGCGCACGGAAGAGCAGGCGCTCCGGTCGCCCTGGTCGCACGCCTGCCGGCACCCACCCGGGAAGCCCTGCTCGCAGGCCAGCCGATAGGTCTCCAGCGGCGTCGACGCCGGGGGCGAACCCTTCGGAAACCGCAGCACGACCGCATAGTCGGCCAGCCCCGGCGCGGCCCGCGCCGGGCGTGTCGCCCTCCCCTGCTGCAGGTTGACGCAGCCCGCCGCGAAGCCCAGTTCGCAGGCGCGCTCGAATGCCTCGGCGGCCAGCGCGGGGCGAATCGCCGGCTGCACAAGCACGCCGTACTCGTTGCAAGCCCACCCCGACCCGCGGTCGCAGTACGTGGAGACCAGGACGCCGAAGTGCCGGCAGCCGTTCGGCAGGTCGTCGGCGCAGGCCCGCTGCCAGAGGGCGACCCATTGACCCCGATGGGTGTCGCCGACGCCGCCGGCGGCGCTCATCCCGAGGAAGATCAGTGCCCACAGTCCTGCCGACGCCAAGTAAACCCGGGCATGGGACATCCTGTGCCGCAGCGCGCCCAACCCGGATCGGCCGGTGGGGCGCGTGTCGACGACGAAGCTGTCGACGGCAGATTCGATCTCGGTCCGCTGCCGAGCCGTGCCCTGGTCGAACCGCTCGCCGCGCCGTCGAACCAGGCGATCGATGGCCGGCACCAGTAGGTTCAGCACCGGCACCGCCAGCAGCTTGTCGTAGAACCGGGGCGCGCCGGCGGCGCCGAGGAGGCCGTAGAGGGCGATGACGCTCAGCGCGTAGGCGGCCCCGAACACGACCCGGCCGGCCGCGGTCCGCGGCGAGGTCGCCGGGTCCGTCACCAATAAGTGCATCCCCAGGAAGACAGCGATCGGGATGTAGGCATCGACGAAGTAGTAGGTGCCGGCCACCGCGAGATGGACCAGACCGAAGACGTACATCGTCACCACGGCGGATAGCGTCGTCCACCCAACTCCGAAGCGGATCTGCCCCGGCAGGCTGACCAGGAAGATCGCCAAGTAGATGTGCGGCGCGTCGTTGAGCGTCGTGGCGATCTCCTCCCCCCACGTCAGCCCGGTCGTGCCGGTGGCGATCAACCCGAGGGAACAGAGCGCGAGCGGAAACGAGGAGGGATCGAAGACGTGGACCCGCCGGCCGTCGAGCTCCCGGCGCAAGAGCTCCTTGACCGCGAGGCCGACGGCGATCAGGAGGAACTGCAGGAAGAACCAGTCGGCCCGGAACCAGAGGAACAGGTTGATGCTGAAGACGATCGGGACCGTCCCGAGACCGAGCGTGCAGGCGTCGCGGCGCGTCCAGGACAGCAGCAGATCGAACGCCCAGGCGAACAGGAGCTGCGCGGCCAGCAGGTGCGCCGCGTCGTACACCCCGCGCCAATACCAGCCCCAGTAGAGGAACAGTGCGCCCTGCGCGCACGCCTGGACGTAGTGCTGCGGCCGGAACGCGACCGCCACGGCCGGGAGGCAACGCCACCGGCGGGCGCGCGCCAGCAGCAAGCCGTTCCAGGCCCCGAGGACGAGGGCTGCGGCCAGAAACGTCCACCGCAGGGAGACCTGGTCGGCCACGGCCGGCAGCAGGCTCAGCGCCACCAGCGCACCGGCGCATCCCAGCGGCAGGAAAAGCGGGCCGATAGAGCGCGTCACGCGTGTATCCGCCATTGCCCGGCCGCGATCCAGCCGGACGTCAGCGGCGGCGTTCGGTCGGATCCCGCCCGTCCCGCGGCGCGCCGGTCCCCGACGACCCCATGAACAGGGTGCGGCCGTCCGGGAGCGTCAGATCGCGGCCGTTGGCCCGCCGCGTCCCGTCCTTCGACGTGTAGCCGTCGACCACGATCTCGAGACCCGGACCGATGGTGTCCCTCCTGAAGCCGCGCCGGAACAGGTTGTGCGGGTTGCCCCCTTCGATCATCCAGCGCTCGACGGCGCCGTCCTCCCGCGTCACGTCGATGTGTATCCACGCGTGCGGGTTGATCCACTCCACCCTCACGACCGTGCCCTGGAAGTGGACCGGGCGATTCGCGTCGAACTCCGCGGAGAATGCGTGGTGCGCGCCGGCCGGCAGCGCCGCCGCCATCGACATCACCGCCACGACCGTACCGCCGACGATTGCTGCTGCTCGCATTGTCCGAGACTCCTACGGGTTCAGATCGTCGCCGGTCGGGCGACGGGTGATATCGACCACCAGGGTCCCGCCGCGCGCACCGTAGTCGCCCTCCCAGTGGGTGACGAGCTGCTCCCGCCGCAGGTGACCGTAGATCAGCTCTTCGACCATCTCCACGCAGCGGTATTCGAGCACCCGCGGGTGCTCCTCCATCCGGCGGTAGAGCGGCAGAGAGATGGTCCAAGGCTCGGTGAACACCTCCGGATCGTCGATCGTCGCCTCGTACTGCAGGTGGTAGAGCGTAATCGGCGTATAGCGCTCGGTCACCCGCAGCGCCTCGCCGTGGTAGTTGCCGGAGCGGTCGAACCAGGTGTCGGCCATCTGATCCGTCACCTCCACCACCAGGGTGTCGTCATCCCAGCGGCCGCGCGAGTTCCCCATCCAGGCCGGCACGCCGAGCTCCACATCGTCCAGGTGGATCGTCCGCCCCGCGTTCGAGAACCCGTAGACGATCATGATCTTGTCGGCGCCCTGCGTGACCTGGAACGGGAACGGCAGATAGGTGGCGCGCGGGACCCCCGGCAGCAGGCACTTGACCAGCGGGTCGCGCGTCAGCCCGGCCGCCCGGTTCGCCTCGCGCCGGGCCAGGGCCTCCGGCCGGTAGGGGATCGTGCCCCCGACCACGACGCCCGCGCTGGGCGGCACGCCGCCGAGCGCCCCCAGGGCCAGCACCGGCGCGTGCGGCACCGGGTTCGCGCCGGGAACGCCGTCGTGAAGCACCGCCGCGGCCTGCGCAGCCTGCCCTTCCAGGTTGTGCTCCGCCTCGCCGAACGCCTGCCACACGCCGTTGAGGTCCGGGTGCGAGGTGCCGGACAGCCGCGGGATTCCGCTCGCGCCACCTTCGTCCCGCGCCGGCTGGCTCGCGGCCAGCCCGAGAAGCCCCCCGACCACGACCAGCGCCGCCACTCCGCCAGTGACTCGGTATCGCATCGGGTTACCTCGCACCCTGCTCGGCTTCCTCCAGGCGCGCGCCGGCCAGCATCGCGGTCATGGAGTAGTTTCCCTCGTGGCAGGCCGCCTCGAAGATCAGGTTCTCGACGTCGTCCTGCCGCGTCGGCGCCAGCTCCATGGTCCACGGCCGGGTCCAGACCGTCGGGTCCTCGACCGTGATCTCGTAGCGCAGCAGATCCGGTCCCAACCGCGTGAACCGCTCGACGAGATGCAGGTTCTCGCGCGACCCGAGGTAGTCCGTATCGTCGGTGAAGTTCGTCGTGTCCACCACGAGCGTGTCGCCGTCCCAGCGGCCCACCGAATCGCCGAGCCATTGCCGGATGTGCGGCGGCAGATGCGGCCGGCCATCCACCGGAATGGAGCGGAACGCGCCGCCGCCGTGTCCCTGCTCGTAGTAGATGCCGACCCAGGCCGGCCCCTGCACGATGCGGCTGAAGCCGCACAGCCCGCCGGTGCACGGCAGGGTGACGCCCAGGCAGCGCTCGATGATCCGGTTGTCCTCCGGGTTGTCGTAGGAGCGTCCCGTGTCGACCGGATACGGCAGGTCGGTGCGGCGCCGCGCCGCCCGCGCCTCGGCCGCGGCCCGAGCCCGCGCCTCCGCGTCCGGGGTCCTCGGGGGCAACCGACCGTCCGGCGGATCCTTGATGAGCGCGGTCCGCTTCGTCCGGCTGTAACCCGTCCCGAGGAACGTGCTGAAGATATTGTTGTACGCGCCTTCGACATCCGCCTCGGACCCCCGCTCGGCGCGCACGTCCCGCCCCTGCGGCCTCTGGCTCTCCCCCCGCTCCCGCGCCGCTTCCAGCGCCGCGATCTCCTCGTCGCTCAGGAACTGGCGCCCCGCGAACTCCGCCGGCCGCTCCAGCGGCGTGGTGCTCTTGCTGTCCCAGATCCCCTGCAGATCGGGATCGCCCCACGGGGTGCGCGGCGCCTCCCAGCCCGGCGCCGGCGCCAACTGGCCGGCGGCCGGTGCGGACACCAGCAACGCCCCGAAGCACGCCACTGCCACGATAGCGACCCCGCAGAGCGCGACCGATCGATACCTCATCGTTCAGCCTCCTGCCTCGACCCTGACATCGGGCGCCTCTGCCCTCGCCAGCAGGGAACGCACGGACGCGGACCGGCACGCTCCGCTAGGATACCCCCTCGTTTCCCTGGAGATCGGAGGCAGACGTACCATGCAGCACCCCACCCCCATCGACCCGCGCGACCACGCCGTCTACACGCCCGAGAAGATGGGCAAGACCACCCTCTTCCGTTCCGACCGCGTGATGGTGGGCCTCAACGCCTTCGAGCCAGGACAGGAGCACAAGCTCCACGCCCACGCGGGGATGGACAAGGTCTACCACGTCCTCGAAGGCGAAGGCCTGTTCCTGCTCGAGGGGCGAGAAGCTTCGATGCGGGCCGGCACCCTGCTCGTCGCCCCGGAGGGCGCGCCGCACGGGATCCGCAACACGGGAACCGGGCGTCTGCTGGTGCTCGCGGTGCTGGCGCCGGCGCCGGCGTAAACCGGCGGGCCGTTGCAGGAGCGCTGCTGAAACGGAGACAGTCCGTTGAGAGCGCCCCGATGTTTCTCTTGACACCCTGAAGAAGCGGCGCCACTATTCCTCCAGCAACACAAAAGGAGAACGGATGCCGCCTGACCGAACCGGCGTGCTGCAGGGCACTCTCGACCTGCTCGTGCTGCGCGCCCTCGCCATCGAGCCGATGCACGGCTGGGGGCTGGCCCAGCGACTCGAGCAGATGTCGGGCGATGTCTTCGCGATTCAGCAGGGTACGCTGTACCCTGCCCTGCAGCGGATGAAGCGCAAGGGCTGGGTCGACTCGTCGTGGCGAGTGACCGAGAACAACCGCCGCGCACGCTACTACGCGCTAACCCCGCTCGGGCGGCGGAAGCTCGACGCCGAACGCGCGCAGTGGGAACGCACGTCCGGCGCCGTCAACGGGGTGCTGAACTGGGCCGAGTGACTGGTGTTCACCGGGCTGCTGCTCGCCGTGGGGCTCGTTCAGCGGCTGCCGCTGGAAGGGCGCTCGTTTACCTGATGCGCTCTGCGGCCGCTATCGCCTGACGCAAGCGTTCCTGTTCGGCCGGGAAGCGTTCGGTCTCGTCCCGGCGCGGCGCCGACTCCAGCAGCCAGCGCATGCGCGAAACATCCCCTATGTACTCGGTGTTTCGTCGCTTGTGGCTCGCGCGGTTCTTGGTGCAGACGAGGGAATAGGGCCGTCCCCGGCGCTCGGTTTCGTGATCCAGATCGAGTTCGTGCCGTTCGATCGCGAGACGGAGGTGGTCGCGCAAATCCTGGCGTACCGGAAAGCGCGCTTCCCGGACGACCGGGTCCTGGCAGAAGATGCGCAGCTTTCTGCACAGATCGCAGTCACAGACGACGTCGGCGGCGATGCTCCAGTCGCGTGGCTCCGCGGGCGGTGTCGAGCTGCGCGCCAGGAGCACGTCGGTTGCCCGGCGCCACAGGCTGCCGTAGGCGGTAGTGGCCGCCAGACCTTCCTCGCGGTGCAACTCGCGCAACGCGGCCGGCAGCGTGCGATCCGGCGGCGCCGAACCCGGGTGACGGACGATGAGCCGCGCCGCCTCGTCGGCCTCGTCCCGCAGATCGCAGCGCCGAGCCAGCGCGAACAGGTCGCGAATGAAGCGCTCGCCGAGCGGTTGCCGCCTGGGCGTGCCCCACGGATCGGGATCTTTCCGTTTCGCCTCCAACGCGGCCGGGAGCGCCTCGAACACGACCCGCAGGCCCTCCCGCTGCGTATCGCGCCACGCGTCGCGCGCCGGCGAGCCAGCGCCAATCTCCCGCAGTAGCGCAAGGGTGTCTTGGGGCCGCTTCGCGACGTGGTCCTTCACAAGTTCGACCAGCAACTCCCTGGCGCCGCGCGGACCGATCAGATCGAGCACGGCCAGCAGATCGTCGTTCTCGGCGCCGCTGTACTGGACGTGGACGACCCGGCTCACGAACCGGGAGGCCAGCGCGGGGTCGGCGACCGCCGCCAGCAGACGCAGCATGTCGGCGCGGGCCGCCTCTTCCGCGCCGCGCCGGTCGGGTTCGGGCGGCCAGCCCCGGCGAACGTCTATCGGCCAGATCTCGATCAGGCGTGAGACGAGGCGCTCGATGCGATCCGCCGCGGCATCCTCGTGTGTGCACTCCTCGGTCACCCAGGCGACGGCGCAGTCGACGCCCTGGCTGGCCACGACGTCCAGCGTCTTCGTACGAGGCCAGATTACGAGCGCCGCGCGATGATACGTGCGCTCCAGCGTCACACCCTCGTTACCCGTCGCTTCGTGCATCTCCTGCTCGTCCGGATCGGCGTCGTCGAGCGCGTCCCGGGGGAGCAGCTCCCCAGGCAGGAGAGGGACTTCCCCGAGCGGCGGGCGATCGCCGTTCGGCGCCACCCAGCCATCGATCCAGTGACTGCTGTCGTACACCTCGTCGATTTCCATATCGTCGACGTCGGTGTCGTCCGGAGACCAGCTATCGACATACTCTTCGCCGAGGCGTGCATCGCCGTGTACGCGAACGTGAAGGATAGCCGCATGCAACGCGCAATCGGCGCGGGCCGCAGCCTGCGCCAGGACCTGCGCCACCGCCGCGTCGGTGTTCTTGAGCGCGTCGAAGGTCAGGCCGGCTGCCGTGTACTCGTGCTCGAGCAGCCATACGAGCTTGTCCTCGGCAGCGTCGGCGCGCAGCCCGGCCAGCCGTTCCGTGATCGCGGTGATGCGCTCGGCGTGATCCGGCGGTCTCACCGGCGTTTGCGTGTCGCCGGCACGCAGGCACAGGTTGAAGACCAGCGACAGCCGGTGTCCATCCCGAACGGGCCGCGTCTCGTGGACGCAGTCGGCGTAGAACGCGGCGAACGCCAGCTCCGACGGCTCGTCCGCGTGCATGTCCAGCACCATCTCGCGGTCGCGGTGGCGCACGACCAGCTCGCCGCCGGCGCCCGCCGCCGGCAGCGAAATCGAAAGCGTGGCGACCATGCCGTCGGCCTTCTCCGTGTCGCGGTGGGCCGCGAAGAACCCGCCGGGTTCATAGACGAGCAGCTTGTAGAGTCGCGCGTCGAGGCGCTCGACCGGACACCCGAGACCGGCGCCCGCCGCGGCGAGGATCCGGGCGAACGTCTTCGGCCACGCGCCGCCGGCGATCTTCACCCGCGCCGCGTCGATCTGCCAGCAGTCCCGGACCGTCGTGTCGACCCGCGTATCCGGCCCCTTGCCGTAGGGTGCACGCTCCGCCGCCGCGACAAGGGCCCGAGCCTGCGCGTCGGGGACGGGAAACGACAGCGCGCCGACGCCGTCCACCACGACCCGCGGCATGAGGTAGAGCGACCGCCCGTGTACGCAATAGTCCCCCGGACGGTCTATGGCGAGCAGAAGCTGCTCCACGTCAGCCCTGTCCTTGCCGTACACGATGTCCATCACAACCTCATCGCCACCTGCCGGCCCCCCGCACGGCTCGAGTCCTGACGCCGCTTCCCCTGGGAGGCTGTGAGGCCGATCCGCTCAAGTGGAGTAGTCGGACGTCTGCGTCATCCGGTTTGCGGATGGACGATTCGCTGCAACTCGTCCATCTCCAGCCTGAATCCAGGCAGCAGCGGGTCGGCGGATACCCTGTCCGGTTCCTGCAGACGCTCGACCGGCGAATCGGGGCGGTACACGAACACCTGACCGCCGAGCGGATCGATCAGCCACCCGAGCCGCGCGCCGTTGTCCACGTACTCGCGCATCTTGTCCTGGAGCAGGGGCAGGCTGTCCGTCGGGGAACGTAGCTCGATGACGAAATCAGGACACAGTGCGAGGAACTTCTTTCGCTGCCCGGCGGTGAGGGCGGCCAGGCGGGTGTGGCTGACCCAGGAAGCATCCGGCGATCGAACCGCGCCATTGGGCAGCACGAAGCCACCGGAGGAATCGAACGTCCTGCCCGTTCCGTCGCGCTTCGCCCAGAGTCCCAACTGCATCGTGATCTCCGCATTCAATGCGCTGGACTCCCCCCCTGCCGGCGGCATGATCGACAGCCCTCCCTGAGCGGTCCGTTCGATGCGCAATTCCCGGTTGAGCCGGCAGAGCTCGTAGAACTGATCGTCCGTGAGCCGGACCACCGGCCGGACATGGACGACCAGAGCGGAG
The DNA here is from genome assembly GCA_965262925.1 of Vicinamibacterales bacterium. GTDB lineage: Bacteria > Acidobacteriota > Vicinamibacteria > Vicinamibacterales > UBA8438 > WTFV01. The sequence goes on along the minus strand of CBDHGC010000004.1, from coordinate 874,198 downwards.
CCTTCCGCCGGCACGGGGCCCGGGACAGGTTGGAGGGCCACGTTCACGTTCTCTTCGATCCCGATCGCTCTACCGACAATCAGTATATGGCGATCACGTGGAACACGCAGATCCTGCGCCGAGGCAGTCGCGGGCGTCGGTAGAGGCTACTGGGTGCCGATCGCGGCGCGGCCCTGCCGCAGCACGTACTTCTGGATCTTGCCGGTCGCGGTCTTCGGCAACTGCTCGACGAAGGCGACTTGCCGCGGGGCCTTGAAGTGCGCCATCTTGTCGCGCGCGTAGGCGATGAGCTCGTCGGCGGTGGCCGACACCCCGTCGTTGAGCACCACGAACGCGTGCGGCGTCTCGCCCCAGCGCTCGTCGGGGACGCCGACCACGGCGATCTCGCAGATGGCCGGATGCCGCATCATGACGCCCTCGACCTCGACCGACGAGATGTTCTCGCCGCCGCTGATGATGACGTCCTTGAAGCGGTCGCGGATCTCGACGTAGCCGTCCGGATGGACCACCGCGGCGTCGCCGCTGTGGAACCAGCCGCCGCGCATCGCCTTCGCCGTCGCCTCCGGATCGTTGTAATAGCCGGCGGTGACGACGTTGCCGCGCACGACGATCTCACCGAGGGTCTGCGCGTCGCGCGGGACCTCGTTGCCGTCGTCGTCGACGACCCGCAGCTCGCCGGAGGTGATCAGCTCGACCCCCTGCCGCGCCTTGACGGTGGCGCGCTCGTCGGCCGAGAGGCCGCGGTGCTCCGGGCGGGGCTCGCAGACGGTGATGAACGGCGCCGTCTCGGTCAGTCCGTAGACGTGGATCAGCTCCCACCCGAACTCGCCTTCCAGGCGCTCGATGGTCGCGGCAGCGGGCGGGGCTCCGGCGGTCATCACGTTGACGCCGCGACGGACCTCGCCCCGTGCAACGGCGGGTGCGTTGGCCAGCATGATCAGCACGGTGGGCGCCGCGCACATGTGCGTCACCGCCTCGTCGCGCATCAAGCCGAACGCCTGCGCCGGGTCGACCGCGCGCAGGCAGACGTGCGCTCCGCCGACCGCGGTCACGATCCAGGTGAACGTCCAGCCGTTCGCATGGAACATCGGCAGCGTCCACAGGTACCGCGCCCCGCAGGTCATCGGCCAGTGGACGAGCGTTCCGACGACGTTCGCCCAGGCGTTCCGGTGCGTGATCATCACGCCCTTGGGACGCGACGTCGTGCCGCTGGTGTAGTTGATCGTCAGCAGGTCGCTCTCGTCCACCTCGGCGGCCTCGAAGACCGGCTCCTCCGCGCCGAGCAGCGTCTCGTAGTCGAGCCATCCTTCCCTCGCGCCCTCGAGGGCCACGAGATGCTCGACGCCCGGACACTCCCCGCGGACGCTGTCGACCGCTTCGAGATAGTCCGCGTGGGCGCAGACCACCTGCGCACCGCTGTGGCCGATGATGTAGGCGATCTCGTCCGGGGTCAGGCGGAAGTTGATGGGCACGAGCACGGCGCCGATCTGCGGCACCGCATAGAAGGATTCGAGCTGCGCGTGGGTGTTCGGCGCGATGTAGGCGACCCGGTCGCCCTTGGCGACGCCCAGCTTCTGCAGGGCGGCGGACCAGCGATCGCAGCGCGCGAAGAAATCGGCGTAGGTGAGCCGGAGCGGCCCGTCGATCACCGCCTCGCGATCCGCGTAGAGGCTGCGCGCGCGGCGCTTGAACTCCAGCGGCGTGAGCGGCGTTTCCACGATGGCCCCGGATGATACCATAAGGGGTTGAGCACCCTGCCATGACGGCGCCGCCGGGCTGGGAGTCGGCCCGACGGCAGGAATCGCGGAGATTGCCATGACGTTCGTTTCATCGCTGGAACCGAAGCCGCTCTGGAGTCACTTCGACACCATCCTGACCATTCCGCGCGCCTCCAAGGACGAGGAGCGGATGCGGCGGCACGTCATTGCCGCAGCGAGCCGCGCCGGGTGCGACCATGCGGTCGACGCCGCCGGCAACGTCGTGGTGCGCAAGCCGGCCAGCGCCGGACATGAAGGAGCGCCGGTCACCATCCTACAGTCGCACCTCGACATGGTGCAGGAGAAAAACGCCGACGTCGCGTTCGACTTCAAGACCGACGCCATCGTGCCGCGGCGGGAAGGGGAGCATCTCTACGCCACCGGCACCACGCTCGGCTCCGACAACGGGATCGGCGTCGCGACGATGCTCGCGGTGATGGATTCGACCGACCTGGTCCACGGACCGCTGGAGCTGCTGTTCACGATCGACGAGGAGACGGGGCTGACCGGCGCGGCGCGGCTCGACGCCGGCCTGCTCGCCGGACGCCGGCTGATCAACCTCGACTCGGAAGAAGAGGGAATCCTGTACGTCGGCTGTGCGGGCGGCGGCGATATGCGGCTCTCGCTCCGCGTGACGCCGGCCGGGACCGGCAGCGACGACCGTGCGGTCACGGTGGCGTTGCGGGGACTCAAGGGCGGCCATTCCGGCTGCGACATCCACCTGCAGCGCGGGAACGCGGTTTGCCTGCTGGCGCGCGCCCTCTGGGCGGCGTACGGCGGCACGCCGTTCCGCCTTGCCCGCCTCGAGGGCGGCAGCGCCCACAACGCCATCCCGCGCGAGGCGTTCGCAACGATCGTCGCCGGGGCCGCCGACGTAGAGAGCGTGACGTCTGCCGTCCGAGCCGAGTTCGAAGCGGTTCGGAACGAGTTCCGACCGGCCGACCCCGGCATGACGCTGGCCGTCGGCGACGCGACCGCTGCAGATCGGGCCTGGGAGGCGGACACGACGGCGACGGTGCTGCGGCTGATCTCCAGCCTCCCGCACGGCGTCGAAGCGATGAGCTACGACATCACCGGCATGGTGGAGACGAGCAACAACGTGGCCACGGTGAAAGGCGCCAACGGCTCGCTGGTGATTACCACGAGCTCACGGTCGTCCGTGGACGCCGCGCTCGACGCGCTGCGCCGCCGCATCCGTGCGACCGCGGAACTCGCCGGCGCGGACGTGGACGTGCGCGACGCGTATCCGGGCTGGAAGCCGAACCTGCAGTCGGAAGTGCTCGAGGTCGTCAAGAAGGTCCACGCAAGGGAGCTGGGAGCGGCGCCGGAGGTCGCGGCGATTCACGCCGGGCTCGAATGCGGCATCCTCGGCAAGAAGATACCCGGCATGGACATGATCTCCTTCGGCCCGGTCATCGAGGCCCCCCACTCGCCCGACGAGCGGGTCCACATCGACTCGGTGGGGCGGTTCTACCGGCTGCTGACCGCGACGCTCGCCGAGCTGGCGTAGCCGCGACCGGCCGGCGCCGGTGGAAGGCAACACACGCGATCCATGCGTCGCGCCATGAGGCTTCCCCGCGGGGCGCTCCCGCGGGGAAGCCTCATGGCCTCGCCGCCGCCTGCTGCCGCTCCTCGTGGCGCGCCCCGCCGAGGATGCCGGTCACGGCGCGGTTCCCCTCGTGGCAGGCGTACTCGTAGAGGTCGTAGCTCATGTCGCGCTTGAGCGGCAGCTCCAGGGTCCAGGGCCGGGTATAGACGTTCGGGTCCTCGACGCGGACCTGCCAGTCGAGGACGTTCTCAGCCACCCTCGTGAAGCGCTCAACCAGCCGCAGTTCCGGGCTGACCGGTACGCCGTGCATCCGTCCCGCGTTCTGGTTCGGGGTGATCCAGCCCTTCTCGGTGAAGTTCCTCGTCTCCACGACCAGGGTCTCCCCTTCCCACCGCCCGCGGGCGTCGCCCATCCACTCGGCGATCTTCGAGTCGACGAAGGGCCGGTCATCGAGCGGGATGATCCGGGGCTCGCGCACCATCTCGTAGAGGATGACGACGTAGCCGGGAACCTGGAAGATCTGGTTGCCGGTGTTGTAGGTGTTCGGGAGCATCGAGCCCGGCATGCCGCGGGTGATGCAGCGGCTGTAGGGACTCATGTTCTCGTGCGAATCGGTGCGGTTGGCGACGAGCCACCGGGCGCGCGCCTCGGCCGCCGGCCGCGTCGGCACGCGTCCTGTCGGAGGATCGGCGATCATCGACGTGCGCCGGGTATAGACGACCGACTCGCGCGGGTCGCTCCAGAAGTAGTTGTAGCCGCGATCCAGACTCCCGGACGCGGTGGTCCGCGTGCTGCCCGGCGCACTGTCACGCTCGAGCATCTCGCGGCCGCTACGCTCGATTTCGGCCGCCTCCTCCTCGGTGTAGAAGGCCTGGTCTCCCAGCCGCGCCGGCCGCTCCATCGGCGTCAACGTGTCGTTGGTCCAGATGCCGGAGATGTCCGGAAGGCCGTCGGCGGTGCGCGGCGCCCGGTAGTCGGGATCGGGAGCCGAACGCTCCTGACCCGTGGCACTCTGTGCCGTCGTCAACGCGAGAAACGCCCCCGCCGCAGCCATCGCACTCCTCGTATACATCTCTTCCGCCATGTCGATCGGGTTCAGTCCACCGGATTGCCGCGCGGGTCCCTGAGGGTTCGGTAGCCGTCCACGCGATCACGTGCGACGTGGGCGTCCCGGTAGAAGCCGGCCGTGTCGAAGGTGACGCTCACGACCTCCGTCCCCGGATTCTCCCAGTACCAGCCGTGCACGCCGGTAAAGGGGGCGACGTAGCTCCCGTGCGCCACGTCGTTCTCCTGCGCGTCGAAGCTCTCGGCGTAGCCGGGCGGCGCCCCGTCCGGCGCGCTGTGAAAGTTGTACTCGAGGGGCCCGGTGGCGGTCCAGGAATACACCATGGTCCCGCCTTCCCGGATCCGGTAGGTGTACTCGACCCATTCGCCCGGGCGCACGCGGAGCTCGTACGAATCGATCCGGTACTCGTCGTCTTCCGCGGTGATGGCGACGACCTGCGCCAGCGCGAGCAGGCCGAACAACGCGCCGGTGCCGAGCGGGTCGACCCCGCGTTCGGCCGGGAGCACCGCCCCGACGAAGACCAGCGCCGCCACGAGCACCGCTGCGAGCGCCGCGATGCCGAGCCGCTTGATGGAGACCGGCGGGGCCGCCGACGAGGAAACAGGATCGGTCATCAGGGATAGAAGACGTAGCCGAACAACTGCTGCGCGGTCAGCAGGAAGCCGCCGCCCATCAGCACGGCGTTCGTCATGAAGGCGTGGCGCACGAAGCTCGGCCGCATCCGCCACACGGTAATCGCAATGAGCACGGCGCTCAGCGCGAGGACCTGGCCGATCTCGACCCCCACGTTGAAGCTCAGGATGTTGGCGACGAGCCCGTTGTCGGTGACAGTGAACTCCTGCAGCTTCGTGGCGAGACCCAACCCGTGGAAGAGTCCGAAAATCAGGACCGCCGCCTTCGTGTTGGGGCGCGCGTTGAACACGCGCTCGAAGCCGCCCATGTTCTCGAACGCCTTGTAGCAGACGGACAGACCGATGACGGCGTCGATGAGGTAGGCGTTCACCTCCAGCCCGCCCAGCACGCCCAGCAGCAGCGTGATGCTGTGGCCCAGCGTGAACAGGCTGACGTACAGGACGACGTCCCGCAGCCGGTACAGGAAGAAGATGACCCCGACCAGGAACAGCAGGTGGTCCGTGCCGGTGACCATGTGCTTCGCCCCGAGGTACATGAACGGAGCGGGCGCCGGGCCGTCTACCCCCTGCACGAACGCGGCGTTCTGCGTGTCCATCGGGTGGCCCGCGGCGGCGTCCGGCAGCACGAGCGGCGCCAGCAGAAGCACGACGGCAACGGTGAGGCGCAGGGACCGGCTCATGGCGTGAAGGATACGGTTCAACCGCCGTACATGCAACGGGCCGGGTAGCGGCTCGCAGCGCCCGACCCGTGGAACGAGAACCCGTCGGCGCACGCAAGGGTTCGGCGCGCGCCGATGCGCGGCAGGCTACTGCTCGTTCGTCGCCCGCCCGCCCTTCGGACCGATCGTGTTCCGCAGGACACCGACGTTCTCGAGCTCGATCTCGACGATGTCGCCCGGCTGCATGGCCGACGTGGCGCCCGGCGTGCCAGTGTAGATCATGTCACCCGGCTCCAGCGTCACGTAGCGGCTGGCGTAGCTGACCAGGTACGCGGAATCGAAGAGCAGGTCGCGGGTTCGCTGCGACTGCAGGACCTCACCGTTCACGCGTGTCTGGAGCAGCAGGTCGTTGTAGTCGACGCCGCGCGCCATGACCGGCCCGACCGGCCCGAAGGTGTCGGCGCCCTTGGCGCGGAACCACTGCAGGTCGTTGCTCTGCCAGACCCGCTCGCTGATGTCGTTGCCCGGCGCGACGGCGAAGATGTGGTCGGGCGCGTCCTCGACCGAGACGTTGCTGGTCACCTTGCCGATGATCAGCACCATCTCGCCCTCGAAGTGCAGGTTGGTGGCGTCCTCGTAGTAGGTGATCTCCGCCTCGTGGCCGATCAGCGACGTGGCGTGCTTGTCGAACAGGCCGGGGTACTCCGCCGGCGTGGCCCCGCCGAGATGGCTGCGGTAGTTCAGCCCGGCCGCGACGACCTTCTTCGGCTCGCTCGGCGGCAGCAGGCTGACGTCGTCCAGGGCCACGGTGGCGCCGGTCCGCTCGTGCGACCCGAACACGTCGCCGCCGAGCTGGTGGATGGTCTCCCCTTCCAGGACGCCGTATGACGTCGCGCCGTCGTGCTCGTAGCGCACGTACTTGGTCACGTCCTGCGCAAACGCCGACGCGCCGACGGCCAGCACCGCCACCGCCACGACCGCCGACACGAGATGCATGCGCTTCATTGCCTTCCTCCTCTGGAACGCTGACAGTGATGTGGCGACCGAACCCGTCACGCGCCGGGAATATAGCACCCCACGGCCCGCGTCTCCGAGAACGTCACGCTCTCGCCGGCCGCGACACGGGTCAGCAGATCGTGCAGGTCACGGGTTCTCGGCGCCCTGCGCGCCACGCCGAACGAGACGAACCGATCGTCGATCCGTCCCCGGTAGACGAGCCGCTGCGCCGCATCGAACACCGCCGCCTCCGGGGTGACGGTGGCGCCGGCGAGCGCCACGAGCGCCCCGTCGACGTTCCGCAACGCCCGGAACGGATAACCGAACGACGCCCGGTGCTCGCGCAGCTCGTCGACCGGCCGCTGCGCGTCCACGTAGACCAGCCAGAACCGGGCCGCGCCCGCGAACTGCTCGTGCAGCCGGCGGATCTCCGGCGCGTAGCGGTTCGAGATCGGACAGTCGGTCATCACGAACAGCAGGACGGTCGCCTCGACCCCCTCGGTGAAAGCGAGCGGCCGGACGTCAGTCCCATCGAGCCCGGACACGGTCACGCCAGCGGCGGGCGCGACCGGACGAGGCTCCTCCGTCCGGCTCGCCGCGACCCCCGCAAGCCCGGCGACGACCGCGCACGTCACCGCCGCGGCGAGTGCCGCACGACGGATCCGGCGGCGGATTTCATGCGCCATGGGGATCCCGTAGCGTAGCACGGCCGCGTGTTATCCTGCTTGTTCCTCCATGACTGCCACTGCCGACCTCCTGACACGCGACATCGCCCATCTCATCCACCCGCTGCACGACGAGCCGCTGCACCGGAACGCCCGAGTATGGGTGAAGGGCGACGGGACGATCCTCACCGACGCGGACGGTCGCGAGTACATCGACGCCCTCGCCGGGCTCTGGAACGTCACGGCCGGGCACGGCCGGGCGGAGCTGGCCGACGCGATGCGCGAGCAGGCCGCCGAGCTCGCCTACGTCTCCGGCTACGCGGGCAGCTCCAACCCGCGCGCCATCGAGCTGGCCGAACGGCTCGCGGCGCTCTGCTATCCGTCGATCAACCGCTTCTTCTTCACGAGCGGCGGCGGCGAGGCGACCGACAGCAGCATCAAGATGGCGCGCGCCTACTGGAAGCTGCAAGGCCGGCCCGACAAGACGAAGGTCATCTCCCGCGTGGACGGCTACCACGGGGTCACCCTGGCCGCCATGAGCGCCACCGGGCTCAGCCGCTACTGGCCGCTGTTCGAGCCGCGCGTCCCGGGCTTCTCGCACATCCCGGCCCCCGATCCGTACCGCTACGAGGCGCCGCCGGGCGAGAGCCAGGGGGTGGCCGCGGCCAACGAGCTCGAACGGGCCATCCTGCGCGAAGGCGCAGACACGGTGGCGATGTTCATCGCCGAGCCGGTGCAGGGCGCAGGCGGCGTCATCGTGCCGCCGGACGACTACTTCCCGCGCATCCGGGAGATCTGCGACCGCTACGAGGTGCTGCTCGTCGCCGACGAGGTGATCACCGGCTTCGGGCGGACAGGACGCCTCTTCGCCCTCGATCACTGGGACATCGAGCCGGACATCGTGCAGTTCGCCAAGGCGATCACTTCCGGCTACTTCCCCTTCGGCGGCATCGGCATCAGCGACCGGTTGGCCGCGACGCTCGACGAGGCCGGCGAGCCGTGGATGCACGCCTACACCTACAGCGCGCATCCGGTCGGCTGCGCGGTGGCGCTCCGGATGCTGCGCATCATCGAGGACGAGCGGTTCCCGGAGCAGGCCGCGGCCAAGGGCGACGAGCTGCTCGCCCGGCTGAACGCCGCGCTCGCCGATCACCCGCACGTCGGGAACATCCGCGGCAAGGGGCTGATGTGCGCGGTGGAGCTGGTCGAGGAGCGGGAATCCAAGCGGTCGTTCCCGGCCGACCACGGGATCGGCGCGGCTGTGCTCCGCGCGTCCCTCGACCGCGGGCTGGTCAGCCGCGTGAAGGCCGACACTTACGTGCTGGCCCCGCCGATCGTGATCACGAGCGCGCAGATGCAGCGAACGGTCGAGATCCTGGCCGAATCGATCCGCGCCGTGCTCAACGGAGTACGGTAGATCCTGCATGGTCACCTTCGCGACCACGATGCCGGCAGCCAGCGTCCTGCACGGCGACGCGTACGACCTGTTGCCGTCGCTCGATCCCCAGAGCATCGATCTGTTCATCACGATTCCACCGTACTGGGGCCATCGAACCTACGAGCAGGACCACAACTGGAACGTCTTCCAGGATTGGCTTGAAACTGGTGCGGACAGGAACGACATTCCCTGCTATGAATGGTACCGTCGCAACGGCGGCGCGCTCGGATTGGAGCCGCTGCCCGACTGGTACGTAGCCCATCTGGTCGAAATGTTCGAGCTATTCCGCCCGTCGCTCAAACCTTCGGGCAGCCTCTGGATCAATATCGGCGACCTCAGAGATCCCCTCATTTTGCCATATGAAATCAATAAGAAGAAACCCTTCTTGAACAGACATCTCGCATTAGAAGAGTTTGCAAGGTGGCGCACTTTTAATTAGAATATGAGTGCATGCATCTACATCAAGACCTGCCGGCCTCATCCGGGCAATCGCTCCGGAGACACGACCTCCTGAACTTCATCGCCACCTTGTATGAAGGCGACCTGCATGCTAAACGGGTGCTGTCGTTGGCCAACGCCACCCTGGGCGTGCTGACGAGCGCTTCGCTGGCAATCCATGCAGTGGGCCGCGGCTTGGCCCAGGCCCTGGGTACGTTGACCAAGCATGGTGTGAAGCAGGTGGATCGGCTCCTGAGCAATCGAGGCGTCGACGTCTGGACCTTTTTCGCATACTGGACGCCGTTCATCGTCGGCGCCCGCACGGAGGTGATCGTTGCGCTGGATTGGACCAGCTTTGCGGCCGACGGGCAGGACACGATCGTGCTGTCGATGGTGACTGGCTATGGGCGCGCGACGCCCCTGCTGTGGAAGACGGTGGCGTCCTCGACGCTGAAGGGTAATCAGCGGCGCTATGAGTACGAGGTGCTGTGCCGGTTGCGGGAGGTGCTGCCGGCCGGGGTGAAAGTCACCGTCGTGGCGGACCGGGGCTTTGCGGATTGCAAGCTGTTCTACGCGTTGACGACGGAGCTGGCCTTCGAATACGTGATTCGGCTGCGTGGAGACATCTATGTGACGAATGCGCGCGGCGAGCGGCGAGCGGCCGCCGCGTGGGTCGGCGCCGGGGGGCGTGCGCGGCGGTTGGTGGGTGCTCGGGTGACCGACGCGTACGAGCTGCCGGTCGGCGTGGTCGTGTGCGTACAGGATCCGAAGATGGACGAACCGTGGTGCCTGGTGGCCAGCGAAGCGACAGTCCCGACGCGGGTCCTGATTCGGTACTACGGCAAGCGCTGGGGGATTGAGGCGGGCTTTCGGGACATCAAGGACATGCGCTTCGGGATGGGACTCTCGTCGATGCATGTTTCGCGCCCGGACCGGCGGGACCGTCTGTTGTTGATCAGCGCGTTGGCGATCGCCGTTCTGTCGTTGCTGGGTGCGGCGGGCGAGCGCATCGGTTATGACCGCTGGTTGAAGGCGAACACGGTGAAGCGGCGGACGCATTCGCTGTTTCGGCAGGGGGAGATGCTGTACCACCATCTCCCCAATTGGCCCGAGGATCGGATTCGTCCGTTGATGGAGACGTTCGGAAGCATGCTCATGGAACAGCGGGTGTATCGGGAGGTTTTCGGCGTGATCTGATGCTGCAAAATGAGGGGATGCATGAGATCGGCGACACCTATTTTGCCCGCTGGTCCAGCATCCGACAGAGCGGACGTCAGGGATTGGGCGACACGTCTCGGCAGCGCCGGCGGACCCCGATGGGCGGCTACCGCCAGGAGAAGCAACTACTTCTTGTTCCAGCCCGGTTCGCGATTGCAATGCAGGACAAGCGCTGGATCCTCCGCAACGACCTGATCTGGCACAAGCCGAACGTCCCGCCCCGGCCCGAAACGGACCGTCTGCGCCTGAGCCATGAACACTTCTTTCATTTCGTGGTGCGGCCGACGAACGGCCGGGCCAGGTACTACTATGACATGTCGGAGACCGAGGCGGCCTCGAACGACGTCATCACGCAATATGTTCGTCCGGGAGAAAACGGACACACCGCGACGTTCCCCGAGCCCCTGATCCGACCGCGCATCCGCAGCAGTTGTCCCCCCGGCGGAACCGTCCTCGACCCGTTCTGCGGCACCGGCCGGGCATTGGCCGCGGCCGGCGCATCCGGACGCCGAGCCATCGGAATCGACAGGTCCGTAGCCTATGCGCAGGCGGCATCCGACCTCACGAAGAGGTGCCAACTGAGATTGTTGGACTCGGATCGATGAAGAGGAACCCTGACCGCGGGAACTTCGTCAGCGAGTGGTTCGGCTATCGCACATATCCACACGTCCATGGAAGCACCGCCGCGCTCCGCACGCAAACGGCCGGTCAGTGTCCCTTCCTCACGGCCGCCACACGGGAGAAACGGGACTGCGTCAAGAACTCGTCTTCCTCGGGCGTGTGCACCATAAACAACGCCAGCAATAGCACCAGGCAGGATTGGCTCGTCTGTCCGTACCGGGCACTCGATCCCGACTTGATAGAAACCGTCGTGCGCCGACTCTTCGGTGCGACGCCGGATCAACCGCTACTGGTCGTGCCGGCGCCCGCCCTCGCCAACCAAGCCATGCGGGCGAGAATCGCCGGACAGGCTGATGACGGCTCGTTTCGCGTCCTTGAGCTACAAACAATGGACTTTCACGGATCGTACCGCCGGGCCGTGCAGAATCTCAAAGACGCCCTGCGCCTCCACGGATCGGATTTCGCAGATGTTCTCCAGAACAACCAACGATGGCTCGCCGACCGGATCGAGGGGCCAAACATCGCGAACGTCTTCAAGCGCACGTTCTATCAGATGATGCTCAAATTCCAACTCGGCGTGCATCCGCGCTCCGTAGGTACGGCGCTTGCGATTCCGCAGGCCGTCTGGGACAGTTGGCAACCTCATCTCGGCCGACCTCACCTCGTTGCGCAAGGTGAAGGCACGCATGCGCTGCAACGCCCGGAGGCAAGTGGCAGCGATATTCGAGCGTGGATCTACGTCTTCGACATAGACGAGAAACCTGACACGCACGCGAGTCCGATTGTAGTCAGGGAAGAGATCGCGACGAACGCGGCATCGATTGCGTACTACGCACTGGAGGAAGTCCCGAACCGCGCTTTTGCGGAGGCGGGATCCGCCGCCACGGTCGTGGCTGCGATCCAGCGGCGGCTGTCCGCGTGGTGGCCGGATCTGGAAGGTCAGGCAGAGACATCCTGACGCACATCCGCCGCGCATCCACGAATCACGACGCCGGCGGCCGGCGCCACCAGGACCGCATCCGCCTCGCCGCCTCCGGCCCGGCCAGCGCGGCGCCGCCCCAGAAGATCACCTCCGCGACGACGATGACGGCGGTCGCCACCGTGCCTCGCGCTGCGACGGTCAACGGCAGGAACGGGACGCCCAGCAGCAGGATCCACAGGACGAGCGACGCACTCATCAGGATCACGCCGACGAACGCCCACCGGCTCGCACGCGGTGGAGCACGATCCGGTGGGCGCGCGGACGTCACGGACGGCGCTGCGGGGAGTGCCACGCTACGGCTCGGTCGACTCCGCACCGTTCCGGCCGACGGAAAAACGCCCGGTCGCGTGCCCCCGGAACGTCCCGTGCTCGAGCCACTCGCGCGATGCCTCGTGCATGAACTTGTACTGCGTCGTTTCCCAGACCGCGAAGTGCGTCGCGCACGCCATCGTCACCAGGACCCTGCCGTCCGCGCCGGTCAGGTCCTCGTAGAGCAGCTCGTCCGGATCGAGCAGGCGATCCTGCTCACCCACCAGGATCAGCGTCGGCGCCTGCACCCGGGCGGCGTCCTCGCGGTTCCAGCCCCACGATCCGGCGGAAGTGCGCACCCGCATCACGCCGTGCGGCGGGCCCCAGACCGAGCCGCGCTGGTCGTAGGCCATGACGGTCTGCCAAATGGCCTTCTGAATGCCGGGGTCGATCTGCCCGTCGCAGGCGACGGTGGAACGCCAGCGGCCGTTCTCCAGCGTGTCGCGGGTCTGAAGACGCATCGGCACGTCGCCGGCCGGAAGCACCGCCGGCCGGTCGGCCGGCCGGTCGCGCCCGTAGCCCGGCGCAAACAGCACGAGCTTGTCGATCTTGTCGGGATGGCGCGCCGTGAAGCCGCCGGTACGTGGACCGCCCGCGGACCAGCCGACGAGGCTGACCTTGTCGACGCCGCGAAGCTCGCGGATGTAGTCGACGACGCTGCCGATCTCGTCCCAGTCCGATTGGCTGGTGGTCAGACCGTGCGGGTAGCTCGGCTCACAGTCCTCCGCGAGCGGGTTCGGCGTGACGATCGCGCGGTTCTCGGCGGCCATGTTGCACGGGTCGTCCATCATCGGCCGCGGCGACAGGCCGTAGCCGGTCTGGTCCATCGAGAACGTGTCGAACCCCGCCGCCGCGAGATGCTCCATCCACGAATAGTCCTTGTAGGGCAGGTCGTAGTCCGGCACCGACGGGATCGACCCGCCGTGCACGAACAACACCACCCTGCCGTCCGGCCGTTCGCCCGCCGCGATCCGGTCGGCGAGGTCGCGGCTGACCTTCTCGTGCAGGAACAGCCCGACGCGCTCGCCCTCGTTCGCCGGGACCGTCGACGTGTGCGGCACGAAGCGGTCGACGGTGACGAAAGCGTCGTCCGCCGCGCCGAGCCCGGTCGCGGCGAGCGTCAGTGCACCGAGAATCGCCGCCGCCAGCGCGCCCGACCGCCGTGTCGATGTGGTGGTTCTCATCCTGACTTGTCCCTTCCCTCACGCCGGCGCGAGCGGCCGGTCGATGTCCTGCCTGCGTCATGACCGCAGCCTCGTCGCGTCAACGCGCCGGCTGAATCGGTCCATCGGCGGGCCGCGCCGTCTCGTCGACCTCGTAACCCTTCGCCTTCCAGTCGTTCAACGCACAGAATTGGCCCGCACTGTAACCGCGAGATCTGAAGAGCTCCGCAGCCCGGGAGCTCCGCCCTCCGGCGTTTCAAAAGAAGACGAGGCGCACGTCCTTCGGGATGTCCGGCATGCGCGCCTCGAGCTCGCCGACCGGGATATGAATAGCCCCCGGAATCGATCCGCTCTCGACCTCGTAGTCCTCGCGGACATCGATCAACAGCACCTCGGCGCCGGCTTCGAGCTGCGCCTTCAGCTCATCGACCTCGAGCCGCTCGGTCTGCGCCGCGACCGACGCGGCCAGCACCAGGCCGAGCATCGGCAGCCACGCCAGTAGACGCGTCCGGGTCACTCTGTGTCTCGCGCTCATCGCGGTACCTCGCTGAAGGATCCAATTCAACGCGCGCCGCACACCCCGTGCGGTCTGCCTCAATGATGCCCCAAGCGGCGTCACCCGCACCAGTCCATATCGTTCCGGGTTCCGACCTGAACAAATCCGGACGGACACCCGCCGGGACTGATAGAATGACAACCGGTCGCGTGACAGCCCGTCTGACCTGCCGCATCGCCATCGCATCCTTCGTCACCTGCCTCGCGCTGACTCCGGTGGTTTCGGCCCAGGAGCCGCCGACCCTCGCCGTTGCCCCGTTCACGAACATCGGCGCCGAGCCGAGCCGCGATTGGATCGGTGTCGGCATTGCGGAAACCGTCAGTACGGACCTGCGCGACGCCAACGGGATCGACGTCCTCAGCCGCGCGATCGTCGAGGGGGCGGTCGCCAACCTGGGCGGAGCGGATCCCGGGAAGCCGACCGAGCGCGTGCTGATCGAGGTGGTGCGGGAGCTCGGAGCCGACTACCTGTTGGCGGGGGCGTTTCAGCAGCTCGGTGAGCAACTGCGTCTGACCGCGCGGCTGATCGACGTCCAGAGTGAAACGGCAGTGGAGGCGTTCAAGGTCGACGGTCGACGGGACGACCTCTTCGAGCTGCAGGATCGATTGGCCGGTGAGGTTCGCGCGGCCTTGCGCCGCACGCTCGGCCGGAGCGGCGGAGCCCGAATCGCCGTCGTGGACGCGGAGACGCGAGAGGGAAACGGTAGCGGCAACGGCAACGGCAACGCCGCACACCGGGCGGGCAACGGCAATGGCGCCGGGCCACCCGCGGGAAACAGGCGCGACGGTGCGAACGGCGAACTGGAAGCGCTGGCGCCGGGAAGCACGCCAGGCCTCTCATCGGCGCCGGCCGCGCTGGGCGGCAGCAGCGTCGCCGGCGGCGAGCTGCTGTTGGGCGGAGCAACCGCGCCGCGAGCGGCGCCCGCGGCGCAGACCGGACCGGCAGCCGGCTTTGCGATTGGCGGCGGTCGGCGAAGCGTACAGGCGCAACGGGCGACCGAGCCGCCCATCATCGACGGCCGGCTCGACGACGCAGCTTGGCGCGACTCCGTGCTCATCACCGACTTCACCCAGACCAACCCGGTCGAGGGGGCTCCCGCGACCGAGCGCACGGAGGTGCGGATCGCCTACGATGCCGACCACCTCTACTTCGCCTTCTACGCGCACTACACCGACCCGACCCAGATGCGGGCGAACCGCGCCGACCGGGACCAATTCTGGCGCGACGACTGGATCGCGGTGATGTTCGACCCGTTCCTGGACCAGCAACGCGCGTATCGCTTCTCCGTCAACGCGTACGGGATCCAGGGGGACGCCATCCTCCGGGGCGGCCGGAGCATGCGCGGGCCGCCGGGGGGCGGTGGCGACTCGTCCTGGGACGCGCTGTTCGAGTCGGGGGGAACGATTGTCGCCGACGGCTGGACCGCGGAGATGGCGATCCCCTTCAAGAGCCTGCGGTATCCGTCCCGCGGCGCCGGCGAGCACCGCTGGGGCTTCCAGATCACCCGCACGTTGCAGTCCAAGGACGAGACGCTGGTCTGGGCGCCCATGACGCGGGCCGTCGCGGGCGTCCTCACCCAGATGGGCACGCTGGGCGGCTTGCGCGGCCTGTCGGTGAGCCGGAACCTGGAGATCCTCCCGACCGCAACCGCCATTCAGCTCGGCCGCCTGACCGACACCGGCTACGCGGAGGGCGAGACCCAACCCGATTTCGGGTTCAACATGAAGTACGGCGTCACGTCGAACCTCACCGCCGACTTCACCCTCAATCCCGACTTCTCCCAGATCGAGGCGGACCGCCCGCAGATCGAGACGAACCAGCGGTACCCGCTGTTCTTCCCCGAGCTGCGGCCGTTCTTTCTCGAAGGGCAGGAGATCTTCCGTACGCCGGGCCGCACGAATCTGGTCCACACCAAGACCATCGTCGACCCGCAGATCGGCGGCAAGCTCACCGGCAAGACCGGCAACACGACGCTCGGTCTGCTCGTCGCGAACGACGCGGCGCCCGGCAAGTTCGACGACCCGAGCGAGTACGGTTTCGGCGAGACGGCGAATTTCGTCATCGGACGCGCCCGCTACGATCTCTACTCGCAGTCGTACATCGGCGCGATCATGACCGACCGCGAGTTTCTCGACTCCTACAGCCGCGTGGCGGGGGTCGACGGGCGGTTCCGGCTGGGTCAGACCCACCGCGCCGAGTTCCTGGCGGTCACCTCGTCGCACCGCGACCTCGACGGCATCGCCGGGAGCGGACCGATGTTCGACGCGGGGTTCCGGCGCGACGGCCGCCACCTCAGCTACAGCGCCGGCTTCAACAGCATCGACCCCGACTTCCATACCGACGCCGGCTTCGTGCGCCGCGTCGACATGCAGCAGTTCGACGCGGACATCGGGTACGAATGGTGGCCCGAGAGCTGGCTGATCAGTTGGGGACCGGAATTCCGCTACCGGCGGAACGTCGACCACGCCGGGGTCCTGCAGGACGAGGACTTCCGCGCCGATCTCAGGGCCCGGTTCGCGCGCAACATCTTCTTCCGCGCCGACGGGCAGCGCGAGATGGAACGGTTCGAGGGCATCGACTTCCACAAGACCCGCTTCTCGATGCGCAACGGCGTCAACACGAGCCGGCGCTTCTCGCTGTTCTACGGCATCGACTGGGGCGAGCAGATCCGCTTCGTCGAGAACCCGTTCCTCGGCCGCATGTTCGACTACAACGTCGGCCTGACGCTGCTGCCCACCTCGCGCCTCAACGCGCAGTTCAGCCTCGACGCCGCCCGGTTCAACGACATGCACAGCGGCGAGGTCGTGTTCGACGTGAAGATCCTGCGTACGTTCACCACCTACCAGTTCACCGACCGCCTGCTGGTCCGCAACATCCTGGAGCACAACACCGGCAACGGAAAGATGGGGATCAACCTGCTCTTCACCTATCGCGTCAACGCCGGCACCGCCTTCTACATCGGCTACGACGACCGGCTGCAGGAGGGCATCTACCTGGACAAGGAGAGGTTCTACAACCGCGACCTGCAACGGCAGCAACGGGCGTTCTTCACGAAGCTGCAGTACCTGTTCCGGTACTGACGCCATTCAGATGGTCGACACCGCGCAACGCTCGTCACTCGACCACATGCTGCAGGCCGGGCTCCGAGACTGCGACATCCACGCCATCCGGCGGCGTCTGCGTCCCCTCGACAGCGGCATCGGCCCGCGCGTGGTCGTCGATGGACGTTCCGTCATCCAGCTCTGCTCGAACGACTACCTCGGGCTGGCCGCGCATCCCGCGGTGACCCGCGCGGCGGCGGACGCGGCGCTGGAGTACGGCGCGGGGGCCGGATCCGCCCGCCTCATCGTGGGGACGTCGGCGCCGCACGCCGCGCTCGAAGGCGATATCGCCCGGCTCAAGCAGACCGCGGCGGCGGTCGTGCTCTCCTCCGGGTATCACGCCAACACGGGCGTGCTGCCGATCCTGGCCGGTTCGGAGGACGTCATCTTCAGCGATGCGTTGAACCACGCCAGCCTCATCGACGGATGCCGGCTCTCGCGAGCGACCGTCCGCGTGTACCGACACGCCGACGCCGACCACCTGGAGCGGCTCCTGCGCGAGGCCGACGGCTTCCGCCGGCGCGTGATAGTCACCGAGACGGTCTTCGGCATGGACGGCGACCTCGCGCCGCTGGCCGACCTCGTCGCGCTCGCCCGGTGCCACGACGCCTGGACCGTGGTGGACGAAGCACATGCGACCGGGGTGTTCGGGCGCACCGGCGGCGGGCTCGTCTCGCAGCTCGGGCTGACGGGCGCGGTCGACGTCCAGATCGGCACGCTGAGCAAGGCGCTCGGCTCCCTCGGGGGCTACGTCGCCGGCTCGGCCGCGCTCATCGACTGGGTGGTCAACGCCGCCCGCACCTTCATCTACACGACCGCCCTGCCGCCGGCGGCAGTCGGCGCGGCGCGCGCCGCCATCGCCGTGCTGGCCGCCGAGCCCGAGCGCCGGGACCGCGTCTGGTCGCACGCCACGTGGCTGCGCGAACGTCTGTCGGAGCTCGGGTATCGGCTCGGGCCCTGCGAGTCGCCGATCCTGCCGATCCTCGTCGGTGACGCGGAAGCGGCGGTGCTGCTCGGCGATGCGCTGCTGGCCCACGGGGTGCTCGCGCCGGCCATCCGCCCCCCCACGGTGCCCGCTGGCACGGCCCGCGTGCGGGTCACCCCGATGGCGACGCACACGGCGGACGACCTCGCCGACGCGGTCGACGCGTTCGCGGCGGCAGGGCGTGAGACGGGCCACCTGCGATGAGCGACGCCGGCGAACCCGCACCGTCCCACGAGGCGCTCCGGCGTCTGGACCACGCCTACCTGTGGCATCCGTTCACGCCGATGCAGGCGTGGTTCGACGAGGATCCGGTGGTCATCGTCCGCGGCGACGGCAACGAGTTGATCGACGACGGCGGGCGCCGCTACCTCGACGGCGTGTCGTCGCTCTGGTGCAACGTCCACGGGCACAACCACCCGGAGTTGAACGCTGCCATCACCGCGCAGCTCGGACAGGTGGCGCACACGACGCTGCTGGGCCTGACCAACGTGCCCGCGGTGCGCCTCGCCGAGCGCTTGGTGCGTCTGGCGCCGCCCGGACTGACCCGCGTCTTCTACTCCGACAGCGGGGCGACGGCCGAAGAGGTCGCGCTGAAGATGGCGCTCCAGTACTGGCATCTGCTCGGGGCGCCCGGCAAGACGCGCTTCGCCTCGCTGGTGCAGGCGTACCACGGCGACACACTCGGGGCGGTCGGCGTCGGCTACTCCGAGACGTTCCACCGGTTCTTCAAGCCGGTGCTGGCCGACGCGCTGCGCCTGACCCCGCCGCACGTCCGGCGCTGGCGCGACCGCTTCTCGCACGACGACGCGCTGGAGCAGGCGGTGGCCGAGGCGCGCGACGCCATCTCGCGTGAGCGGGACAAGCTGGCCGCCGTCGTCGTCGAGCCGCTCATGCAGGGCGCGGCCGGTATGTGGCCGCACCCGCCGGAGTACCTGCGCGCGCTCCGGGAGTCGACCGCCGAGGCCGACGTCCTGCTCATCTGCGACGAAGTGGCAACCGGGTTCGGACGCACCGGAACGATGTTTGCCTGCGAGCAGGCCGGCATCGCCCCCGACCTGATGTCCGTGGCCAAGGGCATCACCGGCGGCTACCTGCCGCTGGCCGCGACGCTTGCGACCGAACGCATCCACGGCGCTTTCCTGGGACCGCCCACCGCGGGCCGCACTTTCTACCACGGCCACACCTACACCGGAAACCCACTTGGATGCGCGGCCGCCCTCGCCAATCTCGACATCTTCGCCCGCGACCGCACGCTGGACCGGCTCGGTCCGAAGATCGCCCGTCTCGAACGACTTCTCGCGGACGAGGTCGCGCCGCTGCCCCACGTGGCCGACGTGCGGCAGTGCGGGGTCATGGTCGGCATCGAGCTCGCGGCGGACGCCGCCGAACGGCGCCCCTACCCTCCCGCCGAGCGGATGGGCGCCCGCGTGACGGTGGAGGCGCGCCGGCGGGGGGTCATCGTTCGGCCGCTGGGCGACGTCGTGGTACTCATGCCGCCCCTCTCGATCACCGGCGTCGAGATCGACCGGCTCGTGACCGTGGTCCGGGACGCCATCGACGAGGCCACCGGCGCGTGACGGCCGGACTCTTCATCACGGGTACCGACACCGGGGTCGGAAAGACGTTCCTGACGCGCGGCATCGCCTCGGCGCTGCGCGCACAGGGCAGGCGCGTCGGCGTGTTGAAGCCGGTCGAGACCGGATGCGGCGGTAGCCTGACGCGGCGACCGGCCGATGCGCTGGCGCTGCGGGCGGCGGCCGGCAGCAGCCTCTCCCTCGACCGCGTCTGCCCCTACCAGCTCGACGCGCCGCTCGCTCCGGATGTGGCCGCCCGCCTCGAGAACAGACGCATCGATCCGGCGGTCATCGTCGCGGCGTTCCGCGCCGTCGAGCGGGACCACGACGTCACCCTCGTCGAAGGCGCAGGTGGCCTGCTCGTCCCGATTGTCGAGCGCTACTCGATGGCCGATCTCGCGCGCGACCTCGGCCTGCCGCTGCTGGTCGTCGTCGACTCGAAGCTCGGCGCCATCAACCACACGCTGCTGACGCTGGAAGCCGCCGCCGCGCGCGGTCTGTCGGTACGAGGCTACGTGCTCAACCATGCTTCTGCGGCGGATGAAGCGGCCGCTACCAACGCCTCCGTGCTGGCGCGATGCACCGACACGCCGTGCCTGGGCGAGATCGCGTGGACGCCGGCGGCCGAGCAGAACCCCGGGGCAGTTGTCGGACCGGCCCTCGACTGGAAGCGCCTCACACTCGGCAACGACGGCGATTGATCACGGGTCGAGCTGCTACCGGGACAGCAGCATCGGCCGCCGACTCACATGCCAGCTCCGGCGGACACGGTCCCGTGCAGGCCCAGGCGCTTCAGGAAGTCCGCGTCCGCGTCCGGCTCCGGGTTGGGCGTGGTCAGGAGACGATCACCGAGGAAAATCGAGTTGGCCCCGGCCAGGAAGCAGAGCGCCTGCGTCACCTCGCCCATCTGCATGCGGCCGGCGCTCAGCCTGACCTTCGAGACCGGCATCAGGATCCGGGCGGTGGCGATCATCCTCACGACGTCGTCCCAGGAGACCGGGGGCCGGTCGGCGAGCGGCGTACCCTCCACCGCCACCAGCGTGTTGATCGGCACGCTCTCCGGTTGCGGGCGCTGCCGGGCGAGCTCGAACAGGAGATCGATGCGGTCGTCGCGGCTCTCGCCCATCCCGAGGATGCCGCCGCAGCAGACCTTGATCCCCGCGTCGCGGACGTGGCGCAGCGTCTCGAGGCGGTCGTCGTAGGAGCGCGTCGTGACGATCGACTCGTAGAAGTCGCGCCCGCTGTCGAGGTTGTGGTTGTAGTAGTCGAGGCCGGCCTCGCGCAGCCGCTCGGCCTGGGCGCGGCCGAGCATCCCGAGGGTGGCGCAGCTCTCGAGTCCGAGCGCCTTGATCGAACCGACCATCTCGATGACCCGGTCGAACGCCGGGCCGTCCGTCGACTGCCGCCACGCCGCGCCGATGCAGAAGCGGTCGGCGCCGCCCGCCCGCGCCCGCGCCGCGGCGGTCGCGACCTCCGAAACGCTCAGCAGTCGGGTGGCTTCGACACCGGTGTCATGGTGTGCCGACTGCGGGCAGTACGCGCAGTCCTCCGGGCAGCCACCGGTCTTCACGCTCAGCAGCGACGCGCACTGCACGGCCGCCGGATCGTGATGACGCCGATGCACGCCGGCCGCCTCGTAGACGAGGTCGAGCAGCCCGCGGCCGTAGAGGTCCGTCACGTGTTCCCGGGTCAACGAGTCGTTTTCCATACCGGTCGCGACGAGGGGTCCGGGGTCCGACCGCGTGCACTCGGCGGACCAACTGCGAATTATAGTCGCCTTCACGCCGGAGGTCCGGCAGATGCGATCGAGTCGGTCAGAGGCGCCCGGCGGGGGTTGCGAGGCCGAAGCGCCGTATTCGTGTCAGGCGGAGGGTTCGCGCCGCAGGACGTATTCGCGCAACGCACGGTTGATCTCGGTCTGGTAACCGCGCCCCCCCGGCGCGTGTCTCTTGAACCATGCCACGAGATCAGCATCGAGGCGCAACGTGATCTGCTGCTTGACCGGCCGATAGAAAAGACCTCTTCTGGCGTCCGACCAATCGAGAATCTCGGGAATGTCGCTCGTATCGATCCGGTCATCGGG
Source organism: Vicinamibacterales bacterium (assembly GCA_965262925.1). Classification (GTDB taxonomy): domain Bacteria; phylum Acidobacteriota; class Vicinamibacteria; order Vicinamibacterales; family UBA8438; genus WTFV01. The sequence continues at coordinate 852,406 of CBDHGC010000004.1, read as the reverse complement.
CAACGCCGACAGCGCCGTCAGCTCCGCACGCTGATCCCTGGTCAGCCGCTTGACGTCAGCAGGCGCCTTCTTCATACGCTCTCCTCTCGTGCGACGTCGCTTTTCGCGCGCTGATGATGCGGCCGACGTCCTCGCCCGGGTCCGCGTCCGATGCGGACCAAGTGTGAACCACCATCACGACGACGGTGCCGATCATGCCGATTGTCTGCCACCGCGGTTCATCGAGACACGGGTCCCGGCGCGACGCGGCGTGCGGGTCATCGAACACGAGCACGGCGGTCTCGAAGCTGAGGCCGTGGGTCTTCGTGTTCCTGCGGTTCTTCCGAGTGTCCCACGTCCAGCGCATGTGCCGCCAGAAAGTAGTGCATTCCTGTCACTACGTTACTGTAGCCATGCTGTCCTGGGCAAGACCCGCCTCTCTTCTGTCGCGCCTGTCGCGCTCCGCGGGCACCCTATAATGAAGGGTCATGTTCGACGGTCTGAATCACGAATCCCTCGTAGCGCGCGAGCGTGCGCTGTCCGCGGTAGCGCGCGAGCGTGCGCTGTCCGCGGAGTTCGAAACGCTGAAGAGCGCGGGGCTCGCGCTCGATCTGACGCGCGGGAAGCCGAGCCCCGAGCAGGTGGCGCTGTCGGACGCGCTCGAGGACGCCCTCGGCAACGACTACCGCCTCGACGACGGCACGGACGTCCGAAACTACGGCGGCCTGCTCGGCATCCCGGAGGCGCGGCGGCTGGGCGCCGAACTGCTCGGCGTTCGCCCTGAAGAGGCCATCGCCGGCGGGAACGCCAGCCTCGCGTTCATGCACCAGTACGTGCTGCACGCCTGGCTGAACGGGCCGCTCGGTCCGCAGACCGCGTGGCGGCGCGAGCCGGGGCCGCTCAAGTTTCTGTGCGTCGTGCCCGGCTACGACCGGCACTTCATGATCACCGAGAGCCTCGGCTTCGAGCTGATCAACGTCCCGATCGACGATGGCGGCCCCGACATGGAACGGGTCGAAGCGCTCGTGGCCGACGATCCGGGCATCAAGGGCATCTGGTGCGTGCCGAAGTACTCGAATCCGACCGGACACGTCTACTCGGACGAGGTCGTCGAGCGCTTCGCGCACCTGGCGCGGCGTGCGGGGCCCAACTTCCGCATCCTGTGGGACAACGCCTACGCCGTGCACGACTTCGACGATGATCCCCCGGTGCTGGCGAACCTGATGGAGCGCTGCCGGGCGGCGGGCACAGAGGACAGCGTGGTGCTGTTCGGGTCGACGTCGAAGATCACGCGCGCGGGCGCGGGCATCGCGTTCATGGCCGCTTCGCCCGCCAACCTCGCGTCGTTCACGAAGTTCCTTGCGGTGCAGACGATTGGTCCCGACAAGGTCAACCAGCTCCGCCACGTCCGCTTCCTGCGGAACGGCGCCGGGATCCGCGCGCACATGCGGCGGCAGGCGGCCATCGTGCGGCCCAAGTTCGAGCGGGTGCTCCACCATCTGGCGCACGGACTCGCGGCGGACGGCCTCGGATCGTGGAGCCGGCCGCGCGGCGGTTACTTCCTATCTTTCGAGGCGCCGGACGGGCTTGCCACGGGGATCGTCAGCCTGGCCGGCGAGGCGGGCGTGAAGCTGACGCCGGCCGGGGCGACTTTTCCCTACGGTCGGGACCCGCGCGACTCGAACATCCGGATTGCTCCGACCTACCCGTCGCTCGACGAGATCGACCGGGCCGTGCCGGTATTCGTCACCGCGGTGTCGCTGGCCGCCGCGCGGCAGCGACTCCAGCAGAGTGCCGTCCACGCCTGACGGCCGGGGCCCAACGGAGCATTCATGAACGCCGTGCCGAACCAGGTTGTCGCCAGAGCGTCCGCGGTCGCGATCCTGAGCCTCTGGCTCGTGCCGGCGCCCGTCGCCGGTCAGGCCCCGGTGACGTACGACGACGTGGCGCCGGTGCTGAACGAGAACTGCGTCCGTTGCCACCGGCCGGGCGGCCTGGGACCGTTCAGCCTGGCCACCTACGATGAGGCGCGAGCCCGGGCCGAAGGGATCGCGGAGATGGTGGCCGGGCGGCGCATGCCCCCCTGGCAGCCGGTGCGCGGCTACGCAGCGAGCGCCTTCGAGGGCGAACCTCGCCTCACGGACGCCGGCGTCGACCTGCTCCAGCGCTGGACGGCGGCCGGAGCGCCGGCCGGCAGCGCGCGCGGAACGACGCCACCCGCACCCGGCGCCGAGTGGCCGCTGGGAGTGCCGGACCTCGTCGTGTCGATGGCCGCCCAGTACACCGTCGCCGCGGGCAGCGGCGTGGTGTACCGCAACTTCGTCCTGCCGGTGGACATCTCCGCGCCCCGCTGGGTGCGCGCCGTCGACCTGCGTCCGGACGGGGCGGCAGAGGCATCGATACAGCGCGCCCAGATAACGCTGGACGACACCGGGACCGGGAGCCGGCTTCAGGAGGAACAGGACGCTCCCGGCTATCCCGGCCTCGCCCCGGACCACGGCCGCTTCCCGCCGGGGGACTTCCTGGTCTGGTCCGGCGGCCGGCGCACGGCGGCACCCGCGGGAGACCTGGCGTGGCAGCTCGATCCGGGCACCGACCTCCTGCTCCAGCTCGGCTTGCGGTCGCGCGAGCAGCCGGTAAACGTACAGGTCGATGTCGGGCTGTACTTCGCCGACAGGCCGCCCGCGCGACGTTTCTTCGGCGTCGTCCTCGACGCACCGGCGCTCGACATTCCGGCCGGCGAGCCGGCCCATGTCGTGGAAGACCGCTATATCCTGCCGGTCGCGGTCGACGTGGAGGGCGTCTACGCGTACCTGCATCACCTGGGCACGGCGGTCGAGGTCACGGCCGAGATCCCGGGCGAAACGGCACTCGGCCTCCTGCGGATCGACGACTGGCGCTTCGACTGGCAGGACGGCTACCGCTACCGCGAGCCGATACGCCTCCCCGCGAGGACGCTGTTGCGGGCCCGATTCAGTTTCGACAATTCCGGTGCGCACCCGCACAATCCGCCGAGCACCCCGGCTCGGATCCGGTACACCCCGGACGACAACTCCGTGCGAGCCGAGGTGTTCCTCCGGGCGATACCCGTCGATCCCGGCGACGAGGCCGCGCTCGTCCAGAACCTGGCCGTGAAGCAGGCCCGGAACGACATGCTGGGCCTGCAGGCGATGCTGCGGGTCGACCCGGACGACTACCGGAGCCACACCGATCTGGGCGCCCGCTACCTGACCCTCGGCCAGCTCGCGCTGGCCCGGCAGCACCTGGAACGGGCGCTGGCCCTGGCCCCGGAGCACGAGACGGCGCACTTCAACCTAGGCTCGCTGCTCGTAGCCGAGGGCGACAGGGCAGGCGCCATCGACGCGTTCCGCGAGGCGACCTCCCTGAGGCCGCAGTACGCTGCCGCGCACAACAACCTGGGCGCCCTGCTCGCCGCCACCGGCTCGCTGAACGACGCGATCGTCTACTATCGACTCGCGCTGCAGTTCGGATCGCGCGACGCCAGCGCCCACTACAACTTGGCGAACGCGCTGCTCTCGACGGGGAACACCGAGGAGGCGATCAGCCACTTCCGCGATGCTCTCGTCCTGACCCCCGACGATCCGGACGTGCACACGAACCTCGCGCGGGCCCTCGTCGCCACCGAGGATCTCGCCGGGGGCGTCACCCACTACCGGCGCGCCCTCGACCTCAACCCGCGGATTCCCCTGGCGCTGGTCGGTCTCGCCTGGCTGCGGGCGGCGGCGCCCGACGCGGCGATCCGCTCGTCGACCGAGGCGCTCGCGCTCGCCCAGCAGGCCGTAGCGCTCGTCGGCGGCGACCACCCGGAGGTCCTCGATACGCTCGCGGTGGCCTACGGCGCGGTGGGCCGGTTCGACGACGCTCTGTCGACGGCGCGCAGGGCGGCTGCGGCGGCCCGCGGCACCGTTTTCGCGGAGCTCGTACCGGCCATCGAGGGACGCATCCGCCTCTACCTCACCTTTCGACCCTACCGCATGCCGTCTTCCGCTCCCTGATCGGCGCCGGCGCGCCGGCACGCCGTCCGGACGAACGCCTCGACCGCTGCGAACCTGGGCTCCACAGGGACGGCATCCGGCAGTCCGGGCACCTCGTTCCGGTCCGCGAGCCAAGCGAGGCACGGACGGCCGTAGCGCACCGCAAGGCGCGCCTCGCTCGCCGTGCCCGACGATCCGGGCAGGACGATCACGACGTCCGACGAGAGCACGTTCAGGTGGTTCCGCGAGGCCGGGCCGGCCCCGTGTGCGCCGACCTCGTGGAGATGAGTGCGAACGGCGATCTCCACCCAGGGGTTCGGGTATCCCGCTCGCGCGGCGCCTGCCCTGCCGTCCGCCCGGGCAGGCAGGATCCCTATCGCTACTCCGCGACGGTTCGCCACCCGGACGAACGCCTCGGTGACCGCCGCCATCACACCCCCGCCGCCGCCCGTCAGCAGGTGATACCCGGCCCGCGCGATCCACTCGCCCACGCGGCGGGCGCGCTCGACGTGCGGCTCGCGGCCGGACCCCATCACCCCGACGACGGCCAGCCGCGGAGGAGGTTCCATCGGCGCCCACTATAATGTCCTCATGCGGAGCAAACGGCCGCCGAGATCGCAATTCCCGCTCGTCCTGCTCGCGATCGGCCTGGCCGCCGGGTGCGGCGCGGCGGGAGGCGCCGCCTCCGACGCGGCGTCGGGCATGGAGGCCGTGCAGCTCGGCGTCGAGCACCGCTCGGAGTGGCGGCAGCTCTGGATCGAGGGCACGACCGACCTGCCCGACGGCGCATTCGTCGACTACCAGGTGGCGCACGAGATGAGCGACACGACGCCGGTGGACGAGTGGCCGGCCACGAACCTGATCGAATCCGGGCGGGCGTCGGTCACGAGCGGCCAGTTCTGGACGCGGATCAACACCTTCAACTGGCCCCGCGGCAGCGTGCGCATCGTGGTGCAGTTTCCCCTGCCGCCGCAGCCTCCGGAGGTCGAGGCGCGCTACGGCGCGTTCGGCGAGCGCCTCGGCGGTGACAACGTCATCACCGTGGCCGGGGCCAGGGTCGTCGAGGTCGAGCACGTCTTCGATCACTGCCGGTAGCCGACGATGCTGAACGAACGGCAGGAACGTCTCTGCACCCAGAGCCGGTGGGATTTCTCGGACCTCTCCGCCCTCTTTCTGAATTGCACGCTGAAGCGGAGCCCGGAGCTCTCGCACACCGAGGGATTGATACGCATCTCCCGGCCATTCTGGAGAAGAACGGGGTCAGCGTCGAGCTGCTCCGGCCGGTCGACTACACGATCGCGCCGGGCGTCTACCCGGACATGCGCGAGCACGGCTGGGAGCGCGACGACTGGCCGGGCATCCTCGACAAGGTGCTCGCCGCCGACATCCTGGTCATCGGATCGAGCATCTGGCTGGGCGACAAGACCTCGGTGGCGACGCAGGTCATCGAGCGGCTGTACTCCGCCTCGCATCACCTGAACGCGGCCGGCCAGTACGCCTACTACGGGCGGGTGGGCGGCTGCCTCATCACCGGCAACGAGGACGGCGCCAAGCACTGCGCCATGAACATCCTCTATTCGCTGCAGCACCTCGGCTACGTCATACCGCCGCAGGCGGACGCCGCCTGGCTAGGCGAGGCAGGTCCGGGGCCGTCCTATCTGGATGAGGGGTCCGGCGGCCCGGAGAACGACTTCACCAACCGGAACACCACGTTCATGACCTGGAACCTGCTGCACATGGCGCGGATGATCAAGGACGCGGGCGGTATTGCGGCGCACGGCAACCAGCGTTCGGCCTGGGACGCGGGCTGTCGATCCGATTACCCGAACCCGCTGTACCGCTAGCGGTATACCGCGCGGAACCGCGGCCGGCAGCGAGATGTGGTAGCGTGTCTGGCGGCGTTCCGGTCGACGCCGACCGGCGGGGCGTGGCGCAGTCCGGTAGCGCGCCTGCTTTGGGAGCAGGAGGTCCCGAGTTCGAACCTCGGCGCCCCGACCATTCATTTTCGACCGCGTAGACGATTCCGGCCCGGTTCCCCTTGCATGCCGGACGGACTCGACGGCGCTTTCAGATGCTCCCGCCTCCGAGCAGGTCGCCTCTGCTGGTCTTCCTCCTGCTCGGGATCGGTGTGCTCGCGTTCGAGCACTGGCTGAACGGCGGGAACTCGGAGCAGCGGGTTGTCACGGTAACCGCCGAACAGGTGGACGCGCTCCGCGCCCGGTGGGACGCGCAGTGGGGCCGGCCGCCGAGCGACCGGGAGCTGCAGGGCCTGATCGATGAGGCGGGCCGGGAAGAGATCCTCTATCGCGAGGCGTTGCGGCTGTCGCTGGACCGCGGCGACCCGATCGTGCGGCGCCGGCTGGCCCGGAAGATGAAGTTCATGCTGGAGGACAATGCCGAGCTGCCGGCCCCCGCCGCCCACGAGGTGGAAGCGTATTTCGCGGCGCACACCGAGCGGTACCGCGATCCGGACCGGACGACCTTCCGACACGTCTATCTGAGCGCCGACCGGAGGGCGGACCCGCGGCGGGACGCGACGGCGTTGCTGCGCGAGGTACGCGCCGGCGAAGAGGGTGGCTGGAGACGGGCCGGCGACCCGTTCGTGCTGCTGCGAGAGTACGCGGACCGGACCGACCGGGACATCGCGAACCTGTTCGGCATGGGCTTCGCAGCCACGCTGCGCGGCATCGAGGCAGGCGACTGGCAGGGACCGATCGCCTCGGCGCACGGCGTCCACCTGGTCCGGGTACTGGATCGGAGGTCACCGTCTCCCCCGGCGCTCGACGACGTCCGCGAACGCGTCGTCCAGGACCTGCTGGAGGCGCAGCGTCGCGAGCAGAACCGGGCCGCGTTGCAGGCACTGCGGGAACGGTACGATGTGCGGATGGCCGGCTCGGAACCTCTCGGGGAGCGCCCGTAGGGACATGGTGGGGGCGACCTGGACGGCCGCGGCGACCGGCTCCCATCGAAACCCGTGCAGGAACCGTCGGGGCGGGGCCTGGGAACCGCGGCGCGCGCGCCGCCGAAGGTGGCCGGCGCCGATGCTGCTGGCAATGCTCCTGTTGCCCTCGGCCGTCGACGCCCACGAAGTGCGGCCCGCCTACCTCCAAGTGACGGAAGTGTCCGCCGGGCGCTTCGCGGTGCTCTGGAAGCAGCCGATCCTGCCGGACGCCGACCCCGGACTCGTCCGCCGCCTGCCGCTCGAGCCGCGATTCCCGTCTCACTGCCGGGAGGGCGAACGCGCGCTGCCGGACCTGACCGCGACCGCGCTGCTCGAACGCTGGACGCTGACGTGCGGCGAAGCGGGTCTACTGGGAGCGGAGATCGCCGTCGACGGCCTGCCGCGCACCCTGACGGACGTCCTGCTGCGCGTGCGCCTGCTGGACGGAACATCCGTCGATCACCTGCTCCGCTCGGAGGCGCCGCGGGTCCTGCTGTCGCGAGAGTCGAGCGCCGGGACAGCGGTTCCCACCTACCTGCTGCTGGGCATCGAGCACCTGCTCTTCGGCTTCGATCACATCCTGTTCGTCGTGGGCCTGCTCTTCTTCGTGCAACGCCCTCTGCAGCTCGTGCAGGTGGTGACGGCGTTCACCGGGGCACACAGCATCACCCTGGCGCTGTCGTCGCTCGGCGTGGTGACGCTGTCGCAGCGCCCGGTCGAGGCGGTGATTGCGCTGAGCATCCTGTTCCTCGCCGTCGAGCTGGCCCGCGGCGCAAAGGACGAGCGGTCGGCGATGGCGCGCTCGCCCTGGGCGATCGCTTTCGGATTCGGCCTGCTGCACGGATTCGGCTTCGCCGGAGCTCTGGCGGAGATCGGACTGCCCGAGTCCGCCCGCGCGATGGCCCTGCTGCTGTTCAATGTCGGGGTCGAGATCGGCCAGCTCGCCGTCGTCGGCGTTCTGCTGGGGCTGCTGCAAATCGTTAGAATCTGGCGCGTCCCGGTGCCTGCCGTCGCCGCGCAGGTGCCGATCTACGTCATGGGCACCGTTGCCGCCTACTGGTTCGTCGAACGCGTGCTGTCGCTTGCGCCGGCCGTACCCTGACCGCCATGGACCGCGTTGGAGATGTCATGCCACGTAAAGACCGTCGTTCAATGAACTCCCTCGCGCACCGCCCGCGGGTCGCCACCGGGTTCGGCATCGTCGTCCTGATGGGGCTGCCCCTCGCCGGCTGCACCGGCGGCGACGGTCGCGTTGCCGCCGCAGGACCGCAGAACGCCGCCGTATCCACCAGTGCCGCCGAATCGGCCGACGCCGCCGCGACGGCCCCCAACCCGCTGCGCAACGTCTACTTCGGCGACCTCCACACGCACACCAACTTCTCCTACGACGCGTTCCTCAACGGCACCCGGGCCACCCCCGACGACGCCTACCGCTACGCGCAGGGCGAACCGCTGACCCACGCGGCCGGCTTCGAGATCCGGCTCGACAGGCCGCTCGACTTCTACGCGGTCACCGACCACGCCAGCTTCCTGGGCATGCTGCCGGCGATGCTGGATCCCGAGCAGGAGGTCTCGCGCCACCCCGACGCCGAGCTGGCGCGGCGCATTGCGGCCGGGGAGCTGACCGGCGCGGACCGGGGGGCGGCGTACGCCGACATCCGGGCGCACACCCTGGGGGTGCGCGAGGGCCTGCTCGACCTGAACGTCGTGCGTTCCGCCTGGCGCGAGACCATCGCCGCGGCCGAGCGCCACAACGACCCGGGCCGCTTCACCACATTCATCGCCTATGAGTTCACCGGCAGCCCCGAGAACCAGAACCTGCACCGCAACGTGATCTTCCGCGGCAGCGCGGTGCCGGAGGTGCCGTTCAGCCACCTCGACTCGTTCAATCCGGAGGAGCTGTGGGCATGGATGGACCGCAACCGCGAGGCCGGCATCGAGGCCCTGGCCATCCCCCACAACTCGAACGGCTCCAACGGCCTGATGTTCCGGCTCTCGACCTATGCCGGCGAGCCGCTCGACGCCTCCTACGCCGAGGTCCGCACGCGCAACGAGCCGCTCGTCGAGATCACCCAGACGAAGGGCACGTCGGACACGCACCCCGCCCTCTCCCCCAACGACGAATGGGCGGACTTCGAGATCTGGTCCTATCGGATCGGCGGCGGCACGACGCCGAGCCAGCCGTCCGGCAGCTACGTGCGCGAGGCGTATCTGAACGGCCTGCGTCAGGAGGAGGAACGCGGCATCAACCCGTTCCGCTTCGGCCTCGTCGGCGCCACCGACAACCACGCCGGATCGGGTGCGCCCAGCGAGTCCGACTACTTCACGGCCGGCGGCCGACCCCAGCGGGGCGCCTCGATACCGTTCGACCCGCCGCGGCCGGACGGCAGCCTCTACAGCGCCTCCCCGCTCGGGGCAATCCGTGGTGCGTCGGGACTGACCGGGGTGTGGGCGGAGGAGAACACGCGCGAGTCGATCTACGACGCGTTCCGCCGCAAGGAGACCTTCGCCACCACCGGGCCGCGCATGCGGCTGCGGTTCTTCGCCGGCTACGACTACCCGGACGCCCTGGCGAACGACCCCGACCTGATCTCCGCCGCCTACGACGGCGGTGTCGCCATGGGCGGGGAGCTGGTCGCGCCGGGCCGGCGCGTGCCCCGCTTCCTCGTCTGGGCGAGCCGCGATCCGGCAGGCAACCTGCTGGCGCGTCTGCAGATCATCAAGGGCTGGATGGAGGGCGGCGAGGCCCACGAGCGGGTCTACGACGCCGCCTGCTCGGACGGGCTCTCCGTGGATCCGGACACGCATCGCTGCCCCGAGAACGGCGCGACGGTGGATCTCGATACCTGCGCCGTGAGCGACGACGCCGGTGACGCGGAGCTGCGCACGCTCTGGTCCGATCCCGACTTCGACCCCACGCAGCGCGCCGTCTACTACGTCCGGGGGCTCGAGAACCCGTCCTGCCGCTGGTCCACCTGGGAGGCGGTCCGCGCCGGTGTGGAGCCTCGTGCCGATCTTCCGGCCACCATCCAGGAGCGGGCCTGGTCGTCGCCAATCTGGGTCACGCCCTGACCGTCACGACGCAACGCATCGGGACCTGGTGGCGCCGGGAGACGGTGTCGGTCGGCCGCGCGCCGCACGTGGCCGGCGGGGTGCTTGCCGGCATGCTTGTCCTGGCGATTGGCGGCGCCGTGTGGCCGGCAGTGCCGGACGTGTCGCCGGCGGTGCTCGCATGGGTGGCGCTGGCTCTGCTCTGGCCGGGGATCGGCCGGCGGCAGCAGCTTCAGGCGCTGGTGTTCATCGCGGCCGGCGTGGCCGCTTTTCTCTGGGGCGCGCGCCGCGGGGCGCCGCTCCGATTCGACAGCCTGCTGGGCCAGAACCAGCCGATCCTGTCGATGCTGGCCTCCGTCACCCTGCTGCGCCTGCTGAACCGCCCGCCGCGCACGAACGAGCCCGAGCTGCCGCGCGGCCTGGGCGCCTACCTGCAGAGCATGTTCGGCGTTCACGCGTTCGGGTCGGTCATCAACATCTCGGCCGTGATCATCATGTGCGACAGACTGACGCGCGTGCGGCCGCTCGGATTCAACCAGGCGCAGCTCTTCAGCCGGGCGTTCAGCGCCGTCGCTTTCTACTCCCCGTTCATCGGCGGCGTTGCCCTGGCCCTGTCCTACACCCCCGGATCGAGCCCGCTGGTGATGATGCTGTTCGGCCTGCCGCTGGCAGCAGCCGCCTTCCTGCTGCTGTACTGGTTCGCGAGCAGCGGCCGGGACGGAGACGTCGACGGCTTCCGCGGCTACCCGCTGCATCCGCAGGACCTGAAAGTGCCCCTGGCCCTCGGCGCCGGGGTCCTCATCGCCTCCGTGGCGCTGCCCGGCTACTCCGTGCTGGCCCTGATCACCATGGTCACGCCCGGTGTTGTCGTCGGGGTACTCCTCAAGCGGGACGGTGTGGGCGGCCTGCGGCGGGGGTTCGCCGAGTACGTGCGGGAGCGCGCGCCGCAGATGGGCGGGGAGCTGGCGCTGTTTCTCGGCGCCGGCGTGCTGGCGGCGGGCGTGGTGGCCGCCGCGGCGGGAGCAGGCGACTGGATGATCTTTCCGCGCCTGGACGCCTTCCACGCGAGCCTGCTGGTGCTGGCGTGCATCGTGACCTCGCTGGTTTGCATCCACCCCGCGGTGCTGGTCGGGGTCACGGTGGCGCTGGTGGAGACCATCGAGCTGGATCCGACGCTGCTCGCCACGGCCTTCGCGATGGGCTGGGGCCTCGGGTGCGCCGTCAACCCGTTGTCGGGCGTCAACGTGGTGCTCGCCACCCGCTACGGCGCCGACAACTGGCGCATCGCGCGCAGCAACGTCGCCTTCAGCGCCGCGCTGTACGTCGTGGCGGTGGGGCTGCTCTACCTGTACGAGTACACGCGGTTGTAGCCGGCGTGGTCAGTGGATCGTCAGCCCACGAATCGGAGCATGGGGCCGAGGGGGCGTGGGAGCGGCAACCGGAGCCGCAGAGTCAATCGGCGGACTCGCGGCGCTTGAGGGCATCGATGACCAGCGCCCGCAGTTCGCGAATATCCGCCTGGACGTCGTCGAAGCGCGCGTTCGCATCGTCCAAGCGCGCGTTCACATCGTCGAAGCGCGCGTTCACATCGTCGAAGCGCGCGTTCACATCGTTGAAGCGCGCGTTCGTCGAGCATGTCCCGACACCGAGCGTGACGACAATCGCGCCGACGCCAACGAAGAACGAGAACCGGTCACCCGACGGCATGCCCCTACGTTAACACACTTGGCGCACGCCGGCCACGGGCGATCAGAAGAAGGCCCGCGCGTGCCACGAGTCCGTCGCCGGCACCTCCCAGCGGCCCGCCCGCACGTCGCCCACGCTGGTCAGCGTGTTGTTGAAGACGGTCGTGTCGGGACCGACCTCCCCGGCCTCCGCCAGCTCCGCGAACGCTTCGCGCGGCACCCGGGCGATGGCCTGGCCCTGCCGGAACAGCACCGGCGCATGGTTGACCAGCTCCACGCCGATCTCCTGCTCCAGCGCCTTCATCTGCCGGACGAGCGCATCCACCGAGCAGCCGGACGGGCCGGCGGCGCGCTGGTCGACCGCAATGAAAAGGAACTGGTCGTACACGAGGTCGCGGCCGGCGGTCAGCGGCACCGCGTGCGCCGCCCACCGATTGATGAACGCATCGACCTCGGCCAGCAGGCGTATCCGTTCGGGCTCGGTCAGCTTCCGTTCCGCCGAGAAGATCCAGACCCGTGCATCCTCCGGCAACTCATCGAACGCGATCTGCGGCATCCACTCCTCCTGAAGCCAACGACTCCTCATTAGAATACAGCCTCGTGACCACCCACACGGACGCCGCCGTCCGCTCCGCCGCCGCCGTCCACACGATAGCCGCGACTACTCACGGCCGCTATCTCGTCGAGACGGCCGATACATCCGGGCCGGCGCCGCTGCTGGTCGGATTCCACGGCTACGGCGAGCACGTCGAGCGCCATCTCGCGGAGCTCGACCGCATCCCCGGCAGCCCGCGGTGGACGCGGGTGGCGGTGCAGGCGCTCCACCGGCACTACAGCGACAGCCGCCGGCACGTCGTCGGAAGCTGGATGACCCGCCAGGATCGCGAGCTGGCCATCGCCGACAACATCACCTACGTCAGCGACGTCGTCAACGCGGTCAGAAGCGCGTACGACACGTCCAGCGGACTCGTCTATTGCGGCTTCTCCCAGGGGGTGGCCATGGCCTACCGCGCAGCCCTGCGCGCCGGACACCCGTGCCGCGGCGTTATCGCCCTTGCGGGCGACGTGCCGCCCGAGTTGCAGGCCGCCCCGGACCCAGCATGGCCCCGGATCCTGATCGGGCGTGGCCGGCTCGACGAGTGGTACACACAGGCGAAGATGGATGCCGACGTGGCATTCCTGGAGGGCATCGGTGCGCCGGCCGCTCCGCGCGTCTTCGACGGCGGCCACGAGTGGACCGATGATTTCCGGGCAGAAGCCGGACGCTTTCTGGCGAGGCTCGTCTGATGGCCACGCCGTTCACCGTTCCGCTCGAGGGAACCGCTTCGATCGGCGCGCTCGACTACCCCGCCGCGGCCGCCGAGGCCACCGAGGCGCCCGGTACGACCCTCATCCTCGCGCACGGGGCCGGCGCTCCGCAGACGCACCCGTTCATGACCGCCTTCGCCCGCGGTCTGTCGAGCCGTGGCATCGCCGTCGTCACGTTCAACTTCCACTACAGAGAAACTCACGGTGATCACTGACTCAGGCGGTCTTCACTTCGACCTCCACTCCAAGGTCCTGCAAACGCCGGAGGAGGTGCTGGGTGACGCGGTGCTTGTCGCGGTTCGCCAGGTACCGGCCGCCGAGGTCGTGGTAGTCCGTCTCGTCGCGAAGCATGAAGTAGGCGGCGGTCAGCATGGAGGCGGCGACCGCCACGATGGCCTTCTTCGGGCCGCGCCGGCCCTTGAGCCGTCGAAACTGCGCCTGCAGATAGCTCCCATTCTTCCGGGTCGCCGCCCACGCGGCCTGGACCAGCACCGTCTTCAACCAGGGAGTCGCGTGACGGATCCGGGTCGAGCGGCGCTTCCCCGCACTCTCGTCCAGCCGCGGGCACAGGCCCGCCCACGAGACCAGATGGCCCGGATCGGGAAACCGCGTCATGTCCACGCCGACCTCGGCGATGATCACCCGCGCGACCGTCTCACTGACCCCGGGCATCGTCGTCAGCCGCTCGGCGGCCTCGCGAAAAGGGCGCAGCACCTCGTCGGCCTGCTGCTCCAGTTTCTGCACGGCGGCGCGCAACGCATCGATCTGCCCCAGGTGCAGCTCCAGCAGGAAACGATGGTGCGCCGTCACCCGACCGTGCACCGCGGCGACGATGTCCGCACGGTCGGCCTTCACCCGGACGTTGGTGCAATCAGCCAACCGCTCGGGATCGGTCTCCCCGGCGATGAGCGCTGCGAGGATCGCTCGGCCACTGACGCCCAGAATGTCGGTGACCACGCGCGTCAACTTCACGTTCGCGCCTTCGAGCGTCTTCTGCAGGCGTTGCGTGTGCCGCGCGATCTCGCGTACCAATTGCTTGCGGGTCCGCGTCAGGTCGCGCAGCTCCTGGATCGGGGCCGGCGGCACGAAGCTGCCCCGAATCAGCCCGTGCGCCAACAGGTCGGCGATCCAGGCCGCGTCCTTCCGGTCGCTCTTGCGGCCCGGAACGTTCCGGATGTGCTGCGCGTTGGCGAGCACCAGCGTCAACGACGCTTCGTCTTCGAGGATGTGCCACACCGGCTTCCAGTACACGCCGGTCGCCTCCATCGCCACGTGCGTGCAGCCTGCCTCGGTCAGCCAGGCCGCCAGTGCGAGCAGACCCGCCGTCGTGGTCGCAAACTCCCGGTGCTCGGTCGTAACCTTCCGGCCCGCCGCGATGCGCGCGCACGCGTTCACGCACCGCGAGTGGACATCCAACCCGGCGCACCGGGCATGCAAGACTTCCATGCGTCACCTCCTGATCGCAAAGGCGCTGGCGTGGAGTCCGCCGGTACGAAATCTACAGGGCGCGCTCACCGGAACATCTCCGGTCTCGCAATACGGGGTGCTCGCGGGACTCCGGGTCCAACTAGAGAACGGGCTCTTGGCACCATAGAGAGAACGACCTCTGTGCCAGCGCCAAGCCCGTACACGATATCCTGTTTCATGAATACGTGGGTCCGGCAGTCTCTTCCAATGACACATGAGCCTGAACGAGGAGTTGTTTCCAACGACACATGAGCCTGAACGGGGGCCGGGTCGAGGATCATCGGAGGATGATCGTGAGACTCGACACGCACCGTCTGCAGACCCTGGATCAGGTTCGGGAATTCCTCGCCGGAAGCGAGCAGGTCGACCTGCAACCACAAACCCGCGCCGACTCCTACGCGTTCGTGGCGAAAACCGTGCGACGGTTCGACTACGCCCTGCGGGGGAAGGCCGACAAGGGCCTGCTGCGCCGCTTCCTGGCCAAGGTGGCCGGCTTGTCACGGGCCCAAATCACACGCCTGTTGCAGCAACACCGGACCACGGGAGAGATCGCCGACCGCCGCGACACCCCGCGCCGACCGTTCCCGCGCCGCTACTCCAACGCCGACATCGGGCTGCTGGCCGAGCTCGACGTGCTCCACGGCACGCTGTCCGGTCCGGCCACGCGCAAGCTCTGCGCCCGCGCTTTCCATCTGTTCGGCGACCGCCGCTTCGAACGCCTGGCCGGCATCTCCAACGGCCATCTGTACAACCTGCGGCACACGACAAGCTATCAACGGCGCCGCGGAACGCCGCCGCTGCCGACGCGCCCGGTGCAGGTCGTGATCGGGGAACGCCGCCGCCCGCAGCCGTTCGGACAACCTGGCTGGGTGCGGGTCGATACCGTCCATCAAGGCGACCTGGACGGCATCAAGGGCCTCTACCACGTGAACCTGGTGGATGAGGTCACCCAGTTCCAGTGCATCGGCTCGGTCGAGCATATCCACGCCGCCTGCCTGGCCCCGGTCCTCGACGCTCTGCTGCGGGCGTTCCCCTTCACGCTCCACGGCTTCCACGCCGACAACGGCTCGGAGTTCATCAACCGCGAGGTCGCGGCGCTGCTCCAGGGGCTGCACATCGACGCATTCACCAAGTCCCGCGCCCGTCGCAGCACCGACAACGCCCTGGTCGAGAGCAAGAACGGCTCGGTCATCCGCAAGCAGCTCGGTCACGGCCACATCCCCAGCCGCTGTGCCGCGCAGGTCAACGCCTTCACCCAGCAGGTCCTCTCGCCCTATCTCAACTTCCACCGCCCCTGCTTCTTCCCCACCGAAGAAGTCGACCGCAAGGGCCGCGTGCGCAAGCGCTACCGCGACGCCGACATCATGACCCCCTACGAGAAGCTCAAGTCGTTGCCCGACGCCGCCGCCTGCCTGAAGCCCGGAACCACCTTCGCAAAGCTCGACGCGGTCGCGGTCGCGATGAGCGACAACGAAGCCGCGCAGGCGCTCGACGAGGCCCGCACGCGGTTGTTCCGGTCCATCCACCCAGCGGCCTGAAGGTTTGCTCCGGCCCGCTACCGCCGCCTGTCGGTCGGCGTCGTGCTGTTGACGAGCAGGCGCGAGGAAGCTCGAACACCGGACGTGCCAACTCGCGCGGGCGCTGCCGAGCCCGGATCGCCGGCGCCGACGCGCGTCGTCACCGGCTGCGGTCGAATACGGACGGACAGCGCTGTCGTCGAGCCCGGATCGCCGGCGCCGACTTGCGTCGTCACCGGCTTCAGCACCACCGAAAGGCGGAAGCGCGACGCCATCAGGCACGAGCGCCGACGACGATCCATCCAGCCGTTGCCGGCCGTTTCACAGCCCCTCGCGTAGTCACGTCCAGCCCCTCTGCTGCCGGTTCCGCGCTCGGCTACCGCACTCCGCAAACGTCCACAGACGGACGTTCGCTCCGCTTGGTCTCCTGCTGTTCAGAACCCGGCAAACCAGACCCTCACCGTTCGGTTGCTACGGCAGCGGCTACAGCACCTTCGCCCTGAACCAGGACGCGCCCAGCGCCGCGTCGTACATCGTGACGGTTCCGCCGCCATGAGCGATAATGCTGCGGTCACGCGCGCCCTCAACGCGGCCCGCGCCAGGACCTGTTTCGATCCGTCGGTTCGGTCGCCTGACAGGCGCGGCTCACGTGCCCCGCTTCAGGCTCATTTCTGGATTGGAAAGGACTCCGGCGCCGCCGGGTGGAGAACTACAGAGAAACTCACGGTGATCACTGACTCAGGCGGTCTTCACTTCGACCTCCACTACAGAGAAACTCACGGTGATCACTGACTCAGGCGGTCTTCACTTCGACCTCCACTCCAAGGTCCTGCAAACGCCGGAGGAGGTGCTGGGTGACGCGGTGCTTGTCGCGGTTCGCCAGGTACCGGCCGCCGAGGTCGTGGTAGTCCGTCTCGTCGCGAAGCATGAAGTAGGCGGCGGTCAGCATGGAGGCGGCGACCGCCACGATGGCCTTCTTCGGGCCGCGCCGGCCCTTGAGCCGTCGAAACTGCGCCTGCAGATAGCTCCCATTCTTCCGGGTCGCCGCCCACGCGGCCTGGACCAGCACCGTCTTCAACCAGGGAGTCGCGTGACGGATCCGGGTCGAGCGGCGCTTCCCCGCACTCTCGTCCAGCCGCGGGCACAGGCCCGCCCACGAGACCAGATGGCCCGGATCGGGAAACCGCGTCATGTCCACGCCGACCTCGGCGATGATCACCCGCGCGACCGTCTCACTGACCCCGGGCATCGTCGTCAGCCGCTCGGCGGCCTCGCGAAAAGGGCGCAGCACCTCGTCGGCCTGCTGCTCCAGTTTCTGCACGGCGGCGCGCAACGCATCGATCTGCCCCAGGTGCAGCTCCAGCAGGAAACGATGGTGCGCCGTCACCCGACCGTGCACCGCGGCGACGATGTCCGCACGGTCGGCCTTCACCCGGACGTTGGTGCAATCAGCCAACCGCTCGGGATCGGTCTCCCCGGCGATGAGCGCTGCGAGGATCGCTCGGCCACTGACGCCCAGAATGTCGGTGACCACGCGCGTCAACTTCACGTTCGCGCCTTCGAGCGTCTTCTGCAGGCGTTGCGTGTGCCGCGCGATCTCGCGTACCAATTGCTTGCGGGTCCGCGTCAGGTCGCGCAGCTCCTGGATCGGGGCCGGCGGCACGAAGCTGCCCCGAATCAGCCCGTGCGCCAACAGGTCGGCGATCCAGGCCGCGTCCTTCCGGTCGCTCTTGCGGCCCGGAACGTTCCGGATGTGCTGCGCGTTGGCGAGCACCAGCGTCAACGACGCTTCGTCTTCGAGGATGTGCCACACCGGCTTCCAGTACACGCCGGTCGCCTCCATCGCCACGTGCGTGCAGCCTGCCTCGGTCAGCCAGGCCGCCAGTGCGAGCAGACCCGCCGTCGTGGTCGCAAACTCCCGGTGCTCGGTCGTAACCTTCCGGCCCGCCGCGATGCGCGCGCACGCGTTCACGCACCGCGAGTGGACATCCAACCCGGCGCACCGGGCATGCAAGACTTCCATGCGTCACCTCCTGATCGCAAAGGCGCTGGCGTGGAGTCCGCCGGTACGAAATCTACAGGGCGCGCTCACCGGAACATCTCCGGTCTCGCAATACGGGGTGCTCGCGGGACTCCGGGTCCAACTAAAAAACGGGCTCTTGGCACCATAGAGAGAACGACCTCTGTGCCAGCGCCAAGCCCGTACACGATATCCTGTTTCATGAATACGTGGGTCCGGCGCCGCCGGGTGGAGAACTACAGAGAAACTCACGGTGATCACTGACTCAGGCGGTCTTCACTTCGACCTCCACTCCAAGGTCCTGCAAACGCCGGAGGAGGTGCTGGGTGACGCGGTGCTTGTCGCGGTTCGCCAGGTACCGGCCGCCGAGGTCGTGGTAGTCCGTCTCGTCGCGAAGCATGAAGTAGGCGGCGGTCAGCATGGAGGCGGCGACCGCCACGATGGCCTTCTTCGGGCCGCGCCGGCCCTTGAGCCGTCGAAACTGCGCCTGCAGATAGCTCCCATTCTTCCGGGTCGCCGCCCACGCGGCCTGGACCAGCACCGTCTTCAACCAGGGAGTCGCGTGACGGATCCGGGTCGAGCGGCGCTTCCCCGCACTCTCGTCCAGCCGCGGGCACAGGCCCGCCCACGAGACCAGATGGCCCGGATCGGGAAACCGCGTCATGTCCACGCCGACCTCGGCGATGATCACCCGCGCGACCGTCTCACTGACCCCGGGCATCGTCGTCAGCCGCTCGGCGGCCTCGCGAAAAGGGCGCAGCACCTCGTCGGCCTGCTGCTCCAGTTTCTGCACGGCGGCGCGCAACGCATCGATCTGCCCCAGGTGCAGCTCCAGCAGGAAACGATGGTGCGCCGTCACCCGACCGTGCACCGCGGCGACGATGTCCGCACGGTCGGCCTTCACCCGGACGTTGGTGCAATCAGCCAACCGCTCGGGATCGGTCTCCCCGGCGATGAGCGCTGCGAGGATCGCTCGGCCACTGACGCCCAGAATGTCGGTGACCACGCGCGTCAACTTCACGTTCGCGCCTTCGAGCGTCTTCTGCAGGCGTTGCGTGTGCCGCGCGATCTCGCGTACCAATTGCTTGCGGGTCCGCGTCAGGTCGCGCAGCTCCTGGATCGGGGCCGGCGGCACGAAGCTGCCCCGAATCAGCCCGTGCGCCAACAGGTCGGCGATCCAGGCCGCGTCCTTCCGGTCGCTCTTGCGGCCCGGAACGTTCCGGATGTGCTGCGCGTTGGCGAGCACCAGCGTCAACGACGCTTCGTCTTCGAGGATGTGCCACACCGGCTTCCAGTACACGCCGGTCGCCTCCATCGCCACGTGCGTGCAGCCTGCCTCGGTCAGCCAGGCCGCCAGTGCGAGCAGACCCGCCGTCGTGGTCGCAAACTCCCGGTGCTCGGTCGTAACCTTCCGGCCCGCCGCGATGCGCGCGCACGCGTTCACGCACCGCGAGTGGACATCCAACCCGGCGCACCGGGCATGCAAGACTTCCATGCGTCACCTCCTGATCGCAAAGGCGCTGGCGTGGAGTCCGCCGGTACGAAATCTACAGGGCGCGCTCACCGGAACATCTCCGGTCTCGCAATACGGGGTGCTCGCGGGACTCCGGGTCCAACTAAAAAACGGGCTCTTGGCACCATAGAGAGAACGACCTCTGTGCCAGCGCCAAGCCCGTACACGATATCCTGTTTCATGAATACGTGGGTCCGGCGCCGCCGGGTGGAGAACTAGAAAGAAACTCAGAGCGCCCTCCCTGTTCAGGCGGCCTTCACTTCGACCTCGACGCCAAGGTTCCGCAGACGCCGGAGCAGGCTCTGGGTGACGCGCTGCTTGTCGCGGTTCGCCAGGTACCGGCCGCCAAGGTCGTGGTAGTCCGTCTCGTCGCGAAGCATGAAGTAGGCGGCGGTCAGCATGGAGGCGGCGACCGCCACGATGGCCTTCTTCGGGCCGCGCCGGCCTTTGAGCCGTCGAAACTGCGCCTGCAGATAGCTCCCGTTCTTCCGGGTCGCCGCCCACGCGGCCTGGACCAGCGCTGTCTTCAACCAGGGAATCGCGTGACGGATCCGGGTCGAGCGGCGCTTGCCCGCACTCTCGTCGAGGCGCGGGCACAGGCCCGCCCACGAGACCAGATGGCCCGCACCGGGGAACTGGGTCATGTCCACGCCGACCTCGGCGATGATCACCCGCGCGACCGTCTCACTGACCCCGGGCATCGTTGCCAGCCGCTCGGCGGCCTCGCGAAAAGGGCGAAGCACCTCGTCGGCCTGCTGCTCGACTTGCTGCACAGCGGCGGTCAGCGCATCGATCTGCGCCAGGTGCAGCTTCAGCAGGAAACGATGATGCGCCGTCACCCGGCCGTGCACCGCGGCGACGATGTCCGCACGGTCGGCCTTCAGGCGCCCCTTGGTGCAATCAGCCAACCGCTCGGGATCGGTCTCCCCGGCGATGAGCGCGGCCAGGATCGCCCGGCCGCTGACGCCCAGGATGTCGCTGGCCACGCGCGTCAGCTTCACATTCGCGTCTTCCAGCGTCTTCTGCAGGCGCAGGGTGTGCCGCGCGATCTCACGGACCAGTTGCTTGCGGGTCCGCGTCAGGTCGCGCAGCTCCTGGATCGGGGCCGGCGGCACGAAGCTGCTCGGGATCAGCCCGTGCGCCAACAGGTCGGCGATCCAGGCCGCGTCCTTCCGGTCGCTCTTGCGCCCCGGAACGTTCCGGATGTGCTGCGCGTTGGCGAGCACCAGCGTCAACGACGCTTCGTCTTCGAGGATGTGCCACACCGGCTTCCAGTACACGCCGGTCGCCTCCATCGCCACGTGCGTGCAGCCTGCCTCGGTCAGCCAGGCCGCCAGTGCGAGCAGACCCGCCGTCGTGGTCGCAAACTCCCGGTGCTCGGTCGTAACCTTCCGGCCCGCCGCGATGCGCGCGCACGCGTTCACGCACCGCGAGTGGACATCCAACCCGGCGCACCGGGCATGCAAGACTTCCATGCGTCACCTCCTACAGAGAAACTCACGGTGATCACTGACTCAGGCGGTCTTCACTTCGACCTCCACTCCAAGGTCCTGCAAACGCCGGAGGAGGTGCTGGGTGACGCGGTGCTTGTCGCGGTTCGCCAGGTACCGGCCGCCGAGGTCGTGGTAGTCCGTCTCGTCGCGAAGCATGAAGTAGGCGGCGGTCAGCATGGAGGCGGCGACCGCCACGATGGCCTTCTTCGGGCCGCGCCGGCCCTTGAGCCGTCGAAACTGCGCCTGCAGATAGCTCCCATTCTTCCGGGTCGCCGCCCACGCGGCCTGGACCAGCACCGTCTTCAACCAGGGAGTCGCGTGACGGATCCGGGTCGAGCGGCGCTTCCCCGCACTCTCGTCCAGCCGCGGGCACAGGCCCGCCCACGAGACCAGATGGCCCGGATCGGGAAACCGCGTCATGTCCACGCCGACCTCGGCGATGATCACCCGCGCGACCGTCTCACTGACCCCGGGCATCGTCGTCAGCCGCTCGGCGGCCTCGCGAAAAGGGCGCAGCACCTCGTCGGCCTGCTGCTCCAGTTTCTGCACGGCGGCGCGCAACGCATCGATCTGCCCCAGGTGCAGCTCCAGCAGGAAACGATGGTGCGCCGTCACCCGACCGTGCACCGCGGCGACGATGTCCGCACGGTCGGCCTTCACCCGGACGTTGGTGCAATCAGCCAACCGCTCGGGATCGGTCTCCCCGGCGATGAGCGCTGCGAGGATCGCTCGGCCACTGACGCCCAGAATGTCGGTGACCACGCGCGTCAACTTCACGTTCGCGCCTTCGAGCGTCTTCTGCAGGCGTTGCGTGTGCCGCGCGATCTCGCGTACCAATTGCTTGCGGGTCCGCGTCAGGTCGCGCAGCTCCTGGATCGGGGCCGGCGGCACGAAGCTGCCCCGAATCAGCCCGTGCGCCAACAGGTCGGCGATCCAGGCCGCGTCCTTCCGGTCGCTCTTGCGGCCCGGAACGTTCCGGATGTGCTGCGCGTTGGCGAGCACCAGCGTCAACGACGCTTCGTCTTCGAGGATGTGCCACACCGGCTTCCAGTACACGCCGGTCGCCTCCATCGCCACGTGCGTGCAGCCTGCC
Source organism: Vicinamibacterales bacterium (assembly GCA_965262925.1). GTDB lineage: Bacteria > Acidobacteriota > Vicinamibacteria > Vicinamibacterales > UBA8438 > WTFV01. The sequence continues at coordinate 830,344 of CBDHGC010000004.1, read as the reverse complement.
TCGGTCAGCCAGGCCGCCAGTGCGAGCAGACCCGCCGTCGTGGTCGCAAACTCCCGGTGCTCGGTCGTAACCTTCCGGCCCGCCGCGATGCGCGCGCACGCGTTCACGCACCGCGAGTGGACATCCAACCCGGCGCACCGGGCATGCAAGACTTCCATGCGTCACCTCCTGATCGCAAAGGCGCTGGCGTGGAGTCCGCCGGTACGAAATCTACAGGGCGCGCTCACCGGAACATCTCCGGTCTCGCAATACGGGGTGCTCGCGGGACTCCGGGTCCAACTAAAAAACGGGCTCTTGGCACCATAGAGAGAACGACCTCTGTGCCAGCGCCAAGCCCGTACACGATATCCTGTTTCATGAATACGTGGGTCCGGCGCCGCCGGGTGGAGAACTACAGAGAAACTCACGGTGATCACTGACTCAGGCGGTCTTCACTTCGACCTCCACTCCAAGGTCCTGCAAACGCCGGAGGAGGTGCTGGGTGACGCGGTGCTTGTCGCGGTTCGCCAGGTACCGGCCGCCGAGGTCGTGGTAGTCCGTCTCGTCGCGAAGCATGAAGTAGGCGGCGGTCAGCATGGAGGCGGCGACCGCCACGATGGCCTTCTTCGGGCCGCGCCGGCCCTTGAGCCGTCGAAACTGCGCCTGCAGATAGCTCCCATTCTTCCGGGTCGCCGCCCACGCGGCCTGGACCAGCACCGTCTTCAACCAGGGAGTCGCGTGACGGATCCGGGTCGAGCGGCGCTTCCCCGCACTCTCGTCCAGCCGCGGGCACAGGCCCGCCCACGAGACCAGATGGCCCGGATCGGGAAACCGCGTCATGTCCACGCCGACCTCGGCGATGATCACCCGCGCGACCGTCTCACTGACCCCGGGCATCGTCGTCAGCCGCTCGGCGGCCTCGCGAAAAGGGCGCAGCACCTCGTCGGCCTGCTGCTCCAGTTTCTGCACGGCGGCGCGCAACGCATCGATCTGCCCCAGGTGCAGCTCCAGCAGGAAACGATGGTGCGCCGTCACCCGACCGTGCACCGCGGCGACGATGTCCGCACGGTCGGCCTTCACCCGGACGTTGGTGCAATCAGCCAACCGCTCGGGATCGGTCTCCCCGGCGATGAGCGCTGCGAGGATCGCTCGGCCACTGACGCCCAGAATGTCGGTGACCACGCGCGTCAACTTCACGTTCGCGCCTTCGAGCGTCTTCTGCAGGCGTTGCGTGTGCCGCGCGATCTCGCGTACCAATTGCTTGCGGGTCCGCGTCAGGTCGCGCAGCTCCTGGATCGGGGCCGGCGGCACGAAGCTGCCCCGAATCAGCCCGTGCGCCAACAGGTCGGCGATCCAGGCCGCGTCCTTCCGGTCGCTCTTGCGGCCCGGAACGTTCCGGATGTGCTGCGCGTTGGCGAGCACCAGCGTCAACGACGCTTCGTCTTCGAGGATGTGCCACACCGGCTTCCAGTACACGCCGGTCGCCTCCATCGCCACGTGCGTGCAGCCTGCCTCGGTCAGCCAGGCCGCCAGTGCGAGCAGACCCGCCGTCGTGGTCGCAAACTCCCGGTGCTCGGTCGTAACCTTCCGGCCCGCCGCGATGCGCGCGCACGCGTTCACGCACCGCGAGTGGACATCCAACCCGGCGCACCGGGCATGCAAGACTTCCATGCGTCACCTCCTGATCGCAAAGGCGCTGGCGTGGAGTCCGCCGGTACGAAATCTACAGGGCGCGCTCACCGGAACATCTCCGGTCTCGCAATACGGGGTGCTCGCGGGACTCCGGGTCCAACTAAAAAACGGGCTCTTGGCACCATAGAGAGAACGACCTCTGTGCCAGCGCCAAGCCCGTACACGATATCCTGTTTCATGAATACGTGGGTCCGGCGCCGCCGGGTGGAGAACTAGAAAGAAACTCAGAGCGCCCTCCCTGTTCAGGCGGCCTTCACTTCGACCTCGACGCCAAGGTTCCGCAGACGCCGGAGCAGGCTCTGGGTGACGCGCTGCTTGTCGCGGTTCGCCAGGTACCGGCCGCCAAGGTCGTGGTAGTCCGTCTCGTCGCGAAGCATGAAGTAGGCGGCGGTCAGCATGGAGGCGGCGACCGCCACGATGGCCTTCTTCGGGCCGCGCCGGCCTTTGAGCCGTCGAAACTGCGCCTGCAGATAGCTCCCGTTCTTCCGGGTCGCCGCCCACGCGGCCTGGACCAGCGCTGTCTTCAACCAGGGAATCGCGTGACGGATCCGGGTCGAGCGGCGCTTGCCCGCACTCTCGTCGAGGCGCGGGCACAGGCCCGCCCACGAGACCAGATGGCCCGCACCGGGGAACTGGGTCATGTCCACGCCGACCTCGGCGATGATCACCCGCGCGACCGTCTCACTGACCCCGGGCATCGTTGCCAGCCGCTCGGCGGCCTCGCGAAAAGGGCGAAGCACCTCGTCGGCCTGCTGCTCGACTTGCTGCACAGCGGCGGTCAGCGCATCGATCTGCGCCAGGTGCAGCTTCAGCAGGAAACGATGATGCGCCGTCACCCGGCCGTGCACCGCGGCGACGATGTCCGCACGGTCGGCCTTCAGGCGCCCCTTGGTGCAATCAGCCAACCGCTCGGGATCGGTCTCCCCGGCGATGAGCGCGGCCAGGATCGCCCGGCCGCTGACGCCCAGGATGTCGCTGGCCACGCGCGTCAGCTTCACATTCGCGTCTTCCAGCGTCTTCTGCAGGCGCAGGGTGTGCCGCGCGATCTCACGGACCAGTTGCTTGCGGGTCCGCGTCAGGTCGCGCAGCTCCTGGATCGGGGCCGGCGGCACGAAGCTGCTCGGGATCAGCCCGTGCGCCAACAGGTCGGCGATCCAGGCCGCGTCCTTCCGGTCGCTCTTGCGCCCCGGAACGTTCCGGATGTGCTGCGCGTTGGCGAGCACCAGCGTCAACGACGCTTCGTCTTCGAGGATGTGCCACACCGGCTTCCAGTACACGCCGGTCGCCTCCATCGCCACGTGCGTGCAGCCTGCCTCGGTCAGCCAGGCCGCCAGTGCGAGCAGACCCGCCGTCGTGGTCGCAAACTCCCGGTGCTCGGTCGTAACCTTCCGGCCCGCCGCGATGCGCGCGCACGCGTTCACGCACCGCGAGTGGACATCCAACCCGGCGCACCGGGCATGCAAGACTTCCATGCGTCACCTCCTGATCGCAAAGGCGCTGGCGTGGAGTCCGCCGGTACGAAATCTACAGGGCGCGCTCACCGGAACATCTCCGGTCTCGCAATACGGGGTGCTCGCGGGACTCCGGGTCCAACTAAAAAACGGGCTCTTGGCACCATAGAGAGAACGACCTCTGTGCCAGCGCCAAGCCCGTACACGATATCCTGTTTCATGAATACGTGGGTCCGGCGCCGCCGGGTGGAGAACTAGAAAGAAACTCAGAGCGCCCTCCCTGTTCAGGCGGCCTTCACTTCGACCTCGACGCCAAGGTTCCGCAGACGCCGGAGCAGGCTCTGGGTGACGCGCTGCTTGTCGCGGTTCGCCAGGTACCGGCCGCCAAGGTCGTGGTAGTCCGTCTCGTCGCGAAGCATGAAGTAGGCGGCGGTCAGCATGGAGGCGGCGACCGCCACGATGGCCTTCTTCGGGCCGCGCCGGCCTTTGAGCCGTCGAAACTGCGCCTGCAGATAGCTCCCGTTCTTCCGGGTCGCCGCCCACGCGGCCTGGACCAGCGCTGTCTTCAACCAGGGAATCGCGTGACGGATCCGGGTCGAGCGGCGCTTGCCCGCACTCTCGTCGAGGCGCGGGCACAGGCCCGCCCACGAGACCAGATGGCCCGCACCGGGGAACTGGGTCATGTCCACGCCGACCTCGGCGATGATCACCCGCGCGACCGTCTCACTGACCCCGGGCATCGTTGCCAGCCGCTCGGCGGCCTCGCGAAAAGGGCGAAGCACCTCGTCGGCCTGCTGCTCGACTTGCTGCACAGCGGCGGTCAGCGCATCGATCTGCGCCAGGTGCAGCTTCAGCAGGAAACGATGATGCGCCGTCACCCGGCCGTGCACCGCGGCGACGATGTCCGCACGGTCGGCCTTCAGGCGCCCCTTGGTGCAATCAGCCAACCGCTCGGGATCGGTCTCCCCGGCGATGAGCGCGGCCAGGATCGCCCGGCCGCTGACGCCCAGGATGTCGCTGGCCACGCGCGTCAGCTTCACATTCGCGTCTTCCAGCGTCTTCTGCAGGCGCAGGGTGTGCCGCGCGATCTCACGGACCAGTTGCTTGCGGGTCCGCGTCAGGTCGCGCAGCTCCTGGATCGGGGCCGGCGGCACGAAGCTGCTCGGGATCAGCCCGTGCGCCAACAGGTCGGCGATCCAGGCCGCGTCCTTCCGGTCGCTCTTGCGCCCCGGAACGTTCCGGATGTGCTGCGCGTTGGCGAGCACCAGCGTGAACGAAGCTTCGTCTTCGAGGACGTGCCACACCGGCTTCCAGTACACGCCGGTCGCCTCCATCGCCACGTGCGTGCAGCCCGCCTCGGTCAGCCAAGCCGCCAGTTCGAGCAGACCCGCTGTCGTGCTCGCGAACTCCCGGTGCTCGGTCGTGACCTTCCGACCCGCCGCGATGCGCGCGCACGCGTTCACGCACCGCGAGTGGACATCCAGCCCGGCGCACCGGGGATACAAAACTTCCATGCGTCACCTCCTGTATCGCGAAGTGCTGGCGTGGAGTCCGCCGGTACGAAATCTAGAAGACAAGCTTCCCGGGCGATCCGGTGTCGCAATACGGGGTGCTCGCGGGACTCCGGGTCAAACTACGAAACGGGCTCTCGGCACCATAGAGAAACCGACCTCTGTGCCAGCGTCACGGCCTACACAATATACTTGTTTCATCGATGCGTGGGTCCGGCGCCGCCGGGTGGGAAACTACTAGGAGCGCGGGCGTCGGGCGCCGGACCCCGCCGTCCGCCTCGAAGCGTGCTACCGGTCCGTGATCGCGGCGGTGCGCGAACGACGGCCCGCAGCCGGCGGGCGTCTCCTCGTCGGCGGCAAATCCATGGGCGGCCGCATCGCGTCACAGGTCGTCGCCGCGGACACGCAGGCCGGCGTCTCGCCCATCGTCGACGGACTGGTGTTCCTGGGCTATCCACTGCACCCGCCGGGCCGGCCGGAGAAGCTGCGCGCGGCGCACCTGCCGTCGATCACCGCGCCGATGCTGTTCGTGCAGGGCAGCCGGGACACGTTCGGCACGCCGGAAGAGCTCCGTCCGGTGCTGGGCGGTTGCCGCGCCGCGGAGCTCTTCGTCGTCGACGGCGGGGACCATTCGTTCAATGTGCGCGGGAAGAACGCTCCGACGGCGTCCGAGCTCCACGCGACCGTGCAGGACGCGATCGTCGGCTGGACCGACCGCCTGTAGAGAATCTGGATCGGCAGCCGCGCCGGCTGCCGGACGTCGGCGCCCGGTTCGACGATGGGATCGGGTGGGCTATCCTGTCGTCGCTACGCGAGCTCGCCCGGCGGAAGACCGCCCAGGGCGGCGCCCCTGCCTGGCTCTACCGGTTCGACTGGGACATGGGCGGCGAGCTGAAGACGCCGCACGCGCTTGAGATGCGCTTTGTGTTTGACAACGTCGATCACACCGAGACCCGGCTGTTCGATCTGCCCGGGTCGCCCGAAGCCAGGGCCCTGGCCGCGAAGATGAGCGCCGCGTGGATGGCGTTCGCCCGGACCGGCAATCCGGACATTGCGGGACTGCCGCACTGGCCGATGTAATCGGGGAACACGCGTCCGGCGATGCTCTTCGACAACGAGAGCCGCGTCGTGCGGGACCATGATCGCGGGCCGCGGCTGGTCATGGAGGACGTGCTGGGCCTGTGATGAGCCGTCGACGTATCGCCGACCGGGCAGATAAAGGCGCTCGTGCAAGTGTGACGCTGCGATGTCGGCCAGGGCGGTATGGTGGTGGCGGACGCCAATAGATGTTCACACCAAACGCTGTCCAAGGCGACGGATAGCCTCGATGGCGTTCTGGAAGGTCGGTGTCTCATTCTCGTCGCCATAGCACATGGCGCGGACGAAACGCTCGTAGTCTGCCGCGTGTGCCGGCTCGGCGAGCGCCTCGATCGCAGTGGCGAGACGTTCGACGGGCGTCAGCGCGCCGAGGTCCGGATTTGTAGCGCCTCGCGTGGCGTCGGTTTCCAGCAATTGGTGTAGCAACTCGGGAAACGCCTGGTGCACCGTTGCAAGAGGTTCAAGTGCCGCCAGATCGTGTACATGTCGAATCAGCGTGTGGTCGTTGCGGGTGCGCTGATCCAATACGCGCCAAGTGAGGGCGCTCATCTTATCGGCCGCAGTCTCCGCAGGCGTAACGCAGTTAATCCCCGGAACTTCGGGAGGGTCCCCTCGTGCTTCGGCGACAAAGGAGCGCAATGATCGATCCTCTGGTGCAAGCACCGGGGAACGTAACGTCACATCGAGCTTCAGTTTTGGCCGGAGAGCAGGATCAACGGCGAACGTCGTCGGGTAGCCGACCTGGCAATAGAAGAAGCGGCTCTCGTTCCTGGGAACCACGTCATCGTCTGGAAGCGTCCAGTCATCATCGGCGCGGATCGCTTCGACGACGGCGGTTCGGTAGTCCCGGCGAGCCGGACGGGCGATACCACCATGAGGAAGGAGGATCTTGAAGTCGAGATCCTCGGAGAAGCGCCGGACGAGACGGTATGCCTTGGAAAGACTGGTGCCGCCGGAAAAGACGGGGATGAGATTGCCCTGCTGAACATTGACGACCGTCGCAACCAGCCGGATGGCGTACCAATCCTTCTCCACGAACGACGGATCGACACCGAGATCCGTAGCGATCGCCTCGATCAACTCAGGAGCGGGAGGCACGCTCGAAGACGGCGTACTTGCCGCCGTAGCCGATCTTGCGCGAGAAGCGCCCCTTGACTGCAATCACACGCCCGGTCGGCACCTGCGTCGTGGTGCCCGCGTTGTAGGCACGGGCGAAGCTCGACGGTGCGGTTTCGATGTCGAGACGCGAGAGAGCCTCGACGGCAAGCGCTGGCAGGGGCTTCGCAGGAACAACCTTGCCGGAAAGTGGCGACAGGATCGCGCGGGCGTAAATCCCGTAGCCGACTCTGACGAGAACTCCCTTGGCAGTCAGGCGCCGCAGGCTCCGGCCGACCTGATCGTAACCACCGAGATCCTCGAAATCACTGCGCAGGAAGACAGTCGCTTTCCTGCGCGCGATCCGCGCGGCAATACGGCGCTCCAGTGGTTTCCTGCCCGCGTTCATGGCCGTCGGACCCCGCAAAATACGACACTCAGTCACCTGCAAAAATACGACACTGCACTGTGGCCAGTCAACAGCGGAATCCTCCTCGATTCGGCGACACGACATGCACCTCGTCCAGGTGACCACTCATGACGGCGGAAAGAACGCCCCCCTACACGTCCTCCTTCAGCGTCACCGCGTCGAGGAACGGCATCATCGCGCGCAACTCCTCCCCCACCTTCTCGATCTGGTGCGCCTGCTCCTGCTTCCGCTGGGCCATGAACCAAGACCGGCCGGCCCTGTCCTCGTCGATCCACTTGCGGGCGTAGGTGCCGTCCTGGATCTCCTGCAGGATCTGCTGCATGGCCGCGCGGGTCTCGTCGGTGACGATGCGCGGACCGCCGGTGTAGTCGCCGTGCTCGGCCGTGTCGCTGACCGAGTAGCGCATGTAGTTGAGGCCGCCGCGGTAGAAGAGGTCGACGATGAGCTTCAGCTCGTGCATGCACTCGAAGTAGGCGACCTCCGGCTGGTAACCGGCCTTGACGAGGGTCTCGAACCCAGCCTTGACGAGGGCGCTGACGCCGCCGCAGAGCACGGTCTGCTCGCCGAACAGGTCGGTCTCGGTCTCCTCGGCGAACGTGGTCTCGATGACCCCGGCGCGGGTCAGGCCGAGTGCCTTGGCATAGGAGAGGGCGTGCGCCTTGGCGTGACCGGTGGCGTCCTGCTCGACCGCGATGAGGGCGGGCGTGCCGCCGCCTTCCAGGAAGACCTCGCGCACGCGGTGGCCGGGAGCCTTGGGCGCGATCAGGGTGACGTCGACATCGGCCGGCGGCAGGATGGTCTTGAAGCGGATGTTGAACCCGTGGGCGAACATGAGCATCTTGCCGGCGCTCAGGTGCGGCGCGATCTGCTCGGCGTAGATCCCGGCCTGCGTCGTATCGGGGGTCAGGATCATGACGACTTCGGCCCACGCGGCGGCGTCGCTGCCGGCGACTACCGTCAGGCCCTCCGCCTCCGCCTTCGCCTTCGACCGGCTGCCGGCGTGCAGCGCCACGCGCACCTCGACGCCGCTGTCCTTCAGGTTCAGCGCATGGGCATGCCCCTGCGAGCCGTAGCCGAATACCGCGACCTTCCTGCCCTGAATGAGCCCGAGGTCCGCGGAGTCGTCGTAGTAGATCGTTGCCATCTGGTCAATCCTCGCGATGTCGTGTGAAAGGGGACGCCTGCATGCGGCCGACGGCCCGGCCCCGGATTCGGTGCCGGAAGCAGCCCCGTTGGAGCGAATCGAACGCGAAACGCGACAGTCTACACCGAGTACGACACGTTGGGGTCGTCGGCTTCCGCATCGTCGCGGGGCGCCACCGGCGAGTACGGATCCTGGCGCTCCTCCGGATCGATCATCACGCTACGGGCGCCGCGCATCATGCCGACGCGCCCGGTCCGGACGAGCTCCAAGATGCCGTAGGGGCGGAGCACCTCCAGCAGGCCGTCGATCTTGTCCTCGGTGCCGGTCGTCTCGATGACCACCGAGTCGGGCGCGACGTCGACCACCCGCGCGCGAAACACGTCGACGAGCTGCATGATGTGGGTGCGCGTGTCGGCGGTCGCCGAGACCTTGATCATCGCCAGCTCGCGGAAGATCGCCGGGCCCGACGTGATGTCCTGCACGCGCAGCACGTTGACCAGCTTGTAGAGGTTCGCCTCCAGGCGGCGCGCGCCGATGGCGTCGGTGCGGACGACGATGGTCATGCGCGAGGCGCTCGGGGTCTCGGCATGGCCGACGGTCAGCGACTCGATGTTGAAGGCACGCCGGCGGAACAGCGACGCGACCCGGTTCAGGACACCCGGCTTGTCCTCGACGTAGACCACGAAGGTGTGGAGCTTACTCGTCATCGGCGGTCTCGACGATCGGCGCCGGACTCGGGCGCCGGATCATGTTCTGCAGGTCGGCGCCGGCCGGCACCATCGGGTAGACCGTGTCCTCCTGCTCCACCTGGAAATCGATGACCACGGTCCGCTCGTCGGCCCGGGCCCGCTCCACCGTCGCCTCCACCTCCTGGCGGGTCTTCACCGTCGCGCCCCCGAGCCCGAAGCATTCGGCGAGCTTCGCGAAGTCGGGACTCAGCAGCGGCGTCGCCGCGTAGCGCCGCTCGTAGAAGAACTCCTGCCACTGGCGGACCATCCCGAGATAGCCGTTGTTGATGATCGCGACGTTGATCTTGATCTTCTCCTGCGCGATCGTCGCCAGCTCGGCCATCGTCATCTGGAAACCGCCGTCTCCGGCCACCACCCACACCTCGGCGTCGGGCCGCGCCAGCTTGGCGCCGATCGCCGCGGGCAGGGCGAACCCCATCGTGCCGAGGCCGCCCGACGTGATGAGCGTGCGCGGATCGCGGTGGTGGTAGTACTGCGCCTCCCACATCTGGTGCTGGCCGACGTCGGTCACCACGATGGCCCGGCCGCCGGTCATCCGCCAGATGTCGTTGATGACGTGCGCCGCGTAGAGATGGCCGCTGTCGGGCAGGTTCTGGATGTCGCGCACCGCGACGTCGCCCTTCATCTCGTGAATCGTGGCCAGCCACGCGGCGCGGTCGCCCGCCTCGACGAGCGGAGCGAGGTCGTCGAGAACCGCCGACAGGTCGCCGGCGAGCGCCACGTCCACCTTGACGTTCTTGTTGAACTCGGCGGGATCGATGTCGATGTGGATCTTGCGCGCGTTCGGGGCGTAGGTCCGCACGTTGCCGGTGACCCGGTCGTCGAACCGCATCCCGAGGGCCAGCAGCAGGTCCGCCTCCTGGATGGCCGCGTTGACCCATGCCTCGCCGTGCATCCCCATCATGCCCATGTTGAGCGGATGCTCGGCCGGCACTCCGCCGATGCCGAGCAGGGTCATGGCGATCGGGATGTCTGCGCGCTCGGCCAACTCGCGAACCTGCGTCATCGCACCCGACAGCAGGACACCGTGGCCGGCGAAGATGATCGGCCGCTTGGCGCCGTTCAGCAGGTCGGCGGCGCGGCGGTACTCCGCGTCCGGGGCGCGCAGGTCTGGCCGGTAGCCGGGCAGCTTTACTTCGCGGGGATGCCAGTCGCGCTCGGTCGACCCCTGCTGCGCATCCTTGGTGATGTCGACCAGCACCGGCCCGGGCCGCCCGGAGCGCGCGATGTACATCGCCTCGTGAATCGCCGGCGCAATCTCGTCGACGTGCGACACCAAGTAGTTGTGCTTGGTGATCGGGAGCGTGACGCCGGTCACGTCCGTCTCCTGGAACGCGTCCGAGCCGATGAGCTTGCTGCCGACCTGCCCCGTGATGCAGAGCAGCGGCGACGAATCGAGCATTGCCGTCGCGATGCCGGTCACCATGTTCGTGGCGCCCGGCCCCGAGGTGGCGACCGCCACGCCGACCTCTCCGCTCGCCCGCGCGTACCCGTCGGCCATGTGGGTGGCGCCCTGCTCGTGGCGCACCAGCACGTGGCGGATCGGGTATTCGAGCAGCGCGTCGTAGGCGGGCAGGATCGCCCCGCCGGGATAGCCGAATACCGTGCCGACGCCCTCGCGCACCAGTGATTCCCAGATGATCTGCGCGCCCGTTCTCATCGAAGCCATGACGTGTTCCTGCTCTCTCAGTGCATCGCCGCGCCCGTCGCGGCCGACGGACGCGCTCAGTTCGTGACCGCGCCGGTCGCCGCCGAGCGCGCTCAGTTCGTGACCGCGCCGGTCGCCGCCGACGAGACCAGCCGCGCGTACTTGGCCATCACACCCCTCGTGACCCGCGGCTCCGGCGCCCGCCACGCGGCCAGCCGCACCTGCAGCTCCTCGTCGCTCACCTCGAGATCGATCCTCCGGTTCCGCTCGTCGAACAGGATCGTGTCGCCGTCCCGCACGACCGCGATCGGCCCGCCCCGGGCCGCCTCCGGCGCCACGTGGCCGGCCATCATGCCGCGGGTGGCGCCCGAGAAGCGGCCGTCGGTCAGCAGCGCCACCGACTCGCCGAGCCCCGCCCCGACGATGGCGGCGGTCACTCCGAGCATCTCCCGCATGCCCGGCCCGCCGCTCGGACCCTCGTAGCGGATCACGACCACGTCGCCCGGTCTGATCCGCCCGTGCTCGACCGCCTCGAACGCCCCCTCCTCGCTTTCGAACACCCGTGCCGGCCCACGGTGCGTGGCCGGCTCGTGTCCCGCCACCTTGACCACGCAGCCATCCGGCGCCAGGTTCCCTTTGAGGATCACCAAGCCCCCTGTCGGGGTTATCGGATCGGATACCGGCCGCACCACCTCCTGGCCGGGGGTCTCCGCCGCCGCGTCGGCGACCTGCCCGATGGTGTGCCCCGTGACGGTGACGCAGTCGCCGTTGAGCAACCCCGCCTCCTGCAGCCGCTTGACAACGAGGCCGATCCCGCCCGCCCGGTACAGGTCGGTGGCGACGAAGCGGCCGCCCGGCTTCAGATCGGCCAGCAGCGGAGTGCGCTCGCTGATGCGATCGAAGTCTTCGATCTTCAGGTCGACGCCCGCCTCATTGGCGATCGCCAGCAGGTGCAGGACGGCGTTGGTCGAGCCGCCGGTCGACGCGACCGCGGCGATGGCGTTGTCGAGCGCGTCCCGCGTGACGATCCGGCGCGGCCGCAGATCCTTCTTCACCAGGTCCATGACGAGCGCGCCGGCGCGGCGGGAGACATCGCCCTTCGCCGTCTCCATCGCCGGCACGCCGTTGGCGCTCATCGGCGAGACGCCGAGCAGCTCGCAGACCGTCGACATCGTGTTGGCGGTGAACTGCCCGCCGCACGCCCCCGGCCCCGGACAGGCGACGTCCTCGAGCGCGCAGAGCTGCTCGTCGGTCATCTTGCCGGCCGCGTGGGTCCCGACCGCCTCGAACACGTCCTGGATCGTGACGTCGCGCCCCTCCCACCGTCCGGGCGCGATCGAGCCGCCGTAGAGCACCAGACCGGGGATGTCGAGCCGCACCAGCGCCATCACCCCGCCCGGGATGGTCTTGTCGCAGCCGACCAGGATCACGATGCCGTCGAACAGGTTGCCGCGCGCCACCAGCTCGATGGAATCGGCGACCACCTCGCGGCTCACGAGCGAGGCCTTCATCCCCTCGCTCCCCATCGTGATGCCGTCGGAGATCGACACCGTGTTGAACTCCATCGGCGTCCCGCCGGCCTCCCGGATGCCCGCCTTCACCTCTTCGGCAAGGTCGCGCAGATGGTAGTTGCAGGGCCCGATCTCGATCCACGTGTTCGCAACCCCGATGATCGGTCGCCGCAGGTCGGCGTCGGTGAAGCCGACCGCCTTCAGCATGGCGCGGGCCGGCGCCCGGCTCGGTCCTTCGGTAATCGCGGCGCTGTTTCGTCTGGTCATAGCAAAAAGGCCATCATCCGGTGTCGGATGATGGCCCCTCGTGGTTTCTCGGTTGTTGGTGCCGGGAACATCATCCGTTAGTGGCCGGCGCAATCGCGCCGGCCACGATAACGATGACCGTGGCGATGTCGAGAAGCTCCCGGGTCGTGTGCATGGGTCGAACCGCGTGCGACGGCTCTGCTATTCTACCGTGTCTCCTGCCTCGGCAGTCAAGTTTATGGTTATTGTGCTTTCATAATTATTGCAAATAGATTACCGGCCCTCCGGCAGTGCGGCGCGCCAAGCGCAATCACCGCGGCACGGGCGTGCTAGTCTTGCTAATCTGGTGCACGGTGCACGGTGCACGGTGCCCGGTACCGGTCCGTGCCGCCGAACCGAAGAACGATGACACGTCGCGCATGCATTGTACTCGTGGCCGTCGTCGCTGCAGGCGTGGTCGTCTGCGCCAGCCGCTCGCCCCTCGACGCGCAGGTCCTGGCGCACAACAGCCAGGCGCTCGCCAACATGCGCACCCAGGCCGAGGCCGGCGATCCCCTGGCGCAGTACGACCTGGCAGCCGTGTACCACGACGGGCGCGGTGTGTCCCGGGACGGCGTCGAAGCCGCCAGGTGGTACGAGCGGGCCGCCGAGCAGGGTCTCGTTCTCGCACAGGTCGGGCTGGGGATCCTTTACGCCGAGGGTCGCAGTCTGCCTCCGGACAACCTGACGGCGTACATGTGGCTCAGCCTCGCCGCCACCCGGTCAGGTGGCGAGGCGCGCAATCGGGTCGTCGAGCGCCGCGACGCGGTCGCCGCCGAGATGACGCCCGGGCAGCTCGCCGAGGCGCAACGCCGGGCGCGGGAGTGGGACGCCGCGCACCCGCGGCGGCGCTAGACGACCGGGTCGGTGGACAGGGGCGACGCTCACGATCTCGTGAGCTATCATCAGTCAAGGCACGGAGCGCCGCGGCTCCGAAGGAGGTAGAGAAGCAATGCGAGACCGAGCAGAATCGCACGGGGCAGGACTCGGCCTGCGCCTGCTCGCAGTGGCGGCCGTGGCAATGGTGGTCGGCTGTTCAGAGCCGCCCCCGAACCCGACCGCAACCGTGGGCGATATCCACGTGGAAATCGCCACGAACCCGGAGACCGGCAACCCGATGGGTCGCAGGATCACCGGATCGGTCCAGCTCGCGGAGCCGGGCACGCCGGCCGTCAGCGACCCGTACCCACGCGTCGAGGCGCTGATCTGGCGGGGCGAGACCCCCTCACGGCGTACCTGCGAGCACACGTTCCCGGATGGAATCGCGGCGGGCCAAGCGTACGAGTTCGAGATCATCTGCAGCGCGTCCGGCAACGATCTGTCGTTCATCGTCCGCTCGGGCGGCGAGCGCGACAGGACGTACCCCTGCGACGGCTGCGAACGAAGGCCACTGCTCTAGAGCGCGTGAACCGACCCGCCCGATCCAGGCCCGGGTTCCTCCCGCGTTGGCGCCCGAGCCCGTCTGTCGGAAGTTCGCCTGCCGCCGTCCGCCGATCGGCAAACGCGCCCGTAGCTCAGGTGGATAGAGCATCGGTCTTCTAAACCGATCACGGTTGGCCGCGATCCCCAAGAATCCCAGTGTTTATTGGGAAAACCCAAGGTCAGAGGAGGTCCCATCGGGTCAGAAAACGGCTGGTAGAACCCGAAACGGCTGGTAGTACGGCTGGCAGTGATTGAAGACGTGAAGCCCGTATTTCACCGTTTTCAGCGAACTCTGGGCGCTGCCGGAACCGGACCGAGCGGCCCGGTTGACCACGGTGGCTACGGTCGTCGACACGGGGATCGGCGTTCCGAAGACCCATGGGCGAGCAGGATGTCCCCCGGAGCCCCCGGCCAGCGAGCAGGCCGGGAGCGGCCTCGTCCGACAGCATCGCCTGCCGCCCGGCCGCCGAGTCTCAGGACACTCGGCCGGCCGGCATGGCCGCCGCCGCCTCGCCCGCCGCCGGCGCGCGCCGCAATGCCAGGTCCAGCAGGCCGTCGACCTGCGTGACGTAGTGGACCTCGACCGCGCGCCGGAGGTCATCGCCGAGGTCCTCGTCGACCTGCTTCCGGTTCTGATGCGGGAGCACGACGTGAACCAGCCCGCAGCGGTGGGCCGCGAGCACCTTCTCCTTGATGCCGCCGACCGGGAGTACCCGCCCGGAGAGGGTGATCTCGCCGCTCATGGCCAGGTCGGCGCGGACCACGCGCCCGGTCAACGCCGAGGCCAGTGCGGCCACCATCGTGACGCCGGCCGAGGCGCCCTCCTTGCGCACGTCGCCCGATTGCACATGCACATGGATGTCGGCGCCGCGATGGAAGGCCGGATCGATGCCGTACCGCCCGGCGTTGGCCCGCACCCAGGACAGCGCCACCCGCGCCGACTCCTGCATTACCTCCCCCTGGTGTCCGGTCAGGGTCAGCGCGCCCGTGCCGGGCATGCGGCTGACTTCGATGAACACCAGCTCGCCGCCGCCGGCCGTGGTACGGCACAGTCCGACGGCGATGCCCGGCCGGCCGGTGTGAGCCGCGACCTGCGCGCGGGGATCCGAAGGCGCACCCAATATCCCGGCGAGGGCCTCCGGTGTGATCTCGACCGGCGCTTCGTCCCCCGCGGCCCGGCGGCGCACCACCTTGGCGCAGACCGTGCCGAGCGCATCCGCCAGCCCCCACACCCCCGCTTCCCACGTGTAGCCGCGGATGACGGCTCCGGCCGCCTCGTCGGTGACGCGGACCTGGCCGGCCGTCAGCCCATGGTGCACGAGCTGCAACGGCAGCAGGTGCCGGGTCGCGATGACGCGCTTCTCCGCCTCGGTGTACCCGGGTAGCTCGATCAGCGTCATGCCTTCCCGCAACACCGGAGGCACCGAAGCGATGCTGTTGGCCGTGGCCACGAAGAGCGCCTCGCACAGATCGAAGGGCAGATCGACATAGCGGTCACGGAACGCGGCGCCCGGCGCCGGCGCGATAGCCTCGAGCAGCGCCGCCGCTGTGCCGCTCCCCTCGTCCAGCCGGTCGATCTCGTCGAGGATGAACACGGGATTGCGGACGCCGACGCGGCGCAACTCCTCGACGATCCGTCCGGGCGGGCCTGAGCGGCTTCCGTGCAGCCTTGCTGCACCATCCAGCTCGGTGCAGGCCACCCACGCTCGGGCGCGCCCGAGCGCCGCGGCCACCAGCCGCGCCAGCGACGTCTTGCCCACCCCGGACGGACCCATCAGGCAGAGCAGCGGCGCCTGCGCGTCCGGCTTCGCCAGCCGCAGGGCGATGTAGTCGACCAGGCGTTCCTTCACGGCGCCGTGTCCGGCATGTCCCGCATCGACGATCTCCCTGGCGCGCGCCAGGTCGAGAGGCGCGGCGGTGCGCTTCGTCCAGGGTAGGCTCGCCAGGCACCGCAGGTACTCGCGCCCTCGCGCATGCTCGGGATCGGACGGCAGCAGCCCGGACAGCCGCGCCAGGACCTCCCACCCCCGGAGCCGCACGGCGTCCGGTATCCCGGACGCGTCGAGCTGTTCGCGGAGGCGGTCGACACCGTCCATGTGATCGATGCCCGGCGCGCCGAGAAACCCACGCACCTGCGTAGCCGTGACGCGGTCGCGGACCAGCGACGCGTCGCCGGTCTCCAGCCCGAGCGCCACCTTGCGGCAGATCGCCTGCACGCACCGGGCGAGCTGACGGATCCCCCGCTCGCTCGTGTAGTCGCGGATGATCCGCCGGAAGGCGCCGCGGGTGAACCGGACCGGCGTGGTCGTCAGGCCGGCGGCGCGGTTGTGTGCAGGAATCAGATGCGTCTCGGCGATGGCGACCTTCTCGGCCTCGGTATAGCCGGGTAGGTCGATAATCTCGAGCCGGTCCCGCAGCGCTGGCGGGATCCGCGCCGTCTCATTGGCCGTCGTAATGAACAGCACTCCCGCCAAGTTGAACGGCAGCTCGACGAACGCGTCGCGGAAACGATCGTGCTGCGCCGGGTCGAGCACCTCGAGCAGGACGGCGGCCGGTGCGGCACCGATCTTGTCGATCTCGTCGAGCACGAAGACCGGGTCCCTGCTGCCGAGCCGCCGCATCTCGCGCAGGATCGAGCCGGGCTGCGCGTCCTTCCACGTGCGGTTGTGGCCACGCAGGTCCGTCTCGTCGTGCAACCCGCCGCAGGCCAGCTTCACGAACCCGCGCCCCAGCGCCTCGGCCGTGCACTGCGCCAGCGAGGTTTTGCCCACCCCGGGCGGGCCGGCGAAACAGAGTACGGCGCCGGCGCCGAGCGGGTTCCGCCGCCGCACGGCCAGATGCTCGAGGATGCAGGCCTTGGCGTGCTCGAGGCCGGCGTGCCCGGCATCGAGCGCCGCGCGGACGCGCGTCAGGTCGATAGTCGCCGTGTTGCGCCGGGTCCACGGCAACTGCTCCAGCCACTCGATCCAGTCGTTGGTCCGCTCGGCATCGGCGTCCGACTTGTCTCCCAGGCGCCGGCGCTCGCGCGCGATGGCCGCCCGCACGGCCGGGGGCAGCGCGTCGACAACGCCGTCGCCCAGCACCTCCCGCACCACCGCCGGCGTGATCACGTCCGGGTCCGCGTTTCCCGGCGACCGGCGCACCACCACCTGCCGGCAGACCATCGCCAGCCTTGCGTGCAGCTCCGCCACGCCGGATTCATCCGTGTGGTGGCGGATCACCTGGCGGATCGCCTCGGTCTCGAAGCGGACTCCGCCGCTGGACGCCGCCGTGCGCCACGCGTCGGCGGCGCCGCCGAGAGACGGCGGCCCGGCCGACAACGCCTCCAGCTCCTCGAACGACGACACGTCGCGCTCTACCATCACGACGTCCGGAGCTTCCGGGCCGGCGTCCGGTTCCAGGACCGGGGACGGCGCCGCCGGCTCCGGCGCCAGGCACGCAGCCGGCACGCGCACGTTCCCATCGAACGGGCGCTTCAGCAGGTACTGTTCGGCGATTGCCAGCTTCTCGTGCTCGGTGTACCCCGACAGCTCGATCACCTCGAGCCGGTTGCGCACCGCCTCGGGAATCGCGCCGGGATCGGTCGCGGTCGCGATCCACAGGACCGCGGACAGGTCGAACCGCACCTGGAGGTAGTGGTCCTCGAACACGATGCAGCGCCCCGGGTCGAGGATGTCGAGCAACTCGTCGGCGGCCTCGGGCTCCACCCGGTCGATGGCCTCGAGGATGAAGACCGGGTTCCTCACCCCGGCCTCGCGCAGGCCCTGAAGGAGGCGCCCGGGCGCGTCGCCTTCCTGCCCGTGGATCAGGCGCTCGGTGTTTCCCTTGTCCAGCGTTACGCGCACCTGGGTGCGGCCGAGCGCGGCGGCGACGGCCACGGCCAGTGACGTCTTGCCGGTCCCCCGGGGCCCGGACAGGCACGGGATGCGCGCCGCGGCCCGAGGCGTGCGTGGGAGCACGACGAGCGCGGACGATTCCGTCTCCACTCCCTTGCCGCGGCGCGGAGCTTCCACGGTGAGCGCGCCGCGGGTCTGCGGGCTCGCCGCGAGCACGTCGACGAGGCGGGTCTTGACGCGGTCGAGGCCGCCGTGGGTGCGCTCCAGCACCTGCTTCAGGTGAGCCGGGTCGAACCGCACGGGCCCGCGCGTCCGCCACGGCAGGGCGGCGGCCATCGCCGCCCGGTCCAGCGCCTTCTCGACGGCCGCCTTCCCGGACCCGAGCGACTGCAGGAGTGCATGCCGCAACGTCTTGCGGACGAAGCGCGGCAGCACGCCGCACTCGTCGAGGGCCGCGAGCACCCGATCGACGCGCGGTCCGTGCGCGACGAGAGCGCGCACCGCCGCGAGTTCCGAACCGTCGCGTTTGCCGTCCCCCGGCGAGGGCGTAGCCCCGGCGTCAGCGGGCAGCTCGACCGCGGCCGCGGGCCACGCCGCCGCATCGCCGAGCACATCGAGTGCCCGCGACTCGTCCACCACGCGCGCACGACCGTCGGCCGACAGGTCGGGCAAGCCCCACCGATGCCACAGCTCCTCGGTGGTCACCACGTAGCAGCCGTGCGCAGGCCGCGTCCAGCCAGGGCCGGAACCGGACCGCTGCTTCCGGCCGGGCGGGCGAGGGTCTCCAGTGCTTCGCCGTATTCGTCGAGCGTCGAAGGATAGACCAACAGCACGGTGCTGTCGTCTTTCCGCCTCACGAGCTTCACGCGCATTCTGTACGTCTCTTTCCATGGTTCCCTTCTCACCCTCAGCGACGGACCGGGACCGGCCCGTCAGGCGTCAATGCACCGTGCCCGGCGCAATCACGAAGGGAGTCAAGCGGTGTCGTCCAGCGCCTTGCACGCGGGCCCGGCGTTGCCGGACCGTTCGCGGCCAACTCCGCGTCAGCGGGTCGGCAACTGCTCCTTGAACGACGCTACCTACCGATCTGCCCCCGGGCGTTCGGCGCCGGCGGCGGGTAGTGGCGAGGAGAGGTCCGGAGGGCAGAGGGCCGTCCGTTCGGCCCGGTCACTTCCGCAGCCGAAGGTACGAATCGAGTTCCAGCCCCTCCGACAAGGGGCACGCATAAGAGGCGTGCGCCGCCCGATGCGGCGAACGTCCAGAGCAAATTCCGGGTCCCGGAATGGGTTGGTTCACGGGCCACTTGGCGCTGCGCCGGAAGTCATCGCCAAGTGATCGTAGGAACTGCAGGTAGACGCCGGGCCCAGGGTTCGTCATCGACGCGGCCTGTTGCCGTCGGCATCTGTGCCGCGGGTTCGCCATGGCCGAGCGTCTCCGCCACGGTACGATGCTGAACTCAGACCTGCCGGCGGATGCTTGCACAAGACGGCGTATCCGACACCGTGTTGCGCTGCAACCTCATCGGCCCGCCGCCCAACACCCGCCAGCGGCCGGCGTGAGATGGTGCGGATCGACGGACCTGCAGCAATTGCTCATCGACGTAAGAGGATCACGCCGCCATGGGTCGGTCGTCGACGACGGTCGACGCGCCGTCATCAACGGCGTCCATCGGTGCAACGGGTCGCTACCTTCTCGCATGGCATATCGCGAAAACGTCCCTGCCTCGCCCCGCCAAGCCGTGTTCAAGCCATGCCAGGTCCCGCCCCGCCACACCACGCCAAGCCGCGCCGTGAAATCTTCACCCGCGGGACACCGCCGTCAAGCAGCGTCCTGCAGCTCGACCACCTTCTCGACGTTGAACCTCCCGTAGTGGCCGCTCGTTTGCGGACGCCAGTCGCCGAGCCCGACGCGGCGGCCGCCCGTGGCCAGCCACGCCGTCAGCTGGTCCCGGTCCACCTGCTGCGGGTCGACGTCGGCTACCCCGACGACCGACCACGGGCAGTCGAACCGCGCCCGGCTGCGAAGGACGCGCTTGCGATTCACCACGACCGGCGCCACGAATTGTGCGGTCGTGATCAGCTTCTTGACGTCCTCGCCGTAGCGTTTGACGTCGTAGCAGAACGTTACGCTCTCGATCATCAACCCCTCGCGCACCAACGGGCCCTGCTTGGTCTTGCGGGCGCTGGACTCGATCACTGCCCGAAGCGCTGCCTCCGGTAGCGTGGGTCTGCCGTCAGCGTCGAGATAGAGGGACCGTCGGCACTCGAGCTCCCAGAGCCGCCGGTCGTCGATGTCGGTTCGGTTGCCGCCTCGCTTTGCCGTGAGCGCTGCGATCTCGCGGCTGAGAGCGCTTCGCGTGTCGAGTCCGGCCGCTCCGTTGTGCATGATGAGGGGGGAGACGCCGGCGAGGGTGAATTCAAGTCGCATTGTGCTATTACCTTCGAGAGTAGCGCGCAGAATTGGTGCCGCGAGCCGCCGGCGCGCGTGAACCGGCGGAGCGTCGTTGCAAAGAAGTGACAGTCGGCGCACAGCGCCGTCAGGTCGTCGTCGGTCGTCTCATGCGCCGGCGGGTAGTCGATGGCCCAGTGGTGCGCCTCCACGGCGGGCTCCTGGCCGCACATTTGGCAGAGGCCGCCCGAGCGGGCGAAGGCCTCGTCGCGGGCGCGCAGATAGACCGGGTGGCGGTAGTCGAACTCCGGGCGCGGAGACGTCACAGCGTCCGGCCCTGTCTCCCCAGCCAATGGCGGTGGAGGCAGGCGGCCGCCTCATCGGCGTCTGCGCATACGAATACGCGGTATGTGCCGGGCTCGTCGCCCGGTATCACGACCCGGATCCGATCGCTGCCTACTCCGCTGAACTCGTCGGCGAAGCGGCGCCGGAAATCGGCCAGGATGGTGGCGCTGTCGATATGGGTAGTTCTGTCGTCGTCGCACATGCTTGTCTCCTGTTGTCGTTGTTCTGTTGTGTGTTCGGTCCCGGGTTCCGAGTGAAACCGGTGGTGCGGAGCCGCGGATGGCCGGGTCGATCCCGTTGCGGTCTCCGTTTGTCGTCAAGGCCCGGCACCCGGCGCCGGGTGCGTAGTGATCCCGCGGCGGCGGCCGCGGGCCGCTGCCGCCCGCCGGGGGACGCGCCCGGGGTGAGTGTCGGACCGGGCGCGAGAGGCTGCTTGCGCGCTGTGCAGCCGTCCCGGTCAGCGCGAGCGACGATGGGCTCGAACTCGCGCTCGTCGAACGGCCGGCGCGACCCGTGGCGGCATCGCGCCCGTCGTGCTCGTCCGGACCCATCTGCGGAAAGATTCGTTCCATGGTGGCTGATGGCCCTTCGTGGCGCGACCTGCATCGTGGGCCGAGCCCAGGCGGCCGGCCTTCGGCCGACGTTGTTGTTGGTAAACCGGCCCGTGGCCGGTCGGCGTTGTTGGACCGGCGCCGTGGCGCCGTAGCGGGAATAGCCGACGCGAACGCGTGTGTGCGTGGCGCCGGTGGGTGCGTTTTGGGAATTCGGCCCGGCTGCCTATCTCTATTATCTCACCTGCATCTCCCCTCCCGTGGTTCGTCTTTGTCCCGCGCCTCTTCTGAGAGGCGCGGTGGAACCGGAGGTCGTGGGTGGGGTTGATACAGGCGCCAGACGACACGGTGCGGCTACATCCCTACCACACCTCGGGTGACGCATCATGAGCAGCGAGGTTCACCGCTACGCGGTAGCGGTCGGGCGGCTTCGTCGCCGTCTGTCGTTGGTGTTCCACCGCGAGCAAGTGTTCGACTCCGGCGCGAGGGCGAACTCCACAGGCACCCTCTTCGGTGCCTCGCGGAGCAAGCGCTCAGATGTCTGGCGGGTTAGAGTTAGAGTCGGACATGAAGCGGTAACAACCCAGCGCGGGCCCTGTCGGTGAGCTTCTCGCGCTCCTCGGTCGGCACGTCCGGTGCCGTCATGTTCACCGCGATTCGCGCCGCGGCGTACGTCGCGTTTTCCTGGTTGATCTCTCGCGGGTCGGCCGCCAGGTTGCCGCGGTAGGTCGTGTAGCACCCGCGCGGGATCGCGCCCGGCGCCCTGAGGTTGCTGCGTTGCTCATGCGGTCCTCTCTTCTGCTGCGCCGCGTTTTGCCCGGCCTTTAGCAATCCGCATGTAGCGTATCGGTAGGGGGTTTGTTGCTCGGCGTGTGTGGCGGCGTCGTTTGCCTCCTTGGTGGGCTTTCAACCGCCTTCCGCGTTCCTCGTTTCACCGACGCGTCTCGGTCTGTTCCTCTGGTGCCCAGCTGCCCGTTCCGCTTTCCCACGCCGTCTCCGCGCGCTGCGGCCGCAGTTTGCCAGCCCGGCGGTCTTCGACTTCCTGGAGGCGCAGCCGCGGCTCGATTACGTGGTCGCGATGGCGAAGAACGCGGTGTTGGAGCGGCACGCCGGGCCGGCCATGCTGGTGGCGCGGGCGCGGACTTGGCGCAGCGAACAGACCGAGCACGTCTACACCGAGACCGACGAGTACCAGGCCGGCACGTGGAACCACGCGCGGCGGGTGGTGATCAAGGCCGAAGTCGTCCGCCTCGCAGACCGCGAGCCGCGGGACAATCCGCGCTTCGTCGTGACCAACATGCGGCAGACGCCGCGTTTCCTCTACGAGAAGGTCTACTGCGCCCGCGGGGACGCCGAGAACCGGATCAAGGAACTGAAGGCCCTGCAGATCGACCGCACGAGTTGCCAGGCGTTTTCGGCGAATCAGTTGCGCGTCCTGCTGACGGCTGCCGCCTACGTGCTGATGCAGGAGTTGCGGCTGCGCGCCGCCGACACCGCGTGCGCCCGCGCGCAGGTGCCCTGGCTGCGCGACCGGCTGCTGAAGCTCGGCGTCCAGGTGGTGCGCTCGGCGCGTCGCATCGTCCTACGCCTGCCGCGCGCGACACCGGACCTGGCGGCGTGGCGGCACATCGCATTCGCGCTCGGGGCGCGCGCCGGATAGCCGCTCGGCGAGCGCCGCATCGCTGACCGACGGAGGCTGCCAACCGACCGCAACGGGGGAAGTGTGCGCTGTCCTCCCCGGCGGCACCCGTCATCACGTCCATTCGGCGCTCAACCACCCTGCCACGCGCGGTTGAGAACGTTCCAATGGCCGCCCACTGCTCATTCCCCGTTGTCCGTGACCGAGTCCGGTCCCGGCGCCGCCTCCCAGGGGCCGAGTCACGGTCGCCACGAATAGTCCGGGCTAGCTAGTGCTTCGTTCATTTCCAGCAGCTGGTACGGCGACTCCGGGTTCCGCCATGCATCGGACCACCACGCCTGGATCTCCAGTTGAAGCTGTCGCTTTTTCGACAGCTTCGGCGTCTCGCGTTGCAGCAACCGTTCGGCGGTGGTCAGGCCATCGCTCGTTGTTGCCAGCAGCCCGTGCGGTGCCAACTCGAGTCCGACCGTCGGAGACATCGTCGCCTTGCGACCATCGATCTCCGCCCAAGCCGCGTGCAGCTTTCGCGGCAACGGCCGCAGCAACTCGCTCGTGTCGAGCAGAATCAGACGCCCCATCGGTCCATCATCGCGATCGTTTCTTCGATCTCCCTGTCGTATGCCTTCCGCTCCGCCTCGGTTTCGTGATACCCGTTGTCCTCCTCGCCCCCGTAGTACACCTCCTCGGCTAGCGCCTTGGCCTCGGCTTCGCTCGCGTCCGGCCCGAGGGCCTCGCGTGCTCTTGCGCGCAGCCGGTCCTCGAGTTCACGTTCAACTTGGATTACGTTGAGCCCCATCGTCTCTCTCTGTGCTTGGTGGTGTCGCTCTTCGCTTACCAAGTTCGGTCCAAGCGCCGCCCTCTCATCGCGCCACCCTGTCCGCGAACCCGTTGCGGCATTGACGGTGCCCTGCGCACCGAGCGGGGCGAGCTCGAAGGCCACGGTGGGCGGCTCATCGTCTTCCAGCCATGAAGTGCTGCCCAGGCGCTGTGCAGCTTCCGTTGCGTCGGCCGCAGCAGCTCGCTCGTGTCTAGTAGGCACCCTTCCCCCACCGGTCCATTTCCTCGATGGCCAGTCGCGTTCTTCGCTGGCGCCGTGCACGTTCTCCGTCGGTCTCTGGAGCCATGTCGGTGGCTGCCGGCCCGTTGTACACCTCGCCGGCAAGTCGCTCGACTTCGCTGTCGGTCGCTTGAGGTCCCAGCGCCTCGCGGGCCGTCTTGCGCAGCGTTTCCTGCAGTTCGCGTTCCACTTGCACAACTCTCACTGTTATCCGTGATCTCCCTGGCGCGGCCACGGCCGCAGCACCTCGCTGGTCGCGGCGGGCAACCGCCGGTTCCCACGTCGTGGGTTCTCGCGTGCCCCTTGCGGGTTGTGCTCGTGGTGCCACCGTTGCTCGGCGGTGTCCTTGAGGATCATTCCGTGTCTCGTCGCAGCCGGCTCCTTGTGAGCATCGTGCCACCCTGCGATCTCCGATTGATGCGTAGTTCGGATTTCCGCGGCACCGGCGGCCTGGGCTCGGCCGCGAGGTTCCGCGGCGCCGTCGGCACGTTCTGCGCCGCCGCCTCGGGTGGCGCCAGCATCATCGCGAGCACGATGCCCAGCGCTGCTGATGCGACACGCACCGCTTGTGGCTGCAGCCTTACCCGATTCAATCGTGTTTTACGCACGTTGCTTTCCTCCGTAGGTCGGTCTGCCGGCGACACGCCCGGAAGCCGAGGACTAGCGCCTTCCCATCTGCTCCAGGAAGTCGACCGCCGCCCGCAACTCGTCGGCGTCCCACGCCGTCCAGTCGTCGCCGGCAGGCAATCCCGGCACTCCTGTGCTTCGTCCCACGGCGACGAGACGGACCGCGAGACGTTCTGAGCCGTGGTCCTCGCATAGGGCCAGGAATCGCTGCGTCAAGCCGACCGATGGCAGCTCGTTCATGAGCGCACCCTGCCTGACCGCAGCCGAATGGCTGCACGTTCCGGTCCCGCCGTACGCTGGCGTGCCCGGCGATCTGCTGCTCGGACTCGCCCTCCCCTCCGCCGCTGAAGATTGCGCTCTCGCGCTGTTGAAGATTGGTCATCAGCGTGTCGGCTTCCGCTGGCTTTGCCAGCGTGGGCTGAGTCATTCGCTGGCCTTTGTGTCGCTCCGCTTTCCCGGCTCCACGTCGGGAGCTGCGCCCGCATCAGACGGGCCGCGGCTCGACGCTCCGATCTGTTCGTGAGGGGATCGCCCTCCGGCTTTGGTGCAGGACCCAGTCTCGGAACGCTCGTACCTCGGGTTTCTTGGCGGATGCCGGCGCCGTGACCAGCAGGTACCGGGCCGGCGCGGTGACACGGGAGTCGAACAGGGAGACCAGCGTTCCCTGCTCCAGCTCGCGCGCGATCATCAGTGAATGGCCCAGGGCGACGCCCATGCCCTCGACCGCGGCTTGCACCATCATGCTGTAGAGCCGGAACCCCGACGCGTGCGACAGGTCCGCCTCCTTCGCGCCGTGGTGCGCGAACCAGTGCGACCAATAGGTTGTCCAGTGCAGGTCGTACAGCAGCGGCCAGCCGTGCAGATCCGCGGGTTCCCGGGGCCGTCCCCGCGTCTTCAGAAAGGCCGGGCTGCACACCGGGAGCAGCGTCTCCTCGAACAGCGTCTCGACCTGCAGCGTCTCGGCGACCCGGTCGGTGAAGGCGATCCACACGTCGAAGTCCCGCCGGTCGGGGTCGACCTCGCGGTGGTCGGTCTCGAACTCGATGGAGATGTCCGGGTGGGCGGCCCTGAAGTTGGCGAGTCGCGGCATCAGCCACTTCTCGGCCACGACCTCGACCGCAACGAGTTTCAGATGCGTCGCCTCGGCGTGCTCGCGATGCCGTTCGGTCGCGGTGGTGATCTCTGCGAAGATTCGTCGGATTTCCCCTGCGTACTCTCGGCCGCGTACGTTCAGCCGCACGCCGCGGGCGTGGCGCGAGAACAGCTGGGCGCCGATGTGCTGTTCCAGCGCCTGCACCCGGTGCGAGATCGTCGCCGCCGTCACGCCAAGCTCTTGTCCGGCTCGGACGAAGCTGTCGTGTCGGGCGGCCGCCTCGAACGCACGTATGGATTCAAGGGGAGGAAGGTCGGGCATCCGTTTCTCCTCGCTGAACAGCGTTGTCGGGTTCCGGCCGTGAGGGGTGGCGCCACCGGCGCCGAACGCTTGGCGGTTCACGGTCGTGCTTCTGCTGACGTGCCCACGAACGCGTGCGTGCCTCTGGCAGGGCCATCGTGAACGTCTGAAGCTGTGCAGGAATTATTAGAGCGACGTGTGCGCCTCCGCAACGCCATATATTCGCGACCTCAGACCACAAACATTCGTTGTCCAGTGCCCGCCTCCTATTGCTTGGAACCTTTTGTTGTCTCGGGATTGGGCACACCGGGAGCTTCTTGCTCTGCTGATATCGTTCGGTCGGACTGCCGAGGCTCACTGCCGCAACGCGTTGCGCTGGCTGGTCGTTGGACCGGGCCGCGGTTCAGCCTTTCGGCCTGCCGCGACCCGGCCCTGGTTGGATCACTGCTGGGTGACGGCGCGTTCCGCTACCACTGCATGGTGGCGCGTCCGAGGACGCGCTGGTCGGTCCCGCCGGCGCCTTCCTGCAGATGGAACACCGGGCTTTCGCGTCGTTCGGCGTCGATGCCGAGTTCGAGGTTCAGCTTGCCCTGCTCAAGCACCTGCATCCCGTAGCCGACGCGGTAGTCGCGGCCGTACTCCGATGTCCGGAGCCCGACCCGCGGTGTGCCGACGAACCGTCCTCCGATCGGCAGCCCGTACCCCACTTCGGTGTCGAGCCGGTTCCCGCCGCCCCCGAGCAGCCTGTCGCTTCCCATGCCGCCCATGCTCTCGCGGCCCCACAGTGCTTCGGCGCTGCTCATCGAATCGCCGCCCCAAGCGGGGGAGACCCGTGCGCTGAAGCCGAGTGGAGTAGAGGGCGTTGGGTTGTAGCTGACCGAGATCGACATGCCGCTTTCGGCGAACCCCTCGGCCTCGTGCACCAGTAGCCTGCGCACGCGGATGTGGACCGCGAGTCCGGTTACCCCGTCGGCCAGCACGAGCCCTGCACCGAGGTCCATGCCGCGCCCGGTTTCGGCGTCGCCGCCGTCCTGGCGTATCCCGATCTCGACGCTCGGCGGCAGGGCCATGCGGCTGGCGATCGTCATGCTCTGCGAGCCTTCGATCGCTGTCCGCAGCCGGTTCACCGCCGCGTTCGTCGCCTTGAGGTTGCCGTTCGGCCCGGTAGCCGCTTTCGTTTGCGTTCCGACCCGCAGCGCGTCGGCCTTGAACGCGAGGCCGAAGCCTTCGTCGCCGCCGATGATCTGTCCGCGGCCGCCGCCGGCGGCCATCGCCATCGACAGCCCTGTCTCGATGGGTGCTCCCGCACCGGGGCTGAGCATCAGGCCCCCCGCGCCGTAGCCGGCCACCGTCCAGACGGTCACCCGCTCGCTGGCCTTGTAGCCGATCCACGGGTAGAGCCCGGTGACCGCGGACGTCAACCGCCCGCTGTCCACGCCGGCGTAGTTGCCGAGCCCGCGGCTGTGCGATAGCGAAACGCCGGTGATCATTCGGCCCTTGGCGTAGTCGGCACCGAACATCGAGGTCCGGACGTCCCCGTTGAGCGCGAGGGCGCCATCCTGGCCGTAGAATTGCGACTGCGCGCTGCGGCTCCAGAAGGAGAGGACGCCGCCGCTCGACGTCGCTCGGTTGAGCGCGAAGCTCGAGCCCTGCAGCAGTCGGTCGCTGCCGAGGCCCATGCTCATCCCCTGGTCGTAGGACTGGCCTGGGTGCAACCCCTGCATGCTCGCGCTCGGGTCCATCGCACCGCCGATGGCCCCTTGTGGCCCGAGGCTCGACGTCACGCCTCCGGTGCCGAACCGCGGCTCGTTCGCTCCCGCGGCCGTCATCCTTGCCCCCGGTTGGCCCTGCTGGTGCCCGTATCCACTGCCGAGCTGCTGCAGGAAGTCGAGCGCGAACTGCTGTCCCATCTCGCCGTTGATCTCCCGGCCGGCGACCCGGCCGGCGAATCCTGGTGCTCGGGGCGCGTTCACGCGTTCCTCGACCTGGTTCACGATGTGGACCGCGGCGGTGCGGCCGAAGCGCGCGATCAGCGCCTTGGGTAACGCGTCGTGGTTCGTGATGGTCCCGGTGGCGCTCGAGTCCGTCAGGTCGCCGCTCGAGGCGTTCGACAGCGTGAGCGTGAACGTCTCGCTGCCCTCGTTGTGCTCGTCGTCGATTACGCCGACCTCGATGCTCCCCGACGAGCTTCCCGCGTTGATCGTCAGCGTGCCGCTGGTCGACGTGTAGTCCGCACCCGCCGTTGCGGTTCCGTCGGACGTCGTGTAGTCGACTCTCATCTGGCTGCTGGCCGCGCGGCTGAGCGCGACTGCGAACACCAGGACCGCGTTGGCGCCCTCTTCCACCTCGGCGTCGGCGATCGAGATTCCCACCGGTCCGAGGACCGTGTCCGACGTCGAGTGGCTCAGCTTGCGCCCGTCATCGGTGCAGATGGCGCCGGCGTTGCTGCAGTTGGTCGTCTCCGGCAGCGTGATGCTGATCGCGCTGTTCCCGTTCGGGTTGACCTCGACCCTCCAGCTCTGGTTGCTGCCTTGGGTCTTGCGCCGCGCCTCGTTGATGTGTGCGCCGTTGATGGTGAACGCGTCCTCTCGGATCCGGGCGTAGCCGGCCTTGACGTTCTCGCTGAACTCGAGGTCGAAGGTGAACTCGCCCCCGTCGTGTTCGGCGGGCATGTTGCTGAGCTGCAGATGGCCCCCGTCGTTCCGCAATCGCGGTTGCCTGGGAGCGTGATCGTGACGGCGTCGTTGCCTGACGGTTCGACGGTGATCTCCCAGCTGTCGTTCCGCCCGTTGTTCCGCCGCGCGCGGGTCACGTCGCCGTTGGTGACCGTGAACGCGTGGTCGCGCATCGCCGCGTAGCCGATTCCGATCTCGCTATTGAAGACCGCGTCGAACGTGAACTCCGTGCTGCCGTCGTGCTCGGACGGCACGTTCTCGAAGCTGCCGGTCAGGATCTCAGTGTTGTAGATGGTCCCGGTTCCGCTGGAGTCGTCGATAGTCGCGCCCTTCGGCGCCTGCAGTATCACGCTGAACGTCTCGCTGGGTTCGTTGACGCTATCGTCGACGATCCCGATCGAGATCGTCTTCCTGGTTTCGCCAGGTTCGAACGTCACGGTTCCCTGGGGCATATTGACGTCGCTGAAATCAGCCGTCCCGGACGAGAAGAGGTAATTGACGGTCACCGTCCCGGTTGCCTTCCGGCTCAGGCTCACGACGAAGTCCATCGTCTCGTCGGTGCCCTCGGTCGCTGTGGCGTCGCTGATCGAA
The DNA here is from genome assembly GCA_965262925.1 of Vicinamibacterales bacterium. GTDB lineage: Bacteria > Acidobacteriota > Vicinamibacteria > Vicinamibacterales > UBA8438 > WTFV01. Next base: position 801,227 of record CBDHGC010000004.1, on the reverse strand, counting down.
ATCCGCACTTCGGGGTTGGCGCTGCCCTCGACCTGGATCTTCATCGAGGTGAACGAGTTGGTGTAGTTGCTGTAGGCCGACCCCTCCGGCTTGATCAGTCCCCCGTCGCCGATCGACCAGCCTAGTGCTGCGCCATGATTAAACGTTCGGGTGTGCGGTGCTGTGATTCGTCGATGATTGCGCGCTGTAACCCATGTCCGCGGCCGAAGATGCTGATGGTTGTCGATACCGTGCGGTGACCAGACGCGACCGGACGCCCGGCGCGAGGCTACGCCAGCTTCAGACCAGCAGCAGCGAATCGGTTGAAGTGGGCTTCGTTGGATGTCGCGACAGCCGCACCGTCCGCGAGAGCGGCCGCCCCGATCATGCAATCGATGATCATTGCGCGGCGCCGGCCCGACTCGTTGAACAGGCGAGCCGCGATCACCGCGTGGTCCGGCGTGAAGTCCTGCCGGCGTTCAACGACTCGGTCGGCCAACTCCCGATCGACGCCGCTGAGCGGACCGCACAGGAACTCGGCCCACGCGACCGAACTCATGACCACCGCTTCTCCCTTGCCAACCCACATCCGCAGCTTCGCCTCCTCGGGCGTTCCCGGAAGGGTGCGGCTCTTCTTCATAGAGGAGTTTTTGCCCTATTCATAGGCCTTTTTGCCCGCGGATGCGTCTCTCCAGTGCTCCTTTCGGGGGGACAGCAACCAAGCCAGCGCGTACCCGCGTCTTTCCGGCGGCTAGCCGAGCCTCGAAACGGTACCGAACACCGTCGGTCTGTCCCCCTCGGGCGCGCTCCCTTCTGGACATTCGCGCGGCGTTCTGGTACGGTGCCGTGGGAAGGGAGGCAGACCTGCGATGGCTGTGACGACAGGATTCCAGGGACGTACATTCGACGTGCCGCGAACCGGCGTCCCTTGCATCGGTCTCCCGAGCCGAGCCCCGTGCGCAGCGGCCGATGCTGTCTTCGCGGATGCCAAAGCCTTCCTCTCGTCCAGCGAAGCCCGGCAGATGAGCGAGAGCGAACTCGAACGGGAACTGCACCGGCGGCGCCAGGATTTGGTACGCAAGCTCCTGCAAGGACATCGCGACCAACGCAGCCCGAAAGAGGCTGCTGGTCCGGCCGAGGACACCGGCGGTGTCGAGTGCTCGGAGCCGCACGAGCACGAAAGCCACGCCGAAACGACCTCCGGCACGATGCAGGTTGTGGGTCTGGGCTGCGCGCGGCGCGGTCACGACGGCTTGCATCGGCTCGATGCCGCGCTGAACCTGCTGCCGGAGCGCTACTTGGTCGAGATGCGCCGCCGCGTGACCATCGCGACCGCCTCGCGGGCACCACCGCGTACGCCCTGGAAGCCACAGTGGTACTCGACATCATCCACGTGGCAGCGGCGACGCGGCGTGCGGTGCTCGTCGTCGGCTCATCGAAGGGCCTGTCGGCATTTGGTCCGCGACCCGATGGGAGTCGACCGGCGCACGGTGACACTTGGCTGCAGTTGCGGCGGTTCTCAGCTGCCGCAGGCAGCCGGAGTCTTGATGCGTACTGAGACCTCTCACGAAGCGCGCGAGGACCAGCGGAAGTCCCCCATCGGTCGCTGACGACAGAAGTACCGTCGGCCACCGGCCCCTCTGCCGCTCCTCACCACGCCTTGACGGATCCAATTGCCTCCTGCCTCGCCGCCGCCGGAGAGACTGATTGGGCCGCCAACGAAGAAGAGCCGCACCCTTCCCGGAATCAGCGCGCGAATGAGGAAGCTGGTATCCAGATGAATCATCGCGGTTCGGAACCGAGCCGCAGGCCGGCCGCCCGGCGCTCCGACTCCACCTCCCGGGCCCATCGCTCCAGATCGACCTTGCGCGAGCGCAGCGACGCCTGAAGCTGGTCCAGCGCCGCCAAGGCATCCCCGCCCGTGGCGGGTATCCGGCTGGCTTCGCTCCGGATGGCCCGCCGTAGCGCTTCCGACTTCGACATCTGCCAGCGACGGGCCAGATCCTCGAGAGCCCGCACGGACTCGACGTCGAGTGAAACCGTCGACTTGATGGTAGTGGTGGCCATCAGCGGTCGGGCTTGGCGATGTCATGATCTGTCAGCGCAACGGCGTATGCTCGCAGGCGTCGAAACCCGCGACTGAATGACTCTCAGGCAGGTGCGAGGCTCGAACAATCCTGACCGGATCGGCACGCTGGGCGTCGAGGCCTTCGACGCCGCCTACGGCGCCGGATTCCAAGGCGGAGGACGATTCGCCGCATGCCCTCGAGTGCGAGATCGTCGAGGACGGCGGCTCGTTCGAGGCCCATCAACCGAGCGCCGGAGGTCGACCGCACCGGCTCGCGCATTCGGTGGACGGCACGATGCGCACCGAGGCGCGGCTGACCCACACCGGCCCGGGGGGCGACGTCAGCACGGGCCTCGCCGGGAGCTGGGCCGCCGGCGCGGTGCTCGTCACGGAGGACGCACCGGCCTGCTTCGATCGGGTGGCCGTCGGACGCGCGTCCATCTTCACGGGTGGACACACGGTCCGCCTGCCCGACCACGGCGACGGCTGGCGCTGGGAACCGCACGCGGTCGACGGCGCCGACATCGAGGCCGCCCGCCAGCTGCTTCAGCGCCTGATGCGCGACGCCGAGTCCGACGTCGCCGAGCGGCTCTGCGCCGGCGAATGGCTGACCGTGCTCGACGGCCCGCTGCACGGCATCCGGCACCGCCGCGGGCTGCCGGTCATCGGCTACGTCAAGACGCATCACCGCCGTATGCTTGCCCACGCACACTGGACCCAGGTGCCGCGGCTGGCGGTGCGGGAACGTTCCGGACTCTTCGCGATGGGCGACGAGCTGTACGGCTGCTACCTGCGGGTGGGCGATCCCGGACCGTGGGCCGGCCCCTGGGCGGGTATCGCCCGCATCGAGATGCCGGCCGGAATCGGACGGGCCGCGGCCGTCGAGGCGGCGGATCGGGCCGCGGGCTGGCTGCCGGACTTCGCGTCGGCGCTCCACCGGGACGCGCGGGCGCCGGTCAACCTGACGCCGATCGCGGGACTGGAACGGCATCTGCACCATCTACAGGGCGACCCGCGCCTGACGCTGCGCGCCGTGCGCGAAGCCGTGCTGCAACGCAACCGCGAGGGACGGACCGCATGAACGACGACGGCGGACGCATCGGACTCGTCGACGGCTCGGTGGAGAGCGACTCGCGCACCTTCCAGGTCGTTCTCGATCCGGAGGTACTGATCCAGCTCGACGAACTGGTCGCGGTCACCACCGACCTGCCGGGCGGAAGGCAGGTGACGCACTACGGCATCGTGACCGAGCTGCGTTCCCGGTTCGAGGGAGCCGACCTGCCCTCGGACACCGGCCGGGTGGTCGACCGGACCCTGCCCGCGGAGCACGTGCGGCGGGCCGAGGTCCGCGTCCTGCGCGTCGTGCCCGAGCTCTTCGTCGCCCCCCACGCCGGCGCGCTCGCGACGCGGGCGATCGGAGAGCACCGCGCGGTCGCCCTGTTCGAGGACGAGATGACCCGCGGCAAGCTGCCGGTGGGCCTCGACCTGAGCGGCACGCCGGTCTACGCCGACATGCGCTTCGTGGACGGACGCTCCGGCGGCCACGTCTCCATCTCCGGCATCTCCGGGGTCGCCACCAAGACCTCCTACGCGCTGTTCCTTCTCTATCAGCTTCTGGAGACCGAGCAGGGCATGGATCTGCTGGGCGGCCGGTCGGGACGCGAGAGCGTGCGGGCGCTGGTCTTCAACACGAAGGGAGAAGACCTGCTGCACGTCGACCGCCCCAACGCCGAGTTCGCCGCCAGGCCGGACGAGATCGACAAGTGGCGGGCGCTCGGCATCGACGATCCGGGACCGTTCCGCTCCGTCCGCCTCTACGCGCCGCGCCGGTCCGGCGTGCAGACCAACGTCGCCGACGTGAAGACCCGCAAGACCGCCGACGTCAACGCCTACGGCTGGACGCCGGAGCAGTTCATCCGCGAGCAGCTCCTGCAGTTCTGCTTCACCTCGGACGACGAGCGCTCGACGCAGGTCGGCTTCGTAGAACAGCAAGTGCGGATCCAGCTCCTGCGGCGGCTGCGGCGGCTGGAAGGCGACCTGTCCGGCGCGGTGGTGATCTCGGAGTTCGTGCCGCCCAACACGGGCTTCAACCCGGACCGGCTGGCCGAACGCGAGCCGGACGCGTCGGCGGCCGGGGCCGGGCACGTCATGCGCGACTTCGGCGATCTCATCGATCTGCTGGAGGGAATCGTCTCCACGGACGACGAAGGCCTGATGAACGAGTGGTTCGGCCGCGCGCAGTCCGGCACGCGGCAGGCGTTTCTCCGCCGGCTGCTGAAGCTGCGCCGCCACATCGGCCCCCTGATCGGGTGCGGTCTCGAACCGGTCTCTTCGGAGAACGCCAAGCTCCACGTCGTGGACATCTCGACGCTGCACGACGACGCCCAGCGCTTCGTCGTCGGCGCCCTGCTCGACCGCGTCTGGGGCGAGAAGCAGGGCACGGGCCGCACCCCGCTCCGCTTCGTCGTCCTCGACGAGCTGAACAAGTACGCCCCGGCCCACGGGTTCTCGCCGCTCAAGGACCTGCTGGTGGACATCGCCGAGCGCGGCCGGTCGCTCGGCGTGCTGCTCATCGGGGCACAGCAGGCCGCCTCCGCGGTGGCGCAGGCGCTGCCGCGCAACGCCTGCCTGAAGGTGGCCGGACGGCTGGACGCCAGCGAGTCCGACGCCTATCGCTTCCTCACACCGGCCCTGCGGGAGCGTGCGACACGCTTCATGCCGGGCACCATGGTCGTCTCCCAGCCTATCGTGCCGGAGCCGATTCCAATCCGCTTCCCGTTCCCGCCGTTCGCGACCAACCCGGACGAGGCGGCGGCGGACGACGAGGCGGCGCGAATGCAGACGGCGGACATCATCCGCAACGTGGGCACCCTGGCCGGCCCGAAGGTGGACTTGTGAAGTTGCTCCATACCTCCGACTGGCACCTCGGCGCGAGGCTCGGCCGGCACGATCGCACGCCCGACCACGTGGAGGCGCTCCGCGGGCTGCTGAGCCTGGCAGAATCGGCTCGCCCGGACCTGATCCTGCACACCGGAGACCTCTTCGACGCCTCGCGTCCGCCGTACGAGGCGCTGGAGCTGGGTGTGCAGGCGCTGAGACGGCTGTCGGCGATCGCCCCGACGCTGGTGCTCTCCGGCAACCACGATTCGTCCGTCCTGCTGCGCGTGATCGACGAACTGGCCGGCGCCGCGGCGCCGCGCCGGCTGCGGCTGGTCACCCGGCCCGAGGTGGTCGAGTATCCGGACATCGCGCCGGAGCCGGTGGCCGTGGCGTGCGTCCCGTTCATCGCGCCCAGCGCCATCGCCAACTACGCCACCGACGATCCCTCCCGATTCGAGGGCAACTACGCGGACGGCATCAGGACCCTGAACGACGGCCTGCTCGACGAGGCGCAGCGGATCGTGGGGACGCGCGGCATCGTCCTTTACGCTGCGCACCTCCATGTGCAGGGCGCCCGTCCGGGCAAGTCCGAGCGGCGGATCACCGTGGGCGAGGACTACGCCACGCACGTCGAGGGTCTCCAACGCGCGCTGTACTGCGCCTTCGGTCATATCCACGACCCGCAACTCCTGCCCGGGGGCACCGCGCAGGGACGCTACGCCGGCTCGCTGATTCCGCTCGACTTCGGCGAGCGCCGGCAGGCGAAGCAGGCGGTGCTGATCACGATCGGGGACGGCGTGCAGGTCGAGACGCACGACCTGCCGGGCGGCCGTCCCCTGACGGATTTCGCCGGCACATTGGCGGACATGGAGCGGCGCGCCGCGAACGGCGGGCTCGACGGTTGCATTCTGAAGGCGCGGGTCGTGTCCGACGATCCGATTCCCGAGCTCGCGGACCGACTGGCGGAATGGTCGCCAGAGTGCGTCGTATTCGAACTGATCAACACCGTCACGAACCAGCGAGACAAAGAGATAGAAGACTCCGGCAACGGCAGGCCGGAACCAGGACTCGACGAGCTGTTCATCGAGTGGCGCACGGCTGCAGCGCAAGGGATCAAGGCGCCGCACGCAGCCGTGCGCACCCTCTCCGCGCAGGCGCTGAGTGGTGTGGGTCAGGATGCCGTGCCCGGGGACTTCGGCGTGGACGAGATCCGTTCGCAGGCCGAACAGACACTCGAAGCTCTTGCCGCGAAGCGGGACGAAGGACAGGACTGACATGCGCCCCATCCGTCTCGCCATCGAAGGGTTGCGGTCGTTCCGGTCGCCCGCCGTGCCAATCGATTTCACTGGACGTGACCACCTCGCCATCGTCGGCGACACCGGGGCGGGCAAGTCCTCCATTCTGGAAGCGATCACTTACGCCCTGTACGGGCAGACGACGTTCACGGCGCAGGGCAACCAGGAACGCCCCCGGAGACCTATCCGGAGCCGGTCGATCACTGCGGGCTCTGCGCGTGGAAGCAGTCCTGCGCGGAGCAGCGCCGGGCCGACGACCACCTGTCGCTCGTCGCCGGTATCACACGCGGTCAGCGGCGCCGGCTGGCCGCGCGCGACGTACCGACAATGGCGGATCTGGCGGTGCTCGGCCTGCCCGTGGTCCCGCGGCTCGACGGCGTGGGCGACGGCGCGCTGGCCCGGATCCGCGAGCAGGCACGGGTGCAGGATCAGGCCCGGCGGGAACGCCGCCGTATCCACGAGCTGATCACGCCGGTCGAGACGGACAAGGGACTCGCGGCGCTGCCGGAGCCGTCGGACGGCGACGTCTTCTTCGACCTCGAAGGGGACGCCTTCGCGACGGACGGCGGTCTCGAGTACCTGTTCGGCGTCGCGGACCGCGGCGGCGGGTACGGCGCGCAGTGGGCGCTCGACCAACAGACCGAGGCGGAACGCGTGTTCGAGCGCTTCATCGATCGGATCATGGCGCGCTGGAAACAACACCCCGGCTTCCACATCTACCACTACGGCGCCTACGAGACGACCGCCGTCAAGCGCCTGATGAGCCGCTACGCCACCCGCGAGGAAGAAGTGGACCGGCCTGCTGCGCGGCGACGTGTTCGTCGACCTGCACCGCGTGGTTCGACAGGGGCTGCGGGCCTCGGTCGAGCGCTACTCGATCAAGAAGCTGGAGCCGTTCTACGGTTTCACCCGCCGGGTCGAGCTCACGGCCGCCACGCGGGCGCTCATCCAGTTCGAAGCGGCGCTGGAGTCGGGCGACGCCAACAGCGCGGCGGCCGGGCTGCGCGCCGAGATCGAGGGCTACAACCGGGACGACTGCATCTCGACTCTGCGCCTCGCCGAATAGCTGGAGGCGTGCCGGCACGAGCTGCAGGATCGAACCGGACAGCCGATGCCTCGGCCGGCGCTCCGGGAGCGGGAGAAGCACTATCGCCGCATCACAGGGTATGAGCATCTCTGGATGCTGAAGGCGCACCTCGATGACGAGGACGGCGCGCTTGCCGACACGCGGAAGGTAGGGTAACGTGTCTGTCGCCGCCGACTTTCAACTGCCGACGATCGTTCAAAAGACAGGAGATCCAAGCCGTGGCCCATAATACCACAGTCTTCCGGCAGCTTCTCGACTTGCTTCCCCGACAATGAATTCGACGCCGAGGCTCGACAGCACCAGGAGGACCAGAGACTCCGCGTGATGAGCCGCTGGGCGCAGTTCGTCGCCCTCGGCCTGGGACAACTGGGCGGCCTGCAGAGCCTGCGCGACATCGTCGGCAACCTGCGCGCCCAACCCCACAAGCTCTATCACCTGGGCGTGCGAGCGTTCGTCAGTCGCTCCTCGTTGGCGCGGGTGAACGCACAGCAGCCGTATACGCTCTACGAAGCGCTCTTCGGACGCCTGCTGGCCCGCTGCCAGCGGCATGGCTTCCGGTTCAAGAACAAGCTGTACGCGGTGGACGCGTCGACCATCGACTTGTGTCTGGCGGCCTTCCCCGTGGGCGTCGTTCCGGCGCACGAAAGGCGCGATCAAGCTGCACGTCGGCGTGGACCAGGCGGGACATCTGCCGACGTTCATCAGCGTGACCGACGGTAAGACCGGCGACGTCACGGTGGCCCGCACGTGGACGTTCCCGGCCGGCAGCGTGGTGGTGGCCGACCGCGCGTATCTTGATTTCGGGTGGCTCCATCAGTTGCAGCAACGGGGGGTGACCTTTGTGACCCGCCTGAAGCGGAACGTGCGCTATCAGGTGGTGCGTGAGCACGACGTCGACATCCGGACCGGGGTGTTTAGAGCTTCGCCATGGTTGGCGGGCCGGCCCGACGAGAAAACGGCTTTCGTGATGTCACCGCCCAATCCTGTAGGCGGGTCTACTCAAGATACTCAAGATCTGCACGGAGTGTGTAATGCCCCGTGTCGGAGTTCGCGTAAACCTCAACATAGTAAGTGCCTGGGTAGACCCGACTATCTATTCTGAAATTGTAGCCGGCCCCTCGATCATCGTCGAAGATCTCCGTGCCATAATCACCGTGAAGATAACCCTGCGTATCGGTGCCCCCTGTCGTTCGGATGATCAGCAGACCCTCCCGCCGAATGTCGATTCTGAAGTAGTCGATGTCACCTACGTCGAGGCGTCCTGGCGTGACTGACGGCGGAACAAGCAGCGTTGCCGTCGCTGGCGTATCACCGTGATCATCGTTGTATGTGACGGGAATTACGTTCTGCGACGGTTTAAGTGGCAGCTCGCTACAACCGGCAGCGAATATCCAGATGAAAACGGTGACGACAGTGATTCGCATCATGGTATTGCTCTTAACTATTGACGTGGTCCCGGTGGTTTGGACAACTCGAGGGCTTGGTTAAGGTGTATTCCGATTGGCGAAATCACGCCCTCGTCGTCCTCGGCTCCTGCACTGACCGGCGGCTGCCACGGTTGGCACGAGGCCGGTTCGTACCCGGTTATCGATGATGACGACCGCCTGCCGCTTCCAGGTGCCCACCTGGTTCGGATGGACCTCGTGCTTGGCCGCGATCGCCTGCACCGTTCGGTCCCCCCGCAACGCCTCGAGCGCCACCCGTTTTTTTGAAGTCCGCCGTGAACCGGCGGCACCGTTTCGTCGTCATCCCAGTGCCTCCCCAAGGCCCTTCCAAGCAGCGAAAGAGAGGCTGCGCCTTGGTGGAGTTGGCAAATCTATATCGATCACTGTCCTTAGTCCTTCCGACCCAGCCACTCCTTGTTTCTCCGCGGAGCGGGGCCGGGTCTTTGATCAAGACCCGGCCCCGGGGGCGATCCCAGCGGAACCTCTAACTAACTAACGCGAAGACTATCGACGAGCGCAGTTAAGCCCGTCGGCCTCGAACTCATCCGCAGTCAGCAAGTACTCTGACCGCTCGCCAGTCAAGTACTCTGACCCCGCGCCAGTTATGCCGCTGGGAAGACTTGTTAGTGGGACCTTGCACGTCATATCGGAACCCGGGCCTGTCGACTCTTCCCTTGACATCGCAAAAAACCACTCGAAGTTACTCCGTGTGGCTGGGACTCCAGCGTCGTCCCTTTCGGTAACGACATCGTAAAGATAAAGCCCAATCGTTGCACCGTCTGTGATCGCAGTGTGATCGAGGTTCTCTATTCGCACCTGACGCTGCTGGCCGGGCAAGATTTGCGCATTCACGACCGAACTGTAACTGCTGTCATCCATCGACGTCTCTTGACCGTCGACTTGGTATTGCACCACCATGCCAGCGCCACGAAACACACGAGGTGATTGATTCACGATGGTTAGGTTGAAGCCGTACAGATCTCGAACGTCTAGGCGTAACTGCTCAAGGCGTTGGTACCACGGCACGTCGGCAGAGACTGAGAAGAGTCCGAAGCGATCGAGCGACGGGGGTTCCGTCGGAGAATACGAGATGCGGACGAGGGGTTCGCACACCGGCAACTCCGGCGCGACCGTGATGGTAATGTCGCCCTGCTGTTGGCGCGCAGGCATCTGGACGGGCGTCAGTCCCGGCTGGTTGCAACTCGTGAACGTCGGTATGGAGGTAGTGGTTGCCCTTGTGGCGCATCCCCCTCCAAGGGCGGCACAGAGCAGCACGACGAGCCTCAGTCTGGTAGTATAGGTCATTTCTCTCAGTCTCCCTCTTGACTAATCAGCTAGCAGTCAACGGCGGGATGTCACCGGCGCTTGTTGAACGACGACGACGACCCGGGGGAGCGGGTGAATGCAGGGTTTCGCTTTCGGTCCATCTGACCGTCCTCTCTAACAAGTGCCCCAACAGGTTTGGCGTCGCTGAATCCCGCGCGCTGGCCTGTAGCACCCCCGTCGCGGCACTAGCGAAGTGTACCCTACACGTTTCCTTCGAGCTTGCCGGTCCGCTCACGCAAACTCGCCGATGTTGTCGACGCGCGTCTCCAACCGATCGAGGCGGTGGTTCGTCTCGTCCAGACGTGTGTTCAGTTCGCCTTTCGCGTCGTCGATGCGCCGGTTCGTGTCGTCGAACCGCTTGTTCATGTCCCCGAACCGCTTGTTCATGTCGTCGATCCGCTGTTTCCTGGTACGGATCGTATTCGTTTACCGGGTGATTTGTAAGCATTCGTCGCGTTGGAACTTGGTCGACCGCCAGTGTTTGGCGTCAACTACTTTTGCCGCGTTGCCTCACTTGAAAATGTTACCCACCTGTCTCAGAAAGATCGTACCGCGTTTCGAGCGGATTGTCGTGAGCGCTTGCGGGACGAGAAGAGTGCCGGTGGGCGCTGTGGGGCCATCCGTCTGCGGATGGTCCAAGCAGCGGTGGGCGCGTCTGCGCGTCCACGGCTGCGGCAGCGTCCACGGGCCTCTGTCGAGCACGGCCGTGTTCCGGTTCAAGAACAAGTTGTACGCGGGTGGATGCACCTGCTTCAGCTCGGCAACGACCTCCCGGCTGTGTGGCATCATCCTCACGCCTTCGCACGAGCTGAAGAAACGGATCCTGCGCACGGTGCTCTAGGAGGTCGTCATCGATACCGATGAGGCCCACCGCGAACACGTTCTCCATCTTCACTGGCAGGGCGGCGTGCATACGCAGCTGCGCGTGCCGGGTAACCGTCCTGGTCAGCGACGCGTGAGAACGGATCGGACCGCGATCGATCTGATTCGAGAGTTGTCCAAGGTGTGCAGCGACGCCACGATCGCCGCCACCTTGAACCGACTCGGCTACCGGACCGGAGCGGGCCAGACGTGGCGCGTGCATAGCGTGCAGAACACGCGGCACTATTACCATCTCCCCAACCATCGCAACGACGACATCTGGCGTGTCCGAGCGGCCCCCGCTCCTTCCCTGTTCTCGGGGCTCGCCGCCATTGTGTGCACCCGCACCGCCAGGCTGCACTCCCGGGTGCCAGCCTCGAACCGCGCGAACGCCAGCCGCTCGCACTCGCCCCCGGCCACTCTGCGGCTGCACCCCAGACGCTCGGCCGTCAGGCGCTCGACCTGCTCGGCCCGGCACTGGGCCCGGTCCTCGTACCGCCGCTTGCCTCCGGTGGTCGCGATCCGGCTGATCGCCGCGATCAGCACCAGCGCCAGCGCCACGGCCACGGCGACCCCGATCCACGTGCTCTGCTGCTTCTGCATGCTCCCAATCCTCCCTCGTTCGTGGTTCCGGTTCTCACTCGCCTCCTTCCGTCCAATCCGGCTCCTCGTTCCGTTGGGGGTGGGGGAGCTCCCGCCCCCCCCCCCCCCCCCCAGCGTGTGTTCGGTGTCGTCGGTCGCCCCGTTCCACCGGCGCCGCTGCCCTCACCCGCAGGGTGAGACCGGTACCGCTGGTCCTGCGGACCGCGCGCAAAGATCTGAGCCTGTCGCGGATGGCGGTCCGCGCCGATCTTGGGCTGCGACAAACGATGTCGCGATCGCGGCCCTGACCCACGAACGACTGACCGATGGTTGAACGCCATGCTCAACGGAAAGGTTGCGCCGGGCAGCAACGCCTTGACGACGACACTGCGCACGATCTCGTCCGCAGCATTCTCGCGGGACGACGACACTAGATATGGCGAGTTGAGTTAGCATCAACCTTCGGTGCTGCGCAATTGGCGGCAGCAGCCACCATTGTCATGACCAGAAATCCTGGCCTGTCGGTTCTTCCACACATGTCGCTCCCTCCTCAAGTCCGAATCGTCCTGGTAGGTTTTCTCAAGCAAAGCGTGTGCCAGCACGAATGCCGATATTTCCCCCGTGCGCCGGTGGCCGTACAAGCATCCTCCAAAGCGGACAGATGTACTCCAAACCGGGCGCTTGCACGTCGTGGCTGACGTGCCGACGGCCGTCGGCACAGGTGATCGGTTTGCCGCCGGAACGGGTAATCGGTTTCACCGGAATGCGCAGTCGAAGACGGGCCGATCGTCGACCGCCGGTTCTGCGGCCGGTCCCCGACCCCCTGCCGGTCTTCCGTCTCGTCGTGCCGGTAGATCCTCACAGCAGCCCGTGCAATCACCTTGCCATCGCGCGCGAAGCCAGGCCGTACGCAACGCTCGATTACGCGCGACAAGCTCGAATCCGTCGTCCGGATCGGATTGCTCATCACGGAGTGACGCCGTCCGTCGAACGGATCCTTGCCAGCCTCGGGCCGGTAAGCCGTGATGTCGTGTTCCTCAAGGGCCAGCTCGATGTCCTCTTGCAGCCATTCGAGAGCCTCCACGAAGTCCTTCGCGGTCGCATCGCCTTGGCCCTTATACCTCTGGACGAAGCGCCGAATCTCGTCAAGGTGGCGGATCATCTGATCGACGAAGAGGCGGGCGATGTTCCACTGCGCGTCCGGCTGGTGCTTGGCGAGCTCGTCGTTCAAGCGTTTGATCTCGTTGGTACGCGCTTCGTCGTGCAGCAGCTTCTCGTCGAACCGCTCAAGGAGCTTCCCCACGCCCGCTTCGACACGCACCACCGCGTCGTGCAGAACGTCACATCTGGTCGGGTCGGCCCCCGCAACCGAATCAGGGGCAGGCCCCTTCGTCAAGCTCACCTCAACCGTCGGTCCCGTGGTCTTCCCGTTCTCTCCGGGCGCCTCGCCGGAGGCTTCCGTAAGTGCCCTCGACTGGCCTGCGCCGTTGCCGGCCGGTACCGGTGTGGTCGTCTCATCCGTCATCGATAGCACCTTCCTGCCACCAACTCACGAACCCGCCCGCCGGCGCCCGAGAATGCGCGCGTTTCGGGCTCCACTGAGGGAGCGGCGGGGCCTCCGCCGCCGCAGGCCGCCGTGATGAGGTTGACCGCGAGCATGAGAATCCGGACCGGCCGGGGCGGTGCCACATCGCGTTGCTCCTTCTGATGATCAGATATCAATACCGAAGTCGTACACCGTCAAGCCACGCGCGATATCGGGCACCGGTCTCCAGACGAAAGAAACCGAACTCCCCAAGCCCAAGAGGCTCCACCGGCCGGAGACGATATCTTCCCGCATCGACGCGTTCGGTTCTTACAGGGATCACAACCTCCAGATCCTCGAAGGCTCACCGCAGGATGGCGTACGGAGCCTCGCCGGAACCGAGGTGCGAGATCACCTGAGCATATTTGAGGAATTATCCCAAAACGATTCATGTTCCGCAACGCCATTTATTTATACCCTCAGCCGTAATTCAGTTTTAGCCATGGGGATGTCCCGGACGCTGTTGAACTTGAGCTGATGTGAAGCGGGTGGCGGCTCCTGCCCCTGTCCTGTGGTAGGACAGGGGCTGCAATCAGAAAAGGAGACTGCCACCCATGGCGAAGCATGACAGGCGGAAGACGTCCGGCCAACCCCCCAGCTCGCGACCCGTCACGATCCAGGTGCCGCTGCCGGTGCTCGGCGTGGTCAACGGTGTCCGGGAAGCGTTCCATGGCTTTTGCATCGCGACCGGGCTGCAGGTCCTGGAGGCGATGATGGAGGCGGACCGGGAAGTCCTGTGTGGTGCGAAGGGGCGCCATCAGGTCGAGCGGCCCGCGTGGCGCGGAGGGAGTGTCGACAGCCAGGTGACACTCGGCGGGCGGCAGGTCGAGCTGCCGCGGCTCCGCGTGCGGAGCTCGGATGGCGAAGTCCCGCTGGCGAGCTTCCAATGGGCGGCGGCCACCGACCCGCTGGACGAGCACACGCTGGCCGCGGTCGCCGCCGGGGTGTCGACGCGCCGGTACGCGGGCACGCTGGACCCGGTACCGGCCGACGTGACCGAGCGGGCGACGTCGAGCAGTGCCGTGTCGCGGCGGTTCGTGGCGCTGTCGACAAAGCGCCTCCAGGCGTTTCTCAGCCGGCCGTTGGGCGAGTTGGACCTGCGGGCGGTCTGCATCGACGGCAAGGTCTTCCGGGACCACTGCATGGTGATCGCGTTGGGGATCGACACACAGGGCCGGAAACACGTGCTGGGCCTGCGCGAAGGCGCCACCGAGACGGCTGCCGTCACCACCGGCCTGCTCAGCGACCTGGTGACGCGCGGACTGCCGACGGACCGGACGTTGCTGTTTGTCATCGACGGCGCTACGGGGCTGCGCCGGGCCATCACCGACGTCTTCGGTTCTCGCGGCGTGGTGCAACGCTGCCAAGTCCATAAGTGGAGGAACGTCATAGGCTAGGTTTTGACGTGCGACTGGCCGGTTTAGTCGCCCTCGGTTCTGGCCGCGGCCGGTGGTCACGCCTGCCGTGGCGGTTTCTCTTCGCCGCGCCGACGTGTGGTACCAGGCGCCTTTTGCCTCCCGCCTGCGTCGGTCCGGGCGTTCGGGCGCTAGCGGCGTCGGTGACGTCGATCGCATCCCGCGTTGCCGCCATGTGCGACTATTGCCGGGATGCCGCATAGCTTCTAGGATCACTCTCTATGCACAGACATCGATCTCAGACCGCAATGTCTTTCGTGCTCGGCACGGCAGTCCTCGTCGTCATTGCTCTCCTCGTCTTCCACCGTGTTCCCACGAGCGACACCGTGTATGCGCAAGCCTCCTGGCGCGGCCTCGTGGTCGTGCCGGAACAGCGCTGCGCCCCGTACGACGCTGATGACTACCGGTATCCCCAGTCCGTGGAGGATCGGATCGTCTCCCAGCTCGGCGGGGTCTATGGCCCCTACACCGGCCGTTGGTTCGCCAGCGATTCCGAGACCGACATCGAACACGTGGTAGCTCGCTCGGAAGCCCATGACAGTGGGCTGTGTGCGGCCGATTCTTCGACGAAGCGGCGGTTCGCGACCGACCTGCTCAATCTCACGCTGGCCGGACCCCGCGTGAATCGGTACCAGAAGGTCGACAACGACGCAGCGGAGTGGCTCCCGCCGCAGAATCGCTGCTGGTACGCGGCGCGGATTATCGCCGTCCGGCAGCGGTACGAGCTCACCATCGACAGACGTGAAGCAGAGGCCTTGGATCAAGTGCTGTCCGGCTGCACCTCGACGGAGATGGTCATGTTCGCGCGCGGTACGGTCCCGGCGCCCGCGGCGCCTACCTCCGTCACCTCTGACGCGATTGCCGAGTGGGACGACAACGGCAACGGACGCATCACCTGCGCTGAGGCTCGAGCGCACGGGATCGCGCCGGTGACCCGGGATCACCCCGCGTATCCGTTCATGCGCGATGGGGATGGAGACGGCATCGTCTGCGAATCCGGCAGCAGCCGTTCGTCCCCGAGAACCCCTGCAGCCCGGCCGGCACCGACCCAGACCGCCTGTGGGCCGTACCGCAACTGCACAGCGCTCAGGCGGGATCATCCCAACGGTGTGCGTCGCGGGCACTGTGCGTACCAACGGCGCATGGACCGTGACAACGACGGCTGGGCGTGCGAACGGTGATCCGATTGAGCACTACTGCAGCACGCGTCGGGGGGATGAGCCCCCCCGACGGCTACTTCTTGCTGAAGCCTGCAGCGCTGCCGGATTGAACACCGCTTGCCGGCCAGTGCCAGCTACGGCTGAACGCCGGCAGTGGTTCGATCCCGGCGTGCCGTGGACTACGTCTCGCAGGCATGCCCGTCGTTGTCGCGGTCGCTCTTGGTGTTGAGGTCGTAGGTCCGCTCCTCGGCATCGTCCCATGAGGGCCTGTACGTCCCGCCATTGCGATTCACGCCCCTGTTCCAGCCTGCTCCCCGCAACTCTGTACAGTTTTGGAACTCCCGTACGGGTGGATGATCGGGAGCGGCTGGCCGGTTGACGCGGACTGTTACCGACCGGGAGGCCGAGCCGCCTCGACCGTCCGTCACGCGCACGGTGATCTGGACTGAACCCTCTTGGTCAGGAGCCCTCCAGCGTGCCGTCGTTCCCCGACGTAGATCCGACAAAGCGTCCCCGTGGCGCTTTCCAGCCGTACGACAGCGGGTCGCCGTCCGGATCGGAGGCCTTCGCCCGCAGCCGCACTTCGTTGTCCACCTCTACCTCGCATGGGTCGCAGGACACGGTTACGGTGGGTGAGCGGTTTGGCTGAGGGGGCGAAACGGCCCTCACACCGGTGAGCCGCGCCGTCAGGCCTTCGGCCGTTGCGCGTACATCGAACCCCGTTTCGGTGGCCGACGGTGTCGACACCTCGGACCCCCACGCCAAAATCAACATCCAGTTTCGCGGGATGTTCAACGAGCTGCTTCTTTCCGATCTGAAGGCCAAGACTCTTCGTGGTCAGATCGGTCAGAAGGACCGTGACTTCTTCGTCGGCGAGGCTACCTTCGGTTATCGTTCGGTTCCCGTGGGGGCCATCCGCTACGACAAGGCGGGTCGTGCCAGGCCCGAGGGCTACCGCATGCAGATCGACCCTGCCGAGGCCTCGGTCATTCGGCGCATCTTCGACCTCTACGTCCGCGGTGACCCCGTCACGGCGATCGTTCGCGTCCTCAACGAGGAGGCGGTTCCGGGTCGGATCAGGTCGAGCAAGGGGTGGTCCCCCGGCTCGGTGACGCGCATTCTCGACAACGAGAAGTATGGGGGCCGCTGGGTGTGGAACAAGCGCGGCAACCGCCGCGATCCTCGGACCGGCCGCCGCGGGTCTTTTGAAAAGCCCGAGTCCGAGTGGATCATCTCCAAGGACAGCGAGTTGCTGCGGATCGTTCCGCAGTCGCTGTGGGACAAGGTCCGGGCGCGCCGCCGCGAGGTTCGTGGCATCTGGCCCGGCGGGACGGGCCGCCGCGGCTTTTCCTCCGGGCAGGGCGGTCGCTCGCGCGCCTTTCCTGACCATTTACTCTGCGGCGCGATGGTCTGCGCTTGCTGTGGCCGTTCGATTGCGCTCGTGAGCGGCAAGCGTCCTGGGTATTATGGCTGCCTCGCTGCCCGTTCCCGCGGTTGCCACAACAAGGTCCGGGTCAATCGTCACCTCGCCGAGCGGATCATCCTCGGCGACGTTCAGCGGCGCCTTTCTGATCCTGCTGCGATTCGCTACTTGTTCGAGCAGATGGAGCAGGTTCTGGCCCAGCTCAATTCCGATGTCCCCGAGAAGATCCGGTCCAAGATGGCTCAGCTCGGTGCTGAGCGCCGTCGGCTCGACAACCTCGTGGATTTTGTCGCCGAGGGTCGGGTAAGCCCGGGGATCCGCGAGCGCCTCGCCCAGACTGAACAGAAGGTGTCGGTCCTCGAGGCCCAGATTGCAGAATTGAATCGTAGTCCTCGCGAGTTCCGGCTTCCCTCGCTTGGCTGGGTCAAGGCGCGCTGCATTGAGCTGCGGTGTCTCCTCGAGGAGCGGACCATGCGGTCCGCTATCGTCCTGCGCCAGTTGCTTGGGCCGATCAAGCTCGAGCCCGTCGTGCCGGCTGTCGGGCGGCCGTACTACGTGGCGCGCACGAACTTTGACACGCTCAAGTTGCTCGAAAACCTGGGCCCGGACGCTGGTCCGGACCCAGGTGCGACTTCTATTGGATGGTGGACGCGCTCGGAAAGATTAGGAACTCTGGCTCGCGTTCTGGCCAACGTCGATATCTGCGACCCTTTCAAGATTCTGATCTACCAAGTGATCGCGGCCGAGGTTGCCGCGATGCATGACCGCCGCGTCCGGGTCAGCGCGATTGCGAGGCGCTTCGCCGTCGACCACCATACGGTCGACAGGGCTCTGCGCTGGTTCCGCTTGCGGTGACTGTGGGTTGGCTCGTTGGTGAGGCTGTCGACCGCAACGCGTTGCGGTCCCGTCGGACCGGGCCTTGGCTGTTTCGTTTGCTGACGCCCGGTCGTCTTTCGGTTGGCGGTGGCACCGGGCGCGTCCTTCATCACTCTACGATTGCGCGCCCGAGGATGCGCTGGTTGCTGCCTCCCCTCTGCTCCTGCATTTGGAACAGCGGGTCCTCGCGCCGTTAGGCGTCGCTGTTGAGCTGCAGCTTCAGCTTTCCCTGCTGGAGCACCTGCATGTTGTAGCCGATGGCTGACCGGGTTGTGCAGTCTGTTTATCGGTCTCCGCTTCCCTTCCCCTCGTCGCGTTTGGCTTCGCGCGTCTTCCTTGACTCTTCTGCGGCACCTTCTGCCGGTGCCGGGCCTGGCTTGGGGCCTTGCGCCTCGGTTCCGATCTTGACGGTGGTTCTGTGGCTCCTTGCGGTTTGCTCTGTCGCGAGTTCTTCGCGTACGCGGTCCTGCCACGTCGGGTTCAGCGTGGGCAGGCGTTCTCCCCGCGCCGGCTGCTCTTCCAGGTATCTTGCGAACTCCTCGAGCCGACCGATGCTCTCCCGGTCCTTTTGTCGGTTTGCTGCCCGCTTGCTGGCGATAACATCGTCTATTGAGCAGACCTGGTGGCCTTCTATCGTGCGGCCGCGGCCCCACGCGTCTTCGAACTTTTCGATCCCGTCGGGTGCGTAGATCAGGTCCACGTCGAACGGACCGTTGTGCAGCTGGATGAAGTCCTTTCCGCCCTTGATGTCGGCTTCCTCTTCCCGGGTCATGGTGAACCCGACGGCCTTGAGGGCCGCGGCGAGACGCTGCTTGTTCTCTTCGCTGTGGTTGACGTAGATGTCGGCGTCCTGCGTCGTGTCGGCGAAGCCGTGGATGATGGCTGCGCTCTTGCCGATGTACAGGTACTCGACCTCGTGCTGGTCGAGCGTTTCGGTGAGCATGCGCAGCTGTCGTGCGTCAATCGCTCCCATAACCCAACCATCCTGGTACGTGTTTGTTGCACCAATCGCGGTACTCCGCGGTCGTCGTCCACGCCCTGAATGGGCTGTCGTCGATCACGGGCTTGTACGTCTTGATGAAGCTGAAGTCGAGCCGCTTCTCGAGTCCGCGTTCCCAGGCCGCGTCGAACTCTCTTGCGAGGTTTGGTTTGACCTTCGTCCTGTTGTTCATCCTCCGTCGCATCCTAGCATTGGTCGTCCACCCGTTTTTTCGCCGGAGTCCTTGGATTGCGTTCTCCCGCACATCTGTGGTTCCTTGCGGTTCCCCCCGTCGCGAGTTCTTCGCGTACGCGGTCTCGCCACGTCGGGTTGAGCGTGGGCAGGCGTTGTCCCCGCGCCGGCTGCTCTTCCAGGTATCTCGCGAACTCCTCGAGCCGACTGAGGCTCTCGCGGTCCTT
Source organism: Vicinamibacterales bacterium (assembly GCA_965262925.1). Taxonomy (GTDB): domain Bacteria; phylum Acidobacteriota; class Vicinamibacteria; order Vicinamibacterales; family UBA8438; genus WTFV01. The sequence goes on along the minus strand of CBDHGC010000004.1, from coordinate 781,847 downwards.
TTGCCGGTTTGCTGCCCGCTTGCTGGCGATAACGTCGTCCATCGAGCAGACCTGGTGGCCTTCTATCGTGCGGCCGCGGTGCCACGCGTCTTCGAACTTTTCGATCCCGTCGGGTGCGTAGATCAGGTCCACGTCGAACGGACCGTTGTGCAGCTGGATAAAGTCCTTTCCGCCCCTGATGTCGGCTTCCTGTTCCCGGGTGATCGTGAACCCGACGGCCTTGAGGGCCGCGGCGAGACGCTGCTTGTTCTCCTCGCTGTGGTTGACGTAGATGTCGGCGTCCTGCGTCGTGTCGGCGAAGCCGTGGATGATGGCTGCGCTCTTCCCGATGTACAGGTATTCGACCTCGTGCTGGTCGAGCGTTTCGGTGAGCATCCGCAGCTGTCGTGCGTCAATCGCTCCCATAACCCAACCATCCTGGCACGTGTTTGTTGCACCAATCGCGGTACTCCGCGGTCGTCGTCCATGCCCTGAACGGGCTGTCGTCGATCACGGGCTTGTACGTCTTGATGAAGCTGAAGTCGAGGCGCTTGTCGAGTCCGCGTTCCCAGGCTGCGTCGAACTCTCTTGCGAGGTTTGGTTTGACCTTCGTCGTGTTGTTCATCGTCCGTCGCATCCTAGCATTGGTCATCCACCCGTTTCTGCGTCTGAGTCCTGGGATTGCGTCCCGCCGCACAGTTGTTTGCTGTGCCGGTCACCCCGTCGACCTCGTCGTCACCGCTCCGGGCGTTGCCCACGCTTTGCGTGCGGGTGCCGGTGTTGGTGATTCCATCGCCCCTGGTTCGGGATCAGTCCGTGTCGGCGGCACGGGCTTGCTGGGGTCGATCTAGGCCGTGGTGGACGCGATCGCAAAGGCTTCGCACCGTTGCCCAGGTTCTGATTGAGGCTGAGCTTCTCCGGCCCGTTGAGACCCCTGTCTACCAGTCGATCGCCTTGCAGGTTGCTGCGATGCACGCTCGCGACGATCGCGTCAGCGCGATTGCTAGGCACCTGGGCGTCGACCACCACACGGTCGACAAGGCTCTGCGCTGGTTCCGGTCGCGGTGACCGCGCGTTGGCTGGTTGTTGAGGCTCTCCACCGCAACGCGTTTCGGTTCTGTCTGACCGGGCCCCGGCTTTTTGGGTCGCCGAGGCCCAGTCCTGCTTGCTCAGTGGGGGACGTCGTGGCCGTCTGCTACCACTGCACGGTGGCGCGCCCGAGCACGCGCTGGTCGGTGCCTCCGTTCTGCTCCTGCATTTGGAACAGCGGGCTCTCGCGCCGTTCGGCGTCCACGCCGAGCTGCAGGTTCAGCTTGCCCTGCTCGAGCACCTGCATCCCGTAGCCGATTCGGTAGTCGCGGCCGTACTCGGACGTGCGGATGCCTGCTCGCGGCGTCCCGACGAAGCGGCTGCCGATCGGCAGCCCGTAGCCGACTTCGGTGTCGAGACGCTGGCCCCCGCCGTTCATCAGCGGGTCGTGGCTCATGCCGCCCATGCTCTCGCGGCCCCACAGCGCCTCGGCGCCGCTCATCGCATCGCCGCCCCAGGCGGGGGATACGCGCGCGGTGAAGCCCAGCGGGGTAGACGGCGTCGGGTTGTAGCTGACCGAGATCGACATCCCGCTCTCGGCGAACCCCTCGGCCTGGTGGACCAGGAGCCTCCGCACCCGGATGTCCACGGCGAGTCCCGTGCCGCCGTCGGCCAGCACGAGCCCGGCCCCAAGGTCCATGCCGCGCCCGGTTTCCGCGTCACCGCCGTCCTGGCGGATGCCGATCTCGACGCTCGGCGTCAGGGCCATCCGGCTGGCGATAGTCATGCTCTGCGAGCCCTCGAGCGCGGTGCGCAGCCGGCTGACTGCCGCGGTGGTCGAGTCCAGGTTTCCGCCCGGTCCGCTCGCGGCTTTCGTCCGCATTCCGACCCATAGCGTGTCTGCCTTGAATGCGAGGCCGAAGCCTTCGCCGCCCCCGAGGATCTGCCCGCGGCCGCCGCCGGCCGCCATCGCCATCGACAGGCCTGTCTCGATCGGTGCTCCAGCGCCCGGGTTGAGCATCAGCCCGCCGGCGCCGTAGCCGGCGACCGTCCAGACGGTGACGCGCTCGCTCGCCTTGTAGCCGATCCAGGGGTAAAGGCCGGTCACCGCGGAGTTGACCTGTCCGCTGTCGACGCCGGCGTACCTTCCGAGCCCCCGGCTGTGCGACAGCGACACGCCGGTGACCATCCGGCCCTTGGCGTAGTCGGCGCCGAACATCGAGGTTCGGACGTCGCCGTTGAGCGCGAGGGCCCCGTCTTGGCCGTAGAACTGCGACTGCGCGCTTCGGCTCCAGAATGAGAGGACGCCGCCGCTCGACGTCGCGCGGTTGAGCGCGAAGCTCGAGCCCTGCAGCAGCCGGTCGTTGCCGAGGCCCATTCCCATCCCCTGGTCGTAGGACTGGCCCGGGTGCAACCCCTGCATGCTCGCGCTCGGGTTCATCGCACCGCCGATCGCGCCTTGCGGCCCGAGGCTCGAAGTCATGCCTCCGTTGCCGAATCGCGGGTCGTTCGCTCCCGCGGCCGTCATCCGCCCGCCCCGTCGTGCTTGGTGCTGGTCGTATCCACCGCCGAGTTGCTGCAGGAAGTCCAGTGCGAACTGTTGCCCCATGTCGCTGTTGATTTCGCGCCCGGCGACCCGGCCGTCGAATCCTGGTGCTCGGGGCGCGTTCACGCGCTCCTCGACCTGCTCGACGATGTGCACCGCCGCGGTGCGGCCGAACCGGGCGATCAGCGCGCTGGGCAACGCGTCGTGGTTCGTGATGGTCCCGGTGGCGCTTGAGTCGGTCAGGTTGCCGCTCGACGCGTTCGACAGCGTGAGCGTGAACGCTTCGCTGCCCTCGTTGTGTTCGTCGTCGAGTACGGCCACCTCGATGGTTGCCGATGAGCTTCCTGCGTTGATCGTCAGCGTGTTGCTCGTCGACGTGTAGTCAGCGCCAGCCGTCGCGGTTCCGTCGCTCGTCGCGTAGTCGACGGTCACTTGGCTGCTCGCCGCCCGGCTGAGCGCGACCGCGAACGCTATGACCGCGCCGGCCGCCTCTTCTACCTCGGCGTCGCCGATGGAGATCCCTACCGGTCCCAGAACCCTGTCCGTCGTCGAGTGGTTGAGCATCCCGCCTTCGTCGGTGCAGACCGCGCCGTCGGCGTCGCAGTCGGTCGTTGCGGGCAGCGTGATGCTGACAGCCTCGGAGCCCCGTGGGTCGATCGAGATCGTCCAGCCGCTGTTGCTGCCGCGGGTCTTCCGCTGCGCGCGGCCGACGGTTCCGCCATCCACGTTGAAGGCGTGCGACTTCAGAACGCTGAAGCTCACCTTCGGCTCCGGGCTGAACGCCAGGTCGAAGGTGAAGCGCTCCCCTCCGTGCTCTGCCGGCACGTTGCTGAACGTCGCTGTGACTGGGGTGATCGTCCGGTTCCGGATGGTGCCTGTCGCGGAGGTCGTGCCCAGGTCGGCGCCCGAGGCGTTCGACAGCGTCACGGTGAACGTCTCGTCGCTCTCGATCTCCGTGTCGTCGCTGATGGTGACGGCGAGGGTCTTGCGCGTCTCGCCGGCGCTGAAGCTCAGCGTCCCGCTCGTGGCGGTGTAGTCGCTGCCCGCGGTCGCCGTCCCGTTCGACGTCGCGTAGTCGACGGTGACCGCCCGGCTCGCGGCCTCGTCCAGGGTGACACTGAAGCTGATCGCCTCATCTCCCTCCGTCCCGCTGCCTCCGGCCACGCTCACCGTGGGAGTGGTCTCGGTCGTATCCTCGGGGTCTGTTTCGGCCGGGCGCTTGACCACCACCCGGTACGTGCGCGTCGTGCGCTCGTCGGCCGCGGTGACTGTCACCGTGGCGACTGTGTCGCCCACTGCGACCGCCACCTGGTGACCCGTCTGGCCCGAATCGGCGTCCGTAGACGGCGTGTACGCAACCGCGGCGTCGTCGTCGGTCGGCGTGCCGGAGACCGTGACGGTCGCCGTATCGGCTCCGACCGTGGCCGTGTAGGTCAGCGTTTCCGCGTCGAAAGCCGGGCTCAGCGTTGCGTCGGAGACCGTAAGAGCATCGAGGGTCGGGTCCGGCGCCTCGGTCGCTTCCTGCTCGCCGCTCACTAGGCGCGCCTCGAATGTCTGGCCATCGGTCCAGTCGACATCGATCTCGTTCCAGGTGAAGCTCGAGTCCCCCGACGTGCCCTCCGGGAACCGCAGCTTGACGTTCCCCGCCGCCAGCGTCAGGGCGCCGGAGTCGACGGCAGTCGTGAACGCCATGCGCAGCTTGCGCTCTTCGGTGTGGTAGTAGAGCGACCTCGCCTGCAGGCCTGCGCTCCCCCGTTGGTTGGCCAGCAGGTCGGCGGTTCCGGCGCCGACGCTGCCGTTCCCGTAGTCGGTCACCGTCATGTCGGCCGTCCAGATGGTCGTTCCCTCGACGGCCACGGTCCCGCCGGGTAGCGCGGTCGCGTCATCGTCGAGGACCGAGATTGCCGCGGCGGCTTGGTCGTTGGTGCCGAGGCGGTAGGCGTCGTCGCTCGTGAGCGTAACGGTCAGCGTGCTGTCGTCCTCGACGGTCTCGTCGCCCGCGGTGGCGATCCGCAGCTCGGTTTCCGCATCGCCTTCGGCGAACGTCGCGCTCGTGGGAGCCGCGCCGGCCAGCATCGTGCCGGTCTCGGCTGTCGAGAGAGCCACGGTCAGCGCGTCGGTGGTCTCGCCAGTTCGCGTCAGATTGAAAGCGGCGTCCGAGCCCTCGGTGACGTAGGCTGATGCGGCCTCGATTGTGACGAGCGGCAGGTCATCGACGCTCGGGTCGGGGCCGGGCTCGTCGTTCCGGATGGTCCCAATCCCTGAGATGCCGGCCGCGTTGAACACCGTCGGCACGTATTGCTCGTTCTGGAAGTAGCCTTCTGTGTCTACGAAGCGCGTTACCCCTGGCGCGCCGGTTAGAGTCAGCAGCACCTGCTCGCCGTCGTCGTCGACCATGTCGTCGATGATAGGGACCTCGACGTACTTGATGCTTTGTCCGACGCTCCAAGTCAGAGTCGTCGAGACATGCGTGTAGTCCGTTCCTGCCGTCGCGTCTACCGGGTTGGTGAAGTAATTGACTGTGGTCGTTTCGAGCGCTTCCGGCAGCAGCGTCACCTTGAATCTCAGGTGGGTGTCCGTGCCCTCGGTCGCCTCGTCGTTTTCGATGCTGATCTGCGGGTTGACGGCGAACTTGAGCGTGTGGTTGGTGCTGACGTTGTACTCGGTGCCCTCCTTCACGAGCCTCATCGTCGCCAGGAGCGGCCGGTCCTCGGTCGCACTGATCGGGCCTTCGATTTTGTTGTCCCAGCGCCACGTGCCGGTCGTAGTCCGGCTCTTGGTCGTTGCCGTGGCCGCGTTCAGTCCGCCGACGGTTCTCCTTGGCAGGCCGCTGTTCCCGAGCCGTGTCGTCGTCCACTCGGTCTCGACCGCGTACGGCACCGTGTGTGCGTCGTCGCTCGCCAACAGGCCCTCATCCCTGCACAGGTTCGTGTGCGGGTCTCTGTCGGTACAGAACACCGATGTGTCCTGGGTCGCCTTGACGCCGTACCTCAGGTACACGCCTTGCGTCTCTGTTGAGACGGTCGTCGGGTGTCCCCGCCTCTCGATGTCGAGATTCATGCTTTGCGCGCGTGCCTGTCCTGCGTTCAGAGCCAGAATGCCCATCAGGATTGTGCCGAGGCTCCAGCGCAGCCAGCCCTGCTGTTCGCTTGATGTTCTCTCTCCGTTTTTCGTCATCGTCTTCGCCTCCATCGCCTTTGGTGGGTGATCCCTGGGGCTTGCAGCCCCGCTTCTTCTTCAGTTGCTGGTGGGCACGCCCGCCCCGCTCGGTCTTGTTCTGCTCTTGGCCGGTCCGTGCCCTGTACGCTTCGTTCCGTCGCGCCGTTCCCCGGCAGGCGACGGCGTTGCCACGGCTACTGTCAATGGACCCAGAGGCCACAGCCCGCGTCGTTTTGCTCGCGATAACTGGCTTTATCGCGAGCGAAAAGGGCAGTCTTGGGAGCTGAGCCGGAAGACCGCCGGATGCCGAGGTCACAGACGAGTGCGGAGTTGAGGCGCTCGCTCGAGCTGGTCCACCCAACACGGGTGGAAGAGCCCGTGGACGCCTACTTCGAGGCGGCCCGCGGCGCGTTCAGCCGCAACACGGAACGCGCTCTCAGGTCGGACGTGCAGGTATTCAGGACCTGGTGCCGGGAACAGGTCCGGACGGCGTTTCCCGCCAGCGCCGCAACGGTGGCCGCGTTCATCGACGACATGGGGCGCATCAGGACCCCAGCGACGGTTCGTCGCTACACATCGAGCATCGCCACGGTGCACAAGGCGCTCCGGGAGACCAACCCACTCGACAGCGCGGCCGTCCGGTTCGCGCTGCAACGGATGCACCGGCGGCGCGGGCGCCGACAGGCACAGGTCCAGGGACTGACGTGGCCGCTACGCAACCGGCTGATCGAAGCGACCGGAGACCGGCTGATCGACGCCCGGGACCGCGCGCTACTGGCCGTGGGGTACGACACGCTGCTGCGGCGCGCCGAGCTGGTGGCGGTCAAAGTGCCGGATTTACTGGACGAAATGGACGGGACCGCAACGGTACTAGTGCGCTCGGGGAAGACAGACGGGGAGGGACGAGGCGCGACGCTCTACCTGGCGCGGGACACCGTGCAGTTCGTCAAGGCATGGCGTGAGGTCGGCGGCATCGACGGCGGACACCTGTTCCGGTCGGTACGCAAGGATGCGACAGTCGGGGAGAAGCTCGACGCGAGCCAGGTGCCGCGCATCTACAAGAGGATGGCGCGACACGCTGGTATTCCCGCCGACGTCGTGGAAACGCTGGCCGGGCACAGCACCCGGGTCGGGGCGGTGCAAGACATGATCGCGTGCGGGATCGAGCTGCCCGCGATCCTGCAGTCGGGGCGCTGGAAGACGACCCGGATGGTCCACCGCTACGGGGAGCGGTTGCTCGCGCGACGCAGCGGCGCCGCGCAGTTAGCCGAACGGCAGAACCGATGAGGAAGCCTCACCACCGGAAACGAGGGCGCAAAACAGGGCGTCAAGGACAGCGCCAAGTCGGCCGATGCGCCCCGCTGCAGGGCTTCGAGTCAGAGGCCCAGCGTGACGTTATCGCGAGCAAAACGAGCAGTTTTTCGGCCGCGAAGGTGCGGAGGAAGCCGGGCACCCAGGCGCGCGCAGCGGCACGCGGGCGCGACCGGTGCGGACGGGAACACCGGTTTTGATTAGGATACGGAGGGCGCAGGGCAACCGGGACCCAGAACGAGGGGGCCCGGGGCTAGAATGGGACCGCGACGGACGGGGGCTTTTCGCTCGCGATAAAGCCAGTTATCGCGAGTAACCGACCTGTCGGAACCGTTCCAAAGAGCCTGCATCGACACCGCCTTTCATCGCCCTGGGCTTGCGGGCACTCGCTTCGTTCCTCTCTATGTTTTGACGCGCGACTGGTCGGTTGAGTCGGGCCTGGGTCCAGGCCGATGGCCGGTGCTCACGCCCGCCCTGGCGGTTTCCTTTCGCCACGCGGGCGTCTGGTGACGGGCGCGCTTTGCCTTCCGCCGCTTACTGGATTGCGATCGTCACGATCGTGCTGGCCGCGCAGCAGCCCTGACCAGATCCTCGATCGGCTCCCGGTTGGGATTCACCAGCTCGGGGTCCCGCCGTTCGAGTGCCCAGCATTGGTCGCACGCCGGGTGCATCCAGCCCCGTGTCCGCATGCGGCCGGGAAGGCCGCAGTAGATGCACGTCGTCGCGCTGACGTCGCTCAGGATGGCGCCGATCCCCTCGTAGAACGGCGTGTGGTGGCGGTGGTGGATCTTCAGCCTGCCGAGCCGCTCCTTGATCTGTCCCGCTCGCCAGGGCGGCGCGACACCGGGGCACTCGAGGGGCAGCAAGACCGCCAGGCCCCCGCGCAGGAGATGGTTCCAGCCGGCTCCGTCGATCGGGCAGACGATCGTCATGTAGGGGTCGCGCTGGCCTCTCCTTACCGGCCAGCCCGCGTGTGTCGTCGGCGTGTGGCGCGCTTCCATCAGGTCGGCGAGGTCCTGGGCGCCGACGAGGTCCTCGAGGAGGCTGGGGGCCTCGTTCCCGGTTTCGCGCTTCCGGCGCCACGCTGGACGGGGGAGGACCCGGTCGCCGGCCTCGCGGCAGTCTGCGCACCGGGTGCCGCGGCCGCCGCGGCCGAGGGTGACGGGGTCTCCCGGGCCACCGCAGCCTTGGCAGATTTCGGCGCTGAGCGCCCAGCCTCCGGTGACGATTCCGCGAACGCGCTCGGCGGAGCGGCTGGTGGTTTCGCCACTCGCTTCGAACAGCAGCCGTCTGTCGACCGGGCGACGTCGCAGTTGGGCTCCCTCGTGGTGGGCGAGTCGCACTGTCGCCGTGATGAGGCGTCGCCAGCCGGTCATCGCTTTACTTTACCCGCCCGGGTCTTTCGTTTACTGGTCTGTCGCCTGTTGGCGCACCCAGGTCAGCCCCACCGGCGCGTAGTTGGTGCGCTCGACCGACACGTTGAAGTGGCGTCGGCTCGGCGCTTTGGCCCTGTGGATGTGACCGTGGACGTTGATCGCCGTCGGCGGCACTCTCCGGAGCGGCAGATGGCTCAGAGCCAGCGGCGGATCGCTGGCGTACAGGGCCGCGACGCACATGCTCCTGAAGCCGGCGTCGTGCAGCCCTTCGGTGTCGTGGTCGTGGTTTCTGTGCGGCCGGACACTTGACCCGCAAGTGCGGTCCGGCTCGGTGAGTCAGTATTTACCAACATAAATCTATGTGCTATATTTTCGTCGGAGCGAGGTGATCGGGGTCCGGCAATGCCTTATGCGGCTTTCCGCGAGGAGCTGAGAAAAGCGGGCTTGAGCGTTCGCGAATTCGCAGAACTCATCGGCATGAACCCGAACTCTATCTCCAACTACGCCCGCGCTGGCGAACTTCCCACTCATCTCGCGCTCATCGCGGTTCTCGTCGTCGGGATAAGTGAGATGGGCGGCGACTATCGGCGAATCATGTCGAGAGTCGGGCGAGTCCGTAAGCAGCCGCGAGGCAGCGCACGTCTAGGCCGTTTTGCCGGCGGTCGGCATGGCAAGGTGAACGCATGAGGGAGTGCCCAAGAGAGGCCATGCCCGGCTGGCGTCGCGTTTCCAAAGCGACCGTTCCGACTCGCGGTGTCGAAGGGAACGAAGCCGATGGCTGACATACGCCCTTGGCTCGACCAGTTCGGGGCCGATCCGTTGGCTTTGCGCCTCCTTGACGATGACGGCCCGGAGCTTTTGCCGTACGCGACATTGATCACGGCGCGCCACAACCATCACCCCACGCTCGGCATAGTGGAGGCCGTGTACGAATGGCAGGGCGCACCGCTGGTGTTCCTGATCGACGCCGATTCGTTGAAAGACGATGCTCAGCTGCAACGGATGCGGCGTCTGCTTGCGATGCGTGGGGATGCACCCTATCTCGGCGTGGTGGCACCGGGGAGTCTCCGTGTCTATCGCATTGCCCTCGATAGCAAGTCCTTGCGGCAGGCTCGGGTCTTGGATGACGGGGACTGTGCGAGGTTTACGGCGTTCCCGCGGCTGGGTAACGTGCGTCCCCAAGCCGCAATCACGAACCGCGGCTGGATTTCCAATGTGGTCCTGCGCCTGTTGAGCGGTTCGACGTCGAGGCTTATCAAACTTCAGGTCTCGGACGAGGATGCGATCTCGCTCGTCGGCCGCGCGCTTTTTACCCGGTTCCTGGCGGACCGAGGCCTGCTGCCGGACAGCATGTCGACGAGGGCGGCGAGCCTTTTCGACACACGCGACGTGGCGGAAGAGACATCCAATTGGCTCGACGCGACGTTCAACGGCGATCCGCTGCCGTTGTCTCGGGGCATATTCGCGACGCTGCCGGCGAAGGGTTACGCAATCCTGGGCGACGTGCTAAGCGGGGCGCTGGACGGCCAGCTGTTTCTTCGCTGGGAGGAGAAGTGGGCCAACCTGCACTTCGCGCACATTCCCGTCGGTGTCCTGAGTCAGGCCTACGAACTCCATCTGAGGAAGCACACGCCGGCTAAGCAGAAGCGCGAAGGCGGCTACTTCACGCCCCGACCGATTGCTGAGCTGATGGTTCGAGCGTCGTTCCGCGCGCTGGAACGGCGGGATGCCGGCAAGTCGGCTAGGGTTCTCGATCCGGCGGTCGGCGGGGGTATGTTCCTGCTGACGGCATTCCGGGAGTTGGTAGCGCAGCACTGGCGTGCCGAAGGAAGGCGGCCGGACACCGACGTACTCAGGCGAATCCTCTACGAGCAGATGGTCGGCTTCGACATCAACGAAGTCGCGCTGCGGTTCGCGGCGCTGGGCCTGTATCTGCTGTCGATCGAGCTCGATCCGAACCCGCGGCCGGTCGATAAGCTGCGGTTCAAAAAGCTCCGCGGGACGGTGCTGCACCGGGTCCAGGGCCAAGACGAGAGGGATGGTACGGCGCTGGGCAGTCTGGGACCTCTTGTTGGGGAAGAGCATAGAAAGCGATACGACCTTGTGATCGGGAACCCTCCGTGGTCAAGCGGCACGAAGCTGCCCGAATGGAATCGCGTCCGTGAAACGGTCGCGGGCATCGCGGAGGACAGGGGGATCGCATACTCGGCGCCTCCTTTGCCCAACGAAGTGCTCGATCTGCCCTTCGTGTGGCGGGCGATGGAATGGGCGAAGCCGGACGGTCAGATTGCCTTCGCGCTGCACGCGCGCCTGCTCTTTCAGCAAGGCGACGGCATGCCGACCGCGCGCCAAGCCCTGTTCGCCGCGCTGGACGTCACGTCGGTTGTGAACGGCGTGGAACTGAGGCAGACGAAGGTCTGGCCGCAAATCTCGGCACCTTTCTGTATTCTGTTCGCCACGAACAGAATACCCGGCGTCGAAGCCGGTTTTCGCTTCATCAGTCCACGGCTCGAGGACTCCCTAAACAGCGCCGGGGGTATGCGCATCGACGCGGCGAACGCGGAAGTCGTGCCTTCCCGGCAACTTGTTGGCAGACCTGAGATCCTGAAGGTACTGTTCCGGGGGTCGAAGGCGGATCTCGGAATCCTCGAACGGATTCGTGCTGCGGGGCATCCGACACTGTACGACTACTGGAAGGAGAAGATCGGTGTTGCAGACCGCAGGCGCTTGCGGGCGAGTGGGAACGGCTATCAAACGCTTAAAGTGAGCAGTCGGGTCCGTCGGCGAGGCGACGGCCGGCCTGGTGTAGATGCGACCTATCTGTATGGGCGGCGTGAGCTTGCGGCGGGACCGTTCACCAGCATCTTTATTGAGGCCTCGTCTCTTACTCTTTTCTCGCATGAGCGAATCCACGACCCGCGATCTGCTGACTTGTTCGCCGGACCACAGACTATCGTTCACAAATCGCCGCCGGCTGCTACGGGTCGCATAGGTGTAGCAGTGTCTGACGAAGGCGTCGTCTTCAACGAGACGTTCTATGGATATGCTCCTGCGGCGCATCCGGATGCAGCCCTGCTCGTTCGCTATCTTGCACTCGTTCTGGGCAGCAAATTGGTTATTTGGTTGGCGCTGGTGACGAGCGGCGAATTCGGTTTCGAGCGAGAAGTGATCGAAAAGGCGACACTGGACGGGATTCCGCTCCCCGACTTAGACAAGCTCGACGCGTCCCGGCACCGTGAAATCGTAACATTAGTCGACGGCCTCCAGTCGGGAGAAGTGACATGGGACGAGGTGGACGAGTGGGTCAGGGAGCTGTATGGGATGGGCAAACGCGATCTGCAGGTCATTCTCGATACGCTGGAGTTCAACCTGCCGTTCGCCGAGAACAAGCGGAACGCGCAAGCGGTACCGAACCCGGCCGAGAGGGAACGGTTCTGTGAGGTCCTTCGAGATGAACTGCGGCCGTGGTGCGACCGGTTCGGGTCCAGGCTGGCCGTGCGTCAGATTCCTCCGCTGGCTAGGTCGCCGTGGCAAGCCATTGCTGTAAGGACAGCGCGCCGCGAAGCGATAGAGACGGTTCCGGCGGACGACTGGCCCGGGCTGCTGAGGGCCGCCGACGAGGCGGCTGCATCCGAGGTCCTTGTCGATGAGGGACCGAACGGGCTTCTCATCGCGCGGCTCGCGCAAAGGCGCTATTGGAGCGAGACCCAGGCGCGCCTGCTTGCACAGCGGATTGGGTGGTCCCACCTTAAGTTACTGAAAGGGCATGCCACCGCATGAGCGGTCCGGTAGGTCGGCCTCGACCCGACCAAGTGGCGGAGCTGACCCGCGGCCTTCGGCTGCCGGTGGAGCCGATCGCCGACGACCATCTGGAAATACTTGCGGAAGGTTTGCGGCAAGCGTTCGACGACATTAGCATGCACGCGCCGGCTACGGTGGCAATGGGCAAAGAGCCGGAAGTGACTGCGTTGCTGGCGGCGCAGCTGAACACTCTGATTCAGGAGGACTCTCTTTGGCGGCAACTCGTCCATTGCGTCGTGCGGGGGATGGAGAGCATCAGCTTCGACGGCTCTCACATTGAGAAACGCCCCGACCTCTCGATTTACCTGTCAGACGCAGACCGGCGGTTTCCATTGGTCGCGGAGGCGAAGATTCTCGACGCGGCGGCGTCGAAGACGGCAGGGCTGTATTGTAAGGAAGGGATTCGCCGCTTCATGGAGGGCGAGTACGCGTGGGGTAACCGCGAAGCCTTCATGATCGGCTACGTTCGGGACGGATCGTCGATCAATAGGACGCTGAAGGCCTACCTGTTAAGAGCCGTGGACTTGTTTCCTCACCGTTACCTAGTGGAAGCGCTTCCTGTCCCTGTCGGGTCCGGTTCTTCCGACCTGGCGTATACGCGGCATGGCAGAGACTTCGTTTACGGCAGCCAGCGCCCGCCAAACAGCCCCGGGCCGATTTCGGTCTGGCATTTGTGGCTGGCGTGTGAGCAAGCCAGTTGACGCGCAAGCCAAGCGTCACGAGCTCAGGCTCGTTCCTCCCAACCTGTTCCTCTTCTCTGGCTACTCGGTCTGTACTGCCAGCCGTACTTCCAGCCGAACGTGCTTCACGGGGGTCATTTCTGCTCAGATCGGCGTACATCTGCACCCCAAAAACCCAATAAACACCGTTTTCACTGGTGATTCGGGTGATCTGCGGACGGGGTCGATCCCCGCCGTCTCGGGCCCTGGGCGCAGCTCGCGCTACGTAAATAAACTTCCGCCGCCTCCGACCAGCTGGCTCCAGAACCTCGACTCGTCGAGCGCCGTTGCCGGCAGCCGATCCCCCCGGCAGGAACCTCCTGGCGCGCCGTCGCCCGCCAAGCGCTGGATGCTGCTCGGGAGGCGGCACGGCGCCGGAAGGCCGTTCTGAGTCGGCCTCTCTCATCCCATTTCGTGGCCCTCGAGCGGGTTCCCAGGTCGACTTCGAGGCTCTGAGAGACCCGCTTCCCATCGTTTCGGCCCGGATTCTTCTGCGGCCGACGTGCTCCTGTTCGCGGCGTGAGCACGGAAACCGCCCCGAGACGGCGGCCGCTTCGCCTGACGCAGGCTCGCATCGGGGACACACTGCACGACGGCAACGGCACCCGGGTGGCGATTGTCAATGCCTTCACGACCGCGAAACCGGAGACCGAGGCGATCGTCCGCGCAGTCGACTACCAGGTCGTCGGTGCTTCCGATCAGTTCCGCGCCTATTCGGACGACGCGGGCGACGTTGCCCGCTGGCACCGCGTCGAGACGCCGAGGGCGCCATGACCCCGGATCAGTCTGGGACGCGCTGTTTTCGGCCTGGCGGGCGGGAGAGGGCGTCGCCGAAGACGACTGGAGCATTCTGCATCGGCGATGTCGTCGTTGGTGGGCCCGGCCTTGAGGTCGACGCGGTCCTCGCCACGCTCCCGGGCTCGCTTGGTCGCGTCTCCGATCGAAGCGCCCGATCCTATCGAGCTGGCCGTTGACTTCGAGAACATGAACCCGCCCTTGACGACCGCGACCGGGTGCGGCGTCTCGTCTGCCGCGGCTGGCTGTCGAGACGCGACGCTCGCTCCCTCACGCGCAGGCGAATCTGCTCGCCGGGCGCCCGCGGCGGCATAATGGCGACGCTGTATCATTCGCGGTGGCGACGAGTCCGTGGGACCCTGCGCATGTACCGATTGACAAGGCCGTGCGAAGAGGGAGGTCATCATGAGTCTCCGCAGAATGGTGCGATTGATCCTGTCGTGCGTGGCGGTCGTAGCAGTCGCCGTTTCCGGGGCGACGCTGCCGTCGGGGGCCCAGACGACGGCGGAGAATGACTGCTACATCTACGCGTTCGGCTTCCTGAACCCCTTCCTTGTTGCGAAGCTGACGATCATGGGCGCCCGGGTGCCACGGTCCAAGTCGGCCAGCGCGCCTTGTTGCACAGCGTCTTTGACCGCTGGGTGTTCGAAGACGGTGTTGTCACGGATGCCGCGGGCGCGATCATCGCGCCCTTCCCAGGTTTGGTGAGCGCAGTCAGCGGGAGTCAGGTTGAAGTGAAGCTGACGGCGGCCCTGGAGGGCGCGTCAGACGGCTTGCCTGTGCGTCCGCAGGGCTTGGCTGCGGTCTTCGAGATCGAGGGCTGCAGTACTCCGGACAGCCGCGCGTCAGCCGACAGCGGCGGCGACACCTCCGGTCCGCCAACGGCGCCGAGCGCGACGGTCGAGGCTGCTGAGGGCGTGTCCGATGCTGCCGCCCGGGGGCAGATCGCACCGGCCTCGATCGTATCGGTGGACATGCCGCTGCCCGATGTCGGTCCCGACTGGTCGATGGTGCAGGAATACCTCGACACGCAAAGCGCATGGAGCGGGCGCCCACCCGAGCTCGAAGCCGGCCTGTCGGCCGAGGAACGCCGCCGTCGTCTCCAGGAGGCGTGGGACGAGCGTCCGGACATCCGCCGCGCCATCGCCGCTGCGACAGCGATCGTGGATGCCGGGGGTACGCACGACCGAACGAGAGACGCCGCGGACTTTCTCGTTGCGCAGACATTCCGTGAGCCGGACGCCGCGCGGCACATGCTCCGAGGGGCGCGTGCGCTCGTGACTCACGTGCCGGACTACGAGCGGTGGACGCGCATCCTGGCGCAGATGGATGCTTGGCGATTCTACGGACCTGCCGGCGAGTCCTCGGCGCCAAGCCTGGACCGGTTCTTCGAGGAGCTGGCGTCCGGTTCCGACAACCCAACAGTGCGGGCGATGGCGCGGTACTACGCGGCGGCCGGGCTGATGCAGTCCATCAATGCAGCCCTGCTGGAGGTGGGAGAGCGCGATGCGAGGCGGCAGCGTGCGATCGAGGCGGCGACCGGGCTGAGCCTCGGCGTGGAAAGTGAGCGGTTCGGTGACACGCGTTCGGGCTCGGTCGGCACATTGAGGACGTTCGCGGAAGTGGAGGCGGACCTGCTCCAGACGATTCGACACGCGACCGTGGGCAGCACCGTGCTGGACATGACGGGCCGGCGCCTCGACGGCGCCGAGGGTCGGCTCTCGTCCTACCGTGACCGCGTCGTACTGATCAACTTCTGGGCGACGTGGTGCGTGCCCTGCGTCGACGTGCTGCCGGAGCTACGCGAGCTGGTCGCCGAGTTGCCCGCGGATCGGTTCGCCCTGCTCGGGATCAGCGTTGACGAGGAGCTCGATACCGTGACGGCTTTCCGCGAGCGCGAGCCGATGCCCTGGACGAACTGGCACGTGGGCATCGAGAGCGACATCACGCGGGCCTGGGCCGTACGCGGGTTTCCGACCTACGTGCTCGTCGACGACCAGGGACTGATTCTGGCCCGCGGAAACGGCATCGACGGTACGTTCTTTCTTTCCCGGCTCAACGAAGCGGTTGAGGGCATTGCGCCGTAATTGCCAGCCCCAGCGGTAGTATTAATAGGGTCATTGGTTGCCTGACATCAGACAGGTAATTTCGGCCCGATTTCCTCATATTTCGGCATACTGCGAGGTCAGGATACTTATTTCCAGCTTAATATCACCTTGCAGTCCGTACCACTACTGTCCCACATTTTCAGCGCCACAGCAGCATCTGAGGGTCTGGGGAACCCGGTGGCGAGGGCGTCGTGAACAGCTCCACCAGTGGACGGCGGTCGAACAGGTTGAGCTGGAGAACTCGTAGCATCTGGTGCAGGCTCCAGCTCAGTCGCAGGACGAACTTCAGGTAGACCAACAGCAGGTACATACACGCGGACCGCACGACCGACGTTCTCCAGTGCGGATCGCAGGTGACGCGACCGCCGTTTCCCACCCGACGCTCGATACATCACTCCGACGGCGTTCCGCGTCCTGCCCGCTCCGCGAGCTTCGTCAGTATGAGTTGCCGCAGTGCTTCCACAGGCACGCGGCGAGACTGCCCCAGGCGAATCCAGGGGACTTCGTCCTTGTCCAGCAGCTCATACATCTTCCTGGGGCTGCACCCGTAGGCCTCCGCCGCTTCCTCGACGCGATAGAGCAATCGCTCTACTCGCGAGCGACCCTTTCGAGGTCGGTCGCCCCCGTCTCGTAGTCGACGCCCCATGCCCTGCTCCTTGAACATCGAAAGCGCTCGATCTCTCGAGAGCAGCGTAGCGACCCGCGGCCGTTCTGATGCCGCTTCGGCAGCCGCCGATGCCGCGTCAAGCTCGCCTGGACCAATAGCGACGGCATCCACGCTCGCTCCGAAGGCGAGGCCGGGACGGACGGTTGTCGCCGCACCGACGAACACCGGCGCCCGGTCAGACCCACCGCCGGAAAGGCGGGCGGCGACGAACCAGGCAATCGGGCTAAGGGAACGGAATCCGTCCTCGCCGGGCTACGCCTGCGGACGCGTCCGAACCGCCGGCGGAGGTAACGGATCGCCGGTAGAGTCATTCGCCGAAGCCTGGCAGACCTGTGGCCAGCAACCGCATGTCATGGTGGCCGAGATGCAGTCGGATCACATCCAACTCCGCCACCGGTTCTCTTCGAGCAAGGTTCCGGCCGGCGTGCGCCTCGGGCTCCGCATCACGGGACCGCATCGTGTTGCCCGGCGTCATCCACCTTGGGAGCCATCGCCTTTGCCGGGTGTCAGGGGCGCCGTCCGGTCCGGTCCGGGGCCTGGGCAAGAAACCTCGTGTTCGCAACTACGACGCCCATCGTTGAACAGGTGATCCCCTTCGGCCGGATGTGATCCACTCCGGGCTGGAATCTTGATCCCACTTGACCGGATCGGTGATCAGCTTCGGCCAGAATCCCGGTCCAATCCTCCGCGACGCGGCCGCGGTGGCACTCCTGTGTCGCCGGCTCGTTATGAACCACCCCACCAAGCAGGGTCGGCGGCCGCAACGCGTTGCGGCTCTTGTTGGCCGCCACCAGTTCCTACTGCGTGCTCCCGTCCGGTCGCTCCGCGCGGCTTCACCGTCTGGATTTCCGGCGCTTCGGTCCTCCCGTGACGAGCACGTACCGCTCCGCGCTAACTGTCGCGGTCGTGCTTGGGCAGCACCGTCTTCGCCTGGGGTCATCCTCGATAGGTGCTTGCGGGATGCGCGAGCCGGACCGCCGAGCGGACGGAATCGGGTCGGCCTGCTCGACTTCGGCGGACCGCCGAGGAGGATGGCGGCGGTCGACGTCGCGTGCGATCTGCTCGATCCGCTCGCGTGCCCCATTGATCACGACCGCGATGCCTTCGGTCGTGCGTTACAGCCCTCGCAGCTGCCTGTCGAACGCGCGTCCTCGCCCGGCGGGTGTTGCGCGCTCGCGTTCTCCTTCATCACACCACGCCGGTTCTGGTCGTCGCGGACGAGTCGTACCCACGGTTTCGTCCGGCGCCCGGGTGCGATCCGGTTCAGGTGGAGCCACACACCGCACCAGTAGCCGACTCGACCGCAACGCGTTGCGGCCACGACGACGAAAGCGCGGCAGGACCTACCGGTCGGTACCGGTCGGAGGACCCGTTTGCCGGGCGTGCGCGTGGCGATTGTTAAACGTCGACGACGACGCCGACGTTCGCAGGCACCTCGTTTACGAGCGCCGTTTCTTCGCCCGATGCTCCAAGCGATCATTCCGTTGCCTGCCCGCGTCACGCGCGCTCGGCGAGTTTCGTCCGTATGAACTGCCTCAGTGCTTCCAAAGGCACGCGGCGAGAGTGCCCTACGTACACCCAAGGGACTTCGCCAGCATTCATCAGGTCGTAGAACTTGGAGCGGCCAACGGCAAAAGCCTCGGCCGCTTCCTCTGGTCGCAACAGCAGTCGCTCTACTCGCGGGCAATCCTCACCAGGTCGGTCCTTGTTGTTTTTTGGTCCGTGAGACATTCTTTGCGCTCCTTCGGACGTCGAACGCTCGATTTCGTCCAAAAGGAGCGTAGTGACCCGCGGCCGCTCTCATGCCCCTTCGGCAGCCGCCGATGCGGGGGTTGACCTTCGCCTGGACCAACAACGACGGGACCCACTCTCGCTCCGAAGGCGATGAGACTTGACGTGCCGGATGGTTTGACGTGGTCCCGGTGGTTTGGACAACTCGAGGGCTTGGTTAAGGTGTATTCCGATTGCGAAATCACGCCCTCGTCGTCCTCGGCTCCTGCACTGACCGGCGGCTGCCACGGTTGGCACGAGGCCGGTTCGTACCCGGTTATCGATGATGATGATGATGCGCTGTGGAACTGTGGGAATCTCGCGGCCGGTGTGCAGGCATGGGCGGCGGCGCTCGCCCGCGAGATTTCCAACGGCCTGTGGGCGCCCGCCTCGCCTCCCTCCGGATTCAGCGCGACGGTGAGCGGGCGTCCACAGGCCGGGCAGGTCCACAGTGCCGGGTGGGACATGGTGCTCGGTCCGCTCATGCGCTGACGGCTTCCTCCTTCTCGATGAACTGGAACGGTGCTGGAGCCGGTCAACGACCGGCTCACCGGCAGCCGGACGAAACACCGTCCACCCCGATGAAACGGGACCGTGCTGGAGCCGGTCAACAACCGGCTCACCGACGTGGTCCGGTTCTCCGGAAAGGTCGCGGACTTGGTCAAGGTGTACCCCGGTTGGTAAATCACGCCCCGCCTCGTCCCTTGCCTCCCACGCTCGCCGGCGGCTGCCACGGTCGTCACGGCGTCGGTCGTGACCGCGATGCCCGCCGTGGTGGTCCCACGCCCCGCTGCCCGCGTGTTCACGCCGCCCGCTCCTCGCGGTAGGCTTCGGCCGGCGTGCATCCGCCGAGCGCCGAGTGCGGACGCACGTCGCTGTAAAACGTCATCCATTCCGAGATCACCTGCTCGGCCGCAAACCCGTCCGACAGTTCGTGAAGATA
Source organism: Vicinamibacterales bacterium (assembly GCA_965262925.1). Lineage (GTDB taxonomy): Bacteria > Acidobacteriota > Vicinamibacteria > Vicinamibacterales > UBA8438 > WTFV01. The sequence continues at coordinate 762,644 of CBDHGC010000004.1, read as the reverse complement.
CACCGCTTCATACTTCAGCGACCGCCAGAGCCGCTCGATGAAGACGTTATCCAGGCACCGACCGCGGCCGTCCATCGAGCACCGCGCGCCCGCAGCCTGGACACGGTCGGTGAACGCCGCGCTCGTAAACTGCGACCCCTGGTCGGTGTTGAAGATGCCGGGCGTCCCCGTTTGCAGCGCCGCCTCCAGAGCCTCGACGCAGAAGCTGCTGTCCATCGTGTTCGACAACCGCCACGACAGCACATGTCGGCTGGCCCAGTCCATGATCGCGACCAGGTACAGAAAGCCGGTCGTCACCGGGATGTACGTGATGTCCGCGCACCACACCTGGTCCGGACGGTCGATCGTCAGTTCGCGCAGCAGGTACGGGTAGACGTGGTGATCCGGCTGCGCGTCGCTCGTGCGCGGCTTGCGGTAGATCGCCTCCAGGCCCATCAGGCGCAGCAGGCGCCGGACTCGACGGCGCCCCGCCGCCACGCCCTCGCGCCGCAGGTGGCGCGCCATCTGCCGACTGCCGTAGAACGGGTACTGGAGCGACAAGGCGTCCATCCGCCGCATCAACGCCAGGTTCTCCGCGCTCTCTCCCCGCGGCGCGTAGTACACCGATGAGCGGCTGATGCCCAGCAGCGCGCATTGCCGCCTGATGCTCAACGCGCCGGCCCGGTCGACCAGGTTCCGCCGCGCCGGCCGGCTCAGCGCTGCAACCCCCGCTGAAAAAAATCCCGTTCCATCGTCAACTCGCCGATCTTCGCGTGCAGGTCGCGGATCGTCGCCTCGTGCTCCGACGGGCCGGGCGATCCGCCGCGGGCGAACACCTCGTCCAACCCCTCGACCGCCTGCCGCTTCCAGGTGCCCACTTGGTTCGGATGGACCTCGTGCTTGGCCGCGATAGCCTGCACCGTTCGGTCCCCCCGCAACGCCTCGAGCGCCACCCGTTTCTTGAAGTCCGCCGTGAACCGGCGGCGCCGTTTCGTCGTCATCCCAGTGCCTCCCCAAGGCCCTGGAATACACCTTGGCCGGTTGTCCGAAAAACCGAGACCACCTCAGTTGTCGCCGCCACCGACGAACATCCCGCGCGCAGTCGGAGCAGTCGCGGGAAGCCGCCAAGCCGTGTTCAAGCCATGCCAGGTCCCGCCACACCACGCCAAGCCGCGCCGTGAAATCTTCACCCGCGGGACACCGCCGTCAAGCAGCGTCCTGCAGCTCGACCACTTTCTCGACGTTGAACCTCCCGTGATGCGTGTTCTCCTGTTGTAGTTGTCTGTTGTGTGGTCGGTACCGGGTTCAGGTTGAAACCGGCAGTGCAGGACCGTGTACGGCCGGGTCGAACCCGCCGCGGTCTTTGTCCATCGTCAAGGCTTGGCGGCCGGCGCCGGGTGGCGATCGGCTCCGGGTGCGTGGTGATTCCGCGGCGGCGGCCGCGGGCCGGGGGTGGCCGCCGAACGACGCGCCCGGGGTGAGTGTCGAAACCGACGCGACCGGCGGTGCGCATCGTGTGCACGTCGCGTCGGTCAGCGCTAGTGACGACGTGCTCGAACTCGCACTCGTCGAACGACCGGCGCGACTTCTGGCGGCACCGCGCCCGTCGTGCTGGTTCCGCAGCCGCGAGGATTCCACGCAGTTCCGTCTCCTGTCGCCCTCTCTGCGGACGGGGGCAGCCAGGTGAAACGCCGTAAGACTCTCGAGCCCCCGAACGCGGTTGGCCCGAAATGGTGCTCATGCGGCGGCGGCCGGGGGCGATGGACGACGGCTGAGCGATGTGTTCGAGCCGAGCGTCGGCGCGATCGTGGCGAGTGGCCTGCTGGGCAGCCGTCGTGACCGCGGGAAGCATCGCGCCCGGTGGAGCCGGTTCGCGAAAGGTTTCGTTTCATGGTGGTCCGATGGCCGCCGGGGTTCGGGCCGGTGTCGTGGCGTTCTACCGGCGGCCGGCTTCGGCACGCGTCGTTCTCGTGCACCGGCCTTGTGGCCGGGTCGGCGTTGGCGGACGTGCGCCTGTGGCGCCGTAGCGGGGGGTGTTGATCGCGAAGCGGATGCGTAGCGCGGGCGGCTGCATCTAGCGCGCCGCCCAGCTGTCTGTTTCTTCTCCATTCTCCCATCTGCGTTCTCCCTCCCGTGGTCCCGTCGTATTGCCGCGCCGAGTCTGCGAGGCGCGGTGGGCCGGGAGGCCGCGAACCGTTCTTGCTGGCGCCGGACACCCGGCTCGGGTTGGAACAGCGGCTCGCGCCGCGTGGGGGCTGCACCGTCGGCGAACACCGTCGACGTGTCGAAGTGACGGTGACCGAGCGGGCCAGGTCGGTGACGAGGACCGGTCTGCGACGTTCGGATTGAGGATCTGGAGACGAAGGCGGAACCGAAGACTGTGGTGCCTGAAGGTGTCGCGCAACAGCGCGAGCGGACCAGTTCGCGGGTTGTCGCTACCTCCGCTGCCCGCATCACCCGCGGGTCTTGCCCGCGCACGGAGTCGACCCTGGTGGATCAGTAACCGATACTGGTATCGCTTTTTCGACTTCTCTTCTTTCCCGTCGCCGATCCGGCGTGACGCACTGGCCACTTGAGCGGGTGGGGAACCGACGCCGCCGGGGACGGCGAACCTCTGGAACGCTCTGCCCGCCGCCTGCCACGTCGTCTTCCTGGCCGACGACGCGATCGTCGATCGGTATCGCAGAGCTCCGTTTCCGCGCTTCCGTCCCCAGTGGCGGCCGGAAACGGAAACGCAACCGCGACGTCCCCGGAGGAACAAGGAAGGCGAGGCCGCCATCTTGGATCTCGGACGGTGGGGCACCGCTGGCCGACCAAGAGCCGCGAGGGGGAAAGACCCTGGCCAACCTGTCAGGCCACGCCCTACGCTGGCTGGCCTCGCAGCCGGGCACCTGCCGCGCGTTCCACTGGCTGCCGCCTATCCGCCAGTGCTGGTACTGCCCCGGCCACTCCAAGGGGTTCGGCTTCGATTACCTGCGCCTCAACCTCGCCGGCGCGCCTGCGTCCAGGTAGCGCAGGACCGCGGATTTCGCGAACCGCATCCGCTTGTCGATACCGTTCAGGGGAGGGATTGGAAAAACGCGGTCGCGGATGCGGCGCTTGATCGTCGATTCCGAGGATCTCAACACGTGCGCCAGTTCGCGGATCGTCAAGACATCCGGTAGAGTTTCCAGGCGTGCGAGCGCTTCGTTCGTCATGGATGAAATGTAGCGACTCGGTGCCGCCGCTCGGCCCCACTGTGTCGCTCCGCCGCAATCCGTGGTTGTCGCTGCTGGTCCTGACCGCACCGGTGTACAAGGGGGGTCAGTTTCAGTGTCGCTAGGGGCGGACCGCGTGCGCAAAGGCTTCGAACCATCGCTCAGGTTCTATCGAGATCGAGTTCGTCCAGCCCGCTGAGCCGCCCGTCTACCATTAGATCGCCCCCGAGGCTGCTGCGATGCACGAGCGCGGCAGCTATCATGCAGAATGTGCCCGCCCGCCGCAGCGCTGCGTTGCGGTCGCCGGATCGAGCGGCTGAGGGACCGCAACGCGTTGCGGTCGCCGAAGGCCTTCCGCGTCAACAGGCCGAGCCCCGCTCAGGCTCTCGCAGTTGTCCAGTAGCCCGCCCAAGACCCAGCAGCAGGCGCAGGTCGGCTCCAGGCACTCAGCGTACGACCACCACGAACGCTCGGTTGAGACGGTCGCCGACGCTCCGGATCTTGTTCAACAACGGCGTCGATCACACGATCGAGCGGCTGAGGAACCGCAACGCGTTGCGGTCGCCGAGGGCCTTCCGCGTCAATAGGCCGAGCCCCGCTCAGGCTCTCGCAGTTGTCCAGCAGCCCGCCCAAGACCCAGCAGCAGGCGCAGGTCGGCTCCAGGCACTCAGCGTACGACGACCGCGAACGCTTGGTTGAGACGGTCGCCGACGACATGCGCAGATGTCGTGGCGTGGCCTGGTCGTCGCGCCGGAGCAACGCTGCTCGCCCTACGACGCGGACGTTGACCTTCGCCTGGACCAACAACGACGGCACCCTCGCTCGCTCCAAAGGCGATGAGATTGGCCGTGCCGGATGGTTGTCGCGGTCACCGACGAACATCCCGCGCGCAGTCAGAGGAGTCGCGGGAAGGCGGGCGCCGATAGCCCACGAGACCGGGTTATGGAGCGGAATCGATGCTCGCCGGGTTGCGCCTGGACATCCTGCCGAACCGCTGGCGGAGGCAATGGACCGCCAGAAGAGTCGTTCTGCCGGAGCCTTGGAAACCCCTGGCCAGGAACAGCCTGTCGTGGTGGGCGAGACGCAGTCGGACCAGATCCAACTCCGCCGCCGTTGTCTTCGCGGGACGTTCCGGCCGGCGTGTTCCTCAGTATCCGGATCACGGACCGCGTCACGTTGCGGTCCACTTTTCTGAACAGCGACATCGGAGGGATGTCGATCGGCGATTCCGGCCCAAGTGGATCACCGATCCGGTCCAACTGGATCAAGATTCCAAAGCCGAATTAGATCAACTCCCGGCTGAAGGGGATCAAAGCGGTCGAGAACTTGGCAGCGCAAGGAAGGCCCCAACGAACGGTCTCCCAGGAACGAAATGACTTGGCGCCGCACTCGTGTCCGTACCACCGCCCGCTCCCCCGGTTCGTCGGTGTGATCGTCGAGAACTCCTGCGGGCAGAGTACCGATGAAGGCGAGACCACGCCCGACCATGCATCTCGGCACGCGGGCGGTGATCGATTGACGCGCCAAACGGGCAGTTGTCCGTTCGCCGAAGCGGCCAGACGCTTGAGACCGATGTCCGAGTCTGGCCGCCACGCAGGTGTCTCGCCACGTCGTGTGCCGTACGGCCGCTACACCTCGATGCTTGATTGTCGACGTGGCGACGCTCAGGCTGTCGGATAGCCGGAGCGGCTCGATATCCGCCCGGGACCGGTCTCGCTGCCAGCGCGGGGTACCGCGCCACGCTGATCACGGTCGCCAGGTTCCTGGACGTTCGGCAGATCGCCCGGGGGGCGCCTCGTCGTCGCGGTACTCGGCGCTATTGTCCACGTGGCTGTGTTCGTGGCCGCCGTCGCCGCCATCGCCTCCCGCGCTATGTTCGGCGGTCAGCGTGCCGAGCCTCGGGAGCTGTCGGCGGTCGATCGCGTCGGAGTCCATCTCGCAGCTCGCGCGCAACTGCCCAACCCGACCTCCCCGGATGTCGATCATCACCAGCCCGGAGACGTGCGCGCGGGTCCTTGCGCCGGAACGGTCAAACTCGTCGGCGAGCGCGTGGAACGCCTTGACGCGCACGAACGCGGGCGAGTCCCGCTTCCAGTCGTCGTAGAGGCCCACTAACAGCGTCGTCTCGGTGCACGGTGTCCCCGGTGTCCCCTGCTCTGGGAGTTGCGCTTGATCGGCCCATCCTTGACCACGACACCGCGATGGTGGCGGATCCGCGCCGGAGAGTTCCGGTTTCCGCCTTCGGGCACCGGGGCCGGCGAAGCGTATGTAATGGAGGAGAAACCGTTGCCGATCCAGCCGCCGTTGCGGCGCTTGCGTTGTTGCCCTGCGCCGTCGGCGCCGGGCGTGGCCAATTGCGCGCGCCGCGCGCCGGGCGTGGAGTCTCGTTCGCGTAGCGAACCTGGCTCGACCCGCCCCACCGTCGTCCGGCCGCCGTCACTGTCTCCATTCTCCCGACTGCTCCCCCCTCCCGTGGAAAGTGCTTCGTTCCGCGCCGCGTCTTCGCGGCGCGGTCCGTCCGCTGGACCTTGCCTGCTCGCTGATGGTGCCACCGGCGTCTCTTCCTGTGCCGGGCCGTTTTGCTACCGCGGCGCCGAGCGCTACCCGGTCGTTCGGCTCGTCGACCTCGATCCCGCAGGTCAGTCGTACCGGTACGTTGCGGGCTTTCGCCTGTCTCATCGCAGGTACTCCAGGGCGTGCGCGGCGCGCGTTCGCGTGCGCCCGGTCTATTCCGGCGATCCGCCGTACTTCGGGTTCGTCCGGTTCCACAGGTTCATGAAGAGCAGGTCCCAGCGGTCCTTGACCGCCTTGCTCCGTCGATCCTGGTCCTTCTTCTCCGCGCGTCGGCGCCGTCGGCTTCGCTGTCTTGCACCGGGCGGACTTTGACCTCGCACTTGTTGTTGGCGATCCGGACGATCACCTCGTCGCTCGGTCGTGTCTTCGAGACCACGCCGGCGGCGGCGTGGATCTCATCCATGTAGGCCGCGTCATCTCCTTCGACTGCCGCGATTGCCAGCGTGTGCGCCGTCTCGCTCGCGGCACTGTGCTGCGTCTCGTAGGAGTCGGTTCCGCAGTCGTCGGCCGGCTCGAAGTACCCGAGCATGAGCAGCTCGCTGACTTCGCTCGCCCTCGCGTTTGTGCTCCCGGGTCATGATGATCTTGACATCGTCCATCATGACCTCGTCCGGTGGCCCGTCGAAGGCGAAATCGGTGTCGAGTCGGATCTCTTCGACGACGGTCTCGCCGCGTTTGGCCAGTGTGTTGATTACCGGCACCGCGTCGTACTCGTCGTAGCCGGCCAGCATCCAGGCCGGGCTCACCAGCCGGTTGATCAGGCCGCTCTTCTTCGCGGCGTGCTCGAAGATCGCCATCACGCTGGTGTCGTGCAGCGCCACGACGACGTGGTCATCGCGTCGGTTGACCGTCTTGCTCGCCTCGCCGTACCTGTGCGTGTTGGCCCTGTCGGCGGGCATCGCCTTCCACGTCTCCAGCATGATCGGCGCCGGCGGGTACTCGATACCGAGTTCGTTGGCCGTCTTCCACTGTCCGTACGGCAGCAGCGTCGGCGGCTGCTGGGTCCTGAGCGTCTCGTAGATCACGAGGCGTGTCTCGTAGATCACGAGGCGTGTCTCGTAGATCACGAGGCGTACCTGCGCGTACAGCCGATCGATGAATGCGTTTCGCACGATTCCGTGCCGTGCCGGCAGTGTCAGCTCCAGCTCGGGTGCGTCGACAAGTCGAGCTGCGCCGTCCACTTTCCCTTGATCGCCGCTACCTGCGGCATGTCCGGTACCGGGATCCGGTTGTCTTCGCGTCCGAAGGCGACCACGCACCCGTCGCCGTTGCGGCCGATGCGCACCATCGTGGTCTGTCGCGCGTTGGCGATCGTCCGTACAGCTTCGAGCGGCATCGCTACGTCGAACTCCTGCTCGATCGACGATTCGCGGATCGGCGTAACGTCGACCACGCACAGCCGGTGACCGTCGGTTGCCATGATCTCGGCCGTATGCTGCCCCTTGCGCGAGATCACCCGGCATGCGGCGTCCGCGCGTGCCGACGGCTCGTGCGTCCGCAGCACCGTTCGTGCTGCCTTCATTGCCTTCTTCAGGCGGGCCACGTTCGCGAAGACCAGCTCGCCGTCCGGGGCTGCCGCCTTCCACGCGCTTGCGTGTTGCGGCTTTGCGGTCGCCCGTTGTTCTGCTTCTGGATGCACCTGTAGCTCCCTGGCCGCATCTGCGGCTCGTTCGTGCGACTCTCGGTGTCCGGCGTCGTCGATTGCGCCCGGGGCGTGTTGCCGCGGTCGCTCGGTGTGAGCGTCTTGTGACGTTGCTCAGGTGGGCCGGTCCGGCGGACGGGGTGCTTGCTTATCGCCGTACTCGAGCTGGGTCGGTCCGGCGGACGGGATGCTTGCTTGCAACCGCAACGCGTTGCGCTTTCTGACCGCGCTGCCGCGCGTCAGAACGTACCGTGGTACTCGCTAGAACGGAACGTCATCCTCGGTGAGGTCGGTCTGCTGTGGTGGTGCAGCGCGCCACGGTTCGCCGAGATCGTCGTCGGCCGGCGGTTGCGCGTGCTCGTCGAGCGGGGTCTCGTTCCGGTAGTCGGCGGCTTCGTCCACTCGGCTGTGGTCGTAGCCACCGCCGCCCTGGTTGTCCTGCGCCGGCGGGTTCTCCTGGTCCGCGATCAGCTTGCCGATCTTGGGGAACGGCTTGCGGTCGATCGCGTCGGCGTGCATCTCGTAGCTCTCGCGCAGGTTGCCGTCGCGCCCTTCCCAGACGTCGATCAGGAGCAGACCCGCCACGTGCACGCGGTCCTTGTTCTGGAACTCGTTGAGGACGTCGGCCAGCTCGTTGAACGCCTTCACGCGGATGAATGCCGGCGTGTCGCGCTCCATCTTCTGCCGGCCGTCGTACAGCCCGACCAGGAGCGTCGCTTCCGTCCACGGCGTTCCCTGCTGGGAGTACCGCTTGACGGGTCCGTCCTTGACGATTCGTCCTTCGATGATCGCCGACCCGAGCCGGAACGTTCCCTTTGTCGCCTTCTGGCGCTGGTTCCCGCGTTGCCCGCGGCCCTGTCCCTGCTGGTTGTCTCTCATCCTTCAGTCTCCTGGGTAGCCCGAAGCGTAGCGGAGGCGAAACTCACGCGTAAGCCGCCTCGGCGCCTCCTTGCGTTGCTTTGTTCCGGCGCCTGTGGCGCCCTCTCGTTGTTCGGTGCGCGCGTAGCGCGGTTGGCGTGGAAAATCGTTCGCGCAGCGAACCTGGCTCGGCCGGCGGTCCCGGTCGGATGCAGCCGTTCACTTGTTCCATTCTCTCATTCTCCGCTCCCCTCCCGTGGTCCGTCTTCTGTTGCCGGGCCGCGTCTGCGTGGCCCGGCTGGTCCGCAGGACCGTCGCTTTTCTCTTGTTTTGCGCGGTTCCACCACCGTGCGTTGTCGTTTGGTTGGGGTCCCCGCTACCCGTCTTCGGGGGCTCTCGTACGTAGACTCTGCCGACCGGCGCAGCCGGTTCCGTCTCTTGCGGAACGCTCGTGCCGCCCTGGAAGTCCCCGTCGTGTCTGCCCAAGCCGAAGCGAAAGCGGAAGCCCGTGAGTTTTCCGACGTCTGGGGTGAGTTCATCCACTCGGGTCGCTGGTACCGCGGGATCACGTTGTTTCTGACCCTTGCGAACCTCGTTCAGCTCGTCATCATCGCTATCGTGGTCACTCGTCCGGACCCTCTTCCTCTCGTCGTGCGCGTCGATGAGGTCGGCCGCGCCGAGGTGGTGGACTATCAGCTCGACCGGGCGAGCTGGATCAGAACAGCCCCGTCGTCGGCTTCTTCCTGAATCAGTTCGTCGTCGATCACTACTCGCGCCGGCATGCGCTGCGTGCTGAGCGGTGGGAGCGCTCACTGCTCTTTCTGACTCCGGATCTGCAGCAGTCCGCGTACGACCGCGACATCGAGTCCCCTCAGCGCGTTCCTTGCGTCGACCGAGGCGCCCGAGCTGTTGATCCAGGACATCGTCGTCCGCGTGATTCCGCAGCCGCAGCCGCCGTACCGTGCGGAGGTGCTGTTCGACCGGGTCGAGATTTACGGCACGTCCGAGATCTCGCGTGAACAGATGACGCTGTCGGTTCAGTTCCTCTTCGCCGAGGACATTCCGTCGGAAGCGTTGCTGATCAATCCCCTCGGTCTCGTGGTCATCTTCATGGACGTGCAGCGCCAGCTGATCGGCGTCGGAGACCTCCGCTAGGACCTCGATGCCAGTGGCAGCGACCGCGGACTACTTCGACCTGGCGCGCCGGCCTCAGCCGGTTGCGCCGGGGTCGGTCGCCGGGTTGCTCGCGCTCTGCGATAACGGCATCTCGACGTCTCAAGCCCAGTTCGCTGCCTTCGTCATGTCCACCGGTGGCGTCTTCACCGGCCCGCAGGCCGAGGTCTGGCTCGATGCGTGTGTTCCTGGGTGGAGTCCGGATTCGGCGGCGAACGTTCGTCGGGATTACCGTACCAAGTTCCTTCGTCCGCTCTTCCATCCCCGTTTTCGGGGTGGCAAGTCGCTGGTCTCTACCCATTCGGTCGGCCGCGGCCGCAACTTCGCCCACTTCTATTACAAGCCCGCGTACGGGGTTCTCGGCAATCCGGATTCCCGGTACCGTCGGCTGCCCAATGGCAGCGTGATCCTGCAGCGACTGCTGCTGCTCGACTACGTGCTTCAGCACTACCAGGGCGTCACCTGGTACGGCTCGATGAAGCAGAAGATGGCGTTCTTCGATTCGTTGCAGATCGACCGCTCGTTGCTGCCGAGCCGCCGCTATGCGGCCAAGGCGACGGCCCCGGCGACCACCGTCTACTTCGTCGACTCGATGCCCATCGGTGTCTCGGACTGGCGCGTCGTGTTCGCGGTTGCGCTCGCTGATGATCGCACTGTCGTCGCGTCGATGCAGCGTCTCGAGGCCTACGAGCCCCTCTGGGCGGAGCTTCGGCGCCGCGGTCTTTTCGTTCACGTCGGCATTGTGCTTCAGCGCGTTGACGGCGGCGAGTGGCAGCGGCGCGTCTCCAACTACGTCCATCCGCCCACCGCGGCCGATCGGCGGCGTCTTGTCGACACGGTCGAGCGCTACCTGATCGGTCGTCTTGTCGAGAGCGGCGATCCCGCTCTCGAGCGTACCTACGGTGGTGATGCGGGCATCTCGAACCGTTGTCGCCTGCTTGAATCGAAGGTTGCGTCGGTTCCGCCTCATACCGAGCCGATGGCGGTCGACGTGTGGTTCGCGGAGCGCTTTTCCGCCGGTCCGTGGGCTGTGCCCATCGTGACGGGTACGCAGGTGTCATGACTGGAACCTTGCGGGCCATCTTCTCTGTCGGCATCTGCATTGCCTCGGTCTACTTCTACCCGTTCGCCGTCGGCGATGCCGCGGCGTACGAGGTGGTCGACGGCAACCTCGTGCGCGTTCTCGCCGACGACCATAGTCCTCAGATCAACGACCTGCTGGTCCGTCTCGGTATCGGAGATCCGGACCCGTCGAACGATTCGACCTTGTTCATCGTTCAGAGCAACTCGCCCACGCTGTTCGCCTTCTTCGCGTTCTTTTCGATCTTCGCTCCCGGCGTGCTCTTCTTCATCACCTCGTCGGTGGTCGAGTCGGTCGCCCACGTGTGGTTCGAGGAAATGCTGAAGCTGCGCTCGCGCGGGAAGCTCCCGCCGTGGCCGTTGCACAGCAGCGATCGTGCTCCCATGCTGTGTATCGGCGAGGTCCATCACAAGCAGAAGTTCGCGGAGCATCCGTATCCGAAGTGGCTGACCATGCCCGAGAAGGGCTTGTACACCGGCTTGGCGATCTTCGGCGCGATCGGCACCGGCAAGACCACCAGCTGCATGAAGCCGTTCTGTCGGCAGCTCCTCGAGTGGCAATCGAAGGATCTTGAGCAGCGCGTTGCCATGCTCGTGCTCGAGGTCAAGGGGGACTTCTGCTACGACGTGCAGTCCATGCTCGAGGAGTACGGCCGCATGGACGACTACATGGAGCTGTCGCTCGGCGAGGGCGGCAAGCAGTGGAATCCTCTGAACGCTCCCTGGCTCGACACGTACAGCCTCGCGTACACCCTCGCGTCCCTGGTCAATCAGCTCTTCGGCAAGTCGAAGGAGCCGTTCTGGCAGCAGGCGTACACGAACGTCATTCGCTGGATCATCGAGACGTATCGTTCGTTCCCCGACCCCTGGTTCACCTTCAAGGACATCTACGTCTGCATGCTCGACAAGGAGGAGCTCGAGAAGCTCATCGATCGGCAGACCTCCTACGTCTACGGCAAGTACTTGTACGAGTTCCACGTCGAGGACGATGTCTATCAGGCCAACCGGCATCGGTTGGACACGGTCGTCGTCACCGAGGACGACGTCAAGACGTCGGTGGAGCAGAAGGGCACCCCGGTCGAGGGCGGTGGCGTTCGCGGCGCGATGACCGAGCGTTGTCTCGGTCCGAAGAAGGCGCCTCGGACCTACCAGTTCGAGTGGCAGCAGGTCGGGACGCACCGCGTCGCCAACTTGCGCGACACCGAGTATCTCGTACTGACCTGGGAGTGCCGCAAGCCGGGTCAGGAGCTTCGCTTCGGCGCCGTCAACATCGAGGAGCCGAGCGAGGACGAGATCTCGCTCAACAAGGAGATCGACCGCTGGTACAAGGCTGACTGGCTCGGCCTCGACGAGAAGCTGCGCTCGTCGATCGTCGAGGGCATGAGCGTCTTCCTCGGTATCTTCGCCGTTCCGAGCATCGCCCGGATCTTCTGTCCGAAGAACCCTGCGCAAATGACGCCGGCCGAGAAGGCGGGTCTGATGCCTCCGCTCGACGAGGTCATCGAGTCGGGCAAGATTCTCGCCCTCAACATGCCTGCCGGCACGAACCCGGCTCTGTCGCGTGCGGCCGGCGTCATGCTCAAGCAGAGCTGGCTGTCGACTCTTCTCCTGCGCCCGAAGCGCATGAAGCTCGCTCCCAAGAACAAGGTCTGGCGCCCCGCGGTCTTCATCTGTGACGAGTACCAGAGCTTCGTCACCTGTGGTGAAGACGATCCGTCCGGTGACGAGAAGGCGTTTGCTCTCACGCGTCAGAGCAAGTGCGTTCCCATCGTCGCTACGCAGTCGATCAGCTCTCTCAAGTCCGTTCTCGGTGAGGGAGAGGCGTGGCGTGCGTTGCTGCAGACCTTGCGCTCGCGGATCTTCCTCAGCTTGGCTGACGACTTCTCTCAGAAGACGGCGAGCGAGCTGCTCGGTCAGGTCAACCGCATGAAGGCTTCGTTCTCCATTTCGGAGAACACGGGCAAGGCCTCGGCGTCGATGTTGACGGGTCGCATGGGCGGCGGCACCGCGTCGGCCGGTCTGTCGAAGTCCTATCAGGAACGGCGCGAGGCGCTGTTTCATCAGCGCGATCTCGCGCTGCTCGGTACGTGTCAGGCGGTCGCTCAGATCTTCGACGGTGCGACCGTCCGTGATGCGACTCGCGTCTACTTGAAGCCGGATTATCGGCCTCGGGACGAGCCGTTCTGGGAGTGGTACCCCAAGGAGCTTGCGCCCGCCGAAGACGCGGCCTGACCCTTTTCTGGGAGTTGTTCTGTGGCCCAATCCCTTGACGACAGCCAACAGCTGTCGCTGCGTTCGTTGCGCACGATCTTTCCGTGGATCTCGGACTTGGTCGACGACGACTCGATCACCGAGATCATGATTCTGTGCCGTCGGCCTGGCCGTTCCGGCGATGCTGTTCTCATGTTCTACGAGAAGGCCGGTGATCTGCACCAGTCTGCCCGTGCCCGAGGCTGACGAGCGCGACGTCGAGCGACGGGCGCATTCCCGATTTCCCGGTCACGCGCTCACACCCACCGGCGTCATGGCCATCCGCTGCAAACAGTTCCATCTGCCGGACTTATAGAAAGACCGCAGGAGAAGAATCGCGTCGACGCTCTCCGGTAGCCAATAGATGGATGCGCCCTTGATGCGGAGATTGATGACGCGACGGATGGCGCTTTCGACGGCGCCGCTGCCCTGCGGAAGCCCGAGCCCGACCATTGTGGTGTAGGCGAAACGATGACGGTTCTTCAGGAAGTAGTTGAGGTGCGTGCGGATCTTGCCGGCCGTGCGCCCGCGGCACAGCTCCCGCAGGGCCGTGATCACCTCGTCCACCCGTGCTCGCTTGAGCAGCCCCCGCGTGCGGTTGAGCCAGCGGGTGCGTTGCGTCGCGCTCCAGCGGCGCAGCTTGACCGCGTCGGAGAGTTGCTTCGCGGCATGATAGAAGTCGATCAGCCCCAGCACCTGTGTCGGCGAGAGCCCGAGCGCGGCGATGAGGCGCTGGATGCGTTGCCAGATCCAGGGCGCGCCGTCGGCGATGAAGAGCACCTTGTCAGCGGCGTTGAGGCCGATCTGCCGCGCGTACGACAACAGCAGGGCGAAGACCGCCTCCGGTCCCCGGAGCGTGCCGTCGATGATCGGGGCCCACGTCTGAGACGGTCGCCCGTCGTCGCCGACGACGTACAGGATGAGGAGCTTCGGTTCCTTCCAGTCGGTATGGAATCGGTTGCGCCCCTTCTTCGTCTTGGGGCCACGCTTCTTGCGCCTCACACGGACGCGGCCCCCGTCGAGGGAGACGACCACCCGCTTCCCGGTCACGCGGTCCAGCAGACCGCACGCCGCGCTCTGCTGGGCCGCTCGGGCCCGCGCAGCGTAGCGATAGGCGGTCGAGCGGAGGGTCTTGATATCCAGGACGATGCCGTCGGAGCGGAGCTGCGCCTGCGCTTCGGCCAGCGAGCTGAGCATGGCGACCGCGCGGCTTGCATCGGAGGCCAGCTTCGGCGTGCACCGGTCGTAGATGCCCAGCACCACCAAGGCGGGGTAGAGTCCCGGCCTCCGCTTCGCCCGACGGGCGTGTTTCTCGCGGTAGTACGGCGTCGTGACCGGCACCGTCGTGCCCCGGGAGGTGCGAACGTTGACGGTCTCCAGGCCGTCGCTCCGCGCATCCGCCGGGGCAGGTGGCGCACGAGGGCGCTCGCCGCGTCGCCAACCGCGGCGGAGCGCACCGCGCGTTGCAGCACGGGGGTGAGGAGGGCGCCGAAGAACTCGTCCGCGATGGCCCGCAGCTGCTCTTCGCACTGCTCCGCTTCCTCTGCCGACCTGGGCGCTGGAGCACGCGCCTCAAACTCCAGCGCCCGCCGGAGGGCAGTGCGCAGGTGGACGGGAATGTTGCGAAGATCGATCTCGCGGCTCGGGGTGTCGATGGCGCTCTTGTCCATTTCAACGCACCATCATGGGCAGTCCGAGCCGTAATGTCCAGTACCACCCTCCCCGTCTGTCCGAAGACCGGCTCAACCTCCCCCAGCCTCACAGTCCATCTTTGCCTACACACTGCTCCGGGAAATCGGGAATGCGCCCTCGAGCGACTCGCGATGGCGATGACGCGCCCGTTGGGTACCGACCCGTCGGAGAGACCCCGCTGTGCGATGCTCGTCTCGTTGACGGGTCGCGTGTGGCCTTGTGCGTGCGTCCTGCGACCGACGCTCCCGCGGTCACGATTCGTCGTTTCTCCAAGGTCGCGCTCACGCCGGGCGAGCTTGTGGCGTCGGGCTCGCTTCCGCAACGCGTTCTGGATCTGATGGGTCAGGCGCTTGCCGGCGGTGGGAACCTGATGGTTGCCGGCGGTACCGGCTCGGGCAAGACGACGCTTCTCAATGCGTTGATCCAGATGTTTCCGGCGAACCATCGCCTCGTCGTCATCGAGGACACCATCGAGCTGCGCGTCGACCAGCTCAACACCGTGCGCCTGGAGGCCCGCAAGCTGTCGAAGTTCGACCTCACGATTCGCGACATGGTGAAGCACGCGCTTCGCCAGCGTCCCGATCACATCGTCGTCGGTGAGATTCGCGGCGCCGAGGCCCAGGACGTTCTCCAGGCGCTCAACACCGGTCACGGCGGTTCGTTGACCACGATTCACGCCAATACCGCCGAGGACGCGCTTACCCGTCTTGCGTCTTGTGCCATGCAGGCCGAGGACCGGCTGCCCTGGGATGTTCTCTGTCAGCAGGTGGCCAGTGCTTTCAGCCTCGTTGCGCACCAGGCTCGGCGCGCGGACCGTTCCCGCGGCATTCAGCAGTTGATCCGGGTCAAGGGCTACGATGCCCAGACGGCTACCTGGCGTACCGAGGTTCTCTGGGATCATCAGACCGAGGCTGCCGCTCCCAAGCCCACTGTTCTCCCGCCTCGTGCCGTTCGCATGGTCGATGGCAAGGCGATGGCTGTGCCGGCGGGCCCGCAGCCGCAGGCCGCGGTTCCCGTGGATGCGGCGAATCCGGCGACGCTGGGCGCGGCCGCCGCGGCGCGGCTATCCGTCGTCTTCGGTCATGGCCTTGTGGCCGCGGCGCCATCTCATCGTTGATCCCCCGTCGACGTCGTCTGCTCCTGACCTCGCGTCTTCGGTGCTCGTTGGGTACCCTGACGGCGTGCCGTTGCGGGAGCCTTCTGCCGGCGCGTAGCACCGTGTCTTTCTTCGCGTTGCAGGAGTTCGCTCTTCATGACTGATGAGGTGCAAACCGATGAGGGTCAGCCGCCGGACGACGGTTCTGGTGCAGGTCCTGTAGCTGCTAGTCCTTCTGCCCCGGCTGCTACGGTTCCTCCTGCTGGCGATGCCTCTTCTGCCGCTGACGAGGCTGCAATGATCCCTCCCCGGGGTACCGGGCCTCCTCTCGTCGCCGGTGCTCAGCCGACTGTTGTTTCGTCGCCTTCGGTTCCTCCTACCGCCGAGTCGCCCGCTACGGCGTCCGCGACGGCGGTAGAGCCGACTGCTGAAACGTCAACGCCTGAATCTGCTGATGATTCTTCGGACACTCCGGACCCGCTGGACGGTGATCCAGATGACGATCCGGAGTCAGGTGGCTTGCCTGTGGATCATCCCGAGCATCCGCTCAACGTCGCGAAGTCCACGTTCGAGCGTGGTGCCGTGGACCATGATGCTCCTGTGGCGGCCGCGGAGGCGATGCAGCGCATGCAGGCGGCCGACGCGGCTCGTGACGAGCAGCTTCACATCCGGGATTCCGCTGGCGCCCCGTCGCGGCCGATCCTTCGCAAGGCCGCTGCAGACGCTCCCGTCGAGACGGCGGCCCGCAACGATCCGGATTTCTATTCGGCTGAGAGCATCTCGCATGCGATGGGTTACGCCCGTAGCGGACAGCCCACGGATCCGGACCTTGAGGCTCAGCTTCTCGAGGAGCTTCACGAGGCTGGCGTCAACCTCGATCAGGTGCGCTTGTCGTACGAGAAGGTCGAGGAGAAGGACCGCGAGCGCTTCCGGCTGGTCAAGCTGCAGATCGCGCTTCGCACCACGCTCGAGCACATTCAGGACTTGACCGCGGCTGCGGATGCCCGCCTGCGTTTTCAGCTCGATACGACCAACGTCGTTCGCGTCAACCTGCTCAAGCAGGCTCAGTCGGTTTTTCTGCTCTTCGACAGCACGCAATCGCGCTTGCGCGAGATGGTCGACGACGTCGCCGGGCAGACCAAGGCACTCGATGCTTCGCATTCAGCGTTGCAGCGCAAGTTCGAGCGTCTCGATCAGCTCGTCTACGACATCGAGGAACGTGCGTCGGCCATACGTGAGGAGATTCGCCTCGCCGGCGCCGAGATCCGCGGCGCCGGCGAGGCGCTTCAGCGCCTGGTGTTTCTTGCCTCGCTCGGTGGCGGCATCGTTGGCGCGTTCTTCGGCTTCGTCGTGATGCTCTGCCTGTGGCTCGTTATGGGCTGATCCTTTTCGAAACCGCAACGCGTTGCGGTTTCGCGCTTTTCCCTGGTTTCTCCGTACCGGTCCTGCTTTCTCCTTGCTCTGGGACTCGTGTCCCGCCGTTCTTCGTTGGGCGGTTGCGCCTGCAAGCCGTTTTGCGTTTCGCGTCCTTTGACGATGTCGTTCGCCAGGGTCCCGTGCGGGTCCCCTGTTCCGTGTCTCCTTCCTGCGTCTTGTTATTATATCTTCTGCCCCCGGCGCCTATTTTGGCGCCCGATAGGGGGCCCAGCTCATGGCGCAGGTGGATCGCGAGTTCTCCGAGCTTCTCGAGCACCACGAGGGCACGGTTACCGCCCACACCGCCGGTTTCTGGAACCGTCTGGCGGTGCCGCTTGCGGCGTCCCGCGGGGATGCGTCCCTGGCGAAGCTCGCCAACAGCCTCGAGGCTTCGCCGCGGCGCATGGCTGGTCTGGTCACTCGTCTGGAGGACTACGACCCTGTCGCCCTGGCTGCTCTTGCCGGCAAGCGTTCCCTTCAGGATCTGTCCGGTGTCACTCCCGAGGGCGGGCGCTCCAAGGCGCCTCCGACCATGCTGGAGGTCATCGCGCGTGAGGCCGCCGAGCGCCATTGGGAGCGTTCGCGTACCGAGCCGGAAGCCGCCAAGCGGTCGGAGCAGCGTTGGGCCGGGCAGCGTGCGCGTCTTCGTGCCGGCCATCTCTCCGAAGCGCTTGAGGCCGTTGAGGCCACGTACCGGTACCGCGTGTTCGGCCGAGCGCCAGGCGGCGATGGGCCGCCGCGTCACCACGGCGCCCCCGCAGGGCTATCGACCCCAGGGCGATCACGCCCTCTCCGGTATCGCTAGCCAGCGTTGGAAGAAGCTGACCGACGAGGCCGTCGTACGCACGCGGCTTCCGGCCGACTGGAAGTTCAAGGCGCAGAGTCATGCGAAGGACAAGCCTCGCTTGCTGTACTACGCTCGCGGTGCGGGTCGTGCGCAGCAGCTCGCTGCTGCGCGTTTCAGCCCGCGCGTCGCGTTCAGTCGCGTTGTCTTCAAGGCGCGCCTGAAGCATGCCTTGCGCCGCGGTCCCGTTGCTACGCAGCGTTTTCTCAAGGGCGTTGCTTCGAGCCCCCGGCGCACTGCCGCGGCCATCGCTTCGCGTCTCGATCCGATGATCGTCGCCGCCGCGATCGGCGCGCCTGCGATGAACAGCATGTTGCGCGGCGAGCGCAAGCAGCATCCGGGTCCGCTGGGCAAGTTGCACGCAACCCTGGAGGCTCGCGACTACGACACCCTGGGTACGGTGGCGCTCGACAAGGCGGGCAATCGGCCGGCTGGCGTGTCGTCTCGGCAGTATCACGCTGCCGTGTCCGGGGGTCTTCAGGGCGATGCCAAGGTTCGCGTTCTCGCCGACGAGATGGTCAACCGCGTCTGGACCGGTGCTCAGGGACGTCCGTCCGGCGCCAATCGCACCGCCGGCGGTGCCTTGCAGGCTGAGCTGACCGAGGGTCAGCACAAGGGGAACGTGTACGACGCGTGGCGCGATCGCAGGACGTCGGTGGCGCAGGGCATGGCGAAGCCTGAGCTCGATGCGCGTTTCGCAAGCCAGGAGCCCGCTCTGCTCGCCTCGCGTGACCAGTTCGCCCGTGAGACTCCTCGGCCGCGTTTCGGTGAGGGCACTACCGGCTATCGTCCGGGTACCAACGACGCGGCCGATCGTGGCGCCGAGGCCACCGCGCGCGAGGTGCCTGCTCCCCCGCCGTTGCCGCGTGAGGTTCCCCCTTACGACCCTGCCAAGGCCGAGCGCGGTCCAGCTCCTCGTGTTGTTCCTGAGCCTGTTGCTCCGGCGCCGTCTGGTGCGCCGTTGCTGCTTTTCTCGTCTGTCCCGCCGTTCCTGAACCCATCTGACGGCTCGTCATTCAGTGTGATTCTCGGCGTTTCGCGTGCAGCACGAGTGGTGTCCTCTTCTCGTCGCCCGCCAGGTACAGCGGGTGTCGTGGATGACCTTCCTTCGTCGCCGTTCCGAGGCGGTACACGTCGGCGACTCTGGTCAGCAGTTCCAGGACCTGCGCGGCGCGCTCCGCTCGGCTCTTGTTCGGGGGCTTTCCCCATGCTGCGATGATCGTGTCGGCGGCCCTTGCGGTGCGGACAATCGTCTCGTCGTTGTTCGGGCCTACCGCGTCGCGGAAGTGTCACAGCCGTCTTGGGTCCGTGGACCTCGCGGCGTACACGTTCACCATCGTGAGGCGTGTTCCATCCTCTCGTTCAGCGAACGCGGTCACTCCCCAGCTTGTTGCGTTGTCGACCTCTTCATCCGCGGTCGATGGGTTGAGACCGCACAACACGATGTGCTTTTCGACCTTGCTGTACAGCCGGCGCAGGTTGCGGGTCAGCACGTAGCGGTACGTCGCCTCGAGCGCCCCCTCGTTCTTCATGTGCTCAGCATTGTCCTGCGCCGCAGTTCGTGCTGCTCGGGGTCCTGGTCTCTTGCGTGTTTTCGCGGTGCTCTTGGTGCCCCTGCGGTCTGCGCTGCAGTCCGCTTGGTCGTCGCTCTGATTGCGTGTGTCACCGACACCTATGGTCGTGGCCGTTGGGTCCTGCGTCGCCGCGCCGGGGTCCCGTATGTCCGCTTCGCGGCGTTCGCGATTTGCGTTCGACGCCGTCCTGCGCCGGCGTGCTCGTTGCACTGCTTCTGCTTCTTCTGCTGCTGGTCTCCCGGGTTCGCGGCTTCCGCAGCCTGGTTCGTGTTGCCCTTCGATCCGGCCTCGTATGATGCCTTGACGACATCCGGCGTCTTGTCGCCCTTCGCTGGATCTCTTGCCCGTTGTCGCTTGGACTCGGCCCGTCCGCGAGTTCGGGTTCTGCCGTCGACCCACTCTCTTGAGTCTGCTGTGCGCTCGGCTCGCGTTGTCCCCTGTCCCCTGCCTTGTCCCCTCGTTCCGACGCTCCGTGCGTCCCTCCCCGGCTCCTTCTCGGTCTGTCCGACCTCGTTCTTCTGTCCGTGTCGCTTGCGGTTGCTGCCGTCGCTCATGGTCCGGCCGGCGCGTTCTCGCTGCCTCTTCTCGTCAGTTCTCCGTTCCTGCGAGCGGCCTCGCGTCGCGTGTGCTCATTGCTGTTTAGCCGGGTGTGCTCCGACGTTCCGTGCTGTTCTTCTCGTTTTCGGATCAGCTGATGCCGGGCCTCGGCGCCTCCTGGCGCTTGTGGTTTTCGCACCGTGTCTCGTGTCGGCCTATCCCGTTTCTTGCGGGTGTCCCGGTCGTGTTCTCGTGCGCTTCGAGCATCGCGGTTCTCTTGTGCGCTGGTCCCCCCGTCGGCTTTTTCCGACTCCCGCGGTGACCGCGTGTCTTGCTCCGCCGTGCCGCCTGGTCCCGGGTTCGAGGTGTTGTTCTTCGAGGGCTGTGCTGACCTTCGCTGTCGCGCTCGCCGTGGGCAAGATGCTGAACTGGCGTGGTGTCAGCTTCGTGATCGTCGTCACCGCGATCGTTGGCTGTCCCTCTCGTTTGTCGAGCTTCTCGACCCTGCCGAGCTGCTGATCTGCATTCTCGGTCGCGCTCGACCGCGTGCGTTGTTGCTGCTCTCG
The DNA here is from genome assembly GCA_965262925.1 of Vicinamibacterales bacterium. Taxonomy (GTDB): domain Bacteria; phylum Acidobacteriota; class Vicinamibacteria; order Vicinamibacterales; family UBA8438; genus WTFV01. Next base: position 742,166 of record CBDHGC010000004.1, on the reverse strand, counting down.
ACCTCCTGTCTTTCCTCGTCTTTGCGACGGGCGTCGTGGTTCCTCATCCGACCTCTCTGGTGTTCGTGTTCCGAGCCGTTGATCGCTCTCGCTCTCGCGTAGCCCGCGCTGTGTCGCCAGCGTCCTCGTTGCGTTCTGCGACGGCGCCCGCTCACCGTGTAGTACGGTCGCGGGGACCCGCGGGCGACCACCAGGGCCATCATGGCCCGACCACCAGGGCCCTATTGGTCAGGACCACACGGACCATGTCGCGTTTTGCTCAGTGTTTTGACTAGGGCCATCATGGCCCGACCACAATGGCCCGTAGGGCCCTAGAAAAGCCTTCCCGCAGGGAAAAATACTCAGTGAGCGACCCGGTTTTGGGGGTCGCTCACTCTTCTGATCTTAGTTCTTCGTTGGGACCCCAACATGACCACTATGGTCTGCATGGTCCTGATCGGACCTTAGCGTTGTTTGCCGTTCGACCAGAGGTCAAAAGTGTCCGGAACCAAAGGATCGATGGCGTTTGGGGTGGGGTGCCAGAACCGGGACCCAAGGCGATCACGTGCCACAATGACCACATTGCCTTTTGTCCCCGTCCTGCACTTTAGCGCACTGTTAGCGGGCCCGGCAATCGTGCGCCTCCCTGGCCCTGGAGCCTTTTCGGCCAAATCCGGACCACAAGGACCACAGTGGCCCTATATTTTCACTGTCCCTCGAGGGTATGGGACATCGCTTTCTGCTGGTTGTTTGAACGATTTCGTGGGACATTCCATCTTCGGGGCCAATCTATGACAACTGCTGCCCGTCTGGTCCGTATCCCCGTCTTCCTCACCTCTGAGCAGTCTTCCCGATCTCGATTGCTCGCCACCAAGTATTCCTGCAGCAGGTCCGAAGTCCTCCGTCTTGCGATCGCTCGTGGGTTGCGCGAGATCGTTCCGGAGCTGCGTCGTCTCCAGCGCGAGAAGTTGGCCTTGAACGAAGCGGACACGCTTTCGCACTCCACGCCGTTGCCGCCTCATGCGGGTGGTGTGGATGCGGCTGATCAGCTCAAGGAGTACGCCCTCGCGCTGCGCCGCGCCGGCGGCCCGCGGTCGGAGTCCGAGCTGCGGCTGGTGCTGACGGCTCAGGCCAAGGTCCTGCGTGTGTCGCCTCCGGAGCTTGATGATGTGGTCGACGAGGTCATCAGTGCGATGCCTCTCGATGGCACGGCCGAGCCGGCCTCCGATGTTGATCCGCTCGAGCCTCCCGACTGATCGACGTCGTGCTCGACGCGCCCACTTTCGGTTGTCGGCGTCTTGCTGGCGCTCCTGCTTGACGACGTTGTGTGGTGAACACCATGTCGATTGTCGATCCTGATCTGCAGCCTCTTGATCGCATCGTCAAGCTGCGGTTGTCGCGACGGCAGCTCCGCGATGTCGATCGCCTCAGCGGTGAGTTCTCGATGACGCGTGCGTGGTTCTTGCGCGAGGCGCTCGCGGTTGGCATCCCGGCTGCGGCGGCCCACATCCGTGCTCTTCGTACGCAGGGTCTTCGACCTTCTGGTGTCGTCACCAAGCCTGGTGCTGTGGGACCCCGGCGGGGTCCCCGCTCCGATGGTGCGCGTGACGACCGCTGGGTCGAGGTTCCGTCGCCTTCCGATCCGACGGCGCGCCGTGTTGACGTTCCGTACGATGAGGACTGATCACGCTGCGCGACCCGAAACGCGTTTCGCTTTTTCCTGTGTGGTCGACTCCGGCGTCTTCGACTTCTGGTGGTGGTTGGCCTGCTCTACGCCTTGCTGCCTTCCTGCGTGATCGTGTCGTCTTCGACCTGGTGGCCGTCGTGCTGTACGACCTCGGATTGAGCCTGCTGCTACCGTCGTGTTGTTGGGACCCGGCGGTCCTCTTCCCCACGGTCCTTTCTCTGCTCTTGACCCTGGTTCCTAGTGTTCGTTGTCCGCGCGGACTGCGATTGCAGATCACGTGCGCGTGGCTCTCACGTACCGTGCGATGTTGCGCTTTCGCGTCGTCGGCTTCGAGGTCTTCTACGGTTCGACGTTCGGCGGGTTGGTACTGACGGCTCCTGCATCTTGCCCTTGTTGCGCGCGGCTCGTGATCCTCGCGTCTGCGGTGTTGCTGCTTCGCCGTCGTTCGTCGTCGGGCCTTTCTGTCTGTTGTTAACCGCTCGCGGTCGAGCGTCTTGTTGCGCGCGTTCCGCGGCCCCTGACCGGTGATTGGTTGTTCGTCGGCAGCGCGGCTCTAGCGTGGTCTCTTGCGTGTCCTGCGGCAGCGGCGCTGGAGCGTTGCTCCGCCATTCGTGAGACCCTCGCGGTCTACGGTTGGTCCGACCTGGGTCCCGGCGGGGACCCTGCGCGTTGGCTTCTCTTTTGCGATCGTCTTGCGGGATTCCGTGCGGTCGCATGTTCCCTCGATGTCGCGTTCAGCCAGCGGTTGCCGTTCCCCTTTTTTGCTGGTGCCGTGCTCGTGCTCCCGTGCTGTCTGCGTCACGGCCTTCGGCTCGATTATCTGTGGCTCGTCGTGCGGCGGTGCCGCCTCTGCGTTTGGTTGCGGAGCTCGGCTCCGGGGTCGGTCTGCTCTACGCCTACGACGAGGTTTTTCCGTTGTACGAGTTCACGTGCCGCCCTCTGCTGTACGTCGTGGAATGTCCCCACTTGCCGACACCCCTGTGTGCCTGGTCGGAGCCCTCGTTCTCGTCGTCGATCTTGGTTGGCGTCGGCTGCTCTACGTCGTCTTCGAGTCCGTCGCTCGTGCGTCTCGATCGATCCGTCTTGACCCCTCGTCGAGCTCTCTTCGTTGCGTCGGTTTCGTGGTGCTCTGCTTCACGGCGTGGTGTTTTCCGTCGTGATCCGATTCACCCTATCGTTGTCTTGATTCGCGGTTTCCGGAGTCCTTTTTACGCCGACCTCGTTGGCTCCAGGTTTGCGTTCTCGCTGGGCGTTGACCTGCGGTTCCGCGTTCTCGTGGCCTGGCTTGGTTTCGGCTGTCGCGGACGTACCTGGTGGTGTCTTCTGTCGTACGACTTTCGCCTGCGACTTGTTGCGTGGCCGCGTCGTCATCCGGCGTTTCGACTGGTCTCGCTTAGTCGTCTCCGGCGTCGTCGTGTTGTGCCTCGGTGGGCCGATTCGGTACTTGGCGCTGTCGCCTCGTCGCGTCTCGGTTGCAGGCCTGCCGGGGTCTCCTCCGGGCGCATTCCCGATTTCCCGGTCACGCGCTCACACCCACCGGCGTCATGGCCATCCGCTGCAAACAGTTCCATCTGCCGGACTTATAGAAAGACCGCAGGAGAAGAATCGCGTCGACGCTCTCCGGTAGCCAATAGATGGATGCGCCCTTGATGCGGAGATTGATGACGCGACGGATGGCGCTTTCGACGGCGCCGCTGCCCCGCGGAAGCCCGAGCCCGACCATTGTGGTGTAGGCGAAACGATGACGGTTCTTCAGGAAGTAGTTGAGGTGCGTGCGGATCTTGCCGGCCGTGCGCCCGCGGCACAGCTCCCGCAGGGCCGTGATCACCTCGTCCACCCGTGCTCGCTTGAGCAGCCCCCGCGTGCGGTTGAGCCAGCGGGTGCGTTGCGTCGCGCTCCAGCGGCGCAGCTTGACCGCGTCCGAGAGTTGCTTCGCGGCATGATAGAAGTCGATCAGCCCCAGCACCTGTGTCGGCGAGAGCCCGAGCGCGGCGATGAGGCGCTGGATGCGTCGCCAGATCCAGGGCGCGCCGTCGGCGATGAAGAGCACCTTGTCAGCGGCGTTGAGGCCGATCTGCCGCGCGTACGACAACAGCAGGGCGAAGACCGCCTCCGGTCCCCGGAGCGTGCCGTCGATGATCGGGGCCCACGTCTGAGACGGTCGCCCGTCGTCGCCGACGACGTACAGGATGAGGAGCTTCGGTTCCTTCCAGTCGGTATGGAATCGGTTGCGCCCCTTCTTCGTCTTGGGGCCACGCTTCTTGCGCCTCACGCGGACGCGGCCCCCGTCGAGGGAGACGACCACCCGCTTCCCGGTCCGCGGTCCAGCAGGCCGCACGCCGCGCTCTGCTGGGCCGCTCGGGCCCGCGCAGCGTAGCGATAGGCGGTCGAGCGGAGGGTCTTGATATCCAGGGCGATGCCGTCGGAGCGGAGCTGCGCCTGCGCTTCGGCCAGCGAGCTGAGCATGGCGACCGCGCGGCTTGCATCGGAGGCCAGCTTCGGCGTGCACCGGTCGTAGATGCCCAGCACCACCAAGGCGGGGTAGAGTCCCGGCCTCCGCTTCGCCCGACGGGCGTGTTTCTCGCGGTAGTACGGCGTCGTGACCGGCACCGTCGTGCCCCGGGAGGTGCGAACGTTGACGGTCTCCAGGCCGTCGCTCCGCATCCGCCGGGGCAGGTGGCGCACGAGGGCGCTCGCCGCGTCGCCAACCGCGGCGGAGCGCACCGCGCGTTGCAGCACGGGGGTGAGGAGGGCGCCGAAGAACTCGTCCGCGATGGCCCGCAGCTGCTCTTCGCACTGCTCCGCTTCCTCTGCCGACCTGGGCGCTGGAGCACGCGCCTCAAACTCCAGCGCCCGCCGGAGGGCAGTGCGCAGGTGGACGGGAATGTTGCGAAGATCGATCTCGCGGCTCGGGGTGTCGATGGCGCTCTTGTCCATTTCAACGCACCATCATGGGCAGTCCGAGCCGTAATGTCCAGTACCACCCTCCCCGTCTGTCCGAAGACCGGCTCAACCTCCCCCAGCCTCACAGTCCATCTTTGCCTACACACTGTTCCGGGAAATCGGGAATGCGCCCGTCTCCTCCCGGCTGCTGGCGGCTGGTGCGTTGTGCGCTGCATCGTGTGGCGTGTTGGCGCCCGAGGTTCAGCTCGGTTCTGTGGTCGTGTTGCTCGACGTCTCCGGGTTGGGTCTTCGGCTTTACGCCACGAACGGCTGTACGCCTCTGTACGGCTCTCAAGCTCTACGGCGTCCTTGCCCCGTCGTCGTTTCTCGTCGAGGCCTACTGACGGTCCGTACACGCGTTTTCGTGGCGCTGTTTCGGCTTCGCTGCTCCGGACTGTGGTCTCCGACTGAAGGCTTGGTGCTCTACGCGTTTCTGATCGCGACTCGACGTCTTCGGCTTCTGCGTACTCTGGGACGCCCTTAGCTGATCGGGTCTCGCGAGCGGTGGCACCGCGCTCGCACCCTTGCGCTGGCCAGCCGGTGCGTCGTCAGGCCTGTTGACGCCCTGGCGACAGCGACCGGTCAGGTCGTCCCCTTCGCTTGTGCATGTGATGACGGCCGGCATTCTTGCTCATCTCCGGGGTACTAGGCCGTCGGCCACTCCCGTGAGCCTGCTCCCTTTCGCCATCGCTTCCACCTGAGGTCCCTTCCCTCCGCCGGCATTGCCCGGCTTCGTCGGTACCTACGGACCTCTCCGCCACCCTGACCGGCCCGACCTGACCCTCGCGGGCTGTCCGTTGGCGCGTGCCACGCCACCGGCAGGGCTTCCCGTGTTGCGCCCACTCCCCCCTTCCACACGTGCCGTCGCCATTACCCCGGCGGAACCGGTCGGTGCTCGCGTCGCTCGCTTCCCGACCGCTGGCAGCCTTCCCCGTGTTACGGGCGGGTCGGCTTCCGCAGCATCGTTTTCGAGGCCTGCGCAGCGTTCATGTCCTTACAGCCCGTGTCGTCGCTGAGCCACCCGAGGCGGCCTTTGTCGTCGAGGTGCTTCAGCCGATGTCGTTACCTCCATCGTCCGCCCCGACTGCTACCGGCTGGAGCGATGGGGTGGACGCCTCCCCCGGACGGCATCGCAATGTGCCAAGGTGGATGTGCCGTGACACAACGCACCTGAAGGAGGAGGCATCCAGTGGAACACGCTACCATCATCGGGATCGACTTGGCGAAGCGCAGTTTTCAGCTCCATGGCGCACGGGCAGACGGGTCGGTTGCGTTCCGCAGGAAGCTGAGCCGGAACAAGGTGCTGGATTTCGTGGGGTCGCAGCCGCGCTGTGTCGTGGCGATGGAGGCTTGCGCGAGTTCACACCACTGGGGCCGCGAGATCGGAAAGCTCGGTCATGCGGTGAAGCTCGTCCCACCGATCTACGTGAAGCCGTTCGTGAAGCGGCAGAAGAACGACGCGGCCGACGCGGAGGCGATCTGCGAAGCGGCGTCGCGCCCGACGATGCGCTTCGTGGCGGTGAAGACGCAGGAGCAGCAGGCTCGGGGCATGCGGTTCCGCACGCGCGAGCTGCTGGTTCGGCAGCGCACGCAGACGATCAACGCGCTGCGGGGGCACTTGGCGGAGTACGGCGTTGTCGCTCCGCGGGGACCGGCTTATGTCGGGCGGCTGGCGGAGGCAATCGAAGACGCCGACTCGGGGCTGCCGGACCTGGTCCGCGAGCTGGGGGCGCTGTTGCTCGATCAGGTCGCCGATCTCGACGAGAAGACCGCGGGGCTGGAGCACGAGCTTCGTGAGCGCGCCCGCGAAGACGAACAGGCGGTACGGCTGATGAGCATCCCGGGAATCGGACCGCTAACCGCGATGGCGATTCAGGCCTTCGCGCCGCCGATGGAGAGCTTCCGGCGCGGCCGGGACTTCTCGGCCTGGCTGGGCTTGGTTCCCCGGCAGCACTCGACCGGCGGGAAGCCGAAGCTCGGCAAGATATCCAAGATGGGCCAGCGCGATCTGCGGCGGCTGCTGGTCGTCGGCGCGATGGCGACGATCGGCTGGGCGGTGCGACGCGGCACGAAGGACCCCTGGCTGGCCCGGATGCTGGCGCGCAAACCACGCATGCTGGTCGCGGTGGCGCTGGCCAACCGCACGGCGCGCATCGCCTGGGCGCTGATGACGAAGAACGAATACTACCGCGCGCCGGCCGTCACCGTCTGAGTAGACGAAGCCGGTTCGTCACTGTCGGGAATGCGAGCAGGTCGGAGGATGGTAAGGGCAAACGGTCAACGAGACGGGGTCGGGAAAACCAGACAACTGTCAGGTGCCTTCGAGCACACTGGAGCGATTTTGGACCCGACCCGCGTATCTCCATACAGGCCCGCGGCGGTTGCTATGCCGCAATCAATGAGGCCGGACACACGACAGCACCTGACCGCATGCACCGAACCATCTCAAGAAATGAGCTCTCTCCTGAAACAGGCGGAGGCCCTCGCTGCGCTCAGAGCGCGTCTACCTCGCGCACGGTCACCAGCGGCTGTCAACCCGCTTCGCGGGTCCTTCGCTCCGCTCCGGCCCTTGCGGGTGACTGCCGCGGCCGACCGTGCGGGAAGCCCTTGCGGGCCAGCCAGAAGGCTGGCCCTCGTTCAACAGGAACAAGAGGAAGACTCCGGGAGCCGCTCCGCTGTCGCGGAGAACCGATCCAGCGAACTCGAGAGCGCCGGGTGCGCAGATACAGAGGAGACTCAGAAAAGGCTTGCAATTTAGGAGGCGTCCACACACGACAGTTGCCGGGCGGGATTCGCACCCGCTGAGGAATGGCGCCTTCGCACGGCGCACCGCAACGACCGATTAGACGGCCGCGAGGGACCAACCTGTGGGACCTGTGGAACCCCTCTTGGATCTGCGTCGATCAGGGGATCAATCGTCTACCGGGGAGACGTTGTGCATGAACGGCTCTTGACTCAGCCAGCGACGCCACTGGGCAACCGTTTCCGACGTGAGGCCGAATAGCTCGGATGTCGCGTCGTCGATGCTGGCGCGGACGGGGTCGTCTGCTGCGTACTGCAGTCGGCCGTGAGAATCCCGAGCCGACCGTGCGTTCGAGCTTGCCCTCCATCGGCTCGAAGCAGTGCGACACGTTGCGGCCTAGCAAGCCGAATTGGTACAGCGATCCCGCCGTTGCAAGCCGAGCGCTCTTCCGCAGATGGGTGGACGCCGTGGCCAGTCGGCCGGAGTACCACTGTACGGGCGACCAGTCGCCGGCCTCGACCTGTTCGGTGGGCCATTCCGTCGTTAATCTTGGTTTCCTGCGAGAGGTTAATGTTCTTTCGGGTCGTGACACATCACGACGTACTTGATCCAGAACCGCGATGCGAGGAACTGTCGTTCCTGCGTTCCCGAGGCAGCGGTGCAGGCGGTCATCGGCAGGATCTTCGCCAGCACGCCGTCGTCCCGGTCAAGCACGCAGTCGATCAGCGGGGTGAAGAAAGTGCGGAGGCTGTTGATATCGATCAGTCGGCCTGCGGCTTCGTCGCTCGCGAGCAGGCGGCCACGGAGGGATCCCATGCCGATGGAGCTTCCGGTCGCGGCCCCGATGACCGACCTTTCCTCCGGACCGCGGCACGCCGGCGGCACGACGAGGCGCCGGCGTGCGACCCTGGCGAAGCCGTCGGACCCAGCCGCAGGGGACGATCTCCAGGACGAATCGCCCCGCACCGAAGCTCTTCCCCGCCGGCCTCGTCGACGACCGCGTCGCGGTCATCGAGCGACACGCTCGCCAACGGCACAGGCGTGGTCGGCATGACCTGCAACGCCACCGCCGTCACACCGCCGTCGAGCAGAGTGGCCATGGTCGAGCATCCGAAGAACACCGTAACGGCGGCGAGTGTCGAGCGGAGCGACCCGGGCAAGGCGGCCGAGCGCGAGAACGACCCGGACGATGCGGGGCCGGGCGACCGCACGGCGCCCTGCCGCGTGTCCTCTGTTCCTGCCGGCGCGCTCCCGGTGACACGAGCCGGCGCCGGCTGACCCGGCTGCCCATCCCAGCTTGCTATCCCCCCGGCGCTGAGCGCGCACGCTCCACCGCCGCGCGCACCGCCTCGACACGAGCCTGATCGGGATGCCCCCCGATCACACGCCTCGGTGAACACCCAAATCCGGCCATTAGTGGACGGCTGAAAACCGGCCATTTCCGATAGCGGCCCGAGACGTTGACACCGGTCTGGAACCACGACGTTCCTGCCCGGCATGAGCAACGTCTTGAAGGAAGAGAAACGACAACAGGTCCTCGCGCTGGGGCGGCTCGGCTGGTCGCTTCGGCAGATCGAAGAGGCCACCGGGGTCCGGCGCGAGACCGCCAGCGGTTACCTGAAGGCGGCCGGCCTGAAGGTGCGGGGCCGTGGACGGCCTCCGGCTCGCCCGGCAAAACCGGCCATTTCTCCGGAGGTGTCCACCGACTCTTCGCTGGCCACGACGGCCGGCAAGGGCGCCGCCGCCGCCGCACCCGTCCCCGAGCAACGGCCCGGTCGGGCGCCGCAGGCGAGCGCGTGCGCGCCCTACCGCGAGCTGATCGTCGACGCGCTCGGCCGCGGGCGCAACGCCATGGCCATCTGGCAGGACCTGGTCGACGACCACGGCTTCCCCGCGGGCTATGCAAGCGTGCGGCGTTTCGTCTCGACCGTCCGGCAGCAGCCCGCCGTCGAGGCCCGGGCAGTGATCACCACGGACCGGGGCGAAGAAGCACAAGTCGACTACGGCGAGGGACCGATGGTCCGTGACCCGGACTCCGGCAAGTACCGGCGAACACGGCTCTTCGTCCTGACCCTGGGCTACTCGCGCAAGGCCGTGCGGCTGCTGGTCCAGCGGTCGAGCGCGCAGGTCTGGGCCCAACTGCACGAGCGGGCGTTCCGACGGCTGGGAGGCACCGTGCGCGTCGTCGTGCTCGACAACCTCAAGGAGGGCGTCCTCACCCCGGACATCTACGACCCGGCGCTCAATCCGCTCTACCGCGACGTGCTGGCCCACTACGGGGTCGTCGCCCTGCCGTGTCGCGTCCGCGACCCCGATCGCAAGGGCAAGGTCGAAGCCGCCGTCGGCCACGCCCAGAAGACGCCGCTACGCGGACTCCGCTTCGAGCGCCTCGACGACGGTCAGGCGTATCTGGACCGCTGGGAGCAGCGCTGGGCCGATACGCGCATTCACGGCACGACCAAGCGCCGGGTCGCCGCCATGTTCGAGGAAGAACGCCCCGCGCTCGGCCCGTTGCCCCTCGAGCCGTTCCGCTACTACCAATACGGCCGCCGCACCGTGCATCTCGACGGTTGCGTCGAGGTCGCCGCGGCCTACTACTCGGCGCCGCCCGGCTGGATCGGCCGCCGCGTCAACGTGCAGTGGGACGACATCCACGTCCGCCTCCTCGACCCGGGCACCGGCCAGCTGCTGCGTGAGCACCTCCGCACATCACGGGGCTGGCATCGCATCGCCGACGACGACCGGCCCACCCGCACACCGCCGAAGACCCTCGCCCTGCTCGCCGCCGCCAAGCGGGCCGGTCCCGCCATCTCCACCGTCTGCAACCACATCCACCGCCATGAGGGCGCCGTCGGCGTCCGACGCATCCTCGGCGTCCTCTCCCTCGTCAAGAAGCACGGGGCCGCCGTCGTCGAAGACGCCGCCACCGGCGCGCTCGAACTCGGCGCGCCCACCTACCGCTTCCTGAAACGCTACCTGGACCGTCACCCCGTCGCGCCGCTGTCGCTGCGCCAGGTCGACCCGCTCATCCGCGAACTGACCGTCTACCGCGATCTGATCGACCGCAGAACAGGAGACACCTCATGAATCTCGTCGAACTCGACCAGGCGCTGCGCAAGCTGCGCCTCTCCGGCATGGCAGACGTCCTCGACACCCGCCTGCTCCAGGCCCAGACCGAGCAGATGGCCCCCATCGACCTGCTCGCCGCGCTCGTCTCCGACGAGCTCCAGCGCCGCGAGGACCGCCTGCTCGCCCGCCGGCACAAACAGGCCCGATTCCGGGACCCCGACCGCTCGCTCGACGGCTTCGACTTCGACTTCAACAAGAAGATCAACCGCGCGCTCGTCTTCGAGCTCGCCACCGCACGCTTCATCACCCAGCGGGAAGACGTCCTGCTCATCGGCCAGCCCGGTACGGGCAAGAGTCACCTCGCCCAGGCCATCGGGCGCGCCGCAATCCAGCAGGGCTACCGCGTCCTCTACCGCGAAACGCACACCTTCCTCGAAGAACTCGCCGAGGCGACGCTCGCCGAGACCCGCAAGGACTACCTCGCCGAGTTGACCCGCGCGCACCTGCTCATCATCGACGACCTCGGCATGCGCAAGCTGCCCCACACCGCCGCCGAGAACCTGCTCGAGCTGATCATGCGCCGCTACGAGCGGGCCTCGACGATGCTCACCTCCAACCGGCCGGTCGACGAGTGGGGGAAGCTGCTCGGCGACACCGCCGCGGTCACCGCGCTGCTCGACCGGCTCCTGCATCACGCGCACGTGCTCAAGTGCGGGCCGCGCAGCTGGCGCACCCGGGTGCGGACCACCTTGGTAGAGTCGACGGGAGGCGCGTAACCGGTGGGGAGTCGGTGGCGCATCCGGCGCTTTCGCACCGGGCCGCAGTCCGAACCCCGTGGGCACTTCCCCCCGCTCTCCGGTAGCCGGCGTTCCGCTGGCGTCCTACCCCGGCGTTGCGGAGCGGAGCGAAGGATTCGCGCGCGGCCGAGCGTCAACGCCCCATCCGGACGTGGTCCGCGCGCGCGAGAGCGCCGCCTCCAGGCGCGCCTGGCGCAACAACCGACACCGTCCGTCCCCACACTCGCCGCGTGCGCCAGACGAGCCTTCCGCGGCACTCGGGTTGTCGCTCGACGCAACGCCCTTTCCACTGCGTCGTCGTCAACCACACCGTCCGGCCCAGCCCGGCCGTTCCGTCTCGCGAGGGTACCCCGGCCGGGCATGACCAACACCGACGTCCGGCGCAGAACCCACCCAGGAGACCGGACCACACAAGGCCCTCTCTACGCTCGCAGCATTACCTCGCGCACGCTGTCGCGGACCAACCCGCACGCGTACACCGATGCCGATGACAACCGAGCGGTGGGTGTCGCCACGCTTGCGCCTCGATCGCGCGGCCGACCGCTTCCCCCGGGGGTCCGTTACGTAACGGTGCAGCATGGTCGTGTGGCGTTGACCAACGCCGAGCGGCAGGCACGTTACCGGGAGCGGCGGAAGGCTGGCGAATCCCGGATCCGGTACCGTCGGCCAGCGGACCGCAGATCGCGGCCACAGCAGTGGAACGACGCCGTGCAGACGCTCCTGGAGTTGCAGGAACAGGTACCGGGAGTGGCGGGACGCCTTGCCGGATCCGCGACCGCGGAGTTGCTCGAGCAGGTCTGCGATCTGGATCTGTCGGTACTAGAGGCTGTCGAGCTGCCCAGGGGCTTCGGGCGTGACGGCTAGCAGCTAGCTGCTAGCGCGCCGCCCAAACACCTTGCCAACAGAGGACGCCGTGAAGTAGATCTCAACTCCAGTCTCGGGCCGCCGGAAATGGCCGGTTTTGAGGTGTCCATAAATGGCCGGTTTTGACCCGTCCACTGAGGATCACACGCAACCCCGCCGCATCGGCCGCCACGACCACCGCCGGGTCGGCGCACCACGGGTCGCACACCATCCCGCCGGCCGGCTGCATCCAATCGGCCAGCACCGCGCGCCAGCCGTCGGTGTCCGAAGCCGCGACGAATGCGCTACGCCCTGCCTTCTTCGCCGCCTCCCCGGTGCGAACAAGAACCAGTACCGGATACCAGCGCCGGCCCCGCACCACCGACAGCGTGTCCAGGTATTCGAGCGCCGAGGGGGTGCCGTTGTCGTAGTTCTCAAGCGCGCGGTCCAGCACGGCGGACAGGTGCGCCGGTGCGCACCGCGCGAGGACCAGGCCGCCTGGCCGCAGGGCGCTTTCAGCGCACTCGAACAGGGCGTGCTGCTTATCGCATCCCCGCGGCGCATGAAACGCGACCACGTCAATCGAACCGCTGGAAACCGTCTCCGTCAGGTCGCCAGGTTCCGCGCAGTGCAGCGCCGGCATCGGACGCGCCGGCGCGCCGTCAGAAAAACCGGCGCCTCCCGCCGGGTTTTCCGCCGCACCCGCCGAGGCACCCGACCCGACCCGTTCCGACTCGACCTCGCGGGCCAGTTTGGCCGCCGACGGCGCTTCCCCCCGCGCCTGAATCCGGTCCAGACGCGCACGCATCGGGGTGTCGTCGTCAGGCTCGGGATGCCCCGCCCGCAAGCGCCGCAACGAGCGGTCGGACAGCACCTCCGCCGGCGCCTGCTTCCCCCCGTCAGAAAAACCGGCGCCCCCCGCCGGGTTTTCCGCCGCGCCGGCCGACTTGCGCGGCCGACCAGGCGATTGCGGCCGATTCCACCGAACGATCACCTGGTCGACCTCGCACACGGCCCGGCCCGCCGCCACCGCGATGTCGTGCCGCTTCATCATCTGCGCCGCGTTGCGCAGCGCCTCGCAGCCGTCACGTAGCGCCAGCGCATGGACCGTGTTCGGAAGCGCCACGATCATGGCGTGGACGTTCGCCAGCACCGCCGGCAAGCCGCCCTCGGGCAGACTCTCGATTCGCACCAGCGCCGCTTGATCGTCGGGAACCCACACCGGCCCCTCGCCGTCCGCCACCCGTTGCGCGTCTGCCGCTTGCACCTGCTGCGTCTCACCGCCCGTCTCCGCCATCCCGTACCTCCTTGTCGATCAGACGCCGGCGGTTGCGCCGGCGCGTCGTCCGCTTCCAACGTGGAGGCGGGAGTGTAAACGACGGTGGCCAACGCGTTTCGTTCTGTCTTCGCCTGGCGCTTGAACACGCGCGCACAAACGCCGCGCCGCGCCTTCCAGAGAACCGGCCGCCGCCGAGGCGGGCGGGTCCGTGGAAAGCGCGCGCCTCGCCGCCCGCTCCCGCCAACGCCTGGTGCTCAGCCTCCGGCCGCCACCGCACATCGCTGCCGGAGGCGTTGCGCCACACCACGGTGCCAGCGCAACGGTGATCGGCAGCGACCGGCATCTTCCGCATATTCCGCATCCCGGCACAGACGCCGCAGCAACGCACGCGTGGAGGTGATCCGGTTGCGGCCGGGCGCACCCGGTCTGCTGTTGGAACCCTGCGGGCGCCTGCCTCCCCCCGGGCAGAAGACCGGCGCTCCCCGCCGGTCTTTCCGCCGCAGCCCGGCGCACCCGCCGACTTGCGCGGCCGACCACGCGGATGCGGCCGATTCCCACCGAACGATCATCGGGTCGGCCGCACACAACTGGCGCGACGACCGACTCCCGCCGAACACCCATCCCGCAGGACGTTCCGTCACCGCCACGCCGCGACCGGCATCCAGCGTCAGGTTCTCTCCCGCCGTCGCCGCCGCGAAGATCCCCCGGCCGCTGACGTCGAGGATGTCGGTGACCACGAGCGTCAGCTTCACGTTCGCGTCCTTCCGACCGAGTCTGAACGTCGAGGTCGGGAAGCGAACCGGCAAGGAGCGCCACCTCGCTGCGCACCAGCCGCGACGGCCTGCGGCTGCTCGGGCGAACCGTAGCGTCGGGGCGACACCCGAGCCAGCGACGATCTGACCGTCGTCCGCCCCGGTGGCACGACGCGCCGACGACCAAAATCAAGGCTGCACAGCGGTTACGTGAAACCGATAGAGCACCGCGCGGAGTTCGTGCGGCGCTTCGACCCGTAGTCGGCGCACGCGCATCTGCGCCAGATACTCGACGGCCGCCCACATCTCGTCGGCATCGCACGCCGCGCAGGCGGCGGCCCGCACCGGCGGGTATGGACCGGGCCCAGTGCGACGCGCATGATCGAAACGATACCCGCAAGTGCCTCGTCGTCGAGTCGGCGCGCGGCGGTGTCGATGTGGCTCTGTCGCTTCGTCACGACTCGGTTGCGCTCGAGCGCACCGACGAGCTGTACGCCGCCGTGCGCGGCACGATGGTCATGGAGTACGGCTCTCCGTTGCACGAGTCGGGCCGTGCGATCGATGCCTTGACGGCGAGCATCGTCACCGCGCGTGGCACCAACGGTGCGTGCGCCGGCTGGAATCCGCCCGAGCCGGAGCTGCTGCGCGAGGCCGGGCGGGAGCTGCAGCGCAATCCTCATCGCTTGAGCGAAGTCCTCGAGTGCGCGCACGAGATCGAGCAGATCGTTTATCCGCCCTGGCCTGGCCGTGAGCACCTTCTCGAACGCGATGCAGGGCCGGAGCTGCTACATCAGCCCGAGCCGCCTACTCCTCCGGCGCCGGGTGACATCTTTCGATGGTGCTCGCCAAGCCGACCGCCGCGTGATGGACAGGTTTCGCGAGCGTCCGCTGCCCGACGCTGGCCGTGTTCCGCCTTCCGGTCGTCCTGAGCGTCCACGCTCGGTACCGGTTCGTCCCACGGTCGGTCCCGGACCTGGGCAATTCGAGATGGATCCGGACGCCGTCGATCCCATCGTTCGGCGTGACTCCGATCCGGAGTACCCGCGAGGTGGCCCCGAGCGTGCTCCCGAGCCGGCTGGTACTTCCGATCGTTCTCGCCGCGAGCCTGATCGCGGCGGTCTCTCCCGTTGACGATCGCACTGCTTTCCGCTTGGTGCTAGCATCGGCCTGGTGCTTGTTGACCTGGCCGTTGTAGCGGACCTTCCTCGGGGATTCTCTGATGCCTGCTCGCCTGCTCGAAACCCATGCCGTGCGTGACGTCGCTGCCCCGTTCGTCGGCTCGACGCCGTGGCTGTGGGTCGGCCTTCCTTCTTGCGGCGTGCCGCTGACCGTGCTGTTCTATCCCCGGTCTGGGTGGAGCTGCAAGCGCTGCGATAGGTCCTACGCCGCGTGGATGCGCCGCAATCCGTGACTTCTCGGGCTCCTCGCTCTTTCGCTCTCGGTACTCTGTGCGTCCATGCCTTCTTCTGCAGCCGAGTCCGGCGCTGAGCGTGTGTCTGTGTCGGTACCTGCCGAGGCCGTCCACGAGTTGGCTACTGAGGCGGTCTCGGTCGCCCGCAACCTGATGGATCTGCAGCGACGGCTGCGCACGCGCAAGGCCTTGTTCGCGGTCTCGTTTACCGTTTTCGGGGTTGTTGCGGTCCCGACCGCGTTTGGTGGTTTTCCCGGCGTCTCGTTGGTCGCGCTGGCCGGCGCGTTGGGCACCTTCATCGCGTACCTGTGGACCGAGCTGGTGCTCGACGCCTCGTTGCTCACCCAGCTGCTCACCGACTGGAACACGCATCTGCGCCAGGCGCGCAAGCTCTCGTTTCTGTCGCCCCCGAGCGGTCCGCTCTCCGAGTCGGCCGCCGTCGATGCGATCGACCTCAACGTGCAGGCGGACGGCTTGCGTCTTCGCAGCGCGGCGTTCCTCTCCAACTCATTCCCGCGCGACGGTTTCTTCGACCTTCCGCCCGCTGTACCCGACAGGTGAAATCGCAACGCGTTGCGGTTTCCCGCTCTGCGTTGTCCTTTTGGTAACCTGATCCTCGTGTCCTCTTCGTCGCCGTCGGGTCGCGGCTCGGGTGCCTGTGGCGTGCCCGCAGCCGCGCTTCGGCATCTGTATCGCGAGGCCGTTGTCGCCTCGGGCGAGCTTGCCCAGATCCAGCGCACGTTTCAGGGTCGCTGGTTCTTGTACGACTCTCTGGTCTGTGGCTCGGCCTTGTTCGTGCTCGTCGGCACGTTGTTGGGCTCGACGATCCTCTCGCTTCTGGCGAGCGGCGCCTCGGTCGTCTCCCTCGTCGCTCTCCTTCGGACGGCGAAGGGCTGCGATGCTCCTGCTCTTGCTGATCTGCTTGCGGACTGGAACCGTTATCTCGATCGCGTCTCCGCGTTGCGCGTCCTCGCTGTCGGCCAGCCGGCCGGCGACACGCTCCCGCCGGACCATGCGGCTCTCGGGGTGGAGCTGAATCGTGTGGCCGCCGGCCTGCGCGCGCGTAGCATCGACGTTGTCGATCGGTCGTTTCCGCCTTCGGATTACTTCGACTCGTGATCGGCTCGTTCGCGTGCGAGAGTTGACAAACCGCAACGCGTTGCGGTTTCTGGCCTCGTGTCTCTCCTTCGGCACGCTATTGCTCGTGTCCTCTTCGTCGCAGTCGGACCGCGGCTCGGGTGCGTCCGGCGTGCCCGGAGCCGCGGTCCGGCATCTGTATCGTGAGGCTGTTCTCGCCACGGGCGAGCTCGTCGAGCTTCAGCGTGAGTTCCAGCGTCGCCGCCGCCTTCACGCCTTCTTGATCTGCGGCTCTGCACTCTTGGTGCTCGTGAGCACGTCGTTCGGTTGGACGATTCTCTCGCTCCTCGCGAGCACGGCCTTGGTCGGTTGGACCGCGGCGTTGTTGTGGGTCGAGAACACCACCGATGCTCCGGCGCGTGACGCTCTGCTCGCGGATTGGAACCGCCATCTCGATCGCGTCTGCGAGCTTCGCCTTCTCGGTACCGGGCAGCCGCCCGGCGCGCGATGCTCTCGCCGGAAGATGCGGCCCGTGCCGTCGAGCTGAACCGTGTTGCCGCGGGCCTGCGCGCTCGTAGCACCGACGTCGTCGATCGCTCGTTTCCGGTCTCTGAATACTTCGATTCGTGATCGTTGCGGTTGCGCGAGATCGGCCAGAAACCGCAACGCGTTGCGGTTTCCGCCTGGGTTGATGTAGCGCTTTCGAGGCTCGCCGGATTCGGGATCCGGTGCACGTTGTGCGCTGCCGTCGTGTCCTGTCGGCTGCTGCCACGTTCGTGCCGGCCTCGTGCGGACACCTCTTGGTGTCGGGTCCGCTTCGTTCGTTTCGCTGGTGGCTCCTGCTCTTGTTCCAGCGCCGGCGGGTGGACTTCGTCTGAGGCGTTGCCGCCGCGGGCGTTGCCTTCTTCGCGGTCTCTGCCGTTCCGTCTTCGCTCCAGCGCCTCTACGCCTGCGGTCGGCGTGTTCGTGGTTGGCTTCCTGCCGCACGTCTTCTGCGATGCCTGGTGGCGCTGCCCGCGGCCGCGTCGGCTCGACGCCGACCGCCTTGCTGCTCTACCTCGGTCTGCTGATCGACCTGGCGTGCTTGCCGTGTGCTGCAGGCGCTTTGCGCGCTGCTGGTGACGTCGGGCTTGACGGCGTCCGCTTTGCGCTTGCGCGTTCTGCTGCCGCCGGCTGCTTGTTGGCTGACCGATCTACGCCGAACGTGTCGGCGTTGCCGTTGTTGGTCTTGTCGTGCCGTGGTCGCACGGTTTCTGCTGCACGCTCTTCGTCGATAGCAGTCCACTCCGCTGTACCGCCTCGCACACTGCTCCGACCTTGTCGATGTCGAGCCAGTCGTCGCGGCGGATACCCGATTCCATGTCGAGCCAGATGCGGCCGCGCTCGAACCGCGCGCACCTCTCCAGCGTCGCGTTTATCGTTTCCGGGCTGATGCCGCCGGCGTAGCCGACGCGGTGGTCGTCCTCGGGCGGCTGCGGCCAGCTCTGCGGCGTGAACAGGCCGCGGCCTGCGGATCGGTCCAGCAGGTACTCGACGTGGTTGTGGTTGACGTGGCGTCTCTTGTTCCATGCGCCGTCGTGCTGCAGGATCACCGGCCGTTGCAGGTGCTTCGCGAATGCGGCGGCGGCCGGTCCGTGCGTCTTGCGGGTCGACGGCTTCAGGTTGATCTGGACGCGAGTGAACCGCTTTGCGAGCGCATCGGTCTCGGGCCACTCTTCGCATACGGCGATACGTCGTGCGTGCACCCCGCACAGGTGGAGTGCGGCGTCGATCCCGTGTTCGATCGCGTACTCGCACCAGGCGTGTACGATTCCGCGATGCGGGTACCGGGGCTCGTTCCCGGTCCGGCTTCCGAGCAGTACTCCGAACTCGCAGAACGGGTACTGCCGGGCGATCGAGCGCAGTTGCTCGAACTCGGTTCGCTCGTCCACCCCCGTGAATGTCACGATCTCGATCAACTGGTCCTGCTTTCTGTTCCTGGTCGCTGCGCTGCCTAAGCTGCTTGGCCGCCGGCGTTCTTCCACGCCTAGTGGTCCGTCACGTCACAATCTGCGGACACGGACATGGGTTACAGCGCGCAATCATCGACGAATCACAGCACCGCACACCCGAACGTTTAATCATGGCACAGCACTAGTCGATGTTGTCGTCGTCGTCGACCAGGCCGACGTACCGTACCGGCGGCCCCAACCGCCGCGACGGGCCGGCGAACATGTACGCAGCGACCGCTCCGGCCACGGGCTCGCACCCGCGCCCGCCGCCAACCTGGGCGGACATCCGGGTATCCGGCAGACTGCGGTAGCGGCTGCCCGACACCGTGTCGAGCCATGCACCCCGGCGCTCATGGACTATCGCTCCGGGCACCGATGTGGTCCCGGGTCCGTCCGAGGTTTCCAGGGACGCTGCGACGTGGGTCTCGCGATCGAGAACCGCCCGCTCGTCGTCGGCACCGCTTCCCCCGTCGCCGTGTCGTATCCGGAGCGATGTCTATACGGGTCGGGCCCCCGGAGAAGGGCGGCCGATGGAGCACGGAGCGCAGCAAACAAACAAAGTCAAGAAGACGGGCGGCTTTCGGTCGGCATCGAGGTGTCCCATCCCCCCAGGGCGGCGGCCCCGACACCGCAGAACGCCGCCGACGGCCGGCGGGCTCTCATCCGGGGAGGACGGCAAGAAGGCCGCACGTTCCGATCGCGGTCGGTGCCGGTAGCAGCGGTGCGCGCAGCCATGACGCGGATCGCCGGAAAGGGGGTTGCGCACCTGTTGACCAGTCTGCAGGCCATCGGGCTGATCACCTTTCGGGTTCGTCTCCGAGCGACGACCGATGAACGGCCTCGCCGCCGTCGACGGTGTCGATGTCGGACGGGACCGCACTCGCGTTCGTTCTGGTGCAGCGCCCCGTAGAGGAGCCGGCCCACGATCGCGCGTCGACGAGTCTGCGGCGCCCGAGCGTCTCGGGACCCACGAGGTCCTGATGGGATGATGGCCCGGCCGACCGTTTGGCGCCGGTGTTCGCGCTCAGCGCGCCGCTCGGCGGTGAACCGGGCACTGATGAGGCGCCAAGCCGATCGGCTTCGGCCCGGTCGAGTTGCTCACCGGCTTCGTGTCCTCCGATGACGAGAAGGAGCACAACCGTCTGAGATGGCTGGGACCGACGCCGGTCGTGTCCCATGGCGGCGAGCCCACGTCCCGTCAACCCGCACGGGTGTCCCATGCAGTGAGCCGATGTCCCGTCGAACCCGCACGGGTTCCATCCCCTGCGAACGAGGGCGATGGGACGAACTCGGAGAGTACGTCGACCACCGACGACGTGATGCGCGTCGGCAACTGGAAGACATCAAAAGATCTCGCACCGAGCGTATCGTCCGCGGAGCCGAGCCGCTGGCAGCAAACCTCGCACCATTCCCGCTGCTGCGGGGAAACTCGGACAAGGACCCGCCCACGGCGCAGGTGCGTACTCGGAGCACGTGCGTCGCCGATTCCCGTTGAAGTGGGTCACCGATTCCGCTCGAAGCGGATCGTTCCCGGCCGAAATGGATCAACTTCCTCCCGAAGTGGATCGCCGGTTCTCGGGATCCGTGAACGTTCGTCGGTAGCCTGCCCGCGGCATCCTTCGCGCCCATTCTGAGCTTGGTCATCAGTGCTTCTACCCGTAGCGGGCGTCGTTTTTCGTTTTCGATTCGTTGTCGTCCCGATCTGTCTTCTCCGGTTGGTCTGCCGCATAGCTGCCGGGTGCGCGCCGGCGCTGTTTGCGCCGCGGCTCCCGTCTATCCCCTGGCTCGGGTCGATACGCCGGGCGCAGGTGCGCTGGCGTCGTCGCGGCTCGGCTTGCGTTCGTGGTTGCCCTATCGCCGAGGCTGCGGTACGCCAGATGGAAAACGCAGGAGGCGAGGAACCCCCGCGCGAGGCGGGCTCCAGTTGTGTGCTGTAGAGCCCGGCCAGCGTTCCGATAGTGTCGGGCGCCTCAGCGCAATGCAGCCGATTGCCGCTCCTGTGGTGGTCACCGTCCACCTCCCCGTCTCCATCCCCCGTGGTGTCGGGCACCCTCGTGCTCGGGGCGAGCCAGCACTGTGTGATCGTCAGGTGCCCGTCATCCTCCATGACGTTGGCGAGCTTCGGCATCTGCTCGTGCCGGATCTCCGTTCCAGGTACGACCAGGAGAGCATCGACCGGATGACGACGAGCGTCGACGGGCGGTCCTCGGCCCAGCGCATCAGCGCTCGCAGACTGGTGACTCAGGTGGGAAGTCCTCCTCGGAGACGCGCATGATCTCAGCGAACCCCTCGTCCGGGGGTCTTGCTGCTGATCCCCTTCGGGTCCAGCACGACGAGTACCTGCATCGTGCGCAGCCGCGGTTGGTTCGTGGCGCCCTCAGGCGCGTGGGCTTCGGTCATCGTCGGCATGCACAACAACGACCGGCCGGTGACGCCGGTCGGCCCCTGACGCCGCCGTCGAGGCGGCCCCGTCCCGGTCTTGCGCCGTGTTGCTCAAGCGCCTCTTCGATGTCCTGGCGCGCCCATGCTGCAAGAAGGCACCCACGGGGAAGCGGGAACCGACATTCGCGGCACGCGCCGAAGATGATCAGGCGAGCGTAGGGTACGCCCACGATCACGTTCGGAGTCATGCTCCAGACAAGTCATCGCCTTTCCACTGGTCTCTCCGAAGATGATCCTGACTGCGGAGGAACGATCCGCTTCGGCGGTGTGGATCACCTTCGGGGCAGTCTCCATATCCACGCCTGTGCGTCGCTGCCGGGCTGCCCGAGTTTCTCGGACTCGACCTCGAGCCGGCCCTTGGCGCGCTTCAGGGTCGGCATCTTGATACCCGCCGCAGTCGCCGCTTCCGCCACCTCTCCCGCGGGCACAGCTTTGTCAGCCAGCAGCTTCCGCAAGAAGTCGCTCGCCACGTCCAGGGCGGACGGGCCCTGCCTCCGGCTCCGGGCCAAACTGCGTGACGGCGCGGGTGCATTAGGCGGCGCGTTCCAGGCGATCGAGGGAACGCCGGCGGCGGTGACGACCATCCTGAACTGCAGGAACTCGACACCCTCCGTGGCCGGATCCGATGCGATCCGCCGCAGAACGGACTGCTGCGCGCGGTCGGGATCCGGTCCGGCGATCAGCCTGGTCCACACTCCGCTGACGTTCCCGAGGCCGGCGCCGCGATCTCTCGCATTACCCGCCGCGCCTTTGTCGAGGTCGCGGGTAACCAGGATCGCCGTCCGCGTGCGAGCGGCCAGTCTTGCCAGCTTCGCCAGGGCGTTCCGAAGTTCCTGATCCGTGTACGAGGCGGCCGCCGAAGACAGGACGGGCAGTAGCGGGGCGACCACGACGAACTTCGCCTCGGCAGCGCGAATGCTCACACGTATGGATGCGAGATCCGCGTCGGTCGGCAGGCGATGGCCATCGCGAGGCAGATGTTCGATCCGTGTCACGTCTGCTCCCATGACGTCCAGACGCGGCCTCACAGTGCGGCTCAAGTCGTCGGCGGTCACCAGCACGACGCCGGCCGGCTCCCTCAGTCCCGATCGGCCGTCGGGCATCGTCCGGCCCGCCGAAACGCGCGCGGCCAGATCGAGCGCGAGCAGCGTCTTGCCGACCCCCGGATTCCCTTCCAGCACGATAACGCTTCCTACCGGTATCCAGCCCGGCCACAGCCAAGACACAGGCTCCGGTGTCACCTCGCTCAATCGTGTCGGGAGCGGACCAGTGAACCACGGGGCCGCCTCAATCAATACCACCAGGTCATTGCCTCGGTAGCCGGCACCGATGTAGTCGGATACGTTGTTCACCGAGTCCGGCAGGTCGACAATGCGCACGCTCAGGCCGGCCGCGTGGCACGCGTACGCGACCTCATGCGCATACGTCTGACTCTCCATGTCCCGACCGGGAATCACGGACACCTGTCGCACGCCGGCTGCCTTGAGCTGCTCGATGTGTGTCCCCGCCCAGTTGCCGAGCCCGCCGGTACTGCACGTCGCAGGCATCTGGTCCCCGACCGCGTTCCACAACCGGTTCGCGTACTCCTCACGCTCGACGACGATGGCTGGCCGACTGTGCCCGTGACTGGCCTTCTTCAGCAACTCCAGGCGGTAGAGCCGAGGTTCCACGCCCATCATGTCGAAGGTCCAGCCGCCGTCGCCGTCAGGCCGACGTTCCCGGAAGTCGTTCTCACCGATGCGAACCACCTCGTAGAAGCCGTCGTAGGGGTACCGCACAAGCTGTTCCGAAGATAACTCCGACAGGGTGATCCCGAGCACATCCGCGATCTTCTCGGTCGTACAACCTGCGCGACACTCCAGGTGCCAGTTCACCTCGGCATCCTGCCGAATGAACAACGAGGAGTCCTGGTCGTCGTGGGCCGGGCACCGAGCCGACCAGCCGCCGCGCGACTTCGCGACGCGCTCGAAGCGGCTGAGCAGATCCTCTTGGCCGAGCATGGGGTCACGTCCTGCGCCGGTTCGGGGGCGTGACCAGCGCGCGTAGCGAACCCGGGGCCGAGTTCCTCGGCGATCCGGAACGTCTGGCGTCCCCAGTCGCAACCGCCGCCAGCACAGGGCGGCCCCTAATAGCGGGGCGATGGTGATGCGCGAGATCGGAGGTCATCCGCCTCACTCCCCAAAGCGCGGGCCTTCATCATTATCGCTTGGACGTGCCGGCGATTCCATGTCCACGGCCAAGCTGCGGACGTCCGGTGACACCGGCGTTCGAAACTCGCTCAGCGCGTCCAGTGAGTGCGGCAGCCCGGAGGCGACCATCCCGGCGCGGCCCATCGGGCGATTCTCGATCAGGTGTCTACGTCTCCGACCGTCGAGGCCGTGTCGGGCCACGACCTGTATGCCGCTCGCCGGCGGCGGGTTCTGTTCTGGCAACGTGCTGCAGGTGCAGCGTCGAGAGACCCGCGACGAGGACGTCTTCTCCGGTGTGGTTCAGCGCCATGGCCGGCGGCTATTTCGAGGCCATAGGCATGCGCTTGCTTCGCGGGCGCGGTATCGACTGCGGGGACCTCGAGCGAGCGGAGTCGATCGTCGTTGTCAACGAAGCGCTTGTGTACGTGCTCGCGGCGGCCAAGCCGCCGATGCTCTACATGCCGATGTCCATCGTCGGTGGGCCCGACATGCCGGTGTTGGCTGGTCCGAACGTCGCGATCATGAGCTATGTCGCGTTGCGGTTTTGTCCGCCGGGTCCATCCCCGCCCGTGCGGGGCGGTCGTTCCTCTGCGGTTACCGCTTGTACCTGTTGGCGCGGTTGCGGTCGTTGCTCTCCGACCCTTCGCGGGCTGCACCGCCGGGCGCTTCCGCTGGTTCCTTGGCATGGTCGCCCATCCGTACCAGCTCTCCTAGTCCTGCGGCCCGGCGCGCGTGGTCGAGCCGTTTCTCGGGCGCGGCGTCGTCGCTGTCGAAGGCGACTCCGCTCCATCCGGCCTTGTTGAGGCTGTCCAGCGTGCTGGCGAGTGCTCCGCGCTGCAGCGTGCTGTTGGCTGCCAGGTAGGGCCCGATTCCCGAGCGTGTCAGCGCGTCCTCCGCGGTGCCTGCCGGGTATGTCTCCGTTCGCGGCTTGCCGCTCTCGGTACGTGTTTCGATCGTGATTCCGGCCTCGGTCGTCCGGATCCGTACCTGCGCGTAGCGGTGTTCCCACACCGCGTCCGCTGCCGCGTCGCCGACGCAGGCCAAGTGGTGCTGATGCTTCGCCGCTACGCCGGTCAGCGTCAGCTTCGCGTTGTCGACCATCCGGTCGTTTGCCGTCAGGAGGTTGTGGCAGATGATCTGGGTCTCGTTCTTGTCCAGGCTGTTTACCGCGAGCTCCAGCGCCCGTGGCTCTTCGTCCGCGGCGACTGCCATGTCGAATGCGTCGCGTGTGACCCCGCGGTTCGTTCGGTAGAACTTCCCGCGCAGGATCTGCGCGCTGGCCAGCACGAGTTGCGCTCGTCCTTCCACTTCCATCCGCTCTTCGATCCCCGGCAGTTGCGGCTTGATCGCGGCCACGTCGAGCTTGCCGGATTCCAGCACGACCTCGAGTCGGTCCCGAGCGCTCCCTTCGTGCCGCCCGCCGGTGGCGGCCGCGAGGTCGAGTGGGCCCCCTTCCCGCGCGTCGTTTATGTTGTCCCGTTCTGGCAGCAGCACGTCGATGTCCGTGCTCTCGCGGTGTTTCCAACGCGCTGCGAGTACCGAGCCCCCGCCGAGCATCGTTCGGCTCTCGGCTCCCGGTGCCCCCGCGATTCGCTCGATCGCCTCGTGGTGGCGCTTCCACAGTGTTCTGGCCGGTTCGGGCAGGTCCATCACTTGTGGTTGGTGTGCAGGTTGACGTAGTCGGCCAGTTCCGGGCTGTAGTCCCCGTGTTGGTGCATCGCTGTCGCCAACTGGCGCCAAGTGAAGGCGCCCTGCAGGTACGCCAGGGCGACTGTATCGTTCGACCCTTCGGCGATCAGAACGCTGACGATTGCCCGCTGCCGCCCCGTCGGCTCGCTTGTCCGCATCGCGTTGTAGAACTCGGCTGCCGTCGGGCTTTGTGCCCACCCGCAGCACGCGCCGCACAGCAGTCCTGCGATGGCTCGCGCCTCGGAGCCGCGTCGTTCGTCTGGGAACCGCGGGTCCGCCGCGGCGTACTCGTCGCTGAAACGATCCGGCGGCAGGACAGCGATGGGCTCCCTTCTCGGTCCCTCGACGCGCCGGCGGCGCTTGAGCTCCGCCCGTACCCATGCTTGGCGCTCGCTCTGCGGTCGCGCTTCGCGCTGGCTCATCTTTCTGCCCGGCTCTACGCCGTGGTTCGTGCCTCGCTAGTAGCTTTCCGCTTCCGCGAGCATAGCACCTGCCATTGTGCTGCACCGGCGGGTTTCAAGGAGCGGAGGTGCCGGGAGTTGAACCCGTGTCCAGTAGCGGCTTTCACTCGTCCACGATCACCGACGACTCCTCCTCGCCGCCGCGGACCCGCACCAGGTCGAAGGTCGCCGCCGCGCTGTGCGGCTCGGACGGCTGCGGGAGGATGCGCACCGAGACGTCCTTGACCTGCAGCTCCTCGTCCCGCAACCCGACCGCCGTGGCCGCCACGTCATCGGCCTGCTCAGTGTAGGTGGCGTTCGCCACCTGCGGCGTCAGGAACCCGCGAGACCGCTCCCAGTACTCGCGGACCGTGCCCCGCCGCCGCGAGTAGTGGTCGACGACGAACCCCGTGGTCGGGTCGAGCGGGTCGGCCTGAGCCTCCATCGCCTCGTAGGCCACCGCCTCGGCGCGGCCGACCTCGTCGACGCGCACGACCAGGGGCTTCGGTTGCGGCGCCGACGCGAGGCGGACCACCGCAATCCCAGGACCAGGATCACCAGCGACACAGCGCCCCGGTCACGCGCGTAGATGCCGCGCCGCGTGCATCTGCTCTTCCCAGATCACGGCGGACTCCCGCGCCGCCGACGTGACACTCCTCCCGTTACTGCCACGCACGCCACCGCCGCCGACTGCACCGCGCGGGTCGACGCCCCGAGCCGACGTTACCGCCGCCCGAGACGAGCATCTGCGTCAGCTCGCCGACCTTGAGCGGCGCCAGACCGGTCGTCGTGATGGTGACCAGCGACCGCCGCCACGCGGTCATGATCCCGGTCGGCCCCGACCTCTCCACGCCGGCCGCCATGTCGCCCGTCCACCCCTGGACGACGAACACGCCCAGCTCGGTGATGATGCCGAAAGATCGCGTCGGTGTTGCCGAGCGCGAGGAACTGACAGAAACTGGACTCGGGTCGACCGCAAGATGTTGTGGTCGCCGGCGGCATCGTCAAGCCAACAGCGTGCGCGTGTGCTCACCGACGTCAAGGCGCGTCGCTTCGCTCCGCCCCCGCTCCGCGGGGCTGACGGCCTTGACGCCGGCTCCGCGCACGCTCGTCCAGATTGGCTCTTGCCGACGATGCTCACTCATACACCCCCTACATGTTGTGGTCGACGTCCCGTCCAGAATGACGCTCTTTCGGGCGACCGCTGACAGTCGGCCACCGCACCGTAGAGCGAGTAGACGAGCACGGTCCGGAACCAGTCCCAGAAGAGGAACGAGAGCTGCGAGAAGACCATCCAGGGATGAAGGCCGATCCGCCAACCGTCCCCAGTCGGCTCAGATAGTCCTGCAGAGTGTGATTGAGTCCAGATCAAAATTAGGAACGGAATGGGCAATGAAAATTCTGCCATGCTTGTAAATTATTCATTATGCAGGGGTTACATCTACAGCGCGGAGTTCGGTGCGGAAGCCACCGCGCGTTGCATGAACCCCGGCAATTCTTGGCGCACAGCATCGGCCAGGGGGATGGTCGTACCGTATTTCATGCACAATTGGCGCGCGGATTCCCGTGGACTTCCCCGGATGACCTATGCTGACACGCTCCAGATGCTTTCCGGCGTCACGCAGCCGGCCGGCACCTGCAGCAGCGCCACGTGCGTCAGCAGCGGCGCGATCGCCGGCCGCGGCCAGCGACACCGGAGTCTGGACCATTCGAGCGGCCGCACTTTGTTCACCGGGTCCAGGTCGCTGCCCGCGTTGGAGTTCCTCGTCGGATCGGTCCCGGCGGCCGCCGCCGGTCACCGGCACCGTCAGTTCTGGTCGGCCGGCGCGCCAATCGGCTAGCAGGTCGATCGAGGCGTCAGGTCACATCGACGCGTAGCGGCGTGTACCGTCCGAGGGCGTCGAAGTCGCCATCGCAGTGCAGGACCGGCAGGTCGGCGCGGACGGCCAACGCGCCGATGGGACAGTCCATGAGAACGCGAACGGTCTCGCCCCGACGGCGGCACTGCCGATACAGCACCGCGGCCCGATCGAAGTCGCCGGGCTGCATCGGCCGCGCGGGGCTCCGGCACCGTCGAAGAGCGACGTTCGCCTTGCGGAGCTACGTCCGCCGTCCTCAGTTCGCCGCTGCGCTTTCGACCGGCTCGATTCTCAGCACCGCCCCTGCCTCGTGGTCCGTCGTCACGTACAGCAGGCCATCCGGTCCCTGCTTCACGTCGCGGATCCGCTGGTTGAGCTCGGTCAGCAGCGGGATGTGACGCACCGGCAGTCCCCGCTGGTTGAGGACGATGCGTTGCAGTTGGGTGGTGGACATCCCGCCGATGAACAGGCTCCCCTTCCACGCCGGAAACGCGTCGCCCGTATAGAGGGCCATGCCGCCGGGAGAGATGACGGGGTACCAGTAGAGCAACGGCTGCTCCATGCCGGACGCGCAGGGCTCGGCCAATTCCGGGCCCGTCCCGCCGGTGCCGACCGTGGCTTCCCCGGTGTACGCGCGGCCGTACGAGACGACCGGCCAGCCGTAGTTCCGGCCCGGCCTGACGATGTTGAGCTCGTCGCCGCCCTGCGGGCCGTGCTCCACCTCCCAGAGCTCGCCCGTCTCGGGATGAACGATCAGGCCTAGCGGATCGCGGAACCCCAGGGCGTAGATCTCCGGCCGATAGGCGGGGTCGCCTGCGAAGGGATTGTCGGACGGCGGTGATCCACGATCAATACGTCCCACTGCTCGCGTTCCCGAGCGAGCCCACGCCGGCCGAACACCTCGCCCCATTCGCCGACAGAACGGTTCGAGGTGATCAGGATCCCTGGCGCGGATTCCTGTCGCCCCACAACGGCGGTCTTCGCTGGCGGCGTCCCAAGCGTTGGTGCTGCCGGTGTCTGGCCGACTGGCGCCGTGGCGGCAGGCAGTTGTGGGAGCCTCTGTTGTGGCGCGTCGCCGCGGTTCGCCGTTCTCCTGTGTCACCGTGGCGGTATGTCGTCTCCCCGCCTCTTGCTGGCTACTGCCGCCGCTGTTCCTGCCGCAGGTTTCGGTGCTTCGGCAGGTTCGGGTGCTTGCGGATAGGTTGGGTGCTTCCTGTCGCTCGTGATCGTCGGGCTCGGGAATCGTTCCCGCGTTTGCTCCACGAGGCGTTCCGGGCTCGGATGATTTCTCAGCCCGTTGGCTAGCCGTTGCGCCGAGCGTCGCAGCTTGCCGCCGCTTCCTTGGGCCATCCGTTCTACTTCGTCGATCGTCTTGTTGATCACTTCCCTTGGCGACGCATCGTCGTTCCGCGGCCAGCAGGCGATCAGTCCAGCCTGCAGCCATTTTTCCAGACCCGCCTGGGACCGCGTCCATCCCATTAGGGTTCCGTCGGCCGGATAGATTACCGGCTTAGGCTCGAACCCGAGCCGTTCGCCATTCGCAATGGCCCATTCGTTTACCTGCTGCCGCTTGATCGAGCGCATGTTGCTGGTGAGCAGCAGGCTCGCTCCGAGCACCATGCTCTCACACACGATCCGCGCGTCGTGGTGATCGGCAACGTATCCGGGCGTTGCCCCGCGGAAGCACTTCGGGTCCATTGAGTTGGCCAACTCGGTGACCCGGTCCTCTAGTGCTTCGTTCATTTCCAGCAACTGGTACGGCGACTCCGGGTTCCGCCATGCATCGGACCACCACGCCTGGATCTCCAGTTGAAGCTGTCGCTTTTTCGACAGCTTCGGCGTCTCGCGTTGCAGCAACCGTTCGGCGGTGGTCAGGCCATCGCTCGTTGTTGCCAGCAGCCCGTGCGGTGCCAACTCGAGTCCGACCGTCGGAGACATCGTCGCCTTGCGACCATCGATCTCCGCCCAAGCCGCGTGCAGCTTTCGCGGCAACGGCCGCAGCAACTCGCTCGTGTCGAGCAGAATCAGACGCCCCATCGGTCCATCATCGCGATCGTTTCTTCGATCTCCCTGTCGTATGCCTTCCGCTCCGCCTCGGTTTCGTGATACCCGTTGTCCTCCTCGCCCCCGTAGTACACCTCCTCGGCTAGCGCCTTGGCCTCGGCTTCGCTCGCGTCCGGCCCGAGGGCCTCGCGTGCTCTTGCGCGCAGCCGGTCCTCGAGTTCACGTTCAACTTGGATTACGTTGAGCCCCATCGTCTCTCTCTCTGTGCTTGGTGGTGTCGCTCTTCGCTTACCAGGTTCGGTCCAAGCGCCGCCCTCTCATCGCGCCACCCTGTCCGCGAACCCGGTGCGGCATTGACGGTGCCCTGCGCACCGAGCGGGCGAGCTCAAAGGCCACGGTGGGCGGCTCATCGTCTTCCAGCCATGAAGTGCTGCCCAGGCGCTGTGCAGCTTCCGTTGCGTCGGCCGCAGCAGCTCGCTCGTGTCTAGTAGGCACCCTTCCCCCACCGGTCCATTTCCTCGATGGCCAGTCGCGTTCTTCGCTGGCGCCGTGCACGTTCTCCGTCGGTCTCTGGAGCCATGTCGGTGGCTGCCGGCCCGTTGTACACCTCGCCGGCAAGTCGCTCGACTTCGCTGTCGGTCGCTTGAGGTCCCAGCGCCTCGCGGGCCGTCTTGCGCAGCGTTTCCTGCAGTTCGCGTTCCACTTGCACAACTCTCACTGTTATCCGTGATCTCCCTGGCGCGGCCACGGCCGCAGCACCTCGCTGGTCGCGGCGGGCAACCGCCGGTTCCCACGTCGTGGGTTCTCGCGTGCCCCTTGCGGGTTGTGCTCGTGGTGCCGCCGTTGCTCGGCGGTGTCCTT
Source organism: Vicinamibacterales bacterium (assembly GCA_965262925.1). Classification (GTDB taxonomy): domain Bacteria; phylum Acidobacteriota; class Vicinamibacteria; order Vicinamibacterales; family UBA8438; genus WTFV01. The sequence continues at coordinate 712,111 of CBDHGC010000004.1, read as the reverse complement.
GAGGATCATTCCGTGTCTCGTCGCAGCCGGCTCCTTGTGAGCATCGTACCACCCTGCGATCTCCGATTGATGCGTAGTTCGGATTTCCGCGGCACCGGCGGCCGGCAAAGGCAACGGTGCGCGCAGCGGGTCGCGGCTTCTGTTGCCGGTGCAACCCCCTGCCCCCCCTTGCCGGTTCCTCGGTTCCCGTAGTTGGCGTGGACGCTCGGCACTGTACCCGACGGGGGTTGCTGGCCAGCTCACATCCGTCGACACGAATGAGTGGTCTCGGACCGTCGGCCCAGGCGCTCGTCGCCGCGTTGACCGGTCTGACCGGGCTTCCGGATCTGTCGCACCTGACGTTGTTGCCCTGCGCGGATTCCTGTCGCCCCACAACGGCGCTCTTCGCTGGCGGCGTTCCAAGCGTTGGTGCTGCCGGTGTCTGGCCGACTGGCGCCGTGGCGGCAGGCAGTTGTGAGGTTGCCCCGATCCCGTGGACGGGTTAACCCAAGTTTACCAACCACAAAACTAAACCAATTTAGAATCAGTGGTTTACGCCGACAGAAATGCCCGAGTGGCACTACAAACGCGCACAAACCGGGGGGCGGTCGGTCAGACGAGCGTCTTGCGGACGCCGCCGGGGTGTGGGTCGACGCCGAGCGCGTCGTAGATGGCCCGCTGATCGAGTTCGGCTTGGGTTGCCGTGCGCACATGCAGCGTGCGTCCGTCGGGACGGCGGAAGGTGGCGGTGACGCGCTGCTGGCCTTCGAGGACGCGGCGTAGCGTGGTCCACCTGGCGTGTTCGCCGTGCGCGCGCAGCCGAGTGCGGATGACCTGCACAAGCTGGTAGGCGATGACGGTGATGAACAGGTGGCCGTCGGCCCGCGCCGGCTTGCGGTGGTAGATCGGGCGCAGGCCGAGTTCGGACTTGAGCGAGCGGAAGACGGCCTCGACGTCGGTGAGCGTGGTGTAGGTGCGCCACAAGGCGTCTTCGTCCCAGTCGGTCTCGCTGCTGCGCAGGCAGTAGACGCCCGGATGGGTAACCATCGAGCCGTCCTGGGGGCGGCGGGTCCAGGTGACGGCAACGGCCTGGTCGCCGGCCTCGTTGGCGGTGACGCTGATCTGGTAGTGCGCGGCGACGCGGGAATGCTTGGCTTTCAGCCGTCCGATGCGTTGCCAGACCTGGTCGAGCCGCTTGTGCGCGCGGGGACGCGACAGCCCGTCGTTGAGCTTCGTCAGGGCGGTCTCGAAGCGGGAGGCGAAACGCTCGACGATGCCCCGCTCCTTCTCGGCCCGCTCCTCGGAGTAGCAGTACAGGCGCACTTCGTCGGGGTCGGTCGAGACCACCTTGTGCATGTGCACGGTCTGGTCCGACTGCGTCTGGAGCGACACGGCGGCATCGGCATCGAAGCGGCGGTGGCGTTCGCGGCTGACCACCAGATAGCGGTAGCCGTTGTCGCGCAACCAAGTCACACAGGCGTCGGTGGCGACACCGCGGTCCATCACCACCAGGGCGCCGACCGGCGCCTCCAGTGCTTCGAGCATCCCGGCCAGCGTCCGGTGTTCGCGGACGTTGCCGGCGAAGACCTTCGAGCGGCGCACGAAGCCGCTGGCATCGAGCATCAGGCCCAGGGTCAGCAGCGGGCAGTCGCTGCGCTTCTCCTTCGAGTGCCCGCGTTGGGCCTGCGGCTGGTCGCTCGCCTCGCCCTCGAAGTAGGTGTTGGTCAGGTCGTAGAGCGTCACCGTCGGCTGCAGGTCTAACAGCCCCATCGCGCGGTCGAACAGGTGCTCCTCGATCGCCTCGCGATGCTTCACCAGCACGTCCGAGGCGCGGTAGAGCTGCATCGCCCCGACGGTCTCGAAGTCGACACCGAGCAACTCCCCGAGACCGCTGCGCTGCTGCAGCCAGTGGTGCGTCGCGCGCTCCGAGGCGGGCGCGGCCAGACGCCCGACGATGGCGCCGGTGGCCGCGCTGCGCAGGGCGCCGTTGACGCCCAACCGGGTCAGCAGTGCCGGCAGGTCCAGTTGCTCGAGCGCCCACAGGCCGACCTGCTCCACGCCGACGCTGCGGGGGCGGACCAGCCGCAACGAGTCGACGTCGACCGGCTGCACATCGGTCGGTCCGGCGGTCGGCGCAGCCGCGCCGCGGGCGATCAGCTGCGCCGCGATCCGTTGCGCTTCCTCCTCCACGGCAGGCGGGCAATCGGCCACCAGCGGCGCCTGACCGCTCAACGCATCGTTGATGCGGGCGCACAGCAGTGGCCAGTCCGTCTGGGGAATATCGAAATGGCGACCGAGGTTGAGGAGGGTGCGCTGGCGCACGCTGCTGCCGAGGCGTTCGGCGTGCACGAGGCGATGAGAGAAGTAGGGTCTTCCGTCCTCGGTCCGCCGGGTTTGGGTGCGCCGAATGAACATGTCGCCCACCATAGCGGACGCACCCTGCCCCATGCAAGCATTCTCTTACGATTATGGCACTACATTTATCTCTGACAAAACCCGATCCTTTATAATCAACAAGTTACAGGCCCCGCACTCCCCGAAAACCGCCCAAATCCGCAAAACGACCGCCAATCTTGGTAAAGATGGGTTAACGCTTGCCGGTTCACATCATGACACGAGGGGGCGGAAGTCCGCGGCTATGCGGAGTTCGGGACTATGCTGAGTCGCTTGAGGGGTTCACTCTCAAGTGCCTGCTGGAACGAGGGTTGCGTGAGCTGACCGATTCCCGAGACTCCGCATAGTCGGGATGCTCTGTCCGGGCTGATTGGCCGGAAGGGGTTTTCCATGACCGTTCACGGCTCGTGGACCGTCGACCGTCTGGTCGAGGCGTACACGCACCACCAACGACGTACGCGCGGCTTGCGTCCTCAGACGTTGCGCAACCGCGCTTGGCTCGTCCGGATGCTCGTCCGGGTCACTCTTGGCCGGACCTGAGGCTGCACTCCGCCGGTGCGTCAAGGATCCCGCACCTCAGCCACTCCGCTTCACGGCCACCGACCGACTCCTCGACTTCCTGGAAGCCCTTGGAAGCCCCCTGACTATGCGGAGTACCCCTGCACGAAATCGTCTGGGTCCACGCGGGTCGCCGAGCCAACTCAGCATAGTCCTGAACTCCGCATAGACTCCTTTTTCTTCACAGGACGCTCACTCCTTCGCGTTCGACCACCTGGTGAAAGTCGGCTTTCCACTCACCGAGCTCGGTCCACTCGCTCTCGGTATGGGTCAGCACCACTGGCAGCGAGTCGGGCGCGCCGGGTAGCTCGTCGCTCAGGGCCTCAATGGCCTCCCCGCTTGCTTTAGCCTCGGCGCTGATGATGACGAGGATGTCGATGTCGCTCTCGGCATGCCAGTCGCCCCGCGCCTTCGATCCGAAGAGCAGCGCTCTGGCACCACGTGCGCGTAGTCGCGCCGGATCGCTTCGACGAACGCCTCGAGCCACGCCTTCTCCGGCGTGGGCCATTCGCTCGACAGCGCTCTGACCTGTGCCGGAATTGTCCTGCCCTTCAAACCCGGACCCCCTCGACCGCAGCGCGCTGGCTGGCGGTCGTCTCCTTGGTCATCGGTTCCCGCTTCCCCCTGGCTCTGTCCAGAACCCTTCCTGGTGGTTCTGCCCCGATTCGAGTTCGCGCCCGCGGCGTCTCGATCCACCGGGGCTGAAACGCTGTTCGGTTCCGATGCTACCAGCGTCTGACGCGTGGTGGGAGATGATGCGGGCGCCGACGCCTCGACGTGAGTTCGTCGTGTCCGTCCCCGCGCTCGCGGGGCGCGTGACGCGCTTCTCGCCGCGCGCTCAGACATGACCGGTGGATCCCCGCGTGTGCGGGGAAGCCATCGTCGTCGTCGTCGTGGTGTTCGGGGGTCCATCCCCGCGCGCGCGGGGCAGCCCACGGGAAGCCCTGCCGGTGGCGTGGCACGCGCGGTCGCTCCCCGCTGGCGCGGGGCGGAGGTCGCCGGAGGCGAGGCGCGGCCACAGCGGCTCGGGTCGATCCCCGCTCTGGCGGGGTCCTCGGTGACCCGGGACCGGTGCTCGTCTGTCGGCCCATTCCAGCCGTTGCGGGTCACTTCATTGTGGTATCCGCCGGCCGAGCAGGCGTGCTTCCACTTCCGCGCGCCCGCCCTCCTTGAGGTCGTTCGCGCTTGGCGGCGGCGCTTGGCCCTGCGTGTCGACGACGGCGCGGCCACGGCGGCGCCGTCGGCCCCGGCGGAACCCCTGGCGCCCCTGGTCTCGCGCAGACTGCCCCGCGCATGCGGGGGTGCGCGGATGACCTCTTCCGGCGGGGCCATTCTGGTCGCACGTCTTCCCGCCAGGGCGCTTGCCTTTCGCTGTGGCCAGGCGATCGTCGCCCGCCCGCGTCCCCTTCGTTGATTCGGGTTACCGATTGCGTTTGCGCGGCGGCGTCTCGCGCCGCCGGCTCTCGTCGAACGCCTGCTGGGCGCTTCTTGGCCTTGGGGTCGGCGCTGCCATCTGCACCCCTGCTGGCCTCGCTCCCATGTCCACGATCGTCACCGTCTCGTTGCGCTCCATGCTGGATCGGACGCTCTCCAGCAATTGTCCGACCGGCTGGCTCTCGGCCTCGAAGAACCCTTTCAGCCCCCGCTCCTCGAGCACTTTCCCGAGCTCGGCTGTCGAGCCGCACGTCCGTTGCCACTCCCCCAGCCTGCTCTCGGTCGTTATGCTCGCCGTCTTTCCCTTGCATCGGATCTGGACCCGCTGGTAGGTGGCGTCGGCGATGGCCTTCTGGCCTGCAGCGGCCGGGTCCTTGACGATGTCGGCGAAGGTCGGTCGGACGTTCCGGAGTTCCCTGCTTGCTTGGTCCTTGAGTTCGTCTGATATGACGCCGTACATGCGGGTGATTGCGCCCCGGCGTTCGGCGTCCTGGGCGTTGACGGCCGCCTCCAGAGCGCGCGGTTCGATGCGCGCGCACACGGCCACGTCGAAGACGTCGCGCACCGGCGCGTTCAGTCCGCGGTGGGTCAGCTTCGCCGTCATGATCTGTGTCGAGGTCAGAACCTCGGCTGGCCGCCCGTTGACGCTGCTGTGTTCGACTCCCTTGGCGGGCGTCGGTTGGCTGAAGCCGACGTCGACGTGCTCTTCCTGCGGCCGGTCCGGGAACTCGATCCGGTCGAATCCGGGTCCCTGGACCCGGTATCCACCGCTCTGCTCGGCCGCGCGGTCCAGCGCGCTGCGCGCCGCGTCCGGATTGTCCGTCGGGATCACGACGTCGATGTCGAGGCTCTCGCGGTGGTCCCAGCGCGCTTCGAGCACGCCGCCGCCGCCGACGTGCAGCGGCAGGCCGGCACGCTGCGTCTCGCCTTCGAGTCCGGCGCGCACGCGGTCGTAGAGCGCCTTTGGCGTTCCGTGCAGCTCCAGTTCCTTGTCCTTGTTCATACCTGGCTCCGCCCGTTCAGTCGGTCGCAGTTCGGGTAGTGCCCCAGCCGTTGGACGTGCACGGCCTTGGCCAGCTGCCGCCATGTGTAGACCCCTTCGAAGATGCCGTACCACCACTCGAGCAGGGTCGCTTCGCGCAGCCAGGCGGCGATCACGCACGCCCGGCGTGCCGTTCGTCGCTTCGCCCGCACGGCGTCGTAGAACTCGGCGGCCCTCGGCGGTCGTTTCCACCCTGCGCCAGCCAGTGCCAGCCGGTGCGTGACGGCCTGGCTCTGGCGCCCGGTCTGCGCCTCGGGGACCTCGTATCTCCACTGGCGCCGCATCGCCGCCGTCACCTCGCGGTCGCTGAATGCGCTTGATGGCCCGAGCCACGCTGGCTCGGCATCGCGGTGCGTCTCGCGCTTGTACTCGGTGCGGTATTCCGCCCACTCGTTGAGCGTCATGCGGCGGGTGCGCCGTGCCAGTCGCCGTGCTTCGGCCGCAATCGGGTTCATTGCTCCTTCTTCGGTCGGTGCTGGCCGCCGCGGCCTGCGGCCGTCTGTTGCGGTTGCCGAAACGCAGCTCGTAGTGCCGCGGTCCTCTCCCGCTTCGGCGGCGTTTGTGGTCATCCTGATCCCAATGGATTCTTGTCGGTGGGCCCATTCCCGTCAACACGGGGCCGGTGGCACGGTCTGTGTCTTTCGGAGATCGACGGCGGGATGCTGCGGCTACGGCCCGTGCTGCCGCTCTCTGGATCGCCTTGCGCTGTTGGCGGACGTTCCGGCTTCGCCTCCATCCCCGAGTGCGCGGAGCGGCGCTGACCCTCCGCGTCCGGGCACGCCCGCAGGTCGAGCACCAGGAAGCGTTCCATGGCTTTTGCGGTGGCCGCCGCCCATTGGAAGCTCGCCAGCGGGACTTCGCCATCCGAGCTCCGCACGCGGAGCCGCGGCAGCTCGACCTGCCGCCCGCCGAGTGCTCGCACAGGGCCAGGAGCCGCTGAGTCAGGGCGACCGAGGAAAGCTCGCTCACGCACGAACATCGTGCCCCGAAAGTTGGCGGGCGGGCCGGCGACGAATGTGGCTGATGTGGCGCGCGGCCAGCCCGCCCCGCCCGCGTGACGACGATCAACCAAGACGCCTTGAGCGGCCAGAGTCTTTACCAGGGGTCCCAGGCCGAGTTGAACGGAATCGCCCAAGTCACGCGGCCTACATGTCCACGCGGCCCTGCAACTGCGCCCCGTCGGCCATGACCAACCGCGGAGCCGAGACCGCACCTTCGACCGAGCCGGTCTCACCGATGCGCACCCGCTCGCTCGCCTGGATGTTCCCGCTCACGTCGCCGAGAACCACAACCGACTTCGCCGACAACTGCGCCTTGACCCTGCCGGTTGGTCCGACCGTCAGGGCATGTTGCCGCAGCTCGATCGTCCCGTCGACCTTGCCGTCGATGACGAGGTCCTCGCTTCCCTCTACGTCGCCCTCGATGACGATCCCTCTCCCTATCGTGGTGATGTCCTCGGGAGCGTTCTGCACGCCGGCACGCTGCCCGCGCGGCGCAGACCGACGGTTGACCGATGCATCATCGTCAGCAAATTGTGTCTCGACCATTTGAAGTGACCCTCGATTCGTCCCGCGGTCCGGGAGACCGTTCATGCACCGCCGTCATCCGCTCCCACGTAACGCACCACCTGCCCCGTCGGATACGAAGTCAGCCGCACCAGTCCGCACGCCTGGCACACGTCGGCCTGGCAATCCGTAGTCGAGCGTTCCCGGTCGAACCGCCACAGGTGCCCGTTCCCGCGGCACGGGCACACCGGAACAACCAGCTTCTGTTCCGGCATCAGTCCTGCCGGCGCGTCTCGATCCCCTCGGCGAGCCGACGGCCCAGGACCGCCTCGAGCCGCCCGTCGCCGCCGACGGCAACCCGCGTGCCATAGACCCGCCACCGGCCGCCACCGTCGCACGCCGCATAACCGCGCGCCACGTGAGCCGCCAGATCCAACGACGGGAACACTGACCACACCCACTTCCGCGGCGAGCCCGCCGCCCGCCACCCGACCGCGTACAGCTCGTCCACCACCGCCACCAAGTTCCCCGAGCTGTCAACCGGCGTCGATGTCGCCCGCGCGTTGGGCGGCGTCGACGTGCTGCACCGGGTGTTCCGCCGCGCCGAATAGCTCCCGGTGTCGCAGCGCCGCGTCCCGCTCGGCCGCTGTCGCCGCGCGGAAGGCGCCGCCGTCGTCCACTTCGATCGCGAACAGCCCGCGGCCGCGACCCATCACACACCGGCGACGTTCAGGCATCGTCCTTCCCGAACGGGCAATCGCGGTCCCGGTCGATCCCACCCGCCGTTCGGCCCGCCGGAGAGTTCCCCGCCAGCGAGGCCCCGGACCAATACCGCGAAACTCTTTCACACCTTCCGTTCGACGACGCTGGCGTCGCGACATCGAGCGTGTCGACCAGTTCGGCGTCCGCCTCGTGTTCGGCCAGCCCGATCAACTCCCCCAGGATACGACCCACGATGAGGCGTCAAGTCATCGTTCCGTCCCGGGTCCGCAACGGTCTGAATGGCAGCTGGGGCTGTGCTTCCCCGGTGATGTCTGCGCTGGCGAGCACGTCGGCCCCGCAGTCCGGACACGTCGCGGGCAGCGGCAGCCGCACGTCGATCGCGAACTGCGTCAGGCAGCCCGGGCACTGCCCCGCCACCGTCTCCCGACGCTCTGGAGACGCCGCGGGCAGATGCGCTCCCAGCAGCCGGCGTGCGTTCAACTCTCCTCCACCGCCAAGCGTACGACGTCGTCCGTCACAGCCGCCGAGCCCAGCCAACCGAGGATATCGCCGGAATCCGGCGTCCACCGGTCAGCCTCGAGCGGCGCGATGAAGCTCTACTGGAACCGTTGATGGAACCGCTCGGCCGTTGCCTCGTCGGTCACCGCCAGGATGCCAGCACCATGTGGGTCGGTTCCAACGCGTTGTAGCCCCACGCCGGTCTCGGCGGCGAGCGGCGCCGCACTATCACCACCGACGACCGCCAATCAGCGGCGCGCCGTCGACCGTGGTCAGGACCTCGCCCTCGCGTCACTCGCTCCGGATCGTCTTCGAGGGGCAGCGTACCATGGCCCCAGGACTTGCTCGAAGTCGACCCGGAGCCCGCTCGAGGGGCCACGACATCGTTCAGAGCGGAAGATTCAGGACCCCGGCGACCGCCGATTTGCACGAACGGCCGGTCATCTCCAAACGGCTGCCACCGTCAACCCCCGGGTGGGAATTACCGGCAATCGACAACTCGTCGTGAAGAGTCTGGTCCAGCGGACTCCGCACGCCGCAGCAGCACGGTGAGTCTGCCCTTGGGCCGAGTGTTCAGCGAAAGCACTGCGGCAAACGGCGATTGCGGTTCCGTCGTGATCGGCTTGATCGGCGGCGGCCTCGTCGGCGACTCGTAGGCTCGTTGTGAACTTCAGCGGAGATCCAACGATCCAGTGCCACCCTAACCGTCGAGGATCTCGTCCATCTTCGCGGCGGCTTCCCGCTGTAGCACCGGTACAACGTGCGCGTAGGTGTTCAGCGTCAGGCTGATCTGCGAGTGCCCGAGGGTTTCCATGATGGTCCGCGGGTCGACGCCCTGCGCGAGCAGCAGCGTGGCCGCCGTGTGCCGCAGGTCGTGGTACCGAATGGCCGGCAGCCCGGCCCGCTGCAGGATCGCCTTGAACGATCGGTTGACGTTGCAGCCATCGAGCGGCGCTCCGGCCTCGCTGGTGAACACGAGTCCGTAGTCGTTCCATCGCTACCCGGCGACGAGCCGCTCCTGGAGCTGGCGCGTTCGATGCTTGCGCAGGGCCGCCGTCACGATGCGCGGCAACACAATCGTTCGGCGACCGCGGGCCGACTTCGGTTCTCCGAACCGTGGTTGTTTCCCGCCGCGTTCCAGCGTCTGGCGCACCGACAGCGTGCCGGCGTCCAGCTTCACCGCATCCCAAGGCAGACCCAGCGCCTCACCGAGGCGCAGACCGAGTCCGACGGCTACGGTAAACAAGGCTTCGAGCCGATGATCCGCAACGGCTGCGAGGAACTTCTCGGTCTGCTCCGGTGTCAATGGCGCAATCTCGCGCGCCCGATACCGGGGCGGTTCGGTCAGGGACGCTACGTTCCGCGAGACGAGTCCCCACTTGAGGGCCTGGTTCAGTGCCGCGCGAAGGACCGCGCGTGCGTAGTGGATCGTGCGGCCGCCAACCCCCGCCGCACGGCGAGACTCGAGCCACGTGCTCACGTCCAGCGGTGTGAGCTTGGCGAGCCGCACGCGGCCGATCCCCGGTTCCAGATGAATGCGCACGACCTGCTCGTAGCTCTTGTGAGTACGAGGCCGGAGTTGGCTACGGATGATCTCAAAGCCAACGGCGCAGGAAAGCACCCACCGTCTCCTGTTCGGGGACTGGCGGTAGCCCCTTCTCGGTCCGATGCAGCGTCTCTCGCAGCTTGTCCTGAACCTCTCGCTTCGTCCGACCGTAGAGCGTCTTGCGGCGACGCTTGCCGTCCTGCCAGCCGAGATCGACACGGGCCATCCATCGTCCGTCCGCTCGCCTCGTTATGCTGCCTTCACCGCGTCCGCGGCGCGTTGCCATCGTCCGGTCTCCTCCTGTGGTCGATTCGCCGTGATGCGCTCGATGCCTCTCGATCCAGCACGTCGTGAAGCGACCACCCGGTTCGCCACCAAGTAATTCTCCGAAGCTCCTGCCGACCTCGTTGCGGACGGCATGCCGAGCTCCTGCCGACCGTCGCGGCAGCGTGCGCCGTGCCGCGTGCGCGCGCCGGCACCACTGCGCTGTGGGCTGGTCCGTCGTGCACGCGGCGGCGAGCACACATCGTCGAAGCCTGCTGCCCGCGTTCGGACTCCGGTCACCGTCGGGCCCGCTGCCCCTACGGCGTACCGCCTCTCGTTCGTTCAACGACCCTCGTCCTTATGAGTTGCCGAAGTGCCTCCACGGGCACGCGGCGGACCTTTCCCACCCGCACCCAGGAGATCGCGCCCCTGTTCATCAGCTCGTACACCTTGCTGCGGCTGACCCTAAGAGCCTCGGCCGCTTCGACTGGCCGATAGAACAGAGGCTCGATTTGCGGGACTCGCGGGTGACTCTCTCCAGTGAGTTGCCGAAGTGCCTCGACGGGCACGCGGCGAACCCCTCCCAACCGCATCCAGCGGATCTCGCCGCTGTTCATCAGCTCGTGCAACTTGCTGGGGCTGACCCTAAGAACCTCGGCCGCTTCGGCTGGCCGATACAGCAAGGGCTCGACTCGCGGGCGACTCTCACCAGATCCAGCCTTCCCGCCTTGTAGTCCGGGACACATGTCTCGCTCCTTCGGCGCGTCCAACGTTTCGCGTCCAAACGGAGCGTAGTGACCCGCGGTCGTTCTCCTGCCGCCGCGGGGCAGTCGACAACAGTCGATGCAGGCTATGGAGCACTGAGGTGCCGGAGGCTCGTCTGCGTCACGCAGGAGCGAACGCGCGCGGGCGTACGGCACTGGAGACCCTTGGCGAGGACACCGCGTAGCGTGCTCGGTGAGCGAACGCCCTTGGCGGCACAAGCCGTGCCCGGTGTCGCGTGCCGGCCGGCCACCGACGGTCAGGACATCCGGCCGGCCGGCGTGATCGCACGCCTGGTGTCGCTCGTCGCGGCCGTCGGCCGCATCGCCAGATCCAGCAGCTCGTCGATCCGCGTCACGTAGTCGATGGCGACTGCGCACCGGAGGTCGTCACCGAGCTCTTCGACATGCTTCCGGTTCTGCCGCGGGAGGATGACGCGGGCCAAGCCACAACAGTGTGCGGCCAGCACCTTCTCGCTGATGCCGCCGACCGGCAGGATCTGCCCGGAGAGGGTGACCTCGCCGGTCATGGCCAGGTCGCCGCGGACCACGCGCCCCGTCAGCGCGGCCACCATCGCGGCCACCATCGCGGCCACCATCGCGACCCCGGCCGAGGCCCCGTCCTTGCGCGCCGCGCGTGACTGCACGTGGACATGAATGTCGGCGCCGCGATGGAAGCGCGGGTCGATGCCGTACCGCGCCGCGTTGGCCCGCACCCACGACAGCGCCACCCGCGCCGACTCCTGCATCCCCTCTCCGAGCCCGCCGGTCAGGGTCAGCGCGCCGGTGCCGGGCATGCGGCTGACTTCGACGAACAGGACGTTGCCGCCGACCACCGTGGTTAGCGACAGTCCCAGGGCGACACCCAGCCGACCGGTGCGGGCGGCGATCTCCGCCTTGCGATGTGACGGCGGCCCCAGCGTCCCGGCGAGGAGCTCCGGCGTGCCGATTACGTTCCTCCACTTGTGGACTTGGCAGCGTTGCACCACGCCGCGAGAACCGAAGACATCGGTGATGGCCCGCCGCAGCCCCTGAGCGCCATCGATGACGAACAGCAACGTCCGGTCCGTCGGCAGTCCGCGCGTCACCAGGTCGCTCAGCAGGCCGGTGGTGACGGCAGCGGTCTCGGTGGCGCCTTCGCGCAGGCCCAGCACGTGTTTCCGGCCCTGTGTGTCGATCCCCAGCGCGATCACCATGCAGTGGTCCCGGAAGACCTTGCCGTCGATGCAGACCACCCGCAGGTCCAGCTCCCCCAACGGCCGGCCGAGAAACGACTGCAGGCGCTTTGTCGACAACGCCACGAACCGCCGCGACACCGCGCTGCTCGACGTCGCCCTCTCGGTCACGTCGGCCGGCACCGGGTCCAACGTGCCCGCATACCGGCGCGTCGACACCCCGGCGGCGACCGCGGCCAGCGTGTGCTCGTCCAGCGGGTCGGTGGCCGCCGCCCATTGGAAGCTCGACAGGGGTACTTCGCCGTCGGCGCTCCGCACTCGGAGCCGCGGCAACTCGATCTGCCGCCCGCCGAGCGTCACCTGGCTGTCGACACTCCCGCCGCGCCACGCGGGCCGCTCGACCTGATGGCGCCCCTTCGGGCCACACAGCACTTGCCGGTCCGCCTCCATCATCGCCTCCAGGACATGTAGCCCGGTCGCGATGCACAAGACGATATGGAATGACCGGCTCGCTATCGTACAGTCGTCGTGCGCGAGCACGCGACAAGGCGGCCGAGGCCGCCTACGATTCGCGGGTTGACACCGAGCGCGGCGTCAGAGCCGCAGACGAAAGGAGCCGGTCATGAGCGAGCCTATCACCTACGTGGGAATCGATGCGCACAAGGTGGAGTTGCACGTGGCGCTGTTGGCGCCGGATGCCTCCGCTCCCGTCATCTGGAAGGTACAGAACGAGGCCCGGGCGGTGGAACGGCTGCGCCGCAAGCTGGAGAAGGCCGCAGCGGGTCCCGTCGCCTGCTGTTACGAAGCCGGGCCGTGCGGCTATGTATTGCAGCGGCAGCTCGAGCGGGGCCGGGTCCAGTGCCAGGTGATCGCGCCGGCGCTGGTGCCGCGCAAGCCGGGGGAGCGGATCAAGACCGACCGGCGGGACGCGCGCAAGCTGGCGGAACTGCATCGGGCGGGGCTGTTGACCGAGGTGCGGCCGCCGACGCCGGCCGAGGAAGCGGTGCGCGACCTGTGCCGGGCTCGTGATGACGCACGCGCGGATCGGCAGCGGTGCCGGCACCGGCTCGGCAAATTGCTGCTTCGCCGAGGGCTGCACTATCCGGGTCGCGCGTGGACCCAGGCGCACCGGCGCTGGGTCAATGGTCTGACGTGGCCGCATCCGGCCGACCGGGTCGTCCTGGACGACTACCTGCTGGCGATCGATCAACTCGATGCCCGACTGGCGGAGTTGGATGCGCAGTTGGCGACCGTGGCCACCACCGATCCGTATCGGGAGCCGGTGGGCTGGTTGCGCTGCTTCCGGGGCATCGACACGCTGACCGCGATGCTGCTGCTCGCCGAGCTGCACGATGTGCAACGGTTTCCGACGGCGCGGGCGCTGATGGCGTATCTGGGGCTGGTACCCGGGGAGCACTCCAGCGGGGAGCGTCATCGCCGCGGGCCGATCACGAAGACGGGCAACACGCTGGCGCGGCGGCTGGTGGTGGAAGCGGCGTGGCACTATCGACACCGGCCCGGCGTCAGCCGGACACTGGCCCAGCGGCGGAGCGGGCAACCGCCACGGGTGATTGCGCTGGCGGACAAGGCGCAGCAGCGGTTGTGTCGCCGCTTCCGGCGGCTGGCCGAGCACAAGCCGGGCCCGGTCGTCACGGTGGCGGTGGCCCGCGAGCTGGTCGGATTTCTGTGGGCGGCCTTGCACCCGGAGGCGGCATGAATCGCGGGGCGGTGCGGCATTCGGCGCACGCCGAGCGGCGTCGAGCGAGGGGGATGCGAGGCCTTGGGCGCCGGAACCACCGTGGCGGGCGTCGCGTCAAGCCGCGCAAGCGCGGCTCCTTCGCTTCGCTACGGCCCTCCGGGTGACCCGACGCCCACCACGGTGGGAACAGCTTATATGGCCGAAAGCAAGCTTCCGGCCAGGAACTGACCGGAAACGTGAAGTGGCCTGAGGAGGGGCCGTCGAGACGGCGAATGATCGGAGGCACGATCTGGAGAACGGGCGACATGGCAATGCGATCCGGACGGCGCGGCCGCTCCCAACTCGCGACTCCAAGACGGCCCACTCTCCCGACGAATCACCGTCATGCGTGCGCTGTCACGGGCAACCGTGATAATCACCGAATAGCAGCGTGACTCGTCGTCGAAGCGCCCTTCGATCGTTCGTCGTTTCGGCGGCCCACTCTTGGGCTGATGGCCGACGGAGCCCGGCGCTCAGGGGCCACAGGTGTTGACGAACGCATGAGTGTTGACAAGAGGTCATTCCATAGCAGCCATGGAACGCTTCCCGGACACCGTTGACCACGCCGAGGACCGGCAGCGGCACCTGGATCGTGACGGGTCGCGAGCTGGGGGGTTGGCCGGACGTCTTCCGCCTGTCATGCTTCGCCATGGGTGGCAGTCTCCTTTTCTGATTGCAGCCCCTGTCCTACCACAGGACAGGGGCAGGAGCCGCCACCCGCTTCACATCAGCTCAAGTTCAACAGCGTCCGGGACATCCCCCGGATACCAGCCCGTCGTCGTCGTGCTCGGCCCGCTCCGCGTCAACTGGTAGCGCCACGTCTCCGGCTCCGACCCGCCCGTCAACGACCAGCTCGACGCCTCGCTCATGGTGACCGCGCCCTGGTCGACATCGAGCAGATAGACGACCTCGCCGCGCTCAATAAACTTGCGGGCGATGTTGCCCAGCACCGGCGACGTGAGTGCCCGCGTCCGAGCGCCGCGCGGCTCCACTGTGGCCGAGCAGAACGCCAACGCGTACATCCCGGCAGCGGTCGCGGTCGCCCCGTGGACCACGTCGAGCAGGCCCGCCGCCCGCGCCTCTATCGCGTCCGTGAGCATCGACGTGTAGGAGCGCTTCTCGGTCCGGTCCGGCCCCGTCGAGACGCCCAGTTCGGTCATGCGGCCCCCACATGCCGGCGCTTCCACGGACTGAGAAGCGACAGCGCACCGGATGCCCGGAGAGGCGACAGGGGCGCATCGCGGCGGAACCGTGCGTCCAATTGACCGCCATCGGCCGGGCGGCGACTGAGCCGGACGTAGAACCCGATGGCTGGCAGTACGGCTGGCAGTCCCGACCATGGGTCAGCGGCCGATGCCGACCGTGCCGGCACCCTAGTGGTCCGCCACGTCATAATATTCGGACACGGACATGGGTTGCAGCGCGCAATCATCGACGAATCACAGCACCGCACACCCGAACGTTTAATCATGGCGCAGCACTAGTGGTCCGCCACGTCATAATCTTCGGACACGGACATGGGTTGCAGCGCGCAATCATCGACGAATCACAGCACCGCACACCCGAACGTTTAATCATGGCACAGCACTAGCCTCCCCGCCCTACTTGAACTGTCCTCCGGCGCGGTGCATACTCCCGTCTGGCCCTCGAGCCTCCACCCGCGGTACGATCCGGCCGCACGAGGTGAACGACATGATGCCCGCGCCTACCCCTCACCGCTCCGCCCGCCCTCATGCACCCGGCTCCCCGATGCCACGCCGTCTCTCCGCCTCGGCCGACGCCCGTTTCTTCCCGCTGCCCTCCCTTCACCACCCTCCTCCCCAATCCCTCGCAACCGTGGCCCCCCAATCCTGCAACGCTGTCCCCACGAACCTCTGTACCGTTCACGACAGCCTCCGTCGCCCCATTCCCGCGACCACGACCGCTCCCGGCAGCTCCTCACCCACCATTACCCCCCGCAACTGCCACTTGCCACCGCCGATGCCCGTCCCCCTCCCCACCAGAAGCGTCCATGCCATTAGCCCACACGGGCCCTACCCGGCACCTTCACCACGGCCGCACCCTTCCGCCGCGCATCCCCAAGATCGTGCACACGGATTCCTTCGGCCGGCGCCGGACCTACGTTCATGACTACGACAGATTCAGCAGCAGCTAAGATCAAGTTGCCACGGATTCAGCACGTCCGCCTCCGACGTTTCTCCCTCTTCGCGGCACATCCCAATGCCGAATTCGCCGCTGGCACTGGCGCACTATGCTTAGTCGGAGCCAACGGCATAGGCAAGTCCACGCTCCTCTCCGCGATCAATTTCTGCCTCACTGGTACTGTTCCTGATCCCAATCGCGCGTTCGTTTCCATTGATGAGTACTACAAGTACACACGGCAGTATTCCCGAAACTACTTCCGCGGGCGCATCCTTGGTACCGATGAAGAAGACGCCGAGATCACGCTAATTTTTACGTTGGGTGACTTCCGCTACCAAGTCACTAGAGGACTCTTTGAACCTGACGAATTGCGGTTCCTACACATTACCGGGCGCGGCGACACCGATGCCCCCACAGACGTGCAACCCGACCTTGACATTCCTCGTCTGCATCGCCACCGCATGTATGCAGACCACCTCGTCACACACTCCGGCCTCACTTCCTTCGAGGAGTTCGTATTCTTACAGCACTTCGTCTTTACGTTCGACGAGCAGCGGCGCACTCTATTTTGGGACGCTCGAATTATGGAGCGTGTGCTCTACCGTGCGTTTGGCCTTGACCCGACGATGGCAAAGAAAGCTGACTCCCTCCGCCGCGAGATCCAGCACGCAGACTCGCGCGTACGCAACTACCAGTGGGAGTCCACCCGCATGCGAAAACGCATTAACGCACTCCGCGAGCGGGCCCACCAACTCTCCGGCGCCGACACCGACTACAACAAACTAGCCGACGCCCATGAACACCTTTCCAAGCTCTTCGACAACCAAAGCACCCACCTTCAACAGGCTAGAGACTCTATCACAGATGCTCATCTTCGCCTCGCGGACCACTCCGTCCGCGAGACTGCCCTGCACGACGAGTACTCTCGTTTCTTCGACGCTCAGTTCTCCGCAAGACCGCCTTTGAATCGCCACCCAATAGTAGTCCGGTCACTTGAGACTCAGGTATGCGGCCTATGCGGTGCGGCTGGTTCTGAGAGTATTGCTACGCTCGCCGCACGCACCGCGGCTTCCAAGTGCCCCCTGTGTGACTCCGATATACGCGTCACGCCGGAGACCACAGTTGACATCGACCGCCTCCAGGACGTCGACCGACAGCTTGCGGCCCTCAAGAAGGACATTCGCGACCTTCACAAAAGTATCGAATCGCTCACGAAGTCCGAACAAGAGGCCAGAGTCGCCTGGGACACGACCAAGCAAGAGCTTGACCGATTCGAACGTGAAAATAGCACAACTATGGCCGACCTGAGAACTCTCCTAAGCGAAGGCTCAAAGGAGAAATCCCTCGCCGACTACTGGGATCAACTAAAGGTCTTGGAGGACGACAAGACCACCGCCTATGAACGGCGGGAGAACCTCAAGCGTCAGCTCTCGTCGCTCCAAAGCGATCTCGAAGCTCACTACCTCCAAGTCGAAGAGACCTTTGTCCCGATGTTTTCCCACCTGGCCCAACAATTCCTGGGCATGCCCTTGTCCGTGCAAATGGACGCGAGGGACACAGATAGCGTGAAGCTGGTAGTAACAGTCCGCGGTTCAACTCGTCGTCAACAGCAACAACTGTCCGAGAGTCAACGTTTTTTTCTCGACATAGCCCTTCGGATGGCACTTACTCGGCATATGTCTGACCCCGCCTCATTAGGCGGAATGTTCATCGACACACCAGAGGGTTCCCTCGATATCGCATACGAAAAGCGCGCAGGTGATATGCTTTCCGATTTCGTTCGCTCGGGCCATCAGATCATCATGACGGCTAATCTTAACAGCTCCAAGCTCTTGCTAGAATTGGCTCACGATTGCGGTCGTTCCCTGATGACGTTCTGCCGGATGACCGATTGGGGGGAACTCTCCGACGTCCAAAAGGAAGAAGAGGGTTTGTTCGTGGAAGCCTACGGACAGATTGACAAGGCACTCGGTGCTTGAGCACGATCATGAAGTTTAACACCCGGGCTACGTTCGACGTTCTGTACATCACGTGCAGCCTACGACGTATTGCCGGCGGTGTCGTCGCCGCGGAGTTGCACCTATTCGCCTATCTCGCCTGTGTGTTGTGGCTGTACAGGGGGAGCACGGCCGACAACTGGGGGTACACCTTTGTCGCAACCGAGCTTGGCGCGCCTTTTAGTTCCGACCTCGACACCGCGATTGCCGAACTCGCAAGCCGCGGTTTTTTGACGAACACCGAGGATCGGATGCGGCCATCTACCGACGCCGAAGACCGTCTCCGGGCCTTTCAGGCCCTTCAACTCAACCGCGATAGAGTAGATTGCCTGTATGCAGCCTGTTCAAGCACATCTGTCTTCTCACTCGGCATGATTGGCGGCGCTCTGGCTCAGGACCCCGAACTCAAGCGAGCCAGGACGGTCCCCTTAACGCGTCAACTCCTGGACCGCTCTGGTACGGCGTCGCTCTATCATCACTTCGAGGCACTTAGAAAGGGCCTACCGCAACGAGACGTCGACCTGCGTGTACCGGCAGTTGTATGGCTGGCGGCACTGCATGAGCTCGGAAAGGGTTCCAGTTCGTGAATTCTATTCTGAACATCATTGA
Organism: Vicinamibacterales bacterium; assembly: GCA_965262925.1. Taxonomy (GTDB): domain Bacteria; phylum Acidobacteriota; class Vicinamibacteria; order Vicinamibacterales; family UBA8438; genus WTFV01. The sequence continues at coordinate 693,746 of CBDHGC010000004.1, read as the reverse complement.
GACCGTATGTGCGGAGACCCATGTGCCTATGGTCGAGCGTGTTTTCGGCCACACCGGCGTCGACGCTGTGTTTCAGATCATGCAGGTTGCTAGAGACCTCTACACTCACGTCGAGCCGGAGAGAGTCGCAGGTACTATACTCATCTACAGGACGATTCCCGTCCACGGCGACACCCCCGCGGTTCCTGCGGGTAACATCGCCGACTTTTCCCTACTCGCCAACCGCAACATTCAGACCCTTGTCGTGGAACTTGACTCGGACGGCACACCGTATTTGCGGAGTTCCCACACAGAACCCATGGAACACTTGGCGACGTCCGCCGTTGTTTACCACTATTTCGCTGGTCGCGAGCAGTTTCTTGCCGGTACGCAGAAGAAGGAAGTCCTTCGCCTCGATCCGTCGGCCCGCAGCCAGTTCTGCGTACCTACGTTTTCGAGCTTGCGCCTAGCCTTGGAGCACTATGCGACGGACAACGTCGGGGAATCATCCTGCCTCATATTTCAAGGTGTGTGGCACGACGACAACCGGCTATTTTTTAGGATAAGGCCCGAAGAAACTATGCGCAGATCACTGACGCAGTTCCTCCGCAATCATCTGGGTGCGCATCTCGATGTCTGGCCTGAACAGAATGTCGACGAGAGTCATCCGGTCGACATTAGGATCCAGCCTCGGCTAGGCAGCAATCGGCTCATGCTTGTCGAGATCAAATGGCTCGGCGACTCGTCTAGGCCGGACGGCCACGTTACGGTGCGATATCGAGGACCTCGAGCGCAAGCTGGCGCAAATCAACTGGCCCAGTATTTGGACTCTCAGCGCCAATCCGCACCGCGCCGAATCGTCCATGGCTACTACGTAGTTGTTGATGGAAGACGACGGAGCCTAAAGGAGGGCGCGGCCCAGATCCCTCGTGTGGACGGCTATCACTATGAGGACATGGACCTTCAATTTGATCCAGCACACCACGAGGTAAGGGATGATTTTGATCCACCCTACCGGATGTTTGCACGCCCTCTGTGTACAACCTAGGACGAGCGATGCCTGACCGCGCGGCCCTCGGAGTCAACGAATTTCTCGCGCCGAGTGCTCCTTTCGTACGGGAGTCGGCGAGACATCGCTGGTATCTCGTCAAGGAGGGCTTTTCGCCGGCCTTCGTCGCGCGGGCGCTCCAGGCCGAGGCGGTGGAGCCCGACCAGCTCTTGCTGGACCCGTTTGCAGGCGGCGGTACCGTCCCCTTGTCCGGCGCAATGGCCGGTCTGCGTGTAGAAGCGTGTGAGGTTAATCCTTTCCTTCACTTTGTTTCCACTGCTAAGCTGCTGAGTATGGACGCTGGCGACCTTGAGCGCTCGGCCACGACTGTCTTGAGATCAATGGAACGACCCGTGGCGTCCTCCCTGGAAGGGGTTTCGACCTTTACTGAAGGCAATAGATGGGGTCGTTGGCTATTTCCATTGCCCGCTGTTCGTGCTTTTGAGGCGGGCAAGCGTGAGGTGCACCGTTTTGAGAACGCTGGGTGTCGTGCACTGTTGAAGCTTGCGTTGCTGGGCGCCGCGATGGACTGTTGCAACGCCACGCGCGACGGAAAGTGTTTGCGGTTTCGCAAGGGATGGAAGGAACGACAGGCCTCCGCCGGACGGATGCGCAGCAGATTCGAATCCCGGATATTGGAGATCGTGGCGGACCTCGATCACGCGCCGCTGCATAATGTGGCGGCGCGTCTGGACGAGGGCGACGCGCGAAAGAGAATTGCCGCACCTGGTGAAAAGTTCAGAATCTGCGTCACTTCGCCCCCTTACTTGAATTCTTTTGACTACTCCGACGTGTACCGTCCGGAATTGTTTCTAGGCGACTTCGTGACTTCGACAGACGATCTGATGAGAATCCGGCTGAGGACCATTCGGTCTCACGTGCAAGCGAGTTGGGAGCAGCCAACGAGAGATGAGTTTGGTGCGTTGTACCGCCAATGCGTCGACAGCCTGAGAGAGGTTACCGATCGACTTTGGGATAAGCGATTGCTGACTATGGTACAGGCGTACTTTGAGGACATGGAGAGAGTGCTGCAGGCACTTCGGAGTCGGGCGTTGCCCTCGGCGAGCGTTTGGCTGGTGGTGTCAACATCTGCCTACGGGGGTGTTGAGATACCGGTTGACTTGATTCTTGCTGACGTCGGGCAACGAGCCGGTTGGTTTCTTCGAGAGATTGAGGTTCTGCGGTATCTCAGGAGTTCCAGCCAACATTTCGATAATGGCGAAGGAACGAGAAGACCTGTGAGGTTACGAGAGAGTCTTCTAATCTTTGATGCGTGCGGGACCGCGCGGACAAACATCGGCTGTGGGCCGGACGACGGATAGAGAATTGCCGCCCCGGGCGACGACCTGCGACGGCGGCTGACGGCACGCGCTCATGCGGGACAGGCGCCGGCGCGTGCACGGCTCGCATCGCCAGCGCCGGTTTGTAGCTGACGATGACCCATGGCGAAGCATGACAGGCGGAAGACGTCCGGCCAACCCCCCAGCTCGCGACCCGTCACGATTCAGGTGCCGCTGCCGGTGCTCGGCGTGGTCAACGGTGTCCGGGAAGCGTTCCATGGCTTTTGCATCGCGACCGGGCTGCAGGTCCTGGAGGCGATGATGGAGGCGGACCGGGAAGTCCTGTGTGGTGCGAAGGGGCGCCATCAGGTCGAGCGGCCCGCGTGGCGCGGAGGGAGTGTCGACAGCCAGGTGACACTCGGCGGGCGGCAGGTCGAGCTGCCGCGGCTCCGCGTGCGGAGCTCGGATGGCGAAGTCCCGCTGGCGAGCTTCCAATGGGCGGCGGCCACCGACCCGCTGGACGAGCACACGCTGGCCGCGGTCGCCGCCGGGGTGTCGACGCGCCGGTACGCGGGCACGCTGGACCCGGTACCGGCCGACGTGACCGAGCGGGCGACGTCGAGCAGTGCCGTGTCGCGGCGGTTCGTGGCGCTGTCGACAAAGCGCCTCCAGGCGTTTCTCAGTCGGCCGTTGGGCGCGTTGGACCTGCGGTGTCAACGGTCATTCAAAATTCCCCCACCTACGGTCATCGAAAATTCCCCCACCCCCGGTTGAAAACAACGATGAGACGAGTGCCTGTGGTCGCTGTGGGCAGGCCGTCTGCGGCCTGTCCAAGTCGTTGTGGGCGCGTCTGCGCGTCCACGGCGACGGCAGCGTCCACAGGCCCCCCATCGCTCACGTTCCCGCTGTTGTCGGCTTGACCACCCCCGACTTGCTTTCCGAATAGTGCCTGGTTGGTTCGCGGCCCAGGGAACACCGCGGGCTTCCGATCAGAACGTGTACCGCATGACCAAGCTCACGCCTACGAACGAGAGGGGGCCGTCTGTGCGGATGCGGAACGTCACCGGCTCGCTGCCGTCGAGACGCAGTTGCGACGCGTGGCTCCGGAGGCGCTCCCATTCGATGTCCTCGGCGGTGAAGCCCGCGAAGCGTACCCAACGGACCTTGACGCCCAACGACATCGCCTCGGAGATCGCGTAGTCCGCGCCGCCCAGTACCTGGTACCCGGTCAGTCGGTCGTGCAGCTCCGCCTGCTTGCTAGTCGTCGTGGCCGCGAGGTTGCGCCGAACCTCCGCCTCGTTGGGAAGGCCCGCCGCCGTGGAAATCGCGGCCGGGTCAGGGTTCCGCGCCCACAGGTCGCCGTAGTCCAGCGCGGTCAGGCCAATACCGACGCCCGCTCCGACATACGGCGTCAGACGACTCCGGCCTGGGAAGTCGACGTACACGTTGGCGAAGACATTGTGCGACGAGAGACTGCCGATCCTGTCCTCGGCCCGCTGGATCTCGCCGTCCAGCTTCGAGAATGTATCGCCGGTCGCACTCGCCACCGGCGAGGTCTGGTCGTACTCCGACTCGCGATACGACCACTCCGCCTCGACCCGCAGCCGCCCGCCGAACCGGTAGCCGGCCGACAATCCCGCCAGGATGCCCGCGGCGCGGTCGTACCGGGTCTTCCAGCCCGCGCCAGACCCCCGGTTCGGATCCGTGCAGCCGGGGACCTCCGCGAAGCGGGGGTTGATGAACTCGTCGCAACGGCTGGCCCGGTCGTTGCTGTTCCCGAGCAACGTAACAGCCGGCGCGACGTTGATTCCGATCTCCTGGCTCAGATAGAAACCGGATGCCGGCTGCGCCGAAGCCGAGCCGGAGATCAGTCCAGCCGCGGCCAAGGCCAGCGCGCAGGCGCCGAAGACGGACCGCATGACGCGATGATTGTACCTCCTGGCTGAGCCACATTCAGGGGACTCCACAATTCCCACGGGGTCGCCTCGAAGGCTGCGAAGTCGTCTTCCAGCCCGCGCAGCAGCCGCTGCCGGTCGGCATCCGGCAGGAAGCTGAACGCGATGCTATTCATGGCGAACGTCTTCAGCGTCGGATACGACACGGAGGGGTTGCGCGCCGCGAGCGCGAACTGCTGCCGCAGGTCGGACAGCATCAGCCCCGGGTCGTCGGTTGCGAGCACGACCGGGACGCCGGCCGCCAGGTAGTCGACGAACGGGTGGCCGAGCGGGTCGACGCCCAGTATCTGGCGGTTGCTCTCGGGGCTTGTCTCGATGGCGATGCCGCGTCGGCGCATCCGGGCGAGGAGTTGGTTCGGTTCCGGGTCGGCGTGCAGAGCGACGGCGTGGCCCAGCCGATGCGCCGCCGCGCCGCCCGCCTCTGCCCGGGCCAGCGCGAGCCGTATATGCCGTTCGGTGCCGAGGGTGGTCGCCTGAGCGTCGAGCATCTCGCCAGCGTGCAGGGATCGTTTCACGTCCGGATAGTACGCGGCCAGTTCGCCGAACATCCGCATGTGGAGGGCGTAGTCGCGGACGGCGACCGGGTGGATCTCGGGGCCAGCGAAGTTGATCCCGACGACGAGTGGACTCGCTTCGGCGATCTCGTAGGCCAGAAGCAGGTTTACGAAGACCGCAATTGGCTCAAGAGTCCGGACCGTGAGTTGATGGAAACGAACGAGAACGCCGCAGCCAGGATCAGGGGCTGCGCTGCCGCATTCCAGGAGCCGATCCGAATGCTCCAGTCCCTGGGACAACGCATGGACAGTCGCGTCGCGTAGGGCCCCGAATCGCCGGTCCGCCAGTATCGCGCTCCGGAGTGCCGCGAGATCGTCGTTCCAGCGGATAGAGCCGGCGAGGGCCTCGCGCGCCCTGGCGTCCGCGGTATGGGCCGTCGACGTCTGCAGGTATATCACGCCGCTCCCTGCGGCCAGCGTTCTCGCCGCGGCCAGCAGCCGGGAGATGTCGCGCTGTACCAGGGCGAGCCTCCCGAAGGTGGCGAAGAAATGCTCGCTGGCCTCGACGCGGTCGATAGACGCGCTGTCCGCCAGATAGTCCTGCATCGACCAGCGCCGCTCGATCTCGCGATGAAAGGAGGCGTCGGCGAGCGCCTCCGCGGCGGGTCGCTCGTCGTCGCGGCCCAGGCGTGGACGGTCTGGTGTGGACGGGGTACGAGGACGGACTGGAAGAGCGGCTGCTCGACCTGCACGGACGCGTACATTCGGGAGCGTATCGGGCGCTGCCGTCGCGGCGGGTTGAAATACCCAAACCGGACGGCGGGACGCGACCGCTCGGCATTGCCGCCCTGGAAGACAAGATTGTCCAAAAGGCGGTAGTGGATGTCATCCTGACGCCGCTTTACGAGCCGGAATTTCTCGGGTTCAGCTATGGGTTCCGGCCGGGGCGCGGGGCGCATGACGCGCTTGACGCCCTGGCTTTCGGGATAGAACGGCGCAAGGTCAACTGGATAATCGATGCGGACATCCGCGCGTTCTTCGACCGGCTCTCACGAGACCATCTGTTACGGTTTCTCGAGCACCGAATCGGGGACAAACGGATACTCCGGCTGATTGCCAAGTGGCTGAACGCAGGTGTCATGGAAGACGACGAGTGGAAGGACGACCTGCAGGGGACCCCGCAAGGCGCGGTGGTTTCACCCATCCTCGCCAACGTTTACCTGCACTATGTCCTCGACCTCTGGTTCCAGAAGAAGTGGCGCGCCCGAAAGGCTACGGGGGACACTATCATCGCCGCGGCGCGGAGCTTCCACGGTGAGCGCGCCGCGGGTCTGCGGGCTCGCCGCGAGCACGTCGACGAGGCGGGTCTTGACGCGGTCGAGGCCGCCGTGGGTGCGGTCCAGCACCTGCTTCAGGTGAGCCGGGTCGAACCGCACGCGTCCGCGCGTCCGCCACGGCAGGGCGGCGGCCATCGCCGCCCGGTCCAGCGCCTTCTCGACGGCCGCCTTCCCGGACCCGAGCGACTGCAGGAGTGCATGCCGCAACGTCTTGCGGACGAAGCGCGGCAGCACGCCGCACTCGTCGAGGGCCGCGAGCACCCGATCGACGCGCGGTCCGTGCGCGACGAGAGCGCGCACCGCCGCGAGTTCCGAACCGTCGCGTTTGCCGACCGCCGGCGAGGGTTTAGCCCCGGCGTCAGCGGGCAGCTCGACCGCGGCCGCGGACCACGCCGCCGCGTCGCCGAGCACATCGAGCGCCCGCGACTCGTCCACCACGCGCGCACGGCCGTCGGCCGACAGGTCGGGCAAGCCCCACCGATGCCGCAGCTCCTCGGTGGTCACCACGTAGCAGCCGTGCGCAGGCCGCCGTCCAGCCAGGGCCGGAACCGGACCGCTGCTTCCGGCCGGGCGGGCGAGGGTCTCCAGTGCTTCGCCGTATTCGTCGAGCGTCGAAGGATAGACCAACAGCAGGGTGCTGTCGTCTTTCCGCCTCACGAGCTTCACGCGCATTCTGTACGTCTCTTTCCAGGGTTCCCTTCTCACCCTCAGCGACGGACCGGGACCGGTCCGTCAGGCGTCAATGCACCGTGCCCGGCGCAATCACGAAGGGAGTCAAGCGGTGTCGTCCAGTGCCTTGCACGCCGGCCCGGCGTTGCCGGATCGTTCGCGGCCAACTCCGCGTCAGCGGGTCGGCAACTGCTCCTTGAGCGACGCTACCTACCGATCTGTCCCCTGGGGCGTTCCGCGCCGGCGGGTAGTGGCGAGGTGAGGTCCGGAGGGCAGAGGGCCGTCCGATCGGCCCGGTCACTTCCGCAGCGGAAGGTACGAAACGAGTTCCAGCCCCTCCGACAAGGGGCACGCATAGGAGGCGTGCGCCGCCCGATGCGGCGAACGTCCAGAGCAAATTCCGGGTCCCGGAATGGGTTGGTTCACGGGCCGCTTGGCGCTGCGCCGGAAGTCATCGCCAAGTGATCGTAGGAACTGCAGGTAGACGCCGGGCCCAGGGTTCGTCATTGACGCGGCCTGTTGCCGTCGGCATCTGTGCCGCGGGTTCGCCATGGCCGAGCGTCTCCGCCACGGTACGATGCTGAACTCAGACCTGCCGGCGGATGCTTGCACAAGACGGCGCATCCGACACCGTGTTGCGCTGCAACCTCATCGGCCCGCCGCCCAACACCCGCCAGCGGCCGGCGTGAGACGGTGCGGATCGACGGACCTGCAGCAATTGCTCATCGACGTAAGAGGATCACGCCACCATGGGTCGGTCGTCGACGACGGTCGACGCGCCGTCATCAACGGTGTCCATCGGTGCAACGGGTGTCGCTACCTTCTCGCATGGCATATCGCGAAAACGTCCCTGCCTCGCCCCGTCAAGCCGCGTCAAGCCATGCCAGGTCCCGCCCCGCCACGCCACGCCAAGCCGCGCCGTGAAATCTTCAACCGCTGAGCGCCGCCCTCAAGCGGCGGCCCGCAGCTCGGTCACCTTCTCGACGTTGAACTTCCCGTAGTGGCCGCTCGATTGCGGCCGCCAGTCGCCGAGCCCGACACGACGGCCGCCCGTGGCCAGCCACGCCGTCAGTTGGTCCTTGTCCACCAGCTCCGGGTCGACGTCGGCCACGCCGACGACCGACCACGGACAGTCGAACTTCGCCCGCGTGCGCAGGATGCGCTGGCGTCCCACGACAACCGGCGCGACGAACTGCGCATTCGTGCTCAGCTCCTCGACCTTCTCGCCGTAGCGCTTGACGTCATAACGGAACACCACGCCCTCGATCATCAGCCCCTCGCGCACCTGCGGACCCTGCTTGGTCTTGCGGGCGGCGGCCTCGATCATTGCCCGAAGCGCTGCCTCCGGTACCGTGGGTCTGTCGCCATCTCCGAGATAGAGGGACCGCTGGCACTCGAGCTCTCGGAGCCGCCGGTCGTCGACGTCGGTGCGGTTGCCGCCTCGCTTCGTCGTAATCGCTGCGATCTCGCGGCTGAGAGCGCTTCGCGTGTCGAGTCCGGTCGCTCCGTTGTGCATGATGAGGGGGGATACGCCGGCAAGGGTGAATTCAAGTCGCATCGTGTTATTGCCTCCGAAAGTAGCGCGCAGAACTGGTGCCGCGAGCCGCCGGCGCGCGCGAACCGGCGGAGCGTGGTTGCAAGGAAGTGACACTCGGCGCACAGCGCCGTCAGGTCGTTGGCGGTCGTCTCGTGCGCCGCCGGGTAGTCGACGGCCCAATGGTGCGCCTCAACGGCGCGCTGCTGGCCGCACAGCTGGCAGAGGCCGCCCGAGCGGGCGAAGGCCTCGTCGCGGGCGCGCAGATAGACCGGGTGGTGGTAGTTGAACACCGGGCGCTGAGACTTCACTGCGCCCGGCCCTGTCTCCCCTGCCAATGGCGGTGGAGACAGGCGGCCGCCTCATCGGCGTCTGAGCATCCGAATACGCGGTATGTGCCGGGCTCGTCGCCCGGTATCACAACCCGGATCCGATCGCTGCCGACGCCGCGGAACTCGTCGGCGAAGCGGCGCCGGAAATCGGCCAGGATCGTGTCGCTGTTGGAATGGGTAGTTCTGGTGTCGTCGCACATGCGTGTTCTCCTGTTGTCGTTGTCTGTTGTGTGGTCGGTACCGGGTTCAGGTTGAAACCGGCAGTGCCTCACTCCCGCACCACGTCGCGGGCACGGGCCACGTCGAGCACCACTCAGCGACTGGGTCTGACGGTTCACACGGCGCGCCCAAATCAGTACGATCTCCGGGTACTTCTCCCGGCTCTCTCCCATGGCCACCATTCCTCGCGCCATTCGTCCCACAGCTCGCGTTCCGCGGCCGTCATCACCGTTCGCAGCCGCCATGCCCACCACTGCAGGCGAATCCACTGGTCGGGATGTGCCAAGAGTTTCTGGAGCTCGTACCGGTCGAACGGGGGGTGCCTCAGTCCGCCCTCCGCGTCCAGGCTTACCCGTCTCCATCCCTCCTCGATCACCGCTCGGTCATGGCTTGCGGCCCAGACCTTCTCCCTGTTCTTCGCCCCTGGGTGCCCGAGGTGGGCGAGGCCCTTGCGGGCGTCCCGCAATCCCCATCGGCCGAGGCGGTCCAGGAGCCGCCCGTAGGTCGCTTCGTTCGTCAGGTCCCGGTCGTCCAGGCTCTCTGGCCGGTGCGAGAACCAGGTGCTGTGCTTGTGCCAGTCGCCTCCCAGCCGGTACCTCTCCGGGATGTTGAAGGCCGTCGTTCCGGTGATGTGCCGGCGTCTCGTCGTTGGTACCAGTCCCACCGGGTATTCCATCGTCGACGTCCTTGTTGTGCCGGCCCTTTCGGCTTCGTTCCGGCCGTTCCGCTCTACGCGCTGTCCGTCCGGATCTTCGATTGTTGCCCGCTCCGTGCACCGGCTGCAACCGCCCGGACGAATGAGCTCGCCGCGCCCGCCTCCCCGATTGCTTTGTTGCGTCTCAGGCAGGTACGGCGCTTGTGCGGCTGCGCAGAGAATCGAGTAGCCGACCAATCCGAGGTTGGTTCGTTCACAACAGCGTCGTCCCGTGAGACTCCCGTCGTCGGTCTGGCCGGCTGGAGCCCGAGCCTCTGCTCGAGATCACGTCGGGTGTAGCTCTGGGTGTGCCCTGCCACGGTGGCTTCCGGCGGCCCTCGGCGACGATGGCGCCGCCGTCGCCGATACGTGGGGTTCGGTGGGAACACCCCTCCTCGTCGCTACTCCGGGTTCTCGTCATGTCGTTGGGCGGTGCTGTTCGATCCGTCGGATCAACGCCCGCGCCCACACGGGCGTTGGCGTCGCCGGCAACCTGATTCCGAAGGTCAACGGTTACAGGCACGGGCCCCGACGAGGATCCGTCCAGCCGTCCTCGGCGGGCACACCGCTCCTCGCGTAGTGGCCAGCAGCCCATCCGGTAGTCGCGCGCTCGGCTACCGCACTACGTGAACGTTCTCAAGCGGACGTTCACTCCGTTTGGTCTTCTGCTTCTTCAGAACCCGCAGCAACGCCCAGCGAACCGCCCGAACGCGAGCGGGGCCACCCGGCCGGCCACCGCGTGCGTCGTCCAGGGAGCACCCGTCCGAACCGGCAAGACTAGTTGTGGTTGAGCGGCAGAAGTACTTGACGCCAAACACTTGGTGTATAACGGTGCTGACCGGGACGGCCAAAACGGAAATCCCGGGGGAGAGGCAACCATGGCACCGCAGGATCTGCTCAGCAGCAGGGTCGTCTTCTTCGCTTACCCTTCTAGTCACTTGTCTGTCCGCGAGACCATCGAACACGCCTGCGGTGATCTGAAGAGCCGGACGGGCCACGCTGGAGTCCGTACCTGGCGGGAAGACGAAATCGTGGGACGTTTCGTGGCGACGGATGTTCTCACTCGAATTTCTGAATCGGACTGCCTAATCGCGGACGTAACGTATCTAAACTTCAACGTTACGTTTGAGATCGGCTACGCAATTGCGCAGGGGAAATCAATCGCGCTGACCAGGTTTGCTGGGGTCGGTACGCAACCAGAATTCACTGAGGCTGGCGTCTTCGACACGATCGGCTACCATGCATACGAAAACAGGCAGCAGCTGCTCGACTTTCTCCTGACAACCTCCGAACCACATCCTCTCGTCAGCGCGCCGCTGGAGCCGAACCGCAAAGCTCCCGTCTATCTGATGCAGGCCAAATTCAAGACGGACCCTGTCACGCGTATGATCGCGCGGGTAAAGAAGGCCCGACTCTTCTTCCGAAGCTTCGACCCTATTGAACAACCTCGTCTCAGCGCGCCCGAGGCTATTGGCCAAGTCTCGCAGTCCTATGGGGTACTCGTCCACCTCCTTCCTACGACCGTCGCCGACCACGTTGTCCACAATAATCGGGCAGCCTTTATCGCCGGTCTCGCTCTTGGAGGCGAAAAAGTCCTCACGATCTTGCAACATGGGGATGACCCAGTCCCGCTTGACTACCGGGACCTCGTGACTCGGATCCACTCGCTTGACCAGATTGACGATGCCATAGCTGAATTCGCTCCTCGCGTCACCGAAGCGTGGCAGACAGGCCGGGAGCTGCCGGCTGGCTCGCCAGGGACCTTTCTTGAGACACTCAACCTCGGAGCCTCGTCAGCAGAAAACGAGCTGCGCGATTTGTCATACTACTTTCTCCGAACCGACGCATATCAAAGAGCGCAGCGCGGCGACGTGAGGTTGGTGGTCGGTCGAAAGGGATCCGGCAAGACCGCGGTGTTTGCGCAAACCAGAGATAATCTCAGGCGCAACAAACAGAACATCATTCTGGACTTGACACCAGAAGGTTACAAGTTGCTGAAGTTCAAGGAGGACGTCCTAAGACTTCTGGAGCAGGGGACATTTTACCACACAATCACGGCGTTTTGGGAATACGTGCTCCTGTTGGAGGTCTGCCACAAGCTCCTCGAGAAGGACCGGGAACGGCACAAACGCGATTCGACCTTGTTCGAGCCGTACCGAGTGATTGCGGACCTCTACGAAGAGGACCGGTTTATTAGCGAGGGTGACTTCCCGGAACGGATGTCGAGACTGATTGATTCGATCCGGACGAGGCACACTGGCAAGTATGGCTCTTATCCCAAACCGAGATTGTCCGAACCTGAGATAACTGGACTGCTGTACGACCACGACGTCACAACTCTTAGGGATCAGCTAACGAACTACCTAAAGCGAAAAGAGAGCATTTGGATACTGTTTGACAATCTCGACAAGGGGTGGCCGACACATGGACTCGAGCATGAGGATGTGCTCATTCTCCGAGCACTTCTGGAGGCCACCCGCAAGCTTGAACGTCACCTGCATCGCAATGAGATCGACGCCCACACATTGGTCTTCATTCGTAATGACGTATATGAACTACTCGTAGAGGAGAGCCCGGATCGCGGGAAGGAAACAAAGGCGATCCTCGACTGGACCGATCGAGACCTGCTACGCGAAATAGTACGGATGCGTCTTGTCTTCAGTGGGCTATCCGACGAGCTCACGGCTGGTGAGGCGTGGCTGGCCATCTGCACGAGCCATATCAAAGGAGAAGAAAGCTCTCAGTATCTAATTGATCGCTGTCTGATGCGGCCACGATGCCTGATCGACATCATCAACTACTGCAAGAGCTTCGCAGTCAATCTGCGGCATCGCCGTATCGAGGCCGAAGACATAGAGAAGGGATTGAACGCATACTCGACTGACCTTGTTTTCGAGGTTGGACTTGAGATCCGCGACATCCTGCCAGAGGCTGAAGATCTTCTGTACAAGTTCATTGAAAGCCCACACCAGATTCCTGAGGATCGTTTGGCACAAATACTTGGACAGTACACAGAACAGCTGCGGGGGACACTTCTCGATAACCTTCTTTGGTACGGTTTCTTGGGTGTCGTACGACTAACTGGAGAGATCGACTACATATACACGGTGAACTACGACATGAAGATGCTGAACGCGATTGTAACCAAGCTGAGGGACACGGGACTTGTCTACTGCATCAATCCCGCTTTCTGGTCAGGTCTCCAGGTTTCCATTTCTAATGACTGAGTGGTACTTCCGCAACGGAGTGTGATCTGCTGGCTTTCTTCGGACCAGTCATTACTGGAGAACAGCGCCGCTTGAAGTTCGTCGTTCGTTTCTGTGTTCCAGATCGCGTAACGCCGGCCAATCGCGGCCGCGGAGCTGGAGTTCCAGCCATGACCCGTCTCAGGATGGCGGGCCGTCGATGACGCCGCTTCACACGCCGCCGGCGCCGGTGGCGGTCGGCCGCATTCGTGCCGTGGTTCACGGTCGGGGGCGCGGGCGGACCACTGCCGGGCGGACCACTGCCGGGCCGACGGCTGGAGCGCCGCGGCAGGAGCGGGGCACGGCGGATGCGGATGGCGGTCACCGGGCGCGGGGACGCACGCCCCCTTCGAGTGCCGGCCGCGGAAGACGACCAGATGCAGGCCAGACAACTTGGACACGCTGGCGCTTCAATGAGGCCGCGGGTATTCCCCGCGGAAGACGACGGCGGTGTCGTTTCCCCCAACTGTATAGATTACAGCTTCAATGAGGCCGCGGGTATTCCCCGCGGAAGACGGTGGCAGGAACGGTGGGGACTGCTTTGGTCGCCGGGCTTCAATGAGGCCGCGGGTATTCCCCGCGGAAGACTCTGGGTCAAGGGCCAGATTGACCGCCGCTGGCCAGAGCTTCAATGAGGCCGCGGGTATTCCCCGCGGAAGACGTGGTCCCTGATTGAAGGCCCGAACGGGCCGACCGTTGCTTCAATGAGGCCGCGGGTATTCCCCGCGGAAGACCCACGGACGGTGACCTGACGACGGCGTTGTGCATTGCTTCAATGAGGCCGCGGGTATTCCCCGCGGAAGACGTCCTTCTCGTTCCTGATCGCGAACATCGAGGATGCGCTTCAATGAGGCCGCGGGTATTCCCCGCGGAAGACTTCGACCGAAATGCCTGTACATCTCTGCCAGTTCAAGCTTCAATGAGGCCGCGGGTATTCCCCGCGGAAGACGTCCAGTCGTGTTCCGTTCCCGGGCCGGAGTGGATGCTGCTTCAATGAGGCCGCGGGTATTCCCCGCGGAAGACGTCCAGTCGTGTTCCGTTCCCGGGCCGGAGTGGATGCTGCTTCAATGAGGCCGCGGGTATTCCCCGCGGAAGACGTCATCGGAGATGAAGGGACGGACGTGGTCTCGCAGTGGCTTCAATGAGGCCGCGGGTATTCCCCGCGGAAGACAGACAAGCCAGGGCGCGCGGATACTGGTGCCGCAGGCTTCAATGAGGCCGCGGGTATTCCCCGCGGAAGACTCTACCTGTTCAGCCGCAGGCGTGCCGTTTCGCGGCGCTTCAATGAGGCCGCGGGTATTCCCCGCGGAAGACGAGCACCCCACTGAACGCCATACCGCCCGTGTCGGTGCTTCAATGAGGCCGCGGGTATTCCCCGCGGAGGAACACCTGCCGGGGCCGAAGACCGAAGGTTTTCGGCGTGGTCCGTGCCGCCGGCCTGACCTGCGCCGAGAGCCCACTCCATTGTGGCCTCCGCAGAGCTGGCGACGTCTCGAACCGCGTCCGCGTCACCGCCGGCCGCAACGCTTGACCGTCTCGGACCTCCCGTGGTGCCAGCGGCGCCAGCGCTCCTGCAACAGCACCTGGGCAGTGTAGCCGACCTCCGCCGCAGGCCGCTGCAGTTGCGCCGCCTGCCCCCAGCAGCATCTCCGCCCGCGACGCCCCAGGTTTCGCCTTCCGGGCAGTGCCGATCCCGCCCTCCTCCGCCGGCAGCGAGGGCTGCTGCCCGTCACGGCAAGGCCCCGGCCGCTGACCAGCCGCCTTGGATCCGTGGACCCGTTCGGCTACCATCGACCCTACCAATGGCCACCGACTCAGTCGAACCGACCGTCGCCGCCAAGTTCGCCGCGAAGCGCTGCGCTTGGGCCGAGAACCCGAAGATCCTGGACACCACCCACCGGATCTATCTTGGCGATGCGAGGGAAATGCGCGAGCTCGGAGACGAGCCCTGTGTCCACCTCGTCGTCACCTCGCCACCCTACTTCGACCTCGTCGAATACCCAACCCGCCCAACCCAGCTAGGGAACTTGCCCACGTATCGGCCGTTCCTGGCCGAACTCCGCAAGGTTTGGCGCCGCTCCTTCCCCCTCCTCGTGCCCGGCGGCCGCTTGTGTATCGTCGTAGGCGACGTCTGCGTTTCGCGAAAACGTGGCGGCCGCCATCACCTTCTGCCGCTTCACGCGGATATCTCTCGCGACTGCGTCGAAATCGGATTCGACTATCTCAACCCAATCCTGTGGACAAAAATTGCCAATGCGTCCACGGAGGTCGCCGGAAACGGTGCCGTTTTTCTGGGCAAACCCTACGAGCCGAATGCAGTCATAAAGAACAACGTCGAGTACATCCTCATTTTTCGAAAGCCGGGGGCGTACCGAAAACCAACAAAGGAGCAGAGACAGCTCAGCGTGATTGACAAGGCCGACCACCGCAAGTGGTTCCGGCAGTTCTGGAGCGACCTCCCAGGCCAGTCCCGATGGCGCGGTCACCCCGCGCCGTTTCCTCAAGAGCTAGCGTTCCGCCTCACATCGATGTTCTCCTTTGTCGGCGACACCGTACTCGACCCCTTCTGGGGCACCGGAAGCACGACCGCCGGCGCCATGGACGCCCACCGCTCCAGCGTGGGGTACGAAATCGAGCCGCACTACTTCGCGCTCGGCAAATCCCGATTCTCCCAAAGCCGCCTTCGCGCTCATGCCTCCTTCATCTCGCCTACGACGACAACTGGTCGTGCTCCTGCTTCCGACGATGCAACCGTGGACACACTTCCTGCCAAGCAGTAACGCACCCATGCCAGCCCCTTCGGACTTCATCGCGCACTTGGCGGCCAGTCCCTACCACCCGCGCTCCAACAAGCATGGCATCGCCCTCTGCGACGCCATACTCGTCGATCTACTCGCCAATTGCTCGAAGCTCGCTGAACACGCCAACAAGGGATTCCTGGTCTACGAACGGAACCAGAAGATATTCGTCGACAACAGCCAGTGGAACATTGACCTCGTCATCGGCACCCCGCCAACCCCCCAGCTTCCGCCCAACAACTCCCCGATCGCGAGGGCGGTGCCGTCTGCCATTAGGATTGCCATCGAGGCCAAGACCATAATGACAGAACACGGCAAAGCGCGTCGCAACCGCCAGCGCGACCTCGAATCATTCCACGATTTCGCCCACCGCCACGACTCGAGCACCATCGCGGCCGCAGCTACTATCATTAACATCGCCTCCCAGTTCCAGTCGCCCCTCCGCGGAAGCACGACAATCCACAGGAACGTCACCGATCTGGTTGCCGGCTCGATCCGATTGTTCCGGTCGATTCAGCACCGCACCTCACTGGGACAGCGCGGTCTCGAGGCGAACACCGTAATCGTCGTCGATCACGAGAACGTCCTGGGAAGGGCGCCACGTCTCATCACACACGGTCCCGCTCCCCAGCTCGGGGAACCTCTTAACTACGATTCCTTCGTCCGGCGGATCTGCGACAGATATACCGAGAGGTGGGGCTAGTGACTGCCTCGTCCACACACCCTGTCCGTGCTGACGGGACCCGTTTCGCCGGAAATCGCTCTTTCCGAGGGGCTGCGCGCCGGCACTCTACATCACACGTCGCATCCGGAACCCGCAAACAACACGTCGCGGTCCCACCATGCAAGCGACACCCCCGTGGCCCGTGCGACTCGCTCCATTCCGGCGCCATCTAAGGAGTGAGCCTTTCTCCGTCCACGAACACACCCATGAAGAAGGTCGTCTATCTGTTCGGCGCAGGCGCATCCCAGGGAAGTGTATCAGCGACCGGTAGTTCTGTTCGTCTCCTGATGCGCGACCTCTCAGAGGAAATCAATGACGAACTTCATGCCCTCGTCAACGCACGATATTCGACAAATACGTCAGTCCAGCGCTTCGTCAATGAGGTCATTGACAAGGACATTGATATTGAACAAGTGATTACTTTTCTGGAAGAATCAGCATCGCGCATGCATAGAACCCTTGCCGCCGAGTTCCGCACGATATTTCGAGACGTGCTCAAGACGCGCCTAAACACGGTGCAAGACAATGATCTGGAAGCGCGTTCTTCAGAATTGTACGCGACCCTGATTGATATGCATCTGATCCCTGACCTCGACGAACAGCTGTCAGGGGTTCTTACGTTGAATTATGATGCCCTTGTTGAATCAGCCGTGATAGACTTGCACGACATGGCCGTCGACCACGGAGTGAGTCTTCGTGGTGCGCCGCGGTCACCAAAATCCGTCCCGATTCTGAAGCTGCATGGCTCGTTTGACTGGACTGACGAGTGGCCGATTGCCAGGTACGACGATCGCCATTCTACCGCGACCCCACTCTGGATTCCTCCGGGCATCCAGAAGGCAAAGGCACATTATCCATTCAACGTGCTCTGGGGAATCGCGCGTGAACTACTTGACTGTGACATCTTGCGAATCGTTGGGTGTAGGCTCTCAGCCAATGATTGGGACCTTGTCTCGATGTTATTCACGACAAGACACGTTCATATGGACCACGGCCCCTATGAGATCGAGGTCATCGACAAGTTGGCCGTTGCTGAGCAGATAGGGACCGCATTCCCGTATTTGCAGCCTAAATCACTGCTTGAGTTGGGCGACGGCGTGGGCGCTCACTTTATTGGAGAGGTTCTAGGCATCCAACCGACGGAATTCACGAATCTTTCGGAGCAGGATAAGTCGAAAGCGGAGGCGAGCATTGACGAGAAAGTGCACAATCCCTTCTATCAGTGGCTCAAGCTTCGGGCAGAGATCCTGTACGAGAGACTGGACTCCATACAGACTGACAAGGGATTCATTGAGCGCTTCGCTACATCTGTCTAGTTCAAGAAAGTGTGGCCATGAATAAGGACACAACGTCGTGGACCATCGAATCACTGTGCCACCGGGAGTTTGTTCGGATTGACTTTCCGGAGTATCAACGAGAGCCAAACGTATGGGGCCGCGACGCTAAGCAGAAGCTCGTTGATTCGATTTTGAGGCGATTCGACGTGGGGTCGCTCTATTTTTATGTGGGTGATGACGGGGTGCATTCCTGCATCGACGGACGGCAGCGCATAAACGCAATCATGTCGTTTCTGAACATGAATACTGGGGACCTGGATAATTGTTTCCCGCTCAAAATCTCGAATGAGATTGAGACTGAGGACAACCACGAATTCGAGGAGTTGAATGGACTTACAATTGTCGATATAGCGGCTCGCACTGACGACAACCAGGCGGCACGGCGCGCCTTGGAGCGCATCTACAGCTATAGATTGACTGTAGTGTCATTGTCGGATGCTACTCGACCGGCGGAATTCAATCTCCAATTCACGAGATTGAATTTGGGTACAACAATTAACGCTGGAGAGAAGCTGCATGCAATGGTCGGCGAGATGAGAGACCTGTGTTTTGACGACGAAAGAATAGGAAAGCATCCCTTTCTGGAGTCACTGAGCATTCCGATTCGCAGATTTGCCAAGGAGCAAGTTGCGGCCCAACTGGTCGCTCAGGTGTTTTCCCTCAGCACAGACGACGAGTTTACGCGCGCCAGGCATGTAGAGCTACAACGGTTTTTCAAGCGCAATGCAGAGATTCCACCCGCTGCACAGGCGTGGATAGAGAGTTTGAGAAGAACTTTCGACACTTTGCTTATGGTGTTTACGGAGAACGGTCAACGACTGACGAACCGGGCGATTGCCGTGTCTGTGGTTCTGTTTGCTTGGACGAATGAGATGTACCAGGACGAACAGCTAGCGCGGACCTATGCGGCTTTCGTCCGTACTTTTCTCCGGCGGCTCAAGTGGCAGTTGGCGAAGGAGTATGCTATGGACGAGGAGTACGGATACCTTGTTGAGTTCCAACGGCATGTCACACAGGCGGCTGTCGAGAAACCGGCACTGCGGGGACGGCACCGCACTATTGCAGAATTGTTTACATTGTGGAGGACGAGCGGAGAGATAAGAGGTGATGCTACCTTCAGAGAACGGGGCGTCGGGGATCCCGATGATCTCTGTCAGCGACAATGAGTCGCTGACCGGAGCGCGCCTGCGGCGTGGGCGCCCCATCAGGTACAGGGGCTGGCCAGACCTTGAGTTAGGCAGCAGTTGGTCCTAGGAGTCTGCGCCGCAGGAGATTTGCGGCACGCAACGGGTCGCCGGCCCACGAGGTGCTCAGCGTCCACCACCACCTGCGCGTTGTAGCACTGCTGGAATCCCTCGCTGCTCGTCTTCATGATCGAGCTTTCCGGGTCCGTGAAGTTGCTCTGAGACTTCTCGTCCGGCTCGCCATACGCCTGCTTGTACGGCCGACCGCCCTTCGGGTTCCGAGTCTGGCCCGGCTGCCGACCGCGCGCGTCGTCCGCCGCCTGTTGCGCCGCTTCCAGACGCGCCTTGGCTTCCCGGGTCGCCGCCAGACGCTCTTCTCGCCGACGCAACTCCGCCGGCAGATCATCGCCCCGAACCTCCGCGCCCAAGCGCGAGTCCTCGGCCTCGTCAACGTCGTCCGCCTTGCGCAACAGCGCCTCGACCTCGCTTTCCAGGCGCCGTTCCTCTTCCTGCATCCGCCCGTAGCTCATCGCCTTGCGCTTGCTCGCGTTCGCACGCACCTTCGTCCCGTCGATCGACAGCTTCCCCAAGCGCGCCAGACCCAACTCCTGGGCCAGACGCACCACCTCCACGAACAGCGTCTGGAAATCCGCCAAGTGCCGCCGCCGAAACTCGCATAGCGTCCGGTGTTGCGGAAAGTTGCCCGCCGCCAGCACCCGGAACGCCACGTCCTCTTCCAGCTTCCGAGCGACCCTGCGCGACGAGAACACCGGGCGCATTCCCGATTTCCCGGAGCAGTGTGTAGGCAAAGATGGACTGTGAGGCTGGGGGAGGTTGAGCCGGTCTTCGGACAGACGGGGAGGGTGGTACTGGACATTACGGCTCGGACTGCCCATGATGGTGCGTTGAAATGGACAAGAGCGCCATCGACACCCCGAGCCGCGAGATCGATCTTCGCAACATTCCCGTCCACCTGCGCACTGCCCTCCGGCGGGCGCTGGAGTTTGAGGCGCGTGCTCCAGCGCCCAGGTCGGCAGAGGAAGCGGAGCAGTGCGAAGAGCAGCTGCGGGCCATCGCGGACGAGTTCTTCGGCGCCCTCCTCACCCCCGTGCTGCAACGCGCGGTGCGCTCCGCCGCGGTTGGCGACGCGGCGAGCGCCCTCGTGCGCCACCTGCCCCGGCGGATGCGGAGCGACGGCCTGGAGACCGTCAACGTTCGCACCTCCCGGGGCACGACGGTGCCGGTCACGACGCCGTACTACCGCGAGAAACACGCCCGTCGGGCGAAGCGGAGGCCGGGACTCTACCCCGCCTTGGTGGTGCTGGGCATCTACGACCGGTGCACGCCGAAGCTGGCCTCCGATGCAAGCCGCGCGGTCGCCATGCTCAGCTCGCTGGCGGAAGCGCAGGCGCAGCTCCGCTCCGACGGCATCGCCCTGGATATCAAGACCCTCCGCTCGACCGCCTATCGCTACGCTGCGCGGGCCCGAGCGGCCCAGCAGAGCGCGGCGTGCGGTCTGCTGGACCGCGTGACCGGGAAGCGGGTGGTCGTCTCCCTCGACGGGGGCCGCGTCCGTGTGAGGCGCAAGAAGCGTGGCCCCAAGACGAAGAAGGGGCGCAACCGATTCCATACCGACTGGAAGGAACCGAAGCTCCTCATCCTGTACGTGGGGGTACGACGCCGCTGGTCTGGCATGATACTGTGAACGCTCGACGTCTGGAGGAGCGTGACATGCCCAACCCGAGCGCCCCGCAGACCGACCGGCGCCAGTTCCTGCGGATGCTGGCCGCCAGCCCCGCCCTGCCGTACGTCACGCTCTCCCCGAAGATCCTCCACGCGCTCGGCCAGGAGCCGTTCCGGGAGGGCAGCCCCGCAGGCAAGCTGATCGCGTCGCCGGAAGAGGCGCTGACGGTCTTCGACTTCGAGGCCGTGGCCAAGGAGAAGCTGCACTACGGGCACGTGGCGTTCCTTGGCGGCACCGAGGACGAGGGGACGTACCGCGCGAACCGCGAGGGGTTCACGCAGTACCAGCTCCGCGTCCGGCGGCTGGTCGACATTAGCCGCATCGACATGTCGCTGTCGCTCTTCGGGTCGAGCGCGCACTCCCCGATCCTCCTCTGCCCCTGCGGCGCACTCAGCGCCTTCCATCGGGACGGCGAGGTGGAGGTGGCCCGCGCGATGCACACGCGCGGCCACATCATGGCGCTCTCGAACGCGGCGAGTCAGCCGATCGAGGACGTGGTGGCGGCCCGCGGCGGGCCCGTCTGGTTCCAGCTCTACCGCGACCCCGACTGGAGCCGGACGCTGGCCATGATCAGGCGGGCCGAGGCGGCCGGCTCGCCCGTGCTGGCCTGGACCATCGACAGCCAGGGCGGCGGCAAGCGCATCGTGCACGCGCGCGCCCGGCGCCGCGACCGCGCGTTCTGCGGCACCTGCCACACGCTGAACCCGGACGATCGCGGCCTCGCGCTCCCCGGCTTTCTGGGATCGACGATCAACCCCGAGGGCAAGCCGATGACCACCACGCCGCCGCTCGGGCCGCCCCAGCTCGACGGTCGCATCGCGACCTGGGACTACGTCAAGCGGCTGAAGGACGCCACCTCCATGAAGGTGGTGCTCAAGGGCATCGTGACGCGCGAGGACGCGGAGCTCGCCCTGGAGTACGGCGCCGACGGCATCTGGGTGTCGAACCACGGCGGCCGAATGGAGAACAGCCTGCGCTCGTCGGTCGAGTGCGTGCCCGAGGTGGCGGCAGGCGTCGCCGGGCGCGCCCCGATCATCGTCGACGGGGGCTTCCGCCGCGGCACCGACATCTTCAAGGCGCTGGCCCTCGGCGCGACGGCCGTGGGCGTGGGGCGCCCCTACATCTTCGGCCTAGCCGCGTTCGGGCAGGCCGGCGTCGAGACGGCGCTCGACATCCTGGACAGCGAGCTGCGGATGGTGATGCGGCAGGCCGGCACCCCCAGCCTCGGGCGCATCACGTCGTCCTACGTGCGCGATCGCCGGATGCCGGCCTAGTGGTCCGTCATGTCATAATCTGCGGATAGACGGACTTGAGTTTACAGCGCGCATCGTCGACCTTCATCTGCCAGTCGACACCGCGTTGCGTGCCATTGACGTCGGTGGACCACGCCGACACTTCGTCGTGCAGCGTCCCGAGGTCGCCGATGCGGCGCCCGCGCACGCATTGGCGCGTCATCGAGCTCAGTTCGTTCTCCGCGATGTTCAGCCAGCTCCCGTGTTTCGGCGTGTGGCAGAACTCGATGCGACGAACCAATTCCCGTGCCCGGGCCGGCTCGAACACTTGGTAGAAGGCTCCCTTGGTGTGCGTGTTGAGGTGGTCGCACACCAAGGTGATCTTCTCGCAGTCGGCGTAGCGTCCTTCCTGGGTATTCCGGTGAAGTGGAACAGCGTTTCCGGGGATCTGGAACACGGTTTCCGGCGAAGTGGAACGCTCGTCGGAGCGTAGCGACGTTCGTCGGTCAGTTCCCTCCCCTCGGTGTCGCAGCAGACCTTCAAGATTCTACTCGTGACGTGGTGTTCGAGAGCATGGACGAAGATGCCTGTGGAGCCTGTGGGCGCCGTCTGCGGCGTCCAAGGTGTTGTGGGAAACGCGCCTTCGGCGACCGCTCAGTTGCGCCGAACGCATCGCGGGCGTTTTCCACATCACCGGCAGGATCCACAGGCCGGTCGGACCCGACGTGCCCCGGTCACGCGTGTCGGCGGCGCGATGGTTCTGGGCTTCGCTTCGCCGCGGTAATGGCGTTGCCGTTCTGGTGCTCATGTCGTCTCCTTCGGGCGGTTGTTCGGCGCGTCGTGCGTACGTCGCATCGAGCGGCCCTTCAGCTCGATGCGGTGCGCGTCGTGGAGCAGGCGGTCGCAGATGGCGTCGGCCTGGTTGGGGTCACCGATGACGGCGTGCCAGTCGGTCACCGGCAACTGGCTGGCGATCAGCGTGGAGGCGCGTTCGGCGCGGTCCTCGATCACCTCGGTCAGGTCGCGGCGCTCGGCGTCACGCAACGGCGCGAGCATCCAGTCGTCGATGGCGAGCAGGTCGAGCTTTGCCAGCCGCGCCATCAGCCGCGTGTAGGAACCGTCTCCGCGGCCGACGGCCACCTCGTGCAGCAGGCGCGGCATGCGGACGTAGCGGGCGGTGAAGCCGCGGCGACACGCCCGTTCGACGAAGGCGCAACAGAGAAAACTCTTCCCGATTCCACACGGCCCGGTGACGATCAAGTTGTGGCGCTCGGCGAGCCACGCGCAGGTTCCCAGCGTCAGGACCTGCTGGCGGTTGAGCCGTCGGGCAGGCGTGAAGTCGACGGCCTCGAGCGTCGCCGGATGACGCAGCTTGGCCGTCTGCAGGCGCCGTTGCAGCTTGCGCTGTTCGCGGGCCGTCCACTCGGCGTCGACCAGCAGGCCGAAACGCTCCTCGAAGCCGAGCGTGGCGGCCTCGCCGCTCTGCAGTTGTTGCTGGACGGCGTCGGCCATCGCGCCCAGCTTCATGGCGTTGAGTTTGTCGACGGTCTGTTCGATCAGCATCGGTCCTCCTCCTCGGTCGTGGCCGCGGCGTAGTAGTCGGCGCCGCGGATGTTGGTGTGCGTGGGCGTCGGGGTTGTCTCGGCCGCCGGTTCCAGAGGCAGACGGTCCTGGCCGGCGGCGAGAATGTTCTTGACGGTGCGATAGCGGTAGGAGCCGAGTGCCATCGCGCGAGCGCTCGCCGCGTCGAGCCGGTCGTTCCCGTACTGCTGTCCCAGGCGCATGATCCCCAGGCAGGCTCGATACCCTTGCTCCGGGTGCGGGCGACGCTCGATGATCTGGGCGACGAGCTGTCCGGTCGCCGGTCCGGCCTGCTCGGCCCAACGGATCAGCCGCGACGGCGTCCACTCGGCATGCGCGCGGTGGGCGCTCGGCATGTGCTCGCGATGGGTGGACGGCTGTCCGTCGTAGCGCCGCCGGTGCGACGTCAGTCGCTTGCCGCGATAGAAGATCTCGACCGTGTTCGTGGTGTAGCGGACCTCGACCTGCTCGCGGACCAGCTGGAACGGCACGCTATAGACGTGGCGCTCGACCTCGACGTGGTAGTCGATGTTGGCGCGGCACAGCTTCCAGTGCGCCAGGACGTAGCGCGCGGTCGGCAGGGACCGGAGCGCCGGCCGGTCGACCTGCTCGTAGAGGGCGCGGCGGCTGACGCCCAGCTTCTTCATCGGCCGGTCGTTGAGCTCGTCGAGCAGGACGCGGATCGCGGCGTTCAACGGGCCGAGCTCGAAGAAGGTCTGGTCGCGGAGGCGGGCGAGTATCCACCGCTGTGCGATGAGTACACAATTCTCCACAGCAGCCTTATCCCGAGGTTTCCTCGGTCGCGCCGGAACGACGACGGCGCCGTAGTGGGTGGCCAGGTCCTCGTAGGTGCGGTTGACGCCGGGCTCGTAGCGGCAGGGGCGGGTGATGGCGCTCTTGAGCTGGTCGGGGACCCACAACGTGGTAGCGCCGCCGAAGTACTCCACCATGCGGATATGCGCGTCGATCCAGTCCGGCAACTGCTGGGTCTCGGTCGCCGCGGCGTAGGTGAGGCTGCTGGCGCCGAGCACGGCGACGAACAGCTCGACGCGTCGGAGCTCACCCGTGCGCCGGTCGACCAGGCTCGGCCGCTTGCCGGAATAGTCGATGAACGTCTTCTCGCCGGCGCGGTGCACCTGCCGCATCGACGGCCGCAGCCGCCGCGTCCATTGCCGGTAGATCTCGCAGAACTGGGTGCGGCCGTAGCCGTCCGGATGGATTTGCGCGTACTCCTCCCACAGCAACTGCAGCGTGACGCTGTCGCGCTTGAGCTCGCGGTGGATGTACGCGCAGTCGGGCCGGATCCGGTCGTGCACCGGCGCGGCGCGTGGAAACAATCGAGCCTCGAGCGCCGCGTCGTCCAAATCGTCCGGCAACGGCCAGCCGAGCCCACGTTGCGCCGCCCTCTGCAGATAGCGATTGACCGTCCCCACGCCGACGGCGCACGCCTGCGCCACCGCCTGGTGGGACAGTCCTTGCTCGTGCTTGAGTCGTAAAACCTCGCGGATCTTCCTCATCAGCAGCCTCCGTGCCGGCATCGCCACGCCCCTCCTGTCGAAAGGGCAGAGCATGCCAGGTCAAGCTACCGACGAGCGTTCACGACCTCCGGAACCGCTGTTCCACTTCCTCCGGAATCGATGTTCCACTTCCTCCGGATTCCGTGTTCCACTTCCCGGATTCGCTGTTCCACTTCCTCCGGAATCGCTGTTCCACTTCCTCCGGATTCCGTGTTCCACTTCCTCCGGAATACCCACTTCCAACAGGCCGGCGACCTCCAGCGCCCAGTCCACCTTCGTACGCCGGGCCCGGGCGGTCGCCTGCCGCCAACCCGCCAGCGGCTCGCTGAACAGGAAGACCGCGGCCGTGCCGGCCCGTTCGTACTCGTAGTCGACACGCCGGGGACGGTTCTTCGTGGCCGCCATCGGCGGGCGGGTTTCCTTGACCAACTGCACCGGCTGCTCGTCCATGCACACGACGGGACAATCCGGATCGTAGGGTTTCTGATACAGATCCAAGACCTGTTCCATGTGCGCCACGAACTCGGCATCGGCCTGCGGAGGGATCACCCAGTACTGGATTTTCCGCTGGGTCATCCCGTTTTTTTTAGCGTCCGCCGGATGGTTTCGTGGCTGATCGACTCGATGATCGCCAACTCGACGACCCGCCGCGCCAGCAGGCGCAACGACCAGTTCGCGTAGCCCTTCGGGGGCGGCCCCAGACGCAGGGCGATGATGTGAGCCTCCTGCTCGCCGTTGAGCAGTTTGGGGACCGGGGGGAACTCCCGCCGTTTTCGCTCCAGCGCCTGCTCGAAGCCTTCCAGCACGCATCGTTGGCGAATGTTCTCGACGGTCTTGGTGCGGCATGAAAAGGCGTCGGCGATCTTCTGGTCGGTCCACGCGGGCCCGTCTGCATCGGCCTTCAAGAGAACCTGCGCGCGGCGCACTTTCTCACTGCTGCCGTTGAGCTTTCGGACCGTCTCTCGACAGACCTCGCGTTCCTGGGCTGTGAGTCGAACGATGTACCTTTTTTGCGGCATGGAAACTCTCTCGGTTCGAGACGAGCTCCCCGATAGTCCTAATGTTTATTGATGGCACAGCACTAGTAGGTCCCGGACGCGAGGCTCGACGTGCACAGCGGCGAGGTGGCGCTGCAACCGTGGAGCACCTTTTGCGAGCTCCACGGGCAGCAGCCGCCAGCGTGGCTGGAGAAACCCGAGCGGTTCCTGAAGATCACCTGGATACTGCCCACCACGCCGACCATGGTGAAGGAGGCGATAGCGTTCGCACAGCGGCGTTCATCCGGCACGGTGCGCTGCCGGATCCGAGATGCCTCGACGCTCGAGGGGTGAGCGACATGAGTGGGTCCCTGGGTCGCAACCGCATCATGAAGCTGTTCGAGACGCTCTCGGCCAGACTAGTGCTGTGCCATGATTAAACGTTCGGGTGTGCGGTGCTGTGATTCGTCGATGATTGCGCGCTGCAACCCATGTCCGTGTCCGAAGATTATGACGTGGCGGACCACTAGCCGCACGCGGGACTCGGGGCCAGCTTTACATCGTCGGCGGCAGCGCGATGATCGGGGTGATCCGCGGCGTTGCGGACAGACCTGTTCGTGGACTACATTTGGTCCTGAGGGGGAGTCGTGACATGCCATTGTCCGACCGGATCAAGCCGATCAGCTACCTGAAGGCTCACGCCGCCGAGATCATTCGCACGCTCGCGGACCAGCCGGAGCCCTTGATCGTCACACAGAATGGCGAGGCCAAGGCCGTCGTGCAGGACATCGACAGCTACGAGCAGATGCAAGAAAGCATGGCTCTTCTCAAGATGCTCGCGCTGGGGAATCGTCAGATCGATGCCGGTCGGGTGCAACCGGCGGCCGAAGTCATTGCGCGGCTTCGGGAGCGCCATCAGGCCGACTGATGCCCGTCACGGTCCGGCTGACCGATGACGCCGCCCGCGACCTGGAAGAAATCTTCGACTACGTCTCCCGGCAAAACGCGCCGAGTAGAGCGGAACACGTGCTGGATCGGATAGAAGAGGCCTTCCAGGCGTTGTCCGCGTTCCCCCAACGCGGCAGCTACCCGAGGGAACTGCTGGATCTGGGGGTCCGGGAGTATCGTGTTCTTCAAGCCGTACCGGATCATCTACCGCGTGCTGGAAGACGGCGTTTACGTGATGGTGATCGCCGACGGACGTCGTGACATGCGGGCGTTGCTGCGGCGGCGGCTGCTCCGGGTGTAGCCGCCGGCCCCATGAGGGCATCCGTTGCCGATGCGATTCTCGGATGCCGATCCGCTCTACCAGGACCGTGTAGAGGGAGTACCGGTCGTCGCCGTCATGATCCCGAAGTCCAAACCCACACACATCGATGGTCGACGGCCCGACGTTGACCATGACGTGCAACCCTTCGCGCCGACGCCGCAATCGCGCGTACCCAACCACGAGCGCGGCGATCTCCGGGAACACCTCTACACCGCTGAGGTCTGGGTCCGATGCGATATCGGACTGGCTCGACGACATCGACCCGTTGGCGAGCACGAAGCCGGCGACGCCGGCCGGGGCGAGGTGGTGGACCATGTGTTGCTCCCAGGCGAGTTGGCGTTGCCCTTCGGCGGCACGCCGTAGCGCCAGCGCTTATCTTCGGTCAGCCGCTCGTGAGCAAGGCCAAGTCGGTGATGTTGACCGATGCGGGTTTGCGCCGGGCTGAGGCGGCCTGTCGTCGGCTGTTCGAGGCGGATGAATGAGCCGCGTCGGAAGAACGTCGGCCGCCTGACCAGGCACGACAGGTGCGGGGCTGGGTCGTGACACGCGCGGTATGGACGCTGTCCAACGTTGGATGGCCTCGTCGGGGAGAAACGTCGAGAAGCTCAAGCGGAACGCCGCGAGTGAGATCGCCGTGAGCGCCGCCCGGTCACCGGCACGCGCGGGCCGGATCGTCATCGTGGCGCCCACCCCGTCAGCCGCCTCGTCCAATCGCACGAAATGGCGAGGCGGAAAGCCGGTCAGAAGAAGGAACGTGAAAGGGCGTGGATACTCGCTCGCGACCCGCGCGTACTCGTCGCCAGTCACCCGAACGGCCATGTGGTTTCGCGTCTCCCCGCCGCGCGTCACCTGCACCCTGGGATTCGCCAGGGCGCGACGGTGCCAGGCACGGGGCCAGTGATTGGCCGCTACGTAGAGCTGCCCGTCGCTGTGCAGCGACTGGAGCACGCGGTCGATGGCGGCGCCGTCCTTGTCCAGCGTGGTCAACACCAGCGTATCGGGCGCCTCGGGCTGAAAGAAGCCAATCAGGGACTCGAAGGCGACGACGATCAGCACGTAGCTGACGAGCACGATGCCACCGATCTTGACAGCTCCCACGGCACACTCCCTTCGCGCGCTCCGGACGGCGCCGCCAGCCCCGGCTCGTCCGAGACAGCCTGGTAGAACCCGCGCGCCGCCGCGACGATTGTCGCTCCGCTGATCCATCGCGCCGCGGTCACGATCCGTCCTTCGGCGTTCATCCGCCGTTCCTGTCGTAGAGCGTCCTCACCTCGCCGAGCACTTTGGCCAGCACCTCGTCCTCCCAGTCGCTCACACGCTTGCGAAGCCCGGCCGGCGTCAGGACCAGCACGTCCGTCCAGCGCAACCCCATCGGCAGCGCGTTGCCGATCGCCAGCTTCAACTCCAGGGTTCCCCCGGGCGCCTCGTCGATGACGAGGATGTCGATGTCGCTCCGGTCGCTCATCTCGCCGCGCGCTCCCGAACCGAACAGCAGCACGCGCTCCGGTCTCGTGACCTTCAGCACCGCATCGACGACGTCGCGCAGGTCTCGGGGGGCGGCGATCCGTCCTTCAGCCCGCGCCATCCCGGCACGCCATCGAGGTCCGAGGGCTCACGATCCGGATCCTGGAGCGCCGTTTCGATCTCGCTTTGCAGCATCGTCCTGCTCCACTGTCGGATTCCGCCCACCGCAGTGTCGAGCCGCGCCGTCGCCGTCCTTCGCTTTTGCGCGCCGTCTGGTCCGATCCCCGCGCTGCTGACGATGCTCGCCGCGGCCGGCTTCGAGTCGACCGGCTGCTACCGGCAGCATCCGAACTTCGCCGCTGGTGGCCGGGCGGAAGCCGTTCCCGGCTACACTGGCGTCGTGCGTCCGTGGATCGGCGTCCGCCTCACCGCGCTGACGCTGGCGATCCTCGTCGGTGGCCTTCCCGATACGGCTGCGACACCCGCCCAGCAAGCGCGTGTCGCGTTGGTCGGCGGCACCATCTACCCCAGCCCCACCGAGCCGCCGATCCCTGACGGCGTCGTCGTCATCGAGAACGGTCGGATCTCCGCGGTCGGACAGGGGGATACGATGCGGGTTCCGGACGGGATCGCCACGCTGGAGTGTTCCGGATCGACGATCACCGCCGGCTTCTGGAACAGCCATGTCCATTTCTTCGAAAACCAGTGGGCCGACGCGGCCAGCATTCCAGCCCCGCGGCTCGCGGATCAGCTGCGGGCGACGCTGATGCGCTACGGCTTCACGAGCGTCTTCGACCTTTCGTCGCCGTGGGAGAACACGCGGCGCATTCGCGCCCGGATCGAGTCGGGAGGAGTTGCCGGACCGCGCATTCGATCTACAGGAGCGGCGATCGTCGGGGACGGTTGGATGCCGCCGGATGACGCGCTGGTCGCCCTCGGAGTCATGCTGTTCCGGGCGCCCGTCGTTGGCGATGCGGCCGGAGCGCGCGCGGCGGCGAGGGCTTTGCTCGATGCGGGCGCCGACGGCATCAAGGTCTTTCCGGTCCAACCCTCCGCACCGTTCGCCGCGCTGACCGATGACACGATTCGCGCCGCCGTCGACGAAGCCCATCGCCGGGGTAAGCCGGCGTTCGCTCATCCGACGAACGCCGAGGGTTTGCTCGCCGCGGTGCGGGCCGGCGTCGATGTCGTCGCCCACACGACGCCGCAGTTCGGTCCGTGGGACGACGCGGTGCGGGCCGCGATCGAGGCGGCGGATGTCGCCCTCGTCCCGACGCTGAAAGTCTGGCAACACCACCTTCGGGATGAGCCGGCATCGGCGCGCGCTCGCTCGGCGTCGACCAGCACAGGCCAACTCCGGGCTTGGCGCGACGCTGGCGGCACCGTCGTCTTCGGCACCGATGCCGGCGGCATGAACGACTACGACCCGAGCGATGAGTACGCGCTGATGGCCGAGGCCGGCATGACGTTTCGAGAGATCCTTGCGGCGCTCACGACGACGCCAGCGGCGATCATCGGCCGGCCGGCGCCGACCGGGCGCATCGCTCCGGGCCAACCGGCGGACTTGGTGGTCCTGGACGGCGATCCGTCTCAGAACGTTCGAGCGCTCGCCGACGTGCGCTATACGTTGAGGGACGGAGCGGTCGTTTACCCGTAGCGCGCAGCGGGCCTGGTACTACTCGGCTTGAAGCGCCGTCATCGATCCGGCCCGCGCGGCGGGGGTCGATAGCATCGACGTCGTAACGCAGAACCGGCCCCGGGTGGACCCGAAAGACCGTGCTCGGCTCCGGCAAGCTGGACGAGTCTACTGGCCCAGCTCGGTCAGCGACGCAGTCGTGGAGTTCGGGCGGAATCCACGCTTCTTGCGTAGAGCACTCACTTCGGACTTGCTCGTGTGGATGGCGACATCGTCGTGCCGCGTTCTCCACGCGCAACCGCCGCTCGGTTCCCGCGGACCTCGCTCGGCACCTTGCCCGACATGATCCGACTCATGGTCCATCCCGGCTCGCCGATGTGCCTGGAACTTCGAGCGAAACCCCAGACACGGAGTCCTGGAGCAGGCTCACCGGAAGTTGACCGGCGGCGAAGTCGAACCGTAGGCTGGGGACGCTGAGAGCGGACCGGACCATGATGAACGCGGCACGACACACGCGCCCGCCAGCCCGCGTCGCACTCAGCGACTACACCGACGCGATACGGGCCGGGTGGACCGACGGAGACCTCATGCGGGCGATCCTGCACGACCTGCCCCGGAACTTCCGGTCGCTCGGGCGAGAAGAACAGCAACAGCTGCTGAACCAGAGGCCCCCGAGCACGGGAACCCGATGGGATGCGCTTCTGGCCGCCACGGTCGAGCACCTTGCGAGCTCCACAGGCAACGGCCGCCGGCGTGGCTGGAGGAACCCGAGCGGTTCCTGAAGATCACCTGGATACTGCCCACCACGCCGACCATGGTGAAGGAGGCGATAGCGTTCGCGCCAGCGGCGTACATCCGGCACGGCGCGCTGCCGGATCCGAGATGCTTGGACGCCCGAGGGGGTGAGCGACATGAGTGGGTCCCTGGATCGCAACCGCACCATGAAGCTGTTCGAGACGCTCTCGGCCAGACTGGCCGCACGCGCGATTCGGGGCCAGCTCTACATCGTCGGCGGCAGCGCGATGATCGTCGGCTACGGACGGGAGCGGACCACCCGTGACGTCGACGCCCGGATCGAGTACGCGAAGGAAGAGGTGCTGGCCGCAGCCGAAGAGATAGCGGCAGAGCAGAACCTGGACCCGAACTGGCTCAACGAGAACGCCAGGCTGTTCATGCCGCCATCCAGGGACGATCTGGCGCGCACCGTCTTCAACACACCCGGCCTGGTCGTGACCGGCGCATCCGCGGAGCACATGCTGGCGATGAAGATCGACGCCGCCAGGAACAGCGACGAGGACGACATCGGCGTACTGTCGGCGTACTGGTAGGCCAGTTGGGGATCACGAGCGCCGATCAAGCATTGGACATATACCGGACCGTGCTGCCGCACACGGCGACCATCGACGCGCGGCGACGGGAACTCGTGTTGAAGATCGTCGACGAGAGGGTGAGGAACCGGCGGTGAGCGAGTCGCTCGTCAACGCCGCGCATGCCGAACCACCGTTCCGGAACTGCTATTCGAGCCCGATACACAAGGGAATCGCCCGCGCGCGCGTCTCGGAATTTGACACCCTAACTGACACCCTACGAAGCGGACGCGGACGCGATTTCTGGACGCGGCTGGATCCCGAATTCGCGAATCCCCTCAGAAAAAGGACGATCTGAACACATCCGGACGTGGCTGGACGGCCCACAATGTGATTCGCAATCAGCAGGTCAGCGGTTCGAGTCCGCTCGCCGGCTCCAATAAAATCAATAACTTACAGAGACATGTGACCAAGCGAATTCGGGCTGTGTCAACACCATGTCCCGCCGTCTCAGCCTTCCGTCTCCATCACGCCCCGGGGCAGGCCGCTGGCGAATGACCTGCCGCGAAGCTCAGTACCAAGCTCGGACCCGCTCCTTCGGCTGACCGGCCAGCGGAAGGCGTTTGTCTCCGACCGCGTCCCGGCCATTGGAAGAAGAACCCTGCGATTCGACGGCGTCGAGGCCGCTGCAGATCGAGGGCAACTGGTCGGACTGGACGGCCGCGCAGCGCCGGGGCGGCCGCTGACAGTCTGGCGAGCACGGCGGTGAGTTGCGCAGTCCCCGAAGCCACCGGGCCTGGCCGTGAGCCCGCGTAGCGTCCGTTTCCTGGTAGCCGGCCAGCACCTGCCGTGCGCCCGGTCCGACTTGCCTCGCGGGCGCGGCGGATCCGGCAGCAGCCCGCGCTCAAGGCCGTCGAGCGCTCGCCGGTCCGGATCGGCGTAAAGCTGAACTGGGCCGTGCCGGCCACGTCGAACTCGATGGCGCGGAACGCCAGCGCCTGCAGGTGCACCTCGATCCCGTTGATGGTGACGAGGCGCAGGCGCGAGTTGCGCAGCAGTTCGTCGACCTCGAGCCGCCACGGCTCGACGCCGTCGCTGGTGACGTTCAGCCGGTAGTACTCGCCCGTGACCAGGTCGAACGCCGTGGTGGAGAGCACGGGACCGTCGGAGCCCGTCGCGATCTCCAGGTGGATGTCGAGGGGCGGCCCGGCAGTCAAATTGCCGCCCACCTGGCATGTGCGGCGGCCCCGGCAAGCACCAGCGCCAGACCGCAGATTGCAACGACGATCGCCCGCAGCAGCATGCCGGTGGGTATACCCGAATGTCGCCGGGCGAGCCAGCGGTTTCGGCGGAAGCGCACCGGCGCAACCGAGATCGATGTGCGATCAGCGGCCAGCGGCATGCGCCTCCTGCACGCGAGCGCCGCGCAGCACGTTCACGATCGCGTAGTTCCCCTCGTGGCAGGCGTACTCGACCAGGTGGCCCGGAGCCACCCCCCGCCCCGCCTGGTCCGACGACATCGTGAAGCGGACGGTCCACGGCCGGGCGAAGCGGACCGGGTCGGTGATCGTCGCTTCGTAGTCGATCGTGCCGGCATCGACTCGCGTGAACCGCTCGACTACGTGCAGACTCGCGGACGGCGCGCGCTAGACGTGGCGGAACCGATCCTGCGACCGATCCGGAAAGTAGCGGCTCTCGACCACCAGGGTGTTCCCTTCCCACCGGCCTCGCGGCTCACCGTTCCACCGCGGGATGCCGGTCCGCGGGCGGCCGTCGATCGGAATGATGCGGCGCACATGGTACATCTCGTGCAGGATCACACGTCGGTCGGCGTCTGGAAGATCTGGTGGTTCGGGTTGTCGCCGAACCAGATTTGGGGCAACCCGTCGCCGAAGCACCGCTCCCCCGTGTCGAGGTCGAGGTACGAGTCCCAGGGGCCGGTCCCGTACGGCCGCTCGTGGTCGCGCGCCGTGGGCGTATAGGGGATTCGGCCGTTGGCGGGTCGACGATCACCGACGTGCGCCCACTCGGCTGCCAAGTGGTGCCCTCGTCGAGCCAGAAGGCGTCGTAGCCGAGGCTGCCGTCGGGCCGGTAGTCGACATCCCCCCCGGCCAGCGCCCGCTCCGCGGGCCGAGCCAGCAGGCGTTCCTCATGGACGAGCGCAGCGTTCTCGAGCGCTGCGACCTCCTCCTCGCTCAGAAACTCCCGTCCCTCGTACTCCGACGGCCGTTCCAGCGGCGTCAGCGTCGAGCCGACCCAGATTCCCTTCAGGGCCGGATCGCCCCAGGACGTCCTCGGTACCTCCTGGGCCGAGACGGCGACGCCGAGCACCGCGGCCAGCACGGCCGCGACGGACGCGGACGACGACGAACCCCCGCCTCTCATCGCGCGTCGCCGCCGGCGCCGGGCATCACTCGCTCGGCCAAGCCACACCGACATCGCCGGCGGCACTGCCCATCCCGGTGTACTGGAACCGCTGCACGCGCTTGCCCTCGTAGGTCTCCGTCGTATAGACGTTGCCCATCGAGTCGACCGCGATGCTGTGGTTGCCGTAGAACTGCCCCGCCATCCGGCCGCCGCTGCCGAAGCTGTAGAGGTACTCCAGCGGCTTGCGGCGCAGCACGTGCACCTGCTGGTTCACGCCGTCGGCGACATAGGCGAAGGTCTGATCCGGGTCGGTCGAGAACGCGACGTCCCAGACCGAGCCGGAGCCCAGCGTCTTCGGCATGAGGTAGATCTCCTCGACGAACTCCCCCGCCTTGGTGAACACCTGCAGCCGGTCGCCCGCGCGGTCGCACGCGTAGACCAGGCCGTCGTTGGTCGGGTCGGCGCAGTGCACCGGGTTGCGGAACTGCTGCGTGCCGGACTTGTCCTTGCTGACCGTCCCGTTCGCCGGCGCATTCGCCGCGGTGTAGCGCGGCAGTTCGTCGTCGCTCGGCACGTTCCCGTAGGCACCCCAGTAACGCTTCAACTCGCCGGTCGTGCCGTCGACCACCGCCACGCGCTTGTTGCCGTAGCCGTCGGCCAGGTACGCCTCGTTGGCCTCGGCGTCGAAGGTGACCTTGGCGACCTTCTGATAGCGGGTCCGCGAGTTGCTGTCGGGCTCGGCGTAGCCGTCCTCGCCGATCTGCAGCAGGAACTCCCCGGTGTGGCTGAACTTCAGGGCGTGCGAGTCGTCGGCGCCGTTGCCGCCGATCCAGACGTTGTCCATGGGGTCGACCCAGATGCCGTGGTTCGACTCGGGCCAGTCGTAGCCCTCGCCCGGACCACCCCAGTGCTGCACCAGTTTGCCTTCCTGGTCGAACTCCAGGATGGGCGGCGCCGGATGGCAGCACGCCTCGGCGAACGGCGGGTCCAGCGCAGCCGGGATCTCGTTCGGCGCGAGGTTGCCGCGGTGCACGATCCAGACGTGGTCGTCGGAGTCGACCGAGACCCCGATGGTCGAGCCGAGCAGCCAGTTGTTCGGCAGCGGCTGCGGCCAGAACGGGTCGACCTCGAACAGCGGCGCGTTCGGGACCGATTCCTGCGCCCCGACCTCGCCCCTGTCGGTCCGTTCCCAGACCAGGGTCGCCGCCAACAGAGTACAGACGCTCAAGACGATCAGGCGCGATTTCATGTCAGTTGCCCCTCATATCGCCGGCATCGAGGCCCACAGCAGACGCCCATCCGAACCCGGCGCGA
Source organism: Vicinamibacterales bacterium (assembly GCA_965262925.1). Classification (GTDB taxonomy): domain Bacteria; phylum Acidobacteriota; class Vicinamibacteria; order Vicinamibacterales; family UBA8438; genus WTFV01. The sequence goes on along the minus strand of CBDHGC010000004.1, from coordinate 658,508 downwards.
ATCCTCTCCGGCAGCGATCGTTCTCGCGAGCTCCTACCGAACCAGGGCCCCCTTGGTTCCATCGCCGGGGGATATGACGGCGGTCTACGGAGTGCGACGGAGGCTCACGGAACACTGTCACGTTCCCAGCGTCAGCGCGACTACCGCTACAAATGACTGATTATACATAGGCTTACAGGGATGCCTGGAGACCTCATACCACGGTGTACCCCACAACGTCAGGAAGGCTCTGCCGGCGTCTGGGTCAAGGTGGCCCAGCCTCTGGTTTGGGGTTGTCCTCCCCGCTCCGTCGTTCCGACCGCGTCGCCGCGGCGCGTCGGTGCTCATGCAGCCCATGATACGCCGAGTCCCATGGGTGCGAGCCGCCGGGGTCGAACCCGAGCGGGACGCCCACTGGGGTCCGCTCGAGGGACGACAGGACTTCCACGGCAGGCTGGCTCTTGGCAACCTTGGCACCCTGAGTCGCTCTTGGGAGGCTACGTCCCATGAGATCCTGTATTCTCACGGGGATTTCCCTTTCGGGCGTGCGACGGCCCGCGTGTTTCTTTCCGAACCTGACCCCGTCATCCTATCGTCGAGAATGTAGCCATCAAGTCCTTGATCTCCTGGTGTTCCTCGGCCAACCGTTCCAGCAACGCCTTCGCCTCATGTCCGCCCAACTCGATGGCGTCCGCGATTCGCATGTCCACCGGGCCTCCTCCGTTCGTACGCATCAACATTGCGCTCAAAAGCTCTAAGTGTCGAGCGCGAGATCGCCGCAAGACGTCCGTCCACGGAAGAATCGACAGGCCCTGATAAGGCGACGTCATTCCCGCCGGCTTCCTGCCAATTAAGTATCCGCGACGATCCGCGTTCGGATAGTGCGCCTCTAACCACATCAGATAGTCCTGCAACTGCGCCCTGTTCTCAATCGTTAAATCGGCCTGCGGATTTTTGAGCTCCACAACGACGATCTGCTGATCACATGGGCTCGACAAGAATACGAAGTCGGGTTTGTTCACATCCGGTACCCCGCCGACGTTTACCCGTCGGCCGGTCGGGATCTGTCCAAGTTCTTCGGCGCTCCGAACCGCAGTCTTTAACTGTTGGTTCGCCGTCAACACCGCCAGGTCCGGCTCGACAATCCATGGAAACCTTTCCAACAGCCTCTGAAGGTCCATCTCTGATCCGTGATGCACGTAGTCGTGCAGCCTCGTCAGCGCGAAGGCTCGCTGGGCGAAAACGACTGCCAGGTTCAACGACTCCGGGACGGAATGGGCGGACAACCGCTCCACCAGCGACGCGAACGCGGCCGGCGGCATCCCACCGCCCCTTCCGACTGATTCCCATAGATCGCGAACCAGCCTCCGCATTGGCTTTTGAACCCACGCGTCAGACACGGCGTTCACCAACCGGCGCTTTGCCTCTACGTCCTTACCAAAGGCAGGGGTAATGGTCGACACGAGATGAATGATTTCCTCTCGTTCGGGCTCAGTCACACTGGTCGCTGCACCCTCTCGGGTCTCCGCATATATCCTTCGATTCTCGCCCTCTTCCCCCTTCTCTCTCCATTTCTCGAACGCGCTCACCCAAATCCTCACGTGCTTCTGGCCCCACTGGAACAGCGATTCCAGCTCGGGCGCTTCCCAGTTTACGCTCGTGCGATCCGTCGAGATTACGTCGCCTTCGAGTTCATCGAGCCATTCCGCCACGATGACGCCGAACATGTAGCGGGTAAATATCTCCTTTCCCTTCACGCCGAACGTGAACGGCCGATCTTGCGCTATCTTTCCGTGGGCGTACACACCGATTCCAGCCTGATCTTGCGGCCACTCCGCACTCTTCACGAATCCTATCCAGTAACTTACACTTCTTCCGCCTACCTCTTCTACGCGTTCTCCGCACTCTGGAATTCTGAACTCGAACTCTGGAAGAGTGTTCTGAACCGTCGCCATCTCTCCATTGACCGATATCGCGAAGTCCTGCCCGACTGCCACGGTGAATCGCCGGCCTAACGAGTCCAACAACTGCCCGTTACTGATCGCTCGAGCCAATGACAGGCGGGTCATGACGACTGCGGTGCCGCCCCCACTCTTCCCAATGAGCTTCCGCCATTCATCGACTTGGCCAGTCGCGTCTTCGTGCGTGGGCAGTTCATCGAGAGCGCCGTCTTCGACGATAATTTGTGGCCTGTATAGTGCCTGGCCCTCCGTTTGTTTCAGTAGGTCCGAAAGGTCAAACCGCAGCCAGTACGCGCTCCGCGTTGCGCCATGCGTCGTCGCTGTGACTACGTCCATGATTCGCGCGATTCCAAACGGCGCGAGCTTTCCGATGCCCTTCCGTCCCATGAGGCGGCGCCCCGCGCGCGACCTGTCGTTTGCGTTTTTCCTTCGGCCGCGTCCGATAACGAGGTAGGATGACGCCAAGTCGTCGCGGCTCATGCCGCAACCGTCGTCGAGCACCGCCACCCATCGACTGGATGCACCCATGAAGGTGTTCACCTGAACTCGGCGAGCGTCCGCGTCCCACGAATTCGAGACGATCTCTGCTATTACGCGGGTTGGCCTGTTCTGATACAGCTTCAAGCCAAGATGTTCCACGACGTTGTGGCTGTACCTCAGCACCAGATCGTCGGTAGTCACGCTAGTCCTCCCCGGCCGTTACGTTGCAGAGCCCGCCCTTGTTTTCCTCGCCAGAGTTCTCTCGATTCGCCGCATGCATTCCTCTGGCCAAAGGCGGAGTTGGCATTCCCATACCGTCAAGACGGACCAGCCCAGACGTCGAAGCGCTCCCGCGCAACGCTGGTCTCGTTGGCGGTTCCTTGCGATCTTGCGGGCCCAGGCTTCCCGGTTTGAATTCGGGCTCAGGTTCCTGCCGCACGAATGGCCGTGCCAAAAACAACCATGCACGAACAAGGCGATCTTCTCACTTGGCCAGTAGAAGTCGGGATGCCCGACGAGCGTCGCGTGCCGAGACCACCCAACGATTCCCCGGCGTCCCAAGAGAGCGACCATGCGCAGTTCAGTCGTCGCGTTTCCCCGGCTCGGCACCCTTGCCATCAAGGCCGAGCGGGAAAGGCCGCCGAACGTCGTTCGCTCCTCGTTAGGTCGTTCGCTCTTTTGTTGCGGCATGTTCTCTGAGCATCGCGGCGACATGTCGGGTCACGGTCTCCGCGAACCACGGTGGAACCGCGTTACCGATGAGAGAGCAGGCTACCTCTATCTTGTCCGTTTCGATCTGAAACGTTCTTGGAAATGTCTGAATTAATGCGGCTTCACGGACTGAAATGGTCGTCCGCCGATGGTCCGGATGGCCAAACCGTCCCTTCGCCGGCGTCGTGCACCCGGCCGTGATCGTGGGAGCCGGGGCGTTCCACTGCATCCGCATGTAGACGTTCCTGAAGCCGGTGTAGCCGTCGCGGTGACACTTGGGGAGCAGGTCTTCGTCCAGTGCGAACCGCATTGACCCTGGTGTCGCGGCCCGCAGGCGCTTGATTGTCTTTGGTTGAAGATCCCGAACCACGTGCCAATCCACCGCCCGAGGTCCCCCTCGCTTGCGAGCCATACTAAGGCTGCATGCGGGTTCTTGCGCAGGCAGTGCCTCTCGCAAAGTCCTCCACGCCTTTCGACCGGTCGACTGGCTTGGCACTCTCGCGTGCGTCGGTCGCGGCAGGTCGATAGGAAAACCCCGGCCTGCAAGGAGAACGAGACGACGCCTACGCTGCGGAATTCCGTAGTCCGCCATCTCCACGTTCCACCACTGTGGTACATAGCCAGCCTTCTGTAATCGTTGCAACAGCGCGTCGAAGAGGTCGCTGCCTCGTGACACCAAGCCGGGCACGTTTTCCATAAAGACGCTCTCCGGCGCGGTTTCCTCCACTAGGCGGGCCATCTCGCTGATGAGCTGATTTCGTGGATCTTCACGCTCCGATCTTATGGTAAGTGAACAGAAACCCTGACACGGGGCACAACCCATCAAAAGGTCCGGTGGTTTTCCTGAGAGAACCAGCATCTCTTGGCCTGCGACGTTACGTGCGTCACGCCTCATTAGATGCGTATTGGGATGGTTCTTCCGATACGTTGCGCTTACTTCTTCATCTACTTCGATGGCTACTCGTACGTCGAATCCTGCACGGCGTGCGCCGAGAGTGAGTCCGCCGCCGCCCGCGAAAACGTCAACCGCCACCAAGTTCCCATCCGTCATTGTCGCGCGGAGTATAGCTTGATTTTCTCCGCCTGTCCGTTCCGGAGGTCCTCCCCGTAATGGTCGCGTGCTCTTTGCACGCCGCGGCGCCGACGGCGATCTCAAGCGCAGTTCATCCCGTCGTGTGCGCCTTCGACCGGCGACCACGAGCCCCAAGATTGCCCGCTACCGCCAACCTCACTCTGTTGCGCCGTAGGGGCGAGGTCGGCCGCAGTCGGTTCAGGTCGTCGCGTGAAATCCAGTCCCGGGATTGTCGGCGGCCCGATTCGTTGAGCCGTCGCACAATCGGCCTGCGCGCCGGCGAAGTGGCGACCCTGGGCCTCGACGACCTGCAGTGGCGTGTCGGCGAGTTGGTGGTACACGGCAAGGGGAGCAAGGTTGAACGCTTGCCTCTCCCCACAGACGTGGGCGCCGCGATCGCCGCGTACCTCCGCCAGCGCCCGGCCCGCGTGCAGGGCCGCACCGTCTTCGTCCGCCTCGTCGCTCCCCTTGGGCCGCTCAGTCGCGTCGGCGTGACGCTGATCGTGGCCGCTGCCGCGCGCCGGGCCGGCCTCGGCCTCGTCCACGCGCATCGGTTGCGCCACTTCGCGGCGACGCAACTGCTCACCGCGGGCGCTCCCTTGTCCGAGATCCAGCACTTCTTGCGCCACGCCCGCCTGCAGACCACGGCGATCTACGCCAAGGTCGATCACGATGCCCTGCGCACAATCGCACGCCCGTGGCCGGGAGGTGCAGCATGACGTCCCTGCGTCACGCCCTGGCTGACTACCTGGCGATGCGCCGGGCGATGGGCTACCGCTTGGCGCGCGCGGAGAAGCTCCTCGCGCAATTCCTGACCTATCTTGACGACTGCGGGGAAACTCGCCTGCGTACCGAGACCTCCCTCGCCTGGGCGACGCTCCCCACCGGGGCGGATCCGAGCTGGTGGGCAAGCCGGCTCACCGTGGTCCGCGGCTTCGCGACCTACCTGCACACGATCGATCCCGCGACGCAGATACCGCCCGCCGACCTGTTGCCCGCACGCGCCCGGCGCGCCACGCCGTACCCCTATACCGACGAGGACGTGGCGGCTCTGCTGGCCGCCACGTCGGGGTTGCGCACCACGCATCGGGCGGCAACGTATCGGACCTTGATCGGTCTGCTGGTGGTGACCGGCATGCGGATCGGCGAAGCCATCGCACTCGACCGTCACGACTTCGATGCCGAGCAGCGCCTGATCACCGTCCGCCAGGGGAAGGGTGGGAAATCCCGCGCACTGCCGCTGCACGCCACGACCACCATCGCGGTCCGGCAGTATCTCCATCGCGTGGACCGACCGGCGGCCCACACCGCCGCGCTGCTCGTCTCCTCCGCCGGCACGCGTTTGCTCAAGTCCGTTGTGCAGCGGACGTTTCGCACCCTGGTGCGGCGTGCAGGCCTTCTGCCACACTCTGCCGCCTGTCGACCGCGGCTTCACGATATTCGTCATCGGTTCGCGGTATCCACGCTGCTTGACGCCTATCGGCAGGGCCATGATCCAGAGGCGCGGCTCGCCTTGCTGGCGACCTATCTCGGGCATGTCGACCCCAAGCACACCTACTGGTATCTCTCGGCCGCCCCGGAGTTAATGCAACTGGCCACCGACCGCCTCGAACGCCATCTGGGAGACTCCGCATGAGCGCCCTCGCCCCCACGCTCCAGGCGTTCTTTACGGACCGGCTGGTCCAACAGCGCCACGCCAGCCCGCACACCATCGCGGCATACCGCGATGCGTGGCGGCTACTGCTCCGCTTCGCGGCGACTCACATCGCCAAGGCGCCCTCGCAACTGGAGATCAGCGACCTCGATGCGCCGCTCATCGGTCGGTTCCTGGCGCACCTCGAACACGACCGCACGAACACCGTGCGTACCCGCAACGCGCGGCTGTCGGCCATTCATGCCCTCTTCCGCTACGCCGCGCTGGAGCATCCCGAGCAGGCCGCCGTCATTGCCCGCGTGCTTGCGATACCGCCGAAGCGCAGCGCGCGCCGGCTCGTGACCTTTCTGTCCGACATCGAAGTCGACGCCCTGCTCGCCGCGCCCGACCGCGCTACGTGGACCGGTCGTCGCGATCACACCCTGCTCGCACTCGCGATCCAGACCGGGCTACGCGCCTCCGAGCTCTCGGGCCTGCGCTGTGTGGACCTGCACCTCGCGCGCGGTGCCCACGTCAGTTGTCTCGGGAAAGGACGCAAGCAGCGGATCACGCCGCTCACCAAGCCGATGGCGGCAGCCTTGCGGGCGTGGCTCGCCGAGCGCGCCGGCACACCGCACGCGGCGGTGTTTCCCACGCGGACGGGTCAACCGCTCAGCCGAGACGCCCTCGCGCGGCGCCTTGCAACACACGCGGCCACAGCCGCGCAGGCCTGTCCTGCTCTTCGGCAGAAAACCGTCACTCCGCACACGCTTCGCCACACTGCGGCTATGCGGTTGCTGCACGCCGGGGTCGATACCGCTGTCATCGCTCTGTGGCTCGGACACGAGCACGTCGATACGACCAGCATCTACGTCCATGCCGACCTCGCCCTGAAAGAACGGGCGCTCGAGAGGACCACCCCCTCCCACATCCCCGTTGGCCGCTATCGGCCTTCCGACTCACTCATGGCCTTTCTCGAAGGGCTGTGATTATGTCGACCACCTCCGCGCAGACGCCGCTTGCAACGGGGGCGTCTGCGCGGACATCGGCATAATCCGAAGGTCAGCATAGAAGGCGCCACACAAGCCATCGTAGCCGAGAACCCGGCGTTGTTCGGCGTAAGCCCGTAGCGCGGCGGCGGTCGTGGGATGGAGCGGCACGAGGCGCGACTTCCGGAATTTGGTGTTCTGAATCTCCAGGCATGGCGGAGTACCGACGAGGTCGACGTGATCGATGTCGAGGCGAATCGCCTCGCCGCCGCGGAGGCCACAGCTCGCCAGCAGCCCGATCACGGTGGCGACGGTGTGCGGGCGCAGCGCATTGGGCGGTCCGAGAGAGCGGGCGGCGTCCATCAGAGCAACGATCTCGTCGGGCGCGAGGATGCGCGGGGTGGGACGTTTGCACGTGCGAACCAGCCCGGCGCCGGGGACATCGACATCGGGCTCGGTGGCGCGGACCATCGTGAGAAACCCGCGCACGATGCTCAACCGCCCCGCGTGCTGGCTTTCAGTACTCGCCGAGGCCCACTCGACGGCAACCTGCGCAACCGGGGCGTCGTGGCCGCGCCGTTCGAGATGCTCGACGAAGTCCTGCAGGAGGCGTACTTCCCGTTGCATGGTGAAGCCGATGGCGCGGCGCAACGCGACGTAGGTCTGCAAGTACTGGCGCCAAGCCTCGCCGGTCATCGTTCGCCTCCGGGCCACGGCAGGGCGATCGTCGCCAGGGTCTCGCGGTCCAGCTTCGCGTAGATGGTGGTGGTCTCCAGGCGGGCATGGCCAAGCAGGTCCGCGACTGTCTTCATCGGCACGTCGCGGCGGACCATCTGGGACGCAAAGGCGTGCCGGAACAGGTGGGCGGCCGGGCCGTGGGACGATGACGCCAGCGCGACGCAGCGCCCGTGTGGCGATGGCCGTGACGGCCGACCCGCCGAGCTGCCGATACGGCGGCAGCGCAGTTACGAAGATCACGTCCGGCGGACTCGCCAGGGGCCGCGAGCGCAATGTGGCGACCAGGGCCGCCCCGATGTCGGCCGGCAACGGGAGTCGTCGCTCCTTTCCTCCTTTGCCGGCCACACGGACAACCCCGTTGTGCCAGTCGACGTCCTTCACCGTGAGGGCTGCGGCCTCTGCTGCCCGGAGGCCGAGCCGGCTCAGCAGCAGCAGGATGGCGCGGTCACGACAGCCGTTGGGGCGCGTCTCGTCCACGGCGGCCAGCACCCGCTGCACGTCGTCATCGGCGAGGGCCCGGGGCAGTCTGGCGTGCTTCCATTCGCGGATGGTCGGCACGGCTCCCGCGATGCCGGCCGGAACCACGCCGTGGGCGGCCAGGAAGCGAAGAAACGCACGGGTGGCCGTGGCCGGGCTGCGGCGGGAGGACTGACAAAGCCCGCTTGCCCGGGCCTGCACGAAAGCCGCGATCGTCGGCACGGTGAGGCGGGACCAGTCGGGCGTCGGCGTCCCCGCGCACTCGGCAAGAAAGGCTGCGGCGTAGCGCCGGCACCTCCGCCGGGTCCCGACGACCAGGCCATGCGCTTGCACGAGGTGCTCGTCGAAGCGCTGCAGCCACTGCTCGGACTCGCATAGCGCGGCGACCCGGACAGGGCGTGCCGCTACCCCTCGGGTCCACAGATGCGCGGCCACCAGACGGACGCCGTATGCCACATCCGAGAGCCGGCCGCTCGGGCGCGTCGAAGACGGTCGCCGTGACAGCCCGGTCACGAACCGAGTGACCAGCGTCTCGTCAACGTCCGTCGCCGCAACGCGCTGCTGGGCCAGCCAGGCACTGAAGATCGCGGCGGCTCGCACGTACCGGCGCACGGTGCCCGTCGCGTACCCGCGCGTCATGAGTACGTCGACGAAGTCGTCGACCCAGCGACCCAACGGCCCGGACCGGATCTGGTCGCAGATGCGTGGGCGAACGGAAAGCGTTTCAAGCATGGTCTCCTCCTTGGTCCCCTGACACTGGGAACCCGCAGGCAGGTGCATCTCTGGCTCCGGCAGGAGGGCGTGCGACTGCCGTCCGTCGAGGCCAACGGCGACGGCCGACGGGTCGTGTGGAAGCTCCCGGTCTACAAGACGGTTCACAGACTGCTGACCAACCCGATCTACGGCGGCGCCTACGCCTTCGGTCGAACGGGGAGCCGGGTCACGGTCGAGAACGGGCGCAAGCGTGTCCGGCGTGGGCTCGCTCGGGAACGCGAGCAGTGGGACGTATTGATCGTGGATCACCACGAGGGCTATGTTTCGTGGGCAGAGTACGAGAGGAACCAGCGTGTGATCGCCGACAACGCTTCCCGGCAGGGTCTGCTGACGCGCGGCGCGGTTCGCCGCGGGGACGCGTTGCTCGCCGGTCTGCTGCGCTGCGGACATTGCGGGCGACGGATCCACGTCGCCTACAGCGGTACCAAGGGCGAATGCGTTCGCTATAGCTGCCGCGGCGCGCATCTCAACCATGGGACGGGCTGGTGCATCGCGTTCGGCGGCGTGCGGGTCGACGCGGCGGTGGCGACCGAAGTGCTGCGGCTGTTGAACCCGCTCGGCATCGAGGCTGCCCTCAAGGCGGTAGCGATGCGCGAACAGCAGCACACCGACAGGCGACACCACGCGAAGCTGGCGCTCACCCAGGCGCGGTACGAGGCGGACCTGGCGCGTCGCCAGTACGACGCAATCGACCCGGCCAACCGCCTGGTCGCCGCCGAGCTCGAACGTCGATGGAACGATCGCCTCGCGGACGTGCAACAGCAGGAAGAACGGATCGCCGGCCTGACGGCGGCCCACCCGGAGGCGCTGTCGCCCGCGGAGCACGACCGCCTGCTGGCGCTTGGCGCCGATCTCGAAACGGCCTGGACCCATCCCAGTGCGACAGCACAGACGCGGAAACGAATCGTGCGCGCCATCCTCGAAGAGATCGTTGTGAAGCTGGCCGCGGAGCACATCGAATTGCTCCTCCACTGGCGGGGCGGCGATCACACTCGTCTCACCGTCCCCCGCAACCGAACGGGACAGCATCGCTGGTGCACGGACGCGACGGTCGGCGACTTGATCCGGGGACTGGCCCGCCAGCTGAGGGACGGCGGCATCGCCCAAACGCTGAATCGCCTCGGCAAGCGGACCGGACGCGGCAACGCCTGGACCGAGGCACGGGTCCGCACCTTTCGAAGCCAACACCGGGTGCCGGCACATCGTCCCGGTGAGATGGCGGAACGTGGGGAGCTGACCCTGAAGGAAGCCGCCGGCCGGCTCGGCGTCAGCACCATGACCGTGCTGCGACTCATCGGCGACGGCACGCTCGTCGCCCAGCAGGTCTGCCGGGGCGCCCCTTGGGCCATCCCGGAGGAACAGATCGTCGCGCTTGCCGGCGCGATCCCATCCGGACGTCGTCCGCTAACATCGAGCTCGGCTCAGGAAGTGCTTGATTTTCAGTGACGTAGCGAGGTGTGCATCATGAGACCCGACTCGGGGGACCAATGAACAGAAGCCCCTCGTCGACGAGGGGGACCGCCGCGGCGAACTGCTGCGCTTTCCTGAACGCCCGCTGCAGCTTCGCGTTCTCGTAGGTGACGAACGTCGAGAAGTCGTACTTCGCATACCGTGCTGGAATGCGCGCGGCAGCCAGCCTCTGCCACGCAACGCGGGCGCGCCAGCAGTCGCACCGTTCGGCTCGGCACGCTGCGTCGACCGTGCGCAGGCGCCAGCCAGTATCCCGGCAGTCCGGACACGCCGCTTCCACCTGTGGCTACCTCTCCTCACCGCTACCGAACGAGGTGCCTGGAGGTCGCACCGCGTCCGGCGCGCTTGAGCCTCCGCTGCTCTCCCCGCCAGTGCCGGCTCCACGTTTCGCGTCCGCGTCACCGGTCGATGCCCCACGACCCACACGTGTAGAATGACCCGAAGAGAAGAAAGGGACGGCAGCGAACGCTCTTGGCCAGCAACGAAGTTCCGGTCCACGCGCAGGTGCTCGCCGCGGCAAGGCGGCTGCTCAACGAGGGGAAGGCGCAGTTCAGGCTCTCCGAAATCGTCAAAGCCCTGCCCAACCTGAAAGAGGGGACCGTCCGCACCCATGTCAGCAGTCGATGCTGCGTCAACGCCCCCGACAATCACCAACACCGCTGGCCGTACTTTCACCGCTTACGCCGTGGGGTCTACCGACTGCGCACTCCCTTCGTGAAGCCCGAGACTGCCTCCGAGGATCCGCCCTCGAACCGGCGGCCGCTGCCGAACCGTTGGCGTCCGCCACAGAAGCGGCCCCCCGTCCACCCGGACACGAGGCGTTGAAGGCCCGCGCCATGTCCATGCGCACGTCGGCATCCGACTGCGCGGTCGTCGATGGCAGGCCCCGACAGCTTTCCACCACCCAGGGTCGTTCACCACGGTAGAGCTCGTCCGCATCACCGGCGCGCGCGCGCCGGTCCCTGGTTCCAGATTGTTTTATTGCAGCCCGGTCGGCGCATATGTTACACGTGTGAAAGTGCGCGCAAGGCCGCAGCCCGTGAGTGTGTGGATCAACGACTTGGAGGGGACAGTGGAGAGAAAGCTCGCCGAGGAGATCGAGGAGAACTATTGCATGGACGTGCCGCCCCCCGGTGCCGTAGAGAGGCTGATGAAGTCCGACCTTACCGAGGCGGAAGCGGCTCTGCTCAGGCGAGGCTACGCCTCTGGTGATCTGCAGGATAGGTTCGACGTTGCCATTTACCAATGGGCGCGCTGTGACGTCTTCGCGCGTGCTCTGCCTGATCAGTCCAGTCAAGACGGGAAACCCCACTTCTGTGACGAGCACGCGCGCTGAAGTCGAAGATCGACAGGTGCGCTGTGACCCAACGACCCTGTCGGGCGGCAGCGGCGCCGACGGCGCCGCACAAACACGAGTTCCGGCGCATGCGATCACTTGACGCCGGAGATGGGCGCCATCTCCTCGGAAAAGGGTCGAACACGGTGTCGGGCTCCAGGTGCTGCCTGACCGCGGCGGTCGCTGCAGCATCGAGCGGCGAATCCGTGACGCCTGGGCCGGCGATTGCCGCCGGCCAGGCGTCCGTGTGTCCGGTGCTAGGCGCGCACCCAGCGGTCCACGTTGCGCAGCATCGGGCTCAACTCGGTGATCGGGTTCATCGATCAAGCCGCTGGCGTCGTCCGTGGAGAAGAGCGGTGAGACGTCGTCGTTCTTCTCGACCTGCTCGGCCGTCTTGCCCGTCGAGGCGTATTCGCTTGCCGCTCGCAGTGCGAAGCTCGATGTCCTTGCGGCCGAGCTCCTCCGTGGTGGTGATGTTCACCAGCACGTTCAGCTCGTCGTCGTACGCCCTGTTGCAGCTCGAACCGCAACGTCGCGACCCACTCGCCGTTGCGCCGCGCGCCGTGAAACACGGCGGTCTCGGGGAACTTCCCCGTCACGTTGCCCTGCGCGCGCTCCAAGTGTTCGGTGACGCTCGGATGCGACGCCAGCATCCGCCCGATGACGTTGTCCACGGCATCGGTGACGATGGCGCTCGATCTGCCTCCAGCCCTCGCGCATGAGCGCCGCCAACTGGTTTTCTCCAGATTAGATGGCAAACCGACCGACCGCTATGTTACACGTGTATCTCTGGCGCGGGATCGCGCGGGAATCACCAAGCAGAACGCGCCGACCGTCTGCCCGGTCATCCCGGCGACTCTCGCTCTCGAGTGCGAGCCCGCCGTTGAATTCGGCCGCGTAAACCTGGGATAGACCCTTTTCTTGGCGCAGGAGCAGCCGATGCCTCGTAACGGCACGGACGACGACGACGCCCGACCGCGGTCCCGCCGGCGGGTCCGCGTCGCCGAGGGTATCTACAAGGACCCCTACGGACTCGCCGCCACGGTCAAGGTGAACGGCGTTCAGCGCGAAATCCGCTTCCCACGCGGCACGCCGCTCAAGACCATCCGCGCGCGGCGCGACCAGCTGCGTGTCAGTCTGCGGACGCTGCCCACTGGCGAGCGGCACACCCTCGCCCACGATGCGAACCGGTATCTCGAACAGGTCAGCGGCGAGCTTGCGAGCATCGCGGACCGCCGCCATCACATCGGCCTGTGGGTTGAGCGCTTCGGTCACCTCCGCACTCTGGAGCTTGAGCAGAGCACGGCAGCGATCAACGAGCAGCTGCGCGAGTGGCGCCAAACGCTGTCCGCCTCGGCATGCAACAACCGGCGAAACGCACTCACGAACCTCGTGAAGCTGCTCTACGGACGACGGGCCGCTGCCGAGTTGGTTGACGTCATCCGGTTCAGGATGCCACTGCCGCAGCCCCGCTGGCTCGAACGCTCCCACGTTGCCGACGTGCTCGCGCAGTTGACGCCCGGATCCATGACTGCTGTACGCTTGAGGCTGATGCACTGGACCGGGATGCGGCCATCCCAGATGGGGCGCTTGAGACCGGAGGACTTCCGCCTCGACGAGCCGACGCCTTTCGTGGTTGTGCCGCGCGGGAAACGGGGACGACTGGCCGCGATTCCGCTGATTGGCGACGGACTGCAGGCCGCACGCGACTTCGTGGCGATCGGCGCCTACGGGCGCTGGTCCTGCGCGAGCGCGAACAAGGCGTTACGTGGAGCGGCGCGGCGGGCGGGGCGCACCGCGTTTACGGTGTACCAGATCCGACATGCATTCGCGACTGGACTCCGGCGCACGGGATCGGACTTGGCGGATATTCAGGATCTGTACGGGCACACCGATCCTCAGACGACGAAGATCTACGCCCCGCCGCAACTGGCGAAGCACGTCGAGGCGATCGAGCGGCTTCAGCGCGCGGACGCGACATCGGAGGCGATTTCGTGAAGGAAACGGCTGGCAGAAACGGCTGGCAGAAAAACAGCAACACGCGTAAGTTATTGATTCTAAAGGATGCGCCCGTAGCTCAGGTGGATAGAGCATCGGTCTTCTAAACCGAGGGTCGCTGGTTCGAGTCCAGCCGGGCGCGCCACCGCTTTCTTCGGTCCCCTCCAGTGCGGCGCCGGACCAGTCGGCGAGCGTCGCAGCGTCAGAGCGCGTAGCTCATGACGTACAGGCCGACGCCGGTGATGCAGGTGAGCCACAGCCCGACGTACGTGGCCTGCCCCCAGCGCCGGTGCGGCGAGCTGAAGCGGCCGGGCAGCACGCGGGAGAAGCGGCGCCAGGAAAGAACCGCCAGAACGCACCAGCCGATAAACGTCGGCACCGCGAACGCGAGATGCACGGCGAAGGTCCAGTACATCGTCGGCGTGCCGTAGTAGGCGCTCTGGGCGAAGGCCGCCGCCCCCGTGCCGAAGCGGATGCTTCCCTCGAGGAGCAAGGTGGCGACGATTGCGGCCAGCAACAGGCCCGCCTGCAGGTTGCGGTGCTCCCGGCGCTGGCGGCGCGCGGCGAGCCGCAACGCGTAGGTCATCAGCAATGGAGCCGCGACGAAGAACACGAACGCAATATCGATGAAGACGTCCGCACGCGTCCCGAGAAAGCCCGTTGTTGGCATGTGATCCCGCTCGGAGCAGAAGTTCCGTCAGCCTACCACGCGGGCCGGCTCCTCAGAGGCGACAGGCCGACGCGCCGGCGGCGGCGGCCGCAATCCGGGCGCCGAGGTCTTCCAGTACCTTCGGCTCGCAGCCGTCCTGCATCTGCTCGAAGAGAACGCGCTCCTCGGTGTGGATGTGCGCCTCGAGCAGCTCGCCGAACGCCGTCAGCCGCTCTTCGAGCCGGAAGGTCGGCTCGGCCACGAGCTCGCGGATCATCGCCCGCATGGTCTCGTGCTCGGCGATCAAGGCGCGCGTCCGTCCGGCACCGTCGCCGAGGTCCCGTGCCGCCGCCGGGAAGACGTGCGCCTCCTCGACGTCGAAATGCGGCCGGAGGTCGGTCTCGAAGAACTCGACCAGGCGGATCGCCTGCTGCGTCCGGTCGGCCGGCCAATCGGCCCGCGGGTTGGTCGACCGTCCCAGAATGAGGCGCTGGGCCATCACCAGTCCGTGGTGGTGGTCGCGGGAGAGCGGCACGAGACTGGCGTGTCGTTTCATCGCGGTGCGCCGGCGCGCCGGCGGGCGCCGTTGACTGGGATTGTAGTCTTTGCAGATGCGATCAGCCTGCGCGGGCATGTGGATGCCCCTTCTCGCCAGCACGTGCACAACCCTCCTCGTCACGTCCGTGGCCCATGCCCAGGGCATCGGGTTCCAGGGCGGGATGACGGTCAATCCCGAGCAGGTCTACGTCGGGACCCACATGGAGCTTCCACTGGGATCCGACCAGATCGTCCTGCGTCCCGCGATCGACGGCGGATTCGGCAACGACCTGCGGGTGGCGGCGATCGGCGCCGAGATCCAGTACCGCTTCGAACTCGGGAACTCCGGATGGCGACTGTCGCAGGGCTTCGGGCCGAGCGTGTACATCGCCCGGTTCTCCGCGCCGTTCCGGGACGAGGAGGTCCAGGACGTGAGCGGCGCCTGGACCTACGCCTTCGGCTTGGTCCACGAGGGCGGGTTCTTCATCGAGTTCAAGGGGGGCGGAAGCCGCGGCGGCGCGATTCCGCTGCTGCGGGTCGGCGCGGGATTCACCATCCGGCCCGAGCGGCCGTGAGCTACGAGCGGTCGAACCACTCGACGAAGCGGGAGGACGGATCCTCGACGATCATGATGCGCACGACACGCTGATGCTCGTGCATGAGCTGCTTCGCGGCGGTCCTGGCGTCGTCCACCGACGCGTACTTCGCCCACGCCGCCGGCAGGTTGACCGCACCGCCTCTGACCGTTGTCACCAGCTTGAACATCGTCCTCCCCGAGTCGCGGGGCGATCATATCATCGGCGCGGCGCCGGCGGATGGGCCGCACCCTGGGCGTCCATCGCACCGGCCAGCTCGCGCCACGTGGGCGTCCCGTCGGTCCCGAGCAACAGATCCACTACCAGACCGTAGCTGGCGATCCCCGCCTCGACACGATTGGCGCGCAGGTACCGGTCGTAGACGCGGTTCGCGTTGCGGCGCACCACCGGCACGGCCTCGCGCAGGCGCGCCGCGATCGCGCGGAGATCGGCGCGCGGCCCGTCGCGGAGCCCGGCCCAGACCCGGTCGCGCGCATCCGGCGGCAGGTGGCGCACGAGTCGCGAGGAGAGATGGAGCCAGGCGCTGTAGCGGCTCTGGTCGTCTCCGGCGAGGCAGATGAGCGCGCCGACGAAGCTGGCCTCGGACTCGTTCGCGTAGCCGGCCAGGTGCGACCACTCGTGGGCGACCAGGAACGGACGCTCGAACGGCAGCACGGTTCCGTTGACCAGCACCTCGAGCGAGAAGGGACTCAGCATGCCGTCGATGCCGGCACGGCGGAAGTAGGCCGTCAGCAGGGTCGCCTTGGGACGGCCGGCCACGGCCGGGCGGCGCGCGCCGAGGCGCCGCTGCACGCGGTCGAATGCCGGCCCGAGGCGCTCGGGCAGCTCCTCGAACGCCGGCCAGGGGCCCGATCCGTGCGCTGGCGCGTGGAGCGCGTTGAGACGGTCCACGGACTCGGCCGCCAGCGCCGCGAGCGACGCCGAAGAGATGCGCGCCGCGTCGTAGTCGAGCTTGGCGGTCAGCGCCACCCGCCGATAGTTGAGACCCCACATCACGAGGAAAACGAGATAGAGCACGGCCGCCACGGCGGTTGTACGCAGGATCAGACGCGCGGCGGCGACCGCGCGCCGTCGCAGACCGGGCCCCGACCGGCGCAGCTCGCGCCACCACCATGCGCCGAGCCACAGGATGACGATCACCGCGAGCAGGTCGAGCAGCGAGAACGGGACGAGACCGGAGGCCGGGGTCACGATCCGCTGCGCAACCAGGTACCACTGCCGGGAGTAGACCTGCTCCACCCACCCGGTCGGCGTCGGCGCGGCGGCGCCGATGGCGGCCAGGGTGATGATTCCGGCCGCGGCCCACGACCGGCCGCCGACGCGACGGACGAGCCCCGCCAACGCCGCCGGCGCTCGTCGCGGCTCGCCGCGCAGACGGCTCGCCGCGGTCGGTGCGAAGCGGGGCTCCATCACGGACCGCTAAAGCTGATCGAGGCGAACGCCGCGATCGTCGAAGACGACGAAGTGCTTCGGGAGGATACGAACCACCACCCGCTCCTCCGCGTCGAACTGCTCGTCCGCCAGCGCCCGGACGCGCACGCCCTCGGTGGCGACGGTCACCAGCGACTGCTCCCCGTACGGCTCGCTGCAGAGGACACGGCCACGCCAGCCGGCGCCCTCCCGGTGAAGCCGCGCATGCGGCGGGCGGATCCCGACCGTGATGTCGCGGCAGAACTCCTCGGCGATGCGGCCGGCGAGCGACACGGTCTGGTTGCCGACCAGGATCGCCTGCCCGTCCTTCTCCAGAATGGCCGGCACGAGGTTGATCGGAGGCTGGCCGAAGAGCTGCGCCACACGCTCGTTGGCAGGACGGTCCAGCACGTCGGCCGGGGTGCCGGACTGCACGATCCGGCCGCGGTCCAGGACCGCGATCCTGTCCGACACCGCGAGCGCGTCGTCGCCGTCCCGGGTGGCGTAGATCACCGTACGATGTTCGGGATGCGCACGCAGGCCGTGTAGATCGTGCACGAACGCGCACCGAGCGGCGGCGTCCGCGAACGCGGGACCGGCGGACAGATCGTCGACGAGCAGCAGGTCCGGCTCCCGGTCGGAGCCGTCGAGCGCCATGTTCGGGAACGCATAGCGCCGGACAGGGACTTCGCGCCATTCCTCGGTACGCCAACCCGGCGGCAGGACGTCCCCCGGGCTACCGGACAGCCAACCGCGGACGAGCCCCGGCTTCGTCCCACCCGGCTCGCACGCTTCGTCCGTCCCCATGAGCACGCCGCCGTCCCCGTCCGACCGTTCGCCCACGAACTGCAGCAGGGTGGACTTGCCGGCGCCCGCAGGGCCGACCACGGACAGGATCTCGCCCGACCGCGCATAGAGCGAAACCCGGTCGAGCACCGGCGCGCCGGTGCCCTCGTGCGGCCGGGTGATCTCGTCGAGGAAGACGTACATGACACGGGCTCGGGACGCCGAGACCCCATGGTACACTGGCGAATGCCCGTCGAAGAAGACCTGACATGGGGCCGAACGACCGTCGAGACGGCCTGCCCGCTCGACTGCCCCGATTCGTGCAGCCTCGCCATCTCGCTCGAGCGGGGGCAGATCACGAAGATCGACCACTCGCCGCGGCACGCCGGCACCAATGGCTTCATCTGCAGCAAGGTCCGCCGCTTCGACCGGCGCATCTATGGTGAGGAGCGCCTGCTCCATCCGGGCTCTCGAACCGGCGCCAAGGGCGAGGCGAGCTTCAGCCGGATCACCTGGGACCAGGCCCTCGAGACCATCGCCGGCCGCATGCGGGCGATCCGCGAGGAGTTCGGCGCCGAGGCGGTTCTGCCGCTTTCCTACGGCGGCTCGAACGGGCTGCTGTCGCAGGACACGAACGACGCCCGGCTCTTCCGCGCCTTCGGGGCCTCGCGCCTTGCGCGCAACGTCTGCGCGGCGCCGACGACCACGGTGACCGACGCCCTCTACGGCCGCATGGCCGGCGTGGCCTACGAGGACTACCGCCACGCACGGCTCATCGTCATCTGGGGCGCCAATCCCTCCACCTCCGGGTTCCACCTTGTCCCCCACGTGAGGGAGGCGGCGCGCGAGGGAGCGACGGTGGTCGTGATCGATCCGCGCCGCACGCCGCTCGCCAAGCGGGCGGACATCCATCTGCCGGTGCGGCCGGGGACGGACGTGGTCGTCGCCCTGGCGATCCACCGGTTCCTCTTCGAGCACGGCTTCGCGGACGAGGCGTTCCTCGCGGAGCGGACGCACCACGCGGACGAGCTCCGGCAGCGCGCGTCGGAGTGGACGTTCGAGCGCGCCGCCGCCGTCGCCGAGGTGGATCCGGACATGCTGGAGAGGGTCGCGGAGCTGTACGCGGAGACCTCCCCCGCCGTCATCCGCTGCGGGTGGGGCCTGGAGCGCAACCGCAACGGCGGCAACGCGGCCCTGGCGGTGCTGGCGCTACCTGCGGTCGGCGGCAAGTTCGGGGTCCGCGGCGGCGGTTACTCGATGAGCAGCTCGCGGGCCATGCCGCTCTCGGAGGAGGACTGGATCGAGACCGGCGAGCCGCCGACGCGCCTCGTCAACATGAACCGGCTCGGCCGCGCGCTGACCGAGTACGACGACCCGCCGGTCAAGATGCTGTTCGTCTACAACTGCAACCCGCTCGTCACCATGCCGGCCCAGAACCGGGTGCTGGCCGGCCTCAAGCGCGACGACCTGTTCACCGTGGTCTTCGATCAGGTGATGACCGACACCGCCCGCTGGGCCGACGTGATCCTGCCTGCGACGACGTTCCTGGAGCAGTACGACCTGGCCCTCGGCTACGGGCACGGCGCGGTGCAGCTCGTGCAGCCGGTGATCGAGCCCGCCGGCGAGTCACGACCCAACGTGGAGGTTTTCGCGGACCTGGCGGCGCGGCTCGGCATCGAGATCGGCGAGCTCCTGCAGAGTGACGCCGGCACGCTGATGCACGTGGCCGGCGCTCTGCCGGACAATGCGGGCGAGGAACTCCTGAGCCGCGGCATCACCCGCGGCAGGGCGCCTGCCGCCCCGGTGCAGTTCGTCGACGTCTTCCCCCGGACTGCGGACGGGCGGGTCGACCTGCTGCCGGCCGCCCTGGAGCGCTCGGCCCCGCTCGGCCTCTACCGCTTCCGGCCGGAGCCGCCCCCCGACCGCTACCCTCTGGCCCTGGTCTCCCCCGCCAGCGACAAGACCATCTCGTCGACGCTCGGCGAGCTCCGCACGCGGCAGGCGCGGCTCCAGATGCATCCGCGCGACGCGGCGGCGCGGGAACTGTCGACCGGCGACGTGGCGCGCGTCTTCAACGACGAGGGGGAAATCCACTGCGCCGTCACGGTCAACCCGGACGTCAAGCCCGGCGTGGTCAGCCTGCCGAAGGGGCTCTGGCGGCGCAACACCATGAACGGCGCCACCTCCAACGCGCTCGTGTCCGACGATCTGACCGATCTGGGAGACGGCGCCTGCTTCAACGACGCCCGCGTCGAGGTCACGCGCGTCATGACCGCCGAGCTCGCGGGGCACAACATCGCCCTCTGGACCGGCCCCGCGCCGCCGAAGCAGATACACTAGGCACAGCGCACGGGAAACGGCACCGCCCGCCGCGCGGGGACCGGAGGCAGGAACGACGATGGCCGACACGCCGCCCGGAGAACGCACCGTCAAGTGCGTGAAGTTCCAGAAGGAAATGCCGGGGCTCGAGGAGCCGCCGTGGCCCGGCGATCTCGGTCGGCGCATCTACGACAGCGTCTCGCAGGAGGCGTGGAAGCTCTGGGAAGAGCGGATGAAGATGATCCTCAACGAGTACCGCCTGATGCCGTGGCAGAAGGAGGCCCAGAAGCTGGTGGCGCAGCAGATGGAGGAGTTCTTCTTCGGCGAGGGGTCGGCTCTGCCGCCCGAGTACGTCCCACCCCAGGCGAAGCAGTAGCCTGCACCGGAACCGGCTGCCCCCGGCTGCCGAGAAACCCGCGTTCGGCCTCTACGCCATCGCGGCGGTGACCGCGATCTCCGACGCCACACGAAACGCGAGCTTGCCGTGCGCGGCGCGTACCGCGGCGACGACGTCATCGGGGGTTTCCCCGCGCGCGAAGATGAACCCGGGATAGCTCGCCCCCTCCGGCCACGGCACCAACCGCTGGCCGGGCTTCGTCGTGATGACGATGTCCTCTACCCGTGGAACCGAGCGCGCGGCGTCGAGCCCCTCCACTCCCTGGCAGATCCCGGCGCCCGGCACCGGGATCATCATGACCGCCGCCGCCTCGCGCCTCGCGGCATAGTGGCGGGCCACGGGCCGACCGAGTGCGTGCTGCAACAGCACTTCCTCCAGGGAATGGCTGCCGCCGCTGGGTCCGCTGAAGCGCAGGGCCCTCGAGCAGAGCCCGCCGATGGGCCTTGCGGCCACCTCGATCACGACGGCGCCGCGCGGGCCGAGACGGCACTCCGCGTGGATGGGACCATGCGTCAGGCCGAGCGCCCTGACCGCACCGTCCACCTGCTCGATCACATCGAGCCGTTCCTCTGCCGGCAGGCGATCCGGCGTGACGTAGATGGTCTCTTCGAAAAAGGGGCCATCGAGCTGGTCCGGCTTGTCGAAGATGGCGAAGACCTCGAGCTCTCCGTCAGTCACCACGCCCTCGACGGCAACCTCGCGGCCCGGAATGTACTCTTCCAGCGCCATCGAATCGTTGGCCGGATCGCGGAGCATCCGAATGTCCGGGTCCGCGAGCAGCCGGCGCAGCCGTTCGGCCGCGGCGACGAGCTCCACCGGGGTGTCGGCGCGGATGACGCCCCGGCTGCCGGCCAGACCGAGCGGCTTGACGACGCAGGGATAGGCGACCCGTTCCAGCAGCACGCCGTTGTCGCGGTCCGCAGGAATCGACCGGAACCACGGCGTGCGCAGCCCGGCCGCCCGCAACCGCATGCGGGTCTTCAGCTTGTGCCCGGCGACGCGGACGGCGGCGGGCGGATGCGCGCGGAGTCCGAGCAGGCGCGCAGCGAGGGCGCCGATCAGCGCCGGCCGATCGCCGACCGCGAGCACCGCGTCCAACGCCGCCGCGGCGGCCTCGTCGGCAATCGCCCGCACGGCCGCATCCTCGTCATGGAATCGGATCGGTACCGCACCGTCCCGCCAGGGGTCGTCCAGCCGGTGACACCTGTCGGTGGCCAGAACCAGCTCGACGCCGAGGCGCTCCGCCGCCGCACCGAACGACCGGATCTGGTATCCGGTGGTGGCGGCGACCAGCAGCACGCGTGGCGCACGGGTTGGTGGGCGCATTGGAAGCGGGATCCGTGCACCGATCGCAGGCTCGACAGACCGCAACCGGCGCAGAAGTTCGTGCAGGCCATATGATGCCCCAGAGCGACCGCCCTGCACAAGGGGGTGCGGAGGGCAGAAGGCGGCAGCCGGCGTCACGCCGTCCGCGGGCAGCGGCCACCGCTACGGCACGCGCGGTTGAACAGCAAGACCCGCGCCGGTTCAGACCAGAGCCACCTGCCCGGTCGTGGGCTCGGCTCAGCAGTACCACGGCTCGTTCAGATACGGAACCTCCGCCCGCCGCCTGGCCCTTCCGGAATCGACTCGTGTCGGGACGTGGCCATCGTGCGCATACGTCAGGATGGCGTCGAACACATCGCGCCTGGCGGCGTTCAGCCGCCGGCCGACCAGGGCCGCCACTTCGTCGGCCATCCGGTCCACGCGCGGATCCGGATGCCGCCACGGGTAGACCAGGCGCTCGCGATCGAACGGGCCGACCCGCCCGCGGAGATCCTCCAGCTCACGCAGTCGAGATCCGGCCGTCAC
Organism: Vicinamibacterales bacterium; assembly: GCA_965262925.1. Lineage (GTDB taxonomy): Bacteria > Acidobacteriota > Vicinamibacteria > Vicinamibacterales > UBA8438 > WTFV01. Next base: position 636,345 of record CBDHGC010000004.1, on the reverse strand, counting down.
GAGAAGCCGTAGCGCAAGCTGTACGGGCGCGACCTGCTCGACGAGATCGAGCGCTTCGATCTCGGTCAGCATCTCGCGGTATCCGTCGAGCGTGGTCCACGGCGTGAAGGCTACGAAGGTCGGCGCCAGGCTCAGTCCGGCCGCGCGGCAGAGCCCCACGGCGCGGGCGACGTCGTCGCGCGTGTGGCCCTTGTCCAGACGGCGCAGGATCGCGTCGTCGAACGACTCGACGGCGCTGGTGACGAAGAGGCAGCCGGTCTCGTGCAACCGCGACAGCAGATCGGCATGGGCAACCAGGTGCTCCACCTTGATCGTGACGTCGTAGGTCAGGCCGGGAAACCGTCGCGCGGTCTCGTCGACCACCCGCATGGCGTGCCCGACGCCGTTGAAGAAATCGGGATCGCCGAAGGTCACGTGCTCGGCTCCCTGCTCCACCTGCGTCGCCACGTCGGCGATCACCACGTCCGGCTGCACGACGCGGAAGCGTCCGCCGTAGACCGGGACGACCGGACAGTGCCGGCAGGAATGCTTGCAGCCACGGCTGGCCTCGGTGTACCCGGCGATCTTCCGGGCCGCTCCCTGCTGCAGCGTCGCGTAGCGATGGAGTGGCGGCAGCCCTTCGCGCCACGGCGGAATGAGTTCCAGCCGTGGGAGTCCGGTCGCGGGAACGAAGTCCGTCCCGCTCGCGACATGGGACGCGAGACGCACCAGATCGGCCTCGAACTCGCCGCCGAGCACGTGATCGACACCGACCGAACGGAGGAAGTCCCCGTTCAGCGGCGCATAGAGACCGTAGGCACACAGACGGGCGGCGGGATTGAGACGCCGGACGCTCTCCATCACCGGGACCGCGAGGCGCGTCGCAGTGTGCATCGGCAGGTGAAACGCAACCAGGTCGGCGCCGGCTACCCCGGCGTCGAACGGTTGGCGCGACAGGTCGAGGCAGGTGACGTCGACCCCGGCACGGCGCAGCCAAGCCGCCGGCGACGCCAGGCCGAACGGCTGCCGGCCGAGCTCGTAGGTGGCGATGAGAGCAACCGTCATGGCGTGGCGGGACGCAGCTCGACCTCCGCGGCGGTCGGCGGCGGCGTCGCGAGACTGACGACCACGAGGGTCGCGATGGACAGGGCGAGCGCCGGGTACGCGGTCTGCCAACCGAAGAGGTATGCCGGGTCCCCGTCGACGGCCCGCGCCAACCCGACGATCTCCCAGACGAGCGTCGTGAGCATGCCGGCCACGATGGACGCGACGCCCCCGGCCCGCGTCGCCCGCTTCCAGAGCAGCGCACCGAGCAGCGCGGGCGTGATGCCGGCGCCGTACATCGTGTAGGCCCAGAGCGCCATCGCGAGAATGGTCGGGAAGAAGCTGCCTGCGACGTAGCCCAGAGCGCCGACCGCAACCACGATGAGACGGGTGTAGAGCACCATCTGCCGGTCCGTAACCGCGGGATTGACGAACCGCTGATAGACGTCGCGGATCAGGTTCGTCGACGGGGTCAGCAGGAAGCTGTTCGCGGTGGAGACGACGATCGCGGCAGCGCCGCAGACCAGCAGCACCCCGAGCACGGGCGGCAGCACGTCGGTGGCGACGCGGATGACGATCTCCTCCGATTCCGCCACTCCGAGTCCGCCGAGAGCCACGCTGCCGAAGATCCCGGTCGAGTCGATCAGCGTCTCGACGACGATCGTGCCGGCGATCCAGCCGACCACGGCCAGCCGCGCCGCCCGTTCGTCACGCGCGGAGAAGAACTTCTGATACATGTTCGCTTCGCCGAGCAGCAGGAACATCGTCGGCAGGAACAGGGCGAACGCGGCCTGTGCGCCCATGTCGCCGAAGAGCGACACCTGGTGCGGTTCGAGCGCCGCGATCGACGCGGACAGCCCCCCGCCGTCGCCGATCAGGAACGCGACCCCGAACATCGCCGCGATGGTCATCACCAGGCCGTTGCCGACGTCGAGGTAGGCGATCGACAGCATGCCGGCGAGCGACGTGAAGACGATGCAAAAGACCGCCGTGATCAGGGCGCCGGTGTCCGGATCGATGCCGGCCACGAGCGCCAGCAGGCGTCCGCCGCCGCGGAACTGGTAGGCCGCGATAGTCGCGTAGGCCAGCACCGTGGTCAGCGTCCCGAGCACCCGCGCCGCCGGTCCGTAGCGCAGCTCGAGGATGTCGGGCACCGTGTACTGCGCGATGCGGCGCACACGCGGCGCGATGAAGTAGACGAGGGCGATGCCGACCCACGCCCCGGCCGACTGCCAGAGCGCGGAGAACCCGGAGCGGTAGCCGAGCCCGGCCCCGCCGAACAGGCTGCCCGACCCGATCCAGGTGGCGAGCAGCGTGAAGACGAGCACGCGGGCCGGCAGTTGCCGACCCGCGACCAGGAAATCGTCGCCTGTCCGGACGCCGCGGCTGCGCCACGCGCCCACGAGCACCAGAACCGACATGTAGACGATGACCGCCGTCAGCATGCCGGTCATTGTGGATCATAATGAGCGGTCCATGCCGATCGACGAGTACCGGCGGAAGCGGGACTTCAGCCGGACACCGGAGCCGGATGGCAGCGCGCCGCGCCGAGCGCGCCGCCGGCGGACGGGCGGCAACGGACCGGCCGGCTACTTCTGCGTCCAGAAACACCTCGCCAGCCATCTCCACTACGACCTGCGGCTGGAGCACGACGGCATCCTGCTCTCGTGGGCCGTCCCCAAGGGTCCCTCGCTGCAACCGGCCGACAAGCGGATGGCGGTCCGGACCGAAGACCATCCGTACGAGTACGGCAGCTTCGAGGGAGTCATCCCGGAGGGCTACGGCGCCGGCATCGTGATGCTGTGGGACCACGGCGCGTGGACGCCGGAGGTCGACGACGTCGGCGCCGCCCTGAAGAAGGGCGACCTGAAATTCTCGCTCGACGGCTACAAGCTGAAGGGCTCCTGGGCGCTGGTGCGCACCCGGGACCGCCCCGGCACGGCCTCGCGCCAGCGCGACCGCAACTGGCTGCTCATCAAGCATGCCGACTTCTGGTCGGGGCCGATCGACATCACGGAGGTCGCGCCCCTCAGCGTGAAGAGCGAGGGGGACTTCGACGACATCCTGGCCGCGGACATGCCGGATCTCTGGGTCACCGGCCGTCCCGCCACGGCCACCGGCAACGGCAGCGCCGCCGCCCTGACGCGCGAGGTCCTCGAACGCGCCGCAAGGAAGATCCTGGCGCGCCACGAAGCGGGATAGCGCCGGCTCGGTACGGGTGGCTATTGCAGGAGCCGTTGCGCCAGGACGCTCCAGACGGCGTAGGCGAGGCGCCGGCGCGAGTGACGAGCGATCTGACGCTGCGAGAAGTGGCCGGTGACCAGTTCGCACTCCGCGGGAATGTCGCCGATAGGCAGCAGCCCCTTGTGCTCCTTCGCGTACCGGGCGAGCACGTCCGGCGGCGGTGTGGCGTTGTTGGCGATGGCGACGTCCACGGGCCGGCCGATCGCGTCTCCGACGCGGCGCACTGCTTCGCCCACCGAGAAGCCGTGCATGCCCCGCCCCTCGGTCAGGATGTTGGTCACGAGCACGATGGGTCCCTCGGTCTTGCAAACCGCTTCCGCCACGCCCCGGACGAGGAGAATCGGCATCAGGCTGGTGTAGAAGCTGCCGGGCCCGATCACCACGGCGTCGAAGCCGCGAATGGCCTCCGAGGCGGCTCCGTGGACGTTCGGCTCCGGATCGAGCCAGATCCGCCTGATCCGCCGCCCATCGGTTTGCTCGCGGTCCACGCCGACCTCGCTGACCGCGCGTGAGCCGTCCTCGTACTCCGCGTAGAGGGTCGACTGCTCCACGCTGACCGGCAGGACGCGGCCGTTGCAGTCGAGCAGCGTCCGCAAGCCATCCACGGCGGCGAGAAAATCGCCGCTGTACTGCTCCATCATCGACAGGAGCAGGTTGCCTCCGGTATGGCCCCGAAGTCGCCCGTTCTCGAGAGCCGGCAGGCGCGAGAGGAGCAGGCGCCGGGCTTCGCCCTCGTTCCTGGCGAGCGCGAGCGCGCACTTCAGCACGTCGCCCGGAGGCAGCACGCCCAGCTCGTCCCGGAGCTGACCCGAGCTGCCGCCGCTGTCGAACATCGTGACGACGGCATTCACCCGCAGCCACGGGTTCTGCTTGAGGCCGCCGAGCAGGCTGGGCAGCCCGGTTCCGCCGCCGAGGCACCCGACGTTGACTTCCCGCAACCGCACGGGGCGCATTATGCCACACGGCCCGCCTGCCCCCGCCCGTTGCACGCCGCGGAGCGATCGCCGCCGGCCCCGACGCGGCCCGCGGGGCACGACCTCCCCCTGCACGAAACCATCTCTCGCGTCGATAAACCCCTATGTCCCCTCGCGAACCATCGAGCCATGCAATCGTCTGTCCGCTACGTCGCGCTCTCCCTTGGCGCTCTGGCCTTCTGCCTGCTGGCGCTGCTCAACGTGGGCGGCTACCGCTATGGCGTTTCCGACCAGGCCTTCTACATTCCCATCGTCCGGCAGGGACTCGAGCCGGGCCTGTTCCCGCACGATGCGCCGTTGCTTGCGGTCCAGAACCGGTTGCTTGCGTTCGACGACTGGTTCGCGCCCCTCGTGAGGCTGAGCGGCCAGAGTCTGCCGGTCGCGTTCTTCGCGGCCTATATGGCGGGGCTGACGCTGCTGTACGCCGCGTGCGTGGCTCTCGGACGCTCGTTGTATCGGACGTGGTGGGGCGTCGCCGCCCTGGCCGGGGCGCTGACTCTGCGCCATCGTATTCCAGACACGGCCGTCAACTCGATCGAGGCGTATCTGCATCCGAGACAGCTCGCTTTCGCCGTCGGCCTGCTGGCGATGGGACTCTTTCTGCGCGGCCGCAGGGCGGGCGCGGCGGGGGCCGTCGCCGGCGCCTGTCTGTTTCATCCGACGACCGCGCTGTGGTTCGTGATTCTGCTCGGAGTGGCCGGTCTGCTCACGGACCCCGCGTCTCGCCGGCCGATTCTCCTCGTCGTCGCGGCGCTGCTGCCGGCGACCGTCGTGCTCCTGCTCGGGGGGTTCCGCGAGCAACTGGACGTGATGAGCCCGGCCTGGACCGCTCTGCTGGAGTCCAAGGACTATCTGCAGGCGACGCAGTGGCCGATGCTGACCTGGTTCGCCAACCTGGGACTGGCGGCGGTCATCACCGCCGTCTACGACTATCGCCGGTCGCTCGGCATGACGAGCGACCGCGAGACCGGACTCGTCGCCGGCTGCCTTGTGCTTCTGGCGCTCTTTCTCGTCTCCGTCCCGCTGGCGTCCATCGGGGTGGCCCTCGTCGTCCAGCTACAGTTCAGCCGGATCTTCTGGCTGCTCGACTTCGTCGCCATCGCCTACGCGGCGTGGCTCGTCGTCGAGAGCCCCGCCGGCCTGCGGCGGCCGCGCGTCCGTCGCGCCGCCATCGCCCTGATCGTCCTGGCGTCCCTGGCGCGTGGAAGCTACGTGACGCTCGTCGAACGCGCCGACCACGCGTTTGTGGAAATCGACCTGCCGGCGTCGGAGTGGACGGACGTCATGAAATGGGCCGGCGAACGGCCCGTGGGCACCAACTTCCTGACCGACCCGGGGCATGCCTGGCGCTACGGTTCGAGCGTACGCGCGGCCAGCGGCCGCGACGTCTACCTCGAATCGGTCAAGGACATCGGCATCGCCATCTACTCCAGTGCCATGGCCGCACGCATCAGCAGCCGCATCGCCGAGCTCGGGGACTTCGCGGAACTCGAGCCGGCCCACGCACGATGGCTCGCCAAACGCCACGACCTCGACTATCTCATCACGGAGCACGCCATCGACCTGCCGCTGGTGCATCGGAACGGTCGGTTCGCGGTGTACGCTCTGCGCGACGATGCCCTCATCGCGCGGCGCGATTCGCAGACCGACGGGGAGTGACGACCTCCCCGCGCGGTCGGGAGCACGGCGGGTCCGGCCGGCATGAATCTCGACCGCTGTCCGGAGTTCGTCCCGGCGCGTGGTCTCGACGGCGGGCATCGGATGACCCTGTACACGTGGGGTCGACCGCGATACTTCCCGCGGCTGCCGGCGCCGGTGCGGCGGTACTTCGACGTCGCCCCGGACGCGCGGGTGCTTGCGCACTGTCATTGGCAGCCATCGCCGTCGGCGCGCCCGACCCTGCTGGCGCTGCACGGCCTCGAGGGGTCGAGCGGGGCGCACTACATGCGTGGGCTCGCGGACAAGGCATTCGCCGCCGGCCTCAACGCGGTGTTGCTCAACCAGCGCAACTGCGGGGACACCGAGCATCTGTCGCAAGGCCTGTACCACTCCGGGCTCTCGTCCGACCCTGCCGCGGTGATCCGCGAGTTGACCGAGATCGATCGCTTGCCGGCCGTCGTCGTGGTGGGGTACTCCCTGGGCGGCAACCTCGGACTGCGGCTGGCCGGCACGACGCCGCCGGGCACCCTGCGCGCCGTTTGCGCCATCTCGCCGACGATGGACCTCGCCCGCTGCGTCGACGCGCTCGAACGGCGGCAGAACGCCATCTATCAGTGGAACTTCGTGCGTAACCTGAAGCTCCGCATGCGGCGGAAGGCGCGCATCCTGCCCGACACGTTCAACCTCGACGCTCTCGACCGGATCCGCACCGTCCGGGAGTTCGACGACGCCTACACGGCGCCGCACCACGGATTCCGCGATGCCGCCGACTACTATCACCGGGCGAGCAGCCTGCGCGTCGTCGACCGGATTTCGACGCCGACGCTGATCATCAGCGCGGAAGACGACCCTTTTGTGCCCCCCGAGCAGTTCCGGGACCCGGCGGCGGCCGCGAACCTCAAGGTGACCACCGCGATCACGCGCCACGGGGGACACTGCGGCTACTACACCGATCCGAATCCGGGCTTCGACGGGTACTGGGCCGAACAGACCGCACTCGAGTTCGTGCGCCGCCATCTCTCCTGACGCCGCCGCCCTCAGCCCGGCGCGAGGTGGTCCAGGAGACGTCTCGCAAAGTCCGGTCCGGCACCGCGCTCCTCGTGCTTGAAGTAGACGTGCACCTCTTCACAGCCGCCCGTACTGCGGGTGATGGTCTCGGCCCAGCGCGCGAGGTCGGCGCCGTCGTACCCCTGATCGCGAAGCCTGAAATAGCCGTGACGGGCGGTCACGTGAACCGGCGTTCGCATCCGCTCGCTGTCGGCGACGCAGAGGGCCGCCCCGCGGGCGGCCAGGAGCTCGGTGACCGCCGGATCGTGCCACGACGCGTGTCTGAACTCGAAGGCCGCGCGCGAGTCCGGTCGCAACGTGTCGAGGAACCGACCCAGGACGTCCAGGTTCTTGCGAAACGAGGGCGGCAACTGGAACAGCAGCGCGCCGAGTTTGTCTCCGAGGGTCTCGGCGGCATCGCAGAACGCTTGGGTGATCTCCGCGCAGTCGGTGAGCCGCGCCTCGTGCGTGATGCGGCGCGGCGCCTTGAGCGTGAAGCGGAAGCCGGCGGGCGTCACGGCGGACCAGCCGGCGAGCAGACGCTCCGTCGGCAGGCGGTAGAACGTGTAGTTGATTTCGACCGTGTCGAGACGCTCCGCATAGTACGGGAGCATCTTCTTCTGCGAACACTTCTCCGGGTAGAAGGAGCCCTTCCACTCGGGATAGTTGTAGCCGGAGGTCCCGACCCGGTACCGCGGCATGTGCACGGGCGGTCAGCCGGCCTGAGGAGGCTCCTGGCAGGCCGTGGTCTGCACGACTCCTAGTCCAGGTCCATGTCGCGTGGCGGCCGCGTGACCGGCTCGTCGCGCGCCTGCTTCAGTGCCTCGTCGAAGCGTCTCGACAGGGCGTCGCTACGCCCCTTCTCGTCGGCCACCGACTTCTCGAAGATCGCCTCCCGGCGCGCCGCCCGGGCGGCCAGAATCCGCTGGGCGTCTTCGATCTCCGGCGTGTCGCTGCGCGGGGGCTGCCGGTGGGCGATCAGGCGGCGCAGGTCGGCGTCGATGACCAGAATCGCGCCGCAGCAGGGACAGCCGATCTCGAATTCGGAGGAAAGCTGAGACATCGGGCTCACCGGTCGGCAATCCGCGGCGGAGCGCCTAACCTTCCTCTTCGTAGTCGCCCTCGATGGGCGGGATCATCCTGGTCGGCGGGCGGAGCGCTTCCCGGTGGTCGTATACCGGAACCCCGCCCACGTGCACGGGCACTCGGCACGCCGACCCCTTGCGGTCGATCACCACGGTCACCGGACTGCCCTCGACACCGTCACGAAAGCTGACGCGGCACCCGCACGCAAGCCGAGCGTGCTCGAATCCTTTGAGCATGGACAATGATACTACAGTCGGGCGAGGCTCCTTCGGAATTCCCGACCGCGTCCCCGTATCGCCCGCGCATCGGCGTCGACCCCGCGCTACAGCAACGCGTCGATTTCCCGCTGGAACGCCTCCCGGGTCGCGATTCCCATGTGCGTGCGGCAAAGAATGCCGTCGCGATCGATGAAGAAGGTGACCGGCAGGCCCCAGACCGGCCCGTAGGCCTCCTGGTGGAAATCCTCCCGGCCGAGCCCGACCAGCATCGGATAGTTGACCTGAAACTGGGCCGCGAACGGCCGGATCTGCTCCGGCGTGTCGTCCACGGAGAGGCCGAGCACAACGAGCCCGTCGTCCTTGTACTGGCGCTGGAACTCGACGAACCAGGGAATCTCGATCTTGCAGGGACCGCACCAGGTGGCCCAGAAGTTCAGGAGGATGACGTTGCCCTTGAGCTCCGCCAAGTTCACCTCGTTGCCGTCGATATCCCGCAACGTGAAGTCGAGCGGCGCGGGCTTGGCGTCGGCGTCGCAGCGTCCTTCCTGGGTCGTCCCGCGCTCGAGAGGCGCAAACGACAGCAACGTGACGCTGCGCGCCGCCGGCAACGTCAGAAACCCGAGGGCGAGCGCCGCGCCGACCGCTACCATCCACCGCGTGGTTGTCATGTCCACTCCTGCTGAATCGGCGCCCTGCCCGTCGGCGCCCCTGCCCGTCCTGCGCCCACCCACCGGTTGCGGAGCGTGCGATCTCCCCCACGGGCAGGCAATAGCGGCGCCATTCGCCGCCCGACTCCAGATTAACCCCTGCGGCCGGTGAATCTCAAGCGTCCCTGCGGGTCGGCCCGCTGGCCGTGTCCCCCGTGGAGTCCGCCGGAGTCACCGGCAGGTGACGGTCACGGCCGCCCCGGCCTCGCAAATCGCGGCATGCGTCTTGCGGATGATGGTCCTGCGATTGCCGGCGGCAGGGCCAGGGGATAAGATGGCTGAAGGTGCTGCTCGTCAGCCACGCCCACCCGGCCCTCTGACCGCCGCGAGGTGTTCCATGATACGAAACCGACCCGGACGCCAACCCCGACGGCAGATGATCGCCCTGATCGCGCTCCTGGTCGCGGCAATCGCCGCGCCGGCCGGCGCCCAGCAGTTCGCGCCGTACTACGGCAAGAACCGCGTCAAGTGGGACAAGTTCGACTGGCACATCTACACGACGGACCACTTCGACATCTACTACTACCCGGAACTCGAAGAACACCTCGAGCGGGTGGCCGCCTACGCCGAGAGCGCCTACCAGCAGCTCAGCGCCGATCTGCGTCACGATCTGGCGTTCAGCGTCCCGCTGGTGGTCTTCAAGACGCACAGCGAGTTCGAGCAGCAGAACATCTTTCCCGGCGGCAGTCCGGAAGGGGTCGGAGCGTTCGCCGAGCCGTACCGCAACCGCATCGCGCTACCCATCGACGAGCCGCCCGACGGGCTCTACCGCCTGATCACGCACGAGCTGACCCACATCTTCGAGTTCGACATCATTCCGCGGTCGATGATCCGGCAGACGGTGCCGCTGTGGGTCGACGAGGGCCTCGCCGACTTCATGGCCGGCGTCTGGCGTCCGCTCGACCTGATGCAGGTCCGGGACGTGGCGGTCGCCGACATCGTGCCTTCCATGACGGAGTTCCAGCGCTACGGCGGCTTCGCGAGCGGCCGCGTGGTCTACAACCTGGGCCACGCCGTCTTCGAGTTCATCGAGGAGCGCTGGGGGCTCGAAGGACTCCGTCAGTTCCTCTTCGCGCTCCGGCGCAACGCGATCGGCGGCGGCGAGGATCCCTACGAGGAGGCGTTCGACCTCGAATCGGAGGACTGGGACGACGCGTTCAAGTCGTATCTCGACGACCGGTTCGAGGCGTTTCGCGACAAGGAGCGCCCGGCCGACTACGGGCGCGACCTCGCTCCCGACCCGTTGCGGAGCCGCTATCCTGTCGTCTACTCGCTCGAAGCCTCACCCTCCGGCGAGGTGATCGCCGCGATGGCGGTCAACCGCAAAGACCGCGAGGCCGACATCGTGCTGCTGTCGTCCCGGACCGGAGACGTCATCCTGAACCTGACGGAGGGCTTCGATCAGAACTTCGGATTCGACTACATCAGCCAGACTCCCCGCTGGAACACGGTGCCGTGGATGTCGTGGTCGCCGGACGGCGATCGAATTGCGTACATCGTGCGCCACGGAAAGGGCAAGGCGCTCGCCGTCCAGAACGTCGTCACGCGCGAGATCGAGCGGTTGATCGATCTCGACATGGTCGACGAGCCGGAATCGCCCGATTTCTCGCCCGACGGACGCACGGTGGTCTTCTCCGCGCTGAACCGCGCCGTGGGCGACATCTACGCGATCGACCTGGAGACCGAGGAGGTCACCAATCTGACGAACAGCGTGCTGGCCGACTACGCGCCGTTCTTTTCGCCAGACGGCAGCTCCATCGTCTACCTGGCGCGCGTCAGCGGCAACAACAAGCTGTTCCGTCTCGATCGGGAGACCGGGCAACGGCGGCAACTGACGTTCGGGACGCACGACGAGGCCGGCGGACAGTTCATCGACGAACGCACCATCGTGTTCGCCTCGACCGCCGTCGATCCGACGCAGCCGATCGATCCTGACACCGCCCGCGACGGGGAGATTTTCAATCTCTGGACGCTCGACCTCGAACACGGCGCCCTGCAACAACTCACCGACAACGCGACCGGGATCGTCAACCCCGTCGTGCTCGCGCCGGACGAGGACTCCGACCTTCCGCGCATCGGTTTCATCACGTACTTCAAGGCGGAGTACGGCCTGCACACCATCGAGTACGACGAGCCGCTCTATACCGCCGACGCCACGGACTTCGGCAGTCCGGGGCCGCTCATCGATTTCCAGGCGCCGCTGACCCACACCATCAACCCGGCCAACTCGCGGCGCAAGGGCCGGTTCGAGAACATGTACATGCAGGGCCGGCCGAACTTCGGCGTCGGCCTGACCAACAGCGGCGACGTGCTCGGCGGCACGATGATCAGCTTCGCCGACGTGCTCGGCGACCAGATGTTCAACATCCAGGCCTACTCGATCCAGACGTACCGGACCTACGGCGCGTCCTACGTGAACCTGTCGGGCCGGATGCAGTACGCCCTGCAGGGCATCTCGTCCGAGCAGTACTTCTACGGCCTCGGGGCGTACTTCGCTCCCAGTCTGGCATTTCTGAGCCGCGACGACGCCATCGCCACGCGGCAGTCGAACGGCGGCAGCGCCATCGGCATCTATCCGCTGGACCGCTTCCGGCGCGTCGAGGTCTCCGCGGGCGCCTACAACTTCAAGGAGACGTTCGCCAACGAGGCGCTGCAGGCGCAGTCGGACGCGTTCCAGCAACAGCAGTTCGGGACCACGCTCTTCCGCGACGGCTCGTTCATGCCCTTCGGCACCCGCTTCTTCCAGGAGACGACCGTCTTCCGCGAGTACGGCCCGGTCGCGGGCAACACGGTGATGGCGGGCTACGAGTACGCGCCCGGGTTCGGCGGGTTTCTGTCGCGTCAGACCGTCGACCTCGATGCCCGCTACTACCTGCGGGTCGCCGAGAACGGGGTCCTGGCGTTTCGCGGACGCGCGTTCAACAGTTGGGGCGACTTCCCCGACTTCATCTTCTTCGGTGGCCAGTCGGAGATGCGCGGCTACGACTACCTGCACTTCCTCGGCCACAAGGCGTTCCACGCCAACCTCGAGCTGCGGTTCCCACTCGTCGAGGCGATGGCGACGCCCATCGGCATCCTGGGCGGTATCCGGGGCACCTTCTTCTTCAACATCGGCGCCGCGGCCATAGCCGGCCAGCCGTGGAACCTCTGGTCCGCGGGCGACGAATGGGTGCGACCCATCATCGGGTATCGGGCGAACTACCTGGCGGACGTGGAAGGGCGGGCATCGGAGCCGGTCTTCGGTTCGCCGGCGCCCATCAGCGGGTTTCGCCTCAACAACGCCCGCGCCTCGTACGGCTTCGGTCTGACGACGTTCGCCATCGGCTTTCCGATCCACCTGGACTGGACATGGCCGACCCTGTTCAACCGGGAGTGGGAAGACACCGTCTTCGCGACCGAGGCGCAGTACTCCGGCTTCCTGCGCGGCAGCGACTACTTCCGCAAGGTGCGCATGTCGCTCTGGATCGGCTACGACTTCTAGCCCGAAAACCGTAACGCCACGCCGCCGCGTATCCGGGCGCGCACGCATCGCGCCCGGATACGGATTCGGGCTAGATTTCGGAGAGCCGGAGGACGCTGTCCTGCAGGTCGAGGGTCACGCGGTAGTCACCCAGGAACGTGTGGCCGATGATGCCGCCGATGTGGAAACCGAGCAGGGCGCTCGGGCGGTGCAGGTTGAGGACGACGACGGAGAGGTTGTCGAACCGGATGCGGTCGAAGCCGAGGTCGACGCCCGGCAGCAGGAACGCGTCCTCGTCCCAACCCGATGTTCCGTAGACCCGCAACGGGATGTGGCGGACTGGCACCATGCCGAGGGCGTTGGCGGTGCCCAGGCTGATGGAGATGACCACGCCGCCGGTATCGACGATGAAGCTCTTCGGAACCGATCCGTTTATGACGCCGCGCACCAGCGCCAAGCGGTGGAAGCGCATCGGGAGCTCGACGTCCGCGGGCGGTCCCGGCGGCAGGTCGCGGGCGACCACCAGACGCCGATTCTGGTAGTCGACGACGGCCGACATCCCCAGCGCCAGCGGCGAGAAGCTGTTCTCGCTACGGGTCGCGGGCAGGCCCGTCAGCGGCGGGTTCTTGATTAGAGCCGGAACGTTCTCCACGAGCAGGGTCCCGATCTCGAGCGTATCGGCGCGCCCCAATTCGAGCCCGCGCATGCCGACCCGGCCGACGCCGGCACTCAGGGTGTTGGTGATCGGACGAAGGCCGACGCGCTGCGCCGTTTCCTGCGACACCACCATCTGCTCGGCTCCGGTGTCCACGACGAGGTCGATCTCGTCACCGTTCACGCGCCCGCGGACGATCACCTTGTCGCGTTCGAGGCGGAACGGGATCGTGTGCACCGCGTCCAGGCGCTCGGGCGCCACGTAGACGGGCACGCGTTCACCGAACGACCGCAGGAAGCGGATTTCGGATCGGGCCCATTCGATCTTCTGATCCATGCGCGTGCCGGCCAGACTTTCGACGTACGATTCGAGCGCGTCGGCCGCCAAGTCGTACCGCTGCATGCGGCGGTGGACCGATCCGAGGGTGTGGTAGAACTCCCCGCGCGGATCCCGGGCCACGGCCGCCTGCAATTCGACGAGGCCCTCTCCGAGCCGGCCGCGCGCCGCGAGACTACGACCGATGCCGTGGCGGGCCATCGCGCTGTCGGGGGTCGTGGCGAGAACCTCCTCGTACACCTGCTCCGCTTCCTCGAACAGACCGAACGCCCACAAGGCGTCGGCGTACAGCGCCCGATAATCGGGGTCGACGGGGGCGAGGTTGTAGAGGAAGTCCGCTTCCTGCTGGGCGCGGGAGAACTCCGCGATGTGCAGCAACGACTTGAGCAGCCCGCCCGACGCGCGCAGGAGTTGCTCGGCCCGCGCCCCCGGCTTGGCGTTCTCGTAGGCGGACAGCGCCTCCCAGTAGCGCTGATCCCCATAGAGCAGGTCGGCAAGCTGCAGGCGCACCTCGCTACGCGCGGAGTCGCTCGTCGACTCGGCGCCGATGAGGATGGGTGCCGCCGCGCAGAAGGTCAGCGCAACAATGATTCCTCGAATCCGCATAAGCTCCTCCTGCACAAAGAACCCACGACGCCGAGGGTCTGTCCGAGTGAACCAGCGCATGCAACTATGCATCATCGCCCCGACCGACACAAGAGCGGAGGAACGAAACCCACCGCACCGGCGCTCCTCGACCGAGTCCGAAGTCCAAGTGTCGAGAAACAGGCGCCGGTGGAACCTACCGAGTGTAGTGCTCGATGGGAACGCCGTCGTACATCTCGTCGACGCGCAGAATCTGGTCGTTCCGGCTGTAGGTGCCCAGCTCGTAGTCCTCGCTCATGATGAGCGCCTTCACGGGCTTGGTCGGGCAGACCTCCGCGCAGAGGCCGCAGAACGAGCAACGCGACAGGTTGAAGTCGAAGAAGTCGAGCACCTTGATCTTGTGCCCGGGCTCGCGGTGCCCGCCCAGGTTGATCAGTTCATCCGGGCAGACCTTGGCGCACTGATCGCACACGATACAGGTCTGGGCGCCGGTCTCCGGCTCGACCTGCAGGCGCAGCACGCCGCGGAAGCGGGGCGCCACGGGACGTCGTTCCTGGGGATACTGAAACGTGAATGCCGGCTGCGGGGTGTACTTGAGCGTGACCCAGAGTCCCTTGAGCAGGTCCACCAGGAACACGGTCCGAAAGAACTTGGCCAGAAACAGCACGTCGACCTACCCCCGATCCTCGACGAGGACAGGCTCGGTCTGCCCCGCCATGATCACCCGCTCCTTGCGGAGCACCGTGTTCTCCTTGCGGATCTTGTCCTGCAGCCGCATCAACCCGTAGAGAAGCGCCTCCGGACGGGGCGGACACCCGGAGACGTACACGTCGACCGGCACGATCTTGTCGACGCCCTGCAGCACACTGTAGGTCGGAAACGGACCGCCCGCGTTGGAGCAGCTCCCCATCGAGATGACCCACTTGGGCTCCGGCATCTGGTCATACAGCCGCCGCAGCACGGGCGCCATCTTCTTCGTGACGGTGCCCGCCACGATCATCAGGTCAGACTGGCGCGGCGACGCGCGAAACACCTCGGCTCCGAACCGTGCGATGTCGTAGCGCGACGTCGACGTGGCGATCATCTCGATCGCACAGCACGCGAGGCCGAACCCCATCGGCCAGAGCGAGGACTGTCGAGCCCAGTTCAGGACCCGATCGAGATTGGTCGTGATGAAGTTGTCTTCGAAGCGATGATCGATGAGACCCATCTGGATGGATTCCGCTGCCGGCCGCACGCGGCCGGCGTCCGAGGAACGGCTGCTACTTGCCCTCGTACCACTGGGCGTTGGTTTCGATGAAGCTCTCCCACTCGTCCGGCACCTCGTCGTTGACGAAGATGGCCTCGACGGGACACGCCGGCACACAGGCGCCGCAGTCAATGCACTCGTCCGGGTGGATGTAGAGCATCGTTTCAGCTTCGAACTCTTCCTCGTCCTTGCGCGGGTGGATGCAATCGACCGGACACACGTCGACGCAGGCAGTGTCCTTCGTCCCGACACACGGCTCACAAATCGAATAGGCCATTTGTTTCCTCCGAACTACGCCAACCAGTTTTTCCCCGTCACAGAATACAGGCTGGCCGGCCTGGGATCAAGGCGAAGTCGGGTTCCGGCCGAAGGGGCACGGCCGCAACCCGGTGGACGCGGTCGAAGGACCCACGGTACCATCGAAGGTGGCATGACAGCCCCCGTTCCCGCCGCGCTCATTCGCGGCCGGCCGGCGCGGTCGGCGGAGTTGCCGCGCGGCGCCAAGCCCCCGTGGCTGCGCGTCAAGGCGCCCGGCAGCCCCGGCTACCTCCGGCTCGCCCGGTTGACGCGCGATCTCACCCTGAACACGGTGTGCCGGGAGGCGAGTTGTCCGAACATCGGCGAGTGCTGGCAGCACGGCACCGCCACGTTCATGATTCTGGGCAGCGTCTGCACGCGGTCGTGCGGGTACTGCAACGTCGTGCACGGCGCGCCCGGCGCGGTGGACCGCGGCGAGCCGGCACGCTTGGCGGAGGCCGTGGCGGCGCTCGGCCTGCAGTACGTGGTCGTCACGTCGGTCGACCGCGACGACCTGCCGGACGGCGGCGCCGCGGCGTTCGCCGAGACGATCCGCGCGATCCGGCGACGCGCGGCGACCTGCCGCATCGAGGTGCTCATCCCCGACTTCTCCGGCCGGGCCAGCGATCTGGAGCGCGTGCTCGACGCCGGCCCCGACGTGCTCAACCACAATCTGGAGACGGTCGAGCGCCTCTATCGCACCGCCCGGCCCGGCGGGCGCTACCGGTGGGCGTTGCGGCTGCTCGATCATGCGCGACGTCACCGGCCGTCGACGCCGACCAAGTCCGGGATCATGGCGGGCCTCGGCGAATCGCGCGACGAGATCCTGGCGGCGCTGGCGGACCTGCGCGGCGCCGGGTGCGACATCCTCACCATCGGCCAGTACCTGCGGCCGTCGGTCGCGCATCTGCCGGTGGCGCGCTACTACCACCCCGACGAGTTCGCCGACCTCAAGGAGCACGCGCTCGGCCTGGGGTTCCGGCACGTCGAGTCGGGACCGCTCGTGCGAAGCTCCTACCACGCCCACGAGCAGGCCGAGGCGTTCGACCGCTGCGCCTCGTAGATGCGGCGCGCCGCCGAGCGGGGGTCAAGGTCGCTTCGGCCGGTAGACGTGCGCGCTGCGTCCGAAGAAGACCTCGGCGGCTTCCGCGAACGTCTCGGAGACGGTCGGATGCGGGTGGATCGCGCCGGCGAGATCGGCGGCGGTCAGCCCCTTCTCCACCGCGACGACCCCTTCGGCAATCAGCTCCCCCGCGCCGGCGCCGACGAGTCCCACCCCGAGCACCTGCCCGGACTCGGGCTCGAGCACCAGCTTGGTCACGCCCTCGGGGCGGTCGAGAGTAAGCGCCCGGCCGGATGCACCCCACGGGAACCGCGCCACGGTGACGGTGCGCCCGGCCACGGCGGCGGACGCTTCCGTCAGGCCGCACCACGCCACCTCCGGGTCGGTGAAGACGACGGCCGGCACCGCCCGCGGGGCGAATGCCGTAGCGCTCCCCGCGATCGTGTCGATCGCGACGCGGGCCTCGGCGAACGCCTTGTGTGCGAGCAGCGGCTCGCCCGCGACATCGCCGATGGCAAAGATCGACGGCTCGGCGGTCCGGCGCTGCGCGTCGACGCAGATGAACCCGCGGGCGTCCCGTTCGACGCGCGTCCGCTCCAGACCGGCCACGTCCGAGTTCGGCGCCCGCCCGACCGCCACCAGGACCTGCTCGAACCGCCCGGTCTGCGCAGTCCCGCCCGCCCCATCGAGCGTGACGTCGATGCCATCGGCCCGGGGTGCCAACCCGGTCACGGTCGTGTTCACGTGCACGGCGCCGACGGTCCTGACCATCCGGCGGGCGAGGACCCGCACGAGGTCCGCGTCGGCACCCGGCAACAGACCAGCGGTCATCTCCACTATCGTGACGGCAGCCCCGAGGGCCGCGTAGACGGTCCCGAGCTCGAGCCCGATGTAGCCACCGCCGATCACCAGCAGCGACGCCGGGACGCGGTCGATGTCGAGCGCGCGCGTCGAGTCGAGCACCCGCGGATCGTCGAGGGCCAGTGCCGCGGGGCGGGCCGGGCGCGAACCGGTCGCCACGATGGCATGCTC
The DNA here is from genome assembly GCA_965262925.1 of Vicinamibacterales bacterium. Taxonomy (GTDB): domain Bacteria; phylum Acidobacteriota; class Vicinamibacteria; order Vicinamibacterales; family UBA8438; genus WTFV01. The sequence goes on along the minus strand of CBDHGC010000004.1, from coordinate 618,710 downwards.
GAAGGCGATCGTCCGCGCGGCGTCCCGCGCGCCGTCGCCGGTCGGCGTCACGCGGAGCGTATGCGCGTCCTCGAACGCTGCGCGGCCCTGCACATAGGTCACGGCCCGCTGCTTCGACAGCAGGGCCAGCCCGCCGGTCAGCTTCGCGACGACCTCGTCCTTCCAGGCCCGGAGCCGGGCAACGTCGATGGCAGGCTCACCGAACGACACGCCCCAGCGGGCGGCGGCGCGGGCGTCGGTCAGCACCCTCGCAACGTGCAGCAGCGCCTTCGACGGCATGCAGCCCCGGTAGAGACAGACGCCGCCGGGGCGCGGCGCCTCGTCGATGAGCGTCACCGGCAGTCCGATGTCGGCCGCGAGGAAGGCCGCCGTGTAGCCGCCCGGACCGGCCCCGATGATCGCAAGCTGCGTCGTCTCGGCCATGAGGGTCGTCTACACTACTACAGGAGGTCGGGGAAATGACCAGAGCCGCCCTCGTCGCGGTTGGAATCGTCGCGCTGGCCGCCGCCGCTGGCCCTGCCGTACAGGGCCAGCCGTTCGGGACCACGATGACGCCCCTCTTTGCCCCGGTCGACATCGGCGCGGACGTTGCCTCGCTCCCCCGGTCCGAGCGCGCGGCGCTCGCCCGGATCATCGACGCGGCGCGCGTCATGGACGCGCTTTTCCTCGAGCAGGTGTGGGCGGGCAACCCCGCGCTGCTGCTCGAGCTCCAGGGCGATCGGAGCGCGAGCCGCCAGGCACAGCTCGCCTTCTTCCTCGTCAACAAGGGGCCCTGGTCCCGCGTCGAGGGGAACCGGCCGTTCGTCCCCGGAGTGCCGTCCAAGCCGGAAGGAGCCGCGTACTATCCGCCGGACGCGACGCGCGACGAGATCGCGGCCTGGATCGAAGGGCTGTCCGGAGACGCGCGAGCGGCCGCCACCGGCTTCTTCACCGTCATCCGCCGGAGTGTGGACGGCGGGCTGCAGGCGGTGCCGTACAGCCTGGAGTACCAGGGGCCGCTGGCCCTGGCCGCCGGACACCTGCGGGCAGCCGCCGACCTGACCGCGGAGCCGACGCTCGAGCGCTACCTGCGGGCGCGCGCGGACGCCTTCGCGTCGAACCAGTACTACGAGAGCGACGTGGCGTGGATGGAAATCGACGCCGCCATCGAGCCAACCATCGGCCCGTACGAGGTGTACGAGGACGAGTGGTTCAACTACAAGGCGGGTTTCGAGGCCTTCGTCACCATCCGCGACGACGCGGAGACCGCGCAGCTCGCCCGCTTCGGGGCTGAGCTGCAGGGCCTCGAGGACAACCTGCCGATCGACCCCGCCTACCGCGATCCGGCGTTGGGCGCGCTGGCGCCGATCCGTGTGGTCAACGTCGTCTTCACCGCCGGCGACGCCAACAGCGGGGTGCAGACGGCGGCGTTCAACCTGCCGAACGACGAGCGGATCGTCCGCGACTACGGCGCGAAGCGCGTGATGCTGAAGAACGTGCAGGAGGCGAAGTTCCAGCAGGTGCTGGCGCCGATCGCCGCAGTCGCTGTGCCCTTCAGCGAGCGGGTCGACGTCTCGTTCGACGCGTTCTTCACCCACATCCTGATGCACGAGCTGATGCACGGGCTCGGACCGCATTCCGTCGACGGCGACGGGCGCGCGACCACGGTGCGCCAGGCGCTGCGGGAGACCTACAGCACAATCGAGGAGGCCAAGGCCGACATCTCGGGCCTCTGGGCACTCCACTTCTTGATCGACAAGGGCGTGATCGACCGCTCCCTCGAACGGTCGATCTACACGACGTTCCTCGCCTCGACGTTCCGCTCGATCCGCTTCGGCATCAACGAGGCGCACGGCCGCGGCGTAGCCGTCCAGCTCAATACGTTCCTCGACGCAGGCGCGGTGACGGTCGACGTGGACGGCCGATTCCGGATGGACCACACGCGCATCCGGGAAGCGGTCGAAGGATTGACACGCCGCCTGCTGACCATTCAGGCGCAGGGCGACTACGACGAGGCGAATCGCGTGCTGGAGACGCTGGGCGTGGTGCGGCCGGAGGTGCAGCGCGTCCTGGACCGGCTGGGCGGTGTCCCGATCGATATCCAGCCGCGGTACACGACCACGGAAGCCGTCGCCGCGATCCGCTGACGGCGGCATTACAGGCGTCTGGTCAGGTTGGCGGCACCGGCGCCGCCAACCTGACCAGACCCCGTCTGACCCTACATGAACTCGCGAATCAGCTCCCCACGCGTCTCGGCGTCGACCGTGTAGTTCTGGTGCACGAGCGGCACGCCCGTGGTCAGGGCTGGGTCGAGCGTGTCCAGCGACGGCTGCGGCTCAGGATTCTTGTAGAAGAGCCCGATCGGGATCTTCGGGTCCCACTCCAACGCCTTGTCCATGGCAGCGTGGAAGCTGCTGGTGTCGTGCGCGTCGTCTTCGAGCTTGTAGATCCGGTCGCGGAAATACTGATAGGTGTTGAGCTTGTTGAAGGTCACGCACGGGCTGAACACGTCGATCAGGGCAAACCCGTTATGCTGGATGCCTGCCTTGTACAGCTCCACCAGATGCTTGGGCTGGCCGCTGAACCCGCGAGCGACAAACCCGCACCCGGCCGCCAGCGCCAGCGCCATCGGGTTGAGCATCCCCTCCAGGTTGCCGAACGGGCTGGTCTTGGTCTTCATGCCGGTTTCGCTCGTCGGCGAGACCTGGCCGGTCGTCAACCCATAGATCTCGTTGTTCATCACGATGTAGGTCACATCGATGTTCCGACGCATCCCCTGGATGAAGTGGTTGAGACCGATGCCATACCCGTCACCGTCACCGCCGGTGCCGATGACGGTCATGTTCTGGTTCGCGAGCTTGCAGCCGGTCGCGAACGGCAGCAGCCGTCCGTGCAGGGTGTGGGTACCATACGATCGGATGAAACCGGGCAGGTTGGAGGAACACCCGATGCCGGAGACCACCATCAACTCGTGAGGCGGTATCTGCAGTTGGGCGCAGGCCTGATAGAGCGCCGTGAGCACACCGAAGTCGCCACAGCCAGGACACCAGTCAGGGTGAACCTCAGGTTTGAAATCCTTGACTTTCAAGAGGGTTGCAGAAGGTGTCATCGTTGTTTCCTTACGCCTTGGTCGGCACAGCAGGCCTGGTGACCTGTTTCAACCCCTCCCACGGACCACTGGTCCCGGTGGGATGGTCGGTTCGCCAACCCGGTTCGGTTGACAGGACGGTGACGATCGTCTGACCGTCGATGATGTTGTTGACCGCGGACACGATGTGCTTCGGCTCGAACGGCTCGCCGTCGTACTTCCGGATGTGCCCATCCGCCACGATGCCGGTCTCCGCCCGCAAATGCCGGGCGAACTGACCGCTGTGGTTGTTCTCGATGATGATGAGCCGCTGGTTCTTCTCCACGACGGCCGCGATGTCGTCGCAATGCAGCGGGATCATCGTCTTGACCTGGAGGTGGTTCACCGAAACACCGGCGGCCGTGAGCCGCTCGGCCGCCTCCTTGATGACGCCCCACGTCGAGCCCCACCCGAGCAAGGTGGTCTCGGCGTCGGCCGGTCCCTCCAGGATCGGGGCCGGCAGGTCATGGAGAATCGTCGACAGCTTGCGGTGCCGCTTATCGACCATCTTCTTTCGCCGGATCGGGTCGGTGAAGACGTCACTCAACAGCACGCCGTCTTCGTCGTGCTCGTCCGTGCCGGATGTATAAAGATGCCCCGGGACACCCGGAATCGCTCGAGGCGAAATACCCGAGGGCGTGTCCTTGTATCGCAGATACGGCTCCTGCCGCGACCCATCGGCCGTGGTGATCAGCTCGCCGCGGTCAATCGGGAACTCGACGTCCAGAACCTCGGTGGCGACCGTCTCGCTCCCCTCGCAGAGCAGCAGATCCCCCAGGATCAGGACCGGGAGCTGATACTTGTCCGCGACGTCGAACGCCACTGCCGGAGTCACAAAGCAGTCCCCCATGCTGAGCGGGGCGAGGACGACGCGCTCGAAGTCGCCCTGGCTGGCGCCGAAGGCCTGGTTCAAGTCGGCCTGCTCGGTCTTGGTAGGCACGCCGGTGGAGGGTCCAGCCCGCATGACGTTGATGATGACCGCCGGGGTCTCGAACATGGCCGACATGCCGACCGCTTCGCTCATCAGCGCAAACCCCCCACCCGAGGTGGCGCACATCGCGCGCACCCCCATGTGGTTGGCTCCGATACACATATTGACGACCGAGATCTCGTCCTCGACCTGCCGCACACAGATACTGAGCCGCTTTGCGTGACTCGCGAACCACTCCAGGATGTGCGTGGCGGGGCTCATCGGATAGGCGACGTAGAACTTGCACCCGGCCAGGGCGGCGCCCATCGCCAGGAGGTTGTTGCCAGAGCACTGCGCCCACTTCTGGTCGGTCGGATGGAGTGGGGTCGCGAGCGGCTGGAAGTTCTTGGCCGCGTAGTCGTAGCCGTTCCGGGCGGCCTCGACGTTCTTCTGGACGACCGCCGGCTTCTTGGCGAACGTTGTCTCGAACACGGATGCGAGCGTCTCGAACCTCAGACCCATCATCTGCACAGCCGCCCCAACCGCCACGGTGTTCTGCATGACGGGTAGCTTGACCGAGTCGGGGGCCAGGTCGGGCACCGGCAGCCCGCACAGCTGAACACCGGCCGGCGGGTCGTAGCTGGGCTGGAACTTGGCGCCGTTGTAGAGACAAACGCCGCCAGGCTGCAACTCCTGCAGGTGCCGATCGAGCGAATCCTGGTTGAGGGCGATCACCACGTCGACCTGGTCACCCTGGTTGAGCGGTTTCTTGGCCGAGAAACGCAGACGCAGCCAGGAATGCCCGCCGCGGATGACCGACTGGTAGCTGTTGTAGCTGTACGCGGCGATGCCCTGCCTGGCCATGGACATCACCAGGGTATTGCCCGCGGAAGCCGTGCCGTCGCCGGCTGCGCCTCCGATACCAACGACGACTTCTGGTTCTGACATATCGACCTCGGGTCTCCCTCGGATCGGCGCCGGTCAGATCATGGCCGATCCCGCAAAACGGGGCACGACAAAACAAGTCAGGTGCCCAATGTCCGCTACATCTTAATCACGACCGACCGCGACGGCAACGCCAGCGATTACCCACGGGCGCTCGCACCCCCCTCCATCGTGGTGCCACGCGGTCGGACAGATCCGCCGAGGGTCCACCCGGATTGTAGCGGCGGCGGCGGCGCGCGGCAATGGCCGGACCCGCGGGCGGCCCGGCACGATTCGGGTAAGATCGTCTCATGCGCCCCAGCTCACGGGGGAGCCTGCGTCGCGCCGTCGACAAGGGCAAGATCCCTCGCCGCAGCGTCAAACGCGAACTCCGCGAGAACCTCATGGCCCGGCTGAAGAGCGGCGAGCCGCTCTTTCCCGGCATCGTCGGCTACGACGACTCGGTCATCCCGCAGGTCGTCAACGCGATCCTGTCGCAGCACGACTTCGTCATGCTGGGCCTGCGCGGACAGGCCAAGACACGGCTCATCCGCGGGCTCGCCGAGCTGCTCGACGAGGCGATCCCGGTCGTGCCCGGGTGCGACGTCAACGACGACCCGCTCGCCCCGATCTGCGCCGCGTGCTGCACGCGCGTGCAGACGGAGGGCGACGATCTGCCCGTGGTCTGGCTCGACCGCTCGATGCGCTACGTCGAGAAGCTCGCGACCCCGGACGTGACGATTGCCGACATGATCGGCGACATCGACCCGATCAAGGCCGCGGCGGCCGGCCGGCGGCTCTCGGACGAGCTGACCGTCCACTACGGGCTCGTGCCGCGAGCCAACCGCTGCGTCTTCGCGATCAACGAGCTGCCCGACCTGGCCGGCAAGATTCAGGTCGGCCTGTTCAACATCCTGCAGGAAGGCGACATCCAGATCCGCGGCTACCCCGTCCGCCTGCGGCTCGACGTCGTGATGGCGTTCACCGCGAACCCCGAGGACTACACGGCCCGCGGCAAGATCGTCACCCCGCTCAAGGACCGCATCGGGTCGGAGATCCGGACCCACTATCCGCGGACCCGCCACGAAGCCATCGCCATCACCGAGCAGGAGGCCTGGGTCGCGCGCGATGCCGGAACCGACGTCGTCGTTCCGCTCTACGTGCGGGAGGTGGTCGAGGAGATCGCCTTTCAGGCGCGGGTCGACAAGAAGATCGACGGCCGCTCGGGAGTCAGTCAGCGGCTACCGATCACCTGCCTGGAGAACGTCGTGTCCAACGCGGAGCGCCGCGCCCTCGCGGCCGGCGAGACACCGGCGGCGCGCGTCACCGACGTCTACGCGACGCTCCCGGCCATGACCGGCAAGTTCGAGCTGGAGTACGAGGGCGAGCTGCGCGGGGCCAACGCCGTAGGTCGCGAGCTGATTCGCGCCGCGGTCGGCGCCGTCTTCGGCGGCTGGTTCGACGGCGTCGACACCCACCAGGTCGTCGAGTGGTTCGAGATGGGCGGCGCGTTGCAGGAAAGCGACACGACCTCGTCGGACGCATTCCTCGCCGATGTCGGGGAGATTCACGGGCTGCTCGACCTGGCCGCGCACGCCGGCATCGCATCCGGCGACCCACCGTCGCAGATCGCCGCCGCGGTGGATTTCGTTCTCGAGGGGCTCTGCGCCCAGCGCAAGATCAGTCGTAGCGACGGCGGCGGCTACGAGGCGGTCGAGAAGCGGAGGCCCCCGGCGCAGTCCGCGGAGCCGGCTTTCGACCCCCGGCAGCCGATGCCGCGCGGCGGTAACAAGAAGAAGTACTACAACTGACCCGGGCGCATGCGCTATCGCTACACGCGCTACACCGGCGAGGATATCGAGGGCGTCGACCTCGACGAGCTGGTTGCGAAGCTCTCCCGGCTCCTGCTGTCGAGCGGATTCGACAGCCCCTACGGCCCCTACGGCAACCCATCGGATCAGGACGAGGACGACCGGAGCCTGCAGTCGCTGCACGACGCCGTTCTCGACGCGTTGCTCAACGGCGGCCTGCTCTCGGACGATGCCATTCAGCGTCTGCTGGGCGATCCCGCCGACGCGGACCAGGCCGGCGGGAGGTCCCGCCTGGAGGAGTTGGTCCAGGAGCTGATCCGGCAAATGGCCGGGCAGGGGTACCTCTCGCTGGATTCCGACGAAGCGCCCGAATCGGGCGCAGGCGCCGGGCAGGGACAGGCCACCTCCCCCGCACGCTTTCAGGTCACCGACAAGAGCCTCGACTTCCTCGGCTACCGGGCCTTGCGCGACCTGCTCGGCTCGAGCGGGCGCAGTAGCGTCGGCCGGCACGACACGCGGGAGCTCGCCACCGGCGTGGAAGCGGGCGGCGCCTCGAAACCCTACGAGTTCGGCGACACCCTGAACATCGACGCCAGCGGTACGATCCTGAACGCCGTGCAGCGGGCGCCGGCGCGCGAAGGCGGCGGCATCGACGTGCAGTACCAGGATCTGATGGTGGCGCAGGGCGAGTACCAGAGCTCGTGCGCGACGGTGCTCATGCTCGACTGCAGCCACAGCATGATCCTCTACGGCGAGGACCGCTTCACGCCCGCCAAGCAGGTGGCCCTGGCGCTGTCCCACCTGATCCGCAGCCAGTACCCCGGCGATGCCCTGAACGCGGTGCTCTTCCACGATTCAGCCGAGGAGATCCCGCTCAAGCAGCTCGCCCGCGTGCGGGTCGGTCCCTACTACACCAACACCCGCGAGGGGCTCCGTCTGGCGCGGCGCATCCTCGAACGCCAGCGGAAGGACATGCGCCAGATCGTGATGATCACCGACGGCAAGCCCTCTGCCCTCACGCAGCCCGACGGGCGGATCTACCGCAACGCCTTCGGACTCGATCCGATGATCATCCGCGAGACGTTCGCCGAGGTGGCCAACTGCCGCCGGGCCGGCATCATGATCAACACGTTCATGCTGGCGCGCGACTACGAGCTGGTGAGCTTCGTGCGGCGCGTGGCGGCCATCTGCCGGGGCAAGGCGTATTTCACCACGCCCTATACCCTGGGCCGCTACGTCCTGATGGACTACATGGACAAGAAGACGAAGACGGTGCACTGAGTGCCGAGCCCGACCCTGCCCGACCGGATCCCGATCTTCCCGCTCCCTAACGTCGTACTGTTCCCGCACGTCTTCCTGCCGCTGCACATCTTCGAGCCGCGCTACCGTCAGATGGTGGCCGACGCCATCGATGGCGATCGGCTCATCGGCATGGTGCTGCTCCGCGAAGGCTGGCGGCGGCACGCAAATCCCAACCCACCGATTTTCCCGATCGGCTGCGCGGGCAGGATCACCCACGTCGCGTCGCTGCCCGACGGGCGCTACAACATCGTGCTGCGCGGGGGCGATCGCTTTCGCGTCCAGGACGAAGACGGTTCGAGCGCCTATCGCATCGCGACGATAGACGTCATGCCCGATGGCCCCACCACCGGACGGCAGCAGCACCTGCAGGCGGGCCGGCAGCGGATCGAGGACCTGCTGGACCGGCAGGCGGCGTCCGGCGCGGCATCCCGGATTCCTCCGGGCATGGGCGACGCCGAGCTGGTGAACGTCCTGTCCCAGTACCTGGCGTTCGAGCCGATCGAAAAGCAGGCGCTCCTGGAGAGGGACGGCCCCTGCGAACGCTGCACGGCGCTGATCGATCTGTTGGAGATGCGCCTGATGACCAACGGCAAGCCGTACTCCGAAGCCGGCGTGCACTAGGGCCTGTTAACACTTACCTCAGCGCGTCGAAGATGAGCACGAAGTGGATGAAGCCGATGAACATCACATCCAGCTTCTCGAATCGGGAGAATATCCGGCGATAGCCCTTCAGCCGGCGGAACAGACGCTCGACCTCGTTACGTCGCTTGTACATCTCCCGGTCGTACTCCCACGGGTCCGTCCGAGTCTTGAGCGGCGGCACCACGGGTGTGAACCCCAGGTCCAGCGCCAGTTGGCGAGTTTCGTCGCCCTGGTACGCGCGGTCCATCACCAAGGCCACATTGTCATCCTGCGGCCCCATGCTGGCCAGGAGCTTTCGGCCTTCCGGGCTGTCGTGGGCCTGGCCGGGCGAGAGCGCGAACGTCAGTGCCGTGCGAGCATCCGCGGCAACCAGATGAATCTTGGTGGTCCACCCGCCGCGGGACTTGCCGATGGCTTGGGGGCTGTTTTTTTTCGAGCCCCCGTGCCGTCGGGATGGACCTTGACGACGGTGCTGTCCAGCGACACCGCCTCCAGCTTGATACGGATCAACTGGGCGCGTTGCAGGTGTTCGAAGACCCGGTCGAGCACCCCGTTCTTGGACCAACGATTCATACGGGTGTAGATCGTGTGCCAGTTCCCAAAGCGCTTCGGCAACCCTCGCCACTTGCACCCCTGCTCGGCGACGTACAGGATCGCGTTGAGCACCTGCAAATTGGGCATGCTGACATTGCCACGCTGTCGCGGGAGGCAGGGCTCGATGCGTGCGTACTGCGTCTCGGTGAGCTCCATCCAGCAACGATATCACGAACCGTCCAGTAGTGTTAACAGGCCCTAGTCCGGGTGAACGTTCCTGCGGCCTGCTACACCACGCGGTGCCGCAGCTCTTCCCCGGCCGCGAGCCGCCGGCAGTTCTCGACCGCCACGGCCAGACTCCGTTCCAGGGTCTCCTGCGTGAGCCACGCGACGTGCGGGGTGCAGACCACGTTGTCGAAGTCGAGGAGCGCGTTCCCCACCGGCGTCGGCTCGGTCTCGAACACGTCGAGGCCGGCAGCCGCGATACGGCCTGTCCGCAGCCCCTCGACCAGCGCCGCCTCGTCGATCAGCGCCCCGCGAGCCGTGTTGATGATGATGGCGCCCGGCTTCATGCCGGCGATAGCCTCCGCGTCGACAATCCGCTCCGTGTCCGCGGTGAGCGGGACGTGGAGCGAGACGACGTCGCTCTCGGCAAGGAGACTGGCGAGCGGGCGGCGCTCGCCCACCGCGTCCGGCTTCTCGCTACGGCTGGCGAACAGGACGCGCGCGCCCATTGCCTGCAGTACCGGTGCGAGTCGGCTCGGCACGGCGCCGTATCCGACCAGTCCGATGGTCCGGCCGCACACCTCGCCGCAGCGATCCTGGAGGCTCGCCGGCAATCCCCAGCCCCGCCCGCCTCGAGTCGCCGCGTCGAGCTGACTCACGCGCCGCAGAGTGCCCAGGATGAGCAGCAGGGTCATCTCGGCGACGGCCTGCGTGTTGGTACCGGGCATGTTGCAGACGGCGACGCCGCACCGCCGCGCCGCTTCGAGGTCGATGGTGTTGACGCCGACGCCGATCTTCTGGATGAGGCGGAGGCGCGGAGCCGCGGCGATGACCTCCGCGGTGACCGGCTCCAGCAGATGCCAGAGAGCTTCGGTTGCGGGCAGGAGCCGACCGAAACGGTCGCGATCGGACATCGCGCAGACCGCAACGGAGAGTCCCTCGCCCTCGAGGTCCGCGAGCCGGCTCGTCAGACCGGGACCGGCCGAGTAGTGGAAGACGACGTTCATGGCTGGCGGCGCCGCGACGGCGTCGTGTCCCCGATACGCCCACCGCATCGGGGGCCCCGCGGCCGGCGCACCGCTCGCTATCATACGCGGACGGTGCCGAAACCCGACGCCATCATCGTGGCCGCGCTCCGGCGGATGGGAATCGTCGAGGCGCAGGCGACGCCCGCAATGACACCCCTCGCGGGCGGCGTCTCTTCGGACATCTGGCGGGCCGATCTCCCGGGCGGATCGATCTGCGTGAAGCGCGCTCTTCCCAGATTGAAGGTCGACGCGGTCTGGGAAGCGCCGGTCGAGCGAAACCGCTACGAGTGGGAATGGATGCGTGAGGCCGGCCGGATCGCGCCGTCGAGCGTGCCGCGGTTGATCGCCCACGACCCCGAAGCCGGCTGCTTCGCGATGGAGTTCCTGGATCCGGCGGCGCACCCCCTCTGGAAGTCGCAGCTCCGGGACGGCGTCGCCCGCGAAACGACCGCGCGTGCGGTTGGGGAGCGTCTCGCCGCGATCCACAACGCCACCGCCGGCCGTGCCGACGTGCAGGCCCGCTTCGCCACCGACGACATCTTCTACGCCATACGACTCGAGCCGTATCTCATCGCCACGGCGGCGCGGCATCCGGACCTCGCGAGCCCGCTGCGGGCCCTCGTTTCGCGCACTGCGAACGCGAAGCACGCGCTGGTGCACGGCGACGTCAGCCCCAAGAACATCCTGATCGGATCGGACGGCCCGATCTTTCTGGACGCCGAATGCGCCTGGTACGGGGATCCCGCGTTCGACCTGGCGTTCTGCCTGAACCACCTGCTGCTCAAGTGTCTCTGGACCCCGTCCGCGACGGCTGCCTTCCTGCGCTCGTTCGACACCCTGGCGGAGACATACCTCGCGGAGGTGCGATGGGAGACGCGAGCCGCGATCGAGGAACGGGCTGCCCATCTGCTGCCCGGACTGTTCCTGGCGCGCGTCGACGGCAAGTCGCCCGTCGAGTACGTCACCACGGAGGCCGACCGGGCGCGCGTGCGCCGAACGGCCCATCCCTTGCTTCTGAAGCCACCAGCCACTCTCGCAGCGGTACGAGCGGCGTGGGCCGCGGCATGAAGAACTCATCACGAACCATCGAGCAGGTATCGGCCCGGCGGGTATGGGACTCGCGCGGACGCCCGACGGTCGAGGCCGAAGTGCGCCTCGCGGGCGGCGTCACGGGGCGCGCCATCGCCCCGGCCGGGGCCTCCACGGGCAGCGGCGAGGCGGTGGATCTGCGGGACGGCGGCACCTCGTTCGGCGGTCACGACGTGACGGCCGCCGTGCGCAACGTCAACGGGGAGATCGCCCAGGCGCTGCGCGGGCGCGACGTAGCCGACCAGGCCGCCCTCGATCGGGCGCTGGTCGACCTCGACGGCACCCCGAATCGCGGCCGGCTCGGCGGCAACGCGCTCATCGCGGTCTCGATGGCGGCGCTGCACGCCGCCGCCGGCGTCGCGGGCCAGCCGCTGTGGCGCTACCTCCTCGGCGAGAGCCCTGCCCTGCTGCCGCTGCCCGAGATCCAGATCTTCGGCGGTGGCGCCCACGCCGGGCGGCGGGTCGACATTCAGGACTTCATGGTGATGCCGGTCGGGGCATCGACCTTCGCGGAGGCGCTCGACTGGGCGGCGGAGGTGTATCGGGCCGCCGGCGCGCGGATGGCCGACGCCGGGCGGCTGCAGGGGGTCGCCGACGAGGGCGGCTACTGGCCGGCGTTCGACACGAACGAGGAGGCGCTCGAGTTCCTGGTCCTGGCCATCGAGGACACGGGCCGGGCGCCGCCCGGCGAGGATCTGGCCATCTCGCTCGACGTCGCCGCCACGGTGTTCCACGAGGGCGAGCGGTACCGCCTCGGTCTCGACGGGCGCGCCGTCGACAGCGATGGGCTCATCGAGCTGCTGCTCGGGTGGATCGACCGGTATCCGATCGTCTCGATAGAGGATCCGCTGGCCGAGGACGACGTCGCCGGCATGCGGCGCTTCACGTCGGCGGTGGGCAACCGGGTGCAGATCATCGGCGACGACTACCTCGTCACCAGCGCGGCGCGGGTCGAGCAGGCGGCCCGGGACCGGGCCTGCAACGCCCTGCTCGTCAAGCCGAACCAGGCCGGGACCGTTACCGAGACGCGAGCTGCGCTCGATGCGGCGCGCGCCGCCGGCTTCGCCACCATCGTCTCCGCCCGCTCCGGCGAGACGGAAGACTTGACCATCGCGCATCTCGCCGTCGGCTGGAGCGCCGGGCAGCTCAAGGTGGGATCGTTCGCCCGGTCCGAGCGCATGGCCAAGTGGAACGAGGTATTGCGGATCGAGGAAGCGCTGGGGGACACGGCCACGTTCGCCGGCGGCGGCGCGCTGGCTCCGCGTCGTTCGGAGTAAAGAGCGCCGATGGTCCGCAGTCTGGTCGCGTTCGCCATGTTCCCGCTCGACTGGCTGCTGGAGGAATGACAGAATCAGCGGGCTTGAAACATCGTGACGGCGTGCACCTGAATCGACAGAACCGACAGAAAGTGAGGCGACAGTGATGAGAGCTTCCAGCTTCGCGGCGATCGGCCTGACCATGGCGATCGGCCTCGGAACACCCGTTGCCGCGAGCGCGCAGACCGACGACGCGGCGGCGGCGTTCGTACGGGTGGCCACCAGCTACAGCCTGACCCCGAACATCACCTACCAGCGCGCCGGCGGGCAGGACCTTACGCTCGACGTCTACCGGTCCCGCGCGGCGTCCGAACCGGCCCCGACCCTCATCTACATCCACGGCGGCGGCTGGACCAACGGCAGTCGGCAGTCCTCCGCGCTGACCGTCCTCCCCTGGCTGGAAATGGGCTGGAACGTGGTCAACGTCTCCTACCGGCTGGCGGGCACGGCACACGCGCCGGCCGCGGTCGAGGACTGCCGTTGCGCGCTGCGCTGGGTCTACCGCAACGCCGAGCAGTACAACTTCGACCTCGACCGGATCGTGGTGACCGGCAACTCCGCCGGCGGCCACCTGTCGCTGACCACCGGTATGCTCCCGGCCTCGGCCGGCCTGGACCGCCAGTGCCCCGGCGACCGGAACCGCATGTGGCCCATCGGTCCGCCGTCGACGGCTCCGCTCGAGGTGGCCGCCATCATCAACTGGTACGGCATCACCGACGTCCACGATCTGGCCCACCGGCCGGCGGGAATCTCCGGAAACTTCACCGAGGCGTGGCTCGGGAGTCGCAGCGACCGCGACGCGGTGGCGAGAAGCGTCTCGCCGACCAACTACGTGAACGGTGACACGCCACCGATCCTGACCATCCACGGCGATGCGGATCCGATCGTGCCCTACGACCATGCGACGCGTCTGCACGAGCTGCTCGACGAGTGGAACGTGCCGAACCAGCTCATCACGGTCGAGGGCGGCGGGCACGGCGGGTTCAGCCCCGAGGAGAACCAGCACATCTACGCGGCGATCCGTGCGTTCCTCGGCGAGCACGGGCTCGGCGCCGAGATGTCGAACGACTGAGACCGCGGGGGAATCTCGGCACACCCGCGGGCGGCAACCGGTCGGCCGCGAAGCCGCCCCCTGCGTGTGACTCGCGGGGCGCATCAACTCGAACCGCAACGCCGGGTCCGCATGAAGTCCGGACCCGTGCGTTGCGCTTCCCTCACCTCGGACGGCGGCGACGGTTCGGCGAACCCCCTCAGCCGAGCGGCGGATGCTGCAGGTGGTAGTCGGTAGCTGCCTGCCAGGCATGCGCCAGCCGCAGCATCTCCGCTTCTCCGAAGAGCTTGCCGGTGAAGCGCAGGCTGGTCGGCGAGCCCTCGTAGAAGCCGCCGGGCATGCTGATTTCCGGATGTCCCGTGAAGTTGGTCAGTCCCAGGTCGCTGCCGACGAACAGGTCGAGGTCCCCGAGCGCCTCGTGGACCTGCTCGATGATCTGCATCCGCAACCGGTTGGCCTGCAGGTAGTCGATCGCCGAGACGAAGCGGGAGGCGCGGAAGCTGTCGGGCCAGCGGCTCTCTTCCGGCGCCGCGCGCATGCTGTCCAGCTCGCCGTTGACCGTGGCCACGTCGAACCCTGCCGCCGCCTCGGTGCCCACGATGAAGCCGATGGCGGCGGTCGGCACGTCCGGCAGGTCGAACGGCGCCAGGGCCACTCCCAGGCCGCGCAACGTGTCGAGGGCGGACCGGTTGTTCGCTACGGTCTGCCGCTCCCGCGCCGCGCGCTGCGGGTTCTGTGGATCCTCCTCGACGGCTTCCTCGTCGAAGCTCGAGCGCAGGTAGCCCACCCGGAGACCGGCGAGATCGGCCTCCGCGTCCCAGTTGAACGGCACGTCGAGCACGGTGTTGTCGCGCCCGTCCGGGCCCCGGATGGCTTCGAACACGAGCGCGCAGTCCTCGGCGGAGCGGCACATCGGGCCGATCTTGTCCAGCGTCCAGGCCAGAGCCATCGCGCCGTAACGGCTCACCCGCCCGAACGTCGGACGCAGGCCGGTGACCCCGTTGCGCGTCGACGGCGAGATGATCGATCCGCGCGTCTCGGTCCCGATCGCGAACCCGACCAGTCCCGCCGCGGTGGCCGCCCCCGAGCCGGCCGACGATCCGCTCGCTCCCTGCTCCGTATTCCACGGGTTCCGCGTCCGGCCGCCGAACCAGCGATCTCCGGACGCCAGGGCGCCCATCGACAGCTTGGCGACGAGAATCGCCCCCGCCTCGGTCAGTCGCGTGTACACGGTGGCGTCGGTGTCGATGCTCTGCTGCCGGTAGGGCGAGGCTCCCCACGTCGTCCGGGTGCCGCGAACGGCGAGCAGGTCCTTGGCGCCCCACGGGATCCCGTGCAGCGGTCCGCGATAGATGCCGGCCGCTATCTCTTCATCGGCCTGCCGCGCCTGCCGCCGGGAGATCTCCTCCGTGTAGCTGACCACGCAGTGCAGCGTCGGGTCGTATCGCCGCAGCCGCGCCAGGTACAGCGCGGTGAGCTCGGACGGCTTGACCTGACGCGTCTCGACCAGCTTCGCCAGGTGCGTGACCGGCAGGAACGCCAGCTCCTCGTCGCTGGACGGCATCGCCACCGCGACCTCCGCGCGCCGCATCGGCCGGCGCTCGGCCGGCAGCGTCATGCCCGGCGGAACCGGGTTGAACACGATCGCCGGCTGCACGGAGTTTCCCAGGTTGGCCGCCCGCAGGGTCCCGACGTCGGGCCTGCCGCCCGGTCGATTCAGACGCGCGGCGATGCGCTCGAGCTCGTCCGCGGAGAACTCCAGCCCACAGATCCGCTGCGCCTCCGCGAGCATCTCGACCGTGACCTCGTCCGTGTCCTGCGCCACCGCCACCAGGGCGCCGGGCAGCAGGGTCGAGGTAACGCCGGCCGCCGCCAGGCCGGTGATGAAACGCCGCCGGTTCACCGCGAGCTTCTGTTCATCCATGGTGCGGTCGCCCCCGAATTGGACGCGTCCTGCCCGGACCTGCATAATCCTGTATAGAATACATGATGAACCGCATTGCATCCGGGTCCGATCATGCCAGTACGACTCAACATCACGATGGACGAAGTCCTCTATCGTCGCCTGAAGGATGCGTGTCCGCCGAAGGGCATCAGTCGCTTCATCAGTGACGCTGTACAGGTTCGCCTGCATCCTGATCGGGCCGCGCTCGAGGCGGGCTACAGGGCCGCGGCTCGCGAAGCGTGGCGTAGCGAACTGGCAGACGCCTGGGAAGCCACCGAAGTCGAAGACTGGCCGCAATGAAGGTGTACCCACGCCGAGGCGACGTCCACTGGGTGTCGCTCGATCCGGTACGGGGCACCGAGATCGGAAAGACCCGACCGGCCGTGGTCGTTTCGAACGACGCCTGCAACCGCTTCGGTACCCGGGTCGTCGTCGTTCCTCTCACGAGCAACGTCGAGTCGCTCTATCCAGGCGAAGCCGTTGTGTCGGTGAAAGGCAAGCCGACTCGAGCTCTTGGGGACCAGATTCGATCGCTCGATCGGCGAAGACTGCGCGGCCGCCTCGCGCGGCTCACGGTCGACGAGCTTCTGGAGGTGGAAACGGCCGTCCGAGTGACCCTGGGGTTCGATGCGGTGTGACATTCCGGTCGCGGGTGCGACGGCTCCCGCGCCTTCCACTTGCCGTCATTCTCACTGGCGGAAGCTGATACCGTAGTCACCGGTCGCACCGTCGGATACCCGATCTTCGCTCGGAGTCAAGGAGGTATCGAGATGCCGTGCCCAGCCCGTGCCGCACGATTCGTCCTGGCCTGTGCCCCCTTCGTGCTCTCCCTGACCATCGTCGCGCCGGCCACGCAAGCGCAGCCCTCCACCGGCGACTTCCCCCCGGTCACCGACGCGATGCTCCAGGATCCGGCGCCGGCCGACTGGCTGATGTGGCGGCGGACGCTCGACGGCTGGGGCTACAGCCCGCTGGACCGGATCGATCGCGAGAACGTCGGCGAGCTGCGCATGGTGTGGTCGCGCGGCATGGGACCCGGCAGCCAGCAGGCGACGCCGCTGGCGTACCGCGGGGTGCTGTACGTGCCGAACCCGCGCGACGTCATCCAGGCGATCGACGCCGCTACCGGCGATCTCCTCTGGGAGTACCGCCGTGACCTGCCGGAGGACACGGCCACCCGCGGTCTCGCCACCACCAACCGCAACCTCGCCATCTACGAGGATCGCATCATCGACACCAGCGCCGACGGTTATGTCTTCGCGCTCGATGCGGCGACCGGCCGGCAGGTGTGGGAGACCCGCATCCTGGACTACGAGACGCACCCTGCCCTGCAGAGCTCCGGGCCGATCGTCGCCGACGGAAAGGTGATATCCGGTCGGAGTTGCTCACCGCGCGGCGGCCCGGAGGCCTGCGTCATCGTCGCCCACGACGCCACGACCGGCGTGGAATTGTGGCGGCGGCGGACGATTCCGGCCCCCGGTGAGCCGGGCGACGAGACATGGGGCGACGTGCCGTTCGAAGACCGGAAGCACGTCGGGGCCTGGATGGTCCCGAGCTACGACCCGGAGCTGAATCTCGTCTACATCGGGACCTCGGTCACCTCGCCGGCGCCGAAGTTCATGCTCGGCGGCGCCGACCTGGCGCACCTGTACCACAACTCCACCCTCGCGCTGGACGCCGACACCGGTGAGATCGTCTGGTTCTACCAGCACCTCAACGACCATTGGGACCTCGATCACCCGTTCGAGCGGCTCCTGGTCGATACCGCCGTGGCCCCGGATCCCGACGCCGTCGCCTGGATCAACCCGCGGATCGAGCGCGGCGCGGTGCGGAAGGTGCTGACCGGGATCCCGGGCAAGACCGGCCTGGTCTACACCCTCGACCGCGAGACGGGCGAGTTTCTCTGGGCGACGCCGACCGTCACCCAGAACGTGATCAGCGACATCGACGGCGCCACCGGGGCGGTGACCGAGAACAGCGAGGTGGTCTTCAGTGCCCTCGGCCAGGAGGTGCTGGCCTGCCCCACCCTCATCGGCGGCAAGGACTGGGAGGCCGGCGCCTACAGTCCGCTGACGAACGCGATGTACATGCCGCTGCGCAACAGTTGCGCGCGCATGCTGTCGACGACCGAGGGCAACCTGCGGGGCTACGCCCTCGGGGTGCGCCACCAGCTCGCGCCGGGGACCGACCAGTTGGGCGCCGTGCACGCAATCTCGGCCGAGACGGGGCGGACGCTCTGGATCCGCGAGCAACGGGCCGCCACCATGTCGTTGGTCGCGACCGGCGGCGGGTTGGTGTTCGGCGGCGACGTCAACGGCCGCTTCCGGGCCCTGGACCAGGAGACCGGAGACGTGCTCTGGGAGATCAATCTCGGCTCGCCGGTGACCGGCTTCCCCATCACCTACGCGGTCGACGGACGGCAGTACGTGGCGGTGAGCACGGGTTCCGCCGCAACCGCCTCCGGATTCATCGGCCTGACGCGAGAGCTGCGCCCGAGCGCCGGGAACACGTTCTTCGTGTTCGCGTTACCTTAACACCCCCGCAGCGTCGGTCGCCGGCCGGTCTCCGAGGTCAACACCGCCGACGTGCTGGAGATCACGATACCCTCGCTGTACCCCTCTTCCTGAATCGTGGGCTGCGGCTACCGCCCGCGCGGATCGCGGTCACCGAGACCGCGATCATGTCCGCCTTCCGGCGACCAAAACCAGGATCGCGGCGTGGTTCGTCGATACTCGCGGTACGCCAGTCCGTACCGATCCTCCAACCAGCGTTCCTCGGTGATCGGATAAAGGAGCGTTACTCCCAAAGGTCGTCTCCTCGAGCCGTGACGCCCCTGTCGCTGACTCGCACCGGCAAGTACTACGGAAACGCCCGGCAGCATGGGCAGCGCGTCTCCAAAGCAGTCCACTGACGCGGGGAGAGATCGAGCGCAATGAGACCGGGATATCATTCGAGCCAACGCGGTCACTGGCCACGTTGTTCGGCGTCCAGATCGGCATCACCGTCGACTTCCGACGACGAGCAGGTCGCGGCCGCGGGCCGCAGGGGACGCCGGCAACTGGATGTGTCCCCGCACCGGGCCGGGCTTGCCGCGGAGGTCAACCGTGAGGAAGCATGCCGTTCGGCGATTCGCCCTGGTAGTCGCAGTTGCGGGCTTCGCGGCGGTGTCCACGGCACCGGCCCAGCCGCCCGCCGCGACCTACACCGAAAATGCGGAATGGCCGCTCCTGGCCACGACCGTCGCCGGCGCCCCTTCGGGATCGCGGGGCACGGCGGTGGAGGGAGCGACCGACGATTTCCAGGACCTTCTCGAGACCCGCGTGGCCGAGTTGCGGGACGATACCGGGCTCACTGCGGTGGCCGTTGCCACGACAATCGACGGAGACCTCGCGGGAGCGGCCGTCAGTGGCGAGCGCAGGCGGGATTCCGGCATCTCGGTGACCGTCGACGACCGCTGGCACATGGGATCGATTACCAAGTCGATGACTGCCACGCTGCTGGCCGTGCTGGAGGACGACGGACTGCTCTCCGCCGCCGACGCGTTGACGGTATTGCTGCCCGATGTCGAGATGGCGGACGGCTGGAGCGGTTGCACGCTGGATCACCTGCTGACCCACACCGCGGGCGTTGCTGCCAACTTCCCCACCGAGTTCCAGGACGTCTGGCCCGAGACCGCGGAGGAGCTCGTTGCCGAACGGCGGCGCTTCATCACCGACGTGCTTGCCGAGGAACCCGAATCTCCCTGCGGCGAGCTTTTCCTGTATTCCAACGTCGGCTACACCATCGCCGGCCACATCGCCGAGACCATCGCCGGCGAGCCCTACGAAGCCTTGATTCAGAACCGCGTGTTCGCGCCGCTCGCGCTGATGAGCGCAGGTTTCGGCCCACCGAGAGGCGAGTACCCGGATCAGGAGCCGGTAGGACACGCCGTCCTGCTTCTTGGCCCCAACTTGAGCGTCCGGCTTCCCGTCGATCCCTTCGAGACGCGCGCCGACAATTCCCCGCTCATCGCACCGGCCGGAACGGCGCACATGACAATAGGCGACTTGGCGCGCTACGGTGCGACCCACCTCGACGGCGAGTACGGGAGTGATCCGGTCCTGCTGCCCCAGTCGAGCTGGCAGCAGTTGCACGCCCCGTTTCTGGACGACTACGCCCGCGGCTGGATCCGCGACGAGCGAGACTGGGCCGGCGGTTCCCTGATCTGGCACAACGGCAGCAATACGTACTGGTACGCACTGCTGATGTTGTTGCCGGCCAGGAACATGACCCTGGCGTTCGTGACCAACGACGGCGCGATCGAGGCGGCCGACACCGCGTTCGTCGAGCTGGCGCAGGAGCTGAGCGCAACGGTGCCGGAGTCCTGATCGGCAAGCGCAACAACCTCGGGTCGTAGCTGCCGGACGGGACTGAGCCCCAGGAGTTCGCGGCAGAATCCGTGCTCGATTGGACGCGCGGAGCATTCCGCTGCCACTACCGCAGCGGGTTCTGCCACTCGAGACCGTCGAAGCGGGCGAAGTCGCCGTCGGTCGAGCACAGAACGAGGCCGTGCTCGATGGCCAGCGCGGCCAGATGGGCGTCGGGCACGAGATTCGCGCGGCCCTCGGCGCTCGCGATGAGCGGAGCGAGAATCTGCCGGTGGCGCTCCGTCGGCAGCGGAACCCACACGGACTTCGCGGCGAGCCAGGACTCCGCCTGCCGCCATGCGGCGGATACCGGAACGGGGAGATCGAAGATGCGCGGATTGCTGACGATTCGCACGAAGGCCAGCAGACTCGGCCACGGAAGCCCCACCGGTGCGGCGGCGTTGATGCGTCATCCAGCCACGTGCGCGCCCGCTCATGCTGGGGGAACGAAGCCACGTGCGCGTAGACCAGCAGGTTGGCGTCGACGAGGATCACCGGAACTCCTCGTCCTCGGCGACGGCGAGGACCTCGGCGACGTCGTCCAGGCTGCCAATGCGGCAGCGGCCGAGGTCGACTTCAGGCGTCCGGTAGACCACCGGCGGGCCGGAGGGCGCCGCCATGGCACGGAGACCGCTCCGCAGGGCTTCGTTGACAATCGCCTTGAAGCTCTGACCGCGTGCCCGCTGCAGGCGTTGGGCCAGGGACGCCACGTCGGGGTCCAGAGTCAGGGTGGTACGCATGCATCACACCATAGATAGTGTGATGTGTTGATGTCAACGGGCTGTGATACCGTAAGGAACACGACCGCCGTCCGTCGGATTCATGCCGGCCGGGACACTCGCTTCGGCGTGGTGTGGAGGAACAGATATGCCCTACCTGTCTCGTACTGCGCGGCTCCTTTCAGTCGGCCTCATCGCGCTGCCCTTCCTGGCGGCGGTCTCGACGAACGTCAACGCGCAGTCCCCCTCCGACTTCGTCGGGGTCACCGACGCGATGCTCGAGGATCCCGCGCCGGGCGACTGGCTGACGTGGCGCCGCACGCCCGACGGCTGGGGCTACAGTCCGCTCGATCAGATCGACCGCGACAACGTCGGCACTCTTCGCATGGCCTGGTCGCGCGCCCTGACCGAGGGCAGCCAGGAAGGAACGCCGCTGGCCTACGGCGGCGTGCTGTACATGCCCAACCCGGGCGACGTCATCCAGGCCATCGACGCCGCGACCGGCGATCTCGTCTGGGAGTACCGCCGGGACAATCCCGACGACGTCACGGAGTACGTGGGCAACCTCACCACTACAGAGAAACTCGTGGGCTCAGCAGCCTTCCCACCGGCTGATCCGCCCCCCCCCCCCCCCCGGCACCCGGCTGTCGCCTCGTCGCGCCCTGGTTTCATACCTACGCGGGTCCGGCACCGCCGGGTGGAGAACTAACCGGAACATCGCGATCTACGGCCGCCACATCATCGACACCAGCGTCGACAACCACGTCTTCGCCCTCGACGCCGAGACCGGCCGGCTCGCCTGGGAGACGCCAATCCTCGACTACACGCAGAACCCCGCCCGGCACTCGTCCGGGCCGATCATCGCCGGGGGCAAGGTGGTCTCGGGCCGGAGCTGCATGCCGCGCGGCGGCCCGGATGCCTGCGTCATCACCGCCCACGATGCAACGACCGGCGCGGAGGTCTGGCGGCGGCGCACCGTCCCTGCGCCGGGCGAGCCGGGGGACGAGACCTGGGGCGGCATCCCCTTCGAGGAGCGCGTGCACGTGGGTTCGTGGATGGCGCCCAGCTACGACCCGGAGCTGAATCTCGTCTACGTCGGCACGTCGGTCACGTCGCCCGCTCCCAAGTTCATGCTCGGCGGCGTCGAGAACCAGCACCTGTACCACAACTCCACGCTGGCTCTCGACGGCGACACCGGCGCGATCGTCTGGTACTACCAGCACCTGAACGACCACTGGGACCTCGATCATCCCTTCGAGCGCATACTCGTCGATACGGCAGTGGCGCCCGACCCGGCGTCGGTGAGCTGGATCAACCCGCGTCTCGAGCGCGGCGAGACGCGCCGAGTGCTGACCGGCATTCCCGGCAAGACCGGCGTCGTCTACACCCTCGACCGGGCGACTGGCGAGTTCCTCTGGGCGCGGCCCACGGTGACGCAGAACGTCATCAGCGCCATCGACGGCGCCACCGGCGACGTGACCGAGAACGCGGAGGTCGTCTTCAGCGCCGAGGGCCAGGAGGTGCTGGCCTGCCCACCTGGATCGGGGGCAAGGACTGGGAGGCCGGCGCCTACAGCCCCCGGACCAACCGGATGTACATGCCGCTGCGCAACGCCTGCGCGCGGATGATGGCCACTCGCGACGGCGGGATGGATCTGTACGCGCTCGCGGTGCGCACGCAGTTCGCCCCGGGCTTCGATCAGCTCGGCACCGTGCAGGCAATCTCGGCGGAGACCGGCGCCACCGAGTGGCTCTACGAACAGCGGACGGCCACCATGTCGCTCGTCGCGACCGGCGGCGGGCTGGTGTTCGGCGGCGACGTCAACGGACGCTTCCGCGCCTTCGACGACGAAACCGGCGAGGTGCTCTGGGAGATCAACCTCGGCTCGGCGGTCACCGGTTTCCCCATCACCTACGCGGTCGACGGCCGGCAGTACGTGGCGGTGAGCACCGGCACGGCCGGTACCGCGTCGGGTTTCATCCGGCTGACGCCGGAGATCACCCCGAGCGCCGGGAACACCCTGTTCGTTTTCGCCCTTCCCGAGGACGACTGACATGGCGCGGGCCGCGTGCACGCTATCGATGTGCATCATGTGTATGGAGAAGGCGACAATATCGCCCGGGCAACTCCCGTCGCCTGTCATCCTGCTCCTGACAGCCCTGGCGGTCTGCCACTTCCAGACCGGCATCTGCAGAGCTCAGTTTGCAGGCGAACCGGAGGCGGCGACGGCGGCGTACTTCGAGAGCATCCGTGACGACCCGGCGGCGCTCACCGACTTGCTGGAGCGGATGCCCCTGGGCGGCGACCTCCACCACCACCTCGGGGGCGGCGTGCGCCCGCCCGAGCTCATTCGGATCGCTGTAAGCCACGAGTTGTGCCTGCCGAGGAATCCCGGCACGCAGTGGGTGCTGCAGGCGCCTCCGTGCGGGGACGATGAGCGCCCCGTCGCGGCGGCGTTCGAGGACGTCTCGTTCCGTCGCGAGATCGAGCGGCGCTGGTCGATGCTGGACTACCTGGCGGACAGCCCGTCGATGGACCGCATCGCGGCCGGCGAGCACTTCTTCGCCAGCTTCGGCAAGCTCGCCCTGGCGCAGCAGGACATCGCTCGATTCCTGGCCGCGGCGAGAACGCTGGCCGCCGCCAGCGGCGTGATCTACCTGGAGACGTCGACCGCGCATACGTCCGACTTGCGGGCGCGCGACGACCTCGCCGGCTCGGTGCGCTGGAACGACGATCTCCCGGCGCTGCGCCGCACGATAGTGGCCGACCCGCGGTTCGCCGCGATCCGCGACGCGACCGTCCAGTCGTTGACCCTCGGGCTGGAGCAGTCGGATCGTCTCCTGGGATGCGACACGGACGCACCCGATCCCGGATGCGACGTGCTCGTTCGCTTTCATCACCTCACGGTCCGAACCTTCGAGCCGCGGGTGGTCTTCGTCAATCTCCTGCTGGCCTACGAGATCGCCGCGGCGAGCCCGGTCGTGGTCGGAATCAACTTCGCGGGGCCCGAGCACCACCCGGTCGCGGTCCGCGACTACGACCTGCACATGAGGATGTTCGGCGAGCTGGCCGCCCACTACCCGAACGTGAAGCGATCGCTCCACGCCGGCGAGCTGCTCGACCGTCAGGCGGCGCTTCTCACCGCCGAGCGGCACATACGACTGGCGGTGGCTCCGGCCGAGGCCGGCGGCGGGGATGCGGATCGCCTGGGACACGCGGTCGCCCTGCACGCCGATCCGGAACCGGACGAACTCCTCGCCCGGATGCGCCGACGCGGCATCGCCATCGAGATCAGCCCCGAGAGCAACCGTCAGATACTGGGCGTCGACCCGCTCGGCCACCCGCTCGTCGACTACCTGGCGGCCGGCGTCCCGGTCGTGCTCGCCACCGACGATCCGGGGCTGATGCTGTCCGACCTGCGACAGCAGTTCGCGCTCGCGGCGCGCAACGACGCCGTGTCGTATCGGACGCTTAAGGCGTTTGCGCTGAACAGCATCGCCTACAGTTTCCTGCCGGATGCCGACCGGCAGCGGCTGACGCGCCGGCTGGAGGACGGCTTCGCGGCCTTCGAGGCGACTCCGTGGGAGGCGGCGGAGCCCCTGAGGCCGCCACGGCAACAGACCGGCGGCTGGCTGGCGTCAACAGCCGCCATCGAGACGTCCGAGCAATTCCGATGCAAGGAGAGAGCAAAGTCCGTACGACAGTCACGGACTGCCCGTTGATGCGCACCGATGGCGCCGTGGGCCGGCTTCAGCAGGAACATGGGGAGGTTCGCCTCCTGCGCCATGGGCATGAGCGAGCGATAGTCCTTCAGGTGCGCCAGACAGTTCGGATCCTCGTCTTCCGGTGGAGTCGGTGGATCGCTTCCCATGACGGCTCTCGAGTACTCCCAAGGAATCTTTTCGATCCACCGGCCATAGGCCTGTACGGGACTCCATAGTCGAACGGAATGCCGCATGATTATGTAGCCGAGCGGTCTCATGTCCCCGGCCGGCAGTCCAATGTCCAACTCTTCGGGTTTCCGCGCGGCGCGCTCCCGCCAGGCGCTCCGCCATTCCCTGAGGGTCGGCCCGACGTTTCTCAATCCCTGCAACGAAAACATGTCAGGCGCGAGCGGAATGACGACGCGATCGCTGGCGATCAGCGCGGCGCGGTTGATCGCGCCGAGATTCGGGCCGACGTCCAGCAGCGCCAGATCCGCTCCGAATTGCCTTCCGGCGTGCGCGATCAGCCGCGCGAACGCAGTCGTGACGCGGAATGCCCGCTTGTCCCGGTCCAGACATTTTGGCCATTGCGTGGAGAGCTCGTCTTCGCGTCTGGAGAGTGCGAGGTCGCCCATCAGCAACCCGATCTTCTCGCCGATTTCTTCGACCTGCGGAGACTCGACGATATCGCCGGTGCCCTCGAACAGGGGGGCGACGCCGTCGTTGACAGTGCCCGCGTTCCCATCTCTCCACAGACGCTCCAACCTCGCCTCGTCGAGGAACATCGCGCTCAGGTTAGCCTGGGGATCGAGGTCCGCGGCGACGACACGCCGACCGAATTCCCCCAGCATCCAGGCCAAGTGATAGACGAGCGACGTTTTGCCCACGCCTCCCTTGTTGTTGAAGAAGGCAACGGTCGTCATGGCCGTCTCCGAACGGTGACCAGCACGAACGCATCCTGCACGTCGAACTCCAGCGGTGGATTACCGTTCGCCGCCAACGTCCTGCGCGCCGTCTCGATGCCGATGCCGAAGCGTTGCATGAAGCCCATGTTCTTCATCGCTTCGGCGATCGTGGGATTGCGATAGGAGGTGGCGCCCCGTCCGAAATTGTCGCGCCCGACTTCTCCGAACGCCGAGCCGGGGCTCAGGATCTCCACACGGTCGGCGAGCCAGGAGATTCGCACGGGGGTGTGAGAATTCTCGTAGTTTCTGTGAATCGCCGCGTTGCGAAGAAGTTCGCGGAGCGCCTCGTAGGGATAGCTACGCTCCTCCAGGTGCCGTTCTCCGCGCGTATCGAGTGCGTGGGAAATATTCAATCTCAGCAAGCGGTCCGCTTCGCGCATCTGCTCCGGCAGCGGCCCCGACAGTTCGGCGTGGTCCAGGATGTCGTCCGTCACGGCAGTTCCGGCGTAGCGGACGAACTGCAGATATGCGCCGGGAAACCAGTAGCGCGGATCCCTGCCCAGCACGAGGATTGCCGTAACCGTCGGAGCGCCGTTGGGCGCCACCAGACGCAGTGCCTGCAGTTGTTCCCTCCGATCGCGCCGGTTCTCCGCCAGCACTTCCGGGGACACCGCGCAGGGCAGGTAGTCGTTCTCGAACGCCCGCATGTCCAGGTCGGCCTCCGCGGTGGCCCCGGCAACGCCCTGCATGTCGTAGGGAACGTTGCCCCAGCGGCGTTTCTCGGTGAGGCGGCGTTCCTCTTCGGCCGTGGCCTGGCCTCGCCGGGGGCCGGTGCGAATCCAGCAGCGACCGTCCACCTTTATCGGCGGGTTCTCCGACGGCTCAACCTGGACTACGGCGAGATCGCAGTTGCGTAGCCGTTTTCTGGCGACCTCCATGACCGGGAATGGCAGGATCTTCCCGTCGATCCGCAACCCGCCGAGCGTCTTCAGCAGGCCGTCGTCGATGGTCGAACCGGCACAGCCCCCGTCGTCCTTCAGTCCGACAAAGAGAAGCCCAGGTTCTCCGTTCCCGGGCAGGTCGTTGGCAAACACGCAGATCGCCTTCCGGAACTTGTCGAGATCTGTCGTGGAGGCGGTGAACTCCACGCAGTGACTCTCGCCGTTCTCGATCCTGCCGAACAGCGCTACGTCGCCCAGCATGCCTCTACTCCTCCCGGTTCAGGTGCTGCTGCCATCAATCGAGACGTCACCAACCGTACTGCCCCTTCGACACCCGCGCGAACGAGTCCCGCACCAGTTCCCGCAGCACATCGAGGTCGATGTCCTCGAGCTTCTTGATGTAGAGGCACGACTTGCCGGTCGTGTAGCGGCCGAGCTTCCGCATCAACGCTTCGTGCCGCTGGAAACCGGTCATGATGTAGACGGTCAGGCTCTGTTTGCGCGGGGACACGCCGGTCGCCATCCAGTCGCCCTCGCGACCGGTGGCGTACTTGTAGTGGTAGCTGCCGAAGCCGATGATGCTGTCGCCCCACATGGCCGGCGGCTCACCCGTGACGTCCGCCATCATCTCGACGACGGCGCGACAGTCCTCTCGGCGCTTTCCGGCCGCGATGCCGTCGAGATAGGCCCCGACGTCGCCAGCGTTCTTCTTCGTCTTGAGCTCGGCCATGCTACTCCCTGCGCAGCGCCGCCAGCGGGTCGGTGCGCGCCGCCCGCCACGCCGGCAGCGAGGCCCCGGCAAGTGCTGTCGCCAGCGGGAAGCATACGGCAGCCGCGAACGTCGTCGGATCGGTGGGCGCAGTCTCGTACAGCAGTGGCGCCAGCAGCCGGGTCAGCGCAAGGACGCCGAGCAGTCCCACCGCCGCGCCGGCCGCGGAGTGGAGGATCGAGCGGGCAAGCAGGTGGCGGATCACCGCGCCACGGGTGGCGCCGAGCGCAACCCGCACGCCGATCTCCTGCGTCCGCGCGCTCGTCTCGTAAGCCACTACCGCATACAGGCCGGCGCCGGCCAGAAGCACCGCCAGAACCGCGTGCTGCCGGCCACGCCGACGACGGTGAGCCAGTCGCCGTCGTTGAGCCGGCTCACTCGCGGCATCCGAATGCGCCGTCCGATTGCAGCGCCGGACGGCCAGAGTCGGTCGCCCAGATCCCGGCTGATGATGGCGGCGTCCTGCTCGGCGGCGTCCAATGCGAACCCGCGCCCCTGGAGGATCGGGATGCCGGCGGTCTGGAGATAGCGGCTCGACACGTGATTGATCGTGACCTCCGTCTCCGGGAGACTGGCCTGTTCCGTATCGACCGTACCGAACGACAGCGAACCCGGAACGAACGGCACCTCCTCGGCCGCCGCCGCGAACCTCACTCCGGGCGCCGCGGCAATCAGCTCGGCGACCTGCTCGAGGAAGGCGGAGCGGGCCTCCACGCCCGCATAGCGTTCGCCTGACAATCGGGGTTCGAGTGCGACCGCGTTCTCTGCGGTCCAGCCGATGTCGACGTCGAGCAGCGTCCAGAGCGAGCGCCCCATCAGCAGCGCACCGATGAGCAGCATCACGGCCAGGGCATTCTGCACGGCGACCATTCCGCCGCGGAAACGACGGTGGCCGACTGTACCGCCGGCCCCGCGTCCCTGGATCGCGCCCACGAGGTCGCCGCCAACCGCGCGCAACGCCGGTGGGAGCGTCGCCGCGATGCCGGCAAACAGCGAGACCAGCACGGCCCAGGACGCGACACGGGCGTCGACATCTATCGGGTTCAGCAACTCCCGGGCGAGATCCGGGGGAACGGTGGTCGCGACAAGACGGGTCACCCAGACGGCGAGCGCCAGACCGAGCAGCCCCGCGAGGAAGGAGGTCACTATCGACTCGGTGAACAACTGACGGCACAGCCGGAGCCGGCCGGCCCCGGCGGCGGCCCGTATCGCGAACTCGCGCCGTCGGGACAACGCGTGGGAGAGGAACAGGTTCGCGACGTTGGCGCACGCGATCAGCAGCACGCAGACGACCGCGCCGAACAGCAGGAAGAGGGCGCCCCGCCGTTGGCGTACCCACCAGTAGTCCGCGGCGAACCCTTGTGCCGCAAGCTCGTTCAGCGGTCTGAGACGCGTTGTCTGACCGGTCTCGATCCACTCGGCATTCCAGTGCGGAGCGAGCGCCGCGGCCCGCGCATCGGCCTGCTCGAACGACACGCCGAGCCCGAGGCGCGCCAGGACGGAGACGGCCGGCCGTCTCGGATCGTCCGCCACGGCGTGGCGCCGCACGTCGAGGGGCTCCCAGAACGCGGTGTGCGCATCGGGAAACCGGAACGACGCCGGCATCACTCCGACGATGGTGAGCACGCCGTCGGTGAAACGCAGCGTCCGGCCGACGATGCCGGCATCGCCGCCGAAACGGGTCTGCCAGGTCGCATGACTGATGATTCCGACCGCGCTCGCAGACTCGTCCGCCGCGAAGGCTCGGCCGAGTCTCGGAGCGACCCCGAGCAACGGGAGCAGCCCCGGGGCGATGCGTGCCCCCTGCAACGTCTCGGGCTCACGGTCCCCGGTGAAGACCCGCTCCAGGCGGACATACGCCTCGACCCGCTCGAACAGCGTCGTCTCGCTCCGCCAGTGCTCGACCATCCAGGCCGGCTGCCGCGGAGAGCTGCCGTTCGGGGCCCCGCATGTGCAGCTCGACCAAGCGGTGCGGCTCGGCGAACGGCACTGCGTTCAGCAGCAGGCTGTCGACGATCGCGAACACCGCGGTGGTCATGCCGACGCCGAGCCCCAGGATGAGCACGACCGCGACGGAGAACCGGGGCGACCGACACAGGATGCGGACTCCGTAGCAGAGATCCTGCAGGAGCGTGTCGAGCCAGTACAGGCTGTCGGCCTGGCTCCGGGCTTCCTTGATGAAGGACACTACTCCCAGGCTGCGGCGTGCCGCGCGGGCCGCCTCTCGCTCGGTCATTCCCCGCTCGAGGTTCTCCTCCACCACCATCTCCAGATGCGTGCGGAGTTCCTCGTCGAGTTCGCTCTCCGCCGCGGCGCCGCGCAGGCGGGTCCTCACGCTCGCCAGCCACCGCCGGAGGATCACAACGCTGTCTCCAGGAACCGGGCTACGAGGGCGGCGGTCCGCCGCCAGTTCTCCACCTGACTGCCAAGCTCGCGCCGGCCGGCATCCATCAGTAGGTAGAACTTGGCGCGCCGGTTCTTCTCCGAGACGCCCCATTCGGACCGGATCCAGCCGTTCTGCTCAAGCCGCAGCAGGGCCGGATAGATCGACCCCTGGTTGATCTGCAGCCGCTGGCCGGAGGTCTGCTCGATGCGGCGGGCCAAGCCGAACCCGTGCAGCGGCCCCATCGCATCCAGGGTCTTCAGCACGAAGAGGTCGAGCACGCCGTACGGCACGTCCGTCCGGGACTCAGTCATGTTGCCTCGCAACAGGAATATGATGCGTGCTTTCCTGTTGTCTGTCAATATGAGTACCGCGCATGCAGTGCTCGCATCCGCTCGGCGGGGGTGCGGGCGTGTATCGCGGTCCTTCGTCCATGAGAGTCACCGTAGCCCTTACGCGGGGCCTGGGCAAAGCCCCGGGAGGAGCCCGGATGGCGCGGTCGTGGGTGCGAGCGGCGGGCGGAACCGAGAAGGAAGGGCCGCGGCCCCGCCGGCGGGCGGAGACCGCGACCCCGAGGACTACCAGCTCAACTGCGTCGACAGCCGGAGCATCCGTCCGAGCACGTAGCGGCTCGGCTGCGACCAGACGCCGGAGGTGTAGTTGGTCGACGCCTCCGCGTACCAGACGTCGCTGTTCGTCACGTTGTAGATCTCGAGCTGCGGGCGGAACTCGACGCCTCCGGCGTTGAAGATCCGCTGGAAGCTGAAGTTCAGCATGTTCGTCCGGGGCAGCGTGTGAATCGTGCCGGCCGGCGCCACCGGTACCGTGATCGACGACTGCACCATGTCCGGGATGACCGGCATCCCGACCACGCAGGGCGCGCCGTCTATCGTTGCGCCCTGACACGTCGGGGAGCGCCCATTGGGACCACCGTCCGCCGTGTACATGGTGTTCTGGGTGATCACCCAGTTGACCGGCAGCAACTCGTCCACGCGCTGGATGTCGCCGGTCAACCGGCCGGTCACGCTGTTGAGCACCAGGCTGAACTGCGCCCCGCCGGGGAGCGGGAAGTAGCCGCCGAGCTTGAAGTCGTTCTTGAAGTCGACGCCGTCGTAGGCGACCGTCGCGCCGCCCGGCAGGCTGACGTTGTACAGGTTCATGTCGCGGCGGTCGCAGAAGCGGTCCCCGTTCGGGTTGCCCCGGTTGTCGCACTCGCTCGTGATCTTGCGCTGTGTGGTCAGGCTCGATATGAGCTGTCCCCCGCCCGGCAGGCGCGCGTTGAGGGCGACCTCGATCCCGTTGTAGACGCCGGTGTGGCCGATCGGGTTGGTGACGAGGTTGTCCACCTGCCGCTCCAGGTCAGGGCTCGCGAGGTCGTACACGTTGAAGACCTCGCCGTTGCGAGGATTCACCACCTCGACCGCGCGGTACGACGACGGATCCAGATGGTTCTGGTTGTAGACGAACAGCCCCTCGTAGCCCTGGTCGGTGAACAGAATGTCGTGGAACGAGCGGCGGTACCAGCCGACGCTCAGCGAGACGTTGCGCGTGAGCTCCCGCTCCACGCTGACCGACGTCTCGACGTTCCACTCCCGCACCAGGTCGGGATCGATGTCGTCGAGCCGCCGCGAGCCGAAGTTCTCCGGCAGCCGCGAGAAGTCGAGCTCCTCGTCCTGCACGATGCTGTCCCCGTTCGGGTCGCTCCACGACAGGGGGCGATCCGTCAAGGCCATCGGGTTCACCCGATTGGGCAGCGCCGTGGTGGTCGGCGTCAGGTACTTGCCGGTGCTGAACTTCAGTGCCGTGCGGGCATCGCCGAAGACGTCCCAGGCGACGCCGATGCGGGGCGACCACTCGGGCCCCCAGCAGGGGACGCAGGTCACCTCCCCGAAGTCGCGCCCCTTGGCGAAGCGGCCGTCGGGGACGCGCTGTGGAGGCACCGACCCGTTGAGCCAGTCGGCGCGCAGGCCGCCGGTGATCGTCACCCGGTCGACGGTCCAGGCGTCCTGGAGGAACCAGCCGGTCTCGTTGACCGAGTTCAACCGGATAAACGGGTAGTTGCCTGCCCGGACCTCATAGGCGCGCCCGTCGCGGATGTTGATCTGTCGTATGTCGCCGTTGTTGAACCGGTGTTGCTCGGCCGTCCCCCAGGCGTACGTGACGCCGGTCTTGAAGTTGTGCGACCCGGTGACGTAGGACACCGAGGTCATCACCCGCTCCCCCGGCAGATTCCAACTGAAGTCCTCCACCGAATCGAACTGGATGTTCCGGTCGAGGTCATTCTTCCGGATGAACTGGGACCACTCGTCCGACCCCCGCGGGAAGACGGTGTTCGGCTGCGGGTCGCCGCAGCAGTCGGCCACGCCGGAGCTCCCGTAGCCCGCCTCGAGCAGCAGTCGGCTGCTCATGGTGGAGGTCCACTTGGCCTGCCCCTGCCAATACGGCGCGTGATGCCAGCCCTGGCCCTTGTTCTGGTAGTTGCGCGCGGTCTCCGGGTCGGGGCCGCGCTGATCGTCGAGCAGGAACGCCGACTGGATCAACGCCGATTCGGGCGCCGCCTGCCACACCCCCCGGTAGCGGTCGTCGTGCGGCAGGTCGATGAACGGCCCGCGCCGCTTGTTCAGCCGGTCGAGGGTGGCGCTGAACTTGTTGTTCGGGTTCGCCTGGAAGGTGAACCGGGTGACCGTGGAGATGATGTCCTCTTCGTTGAAGAACTGGCTGCGGTCGTCGAACAGCCAGCCCGGCTCCGGGGTCCAGGCGCCCCAGTAGCGCAACGACTCGTGGAACCAGAGCTTGTCCTGAATGATGGGCCCGCCGATCGACCCGGAGTAGTCGAACAGCTTGTTGAAGTCGGCGGCCTCGGTCGTGCCCGCCTGCCGCAGCCGGTCCGAGTAGTTGTTCGAGATCCAGCCTCCGGCGGTGTGGCCGACGTAGCCCTGGCCGCTGAAGGTGTTGCCCCCCTCCTTGGGGATGATGTTCATCACGACGCCGCCCGCCTGCATCTCGGCGTTGCCGCCGCCGCCGCCTGCCTGCACCGCCATCTCCTGCGTCGCCAGGTCCTGGTTGTACATGACCGGGACCCCCTCGAGCGCGATCAGGTCGAGGGCCATGCCCTCCTGCATGACGGTGGTGTGCTTGGCGTTGGCGCCCCGCGCCTCGAGCTGCAGGTCGTTGACGTAGCGCGACCCGCCGACGTCGACGCCGGCCATCGAGACGCCCGGGACCAACATCGCCTGGGTCCAGGGACTGCCCGTGTTGATGACGTTGTCGAGCACCTCGCGCGAAAGCACCTGCACGCGCGTCGCCTGCTGCACGTCGACCGTCGGCGCCGCGCCGGAAACGGTGACGGTCTCCTCCAGCGCTCCGACCGCCAGTTGCACGTCGAGCTCGGCGGTGAACTCGGACGGCAGGTCGTAGTTCTCCTGGACGACGGAGCCGAAGCCGGCCAGCGAGAAGGTCAGGCTGTAGATGCCGGGCCGCAGGTTGACGATGATGTACCGCCCCTGGCCGTCGGTGACGGCGATGCGGCTGCCCTCGATGAGCTCCGGACTCGTCGCTTCCACCGTGACACCCGGAAGGATACCGCCGGTGTTGTCGGTGACCTGGCCGCCGATCGCGCTCTGGGCCGCAGCCGATGCCGGCCACAGCGCCAGCCCCGCGAGCAGGAGCCAAGCGAGATTCTTCGTGTGGACGCAATGCACCTTTGCCACCTCTACTACCTCCGTTCCGAGTGTTCCGACGAACGAGGCGTTTCGAGGAGACGGTACCGATGGGGGGAATCCGTACGCAGCAGGCGGGGGCGCGAGCGCCGGCACCGGCCAGTCCGAAGAGGTTCGACCCAGCATCGCTTCCGCTTCCAGGGTGAACGCCAACAACGGACGACGCGAGCTCGAGCGCGAACGACCTGAGCCGCGGCCACCGGATGCGGCAGCGGCCCGGTCGAGCCCTCACTATACTCCTCACGCCTCACGACGCAACCGCGAGCGCCTCGTCCGCTTTCCTCCCCGGACAACGGATACGCCCTTGACGTCCACCTTCCGCGCGGGCATGCTCGGCACGAACGGCCGCCGCCATCCGTCGCCGCCGAGCGCCGGCCGCACCGCAACACGGAGGATCGCCATGAGCAAGCGTTTCGCAGGAGCGTCGATCATCGCCATGCTCGTCGCCGCGGCGTTGATCTCCCTCTCCGCGTCCGGCCGCGCCGCCAGCGGCATGCAGGCCGCCGAGGCGGACATCGGCGGCGTGGTCACCAGCGCCAACGGCCCCGAGGAGGGCGTCTGGGTCATCGCCGAGACCACTTCCCTGCCGACGAAGTTCGTCAAGAGCGTCGTGACCGGCGACGGCGGCCGGTACCTGATTCCCGACCTGCCGGACGCCACCTACGACGTGTGGGTGCGCGGCTACGGGCTCGTCGACTCGGAACCGGTGACCGCCATGCCGGGCGACACGGTGGACCTGGAGGCGACCGTGGCCCCGACGCCGGCCGACGCGGCGAAGGTCTACCCCGCCAACTACTGGTACTCGCTGATCCGGCCGCCGGCGCCGGCGGAGTTTCCGGGCACCGGCGAGGATGGCAACGGCATCGCCGCCAACCTGCAGCACCAGGACCAATGGATCGACGTCCAGAAGCAGGGCTGCATGCTGTGCCACCAGCTCGGCAACCGGATCATCCGCGAGATCGACAACCTCGCGCAGTTCGATTCCAGCCTCGAGGCGTGGAACCACCGCGTGCAGATGGGCCAGCGCGGCGGCCAGATGACCAACGTCATGAACCGCTTCGGCCGGGAGCGCGGCCTGCGGATGTTCTCCGACTGGACCGACCGAATCGCCGGCGGCGCCGTGCCGCCGACCCCGCCGCGCCCGCGGGGGATCGAGCGCAACGTCGTGATCTCGATGTGGGAATGGGGCACCGAGATCGACTACATCCACGATGAAATCACGACCGACAAGCGCGACCCCACCATCAACGCCAACGGCCCGGTCTACGGCGTGAACATCTCCAACGACGCGTTGGCGATCCTCGATCCGGTGACCCATGTGGCCACCAACCTGGAGATCCCGCTACGGGTCGATCCGGACACGGTGCCGGGGATGATCGCGCAGTCGATGCCGGCCCCATCGCGGTTCTTCGGGGACGAGCTGATCTGGAAGGACCCGGCCAACCCGCACAACCCGATGATGGACAGCAAGGGGCGAGTGTGGATGACCTCCGCGATCCGCAACCGCGCCAACCCGGACTACTGCAAGGAGGGCTCGGACCATCCCTACGCGCGGTACTTCCCGCTGGCGACCGGCTTCCGGTCGGCGGTGTTCTACGAGCCGGACGCGGAGCAGTTCGTGCTGGTGGACACCTGCTTCAGGACCCACCACCTGCAGTTCGCCGAGGACGACAACGACACGCTCTACTTCAGCGGCGGCGGGCAGGTCATCGGCTGGCTCGACACGAAGCTCTACGACGAGACCGGCAACGAACAGCTCGCGCAGGGCTGGTGCCCGACCGTGCTCGACACCAACGGTGACGGCGCGATCACCAAGCCGTGGAACGAGCCGGCGCGGCGCGGACAGGACCCGGAGCTCGACCCGGCCCTCGACACGCGCGTCGTCGTGGGCAGCTACGGCGTCATCGGCGACCCGACCGACGAGAAGGCGGTCTGGATCAGCTCGAACCGGTTCCCGGGCCGGCTCGCCCGACTGCACGTCGGCGACAACCCGCCGGAGAGCTGCGTGACCGAGATGTACGAGGTGCCGTCGGTCCTCGATCCCAACGTGCCGGAAGAAAAGCGCGGATTCGGCTCGCGCGGGCTCGACATCGACCGGGGCGGCGTCATCTGGACGGCGCTGTCCGGATCGAGCCATCTCGCCAGCTTCGACCGCCGCAAGTGCGGCATATACAACGGCCCGGCCACCGCCGCGGGCCGGCACTGCGTGGAAGGCTGGACCCTCTACCCCACCCCCGGCCCGACGATCTCCGGTACGAATCCGCCGGTGCGCGCCGACTACCACTACTACAACTGGGTCGACCAGTGGAACACGCTGGGCCTGGGCGACGACGTCCCGATCGCGACCGGCTCGAACTCCGACTCGCTGCTCGCGCTCGATCCGGACAGCGGCGAATGGACCGTGCTGCGAGTGCCGTTCCCGCAGGGCTTCTTCACGCGCGGGCTCGACGGCCGCATCGACGATCCGGACGCCGGCTGGAAGGGACGCGGCGTGTGGGCCACCTACGGGCAGGCCGTCACTTGGCACATCGAAGGGGGCCGGGGCGTCAAGCCGGGGATGCTGAAGTTCCAGGTACGTCCCCATCCGCTAGCGAATTGAGGCAGCGCGTTCGCACGGTCTGCAACCCCCCGACCGCGATGGCCCCGCGGGTAGTGTCCCGTGCGACACTGCCCGCGGGAGGCATGCAATTCGATCCAGGCGCCCCCGCGCGGTTTCCCTTGGACTGTGGCAGAATGGCAGGATGAAGCGGCCGGCCGTCCTCGGCGCCGCGTTCGCCGCGATCCTGGCCCTCGCCGCCAGTGCCGCGTTCGGCCAGTGGGGCTGGCGGACGCGCTATCCGCCCCGCATCCGGCCCGCGGAGCAGCGCGACGCCGGCTTCTCCTTCTGCCGCTTGATGTACTCCAGCGAGTACCGGGGCCGGGGCATGGGCCGCTGGTCCACCGACTACCCCTATGCCGACATCAACTTCATGATCCGGCTGTCGGAGATGTCGACCACCGACGTCAATTTCGATCCCGACGACGAGCCGATCCACTGGGTGGTCCCGGTCACCAACGACACGCTGTTCGGGTGCCCGTTCATCATCGCCTCGGCGGTCGGGTCGATGGTGCTCTCCGGCGAGGACGCCGACCGCCTGCGCGAGTACCTGCTGAAGGGCGGCTTCCTGTGGGTCGACGACTTCTGGGGAAGCTGGGAATGGGCGCAGTGGGTCAGTCAGATCCACAAGGTGCTGCCGGCGGGGCAGTACCCGATCGTCGACCTGCCGATCGAGCACGCGCTGTTCCGGACCCTGTTCAACGTGTGGGAAGTGCCGCAGATCGCCAACATCGGCTTCTGGCGGCGCTCCGGGGGACGCACGTCCGAGCGCGGCTCCGACAGCGCCGAGCCCCACTTCCGGGTGATCTTCGACGACCACGGGCGGATCATGGTAGCGATGACCCACAACACCGACATCCAGGACGCCTGGGAGCGCGAGGGGGACGACCCGCGCTTCTTCGAGAACTTCGCGCCCGACGGCTACTCGCTGGGGATCAACGTGCTCGTCTACGCGATGAGTCACTGACGCTCCGGTAAACGCGTTCGCGGCCGGCGGGGTCATCAAGAGCGGACCCGAGGAGGTCCACCGAGACGACTCCTGCGCGGTCGACACACTGGAGGTAGACAATGAGAAGCGGAATTCCGGCACTGCTGGCGGCGGTAATCGCGTTCGGCGCACTCGGCACGCTCGGCGCCCCCCCGGCGGCGGCCGAGGACATCGAGATCACCGAGTGGTTGGTGCCGTGGGAAAACACACGGCCGCGCGACCCGTACGTGGACGGCCAGGGGCGGGTCTGGTTCGTCGGCCAGCGGGGCAACTACCTCGCCTATCTCCACCCGGCGTCGGGTGACTTCAAGCGCTACGAGCTCGACCCGGGCACCGGCCCCCACAACCTGATCGTCGACGACGACGGGTTCGTGTGGTACGCCGGCAACCGGGCCATGCACATCGGCCGGCTCGATCCGGAGACCGGGGAGATCGAGAAGATCATGATGCCGACCCCCGACGCCCGGGATCCGCATACGCTCACCTTCGACCACAACGGCGACATCTGGTTCTCCGTGCAGGGCGGCAGCTTCGTCGGCAAGCTGGGCACGCGGACCCGCACCGTCGAGCTCATCCCGATCGAGGGCCGCGGCCGGCGCCCCTACGGCATCGTGGTCGACGCGAACAACCGGGCGTGGTTCTGCCAGTTCGGCACGAACAAACTGGCCACCGTCGACCCCGAGACGATGGAGCTCGAGGAGTTCGAGCTGCCCCGCGCCGAGGCCCGTCCGCGCCGGCTGGCTCTCACGTCGACCGGGGACCTCTGGTACGTCGACTACGCCGGCGGCCACCTCGGCCGCTTCGATCCGGACACCGGCGAGGTCCAGGAGTGGGCGGTACCGGGCGGCGCGATGGCGCGGCCCTACGGGATGGCCGTCGACGATCAGGACCGTCTGTATTTCGTGGAGTCGGGGACCATGCCGAACCGCTTCGTCGGCTTCGACCCGGCCACCGAGGAGTTCTTCGCGGCGACCGAGATCGCGAGCGGGGGCGGGACCGTGCGCCACATGTACTTTCATCCGCCGACGGGCGACATCTGGTTCGGCACCGATACGAACAACATCGGCCGCGCCCGCGTGCAGTAAGCACGGGAGCTAAGTGGCCCAGTACGACGAGATCGCCGACGCGTACCAGGACTCCAAGCAGCTCCCCTTCCGGAAGGCCATCGAGCGCTACACGCTGTTCGAGGCGCTGGGAGACGTCGGCGGGATGAGGATACTGGACCTCGCCTGTGGCGGGGGCTTCTACGCGCGCCTGCTGAAAAGGGCCGGCGCCGCGGCCGTTACGGGGGTCGACGTCTCGGCGGAGATGATCCGCGTGGCCGAGCGGGAAGAAGCACGGGACCCGCTCGGCTGCTCCTATCTCTGCCGCGACGTCGCCGACCTCGAGCCGGAGCCCGGAGCTGCGGATCTGGTCGTGGGC
Organism: Vicinamibacterales bacterium; assembly: GCA_965262925.1. GTDB lineage: Bacteria > Acidobacteriota > Vicinamibacteria > Vicinamibacterales > UBA8438 > WTFV01. The sequence continues at coordinate 580,275 of CBDHGC010000004.1, read as the reverse complement.
ATGTATCTGCTGCACTATGCGGGAACCCGGGAAAAGCTGCTCCGCTTCCTGCGGGTGTGCCACGACGCACTGAAACCCGGCGGACGGATCGTCGGATTCAACGACAACGTCATGAATCCGCCCAGGGGAACGGTGTCGTGGCGCCAGTACGGCATCGACAAGACCGGCCCCGTCGAGCCGCAGGAAGGCGACCCGATCCGCTACCGGTTGACGAACCCCGACGGACGACAGATCGAGTTCGACAACTTCTTCCTGAAGCCGGAGACCTACGACAGCGCCTTCCTTGAGGCCGGGTTCGACGACTTCCGCTGGCTCGGCGTCTCCCTGGAGCCCGACGAGCGGAACAACCCGTTCTGGAACGACTTCCTCGACAACCCTCCCGTGATTGCCTACGCGGCTACGAAGCAGGACGGCGCGTGTCGGGCATGAGCCTGGCATAGACTTGACGGTCGGCCCGCCCGGACGGGACGCGGTCGCCGATATTCCGAACCATCGGAGGACCGAGACAATGAGCCGTTTTCGGGCCGGGCCGGGTTTCCTGGTCGCCGCCGCCTTCATCGGACCTGGAACCCTGGTCACCGCGAGCCGCGCCGGCGCCGGGTACGGGACCGCCCTGCTCTGGACGGTCCTGTTCTCCGTCGTCACCACCTTCATCCTGCAGGACATGGCGGCGCGGGTCGGCCTCGCCGGCCGGCGCGGGCTCGCCGAGGCCATACGCGACAGCCTGGCGAACCCGCTCGTCCGGGCGGGTGCGCTCGGCCTCATAGCGACGACCATCCTGATCGGGAACGCGGCGTTTCAGACCGGCAACCTGCTCGGCGCGTCGCTCGGCATCAGCCTGCTCACCGGGCTGCCGCAAGGGCTTCTGGTGGCGATCGTCGGCGGGCTGGCCGGCGCCCTGCTGATGACCGGGACCTACAAGACGATCCAGAATGCGCTGGTCGCCCTCGTGGGACTGATGAGCGTGGTGTTCTTTCTGGTCGCCGTGCTCTCCGCGCCCGACTTGGGAGCGCTCCTCTCCGGACTGCTGATTCCACGCATCCCTCAGGGAGGGATGCTCACCGTGCTGGCTCTGATCGGCACCACGGTCATTCCCTACAACCTGTTCCTCCACGCCAGCGCCGTCCTCGAACGGTGGCCGGACGCGGAGAGCAACGAAGCGAACATACGGGAGAGCCGACAGGACACTCTGTGCTCGGTGGCGCTCGGGGGCCTGATCACGGCGGCGGTGGTGATCGCCGCCGCGCCGCTGCTCGGGCAGGGGGCGGACGCCGCCGATGCGGCGACGGTCGCCGCCCGCCTCGAACCCCTGCTGGGGCGAGCCGCACCGTTGTTCTTCGGGATCGGACTCTTCTCCGCCGGGCTGACGTCGGCAATCACTGCGCCTCTTGCCGCCGCCTACGCGGCCGGCGGCGCGATGGGCTGGGGCGCGGACCTGCGGAGCGGCCGCTTCCGCCTGCTCTGGGGGTTCGTACTACTGACCGGCATGTTCTGCGGTATCTTCCTCGGTGCCTCGCCGTATCAGATCATCCTGTTCGCCCAGGCCGGAAACGCAGTCGTCCTGCCCCTGACCCTTGTCCTGCTGCTGATCGCGGTGAACCACCGCGGCATCATGGGCAAGCACCGCAATTCGCGACTCGCCAACGTCCTCGGCGTGCTCGTGGTGCTCGTAATCTTCGGACTCTCCATGGTCCAGTTGGCCCGGGTGTTCGGCCTGGCGGGATAGCCTTCGTTCCCCGACACGGATACACGCTATGTGGTGTATATGGATAGGCCTACCAACACACGAACGCAATTCCTGCGCGGCGAGTGAAGCGCCGACCGGCGCGGCGCAACCAGGAGGCGGCATTCCCGACGCCCGCGCCTGGCGCACCGCAGCCTGTGCCGGCGCTCTGACGGCAGCGCTGCTGGCCGCTGCTTCCTTGCCCGAGGCAGCCTACCTCGACGGTCCCCCGCCGGCCCACACCGGCGGCTTCGGCGGCGATACCTGCCACGCCTGCCATTTCGAGAACGACCTCGACGCCCCCGGCGGGTCGCTCACGCTCGACGGCGTGCCGGACGCGTTCGATCCGTCGATGACGTACCGGATTGCCGTCTCCCTGGAGCGGCCCGGCATGGGACGCGCAGGCTTCCAGTTGGCGGCGCGCGTCAGCGAGGGAGACCGCGCCGGCGGACCGGCAGGCACCCTGTGCAAACCCTGGGCGGCGACGAGCGCGTGCAGGTCGTCGACGGTCCGGACGGCGTGGCCTACGCGCAGCACACGGAGCCGGGCTCCGCGCTTACCGGCCCGGAAGAGACCTCCTGGACCGTCGAGTGGCGTCCGGCTGCCACCGACGCAGCGCCGGTCACCTTCCACGTGGCGGCCAACGCCGCGAACGACGACGCCTCGGAGTTCGGCGACTTCATCTACACGGCCTCGGCGACGACGCGACCGGCTTCCCGCTGACAGCCGGGCGGACTGCTATGATCCGGGGCTGCGCGCACCGCGAGAAAGGACTGTCGACATGAACATCTCCAGGGTATCGATCACCAACCGCCTGCGAAGCCGGCTTCGGACGCCGACCCTTCTCGCCACGGCGTTGACCCTGGGGCTGCTGACCACCGCGACGGCCGGTGCGCAGGAATGGCAGAAGCTGCCCGACATGCCGGTGGAAAAATGGGAGCCGGGGACCGTCGTGCTCGACGGAAAGCTGCACCTGTTCGGCGGCTACACCGACGGCGTCCGGTCGAGCAGGCTGGCGCACGTCTTCGATCCGACTGACGGAAGCTGGCAGCGGATCCAGGATCTGCCGAGCGCCATTACCCACATGAACCTGGTGCTCGACGGGCGGCGGGTGTGGTTCGCCGGCGGCTTCAAGGACGGCTACCGGGGACACACCATCGCCGAGGTCTGGAGCTACGACTTCGACGCGGACCGCTACACGGCGGCGCCGCTGTTGCCGGAGACGCGCGGGGGCGGCGGCCTCGCCCTCGTCGGCCGCAAGCTGCACTATATGGGAGGCGTCGAGGCGGACCGCGACACCGACTCGACGGCCCACTGGGTGCTCGACCTCGACGCGTGGGCGCAGGGCCGCGCCGCATGGATGGACGCCGCGCCGATGCCCGTGCCGCGCAACCAGTTCTCGTGCGTGACGTTCGACGGGAAGATCTACGCCATCGGCGGCCAGTTCCACCACGACAGCGATCAGCTCGACCAGGCGCGGGTCGACGTCTACGACCCGGCCAGCGACACCTGGACCAGCGGTCCCCCGCTGCCCAAGGGGCACTCGCACGCCGAGGGCTCCACCTTCGTGCACGATGGCCGCATCTACATGGCCGGCGGGCACACCACCGCGCCGGGGGAATCCAAGCAGGTCAACCCCGACATCCTGGCGCTTGCCCCCGACGGCGAGTGGGAGGTGGTCGGCAAGCTGCCGATGCCGCTGTCGTCGCCGGCGGCGGCCATCATCGACGGCCGGTTCTACGTGGCCGGCGGCTCGCCCGGCCGCAGCGCCGTGCAGGCCGACATGTGGGTCGGGAGGCTGCCATGAAGACGGTCGGCTTCGTCGGCTGGCGCGGGATGGTCGGCTCGGTCCTGCTGGACCGCATGGTGTCCGAAGGTGACTTCGGCGGCTACGACCCGCTCTTCTTCTCGACCTCCCAGGCAGGACAGCCGGGTCCCGAAATCGGGGGCGGCGAGCCGTTGCGGGACGCAACCGACGTCCGGGCCCTGGCCGAGACCGACGTCGTGGTGACGTGCCAGGGGGGCGACTACACGAAGTCCGTCCATGGCGCGCTACGAGAGCGCGGCTGGAACGGCTACTGGATCGACGCCGCGGCGGCCCTGCGGATGAACGACACGAGTGTCGTCACCCTCGACCCCGTCAACCGCCGCGTCATCGACCAGGCGCTCGACGCCGGCACGAAGGATTTCATCGGAGGCAACTGCACCGTCAGCCTGATGCTGATGGGCCTGCAGGGTCTGTTCGATCAGGGTTGGGTCGAGTGGATGACCTGCATGACCTACCAGTCCGCGTCGGGCGCCGGCGCCCGACACATGATCGAGCTGGTTCGCCAGATGGGCGATCTGGCCAGCGGCTACTCGCCCGGCCAGACGGCGCTGGAGCTCGAGCGCCTCGTCACCGGACGCATGGCCTGCGGCGACCTCCCCACCGACAACTTCGGCGTGCCGCTGGCCGGCAGCCTGATTCCCTGGATCGGCGGGGCCATGGACAACGGCCAGACGCGGGAGGAATGGAAGGCCGCGAACGAGGCCAACAAGATCCTGGGTACCCGGCGGTTCATTCCCATCGACGGGCAGTGCGTCCGGATCGGGGCAATGCGGTGCCACAGCCAGGCACTCACCATCAAGCTGACCTCCGACGTCCCCCTCGCGGACATCGAGGCCGCCATCGCCGGCGCCAACGACTGGGTGGAGGTGGTGCCGAACGAGCGCCAAGCCACATGCCGGCGACTGACGCCGACCGCCGTTTCCGGCCACCTGCACGTACCGGTGGGACGGATCCGCAAGACGACATTCGGTCCGGACTACCTGACCTGCTTCACGGTCGGCGACCAGCTCCTCTGGGGCGCCGCGGAGCCGCTGCGCCGGATGCTGCTGATCCTGCAGGGCAGGCTCTGAGCAGGCCCGCCCCGCTCATCGACAGGCGGCTTGCGTCGGAGGCATTGCCCGCCCCGGCCACGACGCCCGGGCGCCGATGGTGCCGTCAGCGCGCCACGAACGGCGTTCCGATCAACAGTGCGGGGTCCGCGTCCGTCTTCGGCACCAGCTTCTGCGTGCGTCCGTGCTGGTTGTCGCCGCCGTACAGGTTTCCCTCGGAGTCCACCGAGAACGCGTGCACCTCGAGGAAGCCGGTCGGCCCGTCGTTCGAGACGTTCCAGGTGTAGAGACGGTTGCCGTCGAAGTCGAGCTTCACCATCTTGAGCGGCCGCAGGTCCGAGACCCACAGGTGGTCCTCGTTGACAATGAGATCCAGCGGCAGGCCGAAGCCGGACCACGTGGCGAGATGGTCGACCTCGGGGTGGTATTCACCGGAAGCCTCGCTCGAGATGCGGAACTTCTGCAACCGGCCGTTGGCCCGGTCGAGGGCGAAGATCAGTCCGTCCGGCCCCACGCCCAGGGCATGAATGCCGTTGAACCGGCCCGGCTCCGTGCCGAACCCGCCGAACTCCGATTGGTAGCGGCCCTCGGCATCGAGGATGATGATCCGGTGGTTGTCGAGTCCGTCCGCCACCAGCACCCGCCCGTCGGGCAGGAACGCCACGTCCTGGGGCCGGCCGAAGTGGGTCCCGTCGCTGCCGCCGACGTTCTTCTCGCCCAGCGTCATCAGCAGCTCGCTGCCGTCGTTCGACAGCACGAAGATCTGGTGCCGGGTCTCGTTGATCACCCATACGCGACGTTGCGGATCGTAGGGGCTGATGCGGATGCGGTGCGGTCCGGGACCGTCCGAGTCGGCGCACAGGTGGTCCCACTGGTCCCAGACCTCGAGCACGTTGCCGTCGCCGTCGACCACCATCAGGCAGTTCTGCCACGTGCGCAGCTCGGCCTCTCGCAGCGCGTTGATCCCGATGGAGCCGACATAGCCGGCGAACTCCGACGGCACCGGATCGGGCAGGCGCGTCTCTCCCCGCTGCGAGATGAAGATGCGGTTCGGCGACTCGGCGAACACGCCCGAGCTGCCGCCGAAGGCGAAGCCCTCCGCGGCGAACGGCTTGTGCCAGCTCTCGACCACCTCGTAGGGGCTGGGTCCTATGGGACCAACGTCCTGCGCCGTGGCCGAACCGGTGAAGAAACCCGCCAGCAGCAACATGCCTGCCGAAATGAAGTACCGCATGATCCTGGAACCTCCACGGCCCGGCCCACCCGGACCCGCCACTCTCCGGAACCCGGTGTCTCTATGGCCGCGCCCGCGTGCGACGCCGCCGAGTATACAGGCCGCTCCGTCTGCCGCTCCGCGATTCGCGGGCCGATCACGACCCGCGGTACGCTTTGCTGCAGGCCACGCAGTCCCGTTGCACTCCGGCGGCATGCTGCCCGACGCCCTGTGGTAGTGTTCCCGCGCCGTGATTCAAACCCAGGCCGCGCTCGCCGACCTCGCCGCGCGCATCGCCGGAACGGGCCGCCTCGGCGTCGACACCGAGGCCGACAGCCTGCACTGCTACCACGAAAAGGTCTGCCTGGTGCAGGTGGGACTCCCCGACGCCGACGAGCTCGTCGACCCGCTCGCCGACCTCGACCTCGCCCCGCTGCTGGAGGCGCTGGCAGGCATCGAGATGGTGCTGCACGGCGCCGACTTCGACCTGCGCATGCTGTATCGCCTCGGTCTCGCGACGCCGTCCGGAGTATTCGACACCATGATCGCCGCGCGGCTCACCGGCGCCGCCCGCTACGGCTATGCCGCCCTCGTCGCGGAGCACTTCGGCGTGACCCTTCCCAAAGGCCAGCAGAAAGCCAACTGGGCGTTCCGCCCGCTGGGACCCACTCTGGAGCAATATGCGTGCAACGACACGCACTATCTCCTGCCGCTTGCGCAACGGCTCGAGGCGCGGCTCGTGGAACTCGGCCGCTTGGCCTGGCTGGAGCAATCGTGCCGCCGCGCGGTGGCCGCCGCGCGCGTGGTTCGCCAGCGCGATCCCGAGACCGAGTGGCGCGTGCGCGGCAGCCAGGTGCTGGGACCGCGCGCGAGCGCCGTCCTGCGTGCGCTGTGGCACTGGCGCGAAAACGAGGCGCGCACCGTAGACCGCCCTCCGTTCCACATCCTGTCGAACGCGGATCTCGTGGACGCGGCACGACGCCTCGACCACGGCGACGCTGTTTCCCCCCGCGCCCTGCGGGGCGGGCGGCGCGCGCGGTTCTCGCAGGCGGCGGACACGGCCCTGGAGATCGATCAATCCGAATGGCCGGAGCGCCCGGCCGTCAAGGGGCGTCCGCGCCTGACGAAGACCCAGGAGAAGCATGTCGCCGCCCTCCGTCAGAAGCGGGACCGCACTGCGAAAGAACTGGCCATCGAGGCGGAGCTGATCGCGTCGCGGGCGGCGCTGGAACGCATCGCCACGGAGGGAGCGGACGGTATGAACATGCTGCTTCCCTGGCAGCAGTCGCTGCTCGGCCCACCCGACTGAGCGGGCCGGCAGAGGTCGAAGAACCATGACCGGACCGTCCGACCTCACCTGGGTGCACTACCTGCCGGCCGCGACCACGGTCATCGCGGCGGCGTTCGCGTTCATTCTGTTCCGCAAGTACCGGGCCCGGCCGACGCCGCACCTGGGCTGGTGGGCGGCTGGCGTCGCCACCTACGGCACCGGCACGCTGCTCGAAACGGCGATCACACTGGCCGGCAATACGGTCGTGCTCACGAAGCTCTGGTACGTCGCGGGCGCCGTCCTCGGGGCGTATCCGCTGGCCCAGGGCTCCCTCTATTTGCTGTATTCGCGTCGCTTCGCCAACCGCGCCACCGCGGTCAGCCTGCCGTTGGTCGTCCTGACCGCACTGCTCGTCCTGCTCTCGCCGGTCGTTGCAGACGCTCTGGAGCCGCATCGGCCTTCCGGCGCCGTGCTGGCCTGGGGGTGGGTACGCCTACTCACCCCGTTCATCAACAGCTACGCAGTGTTTTTCCTGGTCGGCGGCGCCGTCGTCAGCGCGTGGCGCTTCTGGAAGACGACGAACGCCGGACACCGGGCCGCCGGCAACGCCCTGATCGCCTTCGGTGCGCTGTTGCCCGCGATCGGCGGCACGTTGGCCAGGACCGGGCTCGTGGAGGCGTTGTACGTGGCCGAGTTCTTCGGCCTCGTTTTCATCTGGGTCGGTGCACGGACCTGCGCCGTGCGCCCGGCGGCCCATATTGCGACGCCAGTTCAACCAGACCGCATCGCCACCAGATAGAGCCAACGAGCCGATGCCACCCCTCGGTGGCGTCAGCCCTGAGCGGACAGGACGGTACGAACCCGTGCCACGAACGCGCGCGCTGCCTCCAGGTCTTCACGGGCGCCGTCGTCATCGACCACGAACGCAGGAGCGTAGTCGGCTTCCTCCCGGAACTTCTGCAGCCGCGCGATCAAACCGGAGGTAGCCGGCTCGAACCGGCCGGTCTTGACGAAGTGCAGGTTGAACAGATGCTGAGCTCCCCTGTGCGTGCGGGGCTCGAAGCCCTCGGCATAGAGCTGTGCGCGCACCGCGTGAAAAACGGCGAAGTACAAGCGCCCGACAGCGATCCGGGGGATCCCGTCCGCAAGCAGCGCTTCCGCGGCGCGCAATTCCTCGTCGGCCAGATCGAGCTCGGCCCCTGCGCTCTCACGCCGGCCCTCCCCGGTCATAGAGGCAGCCCGTCGCGCTCTATGTCCATCACGAACAGCCGCTCCTGTGCGCGCCAGCGTTGGAACGTCTCCCGGTCGAGCACGGTCGGCGAGAGCAACACATCGTGCTCGAGTCCGATTCCCGCCGACAGGTCGATAACGTCCCGCTTCGTCCGCCAGTCGACCTCCCTCAGCACCACGGCGACATCGACGTCGGAATCCTCGCGCATCTCGCCGCGCGCACAGGAGCCGAACAGCCGCACTTCTACGAGCGCGTCCCGATAGCGCTCGCGCAACGCGCCAGCGAACTGACAGGCCGCGCGCCGCGGTCCCGGCGGAACGATACCGGCGTTCGGATTCATGCGTGGCTTGCGACTGTCCGCTCGGCGCCGCGCTGGGACACGGCGCTAGCAAGCACGCCGGCAAGCATCTCCGGTTCGGCCATCGGTGTCATCGGATTCGGACGCGTCTATGCAATGGTTCTAGACGGGCTCTGGTTCGTCAAGCCGGGAATCGTCGACGATCCGCTGGCGCATGGACCATCCCGCCGGTCGCTGTCCTGGCGATACAATGGGCGCCTGAGCCGCAACCCATCCCATCCGCGGAGATCTCCCATGAACCGACAGAGTCCCCTTCGCCCGCTGCACGCCGCGACCATCGGGGTCGGCCTGGTCTTCCTGTCGCTCGGCGCAACCGCAACCCAGGCGCAACCTCCCATCGTGCAGCCGGGTGCGCCGGGCCAGCCGAGCCGGGTGATCACGGCGGCCGTGGCCTCCGACCTCGCCGGCATCCGTTTCACCGAGGGGGACGTGAGATTCATGCAGGGCATGATCTCCCACCACGCCCAGGCGCTCGAAATGACCGAGCTGCTCGATACCCGGACCGGCAGCGACTCGATGCGGCAGATGGCGCGGCGGATCGAGCTCTCGCAGGAAGACGAGATCGCGATGATGCAGGACTGGCTCCGCGCGCGGGACCAGACCGTCACCGAGATCGACGCGCACCATGCGCCGGGCTGGCAGCCGATGCCTGGCATGCTGACCGCGGAGGAGATGGAGAGCCTCGCGGAGCCGGAGGGGGCCGCGTTCGACCGGCTGTTCCTCGACCTGATGATCAAGCACCACCGCGGCGCCCTGACCATGGTCGAGAACCTCCTCGACCAGCGCGGCGCGGCGCAGGATTCGCAGCTCTTCGCGTTCACGACCGACATCACATCCGACCAGACAATGGAGATCGACCGCATGGACGCGATGCTGGCCGAGCTGACTCCCGACCCGCGGGTGCAGCTTGCGGCCGGCTTCGAGGACGCCGGCCAGGCGCTGTGGAACATGGCGCTGGTGGCGACGCGACCGAAGCCGGACGGCTTCTACGACCCGCATGCACCGGCGGGACGCCCGATGCCCGCCGAGCCGCCCGCGGAAGCGGAGCCCGTCGAGGCGGCGCCGGCCGAGGGGGAAGAGGCAGGCGACGGCGCCGAGCATGACCACGGCGCCGAGCATGACCACGACGCCGAGCACGACCACGACGCCGAGCATGACCACGACGCCGAGCACGACCACGACGATGCGGAGCAGGAAGCCGACGTCGCGGAGCAGGAAGAGGCCGAAGAGGACGACGCGGACAACCCGCAGCGGCGCGGACTGCTCAACTTCGGGAACACCGACCTCGCCTTCGCCGGCGACCGGCTGTTCGTCGGCAGCTACCACGGCTTCAACACTTACCGCGTCGAGGTCCCCGCGTCGCCCCAACTGGTCACCTCGGTGGTGTGCCCCGGCGGACAGGGAGACGTGTCGGTCGTCGGCAATCTGCTGATCATGTCGGTCGAGCAAACCCGCGGGCGACTCGACTGCGGGCTGCAGGGGGTCGCCGAGCCGGTCAGCGAGGCGCGCTTCCGCGGGATCCGGATCTTCGACATCGGCGACACGCGGATGCCGCGGCAGGTGGCGGCGGTGCAGACCTGCCGGGGATCGCACACCCACACCGTCGTCACGGACCCCGACGACGAGGGCAACGTCTACGTCTACGGGTCGGGGACTGGCGCGGTCCGCCCCGGCGAGGAGCTCGCGGGTTGCTCGGACGAATCGCCGGCCGAGAACCCGGACAGCGCCCTCTTCCGGATCGACGTCATACGCATCCCGCTGGCGAATCCTGAGAACTCGGGCATCGTCAGCCGCCCCTTCGTCTTCCGGGATCCCGAGACCGGTTCCGCCGCGGGCCTGTGGCGCGGCGGCGACCACGGACCGGGCACGCAGCGCACCGCCGAGAGCAGCCGCTGCCACGACATCACCGCCTTCCCCGAGATCGGCCTGGCCGCCGGCGCCTGCTCCGGCAACGGCATCCTGCTCGACATTTCCGACCCGGTCAATCCGGTGCGGATAGACGACGTGGTCGACCCCAGCTTCGCCTACTGGCACTCGGCGACGTTCAACAACGACGGCACCAAGGTCATCTTCACCGACGAATGGGGCGGCGGCGGGCGCCCGCGGTGCCGCGCGTCCGACCCGCGCGAGTGGGGCGCGAACGCCCTCTACGACATCGTCGACGGCAGGATGGAGTTCCGCAGCCACTACAAGCTGCCCGCCCCGCAGACCGAGCGCGAGAACTGCGTGGCGCACAACGGCTCTATCGTGCCGGTGCCTGGCCGCGACATCATGGTGCAGGCGTGGTACCAGGGCGGCATCTCGGTCTTCGACTTCACCGACTCGTCGAATCCGGTCGAAATCGCGTTCTTCGACCGCGGCCCCATCGACCCGGACCGCTTCGTCATGGGCGGATTCTGGTCGGCGTACTGGTACCGCGGCTACATCTACGGCACCGAGATCGCCCGCGGCCTCGACGTACTGGAGCTGCTGCCGAGCGAGTATCTGACGGAGAACGAGCTCGCCGCTGCCTCCTCGGTGGCGCCCGCCGCCTTCAATGCGCAGCAGCAGCGGCAGATCGAGTGGCCGGTGCGGCCCGTCGTGGCACGCGCCTACCTGGACCAGCTCGAACGCAGCGACACGCTGACGGCGGAGAGGCGGACGGCTTTGGCGGACCTTCTCGACCGTGCTGACGGGGTCGGATCAGGAAGCGACGCGGGCGTCGCCGCGGACCTGACCGCAGCCGTGGAAGACCTCGAGAACGACGCAGCGAGCGCCAGCGGGCGCACCGAGCAGCGCCTCCGCGGGCTCGCGGAGACCCTGACGAGCCTCGCAGAGCGCCTACGGTGACGCACGAAGAGGAAGTCCGTGCTGCGAGGCGAGAACACTTCGGACGTTGAGGTCACCAACGTCTCGCAGCACGGCTTCTGGATCTTCATTGGGAATCGCGAGGTTTTTGCCTCGTTCGCCGAGTTTCCCTGGTTCGAGCACGCATCCATCAGGGAACTCACGACCGTCGAGCTGCCGGGTCCGCAGCACCTCTACTGGCCTGAACTGGACATCGACTTGGCCGTCGATTCGCTGGACCATCCCGACCGTTATCCGCTCGTCAGCCGCAGCCCTCTCCGCCGGAAGCAGGCAACCGGCTCGGTGAGCTGACTCGTCAGCCGTGGGGTGGTCGCCACGAAGGGATACATGGGCTGGCGCGGCGGTACCGCCTCCGTCCCCGTCACCGGCACCTGGATCGCTCCTCGCGTACTGCTGATCGCGTCCGGCGTGTTGCTTGTCCTCTATTTCGAGCAGTGGAGCCTCTTGCAAAACCCTTGGTCGGCCGGGTTTTCCTACCCGAGGCAGAGGGAACGGACGGTCAGCGGGGTGGGACGCAGCGTTCGTAGGATTAGGATAGCAGCCGTCACCGGCGCCGGGGAACCGGAGACACGGGGTCTCAAGGGACCTCTGGGACCTCCCGGTCGGTTATGAGGGCGAGCGCGCGCGACGAGACGTGGCGCATTTCCCTCACGACCCGTTCCAGTTCGCGGTTGTTCTCGAGCCACTCCTGGTAGAGGGCGAGTTCGTCTTCGGAGAGCAGCAGGCTGACCGTTTTTCCGCGCACCTTGTGTGTCCAGTAGCGGTACGGGCCGTGACGCGCGTCCGGGTCGCGGTGGCAGCGGCAGGCAGGCTTCCCGCACGTGAGACGGCGGGTCTGGATACTGCCCTGGCGGACAAACCCGAGCGTTTGCAACTCCGCCTTGAGCGCATCGTATTGTTCGCTGTACCGGCGCATCGGGTTCCGGCGGCCCATCGGTTCCCTCCTTGACCTCACTCCTACACTATATATATAGTAGGCGCTGGGAGCAGTCAAGCCATGCAGAACCTGCGCGCCTCGTTCGCCGCCTACTGGGAGTCAATCCAACAGGGCCTGTTTCCCCGGTTGGAGCAGGTGTTGGGTTCGCTGACCGAGAAACAGCAGCAGTTGGTGCAGACCCTCGAGGTGATCCGTATCGAGCAGATGATTCCCTCGCGCTTGCGGATGCCGGGCCGCCCCCGCAAGGACCGCGCGGCGGTGGCGCGCGCCTTCGTCGCCAAGGCGGTCTACGACATGCCGACCACGCGCCTGCTGCTGGACCGGTTGGCCACCGACGTGGTGCTGCGCCGCATCTGCGGCTGGGAGCGGCGGCGCGAGATGCCAAGCGAGTCGGTCTTCTCTCGCGCCTTCGCCGAATTCGCCCACTCCCAGTTGCCCCAGCGCGTGCATGAAGCGTTGCTCCGGAAGACGCACGGCGACCGTTTGGTGGGCCATCTGTCCCGAGACTCGACGGCCATCGAGGGGCGCGAGAAGCCGGCCGCGAAGGAGAAGTCGCCTCCGCCGCCCAAGCGCAAGCGGGGGCGGCCGAAGAAGGGTGAAGAACGGCCCAAGACACGCAAACGCCTCGACCGGCAACCGAGCATGACCCTGCAGGAGATGCTCGACGACCTGCCGGCCGAGTGCAGTGTGGGCACGAAGAAGAACAGCAAGGGCTACAGGGACACCTGGGTCGGCTACAAGTTGCACATCGACGTGGCCGACGGCCAGATTCCGGTCAGTTGCATCCTGACGTCCGCCTCGCTGCACGACAGCCAGGCCGCCGTTCCACTGGCCACCCTGTCGGCCCAGCGGGTGGACAATCTGTATGACCTGATGGATGCCGCCTACGACGCGGTGCAGATCCGCGAGCACAGCCGCGCACTCGGCCACGTCCCGCTGATCGATATCAACCCCCGCCGTGACACTGCGCTGGCCGAAGAACTGCAGACCGAAGCCCGGCGCCTGAAGCGTCTCGGCTTGCAGCTTCCCGAACAGGTTCGGTACAACGAACGCACGGCGGGTGAGCGCGTCAATGGCCGACTCAAGGACGAGTTCGGCGGGCGCCACGTCCGAGTCCGCGGCAACGCGAAGGTGATGTGCCACTGCCTGTTCGGCGTGCTGGCGCTCACCGCCGACCAGCTCCTGCGGCTGGTGACGTAAACCAACGCCTCGCCGGCCAACGCGCATCCCCTTCCGGTCGCCCGACAGGCGTCAGTCACCAACCGGTGTCTCCAACGCCCGGTGGGAAAACCCTCGAACTCCCTGATTTCCGCCTCTTGGGTCGCCGCCGGTCCTCCCGCCCCGCATTCTCGGTCGGGATCCAGGCAAAACGATGTTCACCAGAAGAACTTGTGCTCCGAGCCGAGCTACGCCAAGAGTTTTGCAAGCGGCTCAGTGGTCGTCCGAATTCGGCATCGGCACCGAGGGGCTGTCGACGTTCCGCCGCACGATGTGGTTGTTCATCGACACCCTGTTCGTTCTCGTGAACGCCACCATCGGCATGCGTCTCTTGCGAGAACAATAGGCGCCCGGCTTCATGCTCGGCTCAATCTGACTCAGGGACCGTTGCGGAGACGGTCCACCAGTCGCCAGACGTCGGTACTGGGGTTCTCCCTGTGCGGAGATCCGTTGCCAGCGTGGGTTTCGTCTAGGAGTCTGCGCCGCAGAAAAACAGATACGACAATTGTAGGCGAGCCGACGACGGAAGGACTCGATGTCGACCACATTCCGCCCCTATGTGCCTGACCAGTCGCTGCTGTTGCCGCCCGACGTGCGGGAGTGGCTGCCCGAGGGCCACTTGGCGCACCATGTCAGCGATCTGGTGGACGGTCTGGATCTGACGGCGTTCTACGCTCTGTACGAGGGGGACGGCCGTCGCAACGCGCCGTATGAGCCTCGGATGATGGTGAAGGTGCTGCTCTACGCCTACGCGACGGGGGTGTTCTCGTCGCGCCGGGTTGCTCGGAAGCTGGAAGAGGACGTTGCGTTCCGGGTGCTGGCGGCGGGCAACTTTCCGCAACACCGGACGCTGTGCGAGTTTCGGCGTCGGCACCTGGAGGATTTCCAGGCGCTGTTCGTGGAGGTGGTCCGTCTGGCGCAGGAGTTGGGTCTGGCGCGCTTGGGGAAGCTGTCGATCGACGGGACGAAGGTGCGCGCGAACGCGAGCAAGCGCAAGGCGATGAGCTACGACCGGATGCAGGCAGAGGAACAGCGCCTGGAAAGCGAGATCGAGGCGCTGTTGCGTCAGGCGGATGCGGTTGACGAGGCCGAGGATGCGCGCTTGGGCGCGGAGGTTCGGGGCGACGATCTGCCGGCGGAGTTGCGTCGGCGGGAAGAGCGTCTGGCGGCGATCCGGGAAGCGAAGGCGCGTCTGGAAGCGGCGGCTCGGGCGGCGGACGACGCGCGGGGTCGGCAGCCGGGGCAGGATCGGAACCCGAAGGGCGGTCGGCCGTACAAGCGGGCGTATGGCGAGCCGGACGAGAAGGCGCAGAGCAACTTCACGGACCCGGAAAGCTCGATCATGAAGACGAGCAACGAGGGATTCCAGCAGTGCTACAACGCGCAGGTGACGGTGGACGCGGAGCACCAGTTGGTGGTGGCGACGGACCTGACGGCGAACGCGAGCGACCAGGGTGAGTTGCCGGTGTTGCTCGACGCGGTAAAGGAGACGTTCGACGCGCAGCCGGAGACGGTGCTGGCCGATGCGGGGTACTGCAACGAGCGGGACTTGACGGACCTGGAGAAGCGGGGCATTGACGGGTATGTGGCGCTGGGCCGGGAGGGCAAGCAGACGGCCACCCGCGATCTGAAGGCCCATCCGGCGACGGGTCGCATGGTGGAGAAGCTGGCGACGCCGGCGGGCCGCACGGCGTATGCGGAGCGCAAGTGGTTGTCGGAGGCTCCCAACGGCTGGATCAAGCACGTGCTGGGGTTTCGGCGCTTCAGCCTGCGCGGGCTGGCGAAGGTGCGGTGCGAGTGGAACTTGGTGTGCTTGGCGTTGAACGTCAAGCGCCTGCAGCCGCTGATGGCGGCGTAGAAGGCAGGAGATGAGGCTCCCAACGGCGACAAATCGATGCGCATCGCGGTCTCTGGCGGGCCATGCGGCCCGCGAGGACCAAATTTCGTCATCTGTTCGCCAACTACCGAAAATCCACCCCGCCCTGCCGACCGGCGAAGTCGCCCCGACACGTGACTCAGGTCGTGGGCCGGCGACCCGTTGCGTGCCGCAAATCTCCTGCGGCGCAGACTCCTAGTGCTGTGCCACGTGTAAACATTAGGACTATCGGGGAACTCGTCTCGAACCGAGAGAGTTCCCATGCCGCAGAAAAAGTACATCGTTCGACTCACCACCCAGGAACGCGAGGTCTGTCGGCAGACGGTCCGCAAGCTCAAGGGAAGCAGCGAGAAGGTGCGCCGCGCGCAGATTCTCTTGCAGGCCGATGCGGACGGGACGGGCAGGACCGACCAGCGGATCGCCGACGCCTTGTCGTGCCGCACCAAGACGGTGGAGAACATTCGCCAACGCTGCGTGCTGGAAGGGTTCGAGCGGGCGCTGGAACGCAAACGGCGTGCGTCGCCCCCGGTCCCCAAACTGCTCGACGGCGAACAGGAAGCTCACATCATCGCGCTGCGTCTGGGGCCGCCCCCGAAGGGCTACGCGAACTGGTCGCTGCGCCTGTTGGCGCGCCGGGTCGTCGAGTTGGCGATCGTCGAGTCGATCAGCCACGAGACCATCCGGCGGACGCTGAAAAAAACGGGATGACGCAGCGGAAGCTTGAATACTGGGTGATCCCGCCGCAGGCCGATGCCGAGTTCGTGGCGAACATGGAACAGGTCCTGGACCTGTATCAGAAACCCTACGATCCGGATTGTCCCGTCGTGTGCATGGACGAGCAGCCGGTGCAATTGGTCAAGGAAACCCGCGCACCGATGGCGGCCACGAAGAACCGTCCGCGGCGTGTCGACTACGAGTACGAACGGGCCGGCACGGCCTCGATCTTCCTGTTCAGCGAACCGCTGGCGAGTTGGCGGCAGGCGACGGCCCGGGCCCGGCGTACGAAGGCGGACTGGGCGGTGGAGGTCGCCGGCCTGTTGGAAGGACGCTACGCCGAGTGCGAGAAGATCGCCTTGGTTTGCGACAACCTCAACACGCACACGAAGGGCGCCTTCTACGAAGTGTTCGAGCCGACCCGGGCACGGGAACTGGTTCGTCGCATCGAGTTCTGCTACACGCCGAAACACGGCAGTTGGCTGAACATCGCGGAGAACGAACTCAGTTCGATGACGCGCCAATGCCTGCACGGGCGCCGCATCGGCGACCTCGAGCCGCTGCACGCCGAAGTGTCGGCGTGGTCGGCCGACGTCAACGGCATCCAACGCGGCGTCGACTGGCAGATGAAGGTCGACGATGCGCGCGGCAAACTCAAGTCCGTCTATCCGAAGATTATGACGTGACGGACCACTAGTGCTTCGCCATGAGTAAACATTAGGACTATCGGGGAATTCGTCTCGAACCGAGAGAGTTCCCATGCCGCAGAAAAAGTACATCGTTCGACTCACAGCCCAGGAACGCGAGATCTGTCGAGAGACGATCCGCAAGCTCAACGGGAGCAGCGAGAAAGTGCGCCGCGCGCAGATGCTCGTGAAGGCCGATGCGGACGGGCCCGCGTGGACCGATCAGCAGATCGCCGACGCCTTTTCCTGCCGCACCAAGACGGTCGAGAACGTTCGCCAACGATGCGTGCTGGAAGGGTTCGAGCAGGCGCTGGAGCGAAAACGGCGGGAGTTCCCCCCGGTCCCCAAACTGCTCGACGGCGAGCAGGAGGCTCACATCATCGCCCTGCGTCTGGGGCCGCCCCCGAAGGGCTACGCGAACTGGTCGTTGCGCCTGCTGGCGCGGCGGGTCGTCGAGTTGGCGATCGTCGAGTCGATCAGCCACGAAACCATCCGGCGGACGCTAAAAAAAACGGGATGACCCAGCGGAAAATCCAGTACTGGGTGATCCCGCCGCAGGCCGATGCCGAGTTCGTGGCGCACATGGAACAGGTCTTGGATCTGTATCAGAAACCCTACGATCCGGATTGTCCCGTCGTGTGCATGGACGAGCAGCCGGTGCAGTTGGTCAAGGAAACCCGCCCGCCGATGGCGGCCACGAAGAACCGTCCCCGGCGTGTCGACTACGAGTACGAACGGGCCGGCACGGCCGCGGTCTTCCTGTTCAGCGAGCCGCTGGCGGGTTGGCGGCAGGCGACCGCCCGGGCCCGGCGTACGAAGGTGGACTGGGCGCTGGAGGTCGCCGGCCTGTTGGAAGGACGCTACGCCGAATGCCCGAAGATCACCTTGGTGTGCGACCACCTCAACACGCACACCAAGGGAGCCTTCTACGAAGTGTTCGAGCCGGCCCGGGCACGGGAATTGGTTCGTCGCATCGAGTTCTGCCACACGCCGAAACACGGGAGCTGGCTGAACATCGCGGAGAACGAACTGAGTTCGATGACGCGCCAATGCGTGCGCGGGCGCCGCATCGGCGACCTCGGGACGCTGCACGACGAAGTGTCGGCGTGGTCCACCGACGTCAATGGCACGCAACGCGGTGTCGACTGGCAGATGAAGGTCGACGATGCGCGCTGTAAGCTCAAGTCCGTTTATCCGAATATTATGAAGTGACGAACCACTAGCCCATCTTTACCAAGATTAGCGGTCGTTTTGCGGATTTGGGCGGTTTTCGTGGAGTGCGAGGCCTGTAACTTGTTGATTATAAAGGATCGGGTTTCGCCAGAGACGAATGTAGTGCCATAATCGTATAACAATAGTTGCCTGGGACAGGGTGCGTCCGCTATGGTGAGCGCCATGTTCATTCGGCGCACCCAAACCCGGCGGACTGAGGACGGAAAGCCCTACTTCTCTCATCGCCTCGTGCACGCCGAACGCCTCGGCAGCAGCGTGCGCCAGCGCACCCTCCTCAACCTCGGTCGCCACTTCGATATTCCTCAGGCGGACTGGCCGCTGCTGTGCGCCCGCATCAACGATGCGTTGAGCGGTCAGGCGCCGCTGGTGGCCGATTGTCCGCCTGCCGTGGAGGAGGAAGCGCAACGGATCGCGGCGCAGTTGATCGCCCGCGGCGCGGCCGCGCCGACCGCCGGACCGACCGATGTGCAGCCGGTCGATGTCGACTCGTTGCGGCTGGTCCGGCCCCGCAGCGTCGGCGTGGAGCAGGTCGGCCTGTGGGCGCTCGAGCAACTGGACCTGCCGGCGCTGCTGACCCGGTTGGGCGTCAACGGCGCCCTGCGCAGCGCGGCCACCGGCGCCATCGTCGGGCGTCTGGCCGCGCCCGCCTCGGAGCGCGCGACGCACCGCTGGCTGCAGGAGCGCAGCGGTCTCGGGGAGTTGCTCGGCGTCGACTTCGAGACCGTCGGTGCGATGCAGCTCTACCGCGCCTCGGACGTGCTGGTGAAGCATCGCGAGGCGATCGAGGCGCATCTGTTCGACCGCGCGATGGGGCTGTTCGACCTGCAGCCGACGGTGACGCTCTACGACCTGACCAACACCTACTTCGAGGGCGAGGCGAGCGACCAGCCGCAGGCGCAACGCGGGCACTCGAAAGAGAAGCGCAGCGACTGCCCGCTGCTGACCCTGGGCCTGATGCTCGATGCCAGCGGCTTCGTGCGCCGCTCGAAAGTCTTCGCCGGCAACGTCCGGGAACACCGGACGCTGGCCGGGATGCTCGAAGCACTGGAGGCGCCGGTCGGCGCCCTGGTGGTGATGGACCGCGGTGTCGCCACCGACGCCTGTGTGACTTGGTTGCGCGACAACGGCTACCGCTATCTGGTGGTCAGCCGCGAACGCCACCGCCGCTTCGATGCCGATGCCGCCGTGTCGCTCCAGACGCAGTCGGACCAGACCGTGCACATGCACAAGGTGGTCTCGACCGACCCCGACGAAGTGCGCCTGTACTGCTACTCCGAGGAGCGCGCCGAGAAGGAGCGGGGCATCGTCGAGCGTTTCGCCTCCCGCTTCGAGACCGCCCTGACGAAGCTCAACGACGGGCTGTCGCGTCCCCGCGCGCACAAGCGCCTCGACCAGGTCTGGCAACGCATCGGACGGCTGAAAGCCAAGCATTCCCGCGTCGCCTCGCACTACCAGATCACCGTTACCGCCAACGAGGCCGGCGACCAGGCCGTCGCCGTCAACTGGACCCGCCGCCCCCAGGACGGCTCGATGGTTACCCATCCGGGCGTCTACTGCCTGCGCAGCAGCGAGACCGACTGGAACGAAGACGCCTTGTGGCGTACCTACACCACGCTCACCGACGTCGAGGCGGTATTCCGCTCGCTCAAATCCGAGCTCGGCCTGCGCCCGATCTACCACCGCAAGCCGGCGCGGGCCGACGGCCACCTGTTCATCACCGTCATCGCCTACCAGCTCGTGCAGGTCATCCGCACTCGGCTGCGCGCGCGCCGCGAACACGCCAGGTGGACCACGCTACGCCGCGTCCTCGAAGGCCAGCAGCGCGTCACCGCCACCTTCCGCCGTCCCGACGGACGCACGCTGCATGTGCGCACGGCAACCCAAGCCGAACCCGATCAGCGGGCCATCTACGACGCGCTCGGCGTCGACCCACATCCCGGCGGCGTCCGCAAGACGCTCGTCTGACCGACCAATTTCCCCGGTTCGTACGCGTTTGTAGTGCCACTCGGGCATTTCTGTCGGCGTAAACCACTGATTCTAAATTGGTTTAGTTTTGTGGTTGGTAAACTTGGGCTAGCGCTCGGGCGCGCTGCTTCGCATCATCGAAGGCATCGACGAGCCTGTTCCGCACGGTATCGGGGATTCTCTTGCCATCGGAGAAACCCAGTTCCTCGGACAAACGTTGCACGGCGTGGCGATGGATAGGGGCCGTCTGGTTCTGGGCATGCAGCACGAGCCAGAGCTCGAAGCACGGATTGGAGACGGCTACCTTGATTCCGCTCTGTCTGGCCTCTTCCAAGGCCTGCGGCAGGTTTTCGTGCACGTCGGTATCGAAAACGCACCAGATCTCGTCGAAGTCTCGCCTCTCGCGTTTCCTTGGCTGGCTTCGCAGGTATTCTTTGGCGCGACGGACAAGAGCGTCCGGTGTCATCCCCGTATCCGCAAGGTTGAGGCGCACACGGGCGTTACGGCGCACCCACAAGAAGAGGTAGTCCGGCTCCGTTCTCTCGCCCTCCGCCAGAACGCGAACTACGTACCGCGGAGGCCGCTTCTGGGCGCGGATACGCCGCGGCACCCGACCGGAGGGTTTCGTCATGACCCAGTCACGTCCGCGGCCTTTTCGAACTCCGCCGGGTTCAGCACGGGAACGCCTCCGTAACGTCCCTGAAGGTACCGCCTCCCGAGGGCTTCCTCGGCTTTCGGCTGGAACTCCGCCATCGAGTAGAGCGTTGTCGCGCCGTCCGCGTTCTTCTCTGTGAGCCAGATCTGGTCTCGACCGAGGGAACGCTGAACGGTGTCTCCAAGAATCGTGGGGTCGTGAGCGTTGAAGATGAGCTGGGCACACCTGGGGTTGGTCCTGCGGCTCTGAAAGAGCTGGATGAACCGTTGTACGAGGTGCGGATGCAGACTTCCGTCGAGCTCGTCCACCAGGATCGCCGACCCTCTGCGTATCGAATCGAGCACGGGTCCGAGCATGCCGATCCACGCGAGCGTTCCCTGAGACTCATGTTCGGGATCGATGGGAGTGGGACCCTCGGCTCCCATGTGATAGAGGCGCACGAGGTCATGGAGCAAGAACCGCACCTCCTGGCCCGATTTGGTTTCTTCTTCGAGTCCATTGAGAATTCGGAGCGCTCGCTCCATCCGTGCGGCGACTTCCGGATCGATATCGATTGGATGTCTCTCGATCTTCGTGATGCCCAGATCGGCAGCCTGGAGCAGGGCGATGATCCCTGCTTCGTCCTTGGGGGCCTCCAGCCGCTTGGCCGTGTACGTGATGCGCGCTTCATGGTTGTCGGATTCCATGAGGCTGAGATTGGTGCGGAACCAGTTAAACAGCGGACCGAGCAAGGTGACGATGCCCGGTCGCTCGTCGTCGGAGCCGTCTGCAACAGCGCCGGCCACGGACAGGAGGAGTGCGTTCTTCGGGACAAGGCGTGCAAGCGCGCGACCGGAGGAGCGAAACGCGGGGCCGAAACTCGGCTTCCGGTCACTCCCGCTACGACGAAAGACCAGCGCCTGCCGCCCCTTCGGATAGTAGTAGGCGTATTCGTCGAGAACTTGATGGTCGTTGAGTTCGAAGCCGTACTGCCAACGTGCTCCGTCGAGGATCAGGTCGATGGCGAAACTGGACGGGCGCTCAGGACTCTCGCTGCGCAGGAGGAATGAATGCCTGGGAAGCTTCGTTTCCTGATCTGCTCGACGAAACGAGCTGAGCACGACCATACGCATGTCCGCCATGGCGCGGAGAATCGTCGACTTCCCGGAGGCATTGGCGCCGAAGATGCCGGCAACCGGCAGGACGCTCACCGGCGAAGGGCTTCCCGCGATTGTCAACTCGCGGACGATCGCATCGGACAACCTGGTCCCGAGCAGCGAGAGGGTTGCCTTCTCCCAATACGAGCGCACGTTCCGGGCCGTGAACGACAGAAGCGCGCTCGCGGCATGAGACGAGGCGGATCGGCTGTCCATGTGGCCATTATTGCGGAAAATACGCACAAACCACAAGATGGGCTCGGCTTGAGAAAGCAGAATGAGGACGGGTGGCGTCGATCTGCTGGAAGCGTCGGCCCGATTCCCGCCGACTCAGGGCCGGCGGGAACGGCGGCCGCGCTGCATGGCGCCAACGACGCCGGCCCCCGCCACGAGACCGCCGGACAACGCGGCGACCCAGACCGGGAACTGCAGCCAGATGGCCGCCCCGGCCACGGCGCCGGCGGCGGCCAGCGCCAGCAGCACCGTGACGAGGTACTTCGGAATGCGGATGGTCGCGCGCGCCTCCCATACGTCCGCGGCGCCGTCCGTTGCGGTGGTAGGCCGGTCGGCGCGCGACCGGCCTACCACGAGCAGGAACAGGACAATCGCCCCGATGACCGCGATTTCGGCCAAGCCCAGCATGAGTCCGTTCACCGGTCGACGAGCACGGAGACCACGTCAGTCCTGGGTAGTGCTCCCGCTCCCACGGGCCAGCTCTACGATCACGTCCGCATCGGCTGCGAGCAGCAGCCGCTCACCCACCAGCGCGTCCGCCGCCTCGGAGACCGCCTGGATGTACGCAGCGTGGTCGGGATAGCGCGCTTCGAGCGACGCACGCGGATCGCCGGAATCCGCACGTGCGGATTCCGTGGCCGCGAACGGAATGAACGAGCCGGTCCCGGCGCACTGCCCCCCCTCGCCGAAGCCGGCGCGCCGCAGGTTCCAGCCGGTGTAGGTCCCGACCGGCGCGGCCAGGTTCGGGTGGCGGACCCCGTCCACCATGTTGCCGTCGTCGTCGATGCGCCCGACGAGCACCGGATAGGCGTCGCCGTACATCGGCGGCAACGAGCGGTGATCCGCCAGATGCAGCGGATTGTACGACCCGGAGTAGGTCACGCCGGGAATGTCGGGAAAGCCGAGTTCATTCGCGCTGACCAGCCCGCCGCCGGCGACGGTCGGGAACCGGCTCGGCGGCGGCTCGACGCCGTTCGCCACCCACTCGTACAGGGCGACGCTGAGGGCCGCCCGCGTCTGGGCCAGCGCCAGCGGATTGCTCAGGTTCTGGCACATCCCCTGGCTCGGCGTCCGCGTGTGGACACCGGGACCGCCGCCGTGCTGCGTGCCGGACAGCAGGTAGACCCGCACGTTGTCCGGCAGATCGATGTGCCCGCCCTCCGGATCCGTGACCACCAGGGACGAGCGCGCCTGCCACAGCTCGGCCTCGCCGTCGCTGTGCACGATCTTCGGACAGGTGTTCGAGACGTTGCACCGTTCCTGCAACCCGTCGGTCCGGCCGCTGAGCGGGTCGGTGAGCGTGGCGTAGGTGAACGGGAACTGATCGCCGGGATACACGTGGTCCTCGTGCTGCTTCTGCCAGCGTCCCGGCTGGCCGAACTGGTAGTTGGTGAACGTCTTGCGCGACCCGGCGATGTTCGGGTGCATGCCGTCGAACACGATCCGCCCCGCGACGTCCTCGTTGAAGCCCTGGTAGAGGAAGTCCCGCTGCATCCGGCCGCTCTGGGAAATGCCCAGCGAGATGGCCTTGGTCGGCAGGCCGTGCTCCGCGAGCGGGTTGGGGTTGCCGTCGCGGTCGGCCGCCTCGTAGCGGAGGAACGAGATCGCGTCGCGCATCGCCGCGAAGCCGATTCCGAGCACGATCGGGTCCTTCGCCTCGTAGATGAACTCGTAGATCGCGCCCCCGTCGAAGCCCGCAGGACGGTCGATCTCGATCTCCGTGTCGCTGACGTAACGCCACTGCAGGTCGTCCGGCCGCTTGCGCTCCGCATCCTGCGTCGCTCGCACCGACAGCATGCCCCCGCGCGGCTCGAGCGAGGCAGCCGGATACGTCAGCCACCTGCGGGAAACGGACTCGGCGTCGTTGAAGATGAACTCCTCGAGCGCCGGGCCGACAATCGACGATCCGTCGGGATTGGTCGCCACCGGCAGGTAGGCGACGATGTTCGACTCGGTCGGCACCAGGTCGCCCTGCCATCCGACCCGGACGAAGGCGAAGCCGCGCTCGAGCAGCGCCGGCTCGGCCGCTCCGGCCCCGCCCCGGTTGGAGACCGTGTGATAGAGCGCCCGGTTCCAGCGGGCCATGTCGATCGGCCGGTAGACCTCGACCGTCGCCCGGTATTCGACCCGCCCAGCCGCATTGCGGGGTGCGTTCGCGAGGTTCACGATGTGCTGGTGGCGGGGATCCGCCGGATCGACCTCACCGGCAACTGTGCCGCGCAGCAACTCGTACTGGCCGACATCCCCGAAGGACCCACCTCCGAGCGCCGGCGATTCCACGACGTCCAGATCGAACGCGGTGATCTGCGCCAGACCGCTTCCCGGCGCCAGCAGGCACGCGACGACCGCGATGACGAGCGCGCGTTTCATGTTGCTCATGATGTCTCCCGGCTCCGATGATATCCCGCCGCGTCGGAAATCGTTGCCCGGCACCTCGCCGCCCTGCTTTTCGGGCGGCTCTCGCGGTGCTTCGTTGTCCGATCCCGGCGCGGTACAATGTCGTCCGTGCGATTCGCCTACGCTGTACGCGCCTACGCCCTGGTGGCCGCGGTGGCGATCGCACTCGCCGCGTCCGCCCCCGTCGCGGCTCAGCTCCGGGGGTCGTCCGAAACGGGCTCGCCGCCCCCCTCCGCCGGTCATCAGCGCATGCTGGCGCTACTGCAGGAGATCGCGGACGATACTCCCGATACGCACCCCTACATCGGAGACTGGCGCGCCAGGCAGTTCCGCGAGGAGTTGCACGCACTTCCCGCAACGGACACCGGGCCCAACCGCTGGCGCCTGATGGTCCAACTGTCCGGAGAGGAGCTGCGTCTCGGGAACGAAGCCGAGGCGATCCGTCTCCTTAACGACGCCCTGGAGCTGATACCCAGGACCGAAGAGAACCGCCCGGGGATCGACCTCAACAACTATAGCCTCGGGGTGGCCTACCTGCGGCTGGCCGAGACGCAGAACTGCGCGCTCCATCCGAACGCGGAAGCCTGCATCCTGCCGCTTCGCGGGCGCGGAATTCACAGCCTGCAGACGCCGGCACGCCAGGCGATCGCCGCCTTCACCGAGGTGCTCCGGAGCACGGAGAACGCTGCACCGGAAGGCTTGTCGGGCGAGGCGAGCGCGCGAAACTGGAGCGTGGGCGGGCCGCCACCCGTCCGGAGCGACGCCGCGCAGCAGTACCTCTCGGCACGCTGGCTGCTCAACATCGCCTACATGACGGTGGGCGGCTACCCGGACGAGGTTCCCGAGCCGTACCGGCTGCCGACCGAGACGTTCCAGTCGGCCGAGACCATGCCCCGTTTCGAAAACATCGCGCCCACCCTCGGTCTCGACACGTTCGACATGTCCGGCGGGGCGGTTGCCGACGACTTCGACAACGACGGCTACCTGGACATCTTCGTCTCGACGTGGGACACGCGGGGACAGATCCGCTTCTTCAGGAACAATCGGGACGGGACCTTCACCGAACACACCGCCGAAGCGGGCCTGCTCGGATTGTACGGCGGCCTGAACATGGTCCAGGCCGACTACGACAACGACGGCGACGTGGACCTGCTGGTCCTGCGGGGCGCGTGGCTGCGGGCGGCCGGCCGGCACCCGAACTCGCTGCTGCGGAACGACGGCGAGGGCACATTCACCGACGTGACGTTCGATGCCGGACTCGGCGAGGTGCATTACCCGAGCCCTACGGCAGCCTGGGGCGACTACGACAACGACGGCGACCTCGACCTGTACGTCGGCAACGAAACGTCCCGTGCACTGGTCGCCCCGAGCCAGCTCTTTCGCAACAACAGTGACGGCACGTTCACGGACGTTGCCGAAGCTGCCGCCGTCATGAACTACCGCTACGCCAAGGCGGCGGTCTGGGGCGACTACGACGGCGACGGCCTGCAGGACCTGTACGTGTCCAACTACGGGGGGAGCAACCGGCTCTACCGGAACACGGGACGAGGGTTCTTCATCGACGAGGCGCAACGGCTCGGGGTTGCGGGCCCGACGGGAAGCTTCCCTGCCTGGTTCTGGGACGTCGACAACGACGGGCTCCTCGACCTGTACGTCTCGGCCTATACCGCCGGCATCGAGCATCTGGCGGCCAGCGCGCTCGGCCGCCCCGCCGCCACGGAAGCCTCGCGCCTCTATCGCGGCACGGGCCGTGGACGCTTCGAGGAAGTCTCCGGTCGCTACGGCCTGACGGAGCCGACCGCGGCGATGGGCTCCAACTTCGGGGACCTGGACAACGACGGCTATCCGGACTTCTACCTGGGCACCGGCTATCCGCCGTATCACAGCGTGATGCCGAATGTGATGTACCGCAATCGGGACGGGCGCGGCTTCTCCAACGTGACCTACGCGGGGGCCTTCGGCCATCTCCAGAAGGGCCACGGCGTGGTGTTCGCGGACCTCGACAACGACGGCGATCAGGACGTCTTCCAGCAGATGGGGGGAGCCTTCCCGGGCGACCGGTTCGGCAACACCCTCTACGAGAACCCGGGCTTCAGGAATCACTGGATCACGATCGACCTCGAGGGGGTCCGCTCCAACCGGTCGGCGATCGGCTCCCGCATCCGGGCCGTCGTGGTCGACGAGCGAGGGGCGGTCGGCGGTCCATCTACCGCCATGTGAACAGCGGCGGCAGCTTCGGGGGCAATCCGCTTCGTCAGACCCTCGGGCTCGGCGGAGCTTCGCGCATCGAACGGCTCGATATCTTCTGGCCCGCCACCGGCATCACGCAGACGTTCACCGATCTCGCGGTGGATCGAGCCATCCACGTCGTCGAGGGCGAACGATCCTATTCGACCCTCGCGCTGCAGTCGCTCACGTTCGTCTCGCAGAGACGATAGACCTCGGAACGCACGGCGTCTTCCCGGCTTCCCGGCTCGGATGTCATCCCGCCGCCGTCAGCACTCGTTGCCCAGCACCCCTCCCCCGCCGCAGTAGCTGACGTCCTGCAACTGCAGTCGCACGCCGTCCGGGGCATCGACCAGCACCTCCTTCGTCACCCCCGCGCGCAGTCGCAGGTGCGCGGTGACGCCGTGCTCGGCGAGCCCCTCCATGACCGCGTCGGAATCGAACCCTTCCACGCCCAGGCCGACGTGCGGGCGGAATGCCTCCGGGTCGCCACCCTCGACCAGGGCAAGGTGCTGCGGCCCCGGTCCCACCCGCAGGACCGGGATCGGACGCCCCTCGTAACCTTCGGTCCGCGGTCCCCCTTGCGGCTCCTGCCAGGCCGCAACCGGCATGTCCGTCAGCCGTTGATACCACGCCAGGGCGTTCGACAGGTCGGATACGTAGTACTTGACGTGGTTCAGCGTCCGGACCGGGATCGGCGGCGGGTCGCCCGGCTGCCGTACCGCCTCGGCCGCGTTGTCACAGACCTCCCCCAGGAAGCCCAGTCCGCCGCAGGCGATGATCGGGTTGAACTGCAGCGGGGCGCCGTCCGGGCCGTCGAAGTTAACGCCGTTGATGGTCGTGCCCTCCCGCAGCACCGACCGGGCGAGCGCGGGCATCTCGGCCAGCCCCTCGAAGATCCGGTGGACGTTGAAGTCCGCGATGCCCCAGCAGAAGTGCGGGCGGCGGGTCGGGGGCGCCTGGAAGCTCTCCGGACTCCTCTGGGACAGCGCCATGTAGGCCGGCGGGTCGTTCGACAGCCGGAGCACGGTCTGCCCTCCCCCGTAGTCCTGGAACGCGTGGCGGGGAATCGCGAGAACCCTCTCGTACCACTCGACGGTGCGGCGCAGATCCGCGCAGCCGAAGCTGACGTGGTTCAGCGTGCCGACCCGGATCGGCAGCGACGACTCGGCCGCGACCGATGCCACCATCGGCCGGGCCAGCGCCGCCGCGGGCCGTGCCGCCACCGCCGCGAAACCTGCGAGGAGCACGTCCCTCCGCGTCATCGTCCCGCCGCGCCGCGCGTGCATCGCTTTCTCGATCTGCATCGCCATGAGGCACCTCCGGTTGATGATTATCGGTCGGGCGGACCGACGATCCGAAACGGACGCCGCACCCGGACCACCTCGACGGGCGTCGCGCATGCGCTCCCAAGCCGGCTCGCGCCTTGCTACTGCGATGCGACCTCGTCGATCCAGGCGCGGATCTGACGCTCGTCCTCACTCACCCGGACGATGTCGCCGCGCAGCTCGCCGAGCCGCTCGACCGCGGCGCGCACGTTGAGCGTCTCGCTGTCCCCCGAAAAGAGCGCGTCGACCACGAAGATCGGGAGTTGGACGTCGACCGTCTCGTTGCCCTCCTCGTTGCGCTCCTCCACCTGCACGGTGATCTGATCTCCCGCCCGCGCGATACGGACCGTCTCGTCCCCACCCTCGACCGTCACGAACTCCGTGTCGCCGACCTCCATGAGCGCCCGCCAGAGATCGCGCATGGCGGCAACGTTGATCGGCAGGTCCCGCCCGGCCAGACTGAGCTGGCCGTCCGACAGGATCCGGTGCAGCACCAAGGCCAGCATCGGCTCCGCCACCGACAGCGGCACGTTCACGCTGACGTTCTCCGCGCCATCGTCTTCCCCGGTGATCTGCACGTGCAGCCATGGCTGGGGGGCGGCATCCTGGGCGGCGGCGGCTCCGCCGAGAAACAACAGGCCGGCTACGATGAGTACGGACCAAGAAGCGCGAGTCGACATGGGGGGCTCCCTCCGGGCCACACAGCCGACGACGGGCAGGGATGCGCGTCCTCGTGCGGGCCTCTTTGTCAAGGTAGACGGATGCCCGTTGACCGAAGTTCACGCATCCGGGACTCGACGCGCCTTCAGCGCAACCGGGCTTCCGCTTCGAGGGAGCCCTGCTCGACCCACGCGTTGCGGATGCGCCGGCGTACCGATTTCATGCCGAAGAACACGCCCAGGTCGATCTCCATCCGGGAATCTGCGAGCCCCCAGAGATGCGGTTCGATCCACTGGAGCTCGAACTGCCCTCTGGCGTGCCGGAGGGTGCCGGCGATCCCCCAGAGCCAGCGGAAGGGGCGCTGCATCTCGAAGGTGACCCGGGCCACCCGCTGGTCGTCCTGCGTGATCCAGAGGAAGCCGGCCGCGCGGTTCAGCGCCTTGTCGATGCGGCGGTTGTCCGGCAGCCTGCCCTCGCGGGGCTCGAACCGGATGACCCAGCACGAGTCGCCTCGAACGACGTCCGTTCCGGCGAACGTCGCGTGGTAGCGGTCCATGAGGTCGGCATCGAAGTCGACGGACATCTCGTCCGGCTCGTACCGCTCGCCGCGCTCGGCGTGCCGCTTCACCTCGCGGACGAAGTCCGTCTTCCGCTTCCGCTCGGCACGGGCGTCACCCGCATCCAGAGGCCGTCCGTCGCGCTCGATCAGCTCCGAGTAGAGGTAGCCATCGAGCGGATAGTGCCGGCGCCGAGTGGTTTCCGTACGGGTCACGTTCCCGTCACCGTCCAGGAACTCTACCGTTCCCTCGGTGACGTACTCGAAGCCGAGCTCGGCGGCCGATTCCTGTTGCCGCATGCCCTGTTCGAGAGCGCGCTTCACGATCGCGGCGGCGTCCGCGGAGCCGGCCGCGGCGTCCACGAACGCCTCCTGCGCCGTCGCGACAGCCGGCGCCGAGACCAGACCCAAAGAGCACGCCAGCACCCCTCGCGCGGCTGCAGACACCATCCGCCTCCCGTTTCGCAACATGCCCACGAAACGTCTTATCGGCGGCTGCGTGTTTCCTCTTTAATCCCCGGGTCGCCCGGCCTACCGAGCCGGCACCCAGGCCGGCGCATGCTCGGTGCGGGCGCCGCTCGCGACGTCGACCGACACGATGCGCGACTCCAGGCGGGCCTGACCGCCGAGCCCGCGCGCCCGGAACGTATCCTCGGCGGCGAGCTCGTAGAAGACGATGCTGCGGCCGTCCGGCGACCACTTCGGCGACCCGGCCAGTTGATCGCCGGCGGTGAGCCTGCGCACGTTCTCGCCGTCCGCGTCCATGACGTACAGGCTCGGCTCGTGCAGATGCTCCCAACGGCCGGCGGAAATCCGCGGCGGCTTGCCGCGGTCGGACGAGAACGCCAGCATCCGGCCGTCCGGAGACCAGCTCGGACGGTAGTCGCCACCCGGCGTCTCGGTGAGGTTCCGCACCTCCCCGCTCTGCAGATCCAGAAGATGGATGTCCGTGGAGCCGGCGCCGCGGGTCGAGACGAAGGCCAGCGCTCGGCCGTCCGGCGACAGCGCGGCCTGATCGTCGAAGGCCGGGTAGTCCGCGTGCAACAAGCGGCTGTTGCGGCCGCCAAGCCCCGGGGAAGCGTACAGCCGACGACAATCAGCAGCGGCCGTCCGGCGGCGTGCCCTCGAAGCGCTCGCCGGTCGCGGACAACTGCACGACCACGCCGTCCGGATCGGGAACCAGCACGCTCGTCGCCCCCGCCTGACGGACGCTCTCGAACCCGGCCGCCTCCAGACTCGTCGCAACGCGCTCGGCATCGAAGTTTTCGACCCCGATACCGAAGTGATCGATCTGCCCCGCGACGGCGTCCGATTCTGTCAGGCTGCAGTTGCCGCCCACCGTCGGACAAAGGCTGATCAGCCCCCCGTCAGGAAAATCGAGCGCATAGGCGTCCCCGACGATGTAGCGCCGCGCCGGCAGGCCGACCAACCGGCGGTAGAAGTCCTCCGACCGAGCCACGTCGCTCACCCCGAGGTTCACATGCTGGAGTGAGCGTGCCTGGATGCCGCTCTGGCGCTGCGCGCCCCCCGCAACCGCTGGTACCGCCACTGCGGCCAGGGCCGCCAGCAGCTCGCGCCGGCTCAGCCTTCCCTGCTCGTACTTCGTCAACAGGCGATCGAACGACCTCGTCATGCGTGCCTCCCGGTCTGGTTCTGCGCAGTCGGCGCTCTCATGCCGCGAGTCTACAACCCCGCGGCGCGGTGCTCCAGGCCCACCGGCGTCGCGATACCGCCTCGGCAGGAGGCTACGGACGCCGGTGGAGCACGATGAGGCGCTCGCGCTCGGCGTTGGTCAGCGGCAGGAATCCTGTCTCGTCCGGCTCGGACGTCAGCGGCTGGCACGGCCCGCACATGAGCGTGTGCGGATGATCGTTGTGCAGCAGCCCGAGCGTGTGGCCCAGCTCGTGGGCGACGACGTGGCGGCTCACCATCGCATCGCCCCGATCGAGCCCCCGAGCCCGGCGAATCACGACCAGGTGCCGTACCGGGTCGAGCCGCGGCAGCCGCCACGTGTAGGACAGGATGTCCTGGAGCGACAGCAGCACGACGATGTCGGCGTCGAGACTCGTCAGCTCCCGCGGTGCGTCAGGCTCCGCTTCGCCACCCGGCAGGCGGACGCCGCGCTGCGCGACGCTGCGCGCGTAGTTCTCCACGGCGCGCGCCACCGGCGAGGCTACGACTAGCCGCGGCCCGGCCAGACGGGTCGCCGCGCCGATCTCGGCCAGTCTCGCGTTCCAGAACGCGATCGCCTCGCGCGCCGGCTCGAGGCGGTCGTCTGCCGACGAGGGGACGAGCACGAGTACCGACCGATCCTCGGCCGACACGAGCGGCGCACCGAACAGCGCCCCAACCAGGATGGCGGTTGCAGTCCATCCCAACAATGCTGTCCGCATGTGATCAGGCCCGGAACTCATGGCTGTCCCCGTACGCATGACCACGCGGCTCTGTGCATGCCCCAATATTATTGTTCCCAATCGTGGCGAGGAAACCGACATTCTGGCATCGTGAGGGGGACGTGGTATTCGAAGCACGGCAGGGATCGCCCGGCTCCGGGGAGTACCATGGATATCCCCTGGAGCCTTCGCATCCGGTACGAGGTCTCGAATGAGCGTCAGCTTTCGATTCGGATGGGTCGACGCGCGACCGTCACCCGACACGCTCAGCCAAGTCACAATGGCGACCCTTTCCGTCGAAGCAGGCGGCGCCACCGTCACGTCCGTGCTGGACCGCAAGAACCGAATCTATAGCGACGAGGTAGTTGTCCCTCTGTTCAGCGTCGCCGAGTGGCTGGTCACCAACTGGTGGCACATCTGGTACGAGGTCGAGGATACCGGCGAGCAGCGACCCGAATTCGAGTCCAGGCACAACCTCGCGTTCGCCGGCGACGGATTCGTGCTGCCGAGTCTGACCATGACCCCGGTATCCCGGCGAATGCAGTTGCAGTGGACCGCGTACAAGCCACTGCACACCCGTATCGAGTTCGTAGACGAGGGACGGGAGAGCGTCTATCGCGGGGAACTGGAAGTCGAACTCCGAAGCCTCATCGATGCCGTTATCGAACGGCTTCACGGCCGTGCGGAGACAGGCCCGGCCGCAGAGAACCTCGCCCGCGCCTGGAACGCGATCAACGAACTCGACGCTGACGAGAGGGACTTCAGCCGTGCGGCCGCGTTGCTCGGCTTAGATCCCTTCGACGTACAGGATCGCGTTGCCAACACCATTGTTGCGTTTTGGGAACGCGTCGAACCATCCGTCCGCGACGACGCGCTCGCCAGCGCCACCGAAGACTCCTTGACCCGTGTCGCCGACTAGGGCCTGTTAACACTGCCTCAGCGCGTCGAACATGAGCACGAAGTGGATGAAGCCGATGAACATCACATCCAGCTTCTCGAATCGGGAGAAGATCCGGCGATAGCCCTTCAGTCGGCGGAACAGACGCTCGACTTCGTTGCGTCGCTTGTACATCTCCCGGTCGTACTCCCACGGGTCCGTCCGGGTCTTGATCGGCGGCACCACTGGTGTGAATCCGAGGTCCAGCGCCAGTTGGCGGGTTTCGTCGCCCTGGTACGCGCGGTCCATCACCAAGGCCAATTCGGCATCTTGCGGCCCCAGGCTGGTCAGGAGCTTCCGGCCCTCCGGGCCGTCGTGGGCTTGGCCGGGCGAGAGCGCAAACGTCAATGCCATTCGAGCATCCGCGGCAACCAGATGAATCTTGGTGGTCCACCCGCCGCGGGATTTGCCGATGGCTTGGGGGCCGTTTTTTTTCGAGCCCCCGTGCCGTCGGGATGGACCTTGACGATGGTGCTGTCCAGCGACACCGCCTCCAACTTGATGCGGATCAACTGGGCGCGTTGCAGGTGTTCGAAGACCCGGTCGAGCACCCCGTTCTTGGACCAACGATTCATGCGGGTGTAGATCGTGTGCCAGTTCCCAAAGCGCCTCGGCAACCCTCGCCACTTGCACCCCTGCTCGGCGACGTACAGGATCGCGTTGAGCACCTGCAGATTGGGCATGCTGACATTGCCACGCTGTCGCGGGAGACAGGACGCGATGGGTGCGTACTGCGTTTCGGTGAGCTCCATCCAGGAACGATACCACGATCCGGCCAATAGTGTTAACACGCCCTAGCTGCATGCCTCCATGGAGACTCTCACCACGCCCCCCCCACGGCACCGACTGGTCGGGCGTTCGCCAATCCTTGCCCCGGATCGAGATCGCCGAACCCTGGGAGCGTGGATACGCCCTCGCACGCGCCATTCGTGACCGGATCGGCGGCAACCGTGGTCGCATCGAATTCGTCCAGCATGGGCCGCTGGCAGTTCCACGGCGCGAAACAAAGCCGCCGTCGCGCCGCATTCACGGGCTCGTGGCACCCGACACGCCCGCCTGTGCCACAGCGTGTCAACGGTCGCTGGAAAGGGTGTCATTCTGGACAGGACGGCGACCACAACATGTAGGGGGTGTATGAGGGGGCATCGTCGGCAAGAGCCAGTCTGGACGAGCGTGCGCGGAGCCGACGTCAAGGCCGTCAGCCCCGCGGAGCGGGGGCGGAGCGAAGCGACGCGCCTTGACGTCGGTGAGCACACGCGCACGCTGTTGGCTTGACGATGCCGCCGGCGACCACAATATCTTGCGGTCGACCCGAGTCCAGTTTCCGTCAGTATGACCAGCATCGCGTTATGACAAGTGACGGTCAGCCGAGCGTCGTTGCCCCTGGCGTGGCGGGCATCCCCGCTACCGCGAGCTTGACATAGTACGCATGGTCTCTGCGGGTTCCCAGTGTCAGGGGACCAAGGAGGAGACCATGCTTGAAACGCTTTCCGTTCGCCCACGCATCTGCGACCAGATCCGGTCCGGGCCGTTGGGTCGTTGGGTCGACGACTTCGTCGACGTACTCATGACGCGCGGGTACGCGACGGGCACCGTGCGCGCGTGTCGCCGCATGTCGTCCGCCACACTACCGCGATGCACCTGCTCCAGGCCGGCGTCGACATGGCGACCATCGCGCTGTGGCTCGGCCACGAGCGACTCGAAACCACCCATCAATACGTCGAGGCGGACCTGCAACTCAAGGAAGACGCTCTGCGAAAACTCGAGCCGCTCGGTCAACGAACGCAGCGGTTCAAGGCCGACTCCTCGCTGTTGGCCTTCCTGGCGAGCCTCTGATTATGACAAGCAGACGACGTGCTGGACCCCGACCGCCACCGTCTCGCCGACGGTCACTTGTCATAACGCGATGCTGGTCATACTGACAGGTATGACCAGCTGGTCATACCTGTCAGTTCCTCGCGCTCGGCAACACACAGCGTCAAGGGGACACTCCGGCACGCGGTTTCTGATCGCACGCGCCCTCGGCGAATACCTGGGACGCTCCGCACCAGGCACCGGCCTGCTCACTTCCCTCTCCACTGACTCTCAGGCGCACTCGCGCGCCTTCGCCGCGGAGTTTCTCGCCCCCGCCGCGGCGCTACGCCGCCGACTTCCCGGCAATTCAGTCGAACCAGAACGGGCCGATGACCTCGCGCGCGAATTCGGCGTATCCAGTGAATTGATTCGCCGCCAGATTCAGAATCACGGCCTCGCCACGGTCGTCGAGTACTGATGGGTACGTGCCCGTACCGAAGCGCTGCTCACGCCGTC
Source organism: Vicinamibacterales bacterium (assembly GCA_965262925.1). Classification (GTDB taxonomy): domain Bacteria; phylum Acidobacteriota; class Vicinamibacteria; order Vicinamibacterales; family UBA8438; genus WTFV01. The sequence goes on along the minus strand of CBDHGC010000004.1, from coordinate 545,295 downwards.
CCTGCCTCCCGCCCAATCTGTCATCCACCTGCAGCCGCCGGCCCCGCAGTCGAACGGCGAAACTGCTTGCTGAGCGCCAGCTCCTGCCGTTGGTAGGACGACCCGATCGACGTGCCGTAGATCCTCTCCGGCACCTCGAGCACGCGGCTGTAGACGAGGCGGCCGACGACCTGGCCGTGCTCGATCACGAACGGCGTCTCGTGCGCCCGGACCTCCAGGACGGCCCGCGTTCCGGTTATGTTGCTGTCGCCGTATCCGAATCCCGGATCGAAGAAGCCGGCGTAGTGAATCCTGAACTCGCCGACAGATGGGTCGAACGGCACCATCTCAGCCGCGCACTGCGGTGGAACCCGCACGCGTTCGCGCGATGCGAGGATGTAGAAGTCCCCTGGATTGAGTATCAGCCGACCATCCGGACGACTGGGAATAGTGTCCCAGAACTGGTCGATCTCGTAGAAGTCGACTTTCTTGAGATCGACGAGCGGCGTGTTCTTCTTCCCCCTGTATGCGACCACGTCCGCGTCCCGGTCGCTGCGGAGACTGACCGAGACGTTCAAACCGTCCCGAATCAGCGCCGTACCCGGATTGCTGTCGTCCAGGTAGATGAGTCCCTCTTCCCTGTCCAGAGCCCGCAGGTGCGCATCGGACGACGGCGCACGTTTCCGTATGAAGCGAAGCTGGGAGAGACTCGATCCCGGGTGCACGATCACGGAGAACGTCCGGGGCACGATCTCCGCGTAGAGCGGTCCCACGTAGCCCTTCGGCACATGCTCGAATTCCGGACCGTAGTCGGTTATCAGACGCGTGAACACGTCCAGCCGACCGGTGGTGCTCTTGGGGTTCGCCCTGGCCTCGATCTCGTCGGGAAGCCGCAACTCCTCCAACAGCGGCGCCAGGTATACGCACCCCTTCTCGAGCACGGTCGGACGCGTCAGGTCGAGCTCGGCCATGGCCAGGCCGTCCAGCTTGCGCCGCACCGTCGACTCCCGACCGGGCAGGAAGCTCGCTTGCAGCCGGTAGGCAACGGATCCAAGCCGCAGGTCGAGGCTGGCAGGCTGAATCTGCGACGGTTCGACGGGCTCGACCGCGTGGATCCGCCCTGCGCGGATGAGCTTCTCGATGTCCTGCGACGGAAGCACGCCTTCCTGAACGGACGGAACGCTGCTGCTCGCGAGTTCCGGAAACAGTTCGAATGCGTAGTCGCCCGTCACTTCTGCAGGACCTCTGCTATCTTCCCCCGGCGGCCGCCTCGCCCTCGGCGGCCCCAGGATCGTTGCCTGGGGCGGCACGTGCGAAGAGCATTTCGTGAGAGATTATGTCATGTGATAATTTCTCACGATGACTGCATCTCCTCTCGATCACGCTCGCCACACGGTCGCGCGGGACCAGGGCACCGTCGTGACGAAAGCTCTCCTTCGCGCTGCCGAGCAGCTCGGCGTCACGGCCAGGGCGCTGGCCCCCGTGGTCGGCTTGAGCGAAGCGACCCTGTCCCGCATGAAGAAGAACGAGTTCTCGCTCGACCCGGGGACCAAGCCGTTCGAGCTCGCGATCCTCTTCGTGCGGTTGTTCCGATCGCTCGACGCCATCGTCGGCGGTGACCCGCAGGTCGGGCGGGCCTGGCTGAACAACGCCAACACGGCGCTTGGCGGCCGTCCCGTCGAAAGGATCCGGACCATTGCGGGGCTGCTGGATGTCATCGCCTATCTGGACGCCCGACGCGCTCGCGTCTGAAGCAGGGCGGTACGCAGGCAGCGGCTGGCGCTTCGTCGAGGCCCAGCATCAGGTGTCGACGCTGAAGCTGGTCGACACGCTGGAGGAACAGCGCAGCCTCGAAGGTCTCATCGAGACGACCAAGCCGGTCGTCCCCGCAGACTGCCGGCATCTCGACTACCTGCTCGCCGCGCCGTTCCGTTACGGCGCCTCACTTCCGAGAGGCTCCCGGTTTCGACGCGCGGGACGCACCCGCGGGGTCTTCTACGCGTCCGAGCAATGCGAGACCGCCGTCGCGGAAATCGCCTTCTACCGCCTCCTCTTCTTCGCGGAATCACCCCGGACGCCGTGGCCGCGGGAGGCGGTCGAATACACCGCGCTCACGGTCGCGCTGGCCACCGATCGGTCGGTCGATCTGACGGTCCAACCGTTCGTGGGGTACCGTGCAACCTGGATCGACCCGGTCGACTACGAGCCCTGCCAGGAGTTGGCGGACGCGGCAAGGGGCGCGCGACTCGCGCTCATACGATACGAGTCCGTACGCGATCCGCACAACCGCGCCAATCTGGCTGTCCTCGTCTGCGGGGCGTTCTCCCGATCACGCCCCCTCGACCGCCAAACCTGGCGCATTCGAATCGGACCGACCGGCGTGCAGGCGATCTGCGAGTTCCCGAGATACGGTATGGAGTTCCCGCCGGGAGCGTTCACCGACCCCAGATTGGCTTCGTCGAATGGAGTAGATGAAACCTGCTGCTCACCGCGGCGGCGCACCGGCAGAAGGCGGCGACGGCGCCGGGGGCGGCGGCGCGTAGATGTCGACGCCCTTCGCGTCCTCCTCGCTCGACGGCGCGACGCCGGCGTCGTCCATCACCCGTTCGAGTGCGGCGACCGTCACCGGCGACGGCTTGAAGTTGCCGAAGCGGTAGCCGCGGGCGATGGTGAGCGGCGTCCAGCCGTAGCGGTTCTCCTCGTTCCAGACGTCGATGCTCGCGCCGTTGGCGGCCAGGAACTCGACCACCTGCGGGAGGTTCTTGTACGCGGCGCCGTGCATCGCCGTCTCGCCGTTGTCGTCGACGGCGTTGACGTCGTCCCCGAGCTCCAGGACCAGCTTGATCGCCTCGAGCACCTCTTCCTCGGTGCCGGCGTCCTCGCCCGGCGAGCGGGTGCCGAGCCCCGCGGCGGCCATCAGCGGCGTGCTGAACTCGTCGTTCTTCGCCAGCGGGTCGGCCCCGAGCTCGGTCAGGGTCCGCATCAGCTCGATGTCGGCGACGAGCGCCGCCAGCATGAACGGCGTCGATCCGACCTCGTGGTGCCGGGTGGCGTTCAAGTTGCGCCGCGCCGTCATCCGCGCGTCCAGATCCGCCCCGTGCTCGGCCAGCTTGCGAACGAGATCGAGGCTCGACGTCCGACCGGAGCCGTACGGGGCCGGATCGTTGTCCCCGACCCCCGGCTTGCGAACCCGTGGAATCAAATGCAGCGCGGTGTAGCCGGAACCGGCGGCGTTCGGGTCGGCGCCGGCGTCGAGCAGCGCCGCCGCGACGTCCCAGTGGGCGTTGGTGACCGCCACCATCAGCGGCGTGGCGCCGACGTGGAGCGGCCGGCCCGTGCGGTACTCCCGCTCCCGGCGGATCACCTCGTCGACCGTGCGGTTGACGTCGACGCCCGCGGCGAGCAGGGTCCGCACGACGCCCAGGTGCCCCTCGCGAACGGCGAACAGGAACGGGGTGAACCCGGAATCGAGCGGCGCGCGGAAGTCCGCCCCGATCTCGACGAGCGTCTCCACCACGTCGACGTGACCCTCGGCCACCGCCCACATCAGGGCGTTCTGCCCGCGCGCGGGCTCCCCGGCCTCGATGTCGGCGCCGGCTGCCAGAAGGGCGCGAAGCGCGCCGACCCGACCGGTGCGCGCCGCCGTCATCAGCACGGTCTCGCCGCCGGGCAGCGTGGTGTTGGGATCGGCGCCGGCTTCGAGCAGCCGCTCGACCATCGCGACGTTGGCGTTCTCGGCCGCCAGCGAGAGCGGCGTCACACCGTACCGGTTCGCCGCATGCACGTCGGCGCCGGCCCCCACGAGCCGTCCCACCAGATCCGTGTCGTCGTGGTACGCGGCCCAGTGGAGAGCCGTCATGCCGTCCACCTGCCGCGCGTTCACGTCGATCGACGCCTGCAGCAGGTCACCGACGGCCGTGCGATCCATCCGCTGCACCGCATCGGCCAGCGGTGCGTCCGCGGCCGCAGCGCCGCGCGGCGCTGCCGCGACCAGCGGCACCGCGACGAGCAGAGCAACGGCGAGCCAAGCCCCCATACAGCGTGTGCGGCGCATCACTTTGCTTCTCCCCAGCTCCTGTCGATGTTCCGCCGTGCCCCCCGCTCCCAAGTGAGCGTCGTCTGCGCCGTTTCTGCGGCGCAGACTCCCGGCACCCCCTCAGCCGGCCAGCGAGAGCGGATCGAGCAGCGTCTCGATCCGCCGCGTGCTGTCCGCGAACTTGTCCAGACGCACGCCCACCGCATCGAGCAGCGCCAGGTGCAGGTTCGCCATCGGCTCCGGCTCCGCGTACTGCAGGTGCCGCCCGCCCTTCGACCGTCCCGCCCCGCCGCCGGCGACGACGATCGGCAGGTTCGTGTGGTCGTGCACGTTCGAGTTGCCCATCCCGCTGCCGTAAAGGTAGAGCGAGTGGTCAAGCAGCGAGCCGTCGCCGTCGGGCAACTCGGCCAGCTTCTCCAGGAAGTACCCGAACAGGGAGATGTGATACTGGTTGATCTTCGCGAGCATCGCGAGCTTGGCCGGATCGTTCCCGTGGTGCGACGTCGGGTGGTGCGGGTCCGACACGCCGATCTCGGTGTAGGTCCGGTTGCTCGTCTCGCGGGCGAGCTGGAACGTGACGACGCGCGTCACGTCGCCCTGCAGCGCCAGGAGCTGCAGGTCGAACATCAGCTTCGCGTGATCGGCGTAGGCGGCCGGGACGCCGACCGGGCGGTCGAGGTCCGGCAGCGGGTTGTCCATCGTCTCCGACTCGGCGCGCTGGATGCGGCGCTCCACCTCGCGCACCGTATCGAGGTACTCGCTCACTTTGGTGCGGTCGGCGGGGCCGAGCTGCCCCTGCAGGCGCGCGATGTCGTCGCGAACCCAGTCGAGCAGGCTGGCCCGGCGGCCCAGCGCGGCGCGTCGTTCCTCCGCGCTGCCCCCTTCCCCGAACAGCCGCTCGAAGACGACCCGCGGGTGCGCCTCGGACGGCAGCGGCGTGGTCGGCGACGACCACGACAGGTTGTTCTGGTAGACGCAGGCGTAGCCGTTGTCGCACTGCCCCACCATGTCCATCAGGTCCATCGCCAGCTCAAGCGACGGCAGCCGCGTCTCCTGCCCGATCTGCTGCGCCGCGATCTGGTCGACCGTCGTGCCCAGATGGTAGTCGCTGCTCTCGGTCCACTTCGCGGTCGCCGCGCTCAGAAACGCGGCGTTCGAGGTGGCGTGCGTGCCCGGATAGGCGTTCCGCAGCTCCAGGTTGGTCAGAACGGTGAGCTGATCCTGCACCGCGGCCAATGGGCTGAGGCTCGGCGAGAGCTGCGTCAGCGCGCCGCCCTCGTCCGGCGGGGTCCAGCTCGCGATATCCGAGCCCATCGGGATGTAGACGAAGCCGAGCCGCCGCACCGGGGCGGCGGCCGTCTTGGCCAGGGCCGTCATCGACGGCACCATCGCATCGAGGAGCGGGAGCGCGACGGTCGCGCCCATGCCCCGCAGGAACGTCCGCCGCGGCAAGGCCTTCTTCGAGATGATCATGATGCTTTCCTCATCTGGAACGGCGTGCTGTTGACGATTTCCAGGACGAGCGACGAGAACCGGAAGCCGTCCGCCTCCGCTTCGCGCACGATCCGGCGGATGGCGGGCGCGTCGTAGTACTCGACCCCTCTCCCCGTGGCGAACGTCAGCAGCTTCTCGGCAAGGGTGGTGACGAACAGCTCCGGCCGGGCCAGCAGCGCGTCCTGCAACTCGCCCACGCCATCGAAGCTCGAGCCGTCGAACAGCGTCCCGGACGCGTCGATCGGCGCGCCGCCGTCGGCGATCCGCCAGCGCCCGACCGCGTCGTAGTTCTCGAACGCGAACCCGACCGGGTCCATCAGGCGGTGACAGCTCGCGCACGCGGGGTTGGCGCGGTGCCCGGCGAGCCGCTCGCGCATCGACAGCGCCCGTGCGCCGGTCCCCGTCTCCTCCAGCTCCGGCACGTTGGCCGGAGGCGGGGGCGGGGGCACGCCGAGCACGTTGTCGAGGATCCACTTGCCGCGGATCACGGGCGACGTGCGGGTGGCGTAGGAAGTAACCAGCAGGATGCTCCCGTGGCGCAGCAGTCCGCCCCGCGGGGCGTGATCCTCGTCGCCGTCGAACTCGACGCGGCGGAACCGGCTGCCGTAAACGTGCGGGATGCCGTAGTGCTTCGCCAGACGCTCGTTGACGAACGTGTAGTCGGCGCGCAGCAGGTCGAGCACGCTGCGGTCCTCGCGCATGACGCTGTCGACGAGCATCTCCGTCTCCCGCCGGAAGGCCTGCCGGAGGTTGTCGTCGAAGTCCGGGAAGATGCGCATGTCCGGCGCGATCGACTCGAGGTTCCGCAGGTGCAGCCACTGCCCGGCGAAGTTGGTCACGAGGTTGCGCGAGCGCGGATCGGCCAGCATCCGCCGCACCTGCCGCGCCAGAACCTGCGGATCCCCGAGCATGCGTCGCTCGGCCAGGTCGAGCAACTCGTCGTCGGGGATGCTGCTCCAGAGGAAGAACGACAGCCGCGACGCCAACCCCAGGTCGTCTAGGCGATAGGTCTCGCCCGCCGCGACGCCGTTCGGATCCTGCTCGATGCGGAACAGGAACTCGGGGCTCACCAGCACCGCGGCCAGCGCCATCTCCACCCCCGCCTCGAACCCGTCGGCGGCACGCGTCGCGCGGTAGAGCTCGAACGGCCCCTGCAGGTCCGCCTCGGTCACCGGCCGGCGGTACGCCCGGCGCATCAGTTTCTGCAGGATCCGCGTCGCACAGGCGTCATCCTCGTCCGGAGCAGCCGGCCGGCAGATGAAAACCTGCTCCCGGCTCGGCGTCCTGCCCGGCCCGGCCGCGTCGTACGGACCCGTAATCGACACCTCGTAGACGGCGGGCTGGATGCGCGGATGCCGGTAGTAGTTGAAATGGGCCTCGTAGGGCTGCCGCGCCGTCTCGACGAGCAGCGACGGACGCTTCGGGAAGGTCACGCCGAGCGTGTGCGGGCCGGCGGTCACCGGCATGCGGAGCTTCACATGCGCGTCCACGTTGTCGTGGGACGGCTGGTAGATCAGCGCCTGGTCTTCGCGGTAGACCGGCGGCTCCACCGTGAACATTTCCACCCGCTCGCCGTCCAGCAGCAGCTCCAACTCATGGGGCCCGCTCAGGCCCTCGACATGCTCGTTGCGATCGCGCGCCAGGCGCACAGACACTTCGTAGTGGCCGTCGACGGGGAACGGGTGCTCGACGATGATGCCGCCCCGCGTGCCGACTGGCAACCCCGCGATGTGTTTCTCCTGCGTCAGGTCCGGACGGATCCGCACCGTGGCGCCGCCCGGCGCCCGGCGGGCCCGGCCGATCGCAAGCTGGCTGATCTTCTCGGCCGCAGAGACGTACCGCTCAAGCAGCGTCGGCGAGAGGTCGCCCACCGTGATGTTGTCGAAGCCGTAGCTCGACGAGTCGCCCGGCAGCAGGTCGGCGACGTCGACCTCCAGCGCCAGCAGGTCGCGCACCGCGTTGTGGTACTCGGTGCGGTTCAGGCGCCGGAACGTGTCTGTGCGGCCCGGATTCGGATGCGCCGCGGCCACGCCGTCCAGCGCGCTCTCCAGAGAGGTGAGCGCGGCCTTGTAGGCGGCCTCGTCGGGCCGGCGGCCACCTGCCGGGGGCATCTGTCTGGCCCGCAGCTTGCGGGCGACCTTTTCCCACGCCTCCCGGTTGTCGCCGAGCGCCTGCGCGTTGATGGTCTGGAGCGCGAGCCCGGCCGTCCGGGTCCTGTCGTTGTGGCACGACAGGCAGTAGCGGTTGACCAGGGTGTGGTGGGGCGCTTCTGCCGCAACCGCCACGGCGGCGGGCTCCTGCGCCTCGACGGGAGCGGCCAAGCTCCCGGCGCCCAACACGCCGGCCATGATCACGCCGACGATGCCGATTCGCCGAGGATTCAGCATGCGATCTTCTCCTGCACCCGGTTCCCGCGGGCGATCATCCCGATTCGCCGTAATTCTATATCTTCCTGCGGCAGTCCCGCAGCCGCCGCGGCCTGTCACTTCCTGGTGAACTTGCGCAGCATGTTGCCCCTCACTTCGCCGGCGAAGACGTTGCCGTGCTTGTCGGCCATGATCCCTTCCGCGATGACCGGCTCGATGCGTGAGGTGATCGAGCCGTCCCTGGCGCTACCGACCAGGAGCGCCTCGTGCTTCTGGTAGTCGGCGACGTAGACGACGTCGTCGTCGGTGATGTAGATCCCGCTGACCATGCCGAACTGATCCCACGACTCGAGGAAGTTCCCGTCCTGGTCGAAGATCTGGATCCGGGCGTTCGACCGGTCGCCGACGAAGACGCGGCCCTGGGAGTCGATCGCGATCGAGTGCGGCAGGTCGAACTCGCCCGGCGCCGTCCCTTTCCGGCCCCACGCCTTGATGAACGTGCCCTCCGCGGAGTACTTGACCACGCGATTGTTGAAGTGGCCGTCGGTGATGAAGACGTCCCCGTTGTCGGCCACCGCCACGTCGGTCGGCCCGTTGAAGGTGTCGGGCCCCTCAGCGCCCACCCCCGCCGTGCCCAGCGTCATGAGCAGCTCACCGTCGCGATTGAACTTGAAGACCTGATGTCCCTGCCCGTCGCGGCCGCTCTGGTCGGTCGCCCAGATGTACCCATCGTGCGACATGTGGAACCCGTGCGGCCGGACGAACATGCCGTCGCCGAACGTCTTGATCAAATTGCCGTCGGGGTCGAACTTGAGAATCGGCGGCTCCGCCCGATGGAACGCCCACACATGCTCGCCGTCCGGATCGGGGTCGACCGAGATCACGTTGCCCCACTCGATGTGCGACGGGAGCTTGGCCCAGCCCTCGACGTGGGTGTAATCGTCGGATCTGAACTCGCCGCCGCTCTGGGCGGCGGCGACAGCGGCGAACCCGAAGACGACTATGGCAACCGATGCGACCAACGGTGCGAAACGGTCTGCTGAATGCATCTCAAACTCCTCATGACTCGTCCCGGCGCGGCGAGCCTACTCCGAACGCAGCGGTCGGAAGAAGGTTCGTAGATCCTGCACGAGCAGCTCCGGTTCCTCGATGGCGGGGAAATGCCCGCCGGTGTCGTAGACCGTCCAGTGAGTGACGTTGTCCGCCGGCTCGCTGAGGAAGGACCGCGGCGGATGCGCGCGCAACGGGATGCCCACGAACTCCGCAAACCCCTGCGGGACCTGCACCGGCCCCGCTGCCCCGCGCCGCCGGCGCGAGCTCCCCAGTCCGTTCGCGTGGTAGTAGCGCACGCTGGTCCCGATGGTGCGAGTATGCCAGTAGATCGACACCAGGGTGAGGATCTGGTCCTTGCTGAACCGCGACTCCACGTCGCCGTCGCAGTCGCTCCAGGAGCGCAGCTTTTCGGTGATCCACGCCGCAAGGCCGATCGGCGAGTCGGTCAGCCCGAACGCGAGGGTCTGCGGCTTGGTCCCCTGGATACGCTGGTAGCCGGTCTCGTCGACGGACCAGAGGTTGGCGCGGGCGAGATAGTCCCGCTCCTCGTCGGTCTCCGGCTCCCGCGGGAGGCGTGGCGGCGCGCCGGGGGTGTGAATCCCGACCAGACGATCCGGGTAGCTCGCCCCGAGCACCCGGGTGATCCCGGCGCCCCAGTCGCTGCCGTAGGCGCCGAAGCGCTCGTAGCCCAGCTTGTCCATCAAGCCGACCCAGAGCTCGGCGGTGCGCACGACGTCGGTCCCCTCGGCCGGCTCGCCGGAGAACCCGAAGCCCGGAATCGACGGCACCACCACGTCGAAGGCGTCGGCGGGGTCGCCGCCGTGGGACGCCGGGTCGCTCAGCGCCATCACCGACGGCAGCATCTCCCAGACGGTTCCGGGCCAGCCGTGCGACATGACGAGCGCCATCGGAGCCGGTCCGCGTCCGCGCTGGTGGACGAAATGAACGAGTTGGCCCTCGATCGTGGTCGTGTAGTGGTCGAACGCGTTGAGCGCCGCCTCGTGCGCGCGCCAGTCGTACTCGTCGCGCCAGTAGGCGATCAACTCCTCCAGGTACGCGCGGTCCGTGCCGTACGACCAGGACTCCCCGGGCGAATCCGGCGGCCAGCGCGGCGATTGCAGGCGGCGACTCAGGTCTTCCAGATCGGCGTCGCCGACGCGCACCGCGAACGGATCGATGTCCGCGGGTGAAGACGCTTGCCCGGCGCCACCCGCCGCGTGGACCATCGCCGGCCCGGACCCGATTCCGCCCACCGTCGCCGATGCGCCGGCCGCGCCCATCAGCTTCAGAAGCGTCCGCCGATCCACTTGGTGCCGCTGCAATTCCGACATCGATTCCACTCCTCGAATCCTTCGCCGAGTGACCTTGCTCTCACCTGAGAAACGAGAGCGTCCGCTCCCACGCCAACCGAACGGCGTCGGCGACCGCGGCTGGCCCACCTTCGTCCGTCGACTCCACCGCCGCGCCGTCACGCCCCCGCACCAGCGCCACGTAGTCGATGGCGCCGCTCCCTCCGCCCGCGAACCCGCGGTCCATGTCGGGATACACGTGATACGCGAACCGCTCCCCCAGCCGCCGCTTCGTCGCCAGCGCCTGCGCGGTGGTCTGGAAGTCGTACTCCGCGTAGTGTCCGAGCACGGGCGTCCGAATCCTGTCCAGCCGCCGGTCGTCCGACGTGGTCCCGTAGAAGACCACCGCGCGGTGCAGCGCCGGGGTTCGCTCGGCCAGCTTCCAGGTCCGCCAGCCACCCCAGCCGAATCCGACCGCGGAAATCCGCTCCGCATCCACCTCGGGATCACCGGCCAGGAACTCGAACGCCGCCGTCACGTCCTGCACCGTCGCTTCGAGCGGCAGCCGGGCCACCCGTGCCGCCGGTCTCCCTCCGGGGGCCGGAGCCGGCCCGTCCGGCAGACGAGACACCAGATCGGGCGCCAGCACGACGAACCCCTCGGCGGCCAAAAAACGCACCGCATTCCTGACCGCATCCGTCAGCCCCTGGTCGTCGTGCACGAGCACGACAGCCGGGCGCCGACCGCCGTCCCCGGCCGGGCGTGCGAGGTAACCCGCGATCTCCGCGGATCCGGACGCGTATCGAACCGTCTCGGCCTCGACGCCGCCCGCCGCCGGCGGCGCGGCCGCGACCTTCAGCGCCTCCCGCTCGTCCGCCGTAAGGAACTCGAGCTTCGCCATCTTGCTCGAGCCCCAGTACGGGACGCCGACCTGCGTACGCCCGTAGACGGTCACTACCTGGAGCCCGTGCGACTCGGTGCCGACCGTCGGCAGGTCGTACCACGTCCACTCCTCGGACTCGGGATCGAACCGCCCCACCGCGTCGGCGTTGGTGAAGACCGTCCAGACGATCCCGTCGAGGTCGACTACGGCCTGGTAGCAGCCGCCGTCCCGGTAGGGGAACGGGTAGAGCGTCACGTCGTGCGTCTCGATGTCGATCTTGACCAGGTGGTCGCTCGTCCAGCCCGGACCCCACGCCGCGTTGCTCGGCTCTCCGCCGCCCGGCTTGCGAATGGTGTGCATCCAGGGGTGGCCACGGCCGTGGAACAGGCTGCCCCCCATCATGTCAAAGATCCGCCGGTCGTCGCCGACGAACAGATCGTCCGGCGGCGCGTACGGCGACTGCGGCAACTGGATGCTGTACGACTCGCCGGTAGCGTACTCGTGCTTGACCATCACGTCGAAGCCGTACTGCGAGAGCCAGCCGTTGCCGTCCCGGTCCCCCGCCATGCCGTAGGTACCCGCGGAGGCGCGTTTGTCCTTCTGGATGGGGTTCCGATACTCGGTCGCGGTGCGTGTCCCCGGGTCGTAGCGGATGGCGCCGCCCCGGACGGCGCCCCAGACGCCGCCCAGGCCGTCCTTGTCGTGGAACCCGCCGGCCCGCACGAGCTCGCCGTCGGGCGTCGTCACCGCCTCCCACTCCAGCGTGTCGGGATCGAGCGCGATCAGGCGGCCGTCGGCCCCGAACCACAGCGTCCCCTCCTGATCCGCGATCAGGTCGTGGACGGCCGACGCCATCTCCGGCGTCCGCCGGCGCGGGACGTGGACGTTGGTGACCAGTCCGGTCGCCGCGTCGATCTTCCCGACGCTGCGGTAGGGGTTCGTGTTGAGGTCGTCCGAGAAGTAGAGGTTGCCGTCGAAGTCGAGCGTGCCGTCCATCGCGTGGTGGTTCTTGCGGCTGGTCTTCGACGGGGCGCCCTCGATCCAGTTGGTGCCGTCCTCCCACATCGGCAGCCCGTAGCCCTGGCCGGGCGTGTCGTACTCGCGAATGACGGCCAGCACCGCGTCACCGGTGGGACGCGGGCGCGGCACGAAGTTCATCGGCGACGGGCCCGGTCCGCGGACCTTCGCCAGGTAGCGGGCCAACCACTCCTTGTAGTAGTCCATGAGCGGACTGGGAGGACGGTCCTCCCGGGCCGGGCCGGGCGCCATCGGGCTGGCGACCCAGCCCGCCGTGGCGATCCGACTCATCACGGTGATGATGTTCAGCCAGCCCTGCTCGTCGAAGCGGGTCAGCAGCGCCGTGTTCTGGCTGTGGCAGCCGCCGCACGACACGCGGAAGACGGTCTTCATCCGCCGGTCCTCGGGCGTGTCTTCGGGCAACGCCGCGACCCACCGATCGCCGGGAAGCTGCGCCTCGAAGTTCTCCAGGGACTCCAGCACGAAGTCCTGCCGCTGCATCGCGCCCCGCAGCTCCGGATCGGCGCGGCCCGCCTCGTAGCTCACCGCCTGGGCCCAGAGCTGGTAAGACCCCGGCGCCGTACGGGGGAACACGTATTCGCCATCCCCGTCGGTGTAGACGCTCGTCGTCAGGTTGGACCCGTTGGCCCGCACCGAGACGACCACGCCTTCCATCGGGCTCGCCCGCGGCGTCGGTGATGCTCCCTGCCAGCAGGACGTCCGCGCGCTGCAGGAGCTCGCCCGCGGACTGCGCCTGGGCTCCGTGGGCGCCCGGCCCGGCCGCGAGGCCGGCCGCGAGCACCATGGCCGGAATGACGGCGTGGGTCCGCCGGATGGTGGGGTTGCGCATGCTTCCTCCCGCGAGACGGCCGCGGATCACTCGGTCAGTAGGCCGGCTCGTACCGCTCCACCGTACCGAGGTAGTCGACGATCAGATCGATCTGTGCCCGGGTCAGGCCGTACTTGAACGCCGGCATCCGCTCGGTCCCGTCCTCAATGACGCGACGGACCGCGTCCTCCCGCCCGTTCACACGCTGGCGCGTCAGGAACGGACCATAGGCGTCCATCGAGTTCATGGCGGCTCCGTGGCAGACGTTGCAGCGCTGCATGAACAGCCGGGCCCCCTCGCGCTGCGCCTCGGTGAGAGCCAGCAGCGTCCGCGTGCCCCAGATCGGGTCGTCGAGGGTCTCCGGATCGACCGGCTGGCCGAACGTCGTGCGGACCCAGGCGTCCATCGCGGGATCGCCGGTCAACGGTGCCGGCTCGCGTTCTCCACGCTGCTGCGCGGGCGCGACCGTGGCCGCCTGTTCACGTCCTCCCCGCTCGTCCGCGGATGCGAGCGTGACCATGGACGGCGCCGACACGAGCAACGCAATGAGGATCCCGGGGCCGACCCGGACGCCGTACCCCACGCGAGCCGACTCGGGAGCGCACCGGCGTCTTCTAGACATCGGTGAGCCGACCGAGCGGGCCCGTGCTGTCGCCGAAAGCCTCGACCGGCATTCCCAGCTTCTCCAGGACCGTGACCCACAGGTTCGCCAGCGGCGTGCCCTCCGGGTACCGCACGTAGCGCCCGCCCTTGATACCGGCCTTCGTCCCGCCTACGAGCGCGATCGGCAGATCGTCGTAGAAGTGCGTGTTGCTGTCGCTGATACCGGTCCCGTAGAGCATCAGCGTGTGGTCGAGCATCGTGCCGTCGCCCTCGGGCAGCGCGGCGAGCTTCTCGACCAGATAGGCGAACTGCCGGAAGTGGTGCTCGTTGATGCGGTGCAGCCGCTCCAGCTTCGCCGGCTCGTCCTGGTGATGCGAGAGCGGGTGGTGCGAATCGGACACGCCGACCTCCGGATACGCCCGGCCGCTGATCTCGCGCGCCAACATGAAGGTGCTGATGCGGGTCAGGTCGGTCTGCCAGGCGAGGGCCAGCAGGTCCATCATCAGCCTCGCGTGCTCGGCGTAGTCGCTCGGCACGCCGACCGGCTGATCGACCACCGGCAACTCCCGCGCGCTCTGCTGCTCGGCCATCTGGATGCGCCGCTCGATGTCGCGCAGCGCGTCGAGGTACTCGTCGAGCTTGCCCCGGTCGCTGGCGCCGATCACCAGCTCCAGATCGCTCAGCGCCTCGTTGACGCTGTCCAGAATGCTGCGGTCCCGCCGCATGCGGGCGAGCCTCGCTTCCGGATCGGTGCTGCCGGTCGTGCCGAACAGCAGCTCGAACACGGCGCGCGGATCGTTCTCGGTCGGCAGCGGCGTCGTGGGCGTGCGCCAGGAAATCGTGTTGGTGTACGCGCAGGACGCTCCGCCACAAGTTCCCAGCATCGAGTTCGGCTCGATCCCCAGCTCCAGCGAGGTGATCTGCGTCTCCTTCGACAGCTCCCGAGCCGCGATCTGGTCCATCGTGGTCTCGGCGTAGACGTCGGCGCCGTTCGTGTGCCTGAACGGTACGCAGGTCAGGAAAGTGCCGGCCGCGCGCGCGTGCGCGCCGCCCCCCTTGACCAGGTTCGCCGCCTCGTCGTTCAGGCCGCCGCACATCAGGATCCGGTCCGCGAAACTTTTCGCCGATTGCAGGGTCGGCGGCAGATTGTCCGCTTCGAGCGGCCCGTCGGCCTTTGGCGACCAGTAAGGCATCGACATCCCGTTGGGCACGTAGAAGATGCCGAACCGCCGCACCGGCGTCGCGGCAGTCCTGCTGATCGCGGTCAGCGCCGGAACCATGCAGTCGAGCAGCGGCAGCGCCACCGTCGCGCCGATTCCGCGCAGCACCGTCCGGCGTGGCAGATGCATCTTGCTGATGAACATGCCTTCTCTCCTCTTGATGCGAGCTCCGTGACGATGCCTTGCCGAGCGCCTCGCGCTCCTCCACCGCCGCTCTATTGCTGTCCGACCGCCACGGCCGACGCCAAGGCTCCGGCGTCGGGAATGCGTTGCATCCGGAACGGATCGCTCGCCACGACCTGCTGCACGAGCGCCGACCAGCGGTAGTCCTCTCCGTGAAGACCGCGCACAATCCGCCGAATCGTCGGGGCGTCGTAGTACATGACCCCGCGTCCGAGTGCGTACGTCAGCAGCTTCTCGGTGACCGTTCTGACGAACTCGCCGTCCCCCTCACGCAGCAGCGCCTGCCGAAACGCGCGCGGGCTGTCGACGGTCGCGCCGGACAGCTCGATCATGGCGTCGATGTCGGCCCCATCGTCGCTGTCTCGCCAGCGCCCGATCGCGTCGAAGTTCTCGAGGGCGAAGCCGAGCGGATCCATCCGGCGATGACAGGTGGCGCAGACCGGATTCTGCCGGTGCGCCTCCATCCGCTCGCGCAGCGACGTCGGCCGGGCCGCGCTGCTCTCGGCGAGCGGCGGAACGTTGGCCGGCGCCGGCGGCGGAGGCGCGCCGAGCAGCGCCTCGAGCACCCACTTGCCGCGCAGGACCACCGACGTCCGGTTGGCATACGACGTCACCGTCAGCAGGCTCGCGTGCCCGAGCAGGCCGTGCCGCCGGTCGTCGTTCCAGAGCACGCGCCGGAAATGGCTCCCGTAGACGTCCTCGACGCCGTAGTGCCGGGCCAACGGCTCGTTCAGAAACGTGTAGTCGGCCTCGAGCAGCTCGCGGATCGGACGGTCGCCGCGCACCTGGCTCTCGAAAAAGAGCTCCGTCTCGCGAACCATCGCCGCGCGCAACGTGTCGTCGAACGCCGGGAACAGCCGGCCGTCGGGATCGTGCGACCGGATGTCGCGCATCTGCAACCACTGGCCGACGAAGTCGTTCATGAACCGGGCGGCGCGGCGGTCGGCCAGCATCCGCCGCACCTGGGCCGACAGCACGGCCGGATCGCCCAGGCGGCCGCTCGCCCCCAGATCGATCAGCTCGTCGTCAGGCAGGCTCCGCCAGAGGAAGAACGAGAGGCGGGACGCCAGCTCCAGATCGCTCAGTGGATGTACCTGGCCCGGCTGCGCGTCGACCGGCCGAGCCTCGACCCGCAGCAGGAACTGCGGCATGGCCAGCAGCGTCTCCAGCCCGCGCTCGATGCCGGCCTCGAAGTCGCGCTCCGTGCGGCCCTCGCGGTACGCCTGGAGCAGCGACTCGACCTCCGCCCCGGCGACCGGCCGGCGATACGCGCGCCGGGCCAGCGACCCGAGGATCTCCCGCGCGCAGGCCTCCTCGGCGGCCGGCGTCGAATCGCCTGGCCGACAGACGAAGATCTTCCCGCGGCTGACCGTCTCCGCGGGGACGGCGCCGTCGAACGGACCGGCGATGTAGAGCATCCCGATGGCCGGCAGATCGGTGGCGGTGGCCGGGCTCGGGGCGGCGTCGACGAACGCAACGGACACGAGCCGCGTGCCGGCCGCGAGCGGCCGGCGGAAGCTCATCCCGTCGTCGGCCGTCATCCGGTACTCGTGGAGCCGCTGCCCCGCGACGTCGTCCTCCCGCGGTGCGATCAACGAGCCGGGATCGGGACCGGGGTACTTGCCGCCGACCTCGTACCGCTCGACGAGCGCGCGGTCCACCCGCACCTCGATCTGGTGCGCGCGCTCCCCAATCCCTTCGATGGCCTGGCTGGTCCCGTTCCGCTTCATCCGGATCGTGAAGACGTACTCGCCGTCGAGCGGAAAGTGATGCCTCACGGCCAGGCCACCGCGGCTGGCGAACGGCATCTGCTCGCCGAGCCGGACGTCGCGACGCTCGAAGCCCGTGCGATAGACCTGCATGACCGGCCGGTTGTCCGGGCTGCCGACGGCAGCGCGGCTGATCTTGGTCGCGGCCGCGATGTAGCGAGCCATCAGCGTTGGGGTGATCGACAGCACCTCGGCGTTGTTGTCGAAGCCGAAGCCGGCCATGTCGCTCGGCAACAGCGCCTCGCCGTCGATCTCCAGTCCCAGGAGATCCTCGATGGCGTTGACGTACTCGACGCGGTTCAGCCGGCGCGAGACGACCCGCCCCGGGTTGGGATCCGCAGCGGCCACGCGGTCGAGAGCCGTCTCGAGCGAGGTCGCGAAGGCATCGATGGCGGCCGGCGCCGGTCGCGGCCGACCCTCGGGCGGCATCTGCCCGGCCCGCAGCTTGCGCACGACCTTCTCAAGGATATCGGCGCTGCCGGGCACGTCCCCGATATCGAGCCGATCGAGCATGAGGCCGCCGGTTTGCAGCCGTTCGTTGTGGCAGGTGATGCAGTAGCGGTCGAAGATCTCCCGCGAGAGGGGCTCCGGAGACTGAGCCGCCGCCCCCGCAACCGTCACGATCCCAACGAGTCCCACGGCGCCCAACAGCCTCGGCATGAACATGGTCGTCAGCCTCGTGGTCCGCGATCCGGAAGCCGTTCGTACGTGGTTCGGGCTCGCAGTATATCACCGACGGTCCCCACGAACCGCCGCAAGTCTCTTCCAATGACATATGAGCCTGAACGAGGAGTTGTTTCCAACGACACATGAGCCTGAACGGGGGCCGGGTCGAGGATCATCGGAGGATGATCGTGAGACTCGACACGCACCGTCTGCAGACCCTGGATCAGGTTCGGGAATTCCTCGCCGGAAGCGAGCAGGTCGACCTGCAACCACAAACCCGCGCCGACTCCTACGCGTTCGTGGCGAAAACCGTGCGACGGTTCGACTACGCCCTGCGGGGGAAGGCCGACAAGGGCCTGCTGCGCCGCTTCCTGGCCAAGGTGGCCGGCTTGTCACGGGCCCAAATCACACGCCTGTTGCAGCAACACCGGACCACGGGAGAGATCGCCGACCGCCGCGACACCCCGCGCCGACCGTTCCCGCGCCGCTACTCCAACGCCGACATCGGGCTGCTGGCCGAGCTCGACGTGCTCCACGGCACGCTGTCCGGTCCGGCCACGCGCAAGCTCTGCGCCCGCGCTTTCCATCTGTTCGGCGACCGCCGCTTCGAACGCCTGGCCGGCATCTCCAACGGCCATCTGTACAACCTGCGGCACACGACAAGCTATCAACGGCGCCGCGGAACGCCGCCGCTGCCGACGCGCCCGGTGCAGGTCGCGATCGGGGAACGCCGCCGCCCGCAGCCGTTCGGACAACCTGGCTGGGTGCGGGTCGATACCGTCCATCAAGGCGACCTGGACGGCATCAAGGGCCTCTACCACGTGAACCTGGTGGATGAGGTCACCCAGTTCCAGTGCATCGGCTCGGTCGAGCATATCCACGCCGCCTGCCTGGCCCCGGTCCTCGACGCTCTGCTGCGGGCGTTCCCCTTCACGCTCCACGGCTTCCACGCCGACAACGGCTCGGAGTTCATCAACCGCGAGGTCGCGGCGCTGCTCCAGGGGCTGCACATCGACGCATTCACCAAGTCCCGCGCCCGTCGCAGCACCGACAACGCCCTGGTCGAGAGCAAGAACGGCTCGGTCATCCGCAAGCAGCTCGGTCACGGCCACATCCCCAGCCGCTGTGCCGCGCAGGTCAACGCCTTCACCCAGCAGGTCCTCTCGCCCTATCTCAACTTCCACCGCCCCTGCTTCTTCCCCACCGAAGAAGTCGACCGCAAGGGCCGCGTGCGCAAGCGCTACCGCGACGCCGACATCATGACCCCCTACGAGAAGCTCAAGTCGTTGCCCGACGCCGCCGCCTGCCTGAAGCCCGGAACCACCTTCGCAAAGCTCGACGCGGTCGCGGTCGCGATGAGCGACAACGAAGCCGCGCAGGCGCTCGACGAGGCCCGCACGCGGTTGTTCCGGTCCATCCACCCAGCGGCCTGAAGGTTTGCTCCGGCCCGCTACCGCCGCCTGTCGGTCGGCGTCGTGCTGTTGACGAGCAGGCGCGAGGAAGCTCGAACACCGGACGTGCCAACTCGCGCGGGCGCTGCCGAGCCCGGATCGCCGGCGCCGACTCGCGTCGTCACCGGCTGCGGTCGAATACGGACGGACAGCGCTGTCGTCGAGCCCGGATCGCCGGCGCCGACTTGCGTCGTCACCGGCTTCAGCACCACCGAAAGGCGGAAGCGCGACGCCATCAGGCACGAGCGCCGACGACGATCCATCCAGCCGTTGCCGGCCGTTTCACAGCCCCTCGCGTAGTCACGTCCAGCCCCTCTGCTGCCGGTTCCGCGCTCGGCTACCGCACTCCGCAAACGTCCACAGACGGACGTTCGCTCCGCTTGGTCTCCTGCTGTTCAGAACCCGGCAAACCAGACCCTCACCGTTCGGTTGCTACGGCAGCGGCTACAGCACCTTCGCCCTGAACCAGGACGCGCCCAGCGCCGCGTCGTACATCGTGACGGTTCCGCCGCCATGAGCGATAATGCTGCGGTCACGCGCGCCCTCAACGCGGCCCGCGCCAGGACCTGTTTCGATCCGTCGGTTCGGTCGCCTGACAGGCGCGGCTCACGTGCCCCGCTTCAGGCTCATTTCTGGATTGGAAAGGACTCCGCGCCGCCGCGCCGCCATGACCGGACGCATTCGGATGGACGGCTCCCGCGCGCCTGCGTATAATAGTGGGCATACGGTCCGGAATCGTCGTCGTAATCGACACGCGAGAGCGAGGAGACAGGACGATGAGCGCCAGCATGTATCGATCCGCAGGTCTGTTGGTCGTCGCGGCGGCGGTAGCCGGGGCGGCGCCTCTTTTGGCCGCGCAGGACGTGCGCGTCGTGGAGGCGGCGGCCGGGCAGGATGCCGCGGCTGTCCGCGCTCTGATCGACGAGGGCGCCGAGGTCAACGCGCCCTGGGGGGACGGCTCGACGGCGCTGATGTGGGCGGCGCATTGGGACGACCTCGACATGGCCGAACTGCTGCTCGAAGCCGGCGCCGAGGTGTACGCGGCAGACGATCACGGCGTGACGTCCCTCGAGCGCGCCGCGGAGAACGCCAGCCTCGTCATGGTCCAGAAGCTGCTGGCGGCGGGCGCCGCTGCCAACGCGGCGCAGGCCAGTGGTCTGACGCCGCTCATGGTGGCCGCCCGGACCGGCAGTCTTCCGGTCGTCAACGTGCTGCTGGCGCACGGTGCGGATGTGAACGCGCACACGGTCGCAACGCAGGGCACGGCGCTGATGTGGGCGGTAGGAGGCTCGCATCGGGACGTCGCGCGCGCCCTGCTCAACGGCGGCGCCGACCCCGGAACGTCGACCGCGGACGGTTTCACGCCGCTCCTGTTCGCCGCGGCCAACGGTGACGTTCCGATGGCGGAGACGCTGATTGCCGCCGGCGTCGGCCCGAACGACACCGGCGCGGACGGCACGCATCCCCTGCCGTACGCCATTGCGAACGGGCAGGACGAGTTCGCCCGCTTCCTGCTCCGGCGAGGCGCCGATCCGAACGGCTCAATGGGCGGCATCGACGCTCTGCACGTCGCCGCCGGCAACGTGGGAACATGGCTCGGGGACTGGTCGCGCCGGCACGGTCACGGCGGCCGGTTCCGCGGCCGGAACATCGCACCGGATCGGCGGCTGGCCCTGGTGCAGGCGCTCCTCGAGCGCGGCGCCGACGTCAACGTGCGGATCACGGCGTCCGCCATGTTCATGAGCTACATCGGCCACCCCACCAAGGGAGCATTCGAGGGCTTCTCCACCGGCACCGGGGACCTGCGGGGGGCCACGCCGCTGTGGGTGGCGGCGTACGCGGCCAACGCCCGTAGCGGCGGCGGCGCGCTCGAGATCATCCGGACGCTGCTGGCCGCGGGCGCCGACCAGCACCTCAAGACCGACGACGGCACGACGCCGTTCATGGTGGCGGCCGGTCTCGGCCGCGCGACCTACACCCCGCGCGAGCCGCGCGGGGTCCGCTCGGAAAGCGCCGAGGCCGCCGTCAGGCTCCTGCTCGAAGCGGGGGCCGACATCAACGCCGCCAACGAGGCGGACTTCACGGCGTTGCACGGTGCGGCGTACCGCGGGCTGAACGAGGTGATCGAGTACCTGGTGGCCGCGGGCGCCGACATCGATGCGCGCGACTTCCGGGGTCGCACGCCGTACCGCATCGCCGAGGGGACCAAGCAGTCCTTCCAGTTCCAGAGCTGGCCGGAGAGCGCGGCTTTGCTCGAACAGCTCGGCGCCAACACGCGCCTGGGCATTCCGGGCACCGTGCAGGAGAAGATCCGCGACGTCCCCGCGGCGACGAACGACCAGTTCTGAAGCGGCATATTCGGTGCTCAGAAGCTGATTACCAACGCCGTGCGGAAGATGGCGTCCAGCCCGTCCTTGTGAATCTGCCCCGTGCCAAGCTCGATCGCTGCCCCGCCGGCCGCCACCGTCTCGAACAGCTCGTCCCCGCTGCCGGGCACGCCGTCCGGATCGATCAGCGCGACGCGTGCGACGATGCCCGTGTCATCGAGCGCCGGCCGGTGCTCGTAGAGGTGCTGCAGGCTCACTCGCAGCGACAGGTGATCGTTGATGGCGACGCCGAGCGCGTTCGTCACGTTCAGCGAGTAGTCGGAGGCTGACAGCAGGTTCACGTTGAGCGCCGCGTCGCTGTCGAGCTCCAGCGCCGCCCCGAGCCGCTGGTGGTAGTCGCTGTCGACCCGGACGCCGCCGAACCGGTCGTCCTTCGCCGGATCGGGCTCGGTTTCCTCGCGACCCGTATAGCTGAAACCGTAGCCCGTCGAGAACGACAGATCACTCCCGTCGGCCCAGACGTTCCCGACGCCGCCGAACGAAACGTAGCGGTTGCGGATGCCGGCGTCGTGATTGCGGTCCCAGCTCGCACCGGCGTTCCAGAAGAACCGGTCGCTGATGGTCAGCTCGGCGCGTCCCTCGACGAAGTACTGCTCGACGTCGGGTGCACCACCCAGACGGGAGACCCCGGTCTCGAACTCCGCCGGCAGTGCCCCCGGCAGGAAGCGGAGCCCCGGCTCGACTACCAGAATCCGATCCCCCGCGGTCCGCGCGCGGACGCCGTCCACGCGCAGCCGCAGCCGCGCGGCGCTCCAGTTGCGGCGCAGCGTGTTCTTGAAGCCGAACGTCTGGGTCGCGGCGTTACCCTGGGTGCGGACGAGGCTCAGCTCCGTCGCGTTCGTCCAGCCGGGAGGTTCATCGTCGTCCCCGGCGCCGCCCGCCTGTGCAAGACCCTCTGCCTCCTGTGCGAAGCCGGTCGTGGCCAGCGCCAGCCACGCCAGAACCGCGAGGATCCCGCACCGGTCCATCAACAGCCGCATGTGTTCCCGCATCGTGCGCCCATGGATCGAGTCTATCCGTCCACCGCGTTCCGGGATACGATGGCCCCTCGCACCGCGCTCGGCCGCCGCACCAACGCGCCTATCGCGAAGGAGACGCCATGCGCAGGAACTGCCGTCGACGCTGTCTGGTGGCTGCCGTCCTCCTGATCCTTGGAACCACGTCGCTCGGCGCCCAGGAACCGGGCGTCGCACCGGTCACCGACGCGATGCTCCAGGACCCGGACCCCGCAGACTGGCTGAGCTGGCGGCGCACCCTCGACGGCTGGGGCTACAGCCCGCTGGACCAGATCGACCGGGACAACGTCCACCTGCTGCAACTCGCCTGGGCCTGGCCGCTGGCCGCCGGTCTCAGCCAGGCGACCCCGCTCGTGCGTTCCGGCGTGATGTACATCCCGAACCCGGGCAACAGCGTGCAGGCGCTCGATGCGGCGACCGGCGATGTGCTCTGGGACTATGCGCCGCCCGCCGAGGATTCTCCCGCGTCCGACGGACCCCGCCTCCCGAGCCGCGGCAGCCGCTCCATCGCGCTGTACGGCGACAGGGTGTATCTCAACACCACCGAGGCCCACATCGTGGCGCTCGACGCGCGCACCGGCGAGGTGGTCTGGGATCACACCGTCGCCGACCGGGCGCTCGGTTACCGCTACTCCAGCGGGCCGATCGTCGTGAACGGCAGCATCGTGGCGGGCATGACCGGCTGTCAGAATTACAAGAACGACGTCTGCTTCATCTCGGCTCACGACCCGGATACCGGCGAGGAGGTGTGGCGCACATCGACCGTCGCACGACCCGGCGAGCCGGGCGGAGATTCCTGGGGCGACCTTCCACTGGCCTTTCGCGCCGGCTCCGATTCCTGGATCCCGGGCAGCTACGACCCGGAGACCAACCTCACCTACTGGTCGACCTCGCAGGCGAAGCCGTGGGCCCGCGTGTCACGCAACACCGACGGCGACGCGCTGTACACGAACAGCGTGCTGGCGCTGGATGGAGACACCGGCGAGCTCGCCTGGTACTTCCAGTTCGTGCCGGGCGAGACGCTCGACCTCGACGAGGTGTTCGAGAGCGTGCTGATCGACCACCACGGGCGGCGCTCGCTCTTCAAGATGGGCAAGCACGGCATCCTGTGGGAGCTCGATCGGGTGACCGGGACGTTCGTTGCCGCACACGACCTCGGGTACCAGAACGCCCTCGACGTCGACCCCGCAACCGGTGCCGTGAGCTACCGGCCCGGGATGATCCCCGAGGCCGGCGTCGAGCTCGAGTTCTGCCCCAACCTGCTCGGCGTCCGCAACTGGCGCGCGAGCGCCTACCACCCGGAAACCGAGGCGCTCTACATACCGATTCACCCGACCTGCGTGACCGGGGTGTTCACCGAGCTGCCGCAGGAGATAGGCAACGACTACTACCGCAACCGGGGCTTCATGCAGCGAGGCAGCAGAGTGCATCCGGCCAGTGGGGAGCATGCCGGGCATCTGATCGCCATGGACATCGACACCGGCGAACTCCTCTGGCGGCACTCGATGGAGACGCGGCCCGGCGCGGCGGCGTTGACGACGGCCGGCGGGCTTGTGGTCGGCGCCGACACCGACCGTTACCTGTACGTCCACGACGTCGCGACCGGCGAGGTCCTGTTCCGAACGCGGATGCACGCCTCGGCGCAGGGGTTCCCGATCACCTACGCAGTCGACGGACGGCAGTTCATCGCGGTGCCGGTGGGCGGCAACCGCACCAATGCGATCTACAGCTTCGCTTTGCCGCAACCGCGTTAGAGGCCCCAGCCTTCGCGGTACTCCTCGTCGATGAACGCGTTCGCCCCGGGCACGTTCGAGACACGCATTCGCTTGGCGTCCCACTCGATGGCGGCGCCGTTGCGGACGGCGAGGTTGCCGAGCAGCACGACCTCGGTCAGCGGACCGGCATGCTCGTGGAAGCTGGATCCGGCGGTGCCGCGGCCCTTGCAGGCGTCGACCCACTCCTGGTGGACGCCCGGCGAACGCGGGTACTTCTTCGGCGGCGGGCTGGCCATCAGTTCCTTGTGCAGCGCTGTCGGGAATACGCGCGGCTCGCGGCCGTACATGTCCGCGCCGATCACGCCTTCGTCACCCACGAACAATTGCCCACTGCTCCCGCCGAGCAACTGCTCCCCGTCCGCCATCTGGGGCGGGCGCGGCGGCGCAAGACTGCCATCGCGCCAGACGAACCGGATCGGGGGCCGCTCGCCGCGAGCCGGGAACTCGTACACGATCCGGGAGACGGCGGGCGCGGTCTCCACGAAGAGCGGGGTCGTCTCGGCTTCGATGCGGGTAGGCTGGCCGAGCTGGAGCGCCCAGAACGCGGCGTCCATGGCATGACAGGCGATGTCTCCCAGCGCGCCGGTGCCGTAGTCCCACCACCCCCGCCACCGAAACGGGTGATAGGCCGGATGATAGGGCCGGTGCGGGGCCGGACCGAGAAAGAGATCCCAATCCAGGCCGGGCGGTGCGTGGTGCGCCTCGGTCGGCCTCTCGATCGCCTGCGGCCAGATGGGCCGATTGGTCCAGTAGTGGACCTCGCGCACGGTCCCGATGACGCCCGCCTCGAGCCACTCGCGAATCTGCCGGGTCCCCTCCCCGGCATGCCCCTGGTTTCCCATCTGCGTCGCCACGCCGTGCTCGCGGGCGGCCGTGGCCAGGGCGCGGGCCTCGGCCACGGTGCGCGTCAGCGGCTTCTCGCAGTAGACGTGCTTGCCCCGCCTCATCGCCTCCATCGCGATGACGGCGTGGGTATGGTCCGGCGTTGCGATGATCACCGCATCGAGGTCTGCCTCGCGGTCGAGCATCTGCCGGTAGTCCTGATAGACCCGGGCGTCGGGAAACTCGCGAAACGTGCGTGCGGCGAACCCCAGGTCGGCGTCGCACAGCGCAGCGATGTTCTCGCTGCTACAGCCCCGAACGTCGGCGCGCCCCCGGCCGCCGACCCCGATTCCGGCGATGTTGAGCGTATCGCTCGGCGCCTGCACGCCCGGACCGCCCAGGACGTGACGCGGCACGATCATCAACGACGCGGCCGACGCCGAGGCCGCGGCCACGAACCGACGACGCGAGATCTGCTTGCCCACCAGATTCCTCCACTCTGACGACGACCCGCCGCCGAACGCGCGTGCACGCACGAATCCGCGAGCGACGAATCGATTTAGGAATCATAATGAATCGGATCCGTCTTCCATCTCGAAGGAGTTCATCATGGTGCGCTCACCCTGGCGTCGATGTCTGTCGGCCGTCATCCTGCTCGTCATCACGGGAACCACGGGCGTCGCCGCCCAGGAGCGAAGCGTCGAGCCGGTGACGGACGCGATGCTCCAGAACCCGGACCCGGCCGACTGGCTGAACTGGAGACGAACGCTCGACGGCTGGGGCTACAGCCCGCTGGCTCAGATCGACCGGGAGAACGTCCACCGCCTGCAGCTCGTCTGGGGCTGGCAGATGAACACGGGAACCAACCAGCCCACCCCGCTCGTGCACGACGGCGTGATGTATCTCGCCAACCCCGGCAACGTGGTCCAGGCGCTCGATGCGGTGACCGGCGATCGCATCTGGGAGTACCGGCGGGATCTCGACGATGTGGTCGAGTCGGTGCTCGCCCCGCGCAGCCGCTCGATCGCGGTCTACGGCGACAAGGTCTACCTGAACACGGCGGACGCCCACATCGTCGCC
This sequence comes from Vicinamibacterales bacterium, assembly GCA_965262925.1. Lineage (GTDB taxonomy): Bacteria > Acidobacteriota > Vicinamibacteria > Vicinamibacterales > UBA8438 > WTFV01. The sequence goes on along the minus strand of CBDHGC010000004.1, from coordinate 519,377 downwards.
CTCGACCGGGACACCGGCGAGGCGGCGTGGGATCACGAGGTCGCCGACAACGCCCTCGGCTACCGCTACACGAGCGGGCCGATCGTCGCCAACGGCAAGGTCGTGGCCGGCATGACCGGCTGCGAGCGCTTCAAGGAGGACGTCTGCTTCATCTCGGCCCACGACGCGCAGACCGGGGAGGAGCTGTGGCGGACCTCGACCATCGCGCGCCCCGGCGACCCGGGAGGCGACTCCTGGGGCGACCTGCCGCTGCTGTACCGCGCCGGGGCCGATTCATGGATTCCCGGCAGCTACGATCCCGAGACCAACCTGACCTATTGGTCGACCTCGCAGGCCAAGCCGTGGGCCAGCGTGACCCGCGGAACCGACGGGGACGCGCTCTACAGCAACAGCGTCCTGGCGCTCGACGCCGACACCGGCGAGCTGTCGTGGTACTACCAGTTCACCCCCGGCGAGACCCACGACCTCGACGACGTGTTCGAGAGCGTGCTGATCGATCACCGCGGGCGGCGGTCGCTCTTCAAGATGGGCAAGCTCGGCATCCTGTGGGAGCTCGACCGCGATACCGGACGGTTCGTCGCGGCCCACGACCTCGGGTACCAGGACGTCCTCGATATAGACCATGAGACGGGGGCCGTGACCTACAAGCCCGAGATGATTCCGGAGGCCGGGGTCGAGATCGCGTTCTGTCCCGACTTCGGCGGCATCCGCAACTGGCGGGCGTCGGCCTATCACCCGGAGACCCGGGCGCTCTACATCCCCATTCACCCCACCTGCGTCAGCGGCGTCTTCACCGAGATAGAGCGGATTCCGGGCGCGCGGTACTACGCCAATACCGGCTGGCTCTCACGCGGCAGCACGGTACATCCGGACAGCGAACCCTACCGCGGCCACCTGATCGCCATGGACATCGACAGTGGGCGCATCCTGTGGCGGCACTCGACGGCGACGCGCCCCGGCACGGCCGCGTTGACTACGGGCGGCGGTCTCGTCGTCAGCGCCGACACCAGCCGCAACCTGTTCATACACGACGTGGCAACCGGCGAGGTGCTGTTCCAGGTGCGTCTGCCCGGCTCGGCGCAGGGATTCCCGATCACCTACGCGGTGGGAGGCCGGCAGTACCTGGCGGTACCGGTGGGAGGCGACCGATCGAACGCGATCTACGTCTTCGCGCTGCCGCCGGACCGCTCCTGACAGGTGCAGATCGGGCTCATCGGAACAGCACTTCTGCTCTGCCGCACGAACGGTACTGCACGTACTCAGCGGCCGGGCGACGTCCTGTCCGGCGCCAGCCCGAGCCGCATGACAAGCTTCGCAAGACCCTGCCGGGACACGCCGAGCTCGCCCGCCGCCAGACTCCGCCGGCCCCCGGCGCGCACCAGCGCATCGTGCACGAACGCCCGGTCGAAGGCGCGGCGAGCTTCGGCCAGCGTCGGTCTTCGTTCCTCTGCGGCGCGGCGGATCGCGGCCGGAAGCAGCTCCGGTCCGACCTCGCCGTGCAGCGGAGCGGCCACGGCGAGCGCGGCAAGCACGTTCTGCAGCTCCCGAACGTTGCCCGGCCATTCGTGCGCCACGAGAGCGGTCATCGTTTCGCGGGCAAGCCGCGCCCGGCCCCGGGTCTGCACGAGGGTGCGATCCCAGTAGTGGACGGCGAGCTTCGCGATATCCCTGCCCCGATCACGCAGCGGCGGTACCTGCAGATGCACCACGTCGAGGCGATACAGCAGGTCGCGCCGGAACCGGCCCTCGGCCGCCTCCCCCGCGAGGGTACGATTGGTGGCCGCCACTACCCGCAGGTCGAGGCGACGGCTCACGTTCTCGCCGACTTTCCGGATCTCCCCGTCCTGGAGCGTGCGGAGCAGCTTCGCCTGAGCGCGCGGCGACAGCTCCCCGACCTCATCCAGAAACACGGTGCCGCCGGACGAGGCCTCGAGCAACCCGCGGCGGGACTGCACCGCCCCGGTGAACGCCCCTTTCGCATGCCCGAAGAGCTCCGTCTCGATGAGGTCGTCGCTGAACGTCGCGCAGTTGACGGCGGCGAACATTTCGTCCCGACGTGGCCCCTCCTCATGCAGGGCCCGCGCCACGAGTTCCTTGCCGGTGCCGCTCTCTCCCTCGATCAGCACTGGAAACGGTGCGGCGGCGGCCCTCCTCACCGCTTCCCGCAGAGCGGCCATCGCTTCGCTGTCGCCCATCAGCCGTGCGACTCCGGTGGGACTCCGTTCCGAGCGTCGCAGGTCGCGCCATTCCGTGTTCACCCCCACACGGCGAGTCCAAGCAAACGGCGCGCCATCCATTCAACCCGCGGTGGAGGCGGCCCCGACCCGCGCCCCGGCGTCAGGAGATCGAAATTTCCGCACTACAATCGAGCGGATGATTCGTCCGATTCTGCGCTACGGCGACGACGTGCTTCACCGGCCGGCGACCGACATCGATGCAATCACCCCGCAGGTCGAAAACCTGATCGACGACCTGATCGACACCATGTACGCCGCGTCCGGAGTCGGCCTCGCGGCGCCGCAGGTCGGGGTGCCGTTGCGGCTCTTCGTCGCCGATCCGTCGTCCGGACACGAGTCCGGGGCGCTGATCGTCATGATCAATCCCACCTTCATCGAACGCGACGGCCTGCAAAGAGAGGACGAGGGCTGCCTGAGCGTCCCCGGCTTCAACGCCGCCGTGCCGCGCCCATCGCGCGCCGTGATACACGGCACGGATCGTGACGGGGCGGCGCGTGAGGTGGAGGCGACGGGAACCCTGGCGCGCGCCTTCGAGCACGAAATGGATCACCTGGACGGATCGCTGTTCCTGGATCGTCTCCGCGGCATCCGCCGCGAGATGATGCTCCGCAAGATCAACAAGCTGCGACGCAGCGGCAAGTGGTGAACGTCGTCTTCTACGGCACGCCGGACTTCGCGGTACCCGCGCTGACCCGCCTGCTCGATTCGCCGCATCGGGTGGCTGCCGTCGTCACGCAGCCGGACCGCCCGCGGGGGCGAGGACAACGCGTTGCCGAGTCCCCCGTCAAACGGGTCGCAGCGGCACGCGGAACGCGGGTCCTCCAGCCCGAACGGCTCGGGGACGGTACGTTTCTCGACACGCTTTCCGCGCTCGAGCCGGACCTGGCGGTCGTCGCCGCGTACGGCCGGATGCTGCCCGACGCGGTGCTTGCAGCGCCCCGCCTCCGCACCGTCAACATCCATCCCTCGCTGCTGCCCAAGTACCGTGGCGCGGCCCCGGTCCAGCGGGCGATCATTGCCGGAGAGACCGAGACGGGGGTCACGATCATGCGGCTCGTGCGCGAAATGGACGCGGGCCCGACGTTCGCCCGGCGTACGCGGCCCCTCGCGCCGGACGAGACGAGCGCCATCGTCGAGGCCGACCTGGCTCGCCTGGGCGCAGATCTCCTGCTGGAGGTCATCGGTGCGCTCGAAGCCGGCACGGCGACGGAACGTGCGCAGGATCACGACGCGGCCACGCTCGCGCCACGGCTGTCGCGCGAGGACGGCCGGATCGACTGGCGTGCGCCGGCGGCGACGATCCACAACCTGGTACGCGGTCTCCATCCCTGGCCGCACGCCTCCGCGTCGCTCGACGGGGCGCGGTACCTCCTCCACCGAACCACGATCACCGCCCCCCCGTGCCCGGACCCGGCCACGCCGGGAACTCTCGTCGAGGCTTCGGGCGACCGGCTGCTCGTCGCTACCGGACGCGGCGGCGCCATCGCCATCCTGGAGATCCAGCCGGAGGGCAGGCGACGAATCGCAACCCGGGCCTTTCTGGCAGGTCACCGCTGGTCGCCCGGCCAGCGATTCGATACCGTTTCCGCGTGACCGCACCGGCCCGGCGGGCAGCGCACGACGTGCTCCGCGCCGTCCACACGGGGCGCAGCGATCTCGCCACCGCCCTCGATCGAGCACGCCGGGGCCTGGCGGACCCCCGCGACCGCGCGCTCGCCGGCGAGATTGCCATCGGCGTGCAGCGCCGGCGGGCCGCGCTCGACCATCTCCTCGGGCAGGCCGCGTCACGGTCGCTGCCGGCGATCACACCCGTCGCGCTCGATCTGTTGCGGGCTGCCGCCTATCAGTTGCTGTACCTCGACCGGGTGCCCGCCCACGCCGTGGTCGCCGATACCGTGGAACTGGCGCGTGCAGCCGGCGCGCGGCGCGCAGTCGGCTTCGTCAACGCCGTGCTCCGGACCCTTGCCGACCGGCGGCGGCCGTTCACGCTGCCCGCGCCGCCGGAAATCGACGGAGCCGGGGCGGGCAGCGACCGGGACCGGCACGCAGTGCTCGACTACCTGGCCATCACGCTGTCCCACCCGCGGTGGCTGGTCGAGCGCTGGCTCGACCGTCACGGCCTGCAGGCCGCCGAGGCCTGGGCGCAGTTCAACAACCGCCCCGCGCCGGTCACGCTGCGCGCGAATCCCGCCCGGAACACCGTGGCGGAGCTGCAAGCCGCGCTCGACGCTCACGAGGTGCGTACCGTCGAGACGAAGCTCGCGCCGCACGGACTCGTGGTGACGGAGGGCGACCCGCTGGCGACACCCGCCGACGACGGCTGCTTCGTGGTGCAGGAAGAAGCCTCACAGATCATCGTCGAGCTCGCCCCGCCCGCGAAAGGCGCCCGTGTCCTCGATCTGTGCGCGGCTCCGGGCGGCAAGACGGTCGGTCTCGCCGGGTGCGCAGGCCCCGGCGGTTTCGTCGTAGCTTCCGATCTCAGGCCCCGGCGGGTGGCGCTGCTGGCCGGTATGCTGGCGCGCGCCAAGTCGCAGCGCATCGCGATCGTGCGCCTCGACGCTACCGCTCCGCTCCCGTTCGGCCCGGCCTTCGACTGCGTGCTGGTCGACGCCCCCTGCTCGGGCCTCGGCACCCTCCGGCGCGATCCCGACGTTCGCTGGCGGCGCTCCCCCGACGACCTCGCGGCGTTCGCCGCGACGCAACTCGAAATGCTGCAGCGCGCCGCGGAGGTGGTGCGGCCGGGCGGACGGCTGATCTACGCGACATGCTCGAGCGAGCCCGAGGAGAACGAGCACGTCGTCGCCCGGTTCATCCAGCGCCACCCGGGATTCGTCCCGACCGTTCCGGACACCGTCCCGGCCGTCAGCCGCGTGCTCGACCGCAAGGGCCACCTGCGCACGCTGCCGTTCCGTGACGGCGTCGAGGCGTTCTTCGCCGCCGTCCTCGCCCGCCGATCCGGCTGACCTTGTGTGGCCGTCGGCACCTCCTCTACACTGGAAGGTCGGATGCGACTCCATATACGATTGCTGGCGGCCGGCAAGCTCATCGTGATCGCAGGCGCGCTTGGCGGGACGTTCGGCCTCTCCGCCTTCGCCGGCATGCAGCTCGCGCTGAAGACGCGGGAGGTCTCGACGCCGGACCTGCGCGGACTGTCGCCGCAGGAGGCCGACCGCCGGCTCGCCGATGCGGGACTTCGTACGCGCATCGAACCGCTGCGCCGGATCCACCAGGCGATCGAGGTGGGACTCGTTGCCCAGCAGGATCCGCTCCCCGGCGTCACGACGCGACGCCGGCGCAGCATAAAGCTGTGGCTGAGCTCGGGTCCGAATCGGGGTCAGGTTCCGGCGCTCATCGGGGAATCCGAGGCCGGGGCGCGACAGCGGCTGAGCGAGAACGTCTTCCTGCTCGAAGGCGTCTCCGAGATCCGCTCGAATCGCTATCCGACCGATTCCGTCGTAGCTCAGAATCCCCCTCCCACCAGCAACGGAGACACCGTCTCGCTGCTGGTGAACCGTGGAGAACGCGGCCGGACCTACGTGATGCCCAATCTCATCGGCGTGGCCGGAGACGGGGCCGCGGATATCCTGCGCGCACGGGGGTTTCGTGTGACCGTCGTCGGCGATCACCCGTATCCCGGGGTCGCCGCCGGCATCGTGCTCCGGCAGGCGCCGGAAGCGGGGCTGCAGATTGCCCAGAGCGACACGATCTCGCTCGAGGTGAGCCGTTGACGACGGTCGCGAACGTCCGGATCGCCCCGTCGATTCTCGCCGCCGACTTCGCCGCGCTCGGGGACGCGGTGCGCACCGTCGAGCGCGGCGGCGCGGATCTGCTGCACGTGGACGTCATGGACGGAAGGTTCGTCCCGAACATCACGATCGGCCTGCCGGTGATGCAAGCACTGAAACGCACCGCCACCGCGCCGCTCGACGTGCACCTGATGGTCGTCGAGCCGGAGCGCCACGTGGAGGCGTTCATCGCGGCCGGGGCCGCGATGATCTCCGTACATCTGGAAGCATCGCCGCACCTGCATCGCACACTCTCGACGATTCGCGCGCTGGGAGCGGCGGCGGGAGTCGCCATCAATCCCGGCACCCCGGCCGGCGCTCTCGAGGCGGTGGCCGAGGCCGTCGACTACGTCGTCGTGATGTCGGTCAATCCCGGCGCCGCCGGTCAGCCGTTCATTCCCGGCAGCACGTCGAAAGTGCGGGAGGTCCGCGCACTGCTCGATCGGGCCGGGAACAGCGCCCCGATCGAGATCGACGGCGGCGTCGGCCCGGCCAACGCCGAGCAGGTCGTCGGCGCCGGCGCGGAGATCCTGGTCGCTGCCTCATCCATCTTCGGGACGCCCGACCCTGCCGGCGCCACCCGCAAGCTCCGCGACCGGGCGCTGGCCGGCATGGCGGTAGCGGAGAACGCGTAAAGCAGGCCGTGCCGACCAGCTCGTGTCAGATTCGTGTGCGCTACGCGGAAACCGACAAGATGGGAGTCGCCTATTACGCGAACTACTTCATCTGGTTCGAAGTGGCGCGTTGCGAGCTGTTACGATCGCTCGGCGGCCGATATCGGGATCTCGAAGCGAACGGCGTACTGCTTCCCGTGGTCGAAGCGCACTGCAGCTACCGCGCCCCGGCTCGCTATGACGACGACCTCGACGTCGTCACGAGCGGCTCGATGCGATCACGGGCGCGGGTGGCCTTCGAGTACGAGGTCCGGCGGCACGCCGACCAGAACCTGCTGGCGGTCGGACACACGGTCCACGCCGCCACGGATCCGTCAGGCAAGCTGCGCCGGGTGCCCCCCGACCTGCAGGAAATACTGACATGAGAGCGCTCGTCACCGGCGCCGCCGGCTTCGTCGGCTCGCATCTGTCCGACCGGCTGCTCGAGCAGGGGCACGAGGTCGTCGGCATCGACTGCTTCACGGACTACTACCCGCGCGCGGTGAAGGAAACGAACGTGTCGTCGCCTGGCGCTCGATCGCGGTTCAGTTTCGTGGAGTCCCGTATCCAGGACGCACGCTGGCCCGTGCTGCTCGACGGCGTCACCCACGTGTTCCACCTCGCGGCGCAGGCCGGCGTACGCAGCAGTTGGGGAGCGGAGTTCTCCATCTACACTGCCGCCAACATCGAGGCCACCCAGATGCTTCTGGAAGCCTGCCTCGATCGCCCGATCCAGCGGTTCGTGTACGCCTCGAGCTCCTCGGTGTACGGGGACGACGTCGCCATCCCCATGCGCGAGGACGCACGCCCCCGGCCGCTCTCGCCATACGGCGTGACGAAGCTGGCAGCCGAGCACCTCTGCATGCTCTACCACGCGAACTGCGGCGTGCCGGCGGTCGCGCTACGCTACTTCACGGTGTATGGTCCCAGGCAGCGGCCGGACATGGCGTTCCATCGGTTCCTCAGCGCCCTGCTGGCGGCGCGCCCGCTCAGCCTCTACGGCGACGGCGAGCAGACGCGCGACTTCACCTTCGTGGAGGATGCCGTCGCCGCCACCGTCACGGCGGGCGAGCGAGGCATCCCCGGCGCCGTCTACAACGTCGGCGGCGGATCGCGCGTCTCCATGAACCAGGTCATCGACGTCATGGCCCGCTGCACCGGGCGCACCCCCGACGTGCGCCGCAGCGCGCCGCAGAAGGGCGATATGCGCGATACGTTCGCCGATACCGCGCGCGCCCGCGCCGATCTCGAGTTCGTCCCCAAGGTGACCCTCGACGAGGGCATTCACGCGGAGTACCAATGGCTCGCTACGTCTCTTCCCGTCACCCCTTGAGGAGCTTCGCCCGCGGGCTCGGTTGCGGGCTGCCGGCGGCCTGCCTCCTCCTGGTCGGCGCCTTCTCGATGAGCGCCTGCGGAGGTCGGCAGGCAGAGCTTCCCCCGCTGACCGAGACGGATGCCGACGGCATCCTGTTCGAGCGCGGAGGCCAGGCGCTGGAAGAGGGCTCATGGTCAACCGCCCGCGAGTACTTCGTACAGATTCGCGACAATTATCCGCAGAGTCCGCTTCGCGCCAGATCGCGACTCGGCATCGTCGAATCGTACGAAGGAGAGGGCACGGAAGTCGCCTATCTCTCGGCGCTGAACGAGCTGCGGGAGTTCCTGCGCCTGTACCCGCCGACCCACGAGCTGGCTCCGGATGCCCAGTTCAAGGTGGGCATGGTGTATTTCAACCAGATGCGCCGGCCGGAACGCGACCAGACCGAGACCCGCGCGGCGATCGACGAGTTCGAGACCTTCATCGAGCTGTACGCCGAGTTCGCCGACCCGCAGCTCCTCGCAGAGGCACGGGCGCGGCTGCGCGATGCGCGAGACCGACTCAGCGATTCGAACTACCTGGTGGGCCGTTTCTACTACCGGCTCCGCTACTACCCCGGCGCCATCGACCGCTTCCGTGAGATCCTCGATGAGGATCCCGGCTACACCCGCCGGGATGCCGTCTACTTCCACCTGGGGGACGCGCTCGCGACCATCGATCGCGGACCGGAGGCGCTGCCGCTGCTCGAACGCCTGGTCTCCGAGTTTCCGGCGACGGAGTATCTCGTGGACGCCAACCTGCGGATCGCGGAGCTCAAGGTGGCGATGGATCTCGACCGCCCGTAGCGGGACGGCGGGAGCGACTCACCCGACGTTGCGTTTCTTCTCTTCGGCGTCGGGCCGGTGGTTCGCTGCCTCGAAGGGGGCGACTCTCGAATGCGCCAGGGCGCCCCCGAACCGACGGTAGTAGTCGATCGCCGACCAGAGCGAAGCCACCAGCACCAACCACAGCGCCACCTGGCCCAGCGCCCAGAAGAGCCAGACCTGGTTGCCGAGAATCAGGAGCAGGATCGCCACGACCTGCGTCACCATCTTGACCTTGCCGAGGGAGGACGCCGGGATCGTGACCCCGCGCGCATAGGTCAGGCTCCGAAACACCGTGATGGCGAGCTCCCGTCCGAGGATGACGGCGACCATCCAGGCTGACGCCATGCCCATCTGTACCAACGACACCAGCGCCGCTGTTATCAGCAGCTTGTCGGCCAGCGGGTCCATGAGCTGACCGAGTTGCGTCACCTGCCGGCGGCGTCGGGCGAGGTAGCCGTCCAGCCAGTCCGTCAACGCCGCGGTCCCGAATATGGCGGCGCCCAGGATCTCCCTCGGCATGCCGAAGACGCGCTCCGCCTCGAAGCGCGTCAGCAGAACCACGACGAGGAGCGGAACGAGGAAAATGCGGGCCAGCGTCAGCGTGTTCGGCAGGTTCATCGGGGTTGCTCTAACGCCTGACCCGGCAGTCATTGTACCCCGGTCGCCGTAGCGCGACCTGGCCCCGGCCAACGACCCGGCGACGGGCGCATTCCCGATTTCCCGGTCACGCGCTCACACCCACCGGCGTCATGGCCATCCGCTGCAAACAGTTCCATCTGCCGGACTTATAGAAAGACCGCAGGAGAAGAATCGCGTCGACGCTCTCCGGTAGCCAATAGATGGATGCGCCCTTGATGCGGAGATTGATGACGCGACGGATGGCGCTTTCGACGGCACCGCTGCCCCGCGGAAGCCCGAGCCCGACCATTGTGGTGTAGGCGAAACGATGACGGTTCTTCAGGAAGTAGTTGAGGTGCGTGCGGATCTTGCCGGCCGTGCGCCCGCGGCACAGCTCCCGCAGGGCCGTGATCACCTCGTCCACCCGTGCTCGCTTGAGCAGCCCCCGCGTGCGGTTGAGCCAGCGGGTGCGTTGCGTCGCGCTCCAGCGGCGCAGCTTGACCGCGTCGGAGAGTTGCTTTGCGGCATGATAGAAGTCGATCAGCCCCAGCACCTGTGTCGGCGAGAGCCCGAGCGCGGCGATGAGGCGCTGGAGGCGTCGCCAGATCCAGGGCGCGCCGTCGGCGATGAAGAGCACCTTGTCAGCGGCGTTGAGGCCGATCTGCCGCGCGTACGACAACAGCAGGGCGAAGACCGCCTCCGGTCCCCGGAGCGTGCCGTCGATGATCGGGGCCCACGTCTGAGACGGTCGCCCGTCGTCGCCGACGACGTACAGGATGAGGAGCTTCGGTTCCTTCCAGTCGGTATGGAATCGGTTGCGCCCCTTCTTCGTCTTGGGGCCACGCTTCTTGCGCCTCACGCGGACGCGGCCCCCGTCGAGGGAGACGACCACCCGCTTCCCGGTCACGCGGTCCAGCAGGCCGCACGCCGCGCTCTGCTGGGCCGCTCGGGCCCGCGCAGCGTAGCGATAGGCGGTCGAGCGGAGGGTCTTGATATCCAGGGCGATGCCGTCGGAGCGGAGCTGCGCCTGCGCTTCGGCCAGCGAGCTGAGCATGGCGACCGCGCGGCTTGCATCCGAGGCCAGCTTCGGCGTGCACCGGTCGTAGATGCCCAGCACCACCAAGGCGGGGTAGAGTCCCGGCCTCCGCTTCGCCCGACGGGCGTGTTTCTCGCGGTAGTACGGCGTCGTGACCGGCACCGTCGTGCCCCGGGAGGTGCGAACGTTGACGGTCTCCAGCCCGTCGCTCCGCATCCGCCGGGGCAGGTGGCGCACGAGGGCGCTCGCCGCGTCGCCAACCGCGGCGGAGCACACCGCGCGTTGCAGCACGGGGGTGAGGAGGGCGCCGAAGAACTCGTCCGCGATGGCCCGCAGCTGCTCTTCGCACTGCTCCGCTTCCTCTGCCGACCTGGGCGCTGGAGCACGCGCCTCAAACTCCAGCGCCCGCCGGAGGGCAGTGCGCAGGTGGACGGGAATGTTGCGAAGATCGATCTCGCGGCTCGGGGTGTCGATGGCGCTCTTGTCCATTTCAACGCACCATCATGGGCAGTCCGAGCCGTAATGTCCAGTACCACCCTCCCCGTCTGTCCGAAGACCGGCTCAACCTCCCCCAGCCTCACAGGCCATCTTTGCCTACACACTGTTCCGGGAAATCGGGAATGCGCCCCCCGGCGACACGCTATGATCGACGGTCATGAAAGCGGTCCTGCTGGCCGGGGGATTCGGCACGCGCCTCCGACCGCTGACGCTCAACACGCCGAAGCCGATCGTACCCATCTTCGATCGCCCGTTTCTTTACCACCAGATCGACCTGCTGAAGAAGGTGCCGGACATCGACGAGGTCATTCTGAGCCTCAACTACCATCCCGAGCGCATCGAAGCCGTAGTGGGACAGGGCCAGGACGTCGGTCTGCCGATCCGCTACGTCGTCGAGCCGCAGCCGCTGGGCACCGGAGGCGCGGTCAAGTTCGCCGAGCCGTACCTCGACGGCACGACGATCGTCTTCAACGGCGACGTGCTGACGGAGATAGATCTGGCCGCCCTCGTCGAGCACCACCGGACGCGCCGCGCCCGTGCGACGATCGTCCTCGCGCCGGTCGCCGACCCGACACGATACGGACTGGTCGAAACGGACGGGGCCGGCAACGTCACGCGGTTCCTCGAGAAGCCCGCTCCCGAGCAGATCACGTGCAACACGATCAACGCCGGCATCTACGTGCTGGAGCCCGACACGTTCGATCGGATTCCGCCGAACACCAAGTACTCGATTGAACGCCGTTACTTCCCCTCCCTGATCGAACGCGGCGATGCGTTCACGGCCTACATCGAACGAGGGTACTGGCTGGACATCGGGACGCCGGCGGCCTACCGGCAAGCGCACCGCGACATCCTCGACGCCCGTTGCCGGTCGGGATGCGCCACGCTGGCCGGCGACGGCGAGCCGACGGTCGCCAGCGACGCGTCCGTCGCGGCGACCGCACGACTCCACGCCCCCTGCTTCGTCGGCCGCGGCTCCACCGTGCATTCCGATGCCGAGATCGGCCCCTACGCCGTCGTCGGAAGCGGCAGCGTGATCGAGTCCGCGGCCAGGGTACGCGACACCGTCATCTGGCCGGAATCGATCATCGGCGCCGGCGCAACGGTCGACGGCGCCATCGTCGGCCACCGCTGCCGCATCGGCGGACACGCGCGCATCGATCCGGGCCTCGTCCTCGGCGACGACTCGACGTTGACCCGCTACACCCGTTTCGAATCAGCATCTTCGACGCCATGACACACACGACCGATCCGAACATCTTCAAGGCCTACGACGTACGCGGCCTCTACGGCACCCAGATCACTGCCGACGTGGCGCAACGGATCGGGCGGGCCTTCGTCTCCTATCTCGGCGCCGGCCGCATCGCGGTCGGCCGCGACATGCGGACCAGCGCCCCCGAGATCGCCGGCGCGTTCATCGACGGTGCGCTGCGGCAGGGCGCCGACGTGGTCGACTACGGTCTGATCGGGACCGACATGCTCTACTACGGCGTCGCACGGGACGATCTCGACGGCGGCGCGATGATCACCGCGTCGCACAACCCGAAGGAGTACATCGGCATGAAGCTGGTGCGGCGGCAGGCGCTCCCGCTCAGCGGCGACGCCGGCATCGGCGACATACGCGACATGCTCCTCGACGACCGCGTCCCGCCGGCGGCCCGATCCCCCGGCAAGCGCACGGCGACCGACATCCTCGCCGGTTACCTCGAGCACGTGTTCTCGTTCATCGACGTCGATGCCATCCGCCCGTTCGACCTCGTGCTCGATGCCGGCAGCGGCATCGGCGGGCTCGTGGCGCCCCACCTGTTCGAGCGGCTTCCATGCCGCACGACACGCCTCTGCTTCGAGGTGGACGGCACGTTTCCGCACCACGAGGCGAATCCGTTGATCGAGGAGAACCGGCGCGATCTGGTCGCGCGCGTCAAGTCCGACGGCGCGGACGCCGGCATCGCCTGGGATGGCGACGCGGATCGCTGCTTCTTCATCGACGGCGACGGCGAGTTCGTGGCCGGCGACTTCATCACCGCCCTCCTCGCCGAGGCGTTTCTCCGCAAGCAGCCGGGCGCGAAGATCATCTACGACGTGCGCGCCAGCCACGCCGTCAAGGACACCGTGGCGACCTACGGAGGCACGGCGCTGATGAACCGTGTCGGCCACGCGTTCTTCAAGGCGCGGATGCGCAAGGAGGATGCGCTCTTCGGCGGCGAGGTCACGGGACACTACTACTTCCGCGACAACTTCTTCGCCGACAACGGCTTTATCCCGGCGCTGCTCCTGCTGGAGCTGATGTCGGTCCACGGACGCACTCTCGGCGACCTGCTGGCGCCGCTCCGGGAGACGTACTTCATCTCCGGCGAGATCAACACCCGCATGCCGGACATGGACGCGGTGGAGGCCACGATCGTCCGTCTGGCCGACCGCTACCGCGACGGACACGTGTATCGGCTCGACGGCGTCTCGGTCGAGTACGACTCGTGGCACTTCAACGTCCGCCCCTCGAACACGGAACCGCTCATCCGGCTCAACCTGGAGGCGACGAGCCGTGCCGAGATGGAGCGGCAGCGCGACGAGGTGCTCGCGATGATCCGGCGCTAGAAGTCTGCGCCGCAGAAAGCGGTGCAGACTTCTAGGCAGGCCCGGTTGGGCGGGAATCGGAGCCACAGGCGACGGTTTTCGGGCTAGCGTGACGAGGACGCCGGCGCAGGCCGGTCGGGCACGATCCCCGGTGCTAGAATGAAAACATGCCACACGCGAGCGGGAGTAACTCAGTGGTAGAGTGTCAGCTTCCCAAGCTGAAGGTCGCGGGTTCGACCCCCGTCTCCCGCTCCAGCATCCCATGTACACGCCGCGGCCGGTGAACGGCGGCGCCGGCGACGGCCACAGCCTGGGCTCCCTGCCGGAGTTCGATCTTCCGGAGGGGGTATCGTCGATCGCGCAGGGCCTCGTGGCGATCGGCGAGATCACGGCGGCGGAACATCTGATCATCGAGGGCTCGTTCGACGGGCGCGTGTTCGTTCCCGACCACGACGTCGCCGTCGGCCGCCGCGGTCAGATTTCCGGCGAGGTCCTCGCCAGCAGCATCACCGTGCTCGGCCGGGCGACCGGGCGTCTGGTCGCAGACCGGGTGGAGATTGCAAACGGGGCGACGGTGGAGGCGGAGATCGTCACGGAGCAGCTAGTGATCGCCGACGGCGCGTTCTTCCAGGGCGTGGTCGATCCGACCCGGACCAACGCCGCGTTCGCCGTCTTCCGCCACGAGCGCAGCAAGCGGGGGTGACCGCCGCGCCTGCGCTCGACCCCGACCCCACCACGTCGGTGCCTCACGACGACACGACCGCAATGAGAAGAATGGAGGAAGTGCGGTCGATCGGAGCGCGACTTCACCTCGCCGACCGCGTGCGCCCGTACGCGGACCGCCGCTGGCGGCCCGCAGATCCGCCGGCGCCGACGCTCCACCTCGAGGACGTGTCGGCCATTCCGTTTCTCAGCGGCATCGCCGGTGTCGAGGAGTATCAACATCGCGCCCGGGTCCGTGCGGCAGCGGGCGACGCGTACGCCACGGTGACCGGCTCGGAGACGGCCTACGACGCCTACTGCACCGATCGCCTGCACCTCGCCCCGGTTGCCCGTATCGCGGTGCGGGCTGACGACGCCTCATCGGCTCTCGCGGTCGCCGAGGGCTGCATGGTGGGAGAGGCGTTCGATCGAGCGACAAAACTCGCACGCCGTAGCGGGCGGCTCGTGCTCCACCCGTACATGGCGATCGAGCCGGTCTGGGAGCTCGCGCGGCGCATTGCCGCGCGGGCGGGAGCTACGGTCACCGTGCTCGGACCGCCGCCGCCGGTCACCTGGCTCGCGAACGACAAGGACCTCTTCGACGGGCTGGTCACCGCCGTCCTCGGTCCGGGCTGGACGCCCGAGACCCGGCGGGGCGCGACGGTGGCCACAATCGCCGCCAACCTGCGCGCGCTGGCGTCGACGCACCCGTCCGTGGGCCTGAAGCGAACCCGTTGCGCCTCGGCGATGGGCAACCAGGTCTTCGAGAGCGCTCGTCTCCGGGAACGGCCGGTGAGGGAGATCGAGCGCTCGGTCGCACGGTTTCTGGAGCGCACCGAATGGGCAGCCGGCGAGACCGTCCTGGCCGTCGCGTGGGAGGCGGCCTCGACCTCGCCCTCGACGCAGTGGTGGATTCCGCCAGAGGGCGTGGGCCCGCCGCGTCTGGACGGGATCTACGAGCAGATTCTCGAAGGCGCCCGGAAGGTCTTCGTCGGCAGCCGTCCCAGCACCCTGCCGGACGCGGTCAATGGTCTGCTGGCGCGGGCCGCCCGGCGCGTCGCTGAGGCGTTGCAGGCGCTCGGCTACGTGGGCCGGTGCTCGTTCGACCACCTGGTGCTCGGCGATCCCGACGGCGACTTCCAGCTCCGTTTCACGGAATGCAACGGTCGCTGGGGAGGCACCAGCACCCCGATGCACCTCGTCGACCGGCTGGTAACCGGCACCCCCGGCGCGCGACCGCCGTATCGCGCGCAGGACGTGACGGCGCCCCATCTGGCCGGCGCGCGCTTCGACCAACTGCTGGAGCTGGTGGGCGACGCGGCATTCGACCCCGTGCGCGGAACCGGCCGCTTCGTCTTCTACAACGTCGGCCCCCTGGCCGGGTTCGGCAAGTTCGACGTCATCGCGCTGGGCCATACCCAGGACGAGGCTGAACGGGCCGCGGTCGAGACCCTGCCGCAACTCCTCCGCGCCTGACCGGCGCGGGTCGCTGCGCGGACCCGTAGAATAGAACCAGAATGACACTCGATTCCGGCACCACCCTTGCGGCCCAGCCGGGAACGACAATCGCGCGCATGCGGCAATTGCGCCGAACGTTCCATCTCCGGCCGGAGCTCGCCTACGAGGAGGTCGAGACGGCGCGAACCGTCATGGCCGAGCTCGACCGCCTCGGCATCCCGTACGACTACGGAGGCAAGGGCGGGGGCGTCGTCGGGCGCCTCTCGGGGCCGGGCGCCGGCCCGCGCGTTGCCGTGCGGGCGGAAATGGACGCACTGCCCTGCACCGAGAGCACCGGCCTGTCGTTCGCCTCGGCAGTACCGGGCCGCATGCACGCCTGCGGTCACGACGCCCACATGGCGATGGTGCTCGGGTCGGCGGCGCGCCTCGCCGCCGACCCGCCGCCCGGCTCGGTCGTGTTCGTGTTTCAGCCGGCCGAGGAACAGGGCAACGGCGCGCGCGTCATGCTCGACGCCGGAGCGCTCGACGGCGTCGACGCGATCTTCGCCGGCCACGTCACTACCCAGTACCGGGTCGGCGAGATCATGGTCGCCGACGGCACCATCACCGCCCACTCGGACCGTTTCAGCATGGAAGTGCATGGCGAGAGCGGGCACGGCGCACGACCGCACGAGGCGATCGACGCGGTCGTCGTGACGGGACTCCTCATCACCGCCATACAGTCTCTGGTCTCACGCCACGTGAACCCGGTCTCGCCGTCCGTGGTCACCATCGGATCGGTCCACGCGGGCACCGCCGCGAACATCATCGCCGGCCACGCCGCACTGGAAGGGATTGTTCGCACCACCCGGCCCGATACGCGCGAAGAGATCATCGACGGCCTGCACCGTGCCGCCCGCGCGCTCGGCGAGTTGTATCGAGCGCGGATAGACGTCACGCTCGGAGAGAGTTGCCCGGCCGTCGTCAACACGCAGCGCGAGACCGGCGTCGCGGCCGCCGCCGCGCGCGACGTCGTTTCGGCGGACGGTATCGTCAGGCAGGAACACCCGAGCATGGGCGCCGAGGACTTCTCCTATTTCCTGCAGGACACGCCGGGATGCTACGTCCGCTTCGGTGCGAGCGCGGACGGCGCCTACATTCCGCTGCACCATCCCCGCTTCGACGTGGACGAAGACGTGCTCGATGTCGGCGCCCGCTTCTTCGAGCGCACAGTCCGGCGCGCGATCGCAGGTGACGCCCTCTGATGTCGCTACCATCGGGAACCAGCGTGCCTTCGCGGTCCCGCGGCCCCGCCCGGCCCGCGGCGAGTGCCCTCCTCCTTGCCCTCGTGGCGCTGGCGGCCTGCGCGGGTCAGGCGACCGATCCCACCTGGGCCGGGTTGGAGACGCGCATCGCGAAGACCTTTCCCGACGTCCCGTCCATCGACACCGCCACCCTGAGCGAGTTGATGCAGGACCCGCTGCAGCCGGTCGTACTGATCGACGTACGCGAGGCGGAGGAGTTCGCGGTCAGCCATCTGGAGAGCGCCGTGCGGGCGACCTCGATCGAGCAGGCCGCAGCCCTGGCCGACAATGCACCGGAAGGGGCCACGATCGTCGCGTACTGTTCCGTCGGTTACCGTTCGGCCGCCCTTGTCGCGAAGCTTCAGGAGCGCGGTCTTGCCGGGGTCTTCAACCTGGAGGGTTCGATCTTCCGTTGGGCCAACGAGGACCGCCCGCTCTACCGCGGCGAGCTCCCGGTCCGTCAGGTGCACCCCTTCGACGAATCCTGGGGCACGCTCCTGCAGGCCGAGCGGCGGGCCTATTCGCCCTGAACAAAGATTCCGCACCGGTCCCGGCGGACGAGTTACCGATCCGCCGCGCGGATCACCTCGAGCAGCCGCTCGACCGGCGGCCGATGACCGGGTCCGGCGCCCACGTGCACGAGCCGCACGATGCCGGCCGGATCGATCAGTACGTCACCACCCTGCTGCACCGGATCGGCGGCCGGCCAGCGCGGGAGACGTCCCCGCGCCGCCTCGCGGGCGTAGGCGAGCAACGCGGAAGGTCCGAGCAGGTGTCGCCAGCGCGCTCGCCCCATCCCGTACGCCCGGTAGAGCGAACGCGACTCATCGCTGACTACCGGCCAGCGGATCTTCGTCTCGTCGACGTACGCGCGCGCCGCCGGACGCGCTTCGAACGTGACTGCGACCACCCGGATTCCGAGGGTCTCGACCTCGCGTTCCGCCTGCTGCAACTGCAGCAGATGCCTTCGGCACGGCAGTCAACGCAGGTGGCGGTGCAGCACCAGCAGCACCCACGCGCCGCGGTAGGCCTCGAGCGTGTGGACGCGGCCCCCGGCGTCCTTCAACCGGAACGGGAACGCTGGATCGCCAGCCCGGCAGGTCACGGCTCCGATTGTACTGCCGGGGAGACCTGCCGTTTGACACCGTGCGGTCGCCGGGGCATGCTTACCGCTCCAGGGAGGAACTCCGAGTGCCCGACAAAGCCGCCGGTACCACGCTGCTCCAACGCGTCGTGATGTGGATTCTCCACGCCGTGATGTTCTACGTCGTGGCGTTGTACCCGGTCTACCTCATGGCGAGGTTCGAGCCCGACGACGTCGTGCACTACGGCTTCCTCCGCTGGATGGCCGTCACGCTCATTCTCTACTGGGCGGCACTGCATCTCTTCTTCACGGAACGGCCCAGCGAATCGCGCGTCGGCCGGATGTTTCTGGCCGTCACGGCGGCGATCGTGCTCATCATCGGCACCTTCTCGCCGATCGTATCGTTCTCGTTCATGGGCGAAATCGACTACTTTCGCGGAGGCTACGGCGACGGGTACATCCTCCTCATCATGGCGGGCCTGGCACTGGCGCTCGCCGTCACCGGCCGCTGGAAGCAGGTCCTGGTTCCCGCGCTCGGCAGCCTCGCCGCGATCCTCTGGACGTTCCTGGGGGTCCAGGACACGATCACGCAGGCCCGCTCCGGCGCCGCGGCACAGCTCACCGGCAATCCGTACGAGGGGCTGGCGGCCTCGGTAATGCAGTCGATCCAATGGGAGTGGGGTTGGGTCCTGCTGCTCACGGGCAGCGGGCTGCTCGTCTATTCCGCGGCTCGCCGAGACCAGCCGGAAGACGAGCCTCCGCCACTGATGAGCGTCGAGGTCGAGGAAGAACGCGAGGCGGTCCCCGCCGAAACCGCCAGCGCGACCGAGGCGGAAGCGGCGGCCGCCCCTGCCGAGGAAGCGGCGGCCGCCCCTGCCGAGGAAGCGGCGGCCGCCCCTGCCGAGGAAGCGGCGGCCGCCCCTGCCGAGGAAGCGGCGGAAGCGGCGGCAGAGGAAGCGGCGGCCGCCCCTGCCGAGGAAGCGGCGGAAGCGGCGGCAGAGGAAGCGGCGGCCGCCCCTGCCGAGGAAGCGGCGGAAGCGGCGGCAGAGTCCGTCGACACAGCCGAGCCGGCTGAGCCGGCTACCGAAGCGCCGGCGGAACGGTCCGAGGCAGCCCCCGAAGCCCCTTCGGGGCAAGCTGAAGCGGCGGCAGCAGAATCATCCGAAGACGCGGAGCCCGCCGCGCCGCAATCCGTAGAGGAAGCCGAAGCCACTCCGGCGCCCGAGGCGAAGCCGGCGGAAGCGGCCGAAGCGCCCGCCCCCGAACCCGATACCGCGGGCGCCAAGATCGCCTCCGCCGCGTCCACGGACGAGGCCAGGACCGCCCCCGCACCTTCGGGAGAGGGATCCGAGGCCGCCGCCGGCGAACCGACTCCCGCGGAGTCCGCTCCTCCCGCAACGACCGAGCCGGCCGCCGCCGCCGAAGCCGCACCGGCGCCCGTGAGCGCGCCTGCCGCAGCCGCCACCAAGGAATCCGCGGCTGCGGCGCCGGCCGAAGCAGAAAAGGCCTCCACCGACAAGCCAGCATCCGCCGCGGCCGAGCCAGGGACCGGCGCGAGCACTGAAGCCGCCACCCCGGCCTCCGAAGCGACGCCCGATGCGGTGAAGAAGTAGGACCGGAAACGCGCCTCGCGGCATTCTGGGCCGGGGATCAGGCCAGGATGCCGTCGATGACCCTGCCGTGGACGTCCGTCAGGCGGAAGTCCCGCCCCTGGAACTGGTACGTCAGCCGCGTGTGATCGATGCCCAGCAGGTGCAGCATCGTCGCGTGCAGGTCGTGGATGTGCACCGGGTCCCGGGCGATGTTGTAAGAGAAGTCGTCGCTCTCGCCGTAGGTCGTGCCCAGCTTGACCCCGCCGCCCGCCATCCAGATGGTGAAGCAGCGCGGGTGGTGATCGCGGCCGTAGGTCTCCTCCGTGAACACGCCCTGGCAGTAGGCGCTCCGGCCGAACTCGCCGCCCCAGACGACCAGCGTCTCGTCCAGGAGTCCGCGGTTCTTCAGGTCCTGCACCAGCGCCGCCTGCGCCTGATCGACGTCCCGCGCCTGCCGCTCGATACCTCTCGGCAGCCGCGTGTGCTGGTCCCAGCCGCGGTGGAAGCACTGAATGAACCGCACCCCCCGCTCCGCGAGGCGGCGTGCCAGCAGGCAGTTGCGCGCGAAGGTGCCCGGCTGCCGGGCGGCCGGGCCGTAGAGATCGAAGACGCTGTCCGGCTCGTCGGACAGGTCGGTCAGCTCCGGCACCGAGCTCTGCATGCGGTAGGCCATCTCGTACTGGGCGATGCGCGTGCTCGTCTCCGGGTCCCCGAACTCCTCCTCCTTCAACTGGTTCAGCGCCCCGAGGTCGTCGAGAAAGCGGCGGCGCGTGTTGCGGTCGACGCCGGGCGGGTTCGACAGGAACAGAACCGGGTCGCCGGTCGAGAGGAACTTGACCCCCTGGTAGCGCGTCGGCAGGAAGCCGCTGCCCCACAGCCGGTCGTACAGCGGCTGCCCGGTCTGCGCCGATCCCTTCGAGACCATCGCCACGAAGGTCGGCAGGTCCGAGTTCATGGTGCCGAGCCCGTACGACAGCCAGGCGCCGATGCTCGGCCGGCCGGCGAGCTGTGCGCCGGTCTGGAAGAACGTGATGCCCGGATCGTGGTTGATCGCCTCGGTGTGCATCGACTTGACGAAGCAGAGATCGTCGACGATTCCGGCGGTATGCGGCATCAGGTCGCTGACCCACGTGCGCGACTCGCCGTGCTGCCGGAATGGGAACTTCGACGGTACGAGGGGAAAGCGCTCCTGCGCCGCGGTCATCGTGGTGACGCGCTGGTTGCCGCGGACGGAAGGTGGCAGATCCTCCCCCACCATCTCCTGCAGCTTCGGCTTGTAGTCCCAAAGCTCGTGCTGCGACGGCGCCCCGGACTGGAACAGGTAGATCACCCGCTTGGCCTTGGGCGCAAAGTGCGGCAGGCCGGACAGCCCGCCGGCCGCCGCCGGGGCCGCCCCGGGCACCGCCTGGGGTGCCGCGGCCGCCAGATCCTGGCCGAATACGGTCGCCAGCGCGGCCGAGCCGATGCCTGTGCCGGCAAGCTCGAGAAAACGCCGCCGCGTCAACCACTGCTCAAGAGGCGTACTCATCGTCATTCCTTGGTGATGGTCCCGTCGAAGTTCAGGATCAGATTGGCCACCATCGTGTAGGAAGCCAGCTCCGCCACGTCCAGGGTCTGGTCGCGCGGCGACTCGCCCTGGCTGATCAGGTCCAGCGCCGCGCCGCGGTCCGCCCGATAGCGCTCCAGGTGCCGCTGGAAGCCGTCGACCAGGATCGCCTCGGCGGCGGGCGGCGGGCGGTGGGCGGTGGTGAGGCGGTAGGCGAAGTCGACGCGTTCGGCCGGGGTCTCACCACCCTCGATCATCATCCGCTCCGCGAGCCGGCGGGCGGCCTCGACGTAGGTGACGTCGTTCATCAGGTTCAGGGCCTGCAGCGGCGTGTTCGTGCGGCCGGTACGGACGATGCAGGTCTCGCGGGTCGACGAGTCGAAGGTCATCATCGTCGGCGGGCCGAGGGTCCGCTTCCAGAAGGTATACAGGCTGCGGCGGTACAGGTCGTCGCCCTCGCTGGGGACGTAATCGCCATAGCCTCCTTCGACCATGTCGGCCCACAGCCCCTCGGGCTGATAGGGCTTGACCGACGGTCCTCCGAGCCTCTCCGCGAGCAGACCGGAGACGGCGAGCGCCTGGTCCCGGATCATCTGGGCCGGCAGGCGCAGACGCGGTCCGCGCGCGATCAGCCGGTTCTCCGGATCTGCCTCGTACTCTTCCGCCGTCACCTTGGACGCCTGCCTGTAGGCGGCGCTGGTGACGATGGCCCGCTGCAGCGCCTTGACGTCCCACCCCGAGTCGACGAAGGAGGTGGCCAGCCAGTCCAGCAGCTCCGGATGGCTGGGATACTCGCCCTGCGTGCCGAAGTTCTCGGCCGTCTTGACGAGTCCCGTGCCGAAGTACGTCTGCCAGAAGCGGTTGACGGTGACCCGCGCGGTGAGCGGGTGATCCGGATCGACGAGCCAGCGGGCGAACGACAGCCGGTTCGCCTCCGCGCCGTCGGGCAGCGGCGGCAGCACCGCGGGCACGCCCGGGAACACCTCCTCGGCCGGATTGTCGTAGGCGCCGCGGTTGAGCCGGAACGTCGGGCGGCGCTCGGCCATCTCCTCCATCACCATGACGGTCGGAAAGCTCGCCCACAGGTCCGCGCGCTCGCGTTCGAGCGCGGCGACCTCGGCCGCAGCCTCCAGGATCTCCGTCGGCGCGTACTGGTCGAGGAAGGCGAGCCGCAGCTTCTCGGTCTGGGCCGGCGTTCTCCGGTCCGCCGGAATCCGCGCGATGGCGGTGACCGACTCGGCCGTCGCGACCACCGCCGCCTGCTCGGGCGACAGGGCCGCGCCGTAGATCCGGACGTCGTCGATAATCCCCTCGAAGCGCGGCTTCGTCGACCCGCTGGCCCCGATGCGTAGCGGGTAGCGCTGCGGCATCCGGTTGCCCACCAAGTCTAGCATCGGCTCGAGCTCCCACGACTCGGCGTCGACGTAGATGCGAATGCCGCCCGGCGTCTTGGAACCGTCGTAGGTCGCAAGCACGTGCTGCCATTCATCGAGCCGCACGTCCGCGACCGTCTCGGCGCTGACGCCGTCGTCGAGAATCCGCGTCGACATGTTGAACCGGAGCTTGCCCTCCTCCAGATAGAGCCCCCAGCCGACCTCCCCCTGGTCGCCCGCGTCGGCGCGCGAGACGATTACGCCGCTGGACGCCGTCGGGTAGATCCAGGCGGCCAGCGTGAACGGGTCGTCATAGCCGAGGTCCGGGCTGAGACCGGCATTGACGAAGCGCTGCCCGTCGAAAGCGGCGGCGTCGCCGACGCGTCCATCGACGAACTGCGGCTGGCCGTCCTCGAGCACGGCGCTCACGAACGCCCCGTTGTGGACCCCGGCGATGTCGCCGTCGAGCGCATGGTGCGCCAGCAGGTCGTCGCGCAGCGTCCAGTCGACGCGCCCGGCATGGGCGAGCGACGCCTCCCAGGCCAACTGCGCGGCCGCCGCATCACCTTCGAGAGCGGCGAACGCCTCGCGAGCCTCGCGCAGCCTCGCATCCAGTGCGGCCAACTCTGCCTCCTGCTCGACCGTCGGGGCGGTGATCAGTGGTGGCGAGTTGACGTACTTGAACGCCTTGCCCCGCTCCGGGATGTTGTTGAAGTTGGCCAGGACCTCATAGAACTCCTTCTGCGAGATCGGATCGAACTTGTGGTCGTGGCAGCGGGCGCAGCCCAGCGTCAGCCCGAGCCAGACGGTCGAGGTGGTCTCGACGCGATCGACCCCATACTCCACCAGGAACTCGTCGACGACGATGCCCCCCTCGCCGTTCTGGCTGTGGTTGCGGTTGAAGGCGGTGGCGATGCGCTGGTCACGGGTGGCGTCGGGCAGCATGTCGCCCGCGAGCTGCTCGATGGTGAACCGATCGAACGGCATGTTCGCGTTGTAGGCGTCGATCACCCAGTCGCGCCAGCGCCACATCGACCGTTCGCCGTCGGTCTGGTACCCGTTGGTGTCGGCGTAGCGGGCCGCGTCGAGCCACTCGGACGCCATCCGCTCGCCGTAGCGCGGCGAGCCGAGCAGCCGGTCCACCGCTTTCTCGTAGGCGTCCGGGGAATCGTCGTTGAGGAACGCGGCCAGCTCGCCAGGGGCCGGAGGCAATCCGGTCAGATCGAGCGTCACCCGCCGCAGCAGCGTCGCGCGGTCGGCTTCCGCCGCCGGTCCCACGCCCTCCGCGTCGAGGCGGGCCAGAACGAAGTAGTCGATCGGGTTGCGCACCCACTCCGGATCGGAAACCGGCGGCAGGACGGGACGCTCGGGCGGAATGAACGCCCAATGCGACTCCCACTCCGCGCCCTGATCGATCCAGAGCCGCAGGGTCTCCACCTGTTCGTCGGTCAGCGGGTCACCGCCCTGCGGCATCCGCAGGCGGCTGCTCCCGGTCACCAGCCGCTGGAACAGACGGCTCTCGGACGCGTCCCCGACCACCACGACCGGCCCCCCCAGGCGCCCCCGGTCTTCGAACAGCCCCTCCGGGATGTCGAGGCGCAGGCCGCGCTGCCGCGTCCCCTCGTCCGGCCCGTGGCACGCAAAGCATTTGTCCGACAGGATGGGGCGCACTTCGCGCGCGAAGTCGACGACGCGTTCGGAGGCCGCTCCGGTCGCGGACTGCCCGCCGGCACCCGGCTCGGCCCGAGCGTCCGCCGGCAGCAGGCCGCTACCGAGCGCCACGGCGATCAGTGGAATCAAGAGGCGCGCGCGCCGACATCTCGTGTTCATCGACTTCTCCCAACGGCATCCCATCGCCGAACCCCGCCCAACGCACCATTCCGATTCACGGGACGGCCTCGCATCCTCGAGAGTGCCCGCATCGGGCTACCGACGGTTACCTGGAGACACGGTTGGCGGAGCCGCCCAGGAACAACCGCTCACCGTTCTCGAGTACGAAGTTCCGGCCGACCGCCTTCTCGGTGCCGTCCTTGGCCCGGTAGCCTTCCACTGCGAGGAACGTACCGACCTCCACCGTGTTCCGGTTGACGCCCTGCCGGATCAGCTCGTTCGGGCTCCCGCCCTCCACGAGCCATGTGGAGACCGTGCCGTCCTCGGCCTCGACGTCGATGTGGAACCAGGAATGGGGATTGATCATCTCCCACTTGACGAGCTGCCCCTCCAGGGTGAGCGGCTGCTCGATGTCGAACTCCGCCGAAAAGGCATGGTGCCCGGACAGCGGCACCGTGGCCAGCAACACGGCTGCGCCGAAGGCGGCGACGGCTCGGTTCATTCGCATGAGACTTCTCCTTGTCCGCACCCGCTACCGGTCCACCTGCTTGCGGAGATGGCCGTAAATCAGGTCTTCGACGAACTCCACGCACCGGAACTCCATCACCTCCGCGTTCGGTTCCACCCGCCGGTAGAGCGGCATCCGCATGCTCCAGGGACGCGTGTAGACGTTCGGATCCTCGAGCGTGACCTCGTAGAGCAGCGTCTCGGGGCTGCGCGCGGTGAACCGCTCGATCACGCGCAGCGCCGTGCTGTGGTGGTTCCCGGCCCGATCGAGCCACGTCATGCCGTTGAAGCCGGTCGTCTCGACCACGAGAGTCTCGCCTTCCCAGTGCCCGTTGGACCACCCCATCCAGGTGTCGGCCGGCGACTCGATGTGGTCCTCCATGTAGACGGTGCGCACCGCCCCGGCGAACTCGTGGAGCATCATGACGTGCGAGCGGCTCTGGATGATCTGCAACGGGTACGGCATATAGGTGGCACGCGGCACCCCCGGCAGGTAGCACTTGATGGCCGGATCGCGATCGAGGCGGTTGGCGAGGTTCTCGTTCCGCTGCGCGAGCGCCTCCGCCGTGTACGGGATCGCGTCGCCTTCGACGACGCCGAGCCCGCCGGGGACCGCGCCCAGCGCGCCGAGGTCCCGTACCGGACTCGGTCCGGACGAGTGCGGCTCGACGTCCCAATGAGCGTTGTTGAGCGCCTGCCAGATCCCGTTCAGATCGGGCGTACCGTCCGCCGTGCGCGGCGCCGTGTAGCCGGTCTCCTGGGCGTTCGCGGTCCATGCGGCCGGTCCGAATCCCGCGACCGCCAGCGCAGCCGCGATCGTCCACACGAACAGCCGGTGTCTCATCGGACGCCCCCTCATTTCTGCGATTCCTGCCGGGCCGCCGCCGCCTCCGCCGCCCGCTGCTCCTCGAGGCGCGCGCCGACCAGGGTGTTGTAGAGCCCGTAGTTGCCCTCGTGACAGGCGTGCTCGAACATCGGGCCGATGGTTCTCCGCATCGGCATCTCCGCCGTCCAGGGCCGATCCCACGTCGCCGGATCGTCGACGGTGAACCCGTACTCGATCGTGTCGTCGGCCACCCGGGTGAACCGCTCCGTCACGCGCATCCGATCACTGGAACCGTTGAACGAATTCTTGCCGTTGAGATTGGAGGTCTCGACCACCAGGGTGTCCCCTTCCCAGCGGCCGCGGGACATTCCCATCCACTGCCGCGCCCGGTCCGGAGGCGCCCCGCGCCCGTCCAGCGGAACGATGCGCGCGTCGTGGATCATCTCCACCAGAAACATCACGTAGTCCCGGTTCTGGACGATCTGGTAGTTGGCGTTGTAGCCGGCGTTCATCATCGGCGGACCGGCGCCGCGCATGATGATGCAGCGGTCGTCGAGCTGGTTGTTCTCGGCCGAGTCCCAACGCCCGCCCATGCGCTCGCGGTCGGCCGCCACCTCGGCCGCGCGCCGGCGTCCCTCGGCGTTCACCGGCGGCAGCCGGCCGTTCGGCGGATCCAGGATCATCGACGTGCGCAGGTTGCGGGCGAACGGCGACTGACTGCGGTCGAGCCCGAACTGCGTGAAGTCGTAGTGAACGTCGGGGATGGTGCCGGGGGTCGTCAGCGACGCCTCGCGCGCGGCCCGGCCCTGCTCGATGGCGGCTGCCTCTTCGAGGGTGTAGAACGCCTTCTCGACGCCCTCCGGCCGTTCCAGCGGCGTGTACGTCTGGTTCGTCCAGAAGCCCTGCAGGTCGGGGTGTCCGTCGGGCGTCCGCGGAACCTCGTAAGGCTGTTCCGCTTCCTGCGCGGCCCCGGCAGGCGCCTGGCCCTCGGCCGCGACCGGAATCAGCCAGACGCCGACGACCACGAGCACCGCCACGGCCGAAGGAAACCATCGGGAACGATGATGCATGAGGACTCTCCTCCCCCGCGGACTGCCCGCCTTCGCGTCCGAAGGCATGAGAATGGTCGGGATGACTGGATTCGAACCAGCGACCCCCTGACCCCCAGTCAGGTGCGCTACCAAACTGCGCCACATCCCGACGCTCTACGAAACCCGAACTAAGACCGCGGCAGAACCTTCACGTGCCGCGTCCCGGCCCGCCGTCCGCCGACAGCAGGTCGAGAATCGACCGGAGCCCCTGCTTCACTTCGAGGATACGCTCCCGGGCCTCCGGCCCGATACACTCGACGACGACCGGATCCGGCGCCGGCTGCGCTTCGCTGGACAGCCTCCGCCGCGCCGCACCGAGCGTCAATCCCTCGACGAAGAGCAGGCGCCGGATCTCGATAACCAGCTCGACGTCCGCTCGCCGATAGACGCGTGCTCCGCTGGTCGTCGACATCCCCAGCGCCGGAAACTCTCCCTCCCAGGACTTCAGCACGTACGGCTGCACCCTGGCGATGGAGCAGACTTCGGCGGCCTTGAACAGTGGCCGGTCGGGAATCTCGATGTCGACTGTCGGCGACCTGCCCATCCTCTATCGTGGTCAGGGCAGTATAGCGCAGTATCGCATCGGGCAACGGCCCCGCGCGGGACTGACCTGCTACGGGCGCCGGCCGCGGCGCGGCGGCTCGCGCCGGGCCCGCGCCCTGACCCGGATCGGTGACCCCTCGAAGCCGAAAGCGTCCCGGAGCCGGTTGCGGAGGTACCGCTCGTACGAAAAGTGAAAGCGCGTCGCGACGTTGGTGAAGAAGAGGAACGACGGCGGCCGGGCGCCGATCTGGGTGGCGTAGAGGATCTTCACGGCGTGGCGCCCGGGGCTCGCGGGACGATGACGGGCGGTGATTCGGGCCACCACACGATTGAGCTCCGCCGTCCCGACGTGAATCGCCCGCGCCGCCGCGACGTCCACGGCCCGCTCGATCACCCGCGGCGCCCGCTCCCCGGTCAGCGCGGACACGTGCAGGATCGGCGCGAAGTCCGCAAACCGCAGGCCGCGGCGCAGATCGGCATCGAACGTCTTCGAGAACCCCTGACCGCGGTCCTTGACCAGGTCCCACTTGTTGGCCGCGATGACCACGCCGCATCCGGCCCGTTCGGCTTCGCCGGCGATCACCGCGTCCTGCCGCGTAACGACACCTGTCGCGTCGACGAGCACTACCGCCACGTCGGCGCGCGCGAGCGCGCGCCGGGAGAGGACGACGCTGACCGACTCGACCGCTCCCGCCTGTGCGACGCGCCCCGGACGACGGATCCCGGCGGTGTCCACGAGCCGGATGCGCCGTCCGTGCCAGCCGACCACGGTGTCGACGGCATCGCGGGTGGTGCCTGGGCGCTCGCTCACCAGCACCCGATCTTCGTGCACGAGCTGATTGACCAGCGAGGACTTCCCGACGTTGGGACGGCCGACGATCGCGATGCTCACCTCGCCGTCCTCGCGTCCGGCATCGACCGGCGCCGAGCTCGATTGCGCGGGGCGCCGGCCGCGCCCGGGCAGCCGTTCGACCACGGCGTCGAGCAGGTCGCCCACGCCCAGCCCATGCTCGGCCGCGATCGACAGCGCGGGCGCCACGGCCAGACGTTCGAACTCCGCCGCCCCGGCTCCGGCCCGCACATCGTCGACCTTGTTGACGGCCAGCACCATCGGCGCACCCGTACGCCGCACCTGCCGCACGACGTCCTCGTCGGCGGGTACCAGCCCCTCGCGGGCGTCGACCAGGACCACGATGACCCCCGCGGTACCGACCTCGCGGAGCCCGCGTTCGGCAACCGCCGCCTGCAGCGGGTCCGTGCTGGCGCCGAACACGCCGCCGGTGTCCACCAGCTCGAACTCCGTCCCGAGCCACTCCACCGGATGCCGCATCACGTCGCGGGTGGTCCCGGCCACGGGCCCCACGATCGCGCGGCGGCGGCCCGACACGCGGTTGAACAACGTCGACTTGCCGACGTTGGGCCGCCCTACGAGCACCACGCGCGCGCCGCCGCTGCTCTTCTCACCCATGCAAATCCGGCTTGACAGCCGTAAATTACGGTATCTATGCTAGTTATACCAGCTCAGGAGCACCGCGCGACATGATCAAGGTCGACATCGTCAACCAAGTCTCCAAGGCCGCCGACATCACCAAGGTAAAGTCGGAGCGGGCCGTCGACGCGGTCTTCGAGGCCATGCGCATGTCGATGCAGCGCGGCGAACGCATCGAGTTGCGGGGGTTCGGCGTCTTCCAGGTCAAGCCCCGCAAGCGGGGTATCGGCCGCAACCCGCGCACCGGCAAGGAAGTCCGCATCCCTCCCGGTCGCACCATCCGCTTCAAGCCGGGCAAGGACCTGCAGAACATCCGTGCGTAACGACCGGAGGTGGCTGCCGCTGGCGCTGTTCCTCGCCACGCTGGGTAGCACCATGTGGATGGGCAGCCTGTTCCACGCGGGGTTCCTGTCGGACTCCGCCACCGAGGCCCCCGTGTCCGGCTTCCTGCACGGGGCATGGTACAGCCTCACGATTCTGGCGATTCTCGGGGTGCACGAGCTCGGTCACTACTACGCCTGTCGGTTCTATCGGATCGACGCCTCGCCGCCCTACTTCCTGCCGGCGCCGTTTCTCGCCGGCACCGTCGGCGCCTTCATCCGCATCCGGCAGCGGATTCCCACCAAGGCGATGCTCTTCGACATCGGCGCGGCCGGACCGATAGCCGGCTTCGTCGTGGCCGTGCCGGCGCTCTTCGGCGGCCTCCTGCTCTCGCGCGTGACGCCGCTGCCGGAGAACGACGTCGGCACGATCATGCTGGGCGAGCCGCTGCTGTTCAAGGCCGCCGCCTGGCTCATCTGGGGCGAGCTTCCCGCCGGCCACACGATCATTCTGCATCCGATGGGCTTCGCCGCCTGGTTCGGCCTGCTGGCGACGGCGCTCAACCTGTTCCCGATCGGCCAGCTCGACGGCGGACATATCTCGTACGCCGCGCTCGGCAGCCGCTCCACCGCCGTCACCGTGACCGGAGCCGCGGTCGTGGTCGGTCTCACGTTCTTCTCCCTGAGCTGGCTGGTCTGGGCGGTCCTGATGGTCGTCATGCTCGTCGTCTTCGGGCCCCGTCATCCGCGCACGCTGGACGACCACGTGCCCCTGGACCCGCGGCGCCGCTGGGTCGCACTGGCCACCGCCGTCATCTTCCTGCTCTGCTTCACGCCGTCGCCCATCCGGATCGACGGTTCATGACCGATACCTGACGCTCCCCCGGGGCTACAGAAGGTTGATCGGATCCACGTCCACGGTGACGCGCCGGCCCAAATCGGGGCTGGCGTCCAGCGCCGCCCGCAACGCGATGCGCATCGCGTGCCGATTCCTCCCCTTCAGGAAGATCTGCGCGCGGTGCTGGCCGCGCAGTCGCGCGATCGGCGCCACCGCAGGACCGAGGACCTGGAAAGACGACCCGGCGGCGCGCAACGCCCCCGCCACCCTGGCCGCGTCGCGCATCGCCGCGTCCAGCGTGCGACCGCGCACCACGGCGTTGACCATCGACAACACCGGCGGATAGTGCAACGCCGTCCGGTAGCGCATCTCCTCCTCGAAGAACGGGCCATACGCCTGCCGGCAGGCGTGCACGATGCTGTAGTGCTCGGGATGGAACGACTGCAGGATGGCGCTCCCGGGGCGGACGCCGCGACCGGCCCGCCCGGCGACCTGGGTCAGGAGCTGGAACGTCCGTTCCGCCGCCCGGAAATCGGCCACCTGCAACCCGACGTCCGCCGAGACGACCCCGACGAGGGTCACGTTCGGGAAATCGTGCCCCTTGGCGATCATCTGCGTCCCGACCAGCACGTCGATGTCCCCCTCGCGGAAGCGCGCCAGCAGCGATGCCCCGGCGCCGCGACGGCGCGCCGCGTCGCGGTCGAGACGGGCGATCGTGGCGCCCGGAAAACGATCCGCCACGTCGGCCTCGAGCCGTTCCGTACCGAAGCCGACGGTATCGAGGTACGGTCCGGCGCAGTGGGCGCAGGTGGACGGCCGCGTCACCGAGAAGTTGCAGTAGTGGCAACGCACCCGGCCGGCGCGGCGGTGGAGCGTGAGCGACACGCTGCAGTTGGGACACTCGCAGGTCCGCCCGCACTGCCGGCAGAGCACGGCCGTCGCGAATCCGCGCCGGTTCAGCAGGATCAACGCCTGCTCGCCCCGGGCGAGCGTGCCCTCCAGCGCGTCGGCGAGCGGCCGGCTGACCGCCACGTCCGTCCCGCCGCTGGCCACCTCCGCGCGCATGTCGACGACCCGCACCTCCGGGAGCGGGCGCCGGTGCACACGCTCGTTCAGCGCCACGCAGCGGTAGCGGCCGTTGCGGGCGTGGTGGAACGTCTCCAGGGACGGCGTGGCCGATCCGAGCACCACCAGCGCGCCGGCGCGCTGGGCGCGCACGATCGCGACGTTGCGCGCGTGGTAGCGCGGGCTCTCCTCCTGCTTGTAGGACGTGTCGTGCTCTTCATCGACCACCACCAGGCCCAGTGCGTCCAGCGGCGCGAACACCGCCGACCGCGTGCCCACCACCACCTCGATCTCGCCGCGCCGGACGCGATGCCACTGGTCGTGCCGGGCGCCCGGGGACAGCCCGCTGTGCTGAATCGCCACACGGTCGCCGAACGCCCGCCGGAAGGTCTCCGTCACCGCCGGGGTCAGCGCGATCTCCGGCACGAGTACGAGCACACGGCGCCCGCTCGCCACGACGTCCCGGGCGAGGCGCAGGTACACTTCGGTCTTGCCGCTGCCGGTCACCCCGTGCAGCAGCGCGACGTGGAACGCCTGCTCGGCCGCCAGGCACGCCATGGCCTGGAGCGCGGCCCGCTGCTCGGCCGTCGCCTCGCGCCCGGCGCCGCCGCCCGCCGGTCTCGGCTCCTCCGGCCCCTCGGACGCGAAGGGGTCGCGTTCGACCCGCCGGGAATCGACCGCCACGAGACCCCGTTCCCGGAGGCGCGCCACCGTCGGCGCCGCTATCCCGTCCTCCCGGAGCCGCGCCGTTGCGAGCCCACCGGGCGCGCCGCCGAGATGGTGCAGTGCCGCCCGCTGTTTCGGACCGAGCGGGCCCGCCGTCCCGGCCACCAGCGCGTCGCGCCCGGCCGCCGTGAGGCGGACCACCCGCTCCGTCCGGAATCCGCCGCCGCTGCTCCCGGACGCCGACAGGGCGAGCGGCGGCATCGCCGCGGCGACCGATTCACCGGGCCCGCAGGCGTAGTACTCCGCCACCCAGAGCGCGAGGTCGACCACGTCCGGCGGCAGATAGGGCTCCGTATCCAGAGACTCCAGCAGATCGCGCAGCTCCACCGACGCGGTCCCCGCGACGGCATCGGGGTCCGGCCCTGCGGCGGGATCGGGAACGACGCACCCGGTCACGACGCGCCGGCCGAGGGGGACGCGGACGCGTCCACCGACCGGCGGAGGGGACATGCCGTCCGGCACCCTGTAGGTCAGCGCCGGCAACGCCGGTACCGGGACCGCGACCGTCACGAGCGCGGACATCAGTCGCCGCGGAGGATGGACCGGACCCGCTTCATGTCATCCCAGACGTCGCGCTTCCGCTCGGGACTCCGCAGCAGGAACGCCGGATGGAAGGTCGGGATCAGCTTCGCGCCGCGGCACGCGTAGACCCGGCCGCGCGCCCTCGAGACGGGCAGCCTCTCGTCGTCGAGCAGCGTGCGGACCGCGAACGAGCCGAGGGCGACGATGACCCGCGGTGCGACCGCGTCGATCTGCGCGAACAGGAACGGACGGCAGGTCTCCACCTCGTCCGGTTCCGGATTGCGGTTCTGCGGTGGCCGGCACTTGATCACGTTCGCGATGTAGACGTCCTCCCGCCGCAGCTCTATCGCCTCGATGATCCGCGTGAGCAACTGCCCGGCCCGGCCGACGAACGGCTCCCCCTGCCGATCTTCGTCGCGTCCGGGCGCCTCCCCGACGAACATGAGGTCCGCGTCGGGCCTGCCGACGCCGAACACGAGGTTCGTGCGTCCGCCGTGCAGCTTGCAGCGCGTGCAGTCGCCCAGCTCGTCGCGAATCCCCTGCAGGCGTTCCGCCGGCTGGACTTCGTGCGAACCTGCCGCCGGCACCGGCGTCTCGGCGGCGCCGCGGTCGGCCGGTCTCGTGCGCCACACCGGATCGCGGCTGAGCCCCTCGACGCCGAGCTCTTCGAAGAACCTCAGATGCTCGGCGAGCTGCTCGCGGTCGGTCACCGGCTCCCTTCCAGGATCACGTCGTCTCGCTCCGGGCCCCGAGCCGCGCTTCGATCCGATCGAGGATGACCCGGGCCAGATCCCGCTTCGAACGCCTGGAAACCGGCTCGACGTCCGCGGCGCTCACCAGCGTCGCCACGTTCGTCTCCACCGCGAACCCGGCCCCCGGCTCGGTGACGTCGTTGGCGACGACGAGGTCGACCCGCTTGCGGGCGAGCTTCGCACGGGCCCGTTCGACGGCGTCGCCGGTCTCCGCCGCGAACCCGACCAGCACGGGCCCCGGCGCGTCCCCGCGGCGCGCTCCGAGGTCCGCCAGCACGTCCGGCGTACGACGTAACGCAAGCACCAGGTCGTCGTCCGTCTTCCGGATCTTGGCAGCCTGCGCACCGGCGGCCGGGGTGTAGTCCGCCACCGCCGCCGCCATGACCACCGCGTCGACCTCTTCGTCGAGAGCGAGCCTGACGACCGCGACGTGCATCTCGCCGGCACTGCGGACCGCGGTCAGCTCCACGCCGGCCGGAGGCGCCAGCGCCGTCGGACCGCTGACGAGCAACACGCGCGCCCCGCGCGCCGCAGCCTCGGCCGCCACCGCGTAGCCCATGCGTCCGGTCGACCGGTTGCCGAGGTAGCGGACCGGATCGAGATCCTCGTACGTCGGGCCCGCGGTCACCAGAATCGACCGTCCCGCCCACGCGCCGCCACCGCGCAGGATTCCGTCCGCCGCCGCCACGATGGTCTCGGGCTCCGCCAGGCGTCCCCGCCCCACCCAGCCGCAGGCGAGATAGCCGTCGCCCGGGTCGACGAACCGCACGCCGCGCCCGGCGAGCGTGTCCAGATTCGCCCGCACCGCCGCATGCGAGAGCATGTTCGTGTTCATGGCCGGCGCCATGAGCACGGGCGCGGTGGTCGCCAGGTACAGCGACGACAGGAAGCCGTCGGCGATGCCGTTCGCGAGCTTGCCGATGACGTCCGCCGTGGCCGGTGCGACGAGCAGCAGCTCGATCGTCGAAGCCAGTGCGATGTGATCGATGTCGGCGTTGATCCCCGGCGCGAACTGGTCAACCGCGACCCGGCGCCTCGTGATCGCCTCGAACGTCAACGGCCCCACGAACCGTTGCGCGTTGGCGGTCATCACCGCCGCCACGTCGTGCCCGCGCTGCTGGAGCCCGCGGGCGACCTCCACCGCCTTGTAGGCGCCGATCCCGCCGCTGACGCCGAGCGCGACGAGTGCCATGATTTCAGTCGGCGCCGGATCGCTGCCCCGGCGCATCGACCGCGTGGAAGGTCTCGACGATGCCGCGAGCCTGCTCGCGCATGACCGCCGCTCGCGACCGCTCGGCCAGTACGATTTGTCCGAGCCGCTCGACGCACGCGTCGACCTCGTCGTTCACGACCACGTAGTCGTACTCGTCGATCATCTCGACCTCTCGACGGGCGGTACGGAGACGCCTCTCCACGTCCGAGCCGCGGACCGCCGCGGCGCCACGGCCGCGGAGCCGCTCTTCCAGCACGCGGAACGACGGAGGCAGCACGAATACGCTCACCGCATCCTGCGCGTGACGCCGGACCTGCCGCGCCCCCTGTACGTCGATCACCAGCACGACGTCGCTACCGGCCGCCCGACAGCGCTCCGTCTCGGCGGCGCCGGTGCCGTAGAGTCGGCCGAACACATCGGCCCATTCCAGGAAATGGTCTGCCGCGATCATGTCACGGAAACGGGACGGAGCCACGAAGTGGTAGTCGACGCCGTCGACCTCGCCCGGCCGCGCGGTGCGGGAGGTGTACGACCGCGAGCGAACCACATCGGGCACGCTCTCGACGAGCCGGCCGACGAGCGTCGTCTTCCCGGTTCCGGAGGGCGCCGACAGGATGATGAGGAGCCCGCGCCGGCCAGTGCACGCGCCGGTCGCCGCGGACGCTACGGAGGTGACGTCGTCCTTCCGCACCGGTCACTCCACGTTCTGGGCCTGCTCACGCAGCTTCTCCAGCTCCGCCTTGGCCGCCACCACGAGCTCGGACGTCTGGTGCCCGTCCGCCTTCGATCCGATGGTGTTGACCTCGCGGTTCATTTCCTGAAGCAGGAAATCGAGCTTCCGCCCGCACGGCTCGGGGGCGTCCGCCAGCGAGCCCCAGTGCGAGACATGCGCCCGCAAGCGGACTATCTCCTCATGGATGTCCGACCGCGCCACGAACCGGACGACCTCCTGCGCCAGCGCCGCCTGGTCGGCGCGCACGTCCGGCCCGATCTCCGCGAGCCGCGCCGTGAGCCGTTGGCCGAGCGCCTCCGCGGCCTCGCCGGCGCACCGCTCGATACGATCGATCAACCCGCCGAGCGCCAAGAGACGCCCGTCGAGATCGGTTCGCAGATGGCCTCCCTCGTTCGTGCGCATGCAATCCAGCTCGTCCAGCGCCTCGCCGACCGCATCCGTCACCGCCGTCTCGATGTCCGGGTCGGCCTCCAGCTCCGCCGTCCGGGCCGCAACCGTGACCACCTCCGGAAATCCCAGCAGCTCGCCCACCGTCCAGCGGCCGCCGGTCGCACGCTCGACATCCGGCCGGGCGGCGACCTCCACGAGGGCGGCGATCAGCTCCTCGTCGACTTCCACCTCGACCGGAGGACGGTTACGGCGACGCGCCGCGATTCGAACCTCCACCCGGCCGCGGGCCAGACGCCGCTGCGCCTCCTCGCGAACCCGAGGCTCCAGTCGCAGCAGGCTCGACGGCAGATGGACCTGCAGGTCGAGGTAACGGTGATTCACGCTGCGCGCGGTGACGCTCACGGTCAGCGCCTCGTCTTCCCGCGTCAGGGACGCGAAACCGGTCATCGACTTGATCATGGGTCGCAGACTCCTCTCTCCGCCGCGGACGGCTACGGCTCGCCGTCGGCGGCCACAGTGGCGCGTACCGGGACGAGACCCACCGCGGGCGCCCCTGCCACACCGGCCGGGCTCCCGGACGCAACGGCGGCCGGCGTCCTGTCGAAGAACTGCATCGCGTAGAGCCGTGCGTAGTGGCTGTCCGGGTCCGCCAGCAACTCCTCATGCCGCCCGATCTCGCGCACGCGCCCGTCCTCCAGCACGATGATCGCGTCGGCCCGCCGGACCGTCGAGAGACGATGCGCGATAACGAACGACGTGCGGTTCAGCATCAACTGCGACAGCGCATCCTGCACCAGCAGCTCCGACTCGGAGTCGAGCGAGGAGGTCGCCTCGTCGAGGATGAGGATGGGCGCGTTCCTGAGCAGCGCGCGGGCAATCGCAATGCGCTGCCGCTGGCCGCCCGACAGCCGCTGACCGCGTTCCCCGATGGTGGTGTCGTAACCGGACGGCAGCGCCGCGATGAACTCGTGGGCGTGCGCCGCCCGCGCCGCCGCCTCGATCAGGGCCGGCGATGCGTCGGGCAAGGCATAGGCAATGTTGTGGGCGATGGTGTCGTCGAACAGGACCGTGTCCTGCGTGACGATGCCGATGCTCTCGCGCAGCGAGGCCAGGGCGACGTCGCGAACGTCGACGCCGTCGATCAGGATCGCGCCGCCGCTCACGTCGTAGAACCGCGGCACGAGGTTCACCAGGGTCGTCTTTCCGGCGCCGCTCAGGCCGACGAGGGCGACCACCTGGCCCGCCGCGACCTCGAACGACACTCCGCGCAGGACCGGGTCGCCCGCCGTCTCGTCATAGGCGAAGCTGACCTCCCGGAAGCTGATTGCCGATCGCAGAGGCGCCAGCGGACGCGCGGACGCGCTGTCCGCCACCTCGCTGCGCGTGTCGAGCATCTCGAAGACCCGCTCGGACGCCGCCCGCGCCTGCTGGATGTTGGCGTTCACGCGGCTCAGCTTCTTCACCGGCCCATACATCACCAGCAGGGCGGCCAGGAACGCCGTGAACTCCCCGGTCGTCATCTCCCCGCCGGCAATCCGGCTGGATCCGTACCAGAGGACCCCGACCACCGCGAACGCGCCGAGCCACTCCATGAGCGGCGGCAGCACGGAGAGGCTGCTGGTCACCTTCATCGCGATCCGGTAGACCCGTTCCGACGTGCGCGCGAACCGGCTCCCTTCGAACGCTTCGGCCGCGAACGCCTTGACGATTCGGTGTCCCGTGAACGCCTCGGCGGTGACGTGGGACAACCGGCCGAGCTCCTCCTGGCCGCGGTAGGTGTTGCGCCGCACCCGCTGCCCGAGCCGCACGAGCGGGTAGACCACCAGCGGAGCGCAGCTCATGGCCACCAGGGCCAGCCGGGCGTCGAGGAAGCAGAGCCAAACGGCCAGGCCGACCACGGTGATCGTCTCGCGCAGCAAGTCGCCGAGCGTCACCGTGACCACCTGCTGAATGCGCATGATGTCGTGCATCATGCGCGACATCAGACCGCCGGTCGTGTTTCGCGCGAAGAAGCCGGCGGACTGCCCCAGGATGTGCCGGAACAGCTCGTTGCGCAGGTCGCGCACCACCCGCTGTCCGACGTCGGCCATCAGGAAGACGGAGAAGTAGTTCCCGACGCCCTTCGCCAGGCCGAAGCCCAGGATCATGCCCGCGATGATCCAGAACTCCGACCCGAGCCCGGCGCGCAACTCCGCGACGGAGGCGTCCCCCAGGAACAGCGACGCGACAACCCAGAATTGCGACTCGCCGCGCGGGGCGTCCTCCGGAATGAGAACGTCGTTGAAGATCGGGTCGATCAGAGCGACAAGCGCCACCGACGCCGCCGCGTAGACCCCCATGGCCGCGACCGCCCCGCCGAACCGCCACCGATGCGGAATCCCGTACCGGGTGAGGCGAACGACAGGATGCAACCGACTACCTCCCTATCGAGTAGTAGGTGAACCCTTCGGTCCGCATCTGCTCCACGTCGAACACGTTGCGGCCGTCGAAGATCACCGGCGTCCGCATGAGCAACCGCATCCGCGCGAAGTCGGGCTCGCGAAACTCGTTCCACTCCGTCACGATGGCCAGCGCGTCGGCCCCCTCGAGGGCGTCGTAGCTGCGCGCGGCATACGTGATCCGGTCTCCGAAGATGACGCGAGCCGCCCCTTCCGCCTGCGGATCGTATGCCCGAACGATGGCCCCCGCAGCCAGCAGCCCTTCTATGGTCGGTACCGACGGCGCCTCGCGCATGTCGTCGGTGCGCGGCTTGAACGAGAGTCCCCATACGCCGATCGTCCTGCCTGTGAGCGAGTCGAAGTGCCCGCGCATCTTGTCCACAAGGCGCACTTTCTGCGCGGCGTTGACCGCCTCGACCGACTCCAGAATCCGGCAGCGGTAGCCCTCGCCGCGCGACGAGCTGACGAGCGCCTTGATGTCCTTGGGGAAGCAGCTTCCGCCGTACCCGATGCCGGGAAACAGAAACGACGGACCGATACGCCGGTCGGCAGCCATCGCGCGCCGCACCTTGTCGAC
Source organism: Vicinamibacterales bacterium (assembly GCA_965262925.1). Taxonomy (GTDB): domain Bacteria; phylum Acidobacteriota; class Vicinamibacteria; order Vicinamibacterales; family UBA8438; genus WTFV01. The sequence goes on along the minus strand of CBDHGC010000004.1, from coordinate 480,897 downwards.
GTCGGCACCGAACAGCTCGCAGACCGTCGCGATCTCGTTCATGAACGAGACGCGCGTCGCCAGCATGGCGTTCGAGGCGTACTTGCACAGCTCGGCGCTCGCGCAATCCATGAGCTGAATAGGTGCGCCGGTGCGCGTGAACGGCGCGTACAGGGTCTGCATCAACTCCGCCGCGCGCTGGTCCTCGGCGCCGATCACCACGCGGTCGGGACGCATGAAGTCGTCGATCGCGGCCCCCTGCTTGAGGAACTCGGGGTTGCTGACCACGCTGAACGGCTGACTCGTTTCGCCGCCGATGACTTCGCGCAGCCGGGCGGCGGTGCCGACCGGCACGGTGCTCTTGGTGACGACGACCGTATAGCCGGACATGGCGTGCGCGAGATCGCGGGCCACCGACAGCACGTGCGTCAGATCGGCCGAGCCGTTCTCCCCCGGCGGCGTGCCCACCGCGATGAAGACGACCTGCGCGCTCTCGACCGCCGGCGTCAGCTCGGTCGAGAACCCAAGTCGCTTCTCCAACCCGTTTCGCGCGACCAGCTCGCCTAGGCCCGGCTCGTAGATGGGCAGCCGCCCCTGCTGCAACGATTCGATCTTCGCGGCGTCGCTGTCGACACAGACGACGTCGTTGCCGTTCTCCGCGAAACACGCCCCGACGACCAATCCCACGTAGCCGGTTCCAACGACCGCCAGCTTCATCTACTAGAACTCCGTTACCGGTCCCTCAGCAAACCCATAAGGCTAGCACTGCCCGTGCCCCGGATGTCCGGGGCTGGACTGTAGTGAGCAGGAGGTCATCCGAACTCGTCCCGCAGTTCGAAGGCGAAGGCCATGGCAACCAGTTGAGTGTAGCCGTGCCACATCAACTGTGCGCCGGGCGGGTCGCGTTGGCGTCCGAGCCACCCGCCGAGGCGCCCGACCAGACCGACAGCGTCGCCGAGGCGCGCCGGCGGCGGCAGCTTGCGTGAGCGGGCGAAGGTGGCGAGCACGCGCAACTCGCCATCGGAGAACAGCAGGTCGCCCGGCAGGTCGGGCACTTCGCGCCCGAGTTGGACCATCAACTGGATGCGCCACCCGATGACCATCTTGATGGCCATGGCGCGTTCGAGCCGCTCGGCCGTGTGGTGCTGCAACTCCTCGACCTTGCAGCCGGACTTGAGCACGCGGAAGTATTCTTCGATGCGCCAGCGCCGGACGTACCATTGCAGGATGCGCGTGGCGTCGTCGGCGCTGCTCACACGCAAAGTGGTCAGCAGGAACCACTCCAGCGGCTCGGCCGCGGGCGGCGGTTGTTCCTCGCGCACGTGGACGACCCACAGTGCGACCGGCTCGTCGCCGGGGCAGGGCAGCGGCACCTGCTGGTAGCGCAGCGTCACGTCGGCGACCCGCTCCGCCCGGCGGTCCTTGCGGGCCTGTTTGCTGGCCTTCACGCGCGCGCTCAGCCGCTGCACCTCGACCTTGGCGGCGCCTCGGGCCGGCGCGTTGCGCACCGTATCGAACAGACGGCGTGAGACCGTCTGCCCGGCGGGCGTCTTTTCCCTGCCGAGGACGCGGTCGGCCTTGGCGCGGACCAGCAGGTCGACCTGCGGGGCAGCCGCGCGGTGTTCGACGAACAGGTCGAGGAAATCGGCCTCGCGGTCCATCACGCACACCACGCGGGTCTGGGACAATTGCTCGGCTGCCTGCGCGCAGTCGCGCAGCCCCTCGATCCAACGGAACGCCTTGCGCTTCTCGCGCGGCTTTGGGGTCGGCTCGCCTTCCGCCTCGGAGTTGGGGGACGCGGGCGCGTCGAAGGCGGCCCGCAGCACACCCAACGCCACCCCGTCGGGATTGACGGCCAAGGTCGTGTGCAACTCCAGGCCGCGCGCCACCGCCCCGGTCTGGTTCGAGCCGATGGCCCCCAGCCCTTGCGTCTGCCCGCGCCGGGTGAAGTTCAACCGGGTGCCGTCCTGGATGCACAGCACCGTGTCGTGCGCCTGCATCCGGCGCAGCGTCTGCTCGCGATGCGGCGCGAGGATGTTGTCGACCGTCACCGCACTGTCGGCGGGCTGGTCGATCAGCCGGTAATGGCCCTTGACCATCGCGCGGGCGCCGTGGGCGGCGCCGGTGATGGCGCGCATCGGAGACTCTGCCATTTGCTGCGCGCTCTGTACCAGCCGCGCGCTCAGACGCGCGTCGCCCAAACGCGCCCCGCCGAACTCGTGGTCCGCCCAGACCGCGGCGTCGAGACCGTCGCCAACCGCCAGCGGCGCCACGACCGGTGCAGGCACCGCGAGGCGGGTGCGCCACGCCGGCTCCAAGGCATACATATACACCGCCTTGCGCGTTTCCGGCGCCGCGTGCCGGCGGTCCTGGCGACCGCGACCGCAGGTCTCACCCACCCGAACCCAGTTGGCCGCGCGCACGCTCGCCCCCGTCTGTTCGGTCTCGTCGACGAACGTCTCCAGCAGCCAGGGGCGATAGCCATACAGACCCTCGCAGTCGTCGCCGACTGCCCGGACGACCCGGCCCAGCACGTGCGAGGCCAGGTTGCGACACACAATGCCGGGGCGCACCAGCAGCCGGCACAGTCCCAACACCCGGTGCAGGTGCGCGCGCCGGCCCGTGTCGTCCCACCCGACCCAGGCGTCGCGGGACCGCAGCCGCCGCGCACTCGCCGCGAACCCGACGCCGCCCAGCCAACCATGCGCCGAACCCACCAGATACCGCAGTTGCGGGCCGACGAACGGACCGGCGCCGCGCGGGTGCTCGTACGCCATCAGCGTGTTCCAGACTTGGCGCTGCGCGTCGGTCTCAACCAGCGCCAGGGTCAGACCCACAACCTTGCCGACCGTGCCCGGCACGTCCACCGCCGGCGCCATCGGGTGCGGAAGCACCCGCGCCCGGCCCCCAACGCCGCGAGCCGCCTGACTCGCAGGCAGCGAGACGTGGCCGGCCGCCTGCAGGTCGGACAACGCCCGGCAACAGCTCGCGCGCTGCCACCGGCCCCGCCCGTCGCGGAAATCGAACGTTTCACAGACGCGATCGGCGACCTGACCGAGGCTGCCGACACCCTGCGAAACCGCCTCGTCCAGCACGTCACGCAGGCGGGCGAGGTTGTCCCGTAGAATACGTGAGACCTGATTCTGAATCTCCATGCCGGCCACCGTAGCGAAGTGGCTGCATGAAGTCCAGCGAAAAATTATGGGGCACGGGCAGGGCTAGCACGCGTCTTCTAAACCTGTAAAAAGCATTGCAGCACAAGGACTTGGCCGATTTCGTAGCGCGTCCGCAACGGCGGGTCGAGCCGCCGCCATATGGTACGATCCCGCCGCATGCGCGTCCTGATCGACTATCGGCCGGCGTTGCGCCGCCCGACAGGAGTGGGCGCGTTCGTACACCATCTCGTCACCGCCCTCGCCGAGTTGGAGAGCGAGGGGGCTCCCGATGACCCCGTCGAGGTGACGGTCTTCAGCGCGTCGTGGAAGGACCGCCTGGCGGACGCCGACCAGCCGTTGCCCGCGGGCGTCCGCACCATCGACCGCCGCATACCCGTCCGGCTGCTCAACCTTGCCTGGCACCGGGCCGGCTGGCCATCGGTCGAAGCGATCGCCGGCCGGCGTTTCGACGTCGTGCATTCGCCGCACCCTCTGCTGATGCCGTCGCGCGGCGCCGCCCAGGTCATCACGGTCCACGATCTGGACTTCCTCGATCACCCGCACCGTACGACCGCGGAGGTGCACCGGGACTACGCCGCGCTCGTCCGGCGCCACGCCGCACGGGCGGCGCACGTCGTAGTACCCTCCCGGCACACTGCCGCCGAGGTCGAGCGCCGACTGCACGTTCCCCCGGAGGCGATCTCCGTCTGCCCGAACGGCGCGCCCGACTGGCCGGCGCGGGACGCCCCGCCGGCTACCGGGCACGTGCTCTTCGTAGGTACGCTCGAGCCCCGCAAGAACATTGCCGGCCTCCTCGATGCCTACGCACGGCTCGTCGCGCGCTCTCCGGGCGTTCCGGACCTGGTCCTCGCCGGCGGGGGCGGGACCCGCGCTCGGGGAGCCGCCGACTGGTTGCAGCGCATGGAACGTCCCCCCCTGGCCGGCCGCGTGCAGCGGACCGGATATCTCGACAGAAGGGCGCTCAGGACACTGTACGCCGGCGCGCGGGCGCTGGTGCTGCCTTCGCTCGACGAGGGCTTCGGACTGCCTGCTCTGGAAGCCATGACCGTCGGCGTACCGGTCGTGGCCTCGAATCGGGGCGCACTGCCGGAGGTGGTCGGCGATGCGGGTCTGCTCGTCGACCCGACCGACGCGGAAGCAATCGCCGACGCCCTCGAGAGCGTGCTGACCGACGACGCGCTGGCCGGGCGGTGTGTCGCCCGGGGGCTCCGCCGGGCCCGGGAGTTCACCTGGCGCGCGTCGGCGCGGTCGCTGCGCCGCGCCTACCGCAAGGCGATCGAGGGGCGGGCGCGGCGCGCGGGGACCGCCGCATGAGAATCGGCATCGACGGCCGGGAACTGCTCGGCCGCCGCACCGGCGTCGGCCGCTATCTCGCCAACCTGTGCGCCGAGTGGACCGGCGCGCCGGCCCATGCGGGACACGAGCTGATCGTCTATACGCCGCGCCCCCTTCCGCCGGGAGCGTCGCCCCTCGACCGGCCCGGGGCCGGAGCACGCCTTACCGGCTCGACGATACCCGGCGCCGGCGGCTCCTGGTGGGAACAGAGGGCCTTGGCACGGCGGGCGGCGCGCGACCGGCTCGACGTCTTCTTCGGTCCCGGCTACTCGGTGCCGCTCGCGCTCGACGTCCCCTCGGTCGTTACGCTGCACGACGTCTCCTTCACCGCACACCCCGAGTGGTTCGGGTGGCGTGAGGGACTGCGCCGGCGATGGCTGGCGGCGCGCGCGGCGGCCACCGCGCGGACCGTCATCGCCGTATCGGAATTCTCGCGACAGGAGATCCTCAGACATCTGGGCACGCCGCCGGCGCGGGTGCGGGTGGTCCACAATGGCGTCGCGGCGCCCGCCGGCACGGAGCCGCCGCGAGCGCTCCCGCCGCCGGCCGCGTCCGGCGCACCGCTGGTGCTGTACGTCGGCGCCCTGTTCGCACGCCGGCGGCTTCCCATGCTCATTGCCGCGTTCGAACAGGTCGCCCGCGCGGTACCCGGGGTCGAGCTCGCCATCGTCGGGCCGGACCGCACGTGGCCCCCCGAAGACCTGCACGGAATCGCCGCCGCCCACGGCGTCGCCTCGCGCGTGGCGTTCCTGTCGTACGTCGACGACGCCGAGCTCGCCGCACTGTACCGGCGGGCGGCCGTCTTCGCTTGGCTCTCGGAGTATGAAGGGTTCGGTCTGACCCCGCTCGAGGCGCTCGCCGCCGGCACTGCGGTCGTCGCGGGAGACACCGCGGTCGCGCGCGAGATCTACGGGAACGCGGTGCGCCGCGTCCCCGTGAACGACCCCGGTGCGGTGGCCGCGGCGCTCGTGGAGGTCATCACCCGGCGCGACGTCCGCGAGACTCTGCTCGCGCAGGCGGGACCTCTGCTCGCCCGCTACACGTGGACGCGCGCCGCGGCGAAGACGCTTGCCGTACTGCGGGACGCCGCGGCGCAACTGCCATGACCCGCCTGGCCATCGTGATCGTCAGCTTCAACACGCGGCGGGACCTCCACACCTGCCTGCAGTCGCTGCACGACGCACCGCCCGACCTGACACACACCATCGTCGTCGTCGACAACGGCTCGTCGGACGGCAGCATCCAGGCGATCCGCACCGCCTGGACCGACGTGCGCGTCATCGAGATGGGAAGAAACGCTGGATTCGCAGCCGCGACCAATACCGGAATCCGGGCCTGCGAAAGCGACCTGGTGTTGCTGCTCAACAGCGACACCATCGTCCCTCCGGGGAGCATCGACCGCCTGGCCGGCGCTCTCGACGACGAGCCCGCGGCGGCCGCGGCCGGGCCGCGCCTCGTTGGGCTCGACGGCGCGGTCGAGCTCTCCTTCGGGCACATGCTGTCACCCTGGAACGAGGCTCGGCAGAAGCTCATCGCTCTCGGCCTCGCCCGCGGCATCGGCCCCGTCGTCCGCTGGTTCGAGCGCCGTGTCACGACGGCCCACCATCCCGCGTGGGTCAGCGGCGCGTGTCTCCTCGTGCGCCGCGATGCCGGCGCCGCGGCCGGCTGGCTGGACGAACGGTTCTTCCTGTACGGGGAGGACGTCGACTTCTGCGCGGCGCTGCGCGCCGACGGGCACCGCGTCCTCTTCACGCCCACCGCCGAGATCATCCACGCGAGAGGCCGATCCGGCGCTTCCGATCCGGCTGCCGCACGCGCAGCCTACCGGCGCAGCCAGATCGCGTTCTACGTCAAGCACCACCCGCGATGGGCCTGCGCCCTGGGCCTCTATCTGCGCGCGCGCAGACTCCACCCCCCGGCTTCGCTATAGTTGGGAACCGTGCGAGTCGCGATCGACGTACGCAAGCTGCACGACTTCGGGATCGGTACGTACGTCCGCAACCTCGTGCGCCAGCTCGCCCGGATCGACCACGAGACGGACTACGTGCTCCTCTGCCGGCGTGACGACGAGGGACTCGCCACGACGCTCGGCGAGAACTTCAGGACCGTCGCCCAGGGCGCGCCCAACTACTCCGTCCGCGAACAGCTCATGGTGCCGCTCAGCCTCGGCCGCAGCGGCGCCACGCTTTTCCATGCGCCGCACTACGTGCTGCCCCCGCTGACCCCGTGCCGGTCCATCGTCACCATTCACGACTGCATTCACCTGCGGTTCCCCCAGTACCTGCCGAACCGCCTGGCCTACGCCTACGCGCGGGCCCAGATCTGGTCCGCCACGCGGCGCGCGCGCCGCGTCCTCACCGTGTCGCACGCTTCCAAGCAGGACATCGTCCGCTTCTTCGACGTCCCGGAAACGAAGATCACGGTGATCCCCAACGCCATCGACGAGCGTTTCCGCCAACCGCCGGCGGACGCCGACCTCGTCCGCGTCCGCGAGCGCTATCAGCTTCCCGACCGCTTCATCATGTACGCCGGCAACGTCAAGCCGCACAAGAACCTCGAGCGCCTCATCGAGGCGTTCGTCACGGTCCGCCGGCGCGGGTTCGACGACCTCGGACTGCTCCTGACCGGCAGCGAGGTCTCGCGGTACGCCATGCTGCGGCGCGCGGTGCACAGGCACAACCTGCACAAGCACGTGCGCTTCCTCGGCTACCAGACCACGGAGACGCTGGCCGTGCTCTATCGGCTCGCGGACGTGTTCGTCTTCCCGTCCCTGTATGAAGGGTTCGGGCTGTCGCCTCTCGAAGCCATCGCCAGCGGCACCCCCGTCGTCGCCTCGAACGTCTCGTCGCTGCCGGAGGTTCTCGGCGATGCCGCGATCCTGGTCGAACCGCTCGAAGCCGAATCGATAGCCGACGGAATCACGCAGGTGCTCGAGGACGACGATCTCCGCTCGGACCTGCGCCGCAAGGGGCTCGCGAGAGCAAGCCATTTCTCGTGGGAGCAGTCGGTGAAACAGGTCCGCCGCATCTACCAGGAAATCGAGGGCGAGCGCTGAGCGACGGAACCCCGGCCCCACCGGCGGTCGCGCCGGCCGACCTCGGCGGGCGCCGCGTCGCCGTCGTTCACGACTGGCTGACCGGCATGCGCGGAGGCGAGGTCACCCTCGAGGCCATCCTGGAGCTCGTTCCGGGCGCCCGGCTGATGACGCTGGTCCATGTACCCGGGAGCGTGACGCCGGGCATCGAGACGCACCGGCCCAGACCGTCATTCCTCCAGCACCTGCCGCAGGCGCGGACGCGCTACCGGCAGTACCTGCCCCTGTTTCCCGCCGCGGTCGAGCAGTTCGATCTCGACGAGGTCGAGCTCGTCATCAGCACGAGCCACTGCGCCGCCAAGGCCGTGGTGCCGACGGGGCGCGCGCGCCACCTCTGCTACTGCTTCACGCCGATGCGCTACGCCTGGGATCAGTTCGACGCCTACTTCGGACCGGCGCGGGTCGGCGCGCTGAGGAGCCGGCTGTACGGACTCGCGCTAGGGCGCCTGGCCCGTTGGGATGCGGCGACCGCGGACCGCGTCGATCGCTATGTCGCCATCTCGCGGTACGTGGCCAACCGGATCGACCGATACTATAATCGGACTGCCGACGTGCTCGAACCGCCAGTCGACACGCGTTTCTACCATCCGGACGGGTCGCCGCCCGGCGACTACTTCATCATCGTTTCGGCGCTGGTTCCGTACAAGCGCGTGGACCTCGCGATTGAGGCGTGCCGTCTGGCGAACGTCCCATTGCGCGTGGTCGGCGCCGGCCCGGAAGCCGACAGGCTGCGCCGCCTCGCCGGTCCCGCGGTGGAATTCATCGAGCACTGCTCGCAGGCCGAGCTCCGGGACCTGTACCGCGGCGCCCGCGCGTGCCTGCTGACCGGCGAAGAGGACTTCGGCATCGCGCCGGTCGAGGCCCAGGCCTGTGGGCGTCCCGTCATCGCCCTCGCCAGCGGCGGCGCGTGCGAGACGGTGGAGCATGGAGCCACCGGCCTGCTCGTGCCGCAGGCGACGGCCGCTGCGTTCGCCGCGGCAATCAGGGCGCTCGACGACCGGGCGTTCGACCCGGTGCGGCTCCGCAGCTCGGCGTCGCGTTTCTCCCGGCCGGTGTTCCAGAAGCGGATGCGCGAGACGATCGAAAGACTCGCCTCATGACGCAGGGCGCCGAGCGCAAGACGATTCGGCCGACGACATGACCCGGCAGACGAGAGTCCTCATCGCGTGCCACGTCGTGCTCGACTTGACCCTCGGCATGGCCGCGTTCGCGCTGGCCTACTTCCTGCGCTTCGAGGTCGGCCTGTTCGCGGCACCGAAAGGACAGCCGGACTTCGTTCCGCAGTACCTGGTCCTGATGCCGTTCATCGGCCTGCTCGTATCGCTGGCTTTCCACCTGCAGGGCGCCTACCGCCTGCATCGCCACCGGACCGGCGTCGACGATTTCTTCAACCTGCTCGTCGGCACGCTGCTCGCGGTGATCGCGGGGCTGCTCGGCACGCTGTACGTGCAGGTGTACTCCGCCTCGCCGGCCGACCGGGACGCCGGGGCGTTCGAGGTCTCACGCCTCGTCTGGGGCCTGTTCGTCGTCCTGAACGTCGGCTTGACCTACGCGTCCCGGGACCTGCTGCGGCGCTACATGCGGCGCCGGTTCGCAGCGGGCATCGGACTGCGGCGTGTGCTCATCGCCGGCACCGGCGAGCTCGCGCGGCACGTCGCCGACCGCTTTCTACGGCACGCCGAGTTCGGGTACCACGTCACCGGTTTCCTCGACGACGATGTCGCCGGCGGCGATCACCTGGGCTATCGCGGCCTGCCGCTGCTCGGGACGCTGGCCGATGCCGGGGACGTCGTCACGCGTGAACACATCGACCAGTTGTACGTGGCGCTCCCGCTGGACCGGCACGTCAAGATGCTCGGGCTGATCGAAGTAGCCAACCGGGAGTGCATAGACATCAAGGTGGTGCCCGACTTCCTGCAGTTCGTCACGCTGCGCGCCCGACTGGAGGATCTCGACGGGATTCCGCTGATCAACGTGAACGACGTCCCGCTCCAGGGCCTGAACGCCGCCGTCAAGCGACTCATCGACATCGGTTGCACTGTCGCGGCGCTGCTGGTGCTGGCGCTGCCGATGGCGGCGATCGCCGCCGTCATCCGCCTGACCTCTCCAGGCCCGGCGATCTATCGGCAGGAGCGCATGGGACTCGACGGCCGCCCGTTCATGACACTGAAGTTCCGATCGATGTTCACCGACGCCGAACGACACACGGGACCGATCTGGACGCGCAAGGACGATCCGCGCTGCACACCGGTCGGTCGCGTGCTGCGCCGCTTCAGCCTCGACGAGCTGCCGCAGCTCTGGAACGTACTGCGCGGCGACATGTCCCTGGTCGGACCGCGTCCCGAACGGCCGTACTTCGTGGAGCAGTTCAAGGATCGGGTTCCGCAGTACATGCTCCGTCACAAGGTGAAGGCCGGACTGACCGGCTGGGCGCAGGTGAACGATCTGCGCGGGAACACCTCCATCGAGAAGCGCATCGAGTACGATCTCTACTACATTGAGAACTGGTCCGTCGCCCTCGACTTCAAGATCATGTGGCTGACGGTGCTCCGCCTCTCGTTCCACCGCCACGCATACTGACCCGGACCCGCGTCGATGCAACGCGCCGTCATCACCGGAGTGGCCGGATTCATCGGCTCCCACCTCGCCGACAGCCTGCTCGAACGAGACTGCTCGGTGGTCGGGATCGACAACCTGCTGACCGGGAGCCTCGCCAACATCCGGCACCTGCGTGACCGGAAGTTCGAGTTCATCCAGCACGACGTCACCAGGGACATCGCGGTCGCGGGACCCGTGGACCTGGTTCTGCACTGGGCGAGCCCGGCAAGCCCGGTCGACTACCTCGAGCTCCCGATTCCGACACTCAAGGTCGGCGCCCTGGGCACCCACAACGCCCTGGGACTGGCCAAGGCCAAGGGCGCCCGCTTCGTGCTGGCTTCGACGTCGGAGGTGTACGGCGACCCGCTGGAGCACCCGCAACGCGAGAGCTACTGGGGCAACGTCAACCCCATCGGACCGCGCGGCGTCTACGACGAAGCCAAGCGCTTCGCCGAGGCGATCACCATCGCCTACCATCGCTACCACGGGCTCGACGCCAAGATCGTCCGCATTTTCAACACCTACGGTCCGCGGATGCGGCTGCACGACGGCCGCGCCATCCCGAACTTCATCACCCAGGCGCTGCGCGGCGAGGACGTCACGGTCTACGGCGACGGCGACCAGACCCGCAGCTTCTGCTACGTCAGCGATCTGGTGCGCGGGATCATCGCGCTGGCGGAGTCCGACCTCAACGAACCGGTCAACCTCGGCAACCCGGCCGAAATGACGATTCGAGAGATCGCCGGCGCCATCCTCTCCGCGACGGGATCGCGGTCGCGCGTCGTGCGGATGCCGCTCCCCACCGACGATCCGAAGGTGCGTCAGCCGGACATCACCCGCGCGCGAACACTCCTGGGATGGGAGCCGAAGGTGTCGCTGGCCGAGGGCCTGGAGGTGACGATCGATTACTTCCGCGCAGCACTGACGACCGCCGGCGCACTCGAGCGGTCCGCGGTGGAACCCGCGCAGGACAGGGAACACCGAGGCGCAGCGCCTACGACTCGTTGACCAGGCGCGCGACGTGCACGATGTAGTGCAGCCCGGAAGCGACGGTCACGAACAGGGCCGCGTACACCAGAACATCGACGACCACGGAGGCACGCCCCAGGTAGTTGAACAGGAGCGCAAAGGCGCCCGTCAGCACGTAGAGCAGCGTGGCGATCTTCCCCAACGTGGACGGATGGAACTCGCGTCGGCCCATGGACAGATTCACGACCGCCACGGTCAGCACGATCACCACGTCGCGGCTGATGACGAGGACGGTGAGCCAGACGGGAAGCTGATTCGGAAGCCCGAGCGGCAGTGTAAGGACGACGAAGGTGGACACCAGCAACAGCTTGTCGGCCATCGGATCCAGGAAGGCGCCCAGGCTGGTGGGTTGGCCGGCACGACGCGCGATCACGCCGTCGAGCGCATCGGTGATTCCTGCAACCGCGAAGGTGACGAGCGCCCATCCGTTGAAGCCGTACAGCACCAGGATGACCACGCAGGGCACCGCGAGGAGTCTGAACAGCGTCAGTTGATTGGCGGTTGTCATCAGGGCCGTCATCGCGCATCACCCCGCGCCGGCGGCCAGACGTGCAAGCTGTTCGACGGCGTCGACGGCTTCCGGGCCGCTCACCGGCCGGGTCGGATCGAAGCGTTCCTCGCCGGCAATCCGCAGCACCCCCGCGGCGACCGCCTGCGTCGCACTCTCGTAGTTCAGGTGTCCGGGATTCATGTCCGAGAACTCCACGCGCGCCAACCGCCAGCGACGCGCCGCCTCCGGATCGATCTCGCCGATCAGGTCGAGCGCGCCGGCCACGACGTCGGCAAGGTCTCCCCGGCGCACGATCCGTTCCGGCTCGAACCGGTTCCCCGCGCCGATGCCCATGACACCGGCCCGCGTCGCCTCCACGATCCATACAGTGGCCCAGTGGTCACGCGTATCCGTCAGGATCGGCGTCGGCGCACCGAACGCCGCGTCATCGAGGAAGTCCGCCAGCCGGACCCCCAGCAGCGCCGCCAGGTCGCCGCGCGAAATTGACTCGCCGGCGGCGATGCCGCGGTACTCGGACGGCAGTCCTGCAAGTTGCAGCTCGCGACGGACGCGCGCCAGACCCGCAGCCGAGGCGTCGGTCGGATCGAGCGACTCGGCAAGCACGTACGCGGCCTCGGCGGCAGACAGATCGCCCAGCGCTTCGAGCAGCGCAGCCTCCAGCAGCACCGCGCCGCCATCGTTCGGATCGAGCCGCCGGGCGCGACGCGTCTGCTCCAGCGCTTCGGCCGTCTCTCCCTGCCGTTGCTTGAGCTCCGCGAGCGCCACGTACAGGAAAGCGCTCTCGGGAGACGCCGCGATCACGTCCGCGTAGGCGGCTTCGGCGTCGGCCAGCCGCTCCTCGGCCTCCGCGGCCTGCGCGTCGGCCAGCCGCTCGGACATCACCCGCAATCGAAGCTCGCCGATGAGCCGCTCGACCCGCACCAGGGCCGGGTCCGCGGCCAACGCTCCCTCGAAGCTCGCCAGCGCGCCACTGACGTCGTCGGCAGCCAGCAGCGCATCGCCCCGTCCCACCAGGGCGGGCACGTAGTCCGCCGCGTCATCCAGCGCGTCATCGAAATGCGCGATCGCGTCGCGGTAGCTGCCGCGCGCCAGATCGACCCACCCGAGTCCCGCCGTCGCCGGGAAGAACGCGGCGTCGCGGGCGAGCAACGCGGCGAAGCGCGCCTCCGCCTGCAGCAGGTCGTCGGCCTGGAGGAACGCCCAGGCATCCCTCTGCTCGCCGGCGGCGGGAGACTCCGCGTAGAAGGGCGGCGCGGCAGGAAAGACGAAGTCGGGGTACGCCGGAGCGGTCACGACCGGCACGCGGGCCGCACAACCACCTGCCAGCAGAGCGGCGACGAGCAGAACGCCGGCCGTCGTGCGCAGCATCACGACGGACGCTCCTGGTCCGGCCAGACACCGCGCCGCCAGCGATCGACCAGATGCGACGGCGCTTCGACGTCGAGCACCGCCCGGCCATCGTCGCTGACGTGACGCAGAACGCGGCCATGTCGATAAACCGTCGACATCCCGTGACGGTCCGCCGGCCGGCGGTCGTCGAAAGACAGCCGGATCCGCTGCATCTCGACCCGCAACCGGCCGGTCAGAGCATTGATCAGGTCCTCGCGGCCGCTGCCGCTCAGCGCGGACGTGAAGACCGCGCCCGGGTACTCGGCGCGGAGTCTCTCCAGCGTCGTGGCATCCACGAGGTCGCTCTTGTTGAATACCAGTTGCGCCGGCCGGTCCGCAGCCCCTACTTCCGCGAGCACCCGGTCGACAGCCGCCATGCGCGATGCACGCTCGCCGTGACCCAAATCAACGACGTGCACGAGCAGGTCGGCTGACGTCACCTCCTCGAGGGTCGCCCGAAACGCTGCGACGAGCGTGTGGGGCAGCCGATCTATGAAGCCGACGGTATCCGACACGAGCACGGTACGGCGGTCCGGAAGCTTGAGCGAGCGGACCAGCGGATCGAGGGTCACGAAGAGAGCGTTGGACGACTCGGCCTCGCCCCCTGTCATCGCGTTGAAGAGCGAGCTCTTGCCAGCGTTCGTGTAGCCGATCAGCGCAACCGTCGGCGCTGCCCGCTGGCGGCGACGGTCGCGAAGCTGGCTGCGGCGGCGCCGGACGAGCTCGATATCGCGCTCGAGGCGGCCGATGCGCTGCCGAATGCGCCGTCGATCGGTTTCGAGCTTCATTTCGCCCGGTCCGCGCGTGCCGATCCCGGCGCCCAGGCGCGACATGCTGCTCGCCGACCCGGCCAGCCGCGGAAGCAGATACCGCAACTGCGCAAGCTCGACCTGCAACTGCCCCTCTCGCGTACGGGCGCGCGCGGCGAAAATGTCGAGAATGAGCTGGGTGCGGTCGAGAACGCGACAGTCGAGAACGCGTTCCAGGTTACGGAGCTGACCGGGCGTCAACTCGTGATTGACGACGACCAGATCGACCTCGGCCTCTTCCAGAGCCCGCGCCAGGATCTCGGCCTTCCCGCTCCCGACGAAGAGTGCCGGATCGGGTTTGGGACGCTCCTGGATCGCCCGGTAGGCGACCGTCGCCCCCGCAGCATCGACCAGCCCGGCGAGTTCGTCGAGTGACGACTCGACGGCGGTGCGACGAGTCAGCCCGAGCTGGAGACCGACGATCGCCGCCCGCTCACGCGTGACGGCGTGGCGCGCCGCCACCGCGGAGCCCTTCACGCGAGCGATTGTAGCACGCGGTCCCATGGGACCACCCCTTCCCGCACGAGCACCGGCGCGTCGCCCCGGGCGTCCACAATCGTCGACGGCGGACCACCCGCGGACGGCCCACCGTCGATCACCAGGGCCACCTCGCGCCCCAGAGCCGCAGCCACGGAAGCCGCATCGGCACACGGGGGCTCGCCGCTCCGGTTGGCGCTCGTAGCCGTGACAGGGTGATGGAAGCTCTCCGCGATGCGGCGCGCCAGGGGATGCGCGGGCACCCGGACCGCGACGGTACCGGCCGCATCCACCAGGAGCGGGTCCAGCGCCGGCGCCGCGTCCAGCACGATCGAGACCGGGCCGGGCCACCAATGGTCGGCCATCCGCCGGGCGAGCGGCGAGAAACGTCGCACGACCATCTCGATCTGTCCGGCGTTCGCGGCCACGAGCGGCACCGCCAGACCGGCCGGGCGGCGCTTCACGGTGAACAGCCGGCGTGCCGCGTCGGACCGGCGGGGATCGACCGCCAGACCGTACAACGTGTCGGTCGGAAATGCGACCACCTCGCCGGCCGCGAGCGCGTCGACGGCAGGGCGAAGAGCGGCCGTATCGGGCCGGTCCGGATCGAGAGACAACCACCGCGGCAACACGGAACGATCGCGCCATGGCCTCACGTCAGGGTTCCGCCCGGCACTGCTAGAACCGTAGCCCTCGCCGCCCGGCCTGCTCCTTGACGTGAATCGTGTCGATGAACTGGACGCGGTGCGGGTCGGTCTGCATGACGACGGAGCTCGTGCGGCAGCCTTCTCCGAAGAACCGCACACCCTTCATGAGCGCCCCTTCGGTCACGCCGGTCGCGGCGAAGATCAACTGCTTGCCGGACGCGAGATCGGCCGCCGTGTAGATGCGCCGCGGACTGTCGATGCCCATGGACTTGGCGCGGGCTTCCTTCTCCGACGTATCGATGATCAGCCTGGCGAAGATCTCGCCGCCCAGGCAGCGCATCGCGGCGGCCGCGAGCACCCCCTCCGGCGCGCCGCCGCTGCCCATGACCGCATGAATCCCGCTGCCGACCACGGCGGCCGCGATGGCCGCGGTCAGGTCTCCGTCGCCGATCAGTCGAATCCGCGCGCCGGCGGCGCGAATCTCGGCGATCAGCGGCTCGTGCCGCTTGCGCTCGAGCACGACGACGACGAGATCATGGACATCCCGGTCGAGGCACCGCGCGATCTGGCTCAGGTTGTGGGCCACCGGCGCATCGAGATTGACCGAGTTCTTCGACTGCGGCCCCACGACCAGCTTCTGCATGTAGATGTCCGGCGCGTGGAGCAGCCCACCCCGCTCGGACGCGGCCAGCACGGCTATGGCCCGCGGAGACCCGGTGGCGCACAGATTCGTCCCCTCCAGCGGGTCGACGGCGATGTCGATCTCCGGCAGCCCCTCCTCGCCGTTCGCGCCGCGCCCGACGCGCTCGCCGATGTACAGCATCGGCGCCTTGTCGCGCTCCCCTTCTCCAATCACGACACGGCCGTCTATCGGAACGTGATCGAGCCGGGCGCGCATCGCCTCCACGGCGACCAGATCGGAACGATGGCGATCGCCCAGTCCCATCGTGTGCGCGCAGGCGATCGCCGCCTGCTCGACGACGTCCAGGAATCCGTGGGCCAGATCGGAACTGTCGACCGTCATGCCTGCACCGCCTCGCGGTAGGCGGGCAACTGACAGCGCGTCGGCTTGTCCACCCGGTAGCCGAGCGCGTAGTCCGCCTGCATGATCTTGTGGATCTCGCGCGTGCCCTCGTAGATCACGGCCCCCTTGCAGTTGCGGTAGAACCGGCCGACCGGGTACTCGTCCGAATAGCCGTTCGCGCCGTGAACCTGCACGGCGTCGCCCGCCGCCCGCTCGGACGCGACCGTCGCGAACCACTTGGCGAGGCCGGATTCGCGCGTGCTACGGCGCCCCTCGTTCTTCAACCAGGCGCAACGCATCCAGAGCAGCCGCGCCGCCTGGTAGTCGGACTCCATCTGCGCGATCATCTCCTTGACGAGCTGGTGCTGGCCGATCGGCACGCCGAACGTCCTGCGCTCGGTGGCGTACGCGACGCTGGCGTCCCGGCACGCCCGGATCAGCCCCGTCGCGCCCGCCGAGACGCTGAGCCGCCCCTGATCGAGCGCGAACATGGCGATCTTGAATCCCTCGCCCTCGCGGCCGAGCAGATTCTCCTCCGGCACCTCCACCTCGTCCATCTTGAAGAATCCCGTGTTCCCGGCGAGGATTCCCCATTTCTCGGTCAACGTGCCGCTCGAGAAGCCGGGGAAGCTCCTCTCCACCAGGAAGGCGCTGATGCCGGAGACATCGCGCTTCTGCTTCTTCTCGAGGTCGCTGTAGGCGAACACGAGGAAGTGATCCGCCACGTCGGCCAGCGAGATCCACATCTTCTCGCCGGTGAGTACATAGCGATCCCCCCGCTTGACGGCCACCGTCTGGATCCCGCGAACGTCGCTGCCCGCTCCCGGCTCGGTGAGCCCGTAGCTCGCGATTTTCTGTCCCTGGGCCTGCGGCACGAGGTAGCGCCGCTTCTGATCCTCGGTACCCCAGGTCAGCACGGACAGCGAGTTCAGGGCGAGGTGCACGGACAGGATGACGCGCAGCGACGTATCGACGTACTCGGTCTCCTCGCACGCCAGGCCGTAGCTCAGATAGTCCATGCCGGCGCCGCCGTACTCGCGCGGAACGCACATGCCCAGCAGTCCCAGGTCCGCCATCTGCGTGAGGATGGCGGGATCGAATCGATGCTGGCGATCCAGTTCGCGAATCCGCGGGGCCACCTCACGGCCGGCCCATTCGCGCACGGACTGCTCCAGCAGCCGCTGTTCCTCCGTCAACTCGAGATCGAACATGTGCGTCCTTTTCCTTTGTCTGTGCCCATCGCATCCGCTCGTGCGGCGCCTTCACGGGCGGCTGACGACGACCCTCGCGCCGCGTTCGACCGACAGGCGCGCCGCCGCGCTGGCGCAGTTCGCCGCGAATTCGAGGCGATCCGTACTTCCGAAGAGCGCGCACACTTCGTCCGCACCGATGTCGGCATAGGTCTCCACGAGGCGGCCGATGCTCTCGCCGCCCAATTCGATCCGGATCGCGCCGCCCCGGCAGAGGACGTCGAACGTCTGCCTGTCGATGTTGGTCATGAGATTGCCGAAAGTGTCGACCCGCAACACCTCGCCGGCGATTCGCCCATCCCCCGTTTCGGCGGTCGGGATGCCGATGCTGCAATAGTCGTCGAGCGGCCGTCCGAGGGCCGGCAACTGGACGCCCCTGGCCAGCCACGCCGCGCCCGGGGCAAAGCGGTCGCGTCCTTCGAAGGTCCGGCTCACCGTCGGCCGGGCATACCTGCGCTCCGTCAGCTCGACCACACGTTTCGGCGGCGCCTCCCGAAACACCGCCGTGAGGACACCGTTGTCGGGCGCCACGAAGCGCTGGTCTCCGGCCTCGGCAGCCAGCCCCCGGCGGGCCGAGCCGACCCCCGGATCGACGACGATGAGAAACACCGTACCGGCCGGAAAGTAACGGTAGGCCGCCGCCAGCTCGAAACCGGCGGCCAGCACGTCGTGCGCCGGGACATCGTGGGAGATGTCGACGATGGCCGCCTCGGGACAGATCCCCAGCACGACCCCCTTCATCGCGCCGACGTAATGGTCTCTGGTGCCGAAATCGGTCAGCAGGGCGACGATCGGTCGGGCCATCCTGTGGAGACTTACACATCGAGCCGTGTACACGACGGCTCGCGCATGCGGGTCGTCGTCGAGTGCGACGGCTTTCGAAACACCATTTCCTGCGCCCGAGTCGCCAGCAGACACGCATCGACCACCGAGAGATCCTGAAACGTCTCCGTGACCTCGCGACTCGTCAGAACGCGCATCTGCCGCGACACTCCCGCATGAAACTGGCGGCGCAAGCTCGAACGGTCGACGATCCCGTAGGTGGCGTATCCCGGCTCCGTGCGCCACTCGCCGCTGAAGCTCAACAGCAGCACGCCGTGCGGCTTCAGTACGCGAATCAGCCTCGCGGCCAGGATCTGCCCCTCGACAGCCGACAAGTGCTCCAGCGTGTCCCAGCAGAGAACCGCGTCCACGCTCTCGGGATCCTGTCGGATCCGCCCCGCGATCCACTCCTCGTTCCGACCCTCGGCCGGCTCACCCGCGGACAACCGTTCATCCAGGTCCGCAAACAGGTCGGCTACGACCAGCCGGCATCCGAGCTGCGTCGTATAAAAAGCGACGTTCTCGCCGACGGCCCGACCGAGATCGAGCAGCAGCGGCGACTCCCGGCTCCGCAGCGCATCGACGAGAATCCCGATCGCACGGGTCGGCAGAACCCGCTCGGGAACAGGAAGCGCGGCGGCTTCGTCCCGAGTAGGCTGGTCGCGGCCGAACGAACCGCCACCGAGACGCGCGACCAGACCGGCCATCGAGCGCGGGCGCACCAACCCCGTCACGCAGAATCCTCCTTGCCTCGACCATGGCGCCGCAGCGCGCGCCCGACGATCTGCCGGCCGCTACCTGACCTGACGCCCGCCGCCCGCTGCGCGCCCCATCCTGGGCGCCTGTGCCTGACCCGGCTGCGGGGTGGTCGTGGCGGGAGGAGCGACCGGCCCCTTGGGAGCGACGGGCGCCCTGGCGACGGCCGGCTCCCTCGGCTTTGCCTCCACGCTGTCGCGGCGCATGTCCACGCTGCCGCGGAAATGCGCGCCGTCGGCGATGGCGATGCGCGGTGCGGTGATGTCCCCGTCGACCGCACCGTTCTCGCGGATGCTCACCACATCGACCGCCATGATCTTGCCCGTCACCCGACC
Source organism: Vicinamibacterales bacterium (assembly GCA_965262925.1). GTDB lineage: Bacteria > Acidobacteriota > Vicinamibacteria > Vicinamibacterales > UBA8438 > WTFV01. The sequence continues at coordinate 461,666 of CBDHGC010000004.1, read as the reverse complement.
GAGTATGTCGACCGACTTCGCGAACAGCATTTCCGCCTTGATCTTGCCGTTGGGGCCCACCGTCAGCACGTTGTCGCGCAACTCGATCTTGCCCTCGAACTGCCCCTCGATCGTCAGGTTCTCACTGCCGCTCAACTCGCCCTTGATGATCACGGACTTGCCGATATTGACTACGTCGCGCGCAGGAGTTCGTTCGGCGACAGGCGCACGCCTCGGGGCACCCGAGCTTGCGAGACCGGCCAGGGGATGTTCCTCTACGTCATTGTTGTCGTCCGGCTGACGCACATCGTCACGTTTCCACATGAAGCTTCCTCTGCTCGCTGGGCCACCACCGCGTGGCGAATCAAAAACCTGAATTGTCCGGATCAGTATACCGAATGGCATCCAGAACGTGTCTAGGGCGTGTTAACACTATTGGCCGGATCGTGGTATCGTTCCTGGATGGAGCTCACCGAAACGCAGTACGCACCCATCGCGTCCTGTCTCCCGCGACAGCGTGGCAATGTCAGCATGCCCAATCTGCAGGTGCTCAACGCGATCCTGTACGTCGCCGAGCAGGGGTGCAAGTGGCGAGGGTTGCCGAGGCGCTTTGGGAACTGGCACACGATCTACACCCGCATGAATCGTTGGTCCAAGAACGGGGTGCTCGACCGGGTCTTCGAACACCTGCAACGCGCCCAGTTGATCCGCATCAAGTTGGAGGCGGTGTCGCTGGACAGCACCATCGTCAAGGTCCATCCCGACGGCACGGGGGCTCGAAAAAAAACGGCCCCCAAGCCATCGGCAAATCCCGCGGCGGGTGGACCACCAAGATTCATCTGGTTGCCGCGGATGCTCGAATGGCATTGACGTTTGCGCTCTCGCCCGGCCAAGCCCACGACGGCCCGGAGGGCCGGAAGCTCCTGACCAGCCTGGGGCCGCAAGATGCCGAATTGGCCTTGGTGATGGACCGCGCGTACCAGGGCGACGAAACCCGCCAACTGGCGCTGGACCTCGGATTCACACCAGTGGTGCCGCCGATCAAGACCCGGACGGACCCGTGGGAGTACGACCGGGAGATGTACAAGCGACGCAACGAAGTCGAGCGTCTGTTCCGCCGACTGAAGGGCTATCGCCGGATCTTCTCCCGATTCGAGAAGCTGGATGTGATGTTCATCGGCTTCATCCACTTCGTGCTCATGTTCGACGCGCTGAGGCAGTGTTAACAGGCCCTAGTCCTTTCTTTGCTGGCGGTTAGCTCCGGTGCTGGGAGCTGCGCCGCAAAAGCGGCGCAGACTCCCAGGCAGGCCCGGTTGGGCGGAATTCGGAGCCGCAGGAGACTATTTTCGGGCTAGGAGTCTGCGCCGCAGAAAAACAGATGCGACAATTGTAGGCGAGCCGACGACGAAAGGACTCGATGTCGACCACATTCCGCCCCTATGTGCCTGACCAGTCGCTGCTGTTGCCGCCCGACGTGCGGGAGTGGCTGCCCGAGGGCCACTTGGCGCACCATGTCAGCGATCTGGTGGACGGTCTGGATCTGACGGCGTTCTACGCTCTGTACGAGGGGGACGGCCGTCGCAACGCGCCGTATGAGCCTCGGATGATGGTGAAGGTGCTGCTCTACGCCTACGCGACGGGGGTATTCTCGTCGCGCCGGGTCGCTCGGAAGCTGGAAGAGGACGTTGGTTTCCGGGTGCTGGCGGCGGGCAACTTTCCGCAACACCGGACGCTGTGCGAGTTTCGGCGGCGGCACCTGGAGGATTTCCAGGCGCTGTTCGTGGAGGTGGTCCGTCTGGCGCAGGAGTTGGGTCTGGCGCGCTTGGGGAAGCTGTCGATCGACGGGACGAAGGTGCGCGCGAACGCGAGCAAGCGCAAGGCGATGAGCTACGACCGGATGCAGGCAGAGGAACAGCGCCTGGAAAGCGAGATCGAGGCGCTGTTGCGTCAGGCGGATGCGGTTGACGAGGCCGAGGACGCGCGCTTGGGCGCGGAGGTTCGGGGCGACGATCTGCCGGCGGAGTTGCGTCGGCGAGAAGAGCGTCTGGCGGCGATCCGGGAAGCGAAGGCGCGTCTGGAAGCGGCGGCTCGGGCGGCGGACGACGCGCGGGGTCGGCAGCCGGGGCAGGATCGGAACCCGAAGGGCGGTCGGCCGTACAAGCGGGCGTATGGCGAGCCGGACGAGAAAGCGCAGAGCAACTTCACGGACCCGGAAAGCTCGATCATGAAGACGAGCAACGAGGGATTCCAGCAGTGCTACAACGCGCAGGTGACGGTGGACGCGGAGCACCAGTTGGTGGTGGCGACGGACCTGACGGCGAACGCGAGCGACCAGGGTGAGTTGCCGGTGTTGCTCAACGCGGTAAAGGAGACGTTCGCCGCGCAGCCGGAGACGGTGCTGGCCGATGCGGGGTACTGCAACGAGCGGGACCTGACCGACCTGGAAAAGCGGGGCATTGACGGGTATGTGGCGCTGGGCCGGGAGGGTAAGCAGACGGCTACCCGTGATCGGGAGGCCCATCCGGCGACGGCTCGCATGGTGGAGAAGCTGGCGACGCCGGCGGGCCGCACGGCGTATGCGGAGCGCAAGTGGTTGTCGGAGGCTCCCAACGGTTGGATCAAGCACGTGCTGGGATTTCGGCGCTTCAGCCTGCGCGGACTCGCGAAGGTACGGTGCGAGTGGGACCTGGTGTGCCTGGCGTTGAACGTCAAACGCCTGCAGCCGCTGATGGCGGCGTAGAAGGCGGGATATGAGGCTCACAACGGCGACAAATCGATGCGCATCGCGGTCTCTGGCGGGCCATGCGGCCCGCGAGGACCGAATTTTGTCATCTGTTCGCCAACTACCGAAAATCCACCCCGCCCCGCTGACCGGCGAAGTCGCCCCGACACGTGACTCAGGTCGTGGGCCGGCGACCCGTTGCGTGCCGCAAATCTCCTGCGGCGCAGACTCCTAGGAGTCTGCGCCGTAGAAACGGGGCAGACTCCCAGGCAGGCCCGGTTGGGCGGGAATCGGAGCCGCAGGAGACGATTTTCGGGCTAGGATCATTCCAAGTGCGGATATATCTCGATCACAACGCCACTACCCCGGTAGCCGCCCAGGTAGCCGACGCCATGCACGAGACGGTCCGGGGCTGCTTCGGCAACGCGTCCAGCATCCACACGTTCGGCCAGGCGGCCAAGGCGGCCCTCGACGACGCACGTTCGGCGGTGGCGGAACTCCTCGGCGCCCGCCCCAACGACGTCATCTTCACGGGCAGCGGGACCGAAGCGGACAACCTGGCGATCCGCGGGGTGGCCGAGGCGTCGGTGCCGGCCGGCAGGCGCCATCTCATCGCTTCGGCCATCGAGCACGAGGCGGTCCTCAACACGCTGAAGGCGCTGTCGAAGCGTGGCTGGACCACGACGCTCCTGCCGGTCGGTGCAGCCGGCGTCGTCGAGCCGGCGGCGCTCGAAGCGGCCACCACCGACGACACGGCGCTCGTCTCCGTCATGCACGCCAACAACGAGATCGGCACGCTGCAGCCGATCGCGGAGCTGGCCGCGCTCGCGCACCGCCACGGCGCCCTGTTCCATACCGACGCCGTGCAGACCGCCGGGAAGCTGCCGCTCGACGTGACCGCCCTCGGGGTCGACCTGCTCTCGCTCTCCGCGCACAAGTTCAACGGTCCCAAGGGCGTCGGGGCGCTCTGGATCCGGCGCGGGATGCGCCTGGTCGCCCCCACGACCGGCGGGCGGCAGGAACGGAACCGCCGCGCGGGCACCGAGAACGTGCCGGCCATCGTGGGGCTCGGCGTGGCGGCGGGGCTGGCCGCCCGCAAGCTGGCGCTCGAAGCGACGCGGCTGAGCGCTCTGCGCGACCGGCTGGAGTCGTCGCTGCTCGACCGCATTCCGGGCACGACCGTGAACGGCAGCGACGCGCGTGTTCCCAACACGACCAACATCAGCTTCGACGGCGTCGAGGCCGAGGCGTTGCTGATCGCGCTGGACCTGGAGGGCATCGCCGTCTCGACCGGCTCCGCCTGCTCGTCGGGAACGCTCGAGCCCTCGCACGTGCTCAGGGCGATGGGGCTGACGCCGCGACGGGCACAGAGCTCCATTCGCTTCAGTCTCGGCCTCGGCAACACGGACGGCGAGGTGGACCGCGTCGTCGCCGTGCTGCCCCCCCTGGTCGCCAAGCTCCGTGCGCTCTCCAGAACCGGCGCGTACGCGCACGCCTGAACGCGGCGGCGCGTCCTGCCGGCCTCGAATCTGTACACTGGAACCGGACCGATGCGAATCGTTGCCGCGATGTCGGGTGGCGTCGACTCGTCCGTGGCGGCCGCGCTGTTGGCGGCCGACGGGCACGACGTGGTGGGCCTGTCGATGCAGCTCTACGACCAGCGCGACGGCACGGAGTCGTTCGGCTCCTGCTGCACCCTGGACGACCTGCACGATGCTCGCCGCGTCGCCCGGCGCATCGGCATCCCGCACTACATCGTCAACTTCGAGCGCCAGTTCGACGAACGCGTGGTTGCCCCGTTCGTGGAGGAGTACGCGGCGGCGCGCACGCCCATCCCCTGCGTACGCTGCAACAGCGACCTGAAGTTCGCCAGCCTGCTCGACCGGGCGCGCGGATTCGACGCCGCGCAGGTGGCTACCGGCCACTATGCGCGGGTGGAGACCGTGTCGGCGAGCGACGGCAGCAGCTCCATCCGGCGGCTCCGCCGCGCCATCGATCCCGCAAAGGATCAGTGCTACTTCCTCTTTTCACTCACGCAATCCCAGCTTGCCCGGGCCAGCTTCCCGCTGGGCGACATGCGGAAGGCGGAGGTCCGGGACTACGCCCGCGACCACGGCCTGCTCGTGGCCGACAAGCCGGACAGCCACGAGATCTGCTTCGTGCCCGACGGCGACTACGCGGCGTTCGTGGAAAGGCGACTGCCCGACGGCCCGCGCGGCGGCGCGGTCGTCGATGCGGAAGGGCGGGTCCTGGGCCGCCATCACGGCGTCCACCGGTTCACCGTCGGCCAGCGCAAGGGGCTCGGCGTCTCGAGCACCGTGCCCCTGTACGTCACGGCCCTTGATGCGGCGTCGAGCAGCGTCACCGTCGGTCCCCGCACCGCTCTGGAACGGACCACGCTGACCGCCGGCGGCGTGAACTGGATCGAGGGACCGCCACAACCGGGACATCCGGTCACGGCGCAGATCCGCCACCATCATGCGCCGGCCCCGGCCCGCGTCTGGCCGGTCGACGGGGCCGCCCTGCGCCTCGAGTTCGACGATCCGCAGCCGGCGATCACACCCGGCCAAGCCGTCGTGATGTACGACGGCGACGTCGTGCTCGGCGGGGGCTGGATCGACTGACCGTACCCGCAACGCGTCCAGCGGAACCTCCTACATCGCGGACGTAGCCGCCCCGACGGCCTGCACGTCCTCGGCCGGCAGACTCTCCAGGTACCGCTCGGCGTCGATGGCGGCCATGCACCCCGAACCGGCCGCGGTGATGGCCTGCCGGTAGACATGATCCTGCACGTCGCCGCAGGCGAACACGCCGGGCACGTTCGTGGCCGAACCGCGCACCGGCACGATGTATCCGTTCGCGTCGAGATCCACCTGTCCGTCGACCAGTTTCGTGTTGGGCGTATGGCCGATCGCGATGAAGACCCCGTCGACGGCGAGTTCCCTGACCGCGCCCGTTCGGACGTTGCGCAGGACGACGCCGGTGACGACGCCCTGCTCGACGTCCCTCACCTCGTCGATCACGGTATCGAGCTCGAACGAGATCTTCGGGTTGGCGCGCGCCTTGTCCTGCATGATCTTCGATGCGCGGAACGCGTCCCGGCGGTGGACGAGGGTCACGTGAGACGCGAACTTCGTCAGAAAGGTCGCTTCCTCCATCGCCGAGTCGCCGCCGCCCACCACCACGATCGGCTTCTCGCGAAAGAAGTAGCCGTCGCAGGTGGCGCAGGTAGATACGCCGTGCCCCATCAGCGTCCGTTCGGAATCGAGCCCCAGCAGCCGCGCCGACGCCCCCGTCGCGAGAATCAACGCACGCGTCTCGTGGACGCCGCTGCTCGTGGTGATCCGGAAGGGCGACCCCTGCAGCTTCAGGGCGGACACGTCGCCCTGCACGATCTCGGTACCGAACCGCTCCGCCTGCGCCCGCATCTCGGCGATCAGGGCCGGCCCCAGGATGCCGTCGCGGAATCCCGGGAAGTTCTCCACGTCGGTGGTCAGCATCAACTGGCCCCCGGACTCGAGACCTTCGATGAGCAGCGGACTCAGGTTGGCCCGCGCGGCGTACAGGGCGGCCGTCAGTCCCGCGGGCCCGGACCCGATGATGATCACTTCTCGCATGAGTGCGTTCTTCCTCCCCTATGGTCTCGCCGGCGACGACCGAAGCGCGCCCGCTAGTTCGCGCGCGGCCCGGGCTCGAGCAACGAACGGCCCGTCGTCGAAATCCAGTCGATGAGGCGGCGCGCCTCGGTGAAGCGTCCGCCGTTCGACCCGGCACCGAGCACGACCAGCACGATCGGGTCGGCGTCGGGCACCTCGAACATGGCCGTGAGACAGAACCCGGCCTCGGAGATGTATCCCGTCTTCCCGCCCTGGATCACGTGCCGGGACCGGACCAGCCGGTTCGTGTTGCGGATGTTCACGCTACGCCGATCGGTACGCACGCGGTGCGTCGACTTGCGCATGATCCGGGAGATGGCCGGCACCTCGCTCGCGGCCGCGATCAGCCGCGCGACGTCGTACGGCGTCGAGACGTTGCGCTCGTCGAGTCCCGACGGCTCGACGAAGCTCGTTCCATCGAGCCCCAGCGCCGCCGCCCTCAGGTTCATCTGCGCCACGAAGCGGCGCGTGCCCCATCCGGACGCACGGGCGAGAATTCGAGCGGCAACGTTGTCGGACGCGATCAGCGCCAGGTGCAGGAGCGCATCCAGGGTGACCCGCTCGCCGCGCCGCAGGTAGGTGGTGGAGGCCCGGCGCACGTCGCGCCGCGACACGACGACGTCCCGACCGAGATCGGGCTCCCGGTCCAGCAGGACCAGCGCCGTCATCACCTTGGTGATGCTGGCGATCGGTCGCGGGTCGAGACCCCGTCTCTCCCAGAGGACCTCGTCCGTGCGCGGGTTGTACAGGATGGCGGCCGCGGCGCGCACCCGCGGGCGCCGAATATCCCCGATGTCGAGAAAACGCGGCGAAGCCGATTCGGGCGTTGCAACCGCAGCGACGCCGGCGATCCCGATCGGGGCTGCATCCGGGGTAGCCACCGGGACCGTATCGGCGGCAGCAGCCGGTGACGGTGCGGCGGCGGCCACGCCGGGCGACGCCCCGGCAACCGTCACGGACGCCGATGCGGCTGCCGCCATGCCCGGCAGTGGCGCGGCCGGGGTCGCGGTGGGACCCGGCAGCCGGCCAATCCCCAGGGACAGCGCTCCGAGCGCCGCCAGCGTTGCTGCGAGCCCGGACGGCCCGACGCCACGATGAGGTCGTCGCATGTACGTCATATGCCCTGTACAGCAAAAGCCCACCCGCGATGGGTGAGCCCCTGCATCATTGCATCCTCGGTCCCCGCGCCGCCGTCACGGCAGCGGAGGGCCGGCGTTCTCGGTGCTCCGCGCGTAGGTGTAGTGCGTGCGATGCTGCACGTCGAGGTCGTCGCGGCCCACCTCAACCCGCAGCCGCCGGGTGCGGAACGTCGGATCGGGGTTGCTCGAGTAGAAGCCGACGACGTAGTAGTCGCTCGTCTCGGCATCGATTTCCCTGAACGCGTCGTCGAAGTCGTTGCGGTTGACGACCGCCCGACCGCCGGTCAGCTCGGCCAGCGACCGCAGACTGTTCTGCGTCGTGAACACGAAATCCTGGAACGCCTCGGTCGGCCCGTTGTAGTCGGGGTCCGGCCCGGCGACGAGGCCGCGCGGGTCCACCGTATAGAACGATGCGTTCGCCCGATTCGCCGCCTTGGTCAGCTCGGCGATCTCCATCGCGAGATCGGCGTCGTTGAACACCTCGCCCTGGCGCGAGATCCGCTCGAACGGATCCATCATCGGATCTCCGATGCCCTCGTACAGCCCGGCCGCCTGGTCCTGCCCGAACATCGATCCCCAGCGGCCGGAGTTCCGCATGTCCTCGTAGATCGGCGACCGCCCGAAGACGCGCTCGTGGGCGAACGGGTTGAAGTCGTAGCCGCTGCTGAAGTAGATCACCACCTTGCGCCGGTTCTGGACGCGCTCGAGGTTCTGCACGACGTCGCGCATCGTCTTGAACGCGACGTGGGCGCGCCACGACAACTCGCTCGGTCCGCGCGGCCCCGGAGCCAGGAAACGGATCATCTCGTTTGGATTGAATCCATCGCCGGTGAGGCGATCCGCCGACGACTTGATGAGGCTGCGGTCGTAGGTCATGTCGACCCGGATCGACGACGGCCCGGTCGAGACGATGCCGAACATGTCCCCCTCGTGGATGAGGTTGTCCATCAACTGTTCGAAGATGGCCCGCGCCCGCGGCGTCCTGCTCGTCTCGATGTGCAGGTCGTCGACGAGGATGACGAAGATCCGTCCCGCCGTGTCGTTGACCGCGCGCGTCGGCGGCAGGATGATGCCCTCCTGAGCCTGCGGCGGCGGTACGAGCTGGTTGAAGACCCGGCCTCCATGCACCAGGACGAGGGAGGCGACCTCCTGCGACCGCTCGTCCTCGAAGACGCGGAAGTCGCTCTCGGTCAGGTCGGGCACGAAGACGCCGCTGCCGTCGCGCACGATGACGTCGGTCGTCACCAGCGTGACGCCGGATCGGAAGACCGTCGCCGGATCGCCCGCCGCCGGCCGTCGATCCGGACCCAAGGATTCCTGGGACCGCAACGGAACGCCGACCATGACACCGAGCGCCACGATCAGTCCGGCCGTGCGAACCCAGCGGTGAGTTTGCCGTCGAGTAGTGCACGTCATCATGTCTGGCATGATAGCAAAGCGCCCCGGCGGATGCTACTGATCGCCCGTCGCATCACCGCGTTCGCCGTCCTGCCCCGCTGGCGGCGCCTCTCCCGTGCCGCGCCGGCCCCGCGGCGCGCGCCGCCGGCGGCGTCCCAGATCCGCCTTGATGGCCGCCGCCTCGGACTCGAACCGCTCGATGCCGAGCACGGTCTCTTCGCCCGGACGCCATGCATCCGGATTCAGCGCCTCGACCCGCACGGACGCCTTCTCGCGCAACCGGGGCTCGACCCGGCTCTCGGTCAGCCGCGCCCGGAGTTCCGCGTACTGCGCCCGCAACCGGGCCAGCCCGTCGTCGCCGACCAGCGCCGCGACCGGGTGCCCGGGCGCCGCCGCGGCAGTGGCCTCCTGCCCGCCACCGGGGCCGACAGCGATCCGGGCGGCTTCCTGCCCGCCGGATCGGCTCGGATCGGCGCCAGCTGCCGGCTGCCGGCGCGGCGCATCCGTCGCGTCACCGGCAGCGGCGATCTCGGGCGCCGCCCGTCGCCCACGCCGCGCCCCGCTCCGGGAGCGCGTCCGGCGTCCATCCTCGTCCGGCCGCACCGGCGCCGGCGGCGGCTTCACCCGCAACATCTTCGCCCAGTCGAACGTGAGGTCCGCGTTGGCATCCTCTATGGCGCGAATCGCGTCCTCGTCCAGAGGCAACCGCCCCACGTTGACGTTCGGCGGCGTGCGAAACCAGTACAGCAGCCGAGGCCGGGAGCCCGTCCGCAATCCATGGAGCACGTACGTATGCTCGTAGCCCCGCTCGTCACGGGAAAATCTCAGATAGGGCATGGGCCGGCCGCATCCTAGCACGCCCGCAGCCCCCGTGCGCTACCGGCCGCCGGCCGCCGGCTCGTAGTACGATCCGCAGGTGAACGACCGTTTCCTACGCGCCTGCCGGCGCGAGCCCGTCGATTGCACCCCCGTGTGGTTCATGCGTCAGGCGGGGCGCTACATGCCCGAGTACCGCGCGATCCGCGAGCGGCATTCGCTCCTCGACATCTGCCGGCAGCCGGAGCTGGCCGCGGAGGTCACGCTGCAACCGGTCGACCGTCTCGACGTGGACGCCGCCATACTCTTCTCCGACCTGCTGCTGCCCCTCGAGCCGCTCGGCATTCCCTTCGATTTCGTCAAGGGCGAAGGACCGGTCATCCACGAACCGGTCCGCTCGGCGGACGACATCGACCGCCTGCGGGGGTTCGAGCCGCGTGAAGCGCTCGGCCACGTGCTGGCCACCATCCGCCTGCTGCGCGGCGAGCTGGCCGACCGCGTCCCCCTCATCGGTTTCGGAGGCGCCCCGTTCACGCTGGCGTCCTACGCCGTCGAGGGCGGACCGTCGAGCCACTACGCCAGGACCAAGGCGCTGATGTACGGGGAGCCCGACGCCTGGCACCGCCTGTGCGAGACACTGTCGATGGCCGTCGCCGACTACCTGGTCGCCCAGGTCGAGGCCGGCGCGCAGGCCATACAGGTCTTCGATTCCTGGGTCGGAGCGCTCAGCCCCTCCGACTACCGCGAGTTCGCCCTGCCCCACACCCGGCGCGTGTTGACCGCGGTGACGGAAACCGGCGTGCCGGTGCTGCACTTCGGGACCGGCACCGCCACCCTGCTGGAGGCGATGACCGAGGCGGGGGGCGACGTCATCGGCGTCGACTGGCGCGTCCCCCTCGACGAGGCGTGGGCGCGCATCGGGCCGGAGCGGGCGGTCCAGGGCAACCTGGATCCGACGCTGCTGCTCGGGCGGGTCGACCGCCTGCTCGCGGGGGCCGCAGACGTCCTGCGGCGCGCCGGCGGACAGGCCGGGCACATCTTCAACCTCGGTCACGGCATCCTGCCGGAGACCCCCGTCTCGCATGTGCAGACCCTGGCCCGCTTCGTCCACGAGTGCGGCTAGCGCCGGCAGCCGGAGCGGGCGGACTGCGGAACGCACGCCGCGCCCGGGCAGGAGCGATGCATGAGCCACGTGGCCGTCGCCGTCATCGGCGGGGGCATCAGCGGACTGTCGGCGGCCTACGAGCTCCACCGGCGCCGGACCCCCTTCGTCCTGCTCGAGAAATCCGAGCGTCTCGGCGGAGTGATTCGGACCGAGCGGACCGGCGGCTTCACGATCGACGCCGGACCGGACTCGCTGGTCGCGCAGAAGCCGGCGGCAATCGCACTCTGCGAGGAGCTCGGGCTCGCCGGCCGCCTCATTCCGACGCGCACGCCGCGCGCCGCGTACGTCGTGCGAGGGGGAACGCTGCACCCGCTGCCCCACGGATCCGTCTTCGGCATCCCGACCGGACTCCCCTCACTCGCCACCGACCGGCTCCTCTCCTGGCGCGGCAGGCTGCGCCTGGGGCTGGACCTGCTGATACCCGGGAGGCGGAGCCGGCAGAAGGGAGAACATCGTGAGGAGACGATTGGCGCCTTCTTCCGCCGCCGCTTCGGCGCGGAGGCGACCGACTACCTGGCGGAACCGCTTCTCGCCGGCATCCACTCCGGAGACGTGGAGCGCCTCTCCATGCACGCGCTCTTTCCCCAGTTCATCGACGCCGAGCGGGTGCACGGCAGCGTGCTTCGAGCGTTTCGGCGCACCGCGGCGGACCGCGCCGGTACGCCGGAGCGCCACGGCCCGTTCCGCTCGTTCGCGACGGGAATCGAGACGCTGCCCCGCGCCCTGACCGCGCGCCTCCCGGAGCACGCCCTCCGATGCGGGATCGAGATCACGGGGCTGAGGGCCGGACCGCCGTACACGCTGGAGACGGCGCACGGACCCGACATCACGGCGGATCACGTCGTCTGCGCCCTGCCCGCCCACGCCGCCAGACCGCTGGTCGCCGGCGTCGACGATGCGCTCGGCCGCCTGTGCGAAGGGTTCACCGACACGTCGGTCGCCATCGTCGTCCTGGCCTTCCCCCGAGGCACGGTCGCCCACCCGCTGCAGGGCAGCGGTTTCGTCGTCCCCCGCGTCGAGCCCGGGCTCTCGATCACCGCCGCCACCTGGATCTCGTCCAAGTGGCCCGACCGCGCCCCGGACGACCACGTCCTGCTGCGCGGCTTCGTCGGTGGGGCCCGCCGCCCGGACGCGCTCGCGCAATCCAACGGCTCGCTCATCGACACGGTGCGGGGCGATCTGACCCGGCTGCTCGAGATCCACGGCGAGCCGGCGCTGGCCCGCGTATACCGCTGGCCGCGGGCGAACCCGCAACTCAACGTCGGTCACCTGGAGCGCGTCGCGGACATCGACGGCCGCCTGGCGCGGACGCCGGGCCTGCAGATCATCGGCGCCGCCTTTCGCGGCGTCGGCATCGCCGACTGCGTGGCGGCGGGACGCGCCGCCGGTCGCGCCGCGGCGGACGCCGTCCGGAGCACCGCATGAAGCCGGTTCACGTCATCGGAGTGCCGCTGGACCTCGGGGCCGACCGGCGCGGAGTCGACATGGGGCCGTCCGCCCTGCGCATCGCCGGCCTCGGCGACCGCATCGCCGCGCTGGGCTACACGGTGACGGATCGCGGCAACCTGGACGCGCCGATCCGGGAGACCAGGCCCCCGGGGAACCCCCGCAAGAAATACATCGCCGACATCGCCGGCGTCTGCAAGCACCTGTTCGAGACCGCGGCCACCTCGCTGGCGGCCGGGGCCGTCCCCGTGGTCCTCGGCGGCGATCACAGCCTGTCCGCCGGATCCGTCGCCGCCAGCGCCGCCGCGGCGCGGCAGCGGAACGAACGCCTCGGCCTGCTCTGGATCGACGCCCACGGCGACATGAACACCCCCGACACCAGCCCGAGCGGCAACGTCCACGGCATGCCGCTCGCCGCGCTGCTGGGTCCGCAGCCGGCCGAGCTGTCCGCCATCGGCGGGGCGGCGACGGCGGCGGTCGATGCCGCCCGCACGGTCCTCATCGGCGTCCGCAACCTCGACCCCGCCGAGCGCGAGCAGGTCCTCGCGTCCGGCATCCACGTCTTCACGATGAAGGACGTCGACCGCCTCGGCATGGCGGCGGTCGCCGAACGCGCCCTGGAGCTAGCGGGAGACAGCACCCACGGCCTGCACGTCTCGTTCGATCTCGACGTCTGCGACCCGACCATCGCCCCCGGCGTGGGCACCCCCGTCAAGGGCGGTCTCAGCTATCGGGAAGGGCACCTCGTCATGGAGACCGTCGCCGACAGCGGGCGCCTGCGCGCGCTCGACCTGGTCGAGCTCAACCCCACCCTCGACCACCGCAACGCCACCGCCGAGCTGGGCGTGGAGCTCGTACTCTCGGCCCTCGGTCTACGGATTCTGTAGTCGTGGGCCGGCACCCCCACCGGCGGACACAGCCGTACTACTGCGGGTCGGACGGCAAACGGCGCGTCCGCCCGACCACCGACGGGGACGCCCCCGGTCCCGAGTCCTTTCCAATCCAGAAATGAGCCTGAAGCGGGGCACGTGAGCCGAGCCTGTCAGGCGACCGAACCGACGGATCGAAACAGGTCCTGGCGCGGGCCGCGTTGAGGGCGCGCGTGACCGCAGCATTATCGCTCATGGCGGCGGAACCGTCACGATGTACGACGCGGCGCTGGGCGCGTCCTGGTTCAGGGCGAAGGTGCTGTAGCCGCTGCCGTAGCAACCGAACGGTGAGGGTCTGGTTTGCCGGGTTCTGAACAGCAGGAGACCAAGCGGAGCGAACGTCCGTCTGTGGACGTTTGCGGAGTGCGGTAGCCGAGCGCGGAACCGGCAGCAGAGGGGCTGGACGTGACTACGCGAGGGGCTGTGAAACGGCCGGCAACGGCTGGATGGATCGTCGTCGGCGCTCGTGCCTGATGGCGTCGCGCTTCCGCCTTTCGGTGGTGCTGAAGCCGGTGACGACGCAAGTCGGCGCCGGCGATCCGGGCTCGACGACAGCGCTGTCCGTCCGTATTCGACCGCAGCCGGTGACGACGCGCGTCGGCGCCGGCGATCCGGGCTCGGCAGCGCCCGCGCGAGTTGGCACGTCCGGTGTTCGAGCTTCCTCGCGCCTGCTCGTCAACAGCACGACGCCGACCGACAGGCGGCGGTAGCGGGCCGGAGCAAACCTTCAGGCCGCTGGGTGGATGGACCGGAACAACCGCGTGCGGGCCTCGTCGAGCGCCTGCGCGGCTTCGTTGTCGCTCATCGCGACCGCGACCGCGTCGAGCTTTGCGAAGGTGGTTCCGGGCTTCAGGCAGGCGGCGGCGTCGGGCAACGACTTGAGCTTCTCGTAGGGGGTCATGATGTCGGCGTCGCGGTAGCGCTTGCGCACGCGGCCCTTGCGGTCGACTTCTTCGGTGGGGAAGAAGCAGGGGCGGTGGAAGTTGAGATAGGGCGAGAGGACCTGCTGGGTGAAGGCGTTGACCTGCGCGGCACAGCGGCTGGGGATGTGGCCGTGACCGAGCTGCTTGCGGATGACCGAGCCGTTCTTGCTCTCGACCAGGGCGTTGTCGGTGCTGCGACGGGCGCGGGACTTGGTGAATGCGTCGATGTGCAGCCCCTGGAGCAGCGCCGCGACCTCGCGGTTGATGAACTCCGAGCCGTTGTCGGCGTGGAAGCCGTGGAGCGTGAAGGGGAACGCCCGCAGCAGAGCGTCGAGGACCGGGGCCAGGCAGGCGGCGTGGATATGCTCGACCGAGCCGATGCACTGGAACTGGGTGACCTCATCCACCAGGTTCACGTGGTAGAGGCCCTTGATGCCGTCCAGGTCGCCTTGATGGACGGTATCGACCCGCACCCAGCCAGGTTGTCCGAACGGCTGCGGGCGGCGGCGTTCCCCGATCACGACCTGCACCGGGCGCGTCGGCAGCGGCGGCGTTCCGCGGCGCCGTTGATAGCTTGTCGTGTGCCGCAGGTTGTACAGATGGCCGTTGGAGATGCCGGCCAGGCGTTCGAAGCGGCGGTCGCCGAACAGATGGAAAGCGCGGGCGCAGAGCTTGCGCGTGGCCGGACCGGACAGCGTGCCGTGGAGCACGTCGAGCTCGGCCAGCAGCCCGATGTCGGCGTTGGAGTAGCGGCGCGGGAACGGTCGGCGCGGGGTGTCGCGGCGGTCGGCGATCTCTCCCGTGGTCCGGTGTTGCTGCAACAGGCGTGTGATTTGGGCCCGTGACAAGCCGGCCACCTTGGCCAGGAAGCGGCGCAGCAGGCCCTTGTCGGCCTTCCCCCGCAGGGCGTAGTCGAACCGTCGCACGGTTTTCGCCACGAACGCGTAGGAGTCGGCGCGGGTTTGTGGTTGCAGGTCGACCTGCTCGCTTCCGGCGAGGAATTCCCGAACCTGATCCAGGGTCTGCAGACGGTGCGTGTCGAGTCTCACGATCATCCTCCGATGATCCTCGACCCGGCCCCCGTTCAGGCTCATGTGTCGTTGGAAACAACTCCTCGTTCAGGCTCATGTGTCATTGGAAGAGACTTCCCGCGCGAAGAACACCAGGCCGCGTGCTATTATTCCTAGATCTACAGACGAAAGGGAGACTCGATGAACGTGCGTAATCTGCTACTCACATCGTTCCTGGCATTCCTGACGGTGACCTTCGTTGCAGCCTGTGGCGGCGGCGGAAGCGAAGCTCCGGAAGCCGAAGCGATGGATCACGAAGATGCGGATCCGGACGCCGGCGCGGCGGATGCGGACAGCATGGAGATGCTCGGCGGCGGCCACGCGACGCAGGTCCACGAGGGCACCGCCGGCAGCCCGCACGTGAGCGTCCACTGGAGCGTCAACGACGGGAACATCACGATCGACTACGGTCGCCCGTACCTGAAGGGCCGCGTCGTGGGCGAGAGCGTCGAGCCGATGGCGGACACCGTCTGGCGCCTGGGTGCGGACGAGGCGACCACGCTGACCACCGACCGCGACCTTATGCTCGGCAGCGGGCACGTTCCGGCCGGCGAATACACGCTGTGGACCATGCAGGCGAACGAAGAGGTCCACCTGGTCGTCAACAGCGAGACCGGCCAGTGGGGCACCGCCCACAACCCCGAGCACGACCTCGTTCACGTCCCGCTGACGGTCGGCGCGCTCGACCCGCCGGCCGAGCAGCTCGTGATCTCGATCGGCGACGGCGCCCTCGGCTTCGAGTGGGGGACGCTGACTGCCAGCGTCCCGCTGATGGTGCACTGATGTCCGAGGGCGCCCGGCTTTGGCCAGATGCCCTCACCGGAGTCGCGGCTTCTCGGCCGCGGCTCCCCCGTCGGGCCGCTACTGACCATCGGCTTTCTCTCACCATGAAATGCCGAACCTTTGCTTCATGGCCGGCGTCCTCCCCCAGGGCTCGCCGGGCAACCGATCTATTAGGATCACGAACAATCGGCGAAACGACTCCGCCGTCAGAGCCTCGACCTGCGCGGTCGGTAGCAGTGGGCGCATATCGAGCAAGAAGCGCGGATTGGCCAACTTCGCGAACATGCGGGCTTGGGCCTGCGCCCGCGAGATGGATTGGCCGGAAAGGGCAAGGTACTGCCCGAACATCTCGACAATACGGTCGGCATCGAGGGCCTCGAAGACATCGAGCGCGTGCGCAAGGTCGTAGAGATCGCGTCCCTTTTTCCGTTGCAACAACGCGCGCAGCTTGGTCGCCAGCATTTCCTCCCGCGAGAATGTCGAAATGGCCGCCCTACCGGAGAACCACGGATTCGCGACCTCAAGCGGCAACGCCGTCGCCGCATCGAAGGCTTCGACCTCGCGGGTGTTGATCTCGATCTTCAGCCGGATTGGCACGCCGCTGCCATCCTCGGCCTCGACTCGGAAACGGAACTTCGGCGCGACAGGGCTCTGCACTAGTGTGCTGCCCCGGAAATACGCATAGCAATACGTGCGACCTTGTCGATGATCGACTGCGCCGTGGCGACCCAGACGAACGGCGTGGCAGAGGTATTGTGGCGGTCGATGAACGCCTGGATCTTGCGCACCAGATCCGCGACGCTGCGGAACGAGCCCCGCTTGATCGCCCGCTGGCTGAGCAAGCCGAACCACCGCTCCACCTGGTTCAACCAGGACGAGTAGGTGGGCGTGAAGTGCAGGTGGAAGCGCGGCCGCGCAGCCAGCCACTGCCTGACCTTGGCGTGCTTGTGCGTCGCATAGTTGTCCAGCACGAGGTGGATGTCCAGCTCCGCCGGCACCTCCCGGTCGAGGAACCGCAGGAACGCCAGGAACTCCTCGTGACGGTGCCGCTTCCGACACTGGGCCAGCACCCGCCCGGTGGCAATGTCCAGGGCGGCAAACAACGTCGTCGTGCCGTGCCGGACGTAGTCGTGGGTGTAGCCTTCGACGTAGCCCAGGCCCATCGGCAGCGTCGGCTGGGTGCGATTGAGCGCCTGAATCTGCGACTTCTCATCCACGCACAGGACCATCGCGTGGTCCGGCGGGTTGAGGTACAACCCGACGATGTCGCGCACTTTCTCGATGAAGAACGGATCGGTGGACAGCTTGAAGGTCTTGGCCAGATGCGGCTTGACCCCGAACAAGGCGAACCAGCGCTGCACCGTGCTCTTGGAAAGGCCCTCGGCACGTCCCAGGGTGCGCGTGCTCCAGTGCGTGGCGGCGTCGGGCGACTCCTGCAGCGCACGGCTGATCACCGCCGCCACCTTGTAGCTGCGCCCGCCCCAGCCACGGCTCCAGAACGACACGCAACTGATCGAGGACTGGACCGATCGGACCGTGTGAAGCACGGACAAGATCGATGTCCTCTGAATAACGTAGCGGCGCCGGGAAGTGCAGCTTGTCGCGCGTCGGTCCAGGGAACGACATTGCCCCAGGCAACGATGTTCTGCGCGGGGATCATTCGTCGGGCTCCGGCACGCGCCGGACAATGACGCGCCATCGGGGATCGCGCTGCAGCGGTTCAGGCTCGAAGTCCGGATCCCGTACCTCCTGCTGGTCGAGCTCGGTCCAGGGCAGCGATCCTCGCGCTTGCAACGACTCCAGCATGGATCCCGTCAGGGCGTCGTGACCGAGATGCTCCAGCAGGTGCCCTAGACGCTGCACGACCGGCCGCTCCACCAACGCCGAAAGCGTGGCGAGTTGCTCGGGATCGATCTTCTTCCCGAGGTCGGAAAGGACCGTCGCGACATTGTCGATGCCGCCTGACGCCTGCGGATACCGCAGGAGATCGAGAGCCGTCAGCGCGGCCGAGGAGATCTTCATCGTACCGGTATCGGTCTTGCGACCCTCGGTCCCTGCCGTTACCGCCTCCACGTTCTTGCGGAAGTAGAAGACGATCAGGTTGCGACCGGCGCGGATGTTCGGCAGGCGCTTGGCCGAGATGACCTGCAACTCCATGACACCCTGATGCGTCGCACCATGAAGCTCCGCAGCTTTCAGCAACCCAACGTAATAGGCTTGGCCCTCATGGCGCATGAGCGGGTCGATGTACCAAGCCGGTGGCGGTCCCCCCCAGGACGCATATTGAAGTGGTCTCGGTTGTTCAGACAGGTCGAGGGCTTCGCTAACTAAGGTGTATTCCGGGTGCGTAGTCATGCCCTCGTAGTCTTCAAGTCCGCGCTGACCGTCGCAAGTTCCCCTGGTCGTGCAGGGATCGTTTCCGATGATCGATGTCCATGACGACGATGCGCTGTGGGGCTGTGGGAATCTCGCGGCCGGAACCGCAGGCACGAGCGGCAGCGATCGTCCGCGAGATTTCCAAGGGTTGTGGGCGCCCGCTTCGCCGACCTTCGGATTCGACGCGACGCCGCGCGGGCGTCCACAGCCCGGCAGGTCCACAGTGCCCCCTCCGGATATGACGTGCGGCACGCTCATGTCGTGGCTGACTCCACCACCGGATGCGCCGCGGGAAGCCCCGCGGCACAGCGGACCCGCGTTCGTCTGCTCGTCGAACCGCCAGCCCGTGTCTGTGATGGCGATCAATGCATCGTAGAGCAACGGTCGTTCGACAGCCGCCGTCGCCAACCTCGGCGCCGAGCAGCCGATGGCAGTCATGGCCGTTCCACGCACCGTCGTTCGGTTGCTCACGCCGCTCGCTCCTCGCCGTAGACCTCGGCCGGCGTGCGTCCCTCGAGCGCTGAGTGCGGCCGCTCGTAACCGTAGAACGTCATCCACGCCGCGATAACCCGCTCGGCCGCGAACCCGTCGGCCAGCTCGTGAAGATACACCGCCTCGTACTTCAGCGACCGCCACAACCGCTCGATGAAGACGTTGTCCAGGCACCGCCCGCGGCCGTCCATCGAGCACCGCGCGCCCGCCGCGATAACCCGCTCGGTGAACGCCGTGCTCGTAAACTGTGACCCCTGATCCGTATTGAAGATTTCCGGCGTGCCCATCTGCAGTGCCGCCTCCAGCGCGTCCACGCAGAAGCTGCTGTCCATCGTGTTCGACAGTCGCCACGCCAGCACGTGGCGGCTGGCCCAGTCCATGATGGCGACCAGGTACAGGAAGCCGGACGACACCGGAATGTAGGTGATGTCCGAGCACCACACCTGATTCGGCCGGTCGATCGTCAGCCCGCGCAGCAAGTACGGGTAGATCCGATGGTCCGGCTCCGCAACGCTCGTGCGCGGCTTGCGGTAGATTGCCTCCAGCCCCATCACGCGCATCAGGCGCCGAACCCGCCGGCGCCCCACAGCCACGCCTTCGCGCCGCAGATGACGCAACATCTGCCGACTGCCGTAGAACGGGTACTGCAGCGACAAGGCGTCCATCCGCCGCATCAACGCCAAGTTCTCCGTGCTCTCCCCGCGCGACTCGTAGTACACCGACGACCGGCTGATGCTCAGCAGGGCGCACTGTCGGCTGATGCTCAACACCTCGTTGCGTTCGATCATCTCCAAGCGCACGGCCCGGCTCAGCGTTCCAACCCGCGCAGAAAAAAATCCCGTTCCACCGTCAACTCGCCGATCTTCGCGTGCAGGTTCCGGATCGTGGCCTCCTGTTCCGACTGGCCGGACCCCTTGCCGTTGGCGAAGATATCGTCCAACCCGTCGACCGCCTGCCGCTTCCATGTGCTCACCTGATTCGGATGGACCTCGTGTCGGGCCGCGATCTCCTGCACCGTGCGGTCTCCCCCGCAACGCCTCGAGCACGACCCGCTTCTTGAACGCCGCCGTGAACCGCCGTCGCCGTCTCGTCGTCATCCCAGTGCCTCCTCAAGGCTCTGGAATACACCTTAGCCGGTTGTCCGAAAAAGCGGGACCACCTCAGATTGCGGTGGGACGACGACATAGAATCCTCGCCGCGGATTCAGCAGGGCCTCGCGGCGCTGCAGGCGCTCGGCGGCATCCAGGAACGCACCACGTCCGACGCCGAGCGCCTGCTCGGCTTCCTCGGCGGCAAATACCGAACGGCCCGCGGAGAGCAATCCACTGACATAGCTTGACAGTGCGGATCGCCGCTCGTAAATCATGTTGTAGTTTCCGCTGCATGTGCGGACTTGTCAACATGCTTTGACACTTCAGCCGCAGGCCGGTTGGCGCAGTCCGCGCAACGTGCGGATTTTCAGACATGAGTTGCCACCAGAACGCCTCGCCCCGACTGCACCGCGCACGCCCAGGACGTGGTACGCTGATCGCAAAGTGAATTCGGTTTGGTACTGCTCTAGGGACGCTACGCTGCAAACCTCGGCGGTGAACTCACCCCGTCGCTGGAAACCGGCGGGAGGCAAACGGCGTGGAATTCGGCAGCACGTGTCGAACGACCCACCGCCGGCAACCTTGCGAGCCGGTTTCGGCTGCCAGCGCCGGCTGGCAGTACTTTCGGATACATGCATAAGTCATTATGCATCAATGACTTGGGCCGCTAGCTCAGTGGTAGAGCACCTGACTTTTAATCAGGGTGTCGCTGGTTCGATCCCAGCGCGGCCCACCAATAGAATCAACAACTTACATGGCTTCCGGGCTGCGGCAAGTTTGCTTGTGTCAGCACTATGTCAGCACGGGAGGACTATTTGTCGGGCCGCCCTACCAGCGCACCCGCGCAACAGTCCTTGGTCCTGTGAGGGCGCGAGTTCATCAAGGCCGTCCGCGGCATAACCACCGATGCGCCGCCGCTCGTCCGCACTGACGCAGCCGGGAGCGGGGCCTTGCTCAGCCTGAGCGTCAACGTCTCCCCTTCGTCTTCCAGCGAGTCGTCGGTGATCGGCACCAACACCGTCTTCGACCTCTCCCCCGCCGCGAAGGTCAGCGTCCCGCTGGTTGTGGTGTAGTCCGAGCCGGCCGTCGCGGTCCCGTCGGCGGTAGCGTAGTCCACCGTCAGCCTACCCGTCGCCGCCGGGTCCAGCGTTACCGCGAAAGAGAGCGCCGCGTCGTCCTCCTCGCTCGCCTCCACGTCGGGACACCGACTGCCCCGGCAACGCCGGCTCGGCGTCCCCGATCGTCCCCATCGCCGCCGCGTCGGCGATGGCCGCGCCGCTCGCATCGCTCAGCGTCAGGGCACGATGTGCCCGACCTCGCGGAGTGGAGTCCGACGGATATCGAGTGGGGGCATTACGATGCCGGGCCAAAACGGCTGGCCTTCATGATCCTGTGACCGTGACTGACCGGAAGGAAGCCCGCGAGTACGCCTCACGCTTCGCGGCCGGCCTGTCTTTCGAGGATCGCCAAAGCGAGCGAGCCGCGGGCGCTCATGACCGATGAGGTGCGGAACTGGCTGGCGAAGTCCCGCGAGATGAAGGCGCTCCACGCAGACGAGGCGCTTCCCCTGGAGGTCAGACCTGCGGCACGCTACCGTCCGTAGTGGTGACGCCACATCGTACGCGGTCCTCGGCGCCTGCGCCGCCGGGTCAATCCGTCTCCGAGACCACGCCGGTCACCTCGCGACGTTCCCTGCCGGCCTTTCCGAGCCGAGGACGGACCGGATGCCCCACCGCCACCCGCGCATCGCCACCCACAGATGCATCAACGACAGTCTGGCTAGCGCTACCCTGTACCCGCATTCAGGGCTGGACAAATAAGCTTCCGCCGTGTAGCGTCACGGCATGGAGCACCAGAACCAGATACTACAGACCCTTCGTGCGCCTGAGTCGCAAGCTCGCCTCGAGCGGATTGTGGCGCAGGAGGCGCTGAACAACCGGGCGGCGGTGGGGCGGCGGGTGTGCGCGGAGTTCGGGTTTGTGGATGCGCGCGGGTCGGCCCAACTCGCGGGTTGTCTCAAAGCGCTCAACACGCTGCACAAGGCGGGGCGGATTGCGTTGCCGGCGTCGCGGGGTGGCGGGGGCGCGCCCACGCCGCAGCGTTTCGACGCGCCGGTGGCGGCGGCCACGGCGGTGCCGGGTACGGTGGAGGCGGTCGCGGGGTTGTCGCTGGAGCGGGTAGAGCAAGGCGGGCAGCGCCGGGTGTGGAATACCTTGCTGCACTTCGAGCATCCGCAGGGGACGACGACCTTTGCGGGCTGCCAGGTGCGCTATCTGGTGGTCTCGGCGCACGGGGTGCTCGGCGCGGTCGGGTTTTCGGCGTCGGCGTTGCATTTGCGGGTGCGCGAGGCGTGGATGGGATGGAGCGATGAGCAACGCCAAGCCCATCTGCACCGGGTGCTGTGCCTGAGCCGGTTCCTGATCCGCCCCGGCGTGCAATGCCGCAACCTGGCCAGCCAGGTGCTGGGCCAGGTGCTGGCGCGTCTGCCAGCGGATTTCGAAGCCCGCTACCGGTATCGTCCGTGGCTGGTGGAGACCTTCGTCGGCCCCGCGCATGACGGCGCCAGCTTCAAGGCGGCCAACTTCGTGTGGGTCGGGCACACGGCCGGTCGCGGGCGCCAGGACCGCGACCACGCGCGGGCTCGTCCGGTCAAGTCGGTATATATGTATGAGTTGGAGCCGCACTGGCGGCGGCGGTTGGGGGTGGCGCGGGTCGACGCGGCGCCGGCGCTGGCGCCGGCTGACGGGCTCGACAGCGGCGCCTGGACGGTGAACGAGTTTGGAGGGGCGCCGTTGGGCGATCAGCGGTTGTCGGCGCGTCTGGTCAAGAGCGCGGGGCTGCTGGCGTCGTTGCCCGGAGAGGCGGTCACCGCCAACGCGTCCCACGACCGCGCGGCGGTGAAGGGCTACTACCGGCTCATCGACCAGCCGGTGTCGTCGGCGGTCACGCCCGGGAACATTCTCGCGCCCCACCGGGCGCGCACGCTGCAGCGGATGCGCGGCCAGGACACGGTGCTGTGCATCCAGGACGGGACGGATCTGAATTTTGCGACGCGCCCGCACTGCGAGGGGCTGGGCATCATCGGGCGCAACCAGACGGCCTCGAAGACGCTCGGCCTGCATCTGCATCTGACCCTGGCGGTCAATGGCGCGGGTCTGCCGCTGGGCGTGCTGCGCTGCGGTTTCGAGGCGCCGCCGGGCGGCGCGGCGCGCCCGGCGGACGAGCCGCCGCCGGCGGCGGCGGCGCAGGAGACGGCCCCCAAGACGCGGCGCTGGGTCGACGGCCTGCGCGACATCGACCGGGCGGCGGCGGCGTTGAGCCGCAAGACCCGAGTGCTCAGCGTCATGGACCGGGAGGCGGATTGCTTCGCGGTGTTCGACGAGCAGCGCCGTCTGAACCGGGTGGAAGTGCTGGTGCGCGCCCACCATGACCGCTGTCTCGCCAAGGGCGCCCCGAAGCTGTTCGCCGCCATGCGCGCCGGCGCCGCCGACGGGCACGTCGAGATCGAGATCGACCGCCTGAGCGCGCGGCGCAAGTCGAACGGCAGGCAGGCCCGCCCGGCGCGCACCGGGCGGGTGGCGCGGGCCGAGGTGCGCCATCGCCAAGTGGTGGCGCCGCCGACCATCGCCGGCGCCGAACCGCTGGCGCTGTCAACGGTCCATGTGCGCGAAACCGCGCCGCCGCCCGGCGAGCCGGCGGTCGAGTGGTTCCTGCTCACCAGCCTCGACGTCGACAGCACCGAAACCGCGGTCGCGGTCATCGGCTACTACCTGCGGCGCTGGCGCATCGAAGACCTGTTCCGGGTGCTCAAGTCCGGATGCCGAGTCGAACATCTCGCGTTCCACACCGCCGACCGGCTCCAACGCGCGGTCACCATCAATACCGTGATCGCCTGGCGCCTGATGGTGATGACCCTGCTCGGTCGTGACGTGCCGGGGTGCGACGCCCAGTTGCTGTTCACCGACATCGAGTTGCGTTTCCTGACCGACTATGCCGAAGAACTCGGCCTGCCGCCCCCCTGACCATCTCGCCGCCGCAGTCCTCCTGCTCGCCATCCTCGGCGGCTACCAGAACCGAACGCACGACCCGCCCCCCGGACACCAGATCATGTGGCGCGGTTACGAACGAATGTCCATCGCAACCATCGGCTACCGCATTGGACGGCGGGAGCGTGCTGGAGTTGTCCAGAACGAATAATGTGGGTACAGGGTAGGGCTAGCGCTGCCCTTGCCCCAAAACTTTTCGCTGGACTTCATGCAGCCACTTCGCTACGGTGGCCGGCATGGAGATTCAGAATCAGGTCTCACGTATTCTACGGGACAACCTCGCCCGCCTGCGCGACGTGCTGGACGAGGCGGTTTCGCAGGGTGTCGGCAGCCTCGGTCAGGTCGCCGATCGCGTCTGTGAAGCGTTCGATTTCCGCGACGGGCGGGGCCGGTGGCAGCGCGCGAGCTGCTGCCGGGCGTTGGCCGACCTGCAGGCGGCCGGCCACGTCTCGCTGCCTGCGAGTCAGGCGGCTCGCGGCGTTGGGGGCCGGGCGCGGGTGTTTCCGCACCCGATGGCGCCGGCGGTGGACGTGCCGGGCACGGTCGGCAAGGTTGTGGGTCTGACCCTGGCGCTGGTTGAGACCGACGCGCAGCGCCAAGTCTGGAACACGCTGATGGCGTACGAGCACCCGCGCGGCGCCGGTCCGTTCGTCGGCCCGCAACTGCGGTATCTGGTGGGTTCGGCGCATGGTTGGCTGGGCGGCGTCGGGTTCGCGGCGAGTGCGCGGCGGCTGCGGTCCCGCGACGCCTGGGTCGGGTGGGACGACACGGGCCGGCGCGCGCACCTGCACCGGGTGTTGGGACTGTGCCGGCTGCTGGTGCGCCCCGGCATTGTGTGTCGCAACCTGGCCTCGCACGTGCTGGGCCGGGTCGTCCGGGCAGTCGGCGACGACTGCGAGGGTCTGTATGGCTATCGCCCCTGGCTGCTGGAGACGTTCGTCGACGAGACCGAACAGACGGGGGCGAGCGTGCGCGCGGCCAACTGGGTTCGGGTGGGTGAGACCTGCGGTCGCGGTCGCCAGGACCGCCGGCACGCGGCGCCGGAAACGCGCAAGGCGGTGTATATGTATGCCTTGGAGCCGGCGGGGCGCACCCGCCTCGCGGTGCCTGCACCGGTCGTGGCGCCGCTGGCGGTTGGCGACGGTCTCGACGCCGCGGTCTGGGCGGACCACGAGTTCGGCGGGGCGCGTTTGGGCGACGCGCGTCTGAGCGCGCGGCTGGTACAGAGCGCGCAGCAAATGGCAGAGTCTCCGATGCGCGCCATCACCGGCGCCGCCCACGGCGCCCGCGCGATGGTCAAGGGCCATTACCGGCTGATCGACCAGCCCGCCGACAGTGCGGTGACGGTCGACAACATCCTCGCGCCGCATCGCGAGCAGACGCTGCGCCGGATGCAGGCGCACGACACGGTGCTGTGCATCCAGGACGGCACCCGGTTGAACTTCACCCGGCGCGGGCAGACGCAAGGGCTGGGGGCCATCGGCTCGAACCAGACCGGGGCGGTGGCGCGCGGCCTGGAGTTGCACACGACCTTGGCCGTCAATCCCGACGGGGTGGCGTTGGGTGTGCTGCGGGCCGCCTTCGACGCGCCCGCGTCCCCCAACTCCGAGGCGGAAGGCGAGCCGACCCCAAAGCCGCGCGAGAAGCGCAAGGCGTTCCGTTGGATCGAGGGGCTGCGCGACTGCGCGCAGGCAGCCGAGCAATTGTCCCAGACCCGCGTGGTGTGCGTGATGGACCGCGAGGCCGATTTCCTCGACCTGTTCGTCGAACACCGCGCGGCTGCCCCGCAGGTCGACCTGCTGGTCCGCGCCAAGGCCGACCGCGTCCTCGGCAGGGAAAAGACGCCCGCCGGGCAGACGGTCTCACGCCGTCTGTTCGATACGGTGCGCAACGCGCCGGCCCGAGGCGCCGCCAAGGTCGAGGTGCAGCGGCTGAGCGCGCGCGTGAAGGCCAGCAAACAGGCCCGCAAGGACCGCCGGGCGGAGCGGGTCGCCGACGTGACGCTGCGCTACCAGCAGGTGCCGCTGCCCTGCCCCGGCGACGAGCCGGTCGCACTGTGGGTCGTCCACGTGCGCGAGGAACAACCGCCGCCCGCGGCCGAGCCGCTGGAGTGGTTCCTGCTGACCACTTTGCGTGTGAGCAGCGCCGACGACGCCACGCGCATCCTGCAATGGTACGTCCGGCGCTGGCGCATCGAAGAATACTTCCGCGTGCTCAAGTCCGGCTGCAAGGTCGAGGAGTTGCAGCACCACACGGCCGAGCGGCTCGAACGCGCCATGGCCATCAAGATGGTCATCGGGTGGCGCATCCAGTTGATGGTCCAACTCGGGCGCGAAGTGCCCGACCTGCCGGGCGACCTGCTGTTCTCCGATGGCGAGTTGCGCGTGCTCGCCACCTTCGCCCGCTCACGCAAGCTGCCGCCGCCGGCGCGCCTCGGCGACGCTGTCGGTCTGGTCGGGCGCCTCGGCGGGTGGCTCGGACGCCAACGCGACCCGCCCGGCGCACAGTTGATGTGGCACGGCTACACTCAACTGGTTGCCATGGCCTTCGCCTTCGAACTGCGGGACGAGTTCGGATGACCTCCTGCTCACTACAGTCCAGCCCCGGACATCCGGGGCACGGGCAGGGCTAGCGGTCCCTTCACGCGCGCGGGGCACCAGCGAACCTACGGCGGCGGTCTCGATCGTGCCGGCGTTTCGCCCGACGGCATTCCTCTTCTACTCCACCGACCGCTACTCCACCGACCGCAACGGCACCCTGATGCTTGCCGTGCGGCGCCTTCCCGCCGGTGCAGGGTGAATGTCTCGTTTCGGCCAGGTCGGTTCCCCGGCCTCGGTCTATCCCCGCGACTGTGGGGCGCCGCCAGGACCCCGCGGCGAGATCCATGCTGAACACGGGCATACCCCCGCGTGCGCGGGGGCGAGCTTCTGGTTGTCGACGCGCCAATCATCCGCAGGGGCATACCCCCGCGTGCGCGGGGGCGAGCGATGTTGCTGTCCGCGGGTTCGACGATGATGATCGATCTCTCGAGCGTGTCGAGCCGTTGATCGATCCGGCCGAACCTCTGCTCCACCGTTCGCATCCGCTCGTCGAGCCGGTGGTAGTTTTGCTCCATCTCGTCGTGCAAGCGGTCGATCCGCGTGCTCAGTTCGGTTCCTGCCCGATCGATGCGTGTCCCGAGTTCGCTTCGCACGTCTCGCAGTTCGGTCCCCACCGCCCGGATTTCAGTCTCGACGTTCCCCAGCTGGTTCTTAGTCAGCAGGTCAGCGGTTCGAGTCCGCTCGCCGGCTCCAATAGAATCAATAACTTACAGGGGTTTAGGGGGATAAGCACTTGCGGTTGTGTCGGCACTATGTGGGCAAATCGCCCGCTCAAGCCCGCAAGAGCCAGCACCGCGCGGCAACATCGTGAACGGCCGCGACCGACGCCACCGTTGAGCCGCCTTGGCGGGCGTTGTCTCCCTTTCGACCGCGTCTGGCCGACACCCATCTCCTCATCGGCCACGCTCCAGACGTACGCCGTCCGCCGCCATACGGCTCAGCCTGGTACCAGTCGGCACTGTCGCTCCGGCGGCATCCCGCGCTTGCGTGGTCAACACTGCGAGACTCCATTCTCACGAAGCGGGTACGTGCAGCACAGCGTCACCAACCACCCGACGGCGGGCTGTCGCTACCGGCCAACCCGCCTCGCGTCAGCGTCCGGCATCGTCGCTCCCTTCCCGCCACGCGCGGGCACGGGAAGCGCCAACGGCTCGCGCCGCTATCCGCGCAACCCCAACCAGTGGTTCGCAGGTCGACTGCGTCTTTGTTGATCAGTTGCCATTTGATCGGCGTCAACCGCAGCTCCCGCCCCGCGAAACGGTCCCCGAAGCCCGGCACCCGCGCCGCCTGCTACCGTTCCTCCACGTGCTCGCCCACGTGCACCGCCATCGTCCGCCCGAACCGCGCCAGCGGCGCTCGCGGCAGCGGATCCCGATTGTCGGTCGTCCCCGTCGGTTCGCCGTCCGGCAGCCGCCCCTACGAGGTGCTCGACAGCGTCAGCGTCTCCTCGCCCTCGTCGTGCGCGTCGTCGAGCTCCGAGACATCGATCCGCTCCGTCGACTCGCCCGCCAGGAACGTCCCGGACGTCCGGCGCCCGGAGCCCGAATGCGGCTCGTCGGCGGTTCACCTCTTGCGATCTCGCGGCGTCCATTGCGGATCGTCTCCCGCGCCAGACCGGTGGCCGACGACACCAGCGCGTCGCCGCCATAGCCAATCGCCGCCGACTCGGCCGCTGCCCACCGCCGGCGACTACGCTCGTCCAACACCGGCGCTACCGCGCTGTACTTTCCGACGATGGTGGCTTCCAACTCCACGTCTCGCCTCATGCCGCGACTATGACCGGAATCCCACAAGATGGCAACCTAATTCAGCGCACTCTCCTAACCGTCGCGGATCGTTGCGCTCGTGGGGGAAAGGCGCATCGAAAAGGCTCAGCAGCCCTTCCATCCAAGCGATGTGCGGCTTCCCTGTTCCCGAGAGCCTCGGTACCAGGTGCCAGGATCTACACCGGCGTACCGGTACCCGAGTCGTTCCCCGACACAGATCACGAGCCGGCGCGGAAGCAGCCGGTGGTTCGCAAGCCAAACGTTCACAGCCATCGCACGCGTGTGCCAGGTCGGCTTGATGCCGATCCCGAATTCGACGTACTCGCGGTCATTCCGGCGCTTGGGAAGATGGAGTCGCGGTCGCGACATAAACCGACTAGCACGTGCCTTGCGTTCGAAATGGGCGTTTTGCTGGCGGCGGTGCTCGCGGAGTTCTTCTTCGGCTTCGCGCAGCATGCGCGCCCCCGGCTTGGTGTAGCGGCGCAGGTCGCGGATCGCCGTGCCAGTCAGGATGATAAAGCAGAGGAAGATGACGGCTTCGAGAGTCGTCGTTACGATGTCGGGATCTGGAGTCCACCACATGAGCAGCGCCCCCAGGAGCGATCCAACGACACCGATGATTGTTCGCAGCATCTGGCAGATTACCACGGCAGCCACTACCCGCCCGCGCGCTGAGGCGCGCGATACCGGAGGCTGGACCAGAGGCGCCCGACAGCCGCGGGACCACGAAACCCAGACCGCCCTCTACAGGCCTCGCGCCCATGTGCCGTTCTGGCTGGCTGACAGGAGGCGCGCGAAGTGGACCCGGCCCAGGGACCGCGAAAGCCGTCTATCCGCGCGCTCGCATAGCCGCACGGAACCGATTCCCAACCCGGAAATCGCGGCGGTCACGCTCCGGCAGCGTCAGCGCGACTACCGCTGCAAGTAGCATAGTTTGCATGGACTTACAGGGATGCCTGGAGACCGCATACCACGGCGTACCCCACAACGTCAGGAAGGTTCTGCCGGCGTCTCGGTCAAGGTAGCCCCACCTCTGGTTTTGGGGTTCGTCCTCCCCGCTCCGTCGTTCCGGTCACGTCGCCGCGGCGCGTCGGTGCTCATGCAGCCCATGATACGCCGAGTCCCACGGGTGCGAGCCGCCGGGGTCGAGCCCGAACGGGACGCCCACCGGGGTCCGCTCGAGGGACGACAGGACTTCCACGGCCGGCTGGCTCTTGAGGCCGCCGCCTCTCCAAGAAAACGGTCCACTTCCTCACGAACATCCTCCGAGTCAGGAGACATGTCTCTCAGAGTGACTGCGAGGATATTGGCGACGGCACGCACGAACGGCCCGATGCCTTCGTGCCCGTCCCTTCTTCCAAGGTCGTAAGCACAAGCGGCGCATTTGTGTCGCCCGTGCCCAGACCCTGTCCGTCGTCGAGGTGGTCAATCTTCTTCAATATTGTTACGTCGTGTAGCCGTGCACAGGTGACGTTACGCGGTAGAAGGCGTCGCAGGCATGCCCATGTGTCCGTCGTGCCGCCCCCCGTAGGACGACGGGATGCCGGCCTCCGCGAGCGCGTTCTGGATGGCATAGTGCCCGGACAGTGGATGAACGCGGCGAGCCCCTCGGCTTGGCAGCACTCGGCGAACACGTTGGCGGCCGTCATCGGCCACGTGCGCTCCGGCAGCGGCGCCGAGCGGGACGGCTCGACTCGAGCGCCAGCCTGATCTCCGGATCGGGGGCAGCGGCGGCGGCTTCGCCCACGAGAGCCGACGGGCCGGCCGGGGCCACCGCGGCAGCCGCACCCGCGCCCGCCATCTTCAGGAACCGCCGTCTCGATATCGCCGTCTTCCTGGTGGTCACGGAACTCCTCCCGCTGCCTCATCGCGCTGGCGTGCCGGCAAGCCTCATTCTCGCATAGCCAATTGCTTCACTCCCTACCGGTCGATGCGGTACACGCGATTCTCCGCATAGCTCGACAGTTAGAGGCTGCCGTCTCCAACCGCGATGCCGGACAGGAACCCGACGGATGTCGCCCCCCCGATGCTCTTCTGTTCCAGGCTCTGCAGCGTGAGACCGTCTGCCACCAGGGTTGCCGCGCCGGTCTCGGGATCGACCTGCGTTACGCGGCCCGCGTCTTCTTCGACGACGTACAGCGTGCCGTCGTCGTCCGCCGCGATACCCTCGGGGCCGGCCAAGCCGCCGGCCACCAGGCGGGGCGGCTCCATGCGCTCGCCGTCGTCGAGAATCTGCAGGAGCGTCCCGCTGCGGTCCGCGACGTACAGGTCGCCGCCATGGACCGCCAGGCCGGCGGGCGCCTCGAGACCACTCGCCAGCACGGTGCGCTCATCGGGCGAGGCCGGGTTGAAACGCAGGACGCTGCCCGTCTCGTACTCGCTCACGATGATGTCGCCGCCCAGCGGGAGGGCGTCGACCGCCTCCTCGAAGCCTTCGAAGCGGGCGACCAGGCGATCGCCGTCCGGATCCCAGATGCTGACGCTGGTGGCGCCGGACAGGAGCAACTGCGCGCCATGCGGGTGCGCCGACAGCGCCTCGCCCACGTCGGAGCCGACGCCGGGCACCACGTGGACCTCCGCGCCGGTCTCGGGATCCAGCTCCCGCAGCGCGCGTCGGTCGGCGAGAAACAGCCGCCCCCCGCCCCCCGCCCTCGGCCGCCGGCAGCCAGGCCAGGCCGCCCGGGAAGCCGACGCCGCCCGCAACCGGACCGGACGTTGCTGTTCGTCATCGATGGCGCTCAGGGGCTGCGCCGGGCCATCACCGATGTCTTCGGTTCTCGCGGCGTGGTGCAACGCTGCCAAGTCCACAAGTGGAGGAACGTAATCGGCCATCTGCCCGAGCGGCTGCACGCCTCTGTCGGCAAGGCGTTGCGGGATGCGTGGAACCTCGATTCGGCGGACCGCGCGGCGCAGGTGCTGGCGCGGCTGGCCGGGTCGCTGGAGCGCGACCACCACGGCGCGGCGGCGTCGATCCGAGAGGGACTGGACGAGACGCTGACCGTGCAGCGCCTCGGTCTGACGGGGGCGCTGCAACGTACGCTGCGCACGACGAACATCATCGAGAACCTGAACGGCAGCGTCGAGCGCTACACGCGCAACGTCAAGCGGTGGCGCGGCGGCCAGATGATTCAACGCTGGGTGGCGAGCGCGCTGGTGGAGGCCGAGAAGCACTTCCGGCGGGTCCGGGGCTACCGTAATCTGCAGCACTTGGTCGGCGCCCTGGACGCGCTGGCTCCGCCCGACGGCGTGGTTGCCGACGTGGCGTAACATAGACGACTTCGTAGAGGAGACAGGGAGTCCGCCACCGGAAGTTCAACAACGAACGGGACCAACCCCTGATCGGGCGTTTGTTCGACCGCTGGGGGCGTCTGACGCGCGCTTGGGGGTTCAAATGGACACCGACGGCGCTCGTCGGCTCAATCGCTCATCGCCAAGCTGCCTGAACAGCGGGTGATGGGACGGCCGGACCCCCGAATGAGACAGTCTGCTCGGAAGGCCACGGCCGCCTGATCTCCGACTGGCGACCTTCGCCGCCGCGCCCGAGTGGTTCGCGCTTCGGTGTAGAGCGCGTCGGGCATGGCCGATAACGGGTTCGGGAAGTTGTCGATGCAGTTGACGACCGCGACGTCGACGTCTGTCCGGATGGCGCGCTGCCATTGGTCGAGACGACGATGCGGTTCCTGGCGTTGGGGCGGCCGGTACGGCTCACCCGAAGCGGCGGTCGCCGCGGTTGCCTGGGGCCGGCGTGCCGGCGTGGCGCGTTTGCCCGACGGGCGCGAGTGGCCGGCGTGGACCGGCGCCCAGATTCGTGCGGCGGCGGTCGAGTGCCTCCAGGAGGCGGGCGCGGCTGTGACGGAATCCGGAGCTGCGCGCCGGCAGCAACGCAAACCCGCCGGACGCTGAGTGCCGCCGCGGGCGGCGGCCGCGGATGCGCGTACGGATCGGGGACCGGCGCGGTGGTGCAGCGGGTGGCTTTCAAGGAAGGGGGATGACGATGTCGAAAAGCGGAATTCTGGACGCCCTGAAGGATGAGGAGAAATCGCTCAGGACTCAGATCGTCGCGATACAGCGTGCGATCGAGGCGAATCGAAGGGGCGGATGCCCCTCCCGCCGGGTGGGGCAAGAAGAAGGCGCTCAAGGTTGTCGCCAAGCGGAAGCGGACGATGACGGAGGAACAGCGCCAAGCTGTTGCTGACCGGATGCGGAAGTACTGGGCAGCGCGGCGAGAGGCCAAGGCGGAGGAGTGACGCGACGCGCATCGGTTGTTCCCGCCGCCAGGTCGTTCCTGCAGGCTCGACGGGATGCGGTGGACTCTGATCGCCGAATCCGCACCGGACGTTCGTCGGCCTTGACCGTGGCGATGTCGCCCGGAGCCACCGTGGCATCCCGTTGAGAACCAGGGGATGGTCCGGGAACATGTAGCCCTATTTCGAGATGCTGACCGAGCAGCAGCTCGCGATTCTGCGCTCCGCGCCAAGCACCAACCGCGTGGCGAAGGCGATCTCGGTGGCGGGAGTCACGCAGGTGACCGTTGCGGACGCCGTCGGCCTGCCGCAGCCCTACGTCAGCGATGTCGCCCGCCAGCGGTACCCGACCATTACCGTCGAGAACGCGCGGAAGTTCGCCGACTACTTCGGTTGCTCCATCGCGGATCTGTTCCCGCCATCCCGTCGATAATGATCCCGAAGTGACGAGGACCGATCTTCGAACCAAGCTCCTTGCCGACACGATTCTCGGCACCGACACGGCCTTCGATCTGATCGAGGAGATCGCCGCCATTCCCGGCGTCAAGTGGTCTCATGCGCCTTGTATCGGCTTGCGCGGCAGCATCCGCGGCGCTGTCGCGCCGATGGCCGAGCGGATCCGCGGCGCGGATCCCGAGACGGAGGAGCCGTTCGAGTCCCCCATGGACGGCCGGTCGCTACGCTGGAAGGAAGAGGAGCTGGCGTTGTGCCCCATCGCGATACGGGAATGGCACGCGAACAACGTCGACGACATGATGATGCTCGAGTGCGTCCACACGGAGCCGTGGGACGCGGTATTCAAAGCATGGTGGGAGAGGTTCCCCGATGCGCCCAAGAAACCGGTAGCCTCCGCGCTCTGGCCCGTGCCCGTTCCCATGATCCCTTGGATGCTGGTCATTCACGCTGCCGATGAGGCCCCGCTCGAAGGCGAGACCAGCGTCGAGCCTCACAAGACGCCGTACACCCTCGAGCAACTCCTCATCACCGTCAAGGCGCTCCATGTCTGGCTGATCGAGACGACGCAAAGCCGACCAGCTCGGATCGACGAGCTCGAGGACCCGTAAGACATCGACGTGAACGGGATCACGTTGCCGAGTCGCCAGCGATGTCGACGATGGTCGGCGCGCCCCAGTCCACGGCGTGCCGGCATCTACGAGGTCGAAGGCGTGACCTGCGAGGTTCACCCTGCCGCCCGCTACGAGCGTCCTGCCGCTCCACAGCTCGCCTGCCGACAGCGAAGTCCAGCCATCGTGGGGTCGATGACGCCCCGCAGTACCGAGTCCGTCTCTGAGGCGACAGGGGATCGTCACTGTTCGTGAGCTGCACGACGCCGTGGAGCCGTGGCGCGCGGGCCGCCCGCACTCAGTCGGTCCGGAGCGCCGCGACGGGATTGACTCGGCTGGCGCGGCGGGCCGGCAGGTAGGCCGCGAGCAGTGCCGCGGCGCCGAGCACGAGCGGCACCCCGACGAACGTCAGCGGGTCGAGTGCGTCGACCTCGAACAGCAGCAGCCCACCCAGCAGCGGGTCGCGACGACGGCAAGCGTCAGTCCGAGCGCGCCGCCGATGACAACCAGACTGGAGGCCACCCGCGCCGAGCACCCGGACGACGCGGGAGCTGTCGGCGCCGAGCGCCATGCGGATGCCGATCTCGCCCGTCCGCCGGGCGACGCTGTAGCTGACCACGCCGTAGAGGCCGACCGCGGCCAGTGCCAGCGCCAGCACCCCCGAACGCCGACAGGACGAAGGCGGAGAGCTGCTGGGGCAGCCGCATCAGCGCCAGGTGGCGGTCCATCGTCTTCGTCTCGAGGACCCATAGATCGGTGAAGGGCAGTGTGGCGCGCGCTCTCCGGGCGCTGCGCGCCGCCACGAGTACGGAATCCGGCGACCGCGCGGTGCCGTTGTCGGCGCAGATGATCGGGTTGCGGTTCACGGCCGCAGCGGCGGCCGCCGGCGTCGAGAGCCGAGTGACCGCGCACTCGGGGCGGGTCGGGCTGGCGTCGGAGTTGACGAGCCGGGGAGCCTCGACCACCGACGTGATGCTGGCCGGCAACTGGAAGACCAGCCGCATGGTGGCGCACTACTCTGCAGGGGCGACGGCGGAACGCGGTGCAGTCGCGCGTTACCTCTGAGTAGGTGCTGCCCAGCCCCCTGACCGGATAACGTCAACTTCACTTACCGGCGTCCCAGGGAATCGAAGGCTAGTGCTGTGCCCTCCGCACAGCGGCTCCGCCGGCCCACGCGGCCAAGCGGAGCCCGAGGCGCACGCCAACAAGGATCTTCCTCAGCCCGGCCGTCGGCACCTCACCGTTCAGCCCGAGATTCGGAACCTCGCCAACGTCCACACCGCCGCGACGAAATCGGTCCACGAGATCTTCTTGCCCTCGGCGAAGGTCCGACCCGTGTAGCTGATCGGCAGTTCGTGAATCCGGATCCCCTTCTTGAGGAGCTTCGCGGTGATCTCGGGCTCGATGTCGAAGCGGTTGCAGACGAGATCGATTTCCTCGAACAGGCGCCGCGCGATCAGCTTGTAGCACGTTTCCATGTCGCTGAGCGATGACCCGTACAGCAGGTTCGTCAGCGCGGTCAGCAGGCGGTTCCCGACCCAGTGCCGGATGAACATCGCCGGGCGGGCGGTCAGCAGGCGCGATCCGTACACGACCGGCGCGCCGTGCTCGTCGGCAAGGGCCAGCAGCCTGGGGAGATCAGCCGGGTCGTACTCCAGGTCGGCGTCCTGCACGATGACGTAGTCGCCCGTGGCGCGGGTGATGCCTGTGCGGAGCGCGGCTCCCTTGCCGCGGTTGATCTCGTGCAGCACCACGGCTATGCCGGCGTCTTCGCGGGCGGCCCGCTCGACGAGCGCTTCTCGGGTGCCGTCCGTCGAGCCGTCGTCGACGACGATAATCTCGGCTTCGAGGTCGACCGCCAGCACTCTGTCGAGCACCGCCAGAATCGTGGCGCGCTCGTTGAAGACCGGAACGATAATGGACAGGCGCATGGCCAAGGTGTAGAGATTCTTCGTGGCGCCGCTGGTTCGCCCTCGAGCGGGGGTCGCGAGCACGGCCGCCCAGGTCCGCGGCGCTGAACGGCCGCGCTTGGCCCCGGCCGCGATCGCCGACGGTCCGCCGGTAACCGGCAAGCACCCGGGCCCTGCGTTCACGGGCCGGGCCGGGGCTGTCTGGCCGGACAGCTTCGCGCGGAAGCACGCCGCGGCAACCGCCATCGCGGAGGTCCTGCCGCCGCGCCGACATCCGGGCTGATGTATATTTTGTACGGCGCGACGGCGCAAGAGCGCAACAGCGATGCGCGGCCTACCACTCTCCCCACGACACTTCCGGGCAATTGCCGGCGGCTACGGAGCGCTGGTCGTTGCGCTGACCGTGCTTCTATTTGTCCTCGATGCGCGCGTGTCGGAACGAATCGGCCTGCAGCGTGAGGTGTACCCGGATGTCGGCTTCAGCGGAATACCGCGGGTCGATGTCAGTCGGGGAATCTCTCTGGACTTCCTCCGCGAGGATCCGGCGCTGTCCCGGCGGTTCTTCAGCGTCCGGTGGAACGGGTTCTGGTATCTGCCCGAGGCGGGCGAGTTCGAGCTGCACGGCGCCGGCGACGACCGCCTCGACGTTTGGGTCGACGGCGAGCGGGTGATACGGCGCGGGGCGTCGGCTGGGATGCACACGCAGTCGCGGACGCTCTGGCTGGAAGCGGGCGTTCACCGCCTCCGCGTCGACTACGAGCAGCACGGCGAAGCGCGGGCCCTGAGTCTCCCGTGGGCGCCGCGGGGAGAGCGTCCGCGCCCTGCACGCTACTTCCAGCAGGTCCCTTGGAGCGGCGTTTGATGGTGGCTCGGAATCACGAGAGAGTGGCGACCGTTCGCGAGAGACTAGCCGTCGTGGCCGCCTTCGCGGGCGCCGCTGTCTTCGCCACGTGGCCGCTCGTTCGTCACTTTGGTTCCGCCCTTCCCAACGACCTCGCCGATCCGCTGCTGAACGCGTGGATTCTCGCTTGGGATGCGGAGCGCTTGGCGCATGGGCTGCATGGGCTCTGGAACGCACCGATTTTCCACCCTTACCCGAACACCCTGGCGTACTCGGAGCACCTGCTGGGAATAGCGATCTTCACCGCGCCCGTCACCTGGCTGACCGGTAGTCCCGTCGCCGCCTACAATGCGGCCTTTCTGGGCTCGTTCGTGCTCGCCGGCAGCGGCATGTTCTTGCTGGCTTCTTTCCTCACCGGCAGCCGGACCGCCGGGCTGATCGCCGGAGTCGCGTTCGCGTTTCTTCCGTATCGGGCCGACCAGATCTCACACCTCCAGGTACTGATGTATGGCTGGATGCCGGTCGCACTCTGGGGACTGCACCACTACTTCCGTAGCGGACGGCGGTCGTCACTTGCCGTCTTCGCTGTCGCGTTCCTGCTCCTCGGACTCTCCAACGGGTACTTCTTCTACTTTTTTGCGGTCGCCGTTGTGCTGGTGGTCGGCGCCGAGATGCTAGTCAATGTGCGGTCTCGGTCGTGGATCCTGGTGGATCTCGCGATCACCGCGACCGTCATGCTGGCTGTGACCGCACCGGTGATCACGGCTTACCGGGATGTGCGCGAGCAGCAGCAGTTGAGACGATCGCGCAGCGAGGTCGTCGGCTACAGCGCTGATGTGTGGTCGTACCTCGATGCACCGAGGAATACCCTATGGAGCGGTTTGCTCCCGGGCGACAGGCCGGAAGCGGCGCTCCTGCCGGGGTTCGGCCTCGTGTCGCTCGCGGTTCTCGGCCTGGGCACAGCCAGTGTGGGAACTGGCCGACGCCACACCGACACGGCGGCCGCGCGCCTTCGAATCGCTGGAATCTACGGCGTGGTCGGCGCTGCTGGTTTCGTCCTGTCGCTCGGGCCGGAGCCGAGCGCAGGCGGCATGGAGCTGATGAGTAGCGGACCTTACGACTGGCTGCTGCGCATCGTCCCTGGTCTCGATGGCCTCCGTGTTCCCGCGCGAGCCGCCATCCTCGTCTTCCTCTCTTTGACGGTCCTTGCGGCTCTTGGCGTCCAGTGGCTCACCGACCGGCTGTCGCGTACCGGCGCCAGGGCGTTCTGCCTCGCGAGTACCTGCTTGCTGGTCGCCGAGGGTTACCACCCGGTGTCGATGGTTGCCTTCGAGTCGTCGCCGGATGCCCGCGCGGTATATCGGTGGTTGGGAGAACGCTTGCCGGGAGCCGTGCTCGAGCTGCCGTTCTACGGCCATGGCCGGGGATCGTCGGAAGAACAGGCGATGCGCTTTGTGCACGGCACGCTGGAGCACGGGAACCCGCTGGTAAACGGGTACAGCGGGTACCGCACCCCACTGCACCATCTGCTGGCAGGCCATGCGCTGCAAGACTACGAATCCTATGGCCTTCTGCTCCGCAGGCTGCGCGCCATCGACGTGCTATACGTCGTGGTGCACGAGGAGAGATTTGCCGATCCCGGGTTCGCGCGGACGATACTGAGCACGATGCTTCGTGAAACGGATCAGATCCTGAACTGGCGCGGTTTCGGGAGGACGGTGGTAGTCGAGCTGCTGCCGTGGAATGGAGAACGGGATGAACTCCCGGAATCCCCACCGGACACGGCTCCGCTCACTTTGCCGCGCCTCGAGATTACGGCGACTCATGCTCCTGAGCGGCTCGAGGCCGCGCTCGACTCCGACCCCCATTCGCGTTGGCTGAGCGGTCGACCGCAATCGGGCGAGGAGTGGGTTCAGATTCAGCTCGATCAACCGACCGACGTAGCGCACGTCCGGCTCTGGATGGGGCCGGTCAGCTTCCATGACTACCCGCGGTACCTGGTCATCGAGGGTAGCAGCGATGGTCAAGTCTTTCGTGAGCTGTATCGGGGTCGTGGCTTTCCGCGACTGCTGCTCGGCGTCTTCGGAGGTGAGCCGTTCGCGCCCATGGATTTCGCCCTTCCGCAGAACGCGTCACGCGTCATTCGACTACGCCAGACTGGCAGAGACCCATTCTTCTACTGGTCGATTCACGAAATGGAAATCTGGCGACGATGATGGACGTAGGGCTTCGGGGGCGAGGAACCGGCCGACGCCGCCCGCCGTGCTGCGGGTTCGCTCGTGGTCCTGGGCGGATTGCTCAGGCTGGTGAGCGCCGGCGCAGGTAACGGGCTCGGGCGGGTGCGGACTCACGTCCACGGCCGCCAAGCGGGCACGGTAATATCCGGCTTGTTTGCGGGAGGGGGCGAAATTCTACGTTATTAACAGGGTCATTGGTTGCCTGACAGCAGACAGGTGATTGCCGGCCTGATTTCCTCATATTTCGGCATGCTACGAGGTCAGGATACTTATTTCCAGGTTAATATGCACGTTGTGCCCTGGCCGGCGAGCACCCGCAGAAACGAGAAGGTCTTCGCTACCTGAGCCGGAGTGTATCGGAGCGTCGCTCTGCTGCCGCGACGGGTGACTCGCCGGGCGCCCGCTGCGCGTGGTTTTCCAGATGGGGTTCGGCGGAGTCGGGCTCCACCATCAAGGTCCGGTTTGCTTGGCTGGCAGCAGACGGCCGGCCGGCGAATGGTCGTACGTGTCCCCCCATTCCACTACCCAAAGTGATCCGGCACAACGGCGGGTCGAATGGATCGTCTCCCCGACGTCATGGTCGACGATCACAAGCTCGCCGGCCGCTACTTTCCAAGATGCCGATGGCGATCTGCGCGACCAGGCTCGCGAACTTCCACTCCCACCAACGCGGCCAGCCGTGCAGCACATGCAGCTTTACCGCCTCGATGACCGTCGCCAACTCCAGCGCCTCGAATGGATGCAGCTCGCGGTCGAGCGTGACCCACTCGCCGATGACCCAATCCGCGCTTGTCGGCTCGTTCACCATTGCTTCCTCCGCGTCGCCTTCGACGAGCCGGAGTTCTGCGGGGGATCGCGGTTCCCGAACCGTTCCACCATACTGTTCGGAATGCCGGTCCAACCGGCAGCCCCGAACCGGGACCACGGCGGTGCGTGTGCTCGCGCTCCTCACGCCAGCGTGCGGCCCAGATTGCACTTCGCTGCCTCAGAGATCCCCTCATTTTCTCGTTTGAATAAATAGAGCAAAATCCTCCGTTCCACATTAGGAAAGTTGGAAAGGTGCGCACTTTGAATTAGAATATGGTTGTATGCATAAACATCAAGACCGGCCAGCCTCATCCCGGCAATGGCTCCGGAGGCACGACATCCTGAACTTCATCACCACCTTGTACGAAGGCGACCTGCATGCCAAACGGGTGCTGTCCTTGGCCAACGCAACCCAGGGCGTGCTGACGAGCGCTTCGCTGGCAATCCATGCCGTTGGGCGCGGCTTGGCCCAGGCCATGGGCACGTTGACCAAGCATGGCGTGAAGCAGGTGGATCGGCTGCTGAGCAATCGAGGCGTCGACGTCTGGGCCTTCTTCGCATACTGGACGCCGTTCATCGTCGCCGCCCGCACCGAAGTGGTCGTTGCGCTGGATTGGACCAGCTTCGCGGCCGACGGGCAGGACACGATCGTGCTGTCGATGGTGACTGGCCATGGGCGCGCAACGCCCCTTCTGTGGAAGACGGTGGCGTCCTCGACGCTGAAGGGTAATCAGCGGCGCTATGAGTACGAGCTACTGTGCCGGTTGCGGGAGGTGCTGCCGGCCGGGGTGAAAGTCACCCTCGTGGCGGACCGGGGCTTTGGGGACTGCAAGCTGTTCTACGCGTTGACGACGGAGCTGGCCTTCGAATACGTGATTCGGTTGCGTGGAGACATCTACGTGACGAGTGCGGGGGGCGAGCGGCGAACGGCCGCCGCGTGGGTCGGCGCCGGGGGGCGTGCGCGGCGGTTGGTGGGTGCTCGGGTGACCGACACGTACGAGCTGCCGGTCGGCGCGGTCGTGTGCGTACAGGATCCGAAGATGGACGAACCGTGGTGCCTGGTGGCCAGCGAAGCGAAGGTCCCGACGCGGGTCCTGATTCGCTACTACGGCAAGCGCTGGGGGATTGAGGCGGGCTTTCGGGACATCAAGAACATGCGCTTCGGGATGGGGCTTTCTTCGATGCATGTTTCGCGCCCGGACCGGAGGGTGCCCCAAGCGTAGTGGAAAGTCGGTGGCGACTCCTGCCCGGCTGTGGTATCAGTCGGGTGTGTTCAAAAGGAGGAGAGGCCACCGATGAAGAAACCGTACAAGATCGTTTCGGGCGCGTCCGCGCCGAACCGCCGGGAACTGGCGGACTGGCTGGCGAAGGACGGGCAACTGCTGATCCCGCTGGTCGAACTGCTGGAGAAGGGCGAGCGAGCCATCGACGAGGTGATCGACGTGATGGGCCGGGCGACCATCGAGGCCGTCCTGCGGATGAGCGCCGAGCAGGTGGCGGGGCCGAAGGAGCAGGGACGGCGCGACGCCGACCGGGATCTGTACTGGCACGGGGTGCAGGCGGGACGTGTGGCATTGAAGGAGCGGCAGTTGCGGGTCGACAAGCCGCGGCTGCGCAAGAAGCGGCCGCGGGCCGATGAGCCGGGCGAGGTGGAGATTCCGGCGTATACGGCGTTGCAGGCGGATCAGCCACTGGCCGACCGGATGCTGGAGCTGGTGCTGCAGGGCGTGTCGACGCGCAAGTACGAGAAGGTGCTGCCGGCGCTGGCCGACCAGGTGGGGGTGAGCAAGTCGGAGGTCTCGCGGGAGACCATCGAGGCGGGGACGCGCGTTCTGAAGGAGTTGGCCGAACGGGACCTGGGCAAGTTGGACGTGCTGGTCGTCTACCTCGACGGGATC
This sequence comes from Vicinamibacterales bacterium, assembly GCA_965262925.1. GTDB lineage: Bacteria > Acidobacteriota > Vicinamibacteria > Vicinamibacterales > UBA8438 > WTFV01. Next base: position 420,268 of record CBDHGC010000004.1, on the reverse strand, counting down.
GTGTTCGGGAACTACCACGTGGTGGCGGCGGTCGGTGTGGATGCGGATGGTCGTAAGCACGTGCTGGGGCTTTGCGGCGGGGCATCGGAGAACACGGAGGTCACCGCTGGCCTGCTCGAAGATCTGGTGACGCGGGGCCTGCGGGCTGACCGGCGGCGTCTGTTCGTCATCGACGGCGCCAAGGCGCTGCGGCAGGCCATCGGGCGGGTGTTCGGGTCGGCGAACCTGGTGCAACGTTGTAGAAACCACAAGGTAAGGAACGTCTTGGGTCATCTGCCGAAAGAGCAGCACGAGCAGGCGCGTTCGACGCTTCGGGCGGCGTGGAAGCTGGACGCCGACGAGGGCATCCGGAAGCTGGAGCAGTACGCCTCGTGGCTGGAGCGGGAGTGGCCGTCGGCGGCGGCGAGCCTGCGCGAAGGGCTCTCGGAGTTGTTCACGGTCAATCGCCTTGGGCTGCCGAAGCCGCTGCGCCGCTGCCTGACGACGACGAACATCATCGACTCGTCGCACGCGGGCGTTCGCCAGCACACGAATCGGGTGAGTCGCTGGCAGAGCGAGGAGATGGCGGTGCGGTGGGCCGCGGTGACGTTCCGAGAGACGGAGAAGCACTATCGCCGCATCACGGGCTATGAGCATCTCTGGATGCTGAAGGCGCACCTCGACGAAGAGAATGGCGCCCTTGCCGAATTGCAGAAGGCGGGGTAATGTGTGTCTGTCGCTGCCGACTTTCAACTACTGGCGGGACACCCTCCCGGACCGGCGGGACCGCCTGTTGTTGATCAGTGCGTTGGCGATCGCCGTGCTGTCGTTGCTGGGTGCGGCGGGCGAGCGCATCGGTTATGACCGCTGGTTGAAGGCGAACACGGTGAAGCGGCGGACGCATTCGTTGTTTCGGCAGGGGCTGATGCTGTACCACCATCTCCCCAATTGGCCCGAGGATCGGATTCGTCCGTTGATGGAGACGTTCGGAAACATGCTCATGGAACAGCGGGTGTATCGCGAGGTTTTCGGCGTGATCTGATGCTGGCAAAATGAGGGGATGCATGAGCTTCGCTGCACGCCCTTCGGCCTGATTCCCGTTTCCGTCAAGGCCCTGTCGCGCGGCGTGCGCCTGGATGCGTCCGGTCCAGAAGCCACCGCGCCAGCGCCTTGTCCGGATCGGCGATCTCTTCGACCGAGCCGTACCAGTAGGACTCCCACCCGCTCTCCGGAAGCCCGGCGAACAGCATCAGGTTCAGCGGGTACACCTCGCTGTCGGCGCATCGGCGGAAGTCGTCACGGAACAAGAACGTCGGCTTGCCCCAGGCGATCGCCAGGCCGAGTTCCACCATCACCCCTTCGTCCGGCGGGCAGCCGTTGACCACCGCGAACAGCCCGTCCGCTGTCCGTACGTCCCGCAGGTCCGCCTGTCCAACCCGGTAGGCCCATCCCGGCGCGGTCTTGTCGAGCGGATCGTTGCGCGCGAATGGCTCCCATACTTCGGCCCCGGCCGCTTCCAGCGCCTCAACCAGCGCCGCGAGCGCCCCAGACCGCTGCTGGGCAGAAAAGCCGTAGGGGTTCGCCAGATACAACCGTTTCCGCATCGTCACCCAGTCCAACCACCGGGCCGCACCGCCATCCGCCAGCGACGTCGCCGGTATCGAACCCGGCGCGGATCCGCGTGAGCCCAACGAATCGACCTTCGCCCCTGAACAATCCGCGCCCGTTGGCGGTCTCCCACGGCCCGAACCGCATACTGCGCGCCGCGGACCAAACCGAGCGTGCACACGTCCGGGCCTGCCTGCACCCCGGCGATGCGCGCGAGGCGGTCGGCCGCCCGCCGAACCGACGCCCAGGACCGCCACCGTAGCGGGCTACCGATCCGGGTGCGGCGCCGCGCGACCCTGGCGCCACTCTAACAAACAGAGCACGAGCCACGCCGGCAGCGAGAGCACCAACGCGTACATCCACACGGCGATCGGCCCGAGCACGCCGCCCACCGTCGCGGCCGCGGCCGTGAGCGGGCCGAGCACCGCCGCGCAGGCATACGTCGCGAAGCGGGAGTGGGAATACAGCCGGCGGAGGGCGGCGGTCAGCGGGATCCCGGCTGGCCACGTGAACACGAACAGCGACACGACCGCTATCGCCATCATCGGCGCCGGCGTCGGCGGCATATCCGCATCGACGCCGAATCGGACCACTGCCTGGGCCGCTACGGTCAGCGGCAGCCAGAGTGCAACCAGCAGCGTGCGCTCCATGATTTCGAGTCTGCCACAACGGCGAGCGCATTGGCGCGGCCAACTGGCGATCGGCGAACGCGCCAACGTGCCGAGCCGCCATCTCTCTGTGTCGTGCCCCGTCCGCCAATCGTCGGTAGTCGTCTCAGGCAGTCTTGCAGAGTGTGATGGAGTCCAACTCGTAATTGGGAACGGAATGGGGAACGGAAATTCCGTTCTTCCCGAGCCACTTGCAAAACTCTTGGGGTCGCGGCTCGGCTCAGTCCTCCGATTCTCGGGGTGAACACCCCAATTGTTCTGGATTTTGACTCCGTGTTCTGGTCCTGAAGGGCCGGCGGCAGCCAGGAAGCGGAAAACAAGGGGATCGACGTGTTTTCCACCGAGCGTCGGGACACCGGTGGGTGACTGACGCCGGTTGAGCGCCGGGATTGGATGGGCGTTTGCCGGCGGCGCGTTGGCTATGTCACCAGACGCAGGAGCTGGTCGGCGGTGAGCGCCAACATGCCGAACATGCAGTGGCACATCACCTTCGCGGTGCCACGGACCCGGACATGGCGACCACCGAACTCGTCCTTGAGACGGCCATTGACGCGCTCACCCGCCGTACGCTCGTTGTAGCGAACCTGCTCGGCACGCTGGAAGCCGAGATTTTTCAGGCGCCGGGCTTCGGTTCGCAGTTCCTCCGCCCGGGCCTTGTCGCCACGAGGGTTGACGTCAATCAACGGGACGTGGCCGAGTGAGCGGCTGTGCTCCCGGATCTGCTCCGCGTCGTAGGCGGCGTCCATCAGGTCATACAGATTGGTCGTCCGCTCGGCGGACAGAGTCGCCAGCGGAATGGCGGCCTGGCTGTCATGCAGGGAGGCGGACGTCAACAGGCAACTGATCGGAATCTGGCCGTCGGCCACGTCAATGTGCAGCTTGTAGCCGACCCAGGTGGTCTTGTAGCCCTTGCTGTTCTTCTTCGTGCCGACATCGCAGGCGGTCGGCAGATCGTCCAGCATCGCCGGCAGGTTCATGGTCGGCTGCCGTTCGAGACGTGTCAGGACCTTTGGCCGTTCTTCGCCCTTCTTCGGCCGCCCGCGCTTGCGCTTGGGCGGCGGGGGCGGCTTCTCCTTCGTGGCCGGCTTCTCACGGGCCTCGATGGCCGTCGAGTCGCGCGAGAGGTGGCCCACCAGCCGGTCGTGGTGCGTCTCCCGGATCAGCGCTTCGTGCACGCGCTGGGGCAACTGCGTGTCGGCGAACTCGGCAAAGGCGCGCGAGAAGACCGACTCGCTCGGCACCTCGAACTTCCGCTCCCAGCCGCAGAGCCGGCGCAGGGCCACATCGGCGGCCAACCGGTCCAGCAGTGCGCGCGTCGACGGCAGGTCGTAGACCGCCTTGGCCACGAAGGCCCGCGCCATCGCCGCGCGGTCCTTGGGCGGCCGCCCCGGCGCCCGGAAGTACCGGGGAATCAGGCGCTCGATACGGATGACCTCCAGGGTCTGCACCAACTGCTGCTGTTTTTCGGTCAGTGGACCCAACGCCTGCTCCAACCGCGGGAACAGCGTACGCTGGATCGACTCCCAGTAGGGGGCGAACGAGGCGCGCAGGGCATTCATGGCTTGTTGACCGCTCCTGCGAGCTACTGTATATTTACGCGCAGGGGCAATGTCAAGCTGCGGTTCGATGGCCGGTGCGGACCAGATGCGCCAGTACACGGAGCGATACGACGCGCTCAAGGCGGAACTGCAGTCGCTTGGGTTTCTCTTCCAGGGCAGCCTCCAGACCCGCCGGATAGCGTGTGGGAAGACCACCTGCCGCTGCTACCGCGACCCGGACGCCCGGCACGGTCCCTACCACTACTGGACACGCAAGGACCGCGGGAAAACCGTCGGGATGAGGCTCACCGAAGACGAACTTGTCCTCTACCAGGAGTGGATCGAGAACAACCGCGAATTGGAGCGGCTCGTGAAGGAAATGCGCGGCCTCTCTTCGCGCGTGCTTGCCTTCATAACCGGCCGGGAGGCCCCATGAACCCCCGCGTCTCGGACTCGTCGGCGGCGGTGACCGCTACCGCCATCCTTCAGACGCTACGTCCCGCCCACTGACCGTCCCTCGCCCTGCGGCTTCCGGCAAAGAAAACCCGGCCGATTACCGATTTTTGCAAGAGGCTCTTCTCTGACGGCGCCGCTCCCCGCCGCATGCGGTCGCGGCCGCGTGTTGCTGCCGATGCGGGCGAGGTTGTCCTCGCAGGTCGGCCAGTCGATATAGCCCGGGTGGTGGTCGGTGATCAGCACCGGCCACTCCGAGCGCGGTACTCGACGCACACGCTGGCGCACCACACCGTTTTCGCCGACGACGCGCTCCTGCCTCGACTTGCCGTACGTGTAGGCGCCGGCATAGGCCGGATTGGTGAGTACCTGATGAATCGCATGATACGACGGAGGAACCCAGCGGATGGCGTCGCCGTGGTTCAAGCGCAGCGGGAACGTGAGCTTCTCGGAGATGAACCACAACCAGACGCGGCGCACCGACCCGAATTCGGCGAACCGCTCGAAAACCGCGCCAACGGCCCCGGTGACCGCTTCGTCGGGATGCAGCCGGATCTCGCCGTCGCGCTCGCCCCAGACGAGCCCGACAGGCAGACCGCAACGCAGCTCTCCGCGGGCCGCCTTGTTGCGGATCCCGCCGTCGAGGCGCGCATGCAGGACATGCAGTTCGGCCTCTGACATTGTCCCCTTCAGCCCGAGGATAAGCCGGTCGTTGAAGACGTTCGGATCGTACACGCCGTCGGCATCGCCAATCAGAGTGTCGGTGATGCCGCACAGGTCGAGCAACCGGTACCAGTCCGCGTTGTTGCGGGCCAGCCGCGAGACTTCCAGGCCGAGGAGAATTCCGACGTGTCCGAGGGCGACCTGCGCGGTCATGCGGGCGAAGCCACCACGCCCCCGCGTGGTCGCGGCAGACAACCCCAGGTCCTCGTCGAGCACCGTGATCTGATCGGTGCGCCACCCGAACTGGCGCGCCCGTTCGGCCAGGTCATATTGCCGTCGCGTCGATTCGCGATTCTGCTCGACCTGGGCGACAGTGGACTGTCGCACGTACACGACGGCGGCGCGGCGCAGGTGGGTGGGCTGGACTTTCGTCTCACTCATCGTCGTCCTCCTTTTCCGGTTCCGGTCGCGCCGCTTGCACGATGAGTCTCTCCAGCACGTCCAGCACACCGATGCGCTGCTCGTCCTCCAGCGCCGCCCACACGTTCGGGTCGGGGCGCGGGTCCTTCAGAATGCCCAGGTTCAGTTGCATGCTCCTCCTCCGCTTCAAGGCGACGGAGAAGAGCGTCGACAATCGTCCGCATCCGCAACAAGTCGGCGATGCCGGCCAGAGTGTGTGCGGCGCGGGCGACACGGTCGTCCGCGCCGTCTGATGCGGCGTCGGTCCAGGCGACCGGCACCAACCGCCGGCCTCCATCTGGAAACAGCAACAGAAGCTGGTGTCCGCCTTGCCGCTGCATCCGCCTCAAGACCGCGAGCCGTTGGCCTTGGAAGGGATGCGCCTCACGAGTGATGGTCGCGAAGTCAGGAAGGTCTTCGAGATGGGTAGTGTGTCGGGTGTTCCGTGGGCTGGGCGATGGCGGCACACCTTCGCACGGAGCTGGTGACCGAGGCGCTGGAGATGGCCGTGGCGCAACGCCGGCCGGATGCGGTCATCCATCATTCCGACCAGGGCTGCCAGTACACGTCGCTGGCCTTCGGCGCCCGCTGCCAGGAATGGGACGTGGCGCTGTCGATGGGTTCGGTGGGCGATTGCTTCGATAACGCGATGGCCGAGACTTCTTCGCGACGCTCGAGTGCGAGCTGCTCGCCCGCACGACCTTGTCCACGCACGCTGAGGCGCGGGCGGCCGTGTTCGAGTTCGTTGAAGGCTGGTACAACACGCGGCGCCGCCATTCCGCGTTGGGCTACGCGTCGCCGCTGGAGTTCGAACGTCTTCATGCCGCAGGCCCTGTGGACGGTGCCCGGTCTGTGGACGCCTTTCGGGCGCCCACGAGTCTGTTGGAGCCCGGAACGCCGGCGCCGACTCGCGTCGTCACCGGCGTTCTTCTGGAAACACACGGGGGGGAATGATGACCCACAGGCGCACGGCTCGCCTTCGGCTTCGTAAGCCGGATAGCTGCTGCGAGACCTGCCGGCTCGTCGAGGAAACGAACGCGGGCCTGCTGGGCCGCCGAGCTTCTCTCGGCCCCGCTGGTTGCCGAAACGCTCGCCGCATTACCGGACTGCGCAGCGTATCCCCACGGGGCGCTGTGGAAGTGCCCGGGCTGTGGACGCCCGGTCAGCGTCGGGCTGAATTTGAAGGTCGGCGAGGCGGGCGCCCACAGCCCGTTGGAAATCTCGCGGGCGATCGCTGCCGACCATGCCTGCGCTGGGGCCGCGAGATTCCCACACTTCCACAGCGCATCATCATCATCGATACTGACACGGAAACCACGTTCATCAAGGACGTGCCATGATGTGAACCCGAAAGCGTTAACCCGTCCGCGGGATCGGGGCAACCTCACATTTGTATGAGCGAGGCGGAGTTGCATGTGCTGCGCGCGGTGGACAACTCAACAAGGCGCGCTTCAGAACACGCCGCCATTCGTCGACTGGTTCGACGAATGGCCGACATGCTGCCATTCACGGCGTCCATCGGTGCGACACAACTCCCGCCGGCTGACGTGGCCTATCGTGAATACGTCCCTGCCTCGCCCCGCCAAGCCGCGCCAAGCCATGCCAGGTCCCGCCCCGTCACGTCACGCCAAGCCGCGCCGTGGAATCTTCAACCGCGGGACGCCGCCGTCAAGCAGCGTCCTGCAGTTCGATCACCTTCTCGACGTTGAACCTCCCGCAGTGGCCGCTCTTCTCTGGCCGCCAGTCGCCGAGCCCGACGCGGCGGCCGCCCGTGGCCAGCCACGCCGTCAGCCGGTCACTGTCCACCAGCTCCGGGTCGACGTCGGCCACGCCGACGACCCACCACGGGCAATCAATTCGGGCCCGGGTCCGCAGGATGCGCTTCCGCTCCACGACCACCGGCGCGACGAACTGGCACGTCTTGCTCAGCTTCTTGACGTCCTCGCCGTAGCGCTTGACGTCGTAGCGGAACGTCACGCTTTCAATCATCAACCCCTCGCGCACCAGCGGGCCCTGCTTGGTCTTGCGTGCGCTGGCCTCGATCAGTGCCCGAAGCGCTGCCTCCGGTAACGTGGGTCTGCCGTCAGCGTCGAGATAGAGGGACCGTTGGCACCCGAGCTCTCGGAGCCGCCGGTCGTCGATGTCGGTTCGGTTTCCGCCTCGCTTCGCCGTGATCGCTGCGATCTCGCCGACTGCCGCAGGACACCCATAAATACTTGGGTTTTCATGCCTGCATAGAGGCGCGGTTACCACATACCTAACCACCGGATAATGCGGCCGGTTGCGGCCGTTTATGGACCGCTGCGGATGGTTCATCGAGAATCCGGCGGTCGCGTCTATCGAAGCCCAAGCCACTCTATGGAATCGAGCTGCTCAAAGATACTATCGTATATCTCTTCGCTTAGAACACGGGTCGGGTATTGGTCGTAGGGAGCAAATACATTTCTCACGTCCGTTACTTCGTCGTACGACAATCGAGACGACCTCTCTCGAAGAACGGACCTAACTGTTCGCCGCATGCCATCGTAGTGCACTTTGCGCATCTGGTCTCTTGTAGCGGACTGTTGCCTGAACTCGAAATCGGCGGCGCTGTATATGCGACTCCTGTAGTCATCAATCAGGCGCGCCAGATACCGCACCTGCTCGCGCCTCTCAAGATAGTTGTCTATGGTCTCTACTGCTGCCGTCGCAAGACTTAGCCTGGATTATTCAGTGCGCCGTGACAAGGCGCTATTCCTCAGCGGGTGCGAATCCCGCCCGGCAACTGTCGCTCCAGCCGGTAGCAGTCGGAGCGGACGATGGAGGTAACGACATCGGCTGAAGCACTCCGACGACAAAGGGCCGCCCTGGGCGGTTCAGCGACCACGCGGGCCACAACGCGAGTAAACGCCGAGCAGGCCTCGAAACGGGTAACGCGGAAGCCGACCCGCCTGAATAACGGGGAAGGCTGCCAGCGGTCGGGAAGCGAGCGACGCGAGCACCGACCGGTTCCGCCGGGGTAATGGCGGTAGCACGCGTGGAAGAGGGGAATGGACGCAACACGGGAAGCCCTGCCGGCGGCGTGGCACGCGCCAACCGACGACCCGTGAGGGCAAGGTCGGGCCGGCCAGGGTGGCGGAGAAGCCCGTACTGTGCGCCAGGCAGCGCACTGGTCAGGAGGGTTGAAGTCCCTCCGGCCCCCGGATGAGGGGGGCCGTATCCAAAGGCGGGGGTAATGCCTCGCCGGCCGCAGGTGGCAGGTATGGAGACACCTACACGGGCACGCAGGCGAAAGCCGGACACAGCCAAGGTGGACCTGGAGCCGCCACGACGGAACTGCGGAGGACAGGGCGCCCACCGTGAGGTGGGGTCCGAAGGGTTTGCGGAGCAGTACCGGGCCGTAGTCGAGGGGGCGACCCCATGACGAACCGGTCGGCCAAAGGTGGGGCAAGGTCGAGCCTGCACTACAGAGGCGAAGGCGATCTCATCCACCCACCGCACCAAGGTGTTTGCGGGCGGCACGGTATGGAAGACCAGTGCGTGACCCTGGGAGACCTCGGCGGGTCCGCGGGTGGCGCCGCGGCAACTGACCCTATAAGCGAGAGCGAAGTGGGAAGGGATGCTCGTCGAGGAGTCGGACGGCCGAATAGTACCTGAAGCGCGGTGAAAGCCGCGTGACCGTCAGGGGGCGGCAACCGAGTGGGTTGGGGAAGGCGGCCGGCGAAGACGGTCGGGACCAGACAGGACGGTGAGATGAGCAAGGGCGCTGAGGTGGACAGTTCCATGAGTGAAAGACCCCAACATCAGCGACCGAGGAGACTTGCCGACTGGCTGAACCCGACGGGCCGGAGGATGGTCCACTCTTTGATTCCTCCATCGGTCCTCATCACGCGAAGACGTCTTCGTGAAAGCGGTATGCGGGAAAACCGCACGTACCGTTTGAGCGGCGGACGGAGGCCAGCGCCCGCGGGGCGCGCCTCCTCCGACCCGACACCGTTGAAGCCGGGCAATGCCGGCCGAGGGAAGGGGCTTCAGGTGGAAGGGATGGCGAAAGGGAACAGGCTCCGGGAGTGGCCGAACGGCCTATCACCCCGATGAATGAGCAGGAATGCCAGACGTCATCACATGCATAAGCGAAGGGGACGACCCGCGCGGTCGCCGTCGTCAGGGCGTCAACAGGTCTGACGACGCACCGGCCGGCCAACGCCAGGGTGTGAGCCGGGTGCCACGGCTCGCAAGACCCGCCCGCTGGTCGCAACCGGACAGCCCGTGTGCGAGCCGCATGATTCCACTGGAGAGCCCGGTGCCGGAAATCGGCACGCCGGGTTCGGAGAGCGGGGGGAGGAAACGTGCCCATGGGACTCGGACTGCGGCCCGGTGCGAAAGCGCCGGATGAGCCACCGACTCCCTACTGGTTACGCGCCTCCCCTCGACTCTACTGGCGACCCCGCCGCGGTCACCGGCAGGAGGTGACAGCACCCGATTCGGTCACCGGTAGAGGGTGATCGACGGTTGGGCGGCCCTTCGAACGTCGCCGACCGCGGGTGATGGTGTGGTCAAGCGGCCGACCGCCGTAGTGATGAGGGCGGCAAGAGGCGGGCAACGACAGTTCCACCCGTCAGGCGGTTGACAGCCCTCCGACCGGCAGCGATGCGATGCTCGTCGAGCGGCTATCCGGCGCGCGCCCCGAGCGCGAACGCAATGTGTCGCCACGCCGCCAGGTCCGGTGTCGCGCGCGGCAGGCGCAGGACGATGCGACGCACCGAGCACACCACCTGGACGCCGAGCTTCAGCAGCCTGTCGCGCAGCCAAGGCACCTGCGCGCGGGCGCACGCGGTGTCGGCGGCGCGCAGCCGCAACTCCTGCATCAGCACGTAGGCCGCCGCCGTCAGCAGGACGCGCAACTGATTCGCCGAAAACGTCTGGCAACTCGTGCGGTCGATCTGCAGGGCCTTCAGTTCCTTGATCCGGTTCTCGGCGTCCCCGCGGGCGCAGTAGACCTTCTCGTAGAGGAAACGCGGCGTCTGCCGCATGTTGGTCACGACGAAGCGCGGATTGTCCCGCGGCTCGCGGTCTGCGAGGCGGACGACTTCGGCCTTGATCACCACGCGGCGCGCGTGGTTCCACGTGCCGGCCTGGTACTCGTTGGTCTCGGTGTAGACGTGCTCGGTCTGTTCGCTGCGCCACGTCCGCGCCCGCGCCACCAGCATGGCCGGCTCGGCGTACCGCTCCAACACCGCGTTCTTCGCCATCGCGATCACGTAATCGAGCCGCGGCTGCGCCTCCAGGAAGGCGAAGACCGCCGGGCTGGCAAAGCCCCCGTCGAGCCGAACGAGAATGCGCGCCCGCGGAAACGCCCGGCGCAGCCGCGGCAGCAACCGCGACAACAGCCCGACCGTCCCCTCGGAGGCGACCGCCTTGCCGTGCCGCAACAGCGCCGCGCACAGATACTGCTCGGATTCGCGGTCGAAGGTCAGGAAGCCAAGCAGCGGCAGGTAGCACCAGTTGTCGTAGTAGCCGTTGAAGAGCGTGTACTGCTGCGCCCCGTGCGTCGGGTCGTCCGTCGGGTCCAGATCGATCGTGATGCACCGCGCCCGCCCGTCCAGGCGGCGGCGATGCCGCGCGATGACCCGCGTGGCCAACTCGTCCGCCATGCGGTAGAGCGCGCAGCCATTGACCGCATTCTCGAACCGCGACAGCGTCGGCTGCGACGCCAGGCGCTCGCCCGAAACCGGGTCTCTGTCGAGCAGCAGCTTATGGATGGGGTCGTCGGCGAGACGGTCGCCATCATTGCAGTCGGGATGGCCGCAGGCGATGCCAAAGATGCGCTGGCCGATCAGGTCCGCGAGCGAATGCCGGGTCTTGTCCGGCGCCCGCTTGTCGAACAGACACCCGGCGAACGCCTTGACCAGGCCGTAGATGCGCTCGGCGGCCTTCAGCAGGACCGCCCCGCCGTCGGAACTGGCCTGCTTCTGGTTGAACTGCGCGAACAGCGGCTTGTCAAACAGATCCGGGAACAGAACAGTCTGTGGTACAGTGTCGGTCGTCACGCAAGGGCCTCCGTGGTGGCGCAAGTGGTTGTCAACACTGCACTTGTACCACACGGGGGCTCTTGTGTCTGTACCGGAATCGGAACACGCCACGAATTTTCCGGGTTAGGATAGCTCCAGCAGACACTCCGATTACTACGCCCTCTTTCCACTTTCCCGAGCCCAGTGCCATTTGGTTCTACTCCGCGACGGCGAGCGCTTCGTCGGCGCCGGCGTTGGTCAACGCCTTCACGGCCGCGTGCGTGTTGAAAGCCATGCCGGCAGGGTATCACGTGCGGACCCATCGTCGGGGGGCCTACCGGCCTACCGCTGCCGCCGCCGCTCGCGCCGGGGACGGCCGGCGGCGATTATGCAGGGGGTCGAAAACGGATGGTCCCGGTTCCCCGACCCCCATAGCGACGACGGTGACGTCGTCTGTCGCCCGATCGTAGAAACTTCGTGCTGCGCGGGCTCTCGTGGACCGTGATCGGCTGCGCGGTAGATCGTGCAGCCGTTGATCAGGTAACGCCGTGCGGCTCTTCGGGCGAGCACGCTGGAGGGGGGCGCGTTCACCGTGGACGGCTGCCAGTCCAGCGGCGCGTCTCCCTCCCCCCTCGGCCAGCTCGCGCAGCGCTCTCGAACCGGCCGAGTGACACGATGGGAAGTCAAAGTATGCTCCAGACCGTTCGCGGCGTCTGTGCGAACGTGAGTGGCTGACGGGAAGAGGGAGCCGATGACGGAAGATGTTCCGGAGCTGCCAAGTGGCGAGCGTGCAGCCGTGGAGCCGACAGGTGGCGCGTTCGGCGTGGACAGTGGTTCGGAGGCGGCGCAGCGGTACGACGTGGACCGGACGCGGGGAACGTCGGGGAAGTGTTCCGCGTGCGGGTTCGAGAGTCTGGCGGTGCTCGATGGCAGGTGCGCTCTGTGCCGATACGTGGAGATGGCAGGCTCATGATGAGCCGGCGCCGCCGGATGAACGCGGCGGCGTCCCGGCCGGCCATCGTCCTGGCCACGCGGGCGAAAATCGCCACCCGCCCATCATACCCCCCATTCCAAACGGGATTTGACGGAACCCCCAGGGCCGCCCGGGGACCGTCCGGGCCTCTGGCCGCAACCTGACCGCGCGAACCGTTCGGCCGCGACGGCTACGAAGTCGACGCGATGATCGGCGCTCCGGCGTAGCCATTAGCCGGAAGTTTCAGAGCGAATCGCGCGGAAGTCATTCTCATTGAGTCAGTTAGCGATTCCGTCGGGGTGTCGGTGGTGGCTACACTCGGGTCGTTACCCCCAGTAGCTCGAAGCAGCGCTGCTGCAGCGGTGTGGGGTCCGTCTGCAACTGAAAGGTGACGCCGCTTTCGGCGACCTGCATCGTGTTCGCCGTCAGCGTTCCCAGGTCGGTGAGCAGCGTCCGGAAGCTGTGCACCGGCAAGTCGTCGTCGGTCCGTTTGCAGCCCACCTTGGCCAGGGCCGCCGGTGAGCGGCGAGCGGCGGCGACCACCGAAGGCCGCTGCTGCTCGGCCGCCGCCGGGTCGTGGTCGTCGAACAGCAGCGGCGCCAGCGCGTGGCGCATGTGCCACTCGACGTAGTAGGCCAGCATGCACAGCAGGACATGCGCCCGCACCCGGTCCGCCCGCCGGTGGTGGATCGGCCGCACCTTCAGGTCCACCGACTTCAGGCTCCGAAACGCCCGCTCCACCTTCGACAGGTCCTTGTAGGCCCGCACCGTCTGCGCTGCATCGAACTGCTCCGGCTCGACGTTGGAGCGGACGATGTACAGCCCGTCGAGCTGCTCCTCGGCCGCGATCTTGTCTTCGTCCCGGCGATAAGTGAACGTGTCGTCGGTGATCGTGGTGACGAAATGCTTGGCCATCTTGTGCCGGTTGATCACCTTCCCGACGCGCATACCGATTTCGGCTGCTCCGCGTAGCAGCCGGTTCTGGCGCGTTGTCGCTGCCGCGATGGGCGCCAGGTCCTTCTCGGTTGCCGCCAGCAGTTCCTGCCGCTTGCGCTGCCGCTCGGCGGCCAGCAACGGATTGCGGCACACGACCAGCCGCTCGCCGGGGAACAGCTCGCTGGTGACCTCGGCCAGGTCCCGCTCGTCGAACAGCGACGGCGTCACCGTGCCGGCGGCCAGCAGTTTCCGAATCGTCGGCGCCCGCAGCGTGGTGATCCAGCGCAGCCCGTCGACGCCCGCCAGGTCCTCGCGGATCCGCGCTGCGGTCAGCATGCCGCGGTCGCCCACCAGCACCACCCGCTGCAAGCCAAAGCGGGTGCGGAGCTTGTCCACCTGGCAGGCCACCGTCTTCGGGTCGCTCGTCGAGCCCTCGAAGACCTCCACCGCGACCGGACAGCCCGCGGCCGTGCACAACAGGCCGAAGACGATCTGCAAGGTGCCCTGCTTGCCGTCGCGGCTGTGCCCGCGCTGCGCCAACGGGCAGTGGGTCCCCTCCAGGTAGCTGGAGGTCAAGTCATAGAGCACCAGGGTGTGTTCCTGCAGGTGCTGCTTGGCCAGGCGTTGCTCGATGGCCGCCTGCCGCTCCACCAGCCAGTCCATCGCCGCATACAGTTCGTGCTGATCGACGTCGCCGAGCCCAAGCGTCTCGCCCAGGGTGGAGACGGCGCTCTCGGGGGCCAGGCCGCGCGCGGTGGCCAGCTTCGACTGCGCGTCGATGACGCGGGCGACGATCAGGGCGAGGACGAGGTCGCGGAGGCGACCGGCGTTACGGGCGATCAGCGTGTGCAGTCCGATCCGCTTGAGGGTGCCGAGCACCGCGGCGATGTGGCCGTGGGGCAGGCTGCGCACGCAGGTGAAGGCGTCTTCGGGGTTGACGAGTCGCTCACCGCGGAGGACGCGGCGCAGCGTTTCGATGGCGGCGGTCGGCAGCTTGGAGAGGTTGGCGAGGGTGCGCTTCTTGACGTGGCCGCCGGCGCGGTAGGACTCGCGCAGGAGGACGGCTGGGGGGGAGGAGCGATTGGGCACGCTCTCGATATACATGGTCACTAATTATACCGAAGTAACTCAATACATAAAAAGAAAACAACGCGCATTACGCGCCTATTACATGGCTACATATCGCCGTATGCACCAAGCCGAAAAGCTCCAAAAAGCCTTTAGACCCTATGGTTTAGGGCTAAATCGCCCGCTGAAACTTCCGCTTAGCGAGCAGGACGTGTCCCCACCGGCCGAACTCGGCGAGCACGCGGGCAGCGGGCTCGTCGATGCCGAAGAGGTACAGCGCCATCCTGCACGCTGGCGTCCATGTGTCCGCGGTCCCGCCGAGCCGGTACTGTCGCCGGCCGTTCTCGATCACAACCACGTGGAGACGATTGTCAGCGAGGACCCGATCAAGCCCGCTGTCGGTGAGATCCAAGGGTGCGAGCGCTGTCGGTCAACTCCGAGTCATGTACACCAACGCTCCAGCCACTCATCGAGCTTCGACCAGCGCCGCCGGCCGGAGATGTTCTTCACCGCGATGGCGACGGCCTTACGCTGGCCGACCAGCACGACAAGCCGCTTGCCCCGCGTGATGCCGGTGTAGAGCAGATTGCGCTGCAGCATCGCGTAGTGCTGCGTCAGCACCGGGATGACCACGGCGGGGTATTCCGAGCCCTGGCTCTTGTGGATCGTCGCCGCATACGCGAGCACCAGCCGGTCCAGTTCGCCGAAGCCGTACGTGACGCAGCGTCCGTCGAACCCGGCGGTCAGCTCTCCCTCATCGGCATCGACGCCTTCCACGGTGCCGATGTCGCCGTTGTAGACATCCTTGTCGTAGTCGTTCTCGATCTGCATGACCTTGTCGCCCGGGGCAAAGGTCCAGCCGAAACGCTCGACCTGCTCCTCGCCGGCGGGGTTCAGTGCCGCCTGCAACTCGATATTGAGGGCCCTGGCGCCGGCGCCGCCCCGGTTCATCGGGCACAGCACCTGGATGTCGCGTACCGGATCGAGCCCGAACCGGCCGGGAATGCGCTCCCGGACCAGGGTCAGGATGCGCTCCACCGCCTGTTCGGGGTCTTCCGCCGGCACGAAGTAGAAGTCGCTCTCACCGTCCCCCGCGTTGAACTCCGGCATCCGGCCCGCGTTTATCCGATGCGCGTTGGTGACGATCCGGCTCGTGGCCGCCTGCCGGAACACGTCGGTGAGGCGCACGACCGGGAACGCACCCGAGCCGATGATGTCCGCGAGCACCTGGCCCGGCCCGACCGAGGGCAACTGGTCGATGTCGCCGACGAGCAGCAGGGCGGCATGATCGGGCACGGCCTGCAGCAGCGCCTGCATCAGCAGGACATCGACCATCGAACTTTCGTCCACCACGAGCAGGTCGCAATCGAGCGGGTTGTCCTCGCGGCGGCGGAAACCGAAGGTCCTGGGATCGAATTCCAGCAGCCGGTGGATGGTCTTGGCCTCCATGCCGGTGGCCTCCGACATGCGCTTGGCGGCCCGGCCCGTGGGGGCGCACAGCAGGAGTCTCACGGCCTTGGCCTGCAGTATCTGCAGGATGGTCTTGACGATGGTGGTCTTGCCCACACCGGGACCGCCGGTGATTACGGTCGCCTTCGAACGCAGCGCGAGGCGCACGGCCGCGGCCTGACTATCGGCCAGCGTGAGGCTGGTGCGGGCCTCGGCCCAGGGCAGCGCCTTGGCTGCGTCGATCGCCGGCCAGGGCACGGGGCCGCCGGTCACACGGCGCAGGTGTCCGGCGACCGACTGTTCGGCATGATAGAGCCCGCTCAGGAACACGCAGGGGATGCCAGCCACGCTGTCGGCGGTCACGGTCTGTTCCGCCAGCTCCTGCTCGAGCGCCGAGGCGATGAGCTCTTCCGGCACCGTGAGCAGCTTCACCGCAAGCGTGGTCAGCTCCGAGGCCGGCAAGCCGCAATGGCCGTCGCCCATGGCCTCGGTCAGCGCGAACGAGATCCCGGCGCGCACCCGGATCATCGCGGTCTTCTCGATGCCGAGTCGTTCCGCGATCAGATCGGCGGTACGGAAGCCGATGCCCCGGATGTCGCGGGCCAGCCGGTAGGGATTCTCGCTCATGACCTGCACGGCATCGGCGCCGTAGGTCTTGAAGATGCGCACCGCGCGCGCCGTGCCGACGCCGTGCTGGTACAGGAACACCATGATCTCGCGGATCATCTTCTGGTCCGCCCAGGCCGCGGTGACCCTGTCCGCCCGTTTCGGCCCGATCCCCTCGACCTCGCGCAGACGGCCGGGGCTGGCTTCGATGATGTCGAACACGTCCGTGCCGAACAGTCGGACCATGCGCTTGGCATAGACCGGGCCGATGCCCCGGATCATGCCGGAGCCGAGATATTTTTCGATGCCTTCGATCGATGACGGTACGGAAGCCCGCAGGAAGCGTGCACGGAATTGCAGCCCATGGGTCCGGTCGTTGGTCCATTCGCCCGAGGCGGTGATCCATTCGCCGGCCGAAATCGTCGCGGCATGGCCCACCGCGGTGACGAGGTCTCGCTGGCCGCGGGCCTTGATACGGAGCACGCAGAAGCCGGTCTCGGAGTTGTGGAAGGTCACCCGCTCAACGAGGCCGGCCAGCACCTCGCCGCCGGGGGCTGTGGTTGCCCTCACTTGCGGGCCATGCCGGCCCTTGGGGGGCGCGTTCCAGGTTGTGGCGGACCCTCCGCGCGGACGCATCTGAGGGCACTATGTCACGACCGTGCCCATTGTTCCTGAAGTCCTGCATCTCAGGCGCGCGCGTTCGAGTTCCGCCGCCACATCACCCAGCGTCGGGGCGCGCAGCTCCGCCTCGACCGTAGCGCCCGGCTTCTCCCCTGCCATGATGTTCCCGTTTCCGGTCGCTGGCGGCGCGGCCGCGGCCGATGCGCGAGCTGCCAACCGCTTCTTCAGCTCCCGCTGGGCGGCGCGCTTCTTCCCTGCATCCGACAGAAGCACGTCGACGTACTCCGACGGGTCGTCGACCATCTGGGCGAAGATCACCGCACGCGCCGCCGCCAGCGGCCGGCGCGCCCACCACAGGTGCAGCGTCGACGGATACCCGTGGCGAATAGACTTCTCGCGCGACGCCGCAGCGTTGGTCGCGTCGAGCGGCAACGCTACCTCGATCAGCTTTTTCCTCATCGCAGGGCGCTTCCTGGAATCCCGGAAAAGACCCTCTCCTACCGTTCGCAGGCCCGGCCGTCGTTGTCGCGGTCCATGCGCCGCTGATACGCACAATGGCCACGCGGGACGCCATTGGGATGATCGCGCCGTAGCGCCGTGCAGTTGCGGTACGGCCCGCACCCGGCTCCGGACGCGCGTGGCGACGCCGGCGGACTCGCTGGGGATGCACGACGGCTGCCGGTTTCACAGACCACGCCGTCGCCGTCGCCGTCCCGCATGAACGGATACGCGGGATGGTCGCGTGACACGGGCGCGATGCCGTGTGCTTGAGCTTCTGCGCAACTGACGCGGCCGTTCCGGTTGTCGTCCCACGCGGCGATCGCCTCGGGAACGCGAACCGAGGGCGTCGCCGGGGCCGGTACCGCGCCAGGCGCGAACGTGATCAACTCCGTCGAGGCGCAACCCGCCAGCACCTGGTCCAGAGCAGCCGCTTCACGCTGGTCGATGGTCAGGCCGTATCGCTGCCGGACCGCGATCACCCGCGCCGTGAACCAGCAGCGGTTCTGCGCCGGCAGCCATTCGGCCGCGTCGCCGCTGGCGGTTGGCGACGGTCTCGACGCCGAGGTCTGGCCACGGCGCCGGTCTGGTTCGAACCGATGGCTCCGGTCATCCCTTCGGGGCTCGTCCGTCTGAACAACGCCCTTCCTGCACGCCACGGGACACCAGCTGCCTGTGCAACGAGGCGGAGAAGGGATCAGGCTTTACGCCGGGCAGACGGTGCCGGTGGTCGACCCCGAGACTGTGCACTTCGTCGAAGCCATTGGTCTCCAGCAAGCCGACCATCTCGCCAGGAGCGACCAGTTGAACGTGGCCGTCGGTGAGGTGCGGGTGGAGACCGCGGACACCAAGCTCTACACGGACGAGTCGCAAATCTACGGGCGCCTCGGGAATCGCGAGACGGTGACGCACCGCCTCAAGGAGTACGTCCGCGGAGAGGTCCACACGAACGGGATCGAGAGCTTCTGGAGCATGCTCAAGCGCGGCTACATCGGCGTGTTCCACCGCATGAGTCCTGAGCACCTGCCCCGCTACGTCACCGAGTTCGAGGGGCGGCACAACGCCCGCGACCTCGACACCGCGGAGCAGATGACAGCGATGGTGCGCGGCGCCGAGGGCCGGCTGCTCCGCTACTCCGACCTGATTGGCAACGGTTGCCGCCGTCGAGCACGAGCGATCTAGATCGCCCGTGCTCTCCCCCGCGGGGACGGACCCGTCAGGCGATGGCCAAACCAGCCCTGTCGGATCGGATATTCTGAGACGAGGCTGATGCCCAAGACCATCACGAAACCGAAGCCGCCGAAGGACGACCTCCGCTACGAGCCCACCAGAACCGAACTTGAAGAGGACATGCGGATCGACGCCACGCCCGAGGAGCTGGCCGCCGCCATGTTCGGCCGGCGACCGCAGCGTACTGTCCACTGAACGATACGCGAGCGGGGCGATCTGCTACAAGACGGTGCGCGACGCGTCGTTCCGGGTGACCGGCGTTGACCGTGATCTCCCACACGCCGCTCTCCCCGTCGACGCGGGCGTGAACGCAGTGCTGCGACACATAAGCGAACGGCTCCAGGGAGAGATCGGGAGTGGCAGCGAGTCAGCTGGGACCGAGCCAGGGTCGGTGGATTGGCGCGACTGCGGATATATAGAGTCACAGAGCGACGAACGGAACTACAATTGGGTGTTCAAGGGAACGCAGAGACCAGTGGCGGACTTGTTCGAACATCGTAACGAGCACGGTGGGGAGGATCGGCAGCAAGCCGCCCAGCCGTCTACCGCGACCGGAACCAACGAAGGGACTTGGCCGCCGTATGGTCGTCGACGCCAAAACGCCTCGCGATAGCGGTGACGCGAGCGCCGCGGTCGAACATGCCGGCGCTGACGCCGGCGATGACCTGGTAGATCGGGATCACGAACGGGTCTGCAAAACCAACGTCAGCGACAAGACGACCGAGGGTTAGGAATCTTTGAGTCCGCGTCCGCCCAGGCTGAACAGTTGGCACAAGTGGTGGGCCAACGCGGCGTCGACTAGCTAGGAGCGCGAGGATGGCGTGGACTGCGCCGAGCCATCGGAGCAAGGGTCCTGTAACCTACCTTCCGGGGCCTTGGTAAAGCGGGCTGCCGTGGTGAAGCCATATGACGACAGACGACAAAGCACGCCAAGTCGGCACCCTGATGCTTGAACTGAAGGATGCCGAATCGGAAGCGTCCCACTACCGCGAGAGGGTCACAGGAGTCCAAAACACCCTTCAGCGCGCCGGCAAAGGCCGCCTCAGCACTGGACTCAAGCACAACAACGAGTCCTGTCTTGCCGTCTCGGATGGATCAGCGTCCCCTGAGCCCATCAGCTTGCCCACGCCGGACGAGGTGTTTACCGCCGTTGAGCGCCTGGAAGAGCTGACCCTGAAGGCAAGGACACTCAAGGAACGTCTCCAGAACCTCGGATTCCCCCAGGAGAAGCCTTCGCGCACGGGCGAATAAACCCCGCAACCGCGGACTCGGCGGGGACGCCGGCGTGACCGGCGCACAGTAGCCGCAGACGGCGATCCTGTTTGTGCTCCCCGAGCATGACACTGAGGGCCGCCCAGCGCAGCACCCGTCACCACGATTGCTGCGATCGAGTGCGCGAGCTGTAACGCTGCACGCCTGACCACCTGACCGGAACATCCCAGCGGACAGCGGACGAACGAGGTCCGGCAGGGACCTGAGCTTCCGGAACGTCCGGACGACGATGTTCGGAGCCGACTACAGCAAGGGGGGGGATGGTCACGGGCGTGTCGCTGTCCCACAGCCGAGGCCTCGGGAGCTACGCCGGAGTCGACAACGGGCGGTTGACGTCCCCGGTGACCGGCCTCGACCCGTGGATCGGGTACAAGGCGTCCAAGCGGATCACCGTCTGGACCGTCGGCGACTACGGCGCCGGAGGCCTGATGCTCAACCCGGGCGCAGGAGCACCAATCGAGACAGGGCTGTCGATGGCGATGGCCGCCGACGGCGGCAGGCGACAGATTCTCGGCGGCGGCAAGGGCTTCGGCCTCGCCTTCAAGGCAGAGGCGCTATGGGTCGGGACGCGGACAAAGGCCGCGACCCGACCCGGGGGCAACCTGGACTCGACGAAGGCCGCGGTCAGCCGCATGCGAACGGCGATCGAAGGGTCGCAAAGCATGACGATCACGAAGCGGATGGCGCTGACACGGAGCATCGAGATGAGGATCCGCCAGGACGGCGGCGATGCCGAAACCGGGCGCGGCATGGACCTGGGGGCCGGCCTCGCGCTCGCCGACGGCGTGTGTTGCCGAGCGCGAGGAACTGACAGGTATGACCAGCTGGTCATACCTGTCAGTATGACCAGCATCGCGTTATGACAAGTGACCGTCGGCGAGACGGTGGCGGTCGGGGTCCAGCACGTCGTCTGCTTGTCATAATCAGAGGCTCGCCAGGAAGGCCAACAGCGAGGAGTCGGCCTTGAACCGCTGCGTTCGTTGACCGAGCGGCTCGAGTTTTCGCAGAGCGTCTTCCTTGAGTTGCAGGTCCGCCTCGACGTATTGATGGGTGGTTTCGAGTCGCTCGTGGCCGAGCCACAGCGCGATGGTCGCCATGTCGACGCCGGCCTGGAGCAGGTGCATCGCGGTAGTGTGGCGGACGACATGCGGCGACACGCGCGCACGGTGCCCGTCGCGTACCCGCGCGTCATGAGTACGTCGACGAAGTCGTCGACCCAACGACCCAACGGCCCGGACCGGATCTGGTCGCAGATGCGTGGGCGAACGGAAAGCGTTTCAAGCATGGTCTCCTCCTTGGTCCCCTGACACTGGGAACCCGCAGAGACCATGCGTACTATGTCAAGCTCGCGGTAGCGGGGATGCCCGCCACGCCAGGGGCAACGACGCTCGGCTGACCGTCACTTGTCATAACGCGATGCTGGTCATACTGAAGGAAACTGGACTCGGGTCGACCGCAAGATGTTGTGGTCTCCGGCGGCATCGTCAAGCCAACAGCGTGCGCGTGTGCTCACCGACGTCAAGGCGCGTCGCTTCGCTCCGCCCCCGCTCTGCGGGGCTGACGGCCTTGACGTCGGCTCCGCGCACGGCTCGTCCAGCCTGGCTCTTGCCGACAATGCCCACTCATACACCCCCTACATGTTGGGTCGCCGTCCTGTCCAGAATAACGCCCTTTCCAGCGACCGTTGACACGTGACGGGACTTGCCGTGGACAGCCAGGTGCGCAGGCTGCTCGTGCACCAAGCCGACGGCTTCGCCGAGAGCGCCATGTCGATCTCGGTCAGCTACAACCCGACGCCATCCACCCCGCTCGGGTTGAGCGCACGGGTCTCCCCCGCCTGGGGCGGCAACGGGATGAGCAACGCCCAAGCACTGTGGCGGCGCGAGAGCATGGGCGGCATGGGAAGCGACAGCCTGCTCAAGGGCGGCGGGAACCGCCTGGACACGGAGGTTGGGTACGGCCTACCGAATCGGTGCGCGGTTCGTGGGCACAGCGCGGATTGGACTCGGAACCTCGGAGTACGGCCGCGACTACCGCGTGGGCTACGGAATGCAGGTACTCAAGCAAGGGAAGCTGAACCTGCAGCTCGGCATCGACGCGGAGCAACGGGAGAGCCCAATGTTCCACCTGCACGTACAGGCCGCCGTCGAAAACCCGCTGCATTGACGCTGGCCAGCACGATTCAAGCGGCGACGGCGCCACGGTTTCTACCACGCGACCCCCACGGCCGGCCGCGCCCGGAGGAGCTAAAGGCCCAAGCCGGCCTTCGTCACGGCTTCCAAGGCCGTCTTCATCACCTGTAGGGTCGCGTCCCCGCCAAAGCTCGCGACCATGTCCTTTGCCTTCTTCCAACACGTGTCGTCCCGCGCGTGCTCCAGGAAGTCGTGGCCCTGGTACGTGAGGCACCGTGGCGCGAAGAGGTCAACCGAGTCTCCGTCCCCGGTTACGTCGATTCCCTCCAACAGCCCTCCCTGGTTGAGCAGCCAAGCGTTGTAGCCAACCTCGCCCGTCGAGTACCCCTCAATCACAACAAGGTCAGGTGCGGTCGTGGTCGGCCGCTTTTCCACCTCGATCAGAATCTTCCGACAGAGATCCATGTCGCGTTTCATCCGACGATTCTAGCTCTCCGCGACTTGTCCGCCGCGCATGGTGAACCTCCGCCAGCTCGTCAGGACGCCGAAGTGCCGCCAGCCGCGCAGCTTGTCGCGCACCACGGTCACTGCCTGACCTGACTGAGGTCCATGTTTATCTAACTCCACGGCGTTAGACATCCATTATAGGCCATCGTCAAGGTGGTGATCCTCACCTGATATGCAGTGGTCCACCCACTGACAGGCCAGCTTGCGGCGCTTCTCCATAAGCTCGCCGCGCGCATAAGCACGTATCACCGAGGCTTGCACGTGGCCTATCGACATTTCCATAACGGCGTGGTCGGCGTCGGTCTGTTCCTCGGCGAAAGTGCGGTAGCTGGCCCGGAAGCCGTGGACGCTGGCATCGGCAACGCACCTGCGTAACGCCTTCTGTAGCGTCACGCCGCTCATGACGCCGCCGCTGGCCGACGGGAATACAAGCTCCCTGTGACGGCCCTGCCTGGCCTCTACGATGCGGCACACTTCGTTGGGGAGCGGCACCCGCCGGGCTTCGTCCGTCTTGCAGTGCTCGGCCGGGATTCGCCACTCGCCGCGCCCCTCGAAGTCGAATTCGGAGTGAGTCGCCTGCCGCGCCTCTCCGGACCGGCAGCCAGTCAAGGCAACGAAGCGCAGACAGGACTTGACGACATCCGACGCGGTGGACGCCTCGATCGCTCGCAGCGCCGCCGGCACCTCCTGATAGTGGATCGACGCGTGGTGCTCGACCTTGACCCGCGTCTTCGGCAGCGCCGCACCGATCCCGTCGCAGGGGTTCGTGTCGATCCACTCCTCACTCCGCGCCGTCTCGAACGTGGTCCGCAGGAACGACTTGATCTTGTGGCGCGTCGCCGCCGGCAGTGGCGTCAGCACCCGGATCACGTCGCGGCGAGTGACGGCGTTGATCTTCAGCCGGCCGATGAGCGGGTAGACGTGACGGCGCAGCACGGCGGACCGGATCGACGCGCCACGGCCCTTGCCGGAATCCCGAAGCTCGGTGCATCGGCCGGCGATCTCCTCGACCGTCGGCACTGTCTGCGCCTGTCGCCGAGCTTCACGCGGATCTCCCCCCTGGAAGACGAGGAGGCGATTCGCCATTGCCGTCGCTCGGGCTGCATCCACGTTGATGAGCGGCCAGCCGCCCAAGCCGATGTCGGTCCGTCGGGAGCCGATGGTGAGCCGCTGGATCCACGATGCCGAGCGGGCGCATTCCCGATTTCCCGGTCACGCGCTCACACCCACCGGCGTCATGGCCATCCGCTGCAAACAGTTCCATCTGCCGGACTTATAGAAAGACCGCAGGAGAAGAATCGCGTCGACGCTCTCCGGTAGCCAATAGATGGATGCGCCCTTGATGCGGAGATTGATGACGCGACGGATGGCGCTTTCGACGGCACCGCTGCCCCGCGGAAGCCCGAGCCCGACCATTGTGGTGTAGGCGAAACGATGACGGTTCTTCAGGAAGTAGTTGAGGTGCGTGCGGATCTTGCCGGCCGTGCGCCCGCGGCACAGCTCCCGCAGGGCCGTGATCACCTCGTCCACCCGTGCTCGCTTGAGCAGCCCCCGCGTGCGGTTGAGCCAGCGGGTGCGTTGCGTCGCGCTCCAGCGGCGCAGCTTGACCGCGTCGGAGAGTTGCTTTGCGGCATGATAGAAGTCGATCAGCCCCAGCACCTGTGTCGGCGAGAGCCCGAGCGCGGCGATGAGGCGCTGGAGGCGTCGCCAGATCCAGGGCGCGCCGTCGGCGATGAAGAGCACCTTGTCAGCGGCGTTGAGGCCGATCTGCCGCGCGTACGACAACAGCAGGGCGAAGACCGCCTCCGGTCCCCGGAGCGTGCCGTCGATGATCGGGGCCCCCGTCTGAGACGGTCGCCCGTCGTCGCCGACGACGTACAGGATGAGGAGCTTCGGTTCCTTCCAGTCGGTATGGAATCGGTTGCGCCCCTTCTTCGTCTTGGGGCCACGCTTCTTGCGCCTCACGCGGACGCGGCCCCCGTCGAGGGAGACGACCACCCGCTTCCCGGTCACGCGGTCCAGCAGGCCGCACGCCGCGCTCTGCTGGGCCGCTCGGGCCCGCGCAGCGTAGCGATAGGCGGTCGAGCGGAGGGTCTTGATATCCAGGGCGATGCCGTCGGAGCGGAGCTGCGCCTGCGCTTCAGCCAGCGAGCTGAGCATGGCGACCGCGCGGCTTGCATCCGAGGCCAGCTTCGGCGTGCACCGGTCGTAGATGCCCAGCACCACCAAGGCGGGGTAGAGTCCCGGCCTCCGCTTCGCCCGACGGGCGTGTTTCTCGCGGTAGTACGGCGTCGTGACCGGCACCGTCGTGCCCCGGGAGGTGCGAACGTTGACGGTCTCCAGGCCGTCGCTCCGCATCCGCCGGGGCAGGTGGCGCACGAGGGCGCTCGCCGCGTCGCCAACCGCGGCGGAGCGCACCGCGCGTTGCAGCACGGGGGTGAGGAGGGCGCCGAAGAACTCGTCCGCGATGGCCCGCAGCTGCTCTTCGCACTGCTCCGCTTCCTCTGCCGACCTGGGCGCTCGAGCACGCGCCTCAAACTCCAGCGCCCGCCGGAGGGCAGTGCGCAGGTGGACGGGAATGTTGCCAAGATCGATCTCGCGGCTCGGGGTGTCGATGGCGCTCTTGTCCATTTCAACGCACCATCATGGGCAGTCCGAGCCGTAATGTCCAGTACCACCCTCCCCGTCTGTCCGAAGACCGGCTCAACCTCCCCCAGCCTCACAGTCCATCTTTGCCTACACACTGCACTGCTCCGGGAAATCGGGAATGCGCCCTGCCGAGCCCGCTGGCGTCACGGCCAAGTACAGGCACGGCCCCTCGCTGTCGCCGTACCTCGCCAGCTTGGCCGGCGGCGTCTTCAGCAGCGCCTCGATCCGCGTCTTGGATAGCCTCTCCATTTCCCAGGGTTCTACCACAGGACGGTGGTAGAACCGGGTCCAAGGCAGGGGCGGTCTATCTCGCCGTATAGCCCAGTATACCTCTCAGGTAAAAGGACTTACGGCTATTATTAAGGACCGCATTAGTATGGTGACACTATGCGGTGATATAGCGCAGGCTCGGCTTCTTGAAGAACCCACGCAACAGGGCTGGCGTCCGCTGTAAGGACCGCATGTGGCCGAGGACGTAGCGTTTGAGTTCCTGCGGCGTCTGCAGCAGGCGTTTGCGAACCCCGTGTGTCTTCAGATGGTTCCACACGAGTTCATCCGGATTGAGTTCCGGGGAGTACGGCGGCAGGAAGAACAGCTCAAGGTGGCCGTCCGTCGACGCTACGAACTCCTGGACCGCTTTCGCCCGGTGCGAGGAATGCTGATCGACGATGAGGAAAATCGGCTGCGTCTGATTGTGCAGTAAGCGCTTCAGAAATGCGATGAAGCGCACCGCCGTCATCCGCCCGTCGACCACCATGAACCGCAACACGCCCTGCGGACTCACCGCCGACACCAGATTGAGCCCGAACCGTTTGCCAGTCGCCGGCACCACCGGTGTTTGGCCCATCGGCGCCCACGTGGTGCCCGAATGATGGCTGTTCGACCGCACGCCCGCTTCGTCCGCAAAGAAAATCTGCGCGCCTGCCTTACGGGCTTTCGCCTGAATCGCAGGATAGTCGACCGTCAGCCACTCCCGGACCTTGGCGGGCACCTGTTCAATCGCCCGGCGAACCGGCCGCTGGGGCGTGAGCCCCAGCGAGCGCAAGAGCCGCCCAACTGAGGCCAGGCTCAGGGTCACGCCGCAGTGCTGCCGAATCAGGTGTCGGACCATCGCCCGCGTCCAGAGGGCGAACTCGAACTGCAACTGCAGCGGGTTGTTCTGCGTCACCGTGCGATACACCCAGGCGCGCTGCTGGTCCGTCAGCTTGGGTGGCCGTCCCGGAATCGGCAACGCCCGCAGCGCCTCGATACCACCGGCGCGATACTTGTTCAGCCAGTCATAGATTACAGTGCGGGCGAATCCCATCACCCGCATCACCGCGGAGGGGGCTTCCCCGGCTTCAACCCGCTGTACTGCCTGTATGCGAATGTCTTCGAGTGCCTTGTGGTCAAGCGAACGACCATCGCGTTTCCTCACACTCTCCATTATATAGTGTCAGGTAACTTATTTCCAGCTTAATAATAGGGTCATTGGTTGCCTGACATCAGACAGGTAATTTCGGCCCGATTTCCTCATATTTCGGCATACTGCGAGGTCAGGATACTTATTTCCAGCTTAATATACGTTGTAAGGGGTAGAGGGTGTGCGGTGTTCCACCTCCAGGAACAAGCCGGAAGAACCGACCGGCGCGAACTCGGACGCGCGACGGTGCAGTGGTAGCGGGGCCGGCCCGCGCCGACCGACAACCCAATAAGGATCGGGCCTCGGGAAACGGCCGGGGCCCGGTCCAACGAAAGCGGAACGCGGTGGAATCCACCACCGCAACAACGAGCAAACCGGCGGTCACCGGGACCGGAACCAGCGCAGAGCCTTCGCGGCCGTGTGGTGGTCGACGCCGAAGTGCTTCGCGATCCCGCTGACGCGGGCGCCGCGGTCGAACATCGCGCCGCTGACACCGGGGAGGACCTGGTAGATCGGGATCACGAACGGGTCGGAAATGGCAACGTCAGCGAAAAGACGACCCAGGGTTCGGAATCTTTCAGTCCGCCTCCACCAGATTTCAGTGGTTTGCTTACAACACATTCTCAATGGCCTCAACGGTGGCATTTTGCGAGGCGGGTTCAAACGGGAGCATGCAGTCTCCGGCAAATGGATTGTCGACTTCTTCTTTCCCAAGATAAGGCTGGCGATCGAAGTGGATGGACCTGTTCATCTCACTAAAGAGCGGCAAATACGCGACCGGGAAAAAGATGCCGATTGTGAGAGGTTAGACGTGACGGTTCTTCGGCTTCGTAATGAAGAGGTGTTCGGGAACCGGAGCAAACTGGTCAAGAGACTCCAGGTAGGATGGGGAAGGGCGTCGCACCGCGAGAACAGAATTATCGGTAGGAGCCGAGGACTGCCCGCAGCCGCGTGCCGACGGTCACGGGCATGTTCCAGGGCTCATCGCCCGTGACCGGCAGGAAAACAATCCGCATCCCGCCCACCTTCAGCCCGTCCCGCTCGGTAAAGGGAGCCCAATAGGGGTAGTCGGGCGAGCTCCCGGCCTTGGAGATGGCGATCCTGTGCTCGCCGGTCTGCTGCGCCGTGATGCGCGGCACGAGATTATCGTCGGAGTTGACGTCCAGGACGAAGTTCTCGATCTTCGTGCCGTCCGGACCGGTAACCTCCACCCGGTGGTATGCCGCTACGCCGCCGACGGCGAACCGATACTCGAAGCCCGCCTCGAGGTCGGCCGTGAAAACCTTCTGGTCGCGGAACGAATCGAGGCGCCAGTTCGTCCTGCCGTACTCAAGCGGACCCGCATCCTGGGGCACAAGCGTCGGGGTCGTGCGGCTGACCACGTCGGTGTTGGCGCTTTCGCCGCCACCGTTGAACGCCCGAACCCGGTAGTGGCGGGTGGCCCCGGGGGTGATGGTGTTGTCGTTGAAGTTCGAGCCGTAGGTCACGGGCCAGTAGGTCCGGTTCGGGTTGGTGAGGTTCACGAGCGACGTCCACGGCGCATTGCCGTCGTCGGACGCTTCGATGTGGTACCCCGTGAGTCCCGAAGCATTGCCGTTGGGCGCCGCCCAGTCGAGAAAGACCCGCGTCGGCGCCTTTACCTCCGCGGTCAGGTTCGTGGGCGGGTCCGGCTGGTTGATGACGATGCGGACGTCTATCTGGTCGCCCACGGACCAGTTAAGAGTGGCATACCAACTGTAAATCGTACGCGAAGTATTTGAGGTCAAGAAAGCATCTGCGAAGTCGAACGCGGTCGCGCCTACGTGTATACGCAGAGCGTCGAACGCGTTCTCCGGAGGCGGTGGCTCCACGCGGAAAACGAACTCCGGGGAATCTACTCTGGTGCCATATGCGACCTCTGTGATCTCGTAAGTCACACCGCTTAGGGTGAAAGCATTGTCAGACAGAACAGAGGAGTCGGAACATATGTTAGCGCCGCCGCTCTGGCAACCCCAATAAAGAGTAACGAGCTTCTTGACGTTCAGCGTGGCGGACCACAAGGTCCCGTCTTGTGCGAAGGCCGGCCAGACGAGGACGAGCGACGCGGCGGCGAGGACGAGCACCGCTGCTGTCAGGCGAAGGGCTGCGAGGCACGAACAGAACCGGAGGAAGCGTCGCCGCTCGGCGCCCGGCGTTGTACACGGAGCCGAAAGGTCGTGCACCGTCAAGCCGGCCTCGCTGTTCCGAGGCCGCCCTGCGTTGTTGAAGAAGGGCGTTGCCGCCGGGTCAATCTGTCTCATCGCTCTACCTCCCCGGCGCGATGCTCAAGCCGTCCGCCAAAGCCCACCGCCACGCCGCGTCCGATTACGTTGGGGATCCCAGCGGCACGAAGGGGTGGAACACCGCTGACATAAGAGCCTCTTGCAAAAACCGGTGATCGGCCGGGTTTTCTTTGCCGGAAGCCGCCGGCGAGGGACGGTCAGTGGGCGGGACGTAGCGTCTGCAGGATGGCGGTAGCGGTCACCGCCGCCGACGAGCCCGAGACGCGGGGTTCATGGGGCCTCCCGGCCGGTTATGAAGGCAAGCACGCGCGAAGAGAGGCCGCGCATTTCCGTCACGATCCGTTCCAGTTCGCGGTTGTTCTCGATCCACTCCCGGTAGAGGACGATCTCGTCTTCGGTGAGATGCGTGCCGACAGTTTTTCCGCGGGCCTTGCGCGTCCAGTAGTGGTAGGGACCGTGCCGGGCGTCCGGGTCGTGGTGGCAGCGGCAAGTGGTCTTCCCACACGCTACCCGGCGGGTCTGGAGGCTGCTCTGGCAGAGAAACCCGAGCGTTTGCAATTCCGCCTTGAGCGCGTCGTATTGCTTCGCGTACGCGAGCATCGGGTCGCCGCGGGCCATCGATTCACTGCTTGACATCGACCTTGGGAGTAATATACCTGTAGATTCCAGGAGCGGTCAACAAGCCATGAATGCAGTGCGCGCCTCCTTCGCCTCGTACTGGCAGTCGATCCAGCATGCGCTGTTTCCACAGTTGGAACACGTGTTGGGGCCACTGACCGGGAAACAGCAGCAGTTGGTGCAGACCCTGGAGGTCATCCGTATCGAGCACCTGATTCCCCGGTACTGCCGGATGCCGGGGCGTCCGCCCAAGGACCGCGCGGCGATGGCGCGGGCCTTCGTGGCCAAGGCGGTCTACGACCTGCCGACGACGCGCATGCTGCTGGACCGGTTGGACACCGATGTGGTGTTGCGGCGGGTCTGCGGCTGGGAGCGGCGGGGCGAGGTGCCGAGCGAGTCGGTCTTCTCGCGCGCCTTCGCCGAGTTCGCCGACACGCAGTTGCCCCAGCGCGTGCACGAAACGCTGATTCGGGAGACGCACCACGACCGGCTGGTGGGCCACCTCTCCCGCGACTCGACGGCCATCGAGGCCCGTGAGAAGCCGGCCACGAAGGAGACGCCGCCCCCGCCGCCCAAGCGCAAGCGGGGGCGGCCGAAGAAGGGCGAAGAACGGCCGAAGGCCATCAAACGCCTCGACCGGCAAGCGGCCATGCCCTTGCAGGCGATGCTCGACGATCTGCCGACCGCCTGCGATGTCGGCACGAAGAAGAACAGCAAGGGCTACAAGGACACCTGGGTCGGCTACAAGCTGCACATCGACGTGGCCGACGGCCAGATTCCGATCAGTGGCCTGTTGACGTCCGCCTCCCTGCACGACAGCCAGGCCGCCATTCCGCTGGCGACTCTGTCCGCCGAGCGGACGACCAATCTGTACGACCTGATGGACGCCGCCTACGACGCGGAGCAGATCCGGGAGCACAGCCGCTCACTCGGCCACGTCCCGTTGATTGACGTCAACCCCCGCGGCGACAAGGCCCGGGCGGAAGAACAGCGAACCGAAGCTCGGCGCCTGAAAAATCTCGGCTTCCAGCTCGCCGAGCAGGTTCGCTACAACGAGCGTACGGCGGGTGAGCGCGTCAATGGCCGTCTCAAGGACGAGTTCGGCGGTCGCCATGTCCGGGTCCGTGGCGCCGCGAAGGTGATGTGCCACTGCATGTTCGGCATGTTGGCGCTCACCGCCGACCAACTTCTGCGTCTGGTGACATAGCCAACGCACCGCCGGCAAACGCCCATCCAATCCCGGCGCCCAACCGGCGTCAGTCACCCACCGGTGTCCCCACGCTCGGTGGAAAACACGTCGATCCCCTTGTTTTCCGTCTCCTGGCTTGCCGCCGGTCCTTCAGGACCAGAACACGCAGTCGAAATCCAGGACAATGGGGTGTTCACCCCTGAGAATCGGAGGACTGAGCCGAGCCGCGACCCCAAGAGTTTTGCAAGTGGCTCATAAGTGTTTCATTTTAACAAATATGCATGGATAACGCTGTTACCCGGCTGCGATAGTAGTGTTATGCCGTGTTACCGAGTCGCCGGCTTGGATCGCGCTAAAGACAAGTCCTATGAGGCGTTGCACTAATACGATTTGTGCTGCTGAGCCAACTGCGTTCCTTCCGCGGGCTGCTCCAGCCCAGCGACCTGCTGCAGGGAACGGGCTTGCGCCCGAACTGCAGATGTGCGATGACATAATCGCGTGTCGTCGGACGTACCCCGTCCGGAGGTCCTTTACATGCTGCTCCTGCCCCCGCTCGAAAGCCTGCGCTTCTTCGAGGCCGCCGCCCGCCACCAGAGCTTCGTCGGCGCCGCCGAGGAGCTGGGCGTCACCCCGGCCGCCGTCGCCTACCGCATCGACAAGCTGGAGAAGCATCTCGAGGTGCCGCTCTTCGAGCGCCGCCATCGCAGCGTGCGCGTCAACCGCCGCGGCCAGACCTACCTGAAGGAGGTACAGCACATCCTCGCCGAGGTCCACGGCGCCTCCGAGCGCCAGCGCCACTGGCCCCGGCGCGTGCGGATCGTCTCGGTCGAGGCGGTCGCCGAGAAGTGGCTCGTGCCCCGGCTCATCACCTTCAAGGCGGCTCACCCCGCCGTCGCAATCGAGCTGGAGACGAATCACCGGGGCGTCGACCCCGACGGCCACGACTTCGACGCCTGGCTCGCCTACACCGGCGAGACCGCGGCGCCGCGACCGGTGACCAGCCGCGAGGACACCTTGCTCGAGGAGACGCTCTACGAGGAGAACCTGCTGCCGGTCTGCAGCCCCGCTCTGCTCGCCGCACGCGGGCGGCCCGATGGCCCGGCCGACCTGGACGACTGGCCCCTGCTCTACGACCTGGGATGGGACGCCGACTGGTCGTACTGGTGCGCCCGCCAGGGCCAGTCGACGCCGGACCTGTCGCGCGCCTCGGGCTTCCGCCTCTACAGCATGGTGGTGCAGGCCGCGGTACACGGCATCGGGGCCGCCATCGGACGCCCGAGGCTGATCAGGCCGGAGTTGGAGAGCAGAACACTGGTCCCGGTCTTCGACCGGCAGGACGAGGCGCCCGAACGCTGCTGTCTCATCACCACGGCCGCCTCGCGGCAGCGGCCCGAGGTCCAGGCATTCCGGGAGTGGATCCTGGAAGAGGCGAGAGGACCGCGGCCGAGGGCGTAGGGCGCCGGCGGTGAGCCGAACGCCCAGGCCGTCGTCAGCCCGCCGACGCCCAGGGCGCCTCCGAGAGCCAGGAACCCAGCCGGTCCGCGTAGGCGAAGATCGCCGGCAATCCGCCGGTATGCACGAATAGCACACGGCTGCCCGCGGCAATGCGCCCCGCACGCACGTGGGCGACGAGGCCCGCCATCGCCTTGCCGGTGTACACCGGGTCGAGCAGCAGCGCCTCGTGCCGCGCCGCCAGCGCCATCGCCTCGCGCACCGCGTCGTTGAGCCGGCCGTAGCCCGGCGCGTGCACCGCATCGGAGACCTCGACGTCGCCGGCATCGAACGCCGCGGAGCGCTCGATCATGGCCGCCAGCTCGGCCGCCACCTGCGCCACCCGGTCGCCCTGCCGGCGGGCGTCGCGCCGCACGCAGATGCCGTAGACCGGTACCGCCTCGTTCAGCGCCCGCAACCCGACCAGAAGGCCGGCGTGGGTGAGCGCGCTGCCCGAGGCGCAGACCACCGCGTCGAACCCGACGCCGAGCGCCCGGGCCTGCGCCGTCACCTCCTCGGCGGCCAGGACGTAACCGAGTCCGCCGAGCGGCGGATGCCCGGGCGCGGAGTGAATGACGTATGGCCGGCGGCCCTCGTCGGCCAGCGCCCGGGCGCGCCGCTCCAGCGCTGCGTCGGCCGCCGCCTCGTCCTCACCCACCGGGAACGCATGCAGCGTCGCGCCAAGTAGCCGGTCGAGCAGCAGGTTGCCCGAAGCGCGGTAGAGGGTGCCAGCGTCCTCGACGCGCTCTTCGAGCTGGACGTGCGCGTCCATGCCGAGCCGGCGCGCCCCGGCCGCGGCGAGGCGGACGAGGTTCGACTGCACCGCCCCGGTGACCAGCACGGTGTCGGCGCCGCGCGCCTGCGCCTCGCCGAAGTGGAACTCGAGCTGGCGCACCTTGTTCCCGCCGAAGGCCAGCCCCGTGCAGTCGTCGCGCTTGATCCACAGCTCGACGCCGAGCGCCGCGCCGAGCCCGGGCGCCGGGTCGAGCGGCGTCGGCGCGTGGCCGAGCCGGGCTCGCGGAAACCGGTCGATGCCAGCAAGTGGTCCACGCATCGGCACGCCGGCTGAAGGTAGCACGGGCGCACGGCACGCGAAGACGCTCAGTTGCCCCAGCCGTAGCCGACCCGCACGTAGTAGTAGGCGCCGTTGAAGCCCCACGGCGTGTACTCGCTGTACTTCTCGCCGACCGACATCGCGCGCGCACTCTCGTCCGGGTAGGTGTTGAACGCGTTCTGGGCGCCGACGGCCAGCGTCGTGCCGCCGCCCAGGGCGATGCTCGCCTCCAGGTCGACGATCGGCCGGCCGTCGAAGAAGCCCTCCTCGATGCCGCCGGACGGGACGAAGACCTGGGCGAACCCGCTGTCGTAGTCGTACCAGCCGCCGAAGTAGTTCACGCGGCCGAGGACGCTCACCCGGCCGACCTGCTGCGTCAGGCCGATGTTCCAGCGAGTCCGCGGCAGGGCGTAGGCGAACTCGGCGAGGCGCCGATCGTTCAGCAGCCCCTTCCGGTTGTCGGTCACCGCGGTGTCGGTGTAGTTGAAGACGGCGCTGAGGGTCGTGTTGCCGCGCAGCGCCAGCGGCGTGAACGTCGACACCAGGTCGATGCCCTGCGACGCGGTGGAGAACGCGTTGGTGAAGAACCGGAACCGCCGCAGGTCGCGCGCCGCCTCGACGTCGGCGGCCAGCAGCGTGTCGATCTCCTCCGCGGTCAGGGTGAAGTTGCTCGTGATCCCGATCCGATCGGAGACGTTGATCCGGAAGAAGTCGGCGGTGAGGCTGAACTGCCCGGTGTCGAAGACGACACCGGCGGTGTAGTTGATCGACTTCTCCGGGGCGAGCGGCACGCCGCCGCGCAGCGCCGCCACCGGCGAGATCGACGGGATGGAGCCGTTGTTCACCAGGTCGCCGACGGCCGGGTCGAACTGGGTCGAGATGTTGAAGCCGTTCTGCTGGCCCGGCGTCGGGGCGCGGAACCCGCTGCTCACGCTGGCCCGCACGAAGCCGAAGCGGCCCGCGAGCTTGCTGTTCATCGTCGTGCCGAAGTCGTCGAAGTGCTCGACGCGGACGGCCGTGCCGAGCGTCCAGTCGGTCTCGGCGCCGTTCAGCTCGACGTCGCCGTAGAGCGCGACGTTGCGCCGGCTCCAGGTGCCCGCGGCCATCGGCCCGTAGCCGAAGAACCCGTTGGACCCGGCCGAGAAGCCCTGCCCCCGGCCATAGGGGCCGACCGTCCACGACTCCGGATCCCCCGCGACGGTCCGGTACTGCTCGTTGCGCCACTCCGCCCCGGCCGCGATGTTGATCATGTCGGTGGCGGCGTAGGAGAGGTCGGCGTTGAGGCCGATGTCCCGCTGCCGGTTGCTGCCGAGATTGAACTCGGTCGGGGTGTCGGGACCGAGCGAAGCGTTGACGGTGTCGCGGATGAAGAGGTCGGTTTCGTGGGCGCCCAGAGAGCCGCTGATGTCCCAGTTGAAGCCGTCCACCGTGAAGCCGCGGACGCCGCCGACCAGCGACATGTCCTGCGCCTCGCCGCGGGCGCATTCCCGATTTCCCGGAGCAGTGTGTAGGCAAAGATGGACTGTGAGGCTGGGGGAGGTTGAGCCGGTCTTCGGACAGACGGGGAGGGTGGTACTGGACATTACGGCTCGGACTGCCCATGATGGTGCGTTGAAATGGACAAGAGCGCCATCGACACCCCGAGCCGCGAGGTCGATCTTGGCAACATTCCCGTCCACCTGCGCACTGCCCTCCGGCGGGCGCTGGAGTTTGAGGCGCGTGCTCCAGCGCCCAGGTCGGCAGAGGAAGCGGAGCAGTGCGAAGAGCAGCTGCGGGCCATCGCGGACGAGTTCTTCGGCGCCCTCCTCACCCCCGTGCTGCAACGCGCGGTGCGCTCCGCCGCGGTTGGCGACGCGGCGAGCGCCCTCGTGCGCCACCTGCCCTGGCGGATGCGGAGCGACGGGCTGGAGACCGTCAACGTTCGCACCTCCCGGGGCACGACGGTGCCGGTCACGACGCCGTACTACCGCGAGAAACACGCCCGTCGGGCGAAGCGGAGGCCGGGACTCTACCCCGCCTTGGTGGTGCTGGGCATCTACGACCGGTGCACGCCGAAGCTGGCCTCCGATGCAAGCCGCGCGGTCGCCATGCTCAGCTCGCTGGCCGAAGCGCAGGCGCAGCTCCGCTGGGCGCATTCCCGATTTCCCGGAGCAGTGCAGTGTGTAGGCAAAGATGGACTGTGAGGCTGGGGGAGGTTGAGCCGGTCTTCGGACAGACGGGGAGGGTGGTACTGGACATTACGGCTCGGACTGCCCATGATGGTGCGTTGAAATGGACAAGAGCGCCATCGACACCCCGAGCCGCGAGATCGATCTTCGCAACATTCCCGTCCACCTGCGCACTGCCCTCCGGCGGGCGCTGGAGTTTGAGGCGCGTGCTCCAGCGCCCAGGTCGGCAGAGGAAGCGGAGCAGTGCGAAGAGCAGCTGCGGGCCATCGCGGACGAGTTCTTCGGCGCCCTCCTCACCCCCGTGCTGCAACGCGCGGTGCGCTCCGCCGCGGTTGGCGACGCGGCGAGCGCCCTCGTGCGCCACCTGCCCTGGCGGATGCGGAGCGACGGGCTGGAGACCGTCAACGTTCGCACCTCCCGGGGCACGACGGTGCCGGTCACGACGCCGTACTACCGCGAGAAACACGCCCGTCGGGCGAAGCGGAGGCCGGGACTCTACCCCGCCTTGGTGGTGCTGGGCATCTACGACCGGTGCACGCCGAAGCTGGCCTCGGATGCAAGCCGCGCGGTCGCCATGCTCAGCTCGCTGGCCGAAGCGCAGGCGCAGCTCCGCTCCGACGGCATCGCCCTGGATATCAAGACCCTCCGCTCGACCGCCTATCGCTACGCTGCGCGGGCCCGAGCGGCCCAGCAGAGCGCGGCGTGCGGCCTGCTGGACCGCGGACCGGCAAGCGGGTGGTCGTCTCCCTCGACGGGGGCCGCGTCCGTGTGAGGCGCAAGAAGCGTGGCCCCAAGACGAAGAAGGGGCGCAACCGATTCCATACCGACTGGAAGGAACCGAAGCTCCTCATCCTGTACGTCGTCGGCGACGACGGGCGACCGTCTCAGACGTGGGCCCCGATCATCGACGGCACGCTCCGGGGACCGGAGGCGGTCTTCGCCCTGCTGTTGTCGTACGCGCGGCAGATCGGCCTCAACGCCGCTGACAAGGTGCTCTTCATCGCCGACGGCGCGCCCTGGATCTGGCAACGCATCCCGCGCCTCATCGCCGCGCTCGGGCTCTCGCCGACACAGGTGCTGGGGCTGATCGACTTCTATCATGCCGCAAAGCAACTCTCCGACGCGGTCAAGCTGCGCCGCTGGAGCGCGACGCAACGCACCCGCTGGCTCAACCGCACGCGGGGGCTGCTCAAGCGAGCACGGGTGGACGAGGTGATCACGGCCCTGCGGGAGCTGTGCCGCGGGCGCACGGCCGGCAAGATCCGCACGCACCTCAACTACTTCCTGAAGAACCGTCATCGTTTCGCCTACACCACAATGGTCGGGCTCGGGCTTCCGCGGGGCAGCGGTGCCGTCGAAAGCGCCATCCGTCGCGTCATCAATCTCCGCATCAAGGGCGCCTCCATCTATTGGCTACCGGAGAGCGTCGACGCGATTCTTCTCCTGCGGTCTTTCTATAAGTCCGGCAGATGGAACTGTTTGCAGCGGATGGCCATGACGCCGGTGGGTGTGAGCGCGTGACCGGGAAATCGGGAATGCGCCCCTCGCCGCCGAAGCCGGGCGTGAAGCCGCCCGGAAAGCGCTCCCGGAACGAGAAGCAGTTCGGGTCGTCGAACACCTGCTGCAGGGCCACCGGGTCGGCCACGTTGTCGGTGATGGCCACCGTCGGGCAGTTCGCCGATCCCATCCCGCCGGCCTGCAGCGCGTCGCCGATCAGCAGCGTCTGGCCGCCGTCGAGGCTGAAGACCCCGCCCCGCGTGTTCGGGTTGCGGAAGAAGAAGCCGCCCGTCACCTTCTTGCTGGCGTAGTTGGTGTGGCCGTAGACCTGCACGCCCGCGGCGGTGGTGTAGCCGAAGTTTCCGAACAGCTTCAGGTCGTCCTCGATGTCCGGCGAGCCCCAGACCTGCGGCGTGTCGGACGCCACGTCGGTGTTGCCGGCCGCGATGAGGGCAATGGCGTCGCTCCGGGGTGCGCTCCGATTGGTCGGGTTCGAGCCGCCGTACTCCAGGCTCAGGTTGGCGAAGCCGGTCGAGCCCAGCGGCAGCCCGACGTTGGCGGCGACGTTCATCGCCTCGCCGTCCCCGTCCCCGAACGTACCGGTGTTGTAATCGAAGGCGCCGCCCGATGCGGCGTCCTTGAGCTGGAAGTTCAGTACGCCGGCGATGGCGTCCGAGCCGTACTGCGCGGCCGCGCCGTCCCGCAGCACCTCGACCTGCCGCAGCGCGATGGCGGGGATGGCCGAGATGTCGGGTCCCTGCGAGCCGAACGCCACCCCGTTGCCGCCGTGCCAGTCGATGATCGACGAGCGGTGGCGGCGCTTGCCGTTAACCAGCACCAGCGTGTGGTCCGGGGCCAGGTTGCGCAGCATCGCCGGCCGGACGACGGTGGAGGCGTCGCTGATCGGCTGGGTGTTGACGCTGAACGACGGCACCACCGTCCGGAGCTGGTCCTGCAGGTTGACGGTGCCCTGGCTGGTGAGATCGGCGGTCGAGAGCACGTCCACCGGCACCGGCGACGCGGTCACCGTCCGCGGCCGGGCACGGGAGCCGACGACGACCGTCTCCTCGGAGAACCCGGCCAGCAGGTTGTCGATCTCCTGGGGCGACAGCCCCAGCGCCTCGACCTCCTCCGGCGTCATGCCGAGGGCGCGGCCGAGCGACTCGATCTGCTCCTGCGGTTCTTCCTGCGCCGCGCCGCGCGCAGCGGCCCCGGCGGGCGCCGAGGCCAGGATCAGGATGACCAGGGCCGCGATGGCGGGCGACGAGCGGTAAATCGTCTTCCGATGGGTCGGTTGCAAGGTGACTCCTTGGGGGCTCGTTCCGAGTGAATGGACGGCGTCCGTTGGCGCGCTGCTACTCGGCCAGACCGCAGACGAGGGACGCGACGACGACCAGCGTCCCCACGGTCCACGCGATACGCGCCGTCCTGGCCACGGCGAACGGGACATCTTGACTACTGCATCGTCGCTGGTTGGGCGGCGAGCCTGAGCCGCGGCGCCGACGCCAGCGTCCTCGGCCGCGTCGGGGCTATCGGAAACTGGAGCCCCGGCCGCTTGATCGCTGCCGGGGACTCGCCGCAGCTTCCCGGTGGCCGACCGCGCAGCCCGTACTGCCGCTGAGGTCGATACCCATCTACGGCGTACAGGAATGGCCTTGAGCCCAAGCGCCGGTAGTGCGTCATTCTTGATTCTCGGTATCCGCCGGTACGATCTCATGTCGCGCGACCGGGATAGGGGGCAGTTGGCGCCATCGCTCACCGTCGATTCGCACGTGAACATAGGCAGTCCTGTCGTCCGAGCTCGCGGGCCACCCGCTTTTCGCTGACCTACCACCCGAGCGTGGCCCGCCCAAGCATGCCGTTGCTCGTGCCGCCCAGCATCGGACTGTTGCGGCGCTGCGCCTCGACCCCCAGCTCGAACGCCAGGCTCTCCCGGTCGAGCAAGCCCAGGCCGTAGCCGACCCGATAGTCCTGGCCGTACTCCGAGGTGCTGAAGCCGACCCGCGGCGTCCCCACGAAGCGCCGCCCGACCGGCAACCCGTAGCCGACCTCGCCATCGAGGCGGCTGCCCTGCGCGAAGCCGCCGGCCGCCATTCCACCCATCGTCTCGCGGCCCCACAACGCCTGCGCGCCGCCCATCGCCTGGCCGCCCCACGACGGCGCCACGCGCGCCACAAAGCCCAGCGGCGTCGTGGGCGTCGGGTTGTAGCTCACTGACAGCGATACGCCCCGCTCGGAGAAGTCCTGGTCCTGGTGAACCAGCAACGTCCGCACGCGCACGTCCACCGCCAGCCCGGTCGACGCATCCGAGACGACCAGGCCCCCGCCGACGTCCATGCCGGCGCCGGTCTCGGCATCGCCGCCGTCGTGCCGCAGCCCGACCTCTACGCTCGGTTTGAGCGACAACCGGCCGGCCAGCGTGTAGGCGCGCGAGCCCTCGAGGCCCGTGCGGAAGCGAGTCACCGCCGCGTCAGTCGCCTTCAGGCGCCCCGCCGCGCCATCGACGCCGTCGATCGACGTGCCGACCCACAGCGCATCGGCCTTGAACGCCAGCTCGAAAGCGCTCGCACCCCCGGCCACCAGCTCACCCCGCGTCCCCGCCGCCGCCATCGCCATCGAGAGGCCCGACTCGAGCGCCGGGCCGCCCCGCGGCGTCAGCATCATGCCGCCTGCTCCGTACCCCGCAACGCCCCACACCGTGACGCGCTCGGTCGCCTTGTAGCCGAGCCACGGGTACAGGCCCGTCACCGACGACGCCACCTGGCCGCCCGCGACCCCGGTGTACTCACCCAGCCCACGGCTGTGCGACAGCGACAGGCCCGTCACCAGCGGCCCCTTCGCGTAGTCGGCCCCGAACATCGTCGTGCGCACGTCGCCGCCCAGCGACAACGCGCCTTCGCGGCCGGAGAAGTGCGACTGCGCGCCGCGGCTCCAGAACGAGAGGATGCCGCCGTGACCCGTCTCCCGGGCCAGCGCGAAGTCCGAGCCGGTCAGCACGTCACCGCCGCCAAGTCCCATCCGCAGGAGTCCGCCGTCATTGAAGCCGGCGTCCAGGCGGGACCCGCCGCCCAGCGGGCCGGCGGACATGCCCATCGCTCCGGGCGCGCCGCCCACCGCCATGGCTCCGGCCATCGGACCCGCGCCGCCCGCGGCCAAGCGCCCGCCGGCAGACCCCGGCATCCCGAGCGCGGCCGTCCCCGCCGCCGACGCGCCGGAGAGCGAACCGTGGACGCCGGCGCCTGTTGGAGTCGCGCCGGCGATCCCGCCGAGCCCGCGCAGGAAGTTGAGCGCGACGTCGCGCCCCATCCCGTGCCGCAGCTCCCGGCCCGCGAACCGGCCCCGGAGACCCGGCTCGCGGGGGGCCGCCAGCCGCTCCTCCACGTGCTCGACCACGTGCACCGCCGCCGTCCTCCCGAACCGTGCGAGCAGCGCCCGCGGCAGCGGGTCTTGGTTCGCGATCGTCCCCGTAGCCTCGGTATCGGTCAGCCGCCCCGACGAGGCGTTCGAAAGCTGCAGCGTCAGCGTCTCCTCGCCCTCATCGTGGGCGTCGTCGAGCACCGCCACCTCGATCGTCTTCGACCCCTCGCCCGCCCGGAACGTCAACGTCCCGGTCGCCGCCCGGTAGTCGGCGCCCGCATGCGCGCTGCCATCCGCCGTCGCGTAGTCCACCGTCAACGGACCGCTCGCCGCGCGGCTCAGCATCACCGCGAACGCCAGTACGGCGTTCGCGCCTTCATCCACGCGCGCATCAGCCACCGCGATGCCCACCGGGGCGGCCACCGTCGCCGACAACGAATGCGACAGCGGCCGGTCGTCGCGGGTGCAGATCGCCCCGCTCGCGTTGCAGTTCCCGGTACCCGGCAGGACAACCGTCACCGCGCCGTCGGAGTCCGGCTCGACGGTTATAGTCCATCGCAGGTTGCTTCCCTGCCGCTTGCGTCTCGCTCTGCGCACCGCACCACCCGTGACGTCGAATGCATGGTCGCGCAACGTGCGAAAGCTCAGCGGGAACTCCTCGCTGAACGTCAGCCCGAACGTGAACCTGCTGTTCCCGTCGTGAGACGCCGGCACGTTCTCGAACTCGGCGGACAACTCCGGCTCGTGGTTCAGGATCGTGCCCTCCGCCTCGGCGTCGGCGAGCTGCGCGCCGACGGCGTTACGCAGCACGAGCGTGAACGTCTCCCCGGCGTCCTCCTCATCGTCGTCGATAATCACCACCGCCACCGTCTTCTCCGTCTCCCCCGGTTCGAATCTCAACGTGCCGCTCGCCGCCACGTAGTCATCACCCGCCGTCGCCGTCCCATTCCTCGTCGCGTAGTCCACCGTCACCGCCGCCGGCGCCGCCGCGGCGAGCGTCACCACGAAGTCCAGCGTTGCATCTGCTCCCTCGGTCGCTTGCGCATCCGTGACTGCCATCGTTGGCGAGCTCACGCTCGCCTCGTCGGGTTCACTCACACTGTCGATGATCGTCACCGTGGTGGTGGGCTGTGAGCCAAGACTGATTCCCTCCGGAAGTGGCCCGAAGGCAATCACGGCGCCGTCGCCCGCCTCGACCTGTTCATCCTCCCGCGCGAAGATCGGTACGTGCGTCCGAGTCTCGCCCGGCTTGAACTTGGCGTAGCCGCCCGGACCCCAGAAGTCCACGTGACGCGTGGTGTCACCCAGCACCTCCACCGTCAGCGGTATCCTGAACCGGTTGCTCGCGTCGAAGACAGCTGACTCCAGCGTTTCTGGCGCGGCACTCAGCCGGATGATGAGCGCTATTGCATCGCCCTCCTGGACGCTGTACGACGCATGCTCCCACCACACCGTGATGCCTTCGCCCTGGGCGTGGGCCGGCGCGGGAATTTCCGGCAGTCCGACAACCATCAGAACCACAACCGCTGCCGCGCGTCCCGACTGGCGGATCAGCGTGTGGAAACAGGTTCGCCACGTCCTTGCTACGTGCAGGCGCGGCGACCGGGCCACAAACAGCAGCGCCGGGGTTGCATGGCAAGGGCGCTCGACATGCGCAGACGTCTCTACGCTGCGTCGCATGTTGCTCATGTGAATCACCTCTTGTCGTCTCTATCGGAACGGGTGCAATTACGTGCAGCGAATACAATGCGAATGTCACGCCGAAACGGCAATTGCAATCAGTGCTCGGGACATCGTTCTGGTTCTGGTCTACTTCGGGCTGCCTCTTCCTGATCTCCCGGGGAGGTTTGGATCGCGCTTAGAACAAATACTATAAGGTCGTTGCACTAATACTATTTGTGCTGGTGAGCCGACTGCGTTCCTTCCGACGGCGGCTCCAGCCCGGCGACTTGCTGCAGCGAACGGGTTTAGCAAAAACTGTAACTCTGCGATGACATAATTGCGTATCGTCAAACGTGCCCCATCCAGAGGTTCTTTGCATGCTGCTTCTGCCCCCGCTCGAAAGCCTGCGCTTCTTCGAGGCCGCGGCCCGCCACCAGGGCTTCGTCGGCGCCGCCGAGGAGCTTGGCGTCACCCCGGCCGCCGTCGCCTACCGCGTCGGCATGCTGGAGAAGCATCTCGAGGTGCCGCTCTTCGAGCGCCGCCATCGCAGCGTGCGCGTCAACCGCCGCGGCCAGACCTATCTGAAGGAGGTGCAGCGCATCCTCGCCGAACTCCACGGCGCCTCCGAGCGCCAGCGCCACTGGCCCCGGCGCGTGCGGATCGTCTCGGTCGAGGCGGTCGCCGAGAAGTGGCTCGTGCCCCGGCTCGTCACCTTCAAGGCGGCGCACCCCGCGGTCGCGATCGAGCTGGAGACGAATCACCGCGGCGTCGACCCCGACGGCCGCGACTTCGACGCCTGGCTCGCCTACAGCGGCGAGACCGCCGCACCGCGCCCGGTGACGAGCCGCGAGGACACCTTGCTCGAGGAGACCCTCTACGAGGAGGACCTGCTGCCGGTCTGCAGTCCGTCCCTGCTCGCCGCGCTCGGCCGGCCCGATGGCCCCGCCGACCTGGACGACTGGCCCCTGCTCTACGACCTGGGATGGGACGCCGACTGGTCGTACTGGTGCGCCCGCCAGGGCCAGTCGACGCCGGACCTGTCGCGCGCCTCGGGCTTCCGCCTCTACAGCATGGTGGTACAGGCCGCGGTACACGGCATCGGGGCCGCCATCGGACGCCCGAGGCTGATCAGGCCGGAGTTGGAGAGCAGAACGCTGGTCCCGGTCTTCGACCGGCAAGAGGAGGCGCCCGAACGCTGCTGCCTCATCACCACGGCCGCCTCGCGGCAGCGGCCCGAGGTCCAGGCATTCCGGGAGTGGGTCCTGAAAGAGGCGAGAGGACCGCGACCGACAGCGCAGGGCGCCAGCCGTGAGCCGAACGCCCAGGGCGTCTTCAGCCCGCCGGCGATGCCGTAGAACGGTACCGCCTCGGGCAGCGCCCGCAAGCCGACCCAGAGGCCGACCTGCGTGAGCGCGCTGCCCGAGGCGCAGAGCACCGCGTCGAACCCGACGCCGAATTTCGCTGACCTACCACCCGAGCGTGGCCCGCCCAAGCATGCCGTTGCTCGTGCCGCCCAGCATCGGACTGTTGCGGCGCTGCGCCTCGACCCCCAGCTCGAACGCCAGGCTCTGCCGGTCGAGCAAGCCCAAGCCGTAGCCGACCCGATAGTCCTGGCCGTACTCCGAGGTGCTGAAGCCGACCCGCGGCGTCCCCACGAAGCGGCGGCCAACCGGCAGCCCGTAGCCCACGTCGCCATCGAGGCGGTTACCCTGCGCGAAGCCGCCGTCCGCCATCCCGCCCATCGTCTCGCGGTCCCACAACGCCGAAGCCCCGCCCATCGCCTGGCCGCCCCAAGA
Source organism: Vicinamibacterales bacterium (assembly GCA_965262925.1). GTDB lineage: Bacteria > Acidobacteriota > Vicinamibacteria > Vicinamibacterales > UBA8438 > WTFV01. The sequence continues at coordinate 376,474 of CBDHGC010000004.1, read as the reverse complement.
GGGCGCCACGCGCGCCACAAAGCCGAGCGGCGTCGACGGCGTCGGGTTGTAGCTCACAGAGAGCGATACGCCCCGCTCGGAGAAGTCCTGGTCCTGGTGCACCAGCAGCGTCCGCACGCGCACGTCCACCGCCAGCCCGGTCGACGCATCCGAGACGACCAGGCCGCCGCCGACGTCCATGCCGGCGCCGGTCTCGGCGTCCCCGCCGTCGTGCCGCAGCCCGACCTCCACGCTCGGTTTGAGCGACAACCGGCCGGCGAACGTGTAGGCGCGCGAGCCCTCGAGGCCAGTGCGGAAGCGAGTCACCGCCGCGTCGGTCGCCTTCAGGCGTCCCGCCGGGCCGTCGACGCCGTCGATCGACGTGCCGACCCACAGCGCATCGGCCTTGAACGCCAGCTCGAAGGCACTCGCACCCCCGGCCACCAGCTCACCGCGTCCCCGCCGCCGCCATCGCCATCGAGAGGCCCGACTCGAGCGCCGGGCCGCCCCGCGGCGTCAGCATCATCCCGCCTGCTCCGTACCCCGCGACGCCCCACACCGTGACACGCTCGGTCGCCTTGTACCCCAGCCACGGGTAGAGGCCCGTCACCGACGACGCCACCTGGCCGCCGGCGACCCCGGTGTACTCGCCCAGCCCCCGGCTGTGCGAGAGCGACAGGCCCGTCACCAACGGCCCCTTCGCGTAGTCGGCCCCGAACATCGTCGTCCGCACGTCGCCGCCCAGCGACAGCGGGCCCTCGCGGCCGGAGAAGTGCGACTGCGCCCCGCGGCTCCAGAACGAGAGGATGCCGCCGTCACCCGTCTCCCGGACCAGCGCGAAGTCCGAGCCGGTCAGCACGTCACCGCCGCCGAGTCCCATCCGCAGGAGTCCGCCGTCATTGAAGCCGGCGTCCGGGCGGGACCCGCCGCCCATCGGGCCGGCGGCCACCCATCGCACCGGGCGCGCCGCCCACCGCCATGGCTCCGCCCATCGGACTCGCGCCGCCCGCGGCCAAGCGCCCGCCGCCGGCAGATCCCGACATGCCGAACGCCGCCGACCCCGCCGCCGACGCGCCGGAGAACGAACCGTGGGCGCCAGCGCCTGTTGGAGTCGCGCCGGCGATCCCGCCGAGCCCGCGCAGGAAGTTGAGCGCGACGTCGCGCCCCATCCCGTGCCGCAGCTCCCGGCCCGCGAACCGGCCCCGGAGACCCGGCTCGCGGGGGGCCGCCAGCCGCTCCTCCACGTGCTCGACCACGTGCACCGCCGCCGTCCTCCCGAACCGTGCGAGCAGCGCCCGCGGCAGCGGGTCTTGGTTCGCGATCGTCCCCGCAGAACTCTGGAAGCGTCTGGAGGGGGCGGTCTCTGGCCGACGAGTCCTGAAGGCTCTTTCGGTGCAGCAGCCGTTTGCGAACCTGATCGCGGACGGGAGCAAGACCATCGAGATCCGGAGCAAAGGCACAACCCACCGTGGCCCACTGCTGATTGTTTCCAGCAAGCGCCCGGACGTGCCCCCGGCTGGGTGTGCTATCGCTGTGGTGAACCTCGTCGACTCCCGTCCGATGACCGTTGCTGATGAGCGAGCGGCCATGGGTAAACGGCCAACCGGTGGCGCTACAGCTTGGGTCCTGACGCTGATTGACCGCATCGAACCGCAGCCAGTGAAGGGTCAGCTCGGCCTCTTCGAGGTGCCAATGAGGATTCGCGGCCGCAGGTAGAGGCGCTCCCCGTGGCGATCGCGCGAGGCGAGCACGGAAGCCACCGGCGATCTGGTCACCCCATCGGCCGGTTGCCCTGCATGTGAACCCACGATGAACCAGACCGGGCAGCGAACGCGTGAGGGCCTCGAACCCCGTTGCCGGATCATCGTCGAGTACGCCAAATGGACCTCGTTCTCGGCCGTCAAGTTCCCGGCATTTCCGCTCTCAGGAGGCGGGGCGACGGTCTATCCCTTACTCGCCAACGTAGCGTGGTCGGACGTGCTCGACAAGTCGAAGGGTCCGATCTCGTGCGAGGAGTTCAACGCGTGGCACAGGTGCCAGATCGAGGCTCTGTGCGACCGAGCGAAACCACACTTGTCGGCTAGCTGGATCGCGGCTCATCGACCAGAATTCCCGGTCGGTTGGGCCGCGAAACTGATCAATGTCTACCTCAAGACGGCAGCCTACGTCGGGGATCTCGGACGGCCAGGTCTTCGCGACGCGATGCACCCGCCGCTCGACAGCAACGTCCAGGCGGGGCTCACGGAGCACTTCCAGGGCCGACCGGACATGGTCGAGAAAGTGGGTTTCGGCGCAATCGGTCACATCACCACCTACGAGCGGTACCGAACCGTGATCGACGGCTGCGAAGTCGCCGCCAAAGAGCTCGGATGCTCCCTGTTCGAAGTCGAGCAATTCTTCGCAGCACCTGCGTGAGATTGCGAACCTCGGCACGCGGCTGTCGACCGAGATCGCCAGGATGCGCACGGAGCTCGCGAGCCTGTAAACCCGGCTGGTCCGCTGGATGGTCGGGGGCGGCCGCGGCGGCCCCGATGACGCCGCCTTCCCGCTCCAGATAGTGAGCGATTCGTGCGGAGCGCTGACGCGGGCATCGTGAGTTGCCGGCCAATACTCGCGTTGCGGCCGCCCGCGGCCTCGGCGGAAATGGCCAATTGGACACTTTCCTCAATCGTCGGGCGTGCTGAAGGGCGACGATGGCGCGGGCGACGTCGTCGTGACCGAAGTCCTCGACGGCTGGCCGGGATGGCGGCGCGTGCGCAAGCCGTTCCTCGGCGATGGCGACGACGTGCGGCCGATGTGCGTCAACGCCCGTCCGCGCGGAGCAGCCGGCACCGGCCGCGATGCGCTAGGCTGCCGCGTGAATCGGACCTGCTCCCCTCTGATCGGGGGAGCAGGCTGGAACATGGCAGATCCATCGGAGCCGCGCCGTGAAGGGTCCAATCCATCCGGGCGATGACCCGCCGCTGCTGGGGCTGGTGCGGGGCGCGAAAGACGCGGTCCGGGCCGGGGGCAGCCATAATGGAAATCCCTGGGGGAGCGGTCCACAGACAGACAAGGACATTACACGTGGCGGGGAATCACCTTGAATCGTTGGTCGCCGAATGGTACGAACTCCGCGGGTACTTCATCCGTCGGAACGTGAACGTTGGCAAGCGACCCAACGGCGGCCACGAGTGCGAGCTTGACGTTGTCGGGTTCCACCCCGAACAACGCTCGTTGGTGCAGATCGAACCGTCCCTTGACGCGAACACCTGGCCAGTGCGAGAGGCTCGGTACGCGAAGAAATTCGATGCGGGCCGCAAGTACATCCCTGGGTTGTTTCCAGGTATGGCGGTTCCCAAGCACATCGATCAGGTCGCGCTGTTCGTTTACGGCGGCGGCAAGTCACGAGAACGTATCGCTGGGGGTCGGGTGGTCTTCATCCGCGATTTCATGGAGGAAATCCGTGCGGGTATCCGGCACCGAAAGGTCGCCCGCGCGGCGATTCCAGAGGGGCTCCCGCTCCTTCGAACGCTGCAATTTGCAGCGGAGTACTGGGAAAAGTAAAAGGACTACGGCCATTTTCGGCGAGCCGCTGACCCTGCCGCTCCCCAGGGCGCCTCGTGCCAGCGCTACCGTGTGCGTCCGGCGGCAGGATCCGAGAACGCCGCATTCGGTTAACGTCCGCCGGGCAATGTTGGGGGTTCGGGTCGAGGTGGCGTGGGACCGCGCGTGCTCCCTTCGTCGACGTCGGCCTTCTCAGGCGAGTGGTCCAGCCGCGGCGTAGCTGCTGTTGTACCGGATGTGCAATTCGTTCCGTGGCAGAATAGCTGTTGCGCGGGCGACCTCGTGGCGAAGAACGGCGTAGCGGCTGGAAGCGCCGTCAGGCAGCCCCATACAGATCCTGCCGAATTGAGGCGCCCGCGCGCTCTCGGTCAACCGGTCTTGTGAACTCATGCGCCGTGCGGCCCGGCTGGCCAGAATGTCAGCGCTGCGTCGAGACTGCGGCGTCGAAGTTGGCCAAGTCGATCATCAGCACGGTCGTCTGTGACGCGCTTCGTGCTCGACGGCCTGTACGTTTGCAAGGAGCCGGGAGGCAAGACGACACGCTCGGTCGGGTGTCCCGCGAGTGCGTGGACTGATGCGGGAGTTCGGTGCGGAAGCCACGCATGTGGGCATCAATCCCGTAATTCTTGGCGAATGGCAGCGGCGAGGGTATGGTCGTACCCCATTCCGTATGCAATCGGCGCGCGGATTGCTTCGGACTACGCCGGACGACCTTGTGCTGCCACCCTCCCAGACGGTCTGCGGCTTCGCTCAAGGACAAGGACGCGTTCGGCAGTGACCGCGTCGGCGACCCCTGCCGGCCGTTCTGGAACCAGTCGGCTCCCAGCGAGACGATCGACAGCAATTCCAGTTGGCGACTGGCAACGTCGAGGTCGGCGGCCAGGACTTCGGCCGGTCCACAGCGGGACGTAGACACAGGTCAGGTCGAATCGGGCGGGGCTGCTCCTCTATGGCTCTTTGAGTGCACCTCGGCGGCGGGCGGCCAGCGTGGAAAGCCTCAGCCGCACCCACCGCTCGTGGATGTCGACCGCGTCGAACGGCGGTCCCGTTACCAGGTCACCACCTGCTCGTGCTCCTCGTGCAGCGGATCCGGCGCCGCCTCGAGGAACTGCATGAAGCCGGGGACGCCGCCGACGTCCTCCGGCGGGCACCGCCGCTCGCCGTGGACGAACGCCGGGTAGTCGACAGCGGCAGTCACTCGGACGCACGCCCAGACGTCAGCGAGACCGGCGCGTCGCCTCACTCCCGCGCCTCTTCCTCCTGCGCCTTGGCTTCCCGCCGGGATGCCCAGTACTTGCGCATCCGCTCGGCGACGGCCCTGCGCTGCTCGTCGCTCATCGCGCGCTTCCGCCTGCCGACCGCCTTGGCCGCTTTCTTCCTGCCGCGCCCCGCGGCTGGCGGGACGTTGCCGTCGATAGCCTCGATCGCGCGCTGTATGGCGACGAGCTGACTCTTGAGCGAGCGCTCCTCGTGCCGCAACGCGTCCAGGATTCCGCTTTTCGACATCGTGGCCTGCTTTCTTCGCGACGAGCCGCCCGGACTATTCTGCGCCGGTCACCGACAAGAACATCCAGGCACGCCGCGCTGCGGCGCCGAGACAGGTCGCGTACCCACCGACGCGATCCTCTGGCGATTCCGTTCACCATCCCGTGTGCACGACGAACTTGCCTGCCTGCGTTTACGGGCGACGAACGCCCGGGGCGTGGAGCAGCAAGGCAGCCGTGCAAGGCCAGTCGACCACTCACGCCGGTTATCCGGGCGGAACGTTTTACGCTTCGGGGAGCACGACATCTTTGAGCTGCTTCGCGATGCGAGCCTTGACCACCTGCTTGGACGGGATTTCGATGGCTTCCCCGGTCGCTGGGTTGCGACCGGTCCGCGCTTCGCGCTTCTGCAAGACGAGCTTCGCGATGCCGGGCAGCGTGAACTCGCCGCAATCCTGAAGCTGTTGCCCACACAGCCGCTGCAACTCTTCGAAGAACTCCCGCGCGTCGGAGCGCTTGAGGCTGATGTTGACGGCACCGAAATGCTCGACGAAATGCGCGAACAACTCGGTCTTGCCCATTTTGCGGGCTTCGGCCATCGATGTTTCCCCTTGGTGTGAGCACGCTGAGGCGGCTACCGAGACGACCCCGCGCGCGGTGATTCAGTCAGCAAAGCCCAACAAAAACGGGAGAAGCGTAAGCGCTCGCGTCGTCTTGTGTCAATCCGTTGCCGGTCGCCGCCGTGTCCGATCAGGCCCGCAGCCCGTCGTGGAACCCCGCGTTGCACCGAGAGCGAGCGAGACGCTCCCGAACGCCCGGCGCGAAGGAGGGCATGTCGGACGGTCCCTCCTTCAAACCGGATCTTCTCGGTAGCGCGACCCTGACTATCCTCGGCCGTCCGATCCGGAGGTTCGTGTTGCGCGGCCTCTTGTGCGCCGCGATCGCCTGGGCGCACAACGATCGTGGCGACGTTGAGCTTCAGGTACGCCGTGATGCCACTGGAACGAACGCTGTGGCAATTGGCGGCGCGGAATGTCACGGCCATGACGCGCCGCCGATCGTCCGAAACAACATCCGCCCGGCTCATCTGGCGCGCGCCGATCCCGCTCTCGCGCGTCAGCGAGTGCTGCATCGGCGAGTCCTTTGCGCCCCTGCGATCCCGGTCGCATCCAGATAGGCGTCGAGACATGCCTCCGCCTGTGGGGTGCTTGCGCGCGCGGTGTCGAATGAAGGAGCCGCAGGGCTTTCGTTCGAGGCAGCAAGCGCCCCGGGGAGCCGGTCGAGCCAACCAACCGTTACTGTCGCGGCATACGGCGAAGACGTTTCTCGCCTGGGTTCGTTCCGTCCTCCGGACCCGCGGCACCGCTTTGCGTTGCGCCTGTGCTTCTTGCGTAGCGCTTCGATCCCCTCGTGCCTTTGGTCGTAGCTGAACGGAGCGACGTAGGTGGCAGCTCTGCCGCCCGGGTCCGTCTGCTCGGATCAGGATGCACCTCACGTTCGTTTGGTCCCCGCACGCACGGGGAAACCCTGGTCCGAGCTCATTGAAAGCTGCCCCAGGCGGGTCGATCCCCGAGTCCGGGGTGGAAGCGCCGGACCAAGACGCCACAGGAGCGAGTGGCGACCTCGGGCCGGCACGCCTGACTCTGCGCGACGCGCCATGTGTGGCGCTGGAACAATCCCCGGCCGCGCCGGGGTAACAAGCCTCTCGAAGCGTGTTCGTATCGTCAAGGACACGCAGGGGAAGATCCCCGCACTGACGGGGCAACCAAACCTGCCGGCACGAAGCCGGCAAAATGGCCTGAGGGTGGAGTTGCCCCGCGGGTGCGGGGCGGCTAGCTGGCGTAAGGGGGATCCTGAACCACGCAAGGCCGCAGACTAGAGCAAATCAGAATAAGACGCAAGACTGTGCGCATCCACCATAACGAACCGAGCAAATCCCCAGAAGACGCCCTGCCGCACATGGGTGAGAACGAGGTTGGCCGCGGCCGCCCCGCGGGTGCGGGGATCTACCCGTCACCACCCTCATGCATCCCCTCATTTTGCCAGCATCAGATCACGCCGAAAACCTCGCGACACACCCGCTGTTCCATGAGCATGTTTCCGAACGTCTCCATCAACGGACGAATCCGATCCTCGGGCCAATTGGGGAGATGGTGGTACAGCATCAGCCCCTGCCGAAACAACGAATGCGTCCGCCGCTTCACCGTGTTCGCCTTCAACCAGCGGTCATAACCGATGCGCTCGCCCGCCGCACCCAGCAACGACAGCACGGCGACCGCCAACGCACTGATCAACAACAGGCGGTCCCGCCGGTCCGGGCGCGAAACATGCATCGAAGAAAGCCCCATCCCGAAGCGCATGTCCTTGATGTCCCGAAAGCCCGCCTCAATCCCCCAGCGCTTGCCGTAGTAGCGAATCAGGACCCGCGTCGGGACCTTCGCTTCGCTGGCCACCAGGCACCACGGTTCGTCCATCTTCGGATCCTGTACGCACACGACCGCGCCGACCGGCAGCTCGTACGTGTCGGTCACCCGAGCACCCACCAACCGCCGCGCACGCCCCCCGGCGCCGACCCACGCGGCGGCCGTTCGCCGCTCGCCCCCCGCACTCGTCACGTAGATGTCTCCACGCAACCGAATCACGTATTCGAAGGCCAGCTCCGTCGTCAACGCGTAGAACAGCTTGCAGTCCCCAAAGCCCCGGTCCGCCACGAGGGTGACTTTCACCCCGGCCGGCAGCACCTCCCGCAACCGGCACAGTAGCTCGTACTCATAGCGCCGCTGATTACCCTTCAGCGTCGAGGACGCCACCGTCTTCCACAGAAGGGGCGTTGCGCGCCCATGGCCAGTCACCATCGACAGCACGATCGTGTCCTGCCCGTCGGCCGCAAAGCTGGTCCAATCCAGCGCAACGACCACTTCGGTGCGGGCGGCGACGATGAACGGCGTCCAGTATGCGAAGAAGGCCCAGACGTCGACGCCTCGATTGCTCAGCAGCCGATCCACCTGCTTCACGCCATGCTTGGTCAACGTGCCCATGGCCTGGGCCAAGCCGCGCCCAACGGCATGGATTGCCAGCGAAGCGCTCGTCAGCACGCCCTGGGTTGCGTTGGCCAAGGACAGCACCCGTTTGGCATGCAGGTCGCCTTCATACAAGGTGCTGATGAAGTTCAGGATGTCGTGTCTCCGGAGCCATTGCCGGGATGAGGCTGGCCGGTCTTGATGTTTATGCATACAACCATATTCTAATTCAAAGTGCGCACCTTTCCAACATTCCTAATGTGAAACGGAGGATTTTGCTCTATTTGTTCATATGAGAAAATGAGGGGATCTCTGAGGTCACCACCGCATGTCGACGAGACCGCGATATCGAGCATGACGCCGGCGGCCCGCTCGGAACGCCGAGGCCGCCGATGCCGCGTTTCTACGGCGCGTCGTTCGGAGCACCGTCGGCAGCAATTCCAGCCGTTCAGGCAATCGCCCGGATCGTCTACTCCGGGCAGCCGGGCGAGGCACGTTGCCCTTCCGGGCTCTGCCTCCGAGAGTCCGACGAACTCGTTCCATTCCGACGGCTCTTCTCGTCGGCCCGGGTGTTTACTCTCGTGAGGACGGCACCTGCCGCTCGGCGCGCGTGCCTACCCCTTCGCTCGCTTCCGTGGCCGCTCCGACGGCCCCGACTCAAGCGGTGACCCGCGCGGGTGCGCCGCGCAACGATGGCAGCGGCCCGGCGCGGATCCCGCCGGGTGCGGCGCGCACCTGCTCGGCGAGCTTGGCGATCTCCTGCACCAGGTTCGCCTGGCGCAGCATGTCCCGAGGCGCTGCTCGATACGGTGACGCGGGCGGCGGACATCGACGCGCACAAAGACGAGTCTGAACTGCACGGTGCTGGTCGAGGACTGCAGCGACGCCTCGGCCGCGACGCGGCCACACGAGACAAGGGGGCGGCGGGAACCGGCGGAACGCCTCGGGACTCCGGGGACCCGTAACGGTTTCTTCCTCGGCCTCGGCAGGGCAGGCTGCCGGACACATGCGGGGCGCACTGTGGCACCCAGGCAGGCACGTCGTCACCGACGGTGACGACCACCAGCCCCGCGACTTCGTCGAGTTGCTCGATCAGCCTGACGGCGGCCGGCGCATCCGTGAAGACGACATGGAACAGGTGGGCGTCTACGTGCTGGCCGCCCTGCTGCTGCTGCCGCTGCTTCGCCGGGCGCCGCACCGTGTCGAGAGGTGAACGTTGCCGCTCCGACGCGCGTGGATGACCGCCGCGAGGCGGCTCGGGCAACAGGGGTTGTCTTCAAGGTCGACCCGGTGCGGTGGTCGTCCGCGCCAACGTGCTGAACGCCGACGTGTACGTCAGCGACGTCGCCTGGCAACGGTACCGCATTGGCCGACCCTCGGTTCAGGGAAGACCGGCGGGAGTTCTGTGAGTTGACGGGCGCGACCGTGGACGCCGATCGACCGGGCGGCGCGCGGTGCGGGAGGGGGCGGTGTTGCGCGGAGCAGCGCGGGTCGGAGAGGTTGTCCTTCAGTGGGCGACCCAGACTTGGCGCGCCGGGGATGTAGAGGGCGTCGGGCATGGCCGATAACGGGTTCGGGAAGCTGTCGATGCAGGTTGACGACCGCGACCGGTACGGCTCGCCCGGGCAACCCCGGCACGCCGGCCCCGGGCAACCGCGGACCGGCGCGAGTGGCCGAAGTGGACAGCCGCCCAGATGCGTGCGGCGGTCGAGTACCTCCAGGATGCGGGCGCGCCTGTGACGGAAACCGGGGCTGCGCGCCGGCAGCAACTCGTATCCGCCGGACGCTGAGCGCCACCGCGGGCGGCAGCCGTGGATGTGCGTCCGGATCGGGGACCGGCGCGATGGTGTCGCGGGTGGCATCCAAGGAAGCAGGATCACGATGTCGAAAAGCGGAATTCTGGACGCCCTGAAGGATGAGGAGAAATCGCTCAGGACTCAGCTGGTCGCGATACAGCGGGCGATCGAGGCGATCGAAGGAGCAGATGCCCCTGCGCCCGCCGGGCGCGGCAAGAAGAAGGCGCTCAAGGTGGTCGCCAAGCGGAAGCGCACGATGACGGAGGAACAGCGCCAAGCCGTGGGGGAGCGGATGCGGAAGTACTGGGCATCGCGGCGAGAGGCCAAGGCGGAGGAGTGACGCGACGTGCATCGGTTGTTCCCGCCGCCGAGTCGTTCCCAGCAGACTCGACGGGATGCGGCGGACTCTGATCGCCGAATTCGCATCGGACGTTCGTCGGTCTTGACCGCGGCGATGTCGCCCGGAGCCACCGTTGAGAACCAAGGGATGGTCCGAAACGTGTAGCTCTATTCGAGATGCTGATCGAGCAGCAGCTCGCGATACTGCGCTCCGCGCCGAGCACCAACCGCGTGGCGAAGGCGATCTCGGTGGCGGGAGTCACGCAGGTGACCATCACGGACGCCGTCGGCCTGCCGCAGCCCTACGCCAGCGCCGTCGCCCGCCAGCGGTACCGGACCATTACCGTCGAGAACACGCGGAGTTCGCCGACTACATTCGGTTGCTCCATCGCGGATCTGTCCCGCCATCCCGTCGATAATGATCCCGAAATGACGAGGACCGATCTTCGACGCAAGCTCCTTGCCGACACGATCCTCGGCACGGACACGGCCTTCGATCTGATCGAGGAGATCGCGGCAATCCCCGGCGTCAAGTGGTCTCATGCGCCCTCTATCGGCTTGCGCGGCAGCATCGGCGGCGCTGTCGCACCGGCGGCCGAGCGGATCCGCGGCGCGGATCCTGAGACGGAGGAGCCGTTCGAGTCCCCCATGGACGGCCGGTCGCTACGCTGGAAGGAAGAGGAGCAGGCATTGTGCCCCATCGCAATACGGGAATGGCACGCGAACAACATCGACGACCTGATGATCCTCGAGTGCATCCACACGGAGCCGTGGGACGCGGTATCCAGAGCATGGTTGGAGAGGTTTCCCGCTACGCCCAAGAAGCCGGTGGCATCCGCGCTCTGGCCCGTGCCCGTTGCCATGATCGCTTGGATGCTGATCATTCACGCTGCCGACGAGGCCCCGCTCGAAGGCGAGACCAGCGTCGAGCCTCACAAGACGCCGTACACCCTCGAGCAACTCATCACCACCGTCAAGGCGCTCCATGTCTGGCTGATCGAGACGACGCAAAGCCGACCAGCTCGGATCGACGAGCTCGATGACCCGTAAGACATCGACGTGAACGGGATCACGTTGCCGAGTCGCCGGCGATGTCGACGATGGTTGGCGCGCCCCGGTCCACGGCGTGCCGGCGTGCTGATCAGAACCGCGAAGCGCATGGGACAGCCGCAGGGACAATGGGACGCTGCCCGTGTCCCATCCGCCCGCACGTGCCAGCGGGACCAGACCCTGGCCGCCACACTCTCCACCATGGCGTGCGCGCAGGCTATTGACAAGTGAGGTCGCAGAGTGCGGCCTCGTGTGAGGCCCCCCTCATCCTACTACCCCTCACTTGGGGCTGGATTTCACCGAACAACCTCAGCCGAACGGCCGAACTCATCCCAACAGCGCAACAGAGTGACGTTAGCGGTAGCGGCAGATCTTCTTGGGGCTCGTGGTCGGCCGGTCGAACGCACACTCCGCGGAATCGGGTCAACTTCACCATCGCGAGGGTGGCGCTGCCGGTTGCACAGGCCCTCCGCCTCCGAGCCGGGTTTTCTCTCATGTGGCCTCTCCGCGGTCGTCGTTACGGATTCCCGACTTTAATTAAACGAACCTGGGGTTGAGGTGCGGACGGTTCCGCTGGTCCGATCGTTGCGCTGACTTGCAGCGACTCAAGCCCGCGCAGCACGGAATTGCTCCGAAACCTCGGCTCGCCGCCGAGCGTTCGCATCGACGTGAGACGCTCCAGCAGCATCCCGATGGCGATCCGCGCCTGCAGCCGAGCCAACTGCGCGCCGATACACTGGTGGATCCCCCGTCCGAATGCCAGGTGACGGGTTCCGCGCCGGCCGATTTCGAATTCGTCGGCGCGCTCGAACACCTCGGGGTCGCGGTTGGCCGCGCCGAGCAAGAGGATCAGGCTGTCGCCCGGCCGAATCGGGACTTCCCCGATCTCGCAGTGTTCCACCGCCACACGGAAGTCGCATTGCACCGGGCCGTCGAAACGCAGCATCTCCTCCACCGCCGAGTCGATTTCCCCGGGCTCTTCGCGCAGGCGTTCGAGTTGAGCCGGATTCTTGAGTAACGCCAACATGCCGTTCCCGATCAGGTTTGCCGTGGTCTCGTTGCCGGCAACGAGCAGCACGCGGAGCATGTCGAGAGCTTCCTCCGTGGTCATCCGCTCGCCGCGCTCGTTGCCTCGCGCCAATACACTGATGATGTCGTCCCGCGGTTCCGCGCGCCGCGCTTCCATGACCGGCGCGAAGATCTCGTCCATCGCCCGGCCCGCGGCCCTCGCGCTCGCCCGCTCGCGCGCGGTGACCGTCAACTCCAGCAGCCGTGCGCGCTGCTTCGACCAAACCTCGAAACGCCTGAGGCTTTCCGGCGGTACGCCCAGCATCCCAGTGATGACTCGCAGGGGTAGCGGCTGTGCAACGTCCCGGACGAGATCGAAGCTCGCCGGTGTGGCGACGCGCTCCAGCAGCTCCGCGGTGATGGTCCGTATCTGCAGTTCGAGCGCCTCGACCGCCCGGGGTGTAAACGCCTCGTTGACCAACCGTCGAAACCGCGTGTGTTCCGGCGGATCGACCAGTAGCCGGCTGTAGTCGTCGGGGCCGGCCGGAAGTGCGCCAATGCCCCGGTGCGCCGCCTCTCGCCGCCGCGGATCGTTCGAGAATCGCCGGTGGTCACGCAGTACGGAGTCGACATCGGCATACCGCGTCAACACCCAGGCGTGGGTCAGGAAGCTGCGGTGCACCGGGCTGCGCGCGCGCAAAGCCGCGTACGTCGGGTAGGGGTCCTGTGTGATCGCGTCGGCGAACGGGTTGTACGCAACGCGATGGCGTATCCGTTCGGTAAGTACCAGGGAGTGGGTTACCAATGGCCGAATCGTGGCCTCCAATAGGCGTGTCATTGGGAAATCATCGTCACCGGTGAGCAACCGGGGTTCTGCGGCAGGGGCATTGTCGGCGGAAGCGAGTGTAGCCTATCGCGCTTCGTCGGTCCTGTTGCGCTTGGTGAAGATCCTGAGAATCAGCGGAAGTGTCAGCAACGCATGGACCGCCAGTCCGAGCAGCACCATCACGAAGTAGGCCCCCGTCTGGACGAGAACGCGCGCACGGCACTGGCCCACGCGCTCGACGTCTGCAAGACATAGAATCAGACACGGGATACGATCCACGGCGGCGCTGGCCGGACGGCGCTCTCGCCCGTCTGTTGCAAACGACCGTTTGCGACACTTGCTGATCGGCTACGCCAGCGTCTCGAAAGCAGACGGCTCCGAGTCGCTGGAGCTGCAGCGCGACGCACTGCAGGCGCGGGCGTCGACGCCGGCCACGCCTACCACGACTTCGCGTCCGGCGTCCGCGACGACCGCCCGGGGCTCGACAGCTGCAGCGTGCGCGCGCTCCGGACGGGCGACGTGCTCGTCGTCTGGTAGCTCGACCGTCTCGGCCGCACCCTCGCCCACCTGGTCGATGTTGCCGGGAACGTCGTAGGGGCCGACGCGCACACTGTCCTGCCCGGCGCCGGCGCCGGGAACGTCCCCAACCGCACGACACGGACGCGAGACGCGCTCGTCGCCCGCCGGGGCCGGGCTCGTGGACGTTCAGACGCGAGCTCGTCGCCGTCTACCTGCTCGCCCTGGCCGTCACGATCGTGACGCTGCGCGCGGTGCTGACCGTGTCGCTCTTCGCGCTGGGGATCGCGGCGGCGATCCTCCATCAGCTCTGAGGTGCATCGATGTCGCGCGAGACGAGGATACTGCTCGCTCTGCTGGCCGGCGCCCTGACGGGCGTCGCGTTCGTCCTGCTCTCGCTCGGGTTCCTGATCTTCGCCGCCGGGCCGGCGGTCTGATGAACGGCCGGCGACTGCGTCCCGCCGGTCCTCGAGAGCCGGCATCCAGTCGGCGCCGCCGGGTGGAGAACTACAGAGAAACTCGTGAGCTCGGCAGTGTCAGCGGTCGCCCGAAAGAGCGTCATTCTGGACGGGACGTCGACCACAACATGTAGGGGGTGTATGAGTGAGCATCGTCGGCAAGAGGCAGTGCGACGCGCGCGTTCTTGGCCTTGGAGAGCATTTCTGCGTCGCCGTCAGTATCTTCCAGTCTGAGGTCACGCAGACCTACATGTCCACGCGGCCCTGCAGCTGCGCCCCGTCGACCATGACCAACCGCGGAGCCGAGATCGCACCTTCGACCGAGCCGGTCTCGCCGATGCTCACCCGCTCGCTCGCCCGGATACTGCCGCTCACCTTGCCGAGAACCACGACCGACTTCGCCGACAACTCCGCCTTGACCCTGCCGGTTGGACCCACCGTCAGGACATGTTGCCGCAGCTCGATCGTCCCGTCGATCTTGCCGTCGATGACGAGATTCTCGCCTCCCTTGACCTCGCCCTCGATGACCACCCCCTTCCCTATCCGGGTGATGCCCTCGGGAGCCTGCGGCCCACCGGCACGCTGTCCGCGCGTCGACCCCGTCCGGCTGACCGAAGCATCGTCAGCAAGCTGTGTCTCGACCATTTTGAAGCGACCTCGATTCGTCCCCGCGATCCGTTCATGCGCCGTCGTCGTCCGCTCCCGAACCCACGTAGCGCCTGGCAATCCGTAGTCGAACGCTCCCGGTCGAACCGCCACAGGTGCCCGTTCGCGTGCCGCGGGCACGCCGGGACCACGAGCTCGCGTCCGCGTCGCGTTCGGCTAGCTCTACCCTGTACCCGCATTCAGGGCTGGACAAATTAGCTTCCGCCGTGTAGCGTCACGGCATGGAGCACCAGAACCAGATACTACAGACCCTTCGTGCGCCTGAGTCGCAAGCTCGCCTCGAGCGGATTGTGGCGCAGGAGGCGCTGAACAACCGGGCGGCGGTGGGGCGGCGGGTGTGCGCGGAGTTCGGGTTTGTGGATGCGCGCGGGTCGGCCCAACTCGCGGGTTGTCTCAAAGCGCTCAACACGCTGCACAAGGCGGGGCGGATTGCGTTGCCGGCGTCGCGGGGTGGCGGGGGCGCGCCCACGCCGCAGCGTTTCGACGCGCCGGTGGCGGCGGCCACGGCGGTGCCGGGTACGGTGGAGGCGGTCGCGGGGTTGTCGCTGGAGCGGGTAGAGCAAGGCGGGCAGCGCCGGGTGTGGAATACCTTGCTGCACTTCGAGCATCCGCAGGGGACGACGACCTTTGCGGGCTGCCAGGTGCGCTATCTGGTGGTCTCGGCGCACGGGGTGCTCGGCGCGGTCGGGTTTTCGGCGTCGGCGTTGCATTTGCGGGCGCGCGAGGCGTGGATGGGATGGAGCGATGAGCAACGCCAAGCGCATCTGCACCGGGTGCTGTGCCTGAGCCGGTTCCTGATCCGCCCCGGCGTGCAATGCCGCAACCTGGCCAGCCAGGTGCTGGGCCAGGTGCTGGCGCGTCTGCCAGCGGATTTCGAAGCCCGCTACCGGTATCGTCCGTGGCTGGTGGAGACCTTCGTCGGCCCCGCGCATGACGGCGCCAGCTTCAAGGCGGCCAACTTCGTGTGGGTCGGGCACACGGCCGGTCGCGGGCGCCAGGACCGCGACCACGCGCGGGCTCGTCCGGTCAAGTCGGTATATATGTATGAGTTGGAGTCGCACTGGCGGCGGCGGTTGGGGGTGGCGCGGGTCGACGCGGCGCCGGCGCTGGCGCCGGCTGACGGGCTCGACAGCGGCGCCTGGACGGTGAACGAGTTTGGAGGGGCGCCGTTGGGCGATCAGCGGTTGTCGGCGCGTCTGGTCAAGAGCGCGGGGCTGCTGGCGTCGTTGCCCGGAGAGGCGGTTACCGCCAACGCGTCCCACGACCGCGCGGCGGTGAAGGGCTACTACCGGCTCATCGACCAGCCGGTGTCGTCGGCGGTCACGCCCGGAAACATTCTCGCGCCCCACCGGGCGCGCACGCTACAGCGGATGCGCGGCGAGGACACGGTGCTGTGCATCCAGGACGGGACGGATCTGAATTTTGCGACGCGCCCGCACTGCGAGGGGCTGGGCATCATCGGGCGCAACCAGACGGCCTCGAAGACGCTCGGCCTGCATCTGCATCTGACCCTGGCGGTCAATGGCGCGGGTCTGCCGCTGGGCGTGCTGCGCTGCGGTTTCGAGGCGCCGCCCGGCGGCGCGGCGTGCCCGGCGGACGAGCCACCGCCGGCGGCGGCGCAGGAGACGGCCCCCAAGACGCGGCGCTGGGTCGACGGCCTGCGCGACATCGACCGGGCGGCGGCGGCGTTGAGCCGCAAGACCCGAGTGCTCAGCGTCATGGACCGGGAGGCGGATTGCTTCGCGGTGTTCGACGAGCAGCGCCGTCTGAACCGGGTGGAAGTGCTGGTGCGCGCCCACCATGACCGCTGTCTCGCCAAGGGCGCCCCGAAGCTGTTCGCCGCCATGCGCGCCGGCGCCGCCGACGGGCACGTCGAGATCGAGATCGACCGCCTGAGCGCGCGGCGCAAATCCAGCGGCAGGCAGGCCCGCCCGGCGCGCACCGGGCGGGTGGCGCGGGCCGAGGTGCGCCATCGCCAAGTGGTGGCGCCGCCGACCATCGCCGGCGCCGAACCGGTGGCGCTGTCAACGGTCCATGTGCGCGAAACCGCGCCGCCGCCCGGCGAGCCGGCGGTCGAGTGGTTCCTGCTCACCAGCCTCGACGTCGACAGCACCGAAACCGCGGTCGCGGTTATCGGATACTACCTGCGGCGCTGGCGCATCGAAGACCTGTTCCGGGTGCTCAAGTCCGGATGCCGAGTCGAACATCTCGCGTTCCACACCGCCGACCGGCTCCAACGCGCGGTCACCATCAATACCGTGATCGCTTGGCGCCTGATGGTGATGACCCTGCTCGGTCGTGACGTGCCGGGGTGCGACGCCCAGTTGCTGTTCACCGACATCGAGTTGCGTTTCCTGACCGACTATGCCGAAGAACTCGGCCTGCCGCCCCCCTGACCATCTCGCCGCCGCAGTCCTCCTGCTCGCCATCCTCGGCGGCTACCAGAACCGAACGCACGACCCGCCCCCCGGACACCAGATCATGTGGCGCGGTTACGAACGAATGTCCATCGCAACCATCGGCTACCGCATTGGACGGCGGGAGCGTGCTGGAGTTGTCCAGAACGAATAATGTGGGTACAGGGTAGGGCTAGGTCTGCCCTGTACCCGCATTCAGGGCTGGACAAATCAGCTTCCGCCGTGTAGCGTCACGGCATGGAGCATCAGAACCAGATACTACAGACCCTTCGTGCGCCTGAGTCGCAAGCTCGCCTCGAGCGGATTGTGGCGCAGGAGGCGCTGAACAACCGGGCGGCGGTGGGGCGGCGGGTGTGCGCGGAGTTCGGGTTTGTGGATGCGCGCGGGTCGGCCCAACTCGCGGGTTGTCTTAAACGGAAGTTTCAGCGGGCGATTTAGCCCTAAACCATAGGGTCTAAAGGCTTTTTGGAGCTTTTCGGCTTGGTGCATACGGCGATATGTAGCCATGTAATAGGCGCGTAATGCGCGTTGTTTTCTTTTTATGTATTGAGTTACTTCGGTATAATTAGTGACCATGTATATCGAGAGCGTGCCCAATCGCTCCTCCCCCCCAGCCGTCCTCCTGCGCGAGTCCTACCGCGCCGGCGGCCACGTCAAGAAGCGCACCCTCGCCAACCTCTCCAAGCTGCCGACCGCCGCCATCGAAACGCTGCGCCGCGTCCTCCGCGGTGAGCGACTCGTCAACCCCGAAGACGCCTTCACCTGCGTGCGCAGCCTGCCCCACGGCCACATCGCCGCGGTGCTCGGCACCCTCAAGCGGATCGGACTGCACACGCTGATCGCCCGTAACGCCGGTCGCCTCCGCGACCTCGTCCTCGCCCTGATCGTCGCCCGCGTCATCGACGCGCAGTCGAAGCTGGCCACCGCGCGCGGCCTGGCCCCCGAGAGCGCCGTCTCCACCCTGGGCGAGACGCTTGGGCTCGGCGACGTCGATCAGCACGAACTGTATGCGGCGATGGACTGGCTGGTGGAGCGGCAGGCGGCCATCGAGCAACGCCTGGCCAAGCAGCACCTGCAGGAACACACCCTGGTGCTCTATGACTTGACCTCCAGCTACCTGGAGGGGACCCACTGCCCGTTGGCGCAGCGCGGGCACAGCCGCGACGGCAAGCAGGGCACCTTGCAGATCGTCTTCGGCCTGTTGTGCACGGCCGCGGGCTGTCCGGTCGCGGTGGAGGTCTTCGAGGGCTCGACGAGCGACCCGAAGACGGTGGCCTGCCAGGTGGACAAGCTCCGCACCCGCTTTGGCTTGCAGCGGGTGGTGCTGGTGGGCGACCGCGGCATGCTGACCGCAGCGCGGATCCGCGAGGACCTGGCGGGCGTCGACGGGCTGCGCTGGATCACCACGCTGCGGGCGCCGACGATTCGGAAACTGCTGGCCGCCGGCACGGTGACGCCGTCGCTGTTCGACGAGCGGGACCTGGCCGAGGTCACCAGCGAGCTGTTCCCCGGCGAGCGGCTGGTCGTGTGCCGCAATCCGTTGCTGGCCGCCGAGCGGCAGCGCAAGCGGCAGGAACTGCTGGCGGCAACCGAGAAGGACCTGGCGCCCATCGCGGCAGCGACAACGCGCCAGAACCGGCTGCTACGCGGAGCAGCCGAAATCGGTATGCGCGTCGGGAAGGTGATCAACCGGCACAAGATGGCCAAGCATTTCGTCACCACGATCACCGACGACACGTTCACTTATCGCCGGGACGAAGACAAGATCGCGGCCGAGGAGCAGCTCGACGGGCTGTACATCGTCCGCTCCAACGTCGAGCCGGAGCAGTTCGATGCAGCGCAGACGGTGCGGGCCTACAAGGACCTGTCGAGCAGCCCCGCGCTCTTGACCAGACGCGCCGACAACCGCTGATCGCCCAACGGCGCCCCTCCAAACTCGTTCACCGTCCAGGCGCCGCTGTCGAGACCGTCAGCCGGCGCCAGCGCCGGCGCCGCGTCGACCCGCGCCACCCCCAACCGCCGCCGCCAGTGCGGCTCCAACTCATACATATATACCGCCTTGACCGGACGAGCCCGCGCATGGTCGCGGTCCTGGCGCCCGCGACCGGCCGTGTGCCCGACCCACACGAAGTTGGCCGCCTTGAAGCTGGCCCCGTCATGCGCGGGGCCGACGAAGGTCTCCACCAGCCACGGACGATACCGGTAGCGGGCCTCGAAATCCGCTGGCAGACGCGCCAGCACCTGGCCCAGCACCTGGCTGGCCAGGTTGCGGCATTGCACGCCGGGGCGGATCAGGAACCGGCTCAGGCACAGCACCCGGTGCAGATGCGCCAGACGCTGCCCGGCGCTCCACCCCATCCACGCCTCGCGCGCCCGCAATTGCAACGCCGACGCCGAAAACCCGACCGCGCCGAGCACCCCGTGCGCCGAGACCACCAGATAGCGCACCTGGCAGCCCGCAAAGGTCGTCGTCCCCTGCGGATGCTCGAAGTGCAGCAAGGTATTCCACACCCGGCGCTGCCCGCCTTGCTCTACCCGCTCCAGCGACAACCCCGCGACCGCCTCCACCGTACCCGGCACCGCCGTGGCCGCCGCCACCGGCGCGTCGAAACGCTGCGGAGTGGGCGCGCCCCCGCCACCCCGCGACGCCGGCAACGCAATCCGCCCCGCCTTGTGCAGCGTGTTGAGCGCTTTAAGACAACCCGCGAGTTGGGCCGACCCGCGCGCATCCACAAACCCGAACTCCGCGCACACCCGCCGCCCCACCGCCGCCCGGTTGTTCAGCGCCTCCTGCGCCACAATCCGCTCGAGGCGAGCTTGCGACTCAGGCGCACGAAGGGTCTGTAGTATCTGGTTCTGATGCTCCATGCCGTGACGCTACACGGCGGAAGCTGATTTGTTCAGCCCTGAATGCGGGTACAGGGCAGGGCTAGCCCTACCCTGTACCCACATTATTCGTTCTGGACAACTCCAGCACGCTCCCGCCGTCCAATGCGGTAGCCGATGGTTGCGATGGACATTCGTTCGTAACCGCGCCACATGATCTGGTGTCCGGGGGGCGGGTCGTGCGTTCGGTTCTGGTAGCCGCCGAGGATGGCGAGCAGGAGGATTGCGGCGGCGAGATGGTCAGGGGGGCGGCAGGCCGAGTTCTTCGGCATAGTCGGTCAGGAAACGCAACTCGATGTCGGTGAACAGCAACTGGGCGTCGCACCCCGGCACGTCACGACCGAGCAGGGTCATCACCATCAGGCGCCAGGCGATCACGGTATTGATGGTGACCGCGCGTTGGAGCCGGTCGGCGGTGTGGAACGCGAGATGTTCGACTCGGCATCCGGACTTGAGCACTCGGAACAGGTCTTCGATGCGCCAACGCCGCAGGTAGTAGCCGATGACCGCGACCGCGGTTTCGGTGCTGTCGACGTCGAGGCTGGTGAGCAGGAACCACTCGACCGCCGGCTCGCCGGGCGGCGGCGCGGTTTCGCGCACATGGACCGTGGACAGCGCCACCGGTTCGGCGCCGGCGATGGTCGGCGGCGCCACCACTTGGCGATGGCGCACCTCGGCCCGCGCCACCCGCCCGGTGCGCGCCGGGCGGGCCTGCCTGCCGCTGGATTTGCGGCGCGCGCTCAGGCGGTCGATCTCGATCTCGACGTGCCCATCGGCGGCGCCGGCGCGCATGGCGGCGAACAGCTTCGGGGCACCCTTGGCGAGACAGCGGTCATGGTGGGCGCGCACCAGCACTTCCACCCGGTTCAGACGGCGCTGCTCGTCGAACACCGCGAAGCAATCCGCCTCCCGGTCCATGACGCTGAGCACTCGGGTCTTGCGGCTCAACGCCGCCGCCGCCCGGTCGATGTCGCGCAGGCCGTCGACCCAGCGCCGCGTCTTGGGGGCCGTCTCCTGCGCCGCCGCTGGCGGTGGCTCGTCCGCCGGGCGGCGCGCCGCGCCGCCCGGCGGCGCCTCGAAACCGCAGCGCAGCACGCCCAGCGGCAGACCCGCGCCATTGACCGCCAGGGTCAGATGCAGATGCAGGCCGAGCGTCTTCGAGGCCGTCTGGTTGCGCCCGATGATACCCAGCCCCTCGCAGTGCGGGCGCGTCGCAAAATTCAGATCCGTCCCGTCCTGGATGCACAGCACCGTGTCCTCGCCGCGCATCCGCTGCAGCGTGCGCGCCCGGTGGGGCGCGAGAATGTTCCCGGGCGTGACCGCCGACGACACCGGCTGGTCGATGAGCCGGTAGTAGCCCTTCACCGCCGCGCGGTCGTGGGACGCGTTGGCGGTAACCGCCTCTCCGGGCAACGACGCCAGCAGCCCCGCGCTCTTGACCAGACGCGCCGACAACCGCTGATCGCCCAACGGCGCCCCTCCAAACTCGTTCACCGTCCAGGCGGCGCTGTCGAGACCGTCAGCCGGCGCCAGCGCCGGCGCCGCGTCGACCCGCGCCACCCCCAACCGCCGCCGCCAGTGCGGCTCCAACTCATACATATATACCGACTTGACCGGACGAGCCCGCGCGTGGTCGCGGTCCTGGCGCCCGCGACCGGCCGTGTGCCCGACCCACACGAAGTTGGCCGCCTTGAAGCTGGCGCCGTCATGCGCGGGGCCGACGAAGGTCTCCACCAGCCACGGACGATACCGGTAGCGGGCTTCGAAATCCGCTGGCAGACGCGCCAGCACCTGGCCCAGCACCTGGCTGGCCAGGTTGCGGCATTGCACGCCGGGGCGGATCAGGAACCGGCTCAGGCACAGCACCCGGTGCAGATGCGCTTGGCGTTGCTCATCGCTCCATCCCATCCACGCCTCGCGCGCCCGCAAATGCAACGCCGACGCCGAAAACCCGACCGCGCCGAGCACCCCGTGCGCCGAGACCACCAGATAGCGCACTTGGCAGCCCGCAAAGGTCGTCGTCCCCTGCGGATGCTCGAAGTGCAGCAAGGTATTCCACACCCGGCGCTGCCCGCCTTGCTCTACCCGCTCCAGCGACAACCCCGCGACCGCCTCCACCGTACCCGGCACCGCCGTGGCCGCCGCCACCGGCGCGTCGAAACGCTGCGGCGTGGGCGCGCCCCCGCCACCCCGCGACGCCGGCAACGCAATCCGCCCCGCCTTGTGCAGCGTGTTGAGCGCTTTGAGACAACCCGCGAGTTGGGCCGACCCGCGCGCATCCACAAACCCGAACTCCGCGCACACCCGCCGCCCCACCGCCGCCCGGTTGTTCAGCGCCTCCTGCGCCACAATCCGCTCGAGGCGAGCTTGCGACTCAGGCGCACGAAGGGTCTGTAGTATCTGGTTCTGGTGCTCCATGCCGTGACGCTACACGGCGAAAGCTGATTTGTCCAGCCCTAAATGTGGGCGCAGGGTAGGGCTAGCGAGACGGCACCCTTGAGCGCCGCCGCCGCGGCGCCGTCGCTCCCAGTCACGCGCACAAGGAGGTTGGCGAGCGCCGCGAAGGCAAGCACCCGGCGCGCGTCTCACAGGCAGTCCTCGTGGATGAGGAGGGACACTACGGAGCAGCCGTCGGGAGGCACCGCAAAACAGGCCGACCACTTGGGCCCACGCGGGTCGACCAGCACGACTGCCGCTACGGGGAAGAAGACCCCCAAGGCCGGTTTGACGGATCTGGAAGGTCAGTCCAGAAGGCGCGACATCGAGGGTGTCCCGCCAGTAGTTGAAAGTCGGCAGCGACAGACACACATTACCCCGCCTTCTGCAATTCGGCAAGGGCGCCATTCTCTTCGTCGAGGTGCGCCTTCAGCATCCAGAGATGCTCATAGCCCGTGATGCGGCGATAGTGCTTCTCCGTCTCTCGGAACGTCACCGCGGCCCACCGCACCGCCATCTCCTCGCTCTGCCAGCGACTTACCCGATTCGTGTGCTGGCGAACGCCCGCGTGCGACGAGTCGATGATGTTCGTCGTCGTCAGGCAGCGGCGCAGCGGCTTCGGCAGCCCAAGGCGATTGACCGTGAACAACTCCGAGAGCCCTTCGCGCAGGCTCGCCGCCGCCGACGGCCACTCCCGCTCCAGCCACGAGGCGTACTGCTCCAGCTTCCGGATGCCCTCGTCGGCGTCCAGCTTCCACGCCGCCCGAAGCGTCGAACGCGCCTGCTCGTGCTGCTCTTTCGGCAGATGACCCAAGACGTTCCTTACCTTGTGGTTTCTACAACGTTGCACCAGGTTCGCCGACCCGAACACCCGCCCGATGGCCTGCCGCAGCGCCTTGGCGCCGTCGATGACGAACAGACGCCGCCGGTCAGCCCGCAGGCCCCGCGTCACCAGATCTTCGAGCAGGCCAGCGGTGACCTCCGTGTTCTCCGATGCCCCGCCGCAAAGCCCCAGCACGTGCTTACGACCATCCGCATCCACACCGACCGCCGCCACCACGTGGTAGTTCCCGAACACGATCCCGTCGAGGTAGACGACCAGCACGTCCAACTTGCCCAGGTCCCGTTCGGCCAACTCCTTCAGAACGCGCGTCCCCGCCTCGATGGTCTCCCGCGAGACCTCCGACTTGCTCACCCCCACCTGGTCGGCCAGCGCCGGCAGCACCTTCTCGTACTTGCGCGTCGACACGCCCTGCAGCACCAGCTCCAGCATCCGGTCGGCCAGTGGCTGATCCGCCTGCAACGCCGTATACGCCGGAATCTCCACCTCGCCCGGCTCATCGGCCCGCGGCCGCTTCTTGCGCAGCCGCGGCTTGTCGACCCGCAACTGCCGCTCCTTCAATGCCACACGTCCCGCCTGCACCCCGTGCCAGTACAGATCCCGGTCGGCGTCGCGCCGTCCCTGCTCCTTCGGCCCCGCCACCTGCTCGGCGCTCATCCGCAGGACGGCCTCGATGGTCGCCCGGCCCATCACGTCGATCAC
Organism: Vicinamibacterales bacterium; assembly: GCA_965262925.1. GTDB lineage: Bacteria > Acidobacteriota > Vicinamibacteria > Vicinamibacterales > UBA8438 > WTFV01. The sequence goes on along the minus strand of CBDHGC010000004.1, from coordinate 352,504 downwards.
CTCGTCGATGGCTCGCTCGCCCTTCTCCAGCAGTTCGACCAGCGGGATCAGCAGTTGCCCGTCCTTCGCCAGCCAGTCCGCCAGTTCCCGGCGGTTCGGCGCGGACGCGCCCGAAACGATCTTGTACGGTTTCTTCATCGGTGGCCTCTCCTCCTTTTGAACACACCCGACTGATACCACAGCCGGGCAGGAGTCGCCACCGACTTTCCACTACGCTTGGGGCACCCTCGCGACATCCTCTGACCTCGTCCTGGAGAGCGTCAACAACCAGCCAACCGAGGGTCACTGTGACCAGAACCAGGACAAAGCCTTGGCGACCGTGTGGTGGTCGACGCGGAGATACCTCGCAATCGCGCTGACGCGATCGCCGCGGTCGCGCATCGCCGCAGCCCGGGGCGCGATCGATTGGTACATCGGAATATCGAGGTGCCGGAAAAGCTCAGCCTCTACCGGAACCTGGGAAACGGTGCGAAGCCTTTGCGCACGCGTCCACCACTCCAACCCACTTGTTTTCTACAGGTTAGAGAACGGTCCACACCTCGAAACACCATCCGACACTCAAGCGTTCGCGACGACCAGCAACAAATGGGGCCTCCGCCAACCATTGCGACGATGAACCGCAGGCGAGGGGAAATCCAGACCGAGTGAGGCACCCGGAGAGACCGAGGACGGAGGTCCACAAGACGCGAGTAGACGGGTACCGCAAGCCTAAACCGAAGCACGAGCTGAGGTGGTGTACCATGAAAACGAAGGAGGGCAGTCATGGCCGAGGGGCACTACGTGACACGCGACGAGCTACGAGCTGAGCTGGCGGAAATGAAAGTCGACCTGATCAAGTGGATGGTCGGAACAGGGCTCGGAATCGCAGCCGTAACGGCGACTCTGGCGGGCATCATCCTGCGGGCCCTGCAGTGAGGCAACGCACCACGGCCAGTGAAACCACGCGCTGCACTCAGTCGACGTAGTAGCGAAACCCGCGACCGGGGCCCGGGGATCAAGCTGAGCCCGACCGTGGGAACCACGACCCGATCATCCCACGGGCAATCGTCCCGTCGACCGAAGCCCGGCGGGAAACCCACCGAACCAACCACGCCTACGACAGCCGCTGCCGGAACCAGCACATAGCCTTCTGGACGGTGTGGTGGTCGACGCCAAAGTGGCGGCCGATCGCGGCGACGGTGGCGCCGTGGTCGTTCATCCCAGCGGCGGCCGCAGCAATTCGCTGGTAGACCGGGCCCGGCACGACAGCGCGGAATTCAGCCGGGTGCGGCTCTTCTTCGTAGAGGAGTTTTTGCCCTATTCATGGGCCTTTTTGCCCGCGGATGCGTCTCTCCAGTGCTCCTTTCGGGGGGACAGCAACCAAGCCAGCGCGTACCCGCGTCTTTCCGGCGGCCAGCCGAGCCTCGAAACGGTACCGAACACCGTCGGTCTGTCCCCCTCGGGCGCGCTCCCTTCTGGACATTCGCGCGGCGTTCTGGTACGGTGCCGTGGGAAGGGAGGCAGACCTGCGATGGCTGTGACGACAGGATTCCAGGGACGTACATTCGACGTGCCGCGAACCGGCGTCCCTTGCATCGGTCTCCCGAGCCGAGCCCCGTGCGCAGCGGCCGATGCTGTCTTCGCGGATGCCAAAGCCTTCCTCTCGTCCAGCGAAGCCCGGCAGATGAGCGAGAGCGAACTCGAACGGGAACTGCACCGGCGGCGCCAGGATTTGGTACGCAAGCTCCTGCAAGGACATCGCGACCAACGCAGCCCGAAAGAGGCTGCTGGTCCGGCCGAGGACACCAGCGGTGTCGAGTGCTCGGAGCCGCACGAGCACGAAAGCCACGCCGAAACGACCTCCGGCACGATGCAGGTTGTGGGTCTGGGCTGCGCGCGGCGCGGTCACGACGGCTTGCATCGGCTCGATGCCGCGCTGAACCTGCTGCCGGAGCGCTACTTGGTCGAGATGCGCCGCCGCGTGACCATCGCGACCGCCTCGCGGGCACCACCGCGTACGCCCTGGAAGCCACAGTGGTACTCGACATCATCCACGTGGCAGCGGCGACGCGGCGTGCGGTGCTCGTCGTCGGCTCATCGAAGGGCCTGTCGGCATTTGGTCCGCGACCCGATGGGAGTCGACCGGCGCACGGTGACACTTGGCTGCAGTTGCGGCGGTTCTCAGCCGCCGCAGGCAGCCGGAGTCTTGATGCGTACTGAGACCTCTCACGAAGCGCGCGAGGACCAGCGGAAGTCCCCCATCGGTCGCTGACGACAGAAGTACCGTCGGCCACCGGACCCTCTGCCGCTCCTCACCACGCCTTGACGGATCCAATTGCCTCCTGCCTCGCCGCCGCCGGAGAGACTGATTGGGCCGCCAACGAAGAAGAGCCGCACCCAATTCAGCCTCGAACGGAAGCTCGGCGACGGTGCGAAGCCTTTGCGTACGCGTCCAAATCTCCAAACCGCTTTCGGACGAGGCGGACTCAGTCACGACTCCGGGCGTGCGGCTCGCCTCGGGCCGGACGGCCCAGCGCAGGGCAGGTCGTAAGTGACGGCTCGATCCCAGCCCGCCTGCCCTACGGCAAGCGGCCCTGTCGCGCGCGCGCAGCAACGACAGCTTGCCTAGAGTGATCGAAGTCGCATTCGTATACGTGCCTGACCCACGCGCCGAAACCGTTCTGGAACTCGATTTCGTCTCCAAGGTGAGTAGTCACGTTGGGAACGGTTGTTGCGCGGGTATGAGTGAACCTCCACTCAAACATCCCCGTGCCGACCAACCAACGGAAAGTATTGACCGCGAGCCTTTCGACCGCAGGAACACACAGTGTGTGTACGCGTCCGACGTTTCGCGAACTTGCTGTTCCCGGTCGAGGCCTGCCGGCAAGACAAGGGAAGCCGCGTTCGGCACGCGCCGCGCAGCGTTGCTCGATAGTCATGGCCGCTTCACCGGGAGGCATGGGCCGGAGTGGCCGAGACCGGTAGGGACGGGCCGGCGCCGAGGCGGTGCCGAAATCACTAAACCACAGGCCGAAGACGACCAGGGCACCACACAGAAATACCAGAACACAGATACCGGCGAAGAAGGCAACGAAGTGGAGAACGCGCACAGATCACCCCTCAATGTTTCGCGGCGCCATCGGTCGCCGTGGAACGACAGTCGTCTCCGCAGCCGCATTGACGTCATCGGCAGTCTTGCGGATCCAAGAGCCTGGGTGCCCGACTGAAGCACGTGGAGGCCAGTGAACACCACACCGGGTAAGAATACCAGGTGGGCAAGCTGCATGAGCCTGAGTTCTGCGAACCGCTGGCGGGGTTGCGACAGGCGACGGTTCGGGCCCCGGCATAGGAAGGTGGACTAGGCGCTCGAGGTCGCCAGCCTGTTGGAAGAACGCTACGCCGACTGCGAGAAGATCACCTTGGTGTGCGACAACCTCAAGCCGCAGGCCAAGAGAGCCTTCTACTAAGCGTTCGAGCCGGCCCGAGCCCGTGAATTGGTTCGTCGCATCGAGTTCTGCCACACGCCGAAACACGCGAGCTGGCTGAACATCGCGGAAAAGGAACCGAACTCGGGAACGCGCCAATGCGTGCGCGGGCGCCGCATGGGCGACCTCGGGACGTTGCACGACGAAGTGTCGGCGTGGTCCACCGACGTCAATGGCACGCAAGGCGGAATCGACTGGGAGAGGAAGCTCGACGATGCGCGCGGGAAGCTCAAGTCCGTTTAGCCGAAGATTATGAAATGACGAACCACTAGCGTGGAGGGAGGGAGAACCGACCGAGGGCCTGCAGACCGGCGCAACCGCGCACTGACCGGTGCTGAGGGCCGCGGGCCGACGCGAAGCGAGAACCGGGCCTCGGCGAGCGCCCAGAGGGGCCGCGCGCCCTCGAGCGCCAAGCCGTGCAGTGGTAGCGGAACGCGCCCGCTCGTACCCGGAACGAAACGAAAACCGGACCTCGGAAAACAGCCGGGGCCCGGTCCAAGGAGAACCGCAGGCTTTGCGGTCAAGAGCCTGAGCAACCAGCCGACCGGCGGTCACCGCGAGCGAAACCAGCGCAGAGCCTTCGCCGCCGTGTGGTGATTGACGCGGAAGTGCTTCGCGATCCTGCTGACGCGGGCGCCGCGGGCGTGCATCGCGCCGCTGACGGCGGCGATGAGCTGATAGATCGGAATCACGAAGGGATCGGAAATGGCCACGTCAGCGAAAAGACGAGCGAGGGTTCGGAATCTTTCAGTCCGCGTCCACCATAACCGGACCTTTGTTTTGAACGGTTTACGGCGCTCTAAAACGAGCGGAGCGGGTCGCACGAGGTACGCTCCCGCGGGCTGGTGCTGACGCCAGAGAGCCACGGACGCCGGAAAAAAGCGCGTCACGCGTCCCGCAAGCGCGGCGACGGACACGACGAAGTAGCGCCGACTCGTCGCGCCTGGACCATCTACCACTAGCCTAAACCCACGCCCTCTGGGCGTGGTCGACTAGTCCCTGCAGGGCGGCTCTATGCACCAATGCACCGATGCGTTCCCCTCACTGTAAGTGAGACACGGCTGCGCTGTGATGCTCTGGTTCGTTAGAGGGATGCCTGTGTACGTAAACGAAACTCGTACCCTGCTGGCGTTGGTCCTTCTCTCGTATTGGTCAGGGTAATCCCCGGAGTGGTCTAGAGAGATCTCTAGCTCGTCTACTGCGAGCGGCTCGCCGTCGTTTGTGACGTACGCCTCCGCCCAGCTTTCGTACGTCAGCAGCCACCACCTGAGTTCCCTGTTGCAGGCATACCCGAACCGCATGCCTTCCGGAGGGAACGTATCGCTGACCGCTGGAATTCGGACCTCGGTCTCCGTTGGGAGCGACAGCGAGAGAGTCCCGGCAATCACGACTCCCAGCACCAAGACGACCGCAATCCCCGCAGCCCCTTAAATGACCGTTGCTCGTCTCATTCTGTCACCAGCCTCTCATCCCGCAGTCTTCACCGGCCCGGTTGCGGCGCTGAGGGCACCACGTCGCTCGGGCGCTCAGCATACCACTTTACGGGGCACGCAGCCGCAGTTCCTGTATCAACACGTAGGCGGCGGCCGTCAGCAGGACGCGCAACTAGTTGCGTGAGAACTTTTGGCAACTCGTGCGGTCGATCTTCACGTCCTTGATCCGATTCTCGACGTCCCCGCGGGCGCAGTAGACCTTCTCGTAGAGGAAGCGCGGCGTCTGCCGCATATTGGTCACCACGAAGCGCGGATTGTCCCGCGGCTCGCGGTCACCGAGACAGACGACTTCGGCCTTGCTCACGAGGCGGCGCGCGTGGTTCCACGTGCCGGCCACGAACCGCTGCAGAGCGCCTGCGATTCATCATCGAGGTTCGCGCGTTGCTCGCAAAGCCCGCAGCAAGAAACGAACACGAAACCTCTCAATAGGGGAACCGCAGCTCCACGAACGAATAGCCAAGCTCGAAAAGCTCCTGGAAGGGCTGCGCCAAGCGGTCACCAAAAACCGGGCCGCGTAGTCCTGGACCCGCGGGGAGAGCCGGGTGCTCCAGATGCAGGAGCAAGGGGCAGTCAGCAACCAGCACATCCTCGGGCGCGCCACCATGCAATGGCAGCGAGGCCGGAAGAACCGGCCCAAGACCCGTGACCCAGCCAGAACCGGGCACGGGGAAGCCGACAGCCGGCACCCGATCCAACAAGGACCAAAACGCGTTGCGGTGAAGACCACCAACGCGCGGTCACCGCGACCGGAACCAACGCAGAGCCTTGGCAGCGGTGTGGTGGTCGACGCCGAAGTGCTTCGCGATCCCGCTGACGCGAGCACCGCCACTGGTCCGGCCGTGCCCGGGCTCGGCGGGCCCGCAGGCGTCCTGCCGGATCTCGTCGTTCTGCACCCACACGACGGCCCATCCGCCGGGCCGGAGAGGAGGGTGAGAAGCAGGGGGAGACTACCGTCGGCAAGCCGGGCAAGCCGGCTGCACCCGGAAGGAACGGTCGGAGTTGCTCCGCCGGCAGGCCACCTTGGCTCCGGAGCCGAACACCTGGGGCCCACTCGTTGATCGTCTTCACGCACAGCTCGCTGTCGGTGAACCGACCACGAGACGTGGACGCTCACGTACAGCGAAGGTGACACCGCAATCGCGTTGTAGATCAGCAGGCCCGTGAGCGGATCCACCAGGTGGTCGTCTTCGTCGTACCTTTTTCTCGTCCACCTCCGGGACTCTCTCGGCTGTCGCGGGTAGTAGACGCGGGGCGTTCCGGCGGCGCGGCCCGGCGGGCGGGATGTGATTCCGGGTATGAGAAGAGGCCATCATCGCAATCACACGCCGGCGCGGCGAACTCGGGCCGCTTCCGGTCTGCGGTTCGGCGGCGCTTGGGCTTACCGGTCCGGCGGCTTCGCCATGCGGTAGCCGACGCCGCGTTCGTTCAGCAGGTAGGCGGGGCTGGCCGCGCTGTCGCCGAGCTTGCGGCGGAGGTTCCTGACAAAATTGCGCACCAGGTGCGCGTCGGCGCTCTCCGGCTTAGCCCCAATACTGTTGCTTTAACATTCACACCCCTGTATTCTGCTCTGAGAGCGGAGATGCGGGGGGGGGCGATGTCCCGAACACAAGCCGTTCTGCCAGGTGGCCCGCGGCTGTCGGACTATCTCAGCATCGGGGTGCTCGCACAGGTGTACCCGATCGGGGCGGTACGCAAGGCGTTGGCGTCGTGCGGTCGGGCAAGCCTTCGGCAGCGCGCTCTGCCGGCCGAGGCGATGATGTACTACGTGGTGGCGTTGGGGCTGTTCCGGTCGGTGTCAGCGCGGGAGGTGCTGCGCTGCCTGATGGAGGGGCTGCGGTGGGTGTCGTCGGACGCGACGCTGCGCGTGTCGGGGAAGTCATCGATTTCGCGAGCGAGGACGCGCTTGGGGTCTGCGCCGTTCGAGGCGTTGCGCGCGGCCCGGGTGGGGCCGGTGGCGGACCTGGCGACGCGCGGGTCGTGGTATCGCGGCCGGCGCCTGGTGGCGTTCGACGGGTCCACGCTGAACGTGCCGGACGAGGCGACGAACCGGCAGGCGTTCGGCGCGCCCGGCGCGTCGCGTGGCCGTGCTGCTTTCCCCCAGGTGCGCCTGACGGCGCTGGTGAAGGTGGGGACGCGCGCGGCGTTCGCGTGGCGGGCGGGAGCGTATGACGAATCGGAGCAGGCGCAGGTCGAGGCGCTGCTGCCTTGGTTGTCCACGGGAATGCTGGTGCTTGCCGACCGGGGCTACTGCGGCTTCCCGCTCTGGCGGCGGGCGGCCGGCACCGGCGCAGACCTGCTCTGGCGCATGAAGGCGAACCTGCGCCTGCCGGTGCTGGAGCGCTTCGACGATGGTTCCTACCGGAGCGTGCTGCGGGGCAGCGGCCAGGACCGCCGGCGCAGTCAGGGTGAATGCCCCGTCCGGGTCGTCGAGTACAGGCTTGACGACCCGAGCGACACCGTCTACCGCTTGGCCACCACCCTGCTCGACCCGGCCGTTGCGCCAGCCGCCGAGGTTGCCGCTCTGTACCACGAGCGATGGGAGGTGGAGACCGCCTACGATGAGGTCAAGACCCACATCCTGGGACCCGGCGCAATCCTGCGCAGCAAGACGCCGGACTTGGTGTTGCAGGAGGTCCACGGCCTGATGCTGGCGCATTACGCCGTGCGGCGTCTGATCCACGAGGCGGCGCGCAAGGTCGACGAGGACCCGGACCGCCTTTCGTTCGTCCACGCCGTGCGGGTCGTGCGCCGCCGTGTCGAGAACCCCGGCGTTTCCCCCCTCATCTCCGAATGAGCGGCTTCGCGAGCGCGTGCTGGAAGAGATTCTGGAAGAGCGGGTGGTCTCCAGTCGCGGCCAGAAGAAACCCCGCGGCGTCAAGCGGAAGATGAGCGGTTATCCACTTCGCGGCCCTGGTCCGATATCCCGCCGCAAGTGGGACTGGACACCGCGTATCGTGGCGTCAGATCTCTAAAGCAACAGTATTGGGCTTAGCCCAGACCCGGCGCAACAGCGTCTCGAAGGTCACGACCAGTCCCGCGTCGAGCGAGAGCACGCGCAGCAGCTCGTACTCGGTGGCGGTCACGTCGACCGCCTGGCCGCCGACCGTCACCCGGCGCCGCTGGTAGTCGATGGCGACGTCTCCGGCCACGAACGGCTCGGGCTCCTCGCGGCTCCGGAGCGCCGCCCGGATCCGGGCGACGAGCTCCGTGGGCGAGAAGGGCTTGACGAGGTAGTCGGCCGCGCCCGAGTCGAACGCCTTCGCGACGGTCTCGTCGCGGCCGTAGCCGGAGATGAAGATGACGGGCAGGTGGGCGAGCTCGGGGACCTGCCGCATCAGCTCTATGCCGTCGGCGTCGGGCAGCATCAGGTCGATCCGGACAGGGCGCGACGGCGTGGTTGCCGGAGGAAGCGGGATCCGCAATCAGCGAATTCAACATATAAAGGAGCCTCTTGCAAAAATCGGTAATCGGCCGGGTTTTCTTTGCCGGAAGCCGCAGGGCGAGGGACGGTCAGTGGGCGGGACGTAGCGTCTGAAGGATGGCGGTAGCGGTCACCGCCGCCGACGAGTCCGAGACGCGGGGGTTCATGGGGCCTCCCGGCCGGTTATGAAGGCAAGCACGCGCGAAGAGAGGCCGCGCATTTCCTTCACGAGCCGCTCCAATTCGCGGTTGTTCTCGATCCACTCCTGGTAGAGGACAAGTTCGTCTTCGGTGAGCCTCATCCCGACGGTTTTCCCGCGGTCCTTGCGTGTCCAGTAGTGGTAGGGACCGTGCCGGGCGTCCGTGTCGCGGTAGCAGCGGCAGGTGGTCTTCCCACACGCTATCCGGCGGGTCTGGAGGCTGCCCTGGAAGAGAAACCCAAGCGACTGCAGTTCCGCCTTGAGCGCGTCGTATCGCTCCGTGTACTGGCGCATCTGGTCCGCACCGGCCATCGAACCGCAGCTTGACATTGCCCCTGCGCGTAAATATACAGTAGCTCGTAGGAGCGGTCAACAAGCCATGAATGCCCTGCGCGCCTCGTTCGCCCCCTACTGGGAGTCGATCCAGCGTACGCTGTTCCCGCGGTTGGAGCAGGCGTTGGGTCCACTGACCGAAAAACAGCAGCAGTTGGTGCAGACCCTGGAGGTCATCCGTATCGAGCGCCTGATTCCCCGGTACTTCCGGGCGCCGGGGCGGCCGCCCAAGGACCGCGCGGCGATGGCGCGGGCCTTCGTGGCCAAGGCGGTCTACGACCTGCCGTCGACGCGCGCACTGCTGGACCGGTTGGCCGCCGATGTGGCCCTGCGCCGGCTCTGCGGCTGGGAGCGGAAGTTCGAGGTGCCGAGCGAGTCGGTCTTCTCGCGCGCCTTTGCCGAGTTCGCCGACACGCAGTTGCCCCAGCGCGTGCACGAAGCGCTGATCCGGGAGACGCACCACGACCGGCTGGTGGGCCACCTCTCGCGCGACTCGACGGCCATCGAGGCCCGTGAGAAGCCGGCCACGAAGGAGAAGCCGCCCCCGCCGCCCAAGCGCAAGCGCGGGCGGCCGAAGAAGGGCGAAGAACGGCCAAAGGTCCTGACACGTCTCGAACGGCAGCCGACCATGAACCTGCCGGCGATGCTGGACGACCTGCCGACCGCCTGCGATGTCGGCACGAAGAAGAACAGCAAGGGCTACAAGACCACCTGGGTCGGCTACAAGCTGCACATCGACGTGGCCGACGGCCAGATTCCGATCAGTTGCCTGTTGACGTCCGCCTCCCTGCATGACAGCCAGGCCGCCATTCCGCTGGCGACTCTGTCCGCCGAGCGGACGACCAATCTGTATGACCTGATGGACGCCGCCTACGACGCGGAGCAGATCCGGGAGCACAGCCGCTCACTCGGCCACGTCCCGTTGATTGACGTCAACCCTCGTGGCGACAAGGCCCGGGCGGAGGAACTGCGAACCGAAGCCCGGCGCCTGAAAAATCTCGGCTTCCAGCGTGCCGAGCAGGTTCGCTACAACGAGCGTACGGCGGGTGAGCGCGTCAATGGCCGTCTCAAGGACGAGTTCGGTGGTCGCCATGTCCGGGTCCGTGGCACCGCGAAGGTGATGTGCCACTGCATGTTCGGCATGTTGGCGCTCACCGCCGACCAGCTCCTGCGTCTGGTGACATAGCCAACGCGCCGCCGGCAAACGCCCATCCAATCCCGGCGCTCAACCGGCGTCAGTCACCCACCGGTGTCCCGACGCTCGGTGGAAAACACGTCGATCCCCTTGTTTTCCGCTTCCTGGCTGCCGCCGGCCCTTCAGGACCAGAACACGGAGTCAAAATCCAGAACAATTGGGGTGTTCACCCCGAGAATCGGAGGACTGAGCCGAGCCGCGACCCCAAGAGTTTTGCAAGTGGCTCAAAGGGTAGAGAGGGCATCAGTGCCGACACGCTCTGCCGTCCGGACGGTTGGCGACCACGGAGCGCTGAGCGCGTGTGACGCGGTGCGCTGCAAGAGTACCCGCAGGTCAATCGCCACGGCGGAAGCAATCAGTTCCGATCATCCGGCATCTGTGAGCAGCAGCAACGCGAGCCCGCGAAGCAAGGGGAACGAATATGGAGCAATACCGCCAAGAATCGCCGGGACCAAGAAGATCCGAACCTACAAGGGACCGTCGCGACCGCCGAGTTCCGCTAGCGCCGACGCCGACGAAGATAGAGCGAAAGGGCGCCGCACGACCAAACCAGAGTCGATCGAAAATAGTTCTCAGAAGTCAAGGTGCGCAACATCATGGCGTGTATAGTAGGCCCCAGGATCCTGGGGGAGACACCGATGCGAACAGCACTCGTCGTCGTCGCCATCCTGATCGTCTTGCCGCTCGGCCGGAGCGGACAGACGATCCCGGTGAGCAGGGGAAGCGGACCCGGATCGGCATGGACCGAGTCCGGAGCAGAGATCCACGACCCGATTTGGCGCACGCGAGGCGGCCTGAGGACTCCGATGGGGACGACATCAATCGGCAACGATGCGATCGACGAGTCCCGAATCACCTCCGCGATCGATGACGTCACGATCTGGACCGGTCAGGAGCGTGTCCTCTCAAAGCAGAGAACGGCGTGCGCCGAAGACCGAACACGTGCAGCCAGGAAAGCACGGTGTTCGTGGTTGCTGAACCTGCCAAGTGAGCGGGCCCGGATGGGCCACCTGCCCGTTGCAGGCTCATGAGGAACCCACGGGTCAGCCCCAGCGTCAACGGAGCGTGAAGTCCAACGGGAATGGGAGCGTGACGCCAGCGCCTGATGGGGCTACGTGTCTCCGGGGGACAGCGAAAGTGTCGCCAGCAGATCCAACGGCTGACGGTAGCCAGAATCAGCGTGACTGGCCGCGCCCATCCACAGTGGGAGGCGGCACGCCTGCAGAACGTGACGCCCGCAAGACCCAAGGGCGACGGGGTTGACAGTCATTCGGCAGGATGCCCTCCCTTCGGGTCCTGCCGTCCGAAGCGGGAGGCAGGATGGTTAGAAGGCGACAGGGCATCATCTGGATCTGTGGGATCGCGATCTGCGCCGGAATGCCCGCCGTGGTTGCGGCCCAGCCGGACATGAGGAGCCATGCGCTAGGCGTGAGTCGCCACACAGCGGTCGCCTTCACGGCTGAAGAAGCCAGCGAGATCTTTGAGGAGATGGGCCACATGTTGCAGACCGTCGATGGAGGGCGCCCGGACGTCAAGTGCGCGGTCGCGTTCACTCTCGACGGGCGGGTCGGCGTATTCGCGGAATCGGAAGCCCCGGGGACGATCTCGATCAGGGAAGAGTTCGACGCGGTCATGACGGTGGACCCAGACGCAGATGGGAAGGTCGTTGAGAGCATCCAGTGGTGCAAGAGAAGGATCAACAACGGTACGTTCTGGGGATGCTCAGACGGCACGTCTTTTGCAGTGGTCAGTACCATGGGGTCGGTCGAGCACGCAGCGGTCGTCTGGGCTCACGAGTTCGGGCACACCAGAATGGGATTCGGGGAGTACCACCGAAACGATCCGGGCGCCGTCATGCACGAGGAACACGACCTCAATAACCGACGAGTCGACGCCCACGAATGCGAGCGTTTTCGTGAATAGCAGAATGGAGAAGCCGACATGAGAAAAAGCATGTTCTTGATCGTGGCGCTTCTCGGCGCGTTGCCCCTGTGCAGCGCGGCTCAAACAGCTAGCGGCCCGACGGGTGTCGAGGACTTCGTCCGGAGGGCCTACATCGAGGGACTTCCCTACGATGCGGCGAAGGAATATGCGACACCCAAGCATCTAGAGCCCCTGCTCGCCATGCTCGACAACACCGAAGATGCGCCGTACTGGCCGAACGTCACGATGGTGCTGGGGTTGAGCGGCAATGACGCAGTGGTCGATCCACTGATTGACTTCGTGCGAGGGACCCCTGAATGGTCGACTGCCATCTATCGAGGACGCATGAGTGGCATCACGGCATTGGGTTACTACGTCCACGAGAGCAGCGGCGACTACAGCCGGGAGACGGCTCTGGACTACCTGCGCCGTTCGGTGCATCCAAAAGTCTGGATCAGTCGCGAGATTCCGTGGGTGGGGGACCGCGATGATGAAGAACGGTTGCGCGTGCAGCTGAGCGTTTCGGCTGTTTTGGGCCTAGCACTGACGGGCACCGAGGGGGCGGCTCAGGAGCTGGAAGAGCTCCGGAACGCAGAAACCACGCCGGCTCGACTGCGACGGGTTGCCGAGTCCGTGCAGTCGGACCTATATGAAATCAGGAAGAATGGCTTGGCGGCGTACTACGGATCGGAGAAGAACTCCGCGCTGGGGCCAGTCACCGCTCCCCGTCGCTGAGAACGGGCACAGGTCTCCTGACGGGATCTCACGGCCGGGACTCGACACAGTCCCGGCCCTTTCATTTGCTGCCCACTGGGAACGCGGACCGGACCGATGGCCCGACGACGCGACCTGACTGTGCTGGTGGGATTCTTCTCCCGACGGCTCAGCGGCGGGCAGCCTTCCCTTGAGGCCGGAAACCGCCGCGATCGTGGCCGGGAGCACGACGCGGCGGGATCTCGGCAGGTAGCGGCGGCAAATGCGCATAGGCGGATCCGCGTCAAGTGGGTTGGCGGCGCCATGGAAGAGCGCTACCACCCGGGTCCGCCCGGGATACCCCTACCTGTGGGGGGAACCGTCCGCCCCGACCCGCGGGGGGCGGACGTGGAGATCCCAAGCTTCGCGGACAGGCTGATTGAGTGGGTGCGCGAGCCGATGGACGAGCTCTGGAACGGGCGCACGCTCCGGGAGATGCTCAAGACCAACTCGAACATCGCCGCCGCACGGGCGGGGGACCCGGCGCAGGAAAGAGGCAAGACGATCCGCATCCCGCTCGGGCCCGGCGACGCCAACACCCTAACAGCCTGTGGCGAAAGTCGCGGATCCGGCCTGGCCCCGGCGCGGTCGAGTTTCGTACACTGAACGGCATGGCGATGGGCAAGAGACCGGCGGCGCGCCAGGCGTCGCCGATGTGGGTGGACACGGCGGACCTTCCGACGAACGATGGGCATCCTTACTTCGAGCGGCTGAACCGGGTCCTGGCGGATTCCGGATTCGATGCGTTCGTCGAGGAGTTGTGCGCGGCCTTCTACGCGGACCGGCTGGGACGGCCGAGTCTGCGTCCGGGTCGGTATTTCCGGATGCTGTTCATCGGCTATTTCGAGGGTCTGTCGTCGGAGCGCGGGATTGCGTGGCGGGTGGCGGATTCGCTGAGTCTGCGGTCGTTTCTGGACCTGGAGCTGACCGAGGCGGCGCCGGATCACTCGACGCTGTCGCGCACCCGGCGGCGGATCGACGTAGAGACTCACGAGGCGGTATTCACGTGGATTCTGGAGCGGCTGTCTGCTGCGGGTCTGGTTCGGGGGAAGACGGTCGGCATCGATGCGACGACGCTGGAAGCGAACGCGGCGATGCGGAGCATTGAGCGGCGGGACACGGGCGAATCCCACGAAGCCGTTCATTCGGCGGTTGGCGGAAGCGTCGGGTGTGGAGACACCGACGCGGGCGGATCTGGCTCGGTTCGACCGGTCGCGGAAGAACAAGAAGACGTCGAACAAGGAGTGGAAATCGCCGCAGGACCCGGACGCGAAGGTCGCGAAGATGAAGGACGGTCGGACGCACATGGCCCACAAGGCCGAGCACGGGGTCGACATGGACACGGGCGCCATCGTCTCGGTGACGGTGCAGGATGCATCGGACGGCGATACGGCGACGCTGCCGGCGACGCTGATCATGGCGGCCGAGCAGGTGGAGTTGGTGCAGCCGGACGGTCCGGGGGTCGAAGAGGTGGTCGCCGACAAGGGCTACCACAGCGACGAGACGCTGGTGGCGCTCGGCGCGGTAGGGGTTCGGAGTCACGTATCGGAGCCGGAGCGCGGCCGGCGCTGCTGGCAGGACAAGAAGACTGGAGAGACGCCGCCGGAGAAGCGTGCTGCGCAGAAGGCGTTGTATGCGAACCGGCGGCGTGTCCGCGGGCGGCGGGGTCGACGCCTGCAACGCTGCCGGGGCGAGGTGGTGGAGCGTACTTTCGCGCACATGTATGAGACGGGCGGTATGCGCCGGGTGTGGGTGCGCGGTCACGAGAATGTCCGCAAGCGCGTGCTGCTTCAGGCGGCCGCCTGCAACATCGGGCTGCTCCTGCGCAGCCAGACCGGCATCGGTACGCCCCGGAGCCTACAGGGGCGGGCTGTTTCGGCGATTTGCCGCCTGATCGGGCGTTTGATCGACCGCTGGGGGTGTCTGACGCGCGCCTGGGGGTCCAAATGGACACCGGCGACGCTCGCTGGCTCAATCGCTCATCGCCAAGCTGCCTGAACAGCGGAACTCAGCGAACAGACTTCTTCCACGGGCTGCTAAGGACGGCCGCGAAGACCAGCGGCGCGTCACTCAACGAATGGGCGCGGCAAGTGCTCTTGGACGCGGCCCGGCGCGGCGGCCAATCCACGTAGATCGGCTCAAGTCGGAAGCGTCGCTCCGTACCGCGCCGCGAATGTGGGACGCCCCGTCGCCGACGGCGCCTCAACAGCCGCGCGCCCGGCTAGCGCTGCCCGTGCCCCATAATTTTTCGCTGGACTTCATGCAGCCACTTCGCTACGGTGGCCGGCATGGAGATTCAGAATCAGGTCTCACGTATTCTACGGGACAACCTCGCCCGCCTGCGTGACGTGCTGGACGAGGCGGTTTCGCAGGGTGTCGGCAGCCTCGGTCAGGTCGCCGATCGCGTCTGTGAAGCGTTCGATTTCCGCGACGGGCGGGGCCGGTGGCAGCGCGCGAGCTGTTGCCGGGCGTTGTCCGACCTGCAGGCGGCCGGCCACGTCTCGCTGCCTGCGAGTCAGGCGGCTCGCGGCGTTGGGGGCCGGGCGCGGGTGCTTCCGCACCCGATGGCGCCGGCGGTGGACGTGCCGGGCACGGTCGGCAAGGTTGTGGGTCTGACCCTGGCGCTGGTTGAGACCGACGCGCAGCGCCAAGTCTGGAACACGCTGATGGCGTACGAGCACCCGCGCGGCGCCGGTCCGTTCGTCGGCCCGCAACTGCGGTATCTGGTGGGTTCGGCGCATGGTTGGCTGGGCGGCGTCGGGTTCGCGGCGAGTGCGCGGCGGCTGCGGTCCCGCGACGCCTGGGTCGGGTGGGACGACACGGGCCGGCGCGCGCACCTGCACCGGGTGTTGGGACTGTGCCGGCTGCTGGTGCGCCCCGGCATTGTGTGTCGCAACCTGGCCTCGCACGTGCTGGGCCGGGTCGTCCGGGCAGTCGGCGACGACTGCGAGGGTCTGTATGGCTATCGCCCCTGGCTGCTGGAGACGTTCGTCGACGAGACCGAACAGACGGGGGCGAGCGTGCGCGCGGCCAACTGGGTTCGGGTGGGTGAGACCTGCGGTCGCGGTCGCCAGGACCGCCGGCACGCGGCGCCGGAAACGCGCAAGGCGGTGTATATGTATGCCTTGGAGCCGGCGTGGCGCACCCGCCTCGCGGTGCCTGCACCGGTCGTGGCGCCGCTGGCGGTTGGCGACGGTCTCGACGCCGCGGTCTGGGCGGACCACGAGTTCGGCGGGGCGCGTTTGGGCGACGCGCGTCTGAGCGCGCGGCTGGTACAGAGCGCGCAGCAAATGGCAGAGTCTCCGATGCGCGCCATCACCGGCGCCGCCCACGGCGCCCGCGCGATGGTCAAGGGCCATTACCGGCTGATCGACCAGCCCGCCGACAGTGCGGTGACGGTCGACAACATCCTCGCGCCGCATCGCGAGCAGACGCTGCGCCGGATGCAGGCGCACGACACGGTGCTGTGCATCCAGGACGGCACCCGGTTGAACTTCACCCGGCGCGGGCAGACGCAAGGGCTGGGGGCCATCGGCTCGAACCAGACCGGGGCGGTGGCGCGCGGCCTGGAGTTGCACACGACCTTGGCCGTCAATCCCGACGGGGTGGCGTTGGGTGTGCTGCGGGCCGCCTTCGACGCGCCCGCGTCCCCCAACTCCGAGGCGGAAGGCGAGCCGACCCCAAAGCCGCGCGAGAAGCGCAAGTCGTTCCGTTGGATCGAGGGGCTGCGCGACTGCGCGCAGGCAGCCGAGCAATTGTCCCAGACCCGCGTGGTGTGCGTGATGGACCGCGAGGCCGATTTCCTCGACCTGTTCGTCGAACACCGCGCGGCTGCCCCGCAGGTCGACCTGCTGGTCCGCGCCAAGGCCGACCGCGTCCTCGGCAGGGAAAAGACGCCCGCCGGGCAGACGGTCTCACGCCGTCTGTTCGATACGGTGCGCAACGCGCCGGCCCGAGGCGCCGCCAAGGTCGAGGTGCAGCGGCTGAGCGCGCGCGTGAAGGCCAGCAAACAGGCCCGCAAGGACCGCCGGGCGGAGCGGGTCGCCGACGTGACGCTGCGCTACCAGCAGGTGCCGCTGCCCTGCCCCGGCGACGAGCCGGTCGCACTGTGGGTCGTCCACGTGCGCGAGGAACAACCGCCGCCCGCGGCCGAGCCGCTGGAGTGGTTCCTGCTGACCACTTTGCGTGTGAGCAGCGCCGACGACGCCACGCGCATCCTGCAATGGTACGTCCGGCGCTGGCGCATCGAAGAATACTTCCGCGTGCTCAAGTCCGGCTGCAAGGTCGAGGAGTTGCAGCACCACACGGCCGAGCGGCTCGAACGCGCCATGGCCATCAAGATGGTCATCGGGTGGCGCATCCAGTTGATGGTCCAACTCGGGCGCGAAGTGCCCGACCTGCCGGGCGACCTGCTGTTCTCCGATGGCGAGTTGCGCGTGCTCGCCACCTTCGCCCGCTCACGCAAGCTGCCGCCGCCGGCGCGCCTCGGCGACGCTGTCGGTCTGGTCGGGCGCCTCGGCGGGTGGCTCGGACGCCAACGCGACCCGCCCGGCGCACAGTTGATGTGGCACGGCTACACTCAACTGGTTGCCATGGCCTTCGCCTTCGAACTGCGGGACGAGTTCGGATGACCTCCTGCTCACTACAGTCCAGCCCCGGACATCCGGGGCACGGGCAGGGCTAGCGAGACGGCACCCTTGAGCGCCGCCGCCGCGGCGCCGTCGCTCCCAGTCACGCGCACAAGGAGGTTGGCGAGCGCCGCGAAGGCAAGCACCCGGCGCGCGTCTCACAGGCAGTCCTCGTGGATGAGGAGGGACACTACGGAGCAGCCGTCGGGAGGCGCCGCAAAACAGGCCGACCACTTGGGCCCACGCGGGTCGACCAGCACGACTGCCGCTACGGGGAAGAAGACCCCCAAGGCCGGTTTGACGGATCTGGAAGGTCAGTCCAGAAGGCGCGACATCCTCTGACCTCGTCCTGGAGAGCGTCAACAACCAGCCAACCGAGGGTCACTGTGACCAGAACCAGGACAAAGCCTTGGCGACCGTGTGGTGGTCGACGCGGAGATACCTCGCAATCGCGCTGACGCGATCGCCGCGGTCGCGCATCGCCGCAGCCCGGGGCGCGATCGATTGGTACATCGGAATATCGAGGTGCCGGAAAAGCTCAGCCTCTACCGGAACCTGGGAAACGGTGCGAAGCCTTTGCGCACGCGTCCACCACTAGCGAGCGAAAAACGGCCGACGGGGCCAGACCCGGCCGAGGCTCCAACGACGACCGGGCAGCGAGAGACGAACAGCCGGGGCCCGGTCCACGATCAGCACAACGCGTTGCGGTCGAGAGCACCACCCGCCGCCACCGAGACCAGAACCAGCGCAGCGCCTTGTCGACCGTATGGTAGTCGACGGCGAGGCGCGTCGCGATCGCGGTGACGCAGACGCAGCGGTCATGCATCGCGGCGGCCGCCAGGCGGACCATAGACCTGCCCCGGGAAAGAGCCACGGGGGCATCAGAACGATCGAGGCCGACAAGGCACGTCGCGAGCGGCGCGCAGGGGGAACGACGACCCGACCCAAAGGGCGGCACGATCGCCAGGACGTAGCCGAGTCCGCCGAGCGGCGGATGCCCGGGGGCGGAGTGAATGACGTATGGCCGGCGGCCCTCGTCGGCCAGCGCCCGGGCGCGCCGCTCCAGCGCCGCGTCGGCCGCCGCCTCGTCCTCGCCCACGGGGAACGCATGCAGCGTCGCGCCGAGCAGCCGGTCGAGCAGCAGGTTGCCCGAAGCACGGTAGAGGGAGCCGGCGTCCTCGACGCGCTCTTCGAGCTGGACGTGCGCCTCCATGCCGAGCCGGCGCGCCCCGGCCGCCGCGAGGCGCACGAGGTTCGACTGCACCGCCCCGGTCACCAGCACGGTGTCGGCGCCGCGCGCCTGCGCCTCGCCGAAGTGGAAGTCGAGCTGGCGCACGTCGCGGTCGTGTTCCACGGTGCAGTGTTCGCACCGCCACCGTTCGCGGCCGTCCGGGTCCGAGCGCCGGTGTCCGCGCCCCTCCTCAGAATCCGTAGTACAGCCCGAAGCTCGTGAAGGTCATCGAATGCCCGCCGGACCAGCCCTTGTCAACCGATGCGCGGAAGCCCACCGTCGCCCTGCCGTACTGGACGCCGACACCCAACGTGCCGAACGTCCGCGGATCCCGCACCGCCCCCAGCCGGATGCGTTCCATCAGCTCCATCGGGTCGAAGAACTCGTGGCGGAACCCGGCTCTCAGCTCCGGGCGGAACCAATAATGGTCGACCAGGCGAACCGATACGCCCCCGGCAATGTCGATGACCGACGCCCCAGCGAAGTCGTAGAAGCTCCCGCCCAGGTACGACTTGAGCCGGCCTGTGATTGGCACGCCCACCACGACGTTGTTTGCCGACGTCCAGCCTGTGTCGCCCTCCATGGCCAGGTCGCCGTGGTAGCGGCCATGCCCGATCTCGAACGTCACGTTCGGCTCGTGTTGTGCCGCCGCCGGCGCCGCCAGCCCCACCGCCACGCTGCCCGCGAGCATCATCGTTCTCATCCGTTGCGTCTTCATCGCATCTTCTCCCAGTGCACTTGGCACTTCTTGCACTGCTCGCTCAGTTCCTTCAGTCTCCGCTCCTCCTCTGACACACCAAGTCACTCAGGTATGTGAATGCCCTTGTTCCCGCCGAAGGCCAGCCCCGTGCAGTCGTCGCGCTTGATCCAGAGCTCGACGCCGAGCGCCGCGCCGAGTCCGGGCGCCGGATCGACCGGCGTCGGTGCGTGGCCGAGCCGGGCTCGCGCAAACCGGTCGATGCCGGGAAGTGGTCCACGCATCGGCACTCCGGCTGAAGTTAGCACGGGCGGATCGACGGACATAGGCACCGGTCCGTCAGCCAGCTTCTTTCGCAAGAAGTCGGCTGCCGCGTCCAGGGCGGACCGGCCCCGCCTCCGGCTCCGGGCCAAATTGCGTGACGGCGCGGGTGTATGAGGCGGCGTGCTCCAGGCGATCGAGGGCACGCCGGCGTCGGTGACGACCATTGCGAACTGCAGGGACTCGACGCCCTCCGTTGACGGATCCGATGCGATCCGCCGCAGGACGGACTGCTGCGCGTCGTCGGGATCCGGTCCAGCGATCAGACTGGTCCACACTCCGCTGACGTTCCCGAGGCCGGCGCCCCGATCTCTCGCATTGCCCGCCTCGCCATCGTCGAGGTCGCGGGTAACCAGGATCGCCGTCCGCGTGCGAGCGGCAAGTCTTGTCAGCTTCGCCAAGGCGTTCCGAAGTTCCTGATCCGTGTACGCGGCCGCCGAAGACAGGACAGGACAGTAGCGGGGCGACCACGACGAACCTCGCCTCGGCTCCGCGAATGGTCACATGTACGGATGCGAGATCCGCGTCGGTCGGCAGGCGATGGCCATCGCGAGGCAGATGGTCGATTCGCGTCACGTCTGCTCCCATGACGTCAAGACGCGGCCTCACGGTGCGGCTCACGTCGTCCCCGGTCACCAGCACGACGCCGGCCGGCGCCTTCAGTCCCGATCGGCCGTCGGGCATCGTCCGGCCCTGCGAAACACGCGCAGCCAGATCCAACGTGAGCAGCGCCTTGCCGACCCCGGGCTTCGTAATCAGCAGGTCAGCGGTTCGAGTCCGCTCGCCGGCTCCAATAGAATAAATAACTTACAGAGATCGAGATTCGAAGGAAGCGGGGACGTGTCACCACCGTGTCACCAACGACCCGAAGGCGGTTAACCGATACCGGACCACCCGCCTCGCGTCCGCGTCCGGCATCGTCGCTCCCTTCCCGCCACGCACGGGCACGGCCAGCGCCAACGTCTCGAGCCGCTATCCGGGCAACCACAACCAAGTTGAGCTGCGCGCCAACGCCGACCCCGGCTTGGTCTCCTGCCCGGAACGCGGTTCGCCCCGGGCAGCACGCGGTGGACCTCTACCAGACGTGCAGCCGGTCGACGTCGACTCGCTGCGCCTGATCCGCCCCCGCAGCATCGGCGTCGAGCAGGTCGGCCTGTGGGCGCTGGAGAAATTGGGCCGGCCGGCCCTGGCTGGCCGAGTTGGGTGTCAACGGCGCGTTGCGCACCGCGGCGGTCGGCGCCATCGTCGGGTGTCTGGCCCAGCCGGCGGCGGAGCGCGCGACGCACCGCTGGCTGCAAGAACGTAGCGGCCTTGGGAAGTTGCTCGGCGTCGACTTCGAGACCGGCAGCCCGATGCAGATCTACCGCGCCTCGGACGCGCTGCTGAAAGCATCGCGAGGCGATCGAAGCGCACCTGTTCAAGCGGGCGATGGGGCTGGTCGACCTGCAACCGACGGTGATCCTCTACGACCTGACCAACACCTATTTCGAAGGCGAGGCGGGCACGCAGCCGTAGGCCAAGCGCGGGTACTCGAAGGAGAAGCGCAGCGACTGTCCGCTGCTGACTCTGGGCCTGATGCTCGACGCCAGGCGGCTTCGTGCCCCGCTCGCACCTGTTCGCCGGCAACATCCGCGAGCACCGGACGCTGGCCGGCATGCTCGCGGCGCTGCGGGCGCCGGTTGGCGCCCTGGTGGTGATGGACCGCGGGCGTCGCCACCGACGCCTGCATCACGTGGCTGCGGGTCCACGGCTACCGCTATCTTGTCGTCAGCCGGGAACGCCACCGGCAATTCGATGCCGATGCCGCCGTGTCGGTCCGCACGCAGTCGAAGCAGACCGTGCATCTGCACAAGGTCGTCTCCACCGACCCCGACGAGGTGCGCCTGTACTGCTACTCCGAGGAGCGAGCAGAGAAGGAACGGGGCATCGTCGAGCGCTCCGCCACCCGCTTCGAGGCCGCACTCACCCAGTTCAACGACGGACTGGCGCGCCCCTGCGCCCACAAGCGCCTCGCCCAGGTCTGGCAGCGTATCGGGCGCTTGAAGGCACAACATTCCCGCGGCGCCGCGCACTACCAGATCGCCGTCGCCCCCGACGAGGCCGGCGAGAAGGCCGTCGCCGTCACCTGGACCCGCCGCCCCGCAGGACGGCTCGATGGCCACCCATCCAGGTGTCTACTGCCTGCGCAGCAGCGAGACCGACTGGGACGAAGACGCCTTGTGGCGCACCTACACCACGCTCACCGACGTCGAAGCCGTCTTCCGCTCGCTCAAATCCGAGCTCGGCTTGCGTCCCATCTACCACCACTACCACCACAAACCGCGGCGGGCCGACGGCCACCTGTTCCTCACCGTCATCGCCTACCAGCGCGGCTTCGCCGTCCACTCGATCAACCCGAAACAGCTCGACCGTTTCCGCGACCGCCTCTCGCCGGCGGGCGCGAAGGACGACCGGCGGGACGCGCGCGTGCTCGCCTCGGCGCTGCGTACCGACCCGCACTGTTTGCGGCGGCTGGAGCCGACCGACCCGGCAATCGTCGAGCTGCGCGAGTGGTCGCGTCTGAGCGAGGAACTGACGCGGGAACGCGTTCGCCTGGCCAACCGAATGCGGGACCAGCTCTGGCGCTACTACCCGCAGTTCCTCGACGCGGTTGACGACGACGTCGCGGCGCCGTGGGCGCTCGACCTGTGGCAGAGCCTTCCGACGCCGCGCGCGGGGCAACGGGTTCGCGAGGTAACGCTGACCAGGGTGTTGAAACAGCACCGCATCCGCCGGATCGATACCGCGACGCTGCGCGCTCGGCTGCGGGCCCCGGCCATCAAGCTGACGCCGGGCGCGGCCGAAGCCGCCGTCACGCATGTACGGCTCGTCGCCGAACGCCTCGCCCTGGTCAACCGCCAGCTCGAGCACGTGCGCCGCGAGCTCGACGGGTTGGTGCATCAGCTCGCCCAGGCTGCTCCGACACACCAGCGCCCCGTGGGCGCCGACTCGCGTCGTCACCGGCGTTCTTCTGGGCGACCCGCTTGCGGCCGCCGACCCGCCAGATTGTCGACTTCCACCGTCGTGCCGTCGGGCCGGGTGAACCGCAGCGTGGCTCTCGGGTTTCGACTCAGGAAGGCCTTGATCCCCTTGGCGATCGCCAGAGTCGCGCTGCTGCCGAGGACGATGGCCAGGATAGCGCCGCCGTCGAGATGCCCCTTGTTCTCGCTCCGTCGCTCGACCGACGCCGTGTGATCTTCGCGTACCAGGTCGCCTTCGTGCGTGTGCTCGGCAGATTTCCCCAACAGGCGCTCCTGGAGATCGACGGCGAGATCCTGCGGTTCGCCGTCCTGCAACTGGGAGCCGACGCCGAGACAATCCACGCCTACGCCGGCCGGCAGCAGACGGTCTCCGAACATCAGCAGCGCATCGGCGAGTACCTGCGTCTGGGCGCTTTCGATGCCGCCGTCGGAGAACGGCTGGCGCGGTTCCTCGAGGACGAGGCGTTGCGGCTCGAGCGGGCCGCCTCGCTGCTGGCGCGGGCGCGCGCCTGGCTCCGCGACGAGCACGTTCTCGCGCCGGCCGATTCGGTGTTGCGCCGCGCGATATTGTTTTCGGCGGCACCGTCTGGTCCCTCCGGGCGTCTGCGGCTTTGCGCAGCCGCCGCTGCCACTCCTTCTCGCTGAGTTTCGCGCGCTTGAGCCCCCGGCTCAGCAGCTCGTGCGCCCTGCCCGGTCCCCTCGCGCACGCTACGCGCGGCGGGTCCCACCGGACGCACGAACGTGCCTGGCTGCGCGTAGAACAGGATCGTGTCGTGCTTGCGCGCGAAGTACCCGCTCGTGTTCGCCGGGCCGCTGTAGCACGAGACGAGTTCGTTGCGACAGGCGGCAGTTTCTAGGACCGCATCCAACAACAGCCTCAGACACGCGTACGCCGTCGGGTCGCAATGCAGGTAGCGCGACCCCGTCGGCGTCAGCACCTGCCGGAGTTCGAGGAATCGCACGGCCATCCACAATGAGGTAGCTCTTCATGGCCTTGCTGTGCACGATCCCGGCGGCGTCGATCGCCGCGTAGACCTTTGGCTTGCGGTCGGCGATTTCGCCGTGTTCGGCGAGGTTGACGTCGATCCCCGCGCGCGCGGGGATCGGCTCCTACGAAGGGCGTCCACGATCTGTGTGGGCCGATCCCCGCCTCGGCGGGGCGCGCCTTTTCCGGCGCGTTACTCGCGCGTCCGCTTTTTCTGCGGTTGCGTTCTGTGTTGCTCGAGGACTTGTCCCGCGGTCTTGCCGCCGCCCGGCGGCGCGATTTTCGGGTCCCCGCCCGGCTCGACGGGCTTTCTTCTTCCCGGCCCCGGCGGCACCGGCGCCAGGTCGTCGTCCGTCAGGCCCCAGGCCTGCAACTGGGTCCGCGCCTTCGTCAGGTAGTCGTGCGCGCGGTCGGTTGCGCTCTCGGCCTCAGTGGGCTGCGTCCGGTAGCTGGAGCTGTAGGTCGCCTTTGCCCGGTCCCGGTAGGCGCGTCGCAGCTCCGAGCTGTATTCTTGCCCGGCTTTGCCGCTCTTTACCAGATGCAGGCTCACCTGTACGTGCACGGCGTGGTGCGACCCCGTCTCCACGTCGTTGGCTGCGAGCAGCGCCTTCGCGGCGTGTTCCATGGCCTGGTAGACCATCGTCAGCGCGTTGTTGTGGTTTTCGCGCAGCAGTGCCATCTGCGTCGTGTCGAGCGCCTCGCACGCCTGTCGCCAGTATCCTGTTGCCTCCTTTTTCTTCACAGGACGCTCACTCCTTCGCGTTCGACCACCTGGTGAAAGTCGGCTTTCCACTCACCGAGCTCGGTCCACTCGCTCTCGGTATGGGTCAGCACCACCGGCAGCGACTCGGGCGCGCCGGGTAGCTCGTCGCTCAGGGCCTCAATGGCCTCCCCGCTTGCTTTGGCCTCGTCGCTGATGATGACGAGGATGTCGATGTCGCTCTCGGCATGCCAGTCGCCCCGCGCCTTCGATCCGAAGAGCAGCGCTCTGCGCACCACGTGCGCGTAGTCGCGCCGGATCGCTTCGACGAACGCCTCGAGCCACGCCTTCTCCGGCGTGGGCCATTCGCTCGACAGCGCTCTGACCTGTGCCGGGATTGTCGTCCTGCCCTTCAAACCCGGCACCCCCTCGACCGCAGCGCGCTGGCTGGCGGTCGTCTCCTTGGTCATCGGTTCCCGCTTCCCCCTGGCTCTGTCCAGAACCCTTCCTGGTGGTTCTGCCCCGATTCCGAGTTCGCGCACGCGGCGTCTCGATCCACCGGGGCTGAAACGCTGTTCGGTTCCGATGCTACCAGCGTCTGACGCGTGGTGGGAGATGATGCGGGCGCCGACGCCTCGACGTGAGTTCGTCGTGTCCGTCCCCGCGCTCGCGGGGCGCGTGACGCGCTTCTCGCCGCGCGCTCAGGCATGACCGGTGGATCAGATCCCCGCACGTGCGGGGCCTACTTTCGAGTGCGTACCTATCCGCTTGCGGACGCCGGTTCCCCGCTTCTACGGCGCGCGCCGTAAGTTATTGATCCTGCACCGCTTACCGCGGGATGCCGGGCTCGGTACCACAGATGCGAGCGGAGCGGTTCCGCGAGCGTGTAGCCATCATCGACCACTCGGCGGAAGAGGCGGTACTCCCGCAGCAGCGCCCGCAGAAAACGGCGTACGTTCGAGTGCGGGCTCGATACGAAGTGGAGCGGAAGCCCACCCTGACAGGCGCAGGTGCCTAGCTAACGGACGCTCGCACCAAGGACGACGGGCCTGACACGCCACCAGCGCCAAGCGTTCCGCAGTGGCTCGTAGAGTTCCGGAAACGGCGCCTCGCAGCGGATAGAGTCGAGCAGCGGCTGCCATGCCCAGGGACCGCCATCGTAGTGCCGCCGCCACCACTCGGCGGCATAGACAGCGAAGATCCGACCGCCCGCGCCGGGGTCAAGCCGGGGACTCCACCCGGCGAGCACCCTCCGGCGCCCTGCCTTCCTGGAGACGCCAGTCCCGCTCACGGTGACTTTCCGGCACGGCACGGCGCCCGACCACCACCTCGTAGCGCGGCTGACCGGTTCGGAACGACGTCAGCCGCACCATGCCGCATGCTCCGCAGACGTCCGCCTGCTCGGACGCCGTGGAGCGGTCGAGGGCAAGCAGCCAGCGATGTTCCGCAGGCCGAAGCGGACACGGCGAAACCGGCGCCTTCGCCTGCGGCATCAACGACGCCTCAAGAGCCTGCCAACGACGAGACCAGAGCATCGGTCAGCGCCGCCCCGAGGCGGTCCTGAAGGGCGAACAGATCTCCGCCGGCGCCGTTGACCGCGACATCGGCGGCGCGCGCTCCGGTTCCGGTGTCCACCAGGTACGCCGTGACCCACACATCGTCACCCGCGCGCCGGTACTCGCCGCTCACCAGCCAGGACACGCCGTGTTTCCGGACCACTTCGCGCAACGCTCGCTCCGGGACTGCGACTCCGGTCGCCGACATCCCGGAACCCGGCGCACGCGCCCCGTCGGCCAGCCTGCCCAGTCCGATGATCGAAACTCCGTCCAGTCGCTGGAATGCCATGGCGAGCGTCTCCGCCATACCGGCGCCGACCCACTCGTCGGCCGGCGCGCCCGAGACGTTGACGAACGGTACGACGGCCACCGTCGCGGTCTGGACCGGCATCACTGCATCGGCAACGGGCGGCACCCGCGCGGCCGCCCGGTCCAATCGACCGGGTTCATCGAGGCGGGTGCGGCGCGCCGCGCCGGCCGGACGCGACGCCGGCGCACGCCCCTTCCGCCGGGTTGCACGGCGCGCGCGGCCCCGCGCCGAAGTTCACGATCCCGAACAGCGTGACGCGGTGGTCGGGTGCACTGCCCGGCCGGCCGTAGCGTTCGCCGAGGAACTCGATCTGCACCGGACTGGAGAGGTCGCCGCCGAACAGCCCGGCCATCCCCAGGTTTGCGCCCACCTGCACGCGCCGGCCGCTGCCCATCTGCCCGTAGCCCCCGAACGGCGTCAGCAGCCGCCCGCCGGACATGCGCAGACCGTAGCCGACCCGCGCGTCGACGCCCCCGTCGTTGCGGCCCGCCCCTTGTGTATATGTCTGGAGCTGATCCTGCCAGAGGGAGTCGGCGCCGACGCCCTGCGCGCCCCAGCGCGGCCGCAACGAGGCGGTCAGGCCCGGCTCGTGCTGGCCTCCTCCGACCGTGGCCGTGACGCTCACGCCCCGTTCCTCGTAGTCGGTCGCCGTATGCAGGGCCAGCATCCGCCCCTGCGCCTCGAGGCGCAAGCGGCCCCCGGTCAGCCGCATCCCGCCCGCGAACTCCAGCCCCACCCCGGTCTGACCCGCGCCGCCGTCGTGCCGCGTACTGACCTCCCCGAACGGCGCCACCATCAGGCCCCCGGGACCGCCCAGCGGCAGCGTCACCTCCACGCCGGTCCGCAGCCGCCGCACGCCCGCTTCCAACCCGTCGATGGTCTCCTCCCCCTCGCCGGTGCGCAGGCGCGCCCACGACGCCTCGCCGCGCAGGTCCACCTCCAGACCCCCGCCGGTCGTCGCCAGACGCCGCCGGCCTTCCACCAGCCCCAGGCCGAGGCCGAGCGCGCTCGCTCCCCGCCTGCCGTTCAGCGCGCGCACGTTCTCGGCCGTCCCCCGGCCGACGCCGGCCAGGGCCCACACCGCCGTCTCCCGGTCGCCCCAGCGCACGTACGGATGCAGCACCGTCAGCTCCGTGGCCAGCCGGCCGCTCGAGGCGCCCACCTGCCAGTTGCCCGCGCCGCCACTGCGCGCCACCGCGACACCGGCCAGCCACCGCTCGCCCAGCCGCGCGTCCACGCCCAGATACCCCGTGCGCAGGTCGCCGTCGTAGCCCGACGTCTCGGCCGGCGCACCCCGGAACGACTGCAGGTCGCCCTGCCCCCATACCGTCCACCGTCCGCCCATGCCGCCGACGCCTGCCGGCGCGTCATCGCCCCCGAACGACAGCAGCACGTCGGTCCCCTGCAGCAGCCGGTCCGACCCGCCGCCGGGTCCGGTGAGCCCGCCGCCCATCAGGCTCATGGCCCCCGGCCGCAGCAGCCGCGGGTCGGCCGACGTGCCCACCAGGTCCGTGGCCGAGCGCCGCTGCTGCAGCGTCGCCGCCCGGAACAACAGCTCGTGCGTCTGCTCCAGGCCCCCGGCCCCCATCCGGTCCCACGCATCCAGCGACAGGTACTGACCCGCCACCATCAGCCGTGTCATCCCGCCGCCGCCCGTCTCCAGGCGCCGTCCGATCGTCATCCGCGCGCTCGACAGATGCCCCCGGCCCAGCGCCGCCAGCGTGTCGGTCAGCACGCCCCGCACCAGCCGGTCGCCCACCCTCACCCCGAAGGTCTGCGTCGCCGTCAGCCCCTCCACGTCCGAGGCGGTTACCGTCACCGTCGCCGTGCCCGCGACCATCGCCGACAGCGTGAGCGTCGCCACCGACACCGACACCGTCACGGCCGTCTCGTCCGACGACACTGCCTCGTAGGTCAACACGTCCCCGTCCACGTCGGTGAAATACGGCGTAATGTCCACCGTCACCGGCTCGCCCCCCTCCTCGATCACCTGGTCCGGAATGACACCCACCGCCTCCGGCGCGTCGTTGACCGGAAGCACCGTCATCGTCACCGTCGCCGTCGACGTCAGACCCTCCGGGTCGGCGATCGTGTAGGTGAAGCGGTCCGTCCCGTACCAGTTCAGCTCGGACGCATAGCGCACCCCGCCGTCCGCTATCGCGGTCGTCCCGTAGCCCGCCGAGCCGACCGCCACCACCTCCAGCGGGTCGCCGTCGACGTCGGTGTCGTTGGCCAGCACGTCGACCACCATCGGCACGTCCTCGAGCGTCTCCGCCTCGTCGTCGACCGCCTCCGGCGGGTCGTTGACCGGCGTCACCGTCACCTTTACCGTCGCTTTCGACGTCAGACCACCCGAGTCCGCCACCGTGTATTTGAAACGGTCCTCGCCGTACCAGTTCAACTCCGGCGCATAGCGCACGCCGCCCGACACCACCGTCGCCGTCCCGTGTTCCGGGACGGTCACCGACGCGACGCGCAGCCGATCGCCGTCCGGGTCCCGGTCGTTCGACAGCACGTCGATCACCTTCGGCGTGTCCTCCGGCGTCTCCGCACGGTCGTTCGAAGCCTTCGGCCGCTCCGGCATGTCGACCACCCGGACCACCACATCCGCCTTCGTCTGGGACTCGCCGTCCGTCGCCGTTACCTGCAGCTCGAACTGCGACGGGTCCGTCTCGAAGTCCTCGCCCTCGCCGATGTAGCTCACCGTCCCGCTCCCGCCCGAGACGGTGAAGCGCTCTCGGTCGCCGTCGAACAGCGCGTATCGAAGCCGGTCGGCGTCTGAATCGCGTGCACCCACCGCGCCGAGCACTACCGGCGCCTCCTGACCGGACCGGTTCTCCGGCAGATCGAACGCATAGCGCTCCTGCTCGAACTTGGGCGGCTCGTTCGGCGTGACGCTCTCCGACGCTTCGTCGTCGACGATCGTCAACTCGGCCGCGGTCACCGTCAGGCCCGGTACGTCGGTGGTCCCCGTCACCGAAACCGTCTCCGGCCCTTCCTCCTCTGCGTCGTCCGTCGGCGTCAGCGTGAACCTCGCCGTGCCCGCCTGGCCGTTCGCCGGTATCGTTACCGTGAAGTCAGTCACGGCAGCGAAGTCATCCGCGCTCGCGGAGTCCCCGGACACCGATACCGTCACCACCGTCGCCTGGATCAGCGGCGCCCCGTTCAGCGTCGCCGTCACCGTCACCTCGGTCGCCCCGGCGTCCTCGGGCACCGCCGAGGGCGCCACCGACAGCGTTACCCCGTCCGCTGCCGTATCGTCGTCCGCGATCGTCAGCTCGGCCGCGGTCACCGTCAGGCCCGGCACGTCGGTGGTCCCCGTCACCGAAACCGTCTCCGGCCCCTCCGCCTCGGTGTCGTCGGCCGGCGTCAACGTGAACGTCGCCGTCCCCTCCTGGCCGTTAGCGGGTATCGTCAGCGCGAAGTCGCTCACCGCGGCGAAGTCTTCCGTGCTCGCGCTGTCCCCCAACACCGACACCGTCACCGCCGTGTCCGAGGAGCGCACCGGCCCGTTCAGCGTCGCCGTCACCGTCACCTCGGTCGCCCCGGCGCCCTCGGGCACCGTCGACGGCGCCACCCGCAACGCCACCCCCGTCGCCGCCGCCGCCTCCTCGGCGTCGGTGATCGTCGCCGTCGCCTCGGCCGTCCCCAGCGACACCCCGGCCGGAAGCGACGAGCCGGTCAGCGTCACCGTGAACGTCTCTTCCGCCTCGGCCAGCATGTCCGTCAGCGTTGACACCGTCAGCGTCTGCGACGCGGTCGAGTCGGCCGCGAACCGCACCGTCGACGACACGGCGAGGTAGTCGTCCCCCGCCGTCGCCGTCCCGTCCGACGTCGACCAGCCCACCGCCACCGCACTCGGCACCGCCCCCGACAACGCCACGGTGAACGTCGCCTGCTCGCCCTCGGTCACCGCGCCGTCGGAGGCGACAGAGACAGTCACCGTCCCCGTGTCCGAGATCGTCGTCTCCGCCGCCGACGAATCTGCCGTCACCTCCCCCGCCGTCGTGCTCGCACCCGTCAGCGTCACCGCCAGCGTCTCGTCGGCGTCGAGCACCGAGTCGGCCAGAACAGAGACCGTGATCGTCCCGCTCGCGGCGCCCGCATCGAGCGTCAGCGTCCCCGACGGCGCCGTGTAGTCGGCGCCCGAGCTCGCCGTCCCCCCCACCGTGTAGGTCACCGTCACCGGCGCCGTGCTCGTGCCCCCCGCGACCGCCACCGTGAACGTCGCGTCGTCGCCCTCCACCACCGTCGATACGTCCGCCGTCACCGACACCCTCAGCGCGTCGTCGTCGGTGATCGCCGCCGTCGCGGTCGCCGTCCCCAGCGACACCCCGTCCGGCAGGTCCGGCGCCGTCAGCGTCACCGTCAACGTCTCGTCGCCTTCGGCCAGCGCGTCCGGCAGCGTCGCCACCGAGAGGGTCTGTGCGGCCGTCGACTCGGCCGGGAGCGTCACCGTCCCCGACGACACCGCGGTGTAGTCATCCCCCGCCGTCGCCGTCCCGTCCGACGTCGACCAGCCCACCGTCACCAGGCTCGACACCGACCCCGACAACGTCACCGTAAACGTCGCCGGCTCACCCTCCCCTACCGCGTCGCCCGCCGCCACCGAGACCGTCACCGTCCCCGAGTCGGCTATCGTCGTCTGGGCCGGCGTCTCCTCGGCCGTCACTTGCCCCGCCGACGTGCTCGCCCCGCTCAGCACCACTACCAGCGTCTCGCCGGGGTCGAGCACCGTATCGCTCAGCGTCGCGATCGTGATCGTCCCGCTCGAAGCACCCGCACCCAGCGTCAGCGTCCCCGACGGCGCCGTATAGTCGGCGCCCGAGCTCGCCGTCCCCGACACCGTGTAGGTCACCTGCACCGGCGCCGTGCTCGTGCCCCCCGTCACCGACACCGTGAACGTCGCGTCATTGCCTTCGACCACCGTCGTCGCATCCGCCGTCACCGCCACCGTCAGCGACTCGTCGTCGGTGATCGTCCCCGTCGCCGTCGACGTCCCCACCGACACCCCGGCCGGAAGCGACGAGCCGGTCAGCGTCAGAGTGAACGTCTCCTCGCTCTCGGCCAGCGTGTCCGGCAGCGTCGCCACCGTCAGCGTCTGCGACGCCGTCGAGGTCGCCGGAAACGTCAGCGTCCCCGAAGAGACCGCCGTGTAGTCATCCCCCGCCGTCGCCGTCCCGTCCGACGTCAACCAGCCCACCGTCACCGCACTCGACACCGCGCCCGACAACGCCACGGTGAACGTCGCCGGTGAACCCTCCGTTACCGCGTCACCCGCCGTCACCGACACCGTGACCGTCCCGCTGTCGGCGATCGTCGTCTCCGCCGGGGTCGAATCAGCCGTCACCGTCCCCAACGACGTACTCGCGGCCGACAGCGTCACCGTCAACGTCTCGCCAGCGTCCAGGACCGAATCGCTCAGCGTCGGAATCGTGATCGTCCCCCTCGACGCGCCCGTACCCAGCGTCAGCGTCCTCGACGGCGCCGTGTAGTCGGTGCCCGAGCTCGCCGTCCCGCCCACCGTGTAGGTCACCGTCACCGGCGCCGTGCTCGAACCCCCAGCCACCGACACCGTGAACGTCGCGGCGCCGCCTTCGACCACCGTCGACGCATCCGCCGTCACCGCCACCGTCAGCGACTCGTCGTCGGTGATCGTCCCGGTCGCCGTCGACGTCCCCACCGACACCCCGGCGGGCAGCGACGAGCCGCTCAACGTCACCGTGAACGTCTCCTCGCTCTCCGCCAGCGTGTCCGGCAGCGTCGCCACCGTCAGCGTCTGCGACGCCGTCGAGTTCGCCGGAAACCTCAGCGTCCCCGAAGAGACCGCCGTGTAGTCAACCCCCGCCGTCGCCGTCCCATTCGACGTCGACCAGCCGACCGTCACCGGGCTCGACACCGACCCCGACAATGCCACCGAGAACGTCGCTGACGAACCCTCCGTCACCGCGTCGCCCGCCGTCACCGACACCGTCACCATCCCCGTGTCGTCGATCGTCATCTGCGCCGCCGTCGCGTTCGCCGTCACCTCCCCCGCCGACGTGCTCGCGTCGGACAGCATCACCGCCAGCGTCTCGCCGCCTTCGAGCACGGTGTCACTCAGCGTCGCGATCGTGATCGTCCCGCTCGCAGCTCCCGACGACAGCGTCAGCGTCCCCGACGGCGCCGTGTAGTCGGTGCCCGAGCTCGCCGTCCCGCCCACCGTGTAGGTCACCGTCACCGGCGCCGTGCTCGAACCCCCAGCCACCGACACCGTGAACGTCGCGGCGCCGCCTTCGACCACCGTCGACGCATCCGCCGTCACCGCCACCGTCAGCGACTCGTCGTCGGTGATCGTCCCGGTCGCCGTCGACGTCCCCACCGACACCCCGGCGGGCAGCGACGAGCCGCTCAACGTCACCGTGAACGTCTCCTCGCTCTCCGCCAGCGTGTCCGGCAGCGTCGCCACCGTCAGCGTCTGCGACGCCGTCGAGTTCGCCGGAAACCTCAGCGTCCCCGAAGAGACCGCCGTGTAGTCAACCCCCGCCGTCGCCGTCCCATTCGACGTCGACCAGCCGACCGTCACCGGGCTCGACACCGACCCCGACAATGCCACCGAGAACGTCGCTGACGAACCCTCCGTCACCGCGTCGCCCGCCGTCACCGACACCGTCACCATCCCCGTGTCGTCGATCGTCGTCTCCGCCGGGGTCGAATCAGCCGTCACCGCCCCCACCGTCGTGCTCGCCGTACTCAGCGTCACCGTCAGCGTCTCGCCGGGGTCCAGCACCATGTCGGTCAGCGTCGGAATCGTGATCGTCCCCCTCGACGCGCCCGCACCCAGCGTCAGCGTCCCCGACGGCGCCGTGTAGTCGGCGCCCGACGTCGCGGTGCCGCCCACCCCGTAGGTCACCGCCACCGGCGCCGTGCTCGCTCCCCCAGCCACCGACACGGTGAACGTCGCGGCGCCGCCTTCGACCACCGTCGACGCATTCGCCGCCACCGACACCGTCAGCGACTCGTCGTCGGTGATCGTCCCCGTCGCCGTCGACGTCCCCACCGACACCCCGGCCGGAAGGTTCGAGCCGCTCAGCGTCAGAGTGAACGTCTCCTCGCTCTCCGCCAGCGTGTCCGGCAGCGTCGCCACCGAGATGGTCTGCGCGGCCGTCGACCCGGCCGCGAACGTCACCATCCCCGACGGCTGCGCCGTGTAGTCCAAGCCCGCCGTCGCCGTCCCGTCCGACGTCGACCAGTCCAGCCTCACCGCGCTGCCGACCGCGCCCGACAGCTCCACCGTGAACGTCGCCGACGTGCCCTCGGTCACCGCGCCGTCCGCCGTCACCGAGACGCTGACCCTACCCATGTCGACGATCGTCGTCTCCGCCGGCGTCGACACCACGTCCAACGCCCCCGTCGACGCGCTCGCCCCGGTCACGCTCACGATGAGAGTCTCGCCGTGATCCAGAACCATCTCGTCCAGCGTCTGGATGGTGATCTCGCCGCTGCCGCCCCCCGCGTCCAGCGTGAGCGTCTCGCCCGGCGACGTGTAGTCGACCCCCGACGTCGCCGTGCCCGCCACCTGGTAGGTCACCACCACCGGCGACGTGCTCGTGCCCCCCCTCACCGTGACCGGGAAGGTCGCCGCGCTCCCTTCCGCCACCGTCGGCGCCGCCGCCGTCACCGAGACCATCAACGCCTCGTCGTCCTCGATGGTCAGCCGCTCCGGCGACGGGTCCTGCGCGCTGCCGCCGGTCACCGTGCCCGTCACCGTCACCGTCTTGTCCGCCGCATCGAACACGTTGTCCACCGCGGCGACCGTCACCGTCCCCATGCTCGTCAGCGACCCCGCCCCGATCTCCAGCGTCGTGCCGCGCTGCCTGAAGTCGTCCGCCGTCGCTCCCGTCCCCGGCGCCGCGCTCACCTCCACCGTCACCGCCGCGCTCGACAACCTGCTCAGCGACGCCGTCACCGCGCTCGTCCCGCCGTTCTCCCCGATCGACGACGGACTCAGCGACAACGTCACGTCCGGCGTCACCTCGTTGTCCCGGATGGTCAGCGCCCGCGGTGGCGGCGGCGCCACCCCGTTGCCACCCGTCACCGACCCGCTGACCGTCACCGTCTTGTCCGGCGAGTCGACGTCATCGTCCACCGCCGTCACCGTCACGCTCCCTGTGCTCCCCGTCGAGCCCGCCGCGATCGTCAGGCTCCTACCCCTCTGCGTGAAGTCGTCCGCCGCCGTCCCCGCGCCCGCCGCCGTGGCCACCGTCACCGTCACCGGCTCGCTCGACAACCCGCTCAGCGACGCCATCACCATGCTCGTTCCAGCCGACTCGTCTATCGAGTCCGGGTTCAGCCCCAGCGTCAGTAGCGGCAACGGCTCGTCGTTCGTGATCGTCCCCGTCGCCGACGACGCCTGCAGCGTC
This sequence comes from Vicinamibacterales bacterium, assembly GCA_965262925.1. Lineage (GTDB taxonomy): Bacteria > Acidobacteriota > Vicinamibacteria > Vicinamibacterales > UBA8438 > WTFV01. Next base: position 317,873 of record CBDHGC010000004.1, on the reverse strand, counting down.
GCGTTCACCGCCCCGCTCAACGCCAGCGTCACCGTCTCGTCCGGCTCGTGCACAGCGTCGTTGACCAACGGGACCGTCACCGTCCGCTCGGTCGTCCCCGCCGTGAACGTCAACGTCCCCGCCGGAACCGCCGTGTAGTCCTCCCCCGCCGTCGCCGTCCCCGGCGACAGCGCGTAGCCCACCGTCACCTCCTTGGCGCTCGGCGCGTCCAGGCGCACCGTGAACACCAGAGACCCCGTATCCTCCCGCGCCGCCACGTCCGCCACATGCAACGCCGTGGGCTCGTCGTTGTCGACGATCGACACCGTCGTCCGGTCGGCGCCCATCGTGGCATTGACGGCGAGACGGCTCGACGGGCGGATGCGAACCCCGAACGTCTCGGTATCCTCCTCGTCCAGCGCGTCGTCGGTCGTCGACACCAGGAACGTCCGGCTCGTCTGCCCCGCCGGAATCTGCAGATCCACCAGCCCGGCGGTCGCCGTATAGTCGCCAGGCGTCGTCGCCGTCCCGTTCGACGTCTCCCACCTCAGGTTCACCGGCAGCGAGCTCGGCGCCGACAGCGTCGCAGTGAACGTGACCGCGAGTCCTTCGACCACCGAGACCGCCGGCGCAGGACTCAGATTCAGCGTCGGCGCGGCGTCGTTGTCAGCAATCCGAAACACCTTCTGCGCCTCACTGCCCAGCGCCGCGTTCACCGGACCGCTCAGCGTCACCGTGAACAGCTCGTACGTTTCCTCGTCCAGCACGTCGTCGATGATCGACACCGTGAAGGTCTGCGTCGTCGTACCCGCCGGAAACGTCAACGTCCCGTCCACCGGCCCGTAGTCCTCGCCCGCCGTCGCCGGCGGGCTCGCGCCCCCGTCCGACGACGCGTAGTCCACCCGCACCTCGCGCCCGCTCGCCGTCGACAGCGACACCGTCACCGTCAGCGCGCCGTCCCCCTCGTTCGCAATCACGAACCCGCTCGGCAGGTTCAACGCCGGCAGGGCGTCGTCGTCGGTGATCGTCACCGTCGCCGTCCCCGACGCCACCGTCGCCTGCACCGCGCCGCGCAGCGACACAGTGAACGTCTCGTCGTCCTCGTCGAGCGCATCGGACAGGATCGGCACGCTGAAGGTCTGCGTCAGCGCCTCCTCCGGCGCGAAGGTCAGCGTCCCCGACGCCGCCGTGTAGTCCGCCCCCGACGCCGCCGTCCCGTCCGCCGTCGCATACCCCACCGTCACCGTCTCGCTGCTCGCCACGTTCAGCGTCACCGTAAACGCCTGCCCCGTCCCGCCCACGCTCTCCGACACCGTCGCCGCCGACGGGCTCAGCGTCAGCGTCGGAACCGTCAGCTCCTCGGTCCGCACCGTCACCGAACCGGCCGCCTCCCCCGCGTAGTCGCCGCCCGCCACTACGTGCGTCAGCGTCACCGCCGGCGGCACCACCGCGTCGGCATCCGCCGGGGCCGTCACCGTCACCGTCTGCGGCACGCTCCAGGTCTCCGCCGTGAACGTCAGCACCTGACCCTCGGCCGGCGCCGTCAGGTGCGTGCCGCCCGAGCCGTTGACCGTCACCGTCACGTTCAACGTCGGCTCGCTCCCCAGCACCACCGTGTAGCCGCCGCTCTCCCCCTCCTGGATCGTCAGCTCCGTCACCGACACCGTCACCCCGCGCTGGTCATCGTCGGTGAGGGTCACCACCGCGCTCGACGGCGTCCCCGCCGTCACCCGCTCCGGCCGCGCGCCCAACCCCAACTGCACGGTCTCGTCGTTGTCGTCGATCGCGTCGTTCGTTGCCCTCAGCGTCAACGTCCGGCTCAGCTCCCCGCCGGCCGCAAACCGCACCTCCGTCGCCGACAACGTGTAGTCCGCCGTCGTCGCCCCCTTGCCCGGCGTCGCCGTCAGTGGAATCACCACCTCACGCTCCGGGTCCTTGTCCAGGCGCACCGTCACCGTGACCGGCGCGCCCCCCTCCGCCGCCTCGTACATCTCCGCCCCGAACGACACCGCCACCGCCGGGTCGTCGTCGTCGGTGATCGTCCCCGTCACCGCCAACGTGTCAGCGCCGCCCGCCAGGCCCGCCTGCACCACCTCGCTCAGCGTCAGCGTGAACGTCTCTTCCTCCGCCTCGTCCACCGTGTCGTCGACTACCAGCACCTGGATCGTCCGCGACGTATCCGGCACGGTGAACGTCAGCGTCCCGCTCGTCGCCGTGTAGTCGTCCGGCGCGACCGCCGCGCCGTCCGACGTCGCGTAGTCCACGGTCACCGTGGCCGAGCTCGCCTCGCTCAGCGTCACCGTGAACGCCACGTATCCGTCCCCCTCCTCCGCCGACGCGTCGGTCACGCTCAACGTCGCCGTGTCGTTCTCGACGATCGTCACCGTCACCACCGGAGCCACGACCCCGTTGAACCCGTAGTCCCCCCCGGCGACCGTGTGCGTCAGCTCCACCGGCGCGTCGGCCAGCACGTCGATGTCGTCGCCCGCCGTCACCGTCACCGGCTGCCGCGTGCTCCAGTTCTCGGGCGTGAACGTCAACACCAGACCCTCGGTCGGCGCCGTCAGATCCGTGCCGTCCGAACCGTTCACCGTCACCGTCACGTCCGCCGTCGGCGCGCTCGTCAGCACCACCGTGTAGCTCGTGCTCTCGTTCTCGTTCACCGACAGCGACGTCGGCGACGCCTGCACCCCGCGCGCGTCATCGTCGGTCAGCGTCACCGTCGCCGCCTCGGGAGCGACGGCTGTCACCCCTTCGGGAAGCAGCGTGCCGAAGCCCAGAACCACCGACTCGCCGTCGTCGTCTATCGCGTCGTCGACCGCCTCCACCTCGAACGTCTGGAACAGCGCCTCCCCCGCCCGGAACACCAGCTCGGTCGGCACCCCAGAGTGGTCTCCGTCGCTGGCGCCGCCCGCGTTGGTCACCGTCAGCGGGATCGTCACCTCCCGCTCCGGGTCCACGTTCAACTGCACCGTCACCGTCGCCGCAGAGCCCCCCTCCGCCGCCGTGTACTCCGCCGCCCCGAACGACACCTCCACCGCCGGATCGTCGTCGTCGACGATTGTCCCTGTCGCGGTCACCTGCTCCGCCCCGCCCGCCAGCACCGCGTTGCCCGGCGCGCTCAGCGTCAACGTGAACGACTCCTCCTCTTCCTCGTCCACCGCGTCGTCGACCACCGGCACCGAGATCGTCCCCTCGGTGTCCCCCGCCGCGATCGTCAGCGTCCCGCTCGTCTCCGCATAGTCGTCCGGCGCGACCGCCGTGTCGTCCGATGTCGCATACGACACGGTCGCCGCCAGACCGCTCACCACGTCCAGCGTCACCGTGAACGACACCGTCCCCGCGTCCTCCGACACCTGCTCGTCCGACACGCTCACCGTCGGCGGCACGTCGTCGTCCTCGATCGTCCCCGTCGCCGCGAGCGTCGTCCCGCCGCCCGCCAGCGGCGCGTTCTCCGCGCGGCTCAGCGTCAGCGTCAGCGTCTCGTCCTCCTCGTCCACCGCGTCGTCGACCACCGCCACCGCCACCGTCCGCTCCGTCACCCCGGCCGCGAATGTCAGCGTCCCGCTCGTCTCCGCGTAGTCGGCTGGCTGCTCCGCCGTCCCGTCCGAGGTCGCATACGACACCGTCACCTCGCGCCCGCTCGCCGCCGACAGCGTCACGACGAACGTGAGGTCTCCCGCATCTTCGGACGCCGTGACGTCCTCCACCCCGAGCTCGGGCGGATCATCGTCGTCCTCGATCGTCCCCGTCGCCGCGTCCGTCGCCACCGTCGCGCCCGACGGATCGCTCAGCATCACCGTGAACGTCTCGTCCTCCTCGTCCAGATCGTCGTCGACGATCGGCACCGTGACCGACTTCGACGTCTCGCCGGGCGCGAACGTCAGCGTCGCATCCGCCGCCGCCGTGTAGTCGCCCGGCGCCGTCGCCGTCCCATCCGACGTCGCGTAGCCCACCGTCACCTCGCGGCCGCTCGCCGGCGCCAGCGTCACCGTGAACACCAGGCTCGTGTCCGTCCCTTCCACCGCCGCCGCGCTCGGCGCGCTCACGCTCAGCGCCGGCGCGTCGTCGTCGTCCGTGATCGTCCCCGTCGCCTCCGACACCGACAGCGCCGCGTTCTGCACGCCGCTCAGCGTCACCGTGAACGTCTCGTCCGCCTCGTCCAGATCGTCGGAAAGGACGGGAACGACGATCGTCCGCGACGTCACGCCCGCCGAAAACACCACCGTCGCGCTCGACTCGGTGTAGTCCGCCCCCGCCGCCGCCGTCACCCCAGCCGTCGCCCACGACGCCGACACCTCCTCGCTGCTCGCCACGTCCAGCGACACGTCGAAGGTCATCAGCCCCGCGCTCTCCTCCGCGCTGGCCGCCGCAATCGCCATCTGCGGCACCGTCGTCTCGGCCAGCGTCACCGCCACCGAAGACGCCGTCAGCCCGTCGTAGCCGCCACCGCCCACCGTATGCGTCAGCTCCACGTCGGCGTGCATCACCGCGTCGGCGTCATCCTCGACCGTCACCGTCACCATCTGCGCGGTCGACCACGTAGTCGGCGTGAACGTCAACACCGCCGGGTCCGCCTCCAGCGGCGCGCCCGCCGGCACCCCCACCGACACCGTCACGTCGGAAAGCGGCTCCGCCGTCAACCGAACCGTGTAGCTCCCGCTGCTCCCCTCGTCGATCTCCAGGCGCGTCGGCGTCACCACCACGCCACGCACGTCGTCGTCCTGCAGCGTGATGTTCGCAACCTTCACCACCAGGCTGCGAGTCTCCGTCGTCGCCGTCCCCTCCACCACGATCGTCTCGTCGCCCTCCGCCACGTCGTCCTGCTGCGGCGTCAGCGTCAGCGTCACCGTGTTCGAGCCCATCGTCGCGTTCAGCGGGATCGAGATCACCGGCGTCGACGGCGACCACGTCCGCGTGTAGTCGGTGTCCCGAGTCGCCGACCCCATCAGCCTCAGCTCGACCGTCGTCACGTCGTTGGCCATCGCCACGTCCGGATCCAGCGTTGCGCTCACCGTCACCGTCACCGCGGCGTCGCTCTCCACAATCCGGTCCCGGCTCACCGCCAGCGACACCGCCGGAACCTCCTCGTCGTCGGCCAGCGTCAGCGTCGTCCCCTCCACCGTCAACCCCGCCGTCGTGCCCCGCAGCCCGATCGTCTCGTCACCCTCCAGCAGGTTGTCGTCCACCGGCGTGATCGTCACCGTCGCCGTCGCCGTCGCCGTACGCGCGTTCGCCGGGATCGTCAGCGTCGTCGCCGGCACCGAGAAATCGCCCTCCCCCGCCGTGCCCCCGCCCCAAGTCAGCGTCACCGGGATCGGCCGGGGTCGCACCGAATCACTTGGATCGCCCAGCGACGCCGTCACCGTCACCGTCTGCGACCCGCCGTCCTCGGCGATGCTCCCCGGAATGGCCGACAGCACGATGCTCGGCGCATCGATGATGTTCAGCGCGGTGCCGTACACCACCTCCGGCACCGTCTCCGCCTCGATGCGCACCACCTCGATGCGGTTCTCCTTCACGAAGTCGTCCACCGCGGTCACCGTGAGCGTCGTGGTGCCGGAAGCCTGCCCCCGCGGGATGGTGATCGTCCGCGTCCCGCTCACCGAATAGTCCCCTACCGTCGTCGTGCCGTCGACGAACGCCAGAGGAATCGAGATGTTCCGCATCGCCGTCTGGGAAAAGCTGGTGCCGGTGCGGGTCGCCGTCACCACGACCTGGGTCGGCCCGACACCTTCCTGGAGACTCTCCAGGCTGGCCAGCAGGCGAATTTCATCCGGCCCGCCGACGACTCGTCTTTGAATCGTGATGCTGATCGGTCCGGAGGGAACCACCGGCGTCGCGAAGATGATGTTGTCGTCATAAGGACTGCGCAACGTCTGGCCGCCGAAATCCAACGCGCCGGTAGCCAACTGGATGACTTTGTCTTCATCGCTGTCTCCAGCCTGCACGACGTAGCGACATCGAAGATTACCGGTCCCCGTTTGAAACGAACACGGCGCCGTGATTCCCGGACCACTGTCCAGCGTAATCGCCAACGTCGGGCTGGAAACCGTGGAGAAACCCTGGTTGAAGCGAATTATGACCACGAAGGCGTCGCCCGTCAGCAGGAAATCCGATCCTGGGCCGGACGATTCGGTAGAGGAAATGTCGCCGACAGAAAGCGTGGCGTCATAGAAGGGCAGCAGAGGAATTATGCCAGCGAAAGTATACTCGTCAGTGTAGGACGGCGTGTTGAAATACAGACTGCTGGCGCTCGACGGCGCGACGATCGTCGCGGTCGCCGTCGCCTCCGTCGTTCCTGCAGCGAATTCGAACTCGAAGGCCGGAACGGCCGTGTTCGTAGAACGCACAACGGCAGTCAGATCCTCCGTTGGCGCGGGAGAGATGCGCATCGTCGCGGTCACCGAAACCGACCCGGCGCCCGCGGCGATGGCGCCCGGCTCGAAAGCGAAGTAGGTAATCCTATATCGCAGGCGCACAGGTTGAATCGTGAACCCCGAGGCGGAATTATCAGCCACGGACGGGTGGTCGTCGAAGCTGGCGTTCAGACGGAATGTCCCCCCAGTCGCGATGTCGCTCGCCGCCACGACGGTCACGGCAGCCGATTGCACAGTCGTCGCGCCCGCAGGGAGCGTCAGCGTAAGAGGAAACGCGGGTGACGCGGTATAGTAGCCGGTGGGGCCCGAGACGTCGACAGTGACCGTCTCGGCTGACTCGAAAGTGGAGGGGTGCGGCTCTTCTTCGTTGGCGGCCCAATCAGTCTCTCCGGCGGCGGCGAGGCAGGAGGCAATTGGATCCGTCAAGGCGTGGTGAGGAGCGGCAGAGGGTCCGGTGGCCGACGGTACTTCTGTCGTCAGCGACCGATGGGGGACTTCCGCTGGTCCTCGCGCGCTTCGTGAGAGGTCTCAGTACGCATCAAGACTCCGGCTGCCTGCGGCGGCTGAGAACCGCCGCAACTGCAGCCAAGTGTCACCGTGCGCCGGTCGACTCCCATCGGGTCGCGGACCAAATGCCGACAGGCCCTTCGATGAGCCGACGACGAGCACCGCACGCCGCGTCGCCGCTGCCACGTGGATGATGTCGAGTACCACTGTGGCTTCCAGGGCGTACGCGGTGGTGCCCGCGAGGCGGTCGCGATGGTCACGCGGCGGCGCATCTCGACCAAGTAGCGCTCCGGCAGCAGGTTCAGCGCGGCATCGAGCCGATGCAAGCCGTCGTGACCGCGCCGCGCGCAGCCCAGACCCACAACCTGCATCGTGCCGGAGGTCGTTTCGGCGTGGCTTTCGTGCTCGTGCGGCTCCGAGCACTCGACACCGCTGGTGTCCTCGGCCGGACCAGCAGCCTCTTTCGGGCTGCGTTGGTCGCGATGTCCTTGCAGGAGCTTGCGTACCAAATCCTGGCGCCGCCGGTGCAGTTCCCGTTCGAGTTCGCTCTCGCTCATCTGCCGGGCTTCGCTGGACGAGAGGAAGGCTTTGGCATCCGCGAAGACAGCATCGGCCGCTGCGCACGGGGCTCGGCTCGGGAGACCGATGCAAGGGACGCCGGTTCGCGGCACGTCGAATGTACGTCCCTGGAATCCTGTCGTCACAGCCATCGCAGGTCTGCCTCCCTTCCCACGGCACCGTACCAGAACGCCGCGCGAATGTCCAGAAGGGAGCGCGCCCGAGGGGGACAGACCGACGGTGTTCGGTACCGTTTCGAGGCTCGGCTGGCCGCCGGAAAGACGCGGGTACGCGCTGGCTTGGTTGCTGTCCCCCCGAAAGGAGCACTGGAGAGACGCATCCGCGGGCAAAAAGGCCCATGAATAGGGCAAAAACTCCTCTACGAAGAAGAGCCGCACCCAAAGTGGAGTCGCCCGTCAGCCTCAACGCCACGGTATCGACAAACCGCTCTCCGGGTGCCAGAAGGTGACTGCTATTGAACCCGATTTCCAGTCCCGGTGCCTGTTCGTCGTCCTCGATGACGAACGAGTCGCCCGTCACGGGCACTCCGTTTGCCGAGCCGTCGACCGTGATCTCCTCGGCCTGCTCCCAGTAGGTATCGTCCACGGGGTTCACGACCAGCGTCACGGAGCCCTCGGTGCTGCCGGCCGGGATCGAGATGACCGGCGACGCCGGCGACACGGTATAGTCACCGACCCCCGGACCGCCCGGCCGCGCTTCTCCCCCCAGCGACAGGGTCACGGCCGTGGAAGCAGATCGAGACGCCGAGAGGGTGGCAGTCACCCTGACGTCGGTCCCGCCGGAGTCTTCCATCAGGGTCGCCGGACTCACCGCCAGCGTGACGCTCGGCTGCTGCCCGGCGGCATCCCTCGCCGGCGCTCCGCACACCAACAGTACGGCCACGACGAGCCGCACGGACGCGCCAGTGCGCCAAGGGGCGATGGCGAGCCGCCGCGAAGGACAAGCCGGCGGAACCCCACGTGCGCAGAGGCGTTCCGCATCGCCAACCGGTTCGGCCGCCATCGGCGCCGCGTACGCCTTCAGCAGGGCGACGAGCCGCCACCGCGAAGGGCGCCGCGGCACGGGGCGCACGTCTCCCTGCGCCCTGACCCCAGCATCCCCGGGGGCCGAGAAACCCTTGGCCCCGAACGCGCCACCGGGCCCGCGGCGCCTGTCGGCCCGTACAGACGCCCGCCCGGCGCGGACGCGACGGAGTGTCCGGGAGTCGATACGAGGATCGCCGTTCGCCGGGACGCCGATCCCATCAGGCGGGACCGCGGCCTCTGACGGGCACCTCGCATGACGCCCGGGCCGGAACATCAGCCCCGTTTGCGGGCGCCGCGCCGCGCGAACCGCGCGACCAGCCCATCGAATCGCGGGGGAAGGAAGACGCCACGACGCCGTCGGCCGTCGCTTCCAACGCGACCGCACCGAGGCTGACACCGGCCGCACCGGGCCAACTGGCACCGCCAACCCCAGCACCGCGCCTACCGGCCAGGCTCCACACTCATCGCCGCACGCTCCTTGCACGCGCCCTTCCGGGCCGAAGGAGCACCCTGCCGCTCTGCCCATGACGTGTGCTGCAGTCATCACGAACTGACGAAGCACGGGCCCCTGGCCACCAGACGATTTACGCATTTGGGAAAGACCTGATTGATAACGAGCCCTGCATTGGACGCACACGGATCACGCGTAGCGTCTATATAGACGCAGCATGGGTATTGACTACCCATCGCCTTACGTCTGCCGCACCGTGGCGTTCACGGAAATCCAACCGAATATCAGCCGAAGACGATAACCCGTCTAAACCGGTCCGTCAAGAGCACGATTGTGCATTGCTCTTATGCGATATTGGTATTAGGTCAAAGCAATATTGCTATTAGCCCAGAAGCCGACCCTGATGGGTGAAATGGCTGCTTTACCGCCTATCCGCGCCACTTAGGGATACACCAGGTATTGTTACGACATTGTTATACTTCTCCAAAAGCCACGTATCGGGCTTGCCGCCGCCGGGCGTGGCGTCGGATGACATAATCTCGTTATGGCCATGGCGCCCTGTCCGGAGGTTGTGTCGCGTGCTTCCTCCCCCACGCGATAGCCTGCGCTTCTTCGAGGCCGCGGCCCGCCACCAGGGCTTCGTCCGCGCCGCCGAGGAGCTTGGCGTCACCCCGGCCGCCGTGGCCCACCGCGTCCGCCTGCTGGAGAGGCATCTCGACGTGCCGCTGTTCGACCGCCGCCATCGCGGCGTGAGCCTCAACCGCCGCGGCCAGGCCTATCTGAAGGAGGTGCAGCGCATCCTCGCCGAGGTCCACGGCGTCTCCGAGCGCCAGCGGCGCTGGGCCCGCCGCGTCCGCATCGTCTCGGTCGAGGCGGTCGCCGAGAAGTGGCTCCTGCCCCGGCTCGCCGCCTTCAAGGCGGAGCACCCCGGCGTCGCCATCGAGCTGGAGACCAACCACCGCGGGGTCGACCCCGACCGCCGCGACTTCGACGCCTGGCTCGCCTACACCGGCGAGACGGCGGCGCCGCGCCCGGTGACGCGCCGCGAGGACACGCTGATCGAGGAGACGCTCTACGAGGAGGACCTGCTGGCGGTCTGCAGCCCCGCCCTGCTCGCCGCGCGCGGCCGGCCCCGCCGCGCGGCCGACCTCGGCGGCTGGCCCCTGCTCTACGACCTCGGCTGGGACGCCGACTGGTCGTACTGGTTCGCCCGCCAGGGCGAGCCCACGCCGGACCTGTCGCGCGCCTCGGGCTTCCGGGTTTACAGCATGCTCATCCAGGCCGCCGTGCACGGCATCGGTGCGGCCATAGGCCGCCCGATGCTGATCGCGCGGGAGCTGGAGAGCAGAACGCTGGTCGCGGTCTTCGAGAGACAGGCCGGGGCGCCGGAGCGCTGCTGCCTCATCACCACGGCCGCCTCGCGGCAGCGGCCCGAGGTCCAGGCATTCCGGGAGTGGGTCCTGGAAGAGGCGAGAGGACCGCGGCCGACAGCGTAGCGCGCCGGCCGTGAGCCGGCGCCCAGGTCGTCGTCAGCCCGCCGACGCCCAGGGCGCCTCCGAGAGCCAGGAACCGAGCCGGTCCGCGTAGGCGAAGATCGCCGGCAATCCGCCGGTATGCACGAATAGCACGCGGCTGCCCGCGGCAATGCGCCCCGCACGCACGTGGGCGACGAGGCCCGCCATCGCCTTGCCGGTGTACACCGGGTCGAGCAGCAGCGCCTCGTGCCGCGCCGCCAGCGCCAACGCCTCGCGCACCGCGTCGTTGAGCCGGCCGTAGCCCGGCGCGTGCACCGCGTCGGAGACCTCGACGTCGCCGGCATCGAACGCCGCGGGGCGCTCGATCATGGCCGCCAGCTCGGCCGCCACCTGCGCCACCCGGTCGCCCTGCCGGCGGGCGTCGCGCCGCACGCAGATGCCGTAGACCGGTACCGCCTCGTTCAGCGCCCGCAACCCGACCAGGAGACCGGCGTGGGTGAGCGCGCTGCCCGAGGCGCAGACCACCGCGTCGAACCCGACGCCGAGCGCCCGGGTCTGCGCCGTCACCTCCTCGGCGGCCAGGACGTAGCCGAGTCCGCCGAGCGGCGGATGCCCGGGGGCCGAATGGATCACGTACGGGCGGCGGCCCTCGTCGGCCAGCGCCCGGGCGCGCCGCTCCAGCGCTGCGTCGGCCGCCGCCTCGTCCTCACCACGGGGAACGCATGCAGCGTCGCGCCAAGTAGCCGGTCGAGCAGCAGGTTGCCCGAAGCGCGGTAGAGGGTGCCAGCGTCCTCGACGCGCGCTTCGAACTGGACGTGCGCGTCCATCCCGAGCCGGCGCGCCCCGGCCGCAGCGACGCGCACGAGGTTCGACTGCACCGCCCCGGTCACGAGCACGGTGTCGGCGCCGCGCGCCTGCGCCTCGCCGAAGTGGAACTCGAGCTGGCGCACCTTGTTCCCGCCGAAGGCCAGCCCCGTGCAGTCGTCGCGCTTGATCCACAGCTCGACGCCGAGCGCCGCGCCGAACCCGGGCGCCGGGTCGAGCGGCGTCGGCGCGTGGCCGAGCCGGGCTCGCGGAAACCGGTCGATGCCAGCAAGTGGTCCACACATTGGCACTCCGGCTGAAGGTACCACGGGCGCACGGCACGCGAAGACGCTCAGTTGCCCCAGCCGTAGCCGACCCGCACGTAGTAGTAGGCGCCGTTGAAGCCCCACGGCGTGTACTCGCTGTACTTCTCGCCGACGGACATCGCGCGCGCACTCTCGTCCGGATAGGTGTTGAATGCGTTCTGGGCGCCGACGGCCAGCGTCGTGCCGCCGCCGAGGGCGATGCTCGCCTCCAGATCGACGATCGGCCGGCCGTCGAAGAAGCCCTCGTCGATGCCGCCGGACGGGACGAAGACCTGGGCGAACCCGCTGTCGTAGTCGTACCAGCCGCCGAAGTAGTTCACGCGGCCGAGGACGCTCACCCGCCCGACCTGCTGCGTCAGGCCGACGTTCCAGCGGGTCCGGGGCAGCGCGTAGGCGAACTCGGCGAGGCGCCGGTCGTTCAGCAGCCCCTTCCGGTTGTCGGTCACCTCGGTGTCGGTGTAGTTGAAGACGGCGCTGATGGTCGTGTTGCCGCGCAGCGCCGGGGGCGTGAACGTCGACACCAGGTCGATGCCCTGCGACGCGGTGGAGAACGCGTTGGTGAAGAACCGGAACCGCCGCAGGTCGCGCGCCGCCTCGACGTCGGCGGCCAGCAGCGTGTCGATCTCCTCCGCGGTCAGGGTGAAGTTGCGTGTTCCCGATCCGATCGGAGACGTTGATCCGGAAGTAGTCGGCGGTGAGGCTGAACTGCCCGGTGTCGAAGACGACGCCGGCGGTGTAGTTGATCGACTTCTCCGGGGCGAGCGGCTCGCCGCCGCGCAGCGCCGCCACCGGCGAGATCGACGGGATGGAGCCGTTGTTCACCAGGTCGCCGAGGGCCGGGTCGAACTGGGTCGAGATGTTGAAGCCGTTCTGCTGGCCCGGCGTCGGGGCGCGGAACCCGCTGCTCACGCTCGCGCGCACGAAGCCGAAGCGGCCGGAGAGCTTGCTGTTCATCGTCGTGCCGAAGTCGTCGAAGTGCTCGACGCGGACGGCCGTGCCGAGCGTCCAGTCGGTCTCGGCGCCGTTCAGCTCGACGTCGCCGTAGAGCGCGACGTTGCGCCGGCTCCAGGTGCCCGCGGCCATCGGCCCGTAGCCGAAGAACCCGTTCGACCCGGCCGAGAAGCCCTGGCCCCGGCCGTAGGGGCCGACCGTCCACGACTCCGGATCCCCCGCGACGGTCCGGTACTGCTCGTTGCGCCACTCCGCCCCGGCCGCGATGTTGATCATGTCGGTGGCGGCGTAGGAGATGTCCGCGTTGAGGCCGACGTCCCGCTGCCGGTTGCTGCCGAGATTGAACTCGGTCGGGGTGTCGGGGCCGAGCGAGGCGTTGACGGTGTCACGGATGAAGAGATCGGTTTCGTGGGCGCCCAGAGAGCCGCTGATGTCCCAGTTGAAGCCGTCCACCGTGAAGCCGCGGACGCCGCCCACCAGCGACAGGTCCTGCGCCTCGCCGCCGAAGCCGGGCGTGAAGCCGCCCGGGAAGCGTTCCCGGAACGAGAAGCAGTTCGGGTCGTCGAACACCTGCCGCAGGGCCACCGGGTCGGCCACGTTGTCGGTGATGGCCACCGTCGGACAGTTCGCCGACCCCATTCCGCCGGCCTGCAGCGCGTCGCCGATCAGCAGCGTCTGGCCGCCGTCGAGGCTGAAGACCCCGCCCCGCGTGTTCGGGTTGCGGAAGAAGAAGCCCCCGGTCACGCGCTTGCTGGCGTAGTTGGTGTGGCTGTAGACCTGCACGCCCGCGGCGGTGGTGTAGCCGAAGTTTCCGAACAGCTTCAGGTCGTCCTCGATGTCCGGCGAGCCCCAGACCTGCGGCGTGTCGGACGCCACGTCGGTGTTGCCGGCCGCGATGAGGGCGATGGCGTCGCTCCGGGGTGCGCTCCGATTGGTCGGGCTCGAGCCGCCGTACTCCAGGCTCAGGTTGGCGAAGCCGGTCGCGCCCAGCGCAGCCCGACGTTGGCGGCGACGTTCATCGCCTCGCCGTCCCCGTCCCCGAACGTGCCGGTGTTGTACTCGAAGGCGCCGCCCGATGCGGCGTCCTTGAGCTGGAAGTTCAGTACGCCGGCGATGGCGTCCGAGCCGTACTGCGCGGCCGCGCCGTCCCGCAGCACCTCGACCTGCCGCAGCGCGATGGCGGGGATGGCCGAGATGTCGGGTCCCTGCGATCCGAACGCCACGCCGTTGCCGCCGTGCCAGTCGATGATCGACGAGCGGTGGCGACGCTTGCCGTTGACCAGCACCAGCGTGTGGTCCGGGGCCAGGTTGCGCAGCATCGCCGGCCGGACGACGGTGGAGGCGTCGCTGATCGGCTGGGTGTTGACGCTGAACGACGGCACCATCGTCCGGAGCTGGTCCTGCAGGTTGACGGTGCCCTGGCTGGTGAGATCGGCGGTCGAGAGCACGTCCACCGGCACCGGCGACGCGGTCACCGTCCGCGGCTGCGCGTGGGAGCCGACGACGACCGTTTCCTCGGAGAATCCGGCCAGCAGGTTGTCGATCTCCTGGGGCGACAGCCCCAGCGCCTCGACCTCCTCGGGCGTCATCCCGAGGGCCCGGCCGAGCGCTTCCATCTGTTCCCGGGGTTCGTCCTGCGCCGCGCCGCGCGCATCGGCCCCGGCGGGCGCCCAGGCCAGGATCAGGAGGACCAAGGCCGCCATGGCGGGCGACGAGCGGTAAATCGTCTTCCGATGGGTCGGTTGCAAGGTGACTCCTGTCGGCTCGTTCCGGGTGAATGGACGGCGTCCGTTGGCGCGCTGCTACTCGGCCAGACCGCAGACGAGGGACGCGACGACGACCAGCGTGCCTTGAGCCCAAGCGCCGGTATTGCGTCATTCTTGATTCTCGGTATCCGCCGGCACGACCTCATGCCGCTCGACCGGGATAGGGGGCAGTTGGCGCCATCGCTCACCGTCGATTTTCGCACGTAGAACACACCGCGGGTGCCGTCGATGGACGTGACGCGTCCGAGAAGGCCATCGCGCGCCGAAGGCCAAACGATTCGCACTTGCGAGCCGACCGCAATGGGCTGAGGCAACCTTGTCGCGATGCATAAGCGGGCTCCGCAAACCGAACTGCGACAACTACACGCGTTCAAAACAATGCCGTACAAGTTGAACCATTTGCCTCATGGCAAGAACACACAGGCCGGGAAACCTTAACCGCAAACGGCTGTCCTGGTAAAGTGAGGTAATGTAGATATCTCCATGCGGTAATGTAGTAATTCCAAATCTGGTTCCTATGACGGGGTGTGTGTTCGTGTTCCCAGCGGTTTCTCGATGGCACCGCGGCCGCACGCCGCTCAAGGTGATCGCCGTGTGCCGCCGCTTCGCAGTCTCGTCGGTCTGTGTGGCCGCCATAGCCTCGGGCGTTGCGGGGGTTGCCCAGGAGCGATGGTCGACGCGCGCCGTTCCGGGATCTGCATGCCGTTGACGGCGTCTCGACGTCGAACGACGAGTACTGGATCTCGTTGTACTGGTCTCCGCAGCGTCTCCGGATCGACTACCCCGACGGCGCTGGGCCGTTCGAGCGCGACCCGGCGGACGCTGGCGAGCTGTACACCGCGCTGAGCGTCTTCTGCCGGGCCGATGGCCGGCCGGAGGGGTTGGCAGGCCAACGGCCGCTGGCGGCCAGACTGTCACTTCCGATGCACCCGCAGGCGCCGGCCGTCTATTCCGTGCTGCATCCGCTGTACTGGCTGCTCGCCGTCGGCGAACGCGAGTTCCAGCGGTACCCCATCATGGTCGACTTCGCCGGCGCCGTCGCATTGCGATGCGCAGCTGGTCCGCCGCCGCATCGCCTACGGGCGCCCGCGCCCTGATCTAGAGATCAATCTGCCGGGGGCGATCGTGCTCCACCACTTCGTTGCCGGTTCGCCGACGAGGTTCGCCGTCACGGTGGCGACACGGTTGGTGGGCCTCGAGGCGCGAAGAAGGGCAAGCTGACGCCAGACCATGGGAGGCATGGCCCACGGGAGCTTCGCCAACGGCAACCGGCTCGATGCGGACCTGGGTTACGGACTCCCGGTCGGGAACCGCCTGGTCGGGACGCCAAACGGGCTGCTCGGTAGGGCTACGGTGGGCTGGTAGGCACAGGACGGCGCCGGCCTCGAAGAGTACAGAGGCCGGCGCCGACGTGCTGCTGTTGAACCGCGACCGCGGATGGTTACGAGCGCGCCCATCACAGGGAGGGCGGGCGCATTCCCGATTTCCCGGAGCAGTGTGTAGGCAAAGATGGACTGTGAGGCTGGGGGAGGTTGAGCCGGTCTTCGGACAGACGGGGAGGGTGGTACTGGACATTACGGCTCGGACTGCCCATGATGGTGCGTTGAAATGGACAAGAGCGCCATCGACACCCCGAGCCGCGAGGTCGATCTTGGCAACATTCCCGTCCACCTGCGCACTGCCCTCCGGCGGGCGCTGGAGTTTGAGGCGCGTGCTCGAGCGCCCAGGTCGGCAGAGGAAGCGGAGCAGTGCGAAGAGCAGCTGCGGGCCATCGCGGACGAGTTCTTCGGCGCCCTCCTCACCCCCGTGCTGCAACGCGCGGTGCGCTCCGCCGCGGTTGGCGACGCGGCGAGCGCCCTCGTGCGCCACCTGCCCCGGCGGATGCGGAGCGACGGCCTGGAGACCGTCAACGTTCGCACCTCCCGGGGCACGACGGTGCCGGTCACGACGCCGTATTACCGCGAGAAACACGCCCGTCGGGCGAAGCGGAGGCCGGGACTCTACCCCATAGGCGCTAACTTGTTTTCGCGGCATGGCCGGCGTATCCTGGCATGTGGATGCATGACACGGAGGCCGGCACGGTGGACGAGGACTGGGATGTGCTGGTGTCGTTCTTCCCTCAGGACTGGCGCGAGTTGGCGCAGGACACCGGGGCGTTGAAGGGGCTGCGCAAGGACAAGACGGTCGACAACCTCCTGCGGACCCTCCTGCTGCACCTCGGCTGCGGACACTCGTTGCGGGAAACGGTGGTTCGGGCCCGGCAGGCGCATCTGGCGGACCTGTCCGACGTGGCGCTGTTGAAGCGGCTGAAGAAATCCAAGGGGTTGGTTGCACGCGCT
Source organism: Vicinamibacterales bacterium (assembly GCA_965262925.1). Classification (GTDB taxonomy): domain Bacteria; phylum Acidobacteriota; class Vicinamibacteria; order Vicinamibacterales; family UBA8438; genus WTFV01. The sequence goes on along the minus strand of CBDHGC010000004.1, from coordinate 301,291 downwards.
GTGTGTCCGCCTGTTCGAGGAGCAGGGTCTGGCGGTCATCCCCGGAGGCGCGTTCCAGGTCCGGGCCGTGGATGCGACGACGGTGAAGGAACCGGGCCCGAGCGGGTCGCTGTGGCGCCTGCACTACAGCGTGGGCCTGCCGTCGCTGGCGTGCGACTTCTTCAAGCTGACGGGGACCGAGGGGCCGGGCACGGGAGAATCGTTGGCGCAGTTCCCGATCCGCGCCGGCGACCATGTGCTGGCCGACCGCGGCTATTCGACGGCCCGGGGCATTCGCCACGTGGTCGACGCGGGCGGGCGGCTGATTGTGCGTGTCAACACGGGGTCGCTGCCGCTGTGCACGACGGCCGGGCGGCCGTTCGACCTGCTTGCGGCGGTGGGGTCGGTCACGCGTCCGGGCGCCGGCCGGTCCTGGGCGATCACGGTCGCGGTCCCGCGCGACGATGGCGGCCCGGCCGGCAAGATTGCCGGGCCGGGTCTGCGTGCTCCGCAAGTCGGCGGAAGCCATCCGCTTGGCGCACCTGAAAGTCCGCCGAGACGCCGCCCGCAAGGGCAACCAGGTGCAACCGGCCACGCTGCGCTTTGCTGAGTACGTGATCGTCTTCACGACCTTTCCCGAGCCACCCTTTTCCGCCGCGGACGTGCTGGAGTGGTATCGCCTGCGCTGGCAGGTCGAATTGGTGTTCAAGCGCTTCAAGTCGCTGGCCCAGTTGGGGCACGTGCCGAAGTACGACGACGACAGCGCCAAGGCGTGGCTCTACGGGAAACTGTTCGTGGCGCTGCTGGTGGAGAAGCTGATCCACCACGCCCGCGCGATTTCCCCCTGGGGCTACGACGTGCCGGCGCCGGCGCCCCCCGAGCGCGTGGCGTGACTGCAAGTTCGTGCTCAACCAGGTCACGCGCGCCATCGAACCGCCGCTCCCGCTGGCGCGCATGATCAGCGACTGGCGAACGATCTCCGGCGAGCTGGCGGAGCCGCCACGTCGCCGACAGCCGCAACTCTCCGCGTACTTCGGCTGAACTGAGCTGCCGGAGGACCATAGGGTCTTAACAAGTTAGCGCCTATGGGACTCTACCCCGCCTTGGTGGTGCTGGGCATCTACGACCGGTGCACGCCGAAGCTGGCCTCCGATGCAAGCCGCGCGGTCGCCATGCTCAGCTCGCTGGCCGAAGCGCAGGCGCAGCTCCGCCGGGCGCATTCCCGATTTCCCGGAGCAGTGCAGTGTGTAGGCAAAGATGGACTGTGAGGCTGGGGGAGGTTGAGCCGGTCTTCGGACAGACGGGGAGGGTGGTACTGGACATTACGGCTCGGACTGCCCATGATGGTGCGTTGAAATGGACAAGAGCGCCATCGACACCCCGAGCCGCGAGATCGATCTTCGCAACATTCCCGTCCACCTGCGCACTGCCCTCCGGCGGGCGCTGGAGTTTGAGGCGCGTGCTCCAGCGCCCAGGTCGGCAGAGGAAGCGGAGCAGTGCGAAGAGCAGCTGCGGGCCATCGCGGACGAGTTCTTCGGCGCCCTCCTCACCCCCGTGCTGCAACGCGCGGTGCGCTCCGCCGCGGTTGGCGACGCGGCGAGCGCCCTCGTGCGCCACCTGCCCCGGCGGATGCGGAGCGACGGCCTGGAGACCGTCAACGTTCGCACCTCCCGGGGCACGACGGTGCCGGTCACGACGCCGTACTACCGCGAGAAACACGCCCGTCGGGCGAAGCGGAGGCCGGGACTCTACCCCGCCTTGGTGGTGCTGGGCATCTACGACCGGTGCACGCCGAAGCTGGCCTCCGATGCAAGCCGCGCGGTCGCCATGCTCAGCTCGCTGGCCGAAGCGCAGGCGCAGCTCCGCTCCGACGGCATCGCCCTGGATATCAAGACCCTCCGCTCGACCGCCTATCGCTACGCTGCGCGGGCCCGAGCGGCCCAGCAGAGCGCGGCGTGCGGCCTGCTGGACCGCGTGACCGGCAAGCGGGTGGTCGTCTCCCTCGACGGGGGCCGCGTCCGTGTGAGGCGCAAGAAGCGTGGCCCCAAGACGAAGAAGGGGCGCAACCGATTCCATACCGACTGGAAGGAACCGAAGCTCCTCATCCTGTACGTCGGCGGCGACGACGGGCGACCGTCTCAGACGTGGGCCCCGATCATCGACGGCACGCTCCGGGGACCGGAGGCGGTCTTCGCCCTGCTGTTGTCGTACGCGCGGCAGATCGGCCTCAACGCCGCTGACAAGGTGCTCTTCATCGCCGACGGCGCGCCCTGGATCTGGCAACGCATCCCGCGCCTCATCGCCGCGCTCGGGCTCTCGCCGACACAGGTGCTGGGGCTGATCGACTTCTATCATGCCGCGAAGCAACTCTCCGACGCGGTCAAGCTGCGCCGCTGGAGCGCGACGCAACGCACCCGCTGGCTCAACCGCACGCGGGGGCTGCTCAAGCGAGCACGGGTGGACGAGGTGATCACGGCCCTGCGGGAGCTGTGCCGCGGGCGCACGGCCGGCAAGATCCGCACGCACCTCAACTACTTCCTGAAGAACCGTCATCGTTTCGCCTACACCACAATGGTCGGGCTCGGGCTTCCGCGGGGCAGCGGTGCCGTCGAAAGCGCCATCCGTCGCGTCCTCAATCTCCGCATCAAGGGCGCATCCATCTATTGGCTACCGGAGAGCGTCGACGCGATTCTTCTCCTGCGGTCTTTCTATAAGTCCGGCAGATGGAACTGTTTGCAGCGCATGGCCATGACGCCGGTGGGTGTGAGCGCGTGACCGGGAAATCGGGAATGCGCCCGGGAGGGCGCACGAACCCACACCCGCCAGAAATAGGTCTGAATCGGCGTAAACCAAATGTGGGACGCCGCGTGGTACTGCTGCAAAACGTTGCAGTAACACAAGTGGTGTCAGCAGTTTACGGGGAGCCCCGCAGAAGACGGGGATGGAGCGACCGCAGTGCTCGCCGGCCACGCCCGGCCGCCGGGCCTCAAGTCGGACGAGATGGCACAGACGGAGCGCCAAGCCGGGCTTCAAGCCGCGCAGACAGGGTGGTAAGGTAGAGCCCGGATGAGCGAGACCACCGTGATCGTCACGTCGATCCTGAGAAGCGCCGGAGTGATCGTCACCATGCTCGGACTGATGATCCGCAGCATGAACACGCAGTTCACCCAGATGAACAAGCGATTCGACGACACGAACAAGCGGTTCGACGACACGAACAAGCGGTTCGACGACACGAACCGACGGATCGAGGACACGAGAACCGAGCTGAACACCCGACTCAACGACACCAACCGCCGCCTGGACCGCATCGAGAGCCGGGGCGACCAGACCAGCCACGACATCGGCGACCTGCGCGACCGGACCGGCAAGCTCGAAGGCACCGTCTCGACCTTCATCCAGAGCCAGGGCAAGGTCGAAGCCGCCTGAACAACGTGTAGCGACGCGCGCGGCACCGCAAAGCCCAGGCCGTAGCGCATCGTCGCGCCCTCCTCATCGCCGGCGCCGCTGGCGGCGGCGCGCTTGCCGAAACAGGTGCGGCAGCCGCTCCGGCACCACCCCCCTGCCTTCGTCGACGACCGAGACCGGGGCGTACACGCGGTCGCGGACCGCCGCGACGCGGATGGGCGACGAAGCGGGAGAATGCCTGGCGGCGTTGGAGGAACAGGTTGTTCAGCACCTGCACGATGCGCCGGCGATCGGCCATGACCCGAGACAGGTCGGCGGGCAGGTCGATGTGCAGGGTGCGCCGGCCGCCGCCGCCGCTCAGGAACGTGTTCCGCGCCCGCTCCACCAGAACGGCCCACCTGCGAGGACTCAGGCGCCACCGACAGCGTCCCCGAGTCGATGTATCCGGCATCGAGGAGATCGCCGAGCAGGCCGCGCATGTGGTTGCCCTGCTCGTCGATGATGCGGAGGACCGCGGGGAGCTCCCCGCGGTCCATGTCGGGCAAGGCGTCCAGCGACGACGTGGGCGAGCCCTTGATGGACGTCAGCGGCACGCACAGCTCGTGGCGCACCATGCGCAGGAACCGCGGCGGGCGGGGTCGACGCCGCGGTGATTCGTCTCCAGCTCGATCGCGACGCCGGGGTGCGCCGCCTTGAAGGTGACGAGCCTGGGCACGAGCCACTTCTCGGCGACCGCCTCGACCGAGACGATGCGGACGCGCCGGGGCCAGCGGCGCTGGCGGAGCCGTCGGAAGAACTGCAGTCGGCTCACCGGCACAAACAGTATTTGCGCAATGACCATATAGTACTTGTCGTGAGTGAGACTCTACGCCAAACTCGGCGTAAGAGATAACAGCACTATGGTAGTGGAATATTAAGGACCGCATTAGTATGGTGACACTATGCGGTGATATAGCGCAGGCTCGGCTTCTTGAAGAACCCACGCAACAGGGCTGGCGTCCGCTGTAAGGACCGCATGTGGCCGAGGACGTAGCGTTTGAGTTCCTGCGGCGTCTGCAGCAGGCGTTTGCGAACCCCGTGTGTCTTCAGATGGTTCCACACGAGTTCATCCGGATTGAGTTCCGGGGAGTACGGCGGCAGGAAGAACAGCTCAAGGTGGCCGTCCGTCGACGCTACGAACTCCTGGACCGCTTTCGCCCGGTGCGAGGAATGCTGATCGACGATGAGGAAAATCGGCTGCGTCTGATTGTGCAGTAAGCGCTTCAGAAATGCGATGAAGCGCACCGCCGTCATCCGCCCGTCGACCACCATGAACCGCAACACGCCCTGCGGACTCACCGCCGACACCAGATTGAGCCCGAACCGTTTGCCAGTCGCCGGCACCACCGGTGTTTGGCCCATCGGCGCCCACGTGGTGCCCGAATGATGGCTGTTCGACCGCACGCCCGCTTCGTCCGCAAAGAAAATCTGCGCGCCTGCCTTACGGGCTTTCGCCTGAATCGCAGGATAGTCGACCGTCAGCCACTCCCGGACCTTGGCGGGCACCTGTTCAATCGCCCGGCGAACCGGCCGCTGGGGCGTGAGCCCCAGCGAGCGCAAGAGCCGCCCAACTGAGGCCAGGCTCAGGGTCACGCCGCAGTGCTGCCGAATCAGGTGTCGGACCATCGCCCGCGTCCAGAGGGCGAACTCGAACTGCAACTGCAGCGGGTTGTTCTGCGTCACCGTGCGATACACCCAGGCGCGCTGCTGGTCCGTCAGCTTGGGTGGCCGTCCCGGAATCGGCAACGCCCGCAGCGCCTCGATACCACCGGCGCGATACTTGTTCAGCCAGTCATAGATTACAGTGCGGGCGAATCCCATCACCCGCATCACCGCGGAGGGGGCTTCCCCGGCTTCAACCCGCTGTACTGCCTGTATGCGAATGTCTTCGAGTGCCTTGTGGTCAAGCGAACGACCATCGCGTTTCCTCACACTCTCCATTATATAGTGTCAGGTAACTTATTTCCAGCTTAATAACAACCGTATCGCTACATACCTGTTATACTGAAGCACTCATGTCAGCGGTATTACAACTCCTGCGTGCCGCTGGGCTCACGAACGTAATCGGAGGGGTGGACTACCGAAAGGCGAAGGGCTGGATCGTCTTCCGGCCGGGGGAGACCAGCAAGGAGGTACAGGTCTTGCTGATCGACGACGACCTCGACGACGACGGCGAGACGGTGGTCGTCCAGCTCACCGAGGCGCGGCTGGTCGATCCGTCCAGCTCGAGGGACTACGAGCGCCTGCTCGATCTTGAGGACGACAAGGCGACGGGCACGATCAGCAACGCCGACACACTGCCGCGGGCGCTGCTCGCGCGCTTCGGGCGCAAGGCGGCGGTGCACGTGGTCGAGCACGTGGAGGAGCGCATGCAGGCGCCGCGCGAGCCGGGCTTTACGGGCCGGTTCGCGGGCCGCGAGCTGGAGCGCGACGTCGCGCTCAACTTCCTGAGCGAGCTCGGCGGCATGGCCGGCAGGGCGGCCTCGGCGGTGACCCGGGCTCTACCCGTGGCTGGGCTACCAGGTGAGCGAGCGGGTCTCGGTGTGGGGCGTGACCGGCTACGGCGCCGGCGGCCTGCTGCTGACGCCTGCCGGCGGACCGGCGCTCGAGAGCGGCCTGTCGATGAAAATGGCCGCGGCGGGCACGCGGGGCGAGCTGGTCGGCAACGGCACAGGCGGCTTCGGCTCGCGTTCAAGGCGGACGCGCTGTGGGTGGGCACGGCCGTCGACGGGCCGGCGGGGCGGATGGCGGCGACCGAGGCGGCGGCCAGCCGCGTGCGGACGGCGCTGGAAGGCTCGCGCGGCTACGTGTTCGGCAGCGGGCTGTTGCTGAAGCCGAGCGTCGAGGTCGGCCTGCGGCACGACGGCGGGGACGCCGAGCAGGGCTCGGGCCTCGATGTCGGCGGCGGCCTCGTGGTCTTCGCCCCGTCGACCGGGCTGTCGGCGGACGTGCGGGTGCGGATGCTGCTGGTGCACGAGGCCGAGGGCTTCTCCGAGCGGGGCGTGTCGGTGTCCGTGAGCTGGAACCCGACGCCGTCGACGCCGCTCGGGTTCACGGCGCGGGTGGGGCGGGCGTCCCGCCGGCGGGGCGCAGGCGCTGTGGGGCCGGGAGACGATGGCGGGCATGGCGCACGGCGGCTTCGCGCAGGGCAACCGGCTCGATGGCGATTCCCTCAGCGGCAATCGATTCTCTGTTCCGTTCACGTTCACGGCCGACGATGTAGAGCAATATCGGCTCGCCAATCTACCTCTACTGGCCAGGTGTGGATGACGACAACTGGGCTCGTGGCTACATCTCTGGCGTCACGGTCCGGGGCGCTGGACAAGAAGGAGACAGATGCTGACGAAACCGTATGCCTTACTCGCCTTGTTGACCGGCGCCCTGATGGTCTCGGCTGCGGCCTGCGGTGACGACCAGCCATCGACTCCAACGGCGCCGACGACACCGACGACTCCGACGCAACCGGCCAATCGCGCGCCGCGCGTAGAAAGCTCCATCGCCGACCTGGAGCTGACACGCGACACTCGGGAGACGCTGAACATCGAGGGCCACTTCGTGGACCCTGACGGAGACACGCTGACTTATACCGCCACGTCCAGCAACACGCATGTCGTACCGGTAGAGCTGTCCGGCACCGTGCTGGAGATCACCGCGGAGAACTTGGGGGTGGCGAACGTCCGGGTCGAGGCGAAAGACCCGGCAGGCCTGTCCGCAATGCTGTCGTTCTCGGTGACCGTCGAGCGGCCCGCGGGTCCGACCACCGTGCACGCCGGCACGTGCGTGGTTGGCATGGAGTTGGGGCCAGGCGGGTCCTGCGACGTTCCCGGCGGCGAACGGTTCCAGGTCCTCGATAACGGCAGAGGACGGTACGGTTGCTGCATCACGGGCGGGACCGGCATCACCATCAACCGTTTCTCCGCGAAGCGCATCTCCGGAACGGACAACTGGAGAATCGAATCCCTTCCGTAAAGGGTTTCTGTTCCGAGTACCACGTCGAAGGAGGTTGATGTTCATCAATCCTCGGCAGCCCGCGCAGAGCGAACCCCAGCCTTCGCCCGAAAGCGCGGCTTTGCTGTCACAATTAGGCGATTCCAGGTCCCGGCAAACATCTGTCATGGAGGTCCCCGTGCGCCAGCTTTTCTCCTTTGCGGTTGCGCTTCTGTTTTCGGTCCTCACCGCTTCATGGAGCGCAGCGCAGCCGGGCGGTGCTGTTGCGCCGCGAGCCGCCCCGCTCTGCGATGGCGCCCCTTGCGCTGTCGAGTTCTACGACGGTCCGTTGGATGTTCCCGTTGCGGCGCCGCGGGTGGCGCTGACGCGTCTGGCCGTGACCAGTGCCGATCCGGCGGAGCTTGACGCTGCGTCGGCTGTGGTTGACCGGCTCATCGGTACGGGCCAGCTCGAGGCGGCGGCCCCGGTCGAGCCTGACCTGCAGGTCGTCGGGCGGACGCACCAGCACTTCGTACAGATGCATGCCGGGTACGTGGTCCGCCGAGGCGGGGTCACCATCCAACGTGACACGCGCACAAGCACTGCCGTCTCTGTCTTCGGGGTTCTTCACCTCGACACCGAAGCACTTCTGGCGGCGGTTCCGGCGCAGACTGTGCCGGTCGTCTCTGTGTTACGGGCGCGGCGCGCGGCCGCCGATTTTTCCGGCGCGGCCGTCGCCGCCCCGCCGGGTTTCTTGGCGGCGGTGATCCATCACGAGCCGTTTTCCGGGTACGCGCTCGTCTATCCCCTGGACAGTGCCGACGGCAGCCGGTACTTCGTCGATGCTCTCGATGGATCGGTAATCGGCTCCGAGCCGGCCTTCTCCCACCAGGACGGTCGGCCCGCCATCGGTACCGGCGAGGGCATCCTGGGCTACGAGAAGAACTTGAGCACAACGGAGACGCACCGCGGGTATGAAGCCCGCGACATCTTCCGGCCCGGCTCGGTCGTCACCCTCGATCTCGGGTTCAACGAGAACCGGGCTGATGCCTTGCAGGACCCGGATCGCCGGATCATGAACTGGGAGAGCGACTTGGCGGCCTCCTTAAACAACCGTTGGCGTGACGATGCCGTGGTCGATGCCCACGCATACGCGGGGTTCACCTACGACTGGCTGTACAAGCATGGATGGCGGGGTATCGACGGACGTGACGGCACAGCCTTCCAGATTGTGAACGCCTACCCGAAGGACTTCGCGAACGCCTACTGGTGGGGGCCGCCGGCGGGGCCACAAAAGACCGGGGTTCTCGTCTACGGCCAAGACGATGGCGTTCCGTACGTGTCCGTAGACCTGGTTGCACACGAGTACCAGCACGGTGTCACCCATTACGGGGTGTCACGGCGTGGAGACGAGGGTCTCTGGGGCGGCTATACCGAAACCACAGCCCGAACCGATGTAGTTCAAGGCTACGGGGACGACGGCAGCCGGTATCGTGTGCGAGTTCCGTGCGGGCGAACGTTCTTCTTCCGCGTTGACTCGGACAGTTGGTGGTACCGGCGCCCGGCCTTCTACTGGTGCGCCGAGAACCGTCGGTTGCCCCGTCTGGTCACTGGGGAGGCCGGCGCGGCGAACGAGGCCCTATCGGACGTAATCGCTACCGCTGTCGAGTACTCGGTTCACAGTCCCAACCAGGGCAACCTGCGCGGAGACTGGCAGATCGGGGAAGACCTCGGTGAGGTGTTCAGAGACCTCCAAAATCCGAGCCGGCTCCGGTTCGACACGGACAACCGTGCTCCGCACTACCCGCATCGTTTCCCTTCGGTCTACTCCGCGGTCGTACGGTTCGTGCCTCTGGTGTACCGGGCGGATAATGGGAAGTGGTACTGGCTGTCCTCGGACATCGTGTCTCAGGATGGTGGCCGCTCGCTCTCCTACGGTCCCAGTCTCGGCTACGACGGCGTCCACTGGAACTCGACCATCTTGAGCCACGCCTTTTATCGTGCGGCCGCCGGCGGCTGCCATCCCGTCACGCAGGTCTGCGTTTCCCATTCGGATGCCGACCAGTACGGCCGGGACGACGTCGCGGGCGTCTTCCTGCGAGCGGTCACACGGTTCATCCAACCCGATTCGACGCTCCGGGAGGTCGGTCAAGCGCTTCGCCAAGCGGCTCGCGACCTCGCGGACCGGCGGGGTGCACTCATCCGGGGGATCGACCGGGCGCTTACCGGGGTAGGGCTCTGACCGCGCCCGTTTCCTCACGTCTCATCCACGCTGAAAGGTGTCTTCTCATGCTCAAGCTTCTCATCGCCCTCGGTCTGGTAGTTGTCTTCCCGCTGTCTGGTTCCGCACAGTCGGCTCAGCGGCCGCTTCCCACCCCCTTGGTCAACGGCCCCATAGTCGCGCCGGAACCCGTAGTTGATACTACGAATGCCCCTCTTCAGGACGATGCCGTGCACCGGGCCTTCTTCGGCGCGTACCTCCGCGTCGACGCCGGACTCGTTGCGCCGAACCGCCCTGCTTACAGCCGCGATTTCTCCTTCGCTGGCACGATCGGGGCGTTGCCGGAGCCTTCCAACGGCACGTATTCAGTCGCTGACTGGCACCCCGTTAGTGCCTCGACGCTCGCCTTTCGCGGCGACTTCGCCGAGCTCCGCAGGTTCGATATCGCGGGTGGAGCGCGGTTCAGTTTCGTCGTCGCCGGCGTCTCGTACTCCCAGTCGGCACCTGTCCTGTCGTGGGAGGGTTCCGCTTCGGTTCCTTACCCGTTCCGCCCGGACTGGCGGCGCTCCATCGCCGTCCCGGGAGTGTCGGCTCCTGCCAAGCATCGGGTTTTCCGGCTCGATCTCGGGGCCACTGTGCCGCTCGGTCGGCGGGTCGAGTTGGCCGTGTTCGGCGGACCGGCCATGCACTCGCTGTCCTATTCGTCGCCCTCGGACCTGCGCTTCGCGTTCGAGTACCCGTTCGAGACCGCAACCGGCCAGTCGCTTCTGCAGGTACCAGCAACCGCCTCGACTATCGGCTACCACGCCGGGGCTGATCTAGGGTTCTACCCGGTTAGGAATAATCTAGGCTTCGGCATCCTGATCGGGTACCGGCCGAACCCGCTCCAGATCGAGGTCCGCGATGTCGCCCTGGATGTTGGGGGATCGCCGCTGCTCGTCCAGGCGGGTGCCCGAGTTCGCTTCTGATGCCCTGTTCTTGCCCCTTCACCTTCGCGAGCAGCTCGGCCTGCGTCCCGGTGCTTTTCGCTCGCTTGCAGCCGCCGCCGAGCAGCTGCAGGTTCTCAACGTGCTCCGAGCCGCTACGTGTCACGCTGAGACAGACGCGACTGTCCGCGAAGGCGGGACGCAACGGCCAGAAAAGATCGGAGGGGTGATCTCCAGCAACTCGTACCGAAACGTTCGACCGCAGTCGTACTCCCGCTCGATCAGCTCCAGCATCAATGCCACACCGAGCACCCCTGGAGTCGGCACGCGCGGGCCACCGAAACGCGCCGACAGCAGACGGTCATCGCAGGCCAGATCGAAGACGCCGCCGTAATGCGCCACCAGCGCCTTTCCAGACTCCTCGAACGCGCGGTGCAGAGCCCAAAGCTGCCCGAGGAAGTTTCGGAAACCGACTTTGACCGGGGCGTTGATGAAACTGCCAACCTCCCAGGCATCGTCCTCGAACCGCGGTCGTGCCCCAGGCAGAGTCGCCCAGTTCCACTCCGCGAACTCGAGCCGACCATCGGCATTGCATCTCAGTGCCGTCAGCCCGACGACGCGCGCGACGTTGACGTGTGCCGGTGTCAGCCGAACGTCCAGGATGACAACAGGCCAACCAACGTCCACGTGATGACGCGCCAGCGGACAACTACGGGGAACGATCACGGACACGAGAAACCCCCCTCCAGCAGGTTCGGGTTCACCCCCATACGCGCGGGGTCATTTTCGACGGCCAGACGCCGTGATCGAGCTGAGCACGAGCGCTCAGGGTATCGCGGACTCGGGCCTGTAGAAATGAGACCACCGAACTACGTCGCGAGCTGCCCGCGATCGCGCTGTTTCGCGAGCAGCGTAGCTGGCGGCCGTCCAGACGGTCGCGCGCTCGGCGGCCTTGAAGCGGATCCACGGATACAAGCCGGTGAGGGCCGAGGTCATCCGACCGGTCTTGGTGCCGCCGGCGGTCGGCTGAGTCTGCCGCTGCCGCTCTGTGTTGCGTTCTGGCCGCGGTCCGTCGCGCGTTCGGGGCGCGTCGCGCCCAACGCGTTGTTTCGCGGTGGCAGGCGGTCCTGCGGCTGGCCGTTTCCAGGTGGTGGCGCGGTCAGCCGTCGCGGATTCTCTCCTGACTGCGCCCTCGTGGCGTGGTTGTTGCCCTTGTTCTACTTGTCCAACACCTCTCGTAGACCGCCTTGGCCACGAAGGCCCGCGCCATCGCCGCGCGATCCTTGGGCGGACGCCCCGGCATCCGGCAGTACCGGGGAATCAGGTGCTCGATACGGATGACCTCCAGGGTCTGCACCAACTGCTGCTGTTTCCCGGTCAGTGGCCCCAACACGTGTTCCAACTGTGGAAACAGCGCATGCTGGATCGACTGCCAGTAGGAGGCGAAGGAGGCGCGCACTGAATTCATGGCTTGTTGACCGCTCCTGGAATCTACCTGTATACCTACCCCCAAGGTCGATGTCAAGCAGTGAATCGATGGCCCGCGGGGACCCGATGCTTGCGTACGCGAAGCAATACGACGCGCTCAAGGCGGAACTGCAAACGCTCGGGTTTCTCAGCCAGGGCAGCCTCCAGACCCGCCGGGTAGCGTGTGGGAAGACCACTTGCCGCTGCCACCGCGACCCGGACGCCCGGCACGGTCCCTACCACTACTGGACGCGCAAGGCCCGCGGAAAAACTGTCGGCATGCATCTCACCGAAGACGAGGTCGTCCTCTACCAGGAGTGGATCGAGAACAACCGCGAACTGGAACGGATCGTGACGGAAATGCGCGACATCTCTTCGCGCGTGCTGGCCCTCATAACCGGCCGGGAGGTCCCCTGAACCGCCGCGTCTCGGGCTCGTCGGCGGCGGTGACCGCTAACGCCATCCTTCAGACCCTACGTCCCGCCCACTAACCGTCCCTCGCCTGCGGCTTCCGGCAAAGAAAACCCGGCCGATCACCGATTTTTGCAAGAGGCTCACAGGTCAATGAGTTGCGGATATACCATCAGTGGACATCCCACGGCGTACCCCACAACACCAGGAAGGCGCCCGCCGTTGAATCAGTGCAGGACGTGCTACGGCTCGCCGTCGTAGCAGTCGCCGCACTTCGGGCCGAGGAAGACGGGCGCGGTTACGGGGAGGATTCGTCCGCAGGCGGGGCAGATCCACCAGTCGTGGGCGCGGAGTCTCGGCACAGGCGGCAGACAACGGTCCCGTCCGCTCGGCGCTCGACTCCCGGCCGTGCTCCGCACTCTTGACACCATTGGAGTCGAGGCGGAGGCGTCCTCGTGTAGGGCCGCGGCATCAGTGCAGGGTAGCCGACTTGCGGCTGGCGAGTTCCCGCTCGAGTACCGCGGCGCGCTCGGCCTCTTCGTCGAGCGCCGCGGCCGCGGCCTGGTCGAGCAGTTCGACCGCGCCATCGACGAGGATCGATACCTGCCGCGGGTCGAGCGTCGTGCTCTCGCCGCCCCGGCGCGGGCGGCGAGGGAGTTCACCATCAGGATCAGGAAGTCGGCCGACGACAGCGCCTCCGGGTCCGTCTCGGCCAAGGCGTGCAGGTTGGCGAGGATCGCCGCGGCGCGCGCGGATCCGCGTCTGACGGTCGGTCATGCTCGGAGTCCCGGATCGCAGAAGCGCCGTACCAGTTCCGACAGCGCGATCCCGTCCCGCTGGGCGCGTTGCCGGAGACGCGCCTTCATCGCCGGGAACACCCACACGGAGAGTTCGCAGCGCTCGCCGTCGAAGTGCGCTTGCTGGCGACACTGCCACAGACCGTGTTTCGTGAGCGCCGCACGGATCGCGCCCTCCGAGCGGCCGGGAAGACACCCGCTCCGCCAGATGGCGAGCGTTCCCATTCCGCGCGCCGCGCACTCGGTCAGCGTTTGGACTTCGACCGTCGTCCATGCGCGACGGCCGCCGGTTCGCCACGGGGAAAGTTCCATCAGATCCCGATCACCGCACGCGCATCGTCCGGCGTCAGGCCGGCCGTTACCAAGCTGCCGACCGCGCGGGCGAGCATCACAACGTCCGCCGCGCGCGCTCGCCGCATGTCGAGCTTCACGTCGACGCCGAGCCCTTCGGAGAGTTGCGCCCCTACCAGCTCGGCGACCGGCTCGACGCCTCTCAACGCGCCCGCGTTGAAATCCCCTCGCCGCGTCCGCCCTGGTAGCGGCAACATGGGTGGTCGTGCCGGCGGAACCGGATCCGGCGGAACCGTTCGTTCAGGGCGTCTACGACGTCAGGAGCGGATCCGAGGCGATCGCCCTCGACGGCACCGCCTATGCCGACTGGTAGCAAGTCCGTGAAGAAAGTCCGGCGACTGCGCGGACAGCAGGGATTCGCGATGGCCGCTCTGCTCGTCGCTCTCGCCGTCATGAGTCTCATGCTGTCGATGACGCTCCCGGTGTGGCACCACGCGGCGCAACGCGAGCGCGAGGCCGAGCTGATCTTCCGCGGCGAGCAGTACGCGCGGGCCATCATGCTCTACCAGCGGCAGACCCCCGGCGCCTACTCACCCGCTGTCGAGGGACGGTTTCTGCGCCGCGCCTACCGCGATCCGATGACTGCCGGCGGCGAGTTCCGGCTCATCCTGCAGTCCGAGCTGGGGAGCCTGTCGGCAGCGGACATGACCGTCATCGGGATCATGCCGGTCCCGCCTGCCGGCGCCGAGGCGGTAGACGGAGTCGGTCGTGCGTTTTTGCTCGACCTACGGCGGCCGCCGGCGCCGGGGTGCGCGTGAACGAGGAGAGCTTCATCGTGCTCAGGGCCCAGGTTCCCGGTGACGACGTGCTCAACGTGACGATCGCGGTCGGGCCGGACGGCGCGTGCGCGCGCAAGGTGACCACGACCGAAGGCCATCTCGCGTCGCCTGCGCCCGACGTTCGCGCGTTCGAGCAGGTTCTGGCGAGCCGATTGGCTGAAGTGAAAGTGCACGCCCAGTCCAGCGACGACCCAGGTTGACGACCGCTCGCCGGCCCGGCGATCCACAGCTTGGCCGCCGGCGCCGAATGGGCCGGCATCCGGGCGGTGGCAGGGCCGCTGGCAGCGCCGCGCGGCGGCGCGCTGAGCCCGGGAGTCCTTTCCAATCCAGAAATGAGCCTGAAGCGGGGCACGTGAGCCGCGCCTGTCAGGCGACCGAACCGACGGATCGAAACAGGTCCTGGCGCGGGCCGCGTTGAGGGCGCGCGTGACCGCAGCATTATCGCTCATGGCGGCGGAACCGTCACGATGTACGACGCGGCGCTGGGCGCGTCCTGGTTCAGGGCGAAGGTGCTGTAGCCGCTGCCGTAGCAACCGAACGGTGAGGGTCTGGTTTGCCGGGTTCTGAACAGCAGGAGACCAAGCGGAGCGAACGTCCGTCTGTGGACGTTTGCGGAGTGCGGTAGCCGAGCGCGGAACCGGCAGCAGAGGGGCTGGACGTGACTACGCGAGGGGCTGTGAAACGGCCGGCAACGGCTGGATGGAGCGTCGTCGGCGCTCGTGCCTGATGGCGTCGCGCTTCCGCCTTTCGGTGGTGCTGAAGCCGGTGACGACGCAAGTCGGCGCCGGCGATCCGGGCTCGACGACATCGCTGTCCGTCCGTATTCGACCGCAGCCGGTGACGACGCGCGTCGGCGCCGGCGATCCGGGCTCGGCAGCGCCCGCGCGAGTTGGCACGTCCGGTGTTCGAGCTTCCTCGCGCCTGCTCGTCAACAGCACGACGCCGACCGACAGGCGGCGGTAGCGGGCCGGAGCAAACCTTCAGGCCGCTGGGTGGATGGACCGGAACAACCGCGTGCGGGCCTCGTCGAGCGCCTGCGCGGCTTCGTTGTCGCTCATCGCGACCGCGACCGCGTCGAGCTTTGCGAAGGTGGTTCCGGGCTTCAGGCAGGCGGCGGCGTCGGGCAACGACTTGAGCTTCTCGTAGGGGGTCATGATGTCGGCGTCGCGGTAGCGCTTGCGCACGCGGCCCTTGCGGTCGACTTCTTCGGTGGGGAAGAAGCAGGGGCGGTGGAAGTTGAGATAGGGCGAGAGGACCTGCTGGGTGAAGGCGTTGACCTGCGCGGCACAGCGGCTGGGGATGTGGCCGTGACCGAGCTGCTTGCGGATGACCGAGCCGTTCTTGCTCTCGACCAGGGCGTTGTCGGTGCTGCGACGGGCGCGGGACTTGGTGAATGCGTCGATGTGCAGCCCCTGGAGCAGCGCCGCGACCTCGCGGTTGATGAACTCCGAGCCGTTGTCGGCGTGGAAGCCGTGGAGCGTGAAGGGGAACGCCCGCAGCAGAGCGTCGAGGACCGGGGCCAGGCAGGCGGCGTGGATATGCTCGACCGAGCCGATGCACTGGAACTGGGTGACCTCATCCACCAGGTTCACGTGGTAGAGGCCCTTGATGCCGTCCAGGTCGCCTTGATGGACGGTATCGACCCGCACCCAGCCAGGTTGTCCGAACGGCTGCGGGCGGCGGCGTTCCCCGATCGCGACCTGCACCGGGCGCGTCGGCAGCGGCGGCGTTCCGCGGCGCCGTTGATAGCTTGTCGTGTGCCGCAGGTTGTACAGATGGCCGTTGGAGATGCCGGCCAGGCGTTCGAAGCGGCGGTCGCCGAACAGATGGAAAGCGCGGGCGCAGAGCTTGCGCGTGGCCGGACCGGACAGCGTGCCGTGGAGAACGTCGAGCTCGGCCAGCAGCCCGATGTCGGCGTTGGAGTAGCGGCGCGGGAACGGTCGGCGCGGGGTGTCGCGGCGGTCGGCGATCTCTCCCGTGGTCCGGTGTTGCTGCAACAGGCGTGTGATTTGGGCCCGTGACAAGCCGGCCACCTTGGCCAGGAAGCGGCGCAGCAGGCCCTTGTCGGCCTTCCCCCGCAGGGCGTAGTCGAACCGTCGCACGGTTTTCGCCACCAACGCGTAGGAGTCGGCGCGGGTTTGTGGTTGCAGGTCGACCTGCTCGCTTCCGTCGAGGAATTCCCGAACCTGATCCAGGGTCTGCAGACGGTGCGTGTCGAGTCTCACGATCATCCTCCGATGATCCTCGACCCGGCCCCCGTTCAGGCTTGTCTGTTAGTTTTGCCGCCGTGGACTTCGGGAGAGGTTCACCCCCTGGCATCCGGTTGGGACGCCAAGGGGTGACGGTGGTCGGACCGCGTCAGGCCAGGCCGATCAGGGCCGTACATGAGTTTGGTCGCCACCGTCTTTTCCTACGTCCTGAATGGATACATGAGCGTGAAGGCTCGCAAGACAAGCACAGGAGAAGGAAAAGATGCCCGATTGTACCGTAGGTGTTGACATTTCGAAGACGCATCTCGATGCCTGCATGGCTCCTGCCGGCAAGGCCGCGCGATTCACCAATGACTCGGCGGGATTCAACGCGCTGATCGCGTGGATCGACCAGCCGGTCCGCTCGGTCGTGTACGAGCCCACCGGACCTTGGCACCGCGCCTTCGAGGAGGCGCTCCTGCAGGCGGGGCTGCCGCTGGCGCGAGCCAATCCGTTGCAGGCGCGGCGTTTTGCGCAGGCGATGGGACAGCGCGCCAAGACCGACGCGGTAGACGCGCGGGTGCTCGCGCAAATGGGGACAGCGTTGCCTCTGCGGCCGACCGAGGCGTCGCCGCCGACGCACCGCGCCCTCGATGAACTGCAAGTGGCGCGCGACGCGCTGGTCACGGACCGCACCGCCGCACGGAACCGCCAGAAGCACCTTCGACATCCGCTGCTGAAGCAGCAGAGCAAGACGCGGCTGTCCCAGATTGACCGGCATCTGGCCGCCGTCGATGCCGCAATCGGCAAGGGGTTGGCCGAAGATGTGGTATTGGCCCGCCGGACCGAGATCCTGACCTCGATCCCGGGCGTGTCGAGCATCACCGCGGCGGGCCTGCTCACCCGGATGCCCGAACTCGGCCGCCTCGACGCCAAGGCGGTCGCCAGCCTGGCGGGTCTCGCGCCGGTCACGCGCCAGTCCGGCGCCTGGCAGGGCCGCAGCTTCATCCAGGGCGGCCGGCCGCGGGTGCGGCGGCTTCTCTACATGCCGGCCCTGGCGGCGATCCGTTGCAACCCTGGCCTGCGTGCGAAGTACCGCCAGCTCCGCGGCCTGGGGAAGCCGCCGAAGGTCGCTCTGACCGCCGTCATGCGCAAGCTCCTCCTGCTGGCCAACGCCCTGCTCGAACAGAACCGCTCCTGGTTGCCCGACCGGCCCGGGCGCGGCAGCGCGGCGGCGCCGGCGGGAAGCGCGCCGTTCGTCGCCGCATGACCAGTCCGTGGGCTCCACGCCTCGCGGGTCGGATTCGAGCAGCAGAAGACCAAGTGAAGTGCACGTCCGTCTGCGGGCGTGCGCGTAGCGCGGTAGCCGAGCGCACGACCACGGCGGGGATTTGGCCGAGCGTTACTACGCGAGGAGCTGTGAGAGGGTCGACGGCGGCTGGACGGAATCGTCGTCGGCGCCCGTGCCTGCAACGCTTGCAGTGGAACGCCGCGCTGTGCCGTCGTCACGTCGGCAGCGTTCGCATGCTGGCTCACGACCTCGATGTCGATGACTGTCCGGATTTTCGGAGTCCGCCACAGAGGATGCGCGTCATGGAGCGCGCTCGGCAAGTGCAAGGATTGGCGGGACGCCGGGTTCGCCGTGCGCGGCCATCGGAGCCCCGCGCAGGGACGGTCACTCCCCTGTCGGTACGTACGCTCACCGGAGGTGACGTCGGGATTGGCCGCGACGTTCGACCATCGTACGTACAGGTCGGCGCCGGTGCCCGAATGTACGGATTCACCCCCCGCGGCGGACGAGCTCTTCCCTCGATCCGGACCCTTGACAACATGGATACTCATGTGTCGTTGGAAACAACTCCTCGTTCAGGCTCATGTGTCATTGGAAGAGACTGTCACGCCCGGGAACATTCTCGCGCCCCACCGGGCGCGCACGCTGCAGCGGATGCGCGGCCAGGACACGGTGCTGTGCATCCAGGACGGGACGGATCTGAATTTTGCGACGCGCCCGCACTGCGAGGGGCTGGGCATCATCGGGCGCAACCAGACGGTCTCGAAGACGCTCGGCCTGCATCTGCATCTGACCCTGGCGGTCGATGGCGCGGGTCTGCCGCTGGGCGTGCTGCGCTGCGGTTTCGAGGCGCCGCCGGGCGGCGCGGCGCGCCCGGCGGACGAGCCACCGCCGGCGGCGGCGCAGGAGACGGCCCCCAAGACGCGGCGCTGGGTCGACGGCCTGCGCGACATCGACCGGGCGGCGGCGGCGTTGAGTCGCAAGACCCGGGTGCTCAGCGTCATGGACCGGGAGGCGGATTGCTTCGCGGTGTTCGACGAGCAGCGCCGTCTGAACCGGGTGGAAGTGCTGGTGCGCGCCCACCATGACCGCTGTCTCGCCCAGGGCGCCCCGAAGCTGTTCGCCGCCATGCGCGCCGGCGCCGCCGACGGGCACGTCGAGATCGAGATCGACCGCCTGAGCGCGCGGCGCAAATCCAGCGGCAGGCAGGCCCGCCCGGCGCGCACCGGGCGGGTGGCGCGGGCCGAGGTGCGCCATCGCCAAGTGGTGGCGCCGCCGACCATCGCCGGCGCCGAACCGCTGGCGCTGTCAACGGTCCATGTGCGCGAAACCGCGCCGCCGCCCGGCGAGCCGGCGGTCGAGTGGTTCCTGCTCACCAGTCTCGACGTCGACAGCACCGAAACCGCGGTCGCGGTCATCGGCTACTACCTGCGGCGCTGGCGCATCGAAGACCTGTTCCGGGTGCTCAAGTCCGGATGCCGAGTCGAACATCTCGCGTTCCACACCGCCGACCGGCTCCAACGCGCGGTCACCATCAATACCGTGATCGCCTGGCGCCTGATGGTGATGACCCTGCTCGGACGTGACGTGCCGGGGTGCGACGCCCAGTTGCTGTTCACCGACATCGAGTTGCGTTTCCTGACCGACTATGCCGAAGAACTCGGCCTGCCGCCCCCCTGACCATCTCGCCGCCGCAGTCCTCCTGCTCGCCATCCTCGGCGGCTACCAGAACCGAACGCACGACCCGCCCCCCGGACACCAGATCATGTGGCGCGGTTACGAACGAATGTCCATCGCAACCATCGGCTACCGCATTGGACGGCGGGAGCGTGCTGGAGTTGTCCAGAACGAATAATGTGGGTACAGGGTAGGCCTAGCTGCCACGAGACAGTGTCCGCAGCGAAGCGCAGACACGTAAACATTGCACCGAACGACAATGTGAGGTAGAAGTGAAGGAGCCGCAATAGCTGCGGCTCGTTTCGTTGTTGTGCTGCCTGTCAAGGTTAGCGACGAGAAATTTGGCCCCTTCCAGAAAAAAGCTGGTCCAGGGTCCCTCGTCTACGCGCCTTTTAGCCCAAGATAGGTAACGAGGAGAGAACCGCGGCTCAGGTCCTCGCTCTGGCCTCTTGGGCCGCGCCCCGCGGGGGCCGCAGCAACCATTCCACCCCCGGAACTCCGCAGAAGGGCACTCAACTCCCGACTTGGGAGCCTCGACACCCGCGCGAAACCATCTGGGAAACTGTACATGGCCGCCCCGCGGCGTGTCAAGTGAATCAGTTCTCTCCCAGCAAGGGCTGGAAGGCCAGCGGGCAGACCCCGAACACTGAAGGTGACACAGGGCGGCGGGCCTGATCCCCGAGGAGCCGGCACAGGGAGGCAGCAGCGCGGCAACACAAGTCTAGGAGGAGGAAGCGGCGGATGCTTAGCCGGAAGAGCGTTCGGAGGGGGCTCGTGGCGGTCTCGACCGCCGCGAGCGCGTTGACGGTGGGGTCGGTCGGAGGTGCCCAGCCCCCGAAATGCCACCCGGCCCAAGTGGTGTGCTTCAGCGTCAAGATCCGAAGGACGTAGCACAGGAGCAGGTCAACGTGGTGGGACGGTCCACACCCTCGGCGAGGAGAGGGCCGCGATCCAGCTTTACCGATCCTGCGGCTGAAGGATCGGAGGCCGTGCCATAGACGCGGCGCGCGATGCGGGAGAGAGGATCCAGAGCGACGTCGAACAAGCAGGAGGATTGTCCACCTACGCTGGAGCAGGGCGCTGCGAGTTCAAGAGGCGCCCCGAGGGGGCGCGGGTGCCGAAAAAAGCCAGAATCAGCGGAATCGTAGTGTGGGACGGAACGTGGTACCGTCCCCGACACCGACCAAGAACCCCCGTGGGATCAGCAATATACAGGTGGCCACGCAGAAGCGGGGATGGGACGCCGACTGGTCGTACTGGTGCGCCCGCCAGGGCCAGTCGACACCGGACCTGTCGCGCGCCTCGGGCTTCCGCCTCTACAGCATGCTGATCCAGGCCGCGGTGCACGGCATCGGCGCCGCCAACGGCGAACAGGTCGGCGACGGACCGGCTGGCCAAGCTCGTCGAGGACGAACTCACAAGACAGGGGCTCAACGGCGAACAGGCGGCCAGGAAGGCGTCTGCCGGCAGACGCCTTCCTGGGACTACTGCTCAGACGTCAGAGACCGAGCATCGACCGGGCCGACGAGCTCTGCAGTGCTCTCGGCATCACGATGACGATCGGGAACACGCCGACAGATGACGACGCGACCGACATGGCCGGGAACGAGGCCGCAAGCGGCGCCGACCAGTAGGCGCAAAGGGGCTCCAAAGGGAACGACTGAAAGGCAGAAGCCACGTCAGAGACCGTCACCATGCTGCGCAGGCAGAGCGTTGCGCTCCTCGACGACAACGCGTTGGGCACCGCGACGGAAGACGAAGGGTGGCTGGCCCACGCGGCGACCGTCGAAATCGAAACCACGGCCGGAGGCGGCGGCAGGGGTCCGCGACGAACGAGTCACGGGTCGGATCAAGCTCGCGGCGCTGTGCCTACACCGCAAGGTCCTGAACCCAGCGCAGCGCCGAGTCATACGCGGGGCCGGTGAAGCGACGGACCCCACACTGCCGGACGGGTACTCTGATCCTGATCACCCTCGAACAGAGACAACGCTGTCACGGGAGGGTCTTCGTCATCCGCGTCGGCTAAACGCGAGCTGACCGTCAGGCGGAAGTGGCCGGCGGGAGGAAAGCCCATCGGCGAAATGCGATGGGTGTACTCGAGCGTGGCGTAGAGAGGCGCGGAGAGGTACAGCCAACAGAGCAGCGGCGCGGCTCAGGTCAACGAGCCTGCTCAGAGGCCAAGGCGAAGACGGTGTCGGTCATCCAACGCTTGAATCCGGCGTTGTCCATGAACTGCTTGAACAGCTGGGAATCGTCCTTCATGAGACCGGCCATGACACGAGTGAGAGCGCCGTCGTGCTCAATGCGCACATTCTCGTCGTCGGAGTTCTGGCGAGCACAACGCGGGCCATCCATCGTCCGTCCGCTCGCCTCGTCATTCCTGAACGCCGCATCCTGAGCGACGCGGGAAGGAATGGTTACGCTGCCTTCACCGCGTCCGCGACGCGTTGCCATTGTCCTATCTCCTCCTGCAGTCGCTTCGCCGCGATGCGCTCGATGCCCCCTGATCCAGCACGTCGTGAAGCGATCACCCGCCACGCCACCAAGTACTTCTCCGAAGCTCCTTGACCGACCTCGTTGCGGACAGCATCCCGAGCACCTGCCGACCGTCGCGGTAGCGTGCGCTGTGCCGCGTGGGCGCGCCCGCGCCACTCGCTGTGGCCTGGCTCGTCGTGTGCGCGGCGGCGAGCACACACCGTCGCCCCTGCCAGCTTTCGGACACCGGTCACCGGTCGGGCCCGATGTCCCTACGGCCTGCCGCGTCCCGTTCGATCAGCGCCCCTCGCCCGGATGCGTTGCCGAAGTGCCTCCACGGGCACGCGGCGGACCCTTCCCACCCGCACCCAGGGGATCTCACCCCTGTTCATCAGCTCGTACAACTTGCTGCGGCTGACCCGAAGAGCCTCGGCCGCCTCGGCTGGCCGATAGAACAAAGGCTCCATTTGCGGGACTCGCGGGTGACTCTCTCCAGTGAGTTGCCAAAGTGCCTCGACGGGCACGCGGCGCACCCCGCCTAACCAGAGCCAAGGGATCTCGTCGCTGTTCATCAACTCGCACAACTTGGTGCGGCTGACTCGAAGGACTACTGCCGCTTCGGCTGGCCGATAGAGCAAAGGTTCTACTCGCGGGTACTTCTCTCCGGGTGGGGCTTTCGCATCTTGTGGTCCGGAGTACATGTCTCGCTCCTTCGGCGCGCGTCTAACGTTTCGCGTCCAAAGGCAGCGTAGTAACCCGCGGTCGTTCTCCTGCCGCTCCGGAGCACTCGACCGCGGTCGATGCCGGCTACGGAACACTGCCGTGCCGAAGGCTCCTCCTCGTCACACCGGAGCGAGCGAGCGCGGGCCCCGGGGCCCCATGGGCGGGTGGTCCCGAACCGGATCGCGGTCCGCAACCGCGACGTCCGTCTCGCTCCGCTCGACCGAGGTACACGTCCAGCGGGCGTTGGCGTCGCCGGCAACGCGGTGCCGGACGTCGTGCTGCTCGCGACGGGTTTCGGCGCACCCGTGGCAGTTGTCGAGCAGTCGATAATCGCCAACGATTCGGCTGGCCCGACGAGCCTGCCGGCACTGCCTGCCGCCGGGTGGCGGGTCGGGACTGCCACAGGGTCCGGCCATCGCATGCATCGGCTCGCACGATGCCGGTCGCGCCCGTTGATTTCTGCTCCGGCAGGTGGTCGAGGCGTTCGGCGGCGCTCCCGGAGCGTTCGCCTCGAAGCAAGCGGGTCGCAGGCCTGAAGTGCGTCACGCTGCGGCCGGTCGGCAAGTTCGACGGCGTCGACGCGCACCCCGCGAGGTTTGATGAGGGCGCCGAGACCATCGTGTGCGGCGGCGTGTCGCGTCGCGACGCCGCGGCGATCGTCGGCGCGGAGGGGAACCGGCGCCGCGAGACGCCTACCAGGACCCTGACCGTGTGAGCGCCGGCCGCGTGCCCGGCGGGATCCACTCCTGCTCTTCCGACGCTCCCGACTTCGGCTGCTCGGTCGCGCCCCGCTCCGCCTCGACCGCCGCCTCCAACGCTGCGAACGTCTCCTTGACGCGCGTTCGCCCGATGGCGTGGGAGGAGCATAGAATGACTGAATTGCGCAAGACGGTTTATGCCGTCGTGCAGGCGCTGAATGAGCGGGCCGACGCGAAGAGCGATACCGAGTTGGCGAACTGGTTGCATGACGTGCTCGACCGGCTAGATGGCCGGCTGCCGGCCGGCATCGTCATGCTTGGTATCCAGCCTCACAACTACAGCAATCCCAGTTACGTCGAGTATAAACCGGAGGAAGACAGCACCGGGACTGTTCGTGTCCCTTTGGGATGGTTCGGCCCCGACCGCCCGCGCCCCGGGCACCCTGTCAAGGCACCTTTGCGGCTCCCCGCACGGGATGACGTGCCGCGTATCGCTCTCGATTTCCGGCCTTCTGGCGTGGGGACGCCCTCATAACGCTGGCGTCGGGAGCCTCGGTCCCGAGAAATCGGTTCCCTACCGGCTACGCGCCTCCCCTCGACTCTACTCAACAAGAGGCAACAAGAGGCAGACCGAACCCAGGCCCGCCGCGCCCGCGGCGGGCCGCCGGGCGTGTCACTTCTCCGCCCTTGGTCGCCCGCCAACTCGATGTGCTCCGTCCCCTCCTCCTCGACATGCCACTCCCCGCTCTCCCGTGTGGGTTCTGGCCGGCAGGTCGTTCATATCGGTCGGAATCGAGGGATGACGGCCGTGCGAGCATGAGCGGCGGATGCGTACCGCCGATCGGGTGCTGCCGGGCTCGGACGCCGTGCGGCGGAAGACCTCGAGGGCCTAGCGAGCCTAGCGGGTGAGCGGCCCGGCCGGCGGCTCGGCGCCGGCGGCGCGGGCGGCGACGGCCAGCGCTGCGGTCGCAGGGGCGCGGCCGGCCTGGTGGAGGTGTCCCAGATACGCGGCGAGGCTCGCATCGTCCAGCCGCCGGCCGTCGAGCCAAGCGGCGAGCAGGCCGAGAGCCGAGGCGTAGACGCGGCGCGTGTGCGCCGAGGCGGACCGCGCGATGAGCTCGGCCGCGGCCTCGGCGCCGGCGCGGTGCGTGGCCGTGCGCCCGCCGCCTGGGCGGCGGGCGCACGGCGGCCAGGACTTGGGACCGCAACGGGCTCTCTGGCAGCCCGTGACCGCTTCACCACAGGTACGCTGACCTCGCGCCGGCGCTTCAGACGGTGGTAGACTTCCACCCGATCCTGGGGCGAATATCCCGAGAAAGCTGCTCGATATTCAGCCCCGGAGACAATCGGCAGGGTTCCCGGTCGGAGATGCAGGAGGCTGGTCGGAAGATTGACTATCGAAGACTTCAAGGCACACTTTTGGCCGATCCTCTCACGAGTGATCGCTGGATACTTCATCTGGGCACTCCACCTGCACGTGGGATTTCCTCCCATGACGCCATTGACGCCCACTGCGGCAACGTATTTGGCCTTGTCGGTCTTTTTCATGGTACTACCGTACGCACAACGACTAAAGCTCGGTAAGCTCATTGAATTCGAAGCAAAAATAGAACAGGTTCAGACGGACGTGAATGAGGTGCGCACTGAGACTCGGGAACTGTTGTCCACTGTGAGCGTTTTGGCCAACACGGTTTCCGTCAACGCGCATCAAAACGTGGTAGTAAATGTTCCTGTTCCAACTGTGGAAGCCGCTCGGGTGGCTCGCGACGAACTGTTATCGGCCAGTGCCCATTCTCCGGAACCGGATAGTCAAGACAGAAAGTTTTTGGTATTCGTTTAGCGGGTGATTCCTCAACAAATACGGGCAGAAATAGCAGAAATGGGTTGGGAACTCTTGAAGTCCCGAACGGCAACGGAGCTGTGAACTGCATCGGTTCTATTGGTGCTTCACCCCTGCGCGTGACGATACCTGCCTGGGTCGGTCGCAGTTGAAGCGACCGTCTCGGGGTTGCCGATCTTCACGTCTCTCGCGAGGGTGCGATGCCGCCCACCCTCAGGCGGGCGGCGGGGGGAGCCCGAAGGCGTCGGGGACGACGGGACCGGTGGCGCGCAACATCGTGGCGATCAGCGGAGGCAGATCGAGGTCGCGTTGGCGGGCGGTGCGCACGACGCTGGCCAGCACCTGCTGGCTGTCGGCGCCGTGGCGGGTGCGGTTGCCACCGCAGACCTTTCGGATAACGACGGCGGGACGGATGGCCTGTTCGGCGCGCCAGTTGGTCGCGTCGACCGACAGGTCCCACAAGAAGAGAAACACGGCAGCGAATTCGGTGGCCAGATGCCGGGCAAAGCGCTCGGCGTCGTCCAGCAGTGGCGGTGCGTCAATCAGCCGACCGAGCTGGGCCACGAGTCGGCCGCGGACCGATGCCAGACCGTGCTCGCTCAGCTCGCCGTCGTTGCAGCGGTCACGCACGGCAAGGCCCGTCTGCAAGACCGCTTGCACCTGGCCGGCCCAGAGACTGTCCGGATGATCTTCCTGCAGTTCCTTGCATCGTCGGAGTAGGTGATTCAGACAGGATTGGTGCAGCGCGGCTCGGTAGCAGCGATACGACACCCACCCGTCGCGCACGAGCACCCCGGCGAAGTCGGCCCCCAGAACCGTGGTGGCATCGTCGAACCCGCGGCCGGGGCAAATGGCGTAGACCGTCGTCTCCGGGGTAACGAACGCCCACAGCCAGTGGCTGATGGCACCCACCCGCCACCCGGTTTCATCCGGCGTGACCACCGGCGAGTTGCGGACCTGCTCGCACAGCGCCGTGTAGGTCGGCGCGGCGTCGCGGGCCGTGCGGTGCAGCAGGTGAGCGAGGCCGCCCGGCGTCACCTGCAGGCCGAACGTGGTCCGCAGCACGTGGGCGACCTTTGCCAGCGGTACGCCCATCTCGGTGTGCAACTCGACGACCAGCGCCACGACGCCGGGGCCCAGTTGCGCACCGGCCGCGCCCAGCGCATCCGAGGTCTGCAGCGCGTGGCGGCCCTGCACGCGCCGCTGACACCGCGAGCAGTGGCCCACTTCGATGTCGAAGCGGCGCACGACCGGGCGCACCTCGGGGATTTCTTCCTGATACTGCGACGCCACGTGGGTCACTGCGACCGACCCGCCGCAGTCGGGGCACACCCTCGGCATCGGCGCTTCCAGGGTCTGGTCAACCCGTGCCGGGCGCGGGCGGCACGCCTTCCGGCCATACTGCGCACCAGCCCGTCGACCGGGACGCCGGCCGCGTCCTTGCGGTCGGTCCTTGGCGAAGGGGGCGGCTTGCCGGAACCCCGCCCGACGCGCAGCGGCCAACTGCCGCCTCAGGTGCTCGATCTCCCGCTTCTGACGCTCGTCCTGGCGTCGCAAGCCGTCGATCTGGCGCTTCTGCCGGTCGTTCTCCCGCTCGCGCCGCGACAGCTCTTCCCGGAGCCGCTCTACCTCGTCGCGCAGCCGTCCTATCCGTTCGTCGCCGGTATCGTCGCTGGACAGCCCGTACTCGTTGACCACACAAGACTTATGCCATATTTGCGCCAAAAGTACAATCCAAAAACTGGATCTTGCGTGGCCACACGCTAAACAAAGACAGTTTTTGGAATACTTGGGTGCCGGCGATTCGGACGTGCATTATGCACTGGCCCGCTTGAGGATGGACCTGGAGCGAGAGCTCCGACGAATACTTAGCAAGCGCCTGGAGTCTGGTGACCCCGCAAAGATGCGCGGCAGGTTCCTGTCAGCACGGTCACTGTTCCGGCAGCTCGTATCAGCGACTCCACGGTATCGGCATATGCAGGGTTCGATGAATTACTTGCTGGAAGTCTGCAATGCGGCGATTCATGGGCAACGACTTCCAGAGAACATCGTTCATGAAGCTATAGATATGGGGTTACGTGTGCTTCGAGAGCTGGAGAATGAGGTGGAGGCTGATCCGGCGTGAGAGGCGGCCCAGCGAGGTGTTTGGTGAAGGTTACGGGAGTTGTCGTGAGTGACGGCCTGACGCGAATCGGTGCGGCTCGGGATGCGGCGCGGCGCGCGTTCATTGCGACATGCCGGCACGCCGTAGACGAAGGCGAAGCGCTAGGGGATTCTGAGTTGGTCCACACGGCCCATGATGCAATGGGCCGCATCATCCCTGGCACGACAAGCGCGTCTGACATCGCGCCGCTGACGGCGAGTGTTGAGCCGGCTAACGCGCATCCCGTCGCCGAGAAGAGGGCGCGGCGGCTCTGTCCGGTGTCTGGCGATGCGCCAGAGGTTGGCGAGATATTAAGGACCGCATTAGTATGGTGACACTATGCGGTGATATAGCGCAGGCTCGGCTTCTTGAAGAACCCACGCAACAGGGCTGGCGTCCGCTGTAAGGACCGCATGTGGCCGAGGACGTAGCGTTTGAGTTCCTGCGGCGTCTGCAGCAGGCGTTTGCGAACCCCGTGTGTCTTCAGATGGTTCCACACGAGTTCATCCGGATTGAGTTCCGGGGAGTACGGCGGCAGGAAGAACAGCTCAAGGTGGCCGTCCGTCGACGCTACGAACTCCTGGACCGCTTTCGCCCGGTGCGAGGAATGCTGATCGACGATGAGGAAAATCGGCCGCGTCTGATTGTGCAGTAAGCGCTTCAGAAATGCGATGAAGCGCACCGCCGTCATCCGCCCGTCGACCACCATGAACCGCAACACGCCCTGCGGACTCACCGCCGACACCAGATTGAGCCCGAACCGTTTGCCAGTCGCCGGCACCACCGGTGTCTGGCCCATCGGCGCCCACGTGGTGCCCGAATGATGGCTGTTCGACCGCACGCCCGCTTCGTCCGCAAAGAAAATCTGCGCGCCTGCCTTACGGGCTTTCGCCTGAATCGCAGGATAGTCGACCGTCAGCCACTCCCGGACCTTGGCGGGCACCTGTTCAATCGCCCGGCGAACCGGCCGCTGGGGCGTGAGCCCCAGCGAGCGCAAGAGCCGCCCAACTGAGGCCAGGCTCAGGGTCACGCCGCAGTTCTGCCGAATCAGGTCTCGGACCATCGCCCGCGTCCAGAGGGCGAACTCGAACTGCAACTGCAGCGGGTTGTTCTGCGTCACCGTGCGATACACCCAGGCGCGCTGCTGGTCCGTCAGCTTGGGTGGCCGTCCCGGAATCGGCAACGCCCGCAGCGCCTCGATACCACCGGCGCGATACTTGTTCAGCCAGTCATAGATTACAGTGCGGGCGAATCCCATCACCCGCATCACCGCGGAGGGGGCTTCCCCGGCTTCAACCCGCTGTACTGCCTGTATGCGAATGTCTTCGAGTGCCTTGTGGTCAAGCGAGCGACCATCGCGTTTCCTCACACTCTCTATTATATAGTGTCAGGTAACTTATTTCCCGCTTAATATTCGCCGGCTGGGGAACCGCTGCAAAGGCAAAGTCGGTCGTGAATTGGCTACTGGCGGATGATAGGTTGCTCATCGAGCGCGGCCTAGAAGTCGCGGCCACTTGGCATGACCCATCGGCGGCCGAGCGCGTCGCCTTGCTCGCTCGTGCCGCCGGCCTGACGAGAGTTTCCAAGGTGGAACCGTTCTTCCGTGAGGATGCGTTCAAGTGAACGTACAAGTCGCCGCGGTGGGCTTACGTGAGACGCGCGGTCTCGTCGGCCGCGGCGCAGAGCCGGTCCCAGGCCGCGCGCGGCCTCTGCAACAGGACATCGTGTCGTCGTCGCTCATCGTCAATCCGGCAATGCGCGCAGAACCCGCTCCGGGACAGGTAGGCAGCCGGTGACTTCGGGCGCCAGTCGGGCGGCCGGCGCAACGAGCAGGCTCACAATCTCTCAAGCGCCGCGCAAACCGGCTGGCGTCCCGATACCTTGGCGTTGCCGGCGGTGCGGCCGGACGGTGGACCCCAAGCTGCGCGACGTCGATGGGCTGTGCAAGGCGTGCGCCATCGCGGCCCGCGGGCGCAAGGCGCCGATCGATTGAGCTGGCCTGACGACGCGCCGTGGCGTCTGATAACGGCCAGTTATGGCAGCTTCGCCCGGCCCGTGTTCACGGTGACGGCCGGCTGTGGGTGCTCGGGATCGTCGCGGCTCTCCAAACCGCGATCCTTGTCGCTGCGCTGCATCCATCAGTCGCGTCGGGCATGCTCTTCGCGCACAGCGTTAGCCTCTTCGGCAGGACTGATATTCCTACTGTGCGGCAGGTCCGTGCGCCGGAAGGTGCCACAGCCTTCGCATGTTCTGCCGTCAGTCGGTTCAATCGTTACGGTCGACCACTGCTTATCTGCCCCGCACACGCTCGGGATCGACAGTAGTTCCCTCGTCTGTGCACCGGCCGTCGGGTTGGACCACCGCTCGGAACAAGTGGTGAAGAACACGCCTTGCTGGAACCTCACACTGACCGTGAACCTGCTGGCAGTCACCCGCGCCCGCCACGTGAATCTCATCCAGTCAGCCACGTCGATGGAAGCGTCGTAGCGATTCACGTTGGCGATTTCGTAGTCTGGCTCTGGCGGCGCCTGCACCGTCATGGTGTGCGTGAGGCGCCGCTTGTCGTTGTGCACGACGCGGATCTCTGCCCTGCCCGCACGGATGCCGGTGTACCGCCAGCGGTCACCTTCCAGGTTGATCCGCACGACGGATTCTGCCGATGAGGTTACGCCCGTGGTCAGCCGATTCCGGCTCCCGGTGACCTCGATGATGTTCGCCCGAAAGTGGCCGGTGTCGCCCGCCATGATGGTGGCCGGCGGAGCTGGATCGAACGCGAACGTCGGCTCCACCTCCACGGGGGTGGTCGGTGTTGTGGGGGTCGGTGTTGTGGGTCCGCTTGGCGTGGTCTGATCATCGCCGCATGCTGCGAATCCGAGGGGTCCGAGGATGGCGACAACGACGGCGACGACGACCGTGATCCGCGTGGGCATAAAAAGATGGTCTCCTCGACGACGTGAAGCCAGACATCCGGGACATCCGGGACATCCGGGACGTCAAGCAGCAACAGTAACTTCAGTCCCTGCGCGAAGACGCGTTCACGGTGAGCGGGGGCGCGGTGACGCAGGGGCAGCGGGGTGGACGACCGCCGCGTTGACGGGCATTGTCAACGGTCGCTGGAAAGGGCGTCATTCTGGACAGGACGGCGACCACAACATGTAGGGGGTGTATGAGTGGGCATCGTCGGCAAGAGCCAGTCTGGACGAGCGTGCGCGGAGCCTACGTCAAGGCCGTCAGCCCCGCGGAGCGGGGGCGGAGCGAAGCGACGCGCCTTGACGTCGGTGAGCACACGCGCACGCTGTTTGGCTTGACGATGCCGCCGGCGACCACAACATCTTGCGGTCGACCCGAGTCAAGTTTCCGTCAGTTCCTCGCGCTCGGCAACAGGCATGGATCGGACCGAATGCGAGGCCCCGGCACGATTGGTGCACAGGCGGGTTGAGATGGGTGCCATGGCCGGCCCGGCCGGCGGGCCGTTCGACGGCGGGCTGCTCTCGATGGGCCTGAGCAGGCCGCGGCCGGCTCCGGCACTGGTTCTCGCGCTCGTCGGCGTGCCTCAACGCGCAGGGACGCGTGGCGCAGGCGACCGGCCGCGTCCAGAACCTCACGTTGGGGACCAGGCGCCCCCGCTTCGCCGTCTTCCTAGGGGGCGTCAGTCCGCTGGGCCAGGCGGGGCGGGCGTCGGCAGGTGCAGCCGTTCGAGCGTAGCGAGGCGCTGATCGACTTTCCCGAAGGCGATCTCGACGGTGCGCAGCCGGTCGTCCATGCGGCGGACGTCGGCCCGCACGTCGCCGACCAAGCTGACGTCGCCCATCCGGATGCCTGGCGGCGGCGACCGAGCTTCGTCCTGCGTCTGATAACGGATGAACCGTTAACCGGAACCGGTCAATGTTTCCAATGGTCTGCGGCCTGAATCGACCGTTGCGCCACCGCGCCTTCGCCCCGAAATCGCGCGGAATCGACTGCGCGGCGGCGAGCCGGTTTTCCGCGCCGGCTGCGTGGGTAGGCTGCCCTTCATGTTCGACATGCTCGCCGTCGCCCAGCAGTTCGCCGCCGGCGGCGTCGCCCGCGAACAGGCCGAACCGTTCGAGCGGTCCGGACCGGGCTCCGCTCTCCGGTAAGGATGGCGTTCGCCCGGCGTGTGTTGCAACCTGATAGCGTGCGCACCGTTCGGTCGGCGGCGAATCTGGAGAATCTGGAGGTAGGGACGGCATCGTGAGCGGCCAGCACGGGTCGATCTCCGACCAAGTCCAGGTCCGACGCCGCCAAGCCGGGCCGAAAGGGGAGAGTCCGTGAGAGCGACGATGACGGCTCGACAGTTCGCGATGGCCACGGCACGGCAGCACGTCGCAACGTCGGGGTTCGCCTACCACTTGGCGCGCGGGTGCGACGGCGCGCGTTGCGGTGTGCTGGCCGTCGAGCTGGCTGACCGCGTGGTCAAGGCGATGACCGATTCGGACGAGCGGACGCGGCCACTCGGCGATGTTGTCGCGGGCGCGGTGAGGGAGTTCGTCACTGCCAACATGCGCCGGCCGAAAGACGAGCGGGAGCTGCGGCGCGGGGAGCTGTTGAGGGTCGTAAGGTTCGCGCTACAGGCCGCGGCGGCCGAGACTGAGCGGGTAGCGGCGAAGGTGGAGGAGGGACAGACCACCCACTGAGGTAGAATCGAGTCACCAACGGCCGGGCGCTCGGCGACCCCGATAATACTCGCGAAAAGGCCCGCTGGCTGCTCGCCGGCGGGCCATCGTCTTGTACATGCGTGTTTTCATTCCCCGGCCCGGCGACGCCTGCCCGCGGTGCTGTCGACCAGGCGCTCAAGCTCACGACCTCTCAGGCGGCGCGACGAGCAGGCCGACGGCGGCGGCGAACATGCAGAAGACGAACCGGTTGACGAATTCGGAAGCGAAAGCGTGCCCGGACTTGGTTGAACGATTCGGGGCGCTTCGGCCCGATGAACGCTGGGATGACGGCTCCGCGGGGAGTGCCGAGCGCGCGGACGCCTCAATTCGGCAGGATTCTGTCCGCCCTGAAGCCGTTGGCCTCGTCGGCGGCTCCCTCCCGGGGCCGGCTTGCGCTGCGGGTCCGGCGTCTGTTGGTCATTCCAGCTCGTCCTCGCCCGCCATCAGCCTGTTGGCCAGCACGCACGCCAGCGTCTCGCGCGCCTTGCGGTTGAGCGGGATGCGCTCGTCCTCACGCGCCCTCTCGATCCGCTCGTACGTCTTGTGCCGCCGTCGCCGGGCGTACAGCCCGAGGAAGTGCGCCAGGGCCTTGCTCTCGCAGACTTCCCTGACCGTGTAGTAGCGGTACGTCGGCGGCTCGCCGCTCCGGCTGTCGACCAGAACGTGGATCTCCTCCACCCGCCCCGGCAGCCATGAGATGCCCCGCCCGCGTCCGCCCAGCCCCGCACTGAACGCCAGCATCTCGTCGATCCACTTGTCGAGGAGCATTCCGGCCTCGCCCTTGCCGAACTGCTCGCCGTGCTCGTCGGTCACCCACCGCCGCATGTAGCGGCGTCCGGCCGCGCGCAGGAACGCCGGGCCCTGCTGGCCGCCGAGACTCTTGCCGTCGCTGTCGAGTCCCGCCGGCATCGTGCCCTCGTGCAGCCACGCGTCGGCTGCCCTCAGGTCGACCGCGCGCGCGAGCGTCGGGTGCAGCTCGGGCGGCACTCTCTTCACCACGTCCGCATACAGCGGGTGCTCGCTCCATCGGATGTCGTTCATCATCGCTTCGGTGCCGCGGTTGGCCTGCCGTGGCGCGCGGCCTTCGCATCCGCGCGGCCAGCGGCTGGTTCGGGCAGCAGACCCACGGGTTCCGCTACGGCCGTACAGTAGATGATCTTGGGGGGCGTCGGGCGCGCTGTCGCCCGCCCGGCCGCGGCACTGCTCGACTTGCTCGACCCGCCGCCCGGCACGGCCTTGACCCGGCCTGGCATCGCGACACCGACGTGCATCTGCGCGTCCGCTTGGGCGAGCCGCCCAAGGAAGGGACCTCGGCGGGCGTGACGATGGTGGCCGCACCGGTGTCGGCGTTCACGGGCCGTCCGGTACGCGGCCTGGCGATGAGTGCGAAATCACCCTCGACGGCCAAGTGCTCGCGCTCGGCGGCATCGCCGAGAAGGTGCTCGCCGCGCACCGCGGCGGCCTGGGCCGCGTCCTCCTGCCGCTGGGGAACCGCAGGCAGGTCGACGAGGACCTCGACGACGGCCTCCGGTGCGCGGTCGTCGTCGACTACGTCACGCGGACCGAGGAGTTGGGTCCATCTGGCCCTGCATCGTGAGGAGGTCGTCGAGCCGCATCCCGAGCAGCCGCGCGCACGCGGGCAGCATCCCCGGAACGCTTCCAGCGCCGTATCGCCTGCGGCGTCGAACCGCGCGATGAACACGTCGAGCAAGACGCGTTCCCGGAAGAGAAGGGGGCATCGACAACACGACCGAGAGAAGTGGCTGGAGTCCAATCCCGACGGGGTCCTCCAAGATGGACGGATCCGGAGCATCGGGCGCCAGGTCCGAACCGACCGCGGCGGACTCATCGACCTCGTCGGCGTGGACCGCGACGGATCCGTATGCAATCGGCGCTACGGATTGAACGGGACGCCATTCGACGTCGAAGTGCGAACCTCCGTCTTCGGCCGTCGACGGCGTGAACGTCGAGGACCCCCTGTGTCCACGACATGACACCGGTGACGCTGAGCGCGTCGGACGGAACCATCCCACCGAACACTCCGCGTCAAGGGCCCGCGGGTGCCCCTGAACGGGCTATGCGCGACTACAATAGGCCGCCGTGGACCGCAAATCGACGGCGGCGACCTCAGGCACGTCCATTCCGCGGGCGGGCATGCTCGCCACCGTCCGCAACCGGCGCGGCGTGGTCGCGGCGGTCGAGCCCTTCGACGGCGAGACGGGACGTCTGCACCTCGTGCACCTGGAGTACACCGACGATCACGCGCCGGCGGAGGAGCGCCTCCTGTGGGAGCTCGAGCCCAGTCGCCATTTGGTCCCACCGAACGCCCTGCCGGACCCGGCGCACGCCGGCGGTCCGATGCCGGCAGACGACTTCGATGCGCTGCTGCGGGCGGCGCGGTGGACGGCGCTCTCGCCGTACCTCGACCTTGGGGACAGCGACGGACGCACTCGGCGGGAGCCGATCTCGAGCCCGTTCCACGGCGGCGTACGCATCGAGAGCTACCAGCTCGTACCGCTCCTCAAGGCTTTGCGCATGCCGCGGGTCAACCTGCTCATCGCCGACGACGTCGGCCTCGGCAAGACCGTCGAAGCGGGCTTGATCCTCACCGAGCTGCTGTTACGTCGCCGTATCCAGCGGGTCCTGGTTCTCACGCCGGCCTCGTTGCGGCAACAATGGCGGGAAGAGCTGTGGGAGAAGTTCTCACTGCGGTTCGAGGTGGTCGACCGGCAAGGGACGGAGCGCCTGCGCCGCGGGCTCGGCATGGATGCCACGCCGTGGCGCTCGTTCAGCCGCATCGTCGCGTCGTATCACTACCTGCGGCAGCCCGACGTGCTGGAGCAGTTCCTGGCCGCCTGCCGTACGCCGGAAGGCTCGCCGCATCTTCCCTGGGATCTGCTGATCGTGGACGAGTGTCACAACCTGATGCCCTCGCCCTTCGGCGAGGACAGCGAGCTGTGCCGCATGTTGCGGCTGCTGGCCCCGCAGTTCGAGCACCGCCTCTTCCTCTCCGCAACTCCCCACAACGGACACACGCGCTCGTTCACGGGGCTCCTGGAGATGCTCGACCCGGTGCGCTTCTCCCGCACCAGCGAGATGGGCCCCGCCATGCGGGGGCGGCTAGAGGACGTAGTGGTCCGCCGGCTGAAGCGCGACATCAACGCCAGGAGCACGACGCCGCGCTTCTGTACCCGGCTTCCGCCGAGGGCGCTCCTACTCGATATCGACCCGCGCGAAGCCAGACTCTCGACCGCCTTCGACGCTTTCCGCACCGCCATCCGCGCCCTCGTGTCAAGGGGTCCGGCTCCCAGACGCCGGACTGGCGCATTCGCGGTCGAGATCTTCGGCAAGCGGCTGCTCTCATGCCCCACGGCCTTTGCGGATTCCTGGAGTCGGGCGCGGCAGGGATTCTCCCGTGCAGAAACGGCCACCGAGAAGGACGTGGCGACGGCGGAGCGCACGCTGCGCCAGGAGACCGGTGACGACCGCGAAGCCCAGCAGCGCGAAGCCACTGCCGCCACCGTTGCCGGCGCTTGGCTCCGAAACTTTGCCGACGAGCTGGATGCACAGATTCGCGACATCGAGCGCGCGCTCGAGACCCTCGGATTCGGCCTGGACGATGCCGCGATTACGGAGCAGACGCCCGTAGCCGATGCGCGGTTCGACGCGCTCTTGACACTCGTCGACCGCTTGCTGATCGAGTCCCGGGATCGTGCCCGCGGCGGGGCGGGGAACGAGCCGGCGTTCCGGTCCGACGAACGCCTGATCGTCTTCACGGAGTACAAGACCACCCTCGACTACTTGGCCCGCCGACTCCGGGAACGGTACCCCGATGATCGCGTCCTCACGCTGTTCGGTAGCGGCGGCCCCGGCGGCATGGACCAGAGCGACCGGGAGCACGTCAAGGCCGCGTTCAACGATCCGACGTCGCCGGTGCGGGTGCTCGTCGCCACGGACGCCGCGTCCGAAGGGCTCAACCTGCACCACACTGCCCGCTATCTGCTTCACTACGACTGCCCCTGGAATCCGTCGCGGCTGGAGCAGCGCAACGGCCGCATCGATCGCTACGGACAGGCCCGCGACGTGACGGTGCATCACTTCGCGAGCACGGCCGATCCAGATCTGGACTTTCTCGATCACGTGATACGCAAGGCGGACGAGATACGCGAGGATCTCGGTTCGCTCAACGAGGTCTTCGACCGCGCGGTGCACCGCCGCCTGGTTCGGAGCGATGACGCGGCATCGGTGCAGGCGGATCTCGATCGGGACACCGCGAGCAGCCGCGGCAGCGCCGACTTCGCAGCGGACGCGACGGTTCCAGCGGCGGATCAGGAGGCGCGTGAGGCAGCGGTGATAGAGGCCATGGCCGGTGAAATCGATCTCGACCCCGACGCCCTGCGCGATGCACTCGAAGCCGCCCTCGCCGTTCCCGCCGGCCGCCCGCAGCTCCAAGCCGATGCGGAGTCCGGCTTCTCCCGCGTGCTTCACCCCGATCTTGCGGGTTGGCGCGACGTCATCGACGAGGCCGTGCGCCGCCCGTCGTCTGCTGGCGGATACGGGCCGATGCCGCGGCTCGCCTTCAGTACGGAGCCGTTCATCGAGCGGCTCGGCCCGTTGAGCGTGTTCCGTCCCCGTCAGGATGCGCTGCTCGTGCATCTAGCCCACCCCCTGATGCAACGGGCGCTCGGAGTCCTCACGCGGAGCCGTTATCCCGGCGCCAACCAGACGTCGCGCTGGACGGTGCGTTCGGGCCCGGTGCCCGCCGGCGCCGACGCTGTCATCCTGCTCAGTATCGAGGAGCTCGGGGTCAACGAGCTGCGCGAGACGTTCCATCGCTGGGTGCGGACGCTGGCCCTGCCGATCCGCGACGGTCTTCCCGGGGATCCGTTGCCGCACGTCCCGGCGCAGGCACTGCGCGGCGCCCGCTACACGGACGATCCGAGTGAACAGGCACGCGCGGGCGACATCTTCGACGACGCCCGAGCCGGCCTGCAGGTATGGCTGCGCCGTTACCGGATCGACCTCACCGAACGTCTGCGCCGCCAGCTTCGCGCGGACGGCGCCGCCGCGCGCAGGCGCGAGGAAGAACGCTACCGGCAACGGCAGGGTGAGGTGTCGGCGCTGATCGAGCAATCGACGGTGGCGAGGCTCGCGCGCGAAATCGAGGACCTGACCCGGAAGACGAGCCAACGCCGACTCTTCGACGAGGACGAGCGCCTCGCGGCACTCGAACATTCCATCGAAGAGAAGCAGGACGAGTCGGCGCGCCGCCGCCGGCACTACGAGGAGATCCGCGACCAGTTGCAGCGGGAGCGCAAACGCATGCTCGACCACCTCCTGCCCGCCCGTTTCGCCCTGGCCGGTCAGGCACAGGTGTTCCCGGTCGCGGTGGAGATCCGCCTGCCGGCACCGTCACACTGAGCGAACCGATGCCGGGGACGAAGTCAAACCGAACGGGAGAAAAAGCCACCCTGGCGTGCCTGCCCGGCTGGGAACGCCTGCGGCACGGCGGGCTGCTGCTGGACGGCATGCGCCTCGCCACCCTCGCCCGACATGCACCCGCCCGGCTCGGCGCCTGGACCGAGCGACAGCTCCGACAGCGCGCTGGTGCGATATTGGACGGCGACGCCGAGGCGTCGTCCTTCGTCGCCTTCGTGCTGGAGCAAGTGTGCGGCCTGGATGCATCGACCGGCGCCTGGACGCGCGGCAGCCGCGTGGCTTCGGACTGGGGACGGCGCGCGGTCACCGGGGAGACCGTGAAGCCCCGCCACCTGTGGCAGGGGCGGCACGGCGGGCGGCTGCCGGTGTTCGTCGACGACGGCGGCCGCCTCGGCATCGGCAGAAGCCGTCGCGCCGTAAGCCGGGTGCTCGGCTGGCTGCGCGCTGGCGGCGAACATCTGGCGCTGGTGACGAACGGTCGGCAGTGGCGTCTTCTGTTCGCCGGGCTCGACTACGACGCCTGGTGCGAGTGGGATCTCGACCTCTGGTTCGAGGAGGGCGAGCTGTCGCCGCAGGTGACCGCGCTCCGCACCCTGCTGCAGGGCGAGCTCTGGACTCCGGAGTCGGAGGGTGCCGAACCGCCGCTGCTGCAGGCGGTCCGCGACACCCGCAAGGGGCAGGCGGAGCTGTCCGAGGTGCTCGGCGAGCGTGTCCGCGAAGCGGTCGAGATTCTGATCCGCGCCCACGGGAACGCCCTGTCGTCACTCGTGGAACTCGAACGCGTCCAGGACTACGTCGAGGACCTGGCCGGCGATGCCGGTGTCTCCGTGCCCGATCTCGACGAAATCCAGGAGATGTTCGGCGCCGGCCACGCCGACATCTACCGCGCGGCGTGTCGGGTGGCGATGCGGCTGGTGGTGATCCTGTTCGCGGAGTCGCGCGACCTGCTACCGCGTGACAACCCCCTCTATCACCAAAGCTATGGCCTCCACGGCCTGCGCGAACGGCTTGATCGCGCGGCGGCGCGCGGTGGCAGGCTCGCGAGCAGCTTCGGCGCATGGCCCCGCATCCTGGCCCTCTTCGCACTCGTCCGGGACGGCTCCCATCATCCGGATCTACCGGTGACCGCGTACGGCGGCGACCTGTTCGCATCCGGCAGCATGGACGCGGAGGACGGCGTGTCCCGAGCGCTCCGCGTGTACGAGCAGGCCTGCTTCCAGCACGAGATGATGCCGGACCGCGACGTCCACGAGATGCTGAAACTCCTGACCCGGACGACGATCCGAATCCGACAGGGCAGGTCCAGCATCGCGGCCGTCGTTCCCGTGGACTTTTCCGATCTCTCGTCCGAGTACATCGGCATCCTGTACGAGGGGTTGCTCGACTACGAGCTGAAGATCGCGCCCGCCGGCGACCCGGTGATCTTCATCTCGGTGGGCGACCAGCCGGCACTGCCCCTCTCGCGTTTGGAGGCCATGGAAGACGGGGCGCTGCGGACCCTGTTCGAGAGACTCAAGGAGAAGTCGGGCGGGACGGAAGATCTACCAGAGGAGGAGGCAGCGGGGGACGACGCCTCGAACATCGAGGAGAACACCCCGGAAGAGGAAGAGTTGCTGTTTCCCGACGCCACGGACGCTGCGCTGTCCCCGGACGGCACGCCGGAACACGCCGCGGGCGCGGCGGACGAGCGCCAGCGGAACCGAACGCGCGCCGAGGAGTGGGCGCGCCACGCGGTGCAGGCGGCCCGTCTGCTCAAGAAGCCCCGTGGCTGGGATACGCCCGAGCGCCGACTCGCGTTCGAGCAACGCCTCGCTGCCAAGGCGCGGCAGCTCGTCGCCCGCGTGGTCCTCCCCGGCGAGTGGTATCTCGTCCGCTGGGGCGGCACGCGCAAGGGCTCCGGCAGCTTCTACACGCGACCCGGCCTCGCGGTACCAACCGTGCAGCGGACGTTGCGCCCGCTCGCCTACGATCCGCCGTCCGGTACCGACGGCAAGCCCGATGTCGACGCGCACCCGGCCCGCTGGACACCGAAGCCGCCCGAACGCATTCTCGACCTGACCGTCTGCGATCCCGCGTGCGGATCCGGCACGTTTCCGCTGGCCGCCTTGCGCTTCCTGACCGATGCGCTGTACGCCGCGCTCCAGCACCACGACCGTCTCCAGCCCGACGGCGAGCGTGTGCTGGTTCGCCTCCTCGGCATTCGGGACGCGAGCGAGAACGACGGCGACGACTCCCGCCTGGCCGACGAGTTGATCCCCTGCCGGCCCGACGACGACAGCTTCGAGCCGCGCCTGAAAGCGGTCCTGCGGCGCCACGTCGTCGAGCGCTGCATCTATGCCGTGGATCTCGACCCCTTGGCGGTGGAGCTCTGCCGCCTCTCCCTCTGGCTCGAGACCATGGACCGCGACCTGCCGTTCGGCTTCCTCGACCACAAGGTCAAGTGCGGAAACTCCCTGATAGGCGCGTGGTTCGACCAGTTCCTGCACTACCCCGTGATGGCCTGGAAGAACCGCGAAGGGGGCGACAAAAACCACTCGAACGGCGTCCATTTCAAGCAGAACGCCCGCACGAAAGCGATTAAGAGGTTTGTCAAGGAACGGCTGACGCCGGACGTGCGGCGCTTCCTACTAGGCGCCGATCTGTTCCAGCCCGACCTTCTGGAGCAGTCCGCCACGGCGCACGATGACGCACTCGCCGTGCTGGAGCGCATGCACGGCATGCCGGTGCAAGACGCGCCCGAGCGAGCGCGCCTGTACCGCCACGATCTCGTGGGATCCGCGGCGTGGCGCTCGCTCAAGGAGGCGATGGATCTCTGGTGCGCCTGCTGGTTCTGGCCCGCCGACGATGAGATCGACCTTGCCCCCCTTCCGAGCATTCTCGCCGACCCGCCGGCAGCGACGCGGGCCCTCGCGCGACGAGTCGCCGGCGAGATGCGCTTCTTCCACTGGGAACTGGAGTTTCCTGACGTGTTCCGGGAAGCAGGAAGCGGCTTCGCTGCGGTGCTGGGAAACCCACCGTGGGAGAATCTCCAGCCCAATCCGGAGGAGTTCTTCTCGGATGGCGATCCACTGTTTCGCACGTACGGGAGGCTCGAAAAGGTCCAACGACAACAGGATATGTTCCGGAAGAATCGTTCACTAGAACAGCGCTATCTCCGACATGTGGCTGGCTTCCGGAACTTCTCCAACTGGGTCCGACACCGTGTCAGTCCATTCGGAGATCCGAATGGCCCAGGGAACGACAGACCGTTTTCCCTGGGAAGAGAGGGCCAAGATCTGCATCGCCGATGGAAGTCAGTGCGCGAACATGCGTGCAGCTATTCGGACGACCATCACCCGTTCCGCTTCCAGATGGGGCGGATATTTACGTACCAGTTGTTCATAGAGCAATCACTTGTACTCACAAGAGGGGGAGGTAGGTGCGGCGTCATCGTTCCGTCCGGGATCTATAGCGACGCGTGGTCCCGACCGCTCCGGGACGCGCTTCTCCAAACGTGCCGATGGGAATGGTTGTTTGGCCTGGAGAACCGTGCCAAAGTCTTCCCGATCCACCGGAGCTACAAGTTCAATTCCATTGTCGTTGAGAAAGGTGGTGTCACCGAAGCGATCCGTACGGCGTTCATGCGCCACGACCAGAACGACTGGGAACGGGCTGAAGACATTGCTACACCCTATACGTTGGCACAGATCAAGCAGTTCAGCCCTACGAGCCGCGCCATCCTTGAAATCCAGTCGCGGCGCGACCTAGACGTTCTGGAGAAGATCTATGCGAACGCCGTGCTGCTTGGCGACGACGGTCCGCGTGGTTGGCGTATCGAGTATGACCTTGAATTCATGATGAACACGGATGCCCGACTCTTCCCGTCCCGCCCGCAGTGGGAGGCGAAGGGATACGGGCCTGACGAGTACGGACGCTGGTTGCTCGGCGACTGGCGGCCCATTGAGGAACTGTGGGACTTGCTCGGCGTCGATCCCTCGCGGCCCCAACCGGCCGAGATCGATTTCGAAGACTGGCTATTCGACACGACCGCCGATCCCGAACGGCGGGAGACCGACGCGCGGTTTATGCATGGGCACTGGATAAGGCCGGGCGACATTGTCCGCACCGAGTGGCGTTCCCGATGCGCGCAGCCACCGTATGACGAACTGCCGCTCCCGCGTGCGGTGATTCCGGCCGGTGTAGTGCTCTCGCGGGAAGGAGATGCCTGGATTGGCGAGGAAGCGATAGAAGATGTTGCACTTCCACTCTACGAAGGCCGTATGATTGGCCAGCGGGACTTTAGCCAGAAGGGATGGGTGAGCGGCAAAGGACGGCAGGCAGTATGGCGAGATATTCCGTGGGACCGCAAGCAAATTGAACCTCAGTACTTGATGGCGAAGAATGACTATGTGCGCGGGTCTGTATCCAAACGAGGACCGAAACTGGCCATCATGGACGTGACGGCCTCAACGAACGTTCGTACCATGATTGTATCACCGGTCGCCGACCTGCCATGCGGCAACACGGCACCAGTGCTCGTACCGGCGTCAGGTGACGTTGCGCAGATAGTTGACTTGTGTGCACTCGCGTCAAGTATAGTATTCGATTGGATGGTCAGGCTACGTCTATCTGGAATTCATCTAAACTGGCATGTTATCGAATCTCTGGCATTGCCCAACCCGGATTCCCTCGTCACCGGTTTGCGCACAAAGATGGCCTGTGTGTGTTTTTCCGACGTGCACTTTGCCGAAACGTGGCTGCGACTCCCCCACCCGGGCTCTCGACCTTACCTTCACGGATCCTCGCCTCGAGAGAGATTGCGTATCGCCGCCATGCTTGACGCCGTTGCTGCTACCGTCATGGGCTTGTCAATGTTCGATCTGCGACATGTTCTCGCCGATTGCGACACTAGTACCCCCAACGGCAAACAACCGAAGGGTTTCTGGCGTATCGACGCCAACAAGAAGCCGGAGCTCCGGCATACTGTACTGACGCTCATTGCATTTCAGGACCTCGAGTTGAAGATTCAGGCTGCGGGCGGCAACGCAAGAAAGGGCATTGAGGCGTTCCTTAACCAGAACGACGGTGAAGGATGGATGTTACCGGAGACCCTGCGTCTCGCCGACTACGGTCTCGGCCACGACGACCGCGCTCGTGAGCCCCAGCCCGTGGCCAGCCGCCTCGGCCCACGCTTCTACGACTGGCAGCTCGTCCAGAGCGCCGACGAGTCGTGGCGCGAATGCCACCTGCACGCCCGCAATCTGCTGGGCGAACACGACTACGCGCTGCGAATCGCGGATCTGGTGGTGCGACGGATAAATGACGGTGAAGGCTACCTTGACCTTCTCACGGACCGGTTCAAGCGGGATCTGCTTGGAGATGCCGGCTACGTGACCGTGCTGGTCGAGATCCGTGCGCGGGACGTCCTCTACGAGAGCGCGTACTGGACGATGATGACTGACTTTCGCAACGCTGGCCATCTGGACGAGAGCGGCTATGACCAGCTCCTCCGCCGGTTGCGCGAGCGCGGGCTTCTGGATGATGTTGGATCTCGCGGCCAGGGATGCGGCACGGCGGTGCCGGAGGCCGGACTCGGTGCACAACGGGTCGCCGAACCCCGTGCGGGTTGTCAGACGGATCTGTTTCCGAAGAATCCGAGGCAGCGCAAGCTGTTCGAGTAGACTTGGGGATTCGATGCATGGAAGGCTCCGCCGATCGCCCGACTCGACGCGGAGCTGGTCGTACCGGGACATGAGCCGATGTTCGACACGACCGATCAGATTCTGAACCAGAATCGGGCCGGAGAAGACGGCCGGACGGAGTTCAAGGCAGTCCGTCTCGGCGACCGGGCGTGCTCTCCCCCAATACCGAGGATCTCGCAGCCGAACTCGTAGCGTTCGCGAATGGCGTGGGCGGCGGCGTCTTCCTCGGGGTGGAGGATTCCGGCGCCGTCGAGGGGATTCCACCGGAGCGCCTCGACGTGGTAGAGCGCTGGACCATCAACATCGCCACGCACAACTGCGAGCCGCCCATTCGCCCGATTCTCCGCAAGGTCCTTCTCCCGGCCGCGAGCGGCGGCGAACGGCACGTACTGCTCGCCGAGGTTCCGCGCGGCCTCTATGTACACCGCACGTCGGGTGGGCGCTATTATTACACGCCCCCGGAGCTCGCCCGGCTGTTCCAACAGCGCGGACGCGAGTACGTGTTCGACGAGCAGCCCGGTCCTCGCCGCCACCGTCGACCACCTCAACCGCAACCGACTCGAGGCCTTCTTTGGACGGTCGCCGACCAATCCCCCCGGGGATGTCCCGGACGCTGTTGAACTTGAGCTGATGTGAAGCGGGTGGCGGCTCCTGCCCCTGTCCTGTGGTAGGACAGGGGGATGCAATCAGAAAAGGAGACTGCCACCCATGGCGAAGCATGACAGGCGGAAGACGTCCGGCCAACCCCCCAGCTCGCGACCCGTCACGATCCAGGTGCCGCTGCCGGTGCTCGGCGTGGTCAACGGTGTCCGGGAAGCGTTCCATGGCTTTTGCATCGCGACCGGGCTGCAGGTCCTGGAGGCGATGATGGAGGCGGACCGGGAAGTCCTGTGTGGTGCGAAGGGGCGCCATCAGGTCGAGCGGCCCGCGTGGCGCGGAGGGAGTGTCGACAGCCAGGTGACACTCGGCGGGCGGCAGGTCGAGCTGCCGCGGCTCCGCGTGCGGAGCTCGGATGGCGAAGTCCCGCTGGCGAGCTTCCAATGGGCGGCGGCCACCGACCCGCTGGACGAGCACACGCTGGCCGCGGTCGCCGCCGGGGTGTCGACGCGCCGGTACGCGGGCACGCTGGACCCGGTACCGGCCGACGTGACCGAGCGGGCGACGTCGAGCAGTGCCGTGTCGCGGCGGTTCGTGGC
The DNA here is from genome assembly GCA_965262925.1 of Vicinamibacterales bacterium. Taxonomy (GTDB): domain Bacteria; phylum Acidobacteriota; class Vicinamibacteria; order Vicinamibacterales; family UBA8438; genus WTFV01. The sequence goes on along the minus strand of CBDHGC010000004.1, from coordinate 256,958 downwards.
GCTGTCGACAAAGCGCCTCCAGGCGTTTCTCAGCCGGCCGTTGGGCGAGTTGGACCTGCGGGCGGTCTGCATCGACGGCAAGGTCTTCCGGGACCACTGCATGGTGATCGCGTTGGGGATCGACACGCAGGGCCGGAAACACGTGCTGGGCCTGCGCGAAGGCGCCACCGAGACGGCTGCCGTCACCACCGGCCTGCTCAGCGACCTGGTGACGCGCGGATTGCCGACGGACCGGACGTTGCTGTTTGTCATCGACGGCGCTACGGGGCTGCGCCGGGCCATCACCGACGTCTTCGGTTCTCGCGGCGTGGTGCAACGCTGCCAAGTCCATAAGTGGAGGAACGTCATCGGCCATCTGCCCGAGCGGCTGCACGCCTCTGTCGGCAAGGCGTTGCGGGATGCGTGGAACCTCGATTCGGCAGACCGTGCGGCGCGGGTGCTCAAGCGGCTGGCCGGGTCGCTGGAGCACGACCACCCCGGCGCGGCGGCGTCCATCCGGGAGGGACTGGACGAGACGCTGACCGTGCAGCGCCTCGGTCTGACGGGGGCGCTGCAGCGTACGCTGCGGACGACGAACATCATCGAGAACCTGAACGGCAGCGTCGAGCACTACTCGCGCAACGTCAAGCGCTGGCGTGGTGGCCAGATGATTCAACGCTGGGTGGCGAGCGCGCTGGTGGAGGCGGAGAAGCACTTCCGGCGGGTCCGGGGCTACCGCGATCTGCAGCACCTGGTCGGTGCCCTGGACGCGCTGGCTCCGCCCGACGGCGTGGTTGCTGACGTGGCGTAACATAGATGACTTCGTAGAGGAGACCGGGAGTTCGCCACCCGAAGTTCAACAACGAACGGGACAACCCCCAATCCCCTGGCTCGACCTGCTCCGCAACACGCACGTGATATTCCGCGACGACAGCAACGTCGACCGCCCCACTGTCGCCGGTCTGTTGACCTTCGGCACCGAACCGTCGGAGTTTCTCCCCTCCAGCTCCATCGAAGCGGCCTGTTACGGTGGTGAGCGTCTGTCCTCCGACGAGCTCGTTCATGCCGAGCGCCTCGCGGGACCGGTGTCCAACCAGATCGACGGCGCGGTCGCCTTCGTCGCCCAGTTCATGGAGCCCGCGTCCGACGCTCGCTCGACCCGCGGCGCCGATGCACCGTACGATCTGGATGTCGTCGACGAGGCCATCGTCAACGCCGTGGCCCACCGCGACTACGCGATCTCCGGCTCGAAGATCCGTCTGTTCGTGTTTGCCGACCGGCTCGAGCTCTACAGCCCCGGCGGGCTGCCCAACACCATCGCCCTAGACGAGATGCCCTACCGAACCTTCACCCGTAACCAGCTCCTCGTCGGCTTCCTGTCCCAAATCCGCAGCAAGCGCACCGGGCAGGTGTTCCTCGAATCACGAGGCGAGGGCGTGCGCAAGATCCTCCAGGATGGCGAGGCCCACTCGGGCCGCCGGCCGGAATACGCGCTGTTCGGTGACGAGCTTCGGCTGACGTTGTGGGCGAAGACCATGCCAGTAGACTGACTGACGGCGGACACGCGCCAAGTCGCCGTCAGGCGTCGTGCCCGTCCGGCGGTCGAGAGCTACACCAGTACCAGAGCATCGAGTGCACTGAAGAAGCGGCCGAGCATCCGCTCGTTGATGTGAAGCGGATTCGATTCGTGAATCCGGCGTGCGACAGCCTCCGCCCTCTCGCGCTCGAGCACTCCAGCCGCGACCAGATCCACCATGAGACCAAGACCGAAACGCGTCTCGACGTCGTGGCTTTCACAAAGCCTTCGGAGAGCGTCGTCGTTGGTAATGCACGTCCATCCCTCCTCGCTACACACCACCAAGAGACGCTCGTTGAACGACACCTGGGACTCGGTCTCAGCGGCCTGGAGCATTCGTTCCGTCTCGACCTCGACGACCTTGATGCCGAGTTCAGCGCAGTCCTTCACCGTGATGTCATGGTCTTCGTCGAGCACCGACGGCAGGACGGCCACCCGCCCCACGTGCTGCCCCACGAGGGCCAGGATCGCCAGCTCGGACTCGCGGTAGTCGATCAGCACGTCCGCGTCGGCGAGGAGTAATGTCGGATCGGCCGGCATGGAACCCCTACCCAGCCCACTGACGCGCCTGTTGCCTCATCTCGTCACGGGGGAGTCCGAGGATCTCCGCGGCGCGTCCGAGCGAAATGCGCTCCTCTTCGACCGCCCGTCGTACGAGCCGCGACAGTCGATCTTCGATGAAATCGTGTTCTGAGAGCCCCGCAGGTTCGCCCGAACGGCGCCAGTTCCATGTGAACTCGCTCTTCCGAAGTGCTTCGGGCTCCTCGATCCTCCTGAGCGTCTTGCCGAAGCGCTCACGATGCTGGCCCTGGAAAGCGCGCCAGACGTCCGATGTCTCGCGGCTCGTCTCCATCAGCCGGTGGAGCACGGTCATGTAGCTCACGCGGAAGATCCGCTTCACCTTAAGAACACGAACGAGGAGCGAATGCCCGCTGGTCGCGTCCCACTCGACCGAGAACGCCGTCTCGGGCATCAGGAATTCGCTGGCGAACGCGTCGGCTTCCCGCTCCGGTTCCGCCCGCATCTCCGTCTCGTCCCGCCGGTATTCCGCAGGGTGCAGCAACAGATGACCGAGCTCGTGGGCGGCGGTGAAGATCCAGCGTTCTACCGAAATCCGATCCCACGTGTTGACGACCACTGCGGGGCCGCCGTCGCGAGGAGCGACACTCAACCCGAAGAACGAGTCCCTGGTCGTCTCCAGAAGTAGAAGCTTCACGCCGTTTTCTTCAAGCAGCCGGCTGATGTCCCGTACCGGCTCCTCGGGCTCGAGCCCAACTGCCCGACGACCGGCCTGCGCAGTTTCCCGGGGGCTCCAGCCACCTGCCGATGCGCCCTGGAAACGGAACACCGGGGAGTCGGCCAGCTCGGCTTCCAGCCACGCGTACGCGTCCAACCACTTCGAGACCACTGCCAGAATCTGCGATCGTGCATGAACCTGCGCCTTGGCTCGAAACCGCACACTCTCCAGAGGTCGAACCCGCGTGACCAGCTCGCCAACGGGCACGGCCAGGGCCTCCGCCAGCGTCGCGAGCGTGCCAGCCCGCGGGACCACTACCCCCCGCTCGATCTTCCCGAGCGCCATTCTTGAGATGCCGGCCCTCGCGGCGAGCTGCTCCTGCGTCAGTCGCCGGTCCAGCCGTAGCCGGGCAACGTTCGCGGCGATGCACCCACCTTTGCTCACGCCCTCCTCCTCCATCCTTGACGGTGCGCAGTGCAGATGATAGCTTTTATACAGATTTCGTTAAAAGGATAGGTTCTGTGCCTGCAACCATCTCGTTCTTCCCCGTCGGCAACGGCGACATGACTCTCGTGACAACAGAATCCGACCGCAAGCTGCTGATCGACCTCAACATTCGGGCAGCCGCTGACGATCCCGACGACGACACGCCTGATGTCGCGAGCAAGCTCCGTGACCGCCTCCGCCCGGATGCCAAGGGCAGGCGCTACGTCGATGCCTTGCTGATCAGCCATCCGGACAAGGATCACTGTACCGGGATCGAGAAGCACTTTCACCTCGGACCGCCTGACACGTGGTCCACGTCCGCCGACAAGATCTTCATTCGCGAGATATGGTCTTCACCGATGGTCTTCCGCCGAGCCTCTCGACGCCATACTCTCTGCGACGATGCCAAGGCCTTCAACACCGAAGCCCGCCGTCGCGTTCGGCGCTTCCGTGAAGTCGGTGATTCCGTTGGTGACGGCGACCGAATTCTCATCCTTGGGGAGGACGAGAACGGCAAGACCGACGACCTCGAGGCAATCCTGATCCGAGTGGACGACGAGTTCTCCCGCATCAATGGCGAGACTGACCACTCAATGAATGCCCGACTGCTCGGCCCGCTTCCCAAGGGGGACGACGACGACGAAGACACCCTGTCGAAGAACAACTCGAGCACGATCCTTCGGTTTTCCTTCACTGGAGACCAGCACCCCGACAAGTGCCGCTTCTTGACCGCCGGCGACGCCGAAGTCGCCATCTGGGAGCACCTTTGGCGGCGGCACTCGTTTCGCTCCGACTGGCTTTCCTATGACCTTCTCCAGGCCCCGCACCACTGTTCCTGGCATAGCCTCTCGCACGACAGCTGGAGCGAAAAGGGCGAAGACGCCAAGGTCTCCCCGGACGCCCGCAAGGCTCTTTCCCGCACCCGTGACGGCGCCACGATCGTAGCCAGTAGTGTCCCTATCAAGGATGATGATCGCGACCCGCCTTGCATCCGGGCCAAGCGCGAGTACGTCAGCATCCTGCGCCCGGTGCACGGAGACTTTCGCTGTGTCGGCGAGTGGCCTTCGCCGGAATCCCCTGATGTCATGGACTTCGAAATCGGCGCCCATGGCCATCGTCTGAAGAGCATAAGTCTCGCCGCCGCGTCGGTTGTCGGTCCCGCGATCATCGGTCGCCAACCTCTCGCGCATGGCTGACGCCGACGGCATGGGCCATCGATCCGCCGGTGGCCTCCGACGTGCCCTCGCGTCGGTGGCCACCCATCCGGCCGTATCCAGTATCGGCTCGCCGAGTTCCGACCTTGACAGTGGGGCCACTTTCGTTGATGTGACGTTCGACGTCGGTCTCCCAAGTGAATGGAGGCGACGCGGCCATAGTCCATCCGGAGTTCGATCGCGGGAAATCGTACGTTTCCACTTTCCCGCTGGATTCCCGCTCAAAGCGCCCAGCCCATCGTTGCGGCCCGACTTCAACCGCAATCTGCCCCACATGCAGCCTTGGCTGACCGAAGGACGGCCCGTCCCTTGCATTCACGACGGCGATCTCGCCGAACTGGTCCTCCGCGACGGACTGGCCGGCCTCGTAAACCAGACCGCCGTCTGGCTCGAACGCGCCGCCCTCGGCACACTTATCGATCCCGACCAAGGTTGGGAACCAGTGCGCCGCGACTCCTATCGGGACCACGTAATCGCTGATGCTGATGGCCTCCGGAGCTTGGTGACCCGGGATGGGGGGTACAAGTTTCTTCGACTAGATTATCTGCGAATGGCCACCAACGGCCAACCCCAATTCGTTCACGGACAAGTTTCTGCGGCGACTGCCCACGTTACACCTGCCGGCATGTCCAGTGTCCTCGCAGAGGCTCCCGTACGCTCAAGCCTGCGATTCAGTGCCGGCAGATCCGTGGCCCTTGTCGTGTGGCCTGGCAAGCAACCATCCGGCACCCCCATCATCGCAGACACCTATCTACCCGAAACCGTGACGTCTGTCGAAGACCTCAAGGAACGTGCCCAGACGTATGGTTGCCGCACATCACTCGGCAACGCTCTGCATTGGTTAGGGCAGTGTCTCCGAACCCAGCCTCGGGAAGGTCCCTTTTGTCTGGTTGTAGTACTTCTGGCGCGCCGTCTTTGCAACGTTATCGGAACCCAGAGTCCCATTGAGCTCTGCCCATATGTACTGGACATCGTCAGCCCCGATCTATACACCAACGGCGACAAGACGCCTGCTCGGCCCGCCGGGCACCACCACGGCCTGTCCCGAAGCCTTCTTGCCCAGCTTTCGGAAATCGACTCTTCACGCGAACGTCCCCGCTGGACCCTCATCGGGGCCGGGAGCCTCGGCTCCAAGTTGGCCCTACATCTCGCGCGCGCCGGCAACGGCCCTGCCGTAGTCGTCGACAAGTCCGCAATGACACCGCACAACGCGGCTCGCCACGCAATCATCCCAACAACGGGTGAGATGCACGTTCTCTGGATGGCCGCCAAGGCAACGCTTCTGTGCGACTCCTTACGCGGGCTCGATCACATCGCGAATCCTGTACCTTCGGACGCCACAAGCATTCTGACGTCCACCAACCGTACTCGCCGGATCTGCCCCAAGGGGACATGGGCCATTGTGAACGCAACCGCGTCCCTCGCCGTGCGCGAAGCTCTGGCCTCCAGCAAAGAGGTGCCCACGAGAGTCATTGAGACGTCGCTGTTCAGCTCCGGCCAAGTCGGAGTGATCACGGTTGAGGGCCCAGATAGAAACCCAAGTACCAATGATTTGATGGCGGAATGCTACGCACTCCTGGCAGAAGACTCGACGTTGTCTCGGATCGTTCTTGGCCCGGACGATGGGATTCGCCCTCAGAGTGTTGGCCAGGGTTGCAGTTCACTGACGATGCCCATGTCCGACGGTCGGCTATCGCTGTTGGCGGCGGGAATGGCAGAATACCTGTTGCACCGCCAACGTGACGGCCTGCCGCCCAACGTCGGTGAGGTCCTCATCGGTGCGTTGTCCTCCGATGGACTGGGCGTGCAGTGGCAGGTCGCTACCGCTTCACCAGTAATCCAGGTTCAATGCAAGGCGGAATCAGGGACTTGGCACGTCCATATCCACCAGCGTGCGGCTTCCAAGATCCGGACCGAGGTTGAGCGATGGCCGAGCGTCGAAACCGGCGGTGTCCTCATGGGCCGGCTGTCGGAAGTATCGCGAACGGTTCACGTTGTAGACGTGCTGGCTGCCCCGGAGGACAGCAAGCGATCAGCCAGTTCTTTTGTCCTTGGAACGATCGGACTACGTCAGCATATCGAAAACTACTCCAAAGCCGCGGGTTGGTCATTGCACTGTCTCGGCACGTGGCACAGTCACCTGAGCGCCGGCGGCGCATCCCCGACTGACCACGCTACCATGAGGGCGGTGGCACTAGCGCGTGTTGCCCCATCGGTTGCGTTGATACACACGCCAGCGGGCTATTGTGCGTTTCTGGCGGAGCCGGAGAATGTTCCGGGAGGGAGGAAGTAGATGTTCAGCGCCCTGGCGGCACTTCTCGATCCGTACAATCGCAGAGCTCGCTTTCAGCCGGTCATTTGGAGTTTGCTCCCGATTCTCGTCGCGTTCGTACTTCTGATTCCGGAGTTTCAAGGACTTTGGAGCACTATCGCGTGGCTCGTAGTCTGCGGCGGGGGGGCGACATTCCTGACACAGCTGGGCCGCGGCCGTGGCAAAGCGCTGGAACCCATGCTCTATCGGCTGTGGGATGGCAAGCCATCCGTGGCGATGCTGCGCCATCAGGACAACCGACTTTCTATGGCAACTAAAGCGCGGTATCGGAACTTTCTGCAGCGGACGGTTCCTGGACTGCGGTTGGCGTCTCCGGACGAGGAGAAGAAGTATCCCGCACAAGCCGACGACGGCTACGAAGGGGCGACGTCTTGGTTGTTGAGCCAGACGAGGGATCACGAGAGATTCGGATTGCTTTTTCAGGAGAACATCAACTATGGCTTTCGACGAAACATATGGGGACTCAAGCCTTGGGCGTTGGCGAGCGGCCCGGTAGCAATCGCCATGGTTCTGGCATTCGAGTCCGACGCTTGGAGCAGTGGGGCTGTCGCTACATTATCGACGATCAACTTGGCCGGTTGGATCTGTATCGCTACAGCCGTCACGCACATATTGGTCTTCGCGTTCCTGATCCGTAGCGACTGGGTGCGAATGGCGGCAGACGCCTATGCGCTGCAGCTGTTGGCTAGTTGCGACATACTTGAGACTCGAAGGCAATCCTAAACGTCTTGCAGGGACGGCACGCGACCACTACGGCGACGACCGGCGACGGCGGGGCTTCAACTTGTCAAGGACGAAAGGGTGCCCGCGTGATCGGCCTGTCGGCGCAGATCGAGACGGGCGAGGAAGGCGTCATCGCGGGGACGACGACCCGTCGCTCGCCTCGTGTACAGTTAGGCAAGCGCGGCGGCGGACGGCGATTCGGCGTCATGCTGGGGATAGGACGGGAAAACACCCGTGGGGCTTCATCGAAGAACTGAACGAGGCCGTGGTTGCGGTATGGGCTGGAGGGGTGTGCAGGCCTCGCTTGTGCCGGCATGATGTGCACGACATGGCCCTGAACCCCATCGCCTACACCGAGCACGTCGTCCGCAGCTTCCTGCGCTACCAGCTCACGGCGTATCCGTTCGCCGATAGCCGGTTGCACGGCCAGATGCGCGACCTGCTGTCGCTCGACGAGACCCGCCGGTCGCCGTTGCTCAAGGGCCCCTACGTGAGTCTTTCGCGCCCGTTTCGACAAGGCGCAGCGGTCGACGCCCTGATCCGCGAGGGACTGCTACACCCACATCTGCGCGAACGGATCCCGGAAACGCTAAACCACCTGTACGGTCACCAGGAACGCGCCGTGCGCGCGATTGCCGAAGGCCGGACCACCCTGGTCTCCACCGGCACCGGCTCGGGCAAGACCGAGTGCTTCCTCTATCCGATCGTCAGCCGGTGCCTGAGTCTTCGGGACGATGACGCGCCGCCGGGCATCAGTGCCGTCATCGTCTATCCGATGAACGCCCTGGCGGAAGACCAGCTCATGCGATTGCGGCGGCTGCTGGCGGGCACCGGCATTCCGTTCGGGATGTACGTCGGCAAGACGCCGGAGCACGAATCGGGGGTAACCGGCGTCAGGCTGCCCGCGGGATCGTCGCGGGCCGACTACGAGGCGCGGCTCGAGCGGGCGCGGCGCGACGGTAGCGGCGAGACGGTCTGTCCGGCCGAGGAGGTCTGCTCGCGCGAGGTCATGCGTACCCCAGGACGGCAGCCGCGGATTCTCCTCACCAACGTCAAGCAGCTCGAGCTGCTGCTGACGCGGCAGCAGGATGTCGAGCTCTTCGCCGGCGCCCGGCTCGATCTCCTGGTGTTCGACGAAGCGCATACGTTCACCGGCGCGCTGGGAGCGGAGACCGCCTGCCTCGTCCGGCGTCTTCGCGCGTTCTGTCAGACCGATGCAGGCGGCACGACGTGCATCGCGACCTCGGCGACCATCGTCGATCACGACGATCCGCAGGCGGGACGCAACTTCGCGGCGCGTTTCTTCGGCGTGGCGTCAGACTCGGTGACGACGGTCGGGGAAGACTACGAGACCGAAGTCTGGACCGAGCGGCGATTCGCCCCGCCGGCTCCCGGGGAAGACACCGCCGCGATTCTCGACCGCGTGGTGCACGCCGTGGAGGACGGTGCGTCGACCGGACCGGACATCCGGGACGTCTACAGTGCACTGGCGGACGAGGAACTGGCCACGGGTGATTGGCCGGAGGTGCTGCACGCGGCGCTGTCACGCAACGAGATCGTCTTCGGATTGAACGAGGAGCTGGCGACCCCGAGGGCCCTGGAAGAGTTGCCGCCGGCGCTGGAGGCCCGAGTGGGGCGGCCGGTCACCGAAGCCGAGATCCTCGCCTGGCTGACCCTCGGCGCCGCGGCGCGCCACGATGGACGGCCGCTGTTGCGGCCGGTCGTGCACGGATTCGTGCGCGGCATCGGGGGGGCGGTCGTGTCCTTCCCGGCGGAGAGCGACGGTCCGAGGTTGTGGCTCGCGGCCGAGGACGACCGCGCGGCCGCGGACGGCGACGAAAGACTGGCACAGTTTCCGGTCGCCACGTGCACCGTCTGCGGGCAGCACTACTACGTCGCATTCCTCAGGGACTTCACCTTCACCGGGCGGACACCGGGGGGCGGCAACGCCGGCGCGGGGGGAACCTGCTGGGAGCACCAGGAGAAGCAGCTCGGCGGCCGGCGGGTCGTGCTTGTCGACACCTTGATCGGGGAAGACGAAGAAGGGGAGACAACCGCCCCTCATGCCCGTACCGCCCCGCTCCACTTCTGTCGCAGTTGCGGCGCCGGCCACCCGACGGCGGTGTCCCGCTGCCTCGCCTGCGGCCGCGGCGGGGACACGGTTCGGCTTCTCGCCATCCGCCAGAACAAGCAGCGCCCGGGACTCCTGACGAGCTGCCTGTCGTGCGGATCGACGGGCAGCACCCCGAACGGCGGCCGGTACCGGGAACCTGCCCGGCCGGTCCGGGCCATCAACGTGGCGGACGTGCACGTGCTGGCCCAGGACATGGTGCACCGCGCCCAGCGGCCGCGGCTGCTGGTGTTCTGCGACAACCGGCAGGACGCCGCCTTCCAGGCCGGCTGGATGAAGGACCACGCGCGCCGCTTCCGGCTGCGCGCCCTCATGGCGGAGGGCATCCGGGACCGCCCGCAGTCCATCGGCGATCTCGTCGCGCATCTCGATGATCGGCTGGAGAGCGACGAGGCGCTCTCGCGGGCGCTGATCCCGGAAGTGTGGGAGGTGGCGCGCCGCGAGCACGCGGGCGGACGCCACGAGCAGGAACGGCGCAAGTACCTTCGGTTCCAGGTGCTGCGCGAGGTCACCCTTGCGTCGCGGCAGGCGCTGGGCCTCGAACCTTGGGGCCGGATGAAGGTGGAGTACGCCGGTCTGGACGCCTCCCTGCCCTGGGTACAGGAACGCGCCCACGAGCTCGGCATCTCGGCCGAGCACCTGCGAGAGGGCGTGGCGGGCGTGCTCGACTATCTGCGCCGCCGGCGCGCGCTGCACGACCCCGAGCACGAGATCTTCACGAAGTACTGGAAGGACGGCGACCGGGAGGTTCAGCAGGGCTATCTGCCGAATCTTCGGGGGCCCGCGGGCACGAAGCTGCGCCGGGAGGCCATCGAAAAGCCTGCGCTGGTGATCCAGTGGCTGAGCGAGGCCGGCCGGACCACGATGCGGCAGGTCGCCGGGAAGTGGGAGGTGCCCGCGGACGTCACCGGCCCGTTCCTCGAAAGCCTGTTCGCATTCCTGAAGGAACGCGCCCTGCTGGTCCCGGTCCGACTCAAAGGGTCCCGCGGAAACCCGTTGCCGAACGTCGGCGGCGTCTACCAAGTGAACGCCGACCGTCTCCGCCTCTCGCCCAACCGCGGCGTGTGGCGGTGCCGAAGCTGCCGCCGCACCACCACCCACGAGACTCCGCACGACCGATGCATCGCCTGGCGCTGCGACGGCATCCTCGAATGGATCCGGGAAGACGAGGACAACTACGACCTGCAGCTTCTCGACGGGGCCTACTCGATGTTGCGCTCCGAAGAGCATACAGCGATGGTGCCGGCGGACGAGCGCGAGCGGCTGGAGAACCTGTTCAAGGGCGAGTCGGAAGCGGTGAACTGCCTGGTCTGCACCCCGACGCTGGAGCTCGGCATCGACATCGGCCGGCTCGACTCGGTGCTGATGCGCAACGTGCCGCCGCTGCCCGCCAACTACCGGCAACGCGCCGGCCGCGCCGGCCGGCGCCATCGCATGGCGGTGGACCTGACGTACTGCCGGCCCGTCTCGCACGACCGGGCCTACTTCGCCGAGCCGTTGAAGCTGCTCGACGGCCGCATCGATCCGCCCGCCTTCAATCTGCGCAACGACGTGATGATCGCCAAGCACGTGCACGCGACGATCATCGGCGCCCTGCACGGCTACGGACGGGACTCCGCCCGGCCGGACGGAGAACGGGCCGCGATCCGGGACGTGCTGCACCGCTGCCTGCCGCGGCAGGTAGAGCCCTACCTGTTCCAGGACGGCGAGATCCGCAGCGCGCCGTTCGACTTCGCCGCGCTGCGCGACCTGGTTCAGCCCCATGCCGCGGACTTGGCCGCCCGCGTGGAAGAGGTGTTCCGGCAAGGCTGGCCGGCCGAGGACGCCGAGGTCGCGACTCCGGATGCGCTGGGCGCCCACGTCGACGCGTTCACTGACGACCTCAAGCGCGTCGTCGCGCGGCTGCGGAGCCGCCTGCAGTGGGCGATGCGACAGATTGCCCGCCTCAACGCCCTGCGCGAGCGCCACGGCACCCTCGAGCCGGATGACGAGGCGCTGTTTCGCCGCTGCGACAGGCTCGTGAAGCGGCTCAAGGGAACGGACCGGCGATCGCGCCGGCAAGCGGAAGGCCACGACGACGTCAACACCTTCAGCGTCCTGGCCGCGGAGGGATTCCTGCCCGGCTACGGGCTCGAGGTCGGGTCGGTGGTCGGCTGGGCGGAGATCCCGTTCTGGCGCACCGGCGCCATGGACTTCAGGCTGCCGCGCCCCCCCGCGACGGCTCTCCGCGAGTACGTGCCCGGCAACCTCATCTACGCCAACGGTCACCGGTTCGTGGCCCGGCGCTTTCGTCGCGACCTGCACGGCGCCCCCGGCACCGGATCCCGGACATCCGGCGGCGATCGGGCCGACATGCCCTTCTACGAGGTCTCGGTGCAGCGGCAGGCCGTCAGGGAGACCCGGCCGGGCGAGACATCGTCGCTGAGCGGAACTTCGCTCCAGACCATGGCGGTCTGCGACACCGACCTGATCCACACGTCCCACATCTCCGACGAAGAAGACCTGCGGTTCCAGTTGGGCGTGGCCATCTACGGGACCGAGCTCGGGCAGCACAGCGGCGGGCGCGCGTTTCGCTGGGGACCGCAACTCGTGCAGCTTCGCCAGGGCGTCCGGCTGCGTCTCGTCAACGTGGGCCCGGCCGGCGCCGTCGAGAGCCTGCGGCAGGGAGGCGCATCGGGGAGCTCCTCGCCGGGAAGCGCCGCGAACGGAAACGCCGGGCGGGAAAGAAGGCGTGGCGAGCTCGGATACCCCGTCTGCACGGTCTGCGGCCAGAGCGTGTCGCCTCTTTCCTCCGACCGACAGCACAAGGAATTCCGCACGATGCACGCGGAACGCTGCGGGCGCGCGCCGGAGGGCATCGGGTTTCACGCGGACGTGACGGCGGACGTGCTCTCGCTCCCCGCGTGCGACGGCGCCGACATGGCGTACAGCGTGCTGGAGGCATTGCGGATCGGCGCGGCGCAGGTACTCGACATGCACCTGGATGATCTCCAGGTCCTCGTCATCGGCCATGTCGACCGCGACGACGTCGACGCGCTGCTGTGGGATCCGATGCCCGGTGGATCGGGACTCCTCGACCAGTTGTGCGAGCGCTTCCGGGAGGTCGTTCAGGTGGCTCGCGAGGTCGCCGGCGCCTGCCCCGGCCTGTGCGAGTCGTCCTGCATCGATTGCCTGCAGTCGTTCCGTAACGCCTACTACCACCGGTACCTGAATCGCGAGGCGGCCCGCGAACGGATCGACCAGTGGGGGCAGCAGCTCTCGTTCGATCACGAGGTACCGCGACAACAGCCGGATGCGCCGCCGGCCGGAGACGATGCCGTCCCCGTCAACGACGCCGAAATCAAGCTGCGTCACCTGCTGCTCGCCGCCGGGTTCGGGGAAGGGACGCGTGACGAGCAGATTCGGCTCGACCGGACGTTGGGCACCACGACGCCGGACGTGATCTATCGCACCGAGGACCACGATCCGGACGAAGGCGTATGCATTTACCTGGACGGGTTGAGCGCGCATCTTCACGGCAATCCGGAAACGACCGAGAGGGACCGCGAGATCCGCACGTGGCTCCGCAATCACGGCTTCGAGGTGATCGAAATCACCGCCCACGACCTGGACGACGAAGAGGCGATGGTGCGCCACTTCCGGCGGCTCGCCGGCTACTTGGCCATGCGGGACGTACGGAGCAGGGTCAGAGAGGACCGTTCCTGGTTTCGCGACGCTGCGACGAGCAGAGAGGCTACGCCGCGGCCCCGCCTACGGCTCGTCGCCTCGAGGGCTGACGTGCGCGACGACACCTGCGTGCCGCTGGTTCCACTGGCCGCTGCCGCCGGGGCGTTCGGCGACCCGCACACCGTCCCGGATCAATCTGAGTGGGAATGGGTGGAAGTCGAGACGGCGCGGTCGTTGCGACCTGGGATGTTCGTAGCCCAAGTCGTCGGGCATTCAATGGAGCCGGTTATCCCCGACGGCGCGTACTGTCTGTTCGCAAGCCCCGTTACCGGCACGCGCCAGGGCAAGACAGTACTTGTCCAGTTGCGCGATGGGATCGATCCCGATACCGGCGAGCGATTTACCGTGAAGCGCTATCGCAGCCAAAAGGCGATGGACGCGGAGGGATGGCGGCACGTTCGCATCATGCTGGAACCCACGAATCCCGACTTTGCGCCGATAGAACTGACCACTGACGACGAAGATTCCGTGACGGTCGTTGCCGAGTTGGTTGAGGTGATCGGCACGACACCGCCAGCCTGATGACCGACGCACAACGCAGTGACCTTGAGGAGGTCACCCGCTCGCGCGCCCTTCCCGCCGAGTGCAGCGTGTGCCGCGACAGCCCATGGGCACGCGCCGCCACCGTGCGGCCGGTGCCGTCCTGGCGTACGGCCCGGATCACTTCGTAGCGGATTTTCAGCAGGTCGTCGGGATCGTAGAAGGGACTGGTTTCGAAGCGGGGAGCGACGACCCGTTCGGGGTGGGGGTTGAGCGTGCCGGCCTGTTATACGATCGACACGCTACGGAATCGAGCTTCCTGGGAGCCGGACGGTTCGTTCAGCCGCCCGCAGCGCCTGCTGGTCGCGGTCGGCGCGCGCCGAGACGACGCTGCGGAACACCCCCGTGTCGTAGAGTCGCCTGCGAGCCCGGCTCCACGCCGCCGGATGGACCGGCGCATCGAGCGCGATGTCGAGCACCGTCCTGACCACGGCGGAATGCGTTCGGGATGGGCCCTCGACGACAACGGCACGGACCACCTGGCGCGGGCCTTCCGATAGGTCGAGCCTCACGTTCACGGTCTCCTTGCGGACCTCCGCCGCGGGACGTGCACGCGTCCCCGCAAGATCGACAGCCCCGAATCGGAACTCTGAAGTGCAGCCGGCGCTCGGCGGTCCGCGGGCCGGGATCCACCCGAACCTCGATACGCTTCGTCCCGGGCCCGCCAGGTCGCGCCGCACGCTTTCAGGCAGGTCCCACGCGGTTGTTGCCTGGCTCCGCGCGGAGAATCGTGATCGGCGAGGAGGTAGTGTTCAAGCCGGGATTCGTCTCATGCACGAGACGTTGGCCAAGGTGCTGCACGATAACGCCGCACGGGTTTACCACATCAACTGAGGAGCGAGCGGCGTTTCGCCAGCGCGACCTCCATCGGCGAGCTCAACGAACGGTCGCTGCACCGCGCGTTGAAGGCGCGCCATGCTGTCGTCGGCAGCGCGACCGAGCAAGCAATCGACGGCTTCGTCGCCAACGTGGAAATTGGCCATCGAATTGTCGAAGTCCACGCCGGAGCCTTTGGCCGCTGAAGAAAAAGCTGCCGCGGCTGCTCAAACGATATCCGGTCACGTTGGTGCACCCCATTGCCGAGGACCGGTGCATCGTCAAGCTGGCGACCGATCCGGACGTCCCGGCGCAAGTCGCCGAACCACGGCTCGCCCTCCGTGGCGCCTCCATAGTCGGGAAGCGGCTACCGGCGTCGCGGCCGCGGGTATTCCCCGCGGAAGACTCGCGTTGCGGAGGGCCATCATGATCAGGTCCATCCGGCTTCAATGAGGCCGCGGGTATTCCCCGCGGAAGACTGGAGAGGACGAGGTAACGTCGGAGCGCATTCTGATGCTTCAATGAGGCCGCGGGTATTCCCCGCGGAAGACTCGCCGTGTACGCTTACGGGGTTGCGCAGGAAGTCGCTTCAATGAGGCCGCGGGTATTCCCCGCGGAAGACCAGCTCAATGCGCGTCTTCCCTGCGCCGCAATCCGCGCTTCAATGAGGCCGCGGGTATTCCCCGCGGAAGACGAGAGCTACCATGGGCAACAGCACCATCGTGCACGGGCTTCAATGAGGCCGCGGGTATTCCCCGCGGAAGACTTCGGGGAAGTGTAATATGAGTAGTCAAATCACATGCTTCAATGAGGCCGCGGGTATTCCCCGCGGAAGACGCGGGCAGTTCGGCCAGATCCTGAGCTTCATGGAGGAGCTTCAATGAGGCCGCGGGTATTCCCCGCGGAAGACGCATCCGCGAATCTCCCGGCGCCGAGCAATGCGCAGCTTCAATGAGGCCGCGGGTATTCCCCGCGGAAGACGAACTCGAAGGCCAAAAGGGCATCAAGGCGAGCCTGCTTCAATGAGGCCGCGGGTATTCCCCGCGGAAGACTCGACGGCAAGGGTGTAGATGAAGCCGACTTCCTGGGGCTTCAATGAGGCCGCGGGTATTCCCCGCGGAAGACTCCCTCCAAGGTCAACACCGTGAAGGAGATCCGCCAGCTTCAATGAGGCCGCGGGTATTCCCCGCGGAAGACTCGGGGGACGCACCCAGGACGGCCAGGGTTGCCCGTGCTTCAATGAGGCCGCGGGTATTCCCCGCGGAAGACGCAATCGGGTGGTCGAACTTCCGCGCGTCAACCAGGCTTCAATGAGGCCGCGGGTATTCCCCGCGGAAGACACCCACGCTCCGGTTATCGCCCTGCCGACCGGCGCGGGGCTTCAATGAGGCCGCGGGTATTCCCCGCGGAAGACCTGCGCCCCGGCGAGCTCGTTCATCGTCGGCGGCTCCTGCCCGCTTCAATGAGGCCGCGGGTATTCCCCGCGGAAGACCACATCATCCGTGGGGTGCAGGGTGAGCTGTACCCGTGGCTTCAATGAGGCCGCGGGTATTCCCCGCGGAAGACGGAGCGATCCGCGAGAAGTCGTACCGGGTGGGTACGCTTCAATGAGGCCGCGGGTATTCCCCGCGGAAGACACGGCCGCTCGCTCGCGTACTCGATCGCCAGCTTCGTGCTTCAATGAGGCCGCGGGTATTCCCCGCGGAAGACTCGGAGCGCCTGTGTGTGGCCCTGAAGGTCACGCACGGCTTCAATGAGGCCGCGGGTATTCCCCGCGGAAGACGGCCAGAGATTCGCGATAAGATTCTGAAGTATATAGAGGCTTCAATGAGGCCGCGGGTATTCCCCGCGGAAGACGCGGGCGTGCTGGCGGTCGGCTCGGCAATGAGTCAGTCGCTTCAATGAGGCCGCGGGTATTCCCCGCGGAAGACGGACCGGTCGCAACCCGTTGCGATCCAAGGGGGTTCACCACTGGATCGCGAGCGGTCGCGCGATCGCGAAGGACGAGCGGTCGCTGACGCCATGGGACTGACCATGGAAGGATTATAACTATCCAGTTGTCAAGGATCTACACGCTTGCGAGCACTCCCTGGCCTTCGCGGCGGCACTGGAGCGCTCGCTCCCCTGCGGCGGCATGCTTCAGACGATTACCGGCTCTCGGCGCACCGCCTGGAACTTCCTGCCTAGACTGACGACGCGCGGCTCGACTCCGTCGGCGACGCCGATGTCGACCAGCACGACGTGATCCTCGGAATGATCGATCATCCCATCGAGACGTGCAACCAGATCCGCGTGACGGCGGCGGCTCATGCGGCACTGGAAAACGGAGAGCTGGACCCACTCGCCGTAGCCCCGCATCAGCTTGAACACGCGGCGCCACCGCTTGGGGTCACCGATGTCGTAGACGACGATGTAGAGGTGCTCCATGGGATCACCGGGTCGTGAAGTTCGGATACTCGGGCAGCTCGCCGAGCAGGAAACGGCCGAAGAGCCGGGCCTGCATCTCCATGAGGCGGCGGTAGCTGACGCGGTAGCCGAAGAGCGGGTGGACGACCTCGTGGCCGAGGCGGCGCTCGAAGGTAGAGATGAAACGCCGACGGCCGTCGGCGCCGAGGTTGACGCTGCCGGCCACCGTCTTGAAGTCGGTCGGCCGGACCTCGCCGTTGTTGATCGCCTGCACCACGACCGAGTCGGCGAGCAGGGGGCGGAACGGCTCCATCAGGTCGAGCGCGAGGGCCGGCCGGCCGTAGCGGGGTTGATGGTAGAGGCCGCGATAGGCATCGAAGCCGACCGACGCCAGCGTGACCGTCCAGGCCCGGACCAGCAGCGAGTAGGCGAACGAGAGTAGCGCGTTGACCGGATCCTTCGGGGGCCGGCGGTTGCGCGTCTCGAAGTCGAAGCCGAGCTCCGCGTCCGATGCCGGCTCTTGCAGCATGGCGCCGAAGGAGCGGAAATAGCGGGCGGCGGCGGTCCCCTCGACACCGAGCAGCTCCGGCAGCGACTCCGTGCGGGCGGCGCGACGGCCGTCGCTCTTCAGGTCGACGAGGACGGGATTGCTGCTCTCGGCGCGCTTCCAGTTGCGGCGCAGCAGCGTGCGACAGTTCTGAATCTTCGCGCTCACGAGGCCGCGGGCGAACTGCAGGCACGTCGACTTGTCGAAGCTCGCCCGATACTGGGCCGTCCGCAGCTCGACGTTCTTGTGCCCGTTGCCCGTGGTGTGGCCGAAGAACCAGCCGCCGTAGCTGTGCCAGGTGACGGGGATCCCGCGCCACATCAGCTCGTGCAGGCACGGCGTCGTCAGGTAGACGTTGCCCATGACGACGACCTGCGAGGTCTCTTCGAGCCGGGCAGTCGCCAGCTCCTCGTCATCCACCGTCACGACGAGGGTCTCGCCCGACTTGGCCACCTTCGCACGGCGGGCCTGGACGTACAGCGGCAGTGCGTCGGTGCAGGGCACGGCGATCGGACGCGGGGCGACGTCGGCCCCCTGGAGATGGTGGACCTCGTCCGGCAGACAGATCTCGACCAGGGAGCAGCGCGGACACTTCGGGCTGTCTTCGAGCGGCGGCGGGATGACGCCCTCCGCGGCGACGCGCCGCAAGCCCTCGACCGCCTGCTGCGTGGCGGCGACGAGCTCGTCGTCGAACGCGATGCGCACCCGTTCGCGGCTCGCGACGAAATAGAGCACGCCCTCGTCGCAGTCGTAGCCGTGCTCGCGCAGGAGGAGCCCCTGCACGCAGAGCTGCACCCGCTCGGGATCGTAGGCCCCGCGCTCGACGTGCGGGCGCTTGCCGCGCTTGTAGTCGACCGGCGTCACCTTGCCGCCGTCCGACTCGATCAGCCGCCTCACCGCGCTGCACGCCGAGATGCGCGTGGAGCGGCGTGTGGTCGTCGTGGTGGCGTACCGCGCGTACGACGCCTCGGCGTGCTCGCACCAAGGGGAAACATCGATGGCCGAAGCCCGCAAAATGGGCAAGACCGAGTTGTTCGCGCATTTCGTCGAGCATTTCGCTACCGTCAACATCAGCGCGCCGACGCGCGGGAGTTCTTCGAAGAGTTGCAGCGGCTGTGCGGGCAACAGCTTCAGGATTGCGGCGAGTTCACGCTGCCCGGCATCGCGAAGCTCATCTTGCAGAAGCGCGAAGCGCGGACCGGTCGTAACCCAGCAACCGCGGAGGCCATCGAAATCCCGCCCAAGCAGGTGGTCAAGGCTCGCATCGCGAAGCAGCTCAAGGACGCCGTGCTCCCCGAAGCGTAAATTTCGCCCGGATAACCAGCGTGAGTGGTCGACTGGCCCTGCACGGCTGCCTTGCTGCTCCACGCCCCGGGCGTTCGTCGCCCGTAAACGCGGGCAGGCAAGTTCGTCGTGCACACGCGATAGTGAACGGAATCGCCATGCTCCTGCTCCAGCACGCGGGCCTGCCGCTCGCAGCTCGTGCAGGTCGGGCGGGCCGGCCGCCGTTTCGGTCACGACGAAGGCGAGTCGACAGAAGTCGACAGTGGACGGCGGACTTGGCCCCTCACAGGGATGGTGGGAACTGACATGCCACCGTTCCGAATCGCCATAGCGCTCTTCTTCGGGTGCGCACTCGCCTGCGCGGGCCTGATCACCGGCACGGCCTCTGCCCAACCGGCGTCCGGCTTCTACCTGAGCCAGGGAATCCAGGCCAACTTGGCGCCGTCAGTGGTGTTACGTGAACGCGCCGAAAGAGGAAAGATCGCCTTGAGCCGATCCAGGCTGCAGGGCCACGATGGTCGCCGTGGAACGGACCCGGTTCGAATCTCTCGCCACAATCGGATCCCTGCCGGGACGTCGCCGTCCGCCAGGGCCCGCCCTGGCGGAGCATGTTCCCGAGCCGGTGCTCGATACGGTGACGCGGGCGGCGGACATCGACGCGCACAAAGACGAGTCTGACCTGCACGGTGCTGGTTGAGGACTGCAGCGACGCCTCCGCCGCGACGCGGCCACACCAGACAAGGGGGCGGGGGGAACCGGCAGAAGACTCCTCGGGACTTCGGGAACCCGTCTACGTCCTGGCCGCCCTGCTGCTGCCGCTCCTTCGCCGGGCACCGCACCGTGTCGAGCTGGACGTACCATTCCGACGCGCGTGGATGACCGCCGCGAGGCGGCTCGGGCAACGGAGGTTGTCTTCAAGGTCGACCCGGTGCGGTGGCCGTCGAGAACGAGGCGGCGCCGGGACGACCGAAACCCATGTGCGGCTGCTGACGGCGGAGTGGCGGGAGCGGACCGCTCGCCGACGGATGGTAGTGCGACTTCGGGTGGAGATCGCTCGGCTGGAGGCGGCGCATCCGGCTCGCCCTCGGCTCGGGAAGCCCGGCGGGAGTTCTGTTCACCGGCGCGACCGTGAACGGCGATCGACCGGGCGGCACGCGGTGCGGGAGGGGGCTGTGTTGCGCGGAACAGCGCGGATCGGAGAGGTTGTCCTTCAGTGGGCGACCCGGACTTGGCGCGCCGGGGATGTAGAGGGCGTCGGGCATGGCCGATAACGGGTTCGGGAAGCTGTCGATGCAGGTTGACGATCGCGACGTCGACATCGGTCAGGATGACGCGCTGCCGTCGGTCGAGACGACGATGCGGTTCCTGGCGTTGTGCGACCGGTACGGCTCGCCCGAAGCCGCGGGTTGCCGGCGTGCCGGGGTTCCCCGACCGGCGCGAGTGGCCGGTGTGGACGGCCGCCCAGATGCGTGCGGCGGTCGAGTACTTCCAGGAGGCGGGCGCGGCTGTGACGGAGTCCGGAGCTGCGCGCCGACAGCAACGCGTATCCGCCGGACGCTGAGCGCCGCCGCGGGCGGCGGCCGTGGATGTGCGTACGGATCGGGGACCGGCGCGATGGTGCCGCGGGTGGCATTCAAGGAAGCAGGATCACGATGTCGAAAAGCGGAATTCTGGACGCCCTGAAGGATGAGGAGAAATCGCTCAGGACTCAGCTCGTCGCGATACAGCGTGCGATCGAGGCGATAGAAGGGGCGGATGCCCCTGCACCCGCCGGGCGCGGCAAGAAGAAGGCGCTCAAGGTGGTCACCAAGCGGAAGCGCACGATGACGGAGCAACAGCGCCAAGCAGTTGCTGACCGGATGCGGAAGTACTGGGCATCGCGGCGAGAGGCCGAGGCGCAGGCGTGACGCGACGTGCACCGGTTGTTCCCGCCGCCGGGGCGTTCCAGCAGGCTCGACGGGATGCGGTGGACTCTGATCGCCGAATCCGCACCGGACGTTCGTCGGCCTTGACCGTGGCGATGTCGCCCGGAGCCACCGTGGCATCCCGTTGAGAACCAGGGGATGGTCCGGGAACATGTAGCCCTATTTCGAGATGCTGACCGAGCAGCAGCTCGCGATTCTGCGCTCCGCGCCAAGCACCAACCGCGTGGCGAAGGCGATCTCGGTGGCGGGAGTCACGCAGGTGACCGTTGCGGACGCCGTCGGCCTGCCGCAGCCCTACGTCAGCGATGTCGCCCGCCAGCGGTACCCGACCATTACCGTCGAGAACGCGCGGAAGTTCGCCGACTACTTCGGTTGCTCCATCGCGGATCTGTTCCCGCCATCCCGTCGATAATGATCCCGAAGTGACGAGGACCGATCTTCGAACCAAGCTCCTTGCCGACACGATTCTCGGCACCGACACGGCCTTCGATCTGATCGAGGAGATCGCCGCCATTCCCGGCGTCAAGTGGTCTCATGCGCCTTGTATCGGCTTGCGCGGCAGCATCCGCGGCGCTGTCGCGCCGATGGCCGAGCGGATCCGCGGCGCGGATCCCGAGACGGAGGAGCCGTTCGAGTCCCCCATGGACGGCCGGTCGCTACGCTGGAAGGAAGAGGAGCTGGCGTCGTGCCCCATCGCGATACGGGAATGGCACGCGAACAACGTCGACGACATGATGATGCTCGAGTGCGTCCACACGGAGCCGTGGGACGCGGTATTCAAAGCATGATGGGAGAGGTTCCCCGATGCGCCCAAGAAACCGGTAGCCTCCGCGCTCTGGCCCGTGCCCGTTCCCATGATCCCTTGGATGCTGATCATTCACGCTGCCGATGAGGCCCCGCTCGAAGGCGAGACCAGCGTCGAGCCTCACAAGACGCCGTACACCCTCGAGCAACTCCTCATCACCGTCAAGGCGCTCCATGTCTGGCTGATCGAGACGACGCAAAGCCAACCAGCTCGGATCGACGAGCTCGAGGACCCGTAAGACATCGACGTGAACGGGATCACGTTGCCAAGTCGCCAGCGATGTCGACGATGGTCGGCGCGCCCCAGTCCACGGCGTGCCGGCATCTACGAGGTCGAAGGCGTGACCTGCGAGGTTCACCCTGCCGCCCGCTACGAACGTCCTGCCGCTCCACACCTCGCCTGCCGACAGCGAAGTCCAGCCATCGTGGAGTCGATGACGCCCCGCAGTACCGAGTCCGTCTCTGAGGCGACAGGGGATCGTCACTGTTCGTGAGCTGCACGACGCCGTGGAGCCGTGGCGCGCGACCGCCCGCACTCAGTCGGTCCGGAGCGCCGCGACGGGATTGACTCGGCTGGCGCGGCGGGCCGGCAGGTAGGCCGCGAGCAGTGCCGCGGCGCCGAGCACGAGCGGCACCCCGACGAACGTCAGCGGGTCGAGTGCGTCGACCTCGAACAGCAGCCCACCCAGCAGCCGGGTCGCGACGACGGCAAGCGTCAGTCCGAGCGCGCCGCCGATGACGACCAGACTGGAGGCCACCCGCGCCGAGCACCCGGACGACGCGGGAGCTGTCGGCGCCGAGCGCCATGCGGATGCCAATCTCGCCCGTCCGCCGGGCGACGCTGTAGCTGACCACGCCGTAGAGGCCGACCGCGGCCAGTGCCAGCGCCAGCACCCCGAACGCCGACAGGCGAAGGCGGAGAGCTGCTGGGGCAGCCGCATCAGCGCCAGGTGGCGATCCATCGCCTTCGTATCGAGGACCCATAGATCGGGATCCAGCCCGCGCCCGGCGGTCAGGAGCGCGAGTGCGACGAGGCGCGCGTCTACACGCGGCGCCTGCTGGATCGCTTCCGGGCGCTCCCCGGCGTCGAGGCGGTCGGCGCCATCAGCAACCTGCACCTGAACCCGCTCAGCACGAGCTCGAGCGAGTTCAACGTCGACGGGTTCGAGCCGCCGACAGACCACGGCGCCTTCATCGCATACCGGGCGGCGGTCGAGCCGGAGTTCTTCGAGGTGGTAGGCATCGAGATCCTCCGCGGGCGCAACTTCAACGACGCCGACCGCCCGGACACCCAGCCCGTGGTCATCATCGGCGAGGCCATGGCCCGGCGCTGCTGGACCGACGGAGACGCCGTCGGCCGGCTGGTGCGGCGGCGCGAAGACGATCCCCCCTGGCTCGTCGTCGGCATGGCGAGCGACGCGAAGGTGCGGACGCTCGGCGAGGCGCCGCGCAACATGGTCTATCTCCCTTACTCGCAGCGGTTCACGCCGTTGCTGACCGTCGTAGCGAGGACGCCGATTCGACCCGGAGCGGGACGGCGGGCATGAACCGGGTCACCGGCGTCAGGAAGGTCTCGATGGCGGTCGGCTCGCGGCCGAAGCCCGGGTCGACCGACTGCACCTGTTGAAAAGCTGCGGAGGAAGAAGCGGGCCCCGACGAGCAGCAGCAGCGACATCGTCAGCTGCGTAATGACCCGCGCGTTGCGCCACCGGAGCTGACCGGGCTGACCGCCCCCGGCGGCCCTATCGCTCCTGAGGGCGCCGGCGATGTCCGGTGAGTGCTCTGCAGCGCCGGCACCAGGCCACGCCGGTCACCTCGCGACATTCCCTGCCGGGCTTCCCGAGCCGAGGACGGGCCGGATGCCCCACCGCCAGCCGCGCGATCACCACCCACAGATGCATCACCGGCAGACTGGCCGGCGGTCCCTTCACGCGCGCGGGACACCAGCGAACGTACGCCGGTCTCGGTCGTGCCGGCGTTTCGCCCGACGGCATTCCTCTTCTACTCCACGACTCCATCGACGCAACCGCAGCGCGTTCCGCGCGCGCGGGGCCGGCCCCGACACGCTACGTGCACCGTGCGATTCCGGGTCCTGTCCCTCCCGGTTCTCTTCGAGCAAGTCTGTCCCATCCGCCGGTCCGGGCGTCCCATCAGCCCCGGATCCCCTTCCATCAGCGCTGCCCGGTCTTCAGGATGGACGCACGTTCGCGGCGATTGGCCCGACCCGTGGACGTGGAGAACGAGGTTTCCCGGTACTCAGGCGGCACCGGCCAGAAGTTCTGTGCGGAGGTGCTGACCACGACTCGGGCCGAGTCCTAAAGCGCCACGGAATGAGACACCCGCCTGCGCCAGGGTAGCGTGCACGGTCGTCCCGGCGGCCCGCCAACCCGCGGTACCGGCCCGGGACGGGTGGTCCGTGGCGGCTCCCGCCGTCCGGAGTCGAACGCGGTGGGACGGCATCTTCGGCTGATGGGACGCTCGGGCCCCCTCGACGGGACAGCCTCATCGGAGGGCGGCTACGCGGACCAAGTGTCCCTGGGATTCCTGAACAACGTGAGCCGAGCGTCCAACCCGGCTGGCCCCATAGCCGCTGACGCCGGCATGCTCGCGGTCCCGACCCGCCATCTCAGGCGTTGTCCCGGATCGCGTCCCCGACCGCAACGGCACCCCCTGACGCTTGCCGTGCGGCGCCTCCCCGCCGGTACAGGGTGGATGTCTCGTTTTGGCCAGGTCGGTTCCCCGGCCTCGGTCTATCCCCGCGGGCATGTTCAAGGCGAGGACCTTGCCCTCGTCGATCACCTGGTCGAGCGGCGGGAGCCGGCGCGCGATGGCGGCCGGCGAACACGG
Source organism: Vicinamibacterales bacterium (assembly GCA_965262925.1). GTDB lineage: Bacteria > Acidobacteriota > Vicinamibacteria > Vicinamibacterales > UBA8438 > WTFV01. The sequence continues at coordinate 232,385 of CBDHGC010000004.1, read as the reverse complement.
CGGCGTCGGCGGGTCCGCGGGCGAGCCGGCTTGCTCCCTTGCCGGCTTCGGCGGGCAGAACGTCGCGGCGACGTCGGGCAGGTCGAAGACCGAGAGGAAGACGCTGAGGCCCTCGATGATGCTGGAGCGCAGCTTCGGGTCGATGGTGAGCCGGGCGGCTCGACCAGCGCCTCGACTTCAGCGATCTTCCGCTCGATCCGCTCCGGGTCGAGCGTCGAGCGGTAGACCTCGCGCAGCGTCACCCAGCGGTCCGGCGACATCCGGTGCGGCTCGATGATCCAGCGCACCAGGTTCACGTAGGCCTGCTGCCACGTCCTCGGCCTGCTCGTCGTAGACGGCGTTCGCCACCTCCGGCGTCAGGAATCAGACAGACCGCTCCCATTACTCGAGGATCGTGCCCCGCCGCCGCGAGTAGTGGTCGACGACGAAGCGGTTCAGGAAGCACCCCGTGGTCGGGTCGAGCGGGTCGGCCTGAGCCTCCATCGCCTCGTAGGCCACCGCCGCGGGCCGGCCGACCTCGTCGACGCGCACGACTGCGGCGCCCACGCGAGGCGCAACAGCGCGACGGCCGGAACCACGATCACCAGCGACAGCGCCCCGTCACCACGCGCAAGTGCCCCGCCGCGTGCATCTGCTCCCCCCAGATCTCCGCGGACTCCTGCGCCGCCATCACGCTCCTCCCGTCACTGCCACGCGCGCCACCGCCGCCGTCTGCACCGCGCGGGTCGACGCCCCCGAGCCGATGTTACCGCCGCCCGAGACGAGCATCTGCGTCAGCTCGCCGACCTTGAGCGTCGCCAGACCGGTCGCCGTGATGGTGACCAGCGACCGCCGCCACGCCGTCATGATCCCGGTCGGCCCCGCCCACTCCACGCCGGCCGCCATGTCGCCCGTCCAGCCCTGGACGACGAACGGCCACCAGCTCGGTAGATGATGCGGAAGATCGCGCCGGCCACCGCCCGTAGAGCGAGTAGACGAGCACGGTCCAGAACCAGCCCCAGAAGAGGAACGAGAGCTGCAAGAAGACCATCCACGGGATGAAGACTGATCCGCCAACCGTCCGCAGTCGGCTCAGATAGTCCTGCACCTCTCCTGTCCGGCACCGTGGCGGATCGTCAGGATGAGTCCCCGCGAGATGAGCGCGGATCACCTCTGGTCGCTCACGATCCCGGTCTCGCCCACCGACCCGAAATTGACACCCAAAGTGACACCCTACGGAGCGGACGCCCTCGCGATTCCTGGACACCCCTGGACGCGAAAGTCCGCGATTCCCTCAGCAAAAATGCACCGTTGGACGCCATCGGACGCTGTCGGAACGGCGGGAACCGACCTTTTAATCAGGGTGTCGCTGGTTCGATCCCAGCGCGGCCAACCAATAGAATCAATAACTTACGAAGATCTCGTGTCCGGCGGAATCTCGGTGTGTCAACATTTTGTCCCGTGACTTGGCACCCCTCAGACTCCAGCGCTTTCACCCATCAGGCGCGTCAGCCGGCGGACCCGATGCCACCCCATCAGTTGCTCCGATTCCGTGGACACCTATCCTCTTGGCGAGGAGGAGGAGTCCACAATGCCGAAGTCGAGACCGCCGTACCCGGCGGCATTCCGACAGCAGATGGTCGAGCTGGTTCGGTCCGGACGTACACCGGGAGAGCTGGCTCGGGAGTTCGAGCCGTAGGCCGAGGCGATACGAAACTGGGTCGCGCAGGCTGATCACGACGCCGGAGAGCGCACCGACGGCCTGAGCACCGAAGACGGCGAGGAGTTGCGTCGACTGCGCCGGGAGAACCGGCGTCTGACACCCTTCGGCGGAGTCGAACGCGCGTCAGCGGCGACGGCTCGAGGCCGGCGTATCCGCCCCCGCGAGCTGCGCGCGCCAAGCCGCGACCCAGCGTGCCGGCCGGTCCGCCTCGTAGCTCACGCGTCCCCTCTCGAGGATCAGCGCGGTCGTCGGCTCCACCCGCCCGCTTGCCTCGGCCGAATTGTCGAGGATGACCAGCTCGTCGAAGCTGGCGGCCGTCTCCCTCAGCGCTACGAGCGCCTGCCGGTGCCGCTCGCGCACCTGCTGCGGATCGATCCACTGCCCGTCCCGCGGGCCGAGGCGATGGCGCCTCAGCGCCTCCTTGTGGACAGGTAGACGCCCGGATCTGGAGCGCCAGGAAAGACGTCCTTGACGTGCGGCACACAGCATAGCGGCCTGCGCTGGACGCGCTCTCGCCGCCATCCGCATCCAGAACGCTGGAGCCGGCGTCGGCAGCCGCCTCCTCGATGCCAGCTCCCGCCACTGTTGCCACGGCTGCGCCAGCCACGGCCCCGCCAGCGGCAGCCGTCAGCGTCTTCGCCATGCCGCCCTTGGGCTGCCCGCCCGCTGGCAGCAGCGCGGGCTCACCCGAAGCTCCGGGCCTCAGCATCTTGAGCTTGATGCTGAAGAAGATTCATCCACTGAGTGAGCGGCGAGTGGAGCGATTGCGCGGTTGGTTGAGACGCAGGGAGAGCTTCGAGCAGATTCGAATTGGGTGCGGCTCTTCTTCGTTGACGGCCCAATCAGTCTCTCCGGCGGCGGCGAGGCAGGAGGCAATTGGATCCGTCAAGGCCTGGTGAGGAGCGGCGGAGGGTCCGGTGGCCGACGGTACTTCTGTCGTCAGCGACCGATGGGGGACTTCCGCTGGTCCTCGCGCGCTTCGTGAGAGGTCTCAGTACGCATCAAGGCTCCGGCTGCCCGCGGCGGTTGAGGACCGCCGCAACTGCAGCCAAGTGTCACCGTGCGCCGGTCGACTCCCATCGGGTCGCGGACTAAGGACAGTGATCGATACAAAGTTGTCAACTTCATCGGGGGAACAGTTTGTAATTCCATTCCCCGTGAAACGCATCGGGGACCAGCGCGAGTGCGTCCATCTGTTCCTTGGTCACCGTAACGCCCGTCGGATACTCCCCGGCGTCGAGTTCGGCCCGGACCCGGAGCCCGGTGGCTGTCCGGACGTTCCCGATGCGGTCGACGATGGTCTCGTACGTCGTCAGCGGGGTGCCGCGCCAGTTCGCCGTGATGTGACAGAAGAGCCGGTGCTCGATCTTGTTCCACTTGCTGGTGCCGGGTGGAAAATGACTCGCCTCGATGGTCAGTCCGGTCTCGTCGGCCAACTGTTGAAGCTCATGCTTCCAGGCGCGCAACCGATACCCGTTGCTCCCGCCCGCATCGGCCGTGATGAACAGGGTCGTGGCCTCGGGGTAGGCGCCGCAACCCATCTGATGCCACCAGTGTCGAATCGACGCCACCGCGAACGCCGGTGTGTCGTGGTCCCAGCCCACGCTCACCCAGGCTTCGTTGCGCGCCATGTCGTAGACGCCGTACGGAATCGCCTTGCCCTCGGCGTCGGTCGGGAAATCATGCACCAGCACCGCCGGCGGCGTGCCCTTCGGCTGCCATTCGCGCCCGCCGTTCTTGAAGTTCCCGACCAGCTCTTTCTTCTTCGTGTCGACCGAGATCACCGGCTGGCCGGCGGTCAGATGCGCGTCCGCGGTCTGGTTGATGTGCTCGAACTGCGCGTTGCGGTCCGGATGCGTGGCGCCTTCCTGCCGCTTGCGCGGCGATTGCAGCCGGTAGCCCAGGCGGTGCAGCAGCCGGCCCACAGTGGTCGAACTCACCCGCCACCCCTGCTCGTTCAGCGCCGCCGCCAGCTTTGCGCGACTCTTGCACGTCCAGCGCAGCGGCGAGGTCGGGTCTCCGCGCGTCAGCGGATCCACCAAGGCTTCGAGCGCGGCCTCGATGCCGGGTTGATCCTGCTGGATGCGAGGCCTTCCGCCTCCAGGGCGTCGGATGCGGTCCGTCGGCGCCTCGTCGCGGGAAATCTCCCGGCGTCCCTTGCGAATCGTCTCCCGAGCCAGACCGGTGGCCGACGAAACCACCGCGTCGCCGCCGTAGCCGATAGCGCGCGACTCGGCCGCCGCCCACCGGCGGCGACTGCGCTCGTCCAACACGGGCTCGACGGCGGCATACTTCGCAACAAGGGTCGCTTCCAGCTCGATGTCTCGCTTCATACCTCCAGTATGACCAGAAAATCGGCAGGTGAAAAACTAGTTTAGGGCAGTGTCCTAAATGTCGACAGGCCCTTCGATGAGCCGACGACGAGGACCGCACGCCGCGTCGCCGCTGCCACGTGGATGATGTCGAGTACCATGGTGGCTTCCAGGGCGTACGCGGTGGTGCCCGCGAGGCGGTCGCGATGGTCACCCGGCGGCGCATCTCGACCAAGTAGCGCTCCGGCAGCAGGTTCAGCGCGGCATCGAGCCAATGCAAGCCGTCGTGACCGCGCCGCGCGCAGCCCAGGCCCACAACCTGCATCGTGCCGGAGGTCGTTTCGGCGTGGCTTTCGTGGTCGCGCGGCTCCGAGCACTCGACACCGCTGGTGTCGTCCTCGGCCGGACCAGCAGCCTCTTTCGGGCTGCGTTGGTCGCGATGTCCTTGCAGGAGCTTGCGTACCAAATCCTGGCCCCGCCGGTGCAGTTCCCGTTCGAGTTCGCTCTCGCTCATCTGCCGGGCTTCGCTGGACGAGAGGAAGGCTTTGGCATCCGCGAAGACAGCATCGGCCGCTGCGCGCGGGGCTCGGCTCGGGAGATCGATGCAAGGGACGCCGGTTCGCGGCACGTCGAATGTACGTCGCTGGAATCCTGTCGTCACAGCCATCGCAGGCCTGCCTCCCTTCCCACGGCACCGTACCAGAACGCCGCGCGAATGTCCAGAAGGGAGCGCGCCTGAGGGGGACAGACCGACGGTGTTCGGCACCGTTTCGATGCTCGGCTGGCCCGCCGGAAAGGAGGGTGCCCCAAGCGTAGTGGAAAGTCGGTGGCGACTCCTGCCCGGCTGTGGTATCAGTCGGGTGTGTTCAAAAGGAGGAGAGGCCACCGATGAAGAAACCGTACAAGATCGTTTCGGGCGCGTCCGCGCCGAACCGCCGGGAACTGGCGGACTGGCTGGCGAAGGACGGGCAACTGCTGATCCCGCTGGTCGAACTGCTGGAGAAGGGCGAGCGAGCCATCGACGAGGTGATCGACGTGATGGGCCGGGCGACCATCGAGGCCGTCCTGCGGATGAGCGCCGAGCAGGTGGCGGGGCCGAAGGAGCAGGGACGGCGCGACGCCGACCGGGATCTGTACTGGCACGGGGTGCAGGCGGGACGTGTGGCATTGAAGGAGCGGCAGTTGCGGGTCGACAAGCCGCGGCTGCGCAAGAAGCGGCCGCGGGCCGATGAGCCGGGCGAGGTGGAGATTCCGGCGTATACGGCGTTGCAGGCGGATCAGCCACTGGCCGACCGGATGCTGGAGCTGGTGCTGCAGGGCGTGTCGACGCGCAAGTACGAGAAGGTGCTGCCGGCGCTGGCCGACCAGGTGGGGGTGAGCAAGTCGGAGGTCTCGCGGGAGACCATCGAGGCGGGGACGCGCGTTCTGAAGGAGTTGGCCGAACGGGACCTGGGCAAGTTGGACGTGCTGGTCGTCTACCTCGACGGGATCGTGTTCGGGAACTACCACGTGGTGGCGGCGGTCGGTGTGGATGCGGATGGTCGTAAGCACGTGCTGGGGCTTTGCGGCGGGGCATCGGAGAACACGGAGGTCACCGCTGGCCTGCTCGAAGATCTGGTGACGCGGGGCCTGCGGGCTGACCGGCGGCGTCTGTTCGTCATCGACGGCGCCAAGGCGCTGCGGCAGGCCATCGGGCGGGTGTTCGGGTCGGCGAACCTGGTGCAACGTTGTAGAAACCACAAGGTAAGGAACGTCTTGGGTCATCTGCCGAAAGAGCAGCACGAGCAGGCGCGTTCGACGCTTCGGGCGGCGTGGAAGCTGGACGCCGACGAGGGCATCCGGAAGCTGGAGCAGTACGCCTCGTGGCTGGAGCGGGAGTGGCCGTCGGCGGCGGCGAGCCTGCGCGAAGGGCTCTCGGAGTTGTTCACGGTCAATCGCCTTGGGCTGCCGAAGCCGCTGCGCCGCTGCCTGACGACGACGAACATCATCGACTCGTCGCACGCGGGCGTTCGCCAGCACACGAATCGGGTGAGTCGCTGGCAGAGCGAGGAGATGGCGGTGCGGTGGGCCGCGGTGACGTTCCGAGAGACGGAGAAGCACTATCGCCGCATCACGGGCTATGAGCATCTCTGGATGCTGAAGGCGCACCTCGACGAAGAGAATGGCGCCCTTGCCGAATTGCAGAAGGCGGGGTAATGTGTGTCTGTCGCTGCCGACTTTCAACTACTGGCGGGACACCCTCCCGGAAAGATGCGGGTACGCGCTGGCTTGGTTGCTGTCCCCCCGAAAGGAGCACTGGAGAGACGCATCCGCGGGCAAAAAGGCCCATGAATAGGGCAAAAACTCCTCTAGAAAGAAGAGCCGCACCCAACCTTGGTGCGGATGTCCGCCAGCTCGGTACTGTCGAGATCACTCCCCAGGGTGCCCGCCGAGATCTCGCTGGCGACACGCTTCCACGCGAGCCACTGCTCCACCTTGTGCCGCAGTTCACGGCCCGGCTTCTTGACGGCCCGGACGAGCGCGCCCGGATACAGCCTGGGCGAAGCACCGCGGGCGCGGATCCGCTGGGCGATCCGTTTGCGCACGTCGCCGTCCGCAGCGCCGGTCCACTCCACCTCTGGGTCCATCACGACGAGCGTCAGCTTCGGCGTGTCCGGAATCGACGCGGCATCGGCCGCGAAGCAGACGCGCGGAATGCTCATCCCTCGGTCGAAACCGTCCTTCACCAGATTGCGGATGGCCGGCTGGATCTCGCCCTCCTCATCCAGGGATGCGCGCCGATCGTTGACCACCTTCTTGATGCTCGGCCGGTAGCTGATCCGATAACCGTCCGTTCCGACCCGCCGCAGGAAGTAGGAGCGTTCATCGAGCGCCATCGCCGCGGTGTCGACGGATGTCGCGCGTCGGTCGACGGCTCCCCGAGCGCGAAGCGCAGCTCCGGCAGATGCGCCAACCCGCTCGACCTGGCCGCCCGACGACTCGAAAAGCATCGTCGTTCCAACGCGGCGGTGGATGTCACGGACTGCGCCCTTGCTGTCGGCGTCCAGCGACCGCGCGTGCGCCTGCACGCCCGCGATGTCGGCGTCGATAGCCGTCGACAGTCGCGATTCGCCGAGCTGGCCGAGCACAACGCTAGCTAGAAGTTCATCTGAACGCCAACCTTCATGAAGCGACCGGGCAGGATCAAGAATGGCTGCTGCCAGTTCGGCCCGTATGACGTGTTGAGCGTCAGGATGGAGCTGGCGTTGAATAGATTGTAGAAGTCGATCATGGCCTGGAACCTGTACTGGTTCACCCGCATCGTCTTGCTGAGGCGGAAGTCGACCTGGTTGAGGCGGCTGGCATACAGTGTGCCCGGCTCCACGAGCTGGACGGAGATCGTGTTTCCTGACGCGAGGGGCCGACCGAGTGACGCCGCCACCGCGGCGCTCGGCACCGTGTAACTTGCGGTGATCTCCGGGCCGGGCGAACTCTGAATCGCCGCGCTGACCTGTAGATCCCAGAACGGGACCGGATACGACACGGCCAGCTTAAAGTCCGGCAGGAACGGCGGGCGTACATCGCAGAACCGGGTTTCGGGGCTGTCGGGTCTCACCTCGCAATCGTTCAGCGTGGCCCGTCCGATATTGACCCCGCCCTGGACGAACGCCCCCCGGGCCAGCCGGGCATTGAGCGTGAGGTCAACCCCGTCGTAGACCTCGGTCTGCGAGCCGAACCGGTCGGCGAATGTTACCAAGTTCTCCACGAGCCCAAAGGCCGCCGGGTTGATGTCGTAGAGTCCGCAGATCTCGTCACCGCCGCCGCCGGGCAACCGCGAATCAACTGGCGCCGTGATACAGAACGGATCGTAGTCCGCGGGGCTCACCGACTGGTTGTCGGTTACGAGAAACCCGCCGAACCACCGTCTGAAGTAAGACGCCTCGACCGACATTCCGGCGGTCAGCTCGTGCTGGATCCCTCCGGCGAACTCCCAGTTGTAATCACGCGTGCCCCAACCGACTTGCGTGTCGCGATCCCGGAAGGTCGTCCGCTGCCGGATCTGTCCGAAGTTACGGTCCGAGATGGGTCCACACTCACCGTTCGCGTCGGGGGCGACTAGGTCGCAATCGGGCGAGAAGTTGCCGTTCGCGTCGGTCCAGGACCGAAAAGCGTTGTCGGAGATGGTGGTTTGAGGGTTCTCCGAATTGACGATGTCTCCGGCGTGGCCTATCAGGAACCTCGACACTGACGCCTTCAGCGCCGTCTTCGCGTCACCGAACAGGTCATAGGCGATGCCGATTCGCGGGGTGATGTCGTGCCAGGACGCCACGTCCGGCACCGCCGCGTAGACTCGGGCCGGCACGAACTCGCCCGCCGGAAGCGATTGTTCTGGCACATGCCCCCTGAACCCGGTGTATCGCACGCCGAGGTTGAGCGTCATCCGGTCGAGCGTCCACTGATCGCTGGCATAGATGCCGATGTCGTTCACACGGTTCTTTAGACTCTGGGGGGTCGCCCGCAGCAGCACGCCGGTCGGCACGCCGTTGAAGAAGCTGTAGGACCGGTCGCCGTTGACCTGCCAGTCGGTCGTCGGGCGAGCGTGCATGACGTTCGTACCGACAAAGAAGGAATGCGAGCCAGTCACGTAGTTCGCCGAGAAGTTGAAGTGGTAGGTGCTGGAGTTGAATCCGAATTCCTGGCCCCGCCCACTGAACTGAACGGGAGCGCGGTATCGGAGCCCGGTGCTCAACTCCTGAATCGAGATGACCTCCGGTCCGACGCCAGGTTGCGGTCCGAAGTTCCAGTTCATCTTGTTGTTCGAGACCCCGGCCTGCAGGAGCAGACGGCTCGTCGCAGTGTGGCTCCACTTACTCTGCCAGTAGTGGCTGCGGTCATTGACGAACCACGACGCCTCCGGTGACGTGTTGCCGGTGACGCCGAAATAGCAGAGACACCGGGTCTGCTTCGTCACGGCCAGGGACAACTTGTTGTTATCCGTGGCCTGATACGTGAGGCGACCGCTGATGTCATCCGCAAGATTTTGGTCATACGCCTGCCGCGTCTCATCGGGGTTGGGCGTAAAGGACAGCGGCGCCCGGCTGAAGAAGCGATCGCCCGGCACGAAGCTCTCGGCACCCCATCGGCGATACGCGCCGAAGAACCAGACACGATTCTCGGCGATCGGGCCGCCAACCCCGGCGTTGACGTCGAAGATTCCCTTGATCCGCGGGACTGTCGTCAACCCCTGGGCGAGGAGGTCGTCGGAGAGGTTATCGCCCTGAAAGTTCTCGTTGGTGCCGTTGATCAGGAACGTTCCCGAGAAGTCGTCTCCGCCCTCCCTCGGGATCACGTTGATCGTCACGCCGCCGGTCTCGCTGGAGATCGACTGCTGCCCCATCTCCATGTTGATCTCGGCGATGGTAGCCGGGTTAAAGTAAATTGAGAATCCGCCGCCGCCCCCGGTGCTGCCGGCGCTTGAGTTGATGTTGTTGGTACGCAGACCGTCATAGAAGATGTGTTGGTCGCCCGAGCGGCTCCCGTGAATCGTCGTGGCCGACGGCCGATCGCCGCTGCTCCCTCCGGTGTCGCGGTTGGCCGCGTTGACCTTGAGGCCGGGCACGATCGCCACCATGCTCTCGAGCGACTTGGACACCGGTAAGGTCGCGAGCGCTTCCGCCGTGATGATTTCCCGCTGTACCACGTTCTGGACATCCACCACGGGGCTCTCGCCCGTCACCGTAATTGTTTCCTCGACGCCACCAACCGACAGCTCCACGTCCACCGTCGCGGTGAAACCAGACGTCAGCGCGATGGCCTCACGCAGTACCCCGCCGAAGCCGGGCAACGTGAAGCTGACGGAGTAGACGCCAGGTCGTAGATCGATGACACGATAGAGGCCCTGACCGTCCGTGACGGCGATGCGGGATCCCTCGATGAGCGCCGGGCTCGACGCCTCGACCGTGACGCCGGGCAGTACGCCGCCGGTCCCGTCCGAGACGACGCCGGCGATGGCGCTCCCTTGGGCCGAGGCGGCCACTGGTAAGACCACAACGAGGGCCAGAGCGCCGACCCACAAGCTACGCAGAGCTGCAAACATCATTTGCTTTCTCCTGTCCTACCAGTGAACATGCTCGCTCCATGAATCTAGTCTAGTGGTGTGTCACTAGACTCCTTGACTCCCTGAACGCCCGGAATCTTTACACTTGAGTCAAGTTCAGGTTGCGATCGTTTTTTCTTCGCTACTATCGCATCCCCAAACCGTCCTGGGACACCCGGCGACGATTACGTCGCCCCCACCTCTACGCTCGTCGGTCTGAGGCGGAGCCTCGCTAGAACAAGTTTTTACGATTGAACTTCCGTGGCGCCCTGGAACTGCGGCCAACAATAGGCGCCGAAATCGGTGCTTCGACGGGCTTTTTCGCCATGCGCGGAGAATGTAAAGGCATTCCCGCCTAGGGCATCTCGCCGTCGCGCCACGGGATACGGCAGGGCTGCCCTTGTTCGTATAGCCTCAGGTTCTCGGTCATTCCGGGAACCAGGTCGGCCATCTGCTGCTCGGCTACCGCAATCAGCTCGCGTTGCAGCGCGGCCGCTTCGGCATAGTTGCCGACCGCGGCCAAGACCATCGCCATCGTCTCGCCGAGGTCCACGCTTCGCGGTCCGGCCAGCAGCCCCTCCATCAACGCCATCGCCCGTGCGCCGTCGCGGACCCGATCGTCCGGCGCGGCGGCCAGCAGGCGGGCCAGCGCGTGCGATAGGTCGGGATCCCCGGCATGGAGTCGGGTCGCCTCAACCAGACGGTCGCGCGCCGACGCGTAACGTTCGAGTCGGATCAGGGCGAGGGCGTAGCCAAGCCACGCATCGGTCACACGGGGGTCTTCGTCGATCACGCGCGCGTAGTGCGGCAGCGATTCTTCGATGCGTCCCGTCTGTCTGAGCAGATCGGCCAGACCAGCACGCGCCTCGACATAGGTCGGCTCGTGTCGGACGGCGGCGGAAAACCGCGAGATCGCCTCGGCGTACCGGCCGGCCGACGCCTCAATCACGCCGAGGCTGTAATGCGCTTGCGCGAACTCCGGCGCCAGCCGCGTCGCCTTCTCGAACTGCTCCACGGCCGCCACCGCGTCACCCGTCATGATGAGCGCCGTCCCCAGCCGGTGTCGGAGTGATGGGCTGTCGGGCTCCAGCTCGAGGCCCTGACGGAACGCCGCGGCCGCGGCCGCCCACTCTTCGAGCTCAAGCGCCCGAATACCGCTGGACTCGTACGCTGTCGCGCTTCGCAGAAGGCCATCGAGCTCGCTCCTCAGCGGGTCGGGGAACAGAACCTCGATGTCGCCCCGCTGCTCGAGGTGGACCTCGGCCGCATCGAGCGCTCCCATGCCCCGATAGGCCATGCCGAGCGGGTAGTGGAGACTCGTTGCGCCTGGTGCGCTCGCCAGTGCCGCCTCGAGCTGCTCGACCGCCGGGGCGTATTGCCGTTGCGCCAGGGCGGCGCGTCCGAGCCCTGCCCGCGCCGCTGCCAGGTCCGGCTCGAGTTCCAGCGCCCTGGCCAGCGGCGGCTCGGCCGCTTCGGGGCGGTCGAGCTCGATGTAGGCATAGCCGAGCCACACCAGCGCCGGCACGTCGTCGGGTACCTGGTCGAGGACCTGCTCAAAGAACGTGACAGAGGACTCGTGAGCGCCCATCGACCGGTGCACATGCCCGAGGTAGTAGCGCCAACGGACATCACCGGGGTCGAGCCCCCGTGCGTTGGCGAAGCAGGTCTCCGCCGCATCGAACAACTGGGCGGCCATCAGGAGCGTTCCCATCTGCCCGTATGCTGTGCCCCGCTCGGTCGCCCGCGCGCGCGAATTCTCGAGCGTCTCGGTCAACAGCGCGTGTTCCGCGTGGATCTGCTCTTGCACCGACGACGACACACGAGAGAGATCAGGCAGCTCAAAGGGCTGCACGGCGGCAGTCTCGGTCGACCCCCGCGAGGAATCGGACGCGGAAGACGCGCAGCCGCCGACCAGCAGCGTGAGGCAGGCGACCGCAATCCACCGTCTCATTGTCCGCTCCCTTCCTCCAGCACCGTCCATCGATCGACCGGCACGCTGACCCACTCCTCGATCTGCCCAGACGGCCAGCGGACGCTGACGGTTGGCGGCTCGGCCGTGGGGCCGAGACCGATGAGCACACGCGGGTCGTTGGCCGACGCATAGCTCCCGTCCGAGCGTACCCTCCGGGTGAGCGTCGGCGCCGCCGGCCGGATCACGCTGACCACCGCGCCGAGCATGTCGCGGGGAGCCTGGGCGCCGACGAGCCGGAGTCCGAGCCAACGACCGCGCCGACCGATGTGGTTGACGAAGAGACGCACCGGCCCGTTGTTGTTCCCGACGAGCACGTCGATGTCACCGTCATTGTCGATGTCGCCGAACGCGGCACCGCGGCTGACCTCGGACAGCGCGAACGCGACCCCGGCGCGCTCGGTGACATCCGCGAAGCGCCCGTCGCCCATGTTGCGGAAGACAAGGTTGCGCTCGTCGTAGGGAAACAGCTCGTCCGGGCGGCCGGCCACGATCTCTATCGCGCCATTGACCGTCAGGATGTCCAGCCAGCCATCGTTGTCGAGGTCGACCCAGGCCGTCCCGAAGCCGGTGAATCCGAGACTCGGCGTCCCGAGTCCAGCCGGCCGGCTCAGCTCCTCAAAAAACGCGCCCCCGTCGTTGACGTAGAGGTTGTTCCCCTCCGACGGCAGGTGTGTCATGAACAGATCATCATCGCCGTCGTTGTCGAAATCCCCGGCATCGACGCCCATGCTGGCTTCGGCGTTCCCGACCGCGCTGACTGCCGAGCCCGACAGCAGCGCGGCGTTACGGAAAGTCCCGTTCCGCTGGTTCATCCAGAGTTGATTCGGCGCGCCGTCGTTCGCGACGTAGATGTCGATCCACCCGTCATCGTCGTAGTCCGCCGTCGCAACGCCAAGCGCAGGGCCGAAATCGCCGCCGGCCAGCGCCTCGCGCGTCACCTCGGCGAAGGTACCGTCACCCCGGTTCCGGTATAGGCGGTCCGCCTGCGCCCGGAACGCCTGGGGCGTGCAGTAGTCGCGCGCGCCAGCCACGTTATGGCATTCGGCGTCCATGTCGAGCGTGTAGTGCACGTAGTTCCCAACGAACAAATCGAGCCAACCATCGCGGTCGTAGTCGACGAACGCCGCGGACACCGCCCAACCCGGGTCATCCGTGCCGCTGACGCGAGAGATATCAGTGAACGTCCCATCGCAATTGTTACGGAAAAGCTGATTACGGTCGAAGCTCGTGACGTACAGGTCGACACACCCATCGTTATCGACGTCGCCGGCCGCCAACCCCATCGGGTACCCTCGGATATCGATGCCGGCCGCGGCGGTTACATCGGTGAACCGAAGTGTCCGACTCCCCCCGGCGTCATCGTCCACCCCCAGATCGTTGCGATACACGCGACTCGTGAGCGGCGGCGAACCCGACGCCGGACGTAGCGCGCCGTCCCGCGTCCCCTCCCCGAGCATCTGCCCCTGTAGCAGGACTACGTCAAGATCGTCATCGCCGTCATAGTCAAGGAGGGCGACGCCAGGCGGGAGGATTTCTACAATATACCGCTCGCCCGACATGCCGTTGAAGTGAACGAAGTCGAGGCCCGCTTCGATCGCCGCCTCGGTGAACCAAGCCTCGTCGCCGCTGGATCCTGGAGGCAACGCACCGGCCGCGGCCTCTCCGACGTCGCGCGCACCCGCCGACGCGCTGAACGGTTTGCCGCCTGGATCATCTGCGCACCCGGCACACAAGCTGAGCGCGACTAGGGCCACGGCCGGTCGCCAGAGGCTCGCCGAACTAGTGTCCCGCGACCGCGTCATCGGCCCGAGCGCTGTTGCGGAGGTTTGTCACTACCGTAGTTCCCCCGATGACAGGCGTAATCGAACATCGGGGCATCGCTCTTCATCAGCAACAAAAGCCACCGTATCTTACCGCCGCAGCTGCTGTCAAGATGGGGAGCCACCGCGGGTGCACGACATCATTGTGAGACGCCCCTCAGGCGGCGTTTGCGGCTCGACGCTCCCAGAAATCCTCGAAGCGGCCGCTGAGCCTGCTGCAGCGCAGGGCGATGATGGCGTTGGCGCCAGCGACGGTCCAGCGCATGCCGGCGCGCTTGAGCCGTGCGCCGATCTGCTTACATCCGGCCTCGACGACGCCCGAAGAGATGCACAGGCCCTTGGCGCGGAACTGCGGATAGCGCATGCGGTGTCGGTTCCCGAACACATAGTGAATGCACCTTCGCGCCTCGGGCGTGGTCTCGACATGGATGCGTAGCGCCGCGACGACGGCGCGGAGCCGGCCGGCGTCCAACTCGGCACGCCGGTCCCTGGCCCACTGGTCGGCCAAGTCCGTTCCGGGGCCGTAGATGGTCTTGGCCACGTCGCACAGATGCTGCTTGGCGTGGTAGATGTCGACGATTTCGATGGCGCCGGGAAACTGCTCGGCGGCCAACTGCCAGATCCAGGGGGCGCCGTCGCCGATGACGACCCGGCGGGCCGCGGTGTCGAAGCCGCGCCGTTGCGCCTCGCGATAGGCACGTTGGGCGAAGGCGGACGGCAACGGGTCGGTGTCGCGGCTGGCCGCGCTCTCGACCGCAGCGTTGTAGCTGACCGACCCACGGTCGCGCACGGGCCGGCCCGCCTTGTCGCGCCCTTCGGCCGTCCACAGGGTGGCCAGCTTGACCTCGCGGGTCTTGGCCGAACCGTCGGGCTGCTTGCCGCGGCGGCCTTCGACCTCGGCGGGGCGCACCGGCACACCGGTGCCGTCCAGCCCCAGGTACATGGTCGGCGCGGGGCTGGGGACGGTTTCGGCCACATCGCGTTCGTCGGCGGCGACCTCACGTCCCAGGGCTTCGGCGGCGCGCTCGACCTGCTTGGTCTCGACGCGCACCGCGGCCAGTTCCCACAACAGGCCGCTGGCCGCGGCGAAGCTGAAGTCGGACGCCGCCAGCCCCACCATCCGCAGCACGCCGGGCGACAGCGACGTGGCGTGCAAGCCCAACGCCCGGTCGCGCGGACAGATGCCTGCGCGGCAGGCGTCGCAGTAGCAGTAGTAGTAGGCGCGTTCCAGTGTCAGCGGCCCCAGCACCGAGGTGAACGTCTTGGGGAGGCGGCCGGCGTAGCGCGCCGTCTATCCGCAGGCGCACGCTGTCGTCGAACCCGAATGGTCGGAATGGTCCTCGCTCAGTCGCCGTGCCACCGTCGAGGCGGCGATTCCGAGGGCTTGGCGACGGAGTGCCTGCTCGATGGCCTCGAAATCCTGCGCGTCGGCCCTCCCCGGCCCGATGATCAACCCGATGCGATGCAGGTTGGCCGCCAGCACCGACAAGGCAAACCGTACGCGCGAAGCCGTCCGCACCATGATTGCTGCTCGACCACGCCATCGCCGGTCGCCGGCGTGACCCAGACGCTTGTGCCGCCCGATTCGCGAGCCGATCACACCCTGACGGTGGTCGGTCACGACCCCTCATGAATGATCCGGGGGGTAGCGTTCGGCGTTGGCCCGCAGCCACGACATTGCGGTCCGCGCCGACTCCTGCATGACCTCCCCCTGGCGCCCGGTCAGGGTCAGCGCCCCGGAGCCGGGCATCCGGCTCGCTTCGACGAACACCACGTCACCGCCACCGACCGCCGTGCGGCACAACCCGACGGCAACGCCCGGCCGCCCGGTACGACCGGCAACCTCCCCATCGGGATGCGCTGGCGCGCCGAGCATCTCCACGACGGTCTCCGGAGTGACCTCGACCGGCACTTCGTTCCCTTCCTGCTCATCCTGCTGTCCGTGTTCTCCGTGTTCCGTGGAACGCGAGCTGCAGCGGCAAACTTCCGGCGGGTCCGGGGCTACCGCGATCTGCAGCACCTGGTCGGTGCCCTGGACGCGCTGGCTCCCGCCCGACGGCGTGGTTGCTGACGTGGCGTAATATAGATGACTTCGTAGAGGAGACCGGGAGTTCGCCACCCGAAGTTCAACAACGAACGGGACAACCCCTACTGCGGAAACTGAGGTGAAGGCATCATGTCCAAGTCAAGTCGGCGCGCGTTTCTCGGTAGGCTCGGAACGGCAGCGGTTGTCCCGGCGTTGGGCTCGCTGTCGTCGAGTGCGTTTTCGTTCTCCGCTCCGGCGGTTGCCTCTGCCGAGCAGGGCGCGGCGCCCCGGGCTTCCTACGATCTCCTGATTGCGGGCGGCCGGGTGATCGACCCGGGGCAGAATCTGTCCGCGGTACGCGACGTCGCGATCCTGCACGGTCGGGTCGCCCGAATCGCCGAAAACATCCCGCACACGCAGGCTCGTAGCGTGTTCGACGCCACGGACAAGATCGTCACGCCGGGGTTGATCGACCTGCACTCCCACGTCTACGAGCACGGCACGCCGCTCGGCGTCAACTCGGATCGCGTCGGAATCGAGGCGGGCGTCACGACGATCGTCGATTGTGGGACCGCCGGGGCAGCGATGTTCCCGGGCTTCCGGAAGTTCGTCATCGAGGGGGCGCGCACGCGGATCTACGCCCTACTGAATATCTCGACGGCGGGCTGCTGCACCGACGAGATCTATCTCGACCCCCGCCTGATCAACATCGACGCCGCCCGCGCGGTCATCGCTGAGCACCGCGACCTGATCCTGGGCCTCAAGGTGCGCGTGCGCGGCCGGCACGAGGATCTGGAGCACGACATCTCGGTCATGACGACGGCGCGGGAGCTCGCCGACGAAATGGGCATCCCGATCATGATGCACTGGTCCATCGAACCGGACCTGCTCGCCATCCTGAAGCGCGGCGACATTCTCACGCATCCCTTCAACCCGGTGTCTCAAAACAACGCCAACGTCTTCGGCAGCGGGACAACCCAGGCCGACGAGGTGCTCCCGCAGATTCTCGAGCTCAAGGATCGCGGCATCTACACCGACGGTCAGCTCGGCACGACGCACCATTCGTGGGAGGTCTCCGAGAAAGCGATGCGCCAGGGTTGGTTCCCCGATGCGATTTCGACCGATGTGGCGCGCAATCCGGACGGGACCCCCGCGAGCGTACTGCTGCCGATGTCGCAGTACCTGCACTTGGGTTTGAGTCTCGATCAGGTAATCGAGCGCGTCACCGCCACGCCCGCGGCGATGCTCAACTATCCCGAGAAGGTCGGGTCGCTGGAGCCCGATTCCCCGGCCGACGTGGCCGTTCTGGATCTGGAGCAGGGGCGTTTCACGTTCGCCGACGGAAGGCGCGACGATGCCCAGACGCGCGAGTTGAGCAGGCTATTCGTGAACGTGGCGACCGTGAAGGGCGGCGTCTTCGTCAAGGGCGGCTAGTGAGCTAGCGCCCGCAGTAAAATCGGACCGACCGAAAACGCCAACAACCACCTTCGAGCTGTCCCTGGCGGCGTTCGCCGCCGCTGTACTCATGATCATCGCCGCCAAAATCGCTGAACGACAGCTGCGCCGGTTCGACATCACCCAGCTCCGCAACACTAGGCTCCATTGGAACCACGTGCCGACCCGACTCCTGCTCCTGTCCACTACGATGCTGCTCTCAAGCGTCTTCGGCTACATCCTGGTGATCGCCACGTACGTCCTGTACGGACTCCACTTGCACCAGCTCGCCCAGGCCGAGGAGTTCGGTGCGAAAGCCGCTGACTTCGGATGACGGCCCTGTTGCCAAGGGATGCCCATGAACACCCGCGCGTGGCCGTGACAATTCCGTGTGCAATTCTGGCCCGGATTTTACGAGACCACCTGGGCCGGCTACGGACAATCTGCCGCCCCCGGCAGTGGCACCAAGCAGCAGTAGCTCAACGCGGCTGTGCGACCGGCCCCCGCCATCACGTTCGTCGGGAGGGCCACGGCCGAGGGCATTCGCGAGGCGGTCGAAGCGGTCGAGACGCCGGGCGGGTATCAGGCAGTGCAGTTGCGCGTCGCCGAGCAGGACGTCGAGATGCTGGGCCTGCTGGCCAAGGAGAACGACACGATGATCCTTGCTGGTCATTGACTCACGGCCGTCTCAACCCGTTCCGGTGCCGCGTAGAGCTGTCGGCGGTCACACGCCGCGAGCATGAGGTCGACTGCGCCCGCGGCTGTCGCCGCATCGATGTCTTGCAGCCGTGCCCGGTTGGTCGCCGTCCGCCGGCAGGTGCGGACGGTGCCCGCCGTTCACATGACGATAGGACGGCTCAGCGCCACCCAGTCAAGTCGTTCTCGATCCGCGCCCCGATGCCGGTCTCCCCAACACCCGCGCAGGCGAGAAGTGCCGAGTCGGTCGACCAAGCCGACAGCGAGCGTCAGGAGCGACCCGATTGCGTGAATCGGAATGAGCCCGGCGAGCAGGGCTGCACCATGCCGACGAACGTACCGACCAGCGTGCCGGGCCGAATCGCCTGGCCCGCTCACGCGCGCGCGGGCTCATGCCGATGCCGGCCGCAAGAATGCGTGCGGCTGCCATCAGCCCATCGTGGTGCACCGCCACTGGCGGCACACCCGAACGGGACGACGACGACAGCGACGGCGACCTGCACGGATCGCGATGCCATGCAGCCCCGCTTCCCGGTCAACGATCGAACACCTGGGACGGGGCTCGCGGTCTGTCTCGCCGGTACAGGCCGGGATCGGCGTCACGAGACTCATGACGGCCGGGGCGCGGCCACATCGAGGATCCGTCCTGCTTTCAATCCGACGGTCGGCGGGGTGACGGGAACAAGTCCTCGATACGGCAACCGAAGTAGGCGGCGAACTTCCAGGCGTTCTCGACGGTAATGGTGCGATAACGCCCACGGGCGACATCGCTGACGTAGGGCTGCGTCAGGCGGAGCGCCTTCGCCACGGTCACCTGCGTCACTCCCGCCAGCGCCATGGCCTTCGCCACGCGGTTGGAACCCGGTTCCGAGCGAAGGGCCGCGAGCTGCTGCTCGGTGAGCATCTCGAATGGAACTATACGTGTGAGACCTTCGCCACGTTCTCGACCGCATGCCGCGGGCGGGACTGCCGCCCCCCGGGCCAGGATCAGCCGGCCCACGTAACGTCACGCCTGCGCCTTCTCGTCCTGCGCCTTGGCCGCTCGCCGGGAGGCCCAGTAGTTGCGCATCCGCTCGGCGACCGCCTTGCGCTGCTCCTCCGTCATCGCACGCTTCCGTCTGGCGACCCCCTTGGCGGCCTTCTTCCTGCCGGGCCGGGCGCCCTGCGGGGCGTTGCCTTCGATCGCCTCGATCGCACGTTGAATGGCGACGAGCTGGCTCCTCAACGACTGTTCCTCGTTCCGTAATGCGTCCAGGATTCCACTTCTCGACATCGTGACCTGCTTCCTTCGATACGATCCGCCACAGAATCGGGCCGATGCGTCGCACGCGCGAACCGGCGGCATCGCCACCCCCGCCGTCCTTGTCCGAGCAGCAAGCTGCCGGTCGGCGCGGCTACCGGTGCGGTGCGGTGCGCCGGACTCGGTCAACCCGGCACCGGCCTCTTGAAGGTACTCGACCACCGCTCTCATCTCGGCCGCGTTCCAGGCTGGCCGGTCGTCCCGGACGGGTAACCCCGGCAAGACTCCGCCGCCCGCCCGCAATCGCGGCGACGGCCGCTTCATCCGAACCGTACGGGTCGCATAAAGCCAGAAACCGCATCGTCATCTGGACCGACGGAAGCGTGTCGGCGGTTCGATGTCGACGTCGCGGTCCTCAGCCCTCATCGACAGCTCTTGCACCGGTTATCGGCCGTGCACGAGGCGCCGGCCATCCCTGCAGCAACAAGGCCCCCCCCGTCCACTCCTCAGTAACGCATGGAGCGGCGGTGCGTGAAGTCGCACCGCCTACGGTGGCTGGCGCCGCATTCCCCGCGTGCGCCGGGCGGACCGCGGCTTTCTCGATCTCGATACCGTGCGAGGGTTCATCCCTGTGCGTGGAGCAGCCCAACTGCCGAAGGCGATCGCGTTGGTGCGCGATGGTCGGTCTCCGCCTTGCGGGGTCCCGGGGCTGGAGTCTACGTCTGTTGACGGGGGCTCGGTCGATCCTGTGGTCACTCTGCGAACGACCTCAGCAGGTCGCTGAACGGCGGCGGTTCCACTTGTTCAGCGGCGAGTGCTTCGACGAGCCGCCTCACCGTGGCCGCAGCCGCGTTCCTCTGCGATCGGCGACCGCGCCGCCCACCCGGAGCCGTTCCGTCGGATGTGGAAACGTCGCGCCGCCGGCCTTCAACGTCAGCGTCGTCATCCCCATCTCCTTCGCTACGGCATCACGCGTTCGACGACGTTCAGCCGCGCTCGGGTGCTGTGACCCGGCACGCTGTGTCCTTCCACCAGCCGGCGCGCCAGGCGGCGGATGTCGCTCAGCTTCGCTGGCCGGTAGTTCAGCTGCTCCACGCTGACGTTGACGTGCCGGTTGCGCGTCGGCGACTCCTGCTCGTGCACGTGTCCGTGGACGTTGACCGCGCCGTGCGGCACCTGCAGCAGCGGCACGTGGGTCAGCAGCAGCGGCGGGTCGCCGGCCGCGTACAGCGTCACCGTCCTGCGCTCGGCTTCGAAACGGCCGGACCTGGTTGATCGGGTCGACGTCGTGATTGCCGAGCACGAGCCATTTCGTTCACGGCGCCCTGCGCCACCAGTCCTGGTGGTGCGCCAGCGCCTCGCCGTCGACGGTGACGTCGCCGAGGCAGATGATGGTTTCGCCCTCGGCTACCTGATCGTACCAGGCCTCCATCATCGCTCGGTCGGCCTCGGCCGCCGTGCGGAACGGTTGTCTGAAGGCGCTGCGCGAGTGCTCGTGCCCCAGGTGCAGGTCCGACCCAGACCCAGGTCACCGCGTCCGCTGCGGTGCACGCCGCCGCGGCTTCGCACTCCGCCCTGCGGATGAGCGTCTCGGTCTGGCGCCCGTTCACCATCGGGTGTATCGGCGGCACCAGCGAGCGCCGTAGCTCGTCGATGTAGAGCGCCTGCAGGCCCGAGGCGTCCATCGTGTTCACTTCCAGCGCCCGAGCGCTCGGGCGGCGACCGTGGCCATCGGTACAGGCTCGTAGTTCCACCGTTCGACCGCCACGTTGAAGTGCCGGTGTGTCGGCTCGGTCCCGTCGTGCAGGTGGCCGTGGACGTTGACCGCGCCCACCGGTACCGCGGCGAGCGGCTCGTGGCTGAGCGCCAGCGTCGGCTCGGCCTCGTACAGCGCCTGCCGGTGCTGCGTCGCGAACCCCGCCTCGGCGAGCGCGCGCAGGTCGGTGTCGTGGTTGCCGAGGATCAGGATCCGCTCGCCCGGGCACGCCCGCAGGTCGAGCACCAGCCGCCGGTCGCGCCACGCGTCGGGGTGGGCGACGTCGCCCAGGCAGATGATCGTGTCGCCGGGCTGCACGCGCTGGCGCCACCTGGCGAGTAGGTGGCGGTTCATGGCCGGGACGTCGGCGAACGGCCGGTCGAAGGCCTCGAGCGACCCGCGATCGCCCAGGTGCAGGTCGGACCAGATCCAGGTGCGCCCGATCGGGGTCGAGATCGTCGGCACGCGCGTCTCGCGGCTTCCCGCCAGTGCGAGCTCGCTCTCCCAGTAGCGCGCGATTCCCTCGATGTCCTGCATGGTTACGTCGTCTCCCGCCGTTCGGTGGCCGCTGCCCAGGCGGCGATCAGCGCCGTACGGAAGCGCTGGCCGGCGACGGCTCCTCGTCGCGCCTCGTACGCGTTGACGATGGTGACGTACTTCAGCTTCGTCAGCTCGGCGCGGTAGTCGATCCTGCGGTCGCACGCCTCGTAGGCCAGGGCGTCGTCGCCCACTTCGGGCAGGCGCCAGCTGTGGGGCCTGCACTTCTTGCGCACGGCTGCGCTCCTTGCTTCGAACAGTCCGGTCTATCCCCGTTTCTGCGGGGGTTGGCTGTAACTTACTGATAGTTCTCGACTTCCGGTTCCGCACCGGCTGGGACGGACATTGAGTCCCACATTTCGAGCCTGTTGACTTCGTCGTGGTGAGGTCCTGGTGGCGGGTTATTTTCCTCTCGAGGCGTCGAGTCGGCGACGGTCGTCCAGGACCGCGCGGGAGCCGAGCAGCGCCAGCAACAGACCGAGGATGCCGATGCCAGCCAGCGGCAACGCAGGAACGGGTGTAATTGGGGTTCCGACCGATTTATCCGACCAGTCGCTGTTGCCGCTGGCTGGGTCGCTGTTCGCCGTCGACGATTCGGCGCCCGTTCCGGGCCCGCGTGCTCGCCATCCCCACGCTGCCGGGTGTGGACAAGCGGCCGCGCTTAAGCCGTGCCGCGGTCGAGGCGTGGCTCGCCCGGAGCGGTGCCCGGAAGCGTTAGTCGGGTGCTCTCAGGCGGCTGCCATGCTGTTCGTGTTCGTTCCGCTCGGGACCGTTCCGGGCCGCGCCTCGACGATCTCTCTTCCTGGACTCCGGGTCCGGTGCCGCTGCTCCGCGGCGTTGGACTAGGGCGTGTTAACACTATTGGCCGGATCGTGGTATCGTTCCTGGATGGAGCTCACCGAAACGCAGTACGCACCCATCGCGTCCTGTCTCCCGCGACAGCGTGGCAATGTCAGCATGCCCAATCTGCAGGTGCTCAACGCGATCCTGTACGTCGCCGAGCAGGGGTGCAAGTGGCGAGGGTTGCCGAGGCGCTTTGGGAACTGGCACACGATCTACACCCGCATGAATCGTTGGTCCAAGAACGGGGTGCTCGACCGGGTCTTCGAACACCTGCAACGCGCCCAGTTGATCCGCATCAAGTTGGAGGCGGTGTCGCTGGACAGCACCATCGTCAAGGTCCATCCCGACGGCACGGGGGCTCGAAAAAAAACGGCCCCCAAGCCATCGGCAAATCCCGCGGCGGGTGGACCACCAAGATTCATCTGGTTGCCGCGGATGCTCGAATGGCATTGACGTTTGCGCTCTCGCCCGGCCAAGCCCACGACGGCCCGGAGGGCCGGAAGCTCCTGACCAGCCTGGGGCCGCAAGATGCCGAATTGGCCTTGGTGATGGACCGCGCGTACCAGGGCGACGAAACCCGCCAACTGGCGCTGGACCTCGGATTCACACCAGTGGTGCCGCCGATCAAGACCCGGACGGACCCGTGGGAGTACGACCGGGAGATGTACAAGCGACGCAACGAAGTCGAGCGTCTGTTCCGCCGACTGAAGGGCTATCGCCGGATCTTCTCCCGATTCGAGAAGCTGGATGTGATGTTCATCGGCTTCATCCACTTCGTGCTCATGTTCGACGCGCTGAGGCAGTGTTATTAAGCTGGAAATAAGTATCCTGACCTCACAGTATGCCGAAATATGAGGAAATCAAACCGGAAATTACCTGTATGCTGTCAGGCAACCAATGACCCTATTAATAACAGGCCCTAGTAGACTTCACGTAGAAAATGGGTTCACGTCCAATCCACGATCCTGATTGGGAGCCGTACCGACACGTTGTCAAGTTGCGATTGGCGGCGTCCGAGCTCAACGAGCTCAACCGGCTCTGTCTCGAGCACGGTGTCAGCCGTGCGCTCTTGTTGCGCAGGGCTATCGAGTACGGGCTACCGCCCGCTGTAGACAGCCTTGACCTGGCGCGCTCGGCGGGAATGTCGCTTCGTACTGGGCGGCCCATCCGTACCTTGCAGACGACTCGGTACGGTCCTCGGACCCTTCAGCCGATTACTGCGGTTTGCGGTGCGGAATCCCCGGGCCAACGTCTGAACCGGAGGTCGCTGCGCTATCCGGAACCTGAGGAGTCCTGATGTTCTGTTTTGCGCTAGGTTAGGCGCGGGCCTGGAACCGGCCGGCCCAGGGCCGGCAACCGGCCGGCTGACGGTTGTCCGGCCGTTCGTCGTTGCCGCCTCGTTGCGCAGGGCTATGGAGTGCGGGCTACTGCCCGCTGTAGACAGCGTCGACCTGGCGCGCTTGGCGGGAATGGCGCTTGGTACCGGCCGGCGGATCCGTGCGTTGTTGACGACCGGGTACGGTCCTCGGACTTTTCAGCCGATTACTGCGGTTTTCGGTGCGGAATCCCCGGGCGAACGTCTGAACCGGAGGTCGCTGCGCTATCCGGTACCTGAGGAGTCCTGATGTTCTGTTTTGCGTTAGGTTAGGCGCGGGCCTGGCATCGGCCGGCCCAGGGCCGGCAACCGGCCGGCTGACGGTTGTCCGGCCGCTCGTCGTTGCCGCCTGTATTCAGGCTATTTCGTTCACGTCCAATCCACGATCCTGATTGGGTGTTGCCGAGCGCGAGGAACTGACAGGTATGACCAGCTGGTCATACCTGTCAGTATGACCAGCATCGCGTTATGACAAGTGACCGTCGGCGAGACGGTGGCGGTCGGGGTCCAGCACGTCGTCTGCTTGTCATAATCAGAGGCTCGCCAGGAAGGCCAACAGCGAGGAGTCGGCCTTGAACCGCTGCGTTCGTTGACCGAGCGGCTCGAGTTTTCGCAGAGCGTCTTCCTTGAGTTGCAGGTCCGCCTCGCCGTATTGATGGGTGGTTTCGAGTCGCTCGTGGCCGAGCCACAGCGCGATGGTCGCCATGTCGACGCCGGCCTGGAGCAGGTGCATCGCGGTAGTGTGGCGGACGACATGCGGCGACACGCGCGCACGGTGCCCGTCGCGTACCCGCGCGTCATGAGTACGTCGACGAAGTCGTCGACCCAACGACCCAACGGCCCGGACCGGATCTGGTCGCAGATGCGTGGGCGAACGGAAAGCGTTTCAAGCATGGTCTCCTCCTTGGTCCCCTGACACTGGGAACCCGCAGAGACCATGCGTACTATGTCAAGCTCGCGGTAGCGGGGATGCCCGCCACGCCAGGGGCAACGACGCTCGGCTGACCGTCACTTGTCATAACGCGATGCTGGTCATACTGACAGAAACTGGACTCGGGTCGACCGCAAGATGATGTTGTGGTCGCCGGCGGCATCGTCAAGCCAACAGCGTGCGCGTGTGCTCACCGACGTCAAGGCGCGTCGCTTCGCTCCGCCCCCGCTCCGCGGGGCTGACGGCCTTGACGCCGGCTCCGCGCACGCTCGTCCAAACTGGCTCTTGCCGACGATGCTCACTCATACACCCCCTACATGTTGTGGTCGACGTCCCGTCCAGAATGACGCTCTTTCGGGCGACCGCTGACATTGGGAGCCGTACTGACACGTTGTCGAGTTCTGTCTCGAGCAGGGTGTCAGCGGTGCGCTCTCGTTGCGCAGGGCTATGGAGTGCGGGCTACTGCCCGCTGTAGACAGCGTCGACCTGGCGCGCTTGGCGGGAATGGCGCTTGGTACCGGCCGGCGGATCCGTGCGTTGTTGACGACCAGGTACGGTCCTCGGACTTTTCAGCCGATTACTGCGGTTTTCGGTGCGGAATCCCCGGGCGAACGTCTGAACCGGAGGTCGCTGCGCTATCCGGTACCTGAGGAGTCCTGATGTTCTGTTTTGCGTTAGGTTAGGCGCGGGCCTGGCATCGGCCGGCCCAGGGCCGGCAACCGGCCGGCTGACGGTTGTCCGGCCGTTCGTCGTTGCCGCCTCGTTGCGCAGGGCTATGGAGTGCGGGCTACTGCCCGCTGTAGACAGCGTCGACCTGGCGCGCTTGGCGGGAATGGCGCTTGGTACCGGCCGGCGGATCCGTGCGTTGTTGACGACCGGGTACGGTCCTCGGACTTTTCAGCCGATTACTGCGGTTTTCGGTGCGGAATCCCCGGGCGAACGTCTGAACCGGAGGTCGCTGCGCTATCCGGTACCTGAGGAGTCCTGATGTTCTGTTTTGCGTTAGGACACTGACGGGAATAACCTTGCCGCGTTCCAGGCGTGCCAAGCAGCGAAAGAGAGGCTGCGCCTTGGTGGAGTTGGCAAATCTATATCGATCACTGTCCTTAGGTTAGGCGCGGGCCTGGCATCGGCCGGAGGGTGTCCCGCCAGTAGTTGAAAGTCGGCAGCGACAGACACACATTACCCCGCCTTCTGCAATTCGGCAAGGGCGCCATTCTCTTCGTCGAGGTGCGCCTTCAGCATCCAGAGATGCTCATAGCCCGTGATGCGGCGATAGTGCTTCTCCGTCTCTCGGAACGTCACCGCGGCCCACCGCACCGCCATCTCCTCGCTCTGCCAGCGACTCACCCGATTCGTGTGCTGGCGAACGCCCGCGTGCGACGAGTCGATGATGTTCGTCGTCGTCAGGCAGCGGCGCAGCGGCTTCGGCAGCCCAAGGCGATTGACCGTGAACAACTCCGAGAGCCCTTCGCGCAGGCTCGCCGCCGCCGACGGCCACTCCCGCTCCAGCCACGAGGCGTACTGCTCCAGCTTCCGGATGCCCTCGTCGGCGTCCAGCTTCCACGCCGCCCGAAGCGTCGAACGCGCCTGCTCGTGCTGCTCTTTCGGCAGATGACCCAAGACGTTCCTTACCTTGTGGTTTCTACAACGTTGCACCAGGTTCGCCGACCCGAACACCCGCCCGATGGCCTGCCGCAGCGCCTTGGCGCCGTCGATGACGAACAGACGCCGCCGGTCAGCCCGCAGGCCCCGCGTCACCAGATCTTCGAGCAGGCCAGCGGTGACCTCCGTGTTCTCCGATGCCCCGCCGCAAAGCCCCAGCACGTGCTTACGACCATCCGCATCCACACCGACCGCCGCCACCACGTGGTAGTTCCCGAACACGATCCCGTCGAGGTAGACGACCAGCACGTCCAACTTGCCCAGGTCCCGTTCGGCCAACTCCTTCAGAACGCGCGTCCCCGCCTCGATGGTCTCCCGCGAGACCTCCGACTTGCTCACCCCCACCTGGTCGGCCAGCGCCGGCAGCACCTTCTCGTACTTGCGCGTCGACACGCCCTGCAGCACCAGCTCCAGCATCCGGTCGGCCAGTGGCTGATCCGCCTGCAACGCCGTATACGCCGGAATCTCCACCTCGCCCGGCTCATCGGCCCGCGGCCGCTTCTTGCGCAGCCGCGGCTTGTCGACCCGCAACTGCCGCTCCTTCAATGCCACACGTCCCGCCTGCACCCCGTGCCAGTACAGATCCCGGTCGGCGTCGCGCCGTCCCTGCTCCTTCGGCCCCGCCACCTGCTCGGCGCTCATCCGCAGGACGGCCTCGATGGTCGCCCGGCCCATCACGTCGATCACCTCGTCGATGGCTCGCTCGCCCTTCTCCAGCAGTTCGACCAGCGGGATCAGCAGTTGCCCGTCCTTCGCCAGCCAGTCCGCCAGTTCCCGGCGGTTCGGCGCGGACGCGCCCGAAACGATCTTGTACGGTTTCTTCATCGGTGGCCTCTCCTCCTTTTGAACACACCCGACTGATACCACAGCCGGGCAGGAGTCGCCACCGACTTTCCACTACGCTTGGGGCACCCTCATCGGCCGGCCCAGGGCCGGCAACCGGCCGGCTGACGGTTGTCCGGCCGCTCGTCGTTGCCGCCTGTATTCAGGCTATTTCGTTCACGTCCAATCCACGATCCTGATTGGGAGCCGTACTGACACGTTGTCGAGTTCTGTCTCGAGCAGGGTGTCAGCGGTGCGCTCTCGTTGCGCAGGGCTATGGAGTGCGGGCTACTGCCTGTTGCCGAGCGCGAGGAACTGACAGGTATGACCAGCTGGTCATACCTGTCAGTATGACCAGCATCGCGTTATGACAAGTGACGGTCAGCCGAGCGTCGTTGCCCCTGGCGTGGCGGGCATCCCCGCTACCGCGAGCTTGACATAGTACGCATGGTCTCTGCGGGTTCCCAGTGTCAGGGGACCAAGGAGGAGACCATGCTTGAAACGCTTTCCGTTCGCCCACGCATCTGCGACCAGATCCGGTCCGGGCCGTTGGGTCGTTGGGTCGACGACTTCGTCGACGTACTCATGACGCGCGGGTACGCGACGGGCACCGTGCGCGCGTGTCGCCGCATGTCGTCCGCCACACTACCGCGATGCACCTGCTCCAGGCCGGCGTCGACATGGCGACCATCGCGCTGTGGCTCGGCCACGAGCGACTCGAAACCACCCATCAATACGGCGAGGCGGACCTGCAACTCAAGGAAGACGCTCTGCGAAAACTCGAGCCGCTCGGTCAACGAACGCAGCGGTTCAAGGCCGACTCCTCGCTGTTGGCCTTCCTGGCGAGCCTCTGATTATGACAAGCAGACGACGTGCTGGACCCCGACCGCCACCGTCTCGCCGACGGTCACTTGTCATAACGCGATGCTGGTCATACTGACAGAAACTGGGCTCGGGTCGACCGCAAGATGTTGTGGTCGCCGGCGGCATCGTCAAGCCAACAGCGTGCGCGTGTGCTCACCGACGTCAAGGCGCGTCGCTTCGCTCCGCCCCCGCTCCGCGGGGCTGACGGCCTTGACGCCGGCTCCGCGCACGCTCGTCCAGACTGGCTCTTGCCGACGATGCTCACTCATACACCCCCTACATGTTGTGGTCGACGTCCCGTCCAGAATGACGCTCTTTCGGGCGACCGCTGACACTGCCCGCTGTAAACAGCGTCGACCTGGCGCGCTTGGCGGGAATGGCGCTTGGTACCGGCCGGCGGATCCGTGCGTTGTTGACGACCGGGTACGGTCCTCGGACTTTTCAGCCGATTACTGCGGTTTTCGGTGCGGAATCCCCGGGCGAACGTCTGAACCGGAGGCCGCTTTGCTCTCCGGTACCGGATGAATCCTCAGGTGGGCGCGGGTAACCGGCCGGCGCAGGGCCGGTAACCGGCCGGCCCTGGGCCGTCCTGCCGGTGCTCGTTGCCGCCTGTGTTCGGGCTTCGGTTTGGGCTAATCGATGTACTTGTTCCCTCGTCCCTTCATTGCGTCGGTGACCAGTCGGCGCAGTGCTCGTCGCAACATGACCTCGGCTGGTCGTTCGATCTTCGAGGCGAGTTTCTTGATGTCGTTGTGCAGTTCACGATCCACGTGGATCGTGAGTGTTGTGGTGTCCTCACGGTCTCTTCGTCGGCGCGTTGCAGCACGGCCCGGATCGAACTGCCTCGGGTGTTCGCTCCAGTGCGGAAAAGCCGACGTCTTCCCTGCCGTCTAGCAAGCCGGACTCCGGTGCTGCTCGAGTTGGACGGCCTGCCAGCGCCGGCGAGCCGGTCCGGGCGGCTCAGCCGCAGAACCTCGATCGAAGTGGTGCAAGTGTTCGCTCGGGGGTGCAAAAGGCGACGATGGCGCCGCCGTCGAGCAGGCCGGAGTCCGCTCCTGCGTCCGCTGGACGGCCGGCCGGCGCCCGGGCGGCGGCTGCGAGGGCGGCGTCGCGGCTCCTTGTTCAGGTGCCTTCGACCCGCGGCCCGGCAGGCGCCGGCGGCGGCAACTCGAACACCCGCGCCGGTCCAGTCGCCCCGGCCGGCGGCGGTTCCTGCCGTCAGTGCATCCAGAGCGGCTCCGGCGCTTCCGCCGCCGCGGCCCGATGCCCTGGCTGCGTACGCGCGAAGCGTGCGCAAAGCCCATGGTCCTGTCCACGGGAAGGGGCGTCAAGTTTGAGTTCCACGACGGCACGAAGCGCACCAGAGTTCCTCGACGCCTCGCCGGCCGCCGCAACCTGGGCAGCAGCCGAGCCTGTAACACCGAATATAGTGGCGGCATGAGGAGCAGATGGTCAGGTCTGTATCGCGTTCACGGTAGCAACGCGGGCAGATGCCGCTTGCGGATCGCCGATAGTATCGATCGCGCTGACCTGCTCGCCTCAACGCCTTTTGGCGCCGGGTCTTGCTGCGTTGTTTCGACGCCTGGTCAACAACGACCTGGCATTTTCCGCACCAGGGGTCGTGTTCCAGACGCGCCGCGGACGGAAACGGGTCTCCGTAGGACCACGGTCGCCCGAGCACCCGCGTGTACTCGGCGTCGGTACCGTGACCCTCCGCCAGTCGCCGAATGAATGATCGGGTATAGGCCTGGGTCTCTGAGGCCGCCTCGCCGCACCGCAGGCAGAGTCCGGCGTTTCGGCGTCCCCCGAGACCCCGGCCACTCTTCACGCGCGGACTCATCGAATGGTTATCGAAGTGTTCCTGACGTGCAGTGGACCCAGGATGATGTCGCGTATCTTGGCCGGCCGCGACGTCCCGGCGAGGAACGCGTTCCACGCGGAGACCACCCCGTAGAGACGGTGGTATGCGCGGTTTGGAACCGTCTCGGACAATGCCTCCACGATTCGCTCGCGCGCGAAGATGTGCTGGATCTTCGCGCCTTCGGCATGCAGCACGATCGGCCAGAAGTGAAACGCCTCGTGCGGTGCCTGCGCCAGGGTTTCCAGGCACACCGCCAGGAATGGCGCCGAGAGGAGCCGCTGCCGAACTACGGGTGTGGCGCTCGGGTATTCGGGTCCCAGGAACGTGTCCATCCGTGCGAACTGCGCTGTGCGTTCCATCACGTACTGCCGCCGCTCGCGGTACGGCGGGGTGACCCGCACCGTTTTGGTCCCCACGGTCGCAGTCCGGTCCGTCGCGGTACTGAACCGGATCGCATTCAAGGCTACGCTCAGCGCCGATCGCAGAAAGCGTGGCGCGATCGGCAGCTTCATGGAGCTGGCGATATCGGCCGACGAACGAGGCTTTGTTACGGCGTCCAGACGCCCATAGGCCTCGGCGGGCGACAGGTTCCGGACCACCTGTACCAGGTACTCCACCGAGTGCCGGCCGCCGTTGCGTCGGCCGGCCTCGACGTGGGCGCTCAGACGATGGGTGCAGTCGATCACGACCGGCGGTGAATCCGGAGGAATCACGAGCGTCAGCAGCGGCCAGCCCACCCACTCGTTTGCCTCGATCACCCCTGCCAGGTGAGCGACGTGGCGCAGATCGATCGGACGCTGGAACGTGGCGGTGGCCGTGGCTACCAGAGAGGCGGCGTCGGCGGTGCTCAGTGTTGCGACCCCGTGGTCGTCCTCGGCCACGAAACGCTGCAGTGATGACGGGAGTTCCACAGGCAACCTTCCTTGTCCTGTGGCAGGCTCACCCTGCTGCCGGGCTGCCTTCGAAGACTGCCGTTTTCGTCGAGTACAAGCTCGATGCCTCGGTGGGCGACAGGTTTCGGATCACCTGTACGACATAGTCGACTGACCGCAGGCCGCTGTTGCGTCGGCTGGCTTCGACGTGCGCACTCAGGATGTGCTTGCCGTCGATCAGGACCGGACGGGAATCCGGACGAACGACGAGCGTGAGCAGCGGCGGCCCGGCCCACTCGTTTGCCTCGATCGCATCGGTAAGCCTCGCGACGTGCTGCTGATTGACCGCACGCTGGACCACCGCGCTGGCCAGCAGAGCGGCGGCGTCGGCGGCGCTCAGTGTTGCGACGCCGTGGTCATCCTCGGCCACGAACCGCTGTAGTGCTGATGGGAGTTTCACAGGTGTCCTTCTTTCTTCGGTAACCTGTTTCCAGACCCTGACCACGTTGGCGTCGTGGAGCCATGCGAGGTTACGTCCACATGTTCCAGGGCTGCTGCTGGTCGTTGGCGTCCACCCTCACCGCGGCCAGCTCGTGCTCGGCTTCCCGCTTCCCCAGTGCTCGTTCGTGCTTTCGCAGCGCCGTGCGCCTGGAGCTGCATTCGGCGCAGCGGCGGTTCTTCTCCCGCAGCATCCGCCCGCACGTCTCCTGCTCGGTACCCCATTGAGGCCCCGGGCATAGCCAGAACTCGCCGCCCGCGTCGTCTTCACTTCTGTGTGCGGCTCCGGTGGTCGTCGGAGCGATTGCATCTCGGTTGTTCATCGTCTGGGAGTCCTTCGGCTGGCGATCGGGGGTGGTTCAGCCGTTGCGGCGTTTCATCGGCGCGCAGTGTATCGCCTGTCCGTCGTCGGTCTTTCCAGACTACGGTTCTGTGCTGTCGGTTGGCTGGTTGGCTTTCTTCACCAGTCTGTCGGCGCTTCGGCGCCACCATTTTTCGGCTGGACCCCGCCGATTGCCGGATCGCAGGGCCGCTCCGGCGCTCATTGCCGCGGCGCTGATTACGCAAACCGAGAATGTCTGCTGCGCGTCCAGCGCCCCGTGAAGTCCGGCTCCCCACCCGTGGGCGGTCGCGGCCAGGGCCGTAGTCAGCAAGGCGTACAGCGTCAGGCTGTGGCGTCCGATGCTCCTCAGTGTGCTGGTTGCCGAGTTCGACCAGAAGTCCGTATTCGCGGTAGTCGCGAGCGCGACGATCCCGACGGCGAGCATTCCCCCGCCGACGTAGTTGACCATGTCCGCCAGGCGTGCGGTCGTGCCCGGTTGCAGTTCGCTCCACACCAGCAGCGCCCCGAGGGCGTTCGCAGTCAGTCCCCCTGTCGTCAGCCTCCATGCGTCCCGTCCCGCGCGGCTTCGGTGCCGCCCGGCCCGATGCCACCAGAGTCCGATCAGGATCCCGCCGGCCATCTGCCACAGGTGGCGGGCGGGTCCCAGCGTGGTGGTTCTTTGCCACCACGTCTCCCTGCGCACCCTCGTCTGCGATTCCCAGTCACCCGTGTAGCTCGCGCTCTCCCAGCGCTCGTATTCCCTGTTGCTCATCTGGAACCGGTCGTCCCAGGCTTCTCCGCTTCGTTCCACGTACGCGTTCCACAGGACCATGTGCCCGATGATCAGGAGCACAGGCACTGCTGCCACGGCGATCCCGGTCCGGACAGGCCGGGCCGTCGTTTCCCGTATCGCCTGCGTCATCATCAGCGCTGCCAGGCATCCGGAAGCGAGCACGGACCAGGGTGCGAAGTAGTACGCGTGCGCGAGTGCCACCGGCATCAGGATCAGGTATCGTGCCCGGTGCGTCGCCGTCCACAGTTGCTCGTCGTCGAAGGTGCTTCGGTGGATCGCGAGCCCGGCGCCGGCACAGATCGCCAGGATCCAGATACCGGTCTCGTCGCTCACCGTCTCGACCGCGAGCCAGTAGCTCCACCAGGCTGCGCCGGCCTTCGGAGCCCAGCTCTCTCCGATTGGGTGTAGCGCCAGGCGCACGATCGCCGGGATCATGAGCAACAGGCCGATCCCTCTGCTCGCGTCAAGCCACGCCAGGCGCTTGTCCTGCATCCCCGGGCCTACACCGGTTGCCCGTCGTCGTTGGCAGGTTGCGTCTGCGGCGCCCTGCTCTCGTTGCGCAACGCCCTGTCCATTTCGTCCGCCTTCGACAGCCATTCGCTGATCTGTTCGATGGTGGCGTCCAGCTGGCCCATCCGCATCAATTCGTTGGCTTCGTTGAGCCTTCCGGCCAGTGTCGCCCGCTCGACCGAGTAGTAGGCAACGCCCTGCATCGCGTTGTCCGCGTTGCGGTACGGTCCCTGTTCGTTGAGCGCCGCCTTGCGCCATGCCTCCAGGTCGTGACGCTCGTTCTCGGCGGCGCCCATGTCGGCCAGGCGCCAGTACCAGCCCGTTGTCAGGCTCGTGTCCTGCTCGTCGTCCATCACGAGTAGCGCGACCCAGACGTTCACCCGAGTGTTGCCACTCAGGTGTGGTACTTCGGTTTGCTGCGGCTCGTTGGAAATTCGCACTTCCCGGCTCCTTGTCGGCGGGTGGAACTAGTTGCCGTCGCTGCCGGCGGCGTCCCGTACGAGCCAGTGCCTGCTCGGGCCGGCCAGCCGCCGGGCCTTCGATGGTCCTACCGGTTGACCGTTCGAGTCGGTCTGCATCCGTTGCGCGGGTCCGAGGCTGGGCGCTCCGTCCTTCGGCCGCTGGTTTCCCGGGCCGGGTGAGTGTGTCTGGCTAGGGCTGTGTTCCCGCCAGTGCGGCTGTCTGCCGCCCGGCCTCTGGGGTTGGGTGCTTCGTCGTGCTGCCTCGTGCATTTTCTCTCTCGCTCCTGGTCGATCGCTGGTTGTAGTCGCGGCCGGCTTCTTCGTTTCCGGGCTGCGAGCTGGCCGGCGGTAAGGTCGGGTACGGCTCCCGGGCCGGAGTGGAGCCGCAGGGTGAGTGTACGGATCACCGGTTGTTGCTGCTGCTGCCGGTGCGTGCTTTGCGCCGCGGCCTGGAGTGTTTTATCCGGTTGCATCCGATGCCGGCTGCAGGTGCTTACTGCAGGCCCCGGTCGATGTCGATGCTCTGTCTGTCGTCGACGTATACCGCTTCGTCTCCGTCCAGTTCGGATCGACGGCAGCGGTAGAGCAGGTTGTCGTGCTGCTCGTCGTCGTCGGCCGCCCAGGCTGCCGGTTCGGCGTTCGCGCTCCTCGACCATGTTTCGCAGTCGGCGAACACTCTGCGAATCGTGCGGTCGATGCGTGTCCGGAACTTGGCTTCGTTCTCGCTGCCCAGGATGTTCACGAACAGCAGGCCGTCGGCTGCCAGGTCGTCGCGCATTGCTTTGAATGCCTCGACTGTCGCCAGGTGCGTCGGCAGCGACGCGCGGTGCGAGTAGGCGTCGGCGACGATAGCTGGCCACAGCACCTCGTTGTTGCGCAGCCAGGCGCGTGCGTCAGCGATCTGCAGCGTTCCCTGTGGTGGTCTTTCGAGCAGCTCCTGCGACATCTCCGCCTGCGCCGGGTCGATGTCGACGAAAGTAGGCTGGATGTCGCAGTCGGCTCCTTCCCCCAGCGTTCGCCCTGCGGCTCCGAGCACGGCGACCTGTTTTATCTCCAGGCTGCATAGCGCCGTCTCGATTGCTTCGATGTACGGGTGTCCGGTCCCGCTTCCGTCGTCCGTAGACGCCCGGCTGCGGTTGATGATCAGCTCGCGTGTCCCGTTGGTCTTGTTCTCGACGAGCTGGTAGTCGGCGTAGGCTGTCCGAGCTCTGTACTCGGTCTGTTCGTGGTATCCGTAGATTCCCAGTAGGGCGACGATGAACAGGGCGGTCTCCCAGCCCCATGCCCGGCGGTGCGCGGCGACCGCGGCGCCGCCGCTCACCAGTGCCACCAGCGCTGTGGCGCCGGCCATTCCCAGCGTGCTCAGGATTACCCACGCGGTCAGAAGCGCGCCGGCCACGTTCCCCGCGGTCGACATCGCGAGCGTGCTGCCGGTTCCGTGCTCGTTCGCGGATCTCCTGCGTGCCCGGTCGATCAGCATGATCGATTCGGCCAGCCACATTCCTATTGGAGCGATTCCGAGCGTCGAATACAGCACGACGCCGACGGCCACGTGTTCCTGCGTCAGGTTGAAGACGACCAGCGGCAGCCCGTGGCCGGTGGCGACAACGGTCCAGATGGTGGCCTTCATCAGACGGTTCCCAGCGGCCTCGCGCAGTTTCGCGGTGGCTCCGCTGAGTCCTCCCAGTCTGGTTGCGGCCTGTTCGCCTCGGTGGTATCCCAGGGCCAGTGCTCCCAGGTAGGCGGCCAACAGGATGGAGGTCACCGGCACGGGGGTTCCCGCGTACGGCACCATGGCTCGCAGTCCCAGAATCTCGACACTCAGCGAGGCGAAACCTTCGGCCGCCAGGATTGTCCAAGCGCGCGTCGGAGAGAGTGCGCTCTCGTGTGTGCCTGTTTTCGTTGTCGAGTCCATGTTCGCAGCCCTGTCACGGCGACCGGTTGCGTAGACCGGCGCCGCTTCTTGCGGGGTCAATGGATCTGGTCGGGCGCGCCGTTCGGCCTCGACCGGTCGGTCTCGCTCGGACTCAGACCGTTCTGGTACTCGTTGAGCTTGCCTACCGTTTCCATGATGCGGGTGGTCAGCTCCGCCCGCTCGATCACGTCGGTGACGCAAAGCGCTGACAGTCCCAGTTGCCATGCGACCTGGTTGAGGTCGTCGGTGACTGTGCGCATCGATTCGCTCTCGATGTGGCTCTCGTTGCTTCGCCGCGCGGATACTCCGTTGCGCAGCAGCAGTCTGGGTCCGGTCTCCGGGCCCCAGCTGTAGTCGATGTAGTCCCGGGTCCACGTGTTGAGCAGATTGGCCAGGATCTGCTGTCCGCGCCAGTCCGCCAGCGTTCTCGCGTCTCGGTCGATCCGCAGCCACACCGCGTGGCTTAGTGCCCGGTTGGGCCGCATTCCCGTGATCAGGGGTCCGGTCAGCGCCGCCCCTTCATAGGTCGCCGTGATTACCGCTCCGTCGGCTCGGCGCAGGCCTCCGCCGATTGCGATGGATGACCACCGGACGTCGTGCTCGATCCAGACGACCCGTGTCACTTCCTGGTTGTTCGAGTCGGGTTGTCCGTTGGGCCACTTCCAGCAACCGCGCAGCGTCCACCATTCTCCGAGCTGGCTGATTCCGGTTTCCCACCACTCGGGTGCCGGGAAGTGGTTGGCGTCCAGTGTCCGGCGCAAGGCTTCGGCGGCTTCCGCCGGCTGGATCAGTCGGTTCGTGACTCGTCCCGAGCCGATTGACACCCCGTTCCATTCGCGTCGATCCTTCGTGGAGAACATCCCGCGCTGTGGCCAGGCCAGTACTATGTCGCACTCGAATGGGTGCTGCATCCCGCTCCGGTTGGTGATGGCCCGTGCGCTCACGCTCGGCAGCGCCCGGATGAGCTCTGCCCACTCGGGCTGCTTCCATTCGACTTGCCGTCGTCGCCACGTCGTCGCCGGATTCCGGGGCGGATCATTCGGTTTCGTTCGCGACTCGCTCTGTTCCACCGTCGTGTCCGCTCGCTCCGCCGGCGGCCTGTGCCGTTCGGCTTTGTTGTTTGTTCGGCTCCTTTCAGTTTGGACGATGCTCGTTGTTTCGTCGCTCCCGGGGCTCGTTGGGGGGCCGTCTTCATTCAAGCGGGCCGCGTCAGGTGCAGTAGTCCTGCGAGCCAGTGCGCGGCGAGCATGTGCAGGTGCTCGACGGCATTCGTCGTGTCAGGCGTCCAGCGGCCTCTCCAGTCGTCTTCTTCGATTCCCGGTGGCTGCGGGTCGGTCAGCTGGCCGTTCATCGCTATGCGGCATATCAGCTCGCCTCCACCTATCACCACTCGGGCCTGATCGGCCCGCACTGGCGCTCCGGCCGAAGGCTCGGGCCGTGTCCATCCGATCCGGCGGATGGCCAGTGATCTCGCGGCTTCCGTGCGCATTGCAGCCACGGCGTCGGATTCGCTCTCGTAACGCCATTTCCGGTCGCCGACGCCACCCCATGCCCGTTTCGGATCTGTCCCCAGTGTGGTCTCGATCTCCTTGAGGACCTCGTCCGGCGGCGGCGTGCTCCAGGCTCCGCTCATCCATTGGCAGGCCGCGTAGGTCCCGGCCAGCCGTCCGTAGCCGCCTGGTTCCGGTAGTTGCGGCGGCGTTCTGTGGTCGTTTTCGGGCGCCCGGGCCAGGTTCTCCCAGATTGCGCGTGCGTCGGGAGCGCTCAGGCGCAGCAGGCGCACGCCTAGTGTCAGGTGTCCTGTCCAGGCTGGTTCTCCTCTTGTATCGTTGGCCTCTGCCTTGCCGTCCCTGTCCGCCTGGTACTCGATCCGGATGTTGCGTTCGGTTCCGTCGGCTGCCCGCCGTGTGGGGTAGACGATCTGGTTCAACGTTCCGGGTTGGCTGGCCAGCACGATCCGCATCTCGCTGGGGCGCAGGTGCCATTGGCCCTTCTCCGGGTTCATGGTGTCCCACTCTGGATGGCGTGCGTCGGCGTGTCCGGCCTCTTCGCGAAGCAGCTGGAGCGCGGCTGCTGTATCGCTCAGGCGCAGGGTCCCGTTTTCGGCGGTCTCGATCGCCGTGCTCCGGATTAACAGGTCCCTGTGGCCGTTGCCGGTGTCTACAGGTTCGATTTCCGGGTAGGCCGGCGCTTTGCTCCGGTCCGAGTTCAGCCATTGGTGGGCGGCGGCCAGCAGCGCGATCCGGTGCAGCTGTTCGTGGTGCCGGCTGGCGGGATTGAGCGTTCGTTGCGTCATGCGCTGCAGGTTAGTCGTAGATACCCTTTCGCCGGCTGTTCTTCGGTCGTCCCGCGGACCGGTTCACCGCTGTCTGTCCGTTGCAGCCGTTCAAATCATGGCGCAACGCACGCTTGTCATCGTAGAGAGTCCCGGCAAGACCCGCAAGATCAACAAGATCCTGGGTGACGCCTATACCGTACGGGCTTCGCTCGGACATGTCAGAGACCTTCCGACCAAGGCTGCAGGAGGCAAGGGCAAGTCTGCATCGAGGACGCCGGCGTCCGGTGCCCGTGCCCCGGCCGGCTCCGGCGTGGGCCTCGATGTCTCCGACGGCTGGCGGCCGTCGTGGCAGATCATTCCCGGCAAGGAAGACGTTGTTCGTCAGCTTGAGGCGGCCGGCAGTACCGGCACCGTCTATCTGGCCACCGACCTCGACCGCGAGGGCGAGGCCATTGCCTGGCACCTGGCGGACATCCTGGGCGGCGACCCTTCCCGGTTTCGGCGCGTCACCTTTTCGGAGATTACAGCTCCGGCCGTGCTTGCCGCGTTCGAGAAGCCCCGCACGGTCGACCAGGCGCTCGTGCGTGCCCAGATGGCGCGGCGTTTCCTGGATCGCATCGTCGGCTATGAGCTGTCTCCGCTGCTCTGTCAACGCCTGATGCCCGGGCTGTCGGCCGGCCGTGTCCAGTCTGCCGCCCTCAAGGTCCTTGTGGACCGGGACGAACGTATCCGTAGGGCGCATTCCCGATTTCCCGGAGCAGTGCAGTGTGTAGGCAAAGATGGACTGTGAGGCTGGGGGAGGTTGAGCCGGTCTTCGGACAGACGGGGAGGGTGGTACTGGACATTACGGCTCGGACTGCCCATGATGGTGCGTTGAAATGGACAAGAGCGCCATCGACACCCCGAGCCGCGAGATCGATCTTGGCAACATTCCCGTCCACCTGCGCACTGCCCTCCGGCGGGCGCTGGAGTTTGAGGCGCGTGCTCGAGCGCCCAGGTCGGCAGAGGAAGCGGAGCAGTGCGAAGAGCAGCTGCGGGCCATCGCGGACGAGTTCTTCGGCGCCCTCCTCACCCCCGTGCTGCAACGCGCGGTGCGCTCCGCCGCGGTTGGCGACGCGGCGAGCGCCCTCGTGCGCCACCTGCCCCGGCGGATGCGGAGCGACGGCCTGGAGACCGTCAACGTTCGCACCTCCCGGGGCACGACGGTGCCGGTCACGACGCCGTATTACCGCGAGAAACACGCCCGTCGGGCGAAGCGGAGGCCGGGACTCTACCCCGCCTTGGTGGTGCTGGGCATCTACGACCGGTGCACGCCGAAGCTGGCCTCGGATGCAAGCCGCGCGGTCGCCATGCTCAGCTCGCTGGCCGAAGCGCAGGCGCAGCTCCGCTCCGACGGCATCGCCCTGGATATCAAGACCCTCCGCTCGACCGCCTATCGCTACGCTGCGCGGGCCCGAGCGGCCCAGCAGAGCGCGGCGTGCGGCCTGCTGGACCGCGTGACCGGGAAGCGGGTGGTCGTCTCCCTCGACGGGGGCCGCGTCCGTGTGAGGCGCAAGAAGCGTGGCCCCAAGACGAAGAAGGGGCGCAACCGATTCCATACCGACTGGAAGGAACCGAAGCTCCTCATCCTGTACGTCGTCGGCGACGACGGGCGACCGTCTCAGACGGGGGCCCCGATCATCGACGGCACGCTCCGGGGACCGGAGGCGGTCTTCGCCCTGCTGTTGTCGTACGCGCGGCAGATCGGCCTCAACGCCGCTGACAAGGTGCTCTTCATCGCCGACGGCGCGCCCTGGATCTGGCAACGCATCCCGCGCCTCATCGCCGCGCTCGGGCTCTCGCCGACACAGGTGCTGGGGCTGATCGACTTCTATCATGCCGCGAAGCAACTCTCCGACGCGGTCAAGCTGCGCCGCTGGAGCGCGACGCAACGCACCCGCTGGCTCAACCGCACGCGGGGGCTGCTCAAGCGAGCACGGGTGGACGAGGTGATCACGGCCCTGCGGGAGCTGTGCCGCGGGCGCACGGCCGGCAAGATCCGCACGCACCT
The DNA here is from genome assembly GCA_965262925.1 of Vicinamibacterales bacterium. Taxonomy (GTDB): domain Bacteria; phylum Acidobacteriota; class Vicinamibacteria; order Vicinamibacterales; family UBA8438; genus WTFV01. The sequence continues at coordinate 192,754 of CBDHGC010000004.1, read as the reverse complement.
CAACTACTTCCTGAAGAACCGTCATCGTTTCGCCTACACCACAATGGTCGGGCTCGGGCTTCCGCGGGGCAGCGGTGCCGTCGAAAGCGCCATCCGTCGCGTCATCAATCTCCGCATCAAGGGCGCCTCCATCTATTGGCTACCGGAGAGCGTCGACGCGATTCTTCTCCTGCGGTCTTTCTATAAGTCCGGCAGATGGAACTGTTTGCAGCGGATGGCCATGACGCCGGTGGGTGTGAGCGCGTGACCGGGAAATCGGGAATGCGCCCTATCCGTATCTTCTCCGCCCGGGCGTTCTATGGCGTGGATGTGCATCTTACGGTCTCCGGCCAAACTGATCCTGTTGTCGCGCAGCTGGTCGATGGCGACGGCGCCGTGCTCCGTTACGACGAGCGCGGCGACGTGGAAGCCCACGTGGAGCGTCTGGCCGCCAGCGTCTTCACGCTTGCCGACGTCGACCGTACGCGTGTGCGTCAGAAGCCGAAGGCGCCGTTCACCACGTCGATGCTCCAGCAGGCGGCCTCGTCCCGGCTGAAGGCGTCGGTGTCGGACACGATGGCGGCTGCCCAGAAGCTGTACGAGGCCGGCGCGATCACGTACATGCGGACCGACGCGGTTTTCGTCGCCCCGGATGCGCAGGCTGCGGCCCGCAGCTATCTGCAGCAGGCGTTCGGTGCCGACGCGGTACCTGACGCCCCGCCTTCGTATGCGGCCAAGTCCGGTGCGCAGGAGGCTCATGAGGCCATCCGGCCGACCAATTCGGCGGCCTCGGCGGCCGACCTGGCTATTCAGGACCCGCTTCAGGCGCGTCTGTACGATCTCATCCGCCGACGGTTGCTCGCGTCGCAGATGCATCCTGCGCTCATCGAGCGCGTTACCTGGACGGTGGCTGCGTCCACCGGCGATTCGCTCGTCGCCAAGGGGCGCGTCCTCGTCAGTCCGGGCTACTACCGGGTGCTTCCTCCGGAGTCGGCGGCGGACGATGCGCCGGTCGTTCCGCCTGTCGACGTCGGCGCGACCTGGTCGGTTCGCGAAGGCACCGCGGATGTGAAGCTGGCGGAAGGCTGGACCAAGCCACCGCCCCGTTTCACGGAAGCATCGCTGGTTGCGCAGCTTGAAGCCGAGGGGGTCGGTCGACCGTCCACCTACGCCAACACGCTGCGGACGCTCATCGACCGCGCGTACGCCTTTCTCGACGCGCGCGTGTTCGTCGTCACTCCCCTTGGACGCCTGGTCTGTGACAGGCTCGTCCGGCACTTTCCCGCTGTCTGCGATCTAGGTTTCACCGCGTCCGTGGAGGCGTCGTTCGATCAGATCGCGCAAGGCAAGCAGGATCACATCGAGTTCCTCGACGCGTTCTATGCGCGTTTCCACCCGGATGTGGAGAGCGCTGGCGCCGATGCAGCCTTCCGGCGACCGGATGTCACTCTGGTCGACGGGTACCCGTGCCCGGCGTGCGGCGGGCCCCGTGCGCTGGTGTTCGTCGACAGGCAGCTTGTCGTCGCCTGCCGCCACTGTCCGGATCCGGTCGAGCTCAGCTGGGCTCCGAAGCGCGCTCGGCGCAAGACGCCGAAGGTTGAGTCGGACCGCAAGGGCGCCGAGGAGCAGGCGGCTGCGGACCAGCGTCTCCAGGACCGTTGTTCGACGTGCCACGGCTCCATGACCCGCTGGAAGCTGTCGACCGGCGGACATCTTCATCTGTGCCAGGCGTGGCCGTTGTGTTCGGGCTACCTGCTGCAGGCGGCCAAGCCGGCTGCCACCGGCGATTCATCCAGGAAGGGTCGCCGGCGTGGCTGACGACCTCTCGTGCGTTCTCTGGCAACCCGGCACGGACTCGGACTCGCTCCTGGTCGACAGTACGGTCTCGTGTCTCATCGGACCCGTGCTCTCCGCGGCGCCCGCCACCGTCCTGCGCCGGCTTGCGCGCGCTGCCAGAATGGCCGGCCGTGGGCCGCTTCTCGATGTGTCGGCTCTCGAACTGGGCCCGTTCGTCGGGGCGGTTCCGGTTCCCGTCCTGCCTTCTCTTACCCTGGTCGATGGTGTCGTTCTCCCGCTCCCGCTGGCGGTGGCGCACGTTCTGGCCGGCGCTCCGCTCGATCTGCTTCCGCCGGATCCGCATACCGGCCAGCCTCTTGCGGTAATCGGTCTTGGCGCACCGCACGGCGGCCTGATAGTCGGTCCGGCGCCCGTGCACTGGGTCTATGCGTTTCTCGTCCTGCACCTGCTGGATCTGGGGCCTGGTTTGGCGTGGGCGCTGCCGGCTCGTTCGTATTCTGCGGTGTTCGTTCCGCGGCTGATGTTCTCTCGCCTCTCGTCGGCCTACGCCCTTGCCCTGATCGTCGGCCTGGCCGGGCGTGGTCTCGATCTGGCTCGCTTGGCGTCGGACCCGCAGTTCTTCTTCTCGGCCTGCCGTTCCTTCTCGCGCGGCCTCGACCCGGCCGGGCGCGCACTCGAGGCGGCGCTTTCCGGAGCGCGGTCATGATGTTGCTGTTTCTTGCGTTGCAGGCGGCGGCACCGCCCCTGCGGTTCGCTGCGTTCTCGGGCGTCTTCCTCGTCGTAGCGCTGAGTTGCCTGCTCGTTGCCACCGTGCTGGTGATTCGGGACTTCAGGCGGGGCTCCGTGCTGATCCACGGCTCCCCGGCGCTGTGGGTCTGCTACGGTGGGGTAGCCGCGGTTGTCATTGCGGCCGGGCTGTTGCTGGCCGGCCTCTGAGGTACTCGTCCACCTTCCGGGCGGTCTCGCTTCCTTCGCGCACCTCGAGCTGCTCGACTCTCAAGGTGTCGTTGTCGTTCGTTGCGCTTGCCGTGATCGGTCCCGTGTCGCCGTTCGTCCAGCCGGCTACTGTGGCCAACAGCTCTTGCAGGCTCGGCACGTCGTTTTTCCAGTCCAGTCCGAGTGCTGCTCTCTTGATCATCGGTTTGACGGTCTCTACCGAGTACGCTGCCGTTTCGGTTGTCGCCGGGTCCGCGAAACCGGTGCTCATTCCGTTCCTGCTGCGTTCGTAGCTGATGGTTGCCAGGCGCATGCCTGCCTTCGGCTGCAAGCTCTCGCTCGTCCACCGGCCCGGTCTCCAGACCGCCTCGCGTATCCCGATCCGCCACCCCGTAGCGAACGTTTTCCCGCTGCTGGCTGTTCCGCTCACGTTCTTCGGCCAGTATTGCTGTCGTGTCTGGTGTGCTACGTGTTCGGGCCGGGCTCCGGTCGTTACGGCTACGGCCCCGATCAGCAGGGCTCGCGAGCTCTTGGTTCCCAGATAGGCGCCTCCTAGCCGGCAGCCCGGCTCGATCCAGGACTCCGTCCTGTGGTTCGCGTCAAGCATCAGGCCGATCCGTACTAGGATCAAGCGCCATTGGCGCCGTGTGTGCGTTCCCCTCCGGGGCGTCTCGCCCATGCCTCTTGTGGTCATTGCTTCGCCCCCTCAGCTCTGTCGGTTGCTCTCCGTGTCGACCGCCACCCAGTCGGTAGCGTCGTCCGCATGTTGGCTCGAGATGCTCGTCCGTGCGGCGAGCTCCCGCAGCAGCTGGTGCCAGCCGGCGGTGTTTGGCATGTTGGCGTACCTTCGCCTGGCGTCGGCGATGATCCGTCCTGCCATGATCGTTGCGGCTTCGGCAGGGCCCAGTACAAGCCCGTTCTCGCTGGTCCATTTCAGTCGCAGGACGTTATTGCCGTGGCCGTGCGGCGTCGTCTCGGGCGCCAGTACCGCTCGTCTCGTCGTCCGCAGCCATAGCTCGATGCTTTCCTTGCGGTTGTCAAGCTCGATCGTGGTCCCGGTGCCTTCACTTCCGGGCGTGTACAGCCGGCCGCTGCCGGCTATCGTCCGCAGTGTCTTGGCGTTGGCCTTCAATCGGGCGGCCGTGGCCGTCACGGCCTCCAGGATTTCGTACCATCCCTCGATCCCGATTCCGCACGTGTTCGTTTCGTTCCAGCGCCGCATCCTGCTCCATGTCTGCAGGCACCTGGCGATTCGTATCTCAGGGGCGTCCCCTTCGACCGCTCGTTCTCGCACGCCTCGCGTCCGCCACTTCATGGGGTCCCGATATACCGCCTTCGGGTTTCGGACGTGGAGTCGGCCCTGGATCCATCCTAGTGTGAGTGGGGGGCCCTGCTCGGCCAGCGCCTGTATGAATGCCCCGTGGCCGCCGGGGCCGTTTCCCGCGGCGATCCCGTGAGCCAGCAGCCGTGCGAAGGCTTCGGCCTGTTGCGTCCTTCCGCCGGCACCGGTCTTCTCGGCCGTTTCGGCCCGTTCGGCCAGTTTCACCAATCGGCCGGCTCCGCCGCTGATGCTGTCTGGACTCATTTTGGCTTTCTGCTCTCTCTGTTCCTGCCGGCGATCGTACCCGGGTGCCTTGAGCTCGCGGTGTCCTGTAGCATCCGTGCTATCCGCCTCGATTCCCGGCCGCGTGCTAGGAGTCTGCGCCGCAGGAGATTTGCGGCACGCAACGGGTCGCCGGCCCACGACCTGAGTCACGTGTCGGGGCGACTTCGCCGGTCAGCGGGGCGGGGTGGATTTTCGGTAGTTGGCGAACAGATGACGAAATTCGGTCCTCGCGGGCCGCATGGCCCGCCAGAGACCGCGATGCGCATCGATTTGTCGCCGTTGGGAGCCTCATCTCCTGCCTTCTACGCCGCCATCAGCGGCTGCAGGCGTTTGACGTTCAACGCCAGGCACACCAGGTCCCACTCGCACCGCACCTTCGCGAGTCCGCGCAGGCTGAAGCGCCGAAATCCCAGCACGTGCTTGATCCAACCGTTGGGAGCCTCCGACAACCACTTGCGCTCCGCATACGCCGTGCGGCCCGCCGGCGTCGCCAGCTTCTCCACCATGCGACCCGTCGCCGGATGGGCCTCCCGATCACGGGTAGCCGTCTGCTTACCCTCCCGGCCCAGCGCCACATACCCGTCAATGCCCCGCTTTTCCAGGTCCGTCAGGTCCCGCTCGTTGCAGTACCCCGCATCGGCCAGCACCGTCTCCGGCTGCGCGGCGAACGTCTCCTTTACCGCGTCGAGCAACACCGGCAACTCACCCTGGTCGCTCGCGTTCGCCGTCAGGTCCGTCGCCACCACCAACTGGTGCTCCGCGTCCACCGTCACCTGCGCGTTGTAGCACTGCTGGAATCCCTCGTTGCTCGTCTTCATGATCGAGCTTTCCGGGTCCGTGAAGTTGCTCTGCGCTTTCTCGTCCGGCTCGCCATACGCCCGCTTGTACGGCCGACCGCCCTTCGGGTTCCGATCCTGCCCCGGCTGCCGACCCCGCGCGTCGTCCGCCGCCCGAGCCGCCGCTTCCAGACGCGCCTTCGCTTCCCGGATCGCCGCCAGACGCTCTTCTCGCCGACGCAACTCCGCCGGCAGATCGTCGCCCCGAACCTCCGCGCCCAAGCGCGAGTCCTCGGCCTCGTCAACCGCATCCGCCTGACGCAACAGCGCCTCGATCTCGCTTTCCAGGCGCTGTTCCTCTTCCTGCATCCGGTCGTAGCTCATCGCCTTGCGCTTACTCGCGTTCGCGCGCACCTTCGTCCCGTCAATCGACAGCTTCCCCAAGCGCGCCAGACCCAACTCCTGCGCCAGACGGACCACCTCCACGAACAGCGCCTGGAAATCCTCCAGGTGCCGCCGCCGAAACTCGCACAGCGTCCGGTGTTGCGGAAAGTTGCCCGCCGCCAGCACCCGGAAACCAACGTCCTCTTCCAGCTTCCGAGCGACCCGGCGCGACGAGAATACCCCCGTCGCGTAGGCGTAGAGCAGCACCTTCACCATCATCCGAGGCTCATACGGCGCGTTGCGACGGCCGTCCCCCTCGTACAGAGCGTAGAACGCCGTCAGATCCAGACCGTCCACCAGATCGCTGACATGGTGCGCCAAGTGGCCCTCGGGCAGCCACTCCCGCACGTCGGGCGGCAACAGCAGCGACTGGTCAGGCACATAGGGGCGGAATGTGGTCGACATCGAGTCCTTTCGTCGTCGGCTCGCCTACAATTGTCGCATCTGTTTTTCTGCGGCGCAGACTCCTAGGCTTCGTTTTCTCCTCGTCTGCGTGGCTCCATCTTCTTTCGGAGGACCCAAATGTCTCTATCCTGGTCGTTCGTCGTTCCAGGTGTCCTGCTCGTGGCCCTGGGTTGTCAGCCGGCTCCTTCCGAGCTCGCGCCCGTTGGGCAGGACACGGTTCTGTCTTCGCCTGCGGGTGCGCCCCTGTCGCCCGACCCGGATCCACCGGTGACTGCTCCGGAGCCTTCTCCGCAGTCTTCCGGAGCGCCCGAGGCTCGCCCATCTCCCGCTGACCTGTCGCTTGCGGCCGCCGAAACGCTCACCATGCCTGGTGGCGCCTCTCGTGCGTTCTCCAGAACGGTGTCGGGCATCATGGCGCCTTCGCCCGGTTCGCCTGGTCCGTTCACGACGGACGACTTCGGTTTCGTCGACGAGGCGGGCTTCTCTTCGGTGGCTCTGGCTCCCCTGTCCACCTTTTCGGCGGATGTCGACACTGCGTCGTATACGCTGGTTCGCCGGATGCTCACCAGCGGCCGGCTTCCGCCGCCGGATGCAGTTCGCATCGAGGAGCTGCTGAACTACTTCGATTACGATTATCCGCCGGTTGAGGGTGACGATCCCGTGTCGCTCTTTACGGCGCTTGCGCCTGTACCCTGGGCTCCCCAGGGTCTGTTGCTACAGATTGGTCTCTCCACCGAGCCTATTCCCGGTGAAGACCGTCTACCGGCCAGCCTCGTGTTCCTGATCGACGTCTCAGGGTCGATGAGCGGCGACGACAGGCTCCCGCTCGTCCGCCGTGGCATGGCGCTTCTTGTAGACCAGCTCCGCCCGCAGGACCGTCTTTCCATCGTCGTGTACGCCGGTGCTGCCGGTGTGGTGCTCGAAACGGTTTCTGGCGATCAGAAGGCGGAGGCGCATCGTGCTCTTTCCGCGCTCGAGGCGGGCGGTTCGACCGCCGGCGCCGAGGGCATCGAGCTCGCCTACCAGCTGGCTCGCCAGCAGTTCGTGACCGACGGTCACAACCGGGTCATTCTCGTTACCGATGGCGACTTCAACGTCGGGCCGTCCAGCCCTGGCGAGACCGTCGACCTCGTTGCGAGTCAGGTCGACTCAGGGATATATCTCAGCGTTTTCGGCGTCGGTCTGGGGAATCTTCAGGACCAGACGCTGGGCCGGCTCGCGGATTCGGGCAACGGCGCCTATCACTATCTGGATTCGCCGGCCGAGGCCCGGCGGGCGCTCCTGGAACAGCTCGGCTCGGCTTTGTCTCCTGTCGCCGATGACCTCAAGCTGCAGATAGAGTTCAATCCGGCCCGTGTGGAGCGCTATCGCCTGCTCGGCTACATGAACCGGCGCCTGGCTCCCGAACAGTTCGCCGACCCCGACGTCGACGCGGGCGACGTCGGCGCCGGGCATTCGGTGACGGCCCTCTACGAGATCGTTCCGGGCGCTGTCAATCTGGTCACACGACAGCCTCTCCGTTACCAGCAGCGAGCTCTGACGGACCTCGCTGCGACGGACGAGCTTCTGCGTGTCTCGGTCCGCTACCGTACTCCCGGCGCCGCCGATTCCCACCTGTTGTCGGTGCCCGTCTTTACGGCCGACGATGCCGGTGCCGATCCGGTGCCCCAGCTCCTGCTCGCCAGCGCGGTGGCGGAGTTCGGTTTTGCTCTTCGCCGGTCGCCGACCCGCCCGGATGTCTCGCTCCAGGCAGCCTCGGATCGGGCGCGCCGTTCGGGTCTGTCGGCTTCGGGTCGAGTAGCCGACTTCCTGGAGCTGGTCGATCTTGCGGCCGACCTTCTGGTTGCTCCCTAGGAGTCTGCGCCGCAGGAGATTTGCGGCACGCAACGGGTCGCCGGCCCACGACCTGAGTCACGTGTCGGGGCGACTTCGCCGGTCAGCGGGGCGGGGTGGATTTTCGGTAGTTGGCGAACAGATGACAAAATTCGGTCCTCGCGGGCCGCATGGCCCGCCAGAGACCGCGATGCGCATCGATTTGTCGCCGTTGTGAGCCTCATATCCCGCCTTCTACGCCGCCATCAGCGGCTGCAGGCGCTTGACGTTCAACGCCAGGCACACCAAGTCCCACTCGCACCGCACCTTCGCCAGCCCGCGCAGGCTGAAGCGCCGGAAGCCCAGCACGTGCTTGATCCAGCCGTTGGGAGCCTCCGACAACCACTTGCGCTCCGCATACGCCGTCCGGCCCGCGGGCGTCGCCAGCTTCTCCACCATACGACCCGTCGCCGGATGGGCCTTCAGATCACGGGTAGCCGTCTGCTTGCCCTCCCGGCCCGGCGCCACATACCCGTCAATGCCCCGCTTTTCCAGGTCGGTCAGGTCCCGCTCGTTGCAGTACCCCGCATCGGCCAGCACCGTCTCCGGCTGCGCGGCGAACGTCTCCTTTACCGCGTCGAGCAACACCGGCAACTCACCCTGGTCGCTCGCGTTCGCCGTCAGGTCCGTCGCCACCACCAACTGGTGCTCCGCGTCCACCGTCACCTGCGCGTTGTAGCACTGCTGGAATCCCTCGTTGCTCGTCTTCATGATCGAGCTTTCCGGGTCCGTGAAGTTGCTCTGCGCTTTCTCGTCCGGCTCGCCATACGCCCGCTTGTACGGCCGACCGCCCTTCGGGTTCCGATCCTGCCCCGGCTGCCGACCCCGCGCGTCGTCCGCCGCCCGAGCCGCCGCTTCCAGACGCGCCTTCGCTTCCCGGATCGCCGCCAGACGCTCTTCTCGCCGACGCAACTCCGCCGGCAGATCGTCGCCCCGAACCTCCGCGCCCAAGCGCGAGTCCTCGGCCTCGTCAACCGCATCCGCCTGACGCAACAGCGCCTCGACCTCGCTTTCCAGGCGCTGTTCCTCTTCCTGCATCCGGTCGTAGCTCATCGCCTTGCGCTTACTCGCGTTCGCGCGCACCTTCGTACCGTCGATCGACAGCTTCCCCAAGCGCGCCAGACCCAACTCCTGCGCCAGACGGACCACCTCCACGAACAGCGCCTGGAAATCCTCCAGGTGCCGACGCCGAAACTCGCACAGCGTCCGGTGTTGCGGAAAGTTGCCCGCCGCCAGCACCCGGAAACCAACGTCCTCTTCCAGCTTCCGAGCGACCCGGCGCGACGAGAATACCCCCGTCGCGTAGGCGTAGAGCAGCACCTTCACCATCATCCGAGGCTCATACGGCGCGTTGCGACGGCCGTCCCCCTCGTACAGAGCGTAGAACGCCGTCAGATCCAGACCGTCCACCAGATCGCTGACATGGTGCGCCAAGTGGCCCTCGGGCAGCCACTCCCGAACGTCGGGCGGCAACAGCAGCGACTGGTCAGGCACGTAGGGGCGGAATGTGGTCGACATCGAGTCCTTCCGTCTTCGGCGATGACGGCGGCGAGCGGTTGAACGGTCAGAGTCCACAGACGGCGGGCGCCCTCTCGCGACGCGGTCCCGTCTGTTAGTCCGCCCGGTCCGAGCGGGGCCGGGACACCGAAGCAGCCGAGCACGCTGTCTTCGACGTGCCGGCGAAGTTGGATCAGCGCTTGCGGCGGATCGGCGCCGAGCCGTTGCGGCTCGAAGTCTCGCCGCGGCGGTCGGGCGTTCGGGTCTCCATTCCAGTTGTCCGCCGTGGTCTCTGGTAGCAGGGTGCGGCCCTTCGCGGTCCGTATGACTTCCGCCAGGTTGTCGGACGGCAGCGGATTGTCCTGCGGCAACGGTTCGCCATCGTCGCCGGTCTCGGTCGGCTGCTGCCCGTTGTAACTGGCCGGCAGCGCGATCAGATTCGCCACAGCACCGCCCGCCTCGAACCCAAGCGATTGCTCCAAGTTCGCGGTCAAGGTGCCGGTAAGGGCGGCGTATTGGAGCGGCGAGACACCGCGGGCCGGGCTGTGCGATTCGGTTGCGTAACGGATGTGAACGACTGAGGCGGCCGGCGCCGTGACGGTGTTCGTGGTGCGCGGTCCCGTGACGGTTAGTCGATACCACCAATCCGCCGGATCGGGACCGTCGCCCCACACGTCCGTTATCGTGGCCCTCAGAAGCCTCAGCCGGCCCCGTAGCGCCACGTCGACCAGATAGACGGCCTGACCAGTGCGCGCCAGGTCGCGCCCAACCTCAGCCAGCCAGCGCGGCCCCACGGGTATGCCGTCCGGCACGGTTGCCGTGCTCAGCGACCGCGCCCACAGCCCCGCGGCGACTTCGACGGCGCCGGCGGCCCAGGTCTGCGCCGTCGACGCGCCAACCGCGGCCGTGAGCAGGTTGATTGCCAGCGACGTAGCGTCGCTCCGAATCTCGGGGCGCGGCGCCGGCGCCGGGCGAAACTCGGCGAAGCTGATCATCAGGCTTGCTCTACGACCACGAACCCGGCCGCGGTCCGCAGTAACGCGGTCATCGCCCCGGCCGGTGTCTCGTTGTCCGGTCCCGGCCGCGTCGACCATGCCGCGGCGGTCCATTCACCGGCCGCCTCGTCTGTCGGCATCGCACGGGCAATCCGGCCGATGACAGCCCGGACCGAATCGGTCGCGGTTACGACGACTCGGACGGTCGGGTGTTTCGGTTCGATCATGCTGTTCTCCTCACCCACGGTGCCAGGAGCGCCCCGGCGCCGGACTGGCGAACCGCGCCCGCGGCGGCCGGCGACAAGTCCATCTGCACGGCGCCCGTCTTGAGTCGCCCTTCCTGTACGCCGAACGTCCGCCGATCCTTGACGTGCCCGGCAGTCCGAATCACCGCCTCGTCAACGATGGTGTTCGGACAGCTTGTCGATCCGCGCAGGTAGGCGTCCACCAATTCGCCGGCAATCGACAGCAACCGGGCAGCTTCAATGATGCCGGTGTCCGTGTCGTCGGCCGCGTCGGTCACTTCGATGCCGAGCGCCGCGGCGAGTCCGGCAGCGTCTACAGCCATCGGAAGATACCGCGCAGGGGCGGGCGGTTCGATGCGCCGGTCCGCACTTCGACGGCGGTATCCGGGTAGCTCGGATTGTCGGTCAACGCGGCGCCGTCTAGGCGCGCCTCTGCGATGACACGCTGTCCGCCGGCCCGGTGTTCTCTGACGCTGTGAAACTCGACAGACAGCCCGGAATAGACGGGCGGGTCGGCGCGCATCAATTCGGCCAGGTCCCGCGCGGCGGTCGTGTTCGGCAGGGGCGCGTCGATGCGCACTTCCAGCCCGTCATCCGAAACCACCGGCACGGCGCGCAGGATGGGCGGCTGCACGCTGCCGCGGGCCGGGCTGCTCGCGTGCTCCAGGTCGATCCGGATGCCGTTGTCGGGCCACTTGAGCGCGCCAGGTGCGAACGTCTCACCGCCGTACTGGCCTGACGCGCCGTAGCGCATCAAGCGTCCCGTCAAGCGTCCCGGCGAGTCGGCGCCGCCGTCCCGTAGCTCGACAGCGGCGCGGAAAGTCGTCTTCATTGCGCCAGCTCCCGCCGTCCGGTTACGCGATTTTGACCTTGGTACGAACGAAACCGGCCGGGCGCAGCACCTTGAAGTTGTGCAACGCGACGGCCGTTACTTGCACTTGGCCCTTGTCGGCATTCGTCACTTCGTCCCGGATCAGCTTGAGCCCTTCCCATACAGGACAAACGGCGGACATGGCATCCGCGGCGCCCATCTTCGCGAGAATGCCCTGTTGAATGTTGCTCGCCGCGTCGGGAATGTTGGCCGACGCCATGAAGTCCGCCAGAATGCGCCGCAACCGTTCCGTGGCCGACGTGCTGTCGTTCGCTTGGATCAGGCTCGCCAGCTTCGCGTAGCTCTCCGTCCCGATGATCCATGCGCACTCATTTTCACCGCCGGCAAAGATGCCATCGACACCGCGGGCGGCCTGTTCGGCCGCGGCGGCGAAGTCGACCACGGCGGTTGGATCGGCATAGTCGGGAATCCCGCCGTTCGCCGCCGTCGCCAGGAATCCGCGAACCTGCGCGCTGCCGGCGCCGATCAGTTGCTTGTCGAGCTGATCGGCGATGGTCAGTCGCAAGTCTTCGGTAAGCGCCGCGTCAAGTCCCGCCGTCGTCATCTCGTCTTCGAGACGAAACTGAACGCGCGCCTGTAGGCGCTTGGGCAGGAGCACATTCGGCCCGATGACACCGGCCGCGGCGTCCTTCTCGCCGTCGGCGGCGAGAAACGCGGCGGTCTGCCCGGTCGTTATGATCGGGTAGCTCGCCACGCCAACCGGGACGCTCGGCATCATGACACCGAGTCGGGCCACGCCCGAACGGGCGAAAACCCGCTGGAGAATCGCCGCCTGATTGGTCGGGTTCCCGCTCGCCGGGGCCGGCGTCACGGCATCGTCGCGCAGCTCGGCCGCGGCCGGCGCGGGCGGTAGCAGCGTGTCCCACAGGACGGCATTCGCCGCAAGCCCGCGATGCTCGGCCAGCTCCTTTTCGGCGCCGTCCACTTGTCCGCCATCGGCGAACGCGGTCAGGTAGCGCCCGAGCGACACGCGCCCTTGCAAGTCGCGCAGCGCGCGTGTCTCGGCGTCTTCGTCGGCACCGCCGCGGCCGGTCTCGGCCGCGCGCAGCTCGGCGTCTTCGGCCACCATCGCGGCCCGGTGGCGAGTCTCGACGTTCTGGTACTCGGCGCCGAGTGATGCTGATGTCCTCGCTGTCTGCGTAGGCCTTCTTGATCCCGCGGATCTCGGCGCTCTTGGAGTCGATTTCGGCCAACATCTCTCGCGCGGACCGCGGATCCTCGACCATTCCGGCCAGGTACTCGATCGAGCCGTTCAGGCACATCCCCACGCTGCCGGGGGTGGACAAGCGGCCGCGCTTCAGCCGCCCCGCGGTCGAGGCGTGGCTCGTGCGGGGCGGTGTGCGGAAGCGTTAGCCGGGTGCTCTCAGGCGGCTCCCATGCTGCTCGTGTTCGTTCCGCTCGGGACCGTTCCGGGTCCCGGCTGGATGAGCCTCTTTCCTGGACTCCGGGTACGGTGGCGCTGCTGCCTGGCGTTGCACCAGCCCGGCCGGTTCAGTCGGCTCGTGCTTCAGGTGCTGCCGGGTCGCGATTCCGGGGGGGGCCAAAGGGGCGGGCCGCGGGGCAGGTGCTTCTATCCCCGATCTCGGGGTTGCTGCTGCGTTGCGGCCGCCCGGCGCCGGCGGCGCCGTCTGTCGTCGCCGTCGGCCGTCAGCGGCGTTTTTGGTTCCGGTTCGCCGGGTCGCTGCTCGCTGCGGTGTTGGTTGTGCTCTTCGGTTGCTCGTCAGGCGCCGCCGTCGAACGTTACGTTGAAGGACTCCTTAGAAGTCGATGCGCGTACTGACGCCGAAGCTCCGCGGCGGGTTCGTCAAGTAGCCGACCCGGGCCAGCGTGCCCCGCTCCTGGTCGAGGGCCAGGAAGGCCCGCGCGTCGGTCGCGTTGTCGACGAAGAAGGCGACGTCCCAGCGGCCGTTGAGAAAGCCGACCCGCGTATTGAGGATGTTGTAGGCCGGCAGCTCCGGATTGAACGTGAACGTGCTCTGCGTCAGCGGGCCGCCGATGAACGCGCCCGGGTGCAGGGCCGGAGACAGCGCCATCAGGTTGACCGCGCCGAAGCCCTCGGCCTGGTCGCCCACCTGCGTGAAGCGGGAGCCGACGTGCTGGAAGGTGCCGCTGACGTAGCCCACCCAGCCGCCGCCGGCCAGCCAGCGCCAGGTGGCCGCCGCCGCGGTCTGGAAGCGGGGTGTGGTCGGCAGGCGCCGCCCCGCCTCGATACCCGACACGATGTCGACCGCGCCGCCCGCGGCGGTGGACGTGATGGTCGACTGCAGCCGGGCGTCGGTTACGCTGGCCGAGACGGCGAAGTCGAAGAAGCTCGTCGGCTGCGCGGCCAGCTCCAGTTCTACGCCGGCGCTACGCGCATCCGGCACGTTGAAGATGATGCGCGACGAGCAGGTGCCGGCGGTCACCGTCGCCTGCAGGTTGCGGATGTCCATGTAGAAGCCGGACGCGTTGAACGTGCCACGTCCGCCGAGGAAGGTCGACTTGACGCCCGCCTCGTAGTTCCACAGCTCCTCGTCCTGCCAGGTCCCGCGGTCGCCGAAGGTGGCGAGATCCGCCGGAGAGCAGATCGGCGTGTTGAGCGGATCGTTGATGCCGCCGAGACGGAAGCCCTTCGAGACCTGCGCGTTCACCTGCGTCGCCGCGGTGACGTCGTAGCTGGCAATGATCCGCGGCGCGCCGCCGGTGGCGGTCGTAGTCCCCTCGCTGTCGAGCGGGTCGGCGAACAGCCCGTCGAACACCTGGGTGCGCTCCTCGTCGAAGTCGTACCAGCGGAGGCCGCCGGTCAGGCTGAACCGATCGGTGACGGCCAGAGACACCTCGCCGAACAGGGCGAGCTGGTCGAAGTCGTAGCGCAGGTCCGAGAAGAACAGCTCTTCCGTGTCGGGATGACCGGCCAGCGAGCGCGTCCCCGACCAGACGAGAGCCGGGACGCCGGTCACGACGCGCAGGAAATCGGTGACCGCGGCACCGCCGGCCGCCACGAAGTTTTCGGCGTACGCGCTCTGCCCGTACCGGCGCGCGGACCTGCTGTAGAAGGCGCCGAGCACCCAGTCCGCCCGCTCGCCGGCGCCCGCGACCCGGAACTCCTGCGTGACGCCCTTCGCAGTGGTGGCGTCGACCAGCGGGAAGTCGAGCGAGTAGGCCGCCTCCGGCACGCCGAAGGGGCTGAACGCGACGCTGCCGCCGAGCGCCGAGGCATCGCGTACCACCTGCACGTTGCGGTTGGTGAGCGAGGTGACCGAAGTCAGCGCCGCGCCGCCGAAGTCGTACTCCAGCGTGAAGTCCCCCAACAGGAACTGGTCGGTGTAGGGCTCGTCGAGCTGCGTGAACTGCTCGCGTTCGCCCAGCGTGACGGCGGATCGCGTGGTGGTGAACGGGTTGGCCAGGATGTTGTAAGCGTCGATCCGGTTCCAGCCGTCCATCGCCACATCCTGGTAGATGATCCGTGGCGTGAAGGCGAACCGCTCGTTCGGCTGCACCCGCAGCGCCACGCGGGCGCCGGTGCGCCGGCCGCTGTCGACGTTCTCCCTGACGCTCAGGTCCGGCTGCACCGCGTCGATGAAGCCGCCGATGGCGGTGTTGTAGGCGGTGACCCGGGCCGCCGCGGCCGGCCCGAGCGGCACGTTGACCGCGAACTTCGCATTGTTGCCGAGCCCGCCGCCGCGGAGGGAGCTGAAGCCGATCTCGCCCGCCGCCTCGGTGACGCCGAGCGCCGGCTGGTTCGTGATGTAGCGCACCGTGCCCGACAGCGACCCCGACCCGAACAGAGTCCCCTGGGGGCCGCGCAGGACCTCGATGCGCGACATGTCGAACAGGTCGAGGTCCGGGGTGAACAGCGACAGCGAGATGACCGATTCGTCGAGATAGACGCCGACCTGCTCCTTGACGCCCGGCTGGTCGCGCACGATCTGCCCGGCCGAGACGCCGCGCATCGCGATCTGGCTCTGGCCGGGACCGAGGTTCTGGACCGAGAAGCCGGCGACGTTGGCCGACACGTCCTCGATGTTGTCGGCGCCACGGTTGCGCAGCGTCCCCTCCGTCGGCGCAACCATCGAGAAGGGCACTGATTGCAGGTCCTCCTCGCGCTTGCGCGCGGTCACCCTGACGGTCACCTCCTCGGTGAACTCCGGCGGTTGGCCGGCTTCCTCGTTCGATTCGGCCTGTCGGCGCGGTTCGCCCGTATCGACTTCCTGCGCAGCCGCCGGCAAGGGCAGAAGCATCAGCAGGACAATGAGCATCCGGGTTCTCTTCGGCATTGGAGCCTCCACGATCTGCGTCCAGGAAAATGGACTCACTTCGGCCGCCCGGCTCGGACAGCCCCCTAATAGTGCTCTCTTACGCCCCGGCCCCTTCTGTCGAAGACGGTGGCGTCGCTCGGCACCTCACCGCCGTGAAGCCGCCGCGATGTACGCGGGCGGCGTCCTCTTCAGCAGGTCTCGCCAAGCATACGGCCGACAAAGGCCCTGCGGTCGTACCGGCCGCGGTGAGGCGCCTTGGCCGCCACTTGCCTCGCGGGTCAGGCTGTAGCTCCCGCGCAGGAGCCCCGGCTGCCCGGCGTGGGACGAGGCCGGCCGGTTCAGTCGGCTGGTGGTTCAGTACTCCCGGGCCGCGGCTGGCCCGCTCCAGCTCGACTCGTTTCGTCCCGGGTGCCTGTCATGTTCTTCGTGTTTTTTCCCCGTCGAGTCCTCTCGCTCTTCTCCTCCCTTCGTCGACCATCTCGTAGCGTGGTAGCGCCTGCCCGGGCACGGCTGGCTTCTCGTCGTCGACGTGTTTCGGGGTCGACGTCCACTGGTGCCGGGGATGACACCGTGGGTCTCTACCTCGTAGAGCCGACCGGGCGCTTGCGCCTGGTCGAGCCGGACTGTGGGCCGCCGGTTTTCGTTTGTCCGGCGTGCTGGCCGGTTGTCCGGCGCGTGTTGCTGCGGGGTCGAGCGGTGACCGTCCGGCAGGTCGTGCCGCGGGCTCAATGGGTGCAGCGTGCTTTCTGCGACCCCGATCCCGGAGAAACACGAACGCATCACGGCGCGACTGATGAGAACGCTGGATGACGAGATCGCCCAGAAGCTCCGGGAGGACCCGTACCGCTTCCTGATCTGCGCCGACAAGGCCTCAACCGTGCACACCCGAAGAAGCACGACGTCTTCGTGCTCGACCTCCTCAACGACGCCGACACCATCCGCGACGCCTTCGCTGACTATTACCGCGCGACGATCCTCGCCGGCGAGAGCGATCCCGACAAGCTGCACGACCTGCAGGCGGACCTCGATGCCGCCCAGGTCTATTCACCCGCGCAGATCGAAGACCTCGTCCAGCGCTACCTCGGTGGGGCCGACCGCGACCAGCTCGATCCGATCCTCGACGTCTGTGCTGCGGTCTACGTGCACGACCTGGACGAGGACGCGCAGGTGGACTTCAAGGGCAAGGCCAAGGCCTTCGTGCGGACGTACGGCTTCCTCTCGTCCGGTTGCGGTAGGGAGCCGGGTTGCCCCGGTCCCCCCGCACAGATCCGTACGTGCGCGCTAACGCATACGGCTCCTACCTCGGGTGGTTGACGGCAAACCGCGTGTCAGGCCAAGGGTGCCGAACCCTCACGGAGGGCCAATATACCGTTGCGAGGCGCCTTACATGAGCTATCGTCGTCCGTGTCTTTTGTGACCGTCGACGCAAGGTCGTGAGCCAAATCCACTCAAGACGCCGTATGAAGCCGCGAAGGGTCTGGGCGCTGGTCGGTACGGCATCACTACTGTCCCATAGACCTTCAAATTAGGGCGGCTTGAAACCTCCGTGTCTGATAGAATGACTTTGCTCCAAATCGTTCAAAAGACAGGAGATCCAAGCCGTGGCCCATAATACCACAGTCTTCCGGCAGCTTCTCGACTTGCTTCCCCGACATGAATTCGACGCCGAGGCTCGACAGCACCAGGAGGGCCAGAGACTCCGCGTGATGAGCCGCTGGGCGCAGTTCGTCGCCCTCGGCCTGGGACAACTGGGCGGCCTGCAGAGCCTGCGCGACATCGTCGGCAACCTGCGCGCCCAACCCCACAAGCTCTATCACTTGGGTGTGCGAGCGTTCGTCAGTCGTTCCTCGTTGGCGCGGGTGAACGCACAGCAGCCGTACACGCTCTACGAAGCGCTCTTCGGACGCCTGCTGGCCCGCTGCCAGCAGCGGGCTCCGCGGCATGGCTTCCGGTTCAAGAACAAGCTGTACGCGGTGGACGCGTCGACCATCGACTTGTGTCTGGCGGCCTTCCCGTGGGCGTCGTTCCGGCGCACGAAAGGCGCGATCAAGCTGCACGTCGGCGTGGACCTGGCGGGACATCTGCCAACGTTCATCAGCGTGACCGACGGCAAGACCGGCGACGTCACGGTGGCCCGCACGTGGACGTTCCCGGCCGGCAGCGTGGTGGTGGCCGACCGCGCGTATCTTGATTTCGGGTGGCTCCATCAGTTGCAGCAACGGGGGGGTGACCTTTGTGACCCGCCTGAAGCGGAACGTGCGCTATCAGGTGGTGCGTGAGCACGACGTCGACATCCGGACCGGGGTGTTGAGCGACCAGACGATCGAGTTGACCAGTGCGCGTAGCCGCAAGGCCTATCCGGGCACGCTGCGGCGGGTCGGCTACTGGGACGAGGAAACGCGGCGGAGCTACGTGTTCGTGACGAACAACACGACGTGGGTTGGGAAGGGCGCATTCCCGATTTCCCGGTCACGCGCTCACACCCACCGGCGTCATGGCCATCCGCTGCAAACAGTTCCATCTGCCGGACTTATAGAAAGACCGCAGGAGAAGAATCGCGTCGACGCTCTCCGGTAGCCAATAGATGGAGGCGCCCTTGATGCGGAGATTGATGACGCGACGGATGGCGCTTTCGACGGCACCGCTGCCCCGCGGAAGCCCGAGCCCGACCATTGTGGTGTAGGCGAAACGATGACGGTTCTTCAGGAAGTAGTTGAGGTGCGTGCGGATCTTGCCGGCCGTGCGCCCGCGGCACAGCTCCCGCAGGGCCGTGATCACCTCGTCCACCCGTGCTCGCTTGAGCAGCCCCCGCGTGCGGTTGAGCCAGCGGGTGCGTTGCGTCGCGCTCCAGCGGCGCAGCTTGACCGCGTCGGAGAGTTGCTTCGCGGCATGATAGAAGTCGATCAGCCCCAGCACCTGTGTCGGCGAGAGCCCGAGCGCGGCGATGAGGCGCGGGATGCGTTGCCAGATCCAGGGCGCGCCGTCGGCGATGAAGAGCACCTTGTCAGCGGCGTTGAGGCCGATCTGCCGCGCGTACGACAACAGCAGGGCGAAGACCGCCTCCGGTCCCCGGAGCGTGCCGTCGATGATCGGGGCCCCCGTCTGAGACGGTCGCCCGTCGTCGCCGACGACGTACAGGATGAGGAGCTTCGGTTCCTTCCAGTCGGTATGGAATCGGTTGCGCCCCTTCTTCGTCTTGGGGCCACGCTTCTTGCGCCTCACACGGACGCGGCCCCCGTCGAGGGAGACGACCACCCGCTTCCCGGTCACGCGGTCCAGCAGACCGCACGCCGCGCTCTGCTGGGCCGCTCGGGCCCGCGCAGCGTAGCGATAGGCGGTCGAGCGGAGGGTCTTGATATCCAGGGCGATGCCGTCGGAGCGGAGCTGCGCCTGCGCTTCGGCCAGCGAGCTGAGCATGGCGACCGCGCGGCTTGCATCGGAGGCCAGCTTCGGCGTGCACCGGTCGTAGATGCCCAGCACCACCAAGGCGGGGTAGAGTCCCATAGGCGCTAACTTGTTTTCGCGGCATGGCCGGCGTATCCTGGCATGTGGATGCATGACACGGAGGCCGGCACGGTGGACGAGGACTGGGATGTGCTGGTGTCGTTCTTCCCTCAGGACTGGCGCGAGTTGGCGCAGGACACCGGGGCGTTGAAGGGGCTGCGCAAGGACAAGACGGTCGACAACCTCCTGCGGACCCTCCTGCTGCACCTCGGCTGCGGACACTCGTTGCGGGAAACGGTGGTTCGGGCCCGGCAGGCGCATCTGGCGGACCTGTCCGACGTGGCGCTGTTGAAGCGGCTGAAGAAATCCAAAGGGTTGGTTGCACGCGCTGTGTGTCCGCCTGTTCGAGGAGCAGGGTCTGGCGGTCATCCCCGGAGGCGCGTTCCAGGTCCGGGCCGTGGATGCGACGACGGTGAAGGAACCGGGCCCGAGCGGGTCGCTGTGGCGCCTGCACTACAGCGTGGGCCTGCCGTCGCTGGCGTGCGACTTCTTCAAGCTGACGGGGACCGAGGGGCCGGGCACGGGAGAATCGTTGGCGCAGTTCCCGATCCGCGCCGGCGACCATGTGCTGGCCGACCGCGGCTATTCGACGGCCCGGGGCATTCGCCACGTGGTCGACGCGGGCGGGCGGCTGATTGTGCGTGTCAACACGGGGTCGCTGCCGCTGTGCACGACGGCCGGGCGGCCGTTCGACCTGCTTGCGGCGGTGGGGTCGGTCACGCGTCCGGGCGCCGGCCGGTCCTGGGCGATCACGGTCGCGGTCCCGGGCGACGATGGCGGCCCGGCCGGCAAGATTGCGGGCCGGGTCTGCGTGCTCCGCAAGTCGGCGGAAGCCATCCGCTTGGCGCACCTGAAAGTCCGCCGAGACGCCGCCCGCAAGGGCAACCAGGTGCAACCGGCCACGCTGCGCTTTGCTGAGTACGTGATCGTCTTCACGACCTTTCCCGAGCCACCCTTTTCCGCCGCGGACGTGCTGGAGTGGTATCGCCTGCGCTGGCAGGTCGAATTGGTGTTCAAGCGCTTCAAGTCGCTGGCCCAGTTGGGGCACGTGCCGAAGTACGACGACGACAGCGCCAAGGCGTGGCTCTACGGGAAACTGTTCGTGGCGCTGCTGGTGGAGAAGCTGATCCACCACGCCCGCGCGATTTCCCCCTGGGGCTACGACGTGCCGGCGCCGGCGCCCCCCGAGCGCGTGGCGTGACTTCAAGTTCGTGCTCAACCAGGTCACGCGCGCCATCGAACCGCCGCTCCCGCTGGCGCGCATGATCAGCGACTGGCGAACGATCTCCGGCGAGCTGGCGGAGCCGCCACGTCGCCGACAGCCGCAACTCTCCACGTACTTCGGCTGAACTGAGCTGCCGGAGGACCATGTGGCCTTAACAAGTTAGCGCCTATGGGGTAGAGTCCCGGCCTCCGCTTCGCCCGACGGGCGTGTTTCTCGCGGTAGTACGGCGTCGTGACCGGCACCGTCGTGCCCCGGGAGGTGCGAACGTTGACGGTCTCCAGGCCGTCGCTCCGCATCCGCCGGGGCAGGTGGCGCACGAGGGCGCTCGCCGCGTCGCCAACCGCGGCGGAGCGCACCGCGCGTTGCAGCACGGGGGTGAGGAGGGCGCCGAAGAACTCGTCCGCGATGGCCCGCAGCTGCTCTTCGCACTGCTCCGCTTCCTCTGCCGACCTGGGCGCTGGAGCACGCGCCTCAAACTCCAGCGCCCGCCGGAGGGCAGTGCGCAGGTGGACGGGAATGTTGCCAAGATCGACCTCGCGGCTCGGGGTGTCGATGGCGCTCTTGTCCATTTCAACGCACCATCATGGGCAGTCCGAGCCGTAATGTCCAGTACCACCCTCCCCGTCTGTCCGAAGACCGGCTCAACCTCCCCCAGCCTCACAGTCCATCTTTGCCTACACACTGCTCCGGGAAATCGGGAATGCGCCCGTTGGGAAGACGATTGCCAACCTGTACAAGTCGCGGTGGCAAATCGAGCTGTTTTTCAAGTGGATCAAGCAGCATCTGAAGGTGAAACGCTTCGTCGGGCGGACGAAGAACGCGGTTCTGTCGCAACTGTGGGTGGCGACGTGTATGTACCTGCTGTTGGCCTACCTGAAGTTCGTCCTGCGACTGAGCTGGAGCCTGCACCAGATGCTACGAGTTCTCCAGCTCAACCTGTTCGACCGCCGTCCACTGGTGGAGCTGTTCACGACGCCCTCGCCACCGGGTTCCCCAGACCCTCAGATACTGCTGTGGCGCTGAAAATGTGGGACAGTAGTGGTACGGCATAGTAGTTCAGCCAGCCGTTGACCACCTTCCCCAACCATTGCGCCGTATCGTGGACGTCTTCGTGCATCCGCGCGCGAAGTCGCTCCTTGAGCCGTTTCAAGGTTCGCTTGACCCGCTTCGCAATCGGTTTACGCCCCAAACCAAAGCCGCCGTTCCTCGTCTTCCGGCAGTAGTGCGTGAATCCGAGGAAATCGAAGGTCTCCGGTCGGCGTGCCCCCCGTGCTCGGCGGTCCACCATCGCGAATCGGCCGAACTCGATGAGGCGCGTCTTGTCGGGGTGCAGATCAAGCGCGAATTGGCCCAGGCGCTCCTTGAGGTCGCGGAGAAACTGTTCCGCATCCTCCTTGCGTTGGCAACCAACGACGAGGTGAGGGGTGCACGACATCATTGTGAGATGAGCGTCAGGCGGCATTTGCGGCTCGTCGCTCCCAGAAGTCCTCGAAGCGTCCGCTGAGGATGCAGCAGCGCAGCGCGATGATGGCGTTGGCCCCGGCGACGGTCCAGCGCATGCCGGCGCGCTTGAGCCGGTCGCCGATCTGCTTGCATCCGGCCTCGACGACGCCCGACGAGACGCACAGGCCCCTGGCGCGGAACTGCGGATAGCGCATCCGGTGGCGGTTCCCGAACAGGTAGTGAATGCACTTTCGCGCCTCGGGCGTGGTCTCGACATGGATGCGCAGCGCGGCGACGACGGCGCACAGCCGGCCGGCGTCCAGTTCGGCACGCCGGTCCCTGGCCCACCGGTCGGCCAGGTCGGTTCCGGGGCCGTAGATGGCCTTGGCGACGTCGCACAGGTGCTGCTTGGCGTGGTAGATATCAACGATCTCGATGGCGCCGGGAAAGTGCTCGGCGGCCAGGTTCCAGATCCACGCGGCGCCGTCGCCGATGACGACGCGCTGGGCTGCAGAGTCGAAACCGCGCCGTATTGCCTCGCGATAGGCCCGTTGTGCGAAGGCGGCCGGCTGCGGGTCGGTGTCGCGGCTGGCCGCGCTTTCGACTGCGGCGTTGTAGCTGACCGACCCGCGGTCCCGCACGGGGCGGCCTTGTGTGTCGCGCCCTTCGGCCGTCCACACGGTGGCCAGCTTGACCTCGCGGGTCTTGGCCGAGCCGTCGGGCTGCTTGCCGCGGCGTCCTTCGACCTCGGTTGGGCGCACCGGCACGCCGGTGCCGTCCAGCCCCAGGTACATCGTCGGCGCGGGCGCCGCGGCGGGCTGCTCGGTGACCGAGCGCTCGTCGTCAGCGATGTCGCGTCCGAGCGCCTCGGCACAGCGCTCGACCTGCCGGGTCTCGACATTCACCCCGGCCAGGGCGGTCAACCACTCGCTCGCCTTGGCGAAGCTGCCCTCGGCCGCCGTCAGTCCCACCAGCCGCGTGATGGCCGGTGACAGCGAGCTACCTTGCAGACCCAGGGCCTGGTCGCGCGGACACACCCCGCTGCGGCAGGCGTCGCAGTGGTAGTAGGCGCGTTGCAGGGTAACCGGCCCCAACAGTGTGGTGAACGTCTTCGGGCGACGGCCGGCGTAGCGCGCCCGCCGGCCGCAGGCGCATGCTGTGGTCGAACCCGAATGGTCGGAATCGTCTGCGTTGAAGCGCTGCGCCATCCACTGCGCGGCGATGTCGAGGGCTTGGTGACGGACCGCCTGTTCGAGGGCCTCGAAGTCCGCCACCTCGGCGCGCCCGGGACCGACGAGCGCATCGACTTCGGCCCCGATAGCGGCTACGAGCGTTGCGCCCCAGCCGCTTCTACGACCCGGGTCGCCGTGGCGAGCGCGCGGCGGCGAACCGTCTGCAGGAGCGTCTCGAAGTCCTGCGCATTCACGCTCCCCCGCCTGAGGAACGCGTCGACATCGGCCTCGACCGCCGACTTCAAGGCGGCGAACATCTCCTCCTTGAAGCCCCCTTTTTCGGCCGCGTCAGCGAGCGGTTCCGTCAACTGCGCCTCGGGCATGGTCGGAGTCCTCCTACCCGAGGAATCGGACGATCAGCGCTCGCTCGATACCCCCCTACGGCAAACCCTCACTTTCTTGTCGTGCACCCCGAGGTGAGTCGCCCGGGGGAATCTCACCCCCGGGCGCTCGCAGAACTGTACGTGAACGTCTCCGCTCATACAGCTCCCATCATCCAGCCGCCGGCGTCACCCCCAGCAGATGCCAATGGGCGAACAGCCGGGGCTCGCGACGAGCAAGGCCACCGAGCCAGTGACTGGCTCGACGGCGATGTCGCCGTAGCCTCTTGTATTTCCGCATGGCCCATCGAACCAACAGGCCATTGAAGTGGCGAAAGACCGGATACAGGGCCGATTTGTAGAAACGGCCGTAGTATTGAATCCACCCTCGAAGGACAGGATTCCACATGCGGGCCAGGTCGTCGATGGCCTTGTCGCAGCGCCGAGGGAGGTGCCGACGTCGCAGCGCTTGTCGCATCCGCGTCGCTGCCGCATTACTCACTGCCGGCGCGAAGTTGATGAAGTACTTACCCCACCGATTCTTCGACCGACGCGAGCGAAACGTGTATCCCAAGAAGGTGAACTGCTCCGTGGGATACTGCCCCGGCCGGTCGTCATCCTTACAGTAGACGATGTGCGTCTTCTCCGGATGGACGTCCAGCCGGCATTGCGCCAGACGACGTTTGATGTGCGACAGGACCTGCTGCGCCTGCGTCTCCGTCCGACAGTGCGCGACGATATCGTCCGCGTACCTCTCGAACGGAACGTCCGGGTGCGTCGACCGCATCCAGTCGTCGAACGCGAGGTGCAAGAAGATATTGGCCAGGAGCGGGCTCGCTACTCCCCGAACGCAAAAGGTAACTTCGAGGGTCCGCGGCGTTGTCGGCGTCCTTGTTCGGTCCGCCACCGTTCGTTGGCGGTGGTCCCGAGGGCACGGGAATGCAGTGGCGGATCACGATCGTGTCGTCATTGACGAGGACCTCTTTGACGACGAGGCGCACGATTCGCTGCCGCTCCACGATGTCGAGCGCCGCGGCCGCGGCGCGCAGGCGCGTGAGAAACGCTGACAGGGTCTCGGCCAGGCGCAGATGCGCGGCGCGCTCGCGAGTCTGCTCGACCAAAGCGTTCAACTCGTGGCGTAGCGTCTGCTCGCGTTGACGCAGCAACGGCATCCGCTCGCGTAGCTGCTCAAGCGACAGCAGATCCTCCTGGTAGGCGGTGAGCAGCCGTTCCATGCTCTTCCCGACTCGCGCGAGGTCCCGCTCCACCGCCTGCGTGCGGGTCTTCGCGGGGTCAGCAGCCTGAGCGGCGGCCAGCCGGCGGTCCAGTTCCTGTTGGATCAGTGCCGGTTCCTCAAGCAACCGTATCACTTCGGTCCAGACGACCTCGTCCAACAGGTCCTGCCGCACGGGGCGCGTGTCGCACCGGGGGCCGCCGAGGTGCCGCCACCCGTCGGATCCGATGCAGCGGTAGTAGTGAATCTTCCGGGCGCTCGACCGGGCCGACGCGCGAGAGAGCGCGTAGCCACATTTCTGGCAACTCACGAGCCCCTGTACGAGGCTCGGTTCGAGCGTGCGCCGCCGGGCGTGCACCTTGTTCTCGTGCAGCAGTTCCTGTGCGCGCGCGAAGGTCGACTCGTCCACGATCACCGGCACCGGGATCTCGATCCATTCCTCGCGCGGCCGTTCGTGGTTCGCACTGTCGCGACTGGCGGCGCCGCCGCGCAGCCGTAGTGGGCGCGTCACGCGCTGCCGGTGGGCTCGTTGCGTCTTGCCGAAGCACGCCGTGCCGCGATAGGCCGGGTTGCGCAGCATCGCCCATACGGTGGAGCGTTCCCAACGGGTGCCGACCTTCCGCGTGGGCACGCCTTGCTCGTTGAGCCAGCGGGTGATCGCCGCGATGCTCCAGCCCGTGACGGTGTAGTGCTCGTAGACGTCGCGGACAACGCGCGCTTCGGCGTCGATGACGATGTACGCTGCGGGATTGTCCTCACGCTTGCGAATGTAGCGATAACCATAGGGAGCGCCGCCCAGGACACTGATCTCACCGGCTCGCGCGCGGTGGCGCTTGCCACGACGCGACCGTTCGAGAATCTGAGCGCGTTCGTACTCGGCGATCATGCCCTGAAACTGCACCAGCAGCTGATCCTCGGCGGTAGCGTTCGACGGGCCGTTGAGGAACCGGGTCTCGACCCCGTGACGTCCGAACTCTTCGATCAACAGCACCTGGTAGGCGTACTTCCGACTCAGCCGATCCGGACTGTGCACGAGCACCACCTGGATGTCGCCGGCGGCTGCGAGGTCGCGCACCTGTTCCAATCCCGGCCGTTCGAGAGTCGCCCCGCTATAGCCTTCGTCTTCGAAGATCCATTGCTGGGGCGCCTCCAGATCGAGCGTCGCGGCCCAATCGACCAGCGCCGCCGTCTGGCTCGCGATCGTGTGCGCTTCGCGCTGCTGGTTCGAGGACACGCGCGTGTAAATCGCCGCCATCTGCATGTGGACGCTCCATTCCATAAGCTGCAACCGGACGCATACGGGCCGGCACCAACAACGTGTACGCCTGGGCGATCTTGCTGTCGCGAAGTCGATCGAACGTGCAATCGAGCTGCACCTGCCGCAGAGCATTCCGTGGTTGTCGTTCACCCACGTCGCTGACGGAAGGTGTCCAGGAACGCCGTCACCGCCTGGGTGACGACTTGTCCGAGGGAGAGTCCGCTCTGGCGGGCATAGGCGCGGATTGCGCGTACGGTGCTGACCGGCAGCTTGAAGGTGATCGCGACGGTCGGCTCGACCGCCGGCAGCGGAGCGCTCAGCCCGGCTGCTTCCTGGAGATAGCGGTAGGCTTGCCGGCGGGACAATGCAAACTCGCGACCGAGATGGCGGGCCGCCTCGGCGCGTTCCATCTGCTGCCCGAGCAGCCGGTACGCGGCGTTGAGCAAGCGCGCCTTGTCGGCCTTGGTGGCCCGCGCCATGAGGCATAAACATATTACCGCTTGAGACGCAAGTCAAGTACCGGTCGGTCTCGCCAGCCGGTGATCACCAGTAGATGATGATCGCGGGGGTGGAGGTCGTGCTGTTCGGCTCCGGAGCGCGCGGCGAGCTGGGCGAGACCAGCGACATCGACCTGCTGGTCGTGCTGGCCGACGGCGACCCGGCCGACCCGGGATCGACCAGCTTCGAGATCGGCAAGGCGATCGGCTACCCAACCGCGAGCGAACGTCCAGTCAGCAGGACCGACTGGTGGACCGACCGACGCCTAACGTCGCCGAGATCCACGACACCGGGCACGCCGCCACTCCTCGACACGCTGCGCGGATTTTCCAGATGGGTTCGGCGGAGTCGGGCTCCACCATCAAGGTCCGGTCTGCTGGCCGGCCGCAGACGGGCGGCCAGCGAATGGTCGTACGTGTCCCCCCATTCGACCACCCAAAGTGACCCGGCACACACGGCGGGTCAATGGATCGTCTCCCCGACGTCATGGTCGACGATCACAAGCTCACCGGCAGCTGCTTCCAAGATGCCGATGGCGATCTCCGCGACCAAGCTCGCGAACGTCCACGCCCACCAGCGCGGCCAGCCGTGCAGCACATGCAGCTTCACCGCCTCAATGACCATCGCCAGCTCCAGCGCCTCGAATGGATGCAGCTCGCGGTCGAGCGTGACCCACTCGCCGATCACCCATTCCGCGCTTGTCGGCTCGTCCACCGTTACTTCCTTCCGCGTCGCCTTCGACGAGCGACAAGTTCTGCAGGGGATCGTGGTCCCGGACCCGTCCCACCTTCTACCGTTCGGACTGCCGGACATTGCCCAGCCGGCAGCCCCGGACCAGGACCACGAGTCTCGTCACACAGCAGGTCGCCTTCGACCACCACCCCGACTTTATCCTGCTCACCCGGCCGGATCCGCATCGCGTCGAACGGCGGGCATCACGGCCTGGCCCGCACCATCGAGGTCCCCAGGCCGGACGCCGCGGCCGAGCCGCCGAGCGGGGCGCCCCGGCTGCGCCTCTGCCGCCGCGGACCCTCGAACGGCAGGCGGCGCGCCACCGGCTCGACATCCCCCTCGGAGACCACAGAGCCGCCGCAGTCCGGACACCTCGACGGCCACGGCAGCCGCACGTCGACCACGAAGCGCGTCAGGCAGCCAGAGCACCGCCCAGGACGCGTCTCCCGACGCTCGGGATGCGTCGTCGGAAGATGAGCCCCGATCAGACGCTGGCCGCTCACGATACCGTCCCTTGCCTTCAGATTCGCCGCCGACCGAACGGTGCGCGCGCGCTATCAGGTTGCAACACTCGACCCTGCTCACCTTTCATACGCCGTCGCCGCCCCCGAACCCGCATAGCGCACCACCTGCCCCGTCCGATACGACGTCAACCGCACCAGCCCGCAGGCTTGGCACACATCTGCTTGACAATCCCCAGTCGAACGCTCCCGGTCGAACCGCCACAGGTGCCCGTTCTCGCGGCGAGGGCACGCCGGGACCACGAGCTTCTGCTCCGGCATCAGCCCTGTCGGCGCGTCTCGAGCCCCTCCGCCAGCCGGTGGCCCAGGACTGCTTCGAGCGTGCCGTCACCGACACTGACAACCCGCGTGCCGTAGACCCGCCACCGTCCGCCGCCGTCGCACGCCGCATAGCCGCGCGCCACGCGAACCGCCTCACCCAGCGACGGGAACACCGACCAGACCCACTGCCGCGGCCGGCCCGCCGACCGCCACCCGACCGCGTACAGCTCGTCCATCACCGCCACCAGGTTCCGGAGCCGTCAACCGACATCGACGTCGTCGCCCGTGCGTTCGGCCGCGTCGACGTGCTGCACCGGGTACTCCGCCGCACCGAACAGCTCCCGCTGACGCAGTGCCGCATCGACCTCGACAGTTGTCGCCGGGCGGAACCCACCGCCGTCGTCCACCTCGATCGCGAACAGCCCGCGACCGCGACCCATCACGCGCCAGCGACGGTCAGGCATCATCCTTCCGAGCGCGCAATCCCGGCCCACCCCCCACCTGCCGGTCGGCTCCGCCGGAACTCTTCCCAGCCGGCGAAAGCCCCGGACCGGGGACCGCGAGTCTCATGCACACCCCGGTCGATGCCGCCGCTGGACTTCAGCGCCGGAGCCCGCCGGCCGGCGACGCCACATCGAGCGCGTCGTGACCACCTCGCCATGCTCGCCGCGGCGTTCCAACACATCGCCAGGGCGGGCTTTCGTCGGTTTCACCGGTTTCGTTCTACTCCCATCCCGGTCTGGCCGACCACCACCAGCCGCCGAATCGAATGGATACGCGCTGGCCCGCCTCGGCGCTACATCTGGACACGTCCCTGGAAATGCGCACCGTCGGCAATCACCACGCGCGGAGCCGAAATCACCCCTTCAAACGACCCGGTCTCGCCGATGCGCACCAGCTCGATCGCCGTCAACTGCCCGGTCCCCGTACCGAGCACCACGACCGACTTCGCCAGCACTTGCGCCTCGACACGGCCCCCAGGGCCGACCGTCACCACATGCTGCTGCAGCTCGATCGTGCCGAGCACCTCGCCTTCGACCTCCACGTCCTCGTTCCCGCTCACATTACCCTTGATGACGACCCCGCGCCCGATCATGGTGCCCCCAGCC
This sequence comes from Vicinamibacterales bacterium, assembly GCA_965262925.1. GTDB lineage: Bacteria > Acidobacteriota > Vicinamibacteria > Vicinamibacterales > UBA8438 > WTFV01. Next base: position 163,735 of record CBDHGC010000004.1, on the reverse strand, counting down.
ACCGGCGCGTGACTCCCACCGCCGTGCTCCGGCGGTCGCCGACGTCCCGCCGCCCCGATGTCAACGACGGCGGGCTCGGCCATGACCCGACTCGACCTCTCCTGTTGCGCCATCAGTCCGTTCTCCTCTTCGCACTCAACCCTCAGCTCCCCGAACCCGTCATGCCAACCTTGAACATCGTCATCGCGATCGTCCAGCCCGACGCGACTCACCAGGTTGGCCGCGACCGGCGTCGATGTGGCGCGCGCGATCGTCGTGATGATCGAGCGGCGGCGGAAAGCGTAAGGAAGCCATTGCCCGCAAGCGCGATCCACGGACCCCTTCAGTCTCGATCTTTCGAAGTCCTCTCCCCGCCGACGAGCGCGTCGAAGTCCTCGAAATCATTCACCAGCGCCTGGGCCAGCGCATACAGCCGCGTCAGGGCCTCCTTCGCCCCGGCGAACCGAACCTCAATCCGGCCCGGCTCGACGAGCACGCCCGCCGGCAGGCCCGACAGCCGCGCCTGAAGCGCTTCGGCCGGAACCGGCACCCGAATACCGGTCAGACGGGCCTTGCGCAGCTCGGTCAGCAGACGGGCGCGCCGCTGCTCCTCCGCGCGGAAGACGCCCCGCTTCCGGTACGTCCGCAGCTGCCGCAGCAACTCGACACGCGGCCGCGTCAGCGCGTGGCCGGTCAGCTCCGCGCCGAACAGCCTCATCAGCGTCGCCGCCCGGGCCCCGCGAGACGCCGAACAGCTGCTCGAGATCACGGCGGCGCGTCAGCAGCGGACGGTCCAACTCCTCGCGCTGCCGCAGCGCCGCGTCCACCTCGGCCGCCATCGCCGCGCGGAACCCGCCGCCGCTCGAACCCCCCTTCGCCAGCCGGCGGCAAAAGATCGCCTCGGAGGGTCCGTCGCCGGCAACCCCGTGCCGTAGGACCGGCCCAGACCCAGCGACGGGAAACGTCGAACCAGACCCACTGCCGCGGCCGACCAGCCGCACGCCACCCGACCGGTGGACAGCTCCTCGATCAACGCCCCGGCGAAGCGCCGTAGGGTTTAGTGCAGGTTTGGTGCAGCACGCGCCGGGCAGCCGGCAGCTCCAGGCAGCACGTCGTGCAGGTGCTCGACCAGCTTGTGGTCCTTGATACGCTCGGCTTCCTCGAGCAGCAACCGGATCTCAACCGCGGCAAAACGCCGCAGGGTCTTGCGAACTACGTCGGCCCGGTCCCCATCCTTTCCTCCCAGTCAGTGTCCCTCAAGAACCACAAGCACAAGACCTGACCGGCGTCTTTGCCCGTCCCCGCATTTGCTCTCCCTCCTGCGTCCGCAATGCGTGGGTCCAGAGGATCTTCTCCGTAGCCATCAAACCGACATCGACATCGCGTGGTCGTCCGGGCCGATGCTCCGCGAGTACACGATTACGTGCATCGCTTCGATCTCTCCTTGCTCTACCAACCGCGCGTGGTGGGCCGGATTGTATGGCTGGAGGATGTAACCGTTCGTGGACGTGTGCAGCAGCCTGACCAGACATTCGCCAGACGCCAGAGCCGCTTGCAAAACTCTTGGCGTAGCTCGGCTCGGAGCACAAGTTCTTCTGGTGAACATCGTTTTGCCTGGATCCCGACCGAGAATGCGGGGCGGGAGGACCGGCGGCGACCCAAGAGGCGGAAATCAGGGAGTTCGAGGGTTTTCCCACCGGGCGTTGGAGACACCGGTTGGTGACTGACGCCTGTCGGGCGACCGGAAGGGGATGCGCGTTGGCCGGCGAGGCGTTGGTTTACGTCACCAGCCGCAGGAGCTGGTCGGCGGTGAGCGCCAGCACGCCGAACATGCAGTGGCACATCACCTTCGCGTTGCCGCGGACTCGGACGTGGCGCCCGCCGAACTCGTCCTTGAGTCGGCCATTGACGCGCTCACCCGCCGTGCGTTCGTTGTACCGAACCTGTTCGGGAAGCTGCAAGCCGAGACGCTTCAGGCGCCGGGCTTCGGTCTGCAGTTCTTCGGCCAGCGCAGTGTCACGGCGGGGGTTGATATCGATCAGCGGGACGTGGCCGAGTGCGCGGCTGTGCTCGCGGATCTGCACCGCGTCGTAGGCGGCATCCATCAGGTCATACAGATTGTCCACCCGCTGGGCCGACAGGGTGGCCAGTGGAACGGCGGCCTGGCTGTCGTGCAGCGAGGCGGACGTCAGGATGGTAGAGTCGAGGGGAGGCGCGTAGCCGGTAGGGGGTCGGTGGCACATCCGGTGCTTTCGCAGCCGGGCCGCAGGCCGATTCCCGTGGACACGTTTCCTCCCCCCGCTCTCCGAACCCGGCGTGCCGATTTCCGGCACCGGGCTCTCCAGTGGAATCATGCGGCTCGCACACGAGTTCCCGGTCACGACCAGCGGGCGGGTCTCGCGAGCCGTGGCACCAAGCTCGCACCCTTGCGCAGGCCGGCCGGTGCGTCGTCAGGCCTGTTGACGCCCTGGCGACAGCGACCGTTCGGGTCGTCCCCTTCGCTTGTGCATGTGATGACGTCCGGCATTTCTGCTCATCTCCGGGGTACTAGGCCGTCGGCCACTCCCGTGAGCCTGCTCCCTTTCGCCATCGCTGTCCACCTGAGGTCCCTTCCCTCCGCCGGCATTACCCGGTTTCCCCGGTGTCGGGTCGGAGGAGGCGCGCCCCGCGGGCGCTGGCCTCCGTCCGCCGCTCAAACGGTACGTGCGGTTTTCCCGCATACCGCTTTCACGAAGACGTCTTCGCGTGATGAGGACCGATGGAGGAATCAAAGAGTGGAACCCTCCTCCGGCCCGTCGGGTTCAGCCAGTCGGCAAGTCTCCTCGGTCGCTGATGTTGGGGTATTTCACTCATGGAACTGTCCACCTCAGCGCCCTTGCTCATCTCACCGTCCTGTCTGGTCCCGACCGTCTTCGCCGGCCGCCTTCCCCAACCCACTCGGTTGCCGCCCCCTGACGGTCACGCGGCTTTCACCGCGCTTCAGGTACTATTCGGCCGTCCGACTCCTCGACGAGCATCCCTTCCCACTTCGCTCTCGCTTATAGGGTCAGTTGCCGCGGCGCCACCCGCGGACCCGCCGAGGTCTCCCAGGGTCACGCACTGGTCTTCCATACCGTGCCGCCCGCAAACACCTTGGTGCGGTGGGTGGATGAGATCGCCTTCGCCTCTGTAGTGCAGGCTCGACCTTGCCCCACCTTTGGCCGACCGGTTCGTCATGGGGTCGCCCCCTCGACTACGGCCCGGTACTGCTCCGCAAACCCTTCGGACCCCACCTCACGGTGGGCGCCCTGTCCTCCGCAGTTCCGTCGTGGCGGCTCCAGGTCCACCTTGGCTGTGTCCAGCTTTCGCCTGCGTGCCCGTGTAGGTGTCTCCATACCTGCCACCTGCGGCCGGCGAGGCATTACCCCCGCCTTTGGATACGGCCCCCCTCATCCGGGGGCCGGAGGGACTTCAACCCTCCTGACCAGTGCGCTGCCTGGCGCACACTACGGGCCTCTCCGCCACCCTGCACGGCCCGACCTGACCCTCGCGGGCTGTCGGTTGGCGCGTGCCACGCCACCGCCAGGGCTTCCCGTGTTGCGTCCATTCCCCTCTTCCATGCGTGCCGTCGCCACTACCCCGGCGGAATCGGTCGGTGTCTGCGTCGCTCGCTTCCCGACCCATGCCAGCCTTCCTCGTCAATTGGGCGAGTCGGCTTCCGCATCAATCGTTTCGAGGCCTGCTCGGCGTTCGCTCGCGCTACCGCCCGCATGGTCGCTGGGCCGCCCAAGGCGACCCTTTGTCATCAGAGTGCTTCAGCCGATGTCGTTACCTCCATCGTCCGCTCCGACTGCTACCGGCTGGAGCGACAGTTGCCGGGCGGGATTCGCACCCGCTGAGGAATGGCGCCTTCGCACGGCGCACCAACTGACCGGAATCTGGCCGTCGGCCACGTCGATGTGCAACTTGTAGCCGACCCAGGTGTCCCTGTAGCCCTTGCTGTTCTTCTTCGTGCCCACACTGCACTCGGCCGGCAGGTCGTCGAGCATCTCCTGCAGGGTCATGCTCGGTTGCCGGTCGAGGCGTTTGCGTGTCTTGGGCCGTTCTTCACCCTTCTTCGGCCGCCCCCGCTTGCGCTTGGGCGGCGGAGGCGACTTCTCCTTCGCGGCCGGCTTCTCGCGCCCCTCGATGGCCGTCGAGTCTCGGGACAGATGGCCCACCAAACGGTCGCCGTGCGTCTTCCGGAGCAACGCTTCATGCACGCGCTGGGGCAACTGGGAGTGGGCGAATTCGGCGAAGGCGCGAGAGAAGACCGACTCGCTTGGCATCTCGCGCCGCCGCTCCCAGCCGCAGATGCGGCGCAGCACCACGTCGGTGGCCAACCGGTCCAGCAGCAGGCGCGTGGTCGGCATGTCGTAGACCGCCTTGGCGACGAAGGCGCGCGCCACCGCCGCGCGGTCCTTGCGGGGGCGGCCCGGCATCCGCAAGCGCGAGGGAATCATCTGCTCGATACGGATCACCTCGAGGGTCTGCACCAACTGCTGCTGTTTCTCGGTCAGCGAACCCAACACCTGCTCCAACCGGGGAAACAGGCCCTGTTGGATTGACTCCCAGTAGGCGGCGAACGAGGCGCGCAGGTTCTGCATGGCTTGACTGCTCCCAGCGCCTACTATATATAGTAGTGTAGGAGTGAGGTCAAGGAGGGAACCGATGGGCCGCCGGAACCCGATGCGCCGGTACAGCGAACAATACGATGCGCTCAAGGCGGAGTTGCAAACGCTCGGGTTTGTCCGCCAGGGCAGTATCCAGACCCGCCGTCTCACGTGCGGGAAGCCTGCCTGCCGCTGCCACCGCGACCCGGACGCGCGTCACGGCCCGTACCGCTACTGGACACACAAGGTGCGCGGAAAAACGGTCAGCCTGCTGCTCTCCGAAGACGAACTCGCCCTCTACCAGGAGTGGCTCGAGAACAACCGCGAACTGGAACGGGTCGTGAGGGAAATGCGCCACGTCTCGTCGCGCGCGCTCGCCCTCATAACCGACCGGGAGGTCCCAGAGGTCCCTTGAGACCCCGTGTCTCCGGTTCCCCGGCGCCGGTGACGGCTGCTATCCTAATCCTACGAACGCTGCGTCCCACCCCGCTGACCGTCCGTTCCCTCTGCCTCGGGTAGGAAAACCCGGCCGACCAAGGGTTTTGCAAGAGGCTCGATGGGCAGATAGTTGGTCACCGTCGCCGGACTGACGCCACGCTCGTCGACCAGAAACCGTTCGTAGGTTCGTTCGATCCGCCCGATCGGAGTGTCACTGCCGGGGCAGGAAACGGCGGCAGGGATGAGGCTGCTCCCGCGCAAGTAGCACAGCAGTTGCCGGCCGGTCATTGCCTGGCCACGCCGGCTGCTCCTTGACCCGCGAGCGACCAGGAAAGCCTCGATTCTCTGCTTGTCGAGGGTCTCGACGCCAAGCTCTTCGTGTTCGAGCCAACGGCTGAGCTTCCCGACGAATCGGAGCTTCTCCCGGGCTGACCGGCGGGCATATCCCTCAACTGACAGCCAGGCGGCGAACCCGTCGATATCGCGGGCCAGCGGGCCGGCGCGTAACCGTTGTCGGCTCTCTGACGTGGGGAAAAAGAGGTCAATCGACATGGTCTTCTCCATCCTCCTGATGACATGCAGAGGGAAAGACGGAGGGAGAAGACAGACGGGATTATTCCGGAATATCGAACACTGTGGTTCCTCTCAACACGTTGAAACTACGAGCACTCCCGCCGTCGACACGGAGTCGACTCGGAATAATCCGGATCCCCGAATAATGTCGCTTATTCCGATATCGGAATAAGCGCCATGGATTCGCCGTGAACGCGCTCCTCCGGTGGTATCGCGCCGGACTCGACGTGCAGGCGAAGCTGCCCTTCCTGGCCGCCTACATGGGGCACGTCTCGATCGTCTCGACCGCGTACTACCTCCAGTTCGTCGAACCCCTCGCGGTCGCGGCCAGCGCGCGATTCGCCGACCACTGCGGCGACCTCATCACCGGACCCATCGGCGCGGGAGGTGCGCGATGACCGCCGCCGGCCCGAACGATCTGGCGCGAGCCCTCCGGGCGTTCTTCGCCGACCACCTGCCCCGGGTGCGAGGGACGAGTCCCCACACCATCCGGAGCTATCGGGACAGCTTGGTGCTCTTGCTGCGCTTCGTCGCAACCCAGACGCGGCGGTCCGTCATCCGGCTGGACCTGGACGACCTCGGCCCCCAGCCGGTCCTCGCGTTTCTCCAGTACCTGGAGCTCGACCGGCACAACAGCGTCGCCACCCGCAACGTACGCCTTGCCGCGATCCACGCGTTCTTCCGGTACTGCGCCCTGGAGTACCCAGCACGACTCGCACACTGTCAACGCGTCCTCGCCGTCCCGTTCAAGCGTACCGGCAGCCGCCTCGTGGAGTACCTCGAGCACGAGGAGATCGAGGCCATCCTCGGCGTCGTCGATCGCGGCACCGTCGACGGCCGCCGCGACTACGCGCTCCTCGCGACCATGTTCAACACCGGCGCGCGGGTCCAGGAAATCGTCCCCTGGGCGTCGCCGACCTGCGCTTGGACACGCCCGCGCAGGTCCGCCTGCAGGGCAAGGGGCGGAAGGAGCGGGTCTGCCCGTTGTGGCCCCAGACCGCCGACCTGCTGCGTGCCCTGCTGGCCGAACGCGGCCGCGAGCTGCAATCCGACGAGCCGGTCTTCCGTAATCACCGCGGGACCCGGCTGACACGATTCGGCGTCCGCTATCTGCTGCAGAAGTACTGCACCCACGCGCAGGCCACCGTCCCGGCCTTGCGCACCAAGCGCCTCCATCCCCACAGCATGCGGCACAGCACGGCTGTTCACCTGCTCCGCGCCGGCGTCGACGTCGTCACGATCAGTCAGTGGCTCGGTCACGCCAGCATCACGACCACGCACCGGTACGCGACCGTCGATCTCGACATGAAGCGTCAGGCACTCGCGAAGGCCCGCCCCACCGCCCGCGCCACGGCGGGGCCGGCGCTGTGGCGCACAGACGCGTCGGTGCTTGAATGGCTTGAGGCACTCTGAGGAGGCGATCGGTAATGTGGAGTCCGGAGACTCTCCGTGCCTTGGGGTGAGCGCCGCTCTCCGCGGCAACTCCACATTACTGATCGCTCCACATTAATCCATTAATGTGGGAGCCACTTGCAAAACTCTTGGGGTCGCGGCTCGGCTCAGTCCTCCGATTCTCGGGGTGAACACCCCAATTGTTCTGGATTTTGACTCCGTGTTCTGGTCCTGAAGGGCCGGCGGCAGCCAGGAAGCGGAAAACAAGGGGATCGACGTGTTTTCCACCGAGCGTCGGGACACCGGTGGGTGACTGACGCCGGTTGAGCGCCGGGATTGGATGGGCGTTTGCCGGCGGCGCGTTGGCTATGTCACCAGACGCAGGAGCTGGTCGGCGGTGAGCGCCAACATGCCGAACATGCAGTGGCACATCACCTTCGCGGTGCCACGGACCCGGACATGGCGACCACCGAACTCGTCCTTGAGACGGCCATTGACGCGCTCACCCGCCGTACGCTCGTTGTAGCGAACCTGCTCGGCACGCTGGAAGCCGAGATTTTTCAGGCGCCGGGCTTCGGTTCGCAGTTCCTCCGCCCGGGCCTTGTCGCCACGAGGGTTGACGTCAATCAACGGGACGTGGCCGAGTGAGCGGCTGTGCTCCCGGATCTGCTCCGCGTCGTAGGCGGCGTCCATCAGGTCATACAGATTGGTCGTCCGCTCGGCGGACAGAGTCGCCAGCGGAATGGCGGCCTGGCTGTCATGCAGGGAGGCGGACGTCAACAGGCAACTGATCGGAATCTGGCCGTCGGCCACGTCAATGTGCAGCTTGTAGCCGACCCAGGTGGTCTTGTAGCCCTTGCTGTTCTTCTTCGTGCCGACATCGCAGGCGGTCGGCAGATCGTCCAGCATCGCCGGCAGGTTCATGGTCGGCTGCCGTTCGAGACGTGTCAGGACCTTTGGCCGTTCTTCGCCCTTCTTCGGCCGCCCGCGCTTGCGCTTGGGCGGCGTGGGCGGCTTCTCCTTCGTGGCCGGCTTCTCACGGGCCTCGATGGCCGTCGAGTCGCGCGAGAGGTGGCCCACCAGCCGGTCGTGGTGCGTCTCCCGGATCAGCGCTTCGTGCACGCGCTGGGGCAACTGCGTGTCGGCGAACTCGGCAAAGGCGCGCGAGAAGACCGACTCGCTCGGCACCTCGAACTTCCGCTCCCAGCCGCAGAGCCGGCGCAGGGCCACATCGGCGGCCAACCGGTCCAGCAGTGCGCGCGTCGACGGCAGGTCGTAGACCGCCTTGGCCACGAAGGCCCGCGCCATCGCCGCGCGGTCCTTGGGCGGCCGCCCCGGCGCCCGGAAGTACCGGGGAATCAGGCGCTCGATACGGATGACCTCCAGGGTCTGCACCAACTGCTGCTGTTTTTCGGTCAGTGGACCCAACGCCTGCTCCAACCGCGGGAACAGCGTACGCTGGATCGACTCCCAGTAGGGGGCGAACGAGGCGCGCAGGGCATTCATGGCTTGTTGACCGCTCCTGCGAGCTACTGTATATTTACGCGCAGGGGCAATGTCAAGCTGCGGTTCGATGGCCGGTGCGGACCAGATGCGCCAGTACACGGAGCGATACGACGCGCTCAAGGCGGAACTGCAGTCGCTTGGGTTTCTCTTCCAGGGCAGCCTCCAGACCCGCCGGATAGCGTGTGGGAAGACCACCTGCCGCTGCTACCGCGACCCGGACGCCCGGCACGGTCCCTACCACTACTGGACACGCAAGGACCGCGGGAAAACCGTCGGGATGAGGCTCACCGAAGACGAACTTGTCCTCTACCAGGAGTGGATCGAGAACAACCGCGAATTGGAGCGGCTCGTGAAGGAAATGCGCGGCCTCTCTTCGCGCGTGCTTGCCTTCATAACCGGCCGGGAGGCCCCATGAACCCCCGCGTCTCGGACTCGTCGGCGGCGGTGACCGCTACCGCCATCCTTCAGACGCTACGTCCCGCCCACTGACCGTCCCTCGCCCTGCGGCTTCCGGCAAAGAAAACCCGGCCGATTACCGATTTTTGCAAGAGGCTCGTGGAGCTCCACATTAATGGATGACTGGGGGCTGGCCCCGTTCAACGCGGAGAACCGCCACGACCTGCTCGAAGTCCTCGAGGACCGCCACGGCGTCCGCTCGACGGTCGTGACCAGCCAGGTTCCCGTCGACAAGTGGCATGACATCGTCGGCGACCCGACGCTCGCCGACGCGATCCTCGACCGTCTCGTGCACAATGCCTACAAGCTCGACCTGAAGGGAGACTCGATGCGAAAACGAAGCCGGCCGTCGACTCGAACCGAGAGCCAGGATGCAGGATGACGAACAGGCGCATGTCTCACCTTCAGCTTCAAGCCGATAGCTGCAACACCGACACTGCACGCCGGGTCAAGCCGCCGCTGCTGGAGACAGCCGACTTCAACGACGCCCGAAACCCTCCTGTGCGGTCCGCCCCACCGCCGGTTCCCTTCCGGCCGCGATGCGTTGCGGTGATGCGCCCTCAGGCGCGCCCCGTTCGCATCCGCTCACTACGTCAGCGCCCATCCGGGCGCAGAGAGGCGACCGCCGAGAACCGGTCCGGTTCAAGCGCAGACCACTTGCGGCGGCCGGTTTCGGACGCCTCCGGGAGCGTCTGCAGACAGACGCACCCTACGCGCCCGACTGTGGCTTCTCAAGGCACAGGTCACGATGTGAATCGCCAGCGTCAACCCGTCCGCGAGATCGGGGGCAACCTCAAGTGGCATGAAGTCATCGGCGACCCGACGCTGGCCAACGCGATTCTCGACCGTCTCGTGCACAATGCGTACAAGCTCGACCTGAAAGGAGACTCGATGCGGAAACGAAGCCGACCGTCGACCCGAACGGAGAACCGGGACTCATGATTTCGTCCCGCGTCGCTTCGCTCCGACAGGTGATCGGTTTGCGTCGGAACGGGTGATCGGTTTGCGCCGGAACAGGTGATCGGTTTGCGTCGGAGGGTGTCCCGCCGGTAGTTGAAAGTCGGCAGCGACAGACACACATTACCCCGCCTTCTGCAATTCGGCAAGGGCGCCATTCTCTTCGTCGAGGTGCGCCTTCAGCATCCAGAGATGCTCATAGCCCGTGATACGGCGATAGTGCTTCTCCGTCTCTCGGAACGTCACCGCGGCCCACCGTACCGCCATCTCCTCGCTCTGCCAGCGACTCACCCGATTCGTGTGCTGGCGAACGCCCGCGTGCGACGAGTCGATGATGTTCGTCGTCGTCAGGCAGCGGCGCAGCGGCTTCGGCAGCCCAAGGCGATTGACCGTGAACAACTCCGACAACCCTTCGCGCAGGCTCGCCGCCGCCGACGGCCACTCCCGCTCCAGCCACGAGGCGTCACTGCTCCAGCTTCCGGATGCCCTCGTCGGCGTCCAGCTTCCACGCCGCCCGAAGCGTCGAACGCGCCTGTTCATGCTGCTCTTTCGGCAGATGACCCAAGACGTTCCTTACCTTGTGGTTTCTACAACGTTGCACCAGGTTCGCCGACCCGAACACCCGCCCGATGGCCTGCCGCAGCGCCTTGGCGCCGTCGATGACGAACAGACGCCGCCGGTCAGCCCGCAGGCCCCGCGCCACCAGATCTTCGAGCAGGCCAGCGGTGACCTCCGTGTTCTCCGATGCCCCGCCGCAAAGCCCCAGCACGTGCTTACGACCATCCGCATCCACACCGACCGCCGCCAGCACGTGGTAGTTCCCGAACACGATCCCGTCGAGGTAGACGACCAGCACGTCCAACTTGCCCAGGTCCCGTTCGGCCAACTCCTTCAGAACGCGCGTCCCCGCCTCGATGGTCTCCCGCGAGACCTCCGACTTGCTCACCCCCACCTGGTCGGCCAGCGCCGGCAGCACCTTCTCGTACTTGCGCGTCGACACGCCCTGCAGCACCAGCTCCAGCATCCGGTCGGCCAGTGGCTGATCCGCCTGCAACGCCGTATACGCCGGAATCTCCACCTCGCCCGGCTCATCGGCCCGCGGCCGCTTCTTGCGCAGCCGCGGCTTGTCGACCCGCAACTGCCGCTCCTTCAATGCCACACGCCCCGCCTGCACCCCGTGCCAGTACAGATCCCGGTCGGCGTCGCGCCGTCCCTGCTCCTTCGGCCCCGCCACCTGCTCGGCGCTCATCCGCAGGACGGCCTCGATGGTCGCCCGGCCCATCACGTCGATCACCTCGTCGATGGCTCGCTCGCCCTTCTCCAGCAGTTCGACCAGCGGGATCAGCAGTTGCCCGTCCTTCGCCAGCCAGTCCGCCAGTTCCCGGCGGTTCGGCGTGGACGCGCCCGAAACGATCTTGTACGGTTTCTTCATCGGTGGCCTCTCCTCCTTTTTGAACACACCCGACTGATACCACAGCCGGGCAGGAGTCGCCACCGACTTTCCACTACGCCTGGGGCACCCTCTTGCGTCGGAACGAGTGATCGGTTTGCCACCGGAACGGGTGATCGGTTTCACCGGAATGCGCAGACAGGATCGAGCCCATCGAGCCACTGGGTAAATTCCGGCAGCCCGCACGGCTCCGAGCACGGACAGGCTCACACCTTGTCCGGACGCGTTCCCGGCACGTGCGGGGGAAAACACGCCAACTGGCCACTACTTGCCAGTTGCGGTCCGTCCTGGGTGGGTTCGCGCGGTGCATCCCCGCGCGTGCGGGGCGATTCCGTCGAAGCAGGTTTCTGGTTCTCGGATGCCGGCTCCCGTCCCCGCGGGTGGCTTTTGCGTCGGCTCGCCGGCGTTTCGCGGTGGTTGCCGCTCCGCCTCGCGTGGGCGGGGTGTGTTCTATTGCGCCGGTTCGGCCGCCGGGATTACCGCCCGTTCCAGCATCTCCAGCCGCTGGTCGATTCGCTCAAATCCCTGCTCGACGCTCCGCAACTGCTCGTCCAGCCGGTGGTAGTTGGCCAGCATCTCGCTCCGCAGTCGTTCGATGCGCCCGCCCATTTCCTCGTCGCGCCGGTCGGTGCGGCCGCTCAGGTCGTCGTCGAGCCGGTCGGTGCGGCCGCTCAGCTCCTCCCCCACGGCGCGGACTTCGCTCCCCACGTTGCTGATGCGGTTGATCAGCAGGCCAGTGCTACTGCCGTCGCCACGATCGTCGCGATGATGGCCTTCGTGTCCTTGCTCATTGCGTCGACTCTACTTCTCTCGCGGTTCCCTACAAGGCCGCTCGTGGCGGCCGGCGTCGCGCTATCGGCCCCAGCTCGCCCGGCGCCGGCCCCAGCCTCCGGCCGGGCCCGTGATCCGCCCCGGCCTCTGCGGTCCGATGATCGTCAGGTTCCTGCCGCTGCTGGCCGTTCGCCAGTGCGTCTCTTTGTCCCCGGTTTCCTCGAACACGAGGATGTCGCCGGCGCGTTTGCGGCACAGCTCGATGGCGTATTCGCGTAGCGCCTTTGCGCCGGGCCCCTTGTTCCGGAGGTGGCCGTTGATACCCTTCGCCTCGAACTGCTCGTCGGCCCCGCTGGCCGTCATCGTTATCCGGCGGTGCTTGTTCGCCTGGGTCACCGCCTCGACGACGATCCGGTCGTCTTCGACGCCCAGTCGCAGGTAGGCGTAGCGCGCGTCGACCAGAGCCTTGGCACCCGTCTTCGCGATCTCGTAGTGGCGTCGTTCCTCTCCTGGCGCCAGTCCCACCAAGCGTTGGCGCGCTTCGTTGCCGATCCTCCCGTAGTAGGCGACGTTCCAGGTCAGTGCCGCCTTTGCCACCAGGTCGTGCCGCATCGTGTTGACGGCGATCTCGAGGCTGACCGGCTCGATCCCGGCTGCTCTGTCGATGTCGTAGACGTCGCGCGCCGGGTGCCGTCCCGCGCGCTCCAGCTTTCCGCGGAGGATCTGCGCCGTCGACAGCACCGTCTCCTCGCGCCCCTCGACGCGCGCCGTTGTGTGGCCCTTTGCGATCTCCAGCTCGTGGCCCCATACCTGCACTTCCCGGCTGGTGTCGCTTCCCTCCTCGCGCCTTATGCGGTACATGTTCAGGTCGGCGTTGTACCGGGCTGTTGCGCCGAGCCTTTCCATCTCGGCGTGCAGCCAGCCGTAGGCCCCGCTCTCCAGCTCCTCGAGCTTCGTGTCCTTGCCGACCTGGATGTCGATGTCGAAGCTGCCGCGGTGCTTCCACCCGGCCGCGAGGATCGTGCCGCCGCCGATCCGGTAGTCGATTCCCGGCTCCAGTTGCTCCAGCGCCCTTCGCACGGCGTCGCGCGTCTCGAGCCAGAACCCACGGGCCGGGTTCGGCAGTGTGAGGTCGTCCATCGTCACATGCTCAGACGGTTCAGCGCCTCGGCGATCGCGCAGCGTTCGATCCCGGCCCGTTCGAGCGCGGCGGCCAGCTGCCGGAACGTGTAGGCATCCTCGGTCCAGCCGTCCAGAATCTCGACGTCGTTCGCCTCGTTGCTCCAGGCGTAGAGAATGGCCGTCTGGCGTTCGTCCAGCGTTTCGGCGCGCACGGCGGCGTAGAACTCCTCGCTCGTCGGCGGCCGCTTCCAACCCGAGCAGCTGCAGGCCAGCCGCATCCGGATGATCTCGCTCTTCGGGCCGGTGTCGTCCGGACCCGTCCGAGCGTTGACCATCGCGCACTGGTCCGGCGTCGCTCGCGCGTCGCTGAAGCGCTCGGGCGGCAGCACCCGGGGGAAGGCCGGCCGGTACCCGTGCTCGCGGGCGTACTCGAGGATGGCGGCCGGCGTGTCGTCGTCGAGCTCGATGTCTTCCAGCGGGCCTTCGTCGTCGCGCTCGGCGCGGTCCGGCTCGAGCATGCCTGGAGAGTTGCAGTCCCTGTACGGGAGCTGTCGGACCTTCATCCTGACCGCTCCGTTTCGAGCTGCGCGGCCGGCTCGTCCCGCTCGCGCTCGATGCACAGGGCTTCCACTCGCCCCTCGTCGACGAGACGCTCCAGGCCTTCCTCGATGCTCGACACGCGGTGCAGCCCCTCGACGGTATCGTCTTCGGTCATCGTCCTCTCGCCCAGCGGTTCAGTGCCGCGTTGCGTTGCGGGTTGGCATCGGCCGCTCCGGCCGTGGATGGCTGCGACCAGCATCCGGTCGCTGTAGACCTCATCGGCCCACGCCAGGAGCAGCTCTTCGTCGCTCGCCCCGCGTACCCGCATCGCGATCAGAGACATCTGCCGTCGTGTCGGCCCTTCGGCGCGCACTGCGTCACAGAACTCCGCTGCGCTCGGCCCGTGTCTCCAACCGGCGCAGCTGCTCGCGATCCGCCGCTCGACTGTCCGGCTGTTTCGCCCAAGCTCGTCCACTTGGCGCTCGATGCCGCACTCGGCGCGCCGCGCCCCGGTCGTCCTCTCGTCCTCGAACGCTGTGGCCGCCTTCAGCGTCCGGTTGCGTCGCGGGTTCTCGTCCCGCAGGCGGCGTGCGAGCTTGCGCTGCCGCCACTCGCTGGCGGTCCTTTGCGTCCTCGCTTGCTCCGCCTTGCTCATCGTTTGCACGTCCCGCGTGGGGGATTGCTCCAGGGCCGGATCCCGCCACTCGCGAACCCGCTGTGCCGTCTGTCGTCGCTGCTCACCCCGCTCGTCGGAGGGCCAGCACTGGTCCTTCGGGATGCCGTGGTGTGACTGTTCGGTTCGTGCTATCGGCGATCAGGTCCAGCGCCTCCAGTACTACTTGGCCGATCAGCACCTCGCTGCCCGCCGGTCCGATCATGCACTCGCTCTCTGTGGTGAAGGCTCCCGATTTCGATCGTCACTCCTCTCCCGACCGGCCGTTGGTCGCGGCGTTCGTCGGCGTACACGACCGTCCTCGTGCCTCTGCGCCGGAGCCCCAGCTCGTTTGCGACTTCTTCAGGAATCACCAGGGTGTCCACGATTCCGTCGACGGTCGTCCGTCGGACCTCGCCTTCGAGGCCGTGTCCTCGGTCCACCATTTCCCGGTCGTAAGGACCCTGGCGCCCCTGGTCTCGCGCAGCTGCCCCGCGCATGCGGGGGTGCGCGGATGACCTCCTTCCGGCGGGGCCATTCTGGTCGCACGTCTTCCCGCCAGGGCGCTTGCCTTTCGCTGTGGCCAAGCGATCATCGCCCGCCCGCGTCCCCTTCGTTGATTCGGGTTACCGATTGCGTTTGCGCGGCGGCGTCTCGCGCCGCCGGCTCTCGTCGAACGCCTGCTGGGCGCTTCTTGGCCTTGGGGTCGGCGCTGCCATCTGCACCCCTGCTGGCCTCGCTCCCATGTCCACGATCGTCACCGTCTCGTTGCGCTCCATGCCGGATCGGACGCTCTCCAGCAATTGTCCGACCGGCTGGCTCTCGGCCTCGAAGAACCCTTTCAGCCCCCGCTCCTCGAGCACTTTCCCGAGCTCGGCTGTCGAGCCGCACGTCCGTTGCCACTCCCCCAGCCTGCTCTCGGTCGTTATGCTCGCCGTCTTTCCCTTGCATCGGATCTGGACCCGCTGGTAGGTGGCGTCGGCGATGGCCTTCTGGCCTGCAGCGGCCGGGTCCTTGACGATGTCGGCGAAGGTCGGTCGGACGTTCCGGAGTTCCCTGCTTGCTTGGTCCTTGAGTTCGTCTGATATGACGCCGTACATGCGGGTGATTGCGCCCCGGCGTTCGGCGTCCTGGGCGTTGACGGCCGCCTCCAGAGCGCGCGGTTCGATGCGCGCGCACACGGCCACGTCGAAGACGTCGCGCACCGGCGCGTTCAGTCCGCGGTGGGTCAGCTTCGCCGTCATGATCTGTGTCGAGGTCAGGACCTCGGCTGGCCGCCCGTTGACGCTGCTGTGTTCGACTCCCTTGGCGGGCGTCGGTTGGCTGAAGCCGACGTCGACGTGCTCTTCCTGCGGCCGGTCCGGGAACTCGATCCGGTCGAATCCGGGTCCCTGGACCCGGTATCCACCGCTCTGCTCGGCCGCGCGGTCCAGCGCGCTGCGCGCCGCGTCCGGATTGTCTGTCGGGATCACGACGTCGATGTCGAGGCTCTCGCGGTGGTCCCAGCGCGCTTCGAGCACGCCGCCGCCGCCGACGTGCAGCGGCAGGCCGGCACGCTGCGTCTCGCCTTCAAGTCCGGCGCGCACGCGGTCGTAGAGCGCCTTTGGCGTTCCGTGCAGCTTCAGTTCCTTGTCCTTGTTCATACCTGGCTCCGCCCGTTCAGTCGGTCGCAGTTCAGGTAGTGCCCTAGCCGTTGGACGTGCACGGCTTCGGCCAGCTGCCGCCATGTGTAGACCCCTTCGAAGATGCCGTACCACCACTCGAGCAGGGTCGCTTCGCGCAGCCAGGCGGCGATCACGCACGCCCGGCGTGCCGTTCGTCGCTTCGCCCGCACGGCGTCGTAGAATTCGGCGGCCCTCGGCGGTCGTTTCCACCCTGCGCCAGCCAGTGCCAGCCGGTGCGTGATGGCTTGGCTCTGGCGCCCGGTCTGCGCCTCGGGGACCTCGTATCTCCACTGCCGCCGCATCGCCGCCGTCACCTCGCGGTCGCTGAATGCGCTTGATGGCCCGAGCCACGCTGGCTCGGCATCCCGATGCGTCTTGCGCTTGTACTCGGTGCGGTATTCCGCCCACTCGTCGAGCGTCATGCGGCGGGTGCGCCGTGCCAGTCGCCGTACTTCGGCCGCAATCGGGTTCATTGCTCCTTCTTCGGTCGGTGGTGGCCGCCGCGGCCTGCGGCCGTCTTTTGAGGTTGCCGAAACGCAGCTCGTAGTGCCGCGGTCCTCTCCCGCTTCGGCGGTGTTTGTGGTCATCCTGATCCCAATGGATTCTTGTCGGTGGGCCCATTCCCGTCAACACGGGGCCGGTGGCACGGTCTGTGTCTTTCGGATATCGACGCCGGGATGCTGCGGCTACGGCCCGTGCTGCCGCTCTCTGGATCGGCTTGCGCTGTTGGCGGACGTTCTGGCTTCGTCTCCATCCCCGAGTGTGCGGAGCGGCGCTGACCCTCCGCGTTTTCTCGCGGCCGTGTCCGTGGTCGCTCCCCGTGCGTGCGGGGTAGCCTGTGGCTGGCGCATTCGGAAGATGGCATACCGCGGTAGGCCCCCGTGAGTGCGGGGAGCTAGCTAGAGGCTTCGAGGCACTAGCCGGTCGTTCGGCGCCGGCAACGGCGACGCGGCGGGGCTCGACCGTCTCACGTGCCGGGCTATCTCATCGTGTCAGCGTAGCCGAGTAGTCGAGCACTCCACAGTACGTCGTGATCGCGCTCACTACGATCTGCAGAGTCCGCCCGACGAACGTTCGAGTCGCGGTGGTGATGTTCCATCTTCCGCACGTTGGTTCAACATCGCCGTCGATGTGTGATCCCCCAGCGCTCACCGTGAAGAACCCGGTCGTGTTGATGCTTCCCGTCAGGGCCGCGAGTTGCACCGTATCACCGGCAATCGTCTGCGATCCGGTCAGGGTCACTTGGCTTCCTGCCTGTACCACCTGCATCTCGGCATACCCTGTGACCGAGCCCAATGTCGACGATGAGATCGTGACCGGACCCCTGTAGGTTCCAGCCACTTGTGGGATTTGCGGCGTCGGCGACGTCGGCACCACCGGCCTCCCGTCGTCTCCGCACGCCATCGTCAGCCCGACGACGATGACAACTCGCAGCACCGACACCGCTCGTCGCATTCTGCTTGTTTGCTTATCCGTTATTGTTCCTCCCCTCCGATTCGATACGCCTCAGCGTGTCTTTCACCAGTTCCGGTACCCGTCGTTCGGCGTACTCCACGACGTCGCCGATGGGGGCCTCGAACTGTTCCCAGACCCTGTGCGCATTCAGTTGTCTAGCGCCCTGCGCCGGGTACAGGAACTCGCCGGCGTACTTCGTCAGGTGCTTGAGCTTGGCTTCCGTCATTCCCGGGGGCAACCGGCCGGCGATGGCCTCGGCCTGAGTCCAGAGCTTGTCGAGTCCATGCCGGTGTGCCACGCGCTGTCCGCCGGCGACGATCAGCGCCTTGAGCGCGCGCTCCAGGGCATCGACGAGGGACTCGCACTTGTGGATGTCCTTCTGGTCCGTCGCGAAGCGCTCGAGTCGGTCGCGGGCGTCCTCGACCCATTCGACCGCCTTGTCGGGGTCGTACAGCGTGCGTCTGACCATGGCTTCTCCTGCCGCAAGCGCTCGCTCCGGATCCTTCGCGTAGACGGTGCGGCCTTCCGTCAGCGCGATCCCCTCCAGATAGGCCGCGCTGTAGCGGTACCGCTCCGCACTGGCGCGATCGGTGACGAAGACGTCGACCTGGTCACCGGTCCGTGTGCAGGTGTGCTTCCCGTCGGCGTGCCGCGCAGGGTCGCCGATCACCAGCAGGTCGATGTCGCTTTTCGGGCCCGCGGTCCCCTTCGCCACCGACCCGAACAGCACGATCTGCTCCGGCGCGGTCGCCGCGACGATCTCGTCCACCGCGGCGTTGACCCGCTGTTCAATCGTCATTCAGCCCATGCTACCGCGGTCGCCGCGGTTCTGTCCCCGACGGGGCGGGGTCCCCCGGCATCCGACCGCCTCCTTTTAGGTTCGGTGACGCTCTATCCCCGCGCGGGCGGGGATGGACCCTTCGCTGAAGTCCTCGAGGGATCGAACGGTCGGATTGCCCCGAACTCACGGGATCGACCCCACCCGGGTTAGGACACTGACGGGAATAACCTTGCCGCGTTCCAGGCGTGCCAAGCAGCGAAAGAGAGGCTGCGCCTTGGTGGAGTTGGCAAATCTATAGTAGAGTCGAGAGGAGGCGCGTTGCCGGTAGGGGGCCGGTGGCTTATCCGGCGCTTTCGCAACCGGGCCGCAGGCCGACTCCCGTGGGCACGTTTCCTCCCCCCGCTCTCCGAACCCGGCGTGCCGATTTCCAGCACCGGGCTCTCCAGTGGAATCATGCGGCTCGCACACGGGTGCCCGGTCACGACCAGCGGACGGGTCTTCGCGAGTCCTGGCACTGGGCTCGCACCCGTGCGCTAGCCGGCCCCGGTGCGTCGTCGGGCCTGTTGACGCCCCGACGACGGCGACCGCTCAGGTCGTCCCCTTCGCTTATGCATGTGATGACATCTGGCATTCCTGCTGATTTTCCGGGGTCCTAGGCCGTTGGCCACTCCCGTTAGCCTGCTGCCGTTCGCCATCCCTTCCACCTGAGGTCCCTTCCCTCTGCCGGCATTACCCGGCTTCCTCGGTACCTACGGACCTCTCCGCCACACCCTGACCGGCCCGACCTGACCCTCGCGGGTTGTCCGTTGGCGCGTGCCACGCCACCGGCAGGGCTTCCCGTGTTGCGTCCACTCCCCTCTTCCACACGTGCCGTCACCATTACCCCGGCGGAAACGGTCGGTGCTCGCGTCGCTCGCTTCCTGACCGCTGGCAGCCTTCCCCGTGATCGAGGCGGGTCGGCTTCCGCATTAGACGTTTCGAGGCCTGCGCAGTGTTCACGTCGTTACAGCCCGTGTGTTCGCTGAACCGCCCAAGGCGGCCCTTTCTCGTCGGAGTGCTTCAGCCGATGTCGTTGCCTCCATCGTCCGCCCCGACCGCTACCGGCTGGAGCGACAGTTGCCGGGCGGGATTCGCACCCGCTGAGGAATGGCGCCTTGCACGGCGCACTCGATCACTGTCCTTAGAGCGTTCCGGTCCACTGCCGCTCCACACCCGCGCAAGCGGGGTTGGACCCTGCTCCACCGCATGACTGCGGCCGGTCGCCGGGTCCACCCTGCGCGCGCGGGACAGCTCAAGGCGGCCGCCGTCGCGCCAACGATAGCGGCCAACTCCGCGCGGACCTGGCGCGCCTCAGAGCGGCTGGAAATGGCAAGCTCGAGCAGCACGGCGAAAACGCGGCCAACTGGCGATCGGCGAACGCGCCAAGCCGCCATCTCTCTGTGTCGTGCCCCGTCCGCCAATTGTCGGTAGTCGTCTCAGGCAGTCTTGCAGAGTGTGATTGAGTCCAACTCGTAATTGGGAACGGAATGGGGAACGGAAATTCCATTGTTCCCGTAAGTTGTTTATTGCAAATGGGTTTTGTGAAAAGCGCAGCGTTCGGTGCGGACTCCGCCAAATTGGGATTAACCGCCTTGTTGCCAATGGAATCCATGAACACCCACGCGTGGTCATGACCAATTCCGTGTGTAATTCTGGTCGGGATTCTACGAGACCACCTGGGCTGGCTACGGACAGGCACAGGGGTCCTCACACGTGACGCGTCGACGAGTCGTCTCATCAGACCCTCCGCCGGATGCGTGTGCGCCCAGGCGATCGCGGCGCACACGAGGCCGCGCGACACGAACCTCCCGGATCGGACGGCAGAGGATAGTCACCGTCGCGCTACCGAGAAGGTCCGATTTAAGGGAGGGGCCGTCCGACATGCCTCCTTCGCGCCGGATGTTCGGGAGCGTCTCGCTCGCTCTCGGTGCAGCGCGGGGCTTCACGACGGGCTGCCGACCTGATCGGACACGCCGGCGGCCGGCACGGATTGACACAAGACAGCCCCAGGGCCTACGATTCGACGTTTTTGTCGGGTTTTCTGACTGAATCACTGCGCGCGGGGTCGTCTCGGTAGCCGCCTCAGCGTGCTCACAACAAGGGGAAACATCGATGGCCGAAGCTCGCAAAATGGGCAAGACCGAGTTGTTCGCGCATTTCGTCGAGCATTTCGCTGCCGTCGACATCAGCCTCAAGCGCGCCGACGCGCGGGAGTTCTTCGAAGAGTTGCAGCGGGTGTGCGAGCAACAGCTTCAGGATTGCGGCGAGTTCACGCTGCCCGGCATCGCGAAGCTCGTCTTACAGAAGCGCGAAGCGCGGACCGGTCGCAACCCAGCAACCGGGCAAGCCATCGAAATCCCGCCCAAGCAGGTGGTCAAGGCTCGCATCGCGAAGCAGCTCAAGGACGCCGTGCTCCTCGAAGCGTAACGTTCCGCCCGGATAACCGGCGTGAGTGGTCGACTGGCCCTGCACGGCTGCCGTGCTGCTCCGCGCCCCGGGCGTTCGTCGCCCGTAGACGCGGGCAGGCAAGTTCGTCGTGCACACGGGATGGTGAACGGAATCGCCAAGCTACTGCTCCAGCACGCTGGCCTGCCGCTCGCAGCTCGTGCAGGTCGGGCAAGCTGGCCGCTGTTTCGGTCACGACGAAGGCGAAGTCGACAGGCGTCGACAGTGGACGGCGGACTTGGCCCCTCACAGGGATGATGGGAACTGACATGCCACCGTTCCGAATCGCCAGAGCGCTCTTCTCCGGGTGCGCACCCGCCTGCGCGGTCCTGATCACCGGCACGGCCTCTGCCCAACTGGCGTCCGGCTTCTACCTGAGCCAGGAAATTCCGGGCCAACTTGGCGCCGTCAGCTCGCCCGAAGCGGCGGCGGCCGCGGTTGCCCGGGGCCGGTGTGCCGGGGTTGCCCGACCGGCGCGAGTGGCCGGTGTGGACCGCCGCCCAGATGGGTGCGGCGGTCGAGCACCTCCAGGAGTCGGGCCCGGCTGTGACAGAATCTGGAGTTGCGCGCCGGCAGCAACGCGTATCCGCCGGACGCTGAGCGCCGGCGCGGGCGGCGGCCGTGGGTGTGCGTACGGATCGGGAACCGGCGCGGCGGTGTGGCGGGTGGCATCCAAGGAAGCAGGATCACGATGTCGAAAAGCGGAATTCTGGACGCCCTGAAGGATGAGGAGAAATCGCTCAGGACTCAGCTGGTCGCGATACAGCGTGCGATCGAGGCGATAGAAGGGGCGGATGCCCCTGCGCCCGCCGGGCGCGGCAAGAAGAAGGCGCTCAAGGTGGTCGCCAAGCGGAAGCGCACGATGACGGAGGAACAGCGCCAAGCGGTTGCTGACCGGATGCGGAAGTACTGGGCATCGCGGCGTGAGGCCAAGGCGGAGGAGTGACGCGACGTGCACCGGTTGTTCCCTCCGCCGGGGCGTTCCAGCAGGCTCGATGGGATGCGTGGACTCTGATCGCCGAATCCGCATCGGACGTTCGTCGGTCTTGACCGCGGCGATGTCGCCCGGAGCCACGCGAATCTGGTCGTACCCTAGTACGGGAAGACCTCGTGAAGTGAATGCGGCAGCCGAGGAGATGGGCGAGATCGCCAGCGACGTCCGAATCCTGAAATGGATGGTCGGCGTGGTCATGCTCTGTTGCTCGCCGGCTTCACGGTAGTGACGGGAGCACTGTTTCAAATCAGCCTCCGTCTACCGGTAAGCTAGCGGAGCTAGCGTAGCTAGCGCTACCCTGCACCCACATTCAGGGCTGAACAAATAAGCTTCCGCCGTGTAGCGTCACGGCATGGAGCACCAGAACCAGATACTACAGACCCTTCGTGGGCCTGAGTCGCAAGCTCGCCTCGAGCGAATTGTGGCGCAGGAGGCGCTGAACAACCGGGCGGCGGCGGGTGTGCGCGGAGTTCGGGTTTGTGGATGCGCGCGGGTCGGCCCAACTCGCGGGTTGTCTCAAAGCGCTCAACACGCTGCACAAGGCGGGGCGGATTGCGTTGCCGGCGTCGCGGGGTGGCGGGGGCGCGCCCACTCCGCAGCGTTTCGACGCGCCGGTGGCGGCGGCCACGGCGGTGCCGGGTACGGTGGAGGCGGTCGCGGGGTTGTCGCTGGAGCGGGTAGAGCAAGGCGGGCAGCGCCGGGTGTGGAATACCTTGCTGCACTTCGAGCATCCGCAGGGGACGACGACCTTTGCGGGCTGCCAGGTGCGCTATCTGGTGGTCTCGGCGCACGGGGTGCTCGGCGCGGTCGGGTTTTCGGCGTCGGCGTTGCATTTGCGGGCGCGCGAGGCGTGGATGGGATGGAGCGATGAGCAACGCCAAGCCCATCTGCACCGGGTGCTGTGCCTGAGCCGGTTCCTGATCCGCCCCGGCGTGCAATGCCGCAACCTGGCCAGCCAGGTGCTGGGCCAGGTGCTGGCGCGTTTGCCAGCGGATTTCGAGGCCCGCTACCGGTATCGCCCGTGGCTGGTGGAGACCTTCGTCGGCCCCGCGCATGACGGCGCCAGCTTCAAGGCGGCCAACTTCGTGTGGGTCGGGCACACGGCCGGTCGCGGGCGCCAGGACCGCGACCACGCGCGGGCTCGTCCGGTCAAGTCGGTATATATGTATGAGTTGGAGCCGCACTGGCGGCGGCGGTTGGGGGTGGCGCGGGTCGACGCGGCGCCGGCGCTGGCGCCGGCTGACGGTCTCGACAGCGGCGCCTGGACGGTGAACGAGTTTGGAGGGGCGCCGTTGGGCGATCAGCGGTTGTCGGCGCGTCTGGTCAAGAGCGCGGGGCTGCTGGCGTCGTTGCCCGGAGAGGCGGTCACCGCCAACGCGTCCCACGACCGCGCGGCGGTGAAGGGCTACTACCGGCTCATCGACCAGCCGGTGTCGTCGGCGGTCACGCCCGGGAACATTCTCGCGCCCCACCGGGCGCGCACGCTGCAGCGGATGCGCGGCGAGGACACGGTGCTGTGCATCCAGGACGGGACGGATCTGAATTTTGCGACGCGCCCGCACTGCGAGGGGCTGGGCATCATCGGGCGCAACCAGACGGCCTCGAAGACGCTCGGCCTGCATCTGCATCTGACCCTGGCGGTCGATGGCGCGGGTCTGCCGCTGGGCGTGCTGCGCTGCGGTTTCGAGGCGCCGCCGGGCGGCGCGGCGCGCCCGGCGGACGAGCCGCCGCCGGCGGCGGCGGCGCAGGAGACGGCCCCCAAGACGCGGCGCTGGGTCGACGGCCTGCGCGACATCGACCGGGCGGCGGCGGCGTTGAGCCGCAAGACCCGAGTGCTCAGCGTCATGGACCGGGAGGCGGATTGCTTCGCGGTGTTCGACGAGCAGCGCCGTCTGAACCGGGTGGAAGTGCTGGTGCGCGCCCACCATGACCGCTGTCTCGCCCAGGGCGCCCCGAAGCTGTTCGCCGCCATGCGCGCCGGCGCCGCCGACGGGCACGTCGAGATCGAGATCGACCGCCTGAGCGCGCGGCGCAAGTCGAACGGCAGGCAGGCCCGCCCGGCGCGCACCGGGCGGGTGGCGCGGGCCGAGGTGCGCCATCGCCAAGTGGTGGCGCCGCCGACCATCGCCGGCGCCGAACCGCTGGCGCTGTCAACGGTCCATGTGCGCGAAACCGCGCCGCCGCCCGGCGAGCCGGCGGTCGAGTGGTTCCTGCTCACCAGCCTCGACGTCGACAGCACCGAAACCGCGGTCGCGGTCATCGGCTACTACCTGCGGCGCTGGCGCATCGAAGACCTGTTCCGGGTGCTCAAGTCCGGATGCCGAGTCGAACATCTCGCGTTCCACACCGCCGACCGGCTCCAACGCGCGGTCACCATCAATACCGTGATCGCCTGGCGCCTGATGGTGATGACCCTGCTCGGTCGTGACGTGCCGGGGTGCGACGCCCAGTTGCTGTTCACCGACATCGAGTTGCGTTTCCTGACCGACTATGCCGAAGAACTCGGCCTGCCGCCCCCCTGACCATCTCGCCGCCGCAGTCCTCCTGCTCGCCATCCTCGGCGGCTACCAGAACCGAACGCACGACCCGCCCCCCGGACACCAGATCATGTGGCGCGGTTACGAACGAATGTCCATCGCAACCATCGGCTACCGCATTGGACGGCGGGAGCGTGCTGGAGTTGTTCAGAACGAATAATGTGGGTACAGGGTAGAGCTAGCGACGTCCGCCAAGCGTTGGTCGCGGTCGGGCGGCGCGAGACGCGGAGCGGCGGCGCCAGCAGCAGCGGGAAGTCGAATCGAGTCGGTTTCACCGACCCGGTGACGGGGCCGTAGACACGAATCCGGGGCGGAACCCCCGTAAACACTGGCCCGATTCGGGTTTACCGAAGGTCCGATATCGGACCCAGGGGAGGACGTCATGGAGAGCAACGAGCAGCGCCGGGCCTGGACCGACGTTGAGGAGCGCATGGCCAAGGTCGTGATCCCCTGGATCGCGGTGGCCGTGCTCAGCGGCGTCCTCGGCTGGGCGTTGAGCGAGTCCCTGTGATGGATGCGCATGAGACGGCCGAGCAGCTCGCCCAGATCCGCGAGCAAATGGCCCGGCTCGAGGGCCTGGTGGAAGGACTCCGGGACGCGATCCGCGCCCGGGCGCAGGAGACGGCTCAGGAGGCCGGGCAGCTCCGCGAGCGGGTGGCCAAGCTCGAAGGCCTGCTCGAGAGGCCAAGTCTGGTGCCCGGATCGACCGACGGCGAACCGGGGACCGCGGAGCCGTGATCGGCGGGCGAGACACGAATGAGCCAGCTGATCCCAGCGTTCCGGAACTCGAACTACATCCAGCCGATCGACACGTCCAGACGCTTGAGGAACTCCTCGAGGACCGGCAGGGGCTGTGTTTATGCGCGGTCTTGGCCGGAGTCGCATGGGTGTTTATGCGCGTTCTCGGGCCGGAGTGGCATGGGTGTTTATGCGTGCAAGAACGCCAGTATCCACAGGCAGATGTGGACGTTTTCGCCCGGCGTTCACCGGGCGGTTTCCGGCTCGGTTCGACGTGTTCCCGAGCCGGCGGACCTTCGCTCTTCTTCCGCCGGTATCAGTCGAGGAGTTCGGGCTGTCGCCCGTCGGTTTCTCTGGGCGGTATCTGGGGGGGGGGGGGGGGGGGGGGGGGGGGGGGTGACGCCGAGAATCAGGTGGCCTTCCTTTTCGCGCCCCTTCCGTCTCGAGCCCCACACGACCCGGTACTGGAGCTCGGGCCACGCCAGGTGCAGTTTCTTCAGCTCCCGGATCGCGTCGTTCCGGAACCACTCGACGCGTTGATCGGTCATCTTCTGAGGCTCGGCGCCGAACTGCTGGTAGAGCTGGCGCCAGTACAGCTTGAGCGACTTCTTCTTCTTTTGGAGGATCCGAAAGGTTGTCAGCGTCAGCCACAGGTACAGGTCGATTCCCAGTGGCGACCTTCGCATGGCTCGCAGCACGTTCATGTTCAACGGGACGGTAGTGGTCAAGTTGATGCTCCACAGCCGGTCCGTGACGCCCGCCTTCATCGCTGGCGACATGCGGATCAAACTTGACCACTACCCCGGGACGGACCTACCGGGTTGGACAGGCGGACCTGCGAGACGTGCGGACAGCGGACGCGCTGTTCGCGGTAGTCAACGGCTGCCCGCCGAACGAAGGGGTGATGGTGGAGCTCGGCCAGGCGATCGCCTGGGGCAAGCCGACGTTCTTGTTCCGTGACGACTTCCGCCGGTGCGCCGACAACGAGGTGTACCCGCTGAACCTGATGCTGTTCGCCGGGCTTCCGGAGAGCGGGTGGGAGTCCTACTGGTACGGCTCGGTCGAAGAGGCATGCCAGGCCCCGGCCCGCCATGCCACGCCACGCCGCGATACCCTCAGATTGCCGGGCGCTGCCCTCAAGCGTCGTCCGACAACTCGATCACCTTCTCGACGTCGAACCTCCCGTAGTGGCCGCTCTTCTCCGGCCGCCAGTCGCCGAGTCCGATGCGGCGCCCGCCCGTGGCCAGCCACGCCGTCAACTGGTCTTTGTCCACCAGCTCCGGATCGACATCGGCCACGCCGACGACCGACCATGGGCATTCGAACATCGCCCGGCAGCGGAGGACGCGCTTGGTCACCACTACGGGGGCGACGAACTGCGTGGTCTTGATCAGCTTCTCGACGTCCTCGCCGTAGCGGTCGGTGTCGTAACGGAACGTCACGCTCTCGATCATCAACCCCTCGCGTACCAGCGGGCCCTGCCTGGTCTTGCGGGCGCCGTTTTCGATCATTCTCCGAAGCGCTGCCTCCGGTAATGTGGGTCTGCCGCCAGGGTCGAGATAGAGGGACCGTCGGCACTCGAGCTTCCAGAGCTCTTCATCGTCGACGACGGTGCGGTTGCCGCCTCGCTTCGCCGTGATCGCTGCGATCTGGCGGCTGAGAGCGCTTCGCGTGTCGAGTCCGGCCGCGCCGTTGTGCATGATGATGGCGGTGACGCCGGCAAGGGTGAATTCAAGTCGCATTGTGCTATTGCCTCCGAGAGAAGCGCGCAGAATTGGTGCCGCGAGCCGCCGGCGCGCGTAAAACGGCGGAGCGTGGTTGCAAGGAAGTGGCAGTCGGCGCACAGCGCCGTCAGGTCGTTGGCCGTCGTCTCGTACACCGGCGGGTAATCGACGGCCCAGTGGTGCGCCTCGACGGCGTCTTGCTGGCCGCAGAATTGACAGGTGCCTTTCGAGCGGGCGAAGGACTCGTCGCGTGCTCGCAGGTAGACCGCGTGTTGGTACTTGAACCCGGAATGCGACAACGAATCGTCCGGCATGCGTGACATCCTCAGGGACGTTGGATGCGTCGGGCCGCCCTTGGCGCGGCGGTTCGGCACCATCCGTCTGGTGTAGTTGTGAGGCTCGGGGCGTCTTGGTCCAACGCCACGAGCGTCTGTTTCTCCGATCCCGGGGTTTCTCCGGGACGCGACTCCGACGATGTCGATGAGCGGCGGGGCCGAAGTTGCGGAGCGGCTGCTGCCGGCAGCCCAGAGCCGACCCGGTCGATAGTCGAGCAGTTGCGGGGCGCCTACGGCGTCATCTCACTGCATCGGCTTCGGCAACCTGCTGTGGAGGATCGCGGCCGCGGCATCGGCGTTCTCGAACACGGGCACGCTGCTGGCACCGGGCTCGCCCCCGGGAACGCCCCCAACCCCGATCGATGCCGCTGCGGAACTCCGCTTCACAGCGGCGCCGGAAGTCGGCCAGGATCGCGGTATCGGTGTTGGTGGTCTCTCTGCCGCGCGTTCACCAGCGGATGGACGGGTGGCATCAGCGTTCGCAGCAACTCGTCGACGTACAGCGCGTGCAGCCGTTCGGCGGCCGCATCGGGTACGGTCATGCGTCTCTTCTCCGATCCGAGTCACGGTACATTCCGGGTAGCCGGTTCTCCCGGTGCAACGACGGGTCCGCCGAGGCGCCGAGTGTCGGTTTTCCAGGCTGTTGCGGTGTTGACCGGCCTCTCGCTCTGCGGTAGCAGGATGAGGCAGGTCGAGCCGCCCGGCTCAATGTCCTTCCAGTCTTCACCGCGACGTACTCATCTCGTTCCTCACACCTCAAGCTCGTCCTCCCCCCGTGCAGAATGGGCCCGGGTTGTCGGGCCCCCGTCCAGGATCCCTCATCGCGTCACATCCGGCTCCGACCGTGGTCGTCGGCGGTCGGATCGTTTCCGCTTCGCGAAGCGCCGAATGTCTTCGCGGAGCTGGCCGATCTCATTGGCCAGGGCCGCGTAGAGGAGGATCGCGATCACAACGTTGAAACCAACCAGCGGAAAGATGTCGTACATATCCATTGCCTGCCCCCTTCCCGAAATCGTCGTTCTCGAATTGCCTGCCTCACCCCTGACGGTGCGACCGACATGCTCGTCACGTGCGGGCGCAGCGGGACGTGCGGCCGCGCCGGACTCTGTGGCCGACGAAACCGTCCACGCCGCTGCCGGACACCTGCACTGCCTGTGCTCGACCACCGGCGGTCCGGCTCGATCGGCGCACGGTGCGCAAGGACGCCGCGCAGCGTGGCCGGCGGGCGGCCGGCGGCCCGGCAGCCGTCCTCGCGCCGCTGCCCGGCGCCGCCGGGACCGTCAGCGACTGCTCTGCATCTCGGACAGCAGTCGCGGGACGTCACACTCGTTCGGCTCGGCGAGACACCGGATCTCGGCGCCAAGCCGGTTGACCTCGTCGTGCAGCTCGCCGATGTCGTTGCTCAACGTGCCGTAGAGAACAAGGGCGCTTATCGCCATGCTCCAGACCAACAACACGAACTGAACCATCCGTTCCATTCATCCACTGGATCCTCCTCGCAAAGAAACCGCCGCTCCTCCGATTTGCCGACGCCATCCGCTACCGGGGCGACCGGCGTGACCCCGTTTGACTGCGACCCGGCTCGACGCGGGGGCACCCTTACGGCGGCTCTGAGCTCTCCAGCCGACGCATGCTCCATGCACTGGCCCGGACGGGCGCCCCGTGCCCGGTGTCGCCCGCCGTCTGGCCACCGGTCCGGCCGGTTCCAGCAGGTCGTCGACCTGCGTGACGTAGTGGACTTCGACCACGCACCGAAGGTCGTCGCCGAGGTCCTCGTTGACCTGCTTCTCGTTCTGCCGCGGCAGGACGCGTTGGCCCGCAGCCACGAGAGCGCGGTTCGCACGGACTCCCGCACGACCGCCCCCTGCTGCCCGGTCAGGGTCAGCGCCCCGGAGCCGGCCATCCGGGTCGCTTCGACGAAGACCACGTCGCCGCCGGGCCGTTGGCCTTCCGGTTACGTCGTCCTCGCCGGCACGCCGACCGCACCGACGCCGCTCAGGTCTTCGGCGCGCAGCTCGAGGACCTTCCCCGGTTGCGCCACGCGCCCCCTTCCTTCCGGCTGCGCTCCGGCGGCCGGGGCTCCGAGCCCAGCCCGAAGGTACGGAGCGCCGCGACGCCATGTCGTCGACATCGCGGAACGGCCGGTTCCACGCCGACAGCACCGCACGGTCGCCCAGGTGCAGGTCCGACCACAGCCAAGTGCGCTCCGGATCGACATCGAGCACCGGAACCTCGGCGCGATGCATCGCGCGGTCCAGGTCCGCCTCGCCGGAGACGCCGCGGGAAGCAGCCAGGGCCGGGGGCTCGAAGCCGAACTCGCCCTGCCAGAGCGCCGCCACCGCTTCGGCGGCGGCGAGCATCGCAGCCCCCATCATCGAGGAGAGGCGTGACAGCGCAGGTCACACGGGAACCGGATACAACCGTCAGATCTGCAGGAGCGGGAAATCCGGATACCGCGACACGACAGTGTTCCGGTCGTAGTCGAAGTGCAAATCGAGACGCTGGAGCACCGGATTCCCGACGCGCGGCTGGGTGCCCCGCGGGGCGACGACACAGTCTGTGACCATCGAACGGTTCCCGAGGCGGACGGCAACCGGACCGGCGACCGGCCGCTGCGCGCGATACTCGGGCGGCGGCGGGTCGTAACGGGGGTCCCAGACTTCCGCGGGCGTCACCATGACCACGCCGCAGTCCCCGAGCCCCAGGCGCTCGACGAGCTCCTCGGGCAGCAACAGCGTGTCGGTCGAGACGTCGGCGACGACTTCGATGGTGAGGCTGCGGATGTCCGATTCGGCGCAGCCGCCGCGGAGGAAGGACTGGCGATCGCCCTCGTTCTCGAGCACGATCCGAGCGCGTATATTGTCCACGGCGAAGATTCTCGCCCGCAGCGGCGGGTCGAGGCAAACGAGTAGGCACGTCCGTCGAGGCGAATCGAGCCGAGAGCACCGCGACCGGTTAGATCCGGAGCAGTGGATAGTCGGGGCACCGCGGCACCACGGTTTCGCGGTCGTAGTCGAAGTCCAGATCGAGACGGGTGAGCACCAGATGCCCGACGCGCGGCTGGGTGCCCCGCGGGACGACGACGCAGTCGGTGACCATCGAACGGTTCCCGAGGCGGACGGCAACCGGACCGGCGACCGGCCGCTGCTCGTGAGACCGGACCGGCGGCGGCGGGTCGGACACCTCAGCCGGCGTGACGAGGACGACGCCGCGGTCTCCGAGGCCGAGGGCGGCCACAACCTCCTCGGGCAGCAACAGGGCGCCGGACGCGACGTCGGCGACGGCGTCGACGACGAGCGTGCGGATGGCCGACTCGGGGCAGCCCCCGCGGAGGAACCACTGCCGGTCCCCCTCGTTCTCGAGCACGATCCGGGTCGGAATATCGTCCACGAGCGAGGATTCTCGCCCGAAGCCGGGGGGCGAGGCAAACGCGCCGCGGACCAAGCCGGTCAGGCGAATCTGCGAAGGCACAGGGCGGCGAGTCGACTTCCGCGAGCGGTGGCGAGAGAAGCCCCGTGTTTACGGGGCGAATCGGTCCCTCAACGGGTAACCGTAATGCAGAGCGTTTTTCGGTTGACGGCGCGGCGGCGACCGGCCGGCAGTGGCAAGGCGTGTCACCGCGCCGGTGACTGAAAAACGGATTGTATGACCAGCTGGTCATACAATCCGGTATGACCAGCTGTTCATACAATCCGGTATGACCAGCGTCGCGTTATGACAAGCGGCGGCGGCGAGGCCGGTGGTGGCCGGGGTTGAGGACGTGGGACGCTTTCCATAATCAGAGGCTCGCCAGGAAGGTCAGCAGCGAGTTATCCGCCTTGAAGCGCCGCGTCCGTTGACCGAGCGGATCGAGTTTCGCCAGGGCGCGTTCCTTGAGCTGGAGGTCGGCCTCGACGTATTGATGGGTGGTATCGAGCCGCTCGTGGCCGAGCCACAGCGCAATGGTCGCCATGTCGACGCCGGCCTGGAGCAGATGCATCGCGGTGGTGTGGCGGACGACGTGCGGCGACACGCGCTTGGCGGCCAGGCTCGGGCATCTCTCGCGAGCCCGCTGGCAGGCCTGGTCGAGCAGATGGCTGACACCCTGTCGCGTCAAGCGGTCGCCGCGCGCGTTGCGGAACGCATAGTCGGGCGTGGCCTCACCCTCTTCGTCGAACCACTGGCGCAAGCAGCGGCTGGTCCGGGTCCACAGGGGAACGGCCCGCTCCTTGCGTCCTTTCCCGAGGAGCTGGACGACGGTGGCGGCGCCGAAGCGTACGTGCGTCCATTTCCGGCCGCGTCAGGTAGTGGACCTGTCGTCGTGGCGCGCGTTTGCGGGGAATCGCCAGAACGCGAGAGGTCAGGTCGACGGACTCCGGCGTGCGCAACGCTGCGAATCGAACGAACGACCGTATGGCGGCCAGACGCGCATTGCGGGACTGAACGCTGTTGCCGCGATGCACTTCGAGGTAGTCGAGGAAGGCCAGGATCACGGGAGCATCGAGGTCGTCGAGCGTGAGCACCTCGGGTTTCCGCTGACGGTGCTGATCGAGAAACGTGAGCAGCCGGCGGAAGGCGTCGCGATACGCGTGGATGGTCTGCGGGCTGACGGCCTTCTGCTGCACGAGATGGTCGGCGAAGAATGCACGGAGCAATGGGCCGAGCGGGGCACGGGCAGTCATGGCGCTCCCTTCTCGTCGACGAACGCCTCGAACCGCGCGGCGGCCGGTTCGAGCACCGGCGGCGTCGCCGTCAGATACCAGTAGGTGTTTCGTGGACTCACGTGGCCGAGGTAGACGGCGAGCGCGGGGAGCCGATCGCGGACTACGACTCCTTGCTGCGCCCAGGCGGCGAGCCTGCCCACGGCGAAGCTGTGGCGCAGCTTGTGCAGGCTGACCCCCGGGGTGCCGGCCGGCCCGCGCAGGCCGAGCCGGCGGGCCAACTGCACGAACGTCCGGGCGAGGACGTGGTAGTTGAGTCTGGCGCCGTGTTCGGAGACGAAGAAGGCGCTGCAGAAGCCGCCATAGCCGAGGACGCGGCGTTGCTTGGCGTAGGCCTGCAGCGCGGCGGCGGTCGTGGGATGGAGCGGCACAAGGCGCGACTTCCGGAACTTGGTGCGCTGAATCTGCAGGCATGGGAGGGCGCTGACGAGATCGACGTCATCGATGTCGAGGTGAATCGCCTCGCCGGCGCGGAGGCCACAGCTTGCCAGCAGCCCGATCACGGTGGCGACGGTGTGAGGACGTAGCGCGTCGCGTGGTCCGAGGGAGCGGGCGGCTTCCATCAGGGCGAGGACCTCGTGGGGCGCAAGGATGCGCGGGGTGGGACGTTTGCTCGTGCGAACCAGCCCGGCGCCGGGCACGTCGACGTCGGGGTCGGCCGCACGGACCATGGTGAGAAACCCGCGCACGATGCTCAACCGCCGCGCGTGCTGGCTTTCGGTGCTCGCCGAGGCCCACTCGACGGCAACCTGCGCGACCGGGGCGTCGTCGCCGCGCCGTTCGAGATGCTCGACGAAGTCCTGCAGGAGGCGCGCTTCCCGTTGCATGGTGAAGCCGATGGCGCGGCGCAACGCGAGGTAGGTCTGCAAGTGCTGTCGCCAAGCCTCGCCGGTCATCGTGCACCTCCGGCCACGGCAGGGCGATCGTCGCCAGGGTCTCGCGGTCCAGCTTGGCGTAGATGGTGGTGGTCTCCAGGCGGGCATGGCCGAGCAGGTCCGCGACGGTCTTCATTGGCACATCCCGGCGCACCATCTGGGACGCGAAGGCGTGCCGGAAGACGTGGGCGCCGGGCCGCGGGACGGTGACGCCGGCGCGACGCAGCGCTCGCTTGGCGATGTCCGACACGGTCGAACCGCTGAGCTGCCGATATGGCGGCCGCGCGGTTACGAAGATCACATCCGGTGGACTGGTCGGGGGCCGCGAGCGCAACGCGGCCACCAGGGCCGCCCCAACGTCGGCAGGCAATGGCAGCTCTCGCTCCCGTCCTCCTTTACCGGCCACACGGACAGCCCCGTTGTGCCAGTCGACGTCCTTCACCGTGAGGGCTGCGGTCTCTGCTGCCCGGAGGCCGAGCCGGCTCAGGAGCAGCAGGATGGCGCGGTCACGACGGCCGTTGGGGCGTGTCTGGTCCACCGCGGCCAGCACCCGCGCCACGTCGGCATCGGCGATGGCGCGGGGCAGTCTGGCGTGCTTCCATTCGCGGATGGCCGGCACGGCGCCTTCGATGCCGGCGCGAACCACACCGCGGGTGGTAAGGAAGCGTAGAAATGCACGGGTGGCACTGGCCGGGCTGCGGCAGGACGACTGACAGAGCTGGCTGGCCCGGGTCTGCACGAACGCCGCGATCGTCGGCACGGTGAGCTGGGACCAATCGGGCGTCGGTGTCCCCGCGCACTCGGCAAGAAGCGCTGCGGCATAGCGCCGGTACATCCGCCGGGTCCCGACGACCAGGCCATGCACTTGCACGAGGTGATCGTCGAAGCGCTGCAACCACTGCTCGGTCTCGCATCGGGCGGCGACCGGGGCAGGGCGCGCCGCTACACCCCGGGTCCCTAGATGCGCGGCCAGCAGACGGACCCCACCCGCCACTTCCGAGACCCGGTTGGGGCGACGCTTT
Organism: Vicinamibacterales bacterium; assembly: GCA_965262925.1. Taxonomy (GTDB): domain Bacteria; phylum Acidobacteriota; class Vicinamibacteria; order Vicinamibacterales; family UBA8438; genus WTFV01. The sequence continues at coordinate 129,959 of CBDHGC010000004.1, read as the reverse complement.
GGCGACCCCCACCGCGGCAAACCGCTGATGAAGCGGGCGACGAGCGGCTCATCGATCTCGGTTGCCGCGACCCGCTGCCGCTCGAGCCACGCACTGAAGACCGCCGCGGCTCGGACGTGACGTCGTATGACGCTGGTCGCGTACCCACAGGCCGTGAGGACGTCGACGAAGTCGTCGATCCATTGGCCCAGCGGTCCCGACCGGATCTGCTGACAGATTCGTGGGCGAACGGAGAGCTTTTCAGGCATGGTCTCCTCCTCGGTCCCCGTGATGGGGACCCGCACAAGACCACGCGTACTATTCGCGTACTATGTCAAGCTCGCCGCGACGCCGACACCCGCCACGCCAGAGTCAAACGCTCTCCGCTGACGGTCACTTGTCATATTAACAGGGTCATTGGTTGCCTGACAGCAGACAGGTAATTGCCGGCCTGATTTCCTCATATTTCGGCATGCTACGAGGTCAGGATACTTATTTCCAGATTAATAACACGACGCTTGTCATACCGGATTGGACTGAACCGCTACCCCGCCGCTCGGCTATGGGCGTTGCATTATCGGCGGACGGAGCGCCCGGGCGTCCCACGGGGCGTTGCATGGAGGTTGCCGGCCGACGGCGGTCGGCGAGGATGACCGGGAAGGCCGTTCCGCAGCCGTCGGGAGGGGTCGGAGACGCAACTCTACCGGCCCGGGGCCTCCCGGGAACTGCGAAGGGTGGCTGGCGGGCGTCGATGGGCTTGTCACGACGAATCCAGGATGACCGGACACCACCAGGCGCGCGTCCCGGCCCGTCGCCAGGCGCCGCTCCAGACCCGGCGCCTGGGCGATCGGCGGTGTACCCATTGGAAGCGCGCCAAAACGGAGGTGGCACGCCCAAGTGCCCGGTATTGTAGCGGCGTTTGCCAACCGCCGACAGTCCACGCAAGCGGTCGATGCGTCCACGCTCCGCGACGCCCTGTCTCCCCGGCGCCGACTGCTATCATGGTCGCCGGTGGCGGGCGAAAGACCAGACCGCAAGCCGTCGGGCTTCGGAGTGGAGGGCACCCATGAACAGACGTGACTTCATCAGAACGTCGGTCGGCGCCGGGCTTCTCGTCTCCGCTTACCCCAGGTCCTTGTTTGCGCGATTCCAGGCGCAGGAACGTCGCGGGACCATGTTCGACAAGATCTGGGATGCCCACGTCGTCGCGAGCCTCGGCGGTGAGACCGATTTGCTCCAGGTGGACCGCTGTATCGGCGGGAGTCCCACCCAGGTCATGCGGTTGGTTCAGGAAGGCGTCGAACTCCGGAATCCCGACATCTTCTACAACGTACCCGACCATACCGTCTCCACGTCCCCGGACCGGTACACCGACCGGTCGCTGGGATGGGACTGGCAGCCGTACGAAGAGCTCGCCCGGGAGATGACGGATCTGGGCTTCACCAAGGCCTTTGGCCAGTTCGATCCGCGATTCGGGATCATGCACGTCGTCGGCCCCGAGACCGGGCTGAGCCAGCCGGGCATGGTGCTCTGTGCGGGTGACAGCCACACCTGCACCCACGGGGCGATGGGCCTGATCTCCTGGGGCGGAGAGAACTCGGACAACATCCTGCGTACCGGCACGGTCATCCGGCGCCGTCCGAGGACCATGCGCGTGCACATCATGGGCACGCTCGGTCCCGGGATCGGGGCGAAGGACGTCATCCTTCGAACGATCGCCCGGCTCGGCACGGACTCGGGCACCGGCTATGCAGTGGAGTACGCGGGCCCGGTCGTGCGGGCGCTGTCGCAGGAGGCCCGCTTTTCCATCTGCAATCTCGCGGTGGAGATGGCCTCCCCGACGGGCATGGTCAGTCCCGACGATTCGACCTACGAGTACCTCGCGGGGCGGGAATTCGCCCCCTCGGCGCGCTACTGGGACCAGGCGCTGGCGCTCTGGCGTACCCTTCCCACGGACGACGACGCCGTGTTCCATCGGGAGGAGACGATCGACATGACCGGGGTGGAGCCACAGGTCACCTGGGGCATCAACCCCGAGCACGCGATCGGGATCGGCGAACGGATTCCGGATCCCGACCAGGCTCCTGCGAACAAGCGGGCCACGTACCGGCAGGCGATCGAGTACAGCCGCCTCACGCCGGGTGAGCCGATCCTGGGGACGCCGATCGACGAAGTGTTCATCGGCTCCTGTGTCGAGAGCCGGATCAGCGACCTGCGCGCGGCGGCGGCCATCGTCGAGGGCCGCCGGGTTGCGTCCACCATCACCTCGGCCTGGGTCGTTCCGGGGTCGAACGCGGTCAAGGCCCAGGCCGAGGCGGAGGGCCTGGACCGCATCTTCAAGGATGCGGGTTTCGAATGGCGTGAATCCGGATGCTCGAAGTGTTACGGATCGAACGGCGACTATGTCGAACCGGGTCACCGGTGCGTCTCGAACTCGAACCGCAACTACATCGGCCGGCAGGGACGGGACACGAACACGATCCTGGCGAGCACGACGACCGTCGCCGCATCGGCGATCGCCGGCAGCATCGCCGACGTGCGCACGTTCCTGTAGTAAGGGGCCAGGACCATGGGGCAGAACATCCAGCGCGGCGGGCAGCGCTTCGTGGTGCACGAGGGCCTGGCGGCGCCCTTCATGTTCGACAACGTGAGCACCGACGTGATCGCTCCGGCCCTGACCAACCTGACCGCGGGTCTGGACGCGCCCCGCGGCGGCCTCGGCTCCAACCCGGGCGCCACGGCGTTCGCGAACATCCGCTACAACGCGGACGGATCCCCGCGGCGAGACTTCGTCTTCCATCAGGAGGCGTACCGGACCGCCTCGATCATGGTCGTCGGCAAGAACTACGCCACTGGCAGCTCGCGGGTCACCGGGGTCACCAGGCCGTTCGCAGCCTGGGGCGTCAGGGTCTACATCGGGGAGAGCTTCGGGCCGATCTTCCTGACCAACGCGGTGCAGTATGGCGTGTTGACGGTGGAGCTGCCCCGGGAGACGCTCAACGAGATCGTGGATTGGGTCGAGTCGCACCACGGCGTCAGGATGAAGGTGGATCTGGAGCGGCAGCTGATCGAGATGCCGGGACGCGACCCGATCCCGTTCGAGACCGACCCCAGAGTGCGGAACAAGCTGCTGAACGGCCTGCACGACCTCGAAGAGATCGAGCCTCACCTCCCGGCGGCCAGGGCGATGAGGGAACGGGACGAGCAAGAACGCCCCTGGATCTATCAACCCGGTGACGGCCGCCGCTAAGTCTGAGGCACCTGCTGCCGTGTCCCGATACCCATCGCAGTTCGTGCGGCATACCGGCATCGCGGCGCCCTTCCGGCAACCGGACCTCGAGAGCGAGCTCATCGCCCCGGTCGGTGTGGAGCTTCGGGACCTTCACGCCGTGCATCCGGATCGGGGCAACGTGCGTCTCGACGCCCATCGACACGACGGGTCATGGACCGGCCAGCATGCGTTCCACGGCTTTCGGTACCGACCCGACGGCACGGAAGACCCGGACTTCGTCCTCAATCAGGAACCATATCGGGATGCCTCGATCCTGCTCGCCGGACGGAACTTCGGCCAGGGCAGCCAGCAGGCGTTCGCGGTCATCCGGCTCCGACAGTGCGGGATGCGAGTGGTCATCGCACCGAGTTTCGGGCCGGTGTTCCATGACGATTGCTTCGACTTCGGTCTCCTCCCGGTGACGCTCGACGAGCAGGTGGTGGAAGAGCTCACGGATCGAGTCAGCGTGAATCCCGAGATCGACATGACGGTCGACCTGGCGAGACAGGTGGCCGAGCGTCCAGGCATGGCGCCCATTCCCTTCCGGATCGACTCGATGCGGCGCTCGAGTCTGCTTCAGGGCCTGGACACCACGCTGCTTGAACGGCTTCAGCACGGCGCGAGCGCGGAGGCGATGAGAGAAAGAGATCGGCGTCTCCGTCCCTGGATCTATAACCGTCCCGACCGTCGCGACCCGTGAGGCGCCGTCGAGACCGCCGACACCCCGGATGGATCGGGGATCAACCCAGGCCGACGCACCAGAGAGTGAAGAACATCGCGTGCTCCGCCCGGCACGGGCGGAAATTCGGCAATCTCCGGCGTCCGCCAACACGCCACGGATCCCGCGCAAGACCACGGGACGAGCGCCACGCAGGGCTGCCCGCGGCTGGGTGCGAGTCGGTCGACATGCCACCGGCTCCTGGTTTTAGAATGCCCGGAGACCGAAATGCGGGAAGGAGACATGACGACTCTCCACTCGCCCGCGGGCGGCTTAGCAGCCCGTGGAAGAAGTCTGTTCGCTGAGTTCCGCTGTTCAGGCAGCTTGGCGATGAGCGATTGAGCCAGCGAGCGTCGCCGGTGTCCATTTGGACCCCCAGGCGCGCGTCAGACACCCCCAGCGGTCGATCAAACGCCCGATCAGGCGGCAAATCGCCGAAACAGCCCGCCCCTGTAGGCTCCGGGGCGTACCGATGCCGGTCTGGCTGCGCAGGAGCAGCCCGATGTTGCAGGCGGCCGCCTGAAGCAGCACGCGCTTGCGGACATTCTCGTGACCGCGCACCCACACCCGGCGCATACCGCCCGTCTCATACATGTGCGCGAAAGTACGCTCCACCACCTCGCCCCGGCAGCGTTGCAGGCGTCGACCCCGCCGCCCGCGGACACGCCGCCGGTTCGCATACAACGCCTTCTGCGCAGCACGCTTCTCCGGCGGCGTCTCTCCAGTCTTCTTGTCCTGCCAGCAGCGCCGGCCGCGCTCCGGCTCCGATACGTGACTCCGAACCCCTACCGCGCCGAGCGCCACCAGCGTCTCGTCGCTGTGGTAGCCCTTGTCGGCGACCACCTCTTCGACCCCCGGACCGTCCGGCTGCACCAACTCCACCTGCTCGGCCGCCATGATCAGCGTCGCCGGCAGCGTCGCCGTATCGCCGTCCGATGCATCCTGCACCGTCACCGAGACGATGGCGCCCGTGTCCATGTCGACCCCGTGCTCGGCCTTGTGGGCCATGTGCGTCCGACCGTCCTTCATCTTCGCGACCTTCGCGTCCGGGTCCTGCGGCGATTTCCACTCCTTGTTCGACGTCTTCTTGTTCTTCCGCGACCGGTCGAACCGAGCCAGATCCGCCCGCGTCGGTGTCTCCACACCCGACGCTTCCGCCAACCGCCGAATGAACGCTTCGTGGGATTCGCCCGTGTCCCGCCGCTCAATGCTCCGCATCGCCGCGTTCGCTTCCAGCGTCGTCGCATCGATGCCGACCGTCTTCCCCCGAACCAGACCCGCAGCAGACAGCCGCTCCAGAATCCACGTGAATACCGCCTCGTGAGTCTCTACGTCGATCCGCCGCCGGGTGCGCGACAGCGTCGAGTGATCCGGCGCCGCCTCGGTCAGCTCCAGGTCCAGAAACGACCGCAGACTCAGCGAATCCGCCACCCGCCACGCAATCCCGCGCTCCGACGACAGACCCTCGAAATAGCCGATGAACAGCATCCGGAAATACCGACCCGGACGCAGACTCGGCCGTCCCAGCCGGTCCGCGTAGAAGGCCGCGCACAACTCCTCGACGAACGCATCGAATCCGGAATCCGCCAGGACCCGGTTCAGCCGCTCGAAGTAAGGATGCCCATCGTTCGTCGGAAGGTCCGCCGTGTCCACCCACATCGGCGACGCCTGGCGCGCCGCCGGTCTCTTGCCCATCGCCATGCCGTTCAGTGTACGAAACTCGACCGCGCCGGGGCCAGGCCGGATCCGCGACTTTCGCCACAGGCTGTTAGGACAGTGATCGAGTGCGCCGTGAAAGGCGCCATTCCTCAGCGGGTGCGAATCCCGCCCGGCAACTGTCGCTCCAGCCGGTAGCGGTCGGGGCGGACGATGGAGGCAACGACATCGGCTGAAGCACTCCGACGAGAAAGGGCCGCCTCGGGCGGTTCAGCGAACACACGGGCTGTAACGACGTGAACACCGCGCAGGCCTCGAAACGTCTAATACGGAAGCCGACCCGCCTCGATCACGGGGAAGGCTGCCAGCGGTCAGGAAGCGAGCGACGCGAGCACCGACCGTTTCCGCCGGGGTAATGGTGACGGCACGTGTGGAAGAGGGGAGTGGACGCAACACGGGAAGCCCTGCCGGTGGCGTGGCACGCGCCAACGGACAACCCGCGAGGGTCAGGTCGGGCCGGTCAGGGTGGCGGAGAGGTCCGTAGGTACCGAGGAAGCCGGGTAATGCCGGCAGAGGGAAGGGACCTCAGGTGGAAGCGATGGCGAAAGGCAGCAGGCTAACGGGAGTGGCCAACGGCCTAGGACCCCGGAAATCAGCAGGAATGCCAGATGTCATCACATGCATAAGCGAAGGGGACGACCTGAGCGGTCGCCGTCGTCGGGGCGTCAACAGGCCCGACGACGCACCGGCCGGCCAGCGCACGGGTGCGAGCCCAGTGCCAGGACTCGCGAAGACCCGTCCGCTGGTCGTGACCGGGAACCCGTGTGCGAGCCGCATGATTCCACTGGAGAGCCCGGTGCTGGAAATCGGCACGCCGGGTTCGGAGAGCGGGGGGAGGAAACGTACCCACGGGAGTCGGCCTGCGGCCCGGTTGCGAAAGCACCGGATAAGTCACCGGCCCCCTACCGGCAACGCGCCTCCTCTCGACTCTACTACAAAGTTGTCAACTTCATCGGGGTAACAGTTTGTAATTCCATTCCCCGTGAAACGCATCGGGGACCAGCGCGAGTGCGTCCATCTGTTCCTTGGTCACCGTAACGCCCGTCGGATACTCCCCGGCGTCGAGTTCGGCCCGGACCCGGAGCCCGGTGGCTGTCCGGACGTTCCCGATGCGGTCGACGATGGTCTCGTACGTCGTCAGCGGGGTGCCGCGCCAGTTCGCCGTGATGTGACAGAAGAGCCGGTGCTCGATCTTGTTCCACTTGCTGGTGCCGGGTGGAAAATGACTCACCTCGATGGTCAGTCCGGTCTCGTCGGCCAACTGTTGAAGCGCATGCTTCCAGGCGCGCAACCGATACCCGTTGCTCCCGCCCGCATCGGCCGTGATGAACAGGGTCGTGGCCTCGGGGTAGGCGCCGCAACCCATCTGATGCCACCAGTGTCGAATCGACGCCACCGCGAACGCCGGTGTGTCGTGGTCCCAGCCCACGCTCACCCAGGCTTCGTTGCGCGCCATGTCGTAGACGCCGTACGGAATCGCCTTGCCCTCGGCGTCGGTCGGAAAATCATGCACCAGCACCGCCGGCGGCGTGCCCTTCGGCTGCCATTCCCGCCCGCCGTTCTTGAAGTTCCCGACCAGCTCTTTCTTCTTCGTGTCGACCGAGATCACCGGCTGGCCGGCGGTCAGATGCGCGTCCGCGGTCTGGTTGATGTGCTCGAACTGCGCGTTGCGGTCCGGATGCGTGGCGCCTTCCTGCCGCTTGCGCGGCGATTGCAGCCGGTAGCCCAGGCGGTGCAGCAGCCGGCCCACAGTGGTCGAACTCACCCGCCACCCCTGCTCGTTCAGCGCCGCCGCCAGCTTTGCGCGACTCTTGCACGTCCAGCGCAGCGGCGAGGTCGGGTCTCCGCGCGTGAGCGGATCCACCAAGGCTTCGAGCGCGGCCTGGATGCCGGGTTGATCCTGCTGGATGCGAGGCCTTCCGCCTCCAGGGCGTCGGATGCGGTCCGTCGGCGCCTCGTCGCGGGAAATCTCCCGGCGTCCCTTGCGAATCGTCTCCCGAGCCAGACCGGTGGCCGACGAAACCACCGCGTCGCCGCCGTAGCCGATAGCGCGCGACTCGGCCGCCGCCCACCGGCGGCGACTGCGCTCGTCCAACACGGGCTCGACGGCGGCATACTTCGCAACAAGGGTCGCTTCCAGCTCGATGTCTCGCTTTATACCTCCAGTATGACCAGAAAATCGGCAGGTGACAAACTAGTTTAGGGCAGTGTCCTTACGGACCCTGTCGCTGATCATGGGACTGTTTCTCGTCCTGATGGGGTACGGCAAGCTCGCATGGCTCGCAGACAGCGCGCATCTCTCGTACGAGCTCGAGCAGTGGCTCTCCTTCGAGCCGGTCTCGATCAGCCGTTGGTACCTCGAATGGGTGGCGGTTCCGGGCGCGCCGCTGTTCGCCCGGCTGGTGGTGCTGGGGGAACTCGTCGCCGGCACGGCGCTGATCGCCGGTTTCCGGGTGGGCTTGACCGCGACGGTGGCGCTCGCCATGGTGCTCAACTTCCAGTTCGCCAGCGGCATCATGTTCACGTCCGGCTATCTCACCAATGGGTACGGGCCTCCCGTCATCGGCGGGCTGGCAGCACTGGCCATCGGGGGCGGCCGTCGCCTGCCGTACAGCATTCCCTGGTAGGAGGGCCGTAGGCAGGAGGGCGGGGTTGCGAGACTTGCACCTTACTGTCGGCGCACCGCGACCGCGGCGTGGTGTCCGTCGCGGCTAAGGACACTGCCCTAAACTAGTTTTTCACTTGCCGATTTTCTGGTCATACTGGAGGTATGAAGCGAGACATCGAGCTGGAAGCGACCCTTGTTGCGAAGTATGCCGCCGTCGAGCCCGTGTTGGACGAGCGCAGTCGCCGCCGGTGGGCGGCGGCCGAGTCGCGCGCTATCGGCTACGGCGGCGACGCGGTGGTTTCGTCGGCCACCGGTCTGGCTCGGGAGACGATTCGCAAGGGACGCCGGGAGATTTCCCGCGACGAGGCGCCGACGGACCGCATCCGACGCCCTGGAGGCGGAAGGCCTCGCATCCAGCAGGATCAACCCGGCATCGAGGCCGCGCTCGAAGCCTTGGTGGATCCGCTGACGCGCGGAGACCCGACCTCGCCGCTGCGCTGGACGTGCAAGAGTCGCGCAAAGCTGGCGGCGGCGCTGAACGAGCAGGGGTGGCGGGTGAGTTCGACCACTGTGGGCCGGCTGCTGCACCGCCTGGGCTACCGGCTGCAATCGCCGCGCAAGCGGCAGGAAGGCGCCACGCATCCGGACCGCAACGCGCAGTTCGAGCACATCAACCAGACCGCGGACGAGCATCTGACCGCCGGCCAGCCGGTGATCTCGGTCGACACGAAGAAGAAAGAGCTGGTCGGGAACTTCAAGAACGGCGGGCGCGAATGGCAGCCGAAGGGCACGCCGCCGGCGGTGCTGGTGCATGATTTCCCGACTGACGCCGAGGGCAAGGCGATTCCGTACGGCGTCTACGACATGGCGCGCAACGAAGCCTGGGTGAGCGTGGGCTGGGACCACGACACACCGGCGTTCGCGGTGGCGTCGATTCGACACTGGTGGCATCAGATGGGTTGCGGCGCCTACCCTCAGAGATCCCCTCATTTTTCCATATTAAATCAATAAGAAGGAACCCTTCTTGAATAGACGTCTCGCATTAGAAGAGTTTGCAAGGCGGCGTACTTTGAATTAGAATATGATTACATGCATCTACATCAAGACCTGCCGGCCTCATCCGGGCAATCGCTCCGGAGAAATGACATCCTGAACTTCATCGCCACCTTGTATGAAGGCGACCTGCATGCCAAACGGGTGCTGTCGTTGGCCAACGCCACCCTTGGCGTGCTGACGAGCGCTTCGCTGGCAATCCATGCAGTGGGGCGCGGCTTGGCCCAGGCCCTGGGTACGTTGACCAAGCATGGTGTGAAGCAGGTGGATCGGCTCCTGAGCAATCGAGGCGTCGACGTCTGGACCTTTTTCGCATACTGGACGCCGTTCATCGTCGGCGCCCGCACGGAGGTGATCGTTGCGCTGGATTGGACCAGCTTCGCGGCCGACGGGCAGGACACGATCGTGCTGTCGATGGTGACTGGCCATGGGCGCGCAACGCCCCTTCTGTGGAAGACGGTGGCGTCCTCGACGCTGAAGGGTAATCAGCGGCGCTATGAGTACGAGCTACTGTGCCGGTTGCGGGAGGTGCTGCCGGCCGGGGTGAAAGTCACCGTCGTGGCGGACCGGGGCTTTGGGGACTGCAAGCTGTTCTACGCGTTGACGACGGAGCTGGCCTTCGAATACGTGATTCGGTTGCGTGGAGACATCTACGTGACGAGTGCGGGGGGCGAGCGGCGAACGGCCGCCGCGTGGGTCGGCGCCGGGGGGCGTGCGCGGCGGTTGGTGGGTGCTCGGGTGACCGACACGTACGAGCTGCCGGTCGGCGTGGTCGTGTGCGTACAGGATCCGAAGATGGACGAACCGTGGTGCCTGGTGGCCAGCGAAGCAACAGTCCCGACGCAGGTCCTGATTCGGTACTACGGCAAGCGCTGGGGGATTGAGGCGGGCTTTCGGGACATCAAGGACATGCGCTTCGGGATGGGACTCTCGTCGATGCATGTTTCGCGCCCGGACCGGCGGGACCGCCTGTTGTTGATCAGTGCGTTGGCGATCGCCGTGCTGTCGTTGCTGGGTGCAGCGGGCGAGCGCATCGGTTATGACCGCTGGTTGAAGGCGAACACGGTGAAGCGGCGGACGCATTCGTTGTTTCGGCAGGGGCTGATGCTGTACCACCATCTCCCCAATTGGCCCGAGGATCGGATTCGTCCGTTGATGGAGACGTTCGGAAGCATGCTCATGGAACAGCGGGTGTATCGGGAGGTTTTCGGCGTGATCTGATGCTGCGAAATGAGGGGATGCATGAGGCGCCTACCCCGAGGCCACGACCCTGTTCATCACGGCCGATGCGGGCGGGAGCAACGGGTATCGGTTGCGCGCCTGGAAGCATGAGCTTCAACAGTTGGCCGACGAGACCGGACTGACCATCGAGGTGAGTCATTTTCCACCCGGCACCAGCAAGTGGAACAAGATCGAGCACCGGCTCTTCTGTCACATCACGGCGAACTGGCGCGGCACCCCGCTGACGACGTACGAGACCATCGTCGACCGCATCGGGAACGTCCGGACAGCCACCGGGCTCCGGGTCCGGGCCGAACTCGACGCCGGGGAGTATCCGACGGGCGTTACGGTGACCAAGGAACAGATGGACGCACTCGCGCTGGTCCCCGATGCGTTTCACGGGGAATGGAATTACAAACTGTTACCCCGATGAAGTTGACAACTTTGTATCGATCACTGTCCTAAGCTGCCGGGGGCGCAGGGTTCTCGACGTTCTCGTTCTTGGCAAGCGCCTGTCCGAGCGGCACCGCGTCCACCATCGCCTGCGCCGCGCCCTGGCCGGTGTGCGGCAGCACGGGGTGGGCCGCGTCCCCGAGCAGCGTCACGACGCCCGTGCCCCAGAACGGCAGCGGGTCGCGGTCGAAGAGCTCGTCGACGCGCATGTCGGTGGTACCTGCCGTCACCGCTCTGAACGTCTCGTCGAACCGCGGCGACATGTGTCTCAGAATCGCCGCCGGATCATCCCGCATGCCGGCCGGCACCAGCTCTTCCGCCAGCGAGAGCGCCCAGCGCAGAGCGACTATGGTCGGGCCGCCCATCACCTCCGGCGGGGGAAAGTCCGCACGCTTCAGGACGGTGCCGTCCATCCGGCGCGCCTCGCCCCGCGTCGGCGCGACCCCGCGAGCCTGCACCACGTCCGCGACGCCCAGCTCCCGCAGCGCAGCCATCGCGTTCGGGGCGACGAGCAGTGCGAAGCCGAGCTCCCGCACCGAGGCGGCACGCTCGAAGACGCGGACGTTCCAGCCCGCTTTCCGCAGGGATATGGCGGCCGACAGGCCGCCGATGCCGGCATCGACGATCAGCGCGGTCCGCAACCCCAAGTCCAAGTCCTACCCCCGTTTCATTGAGGTTGATGTCGTCGGTCAGCATGGGGATAGAACGGCGCAAGGTCAACTGGATAATCGACGCCGACATCCGGGCGTTCTTCGACGAGCTCTCACGGGACCACCTTCTGCGGTTTCTTGAGCACCGAATCGGGGACCAACGGGTACTGCGGCTGATTACCAAGTGGCTGACGTTGGCGTCATGGAAGGCGCCGAGTGGACGGATGACCTGCAGGGGACCCCGCAAGGCGCGGTGGTTTCTCCCACCCTCGCCAACGTCTACCTGCACTATGTCCTCGACCTCTGGTTCCAGACTTGGCGCGCCCGAAAAGCCACGGGGGACACAGTCATCATCGGACGTTTGATCGACCGCTGGGGGCGTCTGACGCGCGCCTGGGAGTTCAAATGGACACCGACAGCGCTCGTCGGCTCAATCGCTCATCGCCAAGCTGCCTGAACAGCGGGGCTCACCGAACAGACTTCTTCCACGGGCTGTTAGCGGCGCCGTCCAGGCTGCGAGACGCTCCCGCTGGCTCTCTATCAGCGGGGGTTGTCCCGTTCGTTGTTGAACTTCGGGTGGCGAACTCCCGGTCTCCTCTACGAAGTCATCTATGTTACGCCACGTCAGCAACCACGCCGTCGGGCGGAGCCAGCGCGTCCAGGGCACCGACCAGGTGCTGCAGATCGCGGTAGCCCCGGACCCGCCGGAAGTGCTTCTCCGCCTCCACCAGCGCGCTCGCCACCCAGCGTTGAATCATCTGGCCACCACGCCAGCGCTTGACGTTGCGCGAGTAGTGCTCGACGCTGCCGTTCAGGTTCTCGATGATGTTCGTCGTCCGCAGCGTACGCTGCAGCGCCCCCGTCAGACCGAGGCGCTGCACGGTCAGCGTCTCGTCCAGTCCCTCCCGGATGGACGCCGCCGCGCCGGGGTGGTCGTGCTCCAGCGACCCGGCCAGCCGCTTGAGCACCCGCGCCGCACGGTCTGCCGAATCGAGGTTCCACGCATCCCGCAACGCCTTGCCGACAGAGGCGTGCAGCCGCTCGGGCAGATGGCCGATGACGTTCCTCCACTTATGGACTTGGCAGCGTTGCACCACGCCGCGAGAACCGAAGACGTCGGTGATGGCCCGGCGCAGCCCCGTAGCGCCGTCGATGACAAACAGCAACGTCCGGTCCGTCGGCAATCCGCGCGTCACCAGGTCGCTGAGCAGGCCGGTGGTGACGGCAGCCGTCTCGGTGGCGCCTTCGCGCAGGCCCAGCACGTGTTTCCGGCCCTGCGTGTCGATCCCCAACGCGATCACCATGCAGTGGTCCCGGAAGACCTTGCCGTCGATGCAGACCGCCCGCAGGTCCAACTCGCCCAACGGCCGGCTGAGAAACGCCTGGAGGCGCTTTGTCGACAGCGCCACGAACCGCCGCGACACGGCACTGCTCGACGTCGCCCGCTCGGTCACGTCGGCCGGTACCGGGTCCAGCGTGCCCGCGTACCGGCGCGTCGACACCCCGGCGGCGACCGCGGCCAGCGTGTGCTCGTCCAGCGGGTCGGTGGCCGCCGCCCATTGGAAGCTCGCCAGCGGGACTTCGCCATCCGAGCTCCGCACGCGGAGCCGCGGCAGCTCGACCTGCCGCCCGCCGAGTGTCACCTGGCTGTCGACACTCCCTCCGCGCCACGCGGGCCGCTCGACCTGATGGCGCCCCTTCGCACCACACAGGACTTCCCGGTCCGCCTCCATCATCGCCTCCAGGACCTGCAGCCCGGTCGCGATGCAAAAGCCATGGAACGCTTCCCGGACACCGTTGACCACGCCGAGCACCGGCAGCGGCACCTGGATCGTGACGGGTCGCGAGCTGGGGGGTTGGCCGGACGTCTTCCGCCTGTCATGCTTCGCCATGGGTGGCAGTCTCCTTTTCTGATTGCATCCCCCTGTCCTACCACAGGACAGGGGCAGGAGCCGCCACCCGCTTCACATCAGCTCAAGTTCAACAGCGTCCGGGACATCCCCTATCAGCGCGTTCAGGGGATAGACCACGTGGCGCGCACGCCGGTCAGGAGACCCGCCGCGGGATCGCGCAACAGCGCGTCCAGCATCGGCAGCATGAGGCACTCCGTCTTGCCGGAACCGGTGCCGGAACTGACGAGGCAGGACAGGCCTTCCCGCGCGGCGGTCCAAGCCTCGAGCTGGCGGGACCACGGCCGCAGGTCGCGCGCCATCCGCGCCGCACCGGCGTTATCGAGCGCATCGACGAGCTCCGGCTGCAGGAGTTCGCCGGAGAGGCCTCCGAGACAGCGGTCCGTCGACTCCCAAGTGCTGGCGGCCTCGAACACCGTTTGACAGGCTTGCTGTTGGCATCTAGAGTTCGATTATTCGCGAAACGCGAGCGTGACGAGGATGTGTCGGCACGCGGATTCGCCGTGCCTGTTACTCGGTCGTCAGCGGGAGGAAGTCCAGATGAGGTCCATGACGAGGACGAGGTTATTCGTGGCCGGAGCCTTGGTGGTCGGGTTCGGTCTTGGGTGGGCGGTCAAGGGCGGTCACGGTGTGGTGGAGGCTCAGGCGTCAGACGCTCCGTTCCTGATGCAGCGGATCTATACAGGCACCGATGGACAGTCGCATGTCGAAAACATCGCGCTGAACGCGGAGTCGGTGATGGAGGAGGTCACCGGCATGAGGGTGCGTGTGTCACCGCCGGGGAGCTTCAGCGACTACCATGTGGCTCCAGGGCGCCGATACATCATCAATCTGACGAGTGGCGGACAGCTCGAGGTGGCGGAAGGCAAAGTCGATTTGCCCGCAGGGTCGGTCGAATACATCGACGATCTGACAGGCCAAGGGCACACGACGGCGAACGTCGGCAACGCACCTCGCGTCTCTATCCACCTCGAGTTCGCGGACCAGAACCAGCACATCGGACCCCTCGGCAACGGGCAGTAAGCCCAGCACGCCATGAAACAGTCATCCGTGTCCGTTTTGTTCTCCCTGGCGGTGCTCCTGGTCGTCGCGTACCCGAGCCCCGCGCAGGACTCGGTCGCGCGCACCGCGACAACGAGGGAGACCCAGCAAGTCAAGGTGATCACCTCGGGCGGTTTCACGGCGGCCTTCAACATCCTCGGGCCGATGTTCGCGCAGGCCACCGGAATCGAGGTGATCACCGAATACGGTTCCTCCATGGGCGGGGGACCGGAATCCATCCCGGTTCGGCTGGAGCGCGGTGAGACGGCGGATCTACTGATCTTCAACGGCAGGGCATTCGATGACCTGGCTGCCACCGGGCATCTGCGGACCGCGACCCGCGTCGACCTGGCGCGCTCCGTCACCGGCATGGCTGTGCGGGCGGGCGCGCCGAAGCCGGATATCAGCACCGTCGAAGCGTTCATCGAGACCTTGCGGGCCGCGGAGTCCATCGCCTATTCGGCAAGCGTCAGCGGCACGTGTCTGTCGACCGTGGCATGGCGCGAGCTCGGGATCTGGGAAGAGATTCAGCCAAAGACGACACGCGTCGTGACCGAGCGGGTCGCGAGTGTCGTGGCACGTGGGGAGGCCGAGATCGGCTTTCAGGCGATGAGCGAGATCCTGCCGATCGAGGGCGCGGAGTTGGCCGGTCTGTTACCCGATGAGCTGCAACAAGTGGCGACGGTGCTCGTCGTCATGACGGAGCACATCGAAAATCCCGAAGCGGCCCGGAAGCTCGTCGAGTTTCTCTCTTCCGATGCGGCCGCCACGGTCGTTCAGTCCACGGGTTTGATGCCCGTCGCTCTCGACGAACCTCCCGGGGTCAGGTGATCACGTCCGGTGGCTTCACGGCGGCCTTCGCGGCCGTAATCCGCAGCCCAGAAGAACCTTGCCGATACGGTTGCGTCGCTCGGGGCCATCGACGTGCTCGACAACAGTCACGGTACGACAAGACACGTCGTGAGCATCACGAAGGGGATCAGGTTGCCAGCAAGAGAGCGGCGGCGCGACAGGGGTCACCGCTGCCGCGAGTATCTATAGTCGCCAGAGACGTGAATCACCATGAGGTCTGTCGCCACGCCTTCGTCGTTGACAATGAACCGGTAACCGAGTCCCAGGCCTTCGAACAGCGTCTGGGATTGCGGCACCAGCGTCCGCGGCACGCCCTGGTCGAGGCCCGCGGCACCGAGGCCCACCGCGTCGTAGGCGCCGACAAGGGTGGCGATCAATTGGCCGCCGGAGAGCGACACCTCGTACGTCCGCTCGTTTCCCCCGTATATCCCGCTGTAGACGCCGACGTATCGTGCCAGCACGTCGGGCGGCACGGATACTGCCCGATTGGCGGCGTCCGAGAGGCTGCCCGTCCAGTCTTCGCTGCTCCGTTCGCAGACCGCCTCGAGCATGTCCGTATCGGCCGCCAGTACCATGTTCACCGTAAAGCCCCACGGCTTCGCGAACGCACCGAGATCGGTGAAGGTGACCTCCACCTGCAGGTGGCCGAAGTCGGGACGCCGGTAGCGCTCTGTGATCCGCAGCGCCTCCGTGTGCGAGACCCCGTAGCGACCCACCCACGTCTTGTCGTTGAACCCGGCACTGTCGACGACCAGCGTGTCGCCGTCCCAGCGCCCCACCGAGTAACCCATCCAGCTTGGCGCAGGGTCGGCTTCCAGCTCGCGGCCGTCCATGTGGATCACGCGATAGGTGAGGTCATCGTTCAGGATCGCGACGGCGGTCGGCGTGTGGAGGAAGCGTTTCCAGCCGCCGGCCCGCTCGGTCTCGGGCCCGCTCGGCAGACACTGGAAAAAGGGGCGCATCTTGTAGTACTCCTGCTGACGCCGACGGGCGAGGTCGGTGACCCACGGCTGCAAGGTGGCGGGATCGGGACGGGCGACGGGAGGCGGCCCGTTCCACACGCCGGTCAAATCCGGCTGACCATCGGGGCCACGCGGCGCCGGCGCGGTGAGGTTCGGCTTCCCGTCAGCCGTGCGCGGGATGCCCGGCCAGGGACGATCCAGCCATTGGGCGGCCGCGGGCATCGTGCCCGCGAACAGCATGAGCACCGCGAGAAGCAGCTTCATACATCCCCTCCAGTCTCCGGGAACGAAGCGTGGCAGTCAATCCTGCGCGTCCACGTCCCGCAGGCGGATCCGGCTCACTCCTGCTTCAACAGGTCCGCGGGGAGCCACGCCGGCGTGCCTTCTTCGTACTGGTTGTCGGTCAGAGGCCGCTGGTTGGAACCGTCGGCGTTCATGATGAACAGCTCGGCATACGGCTGCGGCTGGTTGAGGACGAGCGGCGACTCGTCCTTGTAGCCGAAACGCGAGCTGCTGAAGAGGATGAAGTTGCCGTCGGGCGACCACAGGGAATGTGCGTCGTTCCCTTCCGCATCGGTCAGCCGCGTCAGGTCCGTGCCGTCCGGCCGGATGGTGTAGATGTCGAACTCGTCGTAGGGAAAGCGGTCGTCGGGGGCGTAGCGGGTGAACATGATCACGTCGCCCCGGGGCGACCAGAACGGCAGGGTGTCGTATTCCGTGGTCAGGACGCGGGACTTGCCGGTGGCGACGTCGACGATGCGCAGCCCCTCTCCGCGCTCGTTCCCGGTCCAATAGCGATACACGATCTCCGTCCCGTCGGGCGACCAGCTCGGGAACCCGGCATTGCCCGGCCCCGAAGTGACCGCACGTGCCTCGGATCCGTCCGCCTTCATGAGCATGATCTCGGCGGGTTGGCGGCTGCGACCGAGGAAGAAGGCACCCGCGCCGAACGTCAGCCACCGCCCGTCCGGCGACCATTCCAGGCCCATCACGGTCACGTCATCCTGGTACACCCGCCGCGGGTTGGTCCCGTCGACATCCCACAGGACCAACGCCATCCGGTCGGCGCTCGGCGTGCGCTCGCTCACGACGAGGGTGCGGCCGTCGGGCGACACGGCCGGCCAGCCGCTCGCGTGCACGAGCTCGAAGCCGGGCTTCGCCACGGTGCCTACCAACCGCCGGCCCGGGGTGTTGGAGTAATGGTGCATCGTCTCCAGTTGGCCGGCGTGATAGACGACGCGTTCGCCGTCCCGTGACCAGGAGGGATTGGCGCGGTCTTCGGGCGCGCTCTCTGCGCCGCTCGTGAACGCGAGGGTCCCGCTGCTCCTGGTCTTGATCAGATAGGCGATGCGATCGGGCCCGATGAACTGCGGCGACACCTTGAGCCCGGGACCCGAGGCGTGGACCGTACGCTCGCCGGTGGCCACGTCGACCGAGACGATGCTCGACGAGCCTCCGCCGAAGTGCGCGCTCACGGTGGCCCGCACGAGCATCTCGTAGAACACGATCGTGCTGCCGTCCGCCGACCATTTCGGCGATCCCGCCAGCATCTCCGGGTCCGTCGTGAGCTTGCGCAGGCCCGTGCCGTCGACGTCGATCACGTAGACGCCGGCCGCCTGCACGTGCTCCCATTTGCCGGCAGGACCGGGATAGTCCTGGTGGGGAAACCCGGTGTCACGGTCGGAGCTGAAGGCAATCGTCCGTCCGTCCGGAGACCAGCTCGGACGGAAGTCGCCGCCCGGCGCATTCGTGAGGTTGCGGATCTCGCGGCTTGCGAGGTCCATGATGTAGATATCGGTGGAGCCGCCGCGGGACGAGACGAAGGCCAGCGAGCGATTGTCCGGCGACAGCGCCGCCTGGTCGTCGAAGGCAGGGGAGTCGGTCAGGCGCTCGAGGTCGCGTCCATCCAGGCGTACCCGGAAGATATCGGCCGACCCGCTCCGGTCCGAGGTGAAGACGACCCACTCGCCGTCGTAAGAGAACGACGCGTTGTAGTCGATCTCCGTGCCGGGTACGAGCTTGCGGGGGTTGCTCCCGTCCGCGTCGGCCATCATCAGCTCGGACCGCAGCGGCATGTACTGGTCGACGTAGATGCGGTCGAGAACCTGGGCCTCCAGCGCCGCTCCGGACGTCAAGACAACAAGGATGAACACCATCGAGATCGGTACAGCTCTCATCGTCGTGCTCCTGCGTTTGCTTCAACGAACCTGGCCATGCCTCGTCGACACGAGCCGCGACGCTCGCTCGCTCCTGGTTTCCGCCAGGATTCGAGGCGGTTACCGGGACTGATAGGTCCGGCTGGAGCCGGTCCGGCCGTTGGTCATCGACCAGCTGCGGCCGTCGGGCGCCACCGTCGCCTTGATCCAGTGCCCCTCGCAGTCGTCCTCCTCCGTCAGGTTGGCGATCAGCGCCTCCTCGGTGTTGTTGGCGGCGTCGTCGGTCAGTGTTCGGTGCGACTGCCAGACGTCGCCGACCTCCGCCGTGCCCTGGATTACGGCCAGCGACTCCGGCGTCCCCCCCTTGCGGGGACCGTTGTTGACGACCGCCACCGTGGGCTGGAGCACCCGCGCGAGCTCGGGACGGATGGCCCCGTAGCCCCCGTGGTGGGGGACCGCCACAGGTCGACGACCCCCAGCCGGTTCTCGGGGCACGCCAGCGCGTGCTCGCGGTCGGGAGTCAGATCGCCGAGATTGAGGAACTGGAACGCCCCGAGGGACAGCAGATAGCCCAGACTGTGGCCGTTCTCGCCCATGTCGGGTTCGGGGGGCTCGACGCTCTCGCAGAGGGGGCTCGGCATCTGCGGCTCCAGGGTGTCGACGAGCTCCCGGTGCGACGCCACGAACGTCAGCTCGAGGCGCTCGAGCGGCAGCTTGTCGCCGGGAACGACCGAGCGGCGCCGGTCGGCGGCGAAGCCGATGTACTCGTCCCACAGAGCCTCGCCGCGCGCGCTGCCCAGCTCGACGCTGTCGCCGTGGTCGACGATCCGGCCGATGGGGATCTGCTCGGCGAGGGCCGGCAGGCCGCCGACGTGGTCGCCGTGGAAGTGCGAGATCAGCAGGTAGTCGATGCGGTCGATACCCGCGTCGTTCATGGCCGCCTGGATGCGCAGCGCGTCGCGGGCGTCGGTCCGCGACCAGCCGGTGTCCATCAGCACCGACTCCCGGGCGGGCGTGACCACGAGGGTCGCCGCGCCGCCCTCGACGTCGATCCAGTAGATGTCCAGGTTGGTCGGCTCCTGCGCGAGCGCGGTCAGGGGCAGGACGACCAGCATCGCGGCGGCGAGGGCGGCGATACGGCCGGCGGCCGGCCGGGCGGAAAGCGGGGTTGGATGCTGCATCATGGTGCCTCTCCGGGGCGTCGGAGCCGCGGCGAAGGGACTCCCGGCACGCAAATGGCTGTGGATGCCGGCGCCGGTACGGTCGGGACGCCGCCATCCGCCGCGTGTCACATGGTTCTGGCTCGTTTCAGCCTACTGTACTTGCCCGGCGCGCGGCAGACTGGCATCGCGGTTCGCGCGCCGTCGGTCGTCGAGCCGTCACCTCCCGCCGGCCGACCCGGTGCCGGCACCGGGAGCGAGCAGGGCGTACGTCGCTGATTGTTCGCGGCGGGGCAGGCGCCGCGGTCAGTCCGCTCGCGACGTTCCAGCTCTGGCTCTACTCGTAGTCCGCGGCTGCCAGTGAGACCCGCACGACCTCGGCGTCGTTGCGCGCGATCACGTGGCGGTTCGCGTACGCCGGGTGCGCCCACAGCACCGCGCGATCGACGTGTCTCCAGCGACCGGAGCCGCCGCCGCGGGTACGGGTGGTGGGCGTCAGCAGGTGCGTCCGGTCGACCTCCTCGTAGCCGGCCGGCGAGAAGCGGGCGATGACCAGCTCGCCGGTCTCGACGGAGATAAACGAGCGGTCCTGGTGCTGCACGAGGTGCGAGCTCGCCCAGCGGTCCTCGGGTACGAGCCGGTCGCTCGACCACAGCAGCTCGCCGGTCGTCGCGTCCACGCCGCGCAGCTCGCCGTAACTGTTGAGCCCGTAGATCGCGTCGCCCACCACGATCGGCGTCGACGTCATGGATCTCTGCACCGGGCGGTCGGTGCGGTTGGGGTTCGCACCCGTCCAGACCAGGCGGGCCGCCGGACGGTCGGGGTTGAGCGCCAGCATCAGGCCGCCGTTCTCCACCTGCGTGATAAGCAGGTAGCGCCCGCTGCGGACCGGCGTGCCGATGGTCAGCCCGCTCGCGATCGGGAAGTCCTGTTCCCACCAGATGCGGCCGGTGGCCGGGTCGAGCGACGTGACCCCGGCCGGGTGCCAGACGATCAACTGCCGCACGCCCCCGGCGGTGGTCACGATCGGCGAGGAATAGCCCGCTTCCGAGTTCGTTTCGATCGCGCGCCACGCCTCGGCGCCCGTCGCCTTGTCGAACGCCACGACCATGGCGTCGGGCTCGCCGCCCAGCAGCGTGATCAGGAGCTCGCCCTCCACGAGCGGCGAGTGCGCTACGCCGTAGACCGGCACGGTGACGCCGTAGTCGGCCACGGTGTCGATCCGCCAGATCGGATCGCCGGTGGCGGTGTCGAAGCACGACAGCATGCCGGCCGCCCCGAGGATGTAGACGCGGTCGCCGTCAACGGTCGGCGTGGCCCGGGGGCCGGTGGCGAACACCGGGACTATGTTGCGGTAGGTGGCCGGCCATTCCCGCGTCCAGAGGACTGCTCCGGTCTCCTCGTCGAGCGCCACGAGCCGCTCGTGGCCGTCCATCGTGCGGCTGCCCGGCGTCTCCAGGTAATCGAGGACGAAGACGCGTCCGTCGGCGACGGCCGGTCCGGCGAAGCCGGCGCGCACCGAGGTGCGCCACTTGACGATGAGCCCGCCTTCGGCAAAGCGCTCGACGATACCGGTCTCGTGCCACACGGCGGCCCGGTCGCTGCCGCGCCACTGCGGCCAGTCCTCGGCGTCGAGCACGGCGGTCAGGAGGCAGGCGACGGCGGAGGCGAGCGCCGCGATCATCCGGCAGGGCGTACCACGGTCAGACATCAGCGACTCCAGATTGTCCCGGGCCGACAAGCGGCCAATTCAACTCACACACCCTCGTGCCCTGGCAGCCTGAGACGCAAGTCCCCCACGACGAGCGTCACGGGTCGTCCCGGTCGCCATCCCGGCCAGTGTAGGGCACGGGATCGGCCGTGTCGATCCCTCTCCGCCGGACCTGCACCACCTTGAGGCGTGCTGTGCGCCCGGGGGTGCGACGGCGACCGCGACTGACGTGCGGATCGTGGGGCAGCGAGGCGTGTCAGGTCGAATCAGTGCCGAGAGAGCCGTTCGGGATGGTCCGCGAGCCGGCGCCTGTGGCACTCGCCATGGACCAGCGTGGCCTTCTCCCAGAAAGTGCGCGGACCCCTACGGAACCAGGTTCCTGTTTACACGCTGCTCAAATCCCTCGTAAACCGCCATAGCGTCCTTTCCGTAGAAAGGAAGCTGCTGCATCAGGATGACGGCGACGATCTCGCGCTCCGGATCGCCCCAAAAGTGGGTGTTGTTGATGCCCGCCCAACTATAGCTGTCCGGCGCCCGCATGTCGGGCATGGTCAATGCGGTGAGCTGGAAGCCCAGCCCCCACTTGTCGGCCCCCGCCCCGATCGGAAAATCCAGAGACCTCGCGGGATTCGTCGAGACTTGCGTTTCGACGACGATATCGCCTATCTGGTTCGTGAGCATCGTCTCTACCGAATCCGGCGATAGAAGACGCGTTCCGTCAAGCTCGCCGCCATTCAGCAACATTCGCAAGAGACGGATGTAGTCGGGCGCAGTCCCGTACAGACCGCCGTCGCCGCGCACTACGGACTGCACCGTTTCCGGCACTTCGCCTTCTACAAGCTCGCCATCCACCGTGCGGTGCACCGTGACGACGCGCCGGCGCTTGTCGTCGGGAACGCGATAGAACGTATCGACCATTGCGAGGGGTTCGAAGATTCGACTGTGGAGGAACTCGTCGAGCGGGATGGCGCTGATCTCCGAAACCAGGTTACCCAGGACTGCCGTGCTCCCGGAATAGTTCCAGGCCGTGCCGGGATGAGCGACCAGCGGCAGGTTGATTACGTTCGGCTCGCCGCTGATGTCGACCATCGCCTGCATCGTGGGGTTCGAGAAGTTGTAGGCCAAGCCCGAGGTGTGCGTCAACAACTGACGGATCGTGATCTCGCTATCGGCTGGCTCGGTCCGGTAGATCCCTGCGTCTTCATCAACATCGGTCACCACGTCGCGTCCCGCCAGATCCGGGAGATACATCGACACCGGATCGTCCAGATCGAATGCGCCTTCCTCGGCAAGCATCATTGTCGCAACAGAGGTCACCGGCTTGGTCATCGATGCAAGGTTGAAAATGGAATGGACGCCGACGTCGATGTCGTCCGCAACGCTCTGCTTTCCGTACGCGCCCTGGAACATGACCTCATTGGAATTCGCCGCCATCGCCACGACCTTGGGAACGCGCCCATCGGCCACCGACGCCCGGAGAAACTCATCGAGCGCGGCCCGACCCCGATCGGGAATCGCGGGCGGGCCGGCAGGCACAGTTTCGACGGCAGAAGGCTGGGGAGAATCGGGAGCACACGCCGCAACGAACAAACTCGAGATCAGGAACATCCAGAAACGCTTCACGTTAAGACTCCTGCAAGCAAGGTCATGCATCGTTCGGCACGACCATAATTCGGTCGAGGCCCCGGACGATTCTGCCTGAAGCCGAGCATGACGCCATACCGCTGATCAGCGCACCGCCCAGGCAGAACAGGACGACCGCCACATCCCAGGAGGGCCACCGGTTGTAGATATTAACCTGGAAATAAGTATCCTGACCTCGTAGCATGCCGAAATATGAGGAAATCAGGCCGGCAATCACCTGTCTGCTGTCAGGCAACCAATGACCCTGTTAATAAACGGAGAATCGCAAGGTGCAGACCTGCGTAGAGGCCACCGCTCGACCCGGATCACGCGGTTGATGCGTCCCACCACCTGGGCAACGTAGCGGATTCCCGACCATGCTGTCCCCCTCTGGGGGCCCTTCGAACAGGGCGGATTACCGACTGTGCCTCGCGGATTGCCGACTGTCCTCACGCCGATTTGCCCCCCGCAGCCAGCGTGCGCCAGATTCGCCCGACGATAACCACATAAAGGAGCGATAGTCAAGCTCGAACGAACCCGCGGGTGCACGTCAGGAAAATGAGGGGATTCGTCCTGGAGGCACTCGACCGCCGCACGCATCTGGGCGGCGATCCACACCGGCCACTCGCGCCGGTCGGGCAACCCCGGCACCTCGGCACGCCGGCCCCGGGCAACCGCGGCCACCGCCGCTTCGGGCGAACCGTACCGGTCGCACAACGCCGCCAGGTGCCGGTCGAGCGGGCGGCCGTCGAGCCAGGCGCCGAGCCCTTGAAGCGCCCCGGCGTAGGCGGCGCGGGCATGCGGGGAGGAGGCCCGCCCGCGGTCGCGAACCCCAGCGTCGCCGTTCGTTGCTACCATAGCTGAATGGCCCTTGACGAACGCGACATGTTCACGGAGAAACCGGAAACCCGACCCGGACGGTATCAGTGCCTCAGGTGTCGCCGGACTGCCGAATACGGCATTCGGTGGATCCGCAGATCGAAGAAAGACAGGCTGCCGGCTGGAGCGAGCGAGGAGGACCGGGCCAAGTTCGCAAAAGCACGCAACTATCTGCTCCGTCTCGATGACCAGGTCACGTGCAAGGCCTGCGGGAAGAGATTCGAGATCCCGTCGCAACACTCCCTGATGGTCGCGGACCAGCTCGCAGGTTTGCCCGACGAAGCGGAACTCGAACGGGAGATCAGCGCCGCGTCTGGAGAGCCGGAACCGGAACCTGCGCCTGACGTCAAGCCGGCGCTGCCCGCGCGGTTCACGCGCAGATCGACTGGCTGGAAGTAGTGGATGTCGGCGGTGTGCCGCTGCTGACGGCTCGCACCGCACCTCAGGGAGAACCATGAGCGAAGACGCACACGCCCGGCCGTCAGGCGACGCTCCGGAGCCGCTGTACGACGTGAATATTCCGACTCCCACGCACGCTGAGCGCGCGCGGACGCTGGTCGCGCGGATCTCGACCGGGACCCTGTGTACCCTTGCGCTGGAGCCGGCCGGCTACCCCTACGGCTCGTTCGTGACCGTTGCCTTCGAGAACGGAAACCCGGTCTTCCTCATCAGTAGACTCGCCGAGCACACCAAGAACCTGGAGAGGGATTCTCGCGCATCCCTGCTGGTGGCCGAGGGCGGCTCGATAGACCCCCTCGCCAACGGCCGTGTCACGATGCTCGGTCTGTGCACCCGCGTCGAGAGGGACAGGGGCAGCGCTCGTGCCGCCTTCCTGACTTCCCATCCGAACGCTTTGTACTATGCCGACTTCCGCGACTTCGCGTTCTGGAGGCTCCAAGTGGCTTCGGTCCGGTACATCGGGGGCTACGGGCGGATGTCGTGGGTGAGCGAGGCCGAGTGGCAGACCGCCGAGCCGGATCCCCTCGGTCCGTCGGCTGCCGGCACGATCGCGCACATGAACGCCGACCACGCAGAGGCGATGGTGCTCTACTGCAAGGCCTTTTCGAAGGCGACGGAGATCACCGCCGCCAGCATGACAGGCGTCGATCGGTACGGGTTCGAGATGTCGGCGAAGACCACGGAGGGCCCGCGGCCCGTCCGCCTGGCGTTTACCGAACCGGTCAGCACACCCGAAGAAGCGCGAGCCGCGTTGATCTCGATGC
Source organism: Vicinamibacterales bacterium (assembly GCA_965262925.1). GTDB lineage: Bacteria > Acidobacteriota > Vicinamibacteria > Vicinamibacterales > UBA8438 > WTFV01. Next base: position 104,773 of record CBDHGC010000004.1, on the reverse strand, counting down.
TGAAGGACGCCAGAAACAAACTGGCCTGCTAGTGTCGAGTCCTGGGGCGCCCTCAGTTTTCTTGGACACGGATTGGCCGTCTGGTGACCATCCTGGTCCGTTCCCCCGACGAAGGGGGTGCCTGTCATCTTCGACGAGAGCGGGCCGCTCTACCCCAGGGCAGTGCCGTTGTTCCGACTCAGCCGCGCCAGCAGGCGACGGTCGGGTGAGCGGAACTGGATCCGCCAGCCGGCGTGGAGTGGGCGCCGTCGGTGATCGTGGACGAGTGAAAACCGCTACTGGAGACACGGGTTCAACTCCCGGCACCTCCACAACTCCTTAACTTGTTTGTCTTCTGTGGCTTACGGCATTTGCAGGCCTGATTCGACGGAAAGCCCATCCAGGACCAAGCCGCGCGAAACGCGGTAGGATCAACGCACGATGAAGATCATCTCAGCCAAAATGCGCGCAGCGCTGGTTGAGGCCGGCGCGAGCGAAGAGACCGCCGAGGCCGCAGCAAGCGACGTCGGCGAACTCTCCGGCGAAGTACGGATCATCCGGTGGATGCTCGCTACGCTGCTCGCAGTCGTGATCACCGGTTTCGGCCTGCTCGGCGCCGCCATGGTACAGATCCTCCTCCGGCTGCCGTAGCCGTGCCCAACCCACACTACCGTGGTGGAATTACCGTCAACGACTCACCAATACCCACCACGGAGACCGTAGCGCGCACCGCGGCCAAGGCCCCGGCGGGTCTCGAAGGACCGTCGGCGGCGGATGCCACCCGAACACCGAGCGCGCCTAGCCCAGCCGCTGACGGAACCAGCGCACAGCCTTCTCGACCGTGTGGTGGTCGACGCCAAAGTGGCGGCCGATCGCGGCGACGGTAACGGATCCGTGCGGTCGATGACGTCATGGCGCAGGCCGTGAGCCGACTGGGTATTCCGGAGGAAGTGGAACACGGAATCCGGAGGAAGTGGAACATCGAATCCGGAGGAAGTGGAACAGCGAATCCGGGAAGTGGAACACGGAATCCGGAGGAAGTGGAACATCGAATCCGGAGGAAGTGGAACAGCGGTTCCGGAGGTCGTGAACGCTCGTCGGTAGCCGGACACGGCATGCTCTTGCCCTTTCGACAGGAGGGGCGAGGCGATGCCGGCACGGAGGAATGGAATGGACGCCTCCCACTCTCCGAGGTCCGGTGGCCGGGGGGGGAGGCGGATGCCGGCTCGCCGAACGGCATCAAAATGCCCAAACGGAAGAGGGGGGCTCTGCTGAAACACGTGTAAGTTGGTTCGGACGTAGCCGAAGGCCCTCGCTTCGCTCGGAGCGCGTCTACCTCGCGCACGGTCATCCGCGGCCGTCAACCCGCTTCGCGGGTCCTTCGCGTGTGCCGAGCATGACCGACAGCTTGGAGGTGCAAGTCCTCTATCCAGCCTGATGGCGGTGAAGGATTAGCGAAGCGCAAGGGCGTCGTCGCGAGGCGGGGTCTGAAGGAAGCGCGGAGCAAAGCTGCGACCCGATGAACAAGAACCGGATGCGAGGCCTACCCGGCCGGACGAGCGAGCGCGAAGTCGCGAAGTCCGCAGCCATCAAGGGCCGGGGTGGTAAATCCGGCGGGGATGCGGTAAAGGCGGTCGGTCTTACCTCGGGAGGTCTGCGTCGTGTCCGGAAGTCCCGGACTGAGCGGGTCCGCAAGGCCCGTGACCGCGGCGCAGAAGTCAGCAGAGGGCATAGTAGCCGGTTCGCCGGCGAAGGCCCGAACGACGGACAGGGTCAGTAGGACGGCAACGCTCATGCGGACCAGGCGGCAGAACATCCAGTTGGAGCTGGCCTTGGAGCCGGCGGCGAAGGGTGAAGCCCGGAGCGCCGGAGCCCAAGGGACCGAAGCCCGCACGGCGCGTGCCGAACCCGAACGCCCGGCGGCCGGGCAGGAACCGTCGATGGAGGCGGTCGTCGAACCCGGCAATCTGAAGAAGGCGCTGGCGCGTGTCCGGCGCAACAAGGGGGCGCCCGGCGTCGACGGGATGACCGTCGACGAGTTGGGCGATCACCTGAAGGCCCACTGGCCCGAGATCAGGTCCCGGCTCCTCGCCGGCAGCTACACGCCGCAGCCGGTACGGCGGGTAGAGATACCGAAGGCGTCGGGCGGCGTTCGCCTGCTCGGCGTGCCCACGGTCATCGCGAACTGCACATCGCCCCAACGAGCCGTCGGGGTGGACTGAGATCACCCACCCGTTTCATCCACTCCGGGGTCGGCGGTTTCCGATCCTGAAGACGCGCCGCGTCTCCGGCATCGACACGCTCATTCTGCAGGGCACCTCCGGAGGTACGTTCTGCGTGCCCCGCGAGTGGACGGATCGAGAGGTTCCGGCCGCGGCGGCGGATCTTGCGAGCGGCGCTCATGTTCTCGATTTCGTGAAGCTCATCGCGTTGACCGAGCTGTTGGCGGCCGTGGAGCAGGCCGCTGACCGAGGGCTTCACAAATGAGGTCGACGGGTGTAGTATCAGACCAGTTGTATGACTGGTCTGAAAGAGCGCTTGGCGAGCTCGTTGCGGAGGCGCCGGACCATGCTGCTGCGGCAGCTTCCGCCCCTGAAGGCCATCCTGCGCGGCTCGCTCATCGAACGCTTCAAGCGCTGCGGGCGGCCGGGGTGCAAGTGCGCGCGCGGTATCGGCCATGGCCCGAAGGTCTACCTGTCGGTCAGCATGCCCAAGGCGCGGCCGGTCATGGTCTACGTACCGCAGGAGCATCGCAGCCAGGTCGAGCAGTTCGTCGCCAACTACCGCCGGACGCGCCAACTGCTCGACGAGGTCGCCGCGATCAACCTCGAGCTGCTGCGACGCCGGGAGCCAATCGACTGAGTGCAGATGGCGGCCGCCGTGCCCGTCGATGTCCAGACCGCCGGCCTGTTGGCCGCGAACATGCTGCAGTGCTGGATCGCTTCCGAGCGCACGGCCGCTGCGACGAGCGGGCACGCGCTTCCGTCCCACACCCGTCAGGAACTGATCGAGGGTGGTGCTGACGATGTCGAAAGTACAGAGCCACCACCTGCAGAAGCCGGCCTACATCTATATCCGGCAGTCGACGATGGGGCAGGTGCGCCATCACCAGGAGAGTACCGAGCGGCAGTACGACCTGCGGAACCGGGCCGTCGAGATGATGTGGGCGCCGGAGCGAATCCGGATCCTCGACCAGGACCTCGGGCAGTCGGGGGCGCAGACGACCAACCGCGAGGACTTCAAGACGCTGGTCGCCGATGTGTCGCTGGGCCGCGTCGGCGCGATCTTCGCCCTGGAAGCCTCACGGTTGGCCCGCTCGAACCTGGAATGGCATCGGTTGATCGAGATCTGCGCGCTGACCCGGACGCTGGTCATCGACGAGGACGGCTGCTACGCCCCGGCGGACTTCAACGACGCGCTGCTGTTGGGCCTCAAGGCCACCATCGCCCAGGCCGAGCTGCACGTCATTCGCGCGCGCCTCCAGGGCGGCAAGCTCCACAAGGCCCAGAAGGGTGAGCTCCGCTTCCCGTTGCCGATCGGCCTATGCTACGCCGACGAGGGGCGCATCGTGCTCGATCCGGACCAGGAGGTCCAGGGCGCTGTCCGGCTGGTCTTCGAGGTCTTCCGCCAGACGGGCAGCGCCTACGCGGTCGTGCAGCACTTCGGCCGACAGCAACTGCGGTTCCCGAAGCGCGCCTACGGCGGGGCGTGGGACGGCAGACTCATCTGGGGTCGGCTGAACCACAACCGCGTGCTCGACATTCTCAAGAACCCCACGTATGCCGGGGCGTATGTCTTCGGGCGTCACCAGAGCACGAAGGAGGTTTCCCCCGAAGGCGACGTCCGCATGCGCACGCGCTGCGTCCCGCTGGACGCCTGGCTCGTGCGGATCCAGAATCACCACGACGGCTACGTCTCCTGGCCGGAGTACGAGCGGAACCAGCAGCTGCTCGAGAACAACCGGACCAATGCCGAGCACATGCTCTTGAGCGGCGCCGCGCGGGAAGGACTCGCACTGCTCCAAGGCCTGCTGCTGTGCGGGCGCTGCGGTCGCCGACTGACCGTCCGCTACAAGGGCAACGGCGGCATCTACCCGACCTACGAGTGCAACGCGCGGCGGCGCGAAGGAGTGGCGACCACCAGCTGCATGAGCCTGCGTTGCGACCTGCTGGACACCGCGGTCTCGGAGCGGATGCTGGCGGTGCTCGAACCTGCCGAGCTCGAGGTCGCCGAGGAAGCGCTACGGCAGCTCGAACACCGGGACAAGGCGATGTCCGGCCAATGGCGCATGCGCCTGGAACGAGCCGAGTACGAAGCGCAGTTGGCCCAGCGCCGCTACGAGGAGGTCGATCCGTCGAATCGCCTCGTGGCCGCGACGCTCGAGCAGCGCTGGAACGACGCCCTGGTGCGGCTCGAAGAGGTCAGGACGCAGTTTGCTGACTTTCAGAGCAAGGAAGCGCTCGTGGTCACGCCGGAGCAGCGCGCCCGGGTGGCGGCGCTCGCCCACGACTTCCCCCGCCTGTGGAACGCGCCCACGACCAAGGCGAAGGACAAGAAGCGCATCCTCCGGTTCGTGATCAAGGACATCACCGTCGAGCGGTTCGGCGAACGCAAGACCGCCATCTTGCATGTCCGGTGGCAGGGTGGGGCCTGCGAAGACCTCGAGGTTACGCTGCCCGCCAACATTGCCGATCGCCTCCGGTATCCCGACGAGGTCGTCGACCGGGTGCGCGAGCTGGCTCGCGAGCGCTCCGACGAGCAGGTCGCAGCAGCGCTGAACCGGGAGGGTCGCCGGAGCGCCAAAGGCGGGGCATTCAACGTCTCGATGGTCCGTTGGATCCGCCACAAGCACCGGATTCCGGCTCCCGACTTCAAGCGCCCCGGCGAGCGCAGCGTCCGTCAGGTCGCCGACGAACTCGGCGTCAGCCGCAATGTGGTCTACTACTGGATCGACCGCGGCGTAGCCACGGCTCGACGACCTAACCCATCTTTACCAAGATTAGCGGTCGTTTTGCGGATTTGGGCGGTTTTCGTGGAGTGCGAGGCCTGTAACTTGTTGATTATAAAGGATCGGGTTTCGCCAGAGACGAAGGTAGTGCCATAATCGTATAAGAATACTTGCCTGGGACAGGGTGCGTCCGCTATGGTGAGCGCCATGTTCATTCGGCGCACCCAAACCCGGCGGACTGAGGACGGAAAGCCCTACTTCTCTCATCGCCTCGTGCACGCCGAACGCCTCGGCAGCAGCGTGCGCCAGCGCACCCTCCTCAACCTCGGTCGCCACTTCGATATTCCTCAGGCGGACTGGCCGCTGCTGTGCGCCCGCATCAACGATGCGTTGAGCGGTCAGGCGCCGCTGGTGGCCGATTGTCCGCCTGCCGTGGAGGAGGAAGCGCAACGGATCGCGGCGCAGTTGATCGCCCGCGGCGCGGCCGCGCCGACCGCCGGACCGACCGATGTGCAGCCGGTCGATGTCGACTCGTTGCGGCTGGTCCGGCCCCGCAGCGTCGGCGTGGAGCAGGTCGGCCTGTGGGCGCTCGAGCAACTGGACCTGCCGGCGCTGCTGACCCGGTTGGGCGTCAACGGCGCCCTGCGCAGCGCGGCCACCGGCGCCATCGTCGGGCGTCTGGCCGCACCCGCCTCGGAGCGCGCGACGCACCGCTGGCTGCAGGAGCGCAGCGGTCTCGGGGAGTTGCTCGGCGTCGACTTCGAGACCGTCGGTGCGATGCAGCTCTACCGCGCCTCGGACGTGCTGGTGAAGCATCGCGAGGAGCTCGAGGAGCATCTGTTCGACCGCGCGATGGGGCTGTTCGACCTGCAGCCGACGGTGACGCTCTACGACCTGACCAACACCTACTTCGAGGGCGAGGCGAGCGACCAGCCGCAGGCGCAACGCGGGCACTCGAAAGAGAAGCGCAGCGACTGCCCGCTGCTGACCCTGGGCCTGATGCTCGATGCCAGCGGCTTCGTGCGCCGCTCGAAAGTCTTCGCCGGCACCGTCCGGGAACACCGGACGCTGGCCGGGATGCTCGAAGCACTGGAGGCGCCGGTCGGCGCCCTGGTGGTGATGGACCGCGGTGTCGCCACCGACGCCTGTGTGACGTGGTTGCGCGACAACGGCTACCGCTATCTGGTGGTCAGCCGCGAACGCCACCGCCGCTTCGATGCCGATGCCGCCGTGTCGCTCCAGACGCAGTCGGACCAGACCGTGCACATGCACAAGGTGGTCTCGACCGACCCCGACGAAGTGCGCCTGTACTGCTACTCCGAGGAGCGGGCCGAGAAGGAGCGGGGCATCGTCGAGCGTTTCGCCTCCCGCTTCGAGACCGCCCTGACGAAGCTCAACGACGGGCTGTCGCGTCCCCGCGCGCACAAGCGCCTCGACCAGGTCTGGCAACGCATCGGACGGCTGAAAGCCAAGCATTCCCGCGTCGCCTCGCACTACCAGATCACCGTTACCGCCAACGAGGCCGGCGACCAGGCCGTCGCCGTCAACTGGACCCGCCGCCCCCAGGACGGCTCGATGGTTACCCATCCGGGCGTCTACTGCCTGCGCAGCAGCGAGACCGACTGGAACGAAGACGCCTTGTGGCGTACCTACACCACGCTCACCGACGTCGAGGCGGTATTCCGCTCGCTCAAATCCGAGCTCGGCCTGCGCCCGATCTACCACCGCAAGCCGGCGCGGGCCGACGGCCACCTGTTCATCACCGTCATCGCCTACCAGCTCGTGCAGGTCATCCGCACTCGGCTGCGCGCGCGCCGCGAACACGCCAGGTGGACCACGCTACGCCGCGTCCTCGAAGGCCAGCAGCGCGTCACCGCCACCTTCCGCCGTCCCGACGGACGCACGCTGCATGTGCGCACGGCAACCCAAGCCGAACCCGGTCAGCGGGCCATCTACGACGCGCTCGGCGTCGACCCACATCCCGGCGGCGTCCGCAAGACGCTCGTCTGACCGACCAATTTCCCCGGTTCGTACGCGTTTGTAGTGCCACTCGGGCATTTCTGTCGGCGTAAACCACTGATTCTAAATTGGTTTAGTTTTGTGGTTGGTAAACTTGGGCTAACCACGGCTCGCCGTACTGGATCGCCTTCGACGACGACAAAAAGGAGACATTGCGCGCCTGGGTCCGAAACTCCTCGAGAATTTGAACGGTCGCACGAGAATCCCGAAGCCGTGCTGCAGGAGGTGCATTATGAAGCCGGCGTCCCGACGGTGCTCGACCGCTTCATCCAGCAGGCGGTGATGCAGGTGCTACAGGAGGAGTGGGACCCTGGTTTCTCGGATGCGAGCTACGGGTTCCGGCCCGGACGCTCGGCCCATCAGGCGGTCAAGCGTGCGCAGGAACGTCCGCACCTCGGCCGGGCTCAGGATGCCGAGCGTGTCGCACAGCATGAGCCGTTCGAGCGGCATGTCGGCCAGGGCCGCCACGTGATTCCTCACGTACTCCGGCGAGTCGCGCATGCCGCTCGACCAGTCCTCGAGGTAGACGTTGAACGTCATGCCGTGCCGCACGCCGTAGTCGACGGTCCGGCGAACGTCGTCGAGATGCTGCTGCGGAGTGCTCCGGAGCTGCTCGCGGCAGTGCTTGAGCGAGCCCTTGGTCAGCAGGTTGATCACCCGACCTCCCAGCGACCGGGTCCAGTCGACCGATGCCTGCATGTCGACGAACCCGAGCACTTCGACGCGATCCGCAAGTCCGAGGCCCTCTGCCCAGTCCGCGATGCGGCGGACAGCGCTGCCCTCGCCGTCGCTCGTCCGCCCGGAAGCGATCTCGATGCGGTCCACCTGCACCTTCTCGAGCAGGCGCCGTGCGATCGTGAGCTTCTCGGCCGGCGCCATCGACACGCCCTCCGCCTGCTCGCCGTCCCGGAGCGTGGTGTCCAGGATCTCGACGAACGGCCGGGAGCGGAATGCGCGGCGCGGGGGGCTGGTGGAAGGGGGCATCTCCAGACGACTGCCGATCATTATCTGCCGTCCACGGCGCCCGCGCCAAGTTCGTTGCCGCGTCCACCCGCGGCAACACGCCGCCCCGAATCGCCCGCAGCTCCTGCAACCGATCGAGCGGTAGGCTCGTCTCGGGGAAGATGGACGCACCCCGGCTCACTCTGGTTCGGCGGCTGGCTTCCCGGTTTCAGACCTCCTTAACTGCAACTGTTCTCCGGTGCGCCGAGTTTCGACCGCTTTCCGTAGTGTGTTCTCACGATGGACGAAAACGGTGGAGTCGCGGCCCCGCACGAGGCATTTGCCCGACGGAGCACGAGCCGAGCCCGGTGGGCGTCCCGTTCGGGCTCGACTCCGGCGGCTCGCACCCGTGGGACTCGGTGTATGATGGGTATGATGGGTTGCATGAACATCGACGCGCCGGGGCGACGCGGCGGAAACGACGGCGCGGGGAGGACGCACCCCGAACCAGAGGCCGGGCTACCTTGACCCAGACGCCGCAGGAACCTTCCTGCCGTTGTGGGGCACACCGTGGTATGCGGTCTCCAGGTATCCCTGTAAACCTATTTACAATAAGTCACTTGAAGCGGTTGTCGCGGTGACGCTGCGGAGTGACTGACGTCCATCGCTGCCGGCACGATTCGGTTGGAGCCCCCGTGAGGGGGTGGCCTCTCAATCTCACGGGTCCAGTAATCACGTCGGTAACGAAGGCACTATTCGATTGAACACGTTCCGCTTTCTTCACTCCCTTCTGCCAGGGCTGGTCATTTTCCTGTCCACGCCCACTGGTGTCCCAAGAAAGTCGTCTTGAGTCTATGTAACTCATTGTTTTATAACAAGATACACCGATTTTGAGCAGTCATCGACTTGAATTATTCCCCGCTCTCAGGAGATGCTCACCGCCGTTTTCCGAGGTGGTGAGACATGTACTCAGGCAAGCTGGTCTTCGCGCAGGTGATGGATCACCTGCCGATGCACACCTTCCGTCAGGCTGTTCGGCGATACGGCGGCAACCGCTACGTCAAGTCCTTCCCCTGCCACAGCCAGTTTCTGTGCATGGCGTTCGCACAACTGACTTACCGGGAGAGCTTTGCGCGACATCGAGGTCTGCATGCGGGCCCAGCGGCGCAAGCTCTATCACTTGGGCATTCGGAACACGGTGTCGCGCAACACGCTGGCCAACGCGAACAAGCAGCGCGACTGGCGAATCTACGCCGATGTCGCGCAGGAGTTGATTCGCATTGCACGGCCGATGTACGCCGACGAGGACTTGGGACTGGATCTCGACAACACGGTGTTTGCCCTGGACGCTTCGACCATCGATCTGTGTCTGTCCGTGTTTCCGTGGGCCCCGTTCCGGTCCACGAAAGCCGCGATCAAGCCCCACACGCTGCTCGACCTGCGCGGCCCGATTCCGACGTTCCTGCATGTGTCCGACGGCAAAATGGCCGATGTTCACGCGCTCGACCGCTTCATCCCCGAGCCTGGGGCCTTCTATGTGATGGATCGTGCCTATCTCGACTTCGAGCGCCTGCACGCCCTGGCGGCATTCGGCGCGTTCTTCGTCATCCGCGCAAAGTCCAACACGCGGTACCAGCGTCGGTACTCTCAACCGGTCGACAAGACGACCGGTCTTCGCTGTGATCAGACCATCGTGCTCACGGGCGCAGATTCCACGTCTCGGTATCCCCAGCCGCTCCGCCGCGTGAAGTATTGGGACGAGTCAACGGGCAAAACGTTCAATTTCCTGACCAACAACTTCGCGATCCCTGCGCTCACGGTCGCCGAGTTGTACCGGCACCGCTGGCAAGTCGAGCTGTTTTTGAAGTGGGATTCACAGTGCTTCACCTCACTATGTGCTTGATATTTCAAGAGTTAGCTGATCGGCGTTCGGTCCTGCGGGGGTATCTTGGCGGTTCAGGCGATGTCGGAGTCGCTGTCGGAACGTCGGGTCGTCGAGGTCGCGTGCGTTGAACAACCAGGGACCGTTCCGGAGTGGACGCGTGGCCGCCACCGCACCCCGCTCGGCTTCCAGCCGGAGGGTCTTCGAGGCGACACCCAGGTAAGCCGCCGCTGCGGTCAGGTTCATCCATCCCTCGGCCTGCTGCGTTTGGGGGCGGTAGACGGGAATCCCGCGGTAGGTCCGTACAGAGGTCACGGCCGTGTGGTTCCAGCGGTTGCCGCGGGCGGTCAAGATGCCGTTGCGGTTGAGATAGGCGGCAATGAGCTTGTCGTCGCAGATGCGAGCCAACTGGCGCACGGCATCGACCACGTCCGCGCTGGTGTGTGACCCGTTTTGACCGCGCCGCCGCCGCGGAACGCGCGCCTCGCTGTGGAGTCCGCCCTTCCAGTGAATGACGCACGCGACCTCGTGACGGTCGTCATCGATGTCGACGACTATGTCCTCGATCAACGCTCCCAGGATGCGCTTCTTCAGTCGCGGGTCGGTGTCAGGCGCATGCCACGCGCAATCCAGGTCGGCCTCGAGACGTCCGAGGTCATCCGGGTTCGGCGGCGCAGGCTCGCGGCGAGTTCGTTCCTGGTGGAGCTTGGCCTCCAGTGTGCGGACCTTCTGCAACGCCTCGTTCCAGCGCCGCTCCAACTCGGCCGCGACCAGGCGGTTGTCCGGGTCCACCGCGTCATACTGCCGATGGAGCAACGCGGCGGCGTAACGAGCCGCTTCCACCTCCAGAGAAAGCGCCTTCACCACTTCCTAGCGGCGGTCCGCTTCCTGGGTCGCGACCAACCTCGCGGCGTCCACCGCCGCCGGCCGCACCACGAGCAGCGTCTGCCCAACCACGGCCGTGTCCACCGCCAGTCCGCCGAAGGAAATGCACTTTGGCTCCATGCCGTCGAGCCTGCCGCGTTGACACTGATAGCGGGGCACCGTCGAATTCTTGCCCGAGTAGGTGACCAGCAGCCTTCGTCCACAGCGACGGCACCGCAACAGGCCGGCGAGCAGGGCCGGGCCGCGCTTCGGCGCCCCGCGGCGTCGTTCGGTCCGGAACTGGCTGGCATTGTCGTCGAGCATGTGCTGTACGCGCTGGAATTGGTCCCACGCAATGTACCCGTCGTGATGTTCGGGAATCAACACGGCCCATTCATGCAGCGGTTTGCGTACCGCGCTCTTGTGGAGAACCCCGTCGACGACGTGCGTCTGAGCGGACGTGCGCCCGTAAGCATAGGCGCCGGCGTACGTCGGTTCCTTCAGGATCGCGATCACGGTGTGGTAGGCCGGCCGCCGCCACCAGGTTTCCCAGCCCGTCACTCCGCGACGCTTGGCGGGCAGATCGACGCCGTGCTCGACAAACCACTGCGCCGCCTGACGCGCACTCCCCAGCTCGAAGAATTTGGCGAAGACCAGTTCGATGGCGTGTTGCACCCGCAGGTCGGGGTCCTTCTCCAGACGCTGATCCGCGGTCTTGACAAAGCCGATGGGCGCCTCGATGACCAGCTCTCCGCGCCGGGCCTTCGCCCACCGGGCTTCCAGCGACCGTTGGCGCAGCAGGTCGAGCTCGTACTCGCTCATTAATGTTGAGCGCACAGTAATGGAGAGTTGGAGCGCTCCGGCCCTACGAACACGGCCCGCAAGGCCGGAATCACTCTCCATTTCTGTACGTTCTCCTCTCCGCCGTTCGGTCACGAGAGGAGAACAGCAATGGAGTTGTCTCAGACGAGCAGTCCACGTTCGGGAGCGAGCCAGGACTCCTTCCATGGATGTCTTGCGGCGTTCATCGAGCACCTGCAGCAGGAAGGTCTGACGGAAGGCCGGATCCGCTGCCTTCGCGCGTCGGCGCGTCACTTCCTGGTCTGGCTCGGCCAGGAGGACATCGACATCGGCGTGATCGATGACGCGGTGCTACGGCGCTTTCGCCGTCACGATTGCCGGTGCCCGAGAATGGAACGCGAGCGTCGCAAGATGCTCGCCGGTCCGACCCGGCAGTTCGTCTCCGGCGCGCTCAGGCTCGTTCGGTTCTTCGAGCAGAGCGGACGTCTCGAGCATCCGGGCGAGCTCGACGAAGGCTTGCGCCTCCTCGAGCAGTTCCTGGTCGAGTGCGCGGTGCACGGATATGCGCCCGATTCGCTCATGGGCTATCGAAGTGCCTGCCGGCACGTCCTGGTATGGCTTCACCAGTCGCGCATCCCGATGAGGCGGATGGATGCCGACGTGCTGGAGCGCTTCGTCGCACATGACTGTGTCTGTCCGGGACCGTTCGAGAGCCCGCGCAAGCGCCTTGGGGGTGGGCGATACGTTCACCCCGTCGAGCGCTTCTCAAACTTTCTTACCGCCCGGGGAGTGCTGCCGGGTGCTGTATCGACGACCAGGAACGAGGTCGTCGATGCGGATCTGGAAGCATTCGGTGAGTGGCTTCGACGCCATCGCGGCGCCGGCGAAGCGACGATTGTCAATCATCTCAGGCAGGTCGCGCGGATACGGGCAGAGCTCGGCGCCGACCCCGGGCGGTACAACGCGGCATCGGTCCGGGACGTGCTGTTGCACCGGTTCGCAACCGCCTCCCGGTCCTACGCGCGGGCACTGGCCACATCGATGCGCATGTATCTGCGCTTCCTCGCTGCGCGCGGACAGTGCCCCCCGGCGCTGGTCGGCGCGGTTCCCACGGCCCCCGGCTGGCGGCTGTGCGAGTTGCCCCGATATGTTCCCGCCGCCGATATCGAGCGCGTGATCGCCTCGTGCAACGTCACCACGCCGGTGGGCCTGCGCGACCGGGCCATTCTGCTGCTCCTCGCCCGGCTGGCGCTGCGTGCGGGCGACGTCGTGCATCTTCGCCTCAGCGACCTGGACTGGGAGAACGCACGGGTACGGGTGTGCGGGAAGTCCAGGCGTGAGGCCGGACTGCCACTTCCGCAGGACGCCGGCGATGCCGTGCTGGACTACATCGAGCACGCGCGTCCACGCATCGGCGAGGACAGGGTCTTTCTCACCGTCAGGGCGCCGTATCGGCCTTTCACTTCGAGCAACGCGGTCACCGACATCGTCATCCAGGCCCTGAAGCGCGCCGGCATGCACGACGTCAAGCCCAAAGGCGCTTACCTGTTCCGCCATTCCGCGGCGACGAACCTGTTGCGAGCCGGCGCGTCGCTCGACGTCATCGGCGCGCTGCTCCGGCATCGCTCACCCGACACCACCGTCATCTACGCGAAGACCGACCGGCCCATGCTCCTGGAGGTGGCGCAGCCCTGAATAGGAGATGCGCGATGAAGCTGCAAGCTCACGTCGACCGTTACGTCGCCCTGAAACGCCATCTCGGCTACAAGTTCGTCAACAACGAGCGGATATTGCGCTCGTGGGCCGCCTGGGCCATGACCCGCGGTGACGACCTCATCGTGGCCGACACGATGCTCGGCTGGGCCTGCGACGCATCGTCGTCGGCCGCCGCAGGCAAGCGGCTGAGCGTCGCCCGGCGGTTCGCCGTGTGGCTCCAGGCCGAGGACCCCCGCCACGAGGTTCCGCCCCAGCATGTGCTTGGGCCGACCACGCTGCGCAGGCCCGCCCCGTACCTGTTGACCGACGCCGAGATCGGCACGCTGATGGCGGCCGCGCTGTCGCTTCCGCCGAAGGGGTCGATCACGCCCCATACCTGGCACTGCATCATCGGATTGATGGCCACGACCGGACTGCGCCGCTGCGAGGTATGCGCATTGCGCCTGACCGACATCACCGCGGACGGTTTGGTCGTGCGCGAGACGAAGTTCCAGAAGTCGAGGCTCGTTCCGCTTCATCGCAGCACCGTCGATGCCCTCGACCGCTACCTCACCGTCAGACGACGGTGCGGCGCGGCGAGTGAGCACCTGTTCGTCCTCTCGACCGGCCGAGCGATCAATCCGGACATCGTGACCGGCATGTTCGTCAAGCTCGCACGCCACGTCGGGCTTCGTGGCGGCCCCGGCGAGCCGGGCCCAAGGTTGCACGACCTTCGTCATCGCTTCGCCGTCCGCTCGCTCGAACACACCATCGCCACCGACCGCGACAGCGCGAACCGGCATATGCTGGCACTCGCGACCTATCTCGGTCACAACGGCGTCTCCTCCACCTACTGGTACCTCGAGGCCACGCCCGTTCTCCTTCGCCACATCGCCCGCCAAGCAGAGCACGCCCACGCGTGGAGGGCTTCGTCATGACCGAGCTCTCCTCCCATCTCGGCGTGTTCCTGCGCGAGCACCTGCCGCGCGACCGAAACGCCAGCCGCCATACGGTGCAGAGCTACGCCGACAGCTTCCAGCTCCTGGTCTGCTTCGCCGCCGAGCGCCTCGGCGTGCGCCCGTGCCGCATCGAGGTCGAGCAGCTCACCGCACCGCTCATCCTCGACTTCCTCGACAGTCTGGAGCGGGAACGCAACAACGCGATCGGCACGCGCAACGTACGCCTCGCGGCGTTCAAGTCATTCTTCCGCTACCTCGAGTTCCGCGTACCGGCCTGTCTCGACCTCGCGCGCCAAGTCCACGCGATTCCAACGAAGCGCGGCGATGAAGCGATGGTCGAATCGCTGAACCGTGACGAGGTGTGGGCCCTGCTCGATGCGCCCGACCCGACGACCGCCGCCGGTGTCCGGGACCGGGCGATGCTGCACCTGACCTACGCCGCGGGCCTCAGGGTCTCCGAGCTGATCGGGCTGATGTACACCGACCTCGCACGCCCGCACCTCGATACCGTGGTTGAACTGGGCGAACAGCGGCTTGTCAAACAGATCCGCGAACAGAACAGTCTGTGGTACAGTGTCGGTCGTCACGCAAGGGCCTCCGTGGTGGCGCAAGTGGTTGTTAACACTGCACTTGTTACCACACGGGGGCTCTTGTGTCTGTACCGGAATCGGAACACGCCACGAATTTTCCGGGCTAGTGGTCCACGCCGGCGTTGGCCCTGGCGCAGGAGGCTGGCACCATCGTCTCCGGGCGCATTCTGGACGCCGCCGACGGCGCACCGGTCGGCTTCGTGTCCGTGGTCGTGCAGGTTGACGACTCCGGAGTGCAGTTCACTGGCACGCTCACCGACGAGGACGGCCGCTTCGTCATCCAGGGTCTTCCCCCGGACACCTACACGGTGGCCACCTCGTTTCCCGGCTACTACGCGGTGGACGTGGCGCTCTTCGTCGGAGAACTGAACCAGATCTTCGATTTGGGTGACATCCAGTTGGACCGTCTCGAGACGTTCGCCGAAGAGGTGACCGTCACGGCCGAGGCGAGTCGGGCCGCTGGCATCGACACGCAGGTCTTTCGCCTGGACGACGGTGCTGCGCAGACGACCGGGTCCCTGCTGGACGCCATGCGGAACCTGCCGGGCGTTACCGTGGACCAGGATGGCGTGGTCTCGCTGCGTGGCAGCAATCGCGTCGCGATCCTTATCGATGGGCGCCAGTCGAGCCTGACCGGATTTGGCAACCAGCGGGGACTCGACAGCGTCTCGGCGGCGAACATCGAAGCTATCGAGATCATCAACAATCCGTCGGCGCGTTTCGATGCCGCGGGGATGGCCGGGATCATCAACATCATCTACCGTCAGGAGCAGGAGCTGGGGCTGTCTGGCGACGTGGGTGTGGTCGCTGGGCCTGGGACGGTTGTCGAAGCAGCGGAACGACCTGCCGACCGAACTCGGGAGCTACGCGAACAACCCGAAGGGCATTCCCAGCCTGAACCTGAACTACAACACGGGAACCGTCGGTACTACGACGACGGTCGCGTCATCGAGTCGCAGGTGCCGGAGAATCGCGAGCAGACACACTACGTCGTGCGCGCCGGGTCCGACTGGACGCTGGACGCCTCGAACGTGCTGTCCGTGTCCGGCGTCTACGATTTCGAAACCCACACCGACCGCGCGCAGGTGCCGTTCATCCTGCAGTCGACCGGTGAGCGCGAGCGTTTCTGGTTCTGGAGGGAGAAGGAGGATACCGGCTTCGCCAACATCAGCGTCGACTGGGAGCGGCAGTTCGCCACCCCCGGTCACGAGATGGGGATGAACCCTCATGCATCCCCTCATTTTGCCAGCATCAGATCACGCCGAAAACCTCGCGATACACCCGCTGTTCCATGAGCATGTTTCCGAAGGTCTCCATCAACGGACGAATCCGATCCTCGGGCCAATTGGGGAGATGGTGGTACGGCATCAGCCCCTGCCGAAACAACGAATGCGTCCGCCGCTTCACCGTGTTCGCCTTCAACCAGCGGTCATAGCCGATGCGCTCGCCCGCCGCACCCAGCAACGACAGAACGGAGATCGCCAACGCGCTGATCAACAACAGGCGGTCCCGCCGGTCCGGGCGCGAAACATGCATCGAAGAAAGCCCCATCCCGAAGCGCATGTCCTTGATGTCCCGAAAGCCCGCCTCAATCCCCCAGCGCTTGCCGTAGTAGCGAATCAGGACCCGCGTCGGGACCTTCGCTTCGCTGGCCACCAGGCACCACGGTTCGTCCATCTTTGGATCCTGTACGCACACGACCGCGCCGACCGGCAGCTCGTACGTGTCGGTCACCCGAGCACCCACCAACCGCCGCGCACGCCCCCCGGCGCCGACCCACGCGGCGGCCGTTCGCCGCTCGCCCCCCGCACTCGTCACGTAGATGTCTCCACGCAACCGAATCACGTATTCGAAGGCCAGCTCCGTCGTCAACGCGTAGAACAGCTTGCAGTCCCCAAAGCCCCGGTCCGCCACGACGGTGACTTTCACCCCGGCCGGCAGCACCTCCCGCAACCGGCACAGTAGCTCGTACTCATAGCGCCGCTGATTACCCTTCAGCGTCGAGGACGCCACCGTCTTCCACAGAAGGGGCGTTGCGCGCCCATGGCCAGTCACCATCGACAGCACGATCGTGTCCTGCCCGTCGGCCGCAAAGCTGGTCCAATCCAGCGCAACGACCACTTCGGTGCGGGCGGCGACGATGAACGGCGTCCAGTATGCGAAGAAGGCCCAGACGTCGACGCCTCGATTGCTCAGCAGCCGATCCACCTGCTTCACGCCATGCTTGGTCAACGTGCCCATGGCCTGGGCCAAGCCGCGCCCAACGGCATGGATTGCCAGCGAAGCGCTCGTCAGCACGCCCTGGGTTGCGTTGGCCAAGGACAGCACCCGTTTGGCATGCAGGTCGCCTTCATACAAGGTGCTGATGAAGTTCAGGATGTCGTGTCTCCGGAGCCATTGCCGGGATGAGGCTGGCCGGTCTTGATGTTTATGCATACAACCATATTCTAATTCAAAGTGCGCACCTTTCCAACTTTCCTAATGTGAAACGGAGGATTTTGCTCTATTTATTCATATGAGAAAATGAGGGGATCTCTGAGGGATGAACCTGCAATACACTCGAGGTTGGGAGGACGAAGCCTACTTCCTCAACGAGGAGTCGCGGGTCCGCGAAGGCACCGACATGACGCATCTGATCGCCGAGGAGAACACGCTTCCCTTGAGCATCGACTATGTCCGTCCGTTGAGCACCGGACGGCTGGAACTCGGGACGCGGCTGCAGCGTCGGTGGATCCCGGTCACCTACACGGTGGATCGCGGGGTCCTGAGCGTCATCTACGAAGGCCTGGGCGATACGTCGGAGTGGAATGAGAATATTGTCACGCTGGAACGGGCCGGCTATTCGCTCGAAGCGGGCGTCCGCGTCGAGCAAACGAATGGGGCGCATTCCCGATTTCCCGGTCACGCGCTCACACCCACCGGCGTCATGGCCATCCGCTGCAAACAGTTCCATCTGCCGGACTTATAGAAAGACCGCAGGAGAAGAATCGCGTCGACGCTCTCCGGTAGCCAATAGATGGATGCGCCCTTGATGCGGAGATTGATGACGCGACGGATGGCGCTTTCGACGGCGCCGCTGCCCGCGGAAGCCCGAGCCCGACCATTGTGGTGTAGGCGAAACGATGACGGTTCTTCAGGAAGTAGTTGAGGTGCGTGCGGATCTTGCCGGCCGTGCGCCCGCGGCACAGCTCCCGCAGGGCCGTGATCACCTCGTCCACCCGTGCTCGCTTGAGCAGCCCCCGCGTGCGGTTGAGCCAGCGGGTGCGTTGCGTCGCGCTCCAGCGGCGCAGCTTGACCGCGTCCGAGAGTTGCTTCGCGGCATGATAGAAGTCGATCAGCCCCAGCACCTGTGTCGGCGAGAGCCCGAGCGCGGCGATGAGGCGCTGGATGCGTTGCCAGATCCAGGGCGCGCCGTCGGCGATGAAGAGCACCTTGTCAGCGACGTTGAGCAGCCTGTGGCGAAAGTCGCGGATCCGGCCTGGCCCCGGCGCGGTCGAGTTTCGTACACTGAACGGCATGGCGATGGGCAAGAGACCGGCGGCGCGCCAGGCGTCGCCGATGTGGGTGGACACGGCGGACCTTCCGACGAACGATGGGCATCCTTACTTCGAGCGGCTGAACCGGGTCCTGGCGGATTCCGGATTCGATGCGTTCGTCGAGGAGTTGTGCGCGGCCTTCTACGCGGACCGGCTGGGACGGCCGAGTCTGCGTCCGGGTCGGTATTTCCGGATGCTGTTCATCGGCTATTTCGAGGGTCTGACGCCCCTATATGTCAAGAATGCGAGGGGGAGCACTACGGCGAGGTCTGTTCGCGGGGAACTGAAGGCCCTCGCTTCGCTCGGATCGCGTTCACCACGCACGGTCAACCACGGCCGTCAACCCGCTGCGCGGGTCCTCCGCTGCGCTCCGGCCCTTCGGGTGACTGCCGCGGCTGACCGTGCGGGAAGCCCTTGCGGGCCAGCCGGAAGGCTGGCCCTCGATCCACTGCCTGGAAGTGCGACACCCGCGAGCCACTCCGTTGTCGCGGAGAACCGTCGACAAACTCCCGAATGGGACCGCGTTCACCTTCCCGACCGCGGCTTCGCGGTGGCGCGGACGATCCGAAAGCACGCGGTGGGCATCCTCGCCTACCTCGACACGCGGATGACGGAACGGGCCCGCGGTCGGACGCACCCTGCGCGCCCGACTGGATGATTGCCGGAGAATTCGCGGACGACCTTCACGCGGCGCGACACCGGTTTCCGGTCAGGTACTGACCGCGAGCTGCACCAACCCGGTCTCTTGTGGACGGTAGCAGCGGCCGACCCGTGGGGGAGATCAGGACATCGAGGGCGTGATCTCGCAACCTGACGTCAGGCGGCCTCGGCACAGGCCGCACCGGAGCGGTGGTCGTCGATGAGTGCGTGGTAGACCTCCCGGGCGACGAAGCGCTTCAGGCAGCGGATGATGTCTTTCTTCGACAAGCCCTCGGCGGTGCGACGTCGAACGTAGTCGATGGTCGGCTGGTGCCAGCGCATGCGGACGATCACGATCCGGTAGAGCGCCGCGTTGGCTTGGCGGTGGCCGCCGCGGAAGAGCCGATGCCGGTTCGTGACCCCGCTCGAGGCAGGAATCGGGCAGGCGCCGCACAGCTTCGCAAACGCGGCGTCGGATCGGATCCGGGTGGGGTTGTCGCCGGCAACGATCATCATCTCGGCCGCCGAGTCGGGACCAATCCCGAACATCTCGCGCAGGGTCGGCGCCGCCCTCCTGGTGAGGGTGTCGAGCGCCTCGTCGTGGTCGCCGATCTCGGCCGCCAGTGTGCGCCAACGTGCGGCGAGCGCCCGCAAGGAGTGTTTGACCGATGCCGTCGGGTCGATGATCTCACCCGGTCTGAGGGCGGCGCAGCGCTCGATGAGCTTCCGGTCGGTGAGCGGCTCGAGTGCTTCGCGGAGCGCGCCCGGCGCGTTCACGAGGAGCGTCTTGAGGGTGACGATCGCGGCACTCCGGGCCTTGATGGCCGTATCGCGGGCGATCTTGATCTGGCGGACCATCTCTGCGGTCCCGTCGGCGGACTTCGGGATGGCGGTCGCGATGCCCGAGAGCACCGACCGCGCGGCGGACTCGGCGTCAAGGGTGTCGTCCTTGCCGTTGTTGCGCCGCTTGCGCCGGTCGCAATGGTTGACCTCGACGACACGGAGCCCCTCTCGGCGCACGAAGCTCGCGAGGCCGGCCCCGTAGGAGCCGGTGCCTTCGGTCCCGAATGCTTCGACGGCGCCGAGCGTGCGCGCCCAGGCCACCAGGTCGGCATAGCCCGCCCGGTTGGCGGGCGCCCGGAACGTCGCAAGTCGGGCGCCGAGGTCATTGATCGCCACGGCGACATGCTCGTGTTTGTGGGTGTCGACGCCGACGATCACCTTGACGGACGGATCGTCCCACGCGATGCTGTTCGACATGTTGGTAGCCCCTTCACGGACTGGCGACATCGTCTGGTCGGGCGGACGGACAGGACTGTGACGGGACTTTCAAGCCAGGCCCCTATGCGGTCACTGCCCTCCCGGCCAGACAACATCTGGATGCGTGCTGCCCAACCAGGTCGACAGATCAGTCCCAGGACACGAAGTCGGTCGTCGGAAGGGTCAGAACCGGCCGGGCAGCAGCACGATTATGCTCACAGTCGTCGGAGCGCGGGATTGCGTGGCGGGTGGCGGATTCGCTGAGTCTGCGGTCGTTTCTGGACCTGGAGCTGACCGAGGCGGCGCCGGATCACTCGACGCTGTCGCGCACCCGGCGGCGGATCGACGTAGAGACTCACGAGGCGGTATTCACGTGGATTCTGGAGCGGCTGTCTGCTGCGGGTCTGGTTCGGGGGAAGACGGTCGGCATCGATGCGACGACGCTGGAAGCGAACGCGGCGATGCGGAGCATTGAGCGGCGGGACACGGGCGAATCCCACGAAGCGTTCATTCGGCGGTTGGCGGAAGCGTCGGGTGTGGAGACACCGACGCGGGCGGATCTGGCTCGGTTCGACCGGTCGCGGAAGAACAAGAAGACGTCGAACAAGGAGTGGAAATCGCCGCAGGACCCGGACGCGAAGGTCGCGAAGATGAAGGACGGTCGGACGCACATGGCCCACAAGGCCGAGCACGGGGTCGACATGGACACGGGCGCCATCGTCTCGGTGACGGTGCAGGATGCATCGGACGGCGATACGGCGACGCTGCCGGCGACGCTGATCATGGCGGCCGAGCAGGTGGAGTTGGTGCAGCCGGACGGTCCGGGGGTCGAAGAGGTGGTCGCCGACAAGGGCTACCACAGCGACGAGACGCTGGTGGCGCTCGGCGCGGTAGGGGTTCGGAGTCACGTATCGGAGCCGGAGCGCGGCCGGCGCTGCTGGCAGGACAAGAAGACTGGAGAGACGCCGCCGGAGAAGCGTGCTGCGCAGAAGGCGTTGTATGCGAACCGGCGGCGTGTCCGCGGGCGGCGGGGTCGACGCCTGCAACGCTGCCGGGGCGAGGTGGTGGAGCGTACTTTCGCGCACATGTATGAGACGGGCGGTATGCGCCGGGTGTGGGTGCGCGGTCACGAGAATGTCCGCAAGCGCGTGCTGCTTCAGGCGGCCGCCTGCAACATCGGGCTGCTCCTGCGCAGCCAGACCGGCATCGGTACGCCCCGGAGCCTACAGGGGCGGGCTGTTTCGGCGATTTGCCGCCTGATCGGGCGTTTGATCGACCGCTGGGGGTGTCTGACGCGCGCCTGGGGGTCCAAATGGACACCGGCGACGCTCGCTGGCTCAATCGCTCATCGCCAAGCTGCCTGAACAGCGGAACTCAGCGAACAGACTTCTTCCACGGGCTGTGAGGCCGATCTGCCGCGCGTACGACAACAGCAGGGCGAAGACCGCCTCCGGTCCCCGGAGCGTGCCGTCGATGATCGGGGCCCACGTCTGAGACGGTCGCCCGTCGTCGCCGACGACGTACAGGATGAGGAGCTTCGGTTCCTTCCAGTCGGTATGGAATCGGTTGCGCCCCTTCTTCGTCTTGGGGCCACGCTTCTTGCGCCTCACACGGACGCGGCCCCCGTCGAGGGAGACGACCACCCGCTTCCCGGTCACGCGGTCCAGCAGACCGCACGCCGCGCTCTGCTGGGCCGCTCGGGCCCGCGCAGCGTAGCGATAGGCGGTCGAGCGGAGGGTCTTGATATCCAGGGCGATGCCGTCGGAGCGGAGCTGCGCCTGCGCTTCGGCCAGCGAGCTGAGCATGGCGACCGCGCGGCTTGCATCGGAGGCCAGCTTCGGCGTGCACCGGTCGTAGATGCCCAGCACCACCAAGGCGGGGTAGAGTCCCGGCCTCCGCTTCGCCCGACGGGCGTGTTTCTCGCGGTAGTACGGCGTCGTGACCGGCACCGTCGTGCCCCGGGAGGTGCGAACGTTGACGGTCTCCAGGCCGTCGCTCCGCATCCGCCAGGGCAGGTGGCGCACGAGGGCGCTCGCCGCGTCGCCAACCGCGGCGGAGCGCACCGCGCGTTGCAGCACGGGGGTGAGGAGGGCGCCGAAGAACTCGTCCGCGATGGCCCGCAGCTGCTCTTCGCACTGCTCCGCTTCCTCTGCCGACCTGGGCGCTCGAGCACGCGCCTCAAACTCCAGCGCCCGCCGGAGGGCAGTGCGCAGGTGGACGGGAATGTTGCGAAGATCGATCTCGCGGCTCGGGGTGTCGATGGCGCTCTTGTCCATTTCAACGCACCATCATGGGCAGTCCGAGCCGTAATGTCCAGTACCACCCTCCCCGTCTGTCCGAAGACCGGCTCAACCTCCCCCAGCCTCACAGGCCATCTTTGCCTACACACTGCTCCGGGAAATCGGGAATGCGCCCAACGAATGTGTCGTACATCATTCCCACCGAGAATCTCTACTACACCGAGAGCGATCGGTACGACTACTTGGAAGTGTTTCCGAATTTGCGGCTGACATACCGCCTGAACGCGACCAATCGCGTGATCGCAGCCTACAATCGGCGAGTCGACCGCCCGGGCGAGGCCGAACTGCGGATCTTTCCGAAGTATGACGACCCTGAACTGCTGAAGGTCGGCAATCCGTTCCTGCGGCCGCAGTTCACGCACGCCGCGGAACTCGGGTACGGACGCTCCTGGACGAGCGGCTCGGCAAGCGCCGCCCTGTATGCTCGCCAGATTTCGGACTCATTCTTCCGCGTCTTTGCCATCGACAATTCCAACGCGAACTACGATGTGGTGAACCGGGTCTACGAGAATGCTGGCGATTCGACGCAGCGCGGGATCGAGATTCTCTTCGATCAGGATGTCGCTGCCCGCTGGGAGGTTGCCGGCAGCCTCAACTGGATAGGAACGTGATCGACGCTTTCGAGACGACGCTTCGGTTTCCGACGCCGCGCCCGTTCGCGCTACGCGCCTCGACCGATGACACCTGGGACCTGACGGTCAACAACCGGGTGCAGGCGCCCGGTGGCGTCGAGTTGCAGCTGAGCTACATCTACTACGGGGCCCGGAACGTGCCGCAGGGCCGGGAGCGCGCGCGGTCGTCATTCGACGTCGCGCTCCAACGCCAGATCTGGGGCGACCGTGCGGAGCTGGTATTCACCCTCACCGACCTGTTAAATGACTTCGCGGTCGAGCAGGAAATCGACGGCCAGGGATTCACGGCTGTCTACCAGAACCTGCTGGAGACGCAGGTCGCAACAGTGGGCTTGCGGTATCGGTTCTAGACTCGCTTCTCGGGTGGTCGGCGTAACGGGGGTAGCCGCCGCCCGGGACGAGCACCCCCTGCTCGTCCGGTCCCCCAACTCGCGCCACGGAGCGCCGTCGCACCCACGGTGGGAATGGCGACCGGCGGGCCGCCCAGGATCGACACTCGCATCGGCATGCTTCGTGGACGGCCTCCAGCGCGTCTGACCGGGTGCGAGGCTCACGATCTTGGCGTCCTCCGCGGGACACGCCACGCCGTGGCGCGTCCACACCACGTGGCCGGCGCGGGCCGACCGCCTACACCGGTCTCCACGCTCCCTGGCGCGGCGGCGTCCGGATGAGGGTGGGGTAAAATGGGACCTTGAGAGTTGACGAGCTCGAAGTCGAGGCGCTCGAGCTGGATCCGGTCTACGAACGCGAGAGCCCTGGCCTGGGTGTGGCCTTCGTCGCGGAGGTCGAGCGCACCACCCAGCCCGAGCGCCGACAGCGACCCGTTCGCCATCCTGAAAGGAGAGCGCGCAGATGAGGAACAGACGAATCCAACTGGCAGCTACGGCGATCTTCGGTGCGTTGGTGCTGTCCGGGCTATCGGTCGTGGCCCAGCAACAGGAACAGGAGCCGCCTCCGATGGGCTTCTTCGTCACCAGTACCGGCCTCGGTGACGGCGCCAACCTCGGTGGGCTGGACGGCGCGGACGCCCACTGCCAGACGCTGGCCGCCGCGGCGGGCGCCGGCGACCGCACCTGGCGGGCCTACCTGAGCACGCAGGGCCCCGAGGCCGTCAACGCACGTGATCGGATCGGGGAAGGACCGTGGGCGAACGCGGAGGGCCTCGTCATGGCCACCAGCGTCGAACGCCTGCACTTCGACAACTCCACCTTCAACTGGACCCACTCGTTGGACGAGAACGGCAACCAGTTCGCATCGCGCATCGACGGAGACCCGGACTTCACCGAGCACGACGTGCTGACCGGCACACGGATCGACGGCACGGCGTTTCCGGCGGGCGACGACCGCACATGCGGCAACTGGACCAGCAATAGCGAAGGCAGCGCCATGCTCGGCCACGCCGACCGCTACTCGTTCACGACGCCGGGTTCGCCCTGGAACACCGCCCACCCGTCACGCGGTTGCTCACAGCCCGATCTGGTGGCTACGGGAGGGGCCGGCCTGCTCTACTGCTTTGCCATCGACTGATGGACGTTCGATGAGAGGGCGACGCGGCGGCGGGAGCCCGTCATGCCGCGTCGTCAGCTCGCTCACCCGACGGCAGACGCTCTGGACGCTCGTCGGGCTCGCACGGGTGCCGGGGTGCCGGATGCTGGTCAAGCCGGCCGCGTGGAGGCGCGCGTGCTCGGCGAGCTGGGCGGTCGGGCGCACCGTCGTGCCGGGGCTGGCCGAGGTCGATCACGCGTGTCGCAGCCGTCGCGTGCGCACACACGTCCGCGACGGCCTATCGAAGCGGCAGCCGGTTGTCGGGGTCCGGCTGAGCACTGCGCCATGTCCATCAGCGTCCTTCGAACGCTGACACGGGACGGCCGGCCATGTAGTCGAGCAGCACGTCGCACGCCGCCGTGGCGAAGTGCTGGTAGCCGTCGTCGGTCGGCCAGCCGATGTGGGGCGTGAGCACGACGTTCCCGAGTGTCGTGAGCGGATGCCCAGGCGGCAGAGGCTCCTGGTCGAAGACGTCGAGGCCTGCGCCGGCGATGCGCCCCGCCGTGAGGGCGTCGACCAGAGACGGCTCATCCACGATCGGGCCTCGCGCGGTGTTGATCAGAAACGCGGTCGGCTTCATCAGGGCGATACGTCGTGCGTCGAGCAAGCCGCGCGAGGAGGGCGACAGGGACACGTGAATCGTCACGACGTCGGCCTCGCCCAGCAGGTCGTCGAGCTCGCGGCGCTCGGCGCCAGCGCTTGCCGCCGCCTCGTCGGTCAGGGTACGACTCCAGCCGGCGACCCGCATCCCGAACGCCTTTCCGATCCGCGCGACATGCTGGCCGACCCTGCCGAGGCCCACGACCCCAAGGGTCTTGCCGTGCAGCACCTGCGTCGCAGGCGTCGGCCACTCCCCCCGTCTGACCGCGGCATCGCTGGCCGGGATCTGTCGCATCGCCGCCATCGCCAGACCGAACGTGAGCTCGGCGGCGCCGATCGAATACCCGGCCGACGCCTTGGCGACGAGGATGCCGCAGTCGTGCGCCGCGGCGAGGTCGATATGGCTCGCGTGATTGCCGGTCTGCACAAGGACCCGCACGTCGGAAAGCTGATCGAGCAGCTTGCGGGTAAAGCGCGTCCGCTCGCGGTTGGCAATCACCGTATCGAAACCGCGTAGCGCTGCAGCATCGCCGAACGGCCCCGTGAACACCAGGACCTCGGCGCGCTCGCGCAATCGGCGTACACCTTCGGTGCCTTCCCACGCATGGTGAATATCGTCGAGAATCGCGATGCGCATGGGCTACCGGAACAGAATCCAGCAGAGCGCTGCGCCGACCACGGACATCGAGAGCCCCCACGCGAGGAGCGCGTTGAACAGCGCGCGCGTGTTGGTGCCCGGAGGCGCCGCGGCGAGGAACAGGGCGCCCACGGTGGAGAGCGCCGAGAGATCGACGAGCCCGCCGCCCACGGTGATCGACCACGCGAGGTGAACCGGTTCGACGGCGCCAAGCTGCTGCGCGAGGTCCGGCACCATTGGCAGGAACGCTGGCATCACCACGCCGGACGTGCTGCTGTACACCGATATCAGGCCTGTCCCGAACGCCATAATCGGCACGACCGTTTCCGAGGTGGAAATGCCGGCCAGCCCGCTCGTGAACAGGTTCATGCCCTGGGTCTTCTGCATGATCGAGATCAGCACCGTCACCCCGGTGACCATCAGGATGACGCCCCATGGCATGCGCTGAATGGCCTTCTGCTCATCGACGCTCCCAAGGAGGGTGAGCAACGCGGCGATGAAGACCGCCGTCAAACCCACGTGCGCATCGAAGCCGACGACCGCGACGATGAGCGCCGAAATGCCGGCGATGGTCAGCCAATGCCTGCGCTCGAAGTGTTCGACGTCCGGCTCCACGGATCCGGCGTCTGCTGCGCGTCTGCGAAAGAGCTTCAGGCCGCCGAACAGCACGAAGCCGCCAATGCCCACGATCGAGTGCGCCAGCACGTTGTACCCGTAGGTCTGCCACTCGAGGCCGCCGAGGCCAATGCGCGCCATCACGTCATTGGCGATGATGCCGCCGGGCGCGAACGGCGACAGCGTGCCCGCCAACGCGCCGTTGCCGGCCATGAGCGCCATCAGCAGCGGCGGTATGCCCACCCTCCCCGCGACGGCCATCGCGGGCGCCGCCAGCAGGGCGCTGGCAGGTGTGCCACCAGGACCGATCGTCGACACGACCACGCCCAATGCGAAAAACATGACGGGCAACAGCCCCGCGTTCCCGCGGCAGAGCCGGACGGCCCGGCCGGTCAACCGGGACAGCGTGCCGTTGGTGTCGGCCATGCTGAACAACAGCGTGACGCCGACGAGCGTGACCAGCAGCGCCACGGGAAAGCCCGAGAGGACGGTATTGACCGACATACCGCCCAGGTAGACCCCCACCAGCCAGGCCATGGCCAGCGACAGGATGCCGACATTGACCGTCGTGAGAACGCTGAGCGCGACGGCCAGGACGAGCGCTCCTACAGAGACCCATGCGAGCGTCATTGCGCCACCGCCGCCGTCGCTGCGCTCAAGACGCGGGAAAGCTGACTCACATCGGACAGGTCCTCGAGCGACTCGACCATGCTGACGGTCTCCTCGATCGCCGACGGCGGCAGCACGAGCGATGCGCAGTCGCTGAACTTCTCGTGGAGCTCCGCGCGGGTGAACGGCAGGTCCGGCCCGCCCCGATAGCGTTCGTCCGCCTCCTCGACGAGCGTGCGACCGTCGTCGAGATCCACCTCGACGGTGCTGCGGATCTTCTCCCAGCCCTGCGCCTCGATCTCCGGGTCGAGTACGCGCTCCACCTTGCGCATCATCGCCTGCATCGGCGCACTCCGGACGAACCCGTCGTTGAATTCGTGAATGCCCGCCTTCCGCCGGAGCGCGATGGCGCCCACCATGAACGCCGGACAGAACTTCGCCTCGAGCTCGTTGGTCGCGATGGGGTACCTCAGCGGATTGAGGATGTTGGACCCGGCGCGCACGCGAATCCCCACGATGCTCTCCGGCTGCACATCATGCGTGATCACCAGTCGCCGCATGGCATCCATCGTCGGATGCCCGAGCACGCCGCACGGGTACGGCTTGATCGACACCCCGGGCCACACGATCGTGTGCGGGTCGCCGAGCTTACCGACGATACGGTCGGCGTCGAAGCCCTCACCGTGACTGAAGGCCTGGAAAAAGCCCCACGGCGGATCGAGGGCGTCCCGGCCTCCCGTGAAGCCTCTCGCGGCAAGCTCGGCCGCGACCACCCCGTTCTGCGACGCCCGACCCACGTGCAGTGGCTTGGTCATCGACCCGAAGTTCACGCGTATGCCGGAGGCTGAACTCGCCGCGATGGCGAGCGTGTGCGCGATCCGAGCGCCATCGAGACCCAGCAGCTTGGCCGCGGCGACCGCCGCGCCGAACGTGCCAACGGTGCCGGACGAGTGGAAGCCCTTCATGTAGTGGCTGGGACTGATGGCCTCGGCGATCTTGCACTCGACCTCGAAGCCCGTGAGAAACGCCTCGAGGAACGCCCTGCCGGACGCCTGCTGCCGCTCGCCGATGGCCAGCGCTGCGACCATCGGCGGCACGGTCGGGTGCGTCAGCAATCCGAAGATACGGTCGGCGCTGGTCGCCAGTTGCGTGTCGTCCCAGTCCAGCGCATGTCCGCTCGTCCCGTTGAGCAGCGCCGCCGAGGACGCGCCGCTCCTGAACGGCTCGGGGCCGAACGCGGTGGACTCCGGCTTCGCGTCGACTGTCCGGACGTAGCCGCGCAGGATACGGCCGGCGTCCTGCGTCGATCCGGCCAGCATGACGCCGAGTCCGTCGATGACGCATCGCTTCGCGATCCGGACGGCCTCCTGCGGAAAATCCTGCCAGCGGGCCCGGCCAACGAAATCCACAACCGCGCTCGTGGCGCGCTGTTGGTCGCTCACATTGCTCCCCTCGACGTATCGGTCTCGTCACCCCCTATGGAACATGTCCCGCGCTCAGAATGCGTCCGGCTGCACCTCCGCCCGCGTGCGCATGACCATGCGGCCGATCCGGTTCGCGTTGAAGTACGCGCCGATGACCTCCACGCGGCCGGCGCGTTCCACGACGGCCAGGTTGCGCAAGCCGGTGCCCCGCGAGGGCCAGGCGTAGAGGCTCCACTCGCCGCTCTCGCGGTCCAGCTTCGCGACCTCGTCGCCGCCCTGCAGGCTGACCCACACGTCGTGGTCGCCGTCGACGCCGGCCATGTACGGATTCATCCCCGCGCGCGGCAGCGGGTAGTAGGTGGTCTCCAGCGTGTCGACGTCGATCCGCAACAGGTTGTTGCCCGCGTAGTTGGGCACCCAGACGTCGCCCGTCGCCAGGTCGGCGGCGGGGCGGCGCGGCGCCTGCAGCCCCCGGCCCCGGCCGGCGTAGATCGCGAGGTCCTCGAGCGAGAAATCGCCGTCCTGCACGAACGACGGCAGCAGGGCCGGCAGCCGGATCTCGGACGACCTCCCGGTCGCCAGGTCGCCGCGGCCGATCACGTCGATGCCTATCTGCGTCCACCAGCCGTTGCCGTCCCGGTCGCCGGCTGCCCCGTACGTGCGGCCGGGCTGCGTCGGTGACGTGAACGCGGTGAACGCGCCCGCCGCCGGGTCGTAGCGGATCGCGCCGGTGGCGGTGTCCCCCCAGATGTTGCCCTGCCCGTCCTCGGCCACGTGGATCGACATGCCCCGCATGTCCCCGGGCGGCGTGAAGACTTCCAGCGTCTCGGTCCGCGGATCGATGCGGCCCAGCCGTTCGTTGGCCGGCTCCCCGGGCGCGCGCAGGTTCACGTTGAACCAGACCGCGCCGTCGCGGGCCGTGATGATGCCATGGCTGGTGGCCGCCAGGCCGTCGGAGCGGGCATACGTGAAATCGGTCACCCGGCCGGTGGCGGTATCCACCCGGCCCACCGTCCGCGTCGCGCTCTCGGGTTCGTTGTACGTGAACCAGACGTTCCCGCCGCGATCGACCGTGGCGTCGTGCAGGCCGAAGCCCCCGCCCGAGGCGCTGGGACCGCCGAGCGACCAGTGGCTCCCGGTGTTCAGCACACGGCCGCCCGCATCCGGCGGCAGGTCGTATTCGTACACCACCGGCAACGTGCTGGCGCCGCGCGGGCGCGCCGGCACCTCGAAGCGCATCGGCGAGGGGCCGGGCCCGCGCATCTCGGCCAGGTAGGCCGCCAGATCGGCGCGGAAGTGCTCGATCACCGGCGAGGGCTGCTCGCGGAACGTGTTCATGGCGCCGATGCGGCCCATTGCCGCGAGGACCGCGTCCCACCCCCGCTCGTCGAAGCGGTTGTGCAGCACGATGTTCGCCGCGTGACACTCGGTGCACACCCCGACGAAGACGGCTTTCATGCGGCGGCGAGCCGGCGTGTCCTCCGGCAGCGCGGCCACCACCTGGTCGCCCGTGAGTTGCGCGGCGAAGTCCGCCGTTTCGTGCAGGACGAAGTCCTGCCGCTGCCGCGCGCCCGCCAGGTCGGCCGGGCGCCGCACGCCCTGCCAGCCGGCCGCCTGCGCCCATACCTGGTACGGGCCGCTCTCCAACGGAGGAAAGACGTACGCGCCCAGTTCGTCGGTGAATACCGACGTCGTGATCGGCCGCCCCGGCGGCTTCGCCGAGACCGTGACCCCTTCCAGCGGTTCGCCGGACGCCGCGGTCACGGTTCCCGCCAGCAGCGCGTCCTTCTCCCCCGGCGGCGCGACGCGCGGCGCCGACCCGCCGTGCGCACGGTCGGCCGCCGGCGGGGCGGCACCGTCGAGCGCGACGAGGTAGGCCAGGAGCGCGTCGATCTGCGCCGGACGCAACGTGTGCTTCCAGCCCGGCATGCCGGCGGCGTTGCCTTCCTCGATCACCCGGCGCGCGTGGTCTCGGTCGCGCGTCGCGCGCGCGCCGTCCAGCCGGCTCGCATACGGCGTGTCGCCGCTACGGAGGATCGGGAGATGGCAGACCGCGCACTTCTGCTGGAAGATGCGCGCGCCCGCTGCTTGCGCATCCGACAGCGCGGGCGCGGCGGGAATCCCGGCCGGTTGCGCGTGGAGGCCGGGCTGGGCTACGGCAAACAGCGTGGAGAAGAGCAGGACCTTGTGCATGCCCAGAGTTATACGCCCTGCCGTCCCGAATGGAAACCGGTAATCGCCCGGTGCTCGGGTCGCGTCTGCCTCATTCCGGGGCGCTGGCGGGGGGCGGCTCGCTCGCTGTGGGCCGCTCGCCGGCTACGGATGCCAGCGCTCCACCGCCAGGCGCACGACGTCGTTCGTCCCCGACGCCAACTTCAGCCAGCGGAAGACGTCGCCGGCGTCCAGCGTCCAGCGGTCCGCCTCGACCCGGAGCCAGGATCTGGCCGTTGCTCCACTCGCTCCTGACCGTCATCGACCGGCAGCGTAGCACGGCCGCAGGCTTGCTCGATGGCGATACGGAATGACCTCGAGAGCGGCAGCTTCGGACCCGCCGTAGATCCTGCTGGGCGGCGACGCCGATGCGTGGTGTTCGGCGCGTAAGCCGCTGTCTTGGATGACCGCCTCGTCGCCAACTGACGACCGCGGGGCCGGCCGAAGCAGTCTGCCCGGGAAGCCACGGCCGCCAAGGAGGCGGGTCGGCCGTGGAGCCACCGGATCGAGCTTCAGGTCAGCGTCTCAATCCGGCCGGTGCTGTCGCCGAAGCTGTCGACGTTCACGCCGAGTCTGTCGAGCAGCGCCACGTAGAGGTTCGCGATCGGCGTCCCCTGCGGGTGCCGGACGTAACGACCGCCCCTGATACCGGCGCTCCGGCCCCCGACGACCGCGACGGGCAGGTCGTCGTGGAAGTGGGTGTTGCTGTCGCTGATGCCGGTCCCGTACAGGAAGACGGTGTGGTCCAGCATCGTGCCGTCACCCTCCGGCATCGCCTCCATGCGCTTGACCAGGTGCGCGAACTGCTGGAAGTGGTACTCGTTGATCTTGTGCAGGCGCTCGAGCTTGCCGGCCTCGTCCTGGTGATGCGACAGCGGGTGATGGGAATCGGAGACCCCGATCTCGGGATAGGCCCGGCCGCTGACCTCCTTCGCCAGCATGAAGGTGCTGACGCGGGTCAGATCGGTCTGGTAGGCGAGCGCCAGCAGGTCCATCTGCAGCTTCGCGTGCGTTGCGTAGTCGTCCGGGATGCCCACCGGCTCGTCCACCAGCGGCAGCTCGCGCGAGCTCTGCTGCTCGGCGGTCCGGATGCGCCGCTCGACGTCCCGCACGGAGTCGACGTACTCGGACACCTTGGCCCGGTCGCCCGCCCCCAGGATGCGCTCCAGGCGCTTCAACTCGGAGGAGACGGCGTCGATGATGGTCCGGTCGCGCTCGAGCCGGGCCAGCCTCGCGGCAGGATCCGTGCTGCCGCTGGTGCCGAACAGGCGCTCGAAGACGGCGCGGGGATCCCGCTCGACGGGCAACGGCGTGGTCGGCGTCCGCCACGCGACGGTATTCGTGTAGGCACAGCTCGAGCCCCCGTCGCAGGTGCCCACCATCGCATTCGACTCGATACCGAGCTCCAGCGACGTGAGCTGCGTCTCCTTGGCGAACTCCCTCGCGGCCACCTGGTCCATGGACACCGCCGCGTACACATCGGCGCCGGTTGTCAGCTTGAACGTGGTCGCAGTCAGGAACGTGCCCGCCGATCGCGCGTGATCGCCACCCCCTTCCATGAGGTCCGCCGGCTTGTCGGCCAAGCCGCCCAGGAGCAAAACCCGGTCCTTGAGCGCCGCCAGCGACTGCAGCGTCGGCGGCATGTCCTGTATGGCGCCCTGGGTCCGCGGCCACCAGTAGCCCATCGACATGCCGTTGGGCACGTAGAACACGCCCAGCCGGCGCAACCGCGCGGGGGCCGCCGCGGTCCGGCTCAGGGCCGTCAGGGCCGGCACCATGCAGTCCAGCAGCGGGAGGGCGAGGGTGGCTCCGGCGCCGCGCAACACCGCACGCCGGGACAGGTGCTTCCTGGTGATGAACATGGGCTTCTCCCCCTCCTCCGGCTACCGTTCGTGCCCGACGTTGGCGGCCACACGCTCCTCCGGCTCCGGGTCCCGGACGATCCGCTGCTGGAACGGGGCGCTCCGAACGATGCCGAGAATGACGGACGACCAGCGATACTCGTCGCGCGCCGCATCCCGCACGATCCGGCGCACGGTGGGCGCATCCAGATAGTTGACGCCGCGGCCAAGCGCGTAGGTCAGCAGCTTCTCCGCGATCGTCCGCACCAACTCGTCCTCACCCTGCCGCAGCAACGCTTCGCGGAAGGCCTTCGGGCTGTCGACCTCGGTGCCCCGCCACGTAATCGTGGAGTCGATGGGCGCGCCTTCATCGTCCTCGCGCCACCGCCCGATCGCGTCGAAGTTCTCCAGCGCGAAGCCGAGCGGATCCATGGTGGCGTGGCAGGTCGCACAGACCGGGCTCGCTCGATGCTGCTCCATCCTCTCCCGCAGCGACGCCGGCTTGCTCCGCCCGTCGTTCTCGGGAAGCGCGGGCACGTTCGCGGGCGGCGGCGGCGGGGGCGAGCCGAGCAGCGTCTCGAGCACCCACTTGCCCCGGAGCACGACCGATGTCCGGTCCGCGTACGAGGTCGCCGTCAGCACACTCCCGTGCCCGAGGAGCCCGCCCCGCGCCGGATCGGCGACCGGGAAGCGCCGGAAGTGGCTGCCGTAGACGTCCGGAACGCCGTAGTGCTCGGCGAGCCGGGCGTTGAGGAAGGTGTAGTCGGCGCGCAGCAGGTCGAGGATGCTGCGATCCTCGCGCACCTGACTCTCGAAGAACAGCTCGGTCTCCGTGAGCAGGGCGTCGCGCAAGGTGCTGTCGTAACCGGGAAACCGCAGCGGATCCGGCACGATGGTCTGCAGGTTGCGAACCTGCAGCCACTGCCCGACGAAGTCGTTCATCCAGCTCGCGGCCCGGCGGTCCGCGAGCATCCGGCGCGTCTGCCGCGCGAGCACGACAGGATCGCGGAGCTCGCCGCGCGCGGCCACGTCCAGCAGCTCGTCGTCCGGGATGCTCCGCCACAGGAAGAAGG
This sequence comes from Vicinamibacterales bacterium, assembly GCA_965262925.1. GTDB lineage: Bacteria > Acidobacteriota > Vicinamibacteria > Vicinamibacterales > UBA8438 > WTFV01. Next base: position 71,172 of record CBDHGC010000004.1, on the reverse strand, counting down.
CCAGCCGCGAGGCGAGCTCCACGTCGCTGATCGGGTAGATGGTCCCGGCCGGGGCGTCGACCGGATCGACCTCCGCGCGCAGGAGAAACGCCGGCATGCTGAGGAGCGCTTCCAAAGCCCGGGCCACGCCGGTCTCGAAGCCGCCGGCGGCGCGCCCGATCTCGAAGATCCGCAACAGGGGCTGTAGGTCAACGTCCGTGACGGGGCGGCGGTATGCGCGGCGGGCCAGCGCACCGAGGATCTGTCTGGCGCACGGCTCCTCGTCGCCGGCGCCGCTCGGCCGGCAGACGAAGATGCGTTGGCGGCTCAGTGTGTCCGCGGGGACCTCCCCGCGGTACGGCCCATGAATCTCGAGAGACTCGACGCCGGCCACCAGGTTGTCGCCCACACCCGCCGAGGCGGAGGGGGCCATGTCGGTGAAGGCGGCCGATACGAGCCGCGTGCCGGCCTTGACCGGCAGGCGCACCTCCAGGTCCTGGTCGGCGGTCTGGTTGTAGAGCGCGATCCGCTGGTGCACGACGTCGTCGTCGGGGGGCGCGATGCCGCCTCCCGACAGGGTGTAGCGGACCTGCCCCTCGAACGCGCCGCCCACCGTGAGGCGCCTGACGAGCGCGTGGTCGATGCGCAGCTCGAGGTGGTACTCGCGTTCCGCGATGTTGCCCCGGATCGTCCCGCCGACGTCGCTCCGCTGCAATCGGATCCGGAACAGGTAGTCGCCGTCGAGCGCGAACGTGTGGCGCGCCGCCAGGCCCCCGTGCGTCGCGAACGGCAGGTCCTCGCCCATCCGGGCTTCCTGCCGCGCCGCGTTCGGCAGCCTGTAAGTCTGGATCGCCGGGCGGTTCTCGAGCGTGCCGACCGCGAGGCGGCTGACCTTGGTGGCCGCGGTGATGTAGCGATCCATCAACGCGGGGGTCATCGCGAGCACCTCGGCGTTGTTGTCGAAGCCGAAGCCGGCCATGTCGCTCGGGAGCAGCGCCTCTCCGTCGACCTCCAGCACCAGCAGGTCGCGGATGGCGTTGACGTACTCGGTTCGGTTCAGGCGGTGCGACGCCACGCGTCCCGGGTCGGGGGCCGCCGCGCCCACCCGGTCGAGCTCCGCCTCGAGGGCCGTGACGAAGGCGTCGATCTCGGCGGGCGCGGGCCGCGGGCGGCCCGGCGGCGGCATCAGCCCGCTGCGGAGCTTGCCGGCGACCTTCTCGAAGAGCTCGCGGTGCACGTCCGCCCGGTGGATGTCCACCCGGTCGAACATCGCCCCGGCCGTCTGCAGCCGCTCGTTGTGGCAGGTCACGCAGTACCGATCGAGAAGCGCGCGTGACGGCACCTCCGACTGGCCCGCCGCCGGCGGCGGCCCGGCCGCCACCGTGATCCCTGCGAGGCATACCGCGCCGAACACTCTCAGCGTAGACATATGCAGCCCTGGTTTTCTGGCGGTCTCCTGACAGTCTTCCGGCGGGCGCCCTTCTGCCCGTCGAGCCACTAATTATCACCTTTGCCGCGGACACGCAAGGAAGCTAGGATCGGGGGGCGTCCGAGCGCGAGGAAGCGCGCGAACGCCGCGCGGGATCGCCGCGATCGATCCGCGCCCTGAACCGAACGCGGGAGGTGCCCCATGCGGGTCCTGACGAAGCGTCTCGCCGGCCTGTGTCTCGTCCTTCTCCCGGTGGCCGCCGCCGGCGCCGCGGGTCCGGGTACCGCGAGCCCGAGCGCGGCCGGCAGCGCGGCTGCCCCCGCGGCGGACCTGCGCCTCGTCGAGGCGATGGCGGAGCGCGACACCGCGCGCATGCGCGTACTGCTCGCGGACGAAGGGCTCGACGTGAACGCGGCGCGGGCCGACGGGGCGACGGCGTTGCTCTGGGCGGCTCATTGGGACGATGGCGCAGCCGTCGAGCTGCTCCTCGGCGCCGGCGCCGACGTGAACGCGGCCGACGATCACGGCGTGACGCCGCTCGCCCGGGCGTGCGAGAACGCCAGCAGGTCGATGGTCGAGCGGCTCCTCGCGGCGGGGGCGAATCCGAACGCGGCCCAGGTCAACGGGCTGACGCCGCTGATGACGGCCGCGCGCACGGGCAGCCTCGAGGTCGTCGAGGCCCTGCTGGCCCGCGGCGCCGACATCGACGCCGCCACCGCCGCCACCCACGAGACGGCGCTGATGTGGGCGGTCGCCGGACGGCACCGGGATGTAGTCCGCGCGCTCGTCGCGCGCGGCGCCGACGTGCATCCCCAGCCGCGGCAGGCGTTCTCGCCGCTGATTGCCGCGGCGCGGAACGGCGATGTCGAGACGGCCCGGGTCCTGCTCGCGGCCGGGGCGCGCGTCGATGACCGCGGGTCGGACGGCGCGCACCCGCTGGCCTATGCGGTAATCGTCGGGCAAAGCGCATTCGCGCACTTCCTGCTGGAGCAGGGGGCGGATGCGAATGGCGCGGTCGACGGCGTCACGGCGCTGCACGCCGCCGCCGGCCCCGTCGCTACCTGGTTGAAGGCGTGGAACCGCAAGCACGGCGCGCGGGCCGGCCGGCTCGCGCTGGACGAGCGCCTGCCGCTGGTGAACGCCCTGCTGGCCCGCGGCGCCGACCCCAACGCGCGCATGACCGCCTCCGACGTGACGGAACAGGGGTTCGTACGGAACGGCGCCTACGACACGTTCGCGACCGGCACCGGCGACGTGGCCGGGGCGACCCCGCTGTGGGTGGCGGCGTACGCGACGAACCCCGGCCCGGGCCGGATGCGCAACGGGTGGAGTACGCACAGCTCCACCGGCGACGTCCTGCGCCGCCTGCTCGCAGCGGGCGCCCAGCCCGAGATCCGGTCGAACGACGGCACCACCCCGATGATGGCCGCGGCCGGCTGCGGGCGGTGGGGGCACTGGACGAACACGCCGCGGGCATCCCGCCAGCCCATGGCGGAGGAGGCCTTCCGCATCCTCATCGCGGCCGGCGTGGACGTGAACGCCACCAATGAGGGCGACTTCACGGCGTTGCACTGCGCGGCCTTCAGCGGCCTCAACGAGCTGGTGCAACTGCTCGTGGAGCACGGCGCCGACGTCGACGCGCGCGATTGGCGGGGCCGGACGGCGTACCGCCTCGCCGAGGGCGCCAAGCAGTCGTTCCACTACCAGGAATGGCCTGAGGTAGCGGCCCTGCTCGCAGAGCTCGGGGCCGATACCCGCCTGGGGATCCCGGGCACCATCCACGAGCGTCTGCGCGGGCTCCTGGCGATCCGGTAGACGGCCGCGGCGGATGCGCGAGCGCTCGATTGCCCACGGAGGTCGAATGACACGTCGTCTGGCGGGGTGGACGGTCGCGATCGTGATCGGAACGGGGACCCTCGCGGTCGCGCAAAAGGTGGTCGGCCCCGAGGAGTTCGACCGCGCGATGAAGACCGTCGGCGCGGCCCTCGACGGCGTGGAGGAGGCCCTCGGGTCGGCGTCGTATATGGAGGCCAAGACGCCGCTGGCGCTCTCGCGGCAGGTGCTGGCCTCCACCCGACCCGAGTGGGCAGCCAATGGGCAGCCCGACGCCGTGCGGATGAACAGGGAGGCCGTGGCCGCGCTGGACGCGCTCGACAAGGCCCTGTCGGCCACGGCCGTCGATGCGCCGGCCGTGGCCGCGGCCTTCGAGGACGTCACCCGCGCCTGCGAAGCGTGCCACGCCACCTATCGCGAGGGCGACCCGCAGACCGGCTACCGCATCCGATCGGCGGTCTCGTCGGGCACGCCGAAGTAGCATCATGCCGGGTAGGCTGCTGGCCGAGCCCTGGGCCTTCGCGCCGAACGACATCGTGCGGGGCGACTTCAGCCCTGCCGTTGCACGACCAGACACGTCTTGTCGTCGACAACGGCGGCCGGCCCGGAAAACAGATCGATCCCGGTCCAGATCGTCTGCACGATCCCTGCCGCCTTCTCCAGCCGGCTGCTGCGGACGAGCTCCTGCAGCCGCTCCTCACCGAACATCTCCACGCCCGGGTTGCAGGCGTCGGTGACCCCATCGGTATACATCACCAGCGACTGGCCTGCACCGATCCGGTATTCCCGCTTCTGGAAACGCTCCGACGCTTCCAGCCCCAACGGGAGCCCGCCGGTTGCCGGCAGCCTCGCCAACCTGCCCTCGGCGTCGACGACGATCGCCGGCTCGTGTCCCGCGCAGACGTACTCCAGCACGCCGGTCTGCGTATCGACGGCAGCGATCAGTCCCGTGACGAACATGCAGAGCTCGTTTCCCTCGCACAGCCGGCGGTTGGCCTCCTCGGCGATCTCGCAGACGCTGTCGTGCTGCCTGACTGCCGCGCTGAGCACTCCCTGGGCCGACGCCATGAAGAGCGCCGCCGCGACGCCCTTCCCCGACACGTCGCATACCGCAATTACCAGCTCGTCGCTTTCACGCTTCTGGACAATGACGAAGTCGCCTCCGAGGTCCTTGGCCGGCGTCATCCGTGCGCACAGCTCCAGCGTCCCGACCCGCTGCGTGCCGGTGGGAACCAGGGCGGTCTGGACGACCTTCGCCAGGCTCACGTCCTGCTGCATGCGCTCCTGGGCAAGCGTCAGTTGCTCGTTGCTGCTTCGCAGCCAGCGGGTCCTCGCCGCAACCCGCGCCTGCAACTCGTCGTGCCGGGCGAGAACCTGTTCGGTCATCTGCTCGAAGCTCCGCCCCAGCGTTCCGATCTCGTCCCCCCGGTGTCTTATGCTCCCGGCCAGCCCCGCCGGCCGGCGGCCTTCCGCGAGGGACTGCGCCCCCTCGGCCACCGCCACGACGGGGGTGGTCAGCCAGCGCCGGACAGCCCAGGTCGTGGCCAGCGCCATGACGGCCATCAGGCCCACCGCGGCTCCAAGGCCGATACCGACCTCCCGCCGCATCTGCCGCACGACCTCGTCGGCCCGATTCTCGACGACCACGACTACAGCCGATCCCTGCCGGCCGCCGGTCGGCGCCGCGCTCAGGACGCTGGCCGTCTCGTCGTCGAGCAGGGTGATCGCCGCCCGGCTGCGCGGCCGGCGCTCGCCGGCCGCGCTACGGGCGGTCCCCGCCAAACGGTCGTTCCAACGGCTCCAGGCATCCTGGCTGCCTTCGGCTCCCTGTCCGGGCCGGGGTGCCGCGGCGGCCAGACGGATGCCGTCGTCATCCACCACGGCAACCCATACGCCGGTGATCCCGCTCACCTGCGCCAGGCGGTCCGCTTCGGCCTGCCACGCGCTCTCGACCAGACTGCCACGACCGGCGCGGGTGGCCAGCTCGACGATCGCCGCCAGCCTTCCCCGTCCCCGGCTTGCGCCGGCGGCGGCGATCCAGCGCCGCTGCCGGTCGTAGCGGCCGTCGAGGGCGAGGGACATCGTCTGTTGGGCCTTTCGCAACACTTCCAGCTTCTCCAGGTCCGCCGCGCTACGCTCGGGAGCGCCGGCCTCGGGAGCGCCGGCCTCGTACACGGCGGATCCGCCGGCTCCCAGCGCCTCGATGCGCTCTACGGTCGTGTTGCGCACCATCGCCTCGAGCCGTTCGCGGATGCGCCGGCCGCCCCAGCCGGCGTCTTCCGCCAGCTCGATGGCGTGGCTCAGCAGCAGCGCGATACCCGCGGCCTGCTGCTGGGCCAGCTCCTGCGCGGCCCGGTTGCCGGTCTGCCCATAGGTGCGCTTCGCCCCTTCGTCGTCGAGCGCCTGCTCGACGCGCACGGCCAGGCGACGGTGCATCGTCTGTGCGGCGGCGGCCTTCGTCAGCCCGTCCGGAGTCTGCTGCGCCGGGGCGGCCAGCGTGCGCCCCTCGGGGTCGGCGGTCGCCAGGACCTGGAACGCCTGCTCGAGCTCCTCGGTCCGCAGCGGCCGGGCTGCGGTCGAGTAGCTCTGCCGCTCCCCCGCGCTGACGTCTATGCGCAGGATGGCCGAGCGGTAGGCGATCTGCCGTAGCGCGTCCTCGATGTACGCCGGCGGGTGGCCGGCGGACTCGGCCGCCTCGACCAGCAGTGCCGTGGCCCCGGCCAGGGCCCGCAACTGGTCGTCGAGGACGACGTCGAGGGTCCGCGCGATGTTGGCGGCGGAGACGGCCTCCAACGTCGTGAACCCGCTGGCGGCAGTCAGCGCCGCCTGCCGGCCGCTCTGCTCGGCCTGCGCCCGCAGGCCGTTGGTCGATATCCACAACCCGCCGGCGGTGGCCAGACCGATCGCCGTTGCCAGAACCGCGGTCACGGCCAGGGCGGCCTTCGTGCCCAGCCGTTCTCCTTCCGGCCCGCTGGCCGCGCCCTGCCTCAACGGGTAATCCTGTACACTTCGGCCGGTCGCCTCATCGCCTCGCAGTGACGTCATCGTCCACTCCTTCGGCTGCAGGTCTTTCGTGCCTCCGTCGCCGACGCCGTCCGGCCGGCGGCGTCCGAGTAGAATTCCAGCACTGGTGCGGCCTGCTGTTCTCTGCTCCCGGGGGAGTCCGCCGATGCCTGGCTCTCGTCTCCTCGGTCCCCTGCTGCTCGGCGTGCTGTTCGTCTGGCCGCCGGCCGTCCTTCCTGCGGCGGCGCAGCCGGCCGGGTCGGTCGCCGGCGTCGTCGTCGACAGCTTCGGACAGCCGTTGGCCGGCGTGTCCATCGAGGCGGTTTCCGCCTCCGGCTACCGCTCGCTGGCCCTCACCCGATCGGGCGGGCGCTTCCAGCTCTCCGATCTGGTGCCGGGCGTTTATGCACTGGCTTTCACCCTCGACGGCTATGCACCGGCGGAAGCCGACGTGGAGGTCACCGCCGGCGTCACGGCCTCGTCGGATGCGCGCCTGGTGGCCCTGCAGCCGTCCGCGCTCGGGGGCGTGGTCGTCGACCCGCAGGGCCTCGCCCTGCCCGGGGCCCTGGTCGAGGCCACCGGGCCGTCCGGCAATCTCGCCATCCTCACGGCCGATACGACCGGCCGATACTCTCTCGTCCCGGCCCAGCCCGGCCGCTGGCGCCTGCGGGCGGCCCTCCCCGGTTTCGTCCCGCAAGAAGCGTCGGTCGATGTCGTCTTCGCCGAGGCGGCCGCCGTGACGCTGTCCCTCCCGCTGGACTACGCGCTTGCAGAAAACGTCGTCGTCGTCGGATCCCGGCGTACCGTGCAGCAGCGCACGGTCACCGACTCGGCGGTACCGGTCGACGTGCTGACGGCGGCCGAGCTCGTCTCGCAACCCCGTTCCGACATGGTCGAGGTGGTCCGCGCGCTGACGCCTTCGTTCAACGTCAACACGCAGCCAATCTCGGATGCCGCCACCATCGTGCGTCCCGTCAACCTCCGGAACCTGGCTCCCGATCATCTGCTGCTGCTGGTCAACGGCAAGCGCCGCCACCGGGGCGCGGTCATCGCCTGGCTCGGCAACGGCATCTCCGACGGCTCGCAAGGTCCGGACCTGTCGGTCATTCCCGCGATTGCGGTCCGCCAAGCCGAACTGCTGCGCGACGGCGCCGCCGCCCAGTACGGCTCGGACGCAATCGCCGGCGTCGTCAACTTCCAGCTCAAGGACGCCCGCGAGGGCGGGACCGTCGAGCTGCGCAGCGGCTTTCACCCGGACGCGAACACCGGCGACCCGGCCACCTGCGGACCCGCGGCGGGCGGCGCCTCGTGCAACGCGATCGGCGGCCGGGCCGGCGGCTACTCGGTAGCCGCCAATACGGGTCTGCCCCTCGGCAATGCCGGCTTCGCCAACCTCAGCCTCGAGTACGGCGCGCAGTCGCCGTCGAACCGCGCCCTGCAGCGCGAGGACGCCCGCCAAGTCGTCGCCGCCGGCGGCCCGGCTCTCCGAGACACCGCCCAGGTCTGGGGCTCGCCCATGGTCGAGGACGACCTGAAGCTGTTCGGCAACTTCGGCGCGCTGCTCGCCTCCGGCCTGCGCCCCTACGGCCACGCCAACTACGCCAGCCGGCGGGTCACCGGCGGCTTCTACTTCCGCCATCCGCACACCCGGGCCGGCGTCTTCCGCGGTCCCACCGTCGACGGCGCCCCGACCCTGCTCGTCGGAGACCGGGCCTGGGCCCGCACCGGCCAGCCCGGCGCCGGCGGCTGCCCGGCCGTTCCCGTGGTCGGCCACCGTCCCGATCCCGACGCCCTCCGAGCGGTCGAGGCGGACCCGGACTGCTTCACCCTCTACAGCCGGTTCCCCGGCGGCTTCACCCCCCAGTTCGGGGGCGTGCTCGCCGACCACTCGCTGGTCGCCGGCGTCCAGGGCCTGCGCCCGAGCGGCTTCTCGTGGGACGCCAGCGTCAGCCTGGGGCGCAGCCACATCAACCAGTTCATCTTCGATACCGTCAACGCCTCGCTCGGCTACGAGACGCCGACCACGTTCCTGCCCGGCAGCTACGAACAGCGCGACACCAACTTCAACTTCGATCTGGCCGCTCCGGTGGGCTCGGCCTGCATGTCGCCGCCGGCGCCGAGCGGCGCACCGAGCGGTTCTCCATCCGGCCCGGCGACGAAGCTTCCTGGCGCATCGGTCCCTACGCCGAGCAGGGCTTCAGCTCTGGCTCGAACGGCTTCAACGGCTATCGGCCGGACACGACGGCCGGAACCTGGGCCCGGTCCAGCCTCGGGGTCTACGGTGACGTCGAGCTTGCGGGCCTCGATAGCGACTGGACGCTGGGCGGGGCGCTGCGCTACGAGCGCTTCGAAGACTTCGGCGCGACGCTCAACGGAAAGCTCTCCGCTCTCCGCTCGCTGGGGCCGGCGCTGTCCGTGCGCGGAGCGATCAGCACCGGGTTCCGGGCTCCCACGCTGGGTCAGCAGCACACCTTCAACGTGACTACCGCGTTCATCGATGGAGAGCTGCTCAACAACGGCGTCGTCCCCGCGACCTCGGCGGTCGCCATTTCCAGGGGCGGCCGGCCGCTCCAGCCGGAGACCTCTCGCAACTATAGCGCGGGCGTCGTCCACGACCGGGGCTCCATGCAGCTTACCGCCGACTTCTTCCGCATCGACGTCGGCGCGCGCCTCGCCCTCTCCCAGGAGATCCGGCTGCGGCCGGACGAGATAGCCGTGCTGCTGGCCGAAGGCATCGCCGAGGCGCGCAACTTCCCGGTCTTCCGGTTCTTCCTCAACGACTTCTCGACGACGACCGAGGGACTCGACGTCCTCTGGGCCTGGCAACTGGGCGGCACGTCTTTGCGCGTCGGCTGGAACCGCACGCTCACCCGGGTCCGCGACATCCGCACCAGCGTCATCGACGAGTTCCGCGTCGCCACCCTGGAGCAGGGGCTGCCCCAGACCCGGTGGCAGGCGGCCGCCCGTCATGACACCCAGCGCTGGCGCCTGCTCGGCCGGCTCCACTGGTACGGCGCCTACTGGGACAGCGAGGACGGCCGCAACGCACACGCCCTCGGCGAGGTGCTCTCGCCCTGGCTCTATCCGGCCTATGCCGGCCGGCTGTTGGTCGATGCCGAACTCGGCGTTCCGATCGCCGAGCGCACCTGGCTTTCGGTCGGGGCCGAGAATCTCGTCAACCGGTATCCGGAGGAAAACGCGTTCGGCCCGCTGTCGGTCGGCAATCGCTACGGGCAATTCTCGCCCTTCGGGTTCAATGGGGCGTACTACTACGCACGCCTGAGTTACGCCTGGGGCGGCGAATGAGGCGATTCGCCATCGGGGCTCCTGGGACTTCCTCCGCAAGAAGGGGATTGCGGTAGTCCTACTCGGCATCCAGTGACTCAAGGCGGATCAACCACGCATCGAATCGCGGGCACTGTGCACGGATTGCGTCCAAACCGATCTTCCCAGCCAACACGGCGCCATGAAGAATCTTGCTGTACCTCGGAATCACACTCGCGATACGCCTGCTCGGAGCGGTCCGCCATTTCCGCAACGAGTCGATCCGAAGACACGTTTCCACCACCAGGCCCTCCACGAGCGCGGCCCTGCACAATCGGTGTCGATTCGACCTGTCTCTCTCGCAAATGGGTGCGGCTCTTCTTCGTAGAGGAGTTATTGCCCTATTCATGGGCCTTTTTGCCCGCGGATGCGTCTCTCCAGTGCTCCTTTCGGGGGGACAGCAACCAAGCCAGCGCGTACCCGCGTCTTTCCGGCGGCCAGCCGAGCCTCGAAACGGTACCGAACACCGTCGGTCTGTCCCCCTCGGGCGCGCTCCCTTCTGGACATTCGCGCGGCGTTCTGGTACGGTGCCGTGGGAAGGGAGGCAGACCTGCGATGGCTGTGACGACAGGATTCCAGGGACGTACATTCGACGTGGCGCGAACCGGCGTCCCTTGCATCGATCTCCCGAGCCCGGCCCCGTGTGCAGCGGCCGATGCTGTCTTCGCGGATGCCAAAGCCTTCCTCTCGTCCAGCGAAGCCCGGCAGATGAGCGAGAGCGAACTCGAACGGGAACTGCACCGGCGGCGCCAGGATTTGGTACGCAAGCTCCTGCAAGGACATCGCGACCAACGCAGCCCGAAAGAGGCTGCTGGTCCGGCCGAGGACACCGGCGGTGTCGAGTGCTCGGAGCCGCACGAGCACGAAAGCCACGCCGAAACGACCTCCGGCACGATGCAGGTTGTGGGTCTGGGCTGCGCGCGGCGCGGTCACGACGGCTTGCATCGGCTCGATGCCGCGCTGAACCTGCTGCCGGAGGGCTACTTGGTCGAGATGCGCCGCCGCGTGACCATCGCGACCGCCTCGCGGGCACCACCGCGTACGCCCTGGAAGCCACAGTGGTACTCGACATCATCCACGTGGCAGCGGCGACGCGGCGTGCGGTGCTCGTCGTCGGCTCATCGAAGGGCCTGTCGGCATTTGGTCCGCGACCCGATGGGAGTCGACCGGCGCACGGTGACACTTGGCTGCAGTTGCGGCGGTTCTCAGCTGCCGCAGGCAGCCGGAGCCTTGATGCGTACTGAGACCTCTCACGAAGCGCGCGAGGACCAGCGGAAGTCCCCCATCGGTCGCTGACGACAGAAGTACCGTCGGCCACCGGACCCTCCGCCGCTCCTCACCACGCCTTGACGGATCCAATTGCCTCCTGCCTCGCCGCCGCCGGAGAGACTGATTGGGCCGCCAACGAAGAAGAGCCGCACCCCTCGCAAATGCTCTGCAAGAACCTGCTTGACGAACTCTTCTTCCGTCTGCCCTTCCACCGACACAGCCAGACGCGTCACGGGCGCCCCCCGATGAGGTTCTTCTGCCATATTTCACCAGGCATGAAACCTCCATCGAGCCACCGCTTGTACCCCTCCGCATCGGGCCTGCTAAACGTCGTACGTCCTTGCTGCAGATCCAGAACAACGATTTCGTCGAGCTCGAATACATCGACGAGCAACGGCGACTGTGTGGCTACGATGACCTGCCGGTCGACCGCAAGCGACTTGATCATGCCGCCGACCAACGCAATGGCGGCAGGGTGCAAGCCAAGCTCCGGCTCGTCCAGCAGCAACACGTTCGGCAACATCTCCAGTGGCAGATTCAGCAAAGTGACGAGAGCGAAGAAACGGAGTGACCCATCGGACGTAAGATGCGCGCCGAAGGTCTTGTCCGTTCCAGCCGCTTTCCATCGCAGCGATACTTTTCCATAGCTCTCGTCTAGCTGAAAACGGTCGAAGACCGGAAGCACTCGCCGGATGTGCCCGGAGATCAGCTCGAACCGCTGGACGTCTTCCTCTTCCAGCCGGTGCAAAACCGCGGCAAGATTCCCACCGTGTGTACGAAGATAGTTGTTGTCTTCAGCGTCCCACCGCTTCTTGAAATTTGAAGTATCGGACGTGTCATGGAATTGGAAAACCTGGCAGCTCTTCAGGAGGTTGTACGATAACCCTTGCGGTGGTGGGGTTAACGCCGGGGGCCGGCAAAGCTTGCGCAAGGTCGACGATGCCTGCTTCTCGATTGCCGCTAGGAACATACTGCCAAGGTGCGTCCGTCGGATAGTCGGTTCCGCTGAAACGATATCCTTCCTGCGTGAAGATGAGGCGGTCCGGATGCGCATAGGATAGCGTGAAATGATAGTCGTTGCGGCCTTTGTCGGTGCGAAGCGCAAGTTCGCCCTCCATGCGTGGCGTGACGCTGTTGCCATCGTACAATTGGTCATCGGCGCCTCCGTGCGACTCGACGAACTCCCCGAGTCGTCGAGATCGCAGCATCCAGCTCATCATCTCGAAGAAACGGATGAAGTTGGACTTCCCCGAACCGTTGGCGCCGAGGGTGTGGCTCTTCTTCGTCGACGAATTTGTCGCCTGTTCATAGGCTTTTTTGCTCGCTGACGGTCACTTCGGTGCGCTTTTCGCGGGGACAAGCGCCCACCGGCCTCTTTATCGGGCAGCCAGGCCGGGCAGCCCGGCCTGATCAACGGTGCCTGGGCGCTTCGGTCCGTCCCACCGGCGCTGCCCCTGGACATTCGCGGAGCGTTTTGGTAGCGTGTCGTGGGAAGGGAGACGCTTCTGAGATGGCCGTGGTGACGACGACGAGGTTATCGGGACGTGCCTTCTGGGTCGCGTTGGGCGCCACCCGCGGTCGAGGCCGCTTGGACCGGCGCCGCCACCGTGCCGGTGAGACGCTCAAGACGGTCGGGGTCTGTCCGCTGGTCGGGAATGCGCAGCGGCGGTGGCGGGAGAGTTGAGCGATGCGAACCGTGCCCCACAGCCCCGTTCCCCCCGACCAGGCGCCCCATGCGGCGGCCGCGGCCGCCTTCGCTGAGGCCAAAGCCTTTCTCTGTTCGCGCGAAGCTCAGCAGATGCGCGAGAGCGACCTCGAACGGGAGCTGCACCGACGGGGCCAGGAATTGATACGCAAGCTCCTGCAAGGACACCGCGATCGATGCAGCCCGGAGGATTCCACCGGTCCGGTCGAGGGGGCTGATGATGTCGAGCGCTCGCAGCGGCGCCTGCACGAGCGCCACCCGGACACGACCTCGACGACGACCTTCGGGACGGTACAGGTTGCGTGCCTGAGTGGGTCGCGCTTGTCGGTGGCGTCGAGACGCAACTCGACCTCGCGACCGCCGCCGTGTGCGGCATCGACGTCACGGGTGTGGTACTCCACATCGTCCACGTGGCCGAGTACGTCTGGAAAGGCGTCCCATTTTGCAGTTCTCCAGTCCGGCGTGGCGCATGGCGGTCCGGGACCGCCGGGTCGGCTGGGACGATCGGACTCGGGCGCCGAATCTGCAGCGCGTGGTCAACAACAGCCGCTTCCTGTTGCTGCCGTGGGTCGGGGTGAAGAACCTGGCCAGCGCCGTGCTGGCGCGCGGCCTCTCGCAGTTGGCGGTGGACTGGCCGCGCCACTACCGCCTGGAGCCCTGGCTGGTGGAGACGCTGGTGGACCCTTGCCGCCACCACGGGGGTTGCTACCGCGCCGCCAACTGGGTCGCGTTGGGCTCGACCAGCGGTCGCGGTCGCATGGACCGGCACGGCGGCCGTGGTGGCGAGGCGCCCAAGACGGTCCTGGTCTATCCTGTGGTTCGGAAAGCGCAACGACGGTTGCGGGAGAGCTGAGCGATGCGAGCTGTCACCCCCCGCGCCGCTCCGCCCGACCCGGCGCCGTATGCGGCGGCCGAGGCCGCCTTCGCCGAGGCCAAAGCCTACCTTTCTTCGCGCGAAGCACAGCAAATGAGCGAGAGCGACCTCGAACGGGAGCTGCAGCGGCGAGGCCAGGAGTTGATGCGCAAGCTCCTGCAGGGGCACCTCGATCAGCGCAGTCCGGGGGAGGCCGCCGGTCCGGTCGAGGGGGCCGACGGTGTCGAGCGCTCGCAGCGGCGCGTGCACGAACGCCACATCGAGACAACCTTCGGCACGGTGCAGGTCGAGCGCGTGGGCTACGCGCGTCCCGGTCACGACAGTCTGCATCCGCTCGATGCCGCGCTGAACCTGCCGCCGGAGCGTTACTCGCTCGAGGTGCGCCGGCGGGTGGCCGAGGCGGCCGCCTCGCGGTCGTTCGACGAAGCGCTGTTCGATCTGTCTCGCAGTACCGGGGCCGAAGTGCCCAAGCGTCAGGCGGAACAGTTGGTGGCTCGCGCGGCCGAGGACTTCGACGCCTTCTACGAGGCGCGCCGTGCGGCGCAGGGCGAGCCGCCCCCCGAGGGGTCGGTCGTCGTGCTCACCTTCGACGGCAAGGGCGTGGTGCTGCATCGCGACGATCTGCGTGAGACGACGCGGCGGGCGGCCGAGAAGCGCCGGCAGCAACGGGAGCCGCTCTCCCCGTTCAAGCGCCTGAAGCCGGGCGAGAAGAAGCACGCCAAGCGCATGGCGACGGTGGCCGCCGTCTACACGACCGCGCCGTTCGTGCGCAGCCCCGAGCAGTTCCTGCAAAGCCTGATGCCACGACAGCCGGGCGCGAAGCCCCCACTCTTGCGGCCCCGCCCGGTGGCCAAGCGGGCCTGGGCGAGCCTCGAACGCGAGCCATGGGAGGTGGTCGCCGAGGCGACGCTGGAAGCCGAGCGCCAGGACCCCGAGCACGTCAAGCGCTGGGTCGTGCTCGTCGATGGCGCCGAGACGCAGCTCGACCTCGTCGAAGCGGGCGCCGCCGCCTACGGCGTCGACGTCACCGTGATACTCGACATCATCCACGTGGTCGAGTACGTCTGGAAGGCGGCGCATGTGTTCCATCGCGAGAGGAGCCCCGAGCTGGAGTGCTGGGTCTGGACGCGCATACGGAGCATTCTCGAGGGCAAGTCCAGCAAGGTGGCGGCGGCGATGCGGCGTGCGGCGACCGTCGCCGGCTTGTCGAAGGACACCCGCAAGCCGGTCGATACGTGCGCCGACTACCTGCTGAAATACGCGCCGTATCTGCACTACGACCGCTACCTCGCGGCGGGCTATCCCATCGCCACCGGGGTCATCGAAGGGGCGTGCCGGTACCTGGTCCGCGACCGGATGGAGTTGACCGGCGCCCGCTGGCGCCTGGTGGGAGCCGAGGCGGTCCTGAAGCTGCGGGCGCTACGGGCCAGCGGCGACTTCGACGCGTACTGGGACTTCCACGAAGCGCGCGAATACGAGCGGAATCACGCCCAGCGATACGCTGAGAGGACGGTGCCGCCGGTCAGCGAGCCGCCCCCGCCGCCATCTCCACCACGCCTTCGACGCGTCAAGTAGCCCTTACATGCCGCCTCGCACAAGCCCCCTGGGTCGTCGACGAAGAAGAGCCACACCCTGGCGCCGATCAGCACGTTCGCGTTCTGGAGATTGGACAACTCGACATCCACGAGCGACCTGAACCCCCGGATCCGTACGGACTCGATCCTGCCTGCGCTCATCGACAACATCCTCCTGAACGGATCTTCTCACAAGAGCTACGACGACAGGATCCTGACAGGGACCACGATTGGGCGACACAGCGACCAACGAGAAACTGCAGGCGCACGCGCTCGCGATGGTGCAGCACCGGAAGCGTCATGATGCCTGCTGCTGCCGGAGAGTACTCGATGATATTCGTCGCACGGTATTGAATGCGAACCGCGTCCCGGCTAAGCTCCCCCCATGAAGCTCCAGCACTACGTCTCGACGCCGGCTACGTTTTTCCTCGTCATCGTTGCAGCCGCCACGCTCCTTTTCGTGCCGCTGCAGGCCCAGCAAGGCGACCGCGAGTTCATCCCGGTTACCGACGCCATGCTCCAGGACCCGGATCCGGACGACTGGCTGATGTGGCGCCGCACCCTGAACACCTGGGGTTTCAGTCCCCTCGACCAGATCGACCGCGACAACGTCGCCGGCCTCCGGATGGTCTGGACCCGTCCGCTCGGCCCCGGCCTGCAGCAGGGCACGCCGCTCGTCTACGACGGCGTCCTCTACATGCCGAACCCGCGCGACATCATCCAGGCGATCGACGCGGTGAGCGGCGACCTGATCTGGGAGCACCGCCGCGACCGGCCCGACGACCTGGCCGACTACATGATCGGCAGTCTGATCGACACCAACCGCAACATCGCCATCCACGGCAACTACCTCTTCGACAGCACGTCGGACGACTGGGTGATCGCGATCGACGCGCGGACCGGCGACGTGGCGTGGGAGACGAGGGTGCTCGACTACACCGTCAACCCGGCCAACCAGACCTCGGGCCCGATCGTCGCCGACGGCAAGGTGATCTCCGGCCGGAGCTGCGCGCCGAAAGGTGGCCCGAACGCCTGCGTCATCGTCGCGCACGACGCCGCGACCGGCGAGGAGCTGTGGCGCCGCCGCCTCATCCCCGGCCCCGGCGAGTTCGGCGACGAGACGTGGGGCGGCGTTCCGTTCGAGGAACGCAAGCACGTCGGCGCGTGGATGGTCCCGAGCTACGACCCGGAGCTGAACCTGGTCTACATCGGCACGTCGGTCACGTCACCGGCGCCGAAGTTCATGATCGGCGGCGTCGAGAACACGCACCTCTACCACAACTCCACGCTCGCCCTGAACGCCGACACCGGCGAGATCGAGTGGTTCTACCAGCATCTGAACGACCATTGGGACCTCGACCATCCGTACGAGCGGCTGCTGGTCGACACCGCGATGACGCCCGACCCGGCGCATGTCGCCTGGATCAATCCGCGGCTGCGGCAGGGCGAGGTGTACCGGGTGGTCACCGGCATCCCGGGCAAGACCGGCGTGGTCTACACGCTCGACCGCGCCACCGGCGAGTTCCTCTGGGCGACGCCCACGACGGCGCAGAACGTCATCACGCACATCGACGGCTCGACCGGCGCCGTCACCGAGAACCCGGAGCTGATATTCACGCGCGAGAACAACGAGATGCTGATCTGCCCGTCGTTCGTCACGGGCGGCAAGGACTGGGAAGCGGGCGCCTACAGCCCGCTCACCAACATGATGTACTTCCCGCTCCGCAACGCCTGCGCCCGCATGCTGGCGACCGCCGACGGCAGCCTCTACAACCTCTCGCAGCGGATCGTGAACGCCCCCGGCACCGATCAGGTGGGCACCGTCCGCGCCATCGACGCCTCCACCGGTGAGACCACCTGGCTCTACGAGCAGCGGGCCGGCACGACGTCGCTCGTCGCCACCGCCGGCGGACTCGTCTTCGGCGGCGACAGCAACGGCCGCTTCCGCGCTCTCGACCATGAGACGGGCGAGGTGCTCTGGGAAGTCAATCTCGGCTCCCAGGTGACCGGCTTCCCGATCACCTACGCGGTGGACGGCACGCAGTACGTCGCCATCAGCACCGGTTCGTCGCTCAGCACGCGGGACAACCTGCGCCTGACCACCGAGTTGCAGCCGGGGTCGGGGAACAACCTGTTCGTGTTCGCGCTGCCTGAGTAACCAATGTTTGCGCGACCGGGACACTGAGCCGGCCGGAGCAGCTCCGGATCCTGCTCCGTCCCTTCCTTCCGTGCTATTCTGCGGTGCGAGGAGGTTGTCATGGGACGCGGCCCGACCTGGGCCGCTCACGGAATAGAACCGCCATGATGAAACGTCAAGGAGCCGTCATCACCCGTGCCTCCGTCCTGGTCACTGCCCTTGTTGCGCTGTTTCCCGGCTGTGACAACCCATTCGGACCAAGCGAAACAGACCTCCAATACGGACTCAACGACGTCGCCATGGTGAGCGCTGGCGGCGTCGATCTCACTATCAGCTACGACCCGGCCACGCTAGGATTCGACGGCAAGCTGACGAACACAACGAACGCTGCTGCATCTGCCAGGTTGGTAGTCCGCCTGTCGAATGGAAGGACGTACGAAAATGTGTTCGACCTTGCCGCTGGCGAGATACACTTCATACTCATTACCACGTCTTTTGAACGCTTCACCAGTTGGAGTGTCAGCCTCTCGGTTTGATCCTCCCCCGTCATTTCCTTGTGGCACGAGCGCCGCAGGAGCTGATGCGCGGGACGCCGACGGGAGCAAGCGGTGAAGCAGTGGAATACTCGACCCCGGCGCGAGACGGCGACAGACCGAAATGCACCCGACAGCCAGGCCGATCTCCCGGTCGGCGAGCCCATGGGTTACGCCCGGAGCCTCTTTCTGCTGGCCCATCGATACGCTGCCGAGTACATGAGCGGTGTCGCCGAGAGGACGGTGACCCCGAGCGCCGAGGCGGTCGAGGCGCTCCGCAACTTTGACGAGCCCATGCCGGACGGCCCGGCGGCGCCACTTGCAACGCTGGAGAAGCTGCATCGCTTCGGATCTCCGGCGACGATCGCACAGACGGGCGGCCGGTACTTCGGATTCGTGAACGGTGGTGTGATCCCCGAAGCCTTGGCGTCGAGGTGGCTCATCGACGCATGGGACCAGAACACTGCCATCGAGGTCATGTCTCCGGTTGGCTCACGGCTGGAACACGTTTGCGAGCAATGGCTCGTTGACCTGCTGGGGTTGCCCAAGGAGACGGCGGCGGGGTTTACGAACGGAACCTCGGCGGCACTGCTCTGCTGTCTGACTGCGGCCCGGCATGCCCTGCTCGCCGGACAGGGATGGGAAATCAACAAGCAGGGTCTTTACGGGGCCCCACGAATCCGAGTCCTGGCGTGCGATCACACACACGCAACTGTTCTGCGTGCCTTGCAGGTCCTTGGCCTGGGAACGGATACCGTGGAGCGTCTCCCGACCGATGATCAGGGCCGGATCCTTCCATCGAGCCTGCCCGAACTGGACGACCGCACGCTCCTGCTCAGTCAGGCCGGGGATGTGAACTCGGGGTCGTTCGACCTCTTCCGCGAACTGGGGGCACTGGCGCAAGCTGCCGGCGCATGGATGCACGTCGACGGAGCCTTCGGTCTTTGGGCCGCCGCCTCCCGCAACACTCGTCACCTGACCGACGGGGTGGAGCTGGCGAACTCGTGGTCGGTCGACGCGCACAAGACCCTCAACGCACCCTATGAGTGTGGCATCGCCTTGTGCCGTGACCGCGACGCCATGGTCAAGGCGCTACAGACCAACGCGGCGTACATCGCATGGGGAGCGCGGCGGGACGGCATGGCGTTCACGCTGGACATGTCGCGGCGCGCACGTGGAGCCGAATTGTGGGCGACACTTCATACGCTGGGCCGCTCGGGGGTTGAGATGCTGGTCGATCACCTTTGCCGGATGGCGCGCCGCCTGAGCGCGGGCCTCCGGGAGAACGGCTTCGTCGTACCCCACGACGTGGTGTTCAATCAGGTCATGGTGCAGACCGGTGACGGATCCGATCTCGCCGCAATCATGCGCGCGATCCAGCGGTCCGGAGAGTGTTGGTGTGGCGGATCCACATGGAATGGCGCGCCCGTCATCCGCGTGAGCATCTGCTCGCACGCGACGACCGAGGGCGACATCGACAGAAGCGTCGAGGCGTTTGTGGCCGCGCGCCGGCGCGTTGCGGGGTCGTCATGAACACCGACGATGCGCGTGATCAGCGCCAGGACGCCGAAGAGCGTCACCGAGACGGCGCGAGCCGCGAGGAGCGGCCATATACCATGTCTTCTCTCGATCGTCGCGGTCGGTTCCAGCGTCCGCGCAACGCGATCTTCGAGCTGAAGCGGCGAGGCGCGCCTACTGCTCCGCCGCGCGGAGGTCGACGGAGAGACGGATGTTGACGCCCGGGCGCGCGCCAGCGGAGATTTGCGCGCCGCGCGGATCCGGCGGCTCGTACAGCACGCGGTAGCGCTTCGACACTTCCGCGCAGTGGGCGTTCAGACGTTCCGCGTACCTTCGCATCCACTCTGCCATGCCGGTCACGGCGGAGAAGGTCTCGTACACGCCGCCCGTGTTGCCGGCGATGTTGCGGGCGTACCCCCGCATGACGCTGCTGCTGGCGCTGCTGCCGCGACTGCCGCCCGACAGTTGCAGGACGTTCACCATCACGCCGTCGACGATGAGTGTCTCGACGAACTCCGCGTATGCCGTGTCGCTGTAGTTCCTGCTGTTCTCGGGGCCGTCCGTCAGCATGAGCACCATCACCGGGAGGGTCTCCTCACCGTCGTAGTGCCGCTCCCAGGTCTCCCTGATGCCGTCGAGCAGAGGGGTGCCCGCGCCTGAATCCAGGAAGATCTCCTCGGCCGACGCTTTCAACTCCTCGCGGTCCGTCGTGAAGTCCACCCGGCGCTGCAGGTTCCGGGCGATGGTGAACAGGGCAACCTCGTGCTCCGGACCGAGCGTGTCGAGAAACACCTCTGTCGCGTCCCGCAGCGGGTAGAGAGCAGCCAATTGCGACATCCGATCGCTATTGTCGAGGAGCAGCGCCACCTTCATCGGTCCGACCTGCTCGACCGAGACGATGTTCACCCGCGTGTCGTCCTCCAGCACGACGAAGTCCGACGTGGTCAGGCCGGGAACCACCTGCCCATCGCCATCCAGCGCCTCGATGTACAACCGCCCGAGGGCCTGGGCCTCCGCCGCCGCGGGCGCCGACAGCGCCAGCGCGACCGCCGCGAACAGGACCAACCCGCCGCCGGTCGCGGAACGATGCATCTGGTTCCCCTTGCTCTCCCGGCGGCCGTCAGTTCGCCGGCAACGTCTCGATCCAGGCCACGATATCGGCCGCGTCGCGCGGCGGCAGGTCCGCCACGCTCGCGCGCATGGAGACGCCGGACGTGTCGTCGGGATGCGAGCCCCGGATGCCGTCGATGAACTTTCGGAGCTGCCGCGCGGTGTACCAGCTCGCCTGCCCGGCGAGCCGCGGCGCCCCGAGGGCGTCGTTGCCTTCCCCGGAACGCCCGTGGCAAACCGCGCACGCCGCGTAGAGCGTCTGCCCGCGCGCCGGGTCGCCCCCGCGCGCCTCGGCTCGAGCCGGCGCAACGCCGCCGGTCGTCCCCGCGGCGCCGGCCGGCTGCGGGGCGGACAGCGATGCCAGCCACGCCCCCACGGCCGCGAGGTCCGCGTCGGCGAGCCCCTCGACCATCGGACGCATCTCCAGGCCTTCGAGGTCTTCCGGGTGGCGGCCCCGGTAGCCGCGGCGGAAGCCGTCGACCTGCCGTTCCAGGTACGCGGCGCTCAGTCCCGCGAGCACCGGCGCGTCGATCCGCGGATTGCCCCGTCCGTCGGTGCCATGGCAGGACGCGCAGGCGGCCACGTACAGCGCTCTGGGCGCGGACGGGGCGGCGGCGCGCGCCTGAGCCGCCGCCGGCCGCGCGCCGGCGGCGAGAATCGCCACACCGACCAGCGCCGCCGCGGCGGTCAGCCCCGACGTTCGCAGAAGACTCCGCATCGCCTTCCCGACTCCCCTCCTCCTCAGCCGGCGGCTCCCGCCTCCCGCTCCCGCCGGTCGATGTCCCGCAGGGCATGGTAGGCCGACTGGATGGCGCCTTCCTGCCAGCCCGGGTGGTGGCTGATCTGATCGCCGACCATGTAGTGCCGGCCGGCGGGGCTCTGCAGCGTCGCGAAATGGTCCCGCATCGCCTCGTCGGTCCACCGGGTCGAGCAGCCGAGCACGTGGTTCATCCGATACCAGGCCACGCTGACACCCCGCCCGACGTGCCGCCGGTAGTCGGGATGGACCTTCTCGCCCTGCGTCAGCGCCGCTTCGATGCGCTCGGACGGCGACATTCGCGTGAGCCGCGTCCCGGGTTCGTCTTCGAAGGCGTAGGCGCCGAGAATGACGCCGGTGCCGGAGTGGATGCCGTGCGGCGGATACCATATTTGGGTGATGTCCTGGTTGGTCCAGGAGATGCCGCCGTAGATCTGCTCGTCCTCCCAGAACCGGCGCTGCGCCTGGAACGCCAGCTTGACGAGACTGCCCCGCCCCGGGGCGGACAGCGCGCGTACGTACCGCGGGGGCAGGTTGTGGCGCAGCCCCACCACCAGGTGGGCCGGCATGCTGTTGAGGCAGTAGTCGGCCCGCACCACCCGCACCTCGCCCCGGGCGCCGGCATACGCCACCTCCACGCCGGTCTCGCCCAGGCGGATCTCGCGCACCGCCGCCCGCAGCTCGACCGCGTCGCCCACGCAGCGCATGAAGCCGTCGACGATGCGATCCATGCCGCCGACGGGCTGCAGCATGGGCGCCGCCTGATCCGCCAGCTCGCCCCAGTGCATGGACTCCCGCCAGAAGTTCGCGGCGAGCAGCTCGGAGAAGTCGCGCACCGGCTTCTTGACGCCGGGCGACGTCATGCCGCCGCTCGCGTAGCCGGCGCGATCCGAGCCGTGATAGGCGCGCGTCTCGTCCAGATCGCCGTACGCGCGCAGGAACTCCCGCAGCCGCTCGTGATCGTCGGCATCGAGACGGGCGTCGAGGGTGCGCGGGTCCACCGACTTCGCCAGCAGCTCGGCCAGGAAGCCGCGGGCATCCGCCATGTACTCGCGATTGCGGATCGGCCGGCCGCCGAACGCGGCGTCGTCCTGGACCCAGGCGTTGCGGTTCTCGTTGACGAAGATCTCGAGCGGGACGTCGAGCTCGCGGCAGTAGTGCAGCAGGCTCGCATGGGTGCCGGGAATCCGCGCCGGGCCGGCGTTGAAGTACAGGTGGGGCTGGTCGTCGAAATCGCAGACCTGCCGGGCGCCCAGCTCGTCGACGACGTCGCCGCGCCGCACGGTGAGGCTGCGTCCCCCCGGACGGTGGGAGGCCTCCAGGACCGTGCAGCGGTGGCCCGCCCTGCGGAGCTCGTACGCCGCCGTCAGTCCGGCGATACCGGCGCCGATGACGACGACGTGCCGCGCCCGCTCGCCGGCCGGGCGGAGGCCCGGCTGAGCGGCCCGGGCCATCGCCGGCAGCAGCCCCAGGGCGGTGGCCGCGGCGTGCACGGCGGCCGACCCTCCGGCCGCGCCGACCGCGTTCAGCAACTGGCGACGAGAGATGCGCCTGTCCATCATCGGTATCTCTTCCGACCAGCCGGTTGCGGATCCGCCAGCGGATTCGCGCGCCCGTAGCAGGCGCCGCGCGGAACGTGGATGACGACGCCGAATCCTGCTGCAACGCGGTGCCGTTCACTATAGCCCGGACGTTGCCGCCGGCGGCAACGTCCACCCAGTCGAACGGCCGTCGCTGCTATCCTACCCAACAGCCCGCCGTGACGGGCGTGGAGGTCATGGATGAGAATGCGTCCGACGCACGTGGCTCTGGCCGGTCTGTTGCTGATTCTCGGCGTCCGGGACGCGGCGGCGGAGGTCATGAGATGGCAGGTCGACGGCGTGACGCGCGAAGCCGTCGTCTACGTTCCGGCGTCACCGGGAGAGGAAGCAGCTCCGCTGGTCCTGTCCTTCCACGGGTTCGGCGACAACATGCACAACTTCCAGTACACGAACATTCACGCAGCGTGGCCCGACGCGATCGTCGTGTACTTTCAGGGACTCGAGAGACGCGGCGGCCTTCTCGGCTGGCAGGTGGAGTCTGGCGACGGCAATCGCGACCTCAAGCTCGTCGACGTGGCGCTCCGGTCGTTGCGTGAGACCTACCGCATCGACGACGATCGCATCTACGCGACCGGCTACTCGAACGGTGGGATGTTCACCTACCTGCTCTGGGCGGAGCGGCCCGGTGTGTTCGCCGCGTACGCCCCGGTGGCAGCCCGCCTCCGTCCCTCGGTGCGGCCCACGCGGGCCAGGCCCGTCTTGCATGTGGCCGGGGAGCGCGACCGGGTGGTCCGCTTTGCGGATCAGGAAGCCGCGATCGCGGTCGCCATCGAGGTGAACGGCGTCGACGCGACGACACGCTGTGGCGCCGGCTGCACCGTCTACGGAGCCGGTACGGCTGCGCCGGTCATGACCTGGATCCATGCCGGCGCCCACGTCTATCCGCGCGGGACCAGCCAGCGGATCGTCTCCTTCTTGCGCGAACAGTCCCGCACGCACCAATCGAGATGATTCACGAGCCGATTACCGGCCCGCGGGCCTGGACCCGCCGCACGATTCGCGAGAGCGATTGGCGGATCGCGGTTCCTTCGAGTTGCCTCGCCGAGATCGAGCAGCTCGCACGCGTGCTGGAGCGCGACCCGGCGCCGACCTTCCTGCTCGACCCCTCGGACTACGAGCTCGACGCGTGCCGCAACCTGCTGGGCGAGGTGCGCCGGCGCCTGGACGAAGGCCCCGGTGTGGCCGTGGTGGACCGGATCCCGATCGAGGAGCTGTCCGGCCGCCCGCAGATCGAGGCCGTGTTCTGGCTGCTGGCGGCGATGGTCGGCCGTCCCGTGGTCCAGACCCTCGATGGTCGAATCCTGCTGGAAGTGACCGACACCGGCGTGAAGAAGCGGATCGGGGTTCGCGGATTTCGCACCAATGTCGCGCAGCCCCCGCACGTCGACAACTCGTTCAATCATGCACCGCCGGACCATGTGAGTCTGCTCTGCCTCAACACCGCCCGTGAGGGTGGGGCGAGCCGCTTCGTGAGCTTCCATTCGGTCCACAACGTCCTTCTCGCCGAGCACCCGCGGTTGCTCGAACGCCTCTATCGCCCCTTCTATCAGGACCGGCAGGGTGATTTCTGGCCGGACGAATCGCAGACCGTGTTCTTCCCCGTCTTCGAGCTGCGGCCCGACCTTCGCTGCCGCTATACCCATTTCACCATCCCGGCCGGATACGAGACGGCGGGGATCGAGATGGACGCGGAAACGCGGGCCGCGTTCGAGACGATGAGCCGTGTGGTGCAGGACCCGGATCTGTGCTGCGAATTCACCATTCGGCCGGGCGAGCTGCAGTTCGTGAACAACCGTTGGTGCGGCCATGGGCGCACCGCCTACGTCGACGATCCGGAGCGAAAGCGGCTCATGCTGCGCCTCTGGCACCGCGACGGCGGGTTTCGCCGCTATCGCGGTTGAGCGGCCCGCTCGATCACGCGGCCCGGCGCGGGTTGTTCGATCCCGGCGTCAGTCGCGGATCGTGATCTTCTGGACGCGCCAGGTCAGGAGCTCGGCGACGTAGAGCTCGTTCGCCGACGGGCACGCCAAGCCGTGGATCCAGCCGAACTGGCCGACGGCCTGACCGTCCCGGCCGAGATACCCGAGCACGGTGCCGTCGAGCGACATCTTGTAGATGCGACCGGGGAACATGTCCTGGGTGAACATGACCGGATCGGGGCCCGGCGTGATGCCTCAGCCCGGCCGGCCGGGTCCTCCAGGTGTTACCCATTCCCGATACCCCCGCTGCACGGGACCGCCGCAGCGGCGGGGTTGTCCCGTTCGTTGTTGAACTTCGGGTGGCGAACTCCCGGTCTCCTCTACGAAGTCATCTATGTTACGCCACGTCAGCAACCACGCCGTCGGGCGGAGCCAGCGCGTCCAGGGCACCGACCAGGTGCTGCAGATCGCGGTAGCCCCGGACCCGCCGGAAGTGCTTCTCCGCCTCCACCAGCGCGCTCGCCACCCAGCGTTGAATCATCTGGCCACCACGCCAGCGCTTGACGTTGCGCGAGTAGTGCTCGACGCTGCCGTTCAGGTTCTCGATGATGTTCGTCGTCCGCAGCGTACGCTGCAGCGCCCCCGTCAGACCGAGGCGCTGCACGGTCAGCGTCTCGTCCAGTCCCTCCCGGATGGACGCCGCCGCGCCGGGGTGGTCGTGCTCCAGCGACCCGGCCAGCCGCTTGAGCACCCGCGCCGCACGGTCTGCCGAATCGAGGTTCCACGCATCCCGCAACGCCTTGCCGACAGAGGCGTGCAGCCGCTCGGGCAGATGGCCGATGACGTTCCTCCACTTATGGACTTGGCAGCGTTGCACCACGCCGCGAGAACCGAAGACGTCGGTGATGGCCCGGCGCAGCCCCGTAGCGCCGTCGATGACAAACAGCAACGTCCGGTCCGTCGGCAATCCGCGCGTCACCAGGTCGCTGAGCAGGCCGGTGGTGACGGCAGCCGTCTCGGTGGCGCCTTCGCGCAGGCCCAGCACGTGTTTCCGGCCCTGCGTGTCGATCCCCAACGCGATCACCATGCAGTGGTCCCGGAAGACCTTGCCGTCGATGCAGACCGCCCGCAGGTCCAACTCGCCCAACGGCCGGCTGAGAAACGCCTGGAGGCGCTTTGTCGACAGCGCCACGAACCGCCGCGACACGGCACTGCTCGACGTCGCCCGCTCGGTCACGTCGGCCGGTACCGGGTCCAGCGTGCCCGCGTACCGGCGCGTCGACACCCCGGCGGCGACCGCGGCCAGCGTGTGCTCGTCCAGCGGGTC
Source organism: Vicinamibacterales bacterium (assembly GCA_965262925.1). Taxonomy (GTDB): domain Bacteria; phylum Acidobacteriota; class Vicinamibacteria; order Vicinamibacterales; family UBA8438; genus WTFV01. The sequence goes on along the minus strand of CBDHGC010000004.1, from coordinate 45,280 downwards.
GGTGGCCGCCGCCCATTGGAAGCTCGCCAGCGGGACTTCGCCATCCGAGCTCCGCACGCGGAGCCGCGGCAGCTCGACCTGCCGCCCGCCGAGTGTCACCTGGCTGTCGACACTCCCTCCGCGCCACGCGGGCCGCTCGACCTGATGGCGCCCCTTCGCACCACACAGGACTTCCCGGTCCGCCTCCATCATCGCCTCCAGGACCTGCAGCCCGGTCGCGATGCAAAAGCCATGGAACGCTTCCCGGACACCGTTGACCACGCCGAGCACCGGCAGCGGCACCTGGATCGTGACGGGTCGCGAGCTGGGGGGTTGGCCGGACGTCTTCCGCCTGTCATGCTTCGCCATGGGTGGCAGTCTCCTTTTCTGATTGCATCCCCCTGTCCTACCACAGGACAGGGGCAGGAGCCGCCACCCGCTTCACATCAGCTCAAGTTCAACAGCGTCCGGGACATCCCCGCAGCGGCGCCACCGCGTCGTATTCGAGCTCCGGCGCCGGTTGGCCGTAGGCGGAGCCGATGGGGAGCACCAGACAGAGCGTGGCAACAAGGATGGAACAGCGCATGTGAAGAAAACCTCTTGCTCTGTAAGGAGGGCCTTCGCCGTCTCAAGCGGAAGCCGGCCGATGCGCCCGGAGGAAGGACCGTATCTGGCGCACCGCCAGTGGAATCCGTTCCTGGGGCTGCTTCCACGGGAACATGCTCACTTCGGACTGCGGCGCGAGCATCGCAGCCTCCATGGCGACATCGTACGGATGCGCCGGGACATCGTCCGGGAGAATGAGGATCGGCGTCTGCAACTCGCGCACGAAGTCTCGTGTCACGGTGAAGACGAAGTCCGCGTTGGTGCGGTACATCCTGGTCAGGAACCTGTCGACCATGTCCATCGTGATCTCGGGCCGGCGCTCGACGAGCTCCGGACCCCAACCCCTCATGTTGTTGTCGTAGAACAGATTGGGCGTCTCCGCACTCCACCCGCTGGGCTGCGCCAGCACGGCAGCGACGACACGAGTGGGGGCCCGCCGCAGCAGGTTCCAGATGAAAGGGCCGCCGATGCAAAAGCCGAGCACCATGAACTTGTCGATGCCCAGGTGATCCATCACACCGAGATGGTCATCGGTATGCGCATCCCATGGCCGATCGATCTCGAGCGGACCGGAAGATTGGCCGCGGTTGGCGTTGCGCAGGTCCGACGCAATGCAGCGGTGCTCTCCCTGGAACTCCTCCATCGGGTTGAAGGGATGAGTGGCCAAACCGGCGATCGTCGAGTTCAGTCCCCCGCCGGCGATGATGAGCAACGGGAAGCCGGAGCCCACCTCCTCATAGCGGATGCGAACGGGACCCTGCTCGTAGAAGGACATGGCCGCTCCGTCCTGGCCGGTCTGCTCTGCAAACGCCCGCGTGGCGGCCAGAACCGTCGCCGCCGCGCCCGTCTTGAGTATCTTGCGTCTGATCGGATCCACCATCGTGTCCCCCTTGCTGCCGGCCCCCCTTGTTCACGACGTGCCGAGACACTTCGTCCGCCTTGCAGCGACTCGATCCTACACCCTGCGGGCCAACGCAGGCCGCACGGATAGCGCACCGGGAGGGCGCCGGACTACCGCGCGACGTAGGTGCTGCGCGCCAGGACGGTCCCATCGATGTCGGCCACGTCGACCTCGATGGGATACTCGCCCGGCTCCACGTCCGGCCGTTCGGTGAAGAGCACGTAGCGGCCGGCGATGGCGTCGGCCACCCGATCGATCGCGCGCCGCGGCGGCCGCAGGTAGGTGCGCACGAAGAACCCGCCCGTGTCCTCCGCCACCGCCTGCAGACCGTGCTCGAACGTGTGGTAGTCGGCCTGCGTGACGTCGAGCGTGAACACCGAGGCGCGCGCCGCCTCGAACGCGGCCCGTGTCTCGTCGTAGCGGTCGTCCAGCATGGACCCGACCATACCCAGCGAGACCGTGAGCTGCCCGAACCCGTAGCCGATCAGCACTACCGACTTGGCGCCGGGCAGCGGCTCGAGCGCGTCCCCGAGCTGCCGGAGTGCCTCCTGGATCTCCCAGGTCCGCCGCCCCGTGTCCTGGCTGAGCGTCGCCAGTAACGACAGTTCTCCCTGCGGCTCGAGGACGGGCGGCCGCCCGAACATGACCTCGTCGGCGAGCACCGTGCGAACGCGGTCGAGATCGTCGGTGAAATCGAGCCAGATCTTCAGATGGTGCTCGAACGACAGCACGGCGACCCGATCCGCCGGCGCGACCTGCGCCAGCAGGCGTTCGCTGTGCATCAGCAGCCGCAGGAGCCCCAGCGCGCGGCTGTGCACCAGGCTCTTCTGCACGACGAAGACGATCAACTGACCACGGTTCTCCGGTTCGAGAAAGCCGGCGATCTCCGTCGACGGAATGGGTTCACCGGCCGGGTCGGCGGTCCCGCCGTCGCTCCCGAACCACTGCGCGGATTCGACCCGCACCGGCTCGTCATCGATGCGGACCTCGAAATCGTCCGGCTCCAGCCCCCGGATCGGCTGCCCGTCGTCGTCGACCACGCGCACGTCGATGATGACGCGGGCCACGTCGACCCGCTCGACGAGCGGCTGCGGCTGGGCCGCGACCTCGCCTCCGGCGAGGAGCCAGAGCGCGGCGAGAACCGCCGTCCGGCGGAAGAGGTCCAACCGCTTCCCAGCGATATATGATGTGGACATGCTCCTCGAAGTGCTCACGGCGGCAGCGGCAGTGGTCGCGGCCATCACAGGACTCTGGAACGCCGTCCAGATCGGCCGGCTCTCCGGGCGGCTCGACACGCTCACGACGCAAGTCAACTCGCACGTGAACGCGCCGGGACTGCACGCACACTGACCGAAACGCGGCGTCGATAGCCGACCGGCCCGGCAGTCCGCGCAACCCGGACATCCACTTCCGACAATGCCTACGGCGCACGCACCTCCGGCGCGACCTGCAGCACGAGCTGCGACGGATGCAGGTCGTCGTGCAGCACCCGTTGCGTGGCCGTCTTCGGCTCGGCGCCCTCCCCGAAGACAGTGGCGGTGTTCAGGTTCCGGTCGAAGTGCGGGAAGTTCGACGAGCTGATCTCCAGCCGGATGCGGTGTCCCTTGCGAAACACGTTGGCGGTATAGCCCATGTCGATGGTGTAGTCGTGCACGGCCCCCGGCGTGATCCACGACTCCAGGTAGTCGGAGTTGCGGTGCCGCGCCCGGACGATGCCCTCGGAGACGTTGTGGGCGTAGCCGTCCAGGTGCACGTCCACCAGCTTGGCGGTAAAGTCGGTGTCGCGGGCCGACGACGACGCCCACAGCTCCACCTGCACCGGGCCGACTACGGTCAGGTCTTCCTCCAGCGGCTCGGTGGTGTAGACCAGCACGTCGCCCCGCCGCTCCACCGCGCGTTGATCGAACGCGCCGGAGGCCAGCAGGTCGTGCCGGCAGCACATGTTGCCGCCCACGGTCGGAACCGGCTCGCGCGGGTCGTAGACGTACGCGTCGGCCTCTCCGCCCGGACCCTCGGTGGAGAGCACGCCGTCGCCGGCCGCCGAGTTGGCGTGGCCGCCGCTCCGCAGGTGGAAGCGGGTCTCGACCGCGTCCGGCAGCGGGAACTCGTCCGCCTCGATCCAGAACCCGCCGCCCGCCGTGCCCTCGTCCGGCGGCGTCATCACGAAGAGCCGCACCGCCGGATCGTCCGCGACGCCGTTGTCGATCCCCTTCAGCCAGTAGTCGAACCAGCGCGCCCAGACCGCGTTGAGGTCGAGGGCGTTGTCGGGACCGAAGTCGATGGCGCCGGCCGTCGTGTCACCCGGGCAGGCGTGGCAGAGCGCCCGCATGATCAGCTTCGTGCCGCTGCGCGCGGCGTCCGAGCCGCCCTCTTCGCGCAGCCCCATGAAGTTGCGGATCGTGCCCTCCTGGAAGATGTCGTACCAGCCGCCGGTGATCAGCGCCGGGACCTGGATGCGCGGGTACTTCGTCTCGAGGTCGAGCCCGGCCCAGTAGTCGTCGTAGCCGGGCCGCGCGAGCCACTCGTCGTAGTAGGCGGCGATGTTGCCGTTGCGGCGGAATGCCGCGAAGTCCTTCAGCGGAAGCTGCCAGAGCCAGTCGTCGCGCAGCCTCTCGCGTCCCTCGGCGGCGAACGCCTCGACCTCCTGCAGCACCTGCTCCAGCGGCATCCCGTCCGCCTCGAGCCGGCGCTGCAGGGTGTCGGGGGCCAGCGTCAGCGCGGTCCAGCTCTGTGCGAACCAGAGGTCGAAGGCGCCGCCCTGGTACGTCCAGCCCTTGTGGTAGTCGGACGAGCTGTAGTGCGGGGCGATGGCCACCAGGTGCGGCGGCGTCTCGCCGGCCGCCTGCCACTGCGTCAGCCCGACGTAGGAGCCGCCGATCATGCCCACCTTGCCGTTGGACCAGGGCTGGGCCGCGGCCCATTCGACCGCGTCGTAGCCGTCGGCAGGCTCCTGCCGCATGGCATCGAACTCGCCCCCCGAGCGGTAGCGCCCGCGGGTGTCCTGGTTGAGCAGCACGTAGCCGCGCTCGGCGAAGTAGCGACCGGCCGCCGCGTCGCAGTCGCTGCCCGCGCTGGGCGAGCGGCGGTTGTAGGGCGTCCGCTGCAGGATCACCGGAAACGGGCCCTCGCCCGCCGGCAGGTACACCTCGGTGGCCAGCTCGACGCCGTCGCGCATCGGCGCCTGCTCGACCCGGCAGGTCACACCTTCCGGGTCACCGCTCTGTGCGCTCTGATGCAGCGGCGCCGCACCGGCTGCGATGGCGAACGCCAGGATGAAACCGGTAGTCACTGCGACGACCGAGCGGTCCGTCACTCGCTGCTTGTCCATCGTGCCTCCTCCTGCCGAGGACCGACGCCAAGTGCCCGACGAGCCTTCCCCGTGGGCAACCGCCTTGATCGGGGTGGTCCAGGCCCTACCAAGTATGCCCCGGCTCCGGGCCCTACGGTACCGTCAACCGGACGAGCCTGTCCGCGCGATCGGCCCGGTCGAGATCGCGACAGGTCGCGACGATCTCCTCGAAGCGAGCCGCGGAGACGGGCACGCCGGGGACCACGTCGCTGATGCGGCGCACCTGCTCGTCGAAGTCCCAGATGAACTCGCGGCCGGTGGACTGCTTCGTGTAGCTCCGTCCGTCCTTCGTGAAGATGGTGATGCGGGGCCCGAAGAGCGTCATCTCGTGCGAGGGAATGAGCGTGACCCGCTGCATGAGATCGAGCACCTCCGGCGGGTCCGGCTCTCCCGCCAGCAGGGGGAAGCCGCGCCGCACGACCCCGTACGCGGTGTGGTACCGCGTGCTGCCCACGGTGGCCTCGCCGAGGTCCTCCCTCCGGACGGGGAAGGCGGGACTCGGGTACTGCGTCTCCAGCCAGTTCACCACCGCCTCGACGCGGTCGACGTCCTCGTACCGGATATCGTGCTCCTCGCAGAGCTGCGCCGTGACGTCCACATGCGCGATGTTGTACCCGGCCGTGGAGTAGATGCGGTAGAGCGTCTCCAGGAAGAGCCACTCCTCGCCCAGCCCGGCGGTGAGTGCGGCCAGGCTGGTCCGGGTTTCACCGACGAAGCTGTAGGTGAGATCGCCCCGGTTGTTGCCGGCGTAGGCGTGATAGAAACCCGCGTCGCCCTCCAGCGCGGCCTCGCCCGCTTGGCGCCCCTGCTTCGCCAATGCCACGGCGAGCATGGCGTTGCGCGCGGCGGCGCTCTCCCGCAGGCCGCGGCTCTCCAGATTGCCTCCCGCCAGGTTGACGCAGAGACCGATGGCGTTCGTCAACTGGTCCTCGGTGAGGCGCATTACCTTAGCGGCGGCGACGGCGGCGCCGAAGATGCCGAAGACCGGACCGGCGTGGAAGCCGCGCGCCATCAGCGTCGGAATGAAGTCGGCGGCCATCCGCAGCATGACCTCGTACCCGGCGACGAGGCCGGTGATGAAGTCGCGGCCGGACGCCTGCTCCGTCTCGGCGGCCACGAAGGCGGACGGGACGATGCACGTGCCGGGATGCGTGAGCATGCGGAAGGTGTCCCACTTTCCGCCCGCCAGGATCAGCTCGGCGTTGGCGAAGACGGCGCCCGCCTTCGTGGCCCGCGCGCCGTCCACCATGAGGGTGGCGCCGTTCGGCACGCCCGCCTCTTCCCGGGTGACGAGCTCGATCGCCTGCCGGCCCGCGGGCAGTTGCGAGCCGAGCAGCGCCGAGGCGAGGGCCTGCAGCGTGAGCCCCTTGGCCCGGTCGACCACCTCCGGAGGCAGATCCTCGTAGCGCAGGTCGACGACCCAGCGCGCAAACTGGCGGCTGATCGATACGGCCGAGTCGGTTCGTGATGGTCCGCCCGACTGCGTCTGCCGGGCGCCGAGGGTGAACGGCGTCGCTCCCCCAATCCCGAGGACGCCGCCGGCCGCGAACGCGCTCTGCAACAGGCTCCGCCGCGTCAGTCCAGCTTTCATGGTGGGCGGACGCTATCACGGGCGGATCCGGTTATCAAGACGGGCCCCCTTCCTCTCACGGCGGAAGCGCATCCGACGAGGGTTTTCTGGGCGCGCCCACGGAATACGTTGACAGACCTGCGACCTTCCACCATCATCGCGAGGGAATTCGTGTACGGTCACGAGGTTTCTCCGCTGTCTGGCCGGGTCGGGGCGCGCGGCTCCGCGATCCCGAGCTTCAGGCATGCGATAAGGGAGGCTCGGATGACGTGGCGCCTCACCGTTTGGACTGCGGGGTGGCTGGTCCTCTTCGGAACCAGCGCCTACGCGCAAGCCGGTCCCCAGCTCCCACCTTCCCGGGCGCCGGCGGAGTCGGCTTCACCCCACGGCGAGATCCTCGACCGTTACTGTCTCGCCTGCCACAACGAAGGGCTGCGCGCCCGGGGCACGGTGCCGGTCTCCTTCGAGGGCCTCACCCTGGAGAACGTAGGCGCCGACGCCGAGGTCTGGGAGAAGGTGGTCCGCAAGCTGCACGCCCGGGCGATGCCGCCGGCGGGCCGGCCGCGGCCCGACGAGGAGACCTACGAGGGCTTCGTCACGTGGCTCGAAACCGAGCTGGACCGCTCGGCCGCCGCCAACCCCAATCCGGGCCGTCCCGCGGTGCGGCGGCTGACCGGCGCCGAGTACCTCAACGCGATCCGCGATCTGCTGACTCTCGAAGTCGACGAGGAACTGCTGCTCTTTCCGGCCGACGACGTGGACGAGCAGGGTTTCGCGACCAACGCCGACGTCCTGTCGGTGTCGCCGGCGCTGTTCGAGCGCTACCTCGTGGCGGCGAACCGCATCAGTCGCCTGGCCGTCGGAGACCCGACGATCGGGCCCGGATTCTCCCCGGCCACCTACAGCACCTCCAAGTTCCTGTACCAGGACGACCGCATGAGCGAGGACCTGCCGTTCGGGTCGCGAGGTGGAATGGCCATCCGGTACCACTTCCCGCTCGATGGGCAGTACGAGGTCCGAATCCGGCTGCGCCGGCAGATCTACGACTACATCATCGGGATGGGCAAGCCGCAGCACCTCGACGTGCGTCTCGACGGCGCGCTCGTCAAGCGCTTCACGATCGGCGATGCCGACCGGAAGGGCTATCCGTCGGCCTACACGTTCTTCGGGACCATCCGGGGCGATCCCGAATGGGAGGACTACCTGTCCGGCGGCGCGGACGCTGGCCTGGTGGTTCGCTTCCCGGCGCAGGCGGGGACGCGCGTGCTGGGTGTGACCTTCGCCAACGTCCGATCGGAGCCGACGGGAATCCTGGAGCGGCGCCTGTCGGGCTTCTCGCTCAGCGGCGAAGGCTTCTACTACGGCAACGCGGCGGTCGAACGCGTGGACCTGAGCGGCCCGTACGACGCCACGGGCCCCGGCGACACGCCCAGCCGGCAGAGGATCTTCACGTGCCGCCCGACGACCGGAGCCGACGACGAGCCGTGCGCGAAGCGGATTCTGTCCGCGCTCGCGCGGCGCGCCTATCGACGCCCGGTGACCGAGGACGAGGTCGCGGGACTGCTGACCTTCTACACGTCCAACCGCGAGGAACACGGTTTCGAAGGCGGCATTCAGAAGGCGCTCGAACGCCTGCTGGTCGCGCCCGATTTCCTGTTCCGGGTGGAGGCCGAACCGGTGGACGCCGCGCCCGGGACGGCCTATCCCCTCGGCGATCTGGAGCTGGCCTCCCGGTTGTCGTTCTTCCTGTGGAGCAGCATTCCCGACGACGAACTGCTCGCCGTGGCCGAGGAGGGCCGCCTCCACGAGCCGGCCGTGCTCGAGCACCAGGTGCGGCGCATGCTGGCCGACGACCGCTCGACGGCGCTCGTGGACGACTTCGCGAGTCAATGGCTGCAGTTGGACCGCCTGGGCGGCGTGCAGCCGGACTTCGAGGTGTTCTTCGAGTTCGATGAGAACCTCCGCGCGGACATGGAGCAGGAGACGAAGCTGTTCCTGCGGAGCCAACTGCGCGAAGACCGCAGCTTGATGGAGCTGCTGACCGCCGACTACACGTTCGTGAACGCGCGCCTGGCCCGCCACTACGGCATTCCGGGCGTCTACGGCGAGCGGTTCCGGCGCGTGGCGTTGGACGGCGGAGGCAGGGCCGGCCTGCTCGGGCATGCCAGTCTCCTGACGCTCACCGCCTATCCCACCCGGACCTCCCCCGTCCTGCGGGGCAAGTGGCTGCTCGACAACATCCTCGGCATGCCGCCGCCGCCGCCGCCGCCCGACGTGCCGGCCCTGGAGGAGGACCTCCGCGCGGGCGTGGTGCTGTCGATCCGCGAGCAGATGGAGCAGCACCGGGCGAATCCGGCGTGCGCGGCGTGCCATCGAATGATGGACCCGCCGGGCTTCGCGCTCGAGAACTTCGACGCGATCGGGCGCTGGCGGACCACGGGCGAGACCGGCACGCCGATCGATGCGTCGGGCACGCTCGTCGACGGGAGCGTCGTGGAAGGCGCCGTGAGCCTGCGGGACGCGCTGTTGCGCCACGAAGTGAGCGTGATGCGAACCATCACGGAGAAGCTGCTGACGTACGCGCTCGGGCGCGGCATCGAATACACCGATCAGCCTGCCATCCGGCAGATTGTCGCGGCGGCGGCGCAAGACGACTACCGCTGGTCGTCCATCATCCTCGAGCTTGTCGAGAGCATGCCGTTCCAGATGAGGAGGTCGGAATCATGATGTTCGTCACAAAGAAGGCAATCCCCCGGCGGACGGTCCTACGAGGCATCGGGGCCACCTTGGCCCTGCCGTTGCTGGACGGCATGGTGCCGGCGCTGACCGCGCTGGGCAGGTCGGCGGCGAAACCGGCGCTGCGGTTCGGCGCCGTCTACGTGCCGAACGGCATGGTGATGCAGAACTGGACGCCGGTAGCCGCGGGGACCGGGTTCGAGCTCACGCCGATCCTGCAGCCGCTGGCGCCGTTCCGGGACCGGCTGACCGTGCTCTCGGGGCTCGAGACGCCAAGGGGATCGGGCGGCGGGCCGCATGCCCGGGCCTCGACGTGGTTCCTGACGGCCGAGATGCCGGACAGGCCGGAGGCCTGGAACCAGAAGGCGGTGCTCTCGCTGGATCAGCGCCTGGCGGACGAGCTGCGGCAGCACACCCCGCTGGCCTCGCTCGAGATCGGCCTGGAGGGCGCCAACTTCGCGGGCTCGTGCAGCGGCGACCTCAGTTGCTCGTTCTCGTACACGGTCTCGTGGCGCAGCGCGTCGACCCCGCTGCCCATGGAGCACAATCCGCGGGCCGTCTTCGAACGGCTGTTCGGCGACACCGAGAGCACGGATCCGGCGGTGCGCCGGGCGCGCATGCGCGAGCAGCGCAGCATTCTCGACGCGGTGAGCGAGGACGTGGCGCGTCTGTCGCAGCGTCTCGGGCCGAGCGACCGCGTCAAGGTCGGCGCGTACCTCGACGCCGTCCGCGACGTCGAGCGGCGCATCGAGCTGGCGGGGCGGCAGGACGACGACGAGGCGCCGACGGCGACGCGGCCGCTGGGCGTCCCGGCGAGCTTCGCCGAGCACGCGGCGTTGATGTACGACTTGCAGTTGCTGGCCTACCAGTCGGACCGGACGCGGGTCACCACCTTCATGATCGGCCACGAGCTGAGCGGCCGGACCTACCCGGAGGCCGGGATATTCGAGGCGCATCATCCGCTCTCGCATCACAAGAACATCCCGGAGACGCTCGCGAAGCTGACGAAGATCCAGACGTATCACACGTCGCTGTTCGCGTCGTTCCTCGAGAAGCTGCGGTCGACGCCGGACGGCGACGGATCGTTGCTGGACCACGTCATGATCGTCTACGGCGCCGGGTTCAGCGACAGCAACGCCCATTCACCCCGGAACCTGCCGATTCTGCTGGCGGGCGGCGGGGCCGGCCAGGTCAAGGGCGGGCAACATCTCGTGTATCCGGACGGTGCGCCGCTGGCGAACCTGCACGTGGCGCTGCTCGACAAGTTCGGCATGCCCGTGGAGCGGGTGAGCAACAGTACCGGAGGGCTCCCGCGGATCTCCACCGGAGAGCGGCGCGAGCGGCTCGTCGGGGTCTAGTGAGAGGGGACGATGACGATGCGCAAGCGCATCCGGTGGCGGGGCCGCTCATGGACAGGCTGGCTGCCGGCCGTCGTCGGCATCGTGGCCGTGAGCGGCGGGGGCCTTCAGGCAGCGAGCGACGACCTGCGCCTGCTGGAGGCCGTCAAGGCGCAGCGATGGGAGGCCGTGCCTCCCCTGCTGGCGGAAACCGACGTGAGTGCGGCCCAGGGGGACGGTGCGACCGCGCTTCACTGGGCCGTCCACTGGGACGAGCACGAGACGGCGGAGCTGCTCATCCGCGCCGGCGCCGACGTCGACGCCGCGAACGACTACGAGGTCACGCCGCTCTGGCTGGCCTGCGCGAACGCGAGCGGGGCGATGGTCGAGCGGCTGCTGGCGGCGGGCGCCGATGCGAGGGCGACTCTCGCGTCCGGCGAGACCGCGCTGATGGCCTGTGCGCGCACGGGGAGCGTGGACGCCGTCGAGGCCCTCCTGAGCCGGGGCGCGGAGGTGAACGCCCGGGACGCTTCGGAGAGCCAGACCGCGCTGATGTGGGCCGCGGCGCAACGCCATCCCGCGGTCGTGCGGCTGCTACTCGAGCACGGCGCCGACCCCCACGTCCGGTCGCGCGTCAGGCGCGAGGTGATCAGCCGTCGCCTGCAGGCGGACCTGCGGTACGGCGAGCGCAGCAGAAGTCTCGGCAGCGACGCCGAAGAGACCGACGTCGGGGGGTTCACGCCGTTGCTGTTCGCGGCAAGGGTGGGCGACATCGAGTCGGCGGGTCTCCTGCTGGCCGTGGGGGCCGACGTCAATGACACCGGCCCGGACGGCGCCAGCGTGCTGGTCGTGGCGACGCACAGCGGCCACGGGGCGCTCGCGCGGTTTCTGCTGGACCGGGGTGCGAACCCGAATGCGGCGATCGTCGGCTACACGGCATTGCATGCGGCCGTGCTGCAGGGCGACCTGAAGGTCGTCCGAGTGCTCCTGGACCACGGCGCCAGTCCGAACGCCCAGATCACGCAAGGCACACGCGTCGCCCGCAACGGGCAGGTGCTGTATCTCGGCGAGCACCTGCTCGGCGCGACCCCCTTTGCCCTGGCGGCGAAGTTCATCGAAGTCGAGATCATGCGCGTCCTGCTGAACGCGGGCGCCGATGCCGCGCTCCCGCTGAAGAACGGCTGGACACCGGTGTCGCTGGCTGCGGGCGCCGGCTGGCGGTACGGAACGTGGGACCGCCGGGACCGTGCGCTGATCAGACTGCCGGCGGCACAGCGTGAACTCTACGACGAACGCCGCACGTTGGAAGCCGTCAAGGTCGCGGTCGAGGCGGGTACCGACGTCAACGCCGTCGACGAGGACGGCAACACCGCGCTGCACTACGTCGTCGACAAGGGATTCCCCAGCGTCGTGGCGTTCCTGACGGAGCGCGGCGCCGACGTGAACGCGAAGAACGGACGCGGCCAGACGCCGCTCGAGAGGTTTGCCCGCCAGCGCCCGGAGGTCAGCGCCGAGGCAACCCGGGCGACCGGGGATCTCCTTCACGGGTTGGGCGCACGCTGATCATCAAAGGAGATTCGACAGGTCGCAGACGCGGCGTCGCACCGCCCTGACCGTCTGGTCCAGGCAGCCCGTGGCCTTCGCCACGGGCTGCTTCGCGCATGGGAGAAGCAACGATGGTACAGCCGACTCGACAACGCCATTGTCGCCGAAGGTTCCTCAAGCAGCTCGTTGCCGGCGCGACCGTCGCGGCCTCCGTCTCCCCTGCTCGCGGGTCGGGCGTGCACGCACAGGAGGGTGCGATCACCAGCTTCGATCACGTCGCGGTCCCGATGCGGAACACCGAGGAGATGATCGCGTTCTATCGCGCCCTCGGCTTGCACGTGATGGAGACCGCCGGCAGGGTGTCGGTCCATTTCGGCGACCAGAAGATCAACTTCCACCGGCCGGCGTCGTGGCAGCGTGCCACCTCCACGTCCTTGCGGGCGCCCGCCGCGATACCGCCGTGCGGCGACTTCTGCTTCATCTGGACAGGCTCGGAGGAGTCGCTGACGGCCGTCCTGGATCGAACAGGGGCGGAGATCATCGGCTCGGGCCTGCGGGACGGCGGCCGCGCCCTCGGGACGATGCGCGGAATGAGCCGCTACGTTCGCGACCCGGACGGCAACCTCCTGGAGTTCATGATCTACTCGTAGCGGAGCGGTCGCGGACGGCAACGGCCTGGGGCCGGACAGCCGGCTCCGAGCGGGAAGCGTTGAACCCCTCGGCGCGAACGGCCACCTCGGGAGGCAGCAACGAAGAGGAGTGGAGAGATGATCACAGCCAACAACCTGCATCGACGCCTGCCCGTGGCAACGGCCGCGCTGTGCATCGCCGGCGGTCTCATCGGCCCGGTCGCGTTTGCTGCCGGACAGCCCGCTCAGGACGCCATCCATACCGCGAGTCAGGCCGAGAACGGCCGCGCCGTCTACACGCGGAGCTGCGCCATCTGTCATCGAACGGATCTTCAGGGCAACTTCGAGTCTCCGCCGCTGGCCGGCCCCAACTTCCTGAACTTCTGGGGAGACCGCACCCCGCAGGAGCTCGTCGAGCGCATCCGCGTCACGATGCCCCCCGACCGGCCGGGCCGCCTCGGGGACCAGACCTATCTCGACATCGTCGCGTACCTGCTGCAGGCGAACGGCGCGCCGGCCGGGGACCAGGCGCTGACGGCGACCACGACGGTCATGATCGGCGCCGTGGCGACAGGAGAAACAGCAACCGCGCCGACAATAACGGCAGCAGCCCAGGGCCGGGCGCGGAGGCCGGACACGCGCACGGCGGCGGCAGCCGTGGCGGGCGGCGTGACCGTCGCGGGCGAGGTGGAGAACTTCACGCCGGTCACCGACGAACTGTTGCGCGATACCCCTCCGGGCGACTGGCTGATGGTGCGGCGGAACTACCAGGCCTGGAGCCACAGCCCGCTCACCTCGATTACGCGCGACAACGTCGGCGATCTCGAGCTGCAGTGGATGTGGGCGATGAACGAGGGTGGACGGAACGCGCCCTCGCCGATCGCGCACGACGGGGTGCTCTACTTCGCCAACTTCGGCCCGGTGGTGCAGGCGCTCGACGCGGTCACCGGCGACCTGATCTGGGAGCACGAGGTGAGCGTCGAGGCGGGCCAGCTCGCCAGCTCGAGCCGCAACCTCTCGATCTACCAGGACAAGCTCTTCCTGGCCACGGCCGACGCGCGGCTGATCGCGCTCGACGCACGCACCGGTGAGGAGGTCTGGACCACCCGCATCGCCGACGACGCCGAGGGCTTCCGCAACACCAGCGGGCCGGTCATCGTCGGCGGCAAGGTGGTGCAGGGGCTCGGGGGCTGCGGCCAGTTCACCCGCGAGGGCTGCTTCATCAGCGCCTACGACGCGGCGAGCGGCGAGCAGCTCTGGCGATTCAACACGGTGGCCCGCTCGGACGAGCCGGGCGGCAACACCTGGGCCAACCTGCCGAACTTCCTGCGCGGGGGCGGCGAGACCTGGATCACCGGCAGCTACGATCCCCAGCTCGACCTGGTCTACTTCGGGGTGGCGCAGGCGAAGCCGTGGGTCGCGATCAGCCGGGGCATGACCGTGCACGACCCGGCGCTCTACACCAGCTCGACGGTCGCACTGCGCCCGGACGACGGCCTGCTCGCCTGGCACTTCCAGCACGTCCCCGGCGAGAGCCTCGATCTCGACGAGGTCTTCGAGCGGGTGCTGGTCGACCTGGAGGACCGCCGCGTGGTCTTCAGCGCCGGCAAGCACGGGATCCTCTGGAAGCTGGACCGCGAGACCGGCGAGTTCCTCGGCCACAAGGAGACCGTCTTCCAGAACGTCTTCGACCACATCGACCCGCAGACCGGCGCCGTCACCTACCGCCAGGACATCGCCGACGCGCAGTTCGAGGAACTGGTCCCGGCGTGTCCCAGCACCGCCGGCGGCAAGAACTGGCACCCGATGAGCTACCACCCCGGCTCCGGGCTGCTCATCCTGCCGCTCTCGCAGACCTGCATGGAGCTGGCGGCCCGCGAGGTCGCCTTCGAGATCGGTTCGGGCGGCGTGGGAATGAGCGCGCGTCCCTTCTTCGAGATGCCCGATACGGAGGGCCGGCTCGGCAAGCTCGCCGCGTTCGACGCCGAGACCCTGGAGGAGGTCTGGAGCGTCGAGCAGCGCGCGCCGTTCCTGACCGGCGTGCTGTCGACAGCCGGCGATCTCGCCTTCGCCGGCGATCTCGACCGGCGGTTCCGCGCGTTCGACGTGCGGACGGGCGAGGTGCTGTGGCAGGCCCGGCTGGGCACGTCGGTGCAGGGCTTTCCGATCTCGTTTGCCGTGGACGGCAAGCAGTACATCGCCGTGGCGACCGGTCTCGGGGGCGGCAGCCCGCGGGCCGCGCCCCGTGCGTTGGCGCCCGACGTTCACCACCCGCAGACCGGGAACGCGCTGTACGTGTTCGCGCTCCGGGACTGAGTGCCGGCGCAGCGCACCCGGACGGATTCAACTGACCGCTGAACGCCGCTCGGTGGCATAGTCGATCACGTGAGCCGAGAACAGTGGATCGCCTTCGGCGTGCTGGTGGCGACGATAGTCGGAACCGGCGTAGGTGTATGTGCACTGGTCTTGACGCTGCATGGAAATATCCGCGAGGACCTTCGTGCGGTCCAGGATCGCATTCAGGGCCTTGACGATCGAGTCCGCGCGGTCGAGATCGCGATCGCGGGCGCAGGACAGAACCCGGCGGGTGGCGGCAGCGCGGGGGGTCTCTCGCCGGTCCTGGAGCCAGGACATGGCTGACGGAACACCGGGAACGGGGTGGAACTGTTCGTCCGGCACCCGGGCGCGGTAGCGCGTGAGTCCATGCCGAGCCGAGGTGCTCGACCTGGTCTCAATCGTCTCGTTCGTCTACTTGACGCGTGCGGTTCGCTTTCAGTTCTGCCAGCTTCCGCTGGATGTCCTGAGCGATTTCCTCGACCTCGCGTGCCACTCGGGGCTCGAGTCCAAGCTCCCGTTCCAGCGCCGTCTTCAACGGCAACAGAAGGTGCCGCGACGGCGATGCCTGGATGAGCTCGCACATTCGCTGCGGTCCTAGAGCGACGCTGAAGTCCATCAGGGCCATTAAGGCCTCCCTGGGGATAGGACCCAACTCCGGGAGAAGCGCAAGAAGCGCCGCGACGTCCGGCTCGCACGCGGCCCGGTCACCGCCGCCCGCGAGAATCCCCTTGGCCCGGAGTACGTGGCCTTGAAATCGCTGCCCCGGCACGCCCTTCTGGCGTTCGATAACTCGTGTCGCCATCTCGACGGCCTTCTCGTATTGACGACCCTTGCTCGCGATATCCGCTGTCCCGAGCAGTGCCAGTCCCACATGCCTGTGGAGTGCAGGGACTTCGCTTTCCCCGAAGCGGCGGACCACTTCATCGTAGGCCGCCAGCGCATCCTGTGGCCGGTTCAGAGCGCCGAGTGCGACTCCTCTGTTCACAAGGGCGTCCGCGACCGCGTCAAGAAGGACCCCGGTCTCGCTATCCCCGAAGCGTCGGACCACTTCGTCGTAGACGTGCAGCGCATCCTGTGGCCGGCTGAGCGCGCCGAGGACGTACCCCTTGTTGGCGAGGGCCGTCGCAACCCTCTCCAGAACGGCGGGATTCTCGTTTTCGCCGAACCGACGGACCACCTCGTCGCAGGACTCCAACGCATCCAGCGGCCGGTTCAGCGCGGCCAGAGCACCTGCTCTGTTCGCGAGGGCGGTCGCAACCGAGCGCAGGAGAGCCGGAGTGTCGCTCTCTCCGAAGCGGCGGACCACCTCGTCGAAGGCCTCGAGTGCCTCCTGCGGCCGGTTCAGCGCGGCGAGGGCAAACCCTCTATTCACGAGGGCGGTCGCAACGCACTCGAGAAGAGCGGGCGTCTCGCTCTTCCCGAACCGACGGACGACCTCGTCGCAGGACTCCAGTTCCCCCTGCGGCCGATTCAACACGCCAAGAGCGCGTGATCTGTTCAGGAGAGCCTTCGCAACCCACCCCAGAACGGCGGGATTCTCACTCTCTCCGAAGCGGCGGACCACCCCGTCCCAGGCTTCCAGCGCTTCCTGCGGCCGGTTCAACGCGCCGAGGGCAGCCCCTTTGTCGACATGAGCCTGCACGACCCTCTCCAGAACAGCCGAAACCTCGCTCTCCCCGAAGCGTCGGACTACCTCGTCGAAGGCCTCCAGCGCTTCTTGCGGCCGGTTCAGCGCGCTCAAAGCGTCTCCTCTGTTCACGAGCGCGGTCGCAACCGATCTGAGAAGTCGCGGGGAATCGCTCTTCCCGAATCGACGGACCACCTCGTCGCAAGCCTCCAGCGCTTCCTGCGGCCGGTTCAGCGCGCCGAGAGCGCCTCCTCTGTTCACGAGCGCGGTCGCAACCGGCTCCAGAAGACCCGGGGAATCGCTCTTCCCGAATCGACGGACCACCTCGTCGCAAGCCTCCAGCGCTTCCTGCCACCGGTTCAGCGCGCCGAGAGCGCGTCCTCTGTTCACGAGCGTGGTCGCAACCGGCTCCAGAAGTTCCGGGGAATCGCTCTTCCCGAAACGATGGACCACCTCGTCACAGGTCTTCAGCGAGTCCTGCGGCCGTTGCAGCATGCCGAGGGCGGCCCCTTTGTTCATGAGGGCGGTGACAACGGGCGCCAGAAAGGCGAGGGTCTCGCTCTCCCCGAAACGACGGACCACCCTCGTCGCAGGCCTCCAGCACGTCCTGCGGCCGGTTCAGTGTGCCCAGGATGCCCCCTCTGCTCGCGAGGGCGTTCGCAACCGACTCCAGGAGTCCCGGAACCTCACTCTCCCCGAAACGACGGACCACTTCGTCGTACGACTCCAGCGCGTCCTGCGGCCGGTTCAGCGTGCCGAGGGCGGCCCCTTTGTTCATGAGGGCCTTAGCGACCCACTCCAGAACGGCGGGCACCTCACTCTCCCTGAAGCGACGAACTACCTCGTCGTAGGACTCCAGGGCGTCCTGCGGTTGGTTCAGCGCATCAAGGCCGATCCCTTTGTTGACAAGAGCGGTCGCAACCGACTCCAGGAGAGCCGGCATGTCACTCTCCCCGAAGCGCCGGACGACCTCGTCGCAGGTCTCAAGGACGTCGTGCAAACGGTTCAGCGCGTCGAGGGGTTTCGCCCTGTTCAAGAGTGCGCTCGCAACCGACTCCCGAAGGGTCGGGTTGTCGCTCTCTCCGAAACGACGGACACCTCGTCGCAGGCCTCCAGTGCCTCCTGCGGCCGGTTCAGCGCACCGAGCGCCGCCCCTTTGTTCACAAGAGCCTTGGCGACCCACCCCAGCACGGCGGGGATCTCACTCTCTCCGAAGCGACGAATCACCTCCTCGTAGGCCGCTACGGTGTCTGCCTCACCGTTCCGAACATTCAGAGCGTTCTTGAAGAGTTCCCTCGCCGCCCTCGCGGCCGACTTGCCGGCACCCCCCTGAGACGGCTCCGCCGGATCGATTTCGACCGCCATTTCCGCTGGTGTCGAGCCCCGGCCGGAAACCGCTACGAAACCCGCGGGCATCATCTCCAACAACTCGTCGCGATACACGGCCAGGCTCGGCGACTCCATCAACCCCTTCAGTACGATCCGGTGTAGCGACCGCATCTCCGCATCGAGACCGGCCGCGTCACGGACCATCCGAGCGCTGATGTCCTTCCGCTCGCGCGGCGAGTAGCACGCCTCCATGAAGTGGATGAGTCCATCCACGAACCGGTCCGGCCCACGCCGGCGCCGCAGCAGGTAGTAGATGTTGTACAGGCGCTCGGTCAGGTAGTACTGCTTGCGTCTTGCGCTGCCGCCCGCGACGCGGACCACCCCGCGCCCGTCGAGGCGCGCAAGCTGGGCGCTGCACGTGCTGGTTTCGAGCCGGGCCTGGCCTGCGATCTCCCGCGTGGTCGCCGGTCTCCACAGCGCGGCGAGCGCGAGATAGACACGCCGTTCCTGTGGCGGAAGCGATTCCAGGTGCCCCTTGAAGTACTCCGTGTGGTCGTCGACCAGATCGAGCAGATGGGCCATCAGGTCGCGGAACGACAATCCGGCCCCGAAGCTGGCTACAATCGAGATCAAGCGAGGGCTCCCGCCGGTGAGAACCTCCAACGAACGAACCGCTGCTGGCGCTGGAGGGCGGCCGGAAACCGTTTCCCACAGGACGGCGCATTGTTTGGTGTCGAGGGGGCGCAGCGTGCGGACCCGGAAAAGGTCGTACAGGGGGCGGTCCGGGTGGTCGATCTCGTCGAAACGGCTGGTAGCGCTCGCGAACACGATGATCCGCGGCTCGGTTTGGAGGACCTTTCGCAACCGCCACCCCGCGTCCGGATCGGCCATGTCCCCGAACAACATGTTCAGGTTCTCGACCAACAGCACGAGCCGCTTGCCCTCCCGATCGGCGAAGTCCAGCAACGCGCCGAGACAACGATCGGACAGTACCTGGTCGTCGCGGATCGCGCGCAGCTCCTCGACAGTGCGGTCCAGGTCGGGGGCATCGTCCCCGCGCGGCGGTTGAGCCGCCAGATTGGTGAGACACTCCAACCAGAACTCACCTGCTGTCCCGACCTCGTAGCTCTCCTCCGCGAAGGTGACCGGGAAATAGCGCGTCGACAGCACCGTGTCCCGCCTGGCTTCAGCCGCGACGCGCAGAAGCAGGCTCGTCTTCCCGCTACCCCGCGGGCCGATCACGATCTGGTGCGCGTTCGAGTGCCCGGTGCACTCGCGCAGAACCTCGACGAGCAGCTCGAACTCCGTGGTTCGCACGCAGTACGACGCCACGAGCTCATCGTCGGTGAGAAACCCCGGGTTGAACTTCCGCTTGGGTGGGGCCATCGCGTCATGCACCCTGCAATCCCGAGCGACGCTCGATAGGGACGAAATGCAGGCCATGTCTGGCGCGCCACCAATCCTCGAGCAGACCCGAGACGAAACGGTAGTCGCCGTCCCCCCAGGGCTCCAGATACCCGTCGTGTTCCAGCACTCGAAGCACGTCGTCGATCGGCACCGGATGATCGGTCACCGCCCAGCCCCGGAACTGCTCGCGATACAGGGTCAGGGCCTCGCGCTGCAGCACGCCGTCGTTGACCGCGGCTTCGGTCAACAGAGCGAGCGCGGCCCGATAGCCATCGGGTCCAAGGACCAGCTTCAGTCGGCTCTCGTAGTGGTCCAGATCCGCCTGCCCACGCACGCTGAGCATTTCGTCGGTGTACACGCGCTCGACGTCCTCGAGCGAGGCTTGGCGCCGACCATTCAAGCGCAGATCCTCGTCCAGGCTGTCGAAGAACCGCTGCACGTGGTGGGGAACCAGACAGCGCAGCCGGCGGCACATCTCCCTGCCCGCGGCGAGGGGCAGGTCGAGTCCGCATGTCTCCGCGAGCGCGGCAAGGCAGTCGAGCGCGGTCTTCTCACTCCAGGGTTTCAAATCCAGGGGTGAGAAGATGTTTGCGTGAGCACTGAGCCCCGCCTGGTGCAGGATCGGCTCCAGACCTATGCTGCCGGAGAGGATCAGGCGTAGCCGGTCTCGGTGGTCCTGGCCGATCTTGCGCAGCCAGCTCAGGAATTCGTCGACATCCCGTTTTCCCGCCGGCGTGATGCGGTAGTCGTGATCCTTGAGCATTCGGTTGACGAGGATCGGAAGCTCGTCGAGCGCGAGCACCACCGGCCGCTCGTTCTTCGCCAGGGCTGCGCAGACCGTGTCGCCCTTCTGCCGCCAGCTTCCGGCGTCGATCCCGGCCCGCAGCTTCACGCGCACCTCGGCGACGGCCAGCTCATCGATTCGGTCCTCGATCCCACCGAGGATGTTGGCGAATCCAGCCTTGATACGGTCCCACGCGCCATGTACGTCTCGTGACTCGACCCCGATTTCGACGACGGCGTCCGCCGCGGTGGTTGCATCCTCCAGATCGACGAAAACGGTCTCGAAGCGCCCCTCGGCTCGCAAGCGGCGCAGCAGTTCCCGAATCAGGCTCGTCTTGCCCATCCGTCGTTGCGCGGTCAGCAATGTATGGGTCCCGTTCTGCACTCGCGCGGTGAGCAACTCGAGCTCACCGTCCCGGTCGAAGAAGCGATCCCCATCGACCCAGTTCGACCCCGCCTTCTTCAATCCTGCCATCACGCTTCCCAACAGATTCGTTGCCATCAATAATGCTTGCAAACAATTCTGTTGTCAAACATGGGATCACAGCTAGAGATTTCCCAAGTCGCCCGTGGTAAGTACGAGACTGCCCCGGAGGGCTCGGAGAGTCGCGTGTCAGGAACTTCCGACTACGGATTCCAGCTCCGCGTCCGTCAACGCGTTGTCGAGCAGATAGCGGCGAATCGCGCCACGAAGGCCCCGGCGCGTTCAACCAGGAGTCCGGCCGCCGCCAGCGACCTGACGGATCGCCGCCACTCGGCGAGCAAGAGCTCGCGATTCACAGTACGGAGACCCCGTCACGTTCCACCGCAGCCCGGAAAGGAGAGCCCAATCGCGCCAGTCGGGCCCATTCCGCCTCGGTGTTACGCCACGATGGACGGCAACGCGTACGACGTCGCAGCCAGATCGTGTGCAAGGTATCTCAGCGGTCGCTTGAGGTGCGCGGCGGCGTTTTTTACGACGAGCAGCACGTCGATATCGCTGTCCTCGCGTGCGTCGCCTCGCGCCTTCGATCCGTACAGCACCATGTTCACGACAACACCGGCGAACCGCGAAGCGAGCGTCTCCCGGAACTGGGCCAGCCACTCCCGTTCCTCCGGATGGAGCATCCACGCGGCCTCGGCCTGGCCCAACTGAGGCAATCGAGGCGTCCCGTTCATCTTCGTTGGAACCTCGTGCAAGGGCGGGGGAGAGCGCTCGTCATACACGAAGACTCTCTCGAGAGCGGACGTCTCGGATTCGTTCGAAGTCGAAAGTCGCGTGCTCAATGGTGTTTTCTGCGCTACCGGGCTCAACGTAACGTACATCGTATTCCCGCCACGGCGCCGGATTCATCGTAGCACGCAGGTCAGCACCCACCGAGCCGTCGGTACGGTCAGACTAGGGCGTGTTAACACTATTGGCCGGATCGTGGTATCGTTCCTGGATGGAGCTCACCGAAACGCAGTACGCACCCATCGCGTCCTGTCTCCCGCGACAGCGTGGCAATGTCAGCATGCCCAATCTGCAGGTGCTCAACGCGATCCTGTACGTCGCCGAGCAGGGGTGCAAGTGGCGAGGGTTGCCGAGGCGCTTTGGGAACTGGCACACGATCTACACCCGCATGAATCGTTGGTCCAAGAACGGGGTGCTCGACCGGGTCTTCGAACACCTGCAACGCGCCCAGTTGATCCGCATCAAGTTGGAGGCGGTGTCGCTGGACAGCACCATCGTCAAGGTCCATCCCGACGGCACGGGGGCTCGAAAAAAAATGGCCCCCAAGCCATCGGCAAATCCCGCGGCGGGTGGACCACCAAGATTCATCTGGTTGCCGCGGATGCTCGAATGGCATTGACGTTTGCGCTCTCGCCCGGCCAAGCCCACGACGGCCCGGAGGGCCGGAAGCTCCTGACCAGCCTGGGGCCGCAAGATGCCGAATTGGCCTTGGTGATGGACCGCGCGTACCAGGGCGACGAAACCCGCCAACTGGCGCTGGACCTCGGATTCACACCAGTGGTGCCGCCGATCAAGACCCGGACGGACCCGTGGGAGTACGACCGGGAGATGTACAAGCGACGCAACGAAGTCGAGCGTCTGTTCCGCCGACTGAAGGGCTATCGCCGGATCTTCTCCCGATTCGAGAAGCTGGATGTGATGTTCATCGGCTTCATCCACTTCGTGCTCATGTTCGACGCGCTGAGGCAGTGTTAACAGGCCCTAGTTCACCTGATACTCCGGGGTGCTCATGATGAGGTGGGTCACCATGCGCAGCGGATCCTCCAGATAGGTCCGGGCGCGGATCAGGTCCGAGGTGCCGAGCTCGTCGTCCAGGAGCGCCACGAGCGCGTCGCGCGTGTCGGACGACACCGGCATCCGCAGGAACCGCCTCAACAGATAGTCCACCGCCGCGCCGGTGGTCGCCGACCCGGAGTCCAGGACGAGTTGTGTCAAGTCGATCCGGGCCGCGCCGCGCGGCGTCGGAATCAATGTGCGAAAGACCTGCGTCCACGCGATGTAGTCGGAGACGCGCGTGTTGAACAGCTCGTCCCGCTCCAGGAGCGCCAGGTCCTCCGCCGACATCATGCCGGGGTCGTCGACGTTGTCCAGGGCGATCGCCGCGCCGAAGTCATGGCCGCGGCGCAGGCGCTCCCCCACCTGCCCGTCCCGTCGCCGCGTGAGGAAGTTCGCATCCTGGAAGCCGACGATGTCGGGAAACAGGTAGTTGAAGGCGACGTTGCCGCGCTCTTGCAGGAGGGCGGGCGTGATCCAGGAGCGGCCCTGCGCCCAGCCCGCGACCGACGGCGGGTTCAACAGGTGCTGGCCCAGCGAGATCGTGGTGTTGTTGAAGTCCGGCACGCCCGGGACGTCCTCGGCGCCGAGCTGCTTGAGCAGCGTCACCAGATGCACGACCGGCCCCTTGATATGGGCGCCGTAGCTGGCCTCGCTGTAGAAGTCGCGGGAGAGGAACATGGTTTCCAGCAGCGGCCGCAGCTCGTAGCCGTTGTCCCGCAGGATGGCGCCGAGCTCGGCCTGCAGCGCCGGCGACGGATCCTCACGGACGAAGAAGCGGTAGATCTTGGCCGCGATGTACTCGGCCGTGACCGGCTGCTCGAGGATGATCTCGAGGACGTCCACGCCGTCGAAGTTCCCGGTGCGGCCCAGGAAGGTCTTGGGTTCCTCGTCGTGCTGCGCGGCGTTGACGACGAAGTCCAGGTTCTCGAAGTTCCAGCCGGTGAAGGCCCGCGCCGCCTCGCGGACGTCGCGCTCCGTGTAGTGGCCCACGCCCATCGTGAACAGCTCCATCACCTCGCGGGCGAAGTTCTCGTTGGCGGCCCCCTTCACGTTCACCCCGGCATCGAGGTAGTAGAGCATCCCCGGATCCTTCGCGACCGCGACCAGCAGCTCGCCGAAGTTCCCGGTCGCGTGACGCTCGAACATCTCGATCTGGAGCAGCGTCTTCCGGTAGTCGCGGACCTTGCTCTGGGCGGTGGCGAAGTGCCCGTGCCAGAACAGCGCCATCTTCTCTTCGAGCGGCCGGTGGGTGTCGAGCATCCGCTCGGCCCACCAGTAGCCGACCCGGCGGGTCTCCAGCGTGGTCGCGCGCAGCCAGTAGAAGAACCGATCGGAGACCGGCTGCACGTGCCGGTTGACATGCTCGGGCTTCACCCGGACGCCCATGCTCTCGCCCTGCCTGAGCGCCAGACCGGTGGCGGCCGGCCGGCTCGGCGGGAAGGGGATCAACGTCTCGTCCCAGAAGCCCGAGTGCAGGAAGGGCTGCAGGTGGTCGTTGGGGATATGGTCGTAGTACACGAGGGAACGGACCGCCTGCTCGGGGGTCATGCCGGCCAGCTTCCGGATCTCCTCCGGCGCGCCCGAGAAGCCCGCTCGGCCCAGCAGATGCGCGGCGCGATCGTGGCTCCAGTCCGAGGCCGCGATCGGGGTCAGGTCCCCCTTCCATGAGGCCGGCCCCGGTGACCAGCTCGTCGAGCTTGCCGCAACCGCGTGACCGGACACGGCAAGCGCCAGAACAGCGCCGGCCAGGAGCCCGTGGTGAAACCCGGCGTGGCACCGAAGGTGTCGAGCCGTCATGGGATGGTCCCCTCCTCATCCAGATCGGTCCCTCTGGGCAGGCCCCCTCCGCTTCGCGCGGGAGCGCCGTTCCGGGAGCCCGGATCGGCACCCTTATACACCACTCCTCTGCCCGGATCCGATGGCGATTGGAGTACGCTTGCTCCGGTTGTCGAAATGCGACGAGGAGGTTATCAATGGTGCTCCCATCCTGTCATCGTTCCGCGTGGCCGCTGCTTGCGGCAGGTGTCGTCATCGCGCTCCTGTTCGGCTCCGTCCCGTCGGCCCAGGAGGCTTACCTCCACCTGAATCCGGTCATCGAGAAGCTCGTGGAGGGCAAGCACGTGTTCGGGGTGAGCACAGCCGACCTGTCGCTGCAGAACGCGCGGTCCCTGGCGGGCGATCCGAACATCGACTACGTGTACGTCGACATGGAGCACAACCCGCTGCGGTTCGAGGAGCTCGAGCAGTTCGTGGCGTTCCTGGTGGCCAGCGACAAGTCGGGCATCATCGAGCGGGGCAACGCGC
Source organism: Vicinamibacterales bacterium (assembly GCA_965262925.1). GTDB lineage: Bacteria > Acidobacteriota > Vicinamibacteria > Vicinamibacterales > UBA8438 > WTFV01. The sequence goes on along the minus strand of CBDHGC010000004.1, from coordinate 20,572 downwards.
AGGCGCATCCGCCGGTGTTCGCGCGCTTTCCCCCCTACGGCCGCGAGCAGACGCAGTGGATCGTCAAGCACGCGCTCGACCTCGGACTGATGGGCATCCTCATCAACAACATCGAGACCCCCGAGCAGGCGGAGAACATGGTGCGGACGATCCGTCCCCGGCAGCTCCGGTCGTCGGCTATCCCGAATCCGCCGGGCGTGCGCGGCACCGTGCAGTGCCCGTTCTGGGGCATCGGGCGGGCCGAGTGCCGGCGACGCGCCGATCTCTGGCCCCTCAATCCGCAAGGCGATCTGCTGTTCTGGGCGATGATCGAGACGCGGGAGGGCGTGGAGAACGCCGACGCCATCGCGCAGGTGCCCGGCGTCGGGGGCTTCTACCTCGGGGCGGGCGGCGATCTCAGCTCCTCCTACGGCGCCGAGAGCGCCGAGGATCCCGAAGTGGCGGCCGCCTTCGAGCACCTCCTGGACGTCTGCCGGACGCGCGACCTCGCCTGCGGCGGCACCGTCACGCCGGCCAACGCCGCGCTTCGGATGGAGCAGGGCTACCGGATCTTCAACTTCGGCGGCGCGAACGGCGGCCTGACCGAGACGAACGCGGCGGCGCGCAACGCCGTCATCGCCGCAGGAGCGCAACGCTGAACCCGCGGATGTCCGACGCCAGCGCCTCCTGCCGTGGTGAAGGCAGGGCCGTCAGCCCCTGTCCTCATCGTGGCGAGTGGCGCGCACGCAGTGGACGACGTGACATGAGAGTGGGAGGAAGACCGATGGGACGCCTGAAGAAGCTCGTATGGGTCGGCGTCGTCTCGGCGTTGGCGGCGTGCACGGCGCCCGCGGCCCAGGAGCCCGGCTCCGGTCGCGAGGTGACGCAGACCGACCTGGATCGCTGGCGGGTCGAGCTCTCGAACTGGGGTCGTTGGGGAGCCGACGACGAGATCGGCACGATGAACCTGGTGACGCCGGACAAGCGCAGAGCGGCGGCGGCGCTGGTTCGCGAGGGCATCAGCGTCTCGCTGGCGCAGGATGTGCTGAAGCAGGAGGCGGAGGACAATCCGAACCCGTTCGAGCACACGATGCGCGGCGTCGGATCGGATGCGTTCGCCGTCAGCTACCACGGCTGGGCGCACACCCATCTCGATGCGCTGGCCCACGTGCGCGATGAAGACGGCGCGATGTACAACGACTATCGGCCCGACGAGGCCACGGTCATGGCGGCGGGCGGTCATGCCCGGAACTCGATCCACAACCTCAAGTCCGGAGTATTCACGCGCGGAATCCTGATGGACATACCGCGGCTCCACGGGCTGCCCTATCTCGATCCGGAGACGCCGATCTACGTGGAGGACCTGGAGGCGTGGGAACGGGCGGCGGGCGTGCGCGTGTCGGCCGGCGACGCCGTCTTCATTCGGACGGGCCGCTGGGCCGCGCGCGAGGTGCTCGGACCGTTCCGCATCGGCCGGACCGGCCGCTCGGCGGGGTTGCACCCGTCGACGATTCCCTGGTTGCGGGAGCGCGACGTCGCCCTGCTCGGCAGCGACGTGGCACTGGCCGCTGCGCCGTCCGATCTTCCCGGCGCGGCGCATGACTTCGCCCTCGTGACGCTGGGGATCCACCTCTTCGACAACTGCAATCTGGAAGCGCTGGGCGAGGCGGCGGCAGCTCTGGACCGCTGGGAGTTCCTGCTCACGGCGGCGCCGCTTGCGGTGTGGGGTGGAACGGGTTCGCCCATCAATCCGATTGCCACGTTCTAGCCCGGAAATCGTCGCCTATGGCTCCGATTTCCGCCCAACCAGGCCTCTCTGGCAGTCTGCACCGTTCTACGGCGCAGACTCCTAGTGGTTCGTCACGTCATCATCTTCGGATACGGACATGGGTTACAGCGAGGTTACAGCGAGCAATCATCGACGAATCACAGCACCGCACACCCGAACGTTTAATCATGGCGCAGCACTAGCGTGAGAAGGGACCACGGAATGACCCGCACAACGCTCGCCCTGCTCGTCTCGATACTGCTATCCGGCGCGTTCGCTCCCGCCGCCCACGCCCAGGTGACGGATTTCGAGCCCGTCACGACCGAGGAGCTGCTCGCCCCGGACGACGGCGACTGGATCAACTGGCGCCGCACGCTGAACGGCCAGGGTTACAGCCCGCTCGACCAGATCGACCGGGACAACGTGGGCAATCTGCAGCTCGTCTGGTCCTGGGCGATGCAGCCGGGCACCGACGAGGTCACCCCGCTCGTGCGCGACGGCGTGATGTACGTTCCGAGCCGGAGTGGCGTGCAGGCGCTGGACGCAACCACCGGCGACCTCCTCTGGGAGCACTCGCGCCGGCAGGCCGTCCCGGCGGACGAGGACCTGCCCATCAACCGCCGTCCGGGCATGGCGCGGCGCAGCATCGCCATCTACGGCGACAGGATCTTCGCGGGCACGAGCCGGGCGGAGTTGATTGCCCTCGACGCGCGGACGGGTGAGCTGGTCTGGCAGCATCAGGTAGCGGACAGCGACCTGGGCTACCGGTACACGAGCGGCCCGATCATCGTGCGGGGCAAGGTCGTGGCCGGGATGACCGGGTGCGAGCGGTACAAGAACGACGTCTGTTTCATCTCCGCCCACGATCCGGAGACCGGCGCCGAGCTGTGGCGCACCTCGACCGTCGCCCGCCCCGGAGACCCGGGCGGCGACACGTGGGGCGACCTGCCGCTGACTTGGCGCGCGGGAGCCGACGCGTGGATTCCCGGAAGCTACGATCCGGAAACCAATCTCATCTACTGGTCCACCGCCCAGGCCAAGCCGTGGGCCATCGTGCAGCGGGGCACCGAGGGCGCGGCGCTGTACACCAACTCCACTCTGGCCCTGGACCCGGAGACCGGCGAGATTCGCTGGTACTTCCAGCACATTCCCGCCGAGACGCACGACCTCGACGAGGTCTTCGAGATCGTCCTCGTCGACCGGGGCGACGGGCTGTCGCTCTTCAAGATGGGCAAGATCGGCGTCCTGTGGGAGCTCGACCCGCGCACCGGAGCGTTCCGCAACGCCTTCGACCTCGGCTACCAGAACATCGTGGACATCGACCCGGTGAGCGGCCAGGGCGTCCTGGTCCGCGAGCGCATCCCGCAGATCGACGTGCCGGTGGACTACTGCCCCGGTCCCGGCGGCCTGAAGAACCTGTGGGCCATGGCCTATCACCCCGAGACGGAGGCCTTCTACGTCCCGCTGACGCCGGGCTGCGCGCACTCCATCTTCGGCGCCATGCCCGAGCCCGAGCTGGGCGGCGGCGGGGTCGGCCCGAACGACCGCCGGTTCACGGTGCATCCGGACAGTCCCGAGCAGTTGGGCGACTTCGTGGCGATGGACAGCCGCACCGGAGAGCTCCTGTGGCGCCGGCGCAGCCGCTGGCAATACGGGACGGCCGTTCTCACCACCGGGGGCGGGCTGGTGTTCGTCGGCGACATCGACCGCTACATGTACGCCTTCGACGCGCGCGACGGCACGGAGCTGTGGCGCACGCGCACGCCGACGGCCACCGACGGCTTCCCGATCACCTATGCGGTCGACGGCCGTCAGTACGTCGCGGTCCCGTCCGGCCCCGGCTGGAGCATCTCCTGGAGAAACGCGCGGCTGGCGTTTCCGGAGACCATGCAGCGACCACCGGGGTCCGGCTCGGTCCTGCAGGTCTTCGCGCTGCCGGTGGATTGACGAGAGCGTTACGGCCCCGGCGCTACGCCAGCGTCGTAGCGCCGAGGCCTTCTATCCTGGCCGCTTACTGGCCCGCGGCGCGCCCTTCGACCGCCCGGGCGCCGGTGAGCGTGCCGTCCATGCCGTAGTTGCCCTCGTGGCAGGCGTACTCGAAAAGCGGCAGGTCGCTGCGCCGCATCGGCAGCTCGACCGACCAGGGGGCCGTCCAGGTGGTCGGGTCCGTGACGGTAAAGCTGTAGAGCAGCGTGTCCTCGTCCACCCGCCGAATCCGTTCGACCAGGTGCAGGTTCTTGCCGGAGTTCCGGAAGCTGGTCTCGCGCAGATAGTTCTTCGTCTCGACGACCAGGGTGTCGCCGTCCCAGCGGCCGCGCGACACGCCGGTCCACTGCGGCAACGTGCCGTGATCGCTGCCGTCGAGCGGAATGATCCGCGCGTTGTGCACCATCTCGTTCAGCAGCACGACGTGGTCGGGCGTCTGGAAGATATGCACGTTCATGTTGTAGGCGGCCGGCAGCATCGGCGGTCCCGAGTTGAAACCGGTGATGCAGCGCTCGCCGAGCGGGCGATCCTCCGGACCCTCGGTCGGGCTCTGGTTGATCCGCAGGCGCTCGGCCGCGCGCTGCGCGCCCGCCTCGGTCAGCGGCGGGATGCGGCCGTTGGGCGGATCGATGACGAGCGACGTGCGCCGGGTCCCGACCACGTTGTCGCCTCGGTCCCACCAGAAGTTGTTGTAGGCCAGGGCGAGGTCGCGGCTCTCGCGCGTGCCGTTCACCAGGCCCCGATCGGTCGTCACCTGCTTCTTCTGCTCGCGATTCAGGTCGGCGTTGTTGGCCAGCACCCGCGCGGCGGCATACTCGGCGCTCTCTTCCTCTGAGAAGAACGCCTGATCGCCCAGCTCTTCGGGACGCTCGAGCGGCGTGACGGTGCGGAAGTCCCAGACGCCGCCGAGATCCGGATGCCCGTGCGCCGTGCGCAGCGGCGCAACGTCGCCGGCGGACTGTGCGGCGGCCGTGCCGGCCAGCAACAACGCGAGCGCGACGGCGCCGGCGATCTGGAGAATCGGTCGGATGGTCATGTTTCTGTACCTCATGCTGAAACCACGGGATAGTTGATGGAGTGACAAGTATGACGCCTCGCCATCCGTTGCGCCATTGCGAGCGTTGCCGGACGCGCCCAGCGCCCGTTCAGCGGACGGCCGACGCTTCCGGAAGCCGGCACTCGAAGCTCGCGGCGGCGGCGACGTCGCCGGCGCCGGTGTAGCGCGCCGCCGCCGGATACGGGCAGACCGGCCGGGTCAACAGGACCTCGCCGTCCCGGTCGACGCGCTCGCCCAGCAGCCGGTCGGGCGCCGCGCCGGTCTCGACCCATTTCACCAGGTCCGGAAACGCGTCCACCCGGTTGACCCCGCGGCCGCCCGCGCAATGGAACATGCCCGGGACCATGAAGAGGCGGTAGAAGTCGTCCGCCTCCGGCGTCGCGGCGAGCACGTCCTCGTAGTAGTTCACCGCCATCAGCGGGTTGAGCGCGGGGTCCGACCAGCCGTGGTACGTGATCATCTTCCCACCGGCGTCGCGGAACCGGGTCAGATCGGGATCCGTGGCGTCGAGGATGCCGCGGATGGCGTCCATCCGGTACGGATCTTCGTCGAAGTCGAACTGCTCCAGCTCCCAGTCGGGATCGTCGCCCTCGAACGCCATGTAGCGCATGAAGGTGACGCCGAAGCGCTCGAGCAGCGGTGCGTCCGCCGCCGGGTCGACGAACCAGCGGCCCCACCCGCTCGTCCGCGCGGCGGGCGATCCGAGGGGGTCGCCGAGCTCGGCGCCGAGCGGCTGGCCCGGGAAGTACGGCTCCCCCCGGCTGACGACGCCGCCGTAGATCTTCGCCAGCGCCGCGCTCTGCCCCTCGGTCAGGCAGTCGACGCGGTCCTCCGCCCCGCACCGCGGATAGTCGGTCCGCGGATCGAAGGCGCACTGCCGCGGGTCGTCGATGAGGCCGTCCTCCAGCCCGTCCAGGCGATCGCACGCCGCGTAGATCGCCTCCCCCACCCGGGCGATCTTCTCCAGGCCGACCGGGTGCTCGCGCAGCGCGCGGGAGAACCACACGCCGCCGATCTGCGTGTTGGTGAAGTCGAGCACCGGCGCGCCCGCCACGATGCCGTCGAAGTCCTCCGGGAAGCGCTGGGCCGACATCAATCCCTGACGGCCTCCCGTGGAGCACCCGAGCCAGTAGTCGTAGTCCGCCGGCCGGCCGTAGTGCTCGGCGACGAGCTCCTTGACGGCGACGGCGGTCAGGTGAACCGCCCGGTAGGCATAGTCGATCTCGCCGTCCCGGTTGTTGTACGCGAAGCTCGCCAGCGGATAGCGCGCCGCGTCGTGCCCGGTATCGGTCGAGGCGGTCACATGACGCTGGTCGCGCAACGGGTCGTCGCCCCCCTTGACCGGCTGCTGGCCGGCATAGCCGCCCCCGCCCCGCATGACGAACCGCCCGTTCCAGTCGGCCGGCAGGCTCGCGCCGAAGCGGATGTTGGGCCGGATCATGGCGTCGACCCAGCAGTACTCCGTCTCCGTGCCGGCGTTCATCAGCTCGGCGTCCATGACGCTGACGTCGAAGTCGGTGCGCGACAGGAAATCGGCGCAGGCGTGCGCCTCGGACGCCGGTGGCACCGGCTGCCGCTCCTGGCATCCGATGCCGAACGCCGCGAGAACGAGCGCCAGACAGGTTCGCGCAGGCATGATGCGCCGATTATCGGCCCTCGGTCGCACCTGTCAAGCGGGCGCTGCCGCTCGGGCGCCCATCGAGGAACGACAGCGCGACTTCGGGAACGCGGTGGCGCAGGCGCTCATCGACCGAGCGCCCTGCGCCTCTCGGGTACGACTGACCGCTACTGCTGCTGCGCCGCCGCCCGCTCGTCGGCCCGGTGTCCGGACAGGATGCCCTCCATCGAGTAGTTGCCTTCGTGGCAGGCGTACTCGAACAGCGGCATGTCGGTGCGCTGCATCGGCAGGGACGCCGTCCAGTCGCTCGCCCACGTGTCGGGATCGGTCAACGTGAACGTGTACTCGAGCGTGCCGTCGTCGACGCGGGTGAAGCGCTCGACCAGCGTCATGTTCGCCGACGACGCGACGCCGGAGGCCCCGGAGGTGAGCGGGATCCACTGGCGCTTCGCGTTGAAGTTCGCGGACTCGATGACCAGCGTGTTGCCCTCCCAGCGCCCGCGCGAGTCGCCCGACCAGAGCCGGATGCTCGGGTCGAGGGCCGCACGGCCGTCGAGCGGCACGATACGCGGCGTGTGGACCATCTCCGTGTAGATCACGACGTGGTCCGGCGTCTGGAAGAGCTGCATGTTCTGGTTGTAGGCCAGCGGCGTGATCGGCGGCCCTGCGTTGAAGCCGACGATGCAGCGGTCGGACGAGTTGCGATCCGTGTACGAATCGGCCGGGTGCGCCGCCATGTGCTCGCGCCGTGCCTCGGCCCGCTCCGCTCCGACCTCCGACAACTCGGGGAATCGTCCGTTGGGCGGATAGGTGATCAGCGACGTGCGCCGCGTCGCCCTCGTGCCCCGGTCCATCCAGAAGTTGTTGTAGGCGCCGACGTTCCCGCCGGCCTCGGTCCTCCGCGCCTCCGCCTCCCAGAGCTCGAGGTTCCGCTCGACCTCCGCCTGCTCGGCCGCCGCCGCCTCTTCCGCGGTCAGGAACGCCTTGTCGCCCAGCTCCTCGGGCCGTTCCAGCGGCGTGATGGTGCGGAAGTCCCAGATGCCCTGCAGATCCGGCGTCCCCCACGGGGTCCGGGGCATGGTCTGGGCCGCCGCCGGCGCCGCCAGCAGCATGACGACCGCGATCAACGTGCACACCACCGCGAGACATCGATAGCTCATCTCACCCTCCTCGTACTTTCCAATCATCGTTCAGACCTGCCGATCATGGACCGGACAGACACGGCGCGCAAGGGCGCCGCAGGCCCGTCCATTCGGAGGCGCCGCCGCTTCGACGCCGGGGTCTCGGAAGACTACGCGATGGGCGGAAGCTACCGCTCCCGTTCCGAGAGCGCGACGACCGCCTCGGCAACCAACCGGATGTCGTCCCGCAGGCTCTCGGCGACCACGTCGAAGTGCGTCCGCATACGCTGCTCCGATGCGAAGACTGCGTCGGCAACGTGCGCGCGCATGCGCTGTTCCGACTCGCCGATGGCGGCCCGCAGTTCGTCCTTCGTCGCCAGTGGCGCAACGGCCGCGCGCAGTTCGGCCCTCGTCGCCAGCGGCGCTACGGCCGCCTTCAGATCGTCCCTGGTCGCGAGACCTGGCAGAATCTGCTCGATCCTATCGACCCGACCGACCCGACGTTCGACGTTCTCGAAACGCTGTTCCATCTGCTCGGTGCGCATGGTCGCCTTACCCCCCCACGAGGCGGCGACGCGCAGGGCACTCGCTCGACCGCCGCCATCGTAGCACCCTCAATGGAGCAAGAGCCGTGCCGGCGTTCGAAAGGCGTCCGCGACCGTGGGATCGATTACTCGTTCGCTACCGCGATCCGGGCGGCTCCGCTTCCGCCGCGGTCCGCCGCTCCTCGGCGCGAGCCCCTCCGAGGATGCCGTCCATGGCGTAGTTGCCCTCGTGGCAGGCGTACTCGAACATCGGCCCCTCCGTCTTCTGCATCGGCACCAGGGCGGTCCAGGGCCTCGTCCACGTCTCAGGATCCTCCACGGTGAACTCGTACCCGAGGCTGTCCGGCCCGACGCGCGTGAAGCGTTCCACCACGCGCAGGTTCGCGGTGGCTCCCCCCCCGCCCCTGAACCCCACCAGGTCACCGAAGCCGCGGGTCTCGACGACCAGCGTCGTGTCTTCCCAATGCGCGCGCGAGTCGCCGACCCACTGGCGGATGGTTCCATGCGGGCGCCCGTCCAGGGGAACGATGCGGGCGTTGTGGACCATCTCGTTGAGGATCACCACGTGGTCCGGCGTCTGAAGCAGCTGCACGTTGTTGTTGTAGGCGGAAGGCACCATCGGCGGCCCGGCGTTGAACCCCACGACACAGCGATCTCCCAGGCTCCGGTCGTGCCAGGAATCGGCCGGGTGGTCACGAAGATACGCGCTCCGAGCCGCGGTCCTCTCCGCCGCCTCCGCCGTCAGCGGCGGGATTCTCCCGTCCGGCGGATCGACGATCAGCGACGAGCGCCGGTCGTCGACGAGCGCGTTTCCGCGGTCGTACCAGAACTCGTTGTAGGGAACGACCCCACCCTGCGACGCCGGCGGATAGATGGCCCCGCCCGTCTCGGGATCGACCAGATCGCGGTTCAGGCGCCGGTTCTCGCGGGCTGCGAAGTCCGCCGCCTCCTCGACCGTCAGGACCGCTTTACCGGCCAGCTCGGCGGGGCGTTCCATGGGCGTGATCGTGCGGAAGTCCCAGATGCCCTGCAGGTCGGGATCGCCCCAGGACGTGACGGGCGCGGTCCAGTCGTCCGACGCGGCCGACCGGTCCTGGCCCGCGGCGGAGACCGGTACCAGCGCCGCGACGGCAACCGCTGTCAACAGGAACGTGAGACGTGGACGCTTCATCTGAATCCTCCTCGATTGCCATGCAACACCGCGGCGGAAAACGGCCGCGGTCATCGACTCTTATCGGGCGCTGCCGCTCCGCGTCTTCAGGCGTGCAATGTTCGCGTCCCTCTCCACATCCGGCGGGGTAGGCTCGGCCCCCAGACCGCGAAACAGCGCCGCCATCGTATCCGAGCGCGTGTCGCTCGCTCCGAAGTAGATGCCCTCGGCGATGGCCAGGGGGGTCCATCCAAGACTGTTCTTCACGTTCAACTCGGCACCCTGGTCGACCAGGAACCGAATGATCGTCTCCGACCCGCTGAGTCCCCGATAGGCGGTTCCATGCAGCGCGGTCTCACCGGCCGCGTCGGCCGCGTTGACGTCGTTGCCGAGCGCCACGCACAACTCGACCGCTTGGAGGGCGGTGCGCTCCGACACCGGGCTGTAGCCACGCATCCCGACGCCCGCTGCCGCCATCAGCGGCGTCGTCCCCTGGCTGTTCGGCGATCGGGGATCGGCGCCGGCGGCCACCAGCACCTCCATCAAGCGCGTGTCACCGGCCCGGGTCGCGGCCAGGAACGGTGTCGCTCCGGCCAGGTATCCCCCGCGCGCCCGGCCACCCGCGTACCTTGTCGGGGTCCCCCGGGCCGGCGCGTTCGGGTTCGCGCCGTAGGCGAGGAGGAGCTTCACGAATTCGAGCTGTGTCGAGCCCTCCAGCCCCTCGAGCGCGCTCCACTCGTTGTTGTCCGCCCTGACGGCGGCGTCGGCCACGGTGTCGGTATTCCGCCAGTTGCCTGCAGCCCAGTGCAGCGGGGTGAACCCCGGCCCCCTGTTGGGGTCGGCGCCTTGCGCCAGCAGGAACCCTGCGAGCGCGGTATGACTTCTGACGGTCGCCACCACGAGCGCGGTCGTGCCGTCGGCCGCCTCGTCATCGACGTTGGCGCCGGCGCGCAGCAGGAATCGCACCAGCTCCGGATCGCCGGTTCGCGCAGCGAACAGCAGCGGAGTGAATCCCGCCTTCGACCGCGCGCCAAGGTCCGCGCCGCGCGCGGCCAGTATCCGCGCCGCCTCCGTGTGCCCCTCCGCCGCAGCCCACATCAATGCGGTCTGACCCTGCCGGGTTTCCCGCGCGTTCACCTCCGCCCCGTGGTCCAGCAACGCCCCCACGGCCTCCACTATCCCGGTGCGCGCGGCCGTCATCAGCGGCGTCTCTCCCGTGACCGGAGAAGCCGCTCCGGGATCCGCGCCGGCCTTCAGCAGCATGTCGACGACGGACGGGTTCCCGTTGGTGCAGGCGAGAGACAGCGGCGTCACGCCGTAGTCGTTGGCCGCGTTCACCTCTGCGCCGGCGCCAATCAGCAGCCCCACCGAGGCCGGATCATCCCAATGGACGGCCCAGTGCAGCGCGGTCGCGCCGTCGGGTTGCCTCGTGTTCACGTCGACCTGCTGCTCCAGAAGGCGCCGGACCGCCTGAGCGTCGCGGTTCTTCACCGCCTCGACGAGCCGCAGATCATCGGCGCCGGCGGCCGGAACGGCGAGCAGCAGCAGAAACGGCACCCAGATGGCGGACGCACCGCGAACGTCGACGCGCATGGTCGTCCTCCCCGCGGTCTACAGTACGGCGAGCTTGCCGGTGCTGTCGCCGAGGCGGTCGATCGGGATGCCCATCCTGTCCAGCACGGTCAGGTGCAGGTTGGCCAGCGGCAGGTCCTTCGCCACCCGGACGTGACGCCCCCCTGCGATCTGGCCCGATCCGGTCCCCACCAGCAGCGCCGGCAGGTTCTGGTGATGGTGCATGTTCGAGTCGCTCATGCCCGCACCGTAGACGATCAGCACCCGATCGAGCAGCCGGCCGTCGCCCTCGCGGATCGAGTGCAGCTTCTCGAGGAAATGTGCGAACAGGCTCATGTGGAAGGTATTCAACCTGGTGAGCCTCGCCAGCCTGTCGGGCCGATCCTGATGATGCGACAGCGGGTGGTGAGGATCGGGAACGCCGATCTCGGGATAGCTGCGGCCGCTCTTCTCCCGGCCGTACATGAAGCTGGTCACGCGGGTCAGGTCGCACTGCCACGCCAGGGCCCACAAATCGAACATGAGCTTCGCGTATTCCTCGTACGTCGGCGGAACCCCCGCCGGCTGCGCCACGACGGGCAGCTCCCGGTTGCTCTGGTCTTCGGCCACCTGGATGCGACGCTCGATATCGCGTACCGCGTCGACGTATTCCGTGACCTTGCGGCGGTCGGACGCCCCGAGTCCATTCCGGAGCTGCGCCAACCGCTCGCTCACCGCGTCGAGGATGCTCCGCTCCATCCTGAGGCGGGCGAGCCGGGCCTCGCGCTCCGTGCTGTCACTGGACCCGAACAGGCGTTCGAACACCGCCCGCGGGTCGTTCTCCATCGGCAGCGGCGTCGTGGCGCTCGCCCAGGACACCGTGCCGGTATAGGCGCAGCTATACCCGTGCTCGCAGCCGCCCGCCATGTCGTTGGCCTCGAGGGCGAGCTCGAGCGACGCGAGCTGCGTGTGCCTGCGGGACTCCTTGGCCGCGACCTGGTCCATCGAGATGCCGTTCTCGAGATCGGCGCCTTCCGTCTTCTTCGCATGCGCGCCGGTCAGGTACGCGGCCGACGAGCGGGAATGGTCTCCCGACCCTTCACCCGGCAACTGATCGGCTGCGTTGTTGGCCAGACCGCTCAGCACGACCATGCGATCCCGGAACGGGGCGAGGGGCCGGAGAATCGGGGTCAGCTCGAAGGCCGCGCCCTCCGCCGCCGGTGTCCAGTCCTGCATGTTCATGCCGTTCGGCGCATAGAGCGCACCCACCCGGAGCGGCAGTGCGGCGGCGATGCGGCGGCTGTTGGCGAACGCGGGGACCATGCCGTCGAGGAACGGCAACGCAATCGTCGCGCCCATCCCTCGCAGGACGGTACGGCGCGCCAGATGCTTCTTCGTGACAATGTGGGGACTCATCGTTGAAACCTCCCTCATCTCGGGTCGGATGCGGCGTCGACACGCACGTCCGGCTCTCGCTGCGGCGCGATCCGCATCCGAAACGGCACGCTGTCGACCACTCCCAGAATCAGCGACGACCACCGGTAGTCGGCCGGTGCGGCGTTCGTGACGATCCGGCGGATCGCCGGGCCGTCGTAGTACTCCACGCCGCGGCCGAGCGCGTAGGTCAGCAGTTGTTCGACGAGCGTGTGCACGAACTCCCGATGGCGGCGGACCAGCGTCTTCCGCAACTCCTCCGGTCCGGCGAGAACGGTCCCGTCCGGGAGCGCGCCGACCGCGTCGATCGGGACGCCGAACTCACTCTCCCGCCATTTCCCGATCGCATCGAAGTTCTCCAGCGCGAACCCGATCGGATCCATCTGCGCGTGGCAACTGGCGCAGACGGCGTTCTGCCGGTGCGCCTCCATCCGCGCGCGCACGGTGGTCGCCGGCGCGCCGCCTTCACCGGCCTCCGCCAGACCCTCGACGTTGGGCGGCGGCGCGGGCGGCGGAGAACCCAGCAGATTGTCCAGCACGTACTTGCCGCGCTGCACCGGAGAAGTGCGGTTGGAATAGGACGTCACGGTCAGAATGCTGCCATGGCCGAGCAACCCTCTCCGAGCGGGATCGGTCACCTTCACCCGCCGGAAATGCGTGCCGTACACGTTCGGGATGCCGTAGAAGCGGGCGAGCCGTTCGTTGACGAACGTATGGTCCGCGTTCAGGAGCTCCACGACGCTGCGATCCGCGCGCAACTGACTTTCGATGAACAGCTCCGTCTCATGCTGAAATGCGGCACGCAGGCTGTCGTCGAAATCACGAAATACCTGCGTATCCGGCGCGGCTACGCGCAGGTCCCGGAGAAACAGCCACTGGCTGGCGAAATTCGTGACCAGCGCCGACGCGCGGCTGTCGGCGAGCATCCGCCTGACCTGCTGCTCCAACACGTGCGGCTCGCCGAGCTTTCCGGCCCCGGCTAGGTCGAGGAGCTCGTCGTCGGGAATGCTGCTCCAGAGGAAGAACGACAGGCGGGACGCCAGGTCGACGTCACCGACGCGGTACGCGGAACCCGGCGCCGCGTGCGACGGATCGTGCTCCACGCGAAGCAGGAAGTCAGGCGACACGAGGAGCCCTTCCAGCGCGAACTGGATGCCCGACTCGAAGCCGCCGGCCGCATGGCCGGTCCGGTAGAACCCGAGCAGCGGCTCGAGATCCCGGACAGTGATCGCACGACGATAGGCGCGACGGGCGAGCGTTCCAAGGACCTGCCGGGCGCAGGTCTCATCCTCGGCTCCCGCCGGCCGGCACACGAAGATCCGGTCCCGGCTGGGGGTATCCGGCGGCCCGGCGGCGTTGAACGGTCCATCGACCTCGACACTCGCCACGCTCATCGGCGCGGCTTCGGTATTGCGGAGCTCGGAGGTCGGACGACGGACAGGACCGACGCCTTCCGCCGCCCCGACCGCGCGATTGACGAACGAAACCCCGATGAGACGCGGCCCGCCCTGCGTCGCGAACCGAACGTGCAGTGGCTCGTCGGCCGTTCGCCCGTACTCGGAGACCGGAACCACTCCGGGTGGCAGCTCGCAGCGCTGCTCCTGCGAGTCGACACATTCGCCGCCGACCTCGAACAACTTCACCCGCACGCCATCGAGGCGGACATCGATCTGTTCTCTGACGGCCAGCCCCTGGATGGCGTCGTTGTCGAACCGCCGTCCGAGGCGAATGCGGAGCACATACTCGCCATCGGTCGGAAAGTTATGGCGAATGACGGTCCCGCCCCGCGACCCGAACGGGAGATCCTCGCTCGCGCGACCCTCTTGCAGGAGAAACGGCGAAAGCCTGTAGGTGTCGACCGACGCAGGGCGCGTCGGATCGCCGACGGCGAGGCGGCTGATCTTGCGCGCCGCGCTCATGTAGCGCTCCAGCAGCCCCGGCGAGAACGACAGCACGTCGCCGATGTTGTCGAAGCCGTAGCCGGATTCGTCGGTGGGCAGCAGCGCCCGGCCATCGATCTCCAGCACCAGCAGGTCGCGGATCGCGTTGGTGTATTCGAGCCGATTGAGACGACGGACGACGGGCCGCCCGGGATTGGGCCGGGCCGCGGCCGCCCGATCGATCTCCGTCTCGATCCAGGCGGCGAAGCCGTCGTACGCAGCCTTCTCGGGCCGCGGCCGACCGACCGGCGGCATCTGACCGGCGCGGAGCTTCCGTACCACCTTCTCCCAGATTTCGGCCCCTTCGCCGACGTGCTCGACGTCCAGCCGGTCGAGCAGCAGTCCGGCGGTCCGGAGCTGCTGGTTGTGGCAGGTGACGCAGTACGTGTCGAGAAGCGCCCGTTGGGAATCGGTGGGAACCGGCGCCGAGGGCGGCGCCGCCTGAAGATGGAGCTGACCGGCCGCCAGAGCCGCAACCAGACCCAGCCCGCACGTCAGCATTCGCAACATCGGTGCTGAAGACATCGCAAGCTCCTCGGGGAAAGCAGCGTTCGGAACACCTCGCTATTGGCCGCCGCCCGCGGCTGCCGGGACTGCACTGGCGGCGCGGGCGGCCTGGAGCTGCGCCTCGGTTCGGAACTGGATGCGCGCCGCGCGGCTCGCCTCCCGGTAGACGACCCAGACGTCCGGACCGCCGGCGTCGTCGACGGCGATGTGGCGCAGCTCGGCCCCGAGGCTGGGAAGCCTGAAGATCGTGTATTCCTCGGTGTTCGGATCGAACCTGGCGACGGCGTCGTCCGACGACAGGTTCGTCCACACCATGTGGTTCCGGTCGACCACCGTCGCATACGGATGCGCGTCGATAGGCAGCGGGTAGTACGTCGCCTCGAGCGTGTGGATGTCGATTCTAGCCAGGTTGGAGCCCCACCAGTTCGCGACCCACACGGTGTCGCCGGCGGGATCGGCGGCGAGCCGGCGCGGCGCCTGCCCGCCGGGGTTGAAGACGCTTCCGGAAAAGCGCATCGCGCCGATACGGTTGAAGAAGTCGCGGTCGGCCGGGGTCAGCAACTGCTCGCGGTCCAGCGCGCCGGGCGGCCGCATCGGCACCTCGTCGACCTCGCCGGTCGTACCGTTCGCGTGCCCGACAATGTCCATGTTGAACTGCGCCCACCAGCCGTTCCCGAGGCGGTCGGCGGCCGTGCCGTAGGTCTGGCCGTCGCCGATGGTCTTGTTCTGGTAGTACGTGAAGTCGTGGGTGTCGGGATCGAACTTGAGGGCGCCGTGACGGTTGCCGACCCAGATGTTGCCCTGGCCGTCCTCCTGGAGGCTGCCGCCGACGCGTAGCGGCCGCGGCGGCGCATAGAGCTGGAAAGTCTCGGTCGTCGGGTCCAGCCGGCCGAGGCTGCCCGCCGTGTCGAACCAGAGGATGCCGTTGCGCGCCTTCGTGATGCCGTGCGAATTGCGCGCCCGTCTGCCGTCGGCCGCCGTCAGCTTGAAGCCGGTGACCTGGCCGGTGCGCGGATCGACCCGGGCGAGCGTCCGGAAGTCGTTCGGCACCGAGTCGGTGATCCAGACGTTGCCGTCGTCGTCGACCGCGGCATCGTGCATGCCGCCGCCGCCGCGCATCCCCGACGGAATGCCTTCCGACCACTCGCTCCCGTTGATGGAGGTGAGCTCCGTCGGCAACTCCGCGATGGGGATGTCGTACTCCGTGACGACATGGCGCGCGGCCTCACCGGTCGGGCGCGGCTGCAGGTCGAACGCCAAGGGCGGCGACTCGGGGCCCCGGGCCCTGGCGAGATACGCCGCCAGCTCGTCGCGGTAGTACTCGATCGTGATCGACGGCCGAGCGTTGCGGCCACGCCAGCCGTGGTAGCTGACGTTCGCCATCAGATCGATCATGGCGCGCCAGCCACGCTCGTCGAACCGGTTCTGCAGCACCAGGCCGGCCTGGTGACATTCCGTGCACGTGACGCGGAACACCTCTTTCAGCCGGCGATCCTCGCGCGTCCCGGCGGGCAGGGCGTTCAGCCACTCCACACCCGACAACTGGTGGGTGAAATCGTCGGCCGCAGCCAGCGTGAAGTCCTGCGCGATCCGCCGCGCGGGATCGAGGACGACGTGGGCGCTCGCGGACTCGTAGCCGACCGCCTGCGCCCAGACCCGGTAGCGTCCGCCTTCGAGCGGCGGGGCCAGCGGGGGAAAGTAGTACCGACCGGCCTCGTCGGTGAAGACCGACGTCGTGATCGGCGTGCCCTCCGCCCGCGTGGAGACGGCCACGCCCGGCATCGGTTCGCCGCCCGGCGCGGTGACGGCCCCGGCGAGCGGTGTGGGACCCGCAGCCTGCGCCGCCGCGGGCGCCGTCGCTCCCGCCACCAGAAGCATGCAGACGCCGATGATTCCCGCCAGCACCACGGACGGTCGCGGTTCGAACATGTAGGCCTCCTCCGCGCATCGCCGCATGTCCGTCCGACCTCGCGCGCCCGGCCGCGGGACATGCCTCGAATGCGCCGGCGTCGTTGTGGGCGTGAGTCCCGCTGTCTCTTCCAGCTACTCCCGCGTCAGGGTGTTCATGTAAGCGATGACCTGGCCGATCTGCTCCGGGGTCAGCGTGTACTGCCAGCCCGGCATGCGCACGGAACCGACCATGATGATCTCACGGACCGTCTCCGCACCCAGCTCGCGGACGGTCGCCTCACTGAGCGCGGGACCGAGGCTCGCCGGAAACGAGGGCTGCCCGAGCGGGTCGTGGCAGATCGCGCACCGCTGCACGAACAGCTTCCAGCCCGCCAGCGCATCCTCGGAGAACGCCGGCGGCGTGACGGCCTCCGGCATGTCGTACACGGTCCGCACGACCTCCGGAGTGGATACCTGCGTCTCCCGCAACGGATCCTGCGCCGGCGCGCCGAGAGCAATCAACGCCAAGGACAGCAGAAGATGCATGTGATTCACTCACATCCTACTCGCGCGGGCGCCTCGAAACAACCGTGGCTACCGCTCCCGTTCCAAGAGCGTGGCGACAGCCTCGGCAACCAGCCGGACATCGTCCCGCAGGCTTTCTGCCACCACATCGAAGTGGGCGCGCATGCGCTGCTCCGATTCCGCGATGGCCGCCCGCAACTCCGCCTTCGTCGCCAGCGGCGCGATGGCCGCCTTCAGATCTTCCCTGGTCGCCAGAGTCGGCAGAATCTGCTCGATCCGATCGACCCGACGCTCGACGTTTTCGAAACGCTGTTCCATCTGCTCGGTGCGCATGGTCGCCTTCCACCCCCAATGATCGCGGGGCTGGGCGCGGGGCGCGCGCTCGACCACCGCCATCGTAGCACCGTTACGGAGCAACGACCGTGCCGGCCGTCAGGGGACCGGCAACGCGAACACGAACAGGTTGTTCCCCGCGCTCGGACGCAGCTCCGGCGTCAGGGCGGTGAAGTGCGAGGAGGTGCCGCCGGTGCCGGTGCTGACCGCCACGTACTGCCGTCCGTCGACGGCGTAGGTGATAGGAAAACCGGTTATCGCCGACCCGAGGTTGATCTCCCACAGGACCTCGCCCGTCTCGTGGTGCAGGGCCCGGAAGCGGCCGTTGACGTCGCCGCCGAAGACGAGTCCGCCGCCGGTCGCCACGAGCGACATGGTCGCCGCGCGTTGCTCGTGCAGCCAGACCGTCTCGCCGGTCTCGGCGGAGATGGCCCGCACGGTGCCGGCGTTATCGGTGCCCGGGGCCAACTGGTGCCGGTAGGCGATGGCGTAGACCTCGGAGCGGCTCTCGGTGCGCGCCGCGGGGGTGTCGTCGGCGAAGACCCGCGTGGCCATCATGCGCGCACAGGTGTTGCGCAGCGGCATGTACATGGTGTTGGTCAGGGGACTGTAGGCGCCCGCCTCCCAGTCTTTGCCGCCGTTCCAGGTCGGGCAGGCGAAGACCTCCTGTCCCAGCGACGTGAAAACGACCTCCGCGTTCTCGGACACCTCCCCGGTGGCGCCGTCGATGCCCCCGATGACGTTCTGGGTGACGGTCGGCGTCGCCCAGAGGAACTCCCCCGTCGCCCGGTCGAGGGTGTAGACGACGCCGGTCTTGCCCGGGATGCCGGTGAGCACCCGGCGCGTCTCGCCAGCCTGCAGCCGCGGGTTGATCCAGTCCACGGCGGCGGGATCGGGGGCCACCGCGGTGTCGACGAGAATTCGTTCGAACGGATGATCGAGGTCCCAATGATCGTTCAGGTGCTGGTAGTACCAGACGATGTCTCCCGTGTCGGCGTCGAGGGCGAGGGTGGAGTTGTGGTAGAGATGCTTGTTGTCCGTCCCGCCGAGCATGAACTTCGGGGCGGGGGCGGTGACGGACGTCCCGACGTAGACCAGGTTCAACGCCGGGTCGTAGCTCGGGACCATCCACGCGCCGACGTGGAAGCGCTCCTCGAACGGCACGCCGCCCCAGCTCTCGTCGCCGGGCTCCCCGGGACCCGGGATCAGACGGCGGCGCCACAGCTCGGCCCCGGTCACCGCGTCGTGCGCGACCACAACGCACGCCTCCGGCCCGCCGCGCGGAGAGCAACTGCGTCCCGAGACGACCTTGCCGTCGGCGATGATGGGCCCGGCGCCCTGCGTCGCCGGGTTGACCCGGTAGTCGAGGACCTGCGTCTCCCAGACCATCTCGCCGGTCACCGCGTCGAGCGCGTGGATGTGGTCGTCGACCGTGGTGTCGATGATCAGCCGGCCGTAGATGGCGATGTTGCGGTTGTTGGAGGCGAGCGCACCGAACACGTACTCCCCGACGTCGTCCGGGATGTCGCGGCGGTGCTCCCAGAGCAGGTCGCCGGTCGCCGCGTCGAGAGCCTGGATGACGTCGTTCGGGTTCGGCATGTACATCACGCCGCCGTAGGCAAGCGGCGTGCCGGACTGAAAGCCGTCGGTGAGCCCCCGCGTCCAGACCATGCGCAGCTCGGCGACGTTGTCCGTGTCGATCTGGTCCAGCGGACTGTAGCCCCAGCCATCGAGGGTGCGGCGCCACGTCAGCCAGTCACCATCGGCCGGCTGCTGCAGCATGGCGTCGGTCACCGGCGTGAAGTCGTCGTCGGACTGTGCCTGGACCGGCGCCGGGCCGGGCGCCAGCAACAGGACGGCTACCGCGACCGGCGTGATCCACCGTGACGCGGAACGAGCATTCGTATTCATGAAAGCGTCTCCAGCGCACGTCGCTGCCGCTCCAGGCGGGACGCGCGTTCCCGGGCAAAGCGGACGATGCCCTGGTAGATCGACTCGTCGTCGAGGTGCGCCTCGGCGATGACGTCCGGCTCCATACCCCCGCTCCGCCAGCGGTCGTCGAAGTCGGCGTAGAGCGAGTACTCCTCGGTGAGGGCGCCGAGATTGGGAATCGGCGGCACCCGCTTGGTCATCGTACTGACGATCATGCAGTCGTAGCGCGAGGCGTCGGGCAGCAGCTTTTCCCGGTACTCCGCCGGCTGGGCCGCGAACAGCTCGGTACTGATGACCGACACGATGCGCACGTTGAGGCCCGCGGCATCGAGGCGCGGAATCACGTTGACCAGATTCTTCGTCGAGCTCGATCCCTGCACGAAGACGGTGCCCATCGGCGGCGCGCCGGGGTCGTGGTCGCGGATCAGATAGAGCCCCTTCGCCGCGGCCGTCAGGTCGGTATCGGCAAAGGTCGACCGGTCCGCCACCACGAAGTCCGGCCGCGCCACGTGAATGACGACGATGCCGATCTCCTTGACCGCCAGCGCCTGCTGCACCGCCGCGAAGTAGCCGGGGGCGACGTCGTTGTAGTCCCAGAAATAGAGGTTGACGACCTGGCCGCGCGGCAGCAGCGTCCACACCTGCGGCGCGAAGATGCCGAAGTGCGTGCGCGCGTCGGCCGCCGTCTCGGGACCCGAGTGGCCGGCCAGCACGTGCAGGACGCCCAGCTCGAAAGGGCTGTCCTGGTTCATCTGCGAGAAGACCCGGGCGGGGGTGTACATCAGCGGCGTGAACGCGCCGTAGGTCCCCGAGATCCCCCACACCCCGGCGTAGCCGCCGGGATCGGTCGACGCGTTCTGGCTGACCAGCCCGATGATGGTCGACGCGTTGCCCGCCTCCTGTATCGCCGCCTTCAGCCGCGTGCCGTACGGATTCTCGACCGGGTCGTAGTGGCCGAGCAGGTTGGCCTTCTCGACGTTGATCGAGCCGGACAGATCCGCCGCCATCGTCATGAAACGCCCGCCGGTGACGTAGTTCAGCCAGGCGCCGATCTCGCTGACCGCCCGCCGCGGTCCCTTCTTCTCGCCGGGCTCGAGGAACAGGGCGATCCGCCGCTTCACGTCTTCGCCGGTGTGCGGGTTGGGCACGACCACGTCCTGCGCCTCCACCGGCAGGTTCTCCACCTGCAGGCGCGCGTCGAGCATCGGGTTGGCACTCGGATCGATGCGCAGCGAC